>NZ_CP107849.1:0-4800000 GCF_045161165.1 Nocardia sp. NBC_00511
AGTTCGCCGTCGCGCTTGGGTTCGTCGGCATGTCGATGCTGGGTGCGCAATTCGCGTTGGTCGCCCGGTTCAAGGCGGTAGCGGCGCCTTTCGGTGAGGACGCGCTGGTGCAGTTCCATCGCCAGGTGTCCTATGTGGCGCTGGCGTTCATCCTGGCGCATCCGATTCTCTTGCAGGTCGGCGGCGTCGACATCGTGGCGCTGTTCAATCTGGCCCAGGCGCCGTGGCGGGCTCGATGTGCCATCGCGGCCACGGTGCTGCTGCTGATCGTGGTCGCGACGTCGGTGTGGCGGCGGCGGTTGCGGATTCGCTACGAGGTGTGGCAACTGATGCACGGCGCGCTGTCGGTGGTCGTGGTCGGATTGGCGCTGGCACACATGCTGTTGGTCGGCCACTACCTGGACTCCGGCTGGAAGCAGGTGCTGTGGGTGGCGATGACGGTCGCGCTGGTCGGCTTGTTGGTCTGGGTGCGGGTCGTCGCACCCATCCGGCGGATGCGCAGGCCGTGGTTCATCGAGCGGGTCGTCCCCGAGCGCGGCTATGCTCACACCTTGACGTTGGCCCCACTGGGGCACAAAGGAATTCGCTTCGCACCCGGTCAGTTCGGTTGGTTGAGCGTCGGGCGCTCCCCATTCGCTGTCACCGCGCACCCGTTCTCGTTCTCCTCCAGCGCGGAGGACTCGGACCGCGTCGAGATGACGATCAAGTCTCTCGGCGATTTCACCTCTTCGGTCGGTGACATCGCGCCCGGTACCCGTGCCTACCTCGATGGACCGCACGGTGTATTCACCCCCGATCGGCATGAAGGCCCCGGCTTCGTCCTCGTCGCGGGCGGCGTCGGCATCACCCCGATGGCTTCGATCCTGCGCACCATGGCCGACCGCGGTGACCGCCGACCGTTTCTGCTGGTCTACGCGGTCCGGACGCTGGCAGAGCAGACCTTCGGCGGCGAGATCGCCTCGTTGGCAACACGATTGGATCTGACCGTGGTGACAGTCGTCGAGAATCCGGATCCTGGCTGGTCGGGCGAGCACGGATTCATCGATCGCGCGCTGCTGCAGCGGCATCTACCACCGCGGTACCAGCGTCAGCAGTACTTCGTCTGCGGACCCGCGCCGATGGTCACCGCCGTCGAGGATGCCTTCGCCGCCCTCGACGTCCCCGCCGACCACGTGCACACCGAGCGCTTCAACTTCGTCTGAAAGAGGTCGGCATGCGCCATACGTACACAACCCGCACGGTCTGGGCGATCGCCCTTCTCCTGCTGGCAGCCTGCACCTGGTTCGCCCTGGCACTCGCCTGAATCGGGCCGATCACTGCGACAGGGTGGCCAGCACCGCAGCAGTGTCCTGGTAGTACGGGCGGAACTCGGTGATCAAGCCGTCGCGGAAGCTGATCCATTGCAGTAGAGACGTTTTCAACACGCGGCCGGTACGTCGCGCCCGCAAGCGGCCCTGGCTGTAGACCACGACCCTCTCATCATCGAAGACGAACTGCTGCTCGTCGAACCACAACCCGTCCCAGTTCTCACCCATGGCGGCGACGAATTCCTGAAATCCGTTGTGTCCATGCCATTCCCCGCCATAGGGCAAGCTGGCCGCCTGATACATGACGACATCCTCGGCCAAATGCGCGGCCATTCCCTCGAATCCCGCACCGTCGGTGAGGTATGCGGCCTCGGCCGCGTAGAACGCCCGCAAGGTGGTCATCACATCTGCCATCGCTCCGATCCTTGTAGCCAACGCCTCGCAGCGCTGGCGAGATTCGGACATCGCGTCGGATCCAGTCGGCCTTGTGCTCTCCTCGACAATCTTCCGTCCTGTGGAAGAGTGAGGCCCGATCGTGAATTCTGTTCCACTGGTTCAGATCTGACTGCTCGAACAAGGGGAGACCTGATGGAAACCACCTTCGACGCGGAGGCGCTGGTCGGCTACCGCTATCGCGTAGACGACTACTACGAGGTCGGCCGGGAGAAGATCCGCGAATACGCGCGAGCCGTCCAGGACTACCACCCCGCACACTGGAGTGACTCCGCCGCAACCGAACTCGGCTACCCCGGCCTCGTCGCACCGATCACCTTCACCTCGATCGTGGCCATGCAGGTCAATCGCGCCCTACTCGAAAACGTCATGACCGGCTACGACACCTTCGTGCACACTGACCAGGTCTTCGAAGTGCACCGCCCCGTCGTGGCCGGCGACCGTTTGACCAGCGACGTCGAAGTGACTTCGGTCCGCCGAGTCGTCGGCAAGGACCTGTTCACCATCGCCACCACATTCACCGACCAGTCCGGCGAAATCGTGCAGGTCATGCGAGCGACGATTGTCGGAATCACCAGCGGTGAAGTCGAATCCGACGTCAGCGCCGCCATCGACCGCGTGATCATGAGCGGCCTGGACACCACACCCGCCCACGCCGTTCCAGCAGTGGCCCAGCCCGGGCGGATAGCGACTCGGATCCAGACTGCCTCGCGAAGACACCTGGCACATGGCGTGATCCGCTTGGATGATGTTGCCGTAGGCGACGAGCTACCGTCCCGAACCATCCAACTGACCCGCGGTGACCTTGTGAACTACGCAGGAGTCGCCGGCGACGTCAACCCGATCCACTGGCACGAGGAAGTGGCCTCCCTCGTCGGTCTCCCCGACGTGATCGCCCACGGCATGCTCACCATGGGCCTCGCCGCAGCCTTCATCACCGACTGGCTCGGCGACCCCGGCGCCATCACCCGCTACGCGGCTCGCCTGTCCAACTACACCGTCATCGAGGCCTTCGCCGCCGGAGATGTCGAGTTCAGCGGTCGCATCAAAGCAATCGACCCGGAAAGTGGAACTGCCAGAATCGTTCTCGTCGCAAAGGCTGCGGGCCGCAAGATATTCGGCCTGTCCACGATGGACATCCGCCTGGGGTAGCCAACCGATTCATCGATCCAAATTGGGCCGATCATCTCGGTCTGCGGAATGGCCCGAGCCCTATGTTCAGTTGACCGGAGCGAGTTCAACCGATCGTGCTGATTCGCGGGGTCCCCTTGCTCGATATGGGAGTGGCCCGGACGCGGGCACGTCCGGGCCACCTCGGCCCAAGGGCCACGCCTACTACCTGATGTGCGGCGACGGTGCCGGTCGTCGGGCGGGAGTCTGCGTTCTCGACCGACGACAAGGCTTGCAGGAGGGGTCCGTGCAGCGCCACCGAGTCCGAGCAGGCAGCCCACGGGCCGATACCGGCCGCAGGGAAAGCACCGGCCCATCGAGTCTGAAACACCCGCTGCTGCCGCGCATCTCGGGCAGCATGCTGCGGCACGAACCGTCGCTACAAAGGCACCCTGGGTCTGTGACGGGTTCGGTCTCGGCATCCAGCGATGTTTGCGGTCGATATGCCCGGGTAGGCGTCGGGTGGGTCACGCGATGACCTCCACACCACTGCGAAGAGAGAGGGACCGACGTGAGCGCTATCGACAAGGCGAACAACAAGGCCGAGGAAATCGCAGGCAAGGCCAAGGAGAAGCTGGGCCATGAGACCGGTGACGAGGACCTGGAGGCCGAGGGTAAGGCCGACCAGATCAAGGCGAACCTGAAGGACGCGGGAGAAAAGGTCAAAGACGCGTTCCGCCACTGAGGTTCCGCATCCCGGTTCTTCAACAAGGAAGGGATCGAGAATGACCACGAAATCCAATCGCGAACAAGCCGAAGACCGTGCCTCCCAGCGGGATGACGAACAGTCGGATCCGGAAGCGACCACCGAAGACCAGGCCGCGAACATGGACTACGAGGGCGACACTCCCCACTGACATTGACGTTTCGTGCCGTGCGCGACGTGTAGGGCAATGCAGGAGCATGAGGCAGTGCACGGGATCCACAGCATCCCGTGCCTCGAGCCGATAGCGTCACCCGCGTGAGTCATGACACGACAAGCGAACTCGAAGAGTTGCGTCAGCGGGTAGTGCGAATGGAAGCGATCGAGGCCATCAAGGCCCTCAAGCATCGGTACTGGCGTGCTTGTGATGCCAAGAATCCCCAGGGGTTTCGGGAGTGCTTCATCGCGAAGGGGGCCTCGATCGACTTCGGCGCGTTGGGGCGCTTCGATGACGCGGACGGGATCGCGAAGGTCTTCGAATCCATTGCGCTGCATCAGGTTGACGGGAAGCCGGTGATCCTCGACATGCATCACGGGGTGCTGCCAGACATCACCCTCACCTCGGATACCTCCGCTGTCGGCGCTTGGACGCTGCGCTTCCGGCAGGTGAATCTGATCAACAAGACCGAGACCGTATCGACGGGCGAATACAGCGACGAGTACGTCATCGAGAACGGCGAGTGGAAGATGTCCAAGTGCCACTTCCGGTCCTATTGGTCGATTACCCGCCCGATCGGAGCGGACACCGTCGTCACCGCTGAGAGCGGCGGTGCCTGAGCACGCCGGTGTGGCGCATTTGCCCGGTATCGAGGCAAGATCGGAAGCGGCAACGGCGGCACGCCCGTTGCGACCCTGAGGACACTGTCTAAGGAGATCGTGATGGCGGAAGCGTTCGTGCTCGGTGGTGTTCGGACCCCCTTCGCCCGATACGGGGGGTCGCTGTCGCATATTCGCACCGATGACCTGCTCGGGATGACCATGAAGGGCGCGTGCGAGCGGGTCGGGGTGGGCCTCGATCAGATCGAGGACATCGTCGCGGGCTGCGTCAATCCGGCTCACGAGGGCATGGGTGATGTCGCGCGGTGGGCGGCGCTGGCGGCGGGATTCCCGGACACGGTGGCCGGGGCGACGATCAACCGGTTCTGCGGCTCGTCGCTGAGTGCGACCGTCAATATCGCGCACGCGATCAAGGCGGGCGATCTGGGTGTCGGGATCGCGGCTGGTGTCGAGTCGATGTCACGGTCGGGGTGGGCGTTCATGAAGGGCGACTCGCCGTTCGGGCCGCGTGGCCCGGTGATCCTGCTCGACACCATGTGGGCGGGTGCGGGCGGTCCCGCCAATTCGGCGCTGCTGGCGCGCAACGCTTACATCGGCATGATCGAGACGGCGCAGAACGTCGCCGACCGCTATGGGCTGACCCGGGAGGAAATCGACGCGTTCGCGTTGCGGACGCAGCGAAATGCCAAGGCGGCCAGGGATTCCGGACGACTGGCCAAGGAGATCATGCCGGTCGAGATCGCCGCCACGAGGAAGACTCCCGCGCGCCTGGTCGAACACGACGAATTCATTCGCGACGACACCACCGCCGAAAAGCTGGCGGCCCTGCCCCCGCAGCCGGGCACCACGCAGATGACCGCCGCGAACTCGACTCCCCTCACCGACGGAGCCAGCGCACTGGTGCTGGCCTCGGGTGAACGAGCAGCCGAACTCGGCGTCGAACCGCTGGCCCGGGTGGTGTCGTCCGCCGTGTACGGGATCGATCCGCTCTACATGGGTCTGGCTCCGGCGTGGGCGCTGCCGCTGGCGATCCGGCGCGCGGGCCTGACCCCCGAGCAGATCGACGTGTGGGAAGTGCACGAAGCCTTCAGCGCCCAAGCCCTCGGCGTACTGCGTGAACTGCCCAACCAGCTCGGCGGTTTCGTCATCCCCGACGAGAAGCTGACCCCCAACGGCGGCGCGGTGGCCATCGGTCACCCGTTCGGCGCCACCGGCGCCCGCTACGTCCTGACCCTGGCCACCGAACTGCGGGAACGCAATGCGCGCTACGGCGCGATCGGAGTCTGCATCGGATCCGGCCAGGGAGTCGCCATCGTCCTCGAAAACCCTTCCGCCGCCTGACGTGGTGTGATGTAGCGCCCGGGGGGATCCGGGCGTGGGAGGAAGAGTTGAACTGGCTGGTCGGGCTTGCGGCTGTGATCCTGTTGTGGGTCAAGCGATCCGGGGCCTACTTCCGGCCTGTTTCTTGACCCAGAACATGCCGCGGCCGGATTCGGCGGGCGTGCGCTTTTCGCGGGGTGCGATGCGGTCGAGGTGGTAGCCGAGCCGCTGTGCGACGGCTGCGCTGCGGAGGTTCGCTGCGTCGCAATGGATTTCGACCCTGTCGATTCCCGGCAGGGCCAGTGCGATTCGGGTGAGAGCGGCTGCGCTGCGGGTTATCACGCCGCGCCCGGTGTGGTGGACGTGGCACCAGTAGCCGATCTCGACCGCGGGTGGGCCGAGGCAATCGCTCATGCCGATCGAGCCGAGCAGCGTGCCATCGGTGTCGAAGATGCCGTAGTTGAAGCCGCCGCCGGTGGTGGGCCAGCCGCGTGCGGCGGCCTCACCGAATACGCGCTGTTGTTCGAGGGTGATGGGTTCGGTGAGCCAGTCCATCCACGGATGGAGGTGGTCGTAGGACGTGGCGATCGCCTCGAATCGGGCCATCAGGTCTTCCGGCTGCCAGCGGCGGATCACCAACCCCTCCAGGTCGATTCGCTGCGGAGGGCATACACCTGGTGCGAGAGCCGGTGACAGTTCCACGTCCATGCAGCTGATAGTGGCGGTGGGACCGCGCCGGCGGCAACTGGATATGGCGCGGGTGGTGTCGGATTTGTCAAGTATGGTCGCGGGCGTGAGTAGCTCGGAGTGTCGTTGTGTGGTCTGTCGCGACTACGGGGACCGTGCCGAAATGGACCCCATCGACCAGGAGTTGGCTGCGAATATCGACCGGGTCGGCTGGGGAGTCATCGCCATCCCGGCCGACGAGATGTCCCCGGGGTGGGCGTTCACGGTGGGGTTGTGGCACACCTTCCGGGTGCCGGAGGCGGCGATATTCGGCATCGACCCGGAGCGGGCCATCCCCATGCTCAATGTCGTCGGCGCGCAGGTTGCCGCCGGCGCGCGGCTCGCGGACGGTCAATTGCTCGACGATGTGGTCGGGGGCGACTACCGGGTCCGTCTGGGACCGGTCGACGATGCCTGGCGGGGGCCGTTCTTCGGTACCGCCGACCGGATCTACCGTGCGACCGCCGATTGGCGGATCCTGCAGTGTGTTTGGCCGGATCGGGACTCGCGGTATCCGGGTGAGACCGGATTCGATGCCGAGTTCGAAGACATGCAGCCGCAGTTGTTCCTGGAGCCCGGGCAGCATCCCGGCGGCGTGTGGACCAACGACTACGAAGACTGGTTGGCCTGGGATTCTGCGGAATGATCGGTGACGCGTAGGACTCGGCGGCCGCGAGTGTGCCCGGCGCGGCTGTCACCGTGGGCCGCCGCGGCTTCGGCGAGCGGGTAGGACCGGTCGACCGGGATACGGAGCTTTCCGCGCTGAATCAGGTCGACGGCCTCGGCCAAAGCGTCGGCCATGCTCCCGCCCACTCCGGCGAATCGGATGCCGAGCATCGGCGCTTCGAGATCGGCGATGGTGACCACCTTGTCCGGATCGCCTGTCAGATCGAGTAGTTCACGCAGGACGCCGGTGCCGTTGAGGTCGAGGGCGGCGTCGATGCGGCCGAACTGCCGCACGCGGTCGGCCCAGCCGGAGTCGTAGGTGGTGGTGAGGGCTCCGAGACCGCGCAGATAGTCCTGGTTCGCGGGGCCCGCGGTGCCGATCACCGTGATGTCCCGGTCGCGGGCGATCTGTGTCACCGCCGAGCCGACGCCGCCCGCCGCCCCGCTGACCAGCAGCGTCTGACCGGGCTGAATGCCGACCATGCGGATGATTCGCAGCGCGGTCTCGACGACCGACGGATATCCGGCAGCCTCCTCGAAACTGAGCTCGCCGGGCAGGCGTGCCCACGAGGAGAGCACAGCTCGCTCGGCATAGGTGTTCGAACCTCGGCCGAAGACCGGATCGCCGATCGCGAAACCAGTTACGCCGTCACCGATTTCGTCGATAACACCTGCGGCGTCCTGTCCGACGCCCGAGGGCAGTCGGAGCGGGTTGATCCGCTGGAACTGGCCCTCGCGGACCCGCCAATCATGCGGATTCACCCCCGCCGCTCGCACCGCGATGCGCACTTGGCCGGGGCCCGCGTGCGGTTCGGGAACTTCTGTCAGTTGCAGTACATCCGGGCTGCCGTATTCGGCGAAGCGAACTGCTTTCATGCCTCGAACATAACGCTAACAGTTAGTGTTTTGCAACGGGTAGTGTTTCAGACCTGATGCATGTTCGTAGCTGATAGCATCCGATGCATGACCGTGCCGACCGGGCGTAGGGAGCGCAAGAAGGCCGCGACCCGCCAGAAGATCGCCGACACCGCCCTGCGCCTGTTCCTGGAACGCGGCTACGAGTCGGTCGGCATCCGAGATGTCGCCGCCGAGGCCGACGTGGCCGTCACCACGCTCTTCGCCCACTTCCCCTCCAAGGAGGCCCTGGTCTTCGAGCGAGACGAGGACTTCGAACACGGCCTCGCGCGCGCGGTCACCGACCGGCCACCGGGCGAACCGTTGATTCCCTTGCTGCGCAACGAAATCCACGCCATGGTCCGGCATTGCGCCGCGGCAGAAGCCATCCCCGTCTGGCAAATGATCGACGGCTCACCCGCGTTGCGCCAGTATGAACAGTCGATGCACCTGCGCCACGCGCAATCCCTGGCCGCCGCCATCGCTACCGACCTCGGCCTGCCGCCAACCGACACCCGATCCGCGGCAATCGCCAGATTCGTGATCGACGCCTATTCCCTGGGCCGTGAGTCCCCGAACCCCGAAGCCGCGGTGAACGAGATCTTCCAAATGATCGAAGCCGCCTGGTCGATCACCGCCGGTCCCCGCCCCTGAATCCAGTGCACTCTCACACGGGAGTCGCGCTCGCCCCCAACCCCTTTGAAGTAGGCGGCCCCGTATCTTCCGCTCGCCTGCAAATCGATGCTTGGGCGCGATGGTCGAGTTCAGTGCGGGTGAATCTCCGAATGGCGGGGGCCTGCGTGGTTCGAATGCTGGCGCTGGCAGGGGAAATCGTGTCGTGCTCGCCTGGTGCGATCAGGTTGGGGTGCGGCCGGTTTCGGCGGTTCGCTTGGTGAGTTCGGCGGCGCGGAGGGTTAGGTAGTCGCGTTCGGGGGTGCTGGTGGTGAGGCGGGCGGCGGTCAGGTAGTAGGTGATGGCTTCGTCTGGGTCGCCGGACATTTCGTGTAGGTGGGCTCGGACGGCGGCCAAGCGGTGGTTGGTGGCGAGGGAGGTTTGGAGGGTGTCGGCGAGGTCGAGGCCTGCCTGGGGGCCGTGCACCACGGCGGTGGCCACGGCTCGGTTGAGGGTGACCATGGGGTTGGGGGAGTGGCGTTCCAATGCGTTGTACAGCAGGAGGATTCGGGGCCAGTCGGTGTCTTCGGGGCGTAGGGCCTGGGCATGCAGGACGGCGATGGCGGCTTGGATCTGGTAGGAGCCGATGAGGCCGGTGCTGATGGCGGCGGTGGCCAGGCGGACGCCCTCGATGATCATGTCGCGGTCCCAGAGGGTGCGGTCCTGTTCGGCCAGTGGGATGAGTTCGCCGTGGGCGCCGGTGCGGGCGTCGCGGCGGGCGTCGGTGAGTAGGAGGAGGGCCAGTAGGCCGGTGACCTCCGGATTCTGGGGGAGTACCGCATACAGGTTGCGGGCCAGGCGAATCGACTCGCACGCCAGATCCGCGCGATGCAGTTGCGGGCCGCCGGTGGTGTGGCCCTCGGTGTACATCAGGTACAGCACGCTCAAGACGGTGCCGAGCCGCTCATGCCATTCCCCGCGTTGGCCGTTCGATGCGGTGGGTGGCGCGAACGGCCGTTCCACGGCGGACAAGCGCTTCTTCGCGCGCGTGATCCGTTGCGCCATAGTCGCTTCCGGCAGCAGGAACCCGCGCGCGATCTGCTCGGTGGTCAACCCGCCGACCGCCCGCAGGGTCAAGGCGATGGCGCTCGCGGGCGGCAGCACGGGGTGGCAGCAGAGGAAGAACAGGGAAAGGGTGTCGTCGCGGACCGCCTCCGTGCCTGCGGCCGGTCGCGGGCTGTCCGAGGGGTCGGCGAGCCCGCACGCCAACGGGTCGGTGAGATCCTCGAGGACAGTTTCCGCCGGATCCGGCACGGCTGCATCCAGCACCTGTGGCTCACGGAAGGCGTTGGCGGCCTCCCGGTTTCGGCGCGAGACCTCGGAGCGGACGGTATCCACATACCGGCGTTGCGCGACCTGGATCAGCCAGCCGCGCGGGTTGGCGGGAACGCCCTCGTCAGGCCACTGCAGGGCGGCGGCCAGCAGCGCCTCCTGCACCGCGTCCTCGGTCGCGTCGAAGTCCTGATAGCGGCGGACGAGGACACCGAGGACCTGCGGTGCGAGTTCGCGCAGCAGGTCCTCGAGCGTGGAATCGACTGTCACCGTGGTGGTTCCGGGCCGCTCTCAGAAGTCCGAGGGCGGGGCGCTCATGATGGCGCGGACTTCGATGTACTCGCCGATCGGCTTCCCGCCGGGGCCCGGCGCGGCCGACGCCTGGGCGGCGATCTCGATGGCGCGCTCGGGGCTGTCGACGTCGACGATCCAGTACCCGGCCAGGAACTCCTTGGTCTCGGGGAACGGCCCGTCGGTGATCACCGGCGCCGACCGCCCGTCGGACATGACGATGCGCGCCTGCCCCGGATCGGCGAGGCCTTGGGCGTCGACGAGCTCACCGGATTTGGCGAGTTCCTCGCCCAGCACCCGCTGGAAGTCGATGTGCGCCTGGATGTCCTGCGGATCCCATTCGGGCAGCGGGATGTCGCAGTAGGCGGTGGGGCTGTAGGTCTTGATCAGCATGTACTTCACGGTCGGCTCCTTGCAGTGGGCGGCGTCCCGGGCGGGCGCTCTCGTGCACTGGTCGGAGCCGTGCACGCGGATTCGACGTACCTGCTCGATCTTCGACTATGACCGCTGTCACCGCCTACAGCGGCGTCGCCGTGTCGGCGAGCCGGGCCGGATCCACCGCCTCAGCGGACAGCACGAGTTCCTTGATGCGGTCGGTCACGTCCCACACGTTCACGTTCATGCCCGCGAGCACCCGGTTGCCGGAGTCCAGCCAGAACGCCACGAATTCCCGTTTGCTCACATCGCCGCGCACCACCACGGTCGCCTGCTGCTTGGGCGCGACATACCCGGTGTACTCCATGCCCAGGTCGTACTGGTCGGTGAAGAAGTAGGGCAGCCGGTCGTAGACGGCGGGCTTGCCGAGCATGGTCAGGGCGGCGACGGCGGGCTGATTGAGCGCGTTCGCCCAGTGCTCGACGCGGATTCGCTGTTCCAGCACCGGATGCAGCTGTTCGGCGATATCGCCGACCGCGACGATGTCCGGGTCGCTGGTGGCGAGGCTCTCGTCGACCAGGACGCCGCCCGCGACCGCGAGCCCGGCATCGGCGGCCAGTTCGATATTGGGGCGCGCGCCGATCGCGATCAGGACCGCGTCGGCCTCGATGTGCGTGTCGTCGTCGAGGCGGACGCCGGTGGCCTTGCCGTCGGCGGTGGTGATCTCGGCCACCTTCACCCCGAGCCGCAGATCGACGCCGTGCTCCCGGTGCAGGTCGGCGAACACCTGACCCATCTCCGGGCCCAGCGCCGCTGACAGCGGCACCGATTCCGCCTCCAGCACAGTGACTTCCACGCCTGCCGCCCGCGCCGCCGCCGTCACCTCGAGCCCGATCCAGCCCGCGCCGATCACCGCCAGCCGCCGCGCGGAGGCGAACACCGCCAGCAGCGCGTCGGAATCCTCGATGGTGCGCAGCACGTGCACGCCCTCGGCGTCCGCGCCCGGCATCCGCAGCAGCCGCGGCCGGGAGCCGACGGCCAGGGCCAGCTTGTCGTAGGGCAGGGTCGTACGGTCCGGCAGGGCAATGGTTTTGGTGGTGCGGTCGAGGCTGATGATGCTGGTGCCCAGCAGCACCTCGATGTGATGGTCGCGGTACCACTGCGCCGGATCGACGGTGAATTCCGCGAGCTCCTTCTTGCCGAGCAGATGCTCCTTCGACAGCGGCGGCCGCTCGTAGGGCAGCCGGTCCTCCGCCGCGACCAGCGTCACCGTCCCGTCGAAGTCGTTGGCGCGCAAGGCCTCCGCGAGTTTGGCCGCGGCCAGACCCCCGCCTGCGATCACGAACCTGGATGCCTTGGTCATGGGGCTCATCTCCCTGCTGCCGTGGTGCGTGCCGCCGCCTGCGAGGCCGATATCCGACACTAACCCGCGGCGTGTCGGCCCGAGCGGAAATATCCGCAACAATCCGGGTTGTTGCGCAAGGAGACGGCCGTGCCCCGGCCGCAGATGAACTCTGAAAGGACTCGCCAGTGAGCGACACCAAGAAGGACCGGGCCGATTTCTGGTTCGACCCGCTGTGCCCGTGGTGCTGGATCACCTCCCGCTGGATCCTCGAGGTCGAGCAGGTCCGCGATATCGAAGCGCATTTCCACGTGATGAGCCTGTCGGTCCTCAACGAGGGCCGCGACGGACTGCCGCCGCAGTACGAAGAACTGCTGCGCACCGGCTGGGGTCCGGTCCGCGTCGCCATCGCCGCCGCGCAGGAGCACGGCGACAAGGTGCTGCTGCCGCTCTACACGGCGATGGGCACCCGCCTGCACAACCGCCGCGCCGACTACCCGCAGGACGGGCCGCGCGAGGAGCTGCTCGCGCAGATCATCGCCGAGTCGCTGGCCGAGGCCGGGCTGCCCGCCGAGCTGGCGGCCGCCGCGGACGTCTCCGATTTCGATGCCGCGCTGCGCACCTCGCACCACGAGGGCATGGACAAGGTCGGCCCGGATGTCGGCACCCCGACCATCCACATCAACGGCGTCGCCTTCTTCGGCCCGGTGCTGTCGCGGATCCCGCGCGGCGAGGAGGCGGGCAAGCTGTGGGACGCGTCGGTGACGTTGGCCGCCTACCCGCACTTCTTCGAGCTGAAGCGGACCCGTAACGAGGATCCCCAGTTCGACTGAGCCACAGGCGTTCCCGGGAACCATCCGGCTCCCGGGACACCTGCCGTCAGTTACCCGGGCCGCCGTAGTTGTAGTACGCGGCCGGATTGTCGTATCCGCCGGGAGCGGGCGGCTGATAGCCGGGGTACACCGACGGCGGTGCGGCCACCGGCGGATTCGGCCGCCAGAACAGCTTGCCGTGGCGGCTGCGGTCGCGCAGCGCCCACATCCGCCAGGTCAGCACCGGATGGCTGGCCATCGCGTTGACGATCCAGACGAAGAAGCCCTTCTCCTGCGCGGCGCGATCGGCCATCTCGTCGAAGCCGACCAGGTTGTTGAGGTACTTGCCACCCGCGAGGGTCTGCATGGCGGTGGGCGCGCCGACGTGCCGGTTGCAGAAGCCGTGATTGTCGGCGGTGTACTCCTGGGCGCGGATCAGCGAACTGCCCAGGATCGGCAGGAACGAGCCCGCGAACATGCCCAGCTGCCGCCAGTAGGAGACGTGCCCGGCCGCGATGTGCCCGACCTCGTGGCCGATGATGAACGCCAGCGCGTCGGGATTGCGTGCGGCGCCGCCGATTTCGAACAGATCGCTGTAGACGCAGACGTAACGGCGGAAGCCGTGGCCGGAGGCGAACGCGTTGATCTGACCGTTGCCCAGCACCACGTACGCGTCGGGCACCTTCGGCATGCCGAAGCGCGCCGCCGCCTCCTGCACCAGGCGATAGCCCTCGGGGAACTGGGTGGGCGACATCTTGACGCCGTTCACCCGCTGGGTCGCGAAGTTCATACCGCGGCCGAGGTAGACGAGCACCGGCGCGAACACCAGGACCAGCACCCACTGGTTGGCGTAGCCGGTGATCAACAGCAGCACCGCGATCGCGTACGCGACCGCCGTCGTCAGGATCACCAGGATCAGCAGCGGGATCTCCCAGCTGTGCCGCGCGGGCATCCCGAACGGCGACAGGCCCCGACCCTGCTGCACCATCGGCGGCGGAGGCGGCGAATACGCTTGCTGCGGAGCCCAACCCGGCGGACCCACCTGCGGATTCCAGCCACTCATCCCGGTGACGGGATTCCAGCCCGGCTGGTTCGCGGGTGGTGGTGCCGGATGGGACCCTGTCGGATAGCCCCCGGTTGTCTGCCCCTGGTAGGCGTTCGGCGGTTGACCCTGGTCGTCGGACGTCATGTCCGGATACTACGTCGGGTGGGTGACGCCGGTTCGACGTCGCGCGGCGCGTGATTCCGGGCGGGTCGCGGGCGTGAACCCCCTGCGCATCCCGGTCCCGGACGCCTGACACAATCGCTGCCATGCGCGTATACCTGGGTGCCGACCATGCCGGCTTCGAACTGAAGAATCACGTCAAGGCCCACCTCGAGGGTCAGGGCCACGAGGTCGTCGACTGCGGCGCGCTGGAATACGACGCCCTCGACGACTACCCGGCGTTCTGCATCGAGGCCGCGCGCCGCACCGTCGCCGACCCCGGTTCGCTGGGCTTCGTCTTCGGCGGTTCCGGCAATGGCGAACAGATTGCCGCCAACAAGGTTCCGGGCGCGCGCTGCGCCCTCGGCTGGAGCGTGGAGACCGCCCAGCTCGCCCGCCAGCACAACAACGCGCAGCTGCTCGGCATCGGCGGCCGCATGCACTCCACCGAGGAAGCCCTCGCCATCGTCGACGCCTTCGTCACCACCGCGTGGTCGGACGAGGCCCGACACCAGCGTCGCATCGACATCCTCGCCGAGTACGAGAAGACCGGCGTCCCCCCGGCCCTCCCCAACTGACCTGTGCCGGAAGGCCATACGCTGCACCGACTGGCGAAGCAGCACCATCAGCGCTTCGCCGGCGGGCAGGTCCGAGTATCCAGCCCGCAGGGCCGCTTCGCCGACGGCGCGGCCCTGATCGACGGGCGCGTGCTGACGCGCGCGGAAGCGTGGGGCAAACACCTGCTCCACCACTATGATTCGGGCGTCAGCCTGCACATCCACCTGGGGCTGTACGGCAAGTTCTCCGAATCCTCGGTGCCCATGGACCCGCCCGTCGGTGAGGTCCGGATGCGGCTGATCGGCGGCGGCCGGTCCGGTGAATTCCACGGCACCGACCTGCGCGGGCCCACCGCCTGCGAGATCCTGCAGCCGCCCGAGGTCGAAGCCCTCACCGCCCGCCTCGGCCCGGACCCGCTGCGCCGCGACGCCGACCCCGAGCGTGCATGGGCTCGAATCAGCCGCTCCCAGCGCTCGATCGGCGCACTGCTGATGGATCAGCAGGTCCTCGCCGGAGTCGGCAACGTTTATCGAGCGGAAATCCTTTTCCGCCACAACATCTCACCGCACCGCCCCGGAAAGTCGTTGACCCGCACCGAATGGGACGCCATCTGGGCCGACCTGGTCGAGCTCATGAAGGTCGGCGTGCGCCGCGGCAAAATGCACGTGGTCCGCCCGGAGCACGACCACGGCGCTGCTTCCTACGCCGCCGATCGTCCCCGCACGTATGTCTACCGCCGAGTCGGCGACCCTTGTCGACTCTGCGGCACTCCGGTTCTGCACTCGGTCATGGACGCCCGAAACCTGTTCTGGTGCCCCACCTGTCAGCCGTCCTGATCGCCGACGCGCGTGGGTACCCGGAAACGGAAAAGGTCTCGAAACCATTGGTTCCGAGACCTTTTCGCAGTAGCGGGGACAGGATTCGAACCTGCGATCTGTGTCAGGACTCCGTAGCGGCGTCGGTCGGCTCGGCCTCGGCCGCCGGCTGCTTGTGCGCGGCCAGGAACTCGTCGACGATGCGAACGTGGTCGCTGTGGGTGGCGCGGGCGGCCCCGACCAGTCGGCCGTAGGCGATCGGGCCGACCAGTTGCGCGACCGCCGCGGGCACGTTGCCCGCACCGAGCGCCGCACGGCCCTCTTCGGTCGCGAACAACTCCTCGAACGGCTGGCGGTAGTGGTAGTTCAACGCCAGCCGGAACATGTCGGCCTTGCTCATTGGCGCGCTCAAATCGACCGGGGTGCCGGCGGCGAGCCAGGTCAGGGCCACCTTGCGCACCGGTGCGGCGTGGATGACCTCGGCCTGGCGGTCGAGCAGTTCGATCAGCCGGTCGCGAACCGGCCCCGCGTCGGGTGCGGTCGCCACCGGCACCAGGGCGCGGTGCAGCGCGGCCGTTCCCGCCATGACCCCCTTGCCGAGGTACTGGTACATGGACTTCTTGGCGGCCTTCTTGCGCTCGCCGTACAGGTAGATCGCCAGCGGCTTCAAGCCACCTGATTTGACCAGTGTCACCACCGCGCGCAACTGATCGGCCCGCGTCATCGGCGCCTGCGGGGTCTCCGCCTGGCGGGTGTCTTCGGTGGTCTCGGTGGTCATCGGGATCCTTTCATCCACAACCCGCCGCCACTGCTCCGGCAGGAAATCCACCACCGATCTTACGTACGGTCGTTTCATACACTCGGGCGCACCGGAGCAGGTCCGGGGTCGAACCGATTTCCCGTTGCCCGAATGGGATTGGAAGCAAGCCGAGCCGACTTCCGGATCGTTCGGCTGCCAGCATGCCCAGCTACATCCTGGTCATGGCCGATCGTAGACCCGTCGATGCCATTTTGCGGCAGCGTGAACGCTGGCGAGATGGTGCGCGAGCAGGTCGGACGCACCGGCTCGCGCGAAGGCGCGCACTCGTCGATCCTGTTGCGGTCCAATCGGTTCCGCAACCTGCTGGCTCCCGGATCCGGGTGGCGCTGCTCGCGGTCCCGAAAGGGATTTATTCTGCTGGGTTTTTTCAATAGACGCATGCGTACCTGCCTGTTTATCTACATTGGTCACACGTCCAGGTGATCTCTGAGGGTTCGAGTTCCCGCTTGGTGCGAGAGGGGGTTTCGGTGCCGGCGAGGGTGCTACGCGCACGCCGATTCGGTGGATGCTCCTCGGTGATCACCGGGACGAACCTCCCTGTCGCTCGAAAGTTGTTGTAGAACAACAAAAGTCGAGCCGGGGTGCAGTGGCGGAGCAGCAGGTGACAGCCAGTGCCTGCCTCATCCTCCAGAGAATCACACGAGAGCAGCTACACCATGCGAAAAACTCTTCTGATCACCGCTTTCATCGGCATCACACTCGCCGCCGGAGCAGCACCCGCGGGCGCCGAGCCGCTCACCGTGGACACTCCGAGCGCGACCCCGGTCGACACCACGACCCAACCCGCGGGCCAGTCCTGCGTGGACGGATTCCTCAGCGGCTCAGCCAAATCCGGCGCGACCGGCTCGGTCACCGGCTCGGCGGTCGGCTACCTCGGCGGCTCCAGCGGCGGCCCCGAGGCCGGTTCCGCGGCCGGATTGGCCAACGGCATCATCTCCGGCCTGGCCAGCGGCTCCGGCGGCGGCCTCGCCACCTGCGCCCTGGACGAGCTGGGCAACGATGCCCCCGGCACCCTCACCGGCTCGACCAGCGGCCCGGGCAAGGGCTACCTGACCGGCTCCGCCAGCGGCTTCAACTCCGGTTCCAGGAGTGGCCTGCCCGCCGGGCTGGGACTGAGCATCCTGTCCGGCCTGTTCGGAGTATTGACCAGCGGCTCGAGTCAGTAATCGGACCGGGCATCGGTTCCCGCGGTGCGGCCGACCCGGCCGCATCGCGGGCATCGATGCCAGGTGCTCGATCGTGGCGCGGTGAACGGTGCTGTGCGGCAGCGGTATCGGGATCGCGGCGGTCGTCTTCGGGGTCGCATCTTCATCCGGTATAGAAGTGCGCATGACACGCATCGGCGTCACCGGGCACATGAACATCACTGCCGACTCGATTCCGCTGATCTACGCCGAGATCTCCCGTCTGCTTGCCGACGCGGGCGATCCGGCCGAACTGGTAGGTGTCAGCTGCATCGCGCGTGGGGCCGACAGTGTCTTCGCGCAAGCGGTACTCGATGCGGGTGGCCGACTGGAAGTTGTTCTCCCGTCACGCAATTACCGCCAACGCAAGGTCAATCCGGACCACGCCGACCTGTTCGACACGTTGGTGTCCCGCGCCGCGAACGTGCGCGTGATGGACTTCGACGAGGCAGGCGCCGAAGCCTACGAAGCTGCCAACGAAGCCGTGGTCGGAACCTGCGACCGGCTGATCGCAGTGTGGGACGGCAAGACCGGCGAGCAAGGCGGAACGGGCACAGTCGTCGAACTCGCCAGGAACAGAAGTCTTCCCGTCGACATCGTCTGGCCGGACGGCGCGCTTCGCGGGTAGTCGCCCCATCACGCCCGGGCCGGGTATCGAACCAGGGCCACCGCCGGAACCCGACCTGGCGTCAGGCTCTCGGGCGCGATCCCGCGAGGGCGGCGGACAGTGCGCGCGGACGTCCGTCTCGCGCGACTTGCTGTGCGTCAGTCCGGCAGCCAGTGCAGCTCGTGGGCCAGGGTTTTGGCGACGGTGCGGATGCGGTGGTGCAGTGGTGACTGCTCGCGCGGGAGAACCAGGTGGAAGGTCAAGGTGGGTGCGCCCCGCAGTGGTCGCCAGGTGAGACCGGATGGTAGTGCCGTGATCGCGGTTTCACCGGCCGGGGCGAGGGTGAGGCCGTCGCGTAGATCGTGCTGGAACATGTCGAAAGAGACTGCGGGCGTGTGGAATCGGAGATCCGGTCGGGTGTCGCGGAACAGTGCGGACAGCTGATCGTGGATCGCGGGGTTGGCGGTACGGTCGGGGAGTCGCAGTGGGTACGCGGCGGCGTCGGTGATTGCGATCTCCGGGTGCTCGGCCAGCGGATGATGCTGTGCCAGTTGGACTCCGATGCGCACACGCCGCAGCAGGTACCGGCGCACGCCACGACCCGGCTGTTCACCACGCGTGATTCCCGCATCGATGCGGCCGTCGGCGACGGCGCGGGAGATCTCCGGTGTCGTCATCGGAACCGCGCCGACCTCGAGTCCCGGGCTGTCGTGAATCAGCCTGTCCACCAGGGCCGGTGCCGTCCCGGCCCCCGCACTGAGGCTGTATCCGATGCGCATGGTGCCCAGTTCACCGGCCCCCGCACTGCGGGCGGTATGCCATGCTCGGTCCAGCGCCGCCAGTGCGGGCGGTGCTGACTCCGCCAAAGCCGCACCGGCCGTGGTCAATTCGACGCTGCGCGTGTTGCGAACCAGCAGGCTGGTGCCGAGTTCCGCCTCCAATCGGCGCATCCGGGCACTGAGCGCGGGCTGTGCGATACCGATCCGGGCGGCCGCGCGGGTGAAGTTCAACTCCTGCGCCAGCACCAGGAAGTACCGCAGGCTCACCGTATCCGGTGCCACGTGCCCTCCCTGCCGATTGATAACGATCCGTTCTGAGTCTATCTCGGACCGGTCTTTCCCTCGCCCACGCATCAAGCCCTAACCTGCGCATATGACGATTCAACCGATCGCGGTACCGGATACCGCACTCACACACACCGACACTGATCTGGGCGGAGGTCGTCGTGCATAAGTTGTTGGTCCTGTATCCCGAGCCCGTCGACCCCGACCACTTCCGCGACTACTACGTGACCAAACATCTTCCGCTGGTAATGGATTGGCCCGGGCTGCTCGCGTGGCGCTACAGCTTCGACGTGGCGGCGAAGCGGGGAGAATCGCCGTACTTCGCGGTCTTCGAAGCCGACTTCGCCGACGCCGACGCCATGGCCGCGGCACAGGCGTCGCCGGCCGGCCAGCAGGCGGCCGCCGATGTCGTCAACTACGCGACCGGCGGCGTGGTCGTCATCGACTATCCGGTGCGGGACAG
Source organism: Nocardia sp. NBC_00511 (assembly GCF_045161165.1). Lineage (NCBI taxonomy): Bacteria > Bacillati > Actinomycetota > Actinomycetes > Mycobacteriales > Nocardiaceae > Nocardia > Nocardia sp. NBC_00511. Next base: position 19,496 of record NZ_CP107849.1, read on the forward strand.
CATCGCCTGAGGCAGGACGGGACGCGTTCGGTCGCCCGGCGCGTCCACGTCCGGCTGTCGGCCGAATCGGCAATGACTGGACGGTCAGAGGCTGGTGGATACGGTGGCGAACTCGCCTGCGGTTGCCAAGGCGATGTCCTCCTCCACCTCGTGCGGGGTGAGGCGGCGACCGGCCTGCTTCAGGCCGAAGGCTGCCAGTAGGGCGGCCAGGGCGAAGAAGACCGCCCCGGTGAGGAATGCGATGCGGTAGGCGCCCTCGGCGGGGAGGGCGATGATCGCGCCGTTGGGGAGGGCGTGGCCGAGGGTGTCACTGGTGAGGATCGTGACGACGAGGGCGCTGCCGATGGCGCCGCCCACGGTGCGCATGATCGAGTTGATGGAGTTGGCGATGCCGGTTTCATGAGGGGCCACGTTGGCGACCAGCAGGGCGGGCATGGCGGCGTAGGCGATGGCGATGGCGGCGTTCGCGATCACCAGGGCGACAACGACTTCCGCGCTGGAGGTGTGGAGCAGGGCCAGGGAGGTCAGGGCGCATAGGCCGATGACGCTGGCGATGAGCAGGACGTAGCGGGGGCCGATGCGACCCACCAGGCGGCCCGCGATCGGGCCCATCAGAACCGAGGCGATGGCGCCGGGGAGCATGAAGGCGACGCTGGTGCGCAGGACGGAAGCGTCGAAGCCGAAGCCCGCCAACGCTCTCGGAGTCGCCACGAAGTAGGTCGCGCCGAGGAAGACGCTGAACATCGCGAAGCCGACGCAGAAACTGGCCAGGTTGGTCATAGCGACAGGGCGGTGCGCCAGCAGCGACGTGGCCACCAGGGGCTCACGCAGCTTCGACTGCAGCAGTAGGAATCCGGCCAGCACTACCACGGAGGCGATGAACAGGCCGATGACTCGTGCACTGCCCCAACCCCATTCGTGACCCTGCGAGATCGGCAGCAGCAGGCAGACCAGGCCCAGGCCGAGTACCGCGGCACCGAAGTAGTCGACGCGGCCGCCCTGACCCGCGCGGCGCGGGATGGTGATGAACGCCAGCGCCAGGACGACGACGGTCAGGATGACGCACAGCCAGAAGATGCGGCGGTAGTCCGCGCCGCCCTGCGTGAGCAGCCCGGTCGCCACCAGGGCGACACCGCTGCCGACACCCAGGGTGGAGGCGGTGACGGCCAGCGCGCCGGTGAGGCGCTGCGGCGGGAGTTCGTGGCGCAGCACGCTGATCGCCAGCGGGAAGAGGCCGAAACTCGCTCCCTGCAAAGCCCTTCCGACGATCAGCAGGTCGATGCTGTGGGCCGAGGCGGCGATCACGCTGCCCGCGAGCGTCACCACCAGGGTCGCCAGCACGATCGGCTTGTGGCCGTAGACGTCGCCGAGGCGTCCGAGCAGTGGCGTCAGCGCGGAGGCGGCCAGCATGGTCGCGGTCGTCACCCAGCCGACGGTGGTCGCCGAGACGCCGAGCTGCATGCCGATCTGCGGCAGGGCGGGCACGGGCAGGGTCTGGACCAGGGCCAGGAGGAACACGGTGCTGGCCATGGTCAGCACGATCGCGGTCGGCGAGGCGGCGCGCCGAGGCTCGAGCGGGGAGGTCATTCGGGGGACGCTACGCCAGAATTGACACAGTGTCGATTATGATTGACGACACGTCCACAAGGGGAATGGAAAGCGCTCTATGGTGAGGTCATGGCGCAGCAGGGTGAACCCAAGGTGACCGAGGCCCGAGGCGCGACCGAGGGCGTCCGCCGCCGCGGCGCCATGTCCAAGGGTGATCAGCGCGAGGCCCAGATCTTGGACGCGACCCGTGCGCTGCTGACGAACAAGTCGATGGCCAAGTTGACCGTCGACGACATCACCCACTCGACCGGCATCTCACGCACCGGCTTCTACTTCTATTTCCCGTCCAAGCAGGCCGTGCTCGCCCGCCTGATGGAGGACGTGAGCGACCGCTACGCGCAGACCCACGTCTGGCTGCCGTCCACCGGCCCGCAGCGCGAGCTCCTGCACGCCCAGCTGCTCGGGGCGGCCGAGGTCTGGCACGACAACAATCCGATCCTGGTCTGCTCACTCGAGGGCTACGACAGCAACTACCCGCCGCTGACCGAATTCCTCGCCGCCATGCAGGCCCGGTTCACCAGCGGCCTGGCCGCCAAGATCGACCGTGACCGCGCCGCCGGACTCGCGCCCGGCGGCATCGACTCGGCCACGCTCGCGACCCTCGTCGCCCTCATGCGCGACGGGCGTCTGTCGCAGCTGTCCGCGACGCCCGAGGGTGAGGTGGCCGATGGCATCGACGACCTCACCGAGGCGATCCTGCGCTTGGTCTACGGCCGCCTGGATTGACGGCGGCTCGTTGCCGGAAAACGGCGACTATGCCTGAATGACTTCGACATTCGCCAGTGCGTTGAACGAGTCGCAACTCGCCCACGACTGGTTCTGTCCATATTGCACGGGGCCGTACTTCCAATAGGTGAATGGAACGGGCCAGGCGATGCAGGTGAGTTTCACCTGATGCCAAGTGGGAAGCTCGCAGGTGGACATTCCGCCGGTATTGAAGATGTTGTACACCTGGCAGTTGGCCTGCCATACCGGGACGTCAGCCGAGGCAACCCCGCTGGTGGCGAACATGGTTCCCGCCGCCGCAGTGACGACGACCGCACTGGCAGCAAGCCGCTTCGCAGATAGCATTCCGACCTCCTGAATTGGATATGTGCTCAGAACATCGCACGCTGAAAGCCCTCGTTACTTTATGTGTTGCGAGGCGACAAAGTAGTGAAACAGCCTCGGCTGGGCATCGAAAGGCGCATCCATTCGTTACAGGAATCGAATTCCCGTCGGCGCGATCAGCGGCTTTTCCTCGCCGCGCGCAGCAGGTCTCGGTTGAGGCGGCCGATGACGTCCTGGGGGATTTCCTTCGGGCAGGCGAGAGTGCATTCACCGGTGTTGGTGCAGCCGCCGAAGCCCAAATCGTCATGGGTGTCGAGCATTTCGGTGACGCGGGAATAGCGTTCGGGTTGGCCCTGGGGGAGCAGGCCGAGGTGGACGACCTTGGCGGCGGTGAAGAGCATGGCGGAGCCGTTGGGGCAGGCGGCCACACAGGCGCCGCAGCCGATGCATTCGGCGGCCTGGAAAGCGAAGTCGGCGTCGGCTTTCGGGACCGGGACCGAATGGGCTTCGGGGGCGGCGCCGGTGGGGGCGGTGATGTAACCGCCGGATTGGATGATCTTGTCGAAGGCGGAGCGGTCGACGACCAGATCCTTGACGATGGGAAAAGCCTTGGCGCGCCACGGTTCCACCGTGATGGTCTCGCCGTCGGTGAACTTGTGCATGTGGAGTTGGCAGGTGGTGGTCGCCTGCTCGGGTCCGTGCGGGGTGCCGTCGATGACCAGTGAGCACATGCCGCAGATGCCCTCGCGGCAGTCGTGATCGAAGGCGACGGGCTCCTCGCCGTCGCCGGTCAACTGTTCGTTGAGGACGTCGAGCATCTCCAGAAACGAAGCGTCGGGCGAGATTTCGACCGGATAGTCGACCAGCCTGCCCCGGTCGGCGTTGTTCCGCTGCCGCCAGATGCGCAGGGTGAGCTTCATGGGAGACACCGCCTTACTTGTAGGACCGGGTGGTCGGGTGGACGTAGTCGAACTCCAGGGGTTCGCGGTGCAGGGTGGGTGGCTCACTGGCGCCGGTCCACTCCCAGGCGGCGACGTAGGAGAAGTTCGCGTCGTCGCGCTCGGCTTCGCCGTCGGCAGTGCGGGATTCGGCGCGGAAGTGGCCGCCCGCGGATTCGGTGCGGTGCAGGGCGTCGAGAACCATGAGTTCGGCCAGTTCCAGGAAGTCGGCCACCCGGCCCGCGCGCTCCAGCGACTGGTTGAGATCGTCGCCGGAACCGGGCACATTGACGCGTTCCCAGAACTCCGCGCGCAGAGCTGGAATCAGTTCGAGGGCCTTGCGCAGGCCTTCCTCGGTGCGTTCCATGCCGCAGTGCTCCCACATGATGTGGCCGAGTTCGCGGTGGAAGGAGTCGACGGTGCGGTCGCCTTCGACGGCGAGGAGCCGGTCGATCATCGAGGTCACGCGGGCTTCGGCCGCCGCGATCGCCGCGGCGGGAACCTCCGAAGTCGTTGTGCGGGCGAGGTAGTCGCCGATCGTCGTCGGCAGCACGAAGTACCCGTCCGCCAGGCCCTGCATCAGCGCCGAGGCGCCCAGCCGGTTCGCGCCGTGGTCGGAGAAGTTGGCCTCGCCGATCACGAACAGGCCGGGGATGGTGGATCGCAGGTCGTAGTCGACCCACAGGCCGCCCATCGTGTAGTGCACGGCGGGGTAGATGCGCATCGGACGCTGGTACGGATTCTCGCCGGTGATCCGCTCGTACATGGTGAAGAGGTTGCCGTACTTGGCTTGCACCGCGTCCAGGCCGAGGCGCTCGATCGCGTCCGCGAAATCGAGGTAGACGCCGAGCCCGCCGGGGCCGACGCCGCGGCCCTCGTCGCAGACGTTCTTGGCTGCGCGAGAAGCGATATCGCGGGGGACCAGGTTGCCGAAGGCCGGGTAGATGCGTTCGAGGTAGTAGTCGCGCTCGGCTTCTGGGATCTCGGCGGGCGCGCGGTGGTCGCCGACCTGCCGAGGAACCCACACCCGCCCGTCGTTGCGCAGCGATTCCGACATCAGGGTCAGCTTCGACTGATGATCGCCCGAGACCGGGATGCAGGTCGGATGGATCTGCGTGAAACACGGATTCGCGAAGTACCCGCCGTGCTTGTGCGCACGCCACGAGGCCGTGACGTTCGAGCCCATGGCATTGGTCGAGAGGAAGTAGACATTGCTGTAGCCGCCGGAGGCCAGCACCACCGCATCGGCTGTGTAGGAACGGATTTCACCGGTGACGAGGTCGCGAACCACCACCCCGCGAGCCACACCCTCGGACATGATCAGATCCAGCATTTCGTGGCGGGCATGCAATTCGACAGTGCCAGCGTCGATTTGGCGCATCAGGGCTTGGTACGCGCCCAGCAGGAGCTGCTGCCCGGTCTGGCCGCGAGCGTAGAAGGTGCGGGAAACCTGGGTGCCACCGAACGAACGGTTGTCGAGCAGGCCGCCGTACTCGCGGGCGAACGGAACACCCTGCGCCACACACTGATCGATGATCTGTGTCGAAATCTCCGCCAGTCGGTGCACATTCGACTCCCGCGACCGGTAATCGCCGCCCTTGACCGTGTCGTAGAACAGGCGGTGCACGCTGTCGCCGTCATTGCGATAGTTCTTGGCGGCATTGATACCGCCCTGCGCCGCAATCGAATGCGCACGCCGCGGCGAATCCTGGAAGCAGAACTGGATGACGTGATAGCCCTGCTCGCCCAGGGTGGCTCCGGCCGACCCGCCCGCCAGGCCGGTGCCGATCACGATGATCGTCTTCTTGCGCTTGTTGGCGGGATTGACCAGCTTGGCCTCGAATTTACGCGTGGTCCAGCGGTCGACGATCGGCCCGCCCGGAGCCCTGGTGTCGGCGATCGGATCACCGATCCGGTAGCGGTTCTCGCTCATTATTACTTCACCCATCCGAAGGAGACGGCGATCGGGACGGCCAGGAATCCGGCCACCAGCAGCGGGGAGACGACGGCCGCGAGCAGGTCGTAGCGGGCGCGACGCGGTCCGTCGGCCAAGCCCAATGTTTGGAAGGCACTGCGGATTCCGTGCCGGAGATGCACGCCGACCATCACCACCGCGACGATGTAGAACAGCGTGATGTACCAGCGTTCCGGTGCGAAGTCGGCGACGACCCGGTCGTAGGGAGTCGCGTTGCCGCCCTTGGGATTCACCGCACCGAAGGTCAGATCCAGCAGGTGCCAGACCAGGAACAGCACGATGATGACACCGCCGTACCGCATGGTCCGCGCGGCATAACCGGCGGCGTGCGACTTCTTGCCCGCCGCGTACCTGACCGGCCGGGCCCGACGCGCGATGCGGGCCAGTGACACCGCCGCCCACATGTGCAGGATCACGCTCACACCCAGCACGAGCTCCAGGCCCGTCAGCAACCAGCGGCCCGGCAGCGCGGGCTCGCCCAGCGTCCGCAGCCACGCGGCGTAGTGGTTGAAGGTCGATGCCCCGAGGAACACCTTGAGATTGCCCGCCATATGGGCGACCAGAAACAGTACGAGGATGCCGCCCGTCACCGCCATCACGGCCTTCTTACCCACCGTGGAGCGGTACAGCGGCGCCAATGCGATAGCCACGAGCGGACGGTACGTCCGTGGAAATCGGCCGGTCCAAGTCCGCGGCGCTCTGGTCACCATGACCGCAGGCTATGCAGCGAGCTGCGGCCGAAATTACTACGCCTCGTAGGGGATTGAGCGCGTGACACCTTTCACACGGGCCGGGATACGCGGCGTGATCCTGCTCTCGGAACCGGCACCCGCACGATCGCGGATCTAGGTTGTCGATGGTGCAGCTGCAGCAATTGACGTACTTCCTCGGCGTGGCCCGGACCAGGCACTTCACCCAGGCCGCCGAGGCGCTGGGCGTCGCGCAGCCGTCGCTGTCCAAGCAGCTGCGGGCCCTGGAGGACGAGCTCGGCGCGCCGCTGTTCAGCCGGGCGCGCGGCAATATCAGCCTGACACCCGCCGGTGAGGCGCTGCTGCCGCTGGCCAACCGCATCCTCGCCGACGTCGACACCGCGCGGCTCGAGGTGCAGGAACTCGCCGGACTGCGACGCGGCCGGGTGCGGCTCGGGGCGACGCCGTCACTGTGCGTCGGACTGCTGGCCGACGTGCTGCGGCGCTACCACGACACCTACCCGGGCATCGGGCTCGTCGTCGAGGAAGGCGGATCCCGCGACCTGGTGCGGGAATTGACCAGGGGCGCAATCGATCTCGCCCTGGTGATCCTGCCGCTCGCCGAGGACACCCCGCTGGCCACCACCCCGATCCTGCGCGAAGACCTGATGGTCGCCACCCGGATCGGCGACACCTCGATCCCGAACCGAGCCCACCTGCGCATCACCGACCTGCGCGACAAACCCCTGGTGATGTTCCGCCCCGGCTACGACCTGCGCGAGGCGACGATCGCCGCCTGCCGCAACGCCGGATTCGAACCACGCTTCGCCGTCGAAGGCGGAGAGATGGACGCGGTCCTGCGATTCGTGGAAGTGGGACTCGGTATGGCGGTGGTGCCGAGCACGGTACTGGCCGGACGCCCCGGGCTACGCGGCATCCCGCTATCCCTCGACGGAAGTTCCCGAAGCCTTTACCGCACAGTCGCGCTCGCACACCGCAAGGACGTCGAACCCACCCACGCCGCCACCGCCTTCCGCGCGACGCTCGAAGACTTCCTCTTCGACGCGGCCGCTCACGGCATCCTGCCGCCCGGCGTGGAACTGTTGTCGACGCCGGACGGTCCGGTTGCGCTCACCCAGCGGGAAGCACACGCGGCCAGGTGAACTCGGCTAGGTGGCGCTCGCCGATGCCGGGGTGCGGCGGGTGCGTAGCCGCACCAGTTGCCACACGCCCGCCACGATCAACGCCGCGGCGACGAGGATGTAGACGTCACCGCCGAGGTGCTCCCACCACGTCCAATGCAGTTCCCGGTGCTTGCCATTGGGGACCAGGCCGGGGCCGATCAGGAAGACGGCGGCGACACCGGCGATGGTGGCATACACGCCGACACCGGGTTTCGTGGTCGCCCAGGCGACGGCGGTGACCAGGGCCGGCGCCACCCACACCCAGTGGTGGGTCCAGGAGATCGGTGAGATCAGCAGCAGCACAGCCGCATTCACCAGCAGGGCGGTGACCGGGAGGACCGAGGCGGTGTCGCGGGCGGTGGCCTGCTCCAGGGTGAACAGGTAGCGCATCAGCGCCGCACCGGCGACGACGACCACCAGGGCCACTCCCAGCCAGACCGCGATCGCGGTCGAACCGGTGAAGCCCAGGCGGAACACCATGCCCTTGATCGACTGGTTGCTCACGTAGTCGGGCGAACCGATGCGGCCGGTGTCGCTGACCGCATGGAACCAGTAGTCGCGGGATTCCCTGGGGAACAACAGGAATCCGGACAGGATCACGGTCGCGGAGGTCGCCGTGGCGGTGGCGGCCGCCTTCCAGTCCTTGCGGATCAGGAAGTACAGGATGAACGCGGCAGGGGTCAGTTTGGTAACTGCGGCGATGCCGACGAGCAGTCCGCGCGGCCAACGAGGCTTGGGCGTCAGGCAATCCAGCGCCACCGCCGCCATCAACACCAGGTTCACCTGACCGAACCACAGGGTGATCCGGACTGGTTCGATCGCCAGCAGCGCGACCGCCGCGGCCGTGGTCAGCATGGTCTTGGCGCGCGGATCGAGATCCGGTCGGACGCGGGAAAGCACCAGCCACACCGTGATCGCCAGGCAGAGCAGGGAACTCGCCGTCACCAGCAGCTCCGCCAGCCACAGCGGGATCACGGCCAGCGGAATCATCAGGATCGCCGCGGACGGGGGATAGGTGAACGGCAGGTCGGTGTGCCCGGCGACCGGCAGCGTCGGACCGTAGAGGGCATGGTGATGCAGCCATGCCCGGGTACCGACCCGGTACACCTGCAGGTCCAGGAATCCGTGCATGGCCGAGAAGATCAGCGCGATAGCCACCGACAGCACGACACCGAGCACGATCGGGATGCGGGGTACATAGCGATTGTCGTCCGGCTTGGTCCAACGCAGCATGTTTCGCTGCCCCGCCCGCATCGTGATCATCAGGCAGACACTAACCTTTCGGGCTTCACACCAGATTTCTGGATTGCGTTGTGAGAGTTGCTAGTCGATGGCTGGTTCGGGTAGGCGCCGTTCGCCCCATCGCGTGTTCCGGCCGCCCCACAGCGCGATCCGGCTACCCGGTGCGGCGAACCAGGTCGCATAGAAGATGAACGTAACCGTTGCCAGCCCACCGAGCACGACGAATCCCGCCGGGATCGGATGTTCGGCCATGGCGACGGCCAGGAAACGATACGACAGCAGCAGTCCGGCCAGCACACTGACGCCCAGGCCGACGATCCGGACCCGATACCGATCCCAGCCGCGCTCCGGTTCCCGCAGCGCGGACTCGACGGTCAGGCACAGCACGATGCCCGCCACCAGATCGCAACCGTAGTGGTAGCCGAAGCCGAGCGTCGCCAGCAGGGTGCAGACCAGCCAGAAGCCTCCCGCCCAGCGCAGCCAGCGGGGAGCGTTGCGGGAATGGATGAACAGCGCGGTCGCCCACGCCGAATGCATCGACGGCATGCAGTTGCGGGCGGTGGCCGAATCGAACTGCATCGGACGCGGCGAGAACGACAGCGCGGGCAGCGTGTGCGGCCAATCCGCCAGCTGCAGGCCGTGACCGAGCGGCCCGTAGGCGAAGACCGGGCCGACGACCGGGAACAGCACGTAGCCGAGCGGGCCGATCACGCCCAGCACCAGGAAGGTTCGCAACAGGTTGTGCCGGGGCCACGGGCTCGTCGTGACGTGCCGCAGCTGCCACACCGCGACCACGACGGCGGCCACCGGCAGCTGGATGTAGACGACGTGCAGGATGTTGGAGGGGATCGGGCCCAGGGCGTCGAGCGCCTGCCCGACCAGCCAGGCCGGTTCCCCGAGGGCGCGGTCGGCGAGCTGGACGTACTGATCGAGTACCCGCGGTCCGGCGATGATGCTCACCAGCAGCCAGGTGTCGGCCAGTTTCGAGGCCATGATCAGCAGCACGCCGAAGGCGATGGCGTGCAACGCGGTTCGTCGCTGCGACTCCGGCCAGCGGCACACCACCACGATGAGTGCGGTGAGCGCCAGCGTCGGACCGGTGCCGATCGACACGTGCCAGCCGCAGGCGGCCTGCAGTGCCAGCACCAGACCGTCGAGGACGGCGGCCGCGCCGAGACTCAGCATGCGGTTTCGCGCCGGGACGCCGATGCAGGCCAGGCCGAGTCCCGCCCACGACACCGCGGCCGATTGCGGATTGCCCAGATAGTCGTCGAGCAGGCTGTGCAGTGGGCCGAGCACGTGGTGCATCGAGGCCCAGATCTGTGCCGCGAGCAGCGCGATCAGCGCCGCCACCGCTGCGGTGGCAGGCAAAATCCGCGATCCGGTGCCGCCGCCGGCCATCGACGACGAGCCGGAAACGTTCATCTCGTGGTCGACCAGCACTGTAAATCACTAACACAGAGGAAACGGAGGCACAACATCCGGTTACTGTTTCGGCGGGTATCGGCCAGACACGCCGGGGAGCAATCGCTTGGCCGGGTTTTGCGGCGTCCGTGTCGTTCACCCGCAGTTCTTCTGGCCAACTGACCAGGTGGAAGGCGGGGCGCCCGGTCGGTGGAGGGTGACGCGCTGCACTGTCACGGCAGCGGTACGCCACCCTCCGACCGACGACGCGGGGCAAGCCCGGCTCAGGCGGTGGGGGAGACGGATTCGGTGGACTGCCAGGCGTAGCCGTCCGGATCGGTGAACGAGGGGCCGGTGCCGGTGAGCGCGATCCGGTGCGATCCGGTGCCCTCCGCAGCGACGCCGCCCTCCTTGGCGAGCGCCTTGTGCTTGTAGAGGGCGAGTTTCCACGCGCCGGAAGCGAATTCGACGTACATGCCGGGGAAGCTCTTGGCCACGGTGACACCGTGCTCGACATAGCTCTTCTTGGCGGCGGCCATATCGGCGACGCCGAGCAGGATCACCAGATCGTCGACGGTGCGGCTGATCGGCGCGGTGTCCTTCTTGGCCGAGCAGGCGACCTTCCAGATCGAGCCGTCCGGGGCCTGCAGCACCCCGGCGTAGCCCCACATCGACTTGGTGATGGGCTTCAGGACGGTGGCCCCGGCCGCGACCGCGGCGTCGACGAACGCGGACACATTGCCCGGCTGTGCGGTGACGATCGACAGGATGTAGCCGCGGAAGCCGGTCGACGGGGCATCGGACTGCCGGAACCGCAGCGTGTCGCCGAGTCCGAAAGCCTTGTCGTAGAACGCCTTCGCGGCGGCGGTGTCGGTGACGTCGAGGGTGATTGCTTCGATGTTGTTCATGCCGATAACGCTAATTTCCCACCCCACCCGGACGCTTCTCGATTCCTGATCGGTCCGCCACGCCGGGTTTCCCCAGCGCGTTAACCCCGGCGCACCACCCCGCGATCTTGATCCGGGGGACGCGCCGTCCCTCGTGCAGACACGACAGGAACCACACATGCGCAAGATCATCACCGTCGCCGTACTCGCCATGGCAGTGGCGGGCGGCACGGCAGTGACCGCTTCCGCCCAGCCGGTCGCCACCATCCAAAAGCAGTCCCCCGCTTCGGAATCCACCCTGCAGGCCGCCCTCACCGACTACACCCACCACATCGGCGAGACGTACACCGTCTACGGCAAGATGTACAACGTCACCTCCGACAGCCACGCCGCCTTCGTCACCGCGGGTCGCACCGACACCCCCGCCCTCGACGGCACCTCGGCCGAACTCACCGGCTCCGCCGTCAACGGCGTCAACGAGGACGACCTCTTCACCGCCTCGGTCACCATCACCGGCAACGAGATCCTCGGCGACGCCGAAGTCCACGTGAACACCCTGCAGATCACCGGCCACTACACCTACTGACCGGCGCCGCCCCGGCTCGCCCCCGATCCGAGCCGGGGCCTCCAACCGTTCGCCCGAGACCCCGTGCCGCCGGTATCATCTGCCCCCGAGAACGTTCGAACATCTGGGGGGACAATGTTTCTGGCCAAATTCTGGCGTCTACTGGTGGCCTTCGCCGCCATCGGCCTCGGCGGCGCCATCTGCCAATACATCACACCGATACTGGGCATCATCGTCATCGTCGCCATGATCATCGGCGGCGTCCACGTCGAAAACCGCTACATCCTCCGCCGCGGCCGACCAGCTCCGGCCCCCGCCCACCACCCGAGCGCCGAAAGCTCGGTGCCGCAACCCTCGCGCGGATACCCACCGACCGTCTGACTCGACGTCGAATGTGAAAAAGCCTCCGTGCCAAACCTGTTGCAGGTCGGTTGCGGAGGCTCGTCGATTGGTCGGGTCGAAATCTGGTCGGGGTGACAGGATTTGAACCTGCGACCCTCCGCTCCCAAAGCGGATGCGCTACCAAGCTGCGCTACACCCCGTTGCGACCCGCGAGGGGTCTAGAGCGGGTGACGGGAATCGAACCCGCACCATCAGCTTGGAAGGCTGAGGTTCTACCATTGAACTACACCCGCGTGCACCACTTCTCTTGTGCGATGAGCACTGTACCGAACCTCACTCCCGGAATGCCAATCCGGCTGGGTTCGTGCACGTCGGGGCCGGTCGGGTCGGGGGTTCGGCGCGTCGCGGAAAACATGCCGAAATCGGGTGTAACGCAGAGGTCGCGGGAGCGATGTCATCTCCGTCGCCATTCGCGAGACAGTGGGATCCTGTTAGGAAACAGGGGTTTTCGATGTCGGGTGGCTTGCTAGGATCCTTTTTGTCCGGACGGGGGTATCTGGAAAGGGGGCGGTGAGCGTGCACCTCGAGTGTGGCCGACCGCGTGTTAGTGAGTTCGACCTGATTCGCAAGAAGCTCGAAAAGGGCGTGACCGGTGAGAACGCCGGCCCGATCAGCAGTTACGCAGGGTGAGCGCGCATGCCCATCCGTCTCGACACCCGGACCTCCGCGATCGTCGCGGCCACCATCCGGGAATGGGTGCGGTCAGTGCACCCGAGCAGTGCGGCCGGCTCCGTGCCCGCCGACCACGTACAGCGCATTTTCGGGCACGTGATCGATGATCTGCTGGAATTGGCGGGCTCCGAACCGTTTCCGGTGCAGGCCGCGCGCCGCGTCGGCCGCCGGTTGGCCGAATCGCCGTTCGACCGGACCCGCATGCTCGCGCCCGCCAGCCGGGCGCTGCTCGGACTCTCACCGGGCGACCCGGGTTCGCTGATCGCCACCCGCTGGCCGTTCATCGCCAGCCAGGCCATCGACGCGTATGCCGAAGCGCTGCAGCAGCGGGCGCTCGCGCAGCAGGAACGCAGCCTGTCGGAGGCGGTGTCGGTGCGGGTGCAGGAGATCGCGGCGCTGCAGACGCGGCTGCGGCACGACGCCACCCACGACGCGCTCACCGACCTGGCCAACCGGTCGCTGTTGCAGGAGCGGGTGCGGGTGATGGCCACCGATCCGGTGCGCGGAGTCGGGCTGATGCTCATCGATCTCGACGACTTCAAGCAGATCAACGACGGCTACGGGCACAGCGTCGGTGACGAGGTACTGGTCACCATCGCCCAGCGGCTGCGTTCGACCTGCCCGCCCGAGACCGTGATCGCCCGCTACGGCGGCGACGAATTCGTGGTCGCGCTGCCCGCTCGCCGCAACGCGCTCGCCGAACTGGCGATGCGGGTGCTGACCGCGCTGTGCGAACCCGTGCACACCGCGTCGGGCCCGGTTCCGGCGTCGGCGAGCGTCGGCACCGCGTACTGCCCGCCCGGCCGCGACTGCGACTTCTCCGACCTGCTGCGCAGCGCGGACCGCGCCATGTACTCGGCGAAAACCGCGGGCAAACGCCAATTCGCGGTATCGGAACTCGACGCCGAGGAGGTTGATCCAGCAAGACGCGACACGCGCTTTGCCGCAGTGGCCGGTTGATCCGATCACCAAGCACGCTTGGCAACTAGTTGGCGAATTTTGCCCGGTAGGCTGGTCGCGTGGCTACGGTCGTCGTTCTGCTCATCGTCATGGTTGTCGTGCTGCTCGCGGTGGTCGTGGTGAACCGCGCGCAACGCTCGCGCTCCAACACTCAGCTCGCGGACGCGAAAGCCGATGCGCGCCGGGTGATCGAACGACTCGGCGGTCAGGTCTACAACCTGGTCGGCAGCGACGACGCGTCCAAGCAGGCCCTCGCCGACGCGGGTGAGCGCTTCAACGCCGCCGGATCCCAGATCGAACAGGCCACCACGCCCGCACAGGCCCGCCTCGCCAAAGAGACGGCGCTGGAAGGGCTCTACTACGTGAGCGCCGCCCGCACCGCCATGGGCCTGGACCCCGGGCCCGCCGTCCCCGAACTCGACGGCCAGCGCAGCGCCGGGCAGGTTACCGAGGACCGCAGCATCGACTACGAGGGTCGCAGCATCGAGGCGTCGCCGAACCCCTCGGCCACCACCCCCAACTACTACCCCGGCGGCCGCGTCGCGGGCCGCCCCGTCCCCGCCGGGTGGTACTCCGAACCCTGGTGGAAGCCCGCCCTCGTCGCCGGAGCCTGGGGCGTCGGCTCCGCACTACTGTTCAGCTCGCTGTTCAACGGCATGTCCGGTGTCGGCTACGACGCCGCCGCCTTCGAAAACGGTTACGGCGATGGCTATCAGGCCGGTCTCGACGCGGGTGCGGACCAGAACTTCGTCGACCAGAACGGCGGCTACGACCAGAACTACGACCAGGGCGGCGCCGACCCCGGTTTCGACCCGAACGCCAACCTCGGCGGCCAGGACTTCGGCGACTACGGCGATTTCGGCGGCATGGACGCCTTCGACGGCGACTTCTGAGCGCGCCTCCGATCGAAGAAGGCCAGAGTTCGATCAATGACCTGCTGGGGTTGCTCGGTAGCGGGGAAGTGGCCAGTTTCGAGAAGCGGAGAGATCTGGAGATCATCAGCGTACGAACCGAAGTCGCGCATGGCGGACATCGTGAACAGCGGGTCTCGGGTACCGGCGAGGACCAGGGTGGGGACTCGCAGGCGGGTGCGGCGGTAGTGGCCTTCCAGTAGGCGGGGGATCTCCCGGGTCATCAGGTGGCGGTAGTAGTGGACGGTGGCCTGTACTCGGGCCGGTTCGCGGAATTGTGCGAGGAAGATGGCGCGGTCTTCGGGGGCCATGGAGTCCGATCGCGAAGTCCATTGGCGGAGAGCCCAATCGGGTACCGGACCGGCGGCCAGGTGGGGGATGGTGTTGGCGGGGATGTGCCAGAGGCGGAGGCTGTCGGCCAGGACTCGGGGGGTGGGGCGCAGGAACGGGCTGACGGTGTTGATGGCTGTGTAGTTGCGCATGCGGGTCGGGATGCGCAGGGCCAGTAGGTATCCGACCAGGCCGCCCCAGTCGTGGCCGATCGCGCGGAAGGTGTCGATGCCGAGTTGGTCGAGCAGCGCCGTGATGTCGTCGGCCATGGTGTCGGGGCGGTAGCCGTCGGGCGGGGCGTCGGTCCAGCCGAGGCCGCGCAGGTCGGGGCAGATGACCGAATAGTGCTGGGACAGTGGGCCGATCACGTGACGCCACTGCCACCAGTGCTGAGGCCAGCCGTGCAGCAGGAGCAGTGGTTCACCCGCTCCGGCGAGGGCCACGTGGGTGCGCAACCCGCCGACGTCGAGGAAACGGTGTTCGACGCCGGCGAGGTGGGGCAGGGGGCGGTCGGTCACCGCGGGTCCCGGACGGCGGATTCGGCCAGGAAGCGGGTGATGGCGGCGGTCAGGACGGCGGGCTGGTCCTCGGGGGAGAAGGTGCGGGAGTTCGCGATCCATTCGATGCGGGCATCGGGGAAGTCGGCGGCCAGGCGTTCGGCGTAGCGCTCCGGGAAGAAGCGGTCACCCGCCGACCAGGCCAGCAGGACCGGGTTCTTGAAATCGGGGAAAGTCTTTGCGGCGGCGAGGGTTTGGCTGTTGTCGAGGCCGGTGATGACGCGGCGGACGTCCTCGCGGATGGCGCGATCGTTGACCGGCAGCGCGTAGGAGTCGCCGACGGCGGGATCGAGTTTGCCGGTGGCCAGCCAGCCGAAGGCGATGGGCAGGCGGCGGGCCGCGCGGATGCGCAGGCTCAGGGCCAGCATGGTCAGTGCGCCGGGCGTGCGGGCCATGGTGCCGACGAAGTTGAAGAACGGGGGCGGGAAGTTCTCGTAGGCGTCGCAGGAGGTCAGCACCAGGCGGGCGACCAGGTCGGGGCGGGCGGCGAGCACCAGCTGGCTGACGGCGCCGCCGCTGTCGTTGCCGACCAGGGTGACCGGGCCCAGATCTAGTCTCTCGATGGCCGAGATGACCAGTTTGGCCAGGCCGGGTGCGTCCAGCTCGGCGTCCGGCATCGGGACGGTGTGCGAACCGAGCGGCATATCGATTGCCACGCAGTGATATTCACGCGACAGCGGCGCGATCACCTTGCGCCACAGGTTGGCGTTGACCAGCAGGCCGTGCACGAAGACGACGGGATCGCCTGCGCCGCTTTCGAATACGACCAGTTTGCCCTGTGGGAGCGAGAGTTCGCGGCGGGTGCCGAGAGCCGGGTCGCGCCAGGCCGCGCGGGCTTGAAGGGTGTTGTTCGTCATCCGAGTGATCCCCCTTGGATCGGAGATTGCGAAGAGGTCTTCAAAGTAACAAACAGGCTGCCTGTTTTCAATACCGTCGCGATACGATCCGAGGAAAGAGCGGGAAAGGTGCAGATGAGCAGGCAAGCCGAACGATCCGAGTCGACCCGCGCGGCCCTGATCGCCGCCGCGCGCGAACTGTTCGCCGAACGCGGCTACGCCGCCGTCGGCACCCCCGAGATCGTCGAACGCGCGGGCAGCTCCCGCGGCGCGATGTACCACCAGTTCAAGGACAAGAAGGATCTCTTCCGCGCCGTCTACGAACAGGTTCAGCAGGAGATCCTGCAGGAGGTCGCTGACACCATGGCCGCCGAACCGCCCACCGACGCCATGGCCGTCCTCGAAGCCGGACTGCACAACTTCCTGCTGTCCTGCGTCGACACCGAACGCGTCCGCATCAGCCTCATCGACGCCCCGTCCGTCCTGGGCTGGCAGGAGTGGCGCGCGGTCGACGAGAAGTACGGGCTCGGCCTGGTCGTCGCCGGACTGCACAACGGCATCCAGTCCGGCGTGCTGCGCCCCGATCTCGACATCCGGCCGCTGGCCCTGATGATCCTCGCCACCCTCGGTGAAGCCGCCATGTTCATCGCCAACGCCGACGACCCCGAAGCCGCCCGGGCACAGACCGAACCCGTGGTGCTCGCCCTCGTCAACGGCCTGCGCACCCAGCCCGCCTGACGAAGCACCCACGAAACCGGCTGCCGGAAGCGAGAATCGAACCATGACGGATCTCGTGCTGACCGCGGAGCGCCGCGCGGAACTGGCCGCGCTACTCGGCGACCAGCACCGCCTGCGCACCGAATATCCCAAGGTCGCCGACTATCTCGACACCGCACCCCGGCTCCCCGGTACCGGCGACGAGCAGGCCGACGCCGCCTTCGACCTGCGGCTGGTGCACTACATGACTGGTGGCGCAACGGTTTCGGCGAATCCGTACTGGGATATCGTCGCGCCCTCGATCAGCGAGCAGGAGGGTCGCCGGGTGGTGAACGGCGGCCGTGACAACGGCAGCGCCCGGCTCGGATATGCCCAGACCATCCTGCAATCCGCCTACGCGTACGCGATTCCGTCACCGCAGACGGTCGCCTGGGTGGCCGAATTCTGCGCGGGCGGTCCAGTCGTGGAACTCGGTGCTGGACGCGGATATTGGGCTGCTCGACTAGCCGCGGCCGGACTCGCGGTCGACGCCTACGATGTCGAGCCTCCGGACGAGACGGCCAACCCCTCCTTCCCGAATTCTGCGGGCCAGCAGGATATTTGGTATCAGGTCGGCGGTATCGACGATCAGCGATCGTCGGAAAGTGATGACCGCGTCCTGTTCCTGTGCTGGCCGCCCGGCTGGGGAAACGCCATGGCATCGCAGGCTCTCGCCGATTTCGAACGCTCCGGCGGCACCCGCCTGATCTTCATCGGAGAACCCAAGGGCGGCAAGACCGGCGACGACGCCTTCTTCGACACGTTGGCTGCCTCTTGGGAACTGACGTCCCAGGACCCGGACTTCGTTTCCTGGTGGAATCTCGAGGACGTGGCGCAAGGTTGGTCGCGCCGCGGTGGCTCCACGAAGTGAAAGCGCTGTGCGCGTCCAGGGGTTCGTTCTGGGTGTTCACCAGTCCGGGGCTCGGATGGACGACGCATGGAATGGTTCGTCCTCCTCGTCGGTGACCGCCGTTCGCGCATCGGGCAGCGATCGTGATGGTGCGCTGGCCAGTACATCCCGGACAGCGTCGCGGACAGCACGTACTTCGCCGTTGCCGGTGATCGCGTCGATCTCGTCGTGAAGACTGTGCTGAGCGGCAGTGCGGGCCTCCTCGATGAGGCCGATGACTGTGGCGACGAGCGTGCTCGCGTCGGTGTCGATGGTGCCGGGCACTTGCCAGCGGTGCACGTGGCCATCGGCACTCACCTCGACGCTGATGGTGCCGTCTGGCGTCGCGGTGGTTACCGTACGGGTCGTTATGGCGAGCTGTAGGTGTTCCGCTTCGTCCGCGAATCGATCGAGCGCAACGCCTGTGAATCGGTCACCGATCGCATTCATGAGATTCAGCCCCCAGGTTGATTCCCTTGCCCAGCAGAGCCTTCCACCCACCGCATGAGCTGTCCAGTCCTGTCGGCGGGTGCCCGCGAGCCAGTGCGCGCGGTAGAGTGCTGCGGGAGTGCGCCGTTCATGATCAAGGCGAGGGGACAAGGGTCATGGTCGATCGGTTGGAAGTCGATCCGGAACGGGTTCGTGCGCTGGCATCGAGGTTCGGTGACCACGCGACGACGGTGCAGGGGATCAGCGGTCACGACTCGGCCGATCACCTTTCGGCTGGGCTGAGTGGTACTGCGGTCGCGCCCGCGTGCGCTGCGGCGGGCGGTGCCGCGACGGCCGCGCTGACCTCGATCTCGGATCGGTTCGGTTCGCTTCGTGGGCATACCAGTGCGGGCGCTGGCGCCTATGACGGCACTGAGGAAGAGTCTGCGGTCAGGTTGACGGCCACCACCGAGCAACTCGCCTGATGAGCACTCCCACGATCTCGCAGGTGCGCCAGTGGGATCCGGAGGTTCTGAACACCCAGGCCGCGGAGTGGGAACAGAAGGCCACGACACTCGGTGACACGATGGATGCCTCGGCCCGGGCCGTGGACAGTTCGCACCACTACTGGGTTGGTGCCGGTGGTGACACGATGCGCGATCGGCACGACGAGATCCATGGTGATGCGAGGGGCGTGCGAAAAGCGCTGGAGGACGGGGCAACCGCCGCCCATTCCGGTGCAACGGCCATCCAAACGGCGAAGAATACGCTGCTTACCCAGCTCGCCGCCGTCGAGAACGCGAAGTTTGTCGTCAGTGACACTGGTGAGGTCCGTATCGACCCGTCGGTATTGACCCAACTGGCGATCGGCAACCGGGTCGCAAATCAGGTCACCCTGGCAGGGCTGGAAGCCAAAGCCGCGCAATATCAGCAGACGATTCAGTCGGCTTTGGCCGCGTGCGGTGCAGCGGATGATTCCGCCGAGCAGGCGGTGAACGCGGCATTCGCCAATCTGCTCACCACCCAATTCACCCCGACCGGGGACGAGGCGGCCGGACTGACTGGCGAAGACGGCAAACGTGATGCGCAATTGGTCGCCTCGGGACAGGCCGGAAACGACGATCTGGTGCGGATCGGCAACAAACTCGCCGGCATTCAGCCCGGGCAAGTCAGCGACGAGGAGATGGACTACCTCAGCCGTTTCTACAACACACTCGGTGGCCAGGGCGTGCTGGGCATGTCCGATCGGCTGACCATCTTGTCGCTCGATCCGAACGCGGTACGGGCGGAGACCGGGCTGGCGAATGGTCTGTATCTGCTGTCGGATCATGACAACGGCACCGGATCCCACCAGGGCGGTTACGACAAGATCCCGACAGATCTACAAGCGATGATCGGTCTGGGATCCCAAACGCCCTCGTACACAAACCCTTTGGGCTCACCGGTCGCGAACCTTCAGAATCTGTCCGATCTGCAGCGCCTCGGCAACCTGGTCGACAAAGCCGACCCGAAGATCAAGCCCGGCACTCAGATGGGCATCGAGATGGACCGTGTCGCCGCTCGTCTGGCCCTGAGCGTCGACTCCGGGATGGGGGTGCCGCCCAGTTTCAATGCCGAGAACACCATGCGGGAGTTCCTGGCCGGCGGCGAACGCAACACCGACTCCTCCTATCACGTGCTCACCGGCACCAATGCCGACAACACCCTGGCGACCTGGAACCGCGACACGGTGGTCATGCCGTTGCTGCAGCACCAATGGCAAGACCACGGCACCCAATTGGGCAAGATGTTCGACTGGATCGGCCAGGATGCGGGTTCCCCCGACCTCGACATCGCGACCCGGTCCGCGCGCGCGGCCAGCGGGCTCACCGAGATCCTGTCGGCCCCCGGCAACTACGACAGCCTCATGCAACACCTTGGGCCGCACCACGACTCCACCCTCGGCGCAGTGAACCCGGTTGCCGCACAATCGATCTCCACGGCCCTCGCTCCCTACGCGGCAGGCCTGGCAGGAGTGCCGGAGGTCGTCACGGGAACACATGGATTCCAATCCTTCGGTCCGGTCGAGGCGGTGCGCGTGTTCTCACTTCTCGACACCGACCCCACCGCCGGCGGCATCATGAACGGCACCGCCATGGCCCAGGCGCAGCTGATGGACAAGCTGTTCGCCGCCCAAGATGCCTCTGGTCTCGGCGGGAATACCGATCTCGGTATCTATTCCGAACATCTGCGCTGGCTGACTCAGAACGGTCTCACCACCGAAGCGGCAGTGCGCAACCTCGACGCTGCCCAAGCCGCCGCTCTGGCCAACCAGCAAGATGCGGTCGCCTGGAAGGTGAAATCCGAGATCGTCAATGGAGCGATCGCAGTCGGGGCCACTGTCGTACCTGGCGGAAAAGAGGCCGCGTTGGTTGTCACCCCGGCCGCGAAGATCATGGAAGCCATACTCGAGCATCGGGTCGACACCCTGCACAATCCGGCAATCATCATCCCTGACCAGACCGTCGGCCCACACACCAACCTGATTCAGTCGGGCACCGACCATGAACGCATGTACTCGATGATGCAGGGACTCATCGAGACCGGCAGCCTCAACCCGAAAGCCCTGCCCTCGGAATATCTTGACGGCGATGGCAAGACACGTCCGTACGTCGATGTCGCCAACGACGTAGACACCAGTGGAAACAGATTGAATCGGTTCGGTCCGTTGGAGGGAATCCTCACCGGCGCAGGGGTGAAGGACACCGATCTCACTCGCTACCTCAGCCAGGCGACGGGCGCGGAGATACACCAGGATCCGTCGATACATCCGCCCGGTATCAACCCATCCGACGCCACCAAAGGCATCATGCTCGGCACCCTGTCCCCGAACGGCAATGACGAATGGACACAGTGACCCGCCACCGATTCGCATGGGCTGCCGCAGTATCGATCGCGGTGGCCGTATCCGCCTGCGGCACAACCACACCGAATGCTCCGGTGAAAGCACCCGTCGACTCGGGTGGGTACCAGCCTCCACCGGGAATCCGCGACGCGACGATGGTCTGGTCCGCTGAGCCCGGTATCGACCTGCTTGGCCGAGACGGCAGGCTTGCCCGTGCCGCAGTCGAAGCCGGCATCGTTGCGAATCTGGAGGGGCCGAGCAGCACCTATCTCGGATTCACCGAAGCGATCGATCGCGACACGGCGCAGACCGAGAACGAGGTTTTCACCGCTCAGGGTCCGCACACTGTGTTCGGCACCGCGCAGCAGCGGATAGTGTCGGTCAAGGACGCTGATAGTGGATTTGCCGTCCAGATCTGTACCGGTGGTAGGGGTTTCGCGATAAAGCAGCAGGACGGCAGCTTCCTTCGGTTGCGTCCCGCGCCCGCTGTACAAGAACTCGAATTCCGTCCCGTGCCACCTCGGTCCCAAGTTCAGGGCAGTGACTGGCAGCCACACCGTGACGCGCCATCGACATCCGCCGCTGCGCCACAGTCGCCCGCTCAGTGGTCAGCGCCCGCCACAAACGTGTTCACCGGGTGGGCAATTCAGGTGAGTCGGGAATCGCGTTTCGAATCCGATCAGGCCTGCGATGCCTGGGTACATACCGTTGACGCGGGCGCGCCCGCGGCGGGCGGCAGAGATGTCAGCGAACCCATCGCCACAGCGCCTGCGGCGCTTCCCGCCTATCCGGGTTGGTAGACCGCGCATTTGTGCGAATCATGGATGACGGTGTGGACCAATCCGAGTCGAGCGTCAGTGGGCGTTCGTGGAGCTGACGCTCGACTCGAGACCCGGACTTCGTTTCCTGGTGGAATCTCGAGGACGTGGCGCAAGGTTGGTCGCGTCGGGCTCGGTAGTCGCTCGACGGCATTGCTACCGGTCGGTTCCCAAATAGTGCCGTGACCTCGACAGATGTTCTCGCTCAGGTGAATTGAGCGTGCCACACTTGAGCGAGGCAATGCCGCACAGCGCCGACCATCCGCCGGGTGGGCGGTGGGAAGACGTCTCGTGATCGCGGACGGTATGGGTTCGCCAGGACAGCAGTGTGGGACGCGCGGTCAGCCGACTTGGTCGGAGAACTCGCTCGGGCCATGGGATTCGAGGTGGGCCGCCGCATGCTCAAATGGACGAGGGCGAATCTGGACGTTCCCGGTGTCGGAAACATCGGGGCATCGAATACGCAATATCAGCAACTGTTGACGGCGCTGGACCTCTACGGGGTCTCCAGCAAGGCCGATCCGGACGATCCGGGGCTGGTGCCGGTGCTTCGACAGGTGCGCGAGCGGGCTCAGCAACAGCTCACGCAGCACCCGGGCGAAGAGCGGAATGCCGCTGTGACACAGGTGCGCAACGACGCGCACACCGAGACCGGTCGGGTACTGCTGGCGAACGTGAATCGGGCCGACCGCGCCATGACAGCCGACCCGAGCTTTCAACACGCCGACGCGGTGCTGCTCGCGGCCGACGCCTACCTGCGGGAATTCGCGGGGTCCGGTGACGCGGCGAGCGTCGTGGCGATCCGCGATCTGATCATCCACCACAAGATGACCCACGCGATGCTCCTCAACGACGGCAGCACCGTGGAATGCAACCTGGTCGCCGACAAGTGGTACTACAACAAGCCGAGAATGGCCGTCCCGGCGGACATCAACTGTGGCCTGTGCACCGCGGCCGCCGTAATCACCGCTGTCACCGGCAGTTTCGTCACCACAGCCGACGTGGTCCGCAGGATCTACCCGGCCGCACCACTGGTCGACGCGGCGCGGACGGGCCTCGCGGGCCGCGACTACGCCACCGTCTATCAGCACCCGGAATCGTTCGTGAGCTTCGGCCGCAACCTCCAGGGCGGCAGCAACATGGCCGATCTCGCGAAGACCGTGACTGTGAATGCCAAAGCGGCCGACGGCATCAAGGCCGTGGCGCAACAGTTCGGGGTGACCGAACAGGGCACCCAATCCACCGCCCTGCCCTTCGCGGATGCGGTGCAAGCGATGCTGCAACCGAAGTACGACGGCTGCGTCTTCGCGGTCCTCGTCGTGTCGGCCGGCCACTGGAACTTCGCGCGCCGCACACCCGACGGCCTGGTCTTCGTCGACTACCAGACGGACCGACCCGACAAACAGGGTCCACAAATCGGCACCAACCCGCAAATGGGTGTGAAAGCCACTGCCGCCCAACGAGATCTGGGCGACCAGCAGACCGTCACTTTCCTCGCCTTCAGCCGGTAGCAGCCGACGGGGTATCCACGGTCAGTGCGGTGGATTCGCACAAACGCTCGGCCACCAACGAATTCGTGGACTCCGAGCAAGCCCTGCGCGCCGACGCTGATCCGTCAGCGCACACGGGCTCGGACTATTCCCCGGTTGGAGCCGCCCGGAAGAGAACGCCGTAGTCATGCGCCGTCGGCAACGGGTGGTTCTCGATCGCCACAGCGGGATCGTCGATCAACGGGTTCGACCAGACCGGCGTGTGCCGGAGATGTTCCAGATCTTCGCTCATGCTTTCGATCATGCCTGATCGGCCGCCGTAACGTGGCAGGGCACGCCAGATCCGACATAACGGGCCTAGTTCGCAAGTGCTCTGTATCGGCCGACCGCGAGTGGAAGGAAGAACGCGGTGAGGGCTGCGGGCCAGGCCATCGCCAGGAGAATCGCATGCTGTGCGGCCCAGGCCTGGTCGTTCCATGTCGGGTTTCCGAACAGGTCGCGGATTGCGGTGGCGGTGGCGGACAACGGGTTCCAGGAAGCGATCGCTCCGAGCCAGCCCGGCATGGTGTCGGGGGAGACGAAGGCGCTGGACAGAAACCCGACCGGCCAGACCAGCACCTGGACGGCGACCGCGGACTCGGGTGTCTTCAGGAGCAGTCCGAGGGAGATGCCGACCCAGGTGAACGACAGTCGTAGCCACAGCAGCAGCCCGATCGCGGCCAGTGTCCGGCCCAGCCCCTGTTCTGGTCGCCAGCCAACGAGGAGACCGGTCGCGATCATGGCCGCCAACCCGACGAGGGCGTTGAGCATGTCGGCGGCGCTGCGCCCGGCGAGGACGGACGGGGTGCCTACCGGCATCGCCCGGATCCGTTCGGTGACACCTCGGGCCGCGTCGGTGGTGACCGCCAGCACCATCGCCTCGAGGCCGAAGAGCATGGTCATGGCGAGCATTCCGGGAATGAGGAAATCCAGGTAATCGCCGTCCGGGACGGCCATCGCGCCGCCGAACAGGTATCCGAACATCAGCACCATCAGGACCGGGAAGAGCAACCCGAGTACGAGCGACACCGGGCGTCTGCGCCAGTGCCGCAGGATCCGCCCGGTCAGGACGGCGGAATCGGTGAATGATGTTGTGCGTGAGCGGGTTCGGTCTGCGCTGGTCATGCGGATGCTGCCTCCTGGCTGGTGATGGTTCGGGCCGATCGCCCGGTGAGGTGCAGGAAGACCTCGTCGAGGGACGGCTTGCGGGTCACCGTTTCGACGCGGTCCGGTCCGACTTTCGCCTTGAGTTCGTCCGGAGTGCCCTCGGCCACGACCCGGCCGGCGTCGATGACCGCGATCCGGTCCGCCAATTGGTCTGCCTCTTCGAGGTATTGGGTGGTGAGCAGCACGGTGGTACCACCCCCGACCAGTGATCGGATGGCCTGCCACACCTCGATCCGTGCTCGTGGGTCCAGCCCGGTCGTGGGTTCGTCGAGGAACAGCACCGGCGGGGTCAGGATGAGGCTGGCCGCGAGGTCGAGGCGCCGTCGCATGCCGCCGGAGTATCCGGCGACCGAGCGGTCGGCGGCTTCGGTGAGTCCGAACTGGTCGAGCAGTTCGGCCGCACGGGCGCGGGCCTGTCCGGCCGACAGGTGGTACAGCCGGCCGAACAGAACCAGGTTCTCCCGCCCGCTCAGCACCTCGTCCAGCGAGGCGTCCTGTCCGACCAGACCGATGCGATAGCGCACCGCGCTGAGGTCGCGCACCGCGTCGTGTCCGGCGACAACCGCTGTCCCGGAATCCGGGCGCAGCAATGTGGTCAGGATGCGCACCGCCGTGGTCTTACCCGCGCCGTTCGGGCCGAGCAGGGCGCAGACGCTGCCCGCCGGAACCTTCAGATCGAAGCCGTCGAGTGCGGCTTTCTCCCCGTACCGCTTGGTCAAAGCTGTCGCTTCGATCGCTACTTCCCCATCTTCTCCGTATGGCATACGGAAAAGCGTATCAGATTTATCCGTATGGCGTACGGAGAAGCATCGTTATGCTGGTCCGATGGCCTCCGAGACCACGGCACCGCTCGATCCCGCCCGTACGATCTCGCTGCTGTGGGGTACGCGCAAACTGCCGAAGCGCGGCCCGCGCCACGCCCTGGACTCCACCCAGGTCGTGATCGCGGCGATCGCCATAGCCGACGCCGACCGGGACATCGCGCCGCTGTCGATGCGGCGCGTGGCCGAGCGGCTCGGCGTGGGAACCATGTCGCTCTACACCTACGTCGCCTCCCGTGACGAGCTGGTCGAGGCGATGCTCGACACCATCTACGCCGACGTCGTGCGGGCGTTGCGAGAACAAACGCCGACCAGTTGGCGTGACGGGCTGCACGTGGTCGCGGACCTGAATTGGCGGATGTACCAACAACATCCATGGGCGCTGCAGGTGTTCACCGGCCGCCCGGCGCTCGGACCCAATGCCATCGCGAAATACGATCTCGAGCTTTCGGTCATCGACGGCATCGGCCTCGACGACGTGCAGATGGACGCCGTCCTCACGCTCGTGCACACACACGTCGAAGGCGTCGCCCGGCGCCGCGTCGACGCCGAGCAAGCCGTGCGGCGGACCGGAATCACCGACCAACAATGGTGGGCAGCCGCGGGCCCGGCCCTATCCGAAGTCCTCGATCCCGAACAGTTTCCGGTCGCCGACCGAGTCGGCCGAGCCGCCGGTGAAGAACACCAAGCCGCGCAGAATCCCGAGCACGCCTATGTATTCGGCCTGGACCGCCTCCTCGCCGGGGTGGCGGCTTTGCTCGCCACCTGAGCAGGCACACCCGTTAAATCGCTATCGGACAGCCCAGTGAAGAACATCCGACGTTCCGATACGGCCAGTCGACCTTTCGCTCTTCGCGCTGGTCTCCTCGGTCAGCACGGTATGCGGCCAGAATAGTGCGTTCACCTGACGCGACCTGGCTGGCAGATGCGGTGCGCAGGTCCGTGCGCCGGTCGTTCAGGTTTCGGGGCACCACCGGCCGACAGTGCCCCGAAAAATAGGGGCAAATGATTTGAAATACAAATGCTTCGCAATCGGTAGCCTCGGGGACCTCTACACAACCTAGTTGGGGGAATACGTTGTCCAAGTTCGACACTCGAACGATGATTCGCGGATCAGTGGCCGCCGCCGTGCTTTTCACCGGACTGGCCGCAGCCAAGGGGGCAGCCGTCGCCACATCGACCACCCTCGGGCCCGCTGCGCCGATCGCAACCACAACCCAGCCCGCGACCGGGTCGTCGGCTACCGGGTCGCGGTTGGGGGCCGGGTCAAGCAGCCTCCTCGACCCGTGCCCCGCGGGGATGTGGCATCTCAGTTTCCTCAGCCCCTGCACCGACATCGTCGCGCACGGATAGTTGAGATTTCCGCTGGAATTCGGCTTCCGATCCTTTTCTTCGTCACCGCAACCTCCCGCAGCGAGTTCTCCTGAGGGAGGCCGACATTCCCGAGAATCGATTCCCGGAAATCGCCTGCAGTTGAGCTCCGGAACGCAAGCACGCGGCACCGCGCCGCGAACACCCCGACGAGGACCCCACGGTGGATTACACATGTATCTTCCTGTTCGCGTTCACAGCATATTGTGTCGCTCTGGCCGTCGAATGGGTGTCCTGGCGTCGGGTCTCGGACACCGAGCGGGGCAACGGATTCCATGGTCGCGACACCGTGAACAGTCTGGTGATCGGGATTGTGAGCAAGGCGACCAGACCACTGGAAGCATTGCTCGTCCCGTTCTCGTTCACCCTCGTCGCGGCGGCCTGGACACCGATCCACCTGCCCGCCGACCGGTGGTGGACCTGGGCCATCGGATTCGCGGCCACCGATTTCTGCTACTACTGGGGACATCGCGCCGATCACCGGGTGCGCCTGTTGTGGACCGCGCACAGCGTGCACCATTCCAGCGAGCAGTTCAACCTGTCCACCGCGCTGCGGATGCCGGCGCTGATGCCGTTCGCGGTCTTCCTCGACAACGCCACCTTGGCGCCCGCCGCGCTAGCGGGGATCCCGCCGTCGGTCATTCTGTTCTGGCAGACCGTGACCCTGCTCTTCCAGTGGCCACTACACACCCGACGCATCGACATGCTCCCGGCACCGATCGAATACCTGTTCAACACCCCGTCACATCACCGCGTGCACCACGGCTCGAACAACCCGTACCTGGACAAGAACTATGGTGGCGTCCTGATCGTCTGGGACCGCGTATTCGGCAGCTACGCACACGAATCGGACCCCGTCGTCTACGGACTGACCAGGAACATCGGAACTTTCAACCCGGCCACTACGAACTTCCACGAATTCCTCGCCATGCTCACCGACATCGGCCGAGCACACGGCACGCGCGCGGTGTTGCGCGCGGTCTTCGGCCCGCCCACCGCGCCGATCAGGTCCGCAATCACCACACACACGTAGTGACGAACACAGTTCGACCAGCGCCCACAGCAAGGTCCCGCACGGCCGACCCGGCAACACCATCGACGAGGCCCTGACCGGACTGCTGGACCGATTACCTCAAGTACTGATGATGCTCGGGTTCCGGTAGTTTCGCCCCGAATTCCAGTGGCGGCCATTCCCCATGGCGAATCCGCAATGTCGCAACAAACCGTACCGGCCGACCAATGCCCCAGCCTGACACCAGATCCCTTGAGTCTGCACCACATTCGGCAGTTGCGGACGTTCCCGGGACGACGAACGCCCCGAGATGATCTCGGGGCGTTGATCTTCAGCTAGGCCGCGTGGCCGTTTCGAATCGCGCGGGATGCGGCAATGGCGTGCAGTCCCGCGATACGTCGCGTTCACGCGCCGACTGGCAGAATCCCGCACTCCTGCTTTGAAATTCGCGAAATAGGACACTTGGCCAGTGGATATTGCGGGATTCTGTCAGTCGCACGGAACTCGGCATGTGCGGATGGTTGATGTCATGTGGCTGAGGCCATGTAGGCAGCGAGGATGTAGTTCGGGTGCCAGTCGAGGTTGGTTCGAGCCCGGTCGTAGCGCATGGTGGTGCGTGGGTCTGCGTGGCGCGCGGCGATCTGGACATCGCGTAGGTCCACACCGGCGTCGAGCATGGTGGTGACGAAGGTGTGGCGCAGCATGTGCGGGTGCAGTTTCGGCAGCCGCACCACCGACCGCTCGGCCAGCCGGAGCACGAGGTCGTCACCGGCGAAGGTGACATCGAGGTCGGGTGAGGGAGCCATCATTCACGATGCCGCGACCCTGGCGAACCGCCCGAGCAGACGCGCGGGTCGCCGCGATACGTCGCGTTCACGCGCCGACTGGCAGAATCCCGCACTCCTGCTTTGAAATTCGCGAACCAGGACACTTGGCTAGTGGATATTGCGGGATTCTGCCAGTCGCACGGAACTCGGCTACTCAGACACCACGACGGCACCGATATACCCTGGGGCCGTTGATCGCTAGTTGGGTGAGGTCTGGTGCCTCGGGCGACCGCGCGGCATGCGGTGTGGGTTCGGGTGGTCGTCGTGGGCGTTGCGATGACCGGCCGTTTTTGATGTCAATTGCGGCGCACTGAAGTCGACGTCGACCACTGCGCTTCGTGACGTTCATCGACCCACTGCCCCAACTGGTCGGTCAGAGTTGGGTGTGCCCGGAGCCGGCGATGATGATCAGCGGCATCAGCAGGGTGCCGAGAATGTTGTTTCCGGTGCATTGGGCCGAGGCGGTGGAGCTGCCGGTCGGCTGGCTGCCGCAGTTCTGCACCAACATGGACTTGGTCGACGAGCCCTGCGTGGCGGTGAGGTTGTAGATGCCTTCGGGAAGCTTTGAGCGATAGACGGTCTGGATGGTTCCGGTGCCGGCGGTGGATCCGGCTTGCGGGGTGAAGGTGCCGACGTTCTGCCCGTTCAAGGTGACTGTGACAGGCGTCAGGGCATCCGCGCCGCTGGTGGCCACGTAGATCGTGCAGGTATTGCCTGCACCCTCACATCCGCCGATGCCGGTCTCGATCTGC
Source organism: Nocardia sp. NBC_00511 (assembly GCF_045161165.1). Lineage (NCBI taxonomy): Bacteria > Bacillati > Actinomycetota > Actinomycetes > Mycobacteriales > Nocardiaceae > Nocardia > Nocardia sp. NBC_00511. The sequence continues at coordinate 48,961 of NZ_CP107849.1, forward strand.
ATCAGATTCACATTGTCGACCGTGGCCGACGCCGATGCCGCCGCGACGACCGGAATCGCCAGCATGGCCACCGTGGCGGCGGCCCAATTCATATGCCTCATCTGTACTTTCCCGTTGGAGTGGTCGTGTCGGCACCTGAGTGCCGCTCCGACGGTAACCGCGTGGCGAGGCCCGCGCGTGCAAATTGAAAAGCCCATACTTCAATTAACCCCTGCGGTTCGGCGCACGCGTAACAGTGGCTGCTTCATGCAGCCGACGAGCGACCGGACGCCGGGAGTGGCCTGGGTGGAGTCGGCTCTGGGCACGGTGCCGCCGAAGGGCCGGAGGTCGCGGCGGGGGCGTAGGTGTCAGCTGCGAAATACGCTGTCGCGTATCAAGGTTCGCGAGCGGTCAGGCTGCGAACTCTCCGTCGCGCGCACCGGAGATGAATGCGGCCCACTCGGCAGCTGTGTATGTCAGGCAAACGCCTGTCGCGGAGCGGAGGCGTACCTCACCGGACTCGGCCTCGCGCTGAATGATCGGTACTCCGGCGGCAACGGTGGTCCCGCCCAGGGCGAGACTCAGGAACGCTGGCCAGAGCTTCACGTTCATCGTGATCAGAGGTTGTGCGGCCGGGTTGTTGGCGGGGTCGCGAAGGAACTTGCTGTCGCGGATGAGCGCTCGGTCGTTCTCGAATGCGACTTCGACGCATTCGCCGCCGTTGGTTCCGCTGTAGCTGGACTTTCGCCATACGGCGGCAGTGTTGTTCACCTTGGTCGCTCCGAACTCACGCTTCCAGGTTGGCAAGTCGTTCCGCGATGACTTCTGCAGACTCGGAAGGTGAGAGTGCCGCAGCACGGATACGGTCGGCCATCATCTTATACAAGCGCACCTGATCCTTGTCCTGCACGTAGAGGGCCCCTGCCGCGAACTCCAAATAACCTATGCTCTGGGCTGATTGGAAGTCGAGGAGCATGAACTCGTCGTCCAGGCCATCGTGCACGGCGACACGAACAGGCATGATTCGCAGTTCGAGGTTGTCCAGTCGCATCAGTTCCAGCAGATGCTCGAGCTGTTCCCGCATCACTGCCGGGCCGCCCACCAACCGGTCCAACACGGTCTCCTCGAGGACCGCGACCATGTGCAAGGGGCTCGCGTCTTCGGTCAAACGCTGCCGTGCCATCCGGCTTCGAACCAGTTGCGGGACATCCATCAACGCGATTTGCAGGCCACCCTCCAGGAGCGCGGTGGCGTAGCCTTCCGTCTGCAGTTGACCGGGGATCACCTTGGCGCGGTATACGAACTGCCCGGCAGCCAGCCCTTCCAGGCCCATGAAGGTTCGGAACCAGTCCGGAAGCACATCTGAGAAGGCAGCCCACCACGTCGCCCGATCAGCTTGACCGGCAAGGGATGCGATGCGGTCGACATGCTCGACATCAGCCCCGTACGCGCGCAGCAACGCGGTCGTCTCGTCCGGCTTCTGTTGTGTCTTACCGGTTTCCAGATAGTTGATCTTCGGTTGGTTGCAGCCGAGGACCCTGGCGGCGTCGGCCTGGGTCATTCCGGCCTCTTCTCGCGAAACCCGCAGATCGTGACCGATCAAGAACCGCAGTGCCGCAGGATCGGAACGATGGTCCGGCACCTTCGCCTCCCACTGTGGCTGGATGAGTTGACAAATACATCCTACGTCGATGGTGATGACCACCCAATCTAGGCCATGTATTGAATCGTGTATATATACGGAATAGCATTGCAGAGGTTCGGATGCCCCGGTTCGCGTGACTCGGACGAGTCCCGGCCTCGGGGCGACAGTGCAGACTTGGTTCTCCAATTTTCGGCAGCCCGCTTCAACCGCATACGGCACGAGGTGACTCCGATGGACCTGTTTCCCGCCAGAAATCGACTGCTGGCCGCTTGCTGGGGCGGCGCGGGTGAGAACCATCCGCTACTGGAGTGGGCCGGTGAGTTGTCCGGAATTCATCAGCGGCGGCTGTCGAGGCCGGACCAGGTCGCCGATGCCGAGGTCGAGCGGCGGAGGGTTGCGGCGATTCGGGAGATCGACTCCTGGGTGGCTCGGCAGCTGCCTCGGTCGCTTGGATGTGCCCGGTTGCACACCGAAACCGTTGGCATGGTGATAGATCGGCTGGCGCAGCTGAGTGCTTGCGCCTTCGTGGAACTGAGCGGTGCAGGGATCGGGCTCTGTGAGACCTGGGAACGGTTGGCGGAGTTGGCGATCGGCTATGAGGACCTCAAAGACGAATTGACCTGTGGGCGGCGGCGATTGCCTTGTGCGCCTGGGGAAATCAGGAGGGTGTGATGACCATGGTGATAGTGACATTCCTGGTCGGCCTGGGTATGGGTGTGCTGATCATGTGGGTGTTGTTGAACCACAGGACTATTGACTCGAACCATCAGCTTGGCGCCGCCGCGCAGCAGGATTGCTGGACGGTGCGAAGTATCGCCGCACGGATCGAGCGCGAACGTGTCGAGTTGCGGCGTGCGGCTCGCATTGCGACGCCGATCGGTTACTGACGAACGCACGTCGGTCGAGCGATCAGCAGCTCGCCACCACTGACGCCGCTCCCGACAACGTTCGGCAGGCTGCGACAGCATCAATCCAGACCTCGACCGGGAGCGCTCATGTTCGAGCCCGCTGTCACCCACATGTTCGTCCACGCGGACGGAGTGCTCGCCGAATCTCTTTGCCAGGTCGAACTACTCGGCCTCACCGCGCGTCGCGCCGAGCAACTCCGTCTGCTCCATCGCGGCCATGAGCCCGACGCGTGTGCGGTACTGGCTGCATCGATCCTCGCGGCTCCCTGACCCTCGACTGATCGGGGATGGACCTGATACAGTACGGAACGTGTCGTTTCGTAATGAGTCCGCTGCTGATGTGGCCGCTGAAGTGCGTACCGGGCGACCTCGCGATCGAATACGTGAGGGCGAGATTCTGGTGTGCGTGTTGGAGTTGGTCGGCGAGGTTGGCTATGACGCGTTGACGTTCGAGGCGGTCGCGCGTCGGGCTCGGGCATCGAAGGCCACGCTGTATCGGCGTTGGGAAACCAAGCGCGACATGGTGGTTGCCGCGGTTAAGGCTGGTCCTGCATCCGGTGGGTCCGGTGAGCCGGTGGATACCGGGTCGCTGCGGGGGGACTTGGTCGCGCTGTGTGAGCGGCTCGATACCACTATGCGGTCGGCTGACTCGACGATGAGTTTGATGCTGCTGCAAGCGGGTTTGGAAGACCCCGATCTGTGTCGTCATATCGAAGAGGTGACCGGGCCGACGGGGGCCAAACTGCCGGCATCGGTGATGGCCGCGGCCATCGACCGGGGCGAGCTACCAGCCGGTGCGCAAGCGTTCCCCTACGAGGAGATCACCGGGTCGGTGTTGTTGCTGCGCAGGATGAATGGGCTTCCCGCAGGGCCTGAGTACCTGGCGCACCTGGTGGACACCATTCTGATTCCGGCCTTGCGGGCGAGTGTGGGCTCTGAACCGCCGCTGTCGGCGATCTTCTCGTGACGGCACATTTCTCTCGACTCGAACCAATGAAAGGTGCGCCGATGACGGGCACGACGATCGACGGCTTCGAATATCGAAGGCTCGCAGGGGAAGACGGAGTTCAGCTGAATGTCGCCATCGGCGGCTCGGGTGAGCCCATCGTCCTGTTGCACGGTTTCCCGCAGACTCACCTCATGTGGCGGCACGTCGCCGGTGAACTCGCCGGGCAGTACACGGTGATCGTGCCGGACCTGCGTGGCTACGGGGAGAGTGACAAACCCGAGGAAACGACGCCGGACACGTACTCGAAGCGGACCATGGCGCGCGACATCGTCGCCGTCGTGCGCGCAGTCGGATACGAACAGTTCAGCCTGATCGGTCATGACCGTGGCGCGCTGGTCGGGGTTCGGGCAGCGCTCGACCACCCGGAGACGATCACTCACCTGGGGATCCTCGATGTCCTGCCGACCATGGATACCTGGGACGTGCTGCACGGTGTCGATGCGGCGGTCGCCTGGCACATGTACCTGATGGCACAGCCGAAAGGGTTGCCCGAGCGGATGATCGGAGCAGTCGCCGACGACTTCTTCAGCTCGTTCCTCGACGCCTGGGACCCCAGCGGAACCACATTCCCGCCACACGTACGCCGGCACTACATCGAAAGTTCCACGCGCGCAGTACCATCCATCGTCGCCGACTACCGGGCCACCGCCGGTATCGACCTCGAGATGGACCGGGTCGACCGGAAAGCCGGTGCTCAGTTGGCCATGCCCGTGGGCGTGATCTCGCAGGATTGGGGGGCGCGCCTCGGATTCGACTCCTCTGCCCTATGGCGGAAATGGGCTCCGAACGCCACCTATCAGTCGATCGATGCGGGGCACTTCATGGCAGAAGAAAAGCCCGTGGATATCGCGGCCTTCATCCGTGAATTGGTTCAACGTACGCCCGTGCAGGTCGGCAGCTAACGGCACTCGTCGGACTTCAACGCCATCCGGAATACGAACGCGCCGTAGCGATCTCGCGGGTAGGACACGTCGCAGACCATCAGCACGCGCTCTTCGGTGGACAGGAACCTCTGGTGGACGGCTTTGACCAGATCTCCTGCCGTGGTGCCCAGCCAGGCCGCATGCGCCGGTGAGGGGAGGCGGTCGGCGATGGTCTCCTCCAGGAACGCCGCGTCGCTGGTGTCGCGGACATTCAAGGGCTGGTAGGAATCCGAGATCGAGATGGGGCGGCCGTCTTCGCTGGCTCGGGTGACGACGTGGATGATCGGCTTGCCGGGGGAGATGCCGAGCAGGGCTGCCAGGTCGTCGGTGGCGGAGAGGCGTTCGGAGTCGCGGTCGACTCGGATTTCTCGGTCGGACTCGTTGGCGAAGGTGGTTTCCGGAGTTTCCAGTTGGCGTTCGGGGGCCAGTCGGACCAGGTCGGGGCGGTCTGCCACGAAGGTTCCCCGTCGTTCGACAGTGCGCACCAGGCCCTGGCTCAGCAGCAGTTTGACGGCCTGGCGGACCACGATCTGGGAAACGCCTTGGCGTTCGGCGACCTCGGCCAGGCTCGGGAGTTGGGTGCCCGGGGGTAGCGCGCCGGTGTGGATCTGTCTCGCGTAGTCGCCTGCGATCGAGACATAGGCAGGTTCCGCCATCGGCTCGTTCCCTTCGAATCACGTTGTCGCTCTTGTGAAACTCGCTGTCAGTATACGCAGTTGCGTATCCGCAGAACATGCGTATACGCAACTGTGTATACTCTCGCATCATCGTCGCTTCCAGTGCTGGGAAGGATCGCCATGAGGTTCCGGCCGACCGCAGTCGGATATCTACGCAGCGACATCAGCGGGGTGAGGCTGGCCTGGGACGAGGAGCGAATTCGCAGCCACGCCAGGCGGCTCGGGTACGACTTCGCGAAGGTCGTGGTCGTCGACGGTCGCTCGAGCCCACAACCGGTGGCGGGTCTGAAGGCCACCATCGTCCGACTCGAGGCCGAGGCGGTCGTGGTCCCCAGCATCAGGCACTTCGAAGGCGGCGCCGTCCCCGGCGACCTCGTCAACCTCGTCGACGTGATCACCCTCGAACCGGAGGAGACCTTCGTCCGCTGGGCGAACCCGCCGTCCCAGGCCGAGAACCGGTAGTGGCACAACCGATTTGGATAGACATCCTACTTGCGATACGCGGCGGCTGATTGGATGAATCCCAGGTTCCATACCGAGCTTGGTATGCTGACTGGTATGAGCAAGCAGATCACCATCCGACTCCCGGATGAGCTAGTCGACTTCGTGGATGCCGAGGTAGCTGCCCAGCATTGCGCCAGCCGTGCCGCCCTGGTCGCAGCCGCTCTCGAGCACTACCGCGAACGCGCAATCGGTGAAGCAATCGTTGCCGGATACGCCTCGGTCCCCGACGGCGAGGACGAAGACCTGGACGAATTTCTGTCCGCTGCGAACAAGTCCGTATGGGGTGATGAGTGAGGCCGATTCACATTGCCGAGTTGGGCACAAAGCCCCGGCCGGTGCTCGTGCTCACCCGCGAGGTCGCACGGCCTGTGTTGAACACGGTCACCGTCGCTCCGATCACCAGCACCATCCGCGATATACCCACCGAGGTTCGGCTCGACTCGAGCAATGGGCTGGACCACGACTGCGTGGTGCTGCTGGACAAGGTCACCACCATCCCGGCCGATGCGCTCGGCCGCCGCGTCGGTTATTTGCACCCGGCGCAGGAGCCGTACCTGACTGATGCGATTCACGCCGCGTTCGAACTGAAGTAGATCAATCGATCGCTAGCTGCCGCCGTCGGCCCAGTTGTCGCCGTGTTCGTGGCGGAGGTGTTCGGCGAGGATGGCGGCTTGGGAGCGGCGGGCCAGGCCCAGTTTGCCCAGGAGGGCGGAGACGTAGTTGCGGACCGTTTTTTCCGACAGGTAGACCTTGGCGGCGATTTCCTTGTTGCTCAGGCCGTGGCCGATGTGCAGCAGGATTTGGCGTTCGCGTTCGGTGAGGTCGACGTCGGCGAGGGGGTTCACGGGGGTGCGGCGTTGCAGGCGTTCGGTGACCTCGGCGGCGGTGCGGGGGTCGATCAGCGATTCGCCCGCGGCTACGCGGCGGATGGCGGTGATCAGCTGGGGGCCGCGGAGTTGTTTGAGGACATAGCCTTTCGCGCCCGCCAGGACCGCGCCGAGTAGGGCCTCGTCGTCGGAGAACGAGGTGAGCATGAGGACGTTGAGGTCCGGCATCTCCGAGATGAGGTCGCGGCAGACGCTGATGCCGTCGCCGTCCTCGAGGCGGACGTCGAGGACCGCCACGTCGGGGCGGACGGCGGGAACCCGGCGCAGCGCCTCCGCGGCGGTGCCCGCCTCGCCGGTCACGACGATGTCGCCCTCGGCTTCCAGCAGATCCTGCAGACCGCGGCGGACGATCTCGTGATCGTCGAGCAGGAAGACCCGGATCTTGCCTGAGTTGTCCATCGCTTCATCCTCGCAGGTGGTCGCGGCGGAACCGGTGAGGCGAGCGCGGCGGGTGACGGGCCGAAACCTGCACAGCTCAGTACGCCACCAGGCCGTGGGCCCGGAATTCGTTTCGTGCCCGTTCGACCTGTTCAGCGTTCGGTGGCGGGGTATCGGCGAGCACGAAACGACGATTGAGCGCCTCCCACTTGGACTGGCCGAGCGTGTGGAAGGGCAGGACATCCACCCGCTCCACATTGCCCAGGCCGCCCGCGAACTTCGCCACCGCGCCGACTTCTTCCGGCGCGTCGGTGATCCCGGGCACCAGCACGTAGCGGACCCACACCTTCTTGTTCAGTTCGGCGAGACGTTCGGCGAACTCCAGCGTCGGCCGCAGTTCACGGGAGGTCAGGCGGCGGTAGGTCTCGGGCTGCCCGGCCTTGATGTCCAGCAGGACCAGGTCCGTGGCCGCAAGCAGCTCATCGGACGCCAGTCGCCCCAGGTAGCCGGACGTATCCAGCGCTGTGGACAGGCCGAGACCTTGGAACCCTCGCAGCAGTGAGGTCGCAAACTGTGGCTGCTGCAACGGTTCCCCGCCGCTGATGGTTGCGCCGCCGCCCGAAGCGCGGATGAACGGCACGTATTTGGCCGCCTCCGTGAGCACGTCGTCCGCGCTCATCGGAGATCCGTTGCTGCGCAACCAAGTATCGGGATTCTGGCAGTAGAGACAGCGGAGCGGGCAGCCGCTGAGGAACGTGACGAACCGGGTGCCCGGCCCGTCCACCCCGGTGGAGATGTCCCAGGAGTGGACGGAACCGGTGAGCGGAGCGCCGACGCCGATACTCGGCTGCATCAGGACCGGTGCGGACATGACATTCAACCTTTCTCGAACTGGAGCGGGTAGGTCAGAGGCTGGCGTGGAAGGTGCGGTTGATGACGTCGAGCTGCTGCTCGCGAGTCAGTCGCACGAAGTTCACGGCGTAACCCGAGACGCGAATCGTCAACTGCGGGTAGTTCTCCGGATGATCCATCGCGTCGGTGAGCGTCTCCTGATTCAGGACGTTCACGTTCATGTGGAAACCGGTCGTCGCGATGTAGCCGTCCATGACACCCACCAGATTGGTGATGCGCTCCTCGGCCTCACGGCCCAGACCCTGCGGCGTCACCGTGGTGGTCAGCGAAATGCCGTCCGTCGCATGCTCGTAGGGCAGCTTCGCCACCGACATGGCCGAGGCCACGATGCCGTGGGTGTCGCGTCCGTTCATCGGGTTCGCACCCGGCGAGAACGGTTCGCCCGCCCGGCGGCCGTCGGGAGTGTTGCCGGTCTTCTTGCCGTACACCACATTCGAGGTGATGGTCAGCACCGACTGGGTGTGCTCGGCATTGCGGTAGGTCGGGTACTTGCGGATCTTCTGCATGAACCGCATCACCAGATCCGCGGCGATGGAGTCGACCCGATCGTCGTTGTTGCCGTAGGTCGGGAACTCGCCCTGGATGTCGTAATCGGTGACCAGGCCGGTCTCGTCGCGCAGAGTGCGCACCTTCGCGTACTTGATCGCCGAGAGCGCGTCCGCCGCGACCGCCAGACCCGCGATACCGCAGGCCATGGTGCGCCGGACCTCGGTGTCGTGCAACGCCATCTCGATACGCTCGTAGGCGTACTTGTCGTGCATGTAGTGAATGACGTTGAGCGCGTGCACATAGGTGCTCGCCAGCCAGTCCATCAGCTTGTCCATGGCGGCGTCGACCTCGTCGTAGTCGAGCAGGTCGCCGGTGATCGGCTCGAAGCCGCGCGCCACCACCTGACCGGACTTCTCGTCACGCCCGCCGTTGATGGCGTACAGCAGCGTCTTGGCGAGATTGACTCGCGCGCCGAAGAACTGCATCTGCTTGCCGACCTCCATGGCCGACACACAGCAGGCGATCGCGGTGTCGTCGCCGAAACGCGGCCGCATCAGCTCATCCGACTCGTACTGGATGGAGCTGGTGTCGATCGACACCTTCGCGCAGAAACGCTTGAAGCCGTTGGGAAGTCGCGGCGACCAGAACACGGTGAGGTTCGGCTCCGGGGCCGGGCCCAAGTTGTAGAGGGTCTGCAGGTAGCGGAAGCTGGTGCGGGTCACCAGCGGACGACCGTCCACCCCGATGCCGCCGATCGACTCGGTCACCCAGGTCGGGTCACCGGAGAACAGCTCGTCGTACTCGGGAGTCCGCAGGAAGCGCACGATGCGCAGCTTGATCACGAAGTCGTCCACCAGTTCCTGGGCGTGCTCCTCGGTGATCCGGCCCTCGGCCAGATCCCGCTCCAGGTAGATGTCGACGAAATTCGAGGTGCGGCCCAGCGACATGGCCGCGCCGTTCTGCTCCTTCACCGCGGCCAGGTACGCGAAGTACAGCCACTGGATGGCCTCCTGCGCGGTGGTGGCGGGACCGGAGAGGTCGTAGCCGTAGCTCGCGGCCATCGTCTTCAGCTCGTCCAGCGCGCGGATCTGCTCGCTGACTTCCTCACGGCGACGGATGGTTTCGTCATCGGCCCACAGCTCGTCGAGGGCCTGCTTGTCGGCCATCTTGGCGGCGATCAGCCGGTCCACACCGTAGAGCGCGACCCGGCGGTAATCGCCGATGATGCGGCCGCGGCCGTAGGCGTCCGGCAGACCGGTCACGATGCCGGCCTTGCGGGCCGCGCGGATGTCGGCGGTGTAGGCGTCGAACACGCCCGCGTTGTGGGTCTTGCGGTACTTGGTGAAGATCTCGGTGACCTGCGGGTCCTCCTCGACACCGTAGGCCTGCAGGCTGGTCTGCACCATGCGGTAGCCGCCGTAGGGCATGATCGCCCGCTTCAGCGGCGCGTCGGTCTGCAAACCGACGATGTACTCGTTGTCCTCGTCGATGTATCCGGGGGCGTGCGCGGTGATGGTCGACGGGGTGTGCTGATCCACGTCGTAGATGCCGCGTTCGCGCTCGGCCGGGAACATCGCGCTGAGCTTGTCCCAGATGCCCAGGGTGCGGGCGGTGGGTCCGCTCAGGAAGCTGCCGTCACCCTCGTAGGGGAGGTAGTTCTGCTGAATGAAATCGCGCACGTCGATGGCGTCATGCCACAGGCCGCCCTTGAATCCGGTCCAGGCCTCGGTACGCGATTCGGTTCCGATCATCGTCATTGTGTGACTCCTGTTCAGCCGAATGGTCGACTCCTATGCTCGTCCCGCGCGACACCCCAACCCAGAGACAAATGTCCCCAGATGGTCGACTCCTATGCTCGTCCCGCGCGACACCCCAACCCAGAGACAAATGTCCCCAGGTTGCCGGTGGGTAGCCTCTTCTCATGTCGGAAGAGCCGTGGGGTGTGGTACCGGACGAGCTGCGTGAACTGACCGCCTCCCGGGAACGACTGCACGACCTGGTCGAGGCCGTCTACTCGGTGGTCTCCGACCTGGATGTGGACCGGGTGCTGCACGAGTTGGTGGCCGCGGCGGCCCGACTGGTCGACGCGAAATACGCTGCCCTCGGATTGCTGGAGATCGACACCGAGACCGAGGAGCGGCGACTCGCGCAATTCGTGCCCGTCGGCATGGACGACGAGACCATCGCGCTCATCGGGCACTGGCCGCGCGGCGAAGGGGTACTCGGCGCGGTGCTCGCCGGGGAAGAGGCGGTGCGGATGGCCGATGTCCGTCAGCATCCGGCCTTCAAGGGCTGGCCCCCGGGGCATCCCGACATGCGCAGCTTCCTCGGCGTGCCGGTGCGCTATCGGGGACGGGTGCTCGGTGATCTGTACCTGGCCGACAAGCGCGGCGGCGGCATCTTCTCCGAGGAGGACGAGCGGATCATCGAGGCGCTGGCCGTCATCGCCGCGGTCAAGATCGCCAATGTGCGGATGTACCGGCAGGTGCAGCGCGATGCGGTACGGCGACACGAGGATTCGATCAAGATCGCGGTCATGGAGGATCGCGACCGCATCGCCCGCGACCTGCACGACTCGGTCATCCAGCGGATCTACGCCTCCGGGCTGGCATTGCAGGGGGCGGTGCGGCTGGAGCCGTCGCGGGACGTCCAGCAACGCCTCGAACGCGTGGTGACCGCCCTCGACGAAACCATCCAGGACATTCGCGGCACCATCTTCTCGCTGCAATCCGCGGCGGGCGGGCACGGCGGATTACGCAGCGACATCACCGAATTGGTGACCACCGCGGCCCGGCACCTCGGCTTCACGCCGACCCTGCGGCAGAACGGGCCCATCGACACCGTGGTGCCGCCGGAGATCGCCCGGCAGGGCATCGCGGTGCTGCGGGAATCACTGTCTAACGTGGTGCGGCACGCCGACGCCACCCGCATCGACGTACGCGTCGACGTGAACCGCGGTGAACTGCGGATCATGGTGGCGGACAACGGCATCGGACTCGGTGATACGCCGCGTCGGGGCGGGCTGCGCAATATCGCCGAACGCGCCACCGAACTCGACGGGGTGCTCGAGGTGACTCCGGGCCTGGACGGCCGCGGCACCACGCTGCTGTGGCGGGTGCCGCTGCCGCAGGGTTAGTTCGCGGGCTGCGCCGCCGGTTGCGGTGTCGGAGCCGCCGCCGGTGCGGGGGCCGCGGGCGTCGCGGTGGCGGCAGCGGCCGCCGAGGCCTGGGCGGCCTGTGCCTTGTCCGACCACTTGGAAGTGCCGTTGGGCGCCGTCAGCGTGCTGACCAGATCCACGCCCGCGGCGATCAGGACCGGGCCGCCCACCACGATGGTGCCGATGATGCCGCCGATGCCCGCGCCGGTGGCCAGGCCGCCGATGCAGCCCGCCGCGATGGTCGCCACACAGCCGATGCCCGCGCCCAGCGCGGTGCCGACGAAACTGCCGATGCTGGAGGCCAGACCGAACTGGCTGCTGAAATTGCCCATCGCGCGCTGGTTCTCGACATCCGACGCGATCGGCTTGGCCACCAGCGGCTGGCTGATCGACAGGCCCGCGGGCTTGTCCGGGGTGAGGGCGAGGACAGTGTCGTTCTGCTGGAGCTCCGGCTTGACCGGGATGTCGATGGGGCCGAGGTGGAAGGCCAGCGGCAGGGTGAGCTGCACCTTGCCGTCGCTGTCCTTCACGTCGACCACGTTGACGACCTTGGCCGGGTCGACGGTCGCGCCGGTGGCGTCGACGACCGTGCCGTTCTGGTCGCTGAGTCGCTGGCTGCCGCCCGCGGCGACCTCGGTGTCGAGCGCCTTGGAGAGGGCGAAGGTGCCGCCGCGCAAGGTGGTGACGACCGCCTTGTCGATCAACTTCGCCGAGTAGGTGATGTTCTCGGGCGTCGTGGGCGAGGCGGGTTCGGCGAAGGCCGGGCCGGCTCCCGCGGTGAGTACTGCCCCCTGGGCTACGAACGTGCCGATCACCAGGGTGGCTGCCGCGGTAGCGCTGCGGAACTGCATTGCGGTATCCAATCCGTCATCAGGTGGGGCCGATCCAAACCCAGGAGCTTAATGGAAGTCGTAGGTGCCGAATAGGTTTCGGGCGCAGAAGACCAACCCGACTGATTCGCCCGTTATCGGGAAATTATCCGATTGGGGCGGATTGCCGGTTGGTGTCGATCACCCTAGCGCCCGCCCGACACCCGTGACCAGCGAACCGGCAAACTGCTGGACATGAGCCTCAGATACAGCGCCGGAGTCCTGCTCTTCCGCCGCACCACCGGCCTCGAAGTGCTGATCGGGCACATGGGCGGGCCGCTGTGGGCCAAGAAGGACGCCGCCGCCTGGTCCATCCCCAAGGGCGAATACGACCCCGGCGACGAGGAACCCCGCGTCGCCGCCGCGCGCGAGTTCACCGAGGAGCTCGGGCTGCCGGTCCCCGACGGCGACTGGATCCCGCTCGGCGACGTCGAATACGGCAGCGGGCGCGGCAAGAAGCAGGTCACCGTGTGGGCCCTCGAGGGCGATCTGGACGTGAGCCTCGTGGTGCCCGGCACCTTCGAGATGGAATGGCCGCCGCGCTCCGGACGGATGGCCGAATTCCCGGAGATCGACCGCGCGGAATGGTTCGACCTGGAGACCGCGCACGAGAAGCTCGGCAAGGGACAGCGGCCCTACCTGGACCGCCTGCGCGAGCACCTCGGCTGATCGGGGCGACCACCGCTCAGCCGAGACCGGAGACCACCGGGTTTGAGGTGGGTCGCACGCTGCGCAGCGACAGCGCTCGCATGCGTGACGATGTCGGCTCGCAGGCTGGGTCTGCGGTGCGGAAGATGCACTAGCGCAACGAGTTCGGACTGGCGCGGGAGTGTGGGACCGGGCCGATGTGTGATCGCATCGGCCCGGTCCGGGTTCACAGTCGCGGATCGACCGGTTCGGTCTCCAGCGCCAGCACCGCGAAAACCGCCTCGTGCACCCGCCACAGCGGTTCGCGGGACACCAAGCGCTCCAAGGCTTCCAGGCCCAGGGCGTATTCGCGCAGTGCCATCGAGCGCTTGCCGCCCAGCCCCCGCGAGCGCAGTCGAGCCAGCTGGTCGGGGCGCAGGTACTCCGGGCCGTAGATGATCCGGAGGTATTCCGGGCCACGGCATTTCACGCCCGGCTGCACCGGGCGGCCACTGCGTCCGCTGCCCGCGACGAAGGAATCCGCGGGTTTGACCACCATGCCCTCGCCGCCCGCTGCGGTGAGCTGCGTCCACCAGGCGGTGGCGGCGGCCTCCGACTCCGGATCGGCGAGGTCGACGGTGACGCGGGCGGTCGGCGTGAACAGCTCCGGGTCGGCGGCGACCAGACGGTCGATGCGCTCCAGATGCCAACTGTGCTCGCGGACGGCGTAATTCGCGCCCGCGGCCGCCAGCAGCTGGAAGGGAGCCAGACGCACGCCCGCTAGACCGTCCACCGGCCAGCAGTAGCGGCCGTAGGCGGCGGTGAAGGCGTCCGCGTCGTGGCCGCGCGCGGTGGTGCGCTCGGCCAGCTCGGCTACGTCAAGACCGCGTTCGGCCGCGGTCGCCAGCAGGCGGGAGGCCTCCGAGAGCGAGGCCCTGGCCGCCGCGCCGACCGCCGCGTACTGGTGGCGCAGCAGGCCGAGCGCCTTGGCCGACCACGGCATCAGCTCGGCGTCCAGCAGCAGCCAGTCCGACTCCAATTCCTCGAACAGCCCGGCGGTTTCGGCCGCCGCCCGCACCCGCGCCAGCAGCGCCTCGGTCTGCGCCGAATCGTCGAAGAACGGGCGGCCGGTACGGGTGTAGATCGCGCCCGTGCTGCCGTCCTCGACACCGAAGCGGTCCCGCGCGGCCTGCGCCGATCGTGAAACCACCAGCACCGCACGCGAACCCATGTGCTTCTCCTCGCACACCACCGTGTTCACACCCTCGGCGCGGTAGTACTCGAAGGCCTGCGCGGGATGCTCCAGCAGACCCTCCAGCGTGGAGGTCGCGCACGGCGACATGGTCGGCGGCAGGTACACCAGCCAGCGCGGATCCACGGCGAAACGGCTCATCACCTCGAGTGCGGCACTCGCGGCGTCCTCTCGCACGTTCACCCGGCCCAGGTGCCGCGTCTCCACCACACGGCGACCCAGCACGTCGTCCAGGTCGAGGACGCCCGGATCCCGCTGCACCACGGCCGTGCCGGTGGCGAAGGTGGCGGCCTCCAGTGGGCGCACCGGCTCGAACCAGACCTCGTGCGCCGCAACCGAAACCGGCTCTCGCTCGGGGTAGCGCAGCGCGGTCAGACGGCCGCCGAACACCACGCCGGTGTCCAGGCACAGGGTGTTGTTCACCCACACCAGCTCGGTCATCGGCGTGTGGCCGTAGAGCACCAGTGCCTTGCCGCGGTAGTCGCTGGCCCACGGGTAGCGCACCGGCAGCCCGTATTCGTCGGTCTCCCCGGTGGATTCGCCGTACATGGCGAACTCGCGCACCCGGCCCGAGGTGCGGCCCTGGTAGGCCTCCTTGAGACCGGCGTGCGCCACCACCAGCTTGCCGCCGTCCAGCACGTAGTGACTGACCAGCGACCGCATGAACTCCTGTGCGGCCTTGCGGAAGTCGGCGTCCTCGGCGGCGAGCTGCTCGAGCGACTCGGCCAGGCCGTGCGCCACCTTGACGCGGCGGCCGTCCAGTGCGCGCACCAGCTTGAACTCGTGGTTTCCGGTGACGCACAGGGCGTTTCCGGCCGCCACCATGCCCATCACCAGACGCAGCACGCCCGGGGTGTCCGGGCCGCGATCGACCAGATCGCCGACGAACACCGCGGTGCGACCCTCGGGGTGGCGAGCATCCACCGCCCGGCCCGCCTCGTCGCGGGTGATCGGGTAGCCGAGTTCGCCCAGCAGCTCCTCCAATTCCGCACGGCAGCCGTGGATGTCGCCGATCACGTCGAACGGGCCGGTCAGGTGGGTGAGGTCGTTCCACAGCCGCTCGTCGACAACGGTGGCGGCCTCGATCTCCTCGACACCGGCGAGCACGTGCACCTTGCGGAAGCCCTCACGCTCCAGGAACCGCAGCGAACGCCGCAGCTCCCGCTGCTGCCGCGACACCACGTGCGGGCCCAGATCTGTGCGATCCAGCCGCAACGCGTTGCGCCGCACACACTCCGCCTCCGGCACGTCCAGGACGATCGCCACCGGCAGCACATCGTGGGCGCGCGCCAGCTCCACCAGCGACTGCCGGGCCTTCGGCTGCACATTGGTGGCATCGATGACGGTGCGCAGGCCCAGCCGCAACCGCACGCCCGCCACATGGTGCAGCAGCGCGAACGCCTCGTCGGTGGCCGACTGATCGGCCTCGTCATCGCTGACCAGACCGCGGTAGGCGTCCGAGGACAGCACCGCCGTCGAGCGGAAATGCTTGTGCGCGAACGTGGTTTTCCCCGAGCCGCTGCTGCCGATCAACACGACCAGCGACAGCGCCGGTACCGACAGTTCCGTCATCACGCCGCTCCCTGCTCGTCGTCGTGCGCCGTGCGCGTGAACACTGCCATCTGCGTCGAAGCCCCCACCTGCTCGTCGACCGGCCCCACCGGCTCGAATCCCACCGTGTAGCCGTAACTTTCGCCGACCCGGTGCGCCCAGGCGGCGAATTCCGCCCGGCTCCACTCGAATCGGTGATCGTGATGCCGGAACGCGCCCGCGTCCAGGCCCTCGTAGAGCACGTTGTACTCACCGTTGGGCGTGGTCACGATGACCGCACCCGGCCGCGCCGACCCGAACACCGCCTGCTCGAGCGCGCCGAGCCGGGTGGCGTCCACATGCTCGATCACCTCCATCAGCACCGCCGCGTCGTACCCGCGCAGCGAGGCGTCGCTGTAGGTCAGCGCCCCTTGCCGCACACTGACCCGCCGCGCCTGCCACTCCGGCAACCGCCGCAGCCGCCGCGCCGTGATATGCAGCTCGCGCATCGACACGTCGATCCCGACGATCTCGCTGAAAGCCCGGTCCGCCACCAGTTCTCGCAGCAGCGCACCCTGCCCGCACCCGAGATCGAGCACCCGGCTCGCCCCGACCCCGAGCAGCGCCCGGCGCACCGCCGCCCGCCGCAGCACGGCCAGCGCAGGCCCACGCTCGGCGTCCGACACCACCGCGCCGTCGGCCGGATCGCCGCTCGCCGAGCCGCCGGCATCGTCCGCAGTCGCCGGGGCCGAATCGGCAACACTGCCGGTGTGGGCCGTCTGCGCGGGACGGGCCGGATCGACCTCCGGCACATCCGCGCGTCCTTCGAGCACACCGTCCGGGTCCGACACCGCTACGCCGTCCGGCTTCGAGGTGGCTTCGCCGTGTGACGGTGCTGCCCGGCCAGCGCGTACCGGACTCGTCGCCGGACCGCTCGCGACATCGGGTCCTGCTGTCCCGGAATGAGTTCCGACCACGTCGGGAGCGGAATCCGGCTGCTCCTCGTCGCAGGCGTCGTCCAGCACATCCAGGTCATCGGGTTCGCGGTCGTCGAGTTCGGCGAGGCGAGCCAGGGCGGTGCGGACCAGGGCGTAGCGGCGGGACAGGTAGCGGCGGGTGATCCACTCGCGTTCCGGGTGGTCGGCGAGCCAGGTTTCACCGGCGCGCAGCAGTTTGTCGATCTCCGTGGTGTCGAGGAAGTAGTGCTTGCTGCCGTCGAGGACGGGCAGCAGGACGTAGAGGTGCGACAGGGCGTCGGCCAGGCGCAGGGTGCCGGTGAGTTCGAGGCGCACGTAATGCGAGTCGCCCCAGTCCGGGAAGGCCGGGTCCAGGGGCAGGGGAGTGGCCGTGACCGTCCAGCCCAGGGGTGCGAAGACGCGTTCGGCGTACTCCGGGCCGCCCTTGCACGGTACGGCCGGGAGTTCGATGCGCAGCGCCAGCGGAGTGTCCGGCAGCTCAGGGCGCTGGGTGCAGCGGCCGTGCAGGGCGCTGCCGAAGACCGTGGAGATGGCCACCGCCAGCAGCGACGACGCGGCGTACGGCCGGTCGTTCACGTACTGTGCCAGGCTGAATTCGGGTGTGCCCTTGGACTTTCCGCGCACCGCTCCGCCTCCCCGCGCTTGACGGACCGGGTCGATCTCCAGCAGCAGCGCCGCCGTGCAGCGCTGCTCTGTCGCCTCCGGATAGAACACCTGCGCGACACCGTAGGACTGCTCGAAAGTCTGGATGCGCGAAGGGTTCTTGTGCAGCAGAAAACCGAGATCGGTGGCCGGCCAGGCGGCGCCCTCGGGTCGCGTACAAGAAATCGTCAGCAGCATGCTGAGATGCTCTCTTACGTCAAGGCGGGTCGCAAACATATTTCCGTCTCGAAAGGCTCGCTGTCCGGGACGGTGCGGATGGTCACAACCTGGCGTCGCTCTCGCCGAAAACCGTTGTCGCACAGCACGGTGGCGATCACACTCGAACAAGCGTCCAGTGGACGTTCTCGCCGGTCAGCGCACTACCGGCGGGCCCGGCTCCGGGGGACGGATCGGCCGGGGCGGGGTCTGCGCGACAGGTGGTGGCGACATGCGCCGATCCGACCCGACCAATCGATACGACCGCGCCGGACTGCTACCCGTGCTCTCGGTCGCCACGCTGCTGACCGCCTGCACCGTCGCGGGCAGCCCACAGGCTGCCCCGCCACGGTTGGGACGCCTCGACCTCGACGGATACAGCGGTCGAGCGCTGGCCGAGCCCGCGGCGGCCGGGGAAACCTATGGGGCGCTGATGGAATCGGTGCGGATGGCCGACGCACTCGTCTCACCGCTCGCGATCGACCCGGGACTGACGCACATCGCGGCGGTCCCCGTGCCGACCCCGGCCGACGCGGTCGGCATCCTCGCCGACGTCACCGTCCCGACGCTCACCGCGCACGGCATGCTGGCGGGCTTCAGCATCGGCGGCACCGACGACCCCACCGGCACCCCGCACATCGGCACCGCGCGCTCGGTGCGGATCACGGTGCTGCGCGTGCGCGACAATACGGCGGCCATCGACGCCGCCCACGACATCGACTCGGTCGACTACGACTACAACCGGGACAACGTCGCCGTGCGATTCTCCGAATACTTTGCGACACACGGGCATTGGCGGCCCCTCGTGCCCACGTTCGCCGCCACGCTGGCGCACGGACCCTACGTGGTGACCCTGTTCATCACCGACCCGACCACCGACCGCGCCACCCTGCGCGACCTGGCCACCACCGCCTTCGACGCGGAACTACCGCGCCTCGACGCCTTCGCGCCCACTCCCGCCGAGGGGTTGCCCGCCCTCCCGCTCGACCCGGACGGACTGCTGAGCCGACTCGTGCCCGCCGAAGCCGGAAAATGGCCGTACCCCAGGGTGTTTCGCGACGACGACGCGCACATCGCAGGCTGGGGCGGGCAGCGCGGCGCGGACGGGATCGTCTACGGACCGCTGCTCGCGCAGGTCTGGCTCGACCGGCCCGAACAAGACCTGATCCCGGTCGAGGCCATGGCCGTCTCGGGATCCGCGCGACTGCTCCGTTTCGCCGATCCGGTCGCGGCGCGAAAAGCCCTGCGGCGCCTGACCGAACGCGACGCCGACGGGTCCGCCGTGGAATCCCCGGCGGGCGTCCCCGACACCGTCTGCCGGCACGAATCCGAGACGGATCCGCAGGCGGGCGAGGACGGATACCGCTGCCTGGTACTGGAGGGCCGCTACCTGGCGCTGGTGCCCGCCGCGACCGCACCGGATGTGCGGCGCAAGGCCGCGGCGCAGTACGAGGTACTCGCCACCGACCAGTAGCGCGGCACTCCCCATCGGCCAGTGGTGCGGCACTCCCCATCGGCCGCCGATGTAGCGGTTCTCGCATCGGGGCAAGGCGTTCCGCGTCGCCCCACCCCGCCCACATCGCCCCCGGCGTGTAGGTTCGGCGCGGCGCGCCGCAACCCCGCGGCCGGACTCGGACACGGTGGAACAGGAGCGGCGATGCGCTTGATGGGCAAGATCGGTGCGATCGGTGCGGCCGCGGCCGCGGTGGTACTGGTGGCCGGCTGCGGTAGCAGCGACAGCAAGTCCGACTCGACGTCCTCGACGGCGGCCCCGTTCACCGCCACCGTCGCAGTCCCGCAGGCCGACGGCCACGACTGCGCGGTCACCATCGACGGCGGCTTCGGCACCGCCCCCAAGATCACCATTCCGGACGGCTGCACGCCGCCCACCGACCTCATCGTCAAGGACATCGTCCCCGGCAGCGGCCCGGGCGCGGCGGCCGGACAGCCGTTGACCATGAACTACTCGCTGGTCACCTGGTCGGACAAGAAGAAGCTGGACAGCTCCTTCGACCGCGGCAAGCCGTTCACCCTCACCCTCGGCGCGGGCCAGGTCATCAAGGGCTGGGACCAGGGCCTGGTCGGTGTCCAGAAGGGCGCCCGCCGCGTGCTCATCGTCCCGTCCAACCTCGGTTACGGCCAGGGCGGCAACGGCATCAAGCCCAACGAGACGCTGGTCTTCGTCACCGACGCCGTCCAGGTCGGGAGCTGATTGCGACCCCGCTCGCACCGTCGACTAACCTGGTCGGGATGCGTTCGGGGGGAACCTAGACGTCAACCATGAATGAACAACGAACAAGGAGCATGTCCGTGAAGAGCACCGTCGAGCAGCTGAGCCCGACTCGGGTCCGCATCAATGTCGAGGTGCCCTTCGAGGAGCTCAAGCCCGACTTCGACCGCGCCTACAAGGCTCTCGCGCAGCAGATCAAGATCCCCGGCTTCCGTCCGGGCAAGGCTCCGGCCAAGCTCCTCGAGGCCCGTGTCGGCCGTGGCGCCGTGCTGGAGCAGGTCGTCAACGATGTGCTGCCCAAGCGCTACAGCGAAGCCGTGATCGAGACCAAGGCCAAGGTCATCGGCCAGCCGGAGATCGAGATCACCAAGATCGAAGACGGCGAAGAGCTGGCGTTCACCGCCGAGGTCGACGTCCGCCCCGAGATCGCGCTGCCCGACTTCTCGACCCTCGCGGTCACCGTCGACCCGATCGAGATCAGCGACGAGGACATCGACGAGCAGCTGCAGTCGCTGCGTCAGCGCTTCGGCACCCTCAAGGCCGTCGAGCGGGCCATCGAATCCGGTGACTTCGTCTCCATCGACCTGTCCGCGACCGTCGACGGCGAGCCCGTCGAGGAGGCCTCCACCAGCGGCCTGTCGCACGAGGTCGGTTCCGGCCAGCTCATCGAGGGCCTCGACGAGACCCTGATCGGCCTCAAGGAGGGCGAGTCCAAGGACTTCACCTCCAAGCTGGTCGCCGGCGAGCACGCCGAGAAGGAAGCGATCATCACCGTCACCGTGCAGTCGGTGAAGGAGCGCGAGCTGCCCGAGGCCGATGACGACTTCGCCCAGCTGGCAAGCGAATTCGACACCATCGCCGAGCTGAACGAGGACCTCAAGACCCGCGTCGAGCGCGTCAAGAAGGTGCAGCAGGCCGGCGAGATCCGCGACAAGGTGCTCGAGGCGCTGCTGGAGCAGGTCGAGGTGCCGCTGCCGGAGAAGGTCGTGCAGGCCGAGATCGACGCCGTCAAGCACGACGCCGTCCACGGCTTCGACCACGACGAGGCCAAGCTGGCCGAGGCGCTCGAGGCGCAGGGCTCCTCGCTCGAGGAGTTCGAGAAGGACACCAAGGAGTCGGCCGAGAAGTCGGTCAAGACCCAGCTGCTGCTCGACGCCGTCGCCGAGCAGGAGAACACCCAGGTCGGCCAGGACGAGCTCTACGAGCGGATCATCTTCCAGGCGCAGCGCTACGGCATGTCGCCCGATCAGTTCATCCAGCAGATCCAGCAGGCCGGTCAGCTGCCCGCCGTCTTCGCCGACGTGCGTCGCGGCAAGGCTCTCGCCGGTGTGGTCTCCAGCGTGGTCGTCACCGACACCGCGGGCAACACCGTGGACACCGCCGAGATGTTCGGCAACCCGGCCGAAGAAGCCGAAGAGGTTTCCGCTGAGGAGCTCGCGACCGTCGCCGACGCGGCCGAGGCGGAAGCCGAAGTCGAAGCCAAGTAAGAACTCCATATTCGGCCCGGCGCGCCGGGCCGCGCAGCGACCTTGTAGTTTTGCGCTGTGAGCGAAGCAGGGCGGTACCGGGAGTTCGGTGCCGCCCTGCTTCGTTAGGGTCTGTGACAGCGCTGGAATTTCAGGTGCTGGGTTATTCAAGTGATCAGTAGGGGCTTGTAACCGAGCCGTTGAGAGAGGGCAGGTATCCGTGACAATTCATCAGGCAGGGGTGCGCATGACATCCGCGACTGCTGGTCTGAACCTCAGTGATTCGGTGTACGAGCGCCTGCTGCGCGAACGAATCATCTTCCTGGGGACTCAGGTCGACGACGACATCGCCAACAAGCTGTGCGCGCAGATCCTCCTGTTGTCGGCTGAAGACCCGACCAAGGACATCGCGCTCTACATCAACTCGCCGGGTGGTTCGGTCACCGCGGGTATGGCCATCTACGACACCATGCAGTTCGCCGAGTGCGACATCAAGACGGTCGGCATGGGCCTGGCCGCCTCCATGGGTCAGTTCCTGCTCGCCGCGGGCGCGAAGGGCAAGCGCTACGCGCTGCCGCACGCGCGGATCATGATGCACCAGCCGTCGGCCGGTCTCGGTGGTTCGGCCGCCGACATCGCCATCCAGGCCGAGCAGTTCGCCTACACCAAGCGCGAACTCAACGAGCTGCAGGCGCTGCACACCGGTAAGTCCATCGAGCAGGTCACCGCCGACGCCGATCGCGACCGCTGGTTCACCGCCGCCGACGCCAAGGACTACGGGTTCATCGACCACGTGGTCACCCACGCCAGCCAGGCGAACGGCAACTAGGTCCGCACCCCTACAGACTTCTGGAGACGTTTATGTCCAACATGATCGATCCGCGGGCCGCGGGCGTCACCTTCGCCGCCGCCGGTAACCTGCCGCAGTCGCGCTACATCCTGCCGCAGTTCACCGAGCAGACCAGCTTCGGCGTCAAGACCTCCGACCCGTACAACAAGCTGTTCGAAGAGCGAATCATCTTCCTGGGCAACCAGGTCGACGATGTCTCCGCCAACGACATCATGGCGCAGCTGCTGGTGCTGGAGTCGCAGGATCCGGACCGCGACATCACCATGTACATCAACTCGCCCGGTGGCTCGTTCACCGCGCTGATGGCCATCTACGACACCATGCAGTACGTGCGCGCCGACGTCGCGACCGTGTGCCTGGGCCAGGCCGCCTCGGCCGCCGCGGTCATCCTCGCGGCCGGCGCCCCCGGCAAGCGCGCCGCGCTGCCGAACGCCCGCGTGCTGATCCACCAGCCGTCCACCTCGGGTGGCATCCAGGGTCAGGTCTCCGACCTCGAGATCCAGGCCGCCGAGATCGAGCGGATGCGTCGCCTGATGGAGATCACCCTCGCCCGGCACACCGGCAAGGACGCGGACACCATCCGCAAGGACACCGACCGCGACAAGATCCTCACCGCGGCCGATGCCAAGGATTACGGCATCGTCGACACGGTCTTCGAGTACCGGAAGCTCAGCGCCCAGAAGTAAGCGGGAAACCGCGCCGCTGCACCGCGGCCGGGTGGCGGGTGAGATCACGCTCGCCACCCGGGCAGGGTGAGGCCACGCACATGTCCGTCGAGAAACGTGCCCAAGTTGTCGACCTCGGTCGGCTGGAACGGGTACGGTCACTCTAGGGACCTTTGCTCGTGGTTGTCGGCTCTGCTCTTCACGAACGCAGCTCGTAACGAACGCGATTTTGTGAACCAGCCGAATCGCCGGATCCGCAAACTCAGGGGTCGCGGCTTACGCTCGAAGAAGGCAGCTCGCCGGCAGCCGGGGACAGACGGTTGCACGCGGACAAGGAAGTAGGGACCCAGGAGATGGCGCGCATCGGTGATGGCGGCGATCTGTTGAAGTGCTCGTTCTGCGGAAAGAGCCAGAAGCAGGTCAAGAAACTCATTGCGGGACCGGGGGTGTACATCTGCGACGAGTGCATCGACCTGTGCAACGAGATCATCGAGGAAGAGCTCGCCGAATCCAGCGAGGTCAAGCTCGACGAGTTGCCCAAGCCCGCGGAAATCCGTGATTTTCTCGAGCAGTACGTGATCGGGCAGGACTCCGCCAAGCGGACCCTCGCGGTCGCGGTCTACAACCACTACAAGCGAATTCAGGCCGGCGACAAGGGCCGCGACTCCCGGGGTGAACCGGTCGAGTTGATGAAGTCCAACATCCTGATGCTCGGTCCGACGGGTTGCGGTAAGACCTACCTGGCGCAGACCCTGGCCAAGATGTTGAACGTCCCGTTCGCCATCGCCGACGCCACCGCGCTGACCGAGGCCGGTTATGTCGGTGAGGATGTCGAGAACATCCTGCTGAAGCTGATCCAGGCCGCCGACTACGACGTCAAGCGCGCCGAGACCGGCATCATCTACATCGACGAGGTCGACAAGATCGCCCGCAAGTCGGAGAACCCGTCGATCACCCGCGACGTCTCCGGTGAGGGTGTGCAGCAGGCGCTGCTGAAGATCCTCGAGGGCACGCAGGCGTCGGTGCCGCCGCAGGGCGGTCGCAAGCACCCGCACCAGGAGTTCATCCAGATCGACACCACCAACGTGCTGTTCATCGTTGCCGGTGCGTTCGCGGGTCTGGAGCGGATCGTGCAGGATCGAGTCGGCAAGCGCGGCATCGGTTTCGGTGCCGAGGTGCGTTCCAAGGCCGAGATCGACACCGCCGACCACTTCGTCGACGTGATGCCCGAGGACCTGATCAAGTTCGGTCTGATCCCCGAGTTCATCGGTCGTCTGCCGATCGTGGCCTCGGT
The DNA here is from genome assembly GCF_045161165.1 of Nocardia sp. NBC_00511. Classification (NCBI taxonomy): domain Bacteria; kingdom Bacillati; phylum Actinomycetota; class Actinomycetes; order Mycobacteriales; family Nocardiaceae; genus Nocardia; species Nocardia sp. NBC_00511. The sequence continues at coordinate 73,047 of NZ_CP107849.1, forward strand.
GACCAACCTGGACAAGGAATCCCTCGTCCGCATTCTCGCCGAGCCGAAGAACGCGCTGGTCAAGCAGTACGTCCGGCTCTTCGAGATGGACGGCGTGGACCTGGAATTCACCCAGGACGCGCTGGAAGCCATTGCGGACCAGGCGATTCTGCGTGGCACCGGTGCTCGTGGCCTGCGCGCCATCATGGAGGAGGTGCTCCTCCCGGTGATGTACGACATCCCCAGCCGCGACGATGTGGCCAAGGTGGTCGTGAACGCCGACACCGTCAACGACAATGTGCTGCCGACCATCGTGCCGCGCAAGCGTCAGTCGGGTCCGGAGCGCCGCGAGAAGTCGGCGTAACCGGCCGACCGGTTCGAAATACCCAGAGAGCGGCTCCGCGAGTAAATCGCGGAGCCGCTCTCGTTGTTGTTGTCGGCGGGCTTCGTCGCGTCGCAGCGCCGCACAGCCGTTGGATCTGGGATTCCCCCATGCGGATCCTCCCGTGCCCGGGGAGTTTCCGGTACCGCTGCATATCTTCTTCGATATCGACCGCCCGTTGTCGGTCGGTCACGGAGTCGGTGACGGTCGATTGCTCGATCGCGGCCGGTTGTGAAGATCGCCGTTGATCTTCCGTGGTTCGCCGTTGAACCTTTACTCCGCTACTCCGGAAATCGGTGTGTGTTCCTCACCTGTTACGACGGCGCGATGCCCGCGAAATCATCGGCCCGTGTTGCCGCGGCGGGGAAACCGGACGGTGAAGGGTGTCGGTTCCGGGACCGGGAAGCGTTCGCGCGGGGCGACCAGCAGTGCGGCCAGACCCAAGGCGGGCAGCGCGAGCACCGATAGCAGCGACAGCGTGTAGCTGACGGTGCTGAGCTCTTCCGGGTGGTGGAAGGCGTGGTAGATGAGGTGCGGGACGCCGAAGACGATCCAGCCGAAGCCCGCGACCCGGGCGATGACGCTGTCGCGATACCAGAGCGCCGCGCCGGAGATGGCGCCCAGTGCGAGGAAGAACGCCCCCACGTCGGCGACCAGGTGATGGTTGTACGGCCCGTCGGCGCGCACCCAGTGCAGCCCGAATCCGGGGAAGCTGTCGTAGAACGATTCCGGCGCGCACACCGCCCACAGCCCGGTGATGATTCCGATCGCGGTCAGTACCCCCAGCAGGCTGAACAGGGCGATCCACCGCCGCCGGTTCACTTCCAGCTTCATGCTGACGCGCACACCGTTTCCGGTGCCGTGCAAAGAGATCCGCACAGGTCCCTCCCACCCTCGGGCCCGATTCGGGGCGGCACGCGCCGAATCACTGTGCTGCCACCGTAATTCCGAGGGCGGGAGGGAACAACCCTCGAGCTAGATCTGCTCCATCTTCAGATCCTCGGGCCCCCAGTAGGCCCGCATGCTGATGATCTTGCCCTCGTCGTTCAACTCCATCACGTCGATGGGCGACAACGTCATCCGATGCCCATTGGACACCGTCACCAATGTGAACGAAGCAGCCACCTGATTGCCCACCACCTTCACGGTGTGCAACTCGGTCTCCCGCTCCAAGCTCTCGAGCGCCGTGTAGAGCTCCCCGATGGCCGCATGCCCCCGCCGCTGCGGAGTCCCGATCGGATCCTCCACGACAGCATCCTCGGCATACAGATCCACGATCGCCGAGGTAGGCCCGCTGGCCACCAACTTCACATACTGTTCGACCACATCACGAGGCTGCGCTGCCATGGAAACTCCCGTTCGAATTGAAACGTGTTCTACCGCGCAGCGTAGCAGCCACCGACCCGCCGCGAACCCCTGCGCCTCACTGTGCGGAACCGGTTTTCGGCCCGCTCCGGGGTGTTCAGAGGATCACCCGTTCGGGGGCGGAATAGACGTTCATGGAGTCGCCGCGGAGGAAGCCTACGAGGGTGATGCCGGTTTCGGTGGCCAGGTCTACGGCCAGGGAGCTGGGGGCGGAGACGGCGCCGAGGAAGGGGAGGCCGGCCATGGCGGCTTTTTGGACCAGTTCGAAGGAGGCTCGGCTGGAGACCATGAGGAGGAGGTCGGGGGTGAGGCGGGATTCTCGGAGGGCCCAGCCGATTACCTTGTCGACGGCGTTGTGCCGGCCTACGTCCTCGCGGACCACGAGGGGGGTGCCGTCGGGGGTGAAGAGGCCCGCGGCGTGCAGGCCGCCGGTGGCGGCGAAAACCTGTTGGAGGGAACGGAGTTGGTCGGGGAGCTTCGCGAGGGTGGGGACGTCGACCAGCGGGGTGGGGGCGGGGATGGGGTTGGGGAGGCGGGTGCGGACTTCGTCGAGGGCGGTTTTGCCGCAGAGGCCGCAGGCGCTGTTGGTGAGGAAGTTGCGGGGGCGCACCGTTATCGGGGTGCGGAATTGGATGTCGAGGAGGTTGTAGGTGTTCTGGCCGTTCTCGTCGGTGCCGGCGCAGTAGCGGGCCGTCCGGATGTCCTCGGCGGCGGTGATGATGCCCTCGGTGTAGAGGAAGCCGTGGATGAGGTCGATATCGGCGCCGGGGGTGCGCATGGTGACCGTCAGAGACTCTCCGCCGGTGCGGATTTCGAGTGGCTCCTCCACCGCGAGGGTGTCGGGGCGGGTGACCGTGCCGGTGGGGGAGATGCGCAGGGTGGGGCGGCGGGCGGTGACTCTGCTCATGCGGTGGGGACGTCCGCGACGGTGTGGACGTGGGGTTCGAGGCGGATGGTGACCGCCTTGGAGACGGGGGTGTTGGAACGCTGCGCCACATGGTCGAGGGGGATCAGCGGGTTGGTCTCGGGGTAGTAGGCGGCCGCGTTGCCGCGCGGGGTGGCGTAGCCGACCACGCGGAAGCCGGTGACGCGGCGTTCACTGCCGTCGGTCCACTCGGAGACCAGATCCACCAGATCGTCCTCGGCCAAACCGAATTCGGTGATGTCTGCTGGATTGACCAGCACCACCCGGCGGCCGTTGTGGATGCCGCGGTAGCGGTCGTCGAGGCCGTAGATGGTGGTGTTGTACTGGTCGTGGCTGCGCAGGGTCTGCAGGATCAACCGGCCCTCGGGGACGGGCAGCCAGTGCAGGTCGTTGACCGCGAAATTGGCCTTGCCGGTGCTGGTCCGGAACTCGCGGGCGTCCCGCGGCGGGTGCGGAAGCTGGAAACCGTTGCGGCCGCGCACCTTCGCGTTGTAGTCGGTGCAGCCGGGGACGACATTCGCGATGGCGTCGCGGATCCGGTCGTAATCGCGTTGCAGCTCCGCCCACGGCACCGAGTGCTCGGGACCGAACACCTGCTGGGCGAGTTCGCACACGATGGCGACCTCACTGCGCAGTTCGCCGCTGACGGGCTTCAGCCGCCCGGTGGACAGGTGCACCATCGACATCGAATCCTCGACCGAAACCTGTTGCCGCGCACCGTTTTGCACGTCCTCGTCGGTGCGGCCCAGCGTCGGCAGGATGAGCGCCGTCCGCCCGTGCACCACGTGACTGCGGTTCAACTTGGTCGAAACCTGCACGGTGAGAGCGCAATTGCGCAGCGCCGTCTCTGTCACCTCGGTGTCGGGGGTCGCGGAGACGAAGTTGCCGCCCATACCGAAGAACACCTTGCCGCGCCCGTCCCGCATGGCGCGAATGGCATTGACGGTGTCCCAGCCGTGTTCACGCGGACTGGTGATCCCGAATTCGTGATCCAGCGCGGACAGGAACGCCTCGGGCATCTTCTCCCAGATGCCCATGGTGCGGTCGCCCTGCACGTTGGAGTGCCCGCGCACCGGGCACACGCCCGCGCCGGGCTTGCCGATCATGCCGCGCATCAGCAGCAGGTTGGTGGCCTCCTCGATGGTGGCGACCCCGTGCACCTGCTGGGTCAAACCCATGGCCCAGCAGATGATGGTGGCCTTCGATTCGGCCAGCAGCGCCGCCGTGCGGTCCAGGTCCGCGCGCGAGAGCCCGGTGGCCTGCTCGACCACCGCGAGGTCGACGGCCCGCATCTGCTTCTCGTACTCGGCGAAGCTCGCGGTGTGCGCGTCCACGAACGTGCGATCCACCACGGTCCCGGGTGCCCGGTCCTCGGCTTCGAACAGCAGCTTGCCCAGGCCCTGGAACAGCGCCATGTCGCCGCCGAGCCGGATCTGCAGGAAGTCGTCGGCGATGGTGATGCCGCCGGTGAAACCCTTCACGGTCTGCGGATCCTTGAACCCGATGAGCCCGGTCTCGGGCAGCGGGTTGACCGCGATCACCTTCGCGCCGTGCGTTTTCGCCTCGCCGAGCGCCGAGAGCATGCGCGGATGATTGGTGCCCGGATTCTGCCCGGCCACGATGATCACGTCGGCGGCCGAGAAGTCGTCGATGGTCACCGAGCCCTTGCCGATGCCGATCGAACTCACCAGCGCGGTGCCGGAGGACTCGTGGCACATGTTGGAGCAGTCCGGCAGGTTGTTGGTGCCGAAACTGCGGACCAGCAGCTGGTAGAGGAACGCGGTCTCGTTGGCGGTGCGGCCGGAGGTGTAGAAGACGGCCTCGTCGGGTGAGTCCAGGCCGTTGAGCTGTTCGGCGATCAGCCGGTAGGCGTCGTCCCACGGGATGGGGGAGTAGTGGGTGTCGCCCTCGCGCAACACCATCGGATGGGTGAGGCGGCCCTGCTGCCCGAGCCAGTAGCCGGACTTGCCCTCCAGATCCGCGAGGGAGTGCTCGGCGAAGAATTCGGGGGTGACGGTGCGCAGGGTCGCCTCCTCGGCGACCGCCTTCGCGCCGTTCTCACAGAACTCGGCCGGACGCCGCCGACCGCTCGGTTCCGGCCAGGCGCAGCCCGGGCAGTCGAACCCGTGGCGCTGATTCACCCGGGTCAGCGTGCGGGCGGTCCGGGTCACGCCCATCTCCTCGACCGCGCGCTCCAACGCGACCGTGACCGCCTTGACCCCCGCCGCCGCCGTCTTCGGCGCGGTGACCGTCAGCGCGGACTCGTCGATATCACTCTTCGGCGCGGAACGATGCATGGCCTCGATTGTCCTCTCCGGCGCGGGGGCTGTCCCAGTCGGTATCCGCATCGTATGTCCGAATCGCGGGGGACCCGGGCGCGGTGGGAGTGTCCGGGGTTCGATGCGGGCGTCGTGTGAACGCGGACGCGGTGGGCCGCGATAACCGGATCGAGGGGTTCATACCGGCGTGCACACGCCGTCCAGGGGTTGTCGTCGATGCGTCCGACAGGTAACGCCTCGGCGAGACGGCTCCGCTCCCGGGCTCGACGGACTTACCATCGAACGAGCGAGGTCACGCCGAATGAATACATGCGTACATTCTGGTCGGCGTGCCGGAGGGGAACGCCGGCGCGCGAAATTGACACGCGCGGTGCGGCTTTCACAGCGAACCTCGCGGCTGCTGCTATTGCTGGTGTCCGCCCTCGCGCTGGCGATTCCGGCGGTGATCGGTTGGGCGGCCCCGAACGATACCGCACCCGCGGTCGCGCCGATCGGGATTCACCAGGATCGCGCACCCGCGAAAGTTCCCACCACCACACCGAATCCGGGCTACAACAGCGGCGGGCAGTCCGACCCCTGCTACGCCAGCACCGGTTGCGGGAGCAAACCCACCGAGTACTGCCCCGACGGTTCGGTCAAGCCCGCCAGCGGCAAATGCCCGGTGCAGCAGGAATATTGCCCGGACGGCTCACTGAAACCATCCGGCGGGTCCTGCCCGGCGACGACCTACTGCCCGGATGGCTCAGTGCAGCAGAAGGGCCAGCACTGCCCGACTCAGCAGGAGTACTGCCCGGACGGTTCGGAGAAGCCCGCGAGTGGATCGTGCCCGGTGACGCAGTATTGCCCGGATGGTTCGGTGAAGCCTTCGAGCGGCAGTTGCCCAGCGACACAGCCGGAGTACTGCCCAGACGGGTCGGTGAAGCCGTCGAGTGGTTCGTGTCCCGTGACGCAGTACTGCCCGGATGGTTCGGTGAAACCCTCGAGCGGTTCATGTCCGGCGACGCAGTATTGCCCGGATGGTTCGGTGAAGCCTTCGAGCGGGTCGTGCCCGGCGACGCAGTATTGCCCGGATGGTTCGGTGAAGCCTTCGAGCGGGAATTGCCCGACCACACATCCGCAGACCTGCCCTGACGGTTCCACGAAGCCCGCGAGCGGGAACTGTCCCACCACGCAGCCGCAGACCTGTCCCGACGGTTCGGTGAAACCGGCGAGCGGGGTGTGCGTGACCGCGGGGGTGACGTCGCCGCCGGGTGGTGGGAATCAGCCTCCGCCGCAGGTGATTCCGCCGACCACGCCGGTCGTGACCACCGTGCCTGTCGCGCCTCCGACCACATCGGACGCGCAGCCGCCACCATCGACCACCCCGACTCCCGCTCCCGCCCAGACAACCGGGCTGTCATTGAATCCGGTCGCGGTGCCGCCGGGTGCGCAGGTGGTGGCCAGCGGAACCGGCTGTGATCCGGGCGCGTCCGTTCATCTGGCGATCGGGGGTGCGAACGGGGCCGACACCACGGCGCGTGCCGACGGCGGTTTCCAGGCGACGCTCGCCACCGGCGATACCGGGATCGGCCAGCACGAGGTGACCGCCGAGTGTGGCCGGAAGCTGGCCGCCCCCTTGGACATCGTGCTGGTCAGTCAGGTCGGCGGCGATGCGGGCACCATGACGGTGCTGCTGTTCTTCCTGCTGATCGGCGGGTGGTTCTACGGCCACCGCCTGGTGTCCCATCTCCCGGCTCGGAGGCCAAGATGACCGGCAGTGCACGTGGATCCATGGCGGCATCGGCCCGCGCACCCGGACTGATCTCGGGGTTGCTGCTCATCATATTCTTCTGTACCGCAACAATTTTGGCGGCCGCACCGGCATCCGCCGCCGGTACGGTGACCGCCGTGGCGACGCTGGACGGCCGGGCCATCGCGGGTGCGGGCGCGCGAAACCCGGTGCGATTGGATCCGAGCCGCGTCTCGCAGGTGGTGGTGGACGTCGCCAACGGCACCGACAAGCCGATCTCCATCCGCCGCGTCGACGTCACCGGTCACGTGCTCGGTCTGAACTTCTTCTCCTATTCCACGACAGTCGAATTGACGGTGGCGGCGGGTAAGACCGGCAAGCTCACCTACCGCCTGGATCCGGCGGGTCTGGACGGTCAGGCGACCGGGCTGATCGGCTCCGACTTCACGCTCATCGGCTCCGACGGGAAGCCGCTGACCGCCGAGCACACGGTTGTGGATGTGCGCGGGTCGATCGTGTCGGTGTACGGCCTGTTCGGGGTGATCATCGCGGTGCTGACCGCGCTCGCCATCGCCGACGCCGTCCTCACCGTTGCCCGCCAACGGCTTTCGGCCAACCGCTGGCAGCGCGGCCTGCGGCTGCTCGCGCCCGGCCTCGGAATCGGGCTGATGATCGGCTTCACCGCGTCGGTGGCGCGCTGGTGGGTGCCGGGGACCGCGCTGTGGCTGTCGCTGGCCGGTGTGGTGGCCGCCGTGTTCTTCCTGGTCGGATATCTCTCGCCCACACCGCGTCAGGCCGACGATCTGGGATTGGACGCCGAAGACCTCGCTGCGGCAAAGGAACTCGACGCCCACGGCTACCCTGCCGGACCGAATGCCCCCGGCGGGCCGACGGGCGGATCTCCGCCGCACGGCGGGACATTCCCCGACCTGGTGCCGGAAACCCCAGGGGGCGGTGGGTTCTCGGATCCGAGATTCGCGGCGCAGTGGGAGACCGCGCCGGAGCCGGGGCGTCGGGGTGTCGCCTTCCCGGACCAGGGCAATCGCGGTGGCATCCGCCCGGAGACCGAGACCCGGCGCATCGCACCCGGCAGCGCACCGCGTGGATTGCCGACCGTGATCGGGCCGAGCGGGCCCGGCGAGGGACCCACCGTCGTCGCGCCTGGAGCCCCGGTCCCGGGCCGTCGGGTCCGGTATTCCGGTGCGGGCATGAACGATTCGACCGTCGCGGGTCCGATCGCGCCACCCGGCCCCCGCACCGGCGAGACCACGATCGGCCGGTCCGCCGAATCCGGTGACGACGAGCCGACGATCCGCAGTGTCCCGCGCGATTCCGGGTCCGGGGGAGCGAAGCCATGAGACCGCGGGGAGCGAAACCATGAGCGTGGCCGACTTGACCGGTGCGGACATCGCCCGGGTGCGGGCGGCCCTGCCCGGATACGAGGTGGGCGGCCAGATCGGCCGCGGCGGTTGCGGTGTGGTGCTGGCCGGGGTGCATCGCGGACTGCGCCGCCGGGTCGCCATCAAACAGATTCCGCCGCAGTTCGCCCACGATGCCCAGGTGCGGCGGCGCTTCGTCGACGAGGCGCGGGTGATGGCGGGTCTGGATCACCCGCACGTGGTACCGGTCTACGACTTTGTCGAGCACGAGGACCTGTGTCTGCTGGTCCTGGAGTATCTGCCCGGCGGCACTGTCGAGAATCGTTTCGTCACAGCGGGTTTCGAGGCTACCGCGGCGGTCGCGGTGGCGCTGTCGTGCGCGGCCGGACTGGAGGCTGCGCATCGCGGTGGCATCCTGCACCGGGATGTGAAGCCGTCCAACCTGCTGTTCGCCGCGAACGGGACGCTGAAACTCGCCGATTTCGGGATCGCCAAGATCGTCGGCGGCGACGAGACACTGGTGACGCGCGCCGGGGAGATCATCGGCACCCCGTCCTACATCGCGCCGGAACAGGTGCGAGGACACCAGCTTTCACCCGCCACCGACGTGTACGCGCTGGCCACCATGCTCTATCAGCTGCTTTCGGGGGTGCTGCCCTTCCCGCCCGGCTCCGACGCGCTGTCGCTGTTGTTCGCCCATGCCTACGGGGACCCCGTTCCGCTGGGTAAGGTCGCTCCGTTCATCCCGCAGCCGATCGCCGAGGCCGTCATGCGCGGCCTGGCCCCGGACCCGGCCGAACGCTTCGACACCGCAGAGACGTTCGGCGTCGCCCTCGCCGAGCCCGCCGCCCACTGCTGGGGCGTGAATTGGCTTACCCCGGTGGGCATTCCGGTGATCGGTGCGGACACCATCGTCGCGGCAGCTACAGGCAGCGCTCGCGGCCCGAGAACTCCCGCACCGTACGGTCCGTCGCCAGCGCCGTACACCCCGCCACCAGGCAACCCCGTCGCGGGCCCGATGACACCCGGCCCGCGCTGGACCGGCACGGACTCGTCACCGAGTCGCCCGCGACCCGCGCCGTATGCCCGAACCGAGGACGGCAGAGGCCCGCGGACACCGCCCCCCGGTGCGCCCACTCGGACATCCATGGGTCAGCCGTTCGGCTCTCGTCAGATTCCGAATACCGCTGAGCCAAAGCAGCTTCCGAATCGTGGCGAGGAAACGGAGCGCGGCACCGAGGCCGGGCAGCGTGCAGGTCACGCGCCGTCGGCCATGCCACGGCGCGGAGATCCCGCTGCACCACAGGTCGGCTCGGGTGCTGGCCGGGCCATGTATCCGCAGATGCCGAGGCCCGGGCCGCAGGCACGCATGCGTCCACAAGAGCCGGTGCGGCACAGCGGTATTCGACTCGCCGATGTCGATCGGTCGGAGCTGCTGCCGGTGCAGCGGGTAATCACCCTGCCGTCGCCGCGGGTGCCGTTCCTGGCGGCGGCGGTGCTGATCGTGCTCCTCGGGGCGCTGGCGGTGCTCGGAGTCGGGTCACCGAGCCGGGATATGCCGCCTGCCGGGATGATTCAGATCGGCGGGGTCGATCCGGCGGTGGGAACCGTGGGCCTTGATCTGTCCAAGCCGATCCCTGTCACGGTTTCGGGCGGTGACGCCGACGCCGCGAAGCTCTCGGTGAACCTGCTCGGTATCCAGGCCGGCGGCACGAGTACCCCGTTGAGCGGCGGTACGGCGGAGTTGGCGGCACCGGTGAACCAGTATGTGCTGGCCGGGCATCTCACCGGTGCGGTCACCTTGTCCCACAATGGTTCCGACACCGCCACCTATCGGTTCGGGGTGCGCACCACGCAGCGTTCCACCACCACGGCGACCGCCGTCGCCACCCTGCTGCTGGTGTTGTTCGCGGCCGCCTACGCCGAATCCAACGCGCGCACACTGCGTCACGGCAGCGCCCGATTCTCCGCCACCGTCGGACTCGCGATCAGCACGGGACTGCTCGGTGTCGCGGCGGTGGCAGTGGCCTGGGTACTGCTGGGGCGTGAGCCGACGTTGCTGTCCGTCATCGCGTGTGCGGCCGTGGGTGCCGTCACGGGTCTGGCGCTCGCCACCGGTTGCCGCCGGGTCGGCAAACGCTTCCGGTACCTGCGGGTGCAGTTGCTGCGGGAGCGCGCCTGATTCGCTGCGCGGGAGCGCCCGATTTCACGGAAAAATACCCGGACAGCGGTAACCAACAGGCCGGTCACCGTCGATAGTTCCACGAGCGCATCATGATCGGCGCGCACGGGGCGGGGAGGTACAGCACATGGCGGGACGGCCGGTAATCGAGATCCGGGAATGGGGGCGGCCACCGCGGCGGCGGCAACTGGACGGGCCCATCGTCTTCGGGCGCGGCGGCGACGGGGAGGTGCTGGCCGACCACGGTGTGTCCCGGCAGCATCTGCGGCTGGTGCCGACACCCACCTCGCTGTCGGTCGCCGATCTGGGCAGCCGCAACGGCACCACCGTCAACGGGCTGGCGATCACCGGACGGCGAGAACTCGTCACCGGGGACGTGGTGCGGCTGGGGCGCGCCGAAATCCTCGTCTTGCACAGCCCGACCGGTGAGACCCCCGAATACGACGGATCCGTAACCGAACTCGGGACCGCCCCCGGACCCGCACCCCGGCCGCCCGGACCGGAACCGACGCCCGGCCGCGCGGTGGCACTGGCCAACCGGATCCTCGACATCGATGCCACCGGGACCCGGAACCTGTTCCCCGCCTTCACCGAACTGCCGCAGCGGGTGCCGCTGCGCGCCTGGCAGGCACTGCGATTCGTGAGCATCGCCGTCTACCTGGTCCTGATCGTCACCATGTTCGTGCGGCCCACGGCCGGACTGTTCTGGTTCTTCAAGGTGATCGTGCCGCTGCTGCCCGGACTGTTCCTGATCGCGCCGGGCCTGTGGCGCAACACCTGTCCGCTCGCCGCCACCAATCAGCTGCCGCGACTGTTCGGCTTCACCCGGGCGCTGACCCCGCCCGCCTGGTTGCAGCGGCGCGGATATCTGATCGCGGTCGCGCTGTTCTTCGGCATCGCCGGATCCCGGGTGGCTGGCCTGGATCGCAGCGGCGTCGCCAGCGGTGCGGTGCTGTCGGCGGTGCTGGCCGCCGCGTTCGCGGGCGGCGTCGTGTTCAAGGGCAAGAGCGGGTGGTGCAGCAGCATCTGCCCGCTGTTCCCGGTGCAGCGCGTGTACGGGCAGACACCGTTCGTGACGGTCGCCAACAATCACTGCCAGCCCTGCGTGGGCTGTGCCAAGAACTGCTTCGACTTCCAGCCGCGCGCCGCCTACCAGGCCGACATGGACGACAGCGAGAGCGGCTGGAGCGCACCGCGCAAGCTGTTCGCGGCCGCCCTGCCCGGGTTCGTGCTCGGATTCATGGTGCTCACGGGGTACGGGAATCTGCCACTGGCGCAACGGTATCTGGCGCTCGGGCTGTTCGTGCTGGTCGCGGTCGGGGTGTTCTTCGCGGTGGAGGCGGTCACCTCGGTGAGTGCGGCCGTACTGACCGCTGGGTACGCGGCGCTGGCCCTCAACATCTTCTACTGGTACGCGGGACCCGTGCTGGCCGCGTCGATCCACACCGTCACCGGTGTCGGGGTGGACTGGCTGCGCTGGCCGATCAGCCTGGTGGTGCTGGTGGCGACCGTACTGTTCCTGGCGCGCACGCGGGTGCGTGAACTCCAGTACGCGGTCACGACCGGTGCCCGCAGTGCGCCGGTACTGCTGCCGTTCCCCAAATCCCGTGCGGCCGTGGCGGAACCGGTGGCCCAGGCCGCACCCGTCAGCTTCGAGCCCGCCGGAGTCAGCGTGCCCGCCGAAACCGGTGCGAGCCTGCTCGATCTGGCCGAGCAGGCCAAGCTGACCATCGAATCCGGCTGCCGCATGGGCGTCTGCGGAGCCGATCCCGTCGCCGTGCTCGCGGGCGGCGACCGACTCTGCGAACCCACCCCGGAGGAACGGAATACGCTGCGCCGCCTCGGATTCGCAGACAACACCCGGATGGCGTGCTGTGCCCGCATCACCGACGGCGCGACCGGCGCGGTCCGGGTCTCGCTCACACCCGAACCTGGGCACGGAAACGGCAGCACGCCAGCGCATTTCGACCGCTCCATCATGAGCGTCGTGGTGATCGGCACCGGGATCGCCGGGGTCACCGCCGCCGACTTCCTGCGCCGCGGCCACCCCGACTGCGAAATTCACCTCGTCGGACGCGAATCCCACGACTTCTACAACCGCATGGGCATCTCCCGGCTCATCCACGGGCGCTCCGCCATGCAGGGCCTGTACCTGCAGCCCCCACAGTGGTACGAGGAGCATCGGGTCACGCCGTGGCTCAATACCCTTGCCACCCAGCTGGATACACGCGCACAACGGATCCGGCTCGGCACCGGGGACGTGCTGCCCTACGACCGGCTGGTGCTCGCCACCGGCGCGGCCGCCGCCCAGCCCGACATCCCGGGGCTCGGCCTGCCCGGCAGCTTCGTACTACGCGAAGCCGGGGACGCCCTGCACATGCGCGCCTACGCCCAGCAGCGCTCCTGCGGACTCGCGGTGGTCGCGGGCGGCGGGCTGCTCGGATTGGAAGCCGCTTACGCGCTGTATCAGCTCGGTTTGCGGGTGACGGTGCTCGAACGCGGAGAGCGGCTGCTGGGCAAGCAACTCGACCCGCGAGCCTCGGCGCTGGTGCACAGCCATTTCAGCCGATTCGGCATCGAGGTGCGGTACCGCGCCGAAACCGCCCGGGTGGCAGGCGATTCGACGGTGTCCGGAGTGATCCTGAACGACGGCAGCCGGATTCCGTGCGAGGTGTTCCTCACCGCCATCGGCATCCGCCCGAACATCGATCTGGCGCGGCGGGCCGGAATCCCGGTTCGCCGAGGCATTCTCGTCGACGACCGGATGCGGACCGGTGTGCCACACGTGTACGCGGCGGGAGACGTCGCCGAGCATCGCGACCGGGTGCTCGGACTGTGGCCGATCGCCGCGGAACAGGCACAGGCGGCGGCAGTCAATGCGCTCGGCGGTGATCAGGTGCTGACCGCGGAAACTCCAGCGACGATTCTGAAGGGTGTCGGCCTGGAACTGTTCAGCGTCGGCCGCGTCGAACCCGAAGCGCGCGACGAGGTGATCGTCGTGGATCGATCCGCGAACGGGTCCTATCGGCGGCTGGTGCTGTCGGAGGGGCGGGCAGCCGGAGCAATCGTCATCGGTCATCACCCCGCCGATGTGGCTGCGGCACAACAGGCTGTGAAGGGTCGGCTGCCGGTGCCTGCAGGCGTGCGCACCGCACTACAGCACGGCGACTGGTCGGTTCTGCAATGAGACCGGGTTCAGTGCGACTCCTGCGCGGTCCGGAAGGTCAGCACCCGCTCGCCGATCCGCAGACTCCAGCCCGGACGCAACTCCGTCGGCCGCTGCCCCACCCGCACCCAATCCGGTGCGCCCGGAGCCGCCATGAACGTCCCACCCGGCGTGCCCGCATCCCGCACGAACACCTTGCCCTGCTCGATATTCAGGCGCGCGTGCACCCGCGACACGTGCCGATCGCGGGGAATCACGATCGGTGACGCCGCCGCGCGCCGCACCGCCTCGTCGATCATCGGATCACGGCCGATCACATACTGGCGATCCAGGGGATACACGGCACCGTCCGCACCGGTGAGCGCGCCGCCTACCGCCGCCATATCGGAGGTGGGCGGCGGAGCCTCGCCGAAACTCTCGGCCTCCGGGTTATAGGCGGCGGTCGGTGGTTGATCGTCCGGATCCGGCCGCTCACCCGGCCTCGCCACCGCCCCCGAATTCGGTTCCCGCACCGGCTGCTTCGCCAACCGCGGACTGCTGGCTGGGCCCTGCGGCAAGCGTGGGCTGCTGGCGGGGTCTTGCGGGAATCGGGGGCTGCTGGCGGGGTCCCGGGGTAACCGTGGGCTGCTGGCCGGGTCCCGCGACAGCCGAGGACTGCTCGCCGGATCCTTCGGTAGCCGTGGGGCACTGATCGGATCCTTCGGCAGCCGTGGACTACTCGCGGGCTCACGGCCACCCGCCGGGTTCGGTACGGGTGGTGCGGGCTGGGCGTCCATGCGCACCGGGCGATCGGAGACCGACGGCGGCGCGGAAGCGGGTGTGGTTGCGGCAGTTCGGCGATCGCCTGGGCGGCTCCCGGGCTGTTCGGATGCACCCTGGCGACGGTCCCCGCCCTGCTCGGCTGGACCTTGCTCGCGGTCGACGCCGTGCTCGGGGGAAGGCTGCTGACGGTCCGGATCCGGTGAAACCTGCTGGCGGCGGCCGGAATCCGAGGAGGGGATGGGGGCCGATATGCGGGTGTGTGACGTGGTCGGGGTGGGGGAGCGGCGGGTGACGTCCGGGAGCGGTTCGGGCGCGGCGACTTTCGGCAGCGAACCACTGTTTTCGCGGGCGGCGAGTCCGAATACGGGGGCCTGCACGATGAAGCCGCCGCCCGCGACCACGCCCGCACGCAGGTCGGTGCGCGGGATCGGGGTGGGCGCGGCGCCGTCGGACAGTATCGAGATTCGGCGGACCGGGTCGCGGATGATCTCGTCGGCCCAGGTCATGGCGCGCTCACCGGAGAGCAGTCGGGGACCCTCCGGGCCGTCCACGGTGGCGCGTACGGAACCCCGCAGCAGCAGCAGGATGCCGCCGTCGGTCGGCGCGACCACTCCGAACGCGGGTGGTTGCGCCGACCCGCCGGTGAACACGGTGGCCAGCAGTCGCTGCGCGATCGCGACTCCCGGATCCGGTGCGTCCGCCGCGGTCTCGGCAGCGCCCAGCATGCGTTCGGTGGAGGTGCTCTCCCCGCTCAGAAACAGGATCACCGCGCCGAAGCGCGCGATCAGACCCGATCCGGCCACCAATCCGACCGTCGTCGGCATCCGGCCCATGCGCGCCTCCCTCGCCTGGCGCTGACAGCAACGCAGCCAAGCATAGGGCCGTTTCCCACCCGCCCGCAGCGACACGGAACCGGACGGATTGCCGTAATGCGCCCCGAACCGGCCCCGCGGGCGCGAGGATCGAGACACTGTGCCGGACGCACCCGGGCTCCGGCAGCACCGATGAGGACCGAATCATGACGGGCACCAGCTTCAGGACCGGAACCACCGTCGCCGCGGGCCTGGCCGCCCTCGCCGCCGCCACCGCACTGGCCGCCCCCGCGGGCGCCACCGGCACCCGCGTCGGCGTCGACCCCGGCATCAGCTTCGGCTCGGCCACCAACTACGGCACCGGCTGCGGCTACGACATCGACGGCTACGTCGATGACCCCAGCGCCCCGGTCGTCTTCTACGACAACACGGTCCCCTTCGCCTTCGCCTACCCCTCCGGCGGTCTGGCTCAGGCCCACTGGATTCCGGCGACCCCGGGCCCGCACCGGTTGCAGATCGTCCAGCACTCCCGGCCCGGCGACGATGTCTTCCCCTACGTGGACGTCACCGTAGGGGTCGGACTGCTCACCGGATCCGGTTGCGCCGTAACCAATTAGCCGCAGATCGTCCCGGGCCACACCGTCACGGACGGTCTCACCTCGCAGAAGACCGTGACCTGATCGTGCCCGCCACGGGTTCGGCACCCGTGGGTACTTCGCCAACTTCGACCGCATCGCCAGGATTCGTGCCGGCGACGCCCTCCGAAGCGCGGCTTCTCGGCAGAGACGGGCTGAATCGGACTTGTGCGATTGCGGAGTCGCTATCAGGACAGGGCTCGTTCGGCGGCCGGTCGGGCTGCCTTGCGGTCGGTGTCCACCAGTCCGATGCGGGTGCGGCGGTCGAGGAGGTCGCCTTCGTCGAGAGCGCCCTCGTGCTGGATGGCGAAGGCGAATTCGGCTGCGGTGACATCCATTCCGGGGGCGACCGGCTCGGCCAGCGCGGGGTCCTGCCGCACCAGTTCGAGGATGGTGTTCGCCTCGCTGCCGTAGCGCTCCACCAGTCGGGTGGGTGCCTGGATGGCGTCTCGGGCCGCACCCGAAACCGCGCCCACCAAAGGCAGATTCGTGGTGCGGCAGGGGGAGGCCGACAGCTCGGCATGGGCGACGGTGGCGTCCACGGTGTCCTGGGCCATGCGGCGGTAGGTGGTGAGTTTCCCGCCGACCACGGTGATCACGCCGGTGGGGGAGGTGAGGACGGCGTGTTCGCGGGAGATGTCGGCGGTGCTGTCGTCGCCGGTCTTCAGCAGCGGGCGCAGGCCCGCGAAGGTGCCGCGAATGTCATTGCGGGTCAACGGCTCTCGCAGGACGGTGTTGACCGTGTCGAGGAGGAAGTCGATCTCCGTGTCGGTGGCGTGCGGAACATCCGGCACCGGGCCGGGGGCCTCCTCGTCGGTGAGACCCAGGTAGACGCGATTGTGCGCGGCGGGGAAGGCGAAGATGAACCGGCTGGTGCTGCCCGGAATCGGCACCGTCAGCGACGCCGACAGGCCACCGAAGGCGGCGGCGTCGAACACCAGGTGGGTGCCGCGCGAGGGGCGCAGCTCGATGCTCGGATCCACCTGATCGGCCCACACACCGGTCGCGTTGATGACCGAACGCGCTGTCACGGAGCAGGTTTCGCCGGTCAGGCCGTCACGCAGGGTGGCCGAGGTGCCGGTGACGTCGGTGGCCTCCACCCGAGTCAGGATCGAGGCCCCCTCCCGGGCCGCCGTGCGCGCAATCGCCACCACCAGCCGGGCATCGTCGACCAACTGCCCGTCCCAGGCCACCAGGCCACCGCGCAGACCCGCGCGCCGAACCGTCGGAGCCATCCGCAGCGCCTCTGCCGCCGCCACCCGCCGGGAACGGGGCAGCACCGACGACGAGGTCCCCGCCGTCCGCCGCAGCACGTCTCCCGCCACGAACCCGGTGCGCACCAGAAGCTTCTGCGCGACACCGATATTCGGCAGCAACGGCACCACCTGCGGCAGCGCCCGGGTGAGATGCGGCGCGGTGCGGGTCAGCAGGATGTCGCGCTCCACCGCACTCTCGTGCGCGATGCCGACCCCGCCGCTGGCCAGATACCGCAGTCCGCCGTGCACCAGCTTGGAACTCCACCGGCTGGTCCCGAACGCCAGATCGTGCTTCTCCACCAGCACCGTTCGCAGTCCGCGCGACACCGCGTCCAGGGCGACCCCGACACCGGTGATGCCGCCGCCGATCACCAGCACGTCGACCGCCGCGCCGTCGGCGAGCGCGAGCAGCTCCTGTTGCCGCCGTGCACGATTCAGCGAAGACGGATCGATATGCGAATTGCTGGTCATGAGAAGGCCTTTCGATTCCGTGTCGAAGTCGAGAAGAGAGCGCGCGCCGCACGCGGGGCGGACAGGGGCGGCGTCCCGGGCCGGAAGTCGTGGAGCGTCGGGGTTTTCATCGACCCTCCTCTGGATCGCGCCGGAGGTAGCCGTGCAGCGCATGGGTCAGCTCGAGGTCCAGGTGCTCGGCGTCCAGCACCGGGGCGAAGGTGCTCGCGGACTGCACGGCCGACTGAGCGATGAGCAGCAGCATGGCCGCCATCTGCTCGGGATCCCCGGCGCGCACCGACCCGTCGCCCTGTCCCTCGCGGATGGCATCGGCGAACAGGGTGATCAGCGCGCGCTGGTTGCGGCCCAGCCGTTCGAAGACGTAGGTGAGCATGATGTCGGTGTCGGCGCGGAAGATCTTGGCGAACAACGGGTTCCGGCGGATCATCGCGCCACCGCCGACGATCGCTCCGACCAGGCGTTCCCGGGCGGTGCCGGTACTGGGTGCGGTGTCGGCGACGATATCGCGCAGTTCGCGCACGAGTAGGTCGGCGACCAGGGATCCGGTGTCGGGCCAGCGGCGGTAGACGGTCGGGCGGCTGACTCCGGCCCGGCGCGCCACCTCGGTGAGGGTGGTGCGGCGCACGCCGAACTCGGCCACGCACTCGCGGGCCGCGTCGAGGATCGCCCGGTCCACGGCGGAGGGCGGTTCGGTCGAGGTCATGATTGCCACCGCCGGGGGAGTAGGGACGTTACTGCTTGACATTCTATGACAGACTGTAACGCATGGTCGACACACAAGCAGCCGCCACCTCGACGGACAGTGCCGTCGTAGCAAACCCGGGCGGGCCGCAAGCCCGCCCGAGTATGGTGTGGGACGCCTGGGGCTCCCCGGCCGGACACAAACCACTGTCCGAGCAGATCCGGGGGCTACTCACCCAGGTTTTCGGAGTCTCCGGTGAGCCGGTGGCCCGTCGCGACGAGGGCGACGTGCCGCTGCCCGCATCGGCGCTCACCGCCGAACACCGAGCCGGACTCGCCGCGCTGGTCGGCGCCGAACGCGTGTCGACCGACCACCGCGACCGGCTGCTGCGCTCCGGCGGCAAATCCACCCCCGACCTGCTGCGCCGCCGCAGCGAAGGCCCGCAGGACGCCCCCGACGCCGTCGTCTTCCCCGGCGACCACGCCCAGGTCGCGGCCCTGCTCGAATACTGTTCGGCAGCGGGCATCGCCGTCGTGCCCTTCGGTGGTGGCACCAGCGTCGTCGGCGGACTCGACCCGGCGCGCGGCGGCTTCGACACCGTCATCGCCCTGGACCTCAACCGCCTCGACGCCCTCACCGAGGTCGACCCGATCAGCGGCACCGCCACCCTCGGCGCCGGTCTGTCCGGTCCACAGGCCGAGGAACTGCTTGCCCGGCAAGGTCTTTCGATCGGCCACTTCCCGCAGAGCTTCGAATACGCCACCATCGGCGGCTTCGCGGCCACCCGCTCCTCCGGGCAGGCCTCGGCCGGATACGGGCGCTTCGACGACATGATCCAGCGCCTCACCATCGCCACCCCCGCGGGCACCCTGGAACTCGGCCGCGCCCCCGCCTCGGCCGCCGGACCCGATCTGCGCGAACTGTTCTCGGGTTCGGAGGGCACACTCGGCATCATCACCGCCGTCACCCTGCGCGTGCACCCCGTCCCGGAGGCCACCGGCTACCAGGCCTGGTCCTTCCCCGACTTCGCCACCGGCGCGACCGCACTGCGCACCGTCATCCAGGCCGGGGCCGCACCCACCGTGATGCGACTGTCCGACGAAGCCGAAACCGGCCTCAACCTGGCACGCGCCGGAGACATCGGCGGCGCGGCCGTCGGCGGCTGTCTGGCCGTCACCACCTTCGAGGGCACCGCCGCACACGTCGCCGCCCGCAGCGCCGAAGCCACCGCACTGCTGACCGCCGCCGGGGGCACCGCACTCGGCGAAACCCCCGCCCGCGAATGGGAACACGGCCGCTTCGCCGCCCCGTATCTGCGCGACTCGCTGCTGGACGTCGGCGTACTGTGCGAAACCCTCGAAACCGCCACCACCTGGGCCAATCTCGCCAACCTCAAGGCGAAGGTCACTGCCGCGCTGACGGATTCGCTCACCGCGCAGGGCACCCCCGCCCTGGTCATGTGCCACATCTCGCACACCTACCCGACCGGTGCGTCGCTGTACTTCACCATCGTCGGCAAGCAGGCCGAGGACCCGATCGCTCAGTGGGCCATCGCCAAACGCGCCGCCGGTGACGCCATCGTCGCGGCCGGCGGCACCATCACCCACCACCACGCCGTCGGCGCGGACCACCGCCCGTGGATGACCGACGAGATCGGCGACCTGGGCGTGCGCGTGCTGCGCGCGGTCAAGCAGGCCGTGGACCCCGCCGGAATCCTCAACCCCGGCAAGCTGATTCCGTGACCGGACCCGGCCGATAGCCCGAGGCTGATAAGGACTACAGCGTGACAAGTATTCGCTCCATCGCCCTGGTGACCAACCCCTTGTCCGGGCACGGCAAGGGCGCGGAGGTCGCGGTGGCGGCCGCCGACCAGTTCGCCGCACGCGGCATCCAGGTCACCGTCGTGCACGGGGACTCCGCCGCCGACACCGAACGCCTGCTGCGGGAGACCCTCGCCGACCCCGCCACCCGCCCCGACGCCGTGGTGGCGGCCGGTGGTGACGGCCTGGTCTGCGTCACCTTGCAGGCCGTCGTGGGCACCGGCATTCCGTTGGGCCTGGTCCCCGGTGGCACCGGCAACGACCTCGCCCGCGAACTCGGTATCCCGGACGAGACCACCGCGGCCGTGGACGTGGTGCTGGCGGGCAAGACGCGCACCGTCGATCTGGGGACCGTGGCGGCCCAGCCGATCGGCAAGTCGTCCGGTGCGGGCAGTCCGGTCCTCGGCGCCGGGGCCGACGCCACCCACCCCGCCCTCGACGCCACCCGGCCGATCTGGTTCGCCACCGTCACCGGAACCGGACTCGACGCGCGAGTCACCTTGCGCGCCAACGAGATGCGCTGGCCCAAGGGGCCGATCCGCTACACGCTGGCGGCCCTGCTCGAGCTCGCGGGCAAACTGGCCGTCCCGTACCGCATCGAACTCACCGGCTCGCCCGACCATCCGGACGGCACCGTGCTCGAACTCGACGCGTGCATGGTCGCGGTCGGCAACACCCGCACCTACGGCGGCGGCATGCTCATCTGCCCCGACGCGGAGATCGACGACGGGCTGCTGGACCTCACCGTGGTCGGGGCCATGTCGCGGCTGGACATGATCCGGCTGTTGCCCACGCTGTCCTCGGGCAAGCGCATCGACCATCCGGCAGCGGTCCAGTACCGGGCCGCCGAGATCCGGCTCACCGCTCCGGGCGCGCCCGCCACCGCGGACGGCGATCCGGTCGGCATGCTGCCCGCAGTATTCCGGGCACAGGCGGGCGCACTGGACGTGCTCGTACCCTGACCCTCGATACATGACTGTGCCCCCTGCCTGGAAGGCAAGGGGCACAGTTGTTTCCGGGATCACCAGTACTGGAGTACGGCAAGCCCTTCCGAATCGATCACGACGTCCACCGAGCCGCCCGGGCGGGACGCGGCCTCGCCGACGATCGAATTCACATCCGCGTACACGTATTTGTCGTCCTGCGGCAGCCTGGAGTCGGGCATGACACCCACGGTGACCGACGACGACGGCACGAAACGGTCCACCAGTGCCGGAAGCGGACCGCTGGCCAGCGACTGGGTCTCGCCCGGCGTCAGTTCCACGCCCACCGCGGCGGCATCAGGAATCACGAACGGGGTTGCGGCGGAAGCGGTTCCGAGGGATGTCAGTCCGGCGAAGGCGGAACCGGCGAGGGCGGCGAAGGCGAAGGTTCGAACACGCATGATGACTCGCTTTCCAGCGTGGGACGAAGGATCCCTGGGGAGCTGTGTCGGTGTGTTGTGGAACTGGAGACGACTGGCGCCAGCCGGATAGCCAGAACACATCACCGCAGGTAGCGAAGGCAAGGGGTATGAGACCCGGCTCACGACACGGGCTACGAGTGCTCTTCGACACGGCCCTCGAGCGGGGCGAATCGGACATTGTGACGGCGGTCCCGCCTCCGCTTTTCGGGGCGAGACCGACCCGCCGCTACTCCGGGCGGCCGATCAGCAGATGGCCCGGAATCGGCTTCATGGGCAGCTCCCGCTGCTCCACAGACAGGCCCGCGACCTCCATCGCCGCCACCACCTCGGCGACCGGGCGCAGCCGGAAACCGTGCTTGGTGAACGGCATTCTCGCCATCGCGTCCGGATCGCCGATCCCCACCACCAGGCGTCCCTTCGACCGCAGCACCCGTGCCAGCTCCACACACGCCTCCTCCAGTGCGGGCTCGAAATACACGGTGTTGCAAGTGATCACGGCATCGACCGACCCGATATCCAACGGCAGCACGGTAAGTGAGCCCTCGGCCACCCGCAGCTTTCCCGTCGACACCTGGTCGAAGAACTGGGATCGCGCCCGCACCAGCATGTCTCGCGACAATTCGACACCGGTCACCTTGCCCGTCGTGCCCACCCGATCCAGCAGCAGCGTCAAACCGATGCCGCCGCCGAACCCGATATCGGCCACGGATTCCCCGGCCGCGACCTCGGCCGCCGCGACGGCCGCCTCGATCATGGCCCGGTTCCCCCGGTTGAGGAAGGTCGCGACACCCTTGCCCAGCAGGCCGTGCGGATTGCCCAGCTGCCCGGCAACGGTGGACATCACCCGGTCGACGATGGGATTCATGAACATCAGGCTACCGTCGGAGCCGCCGCCTGACCGGGTATCCGGCGGTCTCGCAGCCCCGGTGTCCATGGTCTCGCAGCCCCCGTGTCACAGCGTGGAAACAATGCGCGCAACGCAACGCGGATGCAACGAATTGTGGTCTACCCTGGCCGATTTGGGTCAGAACCTGAGAATTGCCTTTGGAAACCCGAGACCCGGCGAAAACGGCGGTAGGCTGAGTCACGAGGGCGAGGCATCCGGTGTCCCTCATCCGCCGGATGCCTCGCCCTTCGGCTTGTCCGCTCCCGGTTCGTCCGCCGTCCTCGGTGACCTCGGCAAAAACCCGGTCGAGGGGCGATAATCCCAGCCCTTAGAATCACACGGTGACCAGCGCAGCCTCTGAGAACCCACGTAATCGTGCCGATGCCCTCCCCAAGAGCTGGAACCCCAGCGACGTCGAGGCCGACCTGTACGAGCGCTGGGTAGCCGCCGGTTACTTCGCCGCCGACGCGACCAGTACGAAGCCCGCCTACTCGATCGTGCTGCCCCCGCCCAACGTCACCGGCACCCTGCACATGGGCCACGCCCTCGACCACACGCTGATGGACCTGCTCACCCGCCGCAAGCGCATGCAGGGCTTCGAGGTGCTGTGGCTGCCCGGCATGGACCACGCGGGCATCGCCACCCAGACCGTGGTGGAGAAGCAGCTCGCCGTCGACGGCAAGACCAAAGAGGACTTCGGCCGCGAACTGTTCGTCGACAAGGTCTGGGACTGGAAGCGCGAGAGCGGCGGCCAGATCCAGGGTCAGATGCGTCGCCTCGGCGACGGCGTCGACTGGAACCGCGATCGCTTCACCATGGACGAGGGCCTCTCCCGCGCCGTGCAGACCATCTTCAAGCGCCTCTACGAAGCGGGCCTCATCTACCGCGCCGAGCGCCTGGTCAACTGGTCGCCGGTGCTCGAGACCGGCATCTCCGACCTCGAGGTCGACCACAAGGAAGTGGAAGGCGAACTGGTCTCCCTGCGCTACGGCTCGCTCAACGATGATGAGCCGCACGTGATCGTGGCCACCACGCGAGTCGAGACCATGCTCGGCGACACCGCGGTCGCGGTGCATCCCGAGGACGAGCGCTACAAGCACCTCGTCGGCACCACCCTCTACCACCCGATCACCGGACGGCAGATCCCGATCGTCGCCGACGACTACGTGGACCCCGAATTCGGTTCCGGCGCGGTCAAGATCACCCCGGCGCACGACCCCAACGACTTCGAGCTCGGCCTGCGCCACAACCTGCCCATGCCGACCATCATGGACAAGACCGGCAAGATCGCCGACAGCGGAACCGAATTCGACGGCATGGACCGCTTCGAAGCGCGTCTGAAGATCCGCGAACGCCTCGAGTCCGAGGGCCGCGTGGTCGGGCGCAAGTTCCCGTATCTGCATCAGGTCGGCCACTCGGAGCGCTCCGGCGAACCCATCGAACCGCGCCTGTCCATGCAGTGGTGGGTGAAGGTCGAGGGCATCGCCAAGGCCGCCGGGGACGCGGTCCGCAACGGCGACGTCAAGATCCACCCCGCCAGCCAGGAACCGCGCTGGTTCGAGTGGGTCGACAACATGCACGACTGGAACATCTCGCGCCAGCTGTGGTGGGGTCATCGCATCCCGATCTGGTACGGCCCCGAAGGCGAAATCGTCTGCGTCGGACCCGACGAGCAGGCGCCCGAGGGCTACGTGCAGGACCCCGACGTGCTCGACACCTGGTTCTCCTCGGGCCTGTGGCCGTTCTCCACCATGGGCTGGCCCGACGCCACCACGGAACTGACCAAGTTCTATCCCACCAGCGTGCTGGTCACCGGCTACGACATCCTGTTCTTCTGGGTCGCCCGGATGATGATGTTCGGCATGTTCGTCGCCGACGACCCGGTGCTCACCGCGGGCAAGGACGCCCGGCAGGTGCCGTTCCGGGATGTGTTCCTGCACGGCCTGATCCGCGACGAACACGGCAAGAAGATGTCCAAGTCCAAGGGCAACGGCATCGACCCGCTGGACTGGATCGAGGAATACGGCGCCGACGCCACCCGATTCACCCTCGCCCGCGGCGCGCAGCCCGGCGGCGACCTCTCGGTCGGCACCCCGCACGTGACCGCGTCGCGCAGCTTCATCACCAAGCTGTTCAACGCCACCAAGTTCGCGCTCATGAACGGTGCGCAGCCGGGCCGACTGCCCGCCCGCGACACCCTCACTGACTCCGACCTGTGGATCCTCGACCGCCTCGACGAGGTTGTCGCCGAAGTCGATTCGGCCCTGGACCGTTACGAGTTCAGCAAGGCCCTCGAGGGCCTCTACCACTTCGCGTGGGACGAATTCTGCAGCTGGTACCTGGAATTGGCGAAGGTGCAGTTCTCCGACACCGAGGAGCGGGCGGCGAGCACCCGGATCGTGCTCGGCAACGTCCTCGACGCCGTGCTGCGACTGCTGCACCCGGCCGTCCCGTTCGTCACCGAATCCCTGTGGCAGGCACTCACCGAGGGTGCGGAGGGCGAATCCATCGTGGTCGCGTCCTGGCCGACCGTCTCCGGCGCGAGCACCGATACCGGCGCGGCACAGCGCATCTCCGACACCCAGAAGCTGATCACCGAGATCCGCCGCTTCCGCGCCGACCAGGGTCTGGCCGACAGTCAGAAGGTCGCGGCCAAGCTCATCGGCATCGACACCGCCGACCTGCTCGCGCAGGAAGCCGGAATCGCCAACCTGGCCAAGCTGACCGCCGCCGGCGACGAGTTCGCCGCCACCGCGTCGCTCGAGGTCCGGTTGAGCACCGCCACCGTCACCGTCGAGATCGACACCTCCGGCACCGTCGACCTCGACGCCGAACGCCGCCGCCTCGAAAAGGACCTGGCCGCAGCGCAGAAGGAACTCGCGGGCACCGACGCCAAGCTCGGCAACGAGGCCTTCCTGGCCAAGGCGCCCGACGCCGTGGTCGAGAAGATCAAGGCGCGCAAGGAGATCGCCGAGGGCGACGTCACCCGCATCACCGCGCGCCTGGCCGAGATCGCGAAGACGGTGGCGGCCAAGTGAACGACGAACCCGAACGCCGGTACGCCGAAGGACCCCTGACCCCCATCGGCACCTCGCCGGTCGACCTCGCCGAAATGGCGTTGGTCGAGGCCGAACTCGACAAGCGCTGGCCGGAAACCAAGATCGAACCGTCGCTCTCGCGGATCAGCACCCTGATGGACCTGCTGGGCTCACCGCAGCAGAGCTATCCGGCCATCCACATCGCGGGCACCAACGGCAAGACCTCCGTCACCCGCATGATCGACTCGCTGCTCACCGCGCTGCACCGGCGTACCGGCCGCATCACCAGCCCGCATCTGCAGCTGGCCACCGAACGCATCGCCATCGACAACGCGCCCATCACGCCGGGCCGCTACGTCGAGGTGTACAAGGAACTGCTGCCGTTCATCGAGATGATCGACAAGCAGTCCGAAGCCGCGGGCGGACCGGCAATGTCGAAGTTCGAGGTGCTGACCGCGATGGCGTACGCGGCCTTCGCCGAAGCGCCCGTCGACGTCGCCGTCGTCGAAACCGGCATGGGCGGACGCTGGGACGCCACCAACGTCATCGACGGCCAGGTCGCGGTCATCACGCCGATCGGGTTGGACCACACCGACTATCTGGGACCCGACCTCACCTCCATCGCGGGGGAGAAGGCCGGAATCATCAAGAAGGCCCCCGAGGACGAACTGGTCCCGCGCGACACCGTCACCGTCATCGCCCAGCAGGAACCCGAAGTCATGGACGTCCTGCTGCGCCGCGCGGTCGAGGTGGATGCCGCTGTCGCACGCGAAGGTTCGGAGTTCCGGGTGCTCTCGCGCCGCGTCGCCGTCGGCGGCCAGGTGCTGGAACTGCAGGGGCTCGGCGGCGTCTACGACGACATCTTCCTGCCCATGCACGGTGAACATCAGGCCCGCAACGCGGTGCTGGCACTGGCCGCGGTCGAGGCGTTCTTCGGCGCGGGCGCCGACCGGCAGCTCGATATCGACGCTGTCCGTGCGGCTTTCGCCACCGCCATCAGTCCCGGCCGGATGGAGCGCATGCGCAGCGCGCCCACCATCTTCCTCGACGCCGCCCACAATCCGCACGGCGCAGCGGCTTTGGCCGCCACCCTGACCAGCGAATTCGACTTCCGCAAACTGGTCGGCGTGATCGCGGTGCTGGGTGACAAGGACGCGGGCGGCATCCTCGACGCGCTGGAACCGATCTTCGACGAGATCGTCGTCACCGAGAACGGCTCCCCGCGCGCCTTGCCCGTCGACGACCTGGCCAACCTCGCGGTGCAGCGCTTCGGCGACGAACGCGTCGCGGTGGCCAACGACCTCGCCGACGCCATCGAAACCGCCATCGCCCTCGCCGAAGAGGGTGAGGACGGCGAATTGGTCTCCGGCGCGGGCGTTGTCATCACCGGATCGGTCGTCACCGCCGGTGCGGCCCGCAGCCTGTTCGGAAAGGACCCCGCGTGAGCGAGCGCAGCGAGCGAACCGATGGCACAGCGCGCACCGCGCACGCCGAAGCCGAGCGCCAGCGAGGCGCAGGCGTGAGCGGCGAGAACGAAGCGACAACCGAAGTGCCGCCGCCCGCGACCGATCCTTGGAAGGGCCTACGCGGGGTCATGGCCGGAACTCTTGTCCTGGAAGCCATTACCGTGCTGCTCGCCCTGCCGGTGCTCAGCGCGGTCGGCGGCGGCCTGCACTGGTGGTCGACCCTCTACTGCGTCGGCCTGGCCCTGATCATGTTCCTGGGCGCGGGCATGCAGCGCCGCCCCTGGGCCATCCCCTTCAACCTGCTCCTCCAGGTGGCGCTGCTGCTCGGCGGTTTCATCCACCTCTCGATCCTGGTGATCGGCGTGGTCTTCGCGGCCGTCTGGCTGTTCGTCCTGTTCCTGCGCGCGGATGTGAAGAAACGCATGGAAGCGGGCACGCTGCCCAGCCAGCGGGTATCGGACGTCTGAAAGACGTTGCCCGAGGCGACAACTGATTTCGTTGCGACTGGGGTAACTTGTCGGGTACGTCCGAAATTGTTTCGGGTCCTGACCGCCGGCACGCGAATGGGAGTGCCGACGGCTCCCGGCCGTGCGCTGAAGGTCCGGGGAGGCGGTACTGTGGCGCTGTGACTGAGCAGACGTTGGTACTCATCAAGCCCGACGGCGTGGCCCGTGGCCTCGTCGGAGAGATCATCACCCGCATCGAGCGCAAGGGTCTGAAGATCGCGGCGCTGAAGCTCGTGAACGTCTCGCCCGAACTCGCCGCCGAACACTACGCCGAGCACGCCGAGCGTCCGTTCTTCGGATCGCTGATCGAATTCATCACCTCCGGACCGGTCGTCGCGGCCGTCCTCGAGGGTGAGCGCGCCATCCCCGCCTTCCGCCAGATCGCCGGCGGCACCGACCCGGTCGAGAAGGCCGTCCCGGGCAGCATCCGCGGCGACTACGCCCTCGAGACCCAGTACAACCTCGTGCACGGCTCCGACTCGCCCGAGTCCGCCAAGCGTGAGATTTCGCTCTGGTTCCCCGAATTCACCCTCTGACCGAGGGTCTTACCGCTAGTCTTCCGTGCCCCGCCGCCCCGGCAGCGGGGTGCGAGGCTACCGGCGTTCCTACGCCGAGCACCGAAAACCCGCCGAGTCGCCACAGCTCGCGGGATCCCGCTCCACCCGGTGCGGGAGGGGGTGTGACCGCGCCCGGTACACGACTCGCGAAAGCCAGTCGCGACCGCGCGGGCACGGGGCCCCGACGTGGTGTGGGATACTGGCTCTGGAAGTGATCGACGCCCGCCATTAGCGGCGGGTGATGTTCTCTTTCGAAATTGACACCGCGGAGCGACGGACGATCATCGCTGCCGCCGACGGCTACCGAGACTCGGCCGTCGGGCGGGCACGCTGGATGAACGCTCGTGACACGGAGTTGAGCCAACCAACCAGGCGCCACGTGACCTTTTAGCCCGAACGACGAGAATACGGCGATAACGGGCCACGCGGCGCGAAGACTTACGATCTCGCGCCCCGAGGGGTGCGAGGCCAACTGACAGCCCCCGCGTCGGCCGCGATTCTCTTCGGAGGGACGCGCCCGGGGGCCCCGAGGAGAATTCGTGGCCGATCAAGAGCCGCTGGAAGCATCGCAGAGCACCGGTGAAGGGGAGGGCGCTCAGAACACCCCGGGTGCCGGACAATTGCCGGAACGGATCCGAGTGCACGCACTGGCGAAGCTGCTGGGCACAACCAGCAAACGTATCCTGGCCCACCTCACCGAGATGGGCGCCCAAGCGAGAAGTCCGCAATCGAGTCTGGATCGGACGGTCGCCGAGACTGTCCGGGATGCGTTCGGGCCGCGCGACGTGGTCGAGACCGCCGAACCGGTGGCCGGGCCCGCCCCGATCGCCGAGACCACGGTCGACGCCGCCATCGCGGCCGGTGACGACCGCGCGGCCGACGAATTGGCCGCCCAGGAAGTCGAAGCGGCCGAGGCCGCCGCTGCCGCTGAGTCCACGGCACCGCAGACCAGCCTGTTCGCCAGCCCCTTCCAGTTCCAGGCGCCTCCGGTCGTCGAGGATTCGGTGCAGTACCAGCCCACCGCGGTCGTCGCCGCGCCGCTGTTCCTGCCGCCGGACGCCGTCGCCGCCGAGGAGACCCGCCGCAAGCGCCGCGTCGAGCGCAAGCCGCGCGTCGAGGCCGAGCCGGTCGTCGTCGAGGCGACCCCCGAGCCGAAGGCCGTCGTCGAGGCGCCCGCACCCGAGGACACCGTGGAAGACGGTGACTGGGACGGCGATCAGGACGGCGAGCAGCGCGGCAACGACGATTCGGACCGCGAGGGCACCTCGCGTCGTCGTCGTCGTGGCCGTCGCGGCCGTGGCCGTGGTCGTGGCGAACAGCCCGAGAACGAGGGCGACGACACCGACGACGAGTCGGATACCGCCGACGACGAGTCGGCCGACTCCGCCGACACCGACGACGAGGACGACAACGACGCCGTGCCCGAGGGCTCGAGCAGCCGTCGCCGTCGCCGCCGTCGTCGCCGCAAGGGCGGCGAGGACAACGAGCCCGAAGCCAACTCCGAGGACGATCCGCCGAACACCGTGGTGCACGAGCGGGAGCCGCGCAGCAAGCGCCGCGCCGCCGCCGCGGCCAAGGATGTCGACGAGGTGCAGGGCATCAGCGGTTCGACGCGGCTGGAAGCCAAGCGTCAGCGTCGCCGTGACGGCCGTGAGGCCGGTCGTCGTCGCCCGCCGATCCTGACCGAGTCGGAGTTCCTGGCCCGCCGCGAAGCGGTGGACCGGGTGATGGTGGTGCGCGACAAGCACTTCGCCGAACACCCGACCTCCACCACCCAGGTCGCGGTGCTCGAGGACAACATCCTGGTCGAGCACTTCGTGACCAGCACCGGTTCGGCCTCGATGGTCGGCAATGTGTACCTGGGCAAGGTGCAGAACGTGCTGCCCTCGATGGAGGCGGCGTTCGTCGACATCGGCCGGGGTCGCAACGGCGTGCTGTACGCGGGCGAGGTGAACTGGGAGGCCGCCGGTCTGGGCGGCAAGGAGCGCAAGATCGAGCAGGCGCTGCGTCCCGGTGACACCGTGCTGGTGCAGGTCTCCAAGGATCCGGTGGGCCACAAGGGTGCCCGCCTGACCACGCAGATCAGCCTGGCCGGTCGCTTCCTGGTGTACGTGCCGGGTGGCACCTCCACCGGTATCTCGCGCAAGCTGCCCGATACCGAACGCAAGCGGCTCAAGGAGATTCTGCGCGACATCGTGCCGCAGGACGCCGGGGTCATCATCCGGACCGCGTCGGAGGGTGTCTCCGAGCCGGAGCTGGCCCGCGATGTCGAACGGTTGCAAGCCACCTGGCGCACCATCGAGGAGCAGGCCAAGCACGGCGGCAATGCCCCCAAGACCCTGTACGAAGAGCCCGACCTGCTGGTCAAGGTGGTTCGCGACCTCTTCAACGAGGACTTCTCGAAGCTGATCATCGAGGGCGAGCGGGCCTGGACGACCGTCGAGAACTATGTGCGCACGGTCGCTCCCGACATGCTGGCCCGGGTGGAGCGCTACGAGGGCACCGGCGTCGACGTGTTCGGCAGCCTGCGCATCGACGAGCAGTTGGCCAAGGCGCTCGATCGCAAGGTGTGGCTGCCCTCGGGCGGCACCCTGGTGATCGACCGCACCGAGGCCATGACGGTCATCGACGTCAACACCGGCAAGTTCACCGGGTCGGGCGGGTCCAACCTCGAGGAGACGGTGACCCGCAACAACCTGGAGGCGGCCGAGGAGATCGTCCGTCAGATGCGCCTGCGGGACATCGGCGGCATGATCGTCGTCGACTTCATCGACATGGTGCTGGAGTCCAACCGGGATCTGGTGCTGCGGCGTCTGACCGAGGCGCTGGGGCGCGACCGGACCCGCCATCAGGTCTCCGAGGTCACCTCGCTGGGCCTGGTCCAGATGACGCGAAAGAAGCTGGGCACCGGCCTGGTCGAGGCGTTCTCCACCACGTGTGAGCACTGCCACGGTCGCGGCATCCTGGTGCACAACTACCCGGTCGAGGCGTCGGCTCCGGCCGAGAGCGGTGACGGTGTCGGTCGTCGCGAGGGTTCGCGTCGCCGCCGCAAGGACCGCAACGCGCCCGCCGAGACCCCGGCCGCGGTCGAGGTCGTCGCCGAGGAGCCGGACGAGCACGAGTTCGAGGAGAAGTCGGAGCGGGCCGCCATCAAGCGGGCTCATCCGGTGGCGATGGCCATGGCCGCGCATGCGGCCGAGGATTCCACGCACGTGGCGGGTGACGACGCGGAAGCGGCCGCCGATGTCGCGAACGAGCTGCTGGCCGAGGGTGATTCGGCGACGGAGGCCGATGTCGCCGCCGCCGCTGCCTCGGTCGAGACGCTGACGGAGAACGCCGCCGCCGAATCCGCCCTGGCCGCCGCCGCGGTCGAGAAGGTGGAGTCCGGCACCGAGGCTCGGGCCGAGAACGGCCGGACCCGGCACCGTGGCCGGAGCAACGGCACCGCTCGGTCGGCCGCGGCCGACGTGGTGGTCGCGGGCGAGGCGACTGCCGCCGCCGCGCAGGCCACCGTGCTGGTGGAGGAGTCGCAGGCCGCCGAGCCGGTCGCGGAGGGTCGTCGTCCGGCCCGTCGCCGGGTGGCGCGGACCGCGTCCGCTCCGGCCGCCGACAGTGCGGGCGCGGTGTTCGTGCTCTCCAGTTCGGATCAGCCGAAGGCTCCGGTTCTCGATCTCGAGGATCTGGCTCCGGCCGTCGTGCCGCCGCGGGCTCGCCCGCGCCGGCGTGCGGCGGGCCGGGCCGCGGGTGCCCCCGAGGCCGACGCGAACTAGCCGTCGCGGACAGCAACGACCGTGGCCCCACCGGATTCCGGTGGGGCCACGGCCTTTTCGTGAAGCAGGACAGCGTGAAGTGATCAGGACAGTTCGTATTCGAACCACATGTGGTGGGTGCCGTCCGCGTCGATGGACAGGTCGCCGGTGCCGGTGATCCCGGCCAGTCCGCCGGTGCCGCTGGACGGGACGATGAGGAAGTACAGGTTGCCGCGATCCTCGCCGGTGGTGGTGGCCGAGTGCACGAAGTTGAAGCTGCCCGCGACCCCGTTGAGCGTCCCCTCGAACGACTCCATCGCCAGGTAGGTGCCGACCCCGCTGGCCGGGTCGTAGGCGGAGGTGAACAGGGTCGCGGACCGTCCGGTGACCTCGCCCTCGAACTGCTTCTCCAGCTTGGCCAGCCCGACCGGCAGCGCGGTGGCGATGGCCGGTTCGGGTGTCACGTCGGTGGGGACGAAGGATTTGACGCTGAAGGTTCCGGTTGCACGCATGGGACAATCTTCTCCCGAACCGGCCGCGCGATCTTGTAAGAATGCGACAGCCTGGTCCGATGCTCCGGGCGGCACTTCGCGGTGACGCCGATAACCCCGGTTTGGATGGGGTCGCGCATGTCCTGTAGTCTTGGCCAGTCGCTGCCCCCTGCGACGGCACTCTTTTGTGATTAGTGCTGTGAGAGCGCGGGTCCCGGTTCGGATCTCGAACGGGTGGCCCGAGGCGGCGGAGAATACCACCAGACCAGTCTGCGGCGGTTTCCGATGTGAAGTCGGATAGCCAGCCGTGTGAGACGAGTGCTCTTCCCAGCACTTGTAAAGAGAGAAGGGCAGCCGACCGATGGCAACGTACGCGATCGTCAAGACCGGCGGAAAGCAGTACAAGGTCGCGGTCGGTGACCTGGTGAAGGTCGAGAAGATCGAGGGTGAGCCGGGCACTTCGGTGTCGCTGTCGCCGGTGCTGGTAGTTGATGGCGCCGAGCTGACCACCGATGCTGACAAGCTGGCGAAGGTTTCCGTGTCCGCCGAGGTCGTCGAACAGACCAAGGGCCCGAAGATCCGGATCCACAAGTTCAAGAACAAGACCGGCTACCACAAGCGTCAGGGCCACCGTCAGAAGCTGACGGTCCTGAAGGTCACCGGCATCAAGTAATCCGACTTGGGGTTCGTCACCCCGGCACGAGGAGTTTGAGAAATGGCACATAAGAAGGGTGCATCCAGCTCGCGCAATGGTCGCGATTCGAATGCCCAGCGGCTCGGTGTGAAGCGCTTCGGCGGTCAGGTCGTCAAGGCCGGCGAGATCCTGGTTCGCCAGCGTGGCACGCACTTCCACCCCGGCGTCAACGTCGGCCGTGGCGGCGACGACACGCTGTTCGCCCTCGAGGCGGGTGCGGTCAAGTTCGGCACCAAGCGTGGCCGCAAGACCATCAACATCGTGGTTCCGGAGCCGGTGAACGCCTGACCGGCACACCGGAGTTCTCTCCACACACTTCCGAAGCGGGTCAGGGTTGTCGTAACCCTGGCCCGTTTCTGTGTTTTCAGCCAGTTCTGTTTTCAACACGGTTGCTTGTCCGAGCACCGATCACAGTCGACAAGTCCTGAAGGAGGATGATCACTGATATGTCCAAATTCGTCGACCGGGTCGAGTTGCATGTTCGTGCGGGCCGGGGAGGGCACGGGTGCGCTTCGGTGCGCCGCGAGAAGTTCATGCCGTTGGGTGGACCCGATGGCGGTAACGGCGGCAACGGCGGGGATGTGATCCTCGAGGTCGACCCGAATGTGCACACGCTGCTCGACTTCCACTTCCACCCGCATGCCAAGGGCGGTAACGGCAAGCCCGGTGAGGGCAGCAACCGCAATGGCAAGCAGGGCGAGGGTCTGCTGCTGAAGGTTCCGGACGGCACCGTCGTGATGAGTACCGACGGTGAGGTGATCGTCGACCTGATGGGTGCGGGCACCCAGTTCGTGGCCGCTCAGGGCGGTCGCGGCGGGCTGGGCAATGCCGCGCTGGTGTCGAAGGCGCGCAAGGCTCCCGGTTTCGCGCTGCTCGGTGAGGACGGCCAGGAGCGCGATCTGGTGCTCGAGCTGAAGTCGGTGGCGGATGTGGGCCTGGTGGGCTTCCCGTCGGCCGGTAAATCGTCGCTGGTGTCGGTGCTGTCGGCGGCCAAGCCGAAGATCGCGGACTACCCGTTCACCACGCTGGTGCCGAATCTCGGTGTGGTGCTTTCCGGTGATACGACCTTCACCATCGCCGATGTGCCCGGTCTGATTCCGGGTGCCAGCGAGGGTCGTGGTCTGGGTCTGGATTTCCTGCGGCATCTGGAGCGCTGCGCGGTGCTCGCCCATGTGGTGGACTGCGCGACGCTGGAGCCGGGTCGCGATCCGATCTCCGATGTGGATGCGCTGGAGGCCGAGTTGGCCGCGTATCAGCCTGCGCTGCAGGGTGATGCGGGTCTGGGTGATCTGGCTGATCGCCCGCGCGTGGTCATTCTCAACAAGGCCGATATCCCCGACGCCGACGAGCTGGCGGAGTTCGTGCTGCCGGAGTTCGAGAAGCGCGGCTGGCCGGTGTACAAGATCTCGGCGGTGAGCCGGGAGGGCCTGCGCCCGTTGACTTTCGGTCTGGCCGAGATGGTGCTGGCCTACCGTGCCGCGAATCCGAAGGCGGAGCCGAAGCGGCAGATCATCCGCCCGGTCGCCAAGGGCGACAGTGGTTTCCGTGTCATCGCGGATCCGGAGGTCGAGGGCGGGTTCATCGTCATCGGCGAGCGGCCGGAGCGCTGGGTGCATCAGACCCAGTTCGAGAACGACGAGGCCGTGGGCTACCTGGCCGACCGGCTGGCGCGCCTCGGTGTCGAGGACGAGCTGGTCAAGCTGGGTGCGCAGCCGGGCGCGTCGGTCACCATCGCCGACTACTGCTTCGATTGGGAGCCGTCGATCTCGGCCGGTGTCGAGACGTTGCTCACCCGTCGTGGCGTGGACCCGCGACTGGAGCAGACCGAGCGGATCGGCGCGGCCGAGCGCAAGCACGCCTCGCGCGCGCGTCGTGGCCTGATCGACGGAGACGACGAATAGTCATGTGCCGCAACGCGGTCGGCTCCCGTGCGAACGATCGTTCGCGGGGGAGCGGCCGTGGCGCCGGTAGGATCGGATTCGAGTGCGGCGATGCGGCGGTATCGCGGGCGAATTGAGGTGTGGTGCAGGTGAATTCGGGAGCCGCCCAGCAGAGTGCGGCGCGTCACGCGATCGCCTCGGCGCGCAGTGTGGTCGTCAAGATCGGGTCCTCGGCGCTGACCAGCCTGGCCGGCGGCCTCGACACCGATCGGCTGGATCTACTGGCCGACGCGGTGGAGGCGCGCATGCGGGCGGGTTCGGATCTGGTGGTGGTGTCCTCGGGCGCCATCGGTGCGGGGATGGCGCCGCTCGGATTGTCCAAGCGCCCCAGGGATCTGGCCACCAAGCAGGCGGCGGCGAGCGTCGGTCAGCTGGCGCTCGCGCACGCGTGGGGGACCTCGTTCGGCCGCTACGACCGGGTGGTCGGCCAGGTGCTGTTGAGCGCCGGTGACTTCGGCCGTCGTGAGCATCACCGCAATGCCCAGCGCACGCTCGACCGGCTGCGTTCGCTGCACGCCATCGCGGTGGTGAACGAGAACGACACTGTCGCAACCGAAGAGATCCGTTTCGGCGACAACGATCGGCTGGCCGCGCTGGTGGCACACCTGGTCGGCGCGGACGCGCTGATCCTGCTGTCGGATGTGGACGGCCTCTACGACGGTGACCCGCGCAAGGGCGCCGCGAATTTCATTCCCGAGGTCCGCGGCAGCGCCGACCTCGACGGCGTGATCGCCGGTTCGGGTGGCGCGCTGGGCACCGGCGGCATGGCGTCGAAGCTCTCGGCCGCCCGCCTGGCCGCCGACGCGGGCGTTCCCGTCCTGCTGGCCGCCGCCTCCGATGCCGCCGCCGCCCTCTCCGGCGCGACGGTGGGTACCGCCTTCGCCGCGCGACCGGTTCGCCTGTCCGCCCGCAAGTTCTGGGTCCGGCACGCCGCCGACGCGCACGGTGAGGTGCATCTGGACGCGGGTGCGGTGCTGGCGGTCGCGGAACGCCGCCACTCGCTGCTGGCCGCGGGCATCACCGCGATCAAGGGGCATTTCTACGGCGGCGACGTCATCGACCTGATCGCCCCCGACGGTCATCTCGTCGCCCGTGGCGTGACCACCTATGACAGTGACGAACTCGAAACCATGCGCGGTCGCTCCAGCACGGACCTCCCCGACAGCATGCAGCGTCCCGTGGTTCACGCCGACGACCTAGTCAAACTCTGACCCGCAGCACCCCCGGACCTGCCTCGTGCGGTGAGTGATGTTGGCGCGGTGGGATTTTCTGTCGCCCGGGCTGGAAATGTCTGGATTCGGCGGCGAATTCGGTGGGTATTCAGGGATTCTGTTGATGGTGGGTGGTCACGGGTGAATTGCGTTGGGGCAGAGGGCGAGTAACAGGGGAGACTGGTCGGTTGGGGCTGGTGGGCGTGTCGGGGGACGCGGCGGGTGAGGGGCAGTCGGAGGGCGGGGGAAGGGCAGTGGGCGGGACCGGGATGCGGAGGATTCTAGGTAGTGCACCCGGTGCCGTATCGAGATGTGCCCTTCGCCGATAGCGGTTACCTGGATCCGGCGCGGTCCGCCCTTGCCGCGCCGGGCTCGCGGTCCAGGAACCGCCCGCGGCGCCGGGTGCGCCCGCACTGCCGTGGAGGAAGGTATGTACGTACCGCAACCTGATAACACACAGTTGTGGCGGGTCGGTGTGGGTCGTGACTTCGGTTTCGAGACCCGCCCGGTACTGCCCGACTGGCACGAACTGCTGGCCGCCTTCTGCGGCCACATCGGTGACCAGCCCGACGATCACCCGGTCACCCGCTGGGCCCGGGCCCTCGCCGAGCTGCATCTGCGCCGCCGCGAACGCCCCGGCGACGCCGGTGGGATCGACGAACTACGGGCGCGGCTGGTGGGCTTCATCGACGAGTGGGTGACCAACCGGGCGCTGCCGAGGGGTGCAGCGCGGGCGGAGTCGCTGGGTGCCGTGGTGGATGCGATGGCCGCGGCGCAGGTGCGCGCGGTGTATCTGCTGCGCACGGTGGAGAAGGTGTCCGACGAACAAGTGCATGCCGCCTGGTTCCTGCTCGCGCAGATGGCGGACGGCTGGACCGACCGGGCCGCAGGGGTTGTCGGCCAGGATATCCGGCGTTCCGCCTGAATCCGGTTGCGTGACAGCCGAATCCAGGTGGTCAATGGGCCCGTGTCGGGCGTGTGGGTTGCGCCGTACACACCGCACGGGTCGCGGCGTCCGGACGGGGATCGTGCAGGGTCCGACCCCCGTTCGGCCGCGGCGTTCGATCGCGGCGCGGCATCGGGAATCGCGGCCGTCACCAGGCGGGGTGCGCCTCGATGATGCTGTCGGGCGCGGCGGTCGGGATCACCCGGGTGAGCACGAATCCGCTGCGGGAGAGCAGGGTTCCCAGTTCGTCCTGGGTGCGTTCACGGCCGCCCTCGGTATTGACCAGCATCTCCAGGTCGATGAACTTGCCCGGATGCGGCCGCCGATGCGCGGGCATGACGATATCGATGATGAGCAGCCGGGTTTCGGCGTCCATGGCCGCGCGTACGCTGCGCAGGATGCGTCCGGCGGCCTCGTCGGACCAGTCGTGCAGGATGTGTTTGAGGATGTAGGCGTCGCCCCCGGCGGGCACGGCTTCGAAGAAGCTGCCGGTCTCGATGGTGAGGCGGCCGGTGAGCCCGGAGCTCGAGAGTTGTTGCGGCAGTTCCTTGACCACCTCGGGCAGGTCGAAAATGATGCCGCGGGTGGAGGGCTGGCGGTGCAGGATATCGATGAGCAGGCTGCCGTGCCCGCCGCCGATGTCGACGATCGTGCCGTAGCGGCCGAAATCGTAGGCGGCCAGCAGCGGAGCGGTGGCGAGGCTGCTGATGCTGGTCATGGCCCGATCGAAGACCTCGCCGATCTCACGGTGCTCGGCCGCGTAGGCGAAGAATTCCATGCCGTCCAGCGTGGGCCCGACGGATTTCCCGGTGCGCACGGCGTCGGCGAGGTGGGTCCAGTGCGAGCGGTGATACTCGGATCCGAAGAACAGGAACAGATTTCGCAGTGACACGTCGGTGTCGCTGCGCAGCGCCTGTGCGATGCCGTTGAGCTGATAGGACCCGTCGCGCCGCTGCTTGAAGATCTCGAAGCTGATCAGCAGCCGCATCAACCGCCGCAGTCCGTCCTCGTCCACGCCGATGGCCCGCGCGAGATCGCCCGGCTGCCTTGGTCCTTCGGCCAGGGCATCGGCGATGCCGAGTTCGGCGGCAGCGCCGATGGCCTGGCTCAGGAACCCGGTCATCTGCAATTCCAGCAGGGCGATGTGCCCGGGCGTGGTGCGCCGGTGCAGGGCGGCCAGGCCGTCCCGGAAGCGGCCGATCGCACGCAGCAGGGGCAGTGGAGGAATCTTCGGTGATGCGGACGCCATGATGAACTCCAGAGGATCGCTAGGCGGCTGCGGGATGGTTCGAGCGTACGCGGTGGGTGGCGCTGGGCAGCGGGTTTCGGTATTGCGACGAATGAACTGTTCGGTCGGATCAGTGGGGTGTGAAGGCGGCGATATTGTCGCGGGCCCACTGCGCGTAGGTCCGGGCCGGGACGCCCAGCAGCGTCGCCGTGGTGTCGTCGATGGTCTCCGGATGGTCGAGGGAGGCGGCCCAGTAGGTCAGCAGCGAATCGGCGATTTCGGGCGGCATGGTGCGGATCATCTGTGCGCGGGCCCGACCGGGATCGATGGTGACGAGCGGGATCTCCCGCCCGAGCGCAGCGCCCAGCTGTGTGACCTGCGCACGGAAGCTCACGGCCTCGGGGCCGCTGAGAGTGACTGTGCGCCCGCGTGGTTCGCCGCCGGTGAGCGCGGAGACGGCGAGGTCGGCGATGTCGAGCGGGTGGATCAGGGTCTGGCTCGCCTCCGGGTAGGGGTGTTCGATCGGCTGCCCGGAGGTGACGGCCGGGATCCACGAGAAGGAATTGCTGGCGAAGCCGCCGGGGCGCAGCGCGGTGACCTCGAGACCCGAAGCGGCGAGCGCGTTTTCGACGACCAGGTGCCGGCTGCCGATGAAGTTCTCCGCCGCGCCCGGATGCCCGGCCGCGCCGGATGACAGCAGCACCGCGTGTTCCACCCCGGCCCGGGTGGCTGCGGTGAGGATGGCGTCGATGGTGGCGGGGTTGGCGTAGAGGAACACCTCGCGCACGTCTTTCAGTGCGGCGGTGAGGGTTTCGGGATCGTCGCGCCATTCGGCACGGTCGACCCCGGCGGGCAGCTCGAGGGCCGAGGGATCGGCGGTCGCGGCGCGGACCGGCAGTCCGGCGGTGTGCAGCCGGTCGATGACGGCGCGGCCGACCTGACCGCGGGCGCCGGTGACGAGGATGGTCATGGGGGAACTCTCCGTTCGGGGTAATCCACGAGAACTGGATAAATGCATGTTGTCATGCACACATTTGACAGTCAACACATATATTCGTGTGTGCACACATATGCAGGCTCGCTACGATATGCCCATGACCGAGGACTCCCGTACCGACGAAGACCTGCTCAACCAGGTCGGCCCGGCCTTCGGCAAGCTGCGTCGCGGCGTCCTGCGCGAGGTCGAGAACCCGCTCTCGGCCAAGGACATGACCCGCACCATGGTGCTGCACGTGGTGCTGGAACGCAGTCAGGATCCCGACGCGGAGATCACCGTCGGTGGCGTGGCCGAGCATCTGTGCGTGGACCCGTC
The DNA here is from genome assembly GCF_045161165.1 of Nocardia sp. NBC_00511. NCBI lineage: Bacteria > Bacillati > Actinomycetota > Actinomycetes > Mycobacteriales > Nocardiaceae > Nocardia > Nocardia sp. NBC_00511. The sequence continues at coordinate 112,300 of NZ_CP107849.1, forward strand.
GGTCGCCAGCCGCATGGTCACCGACAACATCAAGGCCGGTTACCTGGTCCGCGTCCCCTCCCAGCAGGACGGTCGCCGCGCGGTCCTACGCCTGAGCGCCGAGGGTGAGGAACTGATGACCCGCTACCGGGCCCATCAGCGCCGCGCCTACGAACAGATCACCGCCGACTGGCCCGAGCGCGACCGCCTCGACTTCGCCCGCCTCATGCTCCGCTACGTCGACGCCTGCGAGCAGCTCCGCCGCTCCTCGACCCCGGATCACTGATCGGTCGAGGGGATTCGCTGGCGGCCGCTCCCGCCCTGAAGGTCACCGCGCAGGTTTCCATCCTCCCGGCGTGGCGTTGTCTCGTGCGGGTTCGCGACTTCGACTGTGCCCCAGCCTGGGCTGCCGGTTTTGTCGAGAGCTCGGGAGGCCCGAAAGCCGTTGAGCGCTTTATCGATTCAGCTCGGGGTGGCCAGGGCGAAGGGTAGGACGGCCGCCGCGCCCGCCGCGCGCAGGGTGCGGGCGGCCATGGTGAAGGTCCAGCCGGTGTCGGTGAGGGTGTCGACCAGTAGGATCGGGCCGGTGACTGAGCCGAGATCCGGTGTCTCCCAGGCATTGTCGAGTGCTGCCACCCGGTGGGCGGAGTTGGCGGCGGAGACGGGCGGCAGGTCGGGGCGCAGGTGCATGGTGCCGAGGTCCTGCAGGCGGCCGACTTCGGCGAGCCGGGCCGCCAGGGAGCGGGTGAGCAGCGGCCGATTGCCGGATTCCAGGGCCAGCACCGCGGTGGGCCGCTGGTCCCAATTCCATTCGCGCAGCACGATGGTGCAGGCGCGGAAGATCTCGTCGGGGACGGGTGCGTCGGGGCCGTCGAGCAGCGGGCGCAGCCGCTGACCCCAGCCCAGGTCGCTGAGGCGGCCCAGCACGCGGCCGGTCGACGCGCCGCCGGTGATCTTGCCGGACAACGAGATTCCGAGTTTGGCCAGGCCGGTCGGCCACTGCTTACGGGGTGCGAGATCGATGCCGGGGCGGTCGAGGCGGGCTCGGATGGCGGTGAGGTCGGCGTCGTCGACGGTGGTGTCCTGGCGGGTGCCGGTGCAGTTGTCGCAGCGTCCGCAGCGCGCCCCGGCGACCAGGCCGGGATCGTCGAGTTGGCTGCGCAGGAACGTCATTCGGCACTCGGTGGTGGACTCGTAGTCGATCATGGCCTGCTGTTCGGCGTCGCGGGCGGCGGCGAGCCGTTCGTAGCGTTCGGTGTCGTAGGCCCAGGGCTGTCCGGTGCCGATCCAGCCGCCGCGTACCCGGCGCACCGCGCCGTCCACGTCGAGCACCTTCAGCACCATTTCGAGCCGGGATCGGTTGAGCTCCACCAGCGGTTCGAGGGCCGCGGTGGACAGTGCGCGGTTCGGGTCGAGCGCGGCCAGCACCGAGCGCACGATGTGCTCGCGCGGGAAGGCCACCGACGCGAAGTAACTCCAGATGCGGCGGTCCTCCGGCCCGGGCAGCAGCACCACCTCGGCGCGTTCGGTACCGCGACCGGCACGACCGACCTGCTGGTAGTAGGAGATGGGTGAGGAGGGCGCGCCGAGGTGCACCACGAACCCGAGATCCGGCTTGTCGAAACCCATTCCGAGCGCGGAGGTGGCGATGAGCGCCTTCACCTCGTTGTTCAGCAGCGCCACCTCGAGCGCCTCGCGTTCGGTGGGGTCGGTCTGCCCGGTGTAGGCGGCGACGTGGTGACCGTGTGAGTTCAGCACGTCGGCGAGGTCGTGGGCGGCCGCGACGGTGAGCGCGTAGACGATGCCCGAGCCGGGCAGTTCGCCCAGCTTTTTGCTCAGCCACGCGGTGCGCGCGACCGCGTCGGGGATGCGCACCACCGACAGGTGCAGTGACTCCCGGTCCAGGCTGCCGCGCAAAACCAGTGTGTCGGTGCCGATCTGGGTGGCGACGTCGGTGACGACCCGGTCGTTGGCGGTGGCGGTGGTGGCCAGCACCGGCACCTCGGAGCCGAGATCGGCGATGAGCGTGCGGATGCGGCGATAGTCGGGCCGGAAGTCGTGTCCCCAGTCGGAGACGCAGTGTGCCTCGTCGATCACCACGAGTCCGGCGTCGGCCGCCAGCTTCGGCAGCACGGAATCCCGGAAGTCCGGGTTGTTCAACCGTTCCGGGCTCACCAGCAGGACGTCGACGTCCCCGCCCGCGACCTGTGCATGAATTTCGTCCCATTCGGTGACATTGCCCGAATTGATGGTCGCCGCAACGACTCCCGCGCGTTCGGCCGCGGCGACCTGGTTGCGCATCAGCGCCAGCAGCGGCGAGATGATGACCGTCGGCCCGCGCCCCTGTGCCCGCAGCAGCTTCGCGGAGATGAAGTACACCGCCGACTTGCCCCACCCGGTGCGCTGCACGACCAGCGCCCGCCGCCGCTGCACCACGAGAGCCTCGATGGCCACCCACTGATCCTCACGCAGCTTCGCCTGCGGCCCGGCCAGTTCGCGCAGCAGCCGTTCCGCGTCGTCCCGCAGCGTGCCGCCGGACGGTGGCAGCTCGGCGGGGCTACCGGAGTCGGGCTGGTTCGAGGAGTCGGTCGAGGTCACGCGCTCCATGGTGCCTCACCGGACCGACACCGCCGCCCCGCACCGCAGGTTCGCACCCCCTGATTCGCGGCGCGTGCCGCTGACCGGGCATGGGACCGGGCAGGCGAGTGCGATGGCGACCGCGCACCGCACTCGCCTGCCCGAAACACTCAGTACTGGCTGCAGGTGTCGACGACCTGGCTCAGCTTGGGCCCGAAGTCCGCGTTGGTCGCGGCGGCGACGCCCATCTGCTGCTGCTGGGAGATCAGCGTCTGGAACGCGGTGCGACGCTGGTCGCCCGGCTGCTCGTAGGCGGTCTGGATGGCGGTCTTCTGTGCCGGTGCGGCATCGAGCTGTGCGGCGGTCTCGGGGGAGACCGCGTGCAGAGCGGCATCGATCTGGGTGAACGAGCAGCTCGAGTTCAGCAGCGGCTCGAGATCGCTCATCGGGTCGGCCGTGGCCGCGCCCGTGCCGGAAAATGCCGCGGCGACGGCGAATCCGGCGATCGCGATGGCGGACCGCGTACTGATCAACCTCATAGGAAACCGGCCTTTCTAGTGACTGTGTCAGGTGTTGACGACCGGTCCCGGAACGGACCGGCTAGTAGTTATATCGAAGCTGCCGAGCGGTTGGCTTGGTCTTCGGCGAATTTTCCGCAACCAAACCGGAAGTGGCAGGGGTACGAACCTTCCGGTGGCAGCGCGATTGTCGTGCTGTGGAGAAGGGAGATCCGCCCGTGGTGCAGCGAATCATCGACGCGGCCCGGGTGCTCACGGGCACCGGCCGCGCGTGTTCACCCGGCAGCGTCGTCGTCGACGGTCCCTCGATCGCCTGGGTGGGGGATACCGGCGACCTACCGGCGAATTTTTCCGACCCCACCATCGAGCGACTGGTCCTGTCCGATGCGACGGTGCTGCCCGCGCTGATCGATGCGCATGTCCAACTGACCCCGCGCCGCGCTGTGCTCGCCGCGAACCCCACTGCATGTGACGCACTGGTGCGCGGCGGCGTGGCGACCGTGCGCGACTTCGGCGCGCCCGGCCCCGCCGCCTCCGGTCCCGGCCCGCGCGTGCTGAGCTCCGGCACCCTGCTCACCGGGGACCGCGGGCACGGCCGAACCCACGGCGAGATCGCCACTCTCGACGACGTCGAGTACCTGATCGACGAGAATCACCGTCGCGGTGCCACCTGGATCTCCGTGCAGGTCACCGGAAGTCTCACCGACGGCGGCGAATGTTCGCCCTACGAATTGCATTTCACCGACGACCGACTGACCGCCATCGTGCACGCCGCGCACGATCGCGAGCTGCCGGTGGCCGCGCACGCGCACGGCAGCGTGGGAATCCGGCAGGCGGTCGAAGCCGGGGTGGACAGCATCGAGCACTGCACCTGGCTGACCTCCGGCGGTTTCGAGCTCGATCCCGGCCTGGTGCGGGCGCTCGCCGCACGCGGTATTCCGGTGTGCCCCACCATCAGTCATCACTCGCGCCATACCGGCAACCGGCTGCCGTGGCGGCAGCGCCAGGCCCACCTGCGCCGAATGGCCGAGGCGGGGGTGCCGCTGCTGCCGGGTACGAATGCCGACGGTCACCGGATCGCCCACGGCCGTTTCGCGGACGCCCTGGCCGCGTGGACCGAGCTCGGCCTGACTCCGGCCCGCATTCTCGAATCCGCGACGCGGCAGGCCGCACAGGCGCTCGGTGTCGGGCATCTCACCGGCACGCTCGAGGTCGGCAAGCACGCCGACCTGATCGCGGTGCGCGGCAACCCGACTCAGTGCCTGGACGTACTGGCCGCGCCCGTGCTGGTGATGACGGACGGGCACCTGCACGATCTCGCCGCGCTCGCCGACCAGTCGGAGGATGCCCGGATCCCCGTGGCCGACGTTCGTCAGGTCTCCCTCCTCTAGCAGCGCGAATCCCACACGCGTGCACAATCTTTCACCCTCGCGACGGCCCCGAGGGGAGATGGGCGGCGACCAGCGCGCCGACCAGATCCTCGAGGGGCAGCCAGGGAAAACTCGGCCGATCCTGACGCAGCGTGATGAGTCCGTGCATTCCGGCCCACAGGGTTTGAGCGGCGAGGTCGGGCCGGGCATTGCCCGCATCGGCCAGTGCGTCGACCAGCAATTGCAGCGTGGGCAGGCCGGGCAGCTGACCTTCGGTCGGCTCCCAGCCGGGCGTTCCAGCGGTCCCGAACAGCACCCGGTAATAGCCGGGATGGTCGATCCCATAGTCGATGTAGGACCGGATGACGGCCGAGAGCCGCTGTGCCGCAGCATCTTCGGAAACCCCGTCGCGGGCGGCGATCAGTGCGTCGCGCAGTTCACCGAAGCGCACCTGGTACACGGCGGTGAGCAGTGCCCGGCGATCGGCGAAGTGCAGGTACACGCTCTGCGGTGCGATGCCTGCCGCTCGGGCGACGGCCCGCAGTGACAGCGCCTCCTGATTGTCGAGGTCCTCGAGCAGTGTGCTTGCGGCAGTGACGAGTTCGTCGCGGAGTTTCGCGCCCTCGCCGCGGCGGTTGCGGTTACGGGCGGTCGGCTGGTTCACCTTGACAGCATAACAAGACGGGCGTCTACTGACATTCGTAAGTAGACGGCTGTCTTGTTAAGGAATCGCCATGCTCACCGTGACCCGTGTCGTCCATGCCAGCGTCCTGCTCGATTTCGGCGGCGCCAAGATCCTCACCGACCCGTGGCTGTCGGAAACCCGCTTCTACCGCCAGGGCGAGCCGCGCGCCTTCGCGACCGCCGCCGAGCTGCCCGAGCTCGCCGGAATCGTCATCAGCCACGGTCATTACGACCACTGCGACCTCGACGCCCTGATCGCCTACCCCGACAAATCGGTGCCGTTCGCGGTGGTGCCGGGCCTGGCGAAACGGGTGCGCGCCGCCGGTTTCACCCAGGTCGTCGAACTCGCGCCGTGGCAGAGCACCCGCCTCGGGCCGGTCGAGGTCACCGCGACCCCCGCCAGCCACGGCATCCCGGAGGTGACCTTCGTGCTGCGTGCCGACGGCCACACGGTGTTCTTCGGCGCGGACACCCTGCGCATCGCCGAGCTCGACGAAATCGCCCGGCGCTACCCGGATTTGGACCTGGCGCTGCTGCCGGTCAACGGCCTGCGCATCCGCCCGGTGCTCAACAAGCAGGTGGTGATGGATGCCACCGAGGCCGCCGACCTCACCCGGGTGCTGCGGCCGCGGGTGGCGGTGCCCATCCACTACGCGTTCTCCAGTGGCCCGCTCGGCGACCGCGTCATCACCAAGGGGGATCGTGCGGGTGCGGAGCATTTCCGTGCTGCCGCAGCCGATCTCGCCCCGCAGTCAACGGTGCAAATCCTCCCAACAGGACAAACATTTGCGCTGTAGGGAGGCGGTAGGCGGCGACTGGATTGCGGTGGGGTCAAGATCGCGCGGAAACGGGTGCCCGGGCGGACAATGAGGTTCCGGGCACGAAGGGCGTCCGGGGGCTGGGCAGGGAGAACTGGATGCCGGAGAAGTTTCCGTCGCCCGCGGGGTGGTCTCCGCCGGGGGCGCAATTTCGCAATACGGGTGGTGGGGTCTCGCGGACGGTGATCGGGGCGCTGGTGGGGTTGATCCTGACCCCGATCGGTATCGCCTTCGCCGCGCGCGGGGCCGCGAACAATCGGCAGTGGGTGATTCTCGGGGACCTGTCGGATCGGCTCGGCTCGACCTTGCAGATCATCGTGGCCGCGGCCCTGTTCCTGGTGGTGGCGGCGCTGGCGGCCTATTCGCCGCCGGGCACGATCATCGCCGGTCTGGTGTGGGGGGTGCTACCCGGGCTGATCCACATCATCTTCCCGAACGACACCTTCCGCCTGATCGGCGATCTCCCGGGCATGTCGGATGACATGCACGTCGCGCTGTTCCAGTGGCTGCAAACAGGATTCCCGCTCATCGTGGGAATCCTGCTGATCGGCTCGGGGGCAGCGGCGACCTTCCGCCGCCGCTGACCCCTTCAGCCCTTCACACAGAGCACCTGTCGCAGTGTCGCGACCACGTCGACCAGGTTGCCCTGGGCGGCGATGACCTGGTCGATGTCCTTGTAGGCCGCCGGGATCTCGTCGATCACCCCGGCGTCCTTGCGGGACTCCACGCCCTCGGTCTGCGCCACCAGGTCGGCGACGGTGAACTGCCGCTTGGCCGCGTTGCGGCTCATCCGCCGTCCCGCGCCGTGTGACGCGGACTGGAACGAGTCGGGATTTCCCTTGCCGCGCACCACATACGACCGGGTTCCCATGGAGCCCGGGATCAGCGCCAGCTCGCCCTTGCCCGCCCGCACGGCACCCTTGCGGGTGACCAGCATGGGCACCCCGTCGATGAGCTCCTCTGCCACGTAGTTGTGGTGGCAGGAGATCGGCTTGTCGAATTCGACGGCCACACCGTCGAATTCGGTGCGCACGGCCTTGCACACCAGGGCGAGCATGACGGCCCGGTTGCGGGCAGCGTACTCCTGCGCCCAGGTCAGGTCGCGTCGGTAGGCCGCCATTTCCGGTGTTCCGGACAGGAATACGGCCAGGTCGCGATCAACGAGATCCTGGTTGTGCGACAACGTCCGCGCCACCGCCATGTGCCGCTCGGCGAGTTCCTTGCCGATATTGCGGCTCCCGGAGTGCAGGAGGATCCAAACGTGCTGTTCGGTGTCGATGCACAATTCCACAAAATGGTTGCCGGACCCCAGCGACCCCATCTGCTTGTGCGCCTTGGACTCTCGCGAATGCACCGCCGGATCCAGCGAATCGAACGCCTTCCAGAACCGCTCCCACCCCGCCCGCAGCGTGGTGCCCGCGGCCCGCTGACCGGAGATCTCCGCGTTCAGCCGGTTGACGTTGACCGGGTCGTCGTGCGCCGCGAACCCGACCGGCACCGCCGCCTCGATGCGCGAACGCAGCGATACCAGGCTGTCGGGCAGATCGGAGGCGGTCAGCGAAGTCCGCACCGCCTCCATTCCGCACCCGATGTCGACGCCGACGGCCGCCGGGGCGACGGCGTCGCGCATGGCGATCACCGATCCGACGGTCGCGCCCTTGCCCAGGTGCACGTCCGGCATCACCCGTACGCCGTGCACCCATTCCAGTTGCGCGATATTGCGCAGCTGCTGCAGTGCGGCCGGTTCGACCTCGTGCTCGTGGGCCCACATGAGCGTCTGCGCGCGAGTGCCGCGCAGCTCGACGGGAAACATTGGACTGTCCTTTCTTTCGATTGCCGTCCACCGTAGGTGCACCGCCCGTCTCGGCGCACCGCATTATTCGGGAGCCGGCCTCACGGTTCGACGAAGTCGGCGGCCAACCCGCAGAGTTTCCAGGAGCCGTTGCGGCGCACCATGGTCCCGGTGTAGTCGATGTCCTTGAAATAGCTGCGGTATTTCTCGGGCACATTGGTGAAGGCTTCGTGGAAGGCGAAGGTGGCCGAGTTGGGGTTGGTCTGGGTGACCCCGGTGACGGTATTGGTGTAGCCCGCGCTCCGTATTTCCGCGCCGAGGGATTTGTCGTACTGCGGCGTGTATTGGAAAACGATTTCGTCGATGGTGTCCGCGGTTTCCGGGCACACCAGGGACCGGAAGCCTTCCCAGTCACGGGCATTGGAGGTGGCGGCCACGGCGGTGGTGACGTTGACCAGGTCCGGGTCGAGGGTGGTGGGGTCGCCGGGGGCGACGGCCTGGTCGGGTGCGTTGAACACGACGGGTGCGGGCAGCGGCTGGTAGCCGCTGGCGGTGAGGTCGGCGTCGAGCGCGCGCCGCCAGCTGCCGTCGTCGATCATCATGCGGATCACCGAGGTGATGCGGTTCTGCAGTTCGAGGTCGCCCTTGTGGACGCCGACGCCGTAGCGCTCGCGGGTGAAGCGGTGTCCGACCAGGCGCAGCATGCCGGGGTGCTCGTGGGCGAATCCGGCGAGGATGACGTCGTCGGTGGTGACGGCGTCGACGGTGCCGGCGATGAGGTCGCCCACGCACTGGGTGTAGGTGTCGCGGGTGGTGAGTTTGACGTTGCCCGCGAAGCTGCGCCGGATCTTGTCGGCGGAGGTGGATCCCGCTGCGCTGCAGACGGTTCGGCCGTCGAGGTCCTCGGGCCGGTCGATGGCGCGTTCGCTCTGCCGTACCAGCAGGTCCTGTCCGGCCATCAGGTAGGGCCCGGCGAAGGAGACGAGTTGCTGACGGGCGGCGGTGATGGAGTAGGACGCGACGATGAAATCGACCGCACCGGAGTTCAACAGGTCTTCGCGCTGTTCGGAGCGGGCTTCACGCCAGGTGATGTGGTCGGGGGTGACGCCGAGTTTTCCGGCGATATAGACGGCGGTGTCGACATCGAATCCGGCGGGTTTGCCGTCGGTTCCCTTGACGGACAGTCCGGGCTGGTCGAATTTGATGCCGATGGTGAGTGTTCGCGGTGGTGGAGGCTGCGGCGCGGCGCCGGGTTCGGGGGTGCTGCCGCAGGCGGTCAAGGTGAGGCCAGCCAATAGGGCGACGGCGCGGATAGCACGCTTCATCGAATCCGATCTCCTGTCGTCAACTCGAATGGAAAACGAATGGAAGAACTCCGAAGAACAGGCTCGGGCCGAGGTGCCCGATGGGCAACTGTTCAGCACATGGTGGCATCAAATCATCCGGGTGCACGGATAGTGCGTAGATTCTCGAAGTGCACGGGCGATTCGTACGCGTTTCAGTTAATTCCGCAATATTTCAGCGATCGTTTCGCGGGGATTGCGTGGGTCAGCGGGCGCGCAGTCCGTCGGAGATGACGGCGAAGGTGCGTTCCCTCAGCCCCGGATCGTCCCCGGCTTCGTGCACGGCGCTGAAGAATCCCTTGATGATGGTCAGCAGGTCGTCGATGCTGATCCCGGGCCGGACCGCGCCGGCCTGCTGGGCGCGTGAAAGCAGTTCCCCGAGAGCGATTCTCAGCGACTGCGAGACGGTCCTGGTGTAGTCGGTGCCCTGTGATCGGAGGGCGTCGGCCAGGTCGCGCTTGACTCCGCCTTGCAGCACCAGCATCTCCAGGTATTCGAAGAAGGCGGGGCCCGGGTCCTCGGCGGTGGCGAGTTCCTCGGCGCGTGCGGCGACCCTGGCGACCTGATCCAGGATGGCGGCCTCGAAAAGCGCTTCCTTGGTGGGGAAGTGGCGGTACACGGTGCCCGCCCCGACGCCCGCTCGCCGCGCGATCTCGTCCAGGGGTACCGAGATGCCTTCGGCGGCAAAGGCTTCCTGGGCGGCGGCCAGTACCCGCTCGCGATTGCGGCGGGCGTCGGCGCGCAGGGGTCGATCGCTCACGGTGCCCAGCTTACCCACCCATTGACAACCGGGGCGCGCGCCCCGAATACTAAGCGGGTCCTACGTTCCGTTTTTGGAGGCATTGTGTCCACTACCGTCAGAACCCCACGTGAACTGGTCGAACAACTATTTGCGGCGCTGCCCGCGCGGGATGCCGACGCGTTCGTCGCGCTCCTCGCCCCCGATGCCGTCTTCGAGATGCCGTTCGTCATCCCCGGTCAGCCGGTCCGGCTCGAAGGCCGGGAGCAGATCCGCGAATACCTCGCGAGTCGTTGGTCGGGTCAGTCCGGTGTCGTGGTGCACGACATCGACGCCACCGTGCACGAGACCCTCGATCCGCAGGTGCTGATCACCGAGGTCGATGTCGAGCTGACCCGCCCGGGTGGCGAGCGGGCCCGGATTCGCACCTCTGTCAACGTGATTCATGTGCAAGACGGCCTGGTCAGCCTGTTCCGCGACTACATGGACACCGCCCGAGTCCTCGGTCTGGCCCAGCTCGCGCAGCAGGGCTGATCCCGGGGGTGTGACCCCGATTACTCGCCGAATCGTCGACTAACAGTTAGTGCACGAACTATTGTTGTCCTAACCAAGACGAACGAGGAGGCGGACCGGTGGAGTCGGAGGTCGAAGACCCGTTGCGGCTGGATCGGCAGGTGTGCTTCGCGCTGGCGGTGGCCAACCGTGCGGTGCTGGCGGTCTACCGCCCGCTGCTCGAGCCGATGGGTCTGACTCACCCGCAGTATCTGGTGATGCTGGCGCTGTGGGGTGAGGCGCCGATGTCGGTCAAGGACATCGGCGAGGCCATCCAACTCGATTCGCCGACGCTGTCGCCGCTGCTCAAGCGGCTCGAGGCGGCGGGCCTCATCACCCGCCGCCGCGATCCGCACAACGAGCGCAACCTGATCGTGGATCTCACCCCGGCCGGCCGGGAACTGCGTACCGAGGCGGAGAAGATTCCGCCCGCCGTGGTGTCGCGGCTCGGGGTGAGCCTCGCGGATCTCGAGGAGCTGCGCGATGTGCTGGGCCGGGTCAATACCGCGGCCCGCCGGTCGGTCTTGGCCGAAGCCGCCTCGGCGGAACCGCAGAAGGGACTCCGGACATGAAGCGCCCCAACCCTGTTCAATGGCTCGGCTACACGCTGGGGCAGACCATGCCCGAGGACCTGCGTGACTGGGTCCGCAACGACCTCACCGGAACCTGGGCGGTCCCGCGCCACATCGTGCGCCAGCTGGTGCCGATGCTCCCGATCTTCGCGCTGGCCCTGCTGCTGCCGGGTGAACTCTGGCTGCGCCTGGCCGTGATCCTGCTCGGCCTGCTGCTCGCCCTGTTCTACATCGTCGCCTACATGCCGATGAATCGTGAGCACCGGCTCCGCAAGCACGGTCTCCCAGCGGATTTGGAGAACCCGGCCCGGGCCTCACGCCGCGCGGCGGAACGCGCCGCCTACGAGGCTCGCTACCCGCACTGACCATGAACACGGATCGATGCCCGTGAATCGCTTCTCCCGGAGCGGTTTACGGGCATTGTCGTCGAAAGATATCGCTACTGAACGTTCGGCGTGCAGGCCGAAGCGATGACGGCGGCATCGCGGGCGGTGGCGCTGCCGAGGTCGGGGAACGGCGGCGCGCTCTGCCCCAGTCCGGCGATGGCATTCTGTTGCGCCTCTTGCAGACTCGCTCCCGCGGCCCAGCCCCACTTGCCGTCCGCCCCCTGGGCGATCGCTCCGCAGCCGTCCGCGAAACGCAGCACGATCTCACAGTCGTAGTTGGCGCAGTCGCGGATTGCGGCGGCGTCGGCTCCGACCTTGCTGCTGTCGGTATTCGCGACCGCGCTGTTCTTCAGTCGCGACAGTGCGAGGGTGCCGTAGTACTGCGGGGCCGCCTCGGCGGTTCCGGCGGCGATTAGTGCGCCGGAGACGGAGAGGGCCGCGGTGAGGGCGGCCGTGCCCGTCGCCGAGGTGAGCATGCGTGCAACCGACAAGAGTTTTCCTGACGCTTCAATACGGACGAAACGTACGTGATGCTAATCGGTGACACTGCGAACGGACTGAGAATTCTCGGCAACGCCGTCCGTCACCCGCGTTCGCTCGCAACAGCTCTCGGATCTCAGCGCGCCTCGGACGGTGCGCGGCTCAGCGCCCGCCGCAACGCCGCGAAGGCGGTGGCGTTGGCGCGCTGGGTTTCCGGCAGGTGGAAGGCCATGGTCATGAAGCCGTGAATGGTGCCGTTCCACCGCTGGATCTCGGTCTCGACACCGGCATCGTGCAGCAACCGTCCGTAGGTCTCGCCTTCGTCGCGCAGCGGATCGAATTCGGCGGTGGCGATGTGGGCGGGCGGCAGTCCCGTGAGGTCGGCGATCATCGGATTCGCGTACGGGTCGGACTTCTCGGCGTCGCTGCCGAGGTACTGCTGCCAGTACCAGCGCATGTGCGAGGCGGTGGTGAAATACCCGTCGGCGTTGTCGGTGTAGGAACGGCTGTCGCAGGCCGGGTCCAGCATCGGATACATGAGCAGCTGGAAGATCAGGTCGGGTCCGCCGTTGTCGCGCGCGGTGATCGCCGCGACGGTGGCGAGGTTGCCGCCCGCGCTGTCCCCGGCCACCGCGATCCGGTCCGGGTCGCCGCCGAGCGATTCGGCATGGTCGGCGACCCAGCGCAGCACCGCGTAGGCGTCCTGCGCCGCACCGGGAAACCGGGTGTCCGGCGCGCGGCGATAGTCGACCGACACCACGATGACCCCGGCCGCGTTGGCCATGGTCCGGCAGAAGCGATCGTGAGAGTCCAAGCCGCACAGCACGAATCCGCCACCGTGATAGAAGACCACCACGCCGGGAACCGCTTCCGCGTCGAGCGGCCGGTAGATCCGGACCGGCACCTCGGGCGCGTCCTCCGGTCCCTGTACCAGCCAGTCCTCCACTCCCGCAACCGGTATCGGCTCCACCGGAGGCGCGGAGCGCGCGGCCAGGAAGGCCCGCGCGTCCGCGGCGTCGAGCACCTCGGTGCCGAGGGCGGGGAAGGCGGCGCTGGCCGCGTCGGTGAAGGTTCGCCATTCGGGGGAGAGGGTCATCGCGGTTCCTCGGGTGGTGGTGTGGTGGTTACATGCCGCGCGGAATGAACTTGCCCGCGGCCAGACCGCCGTCGACGGTCACTTCCGCGCCGGTGATGTAGGCGGCGGCGTCGGAGGCGAGGAAGGCGACGAGTTCGGCCACTTCCTCGGGCAGTCCGGAGCGCTCCAGCGGCAGGGTCGGGAAGCTGCCCGGGCCGGTGGTCAGGTACGGGACCATCGGGGTGGCGATGGGTCCGGGGTGTACCGAGTTGACGCGAATCTGGCTGGGGCCCAGCTCCAGTGCGGCGATCTTGGACAGCCCGCGCAGCCCCCACTTGGAGGACCCGTAGGCGGCGTGGTTCATCAGACCCTCGAGCCCGGCCTGCGAGGAGATATTGACGATGGACCCGCCACCGGCCGCGGTCATGGCGGGCAGTACGGCCTTGATGCCGTGGAACGCGCCGACCAGGTTGACCTTCAGAATCCGTTCCAGCTCATCGGCACTCGTCTCGATCAGCGGCTTCATGATGTAGATGGCGGCATTGTTGACCAGCACGTCCAGCTTGCCGAAGGTGGTGACGGCGGCGTTGACCGCGGCCTCCCAGCTGTCGGCGTCGGTGACGTCGTGGCGCACGAAAGTGGCGGCGTCGCCGAGGGATTCGGCGAGCTCCTTGCCCTCGGTCTCGAGCACGTCGGTGATGACCACCTGCGCGCCCTGCTCGACGAACAGTCGGGCCTCGGCCGCGCCCTGGCCGCGCGCGGCCCCGGTGATCAGGGCGACTTTGCCTGTCAGATCAGCCATTTCGACTTCCTTCTCTTTCGTTCGGCACTACTGGTTCTCGCGATGGTCGGCTGTCACGGAAGTGGGGGATGACCTTCTCGCCCCACTGCCGAATGGTTTCCAGGCACGCTTCCTGCGGCACCGTGCCCATCTGGATCAGGCACAGGATCTCGTCGGCCCCGGCGGCGGCCAGTCGCTCGACGTAGGCGATGGCGTCCTCGGCGGTGCCGTAGGCGTGCTCGGTATTGAAGATGGCGGTGGCCCCGGTCTTCACCGGAATCTTGGCTTCGTGCAGGTAGGCGACGTGTTCGTCGGCGGCTTCCCGCATTCTCGCCATTTCGTCGGCGGCCGGGTCCACGGCTTCGTCGGGCACCGGTCCCGCGCCGTAGTAGTACTTGATGGACTGCGCGAAGAACCGCTGCCCGCGCGCCCCGATCCGCCGGGCCCGCTCGCGATCGTCGAGGACGATGGTCGGGCACAGTGCCGCGAAATGATCGTTGACGACGGTGGACACGAACCGTTCCCCGGTGCGGGCCGCGATGGCCTCGTCGTAGATGCGCCGCAACTCGGCGATCTCCTCGATCCCCGCGAAACCCAGTACCAGAGCACCGATTCCGTACTCGGCCGCCTGCCGCAGCGTGTCCTTCCTGGTGCACGCCATGAACAGCGGCGGATGCGGTCGCTGCACTGGTCGCGGCAGCAGATGATGCGGCCCGATATCGAGCAGCTCACCGTGGTACTCGAATTCGCCGTCCGGGTCCTGCCAGGCCGCGGCGATCATCCGCAGCGATTCCTCCACCTCCTGCTGTGTGCGCTCGGGATCGACGCCGCACATGGAGGTTTCGACGGCGGTCGCGCCCCGTCCCGCGCCCAGGTTCAACCGTCCGCCCGACAGCACGTCGAGCATGGCGGCGCGTTCGGCCGCCCGCACCGGATGGTTGAAGTTGAACGGCATGCACACCACGCCGTGCCCGATGCGAATTCGCGAGGTCTGCGCGGCCACCCAGGTCAGGAAGATCTCCGGTGCGCTCATGTGCGCGTACCACTTGAGCCCGTGGTGTTCGACGGCCCACACGGTGTCGAACCCGACCTGATCGGCGAGCACCGCCTGCTCGACGCAGTCGCGCAGCACCTGGGCTTCGTGGGCGGCGGTGGGGTCGGCCATCTGCGCCTCGAAGATCATCGAGAACTTCACTCCGGCTCCTTGCCGCCATGGTTCGCGCCCGTCCGGGCGTTTATGCCTAACCGGAATACTTCTGCACCCATAGCCTCAGGTCATTCGGTTGTCTCAGTGGTCGGGACCACACCGTGCCGGTATTCCGCATACGGACTTAGCGTCGGTTGACACGCTGAGGAAGGACGGGAATCGGTGGGACAGCTGGACGGGAAGGTGGCACTGGTCACCGGTGGCGCTCGGGGCATGGGCGCGGAGCATGTGCGCCGGTTCGTGGCCGAGGGCGCGCGGGTGGTCTTCGGTGACGTGCTCGACGACGAGGGCAAGGCCCTGGCGGCCGAGATCGGCGATGCCGCGCACTACTTGCATCACGACGTCACCAGCGAAAGCGATTGGCAGGCGGCGGTTTCCGCGGCCGCCACCCGGTTCGGCAAGCTGGACGTACTGGTCAACAACGCGGGCATTCTGCGGTTCAAGCGCATCCTGGAGATGAGCCTGGACGAGTTCAACACCATCATGAACATCAACGTGACCGGTGCCTTCCTCGGCATCAAGACGGCCGCGCCCGCGCTCACCACCGCCGGTGGCGGGTCCATCGTGAACGTCTCCTCGGTCGAGGGCTTCGTGGGTGCATCCGGTCTATCCGCCTACAGCGCAAGCAAATTCGCGTTGCGCGGGCTCACCAAGTCGGCCGCGCGGGAGCTGGGTCACTCGGGTATCCGGGTGAACTCGATTCATCCCGGCGGTATCGCCACCCCCATGACCGCGTCCGTGGCGGGCGCGTCCGGGGTGGACGGCAACACCTTCTTCTCCGAACTGCCCATTCCGCGCTGGGGTCAGCCGGTCGAGGTCTCCGAGGTGGCGTTGTTCCTGGCCTCGGACGCCTCGAGCTATTGCACGGGCGGCGAATTCGTCGTCGACGGCGGCATGTTGACCAGCTGCGGCTATTAAGGAATCGATTACATGGAATTCGAATTCGACGTCGTTGTCGTGGGTTCCGGTGCGGCGGGCATGACCGCCGCGCTGACCGCCGCCTACCGTGGCCTGTCGGTCACCCTCATCGAGAAGAGCCGCCTGTTCGGCGGTTCCACCGCGCGCTCCGGCGGCGGCATCTGGGTGCCCAACAACCCGGTGCTGCAGGCCGAGGGCGTCCCCGACAGCCCCGAGATGGCCCGCACCTACCTGAAAGCCGTTGTCGGCGACCGGGTTCCGGAGGCCAAGCAGCGCGCGTTCTTGGATCAGGGCCCGGAGATGTTCCGCTACATCGGCGCCCGCTCCAAGTACTGGGAGTTCGCCTACGACCGCGGCTATTCCGACTACCACCCGGAGTATCCGGGCGGGCTGGCGCAGGGCCGCAGCATCGAGCCCAAGCCGATCGACGGCCGACTGCTCGGCGGCGATCTGCACAAGATCAACCAGCCGACCATGTCCGCACCCAAGGGCATCGCCATCACGGTCAAGGACTTCCACGACCTGAACATGATCGCGCGCACCTGGAACGGCAAGAAGACCGCCATG
This sequence comes from Nocardia sp. NBC_00511, assembly GCF_045161165.1. Classification (NCBI taxonomy): domain Bacteria; kingdom Bacillati; phylum Actinomycetota; class Actinomycetes; order Mycobacteriales; family Nocardiaceae; genus Nocardia; species Nocardia sp. NBC_00511. The sequence goes on from NZ_CP107849.1 coordinate 128,658, forward strand.
AAGGTCGGCGCGAAGACCGCGCTGAACCTGGTCAAGGGCGCGCTGCCGCTGAGTCTGGGCAAGGCGCTGGCCGCCCGACTGTGGCTGTCGCTGCGCGAGGCGGGCGTGCCGGTGTGGCTCAACACCCCGCTCACCGAGCTGATCGTCGAGAACGGCGCCGTCGTCGGCATTCGCGCCGAGCACGAGGGCCGCCCGGTCACCATCAAGGCCCGGCGCGGTGTGGTGCTGGCCGCGGGCGGTTTCGAGCACAACCTCGAGATGCGTGAGCAGTACATCGACGGCCCGCAGAACACCGGTTGGACCGTCGGCGCGACCGAGAACGTCGGCGAGGGCATCGTCGCGGGCCAGCATGCCGGTGCCGCAGTCGATCTCATGGACGACGCCTGGTGGGGCCCGTCCGTGCGCAACCCCGACGGCCCGCCGTTCTTCATGCTGGCCGAGCGTTCGCAGCCCGGCGCGATCGTGGTCAACGCCGCCGGTGAGCGCTTCGTCAACGAATCCGCGCCCTACGTGAACGTCGTGCACACCATGTACCAAGAGGAGAAGAAGGTGCCGGGCAGCATTCCCGCGCACTTCATCTTCGACCAGAACTTCCGCGACCGGTACCTGTTCCTGGGCAACTTCCCCAAGCGGCCGCTGCCCCAGAAGTACTTCGACGCCGGAATCATCAAGCAGGCGAACACTCTTGCCGAGCTGGCCGAGAAGCTGGGCGTCCCCGCCGACAAGCTGGCTGCCACCGTCGAGCGCTTCAACGGCTTCGCCCGCAAGGGTCGCGACGAGGACTTCCTGCGCGGCGACTCCGCCTACGACCGCTACTACGGCGACCCCACCGTCAAGCCCAACCCGACCCTGGCCCCGCTCGAGCGCGGCCCGTTCTACGCGGTCGAGATGGTGCCGGGCGACCTGGGCACCAAGGGCGGCCTGGTCACCGACGAGCACGCCCGCGTGCTCAACGAGCAGGGCGCGGTCATCCCCGGCCTCTACTCGGCGGGCAACAACTCCGCCGCGGTGATGGGCAACGACTACGCCGGTGCCGGTGCGACCATCGGACCCGCCATGGTGTTCGGTTTCATCGCCGCCAACCATCTCGCCGAGCTGGACGCGGAGCCGGAGGCCCGATCGGACGCCGAGCCGGAGGCCGTCGCGGCCGCCCCGGTCAAGCGCAATGCCCGCAAAGTCTCTGCCGCACAGGAGAACTGACATGGGACGCGTTGATTCCAAGGTCGTCATCGTCACCGGCGGTGCGCGTGGCATGGGCGCGGCCTTCGCCCGCAAGCTGGCCGCCGAGGGCGCGAAGGTGGTCATCACCGATGTGCTGAGCGACGCCGGACAGGCCCTGGCCGCCGAAATCGGTGACGCCGCAATGTTTCTCCCGCTCGACGTGACCGACGAGGCGGCGTGGAACGACGTCGTCGCCCGCACCGAGGCGGTCTTCGGGCCGGTCTCCGGTCTGGTCAACAACGCGGGCATCGTGCACGTCGACGGCATCGAGAAGCTCTCGGAAGCCGACTACCGCAAGGTGATCGACGTCAACCAGGTCGGGGTGTTCCTCGGCATGAAGGCCGTGATCGGCTCCATGCGCCGCGCCGGCGTCGGTTCGATCGTGAATATCTCCTCCACCGGCGGCCTGATCGGCTACTCCAACATCCTGGGGTACGTGGCCTCCAAGTGGGCGGTGCGCGGCATGACCAAAACGGCCGCACAGGAATTCGCGGTCGACAACGTCCGCGTCAACTCCGTGCATCCCGGCATCGTGGCCACCGAGATGGTGTCGGCGTCGGCGCGGTCGGCGAACATCGCCGCCAATCAGCCGATCGCCCGCCCGGCCCGGCCCGAGGAACTCGCCAACCTGGTGCTGTTCCTGCTCTCCGATGACTCCTCCTACAGCACCGGTTCGGAATTCGTCGCCGACGGCGGCTTCACCTCTCAGTAAGGAAAAACCCATGAAGGACTTCCGCGGCAAAGTCGCCGTCATCACCGGCGCGGGAGCGGGCATCGGCAGGGCCGTGGCCCTGGAGCTGGCACGCAACGGCGCTCAGTTGGCGCTGTCCGGGCGCAATTTCGACAATGTCGCCGAGACCGCGGCGCTGTGCGAGAAGGTCGGCGCCAAGGCCCGCGCCTACAAGCTGGACGTGACCGATCGCGCCGCCGTCTACGCGCACGCCGACGAGGTGGCCGCGGATTTCGGCAAGGTCAATATCGTCATCAACAATGCCGGTGTCTCGCTGACCGCCAATATCGAGGAAGTCTCCTGGGAGGACCTGGAGTGGATCTTCGGAATCAACTTCTGGGGCACCATGCACGGCGTGAAGGCGTTCCTGCCGCACGTGATCGCCTCCGGTGACGGGCATTTCGCGAACGTCTCCAGCATGTTCGGCCTGGTGGCCTGCCCCAGCCAGGCGGGCTACAGCTCCTCGAAGTACGCCATGCACGCGCTGACCGACGCGCTGCGCCAGGAAATGATCATCGCCGGATACAACGTGGGCGTCTCCAGCGTCCACCCCGGCATGATCAAGACCGAGATCGCCTGGAAGGCCCGCGCTGCCGCCACCCGCGACCGCGACGACCTGGCCGCCAACTTCGACCGCCTGGCCCAGACCAGCCCCGAGGACTGCGCCAAGACCATCGTCGACGGCATCCGGAAGAACAAGCCGCTCATCCTGATCGGCAAGGACGCCAAGGCCATGAACATCATGCGCCGCGTGCTCGGCAGCGGCTACATGAAGCCCCTGACCGCGCAGATGCGCAAAGAGATTTAACCCAGCTCTCGGGAGCTCCCGTGCCCGGTGCGTTCCGCACCGGGCACGGACCGAGGGTAGGTGGGGCTCCGACGTTGATTACCCACCAGTCAGTGGATTTCTGCTGTCGATGCCGGAGTGGGCTGCGGTAGAACCGTATTCGTGTCCGGGCACCGCGCAGCTCGGGCGGACGGCAGCCTCGCGCCCTCGGGTGCGGGGCTGCCGTTGTTCGTCGGCTACGTGATGGTCAATTTCGGTCGCGGAGCAGGTGTTTGAGGATCTTGCCGCCGGTGTTGCGGGGGAGCGCGTCGGTGACGACCACGTCACGCGGGACCTTGTAGGTCGCGAGGTGGGTACGCGCCCAGGCGATGATGTCGGCCGGGTCGGGGGTGCTGCCGTCGGTGGGGACGATCACCGCGCGGGCCACCTCGCCCAGCCGGTCGTCGGGGACGCCGATGACGGCCACATCGCGGATGTCGGGGTGTTGCAGCAGGATTCGTTCGATTTCGGCCGGGTAGGCGTTGAAGCCGCCGACGATGAACATGTCCTTGAGCCGGTCGGTGATGCGCAGGTAGCCGTCCTCGGCGAGGCTGCCGATGTCGCCGGTGCGCAGGTAGCCGTCCGCGTCGATGGCTTCGACGGTGGCTTGCGGGTCGTCGAGGTAGCCGAACATGACGTTCGGGCCTTTCACGGTGATCTCGCCGGTCGCACCCGGCTCGACCGGTTTGCCCTCGAGGTCGACGATGCGGACCTCGGTGCCGGACAACGGTTTTCCGACCGTGTCCGCGATGAGTTCGGCTGGCGCGTCGGGCGGGCAGACCGATACCACGCCGACCGATTCGGTCAGTCCGTAGGCGGTGAACACGTGCGGGACCCGAAGCTCGTCGCGGATGCGTTTCACCAATTCGGCCGGGACGGGTGCGCCGCCGGTGCCCGCCAGCCGCAGCGAGCCGAGAATGTAATCGCCGTGGTCGGCGGCCAGCAGGTCACTGAAAAGCGTTGGGGGACCGGCCAGTACGGTGACCCGTTCGGCCTCCACCAGCTGCAATGCCCGCACCGTGTCGAAGCGTTCCATCGGGATCATGGTGGCGGTGCGCAGCAGGCAGGCCAGGATGCCCGCCTTGTATCCGAAGGTATGCGAGAACGGGTTGACCAGCAGATACCGGTCGCGGGGCCGCAGTGTCACGGCGTCGGCCCACAGCGAGAACACCTCCAGGGTCTGCTGATGCGTGGCCAGCACCCCCTTGGGCGCACCGGTGGTGCCGGAGGTGAACAGGATGTCGCAGACGGCATCGGGTTTCACCTCGGCCATCCGCTCGTAGGCGCTCTGCGGCGCGATCACGGTGCCGGGGGCCAGGAATCCCGCCCACGAGCTGGTGTCCCAGTGCGGCGAGCCTTCTCCGCGCGCGTCGTCGAGCAGAATCAGATGTTCGAGATCCGGTAGCGCGCCGCCGAATTCGCCCAGCATCCCCGGATAGTCGACGCCCAGGAAATCCTGCACCGTGCACACGGCTCTGACGCGGCTGCGAGCCAGCGCGTCCGCGGTCTCCGCGCCGCGCAGCCGGGTGCTGATCGGCACCAGAGTGGCTCCCGCGCCGAGCATTCCGAGCGCGGTCACGATCCAGCGCACGCTGTTGGGCGCCCACATCCCGATCCGGTCGCCGACCTCGATACCCGAGGCCATGGCCGCCCGGGTGGCCGCCGCCACCTCCTCGGCGAGCTCGGCGTAGGTGAGTCGTCCGCCCGGTCCGGCCACCGCCAACGCGTCCGGATATCGCCGAGCCCGGTCGGCCACCAACGCCGGAATGGTGGTTACCGGCCCGCCCGCCGCAGTGCCGCCCGTGGCCACCGAGTGCCGCCGATCCATCCGCCCATCCTGCCCCACCGAGCCTGTTCCGAAGCACATTTCGACCGTGCCATCCCAGTGACCGGCCGTGCCTGGTTGCGGGCGGATGTCCAGTTATGACCGCTGGTGGTTCCGGTCATCGGGATGGGGGTTGGGTGTGGGCCGGGCCACGCGGCACCCTCGATACATGTGGTCCCGTGGGGGGACGGGATGTGGCCCGGCGGGCCGTCCGGAGTGGCGGCGGAGTGCTGGAGAGCGAAATGAATCCTCGACCTCTAAGGAGTGACATGACGGCCGGAGCGGAGCTCGAGCAGCGATCCGTCGATGCGGGCGCCGCGGTGACCGTCGTCGAACTCGACGGCGCCTGCGGGTTGTCCCGGGACAAGATCGGCGGCAAGGCGTGGAGCATCGATCACATGCGGGCGCTGGGTTTGCCGGTGCCGCCCGCGTTCGTGATCACCACCGACGGCTGGGCCGACTACACCGAGCGCGGTGTGATCGCCGAGGAGATCTGGGCGCAGGTGCTCGACGGCATCACCATGATCGAGCGCGGCACCGGCCGCCGTTTCGGTTCGCCGGATCGTCCGCTGCTGGTGTCGGTGCGTTCCGGTGCCGCGATCTCCATGCCCGGCATGATGGACACCGTCCTGAACCTCGGCATGACCGATGCGGTGCAGCAGGCGCTGGCCACCGAGACCCGCAACCCCGACTACGCGCAGGACACCCGCACCCGTTTCGTGCACCAGTACCGCGAGACCGTGCTCGCCGACGCGAACGGCGTCGTCCCGGCCGATCCGTGGGAGCAGTTGCGCGGCGCGGTCGAGGCGGTGTTCCGGTCGTGGGATTCCCCGCGCGCCAAGACCTATCGCGCGCATCGCGGACTGCCGGACACGCTCGGCACCGCGGTCACCGTGCAGGCCATGGTGTTCGGCAATCTCGACGAATCCTCCGGTACCGGAGTGCTTTTCAGCCGCAACCCGAACACCGGCGACGGTCCGGTGTACGGCGAGTGGCTGGTCGGCGGTCAGGGCGAGGACGTGGTGTCCGGCCGTCTCACCCCGCGCCCGCTCGACGAGCTGGCCCGCACCCAGCCCGCAGTGCACGAGCGGCTGATCGCCGCCGCGCAGCTGCTGGAGCGTGACGGCCGCGATATCCAGGATGTCGAGTTCACCGTCGAATCCGGGGTGCTGTGGCTGTTGCAGTCGCGTCCGGCCAAGCGTTCCGCGCGCGCCGCGGTGCGGGCGGCGGTCGCCATGGTCGAGGAGGGCCTGATCGGGGCCGACGAGGCCCTGGACCGCGTCACCGCCGATCAGGTGCGCGACGTGCTGCGCCCGGCCTCCAGCGAGACCGGCGGTCAGGAGCCGCTCGCTCGCGGCGAATCCGCCTGTCCCGGACTGGCTTCCGGCATCGTGGTCACCGACCCCGACGAGGCCGAGGCACGTGCCGAGGCGGGCGAGGATGTCATCCTGGTGCGTCCCACCACCAGCCCCGACGATCTGCACGGCATGATCGCCGCCCGCGCCATCGTCACCGAATTGGGTGGCACCACTTCGCATGCCGCGCTGGTGAGCCGCGAGCTCGGCCGCCCGTGCGTGGTCGGTTGCGGTCCCGGCGTGGTCGCCGCGCTGACCGGTCGCACGGTGACGGTGGACGGCGGCGCCGGTCTGGTGCTCGCCGGTGAGGTCACCGCCAAGCCGGTCGAGCAGAGCGTCCTCGACGACATCGCACAGCTCGGCAAGTGGGCGGGTGTCCCCGGCGAGCAGCTGGCCGCCCGCCTCGAAGAGCGCACCGCCGCACCGGAAAGCGTTGTGCAGGAGGAGGTCTCCGTAGACGGCCCGGTGACAGAGCTGGCCGTGCTGCGCCTGGTCGGCATCAAGGGCCGGGTGAACGCCGACAACCTGGCACTGAGCCTGTTCGCCGACGCCGCCGAGGTCGCCGCCTGCTGTGAGCAGCTGGTCGCCACGGGCCTGTGCGCCACCACGCCCGCTGGTTTCCGTCTCACCCCCGAGGGCCGCCCGCGCCTCGCGCAGCTGCTCGAAGAGGAGCGCGCAACCGTCGACGCCGCCGCCCTGACCACCGCCTACCACGAGTTCTGCGTCTACAACGCCGACCTCAAGGTGATCATCACCGACTGGCAGATGAAGGATCCGGCCACCGTCAACGACCACGGCGACCCCGACTACGACGCCTCGGTCCTGGCCCGCCTCAACGCAACCCACCAGAGCCTGCGCGATCTGATCGCGAGCCTCGGCCGCACGGCCCCCCGCCTGTCGCGCTACCTCGACCGCCTCGACCGCGCCGTCGACCGCATCGCCGAGGGCGACCACACCTACGTGGCCCGCCCCATCATGGACAGTTACCACACCGTCTGGTTCGAACTCCACGAAGACCTGATCGGCCTGTGCGGTCTCACCCGCGCCGAGGAAGCGGCGGCCGGCCGTGCCCACTGACACCCCCCGCTGGGTAGACTTCGCCCAGATCGACAACGTCCGCGACCTCGGCGGTCTCCCCGTAATCGGCGGCGGCACAACCCGTTTCGGCGTGGTCTTCCGCTCCAGCACCCTGCAGCAGGCCACCCCCGAAGACCTCTCCCACCTGGTCGACGACCTGCACCTGCGCACGGTGATCGACCTGAGGTTGCCCGACGAAGTCGAACGAGAAGGCTACGGCTTGATCTCCGAAGCCCCCGTCGAAATCGCCAACCTCCCCATCCGCAAATCCCCCCAGTCCTCCCTCGCGGCAAGGGATCTGGTCCCCGACAAGACCCGAGTAGACCTGACCGACCTCTACGGCCAACTCCTGGCAGGCAGCGGCGACCACATAGTCGCCGCGGTCCGCCTGATCATCACCCCCTCCGCCCGCTCGGTCCTCTTCCACTGCGCCGCAGGCAAAGACCGCACCGGCGTCCTGGCCGCAGTCCTCCTCGACGCCGTAGGCGTCCCCGCCGAAGAAATCGCCACCGACTACATCCTCACCAACGAACGCATGCAAAAAGTCCGAGACCGCCTCAACGCCCTCCCCTCCTACGAGGGCCTCCCCGCCGCCAACACCGGCATCCTCGCCATCACCCCCCAGGTAATGCTCGGCTTCCTGGAAAACCTCCACGCCGACCACGGCGGCGCAGCCAAATGGCTACTGGCCAACGGCCTTTCGCAGGAAGAGCTCGACGACCTCCACACCGCCCTGGTCGACCAGCACTAGAACCGCACCCAGCGGCGGGGCACGATCACCCCATCACATCGCCCCGCCGCATCCGTTCGATCGCGGCATCGGACCCGAGTTCGTGTCGCAATTCCGGATGCTGCCAGTAGAAGCGGAGTGTGTAGTAGAGCAGGCCGCCGTTCACCGGGTAGGCAGTCGGTTGCACCGAGATCACATCCAGGAAGGTGTGCTGGCGGAACCACCGAAACCGCCACAGCACAGTGATATCCGATGCGGTGTTCGGCTCGATCAGGACCATGGGAATTCGTCGGCGTGATCGACCCTGCGTCGGATCTGCTTCGGTGGGCACGATCGCGGCGATCGCCGACCACGGCACATACTGATCCAGCGAGCCATTGTTCTGGTGAATCCCGTTCTCGGACATCACCAGTCGGCGTGGAACTCGGCTCACTGCCGCCATGAGCATGCCCATGGCCAGGCAGGTGAGTGCGACGACGATCAGGAACAGGCTGGTCACCACTCGGATCGGGTGTACCGAGTCGTTCGGATGGTCCGTCATCCGCACGATGGCGAGGGCGACCATGAATACCGCGCCGCCGAGAAATGCGGTCGGTAGTGCGATGCCGAGCAGCCGACTCATCGGAATGGCCACCGCCGCAGTGCCGTCGGAGCCGGACTCCATCGAGACAGTGCCCGAGGTGAGTGGCCTGCGCGGTCGCAGCCGTTCGACGAGGACAATCGCAGCGGCACCCGCGAAGACCAGCCCGCCCACATCGAGCACGAATCGCAGCAACTGCCCGGCGGCAAGTGCCACAATCATCGCGATCGCGAAATAGACCGCCGCGCAGGCGAACATGGTTGCCGCCACGGTGGGGAACCGCGGTCTGGCGCGCCCGAATTCATCTGGCCACGGGACCGAATCAGGGCCGGTGCTGTTATCCGAGTGATTTCCTGGTGTCGTCATCTGAATGGTTTCTCCGCCTATCTGCCTAGTGATCCGCCGTGTAGAACACAGAGCCAGAACCGAACATCCGCATTGCGGCGATCGGCCACGATGGCGGCTTGCCGAATTCGTCCGGCCACGGAACTCGGCTGTGTTTCAGCCCACTACATCCCCACGCCGCATCCGCTCGATCGCCCCGTCGGACCCAAGCTCGTGCCGCAATTCCGGGTGCTGCCAGTAGAAGCGGAGCGTGTAGTAGAGCAATCCGCCGTCGACCGGGTAGGTGACAGGCTGGATGGAGATCGCATCGAGGAAGGTGCGTTGCCGGAACCACCGGAACCGCCACAGAATCGCGATGTCCGATGGGATGGTCGGGTGCAGCAGCACCATCGGGATACGTCGTTTCGAGCGGGTACCGGTGGGGTCAGCTCGGACCGGTTCCACCTCGGCGATCGCGGCCCACGGGAGGTACTGGTCCAGCGCGCCGTTGTTCTGATGAACGCCCTGCTCGGACAAAACGAGTCGACGTGGGACACGCAGTACCGCCGCCAGTAGTGCCGCGACTGCGATCGCGGCGATCGCAGCGGCCAACAATGGCACGGCCAGCAGTAGGCGCGCGGCCTGCGCGGAACCGCTCGAGTGGGAGGCGATTCGGGTGATTGCCATCATCAGCAGGAAAACACCACCGAACAGGCTCAGGAGCGAGCCCAGAACGAAAGACGAGCGCGATGCGGGCACGGCAACCGAGGTCCCGCCGTTCTCATTGTGTTCGAGCAGGATTCGACCTGCGGAGGTGGGCCGGTGTGGGCGTAGGCGGAGGGCACCCAGCACCACGAACAACGCCGAAACCAGCAATCCCGATAGTCCGAACAGAGCCCGGCCACCGTCTCCGGCGGACAGTCCACCGACAGTGATCGCTGCGTAGTACACCGAGGCTGCACCGAACATGAGGATTGCGGCGATCGGCCACCGAGGCGACCTGCCGAATTCAGTGGGCCAAGGAACGTGCATGCGTACCTACCTCGAAGTGTCAGTTGTCGAATGGTTTTTCTGCCGCCCAGCCGCCCAGAGAGCCGCCGAACCAACCGCCTGCCGCCGCACCCAGCACGGTGAAGACTGGGACAGTGACCTCTGCGAAGGGGCCGCCGATCAGCCCGACCTGGGCGCCGAGCGCCGCACCCGCCCATGCGCCGCCGATATCGCCGGCTGTGGTGCCCACCGCATTCGCGATCGCGGCCGGTGCGGGCTTCCCGTGTTCCCAGTCCTGCCAATTGACATAGGCCGCGAGTCCGGCGCTGGCGACGGGTCCACCGAATTTGCTGATCTTTCCTAGTGTTTCGGCCCTTGCCGCCAGGTTTGCCGCATCATCGGCGGTGCTGACAGCGGTGACCGCACTGCGCCCGGCGGCGGGGTCGCCGGCTTCCAATTGAGTGACCATGTTCGTCAGGGCGTCATCGGACGTCCGGGAGAGTATCTGAGCCCGCTGCGCCATGGATTGGCTCGAGAGGTCGATCTGCTTTCCAGCCGCGTCGGCGACGATACCGGTCGTGATAGCGCCGGGATGCTCTCTGAATGTGCCGGTTGTCGAGTCCCAGAACTCACCGAACTGCTTGCCCGTCCAGGATTTCACTGAATCCCACGCCACCAGGCTCGGCTGTCCCGGCGCCGGGGCAGGAGATCCGAGCACGGATCCATCGCTGAATCTGGTGACTACCTTGCCGTCGGGTTGTGTGGTGGTCATAGCCGATTTGCCGTCGGCGTACTGGGTGTAGATGGATCCGTCCGGTTCCTGAGTGGACCGTGTGCCTCGCGAGTCGGCCATGGCAATCAGCTGTTGTTTGCCGTCGGGGCCGATGGCGAAGGTTTGGGTGTTGGTGGAGCCGTCCGGGCGAGTGAGGACATTGGTGACGGATTTGCCGTCCGCGCCAGGGATTTCGGTGAGGGTGGCACCGTTTCCCAAAGGGCTGGAAAGGGTTTCGGGGCCCAGTGTTCCGTCGGTGGAGACCGGGCGGGTGCTGATGCGGCCGTCGCCCTTCGGCGTCGAGACGGTGCGGGAGGTGTTGCCGTCCGGGGCGGTGGTGACGGTGTCGATGGTGCCGGTGCCGTCGTTGCGTGGGGTGGAGACCGAGGTGGTTTCGGGGCCGCCGGGGCCGGTGTGGGTTTTGGTGGTGATTACACCGTCTGGGCCCACGGTGGATTGGGCGGTGGTGATGGTGCCGTCGGGGTTGGGGGTGAGGGTGAGGCGGCTGCCGTCGGGGCCTTCGGTGGAGACGGGGATGCCGTCGTGGAGTTTCACTGCGGCGAGGGCGGGGTTGAAGGCGTCCTGGGGTGGTTGTTGGAGGCCGCCGGTGAGGAGGCCGATCAAGGTGTTGTCGACCTTGGTGACGGGTGCCAGTTTTTCGATGTCGGCGATGGCGGTGGTGATCTCGGCGGCCCAGGTGTCGTCGCTGGTGCCCAAAGATTCGGCCAGCGCCTGTAGTCGGATGGTGTCGTTTTTCGCGGTGTCGGCGCGGGCCTTGTCGTTCTTGGTGTCGTGGACGGTGAAGTCCTGGTCGACGGTGTAGCTGTCGGCTTCGAGGGCCTTCACGCTCGATTGCAGGTCCGAAATGATCGGCTGCATGGCCGAATACGCTTGGGAGCAGGCGTCGGCCAGGGTGAAATACGCCGTGGCGACGGCCTTGATCTGGGTGTATTCGTGGTCGGCGCGGCCGAGGGCGGCGGTGGCCGCGCCGCCGGACCAGTCGAGGTTGTGGATGGTGCGCTGCACCGTGTCGGCGGCGTTGTCGATGGTGATCACGATGCCGTTCGCGGCGGACGCGACCTCGGCCAGCGACAGCGGGTTCCAGGCCAGCACCTGGTCTTTGCTCGGCGTGCCCACGAGGTCAGACCTGTCCGTCGTTCAGCTCGCCGATCGCCCACAGCTTGGTGGCCGCATCGGTGTCGGTGTCGTGGTAGGTCTTGGCCGAGGTGGACAGGGCCTGCGAGAACTGCTGAAAACGCCCGTTGAGCACCTGTTTGGCGACCGAGCTGGCGGCGTCCGCCTTGCCCAGTGCGGCGGCGATGGCCGAACCCTTCATGCCGTCGACGCCGCGGCTCGCGCCCAGCGGCGGCGTGGCCTTGGCGTCGTTCATGCCGTCCTGCAGTTTTCCGATGGTGTTCGCCGCGTCGGTCAGCGAGGCGGGCGTCACTTTCAGGCCCATGAGTTCCCCTCCCGGATATTCGCGGCAACCGTACCATTGCTGCGACGTTGCTAACCGGATGTGGAAGGCGTCTGATCAGCGGCTTTCGATGATGACCCGGCCTTCGGAGTTGGGTGTGATGGCTGGCAGCAGCTGTTCCGCCTCCGCCCGAACCGCCTTCTCATCGGCACGCGACAAAGGATGCCAGGGAGTGACTCGAATGTCCTCCCCATCGAGATCCCAACGGCCGTGCACGAATCCGTCGACCAGATACATGGGCACGCCACCGGAGGCGATCTTCGCGATGCGGGCCCGATCCTCGTCGCTGATCGCGCGACGGCGGTCCTTGTGCGCCAGTAGGGCATTGTCGAACGCGGGCAGGAACCGCACCGGAACCGGCAGGTCAGGGTCGGCGATGGGAGCATCGGGGACATCGAAGAGTTCGCGCCCGGAGTCGTCCCGATACGTGCGGAGGTCGGGGCGGAGGCGCTCGACGACCGGGGCCAGGCGGGTGGTTCCCGACCAGGCTTGGATATCGGCGACGGTGGCCGGACCGAAGGCCGCGAGGTACCGCAGGACCATGGTTTCGGCCTGCGGGCCGGGGGACAGGGGCGCGGCGAGCCAGTCCTCGGCCAGCGAGACCGCGACGGAACGGCCGCGCCAGGCACCCCACGCACCGGCCGCCGAGTCGTGGACCAGCGGATGCAGATGGCCCAGAGCGTGAACCAACTTGGCGGTGTCGCGATGCGGGAAACGATCGGCGAGTGCGCGGCCCAATTCGCGGCGGGGCAGGGTGCGGCCGCTGAGGAGTTCCTTTCCGGCGGTGGCCAATTCGGCGGCGTCGAGGCCCGCCAGATCGTCGCGGAACCAGGCCGTGTTGAAGGCCGCGGCACTGTCGGGACGCACGGTGGGGTAGAGCCAGCGGTAATCGTCGGCGTGCGCGAGGTGGACGGTGCGGCGGATCATGGTGGCGCGCACCACGCTTCGCTGCTCGATCAGCTCACTCAACTGCTCGTTGCGGAAGTCGGTGAGCCGCGTCCACAGCCCGATGTACGGCCAGTTGGCGTCCTGCCCCTGAACCGCGATCAGCTGCCGGATCAGGTCGGCGGCAGGCATCGAGACCCGTTCGGTCAACCGCTGACGCAGCAGCAGGGTGCGGTTTAGAGTTCGCAACGACAGTTCTCGCATGTTTCCCAGTATGCGAGGCAACTAGGACCATTCGTGTCCTACTTGGAGGGGCTGTGCGACGGCAGGTGCGGGCGGGCGAATTCCGGCACATCTACGACCCGAGCGAGCCCGGTCGGCGCTGGTACATCAACGATCACACCGTGATCCGCGGGCCGGACGCGCGGTGGCATCTGTTCGGCATCACCCACCCGGAACCGGCGGACCCGTTCGACGAGACCGAGTTCGCGCACGCGTCCGCCGCGGATCTGCACGGGCCGTGGACCAAACACCCGCCGGTGCTGTCGGTGGCTCCGGGCTACGGTGAAACCCACCTGTGGGCTCCGTTCGTCGTGCACGACGCGGGCACCTACTTCATGTTCTACGACGGCGGCGGAATCGACCGCACCGCAACGGGAATGGGCCTGGCCGCCTCCCCGGACCTGGTCACCTGGACCCGCCACCCACGAACCCCGGTCTTCCGTGACGGCTACGACGCCCGTGACCCCATGGTGCTGCGCGTCGGCGACCGGTGGGTCATGTACTACTGCGCGAATTCCACTCCGCGCGGCGGTAACCACGTGGTCGCCTACCGCACCAGCATCGACCTGCTGCACTGGAGCGATCGCCGCGTCGCCTACGCCGACCCGACCACCGGCACCGGCGCGGGCAATACCGAATCCCCGTTCGTGCTGCGTCACGGCGACGCCTGGTATCTGCTGATCGGCCCGCGCCCCGACTACGTCGGCACCGAAATCTTCCGCAGCCGGAACCCTTTTCACTTCGAACCGACCGACCGGATCGCTTGGCTCCCGGCCCACGCCGCCGAGGTGATCACCGCCGGTGACACCCACTGGATCACCCACTGCGGCTGGGGGCAGGGCGGAGTAGCGCTGGCCCCCTTGATCTTCGCCGACTGAGCGAATGTGCCGATTTCGGGCGTGGCGATCGTTCTGAACTGGGATTCTGAACGGGAGTCGAGAGTCCACCCAGTGCGGGGAGGCAGGCAAGTATGGCCCGAATCGGCGTGATCAGCTTTTCCGACGGCCGCGATTATGTGCACGGCGGCATCGTCGGTTTCATTCGGACGGTGGAGGATCGGCTCGTCGCCGAGCTGACCGCGGCCGGGCACACCGTGATTCGCGGTGTAGAACCGGTCGGCGGCAACGAGCAGGCGGTCGAGGTGTCCCGCAAGGTGCAGGCCGCGGGCGTCGACCTCACCGTGCTGCACTACGCGGTGTGGGCGTTCCCGCACTTCACCATGCTGGCGGCGGGCGCGCTGAACGGCCCGCTGCTGTTGCTGTCCAATATCGACCCGGTGCAGCCGGGCATGGTCGGGATGCTGGCCGCCGGTGGCGCATTGGATCAGATCGGCCGCGAACACGCCCGACTGTGGGGTGACCCGGCCGATCCGGAACTGATCGCCGCCATCGGGGTGCGGGCCCGCGCGGCCGCGGCGGTGGCGAGTCTGCGCGGCAAGACCTTCGGCCGCATCGGTGGCCGCCCGATGGGCATGAACACCGCCGTCGCCAATACCGATCAGTGGCAACGCCTCTTCGGTATCGACGTCGAGGAGATCGACCAGTGGGAGATCGTGCGCCGCGCCGAACTCGCCGACGCCGGTGAGGCGCGCGCCGCCCGGGAATGGCTGGAGCGCACCACGGCCGGAGTGCACTACGACGACCGCAAACTCACCCCGGAAATCCTGGAACGCCAGATCCGCTCGTACCTGGCCATGCGGGACCTGATCGCCGAATGGCACCTGGATTTCTCCGGCATCAAGGGCCAGCCGGAGCTCACCCAGTATTTCGCCACCATGGACATCACCGAGGCGTTCCTCAACGACCCCTACGACTGGAACGGCCCGAAGCAGCCGCACGTCTGCGCCACCGAGGCGGATATGGACGGCGCGCTCACCATGCAGCTGTTCCAGCAGATCGCCGGTACGCCGGTGCTTTTCGCCGACGTCCGCCACTATCACGCCGACCGCGATATCTGGGATCTGTGCAACTCCGGCCAGCACGCCACCTGGTACGCGGCCCGCAGCGACGATCCGGCCGAGAACCTGTCCCGCGTGCACCTGTACCCCGAGGTGTTCTTCTTCCCCGCGGGCGGCGCGTCCGTCCACCACCTGGCCGCGCCCGGAGAGATGACCTTCGGCCGCTTCACCCGCCGAAACGGTTCCTACCGAATGCAATTGATGCTCGGCGAGTTCGAATCCTACGACGACGTCACCAACGAAGCGCTGATGAAACAGTCCACCTGGGAGTGGCCGCACGCCTTCGCCCGCCTGGACGCCGACGCCGGTGACTTCCTGTCGCGCTTCGGAGCCAACCACATTCACGCCGTCCCGGGCGATCACCGCGACACCGTCCGCACCGCGTGCGAACTACTCGACATCACGGTCGACGAATTCACCAGGGCGCGTTGACATGTACCTGGGAATCGATATCGGAACCTCCACCTCCAAAGGCGTCCTGGTCCGGCCGGACGGCAAGGCCATCGTGAGAGCCGAGAAACCACACGGTGTTTCGACCCCGCGCCCCGGCTGGGTGGAACACGACGCGGAAACGATCTGGTGGGCCGACTTCGTGGCTCTCACCCGCGAACTGGTGCGCTGCGCCGACGGCGAGCCGATCGAGGCTCTGGCCGTGAGCGGCATCGGCCCGTGCCTGCTGCCCGCCGACGTCGACGGCCGCCCGCTGCGCCCGGCCATCCTCTACGGTGTCGATACCCGCGCCGGCGTCGAAATCGCCGAACTGGAAGCCGAATTGGGCCCGCTGACCGTGCTGGAGCGCTGCGGTTCACCGCTCACCAGCCAGGCGGTCGGCCCGAAGCTACGCTGGCTGATCCGCCACGAACCGCAGGTGTGGAAGGCCACCCGCATGCTGCTGATGGCCAGCTCCTTTCTGGTGCACCGCCTCACCGGCCGCTACGTGCTCGACCACCAGTCCGCCAGCCAGTGCGTGCCCATGTACGACCTGATGGCCCGCGACTGGGCCATCGACTGGGCCGAATCCGTGGCTCCCGGCCTGCGACTACCCGAATTGGCCTGGCCCACAGAGGTTGTCGGCCGCATCACCCCCGAGGCGGCCGCCGCGACCGGCCTCCCGGTGGGCCTGCCGGTCACCACCGGCACCATCGACGCCTGGGCGGAGGCCGCCGGGGTCGGCGTCCGCGAGCCCGGCGACATCATGCTGATGTACGGCACCACCATGTTCCTCACCCAGATCCTGACCCTCCCGCGCCCACACCCCGGCCTGTGGACCACCTGCGGAACCTGGCCCGGCACATACACTTCCGCCGCCGGCATGGCCACCTCCGGCGCGGTCACCGACTGGCTGCGGGTCCTCACCGGCGGCGAGTTCGGCGAACTCCTCGAGGAGGCCGCCGGGGTCCCGCCCGGCAGCCGCGGCCTCCTGGTGCTGCCCTACTTCGCAGGTGAACGCACGCCCCTGTTCGACCCCGACGCCCGCGGCATCATCGCCGGACTCACCCTCAGCCATCAGCGCCCCGAGATCTACCGCGCGATACTCGAGGGCATCGGCTACGGCGTCCGCCACAACCTCGAGGTCATGTCGGACGCGGGCGCGCACGCCAAACGCCTGGTCGCCGTCGGCGGCGGCACCAAGGGCGGCCTGTGGACCCGCATCGTCTCCGACATCACCGGCCTCCCACAGCAACTCCCGACCGACACCATCGGCGCATCCCTCGGCAACGCCTACCTCGCCGCCGAATCCCAGGGCCGCGACACCTCATCCTGGAACCCGGTCATCGCCACCGTCGAGCCCGACCCGGCTCGCACCCGCCACTACGACTCCTTCTACCGCCACTACCGCACCCTCTACGAGAACACCCGCGCCACAGCCCATTTCCTGGCGCGGGAACAGCACCGCGCCGCCCCGTGACCGAGGTGCCCACGAATTCTCATAGGGCGCACGAGGTCCCACACCGCTAATGTCCGGCGCATGAGTAGGTATCACCGGATCGCGGGTCAGGATCTCGGGCGACTCGGGGCGCTCAGCGACGGAATCTTCGCTGTCGCCATGACTTTGCTGGTGCTGGACCTACGAGTCCCCGCCGAGGAGACGTGGCGCGCACGAGCCCTGTGGTCACCGGGCGCGGTCTCCGACGAACAACCGGTCTGGCAGGCCCTCACCCACGTCGGCCCCCAATTCCTCATCTGCCTGCTCGGCTTCCTCACCCTGGGCATGTTCTGGATCGGCCAGCAGACCCAACTGAACCTGCTCGAACGCGCCGACCGCTCCCTCACCTGGATCCACATCATGTTCCTGTTCGGCATCTGCCTGGTGCCGTTCGCCACCTCCCTGCTCGCGGCCTTCCCCCAATCCCGCCTGGCCGTCCTCGTCTACTGGATCGACCTGCTCTACCTCGGCCTGGTCCAACTCGCGGGCCTGCGCTACGCCCGCCGAGCCGACCTGCTGGCCGAGAGCACCCCATCCGAGGACGTCACGGCCGTCCGCCGCCGCATCGGCATCTTCCAGCTGCTCTACCTGGTGAGCGTCGCCGTGTCCCCGATCAGCACCTACCTGAGTATCGGCCTGCTCATCGCCTTACAGGTGTATTCGGCTGTCTCCCCGCGCATCGGCGGACTCGACCGGCTCTGATCGGTAACCTCCGGTTTCCATACTGGACGCCCGTTTTACAGACAGTGTGTCTCCGGGATGGTATGACTTGCCGGTGGCATGGACTTTGCGGCTCAGCGAGGACGAAGAAGCTGCGCTGAGCGCGCAGGCGGCGGTCGAGGGACGCTCCAAACAGGAGCTGGTTCGCGACGCCGTTCGCACCTACATCACTCGGCACAAGACCTGGGACGACTACCTCTCGGACGACTCCGTCGTCTACGGCTGAATCGGGCGTCAGGGGTAGTAGGCATCCCTGATGTCGGCGTAGCGCTGGCGGATCGCCGCCCCGATTCCGACGGCGACCGAATGGAATTCGCTCGCGCCCGGCGTGGGCCACTTGGGTGGGCGAGGGCCGCCGCGCAGGGCCCAGGCCGCTTGGCGAGCGGCGCCGAGGGCCACGTATTCGCTCGGCTCCGGGACGGTGACGGTGCAGCCGAAGATGGTGGCCGCGGCGTGCGCGATCATGCGGGAGCGGGATGCGCCGCCGATCAACAGGATTCGGCGCGGGACCGTCGGCAGGCGGTCGAAGGCGTCGGCGATATTGCAGAGCATGCCCTCGATGGCGGCGCGGGCCAGGTGGTGTGGGCGCATGGTGTGCGGGCGCAGGCCATGCAGGCTGCCGGTGGCGTGGGGGAGGTTCGGGGTGCGTTCGCCTGCCAGGTAGGGGAGCAGAGTCAGACCGTCGGCACCGGCGGGGGATTGGGCCGCAAGGACTTCCAGGCCGGACATGTCGGTTCCCAGGAGGACGGCGGTGGCGTCCAGGACTCGGGCCGCGTTGAGGGTGCAGACCAGGGGCAGGAACGCTCCGGTGGCATCGGCGAATCCGTTGACCGCCCCCGAGGGATCGGCGCTCGGTTCGGTGGCGCGGGTGAACACCGTGCCGCTGGTACCCAGCGAGATCACCACATCCCCGTCTTCGATGCCCAGACCCAGTGCGGCAGCGGCATTGTCGCCGGTGCCCGCGGCCACCAGCCGCCCGCCAGGGGTGTGCCCGGCGATCTCGGCGGGGGCCAGCACGCGCGGCAGTCCGGGATTTCGTCCGCGAAACGCCATCGACAGCAGATCGGTGCGATACGCCCCGGCCGCCGGTGACCAGTACCCGGTCCCTGAGGCGTCCCCGCGATCCGTGGTGGGTTCGGTGCGCGGATCCCCACCCCGCAACTGCCAGGTGAGGTAATCGTGCGGCAGTAGCACTCGCACTGTGCGGTCGGCCAATTCGGGTTCGTGATCGGCGAACCAGCGCAGCTTCGCCACGGTGTGCGCGGCCAGCGGCACACTACCCACCGCGTCCGCCCAAGCTTGCGGACCGCCCAGTTCGGTCACCAGTTGCGTGGCCGCCTCCGCGGACCGTGTGTCGTTCCACAGCAGCGCGTCCCGCACCGGATTCCCGGCCACATCCAGCACGACGAGCCCGTGCTGCTGCCCGGCCACCGCGATGGCCTCCACATCGCGCATCATCCGATCGCAGGCCGCGCGTAGCGCGTCCCACCACATCCCGGGTGGCACCTCGGTGCCGTCGTGATGGGGAATCTGCCGCTGCCGCAACACCACTCCGGTGTCGGCATCACACACCACGATCTTGCAGGATTGGGTGGACGAATCCACACCGGCTACGACCGTCATTGGTCCTGCCCGTCTATCGTGCCGCACGTCCGGGATGCAGCTGAATTTTGCGACCGGTGCCCGCGCGGAAAGTCGCCAGGGCATCGCCGAATTCGTCGAGCGAGAAGTCGTGGGTGATGACGGTGTCGGCGTCGATCACGCCCTCGCCCATGAGATCCACCGCGCGCCCGAAACTGTGCAGCACGGCCATGGATCCGATGATGGTGATCTCGTCGTTGTAGATGCGGAAGGGTGAGATGCTCGCCCGCGCCGCCGCGGGCGCGACGCCGAACTGCTGATAGGTCCCGCCGCGGCGCACCCGCGCTAGACCGTCCTCGATGGCGGCGATCGTTCCGCTGCAATCGATCACGATCTCCCAGCCCTGCGGCCGGTCCAGATCGTCGGCGGAGATGGTGGCCCCGTCCGCGCCGAGGGTGCGCGCGATCGCCAGCCGGTCGGCATTGGTGTCCACCATCGACACCGACGCCGCGCCCGCCGCGATCGCCAACTGCAGCATGAGCAACCCCATGGTGCCCGCGCCGTAGATCAGATAGTGCGACCCGAGTTGCCGTGGCAGCACGTCGAATCCGTGCACCGCGCACGACAGCGGCTCCACCAGCGCCCCGTGCGCGGGCGACAGGTGCCCGGGCAGCCGATAGCAGTTGGCGGCGGGCACCTTCACGTATTCGGCCATCGCGCCGTCCACGGTGTCGCCGATCGCGCCCCAGTTCTCGCACAGGTTGCCGCGGCCGATCGCGCAGTAGTGACAGCGTCCGCAGAACAGTGACGGATCCACCGCCACCCGGTCGCCGACGCGCACTCCGGCGGTGTCGGCACCGAGTGCCACTACCTCCCCGGCGAATTCGTGTCCGGGCACGATCGGATAGGGCGTGGGCGGGAATTCACCCTCGACGATATGGATATCCGTACCGCATATCCCGACGGCGTCCACCCGGATCACCGCTTCGCCGGCACCCGGTACCGGGTCCGGCACGGTTTCCACCGAGAACTGTCCAGGCTTCTCGACGACCAAGGCGCGCATAGCAATACCATGCACCCGGGCGGCGCGTGCTCGGCGCGTTTTACGCAATAGCAATCGCATTCTTTCTGTCTTCTCGCAATCGTTACGGGAGCGCGTAGGGGATGCGAGGCAGCAGAATGGGTGCGCCGGTGGGGGATCAAGGGAGCAGGTGATACCAGAGGGCGGTGGAGGCGACGTGCGCCTGATCCAGCGGTAGGTAATGTCCGTCCTCGCGCCAGCCCAGCGCCTGCACCGTCGCACGCAGCCCGTGCGAGAAACAGATCGGGTCGGGAATGTGCCAGCGGTACATGCCGAATCGCTGGTGCGGTTCGTAGATTCGATGCGGCGGCAGCACCTGCACCATGCCCAGATACGGGGTGGAGTAGGGGCGATAAGCCCCGTCGAGGTCGAAATTCCAAGCGCCGCCGAAGTAATCCTCGGTGCCGGTGCCGCAGATGGTGGGGAATTCGGTGTCGTCGTCCAGGTAGAACTTCAGCTCGCCCTCGCCCCACCAGCCGGGTGCGCGCGGCGCGATCGCCAGGTAGGTGCCCACGTATCGGCCTGGGCCACTGTCGATCTCGACCAGCGGATGCTCGGCGGGCGTGCCGAGCGGATCGCTACAGCGCCACCGGGCATGCAGGTACCCGGCGGCCTCGGGTAACTCTTCCTCGACGTAGGTGATCTGATAGTAGACAGGTACCGACCGGTCTGAACCATTGTGCAATGTGATGAGCGCGCTGGAATGGAAAGGCATGGGCCAGTAGCTGTTCAGCCCGCCCGCCGGAGCCACCACGATCTGCTGTGAATTGACCAGCGCCAGCTGATCCCAGCCGTTGCAGAAGAAATCCCCCAGCGGCACCGCGATCGCCGGTTCCGCCGCACCGTCCCAATACATCTGGAGGGTGAAATCGCGGAGAACGGCACGGTCGGTGGTGAGCCACAGATGGCGGATGACACCCGGCCCGCCGGATATGTCGGCGAGCGTGGCGGTTTCGCCCGCGGGCAGATCTATCGACGGTGAGACTTTCCAGCCGCGACCGAGTCCCGCGGCGGCGAATGCGCCGGTCCCGGAAATGGCCCGGCCGCCCGCGCCGGGTTCGCCGGTGGGGTTCTCCGCGCTTATCGAACGGGTACGCCGCCCATCGAGCTGCCAGATCTCCTGCACCATGCGAATTTTCGCACGGCGAACGAGAATGTGAAGCGGACATGATGCGGACATGCGAATGCCGACGCCGTCCCACACCCGGCGTCGGCATTCGAGTTCAGTGCTTATCTACCGACCGTTCAGAACGCGATATCGATCCGAACGGCGCGCGGCGATCAGTTGGCGGAACCGGTGCCCAGACCCGAGGAGCCCGAGGACGCGCCCTGCGCGATCAGCTTGGTCTGCAGCGCCTTGTAGGTGTCGGCGTCGATGCCCAGACCATTGCTGATGAAGTTCTGGATCGAACCGTAGGACGCCACAGCCTGCGTGAACGCCGCGTCCAGGAAGCTGCGCTGCACACCCAGCACGGGGGTGAACAGGCTGCGGTCGGTCACCAGGCCCTGCGACACCAGCGCGTCCAGGGTGGCCTTGTTGCTGGCCGCCAGGCGATCGTTGGACGCCAGGTAGTTGTCGTAGATGTTGTTCTGCGGGGTGCCCAGGATCGTCATCAGGATCGCGGTCATCCAGCCGGTGCGGTCCTTGCCCGCGGTGCAGTGGTACAGCACGCCGCCGCCGGTGTTGGCGATCTCCTTGAGCGCGGTGGAGAACTGGGCGCGGGCGGTGTCGTCGGTGACCATCCAGCGGTAGTAGTTCTCCATGTACGCGGCACCCTTGCCGTCACCGAGCTGCTGCTGCTGAACGGTCGGACCGCCCTGCACCACCTTGCCGAAGAACACGTAGAAATCGTTGTTCGGGTCGTAGACCGGAAGCGACTCCACCGGAACCGAACCCGGCTGATCCGGATTCGCGGCCCGTTCGGTCGGGCTGCGGAAGTCGATGATCTTGGTGATGCCCGCGGTGACCAGCGACTGCTGATCGGCCGCGGTCAAGCGGTTGAGCGCGTCCGAGCGGAAGACCAGACCGGACTTGATGCTGCCGTTCATCGCCGCGACGCCGCCGATGTCACGGGCATTGGGAGCGGCCTGCAGCCCGAAGCTCGGGGCCGGGGCCTGATGCACGATCGACACCGGAGCCGCGAAGGCGGCCGGTGCGAGCGTCATCGGGGTGATGGCGATGAGCGCTGCGGCTGCACCGGTCAGTGTGCCGCGTACTGCACGCGAAATCGTCACTAGGGGTTTCCTTTCCATCACGGACCGGTTGTAGGTGTCCCGGTCCGAGTTCTGGCGCGGGCGCTTTCCACCGGGGTCGGGGAGAGCGCCCGCGGGGCCGGATCATTCGGCCGGAGTTTCCGGACCGATCGGTTTCCGACGAGCGGCGGCAAAGTGTCCTGCGGGCAACGGTCCGGTGCGGGTCCCGCTGAGCGGGATCGCGCATCGCACCAACGGTTTTCGCGCGGACAGGTCGGCGGCGGCGTGTTAGCGCGCGGGTTACTCCACGTCGGCCAGCAACGTGATGGTGCCCGCCGCGCCGTCGACCCGCACCCGCTGACCGTCGGCCAGCGCGGTGCTCGCGGTCTTGGTGTCGACCACGCACGGGACGCCGAATTCGCGGGCCACGATGGCGGCGTGCGAGGCCGCGCCACCGATATCGGTGACCACCGCGCCTGCGTACGCGAACATCGCGGTGTGGCCGGTATCGGTGACGGCGGCAACGAGAATGTCGCCCGGCTCGATATCGTCGTCGAGGCCCAGCACCCGCTTGACGGTGCCCTCCACCACGCCGGGGCTCACACCCAGACCGGTCAGGGTCTCACCGACCGGCAGCGCCCCGGAGATCTCCTCCGGCTCCCACGGGCCGTTGACCACGTCGGGCATGCGCAGCTCCTGGAAGCGAGCGCGCTCGGCACGGCGGCGGGCCACCCGGTCCTTCATATCGGCCGGGGCCCACAGGATTTCGTCGAGGTTCAGGAACACCGAATCCTCGATCTCGGTCAGCTTGCCCGCCTGCACCAGCCGGGCCGCCCGCTCCTGGGTGACCAGGCGCAGGCAGTTGGTCACCCGCACCACCGCGTCGCGGGCCCGCTCGCGGTAGACGGTCGCGCCGACCGCCATCTTCGCGGTGCGGCTGGTCGGCTCGGGCACCGGCTGCCGTTGCGGCGCGGGCATTTCCGCGGCGCGACCGGCGGCGGTCACCAGCAGTTCGGGACGGTCGCCGAAGGTGGCGTTGATCAGCTCGCACTCACCCGGACCGCGGTGGCCGATGCGGGCCAGCTCCTCGTCGAGGGCCTTGGCGAACTCCGGCGACTTCTCGCGCGCCGCACCCACATCACCGCTCTTGGCGACACCCTGCAATCCGGAGTCCTTGCGGCACAACGCCGCCAGACGCTCGACGGCCAGCATGGTCTTCGCGGACTCCAGCCGGTTGAGGTCGATCTTCACCTCGCCCTTGTGCGCCGCGGTGGCCGCACCGGTCATCATCACGCCGATCGAGGCGGCCTGCCAGGCCTGGTTGAGCCGGTCGCGCCACAGCAGCGCGCGAGCGTGCAGCTGCTCGTCGGTGAGCTCCGAGATCCGGTCGCGGTCAAGGGCTTCCGCGTGCGAGGCGGCATTGATGTGCTCGGCGGTCGCGGAGAACTTCAGCGCGGTGGCGGCGACCCGACCCATGGCCTTGAAGGTGCCCGCTCGCGCGGCCAGGCCGGTCGGCATGGCGGGACGGCCCTTCGGATGCAGCTCGACATCGCCGATGGTGCCGTAGACGTCGCGGCGCACGCTCTCCTCGTCCCAGCCGGGCATGTTCTGCGCGGAGAAGACGCCGATCGAGGCATTGATGTACATGTGGTGGCCGAGCACGCTGGTCACCCGGGACACCCAGTGCTCCAACGCGATTCCCTCGATCGCGATCATGTGGCCCATCGCCTCGTTGCCCAGGCGGATCGCGCCCGCCTGCAGATCGATGGTGAGCGGAGTCAGCGGGCCGGGCAGCGCCTCGGAGGTGTTGGTGGCGGTGTAGACGGGGATGCGGTCGTCGACCTGATCGTCGAACTCGCCCTGAAGGCCCTCGGGGGCAGCGGATTTCAATGCGTAGCCGTCGGAGGTCGGGGCATTCTGCGGCACCACGTGCGAGGGCAGCGGGATCGCACCACGCTTGGCCCGAATGCCCGAGCCGCCGCTCTTGCGCCCGTGCAGCCCACGCGCCACATCCGCGATCGTCTCGGCCGCGGTCCAGCCGTACCGGAAACCCCACTCGTCACGAGCGGCGGCGGTGTCCACCTTCGGCCGGTTCGACGACGACTTCGGCAGCCACGCACTGTATTTCACGCCCGCGTCGGTGAAGATGCGCTTCACCTCGGGCCCGGCCAGCTCGCCGGGCGCGGCCAGTCCGACCACGCCGCCGCGCTGCGACAGCGCCGCCAGCACCAGGAAGCGTTCCAGGTCGTCGTAGTGCAGCACCTGCAGGATCGCCTGACCGGCGGTGAGGGTCTCGAGGGTGCGCCAGCTGCTGTCGTCGATGCGGCGGCCCGCGACCACCGGGGTGCGCACGATCAGCGCGTCCACCCCGCTGCCGGTGACGATCTTCTCGACACCCGAATCCTGGCCCGCCGCAACGGGAACCACCAGGCGCGCCCCGGCGTCCTCGGCGGCAGCCGCGATGGCGGCCACCGCCGGACCGGCCAGGTGCACGACCGCGTCGACTCCGGCCACCGCACGGGCGCAGACCCGGGCATCGGACAGATCGCCGACGATCACCTCGACCTGCGGGTCCACGTAGCGATGCCGCTGCCGGTCCAGGCCGACGACCTGGTGGCCGGCTGCCGTCAGCATGCGCGCCACGGCGCGTCCGCTCGGTTCGGTGACTCCGGTGACCAGAATCCGCATTGACTCTCCTCCTCGTGCAGGCATCCCCAACCACAGTGACGCCGTTCACACACCATCCCCAGTGCGCACTCGGCTCACCGGTCACAGTCCCGGTCAACGGGATCGGGGATTCGCTCAGCAAGATGGGGCGCTAAGTACGGGGGCCCGCAGCAGGCACCGTCGAGGCATGACAGTGCGGAATTCGGTCACGCCCCGGGCGGCCGGCGAAGTGGCCAGCTACGACATCGAGACCGACGTGCTGGTCGTCGGCTACGGCGCGGCCGGGGCGTCGGCCGCCTTCGAGGCGGCCCACGCCGGAGCCCAGGTGCTGGTGCTCGACCGCGCGGGCGGACCCGGCGGTGCGTCGGCCATGTCGGGTGGCGAGATCTACCTCGGCGGCGGCACCCCGGTACAGCTGGCCTGCGGTTTCAATGACACTCCGGAAGCCATGGCCGCCTTCCTGACCGCCGCGCTCGGGGTCGGCGCGGACGTCGCCAAGATCGAGGAGTACAGCGCGGGCAGCGTCGAGCACTTCCACTGGCTGGTCGATCGCGGGGTCCCGTTCAAGCCGACCCTGTGGGACTCGCCCACCTGGGTGCCGCCCACCGACGACGGCCTGATGTGGCTCGGCGAGAACAGCTGGCCCTTCACCGAACTGGCCACCCCCGCACCGCGCGGCCACCGCCCCACCGCCAATGACTTCGGCGGCAAGCTGTTGATGGAATGTCTGGCCGCAGCGGCCGAATCCGCCGGTGCCACCGCGATGTTCGATTGCTATGTCTCGACCCTGATCGTCGCCCGAGACGGCGCCGTCGTGGGAGTCGTTGCGCGGCAATACGGCAAGGAGATCACCGTCCGCGCCCGCCGCGGCGTCGTGCTCACCACGGGCGGCTTCGTCGACAACGACGACATGCTCGCCGCCCACGCCCCACAGCTGCTGGGCCACACCAAGGTCAGCGCGGGCACCGACGACGGCAGCGGCATCCGCATGGGCCAGGCGCTCGGCGCGGGCGTGCGCCACCTGTCCGCGGGCCAGGTCGGCATGTCCCTGATCCCCGGCCTCGCCGCGCGCGGCCTGGTCGTCAACGGCCTGGGCCGCCGCTTCGTCAACGAGGACACCTACCCCGGCCGCATCGGCCAGCACGCCCTCTACCGCCAGAACATGGGCGGCAGCTGGGCGGGCGACGACACCGCCGTCTGGGTGATCGTCGACGAAACCGGTTTCGAGGACGTCCCCGAACCCCAGCGCTGGGGCGTGCGACCCACCCACGTCGCCGAAACCCCCGGCGAACTCGAACAACTCACCGGCCTGCCCACCGGCTCCCTGACCGCCACCCTCGCCCGCTACAACGAACTGGCCACCGCCGGAACCGATCTCGACCACCACAAATCCCCCCGCTGGCTGCGCCCCCTGACCGCCCCCTTCGCCGCCATCGACGTGAAGGCCGGAATCCGCCCCCCGTCGGAATCCGGCGACCGCCGCGGCACCGGCGCTTCGGTCTTCACCCTCGGCGGCCTCCACACCGACCTCGACGGCCACGTCCTGGACCTCGACACCCGCCCCATTCCCGGCCTCTTCGCCGCGGGCCGAGCCGCCAACGGCCTGCACGGCTTCGGCTACATCAGCGGCACCTCCCTGGGCGACGGCACCTTCTTCGGCCGCCGCGCCGGAACCTCCGCCGCCCGCAACTCCTGACACATCACAGATTGGCCTCGTGTCGTGTCCGGGTGGCTGACCTGCGGCGGGGCAGACTCGAGGGCATGAAGGGTGAAGGTCCGGGGCAGGACCGAGCGGCAGAGGACGACCTATCGGAGCGCGGTGACGAGGCGGAGTCGGGGAAGAACCCGGCACCGGGAGAGTTGCCGCGCACGGATTCCGCAGGCGGTGGGGAATCGGCCGGTGCCGGTGAAACTCCTGCCGCCGCGCCGACCGCCTCGGTGACGAGCACCGGTGTGGAGAAACCGGATAGCGATGTCGCACAACAGGTGAGCCCCGAACACGGCCGGCACGAGGCGGCGAAGTTGGGCGAAACGGGCACGGCCTCCGCGGCGTTGGTCGCATCGGAGCTGGTGACTTCCGGGGAGGCGGACGGCACACCGCGGCACGGCCGGCATCGGCGTGCGGAGGACGCGGAGGGCGGTACGGGGACCGCGGCTGCGGTGCTGGTCTCCGCAGGGGCCTCCGACAGTGCGGCCGGAGGCGGGTCAGCGGGTTCGGGTACGGCTGCCGGAGCCGTGGCGGGACAGGCGGATTCGGCCGAAACGGGTGGCACCGCAGACCGCAAGTCGTTGCTGGCGCGGGTGTGGGGCGTGCTCGATCGGGCCGAGCAGGCGGTGCGGCCGAACTATCCCGGCTTGGTGGTGGCGTGGATCTTCTTCCTGTGGGCGGTTTCTCCGTCGCTGCTGCCCCGGACCTGGCTGTTCGAGGGACTCGTGTGCGGGATCAGCGCGGCCATCGGATACGGCGTCGGGTGTGTGCTCGAGTGGGCGTTCAGCAAGTGGGTGCTGCCTCGGATCCCGCAGTCCTCGGTGGGATGGGCCAAGCTGTGGCGGCCGGGTGAGACCGCCCGGGCCGTCGGCAAGGCGATCGTGGTGGTGGGCACCATCGTCGGGGCGGCGCTGGTGCTGGCGCGGTCGGCAAGGTGGCAGCGGGATCTCGAGTCGCTGATGGGGATGCAGCCGACGACCACCTCGGGCTATCTGCGGGCCGAATTGGTGGCCGCGGGAACGCTCGCGCTGGTGATCGCGGTGTATCGCGTACTGCGCTGGGTCATTCGGCGACTGGTGCGGCTGGGCAATATGGACCTGCGGATTCCCCGCAATGTCGCCTACCCGCTGGCCGTCGTGCTGGTCGCCACGGTCGCGGTGCTGCTGTTCCAGGGCGTGCTCGCGAAAGGCTTCTTCGCCGTGGCGAACTCGGCGTTCAGCCTGCGCAACGGCAAGACCTCCGACTTCGCGATCCAGCCGCAGCAGGCCGAACGCTCCGGCAGCCCGCAGTCGCTGGCGGCCTGGAACACCCTCGGCTCGGAGGGTCGCTGGTTCGTCTCCAACGGCCCGAACTCCGACCGCATCGCCCAGGTCACCGGACGGCCCGCCAAGGAACCCATCCGGGTCTACGCCGGGCTCGACTCCGCCAAGACCCCCGAGGACGTCGCGAATCTCGTTGTCCGGGAACTGGATCGCACCCACGCCTTCGACCGCAAGGTGCTGGTCGTGGTCACCACCACCGGCACCGGCTGGGTGGACTCCACCACCACCGGCTCCGTGGAGTACATGTTCGGCGGCGACACCGCCATCGCCGCCACCCAGTACTCGTACCTGCCCAGCGTGCTGTCGTTCCTCTCGGACCGCCAGAAGGCCACCCAGTCCGGCAAACTCGTCATCCACGCCGTCCACGAACGCTGGGCGCAACTGCCGCCCGACAAGCGCCCCAAACTCCTGATCTACGGCGAGAGCCTCGGATCCCAGGGCTCCGAGGGCGCTTTCACCGGCCTCGACGACATTCGCAGCATGGTCGACGGCGTGCTCTGGGTCGGCCCGCCCAACTCCAACCGCATCTGGACCCAGCTCGAACAGCGCCGCGATCCGGGCACTCCCGAGATCCTGCCCGTCTACGCCGACGGCCTGATCGTCCGATTCGCGGGCACCGCACCGGATCTCGGGCGCCCCGCCCGCCCGTGGGTGAACCCGCGCATCGTCTACCTCCAGCACGCCTCCGACCCCATCGTCTGGTGGTCGCCGGATCTGCTGTTCACCCAACCGGATTGGCTCAAGGAACCGCGCGGCTCCGACGTCTCCAAATCCATCCGCTGGTGGCCCATCGTCACCTTCTGGCAGATCAGCGCCGACCTGGCCAACGCGCAGGGCGTCCCGTCCGGCCACGGCCACCGCTACGGCACCCTGGTCCTCGACGGCTGGACCGCCGTCGCCCAGCCGACCGACTGGAGCCCCGACCTGGAGGCCAAGGTCCGTGTCGCCCTCGACGAGGACATCACCTGGGAGTACGCCCACAAATAGCACCCGCCGAGACCGGGATTCCGATGATCGGGACTATTTCGGTTAGAAACACCTCACGGGCCATAGCTTCGAGTGCAAGAACTCTTGCACGAGGAGGGAACACCCGCATGACTGACAAGGTGCTCGATCGAGTCCGCGATCTGCTGCCCGCGCTCCGCGACCGGGCCGTGGAGGCCGAAGAGCAGCGGCGGGTCCCCGACGCCAGCATCGCCGAGCTCACCGAAGCCGGTGTGTTCCGCATGCTGCAGCCGGCCCGCTTCGGCGGTCTGGAGGAGTCGCCGGTCGCCTTCTACGAGGTGATCCGCACCATCGCCACCGTCTGCCCGTCCACCGCCTGGGTCTCCTCGGTACTGGGCGCGCACCCATGGCAGCTGGCCCTGTTCGAGGACCAGGCGCAGCAGGACGTGTGGGGCGAGGACCCCGACACCCTGGTGTCCTCCTCGTACGCGCCGACCGGCAAGCTCACCGTCGTCGACGGCGGCTACGAGCTCTCGGGCCGCTGGCAGTTCTCCTCCGGCTGCGACCACGGCCAGTGGGTGTTCCTGGGCGCCCTGGTCCCCACCGCCACCGGCATGGACTACTTCACGGTCCTGGTGCCGCGCACCGACTACCGCATCGAGGACACCTGGAACGTGTCCGGCCTGTCCGGCACGGGTTCCAACGATGTGGTGATCGAGAAGGCTTTCGTGCCCACTCACCGCGCCTACTCGGCCGCCGACCAGGCCAACCTGGTGGGTCCCGGCCAGGCCGTGAATACCGCTCCGCTGTACAAGATCTCGTTCGGCGCGCTGTTCTCCAACACCATCACCGCCCCCATCATCGGCGCCGCGCAGGGCGCCTACGACGCGCACATCGAGCGTCAGCGTGAGCGCGTGCGCCTGTCCTACGGCGGCCAGAAGGTCTCCGAGGATCCCTTCGCCCACGTCCGGATCGCCCGCGCCGCATCGGAAATCGACGCCGCGGTCCTTCAGATGGAACGCAATATGGGCGCGCAGCTGCGCTACGCCGAAGCGGGCGAGGAGATCCCCTTCGAACTGCGCCTGGCCACCCGCCGCGACCAGGTGCGCGGCACCGAACGCGCGCTCGAGGCAATCGACCTGCTGTTCAAGAACTCCGGCGGCCACGCCATTCGCCGCCCGAACATCATCGAGCGCAACTGGCGCGACGCCCACGCGGGCAGCGTGCACGTGATCAACGATGTGGAGCGCGCGCTGGCCATGTACGGCAAGGGCGCGATGGGCCTCGAGGTCGCGGATCGGATGCTCTGATGACCCTTTCGGTCGAGAACACCACCCGCTGGGTCACCGTCGACGGCCACCGGCTGCGCTACCACGAGGCCGGTACCGGCGCACCCCTGGTGCTGCTGCACGGCTCCGGCGCGGGCGTCTCCGGCTGGGCCAACTTCGGCAACAACCTCGAGGTCCTCTCGCAGCACTTCCGCTGTCTGGTCCTGGACCTGCCCGGCTTCGGCGCGAGCGGCCGCCCCGAGGTCTACGAACGCAACTACCTGCGCATCGCCGCCGACGCCGTGCTCGGCCTGCTCGACGAACTCGGCATCGAGAAGGCCCACCTGCTCGGCAACTCGATGGGCGGCACCGTCGCGACCCTGCTCGCCCTCGACCACGCCGCCCGCGTGGACCGCCTGGTGCTGATGGCCCCCGGCGGCGTCGGCGTCAACATCCTGGGACCCGAACCCTCCGAAGGCATTTCGCGCCTGATGGAGTTCAACGCCAACCCCACCGACGAGAAGGCCATGGGCTTCCTGCGCGCCATGGTCTCCAACCCGGCCACCCTCACCGAGGAATTGGTGGCGACCCGGCTGAAAGCCGCCGCCGACCCCAAGGCCCAGGCCGCCCTGCGCGACGCCTACGCCACCTTCTACAACCCGAAACTGGCCGAGCCGCTGCCGCTGTGGGCCCGGCTCAAGCAACTCACCGGCGAGGTCCTGATCCTGTGGGGCCGCGACGACCGCGTCACCCCCGTCGAGGGCTCCCTGTTCGCGGCCCGCCAACTCCCCAACGCCGACCTGCGGATCTTCTCCCGCTGCGGCCACTGGGTGATGGTCGAACGCAAGGACGCCTTCGAGCGCTCGGTCATCGACTTCCTGAACAACGGTCTCTGACAACGTCTTTCGTGCCCGTCGCACGCATCCGAACCCGGGTGTCGCGCGGCGGGCGCGAAGTCGTTCGCGGCCGCGACAATTCACTGTTCCCCCCTCGCCCCCAGCGCTACAGTCCGACCATGACGTGGACTGCCCCGGAAATCGAGCGCACCAGACAGCACCTGAGCGGCGACGAACGCGCCATGCTGCAATCCTTCCTCGACCACCAGCGTGACCTGCTGCTCCTGAAATGCCAGGGCCTCACCGGCGAGCAGTTGGCCACCCGCAGCACCGACCCCTCGAGCATGTCGCTGCTCGGCCTGGTCCGGCACCTGACCGAGGTCGAACGCGGCTGGTTCCGCGGCAAGGCGGCAGGGGAGCAGGTCCCCTACGTCTATTGCACCGAAACCAACCGTGACGGCGACTTCGACGACACCGTGCCCGCCGACGCCGAACCCGACTTCACCCGCTTCCGCGAGGAAATCACCCTGTGCGACAAGGCAGTCGCCGCCCTGCCCCTCGACCACACCGTCACCCACCCCCGCACCGGCCTGGACCTGTCCCTGCGCTGGATCTACCTGCACATGATCGAGGAGTACGCCCGCCACAACGGCCACGCCGATCTCCTGCGCGAACGCATCGACGGCGCGACCGGCTACTGACGCCTCACAGTTCGTGCTCGTGGGCCCACGCGGCGAGCTGGGTGCGCGAGGTCAGCCCCAGCTTGGTGAGAATGTGCTCGACATGGGTCTCGGCGGTCCGGATGGAGATCACCAGATCGGCGGCGATCTTCTTGTTGCTGTGCCCCGCCGCGACCAGCCGCGCGACATCCTTCTGCCGCCTGGTCAGCAGCGCCGTCTCCGCTGCCGTCGCCATCGCGGTGCGGGTCGCGCGCTTCGGAACTGCCGCGGCCACCACGATTTCCGCCGCGGCCGGAGTGCGACCCAGCGCGTAGTCGATGGCCTCGTCCAACGGCAGATTCGCCCCCGCGCCGAACGCGGCCCGGAACGCGTCCTCGCCCAGTGCCTCCTGCACCTGCTTGCGCTCCTTGTCGCCCACCTCGGTGGTGATGGTGTGCGCGAGCCGAATGGTGCTGCGCTGCAAGCTCTCCGCCGACCCGAGCAGCCGCGCCGCGCGTTCGTGGTCGCCGCGCGCCGAAACCGTCCACGCCAGCCCCTCGAACGCGGACGACAACCAGATGCACCGCTCGAACAGCGCGAGCTGCTCGATGGCACGACCATGGAATTCGGCCGCCGTATCGAGTTCACCGCGCCGCCAATGGTCGATGCCGACCGTCCACAACGCCAGCCCGCCGAGCAGATGCGACCCGCTCGCGGTGGTCAATTCCAGGAAACGGTCGGCCAATTCGGTCCGCCCGGGAGCATCCAGCACCATCGCCGCCATGAACGAGAAGGCGTGCGAATCCATCTCGATGGCATGCTGCCCGTGCGTGGCCGCCAACTCGATTGCCGTGCGCCCCAATTCGAGTGACCGCTCCCGGTCGCTCTCCGCGAACGCCAGCAGCGACTGATCCAGGGCCACCTCGGCCATGATGTCGCTGTCGTCCAAAGTCGCGGCCAATTCCAGGCATTCGGTGACCAGTCGGCTCGCCGATTCCCGATCACCGAGCAGCGCCGCCAGCGAAGCCGCCGACGACAACGCCTTGGCTCGCTCCGCGGTCCGCTCCGGGTTGCGCTCCAGCGAATCGGTCAGCCAGCGGTACCCCTCCGACAGGAACCGGTTGTGCTCCCAGAACGGCCGCAGCACAGTAACTGTCGCCATGGTCCGCAACGGCTCGTCCTCGAGCCCCGACCGCAGCGCCGCACGCAGATTCGCGTGCTCGCGACTGAGCTCCCGGAACCAGTCGACGTCGGCCGCCGTCCAGTACGCGGTCTGCCCGCGCATGGCCAGCTGCCGATAGTGCTCCCGGTGCCGAGCCCGAACCTCCTGCGCCACACCACGATCGGCGAGCCGATCGGCGGCGAACTGACGGATCGGCTCCAGCATCGAATAGCGCGCGGTGTCGCCGTCGAGGCGCAGCACCACCACAGATTTGTCCACCAGCCCGGTGAGCGCGACGATCAGCGATCCGGCCCCGAGCTCGCAGATGGCCTCCGCCGCCTCGATGTCGAAACCACCGGAGAACACCGAAAGCTGTTCCCACAGCAGCTGTTCGGCCGGCGTGCACAGGTCGTAACTCCAGCGGATCGCACCCTCGATGGTCTGCTGCCGCTCAGGCGCGGTACGCGGCCCGGCACTGAGCAGCCCCATGGTGTCGTCGAGCCGGTCCAGGATCTGCTCCGGCGTGAACATGCGCAGCCGCAGCGCCGCCAGCTCCAGCGCCAGCGGCATCCCCTCGAGCCGACGGCAGATCTCGGCCAGCACCAGCCGATTCGCGGGCGTGACGGTGAACCCGGGATTGGCGGCACTCGCGCGCTCGATGAACAGCTGTAGAGCGTCCCCGTCCTCACCGGCGGCGGGCACGGTCAGCGGCGGCACCGGCATCACCTGCTCGCCCGGAATGCCGAGCACCTCGCGGCTGGTGGCCAGTACCCGCACGTCCGGGGTGGTCGCGATAATCCGCCCGACCAGCGCGGCGCACGCCTCGATCAGATGCTCGCAGTTGTCCATGATCAGCAGCAGCCGCTTGTCGGCCAGGAATTCGGTGAGCCGCGGCAGCGGCGCGGTCGACTCGTCGCGCAGGTTCAGCGCCTCGGCCACACTCAGGGTCACCAGGTCGGGGTCCTGGATGTCGGCCAGCTCGATCAGCCAGACACCGTCCGGGAACGCGCGCGACACCAGCTGGCCGATCTGCCGGGACAACCGGGTCTTGCCCATACCGCCCGGTCCGAGCAGGGTCAGCACCCGGGTGGTGGGCAGTAGTCGCTTGGCGGTGGCCAGCTCGTCGCGGCGGCCGACAAAACTGGTGACCTCCTCGGGGAGGTTTCCATTGACACGCCGCGCCATGGACTCCAACCTATGTGATCTGTCCCATTCCATGCCACCGGCGGTACATAAAGGCTGTTCGCGTCGCTCTGGTATGGCGCGCCTCGATAGACTCACCGGGTGCCGAGGAAATCGCGCCGCGCCCGCCTCGAAGACGTCCACGAGCTGGCCCAGGCCATGCCGCACGTGACCGTGGTGGACGGTCCCGCCGGGAATCCGGTGTACCAGGTGGGCGGCAAATCCTTCGTCTTCTTCAGAACTCCGCGCCCCGACGCCAAAGACCCCGACACCGGCGAACGCTACAGCGACGTCATCGTCTTCTGGGTCCCGTCGGAGTCCGACAAACTGGCCCTCACCCAGGACCCGGACTCACCGTTCTTCACCACCGCGCACTTCGACGGCCACCTCTCGGTCCTGCTGCGCGGCAGCCGAATTCCCGAACTGTCCGTGAGCGAACTCGCGGAAGTGATTCGGGACGCCTGGCTTTCGCGCGCCTCGGCCACCCGCGGGAAACGCTGGCTGGCCGACCGGGGTGTCACCGAAGGCTCTCCGCTCGGCTGAGAGCGTCCCGCAGGGTGCTGACGATCAGGCGACTGGCCGCCCGGCCCTCCGGTGTCGGCGTCAGCGGATATACGTGCACCAGCCCCGCACCTTCGTGATAGTCGACCTCGACCCCCGCCGCCCGCGCCTTCTCCACCATCAACCGGACATCGGCCACCAGGATGTCGTGAGTGCCGCAGAACACGGTGAGCGGCCCGAGCCCGCTGAAGTCCGCGAACAACGGACTGACCTGCGGATCATGAATCGGCAGCGACCCCCGCCACTGCTCGCCCAGCACCAGACCGCCCGCCTTGCCCAGCCACGGATCGGACGGCTGGATCACCGGGATCTCCGGATTGCTCATCGACAGGTCGGTGGCTGGTGAGATCAGCACGGTCCGAGGCAGACTCGCATGTCCCTGATCGCGCAGCAGTGCCGCCGTCGACAGGGCGATCTGCCCGCCCGCGGAATCTCCGGCCAGACAGACCGCGCCGTACTCGGCGGTGTTCGCGCGCACCAGTTCCGCGAACGCCGGAATCACCCGGTCCGCGGTGCCGAACGGAATCAGCGGATAGATGGGCACCGTCACCGTGGTCCCGGCCCCCACCGCGATATCGGCGGCCAACGCCCAATGCTGCGGAGCGATCTCATTGACCCACCCGCCGCCGTGGCAGTAGACGACATTGCCACGCGGGGGAGTGGCGACTTTGCCACGCGCGGAACGAGATCGCGGCGTCACCGTGTAGATCGGCCAGCCTTCGTACCGCGACGCGGACACCGTGACATCCGACCGCAGCAGTCGCGGCGGGCCATACGACTGCGGTCGAAGACTGCGCTCACGAATGTGATTCCACGCCCCCTCCGCGCTGACGAAAGCCTGGTTCGCGCGCGTGATCCGCAGATACCAGGGCACCATTTCGCTGAGGAAGCTGGGCATCGCACCTCCATGTGCTCGGCAGCCGGTCCGCCGCCTCGACGATACCCAACCGCCGCTACTCGTGTTCGATGGTCGCTCCGGTGAGGAACGCCGACATGGCCTGTGCGACCGCATCGGGTTGATCCAACATGGAAAGCACGTAGGCGTCGTCGATTTCGACCAGCCGCGCCTTGGGGATGATCTCGGCCAGGCGGCGACCGTGCTCGCGCGGCATCACCTTGCCCGCCGAGGACCAGAGGACCAGCGCGTCACCGGAGAAGTCGCGCAGCGCTTCGGTATTCGCGATCAGCTCCGACTTGCTGCGCGGAGATCTGGCGTAGGCGAGCACATCCCGGCGGATATCCTTGTCGCGCAGGCCGGGAACGGTCCAGCCGTACGCCAGTTCATCCGCGATCGGGTAGCGCGCCATCCAGCCGAAGAGCAGCGGCGAACTCCGCAGCCACGAGATCCGTAATTGCCTGAGCGCCAGGGCGATTCCACCCGGCAGGGCAGCGGCGACAATCGCCATCTTGCCCGGCAGTCCCGGCGGGAAGTTGCCGAAAGCCTCGCACGGCAGCACGATCAACCTCCCCACTCGCTCATCGAGGCCGTACGCGGTGAGGAACAACCCGCCACCCCAATCCGAGTGCACCAGGGTGACATCCCGCAATTCCAGTGCCGCGAGGAAGTCCGCGATGACCTGGTTCAAACCCCGCATGCTGAGGTCGGCGTCCGGCTTCAGCGGTTCCGGATGTGCCCCGAACGGCAGATCCGGCAGCACATACCGGAACCCGTCCGGCAGCTTGTCGAGCACCGAGTCCCACAGCGTGTGGTTCATCAGCAGCCCGTGCAACAGCACCACCGCAGGCCCCTCCCCGCGCTCGGCATAGTGGATCCGACCTGCGGGAATATCGATAGTAGGCATATCGCCCTCCTATAGAGCAGACGCTCTAGTGCGTTTGCTCTAGTCTGGAACCATGACGGAGAAGCTGTCAACCACCGCCCGCGACCGACTGATCACCGCGGTCGCGGAACTCATGCGCACGCAGGGCTACAGCGCGATCACCGTCAAACAGATCACCACGGCCGCCAACGCCCCCATGGGCTCGCTCTACCACCACTTCCCGAACGGCAAAATTCAGATCGCCGCCGAGGCCCTGCGCACCTCGGGCGCGGCCTACATCCAGCTGCTGCCGCTGCTGATGGACGTTCACCAGGACCTCCGCGAAGCCATCCCGGCCGCGTTCGAGGCCGCCGCCGAAGTCATTTCCTCCAGCGGCTGGATGAACATGTGCCCCGTCGCTACGGTGGCAGGAGAAACGGCCGACAGCGAACCCGAACTCCGAACGGTCGCAGCCGAAGTCATGACATCCTGGATAGACCAGGGCGCAGAATATTTCGTCCAACGAGGCGTATCTCCACCCGAATCCCGAGACCTGATATTCGCAACCCTCTCCGCTCTGGAGGGTGCATTCATCCTCAGCAGAACCCTTCGCTCCACTGAGCCGCTGCTGTCGGCTGGGAAGGCAATGAAGGCGAGAATTACAGAAATTCTCGACCGTGCGGATGTGGCGAAATAGGCTGGAAT
The DNA here is from genome assembly GCF_045161165.1 of Nocardia sp. NBC_00511. Classification (NCBI taxonomy): domain Bacteria; kingdom Bacillati; phylum Actinomycetota; class Actinomycetes; order Mycobacteriales; family Nocardiaceae; genus Nocardia; species Nocardia sp. NBC_00511. The sequence continues at coordinate 165,966 of NZ_CP107849.1, forward strand.
ATCGCAGGTCAACTTCTCGAAAATCCTTGCGATAGTGGACATTTTGGGTTCCTGATGCGATTGCGCAGGAGTAGAATGGAGGTATGAATTCGGGGGAATCATCCAACATGAGCGGTATGGCCGACCTGGTCGCCGCGGTGAATGGTGTCGCCTCCACCGATTTCACTCACTTCTCCGAGGATGAGCTCACGGAGTTCTTGCAGCAGTGCGAGATGTGCAAGCGTGTGTTGTCGGCGATGGATTCCCGGTTGATCATCGAAGTCTCCGACCGCTCCATGCCACAAACTTCCGGCGCGGGTGGGGTGGTGCGGTACCTGCGGGACACGTTGCGGCTCACCAAATACGACGCCACCTGCCGCGCGAAAGTCACCGAGCAGGTCGGTGAATTCCGTGACCCCACAGGGCATCTGCGCGAGCCTGCTCTCGCTGCCACGGCACATGCGTACGAGATCGGTGAGATCTCCCGTGACCATGTCCGCAACATCATCGAGGTCCTGCATCAGCTGCCCGACGCGGTCGACGCGGAAACCCGTACCGAGGTCGAAACCCAGTTGCTCGACTACTCGCGTGAGGGTTGGCCGGATGACCTGCCGCGCATCGGTCGTGAAATCACCGCACGCCTCGACCCCGACGGTTCCCTGACCACTGATGCGGATCGTAAGCGTATGCGGGGCATCACGATCGGTCGCCAACGCGCCGACGGCATGTCCTGGGTCCAGGGCTGGATCATGCCCACCGTTCGCACTGTCTGGGATGTGATCATTTCGAAGTACGCGCGCCCCGGTGTGTGCAACCTCGATGATCCCGAGAGCCCGAACTTGTTCTACGGCAAGGTCGACAAGGCTGTCCTCGAGGCTGCCGCGCGGCGTGACACGCGTACCGCAGCGATGCGTATTCATGATGCTCTGGCGATGGTCCTGAACCCGGACATCGATCCGGCCAAGCTCGGTAAGCACCGCGGCCTTCCGGTCCAGGCGGTCATCACGATGAGCCTGGAAGACTTGGAGAACGCGGCCGGTATCGCCAACACCGCGACTGGTACGCAGCTTTCGATCAATGAGGCGTTGAAGATGGCGGCGGGCACTAAGCCGATCCTTGCGATCTTCGACCGCCACGGCATGCCCCTGCACCTGCGCCGCGCCCGCCGCCTGGCCAGTTCGGCTCAGCGCCTCGCGTTGATTGCCTCCGAAAAGGGTTGCACCCGACCGGGATGCGATGCCCCGCCCAGCATGTGCGCGGTGCATCACGTCACCGACTGGGCCAAGGGCGGACCCACCGACCTGCGGAACCTGACCTTGGCGTGCGATCACTGCCATGCGTTGGTGAATGACGGCCCGAATGGGTGGAAAACCGTAGTGATGGGTAAGGATTCACCCTTTGCCGGTCGGACCGGGTGGATCAAGCCTCTGCCTGTCGATCCGACACAAACTCCGCAAGTCAATCATCTCCACCACAGGGCCGAGCAGATCGCGCAGTCCGTGGCACGCAGCCAGAATCGGCGAGCACGGCTCGCGTATCAAGCGCGCATCGCCCACCGCGCACCCGAATAGCGGACAGTCGCATCTCGGCCTGCCACATCCAACACGGCATTCAGCGTGCTGAAGGCTGCCCGCTGCACGACATTCGACTGTGCGCGGCCAGACATCTCCGTAAGTCGGTGCCAGCCAGCGGAACCTGCCACGCTCAGCGAGCCCATCATGCGGGCGCCACGACCACTGCCATCTGGACAGCGCAGCCGCTACGACTCGGCATATCCAGCTGTACTCGCCCATCATGCGGGCATCAGTCGGTGCGGCGGAAATGCAGACGGCGGACCTGCTGTCACGCGGGACAATCCGATGTCTCACTCGACTCGGCTGTGTCCCTCGCAGATCGAGAACTTGCTTCTCGCTAGTGCAGCCGAGCCTGCCTCGGTTCCGGCACTACCGGACTCCCTAATGCCTTGTCGGACACTCCGCATCAGCGATCAAGCCAGCTCGTACCCTGTGATAAACCCGCCCTCGGTTCACAATGCAGGCACAAAGATCGGGGAAGCGTGGTCGCGTCGGGTGCCCTGCCGGACTTGGGCTGACGCCGATACGGGAGCCGTCTCCTCTCGTCCCGGCCCAGGGACTGCACGCATTACGTTTCACCAATCCCTCCCAGAGGCCACCTGTCCGGGAAGTAGCTCGACCATCGCCGGGATTGTCGGATCCGCGCAGCCTCCGTATGTTCGCGTACCGCGGTATCAAGGTCAGGGAGCTCTCACCGTGAAATTATGTCCGGTTCACCACGGTGAGAGCTCCCTGACCTTGGTTCGAGGGTGCGGGGCTACACAGCGAGAGTAGTTGGGGCGTTTGTCTTTTCGGGTTTGTCTTGAGGGTCTTGTTCTTGCTTGTTCTTGTCCGGGCGGTCTTGGTTTTGAAAGGTGATGCGTGCAGTCCGTGGGCTGGGACCGAGGGTGGCGGCTCCCAACCTGGCGTCAGCCCAAGTCCGGTAGGGCACCCAACGCGACCACGCTAACTAAATCTCTGAGCCTGCATTGTGAACCGGTGATGGGTTTATCCAAGGGTACGAGGGAGAACCTCACCCAGCGACTACCACGTCCACCGCTACGGGAGCAGCGCCTCATCCGCCCGTCTTGACCTGAACAATGGTTCAGGTTGCAAGGTAGATCCCATGATCGCAACTACGCCATCGGCACTGCATCCGCTCAACGCCGATACCATCGCAGTTCTGGCCGAATCGCTCTCAGGCGCAACCATCGTCGGGATCGGGGAGTCGACGCGGTTCTCTCATGAGACGTTCTCCACCCGGGAGCTTGTCACCCGTGCGCTGATCAAGGACTACGGGTTTCGGACTCTCGCTGTTCAGGACACCGCTGGGGTCGGGGCGGCGATCGATCGATATGTGAGTGGGGGAGAGGGGAATGGGGTCGAGGCGTTGGGGAACGCTTGGCGGCCTTGGCGTACGGAGGAGATGGTGGGGGCGTTGGATTGGGTTCGGGAGTTCAACCGGGAGAATCCGGATGATCGGGTGCGGGTTATCGGGGTGAAGCCTGTGTTGGCGAGTGCCGATGACTATGACGCTGTGCTGGATGCGGTCAGGGGGCATGCGCCGGAACGATTGGCGGAGGTCGCGGCTCGGCTGGATCCGATTCGGACTGCTCATGTGCTGGACGAGCATGTGCAGCGGGCTAGAGGTGTGCATCCCGGGCGTCCGTTCGTCGAGCAGGCTCGTGAGGCTGCCGCGCTAGTCGCGCAGCTGCCGGAGGTTGGTGAATCCGTGCTTGCCCGAATGGATTCGATCGTCGAATACCACGCGCACAGTGTTGCCGGGCGCGGGAGTTACGCCGGTGAGGCCGAGTTGTGGGCCCAGACGATCGTCGAGGATGTGGAACGGACTGGGGCTCGAGTCGTGTATTGGGATGGCATCAGCCATGTTTCGGCTGCGCCGTCCGTCTTCGGGCTGGGCGCGAGTGCCGGATCGCAGGCCACGGTCGGGAGTGTGTTGCGGGCTCGGTTCGGGCGCGCATACGCCTCGGTGGCGATCGGGTTCCATCACGGGGATCTCGGGGTGGCGAATGTTCCGGCACCCGCCGCGGACTTCTTGGATGCGGCACTGGGTGATGCCGGTCTGTCGGAACTCTGGGTCGACTTGCGCACGGATCCGATGCCGGGCCCGGCCAAGCTGCGGGTCATCAGCGGTGTGTACGACCCGGTCCGGGATGCCGACGAGCACCTCGGGGTCAGTGATCTGCCCGAGGCGTTCGATGTCCTTGTGCACATCCGGGAGGTGTCGGCGGTGCGGTGGCTGTCGAGTTAACCGACTGTCGCCGTGACGATTCCGGGTGCGATGGTGTCGCACTCCTGGAGAAGCACCCCGCCGGGTGCCCAGATCGCGGCCCCGCCGCAGCCGGTCCACGGCCCGGCGGGGCCGACGTGATTCTCTAGGGCCACATACATATTCGAGTTGTGAGCGATCCGTGGATAGATCGTGGCGCGTTCGTGTATTCCACCGCCGGTGCCGTAGAGGGAGCTGGCCAGATGGATGTCGCAGTCGGCGGCGCGAGCGGTGAGATCGGGGAAATGGTTGTCGTAGCAGGTGGCAAGAGAGAAACGTAGACCGGCGAATTCGAAACAGCCGTCCTCGTCACCCGGGGTGAAGACGGATTGCTCGTGCGCGTAGAGGTGCTGTTTGTGATAGCGGGTGAGGAGTTCGCCATCCGGTCCGTAGACGAAAGTCGCTATGACCGGACCGTTCTCGCCGACAGCGGCGCAATTGATCACGGTGACGATGCCGCTGCCGCGCAGTGCGTCCAGCCTCGGGTCTGTGGGTTGCGTCCAGAGCGCCGGATCGGCGGCGATCCTCATGCGCTCCAGCATGGCAGTGGACTACTCAGCGGTAGCCGACAGCGTCGAAGCGCGGGAGCTGGTGGCTCATCCGGTCGCGCTTCGTGCTCAGGTAGTGGACGTTGTGCTCGGTCGGCTGGGTTTGCAGCGGAACGCGCGCGATGACAACGATGCCGTTGTCTTCCAGGCTCGCCTGCTTGGCGGGGTTGTTGCTCAGCAGACGAACGGATTCGATGTCCAAATCCGTGAGAATGGCTGCGGCGCAACCGTAGTCGCGGGCGTCGATGGGCAGGCCGAGCCGGACATTGGCGTCGACGGTGTCGGCTCCGGCGTCCTGGAGTTCGTAGGCGCGCAGCTTGTTGAGCAGGCCGATGCCGCGCCCTTCCTGCCCGCGCAGGTAGACGATCACGCCACGGCCTTCGGCGGCAACGGTTTCCAGGGCGGCGTCGAGCTGTTCGCCGCAATCGCAGCGCAGTGAACCGAAGGCGTCACCGGTGAGGCATTCGGAATGCACCCGGGTGAGAACGTCGGCGCCGGACGGTTCGCCGTACACCAGCGCAAGATGCTCCGCGCCGGAATGCGCGTCCGAATAGCCGAGCATGCGGAACTCGCCGAAGCGGGTCGGCAAACGCGTCTCCACGACACGAGTGATGCCGTGCTCCAGTCGCTTTCGATGCGCGATCAGATCGGCGATGGACACGATCGGGATATTCCAGGCACGGGCCAGGACCAGCAGTTCGGGTAGCCGAGCCATGGTGCCGTCGTCGTTCACCACCTCGGCGATGACACCGGCGGGGTGCAGTCCGGCCAATCGCATCAGGTCGACGGCGGCCTCGGTGTGGCCCGGACGACCCAGCACACCACGGGAATCCGCGCGCAGCGGGAAGACATGGCCGGGGCGTGAGAGCTGGCCGGGAGTGGTGGCGGGGTCGGCGAGCAGGCGCATGGTGTGGGCGCGGTCGGCGGCCGAAATACCGGTGCTGACACCGGCGACCGCGTCGACGGAGACGGTGTAGGCGGTGCCCTTCGGATCCTGATTGATCGAGGTCATCGGCGGCAACCGCAGCCGGTCGCAGTCCTCGCCCGTCATGGGGACGCACAGGACACCGCTGGTGTGCCGCACCAGGAATGCGATGTTCGCGGCGGTCGCGTGCTGCGCGGCGAGGATCAGGTCGCCCTCGTTCTCGCGGTCCTCGTCGTCCACCACGAGCACCATGCCGCCCGCGGCGACAGCGGCCACAGCCGCAGCGATGTCGTCGAGTTCACCGGTCATCGTCGACCACCTCCTCCGGGCCGCTCGGGACGTCGGCCTATTTCCAATAGAAATATGCCGAGCCGAGAACATCGAGGTCAGGTCCCAGTCACCGGTCCACTCCGCGGTGGATACAGCGAACGGCCCGGAGGCGAGAAGCCTCCGGGCCGTTGGTCACTCACGCGGTGACGAGGACTGTCAGGCCGCCTCGCCGCCGGTGGCCGCGGTGCGGCCGTGCTTCATGATGAGCGCACCGACCAGCGCCACCGCCGCGGAGATCGCGACGAAGTAGAAACTGATCTCGTACCCCTTGTCGGCGTACAGCAGCGGAATCTCCTTGGTGACCGGTGGCGCACCCGCGACGTTCACGACCGCCTTCACCGGGTTGGCGGCGAGGAACGCCGTCGCCACCGCGAGACCGATGCCCGCGCCCATGGCCTGCATGACGCCCAGCATGCCCGCACTGATGCCCTGCTGTTGTGCCGGAACGGCTTCCACGATCAGGTTCGGTGTGGAGGCGTAGTACAGCGCGAACGCGATGCCGTACACCACGCTGATCAGTGCCTGCGTCTGCCAGCCGTGTGAGAGAGCCGCGTAGGCCAGACCGCTGCCGGTGAAGATGACCAGCGCCGTGACCAGTGGCCAGCGAGCGCCGGAGCGCCGGATCCACAGACCGCCGAGGAAACCGAACAGCATGGCGATCAACGACTGCGCCAGGGTGACGTGGGTGGCGTACTTCAGCAGCGTGAAGTTGTTGCCGTAGCTGTAACTCGGATCCAGATCCACCTTCACCATGTCGGGTGGCAGATGCTGGTACACGGCTTCCGGTGGCACCTGCGCGTTCACGACCTCGGGGGTCACCTGCGCGTTCACGGTGTCGGTCAACTGCTTGACGACGGCGGGCGGCAGGTCCATGCCCGGCGGCATCGCGGCCTTGGCCTGCGCCTCGGCGGCGGCGAGCCCCTGGGCCCGTGCCTGGGTGAGCGCCTGGGCCTGGGCCTGAGCGAGCGCACCCTGCTTCACCTGATCCCAGGTGGCGTCCTTGACCTGCGACACCACCTCGGAGGCGGGCGGCGACTGGGTCATGTAACCCGTTGCGTAGGACTGGTATCCGATGATGAACGAGGCGAGCAGACCGATGAAAAGCACCACGCTCACCTTGGGGGTGAACAGCAGCTTCATATCCATGATCGGCTGCTTGGCCCGCATTTCCACGATCGGGAACACCGCCAGCAGCACCAGGCCGCCGATCAGCCACGCCAACGTGGAGGGCTTGGTCCAACCCCAGTCCTGGCCCTTGTCCAGGTACACCAGGGTCAGGGTGGCGCCGGCGCCGAGCAGTGCCGCGCCGATGACGTCCAGGCGCTGCGGAGTGCGCAGCTTCGATTCCGGCACCACGATGATCAGCAGCGGAATCATGATCACGGTGAAGATGAACAGGAACCAGAACAGTCCACGCCAGCTGGTGTGATCGGTGATGTAGCCGCCGATCAGCGGCCCGGCCAGCGCGGAGACGCCCAGACCGGTCGAGGCGATGCCCAGGCCGATGGGAACGAGCTTGCGCGGCATCAGGTCCCGGATCAGACCGTAGGACACCACGGTGGTGGCGATGGCCGACGCTTCGAGCGCACGGCCGACCAGGAACACCGCCCAGTTGCTGGTGATGGCGCACATGGCGGTGCCGATCAGGAACAGCACGCCACAGACCAGGAACATCTTCTTCTTGCCGTAGATGTCGCTGAGCTTGCCGATCAGCGGCGACACGGCGGCACCGAAGACGCCGAAGATGATGATGGCCCAGTTGAGGTTCGCGCCCTCGTTCGGGAAGGTGGGAGCGATCTGCCGCAGCGCCGACGAGACCATGACGTACTGCATCGGAGAAACTTCGGTGAACAGCACGATGATCGCGAGAACCGAGTAGATCCTCAGCTTCGACGCGCCGTCGAGGCGGCCGGAATCGTCAGGCGCGGAGCTCGGGGGCACCGCGGTGTCGACGGAGGTGGACATATTGCGTCCTCTTGGGTGGGTAGGTAACACGATGATGTGAACCGTGTCACGCGCACCCAGCGCCGACTATGAGCAAGTCCGTTCAGTGGGAATCGCCGGAATTTTGTTTCTTCGCAGGCTTGCGGCGGCTACGCTGCCTGGCCAGCTTGTCGAGATCGGCCAGCAGATCCTGCGCGAATTCCTTCTCGGCCTCGTAATGGCGTACACACCAGCGCAGTACCGCGCTCGGGTAGGCCCAGTCCGGATTGACCTCCGCGCCGTCGGCGTCGGCCTGCGCCCGGCGGCGCATGGTCTCGGTGTATTCGATGTGCTGCGTGAGGATCTCGCGCATCCGATCGGGTTCGGCCAGATGTCCCAGCCAAGCCCGCAGCATCACACTGTGTTTGAGCACGGGCGCTTCGACGGGGGAGTTGTTGACCCAGTTCGACGCCGCCTCCCGCCCGCTGTCGGTGATGGCGTACATGCGCTTGCCGCGCATCCCGTCCTCCGACACCACGGTGCGCGAGGTGGCATAGCCGTGCTTCTCCAGGCGTTTGAGCTCCGCGTAGATCTGGCTGAACGACGGACTCCAATAGAAGAACTGCAGACTCCAGTCCGCCCACTTCTTCAGGTCGTACCCGGAGAGTTCTTCGGCGTGCGACAGCATTCCGAGAACCGCCCACGCCGTCGTGGGCAGTTCCGGAATCGGCTGCTGCGCTTCGGAATGAGCGGCGCGCGCCATGCCATCGGCCATCATCGAACTGTATCGCCCCCGCATGCCGGCACTCCGCTCAACGCCAGTGTGCGCGACGCGGGAACAGGGTGCGACCGGCCTCGTGCGCGACCTCGAGCACGACGCGGGCCAGCCGGTCGTAGCTCATGCCGTCGGCGCGACCCGACAGCGACAGCGCGGCGGGCGCGGTGCCACGGCCCCGCAACGGTGCGGCGACACAGGCGATTCCGGCGACGGCCTCTTCGCGGTCGATGGCGACGCCCTGCCGCAGCCGGATCTGCGCGAGTTCACGCGAGAGCGCCTCGGGCTCGCAGATGGTGCGCGGGGTGAGCTTCGGCAGCCGGGTGCGCAGCGCGGCCTCGGCGATGTTCGGTTCCAGACAGGCCAGCATGGCCTTGCCGAGAGCCGTTGCGTGCGCGGGCATCCGGCCACCCAGGCGGGTGGGCAGGCTGGCGGCGAAGCGGCCGCCGGCCTTGTCCAGGTAGACCACGTCGCGCCCGTCGAGGACGGCGAGGTGACCGACCATGCCGGTGCGCTGGCTCAGCTCGTGCAGCAGCGGGCTGACGGCGTCGCGAATCTCATTGTGATCAGCGGTGAGTCCGCCGAGCTCGAGAGCTCGCATGCCCAGGCGGTAGCCGCCCGAGGTGTGGGCCAGCCAGCGCAGCTTGATCATCTGATCGAGGATCCGGTGCACGGTCGAGCGCGGCAGTCCGGTGCGCTCGACCAGACCGAGCAGCGTGAGGGTGGGGGTGGAAGCGTCGAATGCGTCCAGGATCAAGGTCATTCGCTCGATCATCGAGACCGGGACCTCGGCAGCGGCGCGAGTGTCCTTGGCGCGCATGGGATTGTGCGGGTGTCGTGTCTCCGCCGGAGGGAGCATGGTGACGGACATATGTACCTCCGTTGGTTCATATCCAGTCTAGGGGTATTCCGATTAGGCATGTACCTGTGTCGGACCTTGTGCTACCCATCACAGTGCCCTGCGCCACAACCTGGGGAATCGGGAGAACTACGTAAAACCTACGGATACGTGTCCCGATGACCGAACCACGATGTTGACGCCATCTGGCCGCGACCTGCTGTCATGACTCCTAGCTATATTTCGGATCGAAATAAGGAGGCGCCGTGGATCCGGTCCTGGATCAGGTCCCGACCATCGACGCGACGGCATTCAAGACCGTTCTGGGGCGCTTCGCCTCGGGAGTCACCGTGATCACCGCCCTTGACGAGGGCGAGCCCATCGGCTTCGCGTGCCAGTCGTTCGCATCGCTGTCCATCGACCCGCCGCTGGTGAGTTTCTTCCCGGCGCGGACCTCGAGCACCTGGCCGCGGATTCGCGAGGTCGGACGGTTCTGCGTCAATATCCTCGCCGACGATCAGACCGACATGTGCCGCCAGCTCGGACGTCCCGGCCCGGACAAGTTCACCGGTGTCGAGTGGACCCGCTCCGGTAACGGTTCTCCGCTGCTGACCGGGGCCATGGCGTCCATCGACTGCTACCTCTACGACGAGGTGGACGGCGGCGACCACACCATCGTCATCGCGCGGGTGACCGGATTGACCGAGCACTCCGAGGCGCGGCCGCTGCTGTTCTACCGCGCGGCGTTCAACCGGCTCGGTGAGCAATAGCTTTCGGCTCTGACTCGCGTCTCGCAGACCAAACGGCACAGCCCGTCCAGTGGGACTGCACTGTCGCGGCCGTCACATCGACGGCAACCATCGAAGCAAGGCAAGGGAGAGGAATTCACATGACCAGCGCGGAGAGCGAAGTGCGAGTGATCGACGCGGGCGCACCGCCCACCCGATTCGCGCGCGGCTGGCACTGTTTGGGCCTGGCCGACTCCTTCCGGGACGGAAAGCCGCACACCGTCAAGGCTTTCGGCACCGAGATCGTGGTGTTCGCGGCCGAGGACGGGGCGCTCAACGTGCTCAACGCCTACTGCCCGCACATGGGCGGCAACCTGGCCGACGGCACCGTCAAGGGCGACTCCATCGCCTGCCCGTTCCACGACTGGCGCTGGAACGGCAAGGGCAAGTGCACCGGCATTCCCTATGCCCGCCGGGTGCCGCCGCTGGCCCGCACCAAGGCGTGGCCGACCATGGTCGAGAACCGGATGCTGTTCGTCTGGAACGACCCGGAGGGCAAGCAGCCCCCGGCCGAGCTCGCCATTCCGCGCATCGACGCGGCCTTCAGCGACGAGTGGACCGACTGGACCTGGAACTCCATGGTCGTCGACGCCAACTGCCGCGAGGTCGTCGACAACGTGGTGGACATGGCGCACTTCTTCTACGTGCACTACGGCTTCCCGACCTTCTTCAAGAACGTCTTCGAGGGCCACACCGCCACCCAGATCATGACCAACGTTTCCCGCGAGGACACCATGGGCGCGACCGCTAAGGCCTTGGGCGGCAAGAACGTTCTGGAGTCCGCGGCCTCCTACTACGGCCCCTCGTACATGATCGATTACCTGGAGAGCAAGAGCCCCAGCGGCCTGACCGTTGAGGGTTACCTGATCAACTGCCACTACCCGATCAGCGAGAACCAGTTCGTGCTGATGTACGGCGCGATCGCCAAGAAGCCCACCGGGATGCCCGCCGAACAGGCCGACGAGATCGCGACCAAGTTCGTGAGCGGACTGGGCCGGGGCTTCGAGCAGGACGTCGCGATCTGGAAGCGCAAGTCGCGCATCAACAATCCGCTGCTGTGCGAGGAGGACGGGCCGGTCTACCAGCTGCGTCGCTGGTACGAGCAGTTCTACACCGATGTCGCCGACATCAAGGACGAGATGACCGACCGCTTCGAATACGAGGTGGACACCACCCGCGCCGTCACCGCGTGGGAGGCCGAGGTCGCCGACAACCTGGCCAAGCGCGCCGCCGACAGCGACCCGCACACCGCGGCCCACGCCTGAGAGGCATTGCCATGGAGAAGGTTTCGTGCCGATCCTGCGGGACGTGCGTGCTGGTGGAGAAGTACAGCGACCAGCACACCAGCGTGCAGTGGAACAAGACGGCGACCGCGGACTGCACGGAGCTGGCTAGCGCGGGTCTGCGGTCACACACCTGCGGGGCGCTGCGCGCCAGCATCGACGAGGCGGTCACCTCGGGTGCGTTGAGCGTCAGCACGCGTGACGTGGACGTACGCACCCGAGGCCGGACCCTGGCCTGAATTCCAGGTGGGCCGATCGGCACCGTTGACGGTCGGCCTCCATCTGCGGTTACCCGGTCTTCACGGGATCGAAACGCGGGATCGGGAAATGGGTCGGAACGGATCGAGAAACAGAGCACAGGAATGGAACTGAGGGACCGATGACAGTGGTGGACTTCGAGGTGGACGCGGTGGTGGAGACCGCGCAGGCGAACGGGATCGCCGCCGTGCGGATCGTGCGCGTGGTGCGCGAGACCTCGGACGCGATATCACTGGAACTCGCCCCCGACACCGAGCAGGCCGGGAAGTTCGACTACCGGCCCGGCCAGTTCCTGACCCTGCGCATCCCCAGTGACCGCACCGGATCGGTGAGCCGCTGTTATTCGCTGTCCAGCGCGCCGCACGAGGACGGGCCGCTCAAGGTGACCGTGAAGCGCACCGCCGAGGGCTACGGCTCGAACTGGCTGTGCGACAACGCCGCCGAGGGCATGCGGCTGGACGTGCTGCCGCCCGCCGGGCTGTTCACGCCCGGTTCGCTGGACAACGACCTGCTGCTGTTCGCGGGTGGCAGCGGGATCACACCGGTGCTGTCGATCCTGAAATCCGTGCTGGCCCAGGGGACCGGGCACTGCACGCTGGTCTACGCCAACCAGCACGAGAATTCGGTCATCTTCGCCGGGGAGCTCGCGGAACTGGTTGCCGCTCACCCGGATCGGCTGCTGGTGCTGCACTGGTTGCAGTCGGTTCAAGGTCTGCCGAGTGTGGCCCAGTTGGCCGCGCTGGCTCGTCCGTGGGCGGGCCGGGAGGTTTTCGTCTGCGGTCCCGGGCCGTTCATGGACGCGGTCGCCGCCGCCATGGCCGACCTCGGTGCGGATCGCAAGCTCGTGCACATCGAGAAGTTCGTATCGCTGTCGGGCAATCCGTTCGAAACCGACACTGCCGCAGCCGACATCGACACCACCGATGCCGCTGTCGCGCGGGTCGAGCTCGACGGGGAGAACCACGAGGTCACCTGGCCGCGGCAGCAGACGCTGCTCGACGCCATGCTCGCCAAGGGGCTCGACGCGCCCTACTCCTGCAAGGAAGGCGCGTGCAGTGCCTGCGTGTGCCGGGTGGTGACCGGTGAGGTGAGCATGCGGCGCAACGAGATCCTCGAGGAGGACGACCTCGCCGACGGCTATGTGCTCGCCTGCCAGGCCGTTCCGGTCACCGACGACGTCACCGTCACCTATTCCTGAGTTTCTTTTCTACCCATAGGAGATTCCCATGGCCGCGTTCGCCTCACTCGGATACGTCCGGGCTCGCATCGCCGACGTCGACGCCTGGCGCGCCTTCGCCTTCGACACCATCGGTTTCGCCGAAGGCAGTGGGCCCAACGCCGATTCGCTCTACCTGCGCGTCGACGAGCACACCTATCGCCTCGAACTGGTGCCCGGCGACCGCGATGAGGTCATCGCCGTCGGCTGGCAGGTCGCCGACCGCCGCTCGCTGCAACTGGTGCGCGAGACGCTGGAGAAGGCGGGGATCGCGGTCAGCACGCTGAGCACCGCCGAGGCCGTCGCCCGGCACGTCGAGGAGGCCATCGCCTTCGTCGACCCGTCCGGGTTCACCATCGAGGTGTTCCACGGGCCGCTGCTGGACCACAGCCCGGTCGTCGGGAAGTTCGGAAACCGGTTCGTCACCGGCGATCTCGGCCTCGGGCACGTGGTGCTGCCGGTGCGCGACATCGAGGAGGCGCGCCAGTTCTACACCGACATCCTGGGATTCGCCTCGCGCGGCTCCTTCCGGGTCGGGCCGCCGGAGCATCCGATCTGGATCCGTTTCATGGGCGTCAACCCGCGCCACCACAGCCTCGCGCTGATCCCGGGCAGCCGGTCCGACGGCCCCGGCATCGTGCACATCATGGTCGAGGTCGACGCGCTCGACGATGTCGGCCGGGCGCTGGACCGCGTCAACAAGGCGGGCTACCACCTGTCCTCGACGCTGGGCCGCCACACCAACGACAAGATGATCTCCTTCTACGTCCGCACCCCGGGCGGCTGGGATCTCGAATTCGGCTGTGAGGGATCGTTGGTCGGCGACGACTACGTCGCCGAGGAGATGACCGCCGACAGCTACTGGGGCCACGAATGGGCCCGCGGCTGACCTTCCGCACCTCTCCGAACACGAAGGACTTGGCATGCGCGCGGTCGTGATGCGGAATCGGAAACTCGTAGTGGACGAGATCCCCGAACCGGTACCCGGACCCGGACAGGTGCTGGTCGAGACCATCGCCTGCGGCATCTGCGGCTCGGACAAACAGGCACTCGACCACACCGACGAGTTCCTACAGGCCTCACGCGACAGCGGGGTGCCGACCTTCCTGTTCGACCCGCACCGCGACATGGTGATGGGGCACGAGCTGGCGGCGCGCGTCATCGGCGCGGGACCCGACACTCCGTTCGTGGAGGGGCAGAACGTGGTCGCGCTGCCGTGGGCCCTCGACAAGGCCGGCGGCATCCACGGTGTCGGGTACTCCAACGAGTTTCCCGGCGGGTACGGCGAGCGAATGGTGTTGCAGGCCATGGCACTCGAACCCATTCCCGAGCATGTGCCACCGCAGGTGGCCGCGCTCACCGAACCCCTGGCCGTCGGCTTCGGGAACGTGGCGCGCACCGGCATCGGGCCGGACGGCACCGGGATCGTGATCGGTTGCGGGCCGGTGGGTTTGGGAGCGGTCGCGGCGCTGGCCGAGCGTGGGGTCGCGCCGATCGTGGCATCGGATCCCTCGGCGTTGCGTCGCGCGGCGGCGCTGCGGCTCGGTGCGCACCGGGTGGTCGATCCGGGCGTCGAGGATCCGGTGGAGGTGTGGCAGGAACTCGCCGCTCCCGGTCAGAAGCTTCACGTCTGGGTGTGCGCCTCGGTTCCGGGACTGCTCAACGATCTGATGTACAAGGTGCCGCGCGAGACCTCGATTCTGCAGATCGGCGCGGTGATGACCGACGACATCATTCGACCGATCGTCGGCATCTACAAGGACATCTCGTTGCAGATGTGCATGGTCTATCCGCACGAGGAATACGCGAAGACGTTGCGCCGCATCGCCGACGGCACCGTCGACGCCGCCTCGCTGATCACCGATGAGGTGGGACTCGACGGCGTCGCCGACGCCATCGAATCCCTCCGCAATCCGGACGACCACATTCAGATCCTGGTCCGTCCGAACAGGTAAGGCCGCCTCAGTCGGTGAAAGTGATTCGGACGGTTACCGGGTCGCTTTCCAGGGCCGCGAACACGCTGCGGGTGAACGGGGCCAGGGCCGGGTGCGGGGCGAAGGTGCGGCTGCGGGCGATCACGTCGTCGTCGGGGAGCAGGACGGCGGTACCGGTGCGCCAGCTGTCGCCCTGGCGGACACGGACCTTCGGGTTCGCGGAGATATTGAGACCCCAGCCGGAGCGCAGGCCGTGCTGGCAGATGGCGTACGCGCCATCGGCGTCGAAGAGCAGCGAGACAGGGACCCGGCGCGGCTGCCCAGATTTGCGGCCGACGGTTTCGATCTCGCTGGCGAAGGCGGTGCGGATGCCCACCTTGTCCAGGGCGCGCACGGTCGGGTTCACGACGTAGCGGCCCATGGTGCGTTCCATCCGGAACTTGCGGGCGGCCTTGTCGGTGGTCGAACGCGGGGTGCCGGTGCGCTTGCTGCGGAAGGCGTCGAAACCGTTGCGGCGCAGCATGGTCGCGGCGGTGCGCCAGGGCGAGCGCTCCAGATCGGGGTCCTTGCCCGCGCCGATCAGGTGGATCTGGTCGGTGTGCCACTGCAGGTCGAGCGCGCCGTCCATCGACTTCAGGTTGGCGTTCGACTTCAGCCGCTGCGGCAGGTTGAGGCTGATGTCGGGCTGGGGCAGCACCTCGGTGCGCGCGGCGAGCAGATCGCCTGCGGCGGTGGGGAACAGGACCGTGGGGCGGCCCAGGCCGACCATGTCGCAGGTGCCGCCGGAGACGGCCTCGGTCATGGCGGCGCGGGAGCGGAAACCGCCGGTGACCACGATCGGCACCGAACCGGCTGCGGCGCGGGCGGTTTCGGCGTAGTCGAGGAAGTAGGCTCCGCGGGCGCGGGTGCTGGCCGACTTGGCGTCGGAGCGGCCCATCATGGCGGGGGATTCGTAAGTGCCGCCGCTGATCTCGAACAGGTCGACCTGTTCGGCGGACAGTTCCTCGATCACCGCGCGGGACTCGTCCTCGGTGAAGCCACCGCGCTGGAAGTCGGCGGAGTTGAGCTTGATGCCCAGCCCGAAACCGGGGCTCACCGCCGCGCGAATGCTGCGCGCCACCTCCACCACGAACTGACGTCGCCGCTCGGCGTCGCCACCCCAGGCGTCGGTGCGCTGATTCGAACGCGGAGAAAGGAACTGGGAGACGAGGTAGCCGTGCGCGCCGTGGATCTGCACACCGTCGAAACCGGCGGCCTCCGCGACCCGGGCGGCGCGGCCGAAGCGGGCGATGATGTCGAGGATCTCGGCCTCGGTCAGCTCCCGCGGGGCGGGGACGCCGGGGATGCCCATGGCGATCGGCGAGGGCGCGACGGCGCGGGTGCGGGTGACGATCGGATTGGCTTGGCGGCCGGGGTGATTGAGCTGCACCCAGACCTTCGCGCCGCCGTCCTTGGCGATCTTGGCCCAGCGGGTCAGCGCGTCGAGGTGGCGCTCGTCCTCCATGGCCACATTGCCGGGCTCACCGCAGTGGCGGCGATCGACCATGACATTGCCGGTGACGATGAGACCGTAACCGCCCTCGGCCCAGCGGCCGTAGAGCCGTTCCAGGCGGACATCGGGGGCATTGTCGCCGTTCGCCAAACCCTCGCTGAGCGCGGATTTCATAATGCGGTTGGGTAGTACCTGGCCGCTGGCCAGCGGCAGGGGATCGTGGAGGGTCGTCATCTGTGGCCCCGAATTCCTCGTCGAAGGAGTGAGCGGAGGTCTACGCTATGGTAGACCAATCGGTATATCCGAAACGGTAGTACACCGATCGGTATACAGCAAGGAGGAACCGACCATGGGTGCCCGCGACCGCCTCATCGACAGCGCCATCGCTCTCATGCGCTGCAATGGCATCGCCGGAACCGGAATCGCTCAGCTGCTCGACCACAGCGGCATCTCGCGCCGGTCCATCTATCTGAACTTCCCCGGCGGCAAATCCGAACTCGTCGCCGAGGCCACCCGCACCGCCGGGCAGGCCTCCAGCGCGCTGATGCGCACCATCACCGGTGGCACCGACCTGGCCAGCGCCATCGCCGCCTTCCCGGGCATGTGGCGTGAGGTTCTGGTATCGAGCGACTTCACCGCGGGCTGCCCGATCGTGGCCGCGGCACTGGGCCGTTCGGAATCCCCGGAGGCCGCCGACGTGGCGGGGGAGACCTTCGTCGAATGGGAAGGCATCCTGGCCGAACGCCTGGAAGCCGAACAGGTCGCGCCCGAGACCGCGCGATCGTTGGCCACCACCATCGTGGCGGCCGTCGAAGGTGCGGTCGTCATGTCGCTGGCGACCCGGACCACCGCGCCACTGGAGCGGGCCGGGAAGCAGCTCGCCGAACTGGTGGCACTGCACACCGGCAAGCGCAGCAACGTGGCCTGAACGGCTTCCCGGACACCGGTATTCAGCCGACGCTGACACCGCCGTCGATCGTCACCACCGTGCCGGTCGTATAGGCCGACCGGTCCGAGGCGAGAAACGCTGCCATATCGGCGATTTCGCGCGGGTGCGCGGGGCGGCCGAACGGCATGTCCCCGGCCATCTCGCGGAAGCGGTCGCTGGCCTCGATCATGGCGGTGATGCGCGCGGTCGCCACCGGACCCGGATTGATGCCGACCACCCGGATGCCGTCGCGCCAGCTGCGGCCGCCGAGGGCACGGGTGAACGCCATCAGCGCCGCATTGCCGGTGCCGCCCGCGATGTAGTCGGCGGTCGGCCGCTCACCCGCCTGGCCGATCACGTTCACGATCACCCCGTGGCCGCGCTCGCGCATGCGGGCATAGGTGAGCCGGGTCAGGTTGATGTACCCGAACACCTTCAGCTCCCAGGCGTGCCGCCAGAGGTCCTCGTCGACGACGTCGAGCGTTCCGGCGGGGACGTCCCCGGCGTTGTTGACCAGAATGTCCGGCGCGCCAACGGCTTCCGACAATCCGGCGAGCTCCTCAGCGGATCGCAGATCGACCGCGTGGGCATGTGCGCGCACGCCGTACTCCGCGCGCAGTTGCTCGGCGAGTTCCTCCAGCCGGTCCTTGCTGCGTGCGGCCAGGTGCACCTCGCACCCTTCCTCGGCCAGTACCCGGGCGATCTCCGCGCCGATGCCCGCCGACGCGCCTGTGATCAGCGCTGTCCGCCCCGTGAGACCCAAGTCCATCGGCTATCTCCTGCTCCCGTGTTCGACACGGTCATGATCCGGCATCCGCCGTCATCCCGCCCAGCCAGTGCGCGGTTGCGGCGGCGAGTGCCTGTTCGATGTCGGTGCGGTGTGGAATCGAGGCGCTGGCACCGAGTTTCGTGGTGGCCAGGGCGCCCGCGGTGCAGGCCCAGGCCAGGGCGGTGGCGGGGCCCTGGTGCCAGTGGGCGGCGAGGGCTCCGGTGAAGGTGTCGCCCGCGCCGGTGGTGTCGACGACCTCGACGGGGACGCCGGGGTGGGACAGGCGGGCGTCCGGGCCGCGATAGGACGCGCCGTGTGCGCCCAGGGTGGTGATCACGTGGGGTACGGCCGCGAGCGGGGTGGCCAGTTGTTCGGCTTCGCCCTCGTTGACGACGGCGACGTCGATCTCCGCCCACAGGTCGGCCGGAAGGTGCTGCACCGGTGAGGGATTCAGGATCACGGTGGTGTGGTGCGCGCGGGCGTGACGGGCGGCTGCGAGCACTGTCGGGATCGGAATCTCCAACTGGCACATCAGGATATCGGCGCTGGCGATGGCGTCCAGGTCGGCGGTGTCGAGGTCGGTCAGCCGGCCGTTCGCGCCCGCCACCACGATGATGGTGTTCTCGCCGTCGCCGTCCACCACGATCGTGGCGATACCGCTGGGGCCGTTCGCGGTGCGCAGGCGCGAAACCCCCACGCCCGCATCGTGAAGTACGCCGCGCAGGGCGTCGGCGAAGACGTCGGAGCCGACCGCGCCGACGAAATCGACCGTGGCACCGGCCCGCTGGGCGGCGATGGCCTGATTGGAGCCCTTGCCGCCGGGTACCAGCGCGAAGCTTTCACCGGATACGGTCTGGCCCGGTTCCGGGCGGTGCCCGACGGTGGTCACCAGATCCATATTGATGCTGCCCACCACCACGATTCGTGCCATCGCGGTCAGCCGAGCGCGGATTCCACCGTGGCCTTGGCCTGGGGTGTCACCGGGTCGAGCAGGTCGTCGAAGTCGTGGTGCTTCTCGACGAACGCCTTCACGAACGGGCAGATCGGGACGATGCGCTCGCCCGCGGCCCGGGTGTCCTCGAGGGCGGCCCGGATCAGGCGGCTGGCCAGGCCCTGACCGGCGTAGGCGTCGCCGATCTCGGTGTGGAAGAAGATGCGCTGCAACCCGGTGTCGATGTAGGCGGTGAGTCCGGCGCGCGCGTCACCGATCAGGATCTCGAAGTACTGCGGCACCGTGTCGGCGCTCTTGTTGATGGTGGGTTCCGGGGTGGTGGTGGATTCCGGCTCGGTCATGGTGTCTCGCTTCCGGTCGGTGAATCACGGTGTGCCGGTTCCAGCGGCGGGCTGGCCACGGCGGAGAAGGTGCGGCATTCGGGTTCCGCGGTCGGTGCGGCGGTGCGCAGGGCGTCGTCGCGGACGGTGAAGAAGGCCAGGGCGGCCGCGGCCGCCATGAGGACCACGCAGGAGATCAGGGCGAGGCGGAAGCCGTGCGCGAAGTCCGGCGGGTTGGTGTAGGCCGCGCCGGTCAGTCCGGCCAGCGGCGGAATCGCCGCCACCGCAAGCAGACCCGCCGCCCGGGCGACCGCGTTGTTGACGCCGCTGGCGACGCCCGCGTGCCGTTCGTCGGCGGTGGCCAGCACGGTCGCGGTCAGCGGAGCCACCGCCAGGGTCAGGCCCGCGCCGAAAACCAGTGCGGCGGGCAGCACATCGCGCAGATACGAGGTGTGGACGCCGATCCGGGTCATCAGCAGCATGCCGAGGCCGGCCAGCACCACACCGATGGTGATGGGCCAGCGCGGGCCGATGCGCTGGGCCAGCGCACCCGAGCGGGCCGAGAACAGCAGCATCAGCACGGTCACCGGGAGCATGGCGGTGCCCGCCGCGATCGGGTTGAAGCCCGCCGCCACCTGCAAGGTGAGCACCAGCAGGAAGAACACGACGCTCATCGCCCCGTACATGACGAAGGTGACCACGTTGATGGCGGTGAACTGGCGGGACGCGAACACGTCCACCGGCAGCATGGCCTGCGGGCCGTCGGTGCGATGCGAACGCCGCCGCTCCACGATCACGAACGCCGCGCCCGCCGCGATGCCCGCGATCGCGCTGCCCCACACCAGGATTCGATTGGTGTCGTGTTCAGGAGCCATGGTGAGCGCGTAGGTGATTCCGGCCAGGCACAGGGCCGCCAGCACCGCGCCCGCCACGTCGAACCTGCCGTGCGCCTGTGCGTCATGGGATTCCGGCACATGCCGGGCCGTCACCGCGAGCACCAGCGCGGCCAAAGGAATATTGAGCAGGAACACCCAGCGCCACCCGGCCGCCTCGACCAGCCAGCCGCCCAGGAACGGGCCGATCGCACCGGCCACGCCCCCCAGCCCGGACCAGGCGCCGACCGCGCGAGCCCGTTCCTCGGGGCGGAACGACGCCTGGATGATGGCCAGCGAACCCGGGGTCAGCAGCGCGCCGCCGACACCCTGCAGCGCCCGCGCCGCGATCAGCATCGAAATGTCCTGCGCGGCACCGCAGAGCGCGGACGCGATCGCGAACCACACCACGCCGATGAGGAATACCCGCCGCCGCCCGTAGCGGTCACCCAGTGAGCCGCCCAGCAGGATCAACCCGGCCAGGGTCAGCGTGTACGCGTTGACCGTCCACTGCAGGCCCGCCATGCTCGCGCCGAACTCGTCACCGATGCGGGGTAGCGCCACGTTCACGACGGTGGAGTCCAGCATGGCCATCCCGGAACCCAGGACGGTCGCCAGCAGAACCCAGCGACCGGTGGCCGAGGACAACCGAATGCTCGCGGTCATGTGACCAACCTAGCCGCAGCCGCCGACCGGCGGCGCGAGCTCATCAGTAATCTGTTGTCATGACTGCTCCCACGACCGCCGACCGGGATGTTGTCCGCGAGGCGGTGCACGACGCGGCGCGCCGGGCCCGGGTGGCGTCGCGGACGCTCGCCCAGCTCACCACCGCCGAGAAGGACGCCGCGCTGCACGCCGCCGCCGACGCCCTGCTCGCCGCCAAGGACACGCTGCTCGGCGCCAATGCCGAGGACATCGAGATCGCGCGGGCCGCGGGCACCGGGGAATCGCTGCTGGACCGGTTGCGCTTGAGCGACGCGCGGATCGACGGCATCGCCGCCGGGCTGCGGCAGGTGGCCGGACTCCCGGACCCCGTCGGGGATGTGGTGCGCGGAAAGACGCTGCCCAACGGGCTCGAGATCCGTCAGGTGCGGGTGCCGCTGGGCGTGGTCGGCATGGTCTACGAGGCGCGGCCGAACGTGACCGTGGATGCCTTCGGGCTGGCGTTGAAGTCGGGAAACGCGGCGCTGCTGCGCGGTTCGTCCTCGGCGGCTCGCTCGAACGCGGCACTGGTCGTGGTGCTGCGGGAAGCGCTTGACGCGCAAGGGATTCCGGCCGACGCGGTGCAGCTGCTGCCGTCGGAGGACCGCTCCAGCGTGACGCATCTGATCCAGGCACGCGGGCTGGTCGACGTGGTGATCCCACGCGGTGGCGCGGGCCTGATCAACGCCGTCGTGCGCGACGCGCAGGTGCCGACCATCGAGACCGGCACCGGCAACTGCCACGTCTTCGTGCATCGCGACGCCGATCTCGATATGGCCGAGTCGATCCTGATCAATGCCAAGACCCGCCGTCCCAGCGTCTGCAACACCGCCGAGACGGTGCTGGTGGACCGGGCCGTCGCCGAGGTCGCGGTGCCGCGGCTGATCAAGGCGCTCGAGGACAAGGGCGTCACCATCCACGGTGACCTGCCCGGTCTGGTGCCCGCCACCGACGAGGACTGGGCCGACGAGTACCTCTCCCTCGATATCGCGCTGAAGGTCGTCGACGACCTGGACGCGGCCGTCGAGCACATCAACCGGTGGGGCACCGGGCACACCGAGGCCATCGTCACCGCCGACCTGAAGGCGGCGCGCGAATTCACCAATCGGGTGGACGCCGCGGCCGTCATGGTCAACGCCTCCACCGCCTTCACCGACGGCGAGCAGTTCGGCTTCGGTGCGGAGATCGGCATCTCCACCCAGAAACTGCATGCTCGCGGTCCCATGGGGCTGCCGGAACTGACCTCCACCAAATGGATCGTGTGGGGCGACGGCCAGATTCGGCCCGTGTAGCTGTTTGTTGTGACGCTGTTGTACTGATGAAAGAAGGACAGTCCGTGGCTGCGACCTCCGCACCGAACCAGGAGCCGATCTTCTCCTCGGTCGACGATGTGCTCGAGCGCCTCGCCGGTACCGGGTACCTGGCCGACAAGGCCACCGCCACTTCGGTATTCCTCGCCGACCGGCTCGGCAAGCCGCTGCTCATCGAGGGACCGGCGGGCGTCGGCAAGACCGAACTGTCCAAGGCCGTGGCGCAGGTCGCGGGCGCGGAACTGGTGCGGCTGCAATGCTACGAGGGCGTCGACGAAGCGCGCGCGCTCTACGAGTGGAACCACGCCAAGCAGATCCTGCGCATCCAGGCCGCCAGCGAGAACGACTGGGCCTCGACCAAAGCCGACGTCTTCACCGAGGAATTCCTGCTGGAACGCCCGCTGCTGACCGCCATCCGGCGCAGTGAGCCGACCGTGCTGCTCATCGACGAGACCGACAAGGCCGACGTCGAGATCGAGGGCCTGCTGCTCGAGGTGCTCAGCGACTTCTCGGTCACCGTGCCGGAACTGGGCACCATCAGCGCCACCCGCAAGCCGTTCGTGGTGCTCACCTCCAACGCGACACGGGAACTGTCGGAGGCGTTGAAGCGCCGCTGCCTGTACCTGCACATCGACTTCCCCGACGAGGAGCTCGAGCGCCGCATCCTGGCCAGCCGGGTGCCGGAACTCAAGCCCGCCGTCGCCGCGCAGCTGGTGCGGATCGTGCACGTGCTGCGCGGTATGCAGTTGAAGAAGCTGCCGTCGGTCGCCGAATCCATCGACTGGGCACGGACATTGCTGGCGCTGGGGGCCAAGGACCTCGACGACAAGACCGTGCGCGCGACCCTCGGCGTGGTGCTCAAGCATCAGGCCGACCACGTGCGGGCCCAGTCCGAACTGAAGCTGGCCTGAGCCATGGCGGGCGGAGGACCGAACCGCAGCCTGGTTTCCGCTGCCATGCGGGCCATTTCGGGTGGCACACCCGCGACCAAATCCGCACCGATTCCCGGGCCCACCGCCGAACATGGGATCCAGGGGCACCTGGTCGGGTTCGTGGAGGCCTTGCGGCGCAGGGGAATTCCGGTCGGGCCGTCCGAAACCGTGGACGCCGGACAGGTTCTCACCGTGCTGGATCTGATGGACCGGGAGGCGCTGCGCGAAGGGCTGGCGTGCGCGCTGCTGCGGCGCACCACCCAGCGTGCCACCTACGACGGCATGTTCGACCTGTGGTTCCCGGCGGCGCTCGGTGAACGCTTCGGGTCCGACGAGGTCGAGATCCCGCGCAAACCCGACGGCGAGGTCGACATCATCCAGCTGCGGAAGATGTTGGCGGAGTTGCTGATGCAGGACCCCTCCGGCGAGCAGGCTCAGCAGTTGCAGGCGCTCGCCGCGCAGATGGTCGAGCAGATGGGGCAGTATCAGTCGGCCGGTGGGCCGTCGTTCTCCGCGTATCAGACGCTCAAGGACCTGCAACCCGAACTGCTGGTCAGCAAGATCCTGGCCGGGCTGGCCCAGGGCATGGACGACGCCGGATTCGACAACGAGGTGGCGCGGCGCACCGCGCGGCAGCGCATCAAGGGCTTCCGGGGGACCGTCGAGGCCGAGACGCGTCGCCGGGTGGCCGAGCGGATCGGGCGCGACCGGGTCGCCACCTACGGTGTCGCGCGGCAGGCCGAGGACGCCGACTTCCTGCGCATCTCGCAGACCGAACTCGACGAATTGCGGCGCAGCAGTCAACGTTTGGCGCGGGTGCTGGCTTCCCGGCTGGCCGCGCGGCGGCGACGGTCGCGGCGCGGGGAGATCGATCTGCGCAAGACCATGCGCAAATCCATGTCCACCGGCGGTGTTCCGGTCAACCTGGTGACCCGCAAACCGCGTCCCGGGCGGCCGGATCTCGTACTGCTGTGCGATATCTCGGGCTCGGTCGCCGGATTCTCCAGCTTCACCATGCTGCTGGTGAACGCGCTGCGCGAACAGTTCTCGCGGGTGCGGATCTTCGCCTTCGTCGACCAGACCGACGAGGTGACACAGCTTTTCGACTCCGCCACCCCGCTCGATCAGCTGACCCGGCGCATATTCACCGAATCCAAGGTGGTCGGGATCGAGGGACACTCCGACTACGGTTCCGCGCTGGAGGGACTCGCCGAGAACTTCCCCGACGCCGTCACCAGCCGCACCTCGCTGCTCATTCTCGGCGACGCCCGCACCAACTACCGGGACCCGGCCCTCGACACCCTGCGCGACCTGGTGGACACCGCCAAACACGCCTACTGGCTCAACCCCGAGGCCGAGAAGATGTGGGGCACCGGCGATTCCGCCGCCAACCGGTATGCCGACATCATCGAGATGCACGAGTGCCGCAACGCGCGGCAGCTCACCAGTGTCGTCGCGCGGCTGCTACCGGTTTAGCAGTCGGCTGCCCTCGACGTCTAGGTCCGGGAGGATGCGGTCCAGCCACGACGGGAGCGCCCAGGCCCTGTCCCCGAACAGCGCCAGCACCGCGGGGACGAGGGTGAGCCGGACCAGGAAGGCGTCGATGGCGACACCGGCGGCCAGGGTGAAGCCGAGCTGCTTGACCATGGGATCGGTGTTGAAGACGAAGCCGGTGAAGACGCTGATCATGATGACCGCAGCCGCGACGACGATGCGGGCGGCGTCGGCGTAGCCGCGAACCACGGTGTCACCACCGCCGTGCACGTGCTTGTCGCGGATCGACGAGACCAGGAATACCTCGTAATCCATTGCAAGGCCGAACAATACGCCGGTGACCAGGATCGGCAGAATGCAGATCACCGGCGCGGTCGCGTCGAGGCCGATCACCGCGTCGAGCCAACCCCACTGGAAGACCGCCGTGGTCGCGCCGAAGGTGCCCAGGACGCTGAGCAGGAAACCGAGGGCGGCTTTGATCGGGACCACGAGGGAGCGGAAGACGGCCAGCAGGATGATCAGCGACAGGCCCACGACGACGATCAGGTAGAGCGGCATCACCTCGAAGAGGCGGTCGGACACGTCGATGCCCAGGGCGGTGAATCCGGTGACACCGACGGTGATGCCGTACCGGTCGGTGAGTTCGGCTGCCCGGGAACGGATGTCGTCGACCAGCTGTCGGGTCGCACGGTCGTTGGGGCCGCTGCCCGGAACGATCGACAGCACCGCGGTCGAGCCGTCCTTCGACATGCCCGCGGGTGCGGCCGCCGCGACATCTGGCAGCGTCGCCAGTTCGGCGGTCAGCGCCGTGAGCGCGTGCGGACTCAATGGTGTTGTCGCGCGGGCCGATTCGGCGACGATCAGCAGCGGGCCGTTGTAGCCCGCGCCGAAGCCCTGCGCCACCGCGTCGTAGCTGCGGCGCTGTTCGGTACCGGTGTTGTAGCTTGCTCCGGACGGCAGTCCGAGTTGCATATCGCTGATCGGCCACGCCAGCAGGACTCCCGCGCCGATGATGGCCGCGATGACGGCAAGTCTGTTGCGGACCAACAGGTTCGCGTACCCGGTGGCGATCGGGCCGCGACGGCCGTCGGGGTCGGCTGGCCGGTCTGAGCGGGCCTTCAGGCTGCAGATCCGTTCTCCGATCACGCCGAGCAGTGCGGGGAGCGCCGTGAGGGCCACGGCCACCGCCACCGCGACGGTTCCGGCACCGATCAACGCCATCTTGGTCAGCATCGAGATGCCGACGACCAGCATCGCGGACAGGGCGATCACGACGGTGGCCCCGGCGAAGAAGACCGCGCTGCCCGCGGTGCCGACCGCACGGGCCGCGGCCTCGTCGGCGGGCAGGTAGTGGTCGATGATCAGGCGGCGTTGGCGGTTGACGATGAACAGCGAGTAGTCGATGCCGACCGCGAGGCCCAGCATGAGCGCGAGCATCAGTGAGATCGAGGGCATTTCGAAGAGGTTCGACAGTATGAACGCGCCGCCCACACCGACGGCGACGCCGATCAGCGCCGTGGCCAGGGGGAGTCCGGCGGCGATCAGGGATCCGAGGGTGATGATCAGGACCACGGCGGCGATACCGACGCCGGCGATCTCGCCGGGGCCGAAGATCTCGGGGACGGTCACCAGGGTCGAGCCGGGTAGCACCTCGATCGCGGTCGTGCGCAGTGGCGCGCGGGCGGCGGCCAGGACGTGATCGACTGTGCCGCTGGGCAGTTCGAAGGTCTGCACGTCGAACTGGAATTGCAGTAAGGCGACTCGGCCGTCGGGTGAGACCAGGCCGCCGGGGACCGGGTGGCCGTTGGCGATCAGGGCGTGCGGGGCTGCGGTGTCGACTGTCGCGAGCGCTCGCGGGTCGATGACGTGCGGGGAGGTCAGTACCGCGTCGACCGCCGCACCGATCGCGGCCGCGACGGGAGGTGTGTCGACTCGGTCGCCGCGCGGGGCCGTGAACACCAGTGATCCCTGGCCGCCCGAGGCCTGCGGGAGTTCGGCGGCCAGGGTGTCGATGGCCTGCTGGGCGGGGGTGCCGTCGATCCGGATCTGAGTCGACAGCGTCGGCGGTGCGGCGATGAGCAATCCGGCGATCACGGCGACCAGGACGGCCCAGCCGCCGATGAACCACCACGGCCGTCGGAACGCGAGCATTCCGAGGCGATACAGCAGCGTAGACACGAGTGGCCCTTCGAAAACGGCTAAACGATAGTGGACTATCGTTTAGCGGCGACAGCGGATTCGGATGTAGTGAACGTGGATCGGAAGTGAGCAGAGTGACCAGCCCGCCGACCCGGACACGTTCCCGCCGCACCGACGCGGCGGCCAACGCCCAGCGGATCGCCGATGCCGCGCGGCAGGTCTTCCGTGGTTCGGGCCCGCAGACCCTGGATCGGATAGCCGAGACCGCCGGGGTGGGGATCGCGACGCTGTACCGGCACTACCCGACCCGGGACGATCTGGTGGCGGCCGTGGTGACCCGGCTCTTCGACACCGAGGTGCTGCCGCTGATCAGCCGGGAATCCGATTCCGCCGCGGACACCCTGGTGGCAGTCGCCCAGCTGGTGCTGGATCTGGTCGACCACGAGCCCGCGCTGGTCAGCTCCGCCGCGAACTTCACGGCGCTGACCGACGAGCATCTGCGGCGCTTCACCGCGCCCTTCGCCGAACTGCTCGCCCACGGCCAGCGGATCGGTGAGTTCCGGCTGGATCTGCAACCGCAGGACATCCCGCAGCTGCTGATCATGCTGATCGCCGGGCTGTCGACGCCCGGCTGCGATTCGCAACTGCGACACCGGTATCTGGTCCTGTTCCTCGACGCACTCGCGCCCTCCGGTCGGCGAGCGCTGCCACCGCTACCGGCCGGGGAAGGACTCGAGGTGTTGCGGACCGGCATCGGCTCGGTCGCCGCCGTGCGCACTACCGACAAAGCTGGGCCGTAGCGGATTCCCGGGTGACCGGCGTCCGGGTGAGGGTGCCGCCGAAATCACTTGTCCGCGGCCATGTTCCATGCGGGGGAACACCCTCGGCGGCGCTCTCCCGGGGCAATGCCGCGGTGAGCGTGTTGCCGAATGTGCGGGCCGATTCCTCCGGGCGATTCCGATATCCGCTGCCGATATTGTCGCCGTGCGGCCAGATTTCGCCGACCGTGCCGTCGGGTCGCTCGGCGCCGGTATCCGGATTGACGATCGCCGCCCATTGTGAACGGGCCATATATCCGCAACTGACCTGGGCGACAGCGGATTCGGCATCGATAAGCACCCGGACCAAACGGCCGTCGCCGAGCTGATCCCGATCGACGTATTCGATTTCGGCGGGGCTCGCGGCCAGCGGGGCCGAGACGAATACTGTTGCCTCCGCCGTTCCGTAGCAGGGTTTCACGGCGTCGCCCGCCGGCCCGTAGGCGAAATTCGTTGCCGCCGAGAAGACTTCGTCATCCTCGTCGGTCGCGTGCAATTCCTTCAGCCAGCGATGGGGCCGCCGCACGAAGGCGCTCGGGGACATCAGGGTGAGGGGCCGCCCGCCGGTGCCGACGAAGGAAATTGACGTCATGGATGCGATCCTCCGCTACTGCGCTATCCGCTTGCACCGCAGAAGCATTCACGAGGTCGACAAACCAGTCAATGGGTCTTTCGGGAATTGGGCACTAAGTGATCGTGGAATTCCCGGCGAATATCGGATACGCCTGCTTCGCAGGTCTATCCGATAGTTGTTCGCATTCTTACTATCGCGATCAGTTCTGCTCCGGCCCCAATTCCACGGTGGTGCCGGGATGGGCGAGCGAGGCGACAGTGATGCGACCGCCCTGGGCCTGATCGATGATCTGACCCTGCCAGGCGACGAAGCAGGAGGCGGCCTCGCTGTTGTAGACGTTGTTCAGGATCGGCGCGATGGCCTTCGCGAAATCGCCCTCGGCGGCGATCAGCTGGCTGCGGTAGGGGCCGTAGTAGGGCAGGATCGCCTGTAGTACAACGGCTTCCACGCCCTGCACCTGATTGATGATCGGGTCGATCAGCGGCTGATACTGGGTGATCACCGGCGCGATCTGCGCCAGCAGGGGTCCGGCCAGCTGCAGGATCGGCTGATACACCGAACCCAGCGCGAAGGCCTCGGACGAGAACGGGCCCGCCAGTGGAGCCAGGCCGATCAAGGAAGCCAAGCCGCCCTGCTGCTTCGGCGCGGGCCAGCCCAGCGGGCAGGCGGGCTGGGTGTTCACCGGCACCGTCGCGAACGGGC
This sequence comes from Nocardia sp. NBC_00511, assembly GCF_045161165.1. Classification (NCBI taxonomy): domain Bacteria; kingdom Bacillati; phylum Actinomycetota; class Actinomycetes; order Mycobacteriales; family Nocardiaceae; genus Nocardia; species Nocardia sp. NBC_00511. Next base: position 194,610 of record NZ_CP107849.1, read on the forward strand.
TACCGGCACCAAGTTGGACGGCGGCATCCGGGGTGCCGCCGGGGGTGAGGAGCGTCGAGGCGCCGGGCGCGGTACCCGGAGTGATCGGCGTGGACGCGGCCGGAGCACCGCCCGCGCCGAGCGTCACCGTCGCGCCCGGGCTGCCACCCAGTGCGACCGCGGCCGCAGGGCCACCGGCGACCGGCGTGGCGGCGGGCGCGCCCGGGGCTCGAGCACCCGGCGCAATCGCCGCGGGTCCGGCCGGGATCGGGGCGGGGGCGACTGTCACCTGTTGCGGTGCCGCCGGTTTCGCCGCCACCGCCTGTTCGGCGACGGTGACGATGGTGGGCACGCGCTCTTGGGCGCGCACGGTCAGTGTGGTGGCCGCCGCGCCACTGGCCACGACGGTGAGAGCGGCTACGGCGCGGATGGCGGCGACCAGCGCGGGGCGCGAGGTCGGGTGGGCGGTGGTCATGAGAGTCGACTCCTGGGATAGCGACGGGGCGGAGCGGTGTGGAGAGCTAGCGGGGCGGTGAGGTGACCGGGGTGGCAGGCGAATTCGCCGGAGCGGCGGCTTCCGGTTCGTAGGTGCCTTCCAGGTGCCAGACGCCGGTGAAGCCGTTGAACGGCCCGCCGACGATGAGGCTGGTCCACTGCAGGGTGAAGGCGCGGGTCTTCGGGTCGTAGCTGCCGGTGGCCGAGGGGCCTTGGGCGGCATCGGCTTTGGGGCGGTCGAACCACTGGTGGCCGACCCAGTCCCAGACCTTCTGGAGCTGTTCGGAACCGGCCACCTGCGCGCCCTGCTTCTCCGGCGGCTTCGGTGCGCCCTGGTTGAACTCCTGGTCGTTCCACGAGGCCGCCCAGGAGGACAGGTCGGCGGTCAGCTTGCCGTTGTCGTTGGTGACGGTCGGGGGCGGGACGTCGCGCTGGGTCTGCGGGTCCAGCGGGTTGGTGGAGATGCCGAATTCGACCGCGAAGAACTTGGTGGGCGCCGTGATCGAACCGGACAGCGAATTGCCCTGGGCGAAACCGGGTTTGGGCTCGCTCTGGTAGCCGCCGACCCGCAGGCCACCCGCCGTGCCGGGGGAGAGCAGGGTGGTGGAACCGCCCTGGGCGGGGGAATCGCCGTTGGGCATGTAGGGACCGTTGTCGGGAGTGCCGCCGGGCTGGACCATGCGGAACCAGGTGCCCTTCACGGAGTTTCCCTCCACCGCACCGGCGGTCAGTTTCAGCAGACCGGTCAACTGCTGCGGGCCGTTCGCGGGCTGCGCCGCGTCCTGACCACCACAGGCGGCAGCCGAGAAGACCGTGGCCGCGAGCAGCACGGCGGTGACGCCGCCTCGAATGTATTTGGGCGCGCGGATCATTTCGGGTCTCCTGCGGTGGAAGCGGTACGGCGGAACAGGCGCGGATCGGCCAGCGCGACGCCGAGCACCAGGACGCCGGGAATCGCGAAGCCCCAGGCCAGTCCGCGGAACGCGGTGAAGCCGAGTGGGCGGGTGGTGTCGTTCAACGCCACCACGGCGTCGTAGTTGACGATGTTGTCGTTCATCGCGCCCACCAGCGACGCGAAACGGGAAGTCATGGGCTGCCAACGGCTTTCCAGGGTGAGGACGCCGCCGAGGTCCGCGTCGGGGTGCGCCGTGCGCACCGCGCCGACGTAGCGGCTGTTGAGTTCGCCGTCCGCGGCGACCAGGGTGACGAAGTAGCCCTGCACCCGATGCACCTCCTCGGTGGTGAGGATCGGGCGGAAGCCGTCGAGCAGCGGCTGCGCGGCCGGTGCGGCCGCGAACAGCCCACCCGCCACCGGGGTCACCAGCAGTCCCAGGCCGGCCAGCGCGGCCACCACGCGCCACGCGGTGCCCCGCTTGCCCTCGGCGGCCGCGCGAAAACCGAAGACGCCCGCCAGGATCAACACCAGGCCGGGCAGTGCGAGCAGCCACGGCAGCGCGCCGAACGGCACGGTGTCCGACAGCGCCCGGTAGTTGCCGCGATCGGCGTCGATCGCGTCGAGCATCCCGGACATGTCGGCGCGGATCCCGGGGTAGTCCCGCACGAACTCGTCGACCTGCGGGTACGTGCCGGCCGGTGCGGAATTCGCCTGCAAGGTCACGACATTCGCGCGGGCATCGTCGAGGACGTGTAGATCGTCGCGGTAGCCGTCGATGCTCTGCGTGCTCACATAGGGTGCGAAACCGTCGATCATGGCCTGGCCCTTGACCGCTCGCGGGAACATGCCGGTGATCAGTGGCGCGGCCACCAGCAGCACGCCCAGTGCGGCGAGGACCGCGAAGGGCCAGCGCGCCGTCACCCGGACGGGTGCGCGTTCGATGTGCGAGACGAAATCGGAGTAGGCGGGCAGGCCGGTGGAGGCCGGAACGGAGGTCATCGACGGATCCGGGCTAAGCGGTCGGCGCGGAAGAAGACTCCGGTGCCGACGACGGCTGCCACCACCAGGGCGGGGACCAGCCACGGATAGCGTTGTCCGCGCGGCAGATCCACCGTTTTGGTGGCCAGGGCGGGGTCGGCCTGCACGGTGGCCGAACCGGCGGGCGCGGCGGCCGGGGCGACGGCGGGAGGTGCGGCGGGTGTGGCGGCGCTCGGGGCGACGGGCTGGACCGGGGCGGGCGCGTCGGCCGGAACACCCGGCGCGGCAATCGAAGTCCCGGTGGCGGCGGGCGCTGCGGGAGCGGCCGGGGCCTGCGGTGCGATCGGGGCCGCGGCGGGTGCGGCCTGCGGCAGCGCGCCCCGGTACTGCCCGGCCAGATGCCAGAGTCCGGTGAAGTTGTTGAACGGGCCGCCCACGATCTGGCTCGTCCACTCGATGACGAAATTGCCCGCGCCGTCGATGGTTCCGCTGATTCCACTGGTCTTGCCGGGCAGGCCGCCGCCGGGCTTGGGTGAGCCCTGGTTGAAGACCTGGTTGTTCCAGGTGACGCCGAGGCTGCTCAGATCACCCGACAGCTGCCCGCCGTTGTCGAACAGCTGCGGGACGCCGGTGCCGCCGCCGGTCTGCGGGTCGGTCGGGTTGGTCGCGGTCGCGAAGTCGACGCCGTAGAACCGCACCGGCGTGGTCACCCGGCCGGACTGCGCGTTGCCCGCGCCGTCGAAAGCGGCGGCGGGCTGCGGCTGATAGCTGCCGCTCACCAGGCCGCCGTCGCTGCCCGCCGACAACGTCGTGACGGTCTGATCGCTGCAGTGCGAATCGCTGTTGGCCAGGAACGGGCCGTTGGCGTCGCCGGTGGGCAGGATCATCCGGAAGAAGCTTCCGGTCACCACCCCGTTCGCGCACACGCCGGGGGACAGTGCGAACAGACCGTTGAGGGCGACCGGATCGGCCTGCGCGGCAGGCGCGGCCAGGGCCGTGATTCCCAGCGCGGCGAGTGCCGCGGCAAACCGATGAGCGTTCCGCCCCATGACGAGTTCCCTTTGGTTGATCTTGATTGATGCGCTGTCGGCATACTCCGAACCGGCGGATAGCACACCCATGGCAACTCGAGTCGGCGGCAATGTCTCCTATTGAGGTCAGCCTGATCGCAATGCCGCCGGGCCCGGACCGACCCGGCCATTGCGCGGACTCGGCAAACGCCCCCGGTAAGCTCGCTTTTCGTGCATACGAACGGTCGCCGCAAGCTGGGCGTGATGGGCGGCACTTTCGACCCCATCCACCACGGGCACCTGGTGGCGGCCAGTGAGGTCGCGTACCGGTTCGACCTGGACGAAGTGATCTTCGTACCGACCGGTCAGCCCTGGCAGAAGAACGACAAGTACGTCAGCGCCGCCGAGGACCGCTATCTGATGACGGTCATCGCCACCGCGTCCAACCCGCGCTTCTCCGTCAGCCGCGTCGACGTCGACCGCGGCAAGGAGACCTACACCGTCGACACCCTGCGTGACCTGGCGCAACAGCATCCCGACGCCGATCTGTACTTCATCACCGGAGCGGACGCGCTGGCCAGCATCCTCACATGGCAGGATTGGTCCGAACTGTTCGAGCTGGCGAAATTCGTCGGTGTGAGCCGGCCCGGGTTCGAATTGAACATCGACCACCTGGCCGACCACCTGCGCGCCTACCCCGGCGACACGGTGACCATGGTCGAGATTCCGGCCCTGGCCATCTCGTCGACAGAATGCCGGCGACGCGCGGAGCAGGGACGGCCGGTGTGGTACCTCGTCCCGGACGGGGTCGTTCAATACATCTCGAAACGGCACCTGTACGTGCCGCAGGACAGTGCACTGTGAGTGCATCGTGAACGTGCGAAGAACGCAGAGGGAAGAGGTAGCAGGGTGACTGCAACAGTCGAAGCGGTGAAGATGGCGACGGTGGCGGCGCTGGCCGCGGACGAGAAACTCGCCGTGGACGTGGTCGTGCTCGACGTCTCCGAGCAGCTGGTCATCACCGACTGCTTCGTCATCGCGTCCGCGCCCAACGAGCGCCAGGTCAACGCGATCGTCGACAACATCGAAGACAAGCTGCGCGACGCCGGATACAAGCCGGTCCGCCGCGAGGGCACCCGCGAGGGCCGCTGGGCCCTGCTCGACTACGTCGAGATCGTGATCCACGTCCAGCACGAGGACGAGCGCGACTTCTACGGCCTCGAGCGCCTGTGGAAGGACTGCCCGCAGGTGACCATCGAAGGGCTGGGCGACCCGCGCCCCGCCGCCGCGGATGTGACGACGAGCGACGAGGCCGGGGACGACGAGTGAGCAAGATGGCCGGTGTACGCCGGCTGATTCTGTTGCGGCACGGGCAGACCGACTGGAACGCCGGTGACCGCATGCAGGGCCAGATCGACACCGAACTCAGTGATGTCGGCCGGCGTCAGGCCAAGACGTGTGCGCCGGACATGGCCACCCGCGACCTGATCGCCATCATCTCCTCCGATCTCAAGCGCGCCCACGACACCGCGCTCGCGGTCGCCGACTGCGCCGCCCTGCCCGTCGCCCTCGAGCCGCGGCTGCGCGAAACCGACCTCGGCGAGTGGGAAGGCATGAACCACACCGAGGTCGACTCCCTCTACCCGGGCGCGCGCAAGGCGTGGCGGCTCAACCCCGAATTCACCCCGCCCGGCGGCGAATCCAAACTCCAGGTCGGCGCGCGGGCCCTGCCCGTGGTGCACGAACTGCTCGCCGAGCGCGAGGACTGGCCCGGCCGTACCATCATGCTCGTCGCCCACGGCGGGCTCATCGCGGCGCTCACCGCGGCGCTACTGGAACTGCCCGAAGGCAACTGGCCGATCCTGGGCGGGCTCGCCAACACCAGCTGGGTACAGCTCACCAGTCACGGGCCGAGCATCGAACAGCCCGGCTGGCGCCTGGATGTATGGAACGCGGTCGCGAAGGTAGCCCCTGATGTCCTCTGATAGTCCTGCCGGCGAGAACCCGGCCGGCGAACGTAAGACACTGATCGTCATCGCCGACTCGCTGTCCTACTTCGGCCCCAAGGGCGGACTCGCCGCCAACCATCCCCGGATCTGGCCGAATCTGGTTGCGGCCGAACTGGACTGGGACGTCGAACTGGTGGCTCGGATCGGCTGGACCTGCCGCGACGGCTACTGGGCGCTGATCGGCGACCCGCGGGTGTGGGCGGCCGTGCCGCGCGCGGGAGCGGTCGTGTTCGCCACCGGCGGCATGGACTCGCTGCCCTCGCCGCTGCCCACCGCGCTGCGCGAACTCATTCGCTACGTGCGCCCGGCCGAACTGCGGCGCCGGGTCCGCGACACCTACGGCTGGCTGCAGCCGCGACTGTCCCCGCTGGGCTGGCCCGTCGCGTTGCCGCCCGCGGTGAGCGTCGACTACCTCGAGCAGTCGCGCGAGTCGTTGGCCGGGTTGCGGCCCGAGGTGCCGTTCATCGCGGTGCTGCCGTCGGTGCACCAGTGCGACGCGTACGCGCGGGTGCACACCGGCCGCGAACCCATGGTGCGGGCGGTGCGGGCCTGGGCCGCGGAGAAGTCGGTGCCGCTGGTGGATCTCGGAGAAGCCGTGCGCGACAACGTGTTCAACGGCCCCGCCAATCCGGACGGCATCCACTGGGGCTGGGAAGGTCACAGCGCGGTCGCGCGGGCGATGGTGAAGGTGCTCTCCGAGGCGACCGCCGACGAGGTCCGCCCCTGATGATCGTGAGGGTCACCGCATGACCGTGGTGGTGGTCACCGACTCCTCGGCCAGCCTGCCCGCCGCACTCGCCACCGACCTGGGCGTGCTGTCGGTGCCGCTGCACATACTCGTCGACGATCGCGAATTCCGGGAAGGGCTCGACGAATTCGGGGAGATCGACTACGGGTCCTCGACGGTCACCACCTCCGCCGCGTCACCGGGTGACCTGCGCGAAGTGTACGAGCGCGCACTGGAACTCAGCGACGGCGACGGCGTGGTGGCCGTGCACATCTCGCGGAAACTCTCCGGGACGTGGGAGGCCGGGCGGCAGGCGGTGCGCGATATGGATGCCGCGCACCGGGTCCGGCTGGTCGACTCGCTCAGCGCCGGGCTCGGGACGGGGCTGCCCGTGCTGGCCGCCGCGCGCCGGGCCCGTGCGGGGGAACCCCTCGATGTCGTCTACGACTCCGCCGTCGCGGCCGCCAGTCGGGGGCGGACGTTCATCGTGGTCAACCGCACCGAACAGTTGCGCCGCGGTGGGCGATTGAGCACGGCGGCGGCGTTCTTCGGCAGTGAGCTGGTCACCAAGCCGATCCTGCAGATCGTCGACGGCAAGCTGGAGCTGCGGGAGAAGGCCCGCACCCGGTCCAAGGCCTTCACCAAACTCGTTGCCGCCGCGGTCGACGCGGCCGGGGACGAAGGCGCGGCCATCGCCGTCCAGCACCTGGGGGCGGCGGAAGCCGCCAACACGCTCGCCGGTCAGCTCCGCGATCTGATCCCGGACATCCGGGAGATCATCGTCGCCGAATTCGGTCCCGCGCTGGGTGTGCACCTGGGGCTGGGAGCCGTTGGCGCGCTGGTGGTTCCGGGCGGCTGCGGCTAGTTCGGGCCGGATCGACTCGCCGCGCCGACCGGGCGGGCCGCCGGTTGTCCACAGGGCGGCATTCATCCACAGGCGCGGTGAAACCGCAGGTCGCGGCGGCGGGTGCAACAGTCGCGGCTCCTACCGTGAGCCCCATGCCACGAATCGACGAACGTTCACCACTGCATCGCCTGTCCCGGACCAGCGAGGGCGAATCACGGTCCGGGCCGGGGGAATTCACCCCCGACCAGCCACACGCTGCGCGCTGGGACGAAGAGACGCTCGACCCGGACGAATGCGCGCCGCGAGGTGGCGGGGAGGAACCCCGACGTGGTGAACGTCAGCGATCCCGCAGTGCCGGAGAGCAGCCGATCGTGGGCGAACCCGGCACTCCCGCATGGCTTTCCGAACCTTGCGGGAGCGTGTCCCTCTGGCACGAGCGGCTGGTGCCCGAACGGTTCCGGAGTACCCGCTGGGATCCGGGTCCGCGTGGCGTGCTGATCATCGCCGTCATCGGCATTCTCGCGATCGTGCTGGCCGGAATGGTCGCACTGCGCGAAGAGCCCGTGGCACAGCCGGTTCCGCCCATCGCGGCCCTCAGTGACACCGCGCCCGCCGAGGCGGAGGGCACACCGGTGGGCGCCGACAGCGGCGAGCCTGTCGGAGGCGTCGCTGTGACTTCGAAGACCGCGGCGGCCCCCGGCGCGCGAAACCCGCTGGCGCCGAGCTCGATCGGCGCGCCGACCCCCGTCCCCACCGGTTCCTCCGGCCCGGCACCAGACCTGGTGGTCTCCGTCGTCGGCCTGGTCGAACACGGCGGCCTCTGCCGCTTCCGAGTCGGTGCCCGCGTAGCCGACGCCATCCGCGTTGCGGGCCCCCGCCCCGAGGCAGACCTCTCCGGCCTCAACCTCGCCCAGCACCTCACCGACGGCGACCAGATCATCATCGGCCGCACCGCGACCCAGCCCACCACCCAGCGCGGCGGCAGCACGGTCGTGAACTCCACTCGCCCAGCCCAGGATTCGGGCAGCCCGCCACCCGGATCCTCCCGCCCGGCAACCCCTCCGGCCAAGATCAACCTCAACACCGCCACCGAAGCCGAACTCGACACCCTCCCCGGCGTCGGCCAGGTCACCGCCCGAGCCATCCTCGCCTGGCGCTCCGCCCACGGCCGCTTCACCTCCATCGACCAACTCTCCGAAATCCAGGGCATTGGTCACTCCCGCCTGGAGCGACTCAGAGCCCGCGTCACGATCTGACGGCCGCGACGGGCCGGGTCCGCGCCGTCTACGGAAATGATTGACAAGGGACGCTTTTCGAGAGTGGAGGCGTGAGATGAGCGGTGGGGTGCGGGTCGACGAATCGGAGCGATCGGGCGATTCGGCGGTGGAGTCCGAGGTGCTGGATGCGCGGTTGGTGCCTGCGGCGGTGTGTGGGTGGGGTGTCACCGCATTGGCGCTGACGGTCGGGTGGCGGGCCGGGATCTGGGTGGCGGTGGGGTGTGGGGTGGCGGGGTTGTCGGTGGTGGGGTGGATGGGGCGGCGTCGGGTTTGGGGGACGGTGGCGCGGATTGTGCTGGGGGCGTTGGTGATCGGGGTGGGGTTCGGGGTGGCGGGGGCGTGGCATGCGTATCGGGTGGAGGGGCATCCGCTGCACGGGGTGCGGAAGGGGCAGCGGATGGTGGCGGTGGCGGTGCTCGGTGATGATCCGAAGCGGGTGGCAGGCAGGCCGTTCGGTGGGCCGAAGGTGATGGTGCGGGCCGAGTTGGTGGAGTATCGGCTGGGCGGGAAGGTGATTCGGGCGGGTGGGGAGGTGGTGGTGCTGGCTCCGGCGGGCGGGTGGCGGACGCTGTTGCCGGGGCAGACCGTGGAGTTCTGGGCGAGGGTGGATCGGCCGTGGCGGCCGGATCTGACGGTGGCGGTGTTGCGGGCCGAATCCGCGCCCACCGCAGTGGGAATCGCGCCGTGGTGGCAGCGGATCGCGGGGCGGGTGCGCGGGGACTTCGCGGGGTCGGCGCATCGGGTGCTCGGTGCGGATGCGGCGGGGCTGCTACCGGGGCTGGTGATCGGCGATACGTCGGCGCTGACCGATCATGTGCAGGAGAGCTTTCGGGAGTGCGACCTCACGCATCTGACGGCCGTCTCGGGTGCGAACGTGACGATTCTGCTGGCGACCGTGCTGGTTTCGATGCGGACGCTCACCGTCGACCCTCGGGTCGCGGCGGTGGCGGCGGGTGCGGCGCTCGTGATGTTCGTGGTGCTGGCTCGTCCCTCGCCCAGCGTGCTGCGCGCGGCCGTCATGGGTGCGATCGCGCTGCTGAGTCTGTGTACCGGTCGGCGCAAACAGGCGCTACCGGCGTTGTGCGCCGCGGTGATCGTGCTGCTGGGCTGGTCGCCGGGACTGGCGGTGGACGCGGGGTTCGCGCTGTCGGTGCTGGCCACGGCGGGGCTGATCGTGATCGCGCCGGGCTGGTCGGATTGGCTGCGCGCACACGGCTGGTGGCGGATTCCGGCGGACGCGTTCGCGGTCGCCGCGGCGGCCTTCGTGGTCACCACGCCGCTGGTCATCGCCATGACTGGGCACCTGAGCATGGTCGCTATCGCTGTGAACATGATGGTCGAACCGGTGATAGCGCCCATCACCGTCCTCGGCGCGATCGGCGCGATCCTCGCCTGTCTGTACGCGCCGCTGTCGGTACCGATCCTGCACTGCACCTCGCCACCGCTGTGGTGGCTGCTGACCGTCTCCGATCACGCGGCCGCACTGGGGGCTTCGATCGCGCTGCCGACCGGACTGCGCTCCGGCCTCGTCACCGCGGTGATCTGTGCGCTGGTCCTCATCGCACTGCATCCCGCCCGCACCCACGGTGGCCCGAGCCGTGCGGGTGCCGGGGCTGTCGGAGCGGACTCGTAGGATCGGGGGCGTGAATCAGCGACCGGCGCCACTGCATCTCGTGCTCGGGGAAGAGGAACTGCTCATCGAGCGGGCGGTGGCGGCGGTGACCGCGCAGGCCCGGGCCACCACCAACGATCCGGACTCCATGCCGGTGGACCGGTTGCGCGCGGGCGACGCGAGCACCCCGGAACTGGCCGAGCTGCTGAGCCCTTCGCTGTTCTCCGAGGACCGGGTGATCGTGCTGGAGTCGGCGGCCGAGGCGGGCAAGGACGCCGTCGCGGTGATCACCGACGCGGCGGCCGCACCGCCCGACGGCGCGGTGCTGGTGATCCTGCACACCGGCGGCGGCCGGGCCAAGGCGCTCGCGCCCGCACTGCAGAAGCTCGGCGCGGTGGTGCACAACGCCGCGAAGCTCGCCAAGGGCGGGGAGCGGGTCGAGTTCGTGCGCAACGAGTTCCGGGCCGCGAACGTCCGCGTCTCCGCCGACGTGGTGCAGGCCATGATCGAGGCCATCGGCTCGGACCTGCGTGAATTGGCCGCCGCCGCTTCACAGTTGGCGGCCGACACCGGCGGCAAGGTGGATCTCGCCGCGGTGCGCCAGTACTACTCGGGCAAGGCCGAGGTCACCGGCTTCGACGTCGCCGACCTCGCGGTATCCGGTGATCGCGCGGCCGCCATGGAGGCGCTGCGCTGGGCCACCGACCGTGGCGTCCCCGCCGTGCTGCTCGCCGACGCCCTCGCCGACTCCGTGCACACCATCGCCCGGGTCGGCTCCGCCGGACGCGGCGACCCGTTCAAGCTGGCCGGTGACCTGGGCATGCCGCCCTGGAAGGTGAAGAAGGCGCAGGCGCAGGTGCGCGGCTGGACGCCCACCACGATCGGCGCGGCGCTGCAGGTGGTGGCCGCCCTCAACGCCGACGTGAAAGGCCAGGCGGCCGATACCGATTACGCGCTCGAGCACGCACTGTCGCGCATTCTGGCCCTGCGCGACAGCGTCTCGTAGCGGAACCGATCCGCGAAAACCGTTCTAGGACTCAGGCTTCCAGATGATCTTGCCGCCCTGGAAGTCCTGGGCCTTGCCGCCCTGGTAGTCGTACTCGTCGCCGGTCGGGTAGCCGTACTTGCCGTTCTCCGCGCCGTTGCGCACCCAGGTGTCGCGGATCGCGCCCCACACGATGCGGGTGCCGCCGCGCTGGGTCGAGTAGATGGCCCCGCCCTCGAACAACTGGGTGTGGGTGCCGGCGGTGCCGTTCTTGTCCTCATCGGCGATGGGGAAGCCCAGCGGGCTGTTCTCCCAGCCGACCGACGCGTACTTGTCGCGAACCACCCCGGTCAGCAGGTGTGTGCCCGCGCCCAGTGACCAGTAGATCGAGCCGCCCTGGAAGTGCTGGAACCGCCCCGGCTTTCCGGTCTGGCCCTCGTCGGTGACCGGGTACTTCAGCGTCCCGGACTCCGAACCGGCCCCGCGCCACTTGTCGCGGATCGCCCCGCCGATGCCGTGCGCGTCGGTCGCCGCGGTCCAGTAGATCGAGACGTTGTTGACGAAGTCCTGCTTCTTGCCGCCACCGGCCGCATCGGTCTCGGGCGTGGTCGGGTCTCCGAAGAAGTCCCCGCCACCGGCCCGGTCGTACTCGGCCTCGATCGCGCCGCCCACATCGAACGGGCCGATCGGCCGCGCCGCCGCGACGCCGACCCCGGCACTCACCGCGAGCGCGGCCACGCCTACGGCCAGCGACCCGCGAGTCCAGAACGAACGATTGTTACGACGCAACGATGCCAAGAGAACTCCCAATGCAGTCGGTGAACGGTGGCCCCGACATATTTCCGCAGCCATATTGCTGCGAACCCAGCCGCGCGGCAAGTCCGAACGCGGAACCCTGGCCAGATTCATAGGAACCGGCCGCGTGATCCTCGCCGCGCCAAGCTGTTTCGTGAGGCGGACATCACTGTCCGGGTACGACAAAAACCGCCGTGGTCGTCGTGGCCACGGCGGCTGTGAAACGCATAGTGCCGGTATGTCTACCGGGGTTGATCAGCCGAGCTTGTTGAAAGCCAGCGACAGCGCCGACTTCTTGTTGGCGGCCTGGTTCAGGTGGATGACACCCTTCGAGGCGGCCTTGTCCAGGCCCTTGCTCGCCGACTGCAGCAGCTCGAGCGCCTTGTCCTTCTCGCCCGCCGCAGCAGCCTCGCGGAACTTGCGGATCGAGGTGCGCAGCGAGGACTTCACCGACTGGTTACGCTGACGCGCAAGCTCGTTGGTGCGAATCCGCTTCATCTGGGACTTGATGTTGGCCACGCCTGTTTCCTCGTGTTCCTTCGCTGGTGGTGTATGCGGGATGCAAAAGTCTTCGGGGCGCGCACTACAGGAAGCCGTAGCGCAGCACCGAGGTTCGAGGCTACCAGGCAACGTACCGGGGTATGAAATCGGCCCTGTCCGCTACATGGCTGAAACCAGAAATTTATCCGCGTCCAACTGCGTGTTGCCCCTGCGTGATGGACTATTTTGTGATGACCCCCGCCGCAACCGCACCGGATAAAACGGGCGTCTTCGCCGGCTACCGCCCGGGTCGCTACGACCGGGCATATGACGAGATGTTCGATCCGGCGGGACGGGCACGTGCACCGTACCGCGGAATCTTCAACGCTCTGGCCGCCATCGACGCCTCCGACCTGGCCGCCCGCGCCGAAGCGCTGGACCGCGCCTTCGTCGATCAGGGCATTACCTTCTCACTGTCCGGGCAGGAGCGGCCCTTCCCGCTCGACCTGGTGCCCAGGGTGATCGCCGCCACCGAATGGGCCAAACTCGAACGCGGCATCAAACAGCGGGTGCGCGCCCTCGAGGCGTTCCTCGCCGACGTCTACGGCGAACAGACCATCCTGCGTGACGGGGTGATACCCCGTCGCCTGGTCACCTCGTGCGCGCACTTCCATCGCGAGGCCTGCGGCCTGGTGCCGCCCAACGGGGTGCGCATCCATGTCGCGGGCATCGACCTGGTGCGCGACGAGCACGGGGACTTCCGGGTCCTCGAGGACAATCTGCGATCGCCGTCCGGCGTCTCCTATGTGATGGAGAACCGCCGCACCATGGCCCGGGTGTTCCCGGACCTGTTCGCCTCGCATCGGGTGCGGGCGGTCGGCGACTATCCGACCAACCTGCTGCGCGCCCTGCGCGCCGCGGCCGCCCCGAACGAGGCCGACCCGACCGTGGTGGTGCTCACCCCGGGCGTCTACAACTCCGCCTACTTCGAACATTCCCTGCTGGCTCGGCAGATGGGCGTCGAACTCGTCGAGGGCCGCGATCTGTTCTGCCGCGACAACGTCGTCTACATGCTCACCACCGCGGGGGAGCGGCAGGTGGACGTCATCTACCGCCGCATCGACGACACCTTCCTCGATCCCATGCAGTTCCGGCCGGATTCGATGCTGGGCGTGGCCGGACTGCTGAACGCGGCCCGCTCGGGTTCGGTGGTGCTGGCCAACGCGGTCGGCAACGGGGTCGGCGACGACAAGCTGGTCTACACCTATGTACCGGCCTTCATCGAGTACTACCTGGGCGAGAAACCGATTCTGCCGAACGTGGATTCGTTCCGCTGCTGGGAGCGCGACGAACGCGACGAGGTGCTCGACCGGGTCGCCGAACTGGTGGTGAAACCGGTGGAGGGCTCCGGCGGGTACGGCATCGTGATCGGCCCGGACGCGAGTCCCCGTGAGCTGGAATCGATTCGGCGCAAGGTGCGGGCCGATCCGCGCGGCTGGATCGGTCAGCCGGTGGTGCAACTGTCCACCGTGCCCAGCAAGATCGACGGCTTCCTCGCACCACGCCATGTCGACCTGCGCCCGTTCGCGGTCAACGACGGCGACGACATCTGGGTGCTGCCGGGCGGATTGACGCGGGTGGCGCTGCCGAAAGACTCGCTGGTGGTCAACTCCAGTCAGGGCGGCGGCAGCAAGGACACCTGGGTGCTGGCCGCGAGAACCTCTGCGGCACAGCGGGAATTGTCGGGCTCGCAACTGGTCAGCGAGCTGCAGATTACATCGGAAATGGACCAGTCTCGAGAACCCTCATCGAAGCGGGCCAACCAACAACAGCAATAGATACAACAGCCCCCAACTGGCTCAACTCTTGTGGTTCGCGGCCCGTCCCGTTCTGGACTGAGGCTTGATAGGCCTCCGCCTTGAACGGGGGAGCGAAGCGGAGGAGTGGAGGAGGGAAGAACGGGACCTTCGGGGCCGTGAACCCGCCGGAGCGAAGCGGAGGCAGATAGGCAGAGCATCATGTTGGCGCGCAATGCCGAATCCCTTTTCTGGATCGGACGTTACGTGGAACGCGCCGAGTACACGGCGCGCATCCTCGATGTCGCGGTTCACCAATTGCTCGAGGACGCGACGGTGGATTCCGATCGAACATCCCGGGTGCTGCTGCTGGTGCTCGGAATCGAGCCACCGGAAGAAGAATTGGATGTCTGGTCGGTGACCGAGCTGGTGGCGTTCAGCCCCGAGCGTGGCGGGTCCATCGTCGATTCCATCGGGCGGGCGCGTGAAAACGCGCGCGGGGCAAGGGAAGTCACCTCCACCGAAATGTGGGAGTGCCTCAATTCCACCTACAACGGTTTGGCCGCGGCCGAACGGGCGGCGCGGGCGCTGGGGCCGCACGAGTTCTGCCACTACATCACCGACCGGGCGGCCATGTTCGCCGGACTCTCGGATTCCACCCTGAGCCGCGACGACGGTTATCGGTTCCTGCTGCTCGGAAAATCCATCGAACGCATCGATATGACTGTGCGACTACTGCATTCCCGTGCCGGGGATCGCACCTCGTCCCCGGCGTGGGTGACCGTGCTGCGTTCCGCGGGTGCGCACGATCCGTATCTGCGCACCCACCGCGGGGTGCTCGACGCCAATCAGATCGCCGACTTCATCCTGCTGGACCGGCTCTTCCCGCGATCGGTGTTCCATTCGCTGCGGGTCGCCGAGGCCTGCCTGCAGGAATTGGATCAGCGCCCCAACAGCCGGTTCGCGGCCCGGCACGAGGCGCACCGGCTGCTGGGCCGGGCGCGCAGCGAACTGGAGTTCCTGCCGTCGGCGGTGCTGCTAGAGGATCTGCCGGCGCGGCTGCTGTGGTTGCAGCAGACCTGCCGGGAAGTGGGGGAGGCGGTGGCGCTGCAGTATTTCCACGCCGAATCCTGGGTGGCCTGGACCGGTCTGCACGGCCGCGACAGTCTGACGGTCGAGGAGATCACAGCGTGAGTTGGCGGATGCGGGTGGTGCACACCACCGGATATGTGTACGACGCGCCGGTCACCCGGTCGTTCAACGAGGCCCGGCTCACGCCGTGCGCCGACAGCAGGCAGAACGTGATTCTCAACCGGGTCGACACCGTGCCCTCCACACGGTCGTTCCGCTATACCGACTACTGGGGCACCGCGGTCACGGCCTTCGACCTGCACGCTCCGCACACCGAATTGGAGGTCACCAGCGCGTCGGTGGTGGAGACCGAACCGTTCTCGGCCCCCGCCGAGGAGCTGTCGTGGGAGGAACTGCGCAGCGACCGGATCGCCGATCGCTTCGACGAACTGCTGCAACCCACCGACTACGTGCCGCGCGAACGCCGGCTGGCCACCATCGCCCGGCAGCTGGCCCGGGGCGTGCCACCCGCGAAAGCCGTTGTGCGGGGCGCGGAATGGGTGCATCGCGAAATGAGCTACCTGGCCGGGACCACGTCCGTGCACACCTCCGCGGTGCAGGCCTTCGCCGAACGGCAGGGCGTCTGCCAGGATTACGCGCATCTGACACTGCTGCTGTTGCGCGGCATGGGAATTCCCAGCCGCTACGTCTCCGGCTATCTGCACCCGGACCCGGCCGCCGAGGTCGGCAAGACCGTGGCCGGTCAGATGCACGCCTGGGTGGAGGCCTGGACCGGCGAATGGTGGGGCTACGACCCGACCAACAACATCCCGATCACCGAGCAACACGTATCCGTCGGAGTCGGACGTGATTACGCGGATGTGCCGCCCCTGAAAGGTATCTTCAGCGGAAGCGGCTCGACCGATCTCGAGGTGGTGGTGGAGGTTACGCGCCTCGCGTGAGCGGCTCGGGCCGGGTCCTCGACGGTGCGTGCGCCAAGCCAGCGGAAGGTTACCGATGTCACCCACAGCTCAGGAAGTCGCCGAAGATCTCACCGACCTACAACCGCCCACCCTGGGCCGCAAGGTCTTCGCCGAGGCACTCGGCACCTTCGTACTGGTACTCGGCGGTGTCGGCACCGCGGTGCTGGCGGGCAGCCGGGTCGGCGCACTGGGCGTCGCGCTGGCCTTCGGCCTCACCCTGCTGTTCCTGGTGTACTCGATCGGGCCGATCTCCGGCTGCCATGTGAATCCCGCCGTGACCGTCGGTCAGCTGCTGCTGGGCCGGGTGAACATCGTGACCGCGGCCGCCTACTGGGTGGCGCAGGTGATCGGCGGCCTGGCCGGCGGCGCGGTGATCTACGCGGTCGCCAAGAACCTGCCCTCCTACGACCGCGCGAAAGACGGTCTGGGTGCGAACGGTTGGGGTGCCCACAGCCCGTCCGCGGTCGCGCTCGGTGATGTCACCACCAACGGGTACGGGCTGGCCGCGGCCATCACGGTCGAGGTGATCCTGACCGCGCTGCTGGTGTTCGTGGTGCTGGCCTCCACCGACCAGCTCTCGGATGTGCCGCTGGCGGGGCTGTCGATCGGCTTCACGCTGACCGTAATCCACCTCATCTCGATCCCGGTCGACAACACCTCGGTGAACCCGGCGCGCAGCCTGGCGGTGGCGTTCTATCAGAACGGCGCGGGCCCGCAGCTGTGGGTGTTCATCGTGTTCCCGCTGATCGGCGGCGTGCTCGGATCCCTGGTCTACGGAATGATGTTCGGGCGCTCGCGCAACATGATCAGCTGAGCGTGCCTGCGACCCGGCCCCCGTTCCGATCCGGAGCGGGGGCCGGTCTCGTTCAGTGCCAGTGGTATTCGGCGCACAGCCGGTGCGCCACCCGATCGAAGGTCTTGCGCTCCAGGATCGCGCCCTCGCGCCGGATGCCCATCTCGGGCACGTCGAGCACCCGATCCAATCGCACCCAGCTGTCGCGGCCCGCGTGATCCCAGGGTCCCGAGCCGATGCCAACCCAGTTGTGGTGGTGCGCGTGTTCGACATTCGACGACAGCATCAACCCGAGCAGCGTCGGGCCCTCGCGGCCGACCACCAGCACCGGGCGGTCCTTGCCGTTGTCCGGATCCTCCTCGTAGGGCACCCAGGTCCAGACGATCTCGCCCGGATCGGCACGCCCGTCCAACTGCGGGCTGTAGACGATGAGCCGCGCCCGCTCGTGCGAGGGCACCCCCGCCGAGGACGTGGGCCGTACGTTGACGCCCGGCCCCGGCCGCGGCGTCCCCACCGCGCGCAGCGCCCGATCCCACAGCGACGACTGCTGTACCCGCCCGATCAGTTTCGGCGCCTGATCCTTGACCAGGTGAGATCCCTGCTCCTTGGCCACGAGCCCCAACTGCTTCCCCAGCGCGTTCCACCTGCCTGCCATGTCGGCAGCCTAACGGCGCGGCCGCGGAATCTCATCCGGGCCGGATTCGCCTGTGCCGATGGGGCGTTGGTCGCTGGGGTGCGCCGGGGCGAGGAGCTGCGTCGCGACACCGTAGACTCGCGGGTTGCAGCGTCCACCAAGGCAGCGTCCACAGAAGACACGCCGCTGTTTCGCCGTGCCCGAGGAGAGACTCCGATTAGCAGCTTCGCCGACAAGACGTTCACCGATCCCAGCAAGATCAGGAACTTCTGCATCATCGCGCACATCGACCACGGGAAATCGACCCTGGCCGACCGTATGCTGCAACTCACCGGAGTGGTCGAGGAGCGGGCCATGCGCGCCCAGTACCTGGACCGCATGGATATCGAGCGGGAACGCGGCATCACCATCAAGGCGCAGAACGTGCGGCTGCCGTGGCAGGTCGACGGGGTGGACTACGTCCTGCACCTGATCGACACCCCCGGCCACGTCGACTTCACCTACGAGGTGTCGCGCGCGCTGGAAGCCTGCGAGGGCGCGATCCTGCTGGTCGACGCCGCGCAGGGCATCGAGGCGCAGACGCTGGCCAACCTGTACCTGGCGCTCGAGAAGGACCTGACCATCATTCCGGTCCTCAACAAGATCGACCTCCCGGCCGCCGACCCGGACCGCTACGCCGCCGAGATCGCGCACATCGTGGGCTGCGAGCCCGAGGACGTGCTGCGGGTCTCCGGCAAGACCGGCGTCGGCGTGGCCGAACTGCTCAACGAGGCGGTCCGCGTGGTCCCGGCACCCGTCGGTGACGCCGACGCGCCCGCGCGCGCCATGATCTTCGACTCGGTGTACGACACCTACCGCGGCGTCGTCACCTACGTGCGTGTGGTGGACGGCAAGCTCACCCCGCGCCAGAAGATCAAGATGATGTCCACCGGCGCGACCCACGAACTGCTCGAGATCGGCATCGTGTCGCCCGAACCCAAGCCCACCCAGGGCCTGGGCGTCGGCGAGGTCGGCTACCTCATCACCGGTGTGAAGGACGTGCGGCAGTCCAAGGTCGGTGACACCATCACCAGCGCCCGCGACGGCGCGACCGAGGCGCTGACCGGATACCGCGAGCCGCGGCCCATGGTCTACTCCGGCCTCTACCCCGTCGACGGTTCGGACTACCCGAACCTGCGCGACGCCCTCGACAAGCTCCAGCTCAACGACGCGGCGCTCACCTATGTGCCGGAAACGTCTGTGGCCCTTGGCTTCGGCTTCCGCTGCGGCTTCCTCGGACTGCTGCACATGGAGATCACCCGTGAGCGCCTGGAGCGTGAGTTCGGGCTCGACCTGATCTCCACCGCACCCAACGTGATCTACCGCGTCGTCATGGAGGACGCCACCGAGCACGTCGTCACCAACCCGTCGTTCTGGCCCGAGGGCAAGGTCCGCCAGATCTTCGAGCCGATCACCAAGTGCACCGTGATCGCGCCGAGCGAATTCATCGGCACCATCATGGAGCTGTGCCAGTCGCGTCGCGGTGAACTGCTCGGCATGGACTATCTGTCGGAGACCCGCGTGGAGATGCGGTACACGCTGCCCATGGCGGAGATCATCTTCGACTTCTTCGACTCGCTGAAGTCGCGCACCCGCGGCTACGCCTCCCTCGATTACGAGGAGGTCGGCGAACAGCAGTCCGAGCTGGTCAAGGTCGACATCCTGCTGCAGGGCGAGGCCGTCGACGCGTTCTCGGCCATCGTGCACAAGGACGCCGCCCAGGCCTACGGCAACAAGATGACCGTCAAGCTGCGCGAGCTCATCCCGCGTCAGCAGTTCGAGGTGCCGATCCAGGCCGCCATCGGCTCCAGAGTCATTGCGCGCGAGAACATTCGGGCGATCCGCAAGGACGTGCTGGCCAAGTGCTACGGCGGTGACATCAGCCGTAAGCGCAAGCTGCTCGAGAAGCAGAAGGAAGGCAAGAAGCGGATGAAGACCATCGGCCGCGTCGAGGTCCCGCAGGAAGCCTTCGTGGCCGCGCTGTCGACGGACTCGGGCACCGAAAAAAAGAAGTAGGACGAACTCTTCGGGTTCCCGTGCCCCGCTGCCTGTGGCAGCGGGGCACGGTGCTGAATAGGGGAGGGTCGGTGTAGCCGACGTCGACTGCGGGCGGGTCCGCTCTGGTCGGGTGGGTGGTGTGTTCGGGGTGGTGGGGTTAGAGTTCGAGCTTCGCGGTGGGGCGTCCGGCCGGTCGGGCGCGGGGTTCGTTATGCAGGCGGAAAATGGGGCTTCCGTCCTGATATGCCGGGTGTCAAGCTATGTGACGCACCTTTGTGCACACTGCCGCCTACCTGGTGGATGTGACAGACCGGTTATCCGGAAATAGGGTGTGAAATGAGTTTGGTTCGCGCGACCGTGAACAACGGCCGCGCGAAGCCCTGAGAGCGGAGCCTGTATGACACGTGATCTGCCCTTCGACGACTCCGATGCCGACGAGACCAGCGGAGACGCCGCGTATCGCGTTGCCAACGGTGTCGCGCGCGTAGCGCGGGCAGGGGCGTATGTCACCGGCGGCGCGCTCATCGCAGGCAGCGCCAACCGTGGCGGCAACGCTCCCGCGATCACCCACGACAGCAAGAATGTCGGCTGGTCGCAGAACGATCCGCAGCCGGACGTGCCCAGCCCCACCGTCACCTTCCCCGATCTCACCGAAGCGACGCCGCAGCACTTCAGCGCACCGGGCATCTCGCCGGTCGGCGCGCCGCTGTTCGGTCCCGGCGCCGACTGGCACGGCACCGACGCGGGCATGTTCCCCAACTCCTACGACGGTGGACCGCAGCACGATTCGCCGTCCGGCTTCCAGGGCATCGGCCTGCCCGACACCACCGCCCCCGTGCTGTCGAACCACTACGGGCCGCAACCCGGCTGGGGACTCCCGCTCGACACCGACGACGCGCAGCCCGCACCCGGTCAGCCGTCCGTGCCCGCTCCCGCGCCGGACCCGCAGTTCAGCATCCCCACCGCGCCCGACGGCACCGGCGTGCCCGGCTTCCACCTGCCCGGCCTCGACGGCTTCCATCTGCCCGGTCTGGGTGGCGGGCTGCCGGGTGGCGGCTTCGGTTCCGGCGTGGACCTGTCCAACCTGAACCACAACTTCTTCGACGGCGTCGGCGCGGGCCACGGGTTCGGGCCGGAGGCGGGCCACGGATTCGATCCGGGCGCGGTCGACTCGGGCGGCACCGGTCTGTTCGTCGGGACCAGCTGGTCGGCCGACGCGCATATCGGCCTGGACGGCGTGTGGTTCCACTCCAACCTCTCGGTGAACGTCGCCGCCGGTCATGTCGGCAATGAGCTCGATGCCTACAACCAGCAACTGGGACAAGGGATCTCGCATATTCCGGGCCCGCCCGCGCCGAGCACCGGTAACCCGATCTCGCTGGATCCCAACGGGCATGCCGCTGCCGGCCCGGCGGGCAATGCCGTTGGCGCAGAAGGCTTGCCGGGTGCCATGACGCTGCCCGGCGCACCGGGCGCGACCGGTGCTCCGGCGGGTACCTCGGGTTCGCCCGCGGGCGCGTCCGGGTCTCCGGTCGGTGGCGCGGCGTCGCCGGTGAGCGGTCTGCCCTCGCCGGTCGGTACCGCCGCACCGACTTTGGGCGCCGTTCCCACGACCGCGGTTGCGCCGGTGTCGATCTCGCCGGTTGTCGCCGCCGTGGCTCCGCCCAGTATTCCCGCGCCCGTCGCCCCCGTCGCGGTGGCGCAGCCGGTGGTGGCCACGCCGTTGCAGACCACCATTCAGCCCGATGCCGCCAACCAGCCGATCGCGAACCTGCTGTCCACGCACGGTGGTCCCTCGCCGCTGACCGTGCCCGCCGCGGCCGCGCCGGTGCTGTTCGACCACGCCCGGCAGCCCGCGCTGGCCACCGGTCACCCCAACCCGCCCGAGCACCCGACGCTGGTGGACAAGCCGCTGCCGTCGACCGCCATCCCGACCACGGCTCCGCAGATCAGCGTGCCGACCACCATCGCTCCGATGCCCACGCTCACCGTGGTGCCGACGGTGCCGCCGGTGAAGGTGCCGAACTCGGACACCGATCTCACCAAGGTCCCGGTGACCACCGTGCCCGGCACCACGGCCCCGGTGCCCACCACCCGGCCGCACACGCCGAGCGACGACGGCGACACCCACGGCGGTGTCACCATCGCCCCGCCGACCGACGAGACCGAGCCGACCCATCCGACCGTGCCCACGCATCAGCCGGACGTGCCCGTCCCCACGGTCGCGCCGACGCAGCCGGATCTGCCGCACGGCAACCAGCAGCCCACGGTTCCGCTGACGACCCAGCCGCCGGTGCCCGTCGCGCCGACGACGATCGTGCCGGTGCCGCAGGCCAGCCCGCCGCAGCAGGCGAAACCCATTGCCGATCACTATGATTCGAGCAACCACCTGCTGCCGATCACCGATGATTCGGCACTGCACCCGCTGCTGGCGCACGATGCCGGGCTGCTGCTGCACGACGGTGGTCTGATGCCGAGCCTGCTGCCGGATCACGGATTCGCCGATTCCCATACCCCCGTGCACATTTCGGGCGATCACATGCTGATGCTGTGACCGCGACGGATTCCCGGATCGTGGTGAAGAACCCGGATGCGATGGGTCCGCTGCTCGAGCTGCTCGACCAGCTGCTCGACCTGACCCATGCCGCCGGTCGCGCCGACCTGGCGGGCCGGCTGGGCATCGCGCGCGCTCGGATCGCCGATCCGCGGGTGCGCCTGGTGGTGGTGGGCGAATCCAAGAGCGGGATGAGCTCGCTGGTCAACAGCCTGGTCGGGGCCGCGGTCAGCGCCACCGACGGGCAGCCCAGCGTGCCGGTCATCGCCGAGTACGGCCCGCAGGCCACCGCGACGCTGGTGACCATGAACGCCGGCGGCGCCGCCGAGCGCACCTCGGTGGATCCGCAGCTGGCGGTGTCGGAACTGGTGTCGGGCAGCGTGATCCGCGCCGAATTCACCCAGCCCTCGCCGTTGCTGGCGGAGGGTTTCGTGGTGCTGGACGCGCCCGGTTCGCCCGCCGAGACCCCGGCCACCTGGTCGCTGATCGCCGCCGCCGACGCCGTGCTCTACGTGGCCGACGCGGCCGCGCCGTTCACCCCGGCGCAGATCGAACAGCTGCAGCGCATCCGGCAGGTCTGCCCGACGGTGATCTGCGTGCTCAACAAGATCGACCAGTACGGGCACTGGCCGCAGGTGCAGCAGCACGACCGGCGACTGCTCGACGAGGCCGGACTGGCCTTCGCGGTGGCCCCCGCCTCGGCGCGACTGCACGAGCACGCCGTCTCCACCGGCGATCAGCAGCTGGATCTGGAATCCGGTGTGCCGCAACTACTCGACCATCTGCGCGCCTACGTGCTGGGTCGCGCGGACGCGGTGGCCGCCGAGGCCGCGGTCCGCGATGTCCGGCTCATCACCGACCATCTGGGGCTGGCGCTGCGCAGTGAGGCGGAGACGCTGCGGGATCCGCGCCGCTACACCGTGATCACCGAGCAGCTGCGCCGCACCCGCGAGGACGCCGAGCAACTGCGTCAGCGCAGCGCCAACTGGCAGGTCACCCTCGCCGACGGCGCGGCCGAGCTGATGGCCGACACCGAACACGATCTGCGGCACCGGCTGCGCAGCCTGATCCGCGACGCCGAGGCCGACATCATGAAGCGCGATCCGGCCCGGCGCTGGACGGAGTTCGGCGCGGAGCTGGACGCCAAGATCTGTGAGGCGGTGGAGGAGAACTTCGTCATCGCCCACTACCGTTCGGTCGAGCTGGCCGAGCAGGTGGCGGCCAAGTTCCCCGACAGCGGCATCCCGACGCCCGATCTGAAGCTGGACAACCCGGGCGATGTCGGCGAGGTGCTGGAGCCGGTGACCGCGCTCGACTCGCTCGACAGCGCGAAAGTCAGTGTCACACAACAGGCTTTGAGCGCCCTGCGCGGTTCCTACGGCGGCATCCTGATGGTCGGTCTGGCGACCAGCCTGCTGGGCATGTCGCTGGTCAACTGGTACTCCGGTGGCGCGGGTCTGCTGCTGGGCGTGAACGCGCTGTGGGACGACCGCCGCATGCGGCGGCAGCGTCGTCAGGCCGAGGGCAAGGTGGCGGTCGGTCGCCTGATGGACGATGTGATCTTCCAGGTGAGCAAGGAGTCCCGCTACCGCCTGCGCGCGGTGCAGCGCAGCCTGCGTGACCATTTCACCGAGATCGCCACCGCCACACTGCGTTCGGTGGACGCGTCGCTGCGTGCCGCCGAGGATGCCGCCGCCGTGCACTCCGGTGCGGGCCGCGAGGCGCGTCTCACCGAGATCGAGCGCGCCCAGGTGCGGCTGCGCGATCTGCGTGAGCGGGCCGACGCCATCGGCGAGAACTCTTCGTACTGACGGGGTTTCGTCCCCGAACAAGCAATTCGCCGCCGCCCGCAGGTCCGGGCGGCGGCGAATTCTCTTGCGTCGGAACGGTGCTCAGCGACCGATGTGCGCCGGGTGGAAGTTTCCGGCCTGATGGTTCTCCTCCGCGCGGATCACGTGCATGACCGCGTTGATGAGCGCCAGGTGCGTGAACGCCTGCGGGAAGTTGCCCAGATGCCGTCCGGTGGTGGAGTCGATCTCCTCGGCGTAGAGCTTGAGCGGGCTGGCGAAGCCGAGCAGCCGCTCGCACAGCTGGCGGCCGCGCTGTAGTTCGCCGATCTCGACCAGTGCGGAGACCAGCCAGAACGAGCAGATGGTGAACGAGCCCTCCGCGCCGGACAGCCCGTCGTCGGTGGTGTCGGTGCGATAGCGCAGCACCAGGCCGTTCTCGGTGAGATCGTCGGCGATGGCGAGCACGGTGGCGCGCACCCGGTGGTCGGTGGGCGGCAGGAATCGCAGCAGCACCACCAGCAGCAGGGAGGCGTCGAGGGTGTCGCCGCCGTAGGTCTGGGTGAACACGCCCTCGGAGTTGACGCCGTGATCGAGGATGTCGGCGCGGATGTCGTCGGCGATCTCGTGCCACTTCTTGGCGTAGTCGTATTCCCCGTGCAGTTCGGCCAGGCGCGCACCACGATCCAGAGCGACCCAGCACATCACCTTGGAGGAGGTGAAGTGCTGTGGTTCGCCACGCACTTCCCAGATGCCGCGATCGGGGTTGCGCCAGTTGTCGATCGCGGCCTGCACCTGCCGTTCGAGCAAGGGCCACAACGTTTCCGGGACCTGCTGGCGCGATTTCACGTGCAGGTACACCGAATCCAGCAGGGTGCCCCAGATATCGTGCTGGTCCTGGTTGTAGGCCCCGTTGCCGATGCGCACGGGTTGCGCGCCGTCGTAGCCGGACAGGTGCGGCAGTTCGGATTCGGTGATCTCGCGTTCGCCGCCGATGCCGTAGAGCACCTGCAGCGGAACGGCTTTCCCGTTGCCGTCGCTGGCGACGTCGTGCAGGAAGGCGAAGAAGTCGTCGGCCTCACGGTCCAGGCCGAGCGTGTAGAGGCCCCACAGCGCGAAGCTGGAGTCGCGCACCCAGGTGTAGCGGTAGTCCCAATTGCGTTCGCCGCCGGGTGTTTCCGGCAGCGACGTGGTGGCGGCGGCGAGCAGCGCGCCGGTGGGCGCGTAGGTGAGGCCCTTGAGGGTGAGCGCGCTGCGCTGCAGATAGCCGCGCCACGGGTGATCGGGGAAGCGGCCCAGCGTGATCCACTGCCGCCAGCATTCGGTGGTCTGCCACATCTTCTGCGCGGCCTCCTCGAAGGTGCGCGGTGCGGGCAGATCCGACCAGGACAGCGCCACGAACGCCTCGTCGCCCTCCTTCATGCGGGTGCGGGTGCGGGCCTCCCGGCCCTCCAGGCCCAGTCGCAGGTTGGTGGTGATGGTGAGGGCCGGGCAGCCCTCGATCTCGGTGGTGGCGGTGGCCTGCTCGTAGACGTCGCCGCTGTAGACCCAGTTGGCCGCGCCGCGGTGGTAGTCGAAGGCGGGTTCGCAGCTCATCTCGAGTTCGACGACGCCGTTCACGCATTTCACGGTGCGCAACAGGATGTGTTCGGCGTCCCAGTCCATCGGGGTGCGCCGGTGGGTCCGACTGCGCGAGCGGTTGTTGTGCCAGGGGCCCATCACCAGGGCGTCGCGCACGATGATCCAGCCGGTCTCGGTCTGCCAGGTGGTTTCGACGATGAGCCCGCCGGGCAGGTAGCGGCGGGCGGCGGGCACCTTGCGGCCGTAGGGTCCGAGGCGGAAGTGCCCGGCGCTGCGGTCCAGCATGGATCCGAAGACGCTGGGAGAGTCCGGGCGCGGCACGCACATCCACTCCACCGAGCCGTCACGGGCGATCAGGCAGTTGGTCTCGCAGTCGGACAGGAAGGCGTAGTCGTCGATGGGCGGATACACCGATTTGTGGGTCCCGCCGCCGAGGGACGGCAGATAGTCGCCGGAGAGCTCGCTGTCGGCCTTGTCGACCGGACTGTCGTACAGGCCGGTGGGATCCTCGGTGAAATCCTCGGGACCGGTCCCGAGCGGGCGGTCGAATTTTTCCGGTTCGTCGTACGACTCCATGCCACCATGATCTGTCCGAACGGCCCGGATCGTCCACCATTGCGTGCGCGGCCTAGGCTGGTGTCGTGCATGCGATCGCTGGATGGTGGGATGGCGTCGAACTGTGGGTAGCCGGGCTGCCCTTCGTTCCCCAGTTCGCGGTGGTGCTGGCCGCCATGGTGCCGGTCTGCCTGGCCATCGCGTTCCTGCTCGACCGGACGCTGCGGGTAGCGCTGCGGGCGCTGGGCCGCGACCGGATGGTCGCCGCGGAGGTCGCCGCACCGGCCGCGCAGTCGCGCCGGGTGCGCAAGGAAGCCGCCTGATGCCGCGCTCACGGGTGCAGCTCGCCCTGATCGCGCTGCTGCTGCTGGTCCTCGTGGCCTGGTTGTTCACCCGCTGATTCGCGGAGTTCATCGGGGACGCGCGGGTTCGGTACCGCTGCGGCGAATTCTGGGCGTACTGTGCAGCACCATGTCAACCGATGAAGGCTTGGAACTGGAGACCCTGTTGTCCGAAGAGGACTTCGAGGACGATCCCCGGCTTATCGCCACGCACCTGTGCGGGCCCGACGAGGCGCTCGAGATGGTGAAGGCGGCGCAGCTGCTGGGCCTGGGCGTGCGCCTGAGCAACCGCATTCGCCCCGACGAGGAGGATGCCGAGTCGGCCACCGAGGAGTGGATCCTCGACATCCTGGAAACCCCGCCGGTCGTCGAAGGCGACGAGTAGCAGTTCCGTAGGTTCAGTCGTCCGATCCGCGAATTCTCTTGCCCAGCTTGGAGAATGTGTCGCTGACCTCCTGACCCACCGTGCTGACCGCGGCCCCGACATCGCGGCCGAGGTTGCGCACGGTGCGGATCAGGGGGTCCTCGGAGGAATCGAAGTTCTCCCGATAGCTGCGCGCCGCGTTCTTGACCTCGTCGCTGATCCGCACCGTGTGGTCCTGATCCCGGCGCGGGTACTGCCCGTCGAGCACCCGGTCGTATTCCCCGCTGGCGATCCAGCGCCGCAGTTCCGCGGCCCGCAGCACCGAGAACGGGTGCGTCTGCAGTTCCAGGTTCAGCAGTTTGAGCACCCCGTCGCGCAGGTCGCCCGCCCGGTCGTAGTCGTCGGCCTGGGCCAGGAACGCCGCGTGGCTCATCTCGTCCACGCGCGAGCCGCCCGCGAGCTTCATGTGCACCCGCACCGAGGCGTCCACGTCCTGGCCGACCAGCAGTCCGGCCCGGTCGCCGGAGAGTTCGGATTTGCGGCTCCACTCCATCAGCGCGGCCACGATCGCGCGTAATGCCCAGCCGCCCACCGGCATCCAGCCGATATTGGCGGCCAGCCGCATCAGGTGCATGAGCATGGTCCGGTAGACGGCGTGCCCGGACAGTGCGTGCCCGAGTTCGTGGCCGACCACGAAGCGCAGCTCCTCGTGGTCGAGCAGGTCCAGCAGCCCGGTGGTGAGGACGATGAACGGCCGGTCCATGCCGATGGTGAAGGCGTTCGCGCCGGGCGACTGCAGCACGAACATCTCGGGGGTGATCTGGCTGTCGAGGATGCGCACCGCGTCCGCGCGCAGGTGATGGATATCGCGGAACTGCTTGTCGTCCACCCGAACCGAGGTGGCGAGGTACATCAGCCGGTGCTGGCGTTCCTGCAGCAGACCCGACAGCGCCCGCAGCAGGGTGTCGAATCCGCTGAGCTGACGCAGGCCGACCAGGGCGGTGCGGTCGGCGGGGTGTTCCCAGGCTCGGGTGGAGATGCCCGGAAATTCCCGGCGCAGACGAGCGGGTGTGGTCATGGTTTTCCCCCATAGGTGATTGCTGACGTGGACTTTTTCGGTGATTAGTCCGGTTCTGTGACGCTCTGTTACAGTTTGCCCCGTGTCGTCGAGTGTTGTGCCCCAGGTCCGCCATGAATTGGCGTTGATCGCGGTGGGCTGCCTCGTGGTCGCTGACATTCACTGTCGCTGATCGCTGATCGGGCACTGCTGCACGTCTGAGTAGACTTGGCGCGCGTTATCTTTCGCAGTTCGTGTTCGTCCCCCCGGCGGCCTTCGGGCCGGAGCGCCACCGTCCCGAAAAATCTTCGTGACGGGTCTACGGCAGTTGCTGTTTCCGCCGGAATGACGTCCCCTCCGGCGGATCTTCTGAAAGGTCCACGCCGATGTCTTTCCGCCTCTCCCGCCGATCTACGTTCGCCGTCGCGCTCACCGCGGTGACCGCTGTCGTGCTCACCGCCTGCAGCGGTGGCTCGAGCGACACCAAGGACAGCGGCCCGGCCGCGAGCGGTGGCGGCACCGTCAACCTGTACGGCTACTCCGTCGCCAAGGCCGCCTACGACCAGGTGACCCCGGTCTTCAACAAGACCGACGCCGGTAAGGGCGTGCAGTTCCAGGCCTCCTACGGCCCGTCGGGCGATCAGTCCCGCAAGGTGAAGGACGGCGCGGACGCCGACTTCGTGAGCTTCTCCGTCGAGCCCGACATCACCCGCCTGGTGGATTCCGGCCAGATCGACCCGAGCTGGAACTCCGACGCCAACAAGGGTGTCCCGTTCGGTTCCGTGGTGGCCATCGCGGTCCGCAAGGGCAACCCGAAGGGCATCAAGACCTGGGACGACCTGCTCAAGCCGGGCATCGAGGTCGTCACCCCCAACCCGTTCTCCTCGGGTTCGGCCAAGTGGAACCTGTTGGCGCCGTACGCCGCCAAGAGCGAGGGTGGCAAGAACCCGCAGGCCGGGCTCGACTACCTGGGCCAGCTGCTGACCCACGTGCACGTGCAGCCCAAGTCGGGCCGTGAGGCCACCGACACCTTCCTGCAGGGCACCGGTGACGTGCTGATCAGCTACGAGAACGAGGCCATCTTCTCGGAGCGCAAGGGCGACCCGATCGAGCACTTCGTCCCGGACACCACCTTCCGCATCGACAACCCGGTCGCGGTGCTCAAGAACGCCAAGAACCTGAAGCAGGCCACCGCTTTCCGCGACTTCCTCTACACCGCCGACGGCCAGAAGGCGTTCGCGGACGCCGGTTTCCGTCCGGTCGACCCGAAGGTCGCCGCGAACTACAGCAAGGACTTCCCGACCCCGGCCAAGCTGTACACCATCAATGACCTGGGTGGCTGGAAGACCGTGGACAAGGACCTGTTCACCCCGAACACCGGTGCGGTCGCGCAGCTGTACGACAAGGCCACCAAGTAGTCGGGTGACCTGCGACACAAGCGATACTCAGACCTGTGAGTGACAGCATCTCGGACGCCGGGACCGGAGACGGTCCCGGCGTTTCGATAGACGACAAACCGCGCCAGCCGCCGCGCGCGAGCCGGGCCCGGTCCTGGCTGCGCGTGACCGGCTCGGTGGGTCCGCTCGGCATCGGTACCGCCGTGTTGTGGCTCAGCCTCATCGTGCTGCTGCCCTTGGCGGCGTTGACAGTGAAATCCTTCGAGAACGGCTGGTCCGGTTTCTGGGACGCGGTGACCGCGCCCTCGGCGCTGGATTCGCTGAAGGTGACCGTGCTGGTCTCGATCGTGGTCACGCTGATCAACGTGGTGATGGGCACCCTGGTGGCCTGGGTGCTGGTGCGAGACGAGTTCCCGGGCAAGGGTTTCGTGAACGCGCTGATCGATCTGCCGTTCGCGCTGCCCACCATCGTGGCCTCGATCGTGCTGCTGGCCCTCTACGGACCGGAGTCGCCGATCGGCATCCACCTCAATGCCACCCAGCCGGGTCTGGTGGTGGCGCTGGCGTTCGTGACGCTGCCGTTCGTGGTGCGTTCGGTGCAGCCGGTGCTGATCGAGGTGGACCGGGAGGTGGAGCAGGCGGCCGCGTCACTGGGCGCCGACAACTGGACCACCTTCCGCACCATCCTGTTGCCGACGCTGGGTCCGGCCATCATCAGCGGCGCGGGGCTCGCGTTCGCCCGCGCCATCGGTGAATACGGTTCGGTGGTGCTGATCGGTGGCGGCATCCCGAAGAAGACGCAGATGGCCTCGCAGTACATTCAGCAGCAGATCGAGGTGGATCGTCCGGTGAACGCGGCCGCGGTGTCGGTGGCGCTGCTGGTGATCTCGTTCCTGACCCTGCTGGTGCTGCGGATCTTCGCCGACCGCACCGCGCGCCGGGAACAGGAGTCACGATGAAACTCTCTGCGGGAACCCGGATTTCGCTGCGCACCATCGCGCTGGCGTACCTGTTCATCCTGTTGCTGCTGCCGCTGGGCATCATCCTGTGGCGCACCTTCGGGCAGGGGATCGGCGAGTTCTTCGATTCGATCAGCACGCCCGCGGCGCAGTCGGCGTTCCAGCTGACGATGCTGATCGTGGCGATCGTGGTACCGGTGAACGTCGTCTTCGGTGTCATGACGGCGCTGGCGCTGGTGCGCGGAAAGTTCCCCGGCCGCAACCTGCTTCAGGGTCTGGTGGATCTGCCGTTCGCGATTTCGCCTGTGGTGGTGGGTGTTTCGCTGATCCTGCTGTGGGGTGTGAACGGCTGGTTCGGCGGGCTGGAGCATCACGGCCTGAAGGTGATCTTCAATCTGCCGGGCATGGTGCTGGCCACCATCTTCGTGACGCTGCCGTTCGTGGTGCGCGAGGTGGAGCCGGTGCTGCACGAGATCGGCGACGATCAGGAGCAGGCCGCGGCCACCCTGGGCGCGTCCCGGTGGCAGACGTTCTGGCGGATCACGCTGCCCGCCATCCGCTGGGGCCTGACCTACGGCGTGGTGCTGACGGTGGCCCGCTCGCTGGGCGAGTTCGGCGCGGTGATCATGGTGTCCACGGGTCTGCCCGGTAAGTCGCAGACGCTGACGCTGCTCGTGAACGGGCGGTACGTGAACGACCACAACACCTTCGGCGCTTACTGCGCGGCGACCCTGCTGATGGGCATCGCCATCGTTGTACTCCTGTTGATGACCCTCCTCGAACGCAAACGGGGCACTGCCAAATGATCACCGTGACCAACGCGAACAAGCGCTACGGCACCTTCGCGGCCCTCGACGATGTCAGCCTGGACATTCCGTCCGGTGAGCTGACCGCGCTGCTGGGGCCGTCGGGTTCGGGCAAGTCCACGCTGCTGCGTTCGATCGCGGGTCTGGAGACCCTCGACAGCGGCATCGTCACCATCGCCGAGCGCGATGTCACCAATGTGTCGCCGCAGAAGCGCGATATCGGTTTCGTGTTCCAGCATTACGCGGCGTTCAAGCACATGACCGTGCGCGACAATGTGGCCTTCGGGTTGAAGATCCGCAAGCGGCCCAAGCCGGAGATCAAGAAGAAGGTCGACGACCTGCTCGAGATCGTCGGCCTGGACGGTTTCCAGCACCGTTATCCCGCACAGCTTTCCGGTGGTCAGCGCCAGCGCATGGCGCTGGCTCGCGCGCTCGCGGTGGATCCGCAGGTGCTGCTGCTGGACGAGCCGTTCGGCGCGCTGGACGCGAAGGTCCGTGCGGACCTGCGCACCTGGCTGCGCCGCCTGCACGAG
The DNA here is from genome assembly GCF_045161165.1 of Nocardia sp. NBC_00511. Taxonomy (NCBI): domain Bacteria; kingdom Bacillati; phylum Actinomycetota; class Actinomycetes; order Mycobacteriales; family Nocardiaceae; genus Nocardia; species Nocardia sp. NBC_00511. The sequence continues at coordinate 225,947 of NZ_CP107849.1, forward strand.
GAGGTGCACGTCACCACCGTTCTGGTCACCCATGACCAGGAGGAGGCCCTCGACGTGGCCGACCGGATCGCGGTGATGAACAAGGGTCGCATCGAGCAGGTCGGCAGCCCGTCGGACGTGTACGACAAGCCCGCCAACGAGTTCGTGATGTCGTTCCTGGGCGCGGTCGCCAAGCTGAACGGACATTTGGTGCGCCCGCACGATATTCGCGTCGGCCGCGATCCGAGCATGGCGCTGGCCAAGCACGAGGGCACCGCGCAGTCCGCGGGTGTCACCCGGGCCACGGTGGAGCGCATCGTGCATCTGGGTTTCGAGGTTCGCGTCGAGCTCCGCAATGCCGCGACCGGTGACCTTTTCACCGCTCAGGTGACCCGAGGTGACGCCGAGGCGCTGCATCTGGCCGAGGGCGAGACCGTGTACGCGCGCGCCACCCGGATCCCGGAGCTGCCCGCCGTTTAGAAACGCCGTAGCGACACTCCGGTCCGGGGCCTGTGAAGTTGATCGAATGTTCACCCCGGACCACTGCCCCTGCCGTACCGTTCGGTGCGAAAACACGCAGGTCGCAGAGGGGTAGAGCTGACGTGACGGCTGAACGCGGGAATCTGGTCGGGGTCATCGGGGCCGGAATCGCGGGGCTGGTGACCGCGAAGGTGTTGCGCGACGACGGGTTTCGGGTCGTGGTGTTCGAGAAGGAGGCCGCCCCGGGCGGCGTCTGGATCGAGTCGCGCACGTATCCGGGTCTGCGCACCAACAACTCCCGGGACACGTACGCCTTCTCCGATCATCCGTACGCGGAGTCGGCGGACGTGTTTCCAACGGCAGGGCAGGTACGGGAATACCTTTCGTCCTATATCGACAGGTTCGGTTTGACCCCGTATCTGCGACTGTCGACCGAGATCCTGCGGGTTTCCGAGGCGGACAACGGGTTCGAGTTGCAGGTCAGTGGTCCGGAGGGGGTCGGGACCGAGCGGGTCGACTTCCTGGTGGTGTGCGCGGGCACCTTCTCCGAACCGAACATTCCGTTCATCAAGGGCAGTGAGCGTTTCGGTGGCAAGCTGCTGCATTCCAGCCAGGCCACCGATCCGGAGTTGTTCACCGGTAAGCGAGTCGTGGTGGTCGGCGCGGGTAAATCCGCGCTGGACTGCGCCGACTACGCGGGTGAGCACGCGCGTGACTGCACGCTGGTGTTCCGCAAGCCGTATCCGATGATGCCGCGCTACATCTTCGGGGTCCCGTCGGATCAGTACACGCAGAATCGGTTCTACGAGGCGTTCTTCCGCTATCACCGGCTCAATCGGGTCGAACGGTTCCTGCACGGGTCCGGTGCGCCGATCCGGGACCGGTTCTGGCGCACGGTGGGCGCCGGGATGCGGCTGTCGCTGCGGATGCCGAAGGTCATGGTCCCCGATGAACCGCTGCCCAACGGCGTCGAGCACGCCGGGCTGTGCGAGGACTTCTATCGCAGCGCGCGCCGCGGCGCGATCCGATTGCGGCGCGGCAGTATCGCCTCGTGTTCGGGGGAGGCACAGCTCGAATTGCACAGCGGTGACCGGATTGCCGCGGATGTCGTGGTGTTCGCGACTGGTTGGCGGCAGTCGCTGACCTTCTTGAGTCCGGAGCTGCGCGCGGCCGTGCTCGAGGAGGGCCGGTTCCGGCTCTACCGGCACATCCTGCCGCCGAGCCTGCCGCGGCTGGGGTTCATCGGCTACGGGGCGTCCACCGCCTGCCAGCTCACGGCCGAGGTGTCGGCGCACTGGCTGGCCCAGCAGTTCCGGGGTGAGTTGGACCTGCCGTCACCCGATGCCATGCAGGCGGAGATCACCCGCGTCGGCAAATGGGTGGCCGAGGTGATGCCCGGCCGCCCGGAGGGCTACTACGTCGGCCCCTACCTCTCCCATCACATCGACGAGCTGATGGGGGACATGGGATTGCCGGTGCGGCGCACCGACAATTTCCTGTCCGAGTACTTCGACACCTTCCTGCCCAGCCGCTACTGCGATCTCACCGAGGAGCGGCTGCGGGTGCGGGAGCGGGCGGGCCGCAAGCGCCGCCACCCCCTGCGCTATCTGAGCGCCGGCGGTTCCCTGGGCGGGGTGGCGGTGCTGACCCTGGCGTGGGCCGCCTACCGGAAGATGCGGGAGCGCTGAGTTACCGGGGGTAGCTCAGCGTTTCAGCACAGGGTCCGCAGCCAGCGGCGGGTGTCGGCGGGATCGATGACGTCGTCGAGTTCGAGAACCGTTGCGGCGGTGAGGGCTTTGCCCGCGTCGTAGGCGGCCTTGACCAGGTGGTCGAAGGCGGCTTGCCGGTGTTCGGGGTCCTCGATGGCGGCGAGTTCCTTCGCGAAGCCAAGGCGCACCGCGCCTTCCAGGCCCATGCCGCCGATTTCGCCGGTCGGCCAGGCGATCACGAAGCGGGGTGCGCGGAAGGAGCCCGCCGCCATGGCCTGTGCGCCCAGCCCGTAGCCCTTGCGCAGGATGACGGTGCCGAACGGCACGTCCAGGGCGGCGGCGTCGATGAACAGGCGGCTGAACTTGGTGACGGTGGCCTGGGCCTCGGCATCCGGTCCGACCATGAAACCCGGTGTGTCGCACAGGGAGACGATGGGCAGGTGGTGTGCGCCGCAGAGTTGCAGGAACGCACTGAGCTTGTCGGCGGCCGGTGCGTCGATGGCCCCGCCGAGGTGGTGGCAGTCGTTGGCGATCAGGCCGAAGGGGCGGCCTTCGACACGGACCAGCGCGGTCACGATGCCGACGCCCCAGTCGCGGCGCAGTTCCAGGAAGGAGCCGGTGTCGACGATGGCGGAGATGGCGGCGCGGATGTCGTAGGCGTGCAGCCGGTTCTCCGGTACCGCGTGCCGGGCCAACCGGGCGTCGGGCGCTTCCCAATCCGGTTCGGCCCCTTGGAAATATCCGAGGTAGCGTCGGGCGATCGCGACGGCTTCGGCTTCGTCGGCGGCGACGATGTGCACGACGCCGTTGCGGCGCTGTACCTCGATCGGGCCGATGTCCTCCGGGGTGTAGACGCCGAGTCCGCCGCCCTCGATCATGGCGGGCCCGCCCATGCCGATGTTCGCGTCCGGGGTCGCGATCACGACATCGCACATGCCCAGCAGGGCGGCATTGCCCGCGAAGCAGCGGCCGGACACGATGCCGATCAGCGGCACTACGCCGGACAGTGCGCCCATGGCGCGGAAGGTGGTGACGTCGAGTCCGGAGATGCCGCCGTGATCGGTGTCGCCGGGGCGTCCGCCACCGCCCTCGGTGAAGAACACCACCGGAAGGCGTTGCTGGCGTGCGAGTTCCAGCATGCGATCGGTCTTGACGTGGTTGCGCATGCCCTGGGTGCCCGCCAGCACGGTGTAGTCGTAGGACATGATCAGGGCGCGGGTGTGGTCGCGGCCGAAACGGTCGGCGTTGACGGTGGCGACACCGGCGATCAGGCCGTCGGCGGGGGTGTTGGCGATCAGGTCCTCGAGCCCGCGCCGGGAGCGCTGGGCGGCGACGGCGAGCGCGCCGTATTCGACGAAGCTGTCCGGGTCGACGAGGTCGGTGATGTTCTCGCGCGCGGTGCGCCGCCCGAGGCGGTGCCGTTTGGCGACGGCGGTCTCGCGCCGGGCGTCGAGGGTGGTGTCGTGGCGGGCGAGTACCTCGGCGAGGTCGGCGCGGATCGAATCCAGGTCCACCGCTGCGGATTCGGCGGTGGGGCCGTCGTGGTCGGCGGCGGTGAAGGTGAGCAGCGGCTGATGCGGATCGACCACGTCGCCGGGTGCGACGGTGTGCCGCAGTACCCGCATCGGTTCGGTGGCGCGGAGGACGTGCTGCATCTTCATGGCTTCCAGCACGGCGACTTCCGCACCCGCCGCGAGCACCGTGCCGGGTTCGGTGAGGGAGACGACGGTCGCGCCCATGGGGGAGCGCAGGGGTTGTTCGCCGTCGGCGAGGGATTCCGGGGCGAGGTCGGTCACGGCCGATGACTCGGGGACGTCTGTCGGGTCCTCGAATTCGTCGGCGCGCGTGCGCAGTTCGTCGAGGTGCTGTTCGAACCAGTCGGTGGATACCGGTCCGTTGCCGCGCAGTTCGTCGAGAATGGCGCGCAGCAGGTGCAGGTTGGTGTCCACGCCCGTGATGACGGTCTCGGCGAGTGCGTCCGAACAGCGTTGCAGCGCACCGCAGTACGACGGGGCATGCGAGATCACCTTGGCCAGTAGCGAATCGAACTGCACGCCCTGGCGCAGGCCGACCCGGGCGGCGGTATCGACACGCACCCCGGTGCCGGTCGGTGCTTCGAATCGGGTGAGGGTGCCGGTGCTGGGCAGCACCGCGCCGTCGGCGGCCAGCAGTTCGGCATTGACGCGGGCCTGTACGGCGTACCCGCGGGCCTCGTTCTTGGGCAGATCGAGTTCGGTCAGCGTGCGGCCGCGCGCGAGATCCAGTTGCACCGCAACCAGATCCACGCCGGTCACCGCCTCGGTGACGGTGTGCTCCACCTGCAATCGCGGATTCACCTCCAGGAACCAGACATTGCCGCCGTCGACCAGGAATTCGACGGTGACGACACCCCGGGTGCCCACCGTCTCGGCGATCAGCACCGCCTCCCGATGCGCCCGATCCCGTACCGCCGCGGGCAGTTCCGGTGCGGGCGCGATCTCGACGAGCTTCTGCCGCCGCCGTTGCACGCTGCAATCCCGATCGCCGAGTGCGACCGCGCCCAGCCCGTCGGCGACCACCTGGACCTCGATGTGCCGGGCGCCGGTGACCAGCACCTCGGCGTACACGCTGTCGTCCCCGAACCCGGCGAGGGCTTCGGCGCGGCAGTGCCGCACGGTATCGGCGACCTGCGCCGCATCGGTGACCGGCCGCATGCCTCGTCCACCGCCGCCCGCCGCGGCCTTCACCATCACCCCGCCAGGATGTTCGGCGAGCAGCGCGGAGATCTCGGCGACGTCCGCTCCGGCGCGCGTGGCGGGAAGTATCGCCGCGCCGGCGCGTTCGGCGGCCTCGCGTGCCGACACCTTGTCGCCGAAGATCCGCAGCACCTCCGGCGACGGTCCCGCGAACGTCAGCCCCGCGTCCTGGCAGGCCTGCGCGAATTCCGCACTCTCACTGAGGAATCCGTACCCCGGATGCACCACGGTGTCGACCCCGCCCGCGGCTGCCACCACCGCCGCGATATCCAGATACCCGCCCGCCCCGCTGCCCGGCAGCGCCACCGCCTCGTCGGCGAGCCGCACCGCCAGGCTCCCCGTGTCCTCGGCGGTATGCAGCACCACCGTCCGATGCCCGAGCTCGCGCGCCGTCCGTACCACCCGGACCGCGATCTCTCCCCGATTAGCCACCACAACTCGCACGCCGCCAGGCTATGGCACCCCGGGCCCGGACCGGTGAAAAAGCTGCGTGCCGTGTCACTGCACCCGGGTGGCGATCCCCGGATAGTCCTCGACGAGCCCGTGCGCGTCGTAGGTCATGGTGCAGGTGAACCCCAGATCAGGCGCGGTATACCGGAATCGCCGCGACCCGGTCCGATAGTAGGTCTGTTCCAGCCGTTGCACGCTCAACCCGTCGGCCCGTACATACGCGGCCGGTGCGGACACCTGTGTCTCGGGCGCGGGCCGCAGCCGGTGAATCGGAAAGGTATTGGTCATCGCCGAGGATTCGAGATCCAGATCCAGGCACCCCTGTAGGTGCGGCGCGACGGCCCCGTCGATGCGCCACCCGCCCGCACCGTCGGCCTCCACCTCGATCACCCGTGTCCCCGCGGCACTGCGCCCGGTGATCCGCGCCGACCGGGTCCGCCACGAACTGTCAACCTGCACAATGTAATCCACCACCCACGACACCCCGTCCTCGGTGGCGGTGGTGGTCCCGCGCGCCCGCATCCCCCACGGATTCTCCTCGAAGAACGCCACTTCGAACCCGCTGCGGGCCCCACGATGCCGCCACGCCGCCACCTGCGGCAGCGCGTCGAAACTACTGGAAGGTCCCCACATCCGGACAGCGTATCGACGGCGATGCGCATCCGGCGTCGAACCTCGGCGGATATATGGTCGGGGCCATGCATTGGGACCAGATGACCGCTACGCCGGACGCCCTGCGCACGAGTGCGGCGCGGTTGCGGCGCGGGGTGGGGCAGCTCGAGGTGCTGGCCTCGATCATCGACGCGGCGGACGGGCCGTGGGTGGGGTCGATGGATTCCGATGGGCGCGGGACCGCGGAGCTGCGGATGCATCTGGCGGGGCGGTATCGGTTCCTGGCGGTGGTGACCAGTGCGGGGAAGTTGACGCTGGCGGAGTTGAACGCGCCGGGGCGGGGCAAGCAGGCGGAGTTGGTGCTGTCGACGAAACCGGCGCAGCGCAAAGGGTGGGAGAACCCCAAGGACATGCCCAAGCCGCCCGGCTGGATCGACTTCGTGATCGGGTGGGTGCGCGACGCGAGCGCGTCGGTGGATCGGCGCGGGGTGGTCGAGTGGCGGTTGAAGGGTGCGCAGCAGCGCCTCGACTCCATGAACGACACGGTGGAGAGCATGCGGGCCGCGCTGTACGAGCGGGAGGATCTGCGTGACGCGCTGGCCGCGGAGGTCGCGGACATGCGCGCCGAGATCGAGGCGCTCACCGAGCTGGGCGGGCGTAGAGAACCCGAGTCGCTACCGGTCGAGGCTGTCGACGAGGTCCTCGTCGTCGCCGGTGACGTAGCGCCAGACGGGGAGCAGGGCGTGGTCGTCGAGGGGGTCGGTGGCGTGGTGGGCGGTGGCGCGCAGCCGGGCGGTGACGCTGTCGCCGTCGAGGCCGGAACCGATCAGGACCAGGTTGCTGATCCGGGGTTCGTGGCGGGCCCAGCGGGTGGGTTCGAGGGTGATGTGGCGGCCGACCATGTGCAGCACGAACTTTCGCGGATCGCCGGGAACGGCGAAGGCCAGCACGCCCTTGGCGCGGAACAGTCCTGACGGCGGATCCTCCAGCAGCGCGATGAGTTCGCGCGGATTCAGATCGACGTCACTGGTGAACGAGACGCTGTCGTAGCCGTCGTGCAGATGCCGGTGATCGCAGTGCCCGTCGCAGTCCTCGCCGTGCTCGTGTTCGGTGTGGTCGTGCAGCAGTTCGTCGAAACTCAACTGTTCGCCGATGCGCGGCCGGTCCGGGTCGCGGGTGGGTACGTCGAACAGCAGGCCCGGGTCGATGCGGCCGTGGCTGGTCGGATACACCGGCACCTGTCCGGTCAGCTCGCTCAGTTCGGCCCGCAGCGCGTCGAGAGCCCCGGCTTCGACGCGGTCGGCCTTGTTCAACACCACCAGATCCGCCAGTCGCACATGGCTCGTCAGTTCCGGATGCCGTTCGCGGCTCTCCTGGAAGTGCTCGGCGTCGACCACCTCCACCAGTCCGCCGTAGCGGATGCGCGGGTTGTCGCTGTTGACCACCATGCGAATCAGGTTGCGGGGTTCGGCGAGTCCGCTCGCCTCCACCACGATCACGTCGATCTTCTGTTTGGGATGCGCCAGCCGGTCGAACAGTTCGTCGAGTTCCTCCACGTCGACCGCGCAGCATACGCATCCGTTGCCCAGTGACACCATCGCGTCGACCTGCCCGGCCACCAGCATGGCGTCGATATTGACCGCGCCGAAGTCGTTGACCACCACCCCGATCCGCAGTTCCCGGGTCCGCAGCAGCCGGTTGAGCAGTGTCGTTTTCCCGGCACCCAGGAATCCGGCCACGATCAGGACAGGGATGCGCCGGTTCATCCGCAACACCCTACTGACTCCCGCGGCGCGTTCGGCGAGGTGTCGTGAGGTGGCGGCAGCATGGACGAAACCATCCGGAAATAGCGGACTCCTACCGTGACGAACAAGTCGAATCGATCACGGGAGGTGCGCCGTGCGAGTACGGGACATCCTGGACGCGCCACAGCTGCGAATGCGCCTGCTGCACGGCGACTCCGGCGAACTGGACCGCCCGGTCGCTCGGGTCTGCGCCACCGACATGCCCGACCCGCGCCCGTTCGTGACGGCGGGCGCGCTGGTCTGCACCGGCCTGGTGTGGCGGCACGACCCGGCCGATTCCGAACGCTACGTGGGCCTGCTGGCCGGGGCCGGGGTCGCCGGGGTGGTGGCCGGGCAGGCGCTGCACGGGCACGTGCCCGAGGATGTGGTGGCGGCCTGTGCCCGGCACGGGCTGCCGCTGCTGTCCGCGCCGCAGAGCATGCCGTTCAGCCGGATCATCGAATACCTGGCCGAGCAGGCGGCCGAAAAGCGCTGGCGGCGGGTGCAATCGCGGGCCGAACGGCAGCGCCGGTTGCTGACCGCGGTCGCGGCGGGCGGCGATATCGCCGAGCTGCTTGCGGATTTCGCAGCGGAGCAGCGGGTTTCGGCGTGGCTGCTGACGGCCACCGGCACCATCGTCGCGGGTTCCGGGGAACTGTCCGAGGACGAGATCGACCGGATCGTCGCCACCGCGCTGACCGCACCGCGCCTGCCCGCCGTGACCGCCGGGGCCACCCGCGTTCTACAGGTCGGGGCGGGCGATCGAATCACCGCCTGGTACCTGGTGATTCGCCCGTCGGATCCGGCGCTGGACCCCTTCGGCGCGGACCTGGCCGCCGTCGCCGAACTGTATCGCCAGCGTCGCGCCGATCGCCGCCACCTGGATTGGGAACTCGCCGACCGCTTCCCGGTCCCGTTCCCGGATCGGCCGGACCGCGCCGAGGTCGCGATCGTCTGCGAACTGCATGCCGTCGCGGACCCGCCCGATTCTCGCCGCGATCCCGCGGCGGGCGGTGTGGCCGGCGCGATCGGACGAGCCGGGGCACCTGTGCGTCACCGTGGGCCGGGACAGCGTGCGGTACCGAGTACCGCCGCGGTGAACAGCCCGGCCGCGGTGCCGGACGGACCGGCGATCGGGGCGAACGACCCGGCGATCGCGGTGCGCGAGCCCGCCGGGAGTGCGCTGGAGGTGGTGCGGGCCGCGTTGCACGACGCGGTGCCGGAGCTCACCACCGCCATCGACCGGGAGGGCAGGCTGGTCGGGGTCACCGTCGGTACGCAAGGTGAGGTCGCGGCGGTGCTGCGGCGGCGGCTCGGGTTGATCATGCTCGCGCTCACCGGGGTTCGGCTGGCTGTAGGAGTGAGTGCCCGGCAGCGAGCGGAACCTCTCGATGGTGCGATCGGGGCGGCCGCGGCGGCCTCCACCGCCGCCCGCGACGATGCCGCCGCGGTCAGCGTGCGGGTCGCCGATATCGATACGGCGGTGGGCCTGCTCACCGCGGTACCCGGTGGGCTGCAACGCCGTTTCGCCGAACGGGTGCTCGGGCCGGTCGTGGAGTACGACGAACGGCACGGGGCCGGACTGCTCGAGACGCTGGGGGTGTTTCTCGGATGCGAAGGTTCGTGGCGGCAGGCCGCCGATCGAATGCACCTGCACCTCAATACCGTTCGCTACCGCATCGGCCGGATCGAGGAGTTGACCGGTCGCGATCTGGGGCGCATCGACGACCGGCTGGACCTGTACCTGGCGGTGCGGACCCTGTCCGGTCAGACCGCGCCGGTGTAGGGATCCCAGGCGGTGCCCGCGTCCGGTGCGTCCGCGCGCAGCACGCTGGCCTGGATCAGCCCGTACGGCCGGTCGGCGGCGTAGAAGACCTCGCCGTTGTTCTCGACGCCGAAACGGGTTGTGTCGTAGGCGAAGTGGTGCTTGTTGGGCGCCGACAGCCGGATCTCGGCCAGGCACGGATAGGCCGCCAGGGCCGCCTTGCCCATCTCGAACAGGCTCTGCTGCAAAGCCTTCGAGTGCAGCGTCGCGAAGGTCTCCACCAGAGCGGCGCGAATACCGTGGTAGGCGTCGTCCCAGTCGGCGGGCGGGGTGGCGAAGCGCCATCGCACCGCCAGGCTGGTGGCGAGGATGCGGTCGTAATCCGGTGCCAGCACGGTGAATTCGTCGGTGAGGAACCCCGCGAACTCCGATCCGGTGGACTTCAGGATCACCAGGTCCTTCACCCCGCCGATCACCCACTCGCGACGGGCTTCGCCGCTGCCCTCGACGGTGACGGCGGCGGTGCGCACCTCTGGCCCGATCCGGGTCCAGGTGTGGTCGTGCTCGCGCCCGGCGACCGGAACCCGCTGCCACGCATACTCTTCGATCTCGATGCGGGCGGCGTCCACGGTGGCGATATCACCGGCGAAGTGCCGAGCCAGCGCCAGCCCGTACTCCTCGACGCTGCCGTCACCGTGGGTCTTGGCGTAGGTGAAGATGGTCTGCTTCTGCGAATCCGTCGGCAGCACCGCGCCCTGGTCGCCGGTGATGTGCGCGTCGTCGAACGCCCCACGCAGACACGACGACACATTGAGGTCGCGGATCTCGTGCCGGGCGGTGTCGCGGTAGATGCGCACCACCCGGTTCTCGGCCTTCCCGTACTGGTGCGGGCCGAGCACGATCTGGCCTGCGGTCTCGCTCACCGTCGCCTCCAAGGGTCTGTGGACACTGTCCCCACTCTGACGCACTCCCGCTGCGGGACACGCTGGTTCCGGCGACAAAACGCCGGACCGGGCTACCCCGAGGTTTGGGCGAATCGGACAACACTGCTGGTGGGCGCCGCTGCCTAACCTGACGAACATCCGACCCGGAAGGAAGACACGGCCATGACCTCGCCCCATCCCGTCGACGCCCGGCCGCCCTGGCCGCGCCTGCTGATGTTCGGCATCCAGCACGTGCTGATCATGTACACCGGCTGCGTCACCGTCCCCCTGGTGTTCGGGGCCGCCGCGGGTTTGGACACCGCCACCATCGCCCTGCTGATCAGCGCCGACCTATTGGTCGCGGGCATCATCACGCTGGTGCAGAGCCTGGGGCTGGGGCGTTTCGCCGGTGCGCGACTGCCGATCGTCACCGGCGCGACCTTCGTGGCCATGGGCCCGATGATGCTGATCGCCAAGCAGTACGGATTGCAGGCGGTGTACGGGTCGATGCTGCTCGGCGGTGTCATCGGCATCGCGCTGGCCTGGCCGTTCGCGTCGCTGGTGCGGTTCTTCCCGCCGCTGGTCACCGGCACGGTCCTGACCGTCGTCGGCATCTCGTTGATCGGTGTCGCGGGCGGGTTGATCGTCGGGAACGATTCGAAGGCAGCCACTTTCGCGATGCCGTCGCATATCGGGCTCGCCGCCGCCGTGCTGGCGATCGCCGTGCTCTGCACGGTGCTGGGTCGCGGCGTCTGGTCGCAGCTCGGGGTGCTGATCGCCCTGATCGCCGGCATCGTGATCGCCATCCCGATGGGCCTGATCAAACTCGACGCCGTCTCGAACGCCGCCTGGCTGGGCGCACCGCATCCGTTCCATTTCGGCGCACCGCAGTTCCCGGTGGCGGCGGTGGTGTCGATGACCATTGTGATGGCGGTGGTGTTCGCCGAATCCACCGCGAGCCTGCTGGCCATCAGTGAGATCACCGGAAAGCCTTTGACCCGAGGCGATCTGGCGCGCGGACTGGTCGGCGACGGACTCTCGGCGGTGCTGGCGGGCGTGCTGAACTCGTTCGTGGACACCGTGTTCAACCAGAATGTCGGTGCGGTCGCCAGCACCCGGGTCTTCAGCCGCTACGTGACTGCAGTCAGCGGTGCGCTGCTGGTGGTGCTGGGGCTGGTGCCGCGCTTCGGCGCACTGGTCGCCGCCGTGCCGCAGCCGGTGATCGGCGGCGTGGGCCTGGTGCTGTTCGCGACCATCACCGTGATCGGCGTGGAAACGCTACGGCGAGCGGAACTTTCGGATCGGGTGAATCTCACCATCGTGGCGGTCTCGGTCGGTGTCGGGCTGGTGCCGGTGCTGACGCCCGGCATGTTCACGCACTTCCCGTCCTCGGCCCAGATTCTGCTCAACAGCGGCATCAGTCTCGCCGCGGCAACGGCTTTCACCCTGAATCTTGTGTTCAATCACACTCGTATCGGTGAAATCGCCCGTGGCACAATAGAAACCGAAGAACGGGAGATTGTTTCCGTCACCTAGGACCCCTCCTCATCGGGGAACCGGAGCCGTGGATTCCGTCCGAATCCACGGCTTCGGCCTGTGTCTACCCGCAGGCGTTCACCCATTCCGACAGGCCGTCGGTGAACAGCTGACGCTTCCAGATCGGCACCTCGTGCTTGATGCGGTCCACCAGTTCCGCGCAGGTGGTGAACGCCTCGGCCCGATGCGCCGACGCCACCGCCACCACGATGGCGAGGTCGCCGATGCCGAGCGCGCCGACGCGGTGCACCGCGGCCACCGGCAGCCCGGACTGTTCGGTCACCTCGGCGCAGATCTTCGCCAGGAACTTGGTGGCCTCCGGGTGCGCGGAGTACTCCAGCGCCGAAACCGATTGCCCGCCATCGTGATCGCGCACCTTGCCGGTGAAGACCACGACCGCGCCGTGCTCCGGGCCGCTCACGGCCTTCTCCACCTCGGCCGGATCGAGGGGCTGATCGCTGATGCGGGCGAGCAGGTCAGTCATGGTTGCCTCCTCCGGCCACCTGGGCCAGCAAATGGTCGAGAAGCGGTGTCAGCACGGCGATGCCGTCCTTCACCCCGCCCGGCGAACCGGGCAGATTGACGATCACGGTGCGTCCGGCCAGTCCGGCGACGCCGCGGCTGAGGGCGGCGAGGGGGAACTTGGCGGTGCCGCGCTGGCGGACGGCGTCGGCGACACCGGGGAGTTCGCGATCCAGCAGTGCGAGGGTGGCTTCCGGGGTGGCGTCGGTGGGGGAGGCTCCGGTGCCGCCGGTGGTGATCACCAGGTTCGGCTCGGTGGACAGGGCCTCCGCCAGTCCGGACGCGATGTCGGCGTCGGCGAAGACCAGCGGTCCGCGCACCGAGAAGCCCTGTGCGGCCAGCCATTCGGCGAGGGCCGGGCCGGTGGTGTCGACGCGGGTTCCGGCCGCGGTGCCGGTGGACGCCACGACGACGGTCGCGCTACGTCCCGCGTGTGCTGCGGTAGCGGTCGCGGCGCTCTCGTGGCTGCCGTGTTCGTGCCGGTGCCCGGCGTGCGGAGCCGCGGCCCGCTCGGCCTCGGGGCGCACCCAATGTCCGTGCTTGCCACCCTCTTTGGTGACCAGCCGCACCCCGTTCATGGTGGCGGCCGGGTCCACGGCCTTGACCATGTCGTGCAGGGTGAGCCCGGCGATGGCGACGGCGGTCAACGCCTCCATCTCGACGCCGGTCTGCCCCTTGGTCTTGGCGGTCGCCTCGATGGTGATGGCGGTGTCGGTGAATCCGAACGACACGTTCACCGACGACAGCGCCAGCTGATGGCACAGCGGAATCAGCTCGGAGGTCTTCTTCGCGCCGTTGATGCCCGCGATCCGCGCGGTGCTCAGCACGTCCGCCTTCGGCATGTCGTCGGCCCGCACCAGGCGGATCACCTCGGCGGTGGTGTGCAGTTCACCGGCGGCGACGGCGACGCGGGTGGTCTCGGCCTTCGCGCTCACGTCGACCATGCGGGCGCGACCCTCGCGGTCGACATGCGACAACTCACTCATGGGCACCACCTTGGCACAGGCGCGGGAACGCAACGGTCACAGGGATTCTCACGGTCCGGCTCACAGCGGACGCACCTCCACCAGTGCGCCCGCGGCCAGCTCGGTGATGTCGGCGGGGATATCGATGAGCACGTCGGCGGCGGCCATGGACGCGATCAGATGCGAACCCTGACCGGCCACCAGGCCGACACTGTCGTCGATCACCTTGCCGCGCAGGAACTGTCGCTTCCCGGCGGGGGAGCGGACCGCGTCGCGCAGCGGCAGCCGGGTGACCGGCAGTGCCTGCAATCCCGCCAGCTCGCGCAGCAGCGGGCGGGCGAACACCTCGAACGACACCATGGTGCTGACCGGGTTGCCGGGGAAGCTCAGCACCGGCACGCCGTCGACCACGCTGAGTCCCTGCGGTCCGCCGGGTTGCATTGCCACCGAACCGAATTCGCCGCCCAGCGTGGACAGCACCTCCTTGACGACCTCGAAATCGCCCATCGAGACGCCGCCGGAGGTGAACACCACGTCGGCCTGTGCGACGGCCTCGGCCAGCCGTGCCCGGAACTCGTCGTGATCGTCGCTGGAGTGCGCCACCGACACCACGTCGACGGCATTGTCGGTGAGCGCGGCGGCCAGCGCGATGCCATTGGAGTTGAAGATCTGGCCCGGCAGCAGCGCCGAGCCCGCGGGCCGCAGTTCGTCGCCGGTGGTGAGGACGGCCGCGCGCACCGGCCGCAGCACGGTCAGTTCGGCCAGTCCGACCGCGGCCAGCGCCGCGATGTGCCGGGGCCGCAGCAGGGTCCCGGCGGCGGCCAGTAACTCTCCGGCACGTACATCGGTGCCCGCGTCGCGCACGAAATCCCCGGCGGCCCGGCTCTTTTCGATCGTCACAGTGACGCCATCGGAGCGGGTGTGTTCCACCGGCACCACGCAGTCCGCGCCCGGCGGCACCGGCGCGCCGGTCATCACCTTGAGCGCCGCGCCCTCGGGCAGGGTCAGTTCGTCGGTGTTGCCCGCCGCGACCACCCCGGCCAGCGGCAGGGTCGCCGGGACGATGGCGACCGATTCCGCGCGCACCGCGTACCCGTCCATCGCCGAGTTCCGGAACACCGGCAGATCCAGGGGCGAGTGCACGTCCACGGCCAATCGGCGGCCCAGCGCCCGCGCCATCGGCACCGACTCGGTGCCACGGTCGGCCAGCGGCCGCAGCGCATCCTCGATGCGGCGGCGATGGTCTTCGACGGGTCGGGCCGGGGCTAGCGCGTGCCGGGAACTCATGGTCCTGAGCCTATACGCGAGTGATCTCACACTATGGCGACCGGTGTCATGACCCGGCACGCTTGTAGGAATCTACGAAGGTTTGCACCTGCGGACATAATGGTGCAATGACCGTGATCGCGATGGGCATGCCCGCAGTGCGCTCCGGGCAGCCCTCGATGGACGGCCGCCCGGACACGCCGTTCCTGCTGGACCGGTATGGCCGGATCGCACGAGATCTGCGGGTGTCCATCACCGAGAAATGCTCCCTGCGCTGCACCTACTGCATGCCGGAGGAGGGGTTGCCGCCCATACCGGTGCACGAGCTGCTCAGCAGTGCCGAGATCGTCCGGCTGGTGGTGCTCGCGGTCCGGGAGATGGGGATTCGCGAGGTCCGCTTCACCGGCGGCGAACCGCTCATGCGGCGTGATCTCGAGGACATCATCGGCGGCTGCCGGGCCGAGCTGCCGGATACGCCGCTGGCCATGACCACCAATGGCATCGGTCTCGAGCATCGTGCCCGCAAACTCGCCGCGGCCGGGCTGGGCCGGATCAATGTGTCCCTCGACACCGTGGACCGCGACGGCTTCTACCGGCTGACCCGCCGCGACCGCCTCGACTCGGTGCTCGCCGGAATCAGCGCCGCCGGGCAGGCCGGGCTCACCCCGATCAAGGTCAATGCCGTGCTCATGCGCGAAAACCTCTCCGGCGCAGCCGATCTGCTGAAGTACTGCCTGGAGGCGAACGCGGAGCTGCGGTTCATCGAGGAGATGCCGCTCGACGCCGATCACGAGTGGGCGCGCGCGAACATGATCACCGCCGCCGACCTGCTCGAAGTGCTCGGCGCACGCTTCACCCTCACCGAGGCCGGGCGCGAGGATCCCTCGGACCCGGCCGAACGCTGGCACGTCGACGGCGGGCCCGCCACGGTCGGCATCATCGCCTCGGTCACCCGCAAGTTCTGTAGTGATTGCGACCGCACCCGCCTCACCGCGGACGGCCGCCTGCGCTCGTGCCTGTTCAGCGATCAGGAGTACGACATTCGCGCCGCGCTGCGCTCGGGCGCATCCGACGACGACATCGCGGCGCTGTGGCGCGGCGCCATGTGGAACAAGTCCGCCGGGCACGGCATCGACGCCGCCGGTTTCACCCCGCCCGAACGATCGATGGGAGCAATTGGTGGTTGAGGTTCGCTATTTCGCCGCGATCGCGGACGCCGTGGGCAAGGACCGGGAGATCCTGGATCTGCCCGCCGAGGCCACCGTCGCCGACCTGCGCACCACCCTCACCACCACCTACGGTCCCAAACTGGATCCGATGCTGAAGGTCTGCGCCTACCTGATCGGCGACGAACTCACCCGCGACGCGACCGCCCGGCTGTCGTCACGGGTGGACGTCCTGCCGCCGTTCGCGGGCGGCTAGCCCGAGCGCGCCGCGCGCACCCGTTCGGCGTGTGCGCGGCGAGAGCACGCGAATCTCCCTGTCGGCCGCTAGCATTCGCCGCGTCAGCGCCCGCAGCCGCCAGGAGACCGATCCCGTATGACGCAGGCCCCGAAGGTCCAGCACCCCGCCGTCACCCACCTGCAGGAAAAGCGTTCCGCGAGCATGCAATTGCGGGTCGCGGATTGGATCACCAAGTTCGCCGGCTCGATGCTGTTCGTCTACATCCACGCGGTGGGTTTCGCGGTGTGGATGATCTGGGTCGAGCAGAGCCCCTGGCCGACCCTCACCCTGGTGGTGTCACTGGAAGCCATCTTCCTGTCGACCTTCGTCATGATCGGCCAGAACCGCCAGGCCGAATTCCAGCAGCTCAAAGCGGATCACGACTTCCGCGAACAGGAACTCGAACTCAAGACCAACACCGAACTGACCCGGGCCATCCACGCCATGACGGAGGAACTGCACCGTCGCTTGATCGACGACCCGGATCAGCAGAAGTAGCGCGCTACTTCCACCAGGTGTCGAGCGGGGTCACCGGGACGGCTCGCTTGTGGCGGGTGTTGAGGAAGATCTGCTCGACGCGATCGGAGACCTCGGGGCCGACCGGCTTGCCCTCGAGGTAGTCGTCGATCTGGGAGTACTTCAGCCCCAAGGCTTCTTCGTCCGGCAGCGCCGGCCGGTCGTCCTCGAGGTCGGCGGTCGGCACCTTCTGCCACACGCTCGGCGGTGCGCCGAGTTCCTGCAGCAGGGCCGCGCCCTGACGCTTGGTGAGTCCGGTCAGCGGGGTGATGTCGACGCCGCCGTCACCGTATTTGGTGAAGAAGCCGGTGACGGCCTCGGCGGCGTGGTCGGTGCCGACGACCAGCAGGTTGAGCTGACCGGCGACCGCGTACTGCAGCACCATGCGCTCGCGGGCCTTGATATTGCCGCGCACGAAGTCGCGCAGGCGGGATTCGCCGGTGAGTTCGGCGATGCCGGTGGCGGCTTCCGCACCGGCGGCGTCGGCGCTGGGCTTGACGTTCACCGTGACCTGGCGGTCGGGCTGGATGAAGGTCAGCGCGATCTGCGCGTCCTGCTCGTCGGCCTGTACGCCGTAGGGCAGGCGCACGGCGACGAAGGAGGCGTCCCGGCCCTCGGCGCGCAGTTCCTCGGCCGCCAGCTGGCACAGTCGCCCGGTGAGGGTGGAGTCCTGGCCGCCGCTGATGCCCAGCACGAAGCCGGTCGCGGGCGTGGAGCGCAGGTAATCCTTGAGGAAGTCGATGCGCCGTCGCACTTCGGTTTTCGGCTCGATGGCCGCCACGACGCCCAATTCGGCGATGATCTGTTCGCGCAGGTTCCCCATGCCGACACTCTACTGTGCGGGTGTGGCGGTGACCTGCCGGACGAGCCGCTCCCAGTGATCACCGATCTGCTCCGGGGTGTAGCCGCGGGCCCGGATCTGATGCAGCACCAGTCCCGCGTCGAGGCTGGCGAGCAGGGTGTCGGCCAGCAGCCCGATGTCGCCGGGCGCGCCCGCCTGCCGGAGCAGCAGCGACACATGGGTTTTCGCGATGTTGTAGGGCGGCCCCGAGTACTGGCCGCCGAGGTCGGCGTTCTTGCGCACGTCGCCCTCCACCTCGACCAGTTCGAGCCGGGCGCGGCCGAAGGCGATGAGCCGGTCGAGGCCGGGCGCGCCGGGACCCAGGGGCGGCGGCCCGAACATGTAGGCCCACTGCAGTTTCTGATCGGATTGATCCAGCAGTGCCAGCATCAGTCCGGCGCGATTGCCGAAGCGCCGGAACACCGTGCCCTTGCCGACGCCCGCCTTCTTGGCGACCGCGTCCATGGTGACGGCGTCCGCGCCGCATTCGCGCACCAGTTCCTCGGTGGCGTCGAGCAGCAGTTGCCGGTTGCGGGCGGCGTCGCTGCGTTCGTGGCTGCTGCCGGGCATGAGCAGCGGCACCGAGTGTGGTGGCGGCCGCTGGTCGCCGATGGGTTCGATGGTCAGCGAGACATCGGGCAGTGCGAGATCCTTGGGTAGCGCTGCGGCCGCGTCCGGACGGAGATCGTCCGGTGTTGTGTCTGGCGTCACGGCTGATGTGCTCCTGCCCGGGAATGTAAGCGGACTGCGGTCCGGTTACAGTGTATCGAAAGTTCCGCCGCTGGACAGCAACCCTTGGAGATCATCATGTCGCAGACCCGCATTCTCGTTCTGGTCGGCAGCCTCCGTGCCGCGTCGATCAACCGCCGCCTCGCCGAGGCCGCCGTGCAGACCGCCGCCGACGGGGTAGAGCTGTCCATCTACGACGGACTGGGTGATATTCCTTTCTACAACGAGGACATCGACGCCGAGGGCAAGGTGCCCGCCGCCGCGCAGGCGCTGCGTGACGCGGTCGGCGAGTCCGACGCGCTGCTGCTGCTCACCCCCGAATACAACGGCACCCTGCCGGCCGTGCTGAAGAACGCCATCGACTGGGCTTCGCGCCCCTACGGCGCGGGCGCGCTCAAGGGCCGTCCGGTGGCCGTGATCTCGGCGTCCATCAGCCAGAACGCCGCCAAGTGGTCGCATGCCGACGCGGTGAAGGCGCTGGGCGTGGCGGGTGCGAGCGTGGTCGAGGAGGCCTCGCTGCACTTCGGCACCATCGGTTCGCGTTTCGTCGAGACCCACCCGGCCGACGATGCCGAGGCGCTGACCCAGCTGGCCGCCAGCGTGCACCTGCTGGCCGAGGCTGCCCGGGCCCGGGCAAACGTCTGACGGACTCGGGAACCGCCCGGCGGTTGCGGCGATAATTCGCTGAATCCAGTGCGAGGCCACGGCTTTTGAGCCGTGGCCTGACGCTTTTCCGGACCGTTCCGGGCTAACGTCTAGCCATGCAGCTATCGTCGGGCAAATCTCTTGCGAGGAAGTCCGTGTGGAGCCGTTGCTCCCTGGCGGTCACGCTCGCGATCTCCGCGGTCGCGATGGCGTCGAACGCCGCCGAAGCCGTCGCCGAATCGAATGTCCGTTTGTTCCTGGGCAACTGGGCCGGGTACGTGGTGCGCGGTCCCGTCCACGAGGTGAGCGCCACCTGGGTGCAGCCGCAGATCGACTGCCGCAATCCCGGCGTCCTGCAGCGCGTGGTGCCGTGGGTGGGCCTCAACGGCGCCACCGCGCTCGACGGGCACGTCGCCCTGCCGCTGATGCAGACCGGCGTCGAATCCCTGTGTGCCAGTGACGCGGCCGTTTACGCGGCGATGCCGGGACTACAGGTCGAATCTGTCGCGGCGGGCCTGTCCTACGTCGACGCGCACCTGGCGGGCACGGTGATGAATGTCGGAGCGAAGGTCTCCGATGTGCTGGGCGCGGCCGCGGACGGGCTGTGCGCGCTCGGTCTGCTGCACGAGTCCTGCGTCCCGGACAAGACGCTGGACGCGTGGTGGGAAGGCTACCCGGATCCGCCGTACGCCTACCAGGATGTGCAGGTGCGGCCCGGTGACACCATGCATTCGACGGTCCGCTGGGACGGCGGCCGCTACGTCATGACCCTGGACAACCGCACGCTGGGCTGGTCGCGCACCACTGTCGCGCCGTCGAACGCTCCGGCCGACACCGCCGAGATCGTGGTCGAGGGTCACCTGGACGCCGCGCTGCCCGGGTTCGATCCGATCACCTTCACCGACATCTCGATCGACGGCCGCCCGCTGTCGGACTACGACGCGCAGACCTATGGCATCGCCGCGACCGATCGCCTGCTGGTTCCCGGTCCGGTGCAGGGATCGTCGTTCACCATCGGCTAGCCGCGACACGCCGAGGCGACGGGGTGCCCCGGGAATTGGGGGCGGGTGCGCCCGGGCGCGGGAAGCGGCTGGTGGCGCGAGTCTGCTGTGACTCGTGTGATGGGTGTTGATCAGGGGGAACAGTGAGTTTGCTGGAAATGAACTGAAGGTCCAAATTGTGACGTGCGCCTCAGTCGTGTCGAGTTGCGAATCGAGTGTCCTGGTACTTACGCCACCAGAATTTCATCCGTGTGAGTCGCAACATGTCGTGTTGTATGAATCTGTCGGCCACTAGGTGTAGTGTCTTGGGAGCTGGAACGCCACTAGGCAGCGACCTCGAACGCAGCCGGGTGACCAGGGACTTCGGTCCCGCTTCCAGGGGTTTGCGCATCAAGTACGTGGATCGTCTTTCACCCGTGCACTGCATACGGATCGAAGGCCAGGAGAAGGGGATACCAATGACCATCACCGTTTACACCAAGCCCGCTTGTGTTCAGTGCAACGCCACCTACCGCGCCCTCGACAAGGCCGGTGTCGACTACGACGTCATCGACATCTCCGAGAGCCCCGAGGCCCGCGACTACGTGATGGCCCTGGGCTACCTGCAGGCTCCCGTCGTCGTCGCCGGTGACAACCACTGGTCGGGTTTCCGCCCGGACCGGATCAAGGCGCTCGCCGACGCAGTCGCGGTCGCATAGCCGCTCCAAAGCCGAGGAGGTAACCGAGATGTCCACCGCGACACCGAATCTCGTCTACTTCTCCAGCGCTTCGGAGAACACGCACCGCTTCGTCGAACGGGTGGGAATCCCCGCCGTTCGCATTCCGCTTCACACCGCCGACTCGCTTCGCGTCGACGAACCCTTCGTGCTGATCGTTCCCACCTACGGGGGAGGTCGGCACGTTTTGGGTGGGCAGCGATCCGACAAGGAATTCGTCCCCCGACAGGTGGCCAAATTCCTCAACGATCCGCACAACCGCGCTCTGCTGCGGGGCGTGATCGCGAGTGGCAACACCAATTTCGGCGATACGTTCTGCTATGCGGGAGAAGTGATCTCGCGCAAAACAGGGGTTCCGTACCTGTATCGCTTCGAACTCATGGGAACTGCCGAGGACGTCGCGCGCGTCCGAGAGGGATTGGACTTGTTTTGGCAACGACAACAGCACCGGTCGGAAAGACTGCCCGCGTAGAACGCCCCGTCAGCGGCGACTCCGCCACCGAGGGCCTGGACTATCACGCGCTCAACGCGATGCTGAACCTGTACGGTCCCAACGGCGAGATCCAGTTCGACAAGGACCGGGAGGCGGCGCATCAGTACTTCCTGCAGCACGTCAACCAGAACACGGTCTTCTTCCACAACCTGGACGAGAAGCTCGACTACCTCGTCAAGGAGAACTATTACGAGGCAGAGGTTCTCGACCTCTACAGCCGTGAGTTCATCAAGCGACTGTTCCAGCAGGCGTACGCCAAGAAGTTCCGCTTCCCGACCTTCCTGGGCGCGTTCAAGTACTACACCTCGTACACGCTGAAGACCTTCGACGGCAAGCGCTACCTGGAGCGTTTCGAGGATCGCGTCTGCATGGTGGCCATGACGCTGGCCGCCGGTGACGAGACCCTGGCGCAGGAGCTGGTCGAGGAGATCATGGACGGGCGTTTCCAGCCCGCCACCCCGACCTTCCTGAACTCGGGCAAGAAGCAGCGCGGCGAGCCGGTGTCGTGCTTCCTGCTGCGCATCGAGGACAATATGGAGTCCATCGGGCGCTCCATCAACTCCGCGCTGCAGCTGTCCAAGCGCGGCGGCGGTGTCGCGTTGCTGCTCAGCAACATTCGTGAGCACGGCGCGCCGATCAAGAAGATCGAGAACCAGTCCTCCGGCGTCATCCCGATCATGAAGCTGCTCGAGGATTCCTTCTCCTACGCCAACCAGCTGGGCGCGCGTCAGGGCGCGGGCGCGGTGTATCTGCACGCGCACCACCCCGACATCTACCGCTTCCTGGACACCAAGCGCGAGAACGCGGACGAGAAGATCCGCATCAAGACGCTGTCGCTGGGTGTGGTGATCCCGGACATCACCTTCGAGCTGGCGCGCAAGAACGAGGACATGTACCTGTTCTCGCCGTACGACGTGGAGCGCATCTACGGCGTGCCGTTCGCCGACATCAATGTCACCGAGAAGTACTACGAGATGGTCGACGACAAGCGGATTCGCAAGTCCAAGATCAAGGCTCGCGAGTTCTTCCAGACCCTCGCCGAGCTGCAGTTCGAGTCGGGCTACCCGTACATCATGTACGAGGACACCGTGAACCGGGCAAACCCGGTGGCGGGCAAGATCACCCACTCCAACCTGTGCTCGGAGATCCTGCAGGTCTCGACCGCCTCGGAGTTCAACGACGATCTGTCGTATTCCAAGGTGGGCAAGGACATCTCGTGCAACCTGGGTTCGCTCAATATCGCGAAGACCATGGATTCGCCGGATCTGGCCAAGACGGTGGAGACCTCGATCCGCGCGCTGACCGCGGTGTCGGATCAGACCCACATCTACTCGGTGCCGTCGATCGAGCAGGGCAACAACGAGTCGCACGCCATCGGCCTGGGCCAGATGAACCTGCACGGTTACCTGGCGCGTGAGCACGTCCACTACGGGTCCGAAGAGGGCGTGGACTTCACCAACATCTACTTCTACACGATTGCCTACCACGCCATCCGCGCCTCGAATCTGATTGCGCAGGAGCGGGGTTCGTACTTCGGCGGCTTCCCCGAGTCGAAGTACGCGTCGGGCGAGTTCTTCGACAAGTACACCGAGCAGGTGTGGGAGCCCGCCACCGAGCGAGTGCGTCAGATCTTCGCCGACGCCGAGGTCCACATTCCGACGCAGGACGACTGGCGCACCCTCAAGGCCCTGGTGATGCAGCACGGCATCTACAACCAGAACCTGCAGGCCGTCCCGCCGACCGGCTCGATCTCCTACATCAACCACTCCACCAGCTCGATCCACCCGATCGCCTCGCGGATCGAGATCCGCAAGGAAGGCAAGATCGGCCGCGTCTACTACCCGGCCCCCTACCTGACCAACGAGAACCTCGAATACTTCGAGGACGCCTACGAAATCGGTTTCGAGAAGGTCGTCGACACCTACGCCGCCGCCACCCAGCACGTGGACCAGGGCCTGTCGCTGACGCTGTTCTTCAAGGACAGCGCCACCACCCGCGACGTCAACCGCGCCCAGATCTACGCCTGGCGCAAGGGCATCAAGACCCTCTACTACATCCGCATCCGCCAGATGGCCCTCGAGGGCACCGAAGTCGAGGGTTGCGTGAGCTGCATGCTCTGAGCGACAACGCTTTCCACACGGGCGCTTCCGGGTCACCGGGAGCGCCCGTGGCTATTGTGTGGAGACGCCGGATTCCGGCGTGGTGGGAGGGGAAACATGGGTGGGATCGATCGATTCGGGGTGCGCGCGGTCCTGGCGGGCCTCGCGGCGCTGGTTCTCGCCGCCGGGTGTGCGGGACCGAAACATGCTGCGGGACAAGAGTTTCCCGCCGACCTGGCGAGCACGGTGGATCGCATCATCCGAGCCGATATCGACGCCGGTCTGATTCCGGGCGCGTCGGTGGCGATCATCGATCCCGAGCGCGGAACCTTCAGCCGCGCATACGGTCTGGCGGACGCGAACTCCGGACGGCAGGCGAGCGTCGGCGATCACTATCGCGTCGGCAGCATCACCAAGACCTTCGTCGCCACCGCGCTGCTGCGGCTGGCCGACGCAGGCCGGTTGTCGCTGGACGATCGGCTGAGCAAATACGTCGACGGTATTCCCAACGGGGACACCATCACCGTGCGCGCGCTGCTGGGTATGCGCGCCGGCGTCTACGACTTCTCCCATGACCCGGAGTTCGTGCCCCAGGTGGACGCCGCCGCGCCGGATCATGCCTGGAGCACGGAGGACGCGCTGCGGATCATCCGCACCCATCCGGACAAGGCGCAGCCGCCCGACACCGTCACCGACTACTCGAATTCGGGGTATCTGCTGCTCGGGATGGTGTTGGAGAAGGTCACCGGCCGCCCGATCCGGGACGTCATCGACGACCTGGCCCACGACGAGGGCCTGCCCGACACGGTGTACCCCGCCGACGCCACGCTGCCCGCTCCCGAGAGCCGCGGCTACGCCTACGAACACGACGTCCGCACCGACGTGACGACACGGACGCCCCCGAGCGTATGGGGCGGTGCGGGTTCGCTGGTGTCCACCGTCACCGATCTGGCTGCGTACGCCCCACTGCTGGGGGAGGGTAGCGGGTTGAAACCGGAGACTCAGCGTGCGCGAACGACTTTCACCACCGGCACGGTATTCTCGGCAGGTCTCGAATACGGGCTCGGCATCATGCGCGAGGGTTCGTGGATCGGCCACACCGGCGCGGTACTCGGCTACACGGCGGTGGTCATGTACCTCCCCGAACGCAAAGTCTCGATAGCGATCGCCAGCAACCAGTACACCCCGCTCTACGGCTCCCTGTTGTCCCTCAACAGCGATTCCCTCTGGTACAACCTGGTAGCCCAGCTCTACCCGGGCACCCTCCCGGGCACCGACAAGGCGCCCCCGCCCACACCCCCGCTGCCGGCTCCCACCGATCTGAACGCTGAACTACGCGAGGCACTCGACCCGTCGATCACTGCCGCCGCCAAGCGAATTCGCATCGCCGACACCGACCGCGACCCCGACCTGATCACCAAACTCGCCCAGGCCTACACGAAACTCGCCATCACGGTCACCGTCGACAAAACCAACGTGGTGGGCCACGGCATGTTCGCCACCACCTCCACCACCTCCCCGCAAGGCAACGCCCCCATGCTCATCCCCTTCACACCCGTCGACGGTGCATGGCTCTTGGACCACGACTGGTCCTGCGCGCAACTCGCCGCAGTCCGCGAAACCTCCCCTGCCTGCACCTGATTCAGGTGGCAAGGCCGAGGACGAGGGTGCCGGTGAGGACGCTGGCTATGCCTACGGCGCCCTGGGGGGCTATGCGTTCGGATAGGAGGGCTCGGCTCAGGAGGGCGCCTACGACGATGCTGGATTCTCGGACGCTGGCTACCACGGCGATGGGGAGGTGGGTCATGGCTATGAGGGTGAGGCCGAAGGCGCCGAGCATGGCGGAGCCGCCTGCGATGGATAAAGGGATGGCGCGCAGGGGGATCGGGGTGTGGTCGCCGCGTAGGCGGGATCTGGCTTTGAGGATGAGGCCGGGGACGGCCATGACGACGACGAGGTAGGCGATGGGGGAGGCGTGCTGGACGCCGAAGCTGTCGGAGAGGGTGTAGGCGGCTACGCAGGCGCCGACGGTGAGGCCCCACAGGACCGAGCGGCGGCCGCCGGTGATGCCGGGGGCGGTGGGCTGGGCGCGGGAGAGTGCGATCAGCACGACGCCGGTGGCGATGAAAGCCACACCCAGCCAACGGGTCCAGCCGACGGTGGTGCCGAGGATGGCGGTGGCGGTGACGACCAGGACGGGGGAGCTGCCGCGGACCACCGGGTAGACCTCGCCGACGGGGGCGGTGGCGTAGGCCTTTTCGAGCAGGACGAAGTAGCAGCAGTTGATCAGGATGGACGCGGCGGCGAAGGGGAGTGCCGCGAGGTCGAATCGCCAGGTGTACAGGGCGATCGGGAGGAAGACCAGCCCACCGGCGATGAGCATGTCGGCGGTGGAGGAGACCGGGTGATCGCGGCGGCGGACCCAGGCCAGTGCCACATTCCAACCGGCGTGCAGGAATACCGACACTGTCAAGGCCAGATACGCCATGGTCTGCACGCGCGCGTCCCTTTCGATCGCTTCGGACAACTGGCCGAATTGTGGTCTAGACCAATCGGTCAACCATGAACCTATCCGGTGTCAATGTCCTGGTCAACGTGATTTATCGGATGGAAATGGGTGGTGGACACCGCGTTTCGGGGACTTGACCGCAGGGGAACGGAGCGGGGGTGGTGCGGGCTGTGGCAGGTCCCACGGCGGGATCCACAGGGGTTGTGAAGTTTCCAGAAGGTCTCAGAGGGCATACGGGTGGGGGTGGAGCGTGGATAGGCTCGCCCTGGTTCCGAGATCGGGAAACAGACCGGTTGCGCGGTCGATCCTCGGAACCGGGACACGCACCGGGACAACAGCTTTGGAGGTGATTCCGGGTCCTCTCCTGCTCCGTGCCTGAGGACTGTTGAGCCATCACACTGCCCGTGCAGCCGTGGCTGCACTCCCATCGGACACCCACCGGGCGGCGATCCTCGCATCCGCCCGGTGGGTATTCGAGCCCCTGCCGACGTGAGGAGTTGTCGTGCCGGACATCGGATTTCGAAGAGCCCGGGAATCGGGGCCGGGAGCCGGACGGCGGCGGGTCATCGTCTCCGTGATCGCCGCGGTGCTGGCCGCGGTGGGCCTGCCCATCGGCGCGGCCGCCGCCCCCGCGCGAATCCCGGCGCACACCAGGGTGATCCACAACAGCACCATCACCTCGCACTGGGAACGCGTCACCGTCGACTCGGTCGCCATGGGCCGCCCCGTGTCGGTCGACGTGCTGCACGGCAGCGGCACCGGCCCGCGCCCCACCCTCTACATGCTCGACGGCGTCGACGCCGAAGAGGTCTCCGACTGGCTGACCAAGGGGCACGCCGCCGACTTCTTCGCCGACAAACCGATCGATGTGGTCTTCCCGGCCGGTGCCACCGGCAGCATGTACAGCGATTGGGAACGCCCCGACGCCACCCTCGGCTGGAATCGCTGGGAGACCTTCCTGACCGCCGAATTGCCCGGCGCCATCGAACCGTATCTGCACGGCGACGGCCGGCGCGCGGTCGCGGGCGTCTCGATGGGCGCGCAGGGCGCGATGATGCTGGCGCACCGGCATCCGGGCTTCTATCGCGCGGTGGCGGGCATGAGCGGCTGCTATTCGACGGTGGACACCACCGGTAGCGCGGTCACCACCCTCACGGTCGCCTCGCGCGGCGGCAATGTGATGAACCTGTGGGGCCCGCCGGGCACCTTCGACTGGCTGACCCATGACAGCACGGTGGCCGCGGAAGCCTTGCGCGGCACCGTCATCTATCTCTCCGCCGCCACGGGTGTGCCGGGTGGACCGGATTTCGGCGAGCTGGCCCGGCAACCCGATCTGGTGGCCGCGCTGCAACTGGTGGGCGGTGGTGTGGCGCTGGAGGCCGGTTCCCGCCTGTGCACCGAGAATTTCGCGAAACGATTGAGCGACTTGGGTATTCCCGCGACGGTGCACTACGAGTCCGCCGGGATTCACGCGTGGGAGGATTTCGCCGCCGAGCTGGGGCCCGCGTGGGATGCGCTCAGCACGGCGTTCTGGCCGGATTCCGGCCGGTGAGCCCGGCGCGGAATCGATTGCGGTGGAGGCTGGTTCGATGTCGGAAGCCGTAGTTTCAGTGCCGGAAGCCGTAGCGGGGTAGGCGGCGCAGACCGGGCCGGATGCGGCTGTCGACGGTCACGGCCAATCCGGCGTGGACGGCGGCGGTGGTGAAGGCGGAGGCCTCCTGCCAGGTGGCGGCGTACTCCATGGTGAGTTCCGCGCCGTCCTCGGGTCCGCCGAGGTAGACGGTGACCCGGTGAGTGAGCGGCTGTCCCAGGCTGTCGCGCAGAGCGTTTCCGTCAGTGGTTCTGGTCATGGGGCGGTACTCCTCATCAGGGTGATCCCGGGAGACGCGGTCCGGCGGCACTGGCGGAAACGCGTCTCTGTTACTGACGGTAACTGGAATATCCTGGGCGGGAACGTGTTCCGGAAACCCATTGGATTAGTCACAAGCGCCGCGCGCATCCGGTTGTTAGCGATTCGAATGGAAATAAACGCCATTCACTTTGCTGGCCGCGCTGCCACCGCTCACAACGTAAACCTGCCCGGATTGTGAATATTCGAAGCAGTGTCCGATCGTCCTCGACACCCACCACCGGCCTTCCTAGGCTCCCGGCAAGGTTCACCGGCCGGGAAAACACCGGTGGCCCAGGTGGGAAAGGACCAAAGGATGATCACTCGAACGCGGGTCGCGCGCTGGCGCGCCGCCCAGTTCCTCTTCGCGGTGTTGCTGGCGGCGACCTCGGGAACCGCTGCCGCGCAACCCCTCATGCCGGCACCGGATCCGGATCCGTTCTACTCCGCACCGGCCGATATCGCCGATCACCAGCCGGGTGACGTGCTGGCCGTGCGCGCCATGCCCGCCCTGCCGGACTTCCCCGACACCGACGTCGAGCTGATCCAGTTCCGCTCCAACGATTCCACCGGCCACCCGATCGCCGCCACCACGACCGTGCTGTCCCCGCGCAACCGCGGCGCCGACGCCCCGCTGCTGTCGCTGCAGCAGATCATCAACGGCCTGGGCGCGCAGTGCGCGGTGTCGCGGGTGCTCTACACCAGCGACCCCAACCTCCAGATCCGCGAGGCCCCGGCCTGGAACGTGCTGCTGCAACGCGGCTGGACGATCGCGCTACCCGATCACCTGGGCCCCCGATTCGCCTACGGGGCAGCCAAACTCGGCGGCCAGATCACCCTCGACGGGGTGCGCGCCGTGCAGCGCATCCCGGATCTGAAGGTGCAGCACAGCCCGGTCGCCATGGCCGGGTATTCCGGCGGCGGCATGGCCACCGCCTGGGCCGCCGCCCTGGCCCCCGTCTACGCACCGGACCTGCGGATCGCCGGAGCGGCCATGGGCGGCGTGCCGATGAACCTGGTCGACATGCTCGAAACCCTCGGCATGAACCGCCATCCCGCGTTCGGTCTGGCGCTGGCGGCCGGACTCGGCCTGGAACGCGAATACCCGGACCGTTTCCCGATTTCCGCGCAGCTCAACGATCGCGGCCTCGCCCTGCGCGACAAGCTGCTCAACAGCTGCACCAACGACATCCTGGCCGCCGGAGCGGGCGAGGGCGCACTGGACGTCGCCAAGACCACGGTGATGACCGACGATCCGGTGGCGCGCGGGGTGGTCGAGGAGAACAGTCTCGAACTGTATCCGGGCGTGC
The DNA here is from genome assembly GCF_045161165.1 of Nocardia sp. NBC_00511. NCBI lineage: Bacteria > Bacillati > Actinomycetota > Actinomycetes > Mycobacteriales > Nocardiaceae > Nocardia > Nocardia sp. NBC_00511. The sequence goes on from NZ_CP107849.1 coordinate 254,863, forward strand.
CGAATATGCCGGTGTTCGAATGGCATTCGCCCATCGACGGACTGGTTCCGGTGGACGCGATCGTGAACACCATCCACCGCTACTGCGCCGCGGGCGCGCGGGTCGACAGTGAGCAGATGCCGGTCCCGGATCACCTCACCGCAGCGGTGCTGGGCCTGCCGGACGTGCTGGCCTGGCTGGATGCCCGCATGCGCGGCGAACCCGCCCCGTCCAACTGCTGATCGATGGGCCCGGTGGTGAATCCGCCGGGCCCGCAATCGGTTTCAGCCCGCCTGATACGTCCTGGCCACCAGCGCCGAGCGCAGGTACCACAGCCCCGACGACTGGGTCGGGTCGAATCCGGTGAGCTGCCCGATCCGTTTGAGCCGGTAGTCCACGGTGTTGGTGTGCACGTGCAGCATGCGCGCCGTGCGCTGCCGATTGAGGTTGTTGCTGATGTGCGATTGCAGCGTCTCGAGCAGTTCGGGATGCTCGTCGAGCGGGTTCAGCAGTGAGCCCAGGTGGTCGCGTCCGGGTCCGGGCCGGGTCAGCTGGTATTCCAGGGCCAGCTCGTCGAAGCGGAACAGCCCGCGCACCAACCCGAGCCGGTGCACGATGTCGAGCAGTTCGTGGGCCTGATCCGCGGCGTCCGGAATCTGCTGCGGGGTGGCGCTGACGCGGGTGGCGGTGATCGGCACCCGCGCCGCCCGCGAGAGCCGCTCGATGAGTTCGTCGAGCTGGTCGTCGGCGATTGTCGGCGCGGGCACCAGCAGGGTGCCGCCGTCCACGCTCAGCAGTGACAGCACCTGATCGGGATAGCGGGTGGCGAGTTCGGCCTGCACCCGGCGCAGCTTGCGCCGCGCCACCACGGTGCCGTCGAGGGTCGCGGAGCGCTCCTCCGGATGCTGCGGAATCGACAGGGCCAGTACGTGATACGTCTCGGCGACCTCGATGCCGCATTCGCGCGCCATGGTGGAGGTGGAATGCCCGCCCAGCAGCGCCGAGGTGAGGGTGTGCACGGCGGTGTGGTGTTCGCTGACCACCGAGCGCAGTTCCCGCACATAGGACAGCGCGACCGCCGAGGTCATCCGATCCAGCAGTTCCACCACCATTTTCGCGCCGTCCATGATGTTGGCCATGTCGGTGGCCGCGATGACCAGCGCCGCCTCCCCGTTCGGCCCGTCCTGGCGCAGGTGCTGGGTGAGGGCGCTGCCCATCACCAGATCCGAGCCGATCTTGAAGCCCTCGTGGATGGCGTGGTGGATGGTGTCGATCGGAATGCCCTCGCGCGCCCACTGCGCGGCGGCCTCCTCGAGTCGCTTGGTCTTCTCGGGGATGTCGGTCCCGTCGAGCATGCTGATCGCGAGTTCCAGGCAGGTGCGGGTGATGGTGGTGACGTCGCCGTGAATGGCGTCGCCGGGCAGGGTGCCGCAGGGCGCGACGGTCTCCACGAAGTGGCCGACCATGTGCTGTGCCACGCCGCGAACGTCTTTCAGCGGCGAGGACATCGGGTTGCCGGAAACGGTGAGACCCGTCCCGGTGGGAATCTCCACGGACATCCGTGCTCCTTCCGACCCCCGGGACTTGAAACGCTAACGCATGCCACAACCCCCAGCGGCGGCTTCGATTCCTCCTGTGAAGCACAGTAATAGGTAAATCGCGATGTTGTGACTTCTCACATGTGCCATAGCGATCGGATATGACAAAACGGACTCACTGTAACCCGCTGACCAGGTGCCGGGTGTCATCGAGCAGAACCAGTCGCATGCCGGATTTGTCGCGCTCCCAATGGTTTATCGACGCGTTCGACACCTGCGCGGTAGCGGTCTCGGCGATCTCGAGCCCCGACTTCGGCCCCAGCAGCGCCCGGATCAGCACCACCGTGATGTCGTGCGCGAACACCAGCACCCGGCCGTCCAACTCACCGAGCACCCCGCGCAGCCGCAACGCGACATCCGGCCACGACTCCCCACCCGGCGGCCGGTAGTAGTACCCGCCGAGTTGCTGCCGCGCCCGATACTCGGCCGGATAGCGGCTGCGGATCCCGGAGGCGGTGAGCCCGAACAGGATTCCGTTCTCCCGATCCCGCAACCGCTCGTCCACAACGAATTCCGGACCGCCCACCGTGGCCGGATCGCCTAGCGCCCACCGTGCGGTGTCCAGTGCCCGCCGATACGGCGAGCACAGCACCAGGTCGAAATCGTATGCCGCCAGCGGTTTCCCGGCCGCGACCGCCTGCTCCCGCCCGAGCTCGGACAGCGGCACGTCCGCATCCCGGATTCCGGTGCAGTACTCGTCCGCCCCGGTTGCCCGCACGGCATTGACGGTGCTCTGTCCGTGCCGCACGACGGTCAACGATTCCAGTCCAGCCCCCGTGATACCCATGTACCTATCCTGACCGAGTCAGTGCCGACTCGGGGCCGGTGCGCTCGCGGTGATGTCGGCCTGGGGGAGCCACAGGGTGGCGATGGTGCCGCCGCCCGCCGCCGGTTCGATGGAGGCGTTGCCGCCGTGTGCCTGCGCGACCCAGGCGACCAGCGCCAGGCCGATGCCGTTGCGTCCGGTCCGTCCGGCCGCGCCGCGGTTGAACGGGCTCGCGGACATCACCGGATCCACGCCGGGACCGTGGTCGCGGATGCTGACCCGGCCCTCGGCCACATGGACTTCCACCGGTGCCGCCCGGTTCACCGCGCCGTGGGTCAGGCCGTTCTCGAGCATGTTGCGGATGGCCAGGCTCAGCAGCTGCGGGTCGCCGAGCACCACGCTGGGGTGCGCGGTGACCGTGATGCGGCTGTCCCCGGCCTCCTCGGCCACCGATTCGGCGAGCTGATCCAGCCGCAGCAGCGTGCGTTCGGGCTCCGCGATCCCGGACTGCATGCGGGCGCGCGCGAGCAGCCCGGTGACCAGGCGCGCCATCCGGTCGGCGAGGCGGCGGGCCTCGGCCAGCGTCTGCTGCACCTCGTCGGGTTTCGGCCGTGATTCGGTGAGCAGCTTCAAAGTGGTGAGGGGCGTGCGCAATTCGTGTGCGGCGTCGCCGAGGAACTGCTCGTGCTCGTCGAGCATCCGCAGCGCCTGCCGCTGGCTGCGGCCGGACAGCACGAACGCGCTGGCGGCGGCCGCCAGCACCAGTAGCCCGCCGCCGATCGTCAACTCCCACACCAGCATTCGATGCTTGCCCGGGTCGGCCATGGCTTCGGTCCCGGCCAGGATCACCACGATGGTGTCCCAGTCCGACCAGAACACCGGGGTGCTGGCCACGGTCACGCTGCGCCCGGTGATATCGGTGGCGGCGTGGCGGCTGGAGGCGTACAGGATGCCGTCGGCCTGGTCCTCGGTCTGGGTGGCGAGGGTGGCGATGGTGGTGTCGTCGGGCATGAACGAGCGCTGATAGGTGTGCGCCTGTTTCCACGTGTCGCCGGGTTTGCGCACCTCCACCACGACGGCGGTGGTGCCCTTGGCGAGTTCGTCGTCGATCACCGTGGACAGGTCCAGGGTCTGCTTGTCGTCGTGCTGGATGGCGCGCGCCAGCCCGCCCGCGACCTGCTCGGCCCGGTCGTCGGCGCGGGTGTGGCGGGCGTCGGCGTCGATGGTGGCCGCGACGAAACCCAGCACCAGCACCGCGGTCGCGGTGATCACGGTGACCAGGGCGGTGGTCAGCCAGCGGGCCCGCTTGAGCCGCGCGACGGCGGGGGAGCGGTGCGTGCTCATCCGCCGAACTCTGCGGACACCACGAATCCGGTGCCGCGCACCGTCTCGATCACATTGGGTTCGCCGAGTTTGCGTCGCAGCTTGGCGACCACCGCGTCCACCACATTCGATGCGGGATCGGCCATTTCGTCCCAGCAGCATTCGATGAGGTCGCTGCGGGTCACCACATTGCCGCGCCGAGTCGCCATGAGTTCGAGCACCGCGAACTCCTTCGGGGTGAGCGAGAGCATGATGCCGCCGCGGGTGACCCGCCGCCGCATCAGGTCGATGTCGATGTCCGCCACCGCGATTCGCGCGGCAGTGGGCTGTTCGCGGCGGCGGCACAGCGCGCGCACCCGCATCACCAGCTCGGGCAGCGCGAAGGGTTTGGTCAGGTAGTCGTCGGCGCCCTGTTCGAATCCGGCGAGCCGGTCGTCGAGTCCGTCGCGGCCGGTGAGCATGAGCGCGGGCACCGTGTGCCCGTTGCGGCGAGCCCCGGCGACCAGGTCGAGACCGTCGCCGTCGGGTAGTCCGCGATCGACGACCAGGCAGTCGTAACGGTTGATGGCGAGCTTGAATTCGGCATCGGCGATGTCGTGGGCGAGGTCGACGGCGAACCCGGCCGAGCGCAACCCATCGGTTACTTCACGGCAGAGTTGATGGTCGTCCTCCAATACCAAAACACGCACAGAGCCAGAGACTAGGGCATTTCGGTCGCCGCCCCAACGTTCCGGAGCAGCGGGCTGAGTGAAAAATGATCGGAAAATGATTCGCGGGGAAGGCAACTCGGTTCGGGCAGCTGCGCCGCTACCGCCGACTCTCTCACGGAATCTGCTGCCTCGTCGAGAGCGTGGTTCGAGCCCGGTCTGCTGGCATCCGACTGGCTAACTGTCGGTCGAGCGGTTCGCGTGACCACCCCCGCGCGCCTGTGACGGATTGCACCGCTGTAATTTTCCAGTCGGCGGCGGGCTTGCCCGCGACCCCTCCGGCATTCCCGCAGGACAGCGCATCGAGTCACTGTGTTCTGCTACAGACACAAGGTCTTGTGCTGCACGGTGATGTCACCCCCAAGTAGTAGTGTTCAGGGGCAAAGTATTCCGCAGGGTCCGGTGAGCTGAGAAGGGTGAGTGAGCGGGCGTGAAACTGATCGATCGGGTATCGGCGATCAACTGGAACCGCGTGCAGGACGAGAAGGATGCCGAGGTATGGGATCGGCTCACCGGCAACTTCTGGTTGCCGGAAAAGGTCCCGGTCTCCAACGACATCCCGTCCTGGGCGACGCTGACCGACAGCGAAAAGCAGTTGACCATGCGGGTATTCACCGGCCTGACCCTGCTGGACACCATCCAGGGCACGGTCGGCGCGGTCAGCCTGATCCCCGACGCGCTGACCCCGCACGAGGAGGCGGTGTACACCAACATCGCGTTCATGGAGTCGGTGCACGCCAAGAGCTACAGCTCCATCTTCTCCACGCTGTGCTCCTCGCGCGATATCGACGAGGCCTTCCGCTGGTCCGAGGAGAACCGGAACCTGCAGCGCAAGGCCGAGATCGTGCTCGACTACTACAACGGCGAGAACCCGCTCAAGCGCAAGGTGGCCTCCACCCTGCTGGAGTCGTTCCTGTTCTACTCCGGCTTCTACCTGCCGATGCACTGGTCCTCGCGGGCCAAGCTCACCAACACCGCCGACATGATCCGCCTGATCATTCGCGACGAGGCCGTGCACGGCTACTACATCGGCTACAAGTACCAGAAGGGCCTCGAACTCGTCTCCGAGACCGAGCGCGAGGAGCTCAAGGCCTACACCTTCGACCTGCTCTTCGAGCTCTACGAGAACGAGGTCGAGTACACCCAGGACCTCTACGACGAGGTCGGCCTCACCGAGGACGTCAAGAAGTTCCTGCGCTACAACGCCAACAAGGCGCTGATGAACCTCGGCTATGAGGGCCTGTTCCCCAAGGACGAGTGCGACGTGAATCCGGCCATCCTGTCGGCACTTTCGCCCAATGCCGACGAGAACCACGACTTCTTCTCCGGGTCGGGCTCCAGCTACGTCATCGGCAAGGCCGTCAATACCGAGGACGAGGACTGGGAGTTCTGATCCTGCACTGATCACCGATCCTGCGCGGCCCCGGGGTGTGTACCCCGGGGCCGTTTGCTGTCCGTGTGCTGTCTCGTGATGCCAGGTCGGTGATCCTGGTCGAGTGCTGCGGTTTCCGGTGCCATCTTTGTCCTGGGTCACAAACTTCCGCACCGCCTTATTCCTCGGTTCGAATGTGACGCTTGTCTGATTACCGCAACGTATAACGACCGGTATATTGAAGTCAGATTCTCGACGAGTACGGAATTCCCTCGTCAACACCCCGAACCACCCTGATGCCGCGTGCAGCGCCGGTAGGCGCGCGCCTGCGCACCCCTTGGTGACCGAGCAGACCTGGAGAGGCAATGAACCGCGCACGCATGACAGCCGCCGTCGTCCTCGCCGGTGCGGCCCTGACGCTCCCCGCCGTGACCGCCACCGCCCAGCCCGCCGACTCCGGCTCCGCCACGGGTTGCCGCGCCGGCGCCCGCACCCCCGCCGCCGACCCCCACGAGTACGACAGCTGCATCAACGGCGACTGGGGCAACATCCGCCGCTGCCCGCCGCACACCATCGTCTACCAGGTCCCCGACGGCGACGTCCGCTGCATCCCTGAGTAATTCGCCCCCGCGATCACGATTTCTTCACACTCCCTCTGGTGAGCTGGCCGCGGCTCGCCGGGGTGGCGACTTCCCCACGTCATCCCGGGGGGCCGTTCTCGAGCCGGGGACACCTTCCCGATCAGGGGCGGGAGATCAGCTGCCCCTGGCCGACCTGACCGTAATCCCCACTGTCCGTGCCCGATTGAACCGAATCGGCCCTGGAGTTCCCCCACGCCGCAGCGAGCACGATCAACACGGTTCCCACGCCAACGGCAATTGCGCGCTGTGCCGCAATACGCGACATGCTGTGACTTCCTTCCGAAACGGATCAGCGACTCCGAAGTCGCCGCCCCGCAGCATGCTTCCTGCACTCTCCGGGTGTCAATTCCGGTGACGGTCGGTGTTGGTCACGGCCGCAAAGCCTTTCGTACCGCGATGAATAGCGCGGGCCCGGATTTCGGTCTCGCACTGCGGAATTCGGGTCTATCAGTAGGTGGCCGCCACGTCGAGGATCCAGGTGACCCCGAAGCGGTCGGTGAGCATTCCGAAGCCCGGTGCCCAAGGGGCCGGGCCGAATTCCTCGACGATTTGCGCCTCGTCGGAGAGTTTGGCCCAGAGGGCGGCTACTTCCTCTGCGGTTTCGCCGCGTACCGAGACGAAGAAGGGGGAGTTGGTCACGGTGGTGCCGTTGGCTCGGCGGGTCCAGGTGGGGGTCGAGGGGAGGGTGTCGGGATCGGTGGGGATGTCGTAGGCCATGATGGCGAATCCGTTGTCGGACAGCACCTGTCCGAAGACCACGCCGTCGGAGCCGGGCAGTTCCGCGGGCATGCCGAAGTCGGCATGGGTGGCCAGGGACAGTTGGCCGCCGAAGACCTGCTGGTAGAAGGTCAGGGCGGCGCGGGCCTGGCCGGTGAAGTTCAGGTGGGTGACAGCGGCGACGGTCATCGTTTCTCCTCGGTGTCGGCCGGGAGGTTCCCGGGCTGACACCACACTGTCAGCGGACTAGGACAGTTCCTGTCCGCTTTCGACCGGGAGATCCGAAGTCGCCGGGAGATTCGGGTCAGTCGCCGTCGTAGCCGTTGAGGGATTTGCGGACGTCGTCGAGGAGGGCGCGGGCGGCGGTGATGCCGTTGCCGTGCCAGATGCTGTCGTCGACGGCGAACTCGCGGCGGTCGCTGACGGCGCCGAGCTGTTTCCAGCCATTGCCCTTCATGATCGACTCGCCGTACTTCTGGCCGTCCGCGCCGTCGAACATGAGGTAGATCAGGTCGCCCTCGAGGCGGTCGCGGTCGGTCTGCGCGCCGAGGTTCGAACCGACCTCGAAGGAGTCGCCGCGCTGGGCGGTGGGACGCTGCACGCCCGCCTCGCCGAGCACCTGACCGGCGAAGCTGTTGCCGCCCTGCACCTGAATGGTGTTGGGCTCGAAGCGGATCACCGACGCCTGGGTGAGGCTGGCGTTCGCGGCGATGCCCGCGTCCTTGGCGTCGGCGCGGTAGTCGTCGAGGGCCTTCACACCCGCGGTCTTGCGGTCCATCGCCTCGGCGAACCCGCTGAACTGCGCCTGCCAGCCACTGTCCGTGCTGACCAGCACGGTGGGCGCGATCGTCTGGAAGGCGTCGTAGTGCGGACCGTCGCTGGCCGTGCCGAGGATCAGATCCGGTTTCAGCTCGGCCACTTTCGCGGGATCCGCGTCGCCGACCAGACCCACGCCCGGAATCTCGGCGATCCCGGTCCCCAGGTATCCGGGCTGCGCGGTCTTACCCGCGATCGTCGCCGCGCCCACCACCCGATCCCACAGCCCCAGCGCGCACACCGCGTCCAGCGCCGAGGTCGACAGCACCACGATGCGCTTGGGATCCGCCGGAACCAGCGAGGTGCCCGAAGAGTGCGTGACGGTTTTGGTGCCCGAGGCCGCGTCGGGATTACTCGGCAGCGCGCACGCCTGCGTCGTATCCCGTTCCAGCCCCACCACACCCGCACCCGCGATGGTGGTGGTGGTCCGCACGATCGACGCCGCGTTGTCGTCGGTCTTCGCGCTGCACCCCGCGACCAGCCCCACTGCCAGTACCGCGGCTACCGGGACCAACCCGGCGGCGCGCACCCGGCGCAGCGCAGGGCGGGTGGAGGCGAAGGTGTTTCGGGTGGAAGCGGACTCGCGCACCGGCATGCGGGGCAGCCTACATCCGGGCCTCGCGACTCCCAATTACGACACAGAGTAGGAGCCCGTGGCGACCGCCGTCGGAACACGGTTTACGATCTCTCACAGCGCAAGCCAACCGTCGTTCGTCATTTGCCGAACCGGACGCCGGAGCAGCGTACGAACGATGGCATACCTGTGGAGGTTTCGTGACTGCCGTAGAACCACGGCCGGCCAGCCTTGTGGAGGCGGCTCGGCCATATCCCCAGAGGACGGGTCCGAAGGGTTCCTTCCTCTACAAGATGGTCACCACGACGGACCCGAAGGTTCTCGGCGTCATGTACCTGGTGACGGCGATGTCCTTCTTCATGGTCGGCGGCATCATGGCGCTGCTCATGCGCGCCGAGCTGGCCCGGCCGGGCATGCAGTTCCTCTCGCCCGAGCAGTTCAACCAGCTGTTCACCATGCACGGCACGATCATGCTGCTGTTCTACGCGACCGCGATCGTGTTCGGCTTCGCCAACATCATCCTGCCGCTGCAGATCGGCGCCCCTGACGTCGCCTTCCCGCGCCTGAACGCGTTCAGCTACTGGCTGTACCTGTTCGGCGGCACCATGGCGACCGCGGGCTTCATCACCCCCGGCGGCGCGGCCGACTTCGGCTGGACCGCCTACGCCCCGCTCTCCGACATCGTGCACTCGCCCGGCGTCGGTGGCGACCTGTGGATCCTGGGTCTGGCCGTCTCCGGTCTGGGCACCATCCTGGGTGGCGTCAACATGCTCACCACCGTGGTCTGCCTGCGCTGCCCGGGTATGACCATGTTCCGGATGCCGATCTTCACCTGGAACATCGCCGTCACCTCGGTGCTGGTGCTGCTGGCCTTCCCGCTGCTGACCGCGGCGCTGTTCGGCCTCGCCTATGACCGTCACCTCGGTGGCCACATCTACGACCCGGCCAATGGCGGTGTGCTGCTTTACCAGCACCTGTTCTGGTACTTCGGTCACCCGGAGGTCTACATCATCGCGCTGCCGTTCTTCGGCATCGTGTCGGAGATCTTCCCGGTGTTCAGTCGTAAGCCGATCTTCGGTTACACCACCCTGGTCTACGCGACCCTGGGTATCGCGGCCCTTTCCATCGCCGTGTGGGCGCACCACATGTACGCGACCGGTGCCGTTCTGCTGCCGTACTTCTCGTTCATGACGTTCCTGATCGCGGTCCCGACCGGTGTGAAGTTCTTCAACTGGATCGGCACCATGTGGCGCGGCCAGCTCACCTTCGAGACGCCGATGCTGTGGTCGGTCGGCTTCCTGGTGACCTTCCTCTTCGGTGGTCTGTCGGGCGTCATCCTCGCGAGCCCGCCGCTGGACTTCCACGTGTCCGACACGTATTTCGTTGTGGCGCACTTCCATTACGTGCTCTTCGGCACCATCGTGTTCGCCACCTTCGCCGGAATCTACTTCTGGTTCCCGAAGATGACCGGACGCATGATGGACGAGCGTCTCGGAAAGTGGCACTTCTGGGCCACCTTCGTCGGCTTCCACACCACGTTCCTGGTGCAGCACTGGCTGGGCAACATGGGTATGCCGCGCCGCTACGCCGACTACCTGCCGAGCGACGGTTTCACGACCCTGAACACCATCTCCACGATCGGTGCCTTCATCCTGGGTTCGTCGATGCTGCCGTTCATCTGGAACGTCTTCAAGTCCTACCGCTACGGCGAGGTCGTGACCGTCGACGACCCGTGGGGCTACGGCAACTCCCTGGAGTGGGCGACCTCCTGCCCGCCGCCGCGGCACAACTTCTACGAGCTGCCGCGCATCCGTTCGGAGCGTCCGGCGTTCGAGCTGCACTACCCGCACATGGTGGAGCGCATGCGCGCCGAGGCGCACGTGGGCTGGGGCTCCAAGTCCCACACCGTCAAGGAGCTGGACAAGGTTTCCAGCTAGTCGGTAGCGCGTAATACGCATTGAGGGCAGTGGCCCCGGCAACCCAGGTTGCCGGGGCCACTGCCTTTTTCGTGCCCGAGCGCCCCGGTGATCCGCGAGTGCTGCCCTTCCGCTGCCCGGGTGTCGTATATCTCTGCTTCCGAGTGGAGAATTTTCGGTGCTATGTGCAACAGTTGCTATCTGCATGAATTCTGAGAGGGATGCGATGGCGACCACAGCACACACCCCACCGACCCGTGACGTCGGACATCTGGGCGACTTCACGGCCACCCCGCGCATGCTCCTCATCGCCGCGCTGGCCATCCCGATCGGCCTGATGGGAGCCGCGGCCGCCTGGGTGCTGTCCAAGCTCATCGGGTTGATCAGCAACCTCGTCTTCTATCAGCGCCTCGACACCGCGCTGGTGGCCCCGGGCGCGATCCACCACAACCCGCTGCTGATCCTGTGCGCACCGATCGTGGGCGGCCTCATCGTCGGACTGATGGCCCGCTACGGCTCGGAAAAGATTCGCGGACACGGCATGCCGGAGACCATCGAGGCGGTCCTGTTGGGCGGCAGCAAGATCGCGCCCCGGGTGGCCGCGCTCAAACCGGTCTCGGCCGCGGTGTCCATCGGCACCGGTGGGCCCTTCGGCGCGGAAGGCCCGATCATCATGACCGGCGGCGCGCTCGGCTCGCTGCTCGCGCAATTCCTGCACCTCACCGCGGACGAACGCAAGACCCTGCTGGTCGCCGGAGCGACCGCGGGCATGACCGGCATCTTCAACACCCCGTTCGCGGCTCTGCTGCTCGCGGTCGAACTGCTGCTGTTCGAGTGGCGGCCACGCAGTTTCGTGCCGGTGGCCGCGGCCGTCTCGGTGGCCGCGCTGCTGCGCCCGGAGCTGATGGGTTCCGGCGCACTGTTCCCCGCGATCGGCACCCTGCACGTGACCGTCGCGGCCTGCGGGCTGTGCGTGGTCTCCGGCATCGCGTCCGGACTGCTCGCGGTGCTCGCCACCGCACTGGTCTACGCCTCCGAGGACGCGTTCCGGCGGCTGCCGCTGCACTGGATGTGGTGGCCGGCGATCGGCGGCGTGATCATCGGCGTCGGCGGGCTGTTCGTGCCGCAGGCGCTCGGCGTCGGCTACGACGTGATCGGCGCGGAACTAGACGGATCCATCGGACTCGGCCTGGTGGTCGGCATCCTGGTGGTCAAGACCCTGATCTGGTCGCTGTCACTGGGTTCGGGCACCTCCGGCGGCGTGCTCGCGCCCATGTTCATGATCGGCGGCGCGCTCGGCGCACTGGAATCGCATGTCTTCCCGGCGGTCGGGCCCGGCTTCTGGGCACTGGTCGGACTGGTCGGCGTGCTCGGCGGGGTGCTGCGCTCACCGATCACCGGCGTGGTCTTCGCGGTCGAGTTGACCCACCGCTTCGACGCGCTGCTGCCGCTGATCATCGGCGCGACAACGGCTTACGCGGTCTCGGTGCTGCTGCTCAAACGCTCGGTGCTGACCGAGAAGATCGCTCGGCGCGGCTACCACCTCTCCCGCGAATACGATGTCGACCCGCTCGAGATCCTGTTCGTCGACGAGGTGATGCAGCGTGAGGTCCGCGCCTTCCTCGGTGATGTCACCGCGGGCACCGCACTGACCGCGCTCTCCGGCCACGATCCCGCCGACCGCACGGCCCGCCGCCAGATGCTGTATCCGATCCTCGCCGTGGACGGCACCCTCGACGGCGTCGTCACCCGCTCGTCCCTCGAAGCCCTCGTGCACGCCGGGGACACCGAGGCGCCGCTCACCGACCTGGTCATCCCGCCGATCGTCGCGCACCCGGACGACACCCTGCGCGCGGTCGCGATGACCATGGCCGCCAACGACATCGACCGGATGCCGGTGGTCGAACGCGGTCGGCCCGACATCGTCATCGGCATGGTCAGCCTGACCATGCTGCTGGCGGGCCGGGTCCGCGACCTCGCCGAAGCGCGTGATGCCGAACGCGTCTTCCGGGTCCCGCTACCCACCTGGCGACCCGACCGCCGACGCCGTCCCCAACTGGTCGAGGCCTGAAATCGAGCAGTTCGGGCATGAGTCCGGCGGTAGCGGGTACCCGTGTCCGCGGCCGGAACTCGCTCGGCTGCGGAAGGGTAAGGCGATGTCCGAACACGAAGATGCGCAGCAGCTGTCGACGGAGTGGTCGCGGTCCATGGGATTGCGGCTGCCGGTGGTCAACGCACCCATGGGCGGGGTGGCCGGTGGCCGCCTGGCCGCGGCGGTCACGGCCGCCGGGGGACTGGGCATGATCGGGATGGGCAGCGCGGGCTCGGCGCCGGCGCTGGAAACCCAGCTGCCCTATCTGGACGGGGTAGACGGGCCCTTCGGCATCGGCGTGGTCGACTGGGTGGTGCGCGAGCGGCCCGAACTGCTCGAGATGGCGATCGCCGCACGTCCGCGCCTGCTGTCGGTGAGCTTCGGAACCGACACCGCCTGGGTCGCTCGGGTGCGGGAGGCCGGAATCGTCACGGCGACACAGGTTTACGATGCCGAAGACGCCCGCCGGGCGCAGGATGCCGGGATCGAGGTGCTGGTCGCGCGCGGTGAAGAGGGCGGCGGGCACGGTGCCGCGGGCATGAACATGCTGCCGCTGCTGGACGCCGTGCTGAAGGTCGCCGAGGTGCCGGTGCTGGCGGCGGGCGGGTTGGCCGAGCCCGCCGACCTCGAATTGGTCTTGGCCGCCGGTGCGTCGGGGGCATGGCTGGGAACGCGACTGGCCGCGTGCACCGAATCGCTGCTGTCCGATGCGGGCCGGGCCGCCCTGGTGGCCGCCCACGGGACCGATACGGTCGTCACCGAGGTGTTCGATGTGGGCCTCGAATTGCCTTGGCCCGCAAAGTTTCCCGCGCGGGTACTGCGCAACGAGTTCACCGGTCGCTGGGTGGGCCACGAGGCCGAGCTGGCTGCCGACGCGTCCGCCCATGCCGCCCTGAGCGCAGCCGCTGCCGCCGACGACCTGCGGGTCGCCCCGGTCGACGCCGGGCTGGGTGTGGGCGCGGTGACCGCCGTGCGCCCGGTGGGGGAGGTGCTGCGCGAATTGTGTGCGGGCGCGCTCCACCTGCGCAATGAAGGCCATCACTGAGCGCGGGGGCGTGATACCCGCCACCCGGTCGTGCGGGCGGCGCAGGTCTTCGGCGGTCGACCTGACAGAATGAGGCCGCCGCCGCATGTCGGTGGCCACCGCGTCGCACGGAATGGAGTCATCGATTGGGTACGTCGGACACGACGGTTCTGGTTACGGTCACCGGACCCGACAAGCCGGGCGTCACATCGGTACTCCTCGCCGCGCTCTCCAACAACGCGGTCAGCCTGCTGGATGTCGAGCAGGTCGTCATTCGTGGCCGCCTCACCCTGGGTGTGCTGGTCTCCTGTCCCACTGATCCGGAAGCCCTCCAGGATCAGCTCGAGGACGCGATGGCCTCCGTCGGCATGAACGTCGACGTCGAGATCGCCCCCGCGGCGAATTCCGGTGCCAAGCATTCGACCCATGCCGTCGTCGTGATCGGCAGCCCGGTCACCGCGCGCGCCTTCAGCGCGATCTCCCGCAAGCTGGCCGAGCAGGGCGTCAATATCGACGCCATTCGCGGCATCGCCGACTATCCGGTGACGGGTCTGGAACTCACGGTCACCGTCCCGAACGCGGACGCCGAGACCGAGACCGAGCTGCGCACCACGCTGGCCACCGTCGCCGCCAAGCAGAGCGTGGATATCGCGGTCGAGCGGGCCGGGTTGGCGCGACGGGCCAAGCGGCTCATCGTGTTCGACGTGGACTCCACCCTGATCCAGGGCGAGGTGATCGAGATGCTGGCCGCGCACGCCGGTGTCGAGGACGAGGTCCGCAAGGTCACCGAGGCCGCCATGCGCGGCGAACTGGATTTCGCCGAATCGCTGCGGCAGCGCGTCGCCACCCTGGCCGGGCTGGATGCCTCGGTCATCGACGAGGTGGCCGAGCGCATCGAGCTGACGCCGGGCGCGCGCACCACCATTCGCACCCTGCGCCGCCTGGGTTTCCGCTGCGGCGTGGTGTCCGGCGGCTTCCGTCAGGTCATCGAACCGCTCGCGCACGAACTGGAACTGGACTTCGTGCAGGCCAACACCCTCGAGATCCGCGAGGGCAAGCTGACCGGCGCGGTGGTCGGCGAAATCGTGGACCGCGCCGCGAAAGCCGTTGCGCTGCGCCGTTTCGCGGCCGAGACCGGCGTGCCGATGGAGCAGACCGTCGCGGTCGGTGACGGCGCGAACGATATCGACATGCTCAACGCGGCCGGACTGGGTATCGCGTTCAACGCCAAGCCCGCCCTGCGCGAGGTGGCCGATGCCGCCCTCTCGCATCCCTTCCTGGACGCGGTGCTGTTCATCCTGGGCGTCACCCGCGACGAGGTCGAGGCCGCCGACGCCCGCGACGGCGGTATCCGCCGCGTACCGCTCAACCAGTAGCGGCAGATCTCCATACCCGCGCGACGCGTGATTCGCCTGCACCGCGGGCGGTCGCGCGCTCGGTAGCGTGGTGACGGACCGCGTCCGCGAGTGGAGGAGACAGTCTGTGCGTATGCGAGTGCCCCTGGTGGTAGTGCTGGCCGGACTGATGCTGGCCGGTTGCGGGAAGAGCGAAAACAGCGATGCGAAGCCGACTTCGGTGACGCCCACCGCTGCCGGGTCCATCACCGCGGTGCAGCCGACGCCGTCGGATCACGAGGCCGTGAAGGTCGGCGCGGACTCCGCCGGCAAGCAGGTGGATCTCGCGATCGGGCAGGGCCTGATCGTCACCCTGGCGGCCAATCCGACCACCGGCTACGCCTGGGTGGTGTCCGGACTGGATCAGAATGTGTTGCGGCAGAACGGTTCCGCTGAATACGAGCAGGATCCGAACCCGGACGGCATGGTCGGGGTGGGCGGTAAATCGGTGCTGAATTTCGTCGGCGCGAACCCCGGAACCACCCAGTTGGTGCTCGATTACGAGCGCGCCTGGGAGCAGGGTGTGGAGCCCGCGCAGAAGTTCACGCTGAACCTCACCGTGCGCTAGTTCGTTTCCCGATGGAGTTGACCTGGGTGGTTTCACACGCTGGCTAAGCTGGCTGTTGATCAATTGTCCGGGTTCGGGGGCCGCGGTCTTGTGCCCGGGAGAGGAGCGAGTGTGTCCAGCGTCGAGTCCATCGTGGATGCCGGATTCGCGGTCAGGCACGCGGAATTGGCCCGCGGCTACGGCGGCGGCGATCCCGAGGATCCCGCACTGGTGCAGGCCATGCAGATGGTGCTGCACATCCCCAAGGACGAGCCGCCCGCCCGCAGTGCGCTGCTGGCCGCGGCGGCCAGCGCGGTGGTGGCGCTGTGCCTCGACGAGCGCGTCGGGCCGGACGGCGAATGGGAGCAGCGGTATCTGACCTGGAAACGCTCGCGCATTCGGAAGGTGGCGCGGCGGGCGCGCGGTGCGCAGTGGCTGGCCGCGCAGCAGGTCGACGGGGTGACCGTCGAGGTGGCGGGCGCGCAGGCGCGGGCACTGGTTCCCGGCCCGGTCGGTGACATCGACGCACGGATAAAACGCCTTCAGATCTCCGGCACCGAATTACCTTTCGACGCACCGGAGCCCGGGGACCCCGGAATTCCGGTGCTATGGGTGAACTCTGATCTGGGTATGACTGTAGGAAAGGCCGCCGCGCAGGTCGGGCATGCCAGCATGTTGCTGGCGGGTGCGATGCCGGTGCGACAGGCGTATGCCTGGGCCGCTCAGGGGTTTCGGTGCACGGTCGCGGAGGCGGACCCGGCGCGCTGGGGGCAACTGGTGGGCGCCGGTGCCGCGGTGGCCGTTCGCGATGCCGGTTTCACCGAGGTGGCGCCGGGCTCCATGACCGTGATCGCGATGCCGTAATCCGGTGGCGCGCTCACGAACCGAATGGTCGGTGCCGTGTCGCAGATGGGCACGGACTCTCGACAGCGCACAGCGGGTGGGTCAGGATCGATTCACGAGTTTCCTCGAAAGGAAACCACCGAAATGACAACACTGTTGGTTGTTCTCATCGTGTGGGCGGTGCTCTCGGTGCCCGCGGCGCTGATCCTGGCGCGCATGTTCCGGTCCGCCAAGCCCCGCACCCGCACCCGCGGGCGGATCGACGCCGACCACGAGCTATCGGAATTCGACAGCCGCACCGGCGAATTCGCAGCTCGTCACCGCAACATCGGAGAAGACACGTAGCGAATTTCGCACCACGTTGACGATCGTCCAGGGTGGTGGGCCAAGATGGACCCCGTGCCGCAACCGGATCCCGATCTGCTCATCGATTTCAGCGACGTCACCGTCCGACGCTCCGGCCACACCCTGGTCGGGCCGGTGACCTGGCAGGTGGAGCTGGACGAACGCTGGGTTGTGCTCGGCCCCAACGGCGCCGGGAAGACCTCCCTGCTGCGCATGGCCGCGGCGGAGATGCACCCGACGTCGGGGACCGCCAACCTGCTCGGCGAGACGCTGGGCCGCGTCGACATCAACGAGCTGCGCCCGCGCATCGGCCTGTCCTCGGCGGCGGTGGCCTCGCGGGTGCCGCTCGACGAGAAGGTCGCGGACCTGGTGGTGTCGGCGGGCTACGCGGTGCTGGGCCGCTGGCGCGAGCGCTACGACGACATGGACACCGATCGGGCCGTCGACATTCTGGAAAGCCTGGGCGCCGAACATCTTTCCGACCGTGCCTACGGGACCCTGTCGGAGGGTGAACGCAAACGGGTGCTCATCGCGCGCGCCCTGATGACCGATCCGGAACTGCTGCTGCTCGACGAGCCCGCCGCCGGACTGGACCTCGGCGGCCGCGAGGAGCTGGTGGAGCGCCTCGGCGATCTGGCCGCCGATCCGGACGCGCCCGCCACCGTGCTGGTCACCCATCACGTGGAGGAGATTCCGCCGGGCTTCACCCACGGCCTGCTGCTCAACGAGGGCAGCGTGGTCGCGCAGGGGCTGCTCACCGATGTGCTGACCTCGGAGAACCTGAGTGAGGCGTTCCGGCAGTCGATTCAGCTCGATCGCATCGACGGCCGCTACTTCGCGCGCCGCAGTCAGCGATTCGGCCGTCATCGCAACCGCTGAATTCCGCTCTCACACACTGCTCGACTCGCTGCGGCGCGCTGCGATTGCATCCACTGCGCCCTAAGGGCAAACTGTCCGCAACTGCCGTGGACAGTGAGGAGCAGGGGTGTTTGGTCGGATCACCGGTGCGGTCGCGCTCATCGTCGTCGCACTCGCCGCCACCGGCTGCAGTGCCGATCCACCCGCGCCGCAGCGGGTTTCGAAGGCCCACGCCACCGAGAGTCTCGCCCAGGCGGCCGTGCCCTCGGACCTGAGCGGCAAGACCGTGCAGCTCAGCTATGAGACCGGCTCCGGCGGCACCGCCGAATTCGCCACTGACGGCAGGACTCTGACCTACACCGCCGCCGATACCGGGCATCGCACCAGCGCTCCCGTCGCGATCGCCGCCGTGGAGGCTGGCATATTTCTGGTTACCTGGACCGACGATGCCGGTGCGGTGATCAGCCAGGTGCAGGACTACCGGACCGGCCGGGTGGCCGGGACCTGGACCCGCCATCCCGACCCGAGTGCGCCCGCCACCATCGAAACCCGCGCCGGATCAGTGCGTTTGACCGACTGACCAGCGTCGCGAGTCCGGTGATTTCGCTTCGCTCGGGTAACGGTTATGGTGCGAAAGGTGAGCGAGACAGTGACCCAGCCCGAATCCCAGCCCGCCGCGCCCGTCAAGGACGCGTCCACGGTGGTGCTGGTGCGCGACGGTGCGCGCGGGCCCGAGGTCTTCCTACAGCGTCGGGTCAATGCGATGGCTTTCGCGGCCGGAATGACCGTATTTCCCGGCGGTGGCGTCGACCCCTCGGACGCGTCCGTCGAACTCGACTGGGCGGGTCCCGAACCGGCTTGGTGGGCAGCGCGTTTCGGCACCGACGCGGGCCGCGCCCAGGCGCTGGTGTGCGCGGCGGTCCGCGAGACCTTCGAGGAGTGCGGGGTGCTGCTGGCCGGCCCGACCGCCGACACCGTCGTCTCCGACACCTCGGTCTATGCCGAGGCCCGCGGTCAGCTGGAACGCCGCGAACTGTCCTTCGCCCAATTCCTGACCCGCGAGCAGCTGGTGCTGCGCGCGGATCTGCTGCGGCCCTGGGATCACTGGATCACCCCGGTGGTCGAGCCGCGTCGCTACGACACCCGCTTCTTCGTGGCGGTGCTCCCGCAGGGACAGCTCGCCGACGGCGCCACCTCCGAGGCCGACGTGGTCACCTGGTGCACGCCGGACGAGGCGATCCAGCGTTGGCACGACGGCCTCGACGTGCTGCTGCCGCCGACCTGGACCCAGCTGGTCGCGCTGCGCGAATTCGCCTCCACCGCGGGCATTCTCGCCGCCACCCGCGACATCACCCCGATCATGCCGATCTACGACCCCTCCGGCGGCGGCCCGGCACTGGCGTTCCCGCATGCCGACCGCTACTTCGCCGAATTGCCCGCCCAGTCGCGCATCCGCGGTTCCCAGCGCCCCGAGTAGCACTCCGGAGTTCGCCCGCGACCGGCATTCGGTGTCGCGTCGCACGGCTTGCCGCCGGGCGGCGAGCAGGCGCGCGGTGGTGCCGCAGTAGGGTGTCGGCTCGTGGCCGAATTCGTGACAGTGGACCGGGAGGTGGCGCCGGGCGTCGCCGTCCTGCGTATCGCCCGCCCGCCGCTGAACCTGATCGATCTGCAGGTGGCCCTGGAAGTGGCCGCCGCCGCCGCGGAGATCGCGGCCGACGCCTCGATCTCGGCCGTGGTGGTCTACGGCGACGAGCGGGTCTTCAGCGCCGGTGACGAGATCGCCGAACTCAACCGGCTCACCCCCGAGCAGGCACAGGCCATGGCCGCGGATTTCCAGTCGGCCCTCAACTCCCTCGCGCGGCTGCCACAGCCGACCGTGGCCGCGATCAGTGGATACGCGCTGGGCGCGGGCCTGGAACTGGCGCTGAGCGCCGATCGCCGCATCATCGGCGACAACGTGAAACTCGGTCTGCCGCAGATCAAGGCGGGGTTGATCCCCCTCGCGGGCATTCGCCGCCTGAGCCTGCTGATCGGTCCGGCGGCGGCCAAAGACCTCGTCTACACCGGCCGATTCGTGGATCCGAAGGAAGCCGAAGGCCTGGGCCTGGTCGACGAGGTGGTCGCGCCCGACGACGTTTTCGCCGCCGCACTGCGCTGGGCGAAGCAGTTCACCGACGGTCCGCGCCTGGCGCTGGCAGCGGCCAAGCGGGTGTTCGAGGCGGGTACGCACGGGCATGATCGGGCTCGTAGCGAATGGGCGGATCTGTTCGGTTCCGAAGATCAGCAGGTTGGCACACGTTCCTATTTGGTCGACGGTCCGGATAGTGCCCGGTTCACCGGCCGTTAAGCGGCCCGATAGCACCGCCTACCGGGGCATTCATTAGGCTGCCCTGCATGACTGTTGGTCCTGTAGACCCCGCGCCGAACCCGCACGCCACCGAGGCCGAGGTCCAGGCTGCATATAAAGACAACAAGCTGGCCCAGGTCCTGTACCACGACTGGGAAGCCGAGACGTACGACGAGAAGTGGTCCATCTCGTACGACGAGCGCTGCATCGAGTACGCGCGCGGCCGTTTCGACGCCGTGGTGCCCGACGCCAAGCTGCCCTACGAGCGTGCCCTCGAACTCGGCTGCGGCACCGGTTTCTTCCTGCTGAACCTCATGCAGGCCGGCATCGCCGAGCGCGGCTCGGTCACCGACCTGTCCCCGGGCATGGTCAAGGTCGCCACCCGCAACGGCCTGAACCTGGGCCTGGACGTGGACGGCCGGGTCGCCGACGCCGAGACCATCCCGTACGAGGACGACACCTTCGATCTGGTCGTCGGCCACGCCGTGCTGCACCACATCCCCGATGTCGAGCTGGCGCTCAAGGAGTGCCTCCGCGTGCTCAAGCCGGGCGGCCGTTTCGTGTTCGCGGGCGAGCCGACCACCATCGGCAACATCTACGCGCGCCGCCTCGGCCAGGCCACCTGGAAGATCACCACCGAGCTGACCAAGCTGCCGTTCCTGTCCAGCTGGCGTCGCCCGCAGTCCGAGCTCGACGAGTCCTCGCGCGCCGCCGCTCTCGAGGCTGTCGTCGACCTGCACACCTTCGACCCGTCCGAGCTGGAGAACATCGCTCGCCGTGCGGGCGCGACCGGCGTCGAGGCCAAGACCGAGGAATTCGCGGCCGCCCTGTGGGGCTGGCCGGTGCGCACCTTCGAGGCCGCCGTGCCCGAGGAGAAGCTCACCGTCACCTACCGCCTGGCGCAGTACCGCGCCTGGCTGGGCCTGAGCAAGCTCGACGAGAAGGTGCTGCGGCACATCGTGCCCCGGCAGTTCTTCTACAACGTCATGATCACCGGTGTGAAGCCGGGCGCGGCCGCCAAGTAGGCGATCCGCGAAACCCCGTGGGCTACGCCTTCTCTCGCGACGACATCGCCTACCTCGTCAGTGCCGCCGGTGCGGCCGAACTGGCCGAGGCGGGCGAGCTCACGCTCACCCCGGCAACCCTGCTCAAGGACCTCGAGCGACTGCGCCGCACCCACGGCGACCGCGCGGCGGCACTGGCCGAAACAGTCCGGCTCCGCCGCCGCGCCACCGCCAAACTCTCCGACGCGGGGGACTGGCTGTTCACCGACGACGCCCTCCAGCAGGCGACGCCCTCGGCGGTCGCGCAACACCGGGCCCGCCGTCTGGCCGGTCGCACCGTCCACGACGTGACCTGTTCGATCGGCGCGGAGCTCGCCGCCCTCGCCGCGCACTGCCCCATGGTCATCGGCAGCGATCTGGACGACGTACGCCTCGCGATAGCCGCCCACAACCTCGGCGCAGCTGCCCTCTCCGCCGACCCCGGCCGTCGCGAGTCCGCCTCGGCCACAGCCGATCTCGGCGTCGCTGAACTCTCCGTCGCCGGAGTCGCGGTATCCAGCGAGGCAGCCACGATGGCTGAATCGGGCAGTGTGCGGCAGGTGCGATCACTGAGCCGGAATGTACTGCTGGCCAAGGCGGATGCCCTGGTGTCGTGTAGTCGTGCCGATGTGGTGATCGCCGATCCGGCCAGGCGCGCGGACGGGCGGCGCACCCACGATCCGGCTAAACTCCAGCCACCGCTGCCTGACCTGCTGTCCGCGTACGCGGGCCGCGATCTGGCCGTGAAGTGCGCTCCCGGACTGGATTTCGACAAACTGGCCTGGGACGGCGAGGTCGAGGTGGTGTCCCTCGACGGTGCGGTGCGTGAAGCGTGCCTGTGGTCGCCGGGACTGGCGCGGCCGGGCATCACTCGCCGCGCCTCGGTGTTGTCCTCCACCGGCCCCGCCCAGATCCTCACCGACGCCGAACCCGACGACATCCCCGAGCGTGAACCGGGGGAGTGGATCGTCGACCCGGACGGTGCCGTCGTGCGTGCGGGCCTGGTCCGCCACTACGCCGCCAAACACGGCCTGTGGCAACTGGATCCGCGCATCGCCTACCTGACAGGCGACACCGTACCCGAGGGCATGCGCGGGTTCCGCATCCTCGCCCGCATGGACTTCAAGGAGAAGCCCCTGCGCGCCGAACTCCACCGGCGTGACTGCGGCCCTCTCGAAATCCTGACCCGCGGCGTAGATCTCGACCCCGACGCCCTGCGCGCCCGCATCAAACCCCGTGGCACCCAACCCCACACCCTCGTCATCACCCGAATCGGCCGCACCGCCACCGTCTTCCTCTGCGCCACTCCGTAATTCCCGGTTCAGCCCGCGCGGGAGAGGGTGGGGTGGGCCAGCAGCAGGGCTGGGTCGTGGGTGAGCATGCGGTGTTGGAGGGTGCGGAGGGCGGGGCCGGGGGCCACTCCTATCTCGGTGGCCAGCAGGTGGTGGACGCGGCGCAGGGCGGCGAAGGCGTGGGCTTGGCGGCCGCTGCGGTAGAGGGCGAGGGCCAGTAGTTCCCAGCGGCGTTCGCGGTAGGGGGACTCGTCGACGGCGGCTTGCAGGGCCGCCACGGCGGAAAGGGTGTTGCCGCAGGACAGGTGGGCTGCCTGTAGCTCTTCCACGGCCACCTCGCGCAGTTCGGTCAGTGGCCTCCGGAGTGTGTGCGTGTGCGCGGATTCGCCCAGATCGAGCCAGGGGTCGCCGCGCCAGAGGCGGAGGGCGGACTCCAGGGTGCGCACGGCGCCAGGGCCGTCTCCGGCGGCGAGCAGGGCCAGGCCGTGGCGGATCCCGGACGTGAACAGCTCGGTATCGGTGGCCGTCTCCGGGACGGTCAGCGTGTAGCCGAATTCGGTGCGGGACAGGGTTTCCCGGACCGGCAGTGCGGTGCGCAACCGCCAGACGACCACGCGCAGGGCGGCGGTCATATCGCGGGTGGTGGCACCCCACACCTGGTCGAAGAGCCGGTCGTCGGAGAGCGGGTGTCCCCGCGTGGCCAGCAGGGCGGTGAGCACCCGGCGCGGGACCGGCCCGCCGAGACCGACTGCCACACCGTCGATTTCGACCGCGGTCGCCCCCAGTACCCGATAGAACGGCACGGGCATCGCATCCAGGCTCATGCCTGCGCCACCAGCAGGTGATAGGCGTCGGGGCCGTCGCCCACCCGCGCGTGGCCGGTGAGCTCGAGGCCGCCCGCCGCCATCGCCGCCACCACCTCGTCGACCGGACGCAGGATGAAACCGTAAGGCGTGTAGGGCATTCGGCGCATGGCATCCGGATCGGCGATACCGATCACCACTCGCCCGCCGGGCGCACGAACCCGGGCCAGTTCGGCGATGGCGACGGGCAGGTCGTCCACGAAGTAGAGGGTGTTGGTGGTGACCAGCCGATCGATCGACGCGTCCTGCAGCGGCAGGTCTGTGATCGATCCGGCCCGGACATCGACCCGGCCACGGTAACGGCGGGCGGCCCGCCGCAGCATCGGCTCGGAGATGTCGACGCCGTAAACCTGGCCGGTGCCAACCTGTTCCAGCAGCAGACCGAGACCCACACCGCCGCCGAATCCGATATCGGCCGCACGATCGCCCTCGGTCACCCCGAGCTCCGTGACCGCCGCCGTGATCGCGGTGTTGTTGTACTTGTTGAGCAGGAATGCCATCACCGACGCCCGCGGATGGCCGAGCTGCCGGGCGAATCCGGCCAGGAACCGTTCGCGTGCCCGCGTCGCGAGCCCCCCACGCTGTTCGATCGTCGACTGCATCGAATTCCCCTTCGGTTGTGGTGTCACATACCGAAGGCGTAAATCCGCACCGAACGAATTGTTCGCTCAGACCTGCCAGCGCGCGGGCCCGCCCGATTCGGGTTGATAGCGGCATTCGCTTCCGGTCCGGATGGCGGACCGCAGGTGCGCGGCCGCGCGGGGTGCGGACTTCTCGATGTGCGCGATCGCGGTCCGGATGGTCCTGGTGACATTCACCCGGGCGCGTTCGCTCTCACCCCCGGTGCGCCGGGCCCGCCCGCCGAGTCCGGTCCCGGTGCGCAACTCGTCGAGGAGCTGATCGCGTTCGTCCTGCAACCGTGCGCCGAGCTCCTGGTCTCCGGCGTCGTCGGCGTCCTCGAGGCGAGTGTCGAGCTGTGCCAGGCGGATTCGATAGGCCTGCCGCGCCGCGTCGTCGAGCACCGGTGCGGCGGAAGGCGACACCAGCCCCGCGCCACCCGCGACCAGATCCAGGGCTGCGATCTCCCGCCCGGGAACCGCGACGAGGGCGCGCAGATACGCCATTCCACGAATGTCGGGCAGCCGGGCGTGCTCCTCGCCCGCGTGCAGTACCCAGTGTTCGCCGTCGCGGTGCAGCCGCCATTCGTCGGCGGGCGGGCGCAGCGTGTCCAGCAGCCGCGGCATGCCGAGGCGTTCGGCGATCGAGCGGGCCTGACCGAGGAATTCAGTGGCCTCGAGCGGGTCGGCCGTAACCTCGGCGAGTGCGGCCAGGGTGTGCGCGGTCGAGGGCACCGCACCGTTGCGCCGCTCCATCTCGAGCGCCGTCTCCAGCCATCGGCGAGCGTCGTCGGGCCGCCCCTGCCCGTGTGCCAGCAGGCCCAATAGATGCGCGACCGGCAGCCACGCGTTGTTAGCGCCTGCCCACACCACGAGTCGATCGCGGTAGGGCAGCAACGCGGCTTCCAACTCCCGCATGGCCTCCTGCTGTCCGGTCGCCACCGCGGCGAGCGCCAGCTGCGTGGCCGCCGGGATCCAGCGCGGTCCCGAACCCGCCAGCACCTGCGGCAGTGCGCGCTCGAGTTCGGTCTGCGCCTCGACCAGGTGACCGGTGAAGACCAGGAGGCGGGCGTGGTCGGCCTCGTAGAAATGTCCGGGCAGCCGCCGCGCGATGGCTTGCAGCAGCGCCGATCCGGCTGCCAGCGCCGCGGCGTCGCCGCGTTCGGTCCACACCATGCTGCGAATCGAGCTGGTCACCCGCTCGGTGTCGGCGACACCGGCGATCCGGCCCAGTTCGGCGACCTCGTCGGCGATGCGCATGGTGTCGTCGAATCGTCCACGCAGCGCGGCCAGCACCGCCTCGCGCCCACGAGCGGTCACCAGTGCGACCTCGTCGCCCGCCGCGGTCGCGGCCCGGGTGTATCCGGCGAGCACGGATTCCGCCTCGCCGACCCGGCCCAGTTCCATCAGCGCGATGAATCGCCAGAACAGGCCCTGTCGTTCGAGCGCGTCATCACCGGCGGACCGGGCCAGCTCGACGATCTCCGCGCCGGTATCGAGCCGGTCGACCGCCCCGGCCGGATCCCACACCGCGTGCAGGCTCGCGTCCAACACCTCGGCGAGGGTGCGCGCATCACCGGATTCCCGTGCCAGCGCGAGTGATTCGCGGATCAGTGACTCCCGTCGCGCACCGGTCGAGGCATCGCCGAGCAGTGATCGCGCCAACCGCGCGAGCACTCGGGCCCGGGTGCCGTCGTCGGGCGCCCGGGACGCGGCCAGTTCCAGCAGCCGGACCAGCGCGACGTCCACATCGAGGAATTCGATCCGCGATGCCGTCCGCAGGGCCAGCCACACGATCGGATCCGTGCTCGACCGCACCCCGTGCGCCAGGGTCAGCGCGATCCCGGGCAGGCCCGCGGACGCGACCTGCACCGCCCACACCTGTTCCTCGGTGCCGCCGACCAGTTCTCCGATGTCCGGAGCGGTCAATCCGCCCAGCCACAGCTCGGAGCCGAACCCGGCGCTCGTCTTCGACGTCGCCAGCACCACCGTCGCGCCGCCCGGACAGCGCCCGCCCACGACCGACAGCATGCGCAGTGCGTCCGACCCGCCCCGGTCCACGTCGTCGACGATGATCAATCGGGGCTTCGTCGAAACCAATTGCCGCGCAACATCGTCGAGATCCAATGCGCTCGGGTCCGTCATCAGTCCGGCGGCCAGCCGGTCGGGTGCGCCGATATCGCGCAGCAGCTGCGCCCACACCAGCAACCCCTGATCCGACGACACGACCGCGACCCGCAACACCTCGAATCCGCGTTCGGCCGCCCGCCGCGCCGCCCAGTCGGCCAGTGCGGTCTTGCCCGCTCCCCGCGCGCCGACCGCCACGATCAGATCTCCACTGCCCTGTGACGCGCGATCGAGTCGACCGTCGATCGCGCGTGTCTCGGTGTCCCGGCCGATCAATCGCACGGACCACAGGCTACGACAGGATGCCCCCGGCCAGCGGCCGACGCCTATCGGAGGCGGCGTATTCGCCGCACGCATCGAGGAACCCCGCGCACCCCGATACCGCCTGGCCGTAGGCGGCCGAACCATGGCGGATGCCCGCCCGGAACGCTTCGACGCCGTCGTCTCAGCCGGTCGCGCCCAGGCAATGCACTGTGCGCCAATCCATTACGTCACCCCACGCCTGAATCACCGGATCCTGCATGAACACGACGCTCGCGGGCGCACCGTCGAGCACGGACGTCTCGGCGGTGGTCAGCACCACCGCATCGGCCTTTATCTCGGCGGGTGCGTTCGCCGCGAACTGCTGCGCCCGCGCCGCCGCCCCGGCTCGATCAGCCGGTGGCGTGTCGTGCGAGAGATCCACATACAGATCGACCACGTACTGGTCCTCACCGCACACGTCGAACCCCTCGGCGCTCGCGGAACCACCGCCCGCCAGCACGCCCATCCCCGTCAACGCGACGACCCCGATCAGTGTTGCTACCCGAAACATTGGCGTTCCCTCCGTCCGAACGGGTATCGACCCGATTGCGCTCGAACCTAGGAGGGTGGCCTTTCAACCCCATTACAACGACGGGCCCGGTCTACTTCTCGGGTTTGAAGGCGAACATCTCGCCGATCTTGGTGGCCACCACGACTTCACCCTGATCGCCGATCGAGGTGCCCGCGGTGGTGCCCTCCGCGCCGGGGAGATCATTGGAGCCGACGGTCGCGCCGCTGCGGGTGTCGAAGGTGACCAGGGTCAGCTTGTCGCCGATCTGGGCGACCGCGTATCCGGTGCTGCCCGCGGTCTGCACCGGACGGCCGCGCAGTTCGAGATCCTTGCGCTCCCAGGCGATCTCGGCGCTGTCACCCTTGTCGCGCAGGGCCATCAGATGGCCGTCGTCGCCGGCGGGGACCAGCACGCCGTCGGAGATCGAGATGCCGCCGCGGGCCGGGAAGCCGAGATCCTGAACCCATTTGGTCTTGCCGGTGGCCGCGTCGACGGCGATCAGCCGGTTGGTGTTGTCGCCGACATAGACGGTGGTGGCGTCGGCGGACAGGGCGGGGCTGGTGGCGCTGCCCTCGTTGAGCATGGCCGCGCTCCAGTCGCGGTGCACGGTCTTGCCGTCGTAGGTGAGGGCGGCGAGCTGGGCGACGGGGTCGCCGGGCTGCCACACGGTGGCGTAGAAGCGGCCCGACTTCTGGTCCACGGCAGACACATTCGCGACCGGGCACTGCGGTCCGCCGGTCGCGCAATCCTCGATGCCCTGCCCGTCCGGCGGGCGGTTGAGCGACGCGCTGGCCAGGAAGTCGGGTTCGCCGAGCAGCTGGAAGGTGGAGGCCATCCGGTCGCCGGTCTGGCGGCTGAGCACGTCTACCTGCCCGGACTGGGTCACCGAGAGCACATTGCCGTCGCCGGTGAACTGCACCGACACCGGGACGCCCGCGGCGGGGGTGCGCCAGCGCGGCTGCCCGAGACTGTTGTAGGAGTTCACCGCGCCGTCGTCGCCGACGTAGGCGTTGCCGCCGCCGTCGATCGCGGTCCCGCCCTCGATGGCGCTGGGGCCCATCTGGTTACAGAAGCGTTTGCGGCCGGTCGGCATCTGGAAGGAGAAGATATTGCAGGAGGCGGTGCGGGTGGTGACGTACAGCTGACCGTCGCCGCCGATCATGATCGGCTCCGCGATCGGCCCGCCGACCGGACGCGACCAACTCAGCGCGAGCTTGCGCGACCCGGTGACGGGGCTCGACCCACTGTTGTGCGAATCCCGGAAAGCCAGCGGCCAGCCCTTGCCCGGGCCCACGCCGATATCGTCGACCTTGGTGCTGCCGCAGCCGGTCAGGACCAGGACACCGGCGGCCGCCACCGCGAGCGTTTTGGCTCCGGTCCGGCGTAGCGAACCCGGGCGCGTGCGAACCTGTGCGATACCGTCCGGCGCGGGCGCGCCGATGTGCGGGGCCTGCTCGTGATGTCCGCTCTGCCGCCTGCCGTTTCGCACCTGCTGGTGTCCCTTCTGCCAGTACGGGAGTGTCTGGATTGTCGCCGGGCTGTTGCAGCCGGAGCACAGCCTACTTTCGCGCCCTCCGGACGGGACCGATACCCTCGTTGAAACGGCCGGTACGGATATGAGGAGCGAGTACGTGACGAGCATGTGGGGCGCACCGTTGCACTCGCGGTGGCGGGGTTCGCGCCGCCGGGATCCGGAGCAGGCCCGGTTCCTCACGGCCGCCTCGTTCAAATGGGCGCTCGCCAATCGCGCGTACACCCCCTGGTATCTGGTGCGCTACTACCGGCTGTGGAAGTTCAAGATGGCCAACCCGCATGTCGTGTTGCGGGGCATGGTGTTCTTCGGCCGCAATGTGGAAGTCCACGCCACCCCGGAATTGGCGCGGCTCGAGATCGGCCGCTGGGTGCACATCGGCGACGGCAATGCCATTCGCTGCCACGAGGGTTCGCTGCGCATCGGCGACAAGGTGGTGTTCGGCAAGGACAATGTGGTCAACACCTACGTCGATATCGAGATCGGTGAGTCCACGCTGGTCGCCGACTGGTGCTACATCTGCGATTTCGACCATGTCACCGACGACATCAACCTGCCGATCAAGGATCAGGGCATCGTGAAGTCGCCGGTCCGCATCGGCCCCGACACCTGGATCGCCGCCAAGGTCACCGTGCTGCGGTCCACCAGGGTCGGTCGCGGGTGTGTGCTCGGCGCGCACGCCGTGGTCAAGGGCGACTACCCCGACTACTCGATCGCGGTCGGCGCGCCCGCCCGCGTCGTCAAGAACCGCAAGGACGCCTGGGATTCGGCCGCAGAGAAGCGCGCCGCCCATATGGCCGCCCTCGCCGATATCGAGCGCAAGAAGAACGGCGTCGCCGCGTCCTGACGTGTCATCCCGCGCGGGTAGGTTCTAGCCTCATGAACCGCTATGCCGCCTTCCTGCGCGGGATCATGCCCACCAACCCCAATATGCGCGGCGAGAAGCTGCGCGGCGTCTTCGAGGGCCTGGGCTTCGAAAAAGTGAGCAGCCTGCTCGCCAGCGGCAATGTGGTCTTCCACAGCCCCGAAACCGATGTCCCCGCACTGGAATCGGCCATCCAGCAGGCCTTGAACACCGAACTCGGTATCCCCGGCGGCACCCTGATCCGCACCTACGACCAATTGCGGAACCTGGTCGACGCCGACCCTTTCGCGGGCCTCACCCATTGCCGCGAAACCTATCTGACGGTCACCTTCGTGCGCGAAGCCCCGAAAACCATCCCGAGGTTCCCGACCGAGGATGCTCCCGCCGTGCGAGTTCTCGGCTTCGACAAGCCCGCCGCCGCCCTGCTCTCGGTGATCGACAACAGCGACCCGAGCACCACCAAATTCATGCAGGTCATCGAAAAGCTGTACACCAAGGACATCACCACCCGCACCTTCCTCACCGTCCAGAAGACCCTGGCCAAAATGGACAAGTGAGGGCTCTCAAAGCGCCCGGTAGACCGCCTCGATGAGCCGATAGGCGCGCCGGTCACCGGCCAGCCAGTCGCGGCGCAGATTCGGAATGTAGGCGAAGGCAACCTGATTGCCGATATCCCCGAGTCCGATCGAACCACCCGCGCCCGGGTGCCCGAACACGGTGGGGCGGGCGGAGTCCGGGACGATCATGTTGTGTGAGGGGAGCGCGAAGCCGAGGCCGTAGGCGGACTCCGATTCGAGAACCGCGTCCGCGCCGCGGACTCGTTCGCGGATCGCGTCACGCAGGACCTCGGGCGGCAGCAGGGCGTCGGCGATCAGGTCGCGGTAGAACGTCGCGAGTGCGCGCGGGGTCGTGACCAGGCCGACCGCGGGCCAGCCCCCGGCCAGCACCTCCGGTTTGCCGAATGCCGCACGGGGATTCGTCGAGGCTCGCATGATCAGTGATTCCGGATCGCGAAAGGCGCGCGCCATCCGCGCCGCGGTCGCGGCGTCGATCGGCGCCGGGTCCCCGGTCCACGCGGCTTCCTCGGGCGGCGGAAATTCCACCCGCGCAACCTGTTCCGGGTCCGATACGCCGAGGCGCAGGGCGGATCCGAAATGGCGGCGCACGTAGTCGCCCACCGACGCCCCCGTGTGGCGCCGCACGAGCTCCCCGGTGAGCCAGCCGTAGCTGAACGCGTGATACCCGTGCCGAGTGCCCGGCTCCCACAACGGTTCCTGCGCGGCGAGCAACGCCGCCATATACGCGGGGTCGGCGGCCTCCTGCATCGACACCGTCCGCTCGATCACCGGCAATCCCGCACTGTGCGTGAACAGGTCAGCGGTCCGCGTGTCTTCCTTTCCCGCACAGTCGAATTCGGGCCACCAGCTCCCCACCGCCGACTCCATCGAGATCCCCTCGGCATCGGCCACCCGCAGCGCCGCGGCAGCGGTCACGGCTTTGGTACACGAGTACGCCACACAGGCCGTCTCCCGCTCCCAGGCCCGCCCGCTGCGCGAATCCGCGATCCCGCCCCAGAGATCCACCACCGCCCGCCCGTCCACGAACACCGAGACCCCCGCTCCCCGATCGAGCCCGTCGGCCACGTTCGCCTCGAACACCTCCCGAACCGCCCGAAATGCCGGATCCACCAGCCCCTCAACGCATCCCGTCATCCCAGAATTAGAACACGTTCTAATTCCCGACGAAAGGCTCGAACCCATCCCACAACATCGTCCTCCCGATCTCCAGTCACCGCCTGCGTGATCACACCCTCGCGCGCTACGGTGAGCCGGTGACTCCCGGTCTCCGCACCGCCCTAGCCGGTCTCGCCGCCCTCGCCCTGGCGACCTCCCTCGCCGCAACGGCGAACGCCACCCCCTCGACCGGCATCACCGCCGTGATCCTCTCCCGAACCACCATCGGCGACACCGACTACATCCTCCGCGAAATCACCATCGCCCCAGGCGGTTCCACGGGTTGGCACTACCACGACGGCACCCTCTACGCCGTCCTCCGCCAAGGCCGAATGAGCCACTTCGATTCCAGCTGCGAACTCGACGGCTCCGGCGGCCCCGGCACCGCCTTCGTGGAACGCGCGGGCACCACCAACATCCACATCGAACGCAACCTCGGCACCGAACCCCAAATCCTCGACGTCCTCTACGTCCTCCCCACCGGCAGCCCGCTCTCCGAAGACGCCCCCAACCCCGGCTGCCCGTTCAACTGACGAACTGCTCGGGTTCGCCTTGTGTGGTGGATGTTTCGCGAACCGCCGAGCCGCGCCTCGAATTAGAACTTGTTCCAATTCGAGGCGCAGAGGTGCCCCTTGGGAAATCGG
The DNA here is from genome assembly GCF_045161165.1 of Nocardia sp. NBC_00511. Classification (NCBI taxonomy): domain Bacteria; kingdom Bacillati; phylum Actinomycetota; class Actinomycetes; order Mycobacteriales; family Nocardiaceae; genus Nocardia; species Nocardia sp. NBC_00511. Next base: position 286,251 of record NZ_CP107849.1, read on the forward strand.
GCAGACCGGGCGTGTCGGACTAGTAAGGCTGGTTCGGGTCGCGTTCGGGGAGGGGGCGTTCGGCGATGACCGGGCGGCCCAGGGGGGTGCGGACTCGGCGTTTGGCGGACTGGTAGACCAGGGCGGTTTCCTGCGCCACCACGTCCCAGGCGAAGTCGGCGGTCAGGCGTTCGCGGGCGGACCAGGCTCGGTCCTGGGCGGCGGCCGGGTCGTCGAGGAGTGAATTCACTGCTTCGACAAGGCCGTTCACGTCGGCCGGTTCGAAGGAGGCGCCGGTGACGCCGTCGGTTACGAGGTCGCCCAGGCCGCCTGCGGTGGAGGTGACCAGGGGGGTGCCGGCGGCGGCGGCTTCCAGGGCGACGATGCCGAAGGGCTCGTAGCGGCTGGGCAGCACGATGGCGTCGGCGCTGTGCAGCCAGCCGAGCAGGTCGGTGTGGTCGAGTTTGCCGACGAAGTTCACGGCGCGGGCGACGCGGTGGGTGCGGGCGCGCTCACGCAGCCAATCGAATTGGGTGCCGATACCGGCGACCGTCAACGTGGTGCCGGGGTGCGCCTTGCGGATGCGGGGCAGGGCGGCGATGGCGTCCTGGATGCCCTTCTCGTATTCCAGGCGGCCGACGTAGAGCAGGCGCGGCGGACCCGAACGCGGGGCGCGTTCGCGGAAGGTCCACGCGCCCACGTCGATTCCATTGCGGATCACCGTCATCGGGACCTTCTCGGCACCGTAGAGGCGGCGAACCTCGTCCTTCATCGACTCCGAACACGTGATGAGCGCGTCGGATTCGTGCGCCAGCCACCATTCGACCGAATGCACCTGCTTGTTCACCCGGCCGGAAACCCAGCCGCTGTGCCGACCGGCCTCGGTGGCGTGGATCGTGGAAACCAAAGGCACGTCGTAGTATTCGGCCAGCGTGATGGCCGGGTGCGCGACCAGCCAGTCGTGCGCGTGCACCACGTCCGGCGTCCAGCCGTCACCGATGCCGGGCTTGTCGAGGGCGATCCCGGCACGCACCATGGCGTGTCCCATGGCCAGCGTCCACGCCAGCATGTCCTCGCCGAAGTCGAACGCGGGCGGGTCCTCGGCCACCGCCACCACCAGCACGCCCTCCTCGATGAACGAGTGGGTCGGGTGGGTGGTGGCGTCGGTGCCCATGGGTCGGCGCGCCAGCACCACGACCTCGTGCCCGGCGGCGGCCAGCTCGGTGGCCAGGTGATGTACGTGGCGGCCCAGCCCACCGACAACGACGGGTGGGTACTCCCACGACACCATCAAAATCTTCATTGGGGTCCTTCTGAAGCGGGGCCGAGCCGTCGCGCATCCAGCGCTGGAAAGAGTCCGTCGGCCGCTGCCCATCCTGCCGCCAACTGACCCGCTTTGGCGAGTTGCCCGGCGGCTACCGCGGTAGCGATCTCGCGCACCGCGTGGGCGTGTTCATGGGCTCGGTCACGTGCGTAGCCCGCGGCCGAATCCTTGGACACCATGAACGCCCAGTCGCTGGAGACGGCCAGGATGGCCTCCCGCAGCAGCTGGTCGGCGATCGGATCGCGCAGGCCGCTCGCGTCCACCCGCATCTTGTCGAGGGTGTCGAGGGCCAGCCGCACCACCTCGGCGTTGAGCTCGACCAGATCGCTGACCTGATCGCCGGCCCACACCCGCCAATCCTTGCCCGAACCCCACGAGGAGTCGGCCAATTCGACGCGTTCGCCCACGTAGCCGCGGGCTCGCGCATCGGCGAGCGTGCCCACGGTGACGCCCGCTTCGGGCAGCGCGCGCAGCACCTGTTCGAGCCACGCCGGGCCCTCGTGCCACCAGTGCCCGAACAGTTCGGTGTCGAATGCCGCGACCACGAGCGCGGGCCGACCGATGCGTTCCGACTCTGAAATCAGTCGTTCCCGCACGGTCGCCACGAAGTCCGCGACGTCCTTCTCGAGCGCGGCGGCGGCCAGTTCCGGGTTGTAAGGGGCCTTGTCCGCACCCGAGACCGTCTTGCCCGTGACACGGGAGGGCTTGAGTCCGGTGGCGTGATCATAGTGATGGAAATCACGGTAGAAAGGCTGCCCGGGGTACCCGGATTTCGGCGACCAGACCCGATAGCTGACGGCCAGATCCCGCCCGAACGCCACCACATCCGAATCCCACACCGGTCGCCCCAGCGTGGTGTCGCCGCGCAGCGCGGGCCCGTCCACCATGAAGTGGCTGATCCCGGTCGCGTCGTAGGTGCGCTCCATGCCGGGGGTGAACCCGCATTCGGGTGCCCAGATCCCGGCCGGGGTGTGGCCCCAGCGGGCGCGCGCGTCGGCGAGACCCTCGACCAGTTCGTATTCGCGCAGGCGCGAATCCAGCAGCGGCTGGAACGGATGCGACAGCGGCCCGCCGAGCAGTTCGATGGCGTCGGCGTCGATCAGCTCCCGCCACACCGGTGACGCGCCGTGCTGCCAGCGGGTCTCGAAATCGTCGAGAGCCGCTGTGGCGAGCCGATGTTCGTGTGCGCCGAGCGCGGTGTTGCCCGCCATCGACGCCTCGTCGGCGCGCAGCCGCCAGTTGCCCAGCCAGTGGTGCATGCCGCGCAGGCAGTGCGGATCGTCGAGCTGTGCGGCCAGCACCGGCGTGATGCCCAGGCTCAGCAGGTGTGAACGACCTTCCGCCGCAAGCGTTCTCAGCACCTTGGCGACGGGCAGATAGGACGCGGCCCAGGACTGGTAGAGCCATTCCTCGCCGACCGGCCAGCGCCCGTGATGCGCCAGCCACGGCAGATGCGAATGCAGAACCAGCGTGAACTGGCCCGGCACCGCGGTTTTCGCCTCGCTCACGGTTTCACCGCGATGGCCACCAGATCCAGGCTGGCGTCGATGTCGCGGTCGGCGGCGGCGACCAGTTCGAAGTCCTCGAGGCGCACGGCGGCGACGTCGGCGGCCAGGTCGGCGGGCCACGGTTCCCCGGCCAGCGCGCGCTCGATCTGCGCGTCGATGATGGACCCGCCCCACTTGCGGTCCAGCGCAACGAGTTCGGGCCCGTGGAAGATTCCGGCCATCAGTTCGACCTGGAATCCGGCGTCGACGAGCAGCTCGGTCATCTCCGCGGCGTTCAGTTCACGGGTGTGGAAAGGGTTGAGCGGGGTGTCGCGGCCGGGCGAGAAGGTGATCCGGTTGGGCGTGCTGATCAGCAGCTTGCCGCCGGGCTTCAGCACCCGCAGGCATTCCCGCAGGAACTGCGACTGATCCCAAAGGTGTTCGATCACCTGGAAATTCACCACGATGTCGACCGAGCCCTCGGCCAGCGGCAGGTCGGCCAGGTTGCCCTGGATCATCTCCACCCGCGGGTACTTGGCGCGCACGTGCGCGACCGCGCTGTCGTCGTAGTCGAGGCCGGTGACCTGCGCGGCGACCTCGGCGATCATATTGGCGCCGTAGCCTTCTCCGCTGCCCGCCTCGAGCACGGTCTTGCCCGCGCACTGGTCGAGCAGTCGCACGTAGGCGATCTCGTGCCGACGGAACCAGTAGTTCTCCTCGGCGATTCCGGGCACGGTTCGCTCACCGGTCAAAGGCAGGGGATCGGTGGGGTTTTCCATGGGTGTCACGGCCTCGCTCATGGTTCCGACGTTAGCGGTTGCCCATATCACAGCGGCGACCGGATAGACCGATGAAGAACTTCACACACTAAGTTACCCACGAGTAACTTAACGTAGGGTAATCTCCCCGACGAGCTACTTATGTGGACGTACGGAGGAACTCGTACGACCGCCACCCCAGTGCCACCAGAACAGGAGGTCGACGAAGACCAATGCCGAACATCGTCGTACTGATCAAGCAGGTTCCCGACACCTGGTCCGAGCGCAAGCTGACCAGCGGTGACTACACCCTCGACCGCGAGGCGGCCGACGCCATCCTCGACGAGATCAACGAGCGCGCCGTCGAAGAGGCGCTGTTGATCAAGGAGGCGCAGGGCGGCGAGGTCACCGTGCTGGCCGCCGGTCCGGAACGGGCTTCCGAGGCAATCCGCAAGGCGCTGTCCATGGGCGCCGACAAGGCCATCCACATCAAGGATGACGCTATCCACGGCTCCGACGCCGTGCAGACCTCGTACATCCTGGCCGCCGCACTGGGCCAGATCGAGGGCATCGAACTGGTCATCGCGGGCAACGAGGCGACCGACGGTCGCGCGGGCGCCGTGCCGGCCATCGTCGCCGAGTACCTGGGTCTGCCGCAGCTGACCCACCTGCGCAAGCTGACCGTCGACGGTGAGCGCATCACCGGCGAGCGCGAGACCGATGAGGGCGTCTTCAAGCTGGAAGCCACCCTCCCGGCCATCGTCTCGGTCACCGAGAAGATCAACGAGCCGCGCTTCCCCTCCTTCAAGGGCATCATGGCCGCCAAGAAGAAGGAAGTTCAGACCTTCACCCTGGCGGATCTGGGCGTCGACCCGGAGACCGTGGGCGTTGCGAACGCCGGCACCCAGGTGACCGGTGTGACCCCGAAGCCGGCGCGCACGGCTGGTGAGAAGACGGTCGACGAGGGTGAGGGCGGCAAGCAGATCGCCACCTACCTGGTTGGCCAGAAGATCATCTAAAGCCCCTCGAGCGCAACGAACTTCAGGAGAAAGAACAATGGCAGAAGTACTCGTGCTCGTGGAGCACGCCGAGGGTGCCCCCAAGAAGGTCACCTCCGAACTCCTCACCGCCGCGCGTGCCCTGGGCACCCCGGCCGCCGTCGTCGTCGCCGTCCCCGGCACCGCCGACAAGCTGGCCGACGCCCTGGCCGCCGCCGGTGCCGAGAAGATCTACGTCGCGGAATCCGATGAGGCCGAAGGCTTCCTGGTGACCCCGAAGGTCGACGTTCTCGCCGGTCTGTCCGAGACCGCCGCCCCGGCCGCGATCCTGGTCGCCGCCACCGCGGACGGCAAGGAGGTGTCGGGTCGCCTGGCCGCCCGCATCGGTTCCGGTCTGCTCATCGACGTCATCGCGGTCAACGCCGATGGCTCGGCGCAGCACTCCATCTTCGGTGGCGCGTTCACCGTGGACGCCAAGGCCACCGGCGATGTCCCGGTGATCTCGGTCCGTCCGGGCGCCATCGAGTCGGCCCCGCAGGCCGGCGCCGGCGAGAAGGTGGCCGTCGAGGTCCCCGCGCAGGAAGAAGGCGTCACCAAGATCGTCTCGCGTGAGCCGAACGTGGGCGGCGACCGTCCCGAGCTCACCGAGGCCGCGATCGTGGTGTCCGGTGGCCGTGGTGTCGGTTCGGCCGACAACTTCGGCAAGGTCGTCGAGCCGCTGGCCGACGCCCTCGGTGCCGCCGTCGGTGCTTCCCGCGCCGCCGTCGACTCCGGCTACTACCCGGGTCAGTTCCAGGTCGGCCAGACCGGTAAGACGGTCTCCCCGCAGCTGTACATCGCCCTGGGCATCTCCGGCGCGATCCAGCACCGCGCGGGCATGCAGACCTCGAAGACCATCGTGGCCGTCAACAAGGACGAAGAGGCCCCGATCTTCGAGATCAGCGACTTCGGCATCGTCGGCGACCTGTTCAACGTCGCCCCGCAGCTGACCGAGGCGGTCAAGGCCCACAAGGGCTGAGTGACCTCCGCGGCAACGCACTGAAACGTCCCCCAGCCCTCGCGGCCGGGGGACGTTTCCTTTCGTGCGACCGGGTTTGTGCACGGTGCCGGGCCGGGGCGGGGGTGCCCTTATGCAGGATTACCAGGTGCGATTCGGCTCGCCGGTTGAATTTGCCTGGGCGGCGGGGGTCGGGCACGCTTGCGCGGTGCGTGGGCGATTCGATCCTCGGCGACGGCGGGCCGAGGAGCCTCCCGCCGAGCAGGCTGTCGAGACAGCGGCTTCCGGTGCGGACAGCGCCGAGTTGACCGAGATCGTCGCCGCCCTGCACTTCGACCTGGCCGAATGGCTGGGAACCGACGCCCCGCCCAAGGTGTTCGACCGGATCTCCGGCGCCCTCGACGAGCGCTTCACCTCGGTCGTGACGACCGGCCAGGCGGTGGATCGCGAGACGTTCCTGGCCGGGATCTGGTCGGCTCGAAACGCGCTGGCGGGCCTGCAAATCGAGGTTTCCGAAGCTCAGGAGCTCGCCCGCAGCGGCCAGCTGATCCTGGTCCGCTTCGTCGCGGAGAACCGGCTGGGAACGGTCCGTATGCAGCAGCGCACCGTGACGGCCGCGCTGATCACCGACGGGCGCACCCACCTGTGGCGCACCGTCCACGAGACCGCGCTCCCGGAACCACCTCGAGCCGCACCCGCCGAAACCGCCGCGCCCGCAGCACCGGGGACGGCGACCGTCATCGACCAGGAGATGGCGGTCGCCACCGCGCCGGAAGCCGCCACGGTGCCGGAAACCGTTGCCGCCTCGGACGTCGCCGTCGCGTTGGACGCGACCATCGCTGCCGCCGCGCTGGGAGATAGTGCGGTGCAGGCTGTTTCGACGACGGCGGCCGACGAATCTGGGCCATCCGAGGATGAGACCGGGATGTCGTCGGTGCCTGTGGGCAGCGATCAAGAGTCCGTACCCGGGGCCGACGAGGTCGAGGGTGGAGCGGTCGTCGGGGAGCCGGGCGTGTGGGAGAAGAGCGCCGACCTCGGCTGAGGTTGGGCGGACGGTCCGATGCGGTGACCGTTGCCACCGGAGGGGCCGGTTCGCGTGGCCGGTTCGGATTCGGGCAGGCTGGATGCATGCCGATCAGCCTTCCGCCGGATGTGGCCGCGAATATCGCCGAGAGCTTCGGGGAACGGGGGCCGCGGTGGTTGCGCGAGTTGCCCCAGGTTGTGGACAGGCTTTGCGGGACTTGGGATCTGGAGGTCGTGGGGGACAGCTTCGGGGGCGGCACGCATTCTTGGGTCGCTCCGGTGCGGCGCTCCGACGGGTCGGCGGCGGTGTTGAAGGTGCCGGTTGTCGACGAGGAGAATGTGGGGGAGCCCGCCGGACTCGTCGCCTATGACGGTGACGGCGCGGTGCGACTCTACGAATTCGATTCCGCGAGTGGGGCGATGCTGCTCGAATGGGCTCGCCCGGGTACCGAACTGCTGCACCAGCCGGGCTTCCCGAGCCTCGAAGGTCGTCCGGAGAATGTCGGCAAGATCGAGTCGGCGTGTGCGATCTATCGGCGGCTGCGCCGGGAGCCGGACGTGATTCCCGACGGATATCCGGCTCTGCCCGAGGCCGCGGGCATGGTGGCCGAATGGGTTCGGCTGTTCCACGAGCCCGAACCCGAACTGGCCCAGGTGATTCCGCAATCGCTGCGTGAGCGCGCCGTGCAGTGGTGTGTGGAGTTGGCGGTGCCCGACGGTCCGCTGCTGGTGGTGAACCGTGACACCCATCTGGGCAATATCGTTGCGGCGCACCGGGAACCGTGGCTGCTCATCGACCCGAAGCCATACCTGGGCGAAGCCGCCTTCGACGCCGGATTCCTGGTGATGATCCAGGTGCAGAGCGACCCGACGGCCGAGCACGCGCACGTGGTGGTCGAGCGGACGGCAGCGGCATTGGAGATTTCGCCGGAGCGGGCGCAGGGCTGGGCGTTCATGCGCGCAATGGAGGAGATCGCCTGGGCGCTTCAGGACGACGAGCCCGAAGACCTGCGCCTGCATTCGGCTGTGGCGCAGGCCCTGTCGCGGTAGCCGCTACTCGGCCCGGCGTCCCTTGCGGCGGTTGGCATCGCGCTGGGTGAGGACGCCGATGGTCGTGGGGATGAACAGCGCCAACCCCCACGGCACCGCGACCCAGAACGGCCAGAAGTATCCGGCCCCGGTGGCCAGCCAGATGAGCACGGTCAGCAGGCTGACGAAAACCCAGGGCGTCCACATGATCTTGACCCAGGTCGGTATGTTCCCGCCGGATTCCAGCTGCCGCGCCACGTCCCCCGGCTTGCGCTTGTCGCGCCGTGCGGGCAGATCCGACAGCACCGGCTCGAGTTCCCCGTAGGTCTTGGCCGAATACACGTGCTGCAACCGCTCATCGAACTCGTGCAGCGAGATCCGCCCCTCGTCCATGGCCAGCCGGAGCCTGTTCACGATCTGCTCGCGGTCCGCGTCGGATGCCCGCATGTCATCTTTCCCCACGGCCACAGCGTAGGACGATTTCCCGCCCGCCGCCGCTCGAATCCGCATGTCCCCGCGGCTTCCTCGATGCCGTCACGGTGACAGCTCGGCTCGAGTCCGCGCGGGCGTTCCGATCCGCGGGCGCAGTCGTCGGCAGCCGCGGCGGTGATCCGGGCCTCTCCCGCCCGGCGGCTGGGTTCTGTGAAATCGGTCGAATCCGTTGGGGGAGTCCGCTGTTGGCCCGGTCAGTCGGCGTCGGCGAATCCCGCGACACGTTCGACCAGCGCCCAGGCGTCGGATCCGGCGGTCCGGGTCCACGGCGCCGAGGGCTTGTGGATGCGCAGGGAGGCGACGCCGTGGATGGCGCACCACACCTGCATGGCGCGGGTGGGGGCGTCCGATCGGGCTGAGGCGGGCAGGGTCTGGGCGAGCCGGTCGAGGAGATCCAGGCCGGGGCCCGTGCCCGCACTGTCGGTCGGGTCGGGGCGTTCGAAGAGCAATTGGTATGCGCCGGGCTGGTTTTCGGCCCAGTCGAGGTAGGCGTCGAGCAGGGCGCGCAGGCGGGTCGCAGGTGCGGCGTCGACGGGGTCGGCGGCGTCGAGGGTGGAGCGCAGGCGGTCGAAGAGCTCGGCGGTGACCGCGTATTCGAGGGCGTCCTGGGAGTCGAAGTGCATGTAGACCGCGCTGGGGGCGACGCCGGACTTACGGGCGATGGCGCGCAGCGACGGGGTCGGCAGTGCCTGGGGTTGCAGCAGCAGGTCGATGGCGGCGGCGACGAGTTCGCCGCGCAGCTGGTCGCCTTCTCCGCGGGTTCGGCGCTGGCGGGCCTGCGGCATGGAATCTCCTCCTTGACAGGAATCACTGAACAGCTGTTCACTATACATAGCTGAACACCTGTTCACCTAGGAGGAGACATGCAGAACTGGCATCCGGCCACCGCCCTCGTCACCGGCGCGAGCAGTGGCATCGGCCTGGCCTTCGCCACCGCCCTGGCCGAACGCGGCTGCGACCTGATCCTGGTCGCCCGCCGCGAATCCCGATTGCGCGAACTCGCCGACCGCCTGCACGCCGAACACGGTGTGGCGGTCCGGGTCCTGGCCGCCGACCTGTCGGTGCCCACCGAGGTGAGCCGCGTCGCCGCCGTGCTCGCGGACCCGCTGAATCCGGTCGGCATTCTGGTCAACAACGCCGGATTCGCCTCGCACGGCGCGCTCGCCGACCACACCGCCGAGCGGGTGCGCGAGGAGATCGCGGTGAATGTGGCCGCGCTGGCCGAACTCACGCACGCCGTCCTGCCCGGCATGGTCACCCGCGACCGCGGCGTCATCGTGAACATCGCCTCGACCGCCGCGTTCCAGCCCATCTCGTTCATGGCGGTCTACGGCGCGACGAAGGCGTTCGTACTGTCGTTCACCGAGGCGCTCTGGGGTGAACTGGAAGGCTCCGGCGTCACCGCGGTCGCCGTCTGCCCCGGCGCGACCGACACTGAATTCTTCGATATCGCAGGCGAATCCGCGAGCGTCGGCAGCCGTCAGACCCCACAGCAGGTGGTCGCCACCGCCCTGCGCGCCCTGGATCGCCGCACTCCGCCCCCGAGCGCGGTCTCCGGTTTCGTCAACCGGCTCTCGGCCCGGCTGCCCCGAATGCTGCCTCGCCGCACCACGATCCGGGTCACCCGCAATCTGGTTGCCGCGAAATGATGTTCGCCGGACACCCGAGCGGGCTCACCGATATCGACGCCATGCGCGTGCACCTGCGCACCGATCGCACGGTCGCGGCCTCAGCGGAGCGCACCTTCGAAGTCCTGGCAACCGGTGAGGGGCAACGGGAATGGGCGCAGGGTTACCGCGCCACCACCTGGCACTCGCCGCCGCCGTTCGGTCCCGGCGCGATCCGCGACATCCACCTGCGCTGGATCACCGTGCGCGAACGCTTCCTGGCCTGGGAACCCGGCCGCCGCTTCGCCTTCAGCTCCGACGCCATGTCGATCGGCCTGGCCCACCGCATGATCGAGGACATCGCCTTCGAACCCCTGGACGCCGGGCACTGCGCCCTCACCTGGCAGGTGCACCTCGATCCGGTCCCCGCACTGCGCCCGATCGAGCGCCTGTTCACCGACCGCGTCCTGGCCCCGATGTTCGATTCTTTCGCCGCGGGCCTGGCGGCCTACGCCACCGCCCACCCGCACCGCTAGCTCGTATTCGCCCCACCGCGTGCGGGTTTCACGAGCAGTGCAGCGCGGCCAGCAGGGTATCGAGGATCGGCGAGCGCCTGCCGTCGCTGCGGGTGACCGCCGAAACCGGGATGCGCAGCGGATGCCCGGCGAGGTGCAGCGTCGCGATCCCCTCGGTCTGGCTGTCGGCGTACAGGATGGTCCAGGCGTCGGGCCGGTTGATCAACTCCATCGTCGCGGTGTGGTCGAGGGGAATGGGCGGACCGTAGGCCGGACCGGTCGGCAGATCCGCGAAGGCGGCGCGCACGACATTGTGCAGCAGCACCTGATCCGATTCCGGCGGGAGTAGTAGCGGGTACGCGCCGAGGTCGGTCAGGGTGACGCTGTCGCGTCCGGCGAGCGGGTGCGCGGTGGAGGTGGCGAGGACGAGATCCTCGACCCAGAGCTTCTCCACCTCGAGTCCGGGTTGGTCGACGGACCCCCGGATGAGAGCAAGGTCACAGTCCCCGTCGGCGACCGCCTGGATGCGCTGCCGGAACGGCTTGATGACGAATTCGATCTCCGCGCCCGGATGCGCCTCGCGCGCACCGGCGATCGCGGACAGCGATCTAGTTGCGAAGCTCATATTGGCGGCCAAGCGAATGCGCGGCCCGGAGGCCCGTACAGCTGCGCGAATGGCGGATTCCAGACTCAGCATTTGCTTCGCAAGGGGAAGTAGCCGAGTGGTCGCGTCGGTGGGGACGACCGAGCGGGTCGAGCGTTCGAACAGGTTCACGCCGAGGTCGCGTTCGAGTCGGGCGATCTGGTGGCTGATTGCCGACTGCGAGATGAAGCAGCGGCTCGCGGCCCGGCTGAAGCTCAGCTCCTCGCACACCGCGACGAAGTAGGCGAGTTGGCGCAGCTCCACGGCACATCTCCCATTCATGATCAACGTAGATAAGAGTCATCTTGATTATGCGCCCTGACCCCTGGAACAAGAGCGTTCCGAATCACGGTTAGTCATGACAGAAGGGAGCAGTCATGTACAACGTGGAGGCGGGCATCGAAACCGCAGATGTCGTCATCGTCGGTTCGGGCTTCGGTGGTCTTGCCGCCGCAAAGCAGCTGAACAAGTCGGGGGTCCGGTACGTCTTGATCTCGGGTACGCCCGAGCACCTATTCCAGCCCCTGCTCTACCAGGTTGCGACCGGTGTGCTGGCGTCGGACGAGATCGCGCCGCCCATCAGCAACATCATCCGTAAGCACCGCAACGGCGAGGCGCGCCTGGGCAAGGTGACCGCCATCGACGCCGCCAACGCGGTGGTGACCTATGAGACCGCCGACGGGCCGCGCAAGATTCGGTACGGCAAGTTGATCGCCGCGACCGGTGCGAGCCAGTCCTATTTCGGCCGTGACGATTTCGCGGACAAGACCTATTCGCTCAAGACCATCGACGACGCGAAGGCGCTGCGCGCGCAGATCCAGCGGGTGTTCGAGCAGGCCAAGGACGCGGACCCCGAAACCCGCCGCCGGTTGCTGAGCTTCGTGGTGGTGGGCGCCGGTGCGACCGGTGTCGAGGTCGCCGGACAGCTGAAGGAACTCGCGAAAAGGTATTACCACCAGGAAGATACGGTCACCCTGGTGGAGGGTGCCGGTGTGGTGCTGCCCCCGTTCGGTGGCAACCTGTCGGAGTACGCGCGGGAGTCGCTGACCCGCGTCGGCGTCGAGGTGCTGGTGGACACCTTCGTCACCGATATCGAGGACGGCAAGGTCACCGTCAAGAGCAAGGACGGGGTGGAGCGCGGTATCGCCGCCGAGACCGTGGTGTGGTCGGCGGGCGTGTCGGCCGGTGCGTTCGCGCAGGTGCTGGCCGAGGCCACCGGCTGTGAGACCGACCGTGCCGGACGGCTTCTCATCAACCCGGACTGCACCGTGGGCGGGCACGCCGACATCTTCGCCATCGGCGACATGACCTTCCTCAACGGCTACCCCGGCCAGTCGCCGGTGGCCATGCAGGAGGGCCGCCACGTCGCCGACATCATTCGCGGCAAGAAGCAGGCCGCCACCCCGTTCGTCTACTGGGACAAGGGCAGCATGGCGGTGATCAGCCGTTTCAGCGCCGTCACCAAGCTCAACGACAAGGTGAAGTTCGGCGGTCTGCTGGCCTGGTTCACCTGGTTGGCGGTCCACCTGTTCTACCTGGTCGGCTTCCGCAACCGCTTCGCTGCCGTCTTCTCCTGGCTGGTCGCCTTCATCGGCAGTGGCCGCCCCGGCTTCGCCGAGGTCCAGAAGGACACCGCCGCAAAGAATTCCAAGCGGGAAAAAGTAGCGGCCTGACCGATCGACCCGAACCGAACGAGCCGCCCGGCCCCTGCCCGGGCGGCTCGTTCGTGCACGGTGGAGGTCACTGCGCACGGGTGCGGATATGGCCGGAGGCTGGCGCGGATCGAGGGTTGTTCCTACGTTGGTCGGGTGGAAACGACTACTCCCGGTTCCGGTGGGCCCGCCGAACCGGTGATCCGGGTACGCGGGCTGGCACGGACCTTCCGAACCAAAACCGGTGATGTGCAGGCGGTCTCCGGGATCGACTTCGAGGTGCGCCCCGGGGAGATCATCGGTCTGCTCGGTCCGAACGGGGCGGGCAAGACCACTACGCTGCGGATGATCTCGACGCTGCTGGCTCCGACCGCGGGCGAGGCCACCGTGGTCGGCGCGAACCTGCGCACCGAAGCGCGCACCGTGCGCTCCCGCATCGGCTATGTCCCGCAGGGCGGTTCGACCAATGAACTGGAACTGGTCGCCGACGAATTGATGTTGCAGGCCCGGCTCTTCGGGCTGTCCAAGGACGAAGCACGGCGCAGTACCGCGGAATTGGCCAAGGCCCTCGAATTCGACGGCCTCGAAGGCCGCAAGTGCGGACAGCTCTCCGGTGGTCAGCGCCGCCGGGTGGATATCGCGCTCGGCCTGGTGCACCACCCCACCCTGGTCTATCTCGACGAGCCGACCACCGGCCTGGATCCGCAGAGCCGCGCCAACCTGTGGGATCACATCCGGCGGCTGCGCGACGAGGGCACCACCATCGTGCTGACCACGCACTACCTGGAGGAAGCCGACGCGCTGTGTGATCGGATCCTGGTGATGGACCACGGCGCCATCGTCGCCGAGGGCACCCCGGACGAGCTCAAGCGCCGCATCTCCGGTGACGTGATCAGCCTCGAAATCGCCAGCGACAGCGCGGAACTCGCACTGCGGATCGCCGACGAGGTCCTCGACGTCCGGCAGCGTCTCACCACCGGAAACGAGAACGGCCATGCCGGAAAGTCTCTCGTGCACCTGACGGTGGAACACGGTGACGCCGCGGTGGTTCCGCTGTTGCAGGCGCTCGGCGCGCGCGGCATCACCCCGGGCTCGCTGACCGTGAAGCGACCGAGCCTCGACGACGTATTCCTCACGCTCACCGGGCGTTCCCTCCGTGAAGGAGACCGGTCATGACCTTCCTGCGCGACACCGGACTGATCTACTGGGCGCAGCTGCGCGCCAACCTGCGCAACCCGGTCTGGGTGATGATCGGGCTGGCGCAGCCGGTCCTGTACCTGGTGCTGTTCGGCCCGCTGGTGAAGGGCATCGCGCCCTCGCTGGGCCCGGAGGCAGATCCGTGGAAGATTCTGACGCCCGCGCTGATCATCCAATTGGGCCTGTTCAGTTCGGCTTTCGCGGGCTTCTCGATCGTGTCGGAGCTGCGGGCGGGCGTGGTGGAACGGCAGCGGGTCACCCCGGCGGCGCGCGGTTCACTGCTGGTCGGCCGCGTCCTCAAGGATGTGACGCTGCTGATCGTGCAGGCCTCGGTGTTGATCGCGGTGGCGATGGCGGCGTTCGGGCTGCGCCCGGCCCCGCTGGGTACCGTGCTGGCGATCGCGTTGATCGCGGTGATGTCGGCGGGACTGGCGTCGGCCTCCTACGCGCTGGGCCTGTGGGCCAAGCAGGAATCCACCCTCGCCTCGGTGCTGAACTCCTTCTCGGTGCCGATCATGCTGCTGTCGGGCATCCTGCTGCCCATGACGCTGGGCCCGGCCTGGTTGCAGAACATCGCGAAGGTGAATCCGTTCTCGCACACCGTGGACGCGGCCCGTGCCCTGTTCCGCGGCGATCTGGGTTCCTCGGACGTGTACGTCGGCACCGCCGTGACGGTCGCGCTGGCGCTGATCCTGATGACCATCGGGGCTCGCGGCTTCGCCAAGGAGAACGCCTGATATCGCTGTGGGTGAAAGACGTTTGACCTGAACTGAGGTTCAGGTTGAACCATGGCGGTATGTCCGAGAACAAGAAGAGAGCCCTGATCACCGGGGCATCAGCAGGGCTGGGGCGGGCGCTGGCGCTCGCCTTGGCCGCACACGATTGGGAGCTGATCCTCACCGCTCGCGGTAAGGACCGCCTCGACGAAGTCCAGGCCGCCACCGGAGCCACCGTCGTCGCGGGCGATATCGCCGATCCCGCGCACCGGCAACTCCTGGCTCAGGCGATCGGGGCCGGTCCGCTGGATCTGGTCGTCAACAATGCCAGCGCCCTGGGTCCGAGCCCGCTGCCGCCGCTGGCTAACTATCCCCTCGACGAGCTGGCCGCCTTGCTCGACACGAATGTGATTGCGCCCCTGGCGGTCATCCAGCTGACCCTGCCGCTGCTGCGTGAGCGCGACGGGGTGCTGGCCAATATCAGCTCGGATGCCGCGATCGGCGGCTACGAGGGCTGGGGCGGCTACGGCGCGTCCAAGGCCGCCCTCGATCAGCTCACCAATGTCCTTGCCGCCGAGCAACCCACGCTGCACATCTACAGCGTCGATCCGGGGGATATGCGCACGGAGATGCATCAGGCGGCCTTCCCCGGCGAAGACATCTCCGATCGCCCCGAACCGGAGACCGTGGTGCCCGCGCTGCTGCGACTGTTCCACTCGCGACCACCGAGCGGCCGCTATCTCGCTTCGGAAGTGCCGGTGGCGTCATGACCCTCGGAACCGACACCGTCGAGTTCCGGCTGCCCGCGGACCGTTCGGCGACCAGTCCGCCGGAGGCCAGGGGGCTGGCGCGCGACGAAGTCCGCCTGATGGTGTGCGACGCCGGAACGGTCACGCATGCCCGCTTCCGGGAACTGGGCTCGTATCTGCGGCCCGGAGATCTTGTGGTGGTGAACAATTCGGCGATGCTGAGCGCCGCCCTGGACGTGACGGTGCGGGGTGCGGCGGCGGTGCTGCACTTCTCGACCTGGCTGGACGACGGGCGCTGGGTGGTCGAGGTGCGCGATCCGCGCGGGACGCCGTGGGGCGGGCAAGCGCTGGAATCCGATGTCCGGGTGGCGCTTCCGGACGGTCATGCCGCCGTCCTGCGCGAACCGTGGCTGCCCGGCGGGACCCGGCTGTGGGTCGCCGAGGTGGATACCGAGGTGCGGGCGCTACTGGCGGCGTACGGCCGTCCGATCACCTATTCGTATGTGCCGCAGCGCTGGTCGGCGTCCTACTACCGCACCGTCTTCGGGATCGAGCCGGGCAGTGCGGAAATGCCCAGCGCCGGGCGGCCTTTCACCGCCGCCCTGGTGACCGAGCTGGTCGCGGGCGGGGTGGGCCTCGCGCCGATCACGCTGCACACCGGGGTGTCCTCACCGGAGACCGGTGAGCCGCCGAGTCCCGAACGCTTCGCGGTGCCGGAGATGACGGCCGGGCTGGTGAATGCCACGCACGCGGCGGGCGGCCGGGTGGTGGCGGTGGGCACCACCGTGACCCGCGCCCTCGAATCCGCCACGGCCGCCACGGGTCTGGTGCGGGCGCGGGCGGGCTGGACCGATCTGGTGCTCGACGGGGACCGTCCGGCCCGGGCGGTGGACGGGCTGATCACCGGATGGCACGCGCCGGGGGCATCGCATCTGCATCTGCTGGAATCGGTGGCCGGGGCCGAGGTGGTGCGGGAGGCGTACGCGGCGGCGCTCGACTCGGGATATCTGTGGCACGAATTCGGTGACACCGCGCTGCTTTTCCGGAGATGACCTGCCGCTCCCACTCGAGTTGAAGGGCATCGTTCCAGAATTGGACCCCGGTCGATGCAAGCTTCGGAATGGGGGCGTACGCTAACGTCTTCCGCTCGTCACGACCGCTCGTGCAGGGGTGTGAAGCTCCCTCTCGAGGGCGTCGGTACCCAGCCAGGATACGAGCGTTTGTCCTGGTAGGGAACGTTTATAGACGCTCGGATGAACTCCGGGGGCGGTCTTTGTCGCGTTCACCGGACTGGCATCGGCAGGTAATCCGACCTTCGCCCCGATGCATTCTGGGACTGGCTTGATCAAGCCATGACCACCACGGCAGCGTCGAATTCCAGCCTGCTCACCGCTGGTTCCGCACCCGCCCCTGTCGCGCCGCGCACGACGGGACGCTCCCAGTACTCGCTGGTCGTCTCCTCCGATGCCGAACACCGCGAGGCCGCGCAGCGGCTGCGCTACCAGGTGTTCGCCAACGAGCCGGGATTCACCATCCCCGACAACGGAACCGGTATGGACGCCGATCGTTTCGACGATCACTGCGACCACCTGCTGGTGCGCGACGAGCTCACCGAGCAGTTCGTCGGCTGCTACCGCATGCTGCCGCCGGACAAGGTGACCGCCGCGGGCGGCTACTACAGCGCCACCGAATTCGATTTGGCCGCACTGGATCCCGCCGGCAACCGGATCGTCGAGATGGGTCGCGCCTGCGTGGTGCCCGATCACCGCAACGGTTCGGTGCTCACCCTGATGTGGGCGGGCATCCTGCACTACATCCAGCTCACCGGCTACGACTGGGTGATGGGCTGCGTATCGGTCCCGATGCGGATGAATCCCGAGGACGAGCCCGGCGTGAACGTGCGCGGCGTCCGCGACATGCTGCTGCGCAAGCACGCACTGGAGACGGAACGCCATGTGCGCCCGTACAACCCGGTGGTCGTCGAGGGCCGCACCCTCGACGAGCTGACCGCTCCCGCCCGCCCGAAGCTGCCGCCGCTGCTGAGCGGCTACCTGCGGCTGGGTGCCCAGATCTGCGGCGAGCCCGCACACGACCCGGACTTCGCGGTCGCCGATTTCGTGGCGCTGCTCGGTCTGGAAACCATCAACACCCGTTACCTGGAGCGCCTGCAGGGCGCGGCCAACAGCCTGGACGCACGGTGATGCCCGATGATGCCCGCACTGCTCTCGCCCGCCGCCACGGGACTGGACTGTCCTCCCGCACCGGCACACGCACACTCCTGGATGCCGCATAGCCCCTGTGGCGCTTCCTGTGTCGACTCGCCCGACGAGGCCGGCACGCTGCGGGTGCTCGCCCGCCTGACCGGTGTCGCCGGGGTGCTGGTCAGCTTCCCGTTCGCCCGTCTGGCGACGCCCGCGCGGCGCCGTCCCACCCTGCAGCGTCACTACGCGCGAGCCCTGCTGGCCTGCTGCGGAATTCGGGTGCGCATCGTCGACAACCGCGGCCCCGAGGTTCCCGAGGGCGGCGTCCTGGTGGCGTCTCGGCATATCGGCTGGACCGATATCGTCGCGCTGACCGTGGTGGAGCCCACCAGCTTCGTCGCCCGTGCCGACCTGGTCGAGTGGCCGATGCTCGGCAATATCGCCAAGAAGGTCCGCGTCATCCCGATCGAACGCGAACGCCTGCGCGCGCTGCCCGACGTCATCGCCACCATGGCCGCGCGCCTGACCGCCGGTGAGCGCATCGGGTTCTTCCCCGAGGGCACCACCTGGTGCGGTCGTGCGCACGGCAGCCTGCGTCCCGCGCTGTTCCAGGCGGCCGTCGACACCGGTGTCGCGGTGCAGCCGATCCGGCTGCGTTACCTGGACCGGACCGGCGAATTGTCCACGGTCGCAGGGTTCGTCGGCGTCGACTCGCTCGGCGATTCCATCAAGCGGGTGCTGCGCTCGCGCGGTGTGGTGGCCGAGATCGTGCTGCAGCCGCTCGAGACTCCCGGCTCCGACCGCTTCGAGCTGGCTCGCCGCTGTGCGCGCGCCATCGAGGACGATGCCACCGAGCGCGCCTTCACCGATGTCATCCACGGCTCGGAGAACATCGCCGCGATCGGCACCGGCGCGGTCCGTCAGGCCGCGGTCGAGGTTCCGTCCGCGACCGTGTAGTAGCCGCGAAAACCGCCCCGGCACACCGTCTTCCCCCGGTGGCCGGGGCGGTTTTCGCGTGCTGTCAGGCGTTCACCACGTCGAGAAGTCTGCGCAGCGTGACGATTTGGTCCTCGAACGGGGTTTCCATCTTCGCGAGCAGGGTGGAGATTCCGGCTTCGCGGTAGCGGGTGACGCGGTCGGCGATGGTGTCCGGTGAGCCGACCAGGTTGGTGTGGCTGCCGAGTTCGAGGGGCACGGCGCGGCGGGCTTCGTCGCGATTGCCGGACTGCCAGAGTTCGGCGACCCGTTCCACCGCCGGGCCGTAGCCGAGGCGGGTGAAGGCCTCGTTGTAGAAGTTGCGTCCGGCCGCGCCCATCGCGCCGATGGTGAAGGCGTAGCCCTCGGCGTGGCGTCGAATGCGTTGCGCCGCATCGGCTTCGTCGTCGGCGAATTCGACGGCGACCGGGGCGACCAGGTCGAGATCGGCCAGGGTGCGCCCGGCGGATTGCGCGCCCTCGCGCAGCGGGTCGAGGAAGACTCCGGCGGCCTCGGGGATGAAGGCGTTGCCGAGCCAGCCGTCGGCGGCCGCACCGGTGAGTCGCAGGTTGGCCGGGCCCATGGAGGCGACGTAGACCGGCACGTCGCGAGGGGCGACCAGTGGCCGCAGGGCGCGTCCGGCGCTGTCGGGCAGCGGGAGTTGGTAGACGTCCCCGTCGTAGCTCAGTGGTTCACCACGGCTGATGATGCGCAGGATCTCGATGGTTTCGCGAGTGGTGGCAACGGGTTTGCGGAATCGCACCCCGTGCCAGCCCTCCATGACACGCGGCCCGGAGACGCCGATGCCGAGTTTGAAGCGCCCGCCGGAGAGCTCCTGCAGGCTCAGCGCCGAGGTGGCCAGCAGCGCGGGGGAGCGGGACCCGAGCTGAACGACGAAGGTGCCCAAGCCGATCGAGGTGGTCTTGGCGGCCAGGTATGCGAGCCCGGTGAGGGCGTCGTAGCCCCACACCTCCGGCACCCACAGTGAGGAGACCCCGAGTTTCTCGGCCTCCACGGCGAATTCGGCCGCGCCCGGCAGGCGGGGTTCGATGACGACGCCGACCTGCAGCGCTTTCGGGCTGGAATCCACTTCGACCATGTTCTATGTTATAGACCATAGAAAGTCTCGTTGGGAACCCCGAAAGGCTCACCGTGCGCTACCGCGACCAACCGACCGTCGAAGTTTCCGAACGGGTTTCGTGTACTCCCGCGCAGGCCTGGGCGCTGATCACCGATATCGCACTGCCGTCGCGGGTCTCCGAGGAACTCGAGACCGTCGAATGGCTCGGCGGCGCGGACCACGTCGAGCTGGGTGCGAAGTTCTGCGGCACCAATCAGCACAGCGCGCTCGGCGCGTGGAGCACGGAGTGCGAGGTCGTCGAGGTGGAGCCGGAACGTCGTTGGGTGTGGGCGGTGTACGGCCCGCAGGGTGTCAGCGCCACCTGGGGTTTCGAGATCGACCCCGGCAGCTCCGGCGTGATCGTGCGGCAGTGGGGCCGCATGGGTCCCGGGCCGTCGGGCCTGAACGTGGCCATCACCGCCATGCCGGACAAGGAGGCCCGCATCGTCGCCAATCGGTTGACGGAGTGGGAACGCAATATGCGCGCCAACCTGACCGCCGTCAAAGCGGCCGCGGAGGCCTAGCCGTGGCCGTCCGAGGTGAGACCAAACGCCGCATGCTGCTGGGCGGTGTGGCCCTGCTGCGGGAACGCGGCTCCGCCGGAGTGACCATCGACGCCGTTCTGGCCCGCACCGGCGCGCCCCGCGGCTCGGTCTACCACCACTTCCCCGGCGGCCGCCGCCAACTGCTCAGCGAAAGCCTCGGCCTGGCCGCCGACGCCATTGCCACCCTCATCGAGGACTCGGCGTCCGACAGCCCCGAACAGGCACTGCGCCGCCTGGTGGAATTCTGGCGAAAACTGCTCTCCGCCGGAGACTTCCAGGCCGTCTGCCCCGCCATCGCGGTGGCCGTCGGCGGCACCGAGGACGACCGCGCCCTCCACCCCGAGGTCGCCGAAATCCTCATCCGCTGGCGCACCGCCCTCGCCACCTCCCTCGCCGCCGCAGGCATTCCGCCGACCCGTACGGAAAGCCTTGCCAATCTGACCCTTTCGGCCATCGAGGGCGCCATCGTCCTGTGCCGCGTCACCCGCACCATGGACCCGCTCGATCAGGTCGCCGCGGAACTCGAAGCTCTCCTGACAGCCGCGGTGCCGAAAAGAGGCTGATCTCGCCACTGCGGCAATTGTTTCGCCGGTGGCTCTCCGCTGATCGGTGGTCGATCGGCGGAGAGCCACCGGTACCCAGATCGCCCGCGGCGCATGAGGGGCGCGCCAGGGACGACGTTGGATTTCGCCGCATCCCAATTGTGGGACGGGTAGGGGGAATTCGAATTGCTAGTGGCCATCCCCGTCGCGGCCCTCGCAGACTACAAGAATCTTCGGGATGCGGCGCGGCTCAGAAAGACGTCAAGATTTAATCTGGGCCCGATTGGATACCGTAAGGAACCCGTCGGTAAGCCGTTCTCGTGCACTATGTTTCGCGCTGATATCCGACGTGTTTCGGTGACATAACTGCAGGCCAGCAGTGTGCATCTGCTCTCGACTGCGGCGCCCGTCACTCTCTTCCGACTCGGTTTGACAACGTCGGGCTACCCCCACATGATTGGCAACGCCCGACAAGAACGCTCGTGTAATTCATTGAAATCAACTCGCCGAGTGTGCATTTCGGGCACAACTCTGCGCGCGGCACCTCATGCCGATGTTCGATGCAATTCCGAAGTACCGAGGAGAGATCCCAGATGAAATTCCGTAATGTCGCTGCGACCGCCACCATTGCCGTTGCGGCTCTGTCGATCACCGCTGTCACCGCGAACTCCGCCTATGCGGATCCCGCCAGCCCCTCGGTCGCCACGGATATCGCTCCCGGCATTCAGTACCAGGCCAGCGTCGTCGATCACGCCGTGGTCCTGACCACCGCCGCGGGCTCGATGTCGGTCAAGGACAACCTGTTCCAGATTCTCGACAGCAAGGGCGCGGCTGTCGCCACCCTGCCGATGAGCTACCAGAACAACGGTAAGACCTACCCGATCGCCGCCAAGATCGACGGCAACACCGCCACGCTGACGCCGAACGTCGACCCGCTGTCCGGTCAGCCGCTCGCCGCGGACACGCCGACGATCAAGGACATCGCCGCCGCCAAGGACATCGCCGCCGACAAGAGCGTCGACGCCACCGCCAAGGACGTCGACGCCACCGCCAACCCGAACTTCAACCAGGCGCTGACCAACCTGTCCGGCGCGGTCACCGTCGGCGTGGCGGTCGGCACCCTGATCGGCACCGCGATCGGCGCGACCATCGGCTGCATCGCGGGCGGGGCCATCCTCGGCGCCGGAGCCACCGTCGCCACCATCGGCACCCTGACGGTTCCGGGCGCGATCGGCGGCTGCCTGGTCACCGGTGCTGCCGCGGGCGCCATCGGCGCCGTGGCCGGCACCATCCTGATCGGCGGCCCCGTCGCCGCCGCGGCCCTGTTCCAGTTCGCCAGCGACCTGCTCTCGCCGCCCGCGCCTGCGCCCGCCAGCTGAGTGACCCGGCCACGTGGCGGTGACCCGAAAGGGCACCGCCACGTTGTCGTTGGCTGGCTGGCCGGTATCCGGTTCGAGGCCGACTTCCGGCCGCTCCCAGCGGGATTCCCCGGCACCCGGTGCGCGGGAATCTCCGGGGCGGTCGGTCGGTTGTGTCCGGGGTGTACGGAAGCGTGGAGGATTGCTAGGCGGCCGGGGGCTACCCCGAGGTTGCGCAGGTCAGCGATGGGTTAGGCTTTACCGGTCATGATGTCGGCTTTCCCGGGTCCAAGCACTGCCCAGACGGTCTACCTCGACCACGCGGCCACAACACCCATGTTCCCGGTCGCGGTCGAGGTGATGTGCCGCGCATTGGGGCTGACCGGCAATGCTTCCTCGCTGCACGGATCGGGGCGGGCGGCGCGACGGTTGCTGGAGGAGGCTCGGGAGTCGATCGCGGCGGGGCTGGGCGCGCGACCCTCGGAAGTGATCTTCACCTCGGGCGGCACCGAGAGCGACAATCTCGCGGTCAAGGGAATCTACTGGGCGCGCCGGGACGCGAACCCGCGCCGGACCCGGATTCTGGTCAGCGCGGTCGAACACCACGCGGTGCTCGACACCGTCGAATGGCTCGAACAGCACGAGGGTGCGCAGATCACCTGGCTGGAATGCGACGGCGACGGTGTGGTCTCGCCGCGCACGCTGCGCGAGGCGCTGGCCGCGCACGCCGAGGACACCGCGCTGGTGAGCGTGATGTGGGCCAACAACGAGGTCGGCACCATTCAGCCGATCCGGGAACTGGCCGCGGTGGCGCAGGAATTCGAGGTCCCCATGCACAGCGACGCCGTGCAGGCGGCCGCGCAGCTGCCCATCGATTTTGCTGAGAGTGGTTTGGCCGCAGCGAGTTTCGCCGGTCACAAGGTCGGCGGCCCGCACGGGTCGGGTGTGCTGCTGCTGGGCAGGCAGGTGCCCGCCGTGCCGATGCTGCACGGCGGCGGGCACGAGCGGGATCTGCGTTCGGGCACCTCGGATGTGCCCGCGGCGGCGGGACTGGCCGCGGCGCTGCGCGAGACCGTCGACGGATTGGTGATCCGCACCGCCGAACTGGAGCGACTACGCGACCGGATCATCAGCGGGGTCCGCGAGATCGTGCCCGACGCCATCCTCAACGGCACCACCGGCGATCGGCGGCTGCCGGGCAACGCCCACTTCACTTTCCCGGGCTGCGAGGGCGATTCGCTGCTGATGCTGCTCGACGCCGCCGGCATCGAATGCTCGACCGGATCCGCGTGCAACGCCGGTGTGGCCGGACCCTCCCATGTGCTGCTGGCCATGGGTGTGGAACCGGGACTGGCGCGCGGATCACTGCGATTCTCATTGGGACACAATTCGACCGACGCCGATATCGATGCCCTGCTGGCGGCGCTGCCGCAGGTGGTGGAGCGGGCGAAGGCGGCCGGAATGGCCGGAGCGAAGGGAGGCTTCTAGATGCGAGTACTTGCCGCGATGAGCGGTGGCGTCGATTCTGCGGTGGCTGCCGCCCGGGCTGTCGACGCCGGTCACGAGGTGGTCGGCGTGCACCTGGCGCTGTCGGCGAACCCGGGCACCCTGCGGACCGGTTCGCGGGGCTGCTGCTCCAAGGAGGACTCCGGCGATGCCCGCCGGGCCGCCGATCTGCTCGGAATCCCGTTCTACGTCTGGGATTTCGCGGACCGGTTCAAGGAGGACGTGATCGACGACTTCGTCGCCGCGTACGCCGCCGGTGAGACCCCCAACCCGTGCCTGCGCTGCAACGAGAAGATCAAGTTCTCGGCGCTGGCCGATCGTGCGGTGGCGCTCGGTTTCGACGCCGTGGTCACCGGGCACTACGCGCGGCTCGAGGACGGCGTGCTGCGTCGTGCCGTGGACCCCGACAAGGACCAGTCCTACGTGCTCGCGGTGCTGACCGCAGAGCAGCTCTCGCGCGCCATGTTCCCGGTCGGTGACACTCCCAAGCCGCAGATCCGCGCCGAGGCCGCAGAGCGCGGGCTGGCCGTGGCCAGCAAGCCCGACAGCCACGACATCTGCTTCATCCCCTCCGGTGACACCCAGGCGTTCCTGGGCGCGAAGATCGGCATCCGGCCCGGTGCGGTGCTCGACGCCGACGGGACCAAGCTCGCCGATCACGAAGGCGTGCACGGCTTCACCATCGGTCAGCGCAAGGGGCTGGGCCTGCCCGGTCCGGCCGCCGACGGCAAGCCGCGCTATGTCACCGATATCGACCCGGATTCCGGTGTGGTGCGCGTCGGTTCCGCCGCGGACCTCGAGGTGTGGACGGTGCTGGCTGACCGCGCCATCTGGACCTCCGGCGAAACGCCCAGCGGCGCCATCGAATGCGTCGTGCAGGTGCGCGCGCACGGCGGGCTCGCGGCCGCGGTCGTCGAGGCCGTCGACGGAGGCCTGGTGGTGCGGTTGCGGGAGCCGCTGACCGGTGTGGCTCGTGGCCAGGCGGTGGTGCTCTACCGCCCGGACGAGGCCGGTGACGAAGTGCTCGGCAGCGGCACCATCTCCGGGACCGAACGTGAAAGACATTCGTACGCAAGCGAACTGGTCTCGGATACCGCCCGGTGACGGAACGCCGCTCGCGCCTGCGCGCGAAGTCATATGTGTCGGAACAGAGTCGATCGGGTGCGGCGGATCGCACCGTGTGGCGCAGTGATCTGGCGCAACCGGCGGCGCTGCGGCCCCGGCGGTCTCCGCGCAAGCCGTGGCACGGACGCACCGGCTCCGGGTTGACCCGGGGTTCGGCGGACGATGTCGCTGACGAGCTCGAAACCGATGCGGCGGAACCGGATTCGGACGATCAGGCCGAGGAGCCGTCGGCGGAACCGGGCCCGGACCCCGCCGCCCGCGTCCGCGCGTCGGTCCCCGTCACCTCCTACACCGAGCGTGGTCGGATCGCCGCGGGTGCGGCGCAGTCCGGTGAGTTGGCCGGGGCCACCTGGGACTGGTTCGTGAACACGACCTGCTGGGACTGGTACGCGAATTCGAACGATGATCCCGGCGAATCCGGCGATGTCGACGAGTGACCTCGCGGTCGCCCGGTCGATGGTGAAGACATGTTGGCGGACACAGGTTTCGAAGTCGTGGAGCCGAATCGATCGGGGCGACCTGGATGACTGACGACACGACCGCGGGCGTGCTGCGCGGCGGTATCGCGACCGGCGTGGGCTCCTGGCCGGGCGCCGATCCGCGCGAGGCCGCCACCACCGTCGTCGGCGAGCTGGGTGAATTGCCGCATCTGGTGGAGCTGCCCGCGCGCGGTGTCGGCGCGGATATGGTCGGCCGGGTGTCGGAACTGCTGGTGGACATGCGGTTCGACAGCACCACCCGCGGCTACCGGCTCGCGGTCCGTCCCGGCGCGGTGTCGCGTCGTGCGCACGATCTGCTGCGATCCGACCTTGACGCACTCGAAGAGGCTTGGGAGACAGGCGGTTTCGTCGGGTCCGGGCATCCGGTGAAGGTGCAGGTGGCCGGTCCGCTGACGGTGGCGGCGGAGGTGGAGTTGCCGGGCGGGCACCGGGTGATCACGGATTCCGGTGCGCTGCGCGATCTTTCGGAGTCGCTGGCCGAGGGGATCGCCAATCATGTGGCGGAGGTCGGTAAGCGCCTGGGTACCGAGGTCGTCCTGCAGCTCGACGAGCCGCGGCTGACCGCGGTGCTGGACGGCACGCTGCGCGCCGTCAGCGTCATGAACACGGTGCGCGCCATGCCCGAACCCGAGGCGCTGCACGTGCTGGACCTGGTGATCGGGCGGCAGTCCGCGCCGGTGCTGGTGCACAGTTGCGCGGATCGGCCCGCGCTCGGATTCCTGCGCAAGACCGGGGCCGCCGGGGTCGGATTCGATCTGGCCACCATCGGGACCGGGGAACTCGACGCCATCGGCGAATTGCTGGACACCGGTAAGCGGGTGGTGCTCGGCCTGGTGCCGACGACCGCACCCGCCAAGCCGGTGACCTGGCAGCAGATCGCCGAACCCGGTGTGCGACTGATCGATCGGCTGGGTTTCCCGCGCCGGATGCTCGCCGAGCAGGTGCTGGTCTCGCCCGCCTGCGGGCTGGCCGGTGCGTCGCTGAGCTGGGCGCGGCAGGCGCTGAGTTTGGCCGCCGAGGTTGCTCGGGTGTACGCCGATGAGCCGGAGTCGCTCGACTTCGCTTAGCGGCCGGTGGTTTTCGCGGTCATATGCGTTCGAGGATATCCAGGGCGATGGCGACCGCGGCGGCATTGCTCTCGTCGTCATCCAGGGGTAGATCGCCCATCATGGACAGGCTCCAGCTGATCGCCAGCAATGCCTGGCGGGCGTGGAAGACGGCGAGGGGTTCGTTGCCGGGCGCGGTCATCAGATCGGCGAGTACCCGGAACTGGTAGCGCAGGCTGGTGCCGAAGCCGAGATCGCGGAAGGCGGGCTGGTTCTCGTGCCAGAACCGGATCATGTCCTTGCCGAGGCTGTGCAGTAGCGCCCCGTAGCGAATCACGATCTCGCGGGCGCGTTCTCGCCCGGGTGGTGCGGTCTGCGCCCACTGCACGATGTCGTCGATGCCGCCGCGCAGATCCTCCGACAGGCTCGCGACAATGTCTTCCTTGGTCCGGAAGTGGTAGTACAGCGCGGCTTTGGTGACGCCGAGCCGTTCCGCGATCTCCCGCAGCGAGGTCTTCTCGTACCCGCGTTCGGAGAACAGCTCCATGGCCACCGACCGGATCCGTTCCCGGGTATCGCTGCGTCGCCCGTCCATCGCTTCCTTCCAGTCATATGACCGGCGAAGAATTGCTTGACGACCGGCTAGTGGGAAGCCTAGCGTCTTCGCCATCGGCAGATACCTAGCCGGTCGACAAGTTAAAAATCTTCTGGGGAGAAAACATGACCGAGGCAGCAGCGAAAGTGCCGGTCGACGGCGTGGCAGTGACGGCGATCGGGGTGGCCGTCATCCGGGAGCGCGAATCCCTCCGCCCCGACCGCCTCTACAACGACCCCCTGGCCGCGGCATTCGTGACCGCCGCCCGCGCGGGCTTCGAACCGGACCGCTGGGCCCGCATGGAGGAGATCGCGGACCAGTTCTACGAGGGCCGCACCATCGGAGTCCGCCTGGTGGACGATCGATTCCGCGAGGCGATCGAGGCGGGCTGCCGCCAAATCGTCCTGCTCGGAGCAGGTTTGGACACCCGCGCCCACCGCATGTCCCTACCTGCGGACGTCCACGTCTACGAAATCGACCTCCCCGAACTGTTCGCCTTCAAGGAACCCGTCCTCGCCGCCGCCGGCGTCCCCCCGACCTGCCCGCGCCACGTCATCGTCGCCGACCTCCGCGAAGACTGGCGAACCCCCTTGCTGGCCACCGGCTTCCAACCCGACGTCCCCACCTACTGGGTGGATGAAGGCTCCCTCGGCTACCTGAACCAGGACTGGAACCGGCGTGTAGTCCGCACCATCACCGAATTGTCGGCCCCCGCAAGCCGTTTCGGCGCAGGCCGCATGGTCGTCGATCCCGACGCCCCGCAGTACCGCGCCCTCAAAGACTTCGTCGGCGAATCGAACTCCGCCCCTCGCAACCCGCCCCCGGATTTCGACGTCGAGGCCTGGCTCCAAGAAATCGGCTGGACAACAGAATTCCGCAGCTGGAACTCCATGACCGCCGACCTCCCCCGCCCCACCGGCACCCTCGACCCCCGAATCGGCAGCATCGCCGCAATCCGCCGCTGAGCGTCGCGCGCGATCAGTACTGCTGGCCCTTGGGTTTGCGGGAGCCGAAGTAGGGGCGGGCGCCGGGGTGGTCGAGTTGCCAGTGGTCGGGCTTGCCGGCGGGGTAGGCGACGGGGATCTGGTCGCCGGGGGCGGGCCACTGGAAGGTGTCCCAGGCGAAGCGGCCGTAGACCTCGTGGGCCACCACCGAGGGGCCGGAGATACTGCCGCTGAGGGTGACGTACTGCTCGCCGGGTTGATCGGGGCGGGGGCTGACGCCGGTGACGTAGAGGGTGCCGGATTCCAGGTTCACGGGGGAGCGGTTGAACAGGGTGCCGCTCGGGTTGCCGGGGACGGCGCGGGCGGCGCCGGTGCCGCGGCGGTAGTACATGACCGCCACGGCCAGGCCACCGGCGATCAGCAGGATGAACGTGAGCTGCATCAGCATGAAACCCATGCTAGGCGGGGTCGGACGCGGGCCGGTCCGGGTGGGCGCGGCCCGCGCGCTGACCGGGGGTTACTGCGCGGAGAGTTCCGAGACGCCCTGGTGGGTTCGGCGTAGTTGCCAGACCGTGGTGCGTTTGGACTGGGAGCGGCCGTTGCCGCGATCGATGAGGGTGCGGTTGGCGGTGGTGAAGATGAGCTGCGCGCCCTGGGTGTTGGTTTCCGGGTTCTGGAACAGCTGAATGAGGCTGTCGGCGGTTTCCGGGGTGAGGGCGGCGTCGATATCGTCGACGGCCAGCACACCGCCGGTGTCGAGGGCGTCGAGCATCGGCGGCAGCAGGCGCAGCATGGCGAGGGTGGCGCTGGATTCGTCGGTGATGTCGAAGGCGGTGTCGATGCCCTCGTGGCTGAGGCCCAGGCCGACGCCGCGGCGCGCCACCATCCGCGAGTAGAGCGCGTCGCGGGCGGCGTAGAGGTTCGCGAGCTCACGCTGCAGCAGGGTCAGGGTGATGCCGTGCTCGAGGAACATCTCCTCGGCGTAGCTGGTCGACAGCGTGCAGGACTCGATTTCCTTTGTGGTGGAGGCGATATCGGCGTCCAGGTCACGCAGGTAGTCGGCGTACATCGGGTCGTCGCTGGGCAGCAGCAGATCGGTGATGCCCAGGTCGGCGGAGCGCAGCAGGGTGAGCAGGCGGACCGCGTGATCGGTGGAGCGCGAGATGTGCGAACCCACCCGGTGCGCGAGCTCCTGCGGATCCGGTTGCCCGCACTGCACTTCCAGCAGCGACTGGAACCAGCGGTAGGCGGGCACCAGGGGTTCGGCGTAGAGCTGCCCGGACAGGCTGAGCAGCAAGGCATTCGGTCGCACCAGGGGCACCACCGCCCCCAGACCGTACCGGGCGGCCTCGAACATCGGCCCGATCCGAATATCGTCCCCGGCCCGCTCGAACACCACCCGCTTGCGATTGTGCGGATGCGAATGCAGCCATTCCGCCGCCACATCCGCATTGTCGAGCCGGAACCCGTAGGTGTACGGGCACCCCTCCGCGATGAAGTTCGCGACGAATTCCGAAGGCCGGTCCGCGAATCCGAGGTGCGGGGTGCGCACCGGTCCGGAGAAGGGATCCCACCCGGTCACCGAGTTCAACACCGAATCGCGCATCTTGTCCAGGGCGTCGATCAACCCGGACTTGCCGGTGGCAGCCGTCCCGTACACGGCGGTGACCGGCGTAGCGACTGGCCCGTTACCCCTGGTCAACCGCAACTCCTGCGGTTCGGCGAGGGACCGATGATTCGTCACCTGAAAACTCCGCAACACCTTGGACATCCTGCCGGTCGTGGGCCCGAAATGCGACTCACCTTATTCGGGCATCCGCCACGATCGACACGCATCCCCATCGAAACGTCCGATGCGCCCCGCCCGGCGTCGGCCGGCCGGACCCGCTGCGAGCCGCGGAAACCGGCTGCGCGACTACGGTTCGATGCGGATCGGGAGGCTGCGGAATCCGCGCAGCACCGGGCTCGGAATGCGAATCGGGTGTCCGGCCCGGGACAGTGCCGGGGCTCGGCGAGCCAGTGTTTCGAGGGCGGCGCGGGCTTCCATCCGGGCCAGCGCATTGCCGATGCAGTAATGGATGCCGACGCCGAACGCTATGTGGTCGTTGCTGTTTCGGTCGAGCCGGAACTCGTCGGGTGCGTCCCAGCGGCCGGGATCGCGGTTCGCGGAACCGACCAGCGGCAATACTCTCGCCCCGGCGGGGATCACCACCTCGTGCAGTCGTACCTCGGTCGTGGTGCACCGCAGCAGGCCCTGACCGGGACTGTCGTAGCGCAGTGTCTCCTCGACGGCGGCCGCGGCGAGTCCGGGCTCGGCGATGAGCTGCTGCCAGACGGCCGGACGATCGAGCAGGGCGTGCACGGCGTTGGACACCAGATTGGTGGTGGTCTCGTTGCCCGCGACCAGCAGCAGCACGCAGAACACGATCAGGTCCATGGTGCCGAGCACGCCGTCGGCGTCCGGGGTGACGAGCAGGCTGACCAGATCCTCGCCCGGGTGGCGTCGGCGCTGCCGGACCGTGCGCGCGAAGAACAGAGAGATCGCGGCCGCGCTGGTCGCCATGCGGCGGGTGTCGCCGCCGGTGAGCAGACCGTCGATCAGGTGGTCGGACCAGCGCTTGAAATCGTCGCGGCGGGCAGCCGGGATGCCCATCAGCTCGGCGATCACGATGGTCGGCAGCGGACTGGCGAAATCGCGTACCAGATCCACCGATTCGCCGCGCGCCGCCCGATCGGCCAGCTCGTCCATCAGCGATTCGGTGATCTCGCGAATACGTGGTTCCCACTGGGCGATTCGACGGGGAGCGAAGGCCCGGCTGACCTTCTTGCGCAACCGGGTGTGTTCGGGCGGATCGCTGGTGAGCAGCGTTCGAGTGGGCAGCACCCGGTCGATGAGCCGGGTCGCCCAGCCGGGCAACGACGTCGACGGATTGAACGGGTTGTCCGCGAAGTCACCCCCGGTTCCCGGATCGGAGGAGAAGCGGGTGGCATCGCGCAGGGCGAGGACGACGTCATCGTAGCGGCTCAGCAGCCACAGATCCGGTGCGGTCGAGTGGTGAACCGACGCGTGTTCACGGAGCCGGGCATAGTGCGGATAGGGGTCGGCGATCACGTCCGGATCATTGAGATCGAATGCGACGGTGCCGGTTTCGGTCATGGGGATACCCCTGCTCGGTGAAAGGCGCAGCGCCTCATCGAGAATGCGGTCCCGAATACTGCCCCCCACGGGTTATCCAATCAACTGCTTGGATATCCCCACCATGCGCTTGTGCGCGATCCCGCGGAACGCATCGCGCGGGTTGTGGCCGAAACCCGCCACGCCAGGCCGGGTTCGGTGCCAGGACGGTTGATCTGCCGGTGAATGAGCTGGCGGTCAGCGCAATTGGCCGTAGGCGTGGGTGGGGGTGAGGCGGACTACGGTGCGGCGGTCGGCGACCATGGCGCGGCGGTAGTCGTCCCAGTCGGGGTGTTCGCCGGTGAGGGCTCGGTAGTAGGCGACGAGTTCGTCCACGGTGGGGTCGTGGGGGTCGGTGGCTACCGGGGCCAGCTCGGCTTCGCCTTCCAGGACGGCGTAGGACCAGAAGTCGTCGGAGGTGAGGTGCAGGGCGGCCCAGGGGTCGCGGCGGAGGTTGTGGAACTTGGCGCGGTCGGCGGTGATGGAGACGCGCAGGATGCCGTCGTCGCCGACCCAGTGCAGGACGTTGGACAGTTGCGGGCGGGTGTCGCGGCGGATGGTGGTGAGGACCGACTTCTGGTGGGCGCGGGCGAAATCCAGGGCGGCGGTGAGGTCCATGCGGGGTGCAACCCGGGGGTCGCGGGGGCTGTTCCCGGGGGCGGGGAAATCCGTCAGATAGGCGCGCGACGTGCGGGAATGTTGATCGAAGGTGTCGGTCGGCTGGGTTAGGGTGCGTGGTGTGAGCGAAACGGGCATGGAGATCAGCGGGGTGGCCGGGGGCGAGCAGGCGGCGGCCACCGGGGACGAGCGGGTCGAGTGGCAGCGGCTGGCGGAAGAGGTTCGCGACCACCAGTTCCGCTACTACGTGCGGGACGCGGCGATCATCACCGACGGCGAGTTCGACGTGCTGTTCAACCGCCTCGTCGCGCTCGAGGACGCGCACCCGGATCTACGCACCCCCGATTCGCCGACCCAGGTGGTGGGCGGCGGGTTCACCACCGACTTCCAGGCCGTCGACCATCTCGAGCGGATGTACTCGCTGGACAACGTGTTCAACGAGGACGAGATGCGGCAGTGGGTCGCCAAGGTGGAGGCCGACGCGGGCACCGACATCCACTATGTGTGCGAGGTGAAGATCGACGGCGTCGCCCTCAACCTGGTGTACGAGGACGGCAAGCTGGTGCGCGGCGCCACCCGCGGCGACGGCCGCACCGGTGAGGACGTCACCCTCAATGCCCGCACCATCGAGGACATTCCGCACGAGCTCATCCACAGCGACGACTTCCCGGTGCCGAAACTGCTGGAGGTGCGCGGCGAGGCGTTCATGACGCTCGCCGATTTCGAGGCGCTCAACGCGCAGATCGTCGCGGAAGGCAAACCGCCGTACGCGAATCCGCGCAATACCGCGGCCGGTTCACTGCGGCAGAAGGATCCGGCGGTGACGGCGCGGCGGCGGCTGCGGATGATCTGCCACGGTTTCGGGCGACTGGAAGGGTTCGCGCCGGAATCGCAGTTCGAGGCGTATCGGGCGCTGGCGTCGTGGGGGCTGCCGGTGTCGGCGCACACGGTGCGGGTGCGGGGCGCGGACGCGGTGGTCGACCGGGTGAACTACTGGGGCGAGCACCGCCATGACATCGAGCACGAGATCGACGGCCAGGTCGTGAAGGTCGACGAGTTCAGCCTGCAGCGCCGCCTGGGTTCCACCTCGCGCGCCCCGCGCTGGGCCATCGCCTACAAGTATCCGCCGGAGGAGGCCACCACCAAACTGCTCGACATTCAGGTGAATGTCGGTCGTACCGGCCGGGTTACGCCCTTCGCGGTGATGGAGCCGGTGACGGTGGCGGGCTCGACGGTCGCCATGGCGACCCTGCACAACGCCTCGGAGGTGCAGCGCAAGGGTGTGCTGATCGGCGACACCGTCACCATTCGCAAAGCCGGAGACGTGATTCCGGAGGTGCTGGGCCCGGTGGTGGATGCCCGCGACGGGACCGAGCGGGCCTTCGTGATGCCGACGCACTGCCCGGAATGCGGCACCGAGCTCGCGCCCGCCAAGGAGGGTGACGCGGATATTCGCTGCCCCAACCAGCAGTACTGTCCGGCGCAGCTGCGGGAGCGGGTGTTCCATGTGGCCGGGCGCGGCGCGTTCGATATCGAGGCGCTGGGTTATGAGGCCGCCATCGACCTGCTCAAGTCGGGTGCCATCGCCGACGAGGGCGACCTGTTCTCGCTCGACGCGGACACGCTGCTCACCACCACGCTGTTCACCAACAAGAACGGCACGCTCTCCGCGAACGGCAAACGGCTGCTGGAGAATCTGGACTCGGCCAAGTCCCGCCCGCTGTGGCGAGTACTGGTCGCCCTGTCCATCCGGCATGCCGGTCCCACCGCCGCCCGCGCCCTGGCCACCGCCTTCGGCTCCATGGACCGGATCCGCGAGGCCTCCGCCGAGGAACTCGCCGCCACCGACGGCGTCGGCCCCACCATCGCGGCGGCGGTCACCGAATGGTTCACCGTCGCTTGGCATCTCGACATCGTCGACAAATGGGCGGCGGCGGGCGTCCGGATGGAGGACGAGCGCGACGAATCCATCGACCGCAACCTCGAGGGCCTGTCCATCGTGGTCACCGGCTCGCTCGAGGGTTTCACCCGCGACGGCGCCAAGGAGGCCATCCTGATCCGCGGCGGCAAGGCGGCCGGATCCGTCTCCAAGAAAACGGCTTTCGTGGTGATCGGCGACGCCCCGGGCACCAAGGCCGCCAAGGCGGAGGAGCTCGGTGTTCCCATCCTCGACGAGGCCGGTTTCGTGAGGCTGCTCGCCGAAGGCCCGGACGCCTTCGCGCCGCCCACCGTGGCGACGGTCGGCGAATCGGACGAATAGGTCCGCAGTGCAACGGAACTCGCCGAGTCACGGCGGATCCATGGTGAAGAGTGCGCGTCGGAAAACCGAAGTGCGTGATGCGGTGGGTCGGTAGCGTTGCCCGCATGGCTGGTGTCCGAGCGCGGCTGGCGGAATTGGGATCGGCGCTGCCGGAGGTGAATCCGCCGAAGGGGATCTATGTTCCGGCCGTGCGCAGCGGGGTGCTGGTCCACGTGGCCGGTCAGGTGCCCATGGTGGCCGGTCAGGTGGTCGCGGCCGGACGGGTCGGCGCGGAGCTGACCACGGCGGCGGCCGCCGAGTTGGCTCGGCGGTGTGCGCTGTCGGTGCTGGCGGCGGTGTCGACTGTCGCGGATGTCGATTCGGTGGTGCGCGTGGTCCGGGTCGCGGGGTATGTGGTGTCCGCGCCCGGATTTCACGATCAGTTCGAGATCGTTTCGGCGGCAGGGGATCTGCTGGCCGAGGTCTTCGGTCGATCGGCGATGGGGGTGTGCACCGCCGTCGGTGTGCCCGAGCTCCCGCTGGGTGCGCCGCTGGAGCTCGAGGTCACCGTCGAACTGGCCGGGTGAAGACCGGGTTCAGGGATTCGGTTGGGCGGCTGCGGCTTCGATGGCGACGGCGGTGCCGCTGACCGAGATGCCCGACGCCGGGTCGGCGGGGATGCTCACGGTGATGGTGCCGGGGCGGCCCATGTCCGCGCCCTGGTGCACGGTGAGCGTGGCCGGGACATCGACGAGACCGAGTTCGCGCAGGTAGCCGCCGAGGGCCGCAGCGGCCGCGCCGGTGGCCGGATCCTCGTGGATACCGCCGGGCGGGAACGGATTGCGGGCGTGGAATTCGGTGGGACCCGCGCGCCGGACCAGGTCGATGGTGGTCCAGGCGTGCTCGCGCATGAGGGCGGCCAGCGCGTCGAAGTCGTAGTCGAGGTCGGCGAGGCGGCCGCGGGTGCGGGCGGCGATGATCGGATGCCAGGCTCCGGCGTAGGCGACGCGCGGCGGCAGCAGCGGATCGAGATCGTCCGGGTGCCAGTGCAGGGCGGCCAGCAGCGCGGCGAGTTCGGGCCCCAGTGGGCGGGTGCGCGGCGGGACCGAGGTCAGGGTGGCGACCATGGACCCGTCGGCCTCGCGATGGGTGCGGACGGGGATGGGCCCGGCCGCGGTCCGGAACAGCAGTTCGGCGGGACCGTGGCGTTCGGCGTGGGCGACGGCGGTGGCGATGGTGGCGTGTCCGCAGAACGGCACCTCGACCAGCGGGCTGAAATACCGGACGTTCAGCACGTTTTCGGCTTCGGGGACGGCGAAGGCCGTCTCGGAGTAGCCGACCTCGGCGGCGGTGGCGAGCATGGTGTCGGTGTCCATACCGGTGGCGTCGAGGACCACCCCGGCCGGGTTGCCGCCGGCCGGGTTCGCACTGAATGCCGCGTAGCGCAGGATTCGCATGGCACGAAGGTAGCGTGACCACCGTGGACCGCAGCGGGATTTCGAAAACCTAACCCCAGGTGAGCAATTCGCCCGAGTCGGTCAATCCGACCGCGAATCCCAGGGCGATGCGCCGATCGCCGTGACTCGGCAGCACCGCGTGGAAGTTGCGCGGATCGAACAGCAGGGCCTGACCGATTCGCGGTTGCAGCACGAAGGATTCGGCGTCGCCGACCACATCCCGCTGATATCCGTACGAAGCGGGCAGGCGGAATTCCTCGTCCCCGGGAGCCCAGCGGTGCCGCCACACGACGGTCTGTCCGCCGCGTTCCGGAACACTCAAATAGAGATTGAACGCGAACTGCGCCACCAGATGATCATCAACCAATCCGTCGGCGAATTCCCGAATGGAATCATCGAAATGGACCTGGAATCCCTGATTCGGTTCCCGCGCCACTCCGGCCCCGAGTTCGCGCCGATCATGGTGTGCGACGCGAACCCGCCCGGGCCAGCGTGCACCCAGGCCGCTGCGGCACAGTTCGAACGGATCGTGGTCGAGGTCGAGCTCCGACCACGCCGCATTGCTGGAATCCAATGCCTTCCAGTAGGTCTCGTCGAGTGCCCCTTCCACCCGGTGATCACTCACTCCCACCCCGAAGCGAAAGACCGGCGGATCCACCCGTCTGGTGTCGTAGGCGTCGAACGGCACCCGCCGCAGCGCGGCGAGCAACTCCGAACATGTCTGTGCCGGAAGGAAATCGGCCACTTGCACGGCCGCATACCGACCGGCCGCCAAACCGGCGATGTGGTCACGGTCGAATCCGGTGGCCGTCACGGCCACGAAGAACGGATCGCGGGCGCGAACTGATGTCATATCCACCTGCCCCCAAGGGTTGAATTGCATTACATGCCACACCCAGGCAGGTCGAGGTTCTCACAGTTCGGGCAGCATCAAGCCCGATTGAGCCGTTTCGAGATATAGGTAACGTTCGCCGAATAGTGGCTGTCAGGGGCTGGTTCGGCCGAGCGGTGGAGTGTTGTCGAGCTCCGGCATTCGGCGGTCACCATCCAATGTGGTTCGTACCAGTTGGCGAGCAATATCGCGTAGGCGCTGTGTGCGAATCGAGAGATCGATCGTGTCGGTAGAGATCGATGAGTCTTCGAATTCGTTATCGGACCGTATCATTTCGGCCCCTCCCGCCGTGCGGACGATACTGGTGTCGATGGCCATACTCAACACAACGCCACTGATGTCGAAAGTGTTAGCGCTGACGCGATTTACGGTACATCACCTGCATCACAGTCGTCCGGCGGTTCGGTGTGCTCGGACGATGCTTCTGGAGTGTCGTTCGGTGGTTCGAGCGGTTCGGCCTGCTGCCGCCGCAGTTGCTCCCGAATGTCCCTGAACAGTTTCATTATTCGTTCCGAGAGTGGATCGGCGGGGTCGAGCTGATCGGCGGCCTGCTGCCGGATCCGGTCCACGATCTCGTAGGCCTCGTCGAGCCGGCCCAGTCCGAGCAGGGCGATCGCGAGGGTGCGCTGCATGGAGATCGACCAGCGCATGACCGGGCTCTCCACCGGGTTCGCCGGATTCCCGACCAGATCCAGCGCGAACCTCGCCTCGGCCTCCGCGTCGGCGTACCGCTCCAGCTCCAGCAGGCAGCGCGCCAATGTGTGCCGCACCCAGAGGGTTTCCGGCCGGGTTCCCGGCCAAGTGCGCACGCTGACCGCGAGGATTTGCCGGAGCTGGGGCAATGCCTCGGCGGCACGGCCCTGATAGATCAGCGCCCGCGCGAGGCTGCGCCGGACCACCAGTGTGTCGGAGTGATCGAAACCCCTTACCCCGCGCTCCAATTCGACGATCGCCAGCAGCTCGGTCTCGGCCTCGCGCGCGCGACCCTCCTGTTCGAGGATGGCGCGGGCGAGCTTGTGCCGACTGGCGAGCGTGTCGGCATTGCGGCCGCCGCCGGGCAGCTTGGCGGTGCGCTCGATGACGATCTCCCGGAACATCCGTTCGGCGGTCTCCCGATCGCCGCGCTCGAGCGCGATGCGGGCCTTCTCGTGCCGGATGGACAGGATCTCCGGATCGTCGATATCCAGCAGGCATTCATCGCAGCGGTCGATGATGGCGTCGGCGAGTTCGCTGGCTGGATTGAGGAATCCGCGCGCGATCAGGTATCGCAGCGTCATGCGCGCCAGTTCGATGGCCTGGGCGACCGGGTCGTGCTCGGAGAGCGGCCGGGGGCCGACCAGCGCGGTGCGCGCGGCCTGGTTGGAGTGTGCGACGAGCCGGTTCCACAGCGGCCAGTTCGTGGGATCGTCGGGGTCGTGGTCGGCCACCGCGGCCGCGACCATCGTGACCGCCAGGGTGTAGTACTCCGCCGCTCGTTCGACCACATCGGGGTCCTCGCGGAGCAGATGGTGGTATTCGGGGTGCAGGGTCAGTAGATGATCTATGTCGCTGCCGGTTTCGGTAGGTGACGACAGTAGTTGCACCAATCCGACATTCGTGAGTTCCTTCAGCGCACCCAGCGCCTGCCTGGTGGTGAGTTTGCCGAGCAGCTCGGAACGGGCCAGCGTATTCGTCTGTAGGAGCAGGTAGTACGGGATGGCCGCGGTATCCAGACAGGACAGCAGCTTCAGCAGCCGGGGTGCGTCGTGGCTACCGCGATCGACCGCCAGGGTGAGCGACATGTCGATCACGCCTCGGGTGAGATTCAGGCCCAGGGCCTCATCCAGCTCGCCGGGCGACTCCTCGGTCGATTCCCAACGGCTTTGCAGTGCAAGGCGATAGGTCTGGAAGTTGCGTACCGGCCGCGGGCCCTGGTAGATCACGTTGCGGTTGGCGGATTCGAGATGCACGCCCGCCTGCCGCAACCGCAGCGGCAACCCGCCCAGCTCCGTCGACAGCTCGCGGGCGTCGAGCACGCTACCGCCGGCGCGGAAGATGTCGCGCAGCACCGCGGCCCCGGCAAAGGATTCCAGTGTCGGGATCCGGTGCACGCGGCTGTTGGGTGTCCACACCGATTCGTCCCCCTGACGACTGGTGACCACGACGCGCCCGTAATCGTTCTCGGGTTCGCGCAGCCAGCCGACGCCGTCACCGATGTGCTGTCCCGGGGCGGCCAGTCGTTCCGGCTTGTCGGCATTGTCGAAGATCAGCAGCCAGGGTCTGCGCTGTTCGTTCAGCAGACTCCAGACCAGCTCGGCCGGACTCGCGATGCCCATCCACGCGCGTTCGATCGGGTTCTCCGGTGCGCCCAGCAGGGTCGCCACCTGCCGCATGCATCCGTTGAGTCGTTCCATCCGGATCCACCAGACCATCTCACCCGCGCGTTTGGCGCGCTGCGCGATCTCCAGGGCCAACCGGGTCTTGCCGACGCCGCCCTCACCGCTGAGCACGTGCACCCTGGTGGTGTGGTCGTGGTCGATGTCGGCCAGCAGTTGGTCGCGGCCGCGGATCGGATGCTTCATATCGGCCCAGGGCGGGGTGACCGGTTCCGAGAGTTGTTTACCACTACCGGATTCGGTGACGCGCGGATCGATCTCGTCCTGATCGGAACCGGTGCGCTGCTGCTGGTGTGCTGTGGCGGCGACGGTCGTCAATACACGTTTCAGTACCCGGAAGGCGGTGTCGTCCGCGGGTGTCGGGCGGATGAGCGAGGAGTGGTCGCCGGGTACCACGCCGGTCTCGATGAAGCCGAAGGTGGCGATCTCGGCGGGGACGATGCCGTCCTCGTTGCCGCCGTAGGCCGCGATCGGGATTCGCCACTCGGTATCGGTGTTGTTCTGCGCGAAGACGATTCGTTCGATCACCGTCTGGTGTGCGGCGAGGACTTCGCGGTTGAACGGGCGGAGTTTGTCTTCCTGCGGATTTCGCCAGAACCAGGCGCCGCGCCGCAGCGACAGCATGAACTCCGACCCGGTGGTCGGGCACGCGTACATGACGATCTGCCGAATGCGGCTGAGTTCCTGGATTTTTCGCGCGTGGCAGGCGTCGGCCAGTAGCTGTTTCACCACCAGTCCGCCTTGGCTGTGCGTCACCAATACCAACGGGTCGGCATTCGCGAGGGTGTTGTCCAGGTAGGTCTTCAACTGCTCGCCGATGGCGGACAGATCAGGGATGCGGCGGTCGGGACGGAACATGAATTTCGGTGAGGGATACCGGAAATAGTGCAGTTCGACCAGTTCGCGTAGCTCCTCGTCGGCTTCGATGAAACGGGTCATCGCGGACCAGGTATCCGGTGACGAGAACAACCCGTGCACGAATACGACGTGAACCCCCATGGCGAACCTCTTCGGTCGATCGCAGCCGAACGTCACCCTTCCTAACAGATCCCCCCGACACCGAGGTGTGTTTCCCGTTGCGATACCCGCACGAATCGGATGCCGGTCGAAGACTGGTCGCGCGGAATGGGAATGATGGGGGTTCGGTGTCGGTGCGATCGTCGGATAACGGAGGTAATCGATGGGCCAGGAGTTCGAGATCCGGGATGCGGGGCCTGCGGACTTCGCGGCGATCGGAGAGCTGACGGTCGAGGTGTACGTGGGGGAGGGGCATGTCTCGACCGCCAGCCCCTATGTGAGCGAGTTGGCGGATACCGCGACGCGGGCCGCGGCGGCCGAGGTGCTGGTGGCGATGCGCGGGGACGAGCTGCTGGGGTCCTTGACGGTGGCTCGGCCGGGGACGGCGTTCGCCGATATCGCGCGCGACGGGGAGTTGGAGTTCCGGATGCTGGCGGTGTCCAAGGGGGCCCGGGGGCTGGGAATCGGAACGGCGCTGGTGCGGCGGGTGATCGAGATCGCCCACGCGGAAGGCTTCGAGGCGGTGGTGCTCACCACCATGCCGTCGATGCAGGACGCTCGCCGCGTCTACGACCGGATGGGGTTCGCCCATGCGCCGGAACGGGATTGGCTCACCAGGACGGGCCTGCCGCTGACCGTGATGCGAATGGACACCACCGCGGCGGAGTGAGGCGGCCGACCGACTCGGCCGGTGTGCGGCCGAGTCAGCCTGCCTGGCGAGCCCGCGAGCGGATGCCGCGGGCGGGGTCTCAGGTGAGGGTGCCGTCGATACAGAGCGACGGCGTGCGCCACGTTTCGGCGGGGCGCTCGGTGTCGAACTTCCACTGCCCGATCGGGGTCGCGGCCTTCCACAGCAGGCCGCCGGAGGTGCGGACCACCTGGTAGACGTCGTCGGTGCCGGGGATCAACTGGTTGCCGACGCAGTAATCGGTGTAGGCGGTTCCGGGTTGTCTTGCGCCGGAACTGAATTGGCCGGTGGGGTTGGCGATCGCGCCGGGGGTCGGCGCCGTGCTCGCCTTGCCGCTGACCGCACCGGCGAACCAGTGCGGGGCACCGGCCTCGGTGCCGCAGGTGTAGCCGACACCGCCCGCGACGACACTGCTCTGCTGCGGGTAAGTCGTTCCGGCCCACAGGCATCCGGCGGCGGGGCGGGAGCGGCGTTCGCCGGGGT
Organism: Nocardia sp. NBC_00511; assembly: GCF_045161165.1. Classification (NCBI taxonomy): domain Bacteria; kingdom Bacillati; phylum Actinomycetota; class Actinomycetes; order Mycobacteriales; family Nocardiaceae; genus Nocardia; species Nocardia sp. NBC_00511. The sequence continues at coordinate 326,818 of NZ_CP107849.1, forward strand.
CGGCTTCGGCGGCGGCCGCCAGTGGCAGTCCGCCGACGGCCAGGGCGGCGACGGTGAGGGGCGCCGCGGCGATGCGCAGGGCGCGCGACCGGGGTCGGCGGGTGGGGGCGGCGGCAGTGACATTGACGGCAGTGGCATTGACAGACATGCGAATTCCCTTCGATCGGCGAGCGGTCAGCAGTGGCTGGCGAGGGCGGGGCAGACGGTCCAGCCGGAACCGTCCTGGTTCCAGTTCTGCGTCCAGCCGGCGGCGCTGCCGCCGTTGGAGTTCATCGGCTGATCGGCCGGCTGTCCCGGGTACTGCGCGCGCTGGTTCTGCCAATGTTCGTTCTGCAGCAGGGGATTCGAGTCGGTGTGGTGGTAGCCGAGCGGATCGTTGTGGTGCGCGCCGGTGGTGTCGCCGTTGTAGCGCGGGCTCGGATTGTGCAGTGAGTTGCCCGCGCCGCCGGGCGTGCTGTCGCGTCCGCCGCTCTCGGTGGTGGAGCCGCGGCCGGGCGGTTCGGCCAGGGCGGTGCCGGTGGTCAGGACCGCGGCGGTGGCCGCGCTCGCGAGCATGGCCAGGGTGCGGCCGATTCGACGGGTTCTCGGGCGTGATCGATGGGCTTGCGGCATGGCGTCATTGCCTCTCTGCTTGCCGGTTCAGGTCACGTCGGTGACTTATCTACGTAGTTAGACAGTAGGTCATCTACGTAGGTGAATAGTAGGTGAATCCTGGGAATCTACTGAGTAAGTCCGTAGATGGTGCTCGACGGCACATTCGACGGCCGACGTGACGGCACCCCGTGGCAGGCACGGAAACGCCCCTGCCGGAAACCGGTCAGGGGCGTGAAAAGCGTTGCGGTACGGCGGGATCCGCCGTCGATCAGCCGAGCACCCCGGCGATTATGCCCGCCAGGTACCCGAGGCGAGCCACCTCGGAGGGGCGGAAGTCCGGACCGCCGGGACGGCCCAGCAGCAGCACCTTGCCGGTGTTGCCCAGCGGGGCGGCGGCGAGCTTGGTGTCCATGTCCTTCCAGAGGTCCGGCACCCAGTCGCCTTCGCCGTCGAGCACCATCGGCTTCTCCAGCGGCATCCACGGCGCGGAGGCCGCCTGCGTGGACGGCGCGCTCTGCGAGCCCACCACGCGGTACGCGCCCTGCGGACCGATGTCGATGACCGTCGACCAGCCGACGCGCAGCACCCGTGGCGCGCCGTCGACCAGGACCTGCAGCCGATCGTCGCGCGCGTTGGCGACCTGATCGATCAGCTCGAGTTCCCGGTGGGTGTCGAGGATTCCGGAGTACGGGCGCAGCGAATCGACCTGCACATCGTGCAGGGATTCGGCTGCGGTGATGAGGGTGTCGGGCAGGGCGCCCGAGGGCACCTCCACGACGATGTCGTCGATCGCGAATCCGTCACCGCGTTCCACGACATCCAGTGACAGGATGTCGGCGCCGACGGAACCGAGCGCGAGAGCGAGCGAACCGAGACTCCCTGGGCGATCCGGAAGTTGCACGCGAAGCAGGTATGACACGTGCCTTCCTTTCCTTTGACCTCTGCGACCGAAACTTTCGGACGGGTACCCGAGTCCCGCAATATTTACACCCTATGGACCGGGTTATCGAATCGGAACTCGGGCTGTGACGCGGACCACTCGAGAACGGGCCACCTATTGATGGTGCCAGGTCCGGGCCGCACCTGCGACCGGGCGCCCGAGCCGACCCACTAGGCTGTCGATGGTCGAAACCCGAGCACGAACCACGCCGAAAGGGGTCCTGCGGTGCCCGCCATCTCCAGGGACGAGGTCGCACACCTCGCCCGGTTGTCCCGGCTCGCCTTGACGGACGAAGAACTCGATCTCTACGCCGGTCAGCTGGATTCCATCCTGACCCACGTCGCGCAGATTTCCGAGGTCGCCGCCGCCGATGTACCCGCCACCGCATCCCCGAATCCGGAGACCAATGTGACGCGTCCCGACGTGGTGCAGCCCTGCCTGACGCCTGAACAGGCGTTGGCCATGGCGCCCGCGGTCGACGAGCAGCGGTTCATGGTTCCGCAGATTCTGGGGGAGGGCGAATGAGCGACCTGACCAAACTGTCGGCCGCCGAACTGGCCGGCAAGATCCACGCTCGTGAGGTCTCCGCGGTCGAGGTCACCGAGGCTCACATCCAGCGCATCGCCGAGGTCGACGGGGAGATCAACGCCTTCCTGCACGTCGCCGGTGAGCAGGCGCTGGTGACCGCCGCCGAGGTCGACCGGCAGGTCGCCGCCGGGACCGTCGCCTCGCCGCTGGCCGGTGTTCCCTTGGCGCTCAAGGACGTTTTCACCACCACCGACATGCCGACCACCTGCGGGTCGAAGGTACTCGAGGGCTGGGTGTCGCCGTACGACGCGACGCTCACCACCAAGCTGCGTGAAGCCGGGATCCCGATCCTGGGCAAGACCAATATGGACGAGTTCGCCATGGGCTCCTCCACCGAGAACTCCGCGTACGGTCCGACCCGCAATCCGTGGGACACCGACCGGATTCCGGGCGGTTCCGGTGGCGGCTCGGCGGCGGCGTTGGCCTCCTACCAGGCTCCGCTGGCGATCGGCACCGACACCGGTGGTTCCATCCGGCAGCCCGCCGCGGTCACCGCGACGGTCGGCACCAAGCCCACCTACGGCACCGTCTCCCGCTATGGCCTGGTCGCCTGCGCGTCCTCGCTGGATCAGGGCGGGCCCTGTGGCCGAACGGTTCTCGACACCGCGCTGCTGCACGAGGTCATCGCCGGATACGACCCGCGCGACTCCACCTCCCGCAATGTGCCGGTGCCGCCGGTGGTCGCCGCCGCTCGTCAGGGCGCGAACGGCGATCTGTCGGGTGTGAAAGTCGGTGTGGTGCGCGAACTTCACTCCGACAGCTACCAGCCGGGCGTGCTGGCCTCCTTCGATGCCGCCGTCGCGCAGCTCAAGGATCTGGGTGCCGAGGTCGTCGAGGTGTCGTGCCCGCACTTCGAATACGCGCTGCCCGCCTACTACCTGATCCTGCCGTCGGAGGTGTCGTCGAACCTGGCGCGCTTCGACGCCATGCGCTACGGCCTGCGCGTCGGCGACGACCACACGCATTCCGCCGACCAGGTGATGTCGCTCAGCCGTGAGGCCGGGTTCGGTCCGGAGGTCAAGCGCCGCATCATGATCGGCACCTACGCGCTGTCCTCGGGCTACTACGACGCCTACTACGGCCAGGCCAACAAGGTCCGCAACCTGATCGCGCGCGACTTCGACAAGGCCTACGAGACCGTCGACGTGCTGGTCTCCCCGACCAGCCCGTTCACCCCGTGGAAGCTCGGCGAGAAGGTCGACGACCCGCTGGCCATGTACCTCTCGGACCTGTGCACGCTGCCCACCAACCTGGCCGGGCACTGCGCCATGTCGGTGCCGTCGGGCCTGTCCGCCGACGACGGGCTGCCGGTGGGTCTGCAGATCATGGCTCCGGCGCTGGCCGACGATCGGCTCTACCGGGTCGGCGCGGCCTACGAGGCGGCCCGCGGCGCCATCGTCTGACCGCCTGATCGAGCATCGCCCGAACGGGTTTTTCCGCAAGCGAATTCGGCCCTCACCGGCGAAACCGGTGGGGGCCGTTCGTTCTCGAATCGGCAACGACTGCGATCAGTCGGACCAGACCGGTAGGCTGGCACCGGTTCGGCAGGGTTGAAGGGTTTCTCAGGGGATGTTGCGACGCGGCGAAGTCTTCGCGGACTACGTGATCGAGCGCGAAGTGGGCCGTGGCGGAATGGGTTCGGTCTACGCTGCCCGCCACCCACGGCTCCCGCGGCTGATCGCGCTCAAGCTGCTGCACCGGGAAATGTTCGCCGACCCGGAGACCCGGGCGCGCTTCGAGCGGGAGGCGAACGTCATCGCCCAGCTCGACCACCCCAACATCATCAACGTCTACGACCGCGGGGCCGAGGGCGAACAGCTCTGGATCGCCATGCAATACGTGGACGGCGTGGACTGCGCCTCCATCGACCCCTACGACCTGGCTCCCGAACGCGCGATGGAGATCGTCGTGCAGACCGCCGCCGCCCTCGACTACGCGCACGAGCGCGGCGTGCTGCACCGGGATGTGAAGCCCGCCAACATCCTGCTGTCGCGCTCGGGTGGGATCGGCGCCGGATTCAGCGCGCGGGCGCTGCTCAGCGACTTCGGGATCGCCCGCGCCCTCGACGACGACGCGCACCTGACCCGCACCGGCATGCTCAACGCCACCCTCGCCTACGCCTCGCCCGAACAGCTCACCTCCGCGCCGCTGGACGGCAGCTCCGACCAATACTCGTTGGCGTGCACGCTGTTCCGGCTGCTCACCGGGCAGGGGCCGTTCGACGCCGCGAACATCGCGACCGTGATGCTCGGGCATCTGCAGTCCGCGCCGCCGTCGGTGAGCCGACTACGACCCGAACTGCCCGCAGAACTCGACGAGGTGCTGTGGCGGGCGCTGGCCAAGGATCCGCGCGACCGCTACGACACCTGCTTCGAATTCGCGCAGGCCGCCTGGGAGACCATGGCCGAACCGGTGACGCTGGTGCGGCGGCCGCGCGCGGCGACCACCGAACGCGCGCCGCGACCGGAGACCGTGCTGGGCTGCCTCTACGGCGGCGCGGTCGGGGACGCGCTGGGCGCGCCGATCGAAACCATGCTGCTGCACAACATTCAGCAGCGGTACGGGATTCAGGGCATCACCGGGGAAGGCAGCTCGTACAAGGGCCGCATCTCCGATGAGACCCAGCTGACCCTGTTCACCATGGAGGCGTTGATCCGCGGCGCCCGGGCGCGGGAGCGCGGCGTGGCCGCGACCGTCGGGCTGGTGCAGGAGAACCTGCTGGTCTGGCTGCGCGGACAGGGGCAGGCCACCGTGCCCGAACAGCCGGTGCCATTGCAGAGCGGGCTCACCGGATACCCGGAATTGATGACCTACCGCGGGCCCACCCACGCGACCATCACCGCGCTGCAGCGGGTCGCGGCGCAGCGCCGCCCGGGAACGCCGCTGGGCACCCGGGATCGGCCGATCAACGACTCCAAGGGCTGTGCGGCCGTAGTGCGTTCCGCGCCCTGTGGATTCACCCAGTCGATGGAGTACGCGTTCGAATTGGCGTGCGACGCCGCGGCTCTCACCCACGGCAATCCCGGCGGGTGGCTGCCCGCCGGGGTGCTGGCCGCCACCGTGTTCGGGCTGCGGCGCGGCCTCGACGTGCGGGCGGCGCTGGAACGGGCGCGGGTGCTGCTGATCCGGCATCGCGACCACGAGGAGACCTCCGGGGCGCTGGACGCGGCGGTGCGGCTCGCCGACCGGGTCTCGGCTCCCGGACATCGGATTCCGGATCCCGCCGTGCTCGAAGTGCTCGGCTCCGGGGTGATCGGGTCGGAGGCGCTGGCGCTGGCCGTGTGCGCCGCGCTGTGCGCCGAGAACATCGGCGGCAGTCCGGAGCAGATCTTCCGCACCGGAGTCCTGCTGGCGGTCAACCACTCCGGCGACAGCGACTCCACCGGTGCGATCTGCGGGTCGCTGCTGGGTACCCGGCTCGGTGTGCAGGCCATCCCGCAGCTGTGGCGGACCCGCCTGGACGTGGCGGCTGCCATCGAACGCCTCGCCACCGACTTCGACCACGAATTCCGTTCCCCGCCAGCACGTCCCGGCACCACCATGCCGCGCATCATGCCCTGACCGGTTCGGTCAGCACGACGGCATGGCGGTGCCCTGATCGGTGCCGTAGCGATGGCCGTGTCCCGGCGGGGCGTCGAGTGCGCCGAGCAGGTCGACGCTGGTCTGTAGGAAGCTGATCACCGGAAGCCACTGCGGGACAGGTGCGTCCGGGCGGGTGCCGGTGAGATCCGGTGCGCGCCACAACAGTGCGGGGGACCAGTGCACCACCGGGTCGGAGGCATTGGCCAGCACGGTCGCGCGGCCGTGATGGGCCTGCCCGGCGGGCGGACCCGCCCACAGCGCCCCGCAGGTGCGGCGATCCTGATCGGCGTCGTCGGCGAAGACCGAGCTGCCGCCCAGCGCACCCAGGCTCTGACCGTAGATGTAGAGCTTCGGCGGATGCGGCAGCGCCGAAATCCGTTGCTCCACAGCCTCGAACAGTGCCCGCGCCGAATCCTCCGCCGCGCGGCGGCCGAACAGGAAGGTCACCCAGCTCGGGGCGTCCGAATACTGCAGGCCGACCAGCGCCACGTCCCCGCCGAAGCGTTCGTCGAGGCCGCGCGCGGCATCACCGTCGATCCAGCCCGAACCCGTCGGCACCGTCACCACGATATTGCCCCGATACAGCCCGCCGGTGCGCTCCAGCTCCCGAATGGCCAGGGCCACCCGGGTATCCAGATCCACCGCCGAATTCAACCCGACATAGATCCGTGCCGTCCGCGCCGGACTGCCCGCCACGAAGCGCCGCCCCTGCGCACCCAGCGACGGCCAGCTCGCCATCGACACCGGACTCCCCGACCGGCTCGGTGACTCCGGCTGCACCAGCTCCGGATCCACGAAAGAATTCGACGCCGCGTACGCCGAGCGACGCCAATCCACCACGGCCGGAACAACTATCGCCTGCAACGCCACCAACAACGCCACTCCCGCCACCACGCTGCGCGCCCGCCCCAGCCGCCGCACCACCCACCGCGCGCCGCGACAGACCATGAGCACCACCCCAGCGATCCCCGCCGTCCACAGCGCCCACTGTCCCCAGTACGCCGGACCGATCCCCGCCACCCCCATCGCCGAGCGCAACTCGTTCTGCCAGTGCTCCGCGTACCCCATCGCCGTACTCACCGCCAAGACGGCCACCACCGCCGCCGAGGCCCGCCCCCACCGCGAGGTGAACCCACCGAACCTGGTCAACCGCAACAGCATTCGAACCAGCGCCGCCACCCCGAGCGCGACCAGCACCAGCAACGCGGTCAACATCCCCTGCGCCGACGGCGTCCGCGGCAACAGTCCCGGCCCGAGCGACATCACGACCCCCACTCCCACCGCGATACTCGTGCCAAACCTCGGCAGCGTGATTTCCAAGCTCCGCAACGACATTCGGCCGCGAGCACCGGTCGTCGCCGTGGAGCGGTGGACCGACGCGCCACTCACACCGGACAGCCGCTTTTCGCGCGCGACAAGGGGCGTCGTGACGCCACTGGCAGATGGGGCCACCCCGATTCGAGTGGTCATTGCGACACCGTCGCGATCGGCATGGTCGCCCGCCCGGCACGAGTGCTCGACACGTGACCGGCAGCACGACGGCGGCGCACGAGAACCGTTGCGACAGTGGCCGACACGAACGCCAGCCCCACCCCGCCCAGCAGCATGGTCGCCTCGGACGGGGTATGCGAGGAGGGTTCGAAGAACGGCTCGTAGATCGGATCGCCGTAGTCCTGGCGAATGGAATTGAGATCGACCGCCGTGGTGGCGACCGACGCCATCACATCGCACTGCGCCCGCGACAACGCCCCGGCCCGATCCGTGCACGCGGCATGCATCCGCCGCTCCAACGCCGCGTCCACCGTCTGCCGCGCCCACGGCCCCAGCGGCTCCCCGTGCGCCGCCGCATACCGCAGCAGGTCGTACCCGAGATCATGCGACTTGCAGGCCAGATCGAACTCGGCGGGCAGCGGCACCGGAGAGGAGCAGTCCCCCTGCGGATTGATCAGCATCCCGGCCTCGACCACCGGCCGATACCCGGCCTGAGTGACGAAGTCATCGGGAATCAGCGCCGGATCCGGCTGCGCGGCAACCGCTTCCAGAATCCCCACGCGGGCGGGAGCGTATTCGGGCGCGATCGGGGTGGTCACGGCCGCGCCTGAACTCGGCGCAAAGGCGACGCCGCCGGAGAACACCATGGCGGCGGCCGCCGCCAGCACCGCGGCTCGCGCCAGCGGGTGCCGCGACCTGTTCGCCGACTCCTCGGGCGCTGAAGTGATCGCTGCGTCGTCGGTGGCCCGCAGGGGCTGCGGGGTGGTGGAACGGGGCGAGATCCTGGGGGACGTCGGGAACGCTCTCATGAGGACGACGCTAGGAATCGGGGTGTGAGCGGGGCGTCAGCCTGCGGGGGCGTTCCGGGGTGGGCGGGGTGGGGGAGTGGCGGACGGGTGTAGTACCCGGGTAGGGGGTGGGAGATCACCCGGGGGCGGGAGGTGAGGGACGCCGGAGGTCTCTACGGTCGAGGGCATGGTCGGTACTTTGTCTGGTCGGTCGCGGGTGCTCGGAGCGCGGCAGTGGTTCGATGGCTTCACGGTGTTGGTGGCGATCGTGTTCATGGCGGTCGCGTGGCCGACGCTGCAGTTGACGCATCGGGTGCCCGCGGCGGCGATGCCGTTCATCGCGGGGTTCGCGGCGCTGCCGGTGCTGCTGGTGCGGGTGAATCCGCAACTGGGATGGGCGGTTTCGGCCGGGTCGGCACTGCTGATCGCGCTCGCGGTGCCGCACAAGGCGGGCAGTTCGCTGCCGTTCCAGGTGGTCCACATTCTGGCGCTGTTCGTGCTGGTGTTCGCGGTGGCGGTGCGCTCGCCGGTCCGGATGGTGGCCGTGGTGTGGGTGGCGACATCGCTGCTGTTCGCCACCACCATGGCGCAGACCGGTGACAGTTTCGCCGAAACCGGATTGGGCTGGCCGCTGGCCATCACCGGGCTGGTGATCTTCGGGCTGCTGATCCGCTGGGTGGTGGTGTCGCGGCAGGCCCTGCTCAAGCAGGAGGAGGTCACCGAGGTGGAGCGGGCCCGCCGCGCCATCCTCGAGGAGAAGGCCCGCATCGCACGGGATCTGCACGACGTGGTGGCCCACCACATGTCGATGGTGGTGGTGCAGGCGCAGACCGCGCCCTACCGCATCGACGGACTCTCTCCGGCGGCACGCGAGGAATTCGAATCCATCGGCACCGGAGCTCGGGCCGCGCTCAACGAGATTCGCGGCATGCTCGGCGTGCTGCGCAGCGACGGGCAGCTGCCCGAACACTCCCCGCAACCCGCCGCCACCGACCTGCCCGGCCTGCTCGAGGCCGCACAGCGCGCGGGCGTCCCGATCACCTGGACCGTCGACGGCAGCCTCGACGCGGTGCCCGACACCACCGGACTGGCGCTGTATCGAATCGTGCAGGAGTCGCTGGCCAACACCTCCCGGCACGCCCCGGGCGCGCCGGTGCGAGTGGCCATCACCTGCGCGACCGCCCTGACCCTCATCGTCGGCAACGACCGCCCGATCGCGGTGCGCACCGGTGAGCACTCCGGCGCCTCCGGCAGCGGGATCGCCGGAATGCAGGCCCGTGCGAGCGCCGTCGGCGGCATGCTGATCGCCGGTCCCCGCGCGGACGGCGGTTTCGAAGTGCGCGCGGAGTTGCCGCTGGTCGCCGCCCTGGATCCGACCGCCGTGCGACGCTGAGCCGAGCCCCGCACCGAGCCCCGCGGTCACCCCCGCGGGGCCGCTCACCGTCGCCGGTCGCGCCGGATCGCCGGTGCCCGGGGTGCGAACCTGCCGTGCGGGCAGCTCTCGGCCCCCGGGCATGGCAAACTCGGTGGCGTGCGTGAGGTGGGATTGTGGCGATAACCGTGTTGATCGCCGACGACCAGGCGATGGTGCGGCAGGGGTTCGGCGCGCTACTGGCCGCTCAGCCCGATATCAGCGTCGTCGGTGACGCCCCGGACGGGAAAACCGCTGTCGCGGAAGCGAAACGGCTGCGCCCGGACGTGGTGTTGATGGATGTGCGCATGCCGGAGATGAACGGCCTCGACGCGGCCAAACTCATCCTCTCGGCCGGGTTCGAACCGCCGGTGCGGGTGCTCATGCTCACCACCTTCGATATCGACGACTACGTCTACGAGGCGCTCGGCCTCGGCGCGAGCGGGTTCCTGCTCAAGGACGCCCCCGCCGAGGAGTTGGTGCGCGCGGTGCGCGTCGTCGCCGCCGGTGACGCCCTGCTCGCACCCACCGTCACCCGGCGGCTGATCGCCGATGTCACCCGCCGCCGCGCCCGCCGCGCACCCGCGCCGCAGCTGTCGGTGCTCACCCCGCGCGAACGCGAAGTGCTGGAACTGGTGGCGCGCGGCATGTCCAATGCCGAGATCGCCGAAAGCCTTTTCGTCGCCGAGCAAACCGTGAAGACACACGTCTCGAAGGTGTTCACCAAACTGAACCTGCGCGACCGGGCGCAGGCGGTGGTGCTCGCGTACGAGTCCGGCCTGGTGACCCCGGGCTGACCTGCCCGGACAGCGATTCTGCGGGTAGGCTCACGGACTTGTACGTCACCGGAAGGGGGTCCTGAACAGTGCTGAATAGCGGTGACGTGTTCGCCGGTTTCACCATCGAACGACTGCTCGGACAGGGCGGGATGGGCGCGGTGTATCTCGCCCGCCACCCCCGGCTGGGCAAGTTGACGGCACTCAAGCTGCTGAACCGGGAACTGTACGCGGACAGGGAGATCCGCGCCCGCTTCGAACGCGAGGCCGACCTGGTCGCGCAGCTCGACCACCCGAATATCGTCGAGGTGTTCGATCGCGGCACCGAGGACGAGCAGCTGTGGATCTCCATGCAGTACGTGGACGGCGTGGACGCGGCCGCGGTCGACGTGACGCAGCTGCCGCCGGAGCGCGCGGTCCAGGTGATCGAAGGCGTCGCGGGCGCACTGGATTACGCGCACGGCATGGGGGTGCTGCACCGGGATGTGAAGCCCGCCAACATCATTCTGGCGCGCGCGATCGGCGGGCACGGGGAGCGGGTGTTCCTCACCGACTTCGGCATCGCCCGCCTGCGCGAGGATTCCACCCATCTCACCCAGGCGGGCATGTTCACCGCCACCCTCGCCTACGCCTCGCCCGAGCAGATGACCGGCGCGCCACTGGACTCCAGCACCGACCAGTACTCGCTGGCCCTGTCGCTCTACTGGCTGCTGGTCGGCGCCGGCCCCTACGACTCGCCGGACCCGCAGGAACTCATCAACGGCCACCTGCAGATGCTGCCGCCGCCGGTCAGCCTGCGCCGCCCCGGGCTCACCCAGGCCATGGACGCCGTGCTCAGCAAGGGCATGGCCAAACGCCCGGCCGACCGCTTCCCCACCTGTAGCGATTTCGCCAAGGCCGCCCGCCGCGCCCTGACCGCCGCGCAGCCGCTGCCGTCCCATCTGCTGCCACAGACCCCGCGGCCGTATCCGAATCCGCCTGGCGCGCACGCGGATTCGCCGCAGCCGTACCCGCCCGGCTACGTCCCGCAACCCGGATATCCGGCGGCCGCGCCGAGCTATCCACCGGCCGGGGGTTATCCGCCCGCGCAGTATCCGGTTCCACCACCGGCATATCCGAGCCCGGTGTATCCGTCGCCGCCGCATCAGCCGGGCGCGGTGCCGCAGCCGTCGGCATCGCCCGCGCCGCAGCCGTCCGGCCCGCCGCCGCAGCCCGTGCCCGCTACCGCAGTGCCCCCTGCGCCGCAACTCGTCGCCGTGCCCGCGCCGCCCGCTCCCGTGGTGCCGCCCGTGCCCGCCGGGCCGCCGCAACTCGTCGCCGTGCCCGCACCGCTGGTTCCCGTGGTGCCGCCCGCGCCTGCCGGGCCGTCGGCGTCGGAGGCCGATACCGTGGCGTCCGGACCGACCGTTCGCTCCTATCCGGGGTCCGCCGAACCGGCGCAGGGTGATTCGTCGCAGCAGCCCACCGATATCGTCGCGCAGCCGGTGATCACTCCGAACCCGATCCGTACGCCGGACCCGGTGGCGGAATCCCCGAGTACCGCCGAGCCCGCGCAGGCTGCCCCCACCGATACCTCCGTCGCGCAGCCGCTGGTGGCGGTGGCCGCGTTTCTCGCCGGGGCACAGCGCGTCTCGGTAGCCGAACGTGGATCGGGCGTGGCGGCGACGTCCGCGCCGAGCGAACCGGTCGCCGGGGCGCCGGAACCCGCCGACTTCACCGACCTGTCCGATTCCACTGATATGCCCCGAAATTCAGGCAAACACGCCCGCCACCCTGAATCCGGGGAGTTCGTCCCGGTCGCGGGTGCCGCCGTCGGGTCGCGGACTCCCGGTGCCCATCGCCGGTCCGGTTCGGAACTCGACACTTCGGACGGTTCATTCGCGGCATCCGCTGCCGCCGAACCTGATTCGGATATTTCGCCAGTTTCGGACGGTGCGCTCGGGACCGCCGGTGTCGACGCATCCGCGGCGAATGTCACCGCGGCCGGATACGCGGTACCGCCGCCGTACGGGCAGTACGCCCCGAACATCACGCCGCCCAGGCTGATTCGGACCCCACAGCGCGCCGAGCCCTCGCAAGTCACCGCGATGGTGGTGCTGGGCCTGGCGGTGCTGACCCTGGTGCTCATGCTGGCGGTCGTGCTGGTCGTCGTCGCGGGTTAGCGTCCCGGGGCCAGGGGCGGCCCGCACAGGTCGGCCTGCGGCAGACTCAGCACCACTTCCCCCAGCTCGACCAGGACCTGACGGGCTCGTCGCCGCACCATGCAGTTCTCGGTGGTGCAGCACTTGTGGATCTGCATGGCCTGATGTGCCTGTGGCAGCGCCAGATTGCCGGGATCCATCATGCAGTCGAAGAGGAAGAGCATCGCGTCCACCGGTCTGCGAGGGTTGTGAGCAGGTTCGCGATCCGGCGTCGGTGTCGGCGCTGCATGAGCGCGGGTCTCTGCCCAGGGTATCGGCGGCGAGGGAAGTTTGGTGCGCCCGGCTCGGGGACGAGTGGGTCCAGAGATAGCAAGGGCTCCGGTTTCTCACCGGGCGCGATACCCAGTCCAGCACCGTTCGGGCGAACCGACAATCGCAGGCCGGTCGTGGTGGCAAACTTTCCCAAAGCTCCAGGTCGGCATTCATATCGCGTGGGAGCATCATTCGCAGTGACCGAAATAAGCCTTCGTGGGGGAGGATTCGATGTCCGAGCACGGTTCCACACTGCCGCGTCGCCAACTGGGCCGTTACCTGCGGGAAGCCCGCATGCAGTGCAATATGACCATCGCCGAGGCCGCCGCCCTGATGGAGTGGAGCGAGTCGAAACTACAGCGACTCGAGACCGGGAACGCGGAGAAGATCCGGGTGCTCGACATCCGGGAGCTGTGCCGCATCTACGACTTCGACGAGGAGTTCACCACCGCGCTCACCGGCCTCGCGCAACAGGCCAGCGTCAAGTCCTGGTGGCACGAATACGACGACCTGCTGCCCGAAGGTTTCAATGTGTATGTGGGGCTGGAAGCTTCGGCCCGCAACCTGGTCTCCTATCAGCCCGAGATCTTCCCGGGTCTGCTGCAGACCGCCGAGTACGCGCGGGTCCTGATCGGTGATTACTGGCCGGATGCTGTACCCGAGCAACTGGACCGCCGGGTGCAGCTGAAGGTGCGTCGTCAAAGCCTCTTGACGCGCAAGCGAAGTCCTGCCGGATTCGATGTGGTGGTGCATGAAACCGCACTACATCGCGTTGTCGGCAATCCGCGCGTAATGGCCGGGCAACTTCGGCGCGTGGCGGACATGTCGACATTGCCGTCGATCGCTGTTCGTGTACTACCCTTCTCCGCGGGCGTGCCGATCGGTCACACCGTCGGCCCGTTCGTGATCCTGGAGTTCGGTGCGGACAGCGGTAATCGGCCCCTCGAACCCACGGTCGTATACCTGGAGAACTTCCTCGGGGACCTCTACCTGGAGAAGCAGGCGGCGGTGGACCGTTATCGCCAGGCGTACCAAGCGATCCAGCAATCCGCGCTGGACGAGACGACCAGCAGAGACCTCCTGCGGAGGGCAGCGAAGGAGTACGCGACGTGACCGTCGAATCCGGCGTCAGGTGGTTCAAGAGCGTCCGCAGCACCGGCGCCAAGGAGTGCGTGGAAGTCGCGTTCCTGTCCGCCGGTGTCGGAGTCCGCGACAGCAAGAATCCCACCGGACCCGCGTTGATCTTCCCGGCCGCGGACTGGGACCGCTTCACCGCCGCCCTGGCCGCCGGCCGGTTCGATACCAACTGATCGAATCCGCCGGGGCGCGGACGGTGGTGCGGCTCAGTCCTTTTCGCCGGGATCGAGCCGCCGTCGGGCCAACTGGGTGACGCCGTTGTAACCGTAGCTCTCGCCGTCGAGTTCGTAGAGGGCGACGTAGACCGCACCCGGCAGTGGCCCGAGCCGATCGTGCAGCAGTTCGTAGGCGTGCTCGATGAACGCCGCCTTCTCCGCGGCGGTGTTGGTGCCCACCGTGATACTGACTTCCAGATGCGCACCGGTCGTGCCGGTGAGCCGGGTGGCGTCGACGAACCAGCGGTCGGCGGGCACCAGATTGGTATGGAAGACGGTCACTTCCGGCTCTTTGAGCAGGTCCTTCTCGAGCAACGCCGTGATCGCGGCGGCCAATTCGGCTTGTACGTCCGCGGATACGGCGGGGTCGGCGATGGTGAGTCGGGCGAAGGGCATGGGACGGACTCCTGTCCGGGAGTGGGAATCAGCGTGACCGGGCGGCGCGGGTCGCGTTGATGGTGACGGCGGCCGCGTTCCAGATCGCGTACAGGCTCACCGAATACGGCACCCAGGTCGGGTGGTGCAGGGCGATCAGGACGATGGTCGCGAGGGCCAGGGCCACGGCGCGCTGCACGATTCCGTTGTGCAGCAGGCTGCGCAGCACGGTGAGATCCAGGGGCTGATTGACGTTGACGGCGTTCATTTTTCCGACCTTAAGGTGACGTGCGACGGCCTTACGGGGCATGTCGCGCCAGGTGGGGGACAGTTGGCGACAGGGTGGATCAGGCTGCCGGACAGTCGTTTCCGGGTGTGCTCCGAGGGATCATGATCTGCGACTTTCTAACGGAAGATCGTTTGTTCATCCGTTAGAACATAATGTCCTACCGATTCAATTCCCGTTAGAATCGAGAGATGGTCGACCCCTTGGCATTCCGGTTCGTGAACACCCTGCGCGCCACCGGCCGCGGTCTCACCGATGCCTTCGCCACCCCCGAGTCCACCCATGACTGGTTGCTCGCCAATGCCGCGAACCTGGGGGTGTACCTGGATCTCGAGGCGTACCACCCCACCGAAGCCGATCGGCTCGCGCTGGTGGAGCTGCGCCGGAACGTGCGCGCCCTGTTCGCCGAAGCCGTTGCGCCGCAGGCGCCCAGCTCGGCCGACGCCGCGGTGCTGCCGCCCTTCGCGGACGCCCTCGCGGCCCTCAACCGCGCCGCCGCCCCCGTGCTGCGCCGCTTGGAATGGGACGACGCCGGTCCCCGGCCGGAATTCCGCCTGCTCACCTCTGGCGACATCGACACCCTCCGTGCGGGCTTGGCCGACGCCGCCATCGAATTCCTCACCGGACCGCTGCCCGAGCAGGTCCGCGTCTGTCCCGCGCCGCGCTGCGTGCGCTACTACCTGAAGGCCCATCCCCGGCAGGAGTGGTGCTCGGTGGCATGCGGCAACCGCGCCCGCGCCGCGCGCCACTATCAGCAGCACCGGGACTGAGAGCCGGGGCCGCACACGCGACGAGCGCCCCGACCGGGTGATCGGGGCGCTCGTGATGGCTGCGGGGTGGGCTCAGCCGAAGAAGGCGGCGGCCTCGCGGTAGCGGTCCGGCGGGACCAGCTTGAGCTGCTTGGTGGCCTCCGACAACGGGACCAGTTCGATATCGCTGCCCTTCAGCGACACCATCTGCCCGAAGCTCCCGGCGTGCACGGCCTCGGCCGCGTGCACGCCGAAGCGGGTGGCCAGCACCCGGTCGTAGGGGGTGGGGGTGCCGCCGCGCTGCACGTGGCCCAGCACGGTGGTGCGGACCTCCTTGCCGATGCGGCGTTCGATCTCGATGGCCAACTGCTGGGCGACGCCGGTGAAACGGACATGCCCGAATTCGTCGATGCCGCCGTCGCGCAGCGTCATCGAGTTGGGATCCGGGTGCGCGCCCTCGGCGACCACGCAGATGAAGTGCGAATCACCGCGCTGGAAGCGGCGTTTCACCATGGCGCAGACCTCGTCCACGTCGAACGGGACCTCGGGGACCAGGGTCAGGTGCGCGCCGGAGGCGATACCGCAGTTGACGGCGATCCAGCCCGCGTGCCGTCCCATCACCTCGACCAGCATGACGCGCTGATGCGATTCGGCGGTGGTGTGCAGCCGGTCGATGGCCTCGGTGGCGATGGCGACCGCGGTGTCGTGGCCGAAGGTGGTGTCGGTGCAGTCGATGTCGTTGTCGATGGTCTTGGGCACGCCCACCACCGAGACGCCCTCGTCGGCCAGCCAGGAGGCGGCGGTCAGGGTGCCCTCGCCGCCGATCGGGATGAGGGCGTCGATGCCGTTGTCGTCGAGGGTCTGCTTGATGCGGCCGAGACCGGCGCGCAGGACATCAGGATTGGTGCGGGCGGTGCCGAGGATGGTGCCGCCCTTGGTGAGCAGCCGGTCGGTGCGATCGTTGTTGAGGATCTGGATCTTGCGATCCTCCAGTAGGCCGCGCCAGCCGTCCTGGAACCCCACGATCGCGTCCCCCCAGCGGCCGTTCGCGGTCCGAACGACAGCTCGGATCACGGCATTCAAGCCTGGGCAGTCTCCGCCTCCGGTCAAGACTCCGATGCGCATGGCGTCCATCTTGCCCTGATCGCCATCCTTCGTGGGGTTCGCCCCCGTGAACCGCTGGTTACGACCAGGATCAGCCCGCGGCGCAGGCGCCGCCGCGCAGTTCGTCGAGATGCTTGCCGATCACCGTGGCGATCTTGGTGAGCATGGCGGTGCCGTCGTCGAAGGATCCGGAAGTTGGCTGTGCCGCAATGGTTATCGCGAGCTGCCCGCCGTCGACCGGAATCAGGCCCAGCTGTCTGACCAGGTAGTTTCCATTGGCGTCCGGCCCCCAGCCGCCCTTGAACACCGCGCCGTCGAGGGTGCCGAGCCCCCAGCGCTGCCCCGAGCTGATCTTGCCCATCAGCGAGGTCACCGAGTCCGACTGCGGCAGGCACGGCAGCTTGGCGGTGAAGCGGAGCTGATCGGTCAGCGACCAATCGGCCTGACCGAACGCCGAATAGTCCGAGCGGGCCCGGGTGGCGGGCACCGTGGTGACCGTGTCGCCGCCCTCGCGCAGCACGCCCTGTACAGCCTGCGCCGCCGCCTCCGGGGTGCCCAGCGACTGCCACAGCGTGTCGGCGGCGGTGTTGTCGGAGTAGACGATGGCATTGAGCGCCGCAACGGTATTGGAGGAGTCGTGGCGCAGGGCCGCGATGGTCAGCGGCACCTTCATCGTCGACCACCCGGCCCCGGACTTCCAATCCCCGAAGGCCCCCACCTGATTTCCGCCGACCGGCATGAACGCCAGCCCGATGCGACCCGCCAGCGTCGGTTCCAGGTCGTTGGTGAATTCCCAGGCCAGCGTGCCCGGCATGGCGACCGTCGGCGGCGCGACCGGGGGTGCGCCCGCGGATGCGGTGACGGTGGTCTTCTCCGGCACCATAACGGGTTTGGAGCCGCAGCCGGTCAAGCCGGTGACCAGCAGCGCCAGCGCGGAGCACCCCGCGGCCCGGGCCCATCGCCGGGTGCGACCCCTCGGTGCGTCCACGCCGTTACCTCCATCGTGCCGGTGCGTTCCCTGTTCCTAGCGGACACACCTACCCCCGTCAATCGGATGGATTGTTGTGGGTCGGCACAATCGGGGTCAAATCCGGTGGGTATCGCCGGTTTTCGGCGTCCGCTCAGTGAGAGCAGAGGCCGCCGTGCAGATTCGGCAGGTGGTCGCCGACCAGCAGCGCCAATTTGTCCATCATGTCGGTGGCGTCGTCGAAGCTGCCGGAGGTGGGTTCGACCGCGAGCGCGACGGCCACCGGACCGTTGAGTGTGGGCACCAGACCGAATTGGCGCACCGTGTATTTGCCGGTGTCGTCGTCGGGACCCCAGCCGCCCTTGAACTCCGCGCCGACCAGTCGGCCCAGACCCCAGCTCTGGCTCGGGGTGATCTCACTCATCAGCGAGACCACCGAGTTCGCGCGCGGCAGACAGGGCAGCCGCGCGGCGAAGTGCACCTGGTCGGCCAGCGACCAGTCGGTGGCGCCGAAGGCCAGCCCGTCATCGGATTCCAGTGCGGCGAGTTTGGTGTGGCGGTCGGCGACATCGGTGTTGGTGTCACCGGTTTCGCGCAGCACCGCTTCGACCGCGGCGGCGGCCTCCCCGCCGGTGCCCAGGGAGTTCCAGAGCGACTGTGCCGCATCGTTGTCGGAGAAGGTGATGGCGGCCTCGGCGGTGGGGCGCATGCCGTCGGGATCGCGGCGCAGCGCGGCCAGCGCGAGCGGCACCTTGATGGTGGACCAGGCGATGCCGGTGGTCCAGTCGCCGAGCTGGGTCAGATCGCCGCCGCCGACCGGCATCACGGCGACGCCGATCCGGCCGTCGAGTTGCGCCTTCAGATCGGCGAAATCGGCAGTGAAGGCAACGGTTTTCGGCAATCCGAACAATTCCGGCAAATCCGGCGCGATCATCGGCACGTTCTGCAATGCCGCGCTGTCGGAGGCCGCCTTGATACCGGCCGATTGCACCGTGGGGCGATGTGCGGCACCGACATTGAAGCCACACGCGGACACCGCGACGACAGCAGCCAATGCCAGCCCGCGCGCAATTCCCTTGCGACAGGCGGGGATCGGATCAGTAGACATACACCACCGCGTTCTCACCACCGGCGCAGGTCACCAATTTGCCTGCGGCCGTGCAGTTCATCGTGTAAGACCGGCCGGTCACCGGACTCACTGCCACCACACTAACCGCCGCACCCGGCCGACTCGACGTCGCGTCGGCGTAGGCACGGCGAACCTCTTCTGCGAAAGGACAACTGGTCACGGTATTTCCGGTAGCGGAAGTGGTGTAACCACCCACCGCCGCGAACGCCGGTGGACACGGTGTCGAACCCGGCGGCGGCTGCACCGACGCGGGCGCGGCACTGGTGCTCGGGCTCGACGACTGTGCGCGCGTGGTCACCGGATTGCTCGGAACCGTCTGCGCGGCGGTCGCACTCGGTGTTTCGTTGCCGGGGCGGTCGAGGACTTGCCAGCCGATCGCACCGGCAATCGCGGCCGCCGCGACCACCAGCACGCCGATCGAGATCGGCACCGCCACCGACCTGCGCCGCCGCCGTCGAGGCGGCACCGGCGTGGGGTCGACGCGCGGATGATCGGAGGTCGGATACAGCGAGGGATCCGGCGCGGGCGCGTACGGGAAGTCCCGCTGCTGCGCCTGCGCGTGACCCCAGACCGCCTGCTCCTGCGCGTCCGGCGGCAGCGGCGTGTAGTGGAAGTCGCTGACCCGCACCCGAGTCGGGTCCGACGGCAGGATCACCGGCAGATCGGGCCCGGCGTCCTCGTCGGGGGCGGGCGGGAAGGAGCCGGTGATGTAGGCCGGGAAATTGCCGGAATTGGGCTGCCGCACAGTCGGATCCGAATTCCGACCGGTCGGCAGAATGGTGGTGGGCGGCGCGCCCACACTGCCCCCGGGCAGCGCCGTGGTCGGCGGCGCGAACCCGCCCGCGGCGGGCAGCACGGTCGTCGGCGGCGCGGACGGCGGACCGACCGGCGGTCCCGGCGGCACGGTGCGGCCCGGTCGCGGCGGTTCGGCGGGCGGGGGCGGCGTCGCACCACCGGCGAGCGCAGCCCTTGCGGCACGGGCGAATTCACCCGCGGTGTAGAAGCGCTGCTGCGGATTCTTGGCCAGCGCGCGACCCACCACCGCGTCCAGCGCGGGCGGAATTCCGGCGCGCTCCAGGCTCGGCAGCGGCGGCGGCTCCGACAGATGCGCCCGCACCAGCGCGCTCATGTTCTGCGTCGGGAACGGCTTGTTGCCGGTGAGGCACTCGTGCAGCACACAGCCCAGCGAGTAGATGTCCGCGCTGCCCGACACCGGGCCCGCGTCGAAGCGCTCGGGGGCCATGTAGGCGTATGAGCCGACCGCGGTGCCGGTGACCGTGATGGTGGAATCGCCCTCGGCCCGGGCGATGCCGAAATCCGCGAGATATGCGAAATCCGCATCAGTCACAAGGATGTTGGCGGGTTTGACGTCACGATGCACCAGGCCCGAGTAGTGCGCGGCATCCAGCGCCGCCGCCACCTGCTCGAGAATCGTGATCGCGCGCAACGCGGGCATCGGACCCTGATGGTCGAGCACCGAACGCAGATCGCGCCCGCGCACCAGCCGCATGTCGATGTAGAGCACACCGTCGATCTCGCCCCAGTCGTGGATGGGGATGATGTGCGGTTCGGCCAGCCGCGCCGCCGCCTGCGCTTCGCGGCGGAAACGTTCCTGGTAAGAGGGATCTTTCGCTAGCTCGGCGGGTAGCAGTTTGACGGCGACGACCCGATCCTTGACGGCGTCGTACGCCTCGTAGACCTCACCCATGCCGCCCCTGCCCAGCAGGGAACGCAACTCGTACGGACCGAACCTGCTGCCGGCCCGCGACTGCGGTGCATCCACCCCGTCAAAACCTCCAACTCGTAGGAGGGAAGCGACGAGGAACTTCGCGACCCACCCTCTAGGAGGTGGATTCTCCCGGTGCCACTACGCCGTGGTCAAACGCAAAGACGATGGCCGCCGCACGATCACGTAACCCGAGCTTCCCGAAGATATGTCCCACGTGGCTCTTCACCGTTACCTCCGAGATGCCGAGGATGCCTGCGATCTCGGTGTTCGAGCGGCCGCGACCGATCAGTTCCAGCACCTCGAACTCGCGAACCGTCAGCTCCGACAGGCGATTGCGGCCCGGCGCGGCGGCCGGGCGCGCCGTCCGATAGGTGGTCAGCACCTGCGGCGTCACCGTCGGATCCAGCCACGAGCCGCCGCCCGCGACGGTCCGCACCGCCCGGATCAGATCCTCGGCGGGGGAATCCTTGAGCAGGAAGCCGGCCGCCCCGGCCCGCAGCGCGCCCGAGAGCAGCTGCTCGTCGTCGAAGGTGGTCAGCACCAGCACCGCCGGAGCACCCGGCGCGGCACGCAGGGTCCGGGTCGCCTCGATACCGCCGATGCGCTTCATCCGCAGATCCATCAGCACCACATCCGGGCGGTGGGTCGCGACCGCGGCGGGCACCTCGTCGCCGTCGGCGCACTCGCTCACCGCGAATCCGTCGCGGCGGCGCAGGATTCGACGCAGACCGCCGCGCACCAGTTCCTGATCGTCCACCACCAGGACACCGATCAGTTCGTCATCGGACCGATCGGTCACCGCTGCGCCTCCCAGCCGCCGTCCGGCTGGGGCTTGCGGGTGATGTTGTGCAGCATGGTCAAGAGGGGCTCCTCGGCACCGGTGATGGGACAGACGTAGTGGGCGTTCGGCGTGGCGGCGAGCGCCGGGCCGGTCAAGGGGATCCGGGCCTGCACCCGCCAGCCGTCGTCGTCGGGTCCGGCCGTGAGCCGCCCGCCCAGCAGCGTGACCCGCTGGCGCATCCCCGACAGGCCCATCCCGCGACCGGGTCGGTCGGCCGCGCCGGGCGGCAGGGTATTGGTCACGGTGAGGTCGATGTACTTGTCGCACATCTCGATTCGCACCTGCGCACCGGCACCCGGCGCGTGTTTGGCGACATTGGACAGCGACTCCTGGCAGATGCGGTAGAGCGCCAGGCCCTGCCCCGGCGAGATCTGCCCGGCATCGCCGTCACCCTCGCTGCGGACATCGACCGGCATGCCCGCGCGCACGAAATCGCCGATCAGATCGGGGATGTCGTCGAGTCCGGGTTCGGGAGTCATGGGCGAGGGGCGCTGATCGAGCAGCCCGACCGTGCGGCGTATGTCGGCCATGGCCTGGCGGCCCAGCCGCTCGGCATCGGCGAGCGCGTCGACCGCCTCGTCCACATCCCGATCGGTCTGCAACGCGTGCCGGGCGGCAGTGACGTGCAGCAGGGTGACGCTGAGCGAATGCGCGATCACGTCGTGCACCTCGCGGGCGATGCGGCGGCGCTCCTCGTCGGTGGCGGCCTGCGTGCGGATGCCCTGCGCCTCGCGTTCCTGATAGAGGTGGCGGCGCTGATAGTTGAGCATTCGCCCGACCATCCAGCCGAACAGCATCCCGATGTTCCACCACATGAGACCCGAGCCGATATGCCCGAAGCGTTCGAACAGCAGCAGTTCGGCCGCCATGAGCAGTGCCGACGGCACACTGACGGCGGTCGCGGCGGTCGCGGCGATCTCGCCCGCACCCACGATCAGCAGGCCCGGTGCGAAATCGGCCGGGATCGGCTGCACCAGGAACAAGGCGGTCGCCGAGGCGGTCAGGCCGGTGATCAGCAGCGGATGCGGCGGAATATTGAAGACCACGCAGGGCGGGCCGATGAGCAGGACCAGGAAGAAGGCCAGGAACGGCAGCGGGCCGGAGTATCCGCCGGTGTAGCGCTGGATCATCGCGACCGTCGCGGTGCCGATCAGCACCAGATCCACCAGCGTCACCAGCGGGACCGGATAGTCGTAGCCGAAGGCCTCGATGTAGCGGCGGTACTCGCTGATCGGATGCCGCACGAACAGGCCCAGGCGTTCGCGACTGCCACGCGTCCAGTGCCGCGTGTTCCGCAACGCCTGCCCGATCGACGCGGGGGTGGCGCTGGTCACGTTCATTCTGCAAGGCTATCCGTCGAATCAGACGGCGTACATCGTCCGGCGGCAGGGGCTCGTCTCCTACCGGAGTAGGAGGTCAAGTCGCGTCCGCGGCACGACGACAGCGAGGGTCGAGCGCTCGTAGCTTTAGGACAATGGCACAGCGTCCGGCAACCGAACCGGATGCGCGACGAGAGGTTGAGGGCCATGTCCTGGGCAGACTTTCACGCTCGCACCGATATCCTGCACACCGTCCTGGATCGGGCGGCGGGCGGCGATATCGCACGGAATCCCGCTGACCCCAAGCTGTTCGAGAATCTGCCCGAGCTGAACCGGCTCTTCGGCGGACCCGACGGCGTGCTGCTGGCCCTGCGCCACCGCTGGGACAACCATCTGACCGTGAAACTGGATCACGCACTGGCGCAGGGCAAGTCGGCGCGGCAGGTGTACGCCGAGCTGGCCGCCGAACAGCCCGCGCTGCGCGCGATCCTCGACAGCTACGACACCGAGCACCTGATCCACCGGCCCCAGGTCCGCGCCCTGGCCGGTTGAGCAGCACCGCACCACATTTCGATGAGGGGAACGAGCATGCTGGAATTGACCGACGTCACCAAGGAATACACGGTGGGCAAGCAGAGCGTCCGTGCCTTGGACGGCATCAGCCTGCGGATCGAGGCGGGTGAGTTCACCGCCATCATCGGACCCTCCGGCTCCGGCAAATCCACCCTGCTGCACATGCTCGGCGCGCTCGATTCCCCCGATACCGGCTCGATTCGATTCCAGGACAAGGAGATCGGCGGGCTCGATGACGACCGGCAATCCGAATTCCGCAGGCATCAGGTCGGCTTCATCTTCCAGTTCTTCAACCTGCTCCCCACCCTCACCGCCTGGGAGAACGTCGCCATCCCCAAGCTGCTCGACGGCACCGGACTGCGCAAGGCCAAGCCGCGTGCCCTGGAACTGCTCGACCTGGTCGGGCTCGGCGACCGCGCCGAGCACCGGCCCGCCGAACTCTCCGGCGGGCAGATGCAGCGCGTCGCGGTGGCGCGCGCGCTCATCATGGACCCGCCGCTGATCCTGGCCGACGAGCCCACCGGCAACCTCGACTCCAAGACCGGCGCGTCCATCCTGCAGCTGCTCGGCGACATCACCAAGCAGGGCAACTCGGTGGTGATGGTGACCCACGACATGGGCGCGGTGCGCTACTGCGACCGGGTGATCACGTTGCGGGACGGGCTGATCGGCTCCAACGAGCGGGTGGTGCGCGACGACGACGGCGAAGTGCGCACCGTCCCGGCCGGACTCACCGAATCGGTGGACGAGGACGCGGCCGACGACACCGGGGCGGTGCGCGCGTGATCCGCGCGGGCTGGGATCGGCTGCGGCTGTTCAATATCGGGGAGCTGCTCGCCCACCGCGGCCGCACCATCATGTCCATGGTCGTGATGGGAGTGTCCGCGGGACTGCTGGTCTCGGTGTTCAGCATCTCCGGATCGATCACCGGATCGGTGGACAAGCTCACCCACGCGCTGGGCGGCAAGGCGGCACTCGAGGTTTCCGGCGTCACCGACGCGGGCTTCGATCAGACGCTGCTGCAACAGGTTCGAGCGGTGCCGGGTGTCGGCGCGGCCGTGCCCATGCTGCGGCAGGGGATCGGGGCCGACGACAATCGGGCGTTGCTGATCGGCGCCGACCAGAGCGTGGCGCAGCTCGGCAGCGAGCTGGACGGGACGCTGAAAGACCAGGCGAGCAAGCTGCTCTCGGTGTCCAACGGGGTGCTGGTCGGCTCCGCCATGGGACGGCACGAGGGCGAGAAGTTCCAGCTCGGGTCCATCACGGCGACCGTCGCGGGCGTCATCGACGATTCGGCGGCGGGCAAACTCAACGGCGGGCACATCGTGGTCGCGCTGCTGCCGGTGGCACAGAAGATCACCGGGCGCGACGGGCGACTCGACTCCATTCAGATCGTGCCGGCCGCGAACACCGATGTGGCGCAGCTGCGTTCGGCACTCACCAAGGTCGTCGACGGGCGCGCGGTGGTGGCCGATCCGGACCTGCGGGCCGCGCAGGCCGGTGGCGCGGTCATGCTGGTGCGCTACTCGACACTCGCCTCCTCGGCGTCGGCGCTGATCGTGTCGTCGTTCCTCATCTACAACGCCATGAGCATGGCTGTCGCGCAACGTCGCCCGACGCTGTCGCTGTTGCGCGCCATGGGCGGTAAGCGCGCACCGATGGTGCGCGACCTCATCACCGAGGCGGCGCTGCTGGGCCTGTTCGGTGGCATCGTCGGCGCCATCATCGGAATCTTCATGGGCCGCACCGCCATTCACCAGCTGCCCACCGCCATCGTGAACTCGGTGGAGGCGCGCACCGAATACGAGGTGCCCGGATTCGCGGTGCCGGTCGCCGTCGCGGCCTGTGTGCTGGCCAGTGTGGCGGCGGCGGCCATCGCGGCGCGGCAGGTCTACAAGGTCGCGCCCATCGAGGCGCTGGCCCCGGTCGGCACCTCCAGCGCCGACGTGGTGAAGCCGGTGGTGCGCTGGGCCGCAGCGATTCTCGGACTGATCATGGTGGCCGGGTCGATCGTGGTCGCCGAGGCGGATCTGGCGCGCGTCTCCATCGCCGCCATCTCGCTGTCCATCGCCGGTGCGGTGGTGCTGTGCTTCGCCGCCACCGAACCCATCGTGCGCGCGGTCGCCGCGGTGGCCCGATTGTTCGGTGCGCCCGGTGCTTTGGGCGCGACCACCATCGAGCGCGCGCCGCGCCGGGTGTGGGCGACCGTGATGACGGTGATGATCGGCGTCACCGCCATCGTCGCCATCGGCAACGCCAGCCGCAATATGGTCTCCGCCGCCACCGACAGCTTCCAGGCGCTGGGCACCACCGACGTGTTCGTCAGCCCGACCGCCATGGAGCAGTTCCCGACCGGGCCGATGCTGCCCGCCGGATTGAAGGAGAAGCTCGCCGCCATCCCGGGTGTCGAGGGAACCGGTTCGGCGCAAATGGCTTTCGCGACGCTGGGCGGCGGCCGGGTCATGCTGCAGGCCTACGAGGGCGGGGTGACGCGCACCGCCGCGCTGGACTCCGTCAGCCAGGCGGACCTGGGGCGGATGGCGGCCGGGCAGGGCGTGGTCATCTCCCGCGATGTCGCGCGCTCGCTCGGTGTCCAGGAAGGCCAGCAGCTCACGCTGCCCACGCCGTCGGGGGAACACCGGGTACAGGTGCTGCGGGTGGTGCCGTACTTCTCGGCCATCTCCGGCGTCGTGGTGCTCGACCTCGACATCATGCGGCAGTGGTATCAGCGGCCCGGCGAAACGATCATCGGCATCGACTTCGCGCCCGGCGCCGACCGTGCCGCGGTGATGGCCGCCATCCGCGCGGCCGTCCCACCGGATCTGCACGTGGACACCGGACAGGCCGCGGTCACCGCGATCTCCAGCAGTGTCCGCCAGGGCACCTCGATCAGCGCCGCCATCCTCTGGATCGTGGTCCTCGTCGCCACCGTCGCCCTGCTCAACACGCTGATGCTGTCGGTGCTGGAACGCCGCCGCGAACTCGGTGTGCTGCGCGCCATCGGCACCAGCCGCCGCTTCCTGCTGCGCACGGTCCTCACCGAGGCGGCGGGCATCGGATTGACCGGCGCGGCACTGGGACTCGCGATCGGTTCGGCCGTGCACTACCTGGCCACCGTCGCGCTCGGGCACGCCATCGCCATGGACATCGCCTACCACCCCAGCCCGCTGCTGCTGGTCTACGCGTTGGTGGCGCTGCTGCTGGCGCTGCTCGGATCCATCCCGCCCGCGATCCGCGCCGCCCGATTGCCCATCGTGGAGGCCATCGCCATCGACTGAGCCCCCATCAATAAGATGGTGCGCATGAGCGCAGCGACCGTTGACTTGATGGACTACTCCGACGTCATCGACCGGTACGAGCCGGTGATGGGCATGGAGGTACACGTCGAGCTGGGTACCGCTACCAAGATGTTCTGCGGCTGCCCCACCGAGTTCGGCGCCGAGCCCAACACCCAGGTGTGCCCGGTGTGCCTGGGCCTGCCGGGCTCGCTGCCGGTGGTCAACGAGAAGGCCGTCGAGTCGGCCGTCCGGATCGGGCTGGCGCTGAACTGCTCGATCACCCCGTGGGGGCGGTTCGCGCGCAAGAACTACTTCTACCCGGATCAGCCGAAGAACTACCAGATCAGCCAGTACGACGAGCCGATCGCGGCCAACGGCTACCTGGACGTGATTCTCGACGACGGCACCGTGTTCCGCGTCGACATCGAGCGCGCGCACATGGAGGAGGACACCGGCAAGTCGCTGCACGTCGGTGGCGCCACCGGTCGCATCCACGGCGCGTCGCACTCGCTGCTCGACTACAACCGCGCGGGCGTGCCGCTCATCGAGATCGTCACCAAGCCCATCGAGGGCGCGGGTGAGCGGGCTCCGGAGGTGGCGCGCGCCTACGTGACCGCGCTGCGCGAGGTGCTCAAGTCGCTCGACGTGTCCGACGTGAAGATGGAGCAGGGCTCGCTGCGCTGCGACGCCAACCTGTCGCTGATGCTCAAGGGCGCCAAGGAATTCGGCACCCGCACCGAGACCAAGAACGTGAACTCGCTCAAGAGCGTCGAGGTCGCGGTGCGCTACGAGATGCGCCGCCAGGCCGCGGTGCTGACGGCCGGCGGCGAGATCACCATGGAGACCCGCCACTTCCACGAGACCGACGGCACCACCTCGGCCGGACGGCCCAAGGAGTCCGCCGAGGACTACCGCTACTTCCCGGAACCGGACTTGGAGCCGATCGCCCCCGACGCCGCCTGGGTCGAGTCGCTGCGCACCACCATCCCCGAGTACCCGTGGCTGCGCCGCGCCCGCATCCAGTCCGACTGGGCCCTGTCCGACGAGGTCTTCCGCGACCTGGTCAACGCCGGCGCCCTGGACCTGATCATCGCCACCGTCGACGCCGGTTCCTCGGTCGACGCCGCCCGCTCCTGGTGGGTCGCCTACCTCACCGAGAAGGCCAAGGAGCGTGAGGTAGCCCTCGAAGACCTCCCCATCACCCCCAAACAGGTCGCCGAGGTCGCGGGCCTGGTAGCGGCCAAGACCATCAACAACAAGGTCGCCAAGCAGGTCGTCGACTACGTCCTCGCCGGTGAGGGCGAACCCGCCGCCATCGTCGAAACCAAGGGCCTCGGCATGGTCTCCGACGACTCCGCCCTGCGGTCCGAAGTGGAAAAGGCCCTCGCCGCCAACCCCGACATCGCCGAGAAGATCCGCTCCGGCAAGATCCAGGCCGCCGGCAAGGTCGTCGGCGACGTCATGAAGGCCACCCGCGGCCAAGCCGACGCCGCCCGAGTCCGCGAACTCGTCCTCGCCGCCTGCGGCGTCGAAGGCTGACTCAGGTTGCGCTTGACCCTCACACCGTGTGAGGTCCGAACCTGGAGGGGTCATGTTCAGTATCGGAGACTTCGCCAGGTTCGGATCGGTGTCGGTGCGGATGCTGCGCCACTACGACGAGATCGGGCTGCTGCTGCCGTCCGAGGTGGATCCATGTTCCGGCTATCGGCTGTATTCGGCCGATCAGTTGGCGCGGCTCAACCGGATCGTCGCGTTGAAGGATCTCGGGTTCACCTTGAACCAGGTGGCCGAGTTGCTCGACGGGCAGCTGTCCGCGGAGCGGTTGCGCGGCATGCTGCAACTGCGTCGCGCGCAGCTGGCCACCCAGGTGGCCGCGGATACCGCTCGGCTCGCGAGCGTCGAGGTGAGGCTCCGGCGTATCGAGAAGGAGGGCGTCATGCCCGAACACGAA
Organism: Nocardia sp. NBC_00511; assembly: GCF_045161165.1. Classification (NCBI taxonomy): domain Bacteria; kingdom Bacillati; phylum Actinomycetota; class Actinomycetes; order Mycobacteriales; family Nocardiaceae; genus Nocardia; species Nocardia sp. NBC_00511. The sequence goes on from NZ_CP107849.1 coordinate 355,094, forward strand.
ATCGTCGTCAAATCCCTGCCCGCCACCCAGGTCGCCGAATTGACCGATATCGCGGCCGAATCCGGTGAGACGGCGGTCGCGCCCATCATCGAACGGCTCTTCGGCCGCTTGAGCAAGCTGATCCCGGAGGCCGGGCTCACCGTCTCCGGCGCGCCCATCGTCTACTACGAGGAGCTCGAGGAAGGCCTGCGAGTGCATGTGGCACACCAGGTTTCGGGTGCCGCCGCCTCGGTCGGCGACTTCGGCGTGCGGCAGCTGCCGCAGGTTCCACAGGCCGCCACCCTCGCTCACCGGGGTCCGCTCTCGGAACTGTGCGTGAGCTTCGAGGCCATGGGCCGCTGAGCCGACGAGCACGGCTACCTGCCGAACGCCCCCATCCGCGAGGTATACCTCAGTGCCCCAGAGGATCCCGCGTCCACCGACTGGGTGGTGGAGCTGCAGATGCCGGTCGCACCCGCGTCGGCTGGCTAGTCCGGTCCGCCGCCGCTGCCCGCGGACGGGGGCGGGATCCGTACGACGCGGTCGTCGTACTGGTTGGGGTTGCCGTCGGGCTTGTTGACGGTGGCTACCCAGATATTGCCGTCGCCGCCGAGGGCCGCGCCGTCGAGGCGGCCGTACTTGTCCTGCGCCAGCAGCGACGGGGCCGCGGTCACCGCGTGCGTGGTCTTGTCGGCGGTGGCGATCGCGAGGGCCTTCTGATTGGTGAGGGCAATGGCCACACCGTCACTGGCGGCCGCGCAGGACGCGACGCCCGGATGATCCGGCCAGGTCCAGGCTTTCACCGCGACTCCGTCCGGTCCGACCCGCTGCAACCGGTCCTCGGTCGCGGTGCGGTCGGTGATCCAGATGGAATCCTTTCCGTCGGAACACACTCCGCCCGCGACCCCGATCCCGGACACCACCACGTCCGCGCTCGACCCCGGGGCGGGAGAGTTGACGCTGAGCAGCTTCCCGGCCATCGAGGAGGTGTCCCCGGCCAGCGCCGGATTGCCCGCGTCGCCCGACAGCACCAGCATGCGGTTGGGTGCGGAGAAGTTGATGGAACCGCGATTCCCGATGGCCCCCTTCGGGATTCCGGTGAGAATCGGCTTGGGCGTGCCGCCGCCCTCGGTGGAGATGCGCACCACCCGGTTGTCGCTCGGGGTGGTGATGTAGGCGTAGAGCAGTCCGTCCTCGCTGAAGCTGGGGGACAGGGCCAGCGCGGTGATGCCGCCGTCGCCACTGGCATCCACGTCCAGCTTGGCGATCTCGACCGGCGCGGGCGGCGCGCCCTCGTCGGTGGCGACCACCTTCAGGATGCGGCCGGTGATCCGCTCGGCCACCAGCGCGCTGCTGCCGTCGGGCAGCGCCACCAGTCCGCCGGTGGTGTCCAGGCACGACACCACGACCGCCGGATCCGGATCCACGCACGGCAGATCCGGCCGTTTCGCGTTGGAGGTCGGCGCTTTCGGGGTGGTGGTGTTCGGTTCCGCGTCCTGCCAGGTCGGCTCGGGTTTGAAGGGGCTCGACGCGCGCTCGTCGAAGCGGGCGCACCCCGACAGCAGCAGCGCGCCGACCGTCACACCCAGCACGACGCCCCGTGCGCCCACCCCGACACGGCCACCGGCAACCAACTTCATGGTTGAGACGTTACGGAAAACCTGCCGCCCACGCTCGGACGGGGGTGCGCATTCGTGCGGCGGGTTGTGAATCGGACATTCAACACGCCCGCGATCTGTAGCGTGTCGAGCCCTCCTGGCTAATAGTCTGACCCGCGTGACTGACAAGCAGACCGAGCCGTCCGCCGAGGCCGGCACCCCCGCACAGGCCGCGCCCGGGACCACCGGTGAACCGGTCCGCAGTCCATTCGATTCGCCGACCGAGCAGTTCGCCGCGACCTCGTCGGAACTGCCGATCACCCAGCCCACCGAGCGCGTGGCGGCCCCGGCGGCCGCGACCGCCACGCAGGTCACCGAGAAATTGCCGCGCACCGACGAGGAACTCGGCCTCGACCCCGAGGTCCCGCTCTACTCGCAGGTCAAGAACGCCATCCCCGGCGCCGCCAACAGCACCACCGCGGAACCCTCGCCCACCTACTCCTTCGCGAGCATCCCGCCCGCGCCCACCGCGCCGACCGACGGCAAGGGCCGTCCGCTGCGTCGCGACGAGCGTCGCGGCACGCTGGATCTGGGTCTGCTGGTGCTGCGCCTGGTGATCGGCGGCACCTTCGTCTACCACGGTCTGCAGAAGGCGGCGGGCTGGTTCCACGGTCCCGGCTTCGAGGGTCTCAAGACCTCGATGGAGCACGGCGGCTGGAAGCATGTCGACATCGCCGCCCCGCTGTTGATCGCCGGTGAGCTCGGCGGTGGCATCCTGGTGGCGCTGGGTCTGGCCACCCCGCTGGCCGCGGGCGCGGTGCTCGCCGTGATCCTCGACGCGTGGATGTGGAAGCAGGGCATGACATCCGGTTTCCAGTACTCGGCGAAGGCCAATGGCGTGGAGCTGGAATCGATTCTGGCGGGCGGCGCGGTCGCGATCCTGCTGACCGGTCCGGGTCGGCTGTCGCTGGATCGTGGCCGCGGCTGGTCCACGCGCCCGTTCCTGGGTTCGTTCGCGGCGCTCGTCGCGGCCGTCGCGGCGGCGATCCTCACCTATATCTATCTGCACGGCGGCAACCCGCTCAGCGGCGTCGGCCCCTTCTGACCTTCGGGCGCAATGCTTTTCCGCACGACATCGAAACGGCCGGGCGATCCACTGGATCGCCCGGCCGTTTCGCGTCTCACCGGAGTCGTTGTCCCCGAGGGGATTTCACCGTCGGGTGAACGACTCCCACTCCTGGTAGGTCTGCTGATGCAGCTGCATCACGCGCCCCGACTTGAAGTCGATCTGCATGGCCAGCGCCGCGCGGTGGGCGGTGATCTCCGCCAATTCGTCCGGCGTGGCCATGAATTCGGCCGATGCCAGTTCGCGGGACTGCGCCGCCAGCTCCTCGGCCTCGGCGAGCAGCGCCTTGGCCTCGGAGTTGCGGGCGTCGGAGCGCTCCAGCATGGCCGAGTATTCGGCCAGCATGGAGTCGGCCCTACCGATGTATTCGATTGTCATTCTCTAGCTTTCTCGATCACGTCACTGTCGAAATCTCGCGCGCGGCGAGGTTACGGCACGCGGCGCACCGCACCCTTGTCGGCGGAGGTGGCCAGCGCGGCGTACGCGCGCAGCGCGGTGGTCACCGTGCGCTCACGGTCGACCGGCTGCCAAGGCCGTTCGGAGGCTTCCATTTTCACGCGGCGCTCGGCGAGCACCTCTTCGTCGACCAGCAATTCGAGCGCGCGGGTGTGCACGTCGATGCGGATGCGGTCGCCGTTCTCGATCAGGCCGATGGATCCGCCGGCCGCCGCCTCGGGGGACATATGGCCGATGGACAGGCCCGAGGTGCCGCCGGAGAAGCGGCCGTCGGTGATCAGCGCGCACACTTTGCCCAGGCCGACGCCCTTGAGGAAGGACGTGGGGTGCAGCATCTCCTGCATGCCCGGGCCGCCCTTGGGGCCCTCGTAGCGGACCACGATCACGTCGCCCGGCTGGATCTCCTTGTTGAGGATCTTGGAGACCGCCTCCTCCTGGGATTCGACCACCACGGCCGGACCCTCGAAGGTGAACAGATCCTCGTCGATGCCGGCCGTTTTGAGGATCGCGCCGTCGGGTGCGATGTTGCCGCGCAGCACGCACAGCCCGCCCTCGACGGTGTAGGCGTGCTCGAGCGAGCGGATGCAGCCGCCCTCGGCGTCGGTGTCCAGCGACGACCAGCGGTTGTCGGTGGAGAACGGCACCACGGTGCGGACGCCGCCGGGTGCGGCGTGGAACAGCTCGACGGCTTCCTCGGAAGCCTTGCCGGAGCGGATATCCCAGGTGTCGAGCCACTCGTCGAAGGACGCGGTGTGCACCGTGGTCACGTCGGTTTCCAGCAGGTTGGCGCGGCGCAGTTCACCGAGGATGGCGGGGATGCCACCGGCGCGGTGCACGTCCTCCATGTGGTAGTCGGAGTTCGGCGACACCTTCGACAGGCACGGCACCCGGCGCGAGATCTCGTCGATGCTCTGCAGATCGAATTCGATCTCACCCTCCTGCGCGGCGGCGAGGGTGTGCAGCACCGTGTTGGTGGATCCGCCCATCGCCACATCCAGGGCCATGGCGTTGTGGAAAGCCTTGACGTTGGCCACATTTCGCGGAAGCACCGAGGCGTCGTCGTCGCGGTACCAGCGGGTCGCGATGTCCACGATGACCCGTCCGGCCTTCTCGAACAGCGCCCGGCGCGCGGAGTGCGTGGCCAGGGTGGAGCCGTTGCCCGGCAGCGACAGGCCCAGCGCCTCGGTGAGGCAGTTCATCGAGTTGGCGGTGAACATGCCCGAGCAGGAACCGCAGGTCGGGCAGGCGGAACGCTCGACCTCGGACAGGCCGTCCTCGGAGACGTTCGGCGAGGCGCTCGCGGAGATGGCGGTGATCAGGTCGGTCGGGGCCTGGGCGACGCCGCCCACGACCACGGCCTTACCGGCCTCCATCGGACCGCCGGAGACGAATACGGCGGGGATGTTGAGCCGCATGGCGGCGTTCAGCATGCCGGGAGTGATCTTGTCGCAGTTGGAGATACAGACCAGCGCGTCCGCGGTGTGCGCGTTGGCCATGTACTCCACGGAGTCGGCGATGATCTCGCGCGAGGGCAGCGAGTACAGCATGCCGCCGTGTCCCATGGCGATGCCGTCGTCGACGGCGATGGTGTGGAATTCGCGCGGCACGCCACCGGCCGCGCGGACCGCCTCGGCCACGATCTCACCGACGTCCTTCAGGTGCACGTGGCCGGGGACGAACTGGGTGTAGGAGTTCGCGATGGCGACGATCGGCTTACCGAAGTCGGAGTCGGTGAGGCCGGTCGCACGCCAGAGGGCGCGGGCGCCCGCGGCATTGCGGCCGACGGTGGTGGTGCGTGAGCGAAGCGGTGGCATTGGGTCCTCGGGTCTCGTCGCAGGGGGGCTGTGTGAGCGACTGCGCCGAAACTGGTTCGGCGGCCATTCCACGTTACTCCCGCGCGTAACCCGCTATTACTCGGTGTCCGCCGACTTCGCGTCGGTGGTGTCCGGGTTCGCTTCGGCGGATTCGGGTTCCGCCTCGTCGGCGTTCTCCGGTTCGATGAACGGATCCGGGATTCGCCCGTTGCTTGCCGCGACCAGATCCGGCAGCCGGTCGTAGCCGACTGCGGGCAACGTCACATCGGTGTCGTCGGCCAGATGCAGGCGCAGGTAGCCGCGCTTGGGAATCTTGAGTCCGCGCACGTCCGCCCAGTCGAGGTGGCGCGAGCCGAACATGGTCCGGGTGTCGATGCCGTTGTCCGACACGGTGGTCCGGGTGCGCTCGACCCAGACCGCGAGCACGATCGGAATCACGAACAGGAACCACAGCACCTTCGGCGCCCCGAAGAAGGGGAAGGCCACGCAGAACAGCGCGAGAAACACGCCGAGGTGAGCGAGCCGGGGGATGCGGATGACGCGACCCGTGTCCGATCCCGCCGCGGGCGTATGGGACGATTGAGCAGGTGGCACGGACTGATGCTGTGAGGACACACCCATATCCTCGCATCATGGTGAACGGACCCGAACAACCGCACTGTCTCACATAATGAGACGTACTTGGTCAGAAGTTTGACTGGACGACTCCCGCGCGCATACCGTCGACCGCGTGAATCGATCCGAGTTGCTCGTAATCGGCCGGCGCGTCCAGCGCTGAGCCGACGACTGTAGGTCATTTACGTCAGCTCGCAGCTGCGACGCGCCACCCTCGATCAGCCCACTGGCTGTCGGGGGCTTTTTTGTGTTCAGGCAAGTCCCGTGGACTGGAACGACAAGCAGTAAGGAACCAAGACGGTGAGCGCACCTACCGCCCGGCCCGGGCCCTCGGCCCGCAGACCAGTGCCCTCGGCTACCACCCAGCCGAGCGCGGCCCCGGCCGCAACCCCGAACCGCCGCCAGGTCCCGCCCGAGCGGGTCACCGGCGCGCAGTCGGTCGTCCGTTCGCTCGAAGAGCTCGGCGTCGACACGGTATTCGGTATTCCGGGCGGTGCGATCCTTCCCGTCTACGACCCGCTGTTCGATTCGACCAAGGTCCGCCACGTGCTGGTGCGGCACGAGCAAGGCGCGGGTCACGCGGCCACCGGCTACGCGCAGGCAACCGGCAAGGTCGGCGTCTGCATGGCGACCTCCGGTCCCGGCGCGACCAACCTGGTGACCCCGATCGCGGACGCCCAGATGGATTCGGTGCCGCTGGTGGCCATCACCGGTCAGGTCGGTCGTTCGCTGATCGGCACCGACGCCTTCCAGGAAGCCGACATCTCCGGCATCACCATGGCGTGTACCAAGCACAACTTCCTGGTCACCGAGCCCATCGACATCCCGCGCATGATCGCCGAGGCGTTCCACCTGGCCTCCACCGGTCGCCCGGGCGCCGTCCTCGTGGACATCCCCAAGGACGTGCTGCAGGCGCAGACCACCTTCTCCTGGCCGCCGGAAATGCGGCTGCCCGGCTACCGTCCGGTGACCAAGCCGCACGGCAAGCAGGTGCGCGAGGCCGCCCGGATGATCATGGAAGCCAAGGCCCCCGTGCTCTACGTCGGCGGCGGCGTCATCAAGGCCGACGCCAGCGCGGAACTGCTGGAACTGGCCGAGCTGACCGGCATCCCGGTGGTCACCACCCTGATGGCGCGCGGCGCGTTCCCCGACACCCACACCCTCAACATGGGTATGCCCGGCATGCACGGCACCGTGGGAGCCGTTGCGGCACTTCAGCGTTCGGATCTGCTGATCACCCTGGGCGCGCGTTTCGACGACCGCGTCACCGGCCAGCTGGACTCGTTCGCGGTGGGCGCCAAGGTGATCCACGCCGACATCGACCCGGCCGAGATCGGCAAGAACCGCCACGCGGACGTGCCGATCGTGGGCGACTGCCGCGAGGTCATCACCGAACTCATCGAGACCCTCAAGGCCGACCCGGCCGCGGCGGGCAAGGCCCCGCTGCTGGAACTCACCGACTGGTGGGGCTACCTGAGCGGCATCCGCGACAACTACCCGCTGGGCTGGAAGACCCCGTCCGACGGGTCGCTGTCGCCGGAATTCGTGATCGAGAAGCTGGGCCAGATGGCCGGGCCGGACGCCATCTACTGCGCGGGCGTCGGCCAGCACCAGATGTGGGCCGCCCAGTTCATCAAGTACGAGAAGCCGCGCACCTGGCTGAACTCCGGTGGCCTCGGCACCATGGGCTACGCGGTCCCCGCGGCCATGGGCGCCAAGATGGGCATGCCGGACCGCGAGGTCTGGGCCATCGACGGTGACGGCTGCTTCCAGATGACCAATCAGGAACTGGCCACCTGCGCCGTCGAGGGCGTGCCGATCAAGGTCGCGCTGATCAACAACGGCAACCTGGGCATGGTCCGCCAGTGGCAGACCCTGTTCTACGAGAAGCGCTACTCCAACACCGATCTGGGCACCCACACCCTGCGCATCCCCGACTTCGTGAAGCTCGCGGAAGCGTTGGGCTGCCACGGAATTCGCGTGGAGAAGGAAGAGGACGTGGAGGCCGCGATCCGCGAGGCGCAGTCGATCAACGACCGTCCCGTGGTGATCGACTTCATCGTCGGCAAGGACGCGCAGGTGTGGCCGATGGTCGCCGCCGGCACCTCCAACGACGAGATCATGGCCGCGCGCGGCATCCGCCCGCTCTTCGACGACGACGAGGCGATCGCCGAGCCGGCCGTGATCCACGAGGCCATGTCGCACGATAAGGGGACCCAGCAATGAGCACCACCCACACCCTGTCCGTGCTGGTGGAGGACAAGCCGGGCGTGCTCGCCCGGGTGGCGTCGCTGTTCTCGCGCCGCGGCTTCAATATCGAGTCGCTGGCGGTCGGCGGCACCGAGATTCCCGAGATCTCGCGCATGACCATCGTCGTGACGGTGGAGGATCTGCCGCTCGAGCAGGTCACCAAGCAGCTCAACAAGCTGGTCAACGTCATCAAGATCGTCGAGCAGGACAACGACAGTTCCGTTGCCCGCGAGCTGATCCTGGTGAAGGTGCGCGCCGACGCCAGCGTGCGCACCCAGGTGATCGAGGCCGTGAACCTGTTCCGCGCCAAGGTGATCGACGTGTCGCCGGACGCGCTGACCATCGAGGCCACCGGCACCCGCTCCAAGCTCGACGCGCTGCTGCGCATGATGGAGCCCTACGGCATCCGGGAGATCGTGCAGTCCGGTGTCGTGGCGGTCGGCCGCGGTCCCAAGTCGATCACCGCCACCCGCTAGAGTGGTCGCCGATCAACGGTCGGCAGCCGCTGGTCCCCGCCCCGCGGGGCTGATCCCTTATTTGAACAACACAGATGCGTGTTCTCAACGCGCACAACGTTTCCCCGCGTGACGCGGGGGTGATCCGAAGGAGAACCCAAGTGGCAGTCGAGATGTTCTACGACGACGATGCCGACCTGTCGATCATCCAGGGCAAGAAGGTCGCGGTCATCGGCTACGGCAGCCAGGGCCACGCCCACTCGCTGAGCCTGCGCGACTCCGGCGTCGACGTCCGCGTCGGTCTCGCCGAGGGTTCGAAGTCCCGCCCGAAGGCCGAAGAGGCCGGTCTGACCGTCGGCACTCCGGCCGAGGTTTCCGCCTGGGCCGACGTGATCATGGTGCTGGCGCCCGACACCGCGCAGGCGTCCATCTTCACCAACGACATCGAGCCCAACCTGAAGGACGGCGACGCGCTGTTCTTCGGCCACGGCCTGAACATTCACTTCGGCCTGATCAAGGCTCCGGCCAACGTCACCGTCGCCATGGTCGCCCCGAAGGGCCCCGGCCACCTGGTGCGTCGTCAGTTCGTCGACGGCAAGGGCGTTCCCGCCCTGATCGCGGTGGACCAGGACCCGACCGGCGAGGGCCAGGCACTGGCGCTGTCCTACGCCAAGGGCATCGGCGGCGCGCGCGCCGGCGTCATCAAGACCACCTTCAAGGAAGAGACCGAGACCGACCTCTTCGGTGAGCAGGCCGTGCTCTGCGGCGGCACCGAGGAACTGGTCAAGACCGGTTTCGAGGTCATGGTCGAGGCGGGCTACGCCCCCGAGATGGCCTACTTCGAGGTGCTGCACGAGCTGAAGCTGATCGTCGACCTCATGTACGAGGGCGGCATCGCGCGCATGAACTACTCGGTCTCCGACACCGCCGAGTTCGGTGGCTACCTGTCGGGCCCGCGCGTCATCGACGCCGGCACCAAGGAGCGCATGAAGGCGATCCTGGCCGACATCCAGGACGGCACCTTCGTCAAGCGCCTCGTCGCCAACGTCGAGGGCGGCAACAAGGAGCTCGAGGGTCTGCGCAAGGCCAACGCCGAGCACCCGATCGAGGTCACCGGCGCCAAGCTGCGCGGCCTGATGAGCTGGGTCGACCGGCCGATCACCGAAACCGCTTAAGGTTTCAGCGCTTTCACGCGCGAAGGCCCGCCGGGAAATTTCCCGGCGGGCCTTCGCCGTATCGGTGTTCGGTTGGCTCAGGAGCTCCCGAACGCGCCCGGCACGATCACGTCGCGCCAGTTGGGGCCGTTGTTCCACGGGTTGTTCCAGGGGTTGTTCCAACCGTTGTTGTTGTTCCAGCCGTCGTGGTCGTGGTCGTGGCGGTGTCGCCAGTCGTCACGGTCGTTGTTCCACCACGGGTTGTCGTTGTCGTTGTGGTGCGGCCAGGCCACATCACCGGCGCTCGGCGTCACCGGCACATCGGCGGAGGCGGTAGCGGTCAGTGCCGCAACGGGAATCAGGGCGATGGCACCGGCGACGGCCACACGGGCGGCGGTCCGGCGTAGCGAAGACTTCATCATGGTGGTCAACACTGCCCCAGATGGGTAGCGCGGCGAAAGAGAATCCCTGTGAATTAGGGACAAAATGGTCCGTTTGTATGACATTCACCCTGACATTCCCCCGAAACCCGTTGTACAGCAACGGCCCCGCAGAATATATCCGCGAGGCCGATTGCGCCGGAAGTCTTTCAGCGTGCGGTGCCCCAGCTTTTCGCGCTGGACACTTCCGGTTGTCGCTGATAGCGCTGGTATTTCGACTCAGTAGTGCGTGCCGCCGTCGATCCGGATCTCGGTACCGGTGATGAACGCGCCGTCATCCGAGGCCAGCATCGCCACCACGCCCGCCACAGTGTCCGGCGAGGCGAAGCCGTTGCCGATCCCCGGAATCAACTTCCCGAACAGCGTGAAGTCCGCGTCCGCGGGCAGCCCCGGCCCCTTGCCGTCGGTCATATCGCTCGAAATCGAGCCCGGCGCAACGGCAACCACGCGCAACCCCTGCTTGGAGTACTCCGCGGCCAGCGCGTGCGTCATGGACATGATCCCGCCCTTGGACGCGGCGTACGCGGCCATGTACGGGTGCGCGAAGAAGGCCGAAGTGGACGTGAAGTTCACGATGACACCCTTGTCGGACTCCAGCAGCGCGGGCAGCGCCTCCCGAATCATCAGGAACGTCCCGGTCAAATTCACGGTGATGATTCGAGTGAAATCCTCGAGCGGCATCTCGTGCGTATGCGCCGACCGCAGAATCCCGGCCGCATTGATCAAAGCATCAAGCCCGCCAAGCGTTTCCACCGCCTGAGCAACGCCGACCTGCACCGACGCCTCATCGGCGATATTCACCACAACAGTGCTGAGCCGATCGGCATTACCGTTCTCACTGGCCTGCTTGGCGGTCTCCGCCAGCCCCGCCTCATTGACGTCGGCAGCGACAACCTGCCCACCCTCACTGAGGACCCGATGCACGGTAGCCCGCCCGATCCCCGACCCCGCCCCGGTAATAAGTACTCGACGCCCGTCGAAACGCTCCATTGCGATCTCTCCTAACTAGGTACTTCAGCCTCAACCTGACACGCTACGCCCACATGGCACAACGTGCCAGATTGGCATCCCGTCGACTAGGATGGCTTAACCAACCCCCAGCTCACAGGAGGTGAAGTGCCCACACAACCCCCGAACCCCATCCGCCGCCCCACGTTGGCCGAACGCCGCAAGGCCGAAACCCGCCTGGAAATAGCCCGCATCGCCGCGCGATTGTTCGCCGAACACGGCACCTCCGACGTAACCGCCGAACAAATAGCGGCCGAAGCAGGCATAGGCCTACGCACCTTCTACCGCTACGCGCGGACCAAGGAAGAATCCGTCGAGCCCATGCTCGCCACAGGCGCCCAACGCTGGCTCGAAGCCGTAGCCGCCGGCCCCCACCGCCTCCCGACCTTGGCTGAACTGGAGGCCGCCGTCGAAACCGCCCTCACCTTCGGCAGTGCCCCCGAAGACCTCGAAACCACCCGAGGCCTCATCCACGCCATGGACACCGACCCGGCACTGCGCACCATCTGGCACCGCATCAACATGGAATCCGAACGCGACCTACTGGCGGTGCTGACCGCCCGCGCCGGCGCGAGTTCAGACCCCTTACAGCTGAGGCTGATCGCCGCAGCCGCGGCGGGCGCCATCCGAATTGCCGTGGAGGAGTGGGCAACTGGCAATGGCCCCACCGTCGGCCCCGGTTCCCCTGCCGATCTGGCCGCCTATTCTCTACGTGCCCTTTGTGCGGGCATCGGATTGTGAGCCCACACTCAAATTCTAGGTAGGTCTGGTGCTGTTTCTATCGGATCGTCAGCCTCAGCAACGACCCAATGTACTGAATCTATCTCGACGGATGGTCGGCCTCCGTGGTGAGGCTTCTGTGATGCAAGCCGTACGCTCATCGATTCCCCGGGCCCCGGTACCCGTAGCTCGAGGGCCTTGGCAATCTCACCATGGCTGCTGTATTGCCCCAAGATCACTATCCCTTCGGACTTTAGAGTGGAGCGTGATCCGCCATTGCCTCGAATCCGCTTCATGTAGTCTTCCTGCTGGGCTACGGTTGCGATTACATTTCGTCTTACCGGCTTCAGTTGGGCGAGTCGAAAAAGCATATCGATTCTCTTTGTGCCGTGCTCGGAGCAGTTGAATACTATGTCTACCTTGTCCTGGGGTATGCGAAGCAGTGCATTCTCCGGCAGTGGCATGTCCTTGAAGATCCATTTGATATTTGTCTTGCCGGCCTTTGAAAGCCGCCTCTTGCCATCGCGATTTCCTTCGGAGGAAGTCAAGTTATCTGGGTATGCTCGAACAAGGCCGGCTGACCATGTTCCTTTATCGTCGCTTGCCCAGAGGCCGAGGAGGATATGTCCGAGCGCTTCTGGTGGAATCATCCAGTCTGCCAAGTTTTGTGAGAATTTGCAGTCGACCTCAATGTCTTCGATGGAATAATCCATGGTGTGGCCGTCGGCAAGGTTGAACTCCCGCTGTATGTTGATCTCGACGAGGGTTCCAAAGTGTGTCTTTTCGGTCTTGTGTAGCTGACTCCATTTGTATCTCCCGGTGTGCTGTCCGTCCAGGAGCATGTCGTAGGTCCGGCGGATCGCTGCTGCGATCCGTCTACCCTCCGGGTCGTTGTCGATTATGTACTTGGCTACGACTTGAAGGTCCGCGTCATCTGGACCGAAAAGTGGTGCTTGGAACGGCTGCGCCATGCCTTCGAGGCTAGCTGATCTCGTCTAGTGACCACCTCCTTTGTGAACGGCTGATACTTGAGACAGACCGGCTTGTTTGCTATTCCCCCTGGATGTCCTTAGCGTTGGTCAGATGGCCCGGAACCCGGCATGGACGCGGGACGAACTGATCCTCGCCTGCGATCTGGTGATGCAGAACGAGTGGCACGAGCTGCGCGAGAACGATCGCAGAGTCCACGAGTTGTCGACGTTGCTGCGGGGCCTCCCGATTCACGCGGCGTCCGAGCGAACTGAAACCTTCCGCAACGGGAACGGCGTGTCGCGCAAAACCACCGACATCGCAACTAGCCATCCGGACTATCGGGGCAAGAGAACTCGTGGTGGAGCACTGGATTCGGTGGTACTGGACGACTTCATCGCGTACGGACCCGAGATGCATGCCGCGGCCGAGTCGATCCGCCGTGCGGCGGAGGCCGGCCAGTTCGATGACCCTGTCGCCGCAGAGGTCGCAATGATCGATGAAGACGAGTCCGCCAGGGAGGGGCGACTCCTATCGGCGCTGGCCAACCGCCGCGAACGCGATCCGAGGTTGCGGGCCAAGAAGATTCGCCACTTCCTGCGCACCCACGACCGGGTTGCCTGTGAGGTGTGCGGCTTCGATTTCGAGACCGTCTACGGCGAGCGTGGCAAGTGCTACATCGAATGTCACCATGTGATTCCACTGCACGTTTCGAACGAAACCGAAACCCGCATGGCAGACCTGGTCCTGCTGTGCTCGAACTGCCACCGCATGATTCACCGGCCCCCACGCTGGCTGCATCCGGATGAACTGCGCACGTTGTTGGTTCCGGTCACGTAGTTCGCCCGGAGGCTGCAATGGTCGATAAGGCGGATCAATGCCGATCGTCAGGAAGCGCGGAGCTCCGCCTCGTCGAGCAGACCGTACTGCTCGCTACTTCCATCCTGCTTTCGCTTCTGCGCAGCTTTGACCGGCTTATTCCGGACTGACTTCTTCTTGCGCTTATCTGCTTCCTCCAGGACCTTGGCGATCGACTTCCCTACTGCGTGGGCTACCGGCGGAGGGAAGGCATTTCCGACTTGCCTGTACTGTGCGGTCTTCCCGCCTGAGAATCGCCAGTTGAGGGGAAATCCCTGGATTATTGCAGCTTGCTGAACAGTGAGCATCGGTCCATCAGTTCCGAAAAGGTCGCGTTCATGGGTCTGCTTTTCTGTGCAGGTGTCGATATCATTGGCGACGCCCATTCCGGAGATGCCCAGTTGTCGCCATGCCGCCTTGGCGCGACTCGGGCCAAGATCTGCACCGCCGTGCTTCTTCGATCCTCCGACCAGCGTGGGGCCAACCCCGCCGCCCTTGCCCTCCAGCTCTTTCTGGCGCTCTGACGCGATCTTCTTCCATCGCTCGAAGGCTGCCATACCTTCCGTCGAACCGGTCAGCTTGTCGTAATGGCCATATCGCTCGCGCATTGTCGGCTCAAGGCTCTTTGCAACGCTCATAGGAGCGTTATGTGTAGCTTCGGGCCATTTGTAATCGAGGTCGCCGATCACATCAGCGCGGAATGCGACAAGAATTGCTCGCGGGCGGAGTTGCGGTACGCCGAAGTCGCTGGCTTCCAGGACATCCCACTTGCTGATCTTATAGCCGAGACCGGGTTCTGTGGCAGTATGCCCGTCGTCGTCGGCGTATTCTCCACCCTCCAGCATGGTGGCTATCCAAGCCCGGTAGCTCGCGAACTTGGGGTCCATGATTCCGCGGACATTCTCGATCATCACTGCGCGCGGCCGGAGGATCCCAACAAGTTCGAGCATCCGAGGGAAGAGGTCGCGCTCATCGTTCTTCCCGAGCTGCTTGCCGGCATGAGAGAACGGAGGGCATGGCACCCCGCCCGCCAAGAGGTCGAGCTCGCCCTGTGTGATCCATCGTCCGTCGTTGGTGACCTCGGTGAGTGGATCGAACGCCTTGACGTCTTTGGAGAGGATCTTGCAGTTGTTGCTTTCCCATGCCCACGCAGGATCTGCCTCGTCGCCCTTGATGTTCAGCTCGAGCGTCTCGACTGCATGCTGGTCGATCTCGACGAGTGCGAGGTGGCCGAAGCCTGCCTGATGAAGACCGACCGCTTGTCCTCCAGCGCCAGCACAGATCTCGATCGAGGTGAACCGCGGCTTCCGGGCCTTCGTCGAGGAGCTGCCGTGTTTACTTCGAGTCACGCGTCCCCCTTGGCGTAGCAGCCAGCGTCGGCGCAGGTTTCGTCGACGCGCAGGTCGGTCATGCAGATACCCTTTCGATGCGAAGGCTGGCTCATAGGTCACTTGGGTGCGGGAGTATCTTTCCGCACGACATCCGCCAAGCTCGAATCGGGACAGATGTGGCCGAACGCCGATCGGAAGATGCCAGACGGAAGGCCCATGAGCGAGGGCTCTATCCAGCGCCACTCAACGAGGGGCGTTCCCGGAACATGCGGGCTAACCGCCGAGCAGACACGAAGCCGGAGGTTGTGCTGCGAAGTGCGCTGCATCGTCTGGGATTTCGCTACCGGAAGGACTTCCGGCTCGACCTCGGGCAGATGAAGGTACGGCCTGACATCGTGTTCACCGCTCGTAAGGTGGCGGTTTTCGTGGACGGGTGCTTCTGGCACGTCTGTCCTGAGCATGGGCGGCAGCCGACGACCAACGAATGGTACTGGGCGCCAAAGCTTCGCAGAAACATTGCCCGTGACCGAGCAGCGGACGACGCTCTGGTTGCAGCCGGCTGGCAGGTGATCCGTCTCTGGGAACACGAGGATCTCGCCGACGCTGTCGGCGTGGTCACCGGGGTATTGTCGGGCGGATCCGAACATGTGAGCGATCATATGGCAAAATGAGGGCCGATGATCACAGGACTTGCCGGACACGCTGGTTGCGCCGGCGCTGGGCGCGTCGCTCTCGACCGGGCTTATGAGTTGGAAGCCGGACAAGAAGACCAAGCTCGGCTGTGATCGAGTCCTGAATGCTGGGGAGCGACAGTGTTGCTGGCCTGGCGTTAGCAGTACTTTCCAGCTGCTCGGCGAAACCGAATCAGACTCCGGTGCTCAACTCTGTTGTGCCACCGCGCGATCGCTTGCTACTTGGCTACAGCGCGCTGGCAAGATCATTGTCGGAAGGCAGGTGTCAGGAAGGGTTGCGGCGGAGAGCTCGTTCCAGCAAGGCATCGGCGTCGGCGCGCATATTGTTCCGGTTGAGTTCGCGCAGAATTTCGAGTACCTCCCGTTCGGCGCGGCTTCCTGCGTGGTCGACGATCGTTGCTGCCGCATCGTGCATTCGGCGGTCACGGCACGCTGCCACGGCGCGTGCTGTTTCGGCCGCCGGGGCTTCGATGCCGGCGTAGCGGAGCACGCTGTTGAGCTGGGTGAAGTCGCCGACTGCTACGTAACGCGCGACATCATCGACGGCTGTCCAAACGATGTCGACAGGTTCGGTTTTGTGCCGGTCCCCCTCGGCATTGGGGACCGGCACAACGGTCTCCGCGCTCGCGCGAGAATCATCGGCCGGCTCGAGCGGATCGTCTTGGTTCCGGTATTCCAGCGTAGTGCCGCAGTCGGTGCAAACCGCTCCGCACGACACGCAGGTCTTGATCGGCAGGTGCGGCGTCCAGCAGACGGCAAATCGGCGCCGCAGCAACTCATCCCATTCGATGACTTGCCCTGTCTGATCGGCTACTGCCGCAAGCTCGTACAGCGCTCGCAGCGCTTTGACCTCGTCGTCCGCGGGCGCTACCCGGCACTTTGCATGAGCGAGATTCGAGAGCATGGATCTGCTCACGTAGATGTCCTTGGCGACCTTGCGAGACGAACGTGTGTCCTGGCGGACAAGAGCTCGTACGGTCTCGGCGAACGTGCGCTCGGCGGCCGACAGACTGGAGCCAAGTTCTTGAAACTCTCCGCGTGGCGGCAAGTTGCTTCTCCCCCATCAGAATTGACCTAGCTAGCCTGCCACCGATTGCCGCCCAGGTTCCTGGTTTTGCTGGCGGCCACTGTCCACCGTTCATGGACACACGGCTCTTCCGTCCGCCGGTCGGGTGCGGTTCCCTTGAATGGAACCGGGACGCGGCCGGACGGCTGCGGCATCGTCCCCGGCCGGTATTGCTTGCGGATGTGAAAGGTTGGATGCTGATGCCTGCGCCGTCTTGGGAGGACCCGAAACTCGGCACGATGAAGCGAGTGGCACTCTGGCTTGTTCAAGAAGTCGGAGTCGGGGCGATGTTCACGAAGACGCAGCTCCGTGAGGCATTTCCGGAAACCTCGCAGATCGACCGGCGAATGCGGGACCTGCGTGACTTCGAGTGGCGGATCGACACCAATCGTGAGGACCCGACGCTCGGATCTCACGAACAGCGCTTTGTCATCCAGGGGGCCCCGGTCTGGGAGCCCGGCAAGGCGACACGGAAGACCGGCGTAACGGTTACCGCCAGCGAGCGGCACACGCTGTTGATGCGAGACGGGCACAAGTGCCGCTCGTGCGGAATCGGCCCCGGCGAGCAATATCCGGGGACCTATGTTGCCTCGCAGCTCGACGTAGCGCGCAGGCCGGTGCGGCAGTCCGGCGGCGGTACCGCAGTGGAGCTGATCATCGAGTGCAACCGCTGCCGCGTAGGTGGCCGGGATCTGACTGCGGACCTGCAGGACGTCCTCTCTCGTATCGAGCAGTTGCCGTTCTACGAACGGAAGATGCTCGCCGACTGGGTAAGTCGCGATGTACGGAACTTCAGCGAGACCGAAGCCCTGTGGACTGCGTACCGTACTTTGCCGGCGGACTCCAGGGACAAGGTCCGTGAAGCTTTGGCCACGCTGGACGGGTGAGGCCGCGAAGGTCGGGGACGACCTGTCGCTGAATCCCCATGGCACAAGTAATTTTCGGCCCGACCAGAACATGTTCTTCGAGGAGAATCCAGATATGTCTACGGATTACGGCTTTCCTCCCGCTGCCGACGCGACTCGCGTGACGGTCGAGGCACGTTTGCGTGAGCAGCATCAAAAGGGCGGTGTAGCTGAGACTTTGACAGTCGAGTGGCGAGGTGCCCCGCTGCATATTCAGGTGATCGATATGCCTCTGAGCTCCCTGGTGTATAACCCCGAAACCCATCGGATCCGCGCGCAGCGTAGCTATGACCCGAAGCGTGACGCGATTCTCGCGGCAGATCCCTGGAGCCAGGAAAGCCAGGACTATCTCCGCTACCTGCTGACGATTCGCCCCTCGGATCCGGAACATCGTGACCCGGATTTCGACAAGCTCAAGGAAAGCCTGGACGAGCACAAGCAGAATGAGCCGGGCCTCATCACTCACGAGGGGGTGCTGGTCAACGGCAACACCCGCTGCGCTGCGCTGCGCGAACTCAACACCACCTCCAACATGCGCGTAGGTGTTTTGCCGGCGAGCTGTACGTGGGATGACATCAACGATGTCGAACTGTCGCTTCAGCTGCGGCAGGACAAGCGCCGGGACTACTCCTACATCAACCGCCTGCTCGCCATCGAAGAGCAGCGCAATCAGCTCAACCGGGACCTCACGGTCATCGCCAAAGCTTTCCGCACCGACACGAAGTCGGTCGAACGTGACCTGTGGGTGCTCGCGCAGTTGCGAGATCTGATCGCGCGCAGCAAGATTGGCGCCGGGCCGTCACTGCGACTGATGGACCTCGAGCGCTCTCAGGAGAAGCTCGCCGAGCTCTATCGTGCTTACGACAAAGAGCAGGCCAAGAACAAGGAGCGTGCCGACCTACTCAAGGAAGCTCGTCTGGCGGCAATCGTGCTCGACTTCGCGAAGACCGATATCCGTTACATCGAACCGGATTTCCAGAGCCGGTATTTGGACAAGGTGCTTCCGGAAGAGTTCAAGTCGGGAGGTAGTGCCGCTCCTACGACTGTCACCATCCCTGGACTGAACCGCGATGTGAAGGCGGCAGGCGCGAATGTTCTTGCTGCCCGCGGACTGACCGACAGGTTGCTGCAAGCAAAGGCGGTCGAAGCGGCCGGTGAGCAAGTAGCGCCTGCCGAGCACGCCGCCGCCCTGGAGGTGATTGCTTCGTTCAAGGGAGCGTTCGACGAGGCCATTGATACTGCGGGTCGTGAGGCTCGGTTGCGGAAGAAGCGCCTGGCGGCCCCGGACCGGGTCAACGACGCATGTAGAGATCTCGAGCAGTCGATCACCGATGTAGTGATGTCACGGGGCAATTCCAGCCTCGACGAGGGAGCGTTCGACGACGCCCTAGGGCAGCTGCGGACTGTTCTCGGCCTGCTGGCGGTCGAAGCGCGGCGGAGCATCGAGCTCCCCGGCAATGGCCTGGCATGGCTGATCTCCGCAGTCGGCGACGAGCATTCGCACTCATGACCGAACTTGGTAGCAGGCCATCTCTGAGACTCGGTTTCGACGTAACACGCACGCGGGTAGAGCTTCGGGCATTGCCCGGGCTACAGGACGACTTCGCGCAACTTACGGCGCGCATTGCCACCAGCGGGCAGCGTGGACCGGTGTCCGCAGAAGTCGACCTCGACGATTTCCTGGTGAATCTCAGTGAGCTGGCGTCCTGGACCCATCCCGGAGTCGACTGGGACTCCGACCTCATGGCCCTCGTCAACGGTGTCCTGGATGATTCCGATTCGGTCCAGCGCAGTCTCGAAGCCAGCCCCGGCGGGCCGACCGGAGAAGTCGAATCCGAAGATGTTGCAGGGCTTCTGGGCAAGGCCTGGATTGCCGATCTCACGCAGTTTCAGCGTCGTGACATCGCTCGGTTGCTCTCGCTGCGGCATGGCGCCAACTTCAGCGTCCCCGGAGCTGGCAAGACCCGGGTTGCACTCGCGGTATATGCAGCGATGCGTGAACGTGCCGAAGCCGAGCGGCTTTTGGTCGTGGGACCGAAGTCCGCGTACGAATCGTGGGAGTACGAGAGCTCGGTTTGTTTCCGGCAATCGCCTCGTGTGGCTGTGACCGGGCGGAACGACGATCCGCTTGCCGAGATTCGTATCGTCAACTACGAACGGCTCGAACGCTCGCTGGGAAACCTTGCCGCATGGTTACGGTCGGCACCCTCGATGGTGGTACTCGATGAAGCACACCGCATGAAGCTCGGGGCCAGCGGCGCATATGGTTCCGCATGCCTCGCCCTGGGGCCACTGGCTGACAGGCGCTTGATTCTAACCGGGACGCCGGCGCCGAACGGTGCGAAGGACTTGGAGAATTTGCTGTCCTTCGTATGGCCCGGGCACGGAAAGCGGGTCGTCACAGAGGCTGTCGGTGGCGGAGATCTGGCGCACGCCAGTACCGTTCTGCGGCCGTTGTTCACTCGTACGACCAAGCATGAGCTGGGCTTGCCACCCTTCGAACCGAAGGTTCGGTACTTGGATATGCCGCCGGTCCACGCAGAGATCTACGAGGCGCTGAAGGGCAACTTCTCCGCCCGCGCCGAGGGATCACGGGGCAATATCGAGGGCCTCGGCAAGGCCATGCTGAGGCTCTTGATGGCCGCTACCAGCCCGGCACTGTTGCTCGAAGGGGCCAGCAGGTATGAACCCCTGGAGTACCAGCTCCCGCCTTTGACTCCTGCGCCGGGAGACTCGCTGTACGAGCTCCTCCGGAACCTTCCGCAATACGAACTGTCACCGAAATACCAAGAGACACTGAAGATCGTCTCGGACAACGCCAATAGCGGGCGTAAGACGCTCATCTGGACGACGTTCGTCCGGAGTCTCACCACCCTGGAGAAATTGCTGGAAGGCTATGCGCCAGCTGTGGTTTACGGCGGCACCGCGGACCGCGAGGACCAGCTGCGGCGCTTTCGTGAGGATCCGAATTGCCATGTGCTGATTTCGAATCCGGCGACACTGGGTGAGGGGATCAGCCTTCACCACGTGTGCCATGACGCTGTCTACGTGGACCGGGATTTCCTCGCCGGCCGGTTCTTGCAGAGCTTGGATCGGATCCATCGTCTGGGACTGGCTCCCGGTACCGAGACACGGGTGACGATCCTCGCAACTCGCAATACCGTCGATGAGGTGGTCCGGGTTCGGCTCGAGGAGAAGCTCGAGTTCATGGGACGGATCCTCGATGATCCCGGCGTCCAGCAACTGGCCGACCTTCAAGAAGAGCCAGCCGCCGGAGTGGGGATGGACGCGGCTGACGTGCGTGCATTGCTGCGACATCTCGACGCGTCCACGGGATAGGTATCGGCCGGTCCTTAGATCGGCTCTGCCTGCTTTGTGGATTGGGAAACTCAGGGGTTGGACAGCCTGCCTTCGCTGTCCCGCGCAACCGCCCACCACTAGCCTGCATCGCGCGGTCCGAATATGTCTCCGGCAGAGGGTGGTTCAGCAGTTTCGGCTCAGTACATCGGTGCCGGACACAAGTCTTGTGCACCGGCTGCACTTTGAGTCGCGACGACTTGGCTGGGAAGGGTTAGCGTGGGCTATGGCTGCTGATCAGGAACCGCCCGTTATCGCTGGGGTACGCCGGAGCTTCGTCAAGGCTCGAGGAGTCCGATTTCATGTGAGTGAGGCCGGGGAGGGGACGCCGGTGTTGGCGTTGCATGGGTGGCCTCAGCATCACTACACGTATCGGGATCTGTTGGGGGATCCGCCGGAGGGGATGCGGGTTATTGCGCCGGATCTGCCGGGGTATGGGTGGTCGGGGGCGGCGCCGCATCGGTGGGCGAAGGAAGACGTGGCTAGTGATTTGTTGGCGTTGATGGATGCGTTGGGGTTGAAGGAAGATGTCTTGCTTGTTGGGCATGACTGGGGTGGGTGGGTTGGGTTTCGGATGATCCTCAGGGAGCCGGAGCGGTTCAGGGGGTACCTCGTTGGGAACATTGCGCATCCTTGGTCGCCGCCGGGGGTGGTGGCTCGGCATGCCTGGCGGATCCTGGCTTATCAGCCGTTGATGGCGAGTGTGGGGGTGCCACTTCAGCGGCGGACTCGGTTCCTCGAGTGGTTGATCGGGTCGGCTGCGAAGGGGGAGAACAGGTTTGATCGGGAGACCATCGAGATCTTTGCGGAACGCTTTCGGGATCCGGTGGTGGCGCGGAGTGGGCGGGATACGTATCGGACGTTCTTGACTCGGGAGGTGCCTGCGGCGGTGCGGAATCCGGAGCGGCGGCGGGCTACGGTGCCGGTGCGGGCGTTGTTCGGGAAAGATGATGCGGCGGTGCATTATTCGTTGGCGGCGGCGCAGACTGCTCGGGCGGATGATTACACGCTCGAGTTGGTGGAGAGGTGTGGGCATTTCATTGTGGATGAGCGGCCGGAGTTGGTGCGGGAGCGGTTGATTGCGTTGGCTGCGGAGACCGCGACAGAGTAGGGATGCGCTGGGGGTGGGCGGTGCTGGGGGTGGGCGATGGGCCTATTCCTGCAAACGGTGTAGCTGATTGTCAGGAAACTGACTGGGGGAGGGTGGGTTTGCAGGGATAGGCCCATCAGGGGTGCCAGTGGGTGTGGCGGCGGTGGCGGATTGCTCGGGCTGCTTCGTCGGCGCAGCGGGGGAGGTGCTGGTAGATGTCGGCGGCGGCGTAGCGGAGGATGAGCCAGCCTTCGAGGGCCAGGGCGTTCTGGCGGCGGCGGTCGTGGCGGAAGGCTGCGGGGGTGGAGTGGAATTCGCGGCCGTCGATTTCGATGATGGTGGCGGAGCGTTCGTCCACGAAATCGCAGCGGTATGGGCCGATGGGATGGTTGGGGAGCAGGCGGATGCCGCGGGTGGTCATGGCGCGGGCGAACAAGCGCTCGGGTTCTGAGGCGAAACAGGATGCGGCGGTGTGGAGTTGGGTTCGCAGGGCGCGAGAGCCGGGCAGACCGGTGTGGCAGAGGGCGAGTACGTCCTGGGGGAAGACGGTGTGGCCGACGTTGTGGTCGATCAAGGCTGCTGCTTCGGATTTCGGCAGGACCGTCAGGCAATCGAGCAGCGTTCGGGCCGGGACTGTCATGCGCAGATCGGCGGTGTCGTCGATCGATTCGGGGGCGAGGTTGCGGCGGTAGAGCCGCAGCCACGGGGGCGGCCGGCGATAGACACCGGTCGGAACCGTGGCCTCGATTCGCGGGGGTTCGGACAGCATGCCGTGGATCCAGGCCGCGGTGCGGTGGCTCAGCACGGCGGCGGGGATCCAGGCGATGACCGCTCGGCATTTCAGCACCGTGGTCGGTTCCGTGGTGCAGTACACGCCCGGAAGCAGGCGGGTGTAATGGCCGCTTCGGCACCTGTTGTCGATGGTGCTGATGGGGACGCCTGCTGCGCGCAGTTCGGCTCGGGTGCGAATCATGGTGCGAGCGTGCCAGAGTCGCGATCGTGGCAACCGGTGATGAGCAGGCCGATCGCGTGGAGTGTGGATAACTGCGAGGGTGTGGAATTCGCCCGGGCCCTCTGGGCGATCGGCATCAGCCGGGCATCACAGCTGGGCGAGGATGCCCCACGATCCTTCGAATGTTGCGCCGGGGGCCAAGTGGATCAGGTCTATGCCGGTGTTGAAGGCGTTGGCGGGGCAGGTCATCGGTTCTACCGCCAGGGCGGTGCGGCGGAGGGCCGGTGGGAGGCCGTCGGCCGTGTACAGCTGGAGCCAGGGGTGGGCGGGGTCGGCCCAGAGGGTTACGGTGCGGCCGGCTCCGGTGAGGTGGACCTCGGAGTGGGTGGGGTTGGTGACGGGTATGGCGTGGGCTGAGCCGTGGGTGGTGAAGGCCGTGTCGAGGTGGAGCGGACCGAGCGGGGTGGGGAGGTCGTAGGGGGAGCCGGCGACGGGAAGTGGTGGGCCGGAAGGGATCATGCGCGGGTCGACCGGTTGGTAGTGGGTGGTGGGGAGGGAGACGGTGCATTCGTCTACGGGGATGCCGACGGTCAGGTATGGGTGGGCGCCGTGGCCGTACGGGGCTGGGACCGGGCCGCGGTTCGTTGCTGTGATGGTGACGGTGAGGCCCGGAGCTGTGGCCGAATTCAGGGTGCTCACCGGTTGAGCTGCGGTGGCGGCCAAGGCATATCGGGCGGTGAGGTCCAGGCGGAAGGGGTAGCCGGGGCGGCCCAGTAGGCGGTGGCCGAGGGTTACGGCGGATTCGGTGATCTCCAGCAGGGACCAGGACTCCCAGCGGGTGAGGCCGTGGATGGCGTTGTCGAGGGCGGCTTCGGTGATGGGGAGCTTCTGGGCGGTGCCGTCGAAGGTGTACTCGCCGTGGTCGATTCGGTTAGGCCAAGGGATGAGGAGTTGGCCTGCGGCGGCGGGAGTGAGTTGGTCGGGGTCGTGTTCCAGGATCAGGGGGATCCCGCCGCGGCGGAGCGACCGCAGCGCGGCGCCTTGCTCTGTGATGACGGCGGTGTAGTCGCCGGAGGTGATCGTGTACTGGCTCCCGGTCAGCGTCATGACGCCCATTGTGGTCGAGCCTGAATCGAATGGGGTGATCCGCGCAGTGCGGGCCGCGTTCGGTCACGATGTGCCGTGGGGGAGCCGGTCCGCCGCGGCGAGCGAACACGGTGCCGCGAATTTCGAAGGCGTCGAGCGCAAGCGCGGTCAGTGCCAGTGGACCACGCTGCCGAGATCGGCGCGGGTGGTGCGGAAGCTGTTGGCGGCGTGGTCCTCATCGGAGTAGCCGAAGGAGATGCCCGCGACGACCTGCCGCTCGGCGGGAATGTCGAACCATTCGCGGATGAACGGGGAGTAGGTGGCCAGGGCGGCCTGGGGGGCTGTTGCCACGCCGAGGCTCTGGGCGGCGAGCAGGAACGACGTCAGGTAGAGGCCGCAGTCGACCGCGCCGTAGGGACCCAGGTCGGATTCGGTGGTCACGATCGCGACGTGGGGCGCGTCGAAGAGTTCGAAGTTGCGCAGCATTTGGCGGAGCGAACCGGCATGGTCGCCACGGGGGACGCCGACCGCGGTGTAGAGGGCCGCGCCGCACTCCTTGCGACGATCGCGGAAGACGCCGGTGTACGCGGCGGGGAAGGGGATGTCGGATTCGGGAGCCGCGCTGGAAGCGTAGTCCAGCAACGCTTTTCGGAACCTGTCGGTGGCGTCGGGCTCGGCGGTGACGTGCAGCTGCCACGGCTGGGTGTTGCACCAGGAGGGGGTCAGCTGGGCTACCCGCAGGATCTGCTCGATGGTGGCGTGTGGTACCGGGTCGGGGCGGAAGGCTCGGCAGGTGTGGCGGTCGGCGAGCAGGGATTCGAGTGCGGTGAAGCGGCCGGCCGGGGGTGCGCTGTCGGGGTGGGTGGTGAGCGGGCTGGGCATGGCATCCCCTTTCATGTGGTCTCGTTTTGAGACCGCTGCAATTCGGTCTCATATTAGGACCGGATCGCTAGGATGGGAAGATGCGCTACGAGGAATTGGCCGATGAGCCCTGCTCGATCACGCGGTCCCTGGTGGTGTTCGGGGATCGGTGGACGCTGCTGATCCTCAAGGCCGCGTTCTCAGGAGTGCGGCGGTTCAACGGGTTCCAGTCGTATCTCGGGATCAGCAAGGGGCGGTTGCTGGATCGGCTGGATCGGCTTGTGGAGCACGGGATTCTGGAGAAGCGCCACGCCGAGGTGGGGGCGCACGAGGAGTATCGGCTCACCGCCAAGGGGCATGACGTGTACCCGATTCTGATGGCGTTCCGGGATTGGGGAGACGCGCACATGGCCCCGGATGGGCCGCCGGTGTACTACCGGCATCGGGAGTGTGGGGGCGAGGGACATGTGCGCCTCGAATGTGACCGGTGCGGAAACGAACTCACCGCGCGGGACGTCACCCCCGAGGCGGGGCCTGGGATGGCGGCCGCTGCGCGCTGACCGCAACGCTGCGCGCTGAGCTCGGTCACGGCGGACTTGATCTGACCTGCCTCAGGTTTCGGTCATATCGGGCACGGGAATGGTTCGGCTCGCTGTTTGACGTGCGCGGTTCGGCGTGTGTGGCATGGTCGGGGCGCCGCGTCCCGCTAGGGTGACGGCGGCTTATCGGCGTGCCCGGGTAGAAATTGGTCAAGTGACCGACTAGTCTGCGGAAAACCTGAAGTGAGCGGGTTCACCCTTCGGTGGGTGCGAACCGGTGGTTCGCGGCGCCGTGGTGCGAGAAGTGAGGTAGCGATGTCACTGTCCCGACGGTCCGTGCTGGTCGGCGCTGCGGTGGGCGGCGTGGGTGTCGGCGCGGTGTTCGCGGCGAATGCTGTTGGGGCGCAACCGCTCCGGCATCGCGACGCGGGGCAGGGGTATCAGGTCGGGGTCGGGATCGCCGATATCACCGGGGCCGTCGCTGGCCAGGGGATGATGGGGTACTCCGAGGCCGATCAGGTCACGACGGGGCTGCTGACGCGATGTTTCGCGCGCGCCTACATCATCGTCGACCAGGCGACGGGAGATCGGGTCGCGTTCGTCAACACCGACAACGCCTGCCTGTTCCAGTCGGTGCACCTGGTGGTCATGCAGCAGCTCGCGCAGCGCTACGGAGGGCTCTACACCGAGCGCAACGTCAACCTCAACGCGACGCACAACCACAACTCCTGCGGCGGCAGCGCGCGGGAGTACGCATACTCGCTGGCGGCCATGGGATTTCAGCAGAACTCCCATGACGCCGAGGTCAACGGCATCGTGGCGGCCATCGTCAACGCGCACGACAACCTCGCGCCGGGCACCATCATGCTCGGGCACGGCGAACTGCACGACGCCAGCGCCAACCGCTCCCGCGTCGCCTTCGAGTTGAATCCGGACGCGGACAAGGCCGAATTCCCGAACGCCATCGATCCCAAGATCACGGTGCTCAAACTGCGGCAGGGCGGCCGGGACGTCGGGGCCATCACCTGGTTCGCCACCCACGGCACCTCGCTGACCGACCGCAACACCCTCATCTCCGCCGACAACAAGGGCTACGCCAGCTACCGCTGGGAGCACGACGAGATGGGCGTGCGGCACCTGGACGGACCGCCGCGTTTCGTGGCCGCCTTCCCGCAGACCAACCCGGGCGATATGACGCCCAACCTGTGGCTGCGGCCCATGCATCCGGGCGGACCCACCGAGGACAGCCGCACCAACTGCGCGATGATCGGCGAACGC
This sequence comes from Nocardia sp. NBC_00511, assembly GCF_045161165.1. Lineage (NCBI taxonomy): Bacteria > Bacillati > Actinomycetota > Actinomycetes > Mycobacteriales > Nocardiaceae > Nocardia > Nocardia sp. NBC_00511. The sequence continues at coordinate 381,693 of NZ_CP107849.1, forward strand.
CAATATCAGGCGGGCCGTGCGGCTTTCGACGGCGCCAGCCCGATGAGCAGCGGCGGCGTCGACGCGGTCCTGCACTACGTGGACCTCTCCGACACCGCCATCGACGGCGCCTACACTCCCGATGGCAAGCCCGCCCGCACCTCGCCCGCCATGATGGGCGCGGCCGCCATGGCCACCAGCACCGAGGACAACTGGAATTCGCAGCTGTCGTTCCTGCAGGAGGGCGACTCGAATCCGATGGTCGCGGCGCTGGGCGGGCTCAACTCGCCGATCGAGGACTGGATGCGAGATGTCCAGGCCCCCAAGCTGATCCTGGCTCCGCTCGGCATCCTGCCGCCGCGGCCGTGGGTGCCGCAGATCGTGCCGTTGCAGCTGATGCGCATCGGTGATCTGGTGCTGGCCTCCGGGCCGTCGGAGTACACGGTGGTGTCCGGGCTCCGGATTCGCCGCATCGTGTCGCGGGCGCTCAATGTGCCGATCGAAAACGTACTCGTGCAAGGCTATTCGAACGGTTACTGCGGTTACGTGACCACTCCGGAGGAGTACGCCAGCCAGCAGTACGAGGGCGGTGAAACCCTGTACGGCCGCTGGACCCTGTCCGCGCACATGCAGGAATTCGACCGTCTGGCACAGGCTTTGGCCGCCCGCGTCGACCTCGGCCGGGGCCCGGCACCCCTGGACTGGACCTTCGGCCTGCAACCCAACCTGCTCGGTGCCGTCCCCGCCGATGTACCGCAACCGGGCCATGCCTACGGCGACGTCCTCGCCCAGCCCGACGCGAATTACCCCACCGGCCAAACCGTTTCGGTCGATTTCGTCGGCGCGCACCCCAACAACAACCTGCACCCCGACGGCACCTACTTCGAGGTCCAGCGCGCGAACGGCGACAACTGGAGCCGCGTCCACGACGACAACGACTGGTGCACCGAACTGCACTGGTTCCGCCCCGACGGCCAGCCCGCCGCCTCCACCGTCCGCATCCAGTGGACCGTCCCCGACGACGCCGCGGGCCGCTACCGCATCCAGTACACCGGCGACAGCCGGGACGCGGGCGGCGCGATCTCCCAATTCACTGGCACCTCAGCAGAATTCGTGATCGGCTGAGTCCATGTTCGTACGCACGGCCGAAGCTGAAGACGAGAAGTTCCTGTGGGCGATGCTTTTCGAAGCGTCCTACGCCAGGTCGCAGGGCATGGTGTCGCCCGATGACCTCCGTGAGGTGCCCACCCTGGTGCGCTACGTGCACGGCTTCGGCGCACCCGGAGACCTCGGTGTGGTCGGCGGTTCGGACGGCGTCCTGCTGGGCGCGGCCTGGCTGCGGCTGCACGACCGCGCCAACGCGGGATACGGCTTCGTCGATGACGCCACCCCGGAACTATCCATCGGCGTCGCCCCGGAGAGCCGCGGCACCGGACTGGGCACGGCCCTCATGTCCGAGCTCCTCGAGCACGCTCGCGTGACCTACCCCGCCGTGAGTTTGAGTGTGCGCCTGGAGAATCCGGCCCGCAGGCTCTATCAACGGCTCGGCTTCACGGACGTCCCCGCCACCGAACACATCAACCGCGGCGGAACAACCAGCGTCACCATGCTGTTGCGATTCACCTGACCGCTCGCACTCCACCGGCGGCATGAGCGCTACCGAGGCGTGGATAGAGAACTCCTACATCGGGCCTCATCTCCTCGTGACCGGACTCGCGCGAGCTCGATTTCGCACGCCGTGACCGCCAGGGAGCGAAGAACATTGCTGACGGCGCCGAGCTGTGCGTTCACCGGTAGGGAGAGAGCGGCGTGCAAATGGGCGATGATTGGCTGGGCCTGCCGATTCGCCGGGAGGGGGTCTCCTCGACAGGACCGCGGGTTACGCGCCTGGGGGCAGGTCGAATTCGAGGTGTCCCGGGGCGAGGTAGTCGTCGCGGTCGACGAGCATGCGGAGGTCGGGGCGGGTGGCTTCGGGCATGCGGGAGAGTTCCGCGTGCAGTGGTGAGCGGAAGGCTTCGCCGCGGGCGGTGATGAGGGGGAACCAATTGTCGTGGTGGTTGGGGACGAACACCTTCGGGCGCAGGGCGTCGATGTAGCTGCGGGGGTCGCGCAGGCCGTTGGTGAACTGGTTGTAGCCCTGGACCGCGCCGATGTGGACGTCCGACGGCGGAAGGGTGCGCAGGATGTCGAGGACCGCCGGGGCCTTGTCCAGCAGCGGGCCGGAGGAGTCGTGCCAGGTGAGGGTGAAGCCGCGGAAGCGGAACTGGTAGAGGAGAACTCCGCCCTCGGGGGCGAGGAGGTTGCGGGCCAGGTGGCCGCCGTCGGCCAAAGTCGGTGGGTGGGTGCGGATGTCGCACAGGCAGGGGCGGGGGCGGATCGGGGCGGAGGCTTCGGGGCCCTCGTGGCGGGGGGTGCGGGCGGAGTGGAGGTGGCGGACGGCGGTCACCTCGAGGCCGGGGGCGAGTTCGAAGTCGTAGCGTTCGCCGGGGGCGGAATCGTCGGAACCCAGCTCCTTGCAAGGCAATTCGGCTCCACCGACCTGCTTGCGAGCGGTCGCGCAGTGCGAGGGGGTGCCGTGCAGGGTCGCGCCGCTGGCCTGCGTGATGGGACCGGCGTCGGCGGCGTGGTCGAAGTGGCCGTGCCCGATGAAGATCGCGGTCGGCGCGAGGGCGGCGACCTCGTCGGGGGTGGTGGGCACGTAGCCGGAGGTGACTCCGCGCGGGACCCACGCATCGAGCAGGAACACCGTGCCGCCCATGGCGATCGCGAAACTTGCGCAACCGAACCATGAGACCAGCACCCGATCCTCGGGCAGCGCACCGGTGTCCGGATCCACCGCCGTCCCGAAGAAGCGCTGACGTGCGGTGATGGTCAGAGTGTCGGTCACCGTATCCCCTTGCCTCGCGTCCGGGTGTCACCCCGCCGTCGCCCGCATTCTGCCTGGGCGCGATCTCCCTGTCACCCGGCTGGCGGCTGCGGGTCACGTACCGGACGCAGTGCGCGCCCGCGGAGACTTCAGATGGCTTGCGGGTGACGGGAAGTGAACGCCCGAATCGGGTCGGAATGGGGCGCTTGCAGTCTCGCAGAGGTAACCGAGACCTTGCCGTTGCTTTGGGCTACCGGTCGGTGAATCCTGGAATCACACCGTGACGAAGCAGTAGGTAAATGTTCAGCCCGTTGTTAATCAAACAGCGTTGCATCGAATTAAGAGGTAGCTGAACGAAGGCTACCAGTAGGGCAATTGGGGGCCCGTCATCATGTACACCGAAGTGCAGGTGGCCGCGGCAGATCGCGAAGACCACAAGTACACCATGCGAATCAGCAGGCTGGCGATCGACAAACTCGGTATCCGGCTCTACGACCGGGTTTCGGCGGTGCTCGCCGAACTCATCGCCAACTCCTACGACGCCGATGCCACCGAGGTGGAAGTGGTGCTGCCCTGGGGCATCACCCTGGCCGGAACCGTCAGGGCCGCAGGCGAACCCGCCTACGAGATCATCGTCAGCGACAACGGTCACGGCATGACCGCCGCCGAGGTCAACGAGCACTACCTGATGGTGGGCTCCGACCGGCGGGTGCGCACCGGATCGGATCTGTCGCGCGAGCGACGCCGACCGGTCATGGGGCGCAAGGGAATCGGGAAGCTCGCGGCCTTCGGCATCTGCCGCACCATCGAGGTGGTGACCGCGGGCAGCAACACCGGGGACCGGACGCCGCTGGGCTGGCCGGTCGCGCACATCGTGATGGACCTGGGCGACATGCTCTCCGACACCGAGAGCGACTACTTCCCGCGTCCGGGCGAGCTGGACGGCTCCTTCACCGCCAAGCGCGGCACCACCATCATCCTGCGCAATTTCCTTCGCAAGCGGGTGAATACGGGCACCGAGCTGAACCGGCAGTTGGCCTCGCGCTTCGGCATCGAGCGCACCGACTGGCGGGTGGAGGTGCGCAACGCGGCCGGACCGGAGAGCTTCATCCTGAGCCAGTTGCCCATCGACGTCATGGAGGAGACGCGCGTCGACGTCGGCCGGGTGCCGGTGCGCTACGGTCGGCAGTTCCTGCCCGTCACCGGATGGATCGCCTACTCCAAGCATCCCTACCGAGACGACGCCATGGCCGGGGTGCGCATCTACGCGCGCGGCAAGATCGTCGCGCAGACAAGGGATTTCGGGATCTCCTCCGGATTCACCGGCGAGTTCAAACTGCGCTCCTACCTGGTCGGCGCGATCAATGTGGACTGGCTCGACGACGAGGACGATCTGGTCCGCTCCGACCGCCAGGACATCATGTGGAGCTCCCCGCGCGGCGAGGCCCTCGCCCAGTGGGGGCGCGCGCTGATCAAGGAGATCGGCCGCCTCGGTGAGAAATCCATTCGGCGGCGGGTGTGGGAGGAGTTCGTCGAACGCTCCCGCATCCACGAAACCCTCGACGCCATCGCGCCGGGCGACCGCCTGTTCCGCGACTCGGTGCTGGAGGCCGCGCGAATCCTGGTGGCGCACAAGGACCGTGCCGCCCTCGACGATCCCGGGCACATCGAGAACATGCTGCGCTTGGCACTGTCGCTGGGCCCGCAGCGCAGCCTGCTGGAAACCCTCAAGGAGATCGCGGAGGAGGGCGACACGCAACTCGATGTGGTGGTCGCGCTGTTCGAACGCGCCCGGATCGCCGAGATCTACTCCCTGGGCCAGATCGCCAGTGAACGCGTCGCCGTCGTGGACCGGCTGCGCGGCCTCATCGACGACCGCCGCTCCCTGGAACGCCCCTTCCAGGAGCTGATCGAAAGCGCCCCTTGGCTGCTCGCGCCGGAGTGGACGCCGCTGGGCATGAACGAATCGCTCAAGCGGGTGCGCGCCAGCTTCGAACGCTGGTATCTGCAGCGCTTCGGCACGCCACTGGTGACCTCCACCATCGGCAGCCCGAAACGCGAACCCGACTTCGTCATGCTGCACGATTCCGGCGAACTGTGGGTCGTCGAGATCAAGCGGATGGACTATCACCTCACCGACGAGGAATACAACCGGGCGGTCAACTATCTCTACGAACTCGACCACTTCCTCGACGAGAATCCGCGCATCGGAGCACAATTCCCGCGCCGCCGCCTGACCTTCATCGTCGACCACATCGACCGACTGGGTCCGGCGTCGATCTCCTCGCTGGTCAGCGACCAGCGGGTGGACCGCCGCACCTGGCGGGAACTGCTGGACTCCACCCTGCGCGCGCACCGCGACTTCCTCGAACGCGTCTATGCCATGCGGGGTTCCGAGGAGGGCAGCGGAGATGGCACCGGGCGCGAGGAGACCCGCGCGGGGTAGTCGTGATGCGCTCGCGGCGTGGCGGGCGATAACGGAGGCGGGAACCATCGAGGGTGGTGCCCGCCCACCGCGGCCGCCGTGACACCATGGATCGCGGCGTGGGGGCGTGAGAGTTTCCGACGGTCGAAGAGGTTCAGTTGATGGTGCACGGCACGGTGAAGTGGTTCGACAGCGCGAAGGGCTTCGGCTTCATCAGCCCCGACGGCGGCGGGCCCGACGTGTTCGTGGAGTACACCGCCGTCGAGGGCCAGGGCTTCCGATCGCTGGCCGAGGGCCAGCGGGTCGAATTCGAGGTGCGCCGCAGCAAGCCCGGCCCGGAGGCGTTGATCGTCCGGGTCATCGCCCGCTGACCCGTCCCCGGTCCGGGTGTCGCGGGCGATGCCGAGAAATTGTCAGTAACCGCCCAGCCGTCGGCGGAAGAACTCCGCTGATAGGTCCTGTGCATGTTGCCGGGTCCGCGGCTCGTCCGAGACGAATTCCAAAGCCGCTCGCTCGAATTCGTCGTCGATGAATTTCTCGATGGGTGCGGGCACCGATCCAGAACCCATTTCCCGAGTGCGCGACTTCAATTCCGTCAATTCGGCGACGGAATCGATGAAGTCGTTGGGCAGCTCGCATTGTTCGAGCAATGTCGGCAAATGCATGGGTGCCACCGCTTTTCCTGGATGCTCGTGCAACCAGCGCAATGCCATGGCCGGACGCAGTGAATAGAACACTTTCTTCAGCGATCCGCTCGATTCGCGCAGCCGCCACTGATTGCGTCCCAGGTGCAGGTAGTGCCGGGCCACCCGGTCGCGATCGGCGACTGCGTCGGCGAGCACCCGCAATTCATCGCGGAATTGCTCGTCGCCGCGGTAGACGATCGGTGACATCAGCCATTCGATCAGCACGGCGTTACCGTTCACCAGCAGCCGCAGTGCCTTGACGAGATCCCAGCCGCTGACATCCAGCAGCCCGACGATCGGCGTCTCGATCACGTCCCGGCCGGGCCACGGCGTCAGATAGTCCGCGATGGGCCGCAGGTAGACGAAACGGCAGTCGTAGTCGGAGTCGGGGGAGGGGAAACCCCAGGCGCGGCTGCCACTCTCGATGGCGAGCAGCACGTCGGCGCGGTGTTCGCGCACGATTCGGTCCAGCTCGCCGTCGATCGTGGCGACCACCGCCGGGTCCATGGAGGCAGGGATCGAACGCAGGGTCATGCCCGCCGACGGTAGTGCCGAGGCCGCCGCTGGTCCAAGGGTTTTCATCGCGGCGAAGCCCCGAGAAATAGGGGCGTGATCGTGGCGTTATAGCGCGGGAATTCGACACGCATATGAACCGGACCACACAAACAATTAGCTGTGACTCGGGTCACAGGTTGTTAACCCCGCGTAACGAGCGCCGAAATGCGGCCGATAGGCTCCATGTCAGATTGTTCGTACGGAATTCCCAGAAGAGGTATTTGCATGATCCCCGTTATCATTGACACCGGTTCCGCTGCCCTCAACGGTCTGCTCAACACCGGCTCGGCCGCTCTGAGTGGAATCCTGAGCACCCTGTGGACCGGTTCCTTCGGCGGCTGATAACTGCCGAGGTCGTATATAGCGACTTCGAAAGCCCGGCCTCGGACTCCGTAGCTCCGACGCCGGGCTTTCGGCTATCTGTGACCGGTGTCTCATCGCCGGATATTCCACACATCGAGCGCGTAATTCGCTGATTGTTAGCCCAAAGTCCGGGCCGCGCGTTCGCTTAGACAGCCCCGCACCCATGCCCTATGTTGGCAAACATTCGGGCACTCGTCCCATGACTTCAGAGCACTGCGGAGTGGTGCGGTCATGGCCGTGCCCAGAGGAGTGTGGAGTGTTTCAGCCCCCGGCCGCCTGGCGGCAAGCTCGAGCCGGCCGAACGCGTCGCGGATGAACATCGAGGAACTGCAGCGCAGTTGGCGACGGGTCGAGCGGGTCGGCGACGAGGCAGTCCAGTACTTCTACGCCCACCTCTTCCTGGCCCACCCGGAAGTCCGGGACATGTTCCCGATCCGGATGACCGGGCAGCGCGAGAAGTTCTTCGCCGCGCTCGGCCGCATCGTCAGCAATGTCGAATCCCTGGCCGCAGACCCGGAATTCGTCGCTCAGCTGGGGCGTGACCACCGCCGCTTCGGTGTGATCAGCGCGCACTACCCGGCTGCGGGCGCCTCCCTGCTGGCCACCCTCGCGCACTTTTCGGGCCCGCGCTGGACCGACGAACTCGCCCAGACCTGGACCGCCGCCTACTACGCGGTCGCCGACATCATGACCGCCGCCGCCGAACAGGCCGCGCACACTCCGGCCTGGTGGGACGCCGAGATCGTCGCCACCGAACGCCGCAGCGTCGACGTCACCGTGCACACCGTGCGCCCCGAGCAGCCCTACCCGTACCAGGCCGGACAGTCACTGGCCGTGGAGATTCCGCAGCGGCCGCGGCTGTGGCGCTACTACTCGCCCGCCAACGCCCCGCGCCCGGACGGCTCCTTCGAACTGCACGTGCAGGTGGTCGACGGCGGCGAGGTCAGCACCGGCTTCGCGCGCAGCGTGCGACCCGGCGACCGGATCAAACTGGGCGCACCGGTCGGCACCGCGTTCGCCATCCCGTCCGACGCCGTGGACAGCCTGCTGCTCATCGCGGGCGGCTCGGGGCTCGCCCCGCTGCGTGCGCTGGCCGATCGCATCGCCCAGGAATCCGCGCACACCACCGTGCCCCGCGTGCACCTGCTGCACGGGGTGCGCACCGCATGGAACCTCTACGACCACGAAGCCCTCACCGCGCTCACCGAACATCCGTGGTTCGGCTACACGCCGGTGGTTTCGGAGGATCCCAGCTTCCACGGGGTGCAGGGCACGGTCGGCGCGGTGGCCGCCCGCGGCCGCGACCTGAGCGGCACCACCGCGCTGGTCTGCGGCTCGCCCGCCATGGTCGCGGCGACGGTCGCGGCGCTGACCACGGCCGGAATGCCGCGCCACGCAATCAGATTCGAGACATTCGGACAGGCGCCGGGTCCGGCCGCCGGTCCGCGCAACATGGACAAGGTGGCGCAATGGACGTGAAACCCGACGACATCACCGCCGTCCGTTTCAAGAATGTGCGCCTGGGCCGCAAGGGATACGACGCCGAGGAGGTCGACCGCTTCCTCGAACAGGTCCACTCCGCCCTGTCGCGGCTGGTGCGCGAGAACCGCAACCTGACCCTCACCAGCAACACCCCCGAACTGGGTCGCCTGCAACGCGAGAACATGCAGCTCGCCGCCAAGAGCGAGGCGCTGCAGATGCAGATGCAGACCATGGCCTCGGCCAGCGAGGTGGCCGAACTGCAGCAGGGACTGGCCAACGCGCACTGGGAGATCGCCCGGCTGCAGGAGGATCTGGAGAAGGACGAGCTCGGCATCAGCAGCCGCGCGGTCACCGTGCTCAACCGGGCGCAGCTCTCCGCCGACGCCATCATCGACCAGGCCGAGCAGCACGCCCGCGAGCTGATGTCGGTGGCGCGCGGACAGCAGCGCGAATTGTTGCAGCGGGCAAGGGAATCCGTGGGTTCCGGCCGTGCCGGCGCATTCGTCGACCCGCAGCTCGAGGATCCGCGACACGAGCAGATGCGCGCCTACTCCGACCTGTTGCGCAGCCAGCTGCGGGCCATGATCCAGACCCTCAACGTCGAGGTGGACAAGCTCGCACTGCTGCCGCTGCCCGCTTCCACCGGCGCCATCTCGGCCGATTCCTACCCGGCCGATCTGCCGATCAGGAACGCGGAACACACACTGCGGCAGTGAATTTCGCGCTGCCGCACCGATCGTCACCATGCCGGTGGGCCGGTGCAAGCCGGTACCGGCCCGCCACAGCCCAGCACGAGAATGTCACGCGAACAAAGGAAGTGGGGATCCGTCACATGGATATCGAAGCGTTGCAGGCAAGTTGGACCCAGGTCGGCGCGGTCGGGCCCGAGGCCGTCGAGTACTTCTACAACCATCTGTTCGAGGCGCACCCCGAAGTGCGGGGCATGTTCGCCGAGGATCTGTCGCCGCAGCGGGAGCGGTTCCTGTCGGGGCTGGCGCGCATCGTCACCAATGTCGAAACCCTCGCCGCCGATCCGTCTTTCGTGCAGCAGCTGGGTGCGCACCATGCCCGCCTCGGCGTCGTCGCCGACCACTATCCGGTGGCGGGCGCCTCGCTGCTCGCCACCCTGGAGCACTTCCTGGGTGACGGGTGGACCCCGGAGCTGGCGCAGACCTGGACCACCGCCTACGGCGCGGTGGCCGAGCTGATGCTGTCCGCGGACGAAGTCGCCGCCTGAGTCGTGCTCACGAGCCGGTCCCGTACCCACGGGACCGGCTCGGGTATTTCCGGGCGGAAGAAAACGACCGACCGGACGCCATTCTCTCGTCCAATGTAAGAACACCAGGTCAGGGCATTGATGGCGATTGCCTACCAGGCGGTAAAGCGTCCGGATTCGAAGCCCATTAAGCTAGCGCCCGTAATTCACTGAATTAGCACCGTCCGGATCCCTTCCTCAGGAGTACCCCACCGTGAGCCAAGCAGGCCTTCCTGTTGTTCTGATCGCCGACAAGCTCGCCCAGTCGACCGTCGACGCGCTGGGCTCCGGCGTCGAGGTTCGCTGGGTCGACGGCCCCAACCGTCCCGAGCTGCTCGCGGCCGTCCCGGAAGCCGATGCGCTGCTGGTTCGTTCGGCCACCACCGTCGACGCCGAGGTGCTCGAAGCGGGCAAGAACCTCAAGATCGTCGCGCGCGCCGGCGTCGGCCTCGACAATGTCGATGTCCCCGCGGCCACCGAGCGCGGCGTGATGGTCGTCAACGCGCCGACCTCCAATATCCACACCGCCGCCGAGCACGCCGTCACCCTGCTGCTGTCCGCGGCCCGCCAGATCCCGGCCGCCGACGCCACCCTGCGCGAGCACACCTGGCAGCGCAGCAAGTTCAACGGTGTCGAGATCTTCGGCAAGACCGTCGGCGTCATCGGCCTGGGCCGCATCGGCCAGCTGTTCGCACAGCGCCTCGCCGCCTTCGAGACCAAGATCGTCGCCTACGACCCCTACACCTCGCCGGCCCGCGCCGCCCAGCTGGGCATCGAGCTGCTGACCCTGGACGAGGTGCTCGAGCGCGCCGACTTCATCTCCATCCACCTGCCCAAGACGCCCGAGACCAAGGGCATGATCAACGCCGACACCCTGGCCAAGACCAAGAAGGGCGTCATCATCGTGAATGCCGCCCGCGGTGGCCTGATCGACGAGCAGGCCCTGGCCGACGCCATCATCTCCGGGCACGTGCGCGGCGCGGGCATCGACGTCTTCGAGACCGAGCCCTCCACCGACAGCCCGCTTTTCGAGCTGCCGCAGGTCGTCGTCACCCCGCACCTGGGCGCCTCCACCGCCGAGGCCCAGGACCGCGCGGGCACCGATGTCGCCAAGTCCGTGAAGCTGGCCCTCGCGGGCGAATTCGTGCCCGGCGCGGTCAACGTCACCGGCGGTGCGGTCAACGAGATCGTCGCCCCGTGGCTCGAGATCGTGCGCAAGCAGGGCGCGCTGCTCGGCGCCCTCGCCAGCGAGCTCCCGGTCAGCCTGGAGGTCCAGGTGCGCGGCGAGCTGTCCTCGGAAGCCGTTGAGGTGCTGGAACTTTCGGCGCTGCGCGGCCTGTTCTCCGCCCTCATCGAGGACTCGGTCACCTTCGTCAACGCGCCGTCGCTGGCCAAGGACCGCGGTATCGAGGCCACCGTCACCACCGTGACCGAGAGCCCCTCGCACCGCAGCCTGGTCGACCTGCGCGCGGTGTTCGGCGACGGTCGCACCCTCAACGTGGCGGGCACCCTCACCGAGCCGCACCAGGTCGAGAAGATCGTCAACATCAACGGCCGCAACTACGACATGCGCGCCGAGGGCCTCAACGTGGCCGTCCTCAACTACGAGGACCGTCCCGGCCAGCTGGGTCGCCTCGCCACCAAGCTGGGTGACGCGGGCATCGACATCCTCGCCGCCCAACTGACCCAGGACCTGGAGGCCGAAGGCGCCACCGTCATCCTGCGCGTCAACAAGGACGTCCCCGCCGAGGTCCAGGCCGAGATCGCCGAGGCGGTCGGCGCGGCCAAGGTCGCCCAGGTCAACCTCGACTAGGCGGTACCCGTTCGGAAATCGCGTCCCCACCCGGCAATTCCGGGTGGGGACGCGGTGTTTTTTCGCGGTGTGCCCAGCGGGCGGCGCGGTTGTGTCCGATTATTAGGGGATGCGGGGTAAGACGCCTCCGACCGAGCCGCTGACCGGGCGTGAGCGGCGAAATCTGCTGCTCGGCACCATGATCGTGGTCGCGGTGCTGAGCATCGGGGCGGTCGCCTGGACGCTGCTCGATCACCGTCCGAATTTCGGACAATCCGGAAATGGTTGCGTCACAGTACAGTTCGCGAGCTCACTCGGAGCCGCCCAGCAACGAGCCTGTGGCACACAGGCTGTCGAGTGGTGCCGGTCCGCCGACACGCAGCCGCCGGCAGTCGCGGGCAAGCTGCGTGAACAATGCCGCATCGCCGGAATTCCGCTCGCGCACTGAGCGTCAGCAGCGGCTTCCCAGCGGGCGAGACGCCGCCCCGTCTCAGTGAATGAGAACTGTTTGCCCTGGTGGAGGGGCTGAACGCGGCACCCGCTATCGTGGCGTCTGGTCCTCCGCTGAGCACACGCGGTGTTCACGGGCGTCACATCCGAACGGAGCATGAATTCATGAAACTGGCTGTCATTCCGGGCGACGGTATCGGTCCCGAGGTCATCGCCGAGGCGCTCAAGGTGCTCGATGTGGTGGTACCCGGCGTCGAGAAGACCGAATACGACCTGGGAGCCAAGCGGTTCCATGCCACCGGCGAGATCCTCCCGGACAATGTGATCCCGGAGCTCAAGCAGCACGACGCCATCCTGCTCGGCGCGATCGGCGACCCGTCGGTGCAGTCCGGCCTGCTCGAGCGCGGCCTGCTGCTGCGCACCCGCTTCGAGCTCGACCACCACGTGAACCTGCGCCCGTCCAAGCTGTACCCGGGCGTCACCAGCCCGCTGGCCGCCAACCCGGACATCGACTTCGTGGTGGTGCGCGAGGGCACCGAGGGCCCGTACACCGGGACCGGCGGCGCGATCCGCGTCGGCACCCCGCACGAGGTGGCCACCGAGGTCTCCACCAACACCCGCTTCGGCGTCGAGCGCGTGGTCCGCTACGCCTTCGAGGCCGCGCGCAAGCGCCGCAAGCACCTGACCCTGGTGCACAAGAACAATGTGCTGGCCTTCGCCGGTTCGCTGTGGTCGCGCACGGTCGCCGAGGTGGCCACCGAATACCCGGACATCGAAACCGCCTACCAGCACATCGATGCCGCGACCATCCACATGGTGACCGATCCGGGCCGCTTCGACGTGATCGTCACCGACAACCTGTTCGGCGACATCATCACCGACCTGGCCGCCGCCGTCTCCGGTGGAATCGGCCTGGCCGCCTCCGGCAATATCGATGCCTCCGGCGTGAATCCGTCGATGTTCGAGCCCGTGCACGGTTCGGCTCCGGATATCGCCGGTCAGTCCAAGGCCGATCCGACCGCCGCGATTCTCTCGGTGGCGTTGCTGCTGAACCATCTCGGCAAGTCCGACGAGGCCGCGCGCATCGAGACCGCCGTCGCCAAGGACCTCGAGACCCGCTCCGGCGCGGCCTCGACGGTGGCCGTCGGTGATCGGATTGCCGCCTCGCTCTGAGGAATTCGGTTGCAGCTTCAACTCAATTCGAGTCAAGCCCCCATTCCCCGCAGTATGCGGGAGTGGGGGCTTGCTCGTTTTCGCGCCGGATATCGAGGCCGACAACGGGATTCGACCCGTGACACGCCGTCCGCAGGATCGAAATCCGACTGCTTCACATCGTTCTACCGTTCGCTGCGATATGCCCGAAATGCGATCCTGAGAGGCGATTCGCTGAAACCTACTGGGGCAGTGAGGCATATCGCACTTTTGCATTCGTATGCGAAAACGTAACGGGCGCAGGTCTTCCGGATTTGCCGGATATCCGCGCAGCGGACGGGCCACGCGTCCGGCGAGCGGTCGCGTGGCCCGAAACAGGTGGTTGTGGTCAGCGGGAAACCCTGGGGACCAAGGGGACTGCCGCCAGCGCCATCACCGCCGCCAGCGCGTAGGTGATCGGAAAACCCGACACCGTGATCAACGCGCCGAAGGCCGGAGCGATCACCGCCGACGCCAGATTCTGGCCCGTGTTCTGGATACCCAGCCCGCGACCCGACCAGTAGGGCCCGGCGATCTCGGCCACCGCGGTGAAGGCCAGGCCGTTGTCGGCGACGGTGATGACCGAGGCCGCGATCAGGATCGGGATGGCCGCCCACCACCAGTGCGCCCACGCCGCTACGGCCAAGGCGGACATGGAGATAACCGCCGCGATCGCCACCGTGCGCAGCGGCCGCAACCGGCTGCCGACCCGGTCGGACCACATGCCCGCGCCGATTCGCCCGGCCGCGCCCAGGATCTGGGCTCCGGTCACCAGCGCGCCCGCCGCCCCCAGCGACAGCCCGACGTCCCGGTGCAGCCACAGCAGTCCGAAGGTCCAGATGGTGGCCTGCGGGATCACCAGCAGAATGGAGACCCCGTGGATGCGCCACAGCGTGCTGTCGCCCCGGTAGGGATTGGCGGGACGCCCTGTGGCCCCGGAGGATTCGGGTCGCGGCGGATCCACAATGCCGAACAGGCAGCCGATCGCGGCGGCGCCCGCCATCACCGCGGGCACCAGCACGGCGGTCGAGAAGCCGTGTGCCGCAGCCACAGCCGGGATGGTCAGCGCGCCGATGGCGACGCCCAGCGGCTGCGCGGTCTGCCGGATTCCCATCGCCAGGCCGCGTTGCTCGGGCGGGAACCAGCCCACGATGACCCGCCCGCTGGCCCCGTTGGTGCTGGCCGCGCCGACGCCGCCGAGGAACAGCAATGCCCCCAGCGCAACGTAGTTGGTGACGGTGGCCGCCGCGACGCCCGCCACCAGCATCAGTCCGGGACCGGCCACCAGCACCCGATGCTCGCCCACGTGGTCGACGATCCAGCCCCACGCGATCAGCGTGCAGACCAGGCCGATGGTGGGCATCGCGACCAGCAGACCCGCGGTGGACAGCGACATTCCGCGCTGGGTCAGCGCGGGCAGCAGGAAGGCGGTGCCGTGCACCAGGACCGCGCTCGAGCTCTGTGCGAAGACGCCGAGCCCCAGCATGGACCACCGTTTCGCCGCGCCTATCTCCGTCACGGTGGTCATGGCCATCACCTACAATCTCAGTATGTGGAATCAGAGTCTTACACTCTGAGCAACGGGTCTCAGGTTACACCTGATGCGCAATGTGATTTCCGGGGCGAGCTGTCTGTTTGCTCACATCTCCGCACTGATCTTGATAGCCTGCTGGCATATCCGAGTTGCCTTGCGTATAAGGGCTTTCCACATTCCGTCCGGGGTGATGCGGGGTGAGATGCCACGGGCGTGGCCGACGGCGTGTCGCGAGCGGCGGGCGCGGGCCCCGTTCGCCCCGCCCGTTCCCGGTCGGGCGCGTTCGGGCAGGTCGAAGCCGGTCGATAGGATGCCAGCCATGCGCCTAGGTCGAGTTGCCAGCCCAGATGGAGTCGCTTTCGTCAGCGTCGAAGGAGACGGAAGCGACGCCGTCGTCCGTGAAATCGCCGAACATCCGTTCGGCACCCCGACCTTCACCGGTCGCAGCTGGCCGCTCGCCGATGTGCGCCTGCTGGCCCCGATCCTGGCCAGCAAGGTGATCTGCATCGGCAAGAACTACGCCGCGCACGCCGAGGAAATGGGCGGCCCGGCCCCCGCCGACCCGGTCATCTTCATGAAGCCGAGCACCTCGATCCAGAGCCCCAACGCCCCGATCATCCTGCCGCCCAGCTCTTCTCAGGTGGACTACGAGGGCGAACTCGCCATCGTCATCGGCCGCCCCTGCAAGGACATTCCCGCCGCCCGCGCCAGCGAGGTGATCCTGGGCTACACCGTCGCCAACGACGTCACCGCCCGCGATCAGCAGCGCCACGACGGGCAGTGGACCCGCGCCAAGGGCTACGACACCTTCTGCCCGCTGGGCCCGTGGATCGAGACCTCGCTGGACCCTTCGGATCTGGAGATCGTCACCGAGGTCGACGGCGTGGTGAAGCAACGCAGCCGTACTTCACTTCTGCTGCACGATATTCCGAAGCTGATCGAGTGGGTCACCACCGTAATGACCTTGCTCCCTGGTGATGTCATCCTCACCGGCACTCCCGAGGGCGTCGGCCCGCTGCAGGCCGGTCAGAACGTGTCGGTGACCGTTTCCGGTATCGGCACCCTCACCAATCCCGTTGCCGCCAAGCGCTGATCGAGAGAGAGCTATGACTGACGTCCGGGTCCGATTCTGCCCGTCACCCACCGGCACACCGCATGTCGGCCTGGTCCGCACCGCCCTGTTCAACTGGGCGTACGCGCGCCACCACGGCGGCACCTTCGTCTTCCGCATCGAAGACACCGACGCCGCACGCGATTCCGAGGAGTCCTACGCGGCCATCCTCGACGCGCTGCGCTGGATGGGCCTCACCTGGGACGAGGGCCCCGAAGTGGGCGGACCCTATGCGCCATACCGGCAGTCGCAGCGCCGTGACCTTCATCTCGATGTGGTGCAGCGGCTGCTGGCCGCCGGTGAGGCCTACGAATCCTTCTCCACCCCTGAGGAAGTCGAGGCCCGTCACCAGGCCGCCGGGCGCGACCCCAAGCTGGGCTACGACAACTTCGACCGCGACCTGACCGATGAGCAGATCGCGGCCTACAAGGCCGAGGGCCGGCCCGCGGTGATCCGGCTGCGGATGCCCGACGCCGACCTCACCTGGGTCGACCTGGTGCGCGGCGAGACCACCTTCCGGGCCGGTGTGGTTCCCGACTTCGCGCTCACCCGCGGCAATGGCGATCCGCTCTATACGCTGGTTAACCCGGTCGACGACGCCCTCATGAAGATCACCCATGTTTTGCGCGGCGAGGATTTGCTGTCCTCCACGCCGCGACAGCTGGCGCTCTACGAGTCGCTGAAACGGATCGGCGTCGCGGAGTTCACCCCGGAGTTCGGGCACCTGCCGTTCGTCATGGGTCAGGGCAACAAGAAGTTGTCCAAGCGCGATCCGGAGTCCAATCTCTTCCTGCATCGCGACCGCGGCTTCATTCCGGAAGGTTTGCTGAATTATCTGGCGCTGCTCGGCTGGAGCATCGCGGATGATCATGACCTCTTCTCCATGTCGGAGATGGTCGCGGCCTTCGATATTTCGAAAGTCAATTCGAATCCGGCGCGTTTCGATCAGAAGAAGGCGGACGCTCTCAACGCCGAACATATTCGGTCGCTGACCCCCGGTGATTTTGCTCACCGGCTGCGTGAGTACCTCACCGGACACGGACATATCGGCGCGGAGATCGACGAGAAGCTGTTCGAAACGGCGGCCGATCTCGTGCAGACGCGCATCGTGGTGCTGGGTGACGCGTGGGATCTGCTGAAGTTCCTGTTCATCCGGCCCGAGGATTTCAAGATCGATCAGGCCGCCAAGGAAAAGAATCTCGGCGCCGACGCGGGCCCGGTACTCGACGCCACGATAAAGACCCTCGAAGGCGTTTCGGAGTGGTCCGCGACCGCGCTCGAGGAAGCGCTGAAAACCGCGCTCATCGACGAGTTGGGGCTCAAGCCGCGTAAAGCCTTCGCGCCCGTGCGCGTCGCGGTGACCGGATCGCACATCAGCCCGCCGCTCTACGAGTCGCTGGAACTGCTGGGCCGCGAGCAGACCATGGCCCGTTTGCGGGCAGCGCGCGCCGAGATCGCCTGAGATCGGCCGTCGGGTCCGCCGGCGATAGTCCGAAATGATGCACAAATCGGCCTCTGACCAGCCGGTTTGTGTATCTTCGGTGGGATGCTGCTAATCTTCTTCTCGGCCGGAAAGCGGTCGGGAGCTTCCCCCCGGAGGAACCCGAAAGCCCAGGTCAATGGGGTATGGTGTAATTGGCAACACAGCTGATTCTGGTTCAGCCATTCTAGGTTCGAGTCCTGGTACCCCAGCTCCGAGAACTCCGGTTCTCGATTTCGAGAAGCCCCGGTGGCGCGAGTCACCGGATTTCTCGTCCTGGTCCCGTCGTCTAGAGGCCTAGGACGCCGCCCTCTCAAGGCGGTAGCGCGGGTTCGAATCCCGTCGGGACTACAACGTGCAGGGCCCCGGTCACAATGTGACCGGGGCCCTTCGCTTTTCGCCTTCGAGCTCTGCTTTCTCAGTCCATGGGAACGGCGGTGGTGCCGCCCTTGGGCATCGCGGGCAGCCCGAGTTTGCGGTGATCCCAGGTGCGGATCCGGTCGGGCACCACGCGCACCGCCACCCGCTTGTTCAGCATCGCCTCCACGAACGGTTTGGCGCCGTCGCTGTAGGGCCCGGTGTAGCGCTCCCAGACGCTGATACCGACCCGGAACAGCGGTTCGGGGTCCTCGATGATCTCCGCGTGACCCTCGATCGAAATACCGCGCAGCTGGTCGTAGGTGTCGCCGGCCTCGAGCATCACGGTGATGCGCGGATCGCGGCGCAGATTCACCGTCTTCTGGGCCTTGGCCTTGGTCTCGAACCAGATCTCGCCGTCGATCACGGCGTACCACATGGCGACCAGATGCGGGCTTCCCGAGGAGCTCACGGTGGCCATGGTGGCGATGCGGCTGCGCTCGATGAATTCGGTGATCTCCTGTTCGGACATCACGATCTGCGCGCGTTGATTGACTCCCATGGGCCGACTCTAGTTTACGGCGTATGAGCGCGGTCACAGTGGTTGTTTGCGGCCGCCTGGATCACATCGCGGCCCGGGTCCGGAAACGACGAAACCCTCGCCGGGGGCGGCGAGGGCGTCATGGGAGGGGTGGGGCGGGGGAGCGTGCGGTGGCCCAGCGGGGCTGCCGTGACGGCTGGGGTCACCCGGGGTCGCCGGACTGCCGGAAAGTCCGGCAGCGGGCCGTCTGGAGGCTCCCGCGATGATCTTCCGGGCGGCTAGAGGCGCTTGTGCAGTGCGTCGGCGGCCGCGACCAGGTCGGCGGCCCAGCGCGCGCCCGGACGGCGGCCCATGCGGTCGATGGGACCCGACACCGACACCGCGGCGATCACGCCACCCGCCGCGTCGCGCACCGGCGCGGACACGCTGGCCACCCCGGCCGCGCGCTCGGCGGCGCTCTGCGCCCAGCCGCGGCGGCGCACCTCGGCCAGCGCCCGCTCGCCGAAGACGGCCTCCGGCAGCACGGTTCGCTGCAGCTCCGGCTCGGACCAGGCCAGCAGCACCTTCGCGGCCGAGCCCGCGGTCAGCGGCATGCGCGCGCCGATCGGCACGGTGTCGCGCAGTCCGGCGGCGGGTTCCATGGCCGCGACGCAGACGCGGGCGTTGCCGTCGCGGCGGTAGAGCTGCACGCTCTCGCCGGTGATCTCGCGCAGGCGCGGCAGGATGGTGGCGGCGGCGTCCAATAGCGGGTCGGTCGCGGTGGTGGCCAGTTCCGACAGGGCCGGGCCCGGACGCCACAGTCCCTGGCTGTCGCGGGCCAGCATGCGATGGACCTCCAGGCCCACGGCCAGGCGATGTGCGGTGGCGCGGGGGAGGCCGGTGCGGGTGCACAGCTCGTTGAGGCCGCAGGGTTGCTCGGCTACGGCGTGCAGGACCGCCATGGCTTTGTCCAGAACACCGATACCGCTATGCTGTCTCATAGAACGATATTAGCGTCTCGCATATTGGGAATTGCAAACCAGCCTCCCAGCGTCGGGCGCGCCCCCCGCGTCACCAGCCCGGGCGCGGGTATGTCAATCGAGAGGTGAGCAGTTATGGCCGACCGGCCACGCACTCTGGCAGAGAAGGTCTGGGACCAGCACGTCGTCGTCCGCGGCGCGGGCGAGGGCGCGAATCGGGAACCCGACCTCATCTACATCGATCTGCACCTGGTGCACGAGGTCACCAGCCCGCAGGCGTTCGACGGCCTGCGTGCGGCGGGGCGCCCGGTGCGCCGGCCCGATCTCACCATCGCCACCGAGGACCACAACGTCCCGACGATCGACATCGACCAGCCGATCGCGGATCCTGTTTCGCGCCTTCAGGTCGAGACCTTGCGTAAGAACTGCGAGGAATTCGGTGTGCGCCTGCACCCGATGGGCGATCTGGACCAGGGCATCGTGCACGTGGTCGGCCCGCAATTGGGCCTGACCCAGCCGGGAACCACGGTGGTGTGCGGTGATTCGCACACCTCGACGCACGGCGCGTTCGGCGCGCTGGCCATGGGCATCGGCACCTCCGAGGTGGAACACGTGATGGCGACGCAGACTTTGTCGCTGCGCCCGTTCCAGACCATGGCCATCAATATCGACGGCACGCTGCCGGACGGCGTCACCTCGAAAGACGTGATCCTGGCCGTGATCGCGCAGATCGGCACCGGCGGCGGCCAGGGCTATGTGCTGGAGTACCGCGGCGAGGCGGTGCGGGCCATGTCCATGGAGGCCCGGATGACCATGTGCAACATGTCGATCGAGGCCGGTGCCCGCGCGGGCATGGTCGCGCCCGACGCGATCACCTACGAGTTCCTGAAGGGCCGCCCGCACGCTCCCGAGGGTGCGGACTGGGATGCCGCGGTGGCGGCCTGGGATGCCCTGAAGACCGATGAGGGCGCGGTTTTCGATGCCGAGGTGCATATCGACGCCTCGGCGCTGACCCCCTTCGTCACCTGGGGAACCAACCCGGGACAGGGTGCGCCGCTGGGCGACTCGGTGCCGGATCCCGAGCAGATCTTCGACGAGAACGAGCGGGCCTCGGCCGAAAAGGCGCTGCAGTACATGGACCTGACGCCGGGGACGCCGCTGCGTGAGGTCAGCGTCGACACCGTTTTCGTCGGTTCGTGCACCAATGGCCGGATCGAGGATCTGCGCGCGGTGGCCGATGTCCTGAAGGGGCGCAAGGTCGCCGACAGTGTTCGCATGCTGATCGTGCCGGGTTCGATGCGGGTGCGGGTGCAGGCGGAGAACGAGGGGCTGGGCGAGATTTTCACCGCGGCGGGCGCGGAATGGCGGCAGGCGGGCTGTTCGATGTGCCTGGGAATGAACCCCGATCAGCTTTCTCCGGGCCAGCGTTGCGCCTCCACCTCGAACCGGAACTTCGAAGGGCGACAGGGCAAGGGCGGTCGCACGCATCTGGTTTCGCCGCTGGTCGCGGCGGCCACCGCGGTGCGCGGAACCCTGTCCTCACCTGCGGATCTGAACTGACCGCAGCCCTTGCGGCGGCCCAGATGCCGTCGCACACACCAGACTCAGGAGATTGACGATGGAAGCCTTCAAGGTTCACAAGGGGATCGGTGTTCCGTTCCGCCGATCCAATGTCGACACCGACCAGATCATCCCGGCGGTGTATCTGAAGCGCGTTACCCGAACGGGTTTCGAGGATGGACTGTTCGCCGCGTGGCGCACGGATCCGAACTTCATTCTGAACATCGAGCCCTTCAACCGGGCCAGTGTGCTGGTCGCGGGTCCGGATTTCGGCACCGGATCCTCACGTGAGCACGCTGTTTGGGCGCTGAAGGACTACGGGTTCCGGGTGGTGATCTCTTCCCGCTTCGCCGACATCTTCCGTGGAAACGCCGGTAAGGACGGGCTTCTGACGGCTCGGATGGCGCAGAGCGATGTGGAATTGCTCTGGAAGTTGCTCGAGGAACAGCCGGGTTTGGAATTGGCGGTGGACCTCGAGACACGAACCGTGTCGGCCGGAACGGTCGTGTTGCCGTTCGATATTGACGACTACACGCGGTGGCGGCTGCTGGAAGGGCTGGACGACATCGGCCTCACTCTGCGGCACAGCGACGAGATCAGCCAGTTCGAAAACGCAAGGCCGACTTGGAAACCCGCTACCATTCCGGCCCGTATTTCGCAGACGTAATCATTGATGGGCGTTAGCTGAACACCCTCAAACCAGGTAGCTGGGCGTGTGCCATGTCTCATCAAAATAGGCGTGGCACATAGACTCTTGCCCGCAAAGGGTTTACCGTGGTACCTAGTCGGTCCGACGACGGGCCATTAGTCTGCGGAGGATTCAATGAACAAGGCGGAACTGATCGATGTTCTGACCGAGAAGTTGGGTACTGACAGGCGCACCGCTACTGCTGCAGTCGAGCAGATGGTCGACACGATCGTGCGTGCTGTGAACAAAGGTCAGAGCGTCACCATCACGGGATTCGGTGTGTTCGAACAGCGTAAGCGGGCGGCGCGTGTCGCTCGTAACCCGCGCACCGGCGAAACCGTCAAGGTGAAGC
The DNA here is from genome assembly GCF_045161165.1 of Nocardia sp. NBC_00511. Lineage (NCBI taxonomy): Bacteria > Bacillati > Actinomycetota > Actinomycetes > Mycobacteriales > Nocardiaceae > Nocardia > Nocardia sp. NBC_00511. The sequence goes on from NZ_CP107849.1 coordinate 403,319, forward strand.
CGACTTCGGTGCCCGCCTTCCGTCCGGGTGCTCAGTTCAAGGCGATCATCGCCGGCAAGCAGAAGATCACCGCTTCCGGCCCGGCCGTGAAACGTGGTGTGGCTGCTCCGGTGTCGGGTAAGACCACCGCGAAGAAGACCACCGCGAAGAAGACCGCGAAGAAGGCGGCCACCAAGGCTCCGGCCAAGACCACCGCCAAGAAGGCGGCGTCGAAGGCTCCCGCCAAGAAGGCCACCGCCAAGAAGACGGTCGTCGCCAAGAAGACCACCACGGCCAAGAAGGCTCCGGCCAAGGCCGCTGCGGTCAAGAAGGCTCCGGCCAAGAAGGCTCCGGCCAAGGCCGCCGCCACCAAGGCCACCACGGCCAAGAAGGCTGCGAAGAAGGCTCCGGCCAAGAAGACCGCTGCCAAGCGCACCGCCCGTCGCTGACGGTAGGCGCAATCCCCGTCCCGTACGGGGTTTGGAGCAGGACGACATGTGAGACGGCCCGGCTATGCCGGGCCGTTTCGCATGTCCGGGGAAGTTTTCCGCTGCGGTGAACGGGGATTGGGCGGGGCGCGTAATGCGTGTGCCGCCAGGGGAACCCGGTGCGGGGCGAATTTCGGCCCCGGAAACCGCTCTGCCCCGGTGGATCCCGGCCCTGACCGGGCGATGTTCCGGAATTCCATTGTGGCCCACCGGGGGAGCGGGCGCGTGGGCTCAGCGGTGGCCGGAGCCGTGGTACGCGAGTGTTTCCGAATGTCAGTGGCGCGGCAGGTCGGTGGGGACCAGCGCCCGGTCCAGATGGTCGGCGGCGACCAGTCGCCCGCGGTACAGCGACAGCACCCAGACGCTGCCCTTGCGATTGCGGGCCGGTGGCAACGTGATTCCGTCCTCGGCGGCCCACCAGTCGAGCAGATCGGGAATCACCTTGCCCTGACTGCAGATCACCCGCACCCGCCCCTCGTCGACGAGATCGCGGGCGCGCTTGCGGGCGGCGTCCGGCGCTGCGTCGTAACCGGTTTCGGAGAACAGCGGCTCGAGTTCGGGTTCGACGCCGAGCGCCGCGGCCAGCGGGGTCACGGTTTGGACACAGCGAACCGGTGGGGCGGAAACGATTTCGGTCGCGCCGAACGCGAGCAGGTTGGGCACCAGCGCGCGAGCCTGTGTGCGACCGGCCTTTTCGAGCGGGCGATCATCGTCGTCACCGGCCCAGCGGTCGCTGCGACCGGCCTTGCCGTGCCGCACCAGCAGCAGGGTGGCGGTATCGGCGGGCTGCCGCAGGAAGTTCCGCACGATGGTGCGGTCCATGGGATACGACAGCGCGTCCATCACGGTGTCGAGGCGACGCCACTCCAGCACGTCGACCTCGAGGTTGGCCTCGAAGGCGCCGTCGACGACGCGGGCCGCCCAGTAGTCCACCCGCTTGAGTTTGCGGTGTCCGGTGACCGGATACGTCACATGGCCGAGATAGCGCCCCAGCGCCGAATTCAGGCCGGTTTCCTCGGCGACCTCGCGGACGGCCGTGATCACCGGTGTCTCACCGGGATCCAGCTTTCCCTTGGGCAGCGACCAGTCGTCGTATTTGGGGCGATGCACCAGGGCGATCTCGATGACGGGCTCCCCGCTCGCCTGATCGGGGACGGAGCGCCACAGCACCGCCCCCGCCGCGAGGATATTGGGGGTGACCCGAGGGTCGGTGAGCGTTGCGGCGGGGGCGTTGCGGTGATGTTTCACTGGCGGTCCGGCCGTCGCAGTCGCATCATGTACTCCTGGTGATCGCGGATCTCCGCGCCGGGTACGTCGGGGTCGGGTTGCGCCTGCCAGTTGCCGTCGGGACGCAGCGTCCAGCAGCGGGTGGCGGGGTCCATGGCGGAGTCGAGCATCTGCCCGAGCTGGCTGGACAGACGCGGATCCTTCACTTGCGCCAGCACTTCCACGCGCCGGTCGAGGTTGCGGTGCATCATGTCGGCGGAGCCGATCCAGTACTGGTCCTGGGCCTGGAAGTGCAGCACCCGCGAATGTTCCAGGTAGCGGCCGAGGATCGAGCGCACCTGGATGTTCTCGCTGAGGCCCGGGACGCCCGGCCGCAGCCCGCAGATGCCGCGCACGACGATCTCCACCGGCACGCCGGCCTGGGAGGCGCGGTAGAGGGCGTCGATGACCTGTTCGTCGACGATGGCGTTGGCCTTCACCCGGATTCGCGCCGCTTCGCCCTGCGCGGCCAGTTCGATCTCGCGTTCGATGCGCTCCACGATGCCCGCGCGCACGCCGATCGGGGCGACGAGCAGGTTGCGGTAGTTGGCTTTTCGCGAATATCCGGTCAGCGAGTTGAACAGGTCGGTGAGGTCCGCGCCGATCTCCGGTGCGGCAGTGAGCAATCCGACGTCCTCGTACAGGCGCGCGGTCTTCGGATTGTAATTGCCGGTGCCGATGTGGCAGTAGCGACGGATGGTGGCCCCCTCGCGCCGCACCACCAGGCAGGTCTTGCAGTGCGTCTTGAGCCCGACCAGGCCGTAGACCACGTGCACGCCCGCCTGCTCCAGTGCGCGAGCCCATTTGATGTTGGCCTGCTCGTCGAAGCGGGCCTTGATCTCGACCAGCGCGACCACCTGCTTGCCCGCCTCGGCCGCGTCGATGAGCGCGTTGACGATGGGGGAGTCACCGGAGGTGCGGTACAGGGTCTGCTTGATGGCCAGCACCTGCGGGTCCGCGGCGGCCTGTTCGATGAAGCGCTGCACGCTGGTGGAGAACGAGTCGTAGGGGTGGTGCACCAGCACGTCGCCCTCGCGCAGCGCCGCGAAAACGTTTCGGGGCGTTTCGCGTTCGCCGAAGGCGGGCGGGGTGGCCGGGACGTAGGGGGCGTCCTTGAGGTGCGGGCGGTCCACGCCGTACACCTGCCACAGGCACGACAGGTCGAGCAGGCCGGGTACCTGGATGACGTCGCCGGGATCGACGTCGAGTTCGCGCAGCAGCAGATCGAGCATGTGCTCGGTCATGTCGTCGGAGACTTCCAGGCGCACCGGGGTGCCGAAGCGGCGGCGCGCCAGTTCGCGTTCGAGAGCCTGCAGCAGGTCCTCGTCGCGGTCCTCCTCGACCTCGAGGTCGGCGTTGCGGGTGATGCGGAACGAATGATGTTCCACCACTTCCATTCCCGGGAACAACTGATCGAGATGAGCGGCGATCAGCTCCTCCATCGGAAGGAACGCGGCGATGGTGGAGCCTTGCGCCCCAGTGGAATCGCGGCGGTCGTTCTCGCGGCCGGGCACGGTGCGGCGCACTCGCACGAAGCGGTCCACATTGTCGGGAACCTTGACCCTGGCGAAGTGTTCGCCGCCGGTCACCGAATCCTTGACCGTCACCGCGAGATTCAGGCTCAGGCCGCTGATGTAGGGGAACGGGTGCGCCGGATCGACGGCCAGCGGGGTCAGCACCGGGAAGACCTGGTCCTGGAAATAGCCGGAGAGGCGCTGCTTCTCGGGCTCGTCGAGTTCGGACCAGCTGATGATCTCGATGCCCTCGGCGGTCAGGGCGGGCAGTACCTGATCGAGGAAGACGTGCGCGTGGCGGCCCGCGATCTCCTGCGTGCGTTCGGCGATCATCTCGAGCTGCGCGCTGGGCGAGAGGCCGTCGGCCGAACGCACCGACAGTCCGGTCTCGGCGCGGCGCTTGAGACCCGCGACGCGCACCATGTAGAACTCGTCGAGGTTCGAGGCGAAGATGGCGAGGAATTTCGCGCGTTCCAGCAGCGGCTGGGAATGGTCCTCGGCGAGCGCGAGGACTCGGGCGTTGAAGTCGAGCCAGCTCAGTTCCCGGTTGACGTACCGGTCGGCGGGCAGCGGCGCTATCGCGGTGGGCGGTGGGGTTGCCGCGGGCGGCGCCGCCGGTAGTTGCGACGATTGCTTGACGGTATCCGTTTCGCTCACTCTCACGATCATTCCTTATGTCGTGGGCGGGGTGCCGATCTGACACCGTCCATTGCAGCGCAGATCACGCCGGGTCAGCACACCGAGGACCCGGCCCTGCGGATTTCTTTGGTTGCTCGACACGCTTGCGACACGCCGATTTCATCCAGGAGTTTGCCGGTGGTGATGCCGACTCCCAGGGCGGCGGCGCGATCGAGGTCGGCGGCGGTGTCCACGTCCTGCCGCAAACCGGGCCATTCGCCCAGCAGTTCCACCGCGCCCGCCGCGATGTGGCGGCGCGCGGAGTCCGGGCCGAAAAGCGGCCGCAGCGGGGCGGATCCGTCCCGCACCAGCAGCGCGACGGTGCCGGTGCCCTCGTGATCGGCGACCAGACAGCGGCGGTGGCGGGCGGCGGCGAGCACCTCGGCCAGTTCGCCCGGGCGCAGTGCGGGCAGATCGGCTTGCAGGGCAAGCAGATCGACCGGGCCGTGCCGACGGCGGACCGCGGCGGCCCCGGCGGCGAGCGCGGCATTGAGGCCGCCCGCGGCCGGGCCCTCGGGTTCGGGCTGCACGTGGGCGCCGAGTCCGCTGATCACCTCGGTGACGATCGGGTCGGGGGTGACCACGGTGACCGAGCCGATGCCGGGGGTGGCGGCCGCGGCGGTCACGGTGTCGGCCAGCATGGCCAGCACCAGCCGGGGTCGATCCCGGGGATGCAATCGATCTGCCAGGCGACTCTTGGCCAGCCCGAGATTCTTCACCGCTATCACGGCGTGCACTGTGTTCACTTTGCCCTCCGCTCCTCCGCGTCGGTTCCGGTCCTGTCAGACCGGAACCGTGGGCGGGCCGCGAATATTGCGTGGTCGGTGCACCCGGGCGCGCACATGTCCGAATCTTCCCACTCGTTCGTGACGGGCGTGTGATCGGAGTCGAATTTCCCGCTCTCGCCGCGCACCCCGATCCACCGTCGCGGGCGCGCATATATTTGACGGATGGCTAGGGCAGCGGTGTTGGGAGCGGGGTCGTGGGGGACCGCGTTCGCGAAGGTGTTGGCGGAGGCGGGAACCGAGGTCACCATGTGGGCTCGGCGGCCCGAGGTGGCGAAGGTGTTGGCGACCGAGCACCGCAATCCCTGGTATCTGCCGGAGGTGGCGTTACCCCCGATCGCCGCCACCGACGATCCCGCGATCGCGCTGCGGGACGCGGACATCGTGGTGCTGGCGGTGCCGTCGCAGTCGTTGCGCGCCAATCTCGCCGAGTGGAAGGACATCATCCCCGGTGATGCCACGCTGCTGAGTCTGGCCAAGGGCATCGAGACCGGCACCCTGCTGCGGATGAGTCAGGTGATCGCGGAAGTCAGTGGCGCGGACCCGAGCCGGGTCGCGGTGCTCTCGGGCCCGAACCTCTCGCACGAGATCGCGGCGGGTCAGCCCGCCGCGACCGTGATCGCGTGCACCGATATGGCGCGTGCCGAGGCGGTGCAGCAGGCGAGCGCCACCGGATACTTCCGGCCGTACACCAATTCCGATGTGATCGGCTGCGAGATCGGCGGGGCCTGCAAGAACGTCATCGCGCTCGCCTGCGGCATCGCGTCGGGAATGGGCTTGGGCGACAACTCGATCGCCACCCTCATCACCCGCGGGCTGGCCGAGATCATCCGGCTGGGCGTGGCGCTGGGCGCCAATCCGGTGACCCTGGCGGGCCTGGCGGGCGTGGGGGATCTGGTGGCCACCTGCACCTCGCCGCTGTCGCGCAACCGGTCCTTCGGGCACGCGCTGGGTGCGGGCGGCACCATGGAGTCCGCGCTGGGCGCGACTCATGGCCAGGTGGTGGAGGGTGTGAAGTCCTGCACATCGGTGCGGGCGCTGGCCGCGGCGCACGGGGTGGAGATGCCGTTGACCAATGCGGTGCACCAGGTTTGCCACGAGGGACTCTCCGCCGCCGAGGCGGTCGGGCTGTTGCAGGGCAGGCGTCTGAAGTCGGAATGAGCCGCCCCGCGCGGGGCCGACCGCGTAACACGGGTGCCATCTGCCACCGGGTACGGTTCCGGGCATGACCAACAGGACCAGGGTGGCGGTGGTGTTCGGCGGCCGCAGCAACGAGCACGGGGTGTCGTGCGTATCGGCCCGAACCGTGCTGGGCAGCCTCGATCCCGAACGCTACGAGCCGGTTCCGATCGGCATCACCCGCGCGGGCGCCTGGGTGCTCGGGGACGCCGACCCGCGTGCGCTGAGCACGCAGGACCGCGCGCTGCCTTCGGTCGACGCGGCGGGCACCGCGCTGGCGCTGACCGCGGACCCGTCGCGGGCCGGGGCCCTGGTTCGGCTGGACGGCGCCGAAACGGTGCTCGGCAGTGTGGATGTGGTGTTCCCGGTGCTGCACGGGGCGTTCGGTGAGGACGGCACCCTGCAGGGTCTGCTGGAGCTGGCGGAGCTGCCCTACGTGGGTCCCGGCGTGCTGGCCAGCGCGGCCGGCATGGACAAGGAGTTCACCAAGAAACTCCTTGCGGCCGAAGGACTTCCGATCGGCATGCAGGTGGTGCTGCGACCGGGTGTGGCCACCGTGGCCGACGCCGACCGGGAGCGCCTCGCACTGCCGGTGTTCGTCAAGCCCGCGCGCGGCGGTTCCTCCATCGGCATCACCAAGGTGGACGGCTGGGATGAGCTGGACGCCGCCATCGCCGTTGCGCGCCAACATGATCCGAAGGTGATCGTGGAGGCCGGGATCGTGGGCCGCGAAGTCGAGTGCGGCGTACTGGAATTCCCGGACGGCCGGGTGGAAGCCAGTGTGGTGGCGGAGATCCGGATGCCGGAGGAGGCCACCGAGGGCCCCGACTTCTATGACTTCGACACCAAGTACCTCGACGACGTCTGCGAATTCGACGTCCCCGCCAAGCTGGACGACGATGTGTCGCAACAGATCCGGGAGCTCGCGGTGCGCGCGTTCCGGGCACTGGACTGCCAGGGCCTGGCCCGCGTCGATTTCTTCGTCACCGCCGACGGCCCGGTCATCAACGAGATCAACACCATGCCCGGGTTCACCGCCATCTCGATGTACCCGCGCATGTGGGAGGCGACCGGCATCGACAACAGGACGCTGGTGAGCACGCTGATCGAGACGGCCATCGCGCGCGGCACCGGCCTGCGCTGAGCTTCGCCGCACCGGCCAGCTTCGCGCCGACGGCCCGGCTCATCATTTCGGATGATGGGCCGGGCGTTGCGATCCGTCCCGGGTCTGACGGCGCGGCAGTGTCACCGGCGTAATCTCGATGACGTGCTGATGGCAATGACGATTCCCGGCCTGGCGCTACTGATCATCGTGGTGGCCTTCGCCGAGGTGGGCTTCCGGAAACTGACCGGGCGCAGTGCGTTGCCGTGGATGCGCGCCGAGGACGGTCGCGGTGCGGCCGCCATCGGGATGGAACAGTTCGACGCGGTCTTCTCCAGCGGCAAGAAACTGGAGTTCGAGCAGCGGCAGTCGGTGCTCATGCACCGCGAGAATCCGGGCGACGGCACCGACGGTGTCGATGTCGATCTCACCAAGGGCACCGTGCGGCTGCCCCGCAACAGCGAGTCCTAGCCGCCCCGCAAGATATATCTGTCAGTTCGGGATCGGGCCCGGGTCGAGCGGCTGCTGCGGGATCGCCTTGCTGATCGCGTCCGAAACCTCTTGCAGCGGAGTCGGTCCCGCGTTGTCGGGCATGGTCATCGCGATGTAGGTGCCGCGATCCACCGCGTACCAGGTGCCGGAGGTGACGCCGGTGGTCTGGTCGCGGACCTCGAACCAGTTGACCCCGTTGACCACCTGCAGCGGTGAGGCCTTGGTGAATTCCAGCGGCCGGTCCAGTCCGCAGCGCACCACGATGGGGTCGCCGCCGTCGGGCAGCTGCCAAGCCTTGGTGGCGGTCGGTGCGGGCGCGACCAGATCCGAGGTCGTGTAATCGCCGATCGTGGCGGGCAGTTCGGGTTGCAGTGCGGTGCACTGCGGTCCGGTCGCGGTGGGCGCGGGCACCGAGCCCAGCGCGAGGGCGTCGCGGCTGTGATGCCGGTTGGCGAGCACGCCCATCACCAGAATTCCGACGACCAGCGCGACCGGCAGCGCGACCGCGGTCGCGATCAGCGCCGGTGAGCGGCGGACCGTGTAGTCCTCGGCCGGTGCGGTATCCGACCCGGGTGCGGTGTCCGCGGCCTGCGCCGCGTCGTCCGTGGTCGGAGCCGCGGTGGCCTCGGTGTCGGTCTCGTCCGGCCGCGTGGTGGTCGGGTTGCTGCCGTGGGTGTCGTTGCTCATCCGGTCGTCGATCCCCGATCGTGCCGTGCCGGGCGGCGGGTCCCGGCTGCTGGTCGTCGATTGCGGATACGAGGGTACCGTCGTCAGGTCAGCCGTCCGCATCACACTCACCTCGAAGGAGACCGCCATCACCGCCAGCAGTGGGTCGCAGACCGTGGGTGAGCTCGGCGAGTTCGGGCTCATCGCGCTGGTGAACGCGGGCCGCACCCAGTCGCCGGGCGTGCTGCTGGGCCCGGGTGACGATGCCGCGGTGGTGGCCGCGCCGGAGGGCCGGTTCGTGGTGACCACCGACATGCTGGTGCAGGACAGGCATTTCCGGTTGGACTGGTCGAGCGCGCAGGACATCGGGCGCAAGGCGATCGCGCAGAACGCCGCCGACGTGGTGGCCATGGGCGCGGTGCCGAGCGCGTTCGTGGTGGGTCTGGGTTGCCCGTCGGACACCCCGGTGGAGTTCGTGCGCGCGCTGGCCGACGGCATGTGGGCCGAGGCCGGTCGCGCCGGGGCCTCCATCGCGGGCGGCGATATGGTGCGCAGTCCGGTGCTGATCGTGTCGGTGACGGCCTTCGGTGATCCGCGCCGCGCGCCGATCCGCAAGTCCGGTGCGCGTCCCGGTGACGTGGTGGCGGTGGCGGGTCGGCTGGGCTGGTCGGGTGCGGGGCTGGCGGTGCTCGCGGCCGGCGGCGATCTGGAGAAGTTCGCGGATATCGTTGCCACCCACCGGGTTCCGCAGCCGCCGTACGAGGCGGTGCTGGAGTTGCCGGAGACGGTGCGGGTCACCGCGCTCACCGATGTGTCCGACGGGCTGCTCGACGATCTCGGGCATATCGCCGAATCCTCCGGCGTGGCCATTGATCTCGACGCCGCGGCGCTGCACGATCCGGCCCTGGAACCGGTGGGCGCGGCCCTGGGGGTCAGCCCCCTGGATTGGATTCTGGCTGGTGGCGAGGACCACGCCTTCGCCGGAACCTTCAGCGATTCGGGCGATTTGCCCGAAGGCTGGGTGGTCATCGGCCGCGTGCACGCCGGGTCGGGCGTGACCGTCGACGGCAGCACCCGAATCGGACCGCGCGGTTGGGAATCCTTCGCATAGGTGGGCGCGGTTTCGCGATGAAACACGACCCGATAAGTTCTCCCGACATGGGTGCGAAACCACTGTCGGAAGTCATCGATACGGGCTGGGCCGAGGCCCTCGAGCCGGTGACCGACCGAATCGCCGAGATGGGCGAATTCCTGCGAACCGAAAACAATGAAGGGCGTGGCTATCTCCCCAAGGGAGACAATGTGCTGCGCGCCTTCCAGCGTCCGTTCGACAAGGTGCGGGTGCTCATTGTCGGCCAGGATCCCTACCCGACGCCGGGACACGCCATGGGCCTGAGTTTCTCGGTGGCCCCGGATGTTTCGCCGGTGCCGCGCAGTCTGTCGAATATCTTCTCCGAGTACACCAAGGATCTCGGCTTCCCGACACCGTCCAACGGCGATCTGTCGCCGTGGTCGGATCAGGGTGTGCTGATGCTGAACCGGGTGCTCACCGTGCAGCCCGGACAACCGGCTTCGCATCGCGGCAAGGGCTGGGAAGCGGTGACCGAGCAGGCGATTCGCGCGCTGGTCGCCCGCGAGCAGCCGATGGTGGCGATCCTGTGGGGCAAGGACGCCTCGACGCTCAAGCCGATGCTGGGCGCGACGCCGAGCATCGAATCCGCCCATCCCTCACCGTTGTCGGCTTCGCGCGGGTTCTTCGGATCGCGGCCTTTCTCCCGAACCAACGAATTGCTGGGTACCCTGGGGGCCGCGCCGGTGGACTGGCGTCTGCCGTAGCGCGTAATCCGTTGACCTGATTCAGGAGCCTGTACATGCAGAAGAAGACTGCCCGTGGTGTTTTCGTAGCGCTGGCCGCCGGTGCGGCCCTCGCCACCGCCCCGGCCGTTGCCAACGCCGAGCCGCTGACTCTCGAGCCGGCTGCCCCCGTGTCCACGACCCCCGAGGCCGCGCCCGTCGGCAGCCTGTTCGACACCAACAGCGTCAGCGGCCTGTCGTCGAATGTCACCTCGCGCCTGGCGTGCGTGGTGCAGTCGATCAGCCAGCAGGTGGATTGCCTCAACGGGGCCAACTAGGCCCGCCGCAACATCCGCACTTGCCATGCGGGAGTGAAGGCTTCGACTCGGCGTTCCCCGTCGAGCTCGAAGCCGTACTTCCGATAGAAGGCCTGGGCGCGCGGGTTTTCCTCGAAGACCCACAGCGCGGTGGCGCCGTCCGCGGGGAGCACGGCGTCCATCAGGTCGGCGGCGACGCCGGTTCCGTGGTGGGCCGCGCGCACGTACATCGCGCTGAGTTCATATGCCGCGGCCGGTGATTCGTCCCGATCGGGACCACTGCTCGCGAATCCGATGACCGTGTCGTCCATGACGGCGACCACGATCTGCCCCGGATAGTCGACGCGAATGCGTTCCCAACTCCGCACTCGACGGTCCACGTCGAAGGCGTCGAGCACATGCTGCGGCACCAATCCCCGATACGACTCGCGCCAGCAGTTGATATGGCATTTGGACATACCGCGCACGTATTCGGCAGTCAGCGGAACCACACGCCACTCACCCATGCTGAACTCCGATATCTCCGGGGAAAGCAAAAGCCCCGGCTGACCCATGATGGGTGCCGGGGCTCGAGCCGAAAAGTGAATTAACCGCGGGCGACCTTGCCGGCCTTCAGGCAGGAGGTGCACACGTTCATCCGGCGGGTGTTACCCGGGGAGACCTGTGCGCGCACGGTCTGGATGTTCGGGTTCCAGCGACGGTTGGTGCGCCGGTGCGAGTGCGAAACCGACTTACCGAAGCCGGGGCCCTTGGCGCAAACGTCGCAGACGGCAGCCATAGTCGCGTACTCCTTCATGTCATGATGGGACCCACTGCGCAGCGCACAGCGTGTCCGAAAACCAGTGTCTGTGGACTTACCTACCGGCCCGGAGGGCCGATGTACGCGTTCCGATACCTGAACGAGCAGGACCGTGCCCGCGTGAGGCAACCGGACCAGACTAGCCAATCCCGCCCCGACGTGTCCAATTGCCCCCCTCCCAGCTACCGGCCAGCGGGTACGAACAGCAGGTGACGGCGGGATGTCGGGGTTCGCGACTAGGCTGGCGCGAGGGGTTTCGGACGAACACGAAGTGTGCGGAAGGACGGTGACGGTGCCCGGGGTAGCGGACGCGCTCGACGGTACTGGCCTGCTGCGCTGGGGTCATCGGGCCCTGGACGCGCTGCAACGCCACCGCGACGAGATCAACGCCCTCAATGTCTTCCCGGTCGCGGACTCCGACACCGGGACCAACCTGCTGGCGACCATGCGCGCCGCGGTGCGCGGTGCGGACGCGGCGGCCGGGGACGAGGCGCACGGGGTGATGGCTGCCATGGCCCGGGCGGCGACCGCCGGGGCGCGCGGGAATTCCGGGATCATCCTGTCGCAGGTACTGCGGGGGATGGCCGACGCGGTGACCGACGGCCCGTTGACCGAGCAGGCGTTGCGGGTCGCACTCCGACAGGCGGCGCGGTTGGTGCGCGAGGCACTGAGTTCGCCGGTCGAGGGGACCATGCTCACCGTGCTGGATCGCTCGGCCGAGCGCGCCGCCGAATGCTCGGACCACGAACTCGCGGCGGTGGCCTCGGCCGCCGCGGACGGGGCGGCCAAGGCACTGGGGGAGACTCCCGCGCAGCTGGGGGTTTTACGCGAGGCCGGTGTGGTGGATGCCGGGGCGCGCGGATTACTGGTGCTGCTGGACGAATTGGTCGCGGTCTCCGGTGGTCGCGTCGCGGCCCGGCCGGTGTACCGCCGTGGCGTGCAGGATCAGCGCGTCACTCCGCGACCCGGTTCGAGCACGGACGCCGGTTTCACGCCGGGGGCGGGCCGGCGGCTGCCGGAGGGTTCGGTCAGTCACCGTGGCGCGTGGGCGGGTGCGCCCGTCGGGACTGCGCATCCGGGTGGATTGTCGGATATTACTGGGGGGCAAGGCAATTCGCTGGATGTCTCGGGTGCCGCCGCGGTCGTCGACGGTGGGTCGGGGATCGCGTTGCCGCAGTACGAGGTGATGTTCCTGGTGCACGAGAGCGACGAGGACCGGGTCCGGCTGCTCCGGGATCAGCTGGGGGCGCTGGGGGATTCGGTCGTCGTGGTCGGCGACGGGGCCGGGATGTGGTCGGCTCATGTGCACTGTGCCGATGCGGGAGCCGCGGTAGAGGCCGGGATCGAGGCGGGCAGGTTGCGCGGCATCCGGGTCGAGACCCTCGCGGTGTCCGGGCACGCGGCGGGCGCGGTGAGCAGGCGCGCGATTCTCGCGGTGGCCTCGGGTGCCGGTGCGGTGCGGCTGTTCGAGGACGCGGGGGCTTCCGTAATACAGGGCGAAGTGACCTCCGAAGTTTTGCTGGACGCGATTCGCGCACTGCCGCACCGGGAGGTGATGGTGCTGCCGAACGGTGCGCTGCCCGCGCACGAGCTGGTCGCGGTGAGCGTGGCCGCGCGCGACGGGCAGCGCGAAGTGCTGATGCTGCCGTGTGGGTCCATGGTGCAGGGGCTGGCGGCGCTGGCCATGCACGACGGCGGCCGGATCGCGGTGGACGACGCCTTCGCCATGTCGGAGGCGGCGGCCGGAACCCGTTGGGGCGCTTTACGTATCGCGCCGGAGCGGGCGCTGACCATGGTCGGGATGTGCGAGTCCGGGGACGGGCTGGGCCTGGTCGGGCACGACGTGGTGGTGATCGACCCCGATATCCGGACGACCGGGCGCATCCTGCTGGACCGCATGCTCGGCCTCGGTGGCGAATTGGTGACCATGCTGGTCGGGGCCGATGCGCCCGAGCGGCTCGCGGCGGAACTGGCCGCGCACGTGGCGGCCGGGTTCCCCGGTGTGGAAGTGGCGGTGTATCCCGGCGGGCAGGCCGGTGATCTGGTGCAGATCGGGGTGGAATAGATGGCGACGCTGGCTGATCGGCTCGACCATGTGCTCGGCGTGAAGGCGGCCGAACAGTTGCAGGAGCACTTCGACATGCACAGTGTCGAGGATCTGCTGCGGCACTATCCGTCGCGCTACGCCACCCAGGGCCAGGCGCTCACCGAGGAGGCTCCCGAGGAGGGGCAGCACATCACGGTGATCGGCCGGGTCACCAAGACCGACTTGCGGCCCATGAAGAATCGGCGTGGCAGCCTGCTCAAGGTGAACCTCGACACCGGTGACGCCCGCCCGGTGGAGATCACCTTCTTCAATGGCGACAAGGTGCGCTACCTGGTGAAAGAGGGTGCGCGCGCGATGATGTCGGGCACCGTGCACTGGTGGCGGCCCGACCGCTGGAACCTCTCGCACCCCGATTATCTGATCCTGCCCGACAAGGAAGAGGGCACCATCGAGAACCTCACCAGCGTGCGCGGCGGCGGTGCGCTGCGCGGTCTGGCGCAGAGCGCGAAAGGCGCCGGCGGCGTGGATGTCTCGTTCTTCGAGCGCGAGTTCATCCCGGTCTATCCGTCGACGGCGAAGGTGCAGAGCTGGGATCTGCTGCGCTGTATCCGCCAGGTGCTCGATCAGCTCGACCCCATCGACGACCCGCTGCCCGAGCAGCTGCGCACCGAGCATGACCTGCTGCCGGTGTCGGACGCGCTGCGACTGATCCACCTGCCGGACAGCAAGGCCGATATCGAAGCCGCAAGGGGCCGTTTGCGTTTCGACGAGGCGATGGCGCTGCAGCTGGTGCTGGCCGAGCGCCGTCATCAGACCGAGGGCCGCAAGGCCGCCGCCTGCCCGCCGCGTCCCGGCGGCATCGCCGCCGCGTTCGAGAAGCGCCTGCCCTTCGAACTGACCGAGGGTCAGCTCGCGGTGATCGACGAGATCTCCGCGGACCTGTCGCGCACCCACCCCATGCACCGGCTGCTGCAGGGCGAGGTGGGTTCGGGCAAGACCATCGTGGCCCTGCACGCCATGCTGCAGGTGATCGACCACGGTCAGCAGTGCGCCCTGCTCGCGCCCACGGAAGTCCTTGCCGCACAGCACTATCGGTCGCTGCGCAAGATGCTCGGCGATCTCGGCGAGGCCGGGGAGCTGGGTGCGGCGGAGCAGGCCACCAAGGTGGTGCTGGTGACCGGGTCCATGTCGGTCGGCCAGAAGCGGGCCGCGCTGCTGGACGCCGTCACCGGTGAGGCCGGTCTGGTGATCGGCACCCACGCGTTGATCCAGGACAACGTCGAGTTCTTCGATCTCGGCATGGTGGTGGTCGACGAGCAGCACCGTTTCGGTGTGGAGCAGCGAGATGCGCTGCGGGCCAAGGCCAAAGAGGGTTTCAGCCCGCATTTGCTGGTGATGACGGCGACCCCGATTCCGCGCACCATCGCCATGACCACGCTCGGCGATCTGGAGACCTCGGTGCTGACCCAGCTACCGCGCGGCCGCTCGCCGATCACCTCGAAGGTGGTGCCCGCCAAGGTGAAACCGGCCTGGGTGGATCGCGCCTGGGAGCGCATCCACGAGGAGGTCTCGCAGGGGCGGCAGGCATACGTGGTGTGCTCGCGCATCGGCGACGAGGAAGAGAACGGAAAAGGCAAGGGGCGTAAAGCGAAAGCCGACGTCGACAAGGAAGGGCCGACCACGCACTCGGCCATGGACATGTTCGAATCGCTGAGCGCGGGCGCGCTGAAGGATCTGCGGGTGGGGCTGCTGCACGGCCGCCTACCCGCCGATGAGAAGGACCGCGTCATGCGGGCCTTCAACGACGCCGAGATCGATGTGCTGGTGTGCACCACCGTGGTCGAGGTCGGCGTCGACGTGCCGAACGCGACGGTGATGGCCATCGTGGACGCGGATCGGTTCGGCGTCAGCCAGCTGCATCAGCTGCGCGGCCGGGTGGGCCGCGGTAAGCACGCCGGGCTGTGCCTGCTCATCACCGAGACCAATCCGGTCGGGACGGCGATGGCCCGGCTGGAAGCGGTCGCGGCCACCAATGACGGTTTCGAGCTCGCCGTGCTGGATCTGCGGCAGCGCCGCGAGGGCGATGTGCTGGGTTCGGCCCAGTCCGGCACCGCCCGCAGTCTGCGGCTGCTGTCGCTGCTCGACGATCTCGAAGTCATCACCGCCGCACAGCAATTGGCGCGCGAAGTGGTGGAGTCGGATCCGGGGCTCACCAACCATCCGGGGCTCGCGGGCATGATGCGAGCCGCCGTGGACGGTGAGCGATTGGAGTATCTGGCGAAGTCCTGACCGCGGCTACCCGGCCGCGGGGAACTCGCCGCTGGGGAATTCGCCGGTGGGGAGATTCTTGATGAACTCCTCCCACTCCCGGACGGTGAACAGCAGGACCGCCCCGTTGCTGCCCTCTTTGCTGTGCGCGACAACGACGCCGCGGCCCGGCCAGTACCCGATCTCGACGCTGCCGCCGTGGGGGCGCTCGGACATTCGCATCCGAAGCCGTACCCCCTCCGGCAGATCCGCCTTCGTGATCATTCTCGGGTCCTTTCATCCTCTCGGAGTCGGGCCGCACGCTGAACACGACAGGATCAGCCGGGTGGCCCGCGATGCCGGACGGCGATGTCGGGTATCGGCTGGTGTGCGATCAGGGAAGTGCACTCACGATACTCCGTCGGCGCACGGGGCGTCCCGGCTATGCATCGCAAACTGGTGACTCGGAATGAGGATTCAGAACCGAACCTCGCAGTCTCCGGCGGGGTGAGAGGAGGCGTGGGATGTCCACGCCCGCACGGTAGTACGGGCGAGACACCGCGACGGCTAGACCTCGAGGTCTTCTTCGATGCCCTTGAGCCGGTGCCGGGCCATCGCCAGGTTGGCGCGATTGCGGTCCAGCGCGAGATAGAGGAACAGCCCTTTGGACTTCCTCCCGGTCATGGGACGGATGATGTGGTACTGCCCGTTGAGCGTGATGAGGATGTCCTCGATCTGGTCATTGAGGCCCAGCTGTTCCATGGTGCGCATCTTGGCGCGCACCACCTCGGTGTTTCCGGCGGCGGCGACCTGCAGGTCGAGCGCCTTGGAGCTGCCGAGCATGCCGAGGGCCATGCCGCTGTTGTAGTCGACGACGGCGGCGCCGATGGCGCCGTCGATCACCATCATGTCCTTCAGCGCGATATCCATGTTGGACATGGGTTTCCTTTCAATCGGTGTTATCACTTCGAGTGGGAACTCTGGGCCGGGTCCGCCTCACCGGTCATCGCCGCGAGGTGATCGGCGATGGCGCGGGCCGCGGGCCGCGATTCCAGATGCACCCGCCCGACATTGGTGCCGGGTCCGGCGAGCACGGTGAGCGATGCGGTCCAGCCGACCGCGTAGATCACCACGTCGCCTCCCTCGCCGTGCACCACCACCTCGTGGAAGCCGCCGCCGTGAGCGGTGGCCGCGAGCCGGTGGGAGAGCGAGAGCTGTGCGGCGGTCAGTGCCGCCATGCCCGCGGGCTCGATGTGCGCGGGAAGATCGTGTGCGATGAGCAGTCCGTCGGTGGACGCCACGAGAGTTCCTGTGAGCTGCGGGATTCGGTCGCGCAGCCCCCTGAGCTCCGTCAGTACCTTCCCGTTGGGTTCGGGCCCGGACATCGCCACTTTGGTCAACCTTCTTCCTATCAATTCACCGAGCCGCCTCTTGCGCGCGGTCACGCGAGCTTCTCCAAGGCCGCCTCCTGATCAGTTCGCCGTGCGGTGTGTTCCGTGCCGTCCGGTCCGGTGCCGTCATGTCAGCTCCTCCAGCGCCGCGCGTAGGCGGACCAGCACGTCACGGTCGGGGGGCTCCCAGCGGTCGGGGACGGCGACCGCCGCGGCCCGGCGCACCCGGCGTCGCAGTGGTGGCATGGATTCGTCTGTGGCGGTGGAGATCACGGTCGATTCCTCGGACCGGTCGCTCGGCTCGGCGCGGTGCCGGGCGGGCGGCGGACCACCCGGCGGCGGCGCGGCCTGCACGACCATGGACGGAGGTTCGACGAGTCCGGCCGCGGTGAGTTCACGCACGGCCAGCAGGCAGCCGTAGGTGGTGCGGCCCAGTTCGGTGGCGAGTTCGGTGATGGTGCGCCGGGAGTCGATCGCGGCGAGCACCTCGGCCTGGCCGCCGGTGAGCACCACCCGGCGGCGGCGCACCCGACGCACCGGGACCACGGTCGCGGTGTCGACGAGATCGACCGGCCAGGATTCACTGTCGGGTGATTCGCGGCGGGCGCATTCGTGCAGCAGCGCGCCGGGGGTGATGCGGCAGGCGCGCGCGAGCCAATGCGGTGGGCCGGAACGGAATTCGGGCCGGGCCGCGGGTGCGGAGAGCAGGAAGTAGGCGGCGTCGAAGACCGACAGCAGCGAAAGGGTTTCCAGCCGCGGCCTTTCCAGCAGTCCGTCCAGGCCGCCGGTGCGCGCGCGTCGCCATTGTTCGGCGGTCGCGGTGCCGGATGCCACCACCAGCCGGTCGAGTCCGGTGGTTCGCTCGCATTCTGCTGCGGTGATCGCACCCTCGACGAGGTGGAACGCGCCGTCGCCTGCCGACAGTACGCCGGTGCTTCGCTGCTGTTCCAGACGCCGCAGTTCGATCACTAGTTCACTGTCCATGATCGTCCTCGGCAAATTCGGCGAGAATTGATCGCAACTGGTATCTGGCCATGGCGAGATTACCGGTGTCGTCATCGAAGAGCACGTGCACGAAAAGGCGTCCCTCGAAATCACCGTCGATCAAATTCAGCAGGTGATATCCCCGGGTGCCGCAGACGATGATCTCGGTGACGTCGTCGTCGGCGTGGCCGGTGGCCAGCGCCGGGCAGGTCAGCACCGCCCTGACCACATCCGTTGCGGCAGCGGCGTCTTCATGCTGGTCCACCAGATCGTGCCGCCCCGCCGCGGCGATCGCCAGGCCGCTCGCCCCGTCTACCAGGGTTACGCTGCGTGCGCCCGGAATGTCCATGATGAGTTTGAGACATCCGTCTATTCCGATCACCGCGCCAACGCCTGTTCTGGAGAGTGTCCGAGCAATTCCAGACGCTACACATCTCGCGCCTGTGATGTCCGGCAAACGCCGGATTAACTCGGTTGCCGCAAGGTTTTTCGAGGTTAGCCAGGAATAATACTAAGTGGTCTAAAATACCATTCGGTATTTGTTTGCTGAGTTTGCTGGGGTATTCGAAATGGTTGGTTCGAATGGCAAGGCGCGCGCCGAGATCCGCTGCCCCGCGCGAGCTGTGCGGGGCAGGCGAAAAGCCGTCTGCCGCGGCCGTGGAACACGGCGCGCGGCAGACGGGGGGAAGCGGAAAAGGGTCAGTGGGGCATGCGCGGATAGGGCAGATCGCCGCTGGTGTTCTCGCTGATGGCCAGCGGCCTGCCGATCTGCGGGAAGGCGCGCTGGGCGCAGTTGGGGCGCTCACACACCTTGCAGCCCGCACCGATCGGCACCGCGGCGGCGGCCTCCTCGAGTTCCAGGCCCCGCGAATAGACCAGCCGGTCGGCGTATTCGATGTCGCAGCCCAGTCCGATCGCGAAATCCTTACCGGCGGAACCGAATCCGGTCGGGGTGGGCGTGGTGGTGCGGGCCACCCACAGATACCGGCGGCCGTCGGGCATGGCGGCCACCTGGGTGAGCATCCGCCCGGGATGGTTGAACGCCTCGTGCACCACCCACAGCGGGCAGCTGCCGCCGACCCGGGAGAAATGGAAGGCGGTGGCGGACTGGCGTTTCGAGATGTTTCCCGCGCGGTCGGTCCGGATCAGGAAGAACGGCACCCCGCGCTGTCCCTGCCGCTGCAGCGTGCTCAGGCGATGGCACACCGTCTCGAACCCGACCTCGAAGCGCAGGCTCAGCAGATCGATGTCGTAGTGCAGCTCCTCGGCCGAGCGCAGGAACTTGCTGTAGGGCAGCACCAGCGCGCCCGCGAAATAGTTGGCCAGCCCGATCCGGGCCAGCGTGCGGGATTCGCCGGTGAGCGAGGGGGTTTCGTCGAGCACCTCGTCGAGCAGACTGCCGTGCAACAGGAAGGCGAGGGTGGTGGCGATCTGGAAGGCGCGCTGCCCGGGCCGCAGCCGCCGCGCCAGGGTCAGCGTGCGGGTCTCGGGTTCGTAGTGGCGCTTGGGAATGTTCGGATCGGCCCCGTCGCCGCGCACCAGCACGGTGACTCCGGCGCGTTCCTCGGCGACCCGCGCCAGCTGGCGGTCCAGGGATCCGACGGAGAGCCCACTGTCCTCGAAGAGCCGCTCGGCGGCGAGGTCGAGCTGGGCGATGTGATTGTGGTGATCGTAGAAGAAGTCGCGCACGTCCTCGTAGGGCATGGGCACGCCGGGCGCGCCGGTGGGGGTCGCCACCTTGGAGGACAGCAGATCCAGTTGATCGGTCGCCGCCCGTAGTCGGCGATGCATGGCCACAACGATTTTCGCGACCTCCGGCATCCGGGTGGCCAGGTCCTCCACCTCGGCGACCGGGGCGGCATTGCCGCCGGCGGCCTCGACCAGGATCTCGTGTAGATCCGACACCAGCCTCGCGTCGGAGTCGGCGGCGAAGAACTGCACATCCAGATCGAACGTCGAGTTCAGTTTCAGCAGCACCGGAATGGTGAGCGGACGCTGGTCGCGTTCGAGCTGGTTGAGGTAGCTGGGCGAAAGGTCCAGGGATTTGGCCAAGGCCGCCTGGGTCATCCGCCGTTCCTCGCGCAACCGCCGTAGTCGAGCCCCCGCATACATCTTGCGCACGTGCTGGATGGTACCGACTTGCCTTCGCAAACATCGCAATATCGGAAGGATCGCTGCGATTTCTTCTACCCTGCTTGGTACTTCGCCGGTCCGGCACGGCTGCGTAGCATGCGAATTCGGAGCTATGGGCGGTTTGGCGCGCGAGTTCCCATCGTACGACCAGGCCCGCAACGCCGAGCCGGAAACGTAGCCGGAAAATTTGCTGAAATCGGCGGCCTCATCCCAGAATCAGGTGAACCTGGAGTTCGCCGACCAAGAATCCGAGCACCGCGCCGATGGCGACGAGCTTCCACTCGTCCTGTTTGAACGCCGGGCGCAGCAAACCCTCGTACTCGTCGTCGGAGAGCTGCCGGGTCTTCTCGATCACCAGGCTGCGCACGTCCAGGGCCTCGATCGCGTGGCTGTCGAAGCCGGAATGCGCGGCGGCCCTGATGTGATCGAGCACGAAGGTGACCGCCTCGCGTTCGATGCCGGTGTAGCTGTCGCGGGCGACCAGCAGGACCAGCGGCCGGGCCGGGCCGGTCTGCAATTGCAGGAACTCGCTGACGTGATGGTTCAGCAGCGACGTCAGCCGGTCGGCGCGTTCGCCGTTCAGCACGGCCTCGAGAATCCGTGCGGGCGTGAGGATCTCGGTGGCGATCAGATCGCCATAGTCGGTGCAGACCTGTTCGCGGCGCTGGTGGAACAGGCCCTGCCATTTGAACGGTCCGATACCGATCGGGCGGATCGGCCGGAAGATCATCTGCAACGCCAGCCAGTCGGTCACCAACCCGGTGAAACCGCCGAAAGCGGGCATGAGCCAGGAAGAGTGGGTGAGCGACCAGGTGATCATCTGCACGAAGCCCAGCACCGTGCCGAAGATCAACCCCGAGCGCACGATGAAGCGCAGTTCGTGGTGCCCCACCCGGCGCACCAGCTTCACCAGCAGCCGCTTGTCGTCCACCAGCGCGCTGATCGCCATGCCGCGCAGATCCATCACCTGATCGATATTGGTGCGCAGATCGATGACGATGTCCTCGATGAGCTGCGGCAGATCCCGTTGCGCGCGTTCGATGATGGCGCGCTGCGCGGACTCGGGCATGTTGACCCACAGTCGCGGCTGATGGCGCATCATCATCGACCGCACCATGTAGTCGACGCCCGCGTCCAGGGGTTCGCGCAGCCGGGTGGTGAGTTCGGCGACATCGATGCGGCCGATGATGTCCTGCGGGTCGATCAGCTTGCCGAACATCAGGTCCACCGCGATGGTCGCCATTCGCGCCGCCGAGCGCGGGATCACGCCCTGCCAGCCCAACCACGGTGGGATGCCCTTGAATTCGAGCGGATACATCAGCATCTGCACGGCCACGATCTTGGTGATCCAGCCGATCAGTGCCGCGACGACGGGAATGGAACAGTAGAGCAGCCAGTGGTCGGCGAAATCCGCGATCACGACGCCGTCGGCTCCTGTGCCCCGCTGGTTGCCATGGCCCGCTCCTCGATGCGACTATTCGTTCCGGTGCGGCTATTCGCATTGAACGGTACGGTTATTTGTATCGCCGCACAGGCTAGGAGACCCGCGTGCCCGCTGGCAAGACCAGGACCCCCGAGAGCTCCCCGCCGACCCAGCGCGTCATCTCGATCGTGGAACTGCTGGCCGCCCACCAGGGTTCGCTGACCGCCGCCGAAATCGCCGACGCCCTCGACCTCAACCGCTCCACCGCCGGGGCCATCCTCAGCGCGCTGGCCGAACGCGGCTGGGTGCACCGGCTGCCCGACCTGAGCTACGAACTCGGTCCCGGGCTGGCCGTCATCGGCCGCCGCGCCATCGAATCCCAGGACGATCGCGCCTGGCTGAACCAGGAATTGGAGCGCCTCGCCGACCGCGTCGACTGCGGCGCGGCACTGTCCGCCGTGTCCGGCGAGCACCTGGAATTCCTGGCCGTCACCCGCGACCGCTACACCATCGGCATCGAGCCCGGGGCCCGCATCCCGCTGCTCGCCCCCGCCGGGGCGGCGATCATCGCGCACGCCAGCCCCGCGCGCCAACAGGATTGGCTCGACACCCGCGGCCCGGAGCGACGTGACGAATATCGCTCCGTGCTGTCCACGCTGCGCACCACCGGACACTGCGCCTGGCGGCTGGACCCCGACAGCCTCCCCAATGTGCGGGTCCTGTCCGAGGTCGCCAACCACCTCGCCGACCAGCCCGCCAGCACCGAACTGCGCGGCCGGGTGCTGGCCCAGCTGGCCGCCATCGCGGGCAGCGCCTACACCGACGCCGAACTCGACCACGACGGCGTCCTCGCCGTCAGCTACATCAGCGCCCCGGTCTTCGGCGGCGGCCCGCACGCGGTGATGGAATTGCAGATCGGCCCCCTGCGCGACGCCGTCACCCGCGCCGAACGCCGCCGCTACCTCACCGAATTGTCCACCGCCGCACGCGCTATCGGCGACGGCATCGCCTCGCGCCCCCGGGTGTAGCCGCGACCGGTCCGGCGATCGCTGTCGCCGGACCGGTGACGGACTCAGCGCACCGCGCGGGCGGCCTCGACCATATTGCGCAGCGATTCCTCCACCTCGGCCGGGCCGCGGGTCTTCAAACCACAGTCCGGGTTCACCCAGAGTCGTTCCGCCGCAACGGCTTGCAGCGCCTCACGCAGTGAGGCGGTGATCTCGCCGGTGCTCGGCACCCGGGGAGAGTGGATGTCGTAGACGCCGGGGCCGACCCCGAGGCTGAAGCCCGCGGCATTGAGGTCGTCGAGGACCTCCATGTGCGAGCGGGCCGCCTCGATGGAGGTGACGTCGGCGTCGAGGGCGGCGATGGCGTCGATCACCGCACCGAACTCCGAATAGCAGAGGTGGGTGTGGATCTGGGTCGCATCGGAGACGCCCGAGGTGGACAGGCGGAAGGATTCGATCGCCCAATCCAGGTATGCGGCTTCGGCTTCCGCGCGCAGCGGCAGCAGTTCGCGCAGGGCCGGTTCGTCGACCTGGATGATGCGGATGCCCGCGGCCTGCAGGTCCACCGTCTCCTCGCGGATGGCCAGGGCCACCTGCCGGGCGGTGTCGGCGATCGGCTGGTCGTCGCGCACGAACGACCAGGCCAGAATGGTGACCGGGCCGGTGAGCATGCCCTTGACCGGCTTGTCGGTCAGCGACTGCGCGTAGCCGATCCACTCCACCGTCATCGGCTGCCGCCGTGCCACATCGCCGTACAGGATCGGCGGGCGCACGCAGCGGGTGCCGTAGGACTGCACCCAGCCGTTGGCGGTGGCGAAGAAGCCGTCGAGCTGTTCGGCGAAGTACTGCACCATGTCGTTGCGTTCGGGCTCGCCGTGCACCAGCACGTCGAGGCCCAGCTTCTCCTGCAGCGCAATGACATCCGCGACCTCGGCGCGCATCCGATCGCGGTACTGCTCGGCGGTCAGCTCACCCTTGACGAACGCGGCGCGGTCCTTGCGGATGGCGGGCGTCTGCGGGTACGAGCCGATGGTGGTGGTCGGCAGCAGCGGCAGGTGCAGCCGCTGCTGCTGCAGCACCCGGCGATCCGCGGCCGGCGCGCGCCGGATCGCGTCGGGTCCGAGCGCGGACAGCCGCGCCCGCACGGTGTCGTTGCGCAGCCGCGAGTCGATGGCGCGGGTCGCGAGAGCCGCACGGGCGGTGGCCAATTCGTCCGACACCGCCGCGGTCCCGTCGTGCAGCGCGGTGGCCAGCAGCGCCACCTCGGCCACCTTCTCCGCACCGAACGCCAGCCAGGAGCGCAGCGTCGGATCCGGAGCGGCCTCGGCGTCGAGCGAATACGGCACGTGCAGCAGCGAACTGGAGGTCGAGACCACCAGCGTGGCGGTTCCGGCCAGCAGCGTCGCGAGGGTGGCCAGCGCGTGATCGAGGTCGGTGCGCCACACATTGCGGCCGTCGACGACGCCCGCCACCACCAGCTTGCCCGACAGGGCGGGCGTGCCCACCACGTCCTCGACGGTGGTGCCGTACACGAAATCCAGTGCCACGCCTTCGATTCCGGTCGCCGCCAGCACCGGCAGCGCCGGTCCGGGACGGCCGAAGTAGGTGGCGACCAGGATCGCGGGCCGCTCGGTCACTGCGGAGAGCTCGGAGTAGACGTGCTCGACCAGCGCCAGTTCGACCTCGTCGAGATCGGTGACGAGCACCGGTTCGTCGATCTGCACCCACTGCGCGCCCGCCTCGGCCAGCAGCCGCAGCAACTCCTGATACAGCGGCAGCAGCTCGGCGAGGCGCCGCAGCGCATTGCCCTCGGAATCCTTGGCCAGCTTCAGGAAGGTGAGGGGACCGATCAGCACCGGCCGCGCGGGCACCCCGAGGTCGATCGCCTCGCGCAGCTCGCCGAGCAGCTTGCGCGCGTCCAGCGCGAACGCGGTGTCCGGACCCAATTCCGGCACCAGATAGTGGTAATTGGTGTCGAACCACTTGGTCATCTCCAGCGGTTCGACGGTGTCGGTGCCGCGCGCGGCGGCGAAGTACCGGTCGAGCGGATCGGCGATGTCCGCCACCCGCGCGGGCAGCGCACCGAACATGGCCGCGGCATCGAGGATCTGGTCGTAATAGGAGAAGGTGCCGACCGGCACCGAATCCAGGCCGCTGGCCGCCAGCGTGGTCAGATGGGCGACGCGCAGTTCGCGGCCCACGGTGTGCAGGGCCTCGGCGTCGATGCGGCCCGCCCAGTACGACTCGATGGCCTTCTTGAGTTCCCGGCGCGGCCCGATGCGCGGAATGCCGAGAACCGTTGCGGTGAACGGTGAAGTGGTAGTCACGGGATCGATCTCCAGTGTCCGAAGCACTGGCCGCCGCCACACGCGCGAAGCGGACCCGGGCAGCGCGAAGCGGCCTGGAGTCCGTCCGCCCGGTCCACGAGGCGCCGACCGCCGGATACGGCGTATCCGGCACGGTCGGCAGGTCTTCGGACTCGCAGGCACCGGCCTCGATGGCCGACCTAGTGGCCGTCGCTTCCCAGATTCTCACCCAGTGCGTATGACGGCGGTCGTTCCTGCATACCGCTGCGGGACAGTCCCGGATTCCCACCGGGTTCCCTCTCGCCGGCCGACCCGTCGCCGGGTCGTACGGTTTCGACGCCGGGCGCGCGGACGATGGGTGCACCGATCCTGATCCGCGCCTGGCGAACCGACTGCGGGTCCGAGCATATCGGCCCGCCGGCGGTCACTTACCCTCGGTCACCTCGTGGATCTCGTCGGCGACCAGACCGTGCGCCTCGCGATGCACCAGCGCGGCGGTCTCGGCGTCCGGCGCGGAGACCAGGCAGAAGATCTGCTTGCCGTCCGCAGCCAACCAGTAGTTGCAGTAGTCGACGCCGTAGGCGGACTGGGCCGCGAGATCGGCGGCGTGCGCGGCGGCGGCCTGCTCGGCGTCGACCGGCTCGGGCAGGTTGTGAATATCCATGAACAGCGGCATTGGGAGCTCCCTTTCGTTGTGACACCATCAGTTTCGTGAGCAGTGCGCCGCGAGGCCATGACCCGCTCCCCGGGATACCTGATCAGGACGCCACGACCACCGTCGTGGCGGTGAACGCGGCGGGCGACGCGAACGTATCTCTGGATATGAACGTGACCGTCGAGATGAACCCGGACCTGAACGCGGCCGCCCCGGCGGACGCCGTGCTCGCCAGGCTGCGGCTGACGGGTGCGATCTTCCTGCGCGCCGAGTACACCGAACCGTGGGCCTACGAGTCGATGACCTGCCACGACACCGCGCTGGCACTGCGGCCCGGCAGCGATCGGGTCACCCTCTTCCATGTGGTCGCGACGGGCAGCTGCTGGGTGCATCCCGAAGGCGGCGACCGACTCTGGGCGCACGCCGGGGACGTGATCGTGCTGCCGTACGCGGACGTGCACCGGATGGGCGGCGTCGACGACGCGGAGGTGGTGCCGCTGTCGGACTTCATGCTCGTCCCGCCGTGGCGGACCATGCCGGTGCTGCGGCACGGCGGCGCGGGCGCGCGCACCGAGGTGGTGTGCGGCTACCTCGACAGCGCCGACCCGCTCTTCGATCCGGCGCTGCGGGCGCTGCCGCGCGCCTTCGTGGTGCGCCCGACCGGCGCGGCCGCCGAATGGGTGCGCGCCACCATCGATTACGCGCTCACCCAGGTATCCGGGATTCACGGCGGCGCGGTCGGCGGCCGCCTGCCCGAGTTGCTGCTGGTGGAGGTGCTGCGGCTGTACCTGGCCTCGCGGCCGGCCGTGGACTGCGGCTGGATCGCGGCGCTGCGCGATCCGGTGCTCGCGCCCGCGCTCGGCCACCTGCACCGCGATCCGGCCCGCAAGTGGACGGTGGGGGAGCTCGCCGATGCCGTGGCGGTCTCACGGTCGCTGCTGGATCTGCGGTTCCGCACGGTCCTGCATCGCCCGCCGATCCGGTATCTGACCGAATGGCGCATGCGCCTGGCCACCGATCTGCTGGCCGACACCGATCTCTCGATCGTGGCGATCGCCCGGCGGGTCGGCTACGACGCCGAGGAGGCGTTCAGTCGCGCGTTCAAACGGGAGTACGGTGACTCGCCGTCGGTCTGGCGTTCGGGTCGCCGCCTGAGCTGAAAAGCGCAGGCGCACAACGGGTCGGCGATATTCGGCCAGCGGGGCATTGGCTCCGGCTGTTTGAAACCGTATGCCCCGCAGGCGATTACGTCGCACGCCTGTGTATCGCGCATTGTGCTGAGCACGGGGGTGACACGATTTCGGCGCTATCCGGACGCGGGAGTGTCTCGGCGGGTGCGGTGCGCGCGTCGCCCCGGTGCGGCACGGATCCTTAGCACGATGGCGAATCCGGTGGTCCGGGCGGCACAGGCCTCACCGGCAGGGATGTATCCGTGTGATTAACACAAATTCGCAGCCGCGACCGGAACGGTGTGAAGATTGCTGCGAACGGGACTTCGATGCCCGATCCGTGGCCGGGGGCAGGTACCTTAGGCGAATGTTCTCCAAAGTCCTGGTCGCCAACCGCGGCGAGATCGCCATTCGCGCATTCCGCGCGGCCTACGAACTCGGGATCGGCACGGTCGCGGTTTTTCCCTATGAGGACCGCAACTCCGTGCACCGGTTGAAGGCGGACGAGGCCTACCAGATCGGGACACCCGGGCACCCGGTGCGGGCGTACCTGACGATCGAGGAGATCATCAACGCCGCCAAGACCGCCGGGGCCGACGCCATCTACCCGGGCTACGGGTTCCTGTCGGAGAACCCGGACCTGGCGGCCGCCTGCGCGGCCGAGGGCATCACCTTCATCGGGCCGTCCTCGCACGTACTGGAGCTCACCGGAAACAAGGCGCGGGCCATCGCGGCCGCCAAGGCCGCCGGACTGCCGGTGCTGCGCTCGAGCGAACCCTCCGCGGATGTGGACGCGCTCGTGGCCGCCGCCGAGCAGATGGAATTCCCGGTCTTCGTCAAGGCCGTCGCCGGTGGCGGCGGTCGCGGCATGCGCCGGGTCGCCGATCCCGCACAGCTGCGCGAATCGATCGAAGCCGCCGCGCGCGAGGCCGAATCCGCGTTCGGTGACGCGACGGTGTTCCTCGAGCAGGCGGTGATCAACCCGCGCCACATCGAGGTGCAGATCCTCGCCGACCAGCACGGCAATGTGATCCACCTCTACGAGCGGGACTGCTCGTTGCAGCGGCGGCATCAGAAGGTGATCGAGCTCGCGCCCGCCCCGAATCTCGATCCGGCACTGCGTGATCGGATCTGCGCGGACGCGGTCGCCTTCGCCCGGCAGATCGGTTACTCGTGCGCGGGCACCGTGGAATTCCTGCTCGACGAGCGCGGCAACCATGTCTTCATCGAGATGAATCCGCGTATCCAGGTGGAGCACACGGTGACCGAGGAGATCACCGATGTCGACCTGGTGCAGTCGCAGCTGCGCATCGCGGCCGGAGAATCCCTCGAAGACCTTGGGCTGAGCCAGGATTCGATCCATGTCCGGGGCGCTGCCCTGCAGTGCCGCATCACCACCGAGGACCCGGCTAACGGCTTCCGGCCCGACACCGGCCGCATCACCGGCTACCGCTCCCCGGGCGGCGCGGGTGTGCGCCTCGACGGTGGCGCGAACGTCGGTGCGGAGGTCGGTGCGTACTTCGACTCCATGCTGGTCAAACTCACCTGCCGCGGTCGCGATTTCGACACCGCGATCGCCCGCGCCCGGCGCGGCGTCGCCGAATTCCGCATCCGTGGCGTGACGACCAATATCCCGTTCCTGCTCGCGGTGCTCGATGATCCGGACTTCCGCGCGGGCCGGGTGACCACCTCGTTCATCGACGAGCGTCCGCAGCTGCTCACGCTCAAGAGCTCCGCGGACCGCGGCACCAAGATCCTGCAGTACCTGGCCGACGTCACCGTCAACAAGCCGCACGGCACCCGGCCCACCAAGCTGTACCCGCACGACAAGCTGCCCGCCCTCGACCTGAGCGTGCCGCCGCCGCCTGGCACCCGCCAGCGCCTGCTGGAACTCGGCCCCGAGGGGTTCGCGCAGTGGCTGCGCAACCGCGAGGGCGTCGCCGTCACCGATACCACCTTCCGTGACGCGCACCAGTCGCTGCTGGCGACCCGGGTACGCACCAACGGCCTGCTCGACGTGGCCGGGCACGTGGCGCGCCTGACGCCGGAGCTGCTGTCGATCGAATGCTGGGGTGGCGCAACGTATGACGTGGCACTGCGGTTCCTCTACGAGGACCCGTGGGAGCGGCTGGCCGCTCTGCGTGAAGCCGTGCCGAACATCAACCTGCAGATGCTGCTGCGCGGCCGCAACACCGTCGGCTACACGCCGTACCCCGAAAAGGTTACGCGCGCTTTCGTTTCCGAGGCGACCGCGACCGGTATCGACATCTTCCGCATCTTCGACGCGCTCAACAACGTCGATCAGATGCGTCCGGCCATCGACGCCGTCCGCGAAACCGGCACTGCCCTGGCCGAAGTCGCGCTGAGCTACACCGGCGACCTGTCGAACCCGAACGAGAACCTCTACACCCTCGACTACTACCTGAAGCTGGCCGAGCAGATCGTCGAGGCCGGGGCGCACATCATCGCCATCAAGGACATGGCGGGCCTGCTGCGCGCGCCCGCCGCCGCCACCCTGGTGACCGCGCTGCGCCGCGAGTTCGACCTGCCCGTCCACGTGCACACCCACGACACCCCCGGCGGACAGCTGGCGACCTACCTGGCCGCCTGGCAGGCCGGTGCGGACGCCGTCGACGGTGCGTCGGCTCCCATGGCGGGCACCACCTCTCAGCCCGCGCTGTCGGCGATCGTTGCGGCAGCGGCGAATTCGCCGTTCGACACCGGCCTGGACCTGCAGCACGTGTGCGACCTCGAGCCGTACTGGGAATCGCTGCGAAAGGTGTACGGGCCCTTCGAATCCGGGCTGCCCGGCCCGACCGGTCGCGTCTACCGCCACGAGATCCCGGGTGGTCAGCTCTCGAACCTGCGCCAGCAGGCCATCGCCCTCGGACTGGGTGACCAATTCGAGGAGGTCGAGGCGAAATACGCTGCGGCGGACCGACTCCTGGGCCGTCTGGTCAAGGTCACCCCGTCCTCCAAGGTGGTCGGTGACCTCGCCCTCGCCCTGGTCGGCTCCGGTGTCGACGTCGAGGACTTCGCCACCGACCCGGCCCGCTACGACATCCCGGACTCGGTGATCGGTTTCCTGCGTGGCGAACTCGGCACCCCCGCCGGTGGCTGGCCGGAACCCTTCCGCACCCGCGCCCTGGAGGGCCGCGGCCCGGCCAAGCCCGAAACCCAGCTGGCCATCGAGGACGAGAAGGGGCTCGCGGGCACCTCCGAGGAGCGCCGCGCCACCCTCAACCGGCTGCTGTTCCCCGGACCCACCGCCGAATTCCTCTCCCACCGTGAGAAGTTCGGCGACACCACCGGCCTGTCGGCCAACCAGTTCTTCTACGGCCTGCGCCACGACGAGGAACACCGCGTCCAGCTCGACAAGGGCGTCACCCTGCTCATCGGCCTGGAGGCCATCTCCGAGCCCGACGAGCGCGGCATGCGCACCGTCATGTGCATCCTCAACGGCCAGCTGCGCCCGATCACCGTGCGCGACCGCTCCATCGCCAGCGAGATCCCGGCGGCGGAGAAGGCCGACAAAACCAATGCCGGACACATCGCCGCCCCGTTCGCGGGCGTGGTGACACTGGCTGTCTCCGAGGGTGATTCGGTCACGGCGGGCGACACCATCGGCACCATCGAGGCCATGAAGATGGAGGCCGCCATCACCGCGCCGCGCGCGGGCACCGTGCGTCGCGTCGCCATCGCCAAGGTGCAGCAGGTGGAGGGCGGCGACCTGCTCGTCGACGTCAGCCTCACCGAGGCACCCGCCGAATGAGCTGCGGCGCAACGCTGTCGGAGGTGACCCGGTGACCCGCATCGTCGCCGGGGCCGCCGGTGGCCGCCGCCTGCGGGTGCCGCCCGCGGGCACCCGGCCCACCTCGGACCGGGTGCGCGAGGCGCTGTTCAGTCTCGTACAGGCGCGCATGGACTTCGACGACATCCGGGTGCTGGACCTGTACGCGGGGTCCGGCGCGCTCGGACTCGAAGCACTCTCGCGGGGTGCGGCGCACGCGCTGCTGGTGGAGTCGGATCGCAAGGCGGCCACGGTCATTCGCGGCAATATCGACGATCTCGGATTGCCGGGCGCGGACCTGCGTCAGGGCACGGTTTCCGGTGTGCTCGCGGGCGCGCCCGCGAGCGGACCCTACGACCTGGTGTTCTCCGATCCGCCCTACGCGGTCGAGGTCGCCGACGTCCAGGCCGATCTGCGGGCCCTGGCCGAACACGGCTGGCTGCACGAGGACGCGCTGATCGTGGTCGAACGCTCGATCCGCTCCCCGGAGGTGTCGTGGCCGGACGGGTTCGCCCCGCTCAAGTCCCGCACCTACGGCGAGACCCGCATCGACCTCGCCGAATATCAGCCGCTGTGAAGTAGTTCCGTACCGCTTGCGGTGACGGCGACGGATTTCCGATGCCCCGCTGGTCTGAATATCGACCCGATTCGACCAGCCAGCCTCAGGAGCCATCAATGTCCGAACACATCCAGACCGCCGTCGTCACCGGAGCCAGCCGCGGCTTCGGCCGCGCCATCGCCGCCACCCTGGTCGCCGCCGGTTACCGCGTCGTCGGCATCGCCCGCACCGGCAGCGACCTCGACGAGGTGCGGGCCGAACTCGGCGACCGGTTCATCCCCGTCACCGGTGACGCCACCGACGAAGCCCTCGCCGCGCAGGTGATCCGCGACCACCGCCCCGGCCTGCTCGTCCTGAATGCCGGAGCCCGGCCACATCTGGCCGCCCTGCCCGAGCAGACCTGGGAAACCTTCAGCACCAACTGGCACACCGACACCCACCACGCCTTCACCTGGATGCGCACCGCCCTGCTCGCACCCCTGGCCCCCGGCAGCACGGTGCTGGCGGTCTCCAGCGGCGCGGCCCTCAACGGTTCCCCACTGAGCGGCGGCTACGCGGGCGCGAAGGCCGCCATCCGCTTCCTGCGCACCTACGCCGCCGACGAATCCGACCGCACCGCACTCGGTCTGCGCTTCCTCGCGCTGCTGCCCCGCCTCACTCCCGTCACCGGCCTGGGCAGCGAAGCCGTCGCAGGCTACGCGGCACGCTCCGGCGTCGACGTCGAGACCTTCCTCGCCACCCAGCAACCCGTCCTCACCGCCGACCAGGTGGCCAAGGCCGTCCTCGAACTCACCACCGACCCGGCCAGTAGCGGCGAATACTTGGTGAGCGCCGCCGGAATCAAACCCCTCGCCTGAGAGGACGTGAACCGATGAAGACCAGTTCGTCCCCCTCCGAGGGGGAATTCGCCCGGCTGACAGGACGATTCCGTCCCGAGCTGCTCGCGCACTGCTATCGGATGGTGGGTTCGGTGCACGATGCGGAGGATCTCGTGCAGGAGACCTATCTGCGGGCCTGGCGGGGCTATGACGGGTTCGAAGGCCGTGCTTCGCTGCGCAATTGGATGTATCGGATCGCGACCAGGGTGTGTCTGACCGCGCTGGAATCCGGGGCCCGGCGGCCGCTGCCGTCGGGACTCGGCGCGCCGCAGGACGACCACCGGGTGGCCATCGCCGCGCGCGAACCCACCGTGGCCTGGCTGCAACCCGCGCCCGACAGCCTGTTCGGGTTCGACGACCCGGCGGCGATCGTCGGCTCTCGGGCCGGGGTGCGGCTGGCTTTCATTGCGGCACTGCAACTCCTGCCCGCCCGGCAGCGTGCCGTGCTCACGCTGCGCGATGTGCTGTCCTTCCGGACCGCCGAGGTCGCGGCCATGCTCGAAACCACCCCGGCGGCGGTGGACAGTGCGCTGCGCCGGGCCCGCGCGCGGCTGGCCGAGGCCGGGCCGGTGCAGGAGGATCTGGCCGAACCCGATGAACGCGCACAGCGCCGCCTGCTCGACGATTACGTCGACGCCTTCACCCGCGCCGACCCGGCCGCCCTGCTGGAGCTGTTGCGCGCCGACGTCGAAATGGAAATGCCGCCCACCCCGACCTGGTTCACCGGCCGCGACGCGGTGCTCGGCTTCCTGGGCACCCGCGTCCTGCGCCGCGGCCTGTGGCAGCTGACCCCGGTCACGGCCAACGGCCAGCCCGCGGTCATCGCCCACAAGCATTGCGGCGCGGACCGTTTCGAGGCGTACGGCGTCCAGGTGCTGACCCTGATCGGCGCCCGGATCGCCCGCATCACCGCCTTCAACGACCCGTCGCTGGTCGCCGCCTTCGGCCTCCCGGAGGTGATCGGATCCCGGACCGGAAGTGCGGACCAGGCCCCGGGTTCCTGACCGCCCCGGCGTGAATCAGGTTGCTCACCTGGACCTTTCAGTGGCGCGACGGTGGCCCGCCCGGGCGGTGGCGACCCTGCCCGGTCGGGCGGAAGCGGTCGGACCGGGCCATCGCGGCCGCCGCGGCATGCGGTAGCGTGCGGCCATGGCTGGAGCATTGTGCCCGGGGTCCTTCGACCCGGTGACCCTCGGACATCTGGACGTGTTCGCGCGGGCCGCCGAACAGTTCGACGAGGTCATCGTCACCGTGGTGGTGAACCCGAACAAGCAGGGCATGTTCACCGTCGAGGAGCGCATCGACCTGATCCGCGAGGTCACCGCCCACCTCCCGAACGTGCGGGTGGAATCCTGGCGCGGCCTGCTGGTGGACTTCGCCAAGCAGGAGGGCGTCACCGCCATCGTCAAGGGTCTGCGTGATGCCGGCGACTTCGGCTACGAGCTGCAGATGGCCCAGATGAACCGCAAGCTCACCGGCGTCGACACCTACTTCATCGCCACCAATCCCGCCTACAGCTTCGTCTCCAGCTCCCTGGTCAAAGAGGTGGCCACCTACGGCGGCGACATCGCCGACCTGCTGCCCCCGGTCGTCCACAAGCGCCTCCTCGCCCGCATCGCCGAGCGCCGCGGCTGATCCGAACCGCCGAGCGCCACTGCTGATTGCTGTCGCGGACCGAATCACTGTCCGCCCGAACGTGACTCGGCCCGCGACCCCGAACCGCGGCCGAGTCGCCGACCGGGCTCGGTGACTCCACCCCCGCTCAGCCGTCGCTTCCCGCGCCAGCCAGTCCGGCTCCCGCGACCTCGCCGGTCCGGTCGGAATGCAGCGTTCGCACGTGAACCTGCTGCACCGGCGGCGTCGGAGCGGGCTCGATGCGCCCGTCCGGCAGCCGGGCCTGCCGCGCCAGTGCCGCCCGCAGCGCGCCGCTCGCACCGTCGCGGACCAGGTCGTCCCAGGTCCAGCGCACCACCTCGAAACCCAGTGCGCGCAGCAGGCTTTCGCGCGCCCGCTCCCGGTGCAGCGTGGTCGCCATGTCCCGGCCGGGGCTCAGCAGGCGGCCGTAGCGGGTGGGCCCGTCGAATTCACAGATGACACCGGCGGATTCGTAGTAGAAGCCGACCCGGGCCACCGCACGCCCGTCGGCCGCGAGCACCGTGCCCTGCGATTCGGGCAGCGGCAGTCCGGCGCGATGGATCATGATGCGGCACAGCGATTCCCCGATGCCGCGGCTGCGTCCATCGAGCACCGCGATCACCTCGCGGGCCTGATCGATTCCGGTGCGCCACTTGGCCCGCGCGATCTCCGCGCTCAACTCCGCGTCGCCGAGCCCGAACGCGCCCGCCAGCGCGTCGCCCGCCACCACCGCGGCGTCGAACGGCAGCGACAGCGCCAGATCCACGATGGTGCGGGCAGGGGTGGTGACCGGCAGTCCGCCGATGTCCACCACCGAATCCACCGGTGACCCATGGACTCTGGTGGAGGGCCGGGTGCGCCCGCCGCCCCGGCGATTGCGGGTCACGCACACCCGCTCCAGCGGTGCCCGCCACAGTGTGGTGCCGTACAGCACGGCCGCGGACTGATGGCTCACCACCGTGTCCTCGGCCATTTCCGGCAGCAGTGCCTCGATCCGCAGCCGATGCTGTTCGCGCCGATCGAAGGTCGAGGCCGGACCCGGGGACCGGTGTCCGCGCAGGCTCTCCCGCAGCGTCCGCCCGGGTTTGGTTGTCGCACAGTGCCGGTGGGCCGCGGCCGCGGCGAGGCGGTCGGAGTTCACTGCTCCTCCCGGTGCGGACGACCCTGCCGCCGGCTGCGCACACACGATCCGCAGGCTCTGCCGGGTGGCCGGGGCGGTGTCGGGCCGGTCGTATCTCGGCGTCCCCCAAGGCATCCGCGCCGTCGGTCCATCTCGGAACCCCTCTCGTTCAAGGCTGCAGCGTTGCTGGATGCAGTCTTTGACGCGGACACGCGGAGCGGGGTTCCCACGGACGCGCGAGGGCACGGAAAGTCCGTGCGGGGGCACGGAAAGTCGGTGAGAAGGCTACGGAAAGCCCGGTGGGGGAGCGGGACTCAGAAGACCCAGAGCCGCAGGGTCAGGAAGCGCATGGTGCCGACGGCCGCTGTGATACCCAGCACCGCAATGGCTTCGGCGACATCGCCGAGTCCGGGCGCGGTGACCTCGAGCACGGCCAGCGCCCCCGAGGTGATGGCGAGCCCGACCAGTGCGAGCGCGCCGCCCTCGACCTGCGCGGTGTACCAGCGCACCCGATCGGCGGCGTGGAAGGTGAGTCGCCGGTGCAGTTCGTTGGCCACCGCCGTGCTCACGATCGAGCCTGCCAGGTTGGCCATCTGCGGGCCGCCGCCGTAGAGCGCGAGGAACAACAGGATGTAGCCGACATTGCTGAGGCCGCCCACCAGGGCGAACCGGATGAGCTGTGCGAACGCGGCCTCGCCGCGCAACCAGGTGCCGAGCTGGCCCAGCCACCGAGTCCACGTCGCGGAGAGTTCCTCCGCGCCATGGGCATAGGTGTTCACCAGACCGGGTACGGGCATCGTGGCCCGCTGCGGGATCTCGTGGACAGCCATTGTCTTCCCCATCCGACAACCTCGGTGCCCGACCAGGTCGAGACACCGGCGGACACCCTCTTTCATCTACTAAGGTAACACCAAGTGGAGCGCTTTCCTCCACTTGTTTTTGTGGCGTAAGGAACAGTGGGACCGTTCGGAAAACCTGCGACACGCCGTGTCGGACCTTGTTGACAGCGCGGATCCAGGCAGACTGGCTGCAGCGGAGTGTCTCGCCGTGAGTCCTGGCAGGAGAGTGGGGTAGAGCATGTACCGGGTATTCGAAGCGCTCGACGAACTTGTGGCCATCATCGAAGAGGCCCGCGGCATCCCACCGACCCGCAACTGCATCGTGCCGCGCGGCGAGGTCCTGGAGCTGCTCGACGATGTTCGCGAGGCCCTGCCCGGCGAACTCGACGACGCCCAGGACGTGCTCGATCATCGCGACAAGATCGTCACCGACGCCCGCACCGGCGCCGACACCACCGTCCGCACCGCCAACGAGCAGGCCCACCACACGGTGACCTCGGCCCGCGACGAGGCCGACCGCATCCTGGCCGACGCCAAGGCGCACGCCGACCGCATGGTCGCCGAGGCCCGCGCGCACGCCGAGAACCTGGTCTCCGCCGCCGAATCCGAGGCCGAGCAGGTCGTCGCCGATGGCAACCGGGAGTACGAAACCGTCACCGGCCGAGCCCGTTCCGAGGCCGACCGCCTCGCCGCCGCCGGTCAGGCCTCCTACGACCGCTCGGTCTCCGACGGCAAGGCCGAACAGGAGCGCCTGGTCTCGCAGACCGAGGTGGTCCGTGCCGCGCACACCGAATCCGCCCGCCTCATCGACGGTGCGCAGGCCGACTCCGACCGCCTGCGCCAGGAGTGCGACGAGTACGTCGACGGCAAGCTCGCCGACTTCGAGGAGACCCTGAGCAGCACCCTGCGCATCGTCGGCCGCGGCCGCCATCAGGTCCGCTCCGGCACCAGCGTCCCCGACTACGCTGCGGAGTTCCGCCGCTAGGGATATCGCGGCGAGCATCGGACCGCTCGTTTTGGGCTGAATCACGACGTTCGGTATTGTTGTGTGTTGCCCATTCCACACCGAGCGTGAGGTGAGTCTTTGTCCGCCGATTCCGGTTCCACTCCGCGTCCTCGTCGTCAGCAGACGCCGGTGGACGCGGGTTTCGTGCTGGACGTGCGCAGCCTCGGACGCAAACCCGGCTCGATGAAACAGCTGCATCGCGTCTTCACCATCGGCGAGCGGATCGGCCTGGAAATGGTCGGCGTCCCCGTCGGCGCCGAGGTCGAGATGGATCTCACCCTGCAGTCGGTCTCCGAGGGCGTGCTGGTGACCGGAACGGTCGACGCGCCCCTCGAGGGCGAGTGCTCGCGCTGCCTCGAATCGTTCACCGACGAGCTCGAATTGCACATCACCGAGCTGTTCGCCTACCCGGACAGCACGACCGAGCAGACCACCGAGGAAGACGAGATCCACCGTCTGGTCGACGACATGATCGACCTGGAACCGGTGGTCATCGACGCGGTCGGCCTGGAGCTGCCGTTGCAGCCGCTGTGCGCGCCGGATTGCCCGGGCCTGTGCCCGGAATGCGGGGTCAGGATGGCGATTGCGGGTTCCGGCCACGGTCATGAGATACTTGACCCTCGCTGGGCAGGGCTCGCCTCTTTCACGGCAGAGACCCCCGATGCGGCTACCGCGTCGGACCCAACAGATTCCACCCTTGCGGCACACAACGGTGCCGCGAGTAAGCAGACAGAGGAGAAGTAGTCGTGGCCGTTCCGAAGCGCCGGATGTCCCGTGCCAACACCCACGCGCGTCGCAGCCAGTGGAAGGCCACCGCGCCGACCCTGATCACCTGCCCGAACCGGGCTTGTGGCCAGCAGACCCTGCCGCACATCGCGTGCCCCAGCTGCGGCACGTACAAGGGCCGCCAGGTCACCTCGGCCATCTGATTCCCCAGCCAGCACCGACCGTGACCGCCAGCAAAGACGCGGCGGACATTCCCGCCGTAGGTGACGCAGCCGACCACGCCAGCCTGCTCGAGGCGCTCGGCGTGGGCCTACAACCGGAGCTTCTGCGCTTGGCGCTGACGCACCGGTCGTACGCCTACGAGAACGGTGGCCTGCCGACCAACGAACGCCTGGAATTCCTGGGCGATTCGGTGCTCGGCCTGAGCATTACCGAACGCCTCTATCTGGAGCACCCGGACAAGTCCGAGGGTGAGCTGGCGAAGTTGCGCGCGAGCGTCGTGAACATGCACGCGCTCGCCGAGGTCGCACGCAAACTCGGCGGGGGTGGCCTCGGCCGTCACCTGCTCCTGGGTAAGGGCGAAGAGCTCACCGGGGGCCGGGACAAGCCGAGCATTCTCGCCGACGGCATGGAGTCGTTGCTCGGCGCCGTGCATCTCGAGCACGGCATCGAGGTGGCTCGCGGTGTGGTGCTGCGGCTGTTCGCCGATCTGCTCGAGCGTGGTCCCCGCATGGGCGCCGGACTCGATTGGAAGACCAGTCTGCAGGAGCTGACCGCCGAACGCGGCATCGGCGTGCCCAGCTACGAGATCACCTCCACCGGACCCGACCACGACAAGGAGTTCACCGCCACCGCGGTGATCGGTGGTCAGGGCTACGGCCAGGGGGTGGGCCGCTCCAAGAAGGAAGCGGAGCAGAAGGCGGCGGGCGCGGCCTATCGGTCGCTGGAGGCCGAGAATTCCGCTGCCGCAGACGGAGATTCGTCAGCCAAGAGCTAGGGAACGATGCCCGAACTTCCCGAAGTAGAAGTCGTACGACGCGGCCTCACCGATCATGTGGTGGGCCGCGTCGTCGTCTCGGTGAACGTCAAGCACCAGCGTTCGGTGCGACGGCACGAGATGGGCGGCGACGATCTCGCCGCGCGCCTGGCCGGATTGCGCGTGGAAGCCGCGCATCGGCGGGGCAAATTCCTGTGGCTCACCTTCGACGAGCCGGATACCTCGCTGGTCGTGCATCTGGGCATGAGCGGGCAGATGCTGGTGCAGGCCGCGGATTCGCCGCTCGAGAAGCACGCGCACATCGTCGCGACCCTCGATGACGGCAACGAACTGCGCTTCGTGGATCAGCGCACCTTCGGCGGCTGGATGCTGTCGGATCTGGTCGAGGTGGACGGCACCCTGGTGCCGGAATCCGCCGCGCACATCGCGCGCGATCCCCTCGATCCACGCTTCGACGCCGACAAGGTCGTCACCACGCTGCGCGGCAAGCAGTCCGAGATCAAGCGACTGCTGCTGGATCAGACCGTGGTGTCCGGGGTCGGCAACATCTATGCCGACGAGGCGCTGTGGCGGGCCAAGCTGCACGGGGAACGCCCGGCCGCCAAGCTCACCCGGCCCGCACTGCACGGTCTGCTCACCGAGACGCAGGCCGTGATGGGTGAAGCCTTGCAGGCCGGCGGCACCTCCTTCGACGCCCTCTACGTCAACGTGAACGGCCAATCCGGCTACTTCGAGCGCTCCCTCAACGCCTACGGCCGCGAGGACGAACCCTGCCGCCGCTGTGGCGCGGTGATGCGCCGGGAGAAGTTCATGAACCGTTCGTCTTTCTCCTGCCCGCGCTGTCAGCCCCGCCCCAGGGGCTGATTCGGGTTCCCGGTCCGCTACGAGCGGCCCTATGGAAGCGATTGAGGCGCTAACGTTTTCAGTAGCGGCACGCGTTGTGCCGGCTGGAGGAAACAGATGCGCAAACTGACCTACTACGTCGCGGCGACCATCGACGGATTCATCGCCACCGATGCGGGCTCCGTCGACTTCTTCCCGGTCGGGGGTGATCACGGGCCGGCGATCATCGCCCAGTACCCGGAGACCCTGCCCACGAAGGTGCGTCAGGTACTCGGTCTCGACAAACCCTGCCAGAACTTCGACACCGTGATCATGGGTCGCAAGACCCACGATTTCGGTGTCCGGACCGGCACTTCCAGCCCGTACGAGCATCTACGCCAGTACGTGGTCTCCACCACCCTGCCGGAGAACCCGGCCCCGGACGTGGAGCTGATCGCCGAGGATCCGCTCGCCCGGGTGCGCGAACTCAAGCGCGAGAAGGGTCTTGGCATTTGGCTGTGCGGCGGCGGCGAACTCGCGCAGACCCTGCTGCCGGAGATCGATCAGGTGTTCCTGAAGCTGTATCCGATCGTGCTCGGGCACGGGCGGCCGCTGTTCGGTACGCCCGGCCAGCTGCCGGAGCCGTCGCGGTTCCGGGTGCAGACCAGCCGCGTCTTCGAGGACGGCGTCGCGTTCCTGAAGTACAGCCGCCTGCGCTGAGCCGGACCGGTCGCGGTCAGAGAATTGAGACCGCGACCACCAGGCCGAGGGCGAAGTGCGCGGCCGCCACGACCAGGGACTCCATGCTGAACTCGGGATCCTTCAGGACCGCGCCGATATCGATGCTGAGCACGAATTCCAGCACCCGCACCGAGATCACCTGGGCGATGATGCCGACCAGACCGAAGATGATCGTGGAGATCAGCCCCTCGGAGAGCTTGCCACCGGAGGAGAAGATGGCCAGCACCACGATCAGCGCCATCGAGACCATGCCGGAGGCGCTGACGATGATCGAGTTCGGCAGACTGTCGGCGACCATGCCGCGCAGGCTGCCCGGGGTGGTCGCGTCCAGGGCCGCGAAGCCGATGAGCATCAGGACCAGACCGACCAGGGCGTAGAGCACGATCGCGCCGACACCGCGGCCGAGTGAATGCCAATAGCCTGCTTCGAGCGCGAGAGTGGTCGTCATCGATCCTCCGGGCGGGTGCGCACTGGTTGGTGGGATTACTGCGGGATGCGGTGCGGGACGAATGTCGAGGTGTCGTCCGTGATGAGTCCCAGGGTCTCACGGATGCCGAGTCCGGCGGACGTATCGCCGACGATCCACGCGCCCAGTACCGGATGCATGCCGTCGAATTCCGGTAGCGGATCCAGCAATTGGTAGACGAAGCCCTCTTCGCCGTAGACGCCGCCGGTGGCGGTTTCCAGGCCCGCGCCGACGATGGTCATGTTCGCGCCCTCGCGGCCCAGTTTGGGTTTGCGGATGTACTCGGTGAGCTCGTGCGGGTCGTCGAGATAACAGGGCAGCAGGTTGGGGTGGCCGGGGTACATCTCCCACAGCACCGCCAGGATCGCCTTGTTGGACAGCAGGGTCTTCCACAGCGGTTCGATCCACGCGGTGGCGGGCAGCGAGCCGACCACCCGCTTGCCGAAGTCGTCGTCGAGGGCCCACTCCCACGGGTAGAGCTTGAAGATGCCTTCGATGGGGGCTTCGGCGAGATCGACGAAACGGTCCAGCTCCGTATCGAATCCGACGTCCTCGATGGGCAGCGCCACGGTATCGAATCCGGCCTCGGCAGCGGTCTCCTGCATGTAGGCGGTGGTGACGTTGTCCTCGCCGGAGGCGTCCGAACCCGACCAGCTGAAGTGCAGCTGGCTGCCGGGCAGCACGTCGCGCAGCTCGCCCCAGCGTTCGACCAGCTTCTCGTGCAACGAGTTCCACTGATCGTCGTCGGGATGGGTGTCGGTGAGCCAGTGCCACTGCACGATTGCCGCCTCCAGCAGGGAGGTGGGGGTATCGGCGTTGTACTCCAGTAGTTTCGCGGGTCCGCGGCCGTCGTAGCGCAGGTCGAAGCGGCCGTAGACGTGCGGGTCGGAGCGCTTCCAGGAGTTGGTGATGGGTTCCCAACTCCACTGCGGCAGACCGAAATCGGCGAAGCGCTCGGTGGTGACCACCTGTTCGACGGCGTGCAGGCACATGGTGTGCAAGACCTCGACCTGCGCCTCCATCGCCAGGATCTCGGACATGTCGAATTCGTAGTGCACCGATTCGTCCCAGTAGGGGCGCGGCTGGCCGTCGGCGTACTGCCCCGGCGAACCGTAGACGAGACCCTGGGCTTCGATGATCCGCTGCCAGCCCGGCCGCGGAGTGCTGCGTACCCGCCGCACTAGGACCCTCCACCCTTGACTTTCGCGCCCAGCCCGCCACGTTGAATGGTGCTGCCGCTCTTGGTTTTCACTGTCGCGCCGCTGGGTGCGCTGATGCTGCCGCCGCTGGGCGCGTGCCCGATGGTCCCGCTGCCGCCGTAGTAGTAGCGGTAGGAGTGTCCGGCCAACAAGAAGAAGCCCGGGCTGATGCCGCTGTTGCCGTGGCTCTGCGCGTCCGAACAGTAGTTGTCCGGGACGACGATCTCCTGACCGTCCTTGGTCGCGGTGACGGACTGGTTGTTGGGTCCGGTGGGCACCACCTCGCCCTGCTTGGCCACCACCGTGCACATGGCGGTCACCTCCGGCCCGGTCCAGGCGTCGTAGGCCAGGTATCCGGCCCCGACCAGCGCGGCCACGCCGACGATCGCGCCGCCGCCGATGAGTGTCTTTTTCTTCTTGCGGCGCTTGGCATCCGCGGCGTCCGCGTCGGCCTGCTCCTGCTCTTCGGCCCGCTTGCGCGCCTTCTCGCGGGCGCGCGCCTCGGCCACCGTGGGCGGGCGCGGCTGGGTGACCCCTTCCTCCTGCACGTTGATGCTTCCGCGCCGGCGCGGCTCGCCGGATTCGAGGCCTGGCACCGGCATGGCGAATTCCGTTGTCCCGGAACCGGGTTCGAGTGGCTCGGCCGGCAGCGCTCCGGCGGCGGAGGAGCTGCCGAAAGCGCCTGGCCCGCCGTGGAATCCGCCGGAGAGGCGGGGCGTGCCTTCCGCGCCACCGGGCAGCGGGAGGGTGGGGTGGTGCTCGCCGGGCCTGGGAGCCGTACCGGAAGGGTCCGCGCTGGACGGGGATTCACCCAGGATCGAGTACCCGACGGGCGGATAGTCCGGGTAGGCCGGTGCGGGGCCCGGGGCCGGGAACTCCAGCGTCGGCTGCGGACCGACTGCGGTCGAACCCGCCTCGTGCTGAGGGATGCCCTCCGTGGGCGTCGCATCGCTTGCCGCGGGCTCGCCGGGTACCGGGTACGCGTGGTGCCCCGGGTGCGCGGGATCCGCTGGGCCGGTATGGGATTCGGCCGGGGGCGTGGGGTCGGGCAGGGGACGGTCCGGGTTGTCCGGACCGCCGGTGGGACGATCAGTGGCCATTGGTCGACTCCATGAGCTCGCCGCGCGCTAGCGTTCTTCGAATCCTGTCATGCCGCCCTGGGCGGTACTCCAGTCTTCCACCACCAGGGTTACCCGCCCCGGCGTATTACCGGAACGTAGCAGGTCGAGCAGTGTTTCGCAGCGATCGCGGGGACCTTCGGCGACGACGTGCACCCGGCCGTCGCGATGATTGCGGGCGTAACCGGTCAGGCCCAGCTCCAGGGCGCGCGAGCGGGTCCACCAGCGGAAGCCGACGCCCTGGACCGTGCCGTGCACCCACCCGCTGAGCCGGACCGGTTCGGCCATCAGGCGTCGACGCGGAAGGTCAGGTTGATGGTGGTGCCCGCCTTCAGGGTGCGTCCGACGGTGCAGACCTTGTCGATGGCGCGCTGAGCGGCGACCAGGAGGCGCTGGCGGGATTCCTCGTCGAGTTCGCTGAGATCGAGTTCGAAGTCCTCGGTGAGCTCCGGGTAGGTCTCGTTCTCGCGGTCGGCGTCACCGGCGACGTGCACGGTGGCGTCGAAGCTGTCGCCGAGGCGGCGGGCCAGCGTGAAGTCGGCGCTGAGGCCGGTGCAGCCGGCGAGGGCGATCTTGAGCAGCTCGCCCGGGGTGAACGCGCCGGGCACGCCCGCGGATGCGATGAGCACCTCGCCGCCGCGGTTGTTGTGACCGGTGTAGGCGCGGGTGCCGGTGCGCTCGGCCCACAGTTTCACCGGCTCGGCGGCCGGTTCGGTGGCGGTGGTCTGCGGTGCGGCGGTCTGTTCAGCCATGGCAACGATCCTCCCATTGCGTCCATCGGGACAACCATTCGGTTGCCGCTCGTACGGAACGCGCCCGCGGTCAGCGGAATTCCGCCACCAGCTTCGGTGTGACGGCGTCGAGGGAGTCGACCACCCGGTCGGCCTTGGCGAGGGCGTCGGCGGCGGGTGGGTAGCGCGGGTGCGGGACGGCGATGACGGTCATGCCCGCCGCGTGCGCCGAGCGCAACCCGTTGCTGGAGTCCTCGATGGCG
Organism: Nocardia sp. NBC_00511; assembly: GCF_045161165.1. Taxonomy (NCBI): domain Bacteria; kingdom Bacillati; phylum Actinomycetota; class Actinomycetes; order Mycobacteriales; family Nocardiaceae; genus Nocardia; species Nocardia sp. NBC_00511. The sequence continues at coordinate 446,630 of NZ_CP107849.1, forward strand.
ACGCAGTCCTGCGGCCGGGCGTGCAGCCGGGCGGCGGCCGCGAGATAGCCGTCGGGTGCGGGCTTGCCGCGTTCCACCTCCTCGGTGGAGACGGTCACCCCGAACATGGCGGTGAGGCCCATGTGGTCGAGGGCGACGTCGATCAGCCGTCGTGGTGAGGAGCTGGCCAGCCCGAGCCGGTAGTGCTGGGCGAGGTTGCGCACGGTGTCGGCGGCGCCGGGCATGAGCGGCAGGTGCTCGGCGTAGCGGGCGGCCATGCGGGAGATGACGTCGTCGGCCACCTCGCCCGGGGTGCGGCGGCTGTCGAGCAGGTCCTTGCTCAGGTAGGCCGACCATTCGGCGGTGCTCATCCCCATCAGCCGGTCCTGGGTGTCGGACAGCCAGCGGCCGTCCATCTCGTCGATGTACCCGCGCCGCACCTCCTCCCAGATCGGCTCGGTATCGATCAGTACGCCATCCATGTCGAAAACGATCGCCGCGACAGACATATCACCCATGGTGGTTCATGCCGGTCGCCGCACGGCGCACCGGGTGCCGTCCACTGACTGGGATCGTGGCCTGGAACCGCGTCGTGCCCGCCGCGGCGGGGTTAGCGTCCGAGACGAAAGACCAGTGGTGACAAGCGAATACCGAGGTGTGCCATGGGCACGGTGATGGACATCTACGACCCGGAGCTCTACCTGTCCGGGCCGATCCACCAGATCTTCGCGGATCTGCGTCGCACGCAGCCGGTGTACTGGCAGGACATGCCGGGCGAGCCGGGGTACTGGGCGGTCCTCAAACACGCGGATGTGTCGCTGGTGGCGCGCAATCCGCGACTGTTCTCCGCCGAGCGTGAGGGCGTGATCCTGGAGAACATGCCGCCCGAGCGGCTCGAGCAGACCCGCAACATGCTGCTGATGATGGATCCGCCGCGGCACACCGAGTACCGGCGGCCGCTCGCCGAGCATTTCAAGGCCCGCGTGATCGGGGAGATGGAGCAGCGCATCCGGGAGCTGACCCGCGCGCTGCTCGACACCGTCGACGGTGACACCGAATTCGTGCACGACGTGGCCGGGGTGCTGCCCAGCCAGGTGGTGGGCGGGCTGTTCGGGATTCCCGAGGCGGACTGGCCCGACATTCGGCAGTGGGCCGAACAGTCCACCAGCCAGCAGGATCCGGATCTGGTCGGTGATTTCGACGCCACCGCCGAGATGACGAAGATGGCGATCTACGCGATCCAGTTCAGCATGGCGCGCCGCGAGCAGCCGCCCCGGGCCGATCTCACCTCGCTGATCCTGGCCGGGAACTTCGGCGGAAAAGCCATGGACGACTTGGAGTTCGGCAGCTTCTTCACGCAGCTGGTGACGGCGGGCAACGACACCACCAAGACCATGCTGTCCTCGGGCCTGCAACTGCTGCTCGAGCATCCCGAGCAGCTGGCCGCGCTGCGGGCGGATCCGGCGCTGATTCCCGGTGCGGTGGAGGAGATCCTGCGTTTCGCCAACCCGCTGCACTACTTCCGGCGCACCGCCACCGCCGACACCGTGCTGCGCGATGTCGAGATCAAGGCGGGCGACAAGGTCGCCATGTGGTACACCTCCGCCAACCGTGACGAGGACGTGTTCGCCGACGCGCAGCGCTTCGACATCCGCCGCAATCCCAACCCGCACCTGTCCTTCGGCCTGGCCCAGCACTTCTGCCTGGGTGTGCATCTGGCCAGGCTGGAGGGCCGGGTGTTCTTCGAGGAGTTGCTGGCGCGGTTCCCCCGCATCGAGCAGACCGGTGCGTCCCAGCGCATTCGGTCCAACCTCAACAACGGGCTGAAGTCGTTGCCGCTGCACCTTTCGCGCTGACACTGTTCGCGCGGGCCTCACCGTCCGGTCGCCCTGCTGTAATCCGGGGCGGCCACTCTTTCCGGGATTCTCGGCATGCCCCGGGTGGGGAGCCGGAAGGCGAGGAATGGAGTTGAGTCAGGTGCGCGGTAGAGGTCAGCGGCTGGTGGTGGCCGGTGTGTGTGCGGTGGTGGGGTTGACGGCGGCGGGTTGCGGCAGCGGCGGTGACAAGGCGGCGCACGACGAGCATGTGCTGCTGCTGTCGATCGACGGCATGCACCAGTCCGATCTCACGGACTATGTTGCGGCGCACCCGGATTCGGCGCTGGCCAAGCTGGCCGCGCGCGGCGCGCAGTACACCGGCGCGCAGGCCCCCGCGCCCGCCGACTCGTTCCCGGGCACCATCGCCCTGGTCACCGGCGGCAGCCCGAAGACCACCGGCATCTACTACGACGACACCTGGGCTCGCGATCTGCTCCCGGCGGGCACCAAGGACTGTGCCACCGCGAAGAAGGGCGCGCAGGTCTCGCTGACCGAGGAGATCGACAAGAACACCGACAGCCTCGACGCCGGGCAGGGCCTCAGTGGGTTGCCCGACGGCATCGCCGCCATGACCGGTGACCCGTCGACCGTGCTGGATCCGGCCAAGCTGCCGGTGGATCCCGTTACCTGCCAGCCGATTTCGCCGTCGGACTACCTGAAGGTGAATTCGGTCTTCTCCGTCGTGCACGCCGCCGGGCAGCGCACCGCGTGGGCGGACAAGCATCCGGCGTATCAGATCATGAACGGCCGCGGCGGGCGTTCGATCGACGACCTGTTCACCCCGGAGATCGACGGCAAGTCGCCCAGTGGTGACGTGTGGACCAAGTCCGCCGAGCTGGGCCGTCGCTACGACACCTACAAGGCCGACGCGATCGTCAACGAGATCGCGGGCAAGGATCACTCCGGAACCCAGCAGCCCGGGGTGCCCGCGCTGTTCGGGATGAACTTCCAGGCGGTGTCGGTCACCCAGAAGATCGCTGCCTCCAAGGGGTACGCGGCGGACGGCAAACCCGGTGCGCTGCTTGCCGGTTCGCTGGATTTCGTGGATCAGCAGCTGGGCCGGTTCGTGACCGCGTTGGACAAGGCCGGGTTGACCGGCAAGACCACCATCGTGTTGACCGCCAAGCACGGGCAGTCGCCGATCAAGGCGGACGCGCTGACCCGGGTCGACGACGCCCCGATCATCGACGCCATCGACAAGGAGTGGGCGAGTGCCCATCCCGAGACGCCGAAGCTGATCGCGCACTCCATCGACGATGCCGCCATCCTGTGGTGGCTGGCCGACCGCTCCCCGGACGCGATCGCCTTCGCCAAGCGGAAACTGCTGGAGGCCAAGGGAACCGGCACCGATATCGCCGGCAACCCGAAGCCGTTCACTGCCTCCGGTGTCGATGTGAACCAGGTGTACGCGGGCGCGGACGCGGTGAAGTACTTCGACACCACCGCCGATGACGCCCGGGTGCCGGACCTGTTCGCGGGCACCAACGGCACCGTGTACACGGCGGGCAAGTCCAAGATCGCCGAGCACGGCGGCACCAGCCCCGATGATCGCCACGTGCCGTTGCTGGTCGTGGGTTCGGGGATCGCCAAACACGATGTCGCCGACCAGGTCTCGCTGACCGAGGTCGCTCCCACCATCCTGACCCGCCTGGGCCTGGATCCCGGCAAGCTCGACGCGGTGACCTTCGAACACACCGCGGCCCTGCCGAGCCTGTAGGGGTCCTTCGAAGATCAGGGAGCTCTCCCTGGGAAATACTGTCCGATTTCCCGTGGTGAGAGCTCCCTGATCACTTTTCTAGGCCTGGAAGCGGTAGCCCATCCCGGCTTCGGTGAGCAAGTGTTTGGGCTGCGACGGATCGTCCTCGAGTTTGCGGCGCAACTGGGCGAGATACACACGCAGGTAATGGGTTTCGGTCGCGTAGGACGGGCCCCACACCTCGCGCAGCAGTTCGCGGCGACCGACCAGCTTGCCGCGATTGCGGACCAGCATCTCCAGCACACCCCATTCGGTGGGGGTGAGGTGGATGTCGCGGCCGTGCCGGGTGACCTTCTTGGCGGCGAGATCGACTGTGAAGGACGAGGTTTCGATCACCGGTTCGGCGGTGTCGGCGGTGTTGGCGGAGCGGCGCACCGCGGCGCGCAGGCGGGCGAGGAGTTCGTCCATGCCGAAGGGCTTGGTGACGTAGTCGTCCGCGCCCGCGTCGAGGGCCTCCACCTTGTCGGAGGAGTCGGTGCGCGCCGAGAGCACGATGACCGGTGCGGTCGACCAGCCGCGCAGGCCCGCAAGGACTTCGATGCCGTCCATATCGGGCAGGCCGAGGTCGAGGACGACCACGTCGGGGTGTTTCTCGGCGGCCGCGCGCAGGGCGGCCGCACCGTTGGCCGCCGTCGTCACCTCGTAGCCGCGCACCGACAGATTGATGCGCAGGGCGCGCAGGATCTGTGGTTCGTCATCGACCACCAGGACTTTGGTCGGCGCCGGCGCCGCGTTCGTCACCTGTTCTCCTCTGTCGTGACCACCGGAGTCGCACCGGAGGGCAGATCGATCACCATGGTCAGGCCGCCGCCGGGGGTGGGCTCCGCGTGGACGGTGCCGCCCATGGCGTCGACGAATCCGCGCACCACCGACAGGCCGAGGCCGACGCCGGTGGAGTTGTCGCGGTCTCCGAGCCGCTGGAACGGCTCGAACAGTTGATCTTCCAGGCCGGTCGGAACGCCCGGTCCCGAGTCGACCACCGTGATGGCGACCCGCTCACCCGTATTCTCGGCCGCCACCCGGACACTCGAGTCGTCGGGGGAGTAGCGCACCGCGTTGTCGATGAGGTTGGCCAGCACGCGCTCCAGCAGACCGGAGTCGGCGCGCACCGCGACGGTTCCGACCTCGACCTTGACCCGGTCCATGGCGGCGCGGCGCAGGCCGCGGGTGCCCATGCCCATCAGCGCGTGGTGCACCACCTCGTCGAGGTAGACCTTGCGCATCTGCGGTTTGATGACGCCGACGGCCAGGCGCGAGGAGTCGAGCAGGTTGCCGACCAGTGCGGTCAGCTGATCGACGGATTCCTCGATGGTTTCCAGCAATTCGGCGGTGTCCTCGGGGGAGAACTCCACGTCGTCGCTGCGCAGGCTCGACACCGCCGCCTTGGCCGCGGCCAGCGGGGTGCGCAGGTCGTGGCTGACGGCCGAGAGCAGTGCCCGGCGCAGTTTGTCGGCCTCCATGACCGCCTGTGCCGCACTGGCTTCGGCCTGCAGCTGGGTCTGATGCACCAGTCCCGCGGCCTGATTGGCGACCGCGCCGAGTACGAGTCGGTCCGCCGCGGTCACGGGACGCCCTCGCAGCAGCAGCCAGTGCATGTCATCGCCTGCCTCCAAAGCGGTTTCGGCGTCGCTGACCTTGGTCGGCGGCTTGTCACCCACCGACGCGATGACCTCGTCGTCGGTGACCAGGCTGACCGAGTCCTGGTTGTAGGTTTCCCGGGCCTTCTCCAGCAGATCCGGCAGATCCGCGCCGTGCAGTACCGCGCCCGCGAACAGGGTCAGCAGCTCGGCCTGGCGAGAAGCCTTGCGCGCCTCGCGGGTTCGCTTGGCCGCCACGTCGACCAGTGCCGCCACCGCGACCGCCACCACCAGCAGCACCACGATGGTGAGGAAGTTGTCGAGCTGCGCGATGGTGAGGCTGTAGCGGGGCTGGGTGAAGAACCAGTTCAGCAGGATCCCCGACAGCAGCGCCGAGGCCGCCGCCGGTGCCGGACCGCCGAGCAGTGCCACCGCGATCACGCCGATGAAGAACAGCGAACTCTCGCCGCTGAGGTCGAGCAGGCGGTCGAGCCAGAAGTAGATGATCGCGCAGATCGCCGACGGCACCGCGATCGCCGCCGACCACGATCCGAGTTTGCGTTCCCGGCGGGTCAGCGAGGACCAGCGCAGTCCGCCGCCGCTGTTGGATTCCTCGTGGGTCACCATATGGACGTCGATTTTGCCCGAATCCTGCACGACGGTGGCGCCGATGCCCTCATCGACCATGCGCGCCCAGCGTGAGCGGCGCGAGGTGCCGAGCACCAGCTGGGTGGCGTTGACCTGCCGTGCGAAGTCCAGCAGCGCCGTCGGCACGTCCTCGCCGGTGACGGTGTGCAGGCTGGCATCCAGCCCCGTGGCCAGATCTCGCAGCCGGGCGAGTCGCTGCGCCGAAACTCCCGCCAGGCCGTCGCCGCGCACCACGTGCAGCACGATCAGCTCGGCGCTGGACTTGGCGGCGATGCGGCTGGCGCGGCGCACGATGGTCTCGGATTCGGGGCCGCCGGTGACGGCCACGACCACGCGTTCCCTGGCCTCCCAGGTCGCGGTGATCTTGTGGTCCTCGCGGTATTTGGCGAGCGCGGCGTCGACCTGGTCGGCCAGCCACAGCAGGGCCAATTCCCGCAGCGCCGTGAGGTTTCCGGGTCGGAAGTAGTTGCGCAGCGCGGCATCCACCTTCTCGGCCGCGTACACGTTGCCGTGAGAGAGCCTGCGCCGCAACGCTTCCGGCGTGATGTCGACGAGCTCGACCTGATCGGCGGAGCGAACCACCCAGTCCGGCACCGTTTCCCGCTGCACGATCCCGGTGATCTGCTCGACCACGTCGTTGAGGCTCTCCAGGTGCTGCACGTTGACGGTGGAGACCACGTCGATCCCCGCGTCCAGCAGTTCCTGCACATCCTGCCAGCGCTTCTCGTGCTTGCTGCCCGGAATATTGGTGTGCGCCAACTCATCCACGAGGACGACGGACGGCCGCCGCCGCAGCACCGCCTCCACATCGAGTTCAGGCATGCTGGTGCCCCGATACTCGATCATCCGGGGCGGAATCCGCTCGATCCCGCCCAGCATCTCCGCCGTCTTGGACCGCCCGTGCGTCTCCACCACCGCGGCCACCACATCGCGCCCACGCTCGATCCGCCGATGCGCTTCGGAGAGCATCGAAAAGGTCTTCCCCACGCCGGGGGCAGCACCCAGATAGATCCGTAGTTGGCCGCGTTTCACTCGTCCATCATTGCGCGCGGCGCGCGCAAGCCCTGGTTCGACGTGCGGACACGCTCCCGATCAGCCTCGGCATGGGACAGCACCCGCAACAGCAGCGCACAGGCGACGAACCCGAAGATCACCATCAGGGTGACCGCGATCTGCGGCACGCTCTTCTCCTAACAAGTCCGCGAAACACGAGCCCGGCCGAGCAGTCTGCGGGCTCGGCCGAACATTCCACTTTTTACCTCCCTCGCTGGTCAGCCGACCGGCCCTAACACTTTCTTTACGGGGTGGGGGCGCGATGTTGACGGCATCCGTGCAGGGGTGGCAGGTCCGTGCATGGCGGGGGCCGCGAATCCGGTGGTATCAATGACCGTGCCCGAGCCCGTTGCAGTCTCGTCGGAAGCATTGCGGATATTCGCACTGATCGGAGACATCGAATGGTTCGGGATCGACGTCGGGTACGACGATGGCGGTACGCGGCGAACGCCTCCGCAAATTGTCTGGCGCTTCGAGATCGAGCCCGAGGGGTTCCTCGAGTGGCTTCGTGACACGGTCGAGGGCTACGAGGGAACGGTCGCGTGGACCATCGATCAGCCCGATCGGAATTTCCTGCTGCTGCCGAAGCGGGTCTCCGAGGAGCTGGTCGCTCGTGCGGGAGTCAGCGGCAAGGATGTGGCCCGCGATATCGGCATCGCTGATCCGGAATTCGCGAACGACGCGATATCGGATCTGAGGCCACTGCTGGCTTTCCTCCGAGCCGCCATCGCTCACCCGGGTGCGTGAGTGCGGCCCCGGCTACCCTGAGCGTGAAAGTCGCTGATCCACGAGGGCCGGGTCGGCAGGTGAGGTGTCGTGACATGCAGGACGCAGGTGTCGAGTTCCGTGGCACGGCGCGGCCGTGGTGGGCGTGGATGTGCTGGGTCGCTGTGATCGCGGTGTTCTACGGCGGTGAGATGGGGCTGGTGCGGGTGCTGCACCCCAGCGGCCGCCACGACACCCGCGTTCTCTCGATCATGGTGTTCGGGCTGGCGGTCGCGGTGGCCACTGTTCCGCTGTCGAAATACCTCGACAGTCGTCCGATTACGGTGCGGCTCAATGGGTCCGGGGTCGAGCTCGGACGTTTCGGTACCGCTTCGCGGGTCGGTGGACCGCCGCCGGGCCGGTGGTGGCAGCGGGGTGTCGGCACGACCATCGGCGGCGTGCTGCACATCCGAACCCGCTATCGCAGTGTGCGAATCGGCGCCCGGGGCCGTGACGCGGCACCGCCGGGCGTCGGCGGCCCCGCGGCAACCAGCGTGCACATCACCCTGTCCGCCGCGGATTTCGATCGCCTCGTGGCCGTCCTGCACCGGGGAGTGCCGACCCCGCCCCGCCCGATCGAGCTGTACGCCTCCGGCGGTACCTCGATCTCGCAAGGGCTGGTACTGATCCCGACCCTCTTCGTGGGCGGCTTCCTCGTCGCCTGCACAGCTGAACTGGCCATGCTGGCAAGGCATCCGACGGCCGGCCTGCCGATCGCTATCGCCGGTGCCATCGCCATCCTGATCGTATTGGCCATCGAGACAACAGTATTGAGCGCGAGACACCCCGGACCGAAGTACCTGCTGGAGTTCAGCGCAGGCGAAGCCCTCGTCTACGCCCCCTCCCGCCGCTGCCTCGCCCGAGGCCGACCCCGCTACCGCCGCGGTAGCCGCGCCGCCCGCGTCGGTGCACAGTCCGCATCGAGCACGGTGCACGTCCCCGCGATCGAACTCACTGTGCCACCGCTGAATCCATTGCTGATCGAGCTACCGGACCGCATGCACTGGTCGGCGACGCCCACTTTCACGGGTCCGTACCTGACCATCGGCACACCCGATTGCGCTCGACTACTGACCGCCCTCGGACTACCGGCCCCACACCCGGACCAGCAGTAACCAACCGCCCTCTCCGCCAGCGCCGCAGCCTCTTCCACACCTCCGAACGTGATTGGAGGGAAGTCCCCGCGCACCGACATCAGTGCGATGAGTGCCGCGCGAGCTCGAGCCGGTACGTTCCCGCCACCGTCTCTCACCCTGAACGCAATAGGGGCCTAGGCCGACCTTCCGACGCAGGTGAGCGAGCGCTGCGCGTGCGCAAGCCCATCATTGACAGGTCGCGAGCAGGCTTGTTCCGCAGGTCCCCGAACGCTATTCGCGGGGCGGTCTCGTACGTCGGCGAGCGTGGTGGGTGCGCAGGTCGGCGAGGGTGGCCACGGCCAACTCACCCACGTGATGTCGGGTGTTGACCTGCGGGATACCGGTCGGATCCAACGGTGGTGGCGCGATCCAACCGGTTCGCCCGGCATGGGGTGAATCCGGGGGCATGACAACGGTTTTCCAGCCGTTGGGGGTGTCGTTGACCAGGGCGTGGCAGGCATCGCATGCCAAAGTCAGATTCTCGATGTCGGTCGGGCCGCCCTTGGACCAGTCGGTGATGTGATGCACCGCAGCCAAAGTCGCAGGTGCGTTGCAACCGGGACGGGTGCAGCCACGTTCGGCGGCGATCAACGCCAGGCGTTGTGCCGGGTTGGCCAGGCGGTGCACCTTGCCCAGGTGCAGGGGCATGCCGTTGTGGTCGAAGATCGCCAGAAACGGCGTCGACTTCTCCGCCAACCGCAACGCTTCCGAGAGGGGCACACTCCCACCGGATGCAGTGGTCGCGACACCGGCACGGGCCTCGACCTCGGCCAGGCTCATCGTGAGGATCGTGGAGACCGGCAATCCGCGATGGTCGCCGAGGTTGGCGGGGCCGCGTTCCGGGCGCAGGAATGCCACCAGCGCATCGTGATTGCGTTGCGCCGTCGAGCGGCGGTCACGGTTTGCGGCGGCGTCGAGGACATCGCGGTCGACGTGCTCGGGAGCCCAGGGGCTTTCGGGGTCGGCGGGGTTGCACATGCCGGGGCGGGCGAGTTTGGCCAGAACGGGTTCGAGCAGTTCGCGCAGTGTCGTAGTGATTTCACCGCTGAGCGGCGACAGCCCATCGACGCGCCGCTTGCCCAGCGTGACGCCGCGCCCGCGTTGGCGGTCTTCGTCGTCGGTGAGGCTGCCGTCGGGGTCGAGGTAAGCCAAGATTCGGTCACCGATTTTCGGCAGATCATCCGGAGTGGTGTTGGTGGCGAATTCGGCGAGTTGGAATTCGACGGTTTCGCGTTGTTCGACATCGAGTTTCACCGGCAGGCGGTCCATGATCCGTCCGATCACTCGCGCGTGCTCCGCGGAAACCAGTCCGACCGATTGGGCGGCCGCGGTCCACGGCAGCCACGGTGGCAGCATCTGTCCGGACACTTCGCGCATGCCGAGCAGGGTCGCGGCCCGGCAGCGTGCGCGTGCGTCGGCGGCACCGAGGTGCAGCGTGTGTTCCAGGAACCGTGGCATCGACTTCAACCCGGATTGCGCCGGGATGCCGCGTATTTCGATCTGATGGAGCACCCGATGCTGCACCGCGGCCATCCGGCGCGTGCAGGATTCCATCTCTTGCAACAGCTTCACGATCTCGGAATCCGACATCGGGTCGAGGTTGTCTTCGGCCAGGAAGTCCACTTCATCGGAGAGGGCTGCCGCATGGATTGCGGCAGCCGCTTCGCATATTTCCCCTCCCCGAGTCATCCCTCAATTCTACGCCGATCAATCCATCAATTCGACCGAATTATATTGTGATGCAACCTATTTCAGAATATCCGGCCCCAAACCACGCGATCAGTGGACCGTCCCTGTTTCAGATCTTGTATGGTGGCCAGCTGAGGCTCATCTCGACTCGGGGGAATTATTTTGGAACACAAGGGTTTTCGGCGGCATGTCCTGACTGTCGCCGCGGTGTCGATGACGGCCACAGCTGTCGTGGGTGTGGCGGCGGCAAGTCCCGACGCCCCCACCGATGCGGTTGTCACGATCACCTTGCCCGCTCCGACCGGACCCGCTCCGGTCGGCGTCACCGAATTGCATCTCACCGACGGCAATCGAGCCGATCCATGGGATCCGAGCCGACGACGCGAACTGATGGTGCAGGTCTGGTATCCGGCCGACGAGGCCGACACCTCGCCGATGGCACCGTGGATGCCACCGGGTGGCCTGGCGGAACAGGCCTACGGCCTCGCGCAGAGCGGTGTACCCGCCGGCAGTTGGGCTCTCGCGCCCAGTCATGGCCGCACCGACGCGAGGGCGCGAAGTGGCGGCGACCGGTTTCCGATCCTGCTGAATTCGCCGGGCTTGGACGACACCACCGGCTTGAACACCGCCCAGGCCGAGGATCTCGCCAGCCACGGCTACATCGTGGTCGCCATCAACCACACGCACGAGGCGTTCTCGGTGCAATTCCCGGATGGGCGCACCGAAAACACCGTGGTGCCATTGGATTCGCCACTGAACGTCCTGGGCGACCAGCTGTTGCCGATCCGAGTGGCCGATGCACGATTCGTCCTCGATCAGCTCACCGCCGCCGCCCGACATTCCACCGACGCGACCGCGGCCCTCCCACCCCAACTGGCCGACGACCTGGACCTGACGAAGGTCGGCATGTTCGGCCATTCCCTGGGCGGCACCACCGCCGCCCAAACCATGCACGACGACCCGAGGATCGCGGCCGCAGTCGACCTGGACGGCCCGATTCTCGGCTCGGTAGCCACCGACGGCCTCGACCGCCCCCTCCTCATGCTCGCCGCCGACACCTCCCCGTGGTTCGGAAACCCAGGCTGGGAATCGTCCTGGCCACACAACTCCGGATTGAAACTGCCCTTCCGCATCGCAGGCACCCGCCACATGTCCTTCACCGACGAACAAGTGATCGTGCCCCAACTGGCTACCGCGGGCCTGGTGAACACAGCCGTCCAGAACGCCGCGATCGGCTCGATGGACCCCACCCGCTCGATCGACCTCCAACGCGCCTGCCTACTGGCCTATTTCGATGCCGTCTTCGGCCGCGGCGATTCGAACCCCGCCGAAACCCTGGCGCATCTCGCCCAGCCGGAAATGCTCCCGCACCCGTGACTCCGCGCTCTCGGAACGCGATTCCCGGGAGGCGTGTCGCGCTCGGGGTGTGGGGACCCTAAGCTGACGGCGTGAATTCCGGGCGGGCGATGGTCGACGGGCGTTTCGAGTTGATCGAACCTCTCGGTAGTGGCGGCATGGGCACGGTGTGGCGGGCGTATGACGTGGCGTTGCATCGGGAGGTGGCGCTGAAAGAGGTGCGGGCCGACTCCGAGGATGCTCGGGTGGCGCCGGAGGTGCATCGGGAGCGGGTGCTGCGGGAGGCTCGGGCGCTGGCTCGGATCGGGCATCCGAATGTGGTGGCCATTCACCACATTGTGGATACGCCTGCCGAGAAGCATCCGTGGATCGTGATGGAGTTGGTGGCGGGCGGGTCGCTGGCGGATCGGCTGGGGGAAGGGGCGATGCCGCCGGATCAGGCGGCTCGGGTGGGGCGGGGGATACTTGCCGCTTTGCGGGCGGCGCATGCGGTGGGGGTGCTGCATCGGGATGTGAAACCGGCCAATGTGCTGCTGCGGCAGGATGGTTCGCCGGTGCTCACCGACTTCGGGATCGCGGCGGTCAACGACCTCACGGGGCTCACGTCGACGGGGAGCGTGGTCGGGTCGCTGCCCTACGTCGCACCGGAACGGTTGCAGGGGCACGAGGGGAATCCGGCGTCGGATCTGTGGTCGCTCGGGCTGGTGCTGTTCGCCGCCGTCGAGGGGTATCAGCCGATGCGGCGGGATACCGATGTCGCCACGCTGGCCGCCGTGCTGATGGGGGCGGTGCCCGCGCCGGAGCGGGCGGGGGCGCTGACACCGGTGATCCAGGCGCTGCTGGTGCCGAATCCGGGACATCGGCCGCCGCCGGATCAGCTGGATCGGATGCTGGCGCAGGCGGAGGCGACCGGCGACTATCCGATGGCCGACGGGCCGGTATACCGGAACTCGAATGCGACTACGCCACAACCGTTTACGCCGCCACCCACCGGGCAGCAGGCGTTCTGGTCGGGGACCGGCGGACAGTCGGGGCCCTACGGCGGGAACGACGGGAACTCCTACCCCGGTTCGCCTGCCGCGTTTCACCCGGGCGGCGGGCAGTCCGGTCCGCACTCGAATTCCGGCGGGCAGTCCGGTCCGCTGCGATATCCGACGTCCACGGGCTCGCACAACACCCTCTCGCAGCCGCTGGGATTCCCGCAGGACGGTCGGGGTTCCGGTGCGCACCAACAGATTCCACCGCCGTACTCGATGCCCGTCGGCAAGCCGGAGGGTAGTGGCGCCCGGCCGTGGATCCTGGCCGGTGTTGCCGTGGCGGCAGTCGCGGCCGTGGTCGCGGCGGTCGCGTTGTGGCCGAATTCTTCTGGAAGCCAAGGGACTTCGGCGCAGCCGTCGGGCCAGGTGCAGCCCACGGTGAACTTCGGGCCGGGCGTCACCATCGGTCCCGGAGTGACCATCCGTACGGGCGCGGCCACGACGCCGCAGGGTCCGGTGGAAGACCTGCTGACCCCGGCGGGTGTACGCAAGGCCATCGCGGCATTGCAGAAGTTCACCGGTGGCAAGCAGTTCCTGGAGACCACGATCTACCCGACGTCCGTGAAAACCAGTGCGGCGGTGGCGAATCAACCCACCCTGTACGACAACTTCGCCTACCAGAACGGTTCGGCCAGCCGGGAGGGGGCGGGCGGCAAGCTCACCGACCCGACCATCGACCTGGACACCTTCAACTGGGATGCCATTCCCGCGCTGCTGACGGCGGCGCACGCGCAGCTCGGCGTCCCCAATCCCACGCTGCGCTACATCATCGTGCAGCCCGCGTGGACCTTCAACGACAACAAGCCGACCCTGCTGGTCTACGAGACCGATGACTACGGCGGCGGCTATCTCGCGGCGAGCGCGGACGGCACCGTGCTGGAAGCCCACCCGCGCTAGCCAACTCGCATACCGATTCCGGGGCGTTCCGTATTCACGGAGCGCCCCGGCGGCGTTCCCGGCCCCGCCGCGCTCTCGTCGGACCCTCGAACCCCCAGGTCCTGACGGATCCTTGACGCTTCATGCCGAAAATCCTGACGACATCTGTGCGCCACGCCACGCGACCCTGTAAGCGGAGCGTCAACGCACCCCTCTGGAACGCTAAGAAGGCGTAAAGGACCTCGCTCGGCTCCTGGTCGGGCGCTTGACTCACTCCGGCGCGTCTCGGGACGCGGCACGTTAGAGAGAGGTTTCGAGAGATGTCCGTCGTGGTGTTCACGGTGCTGACAGTGGCGATCTTCGCCCTGCTCGGCTTGATCCAACGCGGGGTGGAACGGCTGTGACTCAGAACATTGTCGGTCTGGTCCTGGCCATCGGCATCGCCGTCTATCTGGTGGCCGCGCTGCTGTATCCGGAGAGGTTCTAAGTGAGCACGACTGTCGCGGGGATCCTTTTCGTCGTATCCCTGGTGATCGCGCTGGCCGCGGTGCACATCCCGCTCGGGGATTACATGTACCGGGTTTACAGCAGCGAGAAGCATTCTCGGGCCGAGAAGGGCATCTACCGCCTGATCGGTGTCCAGCCCGGGGTCGAGATGACCTGGGCCGTGTACGCGCGCAGCGTGCTGGCCTTCTCGGCCGTCAGCGTCTTCTTCCTGTTCTTCCTGCAGCTGATCCAGGGCAAACTGCCGTGGCATCTGCACGATCCGGGCACCAAGATGACCGCGGATCTGGCGTGGAACACCGCCATCAGCTTCGTCACCAACACCAACTGGCAGAACTATGCCGGTGAATCGACGATGGGTCATGTGGTGCAGGCCGTCGGCCTGAGCGTGCAGAACTTCGTCTCGGCGGCCGTGGGTATCTCGGTGGCGATCGCCCTGGTGCGCGGGTTCGCCCGTCGCCATACCGGCGAACTCGGCAACTTCTGGGTGGATCTGGTGAGGGGAACCATCCGAATCCTGTTGCCGCTGTCCGTCGTTTTCGCCATCGTGCTCATCGCGGGCGGCGTCATCCAGAACCTGCACGTCTACGACCAGGTCGCGGCGACCGTCGGCAACACCGGTTCACAAACCCTGCCGGGTGGACCCGTGGCCAGCCAGGAAGTCATCAAGCTGCTCGGCACCAACGGCGGCGGCTTCTACAACGTGAACTCCGCGCACCCGTTCGAGAACCCGACCGCCTGGACCAACTGGTTGGAGATCTTCCTGCTGCTGGTGATCAGCTTCTCGCTGCCGCGCACCTTCGGGCGCATGGTCGGCTCCAAGAAGCAGGGCGCGGCCATCGCCGCGGTCATGGCGACCCTGGCGCTGCTGAGCGTCACGCTGATGAACCTCTTCCAGTTGCAGCACCACGGCACCGTGCCCAGCGCCATCGGCGCGTCCATGGAGGGCGTGGAAACCCGCTTCGGCGTATCGAATTCGGCGACCTTCGCCACCGCCACCACGCTCACCTCGACGGGTGCGGTGGACTCGGCGCACGATTCGTACACCAGCCTCGGCGGCATGATGAGCATGTTCAACATGCAGCTCGGCGAGGTCGCGCCCGGTGGCACCGGATCGGGCCTCTACGGCATGTTGATCCTGGCCGTGATCACGGTGTTCATCGCCGGTCTGATGGTCGGTCGCACCCCGGAATACCTGGGCAAGAAGATCACTCCGAAGGAGATCAAGCTCGCCGCCGCGTACTTCCTGGTGACGCCGCTGATCGTGCTGACCGGCACCGCCATCGCCATGGCACTGCCCGGCGAACGAGCGGGCATGGCCAACTCGGGAGCACACGGACTCTCGGAAGTGTTGTACGCCTTCACTTCCGCGGCCAACAACAACGGTTCGGCGTTCGCCGGTCTGTCGGGCAATACGCCGTGGTGGAACACCGCGCTCGGCCTCGCCATGGTGTTCGGCCGCTTCCTGCCCTTGATCTTCGTGCTGGCACTGGCCGGATCGCTGGCGTCGCAAGGCTTCACGCCCGCCTCCGAAGGCACGCTGCCGACGCATCGGCCGCAGTTCGTCGGCATGGTGGCGGGGGTGACGATCATCCTGGTCGCGCTCACCTTCCTGCCCATGCTGGCGCTCGGCCCGCTCGCTGAAGGAATCCACTCATGAGCACTCCCACCCTCGATTCCGCGCCGGTGACCGACGCGGCGGCCAAGACCGGACGCGGCGGACCCGCCGCCGGACTGTTCGACCCGAAGATGCTGCTGAAGGCCCTGCCGGACGCGGTGCGCAAGCTGGATCCGCGAGTCATGTGGCGCAATCCGGTGATGCTGATCGTCGAGATCGGCGCGGTCTGGTCCACCATCCTCGCGATCGTCGATCCGTCCTTCTTCGCCTGGGCCATCGTCGTATGGCTGTGGCTGACAGTCGTTTTCGCCAACCTCGCCGAGGCCGTCGCCGAGGGGCGCGGCAAGGCGCAGGCGGACGCGCTGCGAAAAGCCAAGACCGACACCGTCGCTCGCCGACTGGTCAACTGGTCACCCGGCGCGCAGGCGGTCGAGGAGAGCGTGGCGGCTCCCGAGCTGCAGCGCGGCGACTTCGTGGTCGTCGAAGCCGGTCAGGTCATCCCGGGCGACGGCGACGTCGTGGAAGGCATTGCCTCGGTGGACGAGTCGGCCATCACCGGCGAATCCGCCCCGGTGATCCGCGAGTCCGGCGGTGACCGTTCCGCGGTCACCGGCGGCACCACGGTGCTGTCGGACCGGGTGGTCGTCAAGATCACCCAGGAGCCCGGCGGCTCGTTCATCGACAAGATGATCGCGCTCGTCGAGGGCGCGTCGCGGCAGAAGACGCCCAACGAGATCGCGCTCAATATCCTGCTGGCCGCGCTCACCATCATCTTCGTGTTCGCGGTGGCGACCTTGCAGCCGCTGGCCATCTTCTCGAAGGTGAACAACCCTGGCGTGCCGGACAATCTGGCCCTCGACATGAACGGTGTCACCGGCATCGTCATGGTGTCGCTGCTGGTGTGTCTGATCCCGACCACCATCGGCGCGCTGCTGTCGGCCATCGGCATCGCGGGCAT
The DNA here is from genome assembly GCF_045161165.1 of Nocardia sp. NBC_00511. Taxonomy (NCBI): domain Bacteria; kingdom Bacillati; phylum Actinomycetota; class Actinomycetes; order Mycobacteriales; family Nocardiaceae; genus Nocardia; species Nocardia sp. NBC_00511. The sequence goes on from NZ_CP107849.1 coordinate 463,459, forward strand.
GGACCGCCTGGTGCAGCGCAATGTGCTGGCCATGTCCGGTCGTGCCGTGGAGGCCGCCGGTGACGTGAACACGCTGCTGCTCGACAAGACCGGCACCATCACCCTGGGCAACCGTCAGGCCTCGGACTTCGTGCCGATGCCCGGTGTCACCGCCGACGAAATGGCCGACGCCGCACAGCTTTCCAGCCTCGCGGACGAGACCCCCGAGGGCCGCTCCATCGTGGTGTACGCCAAGACCGCGTACAACAAGCGCGAGCGCACCCCCGGCGAGCTCACCGGCGCGACCTGGGTGGAGTTCACCGCCCAGACCCGCATGTCGGGCGTCGACCTGGCCGGTGGGCACCAGTTGCGCAAGGGCGCGGCCAGCGCCGTCACCGAATGGGTTCGCGCCCAAGGTGGTGCGGTGCCGGCCGAGGTCGGCGCGACCGTCGACGGCATCTCGGCCTCCGGCGGCACCCCGCTGGTGGTCGCGGAGGTCAAGGACGGCAAGGCCACGCTGGTCGGCGTCATCCATCTCAAGGACGTCGTCAAGTCCGGCATGCGGGAACGCTTCGACGAGATGCGCAAGATGGGCATCCGCACCGTCATGATCACCGGCGACAATCCGTTGACCGCCAAGGCGATCGCCGACGAGGCCGGTGTCGACGACTTCCTCGCCGAGGCGACTCCCGAGGACAAGCTGGCGCTGATCAAGAAGGAACAGGCCGGTGGCCGCATGGTCGCCATGACCGGTGACGGCACCAACGACGCGCCCGCGCTCGCGCAGGCCGACGTGGGCGTCGCCATGAACACCGGAACGTCCGCCGCCAAAGAGGCGGGCAACATGGTCGACCTGGACTCCGACCCGACCAAGCTGATCGAGATCGTCGAGATCGGCAAGCAGTTGCTGATCACCCGTGGCGCGCTCACCACGTTCTCGATCGCCAACGACATCGCCAAGTACTTCGCGATCATTCCCGCGATGTTCGTGGTGCTGTTCCCGGGCCTGGACGTCCTCAACATCATGCGGCTGCATTCGCCGCAGTCGGCGATCCTGTCGGCGGTCATCTTCAACGCACTCGTCATCGTCGGCCTGATCCCGCTGGCGTTGCGCGGCGTGAACTACCGGCCGTCGAGCGCGTCGAAACTGTTGAGCCGCAATCTCTACATCTACGGCCTGGGTGGCATCATCGCGCCGTTCATCGGGATCAAGCTCATCGACCTGATCATTCAATTCTTCCCCGGGATGTCCTGATGCGTATGTCTAGCTGGATCCGCCAGCACGTGGCGGCGCTGCGCGCGCTGCTGGTGCTCACGGTGATCACCGGAATCATCTATCCGGCAGTGGTTCTCGGTATCTCGCAGCTGCCCGGACTCAAGGACAAGGCGAACGGGTCGCTGATCGAGAAGGACGGCAAGCTGGTCGGCTCCAGCCTGATCGGTCAGGCGTTCACCGACGGCAAGGGCGACGCGCTGGTGCAGTACTTCCAGACGCGGCCGTCGAACTCGGCCCCGACCGACGGCAGCATCCCCGACGGCTACGACCCGACCAACACCGCGTTCGGCAATATGGGCCCGGAATCGGTGGTGGACAGCCTGGATGCCAGCGACCCGAAGAAGGACAAGCTGAGCCTGCTCAGCACGGTGTGCTCGCGCAGCCAGGCGGTCGGAACCCTGGAAGGCGTGGACGGCAGTCGCCCGTTCTGCACTTCCGGCGGTGTCGGCTCGGTGCTCGCGGTCTTCGGCCCGCGTGACTCGCACGGACAGGTGCCGAACCCGACCAAGGTGGTCTCGGTCAACGAGGCGTGCGCCACCGACGGCACCACCAAGCCGTTCCAGCAGGCCTACAAGGGCGTGACGGTGGAGTGCGCCAAGCGCGGCGAGGACTACTCGGCGGGCCAGATCGTGCCGATCCGCGGCGACGCCGCCGTCGACACCCCGGTGCCGTCGGACGCGGTGACCGCCTCGGCCTCGGGGCTGGATCCGCAGATCTCGCCGGACTACGCGGCCATCCAGGTGGCGCGGGTCGCCAAGGCCCGCAACATCAGCCAGGATCAGCTGAAGAGCCTGGTGGACGCGCACACCAGCGGCCGCGCTCTCGGCTTCATGGGCGAGAAGACGGTCAATGTCGTCGAACTGAACTACGACTTGGACAGTGAGTACCCGTTCAAGGGCTAGTCGGTTCGATACCTGGGTCCGGCCCTCTCTCTGAGAGCTACACGGCGCTCACGAGAGCGGCCGGGCCCTCGGCCTTTTCCGGGCCTACTTCTCCGGTGTGCAGGTGGTCGGATTCGGCAGCTCACCGCAGGGTGTGTTGCCGTGCGACCGCAGTACATCACGCCCGGTCCCGGAGGTCAGGAACCGCAGGAATGCCGCCGCCAGCGAATCGGCGGGCAATTCGCCGTTGCTGTAGGCGTATTCGACGTTCCAGAACGGATAACTGTGATCGAGCACCTGATCACGGGTGGCGCTGTGACCGTCGATGGTCACGGTCTTGACGCCGGAAGCCTTTGTGGCGTCCGAGTTCTCGCTGTAGCCGATCGAACCCGGCAGGTCCGCAACGGTTCTCAGCATGTCCGCGGTGACCGGAGCCTCGCAGAAGGCCGGGCCGGGCGGGTTGGTGGCCGCGATGGTGCGGCAGCCGGTGGCGGCGGGCGCAGGGGGCTGGTCGTCACCGAGCACCCGGGCCCGGAACGTCTCGCGGGTCCCGGAACCCAAGGGGCGGTCGACCACCCGCACCGGCAGATCCGGGCCGCCGAGCAACTGCCAGTTGTCGACGTGGCCCGCGAACAGGTCGCGGATCTGCTGGATGCTCAGATCGTGCAGGCCCACACCGGGATTGACGACCAGGGTGAACAGCGACAGCGCCAGGGTGCGGGGGACCAGGCTGGGGTAGCCGACGTTCTTGGGGCCGTCGCTGATGGTGAGCAGGCCCGGATTGTTCTTGCCGTCCTCGTCGACGCGGCTCGAACCCCGGTCGGTGCCATCGAATTCGAAGGTGAACTGCGCGGTCGAGCAGTGCGCGGCATAGGCGGCCGCGGCATCGCGGATGGCCGGCTCGAACGCGGTGGAGCCGACCAGGGTGAGCTTTCCGGCGAGACAGTCGGCGGCGTCGGTGCTCGACTTGCCGCTGTCGAGGTTCACCGCGAACTGCACCGCGATCACCGCGACCAGAAAACCGATGAGCGCCAACAGTTTCGGCGACGGGCGGTTGCGGCTGCGGGACTCCGCCACCCGCCCGCCCTTGAGCTTGGCCCGCACCACCGGCGTCGGATATTCGCCCGCCCCGGCGGTGCGCTGCAGGATGGCGAGGATCTTGTAGTGGTCGCCCTGATCCATCGGCACCTTGGGCAGATCGATGATCCCGACCCGATGCTGCTCGTCCTCGCGCCGCGCGATGCCGGTGCCCGGTTTCAGGCTGTCGCCCAGGGCGTCGTCGGACAGTTCGGTGACCGCCATGCCGATGATGCGGCGGTGCGGGAAGTGGATGTGCATCCCGACCGGGTCGGATTCCGGCGAGGCGTAGTCGCGGGTGTCGATATCGGTGACGCCGTTGTTCTCGATGCGGATCAGCACCACCGACAGGTCCTGCAGGTCCGTCGCGGAACCCTCACCCTCCGGCCGCAATTGGGGCAACACCCCGGGAAACACCGACTCGATCTCACCCGTGACGGGGGTGTCCATCTGTACCCGGTAGCCGAGGCGTTTGCGCCCGACGAGCACGAATTCCCAGACGAACGCCACGATCGGCACCGCGATGCCGATCACGGCAAGCACGATGTCGAGGGGAAAGCCCTTCACTGATCCGCCTCTCCGCGCCTCATGCCGGTAGTGGCGAGCCCCGCACCCCCGTCGCCGGGCCGGCGGAACTGGAGGTGGCCGGGCTATGGGCGTCCCCGGTAAGTTACCCCAACCGCAGCGAAATCAGTTGTCGCGCAGGGGAACGGCTGCCAGTGCGGAAATGGTCGGATCACCACCAGCCCAGGATGGGCCGCAACTGCCTGCCCAGCTCCGGGGCCAGCGAGCGCGAATAGCTTGCGGTCAAATGATGTTCGTCGTGGTAGACGAGGATATTGCCGACCACCACCGGGCAGACGGCGGGTTCGCAGACCGCGTCGTTGAGATCGATCAGGTGCAGGTCCGGGAAGGTGGCGGCGGGGGCGGCGGCCGGATCCACCGGCGACAGGGCGTCGGTGCGCTTGATGCCGCAGGATTCCCGATTGCCGCCGCTGGCCAGGCAATCGATCGCGCGATAGCGAATGCCGTTGCGGCGCAGCCACGGAGTGTCGCGGATGCCGATCACGTCCAGGCCGCGCTTGGACAGCGCCGACCAGACGTCCACGTAGTCCTGCGGGGTCTCGTCGCCGCCGTTGTCGGCGGGGCGGGTGGCGGTGGTGAACACGAAATCCGGGTGCTCGTTGCCGAGCCGGTCGATCACCTCCGAGGACCAGTCGCGGCAGTCCGGGTTCTGCTGGCCCTTGTAGACCGGGTCGTCGGCGACGGTGAGCGGGCAGCCCATCTTCAGGTACACCACCACCCGGAAGCGGTACTGCTCACCGAGGATCTGCAGCGCCGGAATCCAGTGTTCGGCATGGGAATTGCCGACCACGGCCACCGTGTGATGGGCGTTGTGGTCGCCGTAGGTGCAGGTGATCACGGCGCGGGTGTCGAAGTCGGAGATGCAGCCGTCGCGGGTCGGATAGGCGATATCCGCGGGCGCTTCCTCGGTGGTGGGCCGCATGGGCGCGCGCGGCACCAGCGCGTGATCGGTGAGGGCCGCGGCGCCGGGGTACTTGGTCGGATCCAGTTCGCCGACCGCGTGCGCCTTGGCGCTGTTGCTCCACTGCCAGGTCAGCGTCGAGGCCACCACCAGCACGCCGACGGTGGAGACCACCACGCCCGCGATCATCGGCAGGCGTGAATTCGAGGTCGTGCGAGCCGGAACGGCGGGTTTGGACCGGATGCGCAGCGGCTCCTCGACCAGGTGATGGGTGGCGTAGGCCAGCACCATCGACAGCGCGATGATCACCCCGCCACCGATCAGACCGGCCCGGCGCTGATGCAGTTCACCCAGGTAGAAGATGAGCATCGGCCAGTGCCACAGGTAGAGCGCGTAGGCGAAACCGCCCAGGCCGACCATGGGCGCGCTCGCCAGCAGCCGGTTGACCAGCGGCTGATCGGCGGTGTCGCGGCCCGCGCCCGCCAGAATCAGGGCGGCGGTGGCCAGCACCGGAATCAGTGCGTACGGACCCGGGAACACCAGCGAACCGACCACCAGCCAGCCGCAGCATACGATGGCCGCGATCCCGGCCCAGGCCAGCAGCTCCCGCAGCAGGCGCGGCAACCGCACCAGCGGGGCCGCGATGGCCAGCAGCGCACCCGCCAGCGGCTCCCACGCGCGGGCGAAGGTGTCGTAGTAGTTCCAGCCCTGCTGCGTCGAAACACCCACGGCCGCATACCAGAACGAGGCGATCGCGACGCCCGCGAACAGCACCGCGACCACCATGCGCAGCACGCCGTCCTGGCCCGCGCGCCGCAGCCACGGCCGGGTGAGCGCCAGCTTCCACGCGCCCGCGTCCATCGCCCGGCGCAGCAGCCAGGCCGCGCCCGCGATGCTCAGCAGCAGCGCCAGATACAGCTGACCCTGCACCGACATCGACCACAGGTGCTGCAAGGGGCTCACCGACGGGTCGGCGGCCAGATAGTCCGACCACGACAGCGCCAGATACCAGTTCTGGTAGTAGAACAGCGAAGCCAGCGTCTGGCCCGCGATATCCGACCAGCGGGTGTGCGGCAGCAGCACGACCGCGGCCACCACCACCGCGGCCAGCACCACGATCATGGCGGGCAGCAGTCGCCGCAGCGTGCGGCGCACGGTGGTCAGCACGCCCACCGCACCGGAGTCGGCGCGGCGCAGCAGCATTCCGGCGAAGAAGAACCCGGACAGCACCAGGAAGACGTCGACGCCGCCGGAGACCCGGCCCGCCCAGATGTGGAAGGCGACCACCAGCGCGATAGCCACCCCGCGTAGTCCGTCCAGATCCAGCCGGTAGGAACCGGGGCTGGCGGGAGCGCCGGGGGCGTCCTCGCGGTCGCTGCCCGGTGCGGTCGGCTGATCGGTACTGGATATGGACATGGCGGCTGCCATTGTTGAACAGCAGTCGGTGAAATTCCCAATCGCCACACAGAAGTTGTCCGTAATGTGGCCTTTGTTGCAGGTCAGGCGAATGCGAAATATCGCAGCCACAGATAGGGTGCGGCCACCGCCACGGTCACCGCCGTCACCACGATGCCCTTGCTGGTGAAATCCCAGAACGAGATCGGATGATCCGAGCGCCGGGCGATCCCGAGCATCACCACATTCGCGCTGGCCCCGACTGCTGTGAGATTGCCACCGAAATCCGCGCCCAGTGCCAGCGCCCACCACAGCGCGTCCGCCTGCGCCGGATGGTCGACGTGCTCCACCAGTTCGGCCACCAGTGGGCTCATGGTCGCCACGTACGGGATGTTGTCGATGACACCCGACAGCACGGCCGACACCACCAGTATCAGCATGGTTGCTGTCAGGGCGTTTCCGCCGGTGAGTTCGGTCGCGGATTTCGCCAGGTGCGCGATCACCCCGGTTTTCACCAGCGCGCCGATCATCACGAACAGTCCGACGAAGAAAAGCAGCGTCTCCCATTCCACCGACGACAGGTAATCGCGTTGCGGCAGACCGGAAATCAGCACCAGCGCACCCGCGCCCAGCAATGCCACCACCGACGGTTCCAGGTGGAAGACGCCGTGGCCGAGGAATCCCGCGAATACCGCGGCCAGCACGATCGCGCATTTCACCAGCAGGCGCGGATCGCGGATCGCCTCGCGCTCGTCGAGGGCCAAGATGTCGGCGGCCCGCTCCGGATCGACATCGAAGCTGCCGCGGAACAGCCGGGGCAGCAGCAGCGTGAAGACCAGTAGGGCGATCAGCACGATCGGGGTGGTGTTGAGCACGAAATCGTTGAACGACAGGCCCGCCCGGCTGCCGATGATGATGTTGGGCGGATCACCGATCAGGGTGCCCGCGCCGCCGATATTGGAGGCCAGCACCTCCGCGATCAGGAACGGCTCCGGCCCCACCTCCAGGCGCTCGCACACCAGCAGCGTCACCGGGGCGATCAGCAGCACCGTGGTGACATTGTCGAGGAAGCCCGAACCGGTGGCGGTGATCAGCACCAGCAGGATCATCACCCGCAGCGCGGAACCCTTGGCGCGCTTGGCCGCCCAGATGGCCAGGTATTCGAAGACGCCGGTCTGGCGCAGCACGCCGACGATGATCATCATGCCCAGCAGCAGGAACACGACGTTCCAGTCGATGCCGGTCGCGTGCGAGTAGAAGACGTCGTCGGAGTCGACGATGCCGAGGGCGGCCACCACTCCCGCTCCGCCGAGCGCGGCGGCGGTCTTGTTGACCTTCTCCGACGCGATCAGCGCGTAGGCGATCACGAAGACCCCGATGGCGACGGCCGTCATGTCCGCCGCCCCGGCGGATTCAACAGGCCAGCGCCACTTCCAGCAGCCGCGACGCGGTGATCACACCGAGCAGCCGCTTCCCGTCCTGCACGGCCACCAGCGGCGACTTGTACCGCGCCATCAACGCCGCCACCTCGACGATATTGTCGTCGGCCTTCGCCGCCGGAATCCTGGTGAGCCGCTCCGGGATCACGTCGCGGACCTTCTTGCCGCGCAACCGCTTCACCACCTGACCGCACATGGACTCGTTGAGCACCCCCGCCAGCGACGGATCGTCCTGCACGTACTTGGGCACGATGAACAGCACCACCTGCGAGGCGGGCAGCACCGAATGCGGCGCGCCGTTCGCGTCGGTCACCAGGATCCCCGGCAGCCGATGTTCGGCCAGCAGCCTCGCCGCGTCGATCGCGTCGGAGTCCAAGTCGATCACCGGGTATTCCTCGGCCATCTGAGCGGCATGCATACGTGCAGGATACGACGGTCGGCCGACGATTCACGTGTGCAGACTACGTCAATATCGAATCGCGTCGGGGGAGTGAAACCTGCAGGTAACAGCGGGTTTGGTGGACGAAACGCCGAGCCCTGCCGCGACTGTCCGGCGCCGGGCGTCCGAAAACCGTAAGGGGCGGTCCGGATTGCGTGGCGGCGAGGTAAAGGAGCTACTGCGGAGCCGTGACCCGGTACACCCGGTAGGGCGCCTTGATCACCGAGAAGGAGACATTGCGGACCTCGACACCGCGTGGGGTGCGGCCGCATTCGGTGCCGCCGTGGGCATGCCCGTGCACGGCCAGGACCGCGCCGCCGTCGTCGATCGCCTCGGCGAGTTCGTGACAGCCGAGACCGGGGTAGATCTTCGGGGGCTCGCCCACCAGGGTGTCGACCACGGGTGCGAAATGTGTGAGGGCGACACCGATGTCGGCGTCGAGGGAGTCCAGGCTCGCGCGCAACCGGGCGGCATCCACGGGGCCGCGCCGGAAACGGGCGCGGTGCTCGACGCTGCCCTCCTCGGGATTGCCGGGGTGGCCGGGGAATCCGCCACTGCCGCCCATCACCCCGGCGATGCCGAGCCGGATTCCATTGAGCGGCAGCGTGATCGCCTCCCCGTCCAGCATGTGCACGCCGAGTTCCCTGAGCCGCACCGAGATTCGGTAACCCAGGCGGCGGTCGTGGTCGTGATTGCCGAGCACCGCCACGACCGGCACCGGGAGGTCGGCGATCTCCGCGCACAGCAGTTCGGTCTCGCGCAGGGTGCCGCCGTTGGTGAGATCGCCTGCCAGCAGCAGGATGTCGGCGTGCTCGTCGAGTTTCCGGAAGGCAGGCCGGAATTCACCGCGCATCGACTCCCGCATGTGCAGGTCGGCGACCGCCGCGATCCGGAGCACGCCGGTTCGTTCACCGCTGGGCATACCGCAAGCCAGCCACAGCGCCCCGGCCGTGTCAATCATCTTTTACGCCCCCATCTTTACGCTCCGGCCCCTTCGGTCCGCCCGCACCCGCGCCTACGCTGGATACATGAGCACCGCGCAGATCGCCGCCCGACTACTGCGCACCAGATGGTTCGTCCGAGCCCCCATCGCCCTGTTCCGCGCGCGCCTGGGCTTCCTGTTCGGCAGCCGCCTGCTACTCCTCGAACACCACGGCCGCAAAACCGGCCAGCGTCGTTTCGTCGCCCTGGAAACGGTCGACCGCCCCGACCCGGCCACGGTGATCGTCGCCTCCGGATTCGGCACGGGCGCACAGTGGTACCGCAACCTGCGCGCCGACCCGAACTGCCGCATCACCCTCGGCTTCCACTACCGGGTCCCGGCCCGCGCCCGCGTCCTCCCGCCGGAACAGGCCCACATGGTGCTGGCCGGATACCAGATCGCCCACCCGGCCGCCTACCGCGAACTCAGCGGCATCATCGAGGCCGCGATCGGCGGCAGCATCGATGACGTTCCGCTGGTGGAGCTTTCACTGCGCCCGTGAGGCGCTCTGTTGCGGCAGTCCGGCGAGGGTGCGTTCGAGTTGCTGAGGTGTGCCCGGTCGCAGCGACTGGACCACGGTCATGATCGTGGTGGCGATGAAGACCGTGAGGGTGAGGACGGGTGGGCGGTGCAGGCCCGCGCGTTCGAGAGTTCGCACGTCCGAGGCTAACCCGGTGGGGTGCCGGCCGCGGCGGCGTCGGTGGCGGGAATCCGAGTTCTGGAACAGGTTGCTGAAATTGTGCGAATTGCTGCGCGGGGGACAATAATCCGGTCGTGGGAACTGTCGTACTGATCGCGCTCGGTGTGCTGTGTTTTGTCACAGGGCCCGCATTGACGCTGGTAATCGTGCTGGCCGTGCGGAAATCGGCGCGTGACGTGGCCGCGTCCAACCCCGGTCTGGTGCGGTACGGCGATCGAACACCCGCGGTCGCGAGTGGACGACATCGACGCTGAGGGATTGCGGCGCGCCGGGAAGCGATTGCGGCGCGCCGAGTTCCGGCGGAGCCGACACGCGGATCCGCCGGAACCCGTTCACCGCACCGGATCACCCCTGAGCCGAGGTGCGGGAACCGCTACGGGCGGGTGAGCGCGGCGTAGCGGGCGATGTGCTGGTCGGTGGTGCCGTACTCGTACTGGACCGCGGTGAGCCGCTTGAAGAAATGACCGATCGGCAGTTCCTCGGTCATGCCCATCGCACCGTGCAACTGCACCGACTCCTGGCCGATGCGGCGGGCCGCGCGACCGATGGTGGCCTTGGCGGCAGAGGCGGCGCGCGCCCGGTCGGCGGGCGCGGCATCGAGTTTCAGGGTGACCAGATAGGTTGCGGCCACGGCCTGTTCGAGCTCCAGCAGCATGTCGACCATGCGGTGCTGCAGGGCCTGGAAGCTGGCGATGGGGACACCGAACTGCTGGCGCTGCTTGCTGTAGGCCACGGTGTCGGCGACCACCTTGCGCATGGCCCCGACCGCTTCCGCGCAGACCGCGGCGATGGCCTCGTCGAGGGTGGCGGCGACCGCCGCGTCGGCGTCGGTGAGCAGCAGGGCGTCGGCGGGCAGCCGGACCTGGTCGAAGGCCAGGTCGGCGGCCTGGCGTTCGTCGATGGTGCGGTACGGGCGCACGGTGAGTCCGGCGGGCGGGTTCGCCGCCTCGAAGTCGACCGCGAAGACGGCGGTTTCACCGTCGACGACCGCGGTCACCAGCAGGTGGGTGGCCACCGGCGCGGCGGTCACCACGGTCTTGTCGCCGGACAGCACCCAGTCGTCGCCGTCGCGGACGGCGGTGGTGGCGATCGCGGTGTAGTCGTAGCCGGAACGCGGTTCCAGCGCTGCGAATCCGATGATCACCTCCCCGGCGGCGATCCCGGACAGCAGGTCCTCGGCGCGCTTGCCGGCGGCGCGGCGCAGCAGGCCGCCGCCGACCACCACGGTGTCGACATACGGTTCCAGCACCAGGGCCGCGCCCAGCGCCTCCGCGATGATCATCGTCTCGACGGGCCCGCCGCCGATGCCGCCCACCGACTCCGGCAGGCTCGCACCCAGAATCCCGACCTCGTCGGCCAGCGCCCGCCACAGCTCGGGCTGACGACCCGCGCCGAACCGGGCGGCCGCCCGGCTGCCGTCGAGATCGTGGCGCGCGGCCAGGAAGTCCGTGACCGTGTCGCGGAGCAGTTCTTGTTCGGCGGTGAAAGAGAAGTCCATGGTCACAGTCCCAGCGTGGCTTTGGCGATGATGTTGCGCTGAATCTCGTTGGAGCCGGCGTAGATCGAACCGGCGCGGTCGTTGAAATACCGCAGCGGCGCGACCGCCTGCCACTCCTCGCCCGCGACGAAACCGTCCGCGGGCGCGGTGAAATCGGCGATCGGGCCACCGGGCATGGCGGCGTGCGGCTGATAGGCGCGACCGCGCGGACCGGCGGCCTCCAGGGCGAGCTCGGTGAGCACCTGGCTCAGCTCGGTGCCGAGGATCTTGATGGTGGAGGCGGCCGGACCCGGGTCCTTGCCGCTGGAAACCAGTGCCAGGGTGCGGTATTCGAGGATCTCGAGCACATCCGCGCGCAGCCGGGCATCGGCCAGTTTGGCGGCGAAGGCCGGATCATCGATCAGCGCACCGCCGTTCGGGGCCACCTGGGTCGCGGCGGCCTGCGCCAGCTCCTCGGCCATCACCTGCAGGGCCGGGGCCGCCGCGCCGCCGCCGCGCTCGAAGTTGAGCAGGAACTTGGCGACCGTCCAGCCGTCGTCGATGCGGCCCAGCACATTCGCCTTCGGCACCCGCACCTGATCGAAGAACACCTGGTTCTGCACCTGTTCGCCCGAGGTCATCACCAGCGGGCGGATCTCGATGCCGGGCGTGCGCATATCGATCAGCACGAAGGTGATGCCCTGCTGTTTGCGCTCCAGCTTCGAGGTGCGCACCAGCGCGAAGATCCAGTTGGCCTCGGTGGCGTGCGTGGTCCAGATCTTGGAACCGGTCACCACCAGGTCCTCGCCGTCGGCGACCGCGGCCATGGACAGCGACGCCAGGTCGGAGCCCGCTTCCGGCTCGGAGTAGCCCTGGCAGAAGAACACCTCGCCGGTGAGGATGCGCGGCAGGAAGAACTCGTGCTGCTGCGGGGTGCCGAACGCCATGATGGCGTGCGAGACCATCCGAATTCCCATGGGGGACAGGTTCGGTGCGCCGGCGAGGGTGCATTCGCGGCCGAAGATGTAGTGCTGGGTGAGGCTCCAGTCGCAGCCACCGAACTTCACCGGCCACGCGGGGGCGGCCCAGCCGCGCGCGTGCAGGATGTGCTGCCACTGCATGCTGGCCTCGTGATCGGGGTAGACGCTGGTCGCCAGCCGTCCCGCCCGCCGCAGATCGTCGGTTAACTTTTCGTCGAGGAAGCCGCGCACTTCATCACGAAATGCCAGATCGGCAGGCGACCAGTCGAGGTCCACGATGACTCCTTGTCCGAGAACTGGCCCTAACCATCTCATCGCGTCCGGCCTGCTGGCAAATGTGCTGGCACCTGCCCTCACTTCCAGCTCTTGACATTCCATTGTGGAGGAATATCCTGTGTTCATGTTCCATTGTGGAACGTACTGGAAATGATCGGCCGAAAGGGCTCGACATGGACATCACCACCGGCACCCGCGCCTCCGACGCCGAGCGCGCCGAGATCGCCGACCTGCTCGGCCGCCACCTCACCGACGGCCGCCTCGACCTCACCGAATACAACGAGCGACTCACCCGCGTCTACACGACGCCGATCCGCGAAGACCTCCCGCTGGTGCTCGGAGACCTGCCGAAACTGTCCAAGACCAGTGCCGCGAAACTGACGAAGGCCAGTGCCGCGCAGCGCAACCCGGCGGCGCGACTGCCGATCTGGCAGCGCATCGAGGGCGGCGCCTGGCTTGCCGTGAGCCTGCTCAACCTCGCCATCTGGGCCGTGATCTCGCTGGCCGCGGGCGAATTCGTCTATCCCTGGCCGATCTGGGTGATCGGACCCTGGGGTGCGGTGCTGGTCTTCCGGATCGTCATGGGCTGGGAATCCACCGCCTGGCGGCACGCCCGCCCGCGGTAGCAAACCCGGCCGGGTGAGACGCGATGTCCGGCATACTCGGAGCAATCAGCAGGTTCCGGGTACGCTGAGCCGCTGTGCACCTGAAGAGTCTGACGCTGAAGGGCTTCAAGTCCTTCGCGTCCGCGACGACATTGCGATTCGAGCCGGGGATCACCTGCGTGGTCGGCCCCAACGGGTCCGGCAAGTCGAACGTGGTCGACGCCCTCACCTGGGTCATGGGTGAGCAGGGCGCGAAGGCGCTGCGGGGCGGCAAGATGGAGGACGTCATCTTCGCCGGCACCACGGGCCGCGCGCCGCTGGGCCGGGCCGAGGTCACGCTGACCATCGACAACACCGACGGCGTGCTGCCCATCGACTACTCCGAGGTGTCCATCACCCGGCGCATGTTCCGCGACGGCGCGGGCGAATACGAGATCAACGGCAACACCTGCCGCCTGATGGATGTGCAGGAGTTGTTGAGCGACTCCGGTATCGGCCGCGAAATGCACGTCATCGTCGGTCAGGGTCGGCTCTCGGCGATCCTGGAATCCCGGCCCGAGGACCGCCGCGCCTTCATCGAAGAGGCGGCGGGCGTGCTCAAGCACCGTCGCCGCAAGGAGAAGGCGGTCCGCAAGCTCGACGCCATGCAGGCCAACCTGGCGCGGCTCGCCGACCTCACCACCGAACTGCGCCGTCAGCTCAAACCGCTGGGTCGCCAGGCCGAGGTGGCCCGCCGCGCCGCCACCGTGCAGTCCGAACTGCGAGATTCCCGATTGCGGCTGGCCGCCGACGATCTGGTGAGCCGCCGCCGCGAACTCGAGAGCCAGCAGAGCAAGGAGGCCTACGCGCGCGAGCAGCAGGTCACCGTGCAGGCCGAGATGGATGCCGCCAATGCCGCACTGGCGCAGCAGGAATTCGAGCTCTCGCGGCTGACCCCGAGCGCCGAGGCCGCCGCCCAGACCTGGTTCCAGCTGTCCGCTTTGACCGAACGTGTCAATGCCACTATCCGGATCGCGCGCGATCGGGCCCGCAATCTCACCATCGAGCAACCGACCGGCGAGGGCCGCGATCCCGAACAGCTCGAGCGCGAAGCCGGGCGAGTCGAACTCGAAGAGGCCGAACTGCTCGCCGCCGTCGAGATGGCCACCGAAACCCTCGAAGCCGCCCGCGACCAGCTCTACGAACGCGAACAGGCCGCCAAGGCCGCCGAACAGGCCCACCTGGCCGCCGTGCGCGCCATCGCCGACCGGCGCGAAGGACTGGCCCGGCTCTCCGGCCAGGTCGACACCCTGCGCTCCCGCGCGCAATCGGTGGACGGCGAGATCGCCCGCATGTCCACCGCCATCACCGAGGCCCGTCGCCGCGGCGAGGAGGCCAACGCCGAATTCGAGTCCGTCCAAAGCGAATTGGACGAACTCAACGCGGGCGAGGAAGGCCTCGACACCCAGTACGAGCACGCCGCGCAAGCCTTGGCGCTGGCCGATCAGCGGGTCACCGAACTGCGCGAGAAGGACCGCGAGGCCGGTAAACGGGTGGCCTCGCTCGGTGCGCGCATCGAAGCGCTGAACATGGGCCTGCGCCGCAAGGACGGTGCGGCCTGGCTGCTGGAGAACCGCGCCGACGGACTGCTCGGACCGCTCTCGGGACTGCTGCGGGTGCACGGCGGCTACCAGGCGGCGGTCGCGGCGGCCCTCGGACCGCTCGCCGACGCCGTCGCCGCCGACACCGGGCCCAGCGCGCACGCCGCCGTGCACGCGCTGAAAGTCGCCGACGGTGGCCGTGCCGCACTGGTTTTCACCACCCCGGGCGCCGACGGCGTCGTCGGTGATATGACGGGCTCGGCTAATTCCGCTGCCGGGCAGGGTGATTCGCGACTACCGGCCGGTGCGCGCTGGCTGGCCGAGGTGCTCGACTGCCCGGCGCACCTGCGTGCCGCCATCGGCGCGCTGAGCACCGGTATCGCGGTCGTGGACGATCTGGCCGCCGCGGCGCAGGTCATCGCCGCCCGACCGGAACTGCGCGTGGTGACCCGCGACGGCGATCTCACCGGCACCGGCTGGGTGCTCGGCGGCTCCGATCGGGTGCCCAGCCAGCTCGAGGTGCAGGCCGAAATCGACGCCGCCATCACCGAACTCGCCTCCTGGCAGCGGCAGGCCGAGCAACTCGAGGCGGCACTGTCCGGCGCGCTCGCCGAACAGACCGACCGCAAGGACTCCGTCGACCACTCGCTGCTCGCCCTGCACGAATCCGACCAGGCCCTGGTCGCCATCTACGACCGGCTCGGGCGGCTCGGCCAGTCCGCGCGCACCGCACAGCGCGAGAGCGACCGGGTGCTGGCCCAGCGCGCCGATGCCGAGACCGGCCGCGAGGACACCCTCGCCAAGCTCGCCGAACTCGAGGATCGGCTGCGCAACGCCGAAAACGAACAGGCCGACATGGATCCGGAGGCCGCGGGCACCGAGACCGCCGGTTACGCCCGCGAGGAGGCCGCCGCCGCGCTTGCCGAATCCCGCTCCATGGAGGTCGAGGCCCGGCTGGCCGTGCGCACCGCCGAGGAACGCGCGGAATCGGTACGCGGCAAGGCGGATTCGCTGCGCCGCGCCGCCCGCGCCGAACGCGAGAACCGGGCCCGCGCCGAACGCGCGCACGCCGCCCGCCGTCAGGCCGCCGCCGTGGCCGCCGTCGTCGCCGACTCCGCGGACAAGATCGCCGTGGAACTCGAGCAGGTCGTGATCCAGGCCGCCGCCCGCCGCGACGAACTCGTGCGCCGCCGTGGCGAATTCGCGGCACAGGTGGAACAGACCAAGGAGCGCGCCCGCGCCCTCACCACCACCCTCTCGCAGCTCACCGACACCGTGCACCGCGACGAGGTGGCCCGCGCCCAGGCCGCGCTGCGCATCGAACAGGTCGAGACCACCATCTCCGAACAGTTCGGCGTCAGCCTCGAGGACCTCATCGCCGAATACGGCCCCGACGTCCCGATGCCGCCCTCCGCGCTGGAGCTGATGGAGTACGAGCAGGCGCGCGAACGCGGCGAAGCCGTCACCGAACCGCAGCCCATGCCCTACGACCGCGCCACCCAGGAGCGCCGCGCCAAACGCGCCGAGAAGGACCTCACCACCCTCGGCAAGGTGAATCCCCTTGCGCTGGAAGAGTTCGCGGCCCTCGAGGAGCGCTACACCTTCCTCAACACCCAGCACGAGGACGTCAAGAAGGCGCGCCAGGACCTGATGGACGTGGTCGCCGAGGTCGACGCCCGCATCCTGCAGGTGTTCACCGAGGCCTACGAGGACGTGGAACGCGAATTCACCGGCGTGTTCGGGCGACTGTTCCCCGGCGGCGAAGGCCGCCTGCTGCTCACCAACCCCGGCGACATGCTCAGCACCGGCGTCGAAGTCGAAGCCCGCCCGCCGGGCAAGAAGGTCAAGCGGCTCTCACTGCTGTCCGGTGGCGAGAAGTCCCTGGCCGCAGTCGCTTTCCTGGTCTCGATCTTCCGCGCCCGCCCCTCGCCGTTCTACGTGATGGACGAGGTCGAGGCCGCCCTCGACGACACCAACCTGCGCCGCCTCATCGGACTGTTCGAGCAACTGCGCGAGAAGAGCCAGCTGATCGTCATCACCCACCAGAAGCCGACCATGGAGATCGCGGACGCCCTCTACGGCGTCAGCATGCGCGGAGACGGCATCACCCAAGTGATCTCGCAACGCATGCGCGGGGAGAATCTGGTGGGAGCGACGCAGTAGCCACGGCCCCGCCCGACCGGGACCGATCCGGATATTCTGCCCGGGTGACCGGGGCGGATCCACTCGGGCCGGGGACTGTCCCGGTGAGCGGGAATTCTCGAGTCCAGCAGAGTGAAACGCGTGCGCGTCGCACTGTGGTGCCACTACGGTCCCGGGGTCATGAGACGTTCCCTCGTTGTCCTGGCCGCCGGAGTCGCCGTCGGCCTCGCCCTGCCCGTGCCGGCCGCCCTCGCCGACTCCGGCTCCTCCTCACTGTCCGGAGGCACCGGATCTGCCTCTGGCTCAGGCGGTTCCGGCTCGGGCGGCAGCAAGCCCAGCCAGGCCCAGTGGCTCGCCGATATCGCGCCCATCGCGGCGGCGGCCCAGACCTACCTGACCACCGCCATCCCCGGCGCCACCAAGCCGGCCATCGTCTTCGACATCGACAACACGGTGCTCGAGACCAGCTACAACCCGCAGCCGATCATCCCGGCCATCCCCGCCATCCTGGCGGTCGCGCAGTACGCGAAGAGCCAGGGCGCGTCCGTGTTCTACGTGACCGGCCGCCCCTCGCTGCTCAATGTCTACAGCCAGGCCAACCTGCTCGCGGTCGGCTACCCGGTCGACGGCGTCTACGGCGCCGGACCCACCACCGGATCCAGCGGTGCCGCGGCGCTCGCGTCCTACAAGACCGCGACCCGCGCCTCGATCCAGGGCCAGGGCTACACCATCGTCGCCAATATCGGTAACAGCGATTCGGATCTGTCCGGCGGCTACGCCCTGCAGACCTTCAAGCTCCCCGACTACAACGGCGCGCTGAACTGATCCCTGGTAATCCAGGCCAGTAGGTCGTCCTCGACCCGCGTGCGATCGATCTCGTTGAGAATCTCGTGCCGGGCTCCCGGATACACCCGATAGGTGACATCCGTGAGCCCGGCCTCGCGATAGCGGTCCACCAGCAGATCACTCAGGCGCAGACCGTCATTGAGCGGATCCTGATCACCGACCATCACATAGATCGGCAGCTCCGTCGGCACCGTCACCGGGTGCGCCAGCCGCGTACTCGCCACCTCGGCCAGCTGCGCCATACTCGTCGCGTCGATCTCGAAGCCGCACCACGGATGCGCGACATAGGCATCCACCTGCGCCTCGTCGCGGCTCAGCCAGTCCGAATCGGTGCGGGTCGGCTGGAAGCGGGCATTGAACAGGGCGAGCAGATCACCGTCCGCCGCCGCGATATTCGCGAACAGCCCGTCCACCGCTGTCGTCCCGCACAACACCACATCGTCGACCAGCGCCGAATGGTCGAGAATGTAGTGCTGCACGGCGAACGAACCGAGACTGTGCCCGAACAACACCAGTGGCAGCTCCGGATGCCGTTGCCGCAGTAGGCCGGTCAGCGTCACCAGATCGGCCACGAGCAGATTCCAGCCGTCGGCGCCGAGATCGCCCGGCGTGCCGGTCATGCTGTGCCCGTGGCCGCGATGATCGTCCGCGTACACGGCGAAGCCCTGGGCGGTAAGCCGTTGTGCCACATGGTCGTAGCGGGCTGCGTACTCGCCCATGCCGTGCGCGATCTGCACGATGCCGCGCGGGGCGCCCTGCTCGGGCAGCCAGCCGC
The DNA here is from genome assembly GCF_045161165.1 of Nocardia sp. NBC_00511. Lineage (NCBI taxonomy): Bacteria > Bacillati > Actinomycetota > Actinomycetes > Mycobacteriales > Nocardiaceae > Nocardia > Nocardia sp. NBC_00511. The sequence goes on from NZ_CP107849.1 coordinate 481,794, forward strand.
GCACCTGGATCACGACGCCGTCGGCGCTGGTGAAGGAGAACATCGACCCATTGTCGAGGCGGCGCGGCCCGGCGGCCATGGCCGGACGGACAGCAGGTGAACCGGGCCGATTGTCCTCGGCGACAAACAGACCACGATTAAGCTCCGGTGATGCAGCGTCCGACACCGTCCGCGGAGATCGTCGAGGTGGCCGACACCCTGCTCGCCCGCATCGACGATCTCGGAGTGCGGCTGGCCCAGCGGTTTCAGGTCGAACTCGAGAGCTACCGCAACGAAGCCCAGGTGCCCTTCGAGTCCATCCGCACCTCCTGCACCCGCAACCTCACGCTGATGGTGCGGCACTTCACCACCTCCGCTCCCATCGACCCGGAACCGCCCAAGGAGACCGGGCGGTTGCGCGCACGACAGGGCGTGCCACTCGCGGAAACGTTGCACGCCTTCCGGATCGGCTTCGAATTCCTGTGGTCGGAACTCGTCGCCGAGGCCCGGCGGCACCCCGCCGTCACCGACGCCGCCCTGGTCGCACTCGCCGCCGAGGTGTGGGCGCTGGCCGGTGACTACTCCGTCGCGGTCGCGGGCGCCTACCGCGAGCAGAGCGCCGAACTGCTGCTGCAACGCGAACACGAACGCTCCGTACTGGTCGAGGCGCTGTTCACCGGCGTCATCGCCGACCCCGCCACCCTCGGCGAGGCCACCCGCATCCTCGGCCTGCCACCCACCGGCCCCTACGTCGTGGTCGCCGCCGACGTCCCCGCCCCCGGCCGGGAAGCCCTGCCCGGCATCGAAACCGCGCTGCGCGCCCGCCACATCACCTCGGCCTGGCGACTGCTGCCCGACCAGCAGATCGGCGTGCTGGCCCTCCCCGAAACCGGTGAGGCCAGCGCCCTCACCGCACTGCGCGGACACCGCGCCCGCGTCGGCATCAGCCCGCCCTACGACGCCCTGCCCGAAACCCCGCAGGCGCTGCGCTTCGCCCGCCTCGCCCTGACCGGCCTCGGCCCGCGTCGCTCCGGCGTCGCCCGCTTCGACGACGACCCCCTCGCCATGGTCATCGCCGCCGCCCCAGTCGAAGCCGACCGTCTGGTCCGAGTCCACCTCGGTGCGCTTCTCGCCCTGCCCCACGAGGAACGCCACCGCCTGCTCGACACCCTCCGAACCTGGTACGCCGCAGGCGGTTCCGCCGCCGACACCGGCCGCCGCCTGTTCCTGCACCCCAACTCCGTCCGCTACCGCCTGCGCCGCATCGAAGAACTCACCGGCCGCTCCCTGAACGACCCGGCGAGCATCCTCGAACTCGGTGCGGCACTGCGCGCACTGCCCCCGGGCTAACCGTCCAGCAGCGACTTCAGCCGGGCCGCACCGGATTCCGTCAGCCAGGTGTCGAGAGTGCGCAGCTCCGGGTGGATCACGCGCAGTGCCTCGATGTCGGCATGCCAGCCACGGGCGGTGCGGGCGCGCCGCCGGAGCAGACCGATCTTCGGACCGAGGGTTCTGGTGACCTCCTCCTCGGAGATCTCCTCGTAGTGGATCGGCCGACCGAGATGCGCGCTGATCAACGCCGCGGCGGCAGTCGGCGTGAGATCGTCGCCCGCCAACTCCAGGATTCGACCGTGGTAGCGATCCGGATCCGCGAAGGCCCGGACCGCGAAGGCCGCGACATCGTCGACCGCGATCACCTGCAACGGGCGATCCGGCGGGAACATGTGGCGGTTGGTGTCACCGGTGATCCCATCCACGGGATAGTTCTGCATGAAGTAGTTCTCCATGAAGCGCGCCGGGCGCAGCACGGTCCAGCGCAGTCCGCTGGTGCGCAACACCTCCTCGATCAGGCGCTTCCCACGCGCGAGCGACTCCTCGTCGTCGTCGAACGCCCCGACACCGGTGAACACCACGTGCCCGACCCCGGCCGCGCGGGCCGCCGCGATGAAGTCGGAACCGCGACGCACCTCGAGCTCGTCGTCCCAACCCTGCGGGCCCATCGCCGCGGGCGGAACCAGCAGTGCCGCACCGGCTCCCGCCAGCGCGGCGGGCAGGGTGTCGGGCTCGTCGAAATCCCCGACCGCCAATTGCGCTCCCGCTGCGGCGAGTTCACGCGCGGCGGGAGAATCGGCGTCGCGCACCAGGATTCGCACCGGCCGTCCGGCGGCCAGCAATCGGCGTGCCGTGGCGCCGCCCTGCTTACCGGTCGCCCCGGTGACCAGGACGAGATCGTGCTGAACAGACATGTTCCCCTCGGCTTTCCTCGGTAGTATTCGGGTGGATCGACCCGTATCCGGGACGGTAGGCCGCGCGGATCGCACTGCGCCACAGTCGGAAAGGACGTGCGTAACGAAATGCCCGCGTTCACCGGAACCCGCACCCCGCCCCCTCCGGCGCGCCCCGTCGCCCCGCCCCGATCCGCCGCGGGGTCAGCGGCCCCCGGGTCGGTGGTGGCCGAGCGTACGTCGGAGCTACGCGGGCGCGCGTCGGCGTCGCGCGCGCCGGTATCGGTATCGACCGAGGCTGAGGTGTTGCCGGCGCCCGCGTCGGTGCTGCGTGCGGACGCGCGGCGCAATCGGGCGCTGGTTCTCGCCGCTGCCGATCGCGCATTGTCCGAACGTGGCGCATCGGTCTCCCTCGCGGAGGTGGCGCGGCGTGCGGGTGTCGGCGCGGGGACCGTCTACCGGCACTTTCCCACCAAAACCGCACTGCTGGAAGCGGTCATGCAGCAGCGGATGGACCGGCTCACGGCCGTCGCCCTGCGGCTGCGCGACACCACGGATCCGGGCAGCGCGTTCTTCGCGTTCTGCACCGAACTGATCCTGTCCTCGTGCCGCAATCAGGCGCTGTGCGACATGCTCACCAGCGACGGCTGGCCTCGGGAATTGATCCGGGACGCGGGGGAGCGGCTACGGGTGGCGCTGTCCGGACTGCTCATGGCGGCGCAGCGGCAGGGCGCGGTCCGCGATGACCTCGCGCTGTCGGACCTGATGGCGCTCTACACCGGGTGCATCGCGGTACAGCGACTCGCCGAAGGCGCCGAATTGTCCCGTCCCACAGCGCTGATCCTGGAGACCCTGCGGGTCCGGCCCCCGCGACCCGGCGTGACGAAAACTCCGAACGCCGACCGGCGCGGTGACGAAACAGGCTTCCGTAACGAAACCGCCGCCGCGTATTGCCCGATGTGCGCTGCCCCGATTCACGCCACCGGTACCGGTCGTCCGGCCCGCTACTGTTCGGCGGCCTGTCGTCAGAAGGCGCATCGCCGCCGTCGCGCCGCGCAAGTCGGCTGAGCCGCAGGGTAGTTCGGCTATCTTCTGGCGAAATCCGTTGCCTCACATCGTGACCTTGATGTGGCCGAACGGATGCGAAGGTGTGACGAGCCCGCCCGGAGGGCGAAAAGTCCTGGTAAAGACATATATACAGTGTCTTTGTAGCGACCCGCAGCCCAGTGCCGGGGAAGTACGCTCCCTGCGTGGTATGGGTTTCGGCCGTGGCGTTCGGTGTCGCCTGGTGGCTCGGTTTGTATCTGCTGGCGCGCGATCCACGGAAGGCGGTGTTACGCAGAGCCGGAGTCGCACTGCTGGCGTACGCGGGGGCCGTGGTCGCCGACCGGCTCGCGGGCACCGCCCCCTGGTTCGACGGCGTGCGCATCGTGCTGGTGTGCCTGCCGGTGCTGGCCTGGAGCGGCGTCTTCGTGCGGCTGCTGCCCGGCCCCTACGTGGCGCGCATCGACCACTGGTGGCGCGTCGCCCTGCTACCGCTGTGCGCGCTGCTCGCCATGCCCGCCGCCGGTGGATTCCTGCCCGCCGGTTACGTTCTCGGCGCGGTGACCCTGCTCGCCCTGCTCGGCGCCATGCTCGGCGTACTCGGACGGCACGCCGACTGGTGTGAGGACGCCCGGCAGTCCGCGGCGACCCTGATCACCGTCGGCTCCCTGCTGCTCGGGCTCGCCGTGGCGCTGATCCTGCTCGGACTCAACGTGCTGCCGAGCACCGCCATGCTGTCGGGCCTGGCGATCCCGGGCGGGCTGCTCGGTGCGGGCATCGCCATCCTCGACGCCTTCGACGAGGGAGAAGCGCTGCGGCCGGACATGTTTCGCGCCCTCATCGCCGCGGTGCTCACCACCGTCGTATTCGGCGGGCAGGCCGCCGTCGCGATCCTGCTGACGGGGGAGCGGACCGCCTCGGTCGCCCTGCTGTACGCGGCGATCGCCACCGCGATCGCGTTGCAGGCGCTCAATGTGCCGTTTCAGGCCGGAGTCGACCGCCTCACCCTCGCCACCCCGCTGCGCCGCCGCCGCGCCGAATTGCGCAGCGCCACCGAATCACTGCCGCGCAATGCCATCGAATCCCAGCCGCGCGAAACCACCGAATCCGCACCCGACACCGAAACGGGTGTGCCCGAGGACGACACCGCCTACCGCCGCGATTGCGCGACCCGGATCACCGACCTCGACGAGGACGATCTGGCCCGGCTCACTCGCCGCGCCCTCGGCAACTACGCCGATCTGGGTCGGCTGGTCTCCAGCCCACTGCTCGACCTGCCCGTCGTCGACGCCCGGCTCGCGGCCCGCGGTGGCACCCTCACCCCGCTCGACCGGGCCACCGCACTCAAAGCCCTGCTCGCGGAGAGCATCACCCGGCTGAAACCCCGCGCCGAAACGGGATTCGACACCGGCGAGGAATGGCAGCTCTACAACGCCGCCTACTACAGCTACGTCGTCGGCCTGCGCCCCTACAGTGGCCGCACCCGGCGCGCCCGCCTGGACCCGCAATCCCGGCGGGCCCTCACCTGGTTCACCGACCAGGTGCCGCGGCGCACCATGCGCGACTGGCAGCACGCCGCCGCCAGACTCATCGCCGACGACCTGCGCTCGGACCTCGACCGCATCGCCTCCTGAATCGCGTGACGGCCTAGGTCGTCGAATCACCGTGCGTGCGTAGGCCGTCCAGTACGAAACCCATCACGCGGCGCACCGCCTCGGTGTAGGTCTCGCTGTCGCGCGGATAGATCTGCACCGTCATCAGCACCTCGATATCCGCCAGGCCCACCTCGGCACGCAGTTCGCCGTCCGCGTGCGCGCGCTCGGTCAGGCGGCGCAGGTGCCCGATCAGCGCGTCGCGGGTCTCGGTGACCCAGGCATCGGCGCGCACCAGCTCGTGCGCGGCGGGCTCGATGGCCGAAGCCTGTGCCCCCAGCCGCATTTCGGCGCATTCGTAGAGCACCCGGGACAGCCCGAGCCAGGCGGTCGGTTCTTCTCGCGCGGCGGTCGCCACCAGATCGGTGATGCGCTGCATGTGGTTCTGCGCCGTCGCGACGAGCAGGGCGTCGCGATCCGGGAAGCGGCGATAGAGCGTGCCGACGCCAACGCCCGCCCGGTCGGCGATGTCCTTCATGGCCACGCCGGTGCCGCGTTCGCAGAACACCTCCAGGGCGGCGCGCAGGATCTCCTCCCGGTTGCTGCGGGCGTCCGCGCGCAAGTTCTCGGCCGTCTCCCTCACCTCACTGAGTGGACGAATTTCTTCCGGTTAGCGTAGCATTCGGGTAAGCGGACGAATTTCATCCGCTTATCTTCTCGGGAGGCACACCATGACCACCTCGGTCCTCATCTCCGGAGCCGGCGTCGGCGGCTCGACCCTCGCCTACTGGCTCGGCCGCAGCGGCTTCCGGGTCACCGTCGTCGAGCGCGCCACCGGGCAGCGCTCCAGCGGCAACCCGGTCGACGTGCGCGGACCCGCCCTCGACGTGGTCGAGGCGATGGGCATCGCCGCCGAATTGCGCACCGCCGCAACCCGGGTCGACCGGCTCGCGTTCGTCGACGCGCAGGGACGCACCCGCGCGGGCGTCCGCACCGGCGGCGGGCGCGACAGCGGCGAATTCGAACTCTCCCGCGCCGAACTGGCCGCCACCCTGCTGCGCGCGGCCCGCGAACGCGCCGAAATCCGCTGGGGCGACAGCATCACCGGCCTCGAACCCGACGGCGATCGCGTCGGCGTCACCTTCGAACAGGGCGCACCCGCGCACTTCGACTACGTGGTCGGCGCGGACGGCCTGCACTCGGCCGTGCGCCGACTGGCCTTCGGCCCGGAACGGGACTTCGTGCGACACCGGGGCTTCTACGTGGCGACCCTGCCGGTCGAGCGCGCGCACGGCGCGGCCGACGAGGTGGTCATGTACAACTCGCCCGGATTGTCGCTGTCGGTGCATCCGGCGGGCGGGAAACCCCTGGCCGCCTTCATCTTCCGTGGCAAGCGGGTGCCGGACTACGACTACCGCGACATGGAACAGCACCGGCGGTTGGTGCTGACCGCCTACGCGGGCCGGGCCGGAACCTTCGCCGACGTACTCGACCAGGTGCGCACCGCACCGGACCTGTACTTCGACGCCGTCAGTCAGGTCCGCATGCCGACCTGGTCGCGCGGCCGCGTCACCCTGCTCGGCGACGCCGGATCCAGCCTGTCGCTGTTCGGCGACGGCTCCAGCCTGGCCATCGCGGGCGCGCGCACCCTGGCCGAGGAACTGGCCGGTGCGCCGGGGGATCCGCGCGGTGCGCTCACCCGCTACGAGCAGCGGCACCGTCGGCTGGTCGCGCCCAAGCAACGCGGATTTCGCGTCGCCGGGGCGCTGCTGGTTCCGGCCTCCCGGCCCGGTATCCGGCTGCGGGATCTCGCGGTGTCACTGGCCCCGCGGATCTGAGTGGATTCCGGATCAGAGCAGGTCGCTGACGTCGTTCGGGACGTCGACGGCGTATTTGCGGAGCGTCTCCATCGGAACGACCTCGAGGGCGTTCTCGTGTGTCGCGGCCAGTATCACCGGCGCGGCCACCCCGTCCTCGTGGGCGTGCAGCCAGCGCACCGCCACCACACACCAGCGGTCACCCGGTTGCAGACCCGGGAAGTTGTTCTCCGGGCGCGGGGTGAGCAGGTCGTTTCCGATCGACTTCTGGTGCTCCAGAAATTCTGCGGTCACCACCGTGCAGACGGTGTGGCTACCGAGATCCTCGGGACCGGTGCTGCAGCATCCGTCCCGGTAGAAGCCGGTGAGAGGATCGGTGCCACACTCCTCCAGCGGTCCCCCAAGCACATTACGATCGGTCACAGCGCCGATCCTATTGTCTCGGTGTCGCATTCGCCGCTCCTTCCGCACTGTGGCACGTTCTCATGGAGACCGGTCGGTTGTTATCGGACTTCACGACCCGCGCCCCGGCGTGTCTGCGGGAACGCCGCCGAACGCTGTGATAAATGACGCAGCCAGGTGACCGACGACACCGTGCCCGACGTCGGGGCCGGTGTGTGAATCGGGCAATACCGATGCCTCTGAAAGGATGGGGGCGTGACGACCTCAGAAGTATGGATCCTGATCGCCGCGATCGCGGCCGTGCTGCTCGTGGCCCTGGTTGCCGGATACGCCCTGAACAAGCGCCGCCGCGTCTCGCTGACCGCACCGGTCACCGAGACCAAGGAGGTGACCGACCGGTCCGGCGGATACCAGGCGTCGAGCGGATTCAGCTTCAGCCAGGGCGGCGCCAAACCGGCGCCCGAACCCGTCCGCGTCGAACGCACCGACGACGAGGGCCAGCCCCACGTCGGCGACGACGCCGCCATCCCGCGCGACGCCCCCAAGCGCGCCATCCACGATGTCCGGCTACCCGACCCCGTCCAGGGGCCCGAACTCGCACCCGAGGTGGACAGCGAGGTCGTCACACCCGAAAACGAGCCCGCCGCAGCCGAAGCCACCGAGGCGGCGGTCGAGCCGGACGAATCCGGCACGGCCGCCGAGACTTCCGTGGTGGAGGAGTCCGCCACCGAGGTGCAGGCGTCCGACGCCGCCGAGGAGGAGGCCGCCGAAGCCGCGGTCGCCGCGGCCGAGATCGCCGCCGCCGCGGAGGCCGCCGTCGCCGCGCGCACCGCCGCGCCGGAGACCACCGCGCCCGAAACCGCCGCGCCCGCCGGGGTTTCCGAGGCCGCCATCGCCGAGATCGAGCCCACCTCGGGCCGTCTCGAGCGCCTGCGCGGCCGCCTGTCCCGCTCGCAGAACGCGGTCGGCAAATCGCTGCTCGGCCTGCTCGGCGGCGGCGACCTGGACGAGGACTCCTGGGAGGAGATCGAGGACACCCTCGTGATGGCCGACCTCGGCACCGCCGTCACCGCGACCATCGTGGAGCGGCTGCGCCAGGAGATGGCCACCCGCAGCGTGCGCACCGCCGCCGACGCGCGCGCCGTGCTGCGCGAGGTGCTCGTCGAGGCGCTGCGCCCGGAACTGGATCGCTCGATCCGCGCCCTGCCGCACGCCGATCACCCCTCGATCCTGCTGGTGGTGGGCGTCAACGGCACCGGAAAGACCACCACCACCGGCAAATTGGCGCGTGTTCTGGTCGCCGACGGCCGCCGGGTGCTGCTCGGCGCCGCCGACACCTTCCGTGCCGCGGCCGCCGATCAGTTGCAGACCTGGGGTGAGCGGGTCGGTGCGGACACCGTGCGCGGCAAGGAGGGGGCGGACCCCGCCGCCGTCGCGTTCGACGCGGTCTCGGCCGGTATCGAGCGCGGCGTGGACGTGGTGCTCATCGACACCGCGGGCCGCCTGCACACCAAGACCGGTCTGATGGACGAGCTGGGCAAGGTCAAGCGGGTCGTCGAGAAGCAGGCGAAGGTCGACGAGGTCATCCTGGTGCTGGATTCGACGGTGGGTCAGAACGGGCTGGTGCAGGCCCGGGTCTTCGCCGAGGTGGTCGCCATCACGGGCGTGGCGCTGACCAAATTGGACGGAACTGCCAAGGGCGGCATCGTATTCCAGGTTCAGCACGAGCTCGGCGTACCGGTCAAACTGGTCGGTTTGGGAGAGGGTGCGGATGATCTCGCCCCCTTCGAGCCCGGAGCCTTCGTCGACGCCCTCCTCGGCTGACCCCACCTGAACTGCGCCGATACCCGTTTCAACATCATCCTCACAACATGTCGGTAACAACTGCGCGGGTCAGGAAACCTGACCGCAACAGTGCAATCTCATCCGTTCACCTACGCGAAACGCCGCAGGATCACGGAGGAAACACCAACTCACCAATCTCATTGCAGGCTTATTCGCAGGTTGCTGCGGGGCCGTAGATGAGGAGGACAAAAAGGTGGCGTACCCGATCGTTGATCTGCCGAACACCGGCGACACGGCATGGATGCTCGCGAGCTCGGCATTAGTGCTGTTGATGACCCCTGGGCTCGCGTTCTTCTACGGCGGCATGGTCCGTAGCAAGAACGTACTGAACATGATCATGATGAGCGTCAGCGCAATGGGAATCGTTGGCGTCCTATGGGCGATCTTCGGATTCTCGACGGCGTTCGGCAACAACAAATTCGGCGTGATCGGAGATCCGACCCAGTTCTTCGGGCTCAAGGGCCTGATCGGCGCGGACGCCAAGGCCGCGGTGGCCGCGGACGCGTCCAAGGGCATTCAGGCCGCCGACGCGATCGGAATTCCGCTGGCCGGCAATACGGCCATTCCGATGACCGTGTTCGTCGCCTTCCAGCTGATGTTCGCGATCATCACCGTCGCCCTGATCTCGGGCGCGGTCGCCGACCGCCTCAAGTTCGGCGCCTGGGCACTGTTCGCCGCGGTTTGGGCGACCCTCGTCTACTTCCCCGTCGCGCACTGGGTGTTCGACTTCAACGCCACCGACTCCAGCGGCAACATCATCCACCAGGGTGGCTGGATCGCGAACAAGCTGCACGTGATCGACTTCGCCGGTGGTACCGCGGTCCACATCAACGCCGGTGCGGCCGGTCTGGCGCTGTGCCTCGTCCTCGGCAAGCGCAAGGGCTGGCCCAAGACCCCCATGCGTCCGCACAACCTGCCCTTCGTCATGCTGGGCGCCGGTCTGCTGTGGTTCGGCTGGTTCGGCTTCAACGCCGGTTCGGCGCTGTCCTCCAACGGCACCGCGGGTTCCACCTTCCTGACCACCACCTTCGCCACCTGCTCCGCGATGCTCGGCTGGCTGCTCGTCGAGAAGCTCCGTGACGGCCACGCCACCTCGCTGGGTGCCGCCTCGGGTCTGGTCGCCGGTCTGGTCGCCATCACCCCGTCCTGCTCCTCGGTGAACGTGCTCGGCGCGCTGGCCATCGGTGTGGTCGCCGGTGTGGCCTGCGCCCTGGCGGTCGGCCTGAAGTTCAAGTTCGGCTTCGACGACTCGCTCGACGTGGTCGGCGTCCACCTCGTCGGCGGTATCATCGGCACCCTGATGGTCGGCCTCGTGGCCACCAAGGAGGCCCCGGCCGGTGTCCAGGGTCTGCTCTACGGCGGCGGCTTCAACCAGCTGTGGCGTCAGGCCGTGGGAGCCGGTGTGGTGCTTGCCTTCTCGTTCATCATGACCCTGATCATCGCGCTCGCCATCAAGTACACCATCGGCCTGCGCGCGACCGAGGATGAAGAGTTCCAGGGCATGGACGAGTCGGACCACGCCGAATCGGCATACGATTTCGCTGCTGTGGGTGGCACGGCACGTACCACCGCCGTCAAGGAGGCATGACGCACATGAAACTGGTAACTGCGATCGTCAAACCGTTCACGCTGGAGGACGTCAAGACCGGACTGGAGCAGGCGGGCGTGCTCGGCATGACCGTCAGCGAAGTCCAGGGTTACGGCCGCCAGAAGGGCCACACCGAGGTCTACCGCGGCGCCGAGTACTCCGTCGACTTCGTCCCGAAGGTTCGGGTCGAGGTGGTCGTGGACGACGCCTCCGTCGACAAGGTCGTCGAGGTCATCGTCGAGGCGGCCCGCACCGGCAAGATCGGTGACGGCAAGGTCTGGGTGACCCCGGTCGACGCGATCATCCGGGTGCGTACCGGCGAACGCGGCTCCGACGCTCTGTAATCGAATACAGCACGAGCGGCGGCCCCGGCCTCCCGTCGGTGTCCAACCGGCGAGAGCCGGGGCCTCCCCGTTTCGCAATGACATGACGAACTGAATGCAGACAGGCGGTGGGTTTGTGGGGATCCAGCAGGGACGCGACGAGAAGGCCGGAGCCGACAAGGTTTCCAACGGTGCTTCGGATCTGGTCCGGGCCCGCGACCAACTGCTCGCCGAGCACACCGGCAACGGCCGGCTCGACTGCGAGGCACTGCGTGAAGCACTGGTGGACCTCTACGAACTGTGGTTGACCACCAAGGGCCACGAGGTCGGCATCACCGCCGACAGCGGACTGGCCATCGTCGCCGTCGGCGGTCTCGGCCGCCGCGAGATGCTGCCCTACTCGGATCTGGACCTGGTGCTGCTCTACGACGGCATCGACCCCGCGCGGGTCGCCGAAGTCGCCGATCAGCTCTGGTACCCGATCTGGGACGCCCACATCAAACTCGACCACAGCGTGCGCACCGTCCCGCAGGCGTTGCGCGTCGCCGCCGACGATCTCACCGCGGCCCTCGGCATGCTCGAGGCCCGGCACATCGTCGGCGACGAAGGCCTGAGCAATCTGCTGATCAGCGGTGTCCGACGGGACTGGCGTGCCGGAATCCGTTCCCGCTTCGACCTTTTGATCGAGCAGACCCAGACCCGCTGGCGCCGCAGTGGGGAAATCGCCCACCGTGCCGAACCCGATCTCAAGAACGGCCGCGGCGGACTGCGCGACATCCAGCTGCTCGACGCGCTCGCCATCGCACAACTGACCGACGCCATGCCGGGGCTCGGTCCGGATGTGCCCGGCGGCGGGTTGCAGCAGGCGCATCGCCGTCTGCTGGATGTGCGCACCGAACTGCACGGCGTCGCCGGTCGCGCCCGCGACCAGCTGCGCGCGCAGGATGCCGACGAGATCGGGGCCGCCCTGCGCATCGGAGACCGCTTCGATCTGGCCCGCACCCTCAGTGATGCGGCCCGGACCGTCAGCTACTCCACCGATGTGGGGCTGCGAACCGCCGCCAACGCGTTGCCGCGGCGCGGGCTCGCACGCCTGCGCCGCGTACCGGTGCGCCGACCTCTCGATGAGGGGGTGGTCGAGCACTCCGGTGAGGTGGTGCTGGCGCGCGATGCCCGCCCGCAACGCGATCCAGGTTTGATCCTGCGCGTCGCGGCGGCCTCCGCACAGACCGGACTGCCGATGTCCGCGACCACGCTCAACCGGCTCGGTGAGGACGCGCCCGAGCTACGCGAGCCGTGGCCCAAGGAAGCCGTCAACGATCTGCTGTCGTTGCTGGGTTCAGGTCGCGGCGCCGTCGACGCGGTCGAGGCTCTCGATCGAACGGGCTTGTGGGGCAGGCTCTTTCCCGAATGGGGCGTGGTGCGCGATCTGCCGCCGCGCGACGCCATGCACACCTGGACCGTGGACCGCCACCTGATGGAGACGGTCGCCCAGGCCAGCGCACTGGCCACCCGGGTCAACCGCCCGGACCTGCTGCTGCTGGGCGCGCTGCTGCACGACATCGGCAAGGGGCGCGCCGAGGACCACAGCGTGGTCGGCGCGGAACTGGCCGGATCCATCGGACGGCGACTCGGGTTGTGGCCCTCCGATGTCGCGACGCTCTCGGCGATGGTGCGTCAGCATCTGCTGCTGCCCGATACCGCAACCCGCCGCGACATCACCGACCCCGACACCGTGAAGATGGTGATCGAGGCCCTCGACGGCGACCCGCATCTGCTCGAACTGCTGCACGCGCTGGCCGAGGCCGATTCGCTGGCCACCGGGCCCGGTGTGTGGAACGAATGGAAGGCCTCGCTGATCGGCGAGCTGGTCCGCAACTGTCGCACCGCGATGGCGGGGGAGCCGCTGCCCGAGCCGGTACCCATCCCCGACGAACTGCGTCGCCGCGCGGAATCCGGTGGCGTGCACGTGGATCTGCGTCCCGGCGAGGGCCGCTACCACCACATCGTGACCGTGGTCGCGCCCGACACCCCGGGTCTGCTCTCGGACGCGGCGGGGGTGCTGGCCGTGCACTCGCTGCGGGTGCTGTCGGCGGAACTGACCAGTGTGGGCTCCTCGGCCATCGACACCTTCGTGGTCGCGCCGCGCTTCGGTGATCCGCCGGATCCGGGTCTGCTGCGTCAGGAACTGATCCGCGCCATCAACGGTGATCTGGATCTGGTGTCGGTGCTGGCGCGCAAGGAGCGCGACGCGGGCGGCACCCAGCCCAGTCCGTTCGCGCAGGCGCAGCCGCGGGTGTTCTGGTTCGAGACCGCGGAGCCGGGACGGGTGCTGCTGGAATTGCGGGCCGAGGACCGGATCGGACTGTTGAGTCGTTTGGCGGCGGCGCTGGCGGAATCGGGCGCGAATGTCAGCTGGGCGAAGGTGGTGACGCTGGGTTCGGCCGTCATCGATTCGTTCTTCCTGGATTTGGGGGCCTCCGACACGCCGCAGCGGCGTGCGGAAATCGAGGCGGCGGTGCTGGCCGTGGTGCCGCAGCAACAACCCAAGAAATCGCCTGAATCGGACAATGAAATAGGATCTACCACCGTTTTCTGATCGGTCGCCAGGAACTGGAATTAACTGGCAAACCGCATGTTTGCCAGTTAATCAGAATGTTGCAGGCAATTTGCTGCAATTCTGATCCGTGACCGGCATCACACCCTAGTATTCGCGTTCAGGTGTCGAGCTACGACACCGGCGCTCGCGAGCATGAGGGAGGCAGGTCGGTGGCAATCGAAGTCGTTTCCGCGTCGATGATGACCAGCGATTCGACCGCGCACATCGCCCGCTGCGTCGGCGGCGACCGCTGGGTCGTCTCCTGGCTTCCGGGCCGCACCCTCTCCGGTCAGCAGGCGGTGACCGCCATGACCATCGCCTCCAGCGTCACCGGCCGCGATCCCAGCGAGGCCGAATGGGTGATGCTCGACGGGCTCGCGCTGGCCCTCGGCCTGACCGCCCGCGAGGCTGTCGGCATGGTCGCCACCGAGAAGCACGATCTGCGGCGGCCCGGCCCGCGCCCGCGCTCCCTCGAATAGGGCACTACCCTGGTATCTCGAGTGACGTCCCTCGAGATACAGGAGCATCGGTGTTCGAATCCCTTTCCGACCGGTTGGCCGGTGCCCTCAAGGATCTGCGCGGCAAGGGACGACTCTCGCCCGCCGATATCGATTCCACGGCCCGCGAGATCCGTCTCGCACTGCTCGAGGCCGACGTCGCACTGCCGGTGGTGCGCGGCTTCATCGCCAAGATCAAGGAGCGCGCCAAGGGCTCCGAGGTCTCCGCCGCGCTGAACCCGGCCCAGCAGATCGTCAAGATCGTCAACGAGGAACTGATCAATATCCTCGGCGGCGAGACCCGGCGGCTGGTGTACGCCAAGAACCCGCCGACGGTCATCATGCTGGCCGGTCTGCAGGGCGCCGGTAAGACCACCCTGGCCGGCAAGCTCGCCAAATGGCTGAAGAGCCAAGGGCATACGCCCCTGCTCGTCGCCTGTGACCTGCAGCGGCCCGGCGCCGTCACCCAGCTGCAGGTGGTCGGTGAGCGCGCGGGCGTGCCCACCTTCGCCCCGCATCCCGGCACCTCCATCGGCGGTGGCGACAACCCGCTCGGCGTCTCCGCGTCCGATCCGGTCGATGTCGCGCGCGCCGGTATCGAAGAGGCCAAGCAGAAGCAGTACGACGTCGTCATCGTCGACACCGCGGGCCGCCTGGGCATCGACGCCGAACTGATGTCGCAGGCCGCGGGCATCCGCGACGCGGTCAACCCCGACGAGATCCTCTTCGTCCTCGACGCCATGATCGGTCAGGACGCGGTCACCACCGCCGAGGCGTTCCGCGACGGCGTCGGCTTCACCGGTGTCGTGCTCACCAAGCTCGACGGTGACGCCCGCGGTGGCGCGGCGCTGTCGGTGCGTGAGATCACCGGCCAGCCCATCCTTTTCGCCTCCACCGGTGAGAAGCTCGAAGACTTCGACGTCTTCCACCCCGACCGGATGGCCTCCCGCATCCTCGGCATGGGCGACCTGCTCACCCTGATCGAGCAGGCCGAACAGGTCTACGACGCCAAGCAGGCCGAGGAAGCCGCCCGCAAGATCGGCTCTGGCGAACTCACCCTCGAGGACTTCCTCGAGCAGATGCTCGCCATCCGCAAGATGGGCCCGATCGGCAACCTGCTCGGCATGCTCCCCGGCGCCGGTCAGATGAAAGACGTTCTCGCGCAGGTCGACGACAAACAACTCGACCGCGTCCAGGCCATCATCCGCGGCATGACCCCCGCCGAGCGCGCCAACCCCAAGATCATCAACGCCTCCCGCCGCCTGCGCATCGCCAACGGCTCCGGCGTCGGCGTCTCCGACGTCAACCAGCTCGTCGACCGCTTCTTCGAAGCCAAGAAGATGATGGGCGCCATGAGCCGCCAGTTCGGCATGCCCGGCAGCGGCCGCGGCGGCAAGAACACCAAAAAGGGTGGCAAGAAAGGCAAGAAGGGCGGCCGCGGCCCCACCCCGCCCAAGCTCCGCGGCGGCTTCCCCGGCATGCCCGGCCTCCCCGCTGGCATGCCCGACATCTCCAACCTCCCCGCGGGCCTCAACGAACTCCCCCCGGGCCTGGAAGGTTTCGACCTCTCGAAACTGAACTTCCCGAAGAACTGATCCACTCCGCGAGGGCCGGAAGCGAATCCGCTTCCGGCCCTCGCGCTTTGTGGTGGCGGGCAGGCGGTGTCCGTTCTGGTGACGCGGAATGCTGAGTCCCGCAAGGGGATCCGAGCGGTCGGCATTGTTTATGGTGTGGTCGGACGCTCACCGTTGGGTGGCCCCGTTCGATATCCTGGATGGTGGAACGACTCCCGCTGCGCACCGGTGCGATGTCGTCGGGGGTTGCCCGGGCCGCTGCGGCCGGAAGCGGGTGTGCGGCCGCGTATTTCTGCGCGCGGGAAGGACATCCACGATGTTTGTGCGGCGGATTTCGGCGGGGTTGGCGGTGCTGGTGGGGGTCCTCGGGCTCACGGTGGGGGGAGTTGGTGGAGCGCGGGCGGATTCATTGCCGCAGTTCGCGCCGTTCGGGACCACTCTGTTCACGTTCGGGGATGCGAATTTCTGTACGGGGGCGATCGCGGTGAGTGTGGAGGGGGCGGCGGGGGCGCCCGGGCATGTGCTGGCGCATGTGACGCCGCTGGGGTATCAGCGGGGGCCTTGTGGGAACAACGTGCAGATGCAGTGGGTGGGGTCGGCGGGTGGGAACGGGCGGGTCGTCTACGTGCATGCCGGTGAAGGGCCGGGGGAGACGGTGACCACGGATCTGTGGGTGGGGATGGGGTTGGGGAAGATCATCGTGAATACCTGGCCGCTGCAGGGGCCGTTCATCGAGTGGTACTTCTGGGTGCTGTAGCGGTGGGTGCGATAGTGGTGCGCGATGGGCGTGGGGCCCGCGAGGTGAGGAGTCGGTGTGCGTCTGCATTTCCGTGGAGTGGTGTTGCCCGAGGGCGAGGTTCGCGACCTGTGGGTGCGGGACGGGGTCATCACCGATGAGCCGATCGCGGAGGCGCGGACCGTGCACGAGGGCGGGTGGATCGTGCCCGGGCTCGTTGACGCCCACTGTCATGTGGGGATCAAATTCGGTGGCGGGCACGAGGATCGGGCCGGGGCGCTGGCGCAGGCCGAGACCGAGCGGGACGCGGGGGTGCTGCTCGTCCGCGACGCCGGATCACCCATCGACACCCGCTTCGCCGACGACCGCGACGATCTGCCGCGCATCATCCGCGCGGGGCGGCACATCGCGCGACCCAAACGCTATATCCGCGACCTCGGCATCGACCTCGAGGACGAGTCGGAACTGCCCGCCATGGTCGTCGAGCAGGCGCGTCGCGGCGACGGCTGGGTGAAGCTGGTCGGCGACTGGATCGACCGCGAGGTCGGCGACCTGCGACCACTGTGGTCCGACACCGTCCTGAAGGAAGCCATCGACGGCGCCCACCGCGAGGGCGCCCGCGTCACCGCGCACGTCTTCGGCGAGGACGCGCTGCCCGGCCTGCTCGGCGCGGGCATCGACTGCATCGAACACGGCACCGGCCTCACCGACGACACCATCGCAGTCATGGCCGCCAACGGCACCGCGCTGGTCCCCACCCTCATCAATATCGACACCTTCCCCGAAATCGCCGACGGCGCAGGCAGATTCCCGACCTACGCCGCCCACATGCGCGACCTGCACCGCCGCTCCCGCGACACCGTCGCCAAGGCGCACGAGGCCGGTGTCCCCGTCTACACCGGCACCGACGCGGGCGGCTCCATCCGCCACGGCCGCATCGCCGACGAGATCATCGCCCTCACCCAGGCCCGCCTCACCCCGCACGAAGCCCTCGGCGCGGCGTCCTGGCGCGCCCGCACCTGGCTCGGCCACCCGGGCATCTGCGCGGGCGCACCCGCCGACTTCGTCGTCTACCCCGGCGACCCCCGCGCCGACCTGAACCTGCTGAGCACCCCGGCCTGGGTAGTTCTGCGCGGCCACCCGTACGGCGGCCGCGGCACGGCGACCGTGAATCGGTAGCCGAATCCGTCACCGCCACGCCTGAATTGCCGGGTTCTATGCTCGTCCCCTCCGCGCCCGCGGAGAAGCCAGCCGCGTAAACCGGTGGGGGACACCATGCACGACCAGCCATCCGACCCGACCTTCGCGCCGGTCCCACCGGCTGCGGCTCCCGCCGACCCGCCGGAACAGGAAAAAGCAACTGTTCCCACCGAATCGGAGGTGCCGGAAACGGTCGCCGCCGGGCTGGACCCGACGGCCGTCGCGCCGGAGCCGACCTCCGCATGGGCCGCACCGGTGGCGGCCGTGCCGGACGCGATGGCCCTGGATCCGCGGCCGGTCGCACCGGCCGGATTCCCCGTCGCACCCGGTGGCTGGGGAGCCCCGCCCGCCGATCCGGGATTCGCCACCGGCGCACCGGGATTCCCGCCGGGGCCTGCCCTCGGCCAACCGTTCCCCGGTGGCCCGTTCGGCCCGCCGCCCGCCCAGCTGCCCTGGTATCGGCACTGGCTGACCTGGCTCATCGTGGCGATGGTGACGGTGATCGCCGCTGGCGCAACGTTGTTCGGGTACGCGATCACCCGCCCGGATCCGATCGCCTTCCCCGTCGGCCAATGCGTGAGCATCGAAATCACCACCAAGCCGGTCGAATTCGCGTGCACCGAGGGCTTGGGCCAGTACCAGGTAGCAGCCCGGGAGAAGGTCGTCGCGCCGGTGGAGTCGGCCTGCGCGAAGTACGATCGCGCCACCCGCGCGGTGATTCCCGACAGCCACCCGGATCTGGTGCTGTGCCTGCAGCCGACGCGTTTCAACCTCACCGACCCGGGTCAGCTGCTGCCGGGCGACTGCGCCGACGTGAAGGGTGCGGGTGACAGCATCACCCGGGTGGACTGCGACTTCACGCCCGCGCCGGTGAAGGTGATCGGCACCGAGTTGCACGGCACGATCCCGGTCACCGATCAGGCCTGCAAGAACCTGCCCGATGCCCGGATGGCGTTCGCGCAGTCGTCGCTCGGTGGGCGGGCGATCGTGGTGTGCGCCAATTCGACCGACTCGAAGTCCATGTCGACCGCGCAGGTCGGTGACTGCGGTGGGAAGCAGGTGATGAAGCGGGTCGCCTGCACCGACCCGACGGCCGATGGGCGGGTGCTGTCGGTGCGCACCGTCTACGGCAAGCCCGCGCATCCGGAATGCCCGAACCTGGTGGGCGCCAACGCCACCTTCACCTCGGGTGGCGACAAGACCGATCTGGTTCTGCTGCTGTGCATGGGTCCCGCCGACAACGGTGACGCCCGCTACGCGATGGTCGGTGACTGCGCGATGGACAACAACAAGCACACCGGTTCGGCGCTGGATATCAGCCGCGTCGACTGCGGTAGTCCCGCGGCCACGTATCAGGTGTCGGATCGCCATGATTCGAACGACAACGTGTGCCCGTCGGACACCCGCGCGAGTCTCACCTACACCCCGGGCGTCACGGGACTCGGCCTGACCGTCTGCCTGCGTCGGCGTTGACCGCCCGCACTCACTGGACATCGAGTCTTGCGATTCCGGTCACACACCGTAAGTGAATCGGTCACACTTCACACGTTTGTTCCACCCAACCTGATGAGGAGATGCCCGTGGGTTCCATCGAGACCCTGGCTATCGGAGTGATCGCCGGACTGATCGTGAAGCTGCTGACCTCCGGGAGCACCACCCCGGCCCCGCCGCAGTAGTCCGCGAGCGCGTCCACGGCCCACCGGTCCGCCGGTGGGCCGTTCTCATGTCCGGCCCGGGGCGATTTCAGCTGCGCGAACCGGTCTGGCAGAATGGACGATCGTCCTCGTCGAGGACAGTGTCAGCCCGTCTCCGGTTACGTACCGCGCGGCGGTCACCGCACTTTACGCAAAACCGGGCCCACCCCGCGTGGGTCGCTGAATTGCGACCGTGACCACATGAAAGGCACCATCAGCTCATGGCTGTTCGTATCAAGCTGACCCGTCTGGGCAAGATCCGCAACGCGCAGTACCGCGTCGTCATCGCCGACGCCCGTACCCGCCGCGACGGCCGCGCCATCGAGTCCATCGGCATCTACCAGCCGAAGGAAGAGCCCTCGCTCATCCAGATCGATTCCGAGCGCGCCCAGTACTGGCTGAGCGTCGGCGCGCAGCCGACCGAGTCGGTGCAGCGTCTGCTGGAGATCACCGGCGACTGGCAGAAGTTCAAGGGTCTGCCGGGCGCCGAGGGCACCCTGAAGGTCAAGGCCCCCAAGACCTCCAAGCTGGACCTGTTCAACGCCGCCCTGGCCGCGGCCGACAGCGAGCCCACCGCCGAGGCTGTCACCCCGAAGAAGAAGGCCGCCAAGAAGGAAGAGGCCGCCGAGGCCGAGGCCACCACCGAGGCTGCCGAGTAATGACCGCCGTTGTCGCCGATGCCGTCGAGCACCTCGTGCGCGGCATCGTCGCCAATCCCGATGACGTCCACGTCGAGCTGATCACCAGCCGACGTGGCCGGACCGTCGAGGTGCACGTGCACCCCGACGATCTGGGCAAGGTGATCGGTCGTGGTGGCCGTACGGCCACCGCACTGCGCACCCTCGTCGCGGGTATCGGCGGTAAGGGTATTCGCGTCGACGTGGTCGACACGGACGCATAGATGGAACTGGTCGTCGGTCGGGTCGCCAAGTCGCACGGTGTGCGCGGCGAACTCGTCGTAGATGTCCGTACCGACGAGCCGGAACTGCGTTTCGCGCCGGGGGAGGCCGTCACCGGCCGCCTCCCGAAGGCGAAGCAGACGCAGCAGTACGTAGTGGAGTCGGCCCGGGAGCACTCGGGCCGACTGCTGCTGCGTCTGGACGGCATCCTCGATCGTGACGCCGCGGATGCGTTGCGCGGCATGCTGTTTCTGGTCGACACCGCGGATCTGCCGCCCTCGGAGGATCCCGATTCGTATTACGACCATGAGCTGGAAGGACTTTCGGTCCAGCTCGCCGACGGCACCGCTGTCGGCACGGTCAAGGAAGTACTGCATTCGGCTGCGGGAGAACTGCTTTCGATCAAGGCCGGGGAGGCGTTCCCGCCCGCGGGTCGCGAAATCCTGGTCCCGTTCGTGCTCAGCATGGTCCCGACCGTGTCCGTCGCCGACCGGCTGATCGTCATCGATCCGCCCGAGGGTCTGCTGGACCCGGAGTAGCCCATGCGCATCGACGTGATCACGATCTTCCCCGAGTACCTCGAGCCGATGCGTGCCGCCCTGCTGGGCAAGGCCATCGACAAGGGGCTGCTCGCGGTGGACGTGCACGACCTGCGCGGCTGGACCCACGACGTCCACAAGGCGGTCGACGACACCCCTTATGGCGGCGGTCCCGGCATGGTCATGAAACCCACCGTGTGGGGCGACGCCCTCGACGCGGTGTGCCCGGACGACGCCCTGCTGGTGGTGCCCACCCCGGCCGGTATCCCGTTCACGCAGGCCACGGCCGAACGCTGGTCGCGCGAAAAGCATGTGGTGTTCGCGTGTGGCCGCTACGAGGGCATCGATCAGCGGGTCTTCGACGACGCTGCCCGCCGGGTGCGGGTGGAAGAGGTCAGCATCGGCGACTACGTGCTGATCGGCGGTGAGGCCGCGGTCCTCGTGATGACCGAGGCGTTCGTGCGCCTGATTCCCGGCGTGCTCGGCAATCAGCAGTCGCACGAACAGGATTCGTTCTCCGACGGCCTCCTGGAAGGCCCGTCCTACACCCGCCCGGTGAGCTGGCGTGACCTCGAGGTCCCCGACATCCTGCTGTCGGGCAACCACGCCAAGATCGCGGCCTGGCGGCACGAGCAGTCCCTGGAACGCACCCGTGCCCGCCGCCCCGACCTGCTGCCGAAGGAACACGATGAGACGATTCGGTAGCTTCGCCGGTGCGGTCGGCATCGGACTGGGCCTGTTCGCCGCCGTGTTCGGTGGCGGTGTGGCCCTGGCCAACAACCTCGACGGCGACTTCCTCAGCCAACTCGGCGATCGGACGGTCGCGACGCCCGGCTACGAGAACACCGATGACGGACGGCATTTGATCGCCGAGGGCAAGGACATCTGCGCCCGCCTGCGGGCCGGAATCCCGGTGGTGCCGACCGATCAGTGGGGCTACCAGGAGACATTGCTGCGTGCGGCCGTCGAGGTCTACTGCCCCGAATTCAAGGCCTCGCAAAGGGATTTCGGCTGATCCGCGCCCGATCGGCCTGTGGCACTTACCGTGTGGCAGGAATGGTGGCGTAGGTATTGCCCGGTCCGGCGACCAGGACACCCCAGGGGCCGTCGTACACGCGAGTCCCCGCGACCTCCAAACCCATGGTGAGAGTGGGCTTTTCACCCGCCGCGGTCGGCCCGGGTCCGATCACCACCGTGCGCTTGCCGTTCTTCGGATCGTAGGCGAGCAGCCAGGTCTTCTTCGCGTCCGAGCGCTCCTGCATCAGGGCGAAAATGGCATTGCCGCCGCTGACCGTGAGCGGCTGGATCTGTTCCTTCGTGGCGTCGAGCGGCACCGTCCAGCGCGTCGCGCCACCGGGTTCGGTGAGCCGCATCTCCTTGTCCTCGGAGAACACGTAACTGTCGAGGGTGAGCGCCGAACCGTCCGGCTGCGGAATGTGGAACTCCTTGTCCGAGGCCGGTTCACGGCTGCCGAGCGACTTCCCGTTCGACGTGTCGACGGTCTCGACGGAGCCGTCCGACACCACCAGGCCGATCCGCCCCGTGGCACGCAGGAAGCTGCGCTCGTCCGGAACCTCCCGCTGCCAGACGGCCTTACCGGAGGCGCGATCGAGTCCGCCGATGCGATACCGGCCACCCGGTGCGGGACAACGGAATATGTCGACGCCCGGTCCCGCCGCGAGGGTCGCGACATCCGAATCGAACAGGGCCGGAGAGTCTTTCGACAGCGGTGTCGCGCAACCGACGGTGGCCGGATCCACGGTCCAGCTCTGCTGCCCGGTGCGCGGATCCGTATGCACGAATTGTCCGGTGGCGTCGTCGGCTACGGCCCACTCGTCGTTCGGTGTGGACCAGAACAGCTGCACCCCGGTCTCGGCGTCGTAGGCCGTCAGTCCCGCAGTGCCCTGCCACCCGGCCAGTAGCACCTTGCCGGAGTCCAGCACCTGGATCCGGTCCTTGTCGACCGGTGCCGTTGGCGGCTGGATCTGCCAGCTTTTCAACCCGGATCGGTAATCGATGCCGTAGATCTTCCCGTCGGCCACGGTGTACACGCCGGTGGAGGTAACGCCGACAGTGTCGTTCGCATCCAGCCGCAAAGTCCGCACCGCGCCCAGATCCAGATCGGCCACGCTGCGACCGCCGCTGTCCGAATCCGAGCCGTGCGAACCGCACCCCACCGCTCCCACCAGCATCGTCGCGGCCAGCGCGGTCCGGGTGGCGATCGTGAACGCGGCTCGTGGAAGGCGTTCGCGCAGAGTCTGGTTCGGCACCGGGCGATCCTCCCACCACGCTCTGCTACCGGGGATCCCGGCTCGCCGGTGACCCTCCGGTGACCGAAACGTGTCTGGGCCTTGCGTCGCCCGCCGGGCGGCGACTGTAGTGTCAGCGGGCGTGACGACAGCCTCCGAAACCGTCAACACCGACTCCCAGGGCGCCGTGAGCGCCATCCGCCTCGCCAGCGTCGGCCGACGCATCGCCGACGAACTGGGGGTGCGCGAGGAGCAGGTGCGCGCCGCCGTCGATCTGCTGGACGCCGGATCCACCGTGCCGTTCGTCGCGCGCTACCGCAAGGAGGTGACCGGCGGGCTCGACGACGCCCAGCTACGCACGCTCGACGAGCGCCTGCACTACCTGCGCGAACTCGACGAGCGCCGGGGCTCGATCATCGAATCCATCCGTGGTCAGGGCAAATTGGACGAGCCGCTGCACGCGCAGCTGATGCTCGCCGACACCAAGGCCCGCCTCGAGGACATCTACCTGCCCTACAAGCCCAAGCGGCGCACCAAGGCGCAGATCGCGCGGGAGGCCGGGCACGAGCCGGTGGCCGACGCGCTGATGGCCGACCCCACCACCGATCCCGCCCAGTACGACGCCGAACAGCTCGACGGCGCCCGCTCGATCCTGGTCGAACGTTTCGCCGAGGACGCCGACCTGGTCGGTGAACTGCGCGAACTGATGTGGGAGCGTGGCCAGGTCACCTCGACCGTGCGCGCGGGCAAGGAGGAGGCGGGCGCGAAGTTCGCCGACTACTTCGAATTCTCCGAGCCGTTCAGCAAGCTGCCCTCGCACCGGATCCTGGCGCTGCTGCGCGGTGAGAAGGAAGAGGTGCTGACCCTGCACCTCGAATCCGACACCGAGGAACTCGCCGACGGCGAGCGCTCGATCTACGAGGGCCGCATCGCCCGCAAGTTCGACATCGCCGCGCAGGGCCGGGCCGCCGACACCTGGCTGCTGGACACCGTGCGGTGGGCGTGGCGGACCAAGCTGCAGGTCAGCATGGGCATCGATACCCGAATGCGGTTGCGGCAGTCCGCCGAACGCGACGCCGTCGACGTGTTCGCCGCCAACCTGCGCGACCTGCTGCTGGCCGCGCCCGCCGGCACCCGCACCACCATGGGCCTGGACCCGGGCTACCGCACCGGCGTCAAGGTGGCCGTGGTGGATTCGACCGGCAAGTGCGTGGCCACCGAGGTGATCTACCCGCACAAGCCGCAGGGCCAGACCGAGAAGTCGGTGGCCGTGCTGGGCGCACTGGTCGCGCGGTTCAATGTGGAGCTCATCGCCATCGGCAACGGCACCGCCTCACGTGAGACCGATGCCCTTGCCGCCGAACTGATCTCGCGCATCCCGGAGAACAAGCCCACCAAGATCGTGGTCTCCGAGGCGGGCGCTTCGGTGTACTCGGCCTCGGCGTACGCCTCGGCCGAACTGCCCGATATGGACGTGTCGCTGCGCGGCGCGGTCTCCATCGCCCGCCGCCTGCAGGACCCGCTGGCCGAGCTGGTGAAGATCGACCCGAAGTCGATCGGTGTCGGCCAGTACCAGCACGACATCTCCGAAACCCTGCTCGCCCGTTCGCTGGGCGCGGTGGTCGAGGACGCGGTGAACGCGGTCGGTGTCGACGTCAACACCGCCTCGGTGCCGCTGCTGTCCCGCGTGTCCGGTATTACCGGTTCGGTGGCGGAAAGCATTGTGGCGCACCGCGACGCCAACGGCCCGTTCCGCAGCCGCACCGGACTCAAGGATGTTCCGCGCCTGGGCCCCAAGGCTTTCGAACAGTGCGCGGGCTTCCTGCGCATCCGCGGCGGCGAAGACCCCCTCGACACCTCGTCGGTGCACCCGGAGGCCTACCCGGTGGTCCGCCGCATCCTCGACGCCAGTGGTCGTGGCGTGCACGAACTCATCGGCAACACCACGGTGCTGCGTTCGTTGCGTCCCGCCGACTTCACCGACGAGAAGTTCGGTGTGCCGACCGTGTCCGACATCATCTCCGAACTGGAGAAGCCCGGCCTCGACCCGCGCCCCGAATTCAAGACCGCCGAATTCGCCGCCGGCATCGAGAAGGTCGCCGACCTGAAGCCCGGCATGGTCCTCGAGGGCGTCGTCACCAATGTCGCCGCCTTCGGCGCCTTCGTCGATGTCGGTGTCCACCAGGACGGCCTGGTCCACGTCTCGGCCCTGTCGCACAACTTCGTCAAGGATCCGCGCGAGGTCGTGAAGTCCGGCGACGTCGTCAAGGTCAAGGTCCTCGAGGTCGACATCCCGCGCCAGCGCATCGGCCTCACCCTCCGCCTCGACGACGAGCCCGGCACCGCCAAACCCGAACGCGGCGACCGCGGCCCCCGTAACAACCAGGGCGGCGGCCAGCGTCAAGGCGCCCAGGGCGGCGGCAACCGTCAGGGTGGACAGGGCGGCGGCCAGCGTCAGGGCGGCCAAGGCGGCGGCAATCGCCAAGGCGGCCAGGGTGGTCAGGGTGGCGGCCAGCGTCAGGGCGGTCAGGGTGGCGGCAACCGCCCCCAGTCCACCCCCAGCGGCAGCATGGCCGATGCCCTCCGCCGCGCGGGCTTCGGCAAGTAGCACCTGAGCAACGGCCGGGCTCCGGGACAACCTCCCGAAGCCCGGCCGTTTCGTCTGCGCCGATGCCTGTCCGCGAAATCGGCCGACGGCACCGCCATCAGTCCTCCAAAGCAGCTTCTCCACCTGTCCGGTTGCCGCGCTGCGAGTTCTGTCCGGTTCGAGAGGAATTCGCGTGCACCGCACGGCCGTTCACGGCGAAGGACGGGAGCCTGCCACGGATCGGCGCGGTGCCGTGTGGTTTTCGTCAGTTGCGGGTCAGCCGCCAGAGCGAGGTGATCTCGCCTGCCCTGGCCGCGTGCAGCGGGTCGTCCTGATCGGCCGCGCGGGGATGGCGTGGGCGGGTGTCGAGGCGGTCGATGACGCGCAGGCCCGAGGCTTCGAACGCGGTCGGTAGATAGCCGTCGGGGCGCAGGCCCAGGCGTTCGGCCAGGTCCGAAATGATCAGCCAGGCTTCGCCTTCGGCGGTGAGATGCTTGCCGAGGCGGTCCAGGAAGGCGCGCAGCATGCGGCTGCCGGGATCGTAGACGGCGTGGTCGAGGGGGGATTGCGGCTTGGCGGGCAGCCAGGGCGGGTTGCAGACGACCAGCGGGGCGCGGCCGGGCGGGTAGAGGTCGGTGCGGATCAATTCGACTCGGTCGCCGTGGCCGAGTCGATCGAGATTGGCTCGGGCGCAGGCCAATGCGCGCGGGTCCTGGTCGGTCGCGACAATCGACTGCACGCCGCGCTGCGCCAGCACCGCGGCCAGCACGCCGGTGCCGGTGCCGATATCGAAGGCCAGCCGGTGCGACGGAAGTGGCGCGGCGGCAACCAGATCGACGTATTCGCCGCGTACCGGGGAGAACACGCCGTAGTGCGGGTGGATGCGCGCGCCGAGCGCGGGAATGTCCACCCCCTTGCGCCGCCACTCGGATGCGCCCAGCACACCGAGCAATTCGCGCAGTGACACCAGCGTCGCCGTGCTGGCAGGCGCACCGTAGGCCTGATCGCAGGCTCGACGCACGTCCGGTGCGCGCAGCGACGACAGCGTCCACCCCGGTTCCAGCCGCACCAGTAGCCGTCCGAGCATGGCCGCGCGGTGGGCCTGGCGACGCCGGTCGGCCAGGAATTCCGCGGCGGGCGTGGGCGCGCATCGGGCTCGTCGTTCGCCGTCCACCCGGCGGCCGAGCGCCTGCAGCAGCTGGCGGGAGTTGTGGAAGTCGCCACGCCACAGCATCGCGGTACCGGCGGCGGCGAGTCGATACGCCGCATCCGCGGTGAGCCGGTCGTCCACCAGCGTGACCTCGGCAGGCGCCGGCGACCCGTTCTCCGAACGCCATGCCGCGCTCTGCGCCTGCCCGTCCTCGGTCCACCGGACCACGGGCGCGGCCGGTACCGCCGCCGTCGGCCGGTTGGTGACGAGTTCCGTTGCGGTAGCGGATGGTTCAACTGACGCACCGGAATTCTCCGGCGACAATGCATTGGTCATGAGGGCGTTCCTTGATCTGCCCAGGAACGTGCGAGCAACCGGCGACGAGCAGCGCTCGGGGATCGGCAGCGCGTGAAGATTCGTACACCGGCCGCGGTGAGGCACGACAGGACTGCTGGAAAAGCGTGACAACCGCGAGGAAGGCGGCCGAACTTACGGCAGACCTGCGGTCAGCGAACGACCGCTGCGTGCATGGGTGTCGTCACCACTCCAACCTATCCGACCGGCCGGGCGAATCGGACAGTGCCCTACTCGGGGATCGGGGATCCGACCCGATGCAGGGTCCCCTCCGGATCCACATAGGCGAATTCGCGCAGCCCGTAATCGGTGTCGACCGGCGGCGTGAGGCGACCGGGTAGGCCGACCGCCGACCACTCGGCGTGCAGCGCGTCGGCATCGGAGACGTACAGATAGATGGCGGCCGCCGTGCGCTTCGGATCGTGTTCGGCCCACTCGGTGAGATGCAGGGAGATCCCACCGCGATCGGCGAACCCGTACCGGTCGGCACCGCCGTAGGCGTGCGCCTGAAATCCCAGCAGCCGATAGCGGTCCAGTGCCGCGTCCAGGTCGAGCACCGGAATGACCGGCGAGACGGTCTCGAACACGATGGCTTCCGACATGCGAACTCCCGTTCGTGGGCGGGTATGGCCTGGCGTATCGGACCATAGCGCGACCCACCGACAGCCCGCCGTTCTCGAAACGTGAAGCGGCCGAGAACCTCCCGTGCCGGTGAGTTCGGCCACTGCCGACCCCGACGTGCTCTCCGTCGAGCCGGATTCGAGTTTTCTGGACGTTTGCTCCACTACCGCGGTCGACACGGTGATTCGGACGTACCCGTCGGCGGCGCGGGTAGCGTGGCGGTTGGCATCAGGCGAGGCAGCGGCAGGAGACGACACGGGTATGCATGTGCGGCGGTGGTGGGAGGATGTCGTGGTGGCGCACGGCCGGTTGCCGCTGGCCTGTCTGCTACTCGGCTTCATCGTCGGCTTCATCCTGATCCGGATCAGCGTGCGGCTCATCCGCAAACAGGTGCGCTGGTGGCCGGGCAACGTCCGGGCCGGTGATGTCCACATTCACCACATGGTGTTCGGGGTCGTGCTGGTACTGGGTTCCGGAGTCGGCCTGGTGACGCTGTATCAGAGCACCGTCGGCGTGATCAGTGCCTGCGCAGCGGTTTTCGGTGTCGGCGCGGCGCTGGTGCTCGACGAGTTCGCGCTCATCTACTACCTGCGCGACGTGTACTGGGAGGAGCAGGGTCGCACCTCGGTGGACGCGGTGTTCGTCGCGGTCGCGGTGTCGGGTCTGCTGCTGTTGGGTTTTCATCCCTTGTGGCTGTTGGACATTCAGGACTTCCGGGATTTCAAGGCGGACCCGAATGTGCCGGAACGCCTGTTCACCCTGATGTTCGTGGCCGTGAATCTGGTGCTGGCCGCGATTGTCATTGCCAAGGGCAAGATTTGGACCGGTCTGTTCGGCATGTTCTTCCTGCCGCTGCTGCTCATCGGCGCCCTGCGGCTGAGTCGTCCGGGCGCACCCTGGGCCCGCTGGCGCTACTCCGCGCGCCCCGGCCTGATGCGCCGCGCGGTGCGCCGGGAACGTCGCTACCGCCGCCCGGTGATCCGCGCCAAGATCTTCGTGCAGGATCTGGTCGCCGGTAAGCCCGATGTCGCCCACGTGCGCCGCGCCGCCGAGGAAGAGCTCGCCCGCACCGTGGTCCCGGCCCCGCCCGCCCCGCCCGGTTCGCATCCCCTGTTGAGTAGCCGTAAGATCGCTGACTGAGAGAGGCCACTACCGGGACCCGATTAACCAGCGGTTCCCGTCGTCTGGCACAATGCTCAGGTTGCCTTGGACGCTCGCTGCGGTGAGCATCGTGTCCGGGCACCGCCCAATTATCCGGAGCACGAACCGGTCGAGCGCCTCACGGCCAGCCGCCAGGTTCCTCTGTTCGCGCGAAACACAATAAGGACGGAAATGAACACCCTCGACTTCGTCGATGCCAAGTCGCTGCGCAGTGACGTCCCGGACTTCCGCCCGGGTGACACGGTCAACGTGCACGTGAAGGTCATCGAAGGCAACAAGGAGCGCGTCCAGGTCTTCAAGGGCGTCGTCATCCGCCGCCAGAACGGTGGCATCCGCGAGACCTTCACCGTGCGTAAGGTCTCCTTCGGTGTCGGCGTGGAGCGCACCTTCCCGGTGCACAGCCCCAACCTCGACAAGATCGAGATCGTGACCCGCGGTGACGTGCGTCGCGCCAAGCTGTACTACCTGCGCGATCTGCGCGGCAAGGCCGCCAAGATCAAGGAAAAGCGCTGAGGTAGAACCTCCGCCCCCGAGCCGCTTTCCGGCTCGACAGCGCCGAGTAGCCCGGCACCGCATGCTTCTTCGCGGTGCCGGGCTACTCTGTTGCGGTGGCAGACGAGAGCGAGTCGGTGACTGTGCCGGAACCGGGCGAAGACAACCGGGCGGAAGCCCCGGAGACCCCCGAGGCCAAGCCGAAGAAGAAGCAGCGCCCGTTCTGGCAGGAGCTGCCGATCCTGGTCGGTTTCGCCGCGCTCATCGTGGCGCTGCTGGTGACCTTCATCGGGCGTCCGTACGTAATCCCTTCGCAGTCCATGGAACCCACCCTGCACGGGTGCACCGGCTGCACCGGGGACCGCATCTACGTGGAGAAGCTGAGCTACTACTTCGGTGATCCCAAGCCGGGTGACGTGGTGGTCTTCGTCGGCCCGAGCTCCAGCTGGAACAGCCACTACAAGTCGATTCGCTCCTCCAACACCGTGGTTCGCGGCGTGCAGAACTTCCTGTCCTTCTTCGGACTGGTGCCGCCGGACGAGAACGATCTGGTGAAGCGGGTGGTCGCCACCGGCGGGCAGTCGGTGAAATGCTGTGACGCGCAGGGCAATGTGATGGTCAAGGACAACACTCCCGGCTCCGACTGGAAGTCGCTCAACGAGCCGTACGTGAAGTTCAACAATCCGTTCGATCCCGCGCACCCCGACATCCCCTTCGGTGCGGGCCGGGCCTTCCCCGAGGTCAAGGTGCCGGACGGCAACCTGTGGGTGATGGGCGACAACCGCGCCGAATCCGCGGACTCCCGCTATCACATGAAAGACGAGTACCAGGGCACGGTTCCAGTGAAGGACGTGCGCGGCAAAGCCGTGTTCAAGATCTGGCCACCGAGCCGGATCGGTCCGGTCCGGGCACAGGACCCCCAGACCAACTGAGAGTCGCGGATAATCGACCGGTGGGGAAGATGGCGAGCGGCGCCGCCGCATCCGGAGTGAGCCGGAAGACGAGCGGCGGCAAGAAGATTCAGCGGATCGACCGCGGTGACTGGCCGCCGCGCGTGGTGATGCGGTCGGCCGGTGGACTACGCACGCTGGAAGCCGCGCTGATCCGCAGCGGACTGGGTCCGGTCGCCGGTGTCGACGAGGCGGGCCGCGGCTGTTGCGCGGGTCCGCTGGTCGTCGCCTCTTGCCTGCTGCCGCCCAAGGCCTACACCTCGCTGGCCGGTCTCGACGACTCCAAGAAGCTCACCGAGAACGTCCGCGAGGAGCTGTTCCCGATCATCAAGCGGGTGGCGCTGGCCTGGCAGGTGGTGGTGATTCCGGCCTGGGAGATCGACGCCATCGGCATCCACGTCGCCAATATCGAAGGCATGCGCCGCGCGATCGCCGGGCTGGACCCGGTGCCCGGCTACGTGCTCACCGACGGTTTCCGGGTGCCGGGCATTCCGGTGCCGTCGCTGCCGGTCATCGGCGGGGACGCCTCCGCGGCCTGTATCGCGGCCGCCAGCGTGCTGGCCAAGGTGACCCGCGATCGCATGCTGGTCGAGCTGGATCAGCAATTCCCCGGCTATGGGTTCGCCGCGCACAAGGGGTACAACACTCCTGAACACCTCGAGGCGCTCAACCGCCTCGGGATCACCAGTGAACACCGTAGGTCCTGGCGAAACGTCCGGGAGACCGGCCGAGTGGCTACCGACACCGCGTATGCGGGATGATGTCTCTACACCCAGTTGGGCGACAAGGAGGACGTTCCACCCGATGAGCGCCGAGGATCTCGAGAAGTACGAAACCGAGATGGAACTATCCCTGTACCGCGAGTACAAGGACATCGTCGGGCAATTCTCGTACGTGGTGGAGACCGAGCGCCGCTTCTACCTCGCCAATTCCGTCGAGCTGCGTCCGCAGAACGCCGACGGTGAGGTGTACTTCGAGGTGCGGATGTCGGATGCATGGGTTTGGGACATGTACCGGCCCGCCCGCTTCGTGAAGCACGTTCGCGTCATCACCTTCAAAGACGTGAATATCGAGGAGTTGGAGAAGACCGACCTGCGGCTTCCGGAGTAATCCACAGCCGGGTCGTTATCCACAGGCTCGCAGTTTTCCCAGTTCGGCATGGCCGGGTCCGTCGCGGGCCCGGCCATGCTGGCTGGATGGCAGATCATCTGGCGCTCGGAGCGCTCGGGGAGGAACTGGCCACGCAATTCCTGCGGACGGCCGGTATGGAGATCGTGGCCCGCAATTGGCGGTGCCGCCACGGCGAGCTCGACGTCATCGGCCGGGACGGGGACGTCACCGCCTTCGTCGAGGTCAAAACCCGCCGCAGCCTGATCTTCGGCACGCCCGCCGAGGCGGTCACCTGGTCCAAACAGCAGCGCATCCGCCTGCTGGCCACACTGTGGCTGCGCGAGCAGCACGGTCGCTGGCAACGGGTCCGGTTCGACGTGGTCGCGGTGCTGATGCTGCCCGGGCGGGAACCGGATATCCGGCATCTCAAGGCGGTGTTCTGACATGCCGCTGGGACGCGCGTATTCGGTGGCCGTGAGCGGCGTGGAGGGGCAACTGGTCGAGATCGAGGCGGATATCGGTCAGGGTCTGCCGTCGGTGCACCTGGTGGGTCGGCCGGACACCACGCTGCAGGAGTCTCGGGACCGTGTTCGGGCCGCGGTCACGAACACCGGGGAGAAGTGGCCGGACGGGCGCGTGGTCCTGGCTCTGTCCCCGGCGACACTGCCCAAGGTCGGCAGCGTTTACGACCTGGCCCTGGCCGGCGCCGTACTGGACGCCGCGGGCGCGATCCCGTCGAATCGGCTCTCGGAGTCGGTGCTGCTCGGGGAACTGGCTCTGGACGGGAGAATTCGCCGGGTGCGCGGCATTCTGCCCGCGGTACTGGCCGCCCGCACCGCGGGGCGTCGCACGGTCATCGTGCCCACGTCGGCGCTGGCCGAGGCCGGGCTGGTGGACGGGGTCCGGGTACTCGGTGCGGGGTCCCTGCTCGAATTGGTCGACTGGTTGCGTGGCGGCGGCGAACTGGCCGTCCCGGAACCCGTCGAGCCCACCGCGGCACCCTCGATCGGTGACCTGTGCGAGGTGGTCGGCCAGGACGAGGCCCGCTGGGCGCTCGAGGTGGCCGCGGCGGGCGGCCACCACCTGCTGCTCACCGGTCCACCCGGCATCGGCAAAACCATGTTGGCGCAACGCCTTCCGAGCCTGCTGCCCCCGCTGCGCGAACAGGAGTCCCTGGAGGTCACGGCCATCCACTCGGTCGCGGGCACCCTGTCCGACGACTCCCCGCTGATCACCGCGCCGCCCTTCGTCGCCCCGCACCACTCGTCCTCGGTCACCTCGATGATCGGCGGCGGCTCCGGTTCGGCCCGCCCGGGCGCGGTCAGCTGCGCCCACCGCGGCGTGCTGTTCCTCGACGAATGTGCCGAGATAGGAAGCAAAGTCCTGGAGAGTCTGCGAACACCGTTGGAGGAGGGCGAGGTTCGCATCGCCCGCCGCGACGGCGTAGCCCGCTACCCGGCCCGCTTCCAACTGGTCCTGGCAGCCAACCCCTGCCCCTGCGCCCCGGCCCGCGATATCGACTGCATCTGTGCGCCTTTGGCCCGCCGCCGCTACCTCGGCAAACTCTCCGGCCCCCTGCTCGACCGCATCGACCTCTCGGTCCAGATGCACGCCCAGGCCGCCGGAGCCTTCAGCGGCGACGAGGTCGAGAGCAGCGAAACAGTCCGCGCCCGAGTCACCGCCGCCCGCGCGGCCGCCGCGAAACGCTGGGCAGGCCTTGGTATGTCGACCAATGTCGAAGTCCCCGGCCACGTCCTTCGTCAACGCTTCCGCCTCCCGCGCGAGGCCCTCGCCCCGGTCGAGAACGCCCTCTCCCACGGCCGCATGTCGGCCAGAGGCGCGGACCGCGCGATCAGGGTGGCCTGGACTGTCTGCGACCTACGAGGCGGCGAAATCCCCTCGGCCCAGGATGTCCTGCAGGCCTTGAGCTTCCGGCAGCGCGGCAGCGCGTAGTGGGGGTGATGTGCGTGTCGATCGAAGGGAGGGAACAGCGATGGTCAGCGAATGCGTGTCTGCGAGTGGATCAGTAGCTGGGGGTGCGATACCGGCGCAGGCGGACGAGCGGCGGTTGGCGTGGGTGTATTTGTCGCGGGTGGTAGCGGGGCCGTGCGCGGCGTTGTCCGCGTTGATCGAGACGGTGGGGGTGATCGAGGCGGCCCGCGCGGTGCGGGAGTGCGCTCTGCCGGAGGTGTTGCAGGGGCCGACGGAGGCTCGGCGGGGAATCGACAGGGCCGAAGCGGATTTGGCTTGGATCGAGAGCGCGGGTGGGCGGGTGCTCACGCCGGATGATGCGGAGTGGCCGGCGTGGCGGCTGCTGGGGTTGGGGCAGCTGGATCCGGCTCATGATGAGGCGGGGGCGGTTCCGCTGGTGCTGTGGGTGCGGGGGCGGCGGTCGCTGCTGGAGTCCACCGAGCGGGCGGTTGCGGTGGTCGGGGCCAGGTGCAGTACCGGATACGGGAATCACGCGACCGGGGAGATCGCGGGGGAGTTGGCCGCGCGGGGATGGACTGTGGTGTCGGGGGCGGCCTTTGGAATCGATGGCATGGCGCATCGAGCGGCGTTGGCGGTGGGTGGGGTCACCATCGCGGTGCTGGCCTGTGGGCCGGACCGGCCCTACCCGGTGCAGCACGATCGCCTGCTGGCCGAGATCGCCGAAACTGGCTTGGTGGTCACCGAATACCCGCCCGGCACTTCGCCGCACAAGCATCACTTCTTGGCGCGCAACCGCCTCATTGCCGCCTTGGCGGACGGAGTCGTGGTGGTGGAGGCCGGGATTCGCAGCGGGGCACGCAATACCGTGAAATGGTCGCGCCGCCTCGGGCGTCCGGCGATGGCCGTTCCGGGGCCGATCACCTCCGCGGCATCGGTTGGCTGCCACCGCATGATTCGAGAGGGCGAGGCGTTCATCGTCACTCGCGCCGACGACATCCTCGACGAGGCAGGGCCGTTGCGACTGTCCCTGCCCGGCGCGGTCCCGTCGAACCCGGAGGACAACCTCTCCGGCGATGAGGCGTTGATCTACGCGGCACTCCCGACCATCGGATGCCGCCTGCCGCGCGCCCTCGCCGCCGACACCGGTCTACCCATGCCCGGAGTGCGAGCGACCTTGTCCGCCTTGGAAATCGCGGGCCTGGTCGCCTGTGACGCCAACGGGTGGTCGCGCACCGCGAGCCCTCCCGCCACCTCGACCGAGGCGATCACGGCGGCACACGATCAACATCGCTAGTCGCTGTGGCCCTCAGCGGCCGGTTCCGCAGATGTGAAAACGTGGCAATGAAAATATGCGCATTCAAAAATGTGTCACTCGGCGGAAGGCCCCCGCGTTGTCGACTTCAGCGGGTCCGTCACGTCCCGCCCATCGCGACAACCGCACTGACGGCGATACGGTCCGGTGGGCTGGCATCGCGCACACGAATCCTCGCGCGCACGGCAGGCCGGGTGATGTGGCGGAATGATCTGTGGGCGCGCGGACGGGGGTGCTTGCCATGGGCGGGGATTGGGGTCAGCGTGGGGGGATGAGTGGGCTGCCTGAGGATTTGGAAGCGTTGCTGGTGGAGTACGGGCGGCATTTGCGGTTGGGGCGGAATCGGTCGGAGCACACGGTGCGGGCGTACGTGGGGGATGCGCGGGGGCTGCTGGAGCATTTGATCGGGCGGGCGGTGGATTCTGGGGTGGGGGAGCTGGATCTGGCGTTGCTGCGGTCGTGGCTGGCGCAGCAGGCGGCGGGGGGTGCGGCGCGCACCACGCTGGCGCGGCGGTCGTCCTCGGCACGGACGTTCACCGGGTGGCTGACGCATACCGGACGGCTGGCGGTGGATCCGGGGCCGCGGCTGGGGTCGGCGCGGGCGCATCGGGTGCTTCCGGCGGTACTCGGGAAGGAGCAGGCCAGGGCGGCCATGGACGCGGCGGAATCCGGTGCGGCGCAGCAGGATCCGATGGCTATACGGGATCGGCTGATCGTGGAGATGCTCTACGCCACCGGAATTCGGGTGAGTGAGCTGTGCGGCCTGGATATCGAGGACGTGGACCGGGAGCGCCGGCTGGTGCGGGTGCTGGGCAAGGGCAACAAGGAGCGTGCGGTTCCCTTCGGTGTCCCCGCCGATCAGGCCCTCGATGCCTGGCTGCGGCACGGCCGGTCCGCCTTCGCGGTTCCCGAGTCGGGGCGGGCACTGCTGCTCGGCCGCAAGGGGCGTCGCCTGGATCCGCGGCAGGCCAGAACCGTTGTGCACGAGGTGGTTTCCGCGATTCCGGGCGCACCCGACATCGGCCCGCACGGCTTCCGGCATTCCGCCGCCACCCACCTGCTCGAGGGCGGCGCGGATCTGCGGGTGGTGCAGGAGATCCTGGGGCACGCCAGCATGGCCACCACCCAGCTCTACACCCACGTCTCCATCGAACGGCTCAAGAAGGTGCACGACCAAGCCCACCCGCGCGCCTGATGCGAGTTCCCGACTCCGTCGACCTGATCCCCGGAGCGGACGCGTCGCCGGTGATCCTGCACGTGCCGCACTCCGCGCGCGAGATCCCGCCGTCGGTGCGCCGGGAGTTGCTGCTGGACGACGCGGACCTGCGCCGCGAACTCGACGCCATCACCGACGCCCACACCGCCCTGATCGCCGCCGCTGCCACCGGGCTTTCCGCCACGCCGCCTTGGCAATTCGTGAATCGGCTCTCCCGCCTGGTCGTCGACCCGGAGCGGTTTCCCGACGCGCGTGAGGAGATGGCGGCGGTCGGCATGGGCGCGGTCTACACCGCGACCACCGGCCGAATGCCGTTGCGTGAGAAGGGGTTCGACCCGGATCCACTGCTGGAGCGCTACTTCCGGCCCTATGCGGCGGCCATGCGGGACCTGGTCGCCGAGCGGCTGACGGTGACCGATCGTGTTGTCATCCTCGACGTGCACTCCTACCCGACGCGTCGTTTGCCCTACGAACTGCATGGTGACGGCCCACGGCCACCGATCTGCCTGGGCACCGACGGTTTTCACACTCCTGCCGAGCTGATCGCCACCGCGGTCGAATGTTTCGCGGGGTTCGGCGGCACCGGCCTGGACAGTCCCTTCGCGGGCGTCTACGTACCGCTCGACCACTACCGCCGTGATCCTCGGATCACTGCTCTGATGCTCGAGATCCGGCGGGACGTGTACATGTCCGAGCCCGGCGGCCCGCCGGGGCCGGGAATGACGCGGGTGGCCGAGGCGTTGGCTCAGCTCGTCACGGCGATTTCGTAGTGCGCCCGGGTGGTCGGCGCGCACCGCCTATCGATTCACAGTCAAGTGAGTATCGACGAGCTATCGGAAATCATGTTAGGGTCACTTAGGTTATCCTAATATTGGAGGTGTCCCCTTGGCACGCGTACGTACGACGCTCGTCGTCCAGAACACGATTCGGCTCACCGATCACCTGATTCGCGTCCGCCTGGGCGGACCCGGTTTCGCGACCTTCCGGCCGAGCGAATTCACCGATTCCTACGTCAAGCTGGTGTTCCCCGGCCCGGACGGGGAGATCATGCGCACCTACACCGTCCGCGAGGTCGATCGCGCGGCCGAGGAGATCGCCATCGACTTCGTCTACCACGGTGACGAGGGCATCGCGGGCCCGTGGGCCGCGACCGCCGAACCCGGCGACAGCATCGACATGTTCGGCCCCGGCGGCGCGTACGCCCCGCGCGCCGACGCCGACTGGCATCTGCTGGCCGGTGACGAATCCGCACTGCCCGCCATCGCCGCGGCCGCCGCCGCGCTGCCCTCGGACGCGGTCGGACAGATCTACGTCGAGGTCGCCGGACCCGCCGACCAACTCGCCTTCGTGCACCCCGAGGGTGTCGAGCTGACCTGGGTGCACCGCGGTGACGCGGAGCCCGGCGAGCAGCTGGCCGCCGCGGTTCGTGCCGGTCAGTGGCGCGACGGACAAGCACAGGTCTTCATTCACGGTGAGGCCCAGGCCGTCATGCACGACCTGCGCCCGTACGTGCGCAAGGAGCACGCCGTGCCCGCCGAGTGGGCGTCGCTCTCCGGCTACTGGCGTCGCGGCCGCACCGAGGAGGGTTTCCGCAGCTGGAAGTCCGAACTCGCCGAGGCGGAGAAGGCCACTCCCGCGGGCGTTTAGCGTCGGAGGTGACCGCGAAAGGTGTTCGACGCGAGCGGTTCCCCGCCGTAGCCTCGCGATCATGACCGCCGATCAGCCCACCGCAACCCCGCCGCTGCGCGACCGCCTCCGCGCCGCCCTCCCGCTCGCCATGAAGGCCCGTGACCGCGAGGCTGTCTCGGCTCTGCGATCGACCCTGGGCGCCATCGACAATGCCGAGGCCGTCGACGCCTCTGACGTGCACGCGGGCGCGATCGAGACCAGCGCCGTCGGCCTGGGCACCGCCGAACGCGCCCGCCGCCACCTCACCGAATCCGATATCGAGGCCATCGTCCGCGCCGAAATCGACGACCGCCTCACCGCCGCAAAGGAATATGACACCCTCACCGGCGGATCCGACCGCGCCGCCACTCTTCGCGCCGAAGCCGCCGCCCTCACCACCCACCTGTGCGCCTGACGGGCCCGGCATTCCACCGCACATCGGGTGATCGGCGACAGCACGACGCGGGCTGTGCGATCGACCCTTGTCCGAGTGGAGATCGCCTATCCGAGCCTCGGCCAGTGGATTGGGTTGGCGCTAAGGCTCGGTCGACGTTTCTCATGATTTCGAGGTGCCCGCGCGGTTGATGTCGGAACCGGGTTGCGACTCAGTTTGGACGGATGGCGGCGACGTAGCGCCCGGCGAACCAGTGCTGGATGAGTCGAACGACCGGGCCGCCGAGGCGGACGTACCAGGCGCCGGGGCGGGAGAAGGCGGCGACGATGCCGTAGACGGATTCGTCGGACGGGTCGTATTCGACGGCGAAGAGTTCCTCGCCGCTCTCGGGGTGGCCGGGGAGGGTGCCGTAGGCGAAGCCGCGCAGGTTGGGTTCGGTCAGGACGTAGACCACGCGGCAGGGGGCGTTCACGCCGATCGGGCCGAGGCCCAGGCGGACGGTCAGTTCGGTGCCCGGTTCGGCGGTGGGGGTGGTGGCGTGCGCGTAGATGCCGGTCTCGCGCTGCATGGCGTAGGCCAGGATCCGGGTGGCTGCCTGTTCGAAAACCGCTCGCCCGGAACCGATTCGGCGGCGGATGCGGAAGTGGTGGTAGCCGGGCGGGAATTCGCCCCGGGTGGCGCCGACATCCGGGTAGGTGAAGGGGCGTTCCTGCGTCATATCGACATCCTTGTCCGGTTGTGGGCGGATCGGGCGATCGGGGTGCGCGGCGGCTCGGTAGTGCCGGGGGTGGATTCGGTCGGGTGATGGGAGGTGCGAGTCGGACCCGCTGCCGCGGTGATGGGCTTCAGCCGCAATGGCATTCGATGGATCAGTGCCAGCGGGTTCAGGTATTCGCGGCCGCGGCGCAGGCCCCAGTGCAGGCAGGCTGGTACGGGGCAGCCCGCGTGGCCCGCGTCCAGGGTGCCGATGGGCGAGCCGCGAGTGACCCTGCGGCCCAGCGGAACCGAGGCGGTCACCGGCTCGTAGGTGGTGCGCAGGCCGCCCACGTGGTCGATCGACAGCACCGGCTTGGCGGCGACGGTCCCCGCGAAGGCCACGATGCCGTCCCCGGCCGCGAGCACCGCCTGCCCGCGGGTACCGGCCAGGTCCACGCCGCGATGGCCGGGCAGCCAGTCGTGTTCGGGTTTGTCGAATGCGCGCACCACCGCCGGTCTCGGCTGTAGCGGCCAGCCGAATTCCGGGCCGGGCGCGGCCGCCGCGGGTGCGGCGAGCGTGGTGAGCAGCAGGAGCAGCCAGGTGATGCTCGACAGTGTGCGCATGCCCCTCAGCCTGCGCCTCGCGACGCCTGCCCGGACCCGCGTGACCGGCGAGTGTGGATAACGCGACCGATTGTGAACAACGCGAACGTCACTCGAAGGGTGAACACCCTGGATTGTCGATCGCATAGTGGTGCATCGGCCCGAGCACGCCCGGCACGGTACCGATCGGCCGCATACCGAGCCGCCGGGCAACCGCCGCGGACGCGAAATTCCCCTCGTCCACCTCCGCCAGGACCCGATCCGCGTGCAGTGTGCCGAAGGCATAGGCCACCACTGCCTGCGCGGCCTCCGACGCCAGCCCCCGCCCCCAGTGCTGCGGCGCGAGGCTGTAGACGACTTCCAGTTCGGGCCCGTCGTCGAGCCGTCGTAATCCGGCTGTGCCGAACAGGGATTCGGGATCGGTGGCGTCACGCAGTGCCCACATTCCGAATTGCGCGGTCGCGAAATCTTCTTCGGACCCGGTG
Source organism: Nocardia sp. NBC_00511 (assembly GCF_045161165.1). Taxonomy (NCBI): domain Bacteria; kingdom Bacillati; phylum Actinomycetota; class Actinomycetes; order Mycobacteriales; family Nocardiaceae; genus Nocardia; species Nocardia sp. NBC_00511. Next base: position 521,327 of record NZ_CP107849.1, read on the forward strand.
ATGATCTCGGCGACCTGAGTTTCCGACAGTGTTTGCCCGTCGAAGAGAAATTCGCGGACCGCGGGCGTGCGCCACAATGCCAGCAATCGGCTGCGGTCATCAGCGCACAGTGGGGTGAGCAGCATCCGCGCGGTGGTGAGCATTTCCCTACCGTAGGGTGTCGAACGTGGCTTCGGCCTGCGCTTTTCCTGCGTTCCCGGACCCGATTTCGGTCTGGGGGCCCGGCTGCGTAGACTGGGCCAGCGGTTTGCGTTTATCGCCGACCGACTTCGCGCGCCCACATCGAGGGTTGCCGGCTGGTCCCCAAGCATCATCGCTCGGAGGTTCCGGTGGCCGTGGGCGCCAGGGCAGGGATCGCCGATTCCTGTGTCAACCAGAATCGATAGAAGGAGTTACGGAGCCATGGCTGTCGTAACAATGAAGCAGCTGCTTGACAGCGGCGCGCACTTCGGTCATCAGACCCGTCGGTGGAACCCGAAGATGAAGCGTTTCATCTTCACCGACCGCAACGGCATCTACATCATCGATCTGCAGCAGACGCTGACCTACATCGACAAGGCCTACGAGTTCGTCAAGGAGACCGTTGCCCACGGCGGCACCGTCCTCTTCGTCGGCACCAAGAAGCAGGCTCAGGAGTCGATCGCTTCCGAGGCCACCCGCGTCGGCATGCCCTACGTGAACCAGCGCTGGCTGGGCGGCATGCTCACCAACTTCTCGACCGTCCACAAGCGCCTGCAGCGCCTGAAGGAACTCGAGTCGATGGAGCAGACCGGCGGTTTCGAAGGTCGCACCAAGAAGGAAATCCTCATGCTGACGCGTGAGAAGAACAAGCTCGAGCGCACCCTGGGCGGCATCCGGGACATGGCCAAGGTTCCCTCGGCCATCTGGGTTGTCGACACCAACAAGGAGCACATCGCCGTCGGTGAGGCTCGCAAGCTGAACATCCCGGTCATCGCGATCCTGGACACCAACTGCGATCCCGACCTGGTCGACTACCCGATCCCGGGTAACGACGACGCGATCCGTTCGGCCGCGCTGCTGACCAAGGTCGTCGCCTCCGCCGTCGCCGAGGGTGTGCAGGCTCGTGCCTCGCGCGCCGGTGGCGACTCCAAGCCGGAAGCCGGCGCGGGCGAGCCCCTCGCCGAGTGGGAGCAGGAACTGCTCTCGTCGGCCACCCCGGCCGCCGAGGCTCCGGCCGAGGCTGCTGCTGAGGCTCCGGCCGAGGCCCCCGTGGAGACCGCTGCCGAGGCGGAGCTGAAGGAAGACCCGGCCACCAAGACCCCGGCCGACTTCTGATTTTCCCGCCGAGAGGCGTTTGTTCACCTTGCCGATCGTTGTCGTTCGATGACGGTCGGCAAGGTGTGACCCCCACAGACTTTCACTCACAAAGGGAGGCTCGCCCGAGATGGCGAACTACACCGCCGCCGATGTGAAGCGGCTCCGCGAGCTCACCGGCTCCGGCATGATGGACTGCAAGAAGGCGCTCGAGGAGAACGACGGCGACTTCGAGAAGGCCGTCGAGTTCCTGCGCATCAAGGGCGCCAAGGATGTCGGCAAGCGCGCTGAGCGCTCCACTGCCGAGGGCCTGGTCGCCGCGCAGGACGGCGTGCTCATCGAGATCAACTCCGAGACCGACTTCGTCGCCAAGAACGCCGAGTTCCAGGAGCTGGCCGCCAGCATCGTCGCGGCCGCCGCCAAGGCGCGCCCGGCCGACCTGGATGGCCTCAAGGCCGTCGCGCTCGACAACGGCAAGACCGCCGACCAGGCGCTGCAGGAGCTGGCCGCCAAGATCGGCGAGAAGCTCGAGCTGCGTCGCGTCGCGTCCTTCGACGGCAACACCGCCGTCTACCTGCACAAGCGCGCCACCGACCTGCCCCCCGCCGTGGGTGTGCTGGTCGAGTTCGTCGGCTCCGATGTCGACGCCGCTCGCGCCGCCGGCATGCAGGTCGCGGCCCTCAAGGCCAAGTACCTGACCCGCGAGGACGTTCCGGCCGACCTGGTCGAGAAGGAGCGCTCCATCGCCGAGGCCACGGCCCGCGAAGAGGGCAAGCCCGAGGCCGCGCTCGCGAAGATCACCGAGGGTCGCGTCAACGGCTTCTACAAGGACGTCGTCCTGCTGGAGCAGGCGTCGGTTACCGATTCCAAGAAGACCGTCAAGGCGCAGCTGGACGAGGCCGGTGTCACCATCACCCGCTTCGCCCGCTTCGAGGTCGGCCAGGCGTAATCGCCTGTCGCGCAAGCGAACAAAGCCCCCGGTATCGGATTCCGATACCGGGGGCTTTCTCGTTGGGGAGTTTCGGCGGGCTGCGGGGCTCTTCAGAGTTGCCACCCGGTCGCCGCGGCCCAGTCGTCGAGGTCGAGCAGGCCGGGAAGTTCGGCGCGCAGGGCGGCGACGTCGATGGCCGGGGCGGGCCGGGAGTTGAAGAAGGCGAACATCTTTCCCACCTGCTCGTCGAAGGCCCGGATCTGCTCCACCAGGCCCTGCATGGTGCGCGGGGTGAGTCCGGCTCTGCGAGCGAGGGTTTCGGCGATCTCGGTGGGCGTCGGAGTGTCTCCCGCCAGCACCGGGGAGCGGCCCAGGAACTGCGCGGGCTGCTCGAAGGCGAGGGCGGCGAAGCGCCCGATGTCGTGAATGGCGATGAGTGGCATCGACATATCGCGCGGCGTTCCTCGGCCGCGATGGCGTCCCTGGTGATGTGGACGCCCTCCATCATGGTCAGCATGAGGAACACGCCGTGGGCCCCGTCGAAGGCGGCGGGCAGCGAGTCCTCGTCGTCGAGGTCGCCGACGGCGAGTTGTGCCCCGGCCTCCCGCAGGCGCAGCGCCGCGGGCGAGTTCGGATCGCGCACGAAAGCTCGCACCGCCCGGCCTTTTTCGAGGAGGGCGGCGGCGGTCGCGCTGCCTTGCCGTCCGGTTGCTCCGATGATCGGATGCGCATGCCGCAGTGGGAATCGGCCGCGCGGGCGGTGCTGGGTCAGTTGCGGGATGCCATGGGTCGGCGCCCGGGGGATCCGCGCCTGACCGAATTGGTGGCCGGATTGACCGCCGAGAGTCCGGAATTCGACCGCTGGTGGTCGGAATATCCGGTGGCTCGGTTTGCTGATGGTGGTGCAGGTCCCCGCCACGCCGGAGGCCGCCGATCGGATCATCAGGGTGCTGGCGGCGGGAAATCCGTATCGCGGAACCGTGGACTCGGTGCCCGAAAAGTCACGAATAGGTAGGCCGTATCGAGGGTCGGGTCACCGTCGTGACCGTGCGTGAGGCAGGATGGACGGAGCTTTGACGCCGTCCCGTGCAATTGCTTGGCCGGGATGGTCTTTTCATGTGCCTGTGCGCGCTCGCCTGCCGAGACAAGGAGACCGATGACGGACCCGGATACCGCCCCCGACCGCAAGGGCTATCGCCGAGTACTCCTCAAGCTGGGTGGCGAGATGTTCGGCGGTGGCCGGGTGGGTCTCGATCCCGATGTGGTGCAGACGGTCGCCGAACAGATCGCCGAGGTCGTCGAGGACGGTGTCCAGGTGGCCGTCGTGATCGGCGGTGGGAACTTCTTCCGCGGCGCCGAACTCGAGGAGCGCGGTATGGAACGCGCCCGCTCCGACTACATGGGCATGCTCGGCACCGTGATGAATTCCCTTGCGCTGCAGGACTTCCTGCAGAAGCAGGGCATCGACACCCGGGTGCAGACCGCCATCACCATGGGGCAGGTCGCCGAACCGTATCTGCCGCTGCGTGCCAAGCGGCATCTGGAGAAGGGCCGCGTCGTCATCTTCGGCGCGGGGATGGGCATGCCCTACTTCTCCACCGACACCACCGCGGCGCAGCGCGCCCTGGAGATCGGTGCCGAGGTAGTCCTGATGGCCAAGGCCGTCGACGGCGTCTTCACCGCGGACCCCCGCGAGGACCCGGACGCCACCATGTACACCGAGGTCACCCACAAGGAGGTGCTGGAGCGCGGCCTCAAGGTCGCCGATGCCACCGCCTTCAGCCTGTGTATGGACAACCAGATGCCGATGCTGGTGTTCAATCTGTTGACCAAGGGAAATATCGCCCGTGCAGTCGCCGGTGAGAAGATCGGCACCCTGGTCCGGTCGTGACCGACGACAAGAACCATGACGCAGTGGAGGCAACGCCGTGATTGATGAAGCGCTCTTCGATGCCGAGGAAAAGTTCGAGAAGGCCGTTTCGGTCGTGAAGGACGATCTGGCTTCTATTCGGACCGGTCGGGCCAATCCGGGCATGTTCGCGCGGATCGTGGTGGAGTACTACGGCTCGATGACCCCGATCACCCAGATCTCCTCGATCTCGGTGCCCGAGCCGCGCATGGTCGTGATCAAGCCTTACGAGCAGGCGCAGATGCAGCCGATCGAGACCGCGATCCGCAATTCGGATCTCGGGGTGAACCCCACCAACAACGGTGACATCATTCGGATCTCCATCCCGCAGCTCACCGAGGAGCGTCGCCGGGAGCTGGTGAAGGTCGCCAAGTCCAAGGGCGAGGACGCGAAGATCTCCATTCGCAATGTCCGCCGCAAGTCCATGGACGAGCTCAACCGCATCCAGAAGGACGGCGAGGCGGGCGAGGACGAGGTCGGTCGCGCCGAGAAGGAACTCGACAAGACCACGGCGAAGTACGTGGCACAGGTCGACGAGCTGGTGAAGCACAAGGAAGCCGAACTGCTCGAGGTCTAGACGGCCTGCGGCGCCGGCCGGGGGTAGGGACGAACGGACGACAAGTGAGCGACGGGACAATCGTGGCCGAAGAAATCGCCACCACCGGCAGTGCCGACACTGCCGCGATCGGTGCCGACACCGGCACCACCGGTGCCGCGACACCGGGGGACGCCGGTTCGGTAGCGGCGGTGACGAATTCGGTCGCGCCCGCTGCCGCGCAGCCGAAGGCGCCCGCCTCCAAGGCGGGCCGCAATCTTCCGGCGGCGCTGGCCGTCGGGCTCGGGCTGGGTCTGTCGCTGATCGCGATCCTGCTGTGGGCGCCCAAGGTGCTGGTCGGCGTGATCGCGGTGGCGGTCGCGGTGGCCACCTGGGAGGTGACCAAGCGGCTGCGTGAGGCCGATGTGAAGGTGCCGCGGATCCCGCTGCTGGTGGGCGGGCAGGCGATCATCTGGCTGGCCTGGCCGGTGGGCACCTCCGGCGTGCTGGGCGCGTTCGGTGCGACGGCGCTGACCCTGATGGTGTGGCGGCTGTTCGATCACGGCCTGCGCGCGACGCCGCGAAACTACCTGCGCGACACCGCGATCGCGATCTTCACCATGGCCTGGATCCCGCTGCTGGCGTCGTTCGCGGTGCTGATGCTGTCGGAGAACGACGGCAATCTGCGGGTGCTGACCTTCATGATCCTGGTGGTCTGCTCGGATGTCGGCGGCTATGTGGCGGGGGTGTTGTTCGGCAAGCATCCGATGGTGCCGCACATCAGCCCGAAGAAGTCCTGGGAGGGCTTCGGCGGTTCACTGGTGTTCACCGTGATCGGCGGGCTGCTCACGGTGACCCTGCTGCTGCAGGCGAATTCGATGATCGGCGTGCTGCTGGGTGCGGGTCTGGTGCTGGTGGCCACCAGCGGTGATCTGATCGAGTCGCAGATCAAGCGGGAGTTGGGCATCAAGGACATGGGCACGCTGCTGCCCGGTCACGGCGGCATCATGGACCGCCTCGACTCGATGCTGCCGTCGGCCTTCGTGGCCTGGCTGGTGCTGACCGCGCTGCTCTGAGCCGGGGGAGTGTCGGGGGCCGTGCGCCCCCGAACCCCCCGGCTACTTGGCTTTCTTGGCGACCCGGCGCAGCTGCAGGATGCGGTAGCCGCCGATGAGCGCGGTGAACAGTGCGCCCGCGATCACCGACAGCAGCACGAGAATCCCCTTGGGCAGGTTCCACTGCCAGGTGAAGACGTTCATGCTGACCTGCTCGAGGTTCTGCAGGATGAAGATCAGCACCATGATGCCGAGCACGGCGGCGATGACCAGGCCGACCCACGCATAACCGGCGCGGGTCTTGAGCACGCCTTGGCCCTTGGTTTTGGTGTTGTCCTTGCCGGGGGTCGGTTCCGCCCCGGGGGCTGGTACGGCGGTTGTCATAGCTGAATCATTGCCGATGGCTATGGCCGTGGCTCGCATATCGCCTCTTATCTGCTATATGTCGCTTCCGTCTGCGATTTGCTGGCGAATGTGACGAGCGCATCGCACCCCGCGGGCCCGAGCGACGGTTCCGGATGGAACACTGGAAGGGTTATGACTACCCCCTTGCCCCTCGTTTTCGACGCCCCCCGTCGTGGCATGCCGCCGCGGCATCTCGCCGACCTCGATTCGCAGGAGCGCAAGCAGGTGGTCGAGGAACTCGGCCTGCCGAAGTTCCGGGCCGACCAGATCGCCCGCCAGTACTACGGCCGCCTGGTCGCCGACCCCGCGCAGATGACCGATCTGCCCGAGGGCATGCGCGCCAAGGTCGCCGAGGCGCTGTTCCCGACGCTGCTCACCGAGATCCGGCACATCGAATGCGATGACGGGACGACGCGAAAGTCCCTGTGGCGCGCCAATGACGGCACCCTGCTCGAGTCGGTGCTCATGCGCTACCCCGACCGCAACACCCTGTGCATCTCGAGCCAGGCCGGTTGCGGTATGGCCTGCCCGTTCTGTGCCACCGGTCAGGGCGGGCTCAACCGCAACCTGTCCACCGCCGAGATCGTCGACCAGGTGCGCGCCGCCGCTGCCGCCCTGCGCGACGGCGAGGTCGCCGGTGGCCCCGGCCGCCTGTCCAACATCGTCTTCATGGGCATGGGTGAGCCGCTGGCGAACTACAAGCGGGTGGTGAACGCGGTGCGCCGCATCACTTCTCCGTCGCCGGAGGGTTTCGGCATCTCGCAGCGCTCGGTGACGGTCTCCACCGTCGGCCTGGCCCCCGCCATCCGCAAGCTCGCCGACGAGGACATGACGGTGAGACTCGCTGTCTCCCTGCACACTCCGGACGACGAACTCCGAGACACCCTGGTACCGGTCAACAATCGCTGGCCGGTCGCCGAAGTCCTCGACGCCGCACGCTATTACGCCGACAAGTCCGGCCGCCGCGTCTCCATCGAGTACGCCCTGATCCGCGACATCAACGACCAGCCCTGGCGCGCCGACCTACTCGGCAAGAAACTCCACAAGGCCCTCGGCCCCCTGGTCCACGTCAACCTGATCCCCCTCAACCCCACCCCCGGCAGCAAATGGGACGCCAGCCCCAAGCCCGCCCAGGACGAATTCGTCCGCCGCGTCCAAGCCCAGGGCGTCACCTGCACCGTCCGCGACACCCGCGGCCAGGAAATCGCCGCCGCCTGCGGCCAACTCGCCGCCGAAGGCTGAGCGCGCTGGACTCCGATCTGTTCGGATCCACGGCGGACCGGGTTTCCGGCCTCGAAGTCGCGCGGCGGCTGGCCGGTGTCCCCGTCGATGATCTGATCGAGTTCCTGCTCGAGAAAACCAACGCCTGGCACCATCGCCGTTACTCCGCCCGGACTCTGCACGGTCGAGTCCCCGCACAGCGAACGCTGGAACTTCTCGATGTCGTACGTTCCGGCGAACAGGAGTCCGAGGTCCGGCAAGCGGTACTCGAAATCCTGGTCGCGGCACCAGGACCGCATCGGGGGATGCTGCTGGAGTGGCTGCGCGGTCAGGCGCTCGACGAAGGCCGCCGGTACGGCCTGAACGAGGCCGTCGTGGTCGCCCGCGGGCGGCTCGGTGATCTCGGTGCCGTGGATCTCCTGGTCGAGCAGGCGGCGGACGTGTGGCCGCATCGGAACATGCCGGCAGTCGAGGCTCTGCGCGCGCTACTCACTATCCATGGCGTGTCCCGGACATTCGGTGTGGAATCCTTGTCGGCCCTGATGGCATCCGGAGCGACCGAAGCGGCACGTCTTGTCGGAGTGGGGCTTTCGTACGAGACCGGCGCGAATATCCTGCCCGCACTGGGTGATCCGTCAGTGGCCGTCGCTCGTGCCGCCTATGACCGGCTCATCGTCGCGCGCGGACCCGCCGCCCGACTCGAATCGCTCATGGTGGCGGCGGAAACGCCAGGACCGGCGCAACTATGGGCACTCGCCGTGCTCGCACGGCACCATCCCGTCGAGATTCGTCCCCTCTGGGAAGCGCTCGGCTCGCCCCTCGTCGAGCTCCCCGGTGTACCGGCCGACGTGCGCACCGCGATCGTGCGCCGGTATGCCCCGGGAACCCGCGACACCGATCCACGCTGGCTGCTCGAGGCTGCCCTGCTGCCGCCGCTCGACGACCTCGAGGAATCGGACCTGATCGCTCGTGCGGTCGCGGCGCTCGGGGACGCCGGATTGGATCCGCAACAACCGATCTCAGCCGCTGAGGAGTACCGGCAGGGGGAAGGAACCTACTACGCCATCGAGACTGCGGCAGGCACCGTCCTGGTGAGCACTCTCGGCCGGTTCTTCCGGACCCACGGGAGCGCGGACGTGGACGAGATACGCGAGGCCCTGCGCGAATTCCGCCACATCGACAACGCCCTCGGGAACATCATCGTCGACAACCTGTCCGTCTACGATTTCGGCGAACGTAAACCGATGCCGGTGCGCAGTCTGCTGTTCAACTGGCAGGACTGAAGTGGCTCACGGTCCGTTCGTCGTGAGCGACTCGGTTCAGAGTGAATCGCCACGGGGGACCCGGAGTGCAGTGTGTCGGCGATCGTCAACCCGGTTGGATCGATGTCTCGGAAGGTCTTGGTGCACTTGCGATTTCCTCCGTCCGGATCGTGAACTACTACAGCGATGACGAGGCAGGCGCTGCTGACTTCCGCGACGACGTGAGAAAGTGGCTTCCGCCGGGCACCGCGGTCAGCGCAGGACCGACACCGAGGCCGGAGTCGGCTCGCTGATTCCGTGCTGTGCCTCGGGCAGCAGCAGGTGCCCGGCGAAGCCGAGGGTCAGCATCGCGGCGATGAATGCGGTCGCGATCCGGTAGTTGATGCGCTGCGGCTGCGGGACGGTGAAATATCCGAAATTACGGTCGGCGAACTGAATTTGGTTGTTCATGATTCTCCATTCGAGCGCGGCTCGCGTGAACGGGTGTTTCCCGTACCGGGTTCCGCGTGTGTTCTCGCCATGAATCTACCCTGCGACCTGGGCGTGAGCGAGCGTCCGATCCGGCCGAGGGCTGCCTTGGCAGGTGCGGAATACCGCGCGGGAGCGGGTCTTTCGTGTAATTCGACCGAGGTGCGGGCCGCTGCTCGGGTCGCGTTCGGTGAATCCTACGAAGCAGCCACCATTTCGAGAGACCGGGATTACATTTCGACAGGGGGAATAGTCGGCGTTATTTGCGACACAGGGGGAAACTCACGGCCCGGGTCGGAGTTCCCTGCGCCGTTCCGTCATCAGTGCGGTCAGATGGTGGGTGGTCTTCTCGTTGAACCCGATCGTGTCGACTCGGTCGCTCCAGGATTCGGAGGCATCGAGGATGCGGGTCAGGCTGCGGTCGATGGCTCGCTTCGTGATTCCGAGTCGGATCGCGGCTTCCGCCCACCAGCGGTAGGACAGTTTGCCGTCACGTCCGTACAGGGGCAGCGCCATGGGATCGTTCCAGCTCAGGTACGGCTGTGTGCTCAGCAGGTCGTAGGCCGGGGTGACCTCCCAGATGCCGCCTGGATTCTGCCGGACGGAGAGATTCTTGCCGTGCAGGTCACCGTTGCCGATGAGGTAGCTGAACGCGGCGATTTCGAGCATGCGCAACGTGGCGAGCGACGGTGATCCCCGACCGGTGGTGACCGCTTCCGCGAGCGCTTTGATGGCTTCCTGCAAGGTGATTCGGTATTTGGCTGCCGGGTAGCGGCCGAGAACCTGGCAGGCGTCCTCCTGTGCGAGGCGTCGAGTGCGGCCGTGTTCGGCGACCCGGTCGAACCGGTCGATGAACAGCGCCGCATGGCCGTTGGCATCGCGGGCGAGGTGGTGGGCGGGAACCTGGATGCCGCAGGCATCGGCCATGTCGAGAAAGAAGTTCTCGTTCTCGACCAGCAAGGGGTAGTCGGGAGGATTGAGCTTGAGGATCGCCGGGCCGCGGTTCGACGAAACCGGTGTCGAGATCATCTGCGCGGAAACCTTGACCTGGATGCCGGGCAGCGCGGTGCGATCCACGTCGGCGATATCGGTGGAGGTCGCGCGAGAGAACAGCGTCGTGAAATCGATTCCTGAAGTGGCGGTTTCATCGAACATCGGCGCGGGGTCGCTGGGAAGTGTTCCGGCGGGCAGGATTTGGACATCGCCGATGGTGTCGGCACCGACGGCGAGCAGGATCGTGAGGTGATCGTCCTCGCTCGTGCGCGCGGCTGTCGTGATGGCGGACAGGCGCAGGCCCTCGGGCAGTAGGCCCGCGAAGAACGCCGGGACCGATCCGCCGGTCGCTCGGAAACGCCCGGCTCGCTTCGGCAGGGTGAATGCGACACCAGGTGCTGTCGGGTCGTCGAGATATGTTTCGGTGTAGCTGAATTCGACGTCGTCCTGTTGGCGGCGCAGGTGCCCGGCGAGGCGACCGGACTTGTACACATCGGCATCATCGATGGTTCGAAGCCGGGGGAGGCTGTTCGGTTCGGTCACCGGTAGCCGACTTCCGTTGTGTGCAGGGTCGCGACATCGCTGCCCAAGCTCTCGGCATCCGCGCGCGGCATCGCGGCCAGCGTCAATCCGAGAGCGTCCAGGACACGCAAGGTGATGGCGAGGGTGGGGGAGAGCTGTCCTGCTTCCAAGGTGCGCACCGAGGTGACGCCGACGTCGGCGAGGTCGGCGAGATCCAGTTGAGTGAGCCCGAGGGTCTGTCGCCGCTGCGCGAGGAACGCCCCGAATGACACAAGGGGACCGGTCTCGCTCCTTGCTCGTCTTCGAGGCTTGGGGCGCGTCATCCACCCTCCTATCGTCGCTATCGCGGTGTTAGTGGCCGCCAGTGAGCTTTGGAGCAATTCTGCCTAGCTTAACGCTGCCATGGCAATGATAGGGCCGATGAGGCGAGTTGTTCGGGCATCTGACCGATCTTATCGGTGCGATAGCAGTGATAAGCCCCGAAGCCTGTACGCGGATTGACGAGTGGGGCTCCGGTGTGCTGGCGGGGGCGAAGAACCGGGTTCGACGGCGGGTCGCGCCAAAAGGACAGTCCGGTCGGCCCGTGCCGCGCGGGCGTTGCCCGGTTTACGAGTAGGCTGCACAGTAGCTTCGGTGATCGCCGGGCTGCTCGAGGCCTCTCTGCGGTCGTGTTTTCGCATCGCGATGCCGCCCGAATCTCAGGATGAGGCGAATGTGGCGCCAACCGCCGGTGAACCGATCGACAGCGAACCCGCCGACCTGGGCGGAGACGCCGAGAACAATGACGTCGAGGCCAATGATGCCGACGTCGAAGAGGACGTCGAGTCCCCGGCGCTGCGCCGGGCTCGCAAGGAAGCCGAGCTCACCGCCGGTGGCGATTCGACCCGCGCGTATCTGAAGCAGATCGGCCGGGTGCCGCTGCTGTCCGCGGACCAGGAGGTGGACCTGGCGGTGCGGATCGAGGTGGGGCTCTACGCGGCGGAGAAGCTGCGCCTGGAATCGGAGTCGCCCGGGGGCATCACGACGGCCCGTCGCCGGGATCTGACCTGGATCGTCCGCGACGGAATCCAGGCCAAAGATCATCTGCTCGAGGCGAATCTGCGACTGGTGGTGTCGATCGCCAAGCGCTACACCGGACGCGGCATGGCCTTCCTCGACCTGATCCAGGAGGGCAACCTGGGTCTGGTGCGCGCGGTCGAGAAGTTCGACTACAGCAAGGGATTCAAGTTCTCCACCTACGCCACCTGGTGGATCCGCCAGGCGATCACGCGCGCCATGGCCGACCAGGCCCGCACGATCCGCCTGCCCGTGCACGTGGTGGAGATCGTCAACAAGCTCGGCCGGGTCCAGCGCGAACTGCTGCAGGAGCTCGGTCGTGAGGCCACCCCGGAGGAGCTCGCCGAGGTCCTGGACATCAGCCCGGAGAAGGTCGTCGAGATCCGGCAGTACGCCCGGGAGCCGATCTCCCTGGATCAGACGATCGGCGACGAAGGCGACAGCCAACTCGGCGACTTCATCGAAGACTCGGGCGCCGTCATCGCGGTCGAGGCGGTGGCCTTCACGCTGCTGCAGCGGCAGTTGCAGTCGGTCCTGGAAACCCTCACCGAGCGCGAAGCCGGCGTCATGCGCCTGCGCTACGGCCTCGGCGACGGCCAGTCCCGAACCCTCGACGACATCGGAAAGGTCTACGGCGTCACCCGCGAACGCATCCGCCAGATCGAATCCAAGACGATGTCGAAACTCCGGCACCCGTCGCGTTCACAGTCCCTGCAGGGCTACCTCGAATAGCCGCGGGCATTCGCGGAGCGGCTGAAATCTTCTGCCGCGCTGCCGATCCCGAGCTTGGATTTCGCCCGGATCGAGACGGTGACCGGTAGCCGTCAGGACGGACCGGGTTCGGCTGGCTCCTGATAGGTGGGGCGGCTGACCGGCAGTGAATTCCCGGTCTCCAGCAGGGATTTCAGGTCGCTGAGCATGAACGGGTAACCGGGGCCGAAGCCTTCGGGTTCCAGGTCGCCGGAGACGATGATCGAGATGAGGGGGGCGTCGGTGACGTCGTGGATGACGGTGAGGGCGCAGGTGCCGTCGCCGCGGTCGCGAATCTCGTAGTGCAGGTGGGTTTCCGGCTGGGTGGCGAGGTGTTCGTTGCCGAAGAACCGGATGCGGGCCGCCCACCGGGTCGGTGGGTCGTAGTCGGTGACGATGCCGCGAATCAGGACGTCGGGCGCGCCGGTGTCGAGGGAGTAGGGGCCCGACGGTGCGTAGACGGTGAAGTCGCCGCCGACGCGGGGTTCGATGACGCTGCGGCCGCCGAATCCGTAGCGGACCGTCCATTCGGGGTCGGTGATCGCCTGCCAGATGCGGGTGGCGGGGGCGGCGATGACGACGCGGTGGATCTGTGTCCGCTCGGGGCGGGCGCGGGACAGGACGTCGTCGAGGCTCACGATTCCAGGTCCTTCTTCAGGTCGGCCAGGGCGGTGATCCGCTGTTCGGTGAACTTGTCGATCCAGCGGTCGTGAATCAGCCGGATCGGCACCGGGTTCAGATAGTGCAGCTTCTTGCGACCGCTGCGCGCGGTCACCACCAGGCCCGCGTCCTCGAGCAGCCGCAGGTGCTTGCTGATGCCGAAGCGGGTCATCTGCTGCCCGGATTCCAGCTCGGTCAGGGTCTGGCCGTCGCGCAGGAACAGGGCGTCGAGCAGGTGCCGCCGGGTGGGATCGGCCAGCGCCTTGAACACCGCGTCCTCGTCCACGCCCTCACTGTATACGAGACCGATCGGTCACCTGACCGTTGACATGTGACTATTTGGTCACCTATCGTTCGGATCATGAAGCGATACATCGTGCTCTACCTCGCGCCCCTCTCCGTCGCCGAGCGATTCGCCCAGGCCACTCCGGCCGAAGCCGCCAAAGGCATGCAGCTGTGGGCGGAATGGGGCGGCCGCATCGGCGGCGCGCTCGTCGATCCGGGCAAACCGCTCGGCAATGCCCGCCGCGTGACACCGGCCGGGATCTCCGAAACCGACAGCGGCATCATCGGCATGTCGATCCTGCGGGCCGAATCCATGGACGCGGCCCTGGCGCTGGTCGACGACCACCACCACCTGCACTGGGCCGAGGACTGCGAGATCCTCGTCCTCGAGGAACAGGCCATTCCCGAACTGCAGCAATGACTTCCGCGCCGGTGCGGCGCCGGGTGGTGGTGCTGGCCGCCGTGGCCTCGATCATGGCGGCCCTCGACACCCTCGTCGTCGCGACCGCGCTCACCACCATTCAGCGCGACCTGCACGCGAGCCTCGACACCCTGGAATGGACGGTCAACGCCTACAATCTGAGCTTCGCCGCCCTGCTCATGACCGACGCCGCCCTCGGTGACCGCTACGGCCGCGCCCGCATGTTCGCGCTCGGCCTGACGATCTTCGTGATCGCCTCCGCCGCTTGCGGTTTCGCTCGCTCGGCGCAAGAGCTGATCGTCGCCCGCGCCATCCAGGGCGTCGGGGCGGCGCTCGTACTGAGCCTGGCCCTCGCCCTCGTCGGCGCGGTGTTCCCCGCCGAACGTCGCGGCGCGGTCCTGGGCGGTATTCAGGGCGCGACCGGACTCGCCACCGCCTGCGGTCCACTGCTCGGCGGCGCGATCGCCCAGGGTCTGGCCTGGCAGTGGATATTCTGGGTCAACGTGCCGATCGGGTTGATCGCGATCCCGTTGGCGCTCAGCAAGATTCCCGACAGTCGTGGACCCGACGACGCCCTCGACCTACCCGGCCTCACCCTGGTCACCACCGGCGCCTTCGCCCTGCTCTACGCCCTGATGCGCGGCGCGAGCACCGGCTGGACCACCTCGGCCGTATTCGTGAGTGCGGCCACCGCTTTGATCCTGCTCGCTGCCTTCGTCCGCTGGGAACTGCGCACCCCCGCCCCCATGCTTCCGATGTCCCTGTTCCGCGCCCGCGGATTCACCGCCGGCAACACGGCGGTGTTCCTGGCCTTTGCGGCCCTGTTCGCCGCGGTCTTCTTCTATCCCCAACTCCTGCAATCGGTCCTGGGCCTCTCCCCAGTCCGAACCGGCGTACTGCTGCTGCCCTGGACCCTCACCCTCGTCTGCTGCGCCCCCTTCGCGGGCCAGCTCACCGACCGCATCGGCCCCCGCCCCGTCGCCACCACCGGCCTGACCTTCATGGCAATCGGCATGTTCCGCATCGCCGCCGTCGCCCACCCCGCAATGTCGTACGCCCCCTTGATAATTCCCCTGATCATCTCCGGCATCGGCACCGCCCTGGTCGTCCCCGCCACCCAGTCCGCCACCCTCGCCGCCGTCCACCCCGACCTGATCGGCAAGGCCGCCGGCGCCAACAGCACCATGCGAGAATTCGGCGGCGTCTTCGGAACCGCCCTCGCCGCAACAATATTCACCGCCACCGGCGCCTACACCACCCCGGAAACCTTCACCGCAGGCTTCCGCCCCGCCATCGCCTTCGGCGCCGCACTGGCTCTCCTCGGCGCCCTGTCGGCTCTGGGCCTACCCGCTCGCCGCAAGCCCACCGAACCCACGAACTCCCGCCCGGCTCAGTCCTCGCTGCTGAACCGATTTCCGAGAAACCGAAGCAACGCCGGATCCTCGGACGTCAGCCGATCGACCTCCTCACCGCCGGTGCACTGAAACAGCCCCACCGTCACCTTCCCCGGCCGCCGCCCCAGCACCCGCCACACCCCGCCGCTACCCTCCCAGCGCCGCAGTGTTCCGACCGGATCGGGATCCCCGGTGCTTGCAGGCATGCCGCGCCCTCCTTGTCGGTACTGCCTTCAACTATGCCCCCGCAGCCAGGACTCGGCCGTCGACGCGTTGTGCCCGGTCGATGACCTCCTCCTCGGTGAGGGCGCTGGAAGGATGATGGCTCAGGCACATCGGAATGTTGAGCTTGCCGAACGCGACGCCTTCGGTCGCACCGTAGAAACGTCCCTGCGGCAGTCGTGAGATGTCGTCGACCCGTCCGCCTTTCGATCGTGCGAGCTCCTGCGCGGCCTGAATGTGCACGGGTGCGTTGGGCAGCCCGATGAACTGGGTGGCGGCATTGCCGGAGACCATGCTGTGCAGGGCTTTCGGCGCCTGGGTCGCATAGATGAGTCCCAGCCCGTATTTGCGAGCCTGGGTGGCGAGGGTGAGGGTGCTGGCGGTGGATGCCGTGACCTCCCTGGACGGCGCGAACGTCTGCGCCTCGTCCAGCACCAGCAGTCCACCGATCGGCCGGTCTCCGGCGGGATTGCGTTTGATCCAGGCGAACAGGGCGAGTTGCAGCTGGCTGACGAAGGTCCGGCGCTGATCGGTGGTGGCCAATCCGATGCAGCTGATCACCGAGATCCGGGCGCGCTTACCCGCGCTGGGCGTGAGCAGCATTCCGGGATCGAGTCTTTCACCCGACCCGCCGAAGACGGGATCGTTGATCATCGCGGCGTGCAACAGGTCGGCCGCCTCCTGCGCGAGGCGGCTGGCGTTGCGGACCGTGCTGATCCCCTCGGGCAGATCGGCGAGCAGCGCGACGAAATCGCTCAGTTCGGTGCCGCCCCGGCGCGCGAAATACCTGAGCGCCTCGGTCAGGACCGCGGTGCCGGTTTGCAACTTGCGGCCGGACAAGCCGGTGCGCGGCAGCAGGCTCGAGATGGAGGCGTCGATGGAGGTGCGGAATTCATCGGCATTGTCGAGCACCCCGGTGAAGTCCGGCAGCGGGTTCAGTGCGAGGGGGCGTCCGGCTTCGCGGCGCGGCGTCCAAACGACGACCTCGGTCTCCGACAGGTATTCCTCGGACCGCTGCTCGTCGCGCGGGCCCCAGGTGCCCGGCGGTGTCGGCCACGGGTCGCCGAGCCGGGCGAGATCGTTGTTGGTGTCGATGAGGATCGACGAGACACCTTGCAGCGCTGCCTCTTCCACCAGGCGACGGAGCAGCACGGTCTTGCCCGAGCCACTGCCCGCGAAGACCACCGTGTGCTTGCGCAGCTGCAGCAGCGGCACCTGGAAGGCGGCGCCGGTCTCGATATTGCGGCCCAGCACGATGAACGGCTCGGCGGACTCCGTGGGCGGCGGGGGCGGGGTGACGACCGGATCGGTGATCGGGGTGTCGTCGGCCGGTTCGACCGGGTCGGTCTCGATTCGCGTGGTGACCGCCGTGGTCTCCGGTGTGATCTCGGGTAGCTCGAGGACCTGCGTGAGCAGCTGTGACCGGCCCGCCGGCCGCCGGGCGTCGAGCCAGCTGCTGAACCCCGGTGTGGTCTGAGCTTCGGCGAGCATCCCGGCCAGGGCGGTGAACGAGCGCAGATCCTCTGATGAGATCGGCACCGATATCCCCTGTGCGGCAGCCATTTCGGCGACTGCCTCCTTGGTCTTCGGTCCCGTCGAGTACGCCGTATTGCGCAGCACCACCAGATGTCGCTTGGCACTGCCCGGTTGGATCTCCGCTTCGAGACAGGCGGTGCGCAGCCGGGTGAGCACGGCCCGGGGGTGGCTGTGCGCGATCGCGCGGAAGCTCCAGTGCTCTTCGTCCTCGGTCGCCTCGTCGAGCGTTCTGCGTAGGCGACCGTGCAGGGCGGGCTGCACCTTGGAGCGCGGATCGACGATCAGATCGTGTCCGTCGGATGCCTGTTCCATTGCGTAGCAACGCAATGCGGCGTCGAGGAGAGTGAGCATCCGCTCGTCCTCCTGCTTGGGGTCGAGTGGACCCACCACGTCCGCGTCGGATCGCAGCGCCTCGAATCGCCGGTCCCATCCGGTCAATTCGATCGCGGTCGGCGGCGCCGGCGGGCGTACCGGATCCGGGCCGGTGTCGCCGAAACGCGCGAGTTCGGTGACGGTGTTCGCGATCAGGCAGCGGCGGACGTGTTCCTCGACGAGCTGGAGCAGCCGCCGCGGCGTGTAGGCGTCGACACTGCGATCGTCGAAAGCCTTGGGCAGCACGGGCCAGGTCGGGTACGGCGGTTCGAAACCGGATTCCGCGTAGAGGCTCGCCAGATGGCGTTCGACGATGGCGGTGGCCACCGCGGCGGAAGGCATGGAGGTCACCAGCTCGAGCCGCTGGAAACGGTCGACCGTGGAATTGACGGCGCGGGTGGCGATGAGCTCCCAGGATTCGGGGATGCAGGCCGCGACGATCAGCGCGCGGGTCGTCTCCTCACGCATCCGCATCAATCCGTCGGCGAGTCGATTGGCGAGGCTGTCCTCGTCGTGCGTCCCGGATCGCGCTATGACACTGTCGATCTGGTCGACGGCCAGCACGATCGGCCCGGCGAGCGCGAAGAGCCGGGACATGTCGTTGAAGATCAACTGTGCGTCGCGGGTGCGGGCGCGGAAACCCCACGTGAGGCGATCCTCGTCGTCGATCCCGTCGTCGAGGGTGAGGAAGCACTGCCCGACCTCGCGCTGTTCGTGCCGATTCGCGTGGAACAGCACGAGCGCGCGCAGGGTGTCCTGGCATTCGAAGGCCCAGGGGTCCAGCGTGGTGACCCGGGTGACGAAGTCGTCGAGATGCTCGCGGCTCAATAGAATATTGCCGCGCAACCGCATTCGCAGCTCGGCATCGCAACCGGTGCGCTCGACGAGGACATCGAGCATCCGGCCGAGCTGGCCACCGTCGGCATCCATCAGATGGGTGACGACACCATGGACGGCGCCGGTCCAGAAGGAGCGGCCGTCCAGCAATTTGGGCATGAAGAAGAACCCGCCCTGAGCCTGGACGTAGTTGCGCAGCCAGCCGAGCATGTGCGTCTTGCCGACGCCGGCGACGCCGCTGAGCACGAACCCGGTCGGTGTGCTTCCGGGTCTGGCCTTGGCCGCGTCGACGGCGCGGGTGACCACGCCGACCGCGCTGGAGTGCAGCCCCTCCACGTGATACCGCATCGGACTCCAGATCTGATCCGGTCCGAGCACGCTGCTGAACTGCACCGCCGCCAGCGCGTGGTACTCCGCCTCGTTCACGACCGCGCCTCGATCAGCAGCAGATGTCGTGGCGTACCGCCCAGCACGAGCGCGGCCTCGCGGTCCGCCTCGGTGAGGGTCTTCTGATCCGATTCGGCCCGAATATGGACGCCCTCACGGCGCGCCAGCAGTTCGAGGGCGTGATCCAGTTCGCCCCTGGGGAATTCGCTCAAGCGCTCGCGCAGCAGGGCCAATCGCAGCGCGGCGCCCTGTCCGCGGGTCATCTCCGCGTAGGCCGCCTCGACCTGCCTGGCCACATCCGGGTGGAAGATGTCGGCGAGCGCCTGATCGGTGTCGTCGAGGTGCCGGCGCAATCCGGCGAGCACGCAGTACAGCGCGCCGCCGGTGCTGCCGGAACGCTCGGGACGTTCGGCGGACAACTCCTCGGAGCACCAGACCGCGCCGCTGTCGGTGAGTTCGTGCACGAATGCCCGGTTCACCTTGGTGCTGGCGACGAGGCCCAGATCATTGAGGTGCCTGCGGTTGCTGCCGTCGAGCTTCAGCCCCGAGACGGCGAGCAGTTCGGCGTTGGTGACCTCGCGGGCCTCGGCCATCAGCACGAAGAGTATGCAGCGTTCGTTCAGCGTCAGCCGGACGTCGGACATGTGGATTCCTTTGCCTTTCGGTCGAATTCAGGACTTGTCGTGGTCGCCGACGACGAATGTGCCGGTACCGGTGTGGATTTCGGTCTTGCGTCCGTTTCTGGTCACGGCTCCGGTCGCGCGCACCGGCAGGCCGTCGCGGTGTGCGCCGAGCGCGGCCTCGTAGTCCCGCTGATTGCCGAGCGACACGGTGGCGGTGCGTGGTCCGTCGATCACCGAGTCCTCGACCTCGAGCGTTCCGCGCACCCGGAGCTGCCACCGCGCGCCGTTCGGGTCGTTCGACAGTCCGACCACCGACCCTCGGATGCCGCCCCGACCGGAAACCTCGGTCGGCCGTGCGGATTCGGCGCTCAGTGCCGCGATCCGCACGCCCGCGGATTCCGGATACCGCACCGTCTGGTCGGGTAGCGGCAACACCCACGACCAGTGGAACCCGATCTCGAAGGGCAGCGTGTGTTCCGGGCCGGACAGCTTCGCCAGCGCACGGTGCTCGATGTCCGAGACTCGATGGTGCTCGAGGATCTCACGGGCTTCGGGTATCGGCAGGTCGATGGCCGCGCGAATCGCGTTCGAGCTGTGCAGCACGCGTGCCGTCGTTCTACGGGCGAGCGATTCCGGATCGCCGTGCTCGACCGGTACCGAAACCCGCAGGGCGCGTGAGCTTTCGTCCACTTCCAGCAGTGAACGGCGTAGCAGGTTGTCGATGGCGGCGGGATCGGTCTCGGCGACCGCGCCCGCGGGGTCGGTGCGGACCTGCCGGGCGCACACCGTCATGAGCTCCCGCACCGCCAGTACCGTGTGTGCGCCCGCGGCCAGGCTGGCGGTGGCATCCGCGTGCGTGTGAAAGGTCAGCGTGTCCACCGCCGGTGCGATCAGATCCCGCCAGACCGCCTCGGGTGAGCGTGTTTCCGCCTCGGCGACACAGCGGGCCAGTTCGATCAGCCGCATCCGAATGTCCGCACCCGCGTTCTCCCGCGGGACCAGGACATCGAAATCCCGCCAGGTCCAGACGCTCGCGGCCCGCCAGCTGCCGGTCCGCGTCCAGCCGCGCGACCGCAGGTATCCGATGACATCGGTGAGTACGGGTGTGCCAGGCATGCGGACCGCTATCCCGTGGGTAGCGCGGCGTTTTCGGTGACAAGTGCCCGAATGCTGGCCGCCGTCAGCACATTGCTCACCGGTATCTTCACGCGTACGTGCCGTTTACTACTGGGCTCGGGTAGTGGATCACGACTTTCGAGAGACAGGTAGTAGCCGATGTGTCGAAGCAGCAGGCCCGAGGTGTGCAGATCCGCGTATTGGGCTGCGCTGGTGGGCACGTGAACGACGAACAAGTAGCGGGGAACGGTGAAACCCGGACCCGCCAGTTTGTTGAATTGCACCTGGTCGAGATTGTCGAAGTCGATGAGCCCACGCCGGTCTTGCAGCCTGGATACCGTCTTGACCTGCACCTCGATGCGTGGAGAGAAGCCGTTGCGGGTGCGTCCCGGGAGTTTCAGACACAGGTCGACGCCATCGAGATCCACATCGTCCTGCGACCAGATCAGTCCGGCGGCGGAGGCCAGCACCCGAACGTAATCCGCGCCGAATTTCCCCTGATGATTTCGTGCGTCGAGCACGACCCCTCCCGAACGAAACCACTCCCACGACCCTTGTTGTTGTCACTTTAAGATGACGGCCGGGCCCGATGGCGCGAATTGCGGGAATTACTCGACGATAAGTATCGGTCGGTTTTCGAATTGTTTATTCGCATAGGATATTACAGCTGGCAGACCGGCTCGGCCCGCGGCATCGGCGACCGACCGGTTCGTCGATTCGCCTCTCGTCCTCCCGGTTTCGGGCCGGGGCCGCTGAGACGCGCGATCGCTCGGTAGCGTGTCCGCTATGAACTCGCTGTTGCACCGGATCCTGGATATCTCGCCGGTCTGGGTGTATCTCGTTGTCGGACTGCTGGTGTTCGTCGAGGACGCGATCTTCGTGGGGTTCGTGGTGCCGGGGGAGACGGCGGCGGTGCTGGGTGGGGTGGCGGCCAGTCAGGGGCATGTGGAGTTGGCGGTGATGATCGTGCTGGTGGTGGTGGCGGCGATCGTGGGGGACAGCGTGGGGTACGAGGTGGGCAAGCAGGTGGGGCCTCGGCTGCTGGGGATTTCGCTGCTGGATCGGCATCGGGGGCGGTTGGACAAGGCGCAGGGGTATTTGGCGCGGCGGGGCGGGTGGGCGGTTTTCCTGGGGCGGTTCACGGCGTTCTTCCGGGCGGTGATGCCCGCGCTGGCGGGGACCTCGCGGATGCCGTATCGGCGGTTCCTGGCGTTCAACGCGGCGGGCGGGATCGTGTGGGGGACAACGTTCGTGGTGCTGGGGTTCGTGGCGGGCAACTCGTACGAGGTGGTGGCCAAGACGGTGGGGCGAGATCTGGCGATCGGGGTGGCCGTGCTCGTGGTGCTCGGATTGATCGTGTGGAAGGTGCGGGAGTCGCGGGGGGAACGCAAGCTGGAGGCCGATTACGAGGCGGCCCACGAGCAGGACTGACCGTTCGGTTTAGAGTGGTCGCGCTTCAACTGATCGGGTGGACAGGGATTTACGAGCGTGACCGAACCTCAACACGAGGCGCATGAGCGGGCCAGCTGGGCCGAGCTCTTCTTCGACCTGGTACTCGTCTTCGCGGTGACACAGGCCGCCCACCTGCCGGTATCGCATCCGGGCTGGGGCGCGGTCGGGGAAACGGTGCTGCTGCTGGGCATCATGTGGTGGTCGTGGGTGGGCACCACGCTCTCGGTGCACGGGGTCGAGGACTCCAACACGCAGCGAATCTTCCTGTTCGCGTGCGGACTGTGCATGTTCGCCATGGCGATCACCGCGACCTACGCCTTCACCGGGCATCAGCAGCCGCTGATCTTCGCACTCGCGCACCTGGCGCTGCGGCTGCTGCTGTGGCGTCAGATGTGGAGCAAGCGCGCGTTCTCGAACGCGGGCGCCTTCGCCACGGCGCTCAACCCGTTCGCGGTGACCACGGTCAGCGCGGTACTGCTGGTGATCGCGGCGCTGGTCCCGGAGGGCGGGGTCCGCATCGGATTGTGGCTGGCCGCTGTCGCATTGGCGTTCGGCGGCCCGACGCTGCTGGCCCGGCGGATGCGGACCGTGCAGTTCGGCGCCACGCATCTGCCCGAACGCTTCGCCACCTTCATCATCATCGCGCTCGGCGAGATGGTGGCCTCGGTCGGCTCGCAGGCCGCCGACGGACACCTGGGCGCGGTGTCCTGGCTCGCCGTCGTGCTCACCTTCCTGCTCGGCTGCGGACTGTGGTGGCTGTACTTCGCCTACGGCTTCTCCGCCGTGGAACATTCGCTGCGCACCAACCAGGTCCGTGGCGCGGTGGTGCGAGAGGTGCTGAGCTACGGGCACATGCTGCTGGTGGTCGGCCTCGTACTGGTGGCGGTGGGTGCGCGCGCGGTGGTCGCGCACCCGGTCGAGATCGTGCACGGCGTCGACGGTTATCTGGTGCCGCTGGGAGCCACGCTGTTCGTCGGGGCGTTCGTGTTCACGCGCTGGCGGATGTTCGGTGCGCCCACCGCGGGCCGGACGGCGATGACGCTGGTGCTGGCCGCGCTCACCGCACTGTCACCGCTACTGCCTCCGATCGTGACGATGGCGCTGGTGCTGGCGATCCTGGTCGGCCTCAACGGTTTCGAATACTGGTCGGTGACGACCAACCGCCCGCTGCGGCTGGTCCGGTTGCCCGCCCGGTCCTGACGCTCAGGATGTCGGCACGATGGTGGCGACGATGGACTGGATCTGACCGTCGTGGATCACGAAGGTCTCGGTGATGTCGACGGTCACCAGCTTCACCCCCGCCACTCCGGAATCCAGCAGATAGCGCGAGGTCACCACATCGCCATCCTCGGACATCCGAATGTCGTGGATGTTCTGGATGACCGAGTACTGCACGCCGTGATCGAGATCCTGGGTGAGCTGCGGTCCGGAGGTCCCGGTCTGCATCCCGGCCTCGATACGGGTCGCGCCGGGAGCGAACGGCACATTCGAGGCATCGTGGGTGAGCAGCGCGTCGATGTAGGCGCGCGCGATCGCCACCTTGGGGGAATCGCCGGGATTCGGTGTCGCCGCGGCGATCCCGGTCCCGAGGTCGGCGGCCGCCGCCAGCGCCACCGACAAAACTGCAACCTGTGCTAATTTCATCCGCTGATGCTTGCTCGAGCGCCGCTCGCGCGCAACCAATTCCGCGACCCGATCGCTCATCCTGCGAAGCGTGCGAACAATCGGCGCAACGGGCCCCGCTGCGTGTCGGGCGCGATCCAGGTCGCGAGATCATCGATCACCGCGGCATCGACGTGCAGGCCGGGACGCAGATAGTCCGCGGGTGTCGAGGGCCCCGCGCCCGCGAAGAGCATGTGATCGAGCGACTCGTGGACGCGGATCGTCGCCCGCCCGCCCAGCCCCGACTCCCACTGCGGGAGATCGTCTTCGGCCGTCACCTGGTAATCGCGCCCACCCTGCACGAGCAGAATCGGCTTGTCGAGCGCGGCCGCCGTGGCGACCTGGTCGTAGTCGCGCAGATCCAGCCAATAAGAGGCGGGCCAGCCGAAAAGCAGGTCGGCCGTGGGCGTTTCGGGTGTCACCGCGACGGTGGCGGCGGCCCGGCGGGTGGTCTGTGCCAGCGTCGCACCCATGTCCTGGTCGGGCGTCACCGCCGCCACATGATCGAAAACCCGTAGCGCAGCGCGCGGCAGCGGCACCGTGTCCCCGGCCAGGATGGCGATCCCGGCGACCCGGGGTTCGGCGGCCGCGATGCGCGGCACCGCCTTCCCGCCGCCGCTGTGCCCGGCCAGGAACACCCGGTACGGGTCGATATCGGAGCGCGCGAGCAGCAGCCGCACCGCCGAAACCGCATGCGGCACATACTCGTCGACCATGGTGAAGCCGTCGGCGCTCTCGGCCCCGCCGTGCGTGAACCCGATCTTGTCGAAGCGCAGCACCGCGATCCCGCGCGCGGCCAGTCCCCAGGCGAGATCCTTGAACGGCCGGTTCGGCCCGACGGTAGCGTCCCGGTCGGCCGGACCGGAGGCGACCAGCACCACCGCCGGATGCCGATGCCCGCCGCGCGGCAGGGTCAGGGTGCCGGGCACCGCCAGCGGTCCGGAACCGAGGGTGACCTCCTGCTCGGTGAATCGCCGCCGCCCGGCGTAACCCGGTGGCGTCCAGTCGGATTCGGCCGGTGCGGCGAGCCGCAAGCCGTGCAGCCTGCCCGCCGTGTCCACCACGATCCGCACGGTCATCGCGCCCGCCGTGCCCGTCACCGGCACCACGACGCGGGTGCGGTCGGCATCGACGGGTTCGAGTGCGGGAGAGCCGACTTCCCGGATCTCACCGATCTTGGCGATCTCACCGTTCCACCCGTCCCGGACCGTCGCCGCCGAGACCACGGCTGCCATCGGGGGCGCGAACAGGTCCGCGAGCGCCTCGAACTGCCCGGCCCGCATCATCTCGACGACGGTTGCCGCCACGGTCACCGCTTCGATTTCGACAGCCATGCGCTCCAACCTTTCTCGCAAGCTGCAAACGTTCTCATGATTGAGAAAGGTAGCAGGATATGAGAAAGTACGGAAGTGGAAACCTTCGAACTGCTGTCGCACCCGGCGCGGCTGCGCATCGTGCACGCCCTGCGCGGCGACCGGGTGCTCACCACCGCGGAGCTGTGCGCGCGCCTGCCCGACGCCTCGAAGGCGACGGTGTACCGGCACGTGGAGGCGCTCACCGCCGCCGGAATTCTCGAGGTGGCCCAGGAGCGTCGGGTGCGGGGCGCGGTGGAACGGGGATATCGGCTGCGGGCGGACCGGGCGGTTGTCGCCGGGGCGGAGGTGGCCGCGGTGGGATCGGACGCCTACCGGTCGGTCTTCTCGGTGGCCATGGCCGTGCTCATCGCGGAATTCGACGCCTATCTCGAACGCGACAATGCCGACCCCGCAGGCGATCTCGTCGGGTTCCGGCAGCACGCCGTCTGGCTCAGCCGCGACGAGCTCGAGGGGCTCATCACCGGCCTGCGCGACGTCATCGCACCCGTCCTGAACAATCGACCGGCATCCGATCGGGGCCGATACCTGCTGAGCCCCATCCTCTTTCCCGTAGAGGAATCCGGGAACGACGGTGCTGATCCGGACGTCCGTTGATCTTCGGTCGCGGAAAACCCATGCCCACCCGGTGTTTTCGGTGCTAACCCGGTCCTGCTAGCAGCGGTAACTAACGACGATAACGGACTGCTGTTATCGTCGGAACCTGTGGAAGACAGTGATGTCGCCGGAGATGGCAATCGTGAACGCATCGTGGCCGCCGCCACCCGCCTGCTCACCGAGGGTGGAACCGACGGCGTCTCGACCCGTGCGGTCAGTGCCGCGGCCGGAGTGCAGCCGCCGACCATCTACCGGCTCTTCGGAGACAAGCAGGGCCTGCTGGAAGAGGTTGCCGCCCACGGCTTCACCACCCACCTGCTACGCAAGACCCAGTTGCGCTCCAGCCGCGACCCGGTCGAGAACCTGCGCGCCAGCTGGGATCTCAATGTCGAATTCGGACTGAGCAATCCGGCCCTCTACACGCTCATGTACGGGCATCCGCGGCCCGGCGCGCCCTCCCCGGCCGCCGTCGCCTCCTTCGAGGTGCTCGCCGCGCACGTGCGCCGGATCGCGGAGGTCGGGCGACTGCGGGTCCCCGAATCCCGGGCCGCCGCCATGCTGCACGCGGCCGGCAGCGGCGTCACCCTGAGTCTGATCGCCACCGCACCCGAACGCCGCGACCTCACCCTCTCGCACACCACCCGCGAGGCGGTGATCACCGCGATCAGCACCGAGGAACCGGTGAGCAGCGTGCCCGGGCCCGCCGGAGCGGCGATCACGCTGCGCGCCGCCCTGCCCGGCATCGAATCCCTCAGCGCCAGCGAACGATCGCTGCTGCGGGAGTGGCTCGACCGCATCTCCGACGAATAGGCCGCGGTTCCGCTGACCGAACCATCGCTGCCGCGCACCGGATTCCGTGATTACCGTGGGTGCGGATGCGGACGAGGAGTGGTGACATGACCGACGGTACGGCGGATCTGCTGGTGCGGGCGGGCGCGATCCGCACGCTGGCACCGGGGTGGGATTGCCAGCGTGCGATCGCGATTCGCGGTGATCGCATCGTGGCGCTGTCCCCGGACGCTGGGGGACTGGACGGTTGGATCGGCCCGGCCACCACGGTGCTCGACCGGCCCGACGGCACCGTCCTGCCCGCGTTCGACGACACCCACACCCATCTGATGATCGCGGCCAACAGCGCCCACGACGTCCCGGTGCACACCGCGCGCGACCTACCTCAACTAGTGGAGCTGATTCGCGAACGCGCCCAGCGCACCCCGCCCGGCGAATGGATCCGCACCACCGCCAACTGGCAGGAGATCAACCTGCCCGAACGCCGGTTCCCGACCGCGCGAGAACTGGATTCGGCCACCGACAAGCATCCCGTGCTGGTAATGCGCGGCGGCCACAACATCGTGGTCAACAGCCTCGCACTGGAATTGGCCGCGATCACCGCCGAGACCGCCGATCCGGCGGGCGGGCACCTCGGCCGGGATGGTGACGGGCTCACCGGACTGCTCCAGGACAATGCCATCCCCCTGGTGACCCGGCTGCTGCCACCGGCCACCCTGGCGCAGCGCATCGACGGATTCCGCACGGCCACAATCGATTACGCGGCCAAGGGCATCGGCACCGTACGCGACGCCATGGTCCCCGTCGCCGACCTGCCGGTGCTGCGCGCCGCCCTCGACGCCGATGCCCTGCGGGTGCGCGTGCGAGTCATGGCCTCCGCCTTGGGTTTCACCACCGTCGCCGCCGTCGAAGAACTGCTCGACCGGCTCGAGGAATGGCGCTATCTGCCGGGACCGCAGCTGACCGTGTGGGGTGTGAAGTTCGGGCTCGACGGCGGCATCGAAGCGGGCGCGACCCGGGAACCCTACGCCTGCGACCACGCCTTCCACGGCTACCTCACCTGGGACCCCGAGGTCCTGATCGAGGCCATGGACCGGGTGCTGCGCCGCGGCTGGCGCATCGGCACCCACGCCTATGGTGACCGGGCCGTGGAGAAACTCCTCGACGTCTACGCCGAACTACAGGCCCGCCACCCCGGCCTGCCCGCCGGGCGACTGGTCATGGAGCACGGCGGCCTCGCCGACGCCGACCTGCGCGCCCGCGCCGTCCGCATGGGCATTCCGGTCACCATCCAGCAGCCGCTGCTGCACGATGTCGCCCGCATCGAGGACACCTACTGGGGTCCCGAACGGGTGGACCGGCTCTTCCCGGCGCGCGGCTGGATCGACGCGGGCGCACTGGTGACCGGCGGCTCGGACTATCCGGTGGGCGCGTACGGCGCGATGCGCTCGGTGTGGGGCATGGCGACCCGCGACACCGTGACCGGGGTGCGCGGCCCCGAACACGCCATCACGGTGGCCGAGGCGATCGCCCTGCACTCCACGAATGCCGTTGCGCTACTGGGGGAATCCGAGACCCGGGGCATGCTCACCCCCGGCCGCCTGGCCGACCTCACCGTCTGGGACCTCGACCCGCTCACCGCGGACCTGTCGCGGCTGCGCGACCTCGAACCGACCCACACGGTGATCGGCGGCCGCCTGGTGCACGGCGAGCCCTGAACGGCTCGACTTGCTCACACCCCGATGTTATTGCAGTTTCAACGCAATAATGTGGAGGGGTGAAGTCCGATCCGCCCCCCGACCTCGACTACCGATTCACCCTGGCCAACGAACGCACCTTCCTCGCCTGGATCCGCACCTCCCTCGGACTCCTCGCGGGCGGCGTCGCCGTGCACACCCTTGTCGCGCACTTCCGGTTGCCCGGCGTCCGATCCGCCATCGCCACGGTCGCGATCGCGCTGGCGGTGATCCTCGCGATCGGCGCGTACCTGCAGTGGCGCAAGGTCGAACGCGCCATGCGGGCGGGGGAGCGGCTGCCCGGCAATATCCTCATCCCGGTCCTCGCCCTCGGCGTCACCCTCGTGTCCGCCCTGGCCGTCATCGGCGTCCTGAGTCTGTGACCGCCGCGGTATCCGACACCGGCCTGGCCACCGAGCGGACCGCGCTGGCCTGGCGGCGCACGGCCATCGCCGCCATGGCCACCGCCGTGCTGTTCGGGAAGGCGGCGATCGAGGGCGGGTTCGGCTGGCGGCCGGTCGTGGTGCTGCCGCTGTGCGCCGCCGCGGTCATGGTGGTCGTCGCGGCGACCGCTCTACTGCGAAGTCGTAAGTTGCGCAACGGTTCTCATCGCGGCGTCGCCCCGCTGTTGATCGCGGTGACGACTGCGGTGGCGGTGGTCGGTGTCGCGACGATCGTCATGATCGCCGCGCACCCGACCTGATCGACCGCGATGCGCCTCACTCGTGAACGGCGCCGAGACGCTCGGGGTGCTGGGCGCGCAGGATCGCGCGACCCTCTTTCGGCTGGTGACGACCGCCACCGAGGGTGCGGCAGTGGTCAACCACCGCAACGATTCTCGGGGTGGCCGCCACCTCCCGGAAGATAGCTGAATAGTTGCTAGTGTGAGGTCATGTGCGCTGGTCACCGGCTAACCGGGCTACGGTCCCCCGAGGCCCGATGACGATCCGGTGGCACCGCGGGGCCCTCGACACGGCCACCGCCTTCCTCGCCGCACTCGTCGCCGGGCTCTCGCTCATGGTGCCGATCGACTTCGCCTGGACCTCGACCACCTCGGCCGTACGGGTCGACCTGCTGGTCGTCAGCCTGCCCCGGGCCATTGCCGCCGGCGCGCTGGTCGCCGTCGTCGCGGCCGTCCTGTCCAACGCGCTGGGCGGTCAGCTCATGCGCTGGGGGTGGGCGCTGGGCGGGGTGACGCTGCTGTTCGTCAACCATCTGCTCGGCCGCAATGCCGTCCTCGGCACCTCGCTGGCAACCCTGAACTTCCTGGATTCCATTGCGGGCGGCCTCATTCTGGGCGGCTCCGGCGCGGCCGTACTCGCCCGCGGGCGATCGGCGATAGCCTGGCTGCTCGGCGCCATCTGCGGCGTCGTCATCGAGGCCATCCTGCCCGAAACCCACCCGCGCACCGTCGAACAGCACTTCCCGCAGAACTGGCCCGCCATCGACGCGCCACCCATGTGGCTGATCGTGCTGGCCCTGGTGTTCATCGCCATCGGCGCCTACCGCGAACCCGCCGAACAACCCGCCGAGACGAGTTCCCTGAGCCTGCCGATCCTTCCGATCATCGCGGGCACCCTGGTGATCGGCATGAGCCTGTTCGGCTCGGAATGGCTGGCCCGCCACGGCGACAGCCTGCCGGCCGTCGCGGCGACCGTGGTGGTCACCGTGGCCGCGGCGCTGCTGGCCGCCCTGCTGCTGCCCGACCGGGAGGGCACCATGGTGCTGCTCGCGGTCGGCCTGGCGGGCGCGGGCAGCGCGGTCCTCACCAATCAGGTTCCCTCCTGGACGATTCCGCTCATGATCGGCCTGGTCCTGGTCGGCCTGCTGGCGGGCAGTCGCTGGCCCTCGCCCCGGGTCGCGGTCGTCGCCGTGATCGGACTGTCGGCGTACGCGGTGCTCGAGGTCGCGGCCGGGCACAGCACCTGGTCGGCGGGGGCCGGGCACGCCGGACTGTCGCTGGTGGCCGGATACAGCTTCGCCTCGGTCACCCCGCGCTACGGATCGACCCGGGTGCTCGGCATCTCCCTGATCTACGTGCCGTCCCCGGTGCTGGCGCTGCGCGACTACGTCAACCGCGGCCACTGCCTGCTCGCCGAACACGGAAAACCCTGCGACTACACCGATTTCACCTCCTACGCCCCGGGCTGGATGGCCACCGCGACGGCCTGCGCCAGCGCCTTCGCCCTGTGGCTGCTGTGGCGTCGCCGCCCGACCGGCTGACCAGCCACAACCGCCAGTGAGACGGACGTGACCGCCGTCGATGAATTCGGGCGCGAATTCGACAAGGTCACCTACCGTCGGACGGTTTCGCGGTAGGCGCGTCGGCCGCCGCGACGGCGCGGCGCATACTGGGGCGCGTGGTTGGGATCGAAACACCCTTGCAGATGAGCAGTTTGGTGAGCTCATGGCGGTGGGACACCTCGACAGTGCTGGTCACCGCACTGCTGGGCGGCGCGTACCTGTACTGCTGGTTCCGCGGTCGCCGCAACGGCGAGCAGCTCTCCACCGGACGCGCGGTCACTTTCGTGGTCGCCGGACTGGGCATCTGGCTGTTGTCGGGCATCGGCATGGTCGGGGTCTACTCCGGAACCTTGTTCTGGGTGCGCGCCCTGCAGATCCTGGTGCTGCTGTACCTGGTCCCGTTCGCGCTGGCCGCGGGCGCGCCGTTCACCGTGCTGCGGGCCGCGCTGGGCCCGGCGGGCCGGAAACGCTTGGACGCCATGCTCTCCGGTGGTGCGGCCCGGGTGCTCACCCATCCGGCCACCGCGGCCGCGCTGATCCTGCTGCTGCCCTGGGTGCTGTTCTTCTCACCCTGGTACGAGTCGGTGCTGCGCAACGGCACCGTCGACGCGCTGACCCGGATCCTGGTGGTGGCCATCGGTTTCCTGTACTTCTATTCGCGCCTGCAGATCGACCCGGTGCCCAAGCACTTCACGCAGGGACTCTCGCTGCTGATCACCATCGTGGAGTCGATGGCCGACGGCATCCTCGGCATCGTGCTGTGGCTGGGTCCGCTGGTCGCCACCGGCTACTACGCCGGGGTCGGCCGCGCCTGGGGACCGAGCGCGCGGATGGATCAGACCGTCGGCGCGGGCATCCTGTGGCTGCTGGGCGACCTGCTCGGCCTGATCTACTCGCTGGTCGTGATGCGGTCCTTCGCCGCCGACGAGCGCCGCAAGGCCGCCGAGGTGGACGCCGAACTCGATGCCGCCGAGACCCGCCGGGTGCGGCGCAAGACCGCCCGGACCGAGGCCGGTGCGACGCGAACCGCGGCCGCGGTCGTCGACGACGAGCCGGTGTCCTCGGGCCTGTGGTGGGAGAACGACCCTCAGCTGCGGGAACGTTTCCGGCGCTGACCGCGCGATCCTCCGGCGATCATGACCAGGCTCACTGCGGTGGCCGGTTAGTGATTCCGGCTATCAATACGGATTCTTAGCTACCGCTCAGCTTCCTATTTCTGGACACTTGACCCGAACGCTTGAAAACGGGCGCTCACTTCCTATCCCCGAGCAGTCACTGCTGGAAGTCCGGATCGCAGGAAAGTACTCCGTCATGCAGTTCAGCAAATTCGCCGCCACCGCGGTCATGATCACCGCGGCCCTCGGCATCGCCGCCGGAACCGCCCACGCCGACCCCGCTCCCGCACCGGCACCGTCGCCCGTGCTGCCCTCGCTGCTCGACGGCATCAATCAGGGCGTCGACCAGGTACTGCCCGGAATCCACTGGAATGTGGCTCGCGACGGCGACTCCGTGGTCGTCACCACCGACGCCGGATCCATGACCACCGACGACGGGCAGCTGCAGGTCCGCGACGACCACGGCACCGTGGTCGCCGGTGTCCCGCTGGCCTACACCCTCAACGACCTCGAGTACCCGATCGACGCCAGCGTCGAAGGGTTGCGCGCGGTCCTGACCCCGAATACCGCTGCGGCGGTGGCACATCCGTCGCCGCTGCTGCACCAGGCCACCAACCAGAAGGCGTTCGACGACGCGCTGTCGGCCGCCGCCACCCAGTTCGGGCTGGCCACCGCGGTCGGCACCCTGGTCGGCACCATCATCGGTGCGGGCCTCGGCTGTGTGATCGGCATCATCGGCGGCGCGACGCTGAGCCTGCCGATCCTGGAGGCGGCCGGATTCGGCCCCGTGCTCGGCTGCCTGGCCGGTGCCGGGATCGGCATCCCGCTGGGCGCGGCCGCCGGTCTGATCCTGACCGGCATCCCCGCGGCCATCATCATCGGCATCGGATTCGTGAACCGGATCAACGACCCCGCCAACCAGTAGCCGGGTATTCGCGAGAATGTGGCCCGCTTCACCGAACCGGTGAAAGCGGGCCATTTTCGTGCACCAGAAGATTGCTTCGCAGCGACCAAACAGACTCGAGGAACACGATCTTTACGCGGAACATACGCTGAATACTGATTTCGCTACGTTTTGGCAACAATAAGGCAACATTTGCTGGCTTAAGTTGTCTCGGGTGCTCGATGAGGACCTCGCTCCCTGGAGGGAAGCGCCCGATGAAGAAAGCGATCGATCCAATGCGTTTCAAGAAGTTCGCCGCCACCTCGGCCCTGGCCATCGCGGCCCTCGGCATCAGCGCCGGCACCGCCTACGCCGACCCGGCCGCCGCGTCCCCGGCGCCGACCGCGTCCGCCATCCACTGGGACGCCAAGATCGAAGGCGCGTCGGTCGTCCTGAAGACCGACCTGGGCTCGCTCGACACCCAGGACGGCAAGTTCGAGGTGCGTGACAGCACCGGCGGCCTGGTCACCTCGGTGCCGCTGTCCTTCCAGATGGACGGCCTCGCTCACCCGATCGCCGCCCAGATCGACGGCAACAGCGCCACTCTCACCCCGAACATGGATCCGGCCGCCGCCGCTCCGGCCCCCGCGCTGGTGCTGCACGACGTCTCCAGCCAGGCCGATCAGGACGCCGCGTGGTCCTCGGCGTCCTCGCAGTTCGGCATCGCGACCGGCCTGGGCACCCTGATCGGCACCCTGGTCGGCGGTATCGGCGGCTGCGCCCTGGGCGCCTTCCTGGGCACCCCGGTGCTGCTGCCGGGCTGGGTCGGCGGCTGCATCATGGGCGCCGGCATCGGCATCCCGCTGGGCGCCGCGGCCGGTCTGGTGCTGACCGGTGGCATCGCGGCCGTGGCCGTCGGCATCGGCCTGTTCAACCGCATCAACGCGCCGGACACCACCCCGGCCTCCTGATCGCGGACCGGCGGGGCTGAGACCACCGAAGCCCCAACGGAATACGGAAATGCCCCGCGGAACGCGTCCGCGGGGCATTTCCAGGTGTATCGCGTACTAGCGCGGCTTGCGCTGCAAGAGGGAGTCGCGGATCAGGATGCCCGCGAGGCCGACCGCGAAGACGATCAGGAAGATGTAACCGGTGTTGCCCGATCCCGCGGAGCTGCCCTGCTGGTTCTCGAACAGCATGCCCAGCAGGATCACCACGACGACCCAGCCGGCGATGCGGGCGGTCCGGCGCGACTCGCCGCTCCAGCCCCACGCGGCGGACGGAACCTCGGCGGTGTCGACCTTGGTGACGACGTCTGCGGGGTGCAGGTTCTCCAGTTCCGTGGCGGCCACTTTGGCTCCTTTACGGCTCGAATCGATTGCTGGCCAATATCGTGACATACGACCATGTGTCGTAGCCAGCAGGGGCTGTCGCCGGGGCGCGGCGGCCGGGAGATTCGGACAGGAGACAATAGGCGCGTGTCCGACGTCGTGAAGGTTCTGCTGCTGGGCAGCACGGGTTCCATTGGTACGCAGGCGTTGGAGGTGATCGCCGCCAACCCCGAGCGCTTCGAAGTGGTCGGGCTCGCGGCGCGCGGCGGCAACACCGAGCTGCTGGCCGCGCAGATCGCGGCGACCGGAACCCGCAACGTGGCCGTCGCCGACGCGGCCGCGGCCGCGAAACTCGGTGTCGCACTGGCGGGTCCGGACGCCGCCACCGAACTGGTGCGCCGCACCGACGCCGATGTGGTGCTCAACGCGCTGGTCGGTTCGCTCGGACTGGGACCCACCCTGGCCACCCTGGAATCGGGTCGGCGACTCGCGCTGGCCAACAAGGAATCTCTGGTCGCGGGCGGCTCGCTGGTGACCCGCGCGGCCAAGCCCGGGCAGATCGTGCCGGTGGACTCCGAGCACTCGGCGCTGGCGCAGTGCCTGCGCGGCGGGCGCGCCGAGGAGGTGGCGCGACTGGTGCTGACCGCCTCGGGTGGACCGTTCCGCGGCTGGACCACCGAGATGCTGGAATCGGTGAATCCGGCCGAGGCCAAGACTCATCCGACCTGGTCGATGGGTCCGATGAACACCCTGAACTCGGCGTCGCTGGTCAACAAGGGCCTGGAGCTGATCGAGACGCATCTGCTGTTCGGCGTCCCCTACGACCGCATCGACGTGACGGTGCACCCGCAGTCGATCGTGCACTCCATGGTCACCTTCACCGACGGCTCCACCCTCGCGCAGGCCAGCCCGCCCGATATGAAGCTGCCCATCGCGCTGGCCCTGGGCTGGCCGGATCGGGTGCCCGGCGCGGCCGCGGCCTGTGACTGGTCGACCGCCTCCACCTGGACCTTCGAACCCGTCGACAACACCGTGTTCCCGGCGGTGGAGCTGGCCCGGCGTGCGGGCGAGGCGGGCGGTTGCGTGACCGCGGTCTACAACGCCGCCAA
This sequence comes from Nocardia sp. NBC_00511, assembly GCF_045161165.1. NCBI lineage: Bacteria > Bacillati > Actinomycetota > Actinomycetes > Mycobacteriales > Nocardiaceae > Nocardia > Nocardia sp. NBC_00511. The sequence goes on from NZ_CP107849.1 coordinate 555,853, forward strand.
CGAAATCGCGGTGCAGGCGTTCCTCGACGGGCACATCCGATTCCCCGACATCGTGCGCACGGTGGCCCGAGTCGTGGAGTCCGCCGACCGGTGGGCCGCCGAACCCGGTAGCTTGGACGAGGTGCTCGCGGCGGACACGTGGGCGCGAGACACCGCACGCGCGCTCGTGCGCAGCTGACAGCAGGAGGGTTCGTAACCGCATGGTCTATGCGATCGGCTTCGCACTGTTCGCCCTCGGGATCACGGCCTCGGTAGCCCTGCACGAATGCGGTCACATGTGGACAGCGCAGGCGACGGGCATGAAGGTGCGCCGCTATTTCATCGGCTTCGGCCCGAAGATCTTCTCGTGGCGCCGTGGTGAGACCGAATACGGTCTGAAAGCGTTGCCGCTGGGCGGTTTCTGCGATATCGCGGGCATGACGGCCCTCGACGAGCTGGAACCCGAGGACCTCGACCGAGCCATGTACCGGCAGGCCACCTGGAAGCGCATGCTCGTCATGTCCGGTGGCATCCTGATGAACTTCCTGATCGGCTACCTGCTGATCGTGCTGCTCGCGGTGGCCTGGGGGCTGCCGCGTTTCGATCAGCCGCCGGAGACCCAGCTGGGTTCGATGAGCTGTGTCGCCGACATGAAGCCGGATCTGACGGCCGCGCCGTGCACCGGCCAGGGACCCGCGCAGCTGGCGGGCCTGCAGCGCGGTGACAAGGTGACCGCGGTGAACGGCACCAAGATCACGACGTGGAAGCAGTTCCGCGCCGAGACCGAGAAGCAGACCGGCACCTTCACCTACACCGTCGACCGTGACGGCCAGACCCTCACGGTTCCGGTCACCCCGCAGCTGGCCACGGTCTACACCGACAAGAACGGCACTCCCAAGACCGTCGCGAAGGTCGGTGTGGGACAGGACTATTACGGCCCGGTCCAGCACAACATCCTCTCGGCGATCCCCGCGTCCGGCGCGTTCACCGGTCAGATCGCGGTGCGTACCGTGCAGTCGCTGGCGCAGATGCCCGCCAAGGTGGTCGACCTGTGGCACGCGGTCACCGGCGGCACCCGTGACCCGGAGACCCCGGTCAGTGTGTACGGCGCCAGCAAGATCGGTGGTGAGACCGCCGAGCACGGCGCCTGGCCCATCTTCGTGCTGACCCTCGCCAGCCTGAACTTCTTCCTGGGCGCGTTCAACATTCTGCCGCTGCTGCCCCTGGACGGCGGCCACATGGCCGTCGTGCTCTACGAGAAGCTGCGCAACATGTTCCGCAACCGCAAGGGCCTGCCCGACGGCGCCCCCGTCGACTATCTGAAGCTGTTGCCAGCGACCTACGTGGTCGTGGTGCTGGGTGGCGCGTACATGATCCTCACCCTGGTCGCCGACATCGTCAATCCGGTGAAGTTGTTCCCGTAGCGGCGATTTCGTGCAGCATGTCGCGGCACAGGCGATCGGCGCGGCGGGTGGTTTCGGGCTGGCGGAATTCGGGAGTCAACGTAAGCACCTGGGCGCAGGCCGTTTCCAGGTCGATGAGGTGGCCGACGGAGACGAAGACGGGTTTGACCTCGGTGCGGGTGCGCAGGGCGCAGCCCACCGGGTCGCCGTCGATGGTGACGACGCTCGAGGAACCGCGCCGCGGATCCGGCTGCTCGTAGTCGCCCCAGACGTTCTTGGCGACGCCGAAGGTCGGGATCCCGGTCAGCAGTCCGACGTGGCAGGCCAGGCCGAAGCGGCGCGGATGGGCCAGGCCCTGGCTGTCGCAGATCAGCAGATCCGGTGTGACGGAGAGCTTTTCGAGCGCGGTCAGGGTGGTGGGCAGCTCGCGGAAGGCGAGCAGGCCCGGTACGTAGGGGAAATCGGTGGTGCCGCGCGCGGTCACGGTTTCGACGGTCTCGAGGGTCTCCGCGTCCAGCACCACGACCGCGGCCACCACATTGCCGTCGTCGTCGTAGGCCGAGTCAAGCCCCGCTATCGTCCGGAATCGAGGTGGCCGGGGGTTTTCCGCGATCACCGCCGATCGCAGTCGATCTTGTTCGGCTGCTGCCTCTTCGGATGTTCGCGGCCATCGATCGGGATTCGCTACCTTCACATTTCGAACCGTAAACCTTCGCGACACCTGCAACGAATAAGAACTGTAGGGCCCGGCCCGGTTCCGCGTCCTGCACCCGGCGCGGGTACCCTTGTCGCCGCCGTCACAGGGCGACCGGTTCCCGAGTCTCGGTAAGCTCGGAGCCGGTAAGGGTGAGGACTTAATCGAAAGTAGGCAGCCGATCGTGAGCAGTGCCATCGCTTTGGGGATGCCGGCCGCGCCAGCGGCGGTTCTCGCGCCGCGGCGGAAGACCCGCCAGTTGATGGTGGGCAATGTCGGAGTGGGCAGCGAATTCCCAGTCTCGGTCCAGTCCATGACCACCACCAAGACCCATGACATCAACGCCACGCTGCAGCAGATCGCGGAACTGACCGCGTCCGGCTGCGACATCGTGCGCGTGGCCTGCCCGCGTCAGGAAGACGCGGACGCCCTTTCGACCATCGCCAAGAAGTCCGGCATTCCGGTGATCGCCGACATCCACTTCCAGCCGCGCTACATCTTCGCCGCCATCGACGCCGGGTGCGCCGCGGTGCGGGTGAACCCGGGCAATATCAAGGAGTTCGACGGCCGCGTGAAGGAGGTCGCGAAGGCGGCCGCCGCGGCGGGCATCCCGATCCGCATCGGCGTCAACGCCGGTTCGCTCGACAAGCGGATGCTCGAGAAGTACGGCAAGGCCACCCCCGAGGCCCTCGTGGAGTCGGCGCTGTGGGAGGCGGGCCTGTTCGAGGAGCACGGGTTCGGCGACATCAAGATCTCGGTCAAGCACAACGATCCGGTGGTCATGGTGGAGGCGTACCGCCAGCTCGCCGCCAAGTCCGATTACCCGCTGCACCTCGGTGTCACGGAGGCCGGTCCGGCCTTCCAGGGCACCATCAAGTCGGCGGTCGCCTTCGGCGCGCTGCTCAGCGAGGGCATCGGCGACACCATCCGCGTCTCGCTCTCGGCCCCGCCGGCCGAGGAGATCAAGGTGGGTTCGCAGATCCTGCAGTCGCTCAACCTACGTCCGCGCAAGCTGGAGATCGTGTCCTGCCCGTCGTGCGGTCGTGCTCAGGTCGACGTCTACACCCTGGCCAACGAGGTCACCGCCGGTCTCGAGGGCATGGAGGTGCCGCTGCGCGTCGCCGTCATGGGCTGTGTCGTCAACGGTCCCGGTGAGGCCCGTGAGGCCGACCTGGGTGTGGCGTCCGGCAACGGCAAGGGTCAGATCTTCGTCAAGGGTGAGGTCATCAAGACCGTGCCCGAGCATCTGATCGTGGAAACCCTCATCGAGGAGGCCATGCGCTTGGCCGAGGAGATGGGCGAGGACGCCGGTAGCGGTGCCCCCGTCGTCACCGCGGGCTGAAACCGTGTCCGCCCACCGCCTGTTTTCCCAGGTCGGTGGGCGGCACCGGTCAATAGTGCGGCACGGTCTCACAAGTTCTGGCAGGCTGTGAACGTGCGGAGTGTGCTGGAGCCGAGTCTCCGGTCCCGGACGTCCGGGGCCCGTCAGCTCGCGAACCGCGACCTGGCCCGAGTTCTTCGAGTGCTCGACACCGACCCGGTGGCGAGCTGCATGGTGGCCGCGCGGCTGCAGGAGTTCGGTCTGGACTCGCGAGGTGTGTACGGCGAGTTGTGGACTCGCGGCGGTCCGAGCGAGTCGCTGTGCTTCTCCGGCGCGAATCTGGTGCCGCTGCGCGGTGGCCGTGACGATATGCGCGCCTTCGCCGAACGTGCGGTCAAGGGCGCGCGGGTGTGTTCCTCGGTGGTGGGCCGTCGCGAATTGGCGCTGCCGCTCTGGGAATACCTGATCGACCACTGGGGTCCGCCGCGCGAGCTACGTGAGGATCAGCCGCTGCTGGCCCTGGAGCGCACCGCCGGGATCGCCCCTGATCTACGGGTGCGCCGGGTGCGTCCCGAGGAGATCGACCGCTACATGGTGGCCGCGGTCGCCATGTTCACCGAGGAGATCGGGGTCGATCCGCGCGCCGGGGACGGTGGCCGCAGTTATCGCCGCCGGGTGTCGGGTCTGATCGAATCCGGCCGGGCCTGGGCGCGTTTCGAGGACGGCGAAGTGGTTTTCAAGGCCGAGGTGGGCGCGTTGTCGCGGCGGACCGGTCAGATTCAGGGTGTCTGGGTGCATCCGGATCGGCGGGGTCGCGGTTTCGGGACCACGGGTACCGCGGCGGTGGCGAACGTGATCGTGGCGTCGGGTCGGACCGCGAGCCTGTACGTGAACTGCTACAACGAGGTCGCACGCAGCGCCTACGCGAAGGTCGGATTCCGGCAGATCGCGACATTCGCGACAATCCTCCTGGACTGAATTCCCCGCGCCGCGACCACGATTCTGTGATCTGCTCGTGAAAACCGTTCCGGTGCTGTGTGTCGCGCTGGTTTGCCGGTAGTTGGCTCTAGCATCTGTCCCGATGTCCACACGGGTCTTCACCATGTTGATCGCGGCTGTCGTAGCGGTTGCCGCGGCCGGTTGCTCCTCGGGTCCGCAGGGTCCCGCGCAGGCCGCCGAGGCGTTCGTCAGCGCCTTCGCCGATCATGACGCGCAGGCTGCCGCCGGGTTCACCAGTCAGCCCGAAAAGGCCGGTGCCGCACTGGCTTCGGCGTGGGAGCACCTACAGGCCGAGAAGCTGGTCGCCAGCACCGGCGACGCCCGCGTCACCGGTGACACCGCCATCGTCGACTACACCTACGAGTGGCACATGCCCAAGGATCGCGTCTGGACCTACAAGGGTCAGTTGCAGATGGGTCGCAGTGAGGGCCGCTGGCAGGTGCGCTGGTCCTCCGCCGACATCCACCCGCAGCTCGGCGACACCCAAACCCTGCAGCTGCGTTCGAATCCCGCGCCGCGCGCCCGGGTGAACGAGCGCTCGGGCACCGATGTGATGGTGCCGGGCGCGCTGTACCGGGTGTTGTTCAAACCGGTCGCGGGCACCGATCCGACCGCTGCCGCAACCAGTTTGGCGAACGCGCTCAGCCGTTTCGACGAGCACATCACGCCCGCCTCGTTGCTGAGCGCGGCCCGCAAGGCCGATGGCGCGTACACCGCCGCGATGCTCTCGGAATGGGAGTTCGGCGAGGTGAATTCGCAGGTGCTGGGTCTGCCGGGGGTGACCTTCGGCAAGGAGTTCGACCTGGTGCCCACCGACCGCCGTTTCGCGCCGGACCTGATGACCCAGGTGCGCAAGACGGTGATCGACGAGGTCGACGGCAAAGCGGGCTGGAGTGTGGTGACCGTCAACTCCAACGGCGGCGACACCGATGTGCTCAAAGAGGTCGATCCCGAAGGCTCCCCGTCGTTCTCGCTGAGCGTGGACCGCAATGTGCAGAATGCCGCGCAGCGCGCGGTGGACGCGCGCACCGAGCAGACCATGATGGTGGTGTTGCAGCCGTCGTCGGGTGCGATCCTGGCGATCGCGCAGAACGAGGCCGCCGACGCGGACGGCCCGGTCGCCGCCTCCGGCCTGTATCCGCCGGGTTCGACCTTCAAGACGGTGACGGCGGCCGCGGCCATGACCGACGGACAGGCCAACCCGGACACCACGGTGCCGTGCCCGAGCCGGATCACGGTGGGGGAGCGCACGATTCCGAACTACGACCTGTTCTCCCTCGGTGACGTCTCGATGGCCACCGCCTACGAGCGGTCCTGCAATACCGCGTTCGCCAAGATCGCCTCGGAGCTGGGCGGCGAGGAGCTGCCGAAGGCGGCGGCCGCGCTGGGTCTGGGCGTGGACTACACGGTGGCCGGTCTGCCGACCGCGTCGGGTTCGGTGCCGCGCGACGATGATCAGGTGCAGCGGGCCGAGGACGGGATCGGTCAGGGCAAGGTGGTGGCGAGTCCGTTCGGGATGGCCATGGTGGCGGCCACGGTCGCGCACGGGTCGACTCCGGTGCCGTTTCTGATCGCGGGTCATCCCACCCAGGTGTCCGGGGATCGACCGCAGTTGTCACAGCCGGTGGTCGACGGTCTGCGGCTGATGATGCGCAAGGTGGTGCTCGGGGGTACGGCCGAGCGGATCGTCGATCAGGGCGAGGTGTACGGCAAGACCGGTGAGGCCGAGGTGGACGGTGGTTCGCACTCGTGGTTCATCGGTTACCGCGGCGATCTGGCCTGGGCGACGCTGCTGGTGCGCGGTGGCAGTTCGGACAATGCGGTGGCGGTGACGCGGGACATGCTGACCGCGTTGCCGTCGGGATATTGAGTCCGCGGCTCAGTTGCCGTCGTAGCCGCTGTCGAGTTTGAGGCAGCTGGCGGCGTGCAGGCCGCCGAGGGAATCGGTGACATAGCGTTGCTGGGCGAGGGTTTTGCCCGGTGGTCCGGCGACGGAGGCGTCTCCGATCATTTCGGTGACGCCCGCGCCGGCGAGGATCATTCCGGCGGTGGTGAGCAGCAATAAGGCCGAGCGCTTCATATCCCTCTCCCTTGTTTGGGGATGAGCGAGGACAACCGAACGGTCTGTTACGGGGGTCCGCTGCTCATTAGGGTTGGCTGACTATTTGCCAATGCCAGAAACGGTAATCGGTCACTTATCGGTAGGCAACCCGTAAATGTGATCCAGCACACTTGGGGCTTCAATATGCCGCAGGTCACAGCACGGGTCGGACCCGGAAGTTCATCTCGGGTTCGGGCTGCTGATCAGTTCGCGCGCTGCATGGTCGAGGCCAGATGATGCTGCAGCGGCCGTTCCACCGCGGCCATCCGCAGCGAGTAGCTGAGGGTGTCGCCCGCGAGGGTGATCGTACGGCCCAGTGCGGTCACCGATTTGGCACTGGTGCTCAGGCCGATGGCGGTGGAGTCCAGTTCCATCCGCAACCCGCCGTCGTCGGCGACCAGGCTGCCCTCGCAGATCTCGGTGATGCCGGTCGGGTGCGCCAGGATCAGTTCGATGCGATCGGGCGCGATGGCCCGCAGGTATCCGGTCTCGCTGTGCATGGGCCGGCTGCCGTCGGCGGCGCGGGTGCGCTGCCGGTAGGTGAGGAAGGGACGGCCGACATGGCCGAAGTGCACTTCCTCGAGGTACTCGAAGGTGTCGATGGTCGGATATTCGCCCTGGCCGCGGCCGCGCCAGGTGCCCAGCAGCGGGGCGAGGTGGGCGATGTCCGGGTGGGGCGCGACGGGGGTTTCGGGTTCGAGCACGGCGGCCAGCATAGTGCGCGCGCCGCCGCTGGGCAGGCGGTCGACGCGCGGACGGTCCGGTATTTGTCGCAAGGGGTCTGAATTCAGCGGCGGCTGGCGCGGCGGTAGCCGTACCCGGCGGGGAGGGCGAACACCACGATCAGCCCGACGCACCAGGCGACCGTCTTGACCAGCGGAGCCGCCAGCGGCCCGCCCTCGGCGAGGGCGCGCATGGTGTCGACCGCCACCGACATGGGCTGCCCGCGCACGACGGGCTGAATCCAGTTGGGGTAGGCCCCGATCGGCACGAACCCGGTGCTGAAGAACATGAGCAGTGACGACAGCAGTGCCACCCCCTCGACCAGGGTGGCTTTGGCGGTGAAGACGGCGATGGCGGTGACCATGGTCGCGAAGGCCAGCCCGAACAGCACCGGAATCCACAGGAACGCGAACGCGGCCAGTGGTCCTTCGCGGAAGCGGAAGCCGAGCGCCATTCCGAACAGGATGATCACGACGGTTCCGCAGAAGATCCGGCAGCCCTCGGCGAGGATGCGGGCGGCGAGCCCGGAGGCGCGGTGCACGGGCAGCACCCAGAACCGGGCGAGGATCCCCGCCTCGCGTTCGCGACCGAGCATGATGCCGCTGGCCACGGTTCCCGACAGCGCCCCGACCAGCGTCACCATCGGCGTCGATCCGTAGAGGGCGCTGTGCCCGGAGAACTTCTGGATCTGGCTGCCGACCACGATGTCGAGCATGAGCAGCAGCAGGCAGGGCACGATCAGCGTTTCCAGCAGTGTGACCGGGTCGCGCACCCAGCGCAGCAGCAGTCGCTGGGTCTGAATCCAGGTGTGGCGCAACAGTGCCGGGACCGAGGCTTCGGCGGCGGTGATGATGTCGGCCGGACTCTGGTCGGGGATGGGGTCGGTGCGTTCGAGTGTGGTCATGTCACGACCTCTTCAGGTTCTGCCGGGCGATGAAGTAGCAGGACACCACGACGATGGCCGCGATCCACAGCAGCGGCGGTGTCATCAGCCCCCAGGTCACCGGATGCGCGCGTCCGAGGGTGTCGCCGCCGAGTGCCCGCAGCCCTTCGGCGAACTGCGAGACGGGCTGGTTGCGCACGAAAAGCTGGACCCAGTGCGGGAATTGGTGTGCGGGTGCGAGTCCGGTGGAGAGCATGCCGAGGATCAGCGGTGGCAGCACCAGCATCTGGGTGGTGGCCTCCGGGCTGCGGGTGAAGGTGCCGATGGCGTCGGCGCCGAGGCAGAACGCGATCCCGATCAGCATGCCCAGAGCCAGAAATCCGATGGTGTGTGCGGTGCCGTCGACGAATCGGAAGCCGATCACGTGCACGCTGATCACCGCGGACACCATGCCGATGGCGAGCCGGAAGATGTTGGAGGCCAGACGAGCCGCGGCCGGGATGAGCGGATGCATGGGCATGGCATCGAAGCGCCGGTCGAGTCCGGACACCGCGTCGGTGGCGGCGCGGAAGGCCGCCGACACCGCGGTGAACGCGGCCGCCTGCAAAATGACGATGGGCGCCATGAACTGCGCGTAGCTGCTGAATCCCAGTCCGGCGAAGGACATTACGCGGTTGAGCGGGATGTAGAAGCTGGCCGTGAAGGTGATCGGCGCGAGGATCGCGGTGATGATCTCGCCGGTCTTGACCGAGGGCACGATGAGCCGGATGGTGAGCACCCACCACTGCGCGAAGGTGGCGGGGGTGGCGCGGACGTTGGTGAGCCAGCCCGCGGGCGCGTCGACGGCGGTCATGCCCGGGTCCGTTCGTCGGTGGTGAAGCGCCCGTCGGCGGTCCGCAGCCGGAACGACGTCGAATCCTGGACTTCCGCTTCGGGTTCCGCGCGGTGTCCGGTGAGTTGCAGGAACACGTCGTCGAGCGAGGGCCGTCGCAGTGCGATGTCGACGAGTTCGAGTCCGGCGGCGTCGAGGCGGCGCAGCGCTTCGGCCAGGGTCTTGGCCCCGGCGGGCGCGGGGATGGCCAGCCGATCCGAATCTTCTTTCAGCGCTTCGAGATTGGCGGCGGGCACCAGATCACCGAGGGCGGTGATGATGGCGGGCAGATCTTCTTCACGCAGCGCCATGATCTCGCAGTAGCTGCCGCCGGTGCGGGCCTTGAGTTCGTCGGCGGTGCCGCTGGCGATGACGACGCCGTGGTCGATGACGATGATGCGGTCGCACAGCGCGTCGGCTTCTTCGAGGTACTGCGTGGTGAGCAGGGTGGTGATGCCGTGTTTGCGAAAGCCGCCGACGAGGTCCCAGACGCCTTGGCGGCTGCGCGGATCCAGTCCGGTGGTGGGTTCGTCGAGGAACACCACCTCGGGTCGCACCACGAGTCCGCAGGCGATGTCGATGCGTCGCCGCATGCCGCCGGAGTAGGTGCCGACGCGGCGTCCGGCGGCATCGTCGAGGTCGAATTCGGCGATGAGTTCGGTGGCGCGGGCGCGGGCGGCGCGTTTGCGCAGTCCCATCAGCCGCCCGAACATGACGAGGTTCTCGTAGCCGCTCAACGCGTCGTCGAGGGCGGCGAACTGTCCGGTGAGCATGATGCCGCGGCGGACGGCGGCGGCGTCGGTGACGACGTTGTGCCCGGCGACCCAGGCGTGGCCGTGGTCGGGGGCGATGAGGGTGGACAGGATGTTGACCATGGTGGTCTTGCCCGCGCCGTTGGGTCCGAGGATGCCGAGGACTTCGCCGGGCGCGGCCTTGAAGGTGACGCCGCGCAGGGCTTGCACGGCCCCGAAGGACTTCTCGACGTTTTCGACGACGACGCCGTCGGTGCCGGTGCTGTGGTTCATGATCGGTGTATCGGTCGTGCCACTGCGAGTGTTCACGGCGTCCCTCCCAGGTGTTCGTCGAGAATGCGGGCGATGGCCGCGAGTGCGTGCGGCGCGGTCATGTCGTCGTGGCTGACGTCGATGTCGTGGTTGGTGATGGCGCCGGTGATCCAGGGCCGCCAGCCGGTGGGCCCGAAGATGTCGGAGGTGTGCACGGTGGCGCTGAAATACTGTGCGTCGCCGTGGAATACGGGTCGCTGATAGCCGGTGCGGGTGCGGGCCGACGCGTTGTAGGAGGCGGCGAGGCGTTCCAGGGTGGTGGCGTCGATGATCGAGACGCCGCCCATTCGGTCGCGGATGAGCGCCGCGGCCTGTTCGGCGCTGGCGTCGGCGGGGATGTCGCTGATGCCGAAGACCGAGCCGAAGGTGGCGACGAAGGATCCGGCGGTGAGCGTTTCGATGCTGTCACCGTCGATATCGGTGCTGTCCGCGTCGAGCAGGGCCAGGGTGCCGACCTCGTCTCCGGTTGCCTCGAGCTGGGCGGCGACGGCGTGTGCGATCAGGCCGCCGAAGGACCATCCGAGCAGATGATAGGGGCCGCGCGGCTGGAGTCGGCGGATTTCGGTCACGTAGCGGGCGGCGAAGTCGGCGATGCCGCGAGCATGTGGTTCGCCCGACAGATCGGGTGCCTGCAGCCCGTAGATGGGGCGGCCGGGCCGCAGCGCGTCGGCCAGTCCGAGGTAGGTCCAGGCGATGCCGGAGGACGGGTGGATGCAGAACAGGGGAGCGCCGTCCCCGTCGGGCCGGATCGGCAGCACCACGTCGAGCCCGAGTCCGGGTGTCGAGTCACTCTGGGCGGCAGCGACTTCGGCCGCGTCCCGCTGCGCCCGCAGTTCGATCAGGTAATCGCGTTCGGCCGCCGCCGCGTCCTGCGCTGCCGGGGTGGTGGCGAAATACGCTGCGGCACTGAGCACGTCGGCCCACTGATGGGCGAGCATGGCGACTTCGTGGCGGGGCAGCAGGGTTTCGGGGAAGGTGAAGGTGGCCTGCAACCGATCCCCGACCACCACGGCATTGATCTCGATCTCGGCGGTGACCGGCACGTCGGGGTGTTCGCTGGTGCGCAGGTCGCCGAATTCGTCGGTGGGCAGCCAGCCGAGTCCTTCGAGCCCGGCCGGAATGTCGGCGGTGGCGTAGCGCCCCAGGTAGTTGAATCCGATGCGTCCGGGCACCCGTTCGGGAAGTTCGCGCGCGGTGTCGTCGTCGAGGTAGCGCAGCATGCCGTACCCGATGCCCTTGCCGGGCACGGCCAGCAGCTGGTGTTTGACCGCGCGGATGGCCGCCCCCATGGCTGGCCCGCCCGCGACGGCCTCGCGGGTCGCGATCCCGGGCAGGTCGATGCGCAGCGGATACAGCGTGGTGAACCAGCCGATGGTGCGCGAGAGGTCCGCCCCGGGCACGACTTCCTGTTGGCGCCCATGGCCTTCCATGCGCAGCAGCACCGAGTCGCCGGGTTGTTCACGCCACCGCAGCACGGCCAGTGCGAGCGCGGCCAGCAGCGCGTCCTCGACGGTGCCGTCGAACAGTGCGGGCAGCGTGGTGAGCAGCGCGTCGGTGGTATCGGCATCGAGTTCGATGTCGACCGCGCGCACGGCGGGCGCCCGGTCGACGGCGGGATCGAGTTCGCGCCCGCCCAGCAGCGGATCGGCTGTCGCGCACACCTCACGCCAGTGCGCGAGCTCGCCCGTGCGAGCTGGAGCGGCGGCGCGCAGGGCGTGCGCCCAGGTGCGCATCGACGTACCGGTATCGGGCAGTACGGGTTCGGCCCCACCGCTGATCTGCGCCCACGCCGCGATCAGGTCCGGGATCAGGATGCGCCACGACACCCCGTCGATCACCAGGTGGTGCGCGACCAGGATCAGTCGTCCGCGCCGGTCGCCGGGTCCGTCGGGTGCCGGTGCCAGCCACACCAGTTGCAGCACGATCCCGGTCGCAGGGTCGAGCCGGTCGAGCGCCGAATCCAGTTCGGTGACAGCGTATTCACGCAACTCCACCGCATCGGCGGCATCGAATTCGATCCCGTGCAGCAGTGCGTCCACATCCACGCTTCCGGGCGGCCGCGTACTCAATTCCCAACCGTCACCGGTGTTTTCGAGCCGTGCGCGCAGCATGGCGTGCCGATCGACCACCGCGGTGACGGTGGCGACCAGCTGCTCGCGGGTGATACCGGCGGGCAGATCCAGCACCGCGGTCTGCGCGAAACGCCGGTGATCCCCACCGCGTTCGAGCAGCCAGCCCACGATCGGCGTGATCGGCAGCTCACCGACCCCGCCACCGGGCAGCTCGTCGAGCACCACGGCCGCACCGCCCGCATCGGCGATCTCGGCGAGCGCCGCCACCGTCCGATGCTCGAAAACCTGCAACGGCGTGAGCTCGATGCCGTGGCTACGCGCTCGCGACACCAGCTGAATCGCGAGAATACTGTCGCCGCCGAGCGCGAAGAACGAGTCGTGCACACCCACCAGGTCGCGCCCGAGCAGTTCGGCGACGATCTCGGCCAGCGCGGTCTCGGTCCCGGTGGACGGCGCGCGGTACTCGGTCTCGGCCTCGAACACCGGCTCCGGCAACGCCTTCCGATCCAGTTTGCCGACGGCGTTGAGTGGAATGGCGTCGAGCACGACGAACGCCGCGGGCACCATATACCCGGGCAGTCGGTCGGCGGCGTGCGCCCGCACCGCGGGCAGATCGATGACGCGACCGGGTTCCGGCAGCAGATAGGCGGCCAGCGCGGTGGCCCCGCCGGGCCCGGAAACGCCCAGGGTGACCGCGAATTCGACGCCGTCGGCAGCGGTCAGCGCGGCATCGATCTCACCGAGTTCGATGCGCTGCCCGCGCACCTTCACCTGGAAGTCGGTGCGCCCCAGGTATTCCAGCCGTGGCGCGCCCAGCTCCCCGATCCAGCGCACCAGATCGCCGGTCCGGTACATGCGTTCGCCGGGCCGCCCGTACGGGTCGGCGACGAAGCGGGCCGCACTCAGTCCCGGCCGCGCGTGATACCCGCGCGCCAGCGCCGGTCCGGCGAGATACAGCTCACCGGCGACCCCGAGTGGCACCGGTCGCATCCGATCATCGAGGACCAGCGTGGCGGCCCCTCGAATCGGCCCGCCGATGGTGACTGTCTGATCTGGCACCAGCGCCTCGGAAGCCGTTGCCCAGATGGTGAATTCGGTCGGCCCGTACAGGTTGATCAGCGTCCGCCCCGGTGACCACCGAGCCACCAGATCCGGGCTGATGGCCTCACCGGCCACCGCCAGCACCCGCACGCTCGACACCGCCGCCGGATCCATGGTGGCCAGCGCCGACGGCGTGATCACCAGATGCGTGACCCCCTGCGTCGCAATGAGTTCCGCGAGCGGCTCCCCACCGAAGACGTCCGGCGGCGCGACGATCGCGGTCCCGGCGGACCCGAACGCCATCAGCGCCTCGAACGCCGAGGCGTCGAAACTCGGTGACGCGACCTGCAATACCCGGCAGTGCTCGCCCAGCGACAGCAGTTCACGCTGCGCCTGCACCAGATCGGCGAGCCCGCGATGCGACACCGTCACACCCTTGGGCGTCCCCGTGGACCCGGAGGTGTAGATCAGCCAGGCGGGCTGATCCGGGTGTGGCCCACCGCGCCGGAACGGCCCGCGCCCCAGCGTTCCCCGCACCGTCGAGGCCTGCGGATCGTCGAGCACCAGCCACCCGATGCTGTCGGGCAGCACACCCCGGTGCGCGGTGGTGGTGAGCCCCAGCACCGCCCGCGAATCCGTCACCATGTGATCGATGCGATCGAGCGGATGCCTCGGATCGATCGGCAGGAACGCCGCCCCCGCCTTGGCGCACGCCCAAATCGCGGTCAGCAGCTCCGCCCCGCGGGGAAGCGCCAGCGCCACAATGGTTTCCGGCCCCGCACCCGCCCCCGAGAGCTGACTGGCCAGCCGCTGCGACGCGGTATCCAGATCCCGATACGACAGCACCCGCCCGTCGGCGATGACCGCCGGGCACATCCGATGCTCGGTGGCCACGGCCCGGAAGATCCGATCGAGTGTCACGGTCCCGGCAGGCCGCGCTCCGCGCACCGGCACCAGCGCCCGCCGCTCGGCATCGTCGAGCAGATCGATATCCGAAACCCGCACACCCGGATCCCCGGTGACCGCGGTCAGCACCCGCCGCCACCGCGTCAGCAGCAGCCGAACCGTCGCCTCGTCGAACAGATCGGTCGCGAACGTCAGCGTCCCATCGAGCCCACCGGGCTCGGATGCTCCAGTGTCCGAGCCGGATTCGTCCCGGGGCAGCGGTGGCCGCAGGTCGAAGGTGAGGTCGAACTGCGAGCTGTCGCGGTCGAGCGGTTCCACCTCCACCCGCAGTCCGGGCAGTTCGACGGCGGGCGGCGTGAAGTTCTGTAGCGACAGCGACACCTGGAACAGCGGGTGCTGTGCGGTCGAGCGCGGCGGATCGAGCACCTGCACCAGGCGTTCGAAGGGCACTTCGGCGTGTCCGAGGGCGTCCAGGTCGTCGGAGCGCACGGCGGCGAGCAGGTCGCGGAAACTCGCGGCCGGATCGACGGTGGTGCGCAGGGCCAGGGTGTTGACGAACATGCCGACGAGCTCGTCCAGCGCCGCCTCACCGCGTCCCGCGACGGCCGTGCCGATGAGCACGTCGGGTGTGCCCGCCAACCGGGACAGCAGTACCGCCAGCGCCGCGTGCAGCACCATGAACAGACTGGTGTCGGTCGCAGACGCCAAATCTGTCAGGGCGGAGTGCAGTTCGTCGTCGAGCCGGAATTCCAGATCGCGACTGCGCATGCTCTGCACGGCGGGCCGGGGCCGATCGACGGGGAGTTCGAGCACGTCGGGGGTGTGGGCGAGCCGCTCGCTCCAGTACCGGAGCTGTTCGGCCGCAACGGAATACTCGTCCTGCTCCTCACCGAGCAGCTCCCGCTGCCACAGCGAGTAGTCGGCGTATTGCACCCGCGGCGCGGGCTGCTGCGGCGTCTCCCCGGCGGTGCGCGCCAGGTATGCGGCCATGAGATCACCCGCGAGCGGGGCCATGGACGCGCCGTCCGCGCTGATGTGGTGCACCACGAGCGTCACCACCTGCACACTCTCCGGTGGCACCGTGAATATAGCTGCGCGCAAAGGTGATTCGCGCGTCAGATCGAACCCGCTCCCGGTGAACTCCGCGATGGCAGTCCGCAGCGGCACCCCCTCCTCGACCTCGGCCGTGACGATCCCGGGCGCACCGTCCTCCACGCCGAGCACCACCTGCCGGGGCCCCTCGGCATCAGCGGGATAGATGGTGCGCAGCGTCTCGTGCCGAGCGACCACATCCCCGATCGCCGCCCGCAACGCGTCGACATCCAGTTCCCCGGTGAACCGCAGCGCCGCCGTGATGTTGTAGGCGGCCGAGCTCGGATCGAGCCGATTGAGCACCCACATCCGTTGCTGCGCAGGCGAAAGCGGAATCCGGTCGGGCCGAATGCGCGGCGCGAGCGTCGGTCCCGCGACCCCGTACCCGCCGGGCACGATCCGCGCGGCCAGCTGCGCCACACTGGGCGCGTCGAACAGATCGCGCAGTGCCACGGTGGCGCCCATGGCCGCGTTCACCCGCGCCACCACCTTGGTGGCGCTGAGCGAGTTGCCGCCGAGTTCGAAGAACGACCGGTCGATGCTGATCTTCTCGTTGCCGAGCACCTCGGCGAACACATCGGCCACGGCCCGTTCGACGGCGGTCCGGGGAGCCAGGTACCGCTGGTCGAGGCTGTCGAAATCCGGTGCGGGCAAGGCATTCCGGTCGAGTTTCCCGACCGGCGTGAGCGGCACGTCGTCGAGCTCGATGAGATAGCTCGGCACCATGTACCCCGGCAGCGCCGCCGCGATGCGGGTGCGCAGCAGTTCGGTGTCGAGCCGCTGCCCGGCCGCCGCCACCACATAGGACACCAGCACGGTCTGCCCGCCGGGTCCCGGGCAGCCGATGGTGGCCGCGTAGTCGATCTGTTCGTCCGCGCCGAGCACCGCGTCGATCTCCCCGAGCTCGATGCGCAGCCCGCGGATCTTGACCTGGAAGTCGCTGCGCCCCAAATATTCCAGCTCCAGCTGGGCCCCGTCCCCGGTCTTCACCTCGACCCACCGCACCATGTCCCCGGTCCGGTACATGCGGGCCCCGCCGGGCGCGTACGGGTTGGCGACGAATCGCGTCGCGGTCAGCCCGAGCCGGTTGAAATACCCCCGGGCCAGCGCGGGTCCGGCCAGATACAGCTCGCCCCCGATCCCGACCGGCACCGGCCGCAGCCATCCGTCCAGCACCATGGCCGCGGCCCCGCGAATGGGCGCGCCGATGGTGATGGGTTCGCCCGCGCGCAGTTCGCCGGGCCCGGTGGCCCACACACTGAATTCGGTGGGCCCGTACAGGTTCACCATGCGCCGCCCGGCCGACCAGGCGGCCACCAGTTCCGCACCGGCGGCCTCACCCGCGACGGACAGACAGGCCAGGTCGTCGAGTCCGGTCGGATCCATGGTGGCCAGGACGGACGGGGTGATGACCGCGTGCGTGACCCTTTCGGTGCGCAGCAATTCCTCGAGTGCGTTGCCGCCGTAGACCTCCGGCGGCGAGAGCACCAGCCGCCCGCCCGCACCGTGCGCCATCAGCAGTTCGTGCACGGAGGCGTCGAAGCTGGGTGAGGCGACCTGCAAGACCGTGGCCGTCTCGTCCAGGTCGAGCAGACTCTGCTGCGACGCGACAAGATTCGCGAGCCCGCGATGACTGAGCAGCACCGCCTTGGGCTTACCCGTGGATCCGGAGGTGTAGATCAGGTACGCGGTCTGCGCCAGGTTGATCGGCCCACCACGCTCGGCGTCGGTGATGTACGCGTCGGACACGGTCATGACGCGCCGGATGGTGGCGAGGTCGTCGAGCAGCAGCCAGTCGATGCTGCTGGGTAGTGAATCGCCGACCGCGCACACGGTGACGCCGATGGGCGCGCGCGAATCACTGAGAATGTGCTCGATGCGTTCGACCGGATAGTTGGGGTCCAGCGGCAGGAACGCCGCGCCGGTCTTGGCCAGCGCCCACACCGCCACCACCGATTCCACCGACCGCGTCAGCGCCAGCACCACGAAGGTCTCCCGGCCGACGCCGCGCCGCAACAGCACTCGCGCGAACCGATTGGACCAGGTGTCCAGGTCCCGATAGGTCATGCTCAACGATCCGGAGCTGACCGCGATGCCGTCCGGGTTCATCCGCGCCCCCGCGGCGAGGATGTCGGGCAGCGTCCGCAGCGGTGTCGGCGCACCACCGCGCACCGGCAGCAGCGCCACCCGCTCGTCGGCGTCGCAGTGCTGCACCTGCGCGATCCGGAACTCCGGATGATCGGCGATCTGGTTCAGCAGTTCCCCGAACCGGTCCAGCAGTCGCCGCGCGGCGACCTCGGGCAGCTGATCGGCCATGAATTTCACGGTGAGCCGCAGACTTTCGGCCCCGTCCGGCCCACGCTGCGGAATCACCATGAGGTTGAGCGGGTACGGCGTCGCGTCGGTCCCGGACACATCGAGGATCCGCATCCCCGCGATATCCAGTGCACGCGAAAGGGTTTCGCGATCCAACGGATACGATTCGAACACCGTCAGGGTGTCGAACAGCTCGGGCAGCCCGACCGCCTGATGGATCGCGGCCAGCCCCACATGCTGATAGTCCAGCAGCCGCGCCTGCTCGTCCTGCACCCGCCCGAGCAGTTCCGCCACCCGCTCACCGGGATCCAGGCGCACCCGCACCGGCAGCGTGTTGATGAACAGCCCCACCATCTCCTCGACCCCACCGAGTTGTGGGGGCCGCCCGGAGACGGTGCCACCGAACACCACGTCGGTGCGCCCGGTGAGCATGTTCAGCAGCAGCGCCCACCCGGTCTGCACCGCGGTGTTCACCGTCGCGCCCGCCGCACGGACGGTGGCGGTGAGCCGCGCCAGCCGCTCGGCATCGAATTCGATGGAGACCATGCCGGATTCGGTCGACGCGATGCCCGCCAGGCTGGGCACGGCCCGCGTCGGCGCGTCCACTCCGGCCAGCGCGTCGGTCCACGCCCCGATCGCGGCGTCCTGGTCCTGCTCGTCGAGCCAGGCCAGGAATTCCCGGTAGGAGTGCGCGGGGGTGGCGGGCAGCGTCTGCCCGGTGACGGCCGCGAGGTATCCGGCCAGCAGTTCCCGCACCACCAGCGGCGTCGACCAGCCGTCCAGCGCCAGATGATGATTGGTCATCAGCAGCGTGTAGGCCTCGGTGTCGGTCCGCAGCAGATGGAACCGCAGCAGCGGCGGCCGCGCCAGATCGAACCGCGTCCCCGCGTCGACGGCGATCAGCCGGTCCAGTTCCCGCCTGCGTTCGGCGGGTTCGGTGAACGAGGTGAGATCGGTTTCGTGCCAAGGCAGTTCGGCCTCGCCGACCACCAGCTGCCGCGGCCCGTCCGGCGTCTCGACGTAGGCGACCCGCAAGACATCGTGCCGCCGCAGCAGTTCGGTCGCCGCCGCCCGCAGCCGGACGGCGTCGATGCGCCCGGCCAGCGACAGCTGCGTCTGCACCGTGTACCCGTCGGCGGTGTCGGTGTCGTAGCGCGCGTGGAACAGCAGCCCGTACTGCAGCGGCGACAGCGGCCAGACGTCGCGCAGCGGCCGATGCTCCCGCTCCCACCGATCGATCTGCGGCTGTGTCACCGCGACCAGCGGGAAGTCGGACGGTGTGTGCCCGCCCGCCCCGAGCGGCCGGGCATGGGCGACCAGCGCCGTCAGCGCTTCACCCCAGAGCCGGGCCAGTTCGCCGACCTGGGTGGCGGTGAGCACCCGTGACGCATACGCCCAGGTGAGTTCCAGTCCGGTGTCGGTCTGGAAGGCATTGATGTCGACGACCGCTTCCAACGGCGCGCGATCGTGCTGCGTCGCCGCGAATCGTGCTGGGAACCAAGGTGCCTCGTCCCCGCCGCTGGTCTCCGCGCCGGTCCCGGTCCGCCCGAGATAGTTGAAACTGAGCTGTGGTGCCGCCGTCCTGGCGAGTGGCTGCCCGGCGTCGAGGTAGCGCAGCATGCCGAACCCGACCCCCTTGTCGGGAATGGCTCGCAGCTGCTCCTTCACGCTCTTGAGCGCCAGTCCCGCCGCCGCCCCGCCCCGTAAGGCGTCGGCCAGGTCTATCCCGTCGAGCGTCAGCGCGACCGGATAGATGCTGGTGAACCACCCGATGGTGCGCGAGATGTCCGCCCCCGGCAGGATCGACTCCTCCCGCCCGTGCCCCTCCACGGTGAGCAGCGTGTGCCGATTGCCCCGCCATTTCTTGACGGCCAGCGCGAGCGCCGTGAGCAGCACCTCGTCGGGCCCGCAGTGGAACCGGTCGGTCACCAGTTCCAGTGCCGCCGAGGAGGTTTCGGCATCGATCTCGGTGTGCAACCGCACCTGGGTGGCGACCGTGTCGATCGCGGGATCCAGCGCCCGCGACCCCAGCTGCGGCTGCGGCGTCGCCAGCATCCGTTGCCACAGCGGTATTTCCGCCGCCCGTTCGGCGGTCTGCTCCAATTGCCCGGTGGCCCAGCGCCGGAACGAGGTCCCGATCGGCGCGAGCGTCCCACCCGCCCACGCGGTGGCCAGATCGGGCAGCAGAATGCGCCACGACACACCATCGGTGACCAGATGGTGCAGCACCACCCACAGCAGGGGCAGCGCCCCCTCGCCGCGTTCGACCAGCACGAACCGCGCCACGATGCCCGCCGCCGGGTCGAGCAGATCGGCGGCGCGCTGCAATTCGCGTTCCCCGTCACTGCCGGCCGGTGCGTGCGCGGTCTCGATCAGTGCGCCCGCCTCGACCAGCCCGGCCGCCGCGACCCGCCACTCCCAGCGCGGCGCGTCCCCGTCGGCGACCCGGATGAGCCTGCTGCGCAACAGATCGTGTCGGTCCACCAGCGCCTGCACGGCGGGCAGCAGCCGGGCGCGGTCGATATCGCGGGGGAGTGGGATCAGCACGGCCTGCGCGAATCGCGGCCAGCTGTCGTCGTGTTCGAGCATGGCGTGCACGATCGGGGTGAGCGGCACCGTGCCGACCGCCCCGCCCGGCAGTTCGGACACCACCGGCCCGATCGCCTCGGTGGCCACCGCCGCCAGCGCCGCGACGGTCTTGTGCTCGAACACATCCCGCGCCCGCAGCCCCAGCCCCGCGGACTTGGCCCGCGCGACCAGCTGGATGGCGACGATGCTGTCCCCGCCGAGGGTGAAGAAATTGTCGTCCGCCGCAATCGATTCCACGCCCAGCACCTCGGCGAACAGGGCGGCCAGGGTGCGTTCGTTGTCGGTGGCGGGTGCGCGCCCGCCGCGAGCACGAGTGGTGAAGTCCGGTTTCGGCAGTGCCCGCCGGTCCACCTTGCCCGCCGGCGTGAGCGGCAGCGTGTCCAGCACCATCACCGACGCGGGCACCATGTGCGCCGGAAGCAGCTGAGCGACGGTGGCTTTCACCGCCTCCGGATCGATCGCACCGTCAGCGGCCAGCACATAGCTGACCAGCGCGGTCGCCCCGCTGGGCGTGGTCGCGCCCACGGTGATCGCCACCTCGACCCCGGGGTGCCGCGCCACCGCCGCGTCCACCTCGCCGAGTTCGATCCGGAACCCGCGCACCTTCACCTGGGTGTCGCCACGGCCCAGGTATTCCAGCTGCCACCGCCCGCTCTGCCGCCGCCACCGCACCAGATCCCCGGTCCGGTACATCCGTTCCCCGGTCCCGTACGGGTCGGCGACGAAACGCTGTGCGGTGGAACCGATGCGCTGGTGATAGCCGCGCGCCACCCCGGACCCGCTCAGATACAGCTCCCCGGTCACCCCCGACGGCACCGGCCGCAGCCACGGATCGAGCACCAGTGCCCGCACGCCCCGCGCGGGCCCGCCGATGGTGATCGCATCGCCCGGCGCGAGGGGTGCGCTGATGGTCGCGGTCACCGTCGTTTCCGTCGGCCCGTACCCATTGAGCACGCACCGCCCGGCCCACCGCACCGGCAGTTCCGGCGGGCAGGAGTCGCCACCCACCACCACGGTCCGCAGTCGCGGCAGCGTAGCCGGCTCGAGCGAACCGGCCACAGCGGGAGTCACATTCAGGTGTGTCACCTCGAGCGCACGCAGCACCCGCGCCAACTCGTCACCGGCGTACGCGGACGGCGGCACCACCGCGACGGTCGCGCCCACCGCGAACGCCACCAGCAGCTCCTCCACCGAGATGTCGAAACTCGGCGAAACAGCATGCGCCAGCACCGCATCCGATCCGACCCCGAACGCCGCCCCCGACCCCGTGGCCAGGTTGGACAGCCCGCGATGGGTGACCGCGACCCCCTTGGGCAGCCCGGTCGACCCGGAGGTGTAGATGAGATAGGCGACCTGGTCGAGGTGAACGGCCCCCCGGCGCTCACCATCGCCCACCGGCCCGGAATCGCTTGCAGCCAGTACCTTTTCGGTCTCCGGCGTATCGAGCACCAGCCAGTCCACCCGGTCGGGCAGGGCCTTGCGCGATTCCGTCACGGTGACGCCCGCGACCACGCCGCTGTCGCGCAGCATGTGTTCGATGCGATCGCTCGGATATCCGGGGTCGATCGGCACGAACGCCGCCCCGGTCAACGCCACCGCCCACATCGCCAGCACCGATTCCGCCGATCGTGGAATCGAGATGGCCACCGTCCGTTCGGGTCCCGCTCCCGCCGCGATCAGCACCCGCGCCAGCCGCTGCGCGTACTCGGTGACCTCGCGATAGGTGTAGACGGTCCCGTCGACCCGCATGGCGATGGCCGCCGGGGCGCGTTCGGCTCCGCCGCACAGGATTTCGGGCAGCGTGCGCGGCGGGGTCCCGTCGCGTCCGGTGGCGGGCACCAGCGCGCGCTGTTCGTCCTCGGCCAGCACGGTCACCGCGACCAGTCGTCCATCGGTGCCCGCGGCCAGGAACCGGTGCAGGAACCGCAGGAACCGCGCGTGCAGCGTGGCGAGTTCGCTGTCGCCGTAGCGATTCGGGTTGGCCTGGAAGTCGATGTGGGTCGGTTCCCCGCCGGTGCCGGGATACACGTTGACGAACAGATCGTCGATCAGCCCCGAGGTGAGCACGTTGAGATGCCCGACCGCCTCGCCCAGGCGGATGCGGGTGTCGGCGAGCATGAGGTTGACGGTGGGCCCGAATCCGGCCACCTCGTCCATCGCCCACCCGAGGTCGCGGATGATGTCTTCCTGCCGGTAGCGCTGCCGCCGCAGCGCCGCGGTGAGTTCCCCCTGGGTGGCCCGGATCAGATCCCCCACGGTCGCCGCGGGTCCCGGATGCAGCCGCAGCGGAACCACATTCGCGACCATGCCGCCGGAACGCCGCAGGGTGGCGGTGGTGCGCCCGGACACCGGCAGGCTCAGCACGATCTCGCCCGCCCCGGTCATGGCGCTCACGAACGCCGCGAACGCGGCCACCACGATCGGGGCCGGACTGGTGGACAGTTCGGCGGTGACGGCGTCGAGCAGTCCGGCGGTGGCCGCGGGCAGCGCGCCGCTGAGCCGCCGCGGATGCGCGTCGACCGCGCCGGTGCGCTTGCCCAGCGCGACCGGTTCGGCCATCCCGGTGAGATGTTCGCGCCAATAGACTCGGTCGGCCGCCAGCTTGTCCGAATCCCGGTATGCCGCATCGGCTTCCACGATCCGCACCAGATGTTCGGCCTTGCCCGCTGGAACTTCCCGCCCGCTCGCGACCGCGTTGTAGATCTCGGAGGTGCGCTGCAACATGGTCAGCGCGCCGACCCCGTCGAGCAGGATGTGATGGAAGCGCGAGTACCAGTACCAGCGATCGGGCCCCAGCCGCAGCATGGCGACCGTGCACAGCCGATCGCGCGTCAGATCCAGGGGCGCGGTGTACTCGGCGCGCATCCACCGCTGCGCCGCCGCCTCGGGGTCCGTCGCGGCGCTCAGGTCCAGGGTCTGGATGGCGTCGTCGAGCTCGGTGTCGACGAGTTGCCAAGGCAGCTCGTCGATTTCGATCAGCCGCAGGTAGCCGGTCCCGAATTCGCGCCCGGCCTGCCGGGCGGCGTCGGCGAGCAGTGCGATGTCCACCGTCCCGGTGAACTCGACGTACTGCGCGATGGAGACGGGGGTGTCACCGGCAAGCTGCTGGGCGAACCAGATCCCGCGCTGGGCTGCGGACAGGGCGAAGGCGGAACTGGAGTCCATCAAGGCTGCTGGAGCTTTCTGCGGGAGACGGCGAATCGGCGGGTCAGGAAGCCTTGCGCGCCGGATCGATCTCCGCCTCGGACAGCGGGGCGTCGGAACCGGTGAGGTAGCCGAGCAGGGTGGACCGGTCGTCGAGGACCAGCCAGCGGGCCGGATCGGTGATCAGGTCGCGTCCGGCCTTGGTGGTGATGCCGTAATCGGCTCGGGCCAGCGCGGTTTCGGTGGTCAGCGGCACCGGGGTGGCCCCGGTCTTGACGATGGCCGCGCGGCACACCATGGCCTCCAGGCGCGGGACTTCCGCGATCGCGATGCGCGTTCCGGGACGGGCGCCGAGGGTCAGCAGCATCCGTGCCACCCGATTGCTCCAGCGATCGAGCTCCGCGGTGTTCAGGGTGGTGTCGTCGGTGGTGGCAGGCGATTCGAACGGCTTGCACATCGAACATCATCCTCTCGGAGGGGGCGGCTTAGGTGGTGTTCGGTATGTATCCACTGTCGCCTCCGCAGCGCCGGGCCGATAGCGACCGCAGTGCTGTCGAAATTCGCTCCGAGGGTGCGCCTTCCCCACCCTTGGGTGGCTGGAAAGATCAGCCGGAAAGATCAGCTCTCGAGCGCCCGCACCGCTTCCTGGATCATGTTGATCGAGTCGCGCGGGCTCAACGCCATGGCCCTGAGCTGGTCGAACATCACGCCGTAGCGGCGGACCTCGGGATGGCCCTCGATCAGTTCGTCGCTGGCGATGCCCTCCACGTAGACCAGTTCCGGGTCGGCGGGGTCGGGGAAGTCCAGCAGGGTGAAGGACCCCAGCATCCCGGGGTGGGCGCCGGCGTCGAAGGGCAGGATCTGCAGGATCACGTTGCGCTTCTCGGTATTGTCCAGCAATCGCGAGAACTGCTGCACCATCACCTCGCGTCCGCCGACCAGGCGGCGGATGACGGCCTCGTCGAGCACCACCCACAGTTCCAGCGGGTCGTCCTTGGCCAGCACGCCCGCGCGCTCCTGCCGGGCGCGGATGCGTTGTTCGATAACCTGATCGGAGATCTTCGGCATGGTCGTCTGATAAACCGCTAATGCATACTCTTCGGTCTGTAATAGTCCGGGCATATAGGTGGACTGGAAGAACCTGGCGGACAACGCCTCCGCCTCGAAGTTGATGTACGCGCCGTAGACCTCCGACACCGCGTCCTCGAAGCTGCGGGCCATGCCGGGCCGCAATGCGTCCACCAGCAACTGCAAGGCATCTGAACGCTGTGGTTCTGCGATCCCGTAGAGGTCCAGCATGGCTGTCAGGGTGCGGCGCTGCGGCCTGGCCTGCGCAGTCTCTATGCGGTACAGCGTGGTTACGTTGATACCGGTCTTGGCGCTGACCACTTCTTTGCTGAGACCGGCGTGCTCGCGCATCTCGTGCAGCATCGCCGCGAGCCTCCGCAACCGGACGGTGAGCACCGTGCGCTTGCCTGCCATGAGATCCCTTTCGTCTGGCGCACTTGCAAGAACGCAGTATTGCGTTCTTGCATTTGTAAGAGCATGATCCAGCTAGCCTATTCGTGAACAACCGATCCGATGACCGGTATAGCTGAATCCGGAGACCAATCATGTTGGTGCGATTAGTGATGCTGTCTGGCTTGTATGGGGAGTCGCGATGACCATGTCGATTACCGGCGTCCTGCCGACCGCTCCGCAATTGCTCTGTGCCTTCCAAGGCAGGCGCTTTCAAGATCGAGTCCTGTTGCGGTCGGCGCACGCACTCGCCGAACTGCACGAACGTCGCGCACAACTGCGAGACGCGCACATGGTCGGTGAGATCGACTGCCGCCGCGAGGAACTCGTCGACGATATCAACGAGTGGGTGGTGCAGGAACTGCCGCCGCATCGCAGTGATTCTGCGGTACACCCCGAGACCCTGGGTGCGGTCGTCGACCGCATGGCCCGGAGCTGGGTCGAAGCCAATCAGGTGATCGATCACGAGGGCGCGGGCAGTGATAACACCCATAAACACTGGTACCACCTGGCTGAACTGGTTGACGGCTACACTGATCTCGTAATCGACGTGGCCGGCGGCCGTCGCCGTTTACCGGAACAATGATTCGAAATGCATTGACACAATTGCTGTATCGCTACCGACTCATTGCTTCGATCAGCGGTGACGTCATCCGGGTGCGGCTGTCCGACCAATAGCCTCGCCCATCGCCGTGAGACGTCGCCCGCCGAGACGGCGGGCGCAACGGGGCGCCCCGCCCGGCGTGCCGCGTGGTCGACTGGCGCGGCACGCCCGCCCCGATTTGCAGTTCGGGGGCGCCCTTTATCCCATTTGCGAAATTGCAAGCGCTAAAGAGCTTTTCACTGAATTCGGACTGAATGGTCTGTTGGAGGGGAGTTCGGTCATGAACGCGGGGGAATCCACGGCTACCGAGCTGTATCAACGGGCACTGGGCGGCACCTTCCGCATGGAGGCCGACGCGGCGCGCAAGTGCGCCGCAAACTTCCTGCGGTTCGCAGACGCACTGGATCCGCAAATCGCGCGCAGCCATCATGTTCGATCCCTCGGCGGCTTCGGCGATTTCGATTCCGCGCGCCAACTCCGGCGCGGATTCGAGGCCAAGGGCGCACATCTCACCACCGCGCTGGCCGCCCTGCAACACTCCGCCCTGCGGATGGCCGCCGCCTACCTGCTGGCCGCCGGGCTGATCCGGGAAACCGACGACGCCTCGTCGCGGACCCTGCTCGCCGCCACGGCGGGCCTCGAGACTTCGGGCTGACCACAGATCCCACCCGAAGGACGTCGGGCCGGTACCCACTGGGTACCGGCCCGACGCGCGAATCAGCGCGTGTGCCAGTAGTTGTCGGGTCCCACCACGTCGAGAATGTCCTTGGCCGGAGCCTCCAGCCAGTCGGTGACCGAGGTGTCCTGGGTCAGGTTGATGTACAGCGCGTACGACTCGTAGAGGTAGCGGTACTCCTGCTGTCCCCAACTGCTGTAGGTCGCCGCGAACATGGTCTTGGTCGGCGCCTGGCAGACGCTCGAGCCGGTTCCGTTGGTGGGGCACCAGATATCCCAGGTCTGGTTCTGCCCCTTGAGCCCGTTGTAGACGGTGGTGGCCTGGTTCTGCGACGGGAACACCAGCACCTCGATGGACAGCAGGATCTTGTCGGACTGGTCGATGTAGACGCCGGTCATCATGTTCTGGCAGCTGTTGTTGTTCAACGCGTCCTTGACGTTCTGCGACATGTTGCTCGACACACAGGGTTTCGACCCCGAGGACCGCAGCGTGTACGCGACGTTCTTGGAGTCGGTGAAGGTCTGCGGCAGTAGGGCATCCGCGGTGAACGGCGTCTTGTCGGTGCCGGACTGATTGAGCGTGCCCTTGTCGAACGTCGGCGTCGAGGGCGCGGGCGGCGTGGTCGACTTGCCCGGCGCGATGGAGGTCGTCGTCGTACTGGTCCCCGACGCGGTCGAGTGGTCATTGCCGCTGTTGCGGTTGAGCACCACCACCCCGACCACCACCGCGATCAACAGCACCGCCACCAGCGAGGCCAGCACCACCTTCAACGCGGTGTTCGAATTCCCCTGCGGGGCAGTCTGATACACCAGCGGCTGCTGCGGATTCGACCAGCCGGTCTGGGAACCGACGGTCATCCCCACGGTCGGCGGCAAGGACTGCTGCGGCATCCCCGAGGTCTGCGGCATCCCGCCGGTCGGCGTGCTGGCCACGGTCGGCGCGGCCGCGAAACCCGCTGCGTGCCGGTCCAATACCGCCAGCGCCTCCGGCAGATACGTGGCGCCGTCCGGCGTCAGGAACGCCGCCCGCAGCGCTTCGGCCCACTCGTAGGGCGAGGGCCGCGCGTCCGCGGTGAACACCGGATTGAAGGCCCGGTCGAACAGCGCGCTCACCCGTGCGTCGAGCTCGGCCGGAATCACGCTGCCCGGCTGCGGTCCCGCGCCCGGGAACAGCCCGCGCCACAGCAGCGAGGCCAGATCGTAGCGATCCTTGAAACGGTCGGGCACCGCCTCGGCCGCGGCGATTCCGGCGGTGTCGATCACGTAGGCCAGCGGCGCGGTCCCGTGCCACAGCACGTTCTTCGGCGACAGATCCCCGTGCACCAGCCCGCGCTCGTCGAGCACCCGCACGATGTCGCAGAGCCGGATCATCAGGCCCACCCGGAAATACGCGGCCTGCGGCGCCGCACCCCACAGTAGGTCGAAGGTGCGCGGCCGACCGTCGGGTTGCAGGAAGTCCAGCGGGATCAGCGGCAGGATGGCCCCGATCAGCAGGCCCTCGTGCAGGATCAGGTCGAGGGGCCAGCCGATGGCCTCGGCCGCGCCCGCCCCGGTACTGCCGCCCGCCTCGGCGGTGAGCACCGAATCGCGGCCGAGAACCATGGCCTGCCTGGCCCATTCGATGGCTTCGGGACTGCCGACCGGCGTCCGATAGAGCTTGTAGAGCCGCTGCTGCCCGCGCGGATCCCGGCACAGGTACTGCACCGACCGGCTGCCCGCGGCGTAGAACGGTTCGGCGTCCACGCTGTAGGACTCACCGGACAGGCCTGCGACCACCACCATGGATTTTTCCACCCCCGCACGAGACGCCGATCAACGCGGCAAGCGTACCGGTCCGGCGGCCGCCACGCCCGGCTCCCGGCCGGAATGCAAGACACCGCTGACCGTCCCCTCATGCGCGGTCAGCGGTGTGCGTAGTGCGGTCACCGAAGTGCCGCACGCCCTTTCAAGCGGCCCAGGATCACCAGGGCGATTAGGGTGACGAGTACCAGCAGGGTGGTGCTCGCCGCCGCGTCGAAGACTTCACCGCGGTCGGTCGCCGCGAAGATGGCCACCGGCAACGTCTTCCAGGTGGCCGGGTAGACCATGATGGTCGCCCCCAGTTCACCCATGGACAGCGCGATGGCCAGCCCCGCCGCCGCGCCGAGCGCGGGCAGCAGCAGGGGCAGCGTGATGCGGGTCAGCACCCGCACCGGCCCGGCCCCCAGCGATTCGGCGGCCTGCCGATACCCGGGATCGAGCCGATCCAGCGCCGCCGAGACGCCACTGAAGGCGTACGCCAGCACCAGCACCGTATGTGCCAGGATCACAATCCATTTGGTGCCGCCCAGCAGCAGCGGCCGTTCGTTGAAGCTGATCAGCACGCCCAGCCCGATGGCCACCGACGGCACCGCGACCGGCACGTGGAACACCGCGTCGGTGATCCGCCGCAGCCAGCCCGGCGCCTCCATCGAGGCCAGCGCCGCCCAGGTGCCCAGCACCAGCGCGATCACGCTGGCCAGCAGGGCGGTCTGCAAACTCACCGACAGGCTCGCGGATTCTTCGCCCGAGAGCGCCCGATCGAAGTTGCCGAAGCCCAGATGCGAAGGCAGCGGCCCGTTCCACTGTCCGGCCAGCGCCGCCGCGATCACCGTCGCGAACGGTGCGACGAACACCACCGTGACCACGATCGCGAACACGGCCAGCACCGCGACGCGACCCTTGCGAGTCCACACCAGCATGGCTAGCTCTCCTTCCGGGCACTGCCGAAGCGGCTGAACAGCAGCCGATATCCGAGGTACAGGCTCAGCGACAGCAGTACCTGCACCGAGGCCAGCACCGCCGCGCCCGGCAGATCGAAGGTGACGATGCCGCGGGTGTAGATCAGCGCGGGCAGCGTGATCACCCCCTTGGCCCCGGTGAACAGCACGATCCCGAACTCGTTGAGCGTCAACAGCAGCGTGAGGCTGCCGCCCGCGGCCAGCGCCGGCCAGGCCTCCGGCAAGACCACCTGCCGCAGCACCCGCCACGGGCTCGCGCCCAGACTCGAGGCCACATCCAGCTGTTCGCGCGGCAACTGTGCGAACGCCGCCAGCAGCGGTCGCACCACGAACGGCGTGAAAAAGGTGATCTCGGCCAGAATCACGCCCCACGGCGTGCTCAGGAAGTTCAGCGCCGGTTGCGTCCCACCGGTGATCCGGTTGATGAGGGCGTTGACCGCCCCCGCCGTCCCGTACAGGAAGGTGAACGCCAGCGTCACCAGGAACGACGGCAGCGTCAGCACCGAATCGATGAGCCGCCCCACCAGCTGCGACCCCGGAAACGGAATGAACGCCAGCACGATCGCCAGGAACGTCCCCAGCAGCACGCACCCCGCCGTCGAGCTCACCGCGATGGACACGGTGCGCCACAGCGCCTTCCGGAACGACTCCTCACCCAGCACCTTGCTCCAGGTGCCGAGCCCGCGCCCGTCCGCGGTCCGAGTCGACTCCAGCAGCACCCGCGAGATCGGGTACACCGCGATGAGCACCACGGCCAGCACCGGCGGCAGCGTCCACAGCACCGGCCGCAACCACCGTCGCGGCTGCTCCGGCCGCGGATCCGCCTGCTCGGCAGGCGATTCCAATACAGTGGTCATGCCCGGGCCTCGCCGTCGGCGGCGGCCTCGGAGCCGATTCCCGGCGGAATCAGCACCCCGGCGGTATCCGGGAAGCGCACCCCGACGTGATCGCCGGGCCCGATCTCGCTGTGTCCCGGCACATCCGCGGTCAGCTCCACCGGAATCCCGGTCACATCCAGATGCAACCGGGTGGTCGCACCCTTCCACACACTGGTGATCACGGTGGCGCGCAGCACATCCCGCTCGGTCAGCGCGACGACCTGCACCGTGTGCGGCCGAACGCACAGCTGCGCATCGGCATTGGGCACCCAGTCCGGTCGCCCGACCGCCGGTCGCGGCGCCTCCGCCTTGAGCGTGTGCTCACCGACGGTGACCAGGGCGACCGTGCCCGCCACGTGCTTCACCTCGCAGGGAAGCAGATTCGCGCCACCGAGGAACGACGCGGTGAACTCGGTGGCGGGCTGCTGCCACAGCTGGGTCGCGGTGTCGATGTCGACCAGCCGGGCGTCGCGCATCACCGCGATGCGGTCGGCCAGCGCGAGCGCCTCCGCCTGGTCGTGAGTCACATACAGCATCGCGGTGTCCGGCAACGCCTTTCGAAGCTGCTGCAACTCGCCGAGCATGTTCTGGCGCAGCTGCGCGTCGAGGGCCGCGAGCGGCTCGTCGAGCAGCAGCACCCTGGGCCGGATGGCCAGTGCCCGGGCGATCGCGACCCGCTGCTGCTGTCCACCGGACAGCTCGCGCGGCAGTCGCTTGGCGTAGGCGCCCATGCCGACCATCTCGAGTGCCTCGGTGACCCGGGCCCCGATCTCGTTGCGCGGCACGTGATGCGCCTTGAGCCCGAAGGCCACATTGTCGTGCACCCGCATGTGCGGGAACAGCGCGTAGGACTGCACCACCACCCCGATCCCGCGCTTGGCGGGGGACAGGTCGGTGACGTCGCGGCCGCCGAGCCGCACCGTGCCCGAGGTGGGCCGGACGAATCCGGCCAGTGCCTTGAGCGCGGTGGACTTGCCGGAACCGCTGGGCCCGAGCAGCGCGACCGTTTCCCCCGCGGCGACGCGCAGATTGAAATCGGCCAGTGCGACAGTGGATTTGCGGCCACGGCCGTAGGTGACCCCGACCCGGTCGAACACGATCGCCGGTTCGGCGGTGGCGTCGGTCGCCACCGAGGATGTCGTCAACGCGGAGGACATGGTTGCTGCTCCTGGCTGTCTGAGGGAATTAGCTGCCGGTGGCCTTGGTGTACGCCGCGACATCGGCATCCAGGCTGTCCAGCACGGTGTTCCAGTCGGGGTGCACGATCTCGACGTTCTTCACGACGGTGGCGGGGGAGACGGTGCCCGCGGGGGCCGCGGCATCCTTCAGATCGGTGCGCGCGGAGACGGCGAACGCGTCGGTCAGCGTCTTCTGCGAGTCGGCCGAGAGCAGGAACTCCATCAGCTTCTTACCGGCGTCGGAGTGCGGCGCGCCCTTGGCCAGGCCCATCAGGTACGGCAGTGCCACGGTGGACTGCTTGCCGTCGGCGGTGGCCGGGAAGAACACGGAGAACTTGGAACCCTGCTCCTTGATGGTGGCCAGGTTCATCTGCACATCGCCGTTGGCGACCAGGATCTCGCCCTTGTCGACCTTGGCCTGCAACTTGCCGGTCGACGACGACGGCCCGACATTGTTGGCCTGCAGCTTGCCCAGGTAGTCCAGTGCGCCCTGCTTGCCCATCAGCTGCTGCAGCAGCACCAGCACGGCGGTGCCGTCACCGGCCTGACCGGGGGTGGAGTACTGGATCTTGCCCTTGTAGTCCGGCTTGAGCAGGTCGTCCCAGGTGACCTTGGCGGCCTCGACCGAGGGGTTGGCGATGAAGCACAGGTAGTTGCCCGCCAGCGTCACCCAGTCGCCCTTGGCGTCCTTGTCGGTGGCCGGGAAGGCACTGGTGTCGACGCCGCTGGGCGCCAGCAGCCCGGACTTGTCGGCCTTCTGCATGAACGGCGGCAGCGTGACCACCACGTCGGCCTGCGGGTTGGACTGTTCCTTCTCCACGCGAGACACGACCTCGCCGGAGCCCAGCTCGACCAGGTTGACCGAAATACCGGTCTGGTCCTTGAACTTGGCGAATTCGCTCTTGTACCAGTCGCCGACACCATCGGCGGAGTAGACGGTCACCGTCTTGCCGCCCGAGGAGTCGCTGCCGGTGCCGCCACAGGCGGTCAGACTGAAGGCGACCGCGGTCGCGGAGGTGAGGATCAGTGCGGTGCGCGCGATGGTGCGGGCGAGGCGCGTGTTCGAATTACGCACGATGACTGCAACTTTCAGTTCAGGGGACGATCGAATCGAAGGGATGGATGGGTACTCCGCCGCCGCGCGAGGCGCGCCCGGCGGCGGAATTCTCTAGCCGCGCTCGGCCAGCAGCAGCTGCGCGAACTCGGTGATCGAGGGCACCACATGGGTGGCTCCGGCGGCCCGCAGCTGCTCCTCGTCGTGCGCGCCGGTCAGCGTGCCCGCCACGATGCGCGCGCCGGCGGCCAGCCCGGTGGCGATATCGCTGGACGTATCACCCAGCACCGCAACCCGATCCACCGCGTCGGCCTCGAGCCGCAGCACCGCGGTCAGCACCATGTCGGGGAAGGGCCGCCCGCGTCCGGCGTCGGAGGGCGCCAGGGTGAGATCCGCGATCTCGTTCCAGTCCAGCGCGTTCAGCAGCTTGGTCTGGGTCTCCTTGCTGAACCCGGTGGTCAGCGCGACCTTGATCCCGGCCGCCCGCAGCGCCGAGATGGCTTCCACCGCACCGGGAATCGGGCTCACCCCGGCCTCGGCGAACTCGGCGTAGGCGGCCTCGAAGGCGCGGTTGGCGCGCTGCGCCCGCTCCTCGTCGCCGAGCAGCGTGCGGAAGCACCAGATCTTGGACTGACCCATGGTCTCCTGCACGAACTTCCGCGCCGCCTCGCGCTCCGCGCCCTCCGCCGGAATCCCGACGGCGGTGATGGCGGCCTCGAAGGCCCGCTCGACCAGTCCGTCGTCGGCGACGGTGGTGCCCGCCATGTCGAGGACGGCGAGTTCGATCTGCTTGTCGGACACAGTGATTCCTTAGAGGTCGAGGAGGTCGGCGGTCTGTTCACCCAGCGCCGGGCCCAGCGTCATACCGCGGCCGCCCGGCCCGGTGATGACCCAGACGCCGTCGGCGGCCTGCGCACGGGTGACGATCGCGCTCGGATCGATGGACTGGCTGTACACGCCCGCCCAGCGCCGCACGATCGGCGGCAGTTTGCGGCCCAGCAGCTCTTCGATCACCCCGGTGAGGTGCTCGTAGGGGGCCTCGTCCACATCGAAGGTGAACGGTTCGTCGTACTCGTGGGTGTCACCGATGGTGAGCCCACCGTGCAACCGCTGCACCGCCAGCAGCTGCATCTTGTGCTGCGCGGCCGTGAACGGCTGTGCCTCTTCACGATTGAGCCGATCCAGCTCCGGCCCCGCGAAAGCCGGGTAGTACCGGAAGCTGTCGCCGTCGGCGATGGCCGTGGTGAGCGGCTCACCCAGCGGCGCGGTCTGCATCATCTGCAACCGCACCCGCCGCACCGGCAGATCCCCGGCCAGCTCCCGGGTCAGCCCCGTGTGCACCGCACCCGGGCAGACCAGCACCAGATCACCGTCGTGACGACGACCCCGGTCGTCGAACACCGCGGTGCCGGTGACGCTGCGCGCCTCGGTCCCGGCCAGGAAGGTATACCGCCCGCTGGCCTCCATGTACCGCCGCAGCGCGGGCAGCGCCTGCCGCGACTCCACCGCCGCATCCGACGAACAGTGCAGCCCGGCAAGGAATTTGCCGCGCAGCGCCGGGTTGAGCGCCCGGACCCGTTCGGCGTCGAGCAGTTCGAAGCCGCGCTCGCCGGCCGACGGGTGGGCGGCGGCGGCCTCGGCCACCGCGAGCTCGTTGTCGGTGCGCACCAGCGTGATCGAGCCCGCCGGGCGGAACCCCACGCCCGGCACCTTGCCGCCGATCTCCTCCCACAGCTGTCGCGAACGCAGCGTGAGCTCCAATTCGCTGTCGCTGCGCCCGGATACCCAGACCAACCCGAAGTTGCGGACGGTGGCCCCGCGGGCCTCCACCTCGCGTTCCAGGTGCACGACTTCGTGACCACGTCCGATAGCGGCGAGGGCGTGGGCGGTGCCGAGAATGCCTCCGCCGATGATGACCAATCGCATGGGGATCATCCTGGGCAATGGTCTAGACCTTGGAGTGTTTCCTACGCTAACGCTGGGTAAACAATTGGTATAGACCAAACTTGTGTACGCTGTGCCCATGGACACCACGGAGGTTGCCGGGGAGGGCACCCAGCGGTCTGGCGGCGATTTCGCCACCATCGACCCCGAATCCGGCGGCCGCATGCCGAAGTCGTACCGCGTGCGCGCCGAGCTCGAGTCGCTACTGGGCTCGCTCTCGGAGGGCGATCCGCTGCCGTCGGAACGCGAACTGGCCCTGCGCTGCGGCGTGGCCCGCGAAACCGTCCGCCAGGCCATGCGAGAACTCTTGGTGGAGGGCCGCATTCGCCGCCAGGGCCGCGGCACCGTGGTCTCGCGCCCGAAAATGGTGCAGCCCTTGTCCTTGCGCTCCTACACCGAGGGCGCGATCAAGTTCGGCCGCAAGCCCGGTCGACTACTGGTCGGCTGGACCGACATCCCCGCCGACGAGGACACCGCCCGCGATCTGGCCGTGCGCCCCGGCACCACGGTCATGCACCTGGAACGTGTCCTGCTGGCCGACGGTGAACGCATCGGCCTGGAGAGCACCTGGATGCCGTTGCCCCGCTTCGCCGTACTGCGTGACTTCTACAACCCCGAGACCTCGCTGTACGCCGCGACCCGCGGCATGGGCGTGGTCTACGCCGTCGCCACCGAACGCATCGAAACCGTCCTCGCCTCCCCGCGCGAGGCGGGCCTGCTGGAATGCACGACCGCCCTCCCCATGCTGCTGCTGCACCGCCGCAGCGTCGATGGCGAGGGCGTACCGATAGAGCGGGTGCGATCGCTGTACCGCGGCGACCGCATCGCCTTCCAGGCCAAGCTCAGCGACTACTGAGCCGTCGAAACCCGTTGCGTCTCAGCGCACCTGAGGCGCGACCTTCTCGCCGAGCAATTCGATCGTCCGCAGCACCTTCCCGTGCGGCAGCGTCCCGACACTGGCGTGCAACATGAACCGATCCAGCCCCAGTGTGTCCCGCACGTCCGCGATCTTGCCCGCCACATAGTCCGGCGTGCCCACGAACAGCGAACCGCTCTGCGACCGCAGCGCGTCGAACTGCTGCCGAGTCATCGGCCCCCACCCGCGCTCACGCCCGATCCCCGACATGGCCCGAGCGTAGGAGGCATAGAAATCCTCCACCGCCGCCGCGTCCGTCTCGGCGATGTACCCGTGCGCGTGCACCGCCACCGGCTGCCGCTCGTGCCCGCCCTCGTCCAGTGCCCGGTGATAGAGATCCACCAGCGGCTTGAACCGCGCGGGCTGCCCACCGATGATCGCGATCGCCAGCGGCAACCCCAAAAGCCCTGCGCGAACCACAGATTCGGGACTCCCACCCACCGCGATCCAGACCGGCAGCGGCCGATTCTCGGTGCGCGGATACACGATCGCGTCCTTCAACGGTGCCCGGAACTTGCCCGACCACGTCACCGGCTCCTCGTCGCGCAGCTTCAGCAGCAACGCCAACTTCTCCTCGAACAGGTCGTCGTAGTCCGACAGGTCGTAGCCGAACAGCGGGAACGATTCGGTGAAAGACCCACGCCCCGCCATCAATTCGGCCCGCCCGTTGGACAGCCCGTCCAGGGTCGAGAAGTCCTGATACGCCCGCACCGGATCGGCCGAGCTGAGCACGGTAACCGCGCTGGTCAGTTGGATCCGCTCGGTGCGCGAAGCGATGGCCGCCAGTACCACGGCGGGGGAGGAGGCTGCGAAGTCCTTGCGGTGATGCTCGCCGACGCCGTACACGTCCAGCCCCGCCTGCTCGGTGGCCACCGCCTCCTCGACCACCTGTCGCAGTCGTTCGGCGGCGCTCGGCACCGGCCCGTCGCCACTCACGGGATGCGTCTCGGCGAATGTCGTCAGTCCCAGTTCCACGGCCGCAGCCCCTTCCAGACATTGTTTCCAAGTCAACCTAGAGCATAAACGGACCACGGTCCGGAAGAATTCCCGGGCTGCGGACCTGCGGGTCGGAAGCTGGTTCTTGCAATTGACTCTGGAGTAAATTACCTTTCGATCAATTGCCGAGCGGTGCGGAAGGAGACGTCAGTGACGAGGTCGTGGTGGGGCTGGGGCAACGTCGAGGACGCGGTCACCGGGGCGGAACGCACCGCCCTCACCGCACGCGTCGCGAACCTGCTGCCCGGCGCGGATCTGACCGCGCACGAGCCGCCCGAACTCACCGAGCTGACCGTCCCGGCCGCCCGGATCCAAGCACCGGAGTCGTTGGCGGAGTTGGCCTCCGGCGATCTCGGCGATCGAGTAGCGCACGGCCACGGCCAGGCGTTCCGGGATGTGGTGCGCACCTTGCTCGGCCGCGTCGACAACGCCCCCGACCTGGTGCTGCGCCCGCGCACCGAACAGGACGTGGTCGACGTCCTGGACTGGTGCGCGAACTCCGCGATCGCGGTGATCCCCTTCGGCGGCGGCACCTCGGTGGTCGGCGGCGTGGAACCCCGCGACACCGCCGACTACGCCGGAGCGGTATCCCTCGACCTTGGCCGTCTCAACCGCGTCGTGGAGATCGACCGGGTGAGCCGCGCGGCCCGAATCCAAGCGGGCATGCTCGGCCCCGACCTCGAACAGGCACTGCGCCCCGAAGGCCTGACCCTGCGCCACTTCCCGCAGTCCTTCGAATTCTCCACGCTCGGTGGCTGGTTGGCGACGCGCGCGGGCGGCCACTACGCCACCGTCTACACCCACATCGACGACATGGTCGAATCGATGCGCGTGGTCACCCCCGTGGGCATCAGCGAATCCCGTCGCCTGCCCGGTTCCGGCGCGGGCCCGTCACCGGATCGCATGTTCCTCGGTTCCGAGGGCATCCTCGGCGTGATCACCGAGGCGTGGATGCGCGTGCAGGTCCGCCCGCGCTGGCGGGTCGGCGCCTCGGTCCTCTTCGACGACTACGCCGCCGCCGTCGCCGCCACCCGCGGCATCGCCCAGTCCGGCCTGTTCCCCGCCAACTGCCGCCTGCTCGACCCGGTCGAGGCGTTCCTGAACGCGGGCACCCCCACCTCCGGCGGTGTGCTGGTGCTCGGCTTCGAATCCGCCGATCACCCGGTGGACGAACCGATGTCGTGGGCGTTGCAGATCTGCCGTGACCACGGCGGCCGCGTCCCCGACGGCGTCCGCTCCGCCGACGCCGAACACGACCAGGCCCGCACCGGCGCGGCCGACACCTGGCGCTCGTCGTTCCTGCGCATGCCGTATCAGCGCGACGCCCTGGCCGCCCAGTCGATGATCGTGGAAACCTTCGAAACCGCCTGCACCTGGGACCGTTTCGACGAACTCCGCGACGCCGTGCACGCGGCCGCCGCCAAGGCCTTCGAATCCCTGGGCATCGCCGGCGTGGTCACCTGCCGCTTCACCCACGTCTACCCCGACGGCCCCGCCCCCTACTTCGGCATCTACGCCGCCGGCACCTGGGGCCGCACCGCCGAACAGTGGGACGAGATCAAAGCCGCTGTCTCACAAGCGCTGTCGAGTTCCGGCGGCACCATCACCCACCATCACGCCGTCGGCCGCGACCACCGCCCCTGGTACGACCAGCAGCGCCCCGAACCGTTCGCCGTCGCCCTGCGCGCCTCGAAATCGGCCCTGGACCCCACCGGCATCCTCAACCCCGGCGTCCTCATCGATCCGGCGGCGGCCCGGCCGTGACCGGGAGCCGAGCCGGAACCAAGGGCGTGCCCCGGGACCAACGCGAACAGCAGCTCCTCGACATCGCCACCACCGAGTTCGGCACCCGCGGCTACGCCAACGCCTCCCTCGTCGACATCGCCACCGCCGCAGGCGTTTCCAAGCCGCTGATCTACACCTACTTCGGTTCCCGTGACGGTCTGCACGCGGCCTGCGTGCGGCGCGCGGGGGAGAGCCTCGTCGAAGCGGTCGCCCGCGCCCAGGTCGTGCACGGCGCTCAGGGCAAGGCTCTCGCCACCCTCGCGGGCATCTTCGAAGCGCTGGACGGCCGCACCCAGAACTGGCGAATCATCTACGACACCACCCTGCCCCGCCCCAGCGCTGCCTACGACCAGGCGCACGCCTACCAAACCGCGCTCAACACCATGGGTTCCCAGGGCGTCACCGAGGTCCTCACCGAATCCGGCATCACCACCCCCGAAGACCATTCCCTGCTGCTGGCCTGGTGGTTCAGCATCGTCTCCACCACCATCGCCTGGTGGTCCGACCATCCCGCCTACACCCCCGCCGACATGACCACCCACTGCCTGCGGATCTTCACCGCCATCCGCCAGTCCCCGCCGGTCTGACCCGGTCGTCGAGCTAACGGGCGGGCTGCGCCAGGGTGATTCGAATCAGCTTGGTGCGCTTGGCTGTTTCGGTGATGTCGTGCGGGTCGGGCAGGCCGTCGGCGTCGCGGCGCACACCGTAGTACTTCGAATCCCCGGGCGTGGCGTGCAGGAACGCCGTCAGGCTGTCGGCAACGGCTGCCGGATCCTCGACGACCTCCGCGACCCCGGCTCGCGTCTGACCGCCGATGAGAAGTTCGACAGTTGCGTTGTCGCGCAGGTTGATCCACCACTTGCTGTCGGTGTAGCAGGTAACCAGATCGCCGTCGCGAATGTAGCGCACCACGGCCACGTAGAGCTTGCCGCTCTTGCGACCGGTGAACGACAGCAACATGGTGCGTCGGCTCAGCAGTGGGTGCAGACGTGACCGCAGTAGACGTTTCGCGATCCAGTCCACGTATCCGGGCACGGTAGGGGGAGCGGGAGTGACGGTCGATGTGCTCATGGTCGAACCTCCGTCTTATTCAACACGTGTACAACAAAGCCGAGAATACCAACTGTTGTACACGTGTCAAGTAAAGTGGGGCGGATGGCAGGTCGACGATTGAGCCCCCAGCAGCGCCGTGACCAGCTGCTCGATGTCGGCGCGGCACTGTTCGCGGACAAGCCCTACGAGGACGTCCTCATGGAGGAGGTCGCCGAGCGCGCCGGTGTCACCCGCGGCCTCATGTACCACTACTTCCCGAACAAGCGGGACTTCTACGCCGCCATCTTCCAGCGCTCCAGCGACCGCCTCCTCGCCGCCGCCGACCTCGACGACGACCGCCCCTTCCCGCAACTGCTGGCAGCAGCGGTCGACACCCACATCCAGTACTTCGTCGAGAACTCGCGCACCGGAATCACTGTGAATCGCGGTGCGCTGTCCGGTGATCCGGCCATCCAAGCGATCATCGCCGACGAACTCGACACCGTCGGCCGCCACCTACTCGACAAACTCGGCCTCACCGGCCACGCCCGCGAGCTCGGGGCCATCGCAGTCCACGGCTGGCTGGTCTTCGGCCGCACCGCATGCGTCGAATGGCTACAGTCACAGTCGATCTCCCGAGAAGAGCTGGCCCAGATCTGCATCGGTGCCTTCAACGGCGCAATGGCACCCGCCCTCGCCCTCCGCGACGCTGCGAGCGGCCACGAAACCGTGAATTCCAGTTCGTAGTCGCGAACGCCGGTGATCAGTCGACGATCGCCAACGCATGCGACGAGATCCTGTCCCAAGTGAAAGTGCCATCGTCTGGGTTCGCATGCACCGCAACGAAATACGCTGCCGCAATGGCAAGGGTGGCCGGGGTGTCGACCGTCCGCAGTGCCCACTCCAGTCCACCCGAGTCGCAGTCCTCGATCCCATACCCGAGGGACACGTGCGGCATCGGCGGCGCGGGCGGCATCGGGCGCACGTCACCGAAAACCTGCTCGGCGGCAGCACGTGTGCGGTCGAGCAGACTTCCCCACGCCGCGCCCGCCTCACCCACCACCCCGACGCTGGTGTCATGCACGACCGGTCCGACCATCGGAATCGAGAACGCACCGATCCCGGCCGTGATCGCATCGAGGGTCTCCCCGAACCGCCGCAGTGAGGCCTCCCCGACTTCGCCACGCCACCAAGGGATTCGAGTGACGGTCGCGTGCATCCACTGCGGTGCGACCGGGGCGCAATACTCGAACTGCCGAATCGCCGCGGTGGCAGGTTCCACGGATGCCGCGAACCGAGAGTCGGGCAGAACGTACACATGCAGCGAATCGTGCAGCTGCGGCCAGCTGAGTCTGGTGGGGTCGAATAGGTTGCGCATGCCTTCAAGTACTACCTATGGAATTGCATGTCTGCAATAGGGGTCAATATCTGAAAACGGTTGTATCACAGTGGAATTCGAGTGCAATGGAGTGTCTTCGGGAGTAGAATGGGGGTATGAATTCGGGGGAATCATCCAACATGAGCGGTATGGCCGACCTGGTCGCCGCGGTGAATGTTGTCGCCTCCACCGATTTCACTCACTTCTCAGAGGATGAGCTCACGGAGTTCTTGCAGCAGTGCGAGATGTGCAAGCGTGTGTTGTCGGCGATGGATTCCCGGTTGATCATCGAAGTCTCCGACCGGTCGATGCCGCAAACCTCGGGTGCGGGAGGAGTTGTTCGGTACCTGCGGGATACGTTGCGGCTCACCAAATACGACGCCACCTGCCGGGTGAAAGTGACCGAACAGGTCGGTGAATTCCGTGACCCGACAGGACATGTGCGGGAGCCTGCGTTGGCGGCTACCGCGCACGCGTACGAGATCGGTGAGATCTCCCGTGACCATGTCCGCAACATCATCGAAGTCCTGCATCAGCTCCCGGACGCGGTGGACGCGGAAACCCGTACCGAGGTCGAAACACAACTTCTCGACTACTCACGCGAAGGCTGGCCCGATGACCTGCCGCGCATCGGGCGTGAGATCACCGCGCGCCTGGATCCGGATGGTTCGTTGACCACGGACGCGGATCGTAAGCGTATGCGGGGCATCACGATCGGTCGTCAACGCGCCGACGGCATGTCCTGGGTGCAAGGCTGGATCATGCCCACCGTACGCACCGTGTGGGATGTGATCATCTCGAAGTACGCCCGCCCCGGTGTCTGCAACCTCGATGACCCGGAAAGCCCGAACCTGTTCTACGGCAAGGTCGACAAGGCTGTCCTCGAGGCTGCCGCACGCCGTGACACCCGCACTGCGGCGATGCGTGTTCATGACGCTCTGGCGATGATCCTGAACCCGGACATCGATGCCGCCAAGCTCGGCAAGCACCGTGGACTGCCTGTGCAGGCCGTGATCACCATGAGCCTCGAGGATCTGGAGAACGCCGCGGGTATCGCGAATACCGCTACCGGTACTCAGCTGTCGATCAATGAGGCGTTGAAGATGGCGGCTGGTACCAAGCCGATTCTGGCGATTTTCGACCGGCACGGCATGCCGCTGCACTTGCGTCGGGCTCGCCGTTTGGCCAGCTCCGCACAGCGTCTCGCCCTTATTGCTTCCGAGAAGGGGTGCACCCGACCGGGATGCGATGCCCCGCCGAGTATGTGCGCGGTGCATCACGTGACCGATTGGGCCAAGGGCGGACCCACCGACCTGCGTAATCTCACCTTGGCGTGCGATCACTGCCATGCCCTGGTGAACGACGGCCCGAATGGGTGGAAAACGATTGTGATGGGCAAGGATTCACCCTTCGCTGGACGCACCGGGTGGATCAAGCCTGTGCATGTCGATCCGACTCAGACTCCACGCGTGAATCATCTGCATCACCGGGCGGAGCAGATCGCGCAGTCGGTGGCACGCAGCCAGAATCGACGCGCCCGGCTGGCGTATCAAGCGCGCATCGCCCACCGCGCACCCGAATAGCGGGCAGCCGCAGCTCGGCCCGCCACATCCAACACGGCATTCACCGTGCTGAAGGCTGCCCGCTGCACGGCCTGACACTGCTCATGTCCGAGCCCCGCCGTATCAAGGTCAGGGAGCTCTCACCGTGAAATTATGTCCGGTTCACCACGGCGAGAGCTCCCTGACCTTGGCTCGAAGGTGCGAGGTCTCCCCGGCGAGAGTGTCTGGGGCTTTTGTCTTTCCGTGTCTTGTCTCGAGGGTCTTGTTTTTGCTAGTTCTTGTCCGGGCGGTCTTGGTCTTGAAAGGTGATGCGTGCAGTCCCTGGGCTGGGACCGAGGGTTGGCGGCTCCCAAGTCGCGTCAGCCAACGTCCGGTAGGGCAGGCGAGGTAACCACGCTGAACTAGATCTCTGAGCCTGCATTGTGAACCGGTGATGGGTTTATCCAGGGGTAGGAGGGAGAGCCTCACCCAGCGACTATCACGTCCTATTTGGTCGATCCCCCCGCCTCCGCCGCGATCGCCCGAGGCACAAGCACCCGCTCTCCCGCCCCACCCGCCGCGACATTGATCATGGCGCGTCCGATCTCACGGTTG
Organism: Nocardia sp. NBC_00511; assembly: GCF_045161165.1. Lineage (NCBI taxonomy): Bacteria > Bacillati > Actinomycetota > Actinomycetes > Mycobacteriales > Nocardiaceae > Nocardia > Nocardia sp. NBC_00511. The sequence goes on from NZ_CP107849.1 coordinate 597,924, forward strand.
TCGTTGACGATGTTCGGTGCCAGCCGACGGAACACCGGAATCAGCGGCCCGGTGACCGCGTACGCCGCCCGGTACAGCGGCGTCTTGGACTTCACCCCGTCCATCGGCTGGATGAACCCGGGCCGGAACATGTACGCCTGGAACGGAAGTGCCAGCAGGTCGTTCTCGGTCTTGCCCTTGACTCGCGCCCACATCGAGCGGCCCTGCTCGGTGCTGTCGGTGCCTTGACCGGAAACGTAGATGAACGTCAGCTTCGGGTTGGCGGCAGCGAGGGTGCGCCCGACCTTCAGGGCGAGGTCGTAGGTGATGCGACGATATTCGTCTTCCTTCATGCCGACGGAGGAGACTCCGAGACAGAAGAAGCAGGCGTCGAACTGTGGCAGTTCGTCCGCGATCGCGGCGAGATCGGTGGGGTCGGGCTGGACCAGCTCACGCAACTTGGGGTTCTCGATACCTAGCGGGCTGCGGCCGATGGCGAGGACCTGTTCGACCCGGTCGTCTTGCAGGCATTCGTTGAGAACGCCCTGGCCGACCATGCCGGTCGCGCCGAAGAGGATCACCTTCATACCTGGAATCTTGCCTCAGCGAGCACCCGTCGTGCGGCTGGCCACGTGCGATTTCGCGCGGCCGGATAGTCTGGTCGCATGTCTGTGCGCACCCGTCAACCTCTCGTTCCCGGCACGCAGTCGCCCATTCGTGAGGTGCCCAAATCGATCGAGCGGCCCGAATACGTCTGGAAGAAGACTGTCAACGAGGGCCACGAGCCGTGGGTGCAGACCGCCGAAACCATCGACAAGATGCGGATCGCGAGCAAGATCGCGGCGCAGGCGCTGGAAGAGGCCGGTAAGGCCGTTGCCCCCGGCGTCACCACCGATGAGCTCGACCGGATCGCCCACGAATACATGCTCGACCACGGCGCCTACCCGTCGACGCTGGGCTACAAGGGTTTTCCCAAGTCCTGCTGCACCTCGCTGAACGAGGTCATCTGCCACGGCATCCCGGACTCGACCGTCATCCAGGACGGCGACATCGTCAATATCGACGTCACCGCCTACATCCACGGCGTGCACGGCGACACCAACAAGACCTTCCTCGCCGGTGACGTCGACGAGGAGGTGCGCCTGCTGGTCGAGCGCACCAAAGAGGCCACCGACCGCGCCATCAAGGCCGTCAAGCCGGGTCGCGCGCTCAATGTGATCGGCCGCGTCATCGAGGCGTACGCGAATCGCTTCGGCTACGGCGTGGTCCGCGACTTCACCGGTCACGGCGTCGGTCCCACCTTCCACTCGGGCCTGGTGATCCTGCACTACGACCAGCCCGCCGTGGAAGCCGTCATCGAACCGGGCATGACCTTCACCATCGAGCCGATGATCAACCTCGGCGGCATCGACTACGAGATCTGGGAGGACGGCTGGACCGTCGTCACCAAGGACCGCAAGTGGACCGCCCAGTTCGAGCACACCCTGGTGGTCACCGAGGACGGCGCGGAAGTCCTCACCCTCCCGTGAGCGTTGCGCGGTGAAGGGCGCTCTGCTGATCGCCGGAAACACTTCCGACGCGGGCAAAAGCGTTGTGGTGGCCGGACTTTGCCGCCTGCTGGCGCGCCGCGGTGTCCGGGTCGCGCCGTTCAAGGCGCAGAACATGTCCAACAACTCCGTCGTCACTCTCGACGGCGGGGAGATCGGGCGTGCGCAGGCTTTGCAGGCGCGCGCCTGCGGACTGGAACCCAGCGTGCGGTTCAATCCGGTGCTGCTGAAGCCGGGCAGCGACCGGCGTTCGCAACTGGTGGTGCGGGGTAAGGCCGTCGACACGGTCGGGGCCAAGGACTATTTCAAGCATCGGCAGGCGTTGCGTGCGATCGTCGCGGACGAATTGGCTTCGCTGCGCGCGGAATTCGATGTGGTGATCTGCGAGGGTGCCGGTTCGCCCGCCGAGATCAACCTGCGCGCAACCGATCTGGCGAACATGGGCCTGGCCCGAGCGGCGGATCTGCCGGTGCTGCTGGTCGGCGATATCGACCGTGGGGGAGTCCTCGCGCACCTGTTCGGCACCGTCGCCATCCTGGAACCCGAAGACCAGCAACTGATCTGCGGCTTCATCGTCAACAAGTTCCGTGGCGACGTGGATCTGTTGCGGCCGGGTCTCGACCAGTTGGCCGAACTCACCGGCCGCCCCACGCTCGGTGTGCTGCCCTTCGCCGAGGATCTCTGGATCGACGCAGAGGACTCGCTGAGCACGATCGCCGACGCCCCGGTGGGCCGCTCCCGCCCGCCGCGAGGCGCCGAGTGGCTGACCGTTGCCGCCGTCCGCCTGCCGCGCATCTCCAACTCCACCGACGTCGAAGCCCTGGCCTGCGAGCCCGGCGTCTCCGTGCGCTGGGTCACCGACCCGTCCCGGCTCGAAGGCGCCGACCTGGTGGTGCTGCCGGGCAGCAAATCCACCGTCAGCGATCTGGAGTGGTTGCGCCGCACCGGGATCGCCGACGCCCTCACCGCCCGTGCCGCCGCCGGGGGACCGATCCTCGGCATCTGCGGCGGCTACCAGATGCTCGCCCGCACCATCGTCGACCGGGTGGAATCCGATGCGGGCGAGGTGCCCGGCCTGGGCCTGCTGGACCTCGATATCGAGTTCGCCGATCCGAAGGTGCTGCGCCGCTCCACCGGACGAGTGCTGGATCACGGCGACATCGGACGTGAGAACGATCTCCCGGTGCACGGCTATGAGATCCACCACGGCCGCGTCACCCGCAACGCGGACCGTCCCTGGCTCGAGCTCGACGGCAGCGCGGAAGGCAGTGTCCGCGAAGCGATCTGGGGCACCCACCTGCACGGGGCATTGGAATCGGACGAGTTTCGCCGCACCTGGCTTCGACAGGTCGCGGAACAGGCGGGCCGCACGGGTTTCGTTGTCGCAGAGGATGTCTCGGTCGCGGACGTACGCGCCGAACAGCTCGATCTGCTCGCCGATCTGCTGGAGAAGCACCTCGATCTCGACGCTCTCGAGCGTCTGATCACCGCCGGAGCGCCCCCGGATCTGCCGGTTCTGACCGTCTCCCGGTGACCGCTGTCACCGCAATCGGGGCGACACGCGTTCGGCCCCTTCGCGCGCCGTGTAGCGTGAACGACCATGGAATCTCGGCGGATCACGGTCGGTGACCGCGAGTGGGCCGTGCGGCTCGGGGGTCCCGAATCCCGGCACCACGTCCTGCTACTCCCCGATGCGGGCGACCCGGCCGACGTATACGACCAGGTCTGCGAACGACTGCAGACCTCGGACCTGCGCACCATCGTCATCGAGTCGATCGACGGTCTGGACTCGGCGACGGTGTTCGCCATCCTCGACCAGTTGAAGGTCGGCTGGGCGAACCTGGTGGGCTCCGGTGTGGGCGCGGACCTCGCGTGGGAACTGGCGGCACGCGGCTTCGGCCGCTTCATGAGCCTCATCGTCGCGGGCGGCGGTCACCCGGCGGCCGCGGGCGCGGACGGCAGTGTCCGTGACAGCGCCTGCCCGCCGGTGGAGATCCCCACCACCCTGCTGGCCACCAAGGCCTTCCCGCGCGAGCTGGCCGAGGGCTCCAGCCGGTTCGTCTACGGCGAATTCCGGCTGGTCCCCATGGATGTCACGAACGTGCCCGCCGATGCGGGCCACGAACTCGCCACCGAAGTGGTGCTACGCACCAGCTTCTGGTGAATCCAGCCAGCGCAACCAGGAATCCAGCTCTCGGAACGCCTGGTTGCGCGGTGTCTCCGCGGACAGGAACACGTCGTGGCGCGCCCCCTCGATCGGCACGATGTTGGTGCGCTCACCCAGGCAGCCCGACCAGCGCTGGATCTGCTTGACGTCCAGCACCAGATCCGACACGTCGGCGGCCGGGCCGTACGCGCGCATGAACTTGGTCGCCTTGGACCGCAGGATCAGCGCGGGCACCCCGATGTCGAGGCCCCGGTGCAGTCGCAGCTGTCCGCGCCGGATGGCCCGCAGCCAGCCCGCGTGAACCGCGAAGCCGCTCAACGGCTTCCAGTCCAGGTTGTAGTCCCACTCGCCGGACTTGGCGTGATACAGGCTGTCGCCGTAGGCGGTGGACACGCCCAGCGGAAGCTTGGTGAAGGCCCGCAGCTTGCCCAGCGCCTCCATCAGCGGGGTGCCGACCGAGCGGTAGTAGCCGGGTCCCTGCAGATCGAACCAGGGGCTGTTGAGCACCAGACCGGTAATGCCCTGCGCGCGAACATCACCGGCATTCTGCAACCGGTTGAGCCACAGCGAGGTCACCAGGCCGCCGGTCGAATGCGCCATCACCATCACGGGCAGGCCGGTCTCCTCGCGGATGACCCGCAACGACCGGTTGAGCTCCTCGTCGTAGAGCGCGAGATCGCTGACGTAGTGCGGGGTCTGCCCGGGGCGGGTGGAGCGGCCGCACTTGCGCAGGTCGAGCGCGTAGAAGGCGTGGCCCTGCGCGGCCAGATGCTCGGAGAGGTGTTCCTGGAAGAAGTAGTCGGTGAATCCGTGTACATACAGCACAGCTCTGGTGGGTGCGGGTGCTGCGGCCGGGGTATAGCGGACGAGGGTGGCGACGGCGTCGCCCTCACCGTCGGGATCGGGTCCCAGCGGGATGGTCAGCTGCTGGTAGTCGGTCCCCAGCACGTCGGGCTGCCACGTGCCGACGGCCGGGGTCGTGGGCTGGGCCTGGGACGAAGCGGACGGGGTGGGCGATGACGTATCGGAGGTCACCCGCCCAATCTAGTCCGAACCACATCGATGTCGATTTGGGAGGGATCTCTCACATTCGGGGATTTCGTTGAGGGATTTCGGAATGCTCAGGGGCAGAATCTGGCTCAAGTGAACGACGGGTAACCTAACTCCCAACTGGGTGACCCATAAAGACAAGGAAGTCGATCCCGCCGTGTCGAACGCTGCCACGATTGAAAAGACCGATGTAGTCCTCATCGGTGCCGGCATCATGAGTGCCACCCTCGGTGCCTTGCTTCGTCAGGTGCAGCCGGACTGGTCGATCACCGTATTCGAGCGCCTCGAGGCCGCTGCCGCCGAGAGCAGCGACCCGTGGAACAACGCCGGTACCGGTCACTCCGCGCTCTGCGAGCTGAACTACACGCCGCGCAATGCCGACGGCTCGGTGGAGATCACCAAGGCCATCGACATCAACGAGCGCTTCCAGGTGTCGCGCCAGTTCTGGTCGTACGCCGCGGAGAACGGGGTGCTGGCCAACCCGTCGAACTTCATCAACCCGATCCCGCACGTGAGCTTCACGCACGGCGCGGACGGCGTGGAGTACCTGCGCAAGCGCTACGAGGCGCTGTCGAAGCACCCGCTGTTCGAGGGCATGGAATTCATCGACGACGCAGCCGAATTCAGCTCGCGTCTGCCGCTGATGTCCAAGGGCCGTGACTTCTCCGACCCGGTCGCCCTGAACTGGTCGGACAAGGGCACCGACATCGACTTCGGTGAGCTCACCAAGGAACTGCTGGCCTACCTCGGCGCGTCCGGCGCGGATATCGCGTTCGGCCACGAGGTGCTCAACCTGACCAAGCAGTCCGACGGCTCCTGGCTGGTGAAGGTCCGCAACCTGCGCAGCCGCAAGGTGCGGGTCATCAACGCCAAGTTCGTGTTCGTCGGCGCGGGCGGTGGCGCACTGCCGCTGCTGCAGAAGTCGGGCATCAAGGAGATCTCCGGTTTCGGTGGTTTCCCGGTGTCGGGTCTGTTCCTGCGCAGCACCAACCCGGCGCTGGTCGCCGAGCACGAGGCCAAGGTGTACGGCCAGGCCTCGGTCGGTGCGCCGCCGATGTCGGTGCCGCACTTGGACACTCGCGTCATCAACGGTGAGAAGGGCCTGCTGTTCGGTCCGTACGCCGGTTGGACGCCGAAGTTCCTCAAGGACGGCAAGCTGACCGACCTGTTCAAGTCGGTCAAGCCCAACAACCTGTTCTCCATGCTGGGTGTCGGTGTCACCGAGATGGGCCTGGTCAACTACCTGGTCGGTGAGCTGCTCAACTCGCAGGCCGACCGCATCGGCGCGATGGAGGAGTTCATTCCGCGTGCCGACGGCCAGGATTGGGAGCTGATCATCGCCGGCCAGCGCGTGCAGGTCATCCGTCGCAAGGGCGCGGGCGGCGTGCTCGAGCTCGGCACCGCCGTGGTCGCGGCCGAGGACGGCACCATCGCCGGTCTGCTCGGCGCCTCGCCCGGCGCGTCCACCTGCGTGAGCGCCATGCTGGATGTCATGAAGCGCTGCTTCCCGCGCGAATTCGGTTCGTGGGAGCCGAAACTCAAGGAAATGGTGCCGTCGCTGGGCGTCAAGCTCTCCGAGGATCAGGCGCTCTACCGCGAGGTGTGGGACTGGACCGGGAAGGCCCTGCGCCTCACCGACAACAACACGCCGAAGCACGCCCCTATCGCTTCTCACGCGTAGATGTGATAGCAAGACGCGATGATGTCAACGGTTGCTCTCAAACGGTCGTGGGCCCAAGATCTGGACACCGCGACGCTGTACAAGCTGTTGAAACTTCGCGTCGAGGTTTTCGTTGTCGAACAGAAGTGCGCCTACCCGGAGCTGGACGGTTTCGACCTGCTGCCGGAGACCCGGCACTTCTGGCTCGACGACGAGGGTGATTTCATCTGCACCCTGCGCCTCATGGAGGAGCACGAGGACGGCGTGAAGTCCTTCCGGATCGGCCGCCTCTGCACCACCCCCGCGGGGCGCGGACATGGCTACACCACCCGCCTGCTGCAGGCGGCCCTGGCCGAAGCGGGTTCCGCGACGGTCCGGTTGAACGCCCAGACCTACCTGGTCGACATGTACACCAAGCACGGCTTCAAGATCGACGGTGACGAGTACATCGAGGACGGCATCCCGCACATCCCGATGCGTCGCGGCTGAGTTCGACCCCTCACCTCCATAACTCTCGACCGGGTGCCCGCTGTGGATTCACAGCGGGCACCCGGCGTTCCGGGGGTGATTCGGGCGGGCCTAGAGTTGCTGGGTGTCCGTTTCCCCAGTGGCTTACTCCGAAAGTGTCCGTGCGGCAGCCGGTGACGAGGTCGGTTTCCCGTTCTCCGCGGTGGTCGGGCAGGAGCGGTTGCAGCTGGCGCTGATCCTGTGCGCGGTGCACCCCGGCATCGGAGGCGTGCTGGTGCGCGGCGAGAAGGGGACGGCGAAGTCGACCGTGGTGCGCGCGCTGGCGCAGTTGCTGCCGCCGGTGGTCGACGAGACCGGGGCGCGGCCCGCACGACTGGTGGAGTTGCCGGTCGGCGCGACCGAGGACCGCGTGGTCGGGTCCATCGACCTGGAACGCGTACTGCGGGACGGTGAACAGGCTTTCAAGCCCGGCCTGCTGGCCGCCGCCCATCACGGCGTGCTCTACGTCGACGAGGTCAACCTGCTGCACGACCATCTGGTGGACGTGCTGCTCGACGCCGCCGCCATGGGGCGCGTGCACATCGAACGCGACGGCGTCTCGCACACCCATCCGGCTCGCTTCGTGCTCGTCGGCACCATGAATCCCGAAGAGGGCGAACTGCGTCCGCAGCTGCTGGACCGCTTCGGCCTCACCGTGGACGTGGTCGCCTCCCGCAACGTGGACGTCCGGATGGCCGTGGTGCGCCGCCGCCTGGATTACGAGGCGGATCCGGCCGCCTTCGCCGCCGGCTACGCGCCCGCCGATCGTGAAGTGGCCGAACGCATTCTGACCGCCCGCGACCGCATCGCCGAGGTCACCCTCGACAATGTCGAGCTGCGTCGCATCGCCGCCCTGTGCGCCACCTTCGACGTCGACGGCATGCGCGCGGATCTGGTGGTGGCCCGCACCGCCACCGCGCACGCCGCCTGGCGCGGCGCACCCACCGTCACCGAGGCCGATGTCCGCATCGCCGCCGAACTCGCACTGCCGCACCGGCGTCGGCGCGATCCGTTCGACGAACCCGGGATCAGCGAGGAGCAGCTCGACGACGCCATGCGTCAGGCCGCCGAGGAAGCCGACCGCGCCGACCAGGACGGCGGAGCTGACAGCCTGGGAAAAGGTGATGCGGTCCCGCCGAACGCGGGACCGCGGGAAACCACTGCCGGACAGGATGATTCGCAGGAGGCCGGAGATTCGGGCGCGGAGAATCAGGGCCTGAACGACGACGCCGGGAACGACCGCCCGGATGGTTCGAACCCGGCTGGCCCAGACCAGGATTCACCCCTCGATGACCCGGACCCGCGCGACCGGGGTCCGGTGGATGGTCCCGACCCCCGCCGCGATGGCAAGGATTCGCCGCGCCCCGACAGCGGCAAAGGCAGCCAGCCGCCCGCCGGGTCCGGCGTGGCCGCTCCCTCCGGAACCCTCCCCAAACCTCCACGCTGGCAGGTCCCCGGCGTCGGCGAGGGGGCTCCCGGCCGACGCTCCCGAGCCCGCACCCGTCAGGGCCGTGTCGTGCGCCCCCTCGACGACACCTCCACCGGCCTGCACCTGCTGGCCACCATCTTCGCCGCGGCCCCCCGCCAGTTCGAACGCGGCCGCCTCTCCGGCCCCCTCGCCTTCGAACCCGCCGACCTCCGTGGCGCGTACCGCGAAGGCCGAGAAGGCAACCTGGTCGTCTTCGTGGTCGACACTTCCGGCTCCATGGCCGCCCGCGACCGCCTCTCCGCCGTCACCAACGCCGTGGTCGCCCTGCTGCGTGACGCCTACCAGAGCCGCGACAAGGTGGCGGTGATCACCATGCGAGGCCAGGACGCCGAACTGGTCCTGCCCCCCACATCTTCGGTCGATATCGCAGTCCGCCGCCTGGCGGACCTCCGCACCGGCGGCAAAACCCCACTGGCCCAAGGCCTCCTGAAGGCCCGCGAGGTCATCCGCCGCGAACGCACCCGCGACCCGCACCGCCGCCCCCTCCTGGTCCTGCTCACCGACGGCCGCGCCACCGGCGGCACCGACCCCATCCCGCGCGCCCGCGCCGCCGCCCGCCAACTGACTCACGACGCCGTGACCGCCATGGTCGTCGACTGCGAACGCGGCATGATCCGTCTCGGCCTCGCCCGCGAGTTCGCCACCGAACTCCGCGGCGGCTATTTGCAGTTGGCCGAACTGACCGGTGACTCGGTGGCGGGCGTGGTCCGCGCCACCCGCGTCGCCTGAGTACCTGGCCACTGCCTGCCGAATGCCGTATGGCACCGTGGGTGAATGCTCGGCCGCGGCGGCCGTAGTCGAAGGGAGTTCTCGAAATGCCCCAGGGTGTGCCACTGCCGGACAGCATTCCGGACGATGGCCTGACGACTCGGCAGCGGCGGAATCTGCCGGTGCTCGCCGTGCACACCGGGCCCGGTAAGGGGAAGTCGACGGCTGCTTTCGGGATGGCGTTGCGGGCCTGGAATCAGGGGTTCGATGTGGCGGTGTTCCAGTTCGTGAAGAGTGCGAAATGGAAGGTGGGGGAGGAAGCTGCTTTCCGCACGCTGGGGACTTTGCACGAGGAGACCGGGGTGGGCGGTGCCGTGGAGTGGCACAAGATGGGCGAAGGCTGGTCGTGGTCGAAGAAGCAGGGGTCCGAGGAGGATCATGCGGCGGCCGCGCTGGCGGGGTGGCAGGAGATCGCTCGTAGGTTGCGGGCTGAGGAGCATCGGTTCTATGTGCTCGACGAGTTCACCTATCCGCTGAAGTGGGGGTGGGTGGATGTCGACGAGGTGGTGGCGACGCTGCGGGATCGGCCGGGCAATCAGCATGTGGTGATCACGGGGCGGGATGCGCCGCAGGCGTTGCTCGAGGTGGCGGATCTGGTCACCGAGATGACGAAGGTGAAGCATCCGATGGACGCGGGGCGTAAGGGCCAGCGCGGGATCGAATGGTGACCACACCCGCCGTCGTCATCGCCGCGCCCGCCTCGGGTAGCGGAAAGACCACGCTGGCAACCGGATTGATCGGGGCGCTGCGGCGAGCGGGGCATCGCGTCGCGCCGTTCAAGGTGGGGCCCGACTACATCGATCCGGGGTATCACGGGCTGGCGGCGGGGCGGCCGGGGCGCAATCTGGATCCGGTGCTGGTGGGCGCGGAACGTGTTGTGCCGCTGTACCTGCACGGCAGTCAGGGCTGTGACCTGGCGGTGGTCGAGGGTGTGATGGGGCTGTTCGACGGCCGCATCGACGAGCACAACACCGAGCCGATCGCCGAGGGTTCGACCGCGCAGATCGCGGCGATGCTGGGCGCACCGGTGATCCTGGTGGTGGACGCGCGCGGGCACAGTCAGAGCCTGGCCGCGCTGCTGCACGGATTCGCCACCTACGACAGCGGAATCCGGCTCGGCGGCGTGATTCTCAACCGGGTCGGCAGTGAACGCCATGAGCAGGTGCTGCGCGCCGCGTGTGCCCGGGTCGGGCTGCCGGTGCTGGGCGCGCTGCCGCGGATGGCCGAATTGGTGGTTCCTTCAAGGCATCTGGGTCTGATTCCCGCCGTCGAACACGGTGCCGCCGCCCGGGACGCGGTCGAGGCCATGACCGATCTCGTCGCGGCCCACGTCGATCTCGCGGCCGTGGCGGCGCTGGCCACCGCGTCCGTGACGGGCACCCCGTGGGACGCGGCCGAGGAGCTCGCCGCCACCGGTGAATCCGCGCTCGCCGCAGGTGATTCCGGTCCGATCGTGGCGGTCGCGGGCGGTCCCGCCTTCACTTTCGGTTACGCGGAACATCGCGAACTGCTCGCCGCCGCCGGTGCGCGCGTCGAGGTTTTCGACCCGCTGCACGAGCAATTGCCTTCCGGCACAGCGGGTCTGGTCGTCCCAGGCGGTTTCCCTGAGGAGCACGCGGCCGATCTCTCCGCCAACAACGGACTGCTGTCGGCCATCGCCGAGCAGGCGCGTCGGGGTCTGCCGATCCATGCCGAGTGCGCGGGCCTGCTTTACCTCACCCGCACGCTCGACGGGCATCCGATGGCCGGTGTCATCGACGCGGAGGCAGAATTCGGTCCTCGGCTCACCCTCGGCTATCGAGATGCCGTGGTGCTCAACGATTCTCCGCTGTGGCGCACCGGTGAACGCCTGCGTGGCCACGAATTCCACCGCACCCGGCTCGTTGCCGCCGCTCCGGCTCCGAACGCCTGGGCTTGGCGTGCGCCGTCGGGTGAGACGGTGCGCGAGGGTGCGATCGTGCATCAGGTCCACGCCTCCTATCTGCACACCCATCCGGCGGGAAATCCCGGTGCCATGGCCAGATTCGTGGCCGCCGCGGCAGACTTCGCTCGGACCCATGCCCCGGCCTGACGGGCTCACCGATCGGCCGCAGGTGGCGGTCGGGGTCGGCTGCCGACCTGGAACCACCGGCGAGGCGATTGTCACCGCGGTGCGAGAAGTGCTGGGGGCGGGGGAGATTCGCTGTCTGGCGACGCTGGACCGGCGCGCTGCCGAGCCCGGCTTGATGCAGGCCGCTGAACAGTTGGGTGTGTACATCGTCGGGTTCGCCGCCCACGATCTGGAGCGGGTTCCGGTGCCCAACCCGTCGCTACGCGCCGCGTCCTCGGTCGGGACGCCGAGTGTGGCCGAGGCCGCGGCCCTGCTCGCCGCCGCCGGGACCGAGCTGCTTGTTTCCAAGCAGGTGATCGGCGGGGTCACGGTGGCGGTGGCTGCCGTCTGGTAGCTGTGTGCCCCAAGTCGAGGACCGTATTTGAAATCTCTATATTCCAGAGTCGCTGACGGTTAGTCTCACCTGGTGAGTGCGCAGGTAGACCTGCCTGGTGCGATGCGAATCGCCTCGGCGGCGGCGGAATTCGGCTGGACCTGGGCGGTCGGTGACGTCGCGCGTTTCGCCGCCTGGGTCGGCTGGGGTACGCCCACGCCCGACGAGGACGATCCATCGGTGCTCTATGTGACCACGAATCTCGACCACGGTGATCCGGTGGCGATGTTCGGCGCCGACGAGCACGGCGAGATCACCGCGGTCGCGATCCTGCTCGCGGCAATGCCCCTGCATCGTCCGGCGGACGCGCTCGCCGACACGGTCGCGGCCATGCTCGGCTACTGCGGCCCCTCGGTGGGCCCTGCGCACGAGGACGGCACCGGGGCGGTCTGGGTGCTGCCGCAGGTCGTGATCAAGGTGGCGGGCGGTGAGACGGTCGAGCTGATCCTGCAGAACCCGGCCCGCTGGAACGCCCCACCGCCGCAACGGCCGCGGGTCAACACCCGTGAACTGGAACGAGCGGGCGAGGGATTCCTCGAACACCTCGAGTCGGTGATCGCCTCGAATCTGGGCGACCGGCTGGAGGACCTGCGTCAGCGGTCCGGGCTCAGCGCCGTCCTCGCTCGGCGTTCCCTGCGCGGCATCTGGTCTCGCCGCGATATCGACAGTGTTTTCAAGGCTTTTCGCCTGCGCCCGGAGCAGGTGGACGACGGCAGCCTGATGGCCGTGTACCCGCAGGGCCCGTCCCTGATCGCGGGCCGGACCCCGGACCGTCGGCAGCGCTACGGATACGGCGAGTTCTTCGAGGTGCGCCTGCTCGAGTTCGTCCCGCCGGAAACCGTGGACCGGGTGTACGTATGGGCGCTGGAGCGGTGCATCGACCGGCTCGGGGATCCGCACCAGGTGGGTGAGTCGAACGAATTCGCGCTCTGGCGGCTCGAGCACGACACCGTCCGGCTGACGCGGGGACCGAATTCCGAGTCGCCGCTCCAGGTTTCGGTGGCGCCGACTCTCCCTTCCGAGCGGGAGCAGCACCGCGGCCCACATCGTGAGCCCGTGATCGAACCACCGGCTCCGCGCTACGAGGTCCGGGCCACCCCGCCGCTCCCGCCCGAACCCCAGCTCGTCGACGCTCACTTCACGATGTGGGAACACGAGACCGAGCCCATCGTGTACCACCGGCCCAAGCACTCCAGATGACCGGAGCGTCCGGGCCGTACTGATCGAAAGCCCTACTGCCGTGGGGGTTCGACTCGGACCAGCCCCGATTGGAAGGCGGCCACCACCAGCTGCGCGCGGTTCTGCACCCCCACCTTGGACATGGCGCGTTGCACGTGGGTGCGAACGGTCAGCGGGCTGACGTACATCTTCTCGGCGATCTCCTCGTTGGAGAGGCCTTCGGCGACCATCGCGACGACTTCGCGTTCGCGCGCGGTGAGCACATCGAGGGATTCGGCTGCGGAGACCCGGCTTTCGGGCCGCGACAGGTAGCGGGCGATGAGCGTGCGGGTGGCGGTGGGGGAGAGCAGGGCGTCACCGGCGGCGACCGCGCGAATCGAGCGCAGCAGCTCCTCCGGCCCGACGTCCTTGCCGAGGAAACCGCTGGCCCCGGCCCGAAGTGCCTGTGCCACATACTCGTCGAGTTCGAAGGTGGTCAGGATCAGCACGCGGGTGTCGCGCAGGGTCTCGTCGGCGCAGATCTCCTGGGTCGCGGTGAGACCGTCCACGCCGGGCATGCGGATGTCCATGACCACCACGTCGGGTTTCGACGCGCGCGTCAGATCGACTGCCTCCCGGCCGTTTCCGGCGATGCCGACCACCTCCATATCGTCGGCGGAGTCGATGAGCAGCCGGAAGGTGCCCGCGAGCAGCGCCTGATCGTCGGCCAGCAGTACGCGGATGGTCATGATGTCCTGTCCTCGGTGTCAGGGGTGGGCGCGGGGCCCAGCGGCAGTTCGGTGGTGACCTCGAACCCGCCGTCGGGACGGCGACCGGCGTGCAGCTGGCCGCCGACGGAGACGGCGCGCTCGTTCATGCCGATCAGACCGTAGCCGGTGATGTTCGAATCCGTTTCGCCGCGAACGTGATCGGGCAGGGCGGGGCCGTCGTCGACGACGCTGACGGTCAGCAGTTGCCGGGAGTAGACCAGGCGCACCGTGGCGGCCGCGTTGCCCGCGTGCTTGGTGACATTGGTGAGCGCCTCCTGCACGATCCGGTAGGCGGTCAGGTCCGCGCCGGGCGACAGCGGCCGGGGTTCGCCGGTTACCGACAGCGAGATCACCATTCCGGCCCGTTCGAACGCGGCCAGCAGTTCGGGCAGCTGATCGAGTCCGGGCGTGGGTTCCAGCGGGGCGTCGGAGTCGTCGTCGCGCAGCAGCCCGACGGTGGCCTTGAGTTCGCGCAGCGCGGCGGAGGTCGTCCCGGCCAGCTGATCCAGCATGCCCTGCGCCTGATCGGGCTGGCTGCGCAAAAGGTATGCGGCGGTGGAGGCTTGAGCGTGCGCGAGGGCCATGTGGTGGGCGACGATGTCGTGCAGTTCCCGCGCGATGCGCACGCGTTCCTCGCTGACCCGCTGCCTGGCCTCGTCCTCCCGGGTCCGCTCGGCGAGTTCGGCGCGCGCGTGCAGCGCGGCCAGATAGTTCTGCCGGTTGCGGGTGGCCTCGGCGAGCGCGCCCGCCACCAGCAGTCCGGCCACCACGGTTATTCGCCCGCCGGTGAGGATCGGACTGAGTTGATGGAAGTAGGAGGCGATCAACAGGATTCCGGCCGCGATCGGCGTGGCGATCTTCGCGGTGCGTGGATCGACCCAGAGTCCCAGCGAGTACACCGCCACCATGGCCGCGCCCGCGCTGAGCACCGATACCTCGAATCCCAGTGCGCCGATGACGACCCCGCAGCCGGTGGCCACCGCGAGGACCGTGCGCGGATACTGTCTGCGCCACAGCAGCGCCAGCGACGCCACCGCCGAGAGCGCGAACACCGCGGGCGAGGGGGAACGCACGATGATCGGCCCCGCGGTCTCACCGTTCTGCTGCGCGAGCATGCTGGAGTAGGTGGCCAGCCCGCACAGCAGGATGGCGGTGAACACGTCGACGAATCGGCCGTGGCGCCTGGGCCAGCTCGACCATTCCATCGTCATGAGTGCTCCTCACCTTCCTCTGTGACCCTAATCGGCGATGCCCCGGACACACCGCAGGCCGCCCCACCCGGGACGGCCTGCGGTTGTTTCATCGCTCAGACCAGCGCGGGTTCCGGTTCGCGCTCCGGCGACACCTGCCGCAGCGACTCACCCTCCACATCCACATTGGGCAGGATGCGGTCCAGCCACTTGGGCAGCCACCAGGCCTTGTCGCCGAGCAGTGCGAGCACCGCCGGGACCAGCGTCATGCGGACGATGAAGGCGTCGAAGAACACCGCCGACGCGAGTCCGAGACCCATCATGGTGATCATCGGTTCGCCGCCGCCGATGAAGCCGGAGAACACCGCGATCATGATCGCCGCGGCCGCGACCACCACCCGGGCGCTGTGCCGGAAGCCGGTGACGATGGCGCTCTTCGCGTCCTCGCCGTGCGCGAACGCCTCCCGCATGCGGGTCACCAGGAACACCTCGTAGTCCATGGCGAGCCCGAACACCACGCCGATCAGGAAGATCGGCATCATGCTCATGATCGGCCCGGTCTGGGTGACTCCGAAAAGCCCTGCCAGCCAACCCCATTGGAAGACCGCCACGATCACGCCGAAGGCCGCGCCGACCGAGAGCAGGAAGCCCAGGGCCGCCTTGATCGGCACCGCGATGGAGCGGAACACCACCATCAGCAGGATGATCGCCAGGCCGACCACGACGGCCAGGTAGGGCAGCAGCGCACTCGACATCTTCTGCGAGAGATCGATGTTCACCGCGGTGGTGCCGGTGATCAGCATCTTGGCGCCGGTGGCCTCGCGCAGTCCGCTCGCCTCACCGCGCAGTGTCTGCACCAGATCCTTGGTCTGCTCCGAGGACGGCCCGGTCGAGGGCACGACGCTCAGCATGGCCGTGTCTCCGGCGGGGTTGAACCCGGCGGGCGAGACCGACACCACGCCCTTGGTCCCGGCCAGCGTGCTGGACACCTGGGCGACGGCGGCCTTCGGATCGGGCGCGCCCTTCACGTCGACGACCACCGAGAGCGGGCCGTTGAAGCCGGGTCCGAAGCCCTCGGCGAGCGCGTCGTAGGCGCGGCGCTGGGTGGTCGAGGTCGGCTGCGACTCGTCGCCGGTGATGGCGAGTTGCAGGTCGGTGACCGGCAGCGCGAGCGCGCCGAGGCCGATCAGGCTCAGCAGCAGGATCGGGATCGGCCGCCGCACCACGAACTGCGCCCAGCGGGTGCCCATGTTCGGCTTGCCCGCGGGGGCGGGTTCGACGACGGTGTCACGCCCGGCGGTGCCGTCCTCGGCGGCCTTGGCGCGCAGGGCCTTACGGAATGCCTTGGGCATGACCGCGCGCTGGAAGAAGCCCAGCAGCGCGGGCAGCAGGGTCAGCGCGATGGTGACGGCGATGGCGACGGTCGCGGCCGCGGCCAGGCCCATCTCGGTCAGCATCGGAATGCCGACCACGGCCAGTCCGGCCAGCGCGATCACCACGGTGAGGCCCGCGAAAACCACTGCGGAACCGGCGGTTCCGACGGCACGTCCGGCGGCCTCCTCCGGTCCGTAGCCCTCACGCCGCTCGGTGCGATACCGGGAGACGATGAACAGCGCGTAGTCGATGCCCACGGCCAGGCCCAGCATCATGGCGAGAGTGGTTGTGGTGGTGGACATCCCGATCGCGACGATGGCCATGATGCCCGCGCCGACGCCGATCAGCGCGGTGATCAGCGGCAGTCCCGCCGCCGCGAACGCGCCGAAGGTGATCATCAGCACGATGGCCGCGATGGCGATGCCGATCGCCTCGGTGGCCCCGCCCATATCGGGTTTGGCCTGTAGCGCGGTGCCGCCGATCTCGACGGTGACGCCCGCCGCCTTACCGTCCGCGGCCGCGTTGGTCAGCGCGTCCTTGGTGGCGGAGGTGAGGTCGTTGGGTGCGGCGTCGTAGTTGACGGTGGCGTACGCGGTGGTGCCGCTCTTGCTCACCGCCCCGGTCTGGAACGGGTCAAGCACGCCCTTCACCTGCGAGCTGCCCGCGACCTCGGCGACCACCTTCTCGACAGCGGCCTTGTTGGCGTCGCTGGAGATCTGTGTCCCGTCGGGTGCGACGAACACGATTCGGGCTTGCGCCCCATCGGATTTGGATCCGGGGAACCGCTGCGCCAGCAGATCGAAAGCCTGCTGCGATTCGGTCCCGGGAATGGAGAACTTGTCCGGCGGTGCGGTGGGAGCCTGTGAGGCCCCGACCGCACACGCGGCCAGAATCCCCAACCAGAGCAACACGACTAGCCGCCGCTTCTCGAACGAGAACCGTCCGACGCGATACAGGAATTTGGCCATGCCGCCATGCTCGTCGGGTGGCTCTGTAGTCGGCATCGTGCCGAAGGCGGCCGTCCGGTGTACTGCATCCGCAGTACGAAACCCGACTCCGTAGTCGCTGCGCAGCACGCCGACGCCGAGCGACCCCCGCCGTGTGGTTGGTCCGGCGGGGGTCGATCAGCTGGGCTCAGGGCGCGACCGAGCCCCAGTCGGCGAAGCCGGTCGGATCGTGGCGGCCCAGCGAGCCGTGCTCGAACAGGCCCCAGCCCTCGGCGTCACCGCAGCGGGCGTGGCCGACGTGGTCGATGACGCCGAACGGGATGCGGCCCGCGATGGCCGGATCGGTCAGGTCGTAGAGGGTGCTGTCGGACCAGCCCGCACCCTTCCACTGACCGTGCTGCCAGTCGGGGTCGCCGCCGTAGCCGCAGCCGACGTTGAGGGCCATGAAGGTTCCGGCTTCGACCTCGACCTCGAGCGGTTTGCCGTCGGGGGTGGTGAGGTCCAGGCGCACCTTGGTGGGGATGCGGGTGCCGGACTTGTAGGTGAGGTGCACGCGCGGCCAGCCGAGCTGTTCGACGCGGCCGTCCTTCCAGACGCGGGTGGCGTCGTTGAGGGTGCGGAAGCCGTCCGGCTCCTCCTGCACGATCACGATGATGGAGAAGTCGTCGAAGCGCAGCGGCACGTACAGCCACCAGAAGCCTTCGGACGGTTCGGAAGCCAGGCGGCCCGGATGGTCGGCCTCACCGACCGGGCGGATGCCCCAGGAGCGGTCGCGGGTACCGTGCCAGCTCGACGGCGATACGGCGATGTCGCTGCCGTCGACATTCAGTGTGCCCGACCAGCTTCCGACCTGAGCGAAGCGCTGCGCGTCGATGATCGGCCGGTTCACGCCGGTCAGAATGGTATGCGGCTGTTCGGGTTTCGCCGGGAAGGAACCCTCCCAGGTGAGGTCGAACGACAGGTCGTCGTGCTCGCACACCACCCGCAGCTGCTGCAGCGGTTCGACGATCTCGATGCGGTAGCCGCCGACCTTGGGTTCCAGGCTGCGCTCGACCAGCTTGTCGGAGAACTTGACCGCCCGCTGGGTGTCGCCGCGGCGCACGGTGGCGAACGCGTCGGTCACGCCCAGGTTCGGGTACACGCCGAAACCGGTGACCAGAAAGGTGTCGCTGCCGGTGTCGAGAGCGTTGAAGTAGTTGCGGTCGTAGAAGTTCCGATCACTGCTGCCGACCCGCGTCATGGACAGCGGGGTCTGGTGGATCGGGTATTCGTCGAGCTTGTTGATCTGGTTCTGGGTCATCTCTCAATCCCACGAATAGGTGCCGTCGAGCATGGCTTCCAGCAGTTTGCGGTGCATCACGTAGTCGTCGCGGTCCTCGCAGTCGGCGGCCTCGCCGAAGTGGATCATCCGGCGGCGGATGCGGCCCATCACGATGCCGTGCCGCAGCGCGGCGTACATCAGGTACCAGTCGAGGTCGCGCGGCGCGTGGCCGGTGGTCTCCTCGTAGAGCTTCTCGACGTCGGCGCGGCGCATGTAGTCGGCGAGGCCGGGCTGGTCGAAGGTGGTGGCGATGTCCTGGAAGAACCGGTGGATCAGGATGGTCCAGGCGATGTCGAGTTCGCGCGGGCCGATGGCCGCCATCTCCCAGTCCAGCACCGCGACCGGGTCGAATTCGTCGAACATGATGTTGCCGGGCCGCGCGTCGCCCCAGCTGAGCACGTCCGCGCCGGGATCGGCCGGGAAGTTGTCCTCGAGCCAGGCGAAGGTGCGGTCGATGAGCGGGATGGGGAAGCCGTCGCGGGCCAGCGCCCAGTCGTACCAGGCCTTCTGCGCGTCGAGGTGCCGCCGCAGCGAGGAGCCCTCGCCGTCGAGCATCGGGAAGCGCTGCGCCGGATCCGGAATCGCGTGCACCTTGGCGATGATCTCGACGGTGTTGCGGGTGAGCTCGTAGCGCTGTTCGGGGGTGGCGTCGTGCAACCAGCCGACGAACACGTAGGGCGGATTGTCCTCGGGCACACGGCCGTTCACCCGGCGCATGACGAAGAACGGTGCGCCCAGCACATTGTCGGTGCCGGTCTCGAGCCAGCACAGCGGCGGCAGCGGCAGGTCGGTGGCCTCGGTGACGCCGGCCATGACCGCGAACTGGGTTGCCAGGTCATAGTTTTCGAACACCGGGAACGAGTCCTGGTCCGGGGCGAGCCGGGCCACGAAGGAACCGCCGGCGGCCTCGCCGTGCTCGGTCCACTCGGCCTCGAACAGCAGCGTGGTGCTGGACATGCCACCGGCCTGCGGGCGGGTGATGGAGGTGACCCGGGGCTGCTCGTCGGCCTCGACCTTGGTCCCGAGCCACTGGGCGAGCTCGGCGGCGAGCTCGTCGATGTTCTGGTCGGAGACGGTGAGTTCCCACCGCTCGTTCGGATCGGCGTGGGCCGATGTCATGAGTCCTCCTGGCACGGGAATAGCGGAGCGTGTCAACGGATTACCGGCGCGGGCGAATTCCCGCTGACGCGGGCGGCGACGCGGCATTTGTGGTAAGTCCGGGCGGCACGTTGGGTGAAATGTAACGCGTTCCAATTGGCTCCGGTAGGGGATTGGTGAGACCTGTTTCACCAGTACCGGTCAATGGGATGCCACTTGGTCGCTCCCGCGGCTTCGTGCTGCCACGTAGTCCTTCGGAAGTACTTCCTATCAGGCATATTCCGGGTCGGCTCAGGGTTGTCACCGAGGCGCGCGACCCCTCTTGCTTCCTACCCTCGAAAGGCCGGGCAATGTAGCGAGGGGACATCGATGAGTGTGCAGACAGTCGAAACCGCGACCGATCCGGAAACGGGGGAACCCGGCGCGGCGCGGTCCTGGAACCCGATCGGCCGCCTGCTGTTCCGCTTCGCGTTTCTCTACTTCGGCCTGTTCTGCGTCTTCTATCCGCAGCCGGTGTTCGCCTTTCTCGGACCCGTCACCAATTGGCTGCCCGACAGCTGGGTGCTCGGCTATGTGACCATGTCCGAGCCGGTGGTGAAATGGGTCGGGCACACCGTCTTCGGCGTCGAGGCCTCCGTGCACAACACCGGCAGCGGTGACGGGATGTTCTTCTGGGTGCTGGTGTTCACCATCCTGGTGATCGCGGTGGCCGGAACTCTGGTGTGGAGCGTGCTGGATCGCCGCCGCCCGCGCTACGACCGGCTGGCCGCCTGGTTCCTGTTCTTCATCCGGCTGTGCCTGGCCGGACAGATGCTGGGTTACGGCTTCGCCAAACTCATTCCGACCCAGATGCCGGATCCGGCGCTGACCACCCTGCTGACCCCGTTCGGTGATTTCGCGCCGATGGGCGTGCTGTGGACGCAGGTCGGCGTCTCGCCGGTGTACGAGATGCTGCTGGGCAGCGCCGAGGTGCTGGGCGGCGTGCTCCTGCTGCTGCCGCGCATGCAGCTGGCCGGGGTGCTGCTGAGCATGGTGGCGATGGCGCAGGTGTGGGTGCTCAACATGACCTTCGATGTGCCGGTGAAACTGCTGTCGTTCCACCTGCTGCTGCTGTCCGCGGTGCTGCTGGTGCCGGAGCTGCCGAGACTGACCGCGGTGCTGACCGGCCGCGCTGCCGGTCCCGCCGCGACACCGCAGCCGTTCCACACTCGCCGCGCCGTGCGGATCGCGGCGGTGGCGCAGATCCTGCTGGCGGTGTGGATGTCGGCGGGCGATGTCTGGCAGGGCTGGGACGGCTGGCGCACCTACGGTCCGGGCGCGACGAAGCCGGAGCTGTACGGCATCTGGACGGTCGGCGAGTTCACCCGTGACGGCCAGTCGCTGCCGCCGCTGCTGACGGATGAAAATCGCTGGCAGCGTGTGGTTTTCGAGAATCCGAAGGCCGCCGTCATCCAGCGGATGACCTCCGATTTCGTACCGGTCGGTGCCGAGATCGACTCCGGCGCACACCGATTGGTGCTGCGTCTGCCGGAATCGACCACCGATCTGGCGACGTTCACCTACGAGCGACCCGCCCCGGACCGCCTGGTGCTGACCGGTGAGCTGGACGGCCATCCCACGACGGTGACCCTCGATCAGGTCGACCTGAGCAAGCTCCCGCTACGGGCGGGCCGCGGCCTGCACTTCATCCAGGAGAACCCGAACTTCGGCAAGGTCATGGGGGAGTGATGTCACCGATCTGGTTGGTCCAGCCGGGATTCGGCGCGAAGAACTCGCCGCCGGCGGCGAATGCCTGGCGGGCGTCGGCGCGCCCGAGCAGTTCGGCGGCCAGCCAGGCGGTCGGATACCCGAGGTAGCCGTACACACCCAGCGTGCAGGGCCAGGACGCTTTCGCGCAGTCGGGCTGGCCTTGCACGTCGTTGTGATTCGGCCCGACGAGGGTGCCCCAGACCTTCGGTACGGTCGCCGGGACCGCGTCGTAGTAGGCGCGCACCGATTGCAGTCCGATGGCCGAGGCCGGGAGCGGCTGATCCGACGGCGAGATGGGGGAGTCCTGCGAGCCGTTGACGAAGAACACCGATCCGCCGGTCAGGGTCGCGGTATTGCCGCAGAAGGAACCGAGGCTGCACAGCAGCTGGGTCGGCAGTTCGATCGGCACCGCGGTCTTGATCCGGCCGCCGGAGTCGCGCATGGCGTTGAGCACCCCGGTCGCGCCCTGCGAATGCCCCATCGCGCCAATGGCGTTCGGATCCAGCCGATCGTGGAAGACGCTCGCCGGATCGGCCGCCACGTCCAGGAGCTTGTCCACGGCGTCGGTGATGTCCACGCCGGATCCGGTCGAGGAGTTCTCGGTGGCGACCACCACGAACCCCCAGGACGCCAGATGCCGCAGTAGATAGTCGTATTGGTCGGGGTGCGCCCAGGTGCCGTCGCCCCAGCTGACGATGGGATGCCGGAACCCGTTGGCCCCCAGGTCCGCCGGATACCAGACGTCGTAGCTCGACCCCGTGGAATCACAGCAGGCGAAGCCCGCCTGGGAGGTCACCGCCCATGGTCCGGGCTGCGCGTAGACGCTCTCCACCGTCGGATTCGGTTGCGTCGACACCGGATCCGCGACGGCCGCACCGGGCAGCCCGAACGCGATCAACAGGACCAGCAGTCCGCCGCGCAGCAGGACCGTGACGATTCGGCGTGTCATGGCAATCGAGCATAGGAACGGTTCGCCGATTTCGATGCCGGATCCGACGGGTTGGCACTACTCGCCCGGTTGCGGTCCGGATGCCGGGTGATTGTCGGGGCGCGTCGGGCACGCCGTAGGCTCAATTCTTGTGCAGAACGCCTCAGCCACCCCAGACGACCAGCCCGTCGGCGACCCGAACTACCTGGTCGGCCTCGATCTGAGCGGTCGCCGCGTAGTCGTGGTGGGCGGTGGCACGGTCGCGCAACGTCGCCTGGGTCTGCTCATCGCCTCCGGCGCGGATGTCCACGTGATCAGCCGTGAGGTCACCCCCGCGGTCGAGGGCATGGCGACCTCCGGTCAGCTGAGCCTGGAATTGCGCGCCTACGCCGACGGCGATCTCGACGGGGCCTGGTACGCCATGGCCTGCACCGACGAACCCGACACCAATGCCGCCGTGGTCGCGGAGGCCACCCGGCGACGGGTGTTCTGCGTGCGCGCCGACAATGCCCGCCTCGGTACCGCCGTCACTCCGGCGACCGCCCGCTACGACGGCATGAGCCTGGGCGTGCTGGCCGGTGGCCAGCACCGGCGCTCGGCGGCGGTGCGCAACGCGCTGCTCGAAGCGCTGCAATCCGGTGTGGTGACCGATGATTCGGCCCCGGTGACCCCGGGCGTGGCGCTCGTCGGCGGCGGTCCGGGCGATCCGGACCTGATCACCGTGCGCGGTCGTCGCCTGCTGGCGCGCGCGAATCTCGTTGTCGCCGACCGGCTCGCGCCGCCGGAGCTGCTGGCCGAGCTCGGCCCGGACGTCGAGGTGGTGGACGCGGCCAAGATCCCGTACGGCCGTGCCATGGCGCAGGAGGCCATCAACGCCACCCTGATCGAGGGCGCGAAGGCCGGAAAGTTCGTGGTGCGCCTCAAGGGTGGCGACAATTACGTCTTCGGCCGCGGTTACGAAGAACTCGAGGCCTGCGTCGAGGCCGGTATCCCGGTGACCGTGGTGCCCGGCGTGACCAGTGCCATCTCGGTGCCCGCCCTCGCCGGTATCCCGGTCACCCATCGCGGCGTCACCCACGAGTTCGTGGTGGTCAGCGGCCATGTGGCCCCGGATCATCCGGATTCCCTGGTGGATTGGCCCGCGCTGGCCAAACTGCGCGGCACCATCGTGCTGCTGATGGCGGTCGAGCGCATCGAGAAATTCGCGGCGGCGCTGATCGACGGCGGTCGCCCCTCGGACACTCCGGTCACCGTGATCCAGGAGGGCAGCCTGCGCACCCAGCGCATCGTGCGCGCCGACCTGGCCTCGGTCGCGGAAAAGGTGCGGGCGGAAGGCATTCGCCCGCCCGCGATCATCGTGATCGGCCCGACCGCCGGATTCACCGCGGGCGATCCGACCGCGAGCGTAGGCAACTGACGGCCCGGGTGTCGGGCCGCCCATCCATTACAGTGGCTGGGTGCTCGATAACCCCGCTGCGACGATGCAGTATCCGGTGACCAAGCGGGCGTTCGGCCTCGCCATCCTCGTGTTGAGCGGACTGCAGCTGATGGTGGTGCTCGACGGCACCGTCATGATCCTCGCGCTGCCGCGACTACAGGAGCAGCTCGGCCTGTCCAGCGCGGGCAGCGCGTGGACGGTGACCGCCTACGGCCTGCCGTTCGCCGGACTGATGCTGCTGGGCGGTCGCCTCGGTGACTCGTTCGGCCGCAAACGGATGCTGATCGTCGGCGTCTCGCTGTTCACCCTGGCCTCGGCGCTGTGCGGTACCGCGCAGAACGAGGCCTGGCTGATCGCGGCCCGCGCCCTACAGGGCACCGGCGCGGCCATTGCCGCGCCGACCGCCTTCGCGCTGGTGGCGAGCACCTACGCGCCCGGACCCGCCCGCAATCAGGCGGTGGCGATCTTCGGATCCATGGTCGGCATCGGCTCGGTCGGCGGCCTGGTGATCGGTGGTGCGCTCACCCAGGTGGATTGGCGCTGGATCTTCTGGATCAATGTGCCGATCGGTCTGCTCATCGTGTGGGGCGCCATGACCCAGCTGCGCGACACCGAGCACCGTCGCACCGGCTTGGACGCGCGCGGCGCGGTATTGGGCACCCTGGCCTGCGCGGCGATCGTGTTCGGCGCGACCGAGGGACCCGAATTGGGTTGGGACAGTCCATACATCCTGACCGCGGTGATCGGCGGCCTGATCCTGATGGTGGTCTTCGTCCTCGCCGAACGCGATGTCCCCAACCCGCTGCTGCCCTGGTCGCTGTTCGACAGTCGCGATCGAGTGATCACCTTCATCGCGATCTTCCTGACCTCCGGTGTGCTCGGCGCGACCACCTTCTTCGTGGCCCAGTTCCTGCAGAACGTGCTCGGCTACAGCCCGCTGACCGCGGGTCTGGCCAGCATCCCGTTCACCCTCGGCGCGGGTGTCGGCACCGCGGTGGCCTCCAAGCTGGCGCTGTACGTGCAGCCGCGCTGGCTGCTGTTGGTCTCCGCGATCGTGCTGTCGGCGGGCCTGGCCTTCGGTTCCACCCTGGACAGTTCGGCCGAGTACTTCCCGACCCTGCTGATTCTGCTGTCGGTGGTCGGTTTCTGTGTCGGCACCGCGATCGTCATCCTGCCGCTGTGCGTGCTGGTCGGCGTGGATATGGCCCACATCGGCCCACTGTCGGCGGTCGGCCAGATGTTCATGAACATGGGCACACCGTTCGCGGTCGGCCTGCTCAGCCCGGTGGCGCTGTCCAAGACGCTGTCGCTGGACAAGGGCGCGACCGGCAAGGTCAGCGAGATGAATCCGCACCAGATCGAGGCGCTCAGCAGCGGTTACACCTTCGTGCTGCTGGTGTGCGCGATCGGCACCGCCGTCATGGGTCTGATCGCGCTCACCCTGCGCTACACGCCCGCACAGTTGGCGCAGGCGCAGCACGCGCAGGACGAGGCCCAGAAGAACTGAGCCGCTAGGGAATCCGGGTCACCGCGATCGCGGATTCCGAGAGGCTGCCGAGGTAGACGGTGCCGTCGAGTTCGGCGACACCGGTGACCATGGCGTAGTCGTCGGCCTCGCGTTGCAGGTCGTGCACGAGGTTGCCGTCGAAGTCGAAGGCCTGCACCCAGACGGTGCGGGCCGGTTTCGGTTGCAGCGCTTCGGGAATCGCCCACACCACCCGCCGGATCGCGCCGGGCAGCGGAAGCAGCGTGTCCAGCAGCGGATTTCGCGGGGAGACCAGCGTGACCCAGACCAGGCCGTCGCTGCCGAGGCCCATGTTGTCGGGGAAGGCGGGCAGGTTCTCGGTGAACAGGTCGATGGTGCCCGCGCGCTCACCGGTGAGCCAGTAGCGGGTGACGCGGTAGCCGCCGGTCTCGGCAACCAGCACGCAGGACCGGTCGGGTGCCAGCACGATGCCGTTGGCGAATTTCAGTCCGTCGATCAGGGTTTCGACGCTGCCGTCCGCGGCTCGGCGGAACAGTCGGCCGGACTCGGTGTGCTCGAGCATGTCGCCCATGTACTCCTCGAGCGGCCACTTGCGGGAGGACTCGGAGAAGTAGATCGTCTCGCCGTCGGCGACCACATTGCTGGTGAAAGTCAGTGGCTTGCCGTCGATCTCGGTGACCAGGGTTTCCAGGGTGCCGCCGGGTTTGTCGAGGCGCAGCAGGCCGCGGTGCGCGTCGCAGATCAGCAGCGATCCGTCGGCCTCGGCGTGCAGGCCCAGCGGGCGACCCCCGGTGTGCGCGATCTGCTCGACGCTGCCGTCGGTGGGGTCGACGGCCACCACCGCGCCGTCCGTGAGTCCGGTGAGCACTCTGCCGTCGGCGGCGATCACCACGTCCTCGGGTCCGGTGCCGGGCAGGGGCAGCAGCCGCAGTGGCGGCATCGGCGGTGTGCTGTGTTTTTCGCTCGCGCGGGGTGTCGCCTTGGGCGGAGACCAGCGGTGCGGCTGCATGGACATGGTTAACCCTAACCGGATCACGGCCCGGATCGCGAGGGTCAACGAATGTTGGCCTACACTCGTTGGCATGACTGTGGAGACTTCGCCGCGGCGTTCCGACGCCACCCGCGCCGCCATCCTCGAGGCGGCCCGGCGGCGCTTCGCCGAGGACGGCTTCCGCAAGGCCACCATCCGGGCCATCGCCGCCGACGCGGGCATCGACCCCTCGATGGTGATGCGGTACTACGGCAACAAGGACGGATTGTTCGACGCCGCACTGGATGTCGATCTGCAACTGCCGGATCTGGCTGCGGCGGAACCGGATTCGCTGGGCGAACTGGTCGCCGGGCGATTCATCGAACTGTGGGAGAACCCGCCGACCGCCGACATCCTGTTCACCCTCATCCGCTCGGCGGTGACCGACGAGGCCGTGGTCGAGCGCGCGCAGCGGGTGTTCGCGCAGCAGCTGATGCCTGCGGTACTGCGGGTCGGCGATCCCGGGGACGCCCCGCACCGGGCCGGGCTGATCGCGAGCCAGATGCTGGGACTCGCCCTGTGCCGCTACGTCTTACGGCTGCCGCCGGTGGTCGCGATGACCCACGCGCAGATCGTCGCCGACATCGGCCCGACGGTGCAGAAATATCTCACGTTGTGAGGGGCAGCGCTATCTCACGCTGTGATCAGCGGGTGCCGTAGCGGTAGGTCTGCTTGCGCAGCTTGAGGTACACCATGATCTCCGCGTGCCGCACCCCGCCCAGCGCCCGAATGCGGTGCGACACCAGATCCAGCAGCCCTTCGTCGTCCGGGCAGACCGCCTCGCACAGGATGTCGTAGCGCCCCGCGCACACCACCACGTAATTGATCTCGTCGATGGCGGCCAGCGCGTCGGCGACCGGCTGCACCGGCCCGTCCACGGTGATCGCGATCATCGCCTGCCGGAACAGACCCACCTGCAACGGGTCGGTGACGGCGACGATCTGGATCACGCCCGCGTCGGCCAGTTTCTGCACCCGCTGCCGTACCGCGGCCTCCGACAGCCCGACCGCCTTGCCGATGGTGGCGTACGCCCGTCGCCCGTCTTCCTGAAGCTGGGCGATGATCCGTTTGGAGATGTCGTCGAGGAGCGGCGCTCCCCGGCCGGAGGTCTGGTCGGTCACGTGGCCCATCCTTCCCGATATGCGCGGGTATGTTGGTCGGAGGCGTCGTTTTCGGCGCCATTCCTGTCCGACAAGGATGAACCCCCGTGAGATTTCCGCGCATAGTCATGTTTCTCGCCATTCCGGCACTGCTGTTCGGGGCGCCGTGGTGGCTGCTGGTCTACACCACCCTGTCCGGCCCGTGGTTCTGGCTGGGCACGGCGGTGTTCCTGCTCGCGTTCGCGGCGCTGCCCACCGGCATGCTGCTCGGGCACGGTCCGCGGCAGTCGGATACCGCGTCCAAGATCGGTGACACGCTGCTGGGCGTGATGTGGGTGGTGTTCACCTGGTCGGTGATCGGCGCGGTGGTCCGCGCCGGGCTGATCCTCGGCGGGGTCGATGATCCCGCGCGTTCGCGCATCGTGGCGATCGGTGTCGTGGTGGTGGCGGCGGCGCTGGTGGCGTACGCGGTCTACGAGGCGCGGCGCTTGCCGCGGGTGCGCACGGTCGAGGTCCCGATCGAGGGCTTGGGCGCGGGCCTGGACGGTGTGCGCCTGGTGGTGGTGACCGACACCCACTTCGCGGCGCTGGATCGCCTGCGCTGGTCGGAGCGGGTGGTGGCCGAGGTCAATGCGCAGCGGCCCGATATCGCCTGTCACGCAGGCGATCTGGCCGACGGTTCGGTGGCCGCGCGCAGCGCCCAGGTGGATCCGCTCGGCAAGGTCGAGGCCACGCTGGGCCGCTTCTACATCACCGGCAATCACGAGTACTTCGGTGACGCGCCGGGCTGGATCGAGCACATGGCCGGGCTGGGCTGGAAGCCGATGCGCAACGAGCACCAGGTGCTCACCCGCGGCGGCGACAGCTTGATCATCGCGGGCATCGACGATCCGACCGGTCGCGGTCTGACCGGGCACGGCCCCGATATCGAGGCCGCGCTCGCCGGTGCCGATCCCGCGATTCCGGTGGTGCTGCTGGCGCATCAGCCGGTCCAGGTTGCCGACGCCGTGAAAGCCGGTGTGGCCCTGCAGATCTCGGGTCACACCCACGGCGGTCAGATCTGGCCGTTCCACTATCTGGTCCGGCTGGAGCAGCCGGTGGTCGCGGGGCTGAGCAGGCACGGGGAGCGCACCCAGCTCTACACCAGCCGCGGCACCGGCTTCTGGGGGCCGCAGCTGCGGCTGTTCGCGCCGAGCGAGATCACGGTCCTGATCCTGCGCAGCGCCTAGCTGTCGAACCCGAGCCCGGTGTAGTCGAGGGTCTTCAACCACAGGTTGCGTCGTCCCTCGTGGGCGTCGGCCCTGGCCAGCGACCACCGGGTGAGGTTGATTCCGGCCGACCGCAACGGTTCCGGCGGCAGGGCACGGGGTCGCGAGCGCACCAGGCGCAGGCGGGTGCGCTCGGTGTCGAGGTCCCAGAGCTGATCGAGCATCACCTCCGCCCCGAACCGGGTCGCCCCGACCCCGAGCCCGGTGTATCCGGCCGCGTAGACCAGGCGGCCCTTGTACGCGGAGCCGAAGAAGGCGCAGAAGCGCCCGCAGGTGTCGATGACCCCGCCCCACCGATGGCTGAAGCGCAGCCCCTCGAGTTGCGGGAAGGTCTGGAAGAAGTGCGCGGCAAGGGTTTCGAAGGTGGCCTCGTTGGATTCCAGGGTCGGCGCGATGCGGTTGCCGAAGTGGTAGATGGCGTCGTAGCCGCCGAACAGGATGCGGTTGTCGCTGGTGAGCCGGTAGTAGTGGAAGCGGTAGGAGGCGTCGCCGAGCCCCATGCGGGTATCCCAGCCGATGCTGCGCCGCTGTTCGGCGGTGAGCGGTTCGGTCATCAGCGCGTAGTCGTAGACGGGCACCACGTGCCGGGTGACCTTGGGTACCGGTCCAGCGAAAGCGCTGGTGCACAACGCGACCCGGGGTGCGCGCACCTCGCCGTGCGGTGTGTGCAGGTTGAGCGCGCCGCCGTGCGATTTCGAAATGCGTTGCACGGGAGTGCCTTCGTAGATGCGGACCCCGGCTTGCAGGCAGGCCCGGCGCAGTCCCCAGGCCAGTCGCGCGGGATCGAGCATGGCGACGCCGTCGGGATCCCACCAGCCGCCCAGATAGGTGGGGGAGTGCACGAGCCCCCGGGTCTCGCCCGCGTCGAAGAGCTTGCTGCGATATCCGAGCGCTTCGGCGGCGTCGTGGCTCTCGCGCAGCCACTCCAATTCGTGTGGGGCGGTGGCGACTTCCATCTCCCCGGTGCGTTCGAACTCGCAGTCGATGCGGTAGCGGTGGATGGCGTCCTCGATGCCGTCGAGGTTGATGCGGCCCAGTCGTTCGAGCTGGTGGATCTCGTCGGGGAAGCGTTCCAGGCCGTTGGCCAGGCCGTGGGTGAGGCTGGCGGAGCAGAAGCCGCCGTTGCGCCCGGAGGCGGCGTGCCCGCACAGCCCGGATTCCATCAGCACCACATCGGTGCCCGGATCGCGTTCCTTGGCCAGTAGTGCGGTCCACAGTCCGCTGTAGCCGCCGCCGATGACGGCAAGGTCGGCGTCGGTGGCGGTGGTGAGGGGGTCGGTGGGGGTCGGCCGCTCGGGCCGGTCGGTCCAGTACGGCGTCGGCGCCGCGTTAGCGAGTGCCGACGCCCACAGTTTGCTTCCTTTGGCCGCCATGGCCGATCAACTCCTTCTCTCTCGCCCGGCGGTCCGGCCGCCCGGCTGATGGTGAATGTGCTGTTCCGTGCCCCGGATATGCGTCGACCCGATTAGGGGGAATGACGAAGTACCGCCGGTCTGCCCGGATGGGCTGACCGGCGGTGAGGGCGGTGATCAGCTGGTGGCAGCGCGATCGTCGCAGCGGCGACGCATGCGCAATTGCCCGGCGATGACGAAATTTCGCACGGAACGATAGGTCAGCGACGTGGTCGCATCCGGTTCCATGGCCGTCTCCTGCAACACGATAGGCAGAGCGTGACGTGTGCGATGAGGATAACGCACGAACCGGACCGGTAAGGGTTACCGGTCCGGTTGCGCGGAATTTTCTCCTGCTATCGCGCCCGGAAGATCACGTCGTGCCAGGGCTTGTGCGCGGCCCCGGTGATATCCGACATGACATGTTTGATATTGGTGTATTCCTCGAATGCGTAGGCGGACATGTCTTTTCCGAATCCGGAGGACTTGAGGCCGCCGTGCGGCATTTCGCTGACAATCGGAATATGGTCGTTGATCCAGACGCAACCCGCCTGGATTTCCCGGCTGGCCCGCTGGGTGCGGAAGACGTCGCGCGACCACGCGGAGGCGGCCAGACCGTACGGGGTGTCGTTGGCCAGGGCGATGGCCTCGTCGTCGGTGTCGAACGGCAGCACCACCAGCACCGGGCCGAAGATCTCCTGCTGCACGATCTCGGAGTCCTGGACGGCGCCGGTGATGAGGGTGGGTTCGTAGTACGCGCCCGCCGGCGGGGTGTGCTCCGGAATCCGGCCGCCGTGAACGACTTTCGCGCCGTCGGTGCGGGCCCGCTCGACCATGCCGTGCACCTTGTCGCGGTGTGCGCGGGAGATGAGTGAGCCCATATCGGTATCGGGGTCCTCGACCGGTCCGATGCGTACCTGGTCCATCAGGTGAGCGACGCGGCCGACGAACTCCTCGAACAGCGGCCGCTGGACATAGGCGCGGGTCGCGGCCGTGCAGTCCTGCCCGGCATTGATCAGCGCGCCCGCGACCGCACCGCGGGCGGCGGCCTCGAGGTCGGCGTCGTCGAACACCACGAACGGGGCCTTGCCGCCGAGTTCGAGGTGCACCCGCTTGGCCGCGCCCGCCGCGCTCGCCGCCACCCGGCGACCGACCGCGGTCGACCCGGTGAACGACACCATCGCCACCGCCGGATGCTCGACGAGCGGCTGCCCGGCGTCGAGGCCGGCGCCGGTGAGCACGTTGATCACGCCCGCCGGAATCCCGGCGGCGGTCGCGGCCTCGGCGAACAGCAGTGAGGTGAGCGGTGTCAGCTCGGAAGGCTTGAGCACCACCGTGTTTCCGGCGGCGATGGCGGGCAGGATCTTCCATCCCGCCATCTGCAACGGATAGTTCCACGGCGAGATCGACCCGATCACGCCGAGCGGCTCGCGGCGGATCGAGGAGGTGTGCTCGCCGGAGTATTCGCCCGCCGCCTTGCCCTCCAGGTGCCGGGCGGCACCGGCGAAGAACGCGGTGTTGTCGATCGTTCCGGGCACATCGAATTCGGTGGCCAGCCGAATCGGCTTGCCCGCGTTGACACTTTCGATCGCGGCCAGCTCCGGTGCGCGCTCGCGCAGGATGCGCGCCCACTCGTGCATGAGGTCGGAGCGGGTCCCCGGCGTCAGCGCGGCCCAGGCCGGGAAGGCGGAACGGGCTGCGCCGACGGCGGTTTCGACATCATCGGCGTGTGCCCCGCGACCGGTGGCGACGATCGCACCGGTCGCCGGGGCGAGGATCGACAGTGGCGCACCGGATCCGGCCCGGCGCGCCCCGTCGATGTACTGCAGGTGTTGCTCCGGCACTGCGTTCCTTTCAGGCGAGGTGCGAATCCGCCACACCGAGGGCCTGATCCAGGATGGCCAGCCCCTCCTTGACCTCGCCCTCGGTGATGGTGCAGGGCGGAACCACGTGCAGGCGATTGAAATTCATGAACAGCAGCAGTCCGGCGGCCTTGGCGGCGGCCATGGTCTCGTTCATCGCGGGACTGCTGCCGCCGTACGGCGCGAGGGGTTCGCGGGTGTCGCGGTCACGGACCAGTTCGACCGCCCAGAACACGCCGACGCCGCGTACCTCGCCGACGCTGGGATGCCGTTCGGCCAGTTCCCGCAGTCCGGGACCGATCACGCGTTCACCCATGTCGAGAGCGTTGTCGACGATGCCTTCATCACGCATGGCGTTGATGGTGGCGACGGCGGCCGCGGTCGCGAGCGGATGACCCGAGTAGGTGAGCCCACCCGGATAAGGCCGGTCATCGAACGTCGCCGCGATGTGCGGTGCGATGGCGACGCCACCGAGCGGCACATACCCGGAGTTCACGCCCTTGGCGAAGGTGATCAGGTCCGGCACCACGTCGAAATGGTCGATGGCGAACCACTTTCCGGTGCGCCCGAACCCCGCCATCACCTCGTCGGCGATGAACACGATCCCGTACCGGTCGCACAGCTCCCGCACCCCGGCCAGGTATCCCGGCGGCGGCACCATGATTCCGGCGGTCCCCGGCACCGACTCCAGGATGATCGCGGCGATGGTGCTGGGACCCTCCAGCGCGATGGTCTGCTCGAGGTGTTCGAGCGCGCGCTCGGTCTCCTCGGCCTCGGTGGTCGCGTGGAAGTGCGAGCGGTACAGGAACGGCCCGAAGAAGTGCACGGTCCCGGTATTGCCGTGATCGTTGGGCCAGCGGCGCGGGTCGCCGGTCAGGTTGACCGCGGTCTCGGTGCCCCCGTGATACGACCGGTAGCGCGAGAGCACCTTGTAGCGCCCGGTGTGCAGGCGCGCCATTCGCACCGCGTGCTCGACGGCGTCCGCGCCGCCGTTGGTGAAGAAGATCCGGTTCAGCTCACCGGGCGTGTGCTCGGCGATCAGCCGGGCCGCCTCCGACCGGGCGGCATTCGCATGTCCCGGTGCGATGGTGCACAGCTTGGCCGCCTGTTCCGCGATGGCCGCCACCACCTTCGGATGCTGGTGTCCGATATTGGTGTTCACCATCTGCGAGGAGAAGTCCAGCAGCCGGTTGCCGTCGCCGTCCCACACGTAGCAGCCCTGGCCGGCGGTGATCACCATGGGTTTCAGCGCGGCCTGCGCGGACCAGGAGTGGAAGACGTGGCGGCGGTCGAGTTCGTAGGCGCGGGCGGCTTCCGCGCGAGCCGCCTCGGGGGTGAGTCCGTTGGGGAGGGTCATCGTGGTCCCTGTCCTCTCGCGGTCAGTGGTTCTGTGGGAAGCCGAGATTCAGGCCGCCGTGGCTGGGGTCGAGCCAGCGGGTGGTGACGGCCTTGGTGCGGGTGAAGAAGTGCACGCCGTCGATGCCGTGCGCGTGCGAGTCGCCGAACAGGGAGTTCTTCCAGCCACCGAAACTGTAGTAGGCCATGGGGACCGGGATCGGGACGTTGATGCCGACCATGCCGACCTCGACCTCGTTGTGGAAGCGCCGGGCCGCGCCGCCGTCGTTGGTGAACAGGGCGGTGCCGTTGCCGTACGGATTGGCGTTGATGAGCGCGAGGGCCTCGTCGTAGGTGTCGACGCGCACCACCGAGAGCACCGGGCCGAAGATCTCGTCGGTGTAGACGCTCATGCCGGTGCCGACGTGGTCGAGCACGCTGGGGCCGAGCCAGAATCCGTCGGCGTCGCCGTCGGGTGTCACGGTGCGGCCGTCGAGAACGACTGTGGCGCCTTCGGATTCGCCCGCCGCGAGGTAGGCGGCGACCTTGTCGCGGTGCTCCTTGGTGACCAGCGGGCCCATATCGGTGCCGCGGGTGCCGTCACCGGTGCGAATGGTCTCGGCGCGCTGGGTGATCCGGGCCACCAGGTCGTCGGCGATGTCACCGACCGCGACCAGCGCGCTGATCGCCATGCAGCGTTCACCGGCCGAGCCGAAGCCCGCGTTCACGGCGGCGTCGGCGGCGAGATCCAGGTCGGCGTCGGGCAGCACCACCATGTGGTTCTTGGCTCCGCCGAGGGCCTGAACCCGTTTGCCCGCAGCCGTTCCGCGCTCGTAGACGTATTTCGCGATCGGCGTCGAGCCGACGAACGACACCGCCTTGATCGCCCGATTGTCGAGGAGTTCGTCGACGGCGACCTTGTCGCCCTGCACCACGTTGAACACGCCGTCGGGCAGCCCGGCCTCCTGCCACAGCTGCGCCAGCCACAGCGAGGCGGACGGATCCTTCTCACTCGGCTTGAGCACCACCGTGTTTCCGGCGGCGATGGCCAGCGGGAAGAACCACATCGGCACCATGGCCGGGAAGTTGAACGGCGAGATGATCGCCACCGGACCCAGCGGCTGGTGCACCGAGAAGATGTCGACCTTGGTTGAGGCGTTCTCGGTGTAGCCACCCTTGATCAGATGCGGTATGCCGCAGGCGAACTCGACCACCTCGAGGCCGCGCGTCACCTCACCGACCGCGTCGGCGAGCACCTTGCCGTGCTCGGCGGTGATCAGCGCGGCCAGGTCTTCCTTGCGCTCGTTGAGCAGTTCGCGGAAGCGGAACAGCACGCCGGTCCGCTTGGCGAGGGAGGCGTCGCGCCAGGCCGGGAAGGCGGCCGCGGCCGCGTCGACCACGGTGCGCACGTCGGCGGCGCCGGCCAGCGCGACCTGTCCGG
The DNA here is from genome assembly GCF_045161165.1 of Nocardia sp. NBC_00511. Lineage (NCBI taxonomy): Bacteria > Bacillati > Actinomycetota > Actinomycetes > Mycobacteriales > Nocardiaceae > Nocardia > Nocardia sp. NBC_00511. The sequence continues at coordinate 632,460 of NZ_CP107849.1, forward strand.
TCACCGCGCCGGTCGCGGGATTGGTGACGGGGGCGGAAGCCTCGCTGGAGCCGGCGAAGGGCTTGCCGTCGAGCCAGTGTGCGATGGTCTGCATATCTCCTCGTTTCACTGATGGCCTGACCGTGCGGGTCCGGGTCCCACTCTGCGTCACTACTCGCCGGTCGGGCGCCGACGATCTGTACGGTGTTGCGCGCTTCGTATTACGATTCGTCGGTGCTCCCCTCGGTTGCTGACATCCTGGCGGTGCCGGTCGTGCGAGCCGGTGCGCCCGAACTGGTCGGCGGCGGATCGTTGGATCGCCCCGTGCGCTGGGTGCATGTGAGCGAACTGCCCGATGTGGCGAAGCTGCTGGTGGGCCGGGAACTGATTCTCACCACCGGACAGGCCTTGGCGAGTGGCGACACGGCGACGGTCACGTATCTGGAAGCCCTCGCAGCCGCCGGGGTTTCGGGGCTGGTCGTCGAATTGGGCACCTACGTCAGCGAATTGACGCCGCTGGTGGCGCGCACCGCCGACCGGCTGGGGCTGCCGGTGATCGCGTTGCACCGGGTGGTGCGGTTCGTGGAGATCACCGAGGCGGTGCACCGGGTGATCGTGGCCGACCAGTACGCCGAACTGGAGTTCGCGCGGACAGTCCACGAAACCTTCACGGCGCTCAGCGTGCGGCGTGCTTCGCTGGCCGAGATCGTGCAGACCGCCGCCGAGATGCTGGACGCCTCCGTCGTGCTCGAGGACGTGACGCATCGGGTGCTGGCGTTGACCGCGCGGCACACGGCGACCTCGGCGCTGCTGGACCGCTGGGAGACCACCTCTCGGCTGCTGCCCGACGACGACCCGGACGTGGTGCCGGTGGGTCCGCACACCCAGCGCTGGGGACGGCTGATCCTGCGCTCGGCGCAGGTGCCGGGTGTCCGCGCCCGCATGGTGCTGGAACGCGCCGCCCAGACCTTGACCCTGCACCGCATGATCGAACGGGACCGCTTCGGCCTGCACCGCCAGGCGCAGACCGGTCTGATCGACGATATGAGCAGCGGGCGGCTGAGTTCCGAACGCGACGCCGTGGCCCTGGCCGCCGCCCTGGGCTTGGCCCGCCGCGCCCGCTACGTACCCATGGCAGTCGACGTGGCGGCCGCAACCGAACCCGACCCGGTTGCTCGGCAACGCCGCACCGCCGCGCTGCTGGACGCCGCCCTGCACGGCGTAGCCCTTTCTCGCGCAACAGCTTTGGCGGCACCCGAGCACGGTAATCGGATCACTGTCATCCTGGCGCTGACCCGCTCCGGGGATCTCGACATCGCCTTGACCACCGCCTGCACGGCCATGCTCGCCGAAATCCGCCGCGTCGCAGGCATCGAGCGTGCCGTGATCGGCGTCGGCGTCGAATCGGAGTCCCTGCTCGACACCGCCCGCGAGCTGGGCCAGGCCGCCCACGTCGCGGAAGTCGCACTGGCCCTGGGCGCTTCGACTCCCCGCCCCTTCTACCGCAGCGGAGACGTTCGCCTGCGTGGCTTGCTCTCCCTCATCCGCGACGACCCCGGCGTCCAGCATTTCGCCGAGACCGAACTGAGTGCCCTGCTGCGCCACGACATCCGCAACGACACCGACCTCACCGAAACCCTGCGCCGCTTCCTGGATCTCGCGGGCAACAAGACCGAACTCGCCAAGCGGATGACCATCAGCCGCCCTACGCTCTACGACCGGCTGGCCCGCATAGAACGCATCCTCGATGTGGATCTCGACGACGGCGAAACCCGTACCTCCCTGCACACCGCGTTGCTCATCCGCGATCTGGTCGGCCCACGCTGACGGATCGTGCTCCAGCCAACTCGGAAGGCTGTGGCGCAGGGCCGGGATGACCGCGGTGAGGCGGGCATACTGACGCCGTGGAGTTCGGGATTCTGGGGCCGGTGCAGGCGCGCGACGATGAGGGGGCACCGATCGCGGTCGGTGGACCGCAGGTGCGTGCGCTGCTGGCGCTGCTCGTGCTCGACTCCGGGCGGGTGGTGGGGCGCGAATCGCTGATCGACGGGCTGTACGGGGAGCAGCCGCCGGGGGACGCGGGGCACGCGCTGCAATCGCAGGTCTCACGGCTGCGGCGGGCGCTGCGGAAGGCTTCCGAGGACACGGAGCTGGTGGAATCCACGGCGGCCGGATATCGGCTGGCGGTGGAACGGGAAGCCGTTGACGCGCACCGGTTCACCCGGCTGGCCGAACAGGGGCGCAAGGCACTGCGCGATCGTGATCCGGCGACCGCGGTGGCGCTGCTCGACGAAGCGATCGGGCTGTGGCGCGGGCAGGCATTGGTGGATGTGCTCGACGCGCCGTTCGCGGGCATTCCGGCCGACCGGCTGACCGAACAGCGGCTGGCCGCCGAAGAGGATCGGGCCGAGGCGTCGCTGGCGGTGGGGGAGCAGCACGCGGTGGTGGCAGCGCTGTCGGAACTCGTTGCGCGCCAGCCGCTTCGGGAGCGGGCTCGGGCCCTGCTCATGCGCGCGCTGTACGCGGCCGGACGTCAGGCCGACGCCCTGGAATGCTTCGAGGAGGGCCGACGGTTACTCGCCGACGAGCTCGGAGCCGACCCGTCTGCCGAATTGGCCGAGGCACACCTGTCTATCCTGCGCGCCGATGAGGTTGCGGCCGTAGCGGATAGGCGTCTGCCGATTCCGCTCACCAGCTTCGTCGGCCGCGACAGCGAACTGGCGCGATTGGTCCCGCTGCTCGCGCAATCCCGCCTGGTCACCCTGATCGGCCCGGGCGGTACCGGCAAGACCCGCCTGGCGGTGGAGGCGGGCAACAAGATTCGCGGCGAGGTCTGCTTCGTAGACCTGGCCCCGCTGGTCGACGGTGTCCAGGTGGTGCAGGCTGTCGCGGCAGCCCTCGGCGGCCGAGATCTCGCGGCGCACACCCCCGCCGCACCCCGCGACACCGAAGCCCGCCTGATCACCATGCTGGCCGACCGCCCGCTCACGCTGATCCTCGACAACTGCGAACAGGTGATCCTGGAAGCCGCCCGCCTCACTCACCGCCTGCTGACCGCCTGCCCGGCTCTCCGAATCCTGGCCACCAGCCGCGAATCCCTGCGCATCACGGGCGAGAGCTCCTTCCCCCTGGGGCAATTGCCCATCGCCCCGACCGATTCCGCCCTGGCGGAACAACTCTCCAGCCCTGCGGTCCGCCTCTTCGCCGATCGTGCGGCCGCCGTCCGCCCCGGCTTCACCGTGGACGCGGGCACCATCGCCATGGTCGCCCGCATCTGCACGCGCCTCGACGGGCTGCCCCTCGCCATCGAATTGGCCGCCGCCCGCCTGCGCACCCTCGACCTCCCCGAAATCGACGCCCGCCTCACCGACCGCTTCCGCCTGCTGGCCCGAGGCGACCGCACCGCCGAACCCCGCCACCAAACCTTGCAGGCCGTGGTCGCCTGGAGCTGGGATCTGTTGGACCCAGCCGAACAGGCACTGGCCGAACGCTTCTCGGTATTCGCAGGCGGTGCGACCGCCGCCGCTGTTCGCGAGGTCTGCGCTCGCACCAGTATCGAAGACCACCCGTTCGACGTCGACTTCGCATCCGATATCGAAGACCTCCTCGCCGATCTGGCCGACAAGTCCCTCCTCGAAGTCACCGCAGGCCGCTACCGCATGCTCGAAACCATCCGCGAATTCGCCCGCACCCGATCAATGAATTCCGATGCCCACGAACAACTCCAGCGCACCCACGCCGAACACTTCACCGCCCTCGCCGATTCCGCCGACCCACTTCTCCGCAGCTCGGCGCAACTCACCCACCTCGCCCTCCTCACCGCCGACTACGACAACCTCCAAAGCGCCCTGCACTGGTCCGCCGGGGCAGACCCGCGACTGGCCGCCCGCCTCATAGCCGCCCAGTCCTGGTACTGGTGGCTCACCGGCCGCCCCGGTGAAGCCGCCGAGATCGCGAACCGCCTTCTCCCGGAACTCGATCCGACCCTCGACGCAGAGCAATTCGCACTGTGCGTGGCCGTGGCAGCACGGGGTTGCGGTGACGTCGGCCCCGCACTCGCCCAGGCCACCTCCGCGATAGCCGCATCGCCCACCGCCCTGCACCGCCCGCACGTGGTCTTCCTACTGGCGATAGTCGGCGGCCTCCTCCCCGGCAACCCCGCCGACCTCCGCCGCCTACTCGGCGCGGACCCCTGGTCCCGAGCCTTCCTACGCCTGGGCGACGGCCTGGGCCTGCTCATGTCCGGCCGAGCCGCCGACTCCGAGCCCGAATTCCACTCTGCCCTAACCGAATTCCGCACCATCGGCGACCGATGGGCCATCGCCGCCACCCTGGACAAACTGGCCGTGGTCGCCGAACAGCGGGGCGACCACCCCACTGCCCTCACCCTCATCGACGAAGCGATCGCCCTGAACACCGACCTGGCCTGCATAGCCGACACCGCCGACCTCCTGACCCGCCGCGGCGACATCCGCACCGCCACCCCGGCCGCCCCCGAAGCCCTCGCCGCCGCCCGCACCGACTACCTCCACGCCGCCGACCTGGCCCGCACCATCGGCGCAACAGACATGCGAGCCAACGCCTTACGCGGCCTAGCCGACCTGGAACGCCCCCTCACCCCCACCTCCGCGCGCGACCACTACACCGCAGTCCTCTCCCTCCCCGCCGACGGGTCGATCAACCTCGTAGACGCCCAAGCCCGCTCCCACATAGGCCTAGCCCGCCTATCCCTCTCCGAATCCGCCACCCCCGAAGCGAACTCCCACGCTCACACCGCCCTGAACCTGGCCCTGGCCACCGGCCTACACCCCATAGCCGCAACCGCAGCCGAAACCCTGGCCGCAGCCGCCCTCACCGACGGCAACCCCCGCCGCGCGACCGCCCTGCTGGGAGCAGCAGAATCCCTACGCGGCCTCCCGTCCACCGGCGACAGCTATACCGAACAGGTGCGCGCCGCGACCCGAGAAGAACTGGGCGACAAGGAATTCAACACGGCCTACGCGGAGGGCACCGCAATGTCACCAGACCAGATCCGATCCCTGGGTAACGTCGGGTGATGGCTTGTGAACCTGAGGACATCTCGGGGCCCACCCGGACATGTCCTCAGGGCTTCTCCCGGATGCGCTCGTACCACTGGCGGTGGTTTTCTCGAATGGTCGGGAATCCGAGTCGGAGGGAAGGTCGCCGTGAATGTCGCTGTGATGACTACGTGGGTTTGGTTGGCGTTCGAGGTTTCGTTGCGGGTGCGGGATCGGGTGCGGGGGACCGGGTCTACGGCTGGGGATGGGGGGACCCGGGTCACGATCATGATTCTGGTGGCGGCGGCCATGACCGTTGCGAGTGTGATTGCCGCGATTCTGCCTATCGATGGCGCGTTGCGCTTTCCGGGGCCTGCGGTGCCGTGGCAGGTGTTGGGGATCGGGCTCATGTGGGTTGGGCTTGGTGTTCGGGTTTGGGCGATCTCGGTGTTGGGCAAGCACTTTCGTACCACGGTCGAGGTTGATGCCGGGCAGCCGGTTATCGATCATGGGCCCTACCAATGGATTCGGCATCCCTCCTACAGCGGAGTTCTGTTGCTGACTTTCGGTTTCGGTCTGGCCTGCACCAACTACGTGTCTCTGCTGCTGACTACTGTCATTCCGATCTACGCCTTCCTGCGGCGCATCAACCTCGAGGAACGGACCCTCGTCGAAACCTTGGGTGCGCCGTATGAGACCTACCGACTGTCCACCAAGCGTCTGGTTCCCGGAATCTGGTGACATTTCCCCTGGGAAGTTGAACATCAGCGATTCTGAAAAACGTTATACCGCATAGTAATTCGAAAGAATGGCTGGGAATTCAAGAGTAGAATTGGGGCATGATCCGGGGAGGGGAATCACGCGAAGCGGCTGCCACAGACCATGTGGCAGCCCTCTCCGATGACGTGGATTTCCTGGCCGAAAACAACCTGGACCCGATGTCGGATTCCGACGTTGTGAAGCTGCTGCAAGAGATGGAATCGTGCACACGCCGCATGGCTGCGGTGCAGCATCGAGTGCTCAATCAAATCGAAATGCGCGGCATCCCCGCGCAATCCGGCCTGAAGTCGATGCCGCGCTTCCTCGAACACATACTGCATCTCAGCGCCGCCGACGCTCGCGCGCGGTGTCGGGCCGCGACCCTGCTGGGTCCGCGGGAGCTTCCCGGTCAGACGCTGCCGCCGTGGCTGCCATGGACTGCGGCCGCGCAATCGGTCGGACTGGTTTCCGCGGAGCATGCGCGGGTGATAGGTCGGATCATGGACCGCCTGCCGGTGAAACTTGATGTCGAGCAGCGCGAGACGGTTGAATTCCAGTTGGCTGAGTTCGCGACCGACACGACTCCGGATGATCTGCCGAAGATCGGTGATCGGATCCTGGCTTACCTCGACCCGGACGGCAGTCTCACTGAAGACGAGGACCGTCAGCGTGGTCGCGGTGTCACGCTGGGTAAGCGGCGTGTCGATGGCATGTCGCCGCTGAGCGGTGAAATCACTGCGACGCTGCGTGAACTGCTCGAGCCTGTTCTCGCTAAACTCGCCCGCCCCGGCATGTGCAACCCCGCCGACCCCGAAAGCCCTTGGGCTCCTGAGCATGTCGACCGTGACGTACTCGACGCTGCCGCAAATCGTGACCGCCGCTCGACCGCGCAACGCAATCACGATGCGCTGGTGGCTTTCCTGCGCCCCGAGCGCGGCCCCGCCCGCCTGGGAGACCACCGCGGCCTGCCGGTCTCGACGATTCTCACGATGAGCCTGGCCGAGGTCGAGGCCCGCGCCGGTGTCGCGACCACCGCATCCGGCGGCAGCGTTCCACTCCCGGAAGCGTTGCGGTTGGCGGAGAAGTCGACCCCGTTCCTGGCGATCTTCGACCACAACGGCATGCCGCTGCATCTGGGGAAGGTGCACCGCTTGGCCAATTGGGCTCAACGGTTGGCGTTGATCGCCGCGGAGCGTGGTTGTACGCGTCCGGGTTGCAATGCTCCTGCGACGTTGGCTGCGGTGCATCACATCACAGAGTGGTCCAAGGGCGGTCCGACGGATATCGAGAATCTGACTTTGGCGTGCGATGCCTGCCACGCACTGGTCAACGACACCCCCAGCGGTTGGAAAACCGTTGTCATGCCCCCGGATTCACCCCATGCGGGCCGAACGGGGTGGATCGCGCCACCACCGCTGGATCCGACCGGCACCCCGCAGGTCAACACCCGACATCATGTGGGTGAGTTGGCCGTGGCCACCCTCACCGACCTGCGCACCCGCGCCATCCGACATTCCCGGCGGCGCGCAGGACCACCCCGCGAATAGCGCTCGTGGCGGTGCGAGCGTCGGCGACATTCGGTCCCGATCACACACCTCCCGAGCGGTTTTCGGTGGTGGACAACCACCTACCTCGGGCGTGCTCGGCTGCTGTCCGCAGCTGTATGCCCGTGTCACCGTGGTAGGCGGACATAGTCAGGTCGTAGGTAGCCCATTCGCATCCAGCAAGAGGCTGGGCGACTCAGTTGCTCGGCGGGAACTGGCCCTTCGCCACTACCTTGCCGCCCGAAAGCGTGAAGGTCACATTGCTGGGGCCGCCGCTCGGGCAGCACAGGGCGTCATTGGCCTTCGTCCACTTGTACTGTGCCGTAACGGTGTTCGTAGTCTTGCCGGTGATCTCGGTGTACGGGTATGGGTTGGATGTCGCGGTGCCCAGGTAGGTGCCGTTGGTGAAGAACAGGATGTGGATGTACGGGTGGATGTTGCCTGATTCCACCGTCATCCAGGACAGCACGCCGTCGCACCCGGCCGAGATGGGGTCATTGCTCGCGAACGGGTTGTTCCATCCGCCGTTGGTGGTGGGGGCGAGGCTCTTGATCGCCGAGTTGGCGAGTCCGGAATTGAGGTCGAAGCACAGGCCGTGGCCGCTGCCGACTGGTGCGGGGTTCGTGGTCACCGGGACGACCGGGGCTTGCGGTGAGTCGGTCACCGTATTGGTGGCAGGTGCGGGCTGTGGTGAATCACCATCTCCCGCAGCGGGATTGCCGCCCTGGCCGCCCGGGGCCGGTGCGGGTTGCGGAGCCGACGGGTTTCCTTGCGTTGATGTGGTTGCCCCCTGTGACGCGGATGTGGCGACCGTCGTGCTCGCGGTACCCGCCTGCGTCGTCGAGCTGCCGGAGCATCCGCTCGTGGTCGCCACCAGGGCGATGGCGGACACAGCAAACAGCACAGTTCTGACCTGCATGATTCTCCTCGCATCGATACGCGATCCCCCGACTTCCACCCGAGTGGAAGAACATATTGGTCATCGGATCAATTCGAGCAGGTGTTACCTGGATGTTCGCCGAGGCGATGCCCCAAAAACTAGGGGCGCGAACGCAATTCGCGCGGCTGACTAGCGCGACACCGCCTTCACGCCGGGTCCGCGCCCATCGGGTTCGGGTAGGGGACCTGGCCGCTACGAATCACCGCGCGCGCGGCAGGCGTGAGCACCGCCAGCGTCTCTACCATGGCGGGAACGTCGCGGTACGCGGTCATCGCCAACGCGTCGGTGCGGGATTCGATGTGGTCGCGGAGATCCCGGCCGGAGTCGGTCAAGGCTCCCTTCGAGTCCAGCAGCCCCCGGTCGGCGAGGCGGTGTTGGGCTGCCTGCCAATCGGATTCGGTCCAGCCGCGGTTGTCACGCCACAGTTGATCCGGCGTCCCGGTGGCGGCGGAGAACAGAACGTGCGCTTCGCAGCCGTCGATCCCTTCGGACAGCAAGCAGGCCACGTGGCCGTCGCCGCGATGTTCGCGCAACGCGGTGGTCGCCTGCCACAGCGCGTGGACGGAGTCGCCGGGGGTGGGCAGGTCCCGGTTGGCGGCGAAGAGCGGGCGGCCCGCCGCGGGCGCGGTGGTGATGGCCTCTTGGAGGTGGGGGACGGTGCGGGCGGCGATGGTGGCGATGTCGGGGACGACGGTGCGCAGCACGGCCGCGGCCGCGATGGTGCGGGTGGCGACGATCGCGTCGGGGGTGGCGTATTTCCAGGCGTCGGGGATGGCGCGCCGGATCATGTCGGGATGGAAGTTGTAGAAGGTCGCTTCCACGACGGACGGGCCGACCGCGCCGAGCGGGGCGGAGCGCGCACCGAAGTAGCCCATCCAATAGCCGCGCAGGCCAACGGCTTTGTTGGCGGCCCGGCAGTCGGCGGCGAAGTAGGTGACCGCGTGCAGCGGCTCGAGCACCCGCCACATGTCGCGGGCGAAGGTCGTGTCCATGACCTCACCCTAGCCGCTGGGTTCAGTTAACTGAAGTCAGCAGCGCCGGTTGATATCTCATGTTTCGGCCCGCGTATTGATGTGAAGGTAACTCGTTTTCATATCGAGGCAACAATCCGAACCGCACAATTCCTCCAGGTCAATCGACCTGAGAGGTGGCGAGCAGCAATGGCTACAACCGAGACCGAGTCGGAGTCCGGCGTCTACGGCGATCGCGCGATCGCGATCGAACCGGGCGGCGACGACTTCATCCCCGAGGACGCCCGGCACGGCACCCCGCGAAAACTGTTCTGGACGTGGATGTCTCCGAACATGGAGTTCGCGACCGTCTTCGTCGGCGTGCTCGCCGTCACCGCCTACGGCATGAACTTCTGGCAGGCCGCCCTGGGCCTGATCGTCGGCACCGCCCTCGGCGCGGCCGCGCACTACCTGCTCTCCGCCCGCGGCCCGCTGCACGGCGTGCCGCAGATGGTGCTGGGCCGCTTGGCCTTCGGCTTCCGCGGCAATATCCTGCCCGCCACCTTCATGTCGGTCATGTGCGGTGTCGGCTGGTTCGCCACCAACTCCGTCAGCGGCGCGTTCGCACTCAATTCCCTGACCGGCATTCCGAAGCTGACCGCCCTGCTGGTGATCGTGGTGGCGCAGACCGCCTTCGCGTTCTTCGGCCACAATCTGGTGCAGCTGCTCGAGCGAATCGCCTTCCCGCTGTTGACGATCGTGTTCGCCCTGGTCACCATCGTCATCTTCAGCAAGGCCGACCTGGGTATGCCCGCCCCGGCCGGTGGCGTGGGCGGGATGGGCGGCTTCCTGCTCACCGTCGGCACCGCTTTCGGCTACGGCGCGGGCTGGAACCCGTACGCCGCGGACTACTCCCGCTACCTGCCGCCCACGGTCTCCAAGGTGGCCACCGGCGGTTACGCCTCGGCCGGGCTGTTGCTGTCGTGTGTCTGGCTGGAACTCGTCGGCGCGGCCTCGGCGACGGTGTCGAGCACCGCGCAGGGCAGCCCCACCGATGTATTCACCGCGAGCCTGCCCGAGCCGATCAAGGATCTGACGCTGCTCGCCATCGCGGTGGGCGCGGTCGCCGCCAATGCGCTCAACGTGTATTCGGGCGCAATGGCCTTCGTGACCATGGGCTTCCGGCTGGCGGTCCGGCTGCAACGCGCCCTGGTGTCGGTCGCCTTCGGCGTGATCGGTTTCCTGGTCGCCTGGTGGGCGCTGCCGGACGCCGCCGCCAACTACGAGGCCTTCCTGCTCATCGTCGCCTACTGGATCGGCCCGTGGCTGGGCGTGGTCTTCGCCGACGAATACCTGCGCCGAGGACAGCGCATCGACCATCTGCTCTACGACCGCGCCTATACGAATTGGGGTGGTGTGGCCGCGTTTTTGCTCGGCCTGATCGTCTCGGTCACCCTGTTCTCCAATCAGGAGAAGTTCGTCGGCTACGCCGCGAAAGCCGTCCCGCAGCTGGGCGACATCACCTTCTTCGCCGGATTCCTGATCTCGGCCGCCGCCTATGTCGCGCTCGAGCGCTCCCGGATCTCGCGCGCCGCGGTGGCAGCATGATCGGCATGATCAATGCACAGGATTTGCTGGTCACCGCCTACGACGAGGCGCAACTGGGACTCAGCGAGGGCGGTATCCCCATCGGCGCGGCCCTGTTCGACAGCGACGGCAACCTGCTGGGCCGCGGCCACAATCGCCGCGTGCAGAACGACGACCCCAGCGTGCACGCCGAAACCGACGCCTTCCGCAATGCGGGCCGCCGCCGCGACTACCGCGACACCATCATGGTCACCACGCTGTCGCCATGCTGGTATTGCAGCGGCCTGGTGCGGCAGTTCGGCATCGGCGCGGTCATCGTCGGCGAATCCAAGACCTTCACCGGAGGCCACGATTGGCTTGCCGCACACGGGGTTTCGATCACCGTTCTCGACGATCCGGCGTGCGTGGACATGATGACGCGGTTCATCGCCGAGCGGCCCGAGCTGTGGAACGAGGACATCGGGGTGGCCGAATGACTCCGATCGTGACGGTCGATCTGGACCGCTGGCGCGCGGGCGGAGACGCCGCCGCCGAGGTGCTGCGCGAGGTCGACGCCGGAATGCAGCGCGCCGGATTCCTGCTGGTGCGCGGACACGGTGTGCCGCAAGGGCTTCCGGCCGCCGTCCGCACGGCGGCCCGCCGGTTCTTCGCCCTGCCCGAGGACGTCAAGCAGCGGTATGCGACCTCGGTCGGCGGCCGGGGCTGGATCGGCCCGGGTCTGGAGGCCAACGGCTACGCCGAGGGCACCGAGACCCCACCGGATCTCAAGGAGACCTTCGCGGTCGGCGCGGACACCCGCATCGGCGACGCGACGGTCGACGACGTCTGGTTCCTCGGCAACATCTGGCCGGGCGAGGTCGCCGAACTCGAGATCCTGATGGCCGCCTACACCGCCGCCATGCACACCCTCTCCGACGAACTCCTGGCCTTGTTCACCCAGGCCCTGTCGTTGTCCCGCAACCCTTTCGAAGGCCTGGCCAGCCGCCCCACCTGGACCTGCAACATCAACTGGTATCCGCCGCTGACCGACCTCGGCCCACCCGAGCCCGGTCAGTTCCGCATCGGCCCCCACACCGACTTCGGCACCGTCACGGTCCTGGACCGCGAACCCGGAGCGGGCGGCCTACAGGTCTACACGGACGAAGGCGGCTGGGAAGACGCCCCTTACGACCCGTCCGCCCTCACGGTGAACATCGGTGACCTACTGGCACATTGGAGCGGTCAACGCTGGCCGGCCGGTCGCCACCGCGTCCTGCCACCCCAGGAATCCGCCCCGGAAGAGGACCTGGTCTCGCTGATCTACTTCTACGAACTCGACCACGACGCCCGCGTCACCCCACTCGAACCCCCGATCGGCAAGGTGGGCGGCCTCGAGCCGGTCATCTCCGCCGACTTCCTCCGCACCCGCCTGGACGCCATCACCCTGGGCTGAAACCTCCAGCCCCCGAAGACCATCTGGCGAGTTCCCACGACCGTCGCTCCCTGGCGGCCGTGGGGGCGACCCCATTCGTGTCGCGGGCGCGGGAACATCGGTGCGGTGCGCGCTGTTGGCAGCGGTCATGACGACGTTGGGATTGATCGGGAGTGGCCGCATCGGCGGGACGCTGGCGCGGCTGGCCGTGGATGCGGGAATCGATGTCGTGCTGAGCAATTCGCGCGGGCCGGAAACCCTCGCTGAGCTGGTCGGCGAGCTGGGGGAGCGGGCGCGGGCGGCGACTCCGGAACAAGCCGCTGCGGCGGACATCGTGGTGGTGACCATCCCGGTGCGCGAATACGGGCGAGTACCGGCGGATGCGCTGGTGGGCAAGGTGGTCATCGATACCGGGAACTACACGGTCGGCCGGGACGGGGAGATCGCGGATCTGGCCGATGGCGGCACCACCAGTTCCGAACTGCTGCAACGCTATCTGCCGCGCTCACGGGTGGTGAAGGCGTTCAACTACATCTACTTCCAGCATCTGGCGGTGCTCGGGCGTGCTGCTGATGCGAAGGACCGGACCACATTGCCCATCGCCGGAGACGACTCCGAGGCGAAAGCTGATGCGGCGCAACTGCTGAGCGCCCTCGGCTATGACAGCCTCGATATCGGCCCGCTCGCCGAAGGCTGGCGGCTCGAACCCGGTACCCCGGTATACGGTGCGCCCTTCGCCGACGGAACGCCGTTCTGGGACAGGCCGGGTACTCCGGCCGACAGCGCCACGGTCGGCAAGGCGGTCGATGCCGCAGAGCGGCCCTAGCCTCCGTAGCTCGGTACCACCCGAATGACTCAGCCGCTGTGTGCCCAGACGGCTCAGTCCTGGTGGGTTGGTTCAGCCGTTGTGCGCGTCGGCCGTTTCGGTCGGGGCCCAGCGGTTGGCGGTGATCTCGTAGCCGGGCAGTCCGGCGGTCGACTGCTTGGATTCGTAGATGCGCTGGTACCCGGTGCGGGTGATGCGCCAGACGCCGTCCTCGCGGTGGTAGGTGTCGTGGTAGTAGGCCGCGCCGCGGATCAGCAGCTGGTAGTCGGGCACGATCACCGTGTCCTCCAGACACCAGCTGCCGGTGGCGGTTTCGCCGTCGACGGTGATCTCCGGATGGTTGGCCACGTGCACGGTGATGATGTTGCCGCCGAGCGCGCCGCGCATGTAGTCGACGATCTGGTCGCGGCCGTTGAACTCCAGTGGCATGTCGCCGGAAGGGGAGCCGTAGGAGCCGATGATGTCGGTGCTGAGGGTGTCGGCGAACTCGTCCCAGAGTTTCAGGTCCAAGGTGCGCAGGTAGCGGTACTTGAGTGCGCGAATCGTCTCGAGTGCTTCGAAGTCCATACCGAAATGTAACCGAATTACCCCCCAACCTACCAAGCACTTGCTACGGTTCCGAAATGATTTCCACCCTGGTCTGGGGTACGGGCAATGTCGGCCGTGCCGCCATCCGGGCTGTCACCGCGCATCCGGGCCTCGAGCTGTCCGGCGTCCTGGTCAACAATCTCGCCAAGGTCGGCCGCGACGCCGGCGAATTGGCCGGACTGGACACCCAATTGGGGGTGGCGGCGAGCAACGACATCGACGCCGCCCTGGCCGCGCGCCCGCGCGCGGTGGTGTACGCCGCCTCCGGTGACATCCGCCCCGACGACGCCCTCGCCGACATCGAACGCGCCCTACGGGCCGGGGCCGTCGTGGTCACCCCCGCCCTCTACGCCCTCTACGACCACCGCAATGCCCCCGAGGACATGCGGCAGCGGGTCACCGCCGCCATCGCGGACGGTGGCGGCTCCCTGTTCGTCTCCGGCGTCGACCCCGGCTGGGGCAACGACGTACTGCCGCTGCTGATCAGCGGTCTCGGCAGCACCGTGGATGTGGTGCGCTGCCAGGAGATCTTCGACTACACCACCTACGACCAGCCCGACTCGGTGCGCTACCTGGTCGGCATGGGCCAACCCCTCGACTACCAGCCGCCCATGCTCGCGCCCACCATCCCGACCATGGTGTGGGGCGGCCAGATTCGCCTCATCGCGCGCGGATTGGGCGTGGCGCTCACCGACATTCGCGAAGTCGTGGAACGTCGCCCGCTGGAAGCCAGCGTCGACACCAAGCTGATGGGCAAGTTCGACGCGGGCACCCAGGGCGCGGTGCGCTTCGAGGTGCAGGGCATCGTCGACGGCACCCCGCGCATCGTCATCGAACACGTCACCCGGATTCACCCCAGCTGCGCACCGGACTGGCCGCAGCCGCCCAGCGGTGCGGGCGCGCATCGCGTCATCATCGAGGGCCGCCCCAATATCGAGGTCACCGTGCAGGCGACCGACGAGGACGGCAACCACTCGGCCGGCGGAAACGCCACCGCCGTAGGCAGATTGGTGAACGCCATCGACTGGCTCGCCGCCGCCGAACCCGGCCTCTACGACGCTCTCGACGTCCCCCTGCCCTACGGCACCCTCGGAAGGAACCAGCCATGATCATCGACATCCCCGAGGGCAAGGACCCGATCGGCTACGTGTGGGGCGAGATGGTGCCCGGCATCGGCATCGCCGCCTCCAACTTCTCCCTCGCCGTCTACTCGCACTCCACCCTGGGGCTGCGCGAATTCGAGGCCGCCCGTTTGCGTATCGCGCAGATCAACGGCTGCCTGTTCTGCCTGGACTGGCGTACCGACCGCAATGGCGAGAAGGTCGAGGAGTCCTTCGCCGACGACGTCACCGACTGGCGCACCACCCCCAATTTCGACGACCGCGTCCGCCTTGCCGCCGAATACGCCACGGTCTACGCCGAGGACCACCACAGCCTCGACGACGAGTTCTTCGAGCGCATGAAGCAGCACTACACCGACGCCGAGATCGTGGAACTGTCCATGTGCCTGGGCTCGTGGCTGGCCTTCGGCCGCCTCAACCACGTCCTGGGTCTCGACGCGGTGTGCGTACTGCCGGGCCATACCGCGCAGTAAGCGGAGGCCCCGGCGAGGTGTTGCCCGGCGATCCCTGCCGGGCAACACCTTTCGTCATATCAGGGGTAGGTCGGCCAGGAACTTTCGCAGGATCGCGTCGACTTCCGTTGCGTGCGTGATGTTCACGCCGTGCGTGGCCCCGTCGATGGTGTGCAGCTCGGCCGGGCCGCCGAGTTGCCTTGCCAGCGTGGCCAGCTGCTCGTGGCTCGAGGCCTGATCGTGCACGCCGCGAACGAGCAAGGCGGGCTGGCCGAGCCCGCCGATCGCCACCGCCACCGATTCCCGCTCGATCAGGCAGTCGGCGGCGAACTTGATCCTGGATCGATCATCGTTGAGCCACTTGGTGATCCACGGCTGCCGATGGTCCGCGTCGCCGCCGATCATGGTTTTCGCGGTGATCTCGGCCATCGGCTCGAACTCGGGTAGGTGCATCCACGCGCCCATGATCTGCCGGTAGGTGGCCTTCTCCGCCCCGGTGTACGGTTCGGCGCTGGTGCCGACCAGGATCAGCCCGCGTACCCGATCCGGTTGCAGCAGCGCCATGCGCAGCGCCGTGTACCCGCCCTGCGACATGCCGCCCGCCACCACCTCGACGATGCCGAGCTCGTCGATCACCGTCCAGACATCCCACGCGAGATCCCAATAGGTGAAAGGGATTCCGTCGTCCTCGGTGAGTCCGTGCCCGCGCGCGTCGATCGAGATCACCCGATAGTCGGGTGCGAGCAACTGCGCCTGCCGCGCGAACATCTCCTGATCCAGGAAGAACCCGTGGCTCAGTACCACGGCCGGGCCCTCGCCACCGGTGTCGGTGAAGTGCACCCGCGCCCCGGCCGATTTCACGAACGGCACTGTCGTCTCCCATCGCGTCGAATCTGGCCGTCACGATAACTGAAACGAGTTCTAGATTTCTGCCGCGTCCTTGTCGATGGGATCCCGCGGGTCTACTCTGAACAGAGTATTGATTACTCTGGTCAGAGTAAGGAGGTGGAGATGGCCGCCAAGAGAGCATTTCGCCGGGTCAATCCGCTGGCTCTGGCCGTGTTGGTGGTGCTGGCCGAACGGCCGATGCACCCGTATCAGATCTCGCAGACGCTCAAGCAGCGCGGCAAGGACGGCAGCGTCCGGATCAACTACGGCGCGCTCTACCCCGTGGTGGAGTCCCTGCTGGGTCAGGGTTTCATCGAGGTCGTCTCGGCCGAACAGGACGGGAACCGGCCCGCGCGCACGGTCTACCGGATCACCGACGCCGGTTTCATCGAGATGCGAGAGTGGTTGCGCTCCTGGATCGCCGAGCCCGAGAAGGAATATCCGCGATTCATGGCGGCCCTGTCGTTCCTGCCCGTACTGGGTCCGGACGAGACGGTCACGCTGCTGCGGCGTCGAATCACGGTGCTGGACAAGCGGATCGCCGAAATCCACGAGCAGGTCGCCGCCGTCGAGAGCTGGCTGCCCGAACTGCTGCTCATCGAGGGCAACTACGAACTGCGGCTGCTGGAGGCCGACCGCGCCTTCACCGCCGATATCGCCGACCGGATGCAATCCGGTGCGCTCGGCGGCATGGACGGCTGGCGGCAGATCGCCGACCTCACCGCGAAATATCCGCCCGGCCGGGTGCCGCCGGAAGAGACCGACAAGCTGATCCAGGAATGGGGGATGCCGACACCACCGATCTAGCAATCGACCCCGAGAACAACGATGGCCCGGGTGCGTCAACACCCGAGCCCTCGCCGGATCCGAACGACCGACGGCGAACCGCTGGCTGCTCGAACTGCATTCACCAGCATATCCATCGGTTCGGTCCTCGTTCGCATCCCCCGAACACGAGGAACAACCATGCCTGTCACACCCCTGTCCTCGACCGCGGTCGAGGTGCGCGAACTCGTCAAAACCTATCCGGGCGGACGGCGCAAGCCGGATGTCCGAGCCCTCGACGGCCTGAGCTTCACCATCGCCGCCGGAACCGTCTACGGCATGCTCGGCCCCAACGGCGCGGGCAAATCCACCACCACCAAGATCTGCACCACCCTCTCGCGCGCCGACTCCGGCAGCGCCCGGGTGGCCGGATTCGACGTCACCACCGACGCGGCCGCCATCCGGCATCGCCTCGGCTACGTCTCGCAGGGTTCCGGCGCGGACCCGCGGCAATCACCCTTCGAGAACCTGGTGATGGCCGCGCGCCTGCACGGCTTGAACCGCCACGACGCCATGACCCGCGCCACCGCCCTGCTCGACCAGTTCCAGCTCGCCGACGCGCGAGATCGCAAGGTGGCCAAGCTGTCCGGCGGCATGCGCCGCAAACTCGACGTCGCCGTCGGTCTGGTGCACACCCCGCAGGTGCTGTTCCTGGACGAACCGACCACCGGCCTGGACCCGCAGGCCCGCGCCGAGATGTGGTCGGAGATCCGCCGATTGGCCACCGAGTCGGCCCTGACGGTGGTCCTCACCACCCATTACCTGGAGGAAGCCGACGAACTCGCCGACCGCCTGGTCATCATCGATCACGGCCGCGCCGTCATCGAAGGCACACCGGCCCAACTGAAATCGACCCTGGACGGCGACACGGTCTCGGTCGAACTCCTCGCCCCCGACATCGAGGCCGTCCGCACGGTGAGCGCGGGCATCCCCACCCTGCGCGACATCGTCATCGAACGCGACGGCCCCAACGGCCGCCTCATCGCCCGCACCGACGATCTCTCCGGCGTAGTCGGCCGAGTGGTCACCGAATTCGACGCCGCCGCAATCCCCTTCGGCGCGGTCTCCGTCTCCCGCCCCAGCCTCGACGATGTCTACCTCCACTACGCCGGTCGCTCCTACCGCTCCGGCGACCACACCCAGGAGGTGGCGGCATGACCACCGCTTATGCTCCTGTTCGCGAATTGCCCACGGCCGGTTGGTTGCTCGCGGCCGGGCAGATCTTCCGGCGGTGGATGATGAATACGCTGCGGGAATCGTGGGGTGTTTTTGCCGCCCTGTTGCAGCCCATCGTGTGGATTCTGTTGTTCGGGCAGGTATTCAAGAGTGTCGGGGAGATCCCGGGATTCGGGGCTGCCAACTACATCACTTTCCTGGCACCGGGTGTGCTGATGATGACCGTGCTGTACTCCGGGGTCTGGGCGGGCACCGGGTATATCGAGGACATCGACAACGGGGTCATGAATCAGCTGCTGACAGCGCCGGTTTCGCGTAGCGCGATCGTCGCCGGGCAGCTGCTGGTGCAGCTGGTGATCGGACTGGTGCAGTCGGCGCTGGTGCTGGTCATCGGATTCGCCGGGGGCGCACGGTATCCCGGCGGTGTGGTCGGAATCCTGTTGGCGTTGGCGGCGGCGACGCTGCTGGCGGCGACATTCTGCGCGGGGTCGGTGGCGCTGGCGTTGACCACGCGCAGCCAGATCGCCTTGATCGGCATGTCGCAGTTGATCATTCTGCCGATGACGTTCCTGTCCTCGGGCATGATGGCCACCGCGCTGATGCCGGGCTGGGTGCGGACGATCTCGAAGTTCAACCCGGTCACCTGGGCGGTCGACATCGGCCGCAGCGGCCTGGCGGGGACCGCCGACGCGGGCAGTGTGGCCGCGCATCTGGGATACCTGACAGCCCTTGCGGCACTGGCGTTCTGGTGGGCGCTGTCGGCGTTCCGCAACTACCAGCGCAGCCAGTAGGTAGGCACGCGGCAGCGTCGGGTCCACATTCGTGCCCGATGCGGTGATCAGGTCCGGGCGGCGACCCTGCCGTCCGGACCGTCCGCCTCAGCTGTCGAACAGCGACAGGTACTTGGTCTGCCCGAACATCTCGGCCGCGTCGCGCGCGGACGGGCTGCCCGCGTTCGGGTCCGCGCCCGAGGCCAGCAGTGCGGCCACGATCGCGTCCTCGCCCTTGAACACCGCGCCGGACAACGGGGTCTGGCCCTTGTCGTTGCCGAAGTTCGGGTCGGCCTTGTGCTCGAGCAGCACGTTCACCGCGTCCGGATGGGCGTAGTAGGCGGCCAGCATCAGCAGCGTGTCGCCGTTCTCGTTGGTCAGGTTCACCGGCACCCCGGCGTCGAGGTACGCGCCGAGCGTGGCGGCGTCGCCGGTGCGGGCCAGATCGAAGATCTTGCTCGCCAGCTCCAGTACTTCGGGGTCCAGATCTTTGGGTTCCACGACTTCTCTTCCTACCACTCGGGTGTGAGGTCAGGTCAGGATCAGCAGCTCGGTGGGGGAGGCGATCTCGGTGCGCAGACCCGACTTCTCCGAGAGCCGCGCCAGCCCCTCGATATCGGACGGCTCGGTGCGCGAGAGCACCAGCGCCCGCGCCAGCAGCCCCTTGTGGTGTTTGTTGAAGTGGCTCACCACGGTTCGCTTGCCGTCGGGACGTTCGGTGAGCACGGTCGTGGTCACCGCGCCGGGGATGCGACCCAGGCCCTGATAGGTGCCTGAGCGCAGATCGACGGTCAGCTCGCCCGCGGCCTCCTCGCGCAGGGCCTCGGGCAGCACCTGCTTCCACAGCGACTGCAATGTCGGCAGGCCCGGCAGTTTCGAACCACCGGAAAGTCGGTAGGCCGGAATGGGGTCGCCCGCGCGCACGACCCCGAACAGCGCCGAGCCGATGCCCAGCCGGGCCTCCGCCTTCGCCCGCTGCGCCTTGGTGAACCCGGGCGCGTCGAGCGCGTCGTAGAGGACCCCGGTGTAGCGGTCCAGCGCCGGGCGCGTCGCCGAGGTGCGCAGCGCGGCATTGCGCGCGATCTCCGCGTCAGCCCCCTTGCCCAGGCCGAGCGCGGACCGCGAGCCGTCCGGGTCGGCGGCCAACGCGATCAACTGCGTGACGAGTTTGTCCCGCACCGCCGTGAGCTGCGGCATCGAAAGGGAATCCAAATCCAGGGGGGAGCCCGAACCACCGTCGGACTTGGTTTCTGAGGGAGGCAGCAGCACCAGCACGAGCCAACACGGTAATGCCTTGTGAACTGCGAGCGAGCAGCGGCTAGGGTGATGAGCCGTGATCACCCGCCTCTCCCAACTGTTCCTGCGCACCCTGCGCGACGATCCCGCCGACGCCGAGGTGCCCAGCCACAAGCTGCTGGTCCGCGCCGGATACGTGCGTCGGATCGCGCCCGGCGTCTACTCGTGGCTGCCGCTCGGCCTGCGCACGCTGCGCAAGGTCGAGGACGTGGTCCGCTCGGAGATGAACGCCATCGGCGCACAGGAGATCTCGCTGCCGGCCCTGCTGCCGCGCGAACCCTACGAAGCCACCAACCGCTGGACCGAATACGGCGACGCCCTCTTCCGCCTCAAGGACCGCAAGGGCCAGGACTACCTGCTCGGCCCCACCCACGAGGAACTCTTCGCGCTCACCGTCAAGGGTGAGTACAACTCGTACAAGGATCTGCCGGTCACGCTCTACCAGATCCAGACCAAGTACCGCGACGAGGCGCGTCCGCGCGCGGGCATCCTGCGCGGCCGCGAATTCATCATGAAGGACTCGTACTCCTTCGACCTCGACGAGGACGGGCTCAAGAACAGCTACAACGCCCACCGCGAGGCCTACCAGAAGATCTTCGACCGCCTCGGCGTGAAGTACGTGATCGTCGCCGCGACGTCGGGCGCCATGGGCGGTTCCGCGTCCGAGGAGTTCCTGGCCGACAGCCCCAACGGCGAGGACACCTATGTGGTGTGCCGCGAATCCGGTTATGCCGCAAACGTGGAGGCCGTGATCACGGCCGCCCCGCCGGAGATCGCCATCGCGGGCCAGGCCGACGCCGTCGTGCACGAGACCCCCAAGACGCCGACCATCGCCACCCTGGTCGACTGGGCCAACACCGCCGATGTGCTGGGCCGCGAGGTCACTGCCGCCGACACGTTGAAGAACATTCTCGTCAAGCTGGTCCACCCCGACGGCAAGACCGAACTGCTCGGCGTCGGCATCCCCGGCGACCGCGAGGTCGACGAGAAGCGCCTCGAGACCTCCCTCGAGCCCGCCGAGGTCGCGCTGCTCGACGAGACGGATTTCAAGGCCAACCCGTTCCTGGTCAAGGGCTACATCGGCCCGAAGGCGCTGCAGGCCAACGGCGTTCGCTACCTCGTCGACCCCCGTGTGGTCTCCGGCACCAGCTGGATCACCGGCGCCGACGAGCCCGGCAAGCACTACGTCGGCCTGGTCGCCGGTCGCGACTTCACCCCCGACGGCACCATCGAGGCCGCCGAAGTCCGCGACGGCGACCCCTCGCCCGACGGCCGCGGCGTCCTGGAAGCCGCCCGCGGCATCGAGATCGGCCACATCTTCCAGCTCGGCCAGAAGTACACCGACGCCTTCCAGGTCGACGTGCTGGGCGAGAACGGCAAGCCGGTCCGCCTCACCATGGGCTCCTACGGCGTCGGCGTCTCCCGCATGGTCGCCGTCCTCGCCGAGCAGATGCACGACGACAAGGGCCTGCGCTGGCCCCGCGAGGTCGCGCCGTTCGACGTCCACGTGGTCATCGCCAACAAGGACGCCGAGGCCCGCGCCGGAGCCGAACAGGTTGCGGCGGAACTCGATTCCCTCGGCTTCGAGGTGCTGCTGGACGACCGCACCGCGTCCCCCGGCGTGAAGTTCAAGGACGCCGAACTGCTCGGCATGCCGTACGTGGTCGTGGTCGGCCGCGGCTGGGCCGAAGGCAAGATCGAACTCCGCGACCGCTTCGCCGGAACGGCTGAGGAATTGGCCGCCGACACCGCCGTGGCAACGGTGGCAGCCAAGATCCGCGGCTGACAGGTCTTTCATCAAAGCTGAAGTGGCGCATCACCTCCGGGTGGTGCGCCACTTCGCTATCCACCGCCCTCCCGCCAGAGATTCCACCCGATCCCAGGCGCGCGAACCATCTCCCTGACGGCACTCGCATAACTCTGCTTGGCCGCACACTCCTCATGGCAAGCCCGATGCCGATGGAGTCCACTCTTCGCCTCGACAAGCGTCGCAGGCCGCCGATACGGCGCCCGATGCCGATCACGGATCACACGTGCCACAGCCCGACTCCGTCCAGCTCCCCGGAAACCGAATCACCTTGGCAGAGTCCACCTTCTCCGCATCGGTCTTGATAACCTGCCCCGCCGCCATCTTCCGCTCACACAGCGCGGTAAGGCATTCGTGATGCAACACAAGCGATTCCATCGCCTCAGCGGTAGTCATCGCCGGTTCTTCATCCGCTACGTCGCAGCATTCCAATCGCTCGAACATATCCACGATCGATTCACCTCCGATGCCTTCCTGTTCTCTTGCAGTGCCGACCGGTATGTCTGATGTCCTCGACCATGCATGCACCGATGAATGCCGATTCGAACGCGGTCATGACCATCAAAGTCCAAGCAGCCCAGCTCATTTAGACTCCCCGTCGCCTCTGCTGGCAGTTTGTGAATATATCTAGTCTTGCGTATCTGGAACGCGCACAATAGCTAAGCCATGAAGAATGGTGGATGCACAATTTGAGCAGGCCCAAAAGGTGCCAACCCGAATAGCGAGGCTAACGAAATGAGCGGAGCCACGATTTCTCGCAGGGCATTCGGTAGATTCCTTCGGCAGATTCGTGAAGGGGCTGGAAAGACCGCGCTCGCGGCAGGCTTGGAGATCGAGGTTTCGCGGCAGACGTTGCTACGGATGGAGGATGGCTTGTCGACCAAGATCGCCACCTCCCAGTTCCGGGACCTCCTGGCGTTCTACGGGGTTGCGGATGCAACTCGTGAGGAAGCTCTCTCCCTCTGGGACGAGGTCAAGGAACAGGCCAAAGCGGCGCAGCTCCAAGGCAATTCGAGGGGCTTCTGGCGACCCTATGCCGACCAGTACGAGGCCCATTTTCCCCACTATCTGAGGCTCGAGACATCGGCACGAATCGTGACGACACACCAAATGATCCTGGTGCCAGGACTCTTGCAGACCTCCGACTACCGCAAGGGAGTGATCCACATCGACGGACCTGCGGTATCGGCCGTAGATCTCGAGCGTCGAATCGAACTCACGGCCCAACGTCAAGCGCGGATCGATGAGGAAGGGTTCCTTCTCAAAGTTCTACTGTCGGAGGCTGTTCTGAACCATCGGCCTGCCGACGGAGCTGCCATGTCGGCGCAGTTGCGCTGGCTGGCAGAAGTCGGGCAACGCCCGAACGTCAGCATTCGAGTGATCAGGTTCGACTCGGGTGTTCATCGAGGACTGACGGCACAGTCGTTCACGATGCTGGAGTTCCCGAAGCTGGCAAACGGATTCGTCGATCCTTCCGTCGTCTACGTGGAAGGCGCTCAGGGCGTGGGCATCTACCACGAGCGCGACGACGTGGTAGGCAAGTTTGAGACGACCATTTCGGCCCTCTGCGAGGTAGCGTTGACAGAGCGAGAGACCAGAGACTTGGTGACGCAGTACGCGAAGGAGTACGCAGCGTGAGAACCCCGTCATTCGGCACATGGTACAAATCGAGCAGGTCGGAAAGCGGCACAGCATGTGTGGAGGTACGCCACGAGCTGGATGCCACCCTGGTCCGTGACACCAAGGATGTTGGCCTGGGCCCGATCCTGGAGTTCCCGGCCGCCACGTGGGCAGCCTTCCTGGACAGCGGCATCTGGCAGCGCTAGGGCGTACCAAACATGAGCAAGTCAGTCATGGGCCAGTGGCACAAGTCGACCTGCTCCGACGCAGGCAACCAATGCGTCGAGGTGCGACACGAAGCTACGTCGACCCTGGTCCGCGATACGAAAGACCTTGGCACTGGCCCGATCCTGTCCTTCCCGGCTGACGATTGGGCGGCCTTCCTCGCCAGCGGCGTGTGGCGCCGCTGACAACCAAGATCAAGGAGTTCTCACCTTGTGGATTCGGACAAATTCTCGCGGTGAGAGCTCCTTGATCTTGTAGTGGCTCAGACTGTGTCGACGGGAATGCCACGGCTCTCGAGACCGGTCTCAACCTACAAAGCGCCCGGCGAGAATCAGTTTCCTGACTATCGATGGGGTGAATTGTAGGTTCAGGCCGGATTGCTGTACGCGGTGGTGACGCCGATGGTCTCGTTGTCGAGCGAGACGTACGACAGCTGCGGGATGTGTTGCGACAGTTGCTGGTACAGCCAGCAGGTGACGTACTCGAAGGTTGGGCGGTGGTCGAAGGTCTCGGTCCAGGCGGTGCGGGACAGTTGGTTGGCGTAGTCGTCGAGGAGGGCCTCGAGGGTGTCGGTGTCGATGAATCGTTCGTCGCCGTCGAGTTGATCGTCGGAGAACTCGAAGGCCACACGCATGGTGACGGTGAAGGTGGTCAGTGGCTTTCGGCCCGATGCTTGCCATGCTGGGGATGTGAGTCCTTGGCGGGCTTCGAATCTCCGCCGCATTTCGACCTTGAACACCTCTCGAAGCTATCGGGTCGGCTGATGAAACCGGCTGCGGGGCTGCTGATCTGGCGTCGGTTCGAAGCCGGGGCCGTGCATGGGTTCGCCGAATCGCATGGCCAGGGCGAGGAGGGGGTCCACGGTGCGGATGGCCAGGTTGAGGCGTTGTTGGAGGGGGCCGGTCAGTAGGACCCAGGAGTGGCCGGCTCGGGTCAGTTCGTCGGCGAACCAGTCGGTCATCGCGGCGCGGATCGTGAGGTCGCCCTCGCGTAGGCCGTCGTCGTGCCAGGGGACGCCGATGTGGTCGGTCAGCAGGTAGACGGCGCGGGGTGGGACCTCGGTCCATGGTTGGGCGGGTCTGGCTGCCGCGCCGAGGTAGCGGCGCTCCCAGATCGCGGTGGCGAATGCGTCGGTGTCGCAGATCAGTAGGGGCGATCCGGAGCGGGCGGCGGCTTGTTCACGGCGGGTCTGTTCGATGGCGACGGTATCGAAGTCGTCGGCGTCCCAGGTGATTTCATCGAGGGCACGGTCGGGTTGGGCTGCCCAGTTGAGTTCGGTGTATTCGCGGCCGTATTCCGGCACGCAACGGGTGTTCGCCCATTCGCCGCCGCGAGCCGCGTAGTGGTCGGCCAGCGCCTGGGCGATCGTCGTCGTGCCGGTGGATTCGGCCCCGAGCACCACCACGCGGGTTGCCAACCCGGCCCGAGTGGCGGGTGCCAGATCCTGCCAGCGCCCGGCGAGGTCGCGCCGAACCGCGGTGGCGCTGAGGGGAGTTCGCTCGACCGGCACCGACACCGCTCCGAACCGCCGCGCGAGTTCGGGGCCGTAGGAGTCACCGCAGTAGACGGCGTCGACCGGTTGCGATGCGCCCGCTGCCCGCAACCCCGCGCGCATGGCAGCGACCTGCGCGGCCCACACCTGGTCGTCGGTGACGTCCAGCGGTGCGTCGCAGGGAATTCCGGCGATGCGCACGTCGGGATGTTCCGCGCGCAGCCATGCCATACGGTCGGTCAGTGGGATGGTCTCGGCGGCGGACTTCATCGCAAGCACCGTGACCTCGTCGCACTGCCGCGCTATCTGCCGGATCAGGTCGTGATGACCCTGGTGTGGCGGGTAGAACTTCCCGATCAGCAACCCGTGCCGGTAGTCGGTCATGCCGCGGAATCCTCTGCTAGCAGCGGTGTTTCGGCAGGCCCCTCGGCCAGCGCTTGTCGCCACGATCGCAGGCCCGCCAGGCACATCCCCAGGAACAGCACGTACACCAGCGCAGTCAGGTTGAGATGCTTGACCGCGTACAGCGGAACGTAGACGCAGTCGGCCGCAATCCAGAAGTACCAATTCTGAATCCGCTTGGCGTTCAACAGCCATTGCGCGGCGAGCGACAAGCAGGTGGTGAACGCGTCGAGCAGCGGAGCCGAATCATGCGTCGCCTTCAACAGCAGGTACAACGCCCCGGTCCCGACCGCGACGAACGCGAGACACCAGCCCATCTCCCGGCGCGCGGCGTAGGTCACCACGAGCGGCCCACTCTCCGTGCGGCGCAACCACTGCCACCACCCGGCCACCCCGAGCACCACGTACACGACCTGAAGCCCCGCGTCCGCCCACAGCCGCGCGGAAACGAACAGCAGCAGAAACGACAGGCAATTCGCGATCCCCACCGGAAAGTTCCAAATTTTCCGCCGCACGGTCAACCACACGCACACCCCACCGCTGACGAACCCGAAGACCTCGATCCAGGTGACGGGTTCCCCGAACATGGTGTACGCCACCCCGAGCAGTGGGTGGATCACTCCACCGAGCCAGTCGATCACCAGCACTCCTTAGTTAAAGTCATGGTGACTATAACGTAGAACGCGTCAGTCCCACACCGCATAGGACGGTTGATCGGCGTAGCCATCGAGAAGGCGGCGAGCGGCTTTCGGGTCGGTGCACGCCACTACACTGCGCCGCAGGCTCGGACGTAGTGTGCGAGCGGGCGGAGAGGATATCGATCGTGGGGGAGATTCATCGTCCGGGCAGGCCATCGGATCTACCGGACGCGTGGGTGCTGTGGTCTCGATGGGCCGCGCTGGCGCTGGCCGGATACGACCGGGAAGCAGAGCGGCGCGGGGCGGGTCGGACGGGGATCTGGCTCAACGAGACCGGGGTGCACCTGGACGACTGCGGATCCACCTGGTGGACGCTGGCCTGGCTGGGGCAGGGGCGGGCGGTGCTGTTCGGGGAAGACGACGCCAGCGAAGTGCGCTGGTACAACTACGAATCCGAGCGCCCCGCCATCGACATGCTCGCCGGAGCACCCGACTGGCTGCCGCGCGCCGACCTCGCGGAACTCGACGACATGCTCGGCTGCGTCTACTGGTGGGACAACGCCGCCTGGCGCCGCGCCCCCTATCCCGACGACCTCGCCGACGACGGCCTCGAATGCGGCATCTCCCGCTTCCTCGACCGTGACGATCTGGTCCATGACATGGCCGCCGATCTGGAAGCCGATGACGGACATTTCGCCGAGGTGCTGGCGCTGTGCGATCGTCTGGTCGACCATGCCGAGCGTGGCACCCTCACCGCTGCCGTGCTCACCGAATTCGTGAGCGCGACAATATGTCTGGGTTCACCACCGTTCGCGGAAGATGACCTGCCCGGGATGGTGGCGATGGCCAATCGTGCCGGGCTCGACACCCCACCCTGGAGTCCAACACTCGTCCTGCAACAGGAACTCAGTCCCGCCTGAGGTCGCGTGTGATCGGAACCGGCCTCAGCCCGCACTATCCTGTTGCTGGCTGCCATATTTCGCGCATTTCCCGAGGATAGTGCGGGCGCAGGCCGAGAACGCTACGGCGCGGGGTCTCGTGTGATGTCGAGCGGGTTGTCGCGGAGCTTGTCCGCCAGCCCATTTCGTAGCGCGGTCGCCGGGCTGCTGTGCGGTTTACGCCCGGCTTGATGTTCGAAGCAGCGGGTGAACTCCTCGGCCAGGCCCAACCGCGGCCAGTGTGACAGCACCGTCGCGCGGGTGTCGGCAGACAGCAGGTCGACGCCATGGCCGCTGATGTCGACGGAGGTGGCGCGTTCGAGCAGGTGGCCTTCAGGATCGATATCGACATCCACCGCTGCGCACATGTGCCGCACGATGATCTCGTGCAAGCGCTGTGCCCGCGCTGCGGGCCAGCCCGCACCGGCGGCGAAGACCATCGCGACGTGACCGCCCGCATCCTCGAAATCGAGTGCATACGAGTCGAATTCGCGTACCAGGCCGATGTCGTGGAACGCCGCGGCGACATACAGCAGCTCGCGATCGACGGTGATTGCTTCCGCGTGAGCCAGCGTCGTCGCCCAGTGGAAGGAGCGCATCGAATGGTTGAACATGGCGGGAGAGTGGTAGCGGCGGGCCACTTCTCGCGCGGCGCGCGCCGCGGCGGTGTCGACTTCGGGCAGTTCGCTCATTCCGCCCACGCCGAATTCTCGATGACCTCCACGAAATCCCCGCGCACGAAACCGGGGACGAAATGGGCGAGCACATCGGCCTTCACATTGCCGAACGTGGTCTGCGGGCGATGCCGGATGCCGTCGGTGAACGCGGCCAGGATCTCGGTTTTGAAGTTCGGGCGCGGGTGCGCGGCAACGACTTCCGCGCGTTCGGCAGCGGTGATCGCGTCGTAGCCGATACCCAGCACATCCAACTCGACGCCACGGGTGACCAGTGCGATCTCCGCCGCCATGTGCAGCGGGATCTCGGGGGTGGTGTGCAGTGCGATCGCCGTCCACACCCGATCTGCGGCCGCCGTGTCGATGCCGTGGGCGGTCAGGAACCGGCGGGCCTCGTCGGCGCCGTCGATCTCGAATCGTTGATCGGCGGTGCGGTACTTCTCGGTCAGCCCGAGGTCGTGGAACATCGCGCCCACGTACAACAGCTCCGGATCGAACTCGAGCCCCGCGCCGAGCCCGCGCAGCGCCCCGAAGACGAACACTCGCCGCGAATGGTGGAACACCAACGCGGACGCCACCTCTCGCACCAGTTGGGTCGCCTCGCGGGCCAGCGCGCTGTCGGGGATCGCCACCCCGGCGATCATCTCCGTACTCACCGTTCCTACCTCCTTCGATCGGGTCCGGTGTCCACTGTGCCCGCGCCCGCTACACTCCCACCATGTCCAAAATGCCAAACAAACCACAGATTCGGACATGAGTCATCGCGTCGGATTCCTCGTCTGCGACCAGGTCACCCTGCTCGACATCTCCGGGCCGGTGGATGTCCTGCACAATGCCGAGGGCCGCTACGAATCCGTGCTGCTGTCGCCCGGTGGCGGACTGGTCCGCAGTTCGTCGGGCATCGCGTTGGACACCACCGCGGTCGCCGACGCCGGACCGATCGACACCCTGGTCATCCCGGGCGGTGAGCATCTCGTGCGGCATCGCGTCGACGCGGAACTGCTGGACGCCGCGCGCACGCTGGCCGCCACCGCGTCTCGAGTGGCCTCGGTCTGCACCGGTGCGTTCGTGCTCGCCGAACTCGGGGTGCTCGACGGCCGCCGCGCCACCACCCATTGGCGGCATGCCGCCACCCTGGCCCACCGCTACCCGCACATCGATGTCGTGGCCGACGCCCTGTACGTCAGCGATGGCCCCTACCTGACCTCGGCGGGCATCAGCGCGGGCATCGACATGGCGCTGGCGCTGCTCGAACACGACCACGGCCCGGACTCCGCGCGCGCCGTCGCCCGCGAACTGGTCGTCTACCTCCAACGCCCCGGCGGCCAATCCCAATTCTCGACCGCACTCGACACGCCGCCACCGCGAATCCCCGCCCTGCGCACCATCATCGACGCCGTCCACGCCGACCCCGCCGCCGACCACAGCGCCACCACCCTCGCCGCCGCCGTAGCACTGAGCCCCCGCCAGATCACCCGCCTCTTCCAAGCCGAACTGGGCACCACCCCCGCCCGCTGGATCGAACGAGTCCGCCTCGACCTCGCCCAGCAACTGATCCTCAACGGCCACACCATCACCGCCGCCGCCCGCCGCAGCGGCCTCGGCAGCGACGAATCCCTCCGCCGCGCCTTCGCCCGCCACCTCGGCCTCACCCCCACCGACTACAAACACCGATTCGCCACCACTCGCGAGTCGTGACCGCGAATGCCGCTGCCGCAACGGCGTTGGGCCCTGCGCCCGCCCCAGTCCTGGATTGCGGTGTCCAGTGGATGGGTAGAGCAGGCGCAGGGCACCCCGCGAAAGGTGGAGCATTCCACCGATGGTCATCGAGGGAACCAGTCTCGGTGACCGCAGAGATCGTAGGCAGCTCCGAGTCGATCATGGGTACCCACCACACGAGATCATCGAAGTCCCGTTCGAGGCTGTGCGGAAAACGAAGTGCCGCCGCCGATGGCACTGCCGCACAACCACTCTCAGCGAGCTAATCGATCTTGGTGTCAGTTGGTGATGGTGCACTGGGCGATCTGGGCGAAACCGGTAACGGTCTGCTCGTCCTTGACCACCCCGTCCACGGTGACTCGGCACGAGATCGAGCCCGAACCCGTGTTCTGCACGTTCATGTTCCACCCGAGGATCGAATCGGCCGCACTTGTTTTCACCCGCTGAGGCTTACTCGCACTAGCCGCCCGGTACGGCAGCTGCCCGAGCCGCGGTGCATGGCGTAAAACTGACCTATGGGAAGACAGGCGTCCACCGTGCTCTACGTGATCGCGATGATCATCCTCATAGGCGGCGTAGACATCCTGATCTTCAGACACCACCCCTGGCCCCGCCTGATGGCCAACATCGGCATAGTCCTACTCTTCGGCGCCTTCTACCTGAGATTTATAAAGGGCTCCTGAGCTACCGCATGCCGAGGCTCAGAACTCGAGTTCTTCCCACGTGATCCGGATCGGGAACGGATAGTCGAATGTGATGCCGTCATGTACGTCGGCGATCCATTCACCTGCGATGAGATAGTTGGCCGGGTGCAAGGGGCTCACGCCGTCCGGAAGTGTCCCGTGGCCGGTTTCGAGTGCGTATGTTCGGACACTGGAAATCCGGCGGGGGTTGCGGGCGAGGGTGACTTCCCAGTACCAGGGGATTCCGCCTGCGGCATAGCGGGACTTCTTCGCTTCGATGTCCTGCTCGGAATTGGACTTCGACAGCACCTCGCCCACCATCAGGACATCCGTGGCCCGGACATCCTCGTACTCGTGCTCGAGGCAGCGGAAGGCGAGGAAATCCGGTGTCACGAAGTCCGATTTACCGTCTCGGCCGAAGAAGATATTTGTTTCGGTGGCGACTCGCCAGCACCGTTCCGGCTGCCGGGACATCTCCGCGCGTGCGCATCGGCGTAATGCCGCCCAGAGCATATTCGTGTATTCCTGGTGCTCGAATGGCGCGCGCCGCAGCCAAACCGGGCGGCCATCCCACAGTTCGATCTCTCCGGCGATTTCGTCGGGCAATTGCCCGAGCTCCTCCCAGGTCATCCGTTCCGGCAGGTCAGGGCGCTCGACAGGCGTGGTCGGCATACCGTTCATGGTAGCTCGGCCGACCTCTGGATCTTCCCACCACTCGCAACTCGCCATGGTCCCCCTTCGAACTGACGTTCTCATTCTCGGGAGATTCGTAGCCGCCGGCCGGTCGGATGGATCGTGGGGTGCAGACTTCGAAAGGTAAGGCCGCGCAGCATGTTCGGAACCGCACGGCCCTGTGTCGGCGGTCAGTTGTAGGACTTGGCGACGTCGTCGAGGAGGTGTTCGAGGGTGTCGTAGTTGGGGGGATCTACGACGTTGACCAGGTTGGTGTCGACCGGGATCTGGTGGGCGGTGGTCACTTTGGTGAAGAGGGACGCGTCTGCCGGGCGGAAGCCGTGTTCGGCGGCGAGGCGTTGGAGGTCGGGGTCGGTGGTGAGGAGTTTGCCTAGTTTGTCGCCCTTGTCGTTGAGGGGGACGACGGTGTGTTGGGAGAGGACTGTGGGTTTGGGGTACATGAGGACCATGTCGGGCTTGAGTTGGTTGTGGACTGCGGCGTCCACGTATTGGGCCTCGTAGATCCAGGCCATGGGGACGGGGCCCATGCCGTTGGCGAGGTAGTCCTGGAAGGGGCCGTCGCTGCTGGATTCGGTGTAGCCCTGGCGGGTGAACAGGCGCGAGACGCGGGAGACCGCGGCGTCTTCGGCGGTGGTGCCGCGGACGATGGTGTTGTCGTTGGCCACGTAGGCGGTGACGGCCAGGTACATGGCGGCCGAGTTCGAGGTGCGGGGGTCGGTGGTGGCTACCAGGACGTTCTTGGAGACCGGGTAGACGGTGTTGCCGTCCAACTGGTTCCACTGGGTGCCCTTCTCGGCCAGCGACAGGTACTTCTCGACATCGAAAGTTGTTGTCGCGCCCTGCTGTACGATTCCGGCCTGGGTCAGCAGGTCCGCGATCGGTTTGAAGGTGGCGATGGCCATGGGGGAGGAGAAGGGGGTGTACTTCGCGGTTACCCCGGACTGGCGCTGGATGCGCTCGGCGGCCGCCGCACTCGATGGGAAGGCGAAATCGTATTTGCTCAGGTCCACCGAGGTGGCGATCTGACGCGAACCGGCGGGCTCGAAGTCCACCTTCAACCCGTGTTTCGCCAGCGCGTCGGCCACCTGCGGGTCGTTGAAGAACGCGGCCTTCTCCGAACCGATCACACCGTGCACCGTGGTCAACGCCGGAGCGGCGGCGGGCGCGGAGGACGAATCCGGCTGCCGCACAGCCATGATCACCGCTATCGCCAGCACCACCACGACACCGGCGGCCACCAAGGCCAGCACCTTCTTGTTCTGTGCGAGACCCGCGGGAACGAAACGCTTTACCGCACCGGCGAATCCACCGGAACTCTCCGCCGAATGCGCGGCGGGAGAACCATTCTCACCACCCGACTTCGCCAGAACAATCTGCGCGGTATTGTTCTTCGCGCGCAGCGGATCCAACTCTCGCCGCGCGATCCGCTCCACCAGAATCGGGACGAAATCCCGCACCGAATGACCCTCGAAGCGTTTGCGCACCGCACCCACCACGGCCTCCACGCGATCCGGTGGATGCGCCTCGCCGTACTGCTCCACCAGGCGACTCGTCAACTCGCGCAGTGCTTTTTCTTCCCGGGCAGTATCGACCGCCACAGCATCTCCCTCGCCCTTACACCGGAATTGGCTGCGCGACCAGGAAATACACGCCAGTTTCGAACCGGGAAAGGCCACGCCGCACCGACCCTATGGCGCGGGAATGGCCGAATCCTGATCGAAAAGGCAAACGGCGGGTGCGGAGCCGGCGAATTCCCGGTGCCCCAGTCCGTGGGCGGGAACCTCAGGCCTGACCCGGAAAAGCGACCGTGATCGGATTGGCGCCCAGAATCGACTGCCAGGTGGCAAGGCGCACAGCGCATTCCGTGAGCGCGTCGATCCCGGTCCGGCGTAGCTTGTCGTCCGAGGACCGCTCCACCAGCGACCGCCACGCCGCCGCGGTATCCGACTCCACCGTCACCGCCAGGTTCGCGGCCGGGATCGGATCGTTCACCACGATCGGCGAGGTGTAGGCGGCCGCCGGCTCGGGAACCGTTGCGCCACTGGCCTTCAGCAACTCGATGGTGGAATCGCGCCGCGCCCGGTGCGCGGCGGTGTACTCCGCGACCAACTTGTCGCGATCATGATTGGCGTAGGCCGCGATCACCCCGTAGGCGTAGACAGCGGCGTACTCGGCGCTCAACGCATCGGTGAGCGCCTGTTGATCAGCGGTGGTCATGCGAGCAGAACTCCTGCGTGCGTGGCGCAACTGGCACTGATCGAGGCGAGCAGGCCGGCGCGGTATCCGGTGAGGGTGGCGGACAGGGCGGCGGCCGAACGCTGCGAATCACTCAGTCGGGTACGCAATTCGGCAATGTGTGGCGAGACGATCGCGCCAGGCGGGGTCGGCGGCACCCGGCGGCTCGGCGTGGTGCCGTCCCCGTACACGCCCACGGCCCGGTCGATCTCGGTGCGCAGCGTATTCGCGTGCGCGGCACGCTGATCGGAGATGGTCTGCAACTGCCCCGCCCGATCCGGCACCGTGGCGATCGCCGCCTTGGCGGCGGCCGAATCGTAGAGCGCCGCGGTCTCCTGTGCCAGCAACGGATCCGGGGCGGCGGGTGCGTCGTCCTTCGTGCACGCGGTGAGCGCGCCGACGGCGGCGACCGCCACCGCACCACCGCCCGCCAGCCGCAATGCGGTGCGGCGAGTCACGGCGGGAGTCGAAGAATCGGGGATGAGCAGGCTGGGCACGGGGTACATCGTGCCAGCCGTCGCCGACCGCTTGCTGCGGCAGGTTGCTTCGATAGGGTGTGATCAGCGACGATGGGCAACCATCACGGGCGCGTCGCCAACGGACACGCCGTGATCGCGGCGGTGACACGCCGTCCGCGGCGCACTGCCGACCATGCCGAAGTCGAGAGAGTCGGCTGGTCCTTTACACTCTTTCAGCGCGTTACGCTAGACCTTCGGTTCGGTATTTCACCGGCGCCGCCCCACCCGGCGGTGCACCGGTTCCACCGACCGCGCCCGACCAGTACCGATTTACCGACAACTCAACCCGTGACAACTGAACCAGGAGCCGCAGCACATGCCGATGCCGACCGAGGAAAGGGTGAGCCAGCTATTAGCTGGTCTCGCACAACGCCGAGGATTCGACCTCGAAGGCGTCGTGATTTCGGCTGCCGGTACCACCCACACCAAGGTCAAGGTGATCGTCGACAGCGACGACAACGCCGACCTGGACGCGGTGGCCGACCTGAGTCAGGAGGTCTCGCAGGCCCTCGACGACGCCGGTGACTTCGGCGAAACCCCGTACCTGCTCGAGATCACCACCCCCGGTATCGACCGGCCCCTCACCAGCGCGCGCCACTGGCAGCGCGCCCGCGGCCGCAAGGTGAAGATCGTTCTCCGTCCCGGCGCCGAATCACCGGAGGAGAAGGGCAAGAGCACGTTCGAGGCCCGTGTGGGCGCCACCACCGAGACCGAGGTGGCGCTGGTCCTCGGCGGCAAGCGGAAGCCACACCGGGTGACGGTGCCGCTGGCCGATATCGAATCCGCGGTCGTGCAGGTGGAGTTCAGTCCACCCGGCGCCGCCGAACTCGAACTGGCAGGGGGAGTAGCGCCGGGGCGACCACAGCCCGGCGCTCGGGAGGAAACCGACACAGCAGCGTCCGATTCACTGACCGAAGGGATCGTGGAATGAACATCGAAATCGAAGCCCTGCGCGCGATTGTCGCCGACAAGGGGATCTCGATGGAGACCGTGATCTCCGCGATCGAGTCCGCGCTTCTCACCGCCTATCGGCACACCGACGGGCACCAGACCAACGCCCGCATCGACATCAACCAGAAGACCGGCACCGTGCGGGTGATGGCCCGCGAGGTCGACGCCGACGGCAACGTCATCTCCGAATGGGACGACACGCCAGAGGGTTTCGGCCGCATCGCCGCCACCACGGCCCGCCAGGTCGTGCTGCAGCGGCTGCGCGACGCCGAGAACGAGAAGTCCTTCGGCGAATTCGCCACGCACGAGGGCGATATCGTCGGCGGCGTCGTGCAACGCGACGCCCGGATGAACGCCCGCGGCACCATCGTGGTGCGGATCGGCTCGGAAGCCCATGGGGCAGAGGGCGTTATCCCGCCCGCCGAGCAGGTGCCGGGTGAGAGCTACGAGCACGGCGAACGCATCAAGTGCTACGTGGTCGGCGTCTCGCGCGGTCCGCGCGGCCCGCAGATCACCCTCTCGCGCACGCACCCCAACCTGGTGCGGCGACTGTTCGCCCTCGAGGTCCCCGAGATCGCCGACGGCTCGGTGGAGATCGTGGCGGTGGCGCGCGAGGCCGGGCACCGCTCCAAGATCGCGGTGCGCTCCACGGTGTCCGGCGTCAACGCCAAGGGCGCCTGCATCGGCCCGATGGGTCAGCGCGTGCGCAACGTGATGAGCGAACTCGCCGGCGAGAAGATCGACATCATCGACTACGCCGAGGATCCGGCGAGCTTCGTCGGGAATGCGCTGTCCCCCTCGAAGGTTGTCTCCGTCACCATCGTCGACCCCGATGCCCGGGCCGCACGCGTGGTGGTGCCGGACTTCCAGCTCTCCCTCGCCATCGGCAAGGAGGGCCAGAATGCCCGGCTGGCAGCCCGATTGACAGGCTGGCGAATCGACATCCGCAGTGATGCGGCCGCTGATTCCCAGGGCGGTTCCAGGCCCGCCGCGGCGGCCGGTGGCGGCGAGTCACACCGGGGTTGATCTTGCCGGACGCGTCCGGCCGAGCCGGTCCCGAAATTTGTGAAACAGACCCCTCGGATGACAGGTTGGTAACTTCCAAGGGGTACGGATGCGGAGATCGGGACGTGACAGCGGTAGAGTGGACGCAGGCTCAGCACGAGTCTTCGGCTTCTCTGCGCGCCGAGCGGGAATCGGATAGCTCGAAACCCGTTCGGACCTGCATAGGATGTCGCAGACGCGAGCTGGCTGCCGATCTGATGCGGGTCGTGGCGCAAGGTTCTGCCGAAGATGGGCAGGAGCTGGCGGTCATTCCGGATCCGCGGCGCAGACTTCCCGGAAGGGGTGCCTGGTTGCACCCCACTTCGTCTTGTCTGAGCCAAGCAGTTCGGCGCCGAGCATTCGGCAGAGCACTACGAGTGTCCGGACATCTGGATATCTCAGCCCTGGAGCATTACGTAGAGAACAGGCACGAGCACTCATGAGCAAACCGTGAAGTCCCAGAAATGATCGGCCTTCGAAATTAGTCGAGGTCGTGCGGGCGCCCCGTCGTGAAACGGGCTGCTGCGCTCGACCTCTGAGTGAGGAGAGCAGTGGCAGGCAAGGCCCGCGTGCACGAGTTGGCTAAAGAACTCGGTGTCACGAGCAAAGAACTACTCGCACGGCTCAAGGAGCAGGGCGAGTTCGTGAAGTCGGCGAGCTCGACGGTGGAAGCACCCGTCGCGCGTCGCCTCCGGGAATCGTTCCAGCCCAAGAGCGCGTCGAACGGTTCCGCGAAGTCGGCGTCCAAGCCCGGTTCCGGTTCGTCCGGCGCCCCGGGTTCCAAGCCGTCCCCGGCCGCGGGTGGACCGCGCCCCGGACCCCGTCCTCCGGCGCCCGCCCCGGCTCCGGCCCCCGCGCCCCGTCCCGCGCCCGCGGTGTCTGCTGAGCAGGCGACCCCGGCCGCGCGGTCCGAAGCGCCTTCCGTCAGTCCGGCGTCGGCGGCCCGTCCGGGTCCCGCTGCGCCGAAGCCGCCGGTTCGCGAAAACGCTGCTCCCGCAGCGCCTTCCGCTCCGGCAGCAGCCGCGGCTTCCGCTCCGGCGGTCGCTCCGGCTCCGCGTTCGGATGCCCCGCGTCCGAGCCAGCCGCGTCCCGCGCAGCCGCAGGGTCAGGCTCCGGCCGCCCCGCAGAGCTCGGCTCCCAGCAGCCCGTCGGCCGCGCCGCGTCCGGCCGGTCCGAAGCCGGGCCCGAAGGCTCCGCGCGTCGGTAACAACCCGTTCTCCTCGGCTCCCGAGCGTCCGGCCTCGCGGCCGGCTCCGCGTCCGGGTGGCGGCCAGCAGCAGGGTGGCGGCCCGCGTCCGGGTCCGGCCCAGGGTGGCCCGCGTCCCGGCCCGCAGGATCGTGGCCCCCGTCCGGGTGGTCAGCAGGATCGTGGTCCCCGTCCGGCTCCGGGTCAGGGCGGTCCCCGTCCGGCTCCGGGTCAGGGTGGTCCGCGTCCGGCCGCCGGTCAGGGTGGTCCCCGTCCCGGTGGACCGCGTCCCAGCCCCGGCTCGATGCCGCCTCGCCCCAACCCGGGTGCCATGCCCGCGCGCGCTCAGCGTCCGGCCGGTCCGGGTGGCGCAGGCCGTCCGGCCCGTCCGGGTGGTCCCGGTGGCGCCGGTGCCGGTCGTCCCGGTGGCGGCGGTGGCGGTGGCTACCGCGGTGGCGGCGCTCCCGGTGGTGCACCGGGTGCCGGTGCCGGTGCGGGTACCGGTGGTGCTCCGGGTGGATTCCGTGGTCGTCCCGGCGGTGGCGGCGGTGGCCGTCCCGGTTCCGGTGGTGGTCGCGGCGGTGCCGCGGGTGCCTTCGGTCGTCCCGGTGGCGCGCCCCGCAAGGGTCGTAAGTCGAAGCGGGCGAAGCGCGCCGAGTACGAGAACCAGCAGGCGCCCATCGCCGGTGGCGTGCGGCTGCCGCGCGGCAACGGTGAGGTCGTTCGCCTCGCCCGTGGCGCATCGCTGTCCGACTTCGCCGAGAAGATCGGCGCCAACCCGGCTTCGCTGGTACAGGCGTTGTTCAACCTCGGTGAGATGGTCACCGCAACCCAGTCGGTGAACGAGGAGACCCTCGAGCTGCTGGGCTCGGAGATGAACTACATCGTGCATGTGGTCTCTCCGGAGGACGAGGACCGCGAGCTGCTCGCCAACTTCGACCTCACCTACGGCGAGGACGAGGGCGACGAGGACGACCTGCAGATCCGTCCGCCGGTCGTGACCGTCATGGGTCACGTCGACCACGGTAAGACCCGACTGCTGGACACCATCCGCAAGGCCAACGTCCGTGAGGGCGAGGCCGGCGGTATCACCCAGCACATCGGCGCCTACCAGGTGCTGACGCACGTCAACAACGACGACCGTCTCATCACCTTCATCGATACTCCGGGTCACGAGGCGTTCACCGCCATGCGTGCCCGTGGTGCGAAGGCCACCGACATCGCGATCCTCGTGGTCGCGGCCGACGACGGCGTCATGCCGCAGACGGTGGAGGCCATCAA
Source organism: Nocardia sp. NBC_00511 (assembly GCF_045161165.1). Lineage (NCBI taxonomy): Bacteria > Bacillati > Actinomycetota > Actinomycetes > Mycobacteriales > Nocardiaceae > Nocardia > Nocardia sp. NBC_00511. The sequence goes on from NZ_CP107849.1 coordinate 670,696, forward strand.
CCACGCGCAGGCCGCGGATGTGCCGATCGTGGTGGCGGTCAACAAGATCGACAAGGAAGGCGCGAACCCGCAGAAGATTCGCCAGCAGCTGACCGAATACGGTCTGGTCGCCGAGGAGTACGGCGGCGAGACCATGTTCGTGGACATCTCGGCGAAGCAGGGCACCAACATCGAGCAGCTGCTCGAGGCCGTGGTCCTGACCGCGGACGCGTCCCTGGATCTGCGGGCGAACCCGGACATGGACGCGCAGGGTGTGGCGATCGAAGCCCACCTCGACCGCGGCCGTGGCCCGGTGGCGACCGTGCTGATCCAGCGCGGCACCCTGCGGGTCGGCGACTCGATCGTGGCGGGTGACGCCTACGGTCGCGTCCGCCGCATGGTCGACGAGCACGGCGACGACGTCGAGGCGGCCCTGCCGTCGCGGCCCGTCCAGGTCATCGGTTTCACCTCGGTGCCCGGCGCAGGCGACAACCTGCTCGTGGTCGAGGAAGACCGGATCGCCCGTCAGATCGCCGATCGCCGCAACGCTCGCAAGCGCAACGCCCTGGCAGCGCGCAGCCGCAAGCGGATCTCCCTGGAAGATCTGGATGCCGCTCTGAAGGAGACTTCGGAGCTGAACCTGATCCTCAAGGGCGACAACTCCGGTACCGTCGAGGCCCTCGAAGAGGCGCTGCTCGGTATCGATGTCGGCGAAGAGGTGCGACTGCGGGTCATCGACCGCGGTGTCGGTGGCGTCACCGAGACCAACGTCAACCTGGCGTCGGCGTCCAACGCGATCATCATCGGCTTCAACGTCCGTGCCGAAGGCAAGGCGACCGAGCTGGCGAACCGCGAAGGCGTGGACATCCGCTACTACTCGGTCATCTACCAGGCGATCGACGAGATCGAGAAGGCCCTCAAGGGTCTGCTCAAGCCGATCTACGAAGAGGTCGAGCTGGGTCGGGCGGAAATCCGCCAGATCTTCCGCTCCTCCAAGTTCGGCAACATCGCCGGTTGCTGGGTGACCTCGGGTTCGGTCAAGCGCAACGCCAAGGCGCGCCTGATCCGCGACAATGTCGTGGTCGCCGAGACCGTCACCATCGCGTCGCTGCGACGCGAGAAGGACGACGCCACCGAGGTTCGTGAAGGCTACGAATGCGGTATGACGTTGACCTACAACGATATTCGCGAGGGCGACATCGTCGAGGCCTACGAGCTTCGCGAAAAGCCGCGCGACTAGGTAGCAGTACACGATCCCGCCGGGTCCTCTGGGCCCGGCGGGGTTGTGCCCCTTCCCTTTCCGGGTAACGGTGCGCGCATTTCCCGGGGCGCGTTCATATGACTGAAAAACTGTTTTTCGGAGCGCTCGAATTCGATATCTTGCTCGGTGACGTGCATTCACTGAAGGAGAAGCGCTCTGTCATCCGCCCGATTCTCGCCGACCTCAAGAGGTTCGAGGTGAGCGTCACCGAGGGCGGAGAGCATGACCGGTATCGGCGATCGTTGCTCGGTGTGGCAATGGTCAGTTACGGCATGAATCACCTGACCGAGGTGCTGGACAAGTGTGAACGGCACGTCGCGAATCGTCCGGAGTTAGAGTTGCTGTCGGTACGCCGTCGCATCTTCGGACCCGAAGACTGAATCAACGAGGAGGGCTGGGCATGGCTGATCAAGCCCGAGCACGCCGACTCGCGAAGCGCATCTCGTCGATCGTGGCCACCGCGATCGAATACGAGATCAAGGATCCGCGACTGCGGTTCGTCACCGTCACCGATGCCAAGGTGACCGGCGACCTACGCGAGGCGACCATCTACTACACCGTCATGGGCGAGACCATCGACGCCGAACCCGACTACGCGGAAGCCGATGCGGGCCTGCGCAAGGCCGCGGGCATCCTGCGGTCCAAGGTCGGCGCGGGCACCGGGGTGAAGTTCACCCCGACCCTGGCCTTCGTGCTGGACAAGGTGCCCGAGGTCGCGCGTGAGATGGAAGAACTGCTGGCCAAGGCCCGCGCCGTCGACGCCCGGGTGGCGCAGACCGCGGTCGGCGCCAGCTACGCGGGCGAGGCGGACCCGTACAAGGCGGACGAAGACGAAGACGACGACGAGGCCTGACCGGCCATGACCCCCGTCGATGTGACACCGGCTGTGGAGCTTCTCGACAGCGCGAAATCGGTGACGATCCTCTGCCACATCCAGCCCGATGCCGACACTCTCGGCAGCGGGCTGGCTCTGGCGCAGGTGTTGCGTCGGCGCGGGGTGCCGGTGGTGGTGGCCTTCGCCGAACCGGCCGAGGTGCCGGTCTCGATGCGCGGGCTGCCCGGGCTCGAATTGCGGCGTTCCGTCGATCAGGTGCCCCGTGAGGTGGATGTCCTGGTGACGGTGGACTGCGGCAGTGCGGGACGGCTGGGGGTGCTGCGCGACCGGTTGGCCGGTGCGCGAACCACTCTCGTGCTCGACCATCACCGCTCCAATACGCGTTTCGGCGCGGTCAACGTGGTCGACGAGGACGCCGAATCGACGGCCGGTCTCGTGGCGCGGGTGCTGGACGCCTGGGGTGAGCCGATCGATCGCGATATCGCGTACTGCCTCTATGCCGGATTGGTCACCGACACCGGCTCTTTCAAGTGGGTTCGTGAGGGCTCGCATGCCTTGGCCGAGCGGCTGCTGTCCACGGGTATCGACGGTGCGACCATCACCCGCACCCTGATGGACACCCATCCTTTCGCTTTCCTGCCGATGCTTTCTCGGGTGCTGGGCTCGGCTCAGCTGGATCGGGAGGCGGCGCACGGCGCGGGTCTGGTGTACGCCTACGTGCATCGCGCCGACACCCCCGGGGTTCGCTCCGAGGAGGTGGAGAGCGTCATCGATCTGCTGCGCACCACCGGTGAGGCTCAGGTGGCCGCTGTCTTCAAGGAGACGCGCACCGCCGGGCTGTGGACGGTGTCGTTGCGTTCGCATGCGGCGGCCGATGGTTCGCCGGGTGTCGATGTGGCCGCCGTGGCCACCGCGCTGGGTGGTGGCGGTCACCGCTATGCGGCGGGCTACACGACCACCGGCACCGAGGCGGAACTGGTCTCCGCGTTGCGATCTCAACTGGGCTTGGCAAGCGCCGGAGAGTGAGACGCGACACGGTCCGGGGACCGGTCGAGTAGGGCGCGGGGCGGCCGATCATGGCCGTCGCCAAGGGAATTCGGTGGTCTGAATCATCTTCGACCACGTGTTATCCGATTTTGCTATTGCCACGATGATTGGCAAACTCTGGGCTACCCATTCCCTGTGCCCTGAGAGTTGACAGCAATGATGAAGAGATCGCGGCTCGCGATGTTCATCGCGGCCACCGCCGCGATCGCCGTCGTTTCGACCGGAACCGCCACCGCCACACCGCAATCCGAGCCCGCGGCAGTCACCGCGCTCGACACGGCGGAACTGGCCGAGCTCACCCGCCTGTCCGACCCCGCCACCCTCGTCGACCTGCACGACGGTGCGCGGCGGATGGATCGGATCGCCGAGGTCCTCACCCGCAACGGTGATCGCCGGGGCATCTTCGCGGTCTTCTACCGCAGCATCCTGCACGACGCCAACCCGCTGCTGGACGCCGGGAACTTCGACGACCCGCAGTGGGCGCGCGCAGTGAGCCTGGAGTTCTTCCGCGAGTACCTGGTCAACCTGCACGGGCATCTCACCGGTGGCGCGGTGACGCCGGGCTGGCAGCGCTACTACGACATGGCCGCCGACCCTTCCCGCTCGCCCGGCCGGGTGGCCGCCAGCGCGCTGGACGCGCACCTGATGGTCGACTTCCCGGCCGCGCTCGCCGCGACCGGCACCCGGGTCGAGAACACCCGCGACTTCTTCGCCATCGGTGATTCGCTGATCAACACCACCGGGCACATCACCGATGAGCTGCACGCCATCTACGGGGCGAAGCTGGCCGGGTTCTTCGGGCTGTACTTCGTCGGGCCGGTCGCGGATATCGCACTCGGAGAGGGCAATACGAGCTACCTGATGTTCCAGAGCGTGCGCGGCACGTCGCTGACCTCGGGGCTGGCGCTACAGGTTCCGGCGACCGCCGGAGCCGCCGAGGTCGCGATGTACGGGCTGTACAACACGGCCGAGACGGTCTTCGACGGGCTGGAATTCGCGAACCTGATCTGATCCGCTGGTCAGTCGGGCAGGCCGTAAACCTTGACGCCCTTGGGTGATTCGACGCGGTAGCCGAGCGTGATGGTGGTCTGGGCCTGCGGGTCCAGGGTGGTTTTCCAGGTCAGGATGCCCAGATCGTCGCGGTCGGTGGGCTGCGGCTTCAGGGTGGTGTCGCGGACGGTGACGGTGGCGTCGCGGGAGACCGGGAGGCGGTCGAGGACGGTGATCACCGCGGGCCGCGCGGTGTGGTTGGCGAGGGTGATCGTGTACTCCACGTCGGTGCGACGCGCGGAGCCCAGGGTCGCCTTGGTGGCGTTGCGGCGCACCAGTTCTCGTTCGATCCGGATGCGGTCGTCGACGCCCAGCGCGAGTTCGCGCTCCTCGCCGGGTGCCCAGGCTTCCAGGGTGGTCGCGCCGACATACTCGGCGTCGTGGAACAGTGACGCGCGGCCCGGCGGCAGGGTGTGGTCGGAGCTGTTGCGGACGGTCGCGCGCAGGACCGCCTCGGGGGAGCGGACCGGTGCGGTGACGTAGTCGAGGTCGGCCTCGAGGTCGAGGGCGGTGATCACCGTGCGATGCGCGGTGCCGTCGGAGGGGACGGCGACGGGACGCTGCGGGGTGTAAGTGGCTGCGGTGACGCCCTGTTCGACGGTGGCGACCGATTCCCGCACGGCCGCCTTTCGCGCCATCATCTGCGGTGCGGAGGGGGCGGGGGCCGCCATATCTGCCGCCGCGCCGAACGCCCCGCCGGGCGAGGGCATCGAGCCCGCGAGCGAGCGGGTCGGCTCCATCGACACGCCGATGTACCACGGGTCGAGCTCCGGCACGTCGAGTGCGTGCGACGGGCGGGCCGTCGAGAGCTGCAACCGGCATTCGGGCCAGTCCTCGCCGGTGTGCTGCTGCACCAGCCCGAACCAGCGCAGCGCCAGGCCCGCGTCACCGAGACGCAGGTCGTAGCTGCTGCTCCAGCTCGCGCCGTGCACCACGTAGGTGACCTCGAGATCGACGGTCACCTCGACGGCCGCCTCGACTGCGATGTGGGCGGCCTGGGTGTCGGGATGCTGGCGGCCGCGCAAATCGGTGAGTCGCCGTTCGACGGCCTTGCGTTCGCGAATGAGCTCCTGGCGCTTGCGTTCCCGGTCGCGTCGCCCGGCGTGGATGGTGCCGTACTGGGCCTCGAGGCTGTCGCCGAACGCGACGATCCGCTCGTTGTCGGCCTTGGCGAGGCGGTCGGCGGATTCGGTGGCCAACCGCTTCAGGAAGGTGACGCGGGCTTCGGCAGCATTGTCGGCGTCGGCGAGTTCGACTATGGCGGTGTCGATCTCACGCATTCGGGCGAGCTGTTCGTTGACCTGCTCGTCGCTGGGTTCGGCCTGGCGTTCGGTGACGATGTCGACTCCGAGCACGGTCATCTCGCCCTGCCCGGACACCCGGATGGAGTCGTGCAGCAGGCCCGAGGGCAGCTCGGCGACCCGCAGCCGCTGCTCGCCCGCGGGCAGGGTGGCCTTGCCGGACCTGGTCACCCGCGCCCGGTCCGGATAGACGGTGACCGCGGTGATGGCGGTGTCGAGTGTGATCATGTCCCGAGCATGCCTCGAGTTCTCGCGACTGTCAGGAACGTAGCGCTTTCGCCAGCAGCGGCCACGAGTCGTGCAGGTCCTGCTGCCAATAGCCCCACGAGTGGGTGCCGGTGGGGCGCAGCGCGAAAGTGGCCGGGATGCCGAGACTTTCGAGCCGGTCGCGCAGCGCGCGGGCGCACTGGTCGGTAATGGCCTCGAGCACTCCGCCGTTGGTCAGCTGGGCGGCGAGTTTGGCTGCGTCGCCGTGGATGCCGGGCCCGTCGAGGGTGTCGAGCGGGCCCGGGATGCCGGTGCCGGACGAGACGTAGATCGCGGTGCCGCGCAGGCCTTCCGCGTGCAGATAGGGGTCGTTGTCGGTCCAGGCCGGGTCGCCGGGCGGGCCCCACATGTTGGCGGGGTCACCGTGCCAGCGCAGCACGACGGCATCGACGAACAGCCGTCCGGCCGGGTCGCTGGTACGCGCGCAGCCGCTGTAGGCGCCGATCGCGCGGTAGCGGCCCGGCGCGGCGAGGGCCAGCTGGAACACCGAGGTGCCCGCCATCGAGATGCCCGCGATCGCGTTGGCGCCGTTGCCGTTCAGCGCCGAATCGATGATCGGCGGCAGCTCGCGGGTGAGGAACGTGGTCCAGCGTTGACGGCCCAGGACCGGGTCGTCGGCGTGCCAGTCGGTGAAGTAGCTGCCGTTGCCGCCCATCGGCGTGACCACGGTGACCTGCTTGTCTTCGAAGAAGTCGGCGATATCGGTCTGGGCGGGCCAGCTGCTGGCGTCACTGCCGCCGCCCGCGCCGTTGAGCAGGTAGAGCACGGGGGCGGGGGTGCTGCCGTCGGGGGCGCGCAGGACCTCGACGGTGATGTCGGCGGCCATCGCGGTGGAGTGCACGCGCAGGCTCAGGGACCGGTCGCCGGTGTCGTCGGCGGCGAGCAGGCGGGAGTCGTCGGGTGCGGCCCGGGCGGCGGACAGGACCGTGGGCGCCGTGACGGGGCCGGCGTGCGCGGAGAGCGCCGGAGACAGCCACGGCAGGGCCACGGCCACCGCCAGCGGAACGAACAGTCGTGCCGATTTCACCCACGAACTCCCGGTGCGTCGATCGGATCGATTCCGCCGGTGACGGTAGGTCGGAAATCCGGTGCCGACAATGCCTTCCGGCGCATTTTGGGAGTGGTCAGGTCGGCGGGTGGCATCAGGTTGGGAATCGTCACAGACTTCGATCGCGATGCTGGCGGGGACACCGCCGAATGCCGTTCACTCGGAAGCCGACACCGCACGAATCGAGGATTTCATGGTCGCATTCGGCCTTTTCGACGATTGGCATCCGCAGCCGGGCCGGCTCACCACCTGGACGGCGTCGCCGCGATCGCGGGCGCAGATGCTGGAGGCGCCGAGACACGAGATCGGACCGTCCTACCAGCAGGAGGCCTACCTGCGGGCGGCGCATCGCAACACCGGTGCGGCGCTGCGGGTTTCCCGGTTGTGCATGATCTCGTTCGATATTCCCGGCGTACCCGATCAGCGGGCGATGACGGCGGCGGTGAACGAATTCCTGCGCCGTCACGACACGTTCTCCAGCTGGTTCGAAAGGGATTCCGGCGATCGCGTCATCCGGCATGTGGCCGATCCCGCCGCGATCGAATTCATTCCCGAGGACCTCGGTGAATTCAGTGATATCGCGGCATTGCGGGAACGCGTGCAGGCCGTGACACCGGGACCGTTCGAATGGGATTGCTTCTCCTTCGGCGTGATCGAAAGACCCGATTCGTTCACCGTGTACGCGGCCGTCGACCATCTGCACACCGACGGGGTGGCGCAGGCGCTGTCGTGCGTGGACCTGCTGTGGCTCTACGGCAATGAGATGGCGGGCACCGTGACGGCGCTGCCGCGGGTGGACGGTCATCTCGCCTACTGCGCTCGGGAGCGACGGCTCAACGAACGCCTCACCCTCGAATCGCATGCCGTGCGCCGCTGGGTGGAGGTGTTGCGCGACAACGACGGTGACGTGCCCAGCTTCCCGCTCGACCTGGGTGAGGCGGCCGGATACCGGCCCGGCGCGCAGGCCACCACCACGCTGCTGACCGAACCGGAGATGCTGCGCTTCGAGGAGGCCTGCCAGGCGCGGGGCGGGCGGGTGGTCGGCGGCTGGTTCACCGCACTCGCGCTGACCGAATACGAATTGTCGGGCAGGACAAACTATTTCGGGCTGGCACCGGCCAATACCCGCTTCCTACCGGGTGAGGAGGCGTCGGTGGGCTGGTACACCAACCTGATTCCGGTGGTGGTGCCGGTCGACTCGGGCTCCACCTTCGCCGGGCTGGTCGCGGTCGCGCAGGAATCGGCCGAATGCGCCAAGGACCTCACCGACGTGTCCCTGCACCGGGTGCTGGAGTTGATCACGCCGGACCTCGGCATTCGGACCAGGCCCGGGTTCGCCGCGCCCATGCTGTCCTACGTCGACGTCCGCAAATTCCCCGGCGCGCAACTCTTCGACCGCATCAAAGGCGGCCTCTACGCCACCCCGGCCAGCTCCGGCGAGGTGTATGTCTGGATCAACCGCCTCCCGGAGGAGACCACGCTGAGCGTGCTGTTCCCCGACACCCCGCAGGCCCACGAGTCCGTCCGCAAGTACATCGGCGCCTTCACCGGCGTGATCAATGCCGTGGTGTCCGACGGCGACTACGCGGTCCGGGTTCCCGCGCTCTCGTGACAGTCGGCGCCCCGGGCAAGACCCTGGATGACGTGTCCCGGGCCGCCTGGACGGCCCTGACCGCCTGCCTGCTCGCGGTCTTCATGCAGATGCTGGACCTGACCGTCGTGCACACCGCGATCCCCACCGTCGCAAGGCAACTCGGCGCGGACGACGCGGCACAACTGCTCATCGTCACCGTCTACGGCCTGACCTTCGCCTGCACCCTCCCCACCGCCGCCCGCCTGGGCGAACTGCTCGGCCGGGGACGGGTGTTCGCCATCGCGCTGGCCGCCTTCGCCGCCGCCTCCACCTGGTGCGGAATCTCCTCCAGTGCGGTAGAACTCGTCCTCGCCCGCGGTGTCGCCGGAATCGCGGCAGGCACCGCCGCCGCGCAGACGGTCGCGATCATCGCGACGGCCTTTCCGCCCGACCGCCGCGACCGCGCCTTCGGCATCTACGCCGCGGTCGCCGGGCTGGCCGGAATGATCGGCCCGATCCTCGGCGGCCTGGCGGTCGACGCGAATCCACTGGGCCTGGGCTGGCGCACGGTCTTCCTGATCAACGTCCCGATCGCCGCAGTGGCGATCGGGCTCGTCGACCTGAGGCGGGCTCAGCACGAGATAAACTGTCCCACTGCGGATTTCGAGAACCTAAAGCAGCAGATGGTCGACCGTGATGCGGCCGGTACGACTGCTGCGGCGAGCTGTGGCGCGCCGAGTGGAATCGCTGAGTTCGTGCCGGTTGTCGAGGCTGCCGCCGATTCCCGTGGTTTGAGCGTGCTGCGCGGGATGGACCTCGGTGGCGCGGCATTGTCGGTGATCGGATTGGCGTTGCTCGTGTACCCGCTGACTGCCGGACATGAATTGGGTTGGCCGCTCTGGATTCTGGTGATGCTCGGCCTTTCTGTGCCGGTGCTGGCGGGGTTCGTGCGCGGGCAGCTTCGCCGGACCGAGCCGCTGGTGCGATTGGACCTGTTCGGCGAGCGGGGATTCGCGGTCGGGGCCGTGCTGATGGCTGTCTTCTACGGACTGTTCACGGCGCTGCTGTTCACCGTCTCGGTGACGGTGCAGGCGGGGCTGGGGTGGTCGGCGGCGCGGACCGGGGTACTGATGCTGCCGTTCGCGATCGGGGCGGCGGGTGGTGCGTTGTCGTCGCCGCTGCTGTCGGCTTGGTGGGGCAATCGGGTGCTGACCATCGGGGTCGGGGTGTTCGCGGTCGCGGTCGGGGCGATCGCGGTCACCGTGCGGGTGCTCGGGTCCGGACTGGGGATCGGGTCGGTGGCGGGGCCGGTGCTGGCGGCGGGACTCGGGATGGGGTGGTTCGCGGCGGCGCTTCCGGCGGTGATTATCGCCGGGATTCCTTTGTCCGCCACGGGATCCGCGTCGGGGCTGCTGCCCACCGTGCAGCAGGTCGGCAGCAGTGTGGGGGCCGCGGCGCTGGGGATGGTGTTCTTCGCGCGGCTGGCCGCCGCCGGGGCGCTCACCGCGATCACCACGGTGCTGTGGGCGATCGCGGCCCTGTCGGTCGCGCTGGCCTGCCTCACTCTCGCATTGCCGGCGAGGCGATCATGACGGCGGTGGACCGGGGAGCGGATGCCGGTGAGGCCTCGGTGCCGGAACCGATCGGCGGGCAGAATGCGCTGCCGCACTTGGTATTCAGGCCGCTACTGCTGATCGTGGGTATCGCCGGGACGCTGCTCGGGGCGCGGTCCGGACGCTATCCGTGGTTCGGGGATGAGCTGTACTTCCAGTCGGCCGGGCGACGGCTGTCGTTCGGATACGTCGACCAGGGGCCGCTGGTGCCGCTGCTGGCTCGGGTATTCGCCCGGATCGCGCCGGATTCCCTGGTGGCGCAGCGGCTTCCGGTGGTGTGCTGCGCGGTGGCGACCATCTGGGTGTGCGCGCTGACCGCCCGGGAGTTCGGGGGCGGGTGGAGTGCGCAGGTGACGGCGGCCCTGGCGTATGCGGCGACCCCGTTCCTGGTCACCTCGGCGGCGTCGCTGTGCACGTTCGCGTTCGATGCGCTGCTCTCGGCGCTGCTGCTGTGGATCATGGTGCGCTGGACACGGATTCGACAGCATCGGTGGCTGCTCGCGGCCGCGCTGGTGGCCGCGGTCGACTTGCAGGTGAAGTTGCTGCTGCCGGTGCTGGGCTGCGGCATTCTGCTGGGTGCGGCGATTGTCGGGCCGCGGCAGCTGTTCCGGACTCCGATGGCATGGGCGGCGGCGGTGCTCGTGGCGGCGGCGGCCGCGCCCGGTCTGTGGTGGCAGTCGCGGCACGGCTGGCCGCAGGTGGCGATGGGGCCGGTGATCGCGGCCGAACAGGGGGCGGCGACCGGCGGAGCGACGGGGCTGCCGGTGCAGGAGATCCTGCTGCTGGGGCTGCCCGGGACGGTGCTGGCCATCGTCGGACTGTGGGCGCTGCTTAACTGCTCGTCCTGGCGCGCATACCGTTTCGTGGTGGTGGCCGTGCTGGTGCAGTCGGCGTTCGTGCTGTTCACGGTGTCGCGGCCCTACTATCTGGCCGGACTGTTCCCGGTGCTGATCGCGGCCGGAGCGGTGCGGATGGTGGGCCGGGAGCGGCCGCGCTGGGCGGAGGCCACCGGCGGGGCGCTGCTGGCCGCCTCCGTAACCTTCAGTGGCGCGCTGGTTTTCGTGCTGCCGATGGCGCATTCGGCGCTGCGGGAACCGGTCCACGATCGGGCCGACCTGTCGGCGCGCATTCGCCTCTACGGCATGGACGGCGGACCCGAACTGATCGCGGCCGTGCGGTCGGCGGCCGCCACCCTCGGGCTCGGTGAACGCGGACGCGCGGTGGTGATCACCCAGAATTACTGGCAGGCAGCGCTTCTCGACCAGCCCTCGGCGGAACTGCCGCCGGTGTACAGCCCCGATCGCGGCTTCGGATACCTCGGGGTGCCACCGGAATCCGCCACCACCGTGCTGTATGTCGGTGCGGCCTCGGCCGAACCCATGCTGTGGCGGACCTTCCGCACCGTCGAGCCGCTGGCCCGGCTCGACGACCCGCTCGGGTTCCCCGGCCTGACCCGCAACGCGGTGATCTGGCGCTGCGACGACCCCCGCCGACCGTGGGCGCGGACCTGGCCCGGACTGCGCACCCTCGATCTCGACCCGGGCCTGGAGGATCCCCGATGAGACCCGCCCCCGCCCTGCCGCTGTTCCGGCGGACCTGGTCGCTGCCGGAACTGCTGGAGCACAAGGGATCCCGCACCGTGTCGGTGGTGCTGCCCGCGCTCGACGAGCAGGACACCATCGCGGGCGTGCTGGCCGTCGTGCGCGACTACGTCGGCACGCTGGTGGACGAACTGGTGGTGGTCGACTCCGGCTCCGTCGACGCCACCGTGCGGATCGCCGAGAACTCCGGTGCGACTGCCGTTTTCACGCGTGAGCAGGCCCTGCCCGGAATCCCGCCGCGCCCCGGCAAGGGGGAGGTGCTGTGGCGCTCGCTGGCCGTCACCACCGGGGATCTGGTGGTGTTCCTCGACTCCGACCTCAGGAACCCCAGCCCGCTCTACGTGCCCGCTCTGCTCGCGCCGCTGCTGCTGGAGGACGGCATCGAGCTGGTGAAGGGGTATTACCGGCGGCCGCTGGGCACCGATCCGGCCGGGGACGGTGAGGGCGGCGGCCGGGTCACCCAGCTGGTGGCGCGCCCACTGCTCACCGCGCTCGCCCCGGAGCTCGGGGAGATCCTGCAACCGCTGAGCGGTGAATACGCCGCCACCCGAAACCTGCTGTCCGCCATCCCTTTCGCGCCCGGCTACGGCGTCGAGATCGGCATCCTCATCGACACCTGGCAGCGCTACGGCCTGAGCGCCATCACCCAGGTCGACCTCGGCACCCGCATCCACCGCAACCGCCCGACCCCCGAACTGGCCGTGATGAGCCGCCAACTCGTCGCCACCCTCCTGGACCGCCTCGGCATCCGCGACTCCGGCGTCGGACTCTCCCGCTACCGCCCCGAGGGAGACGACTGGCATCGCACCGTCAGCCCGGTCTCCCTGGTCGACCGCCCACCCATGAGCCGAATCCTCGCAGTCGAGGAGGCCCTGCCGTGAACCGGAATCAGTCATAGCGGGCACTCGGCCACGGCTCGGCTCGTTGATCCCCCGCTGACGAGCCGGTGAGTCCGGTGTTGCTCCGGACCGTTCGGTCGGTGGCATATGCCATGGTGAACGGATGCGCGGTGTGGGTGAGACGAGTGGGGAACCGGCGTCGGGGACCGACGGGGACTCGGTGGTGACCTCGGGGGAGGCGGCGGTGCAGGCGGGGCCGCGGCGGATTCTCGCCATCGCGGTGCCGACGCTGGGTGTGCTTGTCGCGGAGCCGGTTTATCTGCTCTGGGATATGGCTGTGGTGGGGCGGCTCGGGGCGTTGGCGCTGGCCGGGCTCGCGGTGGGTGGGCTGGTGCTCGCGCAGGTGAGTACGCAGTTGACGTTCCTGAGTTACGGCACCACCGCGCGGGCGGCGCGGCGGCACGGGTCGGGGGACGAGCGCGGGGCGGTGATCGAAGGGGTGCAGGCCAGTTGGATCGGGGTGGGGATCGGCGTCGTGATCCTGGTGGTGATCCAGGCGCTGGCGGGGCCGATCACCCGGGCCATCGCGGGTGGGGACGAGATCGCCGGGCGGGCCGAGTCGTGGGTGCGGATCGCGCTGTTCGGGGTGCCGTTGATCCTGCTGGCCATGGCGGGCAACGGGTGGATGCGCGGGGTGCAGCAGACGCGGCGGCCGCTGCTGTATGTGGTTGCGGGGCTGGCGCTTTCGGGGGTGTTGTGCCCGGTGCTGGTGCACGGGCTACTGGGGGCGCCACGACTGGAACTGGAGGGGTCGGCGATCGCCAATCTGGCCGGGCAGCTGGTGTCGGGGGTGCTGTTCGTGCGGGCACTGCTGCGCTCGCACGTGCCGCTGGTACCGCATATCGAGATCATGAAGGCACAGTTGGTGCTGGGGCGGGATCTGATCGTGCGGAGTCTGTCGTTCCAGGCGTGCTTCGTATCGGCGGCTGCGGTGGCCGCGCGGTTCGGGGCGGCTTCGGTGGCGGCGCATCAGCTGGTGTTGCAGCTGTGGAACTTCCTGTCGCTGACCCTCGACTCCCTCGCCATCGCGGCGCAGACCCTGGTCGGGGCGGCGCTGGGGGCCGGAAACGCGCGTGGCGCACAGGGTTTGGCGCGGCGCATCACCGGCTGGTCGACGGTGTTCGCGGTGGTGCTGGCGGCGCTGTTCGCGGCGGGCCACTCGGTGATTCCGCAGCTGTTCACCAGCGATCCGGCGGTGCTCGACCGGACGCAGGTGGCGTGGTGGTTCTTCGTCGCCATCATCCCCATCGGCGGGGTGGTCTTCGCGCTCGACGGCGTGCTGCTCGGCGCGGGCGACGCGGCGTTCCTGCGCAATGCCACCCTGGGTTCGGCACTGCTGGGCTTCCTGCCGATGATCTGGCTGTCGCTGGCCTACGACTGGGGAATCGGCGGAATCTGGACCGGACTCGTCGCGTTCCTGCTGCTACGCCTGATCGCGGTCTGCTGGCGAGCGCTGTCCGGGCGCTGGGCGCGCGTCGGCGCGGAAGTGCCGGGACGGATGGCGTGACCCGCCCCGGCGCCCCTTGATCAATTGCCCTGTGCGGCAGCCTGCTTCTCCAGATTCGCGGCGACCTCGGCCTGCCAGTTCTCGTTGGCGTGCGTGGTGTCGACCTCGAATTCGAAGCGGTTGGTCATATCCGGGGTGATGTCGGCGACGTCCACATAGAACTGCTCGTACCAGCGGCGGAGCTGATACACCGGCCCGTCCTCCTGGGTGAGCAGCGGATTGTCGATGCGCGTCTTGTGCTTCCAGATCTCGACGTCCTGGAGGAACCCGACACCGAAGCTCTTGCCGAACGCCTTGGCCAGCCGCGCCGACTTCTCCGGCGGCAGCCCGTCGATGGCCTGCACGCTCACACCCCATTGCAGCACGAAGGAATTCGGGCTGACCGGGTAGTGGCAGTTGATCAGCACCACCTCGACGGTGTGCTCACCGAAGTCGTTGTGCAGCGTGTTGATCATGTAGGACGGCCCGTAATACGAAGCCTCTGAACGCAGTAGCGACATCTCCTGCGAATAGTTCGACTTGGCGTGAATGTCGGGGCGGCCCTTGGAATGCAGGAACTGGGTGGCGACGTGGCCCTCGAAGACATTCTTGAAGAACACCGGATACGCGTAGTGGATATAGAAGAAGTGCGCCATATCGACGTTGTTGTCGATGATTTCGCGGCAGTGCGCACCCTCGATGAGCAGGGTGTTCCAGTCCCAGTCGCTCCACCGGTCGGTATCGATGCCCTCGATGTGCGGGATGGCGACCTCGGGCGGCGGCGGATTGCCCTCCGGATCGTTCCAGACGAAGAGCTGTTTGTTCTCCTCGCAGGTGGTCCAGGAGCGCGTGCGGGCCAGTGGCGGTACTCGGCGCGCGTAGGGAATGGCGGCGCATTTGCCGTCGCCGCGCCAGCGCCAATCGTGGAACGGGCAGGCGATATTGTCGTCCTTCACGCTGCCGTAGGACAGGTCCGCGCCCATGTGGCGGCAGTAGCCGTCCAGGACGTGCAGCGCGCCCTTGCGGTCGGCCCAGATCACCAGTTTGGTGCCGAAGGCGTTGATGGAGTGCGGGTTTCCGTCTCGGAAGGTTTCCGCGAGACCCAGGCAGTGCCAGCCGCGGGCGTAGCGGGTGATGGGTTCGCCGACATCGATGGTCCGGACCTGCTGTTTCATCTGCGTCCTCCGCGGTGGCTCGCGAGCGGCCGCCCCGCGCCCGAGGCGGTGCCTGTCATGCCCGAGGTTAAGCACTCCTGATTAATAGAACAAGTGTCAGTTTTCTGCCGGGGCTCCGCGATAGCGGCGCACCACGACCTTGGCCGGGCGAATCGAGCGATCGCCGATGGTCAGACCCGGCTGAATAACGGACTCGACCGTCCGGTCGGAAGCCGGATCGTCGGTGTCGGCCAGTTCGGCGGCCTCCATGGTGGCCGGATCGAAATCGGTGCCGCGGAACGGTGTCACCAGTTGCCCGCCGCGCTCGACCAGCATGCGCTCCACCCGCCGCGCCATCGCCGCGAAGCCTTGCAGATCGGGTTCGGAATTGGAGGTGGAGGCGAAGGTCTGCGCCAAACCGTGCAGGGCGAACAGGTCGCGCATCAGCGGAGCGTCGGAGTCGGCGCGCTCGTCGCGGGTCTTGCTCTTGGCCTCGTCGGCTAGTCGCTCCAGGGTTGCCGCCTGCCGGGCGACCACCCGGGCCAGATCGTCGATGCGTTCGGTGATGCGGTCGACGGCGGTCGCCGGCATCGACGGCGGAATGTCGGAAATCTCCGGTGCCGCGGCAGGTTCGGTCATGCTGGAACGATAGACGCAGCCGTCGGTCCCGGCTGATACGATCGCCGCCATGGGGGTCTATGGAATCGATCTGGGCACAACGAATTCGGCAATTGCCGCAATCGATGCCGATGGTCGTCCGGAAGTCCTGATCGGTATGAACGGTGAACCGACCGTACCCTCCGTGGTGCTGTTCGCCTCCGGCACCGACCACGTGGTGGGTGAGGGCGCGCGTCGTCAGGCCCGCCTGGATCCCGAACATGTCTGCACCCTGGTGAAACGCCGCATGGGGGATGCGGAATGGCGTTTCGGTGCGCACGGGCAGCTGTGGTCGGCCCCGGCGGTGTCGGCGCTGATCCTGAAAAGCCTTGCCG
This sequence comes from Nocardia sp. NBC_00511, assembly GCF_045161165.1. Taxonomy (NCBI): domain Bacteria; kingdom Bacillati; phylum Actinomycetota; class Actinomycetes; order Mycobacteriales; family Nocardiaceae; genus Nocardia; species Nocardia sp. NBC_00511. Next base: position 686,802 of record NZ_CP107849.1, read on the forward strand.
CCGATGCCGAATTCGGTGGCGGCGGCGCGGTGCAGCGGGTGGTGATCACGGTGCCCGCCTACTTCGGTGACGAGGAGCGCCGCGCCACCATCCAGGCCGGGACGTACGCCGGGCTCGATGTGGCGGGCGTGCTGTCCGAACCCATCGCGGCGGCGCTGGCCTACGGGTTCGGCCGCCTCGACGGTGGCGTGGTGGTCGGCAAGGGTCCGGCGCGGGAGACCGTGCTCGTCTACGACCTGGGCGGCGGCACCTTCGACGCCACCGTGATCGAACTGTCCGATCGGCGCATCGCGGTGCTCGCGGTGGAAGGCGACCACCAGCTCGGCGGCGCGGACTGGGACGAGCGGATCGCACTGTATCTCTCGCAGCAGTTCTGCGCGGACAACCCGGATGCCGAAGACCCCCTGGATGATTCGGTCGGCTCCCAGCTGCTGGTGCTGGCCGCCGAACAGGCCAAACGCGATCTGACCACCGCCGAGAGCACCGAGGTGGTGGTCGCGCACGACGGCGCGCGGGCGGTGATCACGCTGACTCGCACCGAACTGGAGTCGCTGACCGCCTCGCTCATGCGGCGCACCCTGGACCTGACCAAAGCGGTGCTGGCCGCGGCTGATCAGCGGGGTGCCTCGCACATCGACCGGCTGCTGCTGGTCGGCGGTTCCTCGCGGATGCCGATGGTGGCCGAGCAGTTGCACAAGGAACTCGGATTGGCCGGGGAGCTACGCGATCCCGACCTGTCGGTGGCGCGCGGGGCCGCGCTCTACGGCGAGAAGCTGGAGATGGAGCGGCTGGTGGCCGCCGATCTGGTGACGCGTGGGCGGCTGCGCGACGGCGCGAGTCTCGACGACGCCGACCCGCGCGATCTGGAGGCCTCGCTGGTGCGGGTCGCCGACTCGTTCGGGCAGCCGGTGAGCCTGGTGCGCAGGATGATCGAGGTCCAGGTGGACACCGTGGTCTCGCGCGGGTTCGGGGTGCTGGCGCTGGATCCGTTCAACGGGCTGTCCGCCAGCTGGCTGGTGCACCGCAATCAGACCCTGCCGATCAGGGTGCGGCGCTCCTACGGGACGGTGCGCGCCGATCAGGATCAGATCGAGTTGACCATCGTGGAGCAGCAGGGGCAGGCCGCCTCGGTGCGGCCCGAGGACACGAAGGTGTTGGTGGAGGGGCGGATTCGCGATATTCCGCCCGGCTATCCGGAGGGCAGCGAGGTCCGGGTCACCTTCGAGATGGGATTCGACGGCGTCCTGCACGTGACGGCATACCATGTGGACGCGGATATTCCGCTGACGCTGTCGGTGCAGACCGGCGCCACGCTGTCGCAGGCGGATGTGGCCCGCGAGCTCGATCAGTTGCAGCGCACCCGCCGCCGTCCCGCCTGACCGCCACCGCTGCCGAACGAAAACCGATGCGCGCCTTCGACCCCAACGACTATCGCAAACGCGTCCTCGCCGCCGTGGAACGCCGGGGCGGACTCGAGGAATCCGACGCCTTCGAGCTGTACGACATTCCGCTCGAGGAGGCCGCCCAGCTGACCGACGAGCAGGTGCGCGCCCGCATCGACGAGGTGTGGGCGTTCTGGCAGAAGCAGCGTGACCACCCCAAGTACCGGGTGATCGCGGGGCTGCTGGTGGACGTGCACAAGGAGCTGTCGGAACCACTGCTGGACAACAGTTCCCGGCTCATCGAGGCCGACCGGGTGCGGCAGGCTCGTGCCCGTCGCGACGCCGGACGCTACGAGATGCTCGACAGTGCCATCCAGCGGCTGGTGCAGCGGCACGGCGGCATTCCGGCCGCCAAGATCCCCGGCCTCGAGGACATCGGCCGGATGGGCGATTTGAGCCTGCCGGAGATCGCCGCCCGCATCCGGCGGCACCGCATCATCGACGACACCGCGCCGGTGCCCGCCGCCCCACCGGGCGTGAGCTCGCAGCGCCGCAACGAGATCCGCAAACTGCTCAGCGAGTACGATCGCCTGCTGCCCGGTGATCCGGTCCCCACCCTGCTGGCGCTGCTCGGCCTGGACTTCACCAAGGCCCACCAGACCGCCGAGATCCGTTTGCGCGCAGAGGCTTTGCGGGCCCGCACCCGGGAACTGCCGCCCGGCCGCGTCCGCGTGGTCCTCGACGAACTCCTGGTCCACATCAGCGACCTGCTCGAACCCGGCCGCCCCACGGTCGACGCCTACCTCGACGCCGTCATCGACGATGCCACCGAACGCCTCCGCCCCCAGGTCCGCGCCGCCGTCCTGGTCGAAGACCTGCTGGTGGCAGCCGATTTCGACTACCTGATCGGCGAGGGCATCGCCGCCGGACTCGACCGCGCCACCACCGAAGGCATCCTCATCGGCCTCGCCGACGAACTCGGCACCACGGTCGAAGGCCGCGAACATCTCGCCGGTGGCGGTGGAAAGCCCAGTGACGCAGAGGGTTCCGGCCGGGTGAACACCCGCCGCGATCGCCCGCGAGGGCAACGCGATTCCGCTCAGGGGCGCGGCGAGGAGACCTCCTACCGGACAGGCACAGCCGCTGCGGCGAGCGGTTCCCCTGTGGATTCAGGAGCCCGCGGTACGTCCACGGGGAGCGCCGGCACGGCGACGAACGCGGGTCGGGGGACGAACTCGGGCGAACAGACCGGCGCGGGTTCGGGAACTGGTTCGTGGACGGCCGGAGATCAGGCCAGAGAGACCTGGCGGCGGGAAAGTGGCGGTGCGGCAGGCGATTCCACGCGCAACGGTCCGCCCCCGGCGCGATGGCAGACGACGCCCTACGGGCGGCCCTGGGAGGCGGCGCTGCGGGCGGCTCGGGCGGCGTTGCGGGCCGGGCGGCCGCGGGAGGCCGGTGGGTTCGTGGAGGACGCGCGGCGCAGCGCGGGGGCCGATGCGGTGGGGGCCACCGCGGTGCGAGCGGTGGCCGAAGAGGTGGAGCGGGTGCTGGCGGAGGCCGCCGCGCATTGGCGGGGAGCTGTGTCCGCTTGTGCGGGAAGGCGATTCGTCGAGGCGCTGGCGGAGCACCTGGAGTTCCTGGAGCGGCGGGCCGCCGATGTGCCGAATCCGGATCTGCGCGGGGCCAGCCGGGAGTTGCTGACCGGGCGGGCGCGGGCGGCGGTCATCGAGGCTGGGCGGTTGTTCGCGGCGGCGCCGGTGGATCCGGCCGATGTGCGGATGCGGGCGCTGCGGGGTGTGCTCGAGGCGTGCGCGGATCATGCGGAAGCCCTCGCCGCGCTGGCCGAACTGCGGGTGGGGACGCCCGGACAGGTGACGGCTCGTCGCAAGAGCGACGGGACCGTGGTGATCACCTGGACGCCGTCGTCGACCGAACAGGTGGAGTACCGGGTCACCCGACTGCTCACCGATGGCTCGTGGCGGGTGGTCGGGCGTACCCGGGGCACCGCGCTCGAGGATGGGGGAGCGCTGACCGGGCCGATGCCGGTGTACGGGGTGGTGGCGTCGGTGTCGGGGCTGGCCTCGGAAATGAGCCGCTCCGACGGCAATCCGGAGCGGCCACCGGTCACGGCGACGCCTGAGACCGCAGTAGCGAATTCCGCGGCCGACGCGCGCCCCAGCGGGATGCCCCCGGTGCACGGCATGGGAGAGCAGGCCGGGCTGCTGACCTTCGACTGGCCGGTCGGCATCACCGAGGTGATGGTGGTGGCCCGCGCCGACGCGCCCCCGGTCGATCCGGAGGATCCGCAGGCCAGGCGCTGGAAGATCACCAATATGCGCTACGAGATCGACGGCGGCGTGCGGATTCCCGGTGAACTGCCGCGGCCGTGCCATCTGGCGGTGGCGTCGTGCCGCCGGGACGCGGCCGGAGTGCTCACCGTGGCGGCGGGATTCGGCCCGGACGCGCGCCTGCGCTGGGTGCGCTGACCGGTCGGCAACCGGTGCATGGGAATCTGTTGGGGGCCGGTGTGGTTGCTGCCATGACGGTCGTGAACAGAGAGGCGGAGCCACGGGTGATTCCGAAGTTGATGGCGGTGAGCGACATTCATGTCGGTCACCAGGGCAACAAGCCGGTGGTCGAGGCGATCAAGGCGGACTCGCCGGAGGACTGGCTGATCCTCGCCGGTGACGTCGGGGAGAAGACCGACGACATCCGCTGGGCACTGGAAACCCTGCGCGGCCGCTTCGCCAAGATCATCTGGGTGCCCGGCAACCACGAATTGTGGACCACCGCAAAGGATCCCGTGCAGATGTTCGGCGCGGCCCGCTACGACTACCTGGTCACGCTGTGCCGCGACCTGGACGTGCTCACTCCGGAGGATCCGTTCCCGGTGTGGGAGGGCGCGGGTGCGGAACAGTACGGCGGCGCGGTCACGCTGGCCCCGCTGTTCATGCTCTACGACTACTCGTGGCTGCCCGAGGGCGCGACCACCAAGGCCGAGGGCCTGGCCATCGCGCGCGAACGCAATGTGGTCGCCACCGACGAATTCCTGCTCAGCTCCGAGCCGTACCTGACCCGCGACGCCTGGTGTCACGCCCGCGTGCAGTACACCCAGCGCCGCCTCGACGCGCTGCCCGCGGAGACCCCGCTGGTGCTGATCAACCACTTCCCGCTGCTGCGCAAGCCCGTCGACATGATGTGGTACCCGGAATTCGCGCTCTGGTGCGGCACCGACCTCACCTCCGACTGGCACACCAGCTACAACGTGGTCTGCGCCGTCTACGGCCACCTGCACATCCCCCGCACCACCTGGTACGACGGCGTCCGCTTCGAAGAGGTCTCGCTCGGCTACCCGCGCGAATGGCAGCGCCGCGGTCTGCCCGATCAGTTGCTGCGCCAGATCCTGCCCGTCCCGGACTACGGCGACACCCTCAACGAGTGGGGTGGGCACTTCAAGATCACTCCGGAGATGCAGGCGGCCGCGGTCAAGATGCGCGAGGACGCGCAGCGTCGCCGCGGCCTGGTCTGAGACTCGGCTGTGTCCCTCCGCCTGGTCTGAGGCTCGGCTGTGCCCCGCGGCCGGACGATCGTGGTCCGGCCGCCCGGTAGGCTCGGTGCGGTAGTTCAGGCAGCGGGGGTAGGAGGCGGTCATCGAAGAGCAGGCGGTCGCGGCGACGGAGTCGGCGCGCATACTCGGCAGAATCCTGCCCAGCGGGGTGGCGACGGCGGAACTGACCGCCTACCCCGAGGACCTGAAACCGCATCCGGGAGAAGAACATCTGATCGCACGGGCCGTGGAGAAGCGGCGACGCGACTTCATCGGGGCGCGGTACTGCGCGCGGCAGGCGCTCGCGCAACTCGGCGAACCGGCCGTCGCGATCGGCAAGGGCGGCACCGGGGAGCCGATGTTCCCGCGTGGCGTGGTCGGCAGCCTCACCCACTGCGAGGGCTATCGAGCCGCCGCGCTCGCGCATCGACTGCGGTTCCGCTCGGTCGGCATCGACGCCGAACCGCATGCCGCGCTGCCGGACGGGGTGCTGGATTCGGTGAGCCTGCCGCGCGAACGCGCCTGGCTCGACACCGTGCGGCCCGGCACCGGACTGCACCTGGATCGACTGCTGTTCTGCGCCAAGGAAGCCACCTACAAGACGTGGTTCCCGCTCACCGGCCGCTGGCTGGGCTTCGAGGACGCGCACATCACCTTCACCGTGGACGACGAGTCCGCGGCGGGCGGCAGCGGCACCTTCCACACCGATCTGCTGATCCCCGGCCACGTCACCGACGGTGGCGCGCCCCTGAGTTCGTTCGACGGCCGCTGGCTGATCTCCGACGGCCTGATCCTGACCGCGATCGTGGAGGGCTGATATGGGTGAGGCACCGGCTGTTTCGACCGAGGAGACCGCGCGTTCGACCGCGAAGGCCGCGCGCGGCGACCGACAGCAGCAGCCGCGGCGGGAGAAGCTGCCGCCGCTGGTGGACTCGCTGGGCGGGCTGCTGATCGTCGACAAGGAGGGCGGCTGGACCAGTCACGACGTGGTCGCCAAGGGCCGGGGTCTGTTGCGCACCAAGAAGATCGGGCACGCGGGCACCCTCGACCCGATGGCGACCGGCGTGCTGGTGCTCGGCGTGGAACGCGCCACCAAACTGCTGGGCCAGCTGATTCTCACCACCAAGGCCTACAGCGCCACCATCCGCCTCGGGCAGTCCACCGTCACCGACGACGCCGAGGGCGAGATCACCGCGACCACCGCGGCCGGACATCTCACCGACGCCGAAATCGCCGCGGGCATCGCCGAATTGACCGGCGACATCCAGCAGGTTCCGGCCACCGTCAGCGCCATCAAGATCGACGGTGAGCGGGCCTACGCCCGTGCCCGCGCGGGCGAGGACGTGCAGTTGGCCGCCCGCCCGGTCACCGTCAGCCGCTTCGAGGTGCTCGAGCGCCGCGACATCGACACCGGGACAACCCGGTTCGTGGATCTCGACGTCGAGGTGGAATGCACCTCCGGCACCTACATTCGGGCGCTGGCCCGCGATCTCGGTGAAAAGCTCGGCGTCGGTGGACATCTCACCGCGCTGCGCCGCACCCGCGTCGGGCCGTTCACCCTCGAGCACGCCCGCACCCTGGATCAGCTCGCCGCGTGCGCCGCGGCCGGGGAACCGATGCTGAGCCTCGATATCGACGCCGCCGTGCGCACCGCGTTCCCGGTCCGCGAGATCACCGCCGAGCAGGCCGCCGACCTCCGCAACGGGCGCTGGCTGGACCCGGTCGGCATCCGCGGCGTATATGCCGCAGTGGATTCCGACGGCCACGCCATCGCGCTGCTACAGGAGTCGGGCAAGCGCGCCGCCTCGGTCATGGTGGTTCGCCCCGCCAATCTCTGACACCGCCGCGGCATTCCGCCGCCCCTGCGCTGCTATCCGGGGGCGGTGGGCACTGCCCAGAGTGGTAGTGCCGCTGCCCAATCGCTTACCCGGGCGCGGCGCGGGGGAGGACGATGGACTGGTCGTCCGGCCTGTAGAGGAGGCGAAGATGGCCACCGACCTGTCCCTCGAATCCATGAAGCAATTCGTCGCCGATCATCTCGACGACTTCGTGAACCGGCGCAATGCCGCTGTCATCCACCGCAATATGACGCCCGACTTCCTCGACCACGACGGACCGGGCGGGCGGCTCGCCGATCTGCTCGACGACGAGAAGCAGATGCTCGGCATGTACGAGGCGCTGCCGGACCTGCGGGTCAGCGTCGTCGATCTGCTCGCCGAGGACGACAAGGTGATGTGCCGCAATATCTGGCGCTGGACCGACCGCGACACCGGCGCGCCCATGAGCATGCAGGGATTCGTGCTGTGGCGCTTCGAAGGTCGCCGCATCGCCGAACGCTGGGCGACGCTCGCCGCACCCGGCGCGGACCTCGGCTGGGCTCGACCCTGAGCGCTCGGCTGGGCTCGAGCCCGCTGCTACGCCTACGCTTCGGGGGTGGAATTGCGGCAGTTGCGGTACTTCGTGGCGGTGGCGGAAGAACTGCATTTCCGGCGGGCGGCGGAACGCTTGTTCATTTCGACGCCGACGCTGAGTCAGCAGATCCGATCCGTCGAACGCGAAGTCGGCGGGCCACTGCTGATCCGGGGCAATCACGGGGTGGAGTTGACCGCCGCGGGCGAGGTGCTGTTGAAGACCGCGCGAAATGTGCTGGAGGCCGCCGATATCGCGTTGCGCGAGACCCGCGCGGCCACCCAGCCCAGCACCGAGGCGTTCCGGCTCGGCATCGTCAACGGCGCGCCCGCCTGGCTGCCCGGCCGCATCGAGGCACTGCTCAAAGCGCGCCGCCCCGGCGTGCGGGTGGTGCTCACCACCGGCACCAGCAGCGAACAGGCCCGCTTCCTCGATCGTGAGGAGGTCGACCTCGCGGTGGTGCGGCTGCCGGTGCGGCTGTCCGACCATCTCACTCACACGCCCGTCGCCGACGAGGAACTCGGCATCGTGATGTCCCGCCGAAACCCGCTCGCCGCAGCCGGTTTCGTCGAGATCGGCCGCATCCGCGACCACGAGCTCATCCTGTTCGCCCGCGATGCCGCCCCCGAGGTTCACGACGCGATCCTCGCGCAACTGCGCGAACGCGGCGCGACCGTCGTCCTCAGCGACAGCGCCATGAGCCACGCGCAAATGCTCCAGCTGCTGCCGCTACGCCCCGAAGCGATCGGCCTCGGCTCATCCCGCACGGCCTCGGTCCCCGGTCTGGTCTGGCGTCCCCTCCGCCCCCGCCCCCTCCTGGTCACCTACGCGGCCGCCTGGCGCGCTGGCACCCGAAACCCCCTGCTGCACACCATGGCCGACGCGTTCTCCGGCGGATTGCGGCTCAGCTCCGAATGATCGACGTGGTCGGTCCGGTGGTTCGCTCCGATCCTCGGCCCAGGCTGGCCTGTTAGTCCGGTGCTAAGGCGGGTTCGATCGAGCGTCGTGGACGGTCGGTTTCGGCGGCGGTTGGCTGAATGGCATGACGAACAAGGGAATTCAGCAGGCAGGTCGGGCCGTTGTGATCGGCGGCGGATCGGGTATGGGGCAGGCGGTCGCGGACGGATTGCTCGCGGCCGGACATGAGGTCATCATCGTGGGGCGATCGGAGGCGCGGCTCGCGGACGCGGTGCGGGAGCTCGGTGACGGGAAGCTCACCGCGATCGCGGCGGATGTCAGTGTGGAGGAACAGGTTTCGCGACTGTTCGATACGGTCGGGACGGTGGATCACGTCGTCACGACGGCTGCGGATACGACCGGTGTCTACGGGCCTATCGCCGACTACGACTTCGCGACGGGGCGCGGCTTCCTCGAAACCAAGCTGATCGGGTCGATGCTGCTGGCCAAGCATGCCCGGCTGACATCGGGTGGCTCGCTCACCTTCGTCTCCGGCATCGCGGCCTATCGTCCAGCGGTCGGCGGAGCCATGGTGGCGACGGTGAACGCCGCCCTCGAAGGACTGACCCGGGCACTGGCCGTCGAGCTCGCGCCGACCCGGGTGAACGCCGTGTCACCGGGCTGGGTGGTGACCGGCGCGTGGGACAACCTCACCTGGGACGACAAGGCCGAGCGGTTGCGTGCCATGGCGGAGCGGCTGCCCGCCGGAAGGCTCGGCACCACCGAAGACATTGCGGCAGCGGTGCTCTCGCTGATCGGCAACGCGTTCATCACCGGCACGATCCTGCACGTGGACGGCGGCCACCGCCTGGTGTGAGCTAGAGCGCGTCGCTGAGCCAGATGGCCTCGGCGGCGATGCTGCCGAGGTCCACCGTCCGCTCGTCGATGCGGACGGCGATGGTGCCCGCGAAGTCGCGCCGCTCCACCACCGCGATCGGAATGTCGAGGGTGATGCCCAGCGAGTCGAAGTAGCGCAGCATGGCCGGATCGGAATCGGAGATGCGCGCGACCCGCCCGGACTCACCCGCGCCGAAATCGCTGAGCTGCTTGGCCGGCGGCGTGGGCACCGCGCCGTCCACCGACGGGATCGGGTCGCCGTGCGGATCCCGGTCGGGGTGGCCGAGTTTCGCGTCGATCCGCTCCACCAGCGTCTCCGACACCGCGTGCTCGAGCACCTCGGCCTCGTCGTGCACCTCGTCCCACCCGTAGCCGAGTTCGTTGACGAGGAAGGTCTCGATCAGCCGATGCCGCCGCACCATCGCGATGGCCGCGCGCCGCCCGTCGTCGGTGAGCGTGATCGACCCGTAGCGCGCGTGCTCGACCAGACCCTGATCGGCCAGCTTGCGCACCGCCTCCGACACCGTCGAGGCCGACACTCCGATCTTCTCCGCCAGCAGCTTGGTCGACACCTTCTCCTGGGGCGACCACTCCTGAGCGGTCCAGATCACTTTCAGATAGTCCTGCGCCACCGACGAGAGCACAGGCGCGACAGTGGCGGTACTGCCGCCCGTCTCCGACGACGCAGACGGATCGCCCAGCTCGCGACGCGTGGCGATGTCTCGTTTCCCTGGCACGTAATCGAGCTTAAGCACACCTCGTCCGGTTTCACACATCGGCGCGCCTGCCGACCGGACGCGGTGAACAGCTGATGACGGGGGTGCTTCCTCCGGGCAAGATCCAGACCGCCGAATATTTTCTGTGACGTGGTTTGCGTAGGCTTCCGGTGTGCAGAGATGGCGAAGTCTCGATGAGATGCCTGCGGACTGGGGTCGGTGTGTGCTCACGATCGGTGTATTCGACGGAGTGCATCGGGGGCACGCGCAGCTCATCAGCCGGGCGGTGAAAGCCGCTGCGGTGCGGGGCGTTTCGTCGGTACTCATGACGTTCGATCCGCACCCGCTCGAGGTGGTGCGGGCGGGGGCGCATCCGGCGCAGCTGTCCACCCTGGATCGGCGCGCGGAACTGGCCGAGGAGCTCGGCATCGACGTGTTCGTGGTGATGCCGTTCACCGCCGATTTCATGAAGCTGACACCCGAGGAATACGTCGAGGAACTGCTCGTCGACCGGTTGCACGTGGCCGAGGTGGTGGTCGGCGACAACTTCACCTTCGGCAAGCAGGCCGCGGGCACCGTCGACACCATGCGCGCACTGGGCGTCCGCCTCGGCTTCGAGGTCGACGCGGTGCAGCTGCTCGGTGAGCACGCGGTCACCTTCTCCTCCACCTACATTCGCGGTTGCCTGGGCGACGGCAATGTGGCCGCGGCCGCCGAAGCGCTGGGTCGGCCGCACCGCCTCGAAGGCGTCGTGGTGCACGGTGACGGCCGCGGCAAGGGGCTCGGGTTCCCGACCGCCAATGTCGCGCCGACCATGCACGCCGCCGTGCCCGCCGACGGCGTGTACGCGGGCTGGTTCACCGTGCTCGGCGACGACGCGCTGGCCGGACAGCGGTTCATGGCCGCCATCTCGGTCGGCACCAACCCGACCTTCGACGGCCGCAACCGCACCGTCGAACCGCATCTGCTGGACTTCGACGCCGACCTCTACGGCAAGCATGTCGGCGTCGATTTCGTCGAGCAGCTGCGTGGCATGCGCAAATTCGACTCCATCGACGAACTGGTGGAGGCGATCCAGCACGACGTCGACGAGACCCGCAAGGTACTGCGCGCCGAGACCGGCGAATAGCCTGCGGATGCGCCGGTGAATGCGCCTCGCCGGGGCCGATTTCCGCTGGCTCAGCGCCTCCGGTAGGCTGGCTCGTCGGGTTTGCTGTGGTTCGCGGCGGCGCCCGCCCCGGATTCTCGGGACACTCGAGCGCGGACTGAAACACCAGGAGTAGATCAGTGGCTCTGACCACCGAGCAGAAGAAGGCCATTCTTTCCGAGTACGGCCTGCACCCGACCGACACCGGTTCGCCGGAGGCTCAGATCGCGATGCTGTCCAAGCGGATCGCGGACCTGACCGAGCACCTGAAGCAGCACAAGCACGACCACCACACGCGCCACGGTCTGCTCGCGCTGATCGGTCGCCGTCGTCGGCTCTCGAAGTACCTGCAGTCCAAGGACATCGAGCGTTACCGCACGCTGATCGAGCGTCTGGGCCTGCGTCGCTGATTTCAGTGACATTTTCTCGGTTATCCGAGACGAAGAAACTTCGGTGCACTCGGGTGACACACCCGAGCTGCCCGAGGTAGTTGACGAACCGGCCGACGGGGAGGCATAGAATCTCCTCGTTGGCCTTTCGTGTATGCGGCCGCGAGTCCCCGAGAGGGGGATAGCGGCTGCGTATACGCCAACACAAGCCGTATGCACCCGTCGCGTGGCGTCGGTCTTCGGTAGTGGCTTTTCGGGACGCGCAGTAAAGAGGAAATGCGTGCCGGAGAGCTTCGATCGATGACCGCCTCCGCGTCGCCGTTCATTCGAACATCCCGAACCGAGGGATATCGGCAGGGTGTGCATGCCGTGGCCACGAGGGCCGAGGCATGCCCATGCCGGGTACGGCTGCACTGCCGGGTCGCGCGCAAACCGTGCGCGCTGGATCCGGCGAAGACGAGAGGTTGAGAAAAGAACAATGACCCAGACTGTGACCAGTTCCGCCGCCGAGGTAGAGCCCGGCGTTTTCGAGTCCGTCGCCCTGATCGACAACGGCAGCTTCGGCACTCGCACCATCCGTTTCGAGACCGGCCGCCTCGCCAAGCAGGCCGCCGGTTCGGTCGTCGCCTACCTGGACGACGAGACCATGCTGCTGTCCGCGACCACCGCGTCGAAGCAGCCCAAGGACCAGTTCGACTTCTTCCCGCTGACGGTGGACGTCGAGGAGCGCATGTACGCCGCGGGCCGCATCCCCGGCTCGTTCTTCCGTCGTGAGGGCCGTCCCTCCACCGACGCCATCCTGACCTGCCGCCTGATCGACCGGCCGCTGCGTCCGTCCTTCGTCGACGGTCTGCGCAACGAGATCCAGGTCGTCGTGACCGTCATGTCGCTGGATCCCAAGGATCTCTACGACGTGGTGGCCATCAACGCCGCCTCCGCCTCCACCCAGATCGCGGGCCTGCCGTTCTCCGGTCCGGTCGGTGGCGTGCGCGTCGCGCTGATCGGTGACCAGTGGGTCGCGTTCCCGACCGTGGAGCAGCTGGAAGGCGCCGTGTTCGACATGGTCGTCGCCGGCCGCGTGGTCGAGGGCGACGTCGCCATCATGATGGTCGAGGCCGAGGCCCCCAGCCACGTGCTGAACCTGATCGCCGACGGTGCCACCGCGCCGACGGAAACCGTTGTGGCGCAAGGCCTCGAGGCCGCCAAGCCGTTCATCGCCCGCCTGTGCAAGGCGCAGTCGGACCTGGCCGAGCTGGCCGCCAAGCCGACCGGCGAGTTCCCGGTGTTCCTGCCCTACCAGGCCGACGTGTTCACCGCCGTCGAGGGCACCGCGAAGGTTCCGCTGAACAACGCGCTGTCCATCGCGAGCAAGGCCGAGCGCGAGGAGAAGATCGACGAGATCAAGCTCGACGTGCTCTCCGCGCTGGCCGAGGACTTCGTCGGTCGCGAGAAGGAGATCGGCGCGGCGTTCCGCTCGGTCACCAAGAAGCTGGTTCGCCAGCGCATCCTGACCGACAGCTTCCGCATCGACGGCCGTGGTCTGGCCGACATCCGCGCGCTGTCCGCCGAGGTCGCCGTGGTGCCCCGCGCCCACGGTTCGGCGCTGTTCGAGCGTGGCGAGACCCAGATCCTCGGGGTCACCACCCTGGACATGGTGAAGATGGCGCAGCAGGTCGACTCGCTCGGCCCGGAAACCTCCAAGCGCTACATGCACCACTACAACTTCCCGCCGTACTCCACCGGTGAGACCGGTCGCGTGGGCTCGCCCAAGCGTCGCGAGATCGGCCACGGCGCTCTCGCCGAGCGCGCCCTGATGCCGGTGCTGCCGTCGCAGGAAGAGTTCCCGTACGCCATCCGTCAGGTGTCGGAAGCGTTGTCCTCCAACGGTTCCACCTCGATGGGCTCGGTCTGCGCCTCGACCCTGTCGCTGCTGAACGCCGGTGTGCCGCTCAAGGCCCCCGTCGCCGGTATCGCCATGGGCCTGGTGTCGGACACCGTGAAGAACGAGAAGGGTGAGGACGAGGTCCGCTACGTGGCCCTCACCGACATCCTGGGCGCCGAGGATGCCTTCGGCGACATGGACTTCAAGGTCGCCGGTACCCGCGAGTTCGTGACCGCGCTGCAGCTCGACACCAAGCTCGACGGCATCCCGTCGCAGGTGCTGGCCGGTGCGCTGAACCAGGCCAAGGACGCCCGCTACACCATCCTGGATGTGATGGCCGAGGCCATCAACACCCCGGACGAGATGAGCCCCTACGCCCCGCGCGTGACGGCCATCAAGATCCCGGTCGACAAGATCGGCGAGGTGATCGGGCCCAAGGGCAAGGTGATCAACCAGATCACCGAGGAAACCGGCGCCAACATCTCCATCGAGGATGACGGCACCGTGTTCGTCGGTGCGACCGACGGCCCGTCGGCGCAGGCCGCGATCGACCTGATCAACGCGATCGCCAACCCGCAGCTGCCGAAGGTCGGCGAGCGCTTCCTGGGCACGGTCGTCAAGACCACCGCCTTCGGTGCGTTCGTGTCGCTGCTGCCGGGCCGCGACGGTCTGGTCCACATCTCGAAGCTGGGCAACGGCAAGCGCGTCGCCAAGGTCGAGGACGTGGTCAACGTGGGCGACAAGCTGCGCGTCGAGATCGCCGATATCGACAACCGCGGCAAGATCTCGCTGGTTCCGGTCGACGAGGATTCGGACAACTCCGAGTCCTCCGCTGCGGTCGACGCCGCCGCGGAGTAGATATTTCTCTGTGACGAACAAGCAGTCCGCGGCGCGCGCGAAGAAAACCGCGCGTGCCGCGACAGACACGGCCCCCTTGCTCCGGAGTGTGGAGCAGGGGGGCTCTGCTCTGGCCATCGACCGCAACAAGAATCCGCACGCCGACCTCGGTGTGCGGCGTACCGTGCTGCCCGGTGGCCTCCGGGTGGTGACCGAGCATGTGCCCGGCGTGCGTTCGGCCTCGATCGGCGTGTGGGTCGGCGTCGGCTCGCGCGACGAGGGTTCGACGGTCGCGGGCGCGGCGCACTTCCTCGAACACCTGCTGTTCAAGGCGACGCCCACCCGCTCGGCCCTCGACATCGCGCAGGCCATGGACGCCGTCGGCGGGGAGCTCAACGCCTTCACCGCCAAGGAGCAGACCTGCTACTACGCCCATGTGCTGGACGAGGATCTGCCGCTGGCGGTGGATCTGGTCTCGGATGTGGTGCTCAACGGGCTGTGCCGGGCCGAGGACGTGGCGGTGGAACGTCAGGTGGTGCTGGAGGAGATCTCCATGCGCGACGACGATCCCGAGGACATGGTCGGCGATGCCTTCCTGTCCGCGCTCTTCGGTGACCATCCGATCGGGCGGCCGGTGATCGGCTCGGTGGAATCCATCGAAACCATGCAGGCCAACCAACTTCGCTCGTTCCATCTGCGGCGCTACCGGCCCGACCGGATGGTGATCGCGGTGGCGGGCAATATCGAACACGAGCACACCGTCGAACTGGTGTACCGCGCCTTCGCCGGTCGCCTCGAGCCCGGCCTGGAACCCGCGCCGCGGCGTGAGGGCAAGTTCCGGCCGCGCAGTGGCCCTGAGCTGCTTCGTATTTCGCGTGACAGCGAGCAGGCGCACCTGGTGTTCGGCACCCGCGCGTTCGGGCGGCACGAGGGCACCAAGCGCTGGCCGTTGTCGGTCCTCAACACGGTGCTCGGCGGCGGACTGAGTTCGCGTCTGTTCCAGCGCATCCGGGAGGAGCGCGGGCTGGCCTACTCGGTGTACTCGAGTGTCGACACCTTCGCCGACACCGGCGCGTTCTCGGTGTACCTGGGCTGCCAGCCCGAAAACCTGGGCCAGGTCACGGCTTTGGCGCGCGGCGTGCTGGAAGAGGTTGCGGCCGACGGCATCACGGACGCGGAATGCGCGCGGGCCAAGGGTTCGCTGCGTGGTGGCCTGGTGCTCGGCCTGGAGGATTCCGGCTCCCGGATGAACCGCATCGGCCGCTCGGAACTCAGCTACGGCAACCACCGCAGCGTGTCCGAAACCCTGGCCCGGATAGACGAAGTCACCACCGAGGAAGTGTCGAAGATCGCCGCGAGCCTGCTGGCGCGACCCTTCGGCGCGGCGGTGGCGGGCCCGTATCGGCGCACCCGTGACCTGCCCGCGAGTGTCCGGCATCTCGTCGACTGAGACAGTTACCCGGCGGTAGTGCTTTCCATCCGGTGAGGTATGCCCGTTTGTGGCTATGATGCCCTCGCCGGATGGGAGGGGTTTGTGCTCGAACCAGGTGAGATATTCGCCGGGTATGTGATCGAACGTGAGCTGGGCCGCGGCGGGATGGGCGCGGTGTACCTGGCCCGCCATCCGCGGTTGCCGCGCTGGATCGCTCTGAAGCTGCTGAACCCGGAATACCACGGGGACAGCGAGACTCACACCCGCTTCGGTCGCGAAGCCGATCTGGCGGCCCGCCTCGAACACCCCGGGATCGTCACCGTGTACGACCGCGGCGTCGAACACGGACGGCTCTGGATCGCCATGCAGTACGTCGACGGCACCGAAGCCGAAGCCGTGCCGGACATGACGCCGCGGCAGGCGGTCGAGATCGTCACCGCCACCGCCGATGCCCTCGACTACGCCCACCGCGTCGGCGTGCTGCACCGGGATGTCAAGCCCGCCAACATCATGCTGGCGCGCGAAACCCGCGAACAGCAGGCGGGAGTGCTGCTCACCGACTTCGGTATCGCGCGGCTACAGGAGGACACCGGCAAGCTCACCGGATCCGGATCGGTGATGGCGACGCTCGCCTACGCCTCGCCCGAACAGTTGCAGAGTCAGCCGGTCGATCACCGCTCGGACCAGTATTCGCTGGCGTGCACGCTGTTTCGGCTGCTGACCGGGGCGCAACTGTTCCCGGCGACGGACCTGGGCGCGATCGTGAAATCGCACCTGTACGACAGTCCGCCGCCGGTGTCGAGCCTGCGCCCGGAACTGCCCTCGACGTTCGACCCGGTGCTGGCGCGGGCACTGGCCAAGGATCCGCGGCAACGCTACGGCTCGTGCGCGGAATTCGCGGCGGCCGCGCGGCGGGCACTGGAGGCCGCGCCCGCTACCGGTGAATCACCGCGTGCCACAGGCGAATCGGCGAAGCCGCCCGTACGCCGGACCGTGCACCGGGTGGTTCCGCCGCCCGAACGCGATCGGACATCCGCTCGCAAGCCGCGTCGACCCGGTGCCTCGGGGTCGGGTCCGATCACACCGGGGGCGGCACGATCGTCCGGTCGCCTGACCGATGTGCCGGACCTGTTCGGTCCTTACACCGGTCGGCATTTGAAAGTCGCTGCGGCGGAGCCTGAATCGCGGCCGCATGCTCGCCGCAAGGTGCTGGCGGGGTTGCGCACCATGCTGGTGCTGAGCGCGTGCCTGGCGGCCGTGCTGGGCGTCGCAGTGTTTTATCTGTCGCCATCGAGCAACTCTGGCGAGCCCAAGCCGCCGCCCCCTGAGATCGCCGAGATGAGTACGAAATTCGCCGGGGTGGTGCCCAAGAGTGCCACGCAGAGTTCCGGATACGGGGCGGCCAGTTGTCGGCCTGCGGATCACGACACCAAGGACTTCCTGCCGCCGGTAGCGTTCAACGGCTGGATTGCGGCCTGGGACTGCGTGTATTCGGTCGATCATGACGTCCGGGAATTCACGCTGTTCGCGTATCCGTCAGCGGCCGTGGCCCGTTCGGCGGTCAGCCGTATCGGCCTGGTCGTACGGACCTACGACGACATCATCTTCAAGGAGTTCTGCGGCGGCAAGCAGTACACCAACTACCGATTCGACGGCCCCGACGGACCGTCCATCGCCTTCGCCACCGCCTTCTTCGACGATCCGGACCGCGAGCGGTTCCTGCTGTACACGCGCGGGTCGCCCGCCACCCCGACCGGTGCCCTCGACTGGTGGAAGTCGCTGCCGCTGACCCGTTCCTGAAGTACCCGCTACTCGCTGGTACGTTCGAGGCGAGGATGTGGAAGGGAGCGTGATGTCGAATCGCTATGCGCGGATCGCCTTCTCGGCGGCCTCGGTGGAAAGACAGAAGCGGGCGGGCAGCTACCTCGACTATCGCACCTGGATCGAGGGGCGGGACGAGCCGCAGCCCCTCGACCTGCGCGAGAGCGGGTTCATCCGGGCGGCCGACTCGTTCTTCCTGGGTACCGTGACGCCCGGCGGCTGGCCCTACATCCAGCATCGCGGCGGCCCGAAGGGCTTCGTGCAGATCCTCGACCGGCACACCCTCGGATTCGTGGACCTCTCCGGCAACGGGCAGTACGTCACCGTCGGAAATCTCACCGAGAACGATCGCGTCGCCCTGTTCTTCATCGACTACCCGCTGCGGGAACGACTCAAGGTGTACGGTCGCGCGCGCATGGTCGAACGCGCCGAGAACCCCGACCTGGTCGATCAGGTCTCCGCCGCCTACACCGGCGCGATCCGCAAGATCGCCGAGCGGGCCGTGGTCGTCACCGTCGAGGCGTGGAACTGGAACTGCGCCAAATACATTCGCCCGCGCTTCACCAAGGACCGGCTCGACGAGGCTCTCACCCTCGAACGTCGTTCCGCCGCAGCCGAACAGGATCGGCTGCGCGCCGAGATCGAGGCGTTGCGCCGCGAGAACGATTCGCTGCGTACGCAATTGGCCACCCCGTCGGTGAATTGAGCGCGGAGGTTCAGTGAGCCTCTTCGTTGGCGGCGGCGAGTATCGCGGGGAGCAGACCGGGTAGCGCCGAGTTCAGGTCTTCGGCGCGCAGGCTGATGCAGGGCACGCCGTCGAGGGTGACGCGTTCGGTGACGCCGGCCTCGCGCAGGATCTTGAAGTGATGCGCGGCGGTCGATTTGCTGATGGTGTCGTAGGTGGCGACGCAGCGCATCGGGCCGCCGGCGTTGGCCAGTCGCCGGACCACCTCCAGGCGGACCGGGTCCTGTAGTGCGCCGAGTACCGCGGGCAGCGGGGCGACCGCGGGCTTCGCTTCGGACTCGGACATGAACTACCTCACAGGGGATAGCAGGTTTGATAATCATCGAACCTGGCGTACAGTCAGGTTCGATCATAATCAAACTTACCTGATGGGGGCTTCGATGACATCGGCAACCACGGTGGAGACTCGAGCCGAACAGGGCAGTCAGAGCTGGGCCTACGCGCTGATCCTCGCCGCCAGCGGCGTCGCGCTCGGAGTGTCCGGCGCACCCGCCCCGCTGTACGGCATCTATCAGAAGACCTGGCACTTCTCGCCGCTCACCACCACTTTCGTTTTCGCCGTCTACGCGGTGGCCGCGCTGGTCGCCGTCCTGGTGTCCGGTCGCATCTCCGATGTGGTCGGCCGCAAACCGGTGCTGCTGGGCGCCTTCGCGCTCATGATCGCCGGTCTGGTGGTCTTCCTGTTCGCCGACGATGTGGCCATGCTGCTGGTGGCGCGGGCCCTGCACGGATTCGCCGTCGGCGCGACGGTGGTCTCGGGGGCGGCGGCGCTGCTGGATCTGCGACCGCAGCACGGTGCGCGCTCCGGTCAGCTCTCGGGTGTGGCCTTCAATGTCGGTATGGCCGTGGCGATTCTGGGTTCGGCGCTACTGGCGCAGTACGCCCCCTACCCGCTGCGCACGCCCTACCTGGTGATCACCCTGGTCTGCCTGGCCATCGCCGCCGGGGTGCTGGTGCTGCGCGAACCGCACGGCGCACGCAGCACCGGGCGCATCAGGATCGCCAAACCGGCTGTGCCGCAGGAGATCCGCAGTGACTTCTGGTTCTCCGCGCTGGGCGTGATGGCGGCCTGGTCGGTGCTGGGTGTCCTGCTGTCGCTCTACCCGTCGCTGGCCTCGGCGGAGACCGGGATCCACAACCTGGTCTTCGGCGGCGCGGTCGTCGCTTCCACCGCCATCGCCGGTGCGTTGGTACAGGCCGTGGCCGGTGGCATCCCCGCACGCCGGGCCGCCATCATCGGCGACGTCGGCATGGCGGCGGCCCTGCTCGTCACCATTCCGGCGCTG
Organism: Nocardia sp. NBC_00511; assembly: GCF_045161165.1. Lineage (NCBI taxonomy): Bacteria > Bacillati > Actinomycetota > Actinomycetes > Mycobacteriales > Nocardiaceae > Nocardia > Nocardia sp. NBC_00511. The sequence continues at coordinate 706,189 of NZ_CP107849.1, forward strand.
CACACCCACAATTGGGTGCTGGTGCTGCTGTCGGGCCTGGTGCTCGGCGGCACCTTCGGCCTCGGCTTCGGTGGCTCGCTGCGGCACCTCTCGAACGTGGTCCCGCAGCACAAGCGTGGCGAGACCATGTCGGCCTACTACCTGCTGGCCTACTCGGCCATGGCGGTTCCCACCGTCCTCGCGGGTTGGGCCGCGACCACGTGGGGGCTGAGCACGGTGTTCCCCTGGTTCGTGGTGGTGGTCGCGCTCGCCTGCCTCGGCGCGGCGGCGATCGGCCTGCGCCGCAATGTCGAACCGGAGCTGTCCACGGCTGCCGAACCGGGCGTCGTCACGCTCGTGGAATCGGCCTGAATCGTCTGCGCGAATCGCCGGTACTCACCCGTTGTGTCGGGTGGGCACCGGCCTTGCTTTTGAAACGCCTGAATCGGGCGAATGGGGTTGGCAGGTGGGGGATTTCGGGCGAATCGGGAGCTCCAAGGCTGGGCGGTTGGTCTTGAATGTCCCGAAAATGCCTGGTGGGCCGACGAATTCTGACAACTGGTGCGTAGTGGGGCGGGGATCGCTATTCTTCCGCTATGCGGCGGTGGAGGTTCGGTGGGGTGATGAACCGGACGGTACGCCGGTCGGCGTTGTTGTTGTCGGTGGTGGGGGCGGTGATCGGCGGGCTCGCCATCGCCGCGATCAGCTGGTGGGTGCTGTGGCATCTGCTGGGCGCGCGGGCCGAGACGCCGAATCAGGTGGACCTCAGCAAGATCGCGCTCGCGGTGACCGCGGTCGTCGGCGGCGCGGTGCTGCTCGTCGTGGTGTATCGGCGACAGCGCGACCTGGAGCGCGGGCGGTTCGCGGAACTGTTCGGGGCGGCGGCGCGGCAGCTGGGCGATCCGGATCCCGCGGTGCGGATCGCGGGGGTGTACGCCCTGGCCGGAGTCGCCGACGAGTTCGCGATGCCGGTGCGCCGCCAGCAGTGCGTGGACGTGCTCTGCGGGTACCTGCGGCTGCCGTACGTGCCCGACGAGGGCTCCAGCCACCTCGTATCCAAGGCGCAGCGGGTCAAGGACTCCGGAACCTCCGTGGAGCGGGTCTACGCCTACCGCAACAATGATCGGCAGGTGCGGCACACCATCGTGCGGGTGATCGCCGACCGGCTCCGGCCCACGGCCGAAACGCCTTGGTCCGCCTGTGATTTCGATTTCTCCGAAGTGGTGTTCGAGGACGCCGACTTCGCGCGCACCGTGTTCTCCGGCCGCGAGACCCGCTTCTGCGACGCGATCTTCGTGGGCGACCGCACCAGCTTCGCGCACGCCCGTTTCATCGGTGAGCGAATCACCTTCCGCCGCGCCATCTTCCGGGAGGGCGGGCGATTCGATCACGCCGTGTTCGCGCCGGTCGGCCCGGCGGGCACCGGACCGGAGGCCGCGGGCGTCACCTTCACCGACACCGTGTTCGCGGGTCCCACCAGCTTCGAGTCCGCCCAATTCGGCGGGCCGCGTACCGAATTCGTGCGCACCACCTTCGGCGGCGACCGCACCACCTTCGCCAGCGCCCGCTTCGCGTCGGCCGTGACCTCCTTCGAGCGGGCGCTGTTCGACGGCGGCCGGGTTGCCTTCACCGCCGCGACGTTCACCGGCGCGAGCGTGGCCTTCACCGCCACCCGGTTCTATGCCGACGCCTGCGTGTTCGACTGCGCCCAGCTCGGTGGCAACTCGCGCTGGCGGGGTGGCCGCACCCGCGAGATCACCTTCGCCCGAGCCGAATACCAGGGCAAGGTGTCCTTCGTGGACGCGGTCTTCGGTGGCCGCTCGGTCACCTTCACCGGCGGCGACTTCTTCGGCGAGATCGACTTCCAGCGTGCCGCCTTCGATGCCCGCGCCATCACCTTCGACAAGCCCAAGGCCTGGATCGGCGTCCAGGTCGACTGGGACGCCAGCCCGGTCACCAAGCCCGCGAACATCAGTCCGGCGCACTGGCCGCCGGTTCCGGCCGGAGCCACCCCCGAACCCGCGTCCTGACCGTCAGAGTGTTTCCGGATCCACCCCGGGAATCTCTGCGCCGGAAGGGATTCCGGCGTCCCGATAGGCGCGGTAGTACTGCTCCCAGGCCGGGGTCGGACCCGCGTGCGGGCCGTCGTAGGCGCGATCCGCGCTGCGGGCGTCGAGAGCGCCGAGGCACACCTCCCATCCGGCTCCGTTGCGGGCGGCCGCGTCCACCGCCGACAGCACGTTGGTGAGGGTGAACCGGGTGCGCCGCTCGTCGAGGGCCGTCAGTTCGAAGTGCACCTCCTCGGGACCCCAGGTGAACGAGAGTCGCTGTGGCGCCTCGATTTCCAGGACCTTGCCGGTGGTGTCGGCCAGGCTCGGATCGCCGCTGTAGCGGACCGTGCCGCCGGGGGAGAGCTCTATCTCGGCGCGCGAGGGGAACCAGTGCACGAGCTCCTCCGGGTCGGTGACGAACTGCCAGACGCGCTCGATCGGATGGTCGTAGACGCGGGTCAGGCGGACGGCGGGGCGGCCGTCGTCGAGGACGAGGAAGTCTCCGGTCGGGGTGGCGGTCATGGCGGATCAGTCCTTTCGAGGGGGAGCGGTGTCGTCGAGGCGGCGGCCCAGCGCGTCCAGGCTCGCGGTCCACCGGCTGCGGTAGGGGGCGAGCCAGGCGTCGAGTTCCGCCATCGGCGTGGGGTCGAGGGCGTAGACGCGGCGTTGCGCGTCCACGGTGACGCGAACCAGGCCGCAGTCGCGCAGCACCCGCAGGTGTTTGGACGCGCCCGGCTGGCTCAGTCCGCAGGCCTCGGCGATCTCGGTGACCGGGCGCGGTCCGGCCAGCAGCAGCGCGAGGATGGCGCGCCGCTGCGGGTCGGTGAGCGCGGCCCAGAGTGAGGCTTCGGACATGACTCCAATATGCCTAGAGGGTTATATAACTGTCAAGGAATATAGATCGTTTGCCAGCGGCTCGGGGCTGGGATAGTTTGCTGAGCGAACGAGCTCGGACGGGGGATGGGTGCGGTGGGGAGCCACAGCGTCGCGTGGATTGCCGGTGTGGCAGTCGTACTACTGATGTCGGCGGCCATCGTGGGTCTGGCCGCGATGCGCCGGCTGCGGCGCGCGCCCCTCGATCGCACCGGTGCCCGGCCGCGCGCCGGAGTGACTGTGCGGGCGGTCATTTCGACGCTCGCCGTGCTGGGTTGGGTGATCCTGCTGACCGGCGTCGGGTCCGGACTCTCCCCGCTGACCCGCGACACCGTCGCGGGCACGCCCGTCGCGGCCCCGCCCGAACTGATCCAGGCGGGCATGCCGGCCACCTCGGCGAAACCGCACGCCCCGGATCCGCTTGCCGCACTGCGCATCGGCGATTGCGTCGAGGTGCCGATCGAACAGGCCAGCGACCCCACGGGTGCGCCGTCCTGGAAGGCCGGTGCGCCCGACCCCGTGGACTGCACCTCCCTGGACGCGAACTACCGGGTCGTGCAGACCGGCCCCGCCCCGTGCTCCGATCCGCTGTGGCATCTGGAGTCCAGCCGCCACAGCAAGGCGGGCGCGCTCATCTACCACCTGTGCCTGGCCTTCGACTGGCGGACCGGATTCTGTTACGACACAGCGCATCTGGACGAGCCGTCCAAGGTCGACTGCGGCACTCCCGGCGATCACATCGTGCAGGCGACCGCCGTGCTCGAGAACACGGTCGGCGGCGGGTCCTGCCCGCGCGACGGCGCGGGCGCGGTGTGGGTGGTGTGGGACCAGCGCCGCCTGACCGTATGTTTCCGGGGCAGCGACCGGCCCGGACCGTGAAAACCCCGTGCCGCAGTGGAATTCGGCGCGGCACGGGGCTCGGTCGAGTGGTCAGCCGCGACGGCCGACGGTGATCACGTCCGGAATCAGCCACGACGGCAATGGTCGGGAGATCTTGCGCTGATCCATCACTTTGAACCCCGCGTCCTCCAGCAGCTTGCGGGTCTCGCGCGGTGAGGGCGCGTGCGCGGGGAAGCGCGGGCTGCGGGTCAACCGCTGGATCGGACGCGCGGTCGGGCCGGAGGGATGCATGGTCGCGATGGCCACCAGCCCGCCGGGAGCGAGCACCCGGTGGAATTCACGCAGCGCCACCGGATGGTCGAAGAAGTGGAAAGCGCTGGTGGTGACCACCGCGTCGAGTTCGCCGTCGGCGAAGGGGAGGTGTTCGGCGGCCGCGTGCCGCCACTGCACGGCGTCGGAGCGGGTGCCCGCCTGCGCGAGCATCCCGGCCGAGGCGTCCACCCCGTAGACCGCCTCGGGGCGCAGCTCCCGCTGGATGCGGGTGCTGAGAATGCCGGTGCCGCAGCCGATGTCGGCGATGCGCTGCGATCCGGCGGCCCGCAACTCGGCGACCATCTGATCCTGCGGCGGGCGGTAGACGACGTGCTGGAGGGCCGCGGTGTCGTAGGCACGGGCGACGTTGCCCCAGAACTGGGTCACCACATGGTTGAAGGCGCGATTGCCGGTGGTCAGTGATGTGCTCATATGTGCTCCTATCCGACCTCCATCGAAGCAGATTTCGAACTGTCTGGGAAGGTTCGATGGAGTAGCGTCGGGCGCATGAGGATTCGTGGTGCCGTCCTGGAACAGATCGGTGCGCCGACACCGTTCGCGCAGTCTCGGCCGATAGTCGTCAGCGAACTCGATCTGGCCGATCCCGCCCCGGGGGAACTGCTGGTTCGCATCGAGGCGGCGGGCCTGTGCCATTCGGATCTGTCGGTGGTGGACGGCAATCGGGTGCGCCCGGTGCCCATGCTGCTCGGGCACGAGGCGGCGGGCATCGTCGAGGCGGTCGGCTCCGACGACAGCGATATCGCCGTCGGGCAGCGCGTGGTGATGACCTTCCTGCCGCGCTGTGGGCAGTGCGCGGGCTGCGCCACCGACGGCCGCACTCCCTGCGAACCCGGCAGCATGGCCAACAATGCGGGCGAATTGCTCAATGGCGGTAGGCGATTGCTGCGCGACGGCGTGGAAGTCCATCACCACCTGGGTGTTTCGGCCTTCGCCACGCACGCCGTGGTGGATCGGCACTCGGTGGTCCCGGTGGACGCCGACGTACCGCCCGAGGTGGCCGCGATCCTCGGCTGCGCGGTGCTGACCGGTGGTGGGGCACTGCTGAATTCGGCCAAGCCCGGCCCGTCCGACCGGATCATGGTGGTCGGTCTCGGTGGCGTCGGCATGGCCGCCGTGCTGGTGGCCGCGGCACTGCGCGCGGGCGCCGACGGTGAGGTGATCGCCGTCGACACCGTGCCGGAGAAGTTGAAGACCGCCCTCGAACTGGGTGCCACCGCCGCGTACACGCCGCAGGAAGTCGCCGAGCAGAACATCCAGGCCGAGGCCGTGATCGAAGCCGCGGGCAATATCCGCGCCTTCGAAACCGCGGTCGCCGCGACCGCCGCCGGCGGCATCACCGTCACCGTCGGCCTGCCCGCCCCCGACGCCCGAGCCAGCATCTCTCCGCTCGCGCTGGTCGCGCAGGGCCGCGCCATCGTCGGCAGCTACCTGGGTTCGGCCGTGCCCGCCCGCGACATCCCGGAGTTCGTGCGGATGTGGCGGGAGGGCCGACTGCCGGTGGAACGCCTGGTGTCCTCACACATCAAGCTCGAGGACATCAACGCCGCGATGGACGAACTGGCCGCCGGGCACGCCCTGCGGCAGATCGTCGTCCTCGACTGAACGGCAACGAGATCGAGGCGGTCAGCCGACCTTCAGGCTGATCGTCGTGGTCTGCGTTTGCGCGGGCAGCTTGGTGGTGTCGATCGCGAGGATTTCGCCGCTGTCCTGCACGCCGTTGGGGAGTGTCTTGGCCTTCAGACCGAATGGCGGCTTGTCGCCGGTGCTGCCCTGGAGGCCGAAGTCGCTGTCGTTGGAGATGAACAGGGTCTTGCCGCCGTCGGTGGTGGCGACGCCTTCGATCTTGTCGTGGCCGAAGAACTTGCCGTCGGGGTTCAGGCCGTCGAGCAGGCCGCCCAGGTCGAGTTTGCCGGTCTTCGCGACGGGGGTGATCCCGGCCTGCTTCAGGGTCGCGATGCCGTCGGCGGTGGGCACCGCGCCGACCAGGACCTCGAGGGGCTTACCGTCGACGAGCGGGCCCTTGGCCGGATCGTATTGCGCGCCAGGAACGTTCGCCTGCGGGCCGACGTCGGTGGCCGAGCTGATGTTGATGGTCCACAGCTTCTTGTTGGCCTTGGGTGCGAGGTTGCCGTCGCGCTCGTCGACCACGAAGGTGGTGTTGGACAGGGCGGTGATCTCCGAGACCGCCAGCTTCTGCTTGGGGTCCTCGAGGGGGTACACGAATTCCTTGACCGCCTTGGACTTCAGATCGACGGTGACGATCCGGGTCATCGGGGTCTCGCGGGCGTTGGTGACGCCGGGCTCGTTCAGCGCGCTCTGCACGATGCCGACCAGGGTGCTGCCGTCCGGGGTGACGGTGAGGCCCTCCATGCCCTGGTTCGGGGTGCGCAGCGAAATCTCCTGCGGCAGTCCGCGTCCCGGTGCCAGGCGTTCGAGTTCACTGCCCTTGGCGTCGAAATGCACCAGGAACGGGCCGTATTCGTCGGACACCCAGAAGGTGCCGTCGGCCAGCGCCACCAGGCTCTCGCTGTCGAGGCCGTGGTCGGTGGCGGGCAGGACGGTGCCGTTGAGATCCTTCATGGTCTCTCCGGTGGAGGCGGAGGTGTCGACCAGGCCGTTGAACGGCTGCCCGACCGGGTTCTTCAGCAGGATCGTCGATTCCACCACGGCCTTGCCGTCGACCAGCTTGAGCTTGGCGATCTGCGGCGTGAAATCCGGTACCGGGACCAGCTTCTCGTTCTTGCCCGGCCCGTCGACGTTCGGGCCGCGGTCGGTGAGGCCGTAGAACTCGTCGGTGCTGCCGGGCACGGGGGCGAGCGCGGAACCGTAGCCGCTGGCCTGCACGGTGACGCCGCCGAACTGGCCGATGGGCGGAATGTCGGTGGTGTACAGCCGAACCGCGTCGGTGGTGGTGACGGTCAGCGCGTCTGAACCGGTGTATCCGGCGGCCGGGGTGTAGACCAGGGCGCCGTCGATGCGGCGGGTCACGCTGCCGTGCTGCGGGTCCGCGATGGCGACCGCCGTGCGGCCGCCGGTCTTGGCGAGGAGCTGCTCGGGCGTGATGACCAGGGGTTGCCCGGCGGTGGCGGTGAAGTCGGCGGAGTTCGACCCGGCGGAGCAGGCGACGGCGGCGGCGCAGACGGCGGCCGCGACGAGCACGGTGCGGGATGCCGGAGCGAGCACGGCGCGGGTGGGGCGGGGAATTCTCACTGTCGTTGCCTATCGATCGGGTCCGACCTCGCGATGACCGCGTGCTGAACAGTTGCCACCCTATCTGTGAACTTGCTGTGTATCGGCTGGGTATGGTCGGCGACGGTCGTTTCATCCGCCCCCGGACGACCCGATAGGCTCGCCTTATTCGTGTATCGGCCGTATGTGAGGAGACCAGGTGACCACGAACCGGATTCGGGTGGGTGTGCTCGGGGCGCGCGGCAAGGTCGGGCAGGCCATCTGCGCGGGCGTCGAGGCCGCCGACGATCTGGACCTGGTCGCTCAGGTCGACAAGGACGACGCCCTCGAGGCATTCACCGACTCGGGCGCCCAGGTGGTCGTCGACTTCACCCACCCCGACGTCGTGATGCCGAACCTGGAATGGCTGGTGCGCAACGGGATTCACGCCGTCGTCGGCACCACCGGCTTCGACGCCGGACGCCTCGAGCAGGTGCGCGGCTGGCTGGCCGCCAGCCCCGAGACCGGTGTGCTGATCGCCCCCAACTTCGCCATCGGCGCGGTGCTGACCATGCGCTTCGCCGAACAGGCCGCGCGCTGGTTCGATTCGGTCGAGGTCATCGAACTGCATCACCCCAACAAGGCCGACGCCCCCTCCGGCACCGCCTTCCGCACCGCGGGCCTGATCGCCGCGGCGCGCGAGAAGGCCGGGGTGCCCCGCAGCCCCGACGCCACCAGTCAGGAGCTCGAGGGCGCGCGCGGCGCGGACGTCGACGGCGTGCGGGTGCACGCGGTTCGCCTGCGCGGCTTGATCGCTCACCAGGAGGTCCTCTTCGGCACCCAGGGCGAGACCCTCACCATCCGCCACGACTCCATGGACCGCACCTCGTTCGTGCCCGGGGTGCTGCTCGGTGTGCGCAAGACTCCGCTGCGGCCCGGCCTCACCGTCGGCATCGACCCGCTGCTGGACCTGTGAGCACCTCCGGCAACGGATCCGCGGTCGAGCCGAACAATGGCCGCGAGGTGGCCAAGCGCGTCGCGTTCATCGCGGCGCTGGTGCTGGTCCTCGGCTTCTATTTCGTGCTGCTGGGCCGCATCGCGATCAGCCTGATCGCGTCGGGTTCGATCCCGGCCGCGCTGCTCGGCGCGGGTGTGCTGGTGCTGCCGCTGGTCGGCGTGTGGGTGGTGGCTACCAGCGTTCGCGCCGCGTTCGCACATCAGCATCTGGCCCGGCGCATGCACGAGGAAGGCCGCGAGCTCGACGTGTCCGCGCTGCCGCGCCGTGCCTCCGGGCGCATCGAGAAGCCCGCCGCCGACGAGCTTTTCGAGAAGGTCAAGCTGGAATTCGAGGCCGACCCGGACAACTGGCGCTCCAACTATCGCGCCGCCCGCGCCTACGACTACGCGGGCGACCGCACCCGGGCCCGCGAAATGATGAAGCGCGCAGTCGATTTGGAGCGGACCGAGCGCACCGGCAAATAGGGAGCCGTAGCCTCCGTATAACCTGCCGGTAGGTCGAACCCGGAGTAGAGTCCCGCCGGTGAGGTTCATGGTGGGTTATGCGCTGGCAATTGCCTGCGCGACGATGGGGTCGCCTGCGGCGGGATCGCCCGCGGCGCGCGCGGATGCGCCGTCCTGTATCGAATACGACAACGCTTACAAGCTGGAATGGCAGGCCAGCTGGGCGGTTTATCAAGCCGGGCAACAGAATCCGGACGACGGCCGCTCCTCGATCGTGGTGGATCTGCCCATCACCATCGACGCCCCGCTGGACAAGGTCTGGTCGGTGTACTCCGACCTGCAGAACGATCTGGGCCGCCACCCGTTCCTGAAGGGCCTGGTCACCCATCGCACTTGCGACGACGGTGACTTCCAGGTGATCGACTTCACCGCCCTGGAAGACATTCCGATGGGACCGATCACCTATCCCGGCCACACCGAGGCCGAACAGCGCATCAACGAGGCCGAGCACTACTACACCTCGGAGAGCTGGGATCTCCCCAATGTGACCACCCACCAGCTGATCACCTTCACCGACAACGGTGACGGCAGCACCACGGTCAACGAGCACATCACCTTTGTCGCCGACGCGGCGCTGATCCAGTTCACCGCCGACAACGGCGCGGATTCCCATCGCGCCTACCAGAACGCGCTCAAGGCCGATATCGAGAACGGCACGCTCTGAACCGGATTGCCGCGCCCGCGAACCGATTCGCGTGCGGCGCAGCGTGTTCGGCAGCTACTTCCTGACATGACGGTGGCCCGGAACCAGGGAGGTTCCGGGCCACCGTTGTCCCTGCCGGGAAACGATCAGCGTGCGGGATGCACCGTGCGCCAGTGCTCCGCGATGTCGATACGCCGTGCCAGCCAGACCTTTTCGTGCGACTGCACGTAGTCCAGGAAACGCTCGAGCGACTTCGCCCGCGCGGGCTTGCCGATGATCCGGCAGTGCAGCCCGACCGACAGCATCTTCGGCGCGCCCGCCGCGCCCTCGGCGTACAGCACGTCGAAGGCGTCCTTGAGGTAAGAGAAGAACTCCTCGCCGTTGGCGAAACCGGCGGGGGAGGAGAAGCGCATGTCGTTGGTTTCGAGGGTGTACGGCAGCACCAGCTGGTCCTGTTCGCCGACCTTCACCCAGTAGGGCAGGTCGTCGGCGTAGGAATCCGAGTCGTATACGAAGCCGCCGTGCTCCACGACCAGCTCGCGGGTGTTGGGCGAATCACGGCCGGTGTACCAGCCTTTCGGCGCTTCACCGAACAGCTTGGTGATGATGCGCACGGCCTCTTCCATGTGCGCGCGCTCGGTCTCCTTGTCCACCTGCTGATAGGTGAACCAGCGCAGCCCGTGCGAGCAGATGTCGTAGCCCAGCCGCTTGAACGCCGCGACGGCCTCCGGATTGCGCTCGAGCGCGCGCGCCACACCGAATACGGTGAGCGGGATGTCGCGCTGCTCGAAAAGCCGCAGTATCCGCCAGAGTCCGGCCCGCGAGCCGTACTCGTACATGGTCTCGACACTCAGGTGCCGGTTCGGGAAGGCCGCACCGGGCACGATGTCCGGGGTGAGGAACGCCTCGGAGCCCTCGTCGCCGTCGAGCGGGTTGTTCTCGCCGCCCTCTTCGTAATTGAGCACGAAGTTGACGGCGATGTTCGCGTCGCCGGGCCAGTGCGGATGCGGTGGGTTGGGTCCGTAGCCCACCATGTCCCGCGGGTAGTTCAGGTCGAAATCACTCATGCTCGTTCATCTTCCAGCTCGGCACGCAGTCGCGTCCGGGCCTCGTCGGTCAGGGTGCCGAACAGTCGCAGCCGGGCCAGGCCGCCGTCGGGGAAGGCGTCCAGCCGCACCTGCACGACCGCGTCGGCGGCGTCGATCAGGAACCGGTGCCGGGTGTCGGGCTGCAGGCGGGTGCGGCCGAGCAGTTCGACCTCGGTGCCATCGGCGCGAATTCCGGTGAGGGCGCCCGCACCCGGGCTGTTGAACAGGAAGTACGAGGTGTCGATCTCGGCGGCGGTGACGACGCCCTCGGCGGCCAGCTGCACCAGCACCCAGTCGTTGCTGTTCTTGTCGCGGCGGCGCGCGGTCTCCCAGCCGTCGCCCATGCTGCGGGCGCGGCCCGGCATCAGCACGTTCTGCGGGTGTGAGAAGAAGCGGTTGGAGCAGTCGGCGATCAGGCCGCCGTTCTCGATCGCGGCGAGGTCGAACGGGCCCGACTCCAGCCACGCCACATCGGGTTTCGCGACGCCGTGCACCCGCAGTCGCGCGATGCCGCCGTCCGGGAACATGCGCAGTCGCACATGGGTCCAGCGCTTGCCCGACTCCACCGCGAACGGGTTCTCCGAGTCGCCGTTCACCTTGGCGCGCTCCACGATGGTGGTCCAGCCTTCGGCGGCGACCAGCTCGTCGACCGACGGATGTCCCTGCACCGCAATGGCTTCCACCGAAACCTCGGGCGGGTAGTTGCCCTTGAACCAGGCGGTGTCCACGACCACGCCCTCGATCACGCCGGGCACGCCCAGGCGGATGATGGCGGAGTCGCAGTCGTCGCCGGCCGGGTGGCCGCCCTCGTCGTCGCGGCGACGGCGGGTCTCCCAGCCGTCGTACACCTGACCTTTGTGCCCGAAGGTGGCCGGGGAGTACGTGGCCGCCTCCGGGCGGATGAGGTTCTCCCGCTCCGCGAAGGACTCGTCGTTGGCCCACAGCACGGCACCGCCCAGGGTGCGCACGGCCAGGTCGGGGAGCAGCGTGAAATCGGCGTCGCTCATAGCGCGGGGATCTTCCTCTCTCGCAATTGGTGCAGAACTTCGACAGTGGCCTTGGGGGCGATGGCGGTGACCTCGGCGGGATCGAACGCACCGCATTCGAGTCCGCGCAGCACCACCGTCGCCAGCGCCTGTGCGGTGGCGGGCTCGTCCATCACCGCGCCGCCCTGGCGATCCAGGTAGCGGCCGATGCGCGGGGCGGCGACGCCGAGACCCTCGCGGTAGAAGGCGAAGGTGGCCAGCCAGCGGGTCACCAGGTGCCCGGGACCCATGTCCCAGCCCTGGTAGTAGCCGCGCTCCAGCGAGCGGGTGACCAGGCGGAAGTGCCGCGACACCGCCGCGCGCACCTCTTCTTCGGTACCGAGGGGCAGCACCTGGGTGGAGCCGTCGCACACCCACACGCCGGTGGTGGCGGCCGCGGCCTGCATGACCGCCTTGGCGTGGTCGGCGACCGGATGCTCCAGCGACTGGAACTTCGGGGCGATACCGCAGGCGGCACTGTAATCGTAAGTGCCGTAGTGCAATCCGGTGCAGCGTCCGGCCGAGCGCTGGATCAGCTGAGCGACCGCGACGGTGCCGTCGGCGGCGATGACGGCCTGCGGGCTCTCGATCTGCAACTCGAACTTCAGCGACCCGGCCGCCAGGCCGTGCGCGGATTCGATGGCCTCGCACAGGGATACGGTGATGTCGGCCTGCTCGGCGTGCCGGATCTTGGGCACGGTGAACACGAAGCCCTCGGGCACGCCGCCCGCGCCCTCGAGCACCTTCTCCAGGGTGCGCACGGCGCGCGCCCACTCGACGGTGGTCAGGCCCTTCATCCGGATCCCGCGCGAAGACACCTCGGCCGGAAGGGCTTTCAGTACCGCACCGGCCTCGAGCGCGTCGCGGTCCTCGGTCTCGTCGCCGCGAGTGCCGTAGCCGTCCTCGAAGTCCAGGCGCAGGTCCTGGATCGGGCGCTCACGCAGGGTCTCGAAGACCCGGGCGGTGACATCCTCACCGGCGAGCGCGACCAGCAGATCACGCTGGCTCTCGGCGAGTTCCAGTGCGGCCGAACCCCATTGGCGCGGCAGGTCCACCGAGGCGTCCGCACCGGACGCGTAGGCGGTGTGGATCGGCTGACCCGGGCGATCTCCCGGGTAGCGCCGCGCCAGCTCCGCGTCCACAGCCTGCAAACGGGATCCGATCCCGCCCAATGCCTCCGGTGACAGTGTCACGCCTGGGCCTCCTGTTCCTCGATGCCGAAATCGGCGAGCAATCCCACATACGTCTTCGGCAGTGGGGCCGCGAATTCCCCGCGGCCGGACTTACGCAAGTTCATGGTGACCAGCGACTGCACGGTCAGCGTGGCGGCGGCGACACCGTCGACCACGGGCACCCCGGCCTCCTCGGTCAGGTATTCGCACAGATCCGCCATCCCGGCGCAGCCGAGCACCACCGCGTCGGAACCGTCGTGCGCCACGGCTTCCCGGCACGCCTCGGCGATAACCCGGCGGGCCTTGGGGTCCTCGAGTTCGAGCACCGCGATCTCCGCCGCGTGCACGCCCGCGCAGAAGCGTTGCATCCCATAGCGTTCCGCGAGATCCTCGGCGCGACCGGCGGTGCGGGCCAGGCTGGTGACCACGCTGAAACTGCGGCCCAGATGGCTCGCCGCCTGCATGGCCGCCTCCGCGATGCCGATCACCGGTCCGCGCGCCAACTCCCGCGCGGCATCCAGGCCCGGATCGCCGAAACACGCGATCACGTAGCCGTCGACACCCTCGGCCTCACCGCGGGCGATCTCGGCCAGCAGGCCGGGCACCGCGAGCGCCTCGTCGTAGTGGCTCTCGATGGACGCCGGGCCCATCTCGGGGTTGACGGCCTCGATCACCGTGCCGGGCGCGGCGACCGAGCGCGCGCTCTCGGCGATGAGCGCGGTCATGGCCGCGGTGGTGTTGGGATTGATGACCCGGATCCGCATGGCTTCCACGCTATCGAACAGTCAAGGCTGCGGGGTTGCCTGAACCGTATATGTTCGAAAGCGCTGGGCTCACGGCCTATATATCTTCTTCACCTGCGGGTTCCGCGAACAAACCGGTGTCCGTCGGCAGGTGCTCGAGGACGTCGTTCAAGCGCGAGTGATGGCCCTCGGTGGCGGCCAGCAACGCTTCAGCATCCCTCGCGAGGAAGGCTTGCAGCTGCTTGCTGTGGTCGGCGTGCAGCACCACCCGGTCCATGGTCGTCACATGCACCATCGGCTGCACCGGCTCGGTGATGTTCCACGCGTACTCCAGCATGTGCACCACGCGCGGCATGCCCGACGGGCGGACCAGCGCGAGATGGAAGTTGCGGGTCTCACGGTGATAGGCGACCGCGTTCTCGGTGAGCACCGCCTGCTCGAGGCGGGCGTGGATCTCGCGGGCCAGTTCGTGATCGGCCGCGGTGGCGTGATGCACGGCCGCGGCCAGTGCCGCCGACTCGAGCCGCTCGCGCACCACATACAGTTCGCGCAGCTCATCGGAGGTCAGCAGCGTCACCTGGTAGCCGAAGTTCGGTCGATGTTCGACCAGGCCCTCGCCGATCAGCGTCTGCAGCGACTCGCGCACCGGGATGGCGCTCACCGTGAACTCGCGGGCCACCTCGCCGAGCGGCAGGCCGGTGCCCGGCGGCAGGTTGCCCTCCAGGATCAGGCGGCGCAATTCGCCGAGGATCTCCTGTTGGGAGTAGCCGCGGCGGGCATCGAGGGGTGGCGTGAGCTGGGGCAACCGGGGTAGGCGAGGACGAGAGGGCACGCCACGAGCGTAACGGGTCGCACAATCGGCGCGTACACCGTACCCACCGCGGCTCGGTCGTGAGTCAGATCTCGTCGAGGTCATAGCCGAGGACCTTGAGCGAAAGCCGGTGCAGCGTAGTCCTTTCCGCCGGGGTGAGGCGCTCGAACAGGACATCGGTGATTTCGGCGATGCGGGCGTCGGTCTCCTGGCGTGCGCGTTCGCCCGCCGCGGTGATAGCCAGACAGTATTTCCGGCGGTCCTCGGGATCGCGGTTGCGGGTGACGAGCCCGGCCTTCTCCAGGCTGTCGACGAGCCGCACCACCTCGCTGCGGTCGATGGCCAGCGCGTCGGCCATCTCCTGCTGCGACATCTCGTTGTTCTCGGCCAGGTAGGTGAGCACCCAGTGCTCACGCAGTGAGGTGTCGAGCCCGGCGTGCACGGCCTTGTGCAGCTTGCCGAAGACGTAGGTGGGGTGACGCAGCAGACCGCGCGGGTGCTGTTCGCCCGAAGGCCGGTTTTCGCTCACTGGCCGATTCTACCTATTGTTGAGTAACTCAATGATTGATACCGTCTGCAATTGAGTTGCTCATCAACTATCGAAGGAGGGGTCCGATGACGCCACCGCGTTCGGACACCGTCGACACATCCGCTTCCGGGACCACCGCGCCCGCCGCCTCCGACAAGATCCCCGCGCACGTCTGGCGCACCGCCGCCGTCGTCGTATTCGGCGCGGTCATGGGCATGCTGGACACCTCGCTGGTCAATATCGGCCTGCACACCATCGGCGCCGACCTCGGCGCCTCCCTGGCCACCATCCAGTGGGTGGCCAGCGGATACCTGCTCGCCCTTGGGGTTTCGCTCACCATCTGCGGCTGGCTGTCGCGTCGCGTCGGCGTCGGCCGACTCTGGATGGGTGCATTGGTCGCGTTCACCCTCACCTCGGTCGCGTGCGCGTTCGCACCCACCGCGGGCTGGCTGATCGCCACGCGCATCCTGCAGGGACTGGCCGCGGGCCTGATGATTCCGGCCGGGCAGACCATCCTCGGCCAGGCCGCCGGACCGCAGCGCATGGGCCGCGTCATGGGCGTGGTCGGCATCGCCGTGGTCGGCGCACCCGCCATCGGCCCGACCATCGGCGGGCTCATCCTGGCGCACTGGAGTTGGGAGTGGTTGTTCCTCATCAACATTCCGTTCGGCCTCGTCGGCCTGGCCCTGGGCCTGCGCTACCTGCCGCGCGGCGGCGGCGTACCGGTGCAGCCGCTGGATCTGATCAGCCTGGTCCTGGCGGGCGGCGGCGTCTCGGCCGTCGTCTACGGCCTGTCCGAGGTCGGCACCGCCGGATCGGTCACCGCCCTGTCGGTCTGGCTGCCCGTGGTGCTGGGCGTACTCGGCCTGGCCGGATTCCTGCTGCGTTCCCTGCACCGCAGCAAGCCGCTGCTGGACATCCACCTGTTCCGCAACCGGGTCTTCGCCGCCGCCAACGTCGCCAGCTTCTTCGCCGGGGCCGCCATGTTCGGCGTAATGGTGCTGCTGCCCTTGTACTTCCAGGTGCTGCACGGCGCGGGCCTGGTCCGCACCGGCGTGGATCTGTTCGCCTTCGGGCTGGGCGGCATCATCATGCTGCCGCTGGGCGGCCGCCTCACCGACCGCTTCGGCGGCGGCGCGGTAGCCGTGATCGGCAATCTCGCCATCGCCGCGGCGATCGCACCCCTGGCCTTGCTCCCGGTCGACGCCAACGGCCTGCTGATCCAATTCCTGCTCTTCGCAGCGGGTCTGGCCACCGCGGTCGGCGGGATGCCTCTGGTCTCGGCGGCCTACGCCGCCGTCCGCCACGACCAACTCCCCGACGCCGCCGCGTTCGTCAATATCCTGCAGCGCGTCGGCGGCGCGGTCGGCGTCGCCGTGGTGGCCGTAATCCTCTCCCGGGCAACGTCATCCGCCTGGGATCCGATCACCGGCTACCACATCGCCTTCACCGGCATCGCGATGCTGTCGGTGGCGGCCGCGTGCGCTGCCACCGTACTGCGCCGCCATCAGCGGCGACCGGTGCCGAGCGGCGCGGATACCCGGGGGTAGCCAGACGGCGGCCCGGGTGACCAATGGCACTGCCGCCGAATCGAATTGCCGCCGGACAATAGAACGGTGAACGACGACACCGCGTCCCGCAGGAAACGCCTCGAGCGGTTCCTGCGGGATCGTGACGCGCATACCCTCGACCACCCCGGCGGCACCCTGCTCGCCCACCTGAATCGGGTCGCCGACACCCTCGCCGCCTGGGGCGGCGGAGTCGACCTCCAGCTGGCCGGGCTCGCGCACGCCGTATACGGCACCGACGGATTCGGACCACTGCTGGTCGAACTATCCGACCGCCCGACAGTGACAGAGGTGATCGGGGAGCGTGCCGAAGCGCTGGTCTACCTCTACGCCTCCTGCGATCGTGCGGCCACCTACCCGGGCATCGACAACTCGCCGATGATCTTCCGGGATCGCTTCACCGGCAAGGATTTTCAACCAGCAGACGCCGACCTGCGCGCCTTCGTGGAACTCACCGCCGCCAACGAGCTGGATGTCCTGGCCCACAACGCCGAACTCGCGGCCCTGCACGGCGCCGCGCTCCACGGCCTGTTCTCCCGCGCCCGCGCCCACCTCTCACCAGCAGCCTGGCAGGCATGCCAGGCCCAGCTCTCCCGGTAGACTCGCAGGCATGACCGAGCGCAAACCGCCCGGAATGCCGTTCGAATCGTGGATCGACCAACAGGTCCGCGAGGCAACGGAGCGTGGCGAATTCGACGATCTGCCCGGCAAGGGCAAGCCGATCCCGCACGGCGCGGCCGACGAAGACTGGTGGCTGCGCAACTATCTGCAACGCGAGGGTCTGCGCGCCGACGGCCTACTGCCCGAATCCATCGTGCTGCGCCGCGAACGCGAAGACCTACTGAAATCCCTGCCCGACATCCCCACCGAACGGGAAGTCCGCGCCACCGTCTCGAACCTCAACGCGCGCATAGTCGAATGGCTGCGCTTCCCCTCCGGCCCGCAGGTGCCCATCGCGCCGCTACAGGTCGAGGAAGTGGTCGAGACCTGGCGCGGTCAGCGAACCATGGTGCGCGCCAACCGAACTCCCGTTGAGGCCGAGACCCCGCCGCAAGCCGGCACCCACCGGCCTTGGTGGCGTCGCCTGTTCTCCTGACACCGCTCCCCGGCGTGCAGCGTCCGCTGTCGCCGACAGCTCCATGATCTTGGTCAGTGGTTCGGTCACACTGGCAGTCATCGCGATCGACAAGGAGATTCAGGCATGGGCACCGCCGCGGCGACCACACCGACCGAACGGGACATCGAGCACCTGCGCACGGCTGTCGCCGTCGCGGCCCGAGCCCGCGCGCACGGCAACCACCCGTTCGGCGCGCTGCTGACCGGTCCCGACGGCAGCGTGCTGTTCGAGGCCGAGAACACGGTGACCACCGGCCGTGACGCCACCGGGCATGCCGAGACCAACCTGGTCCGCCTGGCCACAGCCGCCCACGATGCCGAATTCCTGCGCGGCTGCACGCTTTACACGAGCACCGAACCCTGTGCCATGTGCTCGGGCGCGATCTACTGGGGCAATATCGGCCGCGTCGTGTACGCGCTCGGCGAAGATCAGCTGCTCGATCTGACCGGTGCCGATCCGGAGAACCCCACCATGGCACTGCCGTGCCGCACCGTCTTCGCCGCCGGGCAGCGCGAACTGCCGGTCGTCGGGCCGGTCGACCTCCCCGAAGCCCGAATCATCCACGAAGGCTTCTGGAGTCGGTAGCCGAAGGACTAGCAGCGGTCGCGAGATCAACACCGGCACCCGACTACCCTCGATCGTGTGCCGACTCTGCTGATCGTCCACCACACCCCGTCGCCGTTCATGCAGGAGATGTTCGAGGCCGTCATAGCCGGGGCGACCGATCCGGAGATCCAGGGCGTGGAGGTGGTGCGCCGCGCGGCACTGGCCTTGACCCCGACCGACGTGCTCGCCGCCGACGGCTTCGTGCTCGGCACGCCCGCCAACCTCGGATATATGAGCGGCGCTCTCAAACACGCCTTCGACACCATCTATTACCCGTGCCTGGATTCGACCCGCGGCCGCCCGTACGGCCTCTACATCCACGGCAATCAGGGCACCGAGGGGGCGCAGCGCAGTGTCGAATCCGTGGTCACGGGGCTCGGCTGGGAGAAGGCGGCTGCGCCGGTGATCGTGTCCGGCCCGCCCACGAAGGGCGATGTCGAGCGCTGCTGGGAGTTGGGGGCGACGGTGGCGGCACAGTTGACGCTTTGAGTTTTCCCCCCGATTTCTGGTGGCTGACACATCGGGGGAGCGGGCGGTCATACTCGGGGGGACGTTCGCGGGGAGCGTCCTCGTGGAGTGTGGGAAGAGGTGACGGCCGCCGTGCAGGCGCAAGAATCGGGGATTCGCCGGATCGGGCTGGTCGAGGACCATGAGTCGGTGGCGATCGGACTGGCGGCCATGCTGGCCCCGGAAGCCGATCTGGAATTGGTGATCACCGCGGGCACCGTGGCCGAATTACTGGCCGGTGCACCGCGATTGGATCTGGTGGTGTTGGATCTGCGGCTCGCCGACGGATCCTCACCGGAGGAGAACGTTCGCGCCCTGCTGGATCGGGGCATCGAGGTGCTGGTGTTCACCGGCGCCGACAACCCGTTCATGGTGCGGGCCGCGGCCCGCGCGGGTGTGCTGGGTGTGGTGCGCAAGTCCGAGGACGCCTCGACCGTGGTCGAGGCCGTACGCCGGGCCGCGCACGGCGAACAGGTGGTGACCACCGACTGGGCCGCCGCCATCGACGGCGACCCGCAACTGTCCAATGTCGGACTGAGCCCGCGTCAGCAGCAGGTGCTGCAGCTCTACGCATCGGGAGAGAAGGCTTCGCGGGTGGCCCGCATGACCGGGCTGTCCGAACAGACCGTCAACGACTATCTGGGTCGCATCCGGCAGAAGTACGCCGACGCCGGTCGCCCCGCCCCGACGAAGACCGACCTGTACAAGCGGGCCGTCGAGGACGGCTGGCTGCCGGTCCCCGAACGGAATCCGCGGGCATGACCGCTACGGGCACCCTGGATCCCGTCGCCGCTGCCCGCACTGTCCCCTCGATCACGCAGTTCGCGCATCGGGTCCGGCGCGGGTGGGTCACCGACGATCTGTCGACCGCCGCCTACGACCGGATCATGCGGCGGCTCGGCATCTCGATCGGCATCGCCGGGGTGATCGTCGGCTGCCTGGAGCTTCCGGAGATCGCCGAGCAGGGCCGCTACGCGCCCGCCTGGTGGACGGTGCTTTCGGTGCTGCTGGCCTTCGGCTGGTATCCGGTGGTGTCGGTGGTGGCCGCGCTCGCCGGGCCGCGCGCGATCCGCTTCGCCTCCGGGTGCGCCGCGGTGAGTTTCCTTGTCGCGCTTGCCCTCGTCCCGTTCGCGCTGACCCTGGATTCGGTCGACGCCGGAACCCTGTGGCTGTATCGGGTGACCGCGCTGGCCGTGACCGCCGCCGTGCTGGCCTTCCCGACCCGCGTCACCGTCGCCTACCTGCTGGTGATGGCGATGGGCGCGTCCCTGGCCAGCGTGTACACCGTCAGTTCGCTGACCCTGCACAACGTGGGCGAGAACTTCCTGCGCTGTGCGGGTCTGGGCGCGCTGTTCGTCTGGTGCGGTGTCGCCGCGACCGGCGCCGCGGCCCGAGTGGACCGGGAATCCGCGATCGCCAGCCGCCGCGCCGCCGCACAGGCCGCCGCGCTCGCGCGGGATCGCGAACGCAGCCGCTTCGCCGCGCTCATTCACGACGCGGTGCTCTCGACGCTGCTGGAGGCCTCGCGCACCGGCACCGAATCCGCTGTGCTGCAACGTCAAGCCGAACGCACCATCGAGCAGCTCGACGAATGTCACGGCGAGCAGCGCGATCCCGATCTGCTCGACGCGCGCTCCGCGGTGCTGTTCCTGCGAATGGCGGTGCAGGAGATCAATCCCAGCGTGCGGTTCGCCACCCGCACCTGGCCCGGTTTCGACGATCTGCGCATGCCGGTGCATTCGGCGAGCACCATCGCGGCCGCGCTGTCGGAGGCGCTGCGCAACAGCCTGCGGCATGCCTCGGTGCCCGGCCGCGAGGTGCGCCGCAGCGTCACCGCGACGGTCAGCGCGGGCAGTATCCGCATCGTATTCGCCGATGACGGTGCGGGTTTCGACCTGGCCGCCGTCTCCGCCGACCGGCTCGGCATCTCGATGAGCATTCTCGGTCGCATGCGCCAACTGGCGGGCGGTTCGGCGTTCGTGGAGTCGCAGCAGGGTGAGGGCACCACGGTGACACTGGTCTGGGGTGGCGATGGCTCACGCTGACCTGTCCGCCGAAATGGACGCCCGCTTCGAACTGCGTGACCTGCTGGGTCTGCGCGGCAGTGCCGCCTGGCTGTTCCTGCTCATCCTCGAAGCCGTGATCACGCTGTACATGCTGCGTAATTTCGGTGAGTCCCCGCTGTGGGCGGCGCTGGCGGGTCTGGGCTTGATGCTCAGCGCGGGCGCGGTGGTGACGGCGGTCCCGGTGGATCCGCTGCCGGTCCCGGTCGCGCTGTACGCGGCCGCGGCGCCGGCGCTGGCGACAGCGCTGACGGTGATGACCCCGGTCGCGGATACCGCGAACCAGACGCTGTGGTCGGCGTTCGCGTCCTCCTATGTACTCGCGGTCCTGGTGCTGCGCGGCCGGATTCGCACGGCCTGGGTCGGCGTGATCGCGGTCGCGGCGGTGCTGGTCGTGCTCGGCATCGGTGGCGGGCATCTGCAACCCGCGACCGTGATCGGGTCGATGGTGCCGGTCGGCACGGTCACCGCGATCTCCGTGTTCACCGCGGTCATGCGCCCGCTACAGCGGTCGCTGCGGATCCTGCGCGAGGACGGCATGATGCGGGCCGCGGCCGAGGCCACCATGGCCGCGGCCGACGGGGAACGCAGTCGGCAGCTGGCCCGCCTGGACCGGGTGGCGCGCTCGATCCTGGAGCGCATCGCCGACGGCGCGGAACTCTCCGCCGCCGAGCGTGAGGAATGTCGCCTGCTGGAAGCCGAACTGCGCGACGGCCTGCGGGCGCCGCAGCTGGTGACCGATGAACTCAGCGGTGCGGCCCGCGGTGCGCGGGGCCGGGGCGTGGAGGTGGTGCTGCTCGACGACGGCGGCTTCGCGGGCGTCCCCGAGTGGATCCGCAAGCGCGTGATCGACGCGGCCACAAAGGAATTGGATGCGGCCAACGCCGGTTCGGTGACGGTGCGGGTGCTGCCGCTGGGGCGTCCGGTGCTGGCCACCGTGGTGGCGCCGGCGCATGATCGCCGCACCGAGATCGACACCGACGGCCGCGTCACCGTCATCGATTGAGCGCCGGATCGATTCAGCGCTAGGGGGTCTCGTCCTCCGACCGTTTCGGGTTCTCGCCCGGACGCTGCGAGTAGTCCCAGCGTCCGGGCCCACCCTTCTTCATCTGATCGCGCAGCGCCGACTGCACGGTCCCGGCCAGCCACGAGTTGAGCGACTGATTGCTCTGTGCCGCGGCGTCTTCCGCGCGCGACTTGAGCTGCTCGACCAGGCGCAGCGTGACGCGGCTGATATCGCCGGTCATGTCCTCGAAGCTGGGGTGCTCGTTCTCGGTGGCAGCCGTGGTCTTGCGCACGTCGACGTGGGCGTCGGTGCCGTTCAGGGCGATGTGCACGGTGCTGTCGGGCAGGCCCGCGCTGACCTCGGCGGCCAGGTCGGACAGTGCGGCCAGCAGCACCAGGCGGGCGGAGTTCTCGGTGGCGGCGGCCAAAGCGGCGGCCGTGGACTGGGTCTTCTCATCGCCGAGGGCGGCCGCGGCGATGAGGTTCTCGCGGAGTTGAGCGGTGTAGCGGTTGAGATCCATGACACCAGTGTGCCGTCGTAAGTGACGTCTTTCAAGGAAACATGTGACGTCACTCAGGGACGCTTGTCGCGAATCGCCGTCGGGGCCGCGCCGGTTCGGGTATAACGGTGCAAAACCCGCACCGGCGACGCTGTAGCCTTCTGGCTATGACGAACGGTGAATCGACGCGAAACGAGCTGCGCGCGTCCGGCACAGTAGGTGTCGCGATGGTGACCCCCTTTACCGCCGAAGGCAAGCTCGACGTCGATGCCGGTGTCGCCCTGGCCGCCCGCCTGATCGACGGCGGCGTCGATCTGCTCGCCATCTCCGGCACCACCGGGGAATCGCCCACCACCACCGAGTCCGAGAAGTTCGATCTGCTGCGCGCCGTGGTCGACGCCGTCGGCGAGCGCGCCACCGTCATCGCGGGCGCCGGCACCTACGACACCGCGCACAGCATCGAATTGGCCCGCAACGCGCAGCGCGCGGGCGCCCACGGCTTGCTCGTCGTCACCCCGTATTACTCGCGTCCCACCCAGGAGGGGCTCTACGCCCACTTCACCGCCGTCGCGGACGCCACCGACCTCCCGGTCACCCTCTACGACATTCCGCCGCGCTCGGTGATCCCGATCGCCACCGAGACCATTCGCCGCCTGGCCGAACACCCGCGCATCGTCGCGGTCAAGGACGCCAAGGGTGATCTGGGTTCGGGTGCGGAACTCATCGCCGAGACCGGGCTGGCCTTCTATTCCGGTGACGATGTGCTCAACCTGCCGTGGTTGTCGGTCGGTGCGACCGGATTCATCAGCGTCATCGGCCATCTGGTGCCGGACCGGCTGCGCGCCCTCATCGAGGCCTACCGCGCCGGTGACACGGTTCGTGCCCGTGAAATCAATGTCAGCATGCTGCCGCTGAACCGCGCGATGGCCCGGCTCGGCGGGGTCGCCATGACCAAGGGTTCGTTGCGGTTGCTCGGTATCGAGACAGGAGAGCCCCGATTGCCCCAACTCATGCCGAGTCGAGATCAACTCGACGAGCTCGTGGTGGATCTGCACGCGGCGGGGGTGGTCGCGTGACCGAGCCCGTCGCTCGTCGTCCGCGTCGTACCGCCAGTCGTGCCGCCGGGGCGCCGCCCCCGGTTCCCGAGGTGACCACGCCGCCCGTCGCACCCGAACCCGTTGTCCAGCAGCCGGAACCGGCCGCCGCGCCGGTGGAAGCCGTTGCGGCGGAGCCGGTTCGGGAGCGTGCCGCGCGCGGCCGCAACGGTTCGGCCGACCGCGCCAAGGCCGCGCAGTCCAAGCCTGCGGAGGCCAAGGCGGAGGAATCCCGTGCCCGCCAGGATGATTCGCGTCCGCGTTCGGACCGCAATCGTCGCGGTGGCGGTGGCGGTGGCGGTGGCGGTGGCGGTCGTGGCCGCCAGGGTGGCCGTGATCAGTCCGCGCCGGTGCAGCGCGATCCGCACGCGATGAGCGCGCCGCCCGCCGCCCCCAAGGGTGGCCTGCGGGTGTTCGCGCTCGGCGGTATCGGTGAGATCGGCCGCAACATGACCGTTTTCGAGTACGACGGCAAGCTGCTGATCGTCGACTGCGGTGTGCTGTTCCCGGAGGATCAGCAGCCGGGCGTGGATCTGATCCTGCCGGACTTCGGTCCGATCGAGAACCGCATGGACGATATCGCCGCGGTCATCCTCACCCACGGTCACGAGGATCACATCGGCGCGGTGCCGTTCCTGCTACGCCTGCGCCGCGACATCCCGGTGATCGGTGCGAAGTTCACTCTCGCGCTGGTGGCGGCCAAGTGCCGCGAACATCGCCTGCAGCCCAACCTGACCGAGATCGTCGAGGGCGACCGCACCCAGCACGGTCCGTTCGACTGCGAGTACTTCGCGGTCAACCACTCGATCCCGGACGCGATCGCGGTGGCCATCCGCACGCCCGCCGGTATCGCGCTGCACACCGGTGACATCAAGCTCGATCAGCTGCCGCTCGACGGCCGCCTGACCGACCTGGCCGGTTTCTCCCGCCTCGGCGACGAGGGCGTGGACCTGTTCCTGGTCGACTCCACCAATGCCGAGGTGCCGGGCTTCGTGACGCCCGAGCGCGAGATCGGCCCGGTGCTCGACAATGTGATCGGCAAGGCCAAGGGCCGAGTGATCGTGGCCTCCTTCGCTTCTCACGTGCACCGCATCCAGCAGGTGGTGGACGTAGCGCAGCGCTATGACCGCCGGGTCTGCTTCGTGGGCCGGTCCATGGTCCGCAATATGCAGATCGCGCAGGATCTGGGCTACCTGGATATCCCGGACAATCTGGTGGTCGATCTGGATCAGGCCGCGAATCTGCCGGTGCACAAGCTGGTGCTGATCTCGACCGGTTCGCAGGGCGAGCCGCTCTCGGCGCTGTCGCGGATGGCGCGCGGCGATCACCGTCAGATCAATATCCGTGCCGACGATCTGGTGGTGCTGGCCTCCTCGCTGATCCCCGGCAACGAGAACGCGGTCTTCGCGGTCGTGAACGGCCTGTCCCGCCTCGGCGCGACGGTCGTCACCCAGCAGAACGCGAAAGTCCATGTGTCCGGCCATGCTTCGGCCGGTGAGCTGCTGTACCTCTACAACGCGGTGCGGCCCACCAATGCCATGCCGGTGCACGGCGAGTGGCGGCATCTGCGCGCCAACGGTGCGCTCGCGGTCGCGACGGGTGTGCCCGAGGATCGGGTCATCCTGGCCGAGAACGGTGTCGTGGTCGACCTGGTCGACGGCATCGCCTCGATCAGCGGCCGGGTGCCGGTGGGTCAGGTGTACGTGGACGGCCTGTCGGTCGGTGACGTCGGTGAGTCCACCCTCTCGGATCGTCTGGTCCTGGGCGAGGGCGGTTTCATCTCCATCAATGTCGCCATCGACACCACCACCGGTAAGGCGGTCAGCACCCCCGAGGTCAGTGGTCGCGGCTTCTCCGATGATCCCGACGCCCTGGTGGGCGCGCAGGAGATGGTCGAGAACGAGCTGCACCGGCTCGCCGTGGAGGGTGTCACCGACACCCACCGCATCGCGCAGTCGGTGCGTCGCGTGGTGGGTCGCTGGGTCGCCGAGCACTACCGCCGTCGCCCGATGATCGTTCCCACCGTCATCGGCGTCTGACCCGGAAAGCACTGGGCCCGAACGCAACAGCGCCCCGCAGCCGTGTGCTGCGGGGCGCTTTCGTCTTCGTGCCTACTTGTCCTGGCAGGCGGCCGAGTCCAGCTTGGCGGCCTTCACGATGCTGCAGGCGTAGTTGTGGTCGATCTTCCAGTCGCTGCCGTCGGCGACGAAGGAGACGGTGGCGTTCTGCACCGGCGAGCCGTCGATGGTGACGTTGGCGTCGGCCTTGAGCTTGCCGCCGGACGGATCACCGACATTGGTGATCTCGATCTTGACGTTGTTCTTCTTGGCCGCGTCGACCAGCTTCTGCGCCAGCATCGGGTCCTGGGCCGCGTCTTCGATCCAGTCGGTCTTGGTCTTGGAGTCGATCGACGGATCGAACGCCTTGCTGACCTTGTCGTTGAGGTCGGCGACGCTGGGCTTGGCGAGGTCGGCGACGGCGGTGGTGGACGGCGCCGCGCCGGTGACCTTGCCGTCGCTGTCGGTGCCGCCGTCGAACTTGCCGGCGGGGGCGGCCGCGCTGGTGGTGGCCGCGCCGCTGGAGCTGTCACTGGACTTGCTGCACGCCATCAGGCCGAGGGCCGAGGTGGCCAGCATCAGCGCTGCGGTGGCGCGAAAGAGGTTGTGCTTCAACGAAATTCTCCCCGTTTTCGGTTTACAGCTGGTAACCGGTGGTGCAGTTCCAGTGGATGATGGTGGCGTCACCGGAGTTCCGGTTCAAGGCCTGGTTCTTGGCCGCGGTGCGTGAGGACGCCGCGCCGAAGGTGTAGTAGCCGTCCCGGTGGGAGTAGGCGATGGCGCCGCAGCCGTTGGTGAACCGGGCCACGATCTGGCAGTCACCGTAGCTGCAGTGGTCCATGGCGGACGTCTGCGCGGACGGGCTGTCGGAAAAGTCGTACGAGTAGCCGATCCGTCCGGTGGACACCGACAGTGCGATCGCACCGTAGTTGTAGTCCTGGTACGCGTTGGCCGGTGCCGCGGTACCCACCAGCAGGGACCCTGCGGCCGCGACCAGCACGGCCGCGCCGCTGACGATCTTCTTCAAGATGTTGCCCTTCTTGTACTTTCGAGTCCACGACCCTCTGGACCGCCGATCAAGCTACCGATTCGCAAGGATTGACGGCAACCCGGATGTGTGTCAGGGGTGGGCGGGCCCGCCGGGCATTGTGGGTGGACACCGTAAAACCTGCTGTGCAGAACGGGATGTGCCGGACTAAGGTCGCCCTTATGAGTATGGCCCAACGGGAACGGCAAGCCCTGGTCGAGGCGATGGCGCAGGCCGGTCCGGACGCGCCCACGCTGTGCGGGGAGTGGACGGCACGCGATCTGGCCGCACACCTGGTGGTGCGCGAACGCCGCCCGGACGCCGCGCCCGGCATCATGCTCAAGCCGTTCGCGGGCTATCTGGATCGCGTGCAGGCGAAGGTGACGAAGCGGCCCTTCCCGCAACTGCTCGACGAGGTGCGCAGCGGTCCGCCGTTCTATCTGCGCCCGGTGGATTCGCTGATGAACCTCACCGAGATGTTCGTGCACCACGAGGACGTTCGCCGCGCCGCGCCCGGCTGGGAGCCGCGCACGCTCGCGCCCGCCGACGAGGACCGGCTCTGGAAAGTGCTGACCGGCCTGGCGCGCATGTCCTACCGCAAATCCCCGGTGACGATCGCCCTCGCCACCCCTGACGGCCGCCGCACGGTGGCTCGGCAGGTGGGTGAGCGCACGGTGGTGCTGGCGGGTCCGCCGTCGGAGCTGCTGCTGCATGCCTTCGGCCGCAACGAGGTTCGGCTCGAGGCCACCGGTGCCGCCGAGGACGTGGAGTTGGTGCACGCGCTCGACCGCAGCGTCTGACCGTCCCCCGGACCGGTCATGAAACGGTCACGCGGCGGGCCGTAGCTTCGCCTGATCGGCAGCGGCCCGCGGGGTGATGAGGTGGTAGGCAATGTCTTGGCGACTGGCGGTCCTCGGACCGGTCGAGTTGGCGCTCGACGCAGTGCCCACCGCGCCGCTCCCACCCAAACAGCAGGCGGCCCTGGTGATGCTGGCCTGCGCGCACGGCCGCACCGTCTCGGTGGACGAGCTGGTCGACGGTGTCTGGGGTCCGCGCCCGCCCGCCTCGGCGGTGGGTGCGCTGCGCAATTACGTGTGGTCGCTGCGAAAACACCTGTCGGCGAGCGATTCTCTGCTGCTGGTGTCGGAATCGCGTGGCTATCGGCTGCAGGGCGCGCTGACGCTGGACGCCGACGGCATCGACCGGTTGCGGGTCGAGGCGGCGCAGGCGCGGGCGGCCGGGGGCTTCGACCGGGTCGAGCTGGTGCTGCGCCGGGCGCTGAGTCGTTGGCGCGGTGACCCTTTGACCGGTGTGCCGGGACCGTGGGCCGCCGCCGAGCGGGCCCGGCTGCGGCGACTGCACCGCATGCTGGTGGAGGATCTGGTCGAATCCACGGTGCTGCGTGGGGATTTCGCGTACGCGATCACCGAACTGGAGGCGTTGATCGCCGCCGACCCGCACAGTGAACGCTTGCGCGGGCTGATGATGACCGCGCTGTACCGGGCGGGCCGCCGGATCGAGGCGCTCGACGAGTTCCAACGCATCCGCCGCCTGCTGGTGTCCGGTCAGGGCGTGGAACCGGGCCCGATGCTGCTGGAATTGCAGCGGCAGATCCTCGCCGACGAACTGCCCGCGCTGGGAGAGACGCTGCTCGCGGCGGAACCGGTCCGGCCGCAGCTGAATACGGTCGACCCCGCCGAGCGGTGGATCGAACCCCTGGACGAGGCAGAGCCTTTCGTGCCCGCCGAGATCGACGCTCCCGCCCTGACATCGGCCATTCGCAGCCTGATCGCCCTGTATCGCCTGGCGGTGGCCGGTGCGCCGCATCATCGCGGGGTGGCCGCCGATCTGGCGCTGGCGGTCGCCGAGGTGGTATTCGCCGACGCGAGCACCGTGGACCGGGATCGGGTGCTCGCCGAACTCGCGCGTCCGATCGAATTCGCGGTCGGCGCTGGGCGTGTCGCGGCGGCCCGATCCGGTTCCGGCGCGGCCTGTCAGCTGGCGTCCACCGCCCTGTTTCCGCTGCCTGACGTGGCCGCTGCCCCGGTCGGGGCCGGCGATGCGGGTAGCGAGGTTCACAGCGGGTGATGTGGCTGGGTCGTGTGTTGCGGATGGTCCGGGTGGGGCGGTAGCGGCTAGCCTGGGGTGCATGGCAGGTAAGGCCCGCAGCGCATCGTCACGAACGCGAGCGGGATCGACGCGGGGGCAGCAGCCGCCCGCACGGTCTCGCACGCGGAATTCGGGAACGGCGGCGCCGGGGCGGGGGACCGGTACCACTCGTAAAGCTCCGGCGCGGCGTCCGGCCCCGCGCCGGGCGTCCAACACCGCCCCGCTGGCGGTGGCGCGCCGCAGTGTCAGCAGCGGCTGGAACATGGTGGCGCGCGGACTCGGCGCCACCACCCGGGCGGTCAGTCGCGCCGGGGAGCTCGAACATGGGCATCGGCGCGACGGGATCGGGCTGGGCCTGGTGGCCGTCGCGTTCGTGATCGTGGCGGCGGTATGGCTGTCGGCGGGCGGCCCGGTCGGGCACTGGGTGGATACCGCGGTGCGGTCGGTGACCGGATCCGCTTCGGCGGCACTGCCTTTCGTGCTGGTCGCGATCGCGGTGATCCTGATGCGCACCGAACCGCAGCCGGAGATCCGTCCACGGCTGGTGCTGGGCGGGCTGCTGGCCGGGCTGCCGATGCTCGGATTGTGGCATCTGGCTTCGGGTTCGCCGTCGGATCAGCACGGCCGCGAGCACGGCGCGGGTTTCGTCGGCTACGTGGTCGGCGGTCCGCTGCGCGACGGGTTGAGCGCCTTCCTGGCGGTCCCACTGCTGATGCTGGCCATCGGTTTCGGCCTGCTGCTGCTGACCGGGACACAGGTGCGCGATGTGCCCGCCCGGGTGCGCGAGATCTTCGGCACCGGCGCGGGCGGCGACGAGTACGAGACGTACTCCGATCAGCCGGGCCTCTACGACGAAGGCTATGACGCGGACGGCTTCCCGTTGCACAGCACTCCGACCCGCAAGCGGCGCGGCAAGACCCCGTCGGAGAACTATCCGCCCGACGAGTTCGGCGGTTCGGACGCGCTCACCGAGGTGATAGGGGAGCCGCCGCTGCAGGACGCCAAGGAGATCGTCGCCGAGGAGAAGCCGAAACCCAAGGCGCGCAAGGCTCCTCCGAAGGTGGTCGATCAGACGCCGCCGCCTCCGCCGCCGCAGCAGTTGGAGTTCGTCACCGATCGCGAGATCGAGGGCGACTACCAGTTGCCGCCGCTGACCCTGCTCACCGACGGCGATCCGCCCAAGCAGCGCAGTGCGGCGAACGAATCCATGATCGAGGCCATCACCGAGGTGCTGGTGCAGTTCAAGATCGACGCCGCGGTCACCGGTTTCGTGCGCGGCCCGACGGTCACCCGCTACGAGGTGGAGCTGGGTCCGGGCGTGAAGGTCGAGAAGATCACCGCCCTGGCCCGCAATATCGCCTACGCGGTGGCGACGGAGAATGTCCGGCTGCTGGCGCCGATTCCGGGCAAATCGGCGGTCGGCATCGAGGTGCCCAATGCCGATCGTGAGCTGGTGCGCCTGGCCGACGTGCTGAAGGCGGCGTCGGTGCGCGGCGACCACCATCCGCTGCTGATCGGTCTGGGCAAGAACATCGAGGGCGAGTTCGTGGCCGCGAACCTGGCCAAGATGCCGCATCTGCTGGTGGCGGGTTCCACCGGTTCGGGTAAGTCGAGTTTCGTGAACTCGATGCTGGTCTCGCTGCTCGGGCGCGCGACGCCCGAGGAGGTCCGGATGATCCTGATCGACCCGAAGATGGTGGAACTGACGCCCTACGAGGGCATTCCGCATCTGATCACCCCCATCATCACCCAGCCGAAGAAGGCCGCCGCGGCGCTGGCCTGGCTGGTGGAGGAGATGGAGCAGCGCTATCAGGACATGCAGGCCAACAAGGTTCGCCATATCGACGATTTCAACCGCAAGGTGAAGTCGGGTCAGATCACGGCTCCGCTGGGCAGCGAAAGGGTGTATCGCCCTTACCCGTACATTCTGGCGATCGTCGACGAGCTCGCCGACCTGATGATGACCGCGCCGCGCGATGTCGAGGACGCGATCGTGCGCATCACCCAGAAGGCCCGTGCCGCGGGCATTCACCTGGTGCTGGCGACGCAGCGTCCGTCGGTGGACGTGGTGACCGGTTTGATCAAGACCAATGTGCCGTCCCGCCTGGCGTTCGCGACGTCCTCGCTCACCGATTCGCGCGTCATCCTGGATCAGCCCGGCGCGGAGAAACTGATCGGCATGGGCGACGGCCTGTTCCTGCCCATGGGCGCGAGCAAGCCGACTCGTCTGCAGGGCGCGTTCATCTCCGACGAGGAGATCGCGGCGATCGTCGATTTCGCCAAGAACCAGGCCGAACCCGACTACCAGGATGGCGTCACCGCCGCCAAGGCGGGCGAGAAGAAGGATATCGACGCCGACATCGGCGACGACCTCGAATTGCTCGTGCAGGCCATCGAACTGGTGGTCACCTCCCAGTTCGGTTCCACCTCGATGTTGCAGCGCAAACTGCGCGTCGGCTTCGCCAAGGCCGGTCGCCTCATGGACCTGATGGAAACCCGCGGCGTGGTCGGCCCCACCGAAGGTTCCAAGGCCCGTGACGTCCTCATCAAACCCGATGAACTCGACGGCCTGCTCTGGACCATCCGCGGTGGTGGCGGCGACGGCCCCACGGACGACGACCACGAGGACTGAGACAACCACGCGTCACTACCGAGAAACGATGGTGCTGCCATGTCGAACCCCGAACCCGGTGATTCCGCGACTCCGAAGCGTTCCCGGATCCGGGTGTGGCTGCCTCCCGCCGTGGTGGTGTCGCTGCTGATGGCATTGCTGGCCACCATGTATCTGGCGTACGTGGTCGACCCGTCCAAGCACCTGCACGGTTTCCCGATCGCGCTGGTCAACCAGGACACCGGCGACACCCTCGCCGGTCAGCCCGCGAATGTCGGCAAGCAGATCAGTGACGCACTGGTGCAACAGGTTCCGAGCGACAAGATCGACCTGCGAGTGCTCGGCATCAACGCCGCCCAGCAGCAGTTGACGTCGGGAAACGTGTACGGCGCGATCGTGATTCCGAGCGACTTCACCAAGCGCCTCGGCATTTTCGCAACTGCGGGCGTGATCCCCGGCGATGTCAGCCAGCCGATGATCACCGTCTACACCAACCCGCGCACCGGCTCGTTCTCCCCGCAGGTGGTGCAGTCGGTGGCGGGTAGCGCACTGGCACAAGCGAATACGACGGTCGGCGACCAACTGACCAAGGCGGTCCTGGCCCAATTGCAGTCGGCGGGAGGCACTCCCGCCCCGCAACTCACCGGCCTGAGCAAACTCATGCTGGCCAAACCCATCGAAGTCTCGGTCGTCCCGTTCCGCCCCCTGCCCGCAGGCACCGGCGGCGGCCTGACCGCCTTCTTCTACACCATGATGGTCCTGCTGGCCGGTTTCACCGGCGCGATGGTCATCAACGGAATGGTCGACTCCTCACTGGGTTTCGCCCCCACCGAATTCGGCCCCTGGTACCTCCACTACCCCGCGTCCCCCATCTCCCGCCTGAACACCCTGCTCCTGAAATGGGCAGTGATCACCGGCGTAGCCCCGGTGGCGTCAGGCATCTTCATGGCGATAGGCCACGGCCTCGGCATGCCCATCGACCGCCCCCTGATGTTGTTCCTGTACAGCACCTTCGCGATCGTGGCAGTAGGCGTAACCGCCCTGTCCATCGTGTCCGCCCTGGGCACCCTCGGCCTCCTGGTGAACCTGATCCTCTTCATCGTCCTGGGCCTCCCCTCCTCCGGCGGCACCATCCCCATCGAAGCCATCCCCAAATCGGTAGCCCGGCTAGCCGACTTCGAACCCATGCACCAGGTCTACCTGGGCATCCGCTCGATCCTCTACTTCAACGCCGACGGCTCCGCAGGCCTCTCCCGAGCCGTCTGGATGACCTTGCTCGGCTTGGCCATCGGCCTGACCCTCGGCGCAGTGGTAACCCGCTACTACGACCGCAAGGAACTACACCGCGCCCCGTCCACCCCCAGGGCGTAGACCAGACCGCGAGACCCGTCGGCGCACCCCTTGCCCCAGGAAGTCGGGGCACTCGTATCCATTTGAAACATTGCACCTTCAAATACTGTGCGTCGCATGACAAATCACAGACGCATCGCCCGCACAGCCTTGCTTGCCTTCGCCCTGACCGCCGCGATGAGCAGCTTCGCAGGCCCAGCCTCGGCCGACGCCACACCCGAAACCCCTGCCACGACACCGATCGCCACTAGCTGCAACAGCAGTGGCACCCCGGTTGCCCTCCTGCATCTACTGACCTCCGGCAGCGGCTGCTCCTCGAATACCACCGAGCCCTGAGCCGCGTCCAGGGCACCTGCACCCTTCTCCTGCCGTGCTGACCGAAGCTGGCCAGCGGAAGGTCAACGGGCCGCGCCGATCCGAGGGTGCAGGCTCGATGGTGGCGCGCCGTCGGTAGCGGCGGCGTGACCGGACCAGCCGACGCGGGCGATCCGACATGGGACACGTTGCGGCGCACGAACATCCGCTACTGCCGAGTTCCGTGCGACTGGCAGAATCCCGCAATATCCACTGGCCAAGTGTCCTATTTCGCGAATTTCAAAGCAGGAGTACGGGATTCTGCCAGTCGGCGCGTGAACGCGACGTATCGCGGGACTGCACGCCATTGCCGCATACCGCGCTGACCAAGAAGGTCAGCGGGCAGCGAGCTCGACCGTAGGGTGGGTCGCGCGGACTACGCCGGGTCAGGGATCTGTCACTCCGGCAGATACGCTGAGGGACCGCCCGGGACGGGTCCTCGTTGGCTCATAACCCAGAGGTCGCAGGCAATTTCGGTGCTCGGAACGAACGAATTTAGTTCTGGCCAGTAGGTTTTCAGGAACGCGTTCACGATCGGCGTGGACGTCGCTGAGGCAGGCTGCTGGGGCTTTGCCAATGCTCGTGTTGTTCTGAGCTGCGCGACCCAATAGGCATCGCGGCCGATAGCCCCCTCCGCCAGGCGCGCGTGCTCTGCCGGCTGCGACCGATACGATCTCGACTCGGTATCCGATTCGGTTGTGGCGCAGAGCTTCTGCTTTGACTGTGGCACGACGGTAGCGCCCGGGCGAGGTTTCGGGCTCGGTACGTGAATCACCGGGTGGACCAGTGGGGATGCTTTTTCACCTCCGCTTGGACCTTGTCGAGCCGGTGGGCAAACAGTTTCGTATGTCCGCACTGCAGGCAAAGCACGGCGGTCAGTGGTGACAGCTGCCGAGAGAACGTGCTGCGGAAGGCGTGTATTCCGATGCTGTGCTCGGACATCACGCTGAGACCGCCGATTTGAGTGCCGCCGCACAGCCGCAGCCGGGGCTCATGTCGCGGGCGTCGCGCCGGTTTGACCCGTGTCGTATGCGGCTTGCACGAATTCGCGGACGCGTTGGGTGGTGTTGGTGCTCAACCACATTGGTCCCCAGCGGATCGGTGGGGCGTCGGTGAAGGGGAGGTAGGTGATGTCGGGGCGGGGGTAGAGGCGGGCTACGTTTTCGCCGACGGGGAAGACGCCTCGGCCTGCGGCTACCAGGGTGAGGGTTTCGCTGAAGCTGGCGGCGCGGGGGCCGTGGGGGATCGGTACGCCCGAAGGGGTGGAGTGTGGGTTGCGGTCGTGTTGGAATGCTTCGGGCATGGCGGCGGGGACGCCGATCACGGGGTGCTCGACGAGTGCCTCGACGGATACTTCTCGTTGTCCGGCAAGGGGATTCGTGGCTGCGACCGCGAGCATTCGTGATTCGGACATCAGGATGGGGCCCGCGACAACATCGGGTTGGGCGGCGATGAGGATGTCGGTGATCAGGACGTCGATGGCACCGTCGCGAAGCCGAGTGACGGCGTCGTGTCCCTGGGTTTCGTGAATGTGCACTTCGCAATCGGGGTGCCGCTGGCTGAACTGCGCGACCGCTTTGAGCAGTAGTTGACCGGCGATGGCGCTCAGGAAGCCGACTCGTAGTTCGCCGGTGATGCCGCGGCCCGCGTGGATCGCCCGGCGTACCGCGTCGTTCATCTCGGCGGCCAGTGGGGCCAGGTCGGCGGCCAGTTGGCGGCCGATCGCGGTGAGTCGCACCTGGCGGCTGGTGCGTTCGAAAAGTGGCGCGCCGATCATGCGTTCCAGCTTTTTGACGGTCTGGCTGACCCGGCTGGAGGTGATCCCCACCCGCTCGGCGGTGCGCCCGAAGTGCAATTCCTCGGCCAGCGTCAGCAGCACCTCGAGTTCGTGCCGCTCCAGCACCACACACTCCGATCACGTAGTTCAGCTAACCGATCGTAGCGTGATCGGGCGTTGATGGGCGCCGCGCCGGACGGCATTGTTGATCTCACACCCCGAAGGGCAGCAGAAGCTTTGGGGGACAAGGAATGTCGACCAGCATCAGCCTGACCCGCGCCTTGCTCGAGGCGGGGCTGCTGGACGAGTTTCGGCTGCTGATGCACCCGATCGTGCTGGGCGCCGGCCAGCGGCTGTTCCCCGAGGGGACCGACTCCGAACCCCGAACCCCGACCCCCTGAACACGAAAGTGAGAAGCACATGTCCTTCCAGGCGTACCTCGACACCATCGAAGGCAAGACCGGGCTGACGCCGCGCGAACTCCTCGCGCTCGCCCACGAGAAGGGCCTCGATGACCCCTCCGTCAAGGCCACCCCCATCATCGAGTGGCTGAAGCAGGACTACGGCCTGGGCCGCGGACACGCGATGGCCCTGGTGCACGTCATCAAGAACGGCGCGAAGATCGACGCGAAACACGTCGGAACCTCCGGCTCACACCGCGACGAGTCCGACACCCTCTGGCTCGACGGGAAACACAACCGCCCGGCGTGAATCCCGTGTGGACCACGAATTGGGAGCACCGGATGGTTGTCGATCGCGTCGCGCAACTGCATGGCGTTCTCGATCAGGAGACCTTGGTGAGTGCCGGGGGTTGCCAGCTGCCGTCGGCGGCGGCCGCGCGCGGGGAGTACAGGCGCATGGCCAGGTTGAAGGTGCCCGAGGCGGGGATGGGCAGCCAGTTGCCCTGGGGGACTTCGGGTCCGGGCTTGGCGGCCTGCAGGGTCAGCTCGACGGACCCGTCCGGATCGGGAGTGGTGGAGGGGACGTGGCCGACGGAGTAGATATCGTCCGGGTTGGGGACCAGGAAGTGATCCGAGGTGTAGGCGGTGATGGACCAGAAGGCGTCGGCGGGCGGGAGTTGACCTGCGGGGAAATGGAATCGGTAGACCAGGGGCGTGCCACCGGAGTCGGCGGCGACATTGCCCATCATCGGATAGATGGCATCGGCGGGCAGGTTCGCGCCGAGCGCGGTCAGTGCGGTGTTGGCGCGCAACGCGTAGTCGGTGCCGTAGGCGCCGAGGTTGGTGGCGTAGACCCAGCCGTTGACGTCCTTCGCGCCGGTGTTCTTGTAGCCCTCGATCCGCTGCTGAGCGGTCTTCACCGCCGCGTTCAGGGTGTCGGCGTCGATGCCGGTCACGGTGCCGCCGGGTGCGATGCCCAGCTTCGCGAAGCGGGCCAGCGCGTCGGCGTCGGCCGGTGCGGGCGCGTCCGTGGACATCAGGGTGGCGAGTTTCGCGAAGAAGGTCGCGCCATCCATGCCTGCCACGGTGGCGGTCGGGCTGCCCATGCGGTCGGCCGGCACTCCGGTCGGGCTGGGGGTGTCGGGATCCGCGACCCACGCACTGAGCGGCATGAGCTTGATCTGGTTCTGCAGATCCACCACGGCGTCCCGGTCGGCGGGGCCGTTCAGAGCGGTCCGGATGATGATCCACGAGGTCGGAGTGGTCAGCTCCAGGCGGGTGAGCCCGTCCGGCAGTCGCCCGTTCCATCCGGGGCCGGTGATCGCGTAGGTGAACGGCCCGTCCTGGCCGCCGCCGGTCACCTGCGGTCGCACGCTCGATGGATTGTGGACGGTATTGGACCAGGCATCCATGATCTGCGCCAGCCAGTATCGCGCGGGCATGGCCGGGATCTGCAGCACCATCGGCTCGGCCCGCAGGTCCAGCCAGGTCTGGGTGTAGAGGGTGTCGACATTGGCGGTGACGACCGCCTTGTCCTCGGGGGTGGGTTGCGTCTCGTAGCGCAGCAGGGTGTTGGCCGGTGCCGCGGCTGCGCGGGTGGCGTCCATCAGAACCAGGGGATAGCCGAAGACGTAGGCATCGGTCGCGATCGATGCCGGGTCACTGCCACCGGCGGTGGTCGTCGTGCTCGACGAGGACGAATCGTTCGATGAGCTGCATGCCGCGAGTGCGGCGGTGGCCGCCAATCCCACTGCGACTCCGAACAATCCACGACGTGACATCGACCAGGTCGGTAGGTCCTGCGGCATCTGTGACGCTCCTGTCCATCCGTTCGGGCCGGGAATGGCAACGAATCGAACGTTAGCCGACTGTTTGCCAGTGACCTACGGGACTTGGCTGAAATTCCTCGCCAACCGGGCACGTTGACAGCGGACCGTCCATTTGAATACCTTCAGTATTCGAATACCGAGGGTATCCAACGAGGAGGTTGGCCATGGTCGCGGACGTTTCCGGGCAGCACGGTGGGGCGATCGACGCCCACGCGCGCCGCCGACCCCGGGTGGTGATCATCGGGGCGGGCGTCTCCGGCATCGCGAGCGCGATCACTTTGCAGCGCAGCGGTTTCGACGACTTCGTGATCCTGGAGAAGGGTTCCGACGTGGGCGGGGTGTGGCATTGGAACCACTACCCGGGACTGACCTGCGATGTGCCCTCGCACCTGTACCAGTTCGGGTTCGCGCCGAAGCCGGACTGGTCGCAGGTCTTCGCGCCCGGCCCCGAGATCCAGGAGTACCTCGCCGACGTGGTCGACCGGTTCGGACTGCGCCCGCACGTGCGGGTGAACGCCGAGGTCACCGCGGCCCGCTTCACCGGCTCGGGCTGGGTGGTCGAGACCGGCGACGGCACCCGCTACGAGGCCGACTTCGTGATCGCGGCGACCGGTGTGCTGCACCACCCGGCGATGCCCGAGCTGCCCGGCCTCGGCGAGTTCACCGGCGAGGTGTTGCACACGGCCCGCTGGGATGACACGGTCGCGACCGACGGCCGCCGGATCGCGGTGATCGGCACCGGATCCACTGGCGTGCAGGTGGTTTCGGCCCTGCAACCCAAGGCCCGGCAGCTCACGCATTTCGTGCGCAGTCCGCAGTGGGTGATCTGGGCCCCGATGTGGCTACCGCAGCCCGCCGCGATCGGCGTGGCGCTCGAGCGCCTGCCGCGAGTCAACCGGGCCCTGTATCAGGCGGGCATGACCGGCGCGAGACTGTTCACCGACGTGGTCACCCGCCCGAGCTGGCGGCGGCGCGCGGTGCAGGAGTACGCCCGCCTGAGCCTGCGCGCCCAGGTCCGCGATCCACGGCTGCGCGCCGACCTCACCCCCGACTATCAGCCGCTGTGCAAGCGACAGGTGTTGTCCGGCAGCTACTATCGCGCGCTCAACGCCCGCAACGCCGACCTGGTGACGGACGCGATCGAGACGGTGACCCCCACCGGTATCCGCACCGCCGACGGCCGCCACCATGAGTTCGACCTGATCGTCTTCGCCACCGGTTTCAAGGCCCACAACTACATGCGCCCGATGAATCTCACCGGCCGCGAGGGCCTTTCGATCGACGAGGCCTGGGCCAAGGGGCCACGCGCCTACCGCATGACCGCCATCCCCGGCTTCCCCAACCTGTTCACCGTCCTGGGCCCGAACTCCCCGACGGGTTCCATCCCGCTGCATCACGCCGCCGAGGTCACCGCCCGCTACATCGCCGAGTGGATAAAGCGCTGGAGCGCAGGCGAATTCGACACCGTGGAGGTCACCGAGACCGCCACCGCCCGCTTCGAATCCGAGGTCTCCGACGCCCTGGAACCCACTGTGTGGAACACCGGCTGCAACTCCTGGTACTTCACCGAAGCGGGCACCATCGACCTGCTGCCCTTCGACCGATCGACCATGGAGACCATGCTCGCCGCCCCGGAGGACGTCGACTTCCACCTGCGCACGGTCCCCACCGACGACTGAGGCCGGGGGGACCGCCGCGTGCTGCGGTAGCGCTAGTCGAGCGCTTCCGCCGCGCGCAGCCGGGCCATGACCTCGGGCTCCGGGTGGTATTCGACGCGGTAGCGCGGGGGATAGACGCCCTCGACCGGCTCCAGATCGATTGCGGCGGCGAGGGTTTCCCACGGCACGGCGAAGGTAGCGCCGGTGTTCACGTCGGTCAGCGTGACATTGTTGGCGCGCGGCAGCAGCGTGGGCACGGTATCGGTCCACGGTGACCAGGTGGTGTCGACGCCGTCCTTGCGAATGTGGGTGAGCTTCGCGGCGCGATCCTCGGTCAGGTCCGCGTCGAGGTCCGCCCGCAGGTGCTCGTACTGCTGGCCGTACACGTGCGAGGCCAGGGTGCACTCGGCGGCGCGAATCTCCCGCCAGGCCAGATGATTTCGCTCCACCTGATACGGGACGAGACGGCCGTCGTCGTCGACGGTGTACGGCACCGGTGAGACCTCGCGCACCGCGTTGTCGAACAGTTCGCGGGCCGCGCGGACCAGCCGCAGTACGTGTTCTTCGGAGAATTCCGCTCCGATCAGGACGCCCACGTTCTGCGCGACGAAGACGATCGGCCGCGCACCGGCTTTCGCGCCGATCCCGGCCAGCCAGCCGTCCACCAGCGGTAGCGAACCCGCGTACAGGTCGCCGCTGACATCCGGGATGTGCAGCATTCCGGCCTTGGCGCGCGGGTCGTAGCCGGCGGCGGTGTCGAGTGCCAGTTCGGTGAGATTGGCTCGGGCGGCGGCGAATACGGTATCGGCGTCGACGCCCCACTCGTCGAGCAGGCTCGGGTGTGCGTTCTGCATCGAGGTGGGCTGGTCGATGACGATGGTCTCGATCAGGCCGGGCAGCACCGGTCGCCACACCGTGTGGTCGGCGATGCGCATGCCTTCGGTGCGCAGGTCCAGTTGTCCCGCTTGCCGGATCAGCGGCCGCAACTGCGCGGAGGCCGTCGCCCAGCCGTCCTGCCCATCCGCCGGGGCGTCGACGGTCGCCGGGATCGACACGAATTCGAACAGCACCCGGCGTGCTTCCTCGGCCGAAATGCCCTGGCACCGTTTGAACACGGTCGCGAGGCTCATGCGCCCCCGCTCGCCATCGTGCGTCGCGTAGCCGATCACGAAGTCCGTCGGATCGAACTCCGCCGCCGCCACCCGCTGCTGTGCCCGCACCATGGCGAGCGCCTGCTGTCCGAACGCCGTCTGTTCCTCGACCCGCGCACGTTTGGAGCCGAACACCCCACCCAGAAAACTCATGCGCCGGAATGTACTGCACCCCTCGGGCACTCGCTCGGCAACCCGATCGCGACCGCAATCGGGCCGATTTGGACAAGCCGGGCGCTTCGTGCGACCCCGGGGACGCAGACGCCGGAAGCTCGCAGGGAACGCACGACGAGGGGGGCACGCCACGGCCACTCAGTGCAACGGCTGAGGGTTCATCGCTGACCGATCCGTAGCGGGGTGCCCACTGCGGACACCCCGCTTCGGATCGGTCAGTGCTCGCCGCGGAACATGCTGTCGGACAGTTCGGTTGTCAGCGAGCGCAGGGCCGCTAGCCCGGCTGCCTCGTCGGGAGCGTCGAGCAGTGTCCGGACCAGGGCGGAGCCGACGATGACGCCGTCGGCGAAGGCAGCGACCTCGGCCGCTTGTCCGGCGTCGGAGATGCCGATGCCCACACAGACCGGCAGGTCGGTGGTGGATTTGGTGCGCCGCACCAGGGTGCCTGCCGCGCCGCCGCCGGAGGTTCGGGTGCCGGTGACCCCCATCAGTGCCGAGGCGTAGACGAATCCGCTTCCGGCCGTGGTGATCTCGGCCAGCCGGTCCCCGGTGGTGCTCGGGGCCACCACGAACACGGTCGCGAGATCGTGCGCGGCGGCCTGCTCGCGCCAGCGCTCGGATTCCTGCACCGGCAGGTCCGGTAGCACGCAGCCCGCGCCACCGGCCGCGGCGAGTTCGGTGGCGAAGCGCTCGATGCCGTAGCGCTGCACCGGATTCCAGTAGGTCATCACCAGGATCGGTTTGCCGCTGGCCGCGTATGCCTCGCGCACGGTGCGCAGTACATCGGCGATTCGGACGCCGCCGCGCAGGGCGACCTCGGCGGCGGTCTGGATGACCGGGCCGTCGAGGATCGGATCACTGTGTGGCAGGCCGATTTCGAGGATGTCCGCGCCACTGTCGAGGACGGCTGTGACCGCGGCAATGCCGCCGTCCACCGTGGGGAACCCCGCGGGCAGGTACGCCACCAGCGCGGCGCGATCCGCGCGTGCGGCGGCGGCCAGGGTGTTGGTGAGCAATGCGATGTTGCCGCTCATGACGGATTCGCCTCCGGGCCGTGCTGCTCGAAATATTTTGTGGCCGTGTCCATATCCTTGTCGCCACGCCCGGACAGATTGACCAGGATCAACCCGTCGGGACCGAGCTCGCGACCGACCTCGAGGGCGCCGGCCAGCGCGTGCGCGCTCTCGATGGCCGGGATGATGCCCTCGGTCGCGGCCAGCAGCCGGAAGGCTCGCATCGCCGCGTCATCGGTGATCGGCCGGTATTCCCCGCGCCGACTGTCGTGCAGATACGCGTGCTCGGGTCCGATGCCGGGATAGTCCAGGCCCGCCGAGATCGAGCAGGCCTCGGTGATCTGACCCTCGTCGTCCTGCAGGACATAGGAGCGGGAACCGTGCAGGATGCCGGGCTCCCCGGCCGACAGCGTCGCGGCGTGCTTACCGGTCTCGACGCCGAATCCCGCTGCCTCGCAACCGATCAGCCGGACGTGCTCGTCGGGAATGAACGCGTGGAACAGTCCGATGGCGTTCGATCCACCTCCGACGCAGGCCACAGCCGCGTCCGGCAGCCGCCCGGCCCGCTGCTGGATCTGCCGCCGCGCCTCCACGCCGATGACCCGCTGGAAGTCGCGGATCATGGCCGGGAACGGGTGCGGTCCGGCCACCGTCCCGAAGATGTAGTGGGTGCTGTCCACCGAGGCGACCCAGTCCCGGAACGTCTCGTTGATGGCGTCCTTCAGTGTTCGCGAGCCGGAGCGGACCGGCACCACCTGCGCGCCCAGCATCCGCATCCGGGCCACGTTGAGGGCCTGTCGTTCCATATCGACTTCGCCCATGTAGACCGTGCATTCGAGGCCGAACAGCGCGCACGCGGTCGCGGTCGCCACCCCGTGCGAGCCCGCCCCGGTCTCGGCGATGACGCGCGGCTTGCCCATGCGCTTGGTGAGCAGCGCCTGCCCCAGCACATTGTTGATCTTGTGCGAGCCGGTGTGGTTCAGATCCTCACGCTTGAGGAAAACCCGTGCGCCACCGGCATGTTCGGCGAACCGCCGGACCTCGGTGAGCGGGCTGGGTCGCCCGGCGTAGTGCACCAGCAGTTCCTCGAGGTCCGCGATGAACACGGGATCCAGCGCGGCCTTCTCGTATTCGGCGGCGACCTCGTCGACGGCGGCGACCAGCGCCTCGGGAATGAACTTGCCGCCGAAATCGCCGAAATAGCCTTGCTCGGTGGGTAATTGCTCGCGCGGAGCGGGCAGGAAGAATCGGTTCGTCATGGTCGACGCACTCCTCGCCGGGACGGGTGCCCGGTCATCGGGGGATGGGATGCTCGCGGATACGCGACGCGCGTCGAGGACGTCGACCGACCACACGGGGCAAGTCGATCGTCGATTCAGGCGAGAGTCGGAGCGGGGGAGACGTACTCCCTCACAGGCTCCGTATTACGCGCGCGCCGCGCGAAGCCATCGCATGCCGTTGACCTGGCCGGGCTCCGAACCGATCACATACCGGACCCGGCGTCCGTGCACGCGGCGTGCGGGCGCACGGCAGCCGCGAGGGCGGCAACCGGGGGCGAGACGCGCGGCGATGGACACCTCCGCAGCGTAGCCCAGCCCGCTTCACAGCGGTTTCTCAGCGCCCGGATGTCACCCTGCGGACGTGAAAAACATGGCGGCGGTTGCCGTTTCGTCCGCGGGCCCGCGGCTGTCGAAGGTGCCCGAGATCACCGCGCTGTTCTGGGTGATCAAAGTCCTCTCCACCGGTATGGGGGAGACGTTCTCCGATTTCCTCGTCAATCACCTGCCGCCGGAATTGGCGGTCGGCGGCGGCCTGCTGCTGCTGGGCGCGAGTCTGTACGTGCAATTCCGGACTCCGGGCTACCGGGTGTGGAGTTACTGGACGGCGGTGGTGATGGTCAGCATTGTCGGCACCATGGTCGCCGATATCGTCGATTTCGTGATCGGGGTGCCACTGGCGTTGTCGACACTGGGATTCGCCGTGCTGCTGGGAGTCATTCTCCGGGTCTGGTATCGCAGTGAGAAAACCCTTTCCGTGCACAGCATTTCGACTCGAAGGCGGGAGGTGTTCTACTGGTCTACGGTGATGACCACCTTCGCGCTCGGCACGGTTGCCGGTGATTTGACGGCCGAGCGTCTGCATCTGGGATTCATGCCCTCGGCGGTGTTGTTCGCGGTGGCGATCGCGGTGCCCGCCATCGCTTTTCGATGGTTCGGGCTGGGTGCGGTGGCGGCCTTCTGGTCGGCCTACGTGGTGACACGGCCGCTCGGGGCGTCGGTCACCGACTGGCTGGCCTCCACGCACGCCGATGGCCTCGGGCTGGGCACCGGGTGGGTGACGCTCGCGGTGACCGTGCCGATGGTGGCGCTCATCGGAATGCTGGGTGTTCGCGAGGCTCGATCTACCACCGTTGCGGCGGGTGAGCCAGCTCACCAGTAAATATTCTTCGCGGCATTTCTCAATTCCCGCTCAGAGATCCTTCAGAATCGACGTGGGAATTTACGGAATCTTGAGGTTTGGCAAGGGGATTACGCAGTAACCGATCTTTACGGTCGCACTCCGTCTGTTCACGCGAACTTGTCCAGGGTGTCTTAGCGTGCGAAACGCGCCTGATTCAGTGTTGATTCGACGCCTCTGATCGACATCGCAATTCTCTCGGACAGACGGAGTCACCCCCCATGCGTGTGCTACCCGATAATTCCGCCCCGACGGCACCCAGACTCTCGGCCGCGCTGCTGGGCAAACTGCCGACCGCCGTGGTGCGGCCCGGCTTCGCGCCGCGCAGCCTCAGCACCGGCATCCTGCACCTCGGCTGCGGTTCCTTCCACCGGGCCCATCAGGCCCTCGCCACCCAGCACGCCATCGACGCCACCTCGGATCCGCGCTGGGGCATCGCGTCGGTGGCCATGACCCGCCCGACCGTGGTGGCGGCCCTGCGCGCGCAGGACAACCTGTACACGACCCTGCTGCACGACGACGGCCGCGTCCGCGTCGAAGTGGTCGGCGCCATCGTCGATGCCGTGCACGCGCCGTCGGATCGCCTCGGTGTCCCGAAGCGAATCGCGCACCCGGACATCAAGATCGTGACGCTCACCGTCACCGCCAGCGGCTACTGCATCTCCCCGGTCACCGGTCGGCTCGACGAGAACTGTGAGTCCGTCCGCCACGACCTGCGCGATCCGCGCCACCCGATCAGCCCGATCGGCATGCTGGCCAACGGTTTCGCCGCGATCCGCCGCCGCGGCGGCATACCCCCGGTCGTGCTCAGCTGCGACAACCTGTGTGGCAACGGCCGCAATCTGCGTGCCGCCGTCATCGATTTCGCCGCCCTGCGCGACGGCGGCCTCGCCGACTGGATCGCGCGCAACGTGCAGTTCCCCAACAGCGTCGTCGACCGCATCGTGCAGCCCGCCACCCCGGCCGATCCGGCGGCGGCCCGGAACTGGCTGGGCGGCATCGAGGATCGCGCGCCGGTCTCGGCCGAGCCGTTCATGACCTGGACCATCGAGCACTTCGACGGTGAATGCCCGCGCTGGGACCTGGCCGGGGCCCGCTTCGTCACCGACGTCACCGACTACGAGCAGGCGAAACTGCGCCTGCTCAACGGCACCCACATGCTGCTGGCCTACCTCGGCGCGCTCGCCGGATACTGCACCATCGCCGAGGCCGCCGCCGATCCGGCCCTCGGCGCGCTGGCGCGGCAGTTCATGCGGTGCGAGCAGGGGCCGACACTGGCGCTGCCCGCGACCGAACTGCATCGCACGGTGGACGAGCTCATGGTCCGCTTCCGCAACCCGGCCATCTGCCACGACATGACCAGGGTGGGCCGCAACGGCTCGGACAA
This sequence comes from Nocardia sp. NBC_00511, assembly GCF_045161165.1. NCBI lineage: Bacteria > Bacillati > Actinomycetota > Actinomycetes > Mycobacteriales > Nocardiaceae > Nocardia > Nocardia sp. NBC_00511. The sequence continues at coordinate 750,780 of NZ_CP107849.1, forward strand.
GATGGTCCCGAGAGTCGTTGCCGCCCTGCGTGACAACATCGAGGCGGGCCGCCCGACCCCGGGTGCGGAACTGCTCATCGCCGCCTGGATCCGCTGGTTCACCGCGAGCCGGGAGCCCGGCGCGGTGATGACAGTGGCCGATCCGCGCGAGAATTCGCTGGCCGCCCTCGCCGACACCACCGACCCGCACCGCTGTGCGCGCGCTTTCTTGCAGCGCACCGATATTTTCGGCACGCTGCCGGAGCCGCACCGATTACACCGGCAGGTCGGCGACGCGCTGGCCGAACTCGTGCGCGACGGCGTCGACGCCACGGTCCGGCGCCGACTCGACCCGGGATACGAAGGGAGCAACCGATGACGGTGGTACGCGCGGTCGTCTTCGACATGGACGGCCTGCTGCTGGATTCCGAGCGGCTGGCCATGCGATCGCTGGTGAGCGCGGGCGCGGAACTCGGCTTCGACATGCCGGATGCGTTCTGCCGCTCCATGATCGGCGTTCCGGCCGACCGCTGCCGGGAGCTGGCCGTGACCGCCTACGGCCCGGATTTCCCGCTGCGGGCGTACTTCGACCTGCACGAGCGGCATCTGCGTGAACTGGTCGACCAGGGGCAGCTTGCCGTCAAGCCGGGCGTGGCGGCGCTGCTCGATGAGCTGGAGCGGCAAGGGATTCCGAAGGCGATCGCCACCTCGTCGTCGCGGGAGCGGGCCGATCATCACCTCGGATTGGCCGGGCTCGGTGCGCGTTTCGACGCGGTGATCACCCGGCAGGACGTCGTCAACGGCAAGCCGGATCCGGAGCCGTACCTGAAGGCGGTTGCGACCCTGGGCCAGGAACCGGATCACACTCTGGCACTGGAGGATTCGACCAACGGTCTGCTGGCCGCGCACGCGGCAGGCCTGCGCTGCATCCTGGTCCCGGACCTGGTGCGGCCCACCGAAGAGACCCGCAGGCTGGCCCATCGGGTGTATCCCGACCTGCATCCCGTCATCGACTACATCCTCGCAGCCAACTCCTAGCGAGTTCACCGCCCACCCGCTGGGCAACGACACCCTGTTCCTGTCGCAGCGGCCCTACCTGCCGCTGGGCGACCTGCGTGCCGCCGTCGCCTATCCCGCCGCACCCGGCGTGGTCGACTACGCTCACCGGCGGTGGCGACTGGCAGCTCTCGCCGCTGGCGGTGGACGCCTAGCGTGGCTGTGATCACGGGCCGTGGGTGGCGTCCACGGCCGCGGTGAGGGCATACAGGGTCACGACGAGACCGAGGGCGAAGACCGCCACCCCGGCGAAGATCGCGCGGCCCGCGCGGACGGGCTTCCCCTTGGTGGCGGCGGAGTATTCGATCTGCCAGGTGACGACACCGGCGGCGAGCCAGAAACCCCAGGCGCACAGCATGGGGAGTGCGGCTCCGGACAGGATCGCGTTTGTTGAGCAGGGCGATTCGTAGCCGCAGTGGGTGGGTTCGTCGAAGGCCATCCAGGCCGCCCCCGACACCAGCAGGGTGGCCAGGAAACCGAAGACGCCCAGCGTCTTCCAGGTCGAGGCGAAGCGTTTCAATCGCGCCGCTCTGTCGTCGACAACCCGCGTCATATCCCGGTCTCCCCACCTGGCGTCACTGCTCCGGCCCGAAAGCCGTTGTGCCACTCACTGTACCGAGATCGGCTACCCGTTCCCGCCGGGCACTCGGGGTCCGGCCGGTGAGCGGACGGTGGTGGGGGCCCAGCGTTGACCCGACCGCAGCAGGATCTCGTTGCAGGAGAACGCGTCCGGCACGGCCATCTCGGTGACCAGGTCGATGAGGGCGATGCCGGGCTCGATGTCGATGAGCCGCCAGCGCAGTCGGGGTTGCAGGGCGAGCAGGGCGCGGCGTGCGCCCGCGAGGGCCGCCTGTGCGGTCACCGGTCGGGTGGTCGCGCCGGGGAGGGTGAAGGCGCGTTCGGTGATCAGCGTTGCCCGGTAGGCGATCTCGTCGCAGGACGGTGCGGTGTGGTCGGCGGCGAAGGCGTCCGTCACCGCCGCGACCCGGGTCAGCGCCCACACCGCGGCAGCCTCGTCGTCGATCACACCCGCCACCACGCAGACGTGGACCTGGCGGACTCCGGGTTCCGTTGCGGCGGAGCGCAATCGGTCGGTGAGGGTGGATTCGAAGGTCGGCTCGTCCGGTTCGGCGCGCAGATACCAGGCGAGCAGCAGTACCGCGGCGAGCCGCTCCGCGCCCGGGTCGGAACCCAGGGCCACGATTACTGTCGCGACACTGTCGGCGGGCGGCAGCGTGCTGGGATCGATACGGTCGCGTTGTTCGGGAATACCGCTGTGGGAGAACTCGGTCATGCCGCCATGCCGCAGATATCCGACATGTTTTCCTTCCGAATGGATTCTGTTTTCACACCGCGCCGTTGCAGGTTGCGGAAGATAATAGTGTCGGCGCGGGGAATTTCGACACCCGTACGGTGATGTTGATCGAGGGCACAACGATCCGGACCGCGAATTGTGAAGCGGCACCAGGTCGCCGGACGCGTACACAAAATGAGCGGTCCTTCACAAAAAGTGAGCTGATCTCGAATCTGGCCGGTGCGCCGCTCCGAAACCTGGTGTCCGGCAGTGGATGATCCGCAGGTCAACGCCGGATCGATGGATCTGCCAGTGGCCGATGGGAAACAGAGTAGAAAGTGAGCTGCTGATCACCTTAGAGTTCGAACTCCACCGGCGCGTGCGGTAGATCGGAAGGAAGTCGACGATGACAACTGACGGAGCACTGCGAGTGGGCCTGACCGTCTCCGGGAAACCGATGTCCACCCCGCTACAGGACGTGCGCGCGGTATCCCGGCAGCTGGTCGGGCATTTCGTCGACAATGTGATCCCGTGCCGGACGCTGCCGGGCGACATCATCTCCGGCGACGTCACCGCGGTCACCCGGGTCTGCCTCGAACTGGCCGTCAGCATGCTGGACGGCGACGACTTCCCCGGCAAGACCGGCAAACTCGCCGAGGCCGCCGCGGGCTGGGCGCGCGAGGGCGTGCCCATCGACACCGTGCTGCACTCCATCCACGAGGGCTTCCGGGTCGGCTTCGACCGGGTGGTGTCCACCGCGACGGTGCGCGACTACGCCAGCCTGGTCGACGGCGCGAAACTCGTGGTGTCCATGCTGGATACGATCAGCGCGACCGTCGCCCGCGCGTACGTGCGCGAACACAAGGCCGTGGTCAGCGAGCATCACACCGCCGTGCACACCCTCACTTCCGCACTGCTGGGCGGACATTCGACCTCCACCATGGCCCGCGAATGCGGCATCGACATCGCCGCCGAGTATTCGGTGCTGGCGCTGGCGATTCCGGAGCATCCCGACCAGCGTCATCCCGGGCTCGACGGCAAGGTGGTGGCCCGCCGCATCCTGCGTCGGCTGCAGGCCGAACTCGCCACCCGCTGCGGGGATGTCGCGCTCGCGCTGCTGAGCGTGGACGGCGGCACCGTGCTCATTCCCAGCACCGCCGTCGAGGATCTGGACACCCTCATCGTCCAGCTGTCGGTGGCCGCGCATGTCCCGGTCACCGCGGCCCTGGTCGTCGCGCCCACCGCCGAGGTGCCGTCGGCGGCCGACCGCGCCCACGAACTCCTGGATATGGTGCAGCGCCTGGAATGCGTTGCCGGACTGTACCGTTTCGCGGATATGGCGCTGGAATATCAGCTCACCCGCCCGGGGCCGGGCCGGGAATCCCTGGGCGCGCTACTGGAACCGCTCTCCGGGCATCCGGAACTGCTGGAAACCCTGCAATGCCATATCAGCAACAATCTCAACCGGCAGCGTACGGCGCGGGTCATGCACATTCACACCAATACCGTCGACTACCGGTTGAAGAAGATCTGTCAGCTCACCGGATTCGATCCGGGCGCGACATCGGGGCTGTGGCAATTGCGTTCCGCCCTCATCGCCCGCACCTTCAGTGACCACAAGGACGCCTCGTGAAATATGCGTATCCGGAGAATATTTCACTGTTGTAGCGTCTCACCGAAGGTCCCGGCCATCTTGGTGACGTCCTCCAGAATTCGCTGACAACTCTTATTCGCTGCTCTTCTCCGGCTTACGGTGATTTCGGATTCGGTGCCGAAAAGTAAAGCGCACCAATGGATTCCGACCTGATCGGGCTGGAGGAAGGCACGAAATGAGACGAAGTATCCGCCGCGGGGCGGCGCGGGTTTCGATAATGGCCGGGGTGTCGATGCTGGCACTCGGATTCGCGGGCGCGGGCGCCGACGCCGCACCGGACCCGGCTCCCACCGAACAGCAACTGGCCGACTACATCCATGCCGGACTCAAGCAGGCCGCGCCCATCGCGGGGACCGGTTCCGCGTGCACCTCCGGGAGCGGCGCGGGCTCGGGCAACGGTTCCGGCGACTGCCTGGGCGGCTCCGGCTCCAGCAGCGGCTCCTCCGGTGGATTCGCCTCCGACACCAAGGCTTACGGCCCGTCCATGACCTCGTGGCTGGCGGCCTTCGGCTACGGCCTGGCCAACCCGGACGCCACCCCTCCGGGCGCCAACGACTGGAACTGCAAGCCGACCGCCGAACACCCGCGCCCGGTGGTGCTGGTGCACGGCACCTGGATGAACGCCTACAACGGTTTCGCGTTCATGGGCCAGCCGATCAAGGACGCGGGCTTCTGCACCTTCACCCTCAACTACGGCCGCTCCGATCTGCTGCAGGGCGGCGGTCTGGGGTCGGTACTGCCCGGCGTGATGGGCACCGGCTACATCCAGGATTCGGCGAAACAGTTGTCCGCCTTCATCGATCGGGTGCTGGCCGCCACCGGAGCACCGCAGGTCGACATCGTCGCGCACTCGCAGGGCGGCGCACTCGCCAACTGGTACACCAAGTTCGAGGGCGGTGCGCCCAAGGTGCACAACCTGGTCACCTTCGGCGCGACCAACCACGGGACCTCGCTCGACGGTATCGGCGCGCTCGGCCGGGCGGTCAACAACTTCGGCATCGACGTGCTCGGCTTCGTCGAGATGTTCGTGGGCCACGCGGGAATTCAGCAGACCATCGGCTCGGACTTCATCAACAAGCTCAACGCCAACGGTGACACCGTGCCGGGCATCGACTACACCATCGTCGGCACCCGCTACGACGAGGTGACCAACCCCGTCGACCTGACCTTCCTGAAGGCGGGCCCCGGTGCGAAGGTCGACAACATCCTGCTGCAGGACGGCTGCGAACAGGACCTGTCCGACCACCTGACGCTGATGTACTCCCCACGCGCCCTCTCGATCGCGCTGCGTGCCCTGGACCCGGTCAAGTTCCCGGACCTGCAGTGCAGCTTCAACCCCTGGCTGCTGGGCGGCGGCGGTTCGCTCTAGCGTGTCTGTCCTCGCACGCTGAGCCGCCGCGGGCGAACCCGTCGGAAGTATGCCCCCTGAACTTCCGGCGGGTTTCGTTCCGTCGCTACCCGGTTCGCGCCTCGGCCTCGATCCAGGTGGCGATCATCCCGGCCGTCATGTCGATGGCCTCCTGGCGTTCCTGACTGTCGACCTCGAGGGCGGTGGCCCGCAGCACGCTCGCGAATCCGGTGTTGATCAGCACGAAGGTCATCACGTCGTATTTGTGGTCGTTGCCCGGTCCGAGGATCTGGATGAGCAGCACCTTCACCAGCAGGCGCAGCCGCGGCTCGAATTCGGGCAGCCCGCTGCTGTAGAACTGCACGCCCGCCACCAGCGCCCGCACCAGTTTGGCGTTGGCGACCAGTTCCCCGGTGAACACCTCGAGCAGTTCGGTGATGATCTGCCGGGTCGAGGGTCCGAGTGTGGTCGCCGAGCGCGGGGAGATACCCGAAACCCAGTGCGTGAAGCTGCGTTCGGAGCTCTCGAGCAGGCGGCCCATCAGTTCGTCCACGATGACGCCGCGATCGGAGAAGTACCGGTACAGCGTCCCGATGCTGATCCCCGCCTCGGCCGCGATCCGATTGGTGGAGGTGCTCGCGATCCCGCGTTCCCCGAACAGTCGGGCCGCGGTATCGAGAATGTGTTCCCGGGTGGCCTTGGACCGGTCCTGAATCGGCCGGCGGCGCTGATGGCCAGCTTTGGGCGGCACCACAGCCTCCTCGCTGCAGAGAAATGAGCGATGCTCAGCTTAGCCGTGACGGCCGTCACCCGTGCGGTATCTTGTTGCGCTACAGGCTCTCGGGAGGTGCCGCATGACCGGTCGAGTACCGAAGGGTCGGGTGGCGCGTGGCACCCGGTTGGGGCGGCTGGCGGCCGGGCAGGCCGTGCGGGGTGCGGGGACCCGGCTGTCGATGATCGGGCGGACCGAGCAGGCGCGGCGAATCCTGGCCGAGCGCTCCGCTTTACAGGCCGCACAGCAATTGGTGGCGGTGCTGGGCAGTATGAAGGGCGCTGCCATGAAGCTCGGGCAGATGCTGTCCATGCTCGACCTGGACCTGGTGCCCGAGGAACATCGGGCCATGTTCCGCGACAAGCTCGCCGAACTGCGGGATCGCGCACCGGCGGTCGGGTTCGCGGATATGCGGCAGGTGATCGAGGCGGATCTGGGTCCGCTGGCGCGGGTGTTCGCCGACTTCGACGAGACGCCGGTGGCGGCGGCCTCGATCGGGCAGGTGTATCGGGCCCGGCTGCGTGACGGCCGCGAGGTCGCGGTGAAGGTGAAGTATCCGGGCGTCGATGCCGCGGTGCATTCGGATATGCGCAACCTGACCATGTTCAGCGGGCTGCTGCGCGCGATCCTGCCCAGCGCGGGCGACGCCTCGGTGCTCGACGAGATCTCCCGCAATATCGGCGGCGAACTCGACTACCTGGGCGAGGCGCGCACCCAGCATCGGATCTCCGAGCGCTATCGCGGGCATCCGCTGCTCACCGTCCCCGACAGCATCCAGGAGCATTGCGGACCGAACGTGCTGGTGACCGAGTTCGTGGCGGGCCGTCAATTCGACGAGATGCGGGCGCTGCCCGACGCCGAACGCGACCGCATCGGTGAGGTGATCTACCGCTTCTACATCACCCCCCTGTTCACCGACTACGAATTCTGCGGCGACCCGCACCCCGGCAACATCCTGCTGGCCCCCGACGGCCGGGTCGCGTTCGTCGACTTCGGCCTCTACCACCGCATGGACCCCGTGCACGCCGAGTTCGAACGCACTGGCCTGCGCGCCGCCTGCGAGGAACGCGCCGAGGACCTCTACCGCCACTGGGTCGACCGCGGCATCGTCGACCCGTCCGCCGACGTGAGCCCCCGCGACTGCCTCGAATACGTCTGGGCCGCAACGGGTTGGCACTTCCTCGACGAGCCCATCACCGTCACCCCCGAACTGGCCACCGGCGCGGTCGTGATGGCCGTCGACCCCCGCGCCGCCGAATTCCGCGGCCTACGCAACCAACTCCTACCCCCCGAACACGTATTCTCCCGCCGCGCAGACCTTTTCACCTTCGCCGCCCTCGGCCAACTGCGCACCACCAACAACTGGCACCGCCTCGCCCGCGAATGGCTCTACCGCGAACCCCCCACCACCGACCTGGGCCGCGCCGCCGAGCAGTGGCGGGCGAGCACCGGCCGGTAGTGGAGATCGAATGCGGTTGTCAGGGAACGGGTTTCAATTCTGAAGAGCCTGTTCTCGCAGTTCGGTCAGGGTTCGGGTGAGGATGCGGGAGACCTGCATCTGGGAGATGCCGAGGCGGTCGGCGATCTGAGCCTGGGTGCAGCAGTCGAAGAAGCGCAGGCGCAGGATTTCCCGGACGCGGTCGGGGAGTTCGTCGAGCAGCGGTCCGACGGCGAGGCTGTCGTCGGTGAGCTGGTAGCCGGGATCCTCGTGGCCGATGAAGTCGGCGATCGAGGACGGCGCCTCGCCGCCGTCCTCGGCTCGGGGCGGATCCAGGGGGTCGGTGCGGTAGGCGTTGGCGGCGATCATGGCGTGGATGATGTCGGAGATGTCGACCTCGAGCTGGACGGCGATCTCACCGGCGGTCGGCATCCGCGCCAGGCGCTGGCACAGCACCTCGATCGCCGGTCCGAGCTGCTGCTGAATCTCCTTGACCCGCCGTGGAACTCTCAGTGCCCAGGTGCGGTCGCGGAAGTAGCGGCGGACCTCGCCGAGCATGGTGGGCACCGCGTAGGCCAGGAACGAGGTGGCCCGCTCCGGGCTGTAGCGGTCGACGGATTCGATCAGTCCCAGCGAGGCGACCTGGTAGAGGTCGTCGTAGCTCTCCCCGCGCCCGCAGTAGCGGCGGGCGATGTGCTGGGCCAGCGGCAGACACCGACGCAGGATCTCCTCGCGCAGCAGCGTGCGTTCCGCGCAGTCGGCGGGGAGTGCGGCGAGCTTGTCGAGCCAGGGTTCGATGTCGTCGTAGGAATTGCGGCCATGCCCGCGGGCTGCCCGCGTCGACCTGGACAGCCTGGTTTTCGGGTCGTTCATGTGACCCTCCCGCAGTACCTGTCCCGCGGGTCCCGCGCTCACATTTTGAACGTCTCCGCTTCGTTTCCCGTACCGCTGTCCTCCAGACTGTCAGCTTCGCCCGGATAGGTCAGTACGGAAAACGAAGCGAGCCGGCGCGGCGGCCGTCACGGCAGGTAGGGGCCCAGATATCCGACCGTCTCGGCGACATGCGTGGCGGCGACCCCGAGGCCGATCCCGGTGAACTCCCACGAGCGCGGATCGCGCGCCAGCTTGCCCACCACCACCGCGGTGTGCGGACCGCCGGTCAGGGAGTACCGGGCGATCTCCAGCGTCGATCCCGCATCCACGATGTGACAGTACGCATTCGGCACATCGGCGAAAGTCCTTGCCGTGTACGAGGTTATGACGAGGAACACCGAAGTCACCTGATCGGCGATCCGACTGAGATCCGCCACGATGACCTCGTTGTCGCCCGCCCCCTCACCGGTCAGATTGTCTCCGGTGTGCCGCACCGACCCGTCCAACGACGTCAAATTCTCGTGATAGACCGCATCGACCAGCTGATCGCCGCTGAACGACAGCGCCGCGATATTCAGATCCGCCCGACCTGAAACCACATCCGGCGCACCAGCATCCAGCTCAGTGGCATCCATGGGAACAAGATCCGGAGCCGGATCCCATCCGATCGAAACCATGATGCATTCGAGCACCGCCCCCTCGGTGGTGAGTAGTGGAACCGACACAGCAAACCCTTTTCGTTCGAAATCTCTCGCTCGCTCCGGACGTGCCCCATCACGCCGCATCGAAACCGCTGGCGGGGTGGCGCAATGGTGTCGGCGAATCCCGCCGACGCCCGTCACGGATGCAGGACGGTGAGTTTCTGCGTGCCGCCGCTGATCGTGTAGAGCGTGTGCGTGGACGGATCGACAGCCAGCGCGTCCGGGCTGTCGGCGACGGCGATCGATCTGCTCACGGCATTCTGGGTCAGGTCGATCACCAGGATCGAATTGTCGGTGCTACCGCCCACATACAGATTCCGGGCCGCGAGATCGATCGCGATGCTGGTGCCGACGCCACCCATCGGCGGTGTCGCGATGGTGGCGGCGATCTTGCGGTTGGCGAGGTCGATGGCGACGATCCGCGAATTCTGAGTGTCGTTGGCGTAGAGCATGCGGGCGGCGGGATCGAATGCCACCGCACCGGAACAGCAATCCTTGACCGCAGTCTGGTCGGCGGGTTCACCGGACACCGGATCGAGCGTGAATGCCGAGTTGCTCGCGATATTGATGCCCACCAGCTTGTGTGTGCCGGTATCGACGGCGAACTCGAACGATCCGCGAGCATCGGTGCGCTGTGTCCGGGCAGCGGGGTCGATCACGGCCAGCCAGCCGTCGAAGGACTCGTAGGCGTACACGGTGTGCGTCCCGGGGTCGACCAGAATGCCGCTGGGAAAGTCGAAGGCCCCCGGTTTGTCCGGTCCGATCTTGATGGTCGCGGTGCTGGCGAGGGTATCGGGGTCGATGATGTCGACGACCGGATCGGTGCCGTTCGTGCCGCCCGCGAAGATGGTGTGGGAGGCGGTGTCGATCGTCATCGTGTTTCGGGTACCGCCCAGCGTGGCAGTCGTTTTCGACCGTCCAGTGACCGGGTCGAGTGCCGAGATGGTGTGATCGTCGTTGGTCACGAATACCGCGTGGGTGCCGGGGTCGACCGCGATCGCCCTGGGCGACTTCTCCAGTGCGATCGACGGGGCTTCCGCCGCAGCCGAACTCGGGGTCGACGAGGTGTCGGAGCGCTGGCGCAGCACCTCGGACAGTGTGAGCGCCGATGCGACGACCACCAGCACCGCGACCAGCACCACGGCCACTCGCTTCCGGCGGCCGATCTTCGCCGGTCCGGTGGTCGGTATCGGGATCGGCGACGGTGGTTCGGCAGGCATCGGATCAGTGGCCGGAGGCGGCGTGCCGATGATCGTCGATTGCCCGACCAGCACCGGCTCGACCGCTCGATCCTGCGGTGCGGGAGGCGCTTTCACGGTCGATACGGTCTCGACAGGTTGCGGGGCGGTCGGTGGCCGATCGGCCGCAGCGGCACGTTCGATGGCCGCCGCCAGGGCCCCGCACGTCTGGTACCGATCTTCGGGTCGTTTCGCGAGCGCGGTCGCGATGACCTCGTCGATCCCGGCGGGCAGTTCCGGGCGGCGGATGCGCACCGACGGCGGTTCCTCCAGCAGGTGCGCGGCGATCACCGCGGCCTGATCCCTGCGGGGGAACGGCGGCTCACCGGTCAGTAGTTGGTACAGCGTCGCGCCGAGTGAGTAGATATCGGCCCGATGGTCCGCCGGTTTCCGCGAAAACCGTTCCGGCGCAGCGTAAGCCAGGGTGGCGGCCACGCCGGTGAGGGTCGCGGTGTCGTCCATGGTGCGGGCGATGCCGAAATCGGTGAGCACCGCGCGTTCCCCGGAGCGCAGATCGTGGTCGATGAGCAGGTTGGCGGGTTTGACGTCGCGGTGCAGCACGCCCTGCGCGTGCGCGTAGTCGAGGGCGTGCGCGGCGTCGGTGATCAACGCGACCGCGCGCGGCAATTTCAGGCCGCTGACGGTGCCCGACAGCAGTGTGGTGACATCGCCGCCCTCAATGAACCGCATCGACAGCCACAGTGCCGGATCCCGCGGGTGGCTGCGGTCGTAGACGCCCACGATGTTCGGGTGCTCGAGGCGGGCGGCGAGCTGGGCCTCACGGTCGAAGGCGTTGCGCGCCGGGGGATCCGCGGCCAGCACCTCGTTGAGCACCTTGAGCGCGATCAGCCGGTCGAGCCGGGGATGACCGGCGAGATACACCGCGCCCATCCCGCCGCGGCCCAGCAGCCGGCGAATGGTGAACCCGGCGAAGTTCGTCCCCGGTCGCAGATCCATGCTCGTCCCCTGTGTACGCGCAGCCGGAAGACGCTGCGCGAAGCCTGATCACGGCCTCATCGAACTCTAGTTGACCGGCCCGCCGGATGCCGGGCGATCACAGCCACTTGCTGCGCCGGAACACCACGAACAGCGCGGCGCACAGCAGCGCCATCGCCGAGAGCGCGGCCGGGTAACCCCAGGCCTGCTTGAGTTCCGGCATGTGCTCGAAGTTCATGCCGTAGATTCCGGCGATCATGGTCGGCACCGCGAACATGGCGGCGAGCGCGGAGATCTTGCGCATATCGGTGTTCTGCTGCACCGCGTGCTTGGCGAGCGCGGCGTCGATGAGGGCGCGCAGGGATTCGTCGAAGTCGGCGATGCGTTCGGTGACCGCGGTGTGATGGTCGGCGACGTCGCGCAGATAACGGCGAATCTCCTTGCTGAGCGGCATATCCGGCCGCACCAGCAGTTGCAGCGGCGCGGACAGCGGGTACACCGCGCGCTTCAACTCGCCGATCTCGCGCTTGAGCTGATAGATCGGTTCGACCGCGACTTTGCTTCCGGGCGTGAAGATTTCCTCCTCCATCGCCTCGACATCCTGTTCGACGGATGCCGCCACCTCGATATAGGAGTCGACCACGTAGTCGGCGATGGCGTGCAATACCGCCCCCGGCCCCCGCCGCAGCCGTTCCTGGTCGCCCTCGAGTTCCCGCCGCACCCCCGCGAGCCCCGAATGCTCCCCGTGCCGCACCGCTACCACGAATTCCGCCGCCACGAACACCAGGATCTCCCCGGTCTGCACGATCTCGCTGACGCTGTGCATGTCGTGTTCGAGATGCGCCACCGTCCGCATCACCATGACCAGCGTCTCGTCGTACTGCTCGAGTTTGGGCCGCTGCTGTGCGCGTACCGCGTCCTCGGCCGCCAGCGGATGCAACCCGAAAGTCTCTGCGATATCGGCCATTTGATGTTCGTCCGGTTCGTGCAATCCCACCCACACGAACCCGTCGCCGCGCTTGCGTACTTCCGCGAGCGCCGCCGCGTGCGTGAAATGCCCGGGCATCCGTTTCCCGTCCACATAGACGGCGCAGTCGACAATGGCGCGCGCGGCCGGAACCGGAATCCACGGTATCCGCCCGCGACTGTTCCGGCGGAACGAGGGCAATGGCGAACCAGGGGACATCGCCCGATCGTGACACCACTCGGCAAACCCCCGAAACCCCGCGCAGATGACCTCTTCATGTCGATCCCGTGCCCATTCCACGGCACGCCGCCCGAAAATCCCTGTCCCTGCCCGCGCACCCGCCGATACCGTGTGCCGGTGAACTCTCCCCAGCGAATCGTCGACGGATTCGTCGACCGTGTCTACGCCGGAATCGACGACGAGGACGCCCTGGTAATCGCCGCATTCATGCGAGAACTCCCCGCCACCATCCCGCCGGAGAAGTCCCGCGCCTGGGACGAGCTGTCGGCGTTGGTGTCCGATCCGGACTTCGAAGCGACGATGCGCCGCATGGCCGTCGAGAGCGCCGTCGACAACCGGATCGAATTCGGCCTGAACGTCCGGCCGCTGATCCTCGAGCACGCACGGCCCGCGGTCGAAGCGGACATCACACCGGATTCGGAGCGGGGCCGGATGATCCTGAACCGCATCGTGCCGACGGAACTGCCTGCCGCGGAACAGCATGCGCTGCTGTCCTGGCTCGCCGCCGTGACCGACCGTCGCATCGAACGCTACTGGCAGCTACTCGACGAGCTCAACGATCACACGCCGATGCCGTCCAACGTGCCCGCCTTCGCCTGGCTCGCCGCGGCGCTCACCGCGCACCGGTAGTCCGCGTCAGGCGCGGGCGGGATCGGCGAACCACAGCGGAACGACGGTGTGGACGTAGGAGCTGATGCACTCGAGGGTCGGGCCGGAGAGGATCTCGCCGACGAAGTAGAGGCCGTCGCGGCCCTGGACGGCGGCCACCCGTGACGGCCAATCCTCGCGCAGCGCAGTGGTGCTCGGATAGGCGGGCCATTCGGCGATGGCTTCGGCGACGAGTTCGGGATCGGGGAACAGGAACAGGCTCTCCGCGGCCAGCGACCAGGCTTCGGCGTCGGAGACCGACAGGTCGGAGTTGCTGAAGCACACCCAGTACGGTCCGGGGTGCTGCTTGTTGGCCGCGGTGATCCGATGCCGGGACTGCTGCGGGTCGGTGTCGGTGTAACTGCCATAGGGGTCGATCAGCCAGAAGCCCAGTGGCTCAGCGGAATCGGGGCGGCGCGGGAAGGTGAGCGGTTCGTTCGGGGTGTGGATCAGATAGCTGCGAGTCCAGGTGCGCGGGCAGTTCCGTTCGGAGAACAGGTCGTGGATCTCCCCGCTGGGAAAGATCTCCCGGATCTGCGCGGGTCGGGCGGTCACTATGACCTGGGCGTACGTGCGCGTCCGTTCACTGCCGTCTTCCCGGTATCTGACGCGAATCTCGTTGGGTCGCAACGCTTCGATCCCGGTCACCCGGCACCCGAGTGAGACCTTCAACCGGTGATCGTCGACGATCCGCTGCAGCAGACTCCGGAACCCGTGCGGAAACCCGAGGCTGATCGGCCGTCGCGAACTCATCTGCGCCAGCAGCGACGGCGGCATCCGCCCGACCAACGCCTCCCGCTGACCCGGGTACAGCGACAGCAGCATCTTCCCCAACTGCGAAACATGCCCGCTGATATGCGCATTGGCGTTGATCACCGTCTCGGCCGCCTGCCGCGGCCGCCGCATGTTCGCGTAGATCATCATGCCCTGCAAGATCTCCCCGACCAGCGGTGCGTGCCGAGCCCGATAGCTCTCCCACGTCTCGCCCGAAATCCGGTCGTACGCAAGCCCATCCAGCCCGGGCCCCCGCCGTTCGCGATCGGCCCGCTCGATGATGTTCCACGCCTCGACCAGCTGATCGACGGCCTGCTCCGCCGTGAGGCTCTGCAACAGCGGCACGAAATGCGGCGGCACCCCGAGCTGCGGCTTACCCGCCCCCGACCGCGACACGAAGTACAGCGACTCCGGCTGTGTGGCTACCGGATGCGCGCGCAGCAATGCCTCGACCGCGGTCCCCGCCATATCCGCCCCGAAGTCCTGCTGCGCCACGAGATGTGCTTGGAAATCATAGATTCGGCCGTCGACCTCGGCGGTCTGGCAGTACCCGCCGAGCCGGTCTGCGGCCTCGAGCACATCGATGTCACCGAACCCGAGCTCCCGCAACTTCGCCGCGGCCAGAATCCCGCTCTGCCCGGCCCCGACAACGCACACGGCCGCCCCGGCATCCATCCCGACTCCTCCGCTCGCATCGAGTATGCGCGCGCGGCAGTCCCGCCGATGCCGAATCTGCCCGGGTACCGCCCGGTATCCTCGCGGCGAGTGGGCGGCCCCGCGCCGGTGCGCCGAGGGGATTCGGTGCGCACCGGCGGACGGGGCCTATCGGGAAAGCTGTTGTGGGGGAAGCGGATCAGGGAGCCGGCGGCGGGTTCGGGTTCCAGCACGCCAGGGGCGGGCCCGGCGGGTAGAGGAGGGTCCAGCCGATGGCGGCGCCGATGGCCGCGCCGATCAGGGCGCCGGGCAGTGCGCTGCCGCTGCCGCCGATGGCCGCGCCGACCAGGGCGCCCAGCAGGGCGTTGCACTGGTGCATGGAGACGTCGGGGTCATCGACGTTGGTGGCGGGCGGCGTGGCCGCCTCGGGGGACTGCTCGACGGTGATGCCGGGCGGATCGTCGGTGGTGGCCGGGTCCGCGCCCGCCGTACCTGCGGAGAGTGCCGTCGCGCCGATTGCGAGCACGGCGGTCGCTGTAAATCGGTTGATTTTCATCGCTCCTTCTTCCGTGCCGAGAGAAGGGGACTATCGTGAACCAATCCGATCTATGCGTACCAGACGTGGCATGCGCACCAAGTCGTTTCGGAAATTTCGTGACCGGTGGTGTATTCGCCCGTAACCGGGCCTCGGCGCTGAATTCGAATTCCGTGCGGCTCCGGGATACATTTGGCCCCGTCTGTATTCCTCTGCGAAAGGGTCACCGCCATGTCGATTGCCGCTGACAAGGTCGTCTCCATCGATTACACCTTGACCGACGATGACGGCGACGTGCTGGACACCTCGGTCGGCGACGAGCCGCTGGTCTACCTGCACGGTGCGGAGAACATCGTGCCCGGGCTGGAGCGCGCGCTCGAGGGCAAGACGACCGGCGACGAGCTGGTCGTGATCGTCGAGCCGGAGGACGGCTACGGCGAGTACGACGCCGAACTGGTCAGCACCGTCGCCCTGGAGATGTTCGAGGGTGTCGACGAGATCGAGCCGGGCATGGAGTTCCACGCCGAGGCGCCGGACGGCGAATCGCAGATCGTCACCGTGCGCCAGGTCGACGGCAGCGAGGTCACCATCGACGCCAACCACCCGCTGGCCGGTCAGCGCCTGCACTTCAAGGTCAAGGTCGTCGACATCCGCGACGCCAGCGACGAGGAGCTGGTGCACGGCCACCCGCACGGCGAAGACGACGATCACGAGCACTGACCCGCCCGCTGCAATTAGAACGTGTTCTATATTCGAGGGACTGTTCCGGCGATCCCTCGGGAGTTCACGACATGTACCAGTGGTCCGACGAAGACCTGATGCTCCGCGACGCTGTGCGCGGCTTCATCGACAAGGAGCTCCGGCCGCACGTCGACCAGCTGGAAAGCGGTGCCCTGCCGCCGTTCGACATCATCCGCAAGCTGTACGCGACCTTCGGCCTTGACGAGATGGCCAGGGAAGGGCTCGAGAAGGCGCTGGCCCGCGAGGAAGCGGGCACGACGGGTAAGTCGGGCGGCGGCTTCAGCGGCTCGGGCAGCATGGGCGTCATCCTCAACAGCGAACTCGCGGGCGTCAGCCTGGGCCTGGTCGCCTCGATGGGGGTGAGCCTCGGCCTCACCGCCGCCACCATCCGTACCCGCGGCACCCTGGCGCAGAAGAAGCGCTGGCTGCCCGAGCTGGTCACCATGGAGAAGGTCGGCGCCTGGGCGATCACCGAACCCGATTCGGGTTCGGACGCGTTCGGCGGCATGAAGTCCTACGTCCGCCGCGACGGCGCCGACTACATCCTCAACGGCCGCAAGACCTTCATCACCAACGGTCCCTACGCGGACGTCACCATCGTCTACGCCAAGCTCGACGAGGAGGACGGCGTCGACCGCCGCGACCGCAAGGTGCTGACCTTCGTGCTGGACAAGGGCATGCCCGGTTTCGTGCAGAGCGCGGCGTTCAAGAAGATGGGCATGAACTCCTCGCCCACCGGCGAACTGTTCTTCGACAATGTCCGCATCACCCCCGACCGGCTGCTCGGCGAGACCGAGAACCCGGCCAAGGGCGATGGAAAGGACAGCGCGAAGGAGTCTTTCGCCGCCGAGCGAATCGGCATCGCCTCGCTGGCCCTGGGCATCATCAACGAATGCCACCGGCTCAGCGTCGATTACGCGAAGTCGCGCAAGCTGTGGGGCAAGGAGATCGGCCAGTTCCAGCTCATCCAGCTCAAGCTGGCCGAGATGGAGATCGCCCGAATCAACGTGCAGAACATGGTGTTCAACGCCATCGAGCGCACCGCGGCGGGCGAGAAGGTCTCCCTGGCGGAGGCCTCGGCGATGAAGCTGTACTCCTCGCGCGCCGCCACCGAGGTCGCCATGGAGGCCGTGCAGCTCTTCGGCGGCAACGGCTACATGAACGAGTACAAGGTGGAACAGCTTGCCCGCGACGCCAAGTCGCTGATGATCTACGCGGGCAGCAATGAAATCCAGGTCACGCACATCGCCAAGGGCCTGCTGGTCAAGTAGCGGTTCACGCCGAGTAGGCCCAGCCCCGGATCGCGTCCACCCGGATCCGGATGACCGGGCCGCTCGGCGGGTTCTGCTGGTACTGAACGTATTTGGCGGACAGCAGCCGCACCGGTTCGGCGATCTCGGCCGGGCCGGTGCGGATCTCGGCCGTGCCGTCCACCCGCACCCACCACAGCCGGGTCCACTCGTCGTCGTAGTGGTCGGCCAGCAGCGAAACCCGTGGATTGTCCGCGATATTGCGCAGCCGCCGCAGATCGGTGGTCGTCTTGGGCTTGTGGTCGATGGCGATGACCACGGCCGGCACGCCGTCGGTCGAGACCGCGAAGGTGACCGGAACCAGGTGCGGGACGCCCGCCGGGTCGGCGGTCGCGAGCCGGGCCACGCGCGCGGCGCGCAACCGGGTCAGGGCGGTGGATTCGTCCAATCGCACCAGTCGAGGCTAGACCGCCGACGGCACGCGGCCCTCGGCGGTCCGGTTCGAATGCGGTCAGCGAGCGGCGAACTGCTGCTGCACCTGCCCGGCATCGGTGATGTTGTTGACCAGCAGCAGCTGGGTCAGCACCCGCGCCTTGGCGGGATTGAGATCCAGTGCCGAGACCGTCCCGAGCTGATCATCGTTGACCTCGGCATTGCGCACCGTGGTGCCCGAACCGACGCGGCTCGAACGCACCACGACCACGCCGTGATGCGCCGCGTCGCTGAGCGCGTCCACCACTTCCTCGGACGTATTTCCGTCACCGACACCCGCCAGCACGATCCCCTTCGCGCCGTGCCCGATGGCGTCGTGCACCTGATCGGCGTTCATCCCGGCGTGCGAGTACACGATGTCGACCCGCGGCATGGGTGCGCTGCCCGGCACCTGGAAATGCGCACGCGCCTGTCGCGCAGCGGGTTTCGTGAACCGCACCGCCGCGGCGTCGACGAACCCCTCGGGCCCGGCATTGGGCGAGACGAAGGTCTGCACGCTGGTGGTGTTGGTCTTGGTGACATCGCGCGCCGTGTGGATGGTGTCGTTGAGCACCACCAGCGCACCGCGATTGCGGGCGTCGCGAGCCGCGGCGACCTGCACGGCCGACCGCAGATTGGCGGGCCCGTCGGCGCTCAGCGCGGTCGACGGCCGCATCGAACCGACCAGTACCACCGGCTTGTCGCTGGCGACAACATGATCGAGGAAGAACGCCGTCTCCTCGATGGTGTCGGTGCCGTGCGTGATCACCACGCCGTCGGCGGCATTGTCGGTGAAGAGCTGATTGATCCGGTCGGCGAGCTTCAGCCAGACCTCGTCGTTCATGTCCTGACTGCCGATATTGGCGATCTGCTCGGCATGCAGGGTGGCGATCTTGTCCAGTCCGGGCACGGCGTCGATCAGATCCTGCGCGCTGGCCTCCCCGGCGGTGTAGCCGACCGCCGAATTGTCGTTGGCCTTACCGGCGATGGTGCCGCCGGTCGCGAGGATGGTGACGCGCGGCTGGGTGCCGGGCGCGGGTGCGGGCGCGTCGTCGGTCTGGTCGGAGACCGCCGGGGTGGTCGCGGGTGTCGCAATGTGGGCGCTATCACCGGAATTGCCGCAGCCCGCGACGAGAATGGTTGCGCCGAACAATAAACCGGCTATGCGGAGAAGACTTTTTCGCGCCATTGCGACGTCCTTTCGGCTCCTGTCGCGATAACGCAGGACCCCTCACGGAATGGATGTTGTTTCCATTACGCGATTCTCCCGGGTGCCGGGTGGGTCGCCTCAAGAGGCAAATGTCCTGATCCGGCTCGACCAGTCGAAATTGCCCCGCATCCAGGTCCGCATGCTGCCGAGGTAGGTGGTGACGTCGGCCTGGTCGGGCGCGGTCCGGCCCAGCAGATTGGCCTCCAGGTCGAGGAATTGCCGGATCCGCGCGTCGATATCCGCGCAGACCCGCGAAATCGCCTCGGCCTCATCGATTTTGTCGTGATACCCGACGACATAGGCCAGATTGTGGATCTCACCGAGCGAGCGCCCGTCGGCGAGGGCGAATACGTCGTTCGTCCAGCACACCACATCGCAGGTCGCGTTGAGCGCCTCGGAGAACACGGATTCGCGGCAGCGGCGCGCCGAGGCCTCGAACCCGCCGAGCACCTCCACCAGGTCCAGGCACACATAGCTCGCCCCCGTGTGCCGCCGCCGATCGATATAGGTGTCGCGGTCGGGCACGATGCCGCGCAAGCGATTTCCGCCCTTCCAGTAGGCGGCGGAGTAGAGGCACTCCTCGAGATGTCCGATGAACCGGGTCCGCCAGGCCGCCGAGCCGCGCGGCGCGGTCCGCCGCCACAGCTCCGTCAGCGCCGTGATCAACGGTGCGTCCGCGGCCGGCCCGTCACCGCCCGGTCCCGCACCGCGCAACACCGAACACGCCTGTGCGGCAAGCCCTCCGGCCTCATCGAGATCAGCGCCACCACCGCCGAGTTCCTCGTCGACCAGGAACAGCCACGCGAACCAGTCCGCCGCGAGCGCGAGCGCCTCGGCGTCGACCTCCGGATGCACCAGCGCCACGAAATACCCGAAGTCCGCGGCGGCGAACCGTTTACGGAAGTCCGCGGACGGCATCAGCGCGGGCGCGTCAGCCCAGGCGTTCACCTGCTTGCGGGCCGTCGGCAGCGCCGCGTTGACCTGCGCCGGGAACAGCCGGAACACTTCCTCGAGCATCGCGGCCGCCGTCATGCGATCGGCGCCATCGGCAGGGGACAGGGGGCGGCTCCCGCGAGGGCGTGACTGGGCATGGCGCGAAGTTAGCGGGGCCTGGTTAGTCCCCGGTTAGTCGTGGGTGAGCTTTCCGGTCGGTCGTGGGTGAGCACAGTGGCTTTCGAGGTAGAGCCGCAGGATCAGCCGCCCCTGTTCGACCACCCATTCGTCGCGCGGCCGGTCCCGGTAGGCGCTCTCGATGGTGCCCTCGGCGATCGCGATGGCCACGTCGAACACGCGCGGATCGGTCTGCGGCGCCAAGGCTCCGGAGGACAGCAGCAGTCGCCCGAAGGATTCCGCGCAGCGGCGCTGATGGGTGCGCACCAGCTCGCGGTCGCCGAAAGTGAAGTACAGGGCGACGAATCCGAGGTGCTGCAGGAAGTGGGTGCGGTGCACGACCGCGAAGGCATTGATGGCCTCGCCGATGCTCTCGGCCCGCAACGCGTCGGTGTCGTCGGCGATGCGCTGATCGAGGCGTTCCATATCGCGTTCGAGCAGTTGCTCGAAAACGGCTTCCCGGTTGGCGAAGAACTGATAGAGGGTGGCGATCGGCACGGCGGCGCGTTCGGCGATCCCCCGGGTGGTGACGGTGTCGAATCCGTTCTCGCAGACCAGCTCCCGGGCGGCGTCCAGAATTCGTTCGACACGCTCACGACTTCGTGACTGTACGGGGGCGCGTCTAAGTCGCCCTGTCTCACTCACTCGAACATGATCGCAGATCGGGTCGCGGCGCTCATCCGGACACCGGTCGCGGCCGGCGCCCGGTCTCCGAGCGCGGCGGCGAAACATGAGCGGAGCCTGCCATCTCACGGAATCGTCCAGGTAGCGGCGGGGGCGAAACATTATCGCCGTGAGCTGTGGAAAGCGCACTTGCACACCGCTGTTGGGCGTGCGAACATAGCCGCCATCGGAAACGAATCCGGGATGGGTTGCGGTACAACGCAGTACATCGCGATATCCCGGATGTTGATGTGAATCAGGCGGTATGTCAATGTATCTCGAGCATATCCACTTGTGATTGCGGTA
Organism: Nocardia sp. NBC_00511; assembly: GCF_045161165.1. NCBI lineage: Bacteria > Bacillati > Actinomycetota > Actinomycetes > Mycobacteriales > Nocardiaceae > Nocardia > Nocardia sp. NBC_00511. The sequence goes on from NZ_CP107849.1 coordinate 771,638, forward strand.
TCTCTGATTTCACCCGATCGTCGGTAGTGAGCAGGCCGCGGCATTCGTTCGCGGCGGGGGGCTCTCCGATTCTAAGGCAGTGGGCATTCTTCGTGAATTGTCCTGCCCCGTAAACAATATCGACTGTTGTTCCCCGAGGAGTCCACCATGGCATTCGACGGCACTGTGACGCGGGAACGCGTGCGTATCAACCTGCTCGGTGAGTTCGCGTTCGAGCTGCCCGGCGGAGATCGGATCGGATGGCGGGCCGGTAAGGCCCGCTCGCTGTTCGGGCTGCTGCTGGTCAACCGGGGCATCGTGGTCGGCAAGGAGCAACTGCGGGAACAGCTGTGGCCCGATATCGACCATCCCAGCACCTCGCTGAAGGTGGCCGTACACGGCGTGCGCAAGGTGCTCGACGCCCACTTCGGGGCGGACCGTGATTTCCTGCGCGTCGAGTACCGCGACTTCGGCTACGTGATGGACGCCGGACTCGACGTGGTGGTGGACTGCCACGAACTCGAGCGCTGCACCCTCGCGGCCCGCGAGGCCGCAGTGCACGGTCGCCGCGAATCCGCGATGGAGCTCTACCGGCAGGCCGCCGCCCTCTACGCGGGTGAGTTCTTCTGCGGCGAATCCGACGACTGGGTCACCGAGCAGCGGCACTGGCTGCGGCTGACGGCACTCGGCGCCCTGGACGCGCTGGCCGAATCCGCAATGGACACAGGCGATCTCATCGAGGCGGCCGCCGCCTGCCGTCGCATCCTGGCCGTGGATTCCGCCAACGAGGCGGCCTTCCGCCGGTTAATGCTCATCCATGCGCGCCGCGGCGAACTGCAGCAGGCCGAGCACTGGTACTCGCTGTGCGCGCGCCGCCTGCACGAGCAGTTCGAACTCGGCCCCGACCACCACACCCGGGCGCTGCGGCGCCGGGTGCTCAGCGGGGAGTTCACACCGGAATCCCGGCATCCGGTCCAGCACGGCACAGCCGGGCGCACGCTGCGAATAGTCCACGCGGGCAGCACGAACCGCATGGGATCCATCGCCTGAGTCCGGATGAGGCATCCGGACCGTCGGGGGTCGGGCCCTAGGAGCTGAAAGCGCCCATGGTGGGCACCCATTCGACGATCCGGCTGTCGGCGAGCAGTCCTTCGCGCGCGAACGGATCCTCGGTGAACAGCTTGGTCACCGATTCCAGATCCGGCGACTCGACCAGGATCAGCGCGCCCGAACCGTCCGGGTACGGGCCACTGGTGAGCACGGTGCCGGCATCCACCAGGCTGTTGAGCCACGCGCGGTGATCGGCGCGGTGGATGTCCCGGGCCGGGGCGGTGGTGTCGGAGTAGACGTAGTGAACGGCGAACACGGCCATGGCGAATCGCTTCCTGATCGACGGATTGGGTACGGAACAGTCAGAGCGTCAACAGCATTCGGGTATTCCCGAGCGTATTGGGCTTGACGTAGGACAGGTCGAGGAACTCCGCGACACCGGTGTCGTAGGACCGGCACATCTCCGCGTACACCTCGGCGGTCACCGGCGTGCCCTCGATCTCGGCGAACCCGTGGCGGGCGAAGAAATCCACCTCGAAGGTCAGCACGAACAACCGCTTCAGCTCGAGCTCACGGGCCACCGTGATCAACTGCTCCACCAGCAGCCGTCCCGCGCCGGTGCCCTTGATATCCGGATGCACCGCCACCGTGCGCACCTCGCCGAGGTCGGCCCACAGCACATGCAGCGCACCGCAGCCCAGCACCACCCCGTCGTGCTCGGCGACCCAGAACTCCTGCACCGCTTCGTACAGCGTGACCAGGTTCTTCTCGAGCAGGATCTTGCCCGCGTAGATATCGATGAGCTGTTTGATTCGGGGCACATCGGACGTGCGGGCTCGGCGGACGACGGGCTGAAGTGCCGTCTGCCCGCCGATCGAACCGCTGTCCGGTGCCCGTGTTGTCATGGGGTGCACAGTAGTCGGCCCGCCTACCGATAGGCTTATCGGTGTGTCACACATCCAGTTCCCCCGCATCCCGGCATGGTCCGGAAACCTGGGCCGTTTCGTCGGCCGGCGGGGGCGCTGGTGACTGTGCAGCGTGACGAGTTGGAGGGTCGCTGGGGTGAAGCCGCCGCGGCCGGGCCGGGCTTCGCCGGTGGCGTGCCGCGACCGGAACCGGTGGTGGAGCCCGCCGCTGTCCCACTGCTGAACATCGCCAACATCCTCACCATCCTGCGCATCGCGATCGTGCCGCTGTTCCTGCTCGCGCTCTTCGCTCGCGGCGGGCACGACACCGGCTGGCGCTGGGGTGCGGCCGCGCTGTTCGGCGTCGCCGCCATCACCGATCGCATCGACGGTCAGCTGGCCCGGAAGTACGGTCTGGTCACCGACTTCGGCAAGCTGGCCGATCCGATCGCGGACAAGGCGCTCATCGGCGCGGCTCTGATCGGGCTGTCGGCGCTGCACGATCTGCCCTGGTGGATCACCTGGGTGATCGTGGCTCGCGAACTCGGCATCACCCTGTTGCGGCTGGCCGTGATTCGCCGCGGTGTCATTCCCGCGGGCCGTGGCGGCAAGCTCAAGACGCTCGTGCAGTCGGTCGCGATCGGAGTGCTGCTGCTGCCGCTGTCGGGCGGATTCGCCGCTGCCGGAATGGACTTGATGTACGTGGCCATGGTGCTGACCGTGGTCACCGGCCTCGACTACGTGGTGCAGGCCGCCCGGCTGTGGTTCGGGTCGCCGGGTGGCGGTCGTGCCGCCTGAGTTCGAGCCGTCCTCCGTGCTCGATCCGCTCGTGTCCGCCGTGCCCGCCGCCGAACTGGTCTCCGCCCTGCGCCGGGCCGGGCAGACCGTCGCCACCGCCGAATCGCTGACCGCCGGATTACTGGCCGCCACCATCGCGGGAATTCCGGGCGCGAGCGCGGTGTTGCGGGGTGGACTGATCGTCTACGCCACCGACCTCAAACAGACCCTTGCCGATGTGAGTGCGGACACCCTGACCAGCGACGGACCGGTTGCCGCGAGCACCGCCGAGCAGCTGGCCGCAGGTGCCCGGCGACGCTGCGGCGCGGACTGGGGCATCGGATTGACCGGAGTCGCCGGACCCGAACCCCAGGACAACAAGCCGGTCGGCACGGTATTTGTTGGTATAGCGGGTCCGGAGTCCACCGAGGTACTGCGGTTGAACTTGTCGGGGGACCGGTGGACGATCAGGGTGGGTGCGGTTCGTGCCGCGGTCACCGAGCTCGCCCGCATGGTCGGGGGCGAGTGAGGACGCCGGGAACGCGTGGCCGACGCCGGACGTTGTCCAGGCAGACGCTGAGTCCGGCGAGACGAGTGTGAGGAGAACGCGATGACGCTGCTGCGAGAAGCGATCGGGGAAAGCCTGCGGCGTGCTCGGGTCGCCCAGAGCCGGACGCTGCGTGAGGTATCGACCTCCGCGAGGGTGAGTCTGGGGTATCTGTCCGAGGTGGAGCGGGGTCGCAAGGAGGCATCCAGTGAACTGCTGGCCGCCATCTGCCAGGCCCTGGATGTGCCGCTGGCACAGGTGCTTTTCGATGTGAGCGCGGCCATGGCCGACGCCGACAAGGCCACGGCGCTGGCCGCCGGAAAGGCCACCGCACCCGCTGTGACCTCGGCGAAGACGCCCGCGGCCGCCGCCAGGCCCGGGCTCTCGAAGACCACCGCCAAGGTCGCGAAGCGCGGCGGTGACGGTAGTGGGGAAGCCGCTTTCGGGCCCCGCATCGTCATTCCGGCGCCCAAGTCGGACCGACTGGTGCTGGTTGCTGCCAAGTGATCGCTGTGCTGAGGAGCCGAAAGGGATAAATTCTCTGTAGGCTTCGTGCCGGGGAGGTCGTGCTGTGGGCGACTTCTCCGGCTCGGCCGCTGCACAGTGGAGATAAGGACAACAGGGGTGCGCGACGGTCGCGCACTACACCTCGCGCCAAGGGGTGCGGGACGTCATATGGAGGCGGGATCAATCGATGGCTAATCCGTTCGTGAAGGCCTGGAAGTACCTGATGGCCCTCTTCGATTCCAAAATCGAAGAGCATGCGGATCCGAAGGTGCAGATCCAGCAGGCCATCGAGGAAGCCCAGCGTCAGCATCAGGCCCTGTCGCAGCAGGCCGCATCGGTGATCGGCAACCAGCGTCAGCTGGAAATGAAGCTGAACCGCCAGCTGGACGAGGTCGAGAAGCTCAATGCCAATGCGCGGCAGGCGGTCATGCTCGCCGACCAGGCGACCAACGCCAACGACACCGAGAAGGCGATCCAGTACACCAATGCCGCTGAGGCTTTCGCCGCGCAGCTGGTGACCGCCGAGCAGGCCGTCGAGGACCTGAAGGTGCTGCACGACCAGTCGCTGCAGGCCGCCGCCCAGGCCAAGAAGGCCGTCGAGCAGAACGCGATGCTGCTGCAGCAGAAGGTCGCCGAGCGCACCAAGCTGCTCTCGCAGCTGGAGCAGGCCAAGATGCAGGAGCAGGTTTCGGCCTCCCTGCAGCAGATGGACTCCACGCTGTCGGCCCCCGGCACCACCCCGAGCCTGGACGCGGTCCGCGAGAAGATCGAGCGCCGCTACGCCAACGCCCTCGGTGCCGCCGAGCTCGCGGGCAACACGGTGCAGGGTCGCATGATGGAGGTCCAGCAGGCCTCCGTGCAGATGGCCGGCCACAGCCGCCTCGAGCAGATCCGCGCCTCCATGCGTGGCGACGCCCTGCCCGCCGGTGGCAACAACGCCGCCCAGCCGCAGATCCAGCCGGGCCAGCCCGCCCAGCCCGCCGCCAACCCGAACTTCAACAAGGGCCAGGCCGCCCAGCAGTAACTGCTGCGCGAAAGGTAGTACGACGATGGGGAGATCGCGGGCCGACCAGGACCCCGCGACCTCCCCTGCCCGTTTTCTGCGCCGAACCCGCAGCAAAGAGGCCGAGCCGATTCCGGGAATGCCATCTCCTTTCGGGCCGTCGGCTAACGCCCAGCCTGCCTCCGGGCCGCTCCCGCCGGCCGAATCCGGTTCGCCCGCAACGACTCCCGGCGCACCGGTGAGTGTTGTCTGGCCGCCGGGACCGGCGGGTGCGAGTTCGCCTGCGGCACCCGAGTTCCCGACCCGCCCACTCGACACCGCCGAGCCCACTCCGGTCCGCGCCTGGTCTCCGTGGGGACAGCCCGCCGTCCCCGTCGGCGAATCAGACCCCGAAGGCACACCGAACTCCGTTGCTGCCGCCCAGCACTCGGCCAACGGTGTGCACGAAGCTGTCGGTCGAATGCGAGAGGCCCCCGGAACCCGCAATCCTGCCGATCGGATGCGCGGGCCTGTCGATGCCCCCGATCGGGTCGATGGTGCGAGGCAGACGGCTCGTGGCCACAAACCTGTCGGTGGGGTGCGCGAGACTGCCCGTGTGCGCGAGCCTGCTCCAGCCCCCGACGACACGTCTCGGCGTGGTCGCAAGGCCGCCAGAAGAGCGGCTTCCGCTGCGGCGCAGTCGCAGTCGGCGGCCGTCGTGGCTCAGCCGCCCGCTGGCGTGAGTGCCACCGCGGCGAATTTCCGCGCTGCCCCACCTGCTGGTCGCCGGGCCGCCAAGAAGGAGGCGTCAGCGGCGAAGGCGCGTGCCGAGGCCGATGCGAAGCAGGCCCGGCGCACGAAGCGCGACAAGGTCACCGACGCGGTCCGAGAGACGCTGGCCCCCACGGGTATCGGCCCTGAGGAACTGGCCCACCGCCTGCCCGACACCCTGCGCGGTGTCGGCGAACAAGCCCTGGTGGCGGTCCGCAAATGGGCCGACCCCCGCGAACGGGAACTTCGCCGCCGCAGGCGAACCCGCCGCCGTAGCCTCCGCCTGGGCACCGCTTCGGGCCTCACTACCGCGGGCACCGTCGGCCTTGTCCTGATCTCCGCCCCCGCCTGGGCCGTGGTCGTGGTCGGCGGCGGCGCGGTGGCCCTGGTCACCGGCACGGCCGTGACCGCCCGCAAATATTTGCAGCAGCGCCGGGAACCCTTGCCCCAGGCCACTTTCGTCCCCCGCAAGCTCCCACCCCTGCGCTCGGCCGCCCGCGCCTCCATCGCCCGCCTGGTCCGTGCCGAGCGTGCCCTGCACGGCCTGGGCACCCAGATAGCCCGCTCCGGCCGCCTCCCCGAGGACGACCTCCAGGACACCCTGGACACCGCCGCCTCCGGAGCCGCCGCCCTCCACGCCCTGGCCTCCGACGTGGTGGCCATGGAACGCGCGTCCACCGCCCTGGGCGCGAATTCTCCTCTCGGCGAGCATGTCCGAACCGTCTCGGTCCGACTCGACAGCGGCGTCATCGAATTCGAGGGCATGGTGGCCGCCGCCGCCCGCGTCCTGGCCGTTCCGGAGAGCGCTGCCATCGCCGACGACCTCGGCTGGGCCACAGTCCATCTCCGCGACGCCGCCGACCGTCTGGACGGCTGGGCCCAGGCGCTGACCGACCTGGCCGACCAGCGCTACCGCGCCGAGCCGTAGCGGAACGCTGCTCTTCCGATCCGCGCTTCGCGGATCCGGTTCGGCGGCGTGTCTTCGAGGAGTGCTCTGCCGAGGTTGAATAATCGCGCCATGGTGCAGGGAGGAATCGGTCGCAGGCGCGCGCTGGCCTTGGCCGTGGGGTTGCCGCTGGTGGTGGGGCGCGCCGCGCGGGCGGCCGCCGGTGGGCCGGGCAATTCGGCGGTTCGGTTCACGATGACCGTGTTCACCAATGCCAGCGAAACCGACTTGTACGTCTACGAATCCGACGATGCGATCAACTTCCGTCTACTGAGTGGCCCCGCCTATCGCCCGCCGGTCGGGGTGATGCGTGACCCGAGCATCTTCCGTCACGTGGATGGCGACTACTACCTCACCTACACCGCCTCCGGTGGCGGCCAGGTCATCGGATTCGCGCGCAGCTCGGATCGGGTCAGCTGGAAGCACCTGTACGACTTCCCGATTCCGATGCCCGATGTGGAAGCGTGCTGGGCGCCGGAATGGTTCGTCGACAGCGACGGCACTGTCAGCGTCATCGTGTCGCTCTCCAGCGGGCACGGTTTCACACCGCATCTGCTGACCGCGGCCGACGCGTCGCTGCGATCGTGGAACGCCATGATCCCGATGGCCGGACTGGGCCCGAATCTCTTCGCCCTCAACCCCCTCGGCTACATCGACACCACGTTGGTTCGTCGCGGTGGTCGCTATTTCGCGTTCACCAAGAACGAGACGACCAAATTCATCGAGTTGGCCTGCGCGTTCAACCCGACCGGCCCGTATCTCGTAGTGGCAAGCGGCGATTGGGCCGGGTGGGGCGTACCGCGGGAAGGACCCTCCATCGTGCAACTCGACGATGGCGGTTGGCGGATATTCTTCGACGCCTACACCGAAGGAAAGTACTTCTACAGCGACAGCCACGATGATTTCCGCACCTGGACCGCGCCCCGCGAACTGCCCGGCCGCTCCGGAACGATTCGCCACGGCACCGTCCTGCGGGAAGGCAACCCGCCCTCGGAAGCATGAGCAGCTCGGCCTGATAGCCCGTGACGACAAGGAGAACCGTGAGTACATCCTCCGGAGCCAAGAGTGTCCTGATCATCGGTGCCTCACGCGGATTGGGTTGCGCGATCGCCTCGGAATATCTCGACCGTGGGGCACAGGTGGTGGCGACCGTTCGCGGATCCGGCCGCACCCCGCTGCACGATGTGCAGGACACCGCGGGCGACCGGCTCGAGATCGAACATGTCGACATCACCGCTCCCGACCAGGTGGCGGCCCTGCGAGAACGCCTGTCCGCCCGCACCTTCGACCTGCTGTTCGTGAACGCGGGCGTCACCCACGAGCCGGCCGAAACTCCCGCGACCATCAGCACGGAGGAGTTCAACCGGGTGATGGTCACCAACGCCCTCAGCCCGATGCGGGTGATCGAAGCCCTCGGCGACCTCGTCGCTCCCGACGGCACGATCGCGATCATGTCCTCGGGTCAGGGCAGCGTCGCCAACAATGAACGCGGCGGCTTCGAGATCTACCGAGCCAGCAAATCCGCCCTGAATCAGTTGATGCGCAGTTACACCGCCCGCCACCGCGATTCGTCGCGAACCCTGCTCCTGATGGCCCCCGGCTGGATCAAAACCGACGTGGGCGGCCCCGACGCCCCACTCACCATCAGCGACAGCATTCCGCACCTCGTCACCACCATCGACGCCCAACACGGCCACCCGGGGCTGCAATATCTGGACTACCTCGGCAAGACGGTCGCCTGGTAGCAAGCTCTCGCGCTATGTCCGGGTGTCAGATCAGTTCTGGCACACCGGATAAGCGGCCGCCGGGCGACCGATTAGGCGACCGATCCGGCTCCCGGCCAGGTAGATCGACTGTGAGCGTGTTGTACAGCGGAAAACCCCACTCGGTGGCTATGTCTGAATTGCAGTAGCTCGTATCGTTCACCGCACGCGCGTCCGACGCCAAGGGCGGCCGGTCGATCGGCGGGACTGAACGGTTGCCGTTGCTTGGTTACGATCTGACCGTTCGGATTGTGTCGAAGCAGCGGGTCGAAGTCGGGCGCGCGAGGGGTGGGCTGATGAGGCAGATCTTGTTCGCGGCGATGATCGCTTTGGCGGTGTCGATCGCGTTGACGCCGGTGCTGGTGCGGGTGTTCACGCGGGCGAAGCTCGGGCAGGAGATTCGGGCCGAGGGGCCGCGTAGTCACCAGGTCAAGCGGGGGACACCCACCATGGGTGGGATCGCGATCATTGTGGGGATGTGGGCGGGCTATCTGGGTTCGCATCTGGTCGGCTTGCGCTACAACGCCTCCGGGGTCACCGCGTCCGGACTGCTGGTTTTGGGGTTGGCGACCGCGCTGGGGCTGGTCGGGTTTCTCGACGACTTCATCAAGCTCTACAAGCGCCGCAATCTCGGGCTGACGGCGCGCGGCAAATATGTCGGCCAGTTCGGTGCCGCAATCATTTTCGGGGTGCTGGCGCTGCGGTTTCCCGACAGCACCGGGTTGACCCCGGCCAGCAGGCACCTGTCGATTCTGCGTGACGTCGGCTGGCTGTCGTTCATTCCGGTGGTGTTCGTGCTGGTGGTGTGCGTCATCGTGGTCGCCTGGTCGAACGCCGTGAACATCACCGACGGGCTCGATGGTCTGGCCGCGGGCTCGATGGGCCTGACGCTGGGCGCGTATGTGCTGATCACGTTCTGGCAGTACACGAATGCCTGCGCGACCCGGCCCGGCGCGGGGTGCTACACGGTGCGCGACCCGCTCGATCTGGCGCTGGTCAGTGCCGCGGCGGGCGGGGCGTGTGTGGGATTCCTGTGGTGGAACGCCGCACCCGCGAAGATCTTCATGGGCGACACCGGCTCACTGGCCCTGGGCGGTCTGCTGGCCGGACTGTCCATCACCACCCGCACCGAACTGCTCATGATCGTGATCGGCGCCCTGTTCTGCGCCGAGATCCTCTCGGTGCTCCTGCAGATCGTGGTCTTCAAATCCACCCGCCGCCGCCTGTTCCGGCTGGCCCCACTGCATCACCATTTCGAACTCAGCAGCTGGCCGGAAACCACGGTATCCATCCGATTCTGGCTGCTCGCAGCGATTTCCGCCGCCACCGGGCTGATGCTGTTCTACGGCGAGCACCTCTCGGCCACCCGGTAGCGGCCCAACCCTTTCGAGTCGACTACCCGGAGATGCTGGGCAGCGGGCAGCCCGCGCTGCCGGTGGAGGTGGACGCGCTGACCTGCTCGGTCAGCGGGGTGAGTGCGGTACCGGTCGCGCCGGAACCCAGTGTCGCGGTGAGGATGTGCTGTCCGGCGGTCTTGGGTGTCCACGACACCTTCGCGGGTGTGGGGAGCAGGGTTTCGCCGAGTTTCCCGGTTGCGATGGTGGCCCCGTTGTCGAAGAAGGTGACCGGCTGCCCGCTGAGCGAGCTGCTGCCCCCGCCCGCCAGATCGCCACTGGTCAAGGTGTAGCTGCATCCGACCTGCGGATTCGCGCTGCCCTGAATCGCGACATTGCCGAATCCGGTATCTGCCGCCGCGTTCGGCGTGAAGGTCAGCAGCGCTGCGCCGACGCCCGCGATCGCGGCCGTGCCGACCTTGACGTAGCGCATCCGGGGAGTAGTCATGGGAAACCTTCCACTACGAAATATCCGTGTAGCCACGAACATTCGGCTCGGCCCGACCGCCGTGCCGCTGAGTGAAATTATCACGCTTCAAATTTCGTGGAGCATGATTCATGCAGGTGAAGCTGGGGTCTTGACACCTGGGCGGTGCCGAACTCGCTGATGGCAGCAGCGATCACAGCGTGTGGAATCGGGGCTGTAGTAAGCCGCCTACTGGTTGGCCTCCGCGATCTTCTCCACTGCGTTGTTCAAGGCGTCGGTGATGATGGTGTTCGCCGAAGTCTCTGCTGCGGTGACGGTCTCGGCTCCCGCCGCCAGTGCCTGATCGGGATCGCCGGTCGCCGCCAGTTCCTGTGCTGCGGCGTCGGGAGCTGAGAAGGCGGCGGTCAGTACGGTATTGAACGCCGGAAAGACGACTGCTGCGCCCGCGTCGATCACCGCGACCACGGCGGTCTGTCCGGCATCGTGCGGAGTGACGGTGGGTGTGGGGTAGGGCACGATCGGTGCGTTCATCGCGGTATAGGTGTCCTGCTGGGCGGCCTGCAGGGCCGCGGTGACCGCCGGAAACCCTTCTGCGGCAGCGGGTCCCACGTTCATGAGGCCGACCACGCCGACCTCGAACGCGTTCAATGCGCGCGGTGCCACGATCGTGCCGTCGGCGACGATGGTCTGCTGCGCTTCGACATTCGTCGGCCCGGTGATCGACGCGGCCGTGATGCCGAGCGCCGTCATCGCGTCGTTGCTCTGCAGCGCGGTGGACAGCGTGCCCGGCGCCTGCGATGTCGTGGTGGCGATCGTCGCGGCGGTCTGGGCTGCGAGCGGGCAGATGATCGAGCAGTAGGTGACCTGGTTGTGCAGGAAGGTGGTGATCAGGCCGCCCGGCGGAACCGCTTCGGCGACCGGAGCGGCGTCTGACGGTGCCTGCGGTTGGGCGACCGGAGCCGCGGTGGCGACGGCGGGCAATGCCGCGACGGCGAGCCCGGTAGCGATGACGCCCGCGTACAGGCCGGAGGCTATCCGCATGGTGCTCCTCGAATCGACGGTGCTGATGAGAACCTCACGGTGTGCGGGCCCGCCGGGTTCAGTCGGACGTCGTGTCCGTCCCGGTCCGAGCGGTAGATCTTCAGCCAACTGCACAGTTAACTGAAGATATGGTAGCTTCGGGTCGTGGTTGACGAACAGGACTCGAGGACCTCGGCGGTAGCGGCCGATGTACGGATGGTGCTCGGCCAACTCGTTCGTCGCCTGCGGCAGCAGACCGAGGACAGTGGCCTGACGAAGTCGCAGATCGCGACGCTGGTCCTGCTCGAGCGGGACGGGCCGATGACGGCCACCGAACTGGCTCGCGCGCAAGGGATTCGGCCGCAATCGATGGCGGCCAATGTCTCCGCGCTCGAAGCGGCCGGGGCCATCACCCGCAGTCAGGACCCCGACGACGGCCGAAAAACCTTGCTCGCCATGAGCGACAGCGCCCGCGAGCACTACCGGGCCGGCGAACTGATCCGGCAGGACTGGCTCACGCACGCGATGACCGCGACCCTCACGCCCGAGGAAATCGAGCAGGTCGCCGCGGCCATCGACCTGTTCGGTCGGCTCGCCCGATTCTGAACTGCCGCTAGCAGGTTCATCTAGGAGATTTCAATGCCCGCCAACCCTCTCGGCATCGCCCTGCGCAACCGGCGCGCCGGGCACCACACCCTGGTGTGGGCTCGCCCCGAACTGCAAGCGCCGGAGAACTTCACACTGACCAGCCCCGCCTTCGAACACGGCGCACCCATCCCCGCCAAGCATCGCGGCCGGATGTTCGGCGCGAACATCTCACCCGCCCTGGCCTGGACGCCACCACCGGCCGGAACCGTCGAACTGCTGCTGATCGTGGAGGATCCGGACGTGCCCATCGGCCGGGCGGCCATCCACGCCCTCGCCCTCGGCATCGACCCGGAACTGCGCGGCATCCCCGAGAACGGCCTGGCCAACCCCAGCCCCGTCGCCGGTATCCGGCACGGCCGCGGCCCGCTCGGCCGTCGCGGCTGAGCCGGACCCATGCCGGTCCGCTCGCACGGCCCGCACGCCTACGTCTTCCAACTTTTCGCCCTCGACCAACCCTGCCCGCTGGCCGCGGGCGCGACACTCGACGCGGTCACCACCGCGATCGCCGATCACACCATCGGCCGCGCCCGCCTGGACGGAACCTACGAAATCCGTTGACAGCCAACCTGATCCGAGCCCCAAAAGGCCCCACCGGGAGGCAGTCACATGAACCCCAAACACCTGCTGTGCGCAATCGCCCTCACCGGCCTCGCCGTCACCGCAACCCCCGCCGCCGCCGACCCACCCATGAGTTCTCACTGGCGACCGAATCCGAAGTACTGCAACGACTCCGGGGTCGCCTGATCCAGGCTGGGAAGGACTACACACTGATCTTCACACCGGAAGGGACGGCCTATGAGCCGTTGTTCCAAACCTGAATACCGCGTCTCGGGGCTGCCAAGAGTAGCGGGAATCCTGTTGCGATCGCAGGCGAGCGTGGTCATTGTTCGGTATGGATTCTGATCTGGCGCAGCATTATTCGGATATCGCGGAGGATGACCGGCTCACCAGGACTCCACATGGGCGGCTGGAGTTCGTGCGGACACAAGAGTTGGTTCGGCGCGTACTCGTAACGCCGATGGCGGTACTGGATGTCGGTGGCGCGACGGGCGTGCACGCTCGGTGGCTGGCGGCGGATGGGCATTCTGTGCAGTTGATCGACCCTGTGCCTCGTCATATCGAGGCTGCCGCTTCGGTGCCCGGAGTGACTGCACGGCTGGGTGATGCGCGGCAACTACCGGTCGGGGACGGCAGTGCCGATGCCGTGTTGCTGCTCGGCCCGCTCTACCACCTCACCGAATCCGAGGACCGGGCAACGGCATTGGCGGAGGCGAGGCGGGTACTCCGCCCCGGGGGCGTGCTGATCGCGGCGGGAATCAGCCGTTATCTGTCGATCCTGGAGACGGGGTCCACCGGCCGTCTCGATGATCAGCTCGCACCGTCCGTGTCGGCCGTGATCGCCAGTGGCGACTATGACGGGCACGTGGGGTTCGTTCGAACTCATTGGCACACAGCCGAAGAACTTCGAGCCGAGGTTCGCTGCGCGGGTTTCGGGGACGTGGAGGTCTACGGCGTCGAAGGGCCGAGTTGGCCCGCGCTCGATCACGCCGGACTGGCTGAACTCCCCACCTTGCTGCGCGCCGCGTTGGACTGTGCACGACTGCTCGAGCGGGATCCGCTGATGATCAACACCAGTGCGCATCTGCTGGCGATCGCTCGACTGGATCAGTGACCGGCCTCAGGCTATAAAACCCCTCGCAGGCAATCAGTTTCCTGACAAATGCCGGGTCGTATTGCAGGCTCAGGCCGGTTCGACGCGTTGCGGGGGTGGGGGAGGAGGGGGCGATGTCTCGGGGTGAACCCTGATTTGTCCCGGATTTCGGGGTTGACCTGGTGATTTTCTCAGGTCGGGCACGCAGTATGGATGGTGACGGATCGCGTGGACGGCGGTTCGGAGACTAGGAGGAATGAAATGTTCTGGAAGATCCTCGGGATCGTCGTCCTCGTGTGGATCGCCTTCGCGATTCTGGGTGCGCTGATCAAGAGCCTGTTCCCCATCCTGCTCGTGAGCGCGGTGATCTTCGGCCTGTACCTGATCTACAAGGCGGTGTCGTCGAAGGACAAGTCGCCGCTGGGTAAGTACTGATCCGTTCGGGTCGCGCGAGACCGTTCACCACCGGATTGCCGGGGTGGGCGGTCTTTGTTGTTCGCTACGTATCATCGCGGCATGGCTACTGCTGTCGTCGCCACCGCATACGGTGGTCCAGAGGTGTTGTCGCTTGCCGAGGTCGAGGTTCCCGCGCCCGGTCCGGGTGAGGTCACCATCGCGGTGCGGGCCGCCGGGGTGAACCCGTTCGATCACAAGCGCTACAGCGGAATGTTCGGGACCGACCCGGCGGCGCTGCCGCTGCGGTTGGGACTCGAGGTGGCCGGAGTGGTCACCGCGGTCGGAGCCGACGCGGTGGGACCGGCCGGACCGATCTCGGTGGGAGACGAGGTGATCGCACCCGTCTCCGGTGGGTACGCGTCGGCGGTGAACGCACCGGCCGCGCGCGTGGTGCCCAAGCCCGCCGATGTCGATTGGAAGCAGGCCGCCGGAGTGCTGTCGGTCGGCGGGACGGCGGTGCACCTGCTCACCGCGACCGGTGTCGGACCGGGGGACACCGTGCTGATTCACGGTGCCGCGGGCAGTGTCGGTGCGATTGCCGCGCAGTTGGCGGTGGCGCGGGGCGCGCGGGTGATCGGTACCGCGGCGGCCGGTCGTCACGAGCGGTTGCGCGGGTACGGCGTGGAACCGGTGGAATACGGTGCGGGCCTGGCGGATCGGGTGAAAGCCTTGGCCCCCAATGGAATCGACGCCGCCATCGACACCGTGGGCACGGACGAGGCGGTGGATGTCTCGCTCGAGCTGGTGGCAGACCGGGACCGCATCGCCACCATCGCCGCGTTCGCTCGCGCGGGCGCGGACGGCTTCAAGGCCCTGGGCGGCGGTCCGGGTGCGGACGCGGGCACCGAGATTCGCGCCAATGCCTGGCGCGAACTCCTGGAATCGCTGTCGGCGGGCAAGCTCGATCTGGTGATCGCCAAGACCTTCCCGCTCACCGACGTCGCCGCCGCGCACGAGTTCGTGCTCGACGGGCACGCGGGCGGCAAGGTCATCCTGCTGCCCTGAGTCACGGGTGCGGATCGAGCGCACAACTTTTTAGGCGATTTATCCCATGTGCCTGACGCGCGCGGCATATGTTGTTGCCCACAACATATGCCGTGTCCGGTCGCAAACCAGTGGCCGTCGCGTGAAAGGTCACCCTGATGAGGACGAAAAGCACGCTCCCGCCGATGGACTCCGGTCGTCGGCGAATCCGGCCGGGCTACGCGGCCGCCGCACTGGTGCTATCCGGTCTGCTGACCGTCACCGCCTGCGGATCCAACTCCAGCAGCAACAACACCTCCACCTCCAACGCCCCCTCCGGCGGCGGCGCCAACGGCACGGTCGGGGTGATCCTCCCCGAGACCGCCACCTCCGCCCGCTGGGAATCCTTCGACAAGCCGCTGATCACCGCGGCACTGCAATCCGAGGGCTTCGACGCCGACGTGCAGAACGCCCAGGGCGATGTGCAGAAGTTCTCCAGCCTCGCCGACGGCATGATCGCCAAGGGCGTCAAGGTCCTGGTCATCGCCTCGATCAACAGCGAGATCGGCGGCGCGGTCGCGGCCAAGGCGCAGAAGGCCGGCATTCCGACCATCGACTACGACCGCCTCAACCTCGGCGGATCCTCCGACTACTACGTGTCTTTCGACAACGTGCGGGTCGGTGAACTCCAAGGCCAGGGTCTCGCCGCCGCGCTCAAGGACAAGCAGGGCGCGCAGGTCATCGAGATCGAGGGCGCGCCCACCGACAACAATGCCACCCTGTTCCATCAGGGCCAGGAGAAAGCCCTTCAGCCCCTTTATGATTCGGGTGCGTTGAAGCTGGTGCGCAGCCAGGCCATCGACGACTGGAACAACCAGAAGGGCGGCACCACCTTCGAGCAGATCCTCACCGGCAACGGCGGCAAGGTCGACGGCGTGGTAGCGGCCAACGACGGTCTCGCCGGTGCGGTGATCACCGTGCTCAAGAAGAACGGCCTCAACGGCAAGGTGCCGGTCACCGGGCAGGACGCTACTCTCGACGGGCTCAAGGCGGTGCTGCGCGGCGATCAGTACCTGACCATCTTCAAGCCCATCAAGGACGAGGCCGAGAACGCCGCCAAACTCGCTGCCGCACTGGCCAAGGGCGACAAGGCCGCCGCGGATGCGCTGGCGCAGGGCGTGAGTCAGGACCCCAAGGGCAAGCGGGACGTGAAATCGGTGCTGCTGCAACCGCAGTCGATCACCCGCGCCCAGGTCAAGGTGGTCACCGACGCCGGATTCGTGAAAGCCTCCGACCTGTGCACGGGTGACGTCAAGTCCGCCTGCACCGAACTCGGCATTTCCTAGGAGCCCGACGTGAATGAGCCGCTGCTCCAGATCACCGGACTGAACAAGAGTTTCGGACCGGTGCACGTGCTGCACGACGTGGACCTCACCGTGCCGGCGGGCGAGGTCACCGCACTCGTCGGCGACAATGGCGCGGGCAAATCCACGCTGGTGAAATGTGTTGCCGGAATCCACGCGGCCGACTCCGGCGAAGTGCGATTCCGGGGCGAACCCGTTCACCTGCGTGGTGCCAAGGACGCGGCGGCGCTCGGCATCGAGGTCGTCTACCAGGATCTCGCGCTGGCCGACAACCTCGACATCGTGGCCAATATGTTCCTCGGCCGGGAGCGCGGCAAGCCGTGGCTGCTGGACGAAGCGAGCATGGAGGAGGCGGCGCGGCGCACCCTGGCCTCGTTGGGGGTGCGCACCGTGAAATCGGTGCGCACCCCGGTCGCGTCACTGTCCGGTGGACAGCGACAGACGGTAGCGATCGCGAAAGCTGTGCTCTGGAACAGCAATCTGGTGCTGCTCGACGAACCGACGGCCGCGCTCGGCGTCGCACAGACCCGGCAGGTGCTGGATCTGGTGCGGCGACTGGCCGAACAGGGCCTCGGCGTCATGCTGATCAGCCACAACCTCGCCGACGTGTTCGAGGTGGCCGATCGGATCGCGGTGCTGTACCTGGGGCGGATGGTCGCACAGGTGCGCACGGCGGATGTCACCACCGCACAGGTGGTGGAGTTGATCACCGCCGGTCGATCCGGCGAATTGGGTTTGGCGCGACCGGAATCGGCGGTGCTGTGATGGATGGCGCGGTGCGGAAGGAAACCACCGAGATGACGCAGGCCGCCCCGGATCCGGGCAATGCGATCACCGACTTCGGAATCGACACCACGACGCTGTCGACTCGGGAAGCGTTGCGGGACTACCTGGCCCGGCTGCGGGGCGGCGAGATCGGTTCGCTGCCGGCGCTACTCGGCCTGGTGGCACTGGTCGTGCTGTTCTCGCTGATGTCGGATGTGTTCTTCTCGCTCAACAACATCGCCAACCTGCTGGCGCAGGGTGCGGGACAGACCATCATCGCGATCGGCATCGTGTACGTGCTGCTGATCGGCGAGATCGACCTGTCGGCGGGCACCGCGTCCGGAGTCGCGGCGGCGGTGCTGGCCATGCACTTCGTGCAGAACGGGAACCTGCTCAACGGCATGGGTTCCACCGTCTTCTACATCTTCAACGGGCTCATGGTGCTGGCCGCCGTGCTGGCCGGACTACTGCGCATCTGGCCCGGAGTCGCGTTGTCGCTCATCGGAATCGGGATCACGGTGATCGGCTTCCAGGCCAATCCGTGGATCGAGATGCTGCTGGCGGTGTGCGTGGGCGCGGCCATCGGATCCATCACCGGATTCCTGATCGCCAAGATCGGGATGCCGTCGTTCGTGGTGACGCTGGCGCTGTTCCTGGCGTGGCAGGGCGTGATCCTCCAATTGATCGGGGAGGGAGGGGTTTTGGGCATCAGCTCCTCGCATGTGCTCGATCAGGTCGCCAATGGGAACCTGTCGACGATCGGCAGCTGGGTGTTGTGCGTGGTGGCGGCCGGCGGCTACGCGGGGGTCACCCTCGGCGGGCATCTGCTGCGCCGCAGACGCGGCCTGGTCACCTCGCCGACGCTGCTCATCGGGGTGAAAGTGGCAGCGGTGGTGATCTTCGCGATCGTGGTGACCGCGTTGATGACGGTCAACCGCTCGCCGAACAAGATCATCGTGATCTCCGGCGTGCCGTACGTGGTGCCGATCGTGCTGGTGCTCATGGTGGTCGGCACCTACGCCCTCAACCGCACCACCTACGGTCGCCACATCTACGCCGTCGGCGGCAATGCGGAGGCGGCCCGGCGCGCGGGCATCAACGTGACCCAGTTGCGCGCAAGCGTTTTCGTGATCAGTTCGGCCTGCGCGGCCGTCGGTGCGATCGTCTACTCCTCGAAGGTCGGTTCGGTCGACCCGCAGGCCGGTGGACTCAACACCCTGCTGTTCGCGGTCGGCGCGGCCGTCATCGGCGGCACCTCGCTGTTCGGCGGGCGTGGGCGGGTCTCCGACGCGGTGATCGGTGGCGCGGTACTGGCCGTGGTGTCCAACGGTCTGGGCCTGCTGCGGCAACCCGCGGCGGTGGTCTCCATCGTGACCGGACTGGTGCTGCTGCTGGCCGCCTCCGTGGACGCGATATCGCGGCGGCGCGTGGCGGGTGCGGGGCAATGAACCCCGCAATGGTATTGCTGAGTTCATGACGGTCGCCCGACCGGACGAGGTCCGCCGCTACAACCGGTCGAGCCTGCTCCGGCTGCTCCACACCGCCGGACCCGCCACCCGGGCCGCGCTGGCAACAGCGCTGGGGCTCAACCGATCCACCATCAAGATGCTGGTCGACGGGCTCGCCGAGGACGGCGTGGTGGAGGAGCGGGTGCCGCGGCAATCCCGTGGCGCGGGACGGCCCTCGCTGCTGGTGCTGCCGCAACCGGAGGCGGCGGTCGTGCTCGCGGTGGACGTGCAGGTCGAGCACGCCGGGATCGCGCTGGTCGGATTCGGCGGGCAGATGATGGGCCGCAACAGCTGGAATCTGCGTGGGCGGCAACGGGATCCGGACGAGGTGATCACGCACGTCGCCGAATCCGCGGCCGTACTCGCCGAGGATCTGGGCTTGACTGCGATCGCGGCGGGCGTGTGCATTCCGGGGGTGGTGCGGCGCGCGGACGGACTCGTGCACGGGGCGGCCAATCTGCGCTGGGGTGAGGTCGCGCTCGGGCAACGGCTGGGAACGGTGCTGAACATGCCCGTCGTGGTCGGCAACGACGCCGAATTCGGTGCGCTGGCAGAGCATGTCCGCGGCGCCGGCCGCGGATCGTCGGACACCGTGTTCGTGTCCGCGGATGTCGGGGTCGGCGGCGGACTCATCTCGCAGGGGTCGCTGCTGCGCGGCTCGGCCGGGTATCTCGGCGAGATCGGGCATATGACGGTGAATCCCGGTGGTCGGTCGTGCCACTGCGGCAACCGGGGCTGCTGGGAGACCGAGGTGGGGGAAGCCGCGCTGTGCCGGGCGCTCGGCATGCCCGAGCACGGGCCGCGCGGGGCGATCGTCGCGGAACTGCGCGCGCTGCACGGGGATTACGGGGATCGGCTCGACGATTACCTGGAATGGCTGACGCTCGGACTGGTGAACGTGGTCAATATCCTGGGGCCGGAACTGGTGGTGCTGGGCGACCTGTTCACCGCGTTGCCCGATTCGGCTGTCACCCGCGTCGCCGACCAGGTTCGCACCCGCAGCATGGTCAGCCGGGCGCTGGGCGGGGTGCGGATCGAAAAGTCGCGGCTGGGCGGTGATCTCAAACTGCTCGGCGCGGCCGAAGCGGCATTCGAAGGCGTGCTCGCCCTGTTGTGATGACCCAAATCGCGGGGTGAAGCGGTGCGGTGCGGTTGAATTGGGGCATGGAACAGCTCCCCGAGGACTGGCAGCGCGGGATCGTCATCGTCGCGCATCCCGACGACATCGAATACGGTGCGGCCGCCGCCGTCGCGCGCTGGACCCGGCAGGGCAAGGACATTCGCTACGTGCTGGTCAGCAGCGGGGAAGCCGGGATCGCCGGACTGCCACCCGCCGAATGCGGGCCGCTGCGCGAGGACGAGGAACGGACCTCGGCCAAGATAGTCGGGGTATCGCAGGTCGACTTCCTCGGGTACCCGGACGGACGCATCGAGGAAAGCCTGGCGCTGCGGCGCGACCTGGCCGCCGCGATCCGCCGCCACCAGCCGGAAATGGTGGTGCTGTTCAACTTCGGGGACGTGTGGGCGCGCGGATACGCCAACTCCGCCGACCACCGGGCCGTCGGCCGCGCCGCCCTCGACGCCGTCTCGGACGCGGGCAACGAATGGATCCACCCCGAAATCACCGACCACCCGGCCTGGTCCGCGCGCTGGGCCGCCGTCTACGGCGTCGCAGACGGCAGCCACGGCCTCGACGTCACCGACACCTTCGAGGTCGCCGTCGAATCCCTCACCGCCCACGCCCGCTACCTCGAGGCACTGAGCCCCGAGCCCGTTCCGGCCCAGGCCCGCGCCGTACTGGAAATGACCACGGGCCCGAAGGAAGGGTTCGACGCCGCGCGCGCGCTGAGCTTCGAGCTGTACCGGTTCGCGGGCTGACCGAGGCCGCGAGCGAACCTTCCTGATCCGCCGCACCACGCCCGGCATCGAGGTCGCGGAGATACGGAACGCGGATGAATCGGACCGCCGCTACACGTCTCCGACTTCGGCGGCTCTAAGCTGTGCGCCAAGTCGCGGAGAGGCGGGTCGGCGCGCCCAGTCGCGGAGAACCGGAACAGCGCGCCGAAGTCGCGGAAAGGCGGAACAGTTCATGCGAGTAGCGGTGGTGGCGGGGCCCGATCCCGGACATGCGTTTCCGGCGATGGCACTGTGCGTGCGATTGCTGGAAGCCGGTGACGAGCCGGTGCTGTTCACCGGGCCACGCTGGTTCGACGCCGCGCGCGACGCGGGAATCGGGGTGCGGCGGCTCAAAGGCCTGGCACCGCGCCCGGAGGACGACGACGAAGACGCCGGCGCGCGCATTCACCAACGCGCGGCACACATTTCGAGCGAGATCCTGCCCGAGATGAGCGCCATGCTGCCCGACCTGGTGGTCTCCGATGTGCTCACCGTCGGCGGTGGCCTGGCCGCCGAACGGATGAAGCTGCCGTGGATCGAGCTGTCACCGCATCCGCTGTACCTGCCGTCGAAAGGGTTGCCGCCCATTGGAAGTGGACTGGCGGTCGGCGAAGGCGTGCGCGGGCGAGCCCGGGATTCGGTGCTGCGCGGACTGACCTCACGAGCCATCCGCAAGGGTGAATTGCAGCGTGAACAGGCGCGCGCGAGTATCGGCCTGCCGCCGGAGGATCCGGGTCCGGTCGCCCGCCTGATCGCCACCCTGCCCGCCCTGGAAGTGCCACGTCCGGACTGGCCGGACAACGCGCACCTGGTCGGCCCACTGCTGTGGGAACCCACCAACCACGTCCTGGACCTGCCGCCCGGCGACGAACCCCTGGTCATGATCGCCCCCTCCACCGCACAGACCGGCACCGTCGGCATGGTGGAGACTGCGCTGGCCGCCCTCGACGGCGCGGGCGTACGCGTCGCCATCTCCATGCTCGACACCCCACCCGCCGACCTCCCGCCCTGGGCCACAGCCGGTTTGGGCCGCCAGGACGAGATCCTGCGCCACGCCTCCGTGGTGATCGGTGGCGGCGGCCATGGCCTGCTCGCCAAATCCCTGCTCGCGGGGGTACCCATCGTCACCGTCCCCGGCGGCGGCGACCAGTGGGAACTCGCCAACCGCGCTGTCCGCCAAGGCAGTTCGGTCCTCATCCGCCCCCTCACCCCCGAATCCGTCCGCGCCGCCGTCGACCAGATCCTCGCCGACCCGGCCTACACCGCCGCCGCCCGCTCCGCCGCCACCGGCATCGAGGTCGTCACCGACCCGATCGCCATCTGCCACGACGTCACCGAGTCCGCCCGCGCCAGCTGACCCCACACCGACCGGGCATCCGCATGCCGGGCGCCGGCCGCTGCTCGGTGGTTGCCGGGGGTGGAGGCCGGTGGCGTAGGCTCGCGGCCGTGCGATTGACGGAGTTCCAAGAGCTGTTGCATACCGAATTCGGTACGGCGCGCGGTGATGTGCTGCTGACCGATCATGTGCTGCCGTCCATCGGGCGGACCGGCGCGCAGGCCATCGAGTCCGGGGTGGATCCGCGGGACGTGTGGCGGGCGCTGTGCGCGGAATTCGACGTACCGAGATCGCGCTGGTGAATGCGTTCCCGCCCGCGGTCACCGCGGTGATCGGGTCCGCGCCCGAATTGAGCGACGATCATGAAGGTCAGAGCGGTGGGGTGGTCCGGGTCAACGGGACGCACTGGCTCAAGCGGGGAGCTGAGGCGCGGGCCGAGGTCGAGCGGTATCGGTGGCTGACACGGCAGGGGATGCCGGTGCCCGAGATCGTGGTGTTCGAGGCGGACGTGCTGGTGCTCGCCGACGCCGGAGTGCCGAGTCTGGCTTCGGCACAGGTGGATTCGCCGGGGACGCTGATGGGGGAGACGCTGCGTCGGTTGCACGCGCTACCGGTCGCGGACTGCCCGTTCGACTCGCGGCTCGAGACGATGCTGACGTGGGCGCGGCGGCTGGTGGCCGATGGGCTGGTCGACACCGAGGACTTCGATGACGACAACCTCGGGCGGACACCGGAATCGGTGTTGGCGCAGCTGATCGCCGAGCGGCCCGCAGTCGAGGATCTTGTTGTGGTGCACGGGGATTACACGCCGTCGAACGTGCTCGTCGGCGGAATTCTGATCGATATCGGGCGGCTGGGCGTCGCCGACCGGTACAAGGATGTGGCGCTCGCGGTGCGGGATCTCGGCGATGATTTCGGGCCCGGTGAGGTGGAGGCGTTCCGCACGGCCTACGGGCTGGACGATCCGGATCCGGTGCGGCTCGAGTACTACCGGTTGCTCGACGAACTGTTCTGACGGCGTGAGCTATTCGCCGTCCGCCTGGGTCTTGCGGGCGTAGTGGCGGGTGGCTTTCGCGCGATTGCCGCAGGTGGTCATGGAATGCCAGCGGCGGGTGCCGTTCTTCGAGGTGTCGTAGAAGAACAGGACGCAGTGTGGGTGCGCGCACTGTTTGATGCGATCCGGTGCGGTGGCCAGCAGGTGTAGGAGATTGTCGGCGGCCAGCCAGGCGGGTAGCCATTCGGGATGAGCGACATCGGGTTCGGTGGCCGGGCCGTCCGCGGTGAGCAGACGGCGGATGCGGCCGTGATCCAGGACCGTGTTGAGGTCCTCGACCGTCTCACCCTTGACCGCCCGCAGGATGGCCTGCCGGGCGGAGATCACCGCCTTCAACGTCGCCTCGTCGGCGGGCAGATCGAGGGTGTTGTCGGCCAGCCACTGCCGCAATCCGGCCACGTCCGTGAGCAGGTCCTGGGGGCCGTCCGCGGAGATATAGCGGGTGTTGAGCAGGTCCAGGGCCAGCGGTTCACCGAGGTGGGGGCGGGGATCGGGCACGTCTGAGGGTAACCGTCGCGTGGCGGGCATCGGCTCGACGACTCCTCTCTAACTGTTGAAACTCCGTAAGGAGGTTGACTCCACGATAGGTGCGTGGCTACTGTTTAACCAGTCAAACCACATTTGATGGTTATAACTTCCGGAAGGGTCACCCATGACTTCCCCCGCACTCGCCACCGGGCACATCGGCCTCAATGTCACCGATCTGGACCGGTCGGTGGACTTCTACCGCAGCGCCCTCGGCCTCGAATCCCTCGGCGCGGGCGGCGAAGGCGCGCAACGCTTCGCGTTCCTCGGCCGCGACGGCAAGCTGCAGGTCACGCTGTGGCAGCAGAGCGACGGTGAGTTCTCGGTGAAAACGCCCGGCCTGCACCACCTTTCGTTCCAGGTCGACAGCATCGACCAGGTGCGGGAGGTGGAATCGGTACTCAAACAGCTCGAGGTGTCCTTCGCCCACGACGGCGTCGTTGCCCACGGTGAAGGCGCGTCCTCGGGCGGCATCTTCTTCCTCGACCCCGACGGCATCCGGCTCGAGGTCTACGCACCCGATGGCGCGCAGGACGCGCCCGCCCCGAGCGGCGCGGCACCCACCTGCGGATTCTTCTGAAAACCAGCCACCCGTAATCGAATTCGGAACAGGGTGCGGCCGCCCACCGGCGGCCCACTCGACGGGAGACAGCCATGAGCGTCGCATTCCATCCCGGGGAACTGGCCGTGCAGGACCGCATGGGCCAGGCCGAGATCGCACAGCACGTCGGCCGGATGATCCGGCCCGATATTCCGCCCGCCGCCGCGCAATTCCTGGCGCTGCAACCCGTGATCGTGGTGGCCGCCGCCGACACGGCGGGCCGACTGTGGGCCAGCCAGCTCAGCGGGCCGCTCGGGTTCGTGCACGCCTCCGGCGACCGGACCATCGAGATCGACACGGTGCCGGCCGAGGGTGACCCGCTCGCCGAATCACTGCGCAGTCCAAGCCATCTCGGCATGATCGCGCTGCAACCGCAGCTGCGCCGCCGGATGCGGGTCAACGGCAGCGCCACGCCGACCGCGACCGGCTTGCACCTCGACACCGACCAGGTGTACTCGAACTGCCCGAAATACATCTCCCGGCGCAGTGTCGAAACCTGGTCGGCGGACGGGCCCGTGACCGTGCGCCGCAGTACCGCCCTCGATGCCGCGCAGCAGCGGGTCGTCACGGACGCGGACGCCTTCTTCATCGCCTCCGCCGATCCGAACGGCAATGCCGACGCCTCCCACCGCGGCGGCAATCCCGGCTTCCTACAGGTACTTTCGCCGACCCGGCTGCGCTGGCCCGACTACCGCGGCAACTCCATGTTCATGACCCTCGGCAATATCGCCGCCGACCCGCGCTGCGGGCTGCTCATCCCCGGCTGGCGCACCGGCTCCACCCTGCAACTCACCGGCACTGCCGAAATAACCTGGGACGAAACCACGTTCACCACCGGAGCCCAGTGCTCCATCGACTTCACCCTCACCGAGGCGGTCGAGATCTCGGGTGCCACACCCCTGCGCTGGAGCGAACCCGAACTGTCCCCGGTCAACCCCTGACCCGCACCGACCCGAGAGGCTGCCGACATGCGACCCCCATTGCCACCGTTCGACCTGGAATCGGCGCGCGCCAAGGTCCGCGCCGCCGAGAACGCCTGGAACACCCGCGACCCGGAAACCGTCGCGCAGGCCTACACCGAGGATTCCGTCTGGCGCAACCGCGACGAATTCCTCACCGGCCGCGCCGAAATCGTGGACTTCCTGAAGCGCAAATGGGCCGTCGAGAACGGCTACGCCCTGCGCAAGGAACTCTGGTCCTACACCGAGGACCACATCGCCGTCCGCTTCCAATACGAATGGCACGACGACAACGGCCAATGGCATCGCTCCTACGGCAACGAACTGTGGGAATTCGCCCCCGACGGCCGGATGTCCCGCCGCGAAGCCAGCATCAACGACACCGACATCCCCGAATCCGCCCGCCGCATCCACGGCCCCCGCCCCGAAGGCGACAACACGCCCCTGCCCCTGCACTGACCCAGCAAGATCAAGGAGCTCCCACCGTTCGAATTCGGGTGAATTCTCGCGGTGGGAGCTCCTTGATTTTGTTCCTTACTGTCAGCCGACCGGCACCGGGAGGGGTTCGGGGGCTGCGGCTACCCGCTCCTGCGCCCGGAACAATCCGAAAGCGGCCAGGCCACAAAGGATTCCGACGGCCGCCGCGACACCGACCGCGGTATCCAGACCGGTCACGAAGTGCGACAGGCTCATCGAGTGCGCGTCACCGGCCGCACTGCGGAACACCGTGCCCAGCAACGCGACACCCAGCGCCAGACCCAGCTGCCGCGCGGTGTTGATCGCGCCCGCCGCGGTCCCGCTCTGCTGCGGCGGCACCGCCGCCATCCCGACCGCCGTCAGCGCCGGAGCCACCATGCCGACACCCGCGCCGATCACCACGAACCCGGGAAGCAGTGCCAGCCAGGACGATCCGGTATCGATGATCGTCAACAGTCCGCTGCCCGCGCCCAGCAGCACCAGGCCCGCACCGATCGACCAGCGCGGCGAGACATCGTGCAGCCGACTGCCGAACGCACCCGACACCACGAACGCGGTGACCGCCATCGGCAGCATCGACAGGCCCGCGTGCAATGCGGACAGGTGCAGCTGCTGCTGCAACCACAGCGACACCAGCGGGTTCGAGGCGAAGGCCGCGAAACTCAAACCGGCAGCGGCGATCAGGGTCGCCGAGAAGCCCGTGTTGCGCAGCAGCTGCAACGGCAACATCGGTGCGGCACTGCGGGATTCGATCACTCCGAAGGTGATCAGGGCCAGCACGCCGCCGACGATGGTGGACAGCGCCAGACCATCGCCCCAGCCGTGCTCACCGGCCCGGATGATGCCGTAGGTGACCGCCGTGGCCGCCACCGCGAAGGCCAGCATGCCGGGCAGATCCAGCTTGCGATCGGTGCGGCGCGGCGACGGGCCGAACGCGATCAGCGACAGTGCGATCGTGACGGCGGCGATCGGCAGGTTGACGAAGAAGATCCAGCGCCACGACAGCAGATCGGTCAGCACACCGCCCAGCACCACACCGATACCGGCCGCGGCACCCGCCACCGCACCCCACGCACCGAACGCGACACCCCGATCACGGCCGGTGTAGGTGGCGTGCAACAGCGACAGTGTGGTCGCGAACATGGCCGCGCCGCCGATACCCTGCGCCGCCCGGGAGGCGACCAGGATGTCCGAGGTCTGGGCGACTCCGCAGGCCAGCGAGGCGGCGGCGAACAACACCAGGCCGGTCAGATACATCGGCTTCGCGCCGATCCGGTCGGCCAGCGAACCGAAGATCAGCAGCAGTGCGGCCAGGGCGAGGGCGTAACCGTCGACCACCCACTGCAGACCGGACAGGCCGGTGCCGAGATCGACGGCGATGTCGGGGAGCGCGACATTCACGATGGTGACGTCGATGAGCAGCATGAGCGTGCCCAGGCACGCGGCGAAGAGTGGGAGCCACTTCCGCATGGGAACCTCCAGGAGAGCGAACGATTTCGACTCAAAGGATGCATCTGCCGCACTTATCCCCATAGTCAGCTGGTGGAATGCGGTAGATTCCTCCAATGGATCGTGAAATCGTCGAGGAATCCTCTGTTCTCGATGTTCTCGACAAGCAGATCGTGCACGGGCTCGTCGTCGACGCGCGGATCCCGTTCGCCAAGCTCGGAGCGCTGCTGGGAGTCTCCGAACAGACGGTCGCCCGCCGGTACCGGTCGTTGCGCGGTCGTGGGATGCTGCACGTCGCGGGCCAGGTGAACGCGGTTCCGCTCGGGCACACCCGCTGGATGCTGCGGATCAAGACCGCGCCGGGGCGCGCGCTCGCACTGGGCGAATCCCTGGCCCGGGTACCGGAATTGAGCTGGGTGGCGGTACTGGCCACCGGGTTCGAGGTGGCGTGCGTCTGCCGGCCGCGCACCGCCGAACGGCGCGACGAGTTGATGCTGCGGCTGCTGCCGCGCATCCCGCACGTGACCGAACTCAGTGCGCACGAGGTGTTGCGGCAGTTCCCGTTCGACGAGGAGTGGCCGCGCTACAGCTATCTGTTCACCGAAGACCAACTGCGCGAACTCGGTCCGCGACCGCCCATGTGGGAGCCCGCCGGTCCGAAGGCGCCGGTCACGCTGTCGCGGGAGGACGAGGCGATGCTGGCGGTGCTGGCCCGCGACGGGCGTGCGCCTTATGCGCAACTGGCCGACGCCACCGGGTGGAGCGCCACCCGGGCGGCCCGCCGGATGGCCGAGCTGGTCGCCGCCGGGGTGCTGTACTTCGACCTCGACTTCGCTTTGGAGAGAATGGGTTACGCCACTCGCGGGGTGCTGTGGTTGCGGGTGCGGCCGGGAGAGTTGGAGGCGGCGGGACGTGCGATCGCGACGCATCGGGAGGTCGCCTACGTGGCGGCGACCACCGGGACCTCGAATTTGATGGTGTCGGTGGTGTGCCGGGACTCGGCGCACCTGTATCGCTATGTGACCGAACGGATCGGTGCGCTCTCGGGGGTCAACAATGTCGAGGTGCTGACCTCACTGCGGCAGTTCAAGCAGTCGCAGTCGCTGATCTCGGCGGAGCGGATCGAGGTGCTGCCGTGAACGACTGAGCGGTGCTGCCGTGAATGTCGGAGTTGCGGGGTAGTTGCCGCCAGGTGTTTCGCGTGTCGGCCCGCGCGTCGCTTGCGTCGAACATCTGTTCGTCTAAGCTCGGCGTCGGAACTTGTCGGTGCCTCCCTCTAACGTGGGCGCCAACCACAGATTGAGACATACCCGTCGAGAAGGGGAACCAGGCGATGGCACCACAGGCATTCGACCGCGACAAGGCACTCGAACTGGCGCTGGCCCAGGTCGAGAAGAGCTTCGGCAAGGGCGCGGTCATGCGTCTGGGCGAGGAAGCGCGCCAGCCCATTGCGGTCATCCCGACCGGATCCATCGCGCTGGACGTGGCGCTCGGACTGGGTGGTCTGCCGCGCGGCCGCATCGTCGAGATCTACGGCCCGGAATCTTCGGGTAAGACCACCGTCGCCCTGCACGCGGTCGCGAACGCGCAGGCCGCCGGCGGTGTCGCCGCCTTCATCGACGCCGAGCACGCGCTGGACCCGGACTACGCCCGCAAGCTCGGCGTCGACACCGACGGTCTGCTGGTCTCCCAGCCCGACACCGGTGAGCAGGCCCTGGAAATCGCGGACATGCTGGTCCGTTCCGGCGCCATCGACATCATCGTCATCGACTCCGTCGCCGCCCTGGTGCCGCGCGCGGAAATCGAAGGCGAGATGGGTGACAGCCACGTCGGTCTGCAGGCCCGCCTGATGAGCCAGGCGCTGCGCAAGATGACGGGTGCGCTCAACAACTCCGGCACCACCGCCATCTTCATCAACCAGCTGCGCGAGAAGATCGGCGTCATGTTCGGCTCTCCCGAAACCACCACCGGTGGTAAGGCGCTGAAGTTCTACGCCTCGGTGCGCCTGGACGTGCGCCGCATCGAGACCCTGAAGGACGGCACCGACGCGGTCGGTAACCGTACCCGCGTGAAGGTCGTCAAGAACAAGGTCTCGCCGCCGTTCAAGCAGGCCGAGTTCGACATCCTCTACGGCATCGGCATCTCCAAGGAGGGCTCGATCATCGACATGGGTGTCGAGCAGGGCTTCATCCGCAAGTCCGGCTCCTGGTACACCTACGAGGGCGACCAGCTCGGCCAGGGCAAGGAGAACGCCCGCAAGTTCCTACTCGAGAACACCGACGTGCGCGACGAGATCGAGAAGAAGATCAAGGAAAAGCTCGGCATCGGCGCGGACGTCACCGCCGCGGAAGCAGCCCCGGCCGACTTCTGATCGATGACCACTCGGGAAACCGAAGGGCCCCGGCCTGATTCGCCGGGGCCCACCCCCGAACTCACCGCGGTGGAACGCCTCCGCCGCCAACTTGAGGCGCGCGCGGCCGCACGCCCCCGCCCCTCCCGCGCCCCGGCCCGCGAACCCAGCCACGACCTCTTCGGCCGCGACTCCGCCGACCCCTACGCCTCCACCAACTCCTGGAACTACGGCCCGTCCGCTGGCGCAGCCTATTCCGGCGCGAACGAACCGCCCGCCCCGGAGGCCGGAAGCACCTGGCGTACAACAGAACCCGTCGCAGAAGCCGCTCCGCCCGCGGACCGCGAGATCATCGCCGATCCCGAGGCGTCCCTTGTCGACGAAACCGAACCGACGGCCTCGCGCCGTACCGCGCGCCGCCCGGACTTCGGCTCCGCCGCAACCGATTCCATCGACACCCCGGATGTCCCCGAGCGGGACACCGACCGTCGTTCGCCCACCGGGCGACGCCGCTCGCCGGGGCAGTGGCGAGAGGAAGCGCCCACTGCCCCCGGCGACGGTGGGACGCGGGAATTCGAATCCTCCCCGCCGCGAGCAGATTTCACTTCGGCAGACCACGCTCGCGACGCCGAGTCCGCGCGGCAAGCCGAACTTGCCGCAAAGGCCGAAATCGCGGCAGCAGAACAGCAGCGCGCCGCCGAATCGGCCAGGGAGGCAGAACTCGCCGCCGCCCGAGCAGCACTCCCACCCGAGGAGAAACTCCGCGCCGCCCGAGCCATCCTCGCCGAGGCAACCGCCCTCGCCGCCAAGGGAACCGCCACCGGCACTCGCCGTGCTTCGTCTCGCAACGCACGCTCGGTCGCCAGTGCGAATCCGTCCGCCGGTCAGGATGATGCTGCGGAACCGTCGCACCACGCCGGGCGATCCGGCGATTCCGCCGCACGAACACGCACCGGTGCTGCGATCCGTCGCGCCGTGGATGCCGTAGCGGGAGGCGTTGCGGGATCGCCGAATTCGGGCAATCACCCGTTTGTGGAAGAGCCCCGTCGAGCGGCATCCGGGGGGAAGGCTGAATCTGCGGATGCTGGCCCAATGGCGGCGGATGCGGGAGAGAGCTCGGCGGACGCGAAGCTGCGGGCTGCCCGTGCCGCGCTTGCTGAGGCCACCGCAGTCGCTGGGGAGTCCGTCGATGCGCCGGGGGAGCGTGAGTCGGGTCGGGAGTTCGGTTCGGCTGCTGGGCGATCGGGGGACGACGCAGGCTCTAGTGGTGCCTACGGGCGGGGTGGGCGGTATCGGCGTGGGGAGGATTCGGGCGAAGAGGGCTCGGAGCGTCGGGATAGGCGTGGGCGGCGGGGACGGCGGGGGGCGTCCGGTGATGGTGAGGGTGGGGGCGAATTCGGTGCGGGGGAGGAGGGCTCGGGGCGGGGGCAACGGCGGTATCGGCCTCGGCCTCGGCCGGGGGAAGTTGTCGAGTTGCCGGGTGGGGGGACCGATTCGCAGGCGAAGGATCTTTGTCTGCGGTTGTTGACCGATCGGGCTCGCAGTCGGGCGGAGTTGGCTGATCGGTTGGCGGCCAAGGGGTTCAGTGTGGCGGTGGCCACGCGGGCTCTGGACCGGTTGACCGAAGTCGGGTTGATCGACGACGAAGCGTTCGCGCAGCAGTGGGTGTATTCGCGGCACACCTATGGGGGTAAAGGGAAGAAGGTGCTTGCGGAGGAGCTGCGCCGCAAGGGGATCGATCCTTCGGTTGCGGAGCCCGCGCTCGAAGCGATCACCTCCGAGGCCGAGCACGCTCGCGCCGTGGACCTGGTCCGCAAGAAGCTTCGCACCCTCCCATCGGATATGGACCGCGACAAAGCCACCAACCGCCTCGTCTCGATGCTGGCCCGCAAGGGCTACACCCCCGGTACGGCATACGGCGTCGTAGTCGCCGAACTCGCCGAATCCGGACTGGTCCGCATCCCGAAACAGCCCAAAACACCCCAGGCGCCCGGCTTGTCCCGCACCGCGAAGAAATCCCCTTCGCGCCCCGACCCCACCCCGGACGACGACTCCGACCCCGACGCAGGCGAATCACCCGCCGACGACCACGAATCCGCCGCCGAACTCATCCGCTCGAAAATCCGCACCCTCCCCCAAAACCTGGACCGCGACAAAGCAACCCGCCGCCTCGTCGGCCTCCTCGCCCGCCGCGGCTACAGCGCCTCCGTCGCCTACACCGTCGTCAAAGCAGAATTGGCCGCCGCAAACTACTTCTGACCGAATGCCTCCTGGATTGGAGCGATGCTCCCCGTGCGGCGCGCCGGTTGTCGTCGATGATGCCGACTGCCGGCTCGTCAACTCGAATTGCCCAATACGGCATGAGGCATTCGAGAGCGCCCCTCACTGCGGGCGGTGCTTCTCGGCCTGGTGCAGCCCGACATCGACTAGTGGACTACGCCGCCGGGGCGGCGATTGGCCGATGCCCGGCGTGAGTTGCGGTGGGGCGCATGGTGCGGGGAGCGGGCTGGGCCGGTGGAGGGGCGGACGGTTCGGGTGATGGCTGGAGTGCCGCGTGGCTCGGCTCGGCGTTCGCGGTCTTTGCGGAGGAATGTCAGGCCTACTCCGGCGGTGAAGGCTGCCAGGCCTGCCAGTAGTGGGGCGACTATCGAGATCAGGAAAAGCGCGAAGATGAATTCTCTTCGAGCGCTGTCATCTTCGTTCATGAAATCGAGTATGCGAGGTCAGCGGACCGCTTGTCCCCGGCTCGGGTGAGTTGTGATCGTACGAGCCGGGGTGTCGGCTATTTCGGGGGGAGGGGGCTGTCGGTTTTCACCAGATCTATGCCCGGGGCGGCAGTGGACGCGGTGGCAGGTAGGACGGTGCGGGGGCCGCGGCGGCGGGTGCGCAACCATTTCTCCAGGCGGGTCGCGACGACCGTCAGCAGGTAGTTGAGGACGATCATGATGATCGCGACCACCAGCAGGGACGGGATCGGGTTCTGTTCGGCGGCGCCGAGCTGAGCGCCCGCGCGGACGATTTCCTGATACGTGATCTGGTAGGCCAGCGCCGAATCCTTCAGCGCCACCACCATTTGCGAGACCAGCGCGGGCAGCATCGCGGTGATCGCCTGCGGCAGCAGGATCGTCACCATCACCTGGGTCTTGCGCATGCCGAGCGCGACCGCGGCCTCGGTCTGGCCCTTCGGCAGCGATTTGATCCCGGAGCGGACGATCTCGGCGATCACCGAACCGTTGTAGATGGTCAACGCCGTCACCGCCGCCGACAACGCCAATTGGTCGGAGGGAAAGATGTTCTCGCTGGAGAACAGATTGAACAGGAAGATCATCAGGATCAGCACCGGAATGGCGCGCGCGATCTCCACGATCGTGCCCGCGATCCAGCGCACCGCGCGATGATCCGACAGCCGCAGAATGCCGAAGAGCATGCCCAGCACCAGGGCGAACACGATCGACAGCAGCGCCGCCTCGAGCGTGCCGCGCAGACCCGGCAGCAGATACGTGCTCCAGATCTGGCTCTCGGTGAACGGCTTCCACTTCGCGGCCGTGAACTGCCCCTTGTCGGCCAGCCCGTGATAGACCAGCCACACTGCGGCGGCCGCGATCACGACCACGACCACCGAATACAGTCGATACCGAAGTCGCGCGCGGGGGCCCGGCGCGTCGTAGAGAACCGATGCCGTGGTCATCGCGCCACCTCGAATCGTTTGGCGAGCCAGCCGAAGAACAACCCGGCGGGCAGGGTGAGGATGACGAACCCGAGTGCGAAGATCGCGCCGATGTTCAGGGCGGCGGCTTCCTTCTCGTTCATATCCGCCATCAGCAGCGCGGCCTCACCGACACCGATGGCCGAGGCGATCGTCGAATTCTTGGTCAGGGCGATGAGCACACTGCCCAGCGGCGCGATCACCGCGCGAAAAGCCTGCGGCAGCACCACCAGTCGCAGGTTCTGCCCGAAGGTGAACCCGAGCGAACGCCCGGCCTCCGACTGCCCGAACGGCACCGTGTTGATGCCCGACCGCAGCGACTCGCACACGAAAGCCGCTGTGTAGACACTCAACCCGAGAATCGCGAAACGATAGTTGTTCTCCGCGATATCGTTCGGCCCGCTCGGCGCGAGCCGGTAACCGAGGGTGGAATACAAACCCAGGGAACAGAACACCACGATCAACGTCAGCGGCGTATTGCGGATGATGTTCACGTAGGTCGTGCCCAGAAAGCGCGCCACCGGAATCGGCGACACCCGCATGGCGGCGACGAAAGTCCCGATGATCAGTGCGAACAGCCCCGAGTACAGCGTCAGTTTGATGGTCACCCAGAACGCGTCGAGCAGCCGGGTGTGGTACTGGGAGATCAAGTCGAACATGGTGGCCGTCCCTCCGATCGGAAACCGAAGCGCGCCGGGCGGTCTCGTTGGACACCACCCGGCGCGCTACCTCGAGTCAGTTCGCGCTCACCTGCGGCGGGGCCGGAATCTCGTAGCCGGTCCCGGCGAAGTTCTTCTCCAGGGCCGCCTTCCACGCACCGGTGGAGATCATCGACTGGATGGCGTCGTTGATCTTGCCGCGCGAATCGGAGTCGCCCTTCTTGAGGCCGATGCCGTAGTTCTCGGTCGAGAAGGTCTTGCCGACCACCTTCAGCGCACCCGGCGACTGCGCCGCGTACCCGCGCAGAATGATGTCATCGGTGGTGACCGCGTCCACCGCGCCCGACTTCAACGCCTCCACGCACAGCGAGTAGGTGTCGTACTGCTGCAGCTGAACTTCCTTGGCGTACTTGTCCTGCACGTTCTGCGCGGGCGTGGAACCCTTCACCGAGCACAGCTTCTTGCCGCCGTTGAGCGACTCCGGCCCGGTGATGTCGGTGTTGTCCGAACGCACCAGCAGCGACTGCCCGGTCACGAAGTACGGGCCCGCGAAATCGACCTTCTGCTTGCGGGCGTCGGTGATCGAGTAGGTCGCGACGATGAAATCGACCTGGCCGTTCTGGATCAGCGTCTCGCGCTGCGCCGACGGCGACTCCTTGAAGGTGATGTTCTCCGGCTTCACATTCAGCTGCCCCGCCACATACTTGGCGACGTCGACGTCGAAACCGCTGTAGCTGCCGTCCTTGTTGAGCAGTCCCAGGCCGGGCTGATCGAATTTGATGCCGATGGTGAGCTTGCCGTCGGCGGCGTGCTGAGTGGCGGTCTTGTTGCTGCCGCCGCCACAGGCGGTGACGGTGAGCGCCAGGGCGGCGACACCGGCGGCGATCCGCAGCGCGTGATTGATCCGCATCGGGGGTCCTGTTCTCTCAGTGGCTGAGGATCTTGCCGAGGAAATCCCGGGCGCGATCCGATTTCGGTGCGGTGAAGAAGGATTCGGGGTCGGTGTCCTCGATGATCTGGCCGTCGGCCATGAACAACACCCGGTTTCCGGCGCGGCGCGCGAAGCCCATCTCGTGCGTGACCACCAGCATGGTCATGCCGTCGTGGGCCAGCTGCACCATGACATCCAGGACCTCCGACACCATTTCGGGGTCCAGCGCCGAGGTGGGCTCGTCGAACAGCATCACCTTCGGATCCATGGCCAGCGCCCGCGCGATGGCCACGCGCTGCTGCTGACCGCCGGAGAGCTGCGCCGGATACTTGCTGGCCTGCTCGGCGATGCCGACCCGGTCCAGCAGCTCCAGCGCGCGAGCCCGCGCCTTGGCCTTGTCGATACCGCGCACCTTCACCGGAGCGAGCATCACATTGTCGAGAATTGTCTTGTGCGCGAACAGGTTGAACTGCTGGAACACCATGCCGACATCGGCGCGCAGCCGGGCCAGCGCCTTGCCCTCGTCGGGCAGTTTCACCCCGTCCACGGCGATCTCACCGGAGTCGATGGTTTCCAGCCGGTTGATGGTTCGGCACAGCGTCGACTTGCCGGAGCCCGAGGGTCCCACCACGATCACGACCTGCCCCCGGGGCACTTCGAGATTGATGTCACGCAGTACGTGCAGCGAGCCGAAGTGCTTGTCCACATTCCGCATCGAGAGCATGGGCGCGGATGTGCTGATGGAATCGGCAGCATCGGTCATGACCAGTGACCCTATCCACCCTGTGCCCGATTTGCTCGTCTTTGGGTGGCGCATGACCGCTAGGTCGGAATTCGACATGGTCTCGTAACCCTGGGGTGGGGCTGTGGATGGGCTGCGAAATCGGGGCTCACGGGAGACCCCGGGGCACCCGCTCGAACCGGATGGGGTTTAGGGGCCTCGGAGGCCAGCCATTACCCTGGTTGGGTGAATTCGTTGGCGCAGGTTTCAGCACGTGGTGAGGCAGTCCATGTCGACGCGCGGACCTACGAGGTCCGTACCTTCGGCTGCCAGATGAACGTGCACGATTCCGAACGCCTCTCGGGGCTGCTCGAGGACGCCGGATATGTGAAGGCCGACGCGGATACGACCGCCGACCTCATCGTCTTCAACACCTGCGCGGTGCGCGAGAACGCCGACAACAAGCTGTACGGGACGCTCGGGCATCTCGCGCACCGCAAGGCGGAGCGGCCCGGCATGCAGATCGCGGTCGGCGGCTGTCTGGCGCAGAAGGACCGCGACATCGTGGTCAAGAAGGCGCCCTGGGTGGACGTGGTGTTCGGCACCCACAACATCGGCTCGCTGCCGGTGCTGCTGGAACGCGCCCGCCACAATGAGGAAGCCCAGGTCGAGATCCTCGAATCGCTCGAGGCGTTCCCGTCCAATCTGCCCGCCAAGCGCGAGTCCGCGTACGCGGGCTGGGTGTCGATCTCGGTGGGCTGCAACAACACCTGCACGTTCTGCATCGTTCCGGCCTTGCGCGGCAAGGAAGTCGACCGGCGGCCCGGCGATGTGCTCGCCGAGGTGCGCGCACTCGTCGATCAGGGTGTGCTCGAGGTCACGCTGCTGGGGCAGAACGTCAACTCCTACGGCGTCTCCTTCGCCGACCCGACCGAGCAGCGCGACCGCGGCGCGTTCGCGAAACTGTTGCGCGCCACCGCGACCATCGAGGGTCTCGAGCGGGTGCGCTTCACCTCCCCGCACCCGGCCGAATTCACCGACGACGTCATCGAGGCGATGGCCGAGACGCCGACCGTGTGCCCGCAGCTGCACATGCCGTTGCAGTCCGGCTCGGATCGCGTCCTCAAGGCGATGAAGCGCTCCTACCGCAGCGCGAAGTTCCTCGGCATCATCGAGAAGGTGCGGGCGGCCATGCCGCACGCCGCCATCACCACCGACATCATCGTCGGCTTCCCCGGCGAGACCGAGGAGGACTTCCAGGCCACCCTGGATGTGGTGCGGCAGGCGCGCTTCACCAGCGCCTACACCTTCCAGTACTCGATCCGGCCGGGCACGCCCGCCGCGACCATGCCCGACCAGCTGCCCAAGGCGGTCGTGCAGGAACGCTACGACCGGCTCATCGAGTTGCAGGAGCAGATCTCCCTCGAAGGCAATCAGGCGCTGATCGGCACGACGGTCGAACTGCTGGTCGCCGAGGGCGCGGGCAAGAAGAACGCCGCGACCGCGCGCATGAGCGGTCGTGCCCGCGACGGCCGACTGGTGCACTTCCGTCCGCCCGTCGACCTCGCGCCCGGCAGCGAGATCCGGCCCGGCGATGTCATCACCACCGAGGTCACCGGTGCCGCGCCGCACTATCTGGTCGCCGACGGCGCGGTGCTCTCGCATCGGCGCACCAGCGCCGGGGACGCGCACGAACGCGGCATCACGCCCAAGACCGCACCCATCGGTGTCGGCCTGGGCCTGCCGAGCATCGGCGCGCCCGTGGTCGTGCCGGTCGCCGAGTCCAGCTGCGGTTCCGCCTGCGGCGACTGAACGGCGCTGCCTGCGGCGACCGAACTCGGGGCCGGTGACAACTACGCAGCGTCATAGGGCAGTATCGAGCGGGAATCACGCCGCACGATCGAGGACGCACCAGCGAGGATCGCATCGCATGACCGATCAGCCCACCGGGCCCGACGAGGCTCGCGACCGGCCGCAGCACCCGGAAACCGAAGCAGCACAACCCGATTCGACGCCCGACCAGGCGGCTGACGCGAACGAGGAGACTATGAAGGCGGCCGAGCCCAGCCACGACTTCGAACAGTTCCGCGACGATCTCGAGGCCGTCGAACGCAAGATCGCCGGTGAGATCGACCCGGGCCTGCGCGCCCTGGTGGTCGCGGGCGCGATCTTCGTGCTGCTGCTGTCGCTGGTGCTGCCGCACGCGGGCAAGACCCGCGGCTTCGACATTCTGATGTTCGACACCGTCGCTCAGGCCGACCACATCGGACTGCCGTCCCGGGTCTTCGAATGGTTCGTGGTGATCTTCGGCATCGGCTTCTCGGTGCTGGCCCTGATGACTCGCCGCTGGCTGCTGGCCTGGATCGCGGCCGCGGGCACGGCCATCTCCAGCGTGTTCGGCGTGCTGTCCATCTGGCATCGGCAGACCCCCGGGCTGGGCAACTACCACGGCGCGGGCCCCGCGATCGGGTTGATCCTGGCCACTATCGCCGCGGTGGTGCTGACCTTCCACTGGGTGCGGGTGATCTGGAGTCGCACCTCGGTGCACCTGGCCGCCGAGGAACAGCGCCGCATCGCCGAGAAGGCCTTGGAAGAGGAACGCCGCCGCAAGCTCTTCGGCGACGACTGAGAATTTCACGCGCAGGCCCGGCGGTCACCGAATGCGGTGGCCGCCGGGCTTTTTCGTGCGGTCAGTGCTCGACGCGGTCGGGGCGGTAGGCGAACCCGGCGGCCATCGCGGCCAGGCCCGCGACCACCATGTACAGCCAACCCGCCCGAAAGTCGGTCATGGAACGGTGCGCGGTGCTGCCGAGGATCGCGGTCAGGATCGCCACGCCCAGCGCCGAACTGGTCTGTCGGGCCATCATCAAGGTGCCCGAACCCAGCGAGATCTGATCCGCGGGCAGCAGCGTCGACGCCCCGAACAGCGGCGGTTGCAGCAGGGCCGTGCTCGCACCGGCCAGGATCGAACCCGGAATCATCACCAGCGCATACGAATCCGAGAATTCGGTGGCCAGCATCCACCAGGCGCAACCCAGCGCGATGGCCGCACCACCCAGCACCGCCGAGGTCCGTGCCCCGACCCGCGCCACGAAACGGCCCGAGAACGGCGACATGAGCAGGCAGCTGATCGGCATCGCGGCCACACCCAGCGCGGCCCGCAACGTGGAGTAGTGCCACTGCTCGGTCATGAACAGGGTGGCCTCGAGGATCATGGCGGCGAAGGCCAGGTAGTAGCAGAACACGCCCAGGGTGGCGATGCGGAAAGGGCGGTGGCGCAACACGATCGGGCTCACCACCGGATCCGGATGGTGGCGCACGTGGCGGACGAACAGGGCGGTCAGGACGATCGCGGCCGCCAGGCAGCCCAGGGTTCCCGGTGCGGTGTAACCCCAGTCGGGGGCCTGCACGAACACCGTCGTGAAAGCCGCCGTGGCACCGAGGATCAGGCCCGCGCCCAGCAGATCCAGCCGACGGCCGCCGCGCTGGCGGATATCGGGCAGCACGCTCAGCCCGAAAACGAACGCCACCACCGTGAACGGCACATTGAGCAGGAAGATCCAGCGCCAACCGGCTTGCAGCAGCAGACCACCCAGCACCGGACCGCTGGCCCCGCCCGCCGCCGCGATCGCCGTCCAGATGCCCATCACGGTGGTGTGCTCGCGTTTCGGGAACACCGGCAGCACCAGGCCGAGACCGGTGGGGATGAGCAGCGCGGCGGCCGCGGCCTGTAGGACTCGGGCACCGATCAGGATTCCGAGGTTCGGGGCCAGGCCGCAGGCGATCGACGCCAGCCCGAAAAGCGCTATGCCGAGCAGGAATCCGCGTTTGCGCCCGGTGTCGTCGGCGAAACGACCCGCCGGGACCAGCAGGGCGGCCATCACGATGGTGTACGCGTTCAAGGTCCACGACACCGCGCTGGTCGAGGCGTTCCCGAAGGACTGTTGCAGCGCCGGGAAGGCGACGATGACCGCGAAGAGATCCAGGATGGCCAGGTACTGGGCGACGGCGGCGATCGCCAGCACCCGCCAGCGGCGTGGGTCCGGGGGTGTATCCGCCTGGGGGAGCGGGGTGTTCGGGTCGGCTGTCGTGGTCATGCCTTCGACTATTCGGCGTTCCGGGCGCGGCCACGAGTGGCAGGAATGCCACACTGCGCTAGATTCCTGACAGGCTCGGGCGTAGCGTGGGGAAATGGAATCCACCGGTCCCGGCACGCTCGCCGTCGCGGTCGCACCCGGGATGCCGATCTTCGAGGTCGCCATCCCGTACCAGGTGTTCTACGAGCCGCCGCTCGGCGTCGACCCGGACAACTGGTATCGCTTCCAGCTCTGCGGCCCCCGCGACACCGGCCACGCCACCCTGCGAGATCCGTTCGTGGCGTTGACCGCTCACGACTACGACGACCTGATCCGCGCCGACACCGTCATCGTCCCGTCGGTGCCCGACGTGCGCGAGGAACCACCCGCCGACCTGGTCGACGCCGTCCGTGCCGCCTACGAGCGCGGTGCGCGCGTCGCCTCCCTGTGCACCGGCGCGTTCGTCCTCGCCGCCGCAGGACTCCTGGAGGGTCGCCGCATGACCACGCACTGGCGGCACATCGCCGCCCTGCGCGAACGCCACCCGCGCTTGGACATCGACCCCGGCGTCCTCTACATCGACGACGGCCGGATTCTCACCAGCGCGGGCACCATGGCCGGAATGGACCTGTGCATCCACCTGATTCGCAAGGACCTCGGTTCACACGCCGCCAACGCCGCCGCCCGCTACCTGGTCGTCTCACCCCACCGCGCCGGCGGCCAAGCCCAATATCTGCAATCCCCGGTTCCGGCCACCCCCGCCGACTCCGGCCTCGCGGAAACCCTCGAGTGGGCGCTGTGTCGCCTCGAAAACCCGCTCACCGTCGCCGATCTCGCCACCCACGCCAATATCAGCGAGCGCACCCTGGCCCGCCGCTTCCACGCCGAACTCGGCGCCACCCCACTGCAATGGCTGCTCACCCAACGTCTGATCCGCGCCCGAGAACTGTTGGAAGCCACCGACCTTCCCGTCGACGCCATCGCCGCCCGCTGCGGCCTCGGCACCGCCGCCAACTTCCGCACCCACTTCAATCGCGAAGTCGGCATCGCCCCCAGCGAATACCGTCGCTCCCACCGCCCCACCCGCCACGAGGTGATCACCGCCCCGGCGGTTTCGGGCTGACCGGAACTGTTCGGAATCCGAGTGTGGTCGTCCCACGTCGGATTTCGAGGCCGGGAGTGAATCATGTTGCGGGCATGCGGAAATAGATCAGCCGCGGCGGGCGAGGATGTACTCGCCGAGCAGGTCGTAATCCTCCGGCGGGAGGCCGTCGTCGAGTGGCACGGCCACCGCGACCGTGCCCTCGTCCTCACCGACGAACAGCGCCGGGTCGTTGCAGTCGGCGAATCCGATGGCGTCGATTCCGGCCTGGGCCGCGCCACCGCACCAACCGTGGTCGGCCACAACCAGATCCGGGTCCGGTTCACCGGAGCGCCGTAGCTCCTCGAGCACGAGGCGAATCGGTTCGGCGGAATGGGTGTGGATCGCGCCGCCCGCGTCGTTGAGCGTCGCGACGCCGAGGAAGTACTCGATCTCCAGACGTTTGGTCCCGAAACGTGAATCGCCGTCGTAACTCAGCCCGTCTCCGGGCTCGATCACCGTGCCCCCGGCGGCCGTCAGCGCCACCGCCAACTGCTGATACAGCCGAGCCAGTCGATTGGGATGCCCCGTCGCGAACAACACCCGCTGCCGTTCCCGCAACGCCTTGTCGAACCGCGCCGCATACCGATCCAACGCCGCCACCGTCAGCTCCGGATCAATGGTGTCCACACCCCACCGATAGTCCCGCCGCGCATCCACCCCGACGAGCCGCACCATCAACCCCAGAATGGCGTCCGCGTCCCACTGCGGCCCCGGATCCAACCCCAGCAGATAATTCGGATCCCGCTGTGCCAGCCGCCAATAATGCGACAAATTGTTCTCCCGAGGCGTGGCCACCCGCCCCGCCATACCCGTCCGCACCAGGTGCGCGATCAACTCTTCCCGACTCGGTGCCATACCCCGAGCCTAACCAGGATCCCACCGACGTACCGGTCGTGAACGGCCGCAGGAACTCTCGCCGTACTCCGGGTGTCGGCTGGGCTCGGCGGACCGGCCGAATCGCCGATCGCGGTCTACGGGCTGGCTCCGGAAGGGATTCGGATTGTGTGCCAAGGGGATTCACACGCCGAACCCGCCGGTGACGGGTGCTCACCGGCGGGTTCGGGTGGTGCTTTCAGCGCTGGCTGACCGCGCCTTCGGCGGCTTCGGCCCATTCACGCCACTGCTTGGCCTGCTCCAGGGCCTTCTCGGCGTCGCGGGTCTTGCCCGCGGCCTGGGCCTTGGCGGCCTGCTCCTCGAATTGGGCTACGCGCTCACGGAATTGGGCGGCGCGGGCCATGGCCTCGGGGTCGGAGCGACGCCACTGCGCGTCGACGGCCTCACGGACCCGCTTCTCGATGGCGCGCAGGCGAGACTCCAGGTCGTGCATGCGCTCCCGGGGGACCTTGCCGACCGCGTCCCATTTCTCCTGCAGCTCACGCAGTCCGTGCCGGGCGGCGTCGAGGTCGTGATTCGGGTCGAGGTGCTCGTAGGCCAGCAGCAGTTCTTCCTTGGAGTGCGCGTTCTCCTCGAACTCGTGGTCGCGTTCGGTGGCCGCCGAGTTGCGGGCGGCGAAGAACACGTCCTGGGCCGCCTTGAAGCGACGCCACAGCTGCTCGTCGGCCTCGCGCGGGGCGCGACCGGCGGCCTTCCACTCACCGAGCAGGTCGCGGAAGATGGCCGCGGTGCCCGCCCAGTCCGTGGAATTGGAGAGTTCCTCGGCGCGCACGCACAGGTCTTCCTTGTGCGTCTTGGCCGACGCGCGTTCGCGATCCAGATCGGCGAAGTGGGCGCCGCGGCGGCGGTTGAACGCCTCGCGGGCCTTGGAGAAGCGCCGCCACAGCGCGTCGTCGACCTTGCGGTCCACGCCGCGAATGGTCTTCCACTCGTCGAGGATCTCGCGCAGCCGGTCCCCGGCGACCTTCCACTGGGTGGAGTCGGCGGCGATCTGCTCGGCCTCGGCGGCCAGTACTTCTTTGCGCTCGGTTTGCTCGTGCCGGGAGCGGTCCTTCTCCTCCTTGGCGTGCGCGGCCGCCTCGTCGGAGTGCTCGATGATGACGCGCAAACGGGCGGTCAAACCGTCGATATCGCCGATGACCGATGCGGTCGGCAATGTTTCGGCAAGCGCGGTGGCGGCCGTCTTGGTCTTGCGGGCGTCGGTACCGGCGGCCAGGCGGGCCTCCAGCAGTGCCACCTCGGTGGCCAGATCGTCGAAGCGGCGGCCGAAGTGGGCCAGGCCCTCGGTGGTGTCACCGGCCTGCCAAGAACCGATGACGCGTTCACCGTCGGCGGTCTTGACCCAGGCGGTGCCGTCCTCGTCCACCCGTCCCCACTGGCTGGGATCGCTCACACTCGGTACGACGACCGGGTGCGGGTGCGGGTGGGCCAGGCCGGGAGTGGGTTTGACGGCGTGGGGTTTCGGGGACTCGGGTTTGCGGCTCGGGCCCCCGGGACGGGGTCCGGCGGCGGCCGCCGGGGAAGGTCGTGCGCTCTCACTCGACGGGGTCGGCGCGGCGCCGGGCTTGGGCGTCGGGGTCGGCTCCGGGTGGGTAGCCTGCTCGTTTCCGTTGTTCTCGGTCATAGCTCCTCGTCCCTGCCGCGCGTCACGGCTGCCTGGTTACGCCCTAGCTCATTCGTCTAACTGATCCCATTCAACCAGGCTGAGATGGGAAATGCTGTCTTTGAGCGCACCTGGGTGGCGCGGCGACCCGGCCGGGGTGGGGCTGGTGTGGTGCGTTAGCGCTACGGTTGTCGGCGTGTTCCGTGTTGCGTCGCTGGTCCCCTCGCCGCCCGTGCTGGTTCCCGAGCTCGGGGGTGCTGCGGGCAGTGCCCCGGACGGGCCGGTGGCAGGGCTGCGAGCTGCGGTTTTGCGGGCCGCAACGGAATTGGGGGCGGCCGCGACACGCTGGATCGTGGTGGGTGTCGCCGATCCCGAGGACGGTACGGGCGTTCCGGTTTCGGCCGGAGTGATCGGTGCTGAGGCGGTCGGCACATTCCGGGGATACGGCGCGGATGTGCGTGTCGGTTTGTCCGGTTCGGTATTCGAGGGGCCTGCGGATGCGAGTCTGCCGCTGGCCGCGCTCATCGGCGGCTGGGTGCGTGCTCAGGTCGCGCCGGACGCGGTCGCGGAATGCCGTTTGATCTCGGCGGATGCCTCGGCCGACGAATGCCTGACCTTCGGCCGGAACCTGCGCGCCGAACTCGATGCCGAATCGGACGCCACCGGTGTGCTGGTGATCGGTGACGGCGCGGCCACGCTCACGACGGCGTCTCCGCGCTATCTGGACGAGCGGGCCGAGGCTGCACAGGAAGTCCTCGATACCGCCCTGAGTGCGGGCGATCGCGCGGCGCTGGCGGCACTCGATACCCGGCTGCACACCGAACTAGAGGTCGCGGGCCGGCCCGCGTTCCAGGTGCTGGCGGGGCTGTTCGCCGTCGATCCTGTCGATCCCCAGGTTGAAACCCTCTACACCGCAGCACCTTTCGGCGTCGGATATCACGTCGGCGTGTGGCGTCCCGGGGTGGCGCGATGACCCGGCCCATCGCGGTGGTCGGACCGACTGCCACCGGGAAATCGGATCTGGCCCTGGACCTGGCCGAGCGCCTGGACGGCGAGATCGTGAACATCGACGCCATGCAGCTGTATCGCGGCATGGATATCGGCACCGCGAAACTGCCGCTCGCGCAACGCCGCGGAATCCCGCACCATCAACTCGACGTGCTCGACATCACCGAAACCGCGACCGTCGCCTCCTATCAAAATGTCGCCCGCGCGGATGTCGAAGCCATCATGGCGCGCGGCCACACCCCGGTCATCGTCGGCGGCTCGATGATGTACGTGCAAGCACTCCTGGACGATTGGGATTTCCCCGCCACCGATCCGGAGATCCGCGCCCGCTGGGAAACCGTGCTCGCCGAACGCGGCACAGTCGCCGTCCACGAGGCTCTGCGTGCCGCCGACCCGGTAGCGGCCGCGACCATCCTGCCGACTGACGGCCGCCGCATGGTCCGGGCCCTCGAAGTCGTGGAACTCACCGGCAAGCCCTTCGCGGCTTCCGCCCCGCAGATCGGCGAACCCCGCTGGGGCACAGTCATCCTCGGCGTCGACCGCGAAACCGCCGAGCTGGATGCCCGCATCGACCTCCGCACCTCCCTGATGTTCGACTCCGGCCTGGTGGAGGAAGTCCAAGGCCTGATCCCGAAGGGCCTGCGCCGCGGCCAAACCGCCCGCCGCGCAATCGGTTACGCCCAGGTCCTCGACTACCTGGACGATGAATACGATCTCGCCGAGGCCCGCGAACGCACCTTCATCGGCACCCGCCGCTACGTTCGCCGCCAACGCTCCTGGTTCCGCCGCGACCAGCGTGTGCACTGGGTGGACGGCGCGGACCCACACCTCGCGGAC
This sequence comes from Nocardia sp. NBC_00511, assembly GCF_045161165.1. Classification (NCBI taxonomy): domain Bacteria; kingdom Bacillati; phylum Actinomycetota; class Actinomycetes; order Mycobacteriales; family Nocardiaceae; genus Nocardia; species Nocardia sp. NBC_00511. The sequence continues at coordinate 816,287 of NZ_CP107849.1, forward strand.
ACCGCACTGGCCATTGTGCGAGACCACAGCCGGACTCCGCAGCAGGAGTCGATCACCAACCCATAGTCGGCCTCGCACTGGAGGATTCGATCAAGACTCGGGTGCGGCCTGCTCGCCCTTGCGAGTGAGTGCGGTGAGCGCGGCCAGATGAGCGTGATACGCGGTGCGGCCCTCCGAGCTGAGGCCCAGCCAGGTTCTCGGTTTACGGCCCACGTAGCCCTTGGTGACATCGAGGTATCCGGCTGTCTCCAGCGCGGTCATCGCTTTGGACAGTGTTGATTTGTTCAGGTCGCACATGTCGGCGACGACGAGAAACTCCGCTTCCGCGCAACCGTCGAGGAATGCCACCAGTTTCAGCCGTGGCAGCGAGGCGAACAGCTCGTTCAGCGCGTCCACGGTCAAGACTTCCCGGCGAGGATCCGCGGCCGCGCCTGCACGAACCAGATCCATCCGCCCAGCACAACACTGGACACCACCCGGATCCATACTGCCGGACCGGAAACCGCGAACCCCACCAGCGGCACCACCAGGGTGACAACCAATATCGCGATGATCTGCGTCCGCTCCGCCATCGGCAGCGGGACGATGCCGCGGTCCCGCTGAATTCCCCGCTGCCGCCGCACAAGCGTGAAATACACCCAGCCCGAACAGATTCCGCCGACCAACACGACCCATCCGAGCGGCCTACCGACCCCGTCCTCAACCACCGTGCACAGCAGCAGAACAGCGAGCGCCCCCGACACCCCAGCCGCCACGGGCTGCCACCTCGAAAGTGCGGCCGCCTCGTGCGCCTGCCGCGTGGCAGCGGCAGCGATGTCCAATGCTTGCTGAGGGGTCTGCGAGTCCTGCATGAGGCGACCATACGCAAACAGGTTTCCAATTGGCAACCAGTTTCCCGACCGTGATCGGCCATCAAACGTTCGGCTGAGCCCTACGGAGTGAGATTTCCAGCGTCGCGGACTGTTTCATCGCCCCGGGCGCCTCCATCGACTTCGGCGCACTGGGCCGCTTCGATGACGTGGACGGGATCGCGAAGGTCTTCGAATCCTGGCCTGCGGTCACGACGTCATGGTGAGAAGATCCTTCCCACCATGACGTACATCAGGGCAGTGGCAGTTCGGTATGAAGACGATCATTTTCCAGGGTGGGTGGCGGCGGAGTTCCAGCTGGCGGACGGAAGCACCGCCAGTTTCGTCGCGAAGGTCCCCGAATTTCAGGAGCGCGCCCGACTGACTCGCGATGCCGCGTACCCGATCCCACTGGAGATCGAGTGCGACCTTGCGAGCATCGACCGACACCGTGGGATTGCCACGGTCGACCTCTGTCTAGGCATCGGCCTCTTCGAGGTCGCACTCGACCAACTCGGTAGCCTGCCCGACGCCTGAGATGTTTTCTCGCTGAGGCGAATGCGGCCGCGGCCGCGCCGGTCAGGTCTCCCGTCGGCTCCGCCGCCCACCGGATCTGTATGGAACGAGCCGTGTGTGGAAGTGGCGGCTAAATCGACCGACGGTTTGCGCGCTCTCGATATTCCGGTGTGTTTCGTGCCTTTTCGAGTGCCCGTTGACGGAATTTCTCCGGATCGCAGTCGTACTCGCTGCACATCTTCAGCCAGTGCTCAAGCCTTCCTGCAACTTCGGCCTCGGACAACACGTAGCGCCCCGGGCCGCCGTGGCATATCAGGTTCGGTGAGTCGCGGACCCTCGTCATGTCCAGGCCGTGCAGATACAGCAGGCCGGCCTCGATCATCCCGTCATCTGGCCAGCTCATGTCTGGAGCATGTTCAACCCAAACCACAGCCCAGTCGTGTGCTGCCTCACGAGTGGTCACTCCAGCGACGACCTGTCGCCACACGACCTCGATTGCCGAACGTCGAGGTGGCGCAATCGCATTGGGCTCCATGCAACGAACAATATCGCCGAACCAATTCGTGTCAGTCGGTCTTTCAGGACGTCTTCTGGCCCACCGCGCGCAAAACCTCCGCGAGCCAGACGAGATGGTGTCCAATTGCGCGGTCCGGTTCAGCGAGTAGGTCTGTCAGATGTTCCCATGACCAAGAGAGCTGACCGACGGTCAGGTTGGACGGAACCGTGGTGACGTCGTACAGCTCGTCTTGCGGGATCGACCAGAAGTAGTCCTGGTCCAAGTGGATGATGCCGCCATCCGTGGCGGCTTCGAGATGGTCCAACAGCAAGTTGAACGACCTGCGCAGCTCAGCGAGGGATACGTGCAGTTGCCCTTCGGTCATGAGCACAATCATGACCGGACAGTGGGAATGCCCGGGGCTCGGCAAATCAGCGTGTTCGGTTGGGGTTCGGCCGCTGTCGGTGTCGGTGGTGTCCGGTTGGATGGCGGTGTGAATGAACTGCTGCGTCGGCTTCCGGATATTTCGATGCTTCGTGATCGTTGCCGGGCTATGGCGATGCTCGACGCGATTCTCAGTCCGGAGTGGGGGGATCGGTATTACTCGTTCAACAGTCGGTGGGCGGAGGGGGAGGAGATGGCTTCGATGCGGGATGGGTCCGGGAACGACTGGTTCATCGTGTTTTCCGCGGACGGCGTCTACGGGCGGGGATTTGATCATGAATCGTCTGCTGCACCAGGGGTTTTCGATTCTGTCCCTGCGGTGTTCGGTCGCTTCGTCGCCGAGCCCGCCTTCGCCGATCATGACGGTTCGCCGCTGGCGACGGTGTGTTTCTGGCGTGAACCTGGCGATGCCGGGTGGTCCGTTTCCGATGCCGGTTCCGACGTGCACGACTTGTTCGATGTGTTGGTCGCGGGCAGGCCGGAAGACTATGTGGAGTGGGCTGCGGAGTACTACGGAACCGAGGTCAGTGTCGAGGCTGTTCGGCACGTGTATGCGTTGCGGCCGCTGACGCCGACGCTGGTTGCGGAGCTCAATCCGGAGCTGGGCCTTCTCTCGGTGGAGGAGGATGTCGTCGAGATCGGCTACCCGCGTTGAGTATTCGATGCGGAGCGGTCGGCACGGGCGGTAGCGAGGACACTCCGCGAGCTGGGGACACGCCATGAGCCCGCCCGGGATGTCGGGTGTGCGCGCTACGTTGCTGGGGTGACGCGCCGGGTGAATACTCGCAATGCTTCGGTTCAGGTGTGGCAGGAGTATCTGAACAATCGGTCGAGACGTGTGCGGGACGGACGATTTCTGGTGCACGGGCATCGGGCTATTTCGTGTGCGCTCGAATCTCGTTGGCCGCTGGAGACTCTCGTGTATCGGCTGGGGGCGCCGGAGCCGTCGCCGTGGGCTCGGCAGGTGCTGGAGTCCAGTGGGGTGCCGAGTGTGGGGTTGGTGCCGGAGGTGATGGCGGAGTTGGCGGAGCCGTCGGGGGCGGTGCCGGAGTTGGTGGCGGTGGCGATTTCTCGGCGGGCGGAGCTGGAGGATTTCGCGCCGGGGACACCGCAGGATCCGCCGGTTGTCGTGGTGGTGGATCGGCCGGGATCGGCGGTGCGGCTGGGTGGGTTGATTCGGTCGGCGGTGGCGTTCGGGGCGCAGGGGGTGGTGGTGACCGGTACCGGCGCAGACCATTACGACCCGCAGAGTGTGCGGGCCTCGGAGGGGGCGTTGTTCTCGGTTCCGGTGCTGCGGGCATCGGGTCCCGTGCAGGTGAGCGCCTTCCGGGACCGGCAGCGGGCGCGCGGCATCGAGACCCGTATCGTCGGTGGTGACGATCATGGCGGGATCGCTCTCGACGAGCTCGAATTCGGCGGCGCGACCGTCCTGGTCTTCGGCGACGAAAGCGAATCACTCGGCGCGGCCTGGCAGCAGGTGTGTGACGAGCTGGTCTGCATCCCGACCGACGGCACCCTCGGTGTCCCGGCGGCCGCCGCCGTGGCCCTGTACGAGATCTCCCGGCAGCGCCGGGCTTTGCGGTGAGGACACATGAGCGACAACAGCGCGGCTGACATCGAATTCAGCAAGGGACACGGCACCCAGAACGATTTCGTGGTGCTGCCCGACCCCGACGCGTGGCTGGAACTGACCGAGTCCCGGATCTCCGCGCTCTGCGATCGGCAGCGTGGCCTGGGCGCGGACGGGGTGCTGCGGGTGGCTCGCGCGGGCGCGCTCATCGAGAACGGCGCGCTGGCCGCGCTGCCCGAGGACGTCGTCGCCGAAGACTGGTTCATGGACTACCGCAATGCCGACGGTTCGATCGCCGAGATGTGCGGCAACGGCGTGCGTGTCTTCGCTCACTACCTGGTGGCGACCGGTCTCGAGGCGCGCACCGAGTTCGTGGTGGGCAGTCGTGCGGGCGCGCGTCCGGTCGTGGTGCATCACGCCGATCCCGTGCACGGTGAGGTGACGGTGGCGATGGGCAAGGTCAAGGTGCTCGGCGATTCCGTCACCACCCTCGACGGCCGTGAGTTCACCGGTCTCGGCATCGACGTCGGCAATCCGCACCTGGCCTGCGTGGATGCCGCGCTGACCCCGGCCGGGCTGGCGGAGCTGGATCTGACGCGTGCGCCGGGCTTCGACCACGCCTTCTTCCCGCACGGCGTGAACATCGAGATCCTCACCGCGCTGGGCGTCGGCTCCGACGGTGAGCGCGGCGTGGACATGCGCGTCTTCGAGCGCGGGGTCGGCGAAACCCGTTCCTGCGGAACAGGAACCGTGGCCGCGGCGGCCGCGGCGCTGGCTCGTGACGGCTTCGATCTGGCCGCCGACACCGGTCACATCGAGGTCCGGATTCCGGGTGGCGCGGTCACCGTCGGCATCGAGAACGGCGCGGCATGGCTGCGTGGTCCTTCGGTGCTGGTGGCGTCGGGTCGAATCTCGGCCAAATGGTGGCAGGAGTCCTGATCTCCGGCGCGCCCTGAAATAACCGAATGCGGGTTCTCGTTGGGACGTGGGACCATGGAGGCGTATGAGTAATTCAGAAACGTACGAGTTCACTCCCGCCGAGGAGATCACCGACGACGCCGACACCGGCCGGAACGGCTGGAAAGCCGAACCCACCGTCGGTGAGCTACAGCTCGACGACCGCAGTGCGCTGCGTCGCGTCGCGGGTCTGTCCACCGAGCTCGAGGACGTCACCGAGGTCGAATACCGGCAGCTGCGCCTCGAGCGCGTGGTGCTGGTCGGCGTCTGGACCGAGGGCACCGCCGAGCAGGCCGAGGCGAGCATGGCCGAGCTGGCCGCTCTCGCCGAGACCGCTGGTTCGGAGGTGCTCGATTCGCTGGTGCAGCGTCGCGACAAGCCGGACAAGTCGACCTACCTCGGTTCCGGCAAGGCCGAAGAGCTGCGAGCCCTGGTGCTCGAGACCGGCGCCGACACCGTCGTCTGCGACGGTGAACTGAGCCCCGCGCAGCTGACCGCGCTGGAGAAGGTCGTCAAGGTGAAGGTCATCGACCGCACCGCGCTGATCCTCGACATCTTCGCCCAGCACGCGACCTCCCGTGAGGGTAAGGCGCAGGTCTCGCTGGCGCAGATGGAATACATGATGCCGCGCCTGCGTGGCTGGGGTGAGTCCATGTCCCGGCAGGCCGGTGGTCGCGCGGGCAGCAACGGTGGTGTGGGTCTGCGTGGCCCCGGTGAGACCAAGATCGAGACGGATCGTCGTCGTATTCGTGAGCGAATGGCCAAGCTGCGCCGTGAGATTCGCGAGATGAAGACGGCGCGCGACACCAAGCGCGCCCGGCGTACCGCCAGCGGTATCCCGCAGGTCGCGATTGTCGGCTACACCAACGCGGGCAAGTCGAGCCTGATGAATTCGCTGACCGACGCCGGAATCCTGGTGCAGGACGCGCTGTTCGCCACCCTCGATCCGACCACCCGCAAGGCGGCGCTGGAAGACGGCCGCGAGGTCGTGTTCACCGACACCGTCGGTTTCGTCCGGCACCTGCCGACGCAGTTGGTCGAGGCGTTCCGCTCCACATTGGAAGAGGTGACGGGCGCGGACCTGCTGCTGCATGTGGTGGACGGTTCGGATCCGTTGCCGGATCAGCAGATCAAGGCCGTGCGCGAGGTCATCACCGACGTGCTGCGCGACACCAAGACGCAGTCGCCGCCGGAGTTGCTGGTGGTCAACAAGATCGACGCACTGGATCCGCTGGAGGTGACCCGCCTGCGCGGCTGGCTGCCCGAGGCGATCTTCGTCTCCGCCCGCACCGGGCAGGGGATCGAGCAGCTGCGTGATCGGCTCGCCGAGATCCTCGGCGGCCTGGATGTGGAGGTCAGCGTGCTGCTGCCGTACACGCGCGGTGACCTGCTGGCTCGAATCCACGCCGACGGCAAGATCATCAGCTCCGAGCACGAGGAGACCGGCACCCGGGTACGCGCCCGCGTCCCGAATTCCTTGGCCGGACAGCTCGTGCAGTTCGCGGGTGCGGGTGAGGCCGCGGAGGGCTCACCAGCCTGAGCCGCTGTCAGGCCGAGGTCGTGCTCCGCTCGTCCTCGGCCGCAGCGGATTTCGTGATCAGCTCACGGAAGGTCTCCACCACCTGATCGTGGTAGGCGCGCATCAACGAGTCGACCAGGTCGAGGTCGAGCGGCTCGCCGTCGGTGGCATCCGGTAGCCGCAGCTCCAGCAGGGTTCGCACCACCAGTACATGTCCGGCCGGTTCGAGGGGTCCGTAGAACGCGGGCCCCGCCTCCGGCACACTCAGCAGCATTTCGCCGACTGTGTTGAACAGCGCGAGCGACCCGGGCTTGCCGAGGATGGCGAAAGCGCATCGCAGCGCGTGCAATTCGGCCGCCATGATGTCGGTCAGATCGGCCTCGTCATCCGCGACCAGCAGTTCGAGCTGGTTGAGCGCGTGCAGCGCCGGAGTGAGGTCGTAGCGTCCCGGATCGGCCGCGAACAACCGCACCGCCTGCATCACCAACTGATGGTCGATATCGATGATGTCGGCGAAACAGGCCGCCGCCCGCTCCGGAACCCGATGCGCGAACCGGAACACGATGCGCCACATATCGATTCCGCCGTACAGCTGAATATCCCGCACCAGATACCCCAGCCCCCGACGAGGTTCCGCGAACCCGAGCGCCGCGAGCCTGCCCAGCGCATTGTTGGCCGTAGGTGTGCTGGCCGCGAACTCGGTCGCCAACTGCCGCACCGACGGCAACAGATCACCGGGCCGGTAGATCCCCGCCGCAATGCGGTAGGCCAGCTGCTCGGTGATGTCGTCCACGATCGTCGGCTTCGCCACCGGCGGATTGTCCCACGCGCGTCGGGCCCGCTTTCTCACCCGAGTCCGAATAGGTGCCGCGCGGTCTGGATGGGACGGATTCGCGGAACTGCGGCGAGACAACGATCGGTAGGTCGATCCCGATATTGTCCGAGCGACAGTCGTCTGGAAAGTCTGTCGGCAGTATGCACCCTCGCGGGTGGAACCTCGTTTGCCGCACAGCCCGGAATTCCCGGGGAGCGAGACCAGATGGTTCCGACGAGCCCCGGTCCCGGTCAGTCGGATGATCCCGGCGAACTCCTGCGCAAATCACACGGTCCTCGGCACTCTCGGTGGTGGTTGCGTGCACGAGGAGGTGCGGTGTGGATGATCCAGTGGCCGAGTACCTGGTGGTGTTCCGGCAGTTGCGGATTCCTACCATCCCGGCCCGGTCGAGGTGCGGGAGTTGACTCGCGATGAGTTGCCTCGGGAATACCTGGAACTCGTGCACCCCGGTGCCTGACCGGACAAACTCGGCATATGGAAGGCGATTCGGACATGACTGAGCATTCGGGGGTCGCGCAGCGGCACGCGGATATCGCGGCGATGCTGCTGGATCGGGTGGGGGATGAGCGCCTCGGCTTGCGCACCCGGGAGCGGGACTGGACCTGGGACGCGGTGGTGCGGGAGTCCGCGGCGCGCGGGGAGTTGGCGCGAACGATGCGGCGGGACGGGCCCTTTCATATCGGCGTGCTGCTCGACAATGTGCCGGACTTCGTTTTCTGGCTGGGTGCGGCGGCGTTGGTCGGCGCAACCGTGGTGGGTATCAATCCGACGCGTGGTGACGCCCAGTTGGCGGCCGATATCCGGTACGTGGACTGTCAGCTGATCGTCACCGACGTGGCGGGGATGGCGCGGCTGAAGGGTCTGGATCTCGGCCTGGAGCCGGATCGCTTTCTGCTGGTGGATGATCCGGGCTACGCGGCGCGGCTCGAACCGCATCGGGTGCGGCCGCAGGCGTTCGCGAGCCCGGAGTCGTTGCTGCTGTTGCTGTTCACCTCGGGGACCACCGGCACCTCGAAGGCGGTCAAGTGCAGTCAGCGTCGGCTGGCGGTGATCGCCTACGCGGCGAGCGACAAATTCGGGCATATCCGCGCGGACGTCGACTACTGCTGCATGCCGCTGTTCCACGGCAACGCGATCATGGCGCTGTGGGCTCCGGCGCTGGCCAACGGTGCGACGGTCTGCCTGATCCCGAAGTTCTCGGCCTCGCAATTCCTTTCGGATGTGCGGTATTTCGGCGCGACCTTCTTCACCTATGTGGGCAAGGCGCTGGGCTACCTGCTCGCGACCCCGCAATCGCCGGATGACGCGGACAACACCCTGGTCCGGGGTTTCGGCACGGAGGCATCCGTCGCCGATCAGGCCGAGTTCCGGCGCCGCTTCGCAGCCGAGCTGTTCGAGGGTTACGGCTCCAGCGAGGGTCCGGCGCTGGCCGCCCTGGATCCGGCGGCTCCGGCGGCGGCGCTGGGGCGGCCCGCGCATCCGGGTGTCGCGGTGGTGAATGCCGCAACCCTGCTCGATTGTGCCCGTGCGGAAATCGATGAATACGGCCGCGTCTTGAATCCGGACGAATCGGTCGGCGAGATGGTCGACAAAGCCGGTGCGCTGGTATTCGAGGGCTATTACAAAAACGATGTGGCCGATGCCGAGCGTTTGCGCAACGGCTGGTATTGGACCGGCGATCTCGGCTATATCGATGCCGCCGGATTCCTGTATTTCGCGGGCCGCCAGGGCGATTGGCTGCGGGTGGACGGCGAGAACACCTCCACCCTGCTGATCGAGCAGGTGCTCCGGCGGCATCCCGCCGTCATCGCCGCGGCCGTGTTCGGCGTGCCCGATCCGCGCTCCGGCGATCAGGTGATGGCGGCCATCGAGGTGGCCGACCCGAGCACCTTCGATACCGCCGCGTTCGCCGAATTCCTCGCTGCCCAAGCCGATCTCGGCAGCAAGGGTGCGCCGCGACTGCTGCGCGTCTCGGCGAATCTGCCGGTGACGGGGTCCAACAAGGTGCTCAAGCGGGAACTGCAAACCCAGTCGTGGCGCACCGGCGAACCGGTGTATCGCTGGGCGGGACGCGGCAAGCCCGAATACGCCCCGTTGACTGCGGCGACCAGGGCCGAGCTGGAGGCCGAGTTCGCCGCATTCGGCCGCGCGCACCTGCTGTAACCCTCGCCCGATGCCCTGCGTGGACTTTCGTTAACATCTAGTTGTCGAAAGTCCGCAGGGAGGGTTTTGTCTTGTCACGCAATGACAGTCATTTGTCGGTAATCAAGACTTCGCAGGGGCTCACAGACGGTGCGCCGTTGCATGTGAATCTGTCCGATACCGATCGCCGCATTATCGATGCGCTCATCGCGCCGTCGCGCGTCTGGTTCAGTCCGCGTTTCTACGGGCTGGACAACTTTCCGCTGCAGGGGCCGGTGCTGCTGGTGGGCAATCACAGTCTGGCCGGTGGCACGGACGCGCCGCTGCTGGCCCACGAGATCCTGGAACGGCACGACCGGTTGGTGCGGGGGCTCGCCGAGAACGTGCTGATCGATGTGCCGGGGCTGCGGGACGTGCTGCACCGCTGGGGCATCGTGCGCGGTAATCGCCACAACTGCACGACGCTGCTCGAGCAGGGTGAGGCGGTCGCGGTGTTCCCGGGGGGCGGCCGGGAAGCCATGCGCGGCAAGGGACAGAAGTATCAGCTGCTGTGGGAGGGCCGCACCGGGTTCGCGAAGATGGCCATCGAGACCGGTGCGCCGATCGTGCCGATCGCCATGGTGGGTGGCGACGACATCTACGACATCATCTTCGACGGCGACCATCCGGTGATGACACCGATCCGCAAGGCGGTCGAGGGGCTGGGTCTGCGCTCGAGCCTGACGCCGCCGCTGATCCGCGGTCTCGGGCCGACGCTGGTGCCCAAGCCGGAACGCTTCTACTACTCGCTCGGCACCCCGATCGACACCAGCCCGTGGCGTGACGCCGAGGACCTCGAGGTGGCCGCCGGTGAGCTGCAACTGGTGGTGAAGAAGGCGCTCGAGGGTGAGCTGGATTTCCTGCTCGCCGAGCGTGACCGTGACCGCGGGCGCAGCCTGCTGGGTCGCACCCTCTCCGCGTTCGGTCTCTGACGCCGACGCCCCCGATCGCCCGGTAGGTTTACCGGCGTTCATCAGCTCCGTTCCGCGACGTCAATGGCGACAGTCGCTGTTCGGACCGCTTTCTCACCCCTTGAAGTTAACCTCCATTCGGTTTTCGAGTACCGTATCGGGTACCGGCGATGGTGCCGTTGTGGTCACTGTAGGAGGTTGGCGTGGAGCGCACCCTTTTCGAACCCGAACATGTTTTGTTCCGGGAGTCGTTCCGTAAGTTTCTCGATCAGCACGTGGCCGCGAACCACGAACAGTGGGAGCACGACGGCATCGTCGACCGCGCGGTCTGGCTGGAAGCCGGCAAGCAGGGCTTCCTGGGGATGGCCGTGCCGGAGGAGTTCGGCGGCGGCGGGGTCAAGGACTTCCGCTACAACGCCATCGTGACCGAGGAGGTCACCAAGGGCTTCTACTCCGGGCTGGGTTTCGGCCTGCACAACGATGTGATCGCGCCGTATCTGCTGGAGCTGGCCAATGACGAGCAGAAGCGGCGCTGGCTGCCGGGCTTCTGTTCCGGTGAGATCATCACCGCGATCGCCATGACCGAGCCGGGCACCGGATCGGATCTGCAGGGCATCAAGACCCGCGCGGTCAAGGACGGCGACGACTGGATCCTCAACGGCTCCAAGACTTTCATCACCAACGGCATCAATGCCGACATCGTGATCGTGGTCGCCCAGACCGACCCGTCGAAGGGCGCGATGGGTTTCTCGCTGCTAGTCGTCGAGCGTGGTATGCCCGGATTCGAGCGCGGCCGCAACCTGGACAAGATCGGCCTCAAGGCACAGGACACCGCCGAGCTGTCGTTCGCCGACGTCCGCGTCCCCGGCAAGAACCTGCTGGGCACCGAGGGCCAGGGCTTCATCCACCTGATGCAGAACCTGCCGCAGGAGCGCCTGTCCATCGCCGTGATGGCCGCCGCCGCCATGGAGGCCTGCCTGGACCTCACCTGCCAGTACGTGCGTGACCGCAAGGCCTTCGGCAAACCCATTGGCGCACAGCAGAACACGCGTTTCGTGCTGGCCGAGCTGGCCACCAAGACCACCGCGGTGCGGGTGTTCACCGACCGTTGCATCGAGCTGCTCAACGTGGAGAAGCTGACCGTCGAGGAAGCCGCCATGGCCAAGTGGTGGAGCACCGAGGAGCAGCTCGACCTGATCTCCAAGTGCCTGCAGCTGCACGGCGGCTACGGCTATATGCGCGAATACCCGATTGCCAAGGCGTACATGGACGCTCGCGTGCAGACCATCTACGGCGGCACCACCGAGATCATGAAGGAGATCATCGGCCGCAGCCTGAAGCTGGCCTGACGCACCGCGTCCGGGCCGGGGCGACCCCGTCACTCACCCGGCCCGGACGGTGAATGTGGCTGTTGCCGTCAGTGTTCCGCCCGCACCCGCAGCAGGTCACCGCTCTCGGTGGCCAGCACCAGTTCGCCCGGGGCGTTCGGATCGGCGGCGACCGCGGTCAGTGGTTGCCCGGTCAGCATGGTGCAGGTCTCGTGGGTGCGGGTGTCGATGCGCACCAGCTGTCCGGCAGTGGTGGTGGCGTAGAGGGTGTCACCGACCGCGGTGAGGTCGTCGGGGAGCGCGGTCGCCGCCTGCGGCAGCAGATCCGCCGCGACCTCCGCGTGGTCGGGTGCGGCGATGGGGACGCGCAGGACGCGGCCGGTGAGGCTGGCGGTGACGGTGACGTAGACGTCCTCGCCCGCGACGGTCAGCCCGTTGAGGGTCATGCCGTTGACGCCGTCGGCGAGGTCGAAGTTCTTCGGCGCGGCCGCCGTCCAGGCCGGATCGAGCACCCCGTCCGCGCCGAACTTCAGCACGCCGAGCTGACTGTCGGCGACGTAGAGGTTTCCGGCGGCGTCGAAACCCATGCCGTTGGGCATGCCGAGACCGGTCGAGAACGGTTGCGCGGCAGGATGATCCACGCTGGGGTCGAATCGAACGATCGCGCCGTTTCGCGTACCGGGGATCAAATTGGTCGGCACCGCGCCCGAGGCCACGTACATCCAGCCGTCCGGCCCGAGGCGGACCGCGCCCGGGAACGGCACACCCACGACCGCGGTCAGCTGCCCGGACCGGTCGAAGCGCTGCACCTCGCTGCGCATGATCCGGGCGACCCACAGGTTGCCCTGTCGGTCGTAGCCGAGGTTCTCCGACCAGTCCAGTACCGGCACCGGTGCGGGCACAGACGTGAGTTGCACTGCCTGGCAGGAGTTCTCGTCGGCTGCGGCCTGTGGCGCGGTACTCGCCAGTGCGGGCGTGAAGGCCGCGAGGGCGGCGATCAGCAGTGGGATTCTTCGGCTCGCGGCCTGAGTGCCTCGCTGCACGGACGTCCCCTTCATTGATTTACGATACGACCCGTAAATTAAGTACCATGAGGCCATGCCAGGTCAACCAGCAACCGATTCACCGCGCGGCCGACCACGACGTCGTGAGGTCGACGACCGGATCCTGGCCGTCACCCTGGAGCTGCTGGCCGCACACGGCTATTCGGCACTGACGCTCGAGGCCGTGGGCAAGGCGGCCGGGGTGACCCGGCCGACGATCTATCGCAGATGGCCCGGCAAACCCGCCCTGGTCGCGCACGCCCTGGCCGCCGGCATGCCGCCGCTGAGCACGCCCGACACCGGCGACGCGTTGTCGGACCTGCTGGACATCGCCGTGGACTTCATCACGACCTTCGCCGAGAGTTGTTACGCCTCGGCAGCTTTCGTTCTGCACGCCGAAGCGCGTCACGACGCCGAACTGGCCGAGCAGCTGTTCGGCTCCTACCTCGCACCCCGTGCCGTGCTGGTGCACGGTTTGATCGAGCGCGCTCAACTCGCGGGCCAACTCCGCTCCGACCTCGCACCGGATCTGGTGCGAGACATCCTCTTCGGCCCCCTGATCTACCGCTGGCTGGTGGCCGGTCAGCCCATGGACCGCCCGGTCGCACGCCAGCTGGTCGAGATCTCCTGCCGCGCACTGGTTCCGATCAGCTGATCGATCAGGCAGCCCGAAAGACTTCGGTGGTTCGGTCAGTGGTCCCCGCGAGTGCGAGTGATGGCGGCGAAGGCGTCGGCGGCGGCGAGGTTGAAGTCGCCGTGATCACTGCCCAGGCCCCCGGCGACGAGGGCGGCCACGGCATTGCCGAGGATCGCGGCGTCGCGTGGCGATCGGCCCAGGGCCACGGCGCGCAGGAAGCCCGCCGAGAAGGCGTCACCACAGCCGGTGGTGTCGACCGGGACGATGTCGAAGGCCGGAATGTCCTCGGGCCCTTCGGGTCCGAACAGCAGGGTGCCGTCCGCGCCCCGGGTGACGGCGAGCAGACCCGCACCCGCATCGCGCAGGATGCGGCAGCCGTCGAGGAGATCGGTGGTGCCGGTGAAGCCGAGTACCTGGTCGTCGTTGGGCAGGAAGTAGTCGGTGTGGGGTAAGACCGCCGCGATGGCGTCGAGGCTGCCGAGGCTGCCCGGTGCGATCAGGTCCACCGAGGTGGTGACGCCGTTGTCCTTGGCGTAGGCCAGGATTCGGGCGGCGGTGGGTGCGCCCATCAGTTCGGGGCCGCCCAGGTGGAGGTGGTCGGCGTCGCGCAATGCGTCCCAGTTCACGTCGTCGAGGGTGTAGAAGGGGTTGGCGCCGAGCAGGTGCAGGCTGGGGCGGTCGCCGTCGGGGCGGATGGGCAGTACCGATGACGAGGTGGCGTGGTCGGGTTTGCGGACGACCAGTTTCGTGTCGATGCCCGCGCGTTCGAGCAGGGTCAGCAGGAAATCGCCGGAGGCGTCGGTGCCGACCGCGCCCGCGGTGTGGACGCTCGCACCCAGTTTGGCCAGGGTCAGGGCGGTTCCCGCGGCCGTGCCCGCCGCCGTGACTCGAATGTCTTCGACCAGTGCGGTCTGCTGACCGGCGGGGATCTCGGTGACGGGCCTGACCAGGATGTCCAGCACGTGTGCGCCGAGCGTGATGACCTTCATTCGGTGTCCTTCCGGAGGGGTTTGCGGGTGCCGTAGCCGGTGCGCAGCGCCACCTCGAGGACGGCGGTCTGCTGCTGTTCGGTCAGCACGCGCGGGGTGCCGAGGCGGCTGGCGTCCAGGTACAGCGCGCACGCCCACTCCAGGAGCAGTGCGTTGTCGACGGCCTGACCGAGATTCGCGCCGAGGGTGACCGCGCCGTGGTTGGCCAGCAGCGCGGATTGCTTGCCGCGCAGGGCTTCTCGTACCGCGTCGGCGAGTTCGGTGGTGCCGAAGGGGAAGAAGGGCGTGACCCGGGTGGTGCCGCCGAGGACCAGCTGCTGGTAGTGGATGACCGGCAGTTCGTCGAGTGCGCAGGCGACGGCGGTGGATTTGGGTGCGTGCGTGTGCACCACCGCCTGCGCCGGGTAGGTGCGGTAGATGTCCAGGTGCAGGCCGAGTTCGGAGGTGGGGGCATAACGGCCGCCGACGATCTCGCCCGCCGGATCGACCACGGTGATGTCGTCGGCGGTGATCTCGGCGAGCACCGCACCGGTCGGTGTGACGGCGATCAGGTCCTCGGTGCGCAGGCTGACATTGCCCGCGGTGCCGATCAACAGCCCTTGCTCGGCGAGCAGTCGACAGGCTGCGGCGATTTCCGCGCGTTCGGCTCGCATCGGGATGGTCATGGGGCTACATTACGTGAATCTGATTCAGATTCACGTTCAGTTCGCGAATGTTTCGGGAGGCTTCATGGCGGTCCACGTGCTACCGGAGGCGGTACTGCGGCGAGTACCGCAGCAGGCCCGCAGTCGCGAACGGCTGGCGAAGGTGATCGAGGAGGCCGACCGGCTCATCGCCGCCGAGGGCGTGGAAGCACTCACCATGATCAAAGTGGCCGCGGCGGCCGGCATCTCGGTCGGCTCGCTGTACCAGTACCTGCCCGATCGGGACGCCATCATCGAGGCACTGGCGGCCTCCTACCTGGCGCAGATCGAATCCGAGATGGCCGGACTGCTGGAACTCGCGCGCGCTCAGCGCTGGGATGATCCGGCGGGGACGTTCCTCGACGCCTTCGCGCACCTGTACCGCAGCGAGCCCGGATTCCGCGCCCTGTGGCTGGGCCGTCACCTCACCGAGGGGGCCCGGGCCCTGGATCGTGAGCACAAGCGCCGCATGGCGCTCGCCCTACGCGAGGTGATGCTGGCCCAGGGCGTGACCGACACCGAGGATCTCGACGCCGCGTGCTGGGTCGCGCACCTGATGGGCGACGCGGTCATGCAGGAGGCCTTCCGCTCCGACCCGCAGGGCGATCCGAAGCTGTTGGCGCAGGGCAGGATCGCCCTGCGCGCCTACCTCGCGGTCCGGCCATGACGCCTGCGCGTCACCGGCCGATCAATGGGTCAACGGCTTCATCCCCACTGTGGGCACACCCGCGTTCGCACCGGTCCACCCGACCGTTCCCGGGTTGCGGAATATGGCCGATCAGGTGCTCGCAACCCTCAATTGGCCTCGATACCAAGCTGTTCCAGCGCGGCGAGCCTGCTGCCGAGGTAGCCGCGCTCGGCCTGGTTTCCGGTGAGCGCGATGGCGGCGGCATATTCGTGCGCGGCCTCCGAGGTGCGTCCGAGACGGCGCAGTAGATCGGCCCGGATGGCATGGAACAGATGGTGTTCGGCGAGTTCGAGGGTGTCGATCTCGGTGAGTGCCGCTGCCGGACCGGCGATCTCGGCGAGGGCGACTGCGCGGTTGAGCGCCACCATCGGGCCGGGGGACAGTGTGGTGAGCTGGTCGTAGAGTGTGAGGATCTGCGACCAGTCGGTGTCGGCGGCGGTGGGGGCGTCGGCGTGGACGGCGTTGATGGCGGCTTGGAGCTGGTACGGGCCGGGTTGGTTGCGGCGCAGGCATTCTCGGACCAGCGTGTGCCCCTCGGTGATGAGGCCGCGGTCCCAGAGCTCGCGGTCCTGTTCCGGTAGCGGGATGAGCGCGCCACTGTCGGATGTTCGTGCGGCACGGCGGGATTCGGTGAGCAGCAGCAGCGCCAGCAGGCCGTGCACCTCGGGTTCGTCGGGCATGAGTTCGGCCAGCACGCGGGCCAGGCGCAGGGCTTCGACGCACAGGTCGGCGCGGACGAGTTCGGTTCCGGTGCTGGCGGTGTGGCCCTCGGTGAAGATCAGGTAGATGACGGCCAGTACCGCGTGCAGGCGGGCGGGCAGGTCGGCGTCGGCGGGCACCCGGTAGGGGATGCGGGCGTCGCGGATCTTGCCCTTGGCGCGGGTGATGCGTTGCGCCATGGTGGTTTCCGGGACCAGGAAGCCGTGGGCGATCTCGGCGACGGTGAGGCCGCCGAGCAGGCGCAGGGTGAGCGCGACCTGGGCGGTGCGGGCCAGGGCGGGGTGGCAGCAGGTGAAGATCAGGCGCAGTCGGTCGTCGTGCACCGCGCCCTCCTCGATCGGTTCGTCCTGGGCGTGCAGCAGCACGGCCTGCGCGTATTTGGCGGGCCGGGCCGCCTCGCGGCGCAGCCGGTCGACGGCCCGGTTGCGGGCGGTGGTGATGATCCAGCCGGGCGGGCTGGCGGGCAGTCCGTCGGCGGGCCAGCGCTGCACCGCGGTGGTGAAGGCGTCCTGGACCGCGTCTTCGGCGATGTCGACATCGCCGAAGACGCGGATCAGGCTGGCGACGGCGCGCCCGTACTGCTCGGCGAAGATTGCCTCGATCGCCGCGAGATCGATTGCGCCGGAGTCCATCTCAGCGATCCTGGATGGGCCGCACCTCGATGGGCAGGGTGACCACGGTCGCGAGCCGCCGCCCCCATTCCAGGGCCTCGTCGAGGTCGGCGGCCTGGATCACGGTGAAGCCGCCGATGTGCTCCTTGCCCTCCACATACGGGCCGTCGGTGACGAGCATGTCGGGTCCGTCGGCGCGCAGCACGGTGGCGGTGCTCGGTGCGTGCAGCCCGGCCGCGAACACCCAGGCGCCGTGCGCGCGCATCTCGTCGTTGAGCGCCTCCAGATTCGCCATGATCTCCGGCAGGTTGTCGGGTACGCCGGTGCTGTCGGGCTGGAAGATGCTGAGCAGGTATTGCTTCAACGCTGTTCCTCTCCGGTCGGCCGGTAGGTGGCGATGATGACGCCGGTCCCGGTGACCACGCTGTCGGTGAGCGTCAGTGCGCTCAGCTCGACGTCGTCGAACAGCCGGGTACCGGTGCCGAGGATCAACGGGTGGATCTGCAGCAGGTACTCGTCGATCATGCCCGCGCGGATCAGCGAACGCAGTAGATCACCGCTGCCCAGCAGCACCAGATCCAGATCGGGCCGGTCGGCGCGCAACTGCCGCAGCGCCGCGACCGCGTCGCCGGGCAGCAGGGTCGAATTCTGCCAGGGCAGCGGCTCGGACAGCGTGCGCGAGGCCACGAACTTCTCGGTCTTGTCGAGCGCCTCGGTGAACGGGTTGCCGGTCTGCTCGGGCCAGAAGCCGTGGAAGTCCTCGTAGGTGCGGCGGCCCAGCAGCAGTCCGCCCTGATGACTCGCGATGTGCTGACCGATGTAGCGGCCCTGCACCTCGTCGGCATACGGCCCGGACCAGCCGCCGTGCTCGAAGCCGTGGCGGGTGTCCTCGTCGGCGCGGCCGGGGGCCTGCATGACGCCGTCGAGGGTGACGCTGACTACCGCGACGATCCTGCTCATCTTCACTCCTGGGTCTCGCCCGGCCCGGTGCCGGGTTCACCCTCTGTACGAACGAGAACGCTCGGATACGACAGCGCGGCGCGAACTTCTCGAATTCGCCGCTCGATCACCGATTCCGATGCTGCGATCGAGGGCGATCCGAGCCCGGCCGACCCGGTGGAGCGCGCTGTTACGGTCGGATCATTCCGCTGGTGGACTGTCGTCCAGCCTGTCCGAGGGGTGTCATCGGCGATGACCGAAACCAATGCACAGCCGCGCCGCAAAACGATCAGTACCGCCTATATCCATCGTTTGCAGCGCCGTCACTTCCTGCTCTTCGACGTACTGCCGATCGTGGGCACGGTGGCCGCGGTCGCCTTCCTGTGGGTGCGGCCCTTCGGGTGGCTGGAGTTCGGGCTGCTGTTCACGATGTGGCTGCTGAGCGGCCTGGGCATCACCGTCGGCTATCACCGACTGTTCACCCACCGCACCTTCAAGGCCGCGCCGTGGGTGTCCTCGATGCTGGCCGTCCTGGGTTCGATGGCCGGGCAGGGCGGGGTGGTGTCGTGGGTCGCGCTGCACCGGCGCCACCACGAATACAGTGACCGCGACGGAGATCCGCACTCGCCCAACCTGTCCGGTGGCGGGTTGCGGGGAGCCGTTCGCGGACTGGCACATTCGCACTTCCTGTGGATGCGCCGCCACGAATACCCGAACATCGTGCACTACGCGC
This sequence comes from Nocardia sp. NBC_00511, assembly GCF_045161165.1. Lineage (NCBI taxonomy): Bacteria > Bacillati > Actinomycetota > Actinomycetes > Mycobacteriales > Nocardiaceae > Nocardia > Nocardia sp. NBC_00511. The sequence continues at coordinate 834,935 of NZ_CP107849.1, forward strand.
CCGACCTGATCCGCGACCGCCGCCTGGTGCGGGTGGCGCGGCTCTACTACTGGTGGGTGGCGCTGGGTCTGCTGGCGCCGGCGGTCGTCGGCGGCCTGGTCTCGATGAGCTGGACCGGCGCGGTCAGCGGCCTGCTGTGGGGTGGCCTGGTGCGCATCTTCCTGCTGGAACACATTGTGTGGGCGATCAACTCGTTCCTGCACATGTTCGGCACCAAGCATTACGATTCCCGCGAGAACAGCCACAACGGTGGCGTGTTCGCGCTCGTCACCCTCGGTGAGTCGTGGCACAACAATCATCACGCGTTCCCGGAGTCGCCGTCCTTCGGCCTGGACTGGTATCGGCTGGATCCGGGCTACTGGCTGATTCGCGTGCTGGCCGCCACCGGTCAGGCCTGGGATCTGAAACTGCCGTCCGAGGCGCGCATCGCCGCCAAACGTCTTGCCTGAGAGAGGTTTCACCGTGGATACGAGCAAGGAAGCCATCGTCGCCTGGTGCCAGCAGTATCTGGCCGACCTGCTGGAGGTGCCCGCCACCTCGATCGACCCGACCGCGGATTTCGACCGCCTCGGCGTGGATTCGGCACTGGCCGTGGCACTGCTGATCGAGGTCGAGGAGCGCTACGGCGTGGACCTGTCGCCGGAGGACCTCTACGACAACCCCACGCTGGAGGCGGTCGCCGCCTACCTGCACGAGCACCTGCCGCGGAACGTGGCCTGAGCATGGTCGCCGTCGAATCCGGCGCGGTCGATGTCGAGCGCACCGACGCCGCGGCCGCCGCGATCCGCCACCACTACGACATCGGCAACGAGTTCTATCGGCTGTGGCTGGATCCGACGCTGAGCTACTCCTGCGCCCTGCGTGAGAATCCGGACGACACACTGGAACTCGCGCAGGAGCACAAGCTGAATCACCACCTGAACGCGATCGGTGTCGAGCGGGCCGGATCGGTGCTCGATATCGGCTGCGGCTGGGGCGCGATCCTGGACCGGGTGTCGCGGCAGCCCGCGATCACCCGCGCGGTCGGCCTGACGCTCAGCGACGAGCAGGCGGAATACGTTCGGGCACAGAACTATCCGGGCGTCGAGGTGCGGGTCGAGGACTGGCTGCACTACCAGCCCGCCGACCGCTTCGACGGCATCATCTCGATCGGCGCGTTCGAGCACTTCGCCCGCCCCGACGACGCGCCCGCCGAGAAGATCCGCGTCTACCGCGAGTTCTTCACCCGCTGCCGGGACTGGCTGCGACCAGACGGGACGCTCTCGCTACAGACCATCGCCTATGCGAACATGACCGCCGCGCAGGCGAATACGTTCATGCAGCGGGAGATCTTCCCCGACGCCGAACTGCCCACCCTGGCCGAGATCACCGCGGCGGCCGACGGCCTGTTCGAGGTCTGCGCCGTCACCAACGGCCGCCTCGACTACGCCTGGACCTGCGCGGAGTGGGCGCGGGGCCTGCGCGCGCACCGGGCCGAGGCCACCGCGCTGGTCGGGGCCGAGGCGGTGGCCCGCTACGAGCGGTACCTGAAGCTCTCGGCCATGGGTTTCCGGATGGGCAAGCTCACCCTGTTCCGACTCGTGTTGCGGCCGTACGGATCCGGCTTCTTCGAGGCGAAGAGCTCTCGGGAAGAGGGCCGGGCATGACGGTGGCCGGTCCGGATCCCGCACCGCCGCGGGCCCGATTCAACCCGTTCAGCGCCGAGTTTCGTCGTGACCCGTACCCGATGTACCGCGACTTGCGCGCGGTGCGGCCGGTGCACCGCACCCTGGGCATGTGGGTGCTGACCCGCTACACCGATGTGAAGGCGGTGCTGCACGACCGCTCCTTCAGCGCCGGACTGATCCCGCAGCTGGTCAGCGAGCAGGCCGATCGGCTCGGGCAGCCCGAGGTGGGCCGGATCGCGCGCCTGGGGCGAAAGTCGCTGGTGTTCACCGACAATCCGGATCACGCGCGGCTGCGCGGACTGGTGAACCGGGTGTTCACCGCCGCCGCGGTGGCCGAGCTGCGACCGGTCGCCGAGGCCGCGTCCACCCGGCTGCTGGAGCATGCCGCCGACGCGGGCGGCATGGACCTGATCCGCGATTTCGCCGCGCCACTGCCGATCGCGGTGCTGTGCGAATGGATGGCGCTGCCGGACGAACTGCGCGCGCAGGTCGGGCCGTGGACCCACGACATCCGCTTTCTGCTCGAACCCGGGCTGATGAAGGCCGCCGACTTCGCCCGCGTGCGTGAGGTGGTCGAGGATTTCGCCACCGCGCTCACCGAGCTGGTGGCGCAGCGCCGCGAGCACCCCGGCGGGGACCTGATCAGCCGCCTGCTCACCGCGCGCACTTCCGGCGGCGACACCCTCACCGAGGAGGAGCTGGTCTTCGTCTGCATCATGTGCTTCGTCGCGGGCAACGAGACCACCAAATCGCTGATCGGCAACGGGACCTTGGCGCTGCTGCGGCACCCCGACCAGGCCGCCCTGCTGCGCGACGACCCCACGATGGTGAAAGCCGCTGTGGCGGAGGCGCTTCGCTACGACTGCCCGCTGCAACTCACCAAGCGCCTCGCCACCCGCGACGTACTGCTGGGCGACCAGCTGATCCACGCGGGCGAACAGGTCCTGGTGTGCCTGGGCGCGGCCAATCGCGACCCCGCGATGTACGAGCGTCCCGACGAATTCGACCTCACCCGTGACGCGAGCGCCCACCTGGCGTTCGGGCACGGTATGCACGGCTGCCTGGGCGGCCAGCTGGCCGAACTCGTCACCGGGGTGGCCTTCGGTCACCTCGCGGGGCTGCGGCTGGAGCCACTCACCGACGACTTCGACTGGCAGGACCACAGTTTCATCGTGCGCGGACTGAAACGCCTCCCCGTGACCGTGCGGCGGGAGCCCTGAGATGACCGAACTGCCGCCCGAGGCGCTGCTGCCGGAGGTGCTGCGCCTGCGCGCCGCCACCGAGCCCGACCGCACCGCCTACATCTTCCTCGACGAATACGGCGAGGAGACGGTCACTCTCACCTACGCGGAACTGCACGCGCGCGCCCGCGCGGTCGCGGCGGAACTGCGGACCCGGTGCGCGCCGGGGGATCGCGCGATCCTGGTGTTCCCGCAGTGCGCGGAGTTCATCGTCGCCTACTTCGGCTGCCTGTACGCGGGCGTCATCGCGGTGCCGCTGAATCCGCCGCGCCGCGAGCGGGTTCAGGAGGCGACGCGCGCCATCGTGCGCGACTGCGCGCCGACCGCGGTACTCACCCTGGAGATGTTCCTGCCGCCGCTGCGCGCGATCCTGGAACCGCTGTGCGGGGCCACGCAGTGGCTCGCGGTGGACGGGATCAGCGCCGACGCAACGGGATTCGATCCGGTCGAACCGAGCCCGCACGATATCGCCTTCCTCCAGTACACCTCCGGCTCGACCGGCACGCCCAAGGGCGTCATGGTCACCCACGCCAACCTGGTGGCCAACGAGCGGATGATCCGGGCCGCGTTCGGCCACGACCGCGACTCCACGGTGGTGGGCTGGGCCCCGTTCTTCCACGATCAGGGCCTCATCGGCAATGTGCTGCAACCGCTCTACGTCGGCGCGACCAGCGTGCTGATGTCACCGGGCGCGTTCATCCGGCGGCCGCTGCTGTGGCTGACCGCGATCTCCCGCTACCGCGCGCACACCAGCGGCGGACCGAACTTCGCCTTCGAGGCGTGCGTGGCGCGCGCGGCCGCCGGACCCATCGTGGATCTCGAACTCAGCAGTTGGCGGGTGGCGTTCAACGGGGCCGAACCGATCCGGCCGCAAACTCTGGACCGGTTCGCGGAAGCGTTCGCGCCCTACGGATTCGACCCCGGCGCCTGGTATCCCTGCTACGGCCTGGCCGAGGCGACACTGCTGGTCAGCGGCAGCATCCAGGGGCGGGGTCCGCGCCTGCTCAGCGCCGACACCGACGCACTGGGGGAGCGCCGCTACCTGCCCGGCTCCGGTGCCCGCACCACCACCCTGATCGGGTCGGGGCGGGTGCTGGACGGTGAGCACGTGCGCATCGTCGACCCGGACACCGGCCGCGACTGCCCGCCGGAGCACGCCGGTGAGATCCGGGTGTCGGGACCGCAGGTGGCGCAGGGCTATTGGCGGCGACCCGACGCCACCCGCGAGACCTTCCACGCCGACGGCGACTACCTGCGCACCGGCGACCTCGGGCTACTGCTCGACGGGGAGCTGTACGTGATCGGCCGCCTCAAGGACCTCATCATCATTCGCGGGCGCAACTACTACCCGCAAGACATCGAGCAGACCGTGCGCACCGCGCATCCGGCGCTGCACAGCGGCCCCGGCGCGGCCTTCTCGATCCCGTCGCCGAGCGGCGAGAAGCTGGTGATCGTGCACGAGATCCGGCACCCCGACGCGGTCGACCCGGTCGATGTGACCGGCGCGATCCGGGCCGCCGTGCTGCGCGAACACGAGCTCGCCCCGGCCGATGTCGTGCTCACCGCTTCCGGCCAGGTGCAGCGCACCAGCAGCGGCAAGATCATGCGCGCCGCGGCCCGAAACCGCTATCTGGCCGCCGAATTCGCGCCGTGGACCCCGGAAACCGAACCACTCGCCGACACCACGAGGAGCTGACCATGCCGACCTGGCAGGCACCCAACCCCGAATTCGCGCAGGCCGTCACCTTCGCGGTGCTCAGCATGCCCGCCGCCAAACATCTCGGCTTCGAATTCGGCCGGGTCGATCCCGGCGAGGTCGAGATCGTGCAGCCCTTCCGCACCGAACTCACCCAGCACAACGGGTATTTCCAAGGCGGCGTGCTGGGTTCGCTCGCGGACTTCGCGGCCGGGTCGGCGGCGGGCACGCTGCTGCAACCCGGCTGGGTCAACATGACCATCGACTACACGGTGAAGATCCTGGCCCCGGCCAAGGGGGAGCGGGTGCTCGCGCGCGGCCAGGTCCTCAAGCCGGGCGCGCTGATCACCTCGGCCGCCGCCGACGTCTACTCGGTCGAGGGCGACGACGAGATCCTCTGCGCCACCGCGCTCGTCACCATGCGCAACGTGAAACTGGGGTAACCGTGACCGGTTTCGTGTTCGATCCGTTCGCACCCGGTTTCGCCGCCGACCCGTACCCGCACTACGCCCGGCTGCGTGCCCACGCACCCGCCTACGAGCATCCGCTCGGCTTCTGGATCCTGTCGCGGCACGCGGATGTCGCCGCGCTGCAACGGTCCTCGCATTCGGTCGACGAGGCGAACCTGACCCGGCTGCCCGCCTGGAAGAGCGACAGCGACCGGCTCGGCAAACGCAATCGGATCATGGGCGGACTGTCCATGCTCGACCAGGATCCGCCCGACCACACCCGGTTGCGACGCTTGGTCACCAAGGCGTTCTCGCGGCGCGCCATCGCGGAGTGGGAGCCGCGCGCGGCCGACCACGTCGCGGCCGGACTCGACCGCATCGCGGCGGCCGGAACCACGGATCTCGTTGCGGAGCTGGCCTTCCCGCTGCCATTCGCGATCATCTCCGAAATGCTCGGTATACCCGAGGTCGAGCACACTCGGCTGCGCGAACTGACCGCCGTGCTGGTGCTGGCCCTCGAACCATTGGCGGACCCGGCCCTGCAAACCCGCATCCGCGCCGCCGACACCGAACTGCTCGACCTGGTGGGGGAGCTGGTGCACTGGAAGCGCACCCACCCCGGCGACGACCTGCTGTCCGCGCTCATCACCGCTGAACACGAGGGCGACGCGCTGACCACGGCGGAGCTCACCGCCCAGGTGATGCTGCTCTACCTGGCCGGACACGAGACCACCGTCAACCACCTGGCGGGTGGGCTGCTCGCGCTGCTCGAAAACCCGGCGCAGGCAGCGCTGTTGCGTGCGCGACCCGAGCTGGCGGTGAACGCGGTCGACGAACTGCTGCGCTACGACACCCCGGTGCATCTCATGCGGCGCATCACCGTCGGCCCGCTGCGGGTCGGCGACACCGAAATCCCCTCCGGCAGCTGGGTACTCGCCTGTCTGGCCGCGGCCAACCGCGATCCCGAATTCTGGGGCGAGGACGCCGACCGCCTGCGACTGGATCGCCCGATCGCCGACCGCCATGGTTCGTTCGGTGCGGGCATCCATCACTGTGTGGGCGCGGCCCTGGTCCGGTTGCAGGGCCGAATCGCCTTCTCGGCGTTCGCTCATCGCTTTCCCGACGCGGTGCTAGAGGAGGTGCGCTGGAACGGCCGCATCAATGTGCGGGGTCCGGCTGCCCTCATGGTCTCGGTCCGCTAGCCGCCCCGCGAAGGAGAACTCCATGCCGACCGCTGTTCTCAACGGTGTACCGATCGCATACTCCGACACCGGATTTCCGGCCGGAGATCCAGGCGCGCCGACCGTCGTCCTCGGTCACGGGCTGCTGTTCGGCGGCTGGATGTTCCATCCTCAGATCACCGCGCTGCGCGACCGCTACCGCTGCGTCACCCTCGACTGGCGCGGCCAGGGCGCGACCGCGCCCACCGTCGCGGGCTACGACATGGACACCCTCACCACCGACGCGCTCGCCCTCATCGAACGGCTCGGCCCGGACCCCGTGCACTGGGTCGGCTTGTCGATGGGCGGCTTCGTCGGGCAGCGTCTCGCCGCCCGCCACCCCGAGCGCCTGCGATCGCTGACATTGCTGGGAACCAGTGCCGCAGCAGAGGATCCGGCCAAGACCGGTGAATACAAGCGACTGGCGCTCGCCGTGCGACTGCTCGGCTTCCGCGCCGTTCAGCAGTCCGTCGAACCCCACATGTTCGGTCCGTCGTTCCGCACCGCCGCGAACGCCCGCCCGATCATCCGGGACTGGTCGGCGCGCCTGCGCCGTCTGCCCCGCGCCGCCCTGCACCGAGCCGTACTCGGTGTGGCCGAACGTCATTCGATCGAGGACGAACTCGCCGCCATCGACATGCCCACCCTGATCGCCGTCGGCGCGGACGACCACGCCACCCCGCCCGACCGTTCCCGCGAACTCGCGGATCGCATCGCCGGGTCCCGCCTCCAGATCCTCGACGACTGCGGCCACACCAGCACCCTGGAGCAACCGGCCGCCGTCACCACCCTGCTCGGGGAGTTCCTGGACACCGTGAAATAGCAACGGGCGCCACCGGATCCGGTAGCGCCCGCTCGATCATGCTCAGCCGCAGAGGCTGCCGGGTGCGGTGGCGGCATCGAGGAACAAGACCGCCTCCTCCCGCTCGGTGGCGCCACCGGGCAGGTTCTCCACCAGTTGCTCGCGGGTGACTCCGGCGGCGATGGCGCTGCAGTCGGCCTTGCCGACGTCGATCGCCGCCGACTGCTGATCACGCTCCGTCAGCAATTCCCCGTGCGCCTGCAGGTAACTCACGAACACCTGCTCCTGCGACGTCAGTGCGGTCTCGGCGTTCGCGACCGTCGGCAGGGCGCCGAGGGACGCGGCGACCAGCGCACCGAAAACCAGGGTGTGACGGCTCAACTTGCCCACTACTTCTCCTCTTCGAACTCGAATGAACCCGGCGAGCGTACCTGTTATGGGCGTCGGACATCAGAGGCGTTGGCCGACGGAGTTTTTCGGGCTTCCCGGGTCAGTTCAGCACGGTGTGCAGCAGGGTCACCCCGTCGGTGAGCGCCGTTCCGGCGACCGACCAATTGGTGTCGGCGGGCTGGGTGGTGAGCACCACCACGGCGTAGCGGTACAGGCCGGGGACATCGCCGACCAGGCCGGTGGTGTCCAGGGTGGTGGAGCTGTCGAGGTCCATCCAGCCCTGTTTGATCGCCCAGGCGCGCCCGCTCAGGCCGTCGGGGATGCCGAAGTACTGATCGGTGCCGTCGGCGGCGGTGTGCGCCGTGTTGTGCAGCGCGTTGATGATCAGGTCGCGGGCCGGGGCCGGGATCGAGGTGCTGATGTAGTGGAAGATCGACACCACATCCTTTGGCGTGGTGAGGGTTTCGCCCCACTCGCCGATATCGCCGGGCGCGGTGGTGCCGGACAACCCGATCTTGCTCACCTGCCGGGCGATGATCGCGTCGTTGCCGCCGTCGTCCCACAGGGCGTCGGCGATGTCGTCGTCGCTCAGCGACAGCATCTGCGAGATCTGACCCGAGGTGTCCGGGCTCGGATTCCAGCCCTGCCCCTGCATGGTGTCCAGCGCGATCAGCAGCTTCACCACCGAGGCGGTGTAGAACTGCTGCCCGGCATTGAGACTGGCCAGGGTGGCCCCGGTGTAGGTGTCCACCACGTCGATGCCGACGGTCGTGCCCGGGGAGGCGTTCTGGATGGCCGACTGCATCTGCTGGGCGATCGCGGTGGCCGAGACCGGATGCTGTGCCGCCGGGACGACCGCGGGCGTTCTGGTGGCGTTGGGGGCCGGTGCGGTCGTCGTGGTGATCGACGGCCGGTCGTTGTTCACCTGGGTGTGGGTCACGGCCAGCGCGCGGGGCGCGAGCGTGACGAGGACGATCGCGGCGGTGAGAAGACCGGCCGCGATCCAGAGCCACCGAAGGAGCGGTGACCGGGCCGGAATCGAGGTCATAGTCATAAAGATCGACATGAACCTCGAGCTATTTCCAGACGAAAGCTGTCAATTTCCTGTTAATGCAGGGTTCAATCTGATTTCGGTTCGGACTCGGTCGGGACCAGCAATTGATTAGCGAACTACGATCGCTGGTGGGTCGGGATTCGTCCCGGTGGAGACAGCGATGGCTAATAACCGTGGGTTCTTCGGAAAAGGCCTAGTGAGAGGTCTAGCCCTGGTCGGGCTGGGCCTGGCGTTCCTTATCGCGCCGATGACAACACCGGCGGCACACGCTGATGCCGACTATGGCAACGGCTGCTTCCTCTACTCGAACAACATTTCAGCAACAGTGGATTCGTTGCGCTTCAGATGTTCGCCTGATCAACAGAACGCCATCTATCGCGACGCCGGAGCCGGCGATGTGCCCCAGGGCGCGCGCAACGGCTGGGTGGTCTCACCGCGTGATATGCAGTCGTGGGCGCCGCTGTTCTGGATCGGCAAGACCTTCTATACCTCGCCCTCGGGCGGGTACCTGGAGAACCGCATCACCGGTGCCGGCATCGAGGGCTGGCCCGCCTACGTCTACTCCGGACCGTCCATCGTGGACGGCGGAGCCGCCTGGATCCTCAACTACGCACCCTCGCCGACCCCGCAGGTGTACGACGAGATCCGCGAGATCACGCCGGGCGTGTGGTTCGGCTACTCCTGGGAGCAGCAGGGCGGTGGGTACAACCTGCAATTGAGCTTCGTGCTGGCGTGAGTCGCCAACGCGGCTTCGTGACCACCCTGCTGCGTATCGAGGGGATCACTATGCGGCGCGGTATACCGTCCGTGCGGTGGTCACCAGCGGGATCTGCAGCGGAAGACGCAGCAGCGCACCGGCTTTGAGCGGCGCGGGGCGTCCGCTGCGCACCCAGTCGTAGGCCATCTGGACATTGGCGGGGAACACCGCGATGAACAGCAGTGCCGCCAGACGCGCGCCGAAGCCGCGGGTGCGCGGGACGAGGATCAGGGTGCCGATGCCGAACTCGATCACGCCGGATACCTGCGTGTAGGTCCGGGGCTTGCCCGGGAGCTGGGGCGGAATCGTCGCGTCGTAGAACTTCGGCAGGGCGAAATGCAGGGTGCCCGCGCCGAGCAGGATCGAGGCCAGAGCGAACGCGCGTAGTCGCACGCCGGTGCTGCCGGCCGAGGGGAGTGCACTGGGTATCTGAGACAGTTCTGCCGCCATCTTCGCAGCCTAGCCCAACCAAGGTCGACAGGGCGGCCGCAGTGTCTGACCTGCAGCTGTTGGTCGACCGTTGGCCGGTCATTGGTGAGCCCGCACATCGTTGGCGTCGGGTCGTCCGAGAGGGCGATACCGAGTCGAGGGAAGGGAATTCACCATGACCAACTCCACCCGGGCCACCGCCACCCGCCGCCTGGCACCGCTCGCCGCCGCCGCGCTGGCGTTCGGCACGTTGGGCGCCGGCGCCGCCGTGGTCACGGCCGCGCCCGCTTCCGCCCAGAGCTACGACTGCCCCGGCGGCATGTTCTGCGGCTACGACGGGGCCAACGGCACCGGCAGCATGATCGTGCAGGTCGACAACAGTCCGGTGCTGCACGACATCGGCAACGGCGGTGTGGGCGATCGCCTCACCTCGTATTGGAATCGCACCGGCAAGGCGGTCAACCTCTACGACTGGACCGGGCAGCGCTGGCTGCTGCTCGCCACCATCGCGGACAACGGGCGCGGGACCCTGGCGTCGTGGGCGGACAACCGGACCGACGCGGTCGAGGTGCTCGGCTGATCCCATCGCAGGCGTGGATGCCGGGTGATGCTTGGTCGCCCGGCATTTCGTGCCTGCGCTATTTCGCCACGGCGACGGCTCGAACCGCCCGCAGCCGCCCGTCGCCCAGTGCGCTCGTGAGATGTTCGGCGCGGGTACGGAATTCGGGGACGAAGGCGTGCAGTCCGAGCGGGTTGGGCGGCATCGACAGCACCGTGCGCATGGTCTCGGCAGTCTCCTCGGTGAGGTCCGCCCAGTGGTCGATGGCGAAGCCCGCTGCTTCGATCGCGGTGCGCAGCGCCGTCGCCGAGATCAGGTGACTGTCCTCGGGTCCGTCCGCCCAGGGTAGGGGATAGTCCAGCGCGTCACCGTCGCCGGAGACGATGTCCCACACGGCGAGTCGGCCTCCATCGGTCGAGACCCGGCGGGCCTCGCCGTACAGGCGATCCTTGTCGGCGACGTTCATCTGTACGTGCTGGCTGATCACCACGTCGAAAACCGCGTCGGGGAAGGGCAGTTCGGTCACGTCGGCCCGGTGGACCTCGATGCGATCGTCCAGCCCGACCAGACTGTCGAGCCAGCGGGCGGTCGCGCAGTAGTCCTCGGACATGTCGATACCGGTGACCCGGCAACCGAATTGGCTCGCGAGATAGCGGGCCGTGCCGCCGATGCCGGTGCCCGCGTCCAGCACCCGGGTGGCGGGCGACGGGTCGAGCAGTGCGGCGAGCTGATAGGTGGCGATGCGTCCGCTGCTGTGGAAGTCCTCCAGCAGTGCGAGATCCGCGGGCGTGAGGTGCTCGAGATCCTTGCCCGCGGCGGCCAGGGCTCGTTCGATGTCGGGGCGGGAGGCGCCGGTCGCGTACTGGGCCGGGATTCGGGTCTGCTCCATGACGGTTCTCTCGGTTGAGGGCGGTGCTACGGATTCAGTGGGTCGCGGTGACGGGGCGTAGACGATCGAGCACGCCGCGTCGTCCTCGGGAGGTCATGCCGAGCGCGGTGGCGGTAGCGAAATCGATTACCCCCGTGAGTAATCCGAGCACGGCCTGCGGGGGACCACCCAGCACGAGATCGGGCGCGTCGGCGGTACCGGCACGCCCTTCTACCCGGCCCTCGCCGACCTCGAGCACGGCATACACCTCGGCGCAGTCGAGCTGGATGGTCACCGCGGGGGCGTGTGGTTCGCCATCGGTGACGAACCAGGCCGGTGCGTAGGCCAGCCATTGCGCGCGCAGGGTGTCTTCGGGTCGCGGGGTGGCCATGTAGCGGATCCCCCACAGCCCCAGGGCTTTCAGTGCGGGCTCCAACGCCGACCCGGCATCGGTGAGTCGGTACAGGGCGGTCGCTACGGGCGGCGGCGCGTCCTCGCGCACGATCAGCTCGGCTTGCTCCAACTCCCGCAGTCGATTCGACAGCAGATTGGCGGCGATCCCCGGCAACCCGTTCTTGAGGTCGGTGAACCGGCAGGGCCCCTGCAACAGCAGTTCGCGCACGATCAGCAGCGTCCACCGATCGCCCACCACATCCAGGGCTTTGGCGATCGAACAGTACTGGTCGTAGCTGCGCACCTCACCATGATAGCTCGCATCAGGTAGAGAAAGTCAACGAGTTGGTAGAATAAATCAACCATGCGATTTGAAGAGACCGATTGGTCGGTTAAAATGGCTGTGCCCGAGTGGAAGTCGCGACCTGCTCCCGCAAATCCGCGTCACCCCGGTGTGTTGCGTGGTTCGGATCGCTGATCCCGGCCCGGTGGCGCACAATTGGGCTGCTGTTCGGCTCGATCAGGGGATGTCATGAAGGCACACAAGGCAGTTGCGGTAGCCCTGCTGGTGATCGGCGTGAGCGCCGGCTGCTCGAAGCACACGGGCAACAATCTGGTGAACGCACCGGCGAACGCGGCACCGCAGCCCAGTGCCCAGGCGGCCACCGGCACCGTGCCGGTCGGCCCGGGCCCGCAGGGCACCTACACCGTGCAGGCGCAGCCCGCGCCGGGGAGCTGCCACTTCCGCAAGACCTCGGACGGGCAGCCGCTGCCGGATCCGGCTTGCACCCCCGGCGCGACCAATCCCAAGGTGACGCAGGCGAACCTGGCCGAGACCATCTGTAAGTCCGGTTACACCCAGTCGATTCGGCCCACCACCGCGATCACCGGGCCGGAGAAGGCCGCCAACATCAAGTCCTACGGCTACACCGGTGATCCCTCCGACGCCGAATACGATCACCTCATCTCGCTCGAGCTGGGCGGCGACCCCAACGATCCGCGCAATATCTGGGTGGAGCCGCCGTCACCCGGGCACAAGCAGGGGGCCGGGCCGAACAATCCGAAGGACGGCGTCGAGTCGAAGCTGCACTCGCTGGTGTGCGGCAACAAGATCAAGCTGGCCGACGGGCAGGTAGCCATCGCCACCGACTGGACCACTGCGCTGGCCAAGGTCGGCTTCCCCAACGGCTGAGGCGCGTCGCGTCCGGCGTGCCGTGGTCAAAGCTCCGCGCGGGCCGAATCGGCGGGCCTACCATCGAACGATGTCAGCGGGGCAGGACGGCTCGACCATGATCGAGGGGCGGGTCGTGCACCAGGTGAACAACGCCTTGAAGATCACCTTCAGCAGTGGTCCGGGGGATCCGCTGGCCGTGGGTGTGCAGGGGGCCGGAAACGGGTTGGGGGCCAAGGCCGCCATTCTGTTCGGGTTCAAGAACGGTGGCACCGGCAAGCATCGGATCACCTATGCCGACGGCACGGTGGTGTGGGTGGAATCCAAGGATTCCGCGCCGACCGTGCTCAGTCGCGGTGACGGGACGGCCATCGGGACCATTCGGCGCGCCGACACCTCCACCGCGGTCGGGTCGACGGCGGGCACCCTGTTCCACTTCGTCCCCGACCCGGACGAGGCGCGCACCCCCGAGTTGTTCCACCTGCTGATCCTGGATCGCATGGGGCAGGAGGCCGGGCGGCTGGACGTGGTGCGCACCGCGGGCGGGTGGACACTCGGCCGGATCGCGAACGAGCTCTATGACCAATACATCTGGTGGGACCGGGCGGGCCAGCCGCTGCCCGTCCCGATCCTCGGCACCCGGATGCTCATCAGGCACCCGCTCGACCCGGTGGAGCGGGATGTCCTGCTGGGCGCCTGCGTCGACATCACCCTCGGGCTGCGGCCCTACACGCAGGCGATGCGGTGACCGTCAGTCCGCGACCTTGATGATCAGCTTGCCCAGGTTCTTTCCGGTCAGCAGCCCCTGGAACGCCTCCACCGTGTGGTCGAGGCCGTCGACGACATCCTCCAGATAGGCGATGTCGCCGTTGGCCACCCAGCCGGAGACCGCCGGATAGAACTCGCCGAACTGGTCGAGGAACTCGGTCTGGATGAAGCCGCGCAGGGTGAGGCTCTTGCGCAGGATGTGGCCCATCAGCAGGCCGAGGCGGTCCGGGCCGGGCGGCAGGTCGGTGGCGTTGTATCCGGCGACCAAGCCGCACACCGGGATTCGCGCGAACTTGTTGAGGCGGGAGAGGACGGCGTCGAAAACGTGGCCGCCGACGTTCTCGAAATAGACGTCGATGCCGTCGGGGGTGGCGGCGGCGAGCTGCTCGGCGAAATCGGGGGCGCGGTGGTCGAGCGCGGCGTCGAAACCGAAATGGTCGCGCAGCAGGGCCGTCTTCTGCGGTCCGCCCGCGATGCCGATTGCCCGCGCGCCTTTGATTTTCGCGATCTGACCGACCGTCGCGCCGACCGGTCCGGTGGCGGCGGCGACCACCACGGTCTCGCCCGGCTGTGGGCGGCCGATGGTGAGCAGACCCGAGTAGGCGGTGAAACCGGGCATGCCGAGTACACCGAGGGCGGTGGTGAGGGGCGCGGCGGCCGGATCGAGGGTGCGCAGATACGAGGTGTGCTCGACCGAATGGGTTTGCCAGCCCGCGTAACCGAGCACGATATCGCCGGGTGCGAAGGCGGGGTCGGTGGATTCGAGGACGCGGGAAACCGTCGCGCCGCACATGGTTTGGTCCACCTCGACCGGCGGGGCGTAGGAGGGCGCGTCGCTCATCCGGCCGCGCATGTACGGATCCAGCGACAGATAGAGAGTCTGCAAGAGGGCGTGGCCCGGGCCGGGTGCCTCCAGTTCGACGGTCTCGGTGCGGAAGTTCTCCGGCTGCGGCATGCCGGTGGGTCGCGAGGCCAGGACTATCCGGGTTGACTTCATCGTCGTACGACCTTTCGATGGGCGATTCTCACATTCTGGACCAACCGCCCGGTGTGGATCAGAGATCACCGCTGACCGGTACTCCAGGTGTCGAAGCTGGTCAGGATGTGGTCGCGCACCGTAGCCCAGGCCGGGACCAGGTCGGCGGCGGCCGGGACCGCGCCGGTGAGCAGCACGCCCGCGAGGGTGATCACGGTGATACGCAACCAATCCCGGGCTCCCGGGCGGGTGGCGAGCTCGCCGAGCACACGGTGCGCGACCGTGAACAGGGTGCCCTCGAGCTGGCCGACCAGGTGTGCGACGCTGACCGACAGTTCGGGATCGGTGCGGGCCGCAGCCAGGAATTCGAAGCCGACGCTGACGGGGGTCGTCTGAGCCAATGCCCAGAGTTGGTCGATCAGTGCGGCGACGCGCTCGCGATCCGATCCCGTTACCTCGGAGCAGTTTTCGACCACGGCCTGCGCGGTGAGTTCGGCGGCCCGGCGAATGGCGGCATCCAGCAGTGCCGCCCGGGTCGGGTAATAGTGCTGCACCGCACCCTGACTCACGCCCGCCCGCTCCGCCACACCCCGGGTCGTGGTGGCGGCGTGCCCGTTCTCGACCAGCCCGGCGATGGTGGCGTCCAGTATCGCCAGCCGAGTGTCCTCCCGCTGCTCGGCGCGACTACGCACACTCTTCGCCGCACCGCCCTCGGCGCTACCCGTGATGTCGGCGTCGCCGCCCTTGCTGTTCCCCGTCGTGACCGGCACTCGCCCCACGATACCGTCCACCCGGAACTGTCTCAGAGGACGCGGCCCGGTCAATCATCTTGTCCCGCACCGGATATGGAACCCACCCCGGAGCCCGACTGTCGGTTCCGGGTATCACCTCCACGAAACGGGCTGCCGCGCAACGCCATGCGCCGCGCGGCAGCCGAGTGCCGAATTCCGAAGGACTAGCTGGAGGAGCTCGACGAACCGAAGGCGACGCTGAGCGTCTGGACGATGGTGCTCCAGAAGTTCCCCAGCGGCGTAGTGCCGTTACTGGAACTCATGCTGGTGATGCTGGAGGAGCCGGAAGCCGGGGTGTCAGCGGACGCGGGTCCGGCAACTCCGACGAGAACGGCAGCGAGGGCGATAGTGACGATTCCGGCACGACGAGTGTTGGCGATCATGGTGCGGAACAGTAGTGAAAAGATCGCTTTTCGGTATCCGATCGAAGGTATTACCGCCAAAGATCAACATCTCCGGATTATCTCCCCCGCCACGCCATAGCCATCAGTAATCACTGAGCGTTTCAACCCACCTGGGTCCTTGTCGCCCGCTAATTACTTTTCATCCAGCAACTTCGAGCCTCGACTCTCAGCTTTCGGCGTCCAGATGTTTGCTGAGTCCGTTCCTTCTGTTTGAAACAAACAGCGCTGCGGCGCAATTCGAATTCACGATCGTATCGACGGATCGGCCGGGCTGGAATGTATTGGCGGGTCAGGGGTTTCGGTCATCACTGACGTTCGGGTGGCGGGTGCGGGAGTGAGGCGGGAAGATTTCGGGGATCGGTGCGAGCGCAGGCGGAAGAAGGTCGTGATGGTGGGGTCGGGAGCAGGGGTCAAAGGCGTGGTGGGGCGGGTGCGGGAGAAGGTGGCGGGGGATGGGGTGCTTTCGGTTTTGCGGGATATTGGGTTTGTCAGTTTGGGGAAGTATGGGCAGTTTCTTGTTACGGCGGTGACTGTTCCGTTGACTGCGAGACTGCTGGGGGTCAGTGGGGTGGGGTTGTTGGCTATTGGGATGTCTTCGTATTTTCTCGGGTCGCTGGTGGTGGATTTGGGGATCAATACCTATTTGGCGGCGCTGTTGGAGGATGAGGGGCTGGATGAGTTGCGGGGGAGTTATCTGGTGGTGCGGGGAGTGATTTTGGGGGTGGTGACTTCCGCTTTGGGGGTGGGGTTGGCGCTGGGGGTGGGGGCGCATGTGCGGATGGTGTTGCTGGGGTTGGTGGTTGGGGGGTTTCTGGCTATGTCGGAGGATTGGTTGCTGGTGGGGCAGGGGCGGTTCGGGGCGTCGATGAGTTATCAGATCGCGGGGCGGGTGGTGTATTTGGTGCTGTTGGTTGCGGCGTTGCCGCGACTGCCGCATGCGGAGACCGTGCTGGTTTGTTTGCTGGTGTCCTCCGTGGTGACGGTGGCTTTGACCTGGCGGGATGCGCTGGGGCGGTATGGGAGGCCGGGGCGGGCGGGGCGGGTGCGGTTGATTCTGCGGCGGGGGATGCCGGTGCTGGCCTCGCGGTTGCTGGTGACCAGTTATGGGCAGGGGACGGCGACGGTGTATTCGTCGGTGCTGGACGCGGCGTCGCTCGGGTTGTATTCGGCGAGTGACAAATTGGTGCGGGCCACCCAGTCGCTGTTGGATCCGATCGGGCTGGCGCTGCTGCCGCGGATGGCCAGGGAACGCAGTGATCCGCAGTTCCGGCGGTACGAGATGCGGGCGCTGGCAGCGTGTGTGGGGGTGGCGGCGATCGCGGTGGCGGGGATCTGGGTGACGGCGCCGTTGGCCGTGCACCTCATCTACGACGATGACTTCCGCGGGGTGGTGCCGCTGCTGCGGGTGGAGGTGTTCATCCTGGTGGCCACCGCCACAAGTTCTTTCGTGACCACGGCGCTGCTGCCGGTGCGTCAGGACACCGTGGGCATCATGGTGGGCGCGGTGATCGGTACCGTGGTGGCGGCCACCGCCCTGATCCTCACCCTGCGGACCCACTCGATGTGGACCCTGGTGTGGGGGACGGTGGCCGCCGAATTCACGGTCGCCGCTTGGTATCTGGTGCGCGCGACCCAGCTGGCCGCGCGCGAGCGGGATCAGGCGCTACCGGCTACCCATTGATCCCACGGCATACCCCAGTCGCCGTTCTGCCACACCTGTAGCTGCGGCCCGCCGGTATTGCGGACCTCCACCACGTCACCGGGCTGCGCGAAGTTGAAGAACCACTCCGCGTTGGTCTGGTTGAGGTTGAGGCAGCCGTGCGAGGTGTCGGTATTGCCCTGCGCCCACACCGTGGTGTCGAGCTGATGCAGGTAGATACCGTCGGTGCTGATCCGCGTCGCCCAGCCGATGGCCTCCTTGTAGCCGAGCCGCGAATTGATCGGCAGGCCGTAGCTGGAGGAGTCCATGATCACCGGGTTGGCCTTGTCCATCACGGTGTAGACACCCGGCTGGGTCCAGAAGGTGAAGGTCTTGCCGGCGATGACCTCACTGCCGCCCCGGCCCATGGACGTGGGCATGGTGCGGATGAGGTTGCCGTTCTCGTAGACCTCGACCTGCTTGGTGTTGTCGTCGGCGATCGAGACGTGTGAGGGGCCGATGACGAAATTGATCTTGGTGTCCTCCTGGCCGAACAGTCCGTTGCCGACCTGTACGCCATAGATATTGGAGGCCACGTTGACCTTGGTGCCCGACTTCCAGTACTCCTTGGGCCGCCAGTGCGCGTTGCGGTTGTCCATCCAGTACCAGGCGCCGTCCACCGGCGGATCGGTGGTGACGACCAGATGCTTCTGCGCGGTCGCGTGATCGGTGATGTCCTCGTCGAAGTGCGCGACGATGACCATGCCGACCCCGTAGCTACCGCCCTCCGTGATGGCCTCACCACCCGTGGTGTTCAGGTACACCTTGGTCTGGTTGCTCGGTGTGATGGTGGTGAATGTGGTGCTCACCGGCGCGACCGGTCCGGTGACATCCTCGCCCTCGGCCTTGAGGGTGTAGGTGCGCCCGTAGCCCAATTGCTCGTTGGGCTTCCACGCCGTCTTGTCCGGCGTGAGCGTGCCGTCGATGGCCTTGCCGTCCTCATTGGTCAGGCTGACCGAGGTGAGGATGCCGCTGGTGGTGTTCACCTTGACCGGCGCGGACGGGTCCACCTTGTCGCTGCCCTGCGCGGGGCTGACGCTGATCGGTGAGGCGGTCTGCGTACGCGGACCGACCGTTCCGTTCGGGGTGGAGGACGAGCACGCCACCAACACGACTACCAGCGCCACCAACCAGCTCGCGGCGGCATACGACCGAAAACGGCGGGGTGGCATGGGCTCTCCCTCCATGTAATCGCCGTGCGCCGCACTGCTGCACAGCATCTTGTTACTGCCCAACGTAGTAGATTACCCTGCCTTTTCGATCTTCTCGCGGCCGGTCGGCCAGGAGAAATGACACGAATGTGAGACGCACGGGGCGACACGCCGTTCGGCTCCGGTCATTTCAAGGTTTGATCCTTGATAGCCAGCTGCTGTTGACCCTTCTGATACGTCACCTCGCGGATTCCGAGCGCGTCGTGCAGCTTGCCCGCGGGCAGTGTGACCGGCTTGGGAGCGGGCCCGTCACCGGGTTTCGGCAGCGGGTACGCCGTGGTGGTTCCGCTGTAGAAGGTCACGTTGCCCTCGGTCTTCGTGAACAGCTGGTGCACATGACCATTCAAGCAGGTGACGGACGAGAACCTTTTGAGGTAGCTGAGAGCCTGCGTCGCATCGTCTGTGCCCCAGCCCCATTGGGGGTACATGGCGAACAGGGGGATGTGACTGAACACGACAATCGGTGTGTCACTGGACAATCCGGCCACGTCCTTCTGGATGAAATCCAGCTGATCCTGCCCGAGATGTCCGAGATCCTTGAGGTTGAGCGTATTGACCAGACCGATCAGGTGCACGCCCGCGATGTCGAAGCTGTACCAGCCGTCGCCACGCGTCCCATTGCCGAAGACCGACCGGTATCGCTGGCCGTTGTCATCGCTCGAATCATGTTCCCCCGGAACGGTGAACACGTGCGGGGTCTTGAACCCCTGCATCATCTGATCCACCTGATCGAACTGCTCGGCGGTCGCCAGATGCGTCAGATCACCGGTGTGGATCACGAAATCCGGCGTGTACCCGAGCGAATTCACCTGCGAGATGGCCTCGGTGAAGGTATCGGTCACACTCGTGTTGGCCGTCCCGGTGAAGCCGATGTGACTGTCGCTGACCTGCGCGAACCGCAGCGTCGGCCGCGCGGAGTCGGCGGCGGCGGTGCCCGCGATGTGCGAGACCACCTCACCGCCCACCACCGCGAGCCCGACCGCCGCGCCGAACCAGGCGCTGTGCCGCATTAGCTGTCGCCGGGTCATCTGCTGCGGGTCGCCGGACACTTCTTCGTCCTCGAGCCTGGGTTCGCGGTTCACTGGGTCACCACCACGGTCGCGTGCATGAACGGATGAATCGAGCACACGTAGGCGAAGCTGCCCGCCTTCGTGAACGTGAAGGTGTAGGTCGCGTTGTTGCCGAGGGTCGGCGAACGGAAGGCGCCGTCGGTGGAGACCACCGTGTGCGGCTCCTCGTCCTTGTTGGTCCAGGTGACGGTGGTCCCGACCTTGACGGTCAGGGTCGTCGGTCCGAACGCGAAATTGTCGATGTTCACGGCGTTCGGGGCGGCGGGCGCCGCCGCGGTGGCCGATGCCGCCGCACTGGTGGCGGGCATCGACATGCCGGGCATGGCCGGTGCGCTGCCATTGGGCACCAGCCCGGGAGTGGCGGTGCCCGAGGCGAACACGATGCTGGGCGCGGCCGCGTCGGGGGCTTTGCCGCCGCTGCTGCACGCGCTCACGGTCAGCAGCGCTGCCGCGGCGGCGGTCAGGACGACGGCGGTGTGCCGTCGGCTGCGGGTAGGTCTCATGGGTCCGGGCCTCCATCCGGGACGGGTCCGTCCGCTGCTGCGAACGGTCATCCTTAGATAGGGGCCCGGGTTACATCAGGCGGGTTCGGTGGGCGCGAAAACCTCTATGGTGCCGTTGTTTTCGCGCACCTGAAGGGTCGGCAGCGGCGCGGGCGCGATGGGCAGCTGATGCGTCACCACCGCTCCCTCCACCGAGAACGAGGTGGAGTGGCACGGGCAGCGCAGCCGTTCGGCGGGTGCGTCGAGCCACAGCTTGCAGCCCTGATGGGTGCACACTCCCGACACCGCGACCGGAATTCCCTTGTCGCGCCGCACGAATCCGTTCAGTGTGCCGACATCGAAGGCGACGGTCGAGCCCTCGGGCAGATCCGAGGCGCGCGCGATCGGCCGCCACGAACCGGTGTTGGGCGCCAGCGGAGCCTGTGCGGCCGGGGCGGGGGAGACCTCGCGGGTTCCGGTGACGGCCCGTTCCACCACCGCCCCGCCGATGGCCGCCGCGGCCGCCGCAGAGGTGCCGATCAGCACCTGACGCCGACGCGGTGCGCCGATCCGCGGCGGGGATTCGGCTGTGTCGCCGTCCATTTCGTCGGCCAGCTTGCGCTGCAGGCCGCTCAGGAAGTCCTCGCTCGGGGTATCGCTGCCCATCCGCGCGGCCCGCAGCTCGATGGCCGTGCGCATCTCCTCGGCGTCGGTCTCGTCGGGCCGAAAGTCCTTGGGCCGCTTGCCCGCCAGTAGATCGTCGACGTAACGCCGTACCTCGCGCCCGCTCACCGCACACCTCGCTCGCTCAGCTGGGCCGCCATCTGCAACGCCCGATGCTGCATCACCTTCGCATTCGACACTGTCACACCCAGGTCCTGCGCCGACTCCTTCACCGACAGACCCTGTAGGAACCGCAGTTCCAGGATCCGCCGATATCGGTCGGGAAGCTCGTCGAGGACCGCCTTGGCGCGGGCCTCGGCCTGGTTGTCGGGGTATTCGGGGGGCGGCTCGTCGGCGATATCGCCCTCGATGACGGTGATCTCCCGCCCCATCCGGGCCCGCCAGTGCGCCGCCAGGGTGGTGCGCGCGGTGGCCCGCAGATACGCCCGCACCTCGGGGACGGTGGCAGTGAGCCGCAGCGGCTTCATCGCCGCCATGAACACCTCGGTGGTGAGGTCCTCGGCATCGGGCCGATTGCCGACCTTGCCGAACAACAGCGCGTACACCCAGGTGACATTGTCCCGATATACCGCCTCCCAGTTCGGGTAACCGCCTTCACCGGACACCAGCCGCAACTCCCGACCCGTGCCGGAACCCACGACCGTCTCCGGCCGGCGCTCGGATTCCGCCCGTCGCACCATGAACCGCTGCTTTCCGTATGCACCGACGCGTGTTCACGCCTGTCAGTAGATAGCGGATGGGGTTACAGTGCAGCCCTTTCGGAAGTATCAACCGTCCGGTCTGGCATGAACGCGCAGGTGGGGCGTGCCGGATTGGCACGCCCCGTCACAGTGACCGGTGCTAGCGCGCAGCGCCGAGCAGCTCGCCGCTGATCAGTCCGCGCACGGTCCTGGTGGCGACCACGGCCCAGGCGGCGACCAGCAGGGCGTAGAGGGCCACGGCGGCGACGGCGAACAGGTCGGCCCCGGTGTGGACGTAGAGCCCGCTGCTGGCGGTGACGCAGGTGCCGAGGGGGAAGGTGAAACCCCACCAGGTCAGGTTGAAGGGCATGGACTTTCGAGCGTGAGCGGTCACCGCGACGGCCAGGGCCAGCCACAGCATCGCGAATCCCCAGACGGGCACGCCGTAGAGCATCGAGAACACCTGCATGCCGGAGGCTTCGGTGTGGGGCAGCACGCTGGGGGCGACATTGGCCAGCAGCGCGGCGGCGGTCACCGACTGCCCGAGGGGACCGAGCACCAGCCAGACGGTGGCGACCATGCCGACGGGAGGCAGGCCGTGATGCAGCAGCCGCGACCAGATCAGGGTGGTGGTGGCCAGCGCGGCGATCAGGCTCAGTCCGAACATGGCCAGGCAGGCCACGAACAGGGTCAGCCGGGGCTGCCCGGCGGGAGTGTGGGGGACCAGCAGTGCGCCGAGCGCGGCCGACACCATGGGGGGCACGACGGGCATCAGCCAGCCGCCGAAGGCCGAATCGGCGTCGAAGCGGTGCCGGGTGATCATGCGGTAGGGAATGCTCGCAGCGGTCACCAGGCCGAGAACTGTTCCGGCCGACCACAACACCCAGTCCACGGCCACCGCGGCACCGAGCCCGATCACGTCCTTGCCGAGCATCAGGGTGCCCGCGCCGACGGTGAGCAGGGCCATGGGTGCGGCACCGTAGAACTGCATCATCACCGGGTGCATGCCGTGGGCGCGAGCCTCTTCGGGGTAGCGCCGCCAGTGCTGGAACCAGGCCACGGCGAGCACGGTCAGGATCAGTGCGGCCAACGCCCAGACCGCGGTGGCCGCGCCGCGCAGGCCGGGAAACTGCAGGGGCAGGGTGGCGGCGGCATTGGCGATGATGCCGGTGCCCATCACCACGGCGAACCAGTTGGGGGCCAGGTGCCGCAGGGGCTCCCGGGCCTCGCCCGCCACCGTGGGCGCGCTCTGCCGAGGAGCGGCGGCTGCGGTGTCCTGGCTGTGGCGGAAGGTCAAGGTGGTCATGTATCCACTCTCGCCCCGGACGATTTCCGCCGGTAGAGACCGTAATTCGATGGATGCATAGACTGGTTCTATGACCCGGCCATGAATGACGCTATGAGGTCGATCCCCGGTCAGCTCACCACGGAAAAGCGGCGCGGCACGGGTGCGGCGCGTAGTTGGCGGGCGACCGAGAGGTCGGTGGGCTGGCCGCTGCGCTGGTCGTAGCGTTCGAAGACCTTCGCCAATCCCGGTGCCCACCCGGCGAGTTCGTCGCGCAATGGTCCTTCGGTCTCGAGCTGGCACAGGACAGCGAGGGCGGTCAGGAAGCCGCGGGAGAACGGGGTGATGTAGGCGGGCAAGCCGAGTTGCCGGTGCACGTTCGACAGCCGCGGGGCCAGCACGTGGCGCACCCGCGCCCGCAGCCAGGCGGTGGTGAGCCGGAAGGTGGGCTGGGTCAGCGGTTCGCAGACCATGTCCATGGCGTCGGCGAGGGCCTGCACGTCGTAGGTGCGCGCGGGGTCGACGATGCTGTGGCGGCGGGCCGCCTCGTCCAGCTCGCCCGGATCGCCGTTGAGCGCGGCGTCGAGCAGGTCGACCATGAGTTCCTCGAAGCCCGCGGCGGGCCACAGCACGCACGCGCCGAAGTCGATCACGCCGAGCCGCCCGTCGGGCAGGATCCGGAAATTGCCGGGGTGCGGATCGCAGTACAGCAGTCCGGTGCGCGACCAGGTCGAGACCAGGAAGCGCAGGATCAGCATGCCGACCCGGCTGCGCTCCTCCGGCGCTCCCGAGTCGATGAGACGCGAAACCGGTGTGCCGGTGAGCCATTCGGTGACGATCACGTCACCGCGCTGGGTGATCACCCCGGGCACCACGAAGTCCGGGTCGTCGGCGTAGGCGGCGGCGAAGGCACGCTGATGATCGGCCTCGGCGGCGTAGTCGAGTTCCTCGGCGACGCACTCGCACAGCGCCTCGGTGACCGCGGGCACGTCGGTGCCCGGCGCGAACACCCCGGCCAGCACCGAGACCCGGCGCAGCTGCTGCAGGTCGTTGAGCACCGCGTCGCGTCCGCCCGGGTACATGACCTTGACCGCGACCGCGCGCCCGTCGTGCCACACCGCCCGGTGCACCTGCCCGATGGACGCGCCCGCGGCCCGGCGATCGTCGAAGTCGAGGAAGTGCCGCCGCCAGTTCGGGCCCATCGCCTCGGCCATCGCCGTGTGCACGGTGGCGGGCAGCATGATCGGCGCCGAGTCCTGGAGCTGGGTCAATGCGGCCCGGTAGGGCTGGGCGAGCTCGTTCGGCAGCCCCAGTTCGTAGAGCGAGAGGAGCTGTCCCAGTTTGGTCGCACAGCCCTTGAGCTCGCCGAGCACCTCGAAAATGTGCTGGGCCGTCCGCATCTGGATCTCCAGACCGACCTCCTCGGCGGACTTCCCGAGTGCCCGCTTGCCGACTCCGGCGGCCTGCCGTCCCGCGAATGCGACTGGGAGACTGGCGATCTTGGCATTGCGCACGGCCGTGCGCACCGGTGGCTTTCCCCCGTGTTCCCCTGATCGTCTACTGCTCCGCCGAATCGACATAGCTCACCTCGTTGTGTGCGCGGTCCATCGTCGCCAGGATATGCCGACCGCCACAGTGCGTGCACGTGCAGTTTGGCATAGGAGAGCTTAAACTGTCTGGGACGTATCCGATAGTTGTCGAAAGGTGACGTGATGGGTGCCCAGACGGTCGTCGCCGATGTGGCGGACGAGCTTGCTCGTCGCGTAGCGGCCGGAGAGTACGTCCCGGGTGACCTGATGCCGTCGGTTCGCCAGGTCGCCGAGGAATTCGAGATGAATCGTGCGACGGCGCAACTGGTGCTGGGTCGATTGGAGTCCTACGGCTTCGTGGACGCCCACCGGGGACGCGGGTTCACCGTGCGGGATGTGCGCCGCGCCGGTGGCGTGGACGTGTACCGGCGGCTGTTCCGCTTGTCCATGCCCGACCCGGAGCTGGCGGCGGAGATGTTCGGCAATGTGGTTGCCGCAGAGCGGGCCATCGTGCTCGAGGCCCTGCTCGACTACACCGATGCCGCCCGCGACGCCGATCCCACGCCGTTGGTGGCGCTGGTCGACGAGCTCGAGTCCGAGGCGCGCGGTGTCGAACCCGACCACGCCCGCATGCTCGAGCTCGAGGTGGAGCTGGTGCGCACGGTGCTCACCGAGCTCGGCCACACCATGCAGCGTGCGGTGCTGAACTCGGTGGGGGAGCTGCTGTTCGAGGTGCCCGAGGCGGTGGAGGCCTACTTCTCGGTCTCGGCGGATCTGCACGTGCTGGTGTGGCGGGCGCTGCTGGCGGTGTGGGAGTCCGAGTCGGGGCCGACGGACGCCCAGATGTCGCTGTTCGAAGACCTTTTCGCGATGTATCACGAGAAGGTGCGGGCGCGCTTCGCCGAATTGGTCGGTCTCGCATCCGATTCGGCGATCGCTGACTCGCGGGAGATGCGCAGCGCCACTGCCTGACGGGCGAGCGATCGCCCGAACGAGTTTGCCCCGGGGAGCTGGATCCCGGTTCGCATCGTTGGTGCGGGCCGGGATCTTTTCTGTTGTGGCGCAGATAGTTTGACTATGTGTCTGAGACAATTTAGGTTCTAGCTGTGCCCGTGTGGGCATGCCGCATTCGGCGGCCCTACGGAATCGAGGACCACCATGGCAGGCAAGAGGCGAACCGGT
This sequence comes from Nocardia sp. NBC_00511, assembly GCF_045161165.1. Classification (NCBI taxonomy): domain Bacteria; kingdom Bacillati; phylum Actinomycetota; class Actinomycetes; order Mycobacteriales; family Nocardiaceae; genus Nocardia; species Nocardia sp. NBC_00511. Next base: position 860,392 of record NZ_CP107849.1, read on the forward strand.
CTGGCCCGATCGGCGAAATTGGCGGCCCTGCCGATGGGCATCGTGGCCCGGCGCATGACCGCCACCGGCAAGGCCATCATGACCGGCGCGGATCGCGGCGCCATCGACGAGGAGCTCATCGACCGGGCCGCCGAACAGGTCTTCCAGGTGCTCGGTGAACTCAAGGGCGGGGCCATGAAACTCGGCCAGGCGCTCAGCGTCGCCGAGGCCGCCGTGCCGCCGCGCTTCGCCGACCGCTATCGAGAAGCGTTGACCAAGTTGCAGAATCAAGCGCCGCCGATGCCCGCGGCGCAGGCCCACCGGGTGCTCGACGAACAGCTCGGCACCCGCTGGCGCGAGCGCTTCACCGAATTCTCCGACACTCCGATCGCGGCGGCCAGCATCGGGCAGGTGCACCGCGCGGTGTGGAAGGACGGCCGTGTCGTCGCGGTCAAGATCCAGTATCCGGGCGCGGATACGGCGCTGATGTCGGATCTCAAACTGCTGCAGATGCTTTCGGGGACCTTCGGGGTGTTCATGCCGGGCGTGAACGTGCGGGCGCTGATCGACGAGTTCGTCGACCGCACCGCCGACGAACTGGACTACCGCATCGAGGCCGAGCATCAGCGCCGCTTCGCCAAGGCGTTCGCCGGTGACCCGCACTTCTTCGTGCCGCGGGTGATCGCCAGCGCACCCAAGGTGATGGTGACCGAATGGATGGACGCCGTCCCGCTCAACCGAATCATCGCCGAAGGCACCGCGGTACAGCGGGATCGGGCCGGGGTGCTGCTGGTCGAGTTCGCGCTCAGCACGCCCGCCCGGGTCGGCCATCTGCACTGCGATCCGCATCCGGGCAACTATCAGCTGCTGGCGGACGGCCGCCTGGGGATCATCGACTTCGGCGCCACCATCGCCCTGCCCGACGGTCTGCCGCCGGTGGTGGGCGAGCTGGCCCGGCACGCCATGGCGGGGGACTACGACACCCTGCTGGAAACCTTGCGCGCCAACGGGTTCGTGCGTCCCGGCCACGAGCTCGACCTGGACCCGATCAAGAACGTGGTGGCGCCGATCATCGCGGAGTTCCACGGCGAGACCCTGCGCATCGACCGGCGGCTGTTGCAGGAGCACATGACTCGCGCCATGGACGTGAAGAACATGTCGATCAACAACACCTTCGCGGTGCGCACCCCGCCCGAACTGCCGGATCTGATGATGCTGGGCCGGGTACTGGGCGGCATCATCGCCGTGTGCGCCCAGCTGGACTCCGAGGGCCCGTATCTGGGTCTGGTCGAGCGGTGGCTGCCGGGCTACGCGGTGGCGGACGAGCGGGCCAGCTGAGGCGGCGCGGTGGAGGCGCGCACCCGCAATTCCACCGGCAGCACGATATTCGGGTGCACGACCGGCGCGGCCGCGAGGGTGTCGATGAGCAGGGTGGCGGCCCGCTCGCCGATCTCGCGCCGGTCCACCGCTATGGTGGTGAGCGCGGGCAGCAGGCTCGCGGAGGTGGGCAGGTCGTCGTGACCGACGACCGACAGGTCCGCCGGGATGCCCAGGCCGAGGTCCTCGGCCGCGAGATACACCGTGTGCGCGATGTAGTCGCTGTTGGTGATGATCGCGGTGGGGCGTTGCGCGGCGGGCTGACGCAGGGTGGTGCGCAGTGCGGTGCGGGCGGCGTCGGCGCTGAGTTCGGTGGTGAGGGCGGTGGCGGTGAAGCCGAGTTCGGCGGCCATGCGCCGGAAGTGATGCAGGCGTTCGGGATCCGGTGATTTGTCGGTGGGGGCGACCACCATGGCCAGGTGCCGGTGGCCCAGCTCGAGCAGGTGGCGCACCACCAGGTCGACCGAGCGTTCCTGATCGGAGCGCACGCTCATGGTGAGCAGCTGCGGGTCGGCGGTGTCGAGCAGCACGATCGGGCGGTTGGTGGCCGAGAAGCGTTCGCGGATCTGCGGACCGGTGCCGATCGGGGCGATGGCGAGTCCGTCGATGGCCCGGTCCTGGAAGGCGTCGAGCAGCTGGGTCTCGCGGGTGGTGTCGTAGCGCGAGGAGCCGACCATCACCTCGTAACCCGCACGCGCGCAGGTCTCGTCGAAGCCGTCGATGACGTCGAGGAAGTGTGGATTGCGCAGGTTGCGGATGAGCAGTCCCAGGATGCGGGTGCGGCTGGTGCGCAGCGCGACCGCCGAGGCGTTGGGCCGGTAGCCGAGTTCGGCGGCCCGCTCGAGGATGCGGCGACGCAGGTCCTCGCCGACGCCGGGCCGCCCGGCCAACGCCAGACTTACCGCGGAGATCGAGACGCCCAATGAGGAGGCGACGTCGCGCTGCGTGATCGGTTCCCTCCCGGATGGCACGGTGAACACCTTAGCGAACATCGACTGAACGCCGATGATCTCGGGCTGAACACTGGATGGACAGTCCCGCGACGTCGGCGGCCGACCGCACTACCTCTGCTAAAACGATTGAGTAATCCCGCTTCGACCCCGGAAGGAGCATCGTGCCCCGCGATGCCTTCGCAGTACTGGACTCCCAAGACCTGACCGCTTTCCACCGCCGGGTGACCGTGCTCTCGGCGGCGGGCATGTTCCTCGACGGCTTCGACATCACCGTGATCGCCGTCGCGCTGCCCACCGTCACCAGGCAGTGGCACCTGTCGAGCCTGATGGTCGGCGCGCTGTCCGCGGCCGCTGTGGTCGGAATGTTCGTGGGCGCGTTGGTCTTCGGCCGCCTCACCGACCGGCTCGGCCGCAAACGCATGTACCTGGTGAACCTGATCGGGTTCGTGGTGCTCGCGCTGCTGGCGGCCCTGGCGCAGGACGCCTGGCAGCTGCTGGTGTGCCGCTTCCTGCTCGGGCTGGCGCTCGGCGCGGACTACACCATCTCGACGTCGCTGCTGGCCGAATACGCCCCGGCCGCCCGGCGCGGCAGCCTGATGTGCCGCCTCGGCGCGACCTGGTTCGTCGGCGCGGCAACGACTTACGTGTTCGCGCTCCTGCTGCTGCCGCTCGGCGACGCGATGTGGCGGGTGATGCTGGTGCTGGGCGCGGTGTTCGCGCTGATCGTGCTGTGGATGCGGCGCAGCATTCCGGAATCGCCGCGCTGGCTGGCCGCGCAGGGCCGCACCGCCGAGGCGCGCGCGGTGCTCACCGAACTCGGTGACCCCGGCGTCGAGCTGCCTTCGGTCGAAGCCGCACCGGCACAGCCGGTTTCGCCGTGGCGCGCACTGCTGACCATGCCGCTGCTGCGGTTCACCTTCTTCTGCTGCGGTTTCTGGTTCATGTACACGATGTCCTACTACGGCATCACGCTCTACACGCCGACCATCCTCAAGCAGGTCACCACCAGTACCACCGGCACCTACGCGGGCTCGCTGATCATCGCCCTGGTCGGGGTGGCGGGCGCGCTCGGCGGTGTGGCGCTGGTGGATCGGGTCGGGCGGCGGCCGCTGCTGATCACCGGATTCCTCGGCATGGTGGTGGCGCTGACCGCGCTGGCGCTGTGGCCGAGCCCGGGACTGGCCGGGCTGGTGGTGCTGCTCGGGGCGGCCGTGCTGTTCGCGAACTCGGGCCCCGGCATCGTCAACCTGGTCTACCCGAGCGAGGTGTTCCCGACGCCGGTGCGCGCCACCGCCAACGGCCTGGCCACCGCCGTCTCGCGGATCGGCGCGATCGTCGGCACGCTGTGGCTGCCGACGCTGATCTCGCACTGGGGGCTGCACAATGTGCTGTGGCTGTTCGTGGGCGCGGGCACGATCGGGTCGATCATCGCGATCACGCTCGCCCCGGAGACCAAGGGGCGCAGCCTCGAGGAGCTCGCGGCCGCGCATACCCGCCTGTCGACCGAGGCCGCGGTGCGGGGACCGATCGCGTGAGTTCGGAGGATTACGTCCTACGTCCCGAATCGTCGGGCCGCTATCGCAGGCTGAATCGTGAAGTGGGCGAAAAGCAGCTGCTGCGAACCGATCTCGCGCCCGGCCGCAGTGCCCTGCCCGGTCGTCGCATCGCACGCTTCGCGCAGCTCACCGACTTCCAGCTCGCCGATCCGTACTCGCCGGGACGGCTGACCTTCCTGCACCGGCTGGCGGGCCGCGCGGGCTGGGAGTTCATGTTCCCGGCGTATCGGCCGCAGGAACCGCTGCTGCTGCAGGCCATCGAGGCGACGGTGCGCACGCTGCGCGCGGCCGGGGACCTGGATTTCGTGGTGACCACCGGCGACAGCATCGACAGCGCGCAGGCCAACGAGCTGGCCGCCCTGCTGGCGCTGCTGGACGGGGACGCCGAGGTCGATCCGAACTTCGGCGTGCGGGATCCGAAAGGCCATCCCGCGCAGTCGGTCTCGGCCGAGTTCTACAATCCCGAGCCGGATTCGCGCGATGTCTACAAGCTCGAGCACGGTTTCCCCGATATCCCGGGGCTGCTGGCGGCGGCCGGAAAACCCTTCGCCGCAGCGGGTCTGGGCATCCCGTGGCTGGGTTGCTTCGGCAATCACGACTGCCTGGTGCAGGGTCGCGCACTGCCCACCGACGCGTTGCAGGACCTGGTGACGGGGGATCGGCAGCCGATCGAGCTGGGTATCGAACCGCCCGATCGGCCCATGGAGGTATACCTCGCGGACCCGACCGCGTTGTCGCAGGGGCCTTCCCAACCGCTGGAGCCGCGCGCGGACCGGCGCGTGATCACACCGGCCGAGTACGTTCGCGCCCACCTGGACAGCCCGACCCAGCCGCCCGGGCACGGTTTCAGCGCAGCCAATCTCGCCGACGGCACCGCCTACTACTGCTACGACGCCGTGCCGGGCCTGCGCCTGATCGTGCTCGACTCGACCCACCCCGCCGGGCATGTCACCGGCAGTATCGGTGCCCGGCAGCGGGATTGGCTGATCGATCGCCTCACCGAGGTGCACTCGTCCTACCTCGGCGTAGCTGGCAGCGAGGTGACCACCGGGAACCCGGACCGGGTGGTGGTGCTGGCCTCGCATCACGCGCCGACCATGATGAACAACACCACGCCGGGGCCGCGGGATGCCGAAAGGCGCTACCACGCTGCCGATATCGAGGAAATCGCGCACCGGTTCGGCAATGTCGTGCTGTGGGTCGCCGGGCACGAGCATCGCAATTCCGTGGTCGCCCACCCGGGACCGGGCGGCGGCTTCTGGCACCTGATCACCTCGGGCCTGTGCGAGTGGCCGTGTCAGACGCGGGCACTGGAAATCGCGCTGCCGCAGTCGGATTCGGATGACGATCTGCTGATCATCCGGTCGACGATGCTCGACCACGACGCACCCGCGCGGCCGGGAGCCGCGCTCGATCTCTGGGATCTCGCGTCCTGCCATCGGGAGCTCGCGGTCAACGAGCCGAGCCGGGTCGGCGGTCCGCAGTCGGCGGGTACACCTGCGGATCGCAATGTGGACCTGCTGGTTCCGATCCGTCCGGCGTTGGCCGCGACCTTGCGGGCCCTCAGCGACGCGGCGCGCGCGGCGGTGTCGTGATCGCGGCCGTCGTCATCCGGCGCAGGTCATGGCGGCGGCGATGAGCGTGCCGATAATGGCCAGCGCCATGACGGTCAGGATCACCCGGTTGCCCCGGGTGGGCGGTTCGGCGTTCGGGCGTTCGGCCATCTGGTTCATCTCCTCAGTGGAATCGGGGGTGGTGGTGGATCATCGTATTCCGGCGGCTCCCAATATGTTTGGAGACCCCTGCGCTGCGGCATGATCTCCGCCGCCTCCCGGGCCACACCGAGGAAGCCGGGATGGTCGATGACGAAGCGCACCACCCGCTCGACCTCGGGCCCGCTGGCCAGGCGCATCAGGGTGCGGCTGGTGCGGGGCAGCGCCCGGGAAAGCCGGTAGGCCAGCCACGATTCCAGGCGCAGCGGCAGCATGGCCCGGTTGCGCGCGGCCGCCTCGACGATCTTGTGGCCCGCCCGGTCGGGGTGCATGCCGAGCAGCGTCATCGCCTTCACCACGATCTGGCGGGTGATGGCGACCTGCTCGGTGCCGAGGGTGGCCAGCACCGCGGTGGCGGCCAGATTGGTGGCGATCAGGCCGGGGCAGACCACGGTGACGCCGATGCCCTCGGAAGCCAGTTCGGTGCGCAGGGTTTCGCTGAAATGCTTCACCCCGGCCGCCGTGAAGGCGTACGGCGTGCCCAGTCGCACCGGGGTGAAGGCGGCGATCGAGGAGATGTTCACCAGCTGTCCGCCGCGACCGCGGGCGGCCATCTGCGCGCCGAACAGGCGGCAGCCGTGCACGACCGCGGTGAGATTGACCTCGGCGATGCGGTGCAGATCGGCCGGGCGGATCTCGAAGAACGGTCCGCCGACCACGATTCCGGCATTGTTGACCACGATGTCGGGCACGCCGTGCACGGTCGCGACATAGTCGGCGAAGGCCTCCAGTGCCAGCGGGTCGCCCACATCCAGGGCGTAGGGGGAGGCTCGGCCGCCCGCCGAACGGATCTGTGCCACGGTGTCTTTGGCGGTCGCGAAGTTGATGTCGGCGACCACGACCTCGGCGCCCCGGGCCGCGAGCGCCTTGGCGGTGCCGCGCCCGATGCCGCTGCCCGCGCCGGTCACCACCGCGAGTTCGGGGTGGAAGGTTCTCATCTGTGCGTCCGCTCCTCCGGTGGAGATAGCAGAGTGTACACTGTCTGGGACAGCAATCGCCACTCGGAGTACACGGCCGAAACAGCAAGCGCCGCAGCCGCGGAAACAGGGGATCACACATGACAGGCTTCGAACAGCAGGTCGTCGTCATCACCGGCGCGGGCACCGGAATCGGGCGCGCGGTCGCGCAGCGGTTCGCCCGCAAGAAAGCCGTGGTCATCGTGGCCGACGCCGAGAAGGAACAGGCGGTCCGCACCGCCGACAGCATCACCGATTTCGGCGGCGACGCCACGCCTTTCGCGGTCGACGTCGCCGACGCGGCCGCCATGGAGAGCTTCGCCGAGGACGTGCAGGCCGAATTCGGCACCCCCCGCGTACTGGTCAACAATGCCGGATATGCCACGGCCGGACCGTTTCTCGAACACACCCTCGAGGACTGGGATCGGCTGATGGGGGTGAACGTCTGGGGGCTGGTGCACGGGAGCACCTATTTCGGGCGGCAGATGATCGACTCCGGTCGCGGCGGCCGCATCATCAATGTCACCTCGGTCGCGGCGTTCACACCGATTCCCCTGAGCACGCCGTACTGCGCGACCAAGGCGGCGGCCCAAATGCTCACCGAGGGTTTGCGATTGGAGTTCGCGGGGACCGGCGTCGGAGTGACGGCCGTGTGCCCGGCGCTGGTGCACACCGGGATCTACGAGGGTGACGACGAGGTCGATCCGGCGGAACTGCGGACGCTGAGCGTCTCGGGGCTGGCGCAGCGGTATGTGGCGCACAGTCCGGAGAGCATCGCGCGCACCATTGTCCGGGTGGCCGCACGCAATCCGGCCGTCGTGCCGACGCCGATCGAGGCCCGCGCGCTGTACCTCGCCACCCGGGTGTCACCGGGCGGCGCGCGGCTGGCGGCTCGAATCTTCAAGCCGGACAAGCTGACCGGAATGCGCGCCCGGATGGCCCGCCGTCCCGTGCTCACCCGCATCGACGACTACCTGGCGCGCAAGCTGGAGCACTACGAGTCGCGGTAGCCGCCGTCGTCGGTGCCGCTCACACCCGAGTCGCCAGCCCCCGGATCCCGAGGGTGAGGAAGGGCCGGATGAGCGGCGCCGCCCAGCGCAGCGGCAGGAAGCCGCCGAAGCGCGGGCGCACGGCGATGGTCCAGGCCAGCAGGGTGCCGCCCTCGGTCTCGGTGAGCTGGTAGTCCTCGGCGAACGCGGTGACCGCGAAGGGGATCGAGAGGTTGGTGCCGGTGGCGGTGAGCCGCCGGTTGGGCGCCATGGTGACGATCTTCTCCTCGCAGGCGAACAGCGTGCCGTCGAAGGTGCGCAGCGCGCCTTCGCGGCGGTAGTCGTCGCGATAGCGGACGCCGTTGACCAGTGGGATCCAGGAGAAGGTGCCGTTGAGTTGCAGGGCGTCGAAGATCTTGTGTGGCGGATACGGGAATTCGCGCCGCGCGGTGACGATGAAGGCCCGGCGCTCACCGAGCAGCGCGTCGATCTGTTCGGCGTCGAGCCTGTCGACTGTGAAGCCGCCGCCCGCCAGCACGCCCTTGGCCCAGCCGCGTAGCAGAAACGCGGTGATCCCGGCGGCGATCGCGCCCAGGACGACGAGCACGGCCACGATGATGATGATGGTGAGCATCTCGACTGCTTTCTACTGAAACCTAAAGTGTCCCAGACAGAATAAGCGTCGGGGTGATTCGTGTCGCCCGAACGGCGTCAGCCCCGGTCGGTGGACCGCGTGCGGGTGAATTCGCGCAGCCACGCGCCCGCCTGTGCCGTCGCGGCGGCCGTGGTGCGCACCGTGCGCATTCGGGAGACCTGCCACAGGGCGAACAGTGCCGCCAGCGCTGCTGGAATCAGCATGCCGGTCGCGGTGATCAGCAGCGCCGCCCAGTGTGGGAGTGCGTGATCGAGCAGTTCGACCACGAAATCGAAGAAGTAGGATGCCCCGAACAGTGCCACGAGTACTGCGAATCCCAGTGCGGCAGCGGCGATCACGCCACGCAGCGCCTCGGCGAACAAGAACCGGCCCGCTCGGCGCAGCAGCGGTGCGAGCCAGGCGATGAACTCCCTGAACAGTATTCGCGACAGCCGGTCGGCGTTGCCGGGTGTGGTATCGACCGCTGAGCCGTAGCTGACTCGGTAGCTCGTCATCGCCGATTCCTTCGTGTGTGCACCCCGTCGGCGGCCGCGTGCCGCCGGAACTGTCGCAGCCTAACATGAGCGGGTACATTGTCTCAGACGGATTTCGAGCGAGGGAGCGATTCATGACCAAGGCACTGCCGGACCGGATCGGCGAGATCGTCCCGCCGCTGCTGGCCCGCCGCTGGACCGTCGCCGACATCCCCGACCAGACCGGCATCACCGCCGTGGTCACCGGGGCCAACAGCGGACTGGGTCTGCGCACCGCGGAAGCCCTCGCCGCCAAGGGTGCGCACGTGGTGATGGCCTGCCGCAACGAACTCAAGGCGGCCACCGCGCTGGAACAGGTGAGCGCCGCGGCCACCGGTCCCAAGCCCGAGGTGCTGCCGCTGGATCTGGCCGACCTCACCTCGGTGCGCCGCGCCGCCGATCACCTCGATGTCCGCGGCGCACCCGTGGACCTGCTGATCAACAACGCGGGTGTGATGGCGCTGCCGCGACATCTGCGCACCGCCGACGGCTTCGACGCCCAGTTCGGCACCAATCACCTGGGGCACTACGCGTTGACCGGCCGTTTGCTCCCCGCGTTGCTGCGATCGCCCAACCCGCGCGTGGTGACCGTGTCGTCCATCGCGGCCTGGGGCGGGATGATCAACTGGCTGGATCCCAATTGGCGCATCGTCTATCTGCGCTGGCTCGCCTACAGCCAGTCGAAGCTGGCCAACCTGCTGTTCACCGCCGAACTCGACCGCCGGGCCCGGGCCACCGGCACCAATCTCACTGCGGTCGCCGCCCACCCGGGCCTGTCGGCCACCAACCTCTACGACGCCGGAGCCGAAAAGGGCACGGCCGCAACGTTTGCCGCGTTGCAGCAGCGGCTGCTGTTCGCACTGGCGCAGTCCGATCACCGGGGCGCGCTGCCGCAGCTGTACGCGGCCACCACGCCCGGCCTGCGCGGCAACTCCTACTGCGGTCCGGCCTTCGAGACCTTCGGCTATCCGCGCCGCACCCTGCGAAACCCGCTGGCCTACAGTCGATTGGAGGCCAGACGCCTGTGGGAGCTGAGTGAGGATCTGACCGGGGTCAGCTACGACTGGCCCGCGCGAGCGAACGCGCGCGAGGTCTGATCACACGGCCGGGTAGACGGCGATCTCGATGAGGTTGCCGTCCAGGTCGTGGCAGTAGTGCGAGATCATCTCGCCGAGCGCGCCGATCTTGACCACCGGACCCTGCACGACGGCCACGCCGCACGCGGTCAGATGCGCGCCGACCTGCTCCGGGGTCGCCGTGGTGATGAAGCAGAGATCCTGCGCGCCGGTGGCTTCGGTGGTACCGGTCGTCCACGCCGGATCGGTGTCCAGCGCGCCGAGCGGGCGCAGGTTGATCTTCTGATTGCCGAAGGTGAGCGCGGTGCGCCCGGCGGGACCGAACTTCTCCACGCTCATCCCCAGCACCCGCCCGTACCACTCGGCGGTGGCCGCCGGGTCGTGGCAGGTGATGACGACATGATCGAAACGCTCCACGCTGAAAGCCATTCCGGCATTCTGCGCCCGATCGGTCACGAGATCAACGGCGGCGCTGCAGCATTCCCCGAAGGTAGGCGGCCTGCCCGGCGTGCTGGATATCGTCGTCGATCACGCTGATCAGGCGCACACCCAGGGTGACGGGTGGATCCCAGCGGGTGTCGACGACGCGTGGCAGGTCGGCGTCGGTCAGGGTGGCGACGTAGGCGAGGGTCCGGTCGTGCACGGCCTCGTAGTAGCCCAGCAGCAGCTCGCCCGGAATGCCGTCCAGCGCAGCGACTTCCGCGGCGGTGTGGCCGTAGCCGGTGGCCGATTCGGCGAAGGGCAGACCGAAGCGCTTGGCCCAGCCCGCGCTCGTCCACGCCTGTTCCGCGCCCGCCACCTCGGCGACGTGATCGTCCTGCACCCGGGTCAGGTGCCAGATCAGCCAGGCGATCGAATTGCCGCCCGGGTCCGGCCGGAACCCCAGATCGGTGTCGCTGAGGCCCTCGACCGCGCCGCGCACATTGTGCTGAATCCGGGAGAAGGCGTCCTGCAGCAGTGCGGTACTGGTCATGCCCGGTGCCAAAGCCCCGGACTCCGAGGTTATTCCCGCGCCCGGTTCGCTCACAGGCTGTAGGCGATCGCGCGCAGGACGAGCACGGCGATGAACACGGCGGTGAAGGCCAGATCGATCGACAGTCCACCCAGCCGCACCGGGTGCAGCACCCGGCGGACCGGGGCGATGACCGGTTCGGTGCAGCGGTAGATGACGGCGCGGGCGCGCAGCACCCAGGGCGGGCTGTCGCCCAGCACCCCGATCCAGTCGATGATCAGGCGCGCGATCAGCAGCAGCATGAACAGGGTCAGGGCCAACCCGAGCAGGGATCCGACGAGCGACATGGCGAACTCCTTCGTAGTGACCGCACTTACGCTGATCAACGCGTCGCACGCGCGGAAAGTGCCGCCTCATCGTGTGCCATGATCGCGAGGTTCGACGGCGGGCGCGCCGAGAGCATGCGAGAATCCGGTCTGCTGTTTCGCCCCGCTCATCACGATCATGAGGAGTTCGACGTGAGCATGAAGTACCTGGCCGGTCTGCCCATCGCGGCACTGGCCCTCTCGCCCATCCTGGCCTCGGTGAACCCCGCGCCCGCCCAGGCTGCGGCCACCAACTACACCTGCACCGCGCAGACCTGGACGGGGGAGTCGCTGCCGACCATCACGGTGTTCCCGAGCACCGGTAAGAAGCGGCAGGCGCAGGGCCTGGCCCAGACCCAGTGGGGCGGCGACGCGAAGTTCGCGACCATCGACTGCAAGCCCAACAACTAGCCGCAACCGCCGGCGAGCCCTGCCGGGGGCTCGAACGGCGTTGCGGTGCCGCCCAAATGGCCTTGCGGTGATTCAGATAGGCGAATGAGGCCAGGCCCAAGGGGATCTGACACCAGAAGGTGAGCAGTCGGAACCCGAGGGCCGCGCCCACCGCGACTCCCGCGGTCAGACCCGCGACCGCGGTGAGTCCGGCCGCGATGGTGATCTCCTTGGTGGCCATGCCGTTCGGGGAGGGCAGCAGCGGTGCCAGCGCCACCGAGACCAGCTCCACCACGAAGGTGTCGGGCAGGCTGAGGTTCGCACCCACCGCGTGCAGCACCGCCCACAGCGCCACCACCATCAGCAGTGGTTGCAGCAGTGCGCAGATCCACAGTGCGGCCGCGCGATGCGGCCGGACCACGATGGCGGCCACGGATTTCCAGGCCTGCCGGGCATCGGCCCGGAAGTGCCGCAGCCGTCCGGCCGATTCCCGCCACCCGCCGTGCGCGGCCACCCGGCGGCGCAGTGCGAGCACTCCGATACCGATCAGCAGCGCCACGACCACCAGCGCCACGGTCGCGATTCCCGCTGTCCGCCACGGATTGTCCAGTGCCGAACGATGCAGCCAGTGCGAGGCGCGGCTACCGAGGTCGTGCCAGGGCGGCTGGGCTCCGGTGCGGCTCATCAGGCTGGGCGCGGCCAGTGCGGCGATCACCACCAGCGGCACTCGCACGATGAGCGCCGCGAAACCCAGCAGGGTCATGGACGCGACCGCGCCCGCGTGGCTGAGTCCGGTGCGGCGCAGGAAGCGCAGGCGCAGCAGCAGGGAGGCCGCGGGCACCAGGCCGATGGCGGGCACCGCGAGTTGCAGCGCGAGCAGTTGCCGGGCCGAGGTCTGCGCCGGAATCGTGCCGCGCAGCATGACCACCGAGGTGGGCCACAGGGCGAGGGTGGCCACCGCCGCCACCGCCAGCCAGCGTGGATCGGCTCCCGCCAGTGCGTGTATTCCGCTGCCCACCGCGTCGCGCTGCCACACCGCCGCGGCGGCGATCAGTGCGGTGAAAACGATGGTGGGTAGAGCCTTCCGCGCAGGTGCGGGAACAACCGACATCTGCCCCTCCTCAGGTATCGCAGACGTAGTTCCCTGTCGAATCGCATTTATGCTGCTCGACATTAACCGATAGTTGCTGTGAAAGCCCGCATTCCGATCTCGGTGCAGGTATTTGTCGGAATAGTGGAGTGCCTCACCTACCGGCCTCCCGGTCTCTTTCTTCCCGAATTTGCCGCTGCCGCACCGACTGATCGTCCAGTTGCCGCCGCGTGTAGCCCACCACCTGACGCAGCACCACCACCTGGTCGGGACCGCAATCGCGCACCGCGTGGAAGTTCGCTCCGGCCCCGATCGGATTTCCCGGTTCGTCGAAGAGCATTCGATGATCGAAATCCAACGGTGTACTACAGGCGTAGAGAATATCGACCACGCCCGGCATGGAATCCGGATTGACGCAGTCGACGATCAGCAGCGCGCCTTCGGAGCGGGTGGCCGAACAATCGATCGCTTCCATCGAGGGCTCGGCTTCCGCCCGCGGGCTCAGCAGCGTCAGTCCGATGAGCCCGCCCGCGAGCAGCATCGCCGGGTGTCGAAGGCCGCTCATACCGCGACCTCCTCCGGAGCAGGGTCCGCGTCGGCGCGGATCTCGTATTCGGTCAACCCGATTCGAGCGTGCAGGCGCTTCGCCCAGCCCGGGGCCCACCAGCAGCGGTCACCGAGCAGCCGCATGATCGAGGGCACCAGCAGCATGCGGATCACGGTGGCGTCCAGCAGCAGCGCCACGATCATGCCGTAGGCGATGTACTTCATCAGCACCAGATTCGAGAGGCCGAACGCGCCGGTCACCACGATCAGCACCAGTGCCGCCGCGGTGATGATCCCGCCGGTGTGCGCGGTGCCGTGGCGAATGGATTCCGCTGTGTCCGCGCCTCTTTCACGAGCCTCGGACATTCGTGACAGCAGGAAGATCTCGTAGTCGGTGGACAGCCCGAAGATGATGGCGATGATGATCACCAGCACCGGGAAGCTCAGCGGCTGCGGGGTGAAGTCGAGCAGTCCGGCCCCGTGCCCGTCGTAGAACACGAACGACAGGAATCCCAGGGTGGCCGTGAGGCTCAGCGCGCTGACCGCGACCGCCTTGAGCGGCAGCACGAACGAGCCGAAGGCCAGGAACATCATCAGGAACGACGCGACCACCAGGATGACCAGCAGCCAGGGCAGGCGACGGATCACCCCGTGGATCGAATCGCGTTCCAGCGCGGGCAGTCCCGTGACGTACATGGTCACTCCGGTGGGCGGCGACAGAGTGCGCAGCCGGTCGATGACCGTGTCGGCACTGCCCGGATCGGCCAGTCCGGCCTGAAACACCTTGAGGTTCACGCCCTCCGGAGCCACCCCGCTGGAGAACGGCTTCTGGAATTCGCCGGTGAGTCCGGGCGTCTTGTTCGCCGCGCCGAGGATGGCCGACAGGGTCGGTCGGTCCGCGCCGTCGATGACCAGTTTGATCGGCGAGGTTCGTTCGGTCGGAAACACGGCGTCGAAATCCTGCTGGGCCGAACGGGTTTCATTGCCCGGTTGCAGGTACTTCTCGGTCAGCCCCGCGTACTGCACGTGCAGGAACGGCAGGATCAGCGCGAGCAGCACCAGCATGATCGGGTAGGCGAGCAGCCGGGGCCGCCGCATCGACCAGGTGGCCAGCCGCGACCAGAACGAGGCGTCGATCTGCGCGGTGGTGCGGGTGCGGGCGATGCGCCGCAATCCCAAGGCGTCCACCCGTTTTCCCAGCACCGCGAGCAGTGCGGGCAGCACGGTGATGGACAGCAGCGCCGCCAGCGCGACCGCCGTCAGCGCGCCCAGCGCCACCGATCGCAGGAACGTCATCGGGAAGATGAGCACCCCGGCCACGCACACCACGATGATGGTCGCCGAGAACACGATGGTGCGCCCGGCGGTCGAAACCGCCACCCGCACCGCCGCTTCGGTGGATCTGCCCTCGGCGATCTCCTCGCGGAAGCGGCTCACCATGAACAGTCCGTAGTCGATGGCGAGCCCGAGTCCGATCAGCGAGATGACGGCGTCGGCGAACTGGTGTACGGCCATCACGTGGGTGAGCAGTCGCATCACACCCCACGAGCCGAGCACCGTGAGCCCGCCGATGATCAGCGGCAGCGCGGCGGCGACCGCACCACCGAATACGAAGAACAGCACCACCGCCACCAGCGGCAGCGCGATCAGATGCATGCGCGCGATATCGGCCTGCATGGTCAGCCCGACCGCATCGGCCACCGGAACCCGGCCCGCCACTTGCAGATTCAGGCCCGGGACGGCGAGCGCGTCCTTGATTCGGTGGTAGCAGTCGACGCTGTCCTGATCACCGGTGCCCTGTAGGCCGATGCTGATGAACGCGCGGGTCCGGGACTCGTCGATGAAGCGGGTCTTGCCGAGGCTGCCGTTCCAGTACCCGCTGACGTCCTTGATCTGATCGTGGTGGTCGGTGAGCAGCCGCGCCGTGAGCGCCTTGCCCGCGGCCTCGATATCCGGATCGGTGATGTGCCGGCCGGGCGGCGCGGAGTAGAGGGCGATGACATCGCCGTCGAAGTCGCGGCCGAAGGTCTTGTCGGCCAGCTGGGTTCCGCGCACCGACTGGCTGGTGTCGTCGAAGAATCCCTGTGCGGTGAGCTTGTCCTGGTAGCCGAAGCCATAGATCCCGGAGATCGCCATCAGGGCGATGAATCCGGCGATGACGCTGTAGCGGGCGCGGTAGGTCCAGCGCCCCATCCGATGGAACACGATCGCAACTCCCCTGGCGAGTGTCCGGCTACGACTGACAGGCCGGTGCTTTGTAGTCGGTCTGGGCGAGGATGCCGCAGATCTCGGAGACCGGGATCTTCCATTCGCCGTTCACCGCGGTCAGGTCGATGGGCGCGGACCGGCGATTGCCGTTGCCGTCCTTGTCCAGCCAGAATTCGGCCTCGAGGGTGTCGCCGTTGAGCGCCACCGAATCCTGGACCACGCCGAAGGCGGCGTTGGGGTTCTCGGAGATGGCCTTCTGCAGGTTGGGCAGATCGGCGCGGAACTTCTCGCCGCCCGCCACGATGGCCAGGCGCTGATCGTCGCTGACCTGGCGACCCTTGCCGAAGAGGTCCTGGAGCCTGGTCTGCAACTGGTCGGCGGTCATCGCGGCGGGTAGTGCGCCGGTCGCGGCGGTGCTGCTGGTCGGCGCGACGGTGATGGTGATATCGCTGCTGCGGACGTTCCCGGAGCCGCAGGCGGAAAGTGTCAGGGACAGAGCAACGGCTGTCAATGCGAACGAGAGTGCTTTGGGCAGAATCATATTCGTGTTCACTCCAATGTGAGCATGATCGCAAATGGTCCTTGCGTGCGTCGTGAATCACAGTATGCTAGCAACTGTCTCAGTCGGTTTGACCAGTTTCTGAAGGAGGGCCCGGTGGCGGGAATGCGCAATCCACCGGGTTCGGGCTTCGCCACCGCCGCCGGACTGGTCGTGGCATTCGTGCTCCTGGGTGCGGGAACCGGTGCGGCCCTGTGGTTCCGGGCCCATCTGGGCTCGCCGCCGCCGATCGTCGTGGTCGCCCAGTCGCCCGCCGTCACCATGACGGCCTCCGCTCCGCCGAAGCCGACGACGACCACCGCGCGGCCGCTGACCGCACCGGAGACCACTCCGGCGCAGGTGCCCGGTGCGGCCGCGTACACCGGTGCCGCCACGCCCGCGATTCCCGGCTTCGACAACAAGTCGGCCAATCAATACGGCTGGTTCAGCGGTGACGGGACCTCCGCACGCTGCGACGAGTGGGATCACGCCAGCGTCGTCGGATCCACCGCGCAGACGCTCTTCGTGGTGTGCGGAACCTATTTCAAGGCTTATGAATTGGCCACCGGCACGCCGATCCGCGTCGGTCTCGCGGGTGGCGGCGACTGGTCAGGGTCGGGTGCGGGCATCGCCGTGCGCCTGACTCGCGACACCCTCACCCTGGCCCGCGACGGCGTCGATCCACAGCCGCAGCCGGTCGTGGCGTGGTGGGCCCCGTAGCGATCGATCGGGTCATCCGAAGTCGTGGACAGCGCTGTCCGTGGCGTGTAAAGACAAGCAGCTCATCTGTCTCAGACGAGTTGGTGGGGAGATTTCCGATGCAGGTGTCCGAACGCCGGGCCGGGCCGAGGTGAACGCCGTGGCTATTCACCAGCCCGAACCCGAAGCGGCGGCCGATGATTCGCTACCCGACGGTGCGCTCACGCCGCTGCCCCCACTGCTCGCCGCGGTACCGCCGATCGTGCGCCCCATCGTCGCACTGGTGCTGTGGGCCTGGACCACCCTGCTCGGCTCGATCGGCACCTTCGGCCGATTCGTGCTGCTGACAGTGGATTCCGTCTATGGTCTGGTCCGCGACATCGTGCGGCTGCGACATCCGTGGCGCGAAACCCTCACCCAGGCCTGGTTCATGATGAGCGTGTCCGGCTGGCCGGCCATCCTCATCTCGGTGCCGCTGGGCGCGATCATCCAGATCCAGGCGGGATCGCTGGCGGCGCAGGTGGGGGCCACCTCACAGGCCGGTGCGGCCGGTGGCCTCGGCGTGATTCGGCAGGCGGCCCCGATGATCTCGGGCATTCTCATGGGCGGCGCGGTGGGGGCCGCGGTCGCCGCCGACCTGGGTGCGCGCAAGATCCGCGAGGAGATCGACGCCATCCGCACCCTGGGCATCAACCCCAATCATCGCCTGGTCGCACCGCGGCTGGCCGCCATGTTCCTGGTCGGGCCGCTGATGTGCATTCTCGTGGTCTTCGTCGGCATGTCGACGATCTACACCATGACGCTGGTACAGGGCGGGGTGCCCGGCGCGTTCTTCAATTCCTTCGCGGCCTTCTCCAGTACCCGGGATCTGATCATCGCCGTCGTCAAGACGGTGGTCTTCGGAATCCTGGTGGTGCTGGTGGCCAGTCAACGCGGGTTCGAGGCGTCCGGCGGTCCCAAGGGGGTGGCCGATTGCGTGAACGCCACCGTGGTGCTCGGCGTGATGACCACCTTCGCGGCCAACGTGCTCATCACCCAGCTGCTGACGATCTGGTTTCCGGACAACTTGGGGTTCTGAATGGTGCTGCCATCGAAATACCGTGCCCTGGGCGCGCATTCGCTCGAGCGCGCCGCGAATACGCTGGTGCCGCTGGTCGGGCTGGGACACCAGTTCGCCTTCGCCTATCACGTGCTGCGCGCGGTGCCGCGCACGCTGCACCGCTACCGCCGCCAGATCGGCGTGGTGTTCATGGATATCGGCTGGGGCAACGGCCGCGTCATCGTGGGCGGCGGCACCGTCGGGGTGGTGGTGTTCATGGGCCTGATGACCGGGGCCATGATCGGCATCGAGGCGTTCCGGCTGCTGGACATGCTGGCCATGGGCCCGCTGACCGGGTTCATCTCCTCCTTCGCCAATACCCGGGAGCTGGCCCCGCTGATCGCGGCCATCGCCTTCGCGGCGCAGGCCGGCTGCCGCATCACCGCCGAGATCGGTTCCATGCGCATCTCCGAGGAGATCGACGCACTGGAAGCGACTGCGGTGGAACCGATTCCGTTCGTCGTGACCACCCGGGTGATCGCCGGGGTGCTGATCGTGATCCCGGTGTACCTGGCGTCGCTGTCCGCGAGCTACTTCGCGACCGCGTTCTTCATCAAGGTGGTGCACGGCCAGGCGGGCGGCACCTACGACCACTACTTCCAGGCCTTCCTGAACCCGAAGGACGTGTTCCTGTCGCTGTTCAAGGCGGTCGTGTTCGTCATCGTGATCATCCTGGTGCACTCCTACTACGGCTTCTACGCCTCGGGCGGGCCCGAAGGCGTCGGGGTGGCGTCGGGGCGTGCCATTCGCGCCAGCCTGGTGCTGATCATCATCTTGGATCTGACGCTCACCACCGCGCTGTGGGGAGTCCTCGTCAGCGATATACGAATTACGGGATAGCGCATGGGAATCGCCAGATATCAGGCCATCAACGGGCGCGGTCCGAAACCGTGGCAGCTGCTGGTGACGGGGGTGCTGGGCGGCGCGGTGCTGCTGGTGCTGTCGCTGCTGTTCACCAGTTACGCGAAGGGCGGTTTCACGCCGAAGTTCATCGTCAACATCGAGGCCGAACAGGTCGGCGAGGGCATCGTCGACGGTGCGGACGTGAAGATGGACGGGCTGCGCATCGGTGCGGTCACCGCCGTCGAAAGTCGCGGTGCCGACAAGCAATTCGTGCGGATCGCGGTGGATCCGGCGAACGCGGAATTCCTCGCCGACAATGTGCGGGCCCGGTTCGTCTCCTCCAATACCCTCGGCATGACCGCGCTGGAGCTGTTCTATCTGGGACCGCGCGGAAATCGGCTGGCCGACAACGCCACCATCACGCTGCCGCGCGACAGTCAGACCGTCACCGTCACCACCATCATCCGGATGGTCGGCGAGCAGCTGGGCAAGATCGATCCGGGGCCGATCGGGCGCATCGGCAAGGTGCTGGATTTCGAGGGCAGTGCCGACGGGATCGGCAAGATGATCTCCACCGCAATCGATCTCGGGCGGATGAAGCTCGGCGATCAGATGCTGGTCGGCGTGGATCCGCGCCCGGGCATCCAGCAGGGCGCGGAGTTCACCGCGAGCCTGTCGGGTACCGCGCGCTCCGCCCTGACCCTGTTCCGCGAGCAGTCCGCGCGCATCTCCTTCCTGGTCGACCATCACGACGATCTGGAAGCCATCGTGAGCCTGGTCGGTCAGGTCATCGGTGACGCGCTGAAGATCTTCCCCAACACCGGTTTCGCCTCGGTGCTCGACGCGCTGGTGAGCATCGTGAAGCCGATCAGCGGCGCGGTCGACGGACTCTCCAGCTTCTACTCCAGGATTCCCCGGTTGCTCGATGCCATCGACAAATCCTTCGTGGCGGGCCCGGACGGCTCGGTCGCGCTGAACATCCAGCTGCTGCTGGCCGGATTGCCCTATCTGGCAGGCGATCCCAAGACGGTCGCGGCCTCACCGCAGCAGCCGGTCCTGCCCGGGCTGCCGCAGATTCCCGGCCTCGCGATTCCGCCCGGACTGTTCGGCACGCAGGGAGGTCAGCGATGAAATCCGTTCGCACAGCGGCGATTCGGCTGGTTCTGGTGAGTATCGTCATCGCGCTGATGGGCGCGATGGTGTGGACCGCGTTGCAGACTCCGGTCCGGGATCCGGTGCACGGCTACTCCGCCCACATCTCCGACGTCTCCGGCCTCAAGGAGGGTTCGGATGTGCGGATGGCGGGCGTGCAGGTCGGCAAGGTGACCCGCATCCAGCTCGACGGGGCCGTCGCCTACGTCGAATTCAGTGTCGCCGACAGCCAGGAGGTGTACGACAACACCGAGGTCGCGGTGCTGTTCTCCTCGCTCATCGGCGACCGGTACCTGGCCTTGCAGCAGAAGGCCGCGCCGGGCCGGAAGATCCCGGCGGGCACCGCCATTCCCATCGAGCGCACCCACGGCTCCTTCGACATCTCCGAACTCTTCGACGCCGTCCGGCCCATCTTCGACACCCTGTCCTCGGGCTCGGTCGACAAGTTCCTGGAGAACCTGCTGCTGGTGGTGTCCGGCGACGGGCGCGGACTCGGGCCGGTCATGGACAGCCTCGAGCAGATCATCGCGGTGGCCTCGAATCAGGAGCCGGTGGTGACGCTGCTGGCGGACAACCTGTCGGGGCTGGTCAGCCGCTTCCAAGGGCAGTCACCGAAGATCGACCAGATGATCACCCAGGTCCTGGATCTGGTGGACACCGTGTACGGGCGACTGGATTCGCTGAACGGGTTGATCCAGAAGGCGATTCCGGGGCTGGACGCCGCCATGCCGCTGCTGGATCGATTGGCAGGCATCTACTACGACAACTTCCCCGGCATGGAGCGGCTCTACAACGAGCAGCTCGGACCGGACATGGTGACCTTCATCCGAGAGACCCTCGCGGCCGCGCCGCTGGCCATGCGAACGCTGAACACCCTGACGCTGGAACCGAAGTCGGGGGACCGGTGGAGCTGCCTGAGTGGGCTGCCCATCCCCACCACCATCGTCATGGGCACCGAGCGCATGGAGGCGTGCAAATGAGAATTCGGATGCCGCGCATGGTGGTTCGCGATGCGCAGGCGCAGACCAGCTTCGAATTCCGGGTCGGCATCGCCGCCGTCCTCGTCACTGTGGCGGCCCTGCTGGCCGCGGTGGGCGCGTTCGTCATTCCGTTCGGGGAGACCGTGTATCGCGCCGACTTCAGCAACTCCGGCGACGTGCGCAACGGCGACGATGTGCGGGTCGCGGGGATCTCGCTGGGCAAGGTGCGCGCGGTGACGCTGGTCGGCGATCACGCCGAGATCGCCTTCGGACTCGACAGCAAGGTGAGGGTCGGCGTCGACTCGCACATCGCCATCCGGCTGCTCACCCCGATCGGCGGGCGGTACCTCTCGATCGAACCGGCGGGCAAGGACAGTGCGGCGGGCCGGATCATTCCGCGCGAACACACCCGCACCCCCTACGACCTGACGGCCGCCCTCGAGAACGCCACCCCCGCCCTGGCCGCCCTCGACGTCGGCAAGCTCCGCGACACCATCGCCAAGCTCGCGGGCGCGTTCGATCAGCAGCCGCAGGCGCTCAACGGCATCCTCGACAGCGTCAATCGGTTGTCCGCCATCGTGATTCAACGCCACGACGAGTTCGCCCGCGCCCTCGACGTGGCCAAGGAATACCTCGAGACGCTGATGAACAAGCTCGACCGGCTACAACTGGCCGGACAGCACGTCCTGGACCTGTACCGGGTGATCGCCGGCAACCGTGAGGGTCTGGTCAACCTGGTCGGGCAGCTGCGCCGCGCCTTCGACTACCTCACGCCGATCTTCTCCTTCGCCGACAAGCAGCTCGGACCGGTGCTGGAACCGCTCTACGACACCCTCGACAAATCCGTGGCCGAACTACTGCGCAACAAGGACGCCATGGCCAGCCTGAACACCAATCTCGCGCAACTGCTGGAGTGGTTCGCGCGCAACTCCGACAACCCCTACGTGAAGGTCGATCAGTCGGGGGCGGTCGTCACCGATACGCCGCTGTGCCCGCAGGGAAGGCCGGGGTGCTGAGTATGCGAAATCCATTGGGCGCGTTCCGTGGTCGTTTCGTTCCCCGCTCCGTCCGGGCCAAAATCGCCGCGGCGGTGGGGGTTGTGGCCGTCGTCATGGGCGGTGTCGTGGCGGTCACCGGCAAGCAGTACTACGACAGCACCGCGGCGCCACTGAACATCTGTGCCGAATTCCGTGACGCCGTAGGGCTTTACCAGGGCAACAAGGTCACCATGCTCGGCATCCAGGTCGGCAATGTGACCGAGATCGAACCCGAGACCGACGGCGTGCGGGTGAAGATGACCGTCGACCGCAAGGTGCGGCTGCCGCAGAATCTGGGCGCGGTCACCATCGCCAACTCCATCGTCACCGACCGGCGGGTGGAACTCGGCCCCGCCTACAACGGTGGCGGGACCTTCGACTACCGGTCGTGTATTCCCCGGGAGCGCACCAAGACTCCGGTCGGCTTCACCGAGGCCATGCGCGCCATCGCCAATCTGTCGGAGGACCTGACCGGCAAACCGCACGACGCGCCACTACAGCAGGCCCCGCCCACCGTGCTCGGCGATTCGCTCGACCGCATCGCCCGGCAGGTGCACGACAGTGCGGTCCCGTTGAACGGGGCCATCCGCAATGTCTCCGAGGTGCTGGGTGATTCGGCGGCGGGGGCGAACTATCTGGTCGGCGCGATCCTCAAGGAGTTCCGCAAGATCAGCCAGAATCTGGACCAGGGGGTCAGCGACGGCGATTTCCTGATTTCGGCGACCACCGACGCCATGGACATCGCCAATCGGATCCTGCCCGACCTCACCCAGATCCTCAGCGATATCGCGGTGTGGGTGCCGCCGCTGGCCAACCTGCTCGCCTACAAGTGGGGTCGCATCATCGTCGCGGGGTTCGACGGGGCGATGCCGGTGATCACCAAGATCCTCGACCACACCCAGGATTACGTGGGATTCATCCAGAGCATCCCGCCCGCGCTACAGGGCGCGATGCGCCTGTTCGACGAGCAGCTCGGTGCCGGGAAATTGCAGTATGTGCCGCCCAGCTTCCGCATCGACCCGGGGCTGGCGCAGGACGTGTGCGCGCTGGCGAAACCCTGGTATCCGCCGTGTGATCGGGGCTTCGGGCCCGGCGAAAGCATGGATCTCGGGCTGGTGCAGCTGGTCATGTCGGCGGCCGGGGGGAAATGATGGGAATGCGTGGAAGACACTGGCGCACAGCGCTTCTCGGGATCATGACGGTGCTGGCGGTGACCGGCTGCGCGGTGCGGCCCCTGGACCTGCCGCTACCGGGCACCCGCTACGGGAAACCGACCTACCAGGTGCGGGTCGAATTCGGGAACGTGCTGTCGCTGCCGCTCAAGACCAAGGTGGAACTCAACGGCGCACAGGTCGGGCTGGTGGAATCGGTGAGCGTGCGGCCGCGCCCCGACGCCAGCGTGCCGGAACTGCCCGCCGATCAGCAGCCCTACTATCAGCCGACCGCGGTGCTGGTCATCGACACCGCGGTGCACCTGCCGGTAGAGACCAGGGTCGAGATGGCGCAGCAGACGCTGTTCGGCGACACCTTCGTCAAACTCAGTATCCCGGAACATGTTTCGGGCCGCACCCTCGGTCAGGGCGGGGTCATCCCGATCACCCAGACCAAACAGGCCACCAGCGTCGAGCAGTACATGACCGCCGTGGTCAGCTGGGTGACCGGCGGCAATGTGCCGTTCGTGCAGAGCTTCGTCAGCAGCGTCAACCAGGCGTTCCCCGCCGACACCGGCGACTTCCGCGACTTCATGACCAAACTGTCGGTCAGCATCGACCGCATCGGTGAGAAGACCGGGCAGCTCAGCGCGATCCTCGACAATGCCACCGCCGCGCTGGACACCTTCCGGCAGGCCGACGACGTCTGGAAGTTCGTGTTCGACGACGCACCGGTGCTGCTGGGGGTCATCCAGCAGGTGGCGCCGGACATCTTCTATTTCATCGACTCCATCAGCGACGTCGCCTCCTTCGCGGGTCAGTACCTGATCGACCCGAACAATCCGAAGGTCAAGCCGCGGGTCGATGCCATCAACCGCTTCCTGGATGTGTGGACTCCCTTGGCGCAGGCCGTGATCGCCACCCCCGACCAGATGCCGCGCACCCTGGCCTCGGTCGACGCACTGCTGACCAACAAGATCGTGCCGTTCCTGTCGGCGCGCGGGTTTCCCGCGATCCAGCTCTCCGACGTGGTGCCGCAGACCCCGGCCTCGGCGCTCACCGGCGACCCGGACACCGACGCCCGCATCACGGCCGCCAACGAGCAGGCCTTCCGTGATCGGGTGAATCCGATCCTGAAACTGGTGGGGTTGACGCGATGACCCGCAAAATACTGGTCTCCGGACTGGCGATGGTGCTGATGGCGGTCAGCGCCACCCTGTACCTCACCTACGGAGTATTCGGGTTCAAGCCGGGTGCGAGCACCTATTCGCTGAGCGTGCTGCTGCCCAATTCCGGTGGGCTGATGCAGACTTCGCCGGTCACGCTGAACGGATTGCAGGTCGGGCGGGTGCAGTCGCTGGCCAAGGCCGAGGGCGGCGTGCGGGCGGCGCTGCGGGTCGAGGCGAAGTACCGGATACCCGCCGACGCCGAGGTGACGGTCGCCAACCTGTCCGCGGTCGGCGAGCAGTACATCAACTTCGCGCCGAAATCGACCGGCGGGCCGTACTTTCCGGACGGCGCGGTGGTGCCGGGCGGGCAGGTGGTGGCGCCGCTGACCATCGCGCGGGCGCTCGGCGGGCTGCAGGGGGTGATGACGCAGCTCGACCCGGACAGCATCAACACCATTCTCAGCGGAGCCGACACCGCCATCGACGGCGTCGGACCGAGCATCCAGAAGCTGGTCGAATCCGGCAGCATGTTCGCTACCACCATGCGGCAGAACCGCGAACTCATCCAGCGGCTCCTGGGTTTCGCGGCCGGGGCCGCCTCCGAATCCACGGGGGAGAAGCTCACCCTGCTGCGCTCCTCCGCCGACCGGTTGGCCACCACGCTCGCGCCCGAACTGCCCGCGCTGCTGGACCAATTCATCGACATCACCGTGCAGAGCGGCGGCACCCAGCTGGTCCCGTTGATCCCGCTGCTGCGCAAGCTCATGAACTACCTGCAGGTGCTGGTGCAGAAGGGCGGGCCCGCGCTGGAGGTGATCCGCCCATATCTACTCGACCCGCTCGAGAACTCCTACGTCGATCTGGGCAAGACCATGGACGGCCTGCAAGCCGCCTTCCCGGACGGCAAGGGTTTCCGGTTGCTCGTAGATATTCCGCACTGAGGTTGGGGGACAAGGACATTGGTGAAGACTTCGGAAGGGGGACCTGTGAGGTCGCGCTGGATCGGATGGGAGGACGGCGGACTCCGCATCCCGATACTGGGGCTCACGGCCGCACTGCTGGCAGTGGCCGCCGTGCTGACCGTTCTGGGCTACCGCAACTGGGACCTGTCCGACCGCAACCACGACCTCATGGGCAGCCTCGCCGACTACCGCCGCAAGGAAGCCGACTGCACCGCGGCCATCACGGCAGGCACCGATTTCCTGGTGGCCGCCAACAACTTCGACTACCGCAAACCCGACGACTGGACCCCGCGCATGGCCGCCCTGTCCGCCGGACCCATCCACGATTACTTCGCCACGCCGAAGGTGGCGCAGGACAACAGCGAGCTGATCAAGGCCGGGAAGCTCCGCAAATCAGCGACCGTGGCCGACGCGGCCTGCGCGGCCCAGACCGACAAGGGCATTCGGGTCATCGCGCAGCTCACCGAGACCACCGAGAACTTCCAGACCACCGCACCCGTCAAGACCACCTCCGCGGTCTGGGTGGAACTCGGGCGACAGGACTCCGGCTGGAAGGCCATCGACTCCGGACGCGGCGACCAGGCCTTGACCGCAGACCTCACCGCCGCCCCAGCCTCGGGGCCCACCCCATCCGCCGCACCCGAAACACCCCGCTAGGAACCGCGCATGACCACCACCGAAGACACTCCGGCCACCCCGTCGGAAATCGACGAAATCGCCCCCAGCGCAGTCGATGACGAATCCCCCGCGCGCGCGACCGGGTCGGCATCCGACACCGATGCCTCGGGAGTCGCTGCCCGGCCCGCGCGACCACGGCCCGCCCGCAGGTCCGAGACCCGCCGGGGTGGTTTGCGGGGCTGGTACACCAGGGAGCTCGCGGTCACCCGCCCGAAGCTGCTCGCCGCGGCGGCGGCCGCCGCGGTGCTGCTCGCCGGAACCGGTTCGGCCTGCGGGTATTTCGCCTACACCCGCCACCACGCCGTCACCGAAGTTCGCGCTTCCCAATCTCGCGTCACCGACCGCGACGCCGCCACCAAGGCCGGAACCGACTTCCTCACCACCATGTTCACCGTCAACGACGGCAGCCTCGACCGCTGGGAACAGTCGGTCCTCGCCGCCACCACCGACTCCATGCACGACCAGCTCGCCCAGTGGAAAACGGTCCTGCAGAAGCTGGTAGCCGCTCACCTCGAAATGAGCAGCACCATCACCGACAGCGGGGTGGTCTCCCAAGCGCCCGACGCCGTCACCGTGCTGGCCGTCATCGAATCCACCGGTCGCACCGACCCCGGCAATCCCCAGCCCGGTACCAGTTCCAGTGCCGCCCTGATCGACCTGCGAAAGATCGACGGCCACTGGAAGGTTCAGAGCTATGGCCCCGCCGGAGGCACGCCGCCGGCCGCCACCCCCGCGCCCCCCGCCGTCCCCGCGACTGGAACGCCCAGCCCCGCGCCCGACCAAAGTCCGCGCTGAATGAAAGACCGAGATCGAATGACCGCCCTCGACAATGAAGCCCCGCACCCGGCGACCGCGCCCGCTGAAGCTGTCGTTTCCGAAGAACTCGTCACGTCCACGGAGGCTGTCGCGCCTGCCGATACGGAACAGCACGACCCGGCGGAGACTCCTGCGCTCGTGAATGCCGATGGACGGGCGCAGGTCGCCGGGCCGACAGGTAGCACTGGGGGTGAGCAATACCCTGCGCCACAGCGGAATTCGGTGCTCGCGGTGGCGGACGCCGGAGCGGGACCCGGGGTGTCTGCCGCATCGGTGAGTCCGGCAACGCGGGTGAGATCCGCAGCTGCCGATCGGGTGGTCGGGTCGGCGAAGATGCGGCGCCCCGGTGCTTCGCGGCGTGGCCGTGCGGGCACGGTGCGGTTCCCCGTGCTGATCGCGGGGGTGCTGGCCATCGTGATGCTGGTGGGTGGATTGGGTTTCGGCGCATGGCATTTCGCGTCCGAGGGGGACTCGCTGCGGCGGACGGCGGTGCGTTTCGACGCGCAAGCCGCGGACCGGGAGGGGGCACTGCGGGCAGGGGATGGTTTTCTGGCGGCGGCGTACACCGTGGACGCGGTGGGGGACAAGGGGATGGGGAAGTGGAACGACGCCATGACGGCGGCCACGACGGATACGTTGAAGGAGCAGGTGCGGCAGACCAAGGCGCTGCTGAGTTTGCTGTCCGAATCGGATGCCAACATGTCGGGGACGGTGTCGGATTCGGCGGTGATCAGCCAGAACGACAATCTGATCCGGGTGCTGGCGGTGGTGAAGCTGACGGGCAAGGCGAAGGGGCAGGCCGAGCCGACCACCGGGTCGGTGACCGAGTACGTGGATCTGATGAAGGTCGACGGGCGGTGGAAGGTGTTCGGGTACAAGGACATCGGGTCCAAGGCCGGTGCGGGGCAACCCGACGCGGGGCTGCCGGGGCTCACCTCGGGTCAGCCCGGTGGCAAATAGCAGGCATCGGGCAGGTGGGGTCGTGGCGACCTGTTTCCGCAGGTGTAGACCGGTCTTCTTCATTCGGCGGCAAGATTATTCGTCGCGGGGGCGGGTAGGCTCACAGTGGGATCGGGACTCGGCAGACGACGTGGAACAGAGGACACGACCGTGGCGAAATCCATGAATCCGGTGGCACTGCTGGCCGAACTGGAGCCGGTGGCGGAGGCGAATCTGAACCGCCACCTGTCGCTGGCCAAGGACTGGCATCCACACGACTACGTCCCCTGGGACGAGGGCCGCAGTTTCGCGGCGATGGGCGGAATCGACTGGGAGCCGGGGCAATCCAGGCTCGGTGAGGTCGCGCGCGCCGCGATGATCACCAACTTGCTCACCGAGGACAACCTGCCCTCCTACCACCGCCTCATCTCCGACTCATTCTCCCGCGACGGCGTGTGGGGCACCTGGGTCGACCGCTGGACCGCCGAGGAGAACCGGCACGGCATCGTGCTGCGCGACTACCTGGTCGTCACCCGCGGCGTCGACCCCGTCGCCCTCGAGCAGGCCCGGATGATCTGCGTCGGGCAGGGCGTCGACGACCCCACCGGCACCGGCGACCACTCCGTCCTACCGGGCGTCGCCTACGTGACCTTCCAGGAACTGGCCACCCGCGTCTCGCACCGCAATACCGGCCGCGCCTGCGAGGACCCGGTCGCCGACCGCATGCTCGCCCGCATCGCCGCCGACGAGAACCTGCACATGGTCTTCTACCGCAATATCTGCGGCGCTGCCCTGGACCTGGTCCCCGACGACGCGCTCGACGCCATCGCCGCGGTGATCCGCGACTTCCGCATGCCCGGCGCGGGCATGCCGGACTTCCGCCGCAACAGCGTCCTGCTCGCCAAACACGGCATCTACGACCTGCGTCAGCACCTCGACGAGGTGATCTGGCCGGTCCTGCGCAAATGGAACATCTTCGAGCGCACCGATTTCGACGCCCACGGCGAACAAACCCGCGACAGCCTCGCCACCTACCTCGACCAGCTGGCCAAGGACGTCATCCGCTTCGAAGAACAGCGCGACCGCTCCCTGGCCCGCGACGCCGCCCGCCGCGAACGCGCCCAGGGCTGACCCGGCCTCACCCGGCATGTCCTCGGACCGCGAGGTGAATGAGCACTGAGCAGCCGGAATGTGAACAGCCCGTGTGTTATCCACATTCCGGTTTCTCCCCCCTCCGCACCCGAGCCCCCGCCGTTAGTGTGTGGAACGGATGAAGGGGGAAGCATGACGGACATGCTGCGCGCCGATCTCACGGCGCTCCGGATCATGGCGGCGGGGGTCCGCGCCCAGGGGGAAGCCATCTCGGGCATCGACCCGGTGGATCTCATCGCGAAGGCCGGGCTGGCCATGCCCGATTCGGCCACGGGTACGGCCTGCGCCGGACTCGGCGCACCACTGCTGGCCGCCCTACGCCGGATGGCAGGCGGACTGAACGCCTTCGCCGACGCCGCCGACCACGGCGCAACCACCTACGAGGACACCACCTCCGCCCTGACCGCCCAGCTGAACAGGTACCTGCCCTCGGCCTCCTGAGCGCGGCGGAGTCGCAAGACTCGACCCCGACCGCAGTGAGGAGTCGGCGTGACGCGAGCGACGATGTCGCAGGTGAGCGCCTGGCATGCGGCAGCGGCGGCTACCGCCGGTGAAGCTGTCGCAGCGGCGGATTCGGAGTTCACCGCTGTGATGGGCCAGGTTGCCCAGCTGGTGAATTCGCTACTCGGCGAATGGCAGGGAGCTGCGGGCACTGCGGCCGAGGTTCGGGCGGTTGAGCAGCAACTGTGTGCGAACCACATTGGTGCCGCGCTGGTGGATATAGCTGATGCGTTCGCTGCGGCGGGGACGCTCGAGCGGGTGTGTGGGGAGGTGGAGGCGCTCGAAGGTGAGGCTCGGGCGCACGGGTGCCGGGTGGGGGATGACGGCGTAGTGACCGCGGCGCGGAGCGGAACCGGGGATCTGGCGTTGGATCTGATCTTTCAGGCGGGGCTGGATGCCGAGGCGAAGCGGATGCAGGCGCGGCTGATCGCGCTGCTGGACTGTGCGGGTGCGACCGACGCGGATGCCGGGGCGAGGTTGACCGCCGCCGGTGTGGCGTTGGCCGCACTCGAGGTGGAACCCGCTGTCGGACAGTTGGATTCGCGGGTCGCGGCGGTGCTCGGCGGTACCGCCCTGCTGCCTGATGAGCCGTCGGAGTTGTGCGCGCTGTGGCGGTCGTTGACCCCCGCTGATCAGGACGCGCTGTTCGCGTTCGATCCGCTGCTGGGCGCGCGGGACGGTCTACCCGCACTGGCGCGTGACCACTACAACCGGTTGTCGCTGGCACGTCTGACCGCAGCGGCCCGGGACCGGCAGCGGTGGCTGACCGACGAGCACCCGGACTGGTCGCGCGGGCAGCAGTTGCCGACGACCCCGCACGATTGGATTCGGCTGCACGACTGGGAAGCCGAACGCCAGCGGGCCCGCGACTTGCTGACCGGCTATGCAACGGTGGCCGCGGAAGTCGGCCCGGCCGAACCGAATCGGCTGCTGCTGGATCTCGACGGGAACGGGCATGCCGCCATCGCGCTGGGCAATCCGGATGCCGCGAGCAATGTCGCGACCTTCGTCCCGGGCACCGGTTCCGCTCTCGATGAGATCGACCAGGGGATGAACCGGGTGCGGAACCTGCTCGGTGCCGCGAATCGGGCCGATGCCTCGGCTCGCACCGCGGTCATCGCCTGGTACGGCTACGACGCGCCCCCGACCCTGTCCGATGCTCTTGGCGATCGTCGTGCGCGTCAGGGTGCGGTTCTGCTCGACGCCTTCGAGTCCGGTCTGCGCGCCACCCACCCGGGCCCGCCCGCGCGTGCCACCGTGATCGGGCACAGCTACGGCGGCACGCTCATCGGCTTCGCCGCCCGGGAACCGGGTCTGGCCGCGGATGCCGTGATCTTCGTCGGCACTCCCGGCGTAGACGCATCCGATGTGTCCGAATTGCGACTGGTGGGGATCACTCCGGACCGCAATACCTTTCATATATTCTCCACCGCCGACCTCGCGGACCCGGTGCCGGTCCTCGGTCGATACCTGCACGGCACGAATCCCGTGGATCGCGAATTCCTCGCAACGGTTTTCACTTCTTCCGGGGGTGCGGTGTGCCTGCCGGTGGTCTGCCGGATGCCGTTTGCCGTGTCCGCGCACGGAAAGTATTGGGAGCCGGGCAATCCGGGCCTTCAGGTGCAAGGACAGATCATCACCGGTGACTATCCCCGGTGAGCTCGGGACGGTCCGGAGCTACCGGTAACCGCAGGTTGCCGAGTTGTTGCGGACGTGTTCGTACCAGTAGTCTGTGCGGCCGACCAATCTAGTTTGAAACGGTCGGGTTCATGCTAGGGTTTCGGGCATTAAGGACTGGAAGTCGGAGACAAATGCGCACTGAGAACATCAATAGGAAGTTCAAACTGCATGACGAGCGCAGGATTGCCGCCCAACTTCCGGAGCAACTTCTTGGTTTGGATGTCCTCGGTTTCGGGAAACCCGATGAGTTTCCGGGCGAGTTGCTGAAGGCGTTCACGGAATTCACCACCGGCACCCTCACTCCGCACTCGCGCATCTACCGCAACGCCGCCCCGAATCTGGTCGACGCGTGGTTGCTCGACCTCCTGCGGCAGGCCCGCATCGGCGACCGCTTCTATCTCCGCACCGGTCTCGAATATTTCCCCTGGGCCGATTGCCGGGTGCTCGACCACCGCTGGCTGGAATCGCTGCGCCGCGTCTACGGCGCCAATCAGGGCTTCATCGCCAATGACAAGGCCTCCGCGGTGATGACCTCCGGCGCGCAGTACGAGGTGCTCGGCTTTCTCGCCGGAGCCGGATTGCCCACTGCCGCACCCACAGTCGCGGCCGTCCCCACCGCGCCGCCGGTCGTGGCGGACGAGCCCACCCGCCGCATCGTCCACACCCCGCCGCCGGTCGCGCCCGATCAGGTCACCACCGTGCTGAGCGACGATCTGCGGGCGCGCCGCCTGGCGGCCCTCGCCCCCGGCGAGCAGCCCGCGGCCGCACCGTCCGCGCGTCCCGTCTCGGCGCTGGTCGATGCCGTCGCCGCCACCCCGGACCTGTCGGCCGTTCCCGCTCAGGAGGCGGTCGCGCCAACTGTGGTCGAGGTCCCGGCCGCACCGTCCGAGCCCGCGGCGGCCACCTCGGCCGAGGCGATGCCCGCGACCCGCGCGGACGAAGCGCCCACCCAGTTGATCAGTCGCATCGTGGTTTCCGTCGACCAGGACTGATCCACCCGGCCCTTATCCCGCACAACCGCACCGAAACCCCGTGTCGCCCCACCGTCGAACCGGTGACACGGGCAGTTCGTAGTTCAGGTAATCCCGCCGGACGGGAAAACGTCAGTAGAGGATGCCTGGATGTCGACTATCAATGGGCTGCCCGCCCATGTCCTGCTCGTGCACGCGATCGTGGTGCTGGTCCCGTTGACCGCTGTGCTGGCGGTGCTGTGCGCGCTATGGCAGGCCGCGCGTAGCCGGTTGATCTGGCTGACGGTGGCACTGTCGGCGATCGTGGTGGCCCTGACCCCCGTCACCACGGACGCGGGGGAGTGGCTCGGCGACAAGCTCGGCTGGAGTCCGGCGCTGCGGCATCATCAGCAGCTCGGCGATCAGATGTTGTATTTCGTTGTGCCGCTGCTGATCTCGGCACTGCTGCTGGGCTGGCTGCACGTCTGGGAGCGGCGCGGGCGAGCGGTCGGGCGACTGCCTCGGGTGCTGCTCGCGGTCCTGGTCATCGCCGTCGCGGCCGCCGCCACCTGGCAGACCTACCGGGTCGGAGACTCCGGGGCGCACGCGGTGTGGACCGGGGTGGGGAGCTAGCGAATGCGACTGTCGTGACCCGGCGACCGGTCTGCGGGGCGGTCACCGGGTCACGACAGTGCGGGCACGGTCAGATCTTGCGGATGACCGTGACGACCTTGCCGAGCACCTGGGCGTCGTTACCCGGGATCGGCTCGAACAGGGGGTTGTGCGGCATCAGCCACACCTGGGAACCGGTGCGCTTGAACGTCTTCACGGTGGCCTCGCCGTCGATCATGGCGGCCACGATGTCACCGTTCTCGGCCACGTTCTGCTGACGGACCACCACCCAGTCGCCGTCGCAGATGGCCGCGTCGATCATGGACTGGCCCACCACCTTCAACAGGAACAGCGCGCCCTCGCCGACCAGTTCGCGCGGCAGCGGGAAGACATCCTCCACCGCCTGCTCGGCCAGGATCGGGCCACCGGCGGCGATCCGGCCCAGCACCGGCACGTAGGTCGGGATCGGGTGCTCGTCGGAGCCCTCGGTCTCGGCGCTCACCGCACGCAGTCGCGGGCTGCCGGCGGTGGCGCGCAGGGCGGTCTCGTCGAGACCCCGGACGTCCACGGCGCGTGGACGATTCGGGTCGCGGCGCAGATAGCCCTTGCGTTCCAACGCGCGTAGCTGATGGGCAACCGAGGAGGTCGAGGTGAGGCCGACGGCGTCACCGATCTCCCGAATGCTGGGTGGATAGCCCCGATCCGACACCGAGGTGCGGATCACCTCGAGGACCCTGCGCTGGCGCGCGGTGAGTTCGGCACCGGTGCCGGAGGTCTCGGAGGGGGTGCTGCCGTTTGCCAGACCGACCGGTCCGCCTTCGTTCGCTGTACCGCCACCGTCCACGCCGCCGTGTTCGCTCACCGCCGCCGTCCTCCGTTCACTGCTGTCGCTCACCGGAATTCGCTCCCGAACCTACGCGGTGGCGTAGCCGGGGAACTCGTGTCTCGACTGTAGTCCGTGTGACCCGCGTGATCAAACATCTGTTCGACGCATGTCGTGGAAATCAGTGACATTGTCGGTGTGCCGTGGTAAAAATTCGAACATCAGTTCTTCGAACACATGATCGAGTCAGTCGTCCAGCACCACCCGGTCCGCCCAACTTGGAGGTTTGTTCGATGCGTACCACGACCACCGATTTCGACACGCTGACCAGCCGCGAATTCGGCGCTGCCGCAACTGATCTCGGTTTCGACAGCATTCCCCGCGCCCTGCGCGCCGAGGGGCGCGCGAGCGCCCTCGCCGGGGGTGCGACCCGCGGTGCCGCGGTGGTCCGCCGCTCCGTACCCGACCGCCGCCCCTGCCGCGCGCGGGTGCAGCCCGTATCCCGGGAGCGCGCCCGCCGCGACCATGTCATCGTCCGACACGCGCCCGGACGCGCCCGCGGCGCGCACCCGCTGCAGCGCATGCAGCGCGCCCAGGCCGGTCTCGCCGCACTGGCGGTCACCGCGCTGATGAGCGCGCTCGCCGTCACCGGTTTGATCGCCCTGGCCCAATTGCGTTCCGGCGACTTCGATTCGCCGACCCCGCCGTCCTCGTCGGTGCAGCATGTCCCGCAGCTGGCACCGGCCGGTGTTCCGATCCGCTAGGCCGCTCGCGGCAAGGTCGATGGCTGTCACGACGCTGCGGCGGTAGCTCTTGCGGCGCTGGCTCGGTTGCCATCAGGTAGCCGGATTGCGCAATAGGGATCCACGGCCACCGGTGTGGCCGCAAATGCAGATTGAAAACTGAAACCTGTTGTTACTGTGCCGCTGAATGTGACAGAGGCAACAGCCGGGCGAAAACGACCGGCGCGCAACGCAACAGGGGGCGCAATGGCGCACGGCAGTGGTGGAACCGCACACGCACGACAGCGAGCGCCGAGGTTACGCGGCCTGGCCGCGGCGGCCGGACTGCTCGGCTATCTGCTCGTCGCGACGCCGGTGCTCCCCGCCGCGCACGCCGAATCCGCCTATGCCGCATACCTCGACCTGCCGTCGGTCAACGGCGACGGCTCCGGCGGCGGTGGGCTCAACCCGGACCTGCCCCTGGATCCGGACGTCCTGCGCACGGCCCTGGACGCGGCGCGCGCCGACGGCGTCGAGCCACGCCACTACGCCACCCTGCTGCACCAGTACTGGCTGACGCTGTCCACCCGCAACGCCGATATCGACCTCTCGGCCTGGGATCCGGCCCGGGGTGTCGCGGCCAACAGCCGCACCTTCACCCAGGTGTACGTGAACTACCTGCGGCTCAACAACGCTCACCCGGACTTCTACTGGACCGGTCTGGCCGGCCTGGCCGGTGGCTCGTTCGCCTCGGGCTTCTTCGATATGAGCGACGTCAGCTCCATCGTCAGCGTGCCGGGCATCCATCAGGTCGGGGACACCGTCGCCGATCTGCTGCGCGGCACCCCACCGGACCTGCTCGCGGTGCTGCCGTCGGACATCCGGCTGCTGGGCACCGAGGGCGAACGCCTCACCGCCGACGACCTGGCCTGGTACCAGACCCGGCTGATGATCATGCAGAAGCACATCTTCATCGACCAGGTGCCCATGCACGAGGCGTACGCCGCCGCGGGCCTGGCCGGGGTCGAGGAGATGTACCGGGCCGGGGTGCTCGACGACAACGCCATCACCGCCTGGCGGGAGATCGCCGCCGCCACGCCCGGCGACCTGAACGACGCCGCCCTGCGGATGACCGACCGCGAGCAGAACCAGATCATCGCCGACCAGTGGGACGCCACCGCGCAGGGCCGGGGCGTGATGGGCCGGGTGCTGACCTATGTGAGCACCATCGCGGGCAAGGCGGCCGTGCCCGGCGTGCTCGCACCCGGGGTGTTCGCGCCCACCACCCTCACCGCGGGCGCCATGTCGCTGCGCGCCCCGCTGCCCGACTTCGACTGGGCCGACCGCGACACCCGCTGGAACTACATCACCCACGACCTGCTGCCGCGCTATCTGGAACTGTGCGCGAACCCGGCCGTCGCCAGACCCGTTCTCGCGGAACCGTTCTCGGACATGCTGGCGTCCGGACGGCTGCTGCGCCGACTGCCGGATCTGCTCGCCGACATGACCTCGCAATGGCA
This sequence comes from Nocardia sp. NBC_00511, assembly GCF_045161165.1. Lineage (NCBI taxonomy): Bacteria > Bacillati > Actinomycetota > Actinomycetes > Mycobacteriales > Nocardiaceae > Nocardia > Nocardia sp. NBC_00511. Next base: position 895,791 of record NZ_CP107849.1, read on the forward strand.
GCTGACCACCTGATTGCGGCCCGGTGAACCGGGCGGACGCCGTCGGGCGAGTACGTCCGGGTATCCTCGAGGTTGCTGTGGAGCCCAGAGCATCGACGAAGGATCCCGGATGCATTGCCCGTACTGTCGTCATCCCGATTCGAGGGTGGTCGACTCGCGTGAAGCCGAGGAAGGCACCGCCATCAGAAGGCGGCGTGCCTGCCCGGAGTGTGGCCGACGGTTCACCACGGTCGAGAACGCGATCCTGTCGGTGGTCAAACGCAGCGGCGTCACCGAGCCGTTCAGTCGCGAGAAGGTGATCCGTGGCGTCAGCCGCGCCTGTCAGGGCCGCGAGGTCGACTCGGACGCGCTGATGCTGCTCGCCCAGCAGGTCGAGGATGCGGTGCGCGCCAAGGGTTCCCCCGAGGTGCCCAGTCACGAGGTGGGGCTGGCCATTCTGGGTCCGCTGCGCGATCTCGACGAGGTGGCGTACCTGCGTTTCGCCTCGGTGTACCGATCCTTCAGCTCGGCAGAGGATTTCGAACGCGAGATCGCCGACCTGCGTCAGCACCGCGCCGACCACGCCGTGGGCGCCATCGTCGCCGAATAGATCGACCCGCACTCCGCGCCGGTGCTCAGCGCTGCGGCTGCTGCTGCGGTGGCCGCCGGGCGGTGTCGATGGCCTTCTCGATGCGTTTGGCCGAGATCGGATACGGCGTGCCGAGCTGCTGCGCGAACAGGCTGACCCGCAATTCCTCGATCATCCACCAGATTTCGACGACCTCCCGGCTGCCGCGACGGCCCTCGGGCAGGTTGGCGACCAGCCGGTCGTAGGCCGCGTGCACGCGGTCGAGTTCGGCCATGCCCGCGCGGTCCCGGTTCGCTGCGGCCGGTAGCGCCTCCAGGCGTACGTGGGCGGCTTCGAGATAGCGTGGCACCTCCCGCAATCGGGTGCTGCCCCACTCGGAGATGAAGCCGGGGAACACAAGATCGCGAAGCTGGTGCGCGACATCGTCGGCGGCGTCGGCGTCCCGGGATTCGGCCAGCGCGGCGCGGACCCGATGCGCCTCCGCGAGCACCGGCACCACCGAGCGCACGATATTCGCGACGGCCGTGGTGAATTGCGGGCGCACCCGCTCCACCAGCGCCTTGAACTTCGCCGGATCACGGACCGGTCCGCCGTTGGCGGCGATCAGTTCGTCGGCGGCACAGGCGCGGCAGTCCTCGACGAGCGCGTCGAGGGAGCCGTACGGATTCTGGCTCAGCGCAAGCCGATCGGTGGGCGGCAGGCCCGCGGTGACCGCACGGGTATTGGTGGTGATCGCGCCCAGCAGCAGGGCGCGGGTGCCCGCGCGCATGGCGGCGGCCTGTTCGGTGGGGGAGCTGAGCACGCGCACGGCCACCCCGCCGGATTCGGCGACCAGCGCCGGATATCCGGTGATGGTCTGCCCGCTGACCTGACGTTTCACCGAATTCGGCAGGGTGCCCAGCGATTCCGAGGTCCAGACGGCGGCGGGCGCGCGTTCGGCGGCGTTGTTGGCGCGCGCCACCGACTTCGAGACCTGCTCGGCCAAACGGGATTTCAGGTCGGCGAGGCTCTTGCTGCGGGCCACGATCGCGCCCGCGGGGTCGGTGGCGGCGAAGGTCATGCGCAGGTGCTCGGGCAGGCCCGCCGGGTCCAGGTGGGCGGCGGCGATGGTGACCGAACCCAGCTGCGACAGTTCGCGAGCCAGTGCGGTGCGCAGTGGTTCGGCGCGCGGGGTGAGCCGCTCCAGTGCGGCCCGCGCGAAGTCCGGGGCCGGAACCACGGTGCGGCGCAACTGTTTCGGCAGCGTCTTGATGTAGGCGGCGGCCAGTTCCTCGCGCATGCCGGGCACCAGCCAGTCGAAGCCGACCGACCGGACGTGCGCCAGCTGCGCGATCGGGATGTGTGCGGTCACACCGTCGTCGGCCTGGCCGGGCTCGAACTGGTAGGTGAGCGGGAAGGTCAGTTCGCCCTGCCGCCAGCTGTCCGGGTAGGAGGTCGGATCCAGCAGTGCCGCATCGTCGTTCACCACGGTGGAGGCGCTGAAGTCCAGCAGCGCCGGATCCTGGCGCTGGGTCTTGCGCCACCAGCTGTCGAAGTGCCGCACCGACACGATGTCGGCGGGTAGGCGCTGATCGTAGAAGTCGAACAGCACCTGATCGTCGACGAGGATGTCGCGTCGCCGCGCCCGATGCTCCAGATCGGCGACGTCGTCGAGCAATTCGCGATTGCGTGCGAAGAACTCGTGCTTGGTCTGCCATTCGCCCTGCACCAGCGCGTGCCGGATGAACAGTTCCCGCGACAGCTCCGGATCGATGCGCCCGAAGTCCACCCGCCGCTGCGTCACCAGCGGCAACCCGTACAGCGTCACCCGCTCGTACGCGGCCGCCGCCCCGCGCTTGGCCGACCAGTGCGGCTCTGAGTAGGTGCGCTTCACCAGATCCCCGGCCAGCCGCTCGGCCCACTCCGGTTCGATCCGCGCCGCGGTCCGCCCCCACAGCCGCGACGTCTCCACCAACTCGGCCGCCATCACCCACCGCGGCGGCTTCTTGGCCAGCGACGACCCCGGGAAGATCATGAACTTCGCATTGCGCGCCCCGAGGAACTCCCGAGTCTCCGCCTCCCGCACCCCGATATGCGACAGCATCCCCGACAGCAACGCCTGATGAACACCCATCACATCCCAGGGCAGCGAATCGTCGTCCCCGACCTTGGCAGCCAACGCCTCCGCCATCGCGCCACGCCCGGAGCCGTTGCCACGTCCGGATTCGGCACCGCGCTGGGATGTTTCGCCCCCACGCCCGGTCTGCCCGCCAGACGACGAACCGCCACGGCCGGACCGATCGCTGCGCGTGGAATCGACATCGCGTTGCGATACCTCGCCTCCACGTCCCGCTCCACCGCGCTGCCGATCCGCCTGTCCCGTACCGGAGCTGCTGCCGCGCCCCGAATTCGAAGCGTCGCTCGGATCTCCGCCGCGACCGGTTTCCCCGGTGGAATCGCCACGGCGGGAACCCCTTCCGCGGCGAGTGCTGCCACCGTCGCGGGCGGCTGCACCGGCATCGGTCGCGGTGCGGTCGAATTGGGCGTCGGTGCCCTCGGCAGTCCAGCCGAGGCCGCGGGTGATGGTGCGGAGTTGGCCGTGCAGGTCCTGCCATTCGCGGATGCGCAGGTAGTGCAGGAACTCGTCGCGGCACATGCGGCGGAACTGGTTGGAGGACAGGGCGGTTCGCTGCTCGCGCAGGTAGTCCCACAGGCGCAGGTAGGACAGGAAGTCCGAGCCCTCGATGGTGAAGCGGGCGTGCTTGGTGTCGGCGGCCTGCTGATGGTCGACGGGGCGTTCGCGCACGTCCTGGATGGAGAGGGCGGCGACGATGATCAGGACCTCGGCCAGGCAGCCGCCGCGATTGGCTTCCGCGAGCATGCGGGCCATCCGCGGGTCGACCGGGATCTGCGCCATCTCGCGGCCGATCGCGGTGAGCACCAGGCCGGAATCCGGAGTGTCGGCGGCCTTTTCGGCCTCGCCCCGGCCGAGTGCGCCGAGTTCCTCGAGTAGTGCGATGCCGTCGCGGATGGCGCGATTGTCGGGGGCCTCGACGAACGGGAAGCCTTCGATGTCACCGAGCCCGAGCGCCGTCATCTGCAGGATGACGGCGGCCAGGTTGGTGCGCAGGATCTCCGGTTCGGTGAACTGCGGCCGGGATTCGAAGTCGTCCTCGGAGTAGAGGCGGATCGCGATGCCGTCCGCGACACGGCCGCAGCGGCCCGACCGCTGGCGGGCCGAGGCCTGCGAGATGGATTCGATCGGCAGCCGCTGCACCTTGGTGCGCAGCGAGTAGCGCGAGATGCGCGCGGTGCCGGGGTCGATGACGTAGCGGATGCCGGGCACGGTCAGCGAGGTCTCGGCGACGTTGGTGGCCAGCACCACGCGTCGGCCGGTGTGCGCCTCGAACACCTTGTGCTGCTCGGCCGCCGAGAGCCGCGCGTACAGCGGCAGGATCTCGGTGCGCGGCAACCGCATGTCGCGCAGTGAGTCGGCGGTGTCGCGGATCTCGCGTTCACCGGACAGGAAGACCAGGATGTCGCCGTCGCCCTCGGCGAGCAGTTCGCGCACCGCGTCGCCGATGGCGTCGGTGGGGTCGCGGTCGACGATCTCGGTGTCGTCATCGTCGGGATCATCGGAGGTGACCGGAAGTTCCAGCGACAGTGGGCGATAGCGGACCTCGACCGGGAACGACCGGCCCGACACCTCGACGATCGGTGCGGGAGCGCCCTTCTCGTCGCTGAAGTGCCGGGCGAACAGTTCGGGGTCGATGGTCGCCGAGGTGATGATGATCTTGAGGTCCGGTCGCCGCGGCAGCAGCTGCTTCAGATACCCGAGCAGGAAGTCGATATTGAGGCTGCGCTCGTGCGCCTCGTCGATGATGATCGTGTCGTAGCGGCGCAGCAGTCGATCGCGCTGGATCTCGGCGAGCAGGATGCCGTCGGTCATCAGCTTGACCAGGGTGCGATCGGAGGCCTGATCGGTGAATCGCACCGTGTAGCCGACGACGTCACCCAGTTCGGTCCCGAGTTCCTCGGCGATGCGCTCGGCCACCGTGCGCGCGGCCAGTCGCCGCGGCTGGGTGTGCCCGATGGTGCCGCGGATGCCGCGGCCGAGCTCCAGGCAGATCTTGGGGATCTGGGTGGTCTTGCCGGAGCCGGTCTCGCCGGCCACGATCACCACCTGGTTCTCGGCGATGGCCTTGGCGATGTCCTCGCGGCGCGCGGAGACCGGCAGCTGCTCTGGGAAGGTGATGACCGGCAGCGCGGCGCGGCGGGTCTCGACCCGGCGCTGCGCGGCGTCGATGTCGGATTCGATGTCGGTGAGATCGGTGCCGCGGGCCTTGTCGAGTCGGCGACGTAGGCGATATTCGTCGCGGATCGAAAGCTCGGCCAGGCGGGAACGAAGCTCGCGAGAGGTGGCGGCGGTCCTGGTCATTGCACCGTCAACGATAGCGAAGCGCTGATCGGGGCCGGTCGGCGCGGTGTCCGGCGACCGCCCACCAGAATTGCCGGAAGTGTGCTCGTCTCGGCGTATCGTCCGCATTGCCGGGTTCCGGCGTGCGACCATCGGGCGATGGACGAGGTTGCGGTACATCCGCTCTGGGGTCGATTGCTGTTGCTCGCGGTGGCGGTGCTGGATATCGCGGCGACGGTGTGGACGGTGACCCACCTGGCCCCGCCCGGCTCGGTCGCCAACTTCTTCAGCTACTTCACCATTCAGTCCAACCTCATCGTGATCCTGGTGCTGCTCGGGATCGCGCTGCGAGATCCGCAGGGGCGGCGCTGGCAGCTCATCCGCTGCGCGGCCACCCTCTACATCCTGATCACCGGCGTGGTCTACGCGCTGCTGCTGCAGGGTCTCAATGTCGGCATCCCGTATCCGTGGACCAACGACACCCTGCACCGGGTGACGCCGCTGGTGATGGTCGCGGACTGGTTGCTGGTTCCGGTGGCGCTGGGCGTCACCGTCCGATTGGTGGCGGCGCTGCTGGTCTATCCCGTCGCCTACGGCATCTACTCGCTGATCCGTGGCCCGGTGGTGGACTGGTACCCCTATCCGTTCCTCGACCCGCGCACCCAGGGGTACGGCTCGCTGGCAGTCGGATTGGTGTTCCTGGTCGCGGCGTTCGTGGTGCTGGCGATCGCGGTGGTGTTCCTGGGCGACCTGTCGCGCCGGGCGCTCGTGCGGCGGGTCGAGCCGTCGGAGCCGGAGTCACCGTAGCGACATGGTCATGAACACGCTGTGCGGGTCGGCCTCGTAATCGGCGAACGGCCCGCAGTGCTCGAACCCGTAGCGCTCGTAGAGCCGCACGGCGGGCAGGTAGAACTCCGACGACCCGGTCTCGAGGCTCAGCCGCGCGTAGCCTCGAGACCGCGACTCATCGAGGATGTGCCGCAACAGCTTCGAGGCCACCCCGCGCCCGCGCCAGTTCGCCGTGGTCCGCATGGACTTGATCTCCCCGTGCAGCGGATCGAGTTCCTTGATGGCTACGCACCCGGCCAGCTCCGTGCCCTCCCAGGCCGACCAGAAGGTGATCTCCGGTTTGCGCAGGGCCGCGACATCCAGCGCGTGCATGCTGTCGGCGGGTGATTGATCCGCCATCTCCGCCACGTGGGTTTCGAGCAGTCCGATCACCTCGGACCCGGTCAGATCGTCGATCATGATGCGCATAAGACCAGGCTATCGAGGTGACGGGGGCTCAGCGCTCGTGGGTTTCCTCCAGCACGGTCCGCCCGACGAGGGCATAGCGGGCGGGCTTGCGGCGCTTGAGATATTCGGCGTAGCCGTAGCCGCCGACCGCGATCGCGGCGACCAGCCAGGGCGTCGCCTTCAGCACCAGCGAACCGGATTCGTCCCCTGCGGCGGTCCCCATGTTCAGGACCAGCAGCAGCACCACGCCGATCATGGCGAGCCCGCCGATCAGCGGGGCCAGGAAGGTCCGGAACCAGTGCCGGGTCTCGGGGTGATTGCGCCGGAAGTACGCCAGCACCGCGAACGAGCAGGTGGCCTGGACCACCAGGATGGCCATGGTGCCGAGGATGGCGAGCAGCGTGTAGGTGCCGGTGTACGGATCCTTGCCCGCGATACCGAAACCCGCGACCAGCGCGATGGCGACGACGGACTGCACCAGTCCCGCGATGTGCGGTGAGCCGTGCCGGGCGTGGGTGCGCCCGACGGTGCGCTTCAGCAACGGGAACACGCCTTCACGGCCCAGTGCGTACAGGTAGCGCGCCGCGCAGTTGTGAAAAGCCATGCCGCAGGCCAGCGATCCGGTCATCATCAGCCACTGCATGGCGCTGACGGCCCAGTGCCCGACGTAGGTCTGGGTCGGGTGGAAGAACACGTCCATCGGGTCGGCGGACCCGGCCAGCGTCGCGGATTCCTCGATCCCGTTGCCGGACATGGCCATCCACGACACCAGCACGTAGAAGATGCCGACGCCGATGACCGCGATCATGGTCGCCTTGGGGATGATCCGCTTGGGGTCGCGCGATTCCTCGCCGTACATGGCGGTCGACTCGAAGCCCACCCACGACCAGAACGCGAAGAACAGTCCGAGGCCCGCCGACGGTCCCGCGAAGGCGTTGATCGGATTGAGCGGTGCGAACGAGAACCCGTGCGGCCCACCGCCGTGCAGTGCCACCGCGACGCCCATGACGGCGAGCACCAGGCATTCGGTGCCCAGCAACACCACCAGGAACTTCTCCGCCACCGCGACCCCGAACCAGGTGCCCATGGCATTGATCGACAGCATGACGATCGCGAACACCCACCACGGCACGTGCACCCCGAACTGTGCCGCAACGGTATTGGTGCCGAAGCTGGAGAAGATCCCGACCAGCGACCCCTCGAACACCATGTAGGCGAAGGTCGCCAGCAGCCCGGACGCCAGCCCGGCCGAGCGGCCGAGTCCGAATGAGATGAATCCGTAGAACGCGCCGGTCGCGGTGATGTGCTTGGACATGGTCGTGAACCCGACCGAGAACACCGCCAGCACCGCCATCGCGATCAGGAACGCCGCGGGCGTCCCCTTCCCGGTCCCCGCCGAGATCATGAACGGCACATTGCCGGTCATGGCCGTGATGGGTGCCGCGGTCGCGATGGCCATGAACACCACGCCGACCAGTCCGATGGCATTGGCTTTGAGGCGATGCACGCCGTCGGAGGAAGCCGGAGCATCGCCGTCCGGCGGGGCAGCGGTGGAGCGTTCGATCTGCTGCGTCATGGATCCATCTCTCTACTAACCGATTCGGGTCACGGTGTGGCCGTTCCGATGGCGCGGAACGCTATCGACGGCCGGTAACGGAGACCGGCGTGCGACGGTGACCGTCGGCGAGAATCGCGCGAGAGCTTTGTCTCGAGGCGGGACAACACACCGTTACCGGCGTTTACCGGAGCGAAATACGCATCCGCGACGCTGTGTCGAACAATTCAGCGACGCGGTGCCGGGCAGTCCAGCGATGCGGTGGCAACCACCGCGGCGGCGCGGTCCGGTCGACAGGAAGGTGTGTGCGGATGAGATCGGCCGTGCCGAGCCTGCCCCCGATGCCGAGCCCGCCGCCGGTCGCGGACCGGTCGCCGTTGCGCGGTCTGACCCGGCGGGAGTTGCCGTTCGTGCCCGTCTTCGCCCAGTCGGTGGCGGCGATAGCGCCGTCCGGGACAGCCGTCGTGACACCGGCTTTCGTGATCGGCGCGGTCGGTGGCGGGGCCAGCGTGCTGGCCTTCGTGCTCGCGGCCGTGCTGGCCTGGGGTGTGGGACTGGTGATCCGGCCGATGGCGCAGCGGCTGGCGGTGACCGGCGGGCTCTATACGTATGTGGCGAAGGGGCTCGGCCCAGCGGTGGCGGTCCCGGTCGGCTGGTCGGCGATCGTCGGATACGCGAGTGTGAGCGTGGCCGGATTGCTCGCGGTCGGCACCTATTTGGATCAGGTCGCGGTGACGGTCGGGCTCAGCGGCTTCGGCGGGACAGTCACCATCGTCGGCCTGCTGCTGGTCGCGGCGCTGGCCGCACTGCTGCTGATGGTGCGCGGCATTCGGCTCTCGGCGTCAGCGACGCTGCTGGTGGAATGCGTGTCGGTGGTGACGGTGCTGGCGTTGATGGGCTACCTGCTGACCCGCGACGGGCGCGGGGCCACCGCGGCGCACGCCTTCGAATGGCACGGCGGCACCGGCAATCTCGCCATGAGCGCGGTGGTGGCGGTCAGCGCCTTCGTCGGGTTCGAGAGCGCGACCACGCTGTCGGCGGAGGCGTATCGGCCGTTTCGCTCGGTGCCCCGGACGGTGGTGTGGACGCCGGTGGCGGCCGCGGTGATCTACCTGATCGCGGTGTCCGCGCAGGCGGTGGCGCTGGCGGCGGCCCCGGCGGGCGTGGCCGGGAGTTCGACGCCGGTGACCGATCTGCTGCTGCAGGACAATTCGCGATTCCTCGGAGTGGTGCTGGATCTCGGGGTGGCCGCCTCGTTCTTCGCCTGCACCGTCGCTTCGATCAACGCGCTGGTGCGGGTGCTGTTCACCATGGGCCGCGAGGGCATCGCGCCGCGTGCGGTCGGCCGCGCGCATCCCCGATTCCGCACGCCCGCAACGGCTCTGGTGATCGCGGTGGCCGGGGTGGCGCTGTGCGCGGTCGGGTATCTGCTCTCCGACGCCGAACCGCAGGACGGGATCCGGGGTTTCCTGACGCTCAGCGCGCTGGGGTATCTCGGGTCGTATCTGCCCGCGTGCCTGGCGAGTCCGGCGCTGCTGCGCCGCATCGGTGAATCCAGTCGGGGCATCTCGATACTCGGCACGGTGACGGCGGTGCTGCTGGGTGCGCTCATGCTGGCGGCCGCGAGCTCGACCCGCAGCGACAACCTGATCGTGGTGATCGCCTATGCCGTCATCATGGCCGCGGCGGGGATGTTCACGATCGGATTGCGGGCGTTCGCACCGGATCGGTTGCGCGGCATCGGGATCTACGACGAACCACAGCGCACCGACCTGCTGCGACACGTGGCGTTCCGGTAGGCACGTGATGAAGGATTCCGCTCGCCCCAGCACGGTCACCAATTCCATCGCGATCCTGGAGGCCGTCGCGGACTGCGGTGTCGGGGTCACCGCGCGGGAGATCGCCGAACGGCTCGGCCTGGCCCCGGCCACCACCTATCGACTGCTGAATTCGCTGGTGGCCGACGAGTATCTGGTGCGCACCGCGGATCTGCGCGGGTTCGCGCTGGGTGCGCGCCTGCGCGGGCTGGCCGCCGCGATCAGCGTCCCGGTGGTGCCCGCCGCGGCGGCCGCCGTGCTCGACGAGTTCCGGGCCTCGACCCGATTCGCGGTGCATCTCATGCATTTCCGGCCCGCCGCCGTCCAGGTGATCAGCGAGGATCCCGACCATCCGATTCCCGCCGAGCGCGAACTCACCCGCCATCTGCACGCCTCCGCGGCGGGCAAACTGCTGCTGTCCTCGCGGACCGAATGGCGAGTGCTGGTGGCCGATCCGGCCCGGGTCACCGCCCGCACCAAGACCGACCACGCCGCGCTCGCCGCCGATCTACAAGGCGTCCGTGACAGTGGATTCGCCACGGCCACAGACGAACTGGTGTCCGGAGTGGCCTGTCTTGCGCTGCCGGTCTACAACACCCTGGGCAGCCTGGAGGGCGCGCTGTGCCTCACCGGCCCCAGCCCGCGACTGCCCGCGCTACAGATCCACCGGGCCCCGGCGCAGTCCTGTGCCGCCCGCCTGGCCCCGCTGCTGTACTGATCGGGCCGAGATCATGGAGCCCCCACCGTGTTGCATCACCCCGAGGTACACGGTGAGAGCTCCCTGATCTCGGCCCGATCAGCCGTCGAGGCGGGCGAGGTGGGATTCGAGAGTGGTGAGCCGGGTTTCGGCGGCGCGCACCTCGTGCACCAGCGCCTTGATGGTTTCCGTCATCTGCTCGAGCGAGTAGCGCAGCAGGTTCAGATTGGTGCGTAGCGCCGCGATCTGATCTGTGGGTAGGGCGGGTCGATCCGCGTCCACCGGGTTCCCTTCGTCGGTGTCGGTACGGGGCCAACCGTTTCAGGCTGTCGAGACCTGTGAATCGGCCAGGGAATCGGTCATCAGGGGCGGGGATTCGGCAGTGCAAGGGCGAGCGGTGGTTGCCGCGGGGATGTCAGCATGGAGGCAGGACACCGGCGCCGGGGCGAGAGGTGGTGGGGTGTGGTGGTATTCGTGCAGGCATCCGAGGGTTTGCGATGGGTCGCGGTGATCGCGTTCTGTGTGGCGGCCGTGATCGTGGTGCGGCGGCTGGGGGCGGTGGGGGATCGGGAATCGGATGCGGCGCATCTGCTGATGTGCCTGGTCATGTTGGCCATGCTGGTGTTCCCGGCGGCGGCGGATCCGCGCGCGGTGCGCGGCGTGCTGACCGCGATGACGGTGGTGTACGCGCTGGTGCTGGGTGGCCGGATTCTCCAGTGGCGCAGTGATATTCGACAGTCGGGTGCCGGCGGTAACGTGATGGCCTTCGCCTACCACGTGGCAGCGGCCGCGGCCATGCTGTATGCGATGGGCGGGCATCGGATGGCGGGCATGGCGATGCCCGGCGGTCCCGCGGCGGGACCGGCGCTGACGCTGGCGGTCCTGTTCGCGGTGGACGCGCTGGTGATGACGGTGCCGTGGTCGCGGCACGCGGTGCGACACGTGCTGCCGCACCCGGTGGGCGCGATGGCGGTGCTGCCGCACGTGGTGATGGATCTCGGGACGGCCTACATGCTGGTGATCGCGGTAGCCGGGTGAACGCTCCGGCCCGCGTAGTGGTGAGATGGACGGGTATAGGCGGTTTGTCCGGAGGCTGCCGTATCGGGTGATGAGAGGTGCGCGGGATGGGTTCGCTGTGGCATGGCTTCGCCGATATGGGCGCGGTGGAACGTGATGGCGCGTTCGTGGTGGCGCGCGGTGAGGGCGCCAACATCTGGGACGAGGGTGGCACGCGGTACCTCGACGCCACCGGCGGTCTGTGGTTCGCCAATGTCGGGCACGGTCGCCGCGAGATCGGCGAGGCGGTGGCCGCGCAGCTGACCCAGGTCGCGCACTACTCCAACTTCGGTGATCTGGCCTCGCCGGTCACCCGCGATCTGGCCGAGCGCCTGGCCGGGCTGGCCCCGGTGCCCGGCAGCAAGATCTTCTTCACCTCCGGCGGCTCCGACGGCATCGACACCGCCGCCAAGCTGGCCCGCCGCTACTGGCAGGAGGTCGGCCGCCCCGAGAAGACCATCCTCGTCGGACGGCAGAAGGCCTACCACGGCATGCACATCGGCGGCACCTCGCTGGCCGGCATCCCCGTCAACGGCGAGGGCTACACCGGTGTCTTCATGCCCGACACCCACACCATCGAGTGGGATCAGGCCAAGGCGCTGACCGCGCTCATCGAGGAGGTCGGCGCGGACCGCATCGCCGCCTTCTTCGCCGAACCCATCATCGGCGCGGGCGGGGTGTACCTGCCGCCGGAGGGCTACCTGACCGAGGTCCGCCAGATCTGCCGCGACAACGACATCCTGTTCGTGGCCGACGAGGTCGTCACCGGTTTCGGTCGCATCGGCGGATCCTGGTTCGCCTCTTCGCGTTTCGGCCTCGAACCGGATCTGATGACCACCGCCAAGGGCCTCACCTCCGGCTACGTCCCGATGGGTGCGGTCTTCATCGCGCCGCGGGTGGCCGAGCCGTTCTTCTCCGGCGGCGTGTGGTGGCGGCACGGCTACACCTACGGCGGTCACGCCGGTGCGGCCGCGGCGGCCATGGCCAACCTCGACATCTTCGAGCGCGAGAACCTCCTGGACGCCAGCAAGAACCTGGAATCCCTGCTGCACGAGCACTTCGCCCCGCTGGCCGACCACCCCCGCGTCTCCGAGGTCCGCAGTGGCCTGGGCGCGGTCGCCGCCGTTCAGCTCGCCGATCCGGCCGAGGCGCTGCCGTTCGTGAAAACCCTGCGCGCACACGGAGTTTCGACCCGCGCCGCCGGTCAGGGCGCGTTGCAGATCTCCCCGTCGTTCGTCATCACCGAGGAGCAGGTCGCCGATATGGCGTCCCGCTTCGCCGCCGCCCTGGGCTGATCCGCCGCAGCGGCCTCGCATACAGCGCGCAGCGGTGCCCGCCATCCGGTTGTCCGGGTGGCGGGCACCGTCGCTTCCATGCCGCTGGAATCGGTCGTAGGCTGCGGAAATGGCCGAATTCGAGAGCTATCGGGCGAATCTCGAGGTGAGCGACCTCGCACCGACCGTTGATTTCCTGCGCGATGTGCTGGGGTTCACGGTCGAGATGCTCGAACCGGAGATGGGATTGGCGCTGGTACGCCGGGACGCCGTCGGACTGGGCATCGTGCGCACCCCCAATCCGGCCGTCAACGAGACGACCGCCGGATACCTCGGCGTCGACGACGTCGACGCGCTGCATGCGGACTGCGTGCGGCAGGGTGCGGAGATCGCGGTCGAATTGACCGAACATCCCTGGGGGCTAAGGGATTTCGTGGTCCGCATCCCGGGTGGGCACCGACTCGCCTGCGGTCAGCGCCTCACCTAGGACCGGAGTTCGCCGGGGACCGTCAGATCACCACGGGGTGGTCGGCGGCGACCCGGCCGCCGACGCGGGCCCACCCGTCGGAATCCCATTCGGTGAAGATCTGCGAGCCCTGGCCCTGGGTGATGTTGAGGCCGCGGGTGAGCAGGGCGGTCAGCGCGATGGCGGCCGCGCCGGTGGCCTCGTCCTCGGGAACTCCCAAGGCGGGGGCGAACATTCGCGCGCGCACTGCGCCGCGGACCTCGTTGGTCCAGGCCCACACGTAGTGCTTGCCGTCCGGGAAGTCGGCGGCGTCGAGGGTGGCGATCTCGGCCGGATCGGCGAACTCGTGGAATTCGAAGGTGGGCGCCCATTCCGCGCGGGCGCGGGCCCAGGTCAGGCCGTCGGTGAGGGTGACCTCGACGGGACCGGCGGGCACGTCGATGATCTTCACCGGCCGCTCCTGGTCGTTGAGCCACCACGCGGTGCCGACGGTGGGGTGCCCGGCGAAGGGCAGTTCCCGGGTGGGCGTGTAGATGCGCATGCGGACGCGGCCTTCGGCGGGGTCCTCCACCACCACGGTCTCGCTGTACCCGGCGCGGGCGGCCAGGGCCTGATGGTCGATATCGCGCACGGCCGCGGCGCGGGCTATGCCGAGGGGGTTGCCGAAACGCCCGGCCGCATCGGTGAACACGCGGACGACTTCGATCTGGGCAGCATCGCTTTCCGGAACGGTCATGGCACCGGAGCTTACCTACAGTTACCGATTCGCGGGAGGGGCACAGGTGGCGAGCATGTCCGCGAGCGCGCGTTTCTCGGTGGGCTGCACGGTCAATCCCCAGTGGCCCTTCACGCTCACCCAGCGGCGCGCGTAGTCGCACTGATAGCTCTGCCGCGGCTTCCACTGGTCCGGGGTCCTCGAGCCCTTGTCCTGATTGGCCTGCTTCTGCACGGCCAGCAGATTGCCGACATCGTTGGCGAAGCGTTCGCGGCGGTCGGCGTCCCAGTCCGAGGCGCCCGAGCGCCAGGCGTCGCCGAGCGCCACCACGTGGTCGATCTCGATCTCGGAGGCGTGGTAGCGGTCGTAGGGCAGTTGCGCGCCGGTGTACGGATCGTGCAGGGTCCCGGCCAGTACTGTGCACGAATTGCTTTTCGCCAGTTGGGTTTCGGTGAGATCGCGCTTCATCACCGCATCGCGGGCGGTGCAGCCGTCGGTGAGTTCGGGTTCGCCGCCGCGTCCGGTCCAGCCGGGTCCGAAGGCATTGCGCTGATAGGACTCCCACTCGCGGTTCCACGCGATGGTGAGCCGGTCGAGTCCGGAGCGCGCGTGCTCGATGTCGAGCAGCGGGGTACCCGCGGTGTCCCCGGCCGGTGGCGGGCCCGCGCGCGGGGTCTCGCGGTGGTCGAGCCACAGCGCCGCCGTGCCCGCGGCGACTACCGCGAGAATGACGGTGGTGGCGAGGAATGCGCGCCTGCGGCGTCGGCCCGGCATCTGTTTGTTGAGGATGAGCCGGGATCGCGGTGGCATGCGGGGGAGTCTAAGTCGGCATTCCGGGCGAGCCGGACATTGCTCACGTTCGGTAATCAGATTGCAGCAAATGACTGGCGAACAACGAGAAGGGCCGCGCACCCGAGGATGCGCGGCCCCTGCTCGGAGCGTGGACGCTCAGACTCCGGCCGCGGCCAGGGTCTCGGTCGAGATCACGGCCTGGCCGACGCCGGCCACGATCGCGGCCGCGCGCAGCGCCTCGAAGATCACCTCGCGCGACACGTCCGCCTCGCGCAGCGTGTGCTCGTGTGCCTCCAGGCAGTGCTGGCAACCGTTGATCGAGGAGACCGCGAACGACCACAGCTCGAAATCGGCCTTGTCCACACCGGGATTGCCGATGATCTGCATGCGCAGGCCCGCGCGCAGATCGTCGTAGCGACCCTCGAGGAACGCCTTGCCGCGGTAGAACACATTGTTCATACCCATGATCGAGGCGGCCCCCAGCGCGGCGTCGTACGCCTCGGCCGACAGCACGTCGGCGGCCTCCTCGGCGATCTCACGCAGCGTGGTCGCGGACTTGGTGGCCGCGGCCGACGCCAGCAGGGTGCCCCAGAGCTGCTGCTCGTTGAGCACGGTGGTGCGCGAGATCGAGGACAGGTTGAGCTTCAGGTCCTTCGCGTACTCGGGGAGCGAGTTCTTCAGGTTCTCGATGGTCACTGCGAAATTCCTTACACCGAAGCGGTCATGAGCTCGCCGGCCTTGATGGTCGGGTCGCCCTTCTTCCAGTTGCACGCGCACAGTTCGTCGGACTGCAGGGCGTCGAGCACGCGCAGCACCTCGTCGACATTTCGGCCGACGGAACCCGCGGTGACGGAGACGAACTGGATCTCGTTGTTCGGGTCGACGATGAAGGTGGCGCGGTCGGCGACGCCGTCGGCATTGAGAACGCCGGTGGCGCTGGCGAGTTCGCGCTTGAGGTCGCTCAGCATCGGGAACGGCAGCGTCTTGAGCTCGTCGTGCTGGGCACGCCACTGGAAGTGCACGAACTCGTTGTCGACCGAGGCGCCGAGCACCTGGGCGTCACGGTCGGCGAACTCCTCGTTCAGCTTGCCGAACGCGGCGATCTCGGTGGGGCACACGAAGGTGAAGTCCTTGGGCCAGAAGAACACGATGCGCCACTTGCCCGCGTAGTCGTCGCTCGAGATCTGGGTGAAGTAGTCGTCGGGCTGCTGAGCGTTCACCTTCGAGAGGTCACCGCCGATGACTGCCGTCAGGTTGTAGGCGGGGAACTGGTCGCCGATGGTCAGCAGGGCCATGCTTGCTCCTCTTGTAGTCAGGTCGATTGTGTCGAGACTTCGAGCTGTGGAGAGATTTCCAGCAGTGGAGATTCGAGAACGATCTTGCCCAAACCGCAGTGAGAGGTAAACGTGATCGGTCGCACTATACTGATAGGCGTGACTGATCAAACTTATCAGCCCACCCTGTCACAGCTGCGTGCGTTCGTAGCAGTCGCGGAGTATCGGCACTTCGGTACCGCGGCGACCCGGCTCGGCGTGAGCCAACCCACGTTATCGCAGGCGCTGGCATCACTGGAAAACGGACTCGGGCTGCAGTTGATCGAGCGCAGCACCCGCCGGGTGCTGGTCACCGCCGACGGGAAACGGGTACTGCCGCAAGCCATTGCCACCCTCGAAGCCGCTGACCGTTTTGTCGCATCAGCGGCCGGAGTGGGCCTCGGCGGCACCCTGCGACTCGGCATCATCCCGACCGTCGCCCCCTACGTGCTGCCCACCCTGCTGCCCGAACTACGCAGGCGCGTGCCCGCTTTGGTTCCACACGTGATCGAGGACCAGACCGCTCGGCTGCTCGACGGCTTGCGCTCCGGAGTCCTCGACGTGGCCCTGCTCGCGCTGCCCGCCGACGCCGCGAGCCTCATCGAGATCCCTTTGTACGCCGAGGAATTCGTGCTGGTGCTGCCCGGCGGCCACGAACTGGCCGGGCGCGCGGACCTGACCGCCGCGAACCTGGACGCGCTGCCGCTGCTGCTGCTCGACGAGGGCCACTGCCTGCGTGAGCAGACCCTCGACCTGTGCCGCTCCGGCGACGCGCAACCCAGCACCGTCGGCGACACCCGCGCCGCCTCGCTGTCGACCGTGGTGCAGTGTGTCGCAGGCGATCTCGGCGTCACCCTGATTCCCGAGATGGCCGTCGCGGCCGAAACCTCGCGCGGCACGCTGGAAATCGCCACCTTCGCCTCACCCGCTCCGGTGCGCACCCTCGGTCTCGCCTTCCGCGCCTCCACCGCTCGCGCCGAGGACTACGAACTGCTCGCCGAGATCATCCGCGACTGCCGCCCGCACGGCGGCGTGCCCACTTTGCGGGCCCGGACGGGCGCGGTTGCGTCGGCACAGGGTGTCTGAAACGGTTGGGTTATGCGGATTCACCACCTGAACTGCGGCACGCTCGGATTCGGCCTGGTCGATCACTGTCTGCTCATCGAAACCCGTGACGGGCTGGTGCTCGTCGACACCGGGTTCGGGCTCGACTGTGCGCGTCAGCCCGCGAAGCTGGTGGGGCCGAGCCGGTTCGTCATAGGTGCGAAACCGACCGAGGCGCAGACCGCGATCCGGCAGATCCAGGCGCTGGGCTACGACCCGCGCGATGTCCGTCACATCATCCTCACCCATCTGGACCTCGATCACTCCGGCGGTCTCGCCGATTTCCCGGAGGCGACCGTGCACGTGCAAGGGCCCGAATTCCGGGCCGCCACCGCCACTCCCACGCTGTCGGAGAAGCTGCGCTACCGCGCGGTGCAGTGGTCGCACGGGCCGAAATGGATGGTCAACGAGGTCGAGGGCGGAGAGAAGTGGTTCGGGTTCGACGCCGTTCGCGACCTACCGGGCCTGCCGCCGGAGATCCTGGTGGTGCCGCTGCCCGGGCACACCCGCGGGCACGCCGGGGTCGCGATCGATCACGGCAACGGCTGGCTGCTGCACGCCGGTGACGCGTTCATCCAGGAGTCGAGTATCGATCCGGTGCAACCGCATACGCCCTTCGGCTGGAAGCTCTACGAGTCCGGGGCCATCGTGCGCGAGGCGCTGCGCGACAACCAGCGGCGGCTGCGGGAATTGAAGACGATCCGCGGCGAGTACGTGACGATCATCAACTCGCACGACCCGAATGTGTACGCGCGGGTGGGTGGGCGATGAGCACCGCTGCTGCCGGAGTCCGTCCCGCGAGCCGTGGCAGGTGGGCGCGCACCCGGGTGCCCGGCGACGGTCAGCCGCTGTTCGCGTACGGGACGCTGCGATTCCCCGAGGTGCTCGGCGAATTGATCGGGCGCACACCGGATTCGGAGCCCGCGACACTGGCGGGTGCTCGCCCGGCCGCCTTGCCGGGGCGCAACTACCCGGGTCTGGTGACCGCGCCGGACACCGTCACCGAGGGCTTCCTGCTCGGCGGCCTCACCGCCGACGAATGGCGGATCCTCGACGCGTTCGAGGACGACGAGTACGAGCTGCGCCCGGTCTCCGTGCACGCGGGCGACCGCGAGCTGTACGCGTGGACCTACGCCTGGACCGCGCCGGTGCTCGCCGAGACCTGGTCCGCGACCCGGTTCGTGACCGTCGAACTTCCCGGCTACCAGGCGAAATGCGCGGCGTGGCGGCGGGATCTGGTCCTACTGAGCGAGACTGTATGACGCGGGCCACATCCGTGCGGTAAATGTTGGTCGCATGGATGCAGTTGGCTTGGTGGCCGGGGCGCGCACGCAGGCGCTCGGAGATCTGCTGCGGCGCAGCGCGGCCCGGCTTCCCGGCAAGACCGCGCTGGTGTGGCGGGAGCGGCGCGAGAGCTTCGCCGATCTCGACGCCGCGGTGAACCGGGTCGCGCACAGTCTCGCCGATCGCGGTGTGGCGCACGGGGATCGGGTGGCCCTCTACACCCACAACTGTCGCGAGTTCGTGCTGCTGTATTTCGCGCTGGCCCGACTGGGTGCGATCTCGGTGCCGATCAACTTCATGCTCACCGCCGACGAGGTCGCCTACCTTCTCGAGCATTCCGGGGCGACCGCGCTGGTCACCGAGGACGCGCTGGCCGGTGCGGCCGAGGCGGCGGTCAAACAGGTGGACACCGAGATCGGCCTGTTCGGCTGGATCCCGCTCAACGGCCTCACCCCCGCCGTGGGCTGGGAGGACGTCACCGACTGGGAAAACCATTGCGACGCTTCGGCCCCCGAGGTGACCGTCGGTGACGACGATCCCATTCAGCTCATGTACACCTCCGGCACCGAATCCCGCCCCAAGGGCGCGATCATGTCCAGCCGCGGCCTGATCGCCCAGTACACCAGCGCCATCGTCGACGGCCGGATGACCGCCGACGACATCGAGGTGCATGCCCTGCCGCTCTACCACTGCGCCCAACTGCACTGCTTCCTCACCCCCGACCTCTACCTGGGCGCGACCAGCATCCTGCTGCCCGGCCCCGACCCGGTCACCCTGTTGCGCACCATCGAAACCGAACGCGCCACCAAACTCTTCTGCCCGCCCACGGTCTGGGTCTCCCTGCTGCGCCACCCCGACTTCGACACCTTCGACCTGTCGTCGCTGCGCAAGGGCTACTACGGCGCGAGCATCATGCCCGTCGAAGTACTGCACGAACTGTCCCACCGACTACCCGGCGTCCAACTCACCAACTTCTACGGCCAGACCGAACTGGCCCCGCTCGCAACGGTTCTCGCCCCCGAAGACCAACTGACCAAGCCTGGTTCCGCAGGCCGCCCGGCCCTCAACGTCGAAACCCTGGTCGTCGACGACAACGATGTCCCGGTCCCCGTCGGCGAGGTAGGCGAGATCGTCCACCGCTCCCCGCATGCCATGCTCGGCTACTGGAACGACCCCGCCAAAACGGCGGAAGCCTTCCGCGGCGGCTGGTTCCACAGCGGCGACCTCGGCGTGCTCGACGCCGACGGTTACCTCAGCGTCGTCGACCGCAAGAAGGACATGATCAAGACCGGCGGCGAGAACGTAGCCAGCCGCGAGGTGGAAGAAGTCCTCTACACCCACCCCGACATCTCCGAAGCCGCCGTGATCGGCATCCCCCACCCCCACTGGATCGAAGCGGTGACCGCGATCGTGGTGCCCCGCAACGGAATCACCCTCGACC
The DNA here is from genome assembly GCF_045161165.1 of Nocardia sp. NBC_00511. Lineage (NCBI taxonomy): Bacteria > Bacillati > Actinomycetota > Actinomycetes > Mycobacteriales > Nocardiaceae > Nocardia > Nocardia sp. NBC_00511. Next base: position 915,505 of record NZ_CP107849.1, read on the forward strand.
ACGACAACATCGTCGCCCACTGCCGTGAACGCCTGGCCGGTTTCAAAGCGCCCAAATACCTCGCCTTCACCGATGCCCTCCCCAAAAACCCCAGCGGCAAGATCCTCAAGCGCGAACTACGCACGGCCTACAGCCATCTCGCCACCGAGGACTGATCACCGGATCCCCGGGCTGTCGGAGGTGTTCGTTAGAGTTGCTCATGACGCCCAGGGAGCTGTTCTTTCAACTGGGAGCTGACGGCCGACGGCGGGTTCACCTGTCGTTGTGCGCGGACGCCCTGCCGGTCTGGATCGGTTATGTTCGGGGCCGGTCGGCTGTGCTTCGGTATCGCGACTCGGTTGTCTGGATGCGGCATGACGTGGACGTCGAGCTGCCTGGCGATGCGCTTCGGTCCGCTTGTGCCGGTGTGGATCTCACGGATGTCGGTGAGCGGTATCTCGAGCCCATCTGTGCGTTGCAGGATGACGATCTGGCCTTTCCCGACCCGATCGAGTTCGCCTATTACGCGATGTACAACTGTTTTCGCAGGTATGCGAGTGGTGACGATATCGATGATTGGGTGATCGTCAACCAGGCCCTGTCCGCTCACCATGTCGACGAAGCGGCGTCACGACTCTCGCGCGCGATCGAGGAGTTCGGTCACACCACGAGCGATGAGCCCCACACGGGCGAAAGCTGATGCGGGGCTGGTGATCTCGGTCACCGCCAGGGGCCGATCACTCGATCGTGTCGACGTGGGCGATATTGGCGCGGTCGCCGGGATCGGTGCTCGGGGCGGCGGCGAACCAGGCGTCGAGGATCTCGTCGAGTTGGGCGCGGGAGGTCAGGCGCAGGCTCAGGGCCAGGACGTTCGCGTCGTTCCAGCGGCGGGCTCCCTCGGCGGTGTAGGCGTCCGCGCACAGGGCCGCGCGGATGCCCGCGACCTTGTTGGCCGCGATCGACGCGCCGGTCCCGGTCCAGCAGCACACCACCGCCTGGTCGGCGCGGCCCTCGGCGACGTCGCGGGCCGAAGCCGCACTGGCCCAAGCCCAGTCGTCGCGTTCGGCCGGGTTCAGGGCGCCATGGGTGGTGACCTGGTGGCCGCGCTGCCGGAGTTCCTCGACGAGCGCGGTGGCCACGCCGGTGTCTTCGTCTGCCGCTACCGAAATCCGCATGGGTGCAGTATCGCCTGTCGGCTAGGGCAATTGGAGTTGCTCGATGGCGATCAGCAGGCGGATGTGGGTGTCGGACCAGGCGTCGAGGGCCGCGCGGCCGGTCGCGGTGGCGAGTGCCCGGCCGAGGGTTTCGACGGTGGCGGCGGTGGTGTCCAGGCCCAGGCGGCGCAGGGTGGCGGCGGTTTCGATGGTGCGGGTGAACCAGCTCGGGGGTAGGTGCCGGACTCCGCGATGGGGAACCTCGGCCGACAGGGAGAGGGCTGCCGACAGGGCCGCGGCGAGCGGATCCGCTTGCGGCAGTGCGGTTCCCGGCGGCAGGTCGCGTTCGGCGGTGCCGAAGCAGGGGATGTGGACGGTGTCGCCCGCGACCACGGCGGTCGGGTCGAGGGTCAGGTGGCCGTGCTGTCGCTCCAGTGCGCCGGCGATGTAGCGGACCGGGCCGAGCTCACCGGAGAGGGCGTGGGCCAGGGCGTCCACGGCCCCGGGAGCCGCACCGGAATGGGTATGGGTGAGGGTGGCGCTGCCGTGCGTGCTGTGCACGGTGGCTTCCAGGCGCTGCTCGCCCGGCAGGTAGCGGACGTCCGTCACCGAATCCACGACCACCGCGCGCAGCGATTCGCCACGCACCCGGGGGCGGATCAGCGCGGGCGGGCGCTCGGCGAGCCGGGCGGATTCGGCGGCGAGGTCGTCGATCAGCAATTCCGGTGGCAGCGTGGACCAGTCACCGGCCGACGGCAGCACCGAGGTGCGGGCGACCCGGCTGGTCGCCAGGCGCATGGTGCGGTTGGCCGAACGGACCGCCGATTCGGTGACCACGTTCCCGGCCGCCAGATCCGTGAGCCGGGCCGACCCGGCGCGGCGGTGACCGAGAGAGCGCGCCGAAGGTGGTTGCGCGCCCGCGGAAACCGTCGTGGACTGGGCCAGCGTCAGCACGATGCGGGCCTCGGGATGCGCGAGATACACCTCCACACCACGGGATTCGTCATCACCGGTGACACGTGCGCCCAGACCGGTGAGGCGCAGGTGACGCAGTGGCGTTTGTGCGGACTCCTCGGTCCCCAGGACTGGGACGGCATCGCGTCGGCCCGCGCGTTGGCGGGCAACGAGTTCCGCGATCAGGGCCGCGGTGTGCAGGGGATCGTGGCGGGCGCTGCGATCACGGTAGGCGGAGAGTTGATCGAGCAGATCGGTCAGGGCGTCGTGCGGCCAGCGCGCGCCCGCGGCGTCCATGGTGCGCTGGGTCGCGGTGAACACGCCGGGCAGTTGCGGACCGGCGTGTGCGACACCGTCGTCCAGGAGATCGGCCAGCGGGGTGAGAACCGTGGTGGCGGAGGTGATCGCGGCCGAATCGTCGGCGGCGTCGCCGACGGTGACCTCGAGCCGCACCGCGTCCGGGTCGAGACCGTCGGCGACCTGACAGGCCCACACCGCCTGGGCGATGGCCTCGGTGCGCGCGCCCTTGGCGGCATCCACGCGGGCGTAGCCGAGATCGCCCGGCACCAGGAAACGCACTGTCACCGCCGACAATTCGACGGAGGGCACCGGATCCTGGGCGCTCGCGCGCACCACGGTGGCCCGGAATCCATTGCGGCGCGCCTTGCGGGCGGCGGTCATGGCACGGGTGCCGAGCAGCTCGCGCAGCTGGTCGTCGGTGAAAACGCCCGGCGACCAAAGTGATTGGGGCGGAGCCTGATCCGGGGCCACACCGTGGGACGTATCGGCCTCACCGGCGCTGGTCGGGTCTTCACCGCCCAGCGCCGTCGCCGCCGCGGGACCGCCCTGCTCGCGGTAAGCGAGGACAGCCGTCACACGATGGCGGCACACCGTGGTCGCGCCGCAACTACAGCCGGTCGACTCCAGCGGGACACCCACGACAAGGGTGGTCGTGACACCATCCGGGAACACCAGTTCGACTGTGCCGTCGTCGGATTCGGTGAGCGTCGGCGGCGTGGCCGCGAACTCCTTGACGGCGCGTTTGAGGATGCCGCGATTGGCGAGGGTGATCAGCGAATCGTCGGTGAGGGCGAGCAGGTCGGCGCGCATGCGGGTCATCCGATCGTGTCGGCGATGAAGGCGGCCAGCTCACCGGGAGTCATCGCGCCCACGTGGACGCCGACATCGGCGAGGCGGCGGCCGGTTTCGTGGTCGAACACCGGGTCGGCGTTTTCGTCCAGGGCGGCCAGCCCGAGCACCGTCACACCCTCGGCGACGAGTCCGGCGGCGGTGCGGATCAGCCAGCCGCGATCCCCACCCTCGTAGAAGTCGCTGATCAGGGCGACGATGGTGCGGCGCGGATTCTCCACCAGCTGCGCGCCGTACGCCAGCGCACGGGCGATATCGGTGCCGCCGCCGAGCTGCACCTTCATCAGCAGCTCGACCGGATCCTCGACATCGCGGGTGAGGTCGACGACCTCGGTGTCGAAGGCCACCAGATGGGTCTTGATGCCGGGCAGATTCCACAGGCAGGCCGCGGTCACCGCGCTGTGGATCACCGAATCGGTCATCGACCCGGACTGATCGACCAGCAGGATCACCTGCCAGTTGTCGACATGCCGCCGGGTACGAGCCCGGAAGTGCGCGGTCTCGACATACAGCCGCTGTTCCTCCGGCCGATAGTGGGCGAGGTTGGCGCGCACCGTCTTCGGGAAGTCGAAGTCGGCGGCGCGCGGAATCCGGCTGGGCCGCCGCGAGCGGGTGCCGGTGAAGCAGACCCGGATCTCGCTGGCCATCTTCTCCATGATCTGCCGCACCACCTGCTCGACGATGCGGCGCGCGATCCGCAGCACCTCGGGATTCATCAGGTGTTTGGTGCGCAGCACCGCGCCGAGCAGTTCGGCATTCGGTTCGAGCCGTTCGAGGACTCCGGGATCGGTCATCACCTCGTGCAACCCGTAGCGCTGCACCGCATCCCGCTCCAGGCGTTCGATGGTGGTCTTCGGGAACAGTCGGTGCACGCTGTCGAGCCAGTCGACCGCCTGTACCAGCGATGGCCCGGAACCGCCGGTGCGCCGGATATCGCGGCCTTCGAGGTCGCCGTCGCGTTCGTAGAGCCAGTCCAGTGCCGCGTCCCGTGCGCCGGTCCGGGCGTCGAGGGCCGCGCCCCCGGTGACCCCGGAACCGGCCGCGCCGAGGATCAACCGCCAGCGCTCCAACGTCGGGTCCAGTTCAGACATGTTCCGCCCCCTCAGGTTTCGCGTCGGTCAATCGGTACTGCTGCATCAACTGATCGACCCGGAGTTCCGCCTGTCGGGCGCGCGCCAACACCTCCGCGTCGGCGCGCAGTCGTAGCAGCGATGAGCCGGAACCGGTGAGCCCGCGCGCCTCCAGTAGCCGTTCGGCGATGCGGGCACGTTCGCGCGGTGGGAACCAGGCGAAGGCCAGACGTAGCGCGGGCAGTGCGCCCAGGAAGTCGGTCTCGCCGTAGCGGCCCACCAGTTCGTCCAGCAGGGACAGCACAGGTGTTGCGGCACCGTCGTTTTCGTCGTCATAGGTGGAGTCGGGTTCGTTGCCGGACTCTTCCAGGAGTTGTTCGCGGGCGACGGCGAACAGTCCGGCCAGGAAGTCACCCAGGATCTCCGGCGCACCGGCCGACCGCACCGTGCGCACCACATCGACGGTGTCGTGCGGCGCGAGCACGGCCACCACCCCGACGGCAGCGCCGCGCAGGGCAGGCGGGCGGTCCGCCGCCGTGCAGCGCCGGAACACACCGACCAGATCCGTTCGCGTGACGGTCAATACCGCCTCCGCGTGCAGGGCGGCATCGCGGACGGCGACGAGAGCTTGCAGCAGTCCGTCGTCGGCGGGGGCCGGGCCACCACGCAGCCCCTCCACCAGCCAGAGCAGGCGCAGGACGGTGACATCGGTGAGCGCGGCCAGCACCGGCGACGCGGAGGTGCCGAAAAGCCGGTCGTAGCGCCATAATCCGAGGGTGACGGCCAGCAGCCGCCCCAGGCCGACCGGATCGCCCGCCGAACCGACGAGTCCACGCACCGAATCGATGATGTGGTCGGTCAATTCGGTGAGTCCGCACAGGGTGGCGTCGAACAGCACGGCCCCCAGGGCCCCGGTGTCGGGTCCGGCGGCGGTGAAACGCTCACCGAGCTGGGCGGCCGCGGCCTCGGCGCAGCTCGCGCCCAGCGATCCGGCCTCGATGAGCGAGGGCAACCGCAGGACGGACGGCGTGACGGTCCAGACTTCGATCGGCTCCGGAGCCCGCCCGATCGCGGGCCCGCTGCTGCGTTCGTAGCCGGGGATGCCCAGTACTCGCAGTCGATGCAGCAGGCGGCTCGCGTGCAAGCCGTCGGGGAGCGCGAGATCGATTTGGTGCCGGCCCTTTTCGGGGATCCCGTAGCGGGCCAGCTCGCGTTCGGCATCGTGCACCAGCGGCGGATGTGGGGTGGCCTCGTGCAATCGGCCGATCGTGGTGCCGGAAAGGGCCGCCACCATTTCCACCACCACCGGGTCGGTGCCCGGCCGCAACTGCCCGCGCCCGGTCCAGGGCAGCGGGCGATCCAGGGCCTCGGTGATGAGGGTTCCGGCTAGACCATCGAGAACATCGGTGCGCGAGGGTGATTCGTGCCCGCGCAGGCGGCTCAGGCCGAGCGTCAGGGTGCGGGAGCCGATCAGGGAGGCCGTCGACACCGGCTGCCCGCGCTCGCGCAGTCGCCGCACCACCGCATGGGTGACGCTGTCCGCCGCCCGATCCGGGCCGTACTCCCAAAGCTGCTGGTAGTAGGCGGGACTCGGCATTCCGGACTGGTATCCGGCGAAGGCGTCCAGGCGCTGGAAGCTGAACGGCACCAGGAAACTGCCGCCCGCGCCGTCGCCCGGAAACGAGGGGACGGCAGGCCACTCCGGGGTGGGCGCGGTGGATTCGACCGGTTGGGCGCCGAATTCGAGCAGTCGGCGGATCAGCGCCGGGCGATGGAAGCCGCCGGTCACCACGACGATGTCAGCGGGGCCCTCGGTGCCCGCCACGGCGGCGTGGATCCACTCCGCCATGTACTGCTCGCGGGCCAGATCGCCGGGCGTGGTGGATTCGTCGCCGCGCACCAATTCGAAGTAGGTGGAGAGTCTTTCGCCCAGGGTGGCATCGTCGCCGAGCTCGAACAGGTGGTCCCAGAGGGCGTCGATATTGTCGACCGCGAACTCCCGGCACAGCCGCTCGACCGCCCGGTCGTAGCGGCGTTCGGCGTCGGCGTAGCGGTTCTCGTGTCCCTCGAAGGCGCGATGCCAGGCGGGCAGGTCGATGAACCGAACCTGTGCGCCCGCGTCCCGGCCCTCGGTGAGCGCCAGCCACTCCGGTGAGTAGTCGCACAGCGGAGCCCACGACATGTGCCGGGTCTCGGTGTCGCGGTAGCTGGTGAACACCGCGATCGGCAGCTGATGGGCGAGCAGCAGTTCGCCGAGCCGGTCGTTCATCTCGGCCGGGCCCTCGATCAGCACGTGTGCCGGTCGCAGCGCGCGCACGGTGTCGCGGACCAGCCGCGCGCACGCCGGACTGTGATGCCGCACCCCGATGAACGTGACCCGCACGGAGCCCACGGTGACGGCCGCGCTCGCGGCCGCGAAGTCGATATCCACGGTGCTCAGCCCGGCAACTGGAATCGCGCGTCGTGCAGCGCCTTCCACGCCTTCCCCGGTTTGCGCGGCACCTGCTGCTCCAGGTAGCGGCGCAGCCGGGCCAGATCGTCCGGGTCGTCCTTGGCGGCGGTACCCGCCAGGCAGTGCACGATATCGGCCGAGTCCCCGGTCTCGCCGCGCAGATACCAGCCGCGCAAGCCCACCGCGTGCGCCACCGACACCGCCTCGGCCGTACTCATCACCGCCGACATCCGATCCAGTGAATCGCCGGAATCGGTGGTCCCCGAACGCAATTCGCGGAACGCGGTCACCAGCACCTCGAGCACGTCGCGCTGCGGCGCCCGCGGCACCCCCGACTTGCGCAGCAGGTTCTCCGCCTCGGCCTCCACCAGCGCCAGCTCCGCCGCGAAATCCCCGATGGGGAACACGGTTTCGAAGTTGAACCGCCGCTTGAGCGCCGCACTCATATCGTTGACGCCCCGGTCGCGGGTGTTCGCCGTCGCGATCACATTGAATCCCGCTGTCGCGTACACCATCTCACCCAGTTCCGGCACCGCCAGCACTCGATCCGACAGCAGCGACAGAATGGAATCCTGCACCTCGAGCGGACACCGGGTGAGCTCCTCGAACCGCACCACCTTCCCGTCCCGCATGCCCCGCATCATCGGCGCGGGCACGATCGACCGCTCCGAAGGCCCCTCCGACACCAGCAGCGCGTAATTCCACCCGTACCGAATCTGATCCTCGGTAGTGGCCGCCCCACCCTGAATGGTCAGCGTCGAATCCCCGGACACCGCCGCCGAAAGCAACTCCGACAGCAACGATTTCGCCGTCCCCGGCTCCCCGGTCAACAACAACCCGCGCGTGGTGGCCAAACTCACCAGCGCCCGATCCACCAGCGAAACATCCCCCACGAACTTGTTGGCGATCCCCAACTTCGGATCCCCGACAATGAACCGCTTGGCCGCATCCACACTCAACGCCCACCCCGGCGGCTTCGGCGCATCATCCCGCTCCCGCAGCAGCGCCAAATCCTCCGCCCAGCGCAACTCCGCAGGCGGCCGCTGCATCATCTCGGTGCCGCTCATACTTCCCCCGTCTCCATCACGATCATCTCGCTTGCGACTGTAGACAATCGCACCGACAGCGCCCCGCGGTGTCCGGCACCGGGATTCGCGGTCAGAGGTTGCGGTAGAGCGTGTTCAGTCCGACCGTGAAGGCGCGCAACTCGGCGGGCCCGAGACTGGCGAACGTCGCCGACTCCACCTCGTCGAGTGCGATGTCCGCCGCCGCGAGTACGCGGGCCCCGGCCGCGGTGAGCGACACGATCTGCCGTCGTCGATCGGCCGGATCCCGATTGCGTTCCACACAGCCGTTCTTCTCGAGACCGTCGAGGTAGGCCACGATGTCGCCGGAATCGAGCCGCGCCCGCTCGGCGATCTCCTTCTGATGACCCGGCCCCTGCTCGTTCAGCGTGCTCAGGATGACGTGCTGATTCGGCAGCAGCCCGGTCCCCGACAGTGCGTCGACGTACTGCTGGCGGACCTTCATGGCGGTCCTGACCAGGACATAGCCGGGCCGGGTGTCGAGCGACCGCGGCGTGTCCGCAGGGTGGTGGATCATGCTGCTCAGCATATCTTCCGAAGTATCTGCCAATCATTGGTATTGCCAGTGATTGGTAACCCCGTCTAACCTGACCGCAGGTATCGCGTTGTGGCGGTGCACTTCTGGGGTATTCGGGGAGATTGCCAATGATTCAAGAACTTTCGTACGTCGGGCTCGCCTCGCCACGGTCCGAGGACTGGCGCGACTACGGGCCGAACCTGTTGGGCGCCATGCTCGTTGCCGACGGACCGGGCGGAGCGGTGCGACTGGCGGTCGACGACGTCGACTACCGGATCGAGATTCACCGGGCCGAGGCGGACGAGTTCCGCTACGCGGGATGGGGGATGGCCAACGAGACCGACCTGCACGCATACGTCGATCTACTCGCCGGGCGCGGTGTGGACGTGCATCAGGGTGACCAGACGTTGTGCCGGGAACGTGAAGTCGCCGAGCTCGCCTGGTTCTCCGATCCCTGGGGCCTGCGTCACGAACTGAGCTGGGGAAAGTCCGCGACACCCAACTCGTTTCAGCCGGGCCGGGTGATGCGGGGCGGATTCGTGACCGGCGATCAGGGCCTGGGGCACGTGGTCTTCCAGGTCCCGGACCTGGTGGAGGCGAACCGCTTCTACGCCGACACCCTCGGATTCCGTCTGTCGGATCGAATCATCAACGACCACTTCAATATTCGCTTCTACCACGTCAACGGCCGCCACCATTCGCTGGCATTGGCCGAGACGCCCGGTCACATCGGATTCAATCACCTGATGCTGGAGTATCGGCACATGGACGATCTCGGCCGCGCCATCGACCTGCTGGCTCGCAACGACACCGAGATCGTGCAGACGCTCGGGCGGCACACCAACGACCTCATGACCTCGGTCTACATCGGAAGTCCCTCCGGCCTCCAGATCGAACTCGGCTACGGCGGCCTGGTCGTCGACGACCTGAGCTGGGTGGCCCGGACCTACCGCAAACCCAGCTACTGGGGCCACCGCTACACCGGGAACGCGATGACGAAGGCGCGCGGGATCATCCGGTCGATCGCCTAGGCCGGGTGTGCCCGGCGGCCCGGTCAGCGTCCACCGGTCAGCCAGGCGAGTTCGCGTAGGACTTCCGAGGCGGTGATCGGGTCGAGTTCGGCGCAGGTGACGGCGGGGCCGTCGGTGTGCCAATAGGACTCCGAGCCGGTGGGGGTGAGGCGGACGTGGATTTTCTGGTCGGCGAACTCCATTGCGTCTCCGGCGATGATGCCGGGGTTCAGGTCGACGACCATCGAGCGGTCGTTGCCCAGTACGCGGAAGAATTCGCAGGAGACGCCGCCGTCGGCGGGGGCGCTGCGTTCCCAGCCGAAGCGGGTCAGGCCCAGCACCTTTCCGGTGGATACCGAGAGGTCGTCGAAGCGGGCCAGCTTGGCGGCGGCTCGCTCCTCATCGGTGAAGGCGTACAGCTCGCGCTGTAGCTGCGGGAAGGGTTGCAGGATCTCGTAATCGGCGAACAGTTCGCCCCAGGCGGCGAGATCGGTGCCCAGGTGCAGGGGGTGGGCGATGCCGACGCTCGCGTCCGGGGGGATGGTGATCGGGGCGTCGTCGGTGTCGGCGTAGCTGCGATCCTCCGCGATCCGGAACGATCCCGTGACCGTGCCCGCCTCGTCGAAGGTGGCCCACACCAGTCGCCGCGACAGATGCCACAGCAGCGGATGCTCGACGAACAGCTTGCGATGCTCGGCGCTGCTCCAGCGGCGACCGCGCACCATGGTGTGCTCGAAGCGTCGGATCTGGTCGGCCGCAGCGGATTTCACATCCTTCTTCAAGGCGGCGAATCGCTTGTAGGCGGTTTCGGCGGACTCCGGATCATCCTTGGCAGCCGGTTTGGGCAGTGTCTTGCGGGCGGTGCCGGAGCGCCATGCGCCGTCCCCGTCGCGCACCGCGTCGAACACGGTGGGTTTGAGCTGCTCGTCGAAACCGATGACGAAGCCGCGCGGACCGTAGTCGACGACCAGGGTGCCGTCGGCCGCCAGCCCGAAGTCCGGCACCAGGCGATCGGCCAGCTCCTCCGGTGTCAGACCCAGATCGGCCGCGACCTCGCCGACCTTCTCGCGCGCTTTGGTCTTGAGCCCCTTGAACTTCGCCTTCTCGGCGATCCCGTTCAGCTGCATCAGTGACATATCGGTGCCGATGGCGGTGAGAATATCGAGGCCGGTGACCGCGCGCGCATGACCGGACTCGCCGGGCCACTCGCGGATCAGCGGACCCAGGCGGCGTGCGGTCTCGTCAGTGCCGAGCAGCCCCAGCGCGTACAGCACCCAGCCGTCCTTGGACGGGTACTGCGCGAGCTTCCACATTTCGAAGACGCCCCAGACGAATTCGGCCAGCGACTCCGGATCGGTGGCCGCCACGACCTGCGCGACGCCCGCGTAATCGCCGGCCGGCCCGCACAGCGCGAGCATGGTGCACACATCCGCCGCCGCCGATTCGGGCAGCACGGTGCCGCCGCGCAACCGGATCGCCGGAAGCAACGCCGGTGTCAGCCACGCGGGGAGGCTCGGAATCCGGGCCGGGAGATTCAGGATCGGGTCGGTCTCCAGCAGCTCGGTGATCAGCCCCGCGACCCGCTCACCGAGTACGGTTGCGGCGAAATCGATTTCGGCGCGATGGCCGCGCTCGGCCAGGAGCCGCAGCGCCGTCGCGGCCGCCGCCCGATCCTTCCCTGGCTTGGCCAGCGCCGCCGCGATCAGGTCCGGAATCGCCGCGGCACGGTGACGCTCGAACCACTCCAGCGCCGGAACCCGGGTCTTCTTGCCGTCGAGCCAGCGGGCCATCGACGCCGTCACCCCGGCCCCGGTGACCGGCGCGAGCACCGCCACCAGGTTCGTCGGATTCGAGCGCACCGCCTTGATCACATAGGGGAGGGCGTCCACGCCGAAGCGAGCGAGGATGCGCCGCAACGCGTTGTCCGCACCCCACAGCCGCCCCGGCTCCAGCTGAACCAGCAGCGGCCGCACGAGATCGTCGGGAGCCATCGCCAGTGAGCGCGGCACGTTGTAGTCGTCGGGCCGGTAGTTCGCGACCAGCCGGGCGATCTCCCCGGGCCAATCGGTGTTGTGCCGCCCCCAGAAACGAACCTCGAGCTCCGCCCATTCCTGCTGCTCGCCCAGATTCCAGGCCAGCTGCTCGGCACTCGGCGTCAGGAGATCGGTGAGCACGACCGGCTTGGCGCGCTTACGGTCTCGTCGCCACGGCGTGTCCCGCAACACCTCGGGCAGATCCTCGGCGGCCGCGACCGGAGCAGCGGTGCGGTCGGCGAGATCGGGATGCGCGGCAACCAGTTCCGGCCGCGCGTGCAGCACCGAACGCAGGATCAACCGCACCGTCGCCGACCGCCCGGTGGCCGGACGCAGCAGGCGCAGCGCACGATTCGGAAACCGGTGCGCCGCTTCGAGCAGCGCCGGAGCCACCCCCCGCTGATCGACCCGCGACAGCAGCGCGGCGAACGCGGCATCGGTGGGCAGCCACGCCAGCGCCGTCGGCCACACCGTCGAACCCGCCGGGGTCACCTCGCGGGACCGCACCGCCCGCTCGAGCGTGCCCACACAGTCGGGGCCCAACCGGGTCAGCGCGGTGAACAGCAGTGCCTCACCGCGATACAGGCCGAACTGGTAGACCCCCACCACTTCGATGAGCCGTTCGAGATCCGCGATCGAGGAGACCGAGGCCGCCAGCAGCACGCTGGGCTGCCAATACTGCGACGTCGGGGCGAGCGCCGCCAGCTCCGCCGCGACCCACTCCTGCTGGTCCGGAGCCAGAAACGACGTCAGCAACCGGATGGCCGAACCGCCGGGCGCAGTGCGCAATTCACCCAGCCGCTCCACCGTCTCCCGGTACTCGTCCTCGTCCACCGCGGCCAGGTAGCGGCGCGCGTCGAAGAGGCAATCGGGAATTGTGCTGATGCTCTCGTCCGGCAACGGCAGCCGCATCGAATAGTGATAGTCGCGGGTCGTCGAGTCGTACACCCCGATCGACTGCAACGCCACCCGCAGCACCGAAGCCTCCACCGCGAACGGCACCCCACGCTCGTGCACCCAGGCCGCCGAGGTGATCGGGCAGCTGAAATGCCACCGCGCCCGCACCTGATCGACAGCCATCGCCAGCGCCGCCGCACCCAAAGGTGAACAGGTGGCCGGACTTTCGAGCGCCGCCGCCAGTGCCGCGGCCACGTCGGGCGCGGCGACGGCCGTCCGCTCCAGCACCCGCTGCACCTGCTCCCGGTGCGCCGCCAGCAATTCGGCCCGTTCCTCGGCCGCCTCGACACCGGTGGGCAGCTCCGGTCGCGGGCCGAGCCCCCGCGTCGCGGCCGCCCGCACCCACCACTCGGCGGGCACCTCCCAGTGGTCCTCGTCGGTGCGTGCGGCCTCGAAAGTTGTTGCGGAGAGCATGTTCCCCCGAATCGTGGAGCGGCTGACGGCTGCGACTGTAACCAGTCACACCGACACCGGCACCACGCGTCGGGGGACCGCCGCTACTTGCCAGCGGCGCGGGCGAGCTCCTCCGGGTAACGGGCCCCGGCGATCGCGGACGCGGGGGCGGCGGCTTCGATGCGGGTGAGTTCGTTTGCGGTCAAGGTGATCTCGGCGGCGGCCACGTTCTCCTCGAGGTAGGTGCGGCGCTTGGTGCCGGGAATCGGGACCACGTCGTCGCCGCGGGACTGGACCCAGGCCAGGGCCAATTGGCCGGGGGTGACGCCCTTTTCGGTGGCCAGTTCGCGCAGGGTGTCGACGATGGAGAGGTTGCGGTCGAAGTTGCCGTCGGCGAAGCGGGGGAGTCGGCGGCGCATGTCGTCGGCGGGGAAGTCAGCGGTGGAGGTGATGGTGCCGGTGAGGAAGCCGCGGCCCAACGGGGAGAAGGGGACGATGCCGATGCCGAGTTCGCGGCAGGTCGGGACGATCTCGGCCTCGAGGTCGCGGGTCCACAGCGACCATTCGCTCTGCAGGGCGGTTATCGGGTGCACGGCGTGGGCGCTGCGGATGGTTGCCGCGGACGCCTCCGAAATACCCAGGTAGCGAACCTTTCCGGCCTGCACCAGATCGGCGAGCGCACCCCAGGTCTCCTCGATCGGGGTGTTCGGGTCGACGCGGTGCTGGTAGTAGAGGTCGATGTGGTCGACGCCGAGGCGGGCCAGCGACTCGTCACAGGACTGCTTCACATAGGCGGCGTCGCCGCGCGCGCCCATGGATCCGCCCTCACCCCAGACGATGCCGAACTTGGTGGCCAGCACGACCTGGTCGCGGCGATCGGCGATGGCGCGGCCGACGAGCCGCTCATTGGTCTCGGGACCGTAGACGTTCGAGGTGTCGAGCAGGGTGACACCCAGCTCCAGGGCGCGATGGATGGTGGCGATCGACTCGTCGTCGTTGTCCTGCACGCCGTACGCGAAGCTCATGCCCATGCAGCCGAGGCCCTGCGCACCGACGGGCAATTCGCCGAGCTTCCTGGTCGCGATCATGCTGATGATCCTCCTTGGTGCCGAATTCTCGGTGAGCGTCGCTCACGAACTCGACGCTACGACCTGGAGTGTGCTCGAAGTCAACTCCGGCACTGTCAGCGCGCCGAAAGATGGTGGCGCAGCAGCAGTCCGAGCTGGACGCGGGCATCGTCGAACGGGTGGCTGGTCTTGAGTGCCCGGCTCTGCAGGATCGCCCCCTCGATCACCGAGAGCGTGAACCCCGACAGCGAACAGGCCGTCGCGCGTTCGATACCGGCCGCCACCATGCCGTCGGCGAGCCGCGCGGTCCACTCGGCGAACGCCTGCCCGGCCGCGGACTGCACGACCGGATCGAGTTCGTCCAGGGCGGCGGCCATCATGAACGATCCGGCCCGGTACTCGCTGGTCTCGAGCTGTTCGCGCCAGAAGCCCAGCAGCTCATCGGCCCAGCGTTCCGGTGACGGCGAGCCGGGTAGTGCGTCGGCCATCCGGCTGACATGCGAATACACCATGCGCGACACGATCCGGGCGGCGGTCTCGACGAGTTCGCCCTTGCCCGAGGGGAAGTGCTGATACAGCGAGTTGCGGGAGGCGTTGCTGCGCTTGAGCAGTTCGTTCAGCCCGGCCGCGTGCACGCCGTGCTCCTGCACCGTGGTGATCGTGCTCGCGATCAACCGGGCGCGGGGTCCCGCAGTCATGGCAATCCTCCAAGCTTTTCGAGCCGAATCGCTTTTGGCCTTGTGTGAACCAATCGGTCCATGTTAGACCTAAACCATGTGAACCGATCGGTTCATATCGCGAGAGGAAGCCATGCCCGCCCAGATCGCCACCGCTACCCCGGTCGCCCACGCCGCGCTGCTCGGCCTCGGCGCCTATCGCCCGCGTCGCGTGGTCCCCAATGCCGAGATCGTCGACCGCATCAACTCCTCCGACGAATGGATCCGAGAGCGCTCCGGCATCGAGGCCCGCGGCTGGGCCGAGACCGACGAGACCATCGTGTCCATGAGCGTCGCCGCGGCCCGCGATGCCCTCACCGCCGCCGGTGTCACCGCCGAGCAGATCGACGCCGTCATCCTGGCCACCTCATCTCAGATGGTGCTCGGCCCCTCCGCGGGCGCGGTCGTCGCCACCGAGCTGGGCATGCACGACACCGCCGCCTTCGACGTCTCCGCCGGCTGCGCGGGCTTCTGCTACGCGCTCGCCAACGCCGCCAACCTGATTCGCGCGGGCGAGGCCCGGCACGTGCTGGTGGTCGGCGTGGAACGGCTCTCCGACCTGCTCGACCAGGAGGACCGCACCTGCGCGTTCATCTTCGCCGACGGCGCGGGCGCGGTCGTGGTGGGATCCTCCGACGTCGAGGGCGTCGGCCCCGTCGCCTGGGGTTCCGACGGCAGCCAGACCGCAGCGATCAAGCAGGACAAGGACTTTCAGCAGTACTTCGCCGAGGTGGCCGAGGCCGAGGCCACCGGCGGCACCACCGTGCGGCCCTACATTCGAATGAACGGCGCGGCCGTATTCCGTTGGGCCATCACGTTCTTGGAGAAAGCCTGCCGTGAGGCCCTGGATCGCGCCGGAGTGACCGCGGATCAGATCGACGCCTTCGTGCCGCATCAGGCCAACGGCCGCATCACCGACGCGCTGGTGCGCACCCTGCACCTGCCGGACTCGGTCGCCATCGCCCGCGATATCGCCCGGACCGGAAACACCAGTGCCGCTTCGATTCCCATGGCGATGGAGGAGCTGCTGCGCTCCGGCGCGGCGCAGGCGGGGGATACCGCGCTGTTGCTGGGCTTCGGCGCGGGACTGGCGTACGCGGGCCAGGTCGTCCAGCTGCCGCCGATCGTGTGAACCGACCGCCGGTGATCACCTGAAACGCACCCGGTGTCGTCACTCGCAACGAAATCCGTTGTGAGTGACGACGAAAACCGTTGCGCTCGAAACGGCAGCGCCCCCGCACGGATTCCGTGCGGGGGCGCTGCCGTGAAGGGGAATCGACTAGACGTTCACGCCCACACGCAGTGCGTGCGGCTCGATCGCGCCCCGGACCAGGGCCTGCTCGTCGATGGTCTCGGCCTGGTACGGCAGGGTCGAGAGCGTGGCCGTCATCTTGGCCACCGGATCCGCGATCGCCTTCGGCGTGCCGAAGATGAAGGTCCACTCGTGCTCGTCGCTGACGTACGGAACGACCGTCTCGAACAGGTTGTGGAAGCGGGTCCAGGAGCGCTTCAGAGTCTCGTTGCGCCACATGGTCTGACACCCGGCCTGCGCCGCCAGCACGCCACCCTCTGCCAGGAGGGCTTTACAGCGATTGAGGAAATCGTCCTCGTACAGGCGGTTGTGCTGCGCGTCCTCGACCCGCTCATCGGGCAGGTCGATGCAGATCAGGTCGTAGCGCACGCCCGCCGCCTCGGCCTTGGCCAGGAAGTCCCAGCCGTCGGCGTAGTGCAGCTTGATCGGGCCGTCGTGCGCGACCGCCGCGGCCAGATCGGCCTGGCTGTAGCCGTAGGGGAGGTGCTCGGCGCACAGCTCCACCTCCAGCTGGTCGATGTCGACGTGGTCGACGAGCGACGCGCCCGCGGCCACCGACAGCTGCGAGGCGACACCCTCGCCGGACCCGATGATCAGCACCTTCTCCAGCTTCTCGGCCAGCGCATACCCCGGGACCAGCATGGCCTCGTGGTAGGTGAGCTGCGAGAACTCGGTGGACTGACGATCATCGTCGGAGAACAGGGAGATGCCCTGCTCGGTCCGCGCGATCACCATGTGCTGGAACGGGGTGTTGGTGTCGACGATGGTTTCCGTCGTGTTCCACACCCGGGTCAGACCCTCGCCGACCGGCTCGTGGATCCGGCGCGCACTGTGCCCGCGCTGGATGACCTCGATGTTGACCGACTTGGGCGAAAGCTCCTGCTGGAGCAGTTCGACCGCCTTGGTGGCGCCCGAACCGATACTGCCGCAAGTGAATACGTCGACGAAGATGTCGCCGGATTCAGGGTAGGTGTGGATGGAAGCGTGTGACTCGGCAAGCAGAGCCAGGATGGTGACACCCTGCGGCTCGAACTTCTTGCGCACGACATCGCAGATGGTCACCCCCGCGGCGACCAACGATTTTCGAAGCGCGGTTTCGAGTCGTTCCAGGTCGTCGCACAGGGTCGCGTCGACGCCACCGAACTCGGCCAGCACGTGCCAGCCGGTGAATTCTGCCGTGATCATGGCTAAAACTCACTCTCGCTCAGCGCCACTGACATGCACAGTCAGAGGCGGAAAACCGTTGAAGGACACCGACGAATAGCTCGCCGTATAGGCGCCGGTCTCGAGGATCCGAACAGGATCACCGGCTCGCAACGTGGTCGGAAGTAGGACACGCGTGCGTTGATAGAGTACATCGTCTCCGTCGCATGTAGGACCAGCAACGACTGCTTCGTCCTTCGGATCCGCGTCCCGGTCGGTCTGGAATCGGTAGGCGATGTACTCGTTCTCGGTTTCGGCCATGCCGTTGTAGCGGCCGATATCGAGGTATACCCAGCGCCGACCGTCCGGCGCTCGACGAACATTCACCACTTCGGCGTGGATCACACCGGTGTTGCCCACCAGGGCGCGACCGGGTTCCACCACCAGCTCGGTGTGTTCCGGGAGGTAGCGGGCCGCCGACTCGGCGATCGCCGCGCCCAGCTCCGCGAGTCCGGGAGCCGGATCGGCGTACGAAATCGGCAGTCCCCCACCGATGTTCACCGCTGTGACCGGAATGTCCTTGACGGACAACGCTTCCGCGATCGCACCCGCCTGCTCGATGCCGATGCCCCACGCCTTCGGATCCAGCTGCTGTGAACCGACATGGAAGTAGGGGCCGACCACCCGCAGCCCGAGATCGTGCGCCCGCACCAGCAGGCGCGTCGCCTCACCCGGCGCGCAGCCGAACTTGGTGCCGAACGGGGTCTGCGACTGCGGGGCCGAGGACAGGAACCGGCACTCCACCTCCGAACCCGGCGCATGCTCGGCGATCCGCTCCAGATCGGCCTCGGTGTCGAAGGCGTAGCGCCGCACACCCGCCGCGTAGGCGGTGGCGATCTGCGAGGCCTTCTTGATCGGATTGCCGTAGCACATGACGGCCGGCTCGACGCCCTCCGCCAGGCAGAGCTCGATCTCGCCGACGCTGGCGACGTCGAACTCCGCGCCCTCGTCGTTCAGCAGCCGGATGATCTCCGGCACGGGACTCGCCTTGACGGCGAAGCGAATTCGCGCCGAAGGTAGCGCGGCATGCAGCGCGCGATAGTTCGCGCGGACCCGGTCCAGGTCGATGACCAGACAGGGCGACTCGGGCAGATTTCGATCGGTCAATCTATGGGAACTCTCTTCGTGATCAGTACGACGAGCCGGATTTCGGCAACAGTGCGCGACAATATCAGCGCTCGGCCACGAAAAACGAACCGGAGGCCGATCGATTACGTCACCCTAATGCCGGAGTCCGTAAACCCGGCCCGCGCGCGGCCTTACGAGAGTGTGACGGCGCGGGCGGGCGGAGCGGTTGGAGCGGTCTCAGCCGGCGTGGATCGACACCTCGTCGAAGACGACCTCACCGGCGGCATCGGACTCGGCCAGATCCACCACCCCGTCCAGTGACCAGCCGTGATCACCGGCCGGATCGTCGAGCACCTGGCGCACGTGCCAGAACCCGGGCCGCAGTTCCACCTGGAACAGCTTCGGGCCTCGCGCGTTAGGACCGGTCCCGATGGTGGCGTACTCGTCGAAATAGGGGTCCAATTCGGCCGCCCAGTCCAGGTCGTCGCCCAGCTCCTCGAGCAGGTCCCAGCGGCGCAGCGCCGCGAGATCGACGCGGCGGAACATGGCGTTGCGCACCAGCACCCGGAAGGCGCGCTCGTTGGCCGAGATCGGCCGCACCGTCTCCGCCCCGAACGCCAGCTGCTGATCATCGGATTCGGCACCCGGATTGGTGAGCTGCTCCCACTCATCGAGCAGGCTGGAGTCCACCTGCCGGATCAGCTCGCCCAGCCACTCGGTGATGTCGTCGAGCTCCTCGGTGCGGGCCTGCTCCGGCACCGTGCGCCGCAGCGCCCGATACGCGTCGGCCAGATAGCGCAGCACCACGCCCTCCGAACGGGCCAGCTCGTAGCCGGAGACCAGTTCGGCGAAGGTCATGGAACGCTCGATCATCTCGCGCACGATCGCCTTGGGGGAGGGCTCGAACTCCGAAACCCACGGGTGCCCGGCCTTGTAGGTCTCGAACGCGGGCTCGATCAGTTCGGCCAGCGGCTTGGGCCAGGTCACCTCTTCGAGGAGCTCCATGCGCTCCTCGTATTCGATGCCGTCCGCCTTCATCTCCGCCACCGCGACGCCACGGGCCTTGTGCTGCTGGGCCATCAGCAGCTGCCGCGGATCCTCCAGGGTCGCCTCGATCAGCGAGATGACGTCGACGGTGTAGGTCAGCGACTCCTTGTCGAGCAGTTCGAACGCCGCCAGCGCGAACGGCGACAGCGGCTGATCGAGTGCGAAGTCGCGCTGCAGATCGACCATCAGCCGCGCGCGCCGCCCGTACTGGTCGGGCTCGTCGAGCTGCTGCACCACACCGGCGTCCCGCAGTGCCCGATACAACCGGATCGCCTTGAGGATGTGCTTGCGCTGCGCGGGCCGCGGCTCGTGATTGTGCTCCAGCAGATGCCGCATCGCGTCGAAGCAATTGCCTTTGCGCGCAATCACATTCAGCAGCATCGAGTTGGTGACGTTGAATCGCGACACCATCGCCTCGGGTGACGCGCCGACCAGGCGGTCGAAGGTCTCCTCCGACCAGGACACGAAACCCTCGGGCGGCTTGCGCTTCTGGACCTTCTTGAGCTTCTTGGGATCGTCGCCGGCCCGCGCGATCAGGCGCGCGTTCTCCACCTCGTGCTCGGGGGCCTGCACCACCACGGTGCCCATGGTGTCGTAGCCCGCGCGCCCGGCCCGCCCCGAGATCTGGTGGAACTCACGGGCATTGATGCGGCGGGTGCGCACACCGTCGTATTTGGTGAGCCCGGTCAGCAGCACCGTGCGGATCGGGACATTGATGCCGACGCCGAGAGTGTCGGTGCCGCACACCACCTTCAGCAGTCCGTCCTGGGCCAGCTTCTCCACCAGCCGCCGGTACTTGGGCAGCATGCCCGCGTGGTGCACGCCGATACCGTGCCGGATGAACCGCGAGAGCGTCTTGCCGAAGCCGGTGGCGAAACGGAATTCACCGATCGCCGCCGCGATGGCCTCCTTGTCGGCCTTCGAGGACATGTTCACGCTCATCAGCGCCTGCGCCCGCTCCATGGCCGCCGCCTGCGTGAAGTGCACCACGTACACCGGCGCGAGACTGGTGGTGACCAGATCCTCGAGCGTCTCGGTGATGGGGGTGCGCACATACGAGAAGCTCAGCGGCACCGGGCGTTCCGAGCCGGCGACGATCGCGGTCTCACGACCGGTGCGCGCGGTCAGGTCCTCGGCGAAGAAGTCGACCTCGCCCAGAGTGGCCGACATGAGCAGGAATTGGGCGTTCGGCAGCTCGATCAGCGGCACCTGCCAGGCCCAGCCGCGATCGGGATCGGCGTAATAGTGGAACTCGTCCATGATGACCTGGCCCACATTGGCGTCCGCGCCCTCGCGCAATGCCAGATTGGCCAGGATCTCCGCGGTCGCGCAGATGATCGGCGCGTTCGGGTTGACCGCCGCGTCGCCGGTCACCATGCCCACCTTGTCGGCCCCGAAGACCTCGCACAGCGCGAAGAACTTCTCGCTCACCAGCGCCTTGATCGGGGCGGTGTAGTAGCTGCGCACACCCTTGTTCAGGGCAGCGAAGTGCGCGCCGAGCGCGACCAGTGACTTGCCCGATCCGGTGGGCGTGTTGAGGATGACGTTGGCCCCGGTGACCAACTCCAGCAGCGCCTCTTCCTGCGCCGGATACAGGTTCAGACCTTCCGAGCTCGCCCAGTCGGCGAATGTCTCGTACAGCCAATCCGAATCCACGTCGGGTACGGCACGGTCGGGAACCAATTCGGACAGCTGCACGGCCAGTCACGTTACCGGTCGACTCGCCCGATCCCGGCAGCGGCGCTGCCGACACTCGCGGCGCGCGCACCGAAAGCACCGCTCGGCACGGTGTTAACGGTGATAGCGGTCAAGCGTTAGCGGCGTGGACAGGTCGAAACCTGGCGGATACCAGTGATATCCGCTGCTCCGGCACCCCTCAGCGGAGCGGGGGATTCTCGTCCGGATTGTCGCCTTCGCTGAAACCGGCCTGCTCGGCCAGGAAACGCTCGAACTCCGCGCCCAGCTCGTCGCCGGTGGGCAGCTCGCTCTCGCTGGCCAGCAGACTCGACTGGCGTTCCTGCGCGGTGACGAAGCTGTCGTACTGGCGTTCCAGCGCCTGCACCACGGTTTCCACCTCGGAGTTACCGGCGATGTGCTCGTTGACCTGCTCGCGGGTCCGGGCGGCCGCATCGGTCAGCGCTGCCAGCGGCAGTTCCAGACCGGCGTTCTCGGCCACGTTCTCCAGCAGGGTCTGCGCCGCTTCGGGATACGCGGTCTGGGTCAGGTAGTGCGGGACATGCACCGAGAAGCCCACCGACTCGTGACCGTGCTGCGCCATCCGGTACTCCAGCAGCGAGGACGCGCTACCCGGGACCTGCAGCTCGCCCGGCCAGCGCTGATGATCACCGATCAGGTCGGTGTCGCTGGCGTGCGCGGTGACACCCAGCGGACGGGTGTGCGGAATCGCCATCGGAATGGCGCTCAGCCCGATGGTGCGGCGCACGCCCAGCTGTTCGGCCAGCAGGCGCACCGCGGTGACGAACTTCTCCCAGCGCAGATCCGGTTCGAGCCCGGACAGCAGCAGGAACGGCGTGCCCGTGGTGTCCTTGAGCGCCCACAGGCTCAGTTCCGGCTCGGTGTAGTCGGAGAAGTGGTCGGTCTTGAACGTCATCAGCGGACGGCGCGAGCGATAGTCCAGCAACTCGTCCATGTCGAACGAGGCGACCAGCTCGTGCTCGAGGCTTTCCTTCAGGTGCGTGGTGGCCAGGCGGACCGCATGACCGGCGTCGGTGAAACCCTCGAGGCCGTGCACCAGAACCGGACCCGAGCCGTCGTCGGACGACAGCTGCGGAGCCGGGAACTCCAGCTCGTACATTCGCGACTCGTAGTCCATCGCGTACTCCTTCCTGCGTGGCCCACATTCGCGACCATCCACATTGTCCCTCATGGGCACACGGGCTGCGCATCAGCCACACTCGCGCCGCGCGCCGCCCGCACCAGCGGTGCAACGCGGGCGACGGGGACACGCATTCCCGACGTACCCGGCGCGCGGCGTGGCATTCGGTGTGAACAGCAGATTTTCGGCATAGTGGACGAGATGACCATGCCCGATCCCGCTGCCAGCATGTGCCGCAGGCCAGTCCGCGCCGTGGGAGTCACGGTACTGGGTTGCCTGCTGGCCGCCTGCGGGACCGAGGTGTCGGGTCATCCGATCGCCTCGCGCAGTCCGATCACCGCGGTGAGCAATGACAGCGGGCTCACCAAGCTGCTGCCGGACCCGTCGCAGTTTCCTTCCCGCTACACCGCGCTCGCGTTGCCGCCCGAGGCGGCGGGCCAGGCCGCCAATGATCTGGACGGCATTTTGCCGGGGGCGCAGGCGGATCCGGGAACGTGCGCGCCCGCCGCGCCCACCGGTGGTCCGGCCGTCGCGGTCGGCACCGACGACAGCACTCGCGCCACCTTGACCGTGGAATTGACGCGGTCCGACAAGCCGCTCTCGGCGCTGCGAGATCAGTTGCAGCGCTGCGGAACTGTGCGGGTGACGCATACCGGGACCAGTTCGACGGTCACCACGGAACTCGACCCGCCGCCGCCCGCGAACGCCGACGACACCCTGGCCGTGCGCCGCACGGTGGCCTCGGCGACCACCGGCACCGGGCTGACCCGCAAGATGCAGACCCTGCTCGGGCAGATCGGTGACGTGCGAATCAACGTCACCTACATGTCTTCCGGCGACGCGGCATCCGACAGCGAGGCGCTGGACACGCTGTTCACGACCGCGTTGCGCAAAGTGCGCAAGGGCTGACACCGCGCGGGGTGCCGCCCTCGGAGGGGGAGCCGACCCCTGCCTTTATTCGGCTCCCGGACCGGATCAGCAGCCGGAGCCGGACCCACCCGACCCGGAACCGCCCGAACCCGAATTCGCCGAACCGGTGCCGAACGAACCCGTGGTGCCCGAGCCGGAGATCGCGCCCGAACCCGAGTTCGACGAGCCCGTGGGGAACAGCGAGCACGACGTCGACCCGGCCGCCGGGACATTGGTGAAGACCGAGACCGACGAACCACCCTGGCGTGCGGTGATGGTGTAGGTGCGGGCATCGGTGGGATGCCAGGCCAGCGAGGCGGTCCAGTTGATGCCGGTCAGCGCCGGGGTGGCGGTGCCCAGGCTGGTGCCGTCGACCAGGAATTCCACCGGGGTCAGGACGCTGGCGCCCTCGACCTGTGCCTGAATGGTGCAGCCGGTGGCCACGGAACACGAGGTGCCGCTCTGCAATCCGACGACGGTCACGCTGTTGAAGTCGGCCTGCGCCGGACCCGCCAGGACCGCGGCGGCCAGACCGGCCAGCGCGGTGACCCCGAGGGCTCCGGACATTGTTCTACTCATCTGATCTTCCTTCCGGCGCTTTCCAGGGGCGCCGGGGCGGACTGTAGCAGCGGCTGACCGGTATGTTTTACGAAACGGAAACTGCTGCAACATGATTCGGTTACCCTATGACTATGCAGCGTTTACTCTGACGCGGGCTGATTTCCAGCGATCAATTCCGTGCCCAGTCGGACCAGTTCCGCGCGCACCGATTCCGGCTCCACCACCTCGACCGCGGCGCCCCAGCCCGCCAGTTGCTGGGCGATCATCAAGGGCGTCGGCGCGGCGATCTGGGCCCGCACCCGGCCGTCTTCGACGGGACCCTCCAGTACGCAGTGTCGTCCCTGCTGATGGCTCAGCACCGGGGCCAGCCGGGCGGAGATCAATACCGTCGCCGACAGCGCGGACCGGTTGCGCTCCATCTCCTCGACCACCGCCGACCAGGCCGTCGACAGATCGAAATCGGCCGGGCGCGGGGCATTCTCGCCGATGACCTCCATGGCGGCGATCCGATCCACCCGGAAGGTGCGCTGGCCGCGCTCGGTGCCCGCCACCAGGTACCAGATCCCGTCCTTGTCGACGAGGCCCCACGGATCCACCTCGCGTGGTGTGCGTTCGCCTTTGCGTAGGTAGTCCACGCGAATCCGCTGTCGCCGCACCACGGTCCGCTGCAACTGCCGGACCAGTTCCGGGGCCTGTTCGACCGCCTCACCCCAGCCGGTCGAATCCACCACCACCGCGCCCGCCGCCGCCTCGGCCTCCAGCCGGAACGGTTGCGGCAAGGCCCGCAACAGCTTCCGCATCGCCACCGTGGTGGCCGGATTGCCCGAGGTCACCGGACCGAGCAGCAGGAACAGCGCTTCCGCCTCGGTGGCGGTGAGCCCGCTCAGATCGGTGCGGGCGCCACCCACCAATGCCCACCCGCCACCCCGCCCGGACTGCGGGTACACCGGAACACCCGCCGCGGACAGGGCTTCCAGATCCCGGCGTGCGGTGGCCACCGAAACCTCCAGTTCGGCCGCCACTTCGGCGGCGGTCACCCGGCCCCGGGTCTGCATGAACAACAGGGCCGCCACCAATCGATCCGCGCGCATACCGGAAATATTGCCCGGAAAAGTGCTCATTCGGTGAGCACTTTGGGGCCGATCATTGAAATATCACCAGCACCGACCGAGGAGAACTCACATGCTGCGCGGAATGGCCACCGTCAACTACTTCGCCGACGACCTGGATGCGGCCAAGGACTGGTACAGCGAATTCCTGGGCGTCGCACCGTATTTCACGGTGCCCGGCGCGTACTACGAATTCCGCATCGGCGACTACCAGGCCGAACTCGGCATCATCAACAAGAAGTTCGCCCCCACCAGCCCCGATCAGCCCGGCGGCCAGATCCTGAACTGGCACGTCGACGACGTGGCCGCCACCTTCCAGCGCCTGCTCGACCTCGGCGCCACCGTCCACGAACCCATCATCGAACGCGGCGAAGGCACCGGCTTCGTCACCGCCTCCGTCGTCGACCCCTTCGGCAACGTCCTCGGCATCATGACCAACCCCCACTACCTCGAGATCCTCGCCCAGTCCCACCCCGAATAGCCGAGCGCGGCACAGTAACACCGGCCACCGACAGATCAGCCCCACGACGGTCACGGGCGCGCCGAATACTCCACGGCGCGCCCACCCGATCCCGGCCATCCACAGGCCCCGGAAAACCCCAGTTCGCCGCCGCGGCACCGATCGACCCCCGGCGCACGCTCGGGTCATGACAAAGCCCACCGAGTCGAACCCGGCCACCGACCCGTCCCACCCGATCGCCCCGACCGGCCCCGACCATCCGACCGAGCCCTCCGTGCCGATCGCGTTCGGAGAGCCCGGGACGCCGACCGGCCGGGTCCGGCTGACGAAATACCCACTGTCCGTCGACCATTCATCGTCCGCCGATCCCACCGTGCCGAACGGGTCGAGCGGGACCGGCGGGGTACGGCCGACCGAGCTTCCGCCGCCCGCGAACCCGCCGCCGCCCGCCGAGCCCACGGTGACCGCCAAACCAACCTCGGCAGCGGCCGCCCTCCCGACGATCGAGCCCTCGCCGACTGCCGGCGTGCGGCCACGTGGGCCTGCCCCGGCATCGGTCGAACTCGTGGGAGACGGCGCGCTGACGGCATCGGGGCAATCGGTGGGCGGCGGCTCGACGGATCTCGTTCCCGCGCCGGAGCTTTCGCCCGAAGCCGAGACCCGGCTGCGTGATCCCGGGGAGTTGATCGCGGCGGTTCCGGCCATGCTCGGGTTCGTGCCGTGGCGGTCGCTGGTGGTGGCGGTGCTGCGGGCGGACGCGGGGTTGGCGGATGCGGCTGCGGTGGAGGTGGTTACGCGGATGGATCTCGACAATCCGGGGCGGACGGCCACCGGGATGTTGATCGAGCGGGTGGCGGGGATCTGTGCTCGGCATCGGGCGGTGGCGGCGTTGGCGCTGATCGTGGATGACCGGGCGACGCTGCCCAGTGGGCGGCATCGGGGAGTGCGGGCGCGCAAGCATCGCAATCTCGTTGCGGCGCTGGAGCATCGGCTCGACGTGGATGGGGTGCCGCTGGGCGGGGCGTGGGCGATGCGGGCCATCGGGGCCGAATTGCCCTGGTGGACCGTGGCGGGTCCGGCGCGGTGTGGGCTGCAACCGGATCCGGCGGCCTCGCTGGTGACCCTGCGGCAGGTGCTCGAAGGTCGGCCGCTGCGTGGGTCGCGAGAGGAGCTCGTCGCGGCGGTCGAGGTCGACCCCGTGCTGTTGGAGCAGACCGAGCGGGCGATGGCGCTCGCCGCGGTGGCGGCCGCGCGACAGTCGGGGAGTCCGGCGCGCGGCCACGATCCCGAGGCGCGATTGCGGGCCGAACTGGAACGGGTGCTGCGCGCGGTCGAGGCCGCGGCCGTCGGAACCCGGCTCGCGCCGGACGAACTGGCCGAGGTGGCGGTAGCGCTGCGGGATTCGGCGCTGCGCGACATCATGTTCGGGCTCGCGCCGGGCGCGCACGCGCACGGGGCGGAAGCCCTGTGGCTGCAACTGACCCGCGCTCTGCCCGACCCGGATCGCGCCGAAGCGGCCGCGCTGCTGGGCTATTGCGCCTACGTGCGTGGCGACGGCCCGCTGGCCGGAGTCGCCCTGGAGGCCGCGTTGAACTCGGATCCGGACCATCGGATGGCGACGCTGCTGGATATCGGCCTGCAAACGGGCATGCGGCCCGAACGGCTGCGGCGGCTGGCCGACTCCGGGCGGGAGGCCGCCGCGGGACTCGGCTTCGCCCTCGGGTCGGAGCAGCCGCGATGACCGCGCCCGGCCTGCGAAAAGCCAACGGTCCCGGGGCCGCTGGGAACAGCGGCTCCGGGACCGGAAGGTGGAGTCAGCGCGCGCTGTGCGCGCGATCGCCCAGCGAGCGCAGGAATGCCCAGGCGTCGGAGACGATCTCGTCGAGATCGGTGTGCTCGGGCTGCCAGCCCAGTTCGGTGACGGCCTTGGCGCTGGAGGCGATCAGCACGGCCGGATCACCGGCGCGACGCGGTGCGTCTATCGAGCGGATCGGCAGGCCGGTCACCCGCTCGCAGGACGAGATCACCTCGCGCACCGAGAAACCGGTGCCGCTGCCCAGATTGAAGATGCGGTGCGTACCCGGCTGCGACTGCGCCAGCGCCCGCAGATGCGCCTGCGCCAGATCGCGAATGTGGATGTAGTCGCGCACCGCGGTGCCGTCCGGCGTCGGGTAGTCGGTGCCGAACACCGAGATCGACTCGCGCTGACCCAGCGCGGTCTGCAACACCAGGGGGATGAGATGGGTTTCCACCATGCGGTTCTCGCCGAGACCGGCGTACGCGCCGGCCACGTTGAAGTAGCGCAGGCTGGTCGCCGCCAGCCCGTGCGCCGCCGCGTACGAGGTGATGGCGTAGTCGATCGAGAGCTTCGAGGCGCCATAGGGATTGGTCGGCTGCTTGGCCGCGTCCTCGACGATCGGCACCTGTTCGGGCTCGCCGTAGACGGCCGCGGTCGAGGAGAACACCAGCCGCGGCGTGCCGGTCGCGCGGATCGCCTCGAGCAGCGTCAGCGTCTTGACCACATTGCCGTGCCAGTACTTCTCCGGCGCCACCACCGACTCGCCGACCAGCGACTGGGCCGCGAAATGCAGCACACCGTCGAAGGATTCGGCGGCCAGCAGTTCCACGCCCGCCGTCGCGATATCGCCCTCGACGAACTTGGCTCCGGCCGGCACTCCGTCGGCGTTGCCGGTGGACAGATCGTCGACCACCACGACCTCGTGGCCGTCCTCGAGCAGAACCTGTGCGCAGACGCCGCCGACGTACCCGGCGCCTCCGGTGACCAGAAGCTTCACGTATCAGACCAACTTCACCTGGACGGCATGCGCCATCTCGTCGGACAGTTCGAATCCATCGTGCCCGGGCACCACGATGATGACCGCGCCCGGCTTGGACTCCACGGTGACACGGGCGTCGGGGACCACACCCGCCTCGCGGAGCTGATTGATGGTCTCGGGGTCGGTCTGGATGTGCTCCGAGAGTCGGCGCACCACCACCGCGTGCGACTGTCCGACGGGCAGATCGCTCAGGCGCACCAGGCGCTCCTCGGCATTGAGGTTGGGCGCGATGCCCAGTTCGTCCAGGCCCGGGATCGGGTTGCCGTAGGGGGAGGTGGTGGGGTGGTTGAGCACCTCGACCAGGCGGCGCTCGACCTCCTCGCTCATCACGTGCTCCCAGCGGCAGGCCTCGGCGTGGACGTTCTCCCACTCCAGGCCGATGATGTCGACCAGCAACCGCTCGGCGAGCCGGTGCTTGCGCATCACCGCGACGGCCATGGCACGGCCCTTGTCGGTGAGTTCGAGGTGGCGATCTCCGGCAACGCTGAGCAGACCGTCACGCTCCATCCGCGCGACCGTCTGGCTCACCGTGGGTCCGCTCTGCTCGAGGCGCTCGGCGATGCGAGCGCGCAACGGCGTCACACCCTCCTCCTCGAGGTCGTAGATGGTACGGAGATACATCTCCGTGGTGTCGACCAGATCCTTCACCTGTTAAACCCCTTCGTCGGCACGAATTCTACCCATGCACGGCGGCTGCACCGGGCGACAGCTTATTTTGCGAACGCACAGTCAACACCCAGGACGGGCAGCGTGTTCCCTGCGTATTCGAGGCGGAGTCTGCCACCGCGGTACGACAGCGTTGCGGTGTCCAAAGCCTACGAACTCCGGCGACGCACTAGCGTGGCAGGTATGCCTGGCCGAGCTCGCGGTGACGGAACCGTTGTCTGGACCGATCGGTTCCTCGACTACACCTGGACGCCCGAGCACCCCATGCGGCCGGTCAGACTACAGTTCACGATGGCACTGGCCGAGGGGCTGGGGTTGCTGGACGGGGTGGAGCAGCTGACCCCGACCGCGGCGGGAGACTCCGAACTGCTGCGAGTTCACACCCACGACTACATCGAGGCGGTCAAGCACGCTCGGCAACCGTCTGGCCCGGTCCCGGCCGCGCCGCCCTACGGTCTCGGCTCGGCCGACAACCCGATCTTCCCGCAGATGCACGAGGCCGCCTCGGTGATCGTCGGCGGCACCCTGGCCGCCGCGCAGGAGATCGCGGCGGGCCGCACCCGGCGCGCGGTGAGCATCGGTGGTGGCATGCATCACGCCATGCCGGCCTCGGCTGCGGGGTTCTGTGTGTACAACGATGTGGCGGTGGCTATTTCGTGGTTGCTCGACAACGGGTTCGACCGCATCGCCTATATCGACGTGGACGTGCACCACGGTGACGGCGTGCAGCGGGTCTTCTACGGGGACCCGCGGGTGCTGACCGTCTCGATCCATCAGCATCCGGCGACGCTGTGGCCCAACACCGGCTGGCCGGAGGAGACCGGCGCGGGCGCGGCCGAGGGCACCGCGATCAACCTGCCGATCATGCCCGGCACCCGGGATCCGTTGTGGCTGCGCGGTTTCCACGCGGTGGTGCCCGGCGCGCTGGCCGCCTTCCGTCCGCAGATCGTGATCAGCCAGTGCGGTGTCGACACCCACCGCGAGGATCCGCTGGCCGACCTGGACCTCAGCATCGACGGGCAGCGCGCGGCCTTCCTGGCCATGCGCGAACTCGCGGACCAGTACGCGGAGGGCCGCTGGCTCGCGGTTGGCGGCGGCGGGTACGGACTGGTGCGCGTGGTGCCGCGCGCCTGGACTCATCTGCTGGCGATCGCCCTGGACCGCACCGTGGATCCGGCCACCGCGACTCCGCCGCAATGGCGTGAGCAGGTCGGGCGGTACGCGCCCATGGTCGCGGTCCCCGGCACCATGGGCGACGGCGCGGACATCGGGTTCGCCCGCTGGGACGGTCCCGGCGGCGGCCGCGACACCGGCGACGAGCGAGCCGACCGCGCGCGCCGGGCCCTGGACACATCCATATTGGCAACGCGCCGAGCCAGTTTCGGGCTGCTCGGCCTGGATCCGGAGGATCCTCGTGACTGACCCCGCCGCGCCCGCCTATCCGCCGCTGCCCGCCGATACGCCGGGCACCCCGGTGAATCCGCCTCCGCCGCCGGAACATTGGTTCGCCGACGTGCTGGCCTCCGACGGCGGCGTGGTCCGGTTGCGCCCGATCACCCCCGACGACGCGATCGCGCTGGAGCGCTTCCACACCGGGCTCTCGGACCGCACCCGCTATCTGCGCTACTTCGGGCCGTACCCGCGGATGACGCCGAAGGACCTCTACCGCACCACCCACGTCGATTACCGGGACCGGGTCGGCCTGGTCGTGGAGTTGAGCGAGGAGATCATCGCGGTCGGCCGCTATGAATTCCTCGCCGACCGCGAGGGGCCGCGCGCGGCCGAGGTGGCGTTCGTCGTCGCCGACGGACACCAGGGCCGCGGGCTGGGGTCGATCCTGCTCGAACACCTCGCGGGCGCGGCCGCCGAGAACCACATCGAGACCTTCGTGGCCGAGGTGCTGGCCGAGAACAACGCCATGGTCCAGGTCTTCCGGGACGCGGGCTATCAGGTGCAGCGCAGCCGCGACGGTTCGGTGCTGCACCTGGAGTTCGCCATCGACCCCTCCGAGGCCCTGCAATCGGTGCGGGACTCGCGCGAACGCGCCTCGGAGGCACGCAGCGTCGGAAACCTGTTGTCGCCCAGGTCGGTAGCGGTGATCGGCGCGACACCGTCGACCAGCCGGGTGGGCGGCGCGGTGCTGGCCAACCTGCTCTCGGGTGCGTATCAGGGGCCGGTGTTCCCGGTGAACCGCAATCGCACCGCGGTGCGGGGCGTGCGCGCCTACCCGACCGTGCGCGATATCCCCGACGAGGTGGACCTCGCGGTGATCGCGGTGCCCGCCGCCGAGATCGGCTCGGTGCTCGACGACTGCATGGCCAAGGGCGTGAAGGGCCTGGTGGTGCTGACCGCCGGATTCTCCGAGACCGGCCCGCGCGGCTACGAGGCCGAACGTGAACTCGTCGAGGCCGCCCGCGCACACGGCATGCGGGTGGTGGGGCCCAGCGCGCTCGGCATCGCCAACAGCGATCCGGCCATCGCCCTCAACGCGACGCTCGCGCCGGTGCTGCCCGGTCGCGGCCGGATCGGATTCTTCTGCCAGTCCGGGCCTTTGGGCGCGGCCATCCTCGGTGAGGCCGCCGCCCGCCAGCTGGGCCTGTCCACCTTCGTCTCCGCCGGTAACCGCGCCGACGTCTCCGGCAACGACCTGCTGCAGTACTGGGACACCGATCCGGCCACCGATGTGGTGCTGCTGTATCTGGAGACGTTCGGCAACCCGCGCAAGTTCTCTCGCATCGCCCGGCGGGTGGCGCACACGAAACCCATTGTGGCGGTGAACAGCGGCCGCAATGTGACCCGCATCGACGGTGACCGGGACCTGGACCGCTCGCTGGTGCGCAACCTGTTCGCGCAGGCCGGAATCATCCAGGTCGACTCCATCACCGAGCTTTTCGACTGCGCCATGCTGCTGGCCTATCAGCCACTGCCGGAGGGCCCGCGCCTGGCGGTGATCGGCAACAGTGCCGCGCTCAGTTGGCTGGCCGTCGACGCCGCGCGCGGTGAGGGACTCGATGTCGCCGAACCCGACGACCTCGGCCCGCAGGCCAGTCCGGCCGACTACCTGACGGCGGTCGCGGCGGCGGTCACCGACCCGAACGTCGACGCGGTCATCGTGATCTACTCCCCGCCCGTGCCCGCCGCGGTCGCCTCCTACGCGGAGGCGATCCGCTCCGGAGCCCAATCCGGCCCGGGCACACCGGTTCTCACCACCTTCGTCGCCGATCAGGGCATGTCCAATCTGCTCGCCACCCGCGGCCTGGGCGGCATCTTGGAGCGCGGATCCATTCCGTCCTACGGTGATCCGGAGCGGGCGGCCCGCGCCCTGGCCCGGGTGCGCCGCTACGCCGACTGGCGCACCCGCCCACTCTCTCCGGTGGCGCGCCCCGAGGGTGTCGACACCGCGCGGGCCCGAGAACTGGTGGCCGAGTGGATGTCCGACGAGGCCGGGCACTGGCTCACCGACCTACAGGCTGCGGAACTATTGGGCTGCTACGGAATTCCGGTGGTGGAGTTCCGCCAGGTCGAGGATGTCGACGCCGCGGTGGTCGCGGCCGAGGAGCTGGGTTATCCGGTCGCGGCCAAGGCGACCGGCGAGATGTGGCGCAACCGACCGGATCTCACCGGGGTGCGGCTGGATCTGTGGCGTGCGGACGCGGTGCGCCGCGCCTACACCGATCTGGCGGAGATCTCCGGCAATCCGGTGCACATCCAGCGCATGGCCATCAAGGGCGTGGGCTGCACCTTCCGGGTGCAGGACGACCCGTCGTTCGGCTCGGTGATCAGCTTCGGACTGTCGGGCACCATCATCGATCTGCTCGGTGACCGGGTGTACCGGGCGCTGCCGCTGACCGAGGCCGAGTCGGCCGAACTCATCGACGCGCCACGCGCCGCGCCGCTGCTGTCGGGCACGGTCGGTGGCCGCGATATCGGCAAGCCGGTGGACCGTGCCGCGCTCGCCGAGGTGGCGCAGCGCATCTCCGCGCTCTGCGACGATCTGCCGGAAGTGCGAGAGTTGCAGTGCGAGCCGGTGCTGGCCTCGCCGGAGGGCGCGGCCGTGCTCTATGCCCGGGTACGAATCGGGCCGGAACCCAATCGGTTCGATATCGGGCCGCGTCGAATGGGCTGAACCACAGCGCAACCAGTTGCCGACGTTCTTGGAGAGGTGATCGTAGTGCGGGAAGATCAGATCGAGACAGCCACCGCGCCGCTGCGCGACGATATCCGGTTCCTGGGCGGAATCCTCGGCGACACCATTCGCGACCACGAGGGCGCGGCGGTCTTCGACCTGATCGAGCAGGTCCGGGTGCAGGCGTTCAAGGTGCGGCGTTCCGAGGTGGATCGCAGCGCGGTCGCCGACATGCTCAGCGATGTCGACATACGCACCGCGATCCCGGTGATCCGCGCCTTCAGCCACTTCCTGCTGCTGTCCAACCTGTCGGAGGACCTGCAGCGTGATCGCCGCCGCGCGGTGCACATCACGGCGGGGGAGCCGCCCCAGGATTCCAGCCTGGAGGCCACCTACCGCAAGCTCGACGCCGCCGGACCCGACGGCGACACGGTGGCCGATCTGCTCACCGACGCCCTGGTCTCACCGGTCATCACCGCGCACCCCACGGAAACCCGGCGCCGCACCATCTTCGACGTGCAGAGCCGCATCACCGAGCTGATGCGTCAGCGGCAGCGCTACAACCGGCTGGAACCGGAGTTCGCCGAGATCGAGGTCGATATCCGCCGCCAGGTGCTGCAACTGTGGCGCGCGGCGCTGATCCGGTTGGCGCGCTTGCGGATTCAGGACGAGATCGAGGTCGGCCTGCGCTACTACGACCTGACCCTGTTCGACGTGATCCCGCGGATCAACGATCAGGTGCGGGCCGCGCTGCGCTCGCGCTTTCCCGAGCACGATCTGCTGCGCCGCCCGATCCTGCGGCCGGGCTCCTGGATCGGCGGCGACCGCGACGGCAATCCGTTCGTCACCGCCGACGTGGTGCATCGAGCCACCCATCGCGCGGGGGCGGTGGCCTTCGACCGGTATCTGAAATCGCTGCTGGAACTGGAGAAGACGCTCTCGCAGTCCGCGCGGCTGGTCCCGGTGACGCCCGCGCTGGCGGCGCTGGCCGACGCCGGATTCGACGATTCGCCGCAGCGGGCCGACGAACCGTATCGCCGTGCGCTGCGCGGTATTCGGGCCCGGCTCAGCGCCACCGCGTGCCGATCGCTGGGCGAGATCCCGGCCGACGGCATCGATGTCGGCGCGCTGCCGTACGACGGTGCCGAAGATCTGCTCGCCGATCTGACCGTGGTGGACGAATCCATGCGCGCCTCCGGCGACGGGCTGCTCGCCGATGATCAGCTCGCCTCGCTGCGAGCCGCCGTGCAGACCTTCGGTTTCCATCTCCAAGGCCTGGACATGCGGCAGAACTCCGAGACCCACGAGCAGGTGGTGGCCGAGCTGTTCGCCTGGGCCGGAGTGCATTCCGACTACGCCGCGCTCGACGAGGCACAGCGGGTCGAGCTGCTGGCCGCTGAGCTGACCACCCGCCGTCCGCTGGTGGGACCGACCGCGCAGCTCAGCGAGCTGGCCGCCAAGGAACTCGCGGTGGTGCGCGCCGCCAAGACCGCGCTCGACGATCTGGGCCCGGATACCGTGCCCAACTACATCATCAGCATGTGCACCTCGGTCAGTGACATGCTCGAGGCCGCGCTGCTGCTCAAGGAGGCCGGGATCCTCGATCCCGGTGACGCGCAGACGCCGCCGTCGAGCCCGGTGGGTGTGGTGCCGCTGTTCGAGACCATCGACGACCTCCGGAGCGGGGCCGAGATCCTTTCCGCCGCACTGGAAGTGCCCGCTTACCACCGCCTGGTCGCGGCGCGCGGCATGCAGCAGGAGGTCATGCTCGGCTACTCCGACTCCAACAAGGACGGCGGGTATCTGGCGGCCAACTGGGCGCTGTATCGCGCCGAGCTGAACCTGGTGGACACCGCGCGCAAGACCGGAATCCGCCTGCGGCTGTTCCACGGTCGCGGCGGCACCGTCGGTCGCGGTGGCGGCCGCAGTTACGACGCCATCCTGGCCCAGCCCGCCGGCGCGGTGCGCGGTTCGCTGCGCCTGACCGAGCAGGGTGAGGTCATCTCCACCAAGTACGCGGACTCCGGCACCGCGTTCCGCAATCTGGAAGCCCTGGTCGCGGGCACCCTGGAATCCACCCTGCTGGATGTGGAGGGTCTGGGCGAGGACGCCGAACCCGCCTACGAAATCCTCGACGAGCTGGCGGAACTGGCGCGTCAGGCGTATGCGCGCCTGGTCCACGAAACCCCCGGATTCGTCGAGTACTTCCGCGCCTCCACCCCCATCGCGGAGGTCGCCGACCTGAATCTGGGCAGCCGTCCCGCCTCGCGCAAACCCACCAACTCCGTCTACGACCTGCGGGCCATCCCGTGGGTGATGGCGTGGAGCCAGTCGCGGGTGATGCTGCCCGGCTGGTACGGCACCGGCACCGCCTTCGAGCAGTGGATCGGCGACGACCCGGCCCGCCTGGCCACCTTGGCCGATCTGTACCGCCGCTGGCCCTTCTTCCAGACGGTGCTGTCCAACCTGGCCCAGGTGATGGCCAAGGCCGATATGGACATCGCCCGGCGTTACGCCGACCTGGTGCCCGATGAGACGTTGCGCGACACCGTCTTCGGGATGATCTGCGACGAGTTCACCCGCACCACCCGCATGCACGCCGCCATCACCGGCACCACCGAACTGCTCGCCGACAACCCCGCCCTGGCCGAATCCATTCACAACCGCTTCCCCTACCTGGAACCGCTCAACCAGCTCCAGGTCGAACTGCTACGCCGCCGCCGCGCCGGAGACACCTCCGAACTGGTCGAACGCGGCATCCTGCTGACGATGAACGGCCTGGCCACCGCCCTGCGCAACTCGGGCTAGGTCCGCGCAGGGCCCAGAGGGCCGCGAATGTTCCTCGAGAGGGCGACATTTCGGCATCGCTTCGCCCGCGATTCGCGGGAATGCTGAAAGTCGGTGCTGCGGTACGACGCGGAACCGGGTGCGGCGCACCGCTACCCGGTCACCATTCGTACAACCAGCCCCGGATGTCGTCAGGCGACCTCGCGCCCGCCTGATCGCACAGGTGATTGGCGTCGCGGAGGGGGCGACGCCACTCATCACCGGCTCTCGCGGCCCGGAGGGTCTCGGCGCTTCCGGCCAGCGCGCGAGCCGCCCAGATCTGGTCGCCCAGCGCGAGGAACATGGTGTACGAGTGCTCGAACTCCCGGACCGAATCGTCGAACCGGCCCTGTCGCCGGTACAGAATCCCGAGACCGCGGTGCACCCTCGCCTGCCCGGGCCGGTCGCCGATGTCGGTGAAGATGGTCAGAGCGGTGTCGTGGTTGGTCATGGCGTCGTCGAACCTGCCGAGCGCGGTATCGACCTCGCCGAGGCTGGCGTGGGTGCGAGCCTGCCAGCGTCGGTCGTTCAGCTCGTGGAACTGCGTCAGGGCCCGCCGCAGCGGGTCGACGGCCGCGTCGAGATCGCCCGCGCAGCGGTGGGCGTCACCGAGATTGCGCAGTGTGACCGCGACCCCGCGAGCGTCGTCGAGGGATTCGGAGATTCCCAGTGCCGCGGTGAGGAATTCGACCGCGGTCGCCCCGCGGCGGGTATTGCGGCACACGATCCCCAGATGCCGCAGCGCCTGTGCCTCCCAGCGTCGGTCCCCGAGCCCGCGCAGGGTTTGCAGAGCGTCCTCGAAGAGCGCCTCGGCGACGTCGAAGTGGCAACGATCGCGCCACACGATGCCGCGAAAGACCTTGGCGCGCGCCGATTCCCGGCGGTCGGCGGCTTGGGCGTAGAGCTCGATGGCCCGGTCCAGGCACCGGATCGAATCCTCCCAGCGGCTCAGTCCGCGATAGATATCGCCCATGCCGCTCAGGGCCCCCGCCACCATCGGTTGATTGCCGGCCCGCTCGAACATGTCCAGCGCGATGGCGAGATGGTCGATGCCCTCGCTCAGCCGCCCGGTGTAGCGGAAGGTGTCGGCGAGCGCGCGATGGATGACCGCCTTGTGGAATTCGTCGCCGAGCTTGTCGAAGAGGTCGGCGCTGTAGCGCAGCTGCCGAATCGATTCGGTGAAGCGTCCCTGTTCCCGGCGCATCACGCCGAAGGTGCAGCGCAGCCGGGCTTCCCGGGCGCGGTCGCCACCCGCGCGGGCGGCATCGAGCTGGCGTTCCATGGTGCGTTCCCAGTCGGCCCAGCCCGCGTGCCAGTGCCGCAGATCCCCGAGTTGTTCGGCCAGCACCCAGGCCTGCTGCCACAGGTCGGCATCGTGGGCGATGGTGACCGCGCCGACCAGTCCCGGCCATTCGGCCCGGAACCAGGCGCGCGGATCGGTCGCGATGACGTCGTGCACGGCCTTGAGCGTCGCCGGTGGCGCGTCGAGCCGGTGCGGTGTGGCGGGGTCGTCGCGGCACTGGACCCGCGCGCACATGGCGACGTACTCGGTGAGCAGCCGCCGCGCGGCCGATTTGCGTTGCGCCGCATCCTCTTCCATGCCGAGTTGCTCGCGCGCGTACAGGTGCAGCAGGTCGTGGAAGCGGTAGCGGCCGGTGCGGTAGCGCTCGGGCGCGGTCTCCAGCAGCTCGGCGTCCACCAGTTCCTCGACCAGTGTCTCGGCGGCGGCGACCGGGATCTCGGCGAGGATGGCCAGCGCCCAGGCCGGGAAGTCGGTGTTCTCGAGGATGCCGAGCAGCCGGAAGGCGCGGCGCACCGGGGGATCACAACCCTGGTAGCTGATGCCGAACGAGGCTCGCACGGCGCGTTCACCGTCTTGGAGCACGTCCAGCCGGGCGCGTTCGTCGCGGAGCCGTTCGGCGAAGGAGGCCAGCGACAGCGCGGGCCGCGCGTCGAGGCGCGCACCCGCGATCCGGAGCGCCAGCGGCAATTGTCCACACAGTCGGACGATTTCGTCGGCTGCCTCCGGCTCGGCGGTGATGCGTGCGGCGCCGATGATGGCGGCCAGCAGTGCCCGGCCCTGGTCCGCGGTCATGATCCGCAGCGACAGGTGCCGGGCCCCGTCGATGCGCAGCAGTCGCCTCCGGCTGGTGATGAGCACCGCACACTCGGCGTTGCCGGGGATCAGCGGCAGCACCTGGTCCTCGTCGTGGGCGTTGTCGAGGACCAGCAGCACGCGCCGCTCGGACAGGGCGGTCCGGAAGGTGCGGGCGCGGTCGGCGAGGGTGTCGGGTACCGGTGCGGTCCAGCCGAGGTCGTTGAGGAAGCTGGCGATGACGTCGGTCCGGTCGGCCCGCTGCGCCTGGGTACCACGGAGATTCACATAGAGCTGTCCATCGGGGAACGCGGTGCGCATCCGGTGGGCGACATGGGTCGCGAGCACGGTCTTGCCCACCCCGGCGGGGCCGTGGATGGCGACCACCCGGACTCCGGCGTCGGAAGGAGCACCTAGCAGACTGACCAGCCTGTCCACTTCGTCGTCCCGCCCGGTGAAATCGGTGATGTCGCGGGGCAATTGGCGCAGCGGTGAGGCCGATTCGGACGGCCGGGATTCGACGGCGAGCAGCTCCTCGACCCTGACCTCGACCTCAGGCCCGGCCAGCCGCAACGCCTCGTCGAGCATGGATTGGTTCGCCGGGCGCGGGGAAGTGGTCCCCGACTCCCATTTCGAGACCAGGCGGGGACTGACGCCGAGATGGTCGGCGAACTGACGCACGCTCATGCGCAGGGCTGCTCGCAGGGCCCTGATCTCGAGCCCGGACCAGCGTTGCACTGCCACGAAAACCATCATGGCGCAGCGGCTTCCGGCACGACAGGGATACGGGCGTGCCCACATCCGGGTTCACGAGTGCTCGAAAGTCGCTGCGCCACAGTGTCACGATCAGTTGCAGATCGAGGAGACGATGTAGGAGTCGGAGTACTGCCGGGCGGCGTTCTCGGCGGAGCCGCGGTTGGGGCCGTAGCCGCCGGTGTAGAGACCCGCGCTCCAGGAGTTGGCCACCGCGCCGCAGCCGGTGAAGGAGGTCAGGACTTTGCAGTCGCCCCAGCCGCATTGGCCGAGGGCGGCGTTCTCGGCGGCGTACTTGTCGTTGTAGTCCCAGGCATTGCCGATGTTGCCACCGGAGGAGACCGCGATCGCACCCCAGCCGACGTCGGCGCGGGCGGTGGGGGCGGTGGCGGCGGCCGTGGTGCCGAGCAGGGCGGTCAGGGCGGTGCCGACGGCGAGGGCAGTGATGATCTTGCGCATTGGATTTCCTCGTCAGGTACGAGAGGTGAACTCCGAATCGGAGTGCTTCCACGGTAGGGAGGGCGCGAGATCGGACTCCACGTGTCGATGCGAAAAACGCGGACAAGTGCCAGGTCTCAGCACTGCCCAGACTTTCCGGTGCGGAAATTTCGACCTTGGTGGCGGCCGGTGGCGAACGTCGATTGACAGCGGAAGCCCCGCGGATTTACCGTCTGAGACAGGGGGTGATCGCGAGGTGGTACTCATGTTGTCCCGTCTGACACATGCGCCGGTCGAGCTGGTGCACACCGTGACCGAGGCCGGAATCCGTGACGAGCATGCGCTGTTCGTCGGGGCACCGGCGGAGACGTTGTGGGACATGGTCTCCGACATCACCGGGGCGGCGCGCTGGAGTCCGGAGAACACCGGCGCGCGGTGGCTGGCACGTTCCGGACCGCCGGTGGTGGGAGCGTGGTTTCTCGGATTCAATCGGATCGGGCCGGTGCGGTGGGTGACTCCGTGTGAGGTGACCGTGGTGGAGCCGTTGCGGCACTTCGAGTTCCGGGTGCATCTGATCGGCACCAGGTGGGGCTATCTGTTGCGACCGGTCGAGGGTGGCACCGTGGTCACCGAATATCGGCTGTGGGCGCACGATTCCACGCTGCTGAAGATGTTGCGCTGGTCGGGTCCGTTCGGCAGGCCACGGGACAATCTCGCGCTCGACGGGCTGTATCGCTCGGTGTACCGGCTCAAGGCGCTCGCCGAGGCGGCGCAACCGGGTCCGGGGCTGAGTCGGTGACGATCGTGTTCGGGCACAACGTGATTCGGCCCACACCCTAGTGTGCGCGGGCCGAATCACGGTTGGTGATCAGGACTGACTGACCGTCTCCTTCGGTGCGGCGGGCGCGCCCCCGGCGGGCGGTCCCAGCTGCCGCAGCGGCACCTCGACGATGAACAGCGCCGCGACCAGTCCGAGTGCGCACAGCACCGCGGCCCAGGTGAAGATGCTGTTGATCCCCGACGCCACCCCGTGCAGGTACGCGTCGCGCACCACGGTGGGCAGGTTGCTCAGCATGGTCGGATCCAGGTGTCCGCCATGCGTTTCGGCGGGTCCGCCCGCTCCGGCCAGCGCGCCGGTGATCTGCCGGTTGAACAGTGCGCCGAACAGTGCCACACCGAACGAGCCGCCCAGTGTCCGGAACAGGGTCGAGACGCCCGAGGCGGCGCCGATGTCCTTCATCTGCACGCTGTTCTGTGCGATGAGCACGGTCATCTGCATCAGGAAGCCCATGCCCGCGCCGAGCAGCGCCATGTAGATGCTCGACTCCAGACGGCTGGTGCCGGTGCCCACGGTGGCCAGCGCGATGCTGCCTGCGGTGAGCAGCACGCCGCCCAGGATCGGGAAAACCTTGTACCTACCGGTTTTGCTCATCACCCGGCCCGCGATCTGCGAGACCACGATGATCGGCACCATCATCGGCAGCAGCAGCAGCCCCGAGTTGGAGGCCGACGCGCCCTGCACGGTCTGCTGGAACAGCGGCAGGAAGCTGACCGCGCCGAACATGGCCACACCGACCATGACCGACAGCACCGAGGTGAGGGTGAAGTTGCGGTTGGCGAACAGGCTCAGCGGGATGATCGGTTCCGCGGCGCGGGTCTGCGACCACAGGAACGCGGGCAGGCCGAGGACGGCGATCGCGATCGTGATGATGACCTGCGGTGAGCCCCAAGCGTATTGGGTGCCGCCCCAGGTGGCGACGAGCACGATGGCCGAGATGGTGACGGTCAGCAGGGCCGCGCCCAGGTAGTCGATCTTGGCGTTGGGTCGCTTCGCGGTCAGGTGCAGGGTGAGCTGGCACCACACCAGTGCGATCAGGCCGATCGGCAGGTTGAGGTAGAACGCCCAGCGCCAGCCGAAGTGGTCGGTCACCAGTCCGCCGACCAGCGGGCCGCCGATGGTGGCCAGTGCCATCACCGAGGCGGTCATGCCCATGTACTTGGCGCGTTCGCGGGGCGGGATGAGCTCGCCGATGATGGCGAACGCGCCCGCGGCCAGGCCGCCCGCGCCGATGCCCTGCAGCACTCGGAATCCGATGAGCTGGTCCATGTTCTGGGCCGCGCCGGACAGTCCGGAGCCGATCAGGAAGATGACGATCGAGGTGAGGAAGTTGGGTTTGCGGCCGAACAGGTCGCCGAGTTTGGCCCAGATCGGGGTGGATGCGGCGGTGGCCAGGGTGTAGGCGGAGACCACCCAGGACAGGCGGTCGAGACCGCCGAGTTCGCCGACGATGGTCGGCATGGCGGTACCGATGATCATGTTGTCGAGCATGCCGAGCAGCATGGCCAGCATTACGCCGAGCAGGATCCAGCGCACATTGCGAGGTGCGCTGATGGGTGCGGTGGTCGCGGTCATGACGGCCCTCCTTTCGTCGGAAGTTTCTGGTTCGGAGGCCGGTCGGCCTCTGGTATCTCCAGAAAACCATAACGACTTAAGAAATTCAACCGATCAGAAAATTGTATGACTAAGGACATGGCGGTACGGTGTGATCATGAGCGGACTACGCGAGCGGAAGAAGGCCCAGACCCGCCAGGCCCTGGCCGACGCGGCCCTGCGGCTGTTCCTGGACCGCGGCTACGACGCGGTGAGTGTCAAAGAGGTCGCCGAGGCCGCCGACGTGTCGGTGCCCACCCTGTTCGCGCACTTCCCCGACGGGAAGGAGTCGCTGGTCTTCGACATGGACTCGGACCGCGAGGAGGCGCTCGTCGCCGCGGTGCGCGACCGGGAACCGGGCACCAGCGTCCTGGCGGGCATTCGCGCGGCCTTCCAGAATCGGCCGCGGCCCGGCGACACCACGGAGATGCAGCAGTTCGCGCGCCTGATCGACTCGACGCCCGCACTCTCGAGCTACTTCCGCAGGATGTGGCTGCGCCACGAGGACGCCCTGGCCGGAGCCATCGCCGCCGACCTGGGCCGCGATCCCGGCGATGTCGCGATTCAAGCGCTGGCGCACTTCGTGTTCGGCGCGCTCGAGGTCGCCCGCCGCGGTGACAACCCGGCGGACGACCTTGGACGCATCTTCGATCTGCTGGAACAGGGCTGGGCGCAGGCGCTTACGCCGTGAAGTCGGCGGCGTGGTCGCGCGCCCACTCGGCGTAACCGCGCGGCGCGCGACCCAGTACCCGCTCGATATCCCCGGTGACGATCCGATTGCCGCCACCGCGGATGTACGCCTGCCCGCCGAGCGCACGCTCCGCGAACTCCGCCGACATGCCCCGCGCCAGCAGCGCTTCCCGCGCCTGTTCGAGGGAGATGTCGGTGACGTCGAACTCCCGGCCCAGTGCCGCGCCGAGCGCCGCCGCCTGATCGTGGGTGGTGAGGACCTCGGGCCCGGTGAGCGTATAGGTCTGTCCCGCATGCTCGTCCGACACCAGCGCCGCCACCGCGACCTCGGCGACATCGCGCGGATCCACCACGCCCTGTCCGCCGTCCCCGGTCATGTTCGGAATCGGCTGTCCCGCCTGGATGATCGGAGCCCAGCTCAGCGTATTGCTCGCGAAACTGCTGGGCCGCAGGATCGTCCACACCGCGTCGCTGTCGCGGATCGCCTGCTCACCCGGCATGTGCCAGGTGCTGAACGTCCCGAGCGCGGCATCGCCGGTGCCGATGGCCGACAGCTTCACCAGCCGCCGCACGCCCGCCGCCCGCGCGGTCTCGATGAGGCGCGGATCCTCCGTGGTGTCGTCCTGGCCCAGCTGCCCGACCAGGAACGCGGCCTCGGCCCCCTCGAACGCGGCGGCCAGTGTCGTCATGTCCCCGTAGTCGCCGCGCACCACCTCCACGCCGTCGGGCACCCGTGCCTGCTCCGGATCTCGGCTCACGGCACGGACTTTCACACCCCGTGCCGCCAACTGCCGGACGATTTCACTGCCGATGGTGCCCGTGGCACCCGTGATCACGATCATGCCTTCGACCCTGCCGCCCCGACCCCACCCGGCTATAGGAAAAACCGGCACACCCGTACCGCCCCCGAACTGCCTAGAGTTGATTCGGTGACCACCGCGCAAATCCGAGCCGCCGTCGTGACCGCCGATGACCTCGAACACCGTCTGACCACCCCGGAGTCCCTGCGCCCCTGGATCACCGACATCGCCCGCATCCCGCAGGTGCGCGCGCTGAGCGCCCCCTTCACCCACGTCCCGCAGGCGGTCACCACGCTGGTGTTGCGCACCGAGGCATCCGGTCGCCGCGACGCCCTAGTCGTCGGTCCCCGCACCCGCGCCACCTACGCGTCCGCGAACAAGCCCGCAGGTTGCCTGCGCCTGCGCCTGGCCCCCGGCACCACCCATTCGCTGCTCGGCGTCTCGGCTGCCGACCTGACCGATCGCGTCGCCCTGCTCGCCGACCTGCCCGGCCCCGCGTCCGCCCTGGCCGACACGCTCGCCGAAATCCCCCTCGAAGACGTCCTGCCCTACCTGGAATCGGTGCTCCCGCAGCACTTCTCCGAATCCGGCACCGATCGCGACCACCGCCGCATCCTCGACTCGGCCGTCGCCGCCCTCGACCGTGACCCCGCCCCGATCAACAACCTCGCCGCCACCCTCGCGGTGAGCGAACGCCAACTCCGCAACCTGTTCACCACCGGAATAGGCGTCTCCCCCAAGCACTACGCCCGCATCACCCGCCTGCGTCACGTCCTCGCCGCCGCGGGCAACACCCCCTGGTCCCACCTCGCCTCCGACACCGGCTACTACGACCAATCCCACCTGGTCGCCGACTTCCGCTCGGTCATGGGCGTCACCCCCGCCCGCTACTTCAAGGGCAGCGTCCCCGCCCCGACTCCCTGCCAATCCCTCACGAAACTGCCGCGCTGAGAACGCGTGCGGTGTAAGTCACACTCGGGAACTGTCACAGATCGGGGGCGGGCAGAGTCTTTGGGTCCGAATCGTTTTCGAGGAGGACATGATGAACGTCGCGTTGTGGATCTGTGCGGGAGTGCTGGCGGCCGTGGCCCTGGTCGGTGGGCTCACCAAAACCTTCGTGCCGCGGGCGAAGCTGGCCGCGACGCCGGGCGGCGCGTGGACCGGGCATGTCGACGCCCGGGCGATCAAGGGGCTCGGGGTGCTGGAGATATTCGCCGCGGTGGGGCTGATTCTGCCCGCGGTGCTGAATATCGCGCCGGTGATGGTTCCGATCACCGCTGTGTGCTGGGTGCTGCTGATGGTGGGGGCGATGACCACGCATCTGCGGCTGGGGGAGCGAATGGCGGTGGCGGCCAACGTGATCTACCTGGCGGTCGCGGTGTTCGTGGCCTGGGGAGGGTTCGCGCACCAGGCGTTCGGGGCTTGACGGGCGAACCGGTCAGTGCCCGGCGAGCAGGGTGCGGATGGTGGCCGCGTAGGCGCGCGGGTGGGTCATGCTGCCGTTGTGGCCGCCCGCGAATTCGGTGACCGCGGTGCTGCGCAGGGCGGCCAGTTCGACGGCGCAGCGGCGGTCGAAAACCATTGGGGGAGTGATTCGTCCGACCGCCGGGATGATGCG
Organism: Nocardia sp. NBC_00511; assembly: GCF_045161165.1. Lineage (NCBI taxonomy): Bacteria > Bacillati > Actinomycetota > Actinomycetes > Mycobacteriales > Nocardiaceae > Nocardia > Nocardia sp. NBC_00511. The sequence goes on from NZ_CP107849.1 coordinate 959,826, forward strand.
GGTCGGGGCCGCGACGAGGCGGGGGATGTTCAGGTCGTCTTCGCGGACGGCGGTGAAATCGTGGGCCAGGAAGTAGGCGAAGTTGGCGGCTCGCTGATCGTCGAAACCGGGTAGGTGGACGTCGGGTTCGACCTCCTGGTCGGCGGGGTTGATGCCGAGGGTGCGGGCCATGGGGGCCAGGGCCGCGCGCCAACCGTCGGTGTGGAACACCCCTTGGCAGTGTTCGAGTTCCCGGAGATGCGGTGTGCGTTCGGCTTCGGGCAGTAGCCAGGGGGCCACCGGTTCGTGGGCGATCAGGGTCGCGAGTTGCTCGGGATGGTCGACGGTGAGATGCAGGCCGATCGAAGCACCCATGCTGCAGCCGAGCATATGGGCGGGTTCGTCGGTGACGGCGGTGAGCAGGCGGTGGGCGTCGTCGGCGTGAACGGCCATCGTGACCGCACGGGAGTCGTGAATCACGCTGCGGGACAGGCCCCGTCGGTCGTAGGTGACGACGGTGAAGCTGTCCTCGAGTTGCCGGACCAGGTCATCGGTGCGGCGTGCGTCGCCTTCCCCGCTCTGCGAGATCAGCAGGGTCGGTCCGTTGCCGCGGATTTCGTAGTAGAGCTCCGCGCCCGGAACGGTCAGGGTGGCGGTGTCGATCGTGGTCATGCCACCACCGTAATCCATCAATCCTGATACATCAATAGTGATGTATCAGGATTGATGTAATCTGTGGCGGTGAACGGAGTCGAGCTGTTTCTGCTGGGACGCACCCTCATGAAGATCGGTGAACAGGCACTGCCCGATGTCGGGCGCGGCGGCCACGGCGCGGTGCTGGTCGTGCTCAGTGACGTACTGGATCACCCGGACAGCACGGTCGGGGAGATCGCGGGCCGGACCGGGCTGCCGCAGAGCGCGGTCTCGATGGCGGTGGCGCGGCTGCGGGAAGCGGGTTCGCTGACCGCGCGCACCGATGAGCGCGATCGGCGGCGAACCCTGCTCAGCCGGGCCGAGCAGGTCTCCGATCGGGTCGCGCAGGTGCGCGCCACCACCGTGCACGAGGAGTTGGGGCGGGCGCTCGGTACCGCGGACGAGGTGGCGATCGACGAGGTGGTGCGTTCGCTCGCGGCTGTGTCGCAGCGCCTCGGGCTGCGCCCGGAACCGAACTAGCTCAGGACGATCAGGGGCTGGGTTTCGCTTGCGGGCCACAGGGATTCGATGACCGCGGTGAGCCGGATGCGGGAATCGCCCAGCGTTCCGGCGAAGACGCGGCGCCCGCCGCTGGCGTCACGTTCGGAGGTGACGTCGTTCATCTGCAGGGCGCGGGCCCAGGCCATCAGATGCGAATTGGATTCCGCGGCGGGCAGATCCGGGTGGATGCTGCCGCAGAACTCGGCTTCCTCACCGGCCGCGTCCAGGCGGGCCCGGCAGTCCCACATCCAGCTCACCGTGGGAAGGGCCTGGCCGGAGGCTTGGCTGGCATAGGAGTTCACCAACTGAGACAGGGCGTCGATGGCAGTCATTGTCAGCGAATCGGTCACGCGCTCAGCGTTCCACTCGCCAGACCTCAACTCCCGCAACCGCCCTCAGGTGCGCGTGTCGGCGCGTGTCGGCCGGGCAGACGAAAACGCCGGTCGGTCCGCGCTCCGGGAGGGGACGTACAGGAGCGAAAACCGACCAGCGTCGATCGGACCGGCGCCTCGAAGACGGTCCGACACTTCGGATGTGGAGCCGGGCAGGGGGATCCGGCTCCCCACCGACTAGCTCGCGTAGGCGCGCAACCGCTCGGCGCGGTCGCCCTTGCGCAGCTTGGTCATGACCTCGCGCTCGATCTGGCGAACCCGCTCGCGCGAGAGGCCGAACAGCTTGCCGATCTGATCCAGGGTGCGCGGCTGGCCGTCGTCGAGACCGTAGCGCAGGCGAATCACCTGCTGCTCACGCTCGTCCAGGGTGGCCAGCACGCTGCGCACGTCGCGGTGCAGCAGCCCGGCGATGACCGCGCTCTCGGCCGAGGTGGCCTCGGAGTCCTCGATGAAGTCGCCCAGCGGGGCTTCCTCGTCGTTGCCGACGGGCATATCGAGCGATACCGGGTCACGGCTGTGGTCGAGCAGGTCGGCGATCTTCTCCTGCGGAATGCCGGACTCGCGCGCCAGTTCCGCGTCGGTGGCCTCGCGCCCGAGCTGCTGATGCAGTTCGCGCTTGATGCGGGCCAGCTTGTTCACCTGCTCGACCAGGTGGACGGGGAGGCGGATGGTGCGCGACTGATCGGCCATGCCGCGGGTGATGGCCTGACGAATCCACCAGGTGGCGTAGGTCGAGAACTTGAAGCCCTTGGTGTAGTCGAACTTCTCCATCGCGCGGATCAGACCCAGGTTGCCCTCCTGGATGAGGTCCAGCAGCGGCATGCCGCGGCCGGTGTACCGCTTGGCGAGGGAGACCACGAGGCGCAGGTTGGCTTCGAGCAGGTGCTGGCGTGCGGCCTGGCCCTCGCGGACGAGGATCGCGAGATCCTTCTTCTTCGGGGCGGACAGGCGCTTGCTCGTCTCCAGCAGGTGCTGCGCGTAGAGGCCCGCCTCGATGCGCTTGGCCAGCTCGACCTCGTCGGCAGCCGTCAGCAGCGCGGTCTTGCCGATTCCGTTCAGGTACACGCGTACCAGGTCGGCGGCAGGGCTCTGGGCGTCGAGGTCTTGATCGCTGATGCGCACGTGAGTGGTGGCGGGGCTTGTCATGACTTGCCTCCTGGTCGGTGGTGTCTCGTTCCGTTCAACGGGCCCGACATCAGGAAAGTTCCCCGCCGTTCCATTCATAAACCGCATCTGAGCTGCGGTTTTTGCGATGCACGTCTGAGAAGTTCCTGAGAAGCGCGTATCATTCGGAACTTGCACGGCCGGGGGGAGCGGTTGCGGTGTCCAGTCGATTGTCATCGGCCGACCCCAACTTCCTGACGCGACAAGCGAATACGAGAAAAGGGATGGCCTCCGCTCGCCCTCGATCGATCACCCGATGCAACGAGCCGCTGGTCACCGGCATTCCCGGACGTACACCGCCGCGAGATGGGATTGTGACGGTCCTCACCGGGGTGAATCGTGTTCGGGGGCCCGGAAACGACCGCGGCCGCCGGGAGGGAAACCCGGCGGCCGCGGTGCGGGAGGACATTCAGCGGGGATGGATGAGCCCGTGCCGGACCAGTCCGGCGACGATCGTCATGGCCGCGGTCTCGAATTCCGGTGTGGCGGCGTCCCCGGTCTCGCCGAACGCGAGCAGTTCGATCAGTTCGCGCAGCGGCAGGCCGTCCGGGCGCATCCCGGCCAGCAGCGCGGCGGTGGCGTCATCGACCTCGTGCTGCCAGCGCGGTCCGTCGCCGCGGTGTACCCGGACCACCTGCTGATCCCAGCCCTCCGTGCCGGGCAGGTAGACGCGTTCGAGGGCGGTCGCCGCGTCGACCTCGTAGCGCGAGTCCAGGATCAGGTCCGGGTCGGCGGCCGCGGCGCGCAGCCAGGCCGAGCGCTCGAAGTGGGCGAGCGCCTCCGGGCCCAGCGGATCGTCGAAGCCGTGGGTGAGGTCCTCGGCGAGCAGTTCGGTCGGTCCGTCGATGGCCCGCAGATAGACGAAGCCGAACCCGATGCCCTCGACCTCGGCGGCGGTGAAGGCGTCCAGCCAGCGCTCGGCGCGTGCCTGGGCCGCGTCCTCGCGCGGGTCCAATCCGGCGTCGCGCAGCCAGGTTCCGACATAGAGGGCGGGATCGGCGATGTCGCGCTGCACGATCCAGGCGTCGATGCCGTGGTCGGGCAGCCAGCTCGCGACCCGGGTGCGCCAATCCTGTCCGGCCACATGGACCCACGAGGCGAGTAGCGCCGCGGTGCCGCCCGGATTCAACAGCTCCGGAATGCCCGAGATGACCAGTTCGCTCGCGCCGTCGAGGGCGAGCCCGGAGTCCCGGTAGGTGTGCTCGACGCGGGCCGGGCCGACCACGAAGGGCGGGTTGGCCACGATCTGATCGAAGCGGCGGCCCGCGACCGGTTCGAACCAGGACCCGGCCAGGAACTCGATCTCGAGTCCGTTGAGTGCCGCGCTGGCCTCGGCCAGCCACAGCGCCCGCTCGTTCACGTCGGTGCCGGTGACCGTCTGCCCGTAGGCCGTCGCGTGCACGGCCTGGATGCCGCAGCCGGTGCCCAGGTCCAGCACGGTGCCGGTCGCTGCGGTCGGGGTGGCGCGCAGCAGTGACAGTGAGGCATGGCCGACACCGAGCACGTGGTCGGTGTCGAGGCTGCGGCGGTGCATGGAGTCGTCGAGGTCGGAGAGCACCCAGCGAGTGCCCGCGCCGAGATCCAGGGGACGCAGATCGAGGGCGGCCCGCACGCTGTCGCCGTCGAGTTCGAGCAGTCCGGCGGCGACGGCGTGGTCGACGCGCACAGGGGCCAGCGCGGCGGCCGCGTCGGATTCGGGGACCCGATCGCCGAGCAGCAGCAGCCGCACCAGGGTGCCGAGCTCGCCGAGGCCGGCGGACGCGCGTCGCACCGGGACGGGCTCGCCGCGGCCGAGAGCGGCGTGCGCCTCGTCGCCGAGGGCCTCGAGGAGGGTGTCGGCGTCGTATCCGACCCGGGTGAGGGCCGCGCGGAGGTCGGGGCCGAGGTCGGCGAGCAGGGACGAGGCGGTCGTCTGGTTCGTCGGCATGGGTAGGAACTCTGCCACCGCAACCGATCGGCTTCGATCAGTGGGCCGGGTTGGGCGTGCGGGCGGCGGGGGAGTAGCCGCCGCGTCGCGGTGTATCGGGATCGCCGGGGAGCAGTGGGGTGTGTCGGGGCGTGGCGGGATCGATTGCGGCCGTTGCTTTTAGCTGTTTCCGATATTTCATAGTGGGTCCAATGGGCTGTTAAAATAAGACAATTCGGACATTTAGGACAATAGCGATCTCGACCGAATCCGGTGACCGCCAACGCTTCCCGGGATGAATCGGAGTTCGCTGTCCATCCCTGTTTCGTTCGCTCCATGCTGTCTGGATGGCGCATTGCCGACAGTGTGTGGGCGCGCAAACTTCACAGGTTCGACAACGTGGTCTCTGACCGGCCCCGAAGCGGAAATGACTGTGCGCCACGGCCGTCCGAATAAAGTGGCGGAGAGTTCGCTGAAAGTCGTTTCAAACTTTCAAGATCAACATTATGAAGATCAAAAATACTGCTACGCAACGAGGTTCGGCTGTGTATGCTATTGATCATGCACAGCCCCACTACGAGGTGGGATGACGGCGAGGCGGTGTCGTATTGGACGTCAACAAGCTTCGGATGCGCCGTGCGAGTGCTATTGCAATCGCGGTAGGTGTACTGGCTTTGATGGTCACAGGGACGTTTGATCGATTGTTGCTGGGTGTTTTCATGACAGCCGGCTTGGCGCTCGGCTGGGTGAATGCCCGGCTCAGGTGGACAACCATTGTCCGAATAACCGATGCGGAAACCCCCAGCAAACAGAAGCTGGCACTCTCCTCGGCATCCCGGTTGATCATTCTGACCGCGTTGTCGATCGTGGTGGCGTTCTTCACGCGCCCCAACGGTGTCGGAATCTTCTTCGGGCTGGCCGTTTTTCAATTGATCCTGGTACTCCATACGGCTCTGCCCGAGGTGAAAGGGCTCCGACAGCAGTCATGACCATTCCCGTTGCTTCGTTCGCCCATCTGTCCGCGCCGATCCCCCTGGCCGATGATTCCTCCGGGGGAGCGAAGATCCATGTCGGTGAGCACGCGGTGGCCCACCTGTGGGGTCTCGACTTCAATGTGGACACCATCGTGTCGACGTCGGTGGCCGCGCTGATCGTGCTCGGTCTGGCCTTCTACCTGCGGGCCAAGATCACCTCCGGGGTTCCGAACCCGGTGCAGTACTTCTTCGAGTCCATCACGGTGATGATGCGGGAGCAGGTGGAGTCCGCCATCGGCATGAAGGTCGCGCCGTTCGCGCTGCCGCTGGCGGTCACGCTGTTCACGTTCATCCTGCTGTCGAACTGGTTGTCGGTCTTGCCCGTTCAGTACGGTTCGGGGGAATTGATCGCGCCGCCGGCGTCGGATTTCAACTTCACGCTCGCGCTGGCGCTGTTCGTGTTCCTCTTCTACCACGCGGCCGGTGTGTGGCGGCGCGGTCCGGGATCGCACGCCAAGCAACTGCTGAAGGGCCACACCGGTTGGGGCCCCATGATTTTCATCAATGTGATCGAGGAGATCGCCAAACCACTGTCGCTGTCGCTGCGGCTTTTCGGCAATATGTTCGCCGGTGGCGTCATGGTTTCGGTGATCACCCTGTTCCCCTTCTGGATCAGCTGGGGTCCGAATGCCATCTGGAAGTTGTTCGACCTGTTCGTCGGCGCCATCCAGGCATTCATCTTCTCCCTGCTGACCGTCCTCTACTTCAGCCAGTCGATGTCGCTGGAGAGTGAAAACCACTGAGCGGTACATCCGTTCAGCGCGTAACAACCTTTGCAAAAGGAAGTGAAAAATGGCAGACCCAGCAACCGCGAGTATCGTCCAGGGCGCTCTTATCGGCGGCGGCATCATTCTGGCGGGCGGTGCCATCGGCGCGGGTATCGGTGACGGTCTGGCCGGTGCGGCCCTGATCGAGGGTGTCACCCGCCAGCCCGAGGCCGAAAGTCGCCTGCGCGGTAACTTCTTCCTGACCGTCGGTCTGGTCGAAGCGGCATACTTCATCAATCTAGCGTTCATGGCATTGTTCGTATTCGCTACTCCCGGTAAGTAGACGGCATCATGTCTCCCAGAACGGATGTGGAGGCCGAGGGGAATTTCCTGATCCCCAACGGCACCTTCTTCGTTGAGCTATTGATCTTCCTGATCGTGCTCTCGGTCATCTGGTTCTTCGTTGTTCCGCCGATCCGAAAGGTGTTGGCGGAGCGGGAGGCGCGGGTCAATCAGACGGCGGCGACCGCGAAGGAGGCCGGCGAGACCTTCGCCGAAGCCGAAGCGCGGTACGAGACGGCCCTCAAGAAGGCCCGTGAGGAAGCGGCGGAAATCCGCAACCAGGCACGGTCCGAGGGTCGCGCCATCCTCGACGAAATGCGCAGCGAGGCACAGCAACAGGCCGATCAGATCGTGGCCGAGTCCACGGCGCACCTGCGCGCCGAGGCCGACCAGGTGGCCGCCGAACTTCGCGAATCGGTCGAGCCGCTCGCCCAGAACCTGGCCGGCCGCGTGCTCGGCGTGAACGATCGTGCCCGGACCACCGCGGGCCGGCAGAGAGGACGGGGGTCTGAATGATCCTCACCGATACCCATCTCGCACAGGGTATTTACCACATCTCCTTCGATTGGCCGGTCTTCTTCAGTCAGCTGTTCGGGTTCGCCGTCATCGTTTTTCTGATCACGAGATACCTGGTACCGCCGCTGAAGAAAATCGTGAAAAAGGCGCAGGACCAGGTCGAGCGGCAGCTCGAGGAGAGCGATGCGGCCGCCAACCGGCTCATCGCCGCCAAGACTGCCTACGACAATGCGATCACCGAGGCCAAGGCCGAACTCGATCGCATGCGTGAGGAAGCCCGCATCGACGCCGACCGCATCATCGCGCAAATGCGTGAGGCGGCCGCCGCCGAGGTGGAGCGAGTCCGCAAGCAGGGCCGCGATCAGATCCTGCAGTACCGCAGGCAGATGATTCGCGACCTGGAGACCGACCTGGCGGCCGCCATGCTCGCACTCACCGAGGAGAAGGTGCGCGAGCAGATCGGATCCCCGCAGGCCCGGTCGGAGAGCATCGACAAGTTCCTCGAGGATCTCGAGGCGCTGGCCAATTCCGGATCGTCCGCCAAGCGTGAGCCGCAGACGGAACGGAAGTAGCCGACTCCCCGGATTACGCCGGTGTCCGGCCGGTCAGACAATACGTCTGACCGGCCGGATCCGTCATGACCTGCCACTGCTTACCGCGCTGAATTCGTTTCGCGCCCAGGGCTTCGTGCCAGTCCGCGGTGGCGTCGACATTCGTGCAGGCGATGTCCGGGTGTGCGGAGGTGGGCCGGTCGCCGCCGAGACGTTGTAGCAGCAGGTCGACGGGTACGCCGGGACGTGCCGAGAGCCTGGAGAATTCGGGCAGCGAGGCCGGTCGCCAGGCCCAGCCGGTCAGATCGGTCCAGAATCGTGATTCGACGGCGTAGTCGCTGGTGCCGATGTCCAGGCAGATCTGATCGACCCGGCTGCGATCGCCCGCCGGGCCGGTGACGGTCGGCGCGAGTCCGCCCATGGGTTCGCGAAACGGTGTGAGGCAGAACGTCATTCCCGCCGGGGAGTGCAGGACCGAATATCCGATGCGCTGGGTGAGGATGTAGTCGCCCGCCAGCGTCGCGCCGAGCGCCAGCGCGTGGTCGGTGGCGGCCTGCACGTCGTCCACGTCGAGGTCGAGATGGATGCGCGGCGGTCCGTCGATTACCTGCATCTTGAGCGTCGGCGCACCGTAATCCGGTAGCAGCGTGGCGAATTCGTCCCGATCGCCGCGTCGCTCCGAGAGCGTGGTGCCGGTGACGGTCGTCCAGAACGCGACGCCGTCGTCGAATTGTGCTGCGGGACGGTCCAGGAACGCCCAGATCCACCGAATCATCGTGCCCTCTCCAGGGTTTCGTGGGTGCTGCGGAAGGTCTTGCGGTAGGTCAGCGGCGGCACCCCGAGTTCGAGGCGCATGTGGTGGCGCAGGGATGCCGAGGTGCCCATGCCCGCGCTGCGTGCCACCTCGTCGACGGTGAGGTCGGTGGTCTCGAGCAGGTGCCGGGCGTGCCGCACGCGCTGCTGCAGGATCCACGCACCGGGCGCCATGCCGGTCTCGGCCTTGAAACGCCGGGTGAAGGTGCGCACGCTCATATGTGCGTGCGCGGCAAGGGAATTCAGGTCGAGTTCGCGGTCGAGATGGTGCAGCGCCCAGCGCCGGGTGGGTGCGGTGCCGTCGGTCCCGGATTCGGGGACGTGGCGTTCGATGAACTGGGATTGCCCGCCTTCGCGCCAGGGTGGCACCACGCAGTAGCGGGCCGCGCCGTTGGCGGCGGCGCTGCCGTGGTCGGTGCGAATCATGTGCAGGCACAGGTCGATTCCAGCGGCCAGTCCCGCCGAGGTCCACACGTCGCCGTCCTGCACGAACAGCAGGTTCTCGTCGAGCTGGACCTGCGGGTACAGCGCCCGGAACCCGTCGGCGAACTGCCAGTGCGTGGTCGCGCGCCGCCCGTCGAGCAGGCCCGCCGCGGCGAGCACGAACGCGCCGGTGCAGATGGACACGATGCGGGTGCCCGGGCGGATGGTGGCCAGCGCGGCGGCGAGTTCGGGGGTCACCGTGCCGTGGCGTCGCGGTCCGGGGACGCGGGTGCCGGGGATGATCACCACGTCGGCGCGGGCCAGCAGTTCCGGACCGTATTCGGGGATCACCGCGAACCCGTTGCTGGAAGCGATTGCGCCGGTGTTCAATCCGCACACGTGCACCTCGTAGAGCGCGTTCCCGTGCTCGTCGCGGGCGGATCCGAGGACCATCGGCGGAATCGTCATGTCGAATCCGACGATCGGTTCGAGCGCCAGCACCGCTACCAGACGTGTACCGGTCGCGGTGGAGCTGATCCTTGGGTGTGACTCCGGCATGGCGCTCCTTTCCGGACCGGGCGTCCGTGGCTGAATCTTGACGCATTGTGTCATTCGGGCCACTCGTGCGGGAAGGGGATTTCGGTCACGCTCGTGCGGTGAGCGAATTGATGGACGATCCGACGCGGCGAACACCACCTGCCGCAACACCGTCCGGCGACCCCGTCTCCCGTCGCGGCCCCCACCCGGCCTGGATCGTGGCGGTCGTCGGTTTCATCGCGCTGCTCGGCGCGGCCGGATTCCGCTCGGTGCCGGGTGTGCTGATGGATCCGCTGCACGAGGAGTTCGGGTGGTCGCACGGCACCATCGGTGCGGCCGTCTCGGTGAATGTGCTGCTGTACGGGCTGATCTCACCGTTCGCGGCGGCCCTGATGGATCGTTTCGGCATCCGCCGGGTGGTGGCGACCGCACTGCTGCTGATCGCGGCGGGCAGTGGCCTGACGGTGTTCATGACCCAGCCCTGGCAGTTGATGACGACCTGGGGTCTGCTGGTCGGCATCGGTGTCGGGTCGATGTCCATGCCGTTCGTCGCGACCATCACCGGCCGCTGGTTCGTGCGCCAGCGTGGTCTGGTGACCGGCGTGCTGACCGCGGCGGGCGCCACCGGTCAGCTGGTGTTCCTGCCGCTGATCGCCCGCCTGGCCCGCGATCATGGTTGGCGCACACCGTCTTTGCTGGTGGCGGGTGCCGCGCTGGCGGTGGTGCCGCTGGTGCTGCTGTTCATTCGCGACTACCCCAGCGATGTGGGTGCCCGTGCCTACGGTGCGGAGCCCGGCAGTGACGCGGGTCTGCGCGCTCCGGCGCCCGGTGGTGCGGCCCGTGCGCTCACAGTGCTGGCGACGGTCGCGCGCAAGCCCGTGTTCTGGCTGCTGGCAGGAGGTTTCGCGATCTGCGGCGCCTCGACGAACGGTTTGGTCGGCACGCATTTCGTGAGTGCCGCCCACGATCACGGCATGCCCGCGACCACAGCGGCCGGATTGCTGGCCGTGGTCGGTCTTTTCGATGTGGCGGGCACCATCGCGTCGGGCTGGTTCACCGATCGCGTCGATTCCCGCTACCTGCTGGTCGGCTACTACTCGCTGCGCGGTATCTCGCTGCTGATCCTGCCGCTGCTGTTCGCGCCGGATGTGCAGCCGAGCATGTGGGCGTTCATCGTCTTCTACGGCCTGGATTGGATCGCGACGGTGCCGCCGACGGTGGCGCTGTGCCGGGAGAATTTCGGTGCGGACGGTCCGGTGGCGTTCGGCTGGGTGTTCGCCTCGCACCAGATCGGTGCCGCGCTGGCCGCTTTCGGCGCGGGGGTCATCCGCGATGCGCAGGGCAGTTACACCACGGCGTGGTTCATCGCGGGCGGGCTGTGCGGTCTGGCCGCGCTGTTGTCGGCGAGTATCCGCAAGCCCCGGGTCGCGGTGGCGGCCTGAACTAGCCGTCGATGGCGTTGTGCGGCCGGGCTTCGAGCGCCTTCTTCTCCTCGCGGCGGCCGTCCCAGCGGCTGGGTTCGTCCTTGCTGCGGGGCGGCCGGTCGTTGGCGATCAGTACCGCGATCCACGGCAGCGGGATCGAGACCCCGATGATCAGCAGCGAGATCCACCAGATGTGCCACACGCTGTAGGCGATCGCGGATCCGACCAGGCAGGGGATGCGGAACGACATGATCATCGTGTACCGCCGTACCCGAGCCTTGTGCTGCTGCTCGAGCGAGGTCGAGGCCTCGGTGATCAGTGCCGGATTCTGCTTCTGCTCGCCGGGGAAGTACCCCTCCGACATTCGGGGTGGTTTGGGTATCGAACCGGCGGGGTGAATCTCGACATCGGGGCGATCCGTGCCGCTGGTGCCTTCGGCCGGGGATTCGCCGTCACGCTGCATACCTCGAGTCTTGCACTCCCGCCCGTCGAATGCACATGCCCCGGCCTTCCGCTTGCCCCCGCGACCCCGGCTGGCACAATTGATCGGGTGAGCGCAGACACCCTGGTACGTCCGGAAACGACCAATGAAGAGTCGACCGACAACGACACCCCCAAAGTCTTCCACTACGTGAAGAAGAACAAGATCCCCGAGAGCGCCGTCATGGGCACCCATGTCGTAGCCCTCTGCGGCGAGGTCTTCCCCGTAACCCGCGCCCCCAAGCCCGGCTCCCCGGTCTGCGAGGAGTGCAAGCGCATCTACGAGATGATGAAGAAGTGATGCGCTAGGACCAGGCATTTCGGCAGCTCACCGGGCCGATTTCGGCTCGGGAGTGTCACTTCGAATCGGTTCAGGACCCCTGGCATCAGCCTGCCGATTCACGCCGCTACCCCGAACGTTTCACTATCCGCGCCGGGATGCCGTGTTCCCGGCACAGGGCGAGCAATCCACTGCCATCGATCAGGTCGAGTCGTTTGCCGTTGGCGAACTCGTAGCTGTCCGGCCCGTAACCCGAAGTGGTAATCATGATCCCCTTCGTCGCGCCCTCGTGATCCACCGTCCCCCACAGGTCCCGGACGTGGGTCGGCCGGACTGTCTTGGTGAACAGTTTCGCCTGCACGATGTACTTCCCGCCGATCATCGGACGGGTGTCGTAAGCGACACAGTCAACCCCGCCTCCCGCGCTGGAGGAGAACAGCTTGGTCTCGAACCCCATCTTGGCGAACAGATTGTGAACGAATGCCTCGAATTCGGTCGGAGTGAGCTCCAACAGGTTCGGGCGCTGGTCGATGCCGGAGAGGATGTCGATTGGATCGACGATGCGCGGGTCGGCCATATCGAAGGTCATCACCGGATCGACGGCCACCAGTTCGTCCGGGTGGGGAGATACATTCGCAAAGAAGTGCTTGCGCACGCAGTCGACCGGATTGAATTTCGGCTCGTCGAGTACCAGCGGTGTGAACTGGTCCCGGGTCGCTCGCATACTGATCAGGTACGGCTCGATCTGCTGCCCCGTCACCGAGTCGACTCCGCGGACCCTGCCCATGAACGCCACCGTGCTGATGAGTTCGGGCGGGGTGACCGCGAACGCTTCACGTACCGACCGTAGGGCGACTTGCGCGATGAGCCGTCGATAGATGTCGCGAATCTCCTTGAGGGGGCGTGGAACCGGTTCGACTGCCTTCCGAGTCTTGATGTGGCGGTACGACTTGTAGGAGGGAACGACTTCCACGGTCGGGAGGAAGCATTCGACCGCCAACAGGTTCGACTCGGGGACAAAGCCCGCACGGTGCGTGACCGAAACGCCGTAATAGGGGGACTCCGAGAGGACCAGCTCGACGTAATCGCTCACCGCGAGGCGATCCCCGTTCGCCAGTCCGCGAAGCCAGTCGTCGATGCGCTCGTTCGCTGCGACGGCCTCCCGCTCTGCGGTGTCGACTCTGTGTTCATGCTCCTGTCGCACCTGTGCGATCTGCTCGTGGCGCGCGGCCTCCCTGCGTCGATGGTCGTCCTGTGCCCAGGCGAAGCGTTGCTGTGCCAACCGCAGTTCCTCGTCATAACGCTTGGCGTCACCGAAGATGCGCTTCATCCTGCTCGGTTCGACCGGTGCCGACCATTCGGGTACGGGCAGCGGTCGCTCGAGATTTCCGAGATTCAACGGCGGTACATCCACGCGACGCCGACGCTGGGCCAGATCGATTGCCGGATCCCGGGCCAGTGATACGAGCAGCAGATTCTCCAAGTCCGAGGCGTGCTCTTCCAGCGCCCGGGTTCGTTCGGTTGCTTGCCGGTCTCGTGCCTCTGCCGCGGCTTGCACCCGCTCGCGCTCCAATTGCCGCGCGGTCCGCCGATCGGACTGCACGTACGGGTCATAGGAACCGTAGGTCACGACCGCCCCCTCAACCAGTTGTGGAAACCCTGTCGAAAACGGTAGCCCCCGCCGCAGATCCGCGACAAGCATTGACTCACAACTGGATTCACTCCGGACACCGCGATTCACCTGCTAGTGTCGTCTTGCGGCATGCGCGCCTTCGAGACCGAGGGGGGTCGAACAGTGGCAACTCGAGATGTTCGTGTTCTGATCGAAGGCGCACGCGACAGCGAGCAGCAGCTGATTTCCCTACGTCGATGGCTCACGGCCGAGGACGAATTTCGAGGTTACGTCCGTTTCGAGGAGAAGGCCATGAAGCCCGGTGAGATGGGCGGATTCGCCGATGCCCTCATCGTGGCGGTCGGCAGCGGGGGTGCTTTGACCGTCCTGTCGAGTTCGATCCAAACCTGGTTACAGCAGCAGCGGTCGAAGGTATCCATCACCATCGCCAACTCGAACGGCGATTCGGTGCAGATCACCGCCGAAGGACCAGCCGCCGACGCCGTGGTGTCACGACTGCAGGAATGAGACTCCCGAATCCTCTTCGGTCGCGGGCGATCCTGGTAGGCGTCGCGAACTACCGGTTTCTGCCGCCACTTCCGACGACCATGAACAATCTCGACGACCTGGCATCATCCCTGTGCGATGACGATCTCTGGGGACTGCCGAAAGCCCATTGTGCTTTGGTGCGCGATCCGGATTCGCAGGAACAAGTGCTCCACACCCTTTACGACGCGGTCGAACAGGCTGAGGACACGCTCCTCCTGTATTTCACCGGACACGGCCTCAAGGACGCCGACACGGGAGAGCTGTTGCTCGGCCTCACCGGTTCGATGCAGAGCCGCGCTTATACGGCGTTGGCCTACGACCATATTCGGCGGGCCTTGCACGAGGCTCGCGCGCCACGGCGAGTAGTCGTGCTCGACTGCTGCTACAGCGGTCAGGCGATCGCCGGCATGTCCGATCCGGCGTCCGCGGTGGTCGACGAGGTCAGTGCCGAGGGCACATTCGTCCTCGCAGCGGCCCCCGAGAACAAACTGGCGCTCGCTCCGGAGGGCGAGCGCCACACGGCCTTCACCGGCGAGCTGATCAAGCTCATCCGACATGGCCTGGACGACGGTTCCGAATTCGTCTCGCTGCAGCAGGTTTTCACACACACTCGGCGGGAACTGATCGCCAAGTCGCGACCGCGTCCGCAGATGCGCACCAGGAATACGATCGGAGACCTTGCCCTAGTACACAATCGACAATGGAAACAGACGCGACCGGCCGAACCGCCCGATGTGACACCACCGCCGATCTTTCCCCCGACCTCCGGCGATGAGGCCGACAACGCTCGTCCGTCCACTGTGCCGAATCGCATCATGCTGCTCATCGAGCACATGGGGACGAGTGCGCCGATCGGCACTGCCGAAACACTGAATGCCCTCGGCATCAAACATAATTCGGTCGCCCGTCTGGCCGCCGCCGTCGACGCGTCGATAGCGACTTCCATTCGGGACGCGATATCCGCGCAGTTCGACGACCCCGGTCTGGCCTCGGTCCACACGGCGCTGATGAGCGGTGACATCCGCGCTGCCGCCACTCTCCTTGTCGCGGTCCCCGCCCGTCGGCTCCACGGCCGCGAACGATCCCGGTCGTTCTATCACGAGATCATCGATGACAGTCGCAATGTCGTCTTCGGTCTGGTGACCCAATACGCCGACTGGATCAACGAATCTGACGATCCGATCAGCGCGTGGCTCGCGATCTCACACAAACATTCTCTCTGAGGGGGCAAACCCTGAAGAAAGGCTGACTGCTCGCCTGCGGGTCCGGGGCCGCGCCGCGAAGCCGAGCGCGCTCGCCCGCAGCGTCGCGGGCGAGCACGCTCGTGGGCTCGGTCTTCCCCTCCGTCGGAGACCGAGAAGCCTGATTTCTCGAACCTAGGTGCTGCTGCCGCCGGGGCTCTACCGTTTTCCTGCCCATTCGCGGTCGTTTTCCGCCCGTTGAGCCGGAGTCGGTGCGGTGCTTCGTCGCCGCGACGTGCTGATCTCCTGCTTGTAGGCTCGGGGCGTGCGCGGAAGGGTGACGGTGTGGTCGATGCGGAGTATCTGAGCGAGATCTTCCGCACCGATGGGGATGATCCGACGGGGTCCTGGTACGAGTACCTGCAGCAGCGGCAGGGGGCGGTGCGGCTGGGGTTTCGGGCGACGGAGTTCAGTTCGCGGGCGTACGCGCAGAATGTCGGGCGGTTTCAACTGGTCGAATTCACTTCCGGCGCACTGGATTACCAGCGGTCGCTGCGGAACGTGCGGTCCGACGGGGACAACAGCTATCGATTGCTGATTCCGCTGCGTGGGCGCTTCGAGTTCGAGCAGGGGCAGGCGCGGGACGTTTTCCAGCCGGGCAAGCTCTGCTTCTTCCATTGGGGCCGACCGGTTTCCATGACGCACGCGGGGACGATCACCGCGTTGATCATGACGGTTCCGGAGGGGGCGATCGATGGCGCACGCGCCGAGGCGGCCCCGCTCACCTTCGATGAGAAGCGTCCGCTGGTGCGTGCGCTCGAGACGCAGGTGCGCATGCTGGTCGAGGCTGACGGGTGGACGGCGGCGGACTTCAGCGTCGCCTACTCCAGTGCGCTCACACTGCTGGACGGTGCGTTGAACCCGGCACCGGGGATCACCTTCGGCAGGCGCGCGGTGGACGCCGAACGAGCGCGGCGGCTGATCGAGGAACATGCCAACGATTCGCGGGTGACGCCGGAGACCATCGCTGGGATGCTGGGTATCGGTGAGCGGACCCTGTACAAGGTTTTGAAGAGTGCGGGATATTCGTCGCCGGGTGTTCTGTTGCGGAGTGTTCGTGTGCAGCGTGCGCATCGCCGATTGTCCGTGGCGCTGCCGGTCGATATGAACCGGATCGCCTTCGAGGAAGGGTTCCCCAGCGTGCGCAGATTTCGGGAAGCCTATCGGGAGCACTACGGGCTGACCCCGGCCCAGATGCGGGAGCGGCTCTTCGGGGCCGGGCAGGCGCCGGTCGGCAGTGCCTTCGTGGAGGGCGAGGCGCGATGACCGCGGCACGTGAGATTCCCGATCCCTGGTCGCGGGTGCGCGGTACCGGGCACTGGGTGCCGTCGCGCGGACTGTCCAACGGTCTGGATGCGCGGGCGTGGGCCGTGCTCGCGGATTTGAACGAATCCCAGGTCTACCGAGTGCTTTTCGCGCTGACCGATGCGGGGATCGCGGGTTATGTGATGCCGGTGCGGGTGACCGTCATCGAGCGCGGGGATCCGGAGGTGCTGTATCGCCTGTGGGTGGACATCCCGCGGTATCGGGCGGCGGAGGATCTGCTGATGGAGTTGCTGCGCTACGGGCGACCGCGTCGGGCGGCGAAGCCCGAGCCGGGTCGGCGGCGACGTCGCCGGGTGCCGCTGGTGCGCAGAACTCGCTGAGCCTCGGTCACGAATCCGGAAGTGCCAGTAGGCGTTTACCGATTTCGGTGAGGGCGGGTGCGAGGGTGTGGCTGGGCCAGCGATGCGGGGTCACGCCGGCGTCGTTGATCATGGTGAGGGCGGCCTGGACGCGGATGCGGGTGGTGGTGGCCGACCAGTCGGGGTTCAGGAGTTGCAGCAGGTGGACCCATTCGCCGATGTAGGTGTGCTGTGCGGCGCGGGCGCGGTGGCGGTCGGCTTCGAGTAGGTGGGCGGTCTCGGAGATCACGATCTGCATCAGTCGCGGATTGTCCAGTGCCACTTCGGAATACCCGCTCAGCAGCCCTACCAGACCCGCTCGGGGGTCGTCGGTGCGGGCGAAGATGCGGGTCAGGTCGATGCGCAGCCATTCGTTGCCGCGCAGGATGGCCGCCGCGAGGATTTCGGCCTTGGAGTCGAAGTGGTTGTAGACGCTGGAGCCGGTGATGCCGATGGCGGCTCCGATGTCGTCGACGCTCACCTCCGTGAAGCCCTTCTCGGCGAACAGCGGCACCGCCTGCGTCAGGATGAGTTCCCGGCGGGATTGGACGGCCAGCCCGCCGGTGCGGGGTGCGGGCGCGGGAGTGCTTGCCGGGGCGGAGATTTCGCTCTCGAGGACGACGGTGACGAGCTGCGCGAGCAGGGTGATGAATTCGGATTCGGGCAGCGACAGCCGATGGAACGAGACGCTGTTGGCCACCGCCATCGCGCACCAGCCGAGCAGGTCGGCCGAGGTGTCGTCGACGTCGGGGCGGCGGGCCCGGATATAGGTGGCCATCGCGGCGGCGATGCGGCGGGCCGCGTCGCGGAAGGCCGCGGCGTCGGCGGGCCGCAGGTTGCGGGCTTCGCGCCGCCACAGCACCCCGACCCCGCGGTGAGCGAGTATCAGGGTCGCGAGTTCGGTCGCCGCGTCGCGGGTGGGGTCGGCGGCGCAGCCCTCGGCCACCTCGAGGAACTTGGTGAGTTCGTTGTCGATGACGACGGCGAGCAGATCCTGTTTGCCGCGGAAGTGGCGGTAGAGCGCCGACGGTCCGATGGCGACCTCGGCCGCCACGTCGCCCATGCCGACTTCCGCGTATCCGCGCCGGGTGAACAGCTCGGCCGCGGCGTCGACGATCAGTTGCCGTCGATTGGGCGGCCGGGTGCCACGGGCCGGGCGCAGCAGTTCCGACTCGGTCACCATCGCTGTTCCTTTCCTGGTCGACGTGGAAATGCTACTGACTCCCGAATTTCAGGACACACCGCTGTCGATGCCGTCCCAATACGGCTTGCGCAGCTCGCGTTTGAGGACCTTGCCCGCCGCGGACATCGGCAGGCCGTCGACGAATTCGGCGCTGCGCGGCACCTTGTAGCCCGCGATCAACGTCTTGCAGTGTTCCCGCAGCTCTTCCTCGGTGACCTCGAATCCGGGCCTGCGCACCACGACGGCGTGCACGCGTTCACCCCAGCGCGGGTCGGGCACCCCGATGACTGCCGCGGTGGCCACCGCCGGATGCGCGAGCAGCGCGTTCTCCACCTCCGCGGAGTACACGTTCTCCCCGCCGGTGATGACCATGTCCTTGATGCGATCGACGATGAACACGTACCCGCGCTCGTCCATGTATCCGCCGTCGCCGGTGTGCATCCAGCCGTCGCGCACCGCGGTCGCGCTGTCCTTCGGCCGATTCCAGTAGCCGAGCATGACATTCTCGCCGCGCACCACCACCTCGCCGACACTGCCGCGCGGCAGTTCGTTGTCGTCGGGGTCGACGATGCGGATCTCGCAGTGCGCCGCCGAACGCCCTGCCGCCCGGCGCAGTCGGGGGTCGTCGTGGTCGGCGTCGCTGAGCAGCGCCGCCACCGGCGACAGTTCGGTCATGCCGTACGCCTGGGTGAATCCGGCGTTCGGGAACGTCTTTCGGGCCCGCTCGAGCACCGACTCGGTGATCGGGGACGCGCCGTAGAGAATGCGCTGTACTCCGCTCACGTCGTAGTCGCCGATGCGCGGGTCGTCGATGAGCATCTGCACCATGGTGGGAACCAGCAGCATGTCGGTGATCCCTTGTGCTGCAATGGCATCCAGTACGACGGGTGGGCTGAAGGCGGGCACCATGGTGTGGGTCGCGCCGCCCACGCTGCCCATCAGCCAGTGCGCGAGGTCGGCCAGGTGGAACATCGGTGCGGCGTGTAACAGCTTGCGGCCCTGCGAGAGCGCGTCGCCACCGGCGAGCACGCCCAGCGCGGACAGCATCAGGTTGTCGTGGCTGAGCATCACGCCCTTGGGATGCCCGGTGGTGCCGCCGGTGTAGAACACGCCGAGCAGGGCGTCGCCGCCGGTGCGCGTGTCCTCGATCGGAGCCGTGTTCTCGATCAGCGTCTCGTAGTCGAGGAGACTTGCGGGGCAGGTGTCGTCGCCGCAGAAGATCACGGTGTCCAGCTCCGGGAACTGCTCGCGCAGCGCCGGGACCAGCGCCGCGAACGCATCATCGACCAGCAGTGTCCTGGTATCGGATTCGCGCAGGGAGTAGGCGATTTCGGTCGGGCTCCAGCGGGTGTTGACCGGATTGACCGCCGCACCCAGCCACGGCACCGCGAACAGGTACTCGTGGTACCGGTCGGAGTTGAGGGCGAGCATGCCGACGCGATCACCGGCCTGCACGCCGAGGGCCGCCAGCGCCCCGGCGAGCCGGGAGACGCGGTCGACGGATTCGGCGACGGTGCGAACCCGTTCGCCGTAGATGGTCATGGTCCGGTCGGGATCCTGTTGGAGGCTGCGGTGCAGCACCTGTGTCAGATACATGGTGGTGTCCTTGCTCCGCTACAGCGAGCGGGCGATGAGTTCTTTCATGACCTCGTTGGCGCCCGCGTAGATGCGCTGCACCCGGGCGTCGGCGTACATCCGGGCGATCGGGTATTCGAGCATGTAGCCGTAGCCGCCGAACAGTTGCAGGCAGCGGTCGACGACCTGCCCCTGGATCTCGGTGGTGTACGCCTTGGCCATGGAGGCGGTCGCGCCGTCGAGTTCACCGCGCAGATGCCGTTGTACGCAGTCGTCGACGAACACCCGCGACACCCGCGCCAGCGTCGCGCACTCCGCGATTTCGAAGCGGGTGTTCTGCATGTCGAACAGCGGAGCGCCGAAAGCCTTGCGCTCCTTGGTGTATCGCACTGTGTGCGCGACGGCCGCCTCGGTGGCGGCGGCCGCGCACACCGCGACGATGAGCCGTTCGTGTGCGAGCTGCTTCATCAGGTAGCCGAACCCCGCGTTCTCCGCGCCGAGCCGGTGCGACACCGGAACCCGCACATCGGAGAACGAGAGTTCCGCGGTGTCCTGGCCTTTCATGCCGAGCTTGTCGAGCAGTCGGCCCACCTGGTAGCCCTGCGCGTCGGCGGTCTCGACGACGATGAGCGAGATGCCCTTCGCGCCTGCGGCCGGATCGGTCTTGGTCACCACGATCACCAGGTCGGCGTGCTTGCCGTTGGAGATGAAGGTCTTGGATCCGTTGATCACATAGCTGTCGCCATCGCGAACCGCGGTGGTGCGCAACGCCTTCAGATCCGAACCGGCTCCCGGCTCGGTCATGGCGATGGCGCCGACGAGGGCGCCGCTGGCCATCCCGGGCAGCCAGCGCTGCTTCTGTTCCTCGGTGCCGTAGGCGAGCAGGTAGTGCGCGACCAGGCCGCTGTGCACCATATTGCCGAAGGCGGTGTCCCCGAGCCCGTATTGCGCGTCGAACACGGCGAAGTCGTGGGCCAGGGTGCCGCCCCCGCCGCCGTACTGTTCCGGTATGGAGGCGCACAGCAGCCCGAGTTCGCCTGCCTTGTACCAGAATTCGCGGTCGACGTACTTCTGCTCCGCGTACCGCTCCTCGTGCGGGAGCAGTTCGGATTCGAAGAACTTGGTGGCCATCTCCCGCAGGGCGGTGACTTCGTCGTCGGCCCAGGATGATCGGTGCACAGCGGTGGTCACAGTCGTGGTCCTAGATGGTGAAGCCGCCACCGCAGACCAGGGTCTGCGCGCTGACGTAGTTGGATTCGGGAATGCAGAACAGGTAGACCGCGCCCGCGGCCTCGGCCGGTTCGCCGCCGCGACCGAGCGGGATCATCTGTTCCATCGCGGACAACAGCTGCGGGTTGACGCCGACCTTGATCTCGCGGCCCGCCACGTCGATGGTGCCGTCGCCACCGGCCGGGGCAGCGGTGAGCCGGGTCTTGATCAGGCCGAACGCGACCGTGTTCACGGTGACGTTGTAGCGGCCCCACTCCTTGGCCAGGGCCTTGGTCAGCCCGGTGATCCCCGCCTTGGCCGCGGAGTAGTTCGCCTGTCCCGCATTGCCTCCGGTGCCCGCCATCGAGGAGATATTGACGACCTTGCGGCAGGGGACGGGCTCCCCGGCTTCCTTCGCCTTCTTGACCGCTGCCGCGATCACCGGCTGCGCGGCCCGCAGAATCCGGAACGGGGCCTTGAGATGCACGTCGAGGATGGCGTCCCACTGCTCGTCGGTCATCTTCTGGATCACCGAATCCCAGGTGTAGCCCGCGTTGTTGACGATGATGTCGAGTCCGCCGAACGAATCGACGGCGGTCTGCACGAAGCGCTCACCGAAATCGGCGTCGGTGACACTGCCGACGCACGAAACTGCCTGTCCGCCAGCGGCTTCGATATCCGCGACGGTCTGCTTGGCCGGTTCGGAATCGAGGTCGTTGACCACCACCCGCGCGCCTTCGGCGGCGAGCTTCAGTGCGATCTCACGGCCGATGCCACGGCCGGAGCCGGAGACAATGGCGACCTTGCCATCGAGAGTTCCCATGTTCTGCAATCCTTTTCGTGTTGAGTCGAGGGGTATGGTCAGGCCGCGATGACGGCGTCCCCGGTCAGGGTGACGGTGCCGTCGGCGAGGGTGACGGTGAGTTCGACGGTGGCGCGGCGTTCGCCGTCCACCTCGTCGATGGCGACGACCGTCCCGGTGGCGGTGGGTGCCGCGTGTACCGGGGTGATGGCGGCGAAACGCACTCGGTAGGAACGGATTCGGCTCGGATCCGCCCAGTCGGTGAGCAGCCGTCCGAGGTAGGCCATCGACAGCATGCCGTGCGCGAACACGTCGTCGAGTCCGGCGGAGGCGGCGACATCGGTGTCGATGTGCATGGGGTTGTGGTCACCGGACGCGCCCGCGAACAGTGCCAGGGTGGTGCGGGAGATCGGGCGCACCGTCAGGGCGGGCAGTTCGGTTCCCACGGTGAGGGTTTCGATCGCGGTCATTTCCCGCCCTCCGGATTGCGTACGACGATGACGGTTTTCAGCTCGGCGACCAGGTCGCCGTCGGCCCGGGTGACGAGCGACGACTTCTCGATGAACTGGAGCGCCCCGCCCTTCTTGCTGTAGACGTCGCTGATGGTCGGCGCGGCGGTCAGCACCTCACCGGCGACCGCCGTCGAGTGATAGGTGAAGGACTGCTCGCCGTGCAGGATTCGGCGCAGGTCGATGCCGAGTTCGGCGAGCCAGGCGAAGGGATCCGGGCTCTCGAGCTCGATGCCGAACAGGAAGGTCGGCGGCACCGGCAGATTCGCGTGCCCGGCGGCCGCGGCGGCGTCGCGGTCGGTGAAGATCGGGTTGGTCTCGCCGATCGCGGTGGCGAAGAATCGCAGCCTGCCCGCGTCGACGGTCATGGTGGTCGGCGGCAGCTGGGTGCCGATCACGGTGGGGTCCAACGGCATCGGTCAGCTCACCTTCTCGTAGAGGGTGACGACGGCCGCGCCGCCGAGTCCGATGTTGTGTTGCAGGGCCAGGTTCACGCCCTCGACCTGCCGGGCCTCGGCCTGCCCGCGCAGCTGCCAGACCAGTTCGGCGCACTGTGCGAGACCGGTCGCGCCCAGCGGGTGACCCTTGGACAGCAGACCGCCCGACGGGTTGGTGACGACGCGCCCGCCGTAGGTGTTGTCGCCGTCGGCGATGAACTTCTCCGCCGTGCCCTCCGGAGTGAGCCCGAGTCCCTCGTAGGTGAGCAGCTCGTTGGTGGTGAAGCAGTCGTGCAGTTCGACGACCCGGATGTCCTCCGGTCCGACGCCGGCCGTTTCGTAGACCTGCCGGGCGGCGGCGCGGGCCATGTCGTAGCCGACCACGCGCATCATGTCGGTGCTGAAGCTGGATTCGAGATCGGTGGTCATCGCCTGCGCCTTGATCGCGACGGCGACGCCGAGGCCGTTGGCCCGGGCGAAGTCCTCGCTGCACAGGATCGCGGCGGCGGCCCCGCAGGTGGGCGGGCAGCACTGCAACCGGGTCAGCGGACCGTAGATCGCGGGGGAGGCGAGCACCTCCTCGACGGTGACCGGGTCCTTGAACACGGCGTACGGGTTGTTGGCGGCGTGCTTGCGCGCCTTGACCGCGATCTGCGCGAACACCTTCGGATCCATGCCGTACTTGTCTGCGTAGGCCTGTCCGGCACCGCCGAAGTACTGGGCGGCCATGGGGGCCTGCTGGTCCCAGCCCTGGAGTTCGGTCGTTCTGGCATCGAAGCGGCCGAAGGGGGAGGGCCGGTCCGACCACATCGAACCCAGTGCGCCGCGCTGCATCTGTTCGAAGCCGAGGGCGATCACGCACTCCGCGGCACCGGTCTCGATGGCCTGCCGGGCCAGGAACAGTGCCGACGATCCGGTCGAACAGTTGTTGTTGACGTTGAGGATCGGGATACCGGTCTGTCCCAGGCCGTACAGCGCGGCCTGCCCGGAGGTCGAGTCGCCGTACACATATCCGGCGTAGGCCTGCTGCACCTTCGAGTAGTCGATTCCCGCGTCCGCCAACGCTTTTCGGGCCGCTGCCGTGGCCATGACGTCGTAGGGCTCGGTCCGGCTCGGGGTGGTGAACGGGATCATCCCGACGCCTGCCACCAACGTGCGTCTGCTCATCTCTCTCCTAGATCTCTAACTGCTGACGATTCACTTAGTTTGCACCGAAATGGTCGGTCGAGGCAACTGTCGGTTCGAATATGGCTATCAATGTTGCTCTGACGCGCGTTTGATATGCCTCTTGTGTGATCAGGGTGACCTGCAATACACTTCTGGCCGTTCACATACTGCGTGTGGAGCGGTGACCTCGAATCCCGTTCCCGAAGCACTCGACCCAGCCCCCGTGTATCGATCCGGGCCGCTGGAGAGTCAGAGGATGGCGATGCTCGACGCTGAAACTTCCACCGAAGCGGTCCGCCCGACCGCACTCCGGCCGCTGCTGGCCTATCTGCTTCCGGCGACCACGGCGATGTACGCCGCGTTCAACGGGGTGCAGCAGATCCTGGTGCCCGCGCAGGTCGAGTCGTTCGGCGCCGCGTCGAAGGTGGGCCATCTGGCCCTGATCACGGCACTGGCCGCGCTGGCGTCGGTGGTCGCGCTGCCTCTCGGCGGCACGGTGTCCGACCGGACGCGCAGCCGATTCGGCCGCCGCTCACCGTGGATCGTGGTGATGTCGGTGCTGACGGCGGTGCTGCTGTGCGGCATGGGCCTCAGCACCGGAATCGTCGTGCTGGCCATCATGTGCGTGGCCGTGTGGTTCACCGCGAACTTCTACCAGGGTGCGTTCGCGGCGATCCTGCCCGACCGGGTCCCGGTGGCCCGGCGCGGGCTGGCCGCGGCGGTGATCGGTCTCGGCACCCCGCTGGGCATCATGCTCGGGGTCAATGTCGCCAGCCGGGTCGGCCGCGTGCCGGGGTATGTGATCTTCGGGCTGCTGCTGGTGGTGACGAGTCTGGCCCTCGTGTTCGGTGCCCGGGAGCAATCGTCGGCCGATGCCGTTGCGCCGCAGCGGAGTTCGGGCAGCGATACCTCGAACTCCCGGCGGGCGTTCTTCGACGCGTTCCGCAGCCGCGACTTCGTCTTCGCCTTCCTGAGCCGCGCGTGCCTGTCGCTGGCCTACTTCACGGTCAGCGGCTATCTGTTCTATTCGATGCAGGACTACATCGGCGTGGACCGCATTCCCGGCGGTGACGTCGCCGTCGCGGTCAGCACGTTGACCACGATCTCGGTGGTCACCTGGTCGGTGGTCGCCACCGCCGCCGGATGGCTGGCCGACCGGCTCGACCGGCGCAAACTGTTCGTCGGCATCAGCTCGGTCGGGCTCGCGATGTCGATGGTGGTGCCGATCGTCTGCCCGACCTGGGCGGGGATGGTCGTCTACTCGTTCCTGTCCGGGGCCTTCATCGGCACCTATTTCGCGGTGGATCTGGCCGTCATGTCACTGGTGTTGCCGGACAAGGCGAACGAGGGCCGTGACTTCGGAATCCTCGCGGTCGCAACCGGTTTGCCGCAGGCGCTGGCCTCGGTCGTCGCGGGTGCGCTGCTCACGATGTTCGGCAGCTATGCGGCCCTGTTCGTCTTCGGCGCGGTCTGCGCCTTCGCCGCCGGGCTCGTCGTCATGCGGATCCGCGCGATTCGCTGAATCTCTTCTGATGGAAGGGCAGTCACATGCCACATGTCACCACCGCAACCGGCGTCCGCCTCTACTACGAGACGCTCGGTGATCCGAAAGCTCCACCGCTGCTGCTGATTCAAGGTCTGGGCGCGCAGCTGCTGGGCTGGCATCCCGAGCTGTGCGCGGCGATCGCTGATGGCGGATTCCAGGTCATCCGGTTCGACAACCGGGATGTCGGACTGTCGCAGAAGTTCACCGCCGGTGGGTACGGGCTGACCGATATGGCCGCCGACACCGCCGGTCTGCTCGATGCCCTCGGGATCGAGTGCGCCGATATCGTCGGACAATCGATGGGCGGCATGATCGCCCAGGTGCTGGCCCTCGAGCATCCGGCCCGGGTGCGTTCGCTGGGGTTGATCTACACCGCCCCGGACACTTACGAGTTCGCCGCGGGCGCGGACCTCATCGAGGATCGAATGGCCCTGCCGCGGGCCGGGAATCGAGCCGAGGCCGTCGAGTCCTATCTACGCAACGAGGCCTCCTGCCTGTCGCCCGGCTATCCCGCCGATCTCGCCTGGCTGCGGGAGCTCGGCGGGCTCATGTACGACCGCGATTACGACCCGGACGGAATCGAGCGGCAGTTGGCGGCGGTCTTCGACGCCCCCGATCGCACCGAATCGCTTCCGCGCGTGGCGGTTCCGACGACCATCCTGCACGGCGTCGGCGATCGGCTGATCGATGCGAGCGCCGCGGAGGCGCTGCACCGCGCGATCCCGAACTCCCGCGTCACCCTTTTCGCGGGGATGGGGCACGAGCTGCCCCGGCCGCTGTGGAGCGAGATCGTCGCCCTGATCCACGACAACATCCGGCGCGCCTAACCGCCGGGACCACCCCATCGAATCGGAGTTCAACGATGAACCACTCCACCCTGCGCGGCCTGTGCCTCGCAACCGCCCTCGTCGCGACCGTCGCGATCCCCGCCGCCGTCTCGGCCGAACCTGTTGCGGCGCAGCAGGTGCCGACCCCGGATCAGGATCCGTTCTATGCCGCACCGCCCGATCTCGGCGGCTACCCGAACGGCGCGATCCTCGGCTCCCGATCCTCGGCCCTGTTCGGCCTGCCGCTGCCGGTGGCGGTGTGGCAGCTGCAATACAAGTCGACCGATGCCGAGGACCGGCCCACCACCGGCGTCACCACCGTGATCGTGCCCTCCACGCCGTGGACCGGGCCGGGCGCGCGGCCCGTGGTCAGCTATCAGATGGCCGAGGACGGTCTCGGAATCCAGTGCGCGTCCTCGTATGTCATGCGCGCGGGCCTCGCGGCCGGAACCCAGAACGGTCAGGATCAGGAGACGCCGCTCACCGCCCTGTTCCTGCAACACAATTGGGCGGTCGTGGTCTCCGATTACGAAGGCCCGCAGGAGCGTTTCCTCGACCGTGACCAGGAGGCCCACAGCGCGCTGGACGGTATCCGCGCCGCATTGGCCTTCCCGCCGGCACAGCTCGGTGCCGGCGCGCCGGTCGCGACCTTCGGCTACTCCGGTGGCGCGTTCGCCACGGCCGCGACCATGCAGCTGCAGCCGCGCTACGCACCGGAATTGCATGTCGCCGGATTCGCCGCCGGTGGTATCCCGGCCGATATCCTCGCCGCCGCGACCATGGACAACGGGACCGCCAATTCCGGACTGGCGGTGTTCGGTCTGGCCGCGCTGGATCGGCTCAGCCCGGGGGCGAACCTCCTCGGGCAGTTCGACGAGCCGACCCGGGCCGTGCTGGCCGACGCGCAGAGCCAGTGTGTGCAGCCGGTGGTGAACGCCAATGCCGGTCGGGTACTGCGGGATGCGTCGGGCAGCCCCGATATCGCCGCCAACCCGGCGCTCATCGCCGCCGCGAACAAGCAGAAGCTCGGCGGGTCCGCCCCGACCGCCCCGATGTACGCCTGGCACAGCAGCGGTGACGACGCGCTCCCGCAGGCGTCCACCGACGCGCTGATCGACAACTACTGCGCGGCGGGCGCGAGCGTCACCTACCATCGCACCGACGTGGCGGGTCACGGTCCGGCGGCGCTCGCCGAAATCCCCGCCGTGCTCGATTTCCTCGCCGATCGTTTCTCGGGGAAGCCCGCGCAGGTCGGCTGCCGCTACTTCTGACCCACCCGATCGTCCAAATTGTCTGTCTTATCGGGACTATCGTCGCGGATATCCGCCGGTACGACCGATACCTTCGTGGAAACGTCACTCAGTCGCATTGCCTGCGGGCATGCTGTCGATTGGAGTCGAGACGCGGAGGGGATGGGATGAACGGCCAGCAGCTCGTCGAGATCCGGCGAGATGAACTGTCGACACGCGACGCCGACGAGACTGTCGAGTACGTGTCAAAGATCTACGTGGACAACAAGATCGAGTTTCGTAGTGCCGCACCGCGCTCGAATGTGCGGAACACGATGACCCGGTGCGGTGAGATCATGGCTACCGAGATCCGCAGCACCATCGGCTACGTCGGGCATCTCGCGCCCCTGACCGAACAGGTGTATTTCGAGCAGACGCTGGGCGGCAGCTGCCGGATGCGTGGTGGCGGCCACGACATCTGGCAGCAGCGCCACGACTTTTCGATGTATCCGATGGATGCGCCGATTCTCGCCGAATGCCAAAACCACGACAGCAATATCCTGCATATTCCGAAGGCGGTGCTGTTGGATCTGACCGCGCAGTCCGGAATCGACGCGCGCGCTTTCCGATTCGAATCCCTGGTGCCGATCGATCCACGCCGCCAACAGTTCTGGGCCAAGCTCTTCGATCTGGTGCACCGCGAGGTCACCACCGCCGATTCCCTGGTGATGACCGAACTGCTGGTGCAGAACCTGTCTCGCAGCCTGGCCGCGGCCGCGCTGGCGGTGTTTCCCAATTCGACCATGGACCTCGAACGGCAGCCGGGGCCCGCCATCGTGACGGCCTCGGCGCTGGAACGGGCGGTGGACTACCTGCACGCGCACCCGGCCCGGCCGGTGACCATCGCGGAGTTGGCCGCGCACGCGGGCGTGAGCGCGCGGGCACTGCAGTACGCGTTCCGCAACCGCTACAGCGCCACACCCCTGGAATATCTGCGCCGCCTGCGCCTCGAGCACGCCCACGAGGACCTGGTGACGGCCATTCCGGGCGACGGGCGCACGGTGGGAAATGTGGCCGCCCGCTGGGGATTCACCCAGTCCGGCCGCTTCACCCAGCTCTACACCCGCGTCTACGGCCAGCCACCGAGCCGGACGCTGAACGCCCGGCTCGGTGTGTCGGCCGACGGCTGAGACCTGTTTCAAGGGTCCGGTGTAGGACGTTCGCCGTGGTGGGTAGTCTCAGTTCCCGGTGTGCGAACCGAGCTGTGCGGGATCGAATTCCAGGATCTGCCAGAGCCGCCGGACGATGGGCGGGGCATTGACGAGGCGAAGCCGAAGGCCGTTAGGGAACGGTTGGGCGAGCGTGGCCGCACCGCGCGCGCTCAGGAACGACAGCTGGCTGGCATCGAGGTCGAGCATGTCGTGGGGTAGGCCCGCGAGGATCTCGGCCAGGGTGGGTAGGGCGAAGGCGTCGATCTCACCGTCGAGAACGCGACCGGTCCGACCCCAGTACAGACCGAACGACGGCATGGCGGCGAGTGGTCCGTGCCGCAGCGGATGCACGGCCATGACCGCCAGCTGCTCCTCGCCCACGACCCGAATGTCGTAGGCGCACATGGGAGCCAGCGGATTGCCCGCGGCCATCCAGGCGTCGGCGAAGTGCTCCCACCGGGCGTGCGCGGCGCGGCGGGCGGGGTCCGCGATCAAGGCGGTGATGTCGGCGAACACGCGCAGGCCGTCGTGCCCGTCGGCGACGGCGGCCGCGACCTGTCCGGCGTAGCGGGCCAGCATGCTGTCGGCGTCGATCGGGACGGACAGGTCGTAGAGGTCGGTGACGGCGAGGTTGATGATCGCCGCGCTGACGTCGGCCCCGGCGGTCACGGTGATCGTGGCCAGCAGTTCCGCTCCGGCGTCGGCATCGGCGGTGACCACCAATAGCCTTTGGCCGCAACGGAATCCGTCCGCCAGCCACTGGGCCGCGGCGATATCGCGTTCGGCCCGGGTGGTGTACGCCCAGCAGACGTGGTCGTTGCGGCCGCCGCCCCGGCCGTCGGCCAGCACTCCCGTCAACCGGGCGGCCGGTAGCGCGGAGGCGTCGAATTCCATTGCTGATGCTCCCCCTGCGACTCGGTCTCGGTGCCCCAGCGACCCCTCCATCACGATGCCCACCACCGGATCGGAGCACAGCACCGACACCCGGAACACGGTGCGACAGTACTCCCATGGTCGAGCGGATATCGTCGATGCGGTCACCGGAATCGGCGCGTCCCGCGGGTGTTTTCGTCAGGTGCGGGTAAGGACGAGGCATGTTGCGGTTGTTTGTCATCGGGTTTCTCGCCACGGCGACCCTCGCGGTCGGGGTGGCCGCGTCCGTCGGGTCGTGGGCGTGGTGGGTGCTGGCCGCGGTCTTCGTGGCGCTGCTGGCGACCGGGGTGTACGACATGCTCCAGAAGCGGCATTCGATCCTGCGGAACTACCCGGTGCTCGGGCATATGCGGTATCTGCTGGAAAGTCTGCGCCCGGAATTGCAGCAGTACTTCATCGAGCGGAACTACGACGGCCGACCGTACGACCGGGATGTCCGCACCATGATCTACGAGCGCGCCAAGGGGATTCACGGTGAGCTGTCCTTCGGCACCGAGCGCGATGTCGAGGAGGTCGGTTACGAGTACCTGATCCACTCGACCGTCCCGGTTCCCGAACCGCAGCAGCCGCCGCGGGTACTGATCGGTGGCCCCGAATGCACGCGGCCGTACTCGATCTCGCTGTTCAACGTGTCGTCGATGAGTTTCGGCGCGCTGTCGGGCAATGCGTTGCGCGCGCTCAACGGCGGTGCCGCACTGGGTGGTTTCGCCCATGACACCGGTGAGGGCGGGCTGACGCCCTACCACCTCGACGGCGGCGGTGACCTGGTGTGGGAGATCGGCTCCGGATACTTCGGAACCCGCACTGCCGAAGGCGCTTTCGACCCGGACCGCTTCGCCGAGCAGGCCGCGCACGAGCAGATCAAGGCGATATCGATCAAACTCAGCCAGGGTGCGAAACCCGGTCTGGGCGGTGTGCTGCCCGCGGCCAAGGTAAGCGCGGAGATCGCCCGGTTCCGCGGCGTCCCCGAGCACGAGAAATGTGTCAGCCCCCCTGCGCATTCCGCGTTCACCACACCGCGTGAGCTGATCCGCTTCGTGGCCCGGCTGCGTGACCTCTCCGGCGGCAAACCGGTCGGCTTCAAACTCTGTGTCGGTTCCCGCATCGAATTCCTGGCCATCTGCAAGGCCATGCTCGCCGAGGGCGCCGCCCCCGACTTCATTCTGGTGGACGGGGCCGAAGGCGGCACTGCCGCAGCGCCTCTGGAGTACGAGGACCATGTCGGCCTGCCGCTCACCGACGGCTTGATGACGGTGCACAACGCACTGGTCGGCGCGGGTCTGCGGGATCGGATCAAGGTGGGTGCCGCCGGAAAGGTGGCGCTGGGCAACGACATCGTCAAACGCCTGATCCAGGGCGCGGATTTCACCAGCGCCGCCCGCGCCATGATGATGGCCGTCGGCTGCATCCAGGCCCAGCGCTGCCACACCAATCAGTGCCCGGTCGGCGTGGCGACCCAGGATCCCAAACGCGCCCGCGCCCTCGATGTGCCCGACAAGACCGAGCGGGTCCGCAGATACCACGAGGCCACCGTCGCGCAGGCGGTGCAGATCATGGCCTCCATGGGCGTCTCGGACCCCGCCGAGCTGTCGCCGCACCTGCTGCACAAGCGCATCTCCTCTACCGAACGTCGTTCCTACGCAGAGCTTTACGAATGGCTCGCGCCGGGCGCGCTGATCGTCGAACCGCCCGAATCCTGGGCCTTCGACTGGGCGGCCGCCACCCCGGACTCCTTCCGCGCGCTCGTGAAGTAGCGCCCCGGCACCCGCGCCGACACGCCGGTCGCGGTCCTGCGGAGCTTTCGGTCCGATACCGATATCGCCAGTGCGGCAAGGTAGTCCGGTGATTCGAGCCATGCTCGGCGGGTAGAGCGTCGGTGGGAGTACGCGCTGACGGGACCTGCGGGCAGGTGGGAGGCAATCGAGATGGCACGGTGTCCTTCGAAGATGAGACGGACCTGGCGGATCGCGCCGTGGAGTCGCAATCCGCTGATGCGGCCACTGGATCGGCTGGAGGGAGTGCTGCGGCTGGTCGCGTTGCTCGCGGTACTCGCCGCCATCCCACTGGCCATGATCGTGGGGAACGCGGTGAGCCGGGCGGCCGCCGCGCGGATCGCCGGTGAGAACGCGGCGGAAATCCCGGTAGCGGCCACCATCGTCTCCACCCCGGTGCCCATCCCCGATCACAACGGCGTACCGACGCAACCGCCGCAGGCGAACGTGCAGTGGAAAACCCACGACCACAACGGCAGCGCGACCCTGGAGGTACCCGGCACCGCCAAACTCGGCGACCAGGTGACGATCTGGCTCGACCCCGCCGGTCATCGCACCTCCGGCCCCCGCCCCCTGCGCGAATCCGGCGCCCAGGGCGTCAACGCGGCCGTCGGCGTCGCCCTGTCCATAGGTTGCGGCGCGGCCCTGCTGGTCTGGGGCACCGCCCTGACCCTGGGTCGCCGCCGCAGCGCCGAATGGGAACGTGAATGGCGGCATCTCGGCCCGGGCATCGGGCAGAGCCGGTAGCGCCGGAACAGTCCTGGACACAGTGGGCTCCAGACCCGCACCTGGCCACGACCGAGTCGAACGCGCTGTCGGTGGTGGAGCCGCTGTCCGGCACGCGCCCAGCCCAGTGGAGCCGGACCGTGCGCCGACGACCTCGGATTCGTGGCCCCGGCAATGGCGAGTTTCCGGCTATCGGAGTGGCTGACGCGTCGGACCGGCTGTGGCGGTGACACTGGACATGTATCCAGAATGTCCTTCGGGTGGATATCCGACCGATTTACCGGGTATTGCACCGAAGAGCGCCGGTCCTCGGCGTCCCTGACCATGAGGAGGAGCTCGTGCTCGGACTAGGCATCATCGGATGGATCGTGATCGGTGGGCTGGCCGGATGGATTGCCAGCAAATTCATGGGGACCGACGGCCAGCAGGGCATCGTCCTCAATATCGTGGTCGGCGTCATCGGCGGCCTGCTCGGCGGATTCCTGCTGCGCCTGTTCGGCGTCGACGTGAAGGGCGGCGGCATGATCTTCAGCTTCCTGACCTGTCTCGGCGGCGCGGTCATCCTGCTGTTCATCGTCGGCAAGGTGACCGGCCGCCGAACGTCCTGACAGCGGCCGAATCGGGGCTCCGGAAGCGCTGCGCGGCAGCTGCTTTCGGAGCCCTCGCTTTTTGGGGGCGCTCGCGGGCCCGCGATGCCGAACGGACCTGCATAATCCGGGCTCGGGCGGGTATTGCGTTGCGGAACCGCCGGATTGCGCAGCAGTCGCACCGGCTACCGCACGGGAGGTGCCCTGTGAATCCTGCCAGTGAGAACGAACCCTATCCGCAGCCCGGTCGGATTCCGGATCAGCCGTCCGCCGTCGCGCCGCCGCTGGAACCCGCGCCGCCGACCGCGCCGCCGCCGACGCTCGAGCCGCAGCCGGTGGCTCCGGCCGGCGCGCCGCGCATCGATCGGACCCGGGCGGGCAGCATCTGGATGAGTCTGAGTGTCGGAGCCGTATTTCTGGTGGTGCTGCTGATCTTCGTGGTGCAGAACACCTCTGCCGTCCGGCTCGGCTTTCTCGGCTGGCATTTCTCGCTGCCGATCGGGGTGGCGATTCTGGTCGCCGCGGTGGTCGGCGCCCTGGTCATGGCGATCGCGGGTGGGGTGCGAATCATCCAGCTGCGGCAGGCTTTCGGTCGATTGGCCCGTGCTCACGACGCGCAGCCCGGCCAGGCCGGGCACCAGCGTAAGTCTCGTTTCCGGTAGCTCGTCGGGGTGCGGACCTCTGCCGATCCTGCTGTCGCGGCGGGTTGTCTCGTACCGTGTCGGGTACGGGCGAACGCGTGGTGGTCATCGGCGGGGATGCGACGGGAATGGCGGCCGCATCGCAGGCACGGCGGTTGAAGAGTGCGGCGGAGCTGGAGATCGTGGTGTTCGAGCGGGGGCATTTCACCTCGTATTCGGCCTGCGGCATCCCGTACTGGGTGGGCGGTGAGGTCGACGAGCGCGATGCGCTGATCGCGCGCACTCCGGCCGAGCATCGGGCCCGGGACATCGATCTGCGGCTGCGGACCGAGGTGGTGGAGATCGACGTGGCCGGGCAGCGGGTGCGGGCCCACGATCTCGAGACCGGCGAGCAGAGCTGGACCGGTTACGACAAGCTGGTCATCGCGACCGGCGCGACACCGATCCGGCCCGCGCTACCCGGCATCGACGCGGCGGGCGTACACGGGGTGCAAACCCTCGACGACGGGCAGGCGCTGATCGACACCCTCGCCTCGATCGAGGGCCGCCGGGCGGTCGTGGTGGGCGCGGGCTACATCGGGGTGGAGATGGCGGAGGCGCTGATCCATCGCGGGTTCGAGGTCAGCATGGTCAGCCGGGGCGCGGAACCCATGTCGACCCTCGACCCGGACATGGGTGTGCTGATCCGGAAAGCCATGGAGGGCATGGGGATTCAGGTCAACTGCGCGGCCGAGGTGGCGAGTATTCGCACCGACGCGCAGGGCCGTGCCACCGCCGTGCTCACCGCCGACGCCGAATACCCCGCCGATGTGGTCGTGCTCGGCATCGGCGTCCGTCCCAACACCGATCTGGCGCGGGCGGCCGGGCTACCGCTGGGGGTCTCCGGCGGCCTGCTCACCGATCTCGCCCAGCGGGTGCGCGGGCACGAGAACATCTGGGCGGGAGGCGATTGCGTGGAGGTGCTCGACCTGGTCTCGGGTTCCGAACGCCATATTCCCCTGGGCACCCATGCCAACAAGCACGGTCAGGTCATCGGGTCCGGGGTCGGCGGGGACTACGGCACCTTCCCGGGTGTGGTCGGCACCGCGGTCAGCAAGGTGTGCGATCTCGAGGTCGCCCGCACCGGCCTGCTGGAGCGGGACGCACGGGCGGCGGGGCTGCAATTCGTGACCGCCGTCATCGAATCCACCAGTCGCTCGGGGTATTTCCCGGGGGCCGCGCCCATGACGGTGAAGATGCTCGCCGAACGCCGCACCGGCCGCCTGCTCGGTGTGCAGATCGTCGGCCGCGAAGGTGCGGGCAAACGCATCGACGTCGCCGCCGTCGCGCTGACCGCCCGCCTGACGGTGGAGCAGATCGTCGCCCTGGATCTCGGCTACGCGCCGCCGTTCTCGCCGGTCTGGGACCCGGTGCAGGTGGCCGCCCGTAAAGCGGTCAGCGCGGTCCGACGCGATCAGGTCACCCACTGAGATCACATCCGGCTGTTTGATCGCCCCTTGCCGGGTATCCCAGCGGGGAAGGGCACCGGGCAAACCGCCCAGCCGGATATGAGGTATCGACGATGACCCTCGGTGAAGGATTCGAGATCCCGCCGTTCGACAACGCGGCCGACATCACCCGTTCGACCCGGACACAACCGGGCGAGGTGCTGGCCGACAGCCGCAACTGGGCGGGCTTCGCGCTGCTGTTCGCCGCGGGGATCTCGGTGGTCATCGCGGTCACGGCCTTCACCGCCGGCCGCCAGACCCCGGGCACGGTCGCGGCCGTCCTGGCCGGCGTGGCGATGCTCGGCGGCCTCGGATTGATCGTCGTTGAGTTCCGCCGCCGCACGGCCGCGCGCACCGCCCTCGACGCACCGATCCGCTGGCGCTCCTACGAGCCCTCACAGGACTGAGTCGAGCCCTCACAGCGCCGAGCGGACCGCCTCGTCGTAGCGACGCAGCACATCGTCCAATGCCGGTGAGCCGAGCAGCAATTCGGCGCGGATGGGCCCCTCGGTGCCGAGCTGGCAGAGCATGCCGAAGGCGGTGAGGCTGGCGCGGGCCACCGTCACCAGTTCCGGCGGCAGTGTCATCTGCCGGAAGACGTTGGACAGCCGCAACTCGGTGATCACCCGCACCTGCCGCCGCAACCAGTCGTCGGTCAGCTGATAGTCGGGCTGGTGCAGCACCTTGACGAACGGGAACACGATATCGGTGAGCTCGTCGATATCCAGTTCGTTGCCGGGCTGCACGAATCCGTGCGTGCGCAGCGCGATTTCGAGTTCGGCGGGGCCGCCGTGGTAGAGCGCCTCGCCGATATCGAACTCGACCGCGGGAAGATTCGACGGCACCGGCCCGCAGGCCCCGAAGTCCACCACACCCAGACGGCCGTCCGGCATCCGCAGGAAGTTGCCCGGGTGCGGGTCGGAGTAGAGCAGTCCGGTGCGCGCCTTGGCCAGCATCAGGAATCGGATCACCTTGAGGCCCAGCTGATTCCGGTCCTGATGGCGCACCTCCCCGGCGATTATCCGGGTCAGCGGGACGCCGTCGAGCCATTCGGTGATCAGCACGTCCTCGGTCTGCTCGACGACGCCGGGGAGCACGAAATCCGGGTCGTCGGCGAACGCCTCGGCCAGGATCCGCTGATGCCGCGCCTCGCGCGCGAAGTCGAGTTCGTCGTCGACGCAATCGCATACCGCCGCGATCACCGCGCCCACGTCCGCGCCGGGCATGA
The DNA here is from genome assembly GCF_045161165.1 of Nocardia sp. NBC_00511. NCBI lineage: Bacteria > Bacillati > Actinomycetota > Actinomycetes > Mycobacteriales > Nocardiaceae > Nocardia > Nocardia sp. NBC_00511. Next base: position 995,703 of record NZ_CP107849.1, read on the forward strand.
ACGCCCCGATCAACCCGGTCATCCACTGCAATCGGCGCAGGTCGGAGCGGGCGGCCTCGCGCGAACCCGGATACATGACCTTGACGGCCACCGGTCGGCCGTCACGCCACACGGCATGGTGCACCTGACCCAGCGAAGCGGACGCGGCACGCTGATCGTCGAATTCGAGGAACAGATCCCGCCATCCGGTGCCGAGCTGTGCGCGCATCACCTCGTGCACCAGGCCGGGCAGCATCGGCGGCGCGGCGTACTGCAGGGTGCTCAGCGCCTCCCCGAACGGCTCGGCGAGATCCCGCGGCAGCGTCATTCGGTAGATGGACATCAGCTGTCCGACCTTGGCCGCGCACCCCTTGAGCTCGCCGAGCACCTCGAACAGATGCTGGGCGGTTCGGGCCTGGATATCGGCCTGCACCTGGGCGCGTGACTGCCCCCGCATGCGCCGTCCCATTCCCGCGACCTGTCGTCCCGCGTACGCCGCGGGCAGGGTCGCCAATTTCAGATCGCGCACGACTCCGCGCGTCGGCGGCCGCCCCTCGGCCTCCGGCGGCGGCTGCGGAAACCGAATCAACCGCCCCACAGCGTGCACCCCACCACTTCGTTCTCCATCGCGGACTCACCCGACCGTTTCGAACCCCGACCTTCCGGACGAAAGTCTTGCACGTTCCAGGACGCTGCGAAATAGCGAGAAATGATCGAGGTGGTCGGAGCGTCGACGGGACGAGACAGCGCGGCAGGCCCGGCCCGGTCCGTGCCGGACCTTTTCGCGCCCGCCGGACCTGTCACCGCCCTCCGGCATACTCGGCGAAAAGCTGTTCGGTGCAGAGGAATTGAGTGTCATGGGGAACGCAATGCCGGAGCTGTTCGTCGACCCGCTCTGGGCGCGGGAGGCGCGGGCGGCGGCCGCGGCCACCGCCGCGAAACGCTCCGAGGACGTACCGCTCGTCCCGGGGCTGGTCTCGTCCCAGGAATCACAGCTGGTGTGGGCGGCGGGGGAGCGTAAACAGTGGCTGGCTCAGGCCGGGAAGCTCTACTCCGGATTCGGGCGGCGGGCGCTCGCGGCCGACGGCTGGCCCGCTGTCGTGCAGGAGTACGTCGACGGCAAGCACACCTACGCGCCCACCCAGGGCTATCTGTTCGGCAATGCGCCCGAAGAGCTGGTGCGCCCGCTGCTGGCCGAATGGGATCCGAAGTTCCACGGCAGGGGCGCACTGCCGTGTCTGCAGGTGCTGCTGGCTCGTTTCGGCCTCGACGCGTACCGCATCGTTGTCCCGCACGCGAAGGCCGACGCCTACGACAACGGCCCGGTCCTGATGCCGGTGCTGAATGTCGAAGTCGCCCGCCTGATGGCCGACTGGCTGGTGCGTCTGCGTTCGGCCCAGCGCCTCGCCCGCGACTGGTTCTCCCGGCACGGTGTGGCGGTGGTCCCGCTGCTGACCCCCGACGCCCTGGGCAAGGTGCGGGTCCCGCGCGAGAAAGCCACGGCCGCACTGGTTCTCATCGCGTCCGAGGTCGGTGCGGACCGGGTGGTGGCGGCGGCCCGCTGCCACGGCGACGACGCGGCGGCCGGTGTCGCGCGTCTGCTCGCCGCGGATGCCCCGCCGGAGCTGGAATCCGGGCCCGCCGAGCGGCCCGTCAGGCCGGTGAAGGTGGCGTGGCTGGAGCGGAATCGCTTGCCGCGGTTGCTGTTCCGAGACGGCACTCCGGTGCCGGACGACGGTGTCGCCAACCTGATCGGTGCGCTCACCCTGTCGAACTCCTACTACTATTCGGGCCGGGGGAATCTCTACGATGGCTTGCCCGAAGCGCTCGAGCACTGCGACCCCACCGCCCTGGCCGAATTCGGCTGGGCCCTGTTCGAGCAGTGGCGGGCGGCCGGCAGCCCGCCGCGCAGTGGCTGGGTGGCCGACCAGTTCTGCTGGCTGGCCGATGACGAGTCGGCGGGCAAGCTCGCGGCCTTCATCCTGAATTCCCAGGGCACCGATATGGCCAAGCGTGCCACCAAGGCACTGTCGAATATCGATACCGACACCGCACTGCGCCTGATCCAGCGAATCTCGCAGCGGGCGAAGGCACACGGCGTGCGTTCCACCGCGCAGAACTGTCTGGCGAGTGCTGCCCACCGACTGGGCCTCACCCCGGACGGGCTGGCCGATCGCCTGGTCCCGGATCTGGGACTGGACGCCGCGGGCACCCTCGTGCTCGACTACGGCCCGCGTCGATTCACCGTGGGTTTCGACGAGACCCTCACGCCGTTCGTGATCGATGACGCGGGCAAGCCGCGCAAGAACCTGCCCAAGCCCGCGGCCAAGGACGATCCGGTGCTGGCTCCCACCGCGTATCAGCGGTTCACCGACCTGAAGAAGCAGGTTCGCACCATCGCCTCGGATCAGATCCGTCGTCTCGAACGCGCGATGGCGAGCGAACGCGAGTGGAGCCCAGCTGATTTCGAGCGATACGTGCTGACTCCGCCGCTGCTGCGTCACCTCGCCCGCCGTCTGGTGTGGACCACCGGCGAGCTGAGTTTCCGAGTGGCGGAGGATCTCACCCTGGCCGATCTCGAGGACGGGGCGGTGACCCTGCCGGAGGCGGCCCGGATCCGTGTCGCGCACCCGCTCGATCTGGGCGCGGCCATCAAAAACTGGGGTGATGTGTTCGCCGATTACGAGATCACCCAACCGTTCTCGCAACTCGACCGCCCGGTGTACGAGTTGACTCCCGAGGAGCGCACGACCGGCCGACTCCGGCGATTCGAGGGAATCACCGTTCCCGCGGGCGCGCTGCTCGGGCTGGTCGACCGCGGCTGGAAGCGCGGTCACGCCTCCGACGGCGGCCTGCAACGCGAAATGACCCGCCGCGTCACCGGCGGTCCCGACCTGGTGCTGGAAATGGATCCGGGTCTGATCGCGGGCGTCGCATACGCGAGTGACGAGCAGCGGCTGGTCCGGATCGCCTTCGATATCCTGCCCCGCGACGCGATCGGCCCGATCCAGATATCCGAGCTGCTGGCCGATCTCGCCGGGCTGGTGCGCTAGCCCGACGGGGCCCGCGCCCGATCGGTCCGATGCCAACGATGCTGCGGCGCGGGCAATTTCCCCTCACTCGAGCTGAGCGCAACCGTTGCCCCGCGCGGCATCCGGCGGGATGGTGCAGCGATGGCATCGAACCCACTGCATCTCGGCGTCGCGCTCGATGGCGCGGGCTGGCATCCCGCCGCCTGGCGGGAGCCCGCCTCCCGCCCCGCGGACCTGTTCGGCGCGCCGTACTGGACGGATCTGGTCGCGACGGCCGAACGCGGCCTGCTGGATTTCGTGAGTATCGAGGACAGCCTGCGGGTGCCGACGGTCGCCCCGTTCGCGCCCGTGGACGATGCCGTCGATCAGGTCCGGGCCCGGATCGACGCGGGCCTGATCGCCGCGCGGGTGGCCCCGGTGACCCGGCACATCGGACTAATCCCGACGGTGACCACCACCCACACCGAGCCCTTCCACGTCTCCACCGCGATCGCGACCCTCGACTACACCTCGGGCGGCCGCGCGGGGTGGCAGGCGCGGATCTCCGGAACCGTCGAGGAGGCAGCGCATTTCGGCCGCCGCGACCTGAAGCCCGTCACCCCGGCGGAACTGGCCGCCGCCAATGCCTCCGGTGAGTTCCCCGAGCAGGTGCGTGAACTCTTCGACGAGGCCGCCGACGCCGTCGAGGTGGTGCGCGGCCTGTGGGACAGCTGGGAAGCCGACGCCGAGATCCGAGATGTGCCCGGCCGCCGCTTCATCGACCGCGACAAGCTGCACCGCGTCGACTTCGAAGGCCGCCACTTCAGCGTGCGCGGACCTTCGATCACACCGCGCCCGCCCCAGGGTCAGCCGGTGGTGACCGCCCTGGCGCACGCCCCGCTGATCTACGAATTCGCCGCGCGCGGTGCGGATCTGGTGTTCGTCACCCCAGGCCTGGCGGCCGGTCCGGCCGCCATTCTGGGTGAAGTCGCCGCCGCGTCCGCCCGGGTGGGCCGCACCGGTGAACGGCTGCGCGTCTACGCCGACCTGGTCGTGTTCCTCGACGCCGACGGTGAGACCGGGGCTCAGCGCCTGACCCGCCTGGACGCCCTCAACGGCTCCCAGTTCTATTCGGACGCAGCCGTTTTCACCGGCAGCGCCGAGGAGCTCGCCGATCTGTTCGCCGCCTGGAGCGCCGCCGGACTCGACGGATTCCGGCTGCGTCCCGGCGTGGCCGTCGACGACCTGCCCGCGATCACCGATCGCCTGGTCCCGATCCTGCAGCGGCGCGGCGTATTTCGCACCGAATACCCGGGCGGCTCGCTGCGCGCGCTGCTCGGCCTGCCCGTCGATGTCCCCAACCGCTACGCCACCATCTGAGCGAGGTCACCATGAGCACTCCCCGTAAGCAGGTCATCCTGGGTGCCTACCTCGGCGGCGTGAACCACCACACCGCCTGGTGGGATCCGCGCGCGGGCAGCCAAATCGATTTCAGCAGTTTCGAACACACCGCGCGCACCGCCGAACGCGGCAAGTTCGACTTCTTCTTCCTCGCCGAGGGTCTCATCCTGCGCGAACGCGCCGGGCAGGTCTTCGATCAGGACATCATCGGCCGCCCCGACACCTTCACGGTGCTGGCGTCGCTGGCGGCGGTCACCGAGCATCTCGGACTGGCGGGCACCATCAACGCCACCTTCAACGAACCCTATGAACTGGCACGGCGATTCGCGAGCCTGGACCATCTCTCCGGCGGGCGGGCAGCCTGGAATGTGGTCACCTCCTTCGACGCCTTCACCGGCCAGAACTTCCGTCGCGGCGGCTTCCTGGATCCGGCCGACCGCTACGTGCGGGCCGAGGAAACCCTGAACGCCATTCGCGCCCTGTGGGATTCGTGGGATGCCGACGACTTGGCGGCCGACCGCGAAACCGGCCGCTTCCTGGCTCGCCCCGACGCCGGGGCCTTCGCCTTCAAGGGTGAGCAGTTCGACATCAGCGGCCGTTTCACGGTGCCGCGCAGCCCGCAGGGCCGCCCGGTGGTGTTGCAGGCCGGGGTCTCGCCGCAGGGCCGCGCCTTCGCCGCGGCCAATGCCGACGCCATCTTCTCCCCGTACGGCAAGCTGCCCGAGGCCGCCGACTTCTACCGCGACATCAAGGCGCGCGCCGTGGCGGCCGGACGGTCCGCCGACGACATCAAGATCCTGCCGTCCGCCAGTTTCGTGCTCGGTGACACCGAGGCCGAGGCGATCGAGAAATACCATGCCATCCGCAACGAGCAGGTCACCGGGCAGACGGCTTTGATTCTGCTGGAACAGATCTGGAACCGGGACCTGTCCGGCTACGACCCCGACGGACCGGTCCCGGATATCGAGCCCGATCCCGAAGCCCCGCCGATCATCCAGGGCCGCGCCTTCGTGCACCAGGATCGCTTCGCCACGGTCGCCCGGCTGCGCGCGGTCGCCGAGGCGAAGAAGCTGACGCTGCGCGAGGTGGTGATCGACCAGTTCGAACGCGGCCCCCTGGTCGGCACGCCCGCGCAGGTCGCCGCGAAGATCGACTCGTTCGTACAGAACGACGGCTCCGACGGTTTCATCATCGGCTCGCACCTGGTGCCCTGGGGCCTGGACGATTTCGTCGATCAGGTGGTGCCGCTGCTCCAGGACCGGGGTGCCCTGCGCACCGAGTACACCGGCGCCACCCTGCGTGACAACCTCGGTCTGCCCGACGTCCGTTCGGCGACCACCGTGCCGGTCGGCGGTGTGGGGTCGGGCTCGCGATGACCGCCGACGAGGTAGTACGGCGATTACCGCAGTGTTGCTGAATCCTGACAATATCGTCGGCTGACCCCAACCCCCCGACTGCTCCGGGTGGGGAAGAACCAGCAAATCACCATGACACGCTCATGATTGCGCTCACCGCGACAGTGCGGTGTCGCGGAGTTACGATCGGCGCGCCGGTAACGGCAAGGTTGCCTAATTGAAGGCGGTTTTCATGACGAATGCTGTGCCGCAGCCTGTTGCGTTGGGTGATGAGGCTGCGAGGACGCTGGCGAATGCCACCAAGTCCGTCCCGCAGATGGAATCGATCACCCCGCGGTGGCTGGTCCATCTCCTGAACTGGGTGCCGGTCGAGGCCGGTATCTACCGGCTCAACCGGGTGACTCACGAACAGACCGTCGACATCCAGTGCGACAACTACGACGAGTCCCCGCTGCCGGAAACCTTCATCGACTACGAGAAGCAGCCGCGCGAACTGCGCCTCAAGGCCGTGCACACCATTCTCGACGTGCACACCCGCGTCTCGGACCTGTACTCCAGCCCGCACGATCAGATCGCGCAGCAGCTGCGACTGACCATCGAGGCGATCAAGGAGCACCAGGAGGGCGAGCTGATCAACAGCCCCGACTACGGGCTGATCGCCAATGCGGTGAAGAAGCAACGGATTTCGACCATCGCGGGCCCGCCCACCCCCGATGATCTGGACAACCTGATCACCAAGGTGTGGAAGGAGCCCGGCTTCTTCCTGACCCACCCGGAGGGTGTGGCCGCCTTCGGCCGGGAATGCACCCGGCGCGGTGTGCCACCGCCGACGGTCAGCATGTTCGGCTCCCAATTCCTCACCTGGCGTGGGATTCCCATCATCCCGTCGGACAAGGTGCCGGTGGAGCGCGGCAAGACCAAGTTCCTGCTGATCCGCACCGGCGAATCCCGCCAGGGCGTGATCGGGCTCTATCAGCCGGGTCTGGCGGGGGAGCAGGGGCCGGGACTGTCGGTGAAGTTCATGGGGATCGACCGCAGCGCGATCGCCTCGTATCTGGTGTCGCTGTACTGCTCGCTGGCAGTGCTGACCGACGATGCGGTGGCCGTGCTCGAGGGCGTCGAGGTGAACAAGTTCCATGACTACGCACCGACCTACCGCTGAGGTCCCCACTCCACCGGACCCGGCGTCCGCCGCCGGGGCCGAGTGGAGTGCACTGCTGCCGGACGAGGCGACGCTGAATCGCCTTGCCGGAGCGTTCTTCTCGGCGCTGCCGGGCGGTGTGCCAGGGCTGGCCACGGTCGGCGTCGCCGAACCGTCCCTGCCCTCGGTTCCGGCGGGCGTGCCCTCGGTTCCGGCCGGTGTCGCCCCGTCCGCCGTCACCCGGACGGCGGTCCCGACCGCGCCTCCGGCCAGGCCGATACCCGCCAATCCCTATCCGGCGGCGACGGATCCGACCTCCAAGGGCGGCGGTCCGTCCGCGGCACCGGCGGCGGGTGCGGTCCCGCCAGGCGGCCCCACCCCGCTGCCCGAGGTCCCGGGCTGGGAGCCTCGCCCGGAACCTGCGGCGGTGCACCGTGATCCGCTGATCCCGGTACTGCCGTCACTGGATCTGCCGCTGGCCGTACCGCGCCCGCATCTCCCTACCTCGGCCCCCGCCGCACCGCAGTTCTACTTCCTGCCGGAGCCGAAAACCCCTGCCGCACCGGCGGAGTCGCCGTACTACTTCCTCGGCGCGGGCCTCGGGCGGATCGCCCCGGACCCGCATCCGCCGTTCGACGTCAACGCGGTGCGCAACGATTTCCCGATCCTGCGCGAGCGCGTGAACGGTCACCCGCTGGTGTGGTTCGACAATGCCGCCACCACGCAGAAGCCGCGGGCGGTCATCGACCGCCTCAGCCACTTCTACGAGCACGAGAACTCCAATATCCACCGGGCCGCACACGAATTGGCGGCTCGCTCCACCGATGCCTACGAGCACGCGCGCGAAGCCGTCGCGCGGTTTCTCGGGGCCGGATCGGCGGAGGAGATCATCTTCGTGCGCGGCGCGACCGAGGGCATCAACCTCATCGCGCAGACGTGGGGCCGCAAGCACATTCGGGCCGGGGACGAGATCGTGATCTCGCACCTGGAGCATCACGCCAATATCGTGCCCTGGCAGCTGCTGGCCGCCGAGACGGGTGCGGTGCTGAAGGTGATCCCGGTCGACGACTCCGGGCAGGTGCTGCTCGATGAGTACACCCGGCTGCTGTCGGATCGCACGAAACTGGTGTCGGTGACCCAGGTTTCCAATGCGCTCGGCACCGTCGTCCCGGTTCGGGAGATCGTCGCGGCGGCCCGCCGGGCGGGCGCGGTCACCATCGTGGACGGCGCGCAGTCGGTGCCGCACACCAGGATCGACGTGCGTTCGCTGGACACGGACTTCTTCGTGTTCTCCGGCCATAAGCTGTACGGCCCCACCGGTATCGGTGCGGTCTACGGTAAATCCGAAGTGCTGCAGGACCTTCCGCCCTGGCAGGCCGGCGGCAACATGATCAGCGACGTGACCCTGGAACGTTCGCTGTTCAACCCGCCGCCGGGCCGTTTCGAGGCGGGCACCGGCAATATCGCCGACGCGGTCGGTCTCGGCGCGGCCATCGAGTACGTCGAAACCCTCGGCATCGACAATGTCGCGCACTACGAGCACCTGCTGCTCGAGTACGCGACCCCGCGACTGGCCGCCATCCCCGGCGTCCGCCTCATCGGGACCGCCGCGGAGAAGGCCAGCGTCCTGTCGTTCACCCTGGCCGGGCACGAACCACTCGAGGTCGGAAAGGCCTTGAACGAGAAGGGGATCGCCGTGCGCGCCGGACATCACTGCGCACAGCCCATCCTTCGCCGCTTCGGCGTCGAGGCGACGGTCCGTCCCTCGTTCGCCTTCTACAACACCTGCGAGGAGATCGACCGCATGATCGCCGCGGTCGATCAGCTCGCACGCGCCCGCAGGTAGATCGTTCGCACCCGCCCGGTGACCGTGGACCACGGTCACCGGGCGGGTGCATGTCCGGATCATCACCAGTGCTTCCCGGTGGTCTCCCTCGGCTGTCCGCCGTGATCGCGACGGCCGGGACGCGAGGGGCGCGTCCGGGACGGCGGATCGGCCGTCACCGAGGTGGTGGGCGCGGGGGAATCCGAAGTGACGGTAGGCATGTCGGTGCTCGTCGACCCGGGTTCGGTACTCGTGGGCGGCGTGCCGGGTGTCGAGGGCAGCGTGGTGGCGCCGCCGTCGGGTGGCGCGTCCGAGGTGGGCGTGACGGAGGTCGTCGCGGGTGTCGTGGTCGCGGAGCCGCCCACACCGAAGGTCGCGTCGGTGACGACGCCATTGCCGTCGGTGGTCAGCGTGACCGGGTTCGCCGTGCCGATCAGGTTCTGGCAGTTCAGGTTTCCGAAGGACTGCTGGGCGCGCATGGCGAGAAAGGTGAACAGGTTCGTCGCCGCGGCCGGATCCACCGAGGGCGCCGCGGTGAAGGTCGCCTGGTCCTTGAACACGCGGGCGATCCCACTCGGGGTGGTGAACAGGTTGGTGCAGTAGGTCGCTCCGTCGCCGTCGTCACCGGTGTGGGTTCGCCCGTCCGCCTTCACCTTTCCCTGCGTACCGCCACCCGGGTCGGCGGCATCGTCCGCGTCGATCGCGTCCGCGCCGTCACCCTCCTCGTCGCGATCGCGCCCGCGCACCAGCCCCTGATCCACCCCTTGGCGGTAGCGATCGGTCTTGAGCACACTGGGTTTGCCGTTGTTCACCGTCATCGGATCGGTGAGCGGGACGAGCGCGATGGGGGCCTGCTGGTCGGCGGCGGCGGACAGTTCGTCGGTGACCAGCGCCGGGGTCAACTGTCCGTCATTGGACTGATCGGGCACGGTCCACGGCGCACACCCGAGCGCGGGATCGATGAAGCGGCTCAGCAGCAGATTGTCGCTGCCGTTGGCCAGGTCCGCGGCACCGGTGAGCTGCGCGGTGTTCGCGGCGTTCTGCTGTGCGGTCTGCCCGTTGGCGGTGGCCAGGTAGTGCGTGACGACATTGTCGCTCTGGTCCTGATCCACCACGGAGAAGTCGCGAACCGTGGGACACGGCAATCCATCCGAGGCCGTTCCCGCCGCGGGCACCGCCAGCGTGTGGTCGGCGATCTGCTTGTGCGCGGCCCGGAAGAGCGCCTGCCCGTTGCAGTACGCGAACTGGCCGAACAGCGAGCCATGCGGCAGACCGTTGACGCAGCGTCCCTGGCTGAGCGCGCGGGTGCCGTCCGCGGCCTTCAGGGTCAGGTTCACACCGTTGAACCCGAACCAGATGCCCACTGTCGCACCGCGATCCACCTGCGCGGGCACGGGAGCGACGGCCGGCTGGGTGCCCTGGTCGATTACCAGCGGGTCGTAGGTGGTCAGCTTCCCGTTCCCGGACAGCACGGCGGCCTCGACGAAGGCCGACTGTCCGGCATTCGCCTCGTTGCACGGTCCGGCGGCCGGATCGGTGGCGGTCAGCTGGTAGGGCGTCGCGAGCCCGCGAGCCGAGAGCGGGTCGTCGGGCACGATGAGCGTGCAGTTCTGATCGGGACCGGCCGGGGCGGCGGTGGCCGGGCGACCATCGATGATCAGCGCGCTGCCGAGGACGAGCAAGCCGGCGACGAGGGCGGCGGCGGGTGTGGTGCGCAGTGCCATTCCATGCAAGGGATTCTCCTAGCGGCTGAAATGCCGGACGGCCGACGACCGCATCTCGGTACTATCACGGTCCGCTTCGGCATTCGCCGACAAGATGTTCCCGGAAGCGGAAACGATGCCCCCACGATAGGTATGCGAGCCCACCCGGGCAAGCGTTCGCTGTTATTGGGTTTCCAGCACACGGGCCTGCTGTTATTGGGGATTCCGTTACGCAGGGCGGTGTTTACTTCTCGCAGTCGCCGCAGAATCATGGTGATCATCACGGAGCTCTCGAGATCTGGAGATGAGGAAATAGTTGTGCGTACTTGGAAATCCATTGTGACCATGGCTTTGGCGGCCGCGGTGCTGGGATTCGGCGGCGGTTCGGCCGTGGCGGATCCGATCACCGATCAGATAGTCCATTTCACGACCCACGGCACCCCGGGCGGTGCGATGATATCGACCGATACCGGCTCGATGGGCGTCGAGGACGGCGTCTTCAAAATAAAATCGCCGAACGGCACCACGGTGGCCGGGACCGATTTGAAATTCCGGGTCGATGACTTCGAATTCCCGATCGCGGCCGATATCACCGACCGCACCGCGACCCTGACCCCGCAGTTCGATATCGACCACGCGGTATACCGTCCGGTCGCCCTGCCCTTCGAAGGCGACAATCAGTTCAAATCCCCGTTCGATCGCGAGCAGGCGGCCTTCAATCGCATGAAGGACACCATCGCGGTCGGCGCGACCACCGGCACCCTGTTCGGCGGTTTGGGCGGTTCCGCCCTCGGCTGCGTGCTGGGCGGCCTGGCGGGTGCCACGGTCGCGGGCGCCACCATCATCGGCCTGTTCGGGCCGATCCTGCCCGCCGGCCTGCTGGGCTGCCTGGGCGGCATCGCGGCCGTCGGCGCGCTCGGCACCCTCGCGGGGCAACTGCTGGTGACCGCGCCGGTGACGATTCTCGCTGCGGTGCAGTACTTCTCGACCATCAATCAGCCCTTCCCGGGGAGGTGACGATCGGGAAATGCCGGAACCCACCCGGAATGCCTGACGGGGCCGCCGTCGGACCACCGGCCACCGCAGGAGCGTTCGGGGGCGACGCCACCGCGCCGAGCACGTCGCCCCCGCACGCGCCACCCGTGATCGCGCCGCATCGATCGTGCCGATTCCGAAATGAGAATCCCTATGGCGAAACGCTTTTCCCTCGATCCGGACGTGGACGACGCGAGCGACGGCTTGGAGACCAAGCCGTCGCCGCGCATCGATCCCGGGCAACCGGAATCGAGTCCGGTCCGCCGCCTCGGCATCGCGGGCGGGCCACCCCTGCTGGAAATCCGCCAACCCGGCCGCCCGATGCGCCGGGAGCGACTGCGCGGCCCGGTCACGGTCGGCCGCTCCCACCACGGCATCCGGGTGACCGATCCCGAGGTCTCCCGCGAGCATCTGCGACTGGTGCCCGGACCCACCGGCCTGTCACTGGTCGACCTCGGTAGCCGCAACGGCACCTGGGTCAACGGCGTGCGACTGAGCGGACGGGTCACACTCGCGGCCGGTGACCTGGTGCAATTCGGCGGCACCGTGATTGCCGTGCTCTACGCACCTTCGGCCGATCCGGACGGACCGCACGAGGCCACGCCCACCACCCAGACCACCAACACCACCCAGGCCGCTCACCCCACTCAGACCGCTGGGCCGCACGAGGTACCGCGTCCCACACAGGCCGGATGGATCGCGCTGGCCGATGCGCTGCTGGGCATCGACCAGACCGGCCTGCGAAACCTGTTCCCGACCTTCACCGAGCTGCCCGCCCGGATCCCCCGGGGGCTGTGGCGTGCCGTCCAGATCGCCAGTGTCGCAATCTATCTGGCGATCATCGTGGCAATGTTCCTCGATCCTGCGGTCGGGCTGTTCGCGTTCTTCGGCATCGTGGTGCCGCTGCTGCCCGGACTGTTCCTGATCGCTCCCGGGGCGTGGCGCAACAGCTGCCCGCTGGCCGCGGTCAACCAGATACCGCGGGTGCGCGGCTTCGGCCTCGCCAAACCCCCACCGGCCTGGCTGTATTCGCACGGCTACCTGGTTTCGGTGGCGCTGTTCTTCGGCATCGCGGGCGCCCGCCTGGCCGGATTGGACCGCAATGGTGTCGCGGCCGGAATCGTGCTGCTCGCGGTGCTGGCGGCCGCGTTCACCGGTGGCGTGCTGTTCAAGGGCAAGAGCGGTTGGTGCAGCACCATCTGCCCGCTGTTCGCGCTGCAACGCGCCTACGGCCAGACGCCGTTCGCCACCGTGCGCAACGCGCACTGCAGTCCCTGCGTGGGCTGCGCCAAGAACTGCTTCGATCTGCGGCCGCGCAGCGCATATCAGGCCGACCTGGCCGATCCTGCGGCCTCGTGGACCGGCCCCCGCCGGGTCTTCGCCGCCGCCCTGCCGGGCTTCGTGCTGGGCTTCTTCGTCCTGAACGGACACGCCGGACTCGGTGTGGTGCAGAGCTTTTCGCTGCTGCTGCTGTTCATGGCGGTGGCCGTCGCGGTCTTCTTCATCGTCGACGCCAGCACCCGGCTCGGTCACGCCATGCTCGGCGTCGGTTCCGCCGCCATCGCCCTGAACATCTTCTACTGGTTCACGGGAATCTCACTGGCCCATGCGATCTCGGCGCTGATGGGCGCGGACCTCTCCTGGATGCGCTGGCAGGTCCGGGTCACCGTGCTGCTGGCCACCGTCTACTGGATCGCGCGCACCCGGGTCGTGGAACTGCAGTACTCCGTGCACACCGGTGCGCGCTCCGGGCCGGTCACCTTGCCGATGCCCCGCCCCGCCGGGCAGCGGCCGCCCGAAACATCCGCGGCGACCGTGGTTTTCGACCAGAGTCGCGCCGAGGTCAGCGCCGAGCCCGGTTCGAGCCTGCTCGAGATCGCCGAAAAGGCCTGCGAGCGAATTGAATCGGGCTGCCGCATGGGAGTGTGCGGCGCGGATCCGGTCGCGGTGCTCGACGGCGCGGCCGCGCTGACCCCGGCCGGACCCGACGAACTCGACACCCTGCGCCGACTCGGCCTCGCGGACAACACCCGCATGGCCTGCTGCGCCCGCCTCGACAGCGGCACCGTGCGGGTATCGCTGTCGCCCAAACCGGGCCGGGTGATCACCACCGCACCAACGCATTTCGACCGCTCGATCGTCAGCGTCGTGGTGGTGGGCAGCGGCATCGCCGGGGTGACCGCCGCCGACTTCATCCGCCGTGGCCATCCCGACTGCGAGATCCACCTGGTCGGGCAGGAACCGCACGGACCCTACAACCGGATGGGCATCTCGCGGCTGGTCTACGGACGCTCGGCCATGCGCGGACTGTCGTTGCTCCCGGAGACCTGGTACGACGAGCACGGGGTCACGGCCTGGCTCAACACCCTCGCCACCGGTATCGACGTGTCGGCCCGCGAGGTCCAGCTGGCCACCGGCCAGGCGTTGCCCTACGACCGGCTGGTGCTGGCCATGGGCGCCCGCAGCTCCACCCCGCCCATCGAAGGGCTCTGGCGTCCGGGATGTTTCGCCCTGCACGAGGCCGACGACGCCATGCGCATCCGCTCCTACGTCCAGCAGTTCGGCTGCCGCGACGCCGTGATCGCCGGCGCGGGACTGCTCGGCGTGGAGATCGCCGCCGCCCTGCACCGACTGGGCCTGGCGGTCACGGTCCTCGAACGCGGCGATCGGCTGCTGTCGCGCCACATCGACCCGCGCTGCGCCGAACTGCTGCTCGACCATCTCTCGGCGCTGGGTATCCGAGTGCTGCGACGGGCCGAATGTCTGCGGGTCACCGGCGATCCCGCGGTGCACGCGGTGGAACTGGCCGACGCCCAGCGCCTGGACTGCGATCTGTTCCTCACCGCCACGGGCATCGCGCCCAATACCGATCTCGCCCGCGCGGCCGGCATCCCGGTCGGGCGGGGCATCCTCGTCGACGACCGCATGCGGACCGGGGTGCCGGACGTCTACGCCGCGGGGGATGTCGCGGAGTATCGGGGTCAGGTGGTCGGGCTGTGGCCGATCGCGGCCGAACAGGGGCAGGTCGCGGCCGTCAACGCGCTCGGCGGCGACCGGTCACTGGCCGAGGTCGCGCCCGCGGCGATCCTCAAGGATGTGGGTCTGGAGCTCTTCGCGCTGGGCGCGGTGCATCCGCAGCCGGGCGGCGAGGTGATCGTGGTGGACCGGCCGGGGTCGTATCGCCGACTGGTGATGGAGCGGGGCCGGATCGTGGGAGTGACTGTGCTGGGCCGTCATCCGGGAGATATCGCAGCCGCCCAGCATGCGATCCGAACCCAGCTGCCGGTGCCGGTGAGCGCGCGCAACGCGCTGTACGGCGGTGACTGGTCGGTGCTGCGGTGAGGAGTGCGGTTGCCGCGCTCGCCGAATCGGCGGGCGCGGCAAGTGTTTTCGCGACAGCACGGCGCTAAGGTAGCGCCGCGACGGCGTTCACGGGTAGCTCCCGATATTGCCGGAGTTGAATTATCTCTCGTTCGAGTTCTTCGATACGCCGCTGTGCGGCCGCGAGTTCGAGTAATCCGCCGCGCGTGAGCGGGGCCTGCCCGGTCGCGATGAGTTCCTGCCGCCGCCAGTTGTAGATGGTCTGTTCGGCAATGCCCAGGTCCGACGCAACCCGGGCGACAGTGCGACCGGTGGTGATCAGCTCGAGCACCTTGCAGCGAATTTCTGCTGAATAACGCTTGGGCATTGAGACTTCTCCTTCGGCGGCGTCAGTGATCCCTCGGGAGAAGTGCGTGGGGGATGCCGGTCACAGTGGCCGACGTCCAGCTCAGCAGACGGCAGCTATCGACCACATGTGCTCCTGGTCAACGAAGAGATTGAGGCGGCCCCGACATGCCCGTCTCCGAGATCTTCCCGTGATGAAAAGGTGATTGGTTCTACGTTCAAGTGTTACCTAGACGATAGGTTTTCGCAGTCGGATTGGTCAAGAATATTAGAGTATTGTAATCCCATTTAAGAATGAGAATTACCGGTCGGTAATAGTGCTGGCTAGGGCCGAATCAGAAAAAGCGGACTCGTCCAGACGCGATGGCCGTCCGCCTGCCGGGCATGCAGATATACCGCGCTGTCGGTGTCCGGCAGTGTGAGGTCGAGGCTGCCGCGGACGGTGACCGGCAGTGCGTCCGGATCGGCGATGCGCTCCAACCGTATTCCGAGGTTGAGTCCGCCCATCGCGAGCTCGTGGTAGCCGGTGTCGATCAGATCGCGGCCGCTCACGGTGAAGCCGTCGCGCCTATCGTCCTCGGAGACGGTGGTTTCCAGGTCGAAGTGCGCGTCGGCCAGGTCACCGAGTCGCAGGATCACGCCGATATCGGAGCCGTACGTCGTGGTCCGCCACCTGATTTCGTCGCCGTCGTGTTCGATGAGCTGTTCCGGGTGCAGCCGCGCCCACGGGCTGGCGGTGTCGATGGTCGTGCCGCTGACTCGCAGCCGACCACTCCAGTCGGCCCATCGGTAGCGGTCGCGGTGGCGCGCCCCACCCCAGCGCACCCGGATCAGGGTGTCCGACAACCCGGTTTCGGCATTGAGGTCGCGCCGCCAGATCTCCCCGGTGGTGTCGCAGACGGTGAGCTCCTCCCAGCCGCTGCTGCCGTACAGCCCGTACTCGGCCGTGAGTTCGGCTGCGTCGGTGCGGATATCGTCGCCCATCCAGTGCTCTCCGCTGCGCAGCAGCGCGACCGTGCGGGGACCGGTGCTCGCCCACGTCCGGCGCGCCCGCAGCGTCCGGCCCACCTCGGAGGGGGTGAGATCCGGTGCGAGCACACCGGTTACGCCACCGGTCGCCCCGAAGATCGTCGCGCCCGGAGCGCCGCTGCCGGGGCGGCCGCGGTGCTCGTCACTGGCGGCGCTCGCGCCCAGCCGCAGGCCGCGTGCCAGTGCGTCGCGCAGGAACCAGGGACTGGAACCCCAGGTGGAATGCACCTCGATGAGTCGCTCCAGCGCCGGATGGTGCCAGTCGAGGACCGCGCGCCGCCCGCCCACGTGCGGGATGAGCAGGTACGACTCGGGATCACGCTCATAGGCCGCGAAAAGCTCGGTGATGGGCCAGGTTTCGGGCACCGGCGTCGCGGAGGTCATGCCCGCGTGCCAGGCCAGCGAGCGGGCCAGGGGGGTGTCCTCGCCCAGGAAGACCACATTGTGATCGCCGCCGACCCCGGCGGTGCCGCACCATTCGACGCCCGGATAGCAGACGAATTCGCCGTCCACCGTCGCCTTGCGGCAGGCGGCGACCACGTCGTCCCACACCTCGTCGGTGATCTGGAAGTCGTTGGCCGTGTAGCCGAGTACGTCGAGGGCCCCGATATCGCGGCCGTAGGCCAGGTTCCACGCGGTGTCCTGGGTGCCGACCGTGTCGTCGGAATGCACGTGCAGGTCAGCGAAGTACGCGCGTTCTCCGGGCAGATCCTCGACGACGTCCAGGTGGCTGCGCGTGGGAGCGACTGTGCCACCGGCGAACTCGGCCTCGATCTCGACCACCGTGGCATCCCCGGGCGGCGGCACCGTCAATACGCCGTGTGACCAGCCCGTCGCCGGTGTCTCGATGGCGGCGACGAGCTGCCCGTCGATCGACGCCCGCAGCACGGCCGCGACATCCCGGCAGGCATTACCCCATCGATCCTCGAGATGCGTGTGCAGTCCGACCGCCGGACTACCCGTGCGCACCAGCCGCGGCCCGTGTGCGACAAGACGTTCCGGCGGCCCGGGCACGATCGCGATCCGGCAGGTGCCCGCCCGCGCCATCCGTGAGGTCCCCAGCGGATCCACGAACAGTTGCAGTGTGAACGCGTCCTCGGCGAAGGTCTGCACCCTGGTTCCGGGACCGCCGAAACGCCGGTCGCCGAAACGGATCTCGATGACGTCACCTGGCCGCAGATAGCCGTCGACGACATGCACCAGCACTGCCTTCTGGAACGGTCGTTCCCCGCCCTTCACGTCGTAGCGCACATCGAGGCGTCGCACGGTGGCCGCGCCGTCGTCGGACGCGCCACCGATCAGGGAGCGGTGCACCACCCGTGCGCTCACATGATCGCGGCCCGCCGGGTCTGCGGTCTGGAGATCCCAGTCGGAGTAGTACCGGAAGCACAGCTTGAGCCACCCGCTGTCGGCGATCCCGGACCCGCCGACGGTGTAGGTGAACACCAGCTCCTCGGTCGAGCCCGCGACCAGCGTGTCGGTCGAGCACTCCAGGCTGCCCAGGAACGGCAGGGCGCGGATCTCCGCGGTGATGCGTTCGCGCACCGGCGGATCCGAGCAGTCGTTGGTGCGCACCGCTCCCACTGGACGCAGGGCGATCGCGGGGACGGAAGCGTGGGGTGCAGCCATGCCGACGATTGTCGGCGCGCACCGACTCGACAGTCCAAGGTATAAATACGATCCGACTTATCACCGAGAGTGACTACTGCCGTGAACCTTCAACAGTTGCGCTACGCCGCCGCGGTCGCCGCGACCGGCAGCTTCACCAAGGCCGCCGCGGAGGAGTTCGTCGTCCAATCGGCCTTGAGCCAGCAGCTGCGCAAACTCGAGGACGAGCTCGGCGTGCGACTGTTCGAACGCACCACCCGCTCGGTGACACCGACCCCGGCGGGGGAGGCGCTCCTCCCACAGATCCGCCAGATCCTCGCGGGCGTCGAGCGGCTCGGCGCCGATGCCCGAGCCTGGCAGGGCGCGGTCCGAGGTCGCCTCAGCGTCGGATTGATGGAGGTCCCACCCGAGCGGCTGGACATCGCCGCCCTGATGGCCGAGTTCCACAGTCGCTACCCGGAGGTCGCCGTCACCCTGCGCAGCGGCGGCAGCGATCTACTGGTCGCCGCCGTCCGCGATCGCAAGCTGGATATCGCCATCGTCGGCTTGACCGCCGAATCCGCCACGGCCCGCCTGGAATTCACGCCCCTGCTCACCGAGGCGCTGGTCGCGGTGCTGCCTGCGAACCACACCCTGGCGGCCGGTCCCACGGTCACCACGGCCGAGTTGGCGGCCTGCCCGTTCATCGACTTCCCGCCCGGCTACGGTCTGCGCCACGAGACCGAACGCGGATTCCGCGGCCTGACAAGGCAAGTCGCGTTCGAGGTGACCCGGGTCGAACAGGTCGCGCAATTCGTCCGCCAGCGCCTGGGCGTCGCACTGCTGCCGGAGTCGGTGGCCCGCTCGCACGCGGATGCCGGGCTGGCGCTGCGGCCGGTCTCGGATGCCGAGTTGCGCCGTCAGGTCAACCTGGTGGTGCCCGCCACCCCGGCCGGTTCGGCGGCCTGCCTCGCATTCGTGCGCTGCGTAACCGAATTCGCGGGCGAGCGCGCCGTCACGGAGTGACGTGCTGCGGTCCGGTGTCGTCCGGCGGCGGCCCGGTCTCGTCCGGTGCGGCGGGTCGCCGGTGTCCGCGTCGCCGCCACCAGGTTTCGATCTGCGTCAGCCGGGTGGCGCGCGCGGGCCAGAATTCCTGCACGCTGGCATTGAATTCGGCCCCGAGGATGATCGAGAAGCCGAGGAAGAAGGTGAACAGCAGGAAGGCGATCGGCGTCGCCAGCGCGCCGTAGCTGATGCCGGTGCGGGTCACCCACGCCAGGTATCGGCGCAGTCCTTCGCTGGCGGCCATGAAGAACACGCCCGCCACCAGTGCCCCGCCGAAGAGCCGATGGAACGGCAGCGTCCGGTGCAGCGCCAGCTTGTAGAGCGCGGTCAGCCCGACGATCAGGAAGATGCCGGTGCCGGGGTAGTAGAAGGTGTCGATCAGCTGGAAACCCGGTGCCCGCCAGCCGTGTGGCAGCACCCGTCCGATCAGGGTCGGGCCCAACGCCACCACCGGCAGGATCAGTACCGCCGCGACCAGGAACCCGACGTACAGCAGCAGCGCGAAGATCCGCTGCCAGACCGGGTGTCGCGCGGTGGCCTGCCCGTGCGCGGCGGTGATGGCGTCCACGAAGGTCGCCATGGCCGAGGACCCGGCCCACAGCGACAGCACGAAACCCACCGACACCACCCCGCCGTGCCCGCGTTGCAGCACGTCGTTGACGGTCGGTTCGACCAGGTCGTCGACGACCGTGGGGCTGAACGCCTTCCGTGCGAAGGCGATGATCTTGCCTTCGACGATGGTGACGGTGTCGGGTCCGAACCAGTGCCCGACATAGCCGAGGCTGCCGAGCAGTCCCAGAAGCAGCGGGGCGAGCGAGAGGGTCTGCCAGAAGGCCGCGGCCGCGGATTTGGCGAAGATGGAATCGTCCCAGGCCTTCGCGGCCACGTGAACGACGAGCTGCCTGATTCGTCCCCAACGGGTGGCGGCGAGCACGACGGGTGTGACCGGCACGGGCGCGTCGGCGTGTTGCGGAGATTCGTCGTGCGCGTTCATGGTGGCTACAGCATCGCTCACCAGGGCTCGAGATGGGACCAGACGCACGATGTGTCGTGCGGCACTCCGTGGTGCTGTGTCGGATTGGAAAGCAGTCGGTCGGACTGGCTACTCTCTTCCAAGTGACTTCGGGTGGTGGCGGTTCTTTACGTGCATGGCAGCGCAGGGCTCTGACGAAGTATTTGACGACGAAGCCACGCGACTTCCTCGCCGTCGCCACGCCCGGTGCCGGTAAGACGACCTTCGCGCTGCGGGTGGCTGCCGAGTTGCTCAACGACCGCACGGTCGATCAGGTGACGGTGGTCGCGCCCACCGAGCACCTCAAGCACCAGTGGTCGGCGTCGGCGGCGCGCAGCGGCCTGCAGCTGGATTCGAACTTCTCCAATTCGACGGGGGCCACCTCGTCGGACTACCACGGTGTGGTGGTGACGTACGCGCAGGTGGCGTCGCATCCGTTCAAGCATCGGGTGCGTACCGAGAACCGGCGCACGCTGGTGATCATGGACGAGGTCCATCACGCCGGTGACGCCAAGAGCTGGGGCGAGGCGGTCGAGGAGGCGTTCGGCGATGCCACCCGTCGGCTCGCGCTCACGGGTACGCCGTTCCGAAGCGATGATTCGAAGATCCCGTTCATCACCTACGAGGCCGACGAGTCCGGTTTCGAGAAGTCGCGTGCCGATCACACCTACGGCTACTCCGAGGCGCTTGCCGACGGCGTGGTCCGGCCGGTGGTCTTCCTCGCCTACTCCGGTGAGGCGCACTGGCGCGACAGCGCGGGCGAGGAGTATTCCGCCCGCCTCGGTGAGCCGCTGAACGCCGAGCAGACCGCGCGGGCCTGGCGCACCGCCCTCGACCCCGCGGGCGACTGGATGTCGAAGGTGCTGACCGCGGCCGACACTCGCCTGCGTCAGCTGCGCGCCACCGGTATGCCGGACGCGGGCGGGCTGGTCATCGCGACCGATCAGGACAAGGCCCGCGACTACGCCGAACTGCTGGAACACATCTCGGGTACCAAGCCGACGGTGGTGTTGTCCGACGATCCCGGTTCCTCGGATCGCATCGGCGAGTTCAGTGAGAGCGTCAATCCGTGGATGGTCGCGGTGCGCATGGTGTCCGAGGGCGTCGACGTGCCGCGGCTGGCGGTCGGTGTGTATGCCACGTCCGCTTCCACGCCACTGTATTTCGCGCAGGCCATCGGTCGATTCGTGCGTGCCCGCAAGACCGGTGAGACCGCCAGCGTGTTCGTGCCCTCGGTGCCGGTGCTGCTGGATCTGGCCGCCCAGCTGGAGTTGCAGCGCGACCACGTGATCGGCAAAGCGCATCGTGAGGCGAGCGAGCTCGACGACGAACTGCTCATCGACGCCAACAAGCAGAAGGACGAGCCGGGGGAGGAGGAGAAGAAGTTCGTCGCCCTGGCCGCCGACGCCGAGCTCGATCAGGTTATCTACGACGGTGACTCGTTCGGCACCGCGACCTTCTCCGGCAGCGACGAGGAAGCCGACTACCTGGGCATCCCGGGGCTCTTGGACGCCGACCAGATGCGGGCCCTGTTGCGCGAGCGCCAGTCTCGCCAGTTGCAGGACCGCAGTGCCGCCGCCGAGCGGCCGTCCGGGGTGAACGTCGAGGCCGCCGCCGAACGCGCCGCCACCTCCGACAAACTCGGCGAACTGCGTCGCGAGCTCAACAGTCTGGTCGCCATGCACCACCACCGCACCGGCAAACCGCACGGTGTCATCCACGGTGACCTACGTCGCGAATGTGGTGGCCCCCCAACGGCATTGGCGACGGCCGATCAGCTCACCCAACGCATCGCGGCGCTGCGCAAACTCTGATTCAGACTATCCGTAGCTCGACTGAGACCGGGTCGCCGACCTGCAACCCCTCGGCGACCCGCACCGGTTTCTTCATGGGCAGCATGTAGGTCGCCCGTTTGCGGTCGGGAAATATCGACGTCGACCAGTGCGTGACACCCACTGTGACCCGCACCTTCAACGACCCGAATCCGCCTGCCGCGAACCCGAACCGCTGCTCGATCTCATCGGCGATGTCCTCCGGCAGGCTCACGAAGAACCACGACGTCTGGGATTGCCATTCCCACAGGTCCGCGGTGAATGCGAAGGGTTCGGAACTTTCCGGGGCCGGTGCCATATCGCTACGGTAACCGCCACGCCCGACAGGTTCGCCCCACCGGCGATTCGGATACCCCTGCAACATCGGAGACAACGACGCCGATGTGTGCCGCATGCAAGGGGATTCGATCATGAGCGGGGATATGGGAAGCGGTTTCACCGTCGTGGACGTGGAGACCTCGGGGCTGAGCGCGGGCGTGGACCGGGTGCTGTCGATCGCGGCGATCCAACTGGACGAGCGCGGTCGGCAAGCCCAGGAGTTCTACACGCTACTCGACCCCGGCTGCGATCCCGGACCCGTCCACATCCACGGCCTGACCAGACAGAAGCTGCACGGCTCCCCGCGCTTCGAACACATCCACCGCCACCTGTCCTCGATGCTCACCGGCCGAGTCATGGTGGCGCACAACGCCCGCTTCGACTACGACTTCCTGGCCGGCGAATTCCGCCGTGCCGGTGCCGTCCTGCCCGTGCGGCAACGCCTGTGCACCCTCGCCCTGGCCCGCCGCGTCGCCCTCCCCACCCCCGACTACCGCCTGGGCACCCTGGCCGCGCACTACCGCGTGACGCAGCGCGATGCCCACAACGCCCTCGACGACACCCGCGTCCTGGTGGGAGTGCTGAGCGGCCTGATCTCCGACGCCGACCGCCTCGGCATCGTCCCGCCGTTGCTGTCGTGCCCGCCGAGGGGTGCGAATCGCCAGGGCTGGCGGGACGGTCCCAAAATGCCCTGCCCGTACGAGAACCCCGGTCGATTCACCGAGGGCGGCGCACTGGTGCAGGGCATGAAGGTCGCCATCACCGGCGACACCCGTTGCGAGCGAACCGAACTGGTGGCCCGCGCGGAAGCCGCCGGACTCGATGTCACCGGCAACGTCAGCCGCTTGACCAGCGTGCTGGTAGCCAACGATCTGGCCGTGCCCTCAACCAAGGCCATCAAGGCCCGTGACTTCGCCACCCCGATCCTCACCGAGGCCCGCTTCCTGCAACTGCTGGACCACGTCCAGCCGGGCATTCGGAAAGACGCTGCGGCGCAGCCGAAACCACCAACACCGAAACCCGAGCCCGCAGCCCCGAGACCGGAACCGTCCGGCCCACTATCCGGCCGCCGCATCCTGGTACTCGGCGGCTCTCACGACGAGTCCGCCGAAATCCGCAAGCGCATAACCGAACTCGGCGGCTCCGCCGCAGTGAACCTGTCAGCCGGTGTCACCGACATCCTGCTGCTCCCCGGATCCGAGACCGACCCCCGCCGCGACCAAGCCGCCACCCTCGGCCTCCCAACCTGCGGCCCCGAACTACTCGCCACCCCCGGAACAGCCGGAACCGAGGAACCGATCTCCCCGCTGGTATTCGAAACGGCAACCCCCGCACAGGTTCTCGCCCACGGCCAGGTAACCGACCTCCCGATCGCAGCCCGCGGCGGCAAATGGACCCTCAGAACCTCCTGGCTACAAACCACAACCGCCGAAGTAGACCTGGTCGCCTTCCTCGTAGACGACAACCACAAAGTCACCGCCGACGAAGACTTCCTCTTCTACAACCAACCAGAAACCCCCGGCGCCCGCCTGACCCTCGACGGCCCCACCGAACAATCCCTGGACCTCGACCTGGAAGCCCTCCCCACCCACTGCCGCCGAATAGTCCTAGCCGCCGCCCTACACGGCGAGACCCTCACCTTCGCCCACCTGGGCCCCATAGAACTCGAAGCCGACCCAGGCCCCGAATCCGGCCCCTACGCCCGAGCCACCCTCGACGCCGCCACCGAAGAACGCACCCTCGTCCTAGCCGAAATCTACCTCCGCCAAAACAATTGGCGCCTCCGAGCCATAGGCCAGGGCTACCCCACCGACCTAGCCACCCTGGCCCGCCACTACGGCGTCGACATCGCAGACTGAAGTGCCGCTCCGGACGCCCGAGTAGACCACATGCTGCCTGACCGGGGCGTGTCCGTTTGGCGACACTGCCTGTCTGTGTAGCTTGTCGCGGTCACCGGCGTTTACTGCCTACGGTCTTCTTATGGGAATGAACTATTTTCACCAGTTGTGCTGCCGGTCGAGTTTGTGGGAGCGGGCCAGTGCTACGCGGATCGTTCCGTGGGCTCTCGACGGGGTGGAACTGGGTGATCGGGCCTTGGAAGTGGGGCCGGGGTATGGGGCCAATGTGGGGACGTTGCGGGGGCGGGCGGGGGCGTTGACCGGGTTGGAGATCGATGGCGGGTTGGCGGCGCGGTTGCGTGAGCGGCAGGCGGGGAGGATGCGGGTCATCGAGGGGGATGGGACTGCTATGCCGTTGTCGGACAAGGAATTCGATTCGGTGGTGTGCTTCACCATGCTGCATCATGTGCCCTCGCCTGTTCAGCAGGATGAGCTGTTCGCTGAGGCTTTTCGGGTGTTGAGCCCGCAGGGTGTCTTCGCGGGCAGTGATGGGCTCGACCGTTTGGCCTTCCGGCTCATGCATATCGGTGATACCTGTGTGCCGGTGCCGCCGGTCACCCTCTCCGACCGGCTCAGCCGCGTGGGGTTCCGTGACGTCGAGATCGAAACCGGCGCAACCATGTTCCGCTTCCGTGCTCGGCGGCCTTGACCGCAGCTGGCAAGTCTCGGGTCCGGGTTGGTCGTGGCTTCTGGCGATACACGCTGGTCTACGACAAGGTCGGTGCGAATCTCACGCAACGCCCATACGATCTCGACCGCACCGATTATTTTCGTGCACGCGCACCGTCGTTCCTTCTGGATGCACCGTGCCCGGGACCACCCCGGGGCGCGGGAAGACACAGGAAGGTGCTGGGATGCGGAAGTTGATTCTGGGTTTCTACGTTTCGGTCGACGGCAAGAGTGCCGACGCGGACAACGGGATTCGTGACGTCATGATGAGCGTCGACGACGACGAGCAGGAGAAGTACTTCGTCGACCAGCTGTGGGAGGCAGGCGCTTTCCTGATGGGCCGCAACTCCTGGGAGGCGATGGCCGCCTTCTGGCCCACCTCCGATCACCCGTCCGCCAAGGCCATGAACGAGATCCCGAAGGTCGTCTTCTCCCGCACCTTGACCTCCGCCGACAGCTGGCCCGAGACCCGGATCGCGAGCGGCGACACGGTCGAGGAGATCAACAAACTCAAAGCCGAGCCCGGCAAGGACCTGGTTGCCGCGGGCGGCACCGAATTCCTGCACTCCCTGATCAAACTCGGCGTCGTCGACGAGTTCCGCCTGTGGGTCCTCCCCGCCGCCACCGGCAAGGGCGCACCCCTGTTCCCGGAACTGGATCAGCCCCTCAACCTGCGCCTGGTGAAAAGCACGGCCTTCCCCTCCGGAGTCCTCGAGCTGATTTACGCCGTAGCCGACAAGCAGACCCCGTCGGACAGCTAGCGCCGACGTCCAGGTGATTGCGAATATGCCTGCGCCAGAATCCGACTCACTCCGCGCCCAGTGTTGTGGCGGCAGTCGGATTCACCGGTCGCAATCAGGTGAATGACCAAGCTATGTCGGTTCCATGGCTGTTGCTTTTTTTCCATCGGATGGATCGATCAACAGCCGTTCGATGATAATCGTGGCGGTGGGCATGTCGGCCGGTTCTCCGGTGATCAGCTCGCGGTAGTAGAACGATTCACTGAGCCGGTGGACCGCGAAAGCCAGAGTGGTGGAATCGATATCGGGCAGCGCGCCCAACTCCTCGTCGATCAATGCCGCGATCGATTCGATGAAACGCCGTTGCACGACACCGTGTTTGGAGGTCAGCACCCGGAGGGCGGTTTCGGTGTGCCGGGAGACGAACAGGCGCATCGAGGGCATTTCCGCACCGTATTGCGCCACCTCGCTCACCGTGTGCGCGATGCCGCGCGCACCCTGGCCGCGGTGTCGGACGCCGACCTGCTTCATGATCTTCTTCGCGAGTCCCCACAGCACCTCACCCAGGATCCGGTCACGATCGCCGTATCGGCGATAGAGCGTGGCGCGGCCGATATCGGCTTCTTTCGCCAGCAATCGCAGGTCGATCCAGCCGTCTCGGATGAACATCGCGGTCGCGACCCGCAGCAGCGGATCGCTCGGTGAAAACGGTGCTGGGCCCAGCTCGCGAGACACCATCCGCATAGTGTTTCACGAACCACGGCCGCCCGCCGGGAAGCTGCGTCAGCCTTCCAGCTGCCCGGCGATGGCCTGGCTCGCCCGCACCAGCAGCGGTACGGAACTTTCGAAGGCGTGGTGCGCCTGGCCCGCCAGGGAGATCGCTCCGAACAGCCCCGTCGAACCCTTGATGGCGACCCCGACGCAGCCGACGCCCGAAAAGCATTCGGCCCGTTCGGCCGCGATGCCGCCGGTCGCCCGGATCCGGGCCAGTTGCTGGTGAAGATGGCCGAGGTCGCCGATGCTGCGCGGGGTGCGCCGAACCGGCGGCTCGGGGTATTCGGCATCGATCTTCGCCGCGGGGAGCGCGGCCAGCATGGCTTTGCCGAGGGCGGTGCAGTGTGCCGGGGCGCGCTTGCCGACGCGAGACGGGACATCGAAGGCGCCCGGCACCTTGGTCTTGTCCAGGAAGTACACGTCGGTGCGGTCGAGAATCCCGAGATGGACCACCAGTTCGGTGCGTACCGCGAGCTCGTGCAGGATCGGCGCGGCGGCGGAACGCAGTGCGCTGTCACCGATTTCGCGCCCGCCGAGGCTCAGGCCGCGCGAACCGAGGCGGTAGCCACCCGTCGCGCGATCCAGCCAGTTCAGTCGGGTCAGCTGTTCGAGAATCCGGTAGCACGTCGAGCGTGGCAGTCCGGTGCGGTGGATGACCTGGTCGAGTGATCGACGGACGTGTGGACTCTCGAACGTGTCCATGATCAGGGTGAAGCGCTCGAGCATCGACAGGGGCAGCGTGCGTTCGCTGATCGAATCCTGAACCATGGCGTCCCCTATTCCCACAGCGCGGAGCAGGGGAGCAGGGGGTACACGTCGTCGACACTATCGTCCACGACTACTTCGAACGCCATTCGGCCCAGCTCGGCGGCGATGTTCGCGGCCTGCTCGGCGGGTGCGTTGTAGTCGAGCTGCAACGCGCCTGATCGAATTCGTATGTGGCGCAGCAGCTTCATAGGTGCTTTCGCGCCGGTGATAGACATGAAGGACACCATGTCGCCTTATGGGATTCGCGGATGCCTGCCGAGGCCATGCTCGCGGTCGGATGGACCAATATGAACGAACGCTTCCTGCGCGAAGACGCTCCCTTGGGCGCATCCGCTGATAACCATGAGACACATAGGGCTGAGTGTCTCTACATTTTTTGAGACACTATCGGATCGGTGTCCCGGATGCAAGGGTCGTTCGTGTCCCAAGATCGCTGGTGGAGGCATTATTTCCACGCTGGCCAGCGGGTTCGTGGAACACTGGGGCGGTGATGTCTCAGGCCTCCGATTCGTCGGCTCCCTTCGCGCCGGACGATCCGGTATTGAAGCTCGCGATCGCGATGTTCGAGCGGGACGGTTGGATCGACGCGCGTCTGCTGGCGAAGGAGGCCGGGATCGGCAGAGCCACGCTCTACCGCCGATACGGCGACCGCGACCGCATCCTCGGCGAGGTCGTCTGGGCCCTGTTCCACGACATCGCCGCCGACCAGTGGGAGAAGTTCCACGACCGTGGCGCCGAGGGCATCGCGGAGATGATCGGCAGATCGCAGCACGCCGGGGCCGAGATTCCCGCGATGCGCAAATTCGTCACCGAACACACCGAAACCGCGCTCAGGGTAATGACTTCCGGTCGTGGTGTGGTCCAGCCGCGGACCATCGAATCCCTGATCCGGCTCATCACCACCCAGATCGGCGAACCATCGGACATCGAAGTCGGCAAGCTCGCCTATGCCGTGGCGAGAGTCGGTGAATCGTTCTATCACCGCGAACTCATCACCGGCGAACCGACGGACTTCGAATCCACCACCATCGTCATCAAACGCCTCCTGAACTATCAGCCGATCAACCCGCCGACCGCCGCCGAATGAGCCGACGGCCGGCTACCTCCGACGTGTGATGTGGTCGGGGACGGCGACGTCTCCGACGAGGTCCGGTGACGGGATCGGCGTACCCCAGGTCGTCCGCAAAGGGAGTTGACCTGCCCAGATTCCGCCCGCGGCGATATCGGCGGGGGAGTCGTGGGGGCCACCGCTGCGGACTTTGACCGACGCCTCGGTGAGATCGAGTGCGAGGACGGTCGTCCAGCTCAGGTCATGCGCGGTCGGGTGCGGCACGTAGTCCCACGAGCCCGGCGCGCAGTGCTCGACGATGGTTCGCAGACCGTGCAGCTTCGCGTCGGCGTCGACGACTTCGCTTGGGCGACCGTGAATTACCGCTGACCGATAGTTCAACGAGAAATCCTTCGGCGTCCGCGCGTAGACCACGCCGTCGAGGAGGGTCACGGCGACACAGACGGCACCCGCGGCGGCCAGCCGCAAACTCTGAGCTTCGGCGGAACCGTGCAGATACAGCGTGTCGCCGTCGCGTCCGTAGGTGGTCGGCAGCACCAGCGGTGCGCCGTCGGCGATCACCGACAGATGGCAGACGAGCGCTGCGTCGAGCAGTGCGTCCAACTCGGAGCGGTCGGTGCGAGCGCGCTGCGCGTCACGCCGGATAGTGCTGCGCTCGGTCGGTGAGAGCGGCATGCGGGTCATGGTGTCCAGCATGCACATCCGCCCGTTCGCGGGCGCGCAGACACGACCGAACGTAGCTGGATCGAAGGCGGCGAAGTGGTTTCCCGCCAACGCCACCCCGGTGCACGATGGTCATCGTGATCGCGGCCGTCACCTCCGCGGCGTTGTTCGTGACGCTGCTGTGCGCACCCTACTTCTTCATCGGCGATGTCGGCACCGCCTGTTCCTCATCACCGCCATGGCGGCCGGGCTCGACATAATCATCTACCTGTTCATGTACGCTGCGGCCATCCGGTTGCGATACACCCAACCGGACCTGCCCCGCCCGTTCCGTATCCCGGGTGGACGGCCGGGAATGTGGGCCTTCGCCGGAACCGGTTTCGCGGCCATGGTTTTCGCCCTCACCACCGCCTTCGTTCCGCCCGAACAACTGCCGATCGGAAATCCGGTCCTGTACGTGGCGCTGGTCGCGGGTGGCACGGTGCTCTGTTGCGCCGCACCGGTTCTCGTCGAGCGCCTGCGCGAACCGTCCTGGATCACACCTGCGAAATCGCAGTGAAGACGACGAGAGGTCGTGCATGACCGAGATCAACATTTCGAAACAGGCCACCGGCCAGTCAATTCCGGCATCACCGGGAAACCGGGTCGCCGTCGTGATCGGCAGCACCCGCCCCACCCGGATCTGCCCGGACGTCGCGTCCTGGATCCGTGATGTCGCCCAGCAGAACAGCCCGCTGACCTACGAGCTGCTCGACCTGGCGGAGGTCGGGTTGCCGCTGCTGGACGAACCGCTCAAAGCGGCACTGCAGCAGTATCAGCACGAGCACACCCGCCGCTGGAGTCGAATCGTCAACTCCTACGACGCCTTCATTTTCGTTTTCCCGCAGTACAACTGGGGCTACCCGGCAGCCTTGAAGAACGCCCTGGACTACCTCTACCACGAATGGCACGACAAACCGGCCACCGTCGCCACCTACGGCACTCGCGGCGGCGGCAAGGCCGCGACCCAACTCCTCACCGTTTTACAGGGCCTGCACATGCGCGCCCTCGACAACCACCTAGAACTAGCCATCGGCGACAACGACGTCGACAACGACTGGCAGCTCATCAACGTCGACGCCACCTTGAACCCCTACCGAGACAAGATCCGCGAAATTGATGAACGATTGATCGAAGCGCTCGAGGATGACCAGCGCTAGCTACAGTCCCGGAATCTATTGCGCCTGAACCCGAATCGGGCTCCATGCGGCGGCGAGTAGGCAAGTTCCGCAGGCGGTTTGCCCGACTATCTGACCCGCCACCGTGCCCCGGTTGACGAACGCCCAGAGATAAGCGGCCAGAAGTGCACAGATCACGACGATTTCGGGGAGTGTTGGCCGCCTCATCCATCCGGTGCGTCGACCTCCTCGCACAGCCCCCGGCCGGCGGATAAGCGTCAAGCAGCCCACCGTGGCGCATGCGACAAGCGCCAGCGCGTACAGATTGCCTGCGATCACATCGTTGCTGTTCCCGCTGGCGATCAATCGGGTGGTCGCAGCGAGATACAAACCGACGCCCATTACGCTGACACCCAACGCGATCAGCGTGTACAGCCTCTTCCGACCATCATGTGCGGTCGAACCCACCCCACTCGTACTCACAGTCAAAGGTTACAAGTCCGAGGGCTGCGCCACCTCGTAATTTCGAGCGTGCGGACAGCCCTACCGGGTTGTCAGCGTGGGTATCACGGTTTCGAAATCTCAACGAGCAGACCTTATTCCGACCGTTCGAGAATTCGGTTCGCCGCACGGCCGCCAGACAGGCAGGATGCTGCCGCGCTGGCTCTCCGATGCGGCACACCGCGGTCCGCCACCGGAATGCGGCCTGTGGCCGGGGTGGACTGGCCCGCCGTGCCCGAGCGCCGCTGACGGCAGGGGGTCCATTAGCGTGCATGCCATAGCGACACCGCCCGAGCCACGGTGACTCTGGGCCCGCGACGTGACAGGGAGAATCTCATGGGTTCGTTCGACGTGCCGCTGGAAGATGAACGGACTCAGCTGAATGCGTTCATAGAGGACCATCGCACTGCCATCGAGAGGACTCTCGAAGGCCTCACCGAGGAGCAGGCGCGCGGTCGGCTGGTCCCGTCGGCTACGACGTTGCTCGGGTTGCTGCAGCACGTCACGTGGATGCAGCGGGTGTGGTTCGAGGAGTGTGTGGGCGGTACCTCGCGCCAGGATCTCGGGTTGGTGGGAAGTCCGGATGAGTCCTTTCGGCTTTCCGGCGACGACACCATCGCCTCGGTTGTCGCAGCTCATGAGAAGGCCTGCGCCACAGCCCGTTCGATGACCGCGGGCATGTCTCTGGACACCGTCGTGACGGGCCACAGGTCCGGGCCGCGCACGCTGCACTGGGTCTACCTGCAAGTGCTGCGTGAGCTGGCGCAGCATTGCGGGCATGCCGACATTCTGCGCGAGCAGATACTCGCCGAGTGAAAGGCTTGGCTGCCCGGCCTGTTTGTACCGAATCAGTGCGGAATAATGCTGAAGGGGCGCGGCTCGGGCCGTGACGTCAGATGAGCTTCGATCATCTGCGCGACTTGATACGCGTGCTCGGTCGGCTCGAGATACGGCAGGTATTCGACCGTGCGTGCGAGCGCTGGCAGGTCGACGGTCAGATACATCGCCATCAGCGGGTTCACGAAAAGCTCTGTGCCGCCGGTGCGGTCGGTGGCGTGCACATCACCGAATTCCCCGCGCAGCGCGCTGGCGATCTGGGAGTGGACAATGCTCGGCCGCAAGGGTGTTTCGGCCAGCGCGTGCACAACCGCGGCGAAATAGGCCGATCCCTCCGGACTGTCCGACGGTATGGACAGCGCCCCGAGGTACGCGTTCTGGCGTTGCAGCGCAGCGAGATTCTCGAGCACATGCGCATGGCAGACGCCGTGATAGGCGTCGATTCCGAATCCGACCGACACCACCAGCCGGTTGAGGTCGTCGAGTCCCGCCACGGCCGCCAGGCTCGTCATATCCTCCTGCGGAGTGCCCAGCCCGGCCTCGTCGCCCCGCAACAGAATGTCGGTGCCGCCGTCCACCAGCACGATGGCGTCCACCTCGAGCTGCTCGACGAGTGCGGCATAGGCCGCGCGCAGCGGCCGGACACCGGATTTGGGGAACGCGTACACGACCGGCTTGCGGCCGGTGCCGGCCAGCCAGCGCGCCAGGCTGCGTTCGGGGAAGTAGTCGTCGTTCCCGGCGGTGTCGGGATCGACAGCGGCAACTCCTGGCGCCAGCCAATTCTCGAGCGGCATCCGGCGCAGATCACTGAACGAGAGATTCGCCAGATGCACCTGCTTGCCCTGTCCTTCGAGCGCGACAGCGAGCGGCAGCCCGCCGTATACATCGAATCCGCCACCCGCGCCCGCGATCAGCACCCGCGAAGCGTCACTCAGACGACTGAACAACGGCGGCTCGGCCAGACGATACGAAGTCACCCCGCCATCATGGGCACTGCGACAATCCGACGCCACAGATTTACTGCCCTGCACGAGGGTTCGGCGACCCTGTTCAGTAGCCTCTCTATCAGGCACGCCGCAGGTGGTGAGTTGGTCTGCCGCGCAACGACCGTGGCTGCCACCCACTTCGGCTCAACCCCACCGGCACTCCCGAAATGCCCGGCACCAAGGAGCGATATGAACGGCGGCTGTCTCTGCGGCAATATCCGGTTCTCCGCGACCGGCGACCCGGACTTCCCACATCTGTGCTCGTGCCCCCACTGCCAACGCCTCTCCGGTGCCCCGGTGATGTCATGGGTGTCGTTCCCCGCCAAGGGATTCGAGTGGACCGGCCCAGGCGGGGAACCGACCTGGTACGAGACTTTCCCTCAGATCTCCCGCGGCTTCTGCCCGATCTGCGGATCCACCCTCGCGTCCAAGGGTGATGAGCCCGGCCTCGTCGGCGTCACGATCATGGCTCTGGACGACCACACCGACCTGGTCCCGATCAAGCAGAGCTTCGCCCACAACGCTGTCCCGTGGCTGCCCCCATCGGTCTGAGATCAGCGACGTTTGCTGGAAGGGGCCGCCGACCCGAACCGGTTCCGGCCCACCGTCTTACCGAGGTGATGCCAACCAATCAGTGGGACGATTTTGGTCAATTGTCCGAATTTGCTGCGAAAGTGCCACGCCCACGCTAATTTGCCGCGCATGTCTCGTATCCATGCACTGGTGGCCGCCGCCGCGCTGACCGCGCTCCCGCTGGCGTCGGCCGCCCCCGCATCCGCTGCCCCCGTGGTGAACAAGGTCGTCGTGATCGGCATCGACGGCACGCTGTGGAGCGAGGTGCAGGCCGCCAACGCCCCGAACCTGGGCCTGCTGGCCGCCCAGGGCACCCTCGCCCGCACCTCGATCGCCCCGCACACCACCATGTCGTGCGTCTCCTGGGCGACGGCATTGACCGGTGTATGGGACACCAAGCATGGCATCCGCGACAACGACGCCACCTGTGTCCCTGCGGCTTTCGCGCCGTACCCCACCGTGTTCACCCAGCTCGAGCGCGCCCAGCCGCGCCTGTCCACCGCCTCACTGGGCACCTGGGACAAGATCGGCATGATCGCCCGAACCGGAAATCCGGCCGCGGACAAGGTATCCGTGACGCAGGTGGATCCGACCGGCGCGGGAGTCTGTGAGACAACAGCGGATTCGAATGCCGCGGCAAAGGTGGTCTCCGCGGTCACCGACGAGGGCACCGATTTCGTGTTCACGCACCTCGACCAGGTCGACATCGTCGGCCACACTCTGCGCGGCATCTGGCCGCAGGCCTACCGCGACGCCATCGGCCGCGTGGACACCCTGGTCGGCAAGATCACCAAGGCGGTCGACGACCGCGCCCGCACCCACACCGACGAACGCTGGACCATCCTGGTAACCACCGATCACGGCCACAAACCCGAAGGCGGCCACGGTGGTCAAAGCCCCTACGAGACAGCGAGTTTCACAATCGCCCGCGGCCCCGACTTCACCCCGGGCGCCCAAAACAACGCCTACACCCTCGCCGACATCACCCCCACGGTCCTCGACCTCCTGGGCGCCCCCACCGACCCGAACTCCGACGGCCGCTCCATGCGCCTCGGCGGCTCAGGCAACCCGGCAACCCCCACCCCCAACACCCCCGCCATCGACTCCGGCCTCACCGGCTCCTCCTCAGGCTCAGCCCAAATGCTG
Organism: Nocardia sp. NBC_00511; assembly: GCF_045161165.1. Classification (NCBI taxonomy): domain Bacteria; kingdom Bacillati; phylum Actinomycetota; class Actinomycetes; order Mycobacteriales; family Nocardiaceae; genus Nocardia; species Nocardia sp. NBC_00511. The sequence continues at coordinate 1,029,443 of NZ_CP107849.1, forward strand.
ATGGTCAACAACCCCCTCTGCCTGGTAGCCAGCGGCTCAGCCGGTGGGTCTTTCGGGAAGTAGCCGGGAAGGCCAAGGCGTGACCCGGCGAGCTAACGATCAGCTCGGTGCCGGGTCCAGCTCGCGACGAAATAGTCGTGATCGTCGGTCGCCGGATCTGCGTGCAGCCGACCCTGGAATCGCTGGTCGGCCGCGGCACCTGCCAGTACCTGCCATGCCGCTCGCCCGGTCGTCGGAATCCGATGCTCACGCAAATCCAAGCGCGCGAGGGCGTCTGCGTCGGCTCGCGCGAGCGTTTCGGCTACCTCGGAGTCGAAGTCCCGCGCTCGACTGGCCTCACGTGCCCGCCACTCGGCGGGCATGCTGGTCGATCCCTCGCCCATGACGAGCATTGCCACGCGCTCGGCTCTCCCCGCTAATTCCCGGCCGAGTTGAGCGCACTCCTGTGGCGTCGCGACGAATGACACGGCCTCGTATGCGATTGCGGCCGTGATCATCCCCTTGGGTTTGCTGGTCAACATGAGCCAATAGCCGAGCGTGAGGGACAGCGGCAGCGGCTGCGGTGGGCCCGCGCCCTCCCACCCGTACTCCCACCAGATCCCGGCGGCCCGGAGACTCCCGTAGGCACCGGAAGGGTCGAAGCTCCTGGTCACCTCGTCACCGCCGACAATCACGACGAGATCGGCCGCGCCCTCGGACGGGCTGACGGACTTGTCGTAAATATTGAAGACCGGAATCCCCAGTTGCCGAACGGATTCCGCGCACGCCGACCGCAATGTGTCCCACTCGCCGGAAGCCTCACCGGCAATGTCCGGAATCAGCATCATCGGGTGCGGGCACACCGCAGCAGAGATCAGTGGCACAGCATCTCCTCGCAATCATGATCACATCCACTGTCGCACAACGAGCTTGAAGAAGTGGCGGTCGCGAGTCCCCTGCGGACAGCAAGACTGGCTGCGTTGCAGCATCCCGGCTGCCGGCTGTCGGGAAGTCGGCCTAGATGTGCGAAACCATGCCGGGACGATCAGTTTTCTGACGAATACTCGGCCGTATTGCGGCTCCGGGTCGATCTGGGCATCGGGCCATTTTCTGGAGAGCAGTTCGCGGCTCGTCCCGTCTGAATCGGGCAGTGCTGCTGGGGGCCCAATTGACTGGTCGCGCTGATTCGAGGTCGGACGAACCTCAGTGATTTGTCGACTTGGGTTCGGGGGATCGGTGCTTTTCAAATGTGCTGGACAGCGTTACCAGGCTCTTGCCGAATCCGTCACTGCGTGTAGTCGGGTTGAAAATCGCACCTTCGGACGGGGTTCGGCGTGGCGTCCGCAGGCTCGGAAACTGTTCGGTACCGCGGCCGTGTTTGCGGTTTCTGGCCTGGTCAGGGTGGGTTTCGGCACAGGGTTCAATACCGGCCGATCGGGATTTTCTCGCGTAGGGTCGAGTTCATGCGATTGAGCACCCGTAACCAGCTGGATGGAACTGTCACTTCGATCACCCGTGGCGAGGCCATGGCCGTGATCCGCGTTCGCCTCAATGGCGGAGACGAGGTGACCTCGTCGATCACCCGCGATGCAGCGGATGATCTCGAGCTCGCTGAAGGCTCTGCGGTGAAGGTTCTCTTCAAGTCGACCGAGGTCACTCTCGGCGTCGAGTAAATACCGCCGCGCAACGCCGGACCGACTGAAATCCAGTTGGTCCGGCGTTGCTGCGTTTAAGGGCATGTTCGGCTCAGGAACTCGGCTACGACTCACCTGCTGCCGTTCTCGGTCATGTTCCAGCGGAAAACAGGGTTGCCGCTCAGCGCATTCCGTTCTGTGGCCGACCGTCACCGAAGGCAGCGCAGTACGAACGGAACCCGCAGTAGGGTGCGGTGGTGGCAGTGACTGTGGAACCGCTGGGTGAGGTCGACGACTCGGCTCGCGGGCAGGGGGTCGGGGCTGCGTTGATCGAGGAGGCCAAGGCGCGGGCCGATGCGGCTGGCGCGCGAACGTTGGATCTGACCTCGCGAGCCTCCCGGTCGGCTGCCAATCGCCTCTACGAGCGGCTCGGATTCCGGCCGCGTGAATCTCGGGTCTACCGGTTCGCGCCCACAGACTGACAATGCGCGAACCGAATCATGTTCGCGGCGAACGTATTGCTTCGCGGTGAGCGGATCGGTGCGATGTGTGGCCGACGCTACACCGAGTAGTTGTACGGTGCCGGTGGTGGCCGCGGCGCAGCAGGATCGGCTGCGTACCGGGTCGAGGTGGAAGGGGAGTTGTGGTGGAAGAGGTTGGGGCGGAACGGCCCAAAGGGTTGGGGAAGCGGGCCTGGGTGGCTACGCAGGTGGTGCGGCGGGTGTTGCGGACTCTCGCTTGGTCGAAGGTGGTGCGGGTGGCTGTGATCGGGCGGGAGCGGGTGCCGGGGCGGGGGCCTTTGATTGTTGCCAGTAATCACATTTCGATGTTGGATGCGGTGTTTCTGTGGGGGGCGTTGCGGCGGCGGGCGGTGGCGATCGCGATGGCGGAGTTGTGGACCTGGCCGGTGGTGGGGTGGCTGGTGGCGCGGTTGGGGCAGATTCCGGTGGTGCGGCGCGACAGTGCGTCGGGGCGGTCGGCGGTGGCGCGGGCGGAGCAGATTCTGCGATTCGGGGGTGTGTTGATCATTTATCCGGAGGGGCGGCTGGTGGCAGCGGGGGAGGATGAGCCGTACAAGCCGGGGGTCGCGGAGTTGGCGTTGGCGACCGGTGCGCCGGTGATTCCGGTGGGGACGAGCGGGACCGACCGGATGCTGCCGATGCGCAAGGTGCGCGGGGACGGGCCCAAATTCGATCGGCACGCACCGGTGACCATCCATTTCGGGGAGCCGATCGACCCGGCGGACTTCGACGACCCGGTGAAGTTCCTCGACCACCTCAGGCAGTGCATCGAAGACCTGCGGCACTGACCCGCGGCTCGTCCCTGCGTGGGTGGCGTGACGTGCGCTGATAGCGTGGTCGGGGTTGGCGCCTTCTCGGACGTTGTTCTTCGATCGAAGGAGACCGCATGAGCGACGGCAAGCCGAAGACCTCCCGCCGAGGCCGCGTGTCCGAGCCACCGCTGTCGATCGAGGTGCGCGGTGCGAAGGTGCACAATCTGAAGGACGTCGACGTCACCGTGCCGTTGCGCAGACTGGTTGCGGTGGCCGGTGTTTCGGGATCCGGCAAATCCTCGCTGGCCATGGGCGTGCTGTACGCGGAGGGTTCGCGCCGCTATATCGAGGCCCTCTCGACCTATACCCGGCGGCGGATGTCGCAGGCGCCGCGCGCGGCCGTGGACAGCGTCGAGCATGTGCCCGCGGCCCTGGCGCTGCGGCAGCGTCCCGGAGTGCCCGGGGTGCGCAGTACCTTCGGCACCTCCACCGAGCTGCTCAACTATCTGCGGCTGCTGTTCTCGCGGCTGGCTTCTCATCGCTGCCCCAACGGGCACTATCACGAGCCGACCATCGCTGTGGCGCAGGGACTTTCGCTGACCTGCCCGGTGTGCGCAGTGGTCTTCGATCCGCCGGGCGCGGAGTCGCTGGCCTTCAATTCCGATGGCGCGTGCCCGCGCTGCACCGGCACCGGTGTGGTGAACGAGATCGACGAGGCGGCGCTGGTCCCGGACCCGTCGCGCACGATCGCGGAGGGGGCGGTCGCACCCTGGTCGATGTTCGGGCTGACGCTGATGCCCCAGATCGTCGCCGAATTCGGGGTTCGCACCGACGTCCCGTACCGGAAACTGACGGCGAAGGAACGCAAGACCGTGCTGCACGGTCCGGCCGAAAAGCGGCACATCGCAGTCGCTTCCAAGAACGGCAAAGTCTTCGAGATGAACTTCACCTACGTGAATGCGCGCAGCGCGGTGGAGGAGGCCGTGCGCAAGGCCACCGATGAGCGCGGGCTGAGCCGGGTCGGCAAGTTCATCAGCCGCCAGATCTGCCCGGTCTGCCACGGCACCCGGTTGAGCGAGGCGGCACGCGCGCCGCTGGTGGACGGGATCAACCTGGCCGAGGCGACCGCGAAGACTCTCGATGAACTGGTCGCCTGGGTCCCGACCCTGGAGCAGCAGTTGCCGCCCGAGATGCGGCAGATGGCGCGAAACATCATCGACAAGCTGCTCGAAACCGCCCGCCGCCTGCTGGAATTGGGCCTCGGCTACCTCGGCCTGGACCGCGCGGGCGCGACCCTGTCGACCGGTGAACGCCAGCGGGTGCAGCTCGCGCGTGCGGTCCGCAATCAGACCACCGGCGTGCTCTACGTGCTCGACGAACCGTCGATCGGCCTGCACCCCTCCAACGTCGACGGCCTGCTCGGCGTCATGCGCGACCTGCTGCGCGACGGCAACTCCGTCGTACTCGTCGACCACGATGTGCAGGTGCTGCGCGAAGCCGACTGGCTGATCGAGATGGGGCCGGGATCCGGAACCGAGGGCGGGCGGGTGCTGGCCACCGGCGACCCGGCGGCGCTCGGCGCGAATCCGGCGTCGCTGCTCGGCGGATTCCTGATCGGACGCGAACCGGTGGTGGTGCGGGCCCGCGCCAGCGCTGAAGAGATGTTCGAGCACGGGCATATTCGCTTGTCCACCAAGCCGATTCACACCGTGCATGCCCTGGAACTCGACCTACCCCAGGGGCGGGTGACCGCGGTGACCGGTGTGTCCGGGTCGGGGAAGACCACGGCGATTCTGGAGAGCCTGGTCCCCGCCCTCGCCCCGGGAACCGTACTGCCGCAGCACGTTATCGCTGTCGACGCGCCCGCGATCACCCGCGTCGAGACGGTCGATGCCACCCCGATCGGCATCAATGTCCGCTCCACGGTCGCCACCTACAGTGGCGTCCTCGACGACCTCCGCCGCGCCTACGCGGCCACACCGGCCGCCAAGGAGCGCGGTCTCACTGCCGCGGATTTCTCCTACAACACCGGATCCCTGCGCTGCCCACGATGTGAAGGCACCGGCCAGATCTCGCTGGACGTCCAATTCCTCCCCGACGTCGACATCGACTGCCCCGAATGCGAAGGCTCCCGCTATTCGCCCGCCGCGGACGAAATCCTGCGCCCCACACCCGATTCCGCCATCTCGTTGCCGGATCTGCTCTGCCGCAACATCACCCAGGCTATCGACCTCGTCGGCGACATCCGCCGCGTCCGCACCCGCCTGCAAACCCTCATCGACCTCGGCCTCGGCTACCTCACCCTGCACGAGGCCACCCCCGCCCTCTCCGGCGGCGAAGCCCAGCGCCTCAAACTCGCCACCGAACTCGGCCGCAACCAGTCCGACACGCTGTTCGTCCTCGACGAACCCAGCGTCGGCCTGCACCCCCTCGACATCCGCACCCTGCTCACCGTGATCGAACGCCTCAACGAACACGGCGCCACCGTCATCGTCATCGAACACGACCTCGACATGATCGCCAACGCCGACTACATCCTCGACATGGGCCCGGGCGGGGGCACCGCGGGCGGCCTGATCGTCGCCACCGGCACCCCCGACGACATCGCCCAGAACCCGGACAGCCTCACCGGCCACTATCTCGCCGAACATCTCGCCACGCACCTATAGCCGCGGGGTTGTGTGGTTCGACCGCCAGGTCAGCGGTCATCGGCGAACATTGTCGAATTCCTGATCGACGGAAGTGGAGTGGGCGAGTAGAACCAGGGAGTCCGACGCGGTGGATTCTGGGGGTGTGGTGACGACCACGATGGACTGTTGGGGGGAGCGGGCGGGGATGAGGATTTGCTGGGTGATGGTTAGTGGGCCGACCAGGGGGTGGTTCAGGGAGTAGGAGTCGGCTTCGCAGGGGGTGACTCGGTGGTCGCTCCACAGGTCTACGAATTCTTGGCTCTTCATGGACAATTCGCCGATCAGGGCGGCCAGGAGTGTGTCGTCGGGGTACTTGCCTGCGATGCGGCGGAGGTTGCCGACGACGGCGCGGGCCTTGCGTGGCCAGTCGGCGTAGAGGTCGCGGGTGTGGTTGTCCAGGAACATCATTCGGGCGAGATTGGGTCGCTCGGCGGGGCGGTGTGGGGCGGTGGGGTCGATGTGCCCGGCTAGGAGGGCGTGGCCGAGGCCGTTCCAGGCGAGAATGTCGGTTCGGCGGCCGAGCAGCAGGGCTGGCGCAGTGTTGAAGGTGCGCAGTAGATCTCGCGTCAATGGATGTACTCGCTCTGCTGGCGGCAGTCCGGGTCGCGGGCGTCGCGTCGCGAGGTGGCGCAGATGCTCGCGCTCGTATTCGTCGAGTTGTAGCGCGCCCGCGAGTGCGTCGAGGATGGCGGCGGAGGCATTGGTGGACTGGCCCTGTTCCAGACGCGTGTAGTACGACACGCTAACTCCGGCCAGTTGCGCCAGCTCTTCGCGACGCAAACCGGTCACCCGCCGTTGCCCGGGAAACTCGGGCAGGCCGACGTCCTGCGGGCGTAGGCGCGCACGACGTGCCCGTAGGAACTCTCCCAGCTGCATCGGGCCATCACTCATCAGCCCAGTCTGCACCCGGAGCCGGTCGCGAACCTGACCCTGCCGGGGGTACGCAGAAGCAGGGCTGGCACCCCGTCGCGCCCGGACAGCACGCTGAGGCGGAAGCACCGAAACCTCAGGAGCGCACTATGTACGAGATCGTGCTGGGCGATGTGACGATCACCCGGATCATGGAGTACCACGGCTCGGTCGACATGACCCCGCAGACCTTTTTCCCCGACAGTCCCGAGGACGCCTGGCAACGCCATCAGTCTTGGCTCGCACCGGATTTCATCGACACCGACACCAACGAATGCCTCTCGGCCGTGCAGACCTGGCTGGTGCGCAGCGAGGGCGCGACGATCCTGGTCGATACCGGCGTCGGCAATCACAAGGAACGACCGTACGCACCCGTCTGGGGACACCTGAACACCGACTTCCTCGGCAATCTCGCCCGCGCCGGGGTGCGGCCGGAGGACGTCGACGTGGTGATCAACACCCATCTGCATATCGATCACGTCGGCTGGAACACCTACCTCGACGGACGCCACTGGGTTCCCACCTTCCCCAATGCCACCTACCTCATGCCGCGACGCGACTTCGACTTCTGGAATCCGGCCAACGGTCATCCGACCGTCTTCGGCCGCGGCAACCAGAACGTCTTCGAGGACAGCGTCATCCCGGTGCATCAGGCCGGTCGCACCCTGCTCTGGGACGACAGCTACCGCATCGACTCGAACCTGACACTGGAGTCGGCGCCTGGGCACACGCCCGGATCATCGGTACTGCGGCTACAGTCCGGCACCGACCGCGCGGTGTTCGTCGGCGACCTGCTGCACAGCCCCGTGCAGTTCGTCGAACCCGACACCAACAGCTGCTTCTGCGAGGACCCCGCGCAGGCCCGCGCCACCCGTCGCCGATTGCTCGGCTGGGCGGCCGACACGAACGCGCTCGTACTGCCCGCGCATCTCGGCGGGCACGGCGCCGCCGAAATCATCCGCGACGCAGACACATTCGCCATCAAGGAATGGGCGCCGTTCACGCGCCTGTGACCTGCTGCCGTTCCGAGATACCAGGAGAGACGCACATGTCCGACCCGATCGTCACCACCACCGAAGGCGCCGTCGCAGGCCGCCGCCACGACACCGCGCACATCTTCCTCGACATCCCCTACGCCGCACCGCCGATCGGCCCCACCCGATTCGCCGCGCCCCGAGCGCATCGGCCGTGGGCCGGAGTTCGGGACGCCACCCGACCCGGACCCACCGCGCCACAGCCACGCCGAGAAGGCTTCGGAAAGCTCGACATGTCACCGTATTTCGGTCCCGGCTGGATTCCCGGCGCGGACTACCTGACAGTGAACCTCTGGACACCACCGCAGGCCCGCGACAGCCCGGTCATGGTGTTCGTGCACGGTGGGGGATTCGTCAGCGGGTCCACTCGCGCACCGCTGTACGACGGAACAGCTTTCGCCCGGGACGGGGTTGTCCTGGTGACCGTCAACTACCGCCTCGGGATCCCCGGATTCCTCGATCTGCCCGGCGCACCGGCCAATCGCGGCATGCTCGACATCATCGCCGCGCTGCGATGGGTGCGGCGCAATATCGCCGAGTTCGGCGGCGATCCCGGCAATGTCACCGTGTTCGGTCAGTCCGCCGGGGCCACGATCGTCGGTGGACTACTGGCCGATCCCGACGCGTCGGGGCTGTTTCAGCGCGCTATCGTGCAGAGCGGCAACGGCTTCGGTGCGTTCAGTCCTGAACAGGCCGCGCGGGTCACCCACGTGGCGGCCGAGGCGATCGGAATCAGCCCCACCGCAGGCGATTTCGCCGACGTCCCGGACGAACGGCTCATCGCGGTGATGCCAGAGCTGACCGGCTTGGACCTGCGCACCGAAACCAGGTCCGACCCACTGGCCGGACTCAGCCCCTTCAGCCTGGTCCTCGACCGGCAACCGGCCGATGCCCTGACCGCTCTCGGGGTGCCGCTGATCATCGGAACGAACACCCACGAAGCCAACCTCTACCTTGTCCCGCAGGCCGATTCGACAACCGAGGCGGAGCTGTACGCCACTGCCGCCCGGATCGATACCGATCCCGAGGCGCGCATCGCGCGATACCGCGACCGGTCCCCGCAAGCGACTCCGGAGGAACTGCGGTCGACACTGCTGAGCGATGCCCTGTTCGGAATCGGCAGCAGACACCTCGCCGCCGCCCACCGAGCCGCCCCCACCTACACCTACGAATTCGACTGGCACTCACCGGCCGTGGACGGACGCCTCGGCGCAGCACACACCGTGGAACTCCCGTTCGTCTTCGACAACCTCGACCTCCCCGCACTACACGGCCCCCGCGGCCTACTCGGCCCGTCCCCAGCCCCGGCCGCACTCGCCGCCCGCATGCACGCGACATGGATCCGGTTCGCCCACACCGGCGAACCCGGCTGGGCACCGGCACAAACCCAGCGCTTCACAGATCTAGAGTGAGGCCGCGCCCCATCTCGGTCAGGCCGAGGTGCGCCGCGGCACCAATTCGCTCAATTGAATGCGATTGCGACGCTTATGGTTACGATCCAAGTCACTCCGAGGAACTGAAGCACTCTGTCACGAAGAACAATATCTTCAGGTGCGCCTGCTGTGCCGCTGTCGACGTCGACGGCATAACGCAGCACCGCGAGGGTGATCGGGACCATCGAGATCGCGAACCAGTACCCGGAATGGCCGTCCCGTTCGAATGCCCACATCCCGTAGAACACGACGACGGCAGTGGCCGAGATCGTCCACACGAAGCGCAGATAGGTGCTGGTGTAGCTCTCCAACGATTTGCGGATCTTGGCACCGGTACGTTCAGCCAGCTGGAGTTCCGCGTAGCGCTTGCCCGCGACCATGAACAGCGACGCGAACGCCATGACGAGCAGGAACCACTGTGACAGCGGGATTCCGGTGGCCACACCACCCGCGACCGCCCGGATGAGGTAGGCCGAGGAGACGATGGCGATATCGAGAACGGCCTGATGTTTGAGGCCGAAGCAGTAGCCGAGCTGGATCACCAGATAGACCGCGATGACCACCGCGAGCGCCGGCACGGTGACCAGCCCGATCGTCAACGAGGCGACGGCCAGCACAACGGCGATGGCGTACGCCGTCGCGGGCGAGACGATGCCCGCGGCGATGGGCCGGAATCGTTTCGTCGGGTGTTGGCGGTCGGCGGCGACATCACGGGCGTCGTTGATCAGGTAGATCGACGAGGCGGCCAAACAGAACACCACGAACGCGATGCCCGCCTTGTAGAGGACATCGCGGTAGTCGTAATGCACGGGGCCACCGAGCGTGGCCAACGGTGCGGCGACCACCAGCACGTTCTTGATCCACTGCCGAGGTCGCATCGCCTTGATGACACCGACCGCCACACCGGTGGTGTCCGCTCGCTGCTCTTGCGCCGTTTCGAGGTGATTCGTCATGTTCGGTGGCTCGGCCTTTCCCCATATACCCGCCAGCTCATCGATCAGAAGACTAACCGGCGACGCCGCTGCGCGCAGTACCACGAATTCTTTTGGCGAAGTGTGAGATCCAGCCGGTGTGGTGGAACGGTTGGCACGGATCGGTGGGATGGCAGGATGAATTGATGACCACCCTGTCGGCGCGTAGCGCCTTCGCCGACGAATTGCGCCGCTGGCGGGCGCTGCGGCGAGTGAGCCAGTTGGAGCTCGCGATTCGGGCCGGGACCACGCAGCGATATCTGAGTTACCTGGAGCAGGGACGTTCGCAGCCGGGGCGGGAGGTGGTGGTGCGGATCGCGGAGTCGCTGGAATTGTCGCTGCGGGAACGCAATGCGTTGCTGGTGGCGGCGGGGTACAGCCCGTTGTTCAGCGAGTTGGCTTTGGACGCACCGGAATTGACGCCGCTGCTGACGGCGCTGCGGGTGGTGCTCGACGGGCATCTGCCGTATCCGGCGTTGATCGTGGACGGGTACGGCACCATGATCGAGCACAATGTCGCGTTCGAACTGCTGATGGAGGGGTGCGCGCCCGAACTGTTGACTCCGCCGGTGAACGTGCACCGGCTCGCACTCCATCCGGACGGCATTTCGCGGCGGGTGCTGAACCTGCCGGAATGGGGTGGGCACATCGTCGAGGCGATTCGCTCGCGCGCCCGCATCAGCCCGGATCCGGGGCTCGATGAGTTGATCGCCGAGCTGGAGGGTTACCTGCCGCCGACCGAATTGGACGCGGGGCTGCACGGATTCGCGATCCCGCTGCGGCTGCGCACCGACGATGGCGAACTGTGCCTGATCACCACCCTGACGGCCTTCGCGTCGTCGACTGATGTCTCGCTGTCCGAGCTGCGTTTGAAGGCATTGCTGCCCGCCGACACGCCCACCGCCGATATCCTGCGTCGCCGGGATGAGCGGGTACATGCCCAGTAGGTCACCGCATTTGCCTCACGTGATCGCACTGCGCGGTCGGAAACGACTCGGGGCGAGGGCGACGTCAATACACTGGCGGTGAACTCCAAGGCAGGAGAAGGCTTCTGGGCACGCTCTGGAAATTCGTCGCCGATCATCGCAGGCAACTGCTCACCGACTCCTATCTGCATGTCTCCGCCGTGGTGCAGTCGATGCTGATCGCGACCGTGGTGGCGGTGCTGATCGGAATCGCCGTGCACCGCAGTCCGTGGGGGTCGGCGTTGGCGACCGCGCTGGCCAGCATCATTCTGACCGTGCCGTCATTCGCGTTGCTGGGCTTGCTGATTCCGGTATTGGGGCTGGGCGTGCGGCCCACCGTGGTGGCACTGGTGCTGTACGCGCTGCTGCCGATTCTGCGCAATACGATCATCGGGTTGGGTGGGGTGGATCCGGCGGTGTCGGACGCCGCGCGCGGGGTCGGGATGAATCGGCTGCGGGTGCTGGTCGGGATCGAACTGCCGCTGGCGTGGCCGTCGATCCTGACCGGGATGCGAGTGAGCACCCAGATGATCATGGGGATTCTGGCCATGGCCGCCTATGCGAAGGGTCCCGGGCTCGGGAACCTGATCTTCTCCGGACTGGCCCGGCTGGGCAGTCCGACCGCGGTGCCGCAGGCATTGACCGGCACGGTGCTGATCATCGTGCTGGCGCTGCTGCTGGATATCGTGCTGGCCGGAGTCGGCCGACTCACCACCCCGAGGGGGATTCGTGACTGAAACCGCTACCGCGGCGCAGGATTCGGCGATGACGCCGCGCGGCGTGCGGATCGAGCTCGACGCCGTGTCCAAACACTATCCAGGGCAACGCGATCCGGCGGTCGACAACTTCTCGATCAGCATTCCGGCCGGGGAGATCGTGGTTTTCGTCGGTCCGTCGGGGTGCGGCAAGACCACGATCATGCGCATGATCAACCGGCTCATCGAACCGAGCTCGGGCACCATCACCATCGGCGGGCGCGACGTCGGGGGACAGAACCCCGACCAATTGCGCAGGCAGATCGGCTATTCCATTCAGCAGGCCGGGCTGTTCCCGCATCAGACGGTGGCGCGCAACGTCGCGACCGTGCCCACGCTGCTCGGTTGGAATCGCGCGAAGACCAACGCCCGCGTGGACGAAATGCTCGAGCTGGTCGGCCTGGATCCGGGCACCTTCCGCCGCCGCTATCCGCGTCAACTCTCCGGCGGTCAGCAGCAGCGGGTCGGAGTCGCCCGCGCGCTCGCCGCCGACCCACCCGTGCTGCTGATGGACGAGCCGTTCGGCGCGGTCGACCCCATCACCCGCGGGCTGCTGCAGGACGAACTGCTGCGATTGCAGGCCGAACTGCGCAAGACGATCGTCTTCGTCACCCACGACTTCAACGAGGCCGTCAAACTCGGCGATCGAATCGCGGTGCTGGGCACCGGATCTCGGCTACTGCAATACGACACCCCGGCCGCCGTCCTGGCCGCACCCGCCGACGACACCGTCGCCGGATTCGTCGGCGCGGACGCGGGACTGAAGCAGCTCACTCTTACCCGCGTCGAGGACGTCGAGCTCGACCGGTGCCCGACCGCCGCCGAAACCGATGCGGTGCAACCGTTCCGGGCCGAGATCGCGGAGCGGGAATGGCCGTGGGGTCTGATCCTCGACGCGGAACGCCGTCCGCTGCGCTGGGTTTCGGCCGAACAGCTGGCCCACGCCGCCTCGTTGCGCGAGGTAGGGCAGCCGGTCACCGGCACGGTCGCCCTGCGCGCATCCTTGCAGGAGGCGCTCGAGACACTCCTCACCGAGAGCACCGCCCACGCGGCCGTCACCGGGGACGACGGCGGATACGTGGGCCTGATCGCGATCGACACCCTGGTCACCCACCTCGCCGCCACCCGCGCCGAAAGCAGCCGAGCAGCAGGGAAATCCGCTGTATCGACCGGGTCCGCCGCGACTTCGGATGCCGCGCACTCACCCGATGAAACCGCGCCGGGAGATCCGATATGAGCCGCCCCGGCACCGAGCGGCGTTCGGAGTTCATCCGCCTGGTCGCGCAGCCGGTGCTCGCGATCGGGCTGGGTGTCGGCGTACTGGTGTGGGCGTTCAATCGGAACCTGACCGCGACGCAGCAGGCGAGCGTGAACGCGGCCAATATCGAGACCGCCACCCGGCAGCACGTGGTGATCACCGCGACGGTGGTGGCCATCGTCGTCGTGATCGCGGTCCCGCTGGGCACCCTGCTCACCCGGCCCGGATTCCGCAGGCTGGCACCGCTTTTCGTCGGCATCGCCAATATCGGTGCGGCCGCCCCCGCCATCGGGTTGATCGTTCTCTACTATCTGATCACCCAGCGGACCGGATTCTGGGTGGGAGTGGCACCGATCGCGTTCTACGGCCTGCTACCGGTGCTGCGAAACACCATCCTCGGATACCAGCAGGTCGATCCGATGCTGGTGGATGCCGGTCGCGGGCAGGGCATGTCGGCGGCAACAGTGTTGCGGCGCATCGAGTTTCCGCTCGCCGTCCCCTATATTCTCGCCGGTCTGCGGACCTCGCTGGTGCTCGCCGTCGGGACGGCGACGCTGTCGTTCCTGGTCAGCGCGGGCGGCCTGGGCATCCTCATCGATACCGGATACAAGCTGCGCGACAACGTGACGCTGTGGGTCGGGGCGTTGCTCGCGGTGGCGCTCGCACTGCTGGTGGATTGGCTGGGCGCGCTCGCCGAAGAATTCCTCGGTCCACGAGGCCTGCGATGAGGCGGCGCTGGACCGCGCTGCTGGCCGCGCTCGGGCTGGTGCTGATCGCCGGATGCGGGCTGGAATCCGGTGGCGCGGTACCGCTTCAGGTCGGGCCGGGCAGCATCCGGCCGGATCCGGCCTTGCAGGGGGTGTCGATCACGGTGGGGTCCAAGGACTTCACCGAACAGAACATCCTCGGGTATCTCATCGAATTCGTGCTCACCGCGGCGGGCGCGCAGGTCCGCGACCTCACCAATATCACCGGATCCAACAGCCTGCGCGACGCGCAGCTGCACGGGCAGGTCGATATCGCCTACGACTACACCGGCACCGGCTGGATCAACTACCTCGGCAACGAGACGCCGATCCCGGACTCGCAGCAGCAGTTCGAGGCACTGCGCGCCGCCGACCTTGCCGCGCACGGCATGCTGTGGGCCGACATCGCACCGATGAACAACACCTATGCCCTGGTCACCAACGCCGCCAGCGCACAGCGCACCGGGACCAAGACCCTGTCGGACTACGCACACGCCGTGAACACCGAATCCGGCACCGGTCCCACCTGCCTGGGCACCGAATTCAGTGTCCGCCAGGACGGATTCCCCGGCATGGCCCGCAAATACGGCGTCGACACCGGCAAGGTCCGCAAGCAGATCATGAACGACGCCCTGGTCTACACCTCCACCGCCAACGGCGGCTGCCAGTTCGGTTCGGTCGCCACCACCGACGGTCGCATCAAGGCCCTCGACCTCCGCATCCTCGACGACGATTTGGGCTTCTTCCCGAAATACAATGCCGCCCTGGTGATGCGGAAGTCCTTCGCCGACGCCCATCCCCAGGTCGCCACGGTGCTGGAACCGATCTCGCGCCTGCTGACCAACGACACCATCACCGAACTCAACCGCAAGGTCGACCTCGAAGGCGCCGAGCCCGCGAACGTCGCCCGCGACTGGCTGGTCTCCCAGGGATTCGTCACCGCCCGATAGACCGGCGATCAGCCGAAATACGCTGCCGGGTCCAGCGTGTCGAGCGGAGTCCAGCGCGGGGGAGCGGTCGGGACGGCTGATTCGGGTGCGGCCGCTGTGCTGCGGTAGCCCTGGAGATCCAGTGCCAGCCAGGGGTTCTCGTCGATCTGGCGGACCACGGCATAGCAGGTGGCGAGCATGTGCAGGCAGCGGTCGAGACGGGCCCGGCAGGAGCAGTCGGAGCTGAGCAGGCGGGGCGCGATCGCGATGCCTGCCTCGGAGACGGCCGCGCGCAGTTCATCGCTGAGGACCAGGGCATCCGGTGGAATGAGCCGTCCGAGCGCCTCGATGGTGTCGCGGCTGAACGGCGTCAACTCCAGGTGGGTGACGGAGGCTTCCGACCCCCGGTGGATGTGCGCCCGCACCACGGTGCCGGAGATCTCGGTGACCACGCCGTCGTTGCGGGCGATGCCGCGAGCCCGGGGGAGCAGCGGTTCGGGTTTGGTCAGGCTCAACGGTTCCGCCAGGCGCAGCCAGTCCTTGCTCCAGGCGGTGTAACCGAAGTCGTTGTCGGGCATGTCAGTTCCCCCGCTTCCGGCGCAGCAGTTCCATCAGTCGTTCGTCGTCGAGGCGGGACAGATCGGCGACCCCGGCGGTGTCACTGAGGTCGGTGAGGGCGGATTTGCGGTCGTGCATACCCGCGATGTGCTCCTCGATGGTGGTGCCCGAGGTCAGCGTCGTGACCGTGACGGTGCGGGTCTGGCCGATGCGGTGCGCGCGGTCGGAGGCCTGCGCCTCCACAGCCGGATTCCACCAGCGGTCGAAGTGGATGACGTCGGCGGCCCGGGTCAGGGTCAGGCCGGTGCCCGCCGCACGCAGGCTGAGCACCAATATGGGTGGGCCGTCCGGGGATTGGAAGTCGGTGACGATCCGGCCCCGCTGCTCGTGGTTCAGGCCGCCGTGGAAGAACGGCGCCGTCACCCCGAACTCCTCGGCGCAGTGCCGGACCAGCAGCTCACCGGTCTTGCGGTACTGGGTGACGATCAGGGTGGGCGCGCCGACCTCCAGGTTGTTGGCGAGGATATCGGAGCAGACGTCGAACTTGCCCGAGCGCCCGGCCAATTCGGCCAGCTCCCCGGTGATCAGCCCGGGATGGTTGCAGACCTGCTTGAGCTCGGTGAGCACCGCCAGCACCCGGGTGTGTCGCTGTGCGCCGGACCCGAAGCCCGCCGTCTCGGCCCGATCCAGCAGCTGGTCGTAGAGCCGTTCCTGTTCGGCGGTGAGGTCGCACACCAGGTCGCTGTGGATCTTGGGCGGCAGGGTCGCGGCGACCTGGGACTTGCGGCGGCCCAGCACGATCGGCTCGATGGCGTCGCGCAGCCGGGCGGCCGCGGTGGTCGAGCCCTCGCTGATCGGCCGCACGAACCGCCGCCGGAATTGCGCCTTGTGCGTGAACTCGTGCGGGGTGACCAGATTCAGCAGCGCCCACAACTCGTCGAGATGGTTCTCCACCGGGGTGCCGGTCAGCGCGATCCGCGCGTCGGCGGTGAGGGCGCGGGCGGCCTTCGCCACCTGGGTGCGCGGATTCTTGAGCATCTGCGCCTCGTCGAAAACCACGCTCGCCCACCGCTGTCCGCCGAGGTCGTCACCGTGGCCGCGCAGGGTCGGATATCCCGTCACCACGACGGTCCCGGCTTCGGCCTGCGGCGGCTGACCGCCGCGCCAAGCGATCGTCCGCAGTCCCGGCGCGAACCGTTCGATCTCGTGCGCCCAGTTGCCGACCAGGGAGGTCGGGCACACCACGAGTTGCGGTCCGGCCCCGGCCTTCCCGAGCAGATAGCCGATGGCCTGCACGGTCTTGCCCAGTCCCATCTCGTCGGCCAGCACCGCGCCGCCGTGCACCCCGGTGGTCTCCCGCAGCCAGCCGATGCCGCGCGCCTGATACGGCCGCAGCTCCGCCTTCAATCCGGAACGCAGTTCGGCCGCGATCGAGACGGTCTCCCGCAGCGCCCGCAGCGCGCGGTCCGCGGAGACGACGGCGGTCCCGGTGGCATTCGGGACGGCGTGCGCGGCCGCGGGTAGTCGCGCCGCCTCGACGTCGGACTCGAGGGCGGCGCGTAACAGGTGTATCGATTCCCCCGGGTTTTCGATAGCAAGAGTGAATAACCGTTCCGGTTCCACCAGAGCGCATTCCACGTCCGTGACGCCGATTCCGTCCCGGCCGGGAACCGCGAGGGCGAGTGTCTGCACCTCGCCCACATCCTGTGGCGCGCGACCCGGAGCGTGGCCGCCCCAGGTCCACAGCGCGACCATATGGCGATCCTGCAGGTAGGTGGCTTGCGAGGTGTGCGGCACTCAACCGTTGTACCTAAGCGACCCCGTCGCGCGCACATGGCCGGCCACGTGCTTCTCGCCACGTTGTGGCGGCCGTCATGATGTGGCCTGCGAGACAGCAACAGCGGGCGACCTGCTGGTCGCCCGCTGTGGGTTTTCTGTTGGGAAGATTCAATTGTCGAGCGGGCTCCCCGAGGTGTGTGACTCCCGATCGAGTCCCCCGGGGCTGGAGGAGCTGTTAAAGCGCCGGTGCCGACTCCGTTTCGATCACGGCCTCGAGCGCACGAAGACGGTCCATGTGCTCGTTGGCGTGATGCTGGCAGAAGAGCAACTCTCCACCCGCGGGAAGGACTGCGCGTACGCGCGCAGCTGCCCCGCAGCGGTCGCAACGGTCGACCGCGGTCAGTGGGGTGCTTGTCAGAGTTCCTGGCATGACTCCTCCGTCCTGGCTCATGGTGCTCGCACACCATTCGCCTGGTGTGGGGGTCCGCGGACCTTACCGCGGACCTCGCTACCGCTACTTCCCAGCAGTGGTTGATGACTACTCTGTCAGACGTTCGGGGCGGGGTCTTTGTTCCCGAGTAGTTTCCCGTGTGTTTTCAGTAACACGACCAGGGATTTCGCTGTAAGCGAACAGGCCCCTGCACGTGACTCCGGATCTACCCGGTTACCGCTCGCGAAGGCATCGACATCTGCCGTTCGAACACGCTGATCGAGTTGTCTACCGGGAGACTACCCGCGGCCACCGACGCTCACACTCCGATTGCAGAGTGTGGCCGATGCTCCAGCAAACCGTAATCAACCCGACTGGATCCGCGGGTTGATCGGCACGTCTCTGACGTCGGCGGAAGCGCCCGCGGCGGTACCGAACTCGGCCACCGGCGCGGGTCGGCGTTCGCGCAACGCGAACACGCTCACAACCAGGCCGGGTCCAGATCCAGGGTGGTGCGGTCACCGGAGGCCAAAAGGTCGAATTGCGGTCCGGTGCGCGGGAGTTCCCAGTGGAAGAAGTAGCGGGCCGCGGCTCGCTTGCCCTGTGCGAAGGCGGTGCGGGCGGGGGTGTCGGTGGGCAACGAGTGGGCGACGCGGGCCTGCTCCAGCCAGATCCAGGACAGCACCACGTGACCGAACGCCTCGAGGTAGACCGCCGAATTGGCCAGGGCCGTCTCGGGATTGCCCTCGCGCCACAGACCCGCCGTGGTGGCCGCCAGCCGAGCGGTGGCCGCGTCCAGGGCGTCGGCGAAGGCCGTCAGCTCGTCGTCCCCGGTGGCGCGGGCCGCGCCGGTCGCGATCGCCATCGTCTCGAGCAGCGCGACCAGGGCGGCCCCGTTGTCGAGGGTGACCTGGCGGCCGAGCAGATCGAGACTCTGAATGCCGTGGGTGCCTTCGTGAATGGGATTGAGCCGATTGTCGCGGTAGTGCTGTTCGACGTCGTAGTCACGGGTGTAGCCCGCGCCGCCGTGCACCTGGATGGCGAGGTCGTTGGCGGCCAGACACCATTGGCTGGGCCAGGATTTCGCGATCGGGGTCAGAATGCGCAGCAGGGTCGAGGCGCGGGTCCGCTCGGGTTCGGTTGGTGCGCTGCGCTGCTCGTCGATCAGCCGGCCGCAGTACAGCTGCAACGCCAGTGCGCCCTCGGCGTAGGACTTCTGGGCCAGCAGCATGCGACGGACGTCGGGATGCTCGACGAGGGGGACCTGCGGACCGCCACGAGCGGTCAGGGGGCGGCCCTGTGGGCGGCTGCGGGCGTAATCGAGGGCCTTGAGGTATCCGGTGTACCCGAGGGCCGTGGAGGCCAGCCCGACGCCGATGCGGGCCTCGTTCATCATCGTGAACATCTGGGCCAGACCGTGATTGGGCTCGCCCACCAGATAGCCGATCGCGCCCGGCTGGCCGCCCGGGGTGAAGTTGCCGTCACCGAACACCGGGGCGGTGTTGACGGTGCCGCGCCAGCCCATCTTGTGATTGATGCCCGCCAGCGCCACGTCGTTGCGCTCACCCGGCGTGCCGTCGGGGTTGGGCAGGAACTTCGGGACGATGAACAGCGAGATGCCGCGGGTGCCCTCCGGCGCGCCGGGAATGCGGGCCAGCACCAGATGGATGATGTTGTCCGACAGTTCGTGATCGCCGCCGGAGATCCACATCTTGCGGCCGAACACCCGGTAGGAGCCGTCCTCGGCGGGGACCGCGCGGGTGGTGATGTCGGCCAGACTCGAACCGGCCTGCGGCTCCGAGAGCGCCATGGTGCCGAAGTGACGGCCGTCGAGCATGGGCCGCACGTAGGTGTCGATCTGCTCCGGACTGCCGTGCGCGGCAAGCAGATTGGCATTACCGGTGGTGAGCAGCGCGTAGGAGGCGGTGCCGACGTTCGCGGCGTAGATCCACGACATGCACGCCGTGTAGACCGAATGCGGCAGCTGCATGCCGCCGATGCCGTGATCCATTGCCGCGCCGATCATTCCGGCGTCGATGAACGCTCGCAGCGCCTTGCCGATCGCGGGCAGCAGCGACACCCGCTCGCCGTCGAAGGTGGGCTCGTGCAGATCGCCCTCGCGATTGTGCGGCGCGAAATGGGTGACCGCCAGATCCTGGCACAGCCGCAGCACCTGATCGAAGGTCTCGCGGGAATGGTCGGCGAAGCGTTCCCGCTCGGTCAGCGCGGTCACGTCGAGCCAGTCGTAGAGCAGGAACTCGAGGTCGCGGGCGGACATCAGGACGGAGGGGTGCATACCTGCCGGTCTACCAGACCCGGTGGGCCCGGCCGGGTAGCCGGGTATGTCGGTCGCGAGTGGTCAGGTGCGGGCCGGATGAGCCCGGCCCCGGTGCATGCGGCCGAAGTGGCCGGGCGACTGGCCCTTCCAGGTGCGGAACGCCGACGCGAACGCGGACACGCTGGCATAGCCGAGCCGATCGGCCGCCTGTTCGACGGTGAGCCCGGCGATGAGCAGCTCCTCGGCGAGCATGCCGACGGTCTCGAGGCTCAGCTCCCGGAAGGTGGTGCCCTCCTCGGCGAGGCGGCGGCGCAGGGTGCGAACGCTGACATCCAGGTCTGCGGCGATGCGGGTCTGGTCGGCGGAGCCGCCGTGCCGGATGAGCAGCTGACGGACCCGGCCGCTGAGCCCGCTGCGGCTGCGGCGGCTCTCCATCAGATCGGTGCACTGCTGCTCATAGAACCGGGCGGTCGACAGATTCGCTTGCGGGAGTGGGGTTTCCAGTGCGCTGGCCTGAAACGCCATGCGCGACTGCGGCATCCCGAACGACACCTCGTCGACGCCGAAGACCGCGCCGAACATCTCGTAGATCGGATGCGCGTCCACGTACAGCTCCACCTTCACGGCGGGAATGCGGACCGAGATGAGGTCCTGCTGGATGGTGGCGATGGCCGCGAGATCGCGCTCCAGGGTGAAGCGGCGCAGGTCCTCGGGCAGCATGCTGTCGTCGCGCACCACCCACACCTGGTCGCCGCGGTTCTCGCTGTAGTGGCGGGCCGCGGTGAACGACAGATCGGCGTAGCGCAGCGCAATGTCCATGGCGTGCCGCAGATTCGAGCTGCTCATCAGCGCGAAGCCGAGTACGCCCATGGAGGGCGGATGGCAGAGCAGACCGGCCAGCAAACCCATGCCGGGTTCGTCGTCGATGCCCGCCACCACATTGCGCATCACCGAGAACTCCTGGCCCATGGTGATTTCCGCGGACGGGTCCCGTAATTCGGTCTCGCGCAGGCCGCTGTCGCGCAGGATCGATTGCAGGCTCAGGCCGCGTCCCAGCGCGAAATCCGCCAGCAGCGCGGTGCTGGTGATGGAACGCAGTTGCGCCAACTCTTCCGTCACTCAGGCAGTCTCGCAAACTTCGGGCGTCCGCATGACCGTTACCGGCCAGTAAGTTGCCTGTATACGGCCCATATTCGCCGATTCGTGGCCGATTGGAAGCTGGTCGGCCGAAACCCTCAGCCATACGGTGAGATTCATGCGCACCGCGCGCCACACACATACGCAGGTGCCGGATGCCGGAAAGGTCCGCCCGCCGATGCTTACCGTGATCGCACCCGCCGACGGCCGGGTGATCGACACCGTCCCCACCGACCCGCCCGAGCGGGTACTCGCCACCGTCGAGCGACTCCGCGGCAATGCGGAACTCTGGCACTCACTCGGGGTGGTCGGTCGGATCCACTGGTTGACCTTGTTCCGAAACTGGTTGCTGGACAACCGGGATACGGTCGCGGCGCTACTCGCGGCCGAAACCGGCAAACCCGCGACGGAGGCCGACGCCGAGTTCGGCCTGGCCCTCGATGCCCTCGACCACTACTGCGCGCACGGCGCGGAATTCCTGGGCGGGCGACACCCGCAGGTCGCCCTGCGCCCCGGCGCGGCCATGCAGCTCGCGGTCGCGCAGTCCGCCGGTGCGGTGGTCGGGGTGATCGGGCCGTGGACATATCCCTTGGCACTGGCCGTTTTCGACGCGGTGCCCGCCCTGGTGGCCGGGGCCGCCGTGGTGGTCAAGCCGTCCTCGGAGACCCCGCTCACGCTGCGCGCGCTCGCCGCCGGGTGGGTGAAGATCGGTGCGCCAGCGGTTTTCGCGACGGTGTCCGGGCACGAGGCCGGCCCGGCGGTGCTCGACAGCGTCGACTATGTCCGCTTCACCGGAAGCATGGAGACCGGCAAGGTGGTGGCGCTGCGCGCCGCGGCCCGCCTGATTCCGTGCTGCCTGGACCTCGGCGGTAAGTCCGCCGCGGTCGTTTTGTCCGATGCTGACCTCGACAGGGCCGCTGCCGCAATAGCTCTCGGCGGTCTGGCGAACAACGGGCAAAGCTGTCGCTGCATCGAACGCATCTACGTCGAGGCTCCCGCCTATGACGCCTTCCTCGTTCGCCTGGTCGCCGAGGCCGCCGCCTTCGGACCCATCCTCGGCGACGAGATCGGCACCGGCGTCATGACCTCGGCGACCCAGGTCGCCCTCGTGCGTGATCAGGTGCGGGACGCACTGCTGAAGGGCGCGACCCTGCGCTGCGGCGGCACCGGCACCGACCACAGCTTCGACCCCACGGTCCTCGCCGATGTCGATCCGACGATGACTGTCCTCACCCAGCAGACCCTCGGCCCGGTCCTCCCGGTGGTGCGGGTCGACAACGCCGAACACGCCTACGAGCTTGCCCGCCGCTCCCCGGCCGGACCCGCCGTCAGCCTCTGGACCCGCGACACCGAAACCGCCGCCCACGCCGCCATCCGGCTCGCCCCGGCCCACGTCGCGATAAACGATGTCTCCGTGCACATCTCCCGCCCGCTGCCGTTCTGAGCCGAACCGGACTCGGCGGGCGTGGGCGATCGGTGTGACCGCAGGTGCGTCGTTCGCGGCCCGGATCAAAGTTGCTGGTGCGCTGAATCCCCCAGTGCGGCCAGGCTTCCCGCGAGAGCGCCCATGCAGGAGGTGCGGACCTGGGCCCGGGAGAGGGTGTCGTGTTCGAGCCATTCCAGGCACAGGGTGTGCACGAACATCAGCCACGAGGTGATGATCGCGGACACGGCTTCGCGGTCGGGGCCGGTCGCATCGATCGCGGCGAGCATGACGTCGTGCATGGCGGCGTGATCACCGAAGACGATCGCCTGCACGACGGGGTCGCCGGTCAGTGCCCGGTTGGCGGCGAGCACGGTATTGCGATTGGCGGCGAAGTACTCGAGATGCGCGTCCAGGCCCGCGGCGACCTGATCGGCCAGGGGTAGGTCGGGGGAGATGCGGACCTGGTTCTGCAGGTCCTCGGCGGCGCGCTGGTAGATCGCGGCGAACAGGGCGCTCTTCTTGGGGAAGTGCTGGTAGAGCAGGGCGCGGGAGACGCCCGCGCGGACGGCGACCTGGTCCATCTGCACCTGCTCGTAGGGCAGTTCGGCGAAGAGCCGCGCGCCGATCTCGAGCAGTTCGGCGCGACGCTGGTCCGGGGTGAGGCGGCGGCGCGGCGGCATCGCTCCACACTAGTTGACGCGTGTGTAGTAGCGGGGATACCCTTCCGATACTGCTAATAGACACACGTCTACTAGTGGCCGGGGCTTCGGGAGGCCGCTGTGAGAGCCGTATTACGTTGGTATCTGATCGTTTTCGGGATCGTGTGCGTACTCATCGCGCTGGCGCACATTTTCATCGGGCCGAGCACCATCATCGGAGCGAACACGCCGAACGCCACCCTCGACGGTGATCTGCGGTTCTCGATGGTGTTGTTCGGTGCCTACGGGGTGGCCTGTGTGTGGGCGGCGCTGGATCTCGATCGGCGCGCGGGGGTGGCGCATCTGCTGATGCTGCTGTTCTTCGTCGGCGGACTCGTGCGGTTGCTGACCGTCGCTTACGTGGGCTGGCCGCACTGGTTCTACATCGCCATGATCGTGGTGGAAATCGTTACGCCGCTGGTGTATTCGCCACTGCTGAGTCGGGTCACCGGGCGTCCGATCCGAGACGATCTGGTGGCGACGGCCCAGTAGGCGGCCGTAATCGTCTGGAGTGCAATCTGTTCGACTCCGGTTCCGCCGGGGACCTCTACTCGAAGGCCACCCGGCGGTTTCGGGACGGGATCAGTTGTGGGCGCAGAGCCATTCGGTGCCGTAGTGGGCGGCGTTGCCGCCGTCCAGGTGGACCCAGTGGCCGTCGCCCTCGCAGGGTTCGCCCTCGGTGTGCTGGGGGCCGGGCGGCGGGGTGGCGATGACGCCGGGCAGGCCGCGGAACATGCCGTCGGGCAGGGGGATCGAGATGCCGGGGATCGGCTGCCAGACGTCGGCGCTCGCGGTGGCAGTCATCGCCAGGGGTGCCGCCAGGGCAATACCCGCGGCTGCGGTCAATTTCAGTGCGCGGTGCTTCATACGGTCCTCCTGTTGAGACGCTCGGAACTGATTTGGGACTACCCACTTATCTGTAGCTGAACAGTAACTGTTAGGCCGTGTTTGACGAGGATCACATCCGCGCGCCCCTCGGCGTCGGATCCGGTCCTCGAACTGCGGCTTCGGCACGGAGGGGACGACCGGTGACGGTGCGGGCCGATTCCGGTGGCGCTGGCCTAGATTGGGGCGGGTGGGAAACGCACAGGACGTGACGCCGGAGCAGTTGCTGCACATTTGTGGCCGGGACGAGTGGGACACCGCGCAGGCGGCGGGGGAGTATCGGGCTCCCTCGCTCGAGGAAGTCGGGTTCATCCACCTGTCCGCGCCGTATCAGGCGCACCTGCCCGCCAATCGGCTCTTCGCCGGACGGACCGATCTGGTGCTGCTGTGGCTGGATCCGCAGCGGCTCGGATCGCCGGTGAAGTGGGAGCCGGGGGTGCCCTCGGATCCGGAGTCGATGCGATTTCCGCACCTCTACGGTCCGCTGCCGGTGGCGGCCGTCGCCGAGGTCACGCCGTTCGTGCCGGGCGCGGACGGGTCCTTCGCGCCGCTGGCCGCGGACTGAATCACGGTTCGGCGCGGACACAATCGCGCTGGATGCCGTCTGCGTGCACCGGATCGGGCGGTCTGTCCTAATCTGGGGTGGTGAACGTGGACGTGACAGCGCTGCCCGGGATCGGTGCTCGCAAGGACTTCGAGGTCCGAGCGGGACGGCGCATCGGAGTGGTGTCGCATCGGGACGGGGGCATCGACCTCATCGTCTCGCAACGCGACGACCCCGACTCCTGCCAGGTGCAGGTACCGCTGACCACCGACGAGGCCGCCGTGCTGGCCAACCTGCTGGGCGCACCGCAGCTGGTCGAGCGGTTGAAGGAAGAACACTCCGACCTACCCGGGATCACCACCCGGCAGCTGACCATCGGTGGTGATTCCCCGTATCGCGGGCGCAGACTCGGTGACACCCAGATGCGGACCCGTACCAAGGCCTCCATCGTCGCCATCATGCGAGCGGGACAACTACATCCCTCCCCGGGGCCCGAGTTCGTCCTCGACTCCGGGGACGTGCTGGTGGTAGTCGGCACGCCGCACGGACTCGACGCCTGCGCCCGCATCCTGGCCGACGGCTGAGCGGATGGATTCGACCGGCCTAGCCCTGTTTCAGCTCGGCGCGATCTTGTTCGCACTCGGAATGTTGGGACGGCTGGCCGGCCGCTTCGGCATGTCACCGATCCCGCTGTACCTTCTGGGCGGATTGGCCTTCGGCGAGGGCGGCATCGTGAAGATGCAGGCCGCCAACGAATTCGGTCACATCGCCGGTGAGATCGGCGTGGTCCTGCTGCTGCTGTTGCTCGGATTGGAGTACACCGCAGCCGAATTGGTCGACGGACTGCGCCTATCCTGGCTGGCCGGACTCTTCGACCTGGTCGCCAACGCGACACCCGGTGTGCTGGTGGCACTGTGGCTCGGCTGGGGGCCGGTCGGCGCGGTCACCATGGGTGGCGTCACCTACATCTCCTCCTCCGGCATCGTCGCCAAGGTGCTCAACGACCTCGGGCGACTCGGTAACCGCGAGACCCCGGTCATCCTGTCCATCCTGGTGTTCGAGGAC
This sequence comes from Nocardia sp. NBC_00511, assembly GCF_045161165.1. NCBI lineage: Bacteria > Bacillati > Actinomycetota > Actinomycetes > Mycobacteriales > Nocardiaceae > Nocardia > Nocardia sp. NBC_00511. The sequence goes on from NZ_CP107849.1 coordinate 1,054,819, forward strand.
CTCGCGATGGCGGTGTACCTGCCCATCCTCACCATGATGCTGGCCGGACTCAGCCTCGCCACCGGCGCGAAATCCCTTGCCATCGCGCTCGTAGCGATCACCGCGGTGCTGGTGGTGGCGTTGCGCTACGGCCGCTACGTGTCCCGCATCGTCGACGCCGACGATCCGGAAGTGTTCCTGCTCAAGCTGCTCGGGGCCGCACTGCTGGTGGCGGGCGCGGCCTCGGCGCTCAACGTGTCCGCGGCCGTCGGCGCGTTCCTGCTGGGCATCGCCATCTCCGGCTCCACCGCGCACGAGGCCGCGAAACTGCTGGAACCACTGCGGGATCTGTTCGCGGCCATCTTCTTCGTCGCCTTCGGGCTGACCACCGATCCGCGCGCGATACCGCCCGTGCTCGGCTGGGCGGCGCTGCTGGCCGTGGTCACCGCGGTCACCAAGATCGGCACCGGCTGGTGGGCGGCGCAGCGGCAGGGCATCCGCCGCATGGGGCGCGCACGTGCGGGGGCCGCATTGGTGGCCCGCGGCGAGTTCTCCATCGTCATTGCGGGACTGGCGGTTTCGCTGGGTGGCGTCGACGGTCGACTGGCCGCGCTGGCCTCGGCCTACGTGCTAATGATGGCCGTGATCGGACCGATCGCCGCGCGAATCGTCGAGCCCACCGTCCAGTTCTTCCAGCGTCCCCGCCGCGACCTCGACCCGATCCCCGGCTGAGTCCGCGGCAGCCGATGCGGCGGCGGCCCGTGCCGCCGACCGCGCGCGCACCGTCACCAGACGATGCGACAGCGCCACCGCGATCGCACCCACCGTGAACCCGATCAGCACCGCGAAGAAGTGGCCGTAATCGGTGAAAGTGCGTCCGTTCCACACGCCGTACGCGTACCAGGCCAGCACACCCAGACCCCACAGCCAGCGCGCCGGACCCCGCAGCCGGAAGGCCAACACCGCCAGCATCGCCGAGATCCCGTAGCTGGGGCCGACATCCGAGGCGAACGCCACCCGGGTCGGAATCAGCTGCTTGTCCAGCTTGTGTGCGATACCGACGACCGTGATCAGGGTGGCGCCGACATGGCCGAGCGCCACCACCAGGATCCAGCGCAGCGAACCCAGCCAGCGTTCCGCCAGCGCCATCAGCGTGATCAGGACCAGGATGTCGCCCCACGGGAAACCGCCGTCGGTCCAGAACGCGGAGGCCACCAGCACCTGGATCGGATCCCGTTGCATATTGCGCAGATTCGTCGACGCCGAGAAGATCAGCCGCCGCCCCACCAGGTCATTGGCCCCGCGCAGGGTCCACCACGTGACGAAGAGGGTGAAGGCGTAGGCGATACAGGCGGGCGTGCCCGCCAGCAGATCGCGGTACGCACCGATCGCGCGCCGCGATCGGTGCGGTTGTCGCCACCAGTCGCCGAATCCGCGGAGCTCCGCGCGGAGATCGACGGTGCGTAGCCAGGGCGGCTGGTAGGTCCCCGATGCCATTTCGCCATGCTATCCCGCAGGTGGCGGTCGGCCGGTGCAAGCGTGGGGCCCGGCGTGCGGTTCGGCACGCGTAACGCTGGTTAATTCGCCGGGAAAACAGGGGTTACACCGCAGCAACATCGAGTCCGGAGGATCGGGGCATGAGCCTGTATCACCAGCGCCTCGCCGGGACCACCCACACCTTCCACGGACTGGTCGACCTGCTGGCCAAGGCCACCCCGCGCCGCAGCGGCGACGAACTCGCCGGGTGCGCGGCACATTCCGACGCCGAACGCGCCGCCGCGCAATGGGCGCTCGCCGAGGTACCGCTGACGGTGTTCCTGAACGAGCCGGTGGTGCCCTACGAGACCGACGAGGTCACCCGGCTCATCATCGACAGCCACGATCGTGCTGCGTTCCAGCCGATTTCGCATCTCACCGTCGGTGGGTTGCGGGACTGGCTGCTGCACGCGGCCGCCAGCACAGACGCCGCGGCCACACTGGCCGCCGTCGCACCCGGGCTCACGCCCGAAATGGTGGCCGCCGTCAGCAAACTCATGCGCAATCAGGATCTGATCGCGGTCGCCAAGGCGACAGTGGTGCGGGCCGGATTCCGCACCAGCATCGGGCTGCCCGGCACGCTGGCTACCCGGCTGCAACCCAACCATCCGACCGACGATCCGCGCGGGATCGCGGCCGCGGTGCTCGACGGACTGCTGCTGGGGTGCGGGGACGCGGTGATCGGCATCAACCCGGCCACCGATTCCCCGCGCGCCACCGCCGATCTGCTGCACCTGCTCGACGAGGTGCGGCAGCGCTTCGCCATCCCGACCCAGTCGTGCGTGCTCTCGCACGTCACCACCACGCTCGGGCTGATCGAGGCCGGTGCGCCGGTGGATCTGGTGTTCCAGTCCATCGCGGGCACCGAGGGTGCGAATTCCGGCTTCGGCGTGAACATCTCGCTGCTGCGGGAAGCCAACGAGGCCGGGCGGTCGCTGCGACGCGGGACGGTCGGCGACAACGTCATGTACCTGGAAACCGGTCAGGGCTCGGCGCTTTCGGCCGGAGCGCACCTGGGCGTCGGCGGGAAGCCGGTGGATCAGCAGACCCTCGAGACCCGTGCCTACGCGGTTGCCCGCGACCTGGACCCGCTGCTGGTCAACACCGTGGTCGGCTTCATCGGACCCGAATACCTCTACGACGGTAAGCAGATCATCCGCGCCGGGCTCGAAGACCACTTCTGCGGCAAACTCCTCGGCCTGCCCATGGGCGTCGACGTCTGCTACACCAACCACGCCGAAGCCGACCAGGACGACATGGACACGCTGCTGACCCTGCTCGGCGCGGCAGGTTGCGCCTTCGTGATCGCCGTCCCCGGCGCCGACGACGTCATGCTCGGCTACCAGAGCCTCGCCTACCACGACGCGCTCTACGCTCGAAAAGTGTTGGGGCTCAGACCCGCTCCCGAATTCGCGGCCTGGCTCGACGGACTCGGCATGCTGGGCGCCGACGGTCGCATACTGCCCATACCGCCACTGGCGTCTCCACTGCGTGCCTTGGCCGCAGCGGAGGCGGCATGACCAACCGCGACGACGTCGCAGCAAGCGCTGTGAGCGGTGCCCGCCCCGATGAGGTTGCCGCCCAAGCCTTCTGGACCGAACTACGCCGCACCACCCAGGCTCGAATCGGCCTGGGCCGCACCGGCGACGCCCTCCCCACCACCGAAGTCCTCGAATTCCGAGCCGCCCACGCCGCCGCCCGAGACGCCGTCCACCAACCACTCGACATCGCAACCTTGGCCGACGAACTGGCCGCCCTGGGCCTCGGCGAACCCATCCACGTCCACAGCCAGGCCACCGACCGCTCCGAATACCTCCGCCGCCCCGACCTCGGCCGACTGCCCGGCGGCGTAAAGGCCGCCCGCCCAGTGGAACCCGGCTCCTCGTCGGGCCGCACCGTCTGGTCCGGAGCCGGAGCCGGAGCCGGAGCCGGAGCCGGAGCCGGAGCTGGAGCTGGAGCTGGAGCTGGGACTGGAGCTGGAGCTGGGCGGGGAGCTGAAGCTGAGATCGTGCCGGGAGTCGAGGCTGGAGCAGAAGTCGGGGCGGCGCGGGGAGCGGAGGTCGGAGTAGGAGTTGGGGGAGGGTTTGGAGTTGGGGTCGGATCCGACATTGGGGAGGGTGTTGATCCTGTTGCGTTGGAAGCGCTTTCGGCAATGCCCCACAGTGGAGCCGACATCGGCGTGGTGCTGGCCGACGGCCTCTCTCCCCGCGCCCTCACGGCCCACGGCGCCCCCATGCTCGCGGCCCTGCTAGCCGCCCTCGGTGACCGCTACACCTTCGCCCCGCCGGTGATCGCCACCCAATCCCGGGTAGCCCTCGCCGACCACATCGCCGCCGCCCAGGGCGTCACCACCGTTCTCGTCCTCATCGGCGAACGCCCAGGCCTCTCGGTAGCCGACAGCCTCGGCATCTATCTCACCCACCACCCCCGCCCCGGCCGCGCAGACTCGGAACGCAACTGCATCTCCAACATTCACCCACCCGAGGGCCTCACCTACCACCGCGCCGCCCAGGTGGCCACCGCCCTCATCGACGGAGCCCACCGCCTCGGCCGCTCCGGCGTCGACCTGAAAGACACCACCGGCGCCACCCTCGAACCCGCGACCCCGGTGGTACTGGACACGCCCGCCGATCCGGAAGACCGCCGCCCATCGGCAATCCCCCTGCTCCTCGACGCACAGGATCCGCCCCGAACCCCGGCCTGACGCACCGAAAGTCTTGTCCTGGAACCACTCCGGATCCGACCACCGCCGTCCGTTCGCTGAATCGGTGCCGGGCGTATCGCTAAGAGGGCATCCGAGAACTCGGAAGCTGGTTGGCGTGTGATGCTTGATGTAGCTGCTTGCCGGGGTGAGCGGGTCAGCTCATCATTCAACACGTGACCGATTCCGATAGTGTCCGCTTCATCGATTCGTCGGCTGCGCGGCGGATCAGCCTGATCGTCTGGGTCGGCGGCTCGGTGGCCTTGCTGGCTGCCAGCGTTCTCTACATACTCACTCTCGTGCGCTCGATGGCACCGCCGCACGATGTATTCGTACCGATTATGGTGCTGGTGTTTCCGCTGTTCTGCTGGTCATTTTTCGTGACGACCAGGTACACCGGGCTCGGACGGCGCCCACTCGGCGAGCTTCCGATGGCCTGGCGAGCCCTCACCGCTGCGGTTCCGCGTCCGGCGGCTGTCGCGCTCATAGCGTTCACCCTTGCCGGAGCGGTGCTGGCGTTCATCACGCTGAACACCGACTTGCCAGCCGGACAGCCGCAGTACGACAGTGTCCACAACACCTACGGACTCAACATCCACGGCACTGTACAGGTCATCGATCACAGCACCTACCTCACTGCGGTCGCCCAGGAGAACCGCTTGTTTTTGGCGGTGTACATGGTGTTCCTGCCGGTCGCGGTACTCGGCGCGCTCTTTCACCGGCTCCGTACCCGGCCCACCCCTGCGATCGGTGACACCGCGGTCGACACTGCCTGACAGCTGAGAACTCAGTTGGCCGGCCTGCTGTTGTGGGCCAGCCGTCGGGTGAGGGTGTGGATGGCGGCGAGGTAGACCATGGCCTCGTGATGGTCGGGGCGGGTCTCGTAGTCACGGACCAGACGCCGATGTTCGACGAGCCAGATCTTCCGATAGTCGACGGCGTCCGGCTTCCGAATCTCTCGTCGCCAGTGGAAATCACCTGGGTAGGGGGCATACCAGGCAGCGTCCGCGAGATACTCCCGCCCCGATTCGCTGATGTCGTCACACACCTCGACACCGAGATAGTGCCCGCCCGCGTCATACCCCGGGAAGAAGTAGAGGAATCGCGTCCCCACCGTCAACTCCACCACGCTCTCGACGGGCGTGCGGTGCAGCATCCCGGCAAGATTCGTAGCGAAGCTGTCCCACTCCCGACTGCCCATTCCAAACCCATCACTCGGCAATTCGCTTGTCCGCCAGCATGATCACATTCCCCGCCGACAATCCCGCACTCGCGCGGAACTCAGCACGATCAAGGAGCCGTCGGCGGGGGTTGACGGGCGGAAGTCCGCGGTGTCAGCTCCCTGATCTTGAATGCGGGGGCGGATACGATCGGGCGGACCAGGCGTGTGGAGGTGTCGCGGAGGGAGGATCGGCGATGGCGGTGCTGGATATCGCGCTACCTGTACTCGGTGGGGCACTGGCGATGATCGGGACGATCCGGGTCATCAGGGATCCACGCCGTATCTCCACCGGGCTGATTCTGTTTGCCGCCGCCGTACTACTGGCGCTGTGGGTGGTGCGGGCGTTGCATGTGGTCGCGCCCGGGCCGGCGGTGGAGTTGGTGGTGCTGCTGCTGGTGTTGTTGCCGCCGCTGTCGCTGCTGGCGGCGGGGGCGGGGTTGCTGATCAACGGGGTGGTGTTGACCCGCCGGGAGGGGTTGCGGCTGGCTACGGCGGTCGCGCCGCTGGCGGGGGTCGGGTTGATCGCCTTGCCGCTGTTGGCTTTCGGGGCCATCAGCGATGCGCACTCTCCGGCCTGGCGGACCGCCGCCCTGGTCACGATCACGCTGCTGGGCATGCTGATTCTGGTGCAGCTGATCGCGTTCACCGGATACGCCGTGCTGTACGCGCGGTTGCCGCAGCCGCCGGGAGCGGATGTGGTGGTGGTGCTCGGTTGCGGACTGCGCGGTGAGGAGGTGACGCCGCTGCTCGCGTCGCGGCTGGATCGCGCGGCCGAGGTGTTCCGATCCGAGCAGGAGCACGGCGGCACACCGCTATTGGTGACCTCCGGCGGTCGAGGTCCGGGCGAATCCGTGGCGGAAGCCGACGCCATGGCCGACTATCTCGAGGCCGCGGGCATCGCGAGCGAGAACCTGGTGCGCGAGAACCACTCCCGCAATACCGAACAGAACCTTCGTATGACCGCCGAGGTGCTGCGCGGGCGCGGCATCGACCCGGACGAGATCCGAATGACGGTGGTGACCAGCGACTTCCACGTGCTGCGGACCGCCGCGCTGAGCCGTCACCTCGGCCTGCACGCCCAGGTGACCGGCGCGCGGACCGCTCGCTACTTCGTACCCTCGGCGTTCCTGCGCGAATTCGTCGCGGTCCTGGTGACCCATCGCCGCGTGAACCTCGCGGTCGGGGGAGTGCTGGTCGCCGCCATGGCCGCCTTGCTGATCGTGAGCTACTCCTCATCCGGTATAGACGCCGGATGACGTCGGTCAGGCCCCGCCGGAACGCAGGTCCAGGCGGCGCATGACCCGATCCACCACATCCGGCGGGATCCCGGGTTCACGGCGCGCGGCCAAGGCCTCGGCGCGTCCCGCCGCCATCACCTCGCCGGTGTAGCGGCGCATCTTCTTACCGAACACCACCTGCCGATCGGTGTTCATTCGGGCAATGGTGTCGGCGGCCTCCGGATCCGCCTGTGCGAGACGGCGTTCGAAGCCCGCCCGCAGCCGCTCGTACACCTCGTCGGGCAGGTCCTCGGTATCGGCGATCTCCTTGATCCTGGTCATTTCCGCCCGCAGCACCCGTTCCCACAGCTGGCGTTCGATGGCACGCTCGACGCCGGTGTCGGCGTGCACGCCCGTGGCCCGCACCACGGCGGGCAGCGTGGGCCCCTGGATCAGCAGCGTGAACAGCACGACCGCGATCGCGGTGAACAGGATCTCGGTGCGACCGGGAAAGGGCTTCCCGTCGTCCGTGGTGAGCGGAATGGCCAGGGCCAGCGCCACTGTCGCCACCCCGCGCATCCCGGCCCACCAGGTCACGACGGTTTCCCGCCAGGTGTACGGCTCGTCCTTGTCGCGGCTGCGCCACCAGGTCCGGAAGATCGCGGTGGTGCACAGCAGCCAGATCAGACGCAGCCCGACCACCACGGCGATCGCGGCCACCGCACCCGCGATCAGCCGCGGCCACTCCGGTCCCGCCTCGTGCATGACGGTGCTCAGTTCCAGCCCGATCAACCCGAAAGCGAAACCGGTGACCAGCATTTCGGTGATCTCCCAGAACGAGTCGCCGACCATTCGATAGTCGCTGTCGCTGAAATCGTTCGCCGCGTCGGTGAGATACAGCGAGCACACCAGCACCGCCAGCACCGCGGACCCACCGCGCGATTCCGACACCCCGTAGGCGGCGAACGGCAGCAGCAGACCCAGCGCCACCCGCCACGGCGCTTCCCCCAGCCAACCCATGAGTTTGCTTCCGGCCCAGCCGAACACGAGTCCGACCACCGCGCCCACCATCGCCGACACCGCGAAGTCGCGCAGCGCGTGCCAGGCCGAGAACGAACCGGTGGCCACCGCCTGGATCGCGGCGGTGTAGATGACGATCGCGGTGACGTCGTTGAACAGGCCCTCGCCCTCGAGCACCGCGACCAGGCGGCGCGGCAGACCGAGCTTGCCCGCCAGTGCCGAGACCGCGACCGGGTCCGGGGGCGCGACCAGCGCGCCGAGCGCGACCGCGGCCGCGATCGGGACGCTCGGATACCAGTAGTGGAAGGCCGCGGCCACCGCCACCGTGGTGACCATGACCAGCACCACCGCCCGCAGGCTGATGGCTTCCCAGTTCTCCGCGAACTGCCGCCACGAGGTGCGCCGCGCGGCCGCGTAGAGCAGCGGCGGCAGCACCAGCGGCAGGATGAGTTTCGGGTCGATGTGGATATCGGGTACCGCGGGAATCAGCGCGAGCACCACCCCGAACGCCGTCATGAGCACCGCCGGAGCCTGGCCCAGCCGCCGTCCGAGCGGCTGGGCCAGGATGGTCGCGAACAGAACCGCGAAGATCAGCTCCAGCTGGTGGTCCTCCATGGCAGTCAGTTTGCTGCCGAGACGCCGCAAAGTCGAACAACCGGTCCGTATTCTCAGCGAACCGATCCGGGAACTCTCAGTAATCCCGGCCGGGAGCGGACGCGGCTCACACCCGGGACCGCCGGGCTATCAGAACCGGTTGTGACCCGGCTGCGGCAGGGGAGAACGCCGCAGCGCCTCGAGGTTGTGTTCGAGCAGTTCCGGCTGTTCCTGCAGCGATCGCGGACTCGCCGACGCCGTCGTGTACTGGCCGGCCGCGCGCAGATCGCCCGCCTCGTGCCGACCCGGAGCCCGGTAATCGGAGGCCGGCTCGTACAGACCCGCGGTGCGGTAGTCACCGCCGCTGGACTGTTGCGGATCCGAGGCCGCCGCGCGCCGCCGGGCCGAACTCCGAACCGGCTTCGCCGCCGCCTGATTCGACTGCAACGACCACGCGGCCTGGGGCGGCTGCGGCGCCTGCGGCCGAACGGTCTGCGGATCCGGCATCATGCTGCGCTCGTCGACCTCGGTGAGCCCGACGTGGATGAGCAGCACCAGCGTCACGATGCTCACGATGATCATCAACGGGGCCAGCAGATCCATCGGCTCGGAACCGGACGGCGTGACCATGTGGTCCATCTCGTGCGCGCTCATCGCCGCCATACCGGTGTAGTGCATGCCGCACACCGCGACTCCCATGATCAGTGCCGCGCCGACCGTCGCGTAGAGACCGGTGATGACCAGCGTGAACCACAGCGCCACGATGGACGCGACGATGCCGATCGCCACCGAGGCCACCACCAGGACGGGGTTGTAGTCGATCATGGCGTCGGTGTTCATGGCGTACATGCCGCAGTAGTGCATGACGCTCACGCCGATACCGGTGATCGTCCCGCCGATCAGCAGCGACGGCCAGCGGCCGATCGGTTCGCGGGCCACGATGGACAGGCCCACCCAGACCACGCCGACCGCCAGCGCCGCGCTGAACAGCGTCAACGGCACGTTGTAGCGGATATCGGCGCCGTGGATCGAGAAGCCGAGCATGGCGACGAAATGCATCACCCAGATGCCGGTGCCGCCGATGGCGACCGCGGCCGCGATGAGCCAGCCCTCACGCCCTTCCCCGGTGCGAGCGCGCGCCGTGCATCGCAATCCGAGCAGGGATCCGATGAGAGACATCAGGTATGCCAGTACGGGGGTCACCCACCCGTAGCTGAAGTGGTGAATTTCCAGCACACGAACTCCATTGCCAGAACAGGGGTTTCGCAGGATCGCTGTTGCGACGGCCGCACACTACCGGGCAAGGTTCGGATTGGGAAATTGAAACGGAATCATTTATCGAGAGTGTTTCCGAGTGGGAATTCTCAATGCTCCCATGGCACCTCGAAAACCCTTGTGATCAGGGTGATTCCAACACCGGGGTGCGGGAACACCCACCTGTCGCGCCGGTGTTGCGCACAGTCATGACCCTCGGTGTAGCTCTGGCAGCGGCTGGCCCCGCCAACTATGTGGACGAGATCGTGCGACAGTCCCGGCTCGTCGCCGGGCACGGCGTGCACTCGGTTTGGTTCGGGCAGCGAATGGACTACGACTCGCCGCTGCTGGCGGCGATCGTCGGCCGGGAGGTGCCCGAACTACAGGTCGGCACCTCGGCGATACCGGTGATCGGGCGGCATCCGCTGCTGGTCTCGGCGCAGGCGCAGACCGCACAGGCCGCCACGCACGGTCGCTACCACCTGGGCCTGGCCCTCGGATCGGCGTTCGCCGCAGGCGCTTTCGGGCTGCCGTTCGATCGGCCCATCGCACGCCTGCGCGAATTCCTCACCGGCGTGCGGGAACTCCTCGACACCGGCACCGCCGACCTGCACGGTGAACTGCTCACCGTCACCCCGCCGTGGCCCGCGACGCTCGCCGGGGCGACACCCCGGGTCCCGGTCCTGGTCGCGGCCATGGGCCCGCAGGCGCTGCGGGTGAGCGGCGAACTCGCCGACGGCATACTGCCCTATCTGGCGGGACCCAGGACCCTCGGCGAGCACATTGTGCCCGCCGTCACCGCCGCCTCGGCCGCCGCCCCGCGCGTCGTCGCCTTCGTGCCCGCCGTGGTCACCGCCGATGTCGAGGGTGTTCGCGCGAAAGCCGTGGAGCAGTTGGCCTTCTACGAGCAGGTGCCCTCCTACCGCCGGGTCATCGAACTCGAAGGTGTGCGGCGCGCCGCGGACCTCGCGATCATCGGCGACGAGGAGACCGTCGCCGCCGAGATTCAACGCTACTTCGACGCCGGAGCCACCGAGGTGGTGCTGACTTCCACCGACCTGGCGGGCGAAGACGATCAGCAGCGCACCTGGAAGCTGCTCGGTGAACTCGCGGCGGGAGGGTCCCGATGAGCACTCGCCGACCCCTGAAAATCGTGACCGGAGTGAGCGGTTCACCCGATGTCTACGCCGACGCGCTGGACCCGGAACGCTCCACCATCGCCTCGGCCATCGAGATCGCCGAACTCGCCGAGGCCAACGGGTTCGATGCCCTGTTCGCCGCCGACCTGCTCGCCTTCGGGGCGCAGGGCGCGATCGGCGCGCAGGAGCCCCTGATCTTCCTGGCCGCCCTCAGCGCCGTGACCTCTCGCATCGGACTGATCGCGACGGTCACCACGACCTTCCATCACCCCTACAACCTGGCCCGGCTGTTCGGCACCCTCGACCACGTCAGCAATGGCCGTGCCGCCTGGAATGCCGTCACTTCCTCGCTGGGCGAAGAGAACTACGGCGGCGGGGACCTGCCGCGCCCGGAGGAACGCTACCGGCGCGCCACCGAATCGATCGAGGTCGTCAACGCGCTGTTCGACGGCTGGCGGCCCGGCGCGCTCACCCCGGACGGTCGCGGCGGCGCGCGTCTCGACCCGGACCTGGTGCGGCCGATCGAGCATGTCGGCGAATTCTTCACCGTGCGTGGGCCGTTGAACATCCCGTCGCTGCCGCAGCGGCGGCCCGTCCAGTTCCAGGCCGGTCAGTCCGAGGGCGGCATCGAGTTGGGCGCGCGCTTCGCCGAGGTCGTGTTCACCTCGCTGCCGACCCTGGAGGACGCGGTCGTCTACACCAAGAAGATCCGTTCCCGCGCAGCCGAATTGGGTCGCGCCGATGGACTGCCGCTGATCATGAGCTCGTTCCACGCGACCTACGGCGCCTCTGAACAGGAGGTGCGGCGGCTGGTGCGCGAACGCGAGGAGGCCACCGACTTCGACGCCGGACGGCTGGGGCTCGCCGATATGCTCGGCGGCGACATCGACCTGTCGGAACTGCCGCTGGACCAGCCGATTCCGGAACGACTGCTGCCCGATGTGCGATCGGTACAGCGGCGGCAGGGGCGGGTGGAGATCTTCAACGCCTTCGCCCGGTCGGGAAACACGCTGCGGGAGTTGATCATCGCGGCCAAGGACACCGGGCACTGGGCCGCAGCGGGTACGCCCGAACAGCTGGCCGACGCAATCGCCGAACGCTACGACGCGGGCGTGCTCGACGTCATCACGCTCGGCGGTCTCGCCGATCCACGTACCCGCGACTTCCTTCTGAACGGGCTGCTTCCCGAGCTGCGCCGCCGCGGCATCGTCGAAACCGGTTACCGCGCAAGGACATTGCGCGAGAACCTGGAGCTGCCCGCCCTGCCGGACTGATCAGCCCGGGATGGTGCGCAGGCCGTCGAGCGTCACGGCGAGTAGACGCTCGGCGGCATCCGGCGTTGCCTCGCAGGCGATTCCGATGCCGTGCCCCAACTTCAGTACGTCCCGCGGTTCGATGTCGGCGCGGATGCCGCCCGCCTGCTGTGCGGCCTCGAGCAGTGTGGCGGCCGCGCCGGTGATCGCCGTGCGGCACAGGCCGAAGGTGGGGGAGTTGTGGTCCATACCGGCCTTCAGTGTGGTGGCGAGGCTGCGGTTGGCCATCACCCACTGCACGTTCTCGCGCAGCCACACCTCGAATGCCTCGACCGGCGGGTGCTCCTCGAGTAGCACATGAGCGCGGTCGCTGAGTTGCTCGATGCTGGAGCGGTAGACGGCCTCGATGAGCACGTCGCGATTGGGGAAGTGCCGGTAGAGGGTGCCGATGCCGACACTCGCGCGCCGGGCGATCTCCTCGAGCGGTGCGTCGGGGCCCAGCTCGGCGAAGGCCTGCTGAGCGGTGTCGATGATCCGCTCGTAGTTGCGTTTGGCATCGGCGCGCATCGGCTTTCCGGTCGGTGGTGCGTCCACGAACCCTCCACTAGAAAACGGATGGACCCTCCGGATAGGCTTGCGTAAATGGAGGAACCCTCCATATGATAGCTCCAGTGGAAGCGGAGGAGACCTCCGCTTCACTTCATTCGATGGAGCATCCCTTGTCGACCACCCTTTCTTCGAACGTTGCCGTCGATCCGCGGATCGACGCGCCACCCACCCGGCCACTACGGGCGAACATCGTGCTGGTCACCCTGCTGACCTGTCAGCTGATGATCGTCCTCGACATCACCGTCATGAATGTCGCCCTGCCGCGCATCCAGCACGACCTGCACTTCAGCGCGACCGGACTGTCCTGGGTGATGAACGCCTACACCCTCGCCTTCGGCGGACTGCTGCTGCTCGGCGGACGCGCCGGTGACCTGCTCGGCCGCCGCAACCTCTTCATCGCCGGAGCCGCCCTGTTCACCCTGGCCTCCCTGGCGGGCGGGCTCGCCCCGTCGGCCGGGCTGCTGCTGGCCGCCCGCGTGCTGCAGGGCATCGGCGGCGCGATGGCCGGGCCCAACACCCTCGCCCTGCTGACCACCACCTTCTCCGAACCCAAGGCCCGGATCCGGGTGCTGGCACTGTTCTCCGGCATGTCCAGCGCGGGCTTCGCCATCGGACTCATCGTCGGCGGACTGCTCACCGAATGGCTGAGCTGGCGGTCGGTGCTGTTCATCAACGTGCCCTTCGGAATCGTGGTGGTGGCACTCGCGCTGCGGTATCTGCCGGTCGCGCAACGGCATCCGACCCGCCTCGACCTGCCCGGCGCGGTGACCGCCACCACCGGCGTGGCCGCTCTCGTCTACGGCTTCATCAGCGCCGCCTCACACGGGTGGGGGACACCCGCCACCGATATCTCGCTCGCGGCCGGTTCCGCGCTCATCGCCGCGTTCCTCGTCATCGAATCGCGAGCGGCCAAACCGCTACTGCCGCTGCGTCTTTTCACCGACCGCAACCGTGCCGCCGCCTACGCCAATATGTTCCTCGTGCCGATGGCGGGCACCTCGATGTTCTTCTTCCTCACCCAGTTCCTGCAGGACATCCTTGGATTGAGCGCGCTGGCAACAGGTTTCGCGTTCCTGCCCACCGCGCTGCTGATGTTCTCCATCATCCGCACCATCCCGCGGCTGCTGCCGCGCTTCGGCCCGAAACCGCTGACCATGGCCGGTGCGGCGTTCCTGGTGGCCGGACTGCTCGTGCTCACCCAGCTCTCGGGCGACAGCGGATACTTCCCGCTGCTGTTCCTGGCCATGGTGCTCATGGGTTGCGGTATGGGACTGGCGATCTCGCCGCTCAACGTCATCATCATGTCGAACGTCGACCCGCACGAGGCCGGTGCGGCGGGCGGGGCCATGCAGACCCTGCAGCAGACCGGCGCGTCGCTCGGACTCGCCATCCTGGTCACCGTCTTCGGGACCGCGTCGCGGGCGGCGGGCGGATCCGCGCAGCACGCGCTGATCAGCGGCATGACCACCGCCTTCGCGGCGGCCGCGGGAATCGCGGCGCTCACCTTCCTGGTGGCGTTGACCTTCCGCAATCCCCGGGCCGTGCGCTAGCTAGACGCGCGGCGGGTTGTCGACCGCCTCGTCCCGCACCGGGACGAGGCGGTAGGTGACCCACGGACTGTGCGGCAGATGCGGTTTGTCGATGCGCAGACACACGGTTCGGGTTTCGCCGGTGACCGGGTGCGTGATCTCGAGCCGCGGTTGCATGGGCGCGTGCACGGCCGGATCGGTGGTGTAGAGGCGCTCGAACTCGGGATGCGACCGGCAACCGTCGATGATCTCCGCGTAGGTGGACTCGGGCAGCACGATCGGGCCCATCATGCGGATGCCGTAGGTGAGGGTATGCGCGAGGCGCTCCCACTCCGCAAGCGCGGTCCACGCGGCCGGTTCGGTGAACAGGTAGTGCAGCAGGTTCGGGGTGCGCGCGGAACCCGGAAACGCTTCGGCCCATGCGGTATTCGCGCCCAGCACCATGCACTCGGGCAGCATCAGGTAGGCGGCCGGGTAGGGCAGGAATTCCAGATCGGCCAGATCGTCGGCATCCGGCACGGTCGAGGTGCGGCCCAGAATATGGGCCAGCGCACCCGGATACAGGGCGGCGATGATGCGCTCCCGATACAGGTACGGCACCGCGAGCGTATCGAACAGCGCACCCGCGAACTCCAGACTCGGCACCAGCGTGCCCGCCTCGACCTTCTCGATCGCCGACTTCGACCATCCGGCGCGCTCCGCCACCTGAGCCTGCGTCATCCCGAGAGAATCGCGACGCGCCCGCACGAAAATCGCCAGCCGCCCTTTGGACATACACCTCAACCTTGCTTCATCGTTCCGACAACACCGTGCACCGAGTCGCACCCCAGGTGCGACAAACGGTCATTGACTTTCTCACGCCCGCGATCGAGGCTTTAGCGGGTGCTGGAACCTGCGCAGAAAGCGGCCCCCAGTCGTTCGTCGTCAGGGGGCTGATGCGTCGGTGGGGAGCGCGTCAGCCCACCGGCACCGCCTACTTTCCGCCTGCCGCGAGATCGTCGGCTGTACCCGCCGGGTCGACGAATCGGCACCCCGGCAACTCGTCCCCGAGCGGCGCCTGGTCGAGGTCCGGCGCGTATCTCGTTGCGGCGCTGCTCGGGTGCGCGGGAAATAGTGTGCTCGGTATTTCCCGGGGTCGTTTCACTCGGCGGTGGGAATTCGCGAAAGCCGTTATCGCACTGGTCGGTTCGTTCAATTCTCGGCGGGTGCGCGAATTTGCCGTATTCGTGTATGGGCATGGCGGCTGTGTCACCATTGCGATGAGCGCCCCTGATATCTACTCCAAGGGAGGGTCTGCTCATGACGAATCAACCTCCGCAAGGTCCAGGCGGACAAGGCATTCCGCAATACCAGCCCCCTGGTTTTCAATATCAATCCGGCCCCGGACCGCAGTACCCGTCGCCCGGGCAACCCGCCTACCAGCCGGTTGCCGGTGCCGGGGCAGCCGGTGAAGGCCCCAGGGGATTCTTCGGATCCCTATTCGACTTCGGCTTCACGTCTTTCGTCACACCCTCGGTCATCAAGATCCTCTACATCCTCGCGATGGCCGTGGCTGTCCTGGGTGCACTGGCGCTGGCAGTCCTGGGATTCGCGGTCAGCACCGCGGTCGGATTCTTCACCCTGATCATCGTCTGCCCGATCTACGTCTTCATGCTGGTGCTGTTCTATCGGGTCGCGCTGGAATTCGTCATGGTCGTTTTCCGAATGGGCGACGACATGCACGCGCTACGCACTCGTAATTCGGCGCCGTAGGCCGCACCGGCGAGTACCGCCTCGAATCGGGTAGTGGCCGAGTGTCGTTCATGCGGCCGGAGAAAATCGCTTGTCCATGGGGCCACCGCTGTGGCGTCATGGACCGCGATGAAACAACAGCGCCCGGCCACCGCCCGAGCCGTCACCGACGGCATCAAACTGCACCGACACCAGGTGCGGTCGGTCGGCGGCGTCCACACGGTGATCACCCTGCGACCCGGAACGCAGGTTCGGTTCAGCACCAATCGGTTCCACGACACCTGGCACGTGCTGTCGGACGGGCACGGCGCGCGACTGCTGGCGCGACTGCTGTGGGGGCTGTCGTATCAGGCCCGTCCGGGCACGATCGTGCTCATCGACCGGCAGTTCGTGACCCCGAACCCCTTCGACGCGGATCCGGCCGACCCGATCGTGCTGGTACCCGGTTGGTGCACGCCGTTCGACGAGCGTGCGGCCAGACAACTCAAAGCTGCGATGCCGCTTTCTCATTCGGATGGCACCGTGCGCTGGCACACCTTCGGCCTCGACCGGACATCGGAACCCGAGGCGCTGGAAGCGTGGTGGGACTCGTACCGCCACCGTCAGGGCAACGGAGGCGTCACCAGCCGAAGCGGTCTCCTGGTCCTCACCCCCGGCTCGCCCGATGAAGCCCGCGCCTGGGCATTGCGCGCGTCAGCCCTCAACGCGGACAACCGATCCGGCACCGACTATGTCTACCTCGGCCCCTGGGATCGCGGCTACAACGGCGAGATCCAGATCTTCCGCCGCTTCCGCCCCATGGTCAGCGTCGCCGGCCGAGCCCGCGCCCAGGTCCGCTCCCGCCCCGACGCCCCCACCGACCCCGACGCCCTGCGCCCCGCGGTCTGGCGCGAAGCCGAATACGTCCGAGGCGACGCCCACCTGAAAATCCGCGACTACAACAGTCGTGCACTGGGAGTCGAGGCCGCCGCCATGCTGGCCGCCGCTGCCGTCACCACCCTCGACGAACTCGCGGACGTCGGCGCGGCCGAGGCATACCGCCGCATGCGCGCCGCCGCCGTGCCAGGCCTGACCCTCGACATGCTGTGGGCGATGGAGGGCACGCTGACGTTTCGCGACCCTCGCGTCGTCAGCCCGGAGCGCAGGCAGGAGTTGCTCGCCGAACTCGGTCCGGGACGAACGGCCGAACCGGTTCTCCGGCCCCGGCGCTATCGAGCACCCATTCGTGCTGCGAGGTCGGCGTACTAGGAGCTGTCAGCGACCGGATTCGGACAATCTCTCACGTCGAGAACTCCTTGATCTTGATGCGGGCGACGGTCCCGCCCGATCCGGGTCGGCGTCGCGGTGGCAGTCTGGGGTGGAAGGCGGGCTCGAACAACGAGGAGGACCAGGCCATGAGCGGACGTACCCCAAGTCAGTGGGAGGAGCTCACCGCAGCCGACCCCGCGCATTCGACGTGGTACGTGGAACGGTTCCGGACGATGGCGGCCGAGGGCGCGGACATCGTGGGGGAGGCGCGGATGATCGACGCCATGCTCGGTCGTGGCAGTCGCGTGCTGGATGCGGGCTGCGGGCCCGGCCGCATCGGTGGCTACCTGCATGACGCGGGCCACACGGTGGTCGGCGTGGACGTCGACCCGGTGCTGATCGCCGCTGCCGAACAAGACCACCCCGGCCCGACCTGGCTCGTCGGTGACCTCGCCGAACTCGACCTGCCCAGTCGTGGCGTCGCCGCCGACTTCGACGCCATCGTGTGCGCGGGAAACGTCATGACCTTCCTGGCCCCGTCCACCCGCACCGCGGTGTTGACCGCCTTCGCCCGCCACCTCGCCCCCACCGGCCGGGCCGTCGTCGGCTTCGGCGCGGACCGTGGCTACGAATTCTCCGACTTCTTGGCGGACGCCGAAAGTGCCGGTCTCACAACGGATCTTCGGCTCGGAACCTGGGACCTGCGCCCGTTCACCGCCGACTCCGACTTTCAGGTAGCGGTGTTCTCTCGTGCTGAGTGAGGTCGGCTGGGTCTGCCAGTCCGAGGCTCCGGGATCTGGGCATCAATCGCACAGTGGGACGGCGGCCTGGATCAGCGCAGCCTGATGCAGATCATCGGGCTGGCGCGCGCCGACTGCGACCACGCTGGCCGTGACTCGCGCCGCGCACCCGGGGCCGGTCAATTCGGCTCTCCGGTCGGACATTTCGTCGATGATCGAGGTGTTGAGTCGGTCGATCACCGGGCGAATACCCGCGAGATCCGTTGTCGGCGTGGGTGCGTGGGCCACACCGGATTCCCACACCGTCACCAGGCCGCGCTGCACCAGCTTGCTGGCATCGATCTGACCCGCGAACACCTGCCGCACCCAGGTCTCGGGCAGGCCGTGCTGCGCGCCCAGCTGCGTCATGGCGTCGTAAATGGTGGCCTCACGTGCCGGGTCGTCGATCACGGGTTGCGAGCTGTCCTGCTGCGCCGCGGCCCATTTGATCTCCGCCACGGTGTCCGCGGTGCCGATGCGTGCGGCCAGCAGTCCCACGAGCTGATCGAGGGAGTCCGTCGGTGGTGCGGCGGCCGCTTGGCCCGCCTGCCCGCTCAACAGCATGATCGATGACACGGCGGCAACGGCCAAGGCCTTCATCTGCGCCCATCCTTCTCGTCGAATCCGGACCGCCGCGGCCGCGAGTTCGCCGAGGCGACGACCGCCGAGTCCGCGGCCGCTCCGCCCACTCTGCCATCACCCGCCGTTTCGACTGGAAGCTGACCGACCCGACGGCGGCGGTTCCGGACCTAGTTCACGGCCGCAGTCTCGAAACGGGTTGCGAACTCCCGCATGAAATCCGCGGTATCCAGGTCGGCGGGGAACACGAGATCCAAGGTGAGGTCGGTGAACGCCGGATTGGTGGCGGTCCCGAAGGTCAGCAGGGTGCTGTAGAAGCTCAGGATGCGGTCGCCCCACCGGAGTTGTCCGGACAGCAGGACGCTGCCGTGCGGATCGGGTTCGGTGAGGGCCGGTGGGGAAGGGTACGACTCGCATTCGAGCAGTAGCGCCGCGATCCGGGGATCGGGCCGGGCGGACAGTTGGGCGCGCAGGTATTCGAGCATGGCGGCACGGATCGGGGCCAGGTTCACCAGATGGGTCGAGAGGCCTTCGGGGTGCAGCACCATTCGTGCCACATTCCCGCCGATCCCGTTGTCGCCGAGCAGATGCGGAGCCAGTTGCTCGGTGAAGATCGCGACGGAGGGATTGGCTCGCACGATATTGCGCATCGGGTCAGTGGCCAATGCCGGAAATGGCATGTGACTGTAGAGAATTCGATCGACGACCTCCCGGACCGTCGCCATTTCCGGTGCTTCCCACATGCTTTCGACATAGTCGGGGGAGTGGCCCGCAGCGATCAGTAACGTATTCCGCTCCCGTGCGGGAACTTTCAGCTCGCCCGCCAGCCTCAGTGTCATCGCGCGGCTGGGTGTGGCGCGGCCGGTCTCCAGGAAGCTGAGGTGGCGCGCGGACACCCCGGTGCTGCTGGAGAGTTCGAGTTGACTGACGCCCTGGGCTCGCCGCCAGGCCCGCAGCAGATCGCCGAACGCATTACCGGCCTCTGGCACACGTACCCCCTGCGAACTGGTCTCGATGTAGCCGAGTGACCGTACCGAGCCCCGCATATCCGTCGCAACCAACTGTGCGATCGATCGCACCCACCGCATCCATCGATGCCGCACTGCCAGGTTGATTTACCTCCGACGTAATCGTTTCTAGGCAGGCCGCTCACTACGGTCGAAAAAGAACCGCCGCCGATCCCCGAGGAGCCCACATGCCTTTCTTCGAAACACCAACCGACGGAACACGTCTGGCCTACGAGGACTACGGCTCGGGCGCACCGATAGTCTTCGTCGCGAGCTGGGTCCTCAACGCCGACATGTGGGAATACCAGGTCCCGTTCTTCCTCGACCACGGCTACCGCTGCGTCATGCTCGACCGCCGCGGCCACGGCCGCTCCGACCGGCCATCCTCGGGCTACGACATCGACACCCGCACAGACGATCTCGCCGCCCTGATTGAACTCCTCGACCTCCGCGACATCACCCTGGTCGCCCACTCGGCAGGCGGCGGCGAAGCCGCCCGCTACCTGTCCCGCCACGGCGAATCCCGAGTCTCGCGCGTCGCCTTCCTAGCCGCCACCCTCCCCTACCTGCGCCACACCGAAGACAACCCCGAAGGCCTCCCCGAAGCCATCAACGAATCCGACATCACCCAACTCCGCACCGACCGCCCCCGCTGGTTCGCCGACCGAGCCCAGGGCTACTTCGCCACCCACCTGAACAACAACGTCAGCCAAGCCATGATCGACGCCGAAATCCGCCGCTGCCAAACCGCCTCCCCTTACGCCACCGTCGCCGTACGCCGAGAAATCTTCAACGTCGACCACCGCCCCGACGTCACGGCGATCACGCTCCCCACCCTGATAGTCCACGGCAACGCCGACCAATCCGTCCCCATAGAAGCCTCCAGCCACCGCACCGCCAAACTCATCCCCCACAGCACCTACAAGCAATACCCCACCGCAGGCCACGCCATATACGCCACCCACGCAACCCAATTCAACGAAGACCTCCTCACCTTCATCGAGAACTGAATCACTTGACCGCGCGCCCAACGCTTACCGCGAACACCGTCCGTCGCTTTCGCCGTATGTCGTCCCGGATTCGCTTGATCGCGAGGTCGATCAGCATCGAGTGGCTGGCGGACGGTTGAAGTACGCGTTCGTAGTCGATCAATCGTTCGGCAGTGCCCGCATTGTCCATCGCCATGGTGAGTAATTCGAGGTACTTCTTATCGGGCAGTGCCGGATTCGGTCGAGATTGCTCTGATTGTGCCGAGGGGAGACACGGGGCTGCGGCGCTGGCGGAATCGCGAGGCTCGGTAGTGGTGATTGCGCGAGCGATGATGCCGCTGTCGAGATCGTTTGCCGTGCCGGGGAAACAGAACGGGCCGCCGAACAGTTTGTCCGGCGGCCCGATCGTGTGGGTCGTACTAGTCCAGGTAATCCCGCAAAACCTGCGAGCGGCTGGGGTGGCGCAGCTTCGACATGGTCTTGGATTCGATCTGGCGGATGCGTTCGCGGGTGACGCCGTAGACCTGGCCGATCTCGTCCAGGGTGCGGGGCTGGCCATCCGTGAGGCCGAAGCGGAGGCGGACTACGCCGGCTTCGCGTTCGGAGAGCGTCTCGAGGACCGACTGGAGCTGGTCCTGCAAGAGGGTGAAGCTGACCGCGTCGACGGCGACGACTGCTTCGGAGTCTTCGATGAAATCGCCGAGCTGCGAATCACCTTCGTCGCCGATGGTCTGGTCGAGGGAGATGGGCTCGCGGGCGTACTGCTGGATTTCCAGCACCTTCTCCGGCGTGATGTCCATTTCCTTGGCGAGCTCTTCGGGGGTGGGCTCGCGGCCCAGGTCCTGGAGGAGTTCGCGTTGGATGCGGCCGAGCTTGTTGATGACCTCGACCATGTGCACGGGGATGCGGATGGTGCGGGCCTGGTCGGCCATGGCGCGGGTGATGGCCTGACGGATCCACCAGGTGGCGTACGTGGAGAACTTGTAGCCCTTGGTGTAGTCGAACTTCTCGACCGCGCGGATCAGACCCAGGTTGCCTTCCTGGATGAGATCCAGGAACGCCATGCCGCGGCCGGTGTAGCGCTTCGCGAGCGACACCACCAGTCGCAGGTTGGCTTCCAGCAGATGGTTCTTGGCGCGGTTGCCGTCGCGCATGATCCACTGCAGATCGCGGCGCGACTGCACCGGCAGCTTCTCGCCCTTGTCGGCGAACTCGCGCAGCTTCTCGGTGGCGTAGAGGCCGGCCTCGATTCGCTTGGCGAGCTCGACCTCCTCCTCCGCGTTGAGCAGCGCGACCTTGCCGATCTGCTTGAGGTAGGCGCGGACCGAGTCGGCCGAAGCGGTGAGCTCGGCGTCCTTACGGGCCTGGCGCAGTGCCTCGGATTCTTCTTCGTCCCAGACGAAGTCGCCGGAAGCCTTGTCCTTGGCGGTCGGCTCCTCGGCTTCCTCGGTCTCCTCGGCCGCGGCGGCGGGGGCGGCCTCGCCCTCCTCCTCGTCCTCGACCTCGTCTACGAGTTCCTCGTCGTCGGCGAGCTCTTCCTCGTCGACCTCGATGTCATCGAGCTCGTCGAGTTCCAGCGACTCGTCGTCGATGGCTTCCTCGCCCTCGGCCCCGGGCTCGCCCGCGGTCTTGGGACCAGCCTTCTTGGTCGCCGCCTTCTTGGCGACAGCCTTGGTGGCTTTCTTGGCCGGTGCCTTCTTGGCCGCGACCTTCTTCGCCGCGACCTTCTTGGCCGGGGCCTTCTTGGCGGCAGCCTTGACCGGCCGTGCTGCGGTGGTGTCTGCTGAGTCGGCGGCTTCGGCCGAATCGGCGGTCTCTCGGGTATTCGTGGCTACCACGTACGCCCTTTCGTGACGGTCTCGTGCGGCGTCACGCCAGAGTTGAATTCCGGCGGAGCGGTTCTGTCGGGGGGTAAACCGGCGCTCGTGCCGGTGTCGGTTTCCGGCTGACCGCCGGGCATGTGTTCCATTGTAACGATCGAACCAGCTTACTTACGGCGCGATACCGGCTGACACCGCCATGGCCGCTCCGACGATGCCTGCCGTGTTGCGCAGGA
Organism: Nocardia sp. NBC_00511; assembly: GCF_045161165.1. NCBI lineage: Bacteria > Bacillati > Actinomycetota > Actinomycetes > Mycobacteriales > Nocardiaceae > Nocardia > Nocardia sp. NBC_00511. Next base: position 1,077,261 of record NZ_CP107849.1, read on the forward strand.
CCGCGGGCACCACCGGGGTTCTGTTGGTGAGCAACGGAATCCACTCCTGGTAGTCGCGGCTGATACCGCCGCCCGCCACGAAAACGTTCGGCCAGAACAGGTTTTCCAAGGTGACGAGCACCTTGCTCACCTCGCGCGTCCACTCCGGATAGGTCATGCCGACCCGATCCTTCACCGACGCGGCCGCCCGATGCTCGGCCTCGCGGCCGTCGACCTCCAGGTGCCCGAGCTCGCTGTTGGGCATCAGCACACCGTTGTACATGATTGCTGATCCGATGCCGGTGCCGAAGGTGAGCAGCATTACCAAACCGTCGAGATCCTTTGCCGCGCCGTAGCGGTCCTCGGCCATACCGGCGGCGTCGGCGTCGTTGAGGACGGTCACCTCGCGCCCGCCCAGCGCCACCGAGAACAGATGCCGGGCATCGATCCCGATCCAGGTCTTGTCGATATTGGCCGCGGTCCGGATCTGCCCGTGCAGCACCACGCTGGGCATGGTGATCCCGACCGGGCCGTCCCAGCCGGACTGCGCGACCAGCTTCGAGACCGCCTCGGCGACGGCGTTCGGAGTGGCCGGATGCGGGGTCGCGATCTTGATTCGCTCGTACACCAGTTCACCGGTGGCCAGATCGACCGCGGCGCCCTTGACGCCACTGCCACCGATATCGATGCCGAACGCGTGCCCCGGGTCGGACATGGACCACTCCTCGTTCTCCAGTGGTGCCGGGGACTCCGGCACGCACACCCCTGTGTCGTGCACGACAAGCCTAATGCGCGCAATGCCGGATCTGTGCTGCGATGGACCTCGTGCCGGAATCGAATTTCACTTCCACTGTCCCCACGCCCACTCCGAAACCCGACACTTCCGACATAGCCGAGCTGCGCCGCCTCGCGGTGCACCTGGCCGAGACCGCCGCCGCGCACGTGCGCGCCCGTCGCCCCGAGGTTTTCGGGCCCGGCGCGCAGGCCGACGATGCCGTGCAGTCCAAGAGCACACCGACCGATCCGGTCACCATCGTCGACACCGAGACCGAAGCGCTGGTGCGCCGAATGGTTGCCGAACTACGCCCGGGCGACCGGGTGGTGGGGGAGGAGGACGGCGGCAGCCTCGCCGACGACCCGGACCTCGTGCACTGGGTCGTCGACCCGATCGACGGCACCGTCAACTTCGTCTACGGCATCCCCTCGTACTCGGTGTCGGTGGCCGCGGTGCGCGGCGGCGTCTCGGTGGCCGGAGCGGTCACCGACGTGGCCCACGCGGTCACCTACAGCGCCGGACTCGGGCAGGGCGCGCACCGCGCCGAGGCGGGCCTCGAACCGATCCGCTTGCGCGCCAACCCCGTCGACACCCTGGAGATGGCGCTGGTGGCCACCGGCTTCGCGTACGCGACCGACCGCCGGATCCGGCAGGGCGAGTTGGTGGCCCGGGTGCTGCCGCACATTCGCGATATCCGGCGCTTCGGCTCGGCGGCCCTGGACCTGTGCGCGGTCGCGCAGGGGCGCACCGACGCCTATTACGAGCACGGCCTGAACCTGTGGGACTGGGCGGCGGGTGCGCTGATCGCCGCCGAGTCCGGGGTGCGGCTGATCCTGCCGGGACCCGACTCACCCGGCACGGCAGGGGAACTGGTGGCGGCCGCCGCGCCCGGCATCGCAGACGAACTGTTCGGCCTGTTCGAGCGCACGGATGTCACCGCCCCTATCGCGCTGGGCTGAAAGGGGACTCGACACCGGCGCCCGCCACGATCGACGCCGGATCGAGACCGGATCCGAGACCGAGACAACGAATCGCCGCGCCCGGCCGGGCGCGGCGATTCGTGTCTGTGGTCGATTATTAGATTGGGGCGGTGCGGGATTCACGCCGCCGAACCCGGGACTAGAGACTCAGCACTTGGCGTGTCGGGCCGCGTCCAGGAGTTTCGGGTCGATTGCCGGGGCGCTGCCGGGGGCCGGGTTCTTCAGCGACTTCAGCACCTCCTCGGCGTCGGTATCGGGCCGAATATCGCGAAACAGCGAGCCCAGCACCATATCCACGGTGTCGTCCTGGCGCTGATCCTCGATCAGTTCCGCGCACGGCGCGACCAACTGCACCGACGCGGCGGCCGCCCGGCCGCTGACGCCGAAGCGAATCTGCCCGGTGCACTCCAGATCTCCGTTGACGTAGACCGGATCGTTGCCGATCTGGACGTCCGGAGCGCTGGCGAAGCCGAGGTCGCCCAGTTGCGAGGCGACGTGCGCGGCCTGGCCGCGCTGGCCGTTGGCGTTGAACACGCGCACCTTGGACTGGGCCAGGGCCGCGGGTTCCACATCACGTAGGCGCGACGCCGACACCCGTTCGCCGAGTGGAGCGGGTTGCGCCGCAGTCGTATTCGAGGCCGGGCTCGGTGAGTTGCAGGCCATCGCGCCCTGATCGCCCTCGGTCGTCGTCAGCGCTTTGAACCACACGCCCACGCAGATCAGCGCGATAACCCCCACCATTGCCGCCCACGGTTCCCAGCGACGACGAATGAACGGCCGTCCCTTCGGATCGGTCGAGTCCCCTTGGGTGATCAGTGAAACCACGACCACACTCTACGAAAGCGTTGGGATCGGCGCGTGCAAGGCACCGGCAAGTCGGTGTCGCGGACTCGCCGGGACGCCGTCGCAGCGGTGTCGCCGGGGGTACACGGACCGGTGAGGTACAGGTCACGGTGGGTCTCGCCAGGGCTCGGAAAGATCTCGGGAAGTTCCCTCGCCGGTGACGATTACCCCTCAGTTTCGACTCGCGCGGCTTTTGATTGCGACTTTTGTCCCGGGGTCCGCTATTGTCTGGCGGCCCAGATCGTACAGCCCGGGTGAATCGGGGGTTCGATTTCGGGAACAACAAGGGCATGTCCTGCGTTGACCGAGCGCGATCCGGTGCGGATGAGGAGTATCCGGCTCGGATCTGTGACCGGTGTACGCGTGACGTACACCACGGGCGGGGCGGTGACCCCCGATCCGGCTCCGCGAGGAGTCGGCCGGGTGGGAGCCGGTCCGGGATATACGGATGTAAGGACGAGGGGAAGACGACATGGCAACCGACTATGACGCACCGCGGCGCAGCGAGACCGACGAAGTCTCGGAGGACTCGCTGGAGGAGCTGAAGGCTCGCCGCAACGAAGCCGCGTCCGCCGTCGTGGATATCGACGAATCCGATACCGCGGAGTCGTTCGAGCTTCCCGGCGCGGACCTGTCCGAGGAAGTGCTCTCGGTCCGGGTGATCCCGAAGCAGGCCGACGAGTTCACTTGCTCGAGCTGCTTCCTGGTTCACCACCGCAGCCGACTGGCCAGTGAGTCCGGCGGTCAGTTGATCTGCATGGACTGCGCCGCGTAAGGCGCGGTCCGCGTAGGGATTCCGTCAGCCCGCGCTCGGCACGCCGAGCGCGGTCAGGATTCTCTGCGGAACCGGGAAATCAGCACAGCACGGAATCAGCGCAGGGACAGACGGCCGCGAGGGCCCGAGCTATTCGGGCACCTTCAGGCCGAGCGCGGTGATGATCCGTTCAGGATGGCGGGTACTGACCAACCAGTACGGCGTCGGATCGTCCGGGTCGTCGAGCACGAGCAACACCATGGGCCCGATCCAGGCCCGATGCTGGACGAAGGCGGCCGGGTCGAGCTGACGACCCAAGGCCGCACTCTTCGCGCTGGTCGGCACCGGCGCTGCCCGCTTGACGAAAGTGGCGGGCAGGTGGGCGCGATCCGCCCGCAGCTCCGGGGTGCCGTCCGCGTCGAGGGTGACCTCCACGCGGTGGCGCGAGAACCACACCAGCACCCACACCGGCACCGGGAACAGCAGCACGTAGGGCAGCCACGCGCGGACTCCCGGTGCGCCCATGTGGATTTCGGCTGCCAGCAGGCCGGTGACGACGAGACCCACCGGCCACCACCACAGCGGCACCCAGAGGCGCTCGGAGTAGACGGGTGCGGCGGTCTGCTGCCGCGGTTGCTTGGTCACCTGAGGGGGCTGGTCGGACACGACTTCAGACTAGGTCAATGACTTCGGGGGTGAACGCGTAGGCTCGGCCTACGTGACCGGTATTCCACCTATCCCCCTGCTGCGGCTCGATCCCGGCATCCCCGTACCGAAGCGCGCTCACGAGGGCGACGCGGGCGTGGACCTGTGCACCACAGAGGACGTCATCATCGAACCGGGCGAGCGGGTGCTCGTCGGAACCGGTATCGCGGTGGCACTTCCGATCGGAACGGTCGGATTGATTCATCCCCGTTCGGGTCTCGCGGCCAAGGCGGGCCTGTCGGTCGTCAACACCCCCGGCACGGTCGATGCCGGCTACCGCGGTGAGATCAAGGTCTGCTTGATCAATCACGATCCGCGCGCCGCCATCGAGCTCCGCCGGGGTGACCGCATCGCGCAGCTGCTGGTGCAGCGCGTCGAGCTGGTCGACTTCGAGGAGGTCGACACGCTCGACGAGACCGCGCGCGGCGCAGGAGGATACGGATCCAGCGGTGGGCACGCCAGCCTGGCCGCGGGGTCCGGTGGGCCGGGTCAGGCGACCGGCAAGGAGGCATGACGATGGTGTTCGGACGCAAGAAGAGCAAGGCCGACGACGAGTCGCAGTACGACGACGAATACGTCGAGTACGACGAGGCCGAGTACGAGGACGACGGGGACTACGACGAAATCGCCGAGCCCGCCGCCGAATACGACGACGGTGACTACGACGACGAGCCGCAGCGCGGCCCGCAGGTCGGACCCTACGACTTCGAGGATGTCGCCGACCGCCTCGAGGCCATCGCCGAGCAGCGTTTGGACCTGGGCTCGGTCATCGTGCCGGTGCCACCGGGCGGGCAGTTGCAGGTCGAGATGACCCCCGACGGCACCCCGCAGGCCGTGCACCTGGCCACCCAGCACGGCCGCATCACCGTCGCCGCCTACGCCGCGCCCAAGACCACGGGTCAATGGCGTTCGGTGGCAGCCGATCTGGCCGAGACCCTGCGCAAGGACGGGGCTCAGGTCTCGGTGGTGCAGGGTCCGTGGGGTCGCGAGCTACACGCGGTCACCGAGGGCGCGGACCTGCGTTTCATCGGTGTCGACGGCTATCGGTGGATGGTGCGCCTGGTCGCGGCCGGTCCATCCGGTTCGGCCGACGAGAACACCCCGCTGGTCGCGGCGGCCCGGGCCATCCTGGGCGAGACCGTGGTTCGTCGCGGTGACGAGCCGCTCCCGGTTCGCGAACCGCTGCCGGTGGTCCTACCCCAGGAGCTGGCCGACCAGCTCTCCGCCGCTCACCAGCAGCAGCTCGCCGCCCAGCAGCAGGCCGTGCAGGCGCAGATGGCCGCCATGCAGGGTGGTCAGCCGTTCCAGCCCCCGGCCCAGCCCACCGAGCCGCGTCGCGGTGCGGAGGGTTCGGCCATGCAGCAGCTCGGTCTGAACTAGCGTCCGGAACGGGCTGCGCGACAGTCGAAGACACGCAGTAGACCAAGACACGCGAGAGGGCACCGCCAAAATGGCGGTGCCCTCTCGTCGTCATGGGGCGGGGAGGCGGCGGGGCAGCAGGGCGTCGATGCCTCGGGCGCCGAGGATCGAGGGGTCCGCGCCGAGTTCGTCGAGGGTGATGGTGTGCAGGGTGGCGCGCGGGATGAGCGCGGTCCACTGTTCGGCCACGGTGTACGGATGGACCGGGTCGTCGATCGCGCCGACGATCTCGACCGGGACGGTGATGGTGCCCAGCAGGTCGATGGTGGGCCAGGCGTAGGCGGCGGCCTCGTCCAATGCGGCCGGGAGATCCGGCCATTGGGAGCGCCACGAGCGGGTCAGGGCGGCGGCCAGCCAGGCGGGGCTGGAGGCCTGCATGCGGGCCAGTACCGCGTCGAGGCCGTCGGCGCGCAGTTGGGCGGCGGTGGCCGCGGCGCTCAGGGCAGCCGGGCAGCCGGTGGTGTCGGTGCCGGTCCAGGCGGGTAGCGCGGCGACCACGCCGGACACGGATCCGGGGTGTTCGGCGGCCCATTCGATCGCGACGGCCGCGCCGAGGGAGATCCCCGCCACCAGCACCGGTCCCGAGCGGGCGGCGGCATCCAGGGCCGCCCGATAGCTCTCGATCACCCGCCGCGGGTCAGGGTCGACCGCGATGAACGGCAAATCCATTGCGGCACAAGCGGATCCGAAAGCGCGGTGGGCGAAATGGGCGTCGGAACCGGTTCCGGGCAGGGCGACGGCGACCGCCGGACGTGGTAGATCTGGCACCGGGCGAGAGTACCGAGAGCGGGCCGCGTGGCGGGTGCAGGCCATGGCATCTACAGTGGCGGGGGTACGGCCATGGGCGGCCGGGTGGCAAACCCCCGGGCGTCGTGGAAGGAAACGAACGACGTGCGACCCACGCCGTCCAGCTCTACAGGAGAGCGTGCGAAATGCCATCCGCGGAGGGGAAGGACACCCCCTCGGGCTACTTCCGCCGGCTCGGCCGACGGCTGACCGAGGATCTGGATCGTTTGGATGCCGAGGAACTCGCCGAGACGTCGGAGGCGTCGGGCGCGTGCCGGGCATCGGAGTGTCGTCGTGGTGAGGAAGTCACCATGCTGGGCCGCCTGCGCAGCGTCGAGGCCTGTCCGAAATCGGCGGGCGCCGAGGTCGAGGCGGAGTTCTTCGACGGCACCGACAGTGTGGCGCTGGTCTTCATCGGACGGCGTCGCATCCCGGGTATCGAGCCGGGCCGTCGTATCCTGGTCCGCGGCCGCGTCGGTGAACGCGACGGCGGCAAGGTGATTTTCAACCCCTACTACGAATTGCGCGGGAATTCCTGACTGTGCCGAACCCGACCAGCAGCAACGAGCCGACTCCCACGGGGTCACTGCCCGAGGCCGATCTCTCCGACGCCGTCACCGAGGTGAACTACACCCTGCGTGACGAATTGGCCGCCCTGGAGCGTGAGGCGACCGAGCGGGAGGCGCGAGAAGCCGTCGCGGAGGAACGCGAAGAGGAGATCGAGCAGACGCTGCTCGAGCAGATGGGCGGCGTCAGCGGCCTGATCTACTCCTCGTTGCCGGTCCTGGTGTTCGTGCCGATCAATTCCCTGCGCGGCCTGACCACCGCGATCTGGGCGTCGCTGGGTGTGGCGGCCGCGATTCTGGTGTGGCGGCTCATCCGCCGCGATCCGATCCAGCCCGCGATCTCCGGTTTCCTCGGTGTCGGGGTGTGCGCGTTCATCGCCTACCGGATGGGTGAGGCCAAGGGCTTCTTCCTGTTCGGCATCTACGCGAGCCTGGTGTACGGCGGCGCGTTCCTGCTGTCGCTGGTGGTGCGCTGGCCGCTGGCGGGTGTCATCTGGGGCGTGCTGAACGGGCACGGCACGGATTGGCGTCAGGATCGCCGTGCGATGCGGCTCTACGACATCGCGACCGCGGTGTGGGCGCTGGTGTTCGGGGCCCGCTACGTGGTGCAGAACCACCTCTACGACTCCAACAGCACCGGTCTGCTGGCGGTCGCGCGACTGGCCATGGGCTGGCCGTTGACGGCGCTCGCGGCGCTGGTGACGTTCTGGGCGGTGCGCAAGGCCGGTCATCTGCCGACCTCGAAGGCGGAGCGGGCCGAGGTGGCGCAGGCCGGTAAGTCCGAGCCCGCGGCCTGATTTCGGGCAGGTTCGGCCCCTTATCGCGGTAAACGCGCCCCGCGCAACACCTTCGGGGCGATCGGGGGCCGTAGGGGGGAGACCAACCCACCCCTGGGGTACCTATTTCGGTGGCCCGCCAGCGAGCACGATCTTTCTCAGAAGCTCTCAGCAGCGACGAGAAAGGAAACGCGGAGTTGGTTACCGACGGCAAGGCTTTGGCAGCGCAGGACCGTGGCGAGGAGCTCGGTGCGGCGGTGCAGACGGCAGCCTCGCGCCGGCACCCGGTGGGGCGGGGAGGCAAGGGCAATACGGTGGCTACGTCGGAATCTCGGCGTGCCGCAGCGGAATTGGAGCAGTTGATCGGCCCGGCGGCAGCCGGTGACCGGGCGGCGGTCTCGGAGATTCTGCGGATCGTCTATCCGCTGGTGCGCCGCTACTGCGCGGCTCGCATGAGCGGGGCGGGTCATCTGCACGTGACCGCCGATGACGTCTCGCAGGAGATCTGCATGGCCACCGTGCAGGCGATTCCGCGCTACCGCGATCAGGGCAAATCGTTCCTGGCGTTCGTATACGGCATTTCGGCCAACAAGGTGGCGGACGCGTTCCGCCGGGCGCAGGTGCACCCGGCGTATCCGGTCGCCGAGTTCCCGGATGCCCCCAACACCGAGGCGGGGCCGGAGGAGCGGGCGTTGCAGTCCGAAACCCGGCGTGCCACGCGCGATCTCATGCAGGTGCTGGCTCCGAACCATCGCGAGGTGCTGGTGATGCGCATCGTGCTGGGTTGGACCGCCGCCGAGACCGCGGAGGCGATCGGCACCAGCCCGGGTGTGGTCCGGGTGATGCAGCATCGGGCGCTCAACAAGTTGCGCGCCGAGTTGCGGGCCGCTTCCTGACGGCGGATTCGCGTGCGCGACATGCGAGGTGAACGACACGGTGGGCCCGTACGCAGGGGGTTGCGTACGGGCCCACCGTGGTGTCCGGGGTCAGGCGGCGGTGTCCGGGGTGGCGGGATGTCCGCCGAAACCGTTGACACCCAAGGCCTTGCGTAGATCGTCCTCGGCTTCGACCGAGGTGACGAACAGCAGTTCGTCGTCGCCCTCCAGGGGGTCGTCGGCCTGCGGGACGATGACGCGGCCGCCGCGCAGGATGGTGACCAGGGCGGCGTCGCGCGGCAGTTTGAGGGTGCGAACGGCCTTGCCCGCCAACGGGGTGTCGTTGGGCAGGGTGATCTCGACCAGGTTGGCCTGGCCCTGGCGCAGGGTCATCAGCCGCACCAGGTCGCCGACCGATACCGCTTCCTCGACGAGCGAGGCCAGCAGCCGTGGCGTGGACACGGCGACGTCGACGCCCCACGAGGTGTCGAAGAGCCATTCGTTGCGCGGATCGTTGACCCGCGACACCACGCGCCCGACCCCGAATTCGGTCTTGGCCAGCAGTGCGAACACCAGGTTGACCTTGTCGTCGCCGGTGGCGGCGATGACCACGTCGTAGGTTTCCAGCCCGGCCTGCTCGAGGGTTTCCAGTTCGCAGGCGTCGGCGTGGGTCCACACCGCGGTGGGCGCGATGGTCGGGTCGATGTGGTCGAGGCGGCGTTCGAGCAGCATCACCTGGTGGCCGCCGCGCAGCAGTTCCTGGGCGATGGAGCGTCCGACGGCCCCCGCACCCGCAATGGCAACCTTCATTGACTAATCCTCGCTCGCGGGTGCGTTGCCTGCCAGCGCGACGGCCTCGCCGACGGTGCCGGAGGTGGCGGCGATGTAGACGGTGTCGTCGGCCTGCAGCATGGTCTTGCCGTCGGGCAGCACGCCCTGGCCGAAGCGGATGAGGAAGGCGACGCGGGCGCCGATGGTCTCCTCCAGCGATTTCACGGTGCGGCCGTACCACTCCTCGTGCAGCACGAGTTCGGTGACGGCGACGGTGCCGGTGGGGTCGCGCCAGGTGGTGGTGGACTGGTCGGCGACCAGGCTGCGCAGGAAGCGGTCGGTGGTCCACGGCACGGTGGCGATGGTGGGGATGCCGAGGCGTTCGTAGACGGCGGCGCGTTTGGCGTCGTAGATGCGGGCGACGACGCGCTCCACGCCGAAGGTCTCCCGGGCGACGCGCGCGGAGATGATGTTGGAGTTGTCACCGGAGGACACGGCGGCGAAGGCGCCGGCGCGTTCGATTCCGGCCCGGGTCAACACATCCCGGTCGAAGCCGACGCCGGTGAGGCACAGTCCGGGGAAGTCACGGCCCAGGCGCAGGAAGGCACTGGAGTTCTGATCGATCACCGCGACCTCGTGGCCGATGCGGACGAGGGCGCGGGCGAGCGAGGAGCCGACTCGCCCACACCCCATGATCACGACGTACACCGTACGAACCCCATTCCCGAAAACCGTGATGTGCGGTCTGGTTGCCCTGCTTTGCCCGAATCAACCGCCGGGTCGCAACCGTACCGCTCGAGTTTTTCCCGAGGCACTTTCCCCCTCCGGAAGTTGTTCAAACCGGAACCGCGAAAACGTCACAGGACGCACCCGCGACACCCCGGTGGTCGCAGGCAACACTACGACCCCGTGACCCGGCTCGTCGCGCCGTGGACGCGGGCCCGCCCCGGCTGCCCTATGCTGCCTCGAGTGTCGAAGTTGACGACGGCCGCCAAGCGCATGCTGGTCGGCCGCCCTTTCCGCAGCGACTCACTGGGGCATACGCTGCTGCCCAAGCGAATCGCCCTCCCGGTTTTCGCTTCCGACGCCCTGTCTTCGGTGGCATACGCACCGGAGGAGATCTTCCTGGTGCTCTCGGTCTCCGGCCTGTCGGCGTACGCGTACGCGCCCTGGGTGGGCCTCGCGGTCGCGCTGGTGATGGCGGTGGTGGTGGCCAGCTACCGGCAGAACGTGCACGCCTATCCGTCCGGTGGCGGTGACTACGAGGTGGCGACCAAGAACCTCGGGCCCACCGCGGGATTGACGGTCGGCAGTGCGCTGCTGGTGGATTACGTGCTCACCGTCGCGGTGTCGATTTCGTCGGCGGCCTCGAATATCGGGTCGGCCGTGCCGTTCGTCTCCACGCACAAGGTGTTGTTCGCGGTCGCGGCGATTGTGATTCTCACCGCCATCAATCTGCGCGGTGTCCGAGAATCGGGCACCGCGTTCGCGATTCCGACCTACGCGTTCATGGTCGGCATGTTCATCATGCTGGTCTGGGGGTTCTTCCGGATCGGGGTGCTCGGGCAGTCGGTGCACGCCGAGTCCTACGGGTTCGGGCTCAAGGCCGAGGACGAGCATCTGTTCGGGTTGGCGTTCGTGTTCCTGATCGCGCGCGCCTTCTCCTCCGGCTGTGCCGCGCTGACCGGTGTCGAGGCCATCAGCAACGGTGTGCCCGCTTTCCGGAAACCGAAGTCCCGCAATGCCGCGACCACGCTGCTGCTGCTCGGTGTCATCGCGATCTCGCTGTTCATGGGCATGATCGTGCTGACCCAGAAGATCGGTGTGGTGTACGCGCACAACACCGCCGACCTGATCGGCGCGCCCGCCGGATACGAGCAGAAGACGCTGGTCGCGCAGCTGGCCGGGGCGGTGTTCGCCGGATTCCCGTTCGGGTTCTACTTCATCACCATCGTCACCGCGCTGATCCTGGTGCTGGCCGCCAACACCGCGTTCAACGGTTTCCCGGTGCTGGGTTCGATTCTGGCGCAGGACCGATTCCTGCCGCGCCAGTTGCACACTCGCGGTGACCGGTTGGCGTTCAGCAACGGGATCATCTTCCTGGCCGGTGCGGCGATCGCGTTCGTGGTGCTGTTCGGGGCGGAGGTGACGCGGCTCATCCAGCTCTACATCGTGGGCGTGTTCGTGTCGTTCGTGCTGAGTCAGACCGGCATGCTGCGGCATTGGACGCGGCTGCTGCGCACCGAGACCGATCCGGCGCAGCGGTCGCGGATGAAGCGGTCGCGGGTGATCAACGCCATCGGCCTGACCATGACCGCCACCGTGCTGATCATCGTGCTGGTGACCAAGTTCCTGGCCGGTGCCTGGATCGCGATCGTCACCATGCTGGCCATCTTCGGGCTGATGAAACTCATTCGCCGCCACTACGACACGGTGTCGCGGGAGCTCGAGGAGTCCGAGTGGGACGGGGTGCTGCCCAGTCGCACGCATTCCATCGTGCTGGTGTCCAAGCTGCACCTGCCGACCAAGCGGGCGCTGGCTTACGCGCGCGCCACCCGGCCCGACACTCTGGAGGCGATCACCGTGAACGTGGACGAGCCCGACACCCGCACCCTGGTGCGGGAGTGGGAGACCAGCGATATCTCGGTGCCGCTCAAGGTGATCGAATCCCCGTACCGTGAGATCACCAAGCCGGTGGTCGATTACGTGAAGCGGGTTCGCAAGGACGCGCCGCGTGACATCGTCACCGTGTTCATTCCCGAATACGTGGTCGGCCACTGGTGGGAACAGTTGCTGCACAACCAGAGTGCGCTGCGGCTGAAGGGCCGTCTGCTGTTCGAGCCGGGCGTGATGGTGACCAGCGTGCCCTGGCAGCTGTCCTCCTCGGCCGGTAAGGCCCGTCCCGGCCGCGTCGTCAACGCGCCCGGTTCGGTGCGCCGCGGTTTCGGAGACGAGCTGTGAGCGCCGGAACGGATTGGCAGGGATCGGTTTTCGAGGTCCGGCTGGGTGCGCCCGGTCACGGCGGCTTCTGCGTCGCCCGTCATGAGGGCCGGGTGTTGTTCGTGCGCCACGGCCTGCCCGGCGAACTGGTTCGCGCCCTGGTCACCGAGGATCGCGGCGGCTCGTTCTGCCGCGCCGACGCCGTCGAGATCCTGGAACCCTCCGCCGACCGCGTCCCCGCCACCTGCCCGGTCTCCGGGCCCGGTGGCGCGGGCTGCTGCGACTTCAGCTTCGCCACACCGCAGTACCAGCGTGAGCTCAAGCGTCTCGTCGTCGTCGAACAGCTGCGCCGGCTCGCGAACTGGGAACCGGAGTTCACGGTGGAACCGATTCCGGTGCCCGCCGCGGTGCCGCTCGCAGTTCTCGGTGCCGGTGTCGCGCAGCATGGTTCGGCTCGGGTGGGAGCGCCGGGCCGGGTCGGTTCGGTGGCCACGCACCTGGCCGACGGGTTGCTCGCGCGGCCCGATGTCGTCACACCGTCCAGCGATTCCACCGTGTCTCGGGCCGAATCGGCCGGTGCGGCAGTCGCATCCATCGACGATGCGGTGGCGGGCTACCCGGCCGGATGGCGCAGCCGGATGCGGCTGGTCGTCGATGCCGATGGTCGCGCCGGAGTGCACGGTTACCGCAGCACCGAGGTGATCACCGATCTGCGCTGCCCGCAGCCCATGCCCGGAGCCATGAGCGGGATCGCCGAGAAGAAGTGGACGCCGGGCGCGGACCTGGTGGTCGCCATGGACGGTGACGGCCTGCGCCACATCGTCGAACTGGCCCCGGCCCCCGTCGACACTCGAAACGGCCGTGGCCGCAACGGTGGTGATCGCCGCAGCACCAACGCCCGGCGCGCGGCCGCGCACAGTGCCCGCGCCGAGCACGCCGTCGAAGGCAGTGGCCGCACCGCCCAGTACGTGGCGGGCCGCCGCTGGGAACTGTCCGCCACCGGCTTCTGGCAGCCGCACTACGGTGCCGCCCAATGCTATTCGGACGTGATCGCCGAATGGTCCCAGGCCGCCACCGGCGCCCTGACCTGGGATCTCTATTGCGGCGTAGGCGTTTTCGCCGCCCGCCTGGCCACCCAGACCGGCCCCACCGGGCAGGTCCACGGCATCGAATCCGCTCGCACCGCCATCACCGAGGGCCGCTCCTCCCTCCGCGACCTCCCCTGGGTGGAACTGACCGCCGACCGAGTCGAACGCTGGATCACCGAACAACCCTCCACCCCACCGGATGTCGTCGTCCTCGACCCGCCCCGAGCCGGTGCGGGCAAGGACGTGATCGCCGCCCTCGCGGCCCGCACCCCCCGCCGCATCGTCCACATCGGCTGCGACCCAGCTGCTTTCGCCCGAGACCTCGGTCTCTACCGAGCAGCAGGCTACGAACCCGCAGCCCTCCGAGTCTTCGACGCCTTCCCCGGCACCCACCACGTGGAGTGCATAACCCTCCTCGAACCCGCCTGACCCCGGAGCGGTGGGTTTGTCTGGTTTGGGCGGGGGATCTCGGGGAGTGGGATGCGTTGGGGGGACGGGAGGGTGGGGGTGGGTGAAGATGGGGGCGTGACTACGTTGTCGGATCCGACGTTGGCGTCGGTGGTCGAGCTGATCTATGGGGATCAGTCGCGGTTCCATTCCCTGGAGGCGTTGCTGTTGGGGGTGGATCTCAAGCGGGCGGAGTACAGCGCGCCGTTGTGGGTGAATGCCGACAGCTATTGGGGGCGGCTGGTGGTGCCGGTTTATGGGGCGCGGATCGCGGCGGCGCGGGGAGACGCGCAGGCGGATCGGGCGCTGTTGGATCTGGTGGAGGCGACGGTGGAGCGGTTCCTGGCGGGGGAGTCGCTGGCGAAGAAGAGTCTGCCGCAATGGTTTCCGAGACTGCGCAAGGCGCTGCTGGTGGACGGGTACCGGATGACGGTGTCGCGGGCGGGCAGCGGAGGGTTGGAGGCGGCGACGCGATGTCGGCTGAAACCTACTGCGCAGCTGCCGGTTCGGCTCGCTGAGCGGATGGCGCTGCTGGAGACCGAGTTGGAGGTGCGCGGGTTGCAGACCGCGCTGGATCACCTGCGCAAGGCGCTCGCGCACTATCCGCGCGAGCGATTCTCCGCCTGCGAGAAGCGACTTCGAGCCGCGCTCACTCAGCTCACCGCGTACGCGGCGGGAACCGGCGACCTCGACGCCACCCGCAACGTGCGCCATCTGGTCGACACCGGTCGCCTCACCATCGCCGACGGCACCCGGCTGCTGCACGACCTGCGCGGCCTCACCTCCGAGGACCCGTACCCGCATCGAAATCGCGCCGACGCCACCAGGTTTCGCGTGCAGCTCACCCTGGTTCGGGCAACGGCCCTATTGGCGCAGCTCGAGGCCTGACGCCGCAGCTCTCGCGAATCCGGCGGACAGCAACCGGTCTGTCAGCGGGAAAGAAGTGCGCTCAGTTCAGCTTCCAGGTGACGCGGATGTCGGCGCTGAGTTGGCTCTCGCCGAGTTGGACCGGAATCGCTTCGCCCGGGGCCGCCATCTTGCTCGCGGCGAAGGCGATGCGCGGGGAGGGCGCGGAAACGCTGGTGTCCTCGGTGATTTCGATCACCGGGCCGAGGGTGCCGCCGGCGCGGCGGACGTACTGTTCGGCCTTGGCGAGCGCGTGATCCCAGGCCGCGTCGCGGGCGCCGGCCATCAGGGCTTCCTCGTCGGCGACGGTGAGGGTGAGTCCGCCGAGGCGCACGTCGTCACCGCCCGCGTCGACCGCGTGGGCGATGATCGCGGCGGGCCCGCCGTCCCCGTTCTTGGTCTCGCCCTGCGAATTCGCGATATCGCGCAGCGTGATGGTCAGCGAGGTTCCGGCGATGTAGCCGATCAGCTTCTCCCGGTTGCCGTCCGTCCACACGGTGTCGGCGCGCACGGTCAGTCCGCTGGTGTTGATGTCGCGGGTGGGCACGCCGTCCCCGCGCAGCACGCCGATCACCGCGTCCGCGCGTTCTCCGGCCCGGCTGTAGGCGCGGGCGACGGTGTCGGCGCGGGTCTCGATCGACAGCGATACCCGCATGGTGTCGGGTGTGCCGTAGGCGCTGCCGGATCCGATCGTCGTGATCGTGCCGAGGGCGTTGTCGCTGCTGGTCACGGGTTCCTCCGGGCTCGGATGCGGATGGGACCCCGCCGATGCTACCGATGCGCGCGGAGCGGCAACCCGCGCCGCGCTCAGGCGGCGGGGTCCGCGGTGGTGACGAGTGGGCGTGCCCCGGTGGCGATTTCGGTGGCTTCGGTGAGGTCGAGGCGCAGTTCGAGGTCGGCGCTGTCGGCGGGCCCGTCGTGATGGGTGATCCCGGTGTCGTCGATCACGTAGTGGAAGCTGGTGTCGCCGATGTGCACGGTGACGGTGCCGGTGCCGATGTGCGCGGCGACGGCGTTGCCGAGCGGCAGCGCGAACCAGTGGGCGCGGACGGCGTCGGTGGGTCGTCGTTCGCCGAGCAACCCCGAACCCCAGGTCGACAGCGAGTCCAGCACCGGTCGCAGTGCCGCGCCCTCGGGGGTGAGTTCGTAGAGCGTGGTGCCCGCGCGGGGTCCGATGCGGCGTTTGGTGAGGATGCCGTCGCGTTCGAGGTCCTTGAGGCGCGCGGCCAGCACATCGGTGCTGATGCCGGGCAGGTCGGCGAACAGGTCGCTGTATCGGCGCGGGCCGGAACACAATTCGCGGACCACCAGCAGGTTCCACCGGTCGCCGACGATATCGAGGGCGCGGCTGACGGTGCAGTAGTGGTCATAGCTTCGGCGTGACACGACCCCACTGTAACCAACAACTTGGAAATACCAAGTGCAAACTTGGATTTTCCAAGTAGAGTGTGCGGCAACCACACGAGAAGGGGTTGTTTCATGCAGGTCAAGCAGTCGAGCAAGCTGGCGGGCGTGTCCTACGAGATCCGCGGACCGGTCGCAGAGGAGGCGGCTCGCCTGGAGGCCGAGGGGCACCACGTCGTGAAGCTCAACACCGGCAACCCGCTGCCCTTCGGTTTCGAAGCGCCCCCGGAACTGCTGCAGGACATGATCCGCAACCTGCCGCTGTCGAGCGGCTACTCCTCCTCGAAGGGTCTGCTCTCGGCCCGGCGCGCGGTGGTGAACTACTACCAGACCCTCGGCCTCGCGGATGTCGACGTGGAGGAGGTGTTCCTCGGCAACGGCGTCTCCGAACTCATCATGATGGCGATGACGGCGCTGCTGGAGAACGGCGACGAAGTCCTGGTTCCCGCACCGGATTTCCCGCTGTGGACCGCCGCCACCGCCCTCAACGGCGGCCGCCCGGTGCACTACATCTGCGATGAGGGCGCGGACTGGTTCCCCGATGTCGCCGATATCGAATCCAAGATCACCGACCGCACCCGCGCCATCGTGCTCATCAACCCGAACAACCCGACGGGCGCGGTGTATTCGGACGATGTGCTGCGCGACATCCTGGAGGTGGCCCGCCGCCACAATCTGGTGGTCTTCTCCGACGAGATCTACGACAAGATCTACTACGACGACCTGACCCACACCGCGACCGCGTCACTGGCCCCGGATCTGTTGTGCCTCACCTTCTCCGGGCTCTCGAAGTCCTACCGCGCCGCCGGTTTCCGTTCGGGCTGGCTGGTGGTGTCGGGCCCGACCGAGCACGCGCAGAGCTATCTCGAGGGTCTCACCATGCTCGCGGGCCTGCGGCTGTGCGCGAATGTCCCTGCGCAGCAGGCGATTCAGGCCGCGCTCGGCGGGCATCAGAGCATCTACGATCTGACCCTGCCGGGTGGTCGACTGCACGAGCAGCGGGATCGGGCGTGGGAGTCGCTCAACGCGATTCCGGGCATCTCGTGCGTGAAGCCGAAGGGCGCGCTGTACGCCTTCCCGCGCATCGACCTCGACGTGTATCCGATCCACGACGACGAGCGCTTCGTGCTGGATCTGCTGCTGCGCGAGAAGATCCACATCGTGCAGGGCACCGGCTTCAATTGGCCCAAGCCCGACCACTTCCGGATCGTGACGCTGCCGCACGCCGACGAACTGGAGGCGATCATCGAACGCATTGGCCGCTTCCTGGCGACCTACAAGCAGTGACGTGACAGGGCGCGCCGGAATCATCCGGCGCACCCGGCGTTTTCAGGCCCGTCCGGCCGTCATGCCACCGTCGACGACGTACTCCGCGCCGTTGCAGTAGCTGGATTCGGTGCTGGCGAGGTACACCACCAGCGAGGTGACCTCCTCCGGCAGCCCGAGCCTTTTGAGCGTGTTCGCACCCCGATCGAGCGTGGTGCCCTCGGGCGCGCCGAGCATCGGGGTCAGAATCCCGCCCGGATGCACCGAATTCACCCGCACCCCGTGCGGAGCCAGTTCCAGTGCGGCCGATTTGGTGAGTCCGCGCAGCCCGAATTTCGATGCCGTGTAGGCGTGCACGCCGGGCACGCCCTGGATCCCGGCCGCCGAGGAGATATTGACCACCGAGGACGGCCGCGCCGACACCAGCGCGTCCCGGGCGGCGGTCAATCCCAGGAACGGCCCGGTGAGATTGATGGAAAGCGTGTGCTGCCACTGCTTCTCGGTGTAGGTGCCGATCGGCCCGGCGTCGAGGATGCCCGCATTGTTGACCAGCACGTCGAGCTTGCCGAAGCGCTCCACCGCGGTGGCGACCGCGAGATCCCAGTCCGCGCCGCGGGTCACGTCCAGGTGGGTGAATACCGCCGCGTCACCGAGTTCGGCGGCGAGCTTCGCACCCGCCTCGTCGGCGATGTCACCGATCACCACGGACGCGCCCTCGGCGACGAAGGCGCGCGCATGGGACGCGCCCATGCCGGAGGCCGCTCCGCTGATCAATGCGACGCGGCCGGACAGTCGAGCACTCATAGCTGGGGTGTCTCCTCGAGCGTGAGCATCGTCCGGTCGGGCCGGAAGACGCAGCGGGTGCGGGTGTAGATGGTGGGCATGCAGGCATTGCAGTGCACGCACGCCGAACGGGTGCTCGCATCGGATTGGATGCGCCGCAACAGGTTCGGCTCGCGCAGCAGGGCGCGGCCCATGGCGACGAACTCGAAGCCCTCGGCCCGCGCGATGTTCATGGTGTCGAGGTTGGTGATGCCGCCCAGCAGGATCAGCGGCATGCTCAGCTCACGCCGGAAGTGCCGGGCGCGTTCGAGCAGGAACGCCTCCTGATACGGGTATTCCTTCAGGAAGGCGCGGCCGACGAGCCGGAAACCCCAGCGTGCCGGTCCCGGCAGCACTTTCGCGAATTCGCGCCGGGGCGCGTCGCCGTGGAACAGCAGCATCGGATTGAGCAGTGAACTGCCCGCGGTGAGTTCGAGGGCGTCGAGCGCTCCATCGACCTCCAGCCAGGCCGCCACCTGGAGACTCTCGGGCACGGTGAGCCCGCCGCGCCGACCGTCCTCCATGTTCAGCTTGGCGGTGACCGCCAGCCGATCACCGACGGCTTCCCTTACCGCGCGGGCGATTTCGCGAGCCATCCGTGCCCGATTGTCCAGCGATCCGCCCCACCGGTCCCGGCGATGATTGAGCAGCGGGCTCAGAAACGAGCTGACCAGATAGTTGTGGCCGAAGTGGATCTCGATCGCGTCGAAGCCCGACTCCTCGGCCAGCCGCGCCGCATTCGCGTGCGCGGCAATGACTTCCCGGATCCCGGCCTCGTCGGGCGACCGCATCACCTTCATGCTGAGCGGGCTGAACATCCGCGTCGGCGCGAGCGCGGGCACCCGGTTGGACGCCGCGTTGGCCACCGGCCCGGCGTGCCCGATCTGCGCGCTCGCCGCCGCCCCTTCGCCGTGCACGGCGTCGGTCAGTTTCCGCAGTCCCGCAACGGCTTCCGGTCGCATCCACAGCTGATGGTGATCGGTGCGCCCGCCCGGCGCGACGGCGCAGTACGCGACCGTGGTCATGCCGACCCCGCCCGCGGCCACTTCGCGATGGAATTCGACGAGGTCGTCGGTGACCAGCGCGTCGGGGGTGCGTCCTTCGAAGGTGGCGGCCTTGATCACCCTGTTGCGCAAGGTGATCGGCCCGAGGCGGGCGGGGGTGAAGATATCGGTCACGAGTGTTCTCCCGGTGCGGTGAGTCCGGCCACCACGAAATCTCGCAGGGCCGTCACGGCGGCGTCGGACATCCCGGAATCCTCGATCTCGGGACTGCCGAACCGCATGATGATGAGGTCGAAGGCGAGCATCCAGCGCCGCCGCGCCAGGCTGGGTCGCAGTTCGGGCAGCAGCGCCGCCCACGAGTCCATCCGGAACCACGGCCCCTGCCACTGCGTCAGGTGCCTGCCGATCACGAAGCGCGCCAGCAGCCGAAGGTGCAGGCGGCCCAGCGGATCCAGGGCGAGTTCCCGGAACGGCGCGAGGATGGTGTCCACCACCGCGGGCACCGAATCGCGTCCGGCGGTCGCCTCCGCCAGCCCGGTGGCCCACAGCGGTCCGAGCCGGTCCTCGATGAGTGCGCCGACCAGCGCCTCCTTGCAGCCGTAGTGATAGTGCACGGCAGCCGGATTCGCGCCCGCCGCCGCGCAGATGGCGCGCACGGACACCTCGTCGTAGGGCTCGGTGAGCAGCAACTGCTCGGCGGCGGCCAGCAGCCGTTCGCGGGTTCCCGTCACCGTGACCTTCTCGACCATGCCATCGAGTGAAACACGTTTCAATCAGTAATTCAATCAGTGATTGAATCGGCGGAACAGTGCGTGGCTGCGCCGATCTCGGGCACGCGCCGGTTAGCGTCCCTGGCTATGGACTCGCTGCTACAGCGAATACTCGGCTTCCCCGCCGTCTGGACCTATGTGGTGGTCGGGCTGCTGGTGGTCGCCGAGGAGTCGATGGTGCTGGGACTGCTGGTCCCCGGCGACACCGCCGCGATCCTCGCGGGCGTGGCCGCCAGTCAGGGGCACCTGGGCATCCCGGTCACCCTCGCGCTGGTCATCGTGTCCGCGATCGTCGGCGCGAGCATCGGCTACTGGCTGGGGCGCCGCTACGGCACCCGCATGCTGCGGTGGTCGATCTTCGACCGCTACCGCACCGACATCGACAGCGCGGGGGAGTTCCTGCGCCGCCGCGGGGCATGGGCGATCCTGATCGGCCGCTTCAGCGCCTTCTTCCGCACCATGCTCCCGCAACTGGTCGGCATGTCGCCCATGCCTTTCCGCACCTTCCTGCTCGCCAGCACGGCGGGCGCGATCCTGTGGGGCTCGGCGCTGGTGCTGGCCGGATACCTGGTGGGCCAGTCGTTCACGGTCATCGCCCGGCGCATCGACTCCGACCTGGTGTTCGTGATCCCGGTCGTGGCACTCCTGGCGCTGGCCTACTGGAAGTGGCGGCAGCACCGCCGCGCGGGTGCGGAGCAGGTGGCCGAAACCCCGCCCGCGGCTTGACTATTCGCTCTGCGCCCAGGCCGCGACGGGCAGTGACAGATAGATGCCGATCTCGGCGTCAATGAACTTCTCGAGCTCGGTGAGCAGCTCGTCACAGCGTTCCTGCCGGTTGCCCGCGCGCGAATCGAAGTACTTGGAGCGGACCTCGATCACCACGTCCACGCCGCAGCGATCGAAGCGACCCCACGGCCGGAACCGCACCTCCACATCGCCGGGTCGCAGCTCGTGGTCGTAGGGTTCCTCGGGGCATTCGACGGCCACCGACACCAGATGCGGCAGTCGCGCACCGAGTTCCAGCAGCACGGCCTCCGGCAGATCCGGGCGATGGGTCACCTCTACGAGCGGCACCCGGCCAGTCTATGGACCGGCGGGCCGCCCGTTCAGGAGGCGGTGCGCAGGCTGGCGATGATCGCCTTGGCCTGATCGGCGGGCAACTCGCCCGGGGTGCCGCGGTCGACGAGGATGCTCAGCGCCAGCGTGGTCTTCTGCGGACCGGTGAAGGCGAAGGTGTAGATCGAGTAGCTCGACGTGGTGCAACCGGAGATGGTGGGCTTCCAGGCACCGGAGGCCTCGACCTGCTGCCCGGTGATGCCGGAGGTGGTGGTGACCGCGGTGGGTGCGCCGGGCTTGCCGCCGGTCGGGTCCGAATACCCGCCCTCCACACCGATTTTCGTCACGTTGGTGGCCGCCGCGGCGGGGTCGGTGAGCATCGACGGGGCGACGAAGGCGAGGGTGCGGTAGGCGGAGCCGGGGCAGTAGCCGTCGCCCTCGGTGGCACGGCCGTAGCCGATGACCATGCCGTCGTTGCCGGTGAGCGCGGACGTCGTCGCGACCGGTGAGACGGTGAACCCGGCGGGCACGTCGTAGGCGATGCCCATGGTCGGGGCGGTCACGGTCTTCAACCCGCTCTTCGGGGCCGCGCCGCTGGTGGGCGCGCTCCCGGCCTTGGTGCCGGTGGGCGCGGTGGTGCCGGTGCTGGCCGGGGCGGCGGTGGTGGAGCCGTCGGAGGAGTCGCGGGTCAGCACGAAAGCCGTGATGCCGCTGCCGATCAGGACGATCACCGCGGCCACGGCGGCGAGGATCACCCATAGTCGCTTGTTCCCCGGCGGCGGTGTCGGCGGCTGACCGTAGCCCGAAACCTGTTGTGGATCACCGTAATACGGCGGCGGTGTGGCCCCGACCGGGTATCCGGGCTGCCCGGTGCCATAACCGGCCTGCTGCTGCCCGGCACCGTATCCCGAGAAGCCGGGTGCGTAGCCCGCGAACTGCGGCTGGCCGTATCCCGCCTGCTCCGGTTGCTGCTGTCCCGCAACATATCCCGGGTACGCGGCCTGCGGTTGTGCGCCGTAGCCCGCGTGCTCGGGCGCGCCCCATGCTTGCTGCTCCGGCTGCCCACCCCAGGCGTATCCCCGCTGGGTCTCGGCGTATTCGGGCTGTTGCTGCCAGGCGTCCTGATGTCCGTAGGGCTGCTGCGGATACCCGCCCGGCACACCGGGGTTCGGGTTTCCGTGGGCGTCCGAGCGGCCATCCTGGTTGTCGGTCACGCTGTTTCCGCCCCTACTCCGGCCCCGCGGGCCCACCGGCACTACCGCAGCCCTCGCGGCACCGGATCACCCTAGCGGGTGGGCACTACATCGGCGAGGTGGGCGCTTCGGGCTGCTCGTCGGGTTCGGTGGGGCGGGTGGGGGACAGCCGGATCACTCCGGCGTCGAGGTCGACGGCCAGGCGCGGGCGGTGCGACTGGCCGTCGCTGTCGCCGCTGCCTTCGTCTTCCAGCTTCTTGCCGGGAAAGAGTTCGCCTATGACACCCACGAATCCAGGGTAGCTCTCACATCCGGTGGTACCGGGGAGAGCGCCGGTAGCCGCCGCCGCGCCGGGCCCGGAAGATCCCGATGATGATCAGCGGGAACAGGAAGAACGGGAAGAAGTGCGTGGTCACCGCGGACACGATCGCGAACAGCAGCACCGCGCCCATGATCAGGACGGCCATCGGCGGCCAGGAGCGGGAGCCCGGCGAGGTGAGTCGCCCGGCCGCTGGTTGCGGGCGGGGCAGGTCGGCGAACAGCGGCGTCAGTTCCGCGACGGTTTTCGCGGTGTAGGCGCGGCCCACCCGGTCGTCGTATTCGGTGACGTCGAGGCGTCCGGCGGCGAAGTGTTCGCCGAGGGCCGCGGCGGCCTGTTCGCGTTCGGACGTGCCGACGCGCACGCTGGGCGGTCCGAAGACCGCGGGATCGAATCCGGTCATGGCACTCGCCTCGGTTGGGAAGGAATCTCGTTGTCCGCCAGCGTAGGCCGCTTCGCAGCGACACGCCTGCGCCGGTCGACGTAATCACAGCTACGCCGGTGGGCGTATACCGCCTCAGGGTTGTCCACCGGCCAGGGCGGCGAGTTCGGCGACCTTCGGATGGTCGGTGTCGATCCGCCAGGCCAGCATGACGCGGGCGTCGGGCAGGCCGGTGAGTGGGACGAACACCACATCGGGGTGGGTGAAATACGTGGGCATGGCCGTGGTGGTCGCGAACACCGCGTTGTTGTGCGCGACCGCGGAGAGCATCTCGGGTTCGGTGCGCGCGGCGGTGATCTTGGTGATCCGGCGTCCACCGGGCGTGAGGTCCGGCGGCCAGAAGGTGCGTGCGAATTCCGGCGCGACATCCGCGTGCGATCCGATGACTCGCAGGTCGGCCAGCTCCTCCAGATCGATGCTGTCGCGACTCGACCACGGGTGCGCGCGGGCGATGGCCAGCAGCCGCCCGAACACCGCCAATTGCGGACCCACCACCACATCCGGCTGCTCGACCGGGGCCAGGCACACCTGCACGTCGACCGCCCCGCGCCGCAGCGGACCGAAGATATCGGTCCACTGCAACTGGATCAGCGAGACCTCGCATTCGGGATGCCGAACCCGGAACCGCGCCAGCGGCGCATCCAGGGTGCTGCTGTAGGGCCCGAGGAAGCCGACGCGCAAACCCCGTGCGGCGGTGCGGGTGTCGGTGAAGGCGCGGCGCAGATCGGCGAAGGCGGGACGCACCCGCTCGAGCAGATGCTCGCCGAGTGGGTTGAGCGTCACCCGGCGGCTGGTGCGGTCCACGAGCCTGCGGCCGATGCGCCGCTCCAGGCTGCGGATGAGCTGACTGACCCGGGGCTGTGACAGTCCGAGTCGTTCGGCGGTGCGCCCGAAGTGCAGTTCCTCGGCCAACACCAGGAAGGCTTCCAATTCGGCGGGATCGACCCGGGTTTCGCGTGGCGAGTTCTCATCTATCAGCATTTCTTATCGATCCTCGCCCTTTTGCCCTTTGATCGCCACTGTGGGAATCGCCGAAGCTGATGCGGTGAGTGGAGTGCGGCGTTTGGTGGTGGGGATCAGTGGGGCGACGGGTATCGCCTACGGGGTGCGGGTGCTGGAGTTGGCGCGCAAGGCCGGAGTGGAGACGCACCTGGTGGTGACCCCGGCCGGACAGCAGACGCGAGCCTACGAAACCGATTTGAGCGCAAACGATCTGGCCGCCATGGCCGATGTGGTCTACCGTCCCGCCGATATCGGTGCGGCCATCGCGTCGGGTTCGTTCCGGACCGCGGGCATGATCGTGGCCCCCTGCTCGATTCGCACGCTGTCCGCGGTCGCCTACGCCAACAACGACAATCTGCTCACCCGCGCCGCCGACGTCACCCTCAAGGAGCGTCGCCGCCTGGTGCTCATGGTGCGCGAAACCCCGCTCACCCTGGCACATCTGCGCGCCATGACCGCGGTCACCGAGATGGGCGGCGTGGTGATGCCGCCGGTGCCCGCGTTCTATCTGAACCCGGAGTCGGTGGCCGAGATCGTCGATCACACCGCCGGTCGCGCCCTCGACCTGCTGGGTGTCGACGTCCCCGACCTGCCCCGCTGGGGCGAGTAATCCGAGACGAAGGACGTGACCACACCGTGGCCCACCTGAAGAGCCTGCGCGAATTCATCGACGCGCTCACCGAGATCGGCGAGATCCAGCGCATCGACACCGAGGTCGACTGGAACCTGGAGATCGGCGCGATCATCCGCCGCTCCTACGACTTGCGCGCGCCCGCACCACTGTTCACGAATATCACCGGCTACCAGGACACCGGCTTCCAGGTGCTGGGTGCGCCCGGCGCGCTGTCGGCGCCGACACATCGGCTGGCGCGCATCGCGCTGGCGCTGGGGCTGCCCGCCGACGCGACCGGTCAGCAGATCGTCGAGATGCTCGCCGCCGCGCGCACCAAGCCGGGCATTCCACCCGTGGTGGTCGAGCGTGCCGACGCGCCCTGCAAGCAGAACGTCATGCTGGGCGAGGACATCGACCTGTTCGCGTTCCCGACCCCGAAGCTGCACGGCAACGACGGCGGCCGCTACATCCAGACCTACGGCATGAACATCGTCAAGACCCCGGACGGTTCCTGGACCAACTGGTCGATCAACCGAATGATGATCTCCGACAAGAACACTCTGGCCTGCCTGATCCCCGCACCGCAGCACCTGGGTGTCATCCGCGCCAAGTGGACCGAGCTCGGTGAGCCGATGCCGATCGCGCTGGCCATCGGCGTCGAGCCGGGCCTGCCCTGGGTGGGCGGCATGCCGATTCCGGAGGGTGAGGACGAAAGTCATTACCTGGGAGCGCTTTTCGGTGAGGGTCTGGAGTTGGTGCCCGCCGAGACCATCGATCTGCTGGTGCCCGCCACCGCCGAGATGGTGATCGAGGGCCATATCGCCGTGGACGAGACCGTGTCGGAGGGTCCGTTCAACGAGTTCCCCGGCTACAACGCCACCGAGGCCAGCCCCAAGGCGGTCTTCCACGTCTCCGCGATCACCTACCGCGACGGCGCGATCCAGCCGACCGTGGCCGCGGGCCCGCCGGTGGAGGAGGACCACACCATCATCGGCACCACCAGTGCCGCCGAGATCCTGTACCTGCTGCGCGAGGCGGGCCTGCCGATCTCCTCGGCCTGGTACAACTTCGAGGCCGCCGTGCACTGGCTGACCCTGGCCGTGCGCCAGGACTGGCACGAGACCACCGGGCTGGGTTCGCACGAGCTGATCGATCTGATCGCCAAGGTGATCTTCACCGGCAAGACCTCGGTCAACGCGCCCAAGATCCTGGTGGTCGAGGACGACGTCGACATCACCAGCCTCGACGAGGTGGTGTGGGCCTTCGCCACCCGCTCGCATCCGGATGTGAATCGCGGCGAATTCCACTATCCCGCAGCAGTATCCGACCAGCTCGCGGTCTACCTCTCGCCGGAGGAGGCGCACTCCTTCCTGGCGGGCAAGGTGATCTACAACTGCCTGCTCGCCGACCTGTTCCCCGCCGGGCGCGCACCGGTCAAGGGCAGTTTCGAGAACGGCTGGCCGGTGGAGATCCAGGAGCGGGTGCTGGCCAACTGGGAGAAGTACGGCTACCGCTGACACTGCGGGCCACGCAGGATCTGCCCACCGGACTCAACCGAATCACTCTCCTGCGGAAACGATTCGGCGAGTTCGGCGGCCGGGGTGGGACAGCGTCGGGCGTTGCCGATGACGAGGGGTCTTCGGCGATGCCCGCCCGTCCGAATCGAATATCGCAGTGCGCGATCAGATATTGCCGTGTGCGGCGACCGCGCGGATGGCGGCGTCCGCCTGGGTGTACGCGGCTGCCGCCAGCCGTTCCAGCAGCGCGAGCTTGATCAGCGGTGCGTCGCTGGTGAGCTGGTCGAACCTGTTCACCGGTAGAACCGCCAGGCGCACAGTGGTTTCGGCGTACACGTCGTTGGCGTACGGGACGCCCGCCAGCATGGAGGTCTCACCGAAGGACATGCCGGGGGTGAGCGTCACCAGCCGGTGACGTCGCCCGGAGGCGTCGGTGAAGGTGAGGCGGACCCGGCCGTCGAGGACCAGGAACAATCCGCAGCGCGGGCTGTCGCGCACCACGATGCATTCGCCGCGAGCGACGGTCCGGGTCTCGAATTCCTTTGCGAGCCTGTCGCGTTCGTCCTCGGGCATATCGGCCAGCGCCGGATGCCGGTCGATGGTGAGCGCGACGGGCGCGTCGTAGCCGGCGGGTTGATGGCGTTCGAGGATCAGTTGCTCGCACCATTCGGTGGCGGAGTCGCGGTCGGCGAAGACCCGGCCGCGCGGGTCGGCGGGGTCGAGGCTGGAGGTCAGATGGCCTAGTTTGGCTTCGGGGTCGACCAGCGCGACCCGGGCACCGGTGGCCGCCAGTTCCCTTTGCAGGTCGTCGAGCATGCGGATGGCGATCGGGCTCACGTCGCCGACCTCGCGCAGATCCAGGACCAGGGCCTCGAGCTCACCGGGCGTGTCCTCGACCGCGCGCACGGTGGTCTCGGCTCCCGCGAACAGCAGGTCACCGTGCAATTCGAAGATGCGAGCGTGTTCGCCGAATTCGCGCAGCACCGCCAGTTCCTCCGGATCGCGTCGCAGCCGCGAGGGTGCTTCGGTCACCGAGTAGGAGGTGCGGATCGCGGTGTGCGCCGCCCGGGTGACGTGCAGGAAGTGCAGTCCGAGGCGGTGCGAGAGTTCCCGGCAGCCCTTCACCCCGCGGGCGCTGGATCCGTGCGCGTCCAGGCGAGGGGAGTAGACGGCGATGCCGATCTGCCCGGGTAGCACCGCCAGAATCCCGCCGCCCACACCGCTTTTCGCGGGCAGGCCCACGGTGGTCACCCAGTCGCCCGCCGCGTCGTACATGCCGCAGGTGGTCATCACCGACAGCACCTGCTCGACCAGCGGACGGCTCAGCGCGCGTTCGCGGGTCAGCGGGTTGACGCCGTTGTTCGCCAGGGTGGCGGCCATGACGGCGAGGTCGCGGCAGGTGACGTCGATCGAGCACTGCCGGAAGTACCGGTCGACCGCTTCGTCCGGATCGATGTCGATGATGCCCGCGCCGCGCAGCAGGTACCCGATGGCCCGATTGCGGTATCCGGTGCGCGCCTCGGAGGCGTACACGGCCTCGTTGAGTCGAAGATCACGTCCGGCGAATCGACTGTAGCTCTGTCGAATTCGGTCGAATCGGTCGGCGGCGTCACGCCCCTTGACGAGTGACGCGGCCGCGATCGCACCCGCGTTGATCATCGGGTTGCGGGGCCGCTGTGTCTTGGGGTCCAGACTGATTTCGAAGAACGGCTCCCCGGACGGCTCCACATCGATGCGCCGCGCCACCTCCGCCAGCCCCCGATCGGCCAGGGCCAGCGCGTATGTGAACGGTTTCGAGATCGACTGAATGGTGAACGCGGTGTCCAGATCGCCGCTGCCGTACACCCGCCCATCGGCGGTAGCCAGGCAGATGCCGAACGAATCGGGTTGCACCGCCGCGAGTTCGGGAATGTAGTCGGCCAGCGTTCCCGACGTGTCGGCCCGGCACAGCTCGTACACTTCGTCGATGATGCGGGCCACGACGCCGCCGGAGGGGACCACCGGGCCACTCTAACCGGGGTAATGTGTGTGCAGCCTCACATCCGTAACGGATGTCGCAGGTGGCGTTTCGTTCCTGGCATCGGGGGCCGGAAAGGTCTCCGTAGACTGTTGCAAACACAGGAGACAGCCGGAGGGAGCAATAGCCGTGGGAGTGCTTTCCCGGGTCGACATGCCCGAGGATCTGCGCGGGCTGTCGGTACCGGAGCTGCACGAGCTGGCGGAGGAGATTCGCGAGTTCCTGGTGCGGAAGGTCGCCGTCACCGGCGGGCACCTGGGACCGAATCTCGGGGTGGTGGAACTGACCATCGCTCTGCATCGGGTCTTCGACTCGCCCGCCGACCCGATCCTCTTCGATACGGGCCACCAGTCGTACGTGCACAAGATCCTCACCGGCCGTAAGGGCGGGTTCGAGACGCTACGCAAGGAGGGTGGCCTCTCGGGCTACCCGTGCCGGGCGGAGAGCGCTCATGACTGGGTGGAGTCCTCGCACGCCTCGGCCGCGCTGTCGTACGCCGACGGCATGGCCAAGGCGTTCGCGCTGACCCGGCAGAAGCGGCACGTGATCGCGGTCGTCGGCGACGGCGCGCTCACCGGCGGCATGTGCTGGGAGGCGTTGAACAATATCGCCGCCGGGCAGGATCGCTCGGTCATCGTGGTGGTCAACGACAATGGCCGCTCCTACGCGCCGACCATCGGCGGTCTCGCCGAGCGGCTCGCCGGTCTGCGCACCCAGCCCGCCTACGAGCACGCCCTCGACGCCACCAAGCGGATCGTGCAGAGCATTCCGCGCGTGGGTGATTCGGCGTATTCGATGCTGCATGCCATCAAGACCGGGATAAAGGACGCGGTGGCTCCGCAGGAGCTGTTCAGCGATCTCGGGATGAAGTATGTGGGCCCGGTCGACGGGCACGATCAGGTCGCGCTGGAGGCGGCGCTGCGGCGCGCCAAGGATTTCGGCGGTCCGGTCATCGTGCACGCGGTCACCCAGAAGGGGCGCGGCTACAAGCCCGCCGAAGACCATGTGGCCGATCAGATGCACGCCATCAATCAGATCGATCCGGAAACCGGTGAGCCGCTGGGCGGTTCGTCCGCGCAGAGCTGGACGTCGGTGTTCTCCAACGAGCTGATCGCGCAGGCCGAGCAGCGTGACGACATCGTCGCGATCACCGCCGCCATGGCGGGTCCGACGGGGCTGTCCGCGTTCGCGAACCGCTTCCCGGAGCGCATGTTCGACGTCGGCATCGCCGAGCAGCACGCCATGACCTCGGCGGCCGGACTGGCGCTGGGCGGCATGCACCCGGTGGTCGCGATCTACTCGACCTTCCTGAATCGGGCCTTCGATCAGCTGCTGATGGATGTGGCGCTGCTGAAACTGCCGGTCACCCTGGTGCTGGACCGGGCGGGCATCACCGGCGACGACGGCGCGTCGCACAACGGCATGTGGGACTTCTCGGTGCTGGGCATCGTGCCCGGCATCCGGGTCGCCGCTCCGCGCGACGCGGCCACGCTGCGTGAGGAATTGGCCGAGGCCCTGCACATCAGCGACGGCCCGACGGCCATCCGCTTCCCCAAGGGCGCTGCCGTGCAGGAGATTCCGGCGGTCGAGCGCTTCGAGGGCGTGGATGTGCTTCGCCTGCCGGACATTCCGGACGCCACCTCGTACTCGGTGCACGCCGACGTCCTGCTGATCGCGGTCGGCGCGTTCGCCGAACTGGCGCTCAAGGTCGCGGATCTGCTGACGGCCGAGGGTGTTTCGGTGACGGTGATCGACCCGCGCTGGGTGCTGCCGGTCTCCGACACCATCGCCAAGCTGGCCGGAAACCACCGCCTGGTGGTGACGCTGGAGGACAGCGGCCTGCACGGCGGCATCGGGTCCACCGTCTCCGCCCGCCTGCGCGACGCCGGGGTGGATGTTCCCACTCGCGATCTCGGTGTCCCGCAACAGTTCCTGGACCACGCCGCGCGCGGCAAGATCCATCAGGAACTGGGCCTCACCCCCGGCGAGGTCGCCAGCCGCGTACACGTATGGCTGGGTGCGAACGACCGAACCCATTCGGCCATGGCGGAATCCCTGCTCTCGGCGGAATAGCCCGAACACTTCAGTGCCCCGCGATCGGTAGAGATCGGGGGCACTGTTGGTTCAGGGCTGTTCAGCTTTCCGTGTCCACGCCCGTCGAAGCCCGGGCGTCGGACGGACGGGAGAGTGCCGGTGGCACCGCGTAATCGGCGACGGTCATGGCGTTGTAGACGCGTGCGCTCTTGGTGGTCAGGCGCAGGAAGGCGCGGCTGGGTCCTGCGGGCAGGACCGAGAGCAGCCGGGTGGCCTGGACCAGGCCGGACACGGCGAGGCGCGAGGTGGGGATCAGGGTTTTGGCCGCCCGCAACGCCATCGCGCGACTGACGAGCACGTGCGCGGCCATCGCCCGCTCGTAGGCGGGGAAGGCGCGCTCGGGGTCACCGCCCGCCCGCGCCAGCTCCCCGGCCAGCACGTACGCGCCGACCACGGACAGCGTGGTGCTGCCGCCGACGGCCGGGCCAGGGGAGTAGCCCGCGTCGCCGACCAGCGTCACCCGCCCGCGCGACCAGGTGTCCATGCGGACCTGGGTGATGGAGTCGAAGTAGAACGCCGGAGTGCGATCGAGCGCCTGGAGCCAGCCGTCCACCTCGGTGTCCATCCCGTCGAACGCGGTGCGCAGCAACTCTTTCTGCCGTGCGGTGTCGTGGTGATGGCAGTCGAGTTCGCGCGCACTGCGGAACAGCAACAGTGCCCGCGCCGCACCCGCGCGCGCGTTGTAGATTCCGGCGGTGCGGCCGACGCCGACGTGAATGCGCAGTTCGCCGTCGTCGACGGCGGTATCCGGCAGGGTCAGCACCCCGAGGTACGCGCCGATGTAGGCGGTGTGGCGGGATTCGTCGCCGAAGATCAAGCGGCGCACCGTGGAATGCAGTCCGTCCGCGCCGACCACCAGGTCGAACTCGCGCGGTGCGGCATGGGCGAAGCGCACCGCGCCGTCGGGGGAGAGCTCGGTGATCGAATCGCCGAACAGATACTCGACATCGGCACGGGTGACGTCGTAGTAGATCTCGCTGAGGTCGTCGCGCATGATCTCGGCGTGCCGGTCGGAGGTGGCCCCGAAGATTCTCGCCAGGTCGGCCCGGGCGGGTCGCAGGGTGCCTTCCGGGCACAGGGTGAGGCGGCTGGTGCCGGTGGCGTGCGCCTCGATCCGCGGCAGCACGCCCATCTTCTCCGAGATGTCCATCGCAGGTCGGAACAGGTCGACCGCGTGCCCGCCGGTCTTGCGTGGCGCGGGCTCACGCTCGACCACCGTCACCGAAAAGCCCTGTCGGGTGAGCCAATACGCCAGCACGGGTCCGGCGATACCGGCACCGGAAATGAGAATCCGCACGAGGTGTCCTGTCGCAGTCGATGAGTGGGGCAACACCCACTATCGACCCGCCACCCGCCTGGAAGATTGGAAGAATGTTCCCGCCGCCGGTCGCGGTCCCGAGGTGATTGTGGTGTGCGCGAGCGAACTCCTGGCGTAGATTCTGAAACAGGTTTCAGTTTTCCGGTCAGGAGTTCGCATGTCGTTCGTGCTCGTGGACAAGCCCCGTCCACACATCGCGCTGGTCACCCTCAACCGCCCGGATCGGATGAACGCCATGGCGTTCGACGTGATGGTGCCGCTGCGGGAGACCCTCGAGGCGGTGGCCGCCGACAACGATGTGCGCGCGGTGGTGCTCACCGGCGCGGGACACGGATTCTGCTCGGGCGCGGATCTGACCCACGCGGGCAAGGTGCCCGGGGTGGAAGGGTTGAGCCGCACCAGCATCGCGCGGCGCTCGATGGCACTGCTCGACAACGTGATGCTGACCATCCGGCGCATGCATCAGCCGGTGATCAGCGCCATCAACGGCGCGGCCATCGGCGGCGGGTTCTGTCTGGCCATGGGCACCGATATTCGAATCGCCGCCGAGGACGCCTACTTCCGTGCCGCGGGCATCAACAACGGCCTGACCTCCGCCGAACTCGGCATCAGCTACACCCTGCCGCGGGCCATCGGCTCGACTCGCGCCTTCGAGATCATGCTCACCGGTCGTGATGTCGACGCCACCGAGGCCGAACGCATCGGCATCGTCTCCCGTGTGGTCCCCGGCGACAAGCTGCTCGAATCCGCCTACGACACCGCCGACCAGATCATCCGCTGGAGCCGGGTCGGCGGCGAACTCACCAAACGCCTGCTCTGGAGTGGTTTGGAGGCGGGCAGTTTCGAATCCCACATGCAGAGCGAGGGTCTGGCCCAGCTCTACGTCCGCCTCACCACCGACAACTTCGACGAGGCCATCCGCGCTCGCCGCGACCGCCGCCCTCCCGAGTTCCTGGACTGAGTCGGGTACGAAAGCCGAAGCGCGGCAGCCGTTTCGTCAATGCCGGCTGCCGGATCCGAGCAGGTCAGAGCTGCCGGGTCCGCTATCTGGGTGCTGGTCGAGCGGAATCCTGCTCCCAGTCAGAGTGAAATACATGTGATGCAAAAAAGGGGTGACCCCCGAACTACGGGGGCACCGAAACCCTGGTCAGTCCGCGACGGGGTACAGCGCGGCGGCCAGACGAGGCACGACCAGTCCGCGTTGCCAGGGCCGAGCGCCGCCCGCGGTCAGATAGTCGTCGATGAGTCCGGGCGCTTCACCATCGGTGACGGTCTTGGGTAGACCGTCCCAGCACATCCGCCGCAACAGGTCGGGGGTGAGCAGATTCTCGACCGGGATCGACACCTCGCCGGAGAGATCCGTCATGGCCGAGCGAGCCGCCTGCAAACGCGCCGCGGCGGCCGGGTCGCGGCGTTCCCAGCGGTTGACCGGGGGCGGTCCGTCGAAGGGCTGGGTGAGCGGCGGCAGCTCGTTGTCGGGCAGGGCGCGGGCGCGTTCGACCGCGCCCAGCCACTCGCGGGAGTAGCGGCGCTGACGCGGGCCGCCGAAGATCGGCAGGGCGCGCAGTCCGGCGATGGTCTTGGGCTCGTTGGTGGCGGCCGCGACGATCGCGGAGTCCGGCAGGATGCGGGCGGGCGCGACATCACGCAGCCGGGCCAGCCGATCGCGGGTGGTCCACAGTTCGCGCACGATCCCGAGCTGGCGGGTGCGGCGCAGGGTGTGGATGCCGGAGGTGCGCCGCCAGCGGTCCGCCTTGGGAGCGGAGGGTTCGGCGTTGCGGACGTGTTCGAATTCCTGTGCCGCCCAATCGGATTTGCCCTGCTCGTCGAGTTCGAGGGCGACGCCGTCACGCAGCTCCAGGAGCAGCTCCACATCGAGGGCGGCGTAGTTGAGCCAGTCGTCGGGCAGCGGGCGGGTGGACCAGTCGGCCGCGCCGTGGCCCTTCTTGAGTTCCCGCCCGAGTAGGCGTTCCACCATGGCGGCCAGCCCGACCCGCTCGTATCCGGCCAGGCGACCGCCGAGTTCGGTGTCGAAGAGCCGCGCGGGGTACAGCCCGAGTTCGGCCAGTCCGGGTAGGTCCTGATCGGCGGAGTGCAGCACCCATTCCAGGCCGTTGATGGCGTCGGCGAGCGGTTGCAGGTCGCCGTCCACGGGGATCGGGTCGATGAGGAAGCTGCCGGCTCCGGCGCGCCGCAATTGGATCAGGTAGGCGCGATTGGAGTAGCGGAAGCCGGAGGCGCGTTCGGCGTCGACGGCGAGCGGACCGCTACCGGCGGCGAGGCGGGCGGCGGCGGCGGCGATCTCGGCGGCGGTGTCCAATACCGGCGGCACACCGTCCACTGGCGCGAGCAGCGGTACCGCGGCAGTGGCTTCGGGTTCATCTGGTACGGACATGGTCTTGAACTTTACGGGTAGGGCAGTGGCGAGCCGCGTCACGTCGGTGAAACGGCCGGCCTTGACACTGCGTCGGGCCATTGGGAATCGTACGGGTCACCTGTCGATTTCGTTGTAGTACAGACGTTCTCGCAGGCAAAGGGCTATTTCCGCGCTACAGTGCGGATTTTCGCGATGGTGGCTATCCGGGATGGTCGTCGCGGCTGACGTCCAGCCGGGTTACCCCGGCGGGCGGCAGTCCGGCCGCGTAGGCGAGCACCTCGCAGAAGGCCTCGACGTGTGGCCGCAGTTCGGTGTCACCGACCGTCCAGGACGCCCGCACCTCGAGCTGGTGTGCGCGCGGCGGTCCGGCGATGTCGCCGTAGCGGACCGAACTGGTGGCGGTGACCGTGCCGCCGAGCGCGGTGAACGGCGTCCGCGAATCGAGGGCGTCGACCAGCCAGCTCCACGCCACCTCGGGCAGCAGCGGGTCGGCGGCGAGCGCGGAGTCGATGTCGGCCTGGACGTAGGCGACCAGCCGGAAGACGCCGTGCCAGGCTTCCTGCCCGGCCGGATCGTGCAGCAGGATCAACCGGCCGAACGCGTCACCGTCGGCGTCGACGGGCACCACATTGGTGTCGGGTCGGGTGACTTCCGCGCCGAGTGCGTAGGAATAGGGGGCCAGGCGCTGTGGCGGCCGGATCGGTGCGAGCTCGATTCGAGGATGCACTGATGCGGTTCCCATGGCCTCGACCGCGGCGCGGAACCTGGCGGGTTCTTCGGGCTCCGGGGTCGGGGCGGCGCCGTCGCGGAAGTCGAGCGGTGTCACGAATGGCACGGTAGACCCACGGGGGGCCGAGTAGTGCGAGGCGCGCCGCCGGGTCCCCTTTACGATGACCGTGATGAGCACTCACAGTCGACGCCACTTGACCGATGCCCCCTTCCTCGTCGCCGCCAACGGCGGCGTGCCGCATCGGCGTCCGGTGTGGTTCATGCGACAGGCCGGTCGGTCCCTTCCGGAATACCGTGAACTCCGTGTCGGGGTCGGCATGCTGGAATCCTGTTTCGATCCGGAGCTGGTGTGTGAGATCACCATGCAGCCGGTCCGCCGCCACGACGTGGACGCGGCAATCCTGTTCTCCGACATCGTCGTTCCGCTCA
Organism: Nocardia sp. NBC_00511; assembly: GCF_045161165.1. Taxonomy (NCBI): domain Bacteria; kingdom Bacillati; phylum Actinomycetota; class Actinomycetes; order Mycobacteriales; family Nocardiaceae; genus Nocardia; species Nocardia sp. NBC_00511. Next base: position 1,112,243 of record NZ_CP107849.1, read on the forward strand.
AGGCCGCGGGCATCGACCTGGACATCGTGCCGGGAGTCGGCCCGGTGGTGGCGAACCCGGTGCGCACCGTCGCCGACGTGCGCGCACTGCCGCGGCTGCGCGCCGAGGAGGTGGGTGCGGTCACGTCCGGAGTGAAGCTGCTGCTGGACGCGCTCGATCAGGTCCCGCTGATCGGATTCGCCGGTGCCCCGTTCACTTTGGCGTCCTACCTCGTCGAGGGCGGGCCCAGCAAGAACCACGAGCGCACCAAGGCGATGATGCTCGCCGACCCGGAGACCTGGCATCAGCTGCTGGGCGTGCTCACCGACATCACCATCGAATTCCTGCGCGCCCAGATCGCCGCGGGCGTCGACGCCGTGCAGCTGTTCGACTCCTGGGCGGGCGCCCTGTCGCTGGCCCAGTACCGCGAATACGTTATGCCGCACTCGGAACGGGTCTTCACCGAGATCGCCGACGCGGGCATCCCGCGCATCCACTTCGGTGTCGGCACCGGAGAACTGCTGCACGCCATGGGCGAAGTGGGCGCGGACGTCGTGGGCGTCGACTGGCGCATCCCCCTCGACGAGGCCGCCCGTCGCGTCGGCCCCGGAAAAGCCTTGCAGGGCAACCTCGATCCCGCCGTCCTGTTCGCCGGCCCCGCCGCCGTCGAATCCGAGGTCCGCCGCATCGCGCACGAGGCCGACAAGGCCCTCACCCTCGGCGCCAAGGGCCACATCTTCAACCTCGGCCACGGCGTCCTCCCCAACACCGACCCCACCGTCATCACCGACACGGTCGCCCTCATCCACAGCCTCCCCAGCCCGCTCTGACCGAAAAACCATGCGGGGATAGGGGTTCGGGCGCGCTACCGTCCCCGCATGGGTGCCAGAGCCAATTTCGTCCTGATCGACCGCGATGGCTGGCGGCTGCACTACTCGCACTGGGCCGCCGACACCATCGCCTCGGTGCTGGTCGCCGGTCCCGAGGCAGCCGGGCGTTTCATCGATGCGCAACGGCTGTGCGACCCGGTCCACGAATGGCTCGACGACGCCTGGGCCGAGGGTGGCGCGGTCCTGGATCTGGTCGACCGGCAGCTCATCTACTACGGCGATCAGCTGCTCTGGAAGGTCGAGAGGAAGCAGGTTTTCGCCGCGCTGCTCGCCCGTACCTGGCCGGGCTGGCGGCTGCGGTGGGCCTACGACGGCATCGGCGATCTCGCCGCGGCGGTAGGTGTCGATCGCGCTCACGTCCGCTTTCTGGCAGGCAGCCGACTTGTCGACACCGCAGTGCTCGACGACTTCGAGTACGTGGAGCATCTCCTCACCGTCGAGTCCGTCGCCGGGCTGCGCGTGTACCCGCTGGGCGAAACCGATCACACCGCGTGGCACGGCCCCACCCTGCTGGATCTGCTGCCCGCGGGCGATGTCGCGGACCTGGAGCTGTTCAGGACGCCGACCGGTGGTCTGCACGTGGACACCGTGACCCGGACCATCGGCGTCTGGATCGGTTTCACCGAGCCCGGCCTGCTCTCGGCGCTGCACGAGCTGTGGCCCGGCTGGCGCATCGAGTTCTGGGAGGACCGCTACCAGGAGCAGCTGGCCCGCTGCGGCGGTGCCGTCCGCATCGAGACCCCCGACCCGATCGAGACCCTCGACACTGTGCTGGAGTGGCTGCGAAAAAGGTTGGGCCGCAACCGGGTCGAGTCCATGCTCGACCGGGTGACCGAGCTGTACTCCGACTCCGAAGTCCAACTCAACCCCCACTTCACCGAGCATGAGCCGGTCGATCCCACCGACGAGGAATGGTCGCGAGTCCTGCGCGCCGCCGCCGACCTTCGAGCCGAGCTCACCGCCGGGCCCTGAGCCTGATCCGGCTGTCGCTGTTGTGCTGTTGGTCCGGGGGTGTGGTGTCGAACACGCACCTGCGGACGGCTTCGGTCGATGTGCTTTGACGTGGGGTGATGGGTGCGGGGGTCGGCGGGCGGGCGCGGGTCGGGGGGAGCGGCGGGAGTAGGTTTGCGGGAGAAGCGGCGGCGGACCGGTGCCGTCGCGGTCGCGGGCTTGCCATCGGTGTGGGGCGCGGCTGGCGCTAGGTGACGAGGAGTGGTCGATGCGGATCGCGGTGGTCGGGGGCGGGATCAGTGGGCTGGTTGCCGCGTATCGGTTGCGGAGGGCGTTGGGGGAGAACGCTGAACTGGTGCTGATCGAACAGCGGGATCGGGTCGGCGGGATTTTGCGGACGGTCGATATCGCGGGTGAACCGGTTGATTTGGGGGCCGAGGCGTTCGTGGGGCGGCGGCCGGAGATTCCGGAGTTGATGCGGGAGTTGGGGATCGAGGATCAGCTGGTCTACCCGGCGGGGCGGCGGCCGCTGGTGTGGTCGGAGGGGGTGGGGCATCCGCTGCCGGCGGGCACGCTGATGGGGATTCCGGGCGGGGCGGAATCGGTTGCGGGGCTGGTGGACGCGGCGACGATGGCCGCTGTGGCCGCGGAGCCGGAGCGGCCGTTGCGGTGGGAGCCGGGCTCGGATGTGTCGGTGGGGGAACTGGTGCGGGAGCGGTTCGGGGAGCAGGTGGTGCGGCGTAGCGTCGACCCGCTGCTCGGCGGAGTGTATGCGGGACTGGCGGATTCGATCGGGGTGCGGGCGGCGTTGCCGACGCTGGCGGCCGCGCTGGATCGGGGCGCGACGAGTTTGACGCGGGCGGTGGCGCAGGCGTTGCCCGCGCCCAGTACCGCTCCGGTGTTCGGCGGTATCCGCGACGGCTATCGGGCGCTGTTGGACGCGCTGCGTGCCGCCGCCGACGTCAAGGTCGAAACCGGCACGGCGGTAACCGGTCTCACCCGCACCGCGACGGGCTGGCATCTCGATCCGATCGGTGCGGTGGATGGCGTGGTGCTGGCGACCCCGGCCCCGGTGACCGCCCGGCTGCTGCGTGGGATCGCTCCGGAGGCTGCCGACCTGGCGGCCGGAATCGAGCTGGCCTCCTCCGCGGTGGTCGCGCTGGCACTCGCACCGGACACCGCCCTCCCGGAGAACTCCGGAATCCTGGTCGCCACCGATGAATCATTGCGCGCCAAGGCGTTCACCCTCTCCAGCCGCAAGTGGCCGCACCTGGCCGCCCGCGACGTCGCCCTGGTCCGCGCCTCTTTCGGCCGCTTCGGCGACGACACCCTGCTGTACTGGTCCGACGCCGACCTGATCCGAGCCGCCGCCGAAGACCTCACCACAGTCACCGGCCTCGACATTCGCCCGTTGCACGCCGTGGTCCAACGCTGGCGCGGCGGCCTTCCCCAGTACGCCCCGGGCCATCTCACCCGCATCGCCGACCTGCGTTCCGCCACAGCGGATCTCCGGGGTCTCGCCCTGGCCGGGTCCTATCTGAACGGCGTCGGCGTCCCGGCCTGCGCGGCCTCCGGCACCGCCGCCGCAGCCCGAATCACCACCGACCTGTCCTGACCGAGCCGCTGCCGCCGAAATCGTTCGGCGGCAGCGGGTTCAGGGCGGGTCAGTTTCCGACGAGGTCGCTGGGGTCGGTGTTGGCGCCGCAGACGATGACGGCGGTGCGCTCGTCGTGGGCGGGCACGTAGGCGCCTGAGTGGAGTGCGGCCAGGGCGGTGGCGGCGGCGTGTTCGACCGCGAGACGGCGTGTGTCCCACAGGGATTGCCGGGCGGCGATGATGTCGGCGTCGCTGACGAGGACGGAGCGCACTTCGCCTTCGGCGGCCGCCGACAGGGCCATGGCGGTGGCGCGGCGGGCCCCGAGGGAGTCGGCTGCGACGGAGTCGATTTCGACGTCCACCGGGTGCCCTGCTTCCAGTGCGGCATTGAACGCCCGACAGTTCTCGGGTTCGACCGCGACCACGCGCACGCCGTGATGGTTGGCGGCCACGGTGATTCCGGTCAGCAGTCCACCGCCGCCGACGGAGACGACGACCGTGTCGAGATTCGGCAACTGGTCGGCGATTTCATCGAGCAGCGTGCCAGCGCCGGCCGCGATGTAGGGGTCGTCGTAGGCATGCGAACGCAGCGCGCCGGTGACGTCGGCGTAGCGCTGGCAGTCGGCGGCCGCGTCGGCATAGCTCGCCCCGCCCGAAAGCACCTGTGCTCCCAACGCTTTCAACCGGTTCACTTTCACCACGGGTGCGGAGTCCGGCAGGAACACGGTGGCGGCGGAGTCCACCAGCCGCGTCGCCCACGCGCACGCCACTCCGGCGTTGCCGCCGGAGGCGATGGTGACACCCACCTTCGGCAGTTGCCCCTGTTCCCGGTGTGCGAGTGTGAAATTCGCGGCCCCGCGCGCCTTGAAACTGCCGGTGTGCTGCATGTGTTCGAGTGCGAGCCACACCTGCCCGTCGACCGGCACGGTGTCGGCATCGGCTCGCGCCATCACGACCGGTCGGATCTGTCCGGAGATGCGGTCGGCTGCCGCGGTCACGTCGGCATAACTCGGATGCACTGCGCTTCCTTCGCTTTCCTCGGGATGGTCACCGACCGCGGGGCGAGCTGTACGGCCGATGGGACATACCGCGCCGGAACCCTGTCGAGTGGCGCGGCCGAACGGAGATTTCGTGCCATCGCTACCTACCCGCAAGTCTTGCACACCACTGCGGTGCGCAAGGGCGGTGCCGATTTCGCCGCCCTCCCGAGAGTCGGCTTCACAGGTCATCGGTGCTGACGATGCCGTCCTGAATGGCTCGCACCACCAGAGCGGCCTTGGTCTTGGCCGGCCTGCCCACCGCGGCGTATTTGGTTCGGATCCGATCGAGGTGGGTGTCGATGGTCTTCACCGATATGTACAGGCTCTTGGCGACCAGCGTCTTCGATTCGGTCTGGAACCAGTTGATCAGGATCTCTCGTTCGCGGTTGCTCAGGTGGGGTCGGGTGTCGGCCTGGTCCGCGGTCATCGCCTTCGCCATTGTCGGGGTCAGGTAGGGGAGCTCGGCCGCGGCCGCTCGCAGCGCGGGCAGCAGGTGCTGCCGCCCTTCGGTTTTCGAGAGATAGGTGACCGCCCCGCGATCCAGGCATTCCAGTACCAGGTGGGTATCGGTGTAGTGGCTATAGACGACAACTCGGAATCCGCGCTCACAGACGTCGGTGAGAGCGCGCAGGTCGACCACCCGGTCCGGGAACTGCAGATCGAGGACTACGGCGTCGATGGTGTCCTCGGCTGTGGCTGCCAGAAATTCATCGGGACTCGTGTAAGCGGAGACCAGTTGGACCGGAGGATCGGAGAGGGCACACCAGCCCCGGATACCGTCGTGAATGATGTCGTGGTCATCGATGACCGCTACACGGACGGTGAATTCGTCCGGCATGGCATTCCCTTCGCAGGTGAGCCGATGAAATGGCGCACCTGCAACCATGCGTCCTCCTCGGTGGTGGTGAGTTGGAACGACGGTATGCCGGAACATTTCCCGATTCGTTGCAGGCCGGTCGGATCGTAGTCACAGCGCACGCTGAGCATTACGCAATCCGGTTCGGCCAAGATCACGACTCGCGCTCGGGTTGCGGCGTCGGACAGCAGCAGGGCCGGCGCCGTCAGCAACCGACAGCAGTCCGAATCCGTCAGCGTGGGCAATGCGCCACTGACCTCCAGAGTGACCGAGACGCCGCGCTGTTCCGCATGATCGATGCTCGGGCGCAGGTCCTGGAGCAACTGATGCTCGTAGGTGTCCGATTGCGCGAACAGCAGGCGCAGACGGCTGTATTCCAGTCCAGCCACCCGGCGCACGTCCGGGTCTCCCGGATCGAGTGTGAGGCACGCGAATCCACTCAGCAGCGGTACCAGATCAGCGGAGATGTCGTGGTAGCGATTCTGATAATCGCGCTGCAGTGCCGTGGCGACGGCGCGTGCCGCGGTGAGTCTGCGTGCTTCGTCGTCGAGTGCCGTCGCAGTCCGGGCCGCTCGATCGAGGAAAGCGGTGAATGCCAATGAAAGGGCTTGCAGAACAAGGGATCCCGGTAACAAGTAGCCGATCGAGACGAGGATGCTCAGGGTGTGGTCGCGAGCGAGGATGACCACGCCCGACAGCAGCCAGGACAGGGTGAGCACCGGGATGGAGCAGCGCAGCGTGCTGCGATACATGATGACGGCGACCGTCCAACCGGTGTCGGCGAGCGCCCAATTCGCGCCACCGAAAGCCTCGTTCGAGGGCAAGATCGACGCGAGAACCGGGGCGATCGACAGCGCGACAGCGAGCAGTAGCCTGCGGGACGTGGTCGATCTCCGGACCGGTGTACATGCGGCGACCGCGCACCCGATGTTCGCTGCCATCAGCGCCAGCTGAATCGGGTTATCGGACGGGGTGAACCAGTACCGGCCGAATGCGGTGAGCGTCAGGATCACCGCGACAGCCGCCATTCCGTACGCGAATCGGCGGACCATCCGATCGGTTCGTGCCAAGGCAGGCCCGGATCCCGCGCTGGGCTCGACATCGGTGACCTGCCAGGATATCTCAACGGTGGTCTCGCCCGGCCGACTGGTGATCACCGCGTCGCCACCGATCTGCCGCATGCGATCGATGATCGAATTCCGGATACCGTGCCGGTCGCCCGGCAGCAAGTCCACCGGGAACCCCGCGCCATCGTCTCGGACGCGCAGCCGATCCGGTGCCAGCGCGATCGATACTGATCCGGCCCGCGCGTGCCGATCCACATTTGTCAGCGCCTCCCGCACCGCACCGGCTACGGCTCGTGCGATAGTCGCCGGAACCCACTGTGCCATGGGCTCATTCAGCTGAACCGGAGTCGTCGCTTCAGCGCATATGGGGCGGAGCATTGCCGCCAGGTCGACCGGATCATCGTCCACCTCCGGCACGGCCGCCAGGGCCGCAAGGTCGCGGCGGGCCTGGCGGGCCAGCCGGTGCGCGGTCAAAGGCGCCCCCTGCGCGATCATGAGCAGCGTGGATGCGGCCGTGTCGTGCAGAATCCGCCACTGCTCGCGCTGGTAGCCGCGACGGGCGTCATCGACCTCGGCTGCTACCCGGACCCGATTTCCCGCAGCCTCTGCCGCATCGATGAGCCGAGCCGAGCCGACGACCAGGGCTCGCACCAGCAGTGCCATCCCACACTGGATTGCCAAAAAATAGATTCCGAATACACTTCGCGCCTGCGCCGGGCCCATGAGCTGGGCGTAGCCGTACGCGTCGGCTGCCATGATCAGCGCAGTCGCAGGAATCGAGAGGTGTGGAGGCCACTCGATGGCGATCGAGATGACCGTCTGTGCCGCCACGATTTGCGGCGGTATCGGAGCGTTGGGGTCGAGTCCCGGTTGCACCGGCAGGATCGCCGCGGTGGCCGCCAAATAGCCGAGGGCGACCAGCAGATCTGCTGCGGTCCAACGGATTCCGCCGCGTCGGGTAGCCAGTCGGCCCAGCGCCCACCCGGCCAGCAGGAGATCGAGAAGCGTCCCGAGTCTCGACCGGTTCGGTTGCAGCAGATAGACGACGGCTATCCACAGATATGGAATGTGCCGCATCAGTAGGGCGAGCGATGCCGCCTCGGCCAGCACGCCGCTCGTGGTCGCGTTGCCCGCGACCACGAGGTCGTTCCCGGCCCTGGCGGCCGAGGTTGTCGTCTCGCTCACCTTGTCGGCGCGTCAGACATCTTCGACGTACCGCAGGCCGCGTTCGCGGCCTTCGATATGCCTTGCGTGCCCGCATAGTTGGGGATTGGCCAGCGCGGGAACCAGCAGGAGCAGCGGCCAGACGAAGGCGCGCGGCATGATGGAGAAGCCCAAGCCGATCGGGTCGGTGTTGCCGTGGAACATGCGTTTGCGCAGTCCGTGCTTCTTCTCGAAGTTGTTGTTCGCCACGAAGGTGCCGACCATCAGATAGACGAACAGGGCAATGAAGAATGTGGCTATCATCGATTCGCTTCGCTCTACAGTCGAATGAGTTTGGCAGTAAAGGTATCCGGCGTTACCACGCGTGGGTCTTGGATTGCCAAGAACCGCCGTGGTCAGCGCAGTGATATCCGGTCCCCTTGCACTGATTGCAGGTTTTTCCGCGTACCCCCTTGCACACCGAACACGCGTAGACCGCCTTGAAGCACCAGCATTTGAATCCCGCCGCCATTGTTGCCTCCTCGAATCAGGACTTCCCGGAACAGGTTTCGATCCAGAGCGGACGAGGTCGTCCGGGTCGGTGAACCATTTGTCGTTCTCAGGGTGCGCTGGGACGGGTATCCATCGGTATCGGGTGTTGACCGGACTTGACGAGCACTCGGCACCCGCTCCCGCGGACGCGGCTGCGTGCCTGATTCGCCCCAGTGGCACGATGGGGGTCATGGCGCGACTCGACTACAAGGCTCTCAACGACACCCTCCGCTACCTGATGTTCTCGGTGTTCCAGGTGGAGCCCGGAGTGCTGGGCGACGATCGCAAGGCCGCGATCAAGGAGGCGCAGGCGTTCTTCGATTCGCTCGAGGAGCGTGGCGTGGTGGTGCGCGGTGTATACGACGTCGCCGGGTTGCGCGCCGACGCCGACTACATGATCTGGTGGCACGCCGAGCAGATCGAGGAACTGCAGGCCGCTTACGCCGACTTCCGTCGCACCACCGAGCTGGGTTCGCTGTCGAACCCGGTGTGGAGCAACGCCGCCCTGCATCGCCCGGCCGAGTTCAACAAGTCCCACATCCCGGCCTTCCTGGCCGGTGAGGAGCCGGGCAACTACATCTGCGTCTACCCGTTCGTGCGCTCCTACGACTGGTACCTGCTGCCCGACGAGGACCGTCGCAAGATGCTCGTCGATCACGGCAAGGCCGCCCGCGACTACCCGGACGTACGGGCCAACACGGTGTCCTCGTTCGCGCTCGGCGACTACGAGTGGATCCTCGCCTTCGAGGCCCCGGAACTGCACCGCATCGTCGACCTGATGCGCGATCTGCGCGCCACCGAGGCGCGTCGCCATGTGCGCGAGGAGATTCCGTTCTTCACCGGCCCGCGGGTGGCGATCGACAAGCTGATCGCCTCCCTGCCGTGAGGTAGCGAGACTTCGAATCGGGACGAGCCCGGCCACCGAATGTGGCCGGGCTCGTTCGTATCTGCCCTGGATCAGACCGGATACCCGTGCGCCACAGTCGACATGCATGGATGGCGTGCGACTCGCGGAACCGTTGCCCGAGGAATTTGGGGCATGCGCGAATTCGCATATGCCCCATAGAGTTTCTGCGACTCAGCCTGCTGCGTTGCCCGAGGGGTGCAGCCGCAGTGAGGTGGAGTCGACGCCGTGGCCGAATCCGTTCGTCGGAACGTTCACGAAGTTCGAGCGGTGTTCGGCGTGTCGCAGGGCGGCACGCCGAAGCCTGCCTCGCGTCACTCGAGTACTGCCCCGAAAGTAGCCAGGCGTACGCTGCACTCCATGGTCGATCTCGACGTCGCCCCCGCGGCACTGGATCCGACACCGTGGGGCTCGCGACTGCTGGGAACGACGGCAGAGCAGTCCGGCGTCCGGCGCATCCGAATTCAACTGTTGCTGACCGGCTCCGTCGTGGTCACGAACTGTTTCGGCATCGCAATGGTCGTTGCTCTGGTCGGGTTCGTACTGCCTGGGCCGCCGTTATTCACTGATGAGTTGCTGGCCGTGAATTTCTTGGTCTTTCCGCTCTACGCGGTCCTCGCGGTCGTGATCGGGATCTGCTGGGGCACCACCTGGTGCCTGCGAACACTGCGGTGGGCGATCGATCCCGATCGGGTTCCCGACGAGCTCGAACAGGCCGCGACGACAACGGTGCCGATGCACCTGGTGATCGTGGAGGCGGTGCTGTGGCTCGGTTGCCTGGTCGTGATGACGCCCCTGTACGGGCACATCGACCGGGGACTGATCGCGAAGGTGGTGCTCGGCATCGGTTTCAGCGCGATCGTCGTGTGCGCCAACACCTTTCTGGCCGCCGAGTTCGCGCTGCGACCGGTGACCGCCCGGGTGCTGGGCGCGGCGGTGTCCCGGCGGCATCAGGGAATCGGCGTCTTCGGACGCTCGGTCCTGGCCTGGATACTGGGCACCGGCGCGCCGGTGACGCTGTCGATGACCGTGGCGGTGCTGGCGCTGCTCGATCCGACGGTGAGCACCGCCCGGCTCGCCGCCTGTGTGCTCGCCCTCGGCGCCGCGACGCTCGCCTTCGGCATGCTGCTGATGACTCAGGCGCTGTCGGCCGCGCTGGCGCCGATCCGGGGCGTACGCCGAGCACTGCGGCAGGTCGAGGACGGCGACCTCGAAGCACGGGTCACCGTCTACGACGGCACCGAACTGGGCGAGCTCCAGAACGGATTCAATCGGATGGTGCGGCAGGTTCGCGAGCGGGATCGAATACAGGAACTGTTCGGCAGGCACGTCGGACACGATGTCGCCGAGGCGGCCATTACCCAGGATTCCGAGCTCGGCGGTGAGGAATGCTCGGCGGCCGCACTGTTCATCGACATCATCGGGTCGACCACCATGACCGCGACTCGCCCCGCATCCGAGATCGTCGAAATCCTGAATCGCTTTTTCGACCTCGTCGTCGATGAAGTCGAACGGCATGGCGGACTGCTCAACAAATTCGAAGGTGATGCGGCCCTTGCTGTCTTCGGTGCGCCTGTTTCGCTGCCGTGCGCCGAAAGCGCGGCACTGAGCTGCGCTCGTGCGATCCAGCAGCGGTTGAGCGCGGCCGCGCCGGATGTCGCCACGGGTATCGGCGTCGCCGCCGGACGGGTGGTGGCCGGCAATATCGGCGCCCGGCGCCGCTACGAGTTCACGGTGATCGGTGACGCGGTCAACGAGGCCGCACGCCTGTGTGAACTGGCCAAACATGACACCAGCCGCCTACTGGCCTCCGCCGCGATCGTCACCGCCGCAGAAGCGGCGGAGGCCGCGCACTGGCGACTCGGTGAATCGGTGACGTTGCGTGGACGGATCGAGCCCACCGTCCTGGCACGGCCACGCATCGCACCCACGGCCCACTGAGTTTCGTGACCGGGTTCGGCTTTTCGGCACCGTGAGCTGGCCCGCCTATTTACCGGCAGCCGTTTGATTGCTGTTCGGTAAATTTCGACCGGCACCTGCTTTTCAATAGGGTAGTTTCGCGATGGTTGCAGGCGATCCGCATTTCCCCGGAGTGCTGGAGGTGTGCGCGTGTTCGAAGAAGTTACGCAGCAGACTCGTAATCCCTTGACCGGCTTCGTAGTAGCGGCTGTCGACGAGTGGCCGCCGCCGATTCATTTTCTGGTTCCTGCCGGTCTGCTGGCTCTTTTGTCCGCGCTCCTTTCGGGTGGGCCGATACTCGCGGTGTCGATGAATTGGCTGCGCGGCGGTGCGGATGCCGACGCCGCGGTACTGCCGTTGACTGCTCTGCTGGTGCTGGTCGCCCTGCTCGCCGCCTCGGCGCTGGCGCTTGGCACCGCGCGGCGGAGCAGCCGCCGACCCGCCGCATCGTCGGTGCGCCAGTAGTGATTTCGCTGTCCACGGAGGGGCCGTTATGACCACGATTGCCGCCGAGCGACTCTGCACCGATCTGATCTGGGGCAGGCGAATTCGCTTGGGATTCCATGCCGAACCGGCCCGCCTCGGGGCGGTTTCGCAGCGGGTCGTGCGGTCCTGCTGCCACCGCTGGCGGGGACGCTCCGACTTCGAATTGTTTCCGCCGCTGCATCGTTGGAGATCGGTCGCGGCGTCGGTGCAGTCGGTGGACGGGGTGACGCCCTACCGCCTGATCAGTGCGGCGGTGTGCGGGTTGGACTGCGCCGCTTCGGCGCCGGTCGCGTCGCTCGCGGCCGCCATCATGCTGTCGTCGGGATGCCCGGTGACGGTGATCTCCGAGGGCACCGTCGGCGCCCCCGCGTCGGGCAGCGTCACCGGCACCCTCGGAATCTCGATCCTCGCGATGTACGAGGACGACACCGCGCTGGCCGAACGCCTCGCTGAAACCGTGATCGAGGTGTCCGGCGGCGCGATCGAACAACGATGGGAAGACCCGTTGCCGATATCGATTTCGACGATATCGGCGACGCGCGCTCAGCTGGGCGAACCCTCGCTGGGCTGCAGCCGCAGTGAGATGGAGTTGATGCAGTAGCGCTCGAAGATCTACCCGCCGATCAGTCGGGTAGAACGGGCTTTTCGACTGGTGAGGGCAGGTTTTGACGTTCAGTGAGTCGGTTGCTGAATCACTGGGCTTTTGAACCGATCACGACAGATCAGCCTGAATACGTTCGCGAAAACGTTCGCGACGATCGAGCAGCCTTTGGCGTGTCGTTTCGCGGCACGCCGAAGGCGTTGAGAGGTAGGCAACCTTTTGGCAAATCGATGTTGTTGAGTGTCGAGCGCCGAAACTGCTGGGCTCATAACCCAGAGGTCGCAGGTTCAAATCCTGTCCCCGCTACTTACGAGGGCGGTCCTGACCGGTAGGTTTCAGGACCGCCCTCAATCTTTGTCGAGGTTTGTGGCAACGAAAGTGGCAACCGTCCGGTATGTCTGTGCCGAGTAGAGCGATGAACACTGCGAAATCCATTGCTACCAGGTGTTCTCCGATGGACGCAATGGAACCCGTTGGACGGGAAAATCGCTGGGGTGCCAGCCCAGCGAACGCAGGATGTGACAGCAATATTCTGGTGTGGACATCGATCTGAGCCAGGGGCTACCCAATTCGACCCGATCGGTGACGAGCAGTCACGTCGGCTCGAGACTCACGTGGTCATGATTCGGCGATGAACAACGGTAAACGTAGGGCGGCGGGGGCCGCGGTCGGCACTGCGGGGGTGGTGGGGGAGACCGGAGCGACGCGGCGATAGGCCGTGCCGAGGATAGGTCGTGGATCGAGCTCACCTTTGTTGGGCCACAGGGCGATTGCGCGTTCGGACATGGCGGTGATGGTCAGTGAGGGGTTCACTCCCAGATTGGCCGAGACCGCGGAGCCGTCCACGACGTGCAGTCCGGGATGGCCGTGCAGCCGGTGGTACGGGTCGATGACTCCCTCGGTAGCCGAATCACCCATAGGGCAGCCGCCGATGTAGTGCGCGGTCGACGGGATGTTGAACACGTCCATGTACATGCCCAGTGCATCGCCCCCGATCTTCTCGGCGAAGAGTCGGTTGGCTTTGTGGCCCACCGGAATCCAGCTCGGGTTCGGGTCACCTTGACCCTGCCGGGTGGAGAGCCGGTAGCCGAATATCGACTTCTTGCCGAACGAGGTCAGAGAATTGTCCAGCGACTGCATGACGAGCAGGATTGTCGACTTCTCGGAGGCGCGATAGTTGCTCTGCGAGCGGGCGAATGCGAGTGGATGACGTAGCACCAGGAGCAGGAACCGCAGGAATCGCCACGGGCCACCGTCGATCATGGGTGCGGTCATAGGAAACAACACGTTCTGGCCCTTGCCGTAGCGGCATACTTCGATGTGGGTATTGGGCTCGGGGTGGATCGACGAAGTGATGGCGACACCGTCCGAGAGGTCGTGCCGGGTACGGCTGGTCGCGGTGAGTACCGCCTCGGAGTTGGTGCGGGTGAGCTCGCCGAGCCGCGGCGAGACATTCGGCAGCCGCCCGGTGTCCTTCAATTGGTGCAGCAGCTGCTGGGTCCCGCGGGCCGCAGCGGAGAACACCACCTGCTCGGCGGTGATCGTTCGCGTCTGTTTGCGTAGCAGTCGGCCGGAGCGCTGCGTCGTGACCATGTAACCGCCATCGGCGCGGGCGTGCAGGTCGGTGACCGTTGTCATCGGAAGTACCTGGGCGCCAGCTTGTTCGGCGAGATACAGGTAGTTGGTCGTGGTGGTGTTCTTGGCGCCGTGCGGGCAGCCGGTCATACATCGCGCGCAGTGCACGCAACCGGTCCGATCCGGGCCGACGCCGCCGAAATATGGGTCGGCGACGGTCTTCCCGGGCTCGCCGAAGTACACACCAACCTCTGTGGGGTGGTGGGTATCGGCCACCCCCAACTCCTCGGCTACTGCACCCAGTGCGTGATCGGCTCCGGTTACGCGCGGGTTCGTCGCGACGCCGAGCATGCGTTGTGCCTGGTCGTAGTACGGTGCCAATTCCGCACGCCAGTCGGTGATATGCGACCACGAGGGGTCCTGGTAGAAGCCCGGCAGCGGTTCGTACAGGGTGTTGCCGTAGATGATCGATCCACCGCCCACCCCTGCGCCGCTGAACAAGGTCACTTTGCCGAGCAGGCTGATGCGCTGCGTTCCGGTGAGACCGAGTCGCGGTGCCCAGATCGACTTGCGCAGATTCCAATTGGACTTGGGCAGGTCCGCAGCTTCCCAGCGCCTGCCCGATTCGACCACCGCGACGCGGTAGCCCTTCTCTGTGAGTCGCAACGCGGAAACGCTGCCGCCGAATCCAGAACCGATGATGATGACGTCGTAGTCGAAATCCATTACTGCTTCCTGAGTCTCCGAAGTGCGACGTGAATCAGCGTGCGGACAGCGCCCTCGCGACCCGACTGTAGGACGGCGAATTCCCGGCTCAGCTGAGACCATCGGTCGCTGAATAGGTCCGATCGGCCGTACGGGATTCTTGCCGGGTTCGGTGTGCGCCGGGCTTGGTGAGCCGAGTTGCGTTGTCCAGCAGTCGGTTCGGTCGTGAGGTGGCGTTCGTGTGGTGGGTCAGGCCGGATCGGGGGCGAAGGAGGTCAGAGCGACGCCGGCGCATCGTTCTATGTGCTTCTCGTAGTGCCACCGGTGATACGCCAGCGGGCTCATGGTGAGCCGCTTCGGAAATCGGTTGTAGGCGATGGGCAGACCGCCGGTGATGACGCGGAAGGCGATGTCGTGGCGGCGGGTCCACCGGAATCGGGTGAGTTCGCGAGCATGTGGGTGCATGATCCCGAACGAGCACACCGCTCCCACCTGGCCGACGATTCGAGCCAGCGGAGTCCAAACCGGTTTCGCGGCGGCGGGCAAGCCTGGCGGTAGCGGTGCGTTCAGCAGGGTGTCCACCGCGCTCTGGACCGCGATATTCGTTTCGCCCTTGCGCTTGATCAGCTCGTCGTAATAGCGGAGCAGCTCGGAATACTGGGCAGGCAGTCGTGAGTTCTTGCCCGGCAACTGCATGTGTGCGAACTTCTCGAGCAGGAACTCGTAGAACACCTGTTGCTCTGTGCCGGAGAGTTTCTCGCCGGTGATCGGGGTATAGGCGTTTTGAAACGCCACAATGCCACTGATTAGGATCCAGTTCCAGGATTCTGGGTTCAGCGCGCTGAATCGAACCCCGTTGAACCCGACACCTTTGACGTCCCGGTGCGCTGCCAGTAGGCGTTCGCTCTCGGCCTTGCGTGTGGCGTCGTCCGCGACGAGCACGAGTTGGTCTGCCGCAGCCGTACGTATCGCGCGTTCGAAGGGCGTGTTGCGAATTCGCCCGGTCCATTCCACGCCTGCGGCGACCTCGGGCAACATGACCTGATCGAAGAAGGCGCCCGCGAATAACGCGAACATGGTTGTGCCCGTGTACCGCTGGAATCGCGCCCGGTCGTGCGCGCTGATCGTTCTCGACGGGGCGGGCTGGTGAACATGGCTGTCGTGCGACGCTGCAGGCGACATGGCCGACCTCTTCGTGGTTAGAGTGTTAGGAATCAATCAACACTCTCACATCAATGATGTGGCAGTCTAGTGCTCATGGGAGAAACCGGGACCTCGTCGCCCGCCTTTGCCGAAGTAGATGGCACCGGTGCAAGAATTCTCGACGCGGCGATGGCGACGCTGCTGCGGTTCGGCGTCAAGCGCACGACGATGGAGTCCATCGCTCGCGAAGCGGGCGTTTCCCATATGACGGTCTACCGCCGCTGGCGGCGCAAAGACGATCTCTTGCTCGCGGTGTGGATGCGCGAGGGGCAACGGCTCTTCGATGAGCTCGACGAGCGGGTCGCGGAAATCGACTCCGCCGAGGACAAGCTCGTCGAGGGTTTCGTCACCATCTACTGGTTCTTCCACACGCATCCGCTGTTGGGGTTGCTGCTCGACACCGAGGCTGAGACGATTCTGCCCGCCGTGACCACCGGTGCCACACTCGGAATCACTTGGGCGCAGGCATATCTGGCCGAACACATCCGCATGCATCAGGTATCGGACGGAGCCCGGGCGCTCGATCCGCAGGAGACCGCCGAAGTAGCCGTGCGAATCTGTCAGTCGCTCATTCTGACTCCGCGCTTGAACGACCCGCTCGACTCCGAAGACGCCGCACGCCGCTATGCCCGGCGGATTCTCGTTCCATTGTTGCTGGGCTGATGGCGTAGAGCCGACGCCTCGCCGCGACCGCGCGGCAACGCCTCTCGGCCGGCCCGATCACATCGATGAAGCCGGAGTTGGCAGAACGCTACCCACCACTTAGTTAGACTGTTACAGTCTGCTCCACAGACTAACAATAGGTGGGGCTACATGTCTGCTACCAGCATCGATATCAACCACAGCGGGAATTTCGCGGGCCCAGCTGACTGGCTCGCAATTCGTCTACCGGACGCTCGCCGTGGGTGAGGCACCGCAGGTGGATACGCCACAAGACAGGCCACGCGAGTCATCAGCAGACATCCTGCGTGCCAATTTCTCCGCGACCGTGCTCTCCGGTGCCGGGACCTTCGGCCGTGCGATGCGCACAGGTGCCCAGGCGAGCAAGGTCGCTGTGGTCGATGTGCTGCGGGTCCGTTTGCAGATGCGCGAAACGCTCGCGCAAGCCTGGTTTTTGATCACGGTCACCGCGATTCCTGGTGTGTTGATGGCGATTCCGTTCGGGGTCATCGTGTCCGCGCAGGTGGGCAATCTGGTTCATCAGCTCGGCGCTGATTCGCTGATCGGTGCTGCGGGCGGGCTGGGTGTCATCAAGCAGGGTGCGCCGTTGGCGACCGGCCTGTTGCTGGGTGGTGCGGGGGCGGCGGCGATCGCCGCTGATCTCGGCGCACGCACGATCCGCGAGGAGATCGACGCACTCGAGGTCATGGGCATAGATCCGGTGCAGCGGCTCGTGGTGCCCCGCATGATCGCGATGCTCATCGTCGCGCCGCTGCTCAATATCCTGATCATCGTCGTCGGTATCGCTGCGGGCTACATCGTCGCGATCGCCGCATTGGGGGTGACTCCGGGAAGTTATTGGGCCTCGTTCGGTGCGTTCACCACCTCGATCGATGTGTGGGTGTCCCTTGGCAAGTCGGTCATCTTCGGCTACCTGGTCGTGGTGATCGGTTGCCAGCGGGGGCTCGAAGCCAGGGGCGGCCCGCGTGGCGTGGCCGATGGCGTCAACGCCGCGGTGATCTTGTCGGTGGTGTCCATCGCATTGGTCAATGTGGTCATCACTCAATTGGTGACCATGTTCTTCCCGACCAGGCTCGCGTAATGACCGCGACGTCGTATGTTCCGCTGGTCGTGCGTCCGCTGTCCCGGCTGGGGCGCAAGGTGCGGCCGTGGTCGGGGATCGAGAAGCTCGGTTTGGTGCTGGGTTTCTCCTGGCAGGTGCTGTCGTCGATTCCATTGACGTTCAGGCACTATCGCGCCCAGACGATGCTGACGATCACCGACATGATGTGGGGTCGCGGGTCGGTGATCGTCGGCGGTGGCACAGCCGCGGTGATGATCGTGATGGGCGGCGCGGTCGGCGCGTCGATCGGCATCGAGGCGTACAGCACCCTGAATCTGGTTGCGCTGGGTCAGGTCACCGGCGTCATCTCCGCATTCGCGAACACCCGCGAACTGGCTCCGATCGCAGCCGGGGTCGGGTTCGCGGCACAGGCCGGATGCCGGATGACCGCGGAGATCGGGTCGATGCGGATCTCCGAGGAAATCGACGCCGTCGAAGCGCTGGGAGTCCGGTCGGTACCGTTCGTCGTCACGACCCGAGTGATTGCCGGTGTCGTCTCGATCGTGCCCTCGTTCTTGATCGCGCTGATCCTGAGCTATCTCGCTTGCGGCACGGTGATCACCGCAGTCCATGGTGCACCGCAGGGGGTCTATGACCACTACTTCTTCCAATTCGTGGTGGCGTGGGACATCGCCGCAGCGGTCATCAAGGTGGTGGTGTTCGCTGTCGCGGTCATCCTGATCCACTGCTACCAAGGGTTTTTCGCCACCGGCGGTCCCGAGGGCGTCGGCATCGCTTCCGGACGCGCCATCCGCGCGAGCCTGGTCACGATCATCGCCCTCGACATGGTGATGACGATTCTGCTGTGGGGTTTCAGTACGCCCCTGACATTTACGGGGTGAGCTGATGTCTGTATTCGAAATGCCCGGGGTGGCGGTCAGCCAAGGTCGGGCACGGCTGTTCGGTGTCTGCGCGCTCGCGATCACCCTGGTGGTGACGGCCGGATGGCAGGTACTGGCACCGGAAAGGCAACCAGGCGATATGTCGGTCGATGTGCTGACCCGCCAGCTCGGCGCGGGCCTGAAATCCGGCGCCGATGTCCGTCTGGACGGGGTCAAGGTCGGAGCGGTCGCGGACATCGCCCCGATCACCGGCGGCCGTCAGCGAATCACATTGCGCCTGGACAGTTCCCAGCTTTTCGGACTCACCGACGCCTTGGGGATCGACTTCGCACCGGGAAATCTGTTCGGCATCAGCGAGATCGAGTTGCAGCCAGGCGGGGGCGGCGCCGCGCTGCACGACGGCACGGTCGTCGATCTCAGCGACGAGAAGTCCTCCCGAACCCGGGACGCGACCCTCTCAACGGTGCTGGCCTCGGTCGGTACGTTGACCGGCGATGTACTCACCCCCCAGCTAGCGACAGTGCTGTCTCAATTATCAGGGGACATAAAGGGATTCGTGCCGCTACTGCAGTCGATCGTGGTGACGATCCGTGCGATGGCGGACACCCAGAACCTTCCCGCGTCGTTTCTGCTGGGGCAACTGGGGCAAACCCTCAGCGGGCTGCCTGCAACCGTGGACGGTGGGCTCCGGCTCTTGTACTACCCGTACACCAACCAATATATGGCCTCCGACGCGAACCGGGCACGCTTCGACGCGACCATCGCGGCGATCAGGAACGGCCTCGTACCCGCTGTCGACAGTGTCCTGGCCACCGGCGAAAAATACTACGCCGGACTCACCGGTCCACTGGCTCCGCTGCTGGGGGCGATCGCCGCGTCAGTCGGCACGCCGCAGCGTTCTGGCCAGGAGCTGAGCCAATTGCTCGACCGGCTCGGAAAGTCCTTCCGTGACACCCCCGATGGCCCGGTACTCGATATCGCTGTCGAGCTGCGCGGAGTGCCGGGTCTGGCTGTTCCACTCTTGGCGGGGCTGCCGGTGCCGGCGACGGTGGGTGGCCGATGACGTCCACGCGCTCGCTGCTGCTACGGCTCACTCTCTTCGCCTCGGCGATGATCGTGCTGCTAGTCGGGGTGTTCCAGACCATTGCCAGACCCGTCGAGGGCGATACCGACACCTTCACTGCGGTGTTCACCGATATGAATGGGCTCAAGACTGGCGACGACGTGCGCATGTACGGCGCTTCGGTCGGCAAGATCGTCGACTTGCGCTTGGCTGGTGCAACGGCCGAGGTCGAGTTCACCGTGCAGCGCGCACACCCGCTCTTCGACAACACGGTGCTGGCCATCCGGTACCAAAACCTCTCCGGGCAGCGCTATCTCGACGTCCAGCAGCCCACTGCCCCGGGCAACCCGTGCAACCCGACACAGACGATCGGCACCGATCGAACCGTGCCGTCATTCGATATCACGCGACTGTTCAACGGGTTGCAACCGGTGTTGGCCGAATTGGCCCCGGCCGATGTCAACCAGTTCACCACCAGCCTGCTGGCCGTGATCGAAGGTCGAGGAACCGGGATCGGCCCCGCCCTGGACGCCATCGAGAAGCTCAGCCGATACACCAGCGATCGTCAACAGGTGATCTCGACGCTGATTCACAACCTCGCGGCGGTCTCCGACCAGATCGGCGGGAAGTCCGGCAACACGATCGCCCTGCTGACCCAGTTGACCGGACTGTTCCAGAACTTGCAGGAGAAGATCGACGGGCTCGTCGACTTCGCGGTGACCATTCCGCCGGTGTTGTCACCGCTGGAGGATCTACTCGCCCAGTTCGGGCTCAGCGGTGACCCGAATCCCGACCTGGACAACGCATTGCGCAACGCCTTTCCCGATCCCAAGCAATCCATCGAGGTGATGAATCAGCTTCCGGCACTGCTGCAATCGTTCGCGAACCTGATCCCGTCGACCACCTCGAACCTGACTCCGGTCTGCTCGCGCGGCGTCGCACCCACACCCGCGCCACTGCGCGTGCTCATCGGCGGACAAAGGATCACCCTGTGCAATCACTGAGTCACAAACTGCGCGCACTGACATCGTCCTTCGGGCCGCGTGCACCCAAAGATGCTGTCGCACAAGCACGGTCGGACATGCGCTGGGGTATTGCCGGGATGATCGGGGTGATCATCGTCCTCGCCGCGTGCGGATTGGTGTACGTCCTCGATGGACGCGCCACTACCTACACCGCGCAACTGCCGGACGCGGGGGCCGTACGCGCCGGTGATGACGTGCGCGTCGCCGGAATGACCGTCGGCGCGGTGAAATCCCTGTCGCTGCTGGCAGATCGGGTCGAGATGACCTTCACCGTCGACCGAGAGGTCTTCGTCGGGGCGCAGTCCAGCCTCGACATTCGAATGCTGACCGTCGTCGGCGGCCACTACGTGGCGTTGCATCCGGCCGGAACCCAATCACTCGGCACCGCAGCCATTCCGGTAACACGCGTTGTGCTGCCCTACAATCTGCCGACCCTGTTCCAGGACGCGATCACCCCACTTCAGGCGATCGACGGGAACACCGTGCGCCGCAACGTCGATGCGATCGCGGCATCGGTCGAGGACAGCCCCGCCTCCCTGCGCGAACTCGTCACCGCGGCAGGCGATGTCGTCGACATCCTGAACGCCCAGAACGCCGATATCTCCCGGACCCTCGCCGTTGCCGATGACTATCTGACCGCGCTCAACACGAGCAAATCAGTGGTTTGGCGGCTGCTCACCTCACTGAATCTGCTGGAGACGATCATCGCCGATCACAATGCTGAAGTCGGTCTCACGCTGCGCACACTCGCCGATGTCCTCTCGCGGATCGCGCCGCTCGGGCGGGCGTGGGATCCGACGCTGCAACCGATGGCACAGGGCCTGGCCGACGCGATCCCGAAGCTCGACGACATCGGAGCCAAACTCAGCGCTCTGCTCGGTTCGGTCAAAGCACTCGGTACCGCGCTCCAGCCGCTGACCACCGAGCCTGGCGGGATGACCATCGATCAGTCGAGCATCACGATTTCGACTGCGGGCCTGTGTGTTCCGGTACCGGGGAGGGATTGCTGATGATCAATCGACTGCTCGGATCCCGTGGATTCCTGTCGCTCACCTTGATCATCGCGCTGGCCGCCGCGGTGATGGTGAGCTACCAACTGGTGAGACCGACACCGAAGATGCGCGCCTACTGCGCGGTCATGCCCGACAGCATCGGCCTGTACAAAGACAGCGCCGTCACCATAATGGGCATCCCGCAGGGCAAGATCACCGCCATCACGCTGAGTGGCACCAAGTCCGCGCGAGTGGATTTCGAAATACCCGCTTCCCGCAAGCTGCCACTCGATGTCGGAGCGACCACAGTGGCGGACACCCTCGTCGCGGACCGCCGCCTGGCGCTCATCGGCGCCGAGCCCACGGGCCCGGGCCGCGACTCCGCGGAATGCATCACCAAGACCGTGACTCCCAAGAGTTTGACCCGAACATTCACCGCCATAGCCGATCTCGCGGACCAACTGAACGGCGCGAAGGATCCCGCACACCCCGGCACCGGCGGCCTGGCCGCGCTCGACGCAGCGACCGTGGGAACCGGCGATCAGATCAATGCGATCATTCGACAGCTCGGTACGGCGCTGAACTCTCCCGACGCCGCGGTCGGACACATCGGAGCATTGCTCGATGCCCTCGCGGCCCTCGCGCACAGCGCCGCCAACGGCTGGGGCGATATCAAGTCCACTGTGATCCGCCTGGCCGAAGCGCTGAGCCAGGTCAAGGACGTCACGCTGCCACCGATCATCACCATCTTCGAAAAACTGCGCGATGTCCTGCCGCCGTTCAACGACCTCACCACCATGTTCGGCGGACCACTGCTGCGCCGCCTCGACGCGGTACCGAATTTGCCCGAGATGATGATCGCCGGCGTCGGGTCCCTGAAAGAAGCCATCGATATGGTCCCCGTCATAACCGCAGCCTTCACCAGCATCGTCGACCCCGCGACCCAGCGGGCAGCGCTGACCTACGCGCCCCCACGGGTCGCCATCCCGCAAACCCAAGCGCCGCAACTATGTTCGGCGATCAACGCCATCACCCCCGGTAGTTGCACCGACACCGGCGATGGGCTGGTTCACGTCCCGCTCGCGCAATTACTGCTCGGATCGGTGGGTACGCGGTGAAGGATCAAAACTCACGGCGAGGTCGGTCCGCCGCACCGACTATCGCAGTTCTCTCGACCGCACTGATTATCGGCGGCTGCGGATTCGACCCGTCCTCGATCCCCGTTCCGGGGACGACCGTCTCTGGCCAGACCTATCCGCTGCACATCCAATTCGCGAATGTGCTGAACCTGCCACCTGGCGCGAAGGTTATCGCCAACGGTGTTCAGGTCGGCGACCTCACCGGCGTGCGAGTGCACGGACCCGGGGACGCCGTCAAGACCGGCTACGTCGTCGCGGACATCACGGTCCAGAGCGCCGTGCAGTTGCCGACGAGCACCACCGCGGAATTGCGTCAGGACACCCCGCTGGGTGATGTTCACATCGCACTGATCACACCACCCGGCAACCCGGGCCCGATGCTGGCCTCCGACGCGACCATCCCGATCGCGCACACCTCGCAGCCACCACAGGTGGAGGGCATCATGGCCGGGCTCGCGACCGCCACAGGCAGCGGCCTGGTCACCAACTTCCAGGACATCATCCGTCAACTCAATGACGTGCTGCCCCGGGATCCGAACGAAATCGCACGCGTATTCGGCGTGCTGGGCGCGAATCTCACCGACGTCGCAGCCAATCTCGGGAGTGTCGATTCCGTGCTCGACGGGCTGGAACTCAATGCGCGGCAGATTGTCGATGACAAGGACATCCTCGGCAAGTTGCTCACCGACTACGGCGTGCAGCACGTGACCGATGTCTTCGGCTCGGTCATCCAGATCATTCTCGTACTGGCCGGACTGGGACCGCTCTCACATCATGCGCTGTGGCTGTCCCCGATGGTCCAGTCCCTCGATGATGCGGCCAAAGCTGTTGTGCCGGTGTTGTTCACCGAATCCCCCCTGGACACGAGCACGCCCTCGAATCTGAACAAACTCATCGACCTTCTGCAACACAAACTCATCCCTTTCACACAGACCGGAGCGAAAATCGATATCACCGGTGTGCGGGTTTCCGGCTCGGGAACCGAATCCATCTCGGCGGCTGAGCAAACCGAGCAGCTCATCCGCATGATGCGCATGATCGGTGTGGTGCGATGAAACCCCGTTCCGCGGTATCCCTGGGTGCGATCCTGCTCGTATTGATCATCGGCCTCGGCTATTTGACCTTCGGTGTGCTCAGATTCGATCCCCTGAAGGACTACACAAACGCGACCGTTCGACTGCCTAGTTCCGGTGGCCTGGTAGTGAATTCACCGATCTTGCTCGCCGGAATACCGGTCGGCAAAGTCACCGCGGTCCGTAAAGCGGCCATCGGGGTCGAAACCGACATTCGTCTCGACAACGCATACCAAGTCCCCGTAGCCAGCACCGTGGCGATCGAGAACCTCTCCGCGCTCGGCGAGGCCTACCTCCAGTTCGCACCCACCGGTACCGGCGGACCGTTCATTGCCGACCATCAGGTTCTCGATCTGCGAAACATCAAGGCACCCATGACGATCCCTCGGATGGCCGTCCGAGTCGTCGAATTGCTCAACGGGGTCGACCCCGCCATCGTTCAGTCCCTGGTCGGTACCGTGAGCACCGCCCTCATCGGCACCGAATCGGTAATGCCGCAACTGCAACGCTCGACCCAACTGCTCGCCGCGACCATCCTGAGCCGCACGACCGCGATCCGGCAACTATTCACTGATCTGCAGACCATGGGCGGCGATCTCGACTGGGCCGGACAATCCCTGAACGACAGCGGTCCATTCCTGGCGTTCTTCGGCCAGCGCGCCGACGAAGCGATCACTGAGGTATCGCAACTGGCCGATCGACGAGATCCACTGGCGTACACCACCGGAGACGGCGTTGTTCCCTTCCTCGGCAATCTCGACGACTTCCTCGGCAGGCTTGGACCCGATCTGACTCCACTGGGGCCCGCGCTGCAACCGCTGCTGCGTGATGCCACCACCTCGGTGCACCGCCTCGACATCAGCGCACTCATTACTCAAGCGCTCAACACCGTCGGCGACGACGGGGCACTGCACCTGCAAGTCGAAATCAAATAGCCACCCGCCGAGAGATCCTCGATCGACAGCCACCCGGAAGGGTCGAACATGAGCACCGTGGTCATCAAAAAAGGGACCGAAAAAGACACTATCGCGACGCAATCGGAGATTCAGGAGTCGGTCCCGGACGCCATGCAATCACCTAGCTTGGCGATCAAGCTCTCGACGCTGATCACCGGCCTGACGATCACGGGTCTGGTCGCGGTCGCCTGCTTGTTCGCTGGTCTGTACTTCTCGGCCGACGGCAAACTGTCCGAGCGCGACGCCCGCGTCGCCGATGCCGACCATGCCGAGCAGACCGCCCTCGATTACGCGGTCGGTGCCTCCACCATCGACTACCGCAACGCGAAGGCATGGTTCGACACACTCGCGGCCAACACCACCCCGCAGTTGGCCGCCAAGTTCGCCGCCACCGCACCACAACTCGAGCAATTGCTGTTGCCACTGCAATGGACGTCGAAGGCCGTCCCGATCAGCGCGGCAGTCACTTCCGAATCGAACGGCATCTACAAGGTCAACGCATTCCTCACCGTGACCTCGACCAGCGCGCAAACACCCGCGGGCACACAAACGACAGTGACCTACGCGCTCACCGTCGATAAGAACTCGGGCTGGAAGATCACCGACGTCGGCGGTCTGGATGGCGCGCTACCGGGAAAGTGACCCGTCAGTCGGACCGTCTGGCTTCTGCAACGGCGGCAGCAGCGCAGCATTCGGATTCATCCATGAATCCGCAGGAATTGGCAACGGTTTCGGCAACCGGACACGGCGAAATCCAGCGGTCTGGCTGATACGTCGTGGACAAGGCGGACGATCAAAACCCCGTTGACCAGCACAGAATTTTTCTCGAGGAACGCTGGGGGACAGTGCGGGACGGGTCCTTGTGGGCTCATAACCCAGAGGTCGCAGGTTCAAATCCTGTCCCCGCTACTAACGAGAGCGGTCCTGAACGGTAGGTTTCAGGACCGCCCTCAACTTTTGTCGAGGTTCTTGGCAACGGATTTGGCAACTCGGCGATAGATCTGGGCCCGCCCGGTGTATGAGAACTGCGAAATGCATTGCTACCAGGTGAGTCTCGGTGGACCCAGCGGAACGGAGCGGGACGGTGAGATCGCTGGGGTGTCAACCCCGCGATCCCGGGGGTATGGGAGCTCGGACGCATTGCCGTTCTGCGCGCCGCCCTGCGTGTCGGATGCCGCACCGCAGTTCTGCAAGCAAAGACAGCGGGCGAATCCCTGCTAGTGCGTGGCAGAGGCCACCTCTCCGGATTTGTTCACGCGGAATCGCCTGCGCGGTAATGGGGTTCAGTTGCGCGGCGGGGTGTGCCGCACGGTGTCAGCCGGTGCACCCGGTATCGCGACGGCAGGCCACGGTGGTGGTTGGTTCGGTCGAGGAATTGTCGAGCAGTGCGGTGAATTCCGCCTCGGTCCGGGCACCTGCGGCGGCGTAGCGCCCGTCGACGATGAAGGTCGGGACAGCGCGAATCCCTGTTCGATGTGCTCGGTCGATTCCTGCGCGCACCTGCGCGGCTCCGGTGGTCCCGGCCAGGACGGCGGCGACCCGGTCGGGATCCAGGCCCGCCGCCGCGGCGATCGCGATGAGGGTGCGTGAATCAGCGATATTTTCGCCTTCGGTGAAGTAGGCGCGTTCGAGAGCCTCGTCGACGGCGGCCTGGGCGGCGGGGCCGCCGTCGCGTCCGGCCAGCCAGACGAGGCGGTGTGCGTCAAAGGTGTTTACCGCCAGCGCCCGATCCAGCCGCATCAATAGGCCCTCCGCGCCGGCGACCTCGGCGACGGCGGCGTGCTCGTCACGAAATCGCGGACCGCCCCGGTGCAGCCAGTACTTCAACAACGGTTGCGGCGTTTCAGGCAGTGCCGGATTGAGTTGAAAAGGAAGGTATTCCACCGCGATGCGATCCGGGTGCGGGAACGTCGCGAGCGCCCGCCGCAACCGCGCCTTGGCGATAAAGCACCAGGGGCAGGAGATATCGGAGACAATTTCGATCTTCATGGTTGGCCTCACGAATCCTTCTGGCGTGTAATCGATCCGGCTACATCGACGCCTGCTGCGGGTGTGGGCCGGTAGAACAGCACGAGTTGCGCCGCACCACCGGCGAGGCCCACCGCCGCGGCGATGGTCAGGCCGGTCCAGCCGGTGAGCAATGGCTGACCGAACAGTAGTTGTTCGGCACTGATCCGCCCTGCGCCGAGGGTGGCGACTACGACGGCTCCGAGTGCGATGAGGAAGTTGTATTCCCAGCCGGAGTTCATGATGAAGAACCCGTTGCGGCGATGCACTGTGACCACCGCTACCAGCATCAGGGCCACGAACGCCGCGGCCGCCGGTGCGGTGAACAGCCCTATCGCCATGCCGATCCCCGCGCTGATCTCGGTCGCGGCGGCCAGCCTCGCATGCAGCAGGCCCGGACGCATTCCCAGCGCTTCGAACCAGGCGGCGTTCCCGGTCAGGCGGCTGCCGAGGAAGATCTTGTGATATCCGTGGGCGACCAATACCGCTCCCAACCCGGCCCGCAACCCCAGCACTGCCACGTCGAAGGCACTCATCGTTCCGCCGTTTTCTGTGTTGATCCGGACATGGTGCCGTGGGTTGGCGGTTGGAGGTCGTAGCGGGCGATGACATCGTCGAGCCAGTCGGGATGGCCATACCTCAGCCCGTAATGGGCGGCCAGGTTGTCGAAGGCCGCGGGATCGGTCTGCTCGGCCACTATCAGTCCGCCGAGTTCGGCGAAGTACTGCTCGAAACCACCGGGAATGATGACCTCGACGATCCGGCCGGGGGTGTCTCCGGCGTTCCACATCGCGTGCATGTGCCCGCGTGGCTTGAGCACGTAGCCGCCGGGTCCGAGGACGGTTTCGTCGTCGCCGGAACGGAACCCGATTTCCCCCTCGAGCACGATGGAGTACTCGTCCTCGCGGCTGTGCAGGTGCGGCGGGGTGATCACGCCGACGGCGAAGGGGTGCTCCACCATCGATACCGCACCGCCGGTGAGGCGGCTGTCGAACTTGAAGTCGGCCCCGAATCCGGGGATCGGCACATGGCGGCCCTCTCCGGGGCGTAGGACAGTGAACGGTGGAACAGTATTGTGCTCCAAGGGTTTTCCCTAAGTTTGTCGGTGTCCGAGGGCCGCGCGAGCGAGTGCTGCGGCTATCGGCGCATTCGGTCAGGATGTGTGGTCGAGGGGCGTCGACTCGGTAGTGATGATGTCCGCACCTGCGGTGAGGGTGCGGTGGACCGGGCATCCATTGGCGATCTCGATCAGCCGCTGGCGCTGCATGGTGTCAAGGTCGCCGTCGAGTCGAATGTCTCGGCTGATCTGATCGACTCGGCTGTGCTGGCCGGTGGCGGCGGTATCTCGGTGGTGGCGCAGGCTGACGGTGACCTGCTCGAGCGGCCAGCGTTTGCGGTCGGCGTACATGCGGACCGTCATCGACGTGCACGCGCCGAGGGCGGCCAGCAGCAGTTCGTAGGGGCCGGGACCTGCGCCGCCGCCAGCGGGTGCGGGCTCATCGGCGATCAGTGTGTGGTCACCGACTCGGATGAGCTGCCCATATGGGCCCTCCCCGTTTTCGGCCACCATGACTACCGCGCCGCCAGGCACCGGTATGGCGGTCGGCGTCTCTGGTTGGTCGCCCGTGGCATGCAGTGCGGACATTTGGTCTCCTCGGATCAGGTATGAAGGGGTCCAGGTCGTTGTCCTCGCGCGCACAGCGCCGGGCACGTATCGATCGGCGCTGTGCAGCAGCTGCCGTCCATGGCCAGGAACAACGAACCGGATCTGAGTGAATGGATGTTGCCGGGCAGGATCCCTCCTGCCCGGCCTACTGGTGCGGCCTGCGGGTCAGCAGGTGCCCTGGTATGCCTGCTCGATGAGGTCGACGACCACATCGGGGTGGCTGATCATGATCGCGTGGGAGGAATCGACCTCGCTGATGTGGGCACCGGCTCGCTCGGCCATGAAACGTTCCAGGCTGGGTGCGATGGCGTGGTCCTTGGTCGCGACCAGTGCCCAGGACGGGAGAGTCTTCCATCCGGCCGTCGTGGCCGGCTCCCCGAATGCTTCGGCGGCCACCGGCCGCTGTGAGATCGCCATGAATGCGGCGGTGGAAGCGTCCACGTCGGCGGCGAAGGCGGTCGCGAACTGGGCGTGGTCCAGCCACACCTCGGTGCCGGTGGAGCCGTCGGGGCGGGTGTACTGGAACACCTGCTGCGGCAGCGGCGGCACCGAGGCATCCGGATACTGCTCGAGCAGTCCACCCAGCGCTTCACCCTCGTCGGGAGCGAAGGCGGCGATATAAACCAGTGCCTTCACCTGCGCGATCGCGGAGGCGGCGTTGGTGATGACCGCACCGGCGTAGGAGTGCCCGACCAGGATCTTCGGGCCCTCGATGCCCGCCAGGAGGCCCTGCAGATAGGCGGTGTCGTAGGCCAGCCCACGCAGCGGGTTGGGTACCGCGATGACTGGGAAGCCTCGCCGGTGCAGCCGCGCCGAGACCGCCGCCCAGCCCGACGCGTCGGCGAACGCGCCGTGCACCAGCACGATCGTCGGCTTCGGCTGCCCGTCGGTGTCTCGCTCTTCGGCGTGTGTGCCCGGCACCAGGGAGGTCAGCGCCGCTGCGATCGAAGCTGCGATAGCGGAGGTACGACCTGTGTGTTCGTGGCTGCTCATGTGCTCTCTTTCGTAAGGTGGGGCCACTCTGGCCCGGAGTCACCAAACGATCACCGATCGGACTGAAGCCGATCTCGAGATCCACTCAACGCAGATGCGTGCCGGTCACACGAGCGCTGGACCGAGGTGTGCGCCGCAGGCATCGGCCAGTGCCTGCGCTCTGACGCGCACGTCCTCGGCGCGTTGCCGATCACCAGCGCGGGAGCAGGCTGCCGCCTGGTCGATCAGGGCTGGTAGCAGTTCGTCGCGGGCGTCGCTCTGGGACAGGAACTCGACTGCCTTGTGTAGCAAGCGGACTCGGTCATGTTCGGGCGAGGCCAGGGCCACCGCCCGCCAGGCTCGCCCGAGAGTGGCGGGCGTGTCCCACCGCTGTGCCAGCTCGAGTTCGGTGTGCGCCAACGGCATTGCCCGCTCGTAGTCACCGATTCTGGCCAGTTCCATCGCTGCCGAGCTGCGCCAGGGAATCGACCCGGGATTGACGCCACCCCAGGCCGCGGCGCGGCGGCCGCAATCGAGGAAATGCGCCGCAGCTGTGGCGGCATCGCCGCGGGCGGAGCTGATCAGCCCGCGCACATTCTGAACCATGAGCCATTCCCAGGTTTGCGGGTTGGCGTTGTGGACGGCGTGGTCGAGCCAGCGTTCGGCCTCCTCGACCCGGCCGAGACCGAGCAGGCATTGGGAGTACTGGGAAATGAGCGCGGCGGGGCTCCCGGCGGTGGCTCCGGGTGGTGATTCGATCTCGATCCCGCTCTCCCGCAATGCTTCCCGATACTGTCCTCGGCGTCGCAGTACCGCGGTGCGGAATATCCGCCGGTACACATCGACGGCGCCGAAATGCCGGTCGTCCGCTTCGGTGCTCAGTTGCCACACCAATTCGTTGTCACCCGCCCACAGCGCGAGTTGTGCGATGCCGCCGACCATTTCGCGGGGCAGTCCGTGCCATGTCCGATCGTCGTGCCATTCCCTTGGGAAGAGTTCGAATGTTTCGCGTGCGCTCCGGCACACCACGTTCGCATCGGCCGTGGCGAGCACGATCCGCCGGATCGGATCCAGCTCCGGAGTGTCGCTCGACCGCAGTTGCCGCGTGAACGCGGCCCACGTTTCCGGGGCCAGGATGGCCACCATCCACGTCGATGCGTGCAAGGTTCGGGCAGTTGCCGGATCGCGCGCCTCGGTTTCCGCGAGTACCTCGTTCAGCAGGACGGTGGCCGCGTCGATGTGTCGCCGCGACACCATGGTCCAGACCAGGGGAATCAATGCGGTCGGCGCGACGCCGCGAGCCCGCTGATCAGACAGCGCCTCGTGCAGATGAGACTGTGCCGCAATTGGATTCGTCAACTGTTCGAGTCGTCCGAGTCGTATCAGAATCTGGTCGCGATCGGTCGCGGCAGCGATGCGCAGGGCGATCTCCAGATTCCCGATGGCCTCGGAAACCGCGTTGCGGCGCAAGCATTCCTCAGCGGCCTCGAGCAGGACCGGGACCCAGCGAGACCATGCCGTGCCGGTCAGATCCCGCAGGTATGTCGCGACCCGGCGTGCACCGGCACCCGACACCAGCGCTCGAGCGGCCGCCGCCACGCGCATGCGGGAGAGCGCATCAGGTTCGCATTGCCGTTGGATCGTGCTGGCCGCCAAGCCATGTCGATAGGCCGGCGGATCCGAGGTGGCGAAGATCCCAGCGGTGGTGAGTAATTCGCATCGATGCCGGGTCTGGCTCTCGGGCTCGCCGATGGCGGCGGCAAGCTCGGCCACGGTTGGCAAGCTTCCATCCAAGGCCGCGAGCGCGTGCAACGTGGTACGCATCGGCGTCGAATTCCGGCTCAATTGACGGCGCAGAGCGCGCGCATAGCACCCGTCGGGAAGATAGTCCGGTACCCCCTGCGGGTCCGGGAAGGTAGCCATATCGGTGATCAACGCATCGACCAGCCGTGGCACACCGGCCGTCGCATCCAGGATCTGCGCGGCGAGTGCGTCCGGGCAGTCTTTGCCTGTCACCCGGGCGACAGCGGCGGCGACGGCCGCCGGGCCGAGCACACCGAGGCGCAACACAGTGCCCGCCGCGCGCTCGAGCGCGGTGTGCGGTTCCACCTGCTGCGCGTCCCACGGACGATCGTCGAGAGTCAGCACGACCAGAGTGCGGGTCGCCCGCAATTGCGGCGCCAACTCGATCAGCAGTCGCAAAGACTCAGGGTCGGCCTTGTCCGCGTCGTCGATCACCACCAGCACGGGTTCGCCGAGGGTTGTCAGCACATCGGTGAGTTGTGTGGCCGCTCGTCGGTCTTCGTGCGCGGTGTTTACTGCGGGACCGGTAGTGCGAGGGGTTCCCAGAGCGCTGACAATGTCTGCGGCAAGACTGAATCGAATATCCGCCCGGCTCGGGGACACTTCGAGCAGGACACAGCGCATCGCTGGTGTGCGTCGTATAAGTTCTTGCGCCAGTGCGGTTTTGCCGTAACCGGGGTGACCGGAAATCACCACCATCCCACCGTGCGATGCGACCGCCGCCTTCGCCGCGGCGAGCATCCGTGCGAGCTCCCGTTCTCGGTCGTGCAACGTCGCGTACTCCGTGCCGTGCGAAGCGGGAGTTTTGGTCGTCTCCGAGTAGGTGACACCTTCCAGATCGCCGGAAAGGATGCCGTCGTGCAGCTCACGTAGCTCGGGTCCGGGCTCCACACCCAGTTCGGTGACCAGCACGCGCCGAGTCTTCGAATACAACTCCAGCGCATCGGATTGGCGTCCGCCCGCGTGCAGCGCTCTCATCAACAGTCCGCGGGGACGCTCACGCAGTGGATGCTCGGCGATCAACACCCGCAGCTGGTCGACCACCTGCTCGGCTCGTCCCATCCGGATGCCGACATCGAGGCTGTCCTCGAGCACCGCGAGCCTGCGCTCGGTCAGCGCATCCCGCTGCCGTGCCGCATGGGGACCGGGAATACCACTCAGCGCGGCACCGGAATACAGCTGCAACGCGCGCTCGTAGCAGTGCTGCGCGCGCTCCCAGGCACCGGCTTCGCGAGCCTGGACGGCCTCGGCCACCAATCGATCGAAGATGCCCAGATCGAGCTGATCGTCATCGATGACGAGCCGATACCCACCGTGCCCGGACTGAAGTAGCGCAGACGGTGTCCGTGGAACCCAATCCTGCTCCAGGATCCGCCGCAGCGCCGACACATACGTGTGTATGACCGCAACACCGCTGGCGGGGGGCTCCTCGTCGTAGAGCGCGTCGAGCAAACTCTGCGCCGAAACCCAACGGCGGCGATGAAAAGCCAAGGCGCACAACACCGCTCCGCGCTGCGGTGCTCCGAGTGGCAGCAGTTCCCCGGCGCGATGCACCTCTACACCATTGAGCAGCGTCAACCGCAACTGTGCGGCGGCGTGCCCACCATGGGCCCTGTCATCCACTCGTTCCCCCACGACCATTAGCTGAAATGTAGCGCCGCAAGCGTAAACCGAAAGCCCTCCCGCGTCTCGGGGGGACGCTCCCCGGTCGCCGCGATATCCCTCGGCAATGGCTGAGCCAATCTGCGCGCATTGCCCTCGAGCAGGTCGTTCGGCGAACCTCGAGCGAACCTCGAGAACCCGTGCACAGGCTGCACGTCGAACCAGCAACCCGACGGCGAAAGCCGGATCAACGGAGGACATTTCATGAACCACAGCGTTGCCCGAAAAATGCGGCGGCCGAACTTCCCGCGGGTCGGTGCGGTGCTCGGCGCCCTCGCATTGACCGCGGGCCTGGCAGCCACGAGTGCCTGTACGTCCGCGGGTTCCTCCCACGCCGATCAGCCCGCCCGGGAGAAGCCCTCGATCCTGCTGGTCCACGGCGCGTTCGTGGACGGCTCGAGTTGGCACGACGTCGCCGCCAAGCTGCAGCGCGATGGCTATGACGTGACAGTCGCGGCTGTGCCGTTGCGTGGACTCACCTACGACTCGGCCTACGTCAAGAGCCTGCTCGACACAATGCCGCGCAAGACCATCCTGGTCGGGCACTCCTACGGCGGCGCGGTCATCACCAACGCGGCCACCGGCTCGCCCAAGGCAGCCGGGCTGGTATACGTGGCGGCATTCGTACCGGACGAAGGGGAGGCGCTCGGCGCGATAGATCAGCGCTACAACGGCCCGGCCAGCAAGATCGGCGTGCCACGCGAGTACCCCCTCCCGGCGGGGACGCAGAAGTCCGAGACCGAACCAGGCGTCGAACTGAGCGTCGATCCGGCCAAGTTCCACGAATACTTCGCCCCGGATCTCCCGGCCGACAAGGCCGCCGTACTGGCCGCCGCCCAGCGGCCGATCGCGGCGAGTGCGTTCGCGCAAGCCTCCGGTGTCCCGGCCTGGAAGACGCTGCCCACCTGGGATCTGATCACTCGCGACGACAAGATGATCCCGCCGGATGGACAGCGGGCGATGGCCACGCGCGCCCACGCGACCATCACAGAGGTGTCGGCCAGTCAC
Source organism: Nocardia sp. NBC_00511 (assembly GCF_045161165.1). NCBI lineage: Bacteria > Bacillati > Actinomycetota > Actinomycetes > Mycobacteriales > Nocardiaceae > Nocardia > Nocardia sp. NBC_00511. The sequence goes on from NZ_CP107849.1 coordinate 1,145,741, forward strand.
GCCGTCACCCTCTCCCAGCCCGACGAGGTAACCAAGGTCATCGAGACCGCCGCGAACACAGTCCAGCCGTAGCCATGTGGTCCGGGGAGCTGATGTCACGTCCTTGGACCCGACGAGGTGATTACGGTGGAATGGTCTGCCGCACTCCGTTGTTGGTGGCGCGCCCGAATTCCGCGCTGGAGGTCGCGGGTGTCATTCGACACGCCGCGGCCGACGGGGCCGTGTCGGTTGTGGTGCGGGGTTGTGCGGCATTCCACCCGATGGGATTGACCGATGGGATCGCTCTCGCTCTGCGCGGCATGACTGGCGTGCGTCAGGTGAGCGAGAACCGTGTCATCGTGGACGCGGGGTCGGCCTGGCGGAAGGTGCCGGAGGCGACGCTGCTGTACAGGCGGATGCCTCCGGTGCTGACCGCCTACCTCGATCTGACTGTTGGTGGGACGGTCTCGGTCTACCGGGATCGGAGGTGCGTCGCAGATTCCGTGCGCGCGGCCGGTCGCACTGTCTCACGAGTCGTGCGTGGCCAGGCTGATTGTCGGTCCGGTCCGGCGGTTCCAACGTCGAGCGCGGGGGCGGCAGAGGGCGACCAACCGGTGAAGCTCCGGTGTGATGAGCGGGTTGCCGTGTTGGACGAGTTGCTGTAGGAGCGTATGGGCGGCCCGATCGAGGGCGATGTCGTGCGGTGCGAGGTCAGCGGCGCGTGCGAGCGCGAAGGTCGCGGCGACGTCGTCGCCGTGTCGCTCATAGATCGAGGCCAGCGTCACGAAGAACTCGATGCGGCCGGTGAGGTGGTAGCCGCCGGTGAGCGTGGTTCCGGTCGCGATGCGCAGGGCGTCGGCGATATGGTTGCGCCGCAACGCGATATCGATTCGCGCGAGATTTATCGTCGTGGGGCCGAAGACGATTCCGTACGCCTGGCTATCTCTATTCATGTCCTGGGCAATCCGCGCGGCGCGGTCCAATAGCTCGGCTGCCGCAGCCGATTCGGCGTTGTGCGCGGCCGCGTCGGCGGCCAGGAGATACAACGCACCCCGCAGGGTGTTCGCGTCGGCCGAGTTCGCGGTCTTCCCGAGGTGGGCGATTTGGTCGAGCGCGCTGCGGTAGCAATCGGCGGGCTGTCCGAGGTGCAGTAGCGCCCACCCGATGTGCCACGCACTTGCTGCCAGCGTCTCCGGCCGATCGAGTCGGCACGCACAACCCATGGCTCGATCCGCGGCGGTCCAGCCCAGGCTGTAGGCGCCCAGCGCGCCCAGCATGTGATGACTCAGATGATAAGTGCGCATGAGCAATTCGTCGTTCGCCGTTGTGCGGCTCCGCCACTGGGTGCGCCGGACCGACCCCAGGAGGCCGGGTAGCCGGTGATGCAGTTGATCGTAGCGATGTGGCGACCTGTGCCAGATCTGCTGGCACTCCTCGAGTTCGGGGAGCAGGCCACCGGTACTCGTCGGCTCCGCGGGCATGGCGGCGCCGGCGGTGACGAAGGAGCGATCGAGCATGACCTGCTGGAAGGCGCTCACGATCTCCTGCCCGGGCAGGAGATCGTGAGCTGTCCTGGAATCCGGAAAATCGATGAGCTCGTTGACATCGTCGATGCGCAGCGCATCGGCGAGACGCATGAGCGTTTCGATGCTATCGAGGCGGCGCCGGCCTGATTCGACCAGGCGAAGCCACTCCTCACTGCGGCCGACCAATTGTGCCAGGACTTTGCGTGAGAGGCCGCGTTGCTGTCTGCGAAGGGTGATGCGGGCGCCGGTGCCGATACCGGCGGGTTCGGGAGCGAGTGTGTCGAACATGGCGAGGACCCCAATCGCCTGGTGCTGATCCGATGGACTGCTCGAGTTCCATGGTAGGCGCGCCTAAGTTCGGTGATCGCGGTTTGACGAAAGCAACAGCTTCGCTATCGGCACCCGGCAGCGATCCAACGAAAGTTGGGCGTGATGAATCCAACCTGTCTGGGGCATGACCGTCGTTTCCGGTCACATCATTGGTTGCACGGCACCTGCTCGGCGGTTTTCGGAGGATGTACCCATATCGGTGGCCACTTCTCGTACGCGACAAGTGCTTTCGACCGCTTTCCGAATTGCCGCGGCGGGCCGCCCTCGGTCGAGCCGATGAGATCTGGAGGGTATGCGATGCGGACTGGTGTGAATTCATCTCGTGCGAAGCGAGTCAGCGACCCAGGTGATGAGATCGCCGTGATCGGGATGAGTGGCCGTTTCCCGGGGGCGCCCGATCCCGCGGCGCTGTGGCGGCTGCTGCGTGAAGGGCGTGAGGCGGTCGCCGAAGCGCCCGCCGATCGAGGCTGGTTGCACGATCTGCATGGCCCGGTGCGCAGTCCGGGCAAGGTGGCCAGCAATCGGCTCGGCGCACTGTCCGGCATCGAGATGTTCGATGCCGGATTCTTCGGTCTCTCACCGCGCGAAGCGCATCGGATGGATCCGCAGATCCGAGCACTGCTCGAAACTGCCTATGAGGCAATGGAAAACGCCGGTGTGCCGCCCGATCTGGCCGCCACGGAGACGGTCGGGGTGTTCGTCGGCTCGGCCTACAGCGATTATTGGACTCGACAACTCGGAGACCTCGACGGCCTCGATATGTACTCCGAGGTCGGCAACAGCCGCGCTTTCCTGTCCGGCCGGCTGTCCTATGTCTTCGATCTGCGCGGACCCTCGATCACCCTCGACACCGCTTGCTCGTCCTCGCTGGCGGCCGTGCATCTGGCGTGCCAGAGCCTGCGGATGGGCGAGAGCGACCTGGCGCTGGCGGGTGGCAGCAATCTGATTCTGGCCCCCTACAACACGATTACGTTCTCCTCGGCAGGAGCGCACTCCGGCGACGGCCGCTGCAAATTCGGTGATACGCGGGCCGACGGCTATGTGCGTGGCGACGCCGTCGGGCTGGTCTTGCTCAAGCCGCTCGCCCGGGCTGTTGCCGATGGAGACCGCATCAGGGCGGTCATCCTCGGCAGCGCCAGTACCAACAATGGATTCACCGGTCTGGGTATCGTGGCGCCCAGCCTGAGCCGTCAGGAGCAAACCCTGCGGGCGGCCTATGCCGATGCCGGAATCGACCCTCGCGCGGTGCATTTCGTGGAGGCGCACGGAACCGGTACCGTCGCGGGCGACGCCGCGGAACTGGGTGCGCTGGCCACGGTGCTCGCCGGACGACCGGCGGGAGCGCCGCCGGTTCCGGTCGGTTCGGCGAAATCCAATCTCGGTCACACCGAGGGCGCAGCGGGTATCACCGGTCTCATCAAAACGATCCTGTGCCTGGAGAATCGGACGGTTCCGCCGAGTTTGCATGTGCGAGAACTCAATACGTCCATCGACTGGAGTACCGCCCCGATCACGATACCCGTGACGAACACTCCGCTGCCGAGTGGTGACGACCCGATTATCGCCGGGGTCAACGGGTTCGGAGCCGCCGGCTCGAATGTTCATCTGGTCGTGTCCTCCGCCCCACCCCCCGCCCCGCTCGGGACCGGACCTGCCGCCGGCCGAACCGAAGTGCTCACCCTGTCCGCCCGCACCGAACAGGCGCTGCGCGAGCTGGCCGGTACCTATCGAGGCGTGTTGACCGAAAGCCGTCTCGCCGACCAGGAGGTCGCCGGCTTGTGCGCCGGAGCCGCTCGCGGCCGACAGCATTGGGAGTATCGGCTGGCGGTGACCGCCGAGTCCGCCGAGCATATGGCGAAGGATCTGTCGGCCTTCATCGAGGGTGGCAGTACGGTCCGAACCCATTCCACCGCAAAGGATTCCGACACGGCACCGCGCACCGTCTTCGTCGTGCCCGGACAGGGTTCGCAGTGGCCCGCTATGGGGCGTGAGCTGCTGGCGGACTGCGAACCCTTCCGAGCGGCGCTGCAAGCCTGCGATGAGGTGCTGATCGATCGCATCGGCTGGTCGGTGCGATCGGCGATCGAGGGCGACGACCCGACCTGGACCTCGAGCACCCGGCTCGTGCAGCCCGCGCTCTGGGCCATGGCCATTGCGCTGACCCGCACCTGGCAGGCGTGGGGCATCACTCCGGACGCCGTACTCGGGCAGAGTCAGGGCGAGATCGCCGCCGCGCATATCGCCGGCGCGCTGACTCTCGAGCAATCCGGGTTACTGGTCTGTACGCGAGCCGAACTCGCCACCGAGCTGTGCCCGCCGGGAGCGATGGCACGGGTGGAGCTGCCCGTGGATCAGATCCCCGCGCTGCTCGCCGAATCACAGAGTCATGCGCAGATCGCGGTCCACAACAGCCCGAGCTCCACCGTGCTGGCGGGATCGCGACAGGAGATCGAACGCATCGAGCGCAGCTGTGAACTCCGGCGCATCGACTGCCAGCGAATTTCGGTGGACTATGCCGCGCACAGCTCGATGGTCGACCCGGTTCGCGAGCCATTGCTGCACCGGCTCAACCCCTTTCGCCCAACCGCCACCACGGTGCCGATGTGGTCGACCGTCACAGGCGCGCCGATCCGCGGCGATGAACTCGACCTCGACTACTGGTGGCGAAACCTGCGCGAACCCGTCCTGCTGGCCCCGACATTGCGGGCCGTACTGGAGGCCGGGGCCGCGACGTTCATCCAGGTATCGCCGCATCCACTGCTGACCGCGGCGATCGAGGAAACCGCAACCGAGTGCGGCGGCCGGGCTACCGCGCTGGCGTCGCTGCGCCGGGGTCGCCCCGAACGCGCCACCCTGCTCGACACACTGGCCGTCCTGTACGCCCAAGGCCGCCAGTTGAACTGGGCGGAAATCTACGCCGATACCGCCCGCGCGTTCGAGCTGCCCCGATACCCGTGGCAGCGCGGCGAATTCTGGCATCAGAGCGCCAATTGCCCATGGCCGCCATTCGGTGCGCGGTCCCACTCCGCCGACCCCCCGAAGGACGTCATGGCTTCCACCTCCACTCCGGCGACAGCACCCACCCGCGAGGCGGCCGTGACCGAATCCGCATCGAACGGAGCCGAACGACCGCGAATTCGCTTGGATCAGCACCGGCACCGCTTCCTGCTCGATCATCAGGTCGATGGTCATCCGGTGCTGCCCGGCGCCGCTCTGATCGATCTGCTGCTCGGGGCTGCCGAGAGCGCGGCACAGGAGATCGTGCTCGGCGATATCCGGTTCACCGCGATGCTGCCGATCACCGCGGAAACCCTGGCCGCCACCGAATTCCGCGTGACGCTCGGTGCGGACGCGGCCCGGCGGTTCGAGGTGTCCAGCCGAAACGGATCCGACGACTGGACAATTCATGCCCGCTCGGCATCGACGCGGAATCCGGTTCGGCAGTGGGCGATTCGCCCGGCCTCGAATCGGCCCGGCGGCGGTGCACGCGGTGGCAGGCCGGTGCGCAGTTCTATCGTGATCATGCCCGGCGGGGAAATGACTGGCGCGGTGCGTTCCGCGGAATCGCGGAGATATGGACAGGTTCGGACGAGGCGGTCACCAAGATCCGGGCGGTTCCCGCCGACGGATTCCGTTTCCATCCGGCCGCGCTGGACGCCTGCTTACAAAGCGCCTTCACGGTCCTCGCCGAACCTGAGTCCCGCACCGGCCTGCTGCTGGCCGGAATCGACGGCCTCCGGCTCGCGCGCCGGCCGGTGACGGGAACACTGTGGTGTCACGTCCGCCGGGCCGCCGCGGCGCAGCGCGCCGACGTCACAGTCTTCGACGACTCCGGGGCCGTGGTCGCCGATATCACCGGAATCCGGTGTGCGCCCGCGCCCGCGACCGAAGCACCACCGAGGTCGCACGACGATTACGCCGTGGCGTGGCGCGATGCCACCATTACTCCAGGCCCCGTGCCGTCCGGGGATTGGTTATTGCTCGACAGCGGCACGGATTTCGACGAGGAACTCACCCGAAACCTCACCACCGCAGGCTGTTCCGTCGTCCGACTCGCCGCCGGTGGCGACTCCTCGGCTCTCACCCGCGCGCTCGGGTCGCATCCCGGCCCGGCGGCCGTGGTGAACCTGTCCGCACTCTCGTGCGCTACCGACCGCACGGCATCCGCCCGAGAAGTGCAATGGGCCGCCACCGACCTGTGCTCGGAGTCGTTGACGGTGGCCCGCGCCGTGGCATCCGCTCGGACGCGTCCGTCGCTGTTCGTTCTCACGCGGGGCGCGGCTCCCGTCGCGGGAGCGGCATGCACCGCACCGTGGCAGGCCGCACGGGCCGAATTCGAGCTCGTGATGGGACGTGAAAACGACTGCCGAACAATCACTCTCGATCTCGACAGCGAATCAGCGGATCCGGTCGCTGATGCCGCCGCGGTGACCGCCGTGCTGCTGAGTAACGGGTCCGAGAGTCGGCTGGCCCGGCGGGGTGATCACTGGCTGGCTCCTCGGCTGACGCCGACGGCCGAGATGAATTCCGCTGCTGCGCTACATGTCCCACGAAATGTGTCGCAGCCGAGCAGCCGGGACGATGCGGCACGAATACTGCGGACGGACTCCGGTATCGAGGGCCTGGCACTGACCGCGGGCCCACGCCCCGCGCCGGGACCGGGACAGGTGGAGATCGCGATATCGCACGCGGGCCTGAACTTCCATGATCTGCTCGTCGCCGTCTACGGAGTCGGCGCTCCCGATCCCTTCGGCGCGGAATGCGCGGGTGTGGTGAGCCGGCTCGGCTCGGATGTACACGATCTGGCCGTGGGTGCGGAGGTCTTCGCGTACGCCTGGGGAACCATGCGCTCCCATGTCGTCGTCGATGCCCGCCTGGTCTTGCCCCGACCCGAGAATCTCACGCCCGCCGAAGCGGCGGCGATCCCCGTGGTCTACGGCACCGCCTACCACGCGCTGGTCGAGCGAGCACAGCTGCGGGCCGGTGAACGCATACTCATCCACTCCGCGACCGGTGGCCTCGGTATGGCGGCGCTGCACATCGCGCGCCGTCTCGGCGCGGTCGTCTACGCCACCGCCGGTACCGAGACCAAACGTGACATGCTCCGAAAGCTCGGCGCCGCAAAAGTTTCGGACTCCCGGTCGCTACAGTTCGCCGAGGATTTCGGAGATGGCGTCGATGTCATTCTCAATACTCTGACCGGCGCGGCCGTCGAGGCGAACTTCTCGATTCTGCGGCCCTTCGGCCGCTATCTCGATGTGACCGTGCGCGAGACCGGCGACGAGCAGATGCTCTCCAGCAATCTGTTCGTGGACAGCCGCAGCTATCTGCATGTGCGCCTGCATGATTACTACAACCTCGACCCCCAGCGACTGGGGGAGGTGTTGCGCGCGGTCACCGATCTGGTGGCGCGCGAGGAACTGCCGCCACCGTTGCACCGGGTCTTCCCGATGGAAGACGCGTCCGAGGCATTCGGCCTGATGCTGCGCTCGGGGCACGTCGGCAAACTCGTTCTCGCGATGCCCAGCACCGACCGCGGTGTTCCAAGCCCGGCGGATGCCGTTGTCGGGGAAGGTGACCCGGCTGTTCGACCGGATGCGACATACCTGGTCACCGGGGGTCTGAGCGGGGTAGGGGCGCTCTGTGCGCAGTGGCTGATCGGCCGCGGCTGTCGATATCTCGTGCTCACCGGTCGTAGGGAGATCGACCCTGCCTCGTATAGCACCGATCCGCGAGCCGAGATGCTGCGGCGATTGCGGGCGGGCGGCGCGCAGGTCCACTACGCCGCGACAGACGTCGGGGACACCGATGCGATGGCCGAATTGGTGACCGATATGCAAGAGCGCCAAGGCTTTCCGCGCTTCGCCGGAGTAGTGCACTCCGCCGCGGTGCTGGTCCCCACCGGCGTCGGCGATCTGACAACGGAGATCATCGATCAGACCTTGCACCCGAAGGTCGCCGGCGGCTGGGCGCTGCATGCGGTATTCGCCGAACGGCCGCTCGACTTCTTCGTGCTGTTCTCGTCGGCGGTCTCGGTGCTGGCCGACACGAGCCTCTCGCACCAACTCGGTGCCTATGCGGCCGGCAATGCCTTCCTCGATGCCCTCGCCGAGCATCGTCGGGGGCTGGGTCTGCCTGCGACGGTGGTCAATTGGGGCTACTGGTCCGAGGTAGGACTCGCGGCCCGTCTGAGCGCCGAGACCGGACACGAGGTTCGCCCACCCGGTATGAAGCCGATCCTGCCCGCGCGGGCCGGTGAACTGTTCGACCGAATGCTCAGCGCCTCGGGCAGAATGATCCACGTGCCGGTCGACTGGGCCGGCTACCTCGACGCCTATCCCGCCGACGCCGAGACACCGATCCTGCGTGAGCTGGCGGCGCACAGCCCCGGTGAGCAGTCGCCCGGCAACACGCAGCCTGCGCCGGAGCCGGTCGCCGCGCCCGCGCCCGCGGTCCAAACCGTCACTCCGCCAACACCTCCACCACCTCCGACTCCGGTACCGAGCATGCCGGCACCGGCCGCTGCCGATGACCGTGTCGGCACACTGGAGGAGTATCTGGCCACGCAAGTCGCCCACGCTCTGGGCTGGCCGCCCGAGCAGGTGGATCACAATCGCGCTATGAATCGCCTGGGGCTGGATTCCCTCATGGCCGCCGACATCCGAGCTCGGTTGCAGCGCGATCAGGACTGCAAGGTCACCGTGCCCGAATTGCTCGGAACCAGCACGGTCCGTGAGCTCGCGCGACGGCTCGGCAGCGTCGCCGCACACGCGGGTGCGGAGTAGCCATGACCACCCCCCAGCGCCCGCGCGCGATCCTGCTGACCGGCGCGACCGGCAGCCTCGGCGGACAACTGTGCGCCGAATTGCTCAGTCACACAGTGCATATGGTGTACTGCCTGGCCCGGAATTCGGCATCGAATTCGGCGCAGCAACGCCTGCTGCGGCATTTGAGCGAATTGGATGACGCCCCGGACCCGGGCAGTCGACTGGTGGTGCTGGCGGGCGATGTCGAACAGCGCGGGCTCGGCGTGCCCCCACGGCAGTACGACATGCTCGCCGAGACGGTCGACACGATAATCCATTGCGCGGCATCGGTGAATCTCGCCGGCACATATCAGGAGCTCGAGTCACCGAATGTGGCTGGGGCGCGAAATGTGCTGGCGCTGGCCGAACATCGGGCCGCCCGCACCGGGCACGCACCGCGGTTCAATTATGTCTCGACCCTGGCGACCTTCGTCGACGCCTACACCACCGGGCTGACCGACGTGGACGAGACGACGCCCTCGTCGCCGGGCACGGCGGGCAGCTGGGGCTATGCCCGCAGCAAGGCGGCTGCGGAGGCCGAATTGCGCTCCACCGCGGCGCGTATCGGGGTGCCTGTCACGATCATGCGACCCGGGATGGTTGCCGGACACTCCCGCACCGGCCGGTGCGCGACGACCGATCTGCTGCGGCCACTGCTCCAGGCCGCGGTCGCGCTGCGAGCCGCCCCCGCCTACGGGGAAGCCCCTGCGGCCACCATCGATATCGTCGCGCGTGCCATCCGGATGCTCTGCCGCCATGACGGCGACACCGATCAGGTCTTCCACCTGATTTCCGGACAGCCGCTGCTCCTTCCCGACGCGTTCGCGGCCTTGCGTCGGGCAGGCTACCCGTTGGAGAACATCGATCCGGCAGAGTGGTGGCGGCGGATCGACCGCGCCGACAGCAATCCCGGTCTGCGGCCCGTACTGGCCATGCGTGAGGTCTATACGCGCATCGTTCCGATCGACGAAACTCGGCCGCTGCCGCGCTTCGGTTGTGCCGCAACCTGGTCCGCGCTCTCGAGTCGAGGTCTGAGCCCGACCCGCTGGGAACCGGAGTACTTCGACCGGCTGGTGGCCCAACTCGCGGGGATCCTGCCCGCTGCCGAAGGTAGGAGGTCCGCGCCCGTCCCCACCGAACAGGGACGTGGTCATCAGAACGGTAGGGCGGTGCAGGGCCGCCGAGATGATCGCCGCGCGGTTGTCTTCGACGGCGTGATCAATCCGCAGTCGTTTCACGAATGCTCCGACGGCGCCGCCCAAGCCGCCCAGGCCTGCGCCGCGGCCGGTTACGGCATGCTGTGGGTCGAAGAACACAAACATGATCCGTTATTGACCCTCGCCGCCGCGGCGGCGGGAAGCCCCGCGATCGGGCTCGGCACCAACATCATGGTCGCGCTGGCACACAACCCGATGACCGTTGCCCGTGCGGCCAACGACCTGCACGCACGCTCGGGGGGACGATTCGTGCTGGGCCTGGGTACCCAGATCGGCATCCACCTCGCCCGGCGCTATTCGATGCCCGGTGATCACCGCCGCGCCCGAATACGGGAATTCACCGAAGCCTTGCGCGCGATCTGGGAAGCCTGGAACGAGCAGCGTCCCTTGCACTTTCAGGGCAGGTATTACACGCACACGCTGATGACACCATTCTTCGCGCCGGACCCCAACCCCTACGGCCCGCCCAAGATAATCCTCGCGGCCGTGGGACCGCGTATGGCCGAACTCGCCGGTGAAATCGCCGATGGCATTACCGCACACCAGATCCTGAGCCCGCGCTATGTCGCCGAGATCCTCGTTCCGGCGGCGGAGAAGGGCTTGGCGAGATCGGGCCGATCACGCGAATCCTTCACCGTCGTCTACCGCCCGTTCCTGGTTACCGGTCGCGACGCGGACGAGTACGCGGCCGTGGCGAGAACCGTCCGCAAAACCATCGCTTTCTTCGCGAGCACACCCGCCTATCGCACGGCCCTCGACTTCCACGGATATGGTTCTCTCGCAGACGAATTGGCCGAGATGAGCATGTCCAGCGACCAGAACAGATGGGATCGCATGGGTGAATCCATCGGTGACGCGCTACTCGAGGAGATCGCCGTCCGAGCCGATCCCGCGGGGATCGCGAGCGCACTGATTCGCCGAATCGGCGGTGTGGCCGACCGCATCGTCCTGCCGGCTCCCGCCGCGGCTCCCAGCGGCCTCTGGCACCCTGATGTCCTGTCTACGCGGAATCCGCGGGTGCGGTAGCGGTGAGCGCGGCTGAACCGGGGGTCGTGTGCCATCATCCTGATTCGGTCGCCGACCATTCGAGTCAGTTAGCGACGGCCATCGTGGCGCAGTCGTTCGGTGCGGGAATGCCGTCCAGCCGCTGGGTCAGGTACGCCATGCCCTCACCGATGAATCTCACCCCGGCGACACCGTGATCCGCGCCGCTGTATTCGCGGTAGGACACGGGGACCCCACGGGCGCAGTAGGTTCGCGCCAAATCGGCGATGTCCTTCGTGATCATCACCCCGTCGCCGACGCCGTCGGAATTGCCTGCCCCGAGCAGTAGTGGTGCGTGCGGGGAACCGGCGGAACCCATGATCATGTCGTCGAAGGCATCGCGCAATGGCGTCACGGTGCGGATGTCGGCGTATTCGGGCCGGAGCAGTTGCCGCACAGTCAATCCCGACGGCAGACCGGCGTCGACGCCGCAGGAGTCCGCGACCGCGCCGAACACCTGTTTGCCGTAGTCGGAGAGGTAGGGAGCGAGGTCGAGACCGTAGGCGCGGCTCACGCCGACCATGATGATCGGGGTCACCTTCGACCAGCTTGGGCTGCCGTCGATGTAGTCGACATTGTGCAGCATATTCACCGGCAGGCCGCCCGCCGCGGCACCGGCCAGGCGCAGTTCCGGGGCATAGGCGGGTGCGAGTTCGGCCGCGAATTCGGTGGCGATTGCGCCGCCGGAGAATCCGAGCATGGCGACCGGGGTGGCGGGGTCGGCGCCGAGTGCCTGCTCCGCCGCACGGATTCCGTCGAGTGTGCCGTAACCGGACTCCTGGCCGGCACCGTACTTGTGTTCGGTGCCCTCGTAGTCGGAGGTGACGACGGTGTACCCGGCCGTGAGCGCGGCGCTCATCACCGTGGCGTCACCCAGGTAGCTTCCGAAACGTCCGGCGACCAAGGTATAGGAGGGATCGCATTGTGCGCCCAAGGTGTCGTAGGCGGTCTGATAGGACAAGATCCTCGAGATGCTCTGCGCGGCAACCGGTTTCATGACGGTCGCTACCGTGACGGTGGGCTGTCCCAACTGCCCGGTGGTGCGGTACAGGACCTGGGTTGCGGTAACGGGGATCGCCACATCGACGAGTTTCACTGTGACCGGACGGGTGCGGAGCACGGTCCCCGCAGCCACCTGGTTCAGCGGCTCGGTGTACCGATAGAACGGGTCGTCTCCCGGCAGTGGCCACAGCGCGTGCCCGGGAACCGGCGCGGCGGACAGCGCGAGCGTGATGACCAGGCCCAGCATCCGGCAACCTACGCGAATCATGCGGCGAAGCTTCATAAGTGCTCCTTACGTGCGGGAACCGGGGTGGAGTACGGCGGTGGAACGCGCAAGAGGGCACGGGCGCGGCACGAACTATGCCACCCACTCCTCGACCCTCGCCGGTCGCTCGAGTGCGGCGTGTCGAGTGTTGGTTCGTCCGCCCGCTCGTGCACTATCAGCAACGTTTTGGCAGATGCAACTCTCTCAGCACCTCGAGCTCCGGCGGAGTTTCGTCCTCGTGAGTGCACCCGAGCGTTAGACGGAAGGCCACAGACTTTCATGCCGATTCGATATGCGCCCCGATTTTTGTTTTCCGAGAATTTATGCGGCACAGAATTGCTTCATATAACGAGGAGAGCGGCCGGTATAGGGAGCTGAAGCCGCTATTCTATACCCCTTCGTCGGATCGACCACTCGTGCAGATCGGTAAGCCTGGAGCGTATCGATTGGTCCCGGGTACGAGTGATCAATTCTCGCTGATCGAAAAGGAAGTGCGGGAGACCTGCACGATGGCATACGCCTCGTATCGGCGGATGCTAGATTCGGGAATCGCGCGAGAACTCGCGCGCAGTGTACTGCCTCTCAATATCTATTCGACTATGTATGTCACCATGAATGCCCGGGCGCTGATGAACTTTCTTTCGCTGCGGGTGGCGGATCCGACGAGCAAATTCCCTTCCTTCCCGCAGCAAGAGATCCAGCAAGTGGCAGTTGCGATGGAAAACCACTGGTCCACGCTCATGCCGTTGACGCACCAAGCCTTTCAAGAACAAGGCCGAGTGGCGCCTTAGGTGCCAATTTTGTTGGCCCCGAACCTGGATCCGCGGTGAGTTCGTCATCTGTTATGGACTGAAACTCCTGGCGGGGTGGGGTGAGGCTTTAGCGTTCGTGCGGGCTCGAAGGCTACGGGATGGACAAGGTAATCGATTTCAGCCGCTACTGTAGTAGCAGTGCGGAGCAAGGTGATTCAACATGGTTGAAATTTTCGAAGAAGCGAACCTGGACGGTATAAACGCAGAGACATTGCGCCGACTGGCGGAAGTCTGGCCTCGGCGGGCAACATTGCGAACGAACATGGATTATGCAGAGGATAAAGGATGCGAAATCTATGACCCTGAGTTGCCGGACTATCCGCTGCGTTTTCTGCCTTTCGGTGATCATCCGGATTTTCTAGCCGGTTCAGAGGAGCAGCAGCATCTGGTTCTGACCATGGGCTGGTTGATCTACAATGAGCGAGTAATTCAGGTCGAGGAGTTCGTCACGAACCCCACCTTAACGAAGCTTGCCCATGGCGTGTTTCCGGGCACGGACAGTTTTGCTGTAAAGAATTCGATCCAGCAGACTCACATCGATGAGACCTGGCACACCTATATGCATATGCTTGCAATGCAGCGGACTCGAGAAAGTCGAGGCATCACCAACGAGCCGCTATATCCTCCGACGGTAACCTATCGAGAGCTTATTTCGGCTCAGGCGGGGGTTGACCAGCAATGGCAGAAGGATATTCTGGGACTGGTATGGACTGTCTTGACGGAGGTCAATGTAAATGCGTACCTGGATTTGCTGTCACGCGACGAGACGATACAGCCGATGCATTCATTAGTCGCTCGCCTGCACTCTCGCGACGAATCGGCACACAGGTCGGTTCTTATCGAAGTAGCGAAGATTATCTACGCAAAACTTAACCGTGCAGAGCGCGAATTCTTCAACTCGTCCATCCCGCAAGCACTCGATGCCTTTACCGCGCAGGATTTCAGAGTGTGGCCTCTGGTGTTGAAGCGCGCTGGCTACAGGAGTGCCGAGGAGATAGTGGAGGAGTCTCGCAGTGGTGCCGACCGTCGCCGCCTTGTTCGCGACGCCGGTGCGACCGAGCGAATGCTTCGTGAAATGGGTATCGAACTGGATCTCAAGTTCTAAGTGGGTGAGGCCGGTCACGACCCCGAGGGTTCGGTCGCCTTTCCTGGATTCGGCGCACTGGTTGGCGGTGATCTGCGGCAGTCGGTTCGATCTCGCGGTGCTCGGCGCGATGCATGTCAGTGTCCAGAAAGACCTGGCGAACGGATGATCCCGCGGGGCGATGTTCGAGGGCATGGGTAGCGCGAGATGGATCTCTTGTCACAGCGCAATCCGAAGATCTTGCAGTACTGCACATTACCGCTGACCGGGCCTGGGCGTCTGCATAGCTTCGTCACCGAAGCTGGCATTCGTCGACGGCGCCGCGGTCGGTCTGGCCCTTGTATAGATCGTGCCCCGAATCAAGATTGGCGATGTCCGTGCCGCAACCGGTGCCCGAGTTCACCGTCCATTCCGCAGTTCGTGCCCGAGGACGGCGTGAACCTAGTGAGAAACGACTGATTTCTGTGAGAAACGACCGATCCCTGGCGGTGGCCAAGGACCAGGCAGCCGACGTCGAGCAGTATTTCTCGGCACTGTCGCCGTCCGCTAACACCGTTGTGGGGGTAGAGGGTGTCGGGCGCATGCGTTCCGCCGAGCTCCTGGCCCGATTGGGGAACCCCCAAGACGCCTTGCGTGTCATACATGTCGCCGGTACTGCGGGCAAGGGATCGGTGTCGGTACTGATCTCCGCGATTCTAGCCGCCCACGGTTGGCGGGTAGGAACCTATCTGTCGCCGCACGTGTATTCGTGGTTCGAGCGGTTCCAGCTCGACGGTCGGCTGAGCTCGGCGATGGAGTTGGCACCTGCGGTTGCGGCAGTGCGGACCCAGGAGGTGGAACTCAGCGCCGGGCCGCTGGGGCCGGTGACGATGTTCGAAGCGGCGACCGCGACGGCGTTCGAGTGGTTTCGCGATCGGCAGGTCGAATATGCGGTAATCGAGACAGGACTTGGCGGCCTTCACGACGCCACCAACACTGTCACCCGTGCCGACAAGCTGGCAGTCCTGACAAGGATCGGGCTCGACCACACTGCCATCCTCGGCGAAACACTGCAGGAAATCGCTTCGCAGAAAGCGGGGATCCTGCCGGTTGGTGGCGCGGCGGTAGCAATTCGAAGCGGCGCGCAGGCCGACCGGACCATCGCCGATGTCGCCGCGCACCGCCGATGCGCCTTGGACCAGCTCAGCGACGAGCAGGCTCAAGCCCTGTGTACCGACACAGTCGTAGGACCGGCCGGGCCGTATCAGCGAATCAACGCAGGCTTGGCTCTGGCCGGGGCGACTCATCTGGCGCGGCGCGACGGATGGGCGCTAAATCCGGCCAAGACCAGCGCTGCGCTGCGCGAGGTACGGCTCCCAGGCAGGTTCGAACGGTGCCGCTGGCAAGGCCACGATCTGGTTCTCGACGGAGCCCACAACCGCGTCAAGCTCGCGGCACTCACC
Organism: Nocardia sp. NBC_00511; assembly: GCF_045161165.1. NCBI lineage: Bacteria > Bacillati > Actinomycetota > Actinomycetes > Mycobacteriales > Nocardiaceae > Nocardia > Nocardia sp. NBC_00511. The sequence continues at coordinate 1,161,248 of NZ_CP107849.1, forward strand.
GAGGCGGTTGGCGAGAACTGGCCGGGGAGCAAAGTCGTGTGGGTACTGTTGTTCAAGGCGGACAAGGATGTTGATGATGCGATGGAGGTGGTCGCCCCGACCGCCGCTGCAGTGGTCGCGACCGAATACGGCACCGTCGGCATCGACGCGGGACGAGGGCGAGGCCTTCCCGCGATCGAGGTAGCTGCGGCCGCGCGCCGCGCGGGCATCGCTCCAGCGCTCACCGAACCGTCGCTGGAAAAGGCCTTGAACGCTGCGATCGCGCTGGCCGGACGCAGTATGCCGGTGATCGTCTCCGGCTCTTTCTACGCGGTGGCCGACGCGGCGACGGTGCTCGCACGATGACCGGCTGCGCAAAGGCCAAAGCCCTGGTGCCGATTCACGCGCCTGTAGGGTCCGGCACCAGCACCCTCGCGGCAGAATGGGTGAGCGTGCTTGGCATAGAAGGGGTTCGCGTCGAGTGGCTCAAGCTCGATCATGACGATCACGGTTGAGCAGTTGGTTGTACTGCGATCGGAGCGTGGAGTCGACTAAACGCTTGTCCCTAGGTCATCGGCGAATACTTGCGAAACCCGTTAAGCCGCAAAAGAGTAGCGCAGAATGTGCTGTGCGACCGATTCTGTAGCTAGTGCTAAGGGTGACGTTTGACCGGTGCTGGTTAGGTTGGAGGTGAACCTACTCGGTAAGGGCTACAGGACAATCCGGCGTTGAATGCCACACGAGACGAACGGCGCAGAGCCTGGACAAGCCCAACGAAGCGATCGAGAACACGGGACTGCCCCGAGTTTGGTTGACTCGCGGGTGTAGTGGTTCAGGCCGCGAGCGCGGGCCGGTTTATTGTCTCAAACTCGATCGGGGTGAGCCGGCCGAGTCGGCGTTGCCGACGAGTGCGGTGGTAGGTCTTCTCGATCCAGACCACGATCGCCAACCGCAGTTCCGCGCGGGTCGCCCAGCGCTGCCGGTCGAGGACATTCTTCTGCAGCAGCGCGAAGAACGACTCCATGGCCGCATTGTCACCACACGCCCCGACGCGGCCCATCGAGCCTCGTAAACCGTTGACTGACAATGCATTCACGAACTTTCGGGAACGAAACTGACTGCCCCTGTCAGAGTGAACGACCGTCGCGTCTGGTGAGCGGAACGCGACGGCGTGATGCAGCGCCGATACCGCGATCGATGCCTTCATCCGAGAATCGATCGAGTAGCCCACGATCCGGTTGGAGAACACGTCCTTGATCGCGCACAGATAGAGCTTGCCCTCGCCGGTGGCGTGCTCGGTGATATCGGTCAGCCACACGGCATCCGGGGCGTCGGCGGTGAATTTGCGGTCGACGAGGTCGTCGTGGACCGGTGGGCCGGACTTGCGGTTCACCCCGCGTTTCTTGGCGAATACGCTCCAGATCCGTTGCTGTGAACACAATCTGGCGACTCGGTTCTCACCCGCGCGGATGCCGCGGGCGGGCAACTCATCGGCGATGAACCGGTAGCCGAACGCAGGGTCGTCGGCATGGATGTCGTAGGCGGCATTGATCAGATGCGCATCGTCCCAATCCCGTTGCGAGACAGGGTTCTTCTTCCATTTGAAGAATGCTTGGGTGGAGAATCCGAGTACCCGACAGGTCACCGCGACAGGAATCTTGTCTGCGGCCAGGTCCAGGACCAGCGGGTACATCATTTTGGGTTCACATCGCGCGAGAAGTAGGCGACCGCACGGCGCATGACCTCGGCTTCTTGTTCGAGTTGCCGGATCCGTTTGCGGGCCTCGCGAAGCTCGGCCGACTCATCACCGGTGACGCCGGGGCGATGTCCATCCTCGATGTCGGCCTGTTTCACCCAGTTCTTCACGCAGCTTTGCGAGATCCCGAAGTCCTTCGCGATCTGGGTCAACGGGATCTCGCCCTTGCGGGCGACCGCGACTACGTCGCGGCGGAACTCCTCGGGATAGGGCTTGGGCATGTCGGTGATCCTTCCACTGCGAGGAGGTCCTCACAGGTCAGGAGTCAACCAAACCGGGGGCAGTCCCCACCGTAGCCTTGGTCTGCTGTGCAATGGCGAGATCAGTCTTGCGGGGAATCTGTGCCGAGTGTGCAAGAGCATCTGGCGAACGGGGGACGTAGAGTCCGCGGCCGCTGCGGTCTTCCCAATGCTGCTGGCGAAGAGCGGAATACCAGTCCGCGACGATCCGACATCCGTTGGCGACGCGCTATCGGATGTCGAGAGTCTCGATCGCCTCTACGAGGACGTAATGAGCGGACGAAAGGATCCACGCGACGACTCCACCAGACTGGGTGTGATTCGTTCTCATCCCTCGAGCGTCGAGACCACAAACGTCCTCGTGACCCTCATCGGGCGCCGGCGACGAGAACTCGCCGATGTGCACCTGATGCTCTCCGGTCAGGAGCAGTTGGAGAAGATCAGGGGAGCTGTCGAGCTGAGGGTCGAGGACCCCGCGGTTCGGCAGGAGCTGGCCGGTCTTGTCGCCGAAGTCGCAACGCACCAACGTAATCTCGCAGCCCAGCTGGCGGACGAGATGACGAGACTGTTCAGGCACTGCGGGATCTCGAGCTTCGCGGACGGAGGTGGCAAGTGCGGAAATCACTGCTCGACCGCGAACCCGCCGCCGTCCTGATTGGAGCCGTCCTCCTCGGCGTTCTCACCACCGCACTGGATCATCCACACGCCAGTTCCGGACAGCATGCTCCTGCTGATCCTGGGGTTCTTCTTCGGCCAATCCGCGAGTGGCAAGGGCACGTCCGGAGCAGGTGAATAGCCGCGACCAGCTCGCTGTTACGAACGGTGGAGTCGAGGGTCAGTAGCATTCACCCGACGTCTTCACATACCCCGAAGGGAACGCTGTCCATGGCACGCAAGGTCGTTGTGACTCTCGTTGACGATTTCGATGGAAAGTCCGAGGCTGAGGAGACCGTGCTGTTCGCGCTCGACGGCGCCGAATACGAGATCGATCTGTCGGGTCCGAACGCCAGCCGGTTGCGAAGCGAACTCGAGCAGTGGACCACGAACGCGCGCAAGGTGGGACGGACGCCGCGTGGTAAGGGTGGACCGGCCCGCGCGGCCGTCGACCGTGAGCAGAGTGCCGCCATTCGGGAGTGGGCTCGCAAGAACGGCCATGAGGTCTCGAGCAGGGGAAGGATCCAGGCGGGCATCGTTTCGGCGTATCACAACGCGAGGAAGTAGCCGTTGTCGTCCGGGACTGAGCCGACTGCCATAGCGCTTGACTGCCACGATCACCGCGGTGTCGCCCATCACCCTCAACCGCGATGGCCGCGAGTATGAATGGAACGGACTGACTTCGCCTGGTTCAGCTGGCGACGGTCAAATCGGCGCAGTCGCATCAGTGTTCGGCTCAGCGCCTGCGTGGGCCGTGGGCCTGTTGCCACTCGTACCTCGTCGCTCATGGGATCGGATTGCTCCTCGGTCGCGGCTACCGTGTAGACCGAGGAGTTCCACAGTTCTAGCTTGGATTGAAGAACTGCTCGAGTATCCGGGTTATGTCAGTCGGCTGTTCGAGTACCGAGCAGTGCCCTGAACCGGGGATCTCCTCTAGCTGGGCGCCCGGGATCAAGTTGGCCATTTGCCGTGCGAGTGGGGGTGGTGTCATCGTGTCGTTCGCGCCGACGACGACAAGGGTCGGCAGGGTGATGCGATTGAGCTCGTCTTCTACCGAGGGGCGGATCATCGCGGCGCGCATCGCCTGCGCTATGCCATGCCGACTGCATTGGCCGAGTCGATCGAGCCATTCGTCGACTGCCGCTTTGCCTTCCGTGCGGGAGAGGTAGGCGGGACTGAACATAAGCGGTGCGATGGTGTGTCGCAGTATTCGGGGTCCCATGACACGGAAGAGGCTGGCCTGTAACTCATTTCGGCGTACCACGCGTGTGGATGCGGCAATGGCGCAGGTATCGAGCAGGGCCAGGGACCGTAGAAGATCGCTGTGCCGAATGGCCAAGCGCTGTCCGACGAATCCACCGCTGGATAGCCCCACCCAGTGGACGGGGGAGGTTTCGAGCGTGGTGATCAACGCGGCTGCGTCGGAGGTGAGGGTGTCCATGTCGTAGCCCGTGCGAGGTGCTGGGGTATCTCCATGTGCGCGCCAGTCGATGGCGATGCAGCGGAAGCGATCGCGCAGTGCGTCGATTTGTTGCCGAAACATCCATCCGCCGAACAGCGTTCCGTGCCCGAAGACGATGGTCTGTGCCTGCGGCCGGCCAGGTGGTTCTCCAGTGTCGGTGTAGCCGAGGGTGATGCCGTTGGCTTCGATGGTCGGCATGCGCGGACTCTATCGACGCTCGTAGAGGGTCTAGGCGATGAGTCTGGTCTGAGTCCGATCCCCCTGCCACAAGGGCAGTTTCAATTGGCAAACGCTGCAATTCATTCCAGTTCAACCAGTTTCCCTCGGGTGAGGCACCGGCATGCGTTCGGTGTCTCACCCGTTTTCTGTTTCCGAGGAGGTTCGTTTCCATGATCGACACCATGTCCCGTGAGGAGTACCAGCAGGCGGCGCATTTCGGGACCGCCGGTCCCGCGGCGCGTCTGGACGAACAGGTGGTCACCACCTGGCGGCGCGAGGCTGACGGGTGGTCGGGCAAGCACTGGCTGTACTCACCCACCGACGACGGCATCTGGGCGTTGCGCCCGCTCAACGTCACCAACCGCAAACGCACCTGACACACACCTCCCGCAGGCCGCATCCATGCCGGACTCGGCTGTTTTTCCAGCCGGAATACGACGCCACCGGCCATCTCTTCACTCGGCTCATCCTTCACGGGCGGGTATCGGAATCTTCACGAATCCGGTACCCGCCCTTTCTGTTTCGAAAGGACTCAGGTTCATGTCCACTGCCATCGACACCGCTGTCACCTCCGATCCAACCCCCGACCTCCACGACGCTGCCCTCGACACACTCGAGGTAGTCGAGCCGCCCGCAACCGCGCAAACGCCCCCCGATCCCGCCGCGCCCGCGCCGCAAGCGTTGATGCTGCCGCCCGGCGAACTGGTCATCGATGACAATGTCCGAAAGAACTTCGACCTCGGCGACCACCCCGATGTCACCGATTCGATCCGGCGCCACGGGGTCAAGGCACCGGTCAAGGCATACCGGGAACTCGATGGCACCATCACCGTCATCGAAGGGCAGGTCCGAGTTCTCACCGCCCTGGCCTTCGACCTGCCGGAAGTCCCGGTCTGGATCACCCCCGCCCCGGAGGTATCGCCCGCCGAGCGTGCGATCAACCGCATCGCCGAGCAGATCAATGCCAACGACTACCGCATCCCGTTGACCGATGGTGACCGTGCAGCCGGGATGACGCAGATGTTCGAATTCGGCGCGTCGCTCACGCGTATCAGTCAGGAGATCGGCCGCAAACGCGATCACGTCAAGCTCGCGGTGACCGTCGGTGCGAGCGATACCGCGTGCCGTGCAGTCGATTCCGGGCAACTCGACTTCGAGCAGGCCGTGATCCTCGCCGAGTACGAAAAGGTCGGTGACACCGACGCAGTCACGCGTCTACTGGCCACCTCCCGGTCGATGTTCGCCTACGAGGCCAAGCTGATCGCCGGTGAGCGCGGCGAAGCGCGGCAACGGTTCCTCGAATCGCTGTCCTATGCCGCGCACGGCTTCGGGGTGCTCACCAGCGAACCCGCCGCCGACAACGACCGGTTCATCAACTACGAGCTGCTGCGCACCGCCGACGACCGCGACATCACCGCCGACGACCTGGCCGCCACCGCCGCCGACTGGGTGGTGTACATGTTTCCCGCCGACCAGGAAACCCTCGTCGATCGCGATACCGGCGCGAGCGTAGATCCCGACACCGTCGACTGGGACACACAGGACCGGCCCGAGGCCAAGCCCATCGGGGGCAAACGTCATGCCGACACCGTGCACCGCCAGCCGGTGTGGGAACCGACCTGCTATCTGCGTGCCGACCGGTTGGACGATTCCAGGTTCGCGCTCGCAACCGGCTTCGATCACGACATCACTGTCCCTGACAGCGACGTCTCCGGCACGGTGGAAGCCGAGGAGATTCCCGCCCACTACGAGGAACCCGACGACACCCGGGCCCTCGATGACGTGCCACACGCGGCCGAAACCGACGAGGACATCAAACGACGGGAGGAAGCCGCGCAGGCCGCCGCGCAGCGGCGTGCCGAGGCCGAACGTGTCGCCGCGCAGCAGCGTGTCGAAGCCGAACGTGTCGCGGCCGAACGTCGTGAGCAGGAACGCGAGGCCGCTCGGCGGGTGCGGGAGCTCAACAAGCAGGGCCAGGCCGCGCTCGAGGCCCGGCGTGAGTACGTCACCGGCTACCTCGCCCGCAAGACCCTGCCGCCGCTCGCGGCGATGTTCATCGCGGAGTCTCTGGCCGACGAACCGGGTCTGCTCAGCGAGTACAACGCCGACCGCACCGCGCACGAGTTGCTCGGTATCACCGGGGGGCGCAGCGAACTGCTCACCGCGATCAGCACCGCGAAACCCGCACGCTGCCAGGTGATCACGCTGGGTCTGGTGCTCGGCGGGTACGAGAAGCGCACCGGCAAGGACGCCTGGCGCTACACCGACCGTGGGGTGCGCCGATACCTGCACTTCCTCGCCGACAACGGCCACCACCTGGCCCCGGTCGAGCAGGCCGCCGCCGGCGATATCGATCCCGGCACCATCGACATCGACTCCTGAACCACTGACCCCACACAGGCGGGCAGGCCCCGGTCGTACCCGAAGCCTGCCTGCCCCTGCTATTCGCGAAGGAGTTCCGTTGTCTTCCAATCGATTCCTCGGCGCCGCCCTGGCCGCGGCAGCGCGAGGCTGGTCTGTCTTTCCCCTGCAACCCCACTCGAAAATCCCCGCGATCAAAAACTGGCCCCAAGAAGCAACTACCGACGAGACACGTATCAAAGAGTTCTGGCCTCCGAAATCGCGGAAGAACGTCGGAATCGCTACCGGCCCCAGCGGCCTGCACGTCATCGATCTCGACACCCACCACGGACTCGACGGCCCCGCTGCCCTCTATCGGCTCGCCACCCAGACCGGTGCACGAGCAACGCTGCTCACCTACTCCGTCGCCACCCCGAACAACGGCCGCCATCTCTACTACCAGGTTCCCGACGGGCTGCACCTGCCCAATACTGCTGGCCTCATCGCACCGGGGATCGATTCGCGCGGCCATGGCGGATACGTCCTCGCCGCCGGCTCGCAGACCGGCGACGGTGATTACCGAGTCCTCACCCCACGGCCGCCCAGCGAGCTGCCCCCGTGGCTCCTGCGGTTGCTCACACCGCCACGATCGCACGCCCCGGCGGCGAACCCCGGTGCGCCGTTATCCCATCCAGGCGCTTATTTGCGCGCCATCGTCGATGCCGAGACCCGCAAGGTCACTGCCGCCGTGCACGGCACCCGCAATACAGCCTTGTTCTGGGCGGCGTTCAGGCTCGGCCGTCTTGTCGGTGGCGGAGAGCTCGACCAGCGCCTCGTTCATGACGGTCTCGCCGCGGCCGCAGCAGTACACATCGGCCACTACGAGTTCACTGCCCGCGAGCTCGAGCGAACCATCACCAGCGGTCTCACCATCGGCGCGCGCCGACCCCGGCACTTGCCGACCGCGACCAACAGCCGTTAGGAACCTCATGGGAAAAGGCACCAGCAAGAGCACCGTGCAACATTTCGACCGATTGCCGGACGGCACCCTCGGTTGCTACCACCTGGGATGCACTGATCCGGCGACCCGGTGGATCGATATGGAGCGCTGGGGAATCCGGCGCTGGCTCTCTACCGCCTATTGCGACAGCCACGGCGACTGGGAGCTCCACGACCCCGATCACCCGCGCCGAATCAGGCCCATCACCTAGATCCGGTACCAGCCACCCGCAACCCCGCTGCCCAGAACAACTCCCTGTTCGTGGCGTCTCCCCCGAAGCAGCAGGAAAAGGGCAAGCAAGTGAGTTAGTCGGGTGTCTCCCGGAGTCCCGGCGATCTGCCCCAAGGGGATCAGGGGTGAGCCGGGCACCACCGATGAACCTGCGTCACGGGATGGGGACGAGCCTCCGCTGACGCTCCGGTCGCCGCAAAGAGCGCGGCGATCCCCATCCCGCGCCGCAGAACCCCCGCCGGCCCGGCCCACCCCTGATGGCGAAGCCGCAGATCGCCCAGCCTCCGGGGCACTACCCGATCACGGATTTATCCGTATCGGGGTTTCGGAGGACACGGCGGTCTGGCTGTTATTCATCCCTTCCCATCAAGGAGTGCATTGTCATGGCTGGAGAAGCAACCCTCACCGTGATCGGCAACCTCACCGCAGATCCGGACCACCGCACGTTGGCCGGCGGTCAGGTCGTCGCGAACCTCACTGTCGCCCAGAATTCCCGTATCTACGATCGCGCCTCCGGCGAATGGCGTGACGGCGCAGCCCTGTTCATGCGCTGCGTCGTGTGGAACGAGATGGCCGACAACGTCGCGGCGAGCCTGACCAAGGGCATGCGTGTGAGCGTGACCGGGCGGCTGCGTCAGCGCAGCTACGAGGACCGCAACGGCGTCACCCAGTGGATCACGGAGCTCATGGTCGACGAAATCGCGGTGTCATTGAAATTCACCACCGTGGTAGTCCAGACCACTGAGGAGGCCGAGCCGCAGGAGCAACCCGCTCGGCGCGGCAAGCGCACCCTCGTTACCGCAGGAGCCGGGGACCAGCCCGACTTCTAACCGATCGATCATCGGCGGCGGTGCGCCCCGCCTTGCAAGCTGTACCGGCGCAGCTCAGCACCGAGTCCGCCTCACCGTTTGCCGGTGGGGCGGACTCGCTTTCGTCTCGAATCAGTTCGGAGGTGGCTTCGATGCCCGCCCACGACACCCCGCATGATCGTGTCCCCCGAATTTCCCACGGCGATCTCGCTGTGTGGCCCGTGCTGCTCATGATGCTCGCCACGCGCCTGCGGACGGCCGAACTCGACACCCGCGCACTGACACGGCAGGTGCAAGAGCTGACACAGGTCCGTGATGACCTGCTCGATGCCGCCGATATCCACGCCCTGTGCGCGCACGAGGAGCGACTGATCGGCCGGGCTCGCTTCTACGATCGCGCTCCGCGTGCCACCCGCGGTTGATCGATCCAGTTCTGCCAATTCCGGTGTCTACCGGCAGGTATCGGCGTGCAACACAAGTAGCTCGCTCCCCACCTGCCACACAGTTAGGAGTGTTCCCATGGGCCTGATCTGGCTTGCCGCCATTGCCATCCTGGCGGCCATGCTCTTGTGGTGGGTGTTTCCGTTCCTCGCCCGCCTGGTCGGATTCTTCATCATTTTCGACTCACTGCTCGCGATCGTCCTGACCCCTGCCAGGGCGATCCCCGCCCGACTGCCCTGGCTCGCTCTGGGTGTCCTGATCTGGCTTGTCGGGCATTGGGCGTGGGCGTTCAAGCACGGGATCTGGGACTCGCGGGTGGCGCTGCGCGTGTTCTCCCTGCCCGGGTTGCGCCACCTCATCCCCCGCTCCACACTCATCTACTTCGACGCCGACTCCCGTTGATACGACCGACCTTTCGTTGCCGGTCCCCACGGAGCCGGACCGCTGGCCCAGGTGCAGCAGTCGCCGCACCCGCGTCAGGCTCAACCCGGTGATCTCACACAATTGCGATTCCGCCATCCCCCGCGCGTGCAGCCGCCGCAGTGCGGCGGCCGCGCCCGCTTCGGCGTCGGCTTCGCTCTGGCGGTAGCGCGCATCGGCTGCGGCGATCGCGGTCTCTCGCCGTTGCCTGGCCCGTTCCCATCGGCTGTGCTGCTTGCGGAATTCCGTCAGATCGGTTTCGTTCTCCCGCAGCGCGCACGCTTGCTCGGCCATCAGCCGCGCTGTCACCTCTCGCGCCCACTTGCGCGCATTCGGCTTCTCTGCCATCGCATACCCCTTTCCGTCCGGCCGTCCGGCAGCCCGGACCTCGCACCCCTCGCGCATTCACCTTTCTTCCATCACCCTCTCTTCCACTTCCCAAGATTCCCTCCCCACACCATTCTCCGCAACCCTCCAAATACCATTCCATCAGATCCCATATGGGTTCTTTTCCTCATTCCTACACACCTCTTGCATTTCCAATTCTACTCACGGGTAATGTCTCATTTAAGTTTACATTCCGCGCTATCTTCGATCATGTGATGACCCTTCACCGCTTACACGCCGGAGACGGCTACGAGTACCTGACCAGGCAAGTGGCCAGCGGTGATCGCCTGCGTGACCGCACCCGCGACCTCACCGACTATTACACCGAGCACGGCACTCCGCCCGGAATATGGATGGGCCGGGGCGCGGCCGAACTCGGCCTGTCGGGAATGGTGACCGAGGCGCAGATGAAAGCGCTCTTCAGCGAGGGTTTGCATCCGGACGCCGATACCATCATCGCCGCTGCAATAGCGGACGGAAAGACCGTGAAGCAGGCTATCGAGGCCGCGCAGATCGGCCGAATGTTCTACGAATTCTCCACCGAACCCTCACCGATTCGCGACATTCTCGACCGCAAATTGGCCGAGTTCACTTTCGCATGGCGGCGGCGCCCGGACTGGGACGAGCGCACGATCCTGCGCACCGATGCCGCCCGCGAACACCTCACCAGCGTGCTCGGCCGCGCTCCCAGACGCGCCGAGATCGACCACGCACTCACCACCGAGAAAGCCGAGACCCGCAAGGCGGTGGCCGGGTTCGATTGTGTGTTCACCCCGCAGAAGTCCATCAGCATCCTGTGGGGACTCGGGTCGGATGCGGTGCGCCGCGAGATCTGGCAATGCCACCTCGAGGCCGTGCGGGAGGTCCTGGAATTCGCCGAATCCCGGTATGCGGTGACCCGCCGCGGCACGAACGGAGTCAGGCAGATCGATGCGACCGGGCTGATCATCGCCGCGTTCACCCACTACGACAACCGCGCCGGGGACATGAATCCCCACACGCATGCGGTGATCTCGGGAAAGGTTCTCGGCTCCGACGGCAAATGGTCGGCCCTCGATGCGCGCGCGTTGTACGCGGCGACAGTGTCGCTCTCGTGCCGCTACAACGCGACCATCGTCGGGAAATTGAAGCGGCGCATGGGGTTACGGTTCGAGGAACGCACCCGCGTCCGAGGCAAACAACCTGTCCTGGAAGTGGTCGGTGTCGGCGAGGAGATGGTCGCCGAATTCTCCCGTCGCGAGGACATTCTCGTGCGCTTCGAGGACCTCGTCGCCGACTACCGCAGCAGCCACGGCCGCACCCCGAGCAAGGTCACCCAGTACAAGCTCGCCCAGCAGGCCACCCTGCAAACCCGTGCGGGCAAACCATTGCCGAAGGCGCTGCGGCAGATGATCGGCGAATGGGATGCCCGGTTCCGCTGTGTGTTCGGCCGCGGGCGCGGTGGGCAACAGTTCGTCGAGGACCTGTTGTGGGCGCACAACCATCCCGACGCACCCCGACCGTTCGATCCCGACGACGCCATTGTCGAGATCGGTGTCGGGCTCGGTGGTGTCGCTGAACTGCTCACCGCCACACCACCACAACTGCAGCGCCGGACCTCCGGGTCCAGCGAGAATCGCAACCAAGACTTCACGGGCTCACTGCACGCGGTAGTGCCGCAGCGCCGGGCCTCCGGGTCCAGCGAGAATCGCAACAAAAGCAACAACGTCGCTACCGCGACCATCGTGCGCAGCGCCGGGCATTCGGGTCCCGCGAGAATCGCAACTACACCTACTTAGCCCCCTCTGAGATGGGTGAGGTGCAGCGCCGGACCTGGGGTCTGGCGAGAATCGCAACGGGCCTGTCCCGGCAGGCGTGCAGGTGCTGATCCAGGCAGCGCTGGACCTTCGGGTCCGGCGAGAATCACAACGTCGGACCGGGAAGCAGTTCGACACCCTGCGTCCGCAGCGCCGAATCTCCGGGCTTGGCGAGAATCGCAACTTAGCGGTACCGAACAGGCCGTCTTTCTGCCGGGCGGCAGCGCCGGACCTCCGGGCCTGGCGAGAATCGCAACACCCCATTGCAGGCGTAGCGCCCAGCGGGGGAAGCAGCGTCGGACCTTCGGGTCCAGCGAGAATCGCAATGTAGAGCAGGTTACGCTGGCGGCGCCTGCGGATGGCGGCGTCGGACCTCCGGGTCCGGCGAGAATCGCAATGGCCGGTAGACGAGGTAGATGATCAGGATGTCGAGGGCAGCGCCGGGCCTTCGGGTCTAGCGAGAATCGCAACAGGTACTCCCAGATGTAGACGCTTTACCACTCGGGCAGCGCCGGACCTTCGGGTCTAGCGAGAATCGCAACCACATCTGGGACTCCTGGTATGCGGGCGACGTCGGGGCAGCGCCGGACCTCCGGGTCCAGCGAGAATCTCAACAAACGCAACAAGGTCGGTACCGCGACCATCGTGCGCAGCGCCGGACCTTCGGGCTCAGCGAGAATCGCAACCTGGTGGTGCCGCGCACCGAGATCGACGGGACCGAGCAGCGCGGGACCTTCGGGTCCAGCGAGAATCGCAACACTTTCGGGTGAAGCCATAGCCTCGCTTGCTCCGGGCAGCGCCGGACTTCCGGGTCCAGCGAGAATCGCAACATGTAGGTGTACGCGGCTCGGCTGGTAAGACCTGGCAGCACCGGACTTCCGATCCGGCGCGAATCGCAATTAGAGCTCGACGACCGAATTTGACTTTGTATCCCCCATATGGAGTGTGCTGAATCAGCTTGCGTGCTCGTCCGTGCTCTTGGAATCCTTGAACGATGTATTGCCGCATACCTTTTCGAGTGATTTTGATTTAGTGCCAACTTCGCGAGGTCCAGCGAAGTCTGGCGGGAGAGGGCGTACCGATGGATGTCGATATTGAAGGCATTAGCCAGGGTTCTCGGAGGAGACTTGGAGCCGAAAGCGGGCCGGCTGCACGAACGGACTTGTGTGAGTTGGCAACTCCGGCAGAAGCGGCCGAATTCTTGCGGACGACCGTAGCCAAGCTTGCTAACGACCGGTACATGGGAGTCGGTCCTCGCTATGTGAAGTATGGCCGCCGTGTGCTGTATCCATGGAAATGCTTACGCGCGTTCGTAGATGAACATACGGTCTGCGGTCCGTAATCAGGCACAGTCAGCTCACTGGCAATTGTGTAGCTACATTTTGTGTCTTCCGCTCATTCAATGGATTTCATACGCTCTTCGCCGCACGGCATAAGCCGAGCGATGGTTCCGTCGCGATTGAGCGATCGGGTGGATGGAAGGGGTTATGCGTATGCCTCGAAGGGCGTTGAAACCGGGGGAGCCGGGCGATCCGAGTGAGCCGGAGTGGAACGAAGCTCGGCAGGTTTTTGAAACCCATTGCCGGATTGGTGAACCCAAGCCATTCAAGCCGAGCCTGGTGCGAGCGTCAGGCAAGACCAAACGGCAAGCCAAGGACGCGCTCAAAGAGCGTTGTGGCGAGTGGAAACCGAAAGCTACGTGGGCTGGTAGTTACGACGAGAAGTGCACGGTCGCCGAGGTGGCTCGCGCGTGGCTCACGTCGTACGAGAAGCACCCCGGGAAGCGGCCGCAGAACGGCCGGTCCTACCGCAACGAGATTGAGCGATCGACGAGCGCTCGGGCCAAGAAGGACAAGTTCGTGATCGTCGGTTCGACGCTCGGGCGCATGAGAGCCGTCGAGGTCAAGCCGTATCACATTCGGCTCCATCTCGAGCAATTGAACTGGAGCACCACGAAACAAGCGGTCCACAAAGCGCTCCTGCGCATGACGTTCCAGATGCTGGTAGAAGACGGGTTGCTGGATTTCAACCCTGTTGTCATGGTGAAAATCCATGGGCGAGTTGGGGCTCGACGAAAGGCTGGACGGGCCGGGGCGGTCAACCCGTACTTCCCGGACGAGCCGCAACCTCTGACACCCGACGAGATGCGCCGGTACTGGGAGCTGGAAGCGGCGCGATTCGCCGATCCCGCCAACCGAAGGCCGAAACGGTACCGGGACTACACGATGCTGGCATACGCGCTGGCAGCGCGTCCCAGCGAAGCGGTGGCGGTGCGGTGGGACGATGTCGACTTCGCAATTGGAACGGTGACCATCGCCGGCACGATCGTTGATTGCTCGCTGCGAGTGTGGCAGGTCCGCAAGGTCATCCACGATTATGAGCTCGCCGGACACGAGATCGTTGTCCGCGGTGACTGGCACGAACTCGATGATCAGGCCGTGGTGACGGTGGCCTTCCGGCAACCGTTCACCAAGACTCGTGGTTCCATGCGAACGATAAAGGTCGACGCGGAGTGTCTCGCCATGTTGCGTGAGCGGAAGCTTGCAGCGGCGCCGGGGCAGGCGTTGGTCTTTCCGAGCCGGGTCGGAAAGATCTTGCGCACCAACAAGCTGTCGACCGTGTGGCACTCGATCGTCAAGGACACCGAGCTGTCATGGTCGACGCTCAAAACACTGCGCAGCACCCGTGCCACTCGGGTTGCTGAGGTCCACGGAGTCCCGGCCGCACGGCTGATCCTGGGACACGATGAGAACTCGGCTATCACCACGCAGGCGTACGTGAGTCTGCAACGACCGGTGGTCGACTTCGCGGACGCCGGATGAAAACGTTCGCAAAGCGTTCACACGGCGTCTGTGGGCGAACGAGCGCCGGTGTTTCAGCTGGTAGAACCCTCGGATGGGTGCAAACGCAGCGAGATGGAGTTGATGCAGTAGCGCTTGTCCGTGGGCGTGGGGTAACCCTCGCCCTCGAACACGTGCCCGAGGTGGCTGTGGCAGTTGGCGCACAGCACCTCGACGCGCCGCTGCCCCAGGGAGTCGTCGGTGCGCAGGATGACGGCATCGGATTTGGCCGGGTCGAAGAACGACGGCCAGCCGCAATGCGAATGGAATTTCTCACCGCTGCGGAACAATTCGGCCCCGCAGGCCCGGCAGTCGTAGACACCCTCGGTCTCGGTGTCGGTGTATTCGCCGGTGAAGGCCCGTTCGGTGCCCGCTTCGCGCAGCACCTGGTACTCGTTCGGGGTGAGCTTGGCCCGCCACTGCTGCGGCGTCAGCTGGATGCGCGGTGCGGGCAGCGAGGTTTCAGCGTCGGAACTCATGCCCCCACGCTAATACGTGGCGGCGGCCTTCGTCCGGGGCGCGGGGGTTTCGGCGGAGGCGCCGACCTCGGCGGCGGTGTCCCATTCCGGGTGCATCCAGGCCGGGTCGAGGGATTTGCCGACCTCGAGGCGGCCTTCGCGGCGGGCGGCCAGGTAGCGGTCGCCGAGCACGCAGAACGCCACGATGAGCAGCAGCCCCCAACCGAAGGTGGTGCGCAGGTACTCGAGGTCGCGGCCGATGCTCTGCCAGCGATCGGAGAGCCACTTGTCGTAGGACATGAATCCGAAGATGGCCAGCCAGGCGGGCCAGTTGCGGACCAGCGAGTTCGGCCGCACCACGGTCAGCAGCATCGGGAACAGGAACATCGAGTAGTACATCTGGCCCAACGGACCCAGCAGCATCGCCGCGGTGATCACGATGCCGGAGACGTTGCAGATGAAGAACACCTCGTCGTCGCGGTAGTACCGGTACAGCAGCCACAGCGAGATCAGCACCATCACACCGAGCACGATGCGGATGGTCCAGGTCAGCCAGTCCGCGACCCCGTAGTACCCGGCGTTGCCGACGATCGCGGAGTTGAAGTAGTCCCGCGGTGCCGACAGGTAGGGCAGCGTGTGCGTCCAGAACTGCTTGTAGTCCGTGATCAACGGCCAGGCCGCCAGGTTCAGGATCACCGGAATGCCGAGTGCGGTGATGAACACCTTCCACTGCCCGCGCACCAGCGGAATCAGTAGGAGCGGAGCCGTGAGTGGCCCCTTCACCGCGATGCTCAACCCCAGAGCCACACCGGCCCACAGGTCTTTGCGCTTGATCAGCAAGTGGATGTAGGCGACCACGGCCAGGAACAGGCAGCCGTTGATATTGGTGAAAGCCAGTGTGTTGGTGACCGTTTCGGAGGCGAACATGGCCAGCAGCAGTGCGGGCGCGGCCACCGAGTTCAGCGTGAAGTTGAACAGCTTCAGCAGCAGGTACCAGGCCAGCAGCAGCGCGATCGCATTGATCAGGATGAAGCCCCACTTGGACTTCTCGGGATCGATGATCGCCAGCGGCGAGATCAGCAGCGTGCCGCTGGGCGGGTACAGGTACGCCGGGTCGGTCGAGTTGAAGTTGGCGTTGTACACGGCCCGGTGATTGAGGAACGCCAGCGACGCGTTGTACACGGGCGTGAAGTCATTGGTGACGTGATAGTTGACAGCATTGATGAACACCCGATGCACGACGGTCAGGACCGCGAATGGCCACAGTGCGAAGTTCAGTACCTCGGCGGTGGTGCGAGCGGTGCGGGGCTCGAGCTGTCGAAGGAACACTCGGGCACGGTACACCGAAACCCCCCGCTACCGATGCGCCGACCCGCTGTCCCGCCTCCCCGAGCCTTCAGCGGGCGGCTTTGGTGCCGTTGAACTTCCCGACCCGGGCTAACGATATGACACGGACACCATCTCGGACGTACCCGGTGAGTTACCCCGATCCTTGCGAGATCAGTTGTCCGGTGCACGTTTATCGCGCTTCGCGAGTGGTTTCGCCAAAGGTAGTGCACTCGTTGTCGAGCCCGGCAGGTGCGGGTCCGTGTAGGCGTCGGGCGGCTATGCCGGGCAGGCGGTTCCGTCCTCGGGGAGTTTGGCGTCGGTGAGGTAGTCGGCGAGTGCCTGTTGGGCGCAACCGGAGTGGGCGAAGGTGGGGTGGCCCCAGCCCTGCCAGACGACGGTGGCGGTGCGGGCTCCGGCGGCGTTGAGGGCGCCGGTGACGGTCGGGCGGCCGTCTTCACCGGTCACGGGGTCGGCGCTGCCGCCGAGGACCAGAACCGGCTGGTTGAACTTGTCGGGCTGGGTCAGCGGGGTGGCGGCGGGCCAGGCCGAGCAGAGCATCAGGTCGATGGCCGCGACCTTGCCGAAGATCGGATACTGCGTGCCCCAGGTGGTTTCGAGGCCGCGGGCCTTGTCGGGGGTGGAGGGTTCGTGGTTGTCGCTGCAACGGTTGACGAATTGGCCGTCGTTGGCGATCGCGGCGGCGGCACGCAGCACGAACGGCGTGATGGGTCCGTGGTCGCCGCGTCCGAGCGCGGAGAGCGCGTCGGCGAATTCGGTGAGCTGCGGATTGCCCTGTGCGCGTGAGTCACCCAGGTACCCGTTGAGGGTGGTCACCAGTGCGGCGGCGGACAGGTCGCCGAGTTGCCCGGCCCCGGCCCGGTTCATCAGGTCGATGATCGCGGCGCGGGGGTCCGCGCCGAGCGAGCAGTTGAGTGAGGCACAGCGCTGCGCGTACGCGGTCAGCGCCGCCTCCTGGCCCTTGACCCGCTGCTCGGTGCGCCCGTTGGCGTCGAGGCCGACCGCCTGCGGCGAATCCAGCACCAGCCGTCCGACGTGATCGCCGTACTTGCGCGCGTAGTTGAGCGCCACGGTCGCCCCGGTGCCGGAACCCAGCAGCGCCAGGTGATCGACCTGCAACTGCTTGCGCAGCTGCTCGATGTCGTCGGCGGCGTGCGGCGAGTCGAAGACGGCCTGCGCGGGAGCCAGGAAGTCGAGGCAGGCGACGGTGGCGTCGCGGGCCGCCGTGCTGACCGCGTCCACCGGATCGGTTGCGCCACGCGTGAATTGCGCCTGATCGGCGAGGGTCTTGCGGAGCGGGTCGGTCATGCAGGTGATCGGCTGCGAGCTGCCGACCCCGCGTCGATCGACGGCGATGATGGGCCGCGCCGCCAGCAGCGCGCTCGCGGGTCCGGCGGCCAGTCCGGCCAGCGTCGCGGTCGAGGACCGGTCCGCGCCCGAGGTCAGGATGAGTGGCGCGACATCCTTGGGGGTGCGGTCGTAGCGGGCGCGCATGGCCGCGTTGCGGAAGTTGCCCGACACATTGCCGCCGATATCGACCTGCGTGGTGTATTCGGCGCATTCGAGCACCAGTCCCTGCGGCATCGCGCCGAGTGACAGCAGGCTGAAGGTGGGCGCGGTGCAGTCGTGCCAGGCCAGGTCGGCCTTGGGGACCTCGGGTGCGGGCGGCGCGGGTTCACCGGGCGCGGTGGTCTGCACGGACCCGGCCTCGTGCGGGCGTTCCACCGCGACACCCGGCCGATTCGACGGCCCCGCCCCGCAGGCGGTGGTCACCAATATCGACAGTGTCGACGCCAGCAGAGCGGCCCGAGTCCAGCGCATGCGATACAGCCTGCCAGGTCCCGCACGCGGTTTCAGCCTCGGGTGTGCGCGCGTTCACTCGTGTCCGTGTAGTCGCTCCCAGCGGGTGAGCAGGGTGCCGTCGCTGGCGGAGATGAGGTGTCGGCATCGCATGGGGGTCGGAAAGCCGGTGGGCGAGTGCGAGATTCGTCCCGCGCTGCCGCCCACCAGCAGCGGCGATACGGTCAGGCACAGTTCGTCGACGGCTCCGGCGGCGATGAATTCGCCGAACAGTCCGGGGCCGCCCTCGCACAGCACGCGGGGTAGTCCGAGCCCGCCGAGCGCCTCGCGGATGTCGTTCGCGCCCAGGGTGTGCTCGCCCGCCTCGATGACTTCCGCGCCCGCGTCGCGCAGTCGCTGCTTGCGGTCGGTGGCCGCCTCGGTGCTGGTGAGCACGATGGGCCGGGCCCCGGTGTCGGTGAACAACCGGCTGTTGGGGTCGAGGTCGGCGCTGGCGGTGACCACGGCGACGCGCGGCGGGGTGCCCTGGGCGTCGCCGCCGAAACCGTGGTGGTGCAGGCGGGTTCGCAGTCCGGCGTCGGTGCGGGCGGCCCCGTAGTTCTCGGTGCGCGCGGTGCCCGCCCCGACCAGCACCACGTCGGCGAGGTCGCGCAGCAGTCCGAAGACCGTCTTGTCGGCGGGCGTGCCGAGTCCGCCGGAGCGTCCGTCGACGCTGACCGCCCCGTCGATGCTGGTGACGAAGTTGACACGCACGAACGGCGCGGATATTTCGGCCGGATACGTGTACAGCCTCACCAGGTCGTCATGGGTGAGATCTGTGAGCTGAATCGCATTCGGCATACGCTGCATAAGGACTCATCCCATCACGGTTCTAGGCTGTCGCAGTGCAACAACGCCTCGTCGATCGCCACCCGGAGGTTCCGGCAGACCAGCTGGTGGCCCAGATGGTTCCGCCGCCCACCTTCGACGAGGTGAGCTTCGGTTCCTACATTCCGGACCCGAAGGAACCCTCGCAGGCCGCGGCCGTGCTGAAGGCCGAGCTTTTCGCGGATCAGGTCACCAAGCTGCGTAAGGCCGCCGACAAGAAGTCGCTGTTCGGTAAGCGCAAGCCGGTGCACGGCATCGGGCTGTACCTGGACGGCGGTTTCGGTGTCGGCAAGACCCACCTGCTGGCCTCGATCTATCACAGTGTGCCGGAACCGAAGTCTTTCGGCACCTTCGGTGAGCTCACCAATCTGGTTGGTGCGCTGGGCTTCAACAATGCGGTCGAGCGTCTCTCCGCCAACAGTGTGCTGTGCATCGACGAGTTCGAGCTCGACGATCCGGGCGACACCATGCTGGTGTCGCGGCTGCTGGCCGAGTTGACCGAGCGCGGGGTGTCGGTGGTCGCGACCTCGAACACGCTGCCGGGTCAGCTGGGTGAGGGCCGCTTCGCCGCACAGGACTTCCTGCGCGAGATCAAGAAGCTGGGCGCGCTGTTCGAGCCGATCCGAGTCGACGGCCCGGACTACCGCCACCGTGATCTGCCGCCCGCTCCCGAGCCGACGGCCGCCGACCTGCTGGTCGAAAGGGCCGAGGCCACACCGGATTCCACGCTCGACGACTTCGACGCGCTGCTGAAGCATCTGAGCACGCTGCACCCGTCGCGCTACGGCGCGCTGATCAACGGGGTGTCGGCGGTGTTCATCGAGGGCGTGCATCCGGTCACCGATCAGGCGGTGGCGCTGCGGATCGTGGTGCTGGCCGACCGGCTCTACGACGCGGGCACGCCGGTGACGGTGTCGGGCGCGAAGCTCGATGAGATCTTCCCGCAGGAGATGCTCGACGGCGGGTACCGCAAGAAGTATCTGCGCGCGATCTCGCGTCTGCTGGCGCTGTCGCGCTTCGAAGCGCCCACGGCGGCCTGATGCTGTCGACCGGTCGAGCGAACTCGGCCGGTCCACGGGTACCCCGGTGGCTCTTATCGTTCCCTTAGGTAATAAGTTTCGATGAGTTCGCGAAAGCCGATCCGAATACGGTTTTCGGGCCCCGGAAGGAGAAGTACCTTGCGCAAACGTGCTGTCGAAGCCGCCGCGGTGGTAACCATCGCGCTTTCCGCCACCCTCGGTTCCACGGCGATCGCCTTCGCCGCCGACCCGCCCGCCGCCACCAGCAGCGTGGTCGTCAACACCGACAACCGGGCCCTCGGCCTGACCGGCGTCCTCAACGCCCGCGACGCGGGCGGCTACACCACCGTGGACGGTCACAGCGTCCGCACCGGTCTGGTCTTCCGCACCGGCGACCTGAGCAAGGCCACCGACGCCGACCTCGCCAAGCTCACCTCGCTGAATGTGGCCTCGGTGCACGATCTGCGCACCAGCTACGAGCAGCAGCTCATGGGCGTCGACAAGGTCCCCGCCGGTGCCGCCGAGCATCACGACGACGTCATCGGTCAGGCCCCGCCGCAGGTGATGGCTTCCACCCTGTCCGCGGGCGCGGACCTGTACCGCGCGTTCATCACCGCGCCCGGCGCGAACGACGCCTTCTCGAACGTGCTGCGCGACATCGCCTACAACCCCGGCGGCGTGCTGTTCCACTGCTCGGCGGGCAAGGATCGCACCGGCTGGACCTCGGCCGTGCTGCTGACCATCCTGGGCGTCGACAAGGACACGGTCTACTACGACTACCTGCTGTCGAACTACTACCGTGGCGCCAAGGACGGCGACATGATGAACGGCGTCACCGCCTCGGCGCTGGACGCCGCGTTCGATCAGGTGAACAAGAGCTACGGCAGTTTCGACAACTACGTGCACGACGGCCTGAAGCTCAGCGATGCCGACGTCACCGCGCTGAAGGCGAAAATGCTGTCCTGACAGCCTGATTCGCGAGTTTCTCCCGAACGCCGGACGGTCCGCACCGTGCGGCGTTCGTCGTATCCGAGGGTTTCGCACCGAACATGC
Source organism: Nocardia sp. NBC_00511 (assembly GCF_045161165.1). Classification (NCBI taxonomy): domain Bacteria; kingdom Bacillati; phylum Actinomycetota; class Actinomycetes; order Mycobacteriales; family Nocardiaceae; genus Nocardia; species Nocardia sp. NBC_00511. The sequence goes on from NZ_CP107849.1 coordinate 1,182,365, forward strand.
TTGGTGCGCAACCGTTTCCGTCTGGCCGGCGTACGGATCGATGCGAGGTGACCGGTCAGAACCTGTGTTCCATGACGTAGTCGTGGTGCAGCTGGGTTCCGACGGTGAAGGTCTTGGTGCCCGCGACACCGAAACCGTGTTTGCTGTAGAAGCGCTGGGCGCGGACATTCTCCTGGTTCACGCCCAGCCACACCGCCTTGCTGCCGTGTTCTCGCGCGAGGTCGATCGCGGTGCGCATGAGTGCCGCGGAGACGCCGCGACCGTGCTGTCCGGGCAGCACGTACATCTTGCTGAGTTCCGTCACCGGGCGCAGCGTGATCACGGCGGCCACGTCCGGATCCGCGGGCTCCATGGCGTTCAACAGCGCGTAGCCCGTGATGTGCCCGTCGGCAACCGCTTTCAGCACGATCCGATCCGAATCGGCCAGGTATGCGCGGAATCGGTCCGCCGACAACACCTCCGCGATGAACGCGGCCATGTCCTCGGGCGTGGATCCGGGCGGGCAGGCCAGCGGGAAGGTGGTGGCCGCCACCTCGGCGAGTTCGACGGCGTCGGCCGCGGTGGCCCGTTCGACGATTACTGCGGTGTCGCTCACCGGTCCAGTCAAGCAGGTTCGGGTGCGGGCGCGGCGGCCGAGGTGGTCGCGCCGGTCCGGGTGTGGAACACCCGCGCGACCCCGATCAGCACGATCGCGAACGCCAGCGGGATGGCGAAACCGGCCCGCATATCGGCGGCGTCGGCGACCGCGCCGACCACCGCGCCGCCGACCAGGGTGCCCGCGTAGTTGAACAGGTTGAGCCGGGCGATGAGTGCGTCGAGATCGCGTCCGCTGGTGAGCTGTCCGGCCTCGCTGAAGCACAGCGGCGCGATGATCGGCAGTCCGATGCCGGCGATCAGGAAGCCCAGGATCGCCACCACGGGTCCCGGTGCGGCGACCACGATCACCAGTCCGACCGATCCGACGATCGCCGCCACCCGCACCACCATGCGCGGCCCCCAGCGCCGCACCCACAGGTCGCCGGTGAGTCGTCCGACCAGTGATGCCCCCTGGTAGGCGGCGAGCGCCAGCGCGGCCGTCGCGGAGGACGACAGCAGTTCGTCTTTCAAGTACAGCGCCGACCAGTTGCCCACGGCGAGGTCGATGGCGAAGGCCAGTGCGATCACCCCGCCGAAGATCAGGAAGGTCCGTGTCGGCACCGAGGTGGCCGGTTTCTGTTCCGCCGGACCGGCTTCCGCCTCGTCGGTGCCCAGCAGTCGCGGCCCGAAGACCAGCACGCCGATGGCGACCACCGCGGCGGCCGTCAGCACCGACGCCACCAGCGACACTTTCAGCCCCTCGAACGCCGCCACGAACAGCGCGCCCACGATCGAGCCCGCGCTCCACGCCGCGTAGAACGACGACAGCACGAATCGGCCATAGCCGTGTTGAATGAATACCGCCTGCATATTGGTTCCGGCGTCGACGATGCCGACGCCCACCCCGTACACGCCGAGCGCCACGAACAGCATGGGCTTGTTGGGCGACAGCGCGATCGCGACACCCGAGGCGGCCACCACCCAGAGTCCGATGCACAGCGCGGTGCGGCTCGACCAGCGCAGCGCGAGCCGTTCGGCGGTGACGCTGCCGGCTCCGGCCAGCACCGAGATCACCGCGACCAGGGCCACGATCAGACCGTCGGTGAGCCCGAATCGGTCCTTCTGCTGCGGCAATTCGGTGAGTACGACGGCCAGGAAGAAGCCCTGCAGTGCGAAGGCCACGGAATTGGCGGCTCGCGCGGCCCGTAGCGGCTGTGGTAGCTCGCCGAGCTGGGACTTCGTGGATGGCGGGGGGAACATGGCGAAAGAGTAGCGGCGGCAGCGCGTTGCGGCATCCCGGGCCGGGGTTACGATACGCGCCGCGATTGATCACACGCTGCTCGCGGTTGCGTAACGAATCTGGTCGCTTTCCTGCCGGAGGGTGGTCGCGCTGCGGCACTCTTGAAGTAACGGCTCGGGCTGGTGGTTTCCGAAACAGCGGAAGCGGCCCGGGCGGTGAGTGTGGTGGCTGGGGTGATCTTGTGAGCACGAGGCGAGTCGAGGTGCCGCGCGAACGGGCGGTGGCACTGGCCGAACCGACGCCGGACCCGACGCCCAATCCGAAGTCCGCGGAAGGAGATTCGCGCGGGCACGGTGCGGACGGCGGCAGTTGTGAAACCGACTGCGCGGACTGCCGCTGGGAGGTGCAGCGTCTCGAGTTCTGGCTACGCGGCCGCCTGCTGGCGGCCGGGGCGGACGAGGCGCACGTGGACGTCTCCATGGGCGTGCTGAACCCGGACGTGTTGTGGCGCAAGGGCGATCGCACCTGCGTCATCGAGGTCGTCACTGCGCCACCGGAGTTGGCGCAGGCCCGCAGGTTCACCGCCGAGCTGCGCGCCGCCGGCGCCGACGAGGTGCTGTGGATCTGCCCGCCCGGCTTCTGGACCGCGCAGCTACCGGCCCTGGGCCTGGCCGACTTCGCCGCCGAGGGTTGCGATTACCGGGTCGTGGGCGGTCTGCTGGCGGCCGGTCCCGGCGGTGTGGTGGTGCCGCGTCAGACTGCCTGTGAACTGCGTGAGTTCCTGTCCGACTGGGTGTCGGGGGAGATAGCGTACGGCTGCCGCGACGAGCACACGGGAGGATGGGCGACAGTGACCGATTGGGAGCGGCACACCCGCACACAGGCCGCGGTGATCGCGCGCCAACGCCAGGAGTTGCAGAACCAGCGCACCGCGCTCGCCTTGGCCCGCAAGGCCACTCGCGACAAGACCAAGCAGCTGCTGCGCCTCAACCACCGCCTCGAGCGCGCCGAGGTGGCGGCCCAGCAGCAGGCCGACGATCTGGCCAAGACCCGCCGCCGCATCGCCGATCACGACCGCGTGGACGCCACCCTGCGCCTCACGGTCTCCGGTCAGAAGTCCGCGATCCTGCACTGGCAGTTGATCACCTGGTTCGCGGTCCTGGTGATCGTCACCTTCATCTGCGCGGGCCTGCTGCTCAAGTAGGCCGCCCCGAATTCGCCGAGCCCGGCCCCTGAGTCCCAGGGGCCGGGCTCGACTTCGATCCGTGGGGTTGTGCCGCGGCAGCTGAGGGTCGTACCCGCGGCGGATGGGGCGGGTGTCAGGTCAACGGCTCAGCCGGAACGGGCCGCGGTGCCAGTGCCAGTCGTGGCGCAGGGTCAGGGCGGCCAGGTCCAGCATCTCCAGACCGGACTTGTCGCGGTAGGCCTGTAGCTCGGGCCAGCTCACGGGGCCGGTCGCGAGGAGGTTGGTGAGCGCGGTGTCGTGGCGGGCGTTCACCTTTCGGGTCATCAGGTCCGCCACACCCAGGCGGCTGCCGGTCCACGACAGCCAGCCCCAGCCGTGCGCGTGCGCGTAGGCCCGTCCGGCGGCGGCGCGGGCGCGCTGTACCTGGAAGCCGGCGTGCGCGAGCGGCGCCACGTCGAACAGCACCACCCGGTCGTCGGTGAATTGCGCGGCGACGGTGGGGTAGTGGACGCGTTCGGTGCCGTCGACCTCGTAGGTGACGGCGGCGGGCAGCTCACGGAAGGTCCGCACCCGCGGGCTGGTGTCGAGCTGCCGCAGCAGCCGCGCCTGTAGTCCGGTGTCGAAAGTGACTTCGCGCCCGAGCTTTTCGGAGAACACCCGCCCGCGCCCGTCATCGTCGTAGTCGATGCGCCCGGCGGGCAGGGCGGGCAGTTCGGCCGGGGTTCCCGCGCCCCACTCCACCCGTTTCAGCCATGGATTCCAGACATCGTCGGACGCGTCCTCCGGGTGCGGTGTCGGCATCAGATGCCAGCGCCCCTTCTGCTGCCATCCCGCGATCCGCTGGAACACGAACCCCGCCAATCGTTTCGCGTCCTGTAGATCATGTCCGGCGAGCCGCAGCTTCAGATACGACCAGTCCTGCGCGGCGATATCGGTGTCGGTGGCATAGGTTTCCGCGAGCAGGATCCGCACCAGCCGTTCGTCGCCCCGCCCGTACGGGTACCGCTGCGCGAACACGCTCAGATCCGGCACCCCCGTGGCCAGGGCCTGCCGCACCATCACCCCCACCGCCCGGGTGTACAGCTGCCGCGCCCGATCCCGCGATACCCCGAACCGCGCCCCCAGCAGCATCAGCGTCTCCGGACTCTCTCCGTCGAGTCCGAGTCGGCAGGTGATCAACTCGGCATCCCGCGCCCGCTCCTGCGCGACCTCTCCGACCATCCCGGCCAGCACCTCGTTGAGATCCTCCAGCCCGAAGTCGACCCCCGCACCCGGGTCGTCCCGCGATTCACCCTGCGTGGTGCGTGTCTCGCTCGTAGTCAAGGCAGCCCCTACCCATGTTCGCCAGTCTGTTCGACGAGCGTAGCCGCGCCCACCGACACCCGACCGCATTCCGCCCGGCTCGCCCCAGCCCACGGATCAAGATCAAGGAGCTCTCACCGTGCGGAGCCGGGCGAATTTCCGCGGTGAGAGCTCCTTGATCTTGGTATTCAGGGCTGGTCCGGGGTGGGGGAGTAGCGCAGGTGGGGTGGGATCTCCTCGGGCTTGGCGAGGGTGGCGAGGCGGTTCATGACGGCGGCGTCGGGGTGGGCTCCGACGGCGTAGCGGGGCGGGTCGATGCCGTCGACCGGGGTGAGGTCGACGTGGGCGGCGACCACGTCCCAGTCGGCGCAGAACAGGATTCCGCCGGTGCCGTCGTTGTCGACGATCACGAAGTTGATCTCGTCGGCCTTGGGCAGCAGGGTGGTCGGGATGTAGTGGGTCCAGGTCGCGACGGTGCGCGCGGTGTCGGTGTCGTCGACGTATCCGGTGAGGCTGGCGATGAACACATCGTCGTCGTCGGCGTACGCCTGTTCGAGGCGCTCGGCCTGGCGGCTGTAGGAGTCGATCGCCAGCCGGACGTCGGCGAACCGCGCGGCCTTCCACGCAGCGCTGCCCGGCTCACCCCGGTAGGCCACGACCTCGCCCTCGACTGCGGTGTACAAGCACGGTGACAGCTTCACCTCGGCCCGCTGGTATTTCTCGAGCACGTGCGCGAACAGGTCCGGCATCATGCTCTCGTTGAAACCGATGGCGAGAGTGCACATTCCGGGTGCGGGCAGGAACGCCACGGTCGGCGTGCCGAGCACCTCGGTGGCGGCGGCCAGCCAGCCCTGGGTGATCAGGTTGCTGCTTCCGAAGCTGTTGCTCGGATCGCCCACCTCGATCAGCGCCGGGCGGGTTCGCGGCGCGGGCTGGGTGAGCATCTGCTTGCCGATGGTGCGCATGAACGCCTGGGAGATCTCGAACGCGACCTCCACGTCGTCGGTGAATCCCCAGTCCGCCAGCATCTTTCGATTCAGATGCACGTACCCGTCCGGGAAGTAGAGCACCACGTATTCCCGCAGGAACGGCAGTGTGGGCCGGGAAATCGGTGTGTCACCGGCGATTTCGTCCCCGTAGGTGGCGGGCATGACGATCGACCGCAGCAGCGGCACCGCATCCTGGAAAGTCTTGATTTCCCCCACCGAACGTGCGAACCCGTATTCATCCTCGGGCTCATTTTTGCGTCGCGAGAATATCCCCATTACTCCACTCCCTGTCCCAACAACGCCCCCAACCTAACCCAACCCACCGACTTAGGATGGGTCTCGTGACCGCCAAGAGCCCGCAGGAGAAGAAGGCGCTGAGCTACGCCCGAGACCGCCGCAACGCCCATGGCGAGAACGACAAGAGTTCCCGGAAAGCCATTCGTCTCAACAAGCGGCGGCCGAATCGTGCCGACCGCCGGCAGGACCGCCAGACGGTGGCGGCCGTGCGCGGCGTGGTCGCGCCGGAGGTGTCCGAGGGGGCGGAAAACCGACTCGGCACAACGACATCGAACTGGTTCAAGCGAGGCTGGCGTAAGCGGCCCGATATTCCGCTGGGGGAGTTCGTGATCCGGCAGCTGCGCAAGCGGGACGAGCGCGGCTAGCGCCCCGGCATCACGCCCGTACTGCCGGTGCCAGGCTCTGCTCGCACCATTCGCGGAAGCTCGTCGGGCTGAGGGTGGGATCGGTGCGCGGGTAACCGTCGTCGATGCCATCGCCCTTGGCGCGCATCATGTCGACGTAGGCGTCCGCGATCGCGTCCCCGACGCCGCGCGCGATGAATCCGGCACGCAGGTCCTCGAGCGTCTGCTGCTGGTATCGCACCGGTCGGCCGAGTACCTCGGACATGGTGTGCGCCATTTCATTCGGGCTCAGGTCCGCGGGGCCGAGCAGCGGGATCTCGCCGGTTCCGGTCCAGGTGCGGTCGAGCAGCAGACGGGCGGCCGCCGCCGCGATATCGCGGATGGCGACGGTCGGGCTCTTGTGATCGGCGTCCAGGGTGCCGGTGAACACGCCGTTGTCCCGGATCGGAATCGCCTGCCACAGCAGGTTGTCCATGAAGCTGGGGTTGGTCAGCGTCCGGTAGGCGACGCCGGTGCTCGCGATCAGGTCGTCCATCGCCAGGGATGCGGTCACGTGTCCCGCGTGATCCGCGAGGGGAGTACCGCGCCCGAGCGAGGAGACGCTGACGACGTGCCCGACCTGGTGGGTGGTGAAGGCCTTCGCGGCGGCGCGGGTGAATCCGGTGTACACGGAGTCCAGGCTCGGCGCGTGCAGGTCGGGCGGGGCGAGCCAGAAGACGGCGTCCGCGCCGTCGAAGGCCCGGTCCACCACGTCGGCATCGCGGTGTGATCCGGTGATGATGTCGACGCGTTCGCGCGCCGCCTCGGGAAGCTTCGCGGGATCGCGCACGATGACGCGCAATTCCTCACTGCGAGTAGATGTTTCGAGCAGAATATCGAGTACCCGGCTGCCGATGTTGCCGGTCGGTGCGGTGATGACGATCATGCTTCGAGTCTGCTGACGCCGCGTCGCCGAGTCCAAGACCCTTTCCATCAATTGATACCCTGAAGGTATGGATCTGGATCTGCGCAAGCTCCGCTACTTCGCCGCGGTGGCCGAGCACCGGAACTTCGGCCGGGCCGCCGAGAAGCTCTATATCGCCCAGCCGGTGCTGAGCCGTCAGATCAAGGCCTTCGAGCAGGAGCTGGATTGCGCCCTGTTCGTGCGCACCACCCGCACCGTGCAGTTGACGCCCGCCGGGCAGCGGCTCTACGAGGAGTCGCAGGGCATCCTCGCCGCCGTCGACGCGGTGGTGCGTCGTGTCCACGACGTCGACCGCAGCGTGCGTCGCCTCGTGGTCGCCTTTTCGCCGGGACTGTATGTCTCCGAGGTGATCCGCGAGTTCACCACCCGCCACCCCGATGTCGAAACCGATGTCGTCCCCGTGCGCTGGTGGGAGCCGGACGCGCCCCTGCGGGACGGCCGAGCCCAGATCGGTTACCTGCGAGAGCCTTTCGATGAATCCGGCCTACAGGTGATCCGTGTCGGCCACGACCCCCGCGTGGTCTGCCTGCCCGCCGCGCACCCCTTGGCCGCCCGCGCCGATCTCACCCTCGCCGACCTCGACGGCGAGCGCATGCTGCACCCGGAGAAGCGCCGCAACTCGACCCTGGAGGAAAAGTTCGAGCTCATCGCCTCCGGCCAGGGCCTGGCCCTCGTCCCCCGCAGCGTGGCCCGCGCCTACGTCCGCCCCGACCTGGTCCACCGCCTGGTCACCGACGCCCCCGGCTCCGACACCTGCCTGGCCGTCCCCGTCGACCACCACGACAAACTCCTCCGAGAATTCCTCGCTCTCGCCACCGAGATGCTGCGCCATGCCTGACCGTGACGCCGGCCCCGAGGTCCGCATCGTCCACCTCACCCTCGAAGCTTTCGAAGCCCTCGCCGAAGGCGACCTCGCTGCCGCCAATGCCGTGAGCCCGGTGCCCCTGACCGACGCCTTCACCGACCCCCACTGGCGGCAAACCTGGTCCCGCCGCGCATCTCAAGTCCGAACGGACCCCTCCACCGCCCTCTGGGTAACCGGTGTCATTTGGGATACCAACCGTCGAATAGCAGTGGGCCGAGCCGGTTTCCACGCTCCCCCCGACGATTCGGGCATGGTCGAAATCGGCTACGCCGTAGACCCCGACCACCGCCGCCGCGGCTACGCCCGCGCAGCCCTGGAAGCCTTACTGTCCCGAGCGGCCCAGGACCCCGACGTGAAAACCGTCCGAGCCTCCATCCGCCCCGACAACCAGCCCTCCTACAACCTCGTCTCCCGATACGGCTTCACCCGAACCGGCGAGCAATGGGACGACGAAGACGGCCTCGAATTCATCTACGAGGTCGCCGCGGGCAACCTGTGAGCCCTCACCGCGAAAACGGTAGGCGTAGGGCCGCCGCCCTCCATGAAATCGTCCAGCACCAAGCCATTTTCGGTGAATGTCCGCAACAGTTCCGGTAGCGGAAGGTGCGACGCCCCCACCTTGTCGCGCAGCCCGCGTTTGGTCCACGAGGCCGTAGTCCAGTGCGGCTCACCGTATCCCGGCCGAATCACGACAGCGTCCGGATCCCCGCGGTCGGCGAACCCGCCACAAAAGCACGGATGCACCCCGACATGCACAAACCGCCCACCCGGCCGCAACACCCGCGCGACCTCACCCACCACCGCCGGATAGTCCGGCATATCGGTGTGCACCATAACCGCCACCGCCGCAGCCATACTCGCGTCCCGAATCGGCAATGCCGTCCCATCCGCCCGAGCCACCGGCAGCCGCCCCACGGCATACCGCAACATCTGCCCCGACAAATCAACCCCAACCGGATCCCACCCGAGCCCCCGTACCTGCCCGGCGAAAACCCCCGTCCCGCAACCGATATCGAGACAAGGCCCGTGGCCTTCGCTCAGCAGCACGTCGAGCGCCTTCCGAATCCCCAGCGGATCCGCCCCCTGCCCTCCCGCCGACGCATGTTGATCAGCGAGAAACGTGTGCTCGTACCACTCTGCGATCTCGTCGTACGCGGCCTGCGTCATACCCTGAATGAGATCATCCGCCCGCCGCTGCCCGCGATTTGTTCGGCTGAGGGCAGAACCCATGGCATTTCGAAACCTGTTGATACACAGTGAGACCTATCCGATGTAGCCCCACTGGCAGTCGGCATACAAATCGGTGAATCTTGCACGCTCGACCACCAGGACCGAGCACAAGTTCCAGTCCACCGCCTGCTCGTGATAGAGCGTGATCGCAGTCCCAGCGGCGCAATCGAGCCCGGTTGGCTTCTCGCGCGCGGTGTCAGCGCAAATACCCACCCGCTGAACATAGTTCGAGGGAATCGACAGGGAATGCTCACCGACTGCCGCAGTCGGCGCGGTGAACCGCCCGACATATTCATACGCCGGGTCGGCCATCCACCCTGACCCGGTGCAGTGATCCTCCATCCGGGCCAGCCGGAACTGCTCGGGCACAGCAATATTGAAATACCGACTCAATTCTGCTCGTGCTCGACCTTCAGACAATGACCCGCACGTCGGATTCGGGGGAATCGAACTCGGCGTTCCCTGGTGGAATTGCACAACAACCCCCAAAGCCCCGACCATGGCCACCACCCCGACCCTGATCAAGGCCTTTCTGAGTAGACGCTTCGCACCCCGAACCCCCATCCCCTCACCCTACAAACCTCCACCGACCGCCCCGCCCTCGATCTCGACCCGCACCATGTCGTACACATACGACCGATCACCCTTGAAACTCACCCAAACCCCTTCCGGCGGAACCTCACCCCATCCGCCGTCACCGAACGGCCGACTCGACACCGTTCCACCCGCATCGCACACCACCCACCCGAACCCCGGCAACCGCCGACACCAGATGTCGAGATCGACCCGCTTGAACGACGGATACCCCTCCCAATCCCCATCCCGCATGAACTCGTAGGTCAACCCGTCCACCCGCCGCACGAACCGCGCACCCGCCATCAGTCGATCCTCGCTGCTGAAACGCACCGCCTCAACCGAATTGCCCGACCGGGATAGCGTTCACGCCACGGACATCCTGGGTGATCTTGCCGCGAACTGCCGGGTCGTTCCCGTGATCACGTCGTCTGTTCGTCGTAGCTCTGTCGCGCAACGGCTACGTCTGCGGCGTGGAGGCGGACCCATGCCAGGAACGGTTGCAGTGACTCGGTGAGGCTGTGGCCGAGTTCGGTGAGTTCGTAGCTGACTCGTGGTGGCGTGGTGGGTTCGACGCTGCGGGTGATCAGCCCGTCGCGGATCTGGGTGCGGAGGGTCTGCGACAGCATCTTGTCGCTGATTCCGTCGATGGCGGCATGGAGTTCGGAGAAGCGTAATGCTCCGTCTCGCAACGCATTCAGAATGTGGCCGCCCCATCGGCTGGTGACGTCAACTACCTCGCGTGCCGAGCATTCGATGTTATGTGCGTCACCGGCTCCCGGTGCGGCGCGGTGTGAGACCTGCGAACGTACCGTCATTTCGGCAGCTTACCCGCAGGTGGGTTCTTACCCGAGGTGTTGCCTCGGTCCTAGGGTTCCGGCCATGTTGACAGTCGTTTTCGGGGCCGGTGGGAATGTCGGCCGCCACGTGGTATCCGGATTGAATTCCGCTGGTGTGCAAGTACGTTCGATAGTCAGACGTCCCTCATCCGCGGGGCTTCCCGTCGGCGCGGATACCGTCGTCGCCGATCTCGAAAAGCCCGAAACTCACGCCCCCGCACTGCGAAATGCTCACAGTGTCTTCCTCTACGCCAGGCCGACAGGCGTAGAGGAGTTCGTGCAGGCCGCCGAATCCGCTGGCGTGCAACATATCGTGCTGCTCTCGTCGATAGCCGTCATGGATGTCGAGTCGTCCTCGAGCCCGGCAGCGTGGCTGCACAGCCGAGTGGAATCGGCGCTCGAGAGATCAACTCTGGCCTGGACTTTCATCCGACCCGGAATGTTCGCCACCAACAGCCTGTGGTCGTGGCAGCGGCCCATCCGCGAAGCGCGCACCGTCCGGCTGCCGTACCCCGACGCGATGACCGCCCCTGTCCACGAAATGGATGTAGCGGCACTCGCGGTGGCCGCACTGACCGATCCCACCCATCGCGGCCGGGCCTACGCGATATCCGGCCCCGAAGCTCTGACCCTGAGTCGCCAAGTGCGGCACATCGGTGACGCTCTCGGCCGGGACATCACCGTCGAACATTCGTCCGTCGACGAGGTCGCTGCGGAGTTGGCCGAGTCGATGTCACCGTTTGTCGCCCAGGCGGTACTGGCCGGATGGAAGGTCGCCGCGACCACACCGCCGCCACCGCCAACCCCCATCACGAGCATCCTCGGCTGCCCCGCAAGGACATTCGCCGAATGGGCCAGAGATCACGTAGCCGACTTCCGCTGACTTCCTGCCATCACCAGGCCAGGCTGCCGAGCAGATGGATCGCGCGGCGGGAGCGCGAATATTGACCGGCGTCGACCGCCTCGCTCCTGGAAACTGAAGTCGTGCAAGGAATGTTTGCGATTGTCGGTGCGCTGACCGGCGGCATGATCGCGGTGATCGGGCAGTACCTCGTCCGCCTCGTAGATCGGCGGAATGCTCACACCGACCTGGTGTCGGAGCAGTGCGCGCAGCTGATTTCGTTGGAGGAAGATCTTCGGAATCGGGTGTGGGAGGAACGCAGGCTCGGGTTGCGAGATGTGGTGTCCGCGTGGCCGATTGCCGAGTATCTCCTCGCGGAGGCGCGGTTGAAGATCGCCTGCCGGGATATCGAACTGCATGATGCGCTGCGGGGGATGCAGGCGGCGGGTCATGAACTGGGGCGAACGTGGCGGCAGGACCTGCCTGACGACGCCGAGGTGGAAGAGGCGTGGCTGCGGCATCGTGAGGCCCTCGATCGACTCATTACGGCGAGTGGAGCAGTGGCGGCCAAGGCCGATGAGAAGCCTTGGCGACGGTCCCTGCACTGATTCCCATCGAGGGGGCCTGTTCACCCGCGCGTCTATGTCCTGCGACGCCATACAGTCGAGGCATGGTCGAGCCGGATTGGTATTGCGCGCAGGTGATTCCGCGTCTGATCGAAGTCGAGATCTTGGTGGAGACGGAGCGCGTACTCGCATTCCGGCCGCCGATTCCGGGATTCGGCATCGAGCACGTGATCGTTGTTCCGAAGGTGCATGTTCGCTCCTTGCTGGAGCTCGAGCCGGGTCTTGCCGCGCATCTGCTGGCTGTCGTCCAGCAGATCGCTGCGGGTGTTGTGGCCGAGCACGGTGGCTGCCAAGTCCTGACAACCCTTGGGGCGGAACAGCACAACCGTCATCTCCACGTGCATGTCGCTGCGGGCGAGGGTGTCGCGCGGTTCATCTCACGGCGTTGAGCGATTCAGAGCGGTCGATACTCGGGTGGCGAGGCCCGCACCGCGCATCAGCCATTTGAAGCTCTTGCTGGACGGGCCGGGGAGCAGTCCTGCTAGTTGGACGGCGTCGATCAGGTCGTAGAGGGTTTCGCCCTCGTACATGAGGTGGTCCTGGTTGAAGTGGTAGCGGTCGACGGCGGTGCATTGGACAAAGGCGCCGTTGCCGGGGAGGGCTGGCGAATCGTCTTGGTAGGGGTGGAGTTTCAGGGGGCCGACGAGGTGGCCGCTGCCGTAGTAGCGGACGACCATGCGGACTTCGCCCGACGGGGTGATGTCGAGGTAGGACTGGCCGGGGATGGGGTCGTAGCGCCAGTCGGGGATGGCGTCGAAGAAGGCGAAGTTGTAGGTGATGAATTCGTCGAGGCCGGTCATGGTGGCGCCGAGGGTGGTGACGTCCTTGTAGCGGAGGTCGGGGGTGTAGAGCTCGTGGTTGTAGCTCATGTCGCGGGCTTGCCAACTCCACCAGTACTTCTTTGCCCAGTCGAGGGTCCAGGCGATGTCGAAGCCGTGCGCCTCGTACCAGGCGATCTTCTGTTCGTATTCGGCGAACCAGGTTTCGGTCATGGCGGAGAGCTGGGTCTCGTCGAGGACCGGCACCGGGACGGCGCGGTTGGTGAGGACTGCCGGAATCGGTTGTGCCAGGCGGGATTGCCCGAGCGCCCGCTGGAATTGTTCGTCGGTGAACATGCCGTACCCCATCTGGAAGCAACTGCTTTCTGAAGCAGATGGTTCCTGATACGTTGGTGGCGTGTCAAGGAGTTACGGCGGCCGCAGCGCCACCGACCGGGTCGCCGACCGTCGCGCGCAACTGATCGCGGCCGGGATGGCGATTGTCGGCACGGAAGGCGTTGCCGCCCTGGGTATGCGGGCCCTGTGTCGCGAAGCAGCCCTGAGTCAGAAGTTCTTCTACGAAAGCTTCACCGACATAGACGAACTCCTGCACGCCGTCTACGCCACCGCCCTGTCCGAACTGCACCAGGCAGTCGCCCCCGCGGCCGCGGCCCGCGACCTCCCCGCCGTCTTCGACGCGGCCGCCCGCCTGATGGAATCCGACCCCCGCCTCTGCCGCATCCTGCTCGTCGAACCCGTCGCCGACATGCGCCTACGCCGCCATGTCCGCGAAACCATCCCGGCCCTGGCCACGTCCGCCCTCGGCGACCTGATCCCCGGCTCCCCGGACGACCCCCGGACCCGAATGCGCTTCTCCGCCCTCTTCGGCGCCCTGATCTCCCTGTTCGTGGAATGGATCGAAGGCAACCTCGGCACCGACCGCACCGCCTTCGTCCACCACGTCACCACCGTCGCAACCCAACTCGTCGGTGTTCCGGCCGCCGTCGATGCGGAGGCCAGCTAGTTGCTTCGAACAGCGGTGTGTCGCAGTCGGCCTCGCGTGGATTTGCCACTTGCGGGCCGCATTCGTTCGTCTACTATCACCTGTAGTAGAAGGGGGTGGTCATGCGTACGAGCGTCGGCCGGGCAGGCATTGTCGGAGGTGGGATCGCCGGACTGGGCGCCGCCATCGCACTGAGTCAGGCGGGCTGGGAGGTCACCGTCTATGAGCGGGCGGACCGCTTCACGGAGGTCGGCGCGGGAGTCATCCTCTCGGCCAACGCACTTCGCGCACTCGATGTACTGGGTCTCGGAGCGGAGATTCGATCCCACCTGATTGAGGACCGCCCCGGCACCGTCCGCAATCAGCGCGGCCGCATCCTGATCAACGCGCGGATCGACGATTTTGTTGGAGGTCTCGTCGCGATGCACCGGGCCGACCTGATCTCGATTCTCGCAGCGGCCGTACCGCACGAACAGGTACGCCTCGGCGCCGAGGTCGTTCGCGTCGACGAGCAGGGCCGGATCGAAACACTTGACGGCACTGCGCAATACGACCTCGTAGTCGCCGCCGACGGTGTGCACAGTCGAGTGCGCGCCGCACTGTGGCCGCGACTGGGGCCGGTGCGGCGGACAGGCATCGCCGCGTGGCGATGGATCCTGGACCGCCCGGCCCCCGGCAATGTCGGCGTGGTGTGGGGTCGTCACGCCGAGTGCGGCGTCGTTCCCATGGCCGGTGACCGCACCATGTGCTTCGCCGCGGCGAGGCCCCCGGTCCGCTCGCTGGATCACTTCCTGGACTGGCCGGATCCGGTCCCGTCCCTGATCGCCGCCGTGGACCCGGCTCGCATCGTGACCGGTGAGCTCCTGGAAATCGCTGTCCCGCAACAGCTGTGGCGAGGCCGTGTCGTCCTGATCGGTGACGCCGCGCACGCCATGCGTCCCACTCTCGGTCAGGGTGCCTGCTTGGCTCTGGAGGACGCCGTCGTCATGGCCGACTGCGCTCCGGATCTGGCGCGATACTCGGCCCTTCGCCGCCGACGAGTAGCCGCGATGAGCATCGTTTCCCGACATGGAATGCGTTTGACCGCACCCGGATCGACTTCCGTTGCGGCACTGCGTGACCTGGCGACATCCGCCCTACCCGATGCGGCCGCGGTCCGTCTGCTGCGCGCGGCCAACACCCGCCTTCTCGGCACCTGGGAGCGTCCGTCACGTGAGACGATCGTTGTCGGTGAGACCTAGGATTCCCCGGCGCGGCACGCTGACCGCGCGGTCGAGGTGGGCGAATCATCGTCGGGCACAGTCAGTTGCACCAGGATCGCGCCGACGAGCATGATCGCGGCCCCGATGATCTGTATCGGGGCGAGTGACTGGCCGAGAAGCAGCCACGCCAGTGCGGCAGCGACCAGCGGTTCCACTACCGACAGCACGCTGGCCAGGGTCGAAGATAGGTCGCGTAAGGCGCGCAGCCCGGCGAGGTAAGGGAGTGCGGTACCTGCGATGGCGAGGGTCAGCAGGACGAGCCATGCGGGGAGCGGCAGACCGCCCAGCACCGCCGGGGTGGTGAATTGACCGGCGTGCAGTGTCCAGGGTGTGGCGAGCGCCGCGACTGCTATCGCGCCGATGGTCAGACCGGCCGAGGTCAATGCGAGCGGATCATGTTTGCGCGCACCGTGTTCGCCGAGCAGGAAGTATCCGGCCGAGCACAGCGCCGAGCCCAGTCCTGCGGCGATCCCGAGCGCGTCGAGCCGGGTGCTGTCCCAGATCTGCGCGACCAGGGTCAATCCTGTTGCGGCCAGTCCGATTCCGAGCCAGACCGCTGTGGGCAGCCGAGTGCGCCGGACATACCGCACCCAGAGCGCGACCAGTGCGGGCGCGAGGTTGACCAGCACCATGGACACGCCGATCGGAATCCGCTGCACCGCAATGAGAAACAGCAGTTGTACTCCGGCAACACCGAGGAGTCCGTAGCCGACCAGCAACGGCAGGTCGCTGCGGCGGAATCTCAGCGCCCGGGGCCGGAACACCACGACCACCGGGATCAGCAGGGCTGCGGCCATCGCAATCCGCACGAAAGCCACTGCGGCTGGGGACCAGCCCGCTGCGATTACCGCCTTGGCCAGTGGGCCGGAGCTGGCGAACAGCACCCATGAGGTCAGGCTCCACGCTGTTGCGCGGGCGCGGACCCGCACTCGTTCGGCCTCCTGCACTGTTGCCACAGGGGGAGTGTGGCAACCAGGTCGGTGAACCAGCCAGGGATTTTCTCGGCGGCAGCCCATCCCGGTTGTCCGCACGAGTTGCCATGCGGTCGTCGATTCCATTCACGCCATCTCCCGCACGACCGCCCGGTCCGCGCCCTCACCGCGCTGCTGCGCTCGCAGTGATTCGCTACAGTGTCCCGGCGGTCGCCGCTGCGGCCGGGGAATGCTTGTCACCGGGGAGGGATAGTGCGGTCGATTCTGGCCCGCATCGTTGTCGTCATGGGTGTGCTGATCGTCGCGGCCGGTTGCGGTTCGCACGACGACCAGAACGCGCCCCTCGGATCGGCATTGTTCGATCCGTGTAAGGACATCAGGGACAGCGCGTTCACGAAGGCCGGGTTCGATCCGGCCACCAAGGGCCATCCGGTGGCGGAGTTCCCGGATCGCTGCACCGTGTCCAGCTCCGGCGGCCCGGGGCTGATCCTCGAGCACTATGCGAACCAGGGCGCGGCACCGACTTTCGACCGGGAATTGGCTCGGCAGCAGTCCGTCCCCGGCAATCACGTCAAGCAGGTCAGCGTCAACGGCCGGGATGCCTTCACCGCGCCCCAGGTGCTGGGCGTGTTCGGCAGCACAGCGTCGATGGGCTGCGATGTCAACCTGCGCACCAAGCTCGGCATGCTGCGAATCAACGACTCGGCCACCTCGTCGAGCTCCGACGGCTGCACCGAGGCCCTGGCCGCGGCCACCATCCTCGAACCCGCGATCGGCCCCGACCGCTAGCAGGCGAGGGCCGGTCGGGGTGCCAGGCTCGTCAGCGCTGGAAATGGGTGTGCCGCAAGGTGACTCCCATCCGCCGGAGCTTGCCGCGCAACGGGTTGTCGGTGTTGGGCGGGAGCGTCAGCAGCATGATCACGACCCTACCGATGCCCGCAGATTGCGCTCTTGCCCAGGTCAACCTGGGTGGTCGCGTTTGCCGGGCTGCGCCGTACTACTTCTGCTTGCGCTGCTCCGGGTCGGCTATCCCTGCGGTGCGACGGTGTTCGCGAGTACCTCGGCCGCTTCTCGGACGTAGTACGCGAGTGGGTGTTCGCCCGGATCCTCGGTCCAGCGCTGAAAGGCGACGCGCAGCACCGCGATTCCCGATTCGGCGGCCAGGCTTGCTTCCGGTTCCGTGCTGCCGCGTTCGCGTAGCGCCCCACTGATCGCGATGCCGAGGTCGGCGAGCTTGACCAATTCGCGTTCGCGCAGGCCGGTATTGGCTTCGATGACGCGCTGCCGCAGTCGGGCGGGTTCGCGGCGCGGTTCGAAGATCGTGTCCGCGGTGTCGATGAGTGCCGTGATGACGGCCTCGAAGGCGTTGAGTGACGGAGCCGCCGCGTCGACCTGGCCCACGAGGTACTCGCGCAACAACTCGGCACCCCCGAACAACACTTCGCGTTTGTCGGCGAAGTGCCGGAAGAACGTGCGTTCGGTGAGTCCGGCGCGAGCGGCGATCTCGGTGACGGTGGTCTTCTCGAAGCCGTTGTCGCGGTACAGCTCGAGGGCCGCCTGCTCGAGGCGGCTGCGACCGTCGGGTTCCCAGCGCATGCCGAAATCGTAGCAGGGGATGACAGTGACTGACATCAGGCGTACGGTCGGTGATGTCAGCAACTGACATCAGAAGTGCTCCCACTCAGGGAAACGCACGTCAGGAAGGTTTTCTCATGCGAATTTTCGTCACCGGAGCCTCCGGCCACATCGGTTCCGCAGTGGTCACCGAACTCCTCGACGCCGGTCACCAGGTGATCGGACTGGCCCGCTCCGACGCGTCGGCGGAAGCGTTGCGGGCCCGCAGTGTGCAGGTCCAGCGCGGCGATCTCGACGACTCCGGGTTACTCGCCGAGGTGGCCGCCGCCTCCGACGGTGTGGTGCATCTGGCCTACAAGCACGAGGCGATGGTCTCCGGCGCATTGCGGGAGGCGGTCGAGACCGAGCAGCGCACGGTCGAGACGTTCGGCGCGGCCCTGGCCGGATCGGGCAAGCCGCTGGTGATCGCGTCGGGCACGCTGACGGTCGTCGGCGTCCCGGGTACCGGCACGGAATCCGATGTGTCCGATTCGAATCCGCGTGCCATCGCCGAGAACACGGTGATCGGCTTCGCCGAGCAGGGCGTGCGTTCGGCCGCGATCCGGCTGACGCCGACGGTGCACAGCTCCCTGGATCACCACGGTTTCATCCCGAATCTGATTGCCACCGCCCGCGAACGCGGCGTCGCGGCCTATGTCGGTGACGGCGCGAACCGCTGGCCCGCCGTCCACACCCTGGACGCGGCGCAGCTTTTCCGGCTGGCGGTCGAGTCGGCTCCGCCCGGTTCGCGCCTGCATGCCGTCGGTGACGAGGGGGTGCCGTTTCGCGGGATCGCCGAAGTCATCGGTCGTCACCTCGCGCTGCCCGTGGTCTCGATCGACCCGGAGCAGGCGGGTGAGCATTTCGGTTTCCTGGGCGCACTGGTCTCGCTCGACAATCCGACCTCGAGTGCCCGCACCCAGGAACTACTGGACTGGAAGCCTGTGCACCCCGGCCTGATCGAAGATCTGGACGCGGGGCACTACTTCGCCGCCCGATAAAAGAACTATGTCCCGATGACAGCGTTCATGATGGTCCCGGCGCTGGTGGCGATGATGCCGCCGACCATGGCACCCGCGACCATCTTCGGTGAGGCGAGGCCGCTGCCCGACCACTTCTCCCACGCGAACCGGCCACCCGCGTAGGTGATGGCCAGCACGCCCGACAGTAGGACGAACCAGGTGAAGTAGCGGACGAGCTTCATCAGCTTGTCGGCCACCGGGGGCGTCTCGGGCGTGGGATTGCCGAGTTGGGCGAGCACGGTGTGTTGGGCGAGCACAGTGTCGTGGAAGGCGCTGAGCAACAGGGTCACTCGTTAAAAATAGCGCGAAATCGGTGAGACATGCCCGGGAATGTGCGCGAGATCTACTGCGCGAGAGACTCTTTCGAGTGTTGAGCGGATGACGGGATTCGAACCCGCGACCCTCACCTTGGCAAGGTGATGCGCTACCACTGCGCTACATCCGCATCGCGTCCTCGGGGCGTTTCCGCGCCCTCCGGCTGCGAGAGAGAACTGTAGCCGACTCTGGCAGATCTTCCAAAACGCCGAGGTAGTCCCAGGTCGCCGCCTATTTCGGGGTGTCGGAGGTCATCGGCACGATGGCCGAGACGAGGGTGGTGTCGCCGACCTTGGTGGTCATCACCAGCTGCGGCGGCCAGGTGTGCTTGGAGGCGTCCGGGTGCTGTTCGGTGACCACCATGATGTGCTGGCCGTCGAACGGGCCCGGCATGATCTGCACGCAGTAGGTGGTGCCCCGGGGAATGCTGTCGATCCCGGCCTGGATCTGCTCCACGCTCGGCACGGACGCATCGGGCGCGAACATCTCCCGCACGGACTTGCCGGAACGGTCGACGTAGTACCGATTCTGCAGTGCCAGAATCACATCCGGACCGGTCTTGGTGCTACCGGGCCCGTTGCCGCGCACGGTGTCACCGCGAGTCTCGTTGGGGCACAGGTCGGCCGGGGTTCCGGCGGCTTGCTGGTCGGTCGCCTGCGTGGGCTGCGGCACGGCGGTCGCCTGGGCGGGCGGGGGAGTGGCGACCCCCGGCGCGGCGTGCGCGTCGGTGCTGGAGCTGACCTTGGCGATCTGCACGGCGATCGCCGCGGTCACCGCGAGCACGGCCAGCAGGCCCAGTAGGGGCACGGCCCACCGCCGCATCCCTTCGCCCAGTGAGAAATCGGCGAACCCGCGCCGGGCGGGCGCATGGTGGGTGGTCAGCGGTCGTCGTGGCGCGGCCCGGCCCGGTTCGGGTTCGTAGTACGGCTCGTCGTCGAAATCCTCGTCGTAGCCGAGGTATTCGTCGTCGTAGTCCTCGACGCGTACCGGCCGCGGCGTGGGTTCGGCGTCGATCCAGTCAGACCACCGCCCGGTGTACTTCTCATCGGGCGGATCCGTCGACTCGGATTCCGTTGTGCGCGGCCCCGATTCGGTGGTGCTCATGACGTCGCCTGCGTCGCCCCGAGGTCGGGGATCATCGGCGGATAGCTGCCGGTCGTCGGCGTCGTCGAGGTGCCGGGCGTGAAGTTCAGCCCGGGTATGCCGCTGTTCGGCGCCGAGGTACCCGGAGTGCCGCCACCGCCGAGCGGGAACTGCCCGTTGGGTGCGACGCTCGGCGTCACCGCCGTGCTGGCCCCGAAATCCATTCCGAGGGTGGGCTTGTCGCTGCCGCCGCTGGGAATCGCGCCCGGCTTCGAGGTCGAGGCCAGATCGTGTGCGACCGCCGCGAACCACTGCCCGACCCAGTCGGTGGGGCTGGTGCCGAACCCCGCGCCCTGCGCGTGCGTGTAGTCGTGCTTCTGCGCGGTGTCCCAGTAGCGCACCCAGGTGGTGATATCGAGCAGATCCTTGTTGTCGGTGACGTTCTGGGTGACCGCGCTGAACGCCTGCGTGGTCAACCGGCTGATCGTGGTGGGCGGCACCAGATTGGTGACCGCGCCGAGCAGCTTGGTGCCGAACACCGCCAGTCCCGCGATCGGATTCGCGAGTCCGGCGGTGGCGATCTCGGCGATATTGGCCGGTGTCAGAATGTCTTTCGCCACCGCGATCACCGAATTGATGGCGATGGTGCCGACCTTCACCAGCGCCTGCAACGCGCTGGGAATGTCGACCTGGGTGCTGGGATTGGACGCCGCCGCGATGCGCTGGGAGATCGACTGCTGCGGCTGATACGACAGGTCCGACAGCGAGGTCCCCGACACGTCCTTGTTGACCACCGAGGTCACGGTCTTGATCGAGGTGAACGCCAGCGCCTCCGCGATCGACTTCAGCGACCCGATCGGATCCCCGGCCGAAAGCTCCACCTGCCCCGCGATATTGGCGACCGTCCGCGCCAGCGGCGCACCGACCGGGGTGTCGCAGGCCAGGTCGCCCTCGGTGCAGAATTCGGCGACCCGCCCGACCAGCGACCCGAAGTTCTCCAGCGTCCCGCTGTCGGGTGCGATGCCCGCGCCGGACGCGGTCTTGGTGGCGGGTGGTGCGGACAGCGCCGACACCGCGGTTCCGTTGGTGCCGGGCGCGGCGGTCGGCGTGGTCTGATCCGGTTTGCCCGGGAACAGCGGCGCGTTGGCATTGCGGTTCGGGTCCCCGAACAGCGCCACCGCGGCGATCCGGTCGGCCGGAATCACGCCCTTGCCCGCGCCCACCTCCTCGGCGAACTGCGAGGCCACGTGCGCGCCCTGCGAATACCCGGTGATGGCGAGCTTCGTGTTCGGGCAGCGGTCGGCGACCTGCTTGGCCATCGACCGCAGCGAATCCCCGCCCTGGGTCACCGATTTGATGTAGGTGACGGTGCTGACCTCGGTCGCCCCGCCGAAGGACGCCTCGTACGGCACGTAGGCGCGGTCGACGAGCCCGGCGTCGCTGGCGGCGGCCATCATGGGCCGGAACACCTCCGACAGCATGCCGGTGTCGGTGGTGACGGCGGCGTCGGGTGAGGATTCGCCGGTGCCCTGCACGCCGAGGGCGAACAGGGCCGGGCAGCTGTCGATGGGCACCGTGGTGTCGGGCGGGCCGCCGCGCGCCACCCCGACCGCCACCGTGGCGATCACGCAGAGCAGGGCGGTGGCCAACGCCGAGTTTCGGATTCCGATGGTGGGCAGGCGATTACGATGCACGTCGCACCTCGTTCAGGTCATGGGGTGGCTTCTCGGGCGCCGCTGTGCGCGCGATCGGTGAGCTGCTGCCCCGCAGTGCGGGCGGCGATGAGGATCTGCTCGGCGAGCAGCCGAACCGGTTGCGGTGGAGTGCGGGTGGGATCGGTGTCGTCGACCGGTGACGGCTCGACGGCGGGATTCCATTCCGCCAGTTCATGAGGTTCGAAGGCACGCCACTGTTCCAGCCAGCCCAGCCGCCAGGTGCGCGCACCCAGCGCGACCGCCAGGCCCTCGGCCTCCTCGCGGCGGTCGGCGACCCGATTCGACAGTGGCCGTGCGGCATCCGCGACGGTCAGCACCCCGACCACCTGGCTGCCCGCCGGGGTCGCGGATTCCCGATACGCCACCAGCGCCCGATACAGCGCGTTCATCCCGTGCATGTGATTGCGAGCCACCAGCACCACCAGCGGCGAATCCATATCCGGACCCATGCCGATCCGCGCGGGCCACCGCTGCCCGGCATCCCCGGCCCACCCGACACTGGCCGCCAGACTGCTCACCCCCGCACCACCATGCACACCGACCAGCCACACCAGCGGCGGTCGCGTCGAGCGGGTGGGCACGGCCCGATTCCACATCGGCACCGGCGGCGAGCCGGGCGTCTCCAGTCCACCGGCCGCGGGTGCCGTTGCGGCATCCGGTGATTGGCCGGGCACCGGTGCCACCAGCTTGCGCGGCCCGGTCCGATCCGGTGCGGCAGGCGTGGCCTCGTCCGGCTTCGGTGCCGCCGCCGCCAGCGCCGCCTCGGCCTCCAACTCGGTGAGCGTGAACGGCTTCCAGTCGGTCATGGTGTCGAAATCGGCAGGCCCCGAGGCCTGTTCGCCGACCGGCTCGTCCTCGGACTCGTTCTCCGATGCGGGCGACGGGATTTCGGGCGGCTTCCACAACGGCCTGGGTTCAGCGACAACGGCATGGCCGCCGGTGTCGGATATCCCGCCGGAAGCGACAGCTCCGACGTCTGCGGGTCTCGCGCCCCAGCCTGCGAATCCATTTGTGGATTTGGCGATCCCGGGTACCGCCGTGGCGTTCGTCGGCGCGGATTCGGCCACCAGCGGTGTGGGACCGGTGGTGGTGGCTCCCGGCGGCAAGGTGACGGTGCTGCCCGGTGGCAGGGTGACCGTGCCGATGGAGGGCAGCGTGACCGTGCTCAGCGTCGGGAGTGTGATCGTGGTGTACGCCGGGCCGGTGACCGTGGTGAACGACGGTCCGGTGACGCTCTGTACCGATGGTGCGGGGTGCGGCGGGCCCGCCGGATTCGCGGAGCCGGAGATCGCGGCCGGTCCCTCGGGGGTTCGCGCGAGCGTGGCGGCGAGCGAGGTGAGCAGCGTCGCGATCGCCTCGATGGCGGTAGCCGAGGGGTGTGGATTGTCGACTGTCGGCAACTGTTGCTGCACAGCGTTTCCGAGCGCGGCCACCGCCGCGGCTCCGACCGCCGCGAAGTTCGGCGGCTGCCAGGCCGTCGCCGTCGCGGTATCGACGGCGCTCGCCCTGGCCGCACTCTGCGTCGCAAGATCTGGGGCGCTCGCCCCAGCTGCCGCACTGCTCGGTGGGGCGGTTGCGTTGTTCGGTGGTGTCCAGAGGCCCGGGGTCTCGGTGCCTGCCTCCGGCTGCGCGAACGGGATATCCACTGTCACTGAGGCAGCGGAGATATCGGGTGCGGGGGCGTCGGCATCGGTGGCAGTGGGACTCTCGCCCGGCTCGCCATCGAAGGTGTCCACGGGCCTGGCGGTGACGCCGAGCAGCGGGCCGGTCGAAAGATGCTGTGCCCGGCTGGTTTCGGCCATCTTGCGCGGGCCCATGGTGCGCGGCGGTTTCGGCGGCGCGGCCGTCGGGTCGGCGTTCTCGTCGTCGTCAGTCGGCGAGGTGATGGGCGCCCACGAGGGCGGCGCTTCCATGGCCCGGCTCGGCGGGTGGCCGAACGGCACCGGTTTGACCTGGGCCGGCTTGGCGGCCTGCGGGTTCGCGGTGGTGGAACTCGGCCGCAGCGGACCGTGCGGGTCGGGTGCCTCGGTGGTCGGGGCGAGACGCAGGTGTCCGGCGGCGCGCGCCCGGGCGCCGGGGGCCTTTTCGGTCGGCGCGGCAACCGGGATCGCGCTGCCGGGCAGCGGTTCCGGGTCGGTCTTGCGGGCGGCGGTCATCGCATCTCCCCCAGCAGTCCCAGATACGCGTCGCGGGTCTCGGCGGTGAGCCGATGCCAGGAGATGAGTCCGCCTGCGGCCAAATGAATGTCGAACGGGATCTGCACCACCGCGCGCACCCACGAACCGAGGTGCGTGCGCACGTGGTCGACCACTGCGGCCGCCGAACCGGGAGCCTGCTCGGTGAGCACGATGACCGCGTCACCCACCACGAACTCGCTGTAGTTCTCGTCCAGCCAGGCCAGCGCGGGCTGCAACCGGTTGATGGCGTCCGGGCGGGCGGCGACGGTGATCGCCAGTCCGACACGGGGATCCGACAGCAGGGGAGCGGCCAGCCTGCTGGTGACCGGCGCGCCCGCGTCGAAAACCGCGAGGAGTCCGGCGTTCTCGAGATGCCGGGCCACCGAGACCAGCGATTCGCGGCGCGGCAGCGGATCCGGACTGCGATCCAGAATCCGCACCCCCGTGGAGGTGCGTCCCGAGCACGCGCCGACGCTGGCCGGATCCGCCGGATCCGGTGCGGTGAGCCACTTCTGGAGATTGCCGACCGCCGCGGCCGTATCGCAGCCGCGGCGCGCCACATCCCCGCCGCCGAGGGTGGCGTCGACCACCACCGGCCACACATCGTCCTCGTTGTCGACCGCCGCCGCGGCGGCCAGGCCGAGCGTGACGGTGGACGCGCCGGAGGAACCGGAGCCGCCGAGCACCAGCATCGGCGGAATGGAGGTGCGCACCAGCCGCCCCTTGCCGCCGTGCAGTGGCACGCCGTCGGTGGGGGAGCCGACCGGGGCCGGTTTGGTGAGATCGGTTTCGCGGGTGTCGGTTCCGTCCCCGCTACGCTGTGCGGCGGCGTCGGTCGCGCGCCGGATGAGATCCTCGACGTCCATCGCGGTTCACCGGTTCCCCACCACAATGGAGCTGATCCGTACCTGACCGTTGCGAACACTGGTCGTCATGATCTGCTGCCAGGAGCTGGTGGAACCGTCCGGGTGCCGTTCGTCGACGGTCACCGTCCACCGGTCGGCGGCGATGCCGCTGATCGTGACGCAGTGCTGGGTGCCGACCGGGGTATCCGAGATCGCTTGGCGGGTGGCCTCTTCGGAGGCGGCGATCACGTCCGGGGTCAGCATCGAACGCACCGCCGTCGCGTCGCGCAACACGTACCAGGCGTATTCGAGGTGCAGGATCGCACCGGTCGCGCTGGTCATATCGCCGGTGCCGGCACTTGTCACCCGGTCGGGCGTGTCGACGTGCTGGCACCACGAGCTCAACCCCGGCTGATTCCCGGTGGGCTGCGGGGCGGCCGCCGCCGTCGTCGGAGCGGCTGCGGGCGTGGCGGATCCGTCGAGGGCGAACTTGAGCCACACGGCACCCGCGATCAGCGCCACCACCAGCGTCGCGGCCGTGACGGCCAGGATCTGATTGCGAGCGCGCAGGCGCTGCCGGGTGGCCTCGGCCCGCCGCCGCGCCTCGTACACCAGCGGGGCCATCGGATCGTCGTCGAGCAGATCGGTTGCGCGATCGTCGAATTCGCGTTCCTCGCCGGGCTCGCGCTGCGGAACGGTCTCCTCGGCCAGCCACGAGGCCCAGCCCGGAGCGGTCCCCGGAGCCGTCTCGGCGTGCGGTCCGCTCGTCCACGGATCCGCGCCGACCGGCACCCGCTGCTCGGGCACCAGCGCCGGTAGCGGCGGCCGCGCCCCGATGGGATCGTTGTCGTCTCTCACGGCGTCACCCGCGCCGTTCCGGTCACGCACCCGGCGCGGCCGGTTGCAGTGCGGCCAGGAAGGATTCGGGCGTCAACGGCGGCATCTGCGCCACCGCCGACCGCAACGAATCCACCTGCGTGTTCACCGCATCCACGACCTGCTGCACCTGCTGGACCACGGGAGCCACCACCTGCGCCACCGGCTCGACCGGCTGCTGCTCGGCAATCGGTTGCGCCACCGGCTGCGGCGTAAAGGCCGACGGGGGAGCCGAATCGTCCTGCTGCGCGACCGGAGTGGCCTGCGCGTCCGGCGTCGTACGCGGCGCGTCGGGAGCGATCGGCAGGGTCGCCGGAGCCGCCTGGAACGAGGCCGGAACCGTGGGCTGCCCGAACAGCTGCGAAACCTGCTGCACCCCAGGCGTGAACTGCTGCCCCAGCAGCTGCTGCACCTGCTGGGTGGCGACCGCGACCTGCTGGTCGACGGTCTGCACTACCTGATTGACGACCGTCACGGCCTGCTGAGCCGCAGGTGTCACAGCCTCGGGAAGGCCAGCCGGAACGGAGATCGGCGCGATTGCGAGTGAGGTGAAAAGTGAATTGCCCACAGTCGATGGCTGACCGACGCCCGGTATCTGCGCTGCGGTGTCGGTCAATGCCGTCGGTGCGGCTGGTGCGGGCTTGGTAGCGTCACCTCCGCTGAGTGCGCCTCCAGCCAGTGCGGCAAGGCCGCCACCGCCAACGACCAGCGGGACACTCACCAACCCTCCGAGTGAGCCGCCACCGATGCACCCCGCGATTCCGCCGACGATTGCTCCAGCCGGAGCACCGATTCCAGCCGTCGGCACGCCTGCGATCACTCCACCAGCGACGGCCCCGACCACCGCGCCAACGGCACAGCCCACCGGTACCAACGCTGCCGGGGCTGCGACGCCGATGGTTCCCGCGCCGAGTAGAGCGCCGATCGAACTTGTTGCAGCCATTCGATCGGATTCGTCGCGGGAGAATCCCATTCGGTCGTACGCGGCGGCAATCTGCCACTCGGCCATGTCGGCGTATGACTGGGCCTTGTTGCGAGTCTTGGTGTCGATCCAGTCCGGAAGCTGAACAGTATTGGTGCCCAGCCGCAATTGATGCGGATCCGCGGGCATTACTTCCGGCGCATTCGCAGCCGGTTCATCCGGCTTGACCGTATCCGGCGTGTCGGCCTGTGGCGCGGCCTGCGGCTGAATAATCGTGTCCTGCTGCGGCGTGGTCTGCTGCCGCGGGCGCGGGCGATTCGGGGCCGGGATCGGCGGATCCGGAATGAAATCGGCGGGGCTGGGCGCGGAATTGGTGGGCGCCTGCGGGGCGGTGCTGAGGCCGGGCTGACCGTCTCCGGGCGCGACGAGGCCCGGCTGGCCGGGTGCGGCCGCGGCCACGCCCTGACCTGCGACCAGCGCGATCGGCAGGATCGACAACAGCATCGAAGTTCGTTTGGTGGTCATATCCCCAATTCCCCTTCCCCGAACGGACAGCAGCGGGCCTCGAGCCCTATTCCCCCGGATGCCATGGCATTCCGCACCACTGGCCGACAGCGCAGGCGGCCACCGGAATCGAGTTCCGATGATCCATCATGAATCCCCACCACCTGCGATGATCATGTTGCGGCCCTGATCTTACCCGGATCGCCCGGCCTCACAACCGGTTCCGTGACAGTAGTGACGAATTGTTAAACGCGATTGAACATCCCTCGTAGGATCAGCCAACCAAGCCTGTACGCGCCATGATCGTGCACCACAACACTTCTCGTCGGCTCCACCGGTCTACCCGAAGGAATCACCATGCGCGCCAAGCCAGCACACCACGCGCAAACGTTGATCGCCATGGCGGCAGCGTTGCTCCTGTCCGCCTGTTCCTTATTGATCTCCGCCTGTGGCCTCGGTGATCATGCCGCCGCACCCGCAACCACCACCGCGCCACCCGATCCCGCCCGGGCGCCGGCGGAGGTGCGCTGGGAGTCGTATCAGGGTGTCCAGTTACCGATCGGCGCGCACGACGGTCCCAGCAAGCTCGGTTCCACCGCCGCCGGGTACACGCACACCCCGCAGGGCGCGGCGCTGGCGGCGATAAATCACAGCACTCGCCTGTCACTGGCCCCTGACGGCAATTGGCCTCAGGTGGCCGCCATCTCGCTGATCCCCGGGCCCGCCAAGGATTCCTGGGTGCTGGCCCGCGCCCAGGTCTCGGTGACCGCCCCCGCCGACCCGAAGGTCGCACCCCGCATCACCGGCTACAAGGTCACCGCGTACAGCCCCACCCGCGCCGACCTCACCGTTTACGCCACCTACTCCGACGCCAGCATCACCGCCTCGGCGGTCAGCGTGCTGTGGGTTTCCGACGACTGGCGGCTGCTGCTCCCCGATCCCACCTCGAAAACGGCCACCGTCCAATCCATTCCGGCCGTCCCCGCCGACATGGTGAAACTCGAGGCCCCGAAGTAGCTCGACGGGCACGCGGCCCGAACATGATTCGGCCGGTCCGGGGACGCCCCGAACCGGCCGATCGCACGATTGCCCCTACTGCATGGACCCCGTCTGCGCGGCCTGCACCTGCACCGTGAAGGTGTCCAGATCCGACCCGTTGCAGAACGCGCTCACCTGATGCGATCCGCCCGCGATCCCCGTCACGGTCTTGGACGCGGTCCCCGGATCGGCGAACACCAGGAACTGCGAGTCCGCCACGACGCTCCCGTCCACGCGCACCTGGCAATTCGCCCCGGCCCCGTCGGACTGCACCGTCACCTCGATCTGTCCGACCCCGCCGACCGCACTCGACCCGGTCGCCTGCGCCTGCGCCCACGGCCCCGCGACCACCAGCATCCAACCGACCACACCTGCCAAGAGCAGCCCCGCATGGATTCGTTTCATGGCCCGGACCCTACGCCGCCGGGTTCGATCGGAATCTTCCGTTCGGCACGTCGCCGCGATCACCCGCGCGTCGCCTCAGACGTGCCCGTTCATCCGCGTCCAGAAGTCGTCATAGGCACTCGATTCCGTGCCCGGTCCCTGCTCCAGTTCCTTCGCCGGATCCGAACCCGCCTCGAGCGATCGATAGATCTCGGTGATATTGCGCTGCCGCCACTCCATCAGCGCCTTCGCCGACCGCTGGCTCGAACGATCCGAAGCCCAGAGCGCGCCGAACAAGCCCAGCGCGAACAGCGCGATCCCGATCCACCCGGTCCAGGACGGCAGCACGTGATGGTAGGCCAGCACACAGACGATCAGTCCCGCGAGCCAGCTCGACAGCACCCCCGCGACCAGCGCTCGGCCCCTGAACCTGTCGTCCCGCCAGCATCGCCTGACCCAATCCACCTGCCGCATAACGCATGCTAGCGACACGCGAGGGTCTGGTTCGCGCGA
Organism: Nocardia sp. NBC_00511; assembly: GCF_045161165.1. Classification (NCBI taxonomy): domain Bacteria; kingdom Bacillati; phylum Actinomycetota; class Actinomycetes; order Mycobacteriales; family Nocardiaceae; genus Nocardia; species Nocardia sp. NBC_00511. The sequence continues at coordinate 1,211,200 of NZ_CP107849.1, forward strand.
ATCGCACGGTTCGCCGCCGATCACCCGGTGAGATCCGCCCCACACGGGCGGCCACCGTCCCCATCGAGGAACGCTCGCGCCCGCATCTGACGCGGGCACGGCGGGTCACAGGAGGCGTGAATAACCAGAATCCCCAGCGCCCGACCCCGACTGATCGGCACCACAACCCCGTTGCGACAGTGATCCTCCACCCACGACACCAACACCTCGCCCACCATCCTCACCACCGCCTCTCCACATCCCGTGCCGCACCGGCGAATTGCTCCAGCGACAGCCGCGCCCGCCGCCGCACCCGGCACGCGACCCGGTCGCAATACAGATGCAACCGCCAGGCCAGTCGCGCACTCGCGAATTCCAGCGGCCCGGGATCGACCTCGCAATCAAGCAGATTCACCGCAACCTCCCGAAGAGTGCGCTCAGGGCGCGCCCGGCCCGCCCGCCGCCAAAGGGGTGAGACAGCGGGCGGGAAGGGTTTCGGAGTGGAGGTCCCCCTCGACCGGACGCCTCTCCAGGAGACGCGCCGGGCGGTCGGTGGGCACCCCGTTCCGGTGACTCCGGACCGGTTTCACCGAAATGCCAGCACGGTCACCGAATTCGGCGGAGGCTTACACCGAAGCGGGTGAAAGTGAACACTCGAAACGGGGATGTGATCATGTCTGATCTGGGCTCCACCGTGCCGCTCCGTCAATTGGGCAGACTGATGCTGGAGTGGCGAAACTGTTCGGGGTTGAGCCAGGCCCGAGCCGCCGAACTTCTCGAAATGGGCGCGAGCAGCCTCGCACGGATCGAGAAGGCGGAGACGGGCCGCATCAAAACCGTTGTGATCAAACAGGCCTGCGAGATCTACGGCGTGCCCGACGACATCGCCGAAGGCATGATCCGGCTCGCACAGCAGGCCAAGGTGAAGAGCTGGTGGCATTCGTACACGGACCTGATGCCCAAGAACCTCGATGTATACCTCGGGCTCGAGGCTGCCGCGTCCGGGTACACCTCCTATCAACCGGAGTTGATTCCGGGCCTGCTCCAGATCGAGGCATACGACCGCGCGCTGTTGTGTGAACGCTGGCCGGAAGCACCGGAGCCGGAACGAGATCGCCGCGCGCAGATCAAACAGCGACGACAGGCCGCCATCACCCGCAGTCACCGGCCGCTGGATCTGGATGTGGTGATCGGGCAGGCGGCCCTGCAACGCACGGTCGGTGATCCCCGAATCATGGTGTCGCAGTTGCGGCATCTCGCCGACGTCTCGACGCGCGACAATATCTCGGTGCGCGTCCTGCCGTTCGAGGCGGGCTACCCGGGCGGAATAGCGTTGCTGCCCTTCGTGATTCTCGACTTCGGAAACCCGCCACCCGGCGAACCCGCCGAACCGCCGGTGGTGTACCTCGAAGGCGCGGTCGGCAGTATGTATCTGGAATACGAGGACGACGTCAGGTTCTATTACTCGTCCCACGAAAAGGTCCGCGAGGCCGCCCTGGACGAGGTGGCAACTCGGAACCTGTTGAGACGGCTGGCAAGGGAGTACGGATCGTGAACATGAATCTATCTGGCGCGCAATGGTTCAAGAGCAGCTACAGCCAAGCCGGTGGCGAATGCGTCGAGGTCGCCTTCCCCGACCCGGATTCGGTCGGCGTCCGCGACTCCAAGAACATCGCGGGCCCGGCCCTCGTCTTCACCTCTGAAGAATGGTCCACGTTCACCAGCGGTGTGCGGCAAGGCAAGTTCGACTGACGCTCATGCTCACTCCCAGGTGGCAATCGCCTTGTCTCGGTACGGAACCACCGCACCTCCGTAGGTCACCTCAGGTCTCGCTGGCAGACGGGTGCAACCTTCGACACTCTGCCCCGTAGCGACTGGAACTGGTGTTGATCATCGCGCGCGGTCGCCACGACGGACGCGGGGCACGACCAGACCCGATGATGGTGCCGATCGATCCACCTCACTCAGCCTTTCCGAGTACCGGTGTGCCGACATGACGCCTTGCTGAGTCTCCTGGGAGATGCATAGCGGTGTACCGCTACTCGGGCAGCGGTACACCGCTATCGGAAGGACTTATCGAGCGGCAGGACCTAGAACGGTGGTGGGTCGGTGTATTGCGGTGTGGACGTGTCGGTTCGACGCCTGTTGCGCCGCCCAGGATTCCCGCACGACCCAAGATTCCCGTGTGGCGCGGGATTCCCGTGTGGCGCGGGATTCCCGTGTGGCGCGGGATTCTCGTGTGGCGCGGGATTCTCGTCGGGCTCGTGTGGCCTGTGCGTGTCGTCGTTGCGCGGGTGGGTGGTAGACGTGGAGGAGTTCGGTGAGTTCGTTGACCGCTCCGCCCGGATTCAACAGTGGTTCAACCGGTTCCGGCACACCGCTGCCGGTGACCGGTGGTACCGGTGTGCGGGGGAACAGGAATTTCGCTCCCTCGGGTGTGGTGGTGATCGATCCACCCGAGGGGCTACGCCATTCCACACGCCGATCCGGGTGATGGATGACTTTCCATCCGTTGAGTCCGTTGTCGGCGAGGGTTTTGGTGCGGTGGTGGCGTCGGCACCGGCAGCCGAGGTTGGATTCGACTGTGTGGCCACCGGATTCGGGCGACTGGTGGTTATATCGGTCTTGGTGGTCGATGTCGGTGGCCGCGGCAGGGATCGCGCAGCCGGGCGCGCGGCAGCCACCGTCGAGGGCGCGAATCCGGTTGGCCAGGCGGGTCCCGGGCCGGTAGCGCGTCTCGCACGCGGCAGCCGGGTCTGCGGGGTCGTCGGTGCCGGTCGGCGTGGCGACCGCCGGGAGTACCCCAGGCTCGGGTGTGACCTGCGTGGTGCGGCCGGTGTCCGTCGGACGTGCCTGGTCGTGGATGGCGGCCCGCCCACTGTGGTCGATGCGGGCCGGGTGTTCGGCGATGATCTCGAAGCGAGCGTGGCGGGCCAACTGGCGGGCCAGGTCGGCGTCGATCGCACCGAAACCAGCCAGCAGAGCAGGGTTGTCAGCCAATCCGGCCAACGTTTGTGCGCAAACACCCACCTGTACAAGCGCTTTACGTGCGGGTGCGGGTGCGGGTGCGGGCGGGGTCGCGGTGCGTGGGCAGTCGCGGTGGCCGCAGCCGCAACTGAGCCGACCGGTCCCGGTGGTGAGGGCGATGAGGGCGTCGGCGCGACGCTGGTTGCTGGTGCGGGGATCGGCTGCGCAGCAATGGGTTTGCGCCATCTCCCGCAAGCGTTCGTAGAGGGCCACCCCATCGGCGGCGGGCAAAACAGCATCGATGATGGCGGTGCCGTTGTCGGCGGCGGTGACATTCACATACCGGTCGGCCTCGGCCGTCTTGCGCCGTTCGGCTTGACCGGCAGGGTCGATTTCGAGCAGCCACCGGCGCAGGGTGCGCTTCACCCGTGACGGGTCAGCGTTTTCGGCGTAGGCGACGATTCGGGGTTCGAGCGCCGCGACGAGCTCGGGGGCGATGTTGCGGAAGACTTCGTGCAGGGCGCGCACTCGCGGCAGGTCGATACGGCCGTTCTCGAATGCTGTACGTGTGCACGGCAGCCGGTGCTCGAGGCCCAGTCCGAGGGCGATGAGGTTGTCGGCGTGGCGTTGTGGAACATGCAGGGCCACACCGATTTCGGTGGCGGCATCCTCTCCTGCGTAGACGGCGCGCACCCCTCGCTCGAGTTGCTGTTCGCGGCGCATCCGGTAGAGCGCGGTCATCAACGCGACTTCTTCGGCTTGGGCGACAGCGATCGTCGAGTGCACCGCGCGCAGCCGCGCCACCAGTTCGGTGGCGCTGAGGCTGTCAGCAGCGGTTTCGTTCACATGTTCGATGATATTCGCGTGTAATGAGACACGCCAGAAGGCTTTCGGTGACACGCTGAGCGAATTTCCAGCTGCCCCAACCACTGTCGTGTGCGGCCCTTCATCTTCGCCCCGAAGAATGGTCTGCCTTCACCAGTGGCGTGCGGCCGGGCAAATTCGACTGACGCGCGCGCTCACTCCGGCTTCACAAAGCGCCGGCCGGTAGCGGGCTGCCGTTCACCCGCCACCCTGTGCCGCGGTGGCCGCCGTGCAGAACAGGCCGTCGTCCTTGCCATTGATGGCCAAAGCTATTGTCTGACCCCATGATTGCGACGCCAGCGTCACCGTGACCGTGTGGCAGCGCGCACCGGCTGGTGCCGGATGCGAAAGTCCCTCGACTGGACCCGGACGATCACTGCGCGAGGTCGACCCGTACCGTCATCAGCTGCGTTCCCGCCAACCGCACCACCGTGCTGTTGGCGCGGGGCAGCGACCGCAACCGCGCGATCGCATCGTCCTCGGGCAGCAGCGTCGCGGTCCCCGCATGCCACACCCCCCGCAGCCGCACTCGAACCCGGTTGTCCGCCTTGATGTTCAACACATACTGCGACTTCTCCCCGAACTCCGACACCAGCCAGAACTCATTGCCGACCCGCCGCCCCCCGATCGGCGTCACCCGCGGCTCGCCACTCTTACGCCCCGTCGTCTCCAGCAGCTGCTGAGTCGGCAGCCGCCCGAGAAGCGGATTCCCGACCCGCCGCTGAAACGCCGTGACAATTCGAAACTGAAGATCCCGCCCAGTCGCCATGCCCCAGATCTTAGGTCCGATCCGTCCGCTCTAGCCGACCATTTTCAGGCCCACGACGCAGGCCACGATGCCACCGAGCAGCAGCACCTTCAGCGCGCTCACCGCCTCGCCACCGGTTGCCATCGAATATGTGACCGTCAGCACCGCGCCGATGCCGACCCACACCGCGTAGGCGGTGCCGATCGGCAGGGCGCGCATGGCCACCGCCAATCCGCCCATGCTCGCCAGTAGTGCGACACCGAAGATGACGGATGGCAGCAGTTTGCTGAAGCCTTCGGATTTGCCGAGTGCGGTCGCCCAGACCGCTTCGAGCACACCGGACAGGATCAGAATTACCCAGGACATGAGAACCTCCGAGGCCGTCTTGTCGCGTTCCGGGTACGGCTCCCTCGTCCGGGTCCCCAGGAAGGGGACGCCCCACCACCATCGCAAACCCGCGGCGATCCGGGCAAATCCCCGGCTGGTGACTTTCGCCTCCAGCTACCGGTCACCGATCGCCGGTTCCAGGATCTGCGCGGCGTGCACCGACTGGTCGCAGGTGTTGTCACCGCTGATCTGCACGTTGAGCACGCTGTCCTTGGTGCGCAGCGTGGTGGCGCAGCTCAGTGGCAGCGACACACCCCCGGCGGTGAGTACCTGCTGGGTGGTGAACGCGTCGCGGCCGTTTACCTTCGTGACCACCGGCGGCTGCGCGCGGCGCTGCGTGGCCTCGGACTCCGCGGAGGTCAGCGAACGGTCGTAGGCCGCGGTCGCGGTCGGCACCGCCGCCGGATGACTCAGCAGCAGCACTCCACCGGAATTCAGACCCCGGAACTGACAGCGCTGACCCGCCGACGCCGCGCTGGACGTGGTGCGATTGCCGGGATCGAAGCCCGCCTTGCGAATGACGCCGTCGTCGATCTGACACGGATCGAACGGTCCGGTCGGCTTGACGGTCGCCTCCACCGAGGAGCAACCCGCGACGAGCAACAGCGCGCTCGCGGCCAACCCGACCCGCGCGAGCATCGTCCGCACCGAAACCTCCCCTGACACACTCGAACCCGAACCAAGAACGAAGGCCCCGGCAACCGCCGGGACCTTCGTGAATCATGGTGCGCGATACTGGGATTGAACCAGTGACCTCTTCCGTGTCAGGGAAGCGCTCTCCCGCTGAGCTAATCGCGCGGGTATATCCCCCATGGAGCGGATGACGGGATTCGAACCCGCGACCCTCACCTTGGCAAGGTGATGCGCTACCACTGCGCTACATCCGCACGCTCACCCGGCCCGAAGGCCGATCGGCTTGCGGGACAGAACATTAGCCTATGCCCTGGGGCATTGCGCAAATCCGCAGCATAGGGGCGGGATTCGGGCGTGTCGGGCGACTGGCCGAGGGGTGTGGCGGCGGAACCGGTTGCGCGCCGGGACGTTCCGCCGACCAGATCGAGTCGGACGCGAAACCGCCGAATTGAAAAAAAGAAGATCGGGCGCGTCCCGGATCTTCTTCCCACTTCACTGTACAACGGGGTGGCGGGCTTGCGGCAAGACCCCGGTGTTCGGCTATAACTGCTGGTCGGTGGCCTGACGAGAGGAATGTCCATGCGGGTACTGCTGTCGACTATCGGATCGCGAGGCGAGGTACAGCCGATGCTCGCGCTGGGCCGGGAACTCATCGGCGCTGGCGTGCAGGTGCGGCTGTGCGCGCCACCCGACTTCCGCGGCCTGATCGGCGAATTCGGGCTCGAGTTCGTACCCGTCGGCCCAGAGGTGAGCCGGGCGGGAGCCACCCGGCAGGGCACCATGCCGACCCTCGAACAGCGCCGCGCCATGATCGCCGCTACCGTCGCCGACCAGTTCGAGGCGGTCGGCGCGGCCGTCACCGACTGCGACGTACTCGTCGGCTGCGGCGCACTGCAGATCGCGGCCCACTCCCTCGCCGAGCGGCACGGCATCCCGTACATCTACACCGCCTACGCCGCCAATACCCTGCCCTCCGAACAACTTCCGCCGCCCCCGCTCGGCCCCGGCGTCGACGCCTCCGCCGACGTCGCCACCCAGTGGAAGCAGGACGCCGAACGCTGGAACGCGCTGTGGAGCGACCCGCTCAACACCCAGCGCACCGCGATCGGCCTGCCAGTCGTCACCGACGTGCGTAGCTACATATTCACCGAACGCCCATGGCTGGCCGCCGATCCCATCCTCGGCCCGTGGCCGGACCCGTCCGACGACACCGTGTGGCAACCCGGCGCCTGGCTGCTCGACGAACCCGGCACCCTCGACACCGAACTCGAAGCCTTCCTGGCCGCCGGTGAACCGCCCGTCTACTTCGGCTTCGGCAGCATGCACCTGGCCTCCGAAACCGGCCGCGCGGCCATCGAAGCCGCACGTGCGCTGGGCCGTCGCGCCCTGATCCTGCGCGGCTGGTCCGGCCTCACCGTCATCGACGACGCCCCCGACTGCCTGGCCATCGGCGAAGTCGACCACCGCGCGCTGTTCCCACGCGTCGCAGCGGTCGTCCACCACGGCGGCGCGGGCACCACCACGGCCGTAGCCCGTGCGGGCGCACCCCAGGCAGTGGTCCCGCAACGCTTCGACCAGTTCTACTGGGCCGATCGCGTCGAAACCCTCGGCCTCGGATTCGCCCATGCCCCAGGCGAAGTCACCACCGAGTCGCTGACAGCGGCGCTCACCCGAGTCCTGGCACCGGATTTCGCCGCCCGCGCCCGCGAGGTCGCCCCGAGGATTCGCACCGACGGCGCTGCTATTGCGGCCCGCCGCATTGTCGAGTCTTGCTGAGACCGCCACTGCCACTGCCGCAGTCGGTTCAGCTCCGGATTTGTGCGCGGCCGACTACGACCGCCGCCCTGCGGGGAGATTCTCGAGGTCGCAACCGTGCCGGGCTTTCATCCGGTTGCCTGGAGCCGCGGTATGGGCGGCCGCGAACTCGCGCGTGCCGGTTCATCAGGGTGCGGACCGAGAACTCGCGGGAGCTAGCCGAGAACTCGCGAGTTGCGTACTGCCGGTGCGGTATCGCGCTCGGAGACGCCGGTGCTCAGACCACTGCGGCCTGGGCGCGCGAAAGGCGCACGGCCGCAATACACATGACGATCACCGCGACGGCCACGAAGCCGGTACCGATCGGGCCGCTGCGTAGGCGCTCGTCGAGCACCGTCATACCCAGGAAGGCCGCACCCAGCGGCTCCGCGACCGTGAACGCGGGCAGCGACGCCGACAGCGGACCCACCTGATATCCACGCTGCTGAATGTAGAGCCCGAGCATGCCCGCCCCGACCAGCACATACGGTTCCCAGCTGCTCAGGGCGGTGCCGATGCCGTGCCGGAACAGCTGCGTCACATGCTCGGTCAGCGCGGCCGAGATACCGAAGAGCAATCCGGCCGAAGCGCCCAGCAGCAGTGCCTGCAGCGTCGGCCGCTTGACCGTGGTGGCCACCACGATCGCCGCCACGATCACCCCGGCCAGCAGACCCATCGGCAACAACCAGTGATGCCAGGGCGCGTTCGCCACCCCCTCGGTCGGCTCGCCGATGATCAGGAAGCAGGCCAGCGCCACCGACAGCGCCCCGGCCTGCGCCCACATCACCGGCGTCACCTTCCGCCCGCTGTAGTGCGCGGCCAACGGCAGCGCGAACACCAGCGCCGTCACCAGAATCGGCTGCACCACCAGCACCGAACCCAGAGCGAGCGCGGCCACCTGGAAGGCGAACCCGCCCGCGTCCCCGACCATCCCGGCCAGCCAGCGCGGATTGCGAACCAGCTTGGCGACCAGCGCATCACCCTCCGGCACGTCCGCCGCCGCCCGCTGCTGCGCGACCGCGGACACCGCGAACAGAATCGCGCCGATGAACGCGCACACCATGGCTGCCACAGGTAGATGTCCCACGGGGTCAGTCTGCCGGACGCCCCGGGACGCTTCTCTGGCGGTCGCGTCCGAGGTTCCTGGCAGCGCTGACAGTAGGGTTGCCGTCAAGTTGCTACTCACGCGCGGGAGCCCACCCGCAACCTCGAAGGGAGCGAACTTGAAACTCCGCACGCTCGCCCTGTGCGCCCTGGCGGCCCTGCCCCTCACCGCCTGCACCAACAGCCAGCAGGCCTCCGACGCCACCTCGAGCTCCACCGCCCAACCGACCACCACCAGCGTGGCCCCCTGCGTCGACGACAACGGCCACGGCCCCGACGGCGCACCCCCGTGCAACCCCGGCAACGGCAACGGCGTCCCCCTCGGCACCGCCACCGAAATCCTCATGCCCGCCGACGCCGTCATGGGCGTCTACGTCCCCCAATCCTGGGGCGAGGCCACCGCCGGCCTGCACTGCGAAGCCACCGACCCCACCGGCGCGGCCCTCACCCTGAACCCGCCGAGCCCGGAACTGGCCGCCACCAAGGAAATCGGCGGCACCGCCTGGACCGTCGCCTGGACCTACGGCGCCACCCCCGGCAAAACCACCCTCACCTGCCGCGACGGCGGCAGCGGCCGCCTGCCCACCGACCAGGGCGCGCTCTTCGTCCGCGCCATCCCCATGGGAATCCCGATGCGCTGAAGCCAGTTTCAGGCGGACGAGTCCGACGGCGAGCCAGACCCGGAAGGTCGGCTCGCCGGTTGTTGTCAGCCTCCGCTCGATCACTCGGCGGGCATGTCCGTCGCGACCGGGACCTGTCGTCCGCCCCGGTTCGCGCGATTCCCGCTCGGAATTCCCTGCGCTGAGGGGATCGACCGGAATCGCTCGTGCGGTTTTCGTTGAGGCGCAACGTCATCCCTGGGATTTCCCCACGGCTCCCGACGGCCAGAACTCGACTAGGATTCGGGAGCTCGGGCCTGGGGAGGAATCGTTGCTGAAAACTCGTGCCGTATCGGTGATCTCGACGGTGGTGGTGACCACAGCCGTGCTGGCAGGGTGTGGGTCGCCGACATCCAGGGATGGGAACCTCGGCAGTACAACAGCATCCGCAGCGGCCAGTGCCGCTGCGGATGCCAGCGGTCACTGCCACCCGACCGATCTGTCGGCTACTACCGAGTTCGCTTCTCCTTGGGGTGAAAAGGGGATGCTGATGATCGCCTTGACGAACATCTCCGGCCGACCGTGCACGGTGCAGGGCTTCCTGGGGCTCGCATTCGGCGACGCTCCCGCCGTCACGATCGACCAGGCTCCGGCGCCGCCACAACTGGTGATGGTCGCCCCGAAGGGCAAGGCCGAAACGCTGGTACAGCTGACCCACCCGGACGGAGTTCTCAACGTCGGGGAGTGCAAGATGCCCTCCGCCTTGAATCTCGAACTACCCGGCGAGACAGCGACATTGAATGCGCTCGCGGACGCGCCGCATGCCCACGACGGGGTCCGCGTGTGTGCGAACGACCACTTGACGTCCAGGCCTATGACCGCTCCCGCCGTCATCTCGCCTGCCGCGGCGATCCCCGCCGGGATCCTCGACTGTAGTCCTGAGGCTCTCGAGGCCGCAGCGTTCCACAGCCTGGCCGGCAACGGCATGGGGCACGTCGGCGAAGAGGTCTGGCTCGCCAATGTCTCGACATCCGATTGCGTACTGCGCGGCACGCCCACGGTCGTGCCGGACGACGGCAGCGGTACCGCCCAACCGGCATGTGGGACGAACTGTGTGCCGTCGACCGACTCCGTCATCGCGATCCCGGCCGGTGCGGTCGTCGGCGCCAGCGGTTCGGCCGTGAACGGTGCGGGTAACGAATCTCCCTGCGGTACAGAGCAACCCTTGCGTGCGACGAGCGTACGCGTGTTCCTGCCGCACGATGGAGGCATCGTCACCGGGCCGTTCGGAGCGGCGCTCTATTGCCACGGCTCGCTGGCGGTCGACGATTTCAAGCCCCTGTGAACCCGTCGTGCGGCCCGCGGTCATAGTCGGGTCAGCCTGCCCAGCCAGGCCTGCACGGTTGCTGGCGTCATCAGGATTTCCAGGGTGGACTCGGCGAGTGAGTCGATTCGCCAGCCATCCGCGAAGGTTGTTTCGATGTCCTTGCGGGACAGGCGATGTGGACCCCAGTCGCCGGGCTGGCGGTCGCTGAAACCGAGCAGGACGTAGCGTCCGCCGCTGCGCAGGACCGAAGCCAGACTGTCGGCGTATGCCGGGCGGGTCTCGGGGTCGAACGTGTGGAACAGGCCGCAGTCGAGGACGGTGTCGAAGGTTTCGCCGAGGTCGGCCAGGTGCAGCGCGTCGTGCTGCAGGAATCGGGCGTCGAGTCCGCGCTCGCGGGCCTTGATCGCGGCGAGTTGCACTGCCCGCGCCGACTGGTCGATGCCGACCGCTTCATGCCCCAGACCGGCCGCCATGAGCGCGTGTTCGCCGGTGCCGCAACCGATGTCGAGGACCCTGCCGCGCAATTCACCGCGCTCGGCGAGAGCGGCGAAGGCGGGCTGGGGGCGGTCAATGTCCCACGGCTCCTTCGTGGCGTACGGGGCGTCGTGCCCGTCGCGGTGTGCGAGTTCCGGGCGGGGCGGGGGAGTGGACATCGCATCTCCAGGGGTAGGTCCCGATGAGCGCCTTCCGAGCCATTATGGCCCAGCCGGTACGGACGCGGCCGTGTCCGCCACGGTCACCGACTGCCGTTTCGGCGGCCTCCACGGTCAACGACTGACGAATTCGGACGGGCCCCTGACCGCTCCGGCCTTAGCTCTCGGCCGCCCGGATTTCCCGGCGTTCAATTCCCTCATGCCGCAGTTCGAGCGGCTGGAAACGCTGGAAGGAACCACCGATGACCGAGTACGTGACCCTCGAAAACGGCCGGATCGCCTGCGATGTGGTCGGCGACGGCCCCCTCGTCGTGCTCTCGCACGGCATGGGCACCATCCGCCAGGACTTCCGCCACCTCGTCGGCCCGCTGGCCGCCGCCGGGTACCGCGTCGTGAACGTCGATATGCGCGGGCACGGCGAATCCAGCATGGACTGGCCGTCGGTGACCGGGAAGCCCGCCGCCATCAGCCGCACCGACGTCGCGCAGGATCTGCTGGGCGTCATCCGCCACTTCGGCGGCCCGGCCGTGATCGTCGGGCATTCGCTCTCCGGCGGCGCGGCGACCATCGCGGCGGCACAGGCCCCGGAACTGGTCACTGCCATCGCCGAGATCTGCCCGTTCACCCTCACCCAGAAGTTCAGTGTCGCAACGTTTCTCACCAGTCGCCGCTACCGGCGCGGTCAGGTGCGACTGGGCCTGACCATGGGTGCGAAATCGCGGTCGGCCTGGATGCGCTACCTGGATATCGCCTACCCGACCAAGCCCGCCGACCAGGAAAGTCACCTCGCCGCCCTCGATGCCACACTGCGCCGGCCGGGGCGCTGGGAGGAATTCATGAAGACCGGAGCCACCACCCCGGCCGACGCGCATGCCTGCCTCGCAGATGTCGTGTGCCCCGCCCTGGTGATCATGGGTGCGGCCGACCCGGATTTCGCCGACCCCGCCGCGGAGGCGAACGCGGTGGTCGCGGCCCTGCGCCCCGGTCTGGGCCGCGTCGAACTGGTCGACAACGGCGGCCACTACCCGCACGCCCAGTACGCGGATCGGGTTGCCGCCGTGCTGCTTCCGTTCCTGGCACAGCACGTGGCGCGCCGCAAGGAGGCCGGGACCGGGCGCACCCGCTGATGCGGCCGTATGGCCTGTTTCCGGTGCGGGCGGTCCGTCACGGTCAGTTCCTGACCCTGGCGGCCACCTGCCCCGGCTGCGAAGATGACGACATGCCCGCGCCACGCCCCATCGTCTTCGTCGCCTACGAAGGCATGCAGTTGATCGAATTGGCCGGGCCGATGGACGTTTTCGTCTTCGCGAACACGCTGGCCCGCGAACCGCTTTACGAGCTGATCACCGCATCTCCGCAGGGTCGGCCCATCAAAGCGGACGGCGGGCTCACCTTGAGTGTCGAACATTCTCTGCGCGACCTCGCCGAATCCACCGACGACATCGACACCCTCGTGGTCGTCGGCGGATTCGGTGCGGTCGGCGCAGGCTCCGCCGACGTGGTGCGCGAACTTCCCGCCCTGGCCCGCAAATCCCGCCGCGTCACCTCGGTGTGCGCGGGCGCGCTACTGCTCGCCGCCTCCGGACTCCTCGACGGCTACCGCGCCACCACCCACTGGGGAACCGCCGAACACCTGGCCCGCACCTACCCCCGCGTCACCGTCGAACCCGACAGCATCTACGTCCACGACCGCAACCGCTGGACCTCCGCCGGCGTATCGGCGGGCATCGACCTCGCCCTGGCCCTCCTCGAGGACGACATGGGTCGCGAACTCGCCCAGGAGGTGGCCCGCGCCTTCGTCGTCTTCACCCGCCGCTCCGGCGGCCAGACCCAATTCAGCGCCCAGTTGCGCGCAGACCCCGCCCGTACCCCGGCCATCCGCGCCGTGCAGCAGTGGCTGCCCGACCACCTCGCCCAGGACCTCACCATCGCCACCCTCGCCCACCGCGCCGGAATGTCCGAACGCAACTTCGCCCGCACCTTCCGCGCCGAAACCGGCTCCACCCCAGCCGCTTTCATCGAGGACCTGCGCATAGAAGCCGCCCGCCGCCTACTGGAATCCACCGACCTCACCATCACCGCGATAGCCCGCACCATCGGCTACCGCCACCCCGAAACCCTGCACCGGGTCTTCACCCGCCGCCTGGCCACCACCCCCGACCGCTACCGCCAGCACTTCACCCCCAACCAAGATCAAGGAGCTCCCACCGATCGAATCCGGGCAGATTTCGACGGTGCGAGCTCCTTGATCTTGTAGGTCTGGTCAGAGCACGGTCGGCGGGGGGAAGCGAGTTCCGGTGCGGGCGTCGGGAATCGGCGCGGCGGGGGTGAGCGCGAGTGGGATTTCATCCGCCCAGGCCTCGACCCCGTCGTCCTTGTGCTCGTCGCGCGCGAATCCGCTGCGGGTCTTGACCGAGAACTCCACGATCGGCAACGACACCACCGCGGTGTTGTCCACCTCGACGTCATCCGGCCGCCGCGCCGGATACGGCCCCGAAAACCGCCCCGGCACCATGCCTTCCACGAACCGCTCGAGCGCCGCCGCCCGCTGCTCGCGATCCTCGACCGCACTCGCGCTACCGAAGATCATCACCGACCGATACGCCACCGAATGATGCGACGCCGCCCGCCCCAGAATGAGCCCATCCAGCAGAGTCACAGTGACGCACAACGGAATCCCCGACGCCACCCCCTCCATGAACCGCCCGTGCGCCGCCCCGTGCAGCAGTATCCGATCCCCGTCCCGCACCTGCAACGTCGGAATCACCAGCGGCCCACCCACACCGGTGAACCCCACATGCGCCACCCGCGCCTCATCGAGAATGGCATACGCCGCAGCCCGATCCCGCGTCACGCGCTCGGGATACCGCTGACCGGTGGTGCGCTCCGTAGCCGCCATAGCCGAAATCTACGGGCAACCGACCCGCTATCCGAGGTGCCGCGCCGCCCCTCCGCGCCGCGCGCCTACGGTTGTGACCATGACTCTCGCCTCCGCCGCAATCCTGGCCAGCGCCAGCGAAACCACCGGCAACGCGGTCGTCGTAGGGCTGCTGATCGCGTTCACCCTCGCCGCTGTGATCTTGTTCCTCGCCGCCGTGGTGAGCGTGCTACGTTCCCGCAACTATGCCTCCGGCGGCAAGGCCGTCTTGGGTCCTGGTGATGCTGGCGTTCCCGCTCGTCGGCCCACTGTCCTGGTTCATCTGGGGCCGCACGTCCACCATGACGAATTCGGCAGGGCTCCGAGTTGGCCCCGAAAGTCGAGCCCCGAGCTCGAATCCGGGTCAGGACAGCAGAAAGGCCCGGTGTGAACCGGGCCTGATCTGGTCGAAATATGGTGCGCGATACTGGGATTGAACCAGTACCTCGCGCCGAAGGTCTACCGTCGATGTACAGCGAAAATGGCTCTGGGCCAGTATCTTTCAGGCCAGAGCTTCATTGCACTGTTGGGCATCGACACACATCGGTACACTTCTCTCAGTTCATAACGAGTTCATAGTAGCCGCTGGCTGATCAAGTTCACGTGAACTCGAACGAACTGAGATCCCCAGACCGCGTGAAGCGAGGCGGTGGTGGCATGGTTCGGGGGAAAGGGCGCAGGGACAGAAAGGCGGGCACGTTCGGTTCCGTCGACCAGCTTCCCAGTGGACGCTATCGCGCGCAGTACTTCGGGCCGGACGGTCGAAGGTACAAGGCTCCTACGGGCTTTCTGACGCAGGGCGATGCCCGCGCTTGGCTTTCCGTCGTACATGCGGAGATCATCCGAAAAGCGTGGCAGCCTCCCGGCCTTGAGGTCGCAGAGGAAGTGAAGCTGACCTTCAAGGAGTACGCCGAGCGGTGGATCAAGAACCGCGACCTGGAAGATCGCACCCGAGAGGACTATCAGGGCTGGCTCGACTCACACATTCTGCCTGTGCTCGGGGAGTACCCGATTGGGTCCATCGAGGAGCAGGAGATCCGGGAGTGGTACTCGAAGTTGAGGCCCGGCGCGCCAACCCTTCGCGCCCGCGTATATGGCTTGTGCTCAACGATTTTCAATACAGCCCTTGCGGACAAGAAGATTCCAGTTCACCGAAACCCGTGCCGGATCAAGGGCGCCGGAAGCGCTACGAGGGCGCGCGTAATTCGTCCCGCGACTCTGGGGGAGCTTGAAACGATCGTGAGCGCCTTACCGTCGCGGTACCGGTTGATGGCACTGCTCGCCACGTGGTGCGCTCTGAGATTCGGTGAGCTGACCGAGTTGCGTCGTAAGGACATCGACCTACCGCGCAAGAAGGTGTACGTCCGGCGTGGCGTAGTGAGGCTGAAGAGCACTGTGCGGGGCGTAGCAGTCCGGAAGGTCAAGGCCCCGAAGTCCGAGGCAGGCAGTCGAGACGTTTCCATCCCGCCGCACCTTATTCCGATGATCGAGGACCATCTGAGAGACCACGTCGAGGCGGGGCCGAACGCGTTGCTGTTCTCGGCGGTCAACGGCGGACATCTTGCCCCATCGACCTTTTCACGCCATTGGTACAAGGCCTGCCGTAGTGCCGGGCGGTGGACCGCGGTCGAGGAAAGCGATCCCCTGGACAAAGGCAAGGCTGATCTGACGTTGCACGATCTTCGGCATACGGGGGCAGTACTCGCGGCGCTGACCGGTGCGACACTGAAGGAACTCATGGAGCGGCTCGGACACTCGACTCCCGGCGCGGCGATGAGATATCAGCATGCGGCTCAGGACCGAGACACAGCCATCGCGGTCGCGCTGTCGAAATTCGTTGACCCCGAGGTTGATACCACCGCGACCGACAACCGGCGAGCCCAGGCGGCATCAGTCCATCGACAGCGACCGCTCGGCAAGTCGACGCGAAGGCGGCCGAGGACGTGATACGACGAAATGCGTTGGCAATCTTGGAAAAATGTCTGCCAGTCATGCTGTACTGGGGCGGCATGGGGAGGCATGAATGAACATCACCGGACGGGAGCTCACCCGACCGAATGAGCAGCTCGACCAACTCATCACCAGGCTCGGTATCGGCAACAAAACCATTGCCCGGAAAATGGTTGAGTACAGCCAGGCTGACGGCGGCGATCCGGTCAGCCCCGGCGGTAGCACGATCGGCCGGTATCGGTCAGGCACGCATCGGCCGAACACTCGCAGCGCTGAGGTCTTGGCCGCGGTGCTTGGTGAGTTCACTGGGCGACCGGTCGGACTAGCAGAAATCGGGTATCAGCCTGATGATTCCGAATTGCGCGGATCTGGCCGTCTTCAGACCAGACTGGCGGGAGTGCGTACAGGGCTGATGCCACTAGGGTTTGACACGATCGATCCCGCGATCGTCGATCATCTCCAGTTCCTGCTGGCTGAACATGTCCGGATGGATGCTCTCACAGGGCCGCGTTACGTCCTGGAGGCGCTGCGTGGCGAGCTGACGCTCGTTGAGGAGCTCTGCGGCAAGGCTCGGGGGCGCATGCGGGAGCCGTTGCTTGAAGTCGGCGCGCGATTCAATGAGTTCGCGGGTTGGCTCTTCCAGGACTCAGGTGATCTGGAAGCGGCAATGTACTGGACCAATACGGCCATGGACTATGCC
The DNA here is from genome assembly GCF_045161165.1 of Nocardia sp. NBC_00511. Lineage (NCBI taxonomy): Bacteria > Bacillati > Actinomycetota > Actinomycetes > Mycobacteriales > Nocardiaceae > Nocardia > Nocardia sp. NBC_00511. Next base: position 1,227,822 of record NZ_CP107849.1, read on the forward strand.
GAAGAGCTCGGGGACACCCATCTCACGTCCTATGTGCTGATGCGGAAGAGCAACATCGCGACCGATCGCGGATTCGCAGCAAAAGGGATGGGGCTCGCCAACGCCGCGTTGCGGCGGTGGGATGAACTCACTCCAGAACTTCGAGCAGTTGCCCTCCGGCAGTTGGCGAACGCTCACGCGATGCTCGGTGACGTCGACGATTGCCGCAACGCGTTGGACAAGGCGATGGCCGAAGCACTCGAAATCGACTCGGACAGCCCTGGCAACTTGGCGAAGTACTGCACGCCCTCGTACATCGAGATGGAGGCCGCCCACAGCTGGGTCCGTCTGGGGGAACCGATGCGCGCGATCGAGACCTACGGGTCAGGGCTTGCGAATTGGCCGGCGTCTCAGCGGCGAGATCAGGGACTCTGCGCGGCGCGGATGGCTTCGGCCTGCCTCGGTGCCGGTGAGTTCGAGGAGGCCAAGCGGATCGGTGAACAGGCTGCGGCTCTATTTCGGTCGGCACCGTCAGCTCGATCGTTGTCAGTCTTGCGGGACCTATCCAAGCGCGCAGGAGCACTACGGGGCAACGCTGGTAGCGAACTAAAAGCGACATTGTCGCAGGTCGTGTGAAGAGAGAACACTACCTTTGAAGAGTTTCGAGGTGGTGCTTGAATGACCCTGACAGTGAGTCTAGTGCCCGCTTACCTTTTTCTGCTGTACCCAGTGAAGGAAATCCGATAACTCCGCTCTGCGTGTATTCGGACATTCCCTCTAAGAGCAGAAACTTTCTGTCGTCGGCTCGCCAATCGGCGGTCTCATATCCGACGCGAAGAAGCTCGGGCGTGACGTAAAGAAGTATGGAAGTCTCCAGTTCGCCAGCGTGCATATCTTCATGGCCGTTTGTCTTCATGCCAGCGTCTGTACGGGCCTGATTCGAGTCGACAGGCAGTGGAAATAGGGTCATGGATCGGTCTGCTGCGTTGGCTTCCTGGACGACGTTCTGTAGTACGTAATTTCCTCCGTGGCCATTGACAAGGACAATATGGCTAATCCCAGATGAGCGCAGCGATTCGGTGATGTCCTCAATTAATGCGATCAGGGTGGTAGCTCGAATGCTTACCGACCCGGGGAAACTTGAATGCTCGTGTGAAAGTGAAACTGTGATCGGCGGAAGAAGTAGTAGCGAATAGTCTTCGGCAATCCGCTTCGCGATTGCACATGCGATCACCGTGTCAGTAACTAGAGGGTGAAAGGCACCGTGCTGCTCAAAGCTCCCGATCGGCAATACGGCGACGGTGGGCTTCTGTGCTTGTACGTCTGCGGACGTTGCGATCGGTAGCAGATGTTCCACGCGAACCAACATACCGTGCGCGCCGTGCAGAGCACTGCTTGTACGGCGAGGGTGCACGGGGTGTAGGGGCCCAGGGGTGTGCACCCCTGATGCCTCGTGTGCTCACTACTACGCCCATGCCGTCGCGAGTTCTGCTGTATCTCAACGGGTTTCAGTTCCCGAGAGACACAGGAAGGAACGATCGCATTGACAAGCTCAAGAGGGCATCGAAGGGGTGAAGTGGCCCGTTCTAGCAGTGCGTATATGCGACTGCAAGACGTGGCTGAACTCTTCGACGTACATGAAGTGACTGTGCGCCGCTGGATTTCGGCGGGACGACTGACCGGCTACATGGTTGGCCCGAACAGCATCCGCGTGCGTCGCGACGAGGCAATGGCGCTTCTGCGCCCCATCCCTACCGTGGGTGGTGCGGCATGATCCGGATGTCGCTGCTACTGCTCGCAATTGCGCTGGCTGTAAGCATTTTTGTACCCCAGGTCGCCGTTTTGCTTCTACTGGCGATGGTGCTGTTCGGAGTAGTCGGAATGGTCTGGAGTGCATCGAGTCCGTTCGGTCATCGGCGGGGTGGTCGGCGATGAACGACTACCTCATGTTCGACAGCATCGACCGCGATCGTGCGGGTGTGCCGATCTCGCCGATGGCGTTGGCCGTGCTGATCCTGTTGGGGCTTGTGTTCGCGGCGGGCGTGTATCTGGGTGTGTTGTTGTTCGGCACTCGGGAGGCGTTGCCGTCCACGGTCGTGACGTGCCCGGCCCCGGGGACTTCGCAGGTTGCGGTGTGGCCGAAGGAATGCCCGCGTGAGGCGGGGTCGCGATGAGTGAGCCGCAGATCAGGTTGCAGCCGTGGGAGACCCGGCTCGATGAGTTCATTGCCCAGCAGTACGGGTTGTCGTTCGACACGTTGGCCAAGGCGGTCGGCAAGGGTCCGCGGGCTGCGCACAAGTTGGCGCGTCGCTTGCAGAAGGTCGGCCATGTGGAGGTGGCGCGGGTGGATTACGGGTCGCCGGGCCCGTGGCGGAACTCGCAGAACTTCGACGATCCCAGCACCGTCCCGCACGGCCCGCTCTGGATCTTCTCCGAGCGCCGAATCGCTTGGGGCTACCTGGAATTCGACCCGGGAGAGTGGCGACCGAAAGCCTCGACAGCCGCGCATCTGACCGCGGTCACGGAGTTGCGGCTGGCGCTGACCGGGTTGGACACCGATCCGCAAGTGTGGACAAGTGAGCGGCTGTTGCGGCGGCTGCTGAAGTCCGAGACCGGCCGGATCGATGTCCACCTGCACGATGCCTGGTTCCGCGATTATGCGGATCCGGACAAGGTGTGGGGCATTGAGGTCGAGCTGTCGCGCAAGTTCGGCGAAGGCCGCCTCACCCGGGCGATCTCGGTGGCGCTGGAAGCGGCCGAGCGCAACGACCTGGCTGGGGTTCTGTACTTCGTGCGCGGGCCCGGTCTGCGTCGTGCGGTCGAAACGGCCGCGGCGCGGGTCGCGCATCAACGGAATCTCAGCACTCTGCCGAATCTCGAAATCCATGACCTGGACACCACTTTGACCCAGAAGGGGGTGCGGTCATGAGCGGATGCGTCCCCCTGATCACCCCGCAGGACTGCGGCACCGATCCCACGGTCCCGCCCACGACCACCACCGCGGTCCCGATACCCGAGCCGTCACCCACCCCGGGAACCTTGGTGAGTTCGGCTGCCCCGCAACAGCCTTCGCCAAGTCGGTTCGACAACCAGACGTTGCCGAATGGGTGGCATGCCCCGAACTGGAGCGTTCACGTCTCCAGCGTCACCGACGTGTTGGCCTGGTGTGCCACGCTGCTGCTCGGGCTCGGTTTCCTGGTCGTGCTGGCGGTGGGCATGAATGTGTTCGCGAACTGGCGGCGCTGGGACGCCCGACAGGTCCGCAACTACGCACTCGGCGCACTGGCATTGCCGGTCGGGGCGATGGTGCTCACGAACTCCTGGTTCGCGGCCCCGGGCCTGTGGTGGCAGGGCACTCGCGTGCTCGCTGATTCCGGTCTCGGTAGCGGGGCGCTGGTGGCGATGACCGCCGGGTGCCTGCCGTTGGCGTGGGGTGCCGCGGCCTTGTATCGGGCGCGGTTCCTGACCCGGCTAGGCACAGAAGGTGTGGATTCGCCATGGAAGACCCGGCGGTTGCTGCGCCGTCAGCAGCACGGCCAGGCGCATGCCGCGCGGCGGGCCGCGAAGTACGGTGCGCCACTGACCACTGGCTGGTTGAACAACAGGATCGTGCTCGGTCCGTTGTCGGAGCGCACGGATGCGACGCAGCCGACCACGGTCACGCAGCTGACGTCGAAGCGGTCGGCGAAGTTGGAGATCCCGATCGAGGGTCTCGGGCACATGATCGTGCTGGGCAAGTCGCAGAAGGCCGGTAAGACGACCATGCAGGTCCGTCTGGGCACCGCCCTCTACGAAGCTTATTGGCGACGGTATGTGCGCACCGGTGAGAAGCGTCCGCTGTTGATCTTCCTGGATTGCAAGGGCGGCAAGCCCGGGCTGGCGACGGGCCGTCAGGTGGTCAAGATCGCGCATCGTCAGGGTGTGCAGCCGCAGCGGATCGCGTTGTGGCCCATCACGAACCGGTTCGACCTGTGGGACATGTCCGTCGATGATCAGTGCGCCACCTTGGAGTCGATGATCAATCCGGTGCAGGCCACCGACGCCGGTGCCGAGCATTTCAAACAGAACCGCATCCGCGTCGTGCAACTCGCGGTGAATGCGCCGGGCGGCAAGCCCATCAACAAGGAGGATTTCCAGCAGCGCCTGACTCTGGATTGGCTCACGGATGCGTGGGCGGGGCATGACGCGATTTTGGCGGAGATCAAGGATTTGCAGCAGAACAAGCCGCCCGCGATCGGGGACGTAGCGGGCAAGTTCCGCAACATCTTCAACGCCATCGGTGAAGGCTTCGACGGCGGCCGCCCCCTGGACTCCTTCGATGTCATCTACGCGACCACCCCGGGCACCGTGCGCGGCGAGTACGCCCGCGCTCAGGTCGCCGCGATCACGACGCTGATCTCTCAGTTCGCGTGTGGGGAGCATGACCGGCAGATCGTGTTGATCATCGATGAGATGTCGGCGGTGTCGGACAAGACCGGCGGCATCAACCAATTCACCATCGCCGAACGCCTTTTGGGCATGGGTGTGGTGGCGATCTTCTCCGCCCAGAACCAGTACGGACTCGGTCAGAACCAGGACGAACGCCGCCGCCTGCTCGAAGCCTGCCCTTCCGGCGCCCTGCTCATGGCTCTCGAAGGAGCGGGCAAGGTTTCGGAGGTGTTCGGGACGCGCCCGGTCACGGAGAACTCCCGGCATTCCAAGAACGGCAAGCCCGGCGAGGAAGGCACCCTGGGCAACCGCGAAACCTTGTTCATCGACCCGAATCGGTTGGCGGAGTTCGACCGCGGCGACGTGGTGTGGGTGCACGCGCTCAAAGCCCAATGGGGGCATGTGATCCCGGTCGACTTGGACGAGATCACCGAACTGCCGGCGGATCCGTTCCCACAGCGATGGGCGAACAACACCCAGCCGCGGGTGCCGCTGCGCGCGGTCCGTGATCTGGATTCCGGGCGGGCCCGGCGCGCGGATCTCGGGTTCGACGGCGAGGGCGGTGAGGTCGCATGACCGACTACTTCCGTTCGATGGCCGCCTACGTGGCCACCCAGAATGTCCACTCCCGCACCGACACCGACCGCCCCGGACAGGCCATGCCGCATCGGGTGGCCACCCCGGACAAGCAGGCGGACAGCGGCGAGGACACCCCGGACATCCAGGCGGACAAGGGGTGGACACGATGAGCACGCGTATCGATAGGCCGCGTGGTCACGCGGTGGCGTGGACCGGGTTCGTGTTCGGGTCGCTGACCTCGGTGGCCACCAACGTCCTGCACACCTTCCTCCCGACTGTTCACATGCCCAGCGGGTTGGCCTTGACGATCGCGGCTCGGGTCGGGTCCGCGGTCTGGCCGATCGGGCTACTGCTCAGTGTCGAGGTACTTTCCCGAGTGGCGTGGCGACGCGGACCCTTCTGGTCCGTGGCGCGCTTCGGCGGGGCGGGCACGGTGGCACTCGGTTCGGCGGTGATCTCCTACAGCCACGTCCGAGATGTACTGCTGGCCTGGGGGTACGGGCATCCGGCCGCCGAGTTCGGGCCGCTGACCTTGGACGGACTCATGGTGGTGTGCGGGTTCGCGTTGCTGTCGATGACACCACCCGCCGCGGTCAGCCCGCGTGAACAGGCCGAACCGAATTCCGTTGGGACATCGCCAGTTCCGGCCCGAGCGCTGAAAGTCCCGGCCACCCGCGAGATTCCGCTGGCGGCCCAGATCGAAGCACTCCCGGATCCTGTCCGCCCCCTGGCCGAGGCGGTGGCCACGGTGTCCGGACAGACGGACGCCACGGTCGACGGCGCTGTCACCGGGGAGGACATCGAGGCGGACAGCCGCCGCCTGCGGGCGCGGGAGTTGCAGGCGCAGGGCTGGACTCACGCCCGCATCGCGACCGAACTCGCAGTCAGCAAACGCACTGTCCGCCGCTACCTGTCCGCCAGCGCGGACACCGAACCGGCCACGAGTGACCACACGGTCAGCGCCGAGGCCACCCCGGTGTCCACCCCGGACGGTGCGGACACCACGCCGAGCCCGTCGGCCGTGGGCTGGCTGACCGAGATCGACACCAACCATCACGACAACCATCAAGGAGTTCCGGCATGACCGCCAACAACCCGGGCCGGGGAATCGATTGGGACGGTGAGCTGCAAGCGCTCATGGAGTCCTCCGGCATCGAACTCACCGACCTCACCCGCCCGAACTGGACTACCCGAGCCCGCCGCCGCATCCGCGGGGCTCGCGCCTTCGCGGCCGCGATCACGGTCACGATACCGCTGATGTGGCTGACGGCCGCCTCCGGTGCCCCGGCCGCCACGGTAATCCCGTTGATCGCCTGGTTGATCGGGTGGATCGGATACGGCGCGTGGATCAGCACCGGCCGCCCGGACTGGTCGATCACCGGCCACGCCGCCCGCGACCTCGGCAGCACGGTCTTCCACGCGGGGTCGCGGTTCTACTTCGCGCATTCCCGCCCGGCCCGTGCCCACTGGCGAGCCTGGCGCGCCGCGGCAGCCCGCAACCGCATCACCGCCGAAACCCCCGCCTGAACCCACGAGAGGAACGAATTCCCATGTCTGGTAGCGAAGTCGATGAACTCGCCCGCAACTGGCCACAGCTCGCGGCCTTGATGTTCCAACTGCTGCAACGCATTCAGCGTGCCAGCGCCGATGGCTCGGTCCGCCTCTCGCGCGCCGACTACAAGCAGTTCTCTGCTGAGCTGCGTGACGCGCAGAAGGTGATGAACCACGAGATCACCACCACCCGCGCCTGGTATCAGGCCCGCACCGAGAACTATCAACGCGAATCCCACGCTGCGAAAGCGCGTGCCGCGGCCGGTGCTCCCGCCGAGGAGCAGGCCAAGGCGACCGCGTATCTGTCGGGGCTGCGGGCCGGTATAGAGCACACCGTCCATGACAGCGTGCTCACCGCCGAACAGCGCGGCCAGGTCGTACAGGCCCTCGACGGCGTCGACAGTGACGCGTCTAAACCATTGGCACGCAACGTCTTCCAGCCGATCTCGGGAACCGCGGCAACACGTGCCCGCCACGCGGCGGCGGCCAGCGAACATAAAGTGGCCGAGCATCGCGAACGCCTCACGCAGACCACGACCGCGGCCGCCGTCCAGCCGGAGAACGCGGGGATCGAGCAGCTGCGCCAGGACAACGCGCGCCGCTTCGACGACCTCGCCGGACGCCTGGCGGCACTCGAAGAACGCATCAGCGAACTACGGCCCAAACAGGTTATGACGGCCGCGACCAATGGTCATGGTGTGCCGAGTGAGAACGGCAAGGCCCGCCAGCGCGCCGAACAGCACGCCGAGGCCCAACACCCCAACGGCGCGAGCCCGCAGGCAGAAGCCGCGGCCGAGGTCGAATACGCCGAGCCCACCGTGAACCAGCAGCCCGGTCCGACGCAGGAGCGAGGCTACGGGCAGGCGGGGTCGGCGGCGCAGATGCAGGCCGAGGCATAGCCCGAACCGGCTGTGCCCCAAGGGTTTTAACAACAACACAGAAATGGAGGTACCGCTATCGATCGCTGAACGCCCGTGATGCTCACGCATCACAACCCCTGAGGCTTGGACAACCTCACCGAGAACTCTGTTTTTCGGAATCCGAATTATTTCAACAACTTTCAGGAGCATGACATGTCCGGAGAGACGACTCTCACCATCATCGGCAACCTGACCGCCGACCCGATCATCCGGTATCTCAACGACACCGGGGACGCGGTGGTCAACTTCACGGTCGCTTCCACCCCGCGGGTCTTCGACTCGAAGACCAAGGCGTGGAAGGACGGGCCCGCCCTGTTCATGCGCTGCACCCAGTGGCGCGAGGCGGGCGAGCACGTCGCCAACTCCCTCAACAAGGGAGACCGCGTGATCGTGGTCGGGAAACTGTCGCAGCGCGACTACACCGACCGCGAAGGCATCAAGCGCACGGTCATGGAGTTGGTGGCCGAGGAGGTGGGGACGTCACTGAAATACGCGGTGGCCAAACCCGTCCGCTCCAAGAACCGCAACACCGGGCGACCGAATCCCCAGCCCGACAACAACCCCGGCGTCGATGACGACCCGTGGGCGAACGTCCGGGCCGACAAGGACGAGGTGGCCTGATCATGGCGTGCATCGAAGGCCGGACCGCGACCGGTGACGGCAACGGCGACATCACCGTGCACTGGCACGAGACCACCGCGCAGGTGTTCCTCGAAATCACGTCGGAGGGCCCGCGGGTGCAGATCACGTGGATGCCGACGCCGGAGACCGGGATGCGGGTCTACCTGCACCTGGCCGAGACCGAGCACCTGGCCGACATGCTGACCGGGGCGCTGATCACCCACGCTCAGGTAGAGGCCGATCCCGGCAGCATCACCCCGGACTGGGCAGCCAGCCCGAATCCGGATGGCGCTCCGGCGTTCCCGCTCTACTTCGGGCCGGACGCGTGGCCGTTGGAGGAGTTCTGATGAACAAATCCTTGTGCCACAACGCCATTCACCACACCAACCTGAAAGGAATCTGATCATGGCGTACCTGGGAACCGAGGCGAACGCTGCCTCCAACGGCGAGTACGGGCGAGGCGGCCATGGGTCGATCGTGACGCATTGGCACAACATGCCCGATGCCACGGTCGAACTGCTCGCCGCCGACGACATCCGCGGTGATATCGAGATCCGCTGGTATCTGAAGCCCGAGTACGAGGGCATGCTCGCCGATCTCTCGGTCAGCGAGGCCCGTGTCCTGCGGGACCGGCTGATCGCGGCGATCAACGAGTTCACCGGCACCACCAGCAGCGGCGTCATCGACAACGAGGTCAGCGACGCGGTACCCGTCAACGTGGACGGCACCGTGCTGACGCCGCACAACGCCCTGGTGCACTGCTACCGCTGCGGTGGCCGGATCGCGTTGGTGTTCAACGGGACCGACTACTGGTGGACCCACGAACCGCACTCGATCAACGATCACGAACCCGTCCAGACCGAGAAGATCCCCTGCGCCGTGTGCGGCGAGTCGGTGTATCTGGTCGACGACGGGATCGAGGTCTGGTGGGCGCACACGGTCGATCCCGACGACGGCCACATCGGCATCGTCGCGACCGCGACCACCACGGTGATCGGGGAGGTGGCGTGATGGGGCGTCATACCCTCGCCGCGCACGCGAACCGGTACGGCCGGTTGATGATCGCCATGGAACCGGGCGCGGCTTTCCGGTTCACGTTCCTCTACGCCCTCGCCGGTGAATACCGTTCGGTCACCGCCGAACTGCCGCGCGAGAGCCTCGGGGAACTCCTGGAAGCCATCACCGACGCGCTGCAGGACAGTGCACCGGTCGACGGCAGCGAGCCGATCATCGCGGACGCGAAAGCGCACGCGGTGTGGGTGGCCGAGCTGATCAAGGAACGCGACGAACTCACCGACCAGTGCAAGGAACTGCTCGATCAGGTGCAGTGCCTGCAATGGGATTTGAGCGCGTTGCACACCCAGCACGGGCTGTGCTCGCCACGGCCGGTCGTCGGGAGAGCGTGATGGATCCCAACATCACCTTGCGAGAGATCCGCAGACTCGTTCACGGGTACACGGAAATTCGCGAGAACGCGCCCGACCGCTCCAGCAAGGTCGACGGGCTGATGTTCTGCCTCACCGAATCATTCACCGATCTCGATCGGTGGCTGTGCCGCGGCGGAATCCTGCCCCGAGCCTGGACGACCACCACCGGGAACCCGGTGCCGGTCGCTGCGAGCGAGATTCAGATCATCGACCGGACAGTGTTGTCCGCGGTGATCGGGACCGTGTTGGCGGACCTGCGTGACGTCGGGGTGATCGTCGGCGACATCGACGTCGCGGACGAACAGATCGTGTCGGCGATTCAGGCTCGGTCGACGGAGTTCACCGACAGCCAGGAGGTTCCGGCATGAACCCCAACATCGCGCTAGCCCGAATCCATGGACTGATCGGCGAGACCCACGCCCTCACGGGTGAGGTCTACGACGACCGGAACATGGCGGTCCGCATCCTGGATGATCTCACCGAAGCCGTTGAGGTCCTCGACAGGTGGATGTCGCGAGGCGGCGCCTTGCCGGAGGCGTGGATGTCGCAGACGCGCATCGATCGGATCACTCCGATGATGTGTTGCGGTGAACCGATGTCGGTGTTCCCGACACGGTTGGCCGATGACTCCGAGACGGGCTACGTCATCGTGGTGTGGCACTGCTCGGAATGCGGTCACTGGGAGCCCTACGAACCCCACCCGATGGATCCGGACGTGACGGTGCCGAACTGCTTGTGCGGTACGGCCATGGTCGATGTTCCGGTGTCGCAATGGGATTCGTGTCGATTCCGGCTGGCCTGGTGCGCCGAGTGTGGTCTCTACGAGACCTGGGGCACCGAGCCACTCCGCCGTCACGGCAATGACGCCGAGGACGACCAGCAGCAGGAGCCACGGTCATGACCGCGGCCTCGTGCTACCGGTGGTGCGGATGCCGGGACTGCTTCGACATCGTCGTCGGAACAGCCAACGCCTTGACCTTGTGTGATGACTGCACGGAGGCCGGGTGCGAGATCGGCAACGGTGAATGCCAGCGAGAAGACTCCTACGGAAACTGTGGTGTCTGATCATGGCCACAGCCAAGAAACCGATGAGCGCCCGAACGGAGCTACGGCTCGGGCGGGAGATCCAGGAACAGTACGACCGGGGTGCCAGCTGGGCCGCGATCGCCGTGGACTTCGACTTGTCGAGGTCGAAGGTGATGCGACTGGCCAGAACCTACCGAGACGACTGTGATCGGAGAGCTCGCCAGAACCAGCTGACCCTGTTCGGCTGAACCCTTCGGACACAACTGAAAACCAACTGAATACCGAACAAACGGAGTCCGTGCCAGCTAGAGACTGGCACGGGCTCCGCCCCTTTTCTACCAGGTGCCCGCAGCCATCGATGCCGGGCATCTCCGCGAGCCATCCGCCCGCACATGGTTGCCACCGACGTCCGTGGCCTGTTCGATCAGCGCGGTATGCGGCAGAATAGTGCGTTTCCGTATAGCTCCCGTCCGTCGATGGGAGGTGGTTCGGTTTGGCGGGAGCCTCATACGGGTGTGGCCGGTTCAGGGGGTGACGATGGCGAAGTTGGGGTCTGGTTCGTCGAAGAGGGTGGTGAGGCGGACGAAGCTTTGAGCGTCGCCGTCGATGGTGATCGCGCCCGAGGCCAGGGCGGCGCTCAGGTCTTGTCCGGCGAGTAGTACACCGATCAGGGTGGCCCGGGTGAGTGTGAAGGTCACCTCGGCGGGCGGCAGGTTCGCGGCGTCGGGGCGGTCGTAGTGCACCAGCACACCGTTGCGCAGTTCGAGGCGGCGCACACGCTGCTCGTCGGTGAAATGCCAGTCGCTGGTGGCGGTTTCGTGCCACGCCTTGGGTCCGTCGAGGCGTAGTGAGATCGCGTCGAAGACCTGCTCGACGGTGAGTGCCGCGAGCATGGTCGGTGAGGTGGCCGCGGTCGGGGTGCCGACATTGCCGTTACGCAACTCGTAGGCGCCCATGAGATAGAAGTTGCGCCAGGGCGCGTTCTCGGAGCCGTAGCCCAGCTGTTCGAAGGTGCTGGCCTGCAAGGTTTTCGCGGCCTCGTTGGTCGGATCGGCGAAGATGACGTAGTTGACCACTTGCACCACCCAGCGGTAGTCACCGGCGTCGTAGGCGACCCGGGCCTTGCGCAGTACCTCGTCCGCGCCGCCCATGAATTCCACGTGCCGCGTGGCGCTCTCGACCGGCGGGTGCTCCCACAGATGCGCCGGGTTGCCGTCGAACCAGCCCATGTAGCGCTGGTAGATGGCCTTCACGTTGTGGCTGACGCTGCCGTAGTACCCGTGGGTGTGCCAGGCCGCGGCGATGTTCGGCGGCAGTTCGATCATTTCGGCGATCTCACTGCCGACATACCCCTGGTTGAGTCGCCGCAGGGTCTGATCATGGAGGTAGGCATACAGATCCCGCTGCAGGGACATGTATTCCACCAGCCGGTCGGTACCCCAGGTCGGCCAGTGGTGCGAGGCGAACACGACGTCGGATTCGCGGGCGAACAGGTTGATCGATTCGGTAATGTACTGCGACCACACATGCGGGTCGCGCACCAGCGCGCCGCGCAGGGTGAGCAGATTGTGCAGGGTGTGGGTGGTGTTCTCGGCCATGCAGAGTGCGCGGTGGTCGGGGAAGTAGAAGTTCATCTCCGCCGGCGCTTCGGTGCCGGGGGTGATCTGGAAGAGGATCCGCACCCCGTCGACGGTCTCCTCCTGCCCGGTGTGGGTAATGTCCAGAGTCGGCGCGATCAGGGTGAAAGTGCCCAGCGAATTCGTCTGTCCCAGACCGGATCCCACCGTGCCTTTGGGTCCGCGCGGCAGCACGGCGCCGTACATGTAGGCGGCGCGGCGTGTCATGGCGGTGCCCGCGTAGACGTTCTCCGCGACCGCGTGCTCGAGGAATCCGGCCGGTGCGATGACAGGGCAGCGGCCCGCGTCGACGTCCTCATTGGTGGTTACACCGAGCGCGCCGCCGAAGTGATCGATGTGCGAGTGCGTGTAGATCAAGCCGGTCACCGGCTTGTCGCCGCGGTGCTCGCGGTACAGCGCCAAGCCCGCGGCCGCCGTCTCGGCCGAGACCAGCGGGTCGATGACGATCACCCCGGTCTCGCCCTCGACGATCGTCATCTGCGAAAGATCAAGTCCGCGAATCTGATAGATACCCGCCGTGACCTCGTAGAGGCCCTGGCGCACGTTCAACCCTGCCTGGCGCCACAGACTGGGATGGACCGAGGCGGGGCAGGAACCTTCCAGGAACCCCCACGAGTCCGCGTCCCACACCACGTTCCCGTCGACGCCCTTGACCACTCCGGGCTCGAGCGCGGCGACGAATCCGCGATCGCAGTCGGCCTGATCGGTGGTGTCGGCGAACGGCAGCTCCGCCAGTGCTTTCTGATGCTGCTGGTAGATGAAATCGCTGGGATCGGTCGAGGTCATCGTGCACCTTCCTGCTGCGGGCCGGGACAGTCCCGGACCCTGTGTCGGTTGGTCGGATCGAGAGGGGCTCGGTCAGGCCCCGGCGGGGGCGGCCGGGGTGTTGTGGTGCAGGGATCGGCGGATCCACAGCCACGTCACGGCGAGCATCACCACCAGGGCGGGTTTGCCCAATACCAGGGCCACCGAGCCGAGCAGCACCACCTTGTTCGCCGCGTACAGCGGCACCATCACCACCAGGTGCACCGCCCAGAACACGAACCACGCCAGCGTGACGCGCCTATGCAGCCGCAATCGTGCAGCCGGATCCGCGGCCTCGGCCGGTTCCAAGCCGATCCGGCGGCTGATCCAGTGCGAGAGCGGGCGTCGCGGCAGCAGCAGCGTGATACCGAACGCGACCGCGCACACCGCGCAGATCAGCAGGTCGGGCAGATAGAACGCGCGACCTTCTCCGGTGAACCCGACGAACAACGAGAACACCACCACCAGAGCCACCGATATGGCCACGACCTTCACCGAGTCCCCGCGCGCCAGCCGGTAGCCGCCGATCCCGAGCGCCACCGCCAACGCGATCAACACACCGATCTTGGCGTTCCACACCCCGTACCCGATCAAGAACCCGATCGCGGGCGCGGCCCCGTCCAGAATGTGTTGCGGGCCCCCGAGCGCGGTGAACTTGCCCCACATCTCGGCCGCGGTCGAGCGCGGTTGTTCGACGGACTCCATCGTCACCACCTGTTTCTCGGCACAACAAGAAGCATTCAGCGAACTATCAGCTATCGACATGCTGCCACGGATCACGCCCGAATCGCGAACATCGAGACTGCCCGCCATCTACATCGAGCCCCACGATTGCAGTAGGTAGGTCACATTCGATGCCAGCGATGTCACCACATCGGCGAGATTCAAAGCGGCGGATCCGAGGTCGATGATCGGAGTGTTCACGGTATGCCCTTTCGTAGCTTCAATCGCCTTATTGCAGTCTCACTGTAATAAGAGGTCGGGGGGTGTGGCAACGACCTGCACACGGGCATCGAAAACACTTCCAGGAAGCAATTCCAGCGAAACACCTTGTTCCACAGTCGCTTTGATACTTCCTCACCCGCAAGCCGCCAACTCCGAGGAGGCGCAAGTCAATGCCCCGAGGGATCGAGACGTGTGCCACAGGGAAGCGCGCCAGTAGAACGCACGAAACTCGGCAATACAGAATGTTTGCGGAGGGGTGGGTTGGGGGCGCGTGAACGAGACGGGCAGGCCCCGCCTGCCCGACACCTGCCCGAGTTGGTGCCGCGGTTCCGTCGTGTCAAGCCCGGCCTCCCGGTCACCCGGCCGTGAGCTAGGGCACCAGGCCGGCAGTCGGGGGGCCGGGCTTGACAGGGCGGCGGCACCGTTAGAATCACGCGCCCCCAGCCCATCCCGGACGTGACAGGCGCTCGGGACGGAACCGGTCGCCGGAGACGGCTATCCGGAAAATGTCCTGAAAGCTGTTGTTGATCAAGCTAATCGGCTGAAACCGAAACCGGGGTCGAACGCAGGCTTAGCGCGACCCGTGAGGTGTGAAACCGGTGATGTGCTCGCCACATCGATGCAGGACGTGTGCGAAACGAGGTCAGATCGGTCACCTGGTTAGACCCTAGTTTCGCACCCCCCGACACGCAGACCGACCTGCGGTGATGCCTGCTCCCCTCGTCAGGATCACCAAATACCCACATCAATGTGTATTTGGTGATCCTGAAGAGGGGAGCAGGAGAGAGAAGAAGTAAAAATGTTGGGGGAGTAGTTAATTAAGAGAATGAGTATGAAGAAGAGAAGTAGTTGGTTGGGTTGGGTAGTGAGCGTTGCTGTTGGGTAGGTGGTGGCGTTCGGTGACGTGAGGTAGGTCCGTGACTGTGACGTAGGTGGTCTGATCCGGAGCGCTGGCGCGGGGGTGACGTCCGAGACGATGAGTTGCGTGCAGGTGGCCGAGTCAGGCATGGAGAGTCGCGTTTGCCGGTTCGGTGCCGGGTGTGGTCCGGAAGTGCTGTGCGGGTGGGGATTCCCCGGGTGCGCGCCGCATTGTGCGGTGCCGCCCCTCCCGATTCCAGGGTCCGCGCCCGGCCCAACCGAATTCCCGAACCGGCTGCCCGGAGACCAATCTGGCGGTGTGTGACGGGAATTCGGTTGTGCACGCGGTGGCGCGTTCCCTGGGATCGGGAGCCTCTGCGGCCCCTGGGCGGGCAGCAAGGGCAGGCCGCAGGGCCTGCCCTGGTGAGAGCGCGGCGCGCGCCCAGGGAATCCACGTTCTCACCGGGTCTCCCACTTGTCGTTGACACGTACGTGTCAAAGCCTTCGGAAAGACCTTGCTGATCATGACCGACTCCGACACGATCACCGGCCTGCTCGTCGCCGCCCTGGAAAACACTTGGGCCGCAATCCGATCCCGGCACCCCGACGTACCTGAGGTGGTGCTCGCCATCGGGTCCGGTTCGACCGGTAGCAGCGACCTGACCCTCGGGCATTTCGCGCCGCACAGGTGGATACGTGGCGAATACGAACTACACGAACTGTTCGTCGGCGGCGAGGGCTTTCAGCGCGGAGTCGTCGACGTACTCGGCACGCTGCTGCACGAAGCCGCCCACGGGATCGCTGTTGCCCGCGGTATCAAGGACACCAGCCGACAAGGACGATGGCATAACGAACGCTATCGAGTCCTCGGTGAAGAGCTCGGACTCGCTCTCACCCAACACGCGAAGCTCGGGTGGTCGATCACTGCGGTGCCGGAGCCGACTCGTGAGCACTATCGGGACGTGCTCGACGAACTTGCCTTCGCGCTCGTTGCCTACCGCCGGCGGGAACCCAGCCGCAGTGAAGGCCGCAGGTCGAGCAACAACGGGCTTGCCGCCGCATGCGACTGTGGACGCAAGATCCGAGTCTCCAGAACCGCACTTGGGGTCGCACCGATCTACTGCGGGAACTGCGGCGCGGAGTTCACGGCCGGAGACGAACCTGAGAGTGGCGACTCAGTTCCCATTGAGTTCATGCCCCTCAGTTCACATTGAGTTCATGACAGCAGAAAGGCCCGGCGGAAACCGGGCCTGATCTGGTCGAACGTTGGTGCGCGATACTGGGATTGAACCAGTGACCTCTTCCGTGTCAGGGAAGCGCTCTCCCGCTGAGCTAATCGCGCGGGTCTTGTCTCTTCAATGAAGAAGAGGCGGCGACGGGAATCGAACCCGTGTGCACGGCTTTGCAGGCCGTTGCCTCACCACTCGGCCACACCGCCAAGCAGGCCGTGTATGGCCTCTCGAGCGGATGACGGGATTCGAACCCGCGACCCTCACCTTGGCAAGGTGATGCGCTACCACTGCGCTACATCCGCATTCCGTCCCCGGCGCCTTGCGGCTGTCCGGCTGACGAGAGAGAACATTAGCCGACACTCCGCACAGGTAACAAATCGCCTGGTAGAAGGTGTGAAATACGAACTACAGGCATGTAGTCCCGCCAGCCGTCCCGTCTTGGGAACGGCCTCCGGCCCACCGCGCCGCGCCGACAACCTCAATCGTCGACCGCCGCCCACTATCGGCTCTACCCACAACTCACCCCATCCCACCCGCCCCCGGCAACACTCATATGTCCCCCCGGCAACGCCCCGATGAAACCTCACCCGTCACACCGGCCCGTAGAACCCCAGTTTTACGCCGTTGTGCACGCGATTTGGTGTGTCCCCAGTGGTGTGTGTAATCTTCATTCTCGTTCGAGCAGCACAAAAACGCCGCCCGATCAGCCGCTTCGGCGGCAACCCGAGGTTCTATAGCTCAGCGGGAGAGCACTCGCTTCACACGCGAGGGGTCGCTGGTTCGATCCCAGCTAGAACCACCCCATTGGAAGCCGCAGGTCATCGACCTGCGGCTTCTTTGGTTGTATGGCGGCATTGTCGGCCGCGCACCCGGTTGCTGTCGCGGGAGCTGCTGTTGGTGCTCTGGGCGAGCGTCGTTACTTCTTCGGCCGCTGGGTCATGGGCCGGCCGGCCGTCTCGTCCGCATGCCGCTGATGCCAAGGTGTCGTGCCGAGCGCATGCGGAGCAGGTCGGGTAGCCCGGTACTCGGGCCCACCGTGGCGCCGCGCGCCACGATGTGAAGGGTCGGGGACACCATCGGCCGATCCAAGGAGGACGCCATGTCATTCCGGCTCATCTGCCACGGAGGCTCGGGGTTGTCCGCGCCGTTCGCCGGGCGCATCTTCGGGGTCGAACCCGACGGCCATCTGCGCTACTACCGATACCTCGGCGGCGGGACCGCCGACCACTCGGGGAGCACCGGCTGGGATACCAACTCCGGCAATACGATCGGGCACGGCTGGACCGACTTCCAGCACATTCTCGGTATGGGCGACGGCGTGCTCATGGGTATCCAGAACAATGGTGACCTGCGCTGGTACCGCTACACCGGCGACGGCACCGAGGACCCCTCGGGCGCACTGGGCGCGGACGCCAACAATGGCAACACCATCGGCAACGGCTGGCAGGACTTCCTGCACGTGTTCGTACGGGCAGCCTTCGTCAGACCACTCGGATTCGTACCGGAGCGGGTGATCTACGCGGTCGACCAGGACGGATTCCTGCACTGGTACCGGTATCTGGGATCAGGCGAGCACGATCCGTCGGGTGCGACCGGCTGGCATCCCAACTCGGGCAACATCATCGGCAACGGCTGGTTCGGTTTCAAATTCATCGTCGGAGTCGGGCCGGAGATCTACGGGGTACGCGACGACGGCGCCCTGCACTGGTACCGGTACACCGGCGACGGTGAAAACGATCCGTCCGGAGCCACCGGGGCACACGCGAACAACGGCAATCAGATCGGCCGAGGATGGGACGGATTCCGTTCTTTGTTCGCCGGGCCCAGTTCCATCGCCGGGGCCGATGCCATCGATGTCGGCTATGACACGTTGTGGGGTGTCGAGGAAAACGGGGACCTCCGTTGGTACGGCTACGGCGGCGACGGAGCACAGGACCCCTCCGGCAGCACCGGCTGGCATCCCAATTCGCGCAACATCATCGGGAACGGGTGGTGACCGACTGGCCCGTCACGATCGTGGTGACGATCGAGGCGCTGCGGGGCCGGTAACGTCCGGGACCCACGCCGTTTCCCGCGTCGAGATCCGAAGAGGGCCATCGGATTCCGCAGGTCTGTCCGCGCCGTTTCGCCCGGAACTCGCTACCGCCTCCGGTACGGTGACCTCCACCTTGACGACCACCGATCGGCTCCGAGGCGAGCCGATCCCGCACGACGGCACCAACTCTCTCCACCACCCGGCCGCCTGCGGGCGGGTGTGAACGAAACAGGCGGCACCACATGTCCATACAGAATTATTCTCCCGCGGCGTTTTTGGCGCGGTCAGCGACCTTGCTCAGCTCGGATGTGGTGCCGATCGCGGTGGAGCCATTAGCGGGCAGATCGTTTTCCGGGAGTTTCTCCTCGGTGGTCGCGGCGGGCGGATTGCGGATCGGGACGGGGCGCGGCGGCGGCATACAGGGTCGCCGCACCGCGCACCATGTCGCGCGGACCGAGGGGCGCTACGTGGTGGCCCTCGCCCCTACCGCGGGCTCGGCGCTGGTGGTCGAGGACGGGCGCGAGATGGTGTTGACCGCGGGCTCGTTCGTGCTGATCTCGACCGACCTGCCGACCATCTTCCGGATCGAGGACTACTGCGCCACCGCCATCGTGCAGGTCCCGTGGTCGATGCTGTTGGCGCGCACCGGACTCGCGCCGGCGCGCTTCGCCGAGCTGTTCGAGCAGCCGCTGTCGCTGCCGGGTCCCGGTGCGGCCGCGATCGCGGCCGGGTACTGCCGCGCGGTGGCCGCGCTGCCCGACGATTACGCCGCCGACCGCATCGCCATGGCCAACCACACCGTGGACCTGCTCGCCTCGGTCGTGTCCCTGATCTCCGGCGAACGCCCCCTGGAAGGGCCCGCGATGGCGCAGGCGCGCGAACGGGTACTCGGGTATCTGCGAGAGCATTTCGCTGATTCGGGGCTGAGTGTGGAGGGCATCGCGGCGGCCTGCTCGCTCTCGCGCAGCACCCTGTATCGCGCGACGGAGGCCGACGGCGGTGTGGTGGCGGCCTTGCGGCGGGTGCGGCTGGCGCACGCGCGCACACTGCTGCGGGCCGGGTCGGGCACGATCGCGGCCGTCGCGTCGGGCTGCGGGTTCGGCAGCGAGCGGCAGTTCTACCGGGCGTTCCAGGACGAGACCGGGATGTCGCCCGGGGAGTTCCGCGCCGCCGGGCATGCCGCATCCCTCTGAGTACCGCACATGAATCGTTCACGACAGTAATTCACGCGTGCACCGAAAATCGGCGATTCATTTCCATTGGGACGTCGTGTCAGTGAATTGATTCCCGATGTCAGTCCATGCCCCTGGTGCCGGACATTTTTCAATCTGCTGACACGATAGGCGGTGATCGAGTACAGTTTCGCCACTCGATTCGTATTTATTGAGGGTGGGCCAAGGGGTCATGAGCCGTGCCCATTCCTATTCTGATATCACCGAAATATTTTCACACCGTTGAAACGTGTTCTATTCAATGGTTAATGTGTGCGGCGTTACGGAGGCCAGATTCACCGGCCTCGATTCGGAAGGTATTTCTATGCAAGGCACGCCGCATAACAAACAGTTCGGTTCGTCGGTTTCGCGTCGGAGGTTTCTGGCGGCCGCGGGCATGGCGGCAGGTGCAGCAGGTGCGATGGCAGCCATGCCCGCCCGGCTGACGGCCAAGGCCTCGGCGGCACCGAACATGATCAGCGACGGCGACCACGTCCCCAACCTGATCATCGGCTCCGGCTACGGCGGCGCGGTCACCGCGCTACGACTCACCCAGGCGGGCAAGAAGGTCGCGATGGTTGAGAAGGGGCAGAACTGGGTCACCCCGGGATCCGACGGCAAGATCCACCCCACCCTGCTCAACCCCGACGGCCGCTCCTACTGGTTCAAATCCAAGACCGAACAACCCATCAGCAATGTCCTGGGTTTCCCGATCGACAAGAGCATTCCCAACGACGCGGGCATCCTCGATGCCGAAGACTTCGCCGCCATGCGCGTCTACCAGGGCCGCGGCGTCGGCGGCGGCTCACTGGTCAACGGCGGCATGGCCGTGGTCCCCAAACAGTCCTACATCCAGACCATCCTGCCCTCGGTCGACATGGGCGAGATGTACTCCAAGTACTACCCCCGCGCCAAAGCCGGTCTGCAGGTCAACAGCATCGACCAGAACTGGTTCAACTCCACCAAGTGGTATCAGTTCGCCCGCGTCAGCCGCGATGTCGCCCAGAAGGCCGGATTCAACACTGTTTTCGTCGACAACGTCTACGACTTCAACTACATGAAACAGGAAGACGCGGGCAGCGTGCCGGCGTCGGCGCTGGGCGGGCAATTGCTCTACGGCAACGACTACGGCAAGAAATCCGTCGACAAGACCTATCTGGCCACCGCGTCCGCCACCGGCAACCTGTCCATCTCACCGCTGCACACCGTCACCGCAGTCACCCCCGCCAGCGGCTCCGGCTACACCGTCACCATCACGCAGTCCGACGTCAGCGGCAAAACGGTCGCCACCAAGACCATCACCGCCGACAAGGTGTTCTTCGCCGCCGGCAGCGTCGGCACCAGCAAGCTGCTGGTCTCGATGAAAAGCCAGAACAAGCTGCCGCATCTGGACTGCACGGTCGGCACCGGCTGGGGAAACAACGGCAACGTGATGGTCGGCCGGGCCGGCTGGGGCGCCACCGGTACCAGCCAATCCACGGTGCCCTGCATGGGCATCGACGCGTGGGACTCCAATTCGGTATTCGCCGAGATAACCCCGTTCCCGGCGGGCATCGAAACGTTCGCCAACCTGTACCTCGCCATCACGAAGAACCCGAACCGTGCCAATTTCGTATTCAATTCGACCACCGGGGGTGTCGACCTGAATTGGACGGCGGGCATGTCCCAGCCCTCGATCGATCAAGCGAAAGCCGTCTTCGACAAGATCAATGCCAGTGCGGCGACGATCTATCGATATGACCTGTTCGGCGGCAACCGGATATGGGGTGACTTCTTCACCTACCACCCGCTCGGCGGCTGCCTGCTCAATCAGTCGACCGATAACTACGGGCGCCTCAAGGGATACCCGGGCCTCTATGTCACCGACGGATCCCTGATTCCCGGCAGCGTCGGAGTGAATCCGTTCGTCACCATCACGGCGCTCGCCGAACGCAATATCGAGAAAATCATCGCTACCGATCAGTTCTAGGGATATTTCCATGCGCATCACCCACAGCCGGCGCCTCGGCATCGGACTGGCCGTCGCCGCGGCCACCGTCGCGCTCGCCACACCGTCCTCCGCCGACGTTGTTTCCTTGTCGGTCTCCGACCAGAACCTGCAGACCAACCGCACCTACACCATCACCGCCACGGTCAGCGGTTCCACCATCGGCCTGTCGGTCTTCTTCGCCGACAACGGCCAGAACCTCGGCCCGGCCGGCGGCGTCACCCCGGACTCCCTCAAGGGCAAGGCCACCACCACCTGGACACCCAGCAAGTCGGGCAGCCACACCCTGACCGCCTCCCAGGGCAGCACCACCCAGACCATCACCGTCTCCGTCACCGACGCACCCGTCACGACAACCACCACGCCGGCCCCGCCGGGAGGCTCGTGCTGAACCCTGTCCGATAGCTCCGAAGGTTGCTCGGCAATCGTGCCGAGCAACCGCCACCTACGCTCGTCGTGCAGTAGAAAGCGATCGCCGGTGAAAACACCCGACACCACCCCGCCTCCGGAACCCGATCCGGACACCGAAATCCTTTCCGTACCAGTGGATATCGTCGATGTCGACGCCACGGACGATCCTGACGTCGACGAGCCGGTCGTCGCGGCTCAGAGTTCGCCGATGTCGCGGTGGGCACGCACGATCACCGACCCGATGGTGACGTGGCTGTCGAAATATGTTCCGGAGGAACACCTTCGACGCCGCGGTCCCCACGCCGCGGCCACCGGCATGCTGCTGGTGCTGATCGTGGTCGTCGTCGTGGCCGCCGATTCGCGCGGCGACGACGCCGTCGGCACTGTCGCCTCCTCCACCGGTACCGAGGCAACCTCCGCCCTCGACGCTGTGACTGCTCAGTACGGGTCGATCCAGACCGTCGATATGACCGACGCGTCCCTCACGCCCAGCGACGTGCCCGTCCCCACCGATACCGCGACAACAGATTCCGAGACTGCGGGCACCGCGCCGTCTCCGCCGCCGGACACCGGCACCGGCGATCCGACCACCGACCCCGCCACGACCACAGACACCCCGATCACGACCACCGACACGCCGATCACGACAACGGTCACCGACGTCCCGACCACCACGGTCGGACCACCAGTCTTCTCGATCACCGCCAGCGCGAACGCGACCCTCGGTGGAGGTGTGCCGAGTTACCCGTCGTACCAGCCCGACCCGGGCACTCCGATCCCGTACACGACCGTCTCGACCGTCACAGTGACAGCCGATCCCAGCATCGTCACCGTCACCCAACTCCCGGCGACCGCGACGACCATCGCGTCGACGAGCGACACACCACTGTCGACCACGACGGTGGTTACGACACCGGTGACCACGGTTCCCTCCACCACGACCGCGGTTCCTTCCACGACAACTGCGTTGCCGACGACAACGACCACGTTGCCGTCAACCACAACCACGTTGCCGTCGACCACGACTACGTTGCGGCCGACCATGACTACGTTGCCGCCGACCAAGACCGCGTTGCCGCCGACCACGACGACGACTTGCCCGACGACGGTCAAGAGCCCCTCGGCGATCTCGACACCGACCATCGCGCACCCGCCGACGACGACGGCACCACACCCGACGACGGCACCGCATCCGACGACAGTGCCGCCCAAAACCAGCACGCCGACCCCGGCCAAACCGAGCACGACCACCACACCGAAGCCGACCATCACGACCGCCCAGCCGCGGCCGTGCGGATGAGCGAGTAGGCGAAACATCGGTGGCGACAAAGAATTCCGAGGAGCGGCCATGACCGACAAGGCCGATCAGACGACCGGGCGCGGCGTGCGGCTCGCCTACACCGCAGCGGTGCTCGCTCTGGTGGCCCTGGTCGGCACCGTGCATCCACACCACGACGCGCAGACCCCCGACACGCCGCCGCCGGGGGCGGGAGGTCAGCTGCCCGCGATCCGACTCGACGCCGCGAGCAGCCCGATCGATCAACTTCGCGACTGGGCACAGACGCGGGCCACCCAATCGGGGATCCCGGTGCAGGCGGTGCAGGCCTACGGATACGCGACCGTGGTCATGGCCCGAGCCCAGCCGGGCTGCCACCTGGGCTGGACCACCTTGGCGGGGATCGCGCGCATCGAAAGCAACCATGCCCGATTCGGCGGGGCGCGCATCGCCGCCGACGGCACGGTCGCGCCCCCGATCCGCGGTATCGCTCTCGATGGCACCGGAGGCAACGCCGTCATCACCGATCCCGTCGCGACCGCCCGCTCGGGCCGCACCGTCTACGCCCGCGCCATGGGACCGTTCCAGTTCATCCCCGACACGTGGAAGCGCTGGGGCACCCGCGCCGACGTCGACTACCAAACCTTGGCCACCGCACTACAGAACGCGACACCGGTCACCGCCACCGCATTGTCGGGCAGTCCCGACAATATCGACGACGCCGCGCTCGCGGCAGGCCGTTACCTGTGCGCCTCCGGCGGAGACCTCGCCACCGGCCACGGCTGGCGCACCGCGATCTACGCCTACAACCACTCGAGCACTTACGTCGAACAAGTCCGCAGCGCCGCAACAGGTTACGACGCCGGAACATCCCACTGACGGCACTGGCGGGCCAAGGATTTCGCAAGGTAGTCGCAAGCGCGTCCCGGTTGCATTCATCAGGCACCGAAGAGCTTCTACTCCAATGGGATTCGTGCCCGAGGAGTGCAACCGAGGGGGACTTGATGAGAAGCGCATTCGCCGCTCGCACGGGAGTGGCCGGCACGCAATCGCCGGCGTGAACAATCAGCTGTTCCAGGGCTACAGCTGGAAGCTCGGCCCGAACACCACCACGATCCTGACAGTCGAGGACCGCGCCATCGTGACCGCCGACGGAGACTGGAGCATCGATGCTCCGGACGGTAGCTGGCGCTACGAATCCAACTCGGGCCGTGACTACGGATGCAATGGCTCCTGGATCTACACGGTGTCGTGACCCTACGGTCGCTGTCCTCGCCGAGAGGTCCTCGACACGGTGCTCCGCCGACGCGTTCATGCCCAACCAAAGGATTCGATGACCCACAGCTGCAACGGAATTGGTGTTGGTGGGGATATCCGCCCCAGTCTCCGATGAACCGGAATGCAAGCACGGCTGCTGTGAGGGGGAAGTCTCCTTCAACAAGATCGAGAATTCCAAACTGCGCCGATATGTCCGGGTGGGGATCGACATCAGCAAGGATTGACACAACGGTTCTGCGCGGAACCGTTCGTCCTGAAAGACATGCCGTAAACAATCGGTGAGGATCGGGCGGGTGGCATCGCAACCTCCGGTGTTCACGGCAGCGCTGATGTCGTCGTAGACGGCGACGGCCTCCCGTGGTTGGGGATTCGCGCCGATGCGGGGTTGAGGTTGTCGACTCTAGAATTTCCGCACGTCGTATTCCGTGAAATGCGGCTGGACGGAAGGGAATTCATGTTCAATCAGCAGGGTGGGTCCGCTGCGCGAATCGGCGGGCGGGTATTCGCCGTTATCGCTGGGGTTGCCATACCTCTTGTGTCGGTATGTATTCCGGCATCTGCCGAGACAGTGGCTCCGGTCAATGTCGTTGAATTGCAAGGGCCGCATCATCACGGTCCAGGGGGACCGGGGAGTTGGATTCCCGGCCAGCCGGATTGGCGAGGCCAGCCCGATTGGCGGAGTCAGCCTGATTGGCGGAGTCAGCCGGATTGGCGTGGGCCGCTGCCGTGGCCGATGATGCCGCCCTACGGGTTCGGTGGTCCGGGTGGCTCGCGTCTGTGCAGCGGGTCGTTCGGTAGTTGCTGAAGACCGTCCGGGTCATCGGCCTCGGCGGCGGTGGCCCGGCACGCGGGCAGATGGCCCGGGTAGGCGAGAGGTGTTGTAGTCCTGCCTATTTCGCGCCAGACCGGTGGTTCAGCGCGGGGCGGGGGAGTCTGCGGGGCGCGGTGCCCGATCGAGCATCGCGGACATCGCGCGCTCGGAGATGAGGCGGGCGATCGCGGAGTCGGCCGCGCGGACGGTGTGATCCTGTTCGGCTCGGATCTGGTCTTTCCGCGCCAGGTGGTCGAACAGGGAGTCGGCGTAGCGGGCCGCGAGGCTGTCGCAGTCGGAGCTGAGACGGTCCACGAATTCCATTGCGGCCGTGGGGGAGAGGCCGGTGTCGATCAGGCGGTCGGTGAGTTCGCGGCGGTTCGGGTCGAGAGGTGGGGCCGGGGCGAAGGAGTCGAAATCGATGAGGTCGCCGGGGGCCGAGGGTGGTGTGGGTGCGGCGGGTGGTTCGTCGGGTGTGGCCTGTTCGGAGACGCCGAGCAGATCGCCCAGGCCTTCGCCGCGGTCCCAGGCCTCGAGCAGTTCGCGGATTCCGTTGAGCTTCATGCCCCTGCTGAGCAGACGACTGATCGTTTGCAAGCGGTTGAGGTGATCATGGCCGTAGTATCCGGTACGACCACGTACCTCTGGAGACGGAAGCAGCCCGCGTTCGTGGTACACGCGAACGCTCCGCACGGTGGTTTCGGCGGCTCGTGCCAAATACACCATCGATGAGCTCGCACGCGCGGCCGGTACCACGGTCCGCAGCGTCCGCGTGTACCACGAGCGAGGCGTCCTGCCGCCGCCTCAGGTGAAGGGCCGGACCGGGTACTACAGCCCCGAGCATCTCCAGCGTGTGCACACCATCAGCCGGTTGCTCGATCGCGGCATCAAGCTCAATGGGATCAAGGAACTGCTGGCCGCTCTCGACCGCGGCGACGATCTCGGCGATGTGCTCGGCGTGGGCGAGACGGACGCGCCCGCGACCGCCGCGCCGAGCGATTCGATCTCGGCCACCGATCTGCAGGAGCGGTTCGCCGAGGTGCCGAACGGGCTGGCCCGCGTGGTCGCGGCCGGTATCTACGAGCCGGTCGACGCCATGACCTACCGGGTCGCCGACCGGCTGCTCGCCGGTTTCGTCGACCAGCTCACCGCGGTCGGATTGCCCGCCGAGGCGGTGCTGGGGGAGTTGGAGCGGATGCGCGCCGACTGCGACCGGATCGCGCGCCGGACCGTCGATCTGCTGCATCGGGAAGCGTGGGATCCGTACCGCCGATCCGAGCGCACACCCGCGGATCTGGTGGAGCTCAGCGAGCAGGTGCGGGTGGCGCGGACGCTGCCCGGACAGGTGGCGGCCGGGCTGGTCACCCAGCTCATCGACCGTGAGCTCGGGCACGATGTGGAGCTCTCGGAGCTGCTGAACAAGATGTGATCGGGCCTTCCCGCGAGTGGGAATGACCTGAATTACGTGCCGCTGGATAGCGGTACATTAAACGGCGTTAGTAGCGCCGTTCCTCGAAGTCGACGTCGGCGCGCGATCAGCAACCGAGACGGAGACGTCGATGAGCATTCGATTCCAGCGCTGGATCCGCGCGGCGGCCACGATCGCGGCGGGTGCCGCGACCGTGGCCCTGGCCGGAGGATCCCTGCACCCCGCCCCCGCCTCGGCGGACAGCGCCCTCGGCTGTCTGTGGGCCGGTGCGGTCCACCGGCAGGGCAGCACCGTGTACAGCGGCGGTTGGGCATTCGCCTGCCACGATGACGGATTCGGCGTCGGACGCTGGTCGCACGATCGGGCGCCCGGGCAGGCCGCCTCGGTCTCGAGCCCCGGAACCGGCAGTCCGCGTGGGGTTTTCAGCCCGGGCGCCTGGCAGCCGGGATCGGAATACAACGACTACTGCGTCGGCGATCAGCTGATCGACGGTGGTGAGGCCGTGTACGAGCTGCAGAGCGGCGCCGCCGGACAGCTCTACTGGCATCCCGTCGCCGGCATCGACCAGTGGGACTTCCGGCTCAGCGGACCGCGTCCGCTGCCCACCGCCCGCACCGCGAGCCTGTGCTTCGACGGCGTGCTGTCCTGACCTGTCCGGCCGGTCCCACCCCTCCCCGATTCGAAGGACTCCCTGTCATGCCCATCGCTCGCACCGCCCGGAAACTGGTGACCGCCACCCTCATCGGCGCCGCCCTCACCCTCACCTCGGCCGCCCTCGCTCCCGGCGCGCTGGCCGCACCGCACGGCTCCTCGTCGGCGGGCAGCGGTGATTCCTCGGGTCGGCACGGCACCACCGGTGCCGGACCCGGCCGGCCGGGTCACGTGCACACCGAGGACGGTGCCCACCGCGGCCCGACCCGCCTGCCCGACCGCGAGGGCGCCGACGAACGCGCCAACCCGAACTCCGACCGCGGCCCGCACCAGTGCCGCTACTCCGAGCACTGCTGAGACCCGCTCGCCCGACGCGGGCGCGGACCCGACCTGGACCGGCACCCTGCATCCCACCCGTGGTGGATGCTCGGGTGCCGGTCCAGATCGCTGTCTATCGGCTCGTCAGCAGTCGGCGGACGGTTGTGAGTAGGCGATCGAGGTGACTTCCAGAACCAGATTGCCGAGGGCGACCGTATCCCCGATCCGCAGGAACACCTTCTCGCCGAGGCGGACCCGATCGGCATTGACCCGGGTTCCGCGTCGCGACCCGTCATCCCGGATCCAGAGTCCGAAGTCGGGATCGACACCGACACTGGCGTGACTGCGGGACACCCCCAGGCAGCCGAAGGCGTCGGGTAGCTGCCGGTCTGTTCCCCGGCCCACCTCCACCGCCGTTCCCGGCGGGATCAGCACCTCGATTCCGTGCCCCGCGCCCTCGTGTACGCACAGGCGAACCGCGGTGGGCGGCAGGTTTTCTCGACGGCCGGATGCAGGCATGGAACGGCTCCTACGGCAGGGGGGCGAGCGCTCGTACGAAAGGGGCCTGCCTCGGGACGCGGGCCGCGCGTCCCGAGGCAGTGATCACGATCGACCGGCGTGACCGCCGCGCATGCGCCGCACGGCGATCAGTCGACGAGAGGGGATCATCGCGAACCGTGCCGGTGATCGTGACGGTTCGGGTCGGGAGCCAATAGCTCCCTCGCGCAACGATATCCGAGGTCAGCCGTGCGAAGGCGGTCGAATATCCCCACCGCTGGCAAGGTTTCGCGGTGAGTGCGGTGCGAATCGAGGCGATCGGCTACTGGGCTCCGCCGACGGCCGGGGACAGTCGGCTCGAATGCTCGATCCCGGCCAGACAGCCCTGAAAGCCCCAGTGTCGGATGACCATATTGTCGGCGACGCGCATCCAATGCGTCTGTGCGACCTGGAATCTCGTGCCGTCGGCCGGGATGAGTCGTTCGATCTCGCCGGTCGGGGTGTAAAGGGTGAACGCGCCGACCCGGCGCCCGGTCATCACGGTCTCGAGGCAGACCACGCCGTCGTCGGCGATCGCGTGCACGATGTCGTGGCGCAGTTCGTACACCGCGGCGCGGAGAAACAGTGCCGCGGAATAGAAGCCGTGCGGGCCGGGCAGTCGGGCGGCGGGGGCTTCACGGGTGCCTTCCCGGTGCGCCGCGGGATGAATCACGGCGTCGAAGTGCCCGCGATCGCCGGTCGAGAGGATTTCGAGACTGCGGATGGCAACCAGCTTCGAAGTGTTCATCGAACTCATGTAGCTCCCAACGTGGCGCCCGTGTTATCGGCGCATGCTATGCACCCGTGGACAATTGCGCACAGCGTGCTTCCCAGTGGAGGGAAGCGCGCTGTGCGATACGGCGATCAGTGGCCCTGGCACGGCCGCGCCGCGGAGCCGGGAATGCAACCGAGTTGCCCCACGCCGTTGGGCAGGAATACGCCGTGCCCGCCGTCCCCGAGGCTGCCGCGGCCGTCGCGACCACCGCCGGAGTGGCAGTCGGCCAGGGCGTACGGCATCGGTGCGGTGATCAGCGCGCCGGCCGCGACCGCCGCTACAACGAACTTGCGGATGCGAGGAGTCATGACAGTTCCCTTCCAGGTGGTAGCCCGGCTCGCGCCGATACCAATAAACATCGTGCCGCTATTTAACGGCACGATGAACAGGTATGTAGTGAGGGCTGTTCCCGGAGCAGGGAAGACTCGGCGGATTCCGGGGGCCGGACGATCGAAACGGCCGGTCACCGCGGGGTTCGAGATGACCGGCCGTTCTACTGTTCGGCGCGCTCGGCGACCGAATGGAGACATCCGGCTGGACCAAGGGCTGCCCGGTCGCCACCGTCGCCCTGGACGTCGCCGCCTCGAACGAGGCTATCCGCGAGGTGTGTTCGACCGTCTACACCGACTGGGAACACACTGCTGTGAGAACCGTGAGGGCTCAGCGGGACAGGCGAATCGGCAGGGATTGCGGGCCGCGCATGGATACCGATGCCCGGTAGGCGGGTTCCGGATCCAGCAGGTCGAAATCTGGTGCGCGAGTCATCAATTCGGTGAACAGGACCTCGGCTTGCAGCCTGGCCAGTGGCGCGCCGATGCAGAAGTGAGGGCCGTGGCTGAAGGCGAGATGGCGTGGCGTGGACCGTCCCGGTGCGAATCTGGTGAGGTCGAGCGAGTCCGGATCGGTGAACGCCGCCGGATCCCGGTGCGCCGAACCGACCAGCAGGATCAGGCCCGTTCCCCGAGGTAGCGTGTGGCCCGCGAAAGTGATGTCCTGCATGGCGACTCGGGTCGGGAACGGCACCGGGGTGTCGAAGCGGAGAAACTCCTCGACCGCGAACCGGCTCGATTCCGGGTCGGCACGCAGGATCTCGCGCTGCCGCGGGTTGCGTGCGAGGGCGAGCAAGCCGGTCGCGATCAGATTCATCGTGGTGTCGTGGCCGGCGATGAGCAGGAGCACGGCGACGTCGACGAGTTCCTTTGTCGTCAAATCTGTTTCGATCGCGAGGCCGGAGAGCAGGTCGGTGCCGGGTGCACTCCGTCGGCGTCCGATGAGGTCGGCGAAATACTCTGCGAAAGCCAGCACACCGGCGGTCCGGGCTTGTTTCTCGTTGTCGGACAACAGCGCGTCCGGATCCAGCCCGCGGCTGATCGCCGAGGCCCAGATCCCGAACGTCGCGTGATCAGCCGGGGGAATCCCCAGAATCGTGCAGATCGTGGTGAGCGGCAGCCGGTATGCGATGTCGGCGACGAAGTCGACTTCGCCCGCTGCGACGGCATTGTCGAGCAGTGCGATCGCCGTCCGCGTGACCTGGTCGCGCAACGCCGCGATGGCCCGGGAGGTGAACGCGGGCGCGACCATCGCCCGCATCCGGGTGTGGTCGGGCGGATCCATCAGCAGAAACGAGCCGGGCAGTGTCCGCGGATCCACACCGGGCCGGAAGGGATTGATGCCGGAGAAGTAGCCGTGCCCGAAGGCCGGGTCCGCGAAGATCGCGCTGCAATCGGCATAGTGCGGCACCAGATGGATGCCGGGCCGATATTCGTGCAATCTGCCGGTCTCGCGCAGCATTTGGTAGGCCGGTGCCGGATCGGCACGGAATTCGGGAGCGAACGGGTCGGCCACCAAGGTCATCGTGCACTCCGTTCCGAGGAGCTCGCGCGCAGCACCCGCAGGGCGATGGCGGGAGCCAGCAGTGAGGTCGGCGAGGCGGTGAGGTTCGCGGTGCGCATGAAGGCGCGGGCCACCTCGGCGTCCCGATGCGCGGCGACCGGAATCCTCGAGGTGTACACGCCCACGATCCTGCCGCGCAGTGAGCGGGGGCCTTCGACTCCGGGGAAGCGCAGGTCGGCCTGGGTGGACATCTGCCAAGCGATGTCGATGGGCACGGCGGCGCGCCGATAATACTGTGCCGGTACAGGATCGGGCAGGCACTCCCGCAACGCGAGAGCCTGCTGCGCGGCCACCGTCATGCCCTGCGCGTAGAGCGGGTTGAAACTGCTCATCGCGTCACCCAGCACCAGAAACCCGCGCGGCGCGGCGGCGAGCCGGTCGTAGCGGCGGCGCAGCGAGCCGCGAAAGCGGTGCGGGACAGGGTCGTCGAGCGGTTCGGCCGCACGCACGATGTCGTACAGGTCGGGCACCGGCAGGGTCGCGGCGAACCGCTCGAACGCCTCCGGATCGGTCGGCGGGTGGTCGCCGAGCATGCCGCTGAGCGTCACATGCCAGCGGTCGCCCTCGAGGGTGATCCCGGAGCCGCCGTGGAACCCGGGCGTGGTCGAGACGACTGCGGCCAGATCGCCGTCGAGATGCTCGGGCTTGCGGCGGAACATTCGCGACGTGTAGCCGAGATCGACATCGATGCGTTCCTCGGCGGGCCGCTGGTGACCGAGCGCGGCGAGCCAGTCCGCGGCGCGCGACCCGCGCCCGGTGGCGTCCACGACCAGATCGGCCGCCACCTCCGTTCCGTCGGCCAGCCGGACGCCGGTGACGGCACGGTCGCCGACCAGTCCCGCCGCCGTCCGGCGCTGCCACAACTCCACACCGGGCATATCGAGCACCCGGGTGAGGATGGCGTGCTCCAGCATCGGACGGCTGGCGAGCAACGCGGTCAGCCCGGTATCGGTCGGGTGCACCCGCAATCCCGCGATGTACCAACGAGATCCGCGCAGCACATCGGTGATCGGCGCACCCGCGGCGGCCAGCTCGGCGGTGAGCCCGGGGAAGAGCTCCTCCATGATCTGCCTGCCGCGATCCATCAGCCCGTGCACATGCCGGGCCTGCGGCACACCCCGCCGCGGCTGCGCGCCCACCAGCGCGTCACGTTCGATGATGAGCACCCGGTCGAACGCCTCCGCGAGCACCCGGGCCGCGAACAGCCCGGCGATACCCGCGCCGAGCACGACAGCCTGACGCATGGACTGCACCTTTCATCGGGTCGGGCATCGACTAGTCGGAAGCCTGTCTGCTCCGCGACGGTCGCGGATCGTCGATCGCGGAAATCGCCTCGCGCGATAGGAGATTCCGCAGGGTGACACAGTCACGCCGCGAGCTGATCCTCCCGCCGCGCGCGACGCTCGGGACGTACGGCAAGACTCACGATCACCGCGAGCAGCCCGATGATGATCGCCGTGGGTATGAGACCGGCCGTTCCGGCGACCGCCAGCACACCGCCACCCGACGCGGCGGCGAGTGCCACCGACAGGTAGACCGCAGATCCATTGAGGCCCATCGCGATCGGAGCGACGGCGGGCACCAGGGCGAACATCCGATGTTGCTGCGGAACCATCGCGATACCGACAGCGAAACCCAATGCGGTCATCGCCGCGATCTCTCCGGACTCGACCCGGCGCGTCACGAAAAGCAGCCCGGCCGCGAGGGTCACCCCACACGCGGCAAGAACGAGGGTGAGTGCCGCACCTCTCCACCGAATGAGCCGGGCCACGACAGCGGTCCCGAACACCTGGCCGCATCCGAAAGCAAGCATGGCCGCGACGACGAGTGGCCCCGAAGTATCAAGTACCGCAGGCAGATAGGCGATGATCAGAAACCCCGGCAGCATCACCGTCAGGGTCCCAGCAGGACGCCGCGCACCCGCCGATTCGCGAGCACCAGCAGTCGTTCCCGCAGACCCAGACTCGGACTGTAGGCGGCCGGTAGCAGCGCCACCGCGAGACATGAGACCAACGACGGCACGACCAGGATCCACATGATGGTCCGCCATCCCCACGCCTGGCCCACGAGAATCCCGAACGGTAGCCCCGCCACCAGCGCCAGCGAACCGCCGCCCGCGACAATGGAAAGCGACCGGGCACGGCGGCTGTGGTCGCTCAGCAGGCCGGCCATGCTGAAGGCATTCGCCTGGTAAGCCGCAGCACCCAGCGCCGCTATCACCCGTCCTGCCGCCACGGTCGCGAAGTCCGGGCCGGCGGCCTGCAGCACGGTGCCGACGGTGAACACGATCATCCCGCCGGCCAACAGGATTCGCCGATCCCAGCTCCCGGTGCAGGTGGCGATGATGGGCGATCCGACCGCGTAGGCGATCGCGAACAATGCCGTCAGCTGGCCTGCTGTTCCGACCGATACCCGCAGATCGGCCGCGACTTCAGGCAACAGGCCGGACAAAACATAGCCGTCGACGCCGAGGGTGAAGGCGCCGACCGCCAGAATCACCAGATCGACGACCGTCAGGTTCTTCGCGGATGGCTCGGATCGTGTGCCGGGCTCGGTTCTCATGCCCATGACAGCCCCTTCATGCGTCGAATTCTGCTGTGCGCGAGAGCAATAGGCGAAGCAACGTCGAGTCCTTCTATCGCTTCGGAGAATTCCACGATCAACCAACCCTCGGCTGTGCGATCCGGGCACGTGATGCCGTCGATCGGGCGAATCGAAAACGAAATGGCCACTGACCGATTCGGCGAATCCCCGCACACTGGCCCAGGTCTGGTGAGATCGAACAGCGAAAGCTCCGCATACGAAGGAACTGAGCCATGAGCCCGTCCAGTGCGTCGGCGCAATCGGATCCGGCACCGCAGGAACTGCCGGTCGAATTGCAGCTGATGTTGCAGATCTTCAGCCCGGCCAACCGCCACGATCCGTTTCCCTTCTACCGTCAACTGCGGGAACTCGGTGCCGCGCACCGGTCACCGCTCGGGTTGACGCTGCTGACCCGCTACGACGAGATCGTCACCGTGCTCACCAGCTCCGACTGGGGTCATGACCAGGAAGTCGAACACCTGCACGCCGGGCAGGAAGAAGTCTTCCCGCCGGTGTTCATGTGGATGGAGCCGCCGGACCACACCCGGCTGCGCGGCTTGGTGTCCAAGGCCTTCACGCCTCGGCGGATCATGTCGATCCGACCGCGGATAGAAGAGCTCGTCGACGGGCTGTTGGACACCGCACTGGCCACCGGTGAATTCGATGCCATCACCGGCATCGCCTACCCACTGCCATTGACGGTCATCTGCGAGATCCTCGGGATACCGGCCCGCGATCACGATCGCATCCAGGAGTGGTCGCAGATCCTGTCCTGGGGATTGGACCCGGATCACCTGCTACCGCAGCAGGCCAAGGATGCCCGCTCCGAAGTCACCCCGAAGTTCCTGGACTATCTGCGCGACCTGATCGCACAGCGACGCCTCGAACCCGGCGAGGATCTCGTCAGCGCGCTGGCGAGCGTCGAAGAGCACGGTGACCGACTCACCGAGGAAGAAATGCTCGGCACCATCATCTTCCTGATCGTCGCCGGCCACGAGACCACCGTGAATCTCATCGGAAACGGTCTACTCGCCTTGCTGCGCAATCCCGATCAGCTACAGCTGCTGCGCTCGCGCCCCGAACTGGTGCGCCCCGCGATCGACGAACTGTTGCGCTATGACGGTCCGCCGCATCTCAATACGCGCTCAGCGAAGGTTCGTACTGTCGTCGGTGATCGGACGTTCGAACCCGGCGACGGCGTTGTCACCCTGCTCGCCTGCGCCAACCGCGACCCACGCGCCTTCGGCAACCCCGACCGACTCGACATCACCCGCTTCGACGGCCACGCGCCGGTATCCCGCCACCTCGCCTTCAGTCTCGGACACCACTATTGCTTGGGCGCGCCGCTGGCCATGCTGGAGATGGAAACCCTGCTCACCGGCATCCTCACCCGAGTCGGTTCGATGGAGCTGCTGCAGCCCGATCCGCCCTACAAACCGAACATCCTCATCCGCGGACTCGCCGAACTGCGGGTCCGCTTCAAAGACTGAGCGTGCGAGGACCTTCGATGTCGGTGCGTTTGCGGCGTATTGGCTGACCCTCGGCAGTATGGTCGGTGACACGGTCCTATCGATCAGCGGCGAGAGGGTTCGGTCATGAGGGGCATTCAGCCCGGTGTGCTCGGAGTCGTGGCGGTGCTCGCGGCGATCGTGGTCGACGCCGCACCCGGCCTCGCGGACCCGCCCCCGATCGTGGAACTCGGATTCCACAATGGCTTCTGCTCGACCACCGAGGTCAGCGTGCCTGCGAACACCCCGTTCCTGATCGATATCGACACCGGCTTCCAGTTCACCGACGAGTCCGAGTTCCGGATCCCCTCCCTCGGCGTTCGAGTGATCCTGCCGAGCGCCTACTTCAACCCGCGCGCCCGAGTCGCGGTGGAGCCGCAGCCGACCGGGTCGATACCTTTCGAGCTCATGACACCCTGGGTGTCGGGCAGCGCGGGCAAGGGTTGCTGGGGGACCATCCACGTGTGGTGAGGCTCGGCCCGAACCGCTTGACGCTATCCCGTTGAAACGTGTCGGTTGTGCTACTGGGGGATCGCGGTGGCCACCGGTCTACTTCGAGGTGTCCGTCAATGACCATCTCGCGCAACGGCAATCGCCTGGTCCGAGTGGTCGGCACCCTCGGAGGAGAACGATCCTGTGAACTACGTCCTGCCTGTCGTGTTCGGCATCATCTACTGCCTGCTGATGTCGTTGATCAAGCAACCGCATCGGAGGCGCTTCAACGCGATCATGGTGGCCGGAGCCGGAGCCGCGTATTTGAGCGGAGGTGGTTTCGGCCCTTGGGAATTGCCGTTCGTCGCGGTGATGGCCTTCGTCGCCTACCGTGGGCTGGAATCCTGGACTTTCATCGGTATCGGCTGGCTGCTGCACACGGCGTGGGATATCGCCCACTACCTCAAAGGCCATCCGATATTGCCCTTCGCGCACAACAGTTCGCTGGGTTGCGCCATCTGCGACCCGGTCATCGCCGTGTGGTGCTTTCGGCGGAGGCCTTCGCTGATCGCGCTTGCACTCAGCTGAAGGAGCGGCGATAGCTGTTGGGGCTCACGCCCGTTGTCTTCTTGAAGCGGTCACGGAAGGCGGTCGGTGAGCCGAAACCGACCTGGGTGCCGATGCGTTCGACCGAATGCTGGGTGGATTCCAGAAGGTGTTGTGCGCGTTGGATTCTGGCGTGATGCAGCCATTGCAGTGGAGTGGTGCCCGTCTGCTCGCGGAATCGGCGGATGAGGGTTCGGGTGCTGAGCCCGGCATGGGATGCGATGTCGGACAACGAGAGTTCGGCTTGCAGGTTCTCGTGCAGCCAGGTGAGCAGGGGTTCGAGAGCTGAGCCATCCGGGGCGGGAACATAGCTGTGGACAATGAATTGTGCTTGTCCGCCTTCACGTTCCAGTGGCATCACCGATAGGCGGGCGGCGTCCGCGGCGACTGCCGAACCGTAGTCGCGGCGGATCATGTGCAGGCACAGATCCAGTCCTGCCGCGGCGCCGGCGGAGGTGAGGAACTGGCCGTTGTCGACGTAGAGGACATCCGGGTCGACTTCGACCAGCGGGTACGCGGCAGCCATCGGTGCCGCCGCGACCCAGTGTGTGGTCGCGCGCAGACCGTCGAGGAGTCCGGTGCCTGCCAGGGCGAAAGCGCCGGTGCAGATGGAAGCGATCCTGGTACCCGCACGTGCCGCGGCCTGAAGTGCTTCCGTGACAGCCGGTGACAGCGGGGTGGCGGGGTTGGCGGTGCCGGGGATGAAAATGGTGTCCGCGCCCTCGAATCCGTCCAATCCCCAAGGGGCGCGCAAGGTGAACGCACCGGCGTCGATCTCCGGTTTCTCGGCGCACACGCGGACCCGGTACCCGGGGCGGCCGTCGGGCAGGCGGGTGCGGGTGAAGACTTCGATCGGCGTGGACAGATCGAAGGGGATCACGTGATCCACCGCGAGGACAGCGACGGTGTGCATGGCAAGAAACTACTCGATCGCCGAGTGTCAGCGGCACGGAAGCCATCCAAAATATGTTGATCGATACAGCTCAGTTGGCATAAACGTCGACATGTCACTAATCCGTTGGTTTATGTCGCTATTGCCACTGGGGACCGGCTCGGCACCCGCATAGCGTCTGGGGCGACCCGGCGCAGACCGGGCCTGTCACCTCGAGGAGAGCGCGTATGCACGTCCAGATCGTCCTGTTCGATGGCTTCGACCCGCTCGACGTCATCGCCCCCTTCGAAGTCCTGTACGCGGGCGGCACCGCGTCGGCGGGCATGGTGAGCGTCGAACTGGTCTCGGCCGAGGGGCCGCGCGAAGTAATCGGTGGCACAGGGGGATTGGAGCTGCACGCCACCGCGACCCTCGACCCCGGCCGCTCCGGCCTGATCCTGATCCCGGGTGCCTCGGGCCGCGTCGGTGAGCCGGGAGAGGTCCCCGACCAGGAGATGGGGGACGGGGAATGGCAGCAGGACGAGTTCATTCCGGTGCTGCTGGGCCGCACCCTGAATACGGATCTGCCCGGATTGCTGGCAGCGGCGATGAAGAACCCCGAAGTGACCGTCGCCGCCGTCTGCGGCGGATCGCTGGTGCTGGCGATGGCCGGCTTGCTCGAAGGCCGCTACGCCACCACCCATCATCTGGGCTTGGACATGCTCGACGCCACCGGTGCGCACGCCGTGGACGCACGCGTCGTCGATGACGGTGACCTCGTCACCGGTGCGGGCGTCACCTCCGGACTCGACCTGGGCCTCTACCTGCTCGAACGTGAAGTGGGCCCGCGGATCGCGCACGCGGTGGAAAAGCTGTTCGCGTACGAGCGCCGCGGCACCGTCTGGAGCAATCGCGGCCCCGAATCCGCAACTCTCTGAACACTTTTGAACCCGACACCAGTGAGGAAGAACATGTCCGTCGAAGGAACCTGGGACCTGACCATCTCGACCCCGATCGGGAAAATCAAGGCCGAAGTCGAGCTGCGCCGAGACGGTGATCTGCTGTCCGGAACCGCTCAGGGCGCGGGGGAGCAGGTGCCACTGCGTGATGTCGTGCTCGACGGCGACCAGCTCACCTGGCAGCAGGCGGTGACCAAGCCCATGCGTTTGAATCTCGCCTTCGCGGTCACCGTCGCCGGTGAGAATCTCAGCGGTACAGCCAAAGCCGGTCGTCTGCCTGCCTCGAAGGTCATCGGCCAGCGGCGCGTGTCTGCCCAGTAGTCGGGCTGCGGGATTCCGACTACCCGCTTTGTGAATGGCGGGCAGTGGGGCCTCCCGCAGGGAAGCGTCCTCTAGTGCTACGTTCGGGCTCAAAGCGGCGACAAGTGAATCCCTGGTCACTTGATTGTTCGAGAATGACGTTATGCCACGAGGAGTGTGCACCCCTATGAGCGAGACCCTCCAGACTCCGGCGAGGCCTTGGAATCGTCCTCGTCCGCCCCGGGTCGCCGGTGTGCTTCTGATCGTGGCGGCCATCCTGTGGTTCTGCCTCGAGGCGCTTGCCGCCTCACGCTTCCGTCCGCGATACAGCTACGCGCACAACTACATCAGCGATCTCGGAGTGCCCGATCCCGGCACCTTCGAGGGGCGTGCCATGGACTCGCCCCTGTCCGCCGTCGCGAACTTCATGTTTCTCTCGCAGGGAATCCTGTTTCTGGTAGCCGCCATCCTCCTCACGCGAGCGATCGCGCCCAGCGCGAGTCGCCGGGCGTTCCTACTGCTCGCGATCGGCTACGCCATCGGATTCACGCTGATCGCCACCTTCCACGGCTCCGAGCAGGCCGCCGCGAACGGGACCGGCAAGTTCCATGTCCTCGGCGGCGCGATCGCCGCGATCAGCGGGAACGTCGCACTCATCGTCGCCGGTCTGTACCTGCGTAAGTTCCGGGGGCACAACATATTCGGTGTGTTCACCGTGACCGCCGGCGTCGTGGGAATCCTGTCCCTCGTACTGCTCATGATCGATCGCTCCAGCACCTCGATCAACCTGCTACCGGACGGCACCTGGGAACGCGGCGGCTGCTACCCGATCCTGGTCTGGGAGTTCGTAACCGGCGTCCTGCTGCTCAGGGGGAGCGCCTCGAACATGAGTAATTCGTAGTCCGTAGACGTGATTGCGGACTCGAAGTGGGGAGCCACCGGCAAGGGAACGCTTCGTCATGAATTCTCGACCCTCTCAATGGATGTCATTGCATTCGATGCGTCGATCCGGCGCAGCCGCGTCCACGCCCACCAGGCGGGAATCAGCCAGCAGAGCAATCCCGTTGTGTCGCCGAGTATCTCGGCCACGGCGGGATGGGACCCCGAGATCAGCAACTGATCGACATAGCCCGAGGCGATGTTATTGGCGGCATGTAAAGCGACTGCGGGCCAAACACTTCCGGTAATCTGCCGCAGATATCCGGCGAAGACGCTGACCGCGATCAGGGTGAACGTGAAGATCGGCAGGTAGAGCCACAGTGGAGCCCCGCCGGGCGCCCCGCCCCCGATGATCAAGCCGTAGTGGAATACCGCCCAGGCCAAGCCTGTGAGCAGGACGGCCCGCCGAATGTCGAACAACGCGGTCAACTGCGGTTGCAGAAACCCCCGCCAGCCGATTTCTTCGAACACGCCCTGCCGCAGGCCGCTCAGTACATGCCACGCGCCGATCGGCAGCAGCCAGTCCGTGGTGGCCGGCAAGCGATCCAGTCGGCAGGCGACGAGCACGACGACCCCGACCGCGATCGGCACGACGGCCGCGGCGATGGCCAGACAGATCGACCCGACCGAAGTGCGGCGGATCCCGAGTCCCGCCGCGATCGAGCGACGGTTCGGCGACGCGGCCGTAAGCGCGAGTGCCACCACCGAGGGCATGGCGAACACCACCAGCAGCGGCGACCCGGTCAGCCCGTAGCCGATCATCGCGGGAATCACGATGGCGAGGAAAACGCCCACCAGAATGTGGCGTTCGCGTCGCCCAAGATGTTTGATCATCAAACATAGTATCCTCGGATTATGTTTGACGGTCAAATATCCGATTCGAAGGCACAGCTGGAAGCGCAGGTGGCGAACGAGTTGGCGGCCTTGCAGGCCGCGCATGACGACAGTGACCGGGCGTTGGCCGACTACCTCGGCATCGGCCGCAACGATCTGCGCTGCCTGGACGTCATCATGCGCGAGGGCCCCCGATCCGCCGGGTACCTCGCCACCCGGCTGCACCTGACGCCCGGCTCGGTGACCGCGCTACTCGGCCGCCTCGAAGCCAAGGACTACGCCACCCGCCGCCCCGACCCCTCCCACGGCAAACGCATCCTTGTCCACCCCACCGCCCGCATCGTCGAGTTGATCACGCCGGTCCTCGCGGCCCGCATCGTCCGCGGCCGCGAACGTCTCGCCGCCTACAGCGAACCCGAGCTCATCCTGATTCGGGACTTCCTCGATCGAACCCGAAGCAGCCACGAACAATTCGCGGTCGAAATCCGCGCCGCGCTCGGACCTCGATGATGCCCGTCGAAACCTGACATCGGCCGCCCGCCGGGCGGATCCCGCCCTACTGCTCGCCGACGGGTCCGATGCGTGCAACTGCCTGCCGTGCAACGCTTTTGGCTGCGAGCTGGCGTGCGTAGTTCCATTCGGTTGCGAGAGCGGTGAGGTCGCGTACTTCGTCCTCGATATCCGCGCAGGGTGAGGGCGCACCGGGGATGCGGTCGGATACCGGTGTTCGTTCGGCCTTGGTCGTCAGCGCACGGGCGAGTTGAACTGCGCGGCGCAGGGCTTGGGTGTTGTGTCCCGAGACTTCGATCGCCGCGTCGATCTCGGGTGGGTTGGGGGTGATGTAGTGCGTCAGGATGAGGATGCAGTCGCGGATTTCGATGATGGTGCGGTGGAGCAGGAGCATGCTGTGCTCGGGTAGTCCGGGCGGGGTGTAGACGACATGCGGGCAGGTATCGGTCAGGTCTTGCCATAACGGCAACAGTCGTTTCCGGTGTCGTGACCAGCGATCCAGCCCGGCACGCTCGATTAGCAGACCGGCCAGCGGGATGCTCATCAAGATTGCGGCCAGCATGGTCAGGAAATATGGCGCACTCCGGTTGGTGAGGTCCAGGACGCGAACAGATCCGGCATAGTGACCGGCCATGGCGTGCCCTGCAGCGGCGAGTGCCGCACTGAAGAGGTACGCGGTCTGCGCGACCGTGCCGATGAGTACCCAGGTGTAGAAGCGTCGTTCGGGTGCGGGGAGTGTCTCGCGGAGACGAGAGATGCTGACACTGCCCAACGCCCAGCAGACGAGCAACGCTATCGGCGCGGCCGACAGCCAGTAGCCGAGTTCCCACCAGCCTTGCCGGTCGAGCATGACGTGATGTTCCCGCGCTGGTGTACCGAAGCCCAGTGCGACCGAACCACTTACGGCGGCCAAGCCGTATGCGGCGGCCGGAGGGAACGCGGTCCCCTTGGCGTTCATCGCGACGATGATCTCTGTGCCGCAGGTCAAAGCGTAGGCCGGTGCCGCGAGTTGCGTGACGGTCGTCGGGGGCAGATGTCCGATGGTGGCAAGATGTTCGATGATCGGGTGACGCGATGCGGCGAGCAGCGCCGACGTCGTGAGACAGAGGTTCATCGCGCGATCGACGATGGTCGAACGAAACCAGATCATCCGGACGACGATGACAGTCGATCCGAAGATCAAGCTCGACAGCGAAATCCAGGAAGCCCAGTTCGCCTGCATAACGCCCTCATGGTTTCAGCTGCGGAAAATCGCTTGTTCCCAGGATGATTCCGGATGCCGCCGCCGCGCCTCGTACATGATCAGCGAGGCGAAGAGTTCTGCCTGCGTCTCGATCTGATTGTCATAGTCGCTGCGTCCCAGCACGCGCAGCACGTTGTCGGGGTCGAAGTGCGGGAAGAGGATCTCGACGGCATTGCGAGTGGATTGTTCGGAGACGCAACCGGTGTGGTCGAGCAGCAGATGGCCGAGTTCGTGCAGGATGATGTGCTCGATATGAAAGGCCGAGCTGTCGGCGTCGTAGGCGACGACGATGGTCTGTGTGCCTTCGAGCATCACTCCACACGGGAATCCCTTGGCCGTGAGCCCGGCAATCGGCGCGAGCTCGATCGGTTTGCCCACCAACTCGGCGACCTGACGGGTGAAGGTTCCGAGATGCCACGGTCGCGGGAGTGTGAGGGTGGCGATGAGCTGATGCACCTGCTTCACAAGGGAATTCGGGCGCTTGTGAAGTCTCATCGCGAGTCCAGCAGTGCCGTCATCTCGAGCGGGGCCGGGCCGTCGCCGCATACGAGGTGGCCGCGCAGGGCCATCCGTCCGATTCCGAAGTCGCGCAGTTTGGCCAGCAGCTCGAGCTGGGAGTGCAATTCGACGACGTCGGGGCCATCGTCGGTCAGATACCGGGTGGCGACGCCGAAATGTTCTGCCAGCGCGGCCAGTATCGTTCGATCGCCCGTCTGCGCGCCTCGCCGCAGCTCATCGAGCGTCGCGCCGGTCAATACGACGCCGCGGTCGCGCAGTCGCAGTGCGACCTCGTCGTTGCTCTGTTCGGGTTCCGAGCGTCGATGAAAGGTCGCGAACAGCAGATCGATTCGTCTGTCGAGTGGTGGAACGACGTTACCGTTCATGGGTTCTGAGTGTCCGTAGCTTGCGGTCCAGTCGATGCTGGAACTCCCGTTCGAGGTCGCCGGTCAGGTCCGGCTGCTTGCCTGCCAGCCAGCGCCGGTACAGCTTCTCATCCGATTCTCCGTCGCCGCCCACGGGAACGTCCAGCAATTCGCCGAAGGTGAAGGCGAGCAAGGGATGCAGGGCGGCAGGCTCGCCTTCGGTGTGGTTGCGCTCGAGCAGATCGGTGACGAACATCCCGACGATGGTGCTCACCTGTGAGTCGAACGCGGTGCTGATGGCTCGGGCCTGATCCCGGTCGAGTGCGGGTCCGCTGGTCAGTTCGGCAAGCCGGCGTTGTGTGGTCATCAATTCGAGTACGAGGTCCAGCGGCAACGCGATCTCCGCGACGCCGGGATCCAACACGGGTGGGACGCGCGCCGTCACCGACTGTGGCGGCTCGCCGTCCCAGTAAGCTCGCGCGGCGCTGCCCGAAATCCATTGCAGTGCTTGATCGAGCTTCGCGAGGGTGCTCGGTCGTGGATCCTCCAGCCCTCCGGCTTCGACTCGCACCATTGTCGGCACCGTGGGTCCCCCGGCGGTCTTCACTGCCTCGAGAGTGAGGTTGAGCTGCCGACGGCGCTCGCGCACGACTACTGCGAAATGCTCCGGGTGGCCGACTGGCATGGTTGGCAGTGTAACAAGGCTTAACTAAGGGGGACAACAGTCGACCATTCTCCTGTCGTGGGCACTGTAGGCCACATGGTGCGACTAATTTTAGTGGTATCTAAGTCTTGATATTGCTCTATGTATGCGCTGACTGCTATCTTGATGTTGTGGGCAGCATCCTGCCGTGGTCGCCGCTGGCGGGTGTCGGACGTGGGCCTGGTCGTCTCGGTTGCGGTTCCCAATCATTAAGCGCTGCAACATCTTTCGTGTAGCTGCTCTTGTATTTGCAAGTGCATCAGGCCTACGATTTCATGGTGGAGAGGAACTCTGAACAGCGAGTTTCACACGATGGAACTCGTGGCGGAGACGGGCCGCGGAGTCTGTTCGCCGTCAGTCTTGCCGAGCTGTGGGAAGCCGCCGACAATCCGACACTGGATCGTGTCGCCGCAGCGGCGGCGGCTCGGATGCGGGCGGCCCGCGGCAAGGGCTCCGGCTGCCGGGTTTCGGTGCAGCGAATCAGTGACTGGCGGGCGGGGAGGAACGTGCCGGCCAGGTTCGAATCTGTGGTGCCGGTGCTTCTGACTCTGATCGAACTGGCCGGTTCACCGTCCCGGATCCCGAGGGGATTGTCCGATCTCAGGGCATGGCATCGGCTGTGGAAAACCGCTCGGGGGGTGGTGGATTCGGCCGAGCCGGGTGTGCACTCGTTGTCACCGCGTCGGCGTCGTGGCGTGCTGCCGCCCTTTTCCGAAGCCGATCTCGCACTCGAGGCCGCAGCGACGATGATCCGTGCCTTCGAATGCCTGCTGGTTCCTGAGCTGCTGCAAACCGATGATTACGCTCGTGCGGTCGTCACTCTCGGGTACTGGAGCCCTTCCGAGCAATTGCGCAGGGTGGAGTTGCGCCGCAGGCGTCGGGAGATTCTCGGTCCAAGCGGCGGACCTACCCTTTGGGCGGTGCTCGACGAAGCCGTCCTGCATCGACCGGTCGGCGGGACGCAGGTGTTGCGTACTCAACTGGAGCACTTGGTGGAAATGTCGAGCAGGCCGAATGTCGTAATCCAGGTCTTGCCGTTCTTCGCCAGTGGCCATGCGGCCGTGGGCACTTCGTTCACAATGCTCCGGTTCGCCGGAGACGCACTCCCCGATATCGTGTGCCTGCCCCGGTTGACCGGCGCGGCCTACTTGGATCGTCCCGACGAACTCGATCCCTACCGCAGAGCCATGGATCACCTTGCCGTACAGGCCGAGACAGGGGATCGCTCCCGGGCGCGCCTGGTAGCTGCCGCCGCCGAACTCGCCGGCGATTCGAGATCCGACCGCTGCTGATCCTTCTACCGGAGTCGAGCACGACTTGCCGAGCTTCTCAGGACTTCTCGCCCTCCTCGGCTGCCCACAGTTCGTGTTCGTCCGCCGCCCAGGATTTCCGCACCGACCCGGAGAGCATGCCGCGCATGGCTTCTCGGTCGCGTAGCGCGTACATGAGGTGGCCTACGACCAGGATTCCGAAGGCCAGGGCGAACCAGTCGTGGATGAGGGTGGCGCCGGTGCGCCAGGCCAGGCGGGTCCAGTCGGGGAAGTACATGACGGTGCCGGTGCCGAGCAGGACGAGGATCGATCCGGCGCTGAGGGCTGCGTTGAGTTTTTGGCCGGCGTTGAATTTGCCTACTTCTGTGCCGGCCAGGCGGCGGCGTTTGGAGCGGAGCCAGAGCCAGTCGGGCTTGGTGAAGCGGTTGAGGCGGGACAGGTCGGCGCGGTAGGCGCGGGATGCGAGGCCCAGCAGGATCGGGACCGGTAGGGCGAATCCGCAATAGACGTGGATGGTTTCGACGATGCCGCGGTTGCCGACGAGCACCGCCAGGGAACCGTTGTACAGGATCGCGGCGGTGAGGATGCAGATCAGGACGAGGGCT
Source organism: Nocardia sp. NBC_00511 (assembly GCF_045161165.1). Taxonomy (NCBI): domain Bacteria; kingdom Bacillati; phylum Actinomycetota; class Actinomycetes; order Mycobacteriales; family Nocardiaceae; genus Nocardia; species Nocardia sp. NBC_00511. The sequence continues at coordinate 1,272,668 of NZ_CP107849.1, forward strand.
CCGGTCGACCAGTGCACCCAGCGTTCGGCGCGGCTGAACCGGTGCAGATCCATTGCCTCAGCTGGTCGGGTCATCACTGCGTCCGTTCGATTGTCCGACCCAGCCGTCGATCGAATAGCCCCGGTGCTCCCAGTAGCCCGGGACCACCTCGCTGGTCAGTTCGATCCCGGAAAGCCATTTGCAGCTCTTGTAGCCGTACATCGGCGCGACGTACAGCCGCACCGGTCCGCCGTGGTTGTGGCTGACCGGTCCGTCGATCATCTCCAGTGCGACAAGGACATCGGCGCGCCGGGCCTGTTCGAGAGTGAGGCTCTCGGAGTAGGCGCCGTCGAAGGAGGTGAATCGCACCGCCTTCGCTGCACTCTGCACCCCGGCCTCGTCGAGCAGGTCGGAGAGTCGCACGCCGCTCCAGTGCACCTCGGGCACCCGCCAGCCGGTGACGCATTGGAAGTCGCGCACCAGCGTCGTCTGCGGCATGGCTTGCAGGTCGGCGAGGGTGTGACTGCGCTGGGCGTCGACCAGGCCGGTGATATCGAGTCGATAGTTGCTCGCGTCGCGCCGGGGCGCGCCGCTGGTGACCGAGTAGAAGCGAAAAGTGTTGCCCACCGGCAGAAGTCCGACCAGGCCGGTGGGGTCATGGTTGCCGATCGGTCCGAGTATCGCCTCGAGGCCCTTCTGGAGCTGAGCGCCCCCGAGCACGCCCGCCACCCCGGCGGTGAGCAGGCCGAGCACCACGCGACGCCCGACGGGTGCGCCGGTGCGGTCTCGCTCGGCAGGTTTTTCGGTTGGCACATGTCCACTATCCACCGATTTCCGTCACGACCGCCGCCGTGGTGGCGTCTAGGCTGAGATCAGAATTCGCCGCGCCCGCGGTACAACTGAAAGAAGGCAGCCTCATGCGCAGCCCCATCCTCGTCGCGATCGGCGTGATCATCGGACTGGCCGGCCTGCTCTGGTCGTTGCAGGGCTTCGGTGTGGTCTCGGGCAGCCCGATGAGCAATACCGTGACCTGGTCGATCATCGGACCGATCGTGTTCATCGCCGGAATCCTCGTCGCGGTACGCGGCTACCGGCGCTGAGGCGATTCGGCTCAGGCGTCGATATCGATGTCCGACGCGGGTACCGCCTGGCAGGTCAGGCACGACCCGTCGTCGAGATGATCGGTCTCCACGAAGTGGGACACCTGCCCGGTGCGGACGGTGACCGCGCAACTTTCACACTGCCCCACCCGGCAGCCCGAGGGCAGACGCAACCCGGATCGTTCGGCCAATTGCAGGATCGTGCCGTCGTCCGCGCTCCAGCTGAGCTCGCGGCCGGAACGGGTGAATCGGACCGTGTGGCGGGTGTCCGGCGATGCCGAGACCGTGCGCTCCGGTGCGCGGAAACGTTCGGAGAAGATCTCCCAGCGCGGAACACCTTGCGCGCGTAGGTCGGTAGTGAGGGTGGAGAGCATCGCCGGGGGACCGCACAGATAAAAGCGTGCACGGGCACCGATCAGACCCGGATCCAGATCGGTGACCCGGACATGGCCGTCGATGTCGTAGTCACGGCCGCGAACATCGGTGGCGAGCGGGTCGCGATAGTGGGTGACCACGCGCAACCGAGGCCCGATGGCCGCCGCGAGTTCACGCAGCCGCTCGCGGAACGGATGGTCGGCGGAGTTCGCGACACCGTAGTGCAGCACCAGTTCGGGCACGGTCCCCCCGGTGGCGGCAATGGTCTCCAGATAGGACAGGAACGGGGTGATCCCGATACCACCGGCCATCATCACGACCGGCGTGTCGATATCGGTGGGCACGACGAACAGTCCAGCGGGGGAACCGATTTCGATCCGATCCCGCACCTCGAGGGTGTCGTGGACATAGCCGGAGAACCGGCCGAGCGGTGCCCGCCGGACAGCGAGGCGATAGCCGTCGCGGCCATTCTTTCGCGCCGGGCCGATCAGCGAGTAGCTGCGCTCGACGGACTCACCGTCACCCGGGATCGTCGACCGCAGCGTGATGTGCTGTCCCGCACGATAATCCGGAACCTGCGCACCGTCTTCCGGTACCAGGTGCACGGTCCGCACATCCCGGCTGACGGTGTCGGCGGCCTCGACCAGGAAGGTGCGAGTCCCCTGCCACGAATGATCGGCGGGCTCCGCGGTGACCTGACAGGTGAACGAGCGCAACGGGATCGAACCGGAGATGGGATCGATATTCTCGTCGTCGATGAGCAGGTTGAAGTTGCTGCCGTCGGCCGAGAGCGGATCGAGCCCCGCCAGTCCGAGGTCAGGATCGGCTTGCCACCAACCATATTCGGCGATGACGACGTTGCGGTGCAGACTCTCGTCGATGCGGGCGCGCAGCCGCACACTGCCGGTGCGGGTATCCACGCGCACCCACTGCCCGTCGGAGATGCCACGCTCAGCGGCGGTCACCGGACTCAGGTCGATGCGCGGGTCGGGGGAGCGGCGGCGCAGCGCACTGATCTGACGATGCTGGCTGTGCACGAAATAGCCGTTCTTCGCGCACGTCAGCACCAGTGGGAAGGCCGGTGTCGGCGCGGCCGGAGCCTGGAAACGCGGGACCGGCGAGTAGTCGTGGGCTGCGAGCTGTGCGCTGTAGAGCTCGACGCGACGAGTCGGGGTGGCGAAGCCGGTGGTGCGGTATTTGCGGTGGTGCTGTGGCGCGGCAACGGTGATGCCGCCGGGTCGCGCGCGCAGGTCGGTGACGGTGAGTCCGAGCGGCCGCAGCTGGTGATTCCAGCCCGCGTCGATGTCCCCGTCGAAGAACAACTCGCCCATGCCCATTCGGGTCGCCAGGTCGAAGACCACCTCGGTATCGGAGCGGGAGGCTCCGACCGGTGCCACCACCCGGGGCCGCAATTGCACATGCCGCTGGGCGCGATGGTCGACCTCGAAGCCGATCCGCAAGGCCTCACGCTCCCAGGCGCTACCGGCCGGCAGAACGATCTCGGCATAGGCGGCAGTCGGATTGTCGAACAGGTCGATGTGCACCTGGAACTCCAGCGCACGCAACGCCCTGGCCGTGCGCGTCGAATCAGGTTGGGAAAGCAGAAGATTGGATCCGAAGCCGATCAACGCGCGCACCTGATAGGGATCCTGCTCGAGGATCGCGCGGGACAGATCGCGCGCGGTGATCCAGCCCTGGGCAGGCGGCCCGAGCGGGCGCTGCGCCAGCCCGAGCGTCTTGGCGGCCTGCGTCGCAGACAGCAACTCGGTGCGATCGGCGATCGGGTTCGACGGCAGGCCCGGCAACACGACATTGCCGCCGGGCGCGTCGAAGGACCCGGTCAGGGCGTAGAGGGTAGCGAGTGCGCGTTCGGTCTGGGTCGCGTTGGCGTGCTGGCCGACTCCGGTCCAGCCGTAGTAGGACACCGACTCGGCCGCGATGATCGCGTCGGCCAGCGCGAGGAAGTCCGCACGGTCGACACCGGTTTCGCGGGTCACCCGTTCGAGCGGCCATTCCCGGCAGGCCCGCTCGTAATGGTCGAAGGCGGGCGCACATTCGACGATCCCGCCCGCGACCGGGACGCGGTAGTCGCCACCCAAGGCCGCCGCGTCGGGATCGGCGCAGGGCAGTTCGGTGTCGTACGGGCGCGGCGCGGCAGCGTTCTCATCCCACACCACGAACCCCGTTGTGCCTGGCCAGATCTCGTCGGCCCGCAGGAATGCGCCGGTGTCGCCGCGGACCAGCAGCGGTGCGTTGGTCCACGCGCGGACGAACGATTCATCATGGCCGCCGCCGCGAATCAACTGGTTGGCCAGGCCGAGCGCGAGGGCGGCGTCGGTGCCCGGACGCACCCGCAGCCAATGGTCGGCGCGCAGCGCGGTGGTGGACCGGCGCGGGTCGATCACCGCCACCCGCGCGCCGCGCTCCTGGGCCGCAGCCAGGGCGCTCGACTGCGCGAGCCAGGTCTTGGCGGGGTTGAAGCCCCACATGATCGTCAGGTCGGTCTCGGCGTAATCAGGCACCGGCATCCCGGTCCCGAAGGTGAAGCGGTGGGCAATGTCCTTGTGCCAGTTGCAGATCTCGGTGCTGAACACCGTATTCGGGCTGCCGAATCCGTGTACGAAGCGCTGCACCCACTCCATGCCGTCGCACAGTCCGGTCCCCGACGGGGTGGCGAGCGCGAAGGCGACCGATTCGGGTCCGTGCTCGGCCGCCAGGGCCGTCAGCCGCCCGGCGATCTCGTCGAGTGCCTCGTCCCAGCCGATGGGTTGCCACCCCGGATCCGGATCGCCCTTGGGTCGGGTTCGTCGCAGCGGTGTGGTCAACCGGCGGGAATTGTGGACGATCTCCGCGGCCGAACGGCCCTTCGGGCACATCGACCCGCCGGTCGGATGGTCGGTATCCGGCCGCACCCCGACGATTCGGCCGTCCGACACGGTGTACAACGCCCCACACCGCGACTTGCACAGTGTGCAGAATCCCTTGATCTCCACCACTTCACGGTAGGCCGGGCCCCGGTCCGGAAACGATGGGCAAATGTCCCTCGCATCAGCCGAATCCAGCGCGGTCGAGGCCGTGCGCGGCCGCTACGTCGCCGCGAGCAGATCCGCGAACCGTCGAGCGAACAGATACGCGTCGCCGGGCCAGCGCGCCGAGAGATAGTTGCCGTCGAGCACGGTGAAGGCGGGGGCATCATCGGTGGCCGTGCCGCGGCGCAATTCGACAGGGCCACACTCGAATTGGGTATCCGGCTGGATCAGCGCGGCGCGCACCTCGTCTTCGACATACGCGGGATAGGTCCGGTAGTAGCGCCCTCGCCGCCACGCCGTGAGGTAGTACCCGCCGCGTTCCATGTACTTGGGCAGGCAGGTGGTACGTCGTTCGGCCAGCACGCTGCGCCCGGTGGCCGCGTCGCGCGCTCGCGCCAGCACCAGAACACCGTGGCAGATAGCCCCGACCGGTCGGTTCAGCGCCCAGAACCGCGCGACCTGCTGTTGCAGCGTCTCCGAACCGAGGTACTGCCGCATGCCGGGTGCGTGGCCGCCCGGCAGGATCAAACCGTCGAAGTCCTCGACATTCAGCTCCGACCATGACACCGCGTCGCGGAACTCGGGCGAGTCGACCAGCTGCCGGTAGAACGCTTTCGGCTCGTCCTCGGCACCCAGCTGGCCGAACAGCACACCGGTCAGCAGCAGCGGATCCGCCCGCGGCACGTGCCCGGCGCGTTCGACGGCGAAGGTGATGTGGTGCCCGGCATCGGTCAGCATCCGCCATGGCACCGCAACCTCGGTCACGTCGAAGTCGGAATCGGGCAGCGGAATCAGAATGCGCACGCGACGATCCTCCCATCCCTCGCGACCGAAACTCGGTTCCGACCGTCGGCGGGCATCGCCGAGTCATGCGCGCGGGTAGGGCTCCATGTCGTGGAGCCGCTGGCGATGAATTCTGTGCAGTTCGCCGACCTTGGTGAGGAATCCCGCGATCAATTCGAGTTCGGCTGGGGCGTACCAGGTTTGCATCATCTTGTTCCCCTCTTCGATCAGGGAGGCGAGGAGATCTTGGACGCGGCGGGTGGCCAGGTCGGTGGCCACGACGATGACGCGGCGGCGGTCGGTGGGGTGCAGGGAACGGGCTATGTAGCCCTGCTTCTCGAGGCGATTGAGCAGAATGGTGGCGCCCGCCGCGGTGAGGCCGAGGCGTTCGGCGAGCATTCCGGGCGTGGAGTTTCCGTCTTCGAGGAGGACGATTTCCAATGCGCGCCTGTCGGTTTCGTTCACGCCCAGCAATCGAATCAATTCGCGAGCCAGGTCCTCGAGAGTGCCGTGATAGAACTCCAGGGCTTTTCTGAGTTCCACTGTGATCCAGGCGGGTTCGGTTGACATCGGACGCACAGGCTCCCCTCGAAGGCTTGAAACATGAAACCTCTCAACAGAAGTCACCGGCCACGGTTCGCCCGTGCGATAGGCTGCGCCTGATACCGGGACTGGGCTGGTGGATACAGCCCAGTCCCGGTATTTCTCATTCAGCGTGGCAGCCGGGCATCGCCATGCCGCCTGCCCGCCGACTCAGCTGACGGTCGTGCTGGTCAGGGTCGGTGACGGGCTCGGGTAGCACGCGGTCGCGACATTGCCGACGATGCTCACCTTGGTCGTCATGGTCATACCGGGGTTGGAATAGCTGGTCCCGGCGTATTTGCTGGTGATCGGGGTGCCGGGGGATCCGGCGGTGACATTGATGGTCACCGCGGGCGGGGTGAAGCTGGTGCCGCCCGCGATCGGACCCGGCACGGTGAGCACCACGTTTCCGCCCGAGGTGCTGACCGTGCCCGCCACCGTGCCGCCGGATGCGGTCGCGGAGACCAGGGTCGAGTTCGCCGGAGTCGGGAACGTCATCTTGAGGTTGCTGATATTGGTGACGGTGAATCCGGAGGCCGAACTGGGCACCGAGGAGGCGCCCGGGGTGAGCGTGATGGCCACCGCGGAGCCCGAGGTCGTCGAGGCGGGCGCGGTGCCGGCCACCGTGGTGGACATGCTCGAGGTCTGGCTGATGCCGAAGATCGTGCCCTGACAACTCCAGTTCACGCTGACCGACGCGTTCGCAGGGGCGGCCAGACACAAGACGGTCGCGAGCGCCATCGGGGTGACGACACCGGCGCGCAGCAGAAGGGAAGAGGTTCTCATGACAATCTCCAAAACGAGTAGCAACGGCGTGGCCGGGGGGAAGTCTCGCCGTAATCGGAAGGGATTGAAATGTAACCTGTTCTGATCTGGCGGGAGTTGGCAATGGAAATAACGGTTTGGTATCGAAGGGCTTCTCGAGCGGGTCGCTCGGTATGTACTTATCCGCTATTAAATATTTGGGCTGGAAAGTTAATTTCACTAAGGCGACCGGGTGATTCGGGGCGAGCGTCGGTGCTCGGGCCGGGTGTGGCTGTTGCTGAAATGTCTCGGCGCGTCGGATTTCGTGATCCTGAACAGCGCATACTCGGATAGGTGATCATGATGACAGCACTCCCGTGTGTCGCATCTCAGGTGCTCTCGTTGTAAGTGATGTGCTGGTGAGGGCTGAGTGTTGTCTGCCTCTCACTGAAATGAGCGGTACTCCATCAATTCGAGTGGAAGATCTCGATACGGTTACGAATATTTACGATCCAGAAATCGTTAGCCCGGATTTATCTAGACCATGCGAATTAACTGACATCAATGTCCCCCGATTGCCATCAGCCCGAAAACGATGCCGCCGAAGATCAGCACGATGGTCCCGAGGATGCCGAGAACCATGCCGATGACAACCTGGTGGCGGCCACCGAATGCCCCACCGGACGCGTCGATCTCACGCAGCGCCCGCAGTCCCGACACCCACGCGATCGGCGCGCAGACTCCACAGCAGAACAGTCCGAGCACGCCCAGGGTGAGCACCAGCGCGGCGTTCGGATGTTCGATCGGGCCGTGCTGCGGTGGCTTCCACATTCCGGGACCGGCGAGCGGCATACCGCTGTAAGGATCGAACATTCGGTGAACCTACCCTTGAAGTTCGGTCTGCCGAACTAGCCATGCCGACCGAAGCCGCAGTCCGCGAATATTCGGCTACCCAGATTTTCCCGGGCGTCAGCCGTCGATCGTGCCGGACCGTTCGGGGTTCGCCGGGGATCGATCATCAACCGCGGCAATGAAATCAGCCGTCATCCGGTGCCACCGCCGCGGTCTGCGCAACATGAAATGCCCGGCCCCGTCGACAGCGGTCCACTGCGCGTCCACTCCGCGCTCGCGTGCCGAATCGACCTGGCGGCGCGAGGATTCCGGATCGGTCCACTGATCGGCGGTACCGTGCAGCACCCGCAGCCGACACGTCGTCGGCACCAGCGTCGCATCGTCGGCGGGCCACCACGGCGCCAATGCGACGATCGCGGCGACATCGTGCGCGGCGGCCAGATGCACCGCGACCCGTCCGCCCATCGAGTGCCCGACCACAGCGATGCGATCGACGCGCGAGCTGATTCGGCGCAACGCCGCCTCCGCGTCGGCGAGCGCGTCCAGCTCCGGGGCATTCCAGCCGCGATAGCGGTAGCGAACCTGCTCGACCAGATGGTCCGGACCCAATCGTCGCCGCAGACTCCGCGTGAGTGCCCGGGTGCGCAGCTGCGCGAGCTGCCACGGCCGCGCGCGACGGCGACTGGTCACCTTTCCACCGGGGAGAACCAGAACTCCATACGCCGGTGCCGCCTCACGATTTGCGCGCACCCTTCGATTTCGATGCGAAGCGGCATCGGGTTTGTTGTGAATTACGGATGCAGGCGAATGGGAAGCCGATCGAGGCCGCGCAGAACCACATTGGTTTGCCAATGGGGGGTGAAGGTTTCGTCGGCCAGGCGGAGTTCGGGGAAGCGGGCCAGCAGCGCGGTGAAGGCGGTGACGGCTTCCAGACGGGCCAGTGGAGCGCCGACACAGAAATGCAGACCGTGGCCGAATCCGAGGTGGGCCGAGGCGTCGGCGGTGACGTCGAGCCGATCGTGGTGGGCGTAGCGGGCGGGGTCGCGGTTGGCGGCCGACACCGCCACGTACACGAGTTCGCCTGCGGGGATCTCGGTTTCGCCGAGCCGCACGGGTTCGACGGTGTAGCGCAGGGTGGCCCAGCCGACCGGACCGTCGTAGCGCAGGAATTCCTCCACGGCCGCGGGGATGGCGCTGGGGTCGGCGCGCAGTGCCTCGAATTGCGCGGGATCCTGCAGCAGCCGGTACAGCCCGTTGCCGATCAGGTTCACGGTCGTCTCGTGGCCCGCCAGCAGCAGTAGGAACGACATCGACACCAGTTCGTCCTCGCTGAGGCTGTCGCCCGCGTCGACGGCGTGCACCAGCCCGGACAGCAGATCGTCCACGGGCGCGGCGCGTTTGGCCGCGATCAGCCCGCGCAGATAGCCGCCCATCGCGGCGGCCGCGGCCTGCGCCTGCTCGGCGGTGGCGGCACCACCGATGAGCACCTTGTTCCAGGCCCGGAAGTCGTCACGATCCTCGAGGGGTACCCCGAGCAGTTCGCAGATCACGATGGTGGGCAATGGATTCGCGAACACGGCCAGCAGATCGACCTCGTCGCGGTCCGCCAGCTCGTCCAGCAGCGCGGCGGTGATCTCCTCGATGCGCGGACGCATGGCCGCCACATGCCGAGGCGTGAACGCGTGATTGACGAGCTTGCGCAACCGAGTGTGATCCGGCGGATCGGTATTGAGCATGTGCCCACTGAGCGCGGCGGTGTCCTCGAACAGCTCCTGCCCGTGTGCCTCCAGCACCTCCCGTAGCCCAGCGATTCCCTTGCGAAACCGCGGATCCGTCAACGCCGTCCGCGCTTCCGCATACCCGATGACCACCCAGAACGTGGCCCCTCGGTTGCCGCGAAGCTGGTGTACCGGCCCATTGGGCCGCCAACGCCGGTAGTAGGCGTGCGGATCGGCGTGGAAATCATCGCCGATCTGCTCGATGGGGTCCACGGCGGTGTCTGCCATCTCGTCCTCGCTGTGCCGTTGGGTGCGGATTGCCCACCACGCTACCGAATCGGTTGGCGGGCCGCCTTTTTCGCAGCGTGGGAAGGATCCGGTATCGAGGGCCGCGCGCTCCTGATAGCTTGCACCGATGGCTGATCTGCGGCGTTGCCTGGTGATCCTGACCGCGATCGGACTCACCGCGGGTTGCGGATCCGGTACGCGGACCGGGCAATTCGCCGCGCCATCGACCGAGCACAGCGTGACAGCCACCAGTGCTGCCGCACCGAGTCCGGTGGTGCCGCCGGTCTCCGCGCAGGCCGCTGCGGCCGGGTTCGTGGACGTTCGTACGGTGGTGCCCGATGCGAAGATCGACCTGCGCTACGCGACGACGAACAACTTCGTCGGGGTGGCTCTGTATCCGCCGGACGCCCGCTGTTTGATTCACGATTCCATGGCTCCGGGCCTCGCGACAGCGGCTGACATCCTGCGCAAAGATGGTGCGGTGCTGGTGTTCTGGGACTGCTACCGCCCGCACGAGGTGCAGGTGCGGATGTTCGAGGCGGTGCCGAATCCGGCCTGGGTGGCCAAGCCGGGTAGCTTCGCGCGCAGTCACGAGACCGGCCGTTCGGTCGACGTGACGTTCGCGCACACCGACGAGCAGTGCCCGGCCGCACGGAAACTGGACACGTTGTGCCTGGCGGAGATGGGCACCGATTTCGACGACTTCTCGCCCAGCGCGGAGGCTTTCGCCGCTGTCGATCCGGTAGCGCAGGCCGACCGCACGCAGTTGCGTGAGGCGATGCGGGCGGGCGGGCGGGCTCACCGTGTACAGCGGTGAGTGGTGGCATTTCGATGGTCCCGGCGCGAATGTCGAGCGGCCCGTTCTCGATGTTCCGGTCGACTGAATCAGCGGTGCAACACCGCGTGAATGAGCCGCGGCCAGCCCGCGCGCGGCCTGGGCGAGAATATCCAGCGCCTGCGCGGGATCGAGCCCGCTCGGACGCCGCCGCAGCAGCGTCGCGACATTGGATCCCTCGACGTACTGCATGGCCAGCCACATCACCCCGCCGCTGCTCCCGCAGTCGTGCACCGACACCACATTGCGATGATCGAGTTGCGCGGCGAGGTGTGCCTCACGCTCGAAGCACGCCCGGAAAGCGGGGTGGCACAGCCGGTTTGGGTCGAGGACGGAGTCGAAACAACCGGAACGGCCGGTCTGTCGGGGCTGCCGACAAACCGGCCGTCGATGTTCGCGCACCTCCCGGCTAGTGGTGCTGCATTTTCTGCTTCATGGACTTGTTCATGTCCTGAATCTCCGAACGGGCCTGCTGGGCTTCGCGCTTCATGCCGGCGCCCAGGCGATCCATGTCGCGCTTGGCGTCCTCGGCCACGCGGTTCATGTCGTCTTCCATGCGCTGGCCCTGGTCCTTCATGCCCTGCTTGGCCTTCGCGGCCATCTGGCCGGGTTTTCGGCCCTTGCGATCAGACATTCCAACCTCACATCGGTAGGTTTCTGGTCCGAACGGCAGAATCGGACACCGGTTATCGCCGGGTCCGCGGAGTCTCCGAGCGCTGTCGCGACCCGCGCCGCGGGGCGAGGTCACCGACAACCGGATCTTCGCGGCAACTGTAGAGACAATTGCGCCTCGTCAAGCCTGCCGACACGACCTGCCGCTGTCAACGGTTTCCCCGAAAATCGGGCGCTCACCAGGCGGTTTACTCACGCACGACGCACCGGAAGTCGAGATGGCAGGTCGCGGTGTCCGCGGTCTGCCCCTGAACCGCCCTTGGCCACATAAGACGACCGTGGGCGGTTAGGGTCGTACATGCCAACTAGCTTGCCTACCAAGGCTGTCGACGCGATCAACAGCGGATTGCTCGCCCATCTGGTCACCATCGACGAGGACGGGGCGCCGTATGTGCGGTGTGTGTGGACGCATGCCGAAGCCGACTCGCTGACCATCGGGTCGATGAGTCTGGACAAGCGGTATATCCGCAATCTGCAACGGGATCCGCGGGTGTCGATCTCCTACCAGTCGGGTGTGATCGATGACCACGGGCTGGCCGAGTACCTGGTGGCGGAGGGGCGGGCCGAGGTCAGCGAGAGCGGTGGCCGGGTGCTGCTGAATCGGCTCGGTAAGGCCTATATCGGACCGGACGCGGACTTCCTGTCCGATCCCGCCGCGGGCGAGGGCAATGTGATCCGGGTGCGGCTGACCAAGGTCAGTGGCGTCGGAGGCTGGCTGCACTGAGCCTCTCGTACCTGTGGGTGAGGGTTCGAGGCGTGATCACTCCAGGGAGTGATTGACCGGGTTTCGTGCACGGCGGTGAGCTTTCGGTATGACTATCGAGGTTCACCGCCACCCGCGAAACCGTCGCACCCGGGCCCGCGCGGGAATCGCCGGGACCGCACTGCTGCTCGGCACCGCACTCCTCTCGACGGCATGCCAGAGTTCGACGGGCTCGGCACCGGCGGACGAGCGCGGGCGACTGGTCGAGGTCCAGCACCTGCGCACGTATTCACCCGACGATGTTCGCGCCGAACTCACCGCCAACGAATTCGACACCGGGGCAGTGAAATTCGGTGTCGACACCTACCGGCTGACCTACCGCACCGTCGGCGCCGACAACCAGGCCACGACGGCGAGCGGACTGCTCGCACTACCTGTCGACGATCAGCACGAGTTGTCCACCGTCGTCTACGAGCACGGCACCCAGCCCACCAAGTCCGAGGCCCCTTCGACCACGCAGGACAGCGGCGACCTCGCCGCGACGCTAACCTACGCGTCCGCCGGATTCGCCGGAGTCGCACCCGATTACCTGGGGTTGGGACTCGATCCGAATCCGCACCCCTACCTGGACATTCCGTCCGAGACCACCGCATCGGTGGACATGCTGCGCGCCGCCCGCGCCCAGACCGCGACCCTCGGCCGCCAACTCCGCGTTGACGTCGCGATCGCGGGATTCTCTCAGGGTGGGCCGGCCGCGATGGGACTCGCACGCGCGCTACAAGCCAACGCGGACAACAACTTCCGGGCAACGGCGGTCGCCGTGATCAGCGGTCCGCTCGATATCCGCAACGCGGAACTGCCCGCACTGTTCGACGGCCGTGTCGCCCCCGCCGAGGGTGCCTTCTATACCGCGTACCTGCTGGTGTCCTGGAACCGCCTGCATGGCCTGTACCGGTCACCCGGCGAGCTGTTCCAGACCCTCTATGCCACGACCGTCGAGCAACTCTTCGACGGCACGCACGCCTTCGAAGACATCGTCGCAGCCCTGCCGCCGGACCTCGACCATCTGCTGACTCCTCAGGGAATTGCCCTGTTGCGCAACCCGACCGGCCCCTTCGCCACCGCGCTGACCACCGCGGACAGCACCTGCACCGACTGGACGCCCACGGTGCCGATCCGGCTCTACACCGGCAGCCAGGACCGCGATGTCACCCCGAACAACAGCGCCGATTGTCAGACCGCGCTGCGCGCCCGCGGCGTCGAGGCCACGATCGTCGACCTGGGCGCGGTGGATCACAACGGCTCCGGCGTTCATGGCACCGCAGACGCTGTGCGCTGGTTCCTCGAGTCGAATACCGCTAATTAGCAACAGGATTCGTCGAGAGTTCAGCCCCGGTGGCTGCCCTGTTCCTCGACGGGCCGCCGGACGGCTGTCACTCGCCCCCGAGGGCTGCGCGAATCAGCTCCCGGAATTCCTCGTCGGGGATGTCGGCGGCGGCATCGGCACTCAGCTTGATGGTTCCCTTGCCCGACGCCAGGCGCGGGTGCCGGGCGGAGAAGCCGCCGTCGCGCTGCGGCGAAAGATACAGCGACAGACTATGTTTCCAGGCGCCGACGTTGAGTCGATGGCGACCGACACGGTAGGTGGGCATGCCGTAGGCGATCGTCATCTGGGCATCGGGAAAGGTGTCGAGAATCAAGCTGTGGAGGCGGTCGAACAGCGGCTGGTGCGAGGGGTCGATCTCGTCTCGGTAGTGAGCGACAGCTTCGTCCATGACCCCACAATTGCCGGGACCGATCCGCTGTTCAAGCACCGGGCGAAGCCGAGGCGTCGATGGCTCGGATCATCGCCGGGCGCTCAGTTCGACGGACCCAGGGCGAGAGGCTCGTAGTGGGTGGTGTCGGGCGCGACGTCGCCCGCCACCGGGGAGGCCGCACTGCCCGCGCCGAGCGCGGTGCTGCCGGTGGCGATGAGGGCGGCCAGCCCGGTGCCCGCGCCCGCGGCGAACGGGGCGACCGCCGCGCTGCCCGCGCCGACCCCCGCGCTGCCGGTTCCGGCCAGGGCCGCGAACGGGGCCAGGGCCGTACCCGCCCCGGCGAGTCCGGCACTGCCGGTGCCGAGGGCCGCGCTACCGGTGCCGAGCACGGCCAAGGGAGTGCCGAGTCCGCCGGAGGCGGCGCTGCCGGACGCGCCCAGCGCCGCGCTGCCGGTGCCCAGCGCGAGGGCGGCCGCGCCGAGGATGTCACCGACGGGTGCGGCGGCCGCGCTGCCCGCGCCCAATGCCGCGCTCCCGGTGCCCGCTCCGGCGGCCCACGGTGCGACCGCGACACTGCCGGTGCCGAGTGCCGCGCTCCCGGTGGTGAGTAGCCCGGCGAGCCCGACTCCCGCTGCGGCACTGCCGGTTCCGACGAGTGCGACGGGTTGCACCCGGGTCGCGTCGGCGGTGAAGGGCACTGGCTGAGCGGATGCCACGGCCGCGCCGATCGCGGCCATCGAGCAGGCCAGGGTGAGGATGGTCGTTCTAACTGCCGACATTGTCGAGCGCCTTTCTCGGAGAGGGCCCGCACGGCTTCTCGTCGTGTGGAGAAGCCTGACCCTAGGGCGGATGCACTGTTCCGGCAGCGCATCGTTCGACCGTTTGAGCAACCTGGGGACAAACATAGCTATGAGCTATCAGTGTCTTTTATGTGGACGAATTGTATTGCTGCCGAAACTATTCGAGATGGTTGCTACCAGGTGGAACTAATGTGACTGGTGTGGCGAACGCCGGGGCAACGCATGGTTACCGGGTGGCTACACGGACTGCGCGGCAGTGCCGCAGCACTGGCGCAACCGCTTTCTGAGGCGACCGCTTGCCGCCGCTATGAGTTCGATCACCGGCGGTGCGGTCCACTGCGTCTCGCGTCCGGCGAACCGGGTCCCGACCGCGCGGGGCGGCCGGGACGCGATTGCGCGGATCAGTGATCGCCGAAGTGCTGTGGTTTCATGGAGTTGTCTTTCGCGAGTGGATTTCTCGTTCACCGGGGGAGCGGCCGGAGGTCGGCCCGATCCGCGTGGAGGTGGGCAGGGCCGACGTCCGGGTCACTGCTGGCCGGTGGGAACTTCCAGCGGCGTGACGCCCTCGCTGATCGAGCCCTTGCTGGTGCCGGTATCGGGCAGATCGATGCCGAAGGAACCGGTGTTCGGCGGCGTCGAGCCACCACCGTTGATCACCGACTTGCCGTCGAAATCGGTGCTGCCCTTGACTCCGAGCAGTGCGAGCACCGTCGGGGTGATGTCCACCAGTGAATTGGTCTTGTTGGTGACGCCCGCCTTGAACGACGGTCCGCGCGCGATCAGGAAATTGGCTGTCTCGTCGGCGGATTGCCCGCCGTGCCCGCCGGTCGGGCGATGTCCGTGATCGCAGGTGACCAGGATGTTCCACTTCTCCTCGGGGTGGGCCTTGGCGCGCGCGTCGACCGCGGCCACGATCTTGCCGACCTCGGTGTCGACCCGCTTGACCGCGTCGAGGTATTCGCTCGACGCGCCGCCGTGGCCGTGACCGGCCTCGTCGACCTGATCGAGGTGGTTCACTGCGTGATCCGGATTCGGTGCCACGCAAGAAGATAACGGCAGAGTTGCCAATCTTGCCGATGATGGCCTCGCGTAGCGTCGGAGGATGTTCGCGCCAATGCCTTGCGGACGGTTCGCGAATGCTGTTGCCTGACTTGAGGGTTACCTGTCAACGGGCTCGAACCTCAACTGTCGGGGACGGTTCGGGCTGCCCGGGCCCTCGGTGGCTGCGTACGGATGCCGCACGGATGCTCGGGGTGGGTTGGTGGCCGCCGGGATGGGCTCCCGGCGAAACGTCGCGCACCGACTCCGGAAGTCCCCGCCGCGGCCGAATGTTCATCTCGCGCTTCCCGATGGGGAGTTGCGGACGCGCGCGGTCGATCTTGTGTGCAAACTAGCGCAACGCTAGTAATCCAGTCATCATCGACACCGGTAGCGCCGCTTTCGGCGGTCTCTTCAAGACGCTCGGCGCCGCTTTCGGCGGTATTTTCAACACCCTGTGGACCGGCTCGCTCGGCCGCTAGTCACCCGGATTCGTCGATAGGACGGCTGGCCGACCGCCCCTCGTCAGGGCCGGGAAGCTGTCCGAGACGGAACTCGGCGGAGTGACGCGGTGGGGTCCGATCCGCCGGAAACGGACATGCCCGGCCGAACGGAAGATGTTCGGCCGGGCATGGTGTGTGGACGAGTCAGCCTGCGACAGGCGCGTTTCGGGTCGAGGCGACGAATTCGCCGATCCAGGGGAGTACGGCCGCGCGGATCTCGGGGGTGGTCGGCAGCAGACCATTGGCGGCCAGCAGGTTCGCGGCATGCTGCTGTTCGTCGAGGAAGGACTCCGAGACCGGGTTGATGCCGAACGGGCGGCCACGCAGGGCAGCTTCCCAGGCATCGAGGTCGGCGCTACCGCCGCGCGCGATGATGTCGTCGACGAAGTACTGCGCTGCGGCGCGCGGGTTTTCGGTGATCCAGGCGTCGGATTCCTGGAGGGCGGCCAGGATCGTCCGCAGTGCCTCGGGCTGGGTTTCGGCGAAGTCGCGGCGGGTGAACCACAGCGACGGGTGGCTGAAGACGGATTCGGTGTCGACCAGGGTGTGCAGGTCGGCGGCGGCTTCGATGGCCGCCAGGCCGGGGTAGGCCCCCACCCAGGCATCCAGTTCCCCGTTGAGCAGGGCGGTGCCGCCGTTCACGTCGGTGTCGACGGGTTCGATATCGGCCCAGCCCAATCCGGCCTGGTCGAGCGCGAACAGCAGCAGGGTGGTCTGCCACGAGCCGTGCGCGATGCCGACCCGCTTGCCCTTCAGATCCGCGGCCGATTCGATCCCGCTGCCCGCCTTGGCGACCAGGCGGCCGTTCTCGATACGCGGGCCGGAGATACCGAGATAGACGATGTCGCGGCCATTGGCCAGCGCGGTGACCGGCGGGGTGAAGCCGGTACCGATCACGTCGTAGCCGCCCTCGGTGAACAGCCAGTCCGAATGCAGCGACGGCAGCGCGGTTTTCACGTCGACGCGCGCCGATTCCGGCAGCGTGCGCAGGTCCACCCACTCCACGTCGGGCAGGGTGCGTTCCACGATGCCGCGGTGTCGCAGCACGAACAGCGAGTTGTTGTGCGGGAAGTAGCCGATGCGGATGGCCATGAGAACAGTTCCTTCCGAGAATGATTCAGTGCGAGACGAGCGAGATCCGTTTTGCGGCAGGCGAGTCGGCACGAGCCGGGAACGACTCAGTGCGCCGGTGACAGGGCGGAGGCGGGTTCCGGTGCGGTGAGCCGGGAGCGGCCGAGCAGCGGCAGGACTTCCTCACCGACCCGGTAGGCCTCCTCGAGGTGCGGGTTGCCCGCCAGGATGAACGCGTCCACGCCGAGGTCGATGAGTTCGTCGAGGCGTTGGGCCACCTGCTCGTAGCTGCCGACCAGGCCGAACGCCGGTCCGCCGCGAATCAGGCTGAACCCGCACCAGACATTGGGTTGCACTTCGAGATCCCGGTAGCCGGTGATGGTTTCGGGCACCCAGCCCTGGATGCGCGCGGCCCCGACCGAATCGCCCTGGGCGGCCCGGTTGGCGGCGTCTCGGTCGACGAAGGCCCAGCCCTTGCGGATCTCCGCCCACGCCGCCTCTTCGGTGTGCCGGGCCACGATGTCGATGCGGACCGCGAATTTCGGTGTGCGCCCGATCTTCTCGGCGTGCGTGCGCACCGCGTCGATCTTGGCGCGCAGGTCGGCGTAGGGCTCGAGCCAGGACAGGTAGTAGTCGGCGTGCCGTCCGGCGGCCTGCACGGCGGCCCCCGAGGATCCGGAGAAGTACACCTCCGGGAACGGCTGCCCGGCCAGTCCCGGTGGCAGCGCGGCCCCGTCGGTGCGGAAGAAGCGCCCGTCGTGGGTGTACGGCTGCCCGTCCCACACGCCGCGCAACACGTCGAGGAATTCGCTGGTGCGCGCGTAGCGGTCGTCGTGGGAAACCTTGTCGCCCCACCACAGTTGGGCGGGTCCGCCACCGCCGCTGATGATGTTGTAGACCAGTCGTCCGCGGGTGGCGCGTTGCAGGCTCGCCGACATGCGCGCGGCCTGCACCGGATGCAGGAATCCGGGCTGGAAGGCGACCATGAACCGGTAGGTGCTGCTCTCGCGGGCCAGGGCCGACGCGAACGCCCACGGATCTTCGGTCACCGGGAACGAGGGCAGCAGCCCGCCCAGGAATCCGGCGGACTCGCTGGCCTTGACCACGGCGGCGGCATGGTCGATGTAGCTGTAGTCGTCGAGTGCGCCACGGCGAATGGCGGGCGTGATGTTGCCGGGACCGTATTCGCCCGCGTGCCCGCGGTTGTAGCGGCGCGGGGTGCGCAGCGAGGCGTGATCGCCCTCCATGCCGATGCGCCAATAGATGTCGATGGTCATGCCGTCGTCTCCTGCAGGGTGCGGCCGGTCGGATCGGCCAGGAACAGCAGATGCTCACCGATGCGGTGGGCTTCCTCGATGTGCGGGTGCCCGGCCAGCACGAAACTGTCGAAACCCGCCTGCTCGTAGGCGCGCAGCCGCGCGGCGACCTGCTCGTAGCTGCCGACGAGCCCGATCGACTGCGGGTGGCCCAGCTCGGCGAATCCGGCCCAGCGGGTGTCGCCGAGACTCAGCGACCGTGCGCCCGGTCCGTCGGGATGTACTTCCCGCCACTGTCTTTCGGCCCGCGCCCAGGCCTCGTCCTCGGTCTCACGGGCGATCACCGGCAGTTCCAGTCCGGCGCGCACACGGCGGCCGGTGGCGTCGGTGCGGGCCCGCAGCGCCGCCAGCTCGGCGGTCGGCCCGTCCTCGGATTCGCGGAACAGGTGCACGTCGGCGTGTTCGGCCGAAAGATCCAGCGCCGCTTCGGAAGACCCGGACAGGTACACGTCCGGGAACGGCAGTCCGGACAGGATGCCCCGGAACCCGCCGTCGATGACGTCGTAGTACTCGCCCGCGAAATCGAAGCCGGTGCCCTTGAAACCCGCTCCGGCAACCGGGTTCTCGTTCCACACACCCTTGGCGACGGTCAGGAATTCCGCCGCCCGCGCATACCGCGCGTCGCCGGTGACTCGATCTCCGCGTGCCCGGCTGTCGTCGGCGTCGGTATCCACCGCGAGCCGCCAGCCCAGGCGGCCCGCCGAAAGACGTTGCAGCGTCGATGAAATCTTGGCCGCGTACACGGGAGTGCCGAAGGCGGGCTGGAATTCGACGATCATCCGGCTGTGGCGGGTGGCCCGCAGCGCGCCACCGGCCACGATCCAGGATTCCTCACCCTGCGGGTCGTAGGGTGCGAGCACCCCGTCCAGGCCCGCCAGTTCGGCGGCGTCGATGACCTGGTGCAGGTCGTCGAACGGCCCGAAATGCCCGGGGCGCAGATCCGTTGGGGTGCGGTTGTCCGGTCGCGGCCCGAAGCGTCCGCCCGCCGGCGTGGGGGCCGGATCGCCGAAGCCGCCGCGATGGCGCAGTTCGGGGCGGGCGCGGCGGCCGTCGCCGTGGCTGGGCAGCCGCCACAGGTATTCGGTCATGCCGTGGCTCCGGCGGCGACGAGCGCGCGGGCCTGCGCCAACGGCTCGGGGGCGACCCAGGATCGCAGGTCGAAGTCGGCGGCCAGGAATCCGTGCGTGTAGAGGAACTGCTGTTGCACGCCCAGCAGGTCGATGCGCTCGTCGGACAGTGACGGGTGCAGCCCGCGATGGAAGTCCTCGCCGTAGGCGGCCACGACACCCTCTGGGCCGGAGAGCGTTTCGCGTTGCAGGACGGCACGGACACCGTCGAGGTCACCGGCGGCCCAGTCGGCGGCGCGCAGGCTCTGCGCCAGGAAGCCGATCACCACGTCGGGGCGGGTGTCGAGGAGTTCCTGATGCACCGTGATCGGCCGGGGCGTGCCATTGTTCACGCGCAGTCGCCGAGTGTCGGTGGCGTCCAGGTCGATCGCGACCCGCAACCCGTGTTCCGCGGCGACCTCCTGGGCTCGCGCGCCCTTGACGTACACGGCGTCCACCGTCCCGTTGAGCAGTTCCTCGACACCCCAGGTGATGCTGGTGCGGCGCTGCTGAATCTCGGTGCGCACCTGCGGATCCCGCTCCACCTCGAGTTCGACGACCCGCACGTCGGCCAGTGTCAGTCCGCCCAGGCGCAGCGCCGAGGTGAAGCCGTGCAGTGCCATGGCGCGCGGGAAGCTGCGGGCGCGGTCCTGGGCCCAGGCCGGGATGCCGATCCGCAGTCCCGCCAACTGCGCCGCCGAGGTGACCTGCGACTGCGGGCCGACGAGGATCGCCTGCGATTCGTCGATCCAGGTCAGGCCGATCAGCCGGGTGGGGGAGCCCTGGGCGCGGGCCGCCAGTGCGGGCACATTGCCGCCCTCGCGGATCAGCCCGGACAGTTCGTGGGAGAAGTGGAAGCCCGCGAGTTCCGGTCCGGCGTCTTGCAGCACACCGAATTTCAGGCCGTTGTCCGTCGCGGTCTCGCCCAGCCAGCCGAGGCTGTGCGCGAGGCCGCTGGCGGTCGGGACCGGGCAGCGCGTGTACCAGAGAGTGTCGGTCATGAAGTGCTCCTGTGGTTTTCGGTGTGGCGGCCGACGCCCAGCTGGGCGAGCAGGGCCGCCTGATGGCGCAGGGCCTCGGGGTCGGTGCGGTCACGCGGGCGCGGCAGGTCGATGACGGTGTCGACGGCGAAGCGGCCCCGGTCCAGGACCAGCACGCGGTCGGCCAGGCGGATCGCCTCGTCGACATCGTGGGTGACCATGAGCACCGCCGGGCGGTGCCGGGCCACCAGATCGCCGACCAGATCCTGCATCTGCAAGCGGGTCAGGGCGTCGAGGGCCGCGAAAGGCTCGTCGAGCAACAGCAATTCGGGTTCGCGGACCGGGGCGCGGGCCAGGGCCGCGCGCTGTGCCTCCCCGCCGGACAGGGTCGCGGGCCACTGCCTGGCCTTGTCCTCGAGATGCACCTCGTGCAGGGCCCGCAGTCCGGCCGCGCGATTGTCGCGGGTGCGGCGGCGGCCGATGATCACATTGGCCAGTACGCGTTTGGAGGGGATGAGCCGGGGCTCTTGATAGACGGTGGTGCGGGCGGTGGGCACCAGCACCTCGCCGCCGTCGGGCAGTTCCAGGCCGGTGAGCAGCCGCAGCAGGGTGGTCTTGCCGGTGCCGCTGGGTCCGAGCAGCACCACGAACTCGCCGCGGCGGATGGTCAGATCGATGCCGTCCAGGACCACCTTGTCGCCGAAGGCTTTTCGCAGGCCGGTGATGGAGACGGCGATCGGTGTCTCGACGACGGTCATCGGATGGCCACCTGTCGCCGCCACGGCATGGCGTACTTCTCCACGATCCGCACCAGACCGTCGAAGATCAGGCCCAGTACCGCGTAGAGGACCACGCACAGCACCATGTAGTCGGTGCGGTTGTATTCCTGGGCGAGGGTCACCAGGTAGCCGACGCCCTCGTTGGTGCCGACCTGTTCGGCGGCGATCAGGCCGGTGATGCTGATGGACAGGCACACTCGCAGCGCCATCAGCACGCCGGGCAGCGCGGACGGGAGGATGACCTCCAGCACCAGCCGTACCCCGGTCAGTCCGAAGCCGCGGGCCGCCTCCACGAGTTTGCGGTCCACATTGCGCACACCCAGATACGTGTAGGCGTACATCGGCGCGACAGTGGCGACCGCGATCAGCAGTACCTTGTACATCTCGTCGATGCCGAACCAGGCGATGAACAGCGGCACCAGCGCCAGGAACGGCACCGCCCGCACGATCTGCATGGTCGAGTCGACGAGTTCCTCACCGAGACTGGACAATCCGGCCGCGAAGCCGAGGATCAGGCCGGTGCCGACACCCAGGGCCACGCCCAGCGCGGCACGCGTGAAGGAGGCCAGCGCGAAGTCCGCCAGCTGCCCGCTGCTCGCCAGTTCGGTGAACGCCGACCACACCTTCGGCGGCCCGGCCAGCACCTGCGGGGACAGCGTCCCCGTCGCCGAACCGATCCACCAGGCCGCGAAGACCAGGGCGGGCAGCAGGAAGCGCAGCGGCACCGAAAGCCATGCGGGCCTGCGCTTCTCGATGCGGGCACGCGGCGGCGCGAGCACCGTGCCGGTGGCGGCGACGGTGTCCGCCGGGGCGACGAGGACGGCCATGTCAGCGTTCCTTCAGCGCGGTCAACTGCTCGGGGGTGAGCTTGGACTTCAGGTCGTAGAAGATGTCCGACGCGGTGATGGTGCGGCTGATGACACCGTTGTCGGCGAACAGCTCCACCACGTCGGCGAGGTCGGCGGCATCCGAATCACGGGGCAGGCGTGGGGGAGTGGACTCCGCGTCGACGCGCAGGGCGTCGGCGAGGCGGGCTCCGCTCAGGGCGCGCGGACCCGAGGTCTCGAAGACGTTCTCGGACTGGTCGGGTGTGCTGCGCTGCTGGGCGGTGAGGCCCTGCAGCACCTCGAGGTACTTGGCCGCGACATCCGGATGCTTGTCGAGGATTTCGGTGCGGAACACCACCACCGAGTTGTCCTTGGAACCGATGCTCTTCTCGGTGGCGATCTCGACGCCGCCGTTGGCCTTGGCCTCCTGATACGGGATCAGGAACGAGGCCCACGCGTCCACCTTGCCGGTGGCGAAAGCGGACGCGGCGTCCTTCTGCTGCAACGGAACCCGCGTCACCTTGTCGGCCGGGATGCCCGCCTGAGCGAGGGCCTTCAGCAGGATGTATTCACCCTTGGCGGCCGGGTTCACCGCCACCCGCTTACCCACCAGATCGGCCACCGAGTGGATGCCGGAGTTCGCTGCGGCGATGATGCCGCTCTGGTCCTGCCCGGCCGGATCCTGCACGGCCACAATGCGAACCGCGACATCCTTCGACAGCGCGCCGACCACCGGGCTGAACGCGGCGCCGGAGACGTCGAGCTCCTTGGTGTTGAACAGCTTCAGCATCGAGCTGAAACCCGGTGTGGTGTTGACCCATTCGATGCGCGCGCCCAGCGGAGCCAGGGCCTTGTCGAAGGTGCCTTCCTTCTTGCCGATGGCGATCGGGCCGGCATTGCCCGGGTCCACCACCTTGAGTACCAGTTCCGGTTTCGCCGCGTCGCCGGTGGAACCGGACCCGCACGCGGCGACCAGGGCGACGACGGGGACCAGCGCGAGGGCGAGACGCCAACGGCGCGGTCGGCGCGTGCGAAACATCGTGGGGCACCTCTTCCGAGTCGAGAACCGATCGCGATGTCGATCGATGCCCTGGGACAGTAGGGATTCCGATGCCCGGCGGCGAGGTAATGCTTTCCGAGGATCGGAACGCTTGACAGGTCGGGGTGACAGCGGATATGTCGGTTCCGACCCTGCTGTCTCTATCGAAAGTGCAGCTCTACGAAAGAGTTCTGCTCACGCCGACGCGAACTCCCTTGCGGCCCAGCTTTCCAAATAGTGGAAAGGATCGCCGTTCGGCTGTTTTCCCCCGTGCTACCGTCGCTGCCGTGGAAGCCTCCGGTGTTCAAACCGTCGCCCGTGCCCTGTCGGTGCTCGATTGTTTCCGAAGCGGTGACGAGCGCGGCGTCTCGGAGATCGCCCGCCAGCAGGGCCTCGCCGTCAGCACCACCCACCGCCTCCTCGCAGCCCTGGTATCCGCCGGATTCCTGGAGAAGGACGAGGAATCCAGCCGCTACCGCATGGGCGGCGCCCTCGCCGAATACGGCCAGATCGCCTACCGCCAACACCGCATCTACCTGGCCGAACCCTGCCTGGAACAGCTCGCCAACACCACCGGCGCCAGCGCCTCGGTAGCGATCCGCCACAGCATCCACGCGGTCCTGCTCGGCACCAGCCGCTGGCGCGAAACCGACGGCCACAGCCTCCAGGGCGTCCGACTCCCCTTGCACGCCAGCGCCCTCGGCAAAACCCTCCTCGCCTGGTCCGACACCTCCGACGAAGAACTTCAAGCGCTCCCGTACGACGAGGGCACCGCCCGCTCCGTCTCCGGCCCCACTGAACTCCGCGAAGAACTAACCCGCACCCGCTCCCGAGGCCACGCCTACAACAACGAAGAACTGGACCCCGGCTTCCGCACGATCGGCGTCCCCATCCTCGACCCCACCGGCCGCTGCCGCTTCGCCCTAGGCCTCCGAGGCCCCACCACCCTGATGATCCCCGAACGCCTCCCTTTCCTCATCGAACTCGCCAAGGTGAGCGCCACCGACATAGCCACCCGCTTCGCCACGGCCGCAACCGAATAGGACCGCCTCACGCGGCTGTCGTGACCGATCATCGGAAACCTGCGTGTCGCAGGAATGCTGGGAGTAACTTGCCGGATCAGGTCGAGAATCCGCGTCGTCGACCTGAACTCATCGCCAACCGGCTCAGGCCACACTTGGGAGGTCATCGTGTCAACTGCAGATCGGCTGCGCGCCGAAGGCGAAGCTCGTGGCGAAATGCGTGGGCGCGCAGAGACGGTGCTCGAGCAACTGGCGCTCAGGTTCGGGCCGGTGTCGGTCGCGATATCGGGCAGGGTCCGTGCTGCGGATATCGCGGAGCTGCGCCTCTGGACCGTGCGGGTTCTTGATTCGGACAGCCTTGACGCTGTCTTTGAGTAGCAGCCTCCCCGGTTACTCGTTTGTCCTCGCGAAGTGGGTGAGGAGAGTTTGGGTGACCAGTTCGGGGGCTTCCTCGGGGATCCAATGGGATACGCCGGGGAGCACCTCGAGGTGGAAGGGGCCGTCGACGTATCGGTCGGTCAGTTTTACGCCGGTGTCGAGTACTGCTGTGTCGGCGTCGCTCCAGATTTGGAGTACCGGGGCGGTGACTCGCCCGCGCAGGAGGCGCGGGGAGGAGAAGAGCATGCCTCGGTACCAGTGCAGGCCGCCTCGGGCGATTGCTCTGTCACGCAGGCGATTTCCGTCCCGGCGTGCCATTTCCTCGGACTGGCCGGTCTGGCGGAGCATTCCTCGGAACAGTGGGGTTCGTAGTGCCAGTTCGGGAATCACCGGAAGCTGGAAGAAGTACATGTACCAGGAGGCCAGGCCCTGACGGCTGGTGAGGATCGAGCGGGCGAACGCTCCGGGGTGGGGCACCGACAGTGCCGAAAGTGACCGCACCCCATCGGAACCCGTGATCGCCGCCGCCCACGCTGCCGCCGCACCCCAGTCGTGCCCGACCACATGGGTGGGCCGCCCGATCTCCTCGACCATCGACACCACATCCGCGGCCAACTCGTCCAGCCGGTACTGCCACCGCCATCGAGGAGCACCCGCTCCGGTGCCGCGCAGATCCGGCGCGAAGGTACGAAACCCAGCCTGATTGAGCAGCGCCGCCACTTCGTCCCAACTGCGCGAATCCTGCGGCCACCCGTGCAACAACAGCACCGGATCACCGTCGATCGGCCCGGAATCGACCACCGGGAAGACCAATTCACCCCGGTGAAAGGCGGAAATCCGCCCGGTAGTGCCCGGCTGGGGAACGGTTACATCGGTCGCCATTGACCTGCACCTCTCGTGATTTCAGCAGTACCGCTACAGGCTGTCACACGAACCGAAGTTTCCGCTACAGCAGGTAACGTGTATTTCCTAGCGGTCGTCCGGCCGCGTAATCGGCAAAACGGCCCAGCGTGCGTAGGTCGCGTGCGGGTCGACGGTGATCAAGTCGACCACCTGAATCAGGGGGGCCGGGGGAGTCGACCCGAGATGTTCGAGGCTGGGCGTGAGAACCGCATCGACGTCGGTTCGGAGCACCACATTGATCAGTCTGTCCACCGGCGTCGCAACCCGCTCGCTGAACACCACCGTCTTCGTCAACGAATAGCCCAGACGCCTTGCCATGCTGCGGATCTGAGCCTCGTCCCATGTCTGCCGAATGCCGGAGACGTCGCTGCGCAGATACCCGATCGCCGTGGGTTGCGATCGCATCACAGCCTCCCGACCGGTACGGCGGTGTGCGTCCGCTCGCTGCTGATTCTTGTCTGAATTGTTCTGACTGACAGCCCATTTCGATGGCGCGGCTCCCGCCTGTCGACAGCGGGCGACATTGCGGCCGTCAATATCAGGATGGTGGTCGAAATGAAGGCGATCATCACGGTCATGGTGGGCTCCGATCCTCGGCTCGCACGCGAGAGGTCGCGTGTATCGAGGAGACCGTGGACGCGTGTTCTGAACTGCCCGATCCGGAAGTCCGGAATGATTGACTCGAAATGCCTGCGCGATGTCCGCTGCGGTCGCACACTCGTTCCCGGAACGGTTGAAATCCACGTACCGGGGTGGTCCCGATGTCCGACAGTGAGAGCAGCACCCTTCCCCGCCGCCAACTTGGGCGTTACCTGCGTGAGGCACGTGAGGCCGCGAATCTCACCTTGGATGAGGCGGCGCGGCTGATGGAGTGGGGCCGAAGCACGTTGCAGCGGCTCGAAAAAGGGCAGACAGAACGCGTGCGAGTCCGTGAGATCACGGATCTGTGCGAGCTGTACAGCGTGGCGGAGGATCGCAGCGCCGTCCTCACCGGGCTGGCGCAGCAGGCTCCGGTCAGATCGTGGTGGCACGCCTATGGTGACCTCATACCGGCGAACTTCAATCTGTATGTGGGGCTGGAAGCCTCGGCCCGCCGGTTGACGGTGTACCAGCCGTTGATCGTTCCGGGTCTCCTCCAGACCGCCGCCTACGCACGCTGTTTGGATCGGACCTATTTCGCGGATGAGACCGACACAGAACTCGAGCGGCGCGTCGAGGTGAGGATGCGTCGTCAGGCCATCATCTCGAGGACCCGTAAGCCCGCTGCCGCTTCGATCGTGCTGCACGAAGCGGCAGTGCGCACTCGTGTGGGAGACCGGCACGTCATGGCCGCACAACTGCGCCACCTCGCGGATCTGACGACGCGCGAGAACATCGACCTTCGAGTTCTGCCCTTTCACGCCGGGTATCCGATGGGAATGCCACTGCCCCCGTTCGTCATCCTGAACTTCGGAATCGACGCGAAGGGCAGACCGATCGAGCCGACAGTCATCTTCGCTGAGAGTTTCACCGGCAGTATGTATCTGGAGCGGACCAGCGATGTGGACAGGCATCAGGCAGCATTCGAGAGGGTGCGATGCGCCGCATTGGACGCGCGGCTTACGAGAGATCTGCTCCGCGAGATGGCAAGGGAGAACGAGAGTGGATATTGACCCCGGCGACGTGCGCTGGTTCACGTCACGTCATAGCTCCGGCGGACAGGAATGCGTGGAAGTCGCCTTCCTCGACGAATCTCGAGTGGGAGTCCGTGACTCCAAGGACCCTGATGGCGGGACTCTGGTTTTCGACGCGACGGCTTGGGACACCTTCACGGCTGCGGTTGCCGACCGAGGACTCGAATGAGCTGACGGTGGCGAGTTGCGGCCGTCTGGAGTGCCGAGGTCGGTTCAGCGAATACGGCTTTCGCAGTCTTCGAAGTCCGCACCGGTTTGAAAACAGTCGTTGAGGCCACTTTGGATGTCGCTGTTCGTCGGCGGTTCGCCGCACAGAAGTCCGCACCGCTGGTAGTTCGGGACCGTCGAGCCGTCGGGCCAGCGGCACGTCTGTGAATTGCAGTTGTAGCCGCGCGAATTGGGGTCCATCGGGATTGGATCACTGCTGTAGGACCATACGAAGGCATCGGTGCGCTGCACTTGAACGCAGTAGACGGTGCGGCCATTGGAAAGCCTCCCGACTGCCCCGTGATCGCCGCAGTACCTGTTCAGTTGTGCGGTTGGCGCTGCCTGGGCTGCCGGTCCGGCGCCGGCTACCGAGGCCAGCGGGACGAGCAGTGCCGCGATGACCAGACCGAACAGTCGGCGGTGCCGGAATCCGTGCCTGACGGTTTGCTGCATAGTCGGTCTCCCTCGTCGGTCTTCCAGTTCCGCTTCGTGTGCCCAGCGCGGTGGACAAGTATCGTCGGCCGTCCGCGTGTTGAAATCGGCCACCGTATCGGGAGGTCGGCCAGTGCAGTGCCGCAACAGGATCGGTCGGCCTGCTGGGTTGAGGCCGGATAATTGTTTGTGCTGCAACAGGGTTCATGGATGGTGCGACGGGGAGGAGTTGCCGGCGGGATAATCGAACGGGTTCCGGTTCGCGTGGGATGGCGAGAGGAGACTGTTGTGGTGGGCTCTGGGGTGAAGGCGTTTTCGGTGGGGACGATGGCGGGGATCAATCCGCCGATCGGGGCGGCTCGGTTCGTGGTGCGGATGGCTCGGGCGGGGCGGTTGGATTCGGTGTTGGCCACGGATCATTTGGTCGGGGTGTTTCCGAAGGCGGCGTGGGACGGGGAGTTCTCGCCGCAGGCCAAGGGGAGTCCGGACGAGCAGTTCGACTTCGCGCCGCTGCTGGCACATTTGGCGGCGGGGGCCGGACGGGTGCAGTTGGGGGTGGGGGCCACCGATCCGCATCGGAGGCATCCGGTGTTGCTGGCGCAGACGTTTTTGACGTTGGCGCATATGACGAAGGTGCCGCCGATTCTGGGGATCGGCTCGGGGGAGCGGGAGAATCTGGAGCCGTACGGGTTCGAGTGGAATCGGCCGGTGGATCGGCTGGAGGAGGCGTTGCAGATTTTACGGGCGGCGTTGAGTTCCACGGGGCCGATGGACTTTTCGGGGAAGTACTACCAGATGGACGGGGCCCCACTGGATTTGACGGCGCCGCCGGGGCGGATGCCGCAGATCTGGGTGGGGGCGCACGGGCCGCGGATGCTGGAATTGACGGGGCGCTACGGCGACGGGTGGTATCCGTGGGAGGCCATGTCGCCGGATGAGTACGCGCGACGGCTGGGGGTGGTGCGGGCGTCGGCGGTGGCGGCGGGACGCGATCCCGAGGCGATCGTTGCGGCGCAGATGCTCTCGATCGTGACCGCGCGCACCCCGGCCGGTGTACAACGCCTGCTGCGCACACCGTCCGTCCGCTATGTCGGATTGTTCGCACCGGGGGCGGTGTGGGCGCGCTGCGGGGTGAAACATCCCTTCGGCGAGGACTTCCGCGGCCTCATCGATCTCATGCCGCATCGCCTGACCAAAGCCGAAGTGCGCGAAGCCAGTGCCGAGGTCACCGAGGAGATCCTGCGGGAGTGGCTGCTGGTCGGCACGCCGCGCGAGATCCTCGCCCGGGTACGGGCCCTCGCGGACGCCGGACTGCGGCACGCCATCATCTTCCCGACCTCGGCACTGGTATCCGGTGGCGACGCGGCATTCGGCTATGGCGTGGTGCTCTGGCTCGCCGCCCAACTCCGGCGAGCCGCACCCGACCAGGAGTAATGGCGGCGGACACCATAATTCGCTGATGTGACATGGGTTACATTGGCGAGGTAGCCGCTATGTGGCTGAATAGGATTCGCGCATCCGGTCGGGGCGGTTGCCGGGATGCGTGGTCGCAGGTGTGCAGGAGGGTTTGTTCGGCGCAGAGGGGTAATGCGTGCGAGATCAGCTTCGAATGCTCGGCGGATGGTGGCGCGAAGACGTCGACTATCGATGGGTCGTCGGCGCACTCGCCGCCCGCTCCACCCTCGGCGTGCTGAGAGCCGCGATCGGACTGTGCGGACTGGCCGGACCGACCATCGGAATGCTGACCGTACTGTCCGCGCAGGGCCCGCAGAATCAGTTGGCACGCATCGCGCTGTGGGTGCTGATCGCCCTGGGCGTGGTGTGGACCCTGCACTGGTGGCTCGGCGGCTGGCCCTCGGAATGGGAATCGTTGCTGCTGGCCGCATCCGCCGACGTCTGCATCACCCTGGTGTGCGCATTGAGTCCCGGATACGTGGTCCGGTCGGTGGGCATGATGCTGCTACTGATCGTCGGCGTGTACGTCAGCGCCTTCCACGGCACGAAAGCGCTTGCGGTCCACACGATCTGGTCGCTCACCGCCGCCGTGCTGCTGGCCGTCCCGATGTTCAGCAGCGGCGACATCAGCTCCGCGGTGATCCTGATCCTGGGGATGGGCGCGGCCGTCGTGGTCCCGCCGGGCCTGCAATTCTGCTACTGGGCGCTGCGCAGCGAGATGCTCTCGGACCCGCTCACCATGCTGCTGAGCAGGCGCGGACTCGACTATCACTCGGCGGGCATGTTCGCCCGGCCCGGCCCGATCCCGGTCTCCGTCATGATGATCGACCTCGATCGCTTCAAAACCGTGAACGACACCTTCGGGCATTCCGCCGGTGACGATGTCCTGGTCCGCACCGCCGAACGCCTGCGCCGGGCCGCACCCGCCCACAGCATCGTGTCCCGCTTCGGCGGTGAGGAATTCGCGATCATCGTGCGGATGCCCGTGGAGGACGCGCGCGCGGCGGCCGAACGCCTGCTGCGGGCGGTCGCCGAACCGATCGGGTCGATCTCGGTCACCGCGAGCATCGGGCTGGCCGTATTCCACGCCCCGGCGGCGCGGCCGTGCGATCAGCCGGTGCGCGAGGTGATCCGGTCCGCCGACACGGCCATGTACCAGGCCAAGCAGCGCGGCGGCAATGCCGTGGTGGTCGCGGGTAGACTTTCCATGCTCTCACCAGCATCGGAAGGTAGGTCGAATCATGTCCGACATCGTGCGTGAAGATCAACCTGAACCACGTCCGGCGATCCGTGAATATCCCGCGCCCGGCATCGTCATCACCTGGGAGGCGCAGCGCTGTAAGCACGCCGCCGAATGCGTGCACGGACTGCCCAGCGTCTTCGACCGCGACCGCCGCCCCTGGATCGACCCCGCGGCCGCCACCGTCGACGAGATCGTCACCGTCATCGACCGCTGCCCCAGCTACGCCCTGGGCTACCGCGCCGACGACGGCCGCGTCCGCACCGCCCCCGCGGAGTGATCCCGCTCTCGATGTGCACCTGCACAACCAGACTCACGACAGCCTGTGGAATTGCGGAATCCGTTGTGGTCGAACTGCTTTCGCGACGTGCAGCGGAATCGGATGAGAGAAAACACACACCGTAGCTTGGCGTTTGCGGACCCTAGACTGTGTGCGAGTTCCGGCCGGAGTGGCTCCGGCGGGCCCGTACGCGCGTCTAGAGGAGTCGATCCAGTTGAGCAGCGCCTTCCGTCGCCGCATCTCGCCCACCGAGTGGTTGTATCTGTCGGCACGGGAGGTCCACCCGCACTTCCTGATTCAGGTCGCCGTCGAAGGTATGGGCAGCCTCGATCCGGACAGTCTGCGGCAGGCGGTCGATCTCGCTTCGCGCGCACACCCCGGGGCGCGACTGGTGCGCTCCGGCAAGGATTGGGTCAGCGAGGGCGGCACCCCGCGGGTGCGGGTACTGGCGAACGCCACCCTCGACTACGACCGCCTCACTGACGACGCCGTCCTGAATTCACCGCTCGCCCGGCCGGATTACGTGTCCGAAGCCCCCAACTGCGAGGTCGTGCTGCTCACCGCCGACCCGGTGACGGTGATCTTCCGGGCCTTCCACGGCGTCATGGACGCCAAAGGGTTGCAGATGTGGGCGGGTGACGTGTTCCGCGCCCTGCGCGGCGCACCCGTCGAGGGCGCGGCGGACGCGACCACCGACCACGAACTCGCACACCGGCTCGGCATTCCCGGAAAGCCGGTGGCGAT
The DNA here is from genome assembly GCF_045161165.1 of Nocardia sp. NBC_00511. Classification (NCBI taxonomy): domain Bacteria; kingdom Bacillati; phylum Actinomycetota; class Actinomycetes; order Mycobacteriales; family Nocardiaceae; genus Nocardia; species Nocardia sp. NBC_00511. Next base: position 1,303,878 of record NZ_CP107849.1, read on the forward strand.
GGTGCCCCGGTTCCGCTCCCCGGTCGGCCGTGGCGCCGATATCGCGGGACGGCCCTTCCTGCTGCGACACCGCACCGTGCCGGGCGTCGGCGCCGCGACCGTGGCCCGCATCGGCCAGATCATCACCGACACCATCGGCGGGCAGACCCGTCTGATGATCCCGGTCGACCTGCGTCGCCACGATCCCGCCCTGCGTTCCACCGCCAACCTCACTCTGCCGCTGTTCCTGGACACCGTGCCGGGGGAGAGCTGGCGCGACATCAACGGGCGCATGGTGTCCGGACTCATGCGCCGCGACGAACTGAATCAAATGAAATCCCCTGGCCTGGAACAGATTCCCGAACCGATCGCACGCAGAGTGATCCGCGGAGTCGAAGCCGTCGGCCGCAAGGTGGATCGAAACCTGTGCTCGGCCATCGTCTCCCACGCGGGCAAGATCACCCTCGAGGACTTCGCCGGACCGGACTTCATCCCGACCGGCATCGTCGCCATCCCGGCGCACACCGGACTCGCGCCGATCAGCTTCGCGATCGTCGAATCCGAGAACTCGACCGGAATCACGGTGTCGTGCCGCAACGGTCGCGGCGTCGCCGAACGACTGGAACGATTGCTCGACAGCATCGCCGCCGCACTGACCGAACCCGCCGCACCGGTGGTGACCGGGAACGATTCCGCACGGACGCTGGTCGACGTACTGCGGGAGCAGGTCGCCGCACGACCGGAGTCGCCCGCGATCGTCGGACCCGATGGTGAACTCACCTACGGGCAGCTGGGTGCGCGCTCGACGGCCATCGCGGCCATCCTGCGCGCGAACGGCGTCCAGCGCGGCGATGTGGTCGCCATCGTGTCCGGCCGCAGCCTGCTCGGCCAGGCCGGACAGTGGGGAATCCTCGAGGCCGGCGCCGCCTTCCTGCCCCTCGACCCCAAGCATCCTCGCGAGCGCCTCACCGGAACCCTCCTCGACTCCGGGGTCCGACTGTGCCTGGTCGAACGCGAGCACGCCGATCTGGTCGGGGACACCGTGCCGACGCTGATTCTCGAGGATCTCCCCGAAAGCGGCTACGACACCGTCGATTCCGGCATCACCCCCGGTGATGTCGCCTACGTCACCTACACCTCCGGCTCCACCGGTCGCCCCAAGGGCGTGCGCGTCACCCACGACGGGGTCGTGCACTACCTGCGCGCCGCCCTCGACTGGTACCGCCTGACACCTGAGACCCGGTACGCCCACTACCACACGCCCGCAGCCGATATGGCGTGCATGGCGATGGTGTCCCCGATCATCGCGGGCGGCACCGTGGTGCTGGTACCTGGCGAGATCAACCACCTCACCCTGGCGCACATGTTCGGCGCGGACGGGGCCGACACCCTTTTCCTGACACCCAGTCTCGCGGAAGTCGCACTGCGGCAGGACATCCGACCGACCGGCATGCGCACCGTCGTGCTGGGCGGCGAGCAACTGAGCCTCGATCTGGCCCGCCGCGTGCGCGAATTCTTCGGTCCGGCAGTGCGATTGGTCAACAGCTACGGTCCGACCGAGGTGACCCTGGTGTGCGTCTCGCATGTCCTCAGCGGCACCCGCTCACCCGGCGCGGCTTCGACTCCGATCGGACTGCCCGCCCCCGGCGCGACCGTGCACTTGCTGGACGCCGACGGTCAACCGGTCCCAGACGGCGAGTCGGGCGAACTGTACGTAGGTGGACCGCAGGTCGCGGCGGGATACCTCGAACGGCCGGAGCTGACCGCCGAACGCTTCGTCACCATCGCCGGCGAACCCACCTACCGGACCGGCGACCTGGTGCGTCGCCTCGCGGACGGCACCCTCGAATTCACCGGTCGCGTCGACCATCAGGTGAAGATCCGCGGCAATCGGGTGGAACCCGACGAGATCCGCTGTGTCCTGGAATCGCATCCCGAGGTCACGGCCGCGGCCGTCATCAGCCGCCGCCGCGAGGAACACAGCGACCACGTCCTGGACGCCTACCTGGTGCCCGCCTCGACGGCACCCGACGGGCAGCCCGATGATCGAGCGCTGCGCGACTTCCTGGCCCAGCGGCTGCCGACCTACATGATTCCGAGCGCCTTCCATCGACTCCCGGAACTGCCGCTGACCAGTAACGGGAAGACCGACCGTCTCGCACTGGCCAACCTGCGCGACGGTGTGGCCGACGCGACCGAGCCGACGGTCGAAGCGGAATCCCCGCAGGCAGTCCCGGCGTCGACGACCCCTGCGCCCGAACCGGATCCGCTGCTGGAGGAAGACCCCGAGTCCGACATCCGACGCCAGGTGGCCGAGATCTGGGCGCGAATCCTGCGCTGCGACAGCGCAGAGCTGGGCGCGGACTCCGACTTCTTCGCCCTCGGCGGCGATTCCCTGGCCACCGTCGAGATGCTCGCACAGGTCTCACGCCAGGTCGTCGGTTCGGCGGCCGAACAGGCCTTCGTCGCCCAGGTGGAGGGCCTCATCCACCATTTGACGTTGGACCGGGTGTGCGCGGCCGTCGCCGCGGCCGGAGCGGGAGAGCACTGATGATCTTCATCGGACACGGATCACTACTGTGGCGAGCGGTCGACTTCGCCGCTGCCGCAGGCCATTCCGTCGACCTGGTGGTCGTACCCGACGCGGCGGCCGCCGGTGACCGGCAGCTGCCGGTGCTGGCCACCGCCGACGCGAACGCCGACGCCGACACGATCGCGAGCGCCTCGAGCGACAGCATCGTGTTCTCGATCAACAACCCCACCATCCTGCGGGAACCGCTGCTGGACAAGGGATTGCGCATCTACAACATCCACAACGGCCTGCTGCCCCGGCATCGCGGCCTGCCGGAGGCCGCCATCGCGCACGCGATCCTCAACGGCGACACCACCTATGGCGCGACCCTGCACGAGATCGACGCCGGTGTCGACACCGGAGCGGTTCTCGACACCGAGGAATTCCCGATCACCGACGCCGACGGCTTCCAGGACATCATGCTCAAGGGCCTGCGCGCCTGCACCACCCTGTTCGAACGCAACCTCGACGCGATCGCGACCGGCCGCATCACACCGCGACCCCAATCCACCGAGGACAGCGGCTATTACGGCCGCCAATCCCTGGGCCTGCTGCGCGAACAGTCCGACCACCCTGACTTCGCTCGCGCAACGGACCTGGGCATCTTCGCGATGTACTACCCCGAACTGGCGGCTGCCCGCAGCGTCCAGAGCTGACGTAGATCCGGCGGATCACTCGTAACCCCGTGTCGCACAACCCTGTGCTGCCCGTGCCCGTCCAGGACCCCTCGCGCGATCCCGCACACCTGGGTAGGGTTGCTTCGTTCCGCGTCCGGGATCTGCGGTGTTCGGCAGCGGCGGAGTGTTGTGCACCGCGTGGAGTCCGCCGATGACAGAGTCACCCGCCCGTACCTCGCACCCCGCGCCGTTCGAATACAACGGCCCCCGGACCCCCATGTACACCGCCGAATTCGCCGCCGACCCGCACCGGGCCTACCGGGAGATGCGCGAGAAGCACGGGGACTTCGCCCCGGTCGAGCTGGCCCCCGGCGTACCCGCGACGCTGGTCCTCGGATACCGCACGGCGGTAAGGATTCTCAACGACCCGGACCGCTTCCCCGCCGATCCGCGCGTCTGGCAGCAGGGCGTGCCCGCCGACTGCCCGGTGCTGCCCATGATGCAGTGGCGGCCCAATGCCCTGCGCAACGCCGGTGACGAGCACGCCCGCTACCGGCAGACCAATACGGCGGGCCTGACCGGCATCGACCAGTACAAGCTGCAGGACACGGTGGAGCGGATCGCGGTCGGGCAGATCAATTCGTTCTGCGCCGCCGGAACCGCGGACCTGGTCCGCACTACGCCTTTCCGCTCGCCTTCCAGGTGCTCAACCAGGTACTGGGTTGCCCCGTCGAGATCGCCGGGCAGGCGGCCGAGGGATTCCGCGCCATCTTCGAGGGCGTCGGCGCGGAACGCGGCAACAAACTGCTCGTCGACGCGCTGCTGCGGCTGGCCCAGCACAAGCGCGCCCAACCCGGCGACGACGTCACCACCCGCATGCTGCGCCACCCCACCGGGCTCAGCGACACCGAGATGGTGCACCAGCTGGCCACCCTCTACGGCGCGGGCATCGAACCGCAGCAGAACCTGATCATCAACGCCCTGCTGCTCATGCTGGTCGACGATCGATTCGGCGGCAGCGCCCTGGGCGGCAGCCTCTCCACCCGCGACGCCCTCGACGAGGTGCTCTTCGACGATCCGCCGATGGCCAACTTCTGCATCAGCTTTCCGCCGCAGACCACCCTCATCGAGGACTACTGGCTGCCCGCGCATCAGCCGGTCCTGATCAGCATGGCCGCCTGCAACACCGACCCCGCCATCCGCGCCGGAACCTCCGCCGGAAACCGCTCGCACCTGGCCTGGGGTGTGGGCCCGCACGCCTGCCCGGCCAGTACCGTCGCCTACCTCATCGCCCAGCAGGCCGTCGACCAGCTGCTCGACGCGCTGCCCGATATCCGCCTGGCCGTGCCCGCCGCTGAATTGTCCTGGCGGCCAGGCCCGTTCCACCGTGCGCTGAGCGCTTTGCCCGTCACCTTCACGTCCTCCCCACCGCTGCCCGAGCACTGAGGGCCGTTCGTACGGCTGTAGTGTGCGAGGTTTCCCCGGACGGTCGATGGGGGAAACATGTTATCTCGCAGGGGAGTTGGTATGTCGGATATTCCGGACTGGTCGAAGCAGCGCTCGTGGGGAGTGCGGCTGGACTGGGGCCTGGCGGGGGCGCGGGCGCTGGGTCCGGGCAGCGCCGCCGTCATCGTGGTCGACGTGCTGTCGTTCACGACCTCGGTGTCGGTGGCGGTCGACGCGGGCACCCGGGTGCTGCCCTACCCGTGGCGTGACGACACCGCCGCGGAATTCGCTGCCGCCCAACGCGCCGAGCTCGCCGTCGGACGCAGCGCGGTCTCCGCGCGGCAGCCGTGGTCGCTGTCGCCCGCCGCACTGCGCAGTGCGCCCGCGCCGCAGCGGCTGGTGCTGCCCTCGCCGAACGGCTCGGCCATCTCCGCGGCGGTCGAGGGCGTGCCCGTGCTCGCCGCCTGCTTGCGCAACGCCCGGGCGGTGGCGGGCTGGATCGCCGAACAGGGCTGGGGCACCGCGCAATACCCGATCGCGATCATCGCCGCGGGCGAGCACTGGCCCGGGCAGGACCTGATGCGGCCCGCCGTCGAGGACTGGCTCGGTGCGGCCGCGGTCGTCTCCGCGCTGGCCGCGCTCGGCGTGGGCCCGCTCTCGCCGGAAGCGTCGGCGGCCAAGGCGAGTTACGAGGGCATCGCCGACATCGGGGCACTCGTCACCGGGTGTGCTTCGGGACTGGAGTTGGCGGCCAACGGATTCGGTGCGGATGTCGCCGTCGCAACCGAACTCGAAGCCAGCAAAGCAGTGCCGGTGCTGATCGACGGAGCGTTCGCCGACGCCTCCTGACCTGCCCGGATATTGCGGTACGGCCTACAAAATCGCGGTCGTTGTAACTGTTTCGTCAGATATCAAGAGCGCCAGCAATTTCTGGGTACATGGTGTTCAAGCCGGGCAGGACCCGGAGCTACGAAAAGTTATGAGAGTACGACCATGCGTAGAGCAACGGCGCTCTTCGCCGCATTACTGTTGGCCATCCTCTTCTCCATCACCTACATGTCCAGTCCGCAGGCCTCGGCCGACGACTGCACGGGCGACTGGTCCATCGGCATCGGTGGACTCGGCGACAACTCGTCGTCGACCTTCGCTCCGTACGTGAACCAGCCCGTCGGGTACAACTCCGCCGATCCGATGTCGGGGTACAACGAACTCGACCGGTTGTTCTGGTTGCACCGCAACGAGTGTCCCGCCGACCACATTCGGTTGATCGGGCACAGTGAGGGCGCGGGCATCCTGCATGCCTGGGTCACCGCACACCAGGATGTCGATAATGCCAACGCCATTCTGCTGGCGGATCCCAAGCGCGACGCCGGGCCCGGTTGGGCCGGACTGTCCTCCACTCCGGGTAGCGGTATCGTCGGGTATCCGCTTGCGGGCGTTGACGATTGGTTCGGGTCCTTCCCGGTGCTGACCGTCTGCAATCACGATGACCAGATCTGCGACACCTCCGCCGGTTGGTGGGGTTACCTCTTCGGAGGCGCGCATGGTCGATACGATTTCAACGTCTGGGACTACGGCGACTGGGATTCCGGCGTCTGGTACCGGTAATCGGTGAATCCATGGGGATCAGTAGCCGAAAGGCACTGGTCCCCATTGGCTGAATCCATGACCCATCGAGGTGCACACGGCCGCGCCTTTGAAGGTGATCTGACAGGTCGCTCCAGCATAGGTGAGCGAATACTGCGGGTCGTGAATGTTCGCCGCGTCCACCCGCGGCAATCCGGGATTTCCGCCGGGCAGCGTATGGCTGCCGTTCGAGCCCCACTGGGGCAGCGCGGGAGCGGACACCGAATTGATAAGAATCGCAGGCACATTCGGAATGGGCACCTGCACCCCGGCAATCAACACATTCATCGTCGACGCCGGCGCCGCGAGGTCGCAACCCACCGCGCCGTCCGCCCCGATCGAGCAGTTCCAGTCTCCGAGAGCGAAATACGCCGTGCCATCCACCACGGTCGGACCGGGCGCGGCGTCCGCCTGCGCCGCGCCCACTCCGAACAGGCTCGCAACCACCCCTAGAACACCGCCACACACCGCCGCGGCGGCCACCTGCACAGCCCTGGACACGGGCATCTCCCTCGGTAAAGAATGAATCCTGGCGCTAATCGGCCATAGACAAAAACTATCACTTTCCGGCGTGTCGGGGGCGGATCTGTCCAGGGGTCTTACACGAATTCCGGGCGGGCGCACCGGAAATGGCGGTGGGGTGGACGGTGAATTTGTTTCGCGGTGCGAACAAGACCGGTCTGTATCCGTCCGTGGCGGTCCCCGCTATTCGGCGTTCAGGTAGGCGCGGACCGCCAGCGGCTCGTCCGCGACGACGCGATTTCCGCCGAGCTGTTTGGCCTGATACATCGCGAGATCCGCACGCTGCAGCAGGTCTTCGGGGGCCGGGCAGAAGGCGTCGTGGGTGGGGTCGAACACGGCGACGCCGATGCTGACGGTGATCGGGATATCGGGGTCGGAGGCGACGGCCCGGCGGAAATGTTCGGCGTCGGCACGAGCGGTGGCCAGACAGCGTGGCCCGGCCACCACGAATTCCTCACCGCCGGTCCGCGCCACCACCAGATCCGGGCCCGCGAGTGCGCGCAGTTGGTCGGCGGTGCGAATGAGGACCTGATCGCCCACCGAATGACCGAAGCGGTCGTTGACGCTCTTGAAACGATCCAGATCGGCGATCATCACGCAGATCCGGTCGGGGCCACGGGTGTCGAAGAGCCGGGCCAGATGGAAGTCCAGGCCCCGCCGGTTCACCAGCTTGGTCAGCGGGTCGGCCAGCGATTCGGCGCGCACCAGCCAGAACATGAACTGCAGCGAGGGCAGCGCCACCACCAGTGCCGTCGTCACGACCAGCACGATCGACACCGCCAGGTACACATCGCCGCCGTGCGACACCAGCCGCCAGGTCAGCAGCAGCACCGACAGCACCGCCCAGGCGGCATGCGCGGCAAGGACTTTGGGGCCGTGGAAGAAGGTCAGATACGACCCGGTGATCACCAGCTCGCCGAGGCCGAGCGACCCGTACACCCGATCGGTGTCCTGCAGGCACGCCACCGTGATGGTCACATCGGCGACGGCGAACAGCACCAGCGACTCGGTCGAACTGGGCCAGCGCAGCAGCCACCAGCGCAGCGTCCAGGCCGCCGCGATCGCGACCACCACCCCGAAGACCACCATGCCGACGGTGCCGGACGGACCGGCGGGCGAGGCTGTCGTCGCCGCCGCGTTCACCCCCAGCAGCAGACCGCCCGCTCCGACCGAGAAACGCACGGCGTTCAGCATCGAATTGCGTTCGAGCACATGGACGAGCCACCGGTGATCCACCGGATCGTGCCACCACTGCTTCAGACGCACCGCGCTGCTGACCATGGGCCCCAATCGGTATCAACCGCACCCGCACGAATTACTGCCCGTTCGCGAGACCGCGTCGGCGCGCTCTCACCCCACAATGGCCAGTGTAGGGCGGGTGCGGCCGAAGCGACCGATTGGTGGGTGCCCAGGGTGCTGTATCACACGTTGTCGGTCACCAACCGCAGTTCAGGCCGTTGCCAACGCGGATCTGGCTTCGGCGGAATCGGTTCCGGGGGCGCGGGGACCGGCTGCGGCGTCGCCGGTCCGGGGACCGGTGGCAGCGGCGACGGGGTGGGCATCGGGGGTGTCGGAACCGGGTCGGGAGGTTGGATCGGCGGGACCGAATCGGTGCGTCGCGATCTGCCGACGGTCGTTTCCTCGGTTGCCAAGCGCTGCAACGACTGTCGTTCCATCGTGCGGTGGAGCAATTCGACGGCGGTGAGGGCGGAGGTGGCCGAGCCGCGTTCGGAAGTGCGCACAGGGGTTCTCCTCGGGTCGACCGGATACAGCGGCCGTACCACCGGACCGGCCGGGTAAACGGCCGCGGCGCTCCGGTCTTCGGGGGCCGCTCACGCGGGGCTCGGGTTTGCGTCCTGGTCGAGCCGGGGGAACAGCATCTCCCGGACCAGCAGCAGGCCCGCCGCGGCCACCGGGATGCCCAGCAGCGCGCCCAGCACGCCCATCAGTGAGCCGCCGATCAGCACGGCCACCACCGTCACCACCGCGGGCACCCGGACGGTGCGGCCGATGATCCGGGGGGCCAGTAGATAGTCCTCGAGCAGCCGCAGCACCAGGAAGAAGCCGATCGTGGTCACACATACGGGCAATGAGACGGTCAACGCCACCAGGGCGATGATCACACCGGCCAGTGTCGAGCCGATCAGCGGGATCAAGTCCAACACCGCGACCAGCACCGCCAGCACCAGAGCGAAGGGCACCCCGAAGACGGTCAGCCAGATGAAGGTCAGTACCCCGGTGATCAGTGAGATCAGCAGGTTGCCGAGCACGTACCCGCCGACCTTCGCGAAGATCGCGTCGCCGATCAGAATCGCGCGCGGCCGCCTCGTATGCGGGAACAGTCGATACAGGTTGGCGCGCAGGCTCGGAAAGTTCGCCGAGAAGTACGCGGTCAGTACGGCGACGATCACCGTGCTGGTCACCGCGCCGAACACCACCTTGCCCGCGCCCACGAGGCCGTGGCCGATATCGTCGGTCTTGCTGTTCACCGCGTCCTGCACCTTCTGATCGAGATGGATGCGATCGGCCGCGCGCCGCAGCGCCGGATAGGTGTCCTCGATGTGGTGCAGCTTGCCCGGGGTATCCCCGATCAGGGCGTGACCCTGATTGATCAGCGGCGTGATCGCGGCCGCCAGGAACCCGCCCAGTGCGATCAGCACGACCAGGAACACCAGCGCCACCGCCACACTGCGCCGGACCCGATGGCGTGCCAGCCACGACACCGCCGGTTCGATGCCGATGGCCAGGAACAGGGCCGCCACCACCAGCAGCAGCGCCTGGTGCGCGGCCAGCACCACCTTCACCGCACCCACCGTGACCAGCACACCGGCGGCCGCGGTCAGGCCCATCATGAACGGGGAGCGCCGATCGAAGCGCTTGCCGGGCTGGCCGAGTGGAAAGCGGGAACTGGTCAGTTCGCTGGCATCGGCTTCGGCGGCCGTGATCGGTTCCGGCTCGCCATCGGGATGCGGCTGCCCGACCCATTCGCTGTGCGGGAGTTCCTTGTCGCTCATCCGGCCACCGACCGGGTGGAGTGCACGGTATGAGATTCGTAAATGGCTGTGTCGGAATATGTTTCGTCCCGGTCCGCCGAACTGTGCGGCCCGTGGACGAATCTCTGCTGCGGGCCGGTCACGGTGCGCTCCTCGAGTTCGGTCTGGACCCCGGGGCGATACCACCGGGAGCGCGCGGTAAACGAGCTACGCGGGCACGCCGCCGAGAGAAGTTGAAACATCAAGGGCTGGAATCTGTTTCGGTGCCATCGGCCGGGGTACGGCGGGTTTGTCTCTGTAATTCGAATTTCGAGGAGCATCCCATGTCCGAGCACGACAAGAGTGGACCCCGTGAAGGCGCGGAAGGCATCGCCGAAGGTGTGAAGGGTAAGGCCAAGGAGGTCGCCGGCGCGGTCTTCGGCAAGGACGATCTGCGCGCGGAGGGCCAGAGCCAGCAGGACAAGGCCGACGCCCAGCGCGAAGCCGCCAAGCGCGAGGCCCAGGCCGACAAGGAGCGCGCCGAGGCCGCGGTTCAAGAAGAGCGTCAGCGCTCCCACCAGAATCGGTGAAAGGCGGTTGTCGATGACCCAGGGGAATCAGTCGGATGTGATCGACCTGCTGCTCGCACAGCACGGTCGGATCAAGGGAGTGCTGGAGCTGGTGCGGATCAGCGCCGGAGCCGAGAAACAGCGGCGCTTCGACGAACTCGTGCGGCTGCTCGCGGTCCACGAGAGTGTCGAGGCGGAAGTGGTCCACCCCGCGGCACGCCGCCATTCGGTCGGCTCTGAGATCGTCGACAGCCGTCTGCACGAGGAGCGCGAGGCCGAGCGGATGCTGGCCCGGCTCTACGAAATGGGTGTCGAGCATCCCGAATTCGACTCCACGTTCCGCTCTTTCGCCGACACGATCGTCGCGCATGCGGAACTGGAGGAGAAAGAGGAGTTCGGTCCGCTGCTGATCGACACCTCCGTGCCGGAGCGGGTGCGGCTGGCGGGTGTCGTGCGTTTCGCGGAGGCCCTCACACCCACCTATCCGGATCCCGGTGGGACCGCGATGCCGAGTGCGAATCTGCTGGCGGGACCGCCGATGGAGATCTTCGCCCGCATTCGCGACACGCTCCGTGACTGGAAGTGGCAGAGCAGCAACGCCTGACCGCTCGCGCACCGGTGTCGATGACGCCACCGGTGCTCGCGTCTATCCGAACCGGTACGAGGGTCCAGGATTTCTCTTGCCGGTAATGTGAAAGGCGGTGTGGCGCTACGAATGTCGCAATAGAATTCATGGGGCGCACACAGCAGCGATCCGTACCTGCGACAGGCCGGGGGTTGTCCGGATGAACGCGATGAGTCTACGAAAGCCGCACACGGTGGTGGTTTCCACCGATGTCGGCGCCGAGATACCCGGCGCCGATTGGAATTCCGCGCTGGAATATCTCCCCAGTATCGGCTCGGCCTACCTGTGTCGGCGACTGCGCGAACAGCAGGCCGCCCAGGTCGTTCCGGCCGAGTGCTGGCCCGGGGACGCCACCGCCACCGCCTGCTGGGAACTGTGCGTCCCGGACGACGAGTACTGGCGCTTCACCGAGATGCTCGGCCGTTCGCCCACAGGTGAATTCCCGGTCACGCGCACTCGCCCATAGCCCCGCGTAGCGGCGACGCCTACTGGGCGGCGGGCCCGTTCCCGAGCGCTGACCGGCGGTTCGCCCCGGTTTCGAGTGCCGTTTCCGCCATGTTGTGGAGCCGCCCGCCCGGTCGTCGATATACCCTTGCATCGCAGAGTTGTTCGATGCTGCCCGTAAGTCGGCAGCCGGGCGCAGACAAGGAGTGGCCGTGACCGACAGTGGAGTCTCGCGCATGTTGACCGTGGCGCACAGCCGGGTCGACGGCATGCCGGTGGTGGCGGCTCAGGGGGAGATCGACATCACCTCCGCGCCGCAGCTGCGGTCCGCGCTGGAGACCGTGCCGGACGGCGGACAGCCGCCGATCGTGGACCTGTCGCAGGTCGCGTTCATGGGGTCGGTCGGACTGAGTGTGCTGCTGGCCGCGTCCGAGCAGGCCAGCCCGCAGCGGCTGCGGGTGGTGGTGTCCTCGCAGGTGCGCCGCCCGATCGAGGTGACCGGGCTGGACCAGGTGCTGGCGCTCTACGACACCCTCGATCAGGCGTTGGCCGCCGGGGAGAGCTTCCTGCCGGGCTGAGGTTTTCGGGTGTTCACCGGTGCGGCGGCAGCCGCACCACCTGGACGAAGAAGTCGTCGATCCGCTTGATGGCGGACATGAACTGTTCGAGATCCACGGGTTTGGTGACGTAGGCGTTGCAGTGCAGTTGGTAGCTGCGCAGGATGTCCTCGTCGGCCGCGGAGGTGGTGAGGACCACCACCGGGATGGTGGCCAGCCGCGGGTCGGCCTTGATCCGGGCGAGCACCTCGCGCCCATCGTATTTGGGCAGGTTGAGATCCAGCAGGATCAGGTCGGGGCGGCAGGCGTCGGCGTGTGCGCCGGTGCGGTACAGGAAGTCCAGCGCCTCCGCGCCGTCCCGGCAGACGTGCAGGGTGTTGCCGATCTTGTTGTCCGCGAACGCTTCCCGGGTGATCAGTTCGTCGGCCGGATCGTCCTCGACGAGCAGGATGTCGATAGGATGGCAGCGCACGGTCATGAATGAGATCCTTCGTCGGGGTCGATCGGCGGGTGCGGCGTATCCGGCCGTGGCTCCGCGCTACCGACCAGGGTGAAGCACAGCCGGGTGCCTGCGGTGTATGCGGTGTCGAGCCAGATGCGTCCGCCGTGGTACTCGACGATCTTCTTCGCCATCGCCAATCCGATTCCGGTGCCGCTGTATTCACTGCGATTGTGCAGCCGCTGGAAGATCACGAACACCTTCTCGGCGAATTCGGGCTGGATGCCGATTCCGTTGTCCCGCACCGAGAATTCCCACCCGGTGTCCGCCGGTTCGCAGGTGATCCGGATGTCGGGTGCTTGGGCGCCGTGGAATTTGATGGCGTTGCCGATCACGTTCTGCCACAGCACCGTCAGCAGGGCGGGCTCGCCGGTGATGGTGGGCAGGTGTTCGGGGCGGCTGATGCGCGCACCGCTGTCGGTGATGGCGATCGCCAGATCGGTCACCGCGCGATCGAGTGTCCGGTCCAGGTCCACCGGCTGCCCGCCGTCGCTCACCCGGCCCACCCGTGAGAACGCGAGCAGATCGTTGATCAGCACCTGCATGCGTTTCGCGCCGTCGACGGCGTATTCGATGTACTGGGTGGCACGTTCGTCGAGCTGCCCGGAATAGCGCTTCTCGAGCAGCTGGCAGAACGAGGCGATCTTGCGCAGCGGTTCCTGTAGATCGTGCGACGCCACATAGGCGAACTGTTCGAGTTCGGCGTTGGAGCGCCGCAATTCGGTGGTCTGGGCGTCGAGGAAGGCCTTCTGCTCGGCGAGCTGCGCCTGCTGCGCCCGCGAGGATTCCAGCTCGCTGACGATGCGCCTGCGCATATCGTCCACGGAGGTCGCGACCGCGGCGACGTCGGCGGGACCGTGCACGTCGATGCGGTAGGCGAAATCGCCGTCGGCGACCCGCCGCGAGGATTCCATCAGGTACCGCAGTGGCCGCGCGATGAGCCGCCGCACCAGCACGGTGAGCACCAGCCCGGTGGCCAGATATCCCGCGAGCAGTCCGTAGAGGGTGCCGTCGCGCAGGGCGCGGGCGTGGTCCAGTCGGTCGGTATCGGCGCGGACCTCATCGGTCAGATGCTGGTTCTGCTGGTCGAAGAGCTGACGGATGTGATCGAAGATCTGTTTGCCCTGCGTGGCGGTGGCGTCGCTCTGGGCGCGGGCGGTGGTGCCGGCGGCGAGCAGCGGCTCGACATAGGTGCTGCGCCACTGCCCGGCCGCGTTCTCGATATCGGTCAGGTCGGTGACGAGCCGAGTGTTGTTCGTGCCGAACAGTTCCCGCAGCTGCTGGGTCGCCGCCCGCTCGGCGGTGAGGCCGTCGGTATAGGGCTGCAGGAATTGCGGATCGCCGGTGATGGCGAAGCCGCGGACTCCGGTCTCCTGATCCAGCAGGGCGGTCTGGAAGGCGAGTGCGTCGCGCTGGGCGGGCATGGAGTGGTTGATGAGCCGGTTGTTCGCCTCGGTGGCGGTGACCAGGACGCGCGCGACGAGGGCTGCGCTGATCACCACGACCAGCACCATCGCGCCCAGGACCAGCTGGAACCAGGCCTTGATGGTGAGTCGCCGCACCAGTTCGCGCGGGAATCGGGGTGTCACCGTTGCGGCGGGCACCCGTTCTCCTTCCAGTACAGATAGAGCAGCGCGACATCGTCGTCGAAGCCGCCGGCCGGGGCGGCCAGCTCCTCGACCTGATCGATCAGGGTGTCCGCGAAGCCTTCCGGCGTGTCGGCGGTGATGCCGCGCGCCAGGGCCAGCAGCCCCGGTTCGCCGAGCCGGTCGCGCTGGGCGTTGACGCAGCCTTCGAACAGGCCGTCGGTGAACAGCGCGATCGCCGTGCGGCCCGGCAGTTCGATGGTGGCCTCGGGCCAGTCCGCTTGGCCGGGAAGGAATCCCAGTGCCGGACCGCCCGCCGTCTCGACCAGATCCCAGTTCGGCACCGACCCCACCAGCGCGCCCGGATGCCCGGCGCGCAGCACCCGGGCCCGGCGGTGGGCGGGGGAGAGGGTCAGGGTGGTGGCGGTCGCGAAGGTGCGGGGGTCGGAGCGTTCGGCCAGCAGCACCTGCTCCAGCAGTCGCAGCTGGCGGGTGCCGGTGACGCCGCTGAGAACCAGTGTGCGCCAGGCCAATCGCAGGGCGACCCCGGTGGCGGCGGCGTCGGCGCCGTGTCCGGCGACATCGCCGACGACGGCGTGAACCAGGCCGTCGGCGTCCTCGACCACGTCGTAGAAGTCACCGCCCAGCAGGGCGTGATCGCGTCCGGGCCGATAGCGGGGCACCACGGCGACAGCGCATTCCGGGCTCATCAGCGGGGTCGGGAGCAGTCCGCGTTCCAGGCGCGCGTTCTCCTGCGCGCGCAACTGACTGGCGTGCAGTGCGACGCTGGTGCGCTCGGCCTGCTTGCGCTGGATGGCGTAGCGCACCGCGCGACCCAGCAGATCGGGTTCTACCCGGCCCTTGACCAGGTAGTCCTGTGCACCCGCGGCCAATGCGGCCAGGCCGCTGACGTTTTCGTCGAGGCCGGTGAGGACCACGATCGCGGTATCGGAGAGTTCCCGCAGCCGCGAGAGGGCCTGCAGGCCGTGCGCGTCGGAGAGATTGAGGTCCAGCAGGATGCAGTCGGGGCGGGCGCGCCGCAGATGGTCGGCTGCCTCGGCCAGAGATTTCACCCAGTCCAGGCGAATTCCGGGGGCGACGTCTTCGACGAGGGCCTCGACCAATAGTGCGTCACCGGGATCGTCCTCGATGAGAAGCACGTTCGACAGGGTAGGCACTGGCTCGTGGCCTGCCGGGCTCGGCAACGCACGGACTCCGATCACCTTCGATGCGAACAGCGCAACGTCCGGCCCCGCGGCCGGTGGCTGGACCGCTTGGCCTTCAGATCGTATCCGATGGGCACGGCAGCGGGTCCGAGTGTGGCGCTCGGATCCATATTGTCGTGCGGGCGCGGCGGTGCGACGCGCGAATCCGGCTGGTATTCACCAGGTTCGGCGGTGTGTCGATGCGTAGCGGTCCGATCATCGCAGTTATCTGAACGTGATTGGTGTCGGCGAAAAATATCGACTCTCGAATCTGGTGCTCTACCAGGCAAAATAGCGATCTCCCCGGTGGTGGATTTGGCATCGGGGGTTTCAGATGTGCTCTGATGGGTACAAAACCAGCACAACCGAATCCTCGGTCTCCACAGTGAGGAAATGGACATGTCAAGTGAATACCAGAAGCCGTCGCGCACGTCGAACGACGGCGAAGGCCGCGGCAATTCATACGACAACATCGAGCCATCCCTGGTTCGGCTGGCAGCGCTGCCACCCGACAGCACCGCACACGCTCGGCTGCGCGACGAGATCATCGCCCGCTGCCTGCCCCTGGGCGAGCACATCGCCCACCGCTACAGCGGTCGCGGCGTCGACTACGAGGACCTGGCGCAGATCGCCGCGGTCGGCGTGATCTTGTCGGTGGATCGTTTCGATCCCGCCAACGGCGCGACCTTCCTGTCGTACGCGGTGCCCACCGTCATGGGCGAGGTCAAGCGCTACTTCCGTGACAGCACCTGGGCGGTGCGCGTGCCGCGCCGCATCAAGGAGGTGCAGCAGCGGCTGCTGGGCGCCATTTCGGAGCTCTCGCAGCACCTGGGTCACCCGCCCACCGCACGGGAGCTGGCGGCCCACCTGGAGGTGGATCTGGCCGAGGTGACGCAGGCGCTGATCGCCAATAACGGCTACAGCACCGATTCGCTGGACGTCGCGCCGGCCTCGGGCGACGGCGAGCGGACGATCTCGCTGGTCGAGAAGCTGGCGGTCGAGGATCCGGGCTTCGATCTGGTCGAGGACTCCATCACCGTGGGTCCGCTGCTGGCGGCGCTGCCGGAACGCGAACGCGAGATCCTGGTGCTGCGTTTCGGTGAGGGCAAGACCCAGGCCGAGATCGCGCGTCAGATCGGTGTCTCGCAGATGCATGTCTCGCGGCTGCTCAATCGGACCCTGGCCGGTCTGCGCGAACAGGCGCTGGAACCGCAACGGCACCTGCAGCCCGCGTGAACGATGGGCCGGAAGCCCGGTCGCGGAATGCTCGACGGCCGCGACGCTTCCGGCCCCCAAGCACGGTGCGGTGAATGAATCCGGCCCACCCGTGGATAATTCAGGACGGTGGTCGCGGCGCACGCCGGTGTGTCGCGCGACGGTGCCGATCTGGAGGCGAGGGTGGTCGTAGAGAGCTCCGAGGTGGAGCCGCAGCTGGGCGCGGGTGAGATCGAGGTCCGCGTGCGGGCCGAGGCCGGCCAGCTGTTCATGCTGCGGGCGGTGGCCGAAACCGTCCTGCTTTCAGCCGATTTCACCCTCGACGTGGTGACCGACGTGCGGGTGGCGCTCGACGAGGTGGCCACCGCGCTGATCGGGACGGCGGTACCCGATTCGGCGCTCGACTGCGAATTCCATTACGACGCGGACGCGATCGGCGTCGCGGTGCGCGCGCTCACCGAATCCGGTGCGGGCCCCGTCGAAGGCGGCCTCGGCTGGCACATGCTCGAGGCCCTCACCGACGCGGTGGAGTCGGCCACCGAACCCTACGACCCACAGCGGGCCGGGTATCCGGTGACCGTGCGCTTCACCAGGTTTCGTCGCTCGTCACGCTAGCGGCGCGGGCGAGATCCGGTAGGCCGCCGCGCTCGCGGCCAGGCGCATGCCGTGGCCGTACGGGTCGGCGTCGGTGCCGCGCGGTCCGATGCGGCCGTCGATGACGTGTGGTGCGCCGTCCACCAGTAGTGATTCGAGCTCGGTGTGGTCGGTGAACCATTCCAGGTGTCGTAGTCGCCGGACGGCGGTGGCCACGCCCGCGTGCAGGGCGGGGGAGCCGTGGGTGGAGATGTCGCGGTGGTGGGCGGCGGCGAGGACGGCGGCGCGGTGGAAGCCGGTGTAGCCGCCGCAGCGGGTGAGGTCGAGTTGCAGGCAGTCGACCGCGTCGATGAGGCGGGTGGCGTCGGTCTCGGTGTAGATGTACTCGCCGGCGGCGACGGTGCAGTGCACGGCGTCCCGCACGCGGCGCAGTCCGTCCGGGTCGTCGCTGGTGACGGGTTCCTCGAACCAGACCACGCCGAGCCGGTCGAGTTCCGCGCCGACGCGTCGCGCCTCGTCGGGGGTGTACGCGCCGTTGGCGTCGACCATCACCTGGGTGCGGGAGCCGACGAGCTTGTGTACCAAGGCGATTCGGTCCACGTCGCGTTCCGGCTCGGCCCCGATCTTGATCTTGACCGCGGTGCAGCCCGCCACCTCCCAGCCGATGACCTGCTCGCTGAGCTGGTCATCGGTGAGGTTGACGAACCCACCGGACCCGTAGACGGCCGCGGCCTCGCGCACCTTCCCGAACCAGGCCGACAGCGGCACCTGCAGCAGCCGGGTCTTGAGATCCCACAGCGCGATGTCGACCGCGCTCAATGCGTGCGCCACCACCCCGGTGACGCCGAGGTTGCGGCACGCCTTGCGCATCCGCAGCCAGGTGTCGGTGATGTCGTCGGGCGAGGAACCGCGCAGCAGCGGCGCGAGATGCTGCTCGATGATGATCGCGGCGGCGGGTGAGGTGTAGGTCCAGCCCAGCCCGCGCTCGTGCCCGGCGGCGATGCTCACCGTGACGGCGGTGGTGGCGTCCCAGGTCAGTGTCCCGTCGGATTCGGGATGCGTTGTGGGGAAACGGAATACATCGGTGGTGACCTCGTCGATGGCGTTCACGATCGCGGCTCCGGCAGGGCGTCCGCCCGGAGCTCGGCATCGATCTGGGACATGAGCGTTCCCTCCACTGCGGTTGGGGTACACGGAAATCCGCAGTCCCCTGTGGTGCGGATACCCCGTCCCCGCGCACTTACGCGTCGCGGCCGCACCGGGCTGATTGGGGACGGCGTTCGCGGGTAACCGGCCCCTGGGTGTCCCTGCGGAGTCCGGAGAGATGATAGAACTGGCTGTGGTCGGTCTGAACGTGAAGCGCTATTCCCTCGACGACGCCGCCGTATCGGTGGTGAGCGCCAGTGGAGTGGTGGATATGAGTACCGTTGACGAACTGGCTGCGCAGCTCGAGGCGGCTCTCGATGCGGCGCAAAGTGGTTCGGTGGTCTTGGCCATCGACCTCGAGGGCGTCACGTATTTCGGCAGTGCCGGGTTGAACGCGGTGCTGCTGTGTCATGAGCAGGGCGCCGGTCGCGGGATCGAGGTCCGGGTGGTGGCGACGAATCCGTGGGTGGTGCGCCCGATCGAGGTGACCGGATTGGATGCGGTGCTGCGGCTGTATCCGACCCTGTCGGCGGCCTTGCGGTCCGAGGACTCCGGACCCCGCTCATGAGTGGGGCCCAGCCCGCCCCGCGTGCGGCCCTCCCGGCGATCCTCGCCGCGGCGGTCGCGACGAGCGGTGAGATGGGCCGTCGGTTCGCCGAATTCGATTGGGACACCCACCCGCTCGGGCCGATCCGCGACTGGCCCGCCGAATACTGCGCCGCGGTCGCCACCGCGTTGACCTCGCGTTTCCCGATCGTGCTGTGGCTGGGAGCCGAGGATCTGTTCCTGGTCTACAACGACGACTACATCCCGATGCTCGGCGACAAGCATCCGGCGGCGCTGGGCGGGCGCGGCGGTGAGGTGTGGTGGGACATCTGGGCCGATATCGAGCCGATGCTCAGTGGCGTGCTGGCGACGGGCGAAGCGACCTGGTCCGATGATCTGCCGCTGGTGTTCAGCGTGGCGGGTCGCCCGGTGGAACGCTACTTCACCTTCAGCTACAGCCCGATGTTCGCGGCGAGCGGGGCGATCGATGGAATCTTCTGTGCGGTAAGCGAAACCACCGATCGAGTGCTGGGCGAACGCCGCCTGGCGGTGTTGAACGCGGTGGCCGCGCGGGTACTGGGGGTGCCATCGGTCGACGCGGTGGTGGCGGGCGCGGTCGCGGTCTGCGCGCAGGACCCGGCGGATCTGCCGTTCGTCGCGATCTATGCCGAGGACGCCGAGGCCGGAGGCCCGGTGCTGCGGGGTGCGAGCCCGGCGGTGACGGCACTGCTTCCGCGCGAGTTGCGTGAGCTCACCTCCAGACGTCCGGTGCCCGGCTCCCGTGACACCTGGGAGATCGAGGAGCTCGCGGCGGTATTGCCCGGGCTGGCAGCGGGTTTCGAGGACGCACCGCCGGAGCGGGCGCTGGTGCTGCCGCTCGGCGCGGAAGCTACGTCCGGTGTGCTGGTGCTCGGGCTGAGCCCGCGCCGCCCGCTCGACGAGCAGTACCGCGGGTTCTGTCAGCTGCTGGCCGATCAGCTGTCCTCGGCGTTGGCCGCGGTCGCGTCCTATGAGCTGCAGCGCCATCGCGCCGACGAACTGGCCGCCCTCGATCGGGCGAAAACCGAGTTCCTGTCCAATGTCAGCCACGAATTCCGCACCCCGCTGACCCTGCTGCTGGGCCCGATCGACGATGCGCTCGCCGATGTCGCGGGCACCGGCGATCCCGCGCTGGTGGAACGGCTGACCATGGCGCGGCGCAATGCGGGTCGCCTCCGGCGGCTGGTTGATTCGATGCTCGACTTCAGTCGGATCGAGGCGGGTCGCGCGCACGCAGACCCGATCAACACCGATGTCGGCGCGCTCACCGCGCATATCGCGTCCTCGTTCAGCGAGCTGTGCCGCCGCGCCGGACTGCGGCTGGTGCTGGACTGCGAACCGGCTGTCGCCGCGGTCGATCCCGCCATGTGGGAGACGATCATGTTCAATCTGCTGTCGAACGCGGTGAAGTTCACCTTCTCCGGCGCGATCACGGTGCGGACCCGGGTGATCGACCGTGAATGCCGGATTGTCGTGCACGACACCGGAATCGGTATCGCACCACACGAGGTCGATCGGGTCTTCGAACGCTTCCACCGGGGCGACAACACCCGGGGCCGCTCGGTCGAGGGCGCCGGCGTCGGTCTCGCGCTGGTGCGCGGGCTGGTGGACCTGCACGGCGGTGCGATCCGGGTGGAAAGCGCGGTGGGACAGGGCACCTCGCTCATCGTCACGCTGCCCTCGGCGGTCGCCGATCCGGATACCCCGGTTCCGACCGTGCCGGGCGGCGCGGAGAATCCCTATGTCGCCGAGGCCGGACAGTGGGTGGCCGCGGCCCAGGTCACCGGCCCACAGACGAGCGTGCGAGGCCGCGCGCTGATCCTGGTCGTCGACGACAACGCCGATATGCGAAGGTATCTGCACCGGATCCTGTCGCGGCGCTGGGATACCGTGCTCGCCTCCGACGGCCGCGCCGCCCTGGACGCCGCGCGCGCCCGGCCACCCGACGTGGTCGTCACCGATGTGATGATGCCGGGCCTGAACGGGTTCGAGCTGGTTGCCGCGCTGCGAGCGGATCCGCTGCTGAATCGGGTTCCGGTGGTGATGCTTTCGGCGCGTTCGGGTAGTGAGTCCTCGGGTGACGGCTATGCCAGCGGGGCCGACGACTACCTCGCGAAACCGTTCAGCTCCGGTGAGCTGCTGGATCGGGTGGCGGCGCGGTTGGCCGGTGCGGAACGTGAACGCGACCAACGGATCCGGCACGAGAGCGATGTGCGCCGGGAGACCGCCTCGACCCAACTGGCCGCCGCCCTGCGGGCCACCGATTCGACCCGCGGCATCCTCGACGCCGTACTGGCGTGGCCGTTCGCCTCGGACGGCGCGCACGCGGCGACCATCGGCGTGATCGACACCGGAAAGGCCGGTGTCCGTGTCGAATTCCTGACGGGCGCGGCCGGTGTGCGCGCGGACCGCCAGCTGCTGGAGCTCAGCGGTCCGTCGGCGATGGCGGAGGCGATCCGCACGGGTGCGCCGATCATCGTGGCGGACACCGACTCCGGGGTGTGCACCGGGCCGGAGGTGCCGCCCGGTGCGCGTTCCGGCGTGATCCATCCGCTGCGGGACGCGGACTATCGCATGATCGGCGCGCTGGCGCGGTGGTGGCCCGAACCCCGGGAATTCACGGCGCCGCAGCTGGAGCTGCTCGCCGGATCCGCGCAGCAGGTGCAGTCGGCGCTGCACCGCGTGCAGGTGCAGCGCCGCGAGCGGCGCATCGCGCTCGAATTCCAGAATCAGCTGCTGGATTTGGATCGCAGCTCGACCAGCGTGGTGGTGGCCGGGATGTACCAGCCCGCGGAGGAGGCCATGCGGGTGGGTGGCGACTGGTATCTGGCGGTGCCGCTGGATCGCGATGGTCGGCTCGGCGTCTCGGTGGGTGATGTTGTCGGGCACGGACTTTCGGCGGCCGTGGTGATGAGCAGGCTGCGTGCGGCCATCGCGGCGGCGGCGCTCTCGGACGGGAATCCGGGAGCCGTCCTGGACCTGGTGAACCGCTACGCGGTCGCGGTGGGCGGTGCGCACTGTGCGACGGCCGCTTACGCGGTGGTGGATCCGGCGGGACCGACTGTCGAATACTGCTGTGCCGGACATCCTTACCCGCTGCTGGTCCCCGCCGAGGGCAGTCCGGTCTACCTCGATGACGGGCGGCGGCCGCCACTGGCCACCTCCGGTTTCCACGGCGGGCCGTGCAGCGGTCGGGCCGAGGTCCCGCCGGGCAGCACCGTGCTGCTCTACACCGACGGCCTGATCGAGTACCCCGGCCAGACCCTCGACCAGGGTTTCGAGCGGTTGCGTGCCGCCGCGGAGGCGTGTGCGACGCTGCCCACCGCGGCCCTGTGCGCGACTGTGCTGGACCGGCTGCGCCCGCCCGGCGGCTACGGCGACGATGTGGTGCTGCTGGCGGTGCGCCCCACCGGCGTTACCGCCGACACCTACACCGGAGCCTTCGCTACGGTGGCCACACAACTACCGATCGCACGCGAGGAGCTGCGAAAGTGGTTGCGCGCAAACGAGATTCCGGAAGTGCGGGAATACGACATCCTGCTGGCGGTCGGTGAGGCGGTGAGCAATGCCATCGAGCACGGCAGCCGCTTCGACCCGCGCAGCACGGTCTACGTGGAGGCGGCCCGTCTCGGTGAGGGCTTGCTGACCACCGTCACCGACTCCGGCGCGCCGGCCAAAACCGGGGCGCGCGTACGAGATTCGGATCGCGGGCGCGGTCTGCCGCTGATGAAGGGATTGGCCGATCACGTCGCCGTCGAGCGCGGCCAGCACGGCACCACCGTGACCCTGCGATTCGACGACCTGACCACCCGACACCCGCGCGGTTGACAACAGGCCGGGAACCGTTGCCCCGCAGGTGAATCAGCCGATGGTCGACGGACCCGGGTCCTGATGCCGCAGTGGCGGCGCGAGCTGGGTGAGCGATCCGGTGGCGGGCCCCTCGATGCGGGTGCCGTCGGCGGCGAACCGCGAACCGTGCAGCGGGCAGTCCCACGAACGTTCGGCCTTGTTCCAGCGCACGATGCCCGCCAGATGCGGGCAGACCGCCGAGACGGTATGGGTGGTGTCGTCGACCCGGCAGGTGGCGGTGGGTCGCGGCAGGCGGCGCTCGACGCGGCCGGTGCCCTCGGGTACCGCGGTGAGGGTGCCGCCGCTGCGCGCGATATGCCACCACCCCGCCGAGAACTGGAGCGCCACTTCACCGTTCGAGCGCAGCGCGGCGGGCAGCGAACGCAGCTCGTCGGTCCGCCACGGGTCCATCACACCGGCCCACTCCGGCGCCTTGCCGGTGACACGACCGACCAGGACATGCGCCGCGGCGACCGCATTGGTGAAACCCCATTTGGCGTAGCCCGCGGCGAACAGGATGCCCTCGCGTCCCGGCAGCAGCGGACCGGCGTAGGGAAGTTCACCGATCGGCAGGTAGTCCTGGGCCGACCAGCTGGTCAGCGGGCGTGCGTCCGGATACCACCGTTCGGTCCACTCGATGAGTTCCGTGACCCGGTCCACGGTGTGGTCCGCGCGGCCGACGGTGTGGCCGTTGCCGCCGACGAGCAGGATATCGCCGTCCTGGTCGGGCACGGTGCGCACCGAGCGGGTGGGTTCGCCCGCCGACAGGTACATGGTGCGCGGCTGGGTGGCGGGCGGGATCCGGTAGGCGGTCAGATAGGAGCGCTGCGGCAGCAGCCGGGCGAAGAATCCGCCGCGATCGAGAATCGGTGTGCCGGTGGCCAATACGACGGTGCCCGCCCGTACCTGCCCGTGTTCGGTGTCGATGACGTGATCGCCGGGGCTGCCGGCGCTCACCCCCTGTACGAGGGTGGATTCGTAGATCGGCACCGCGTGCGATTCGACATCGGCGGCCAGCATCGCCAGCAGCGACATCGGATCCAGCTGCGCCTGCGCCTGCAACCGCACTGCGCTCAACGCGGGGAACGGCGTATCGACATGGTCGGTGAACTCGACCGGTAGTCCGGCCTCGCGCAGCGCCGCGAATTCCCTTCGCACGGTCCGGATTTCGGGTTCGGATTGCGCGTAGGTGAAAGCGTCGGCGAGCTGGAACGCGACGCCGTGGCTCGCACAGTACTCGAGCAGCCACTCCTGCCCGGCCGCGTTGGCGTCCAGGTAGGTGCGCAGCGTGTCGGCTGAGTGCCGGTGCCGGATGCGCTGCGCCCGCACCCCTTGCAGCAGGCTGATTTTGGCGGTGCTCGCACCCGTCGTCCCGTCGCCGATGCGCCGGGCCTCGAGCACCGCCACCTCGACGCCGTTCTCGGCCAGCAGCAACGCGGTGACCAGGCCGGTGAGGCCGCCGCCGATCACGATCACGTCGTAGCGCAGTCCGGCGGTCACCCGCAGGCGCAGGGGAGTGGGGGTATCGAGCTTCCAGACCGGTGTCATGGTGACGCGATAGCCCGTGTGCGGCCGGTGAAACAACAGGGCGCACCGCCACTCGGCGATGCGCCCCTCCGATCTCAGCTGCCGGGCTTGGGCTGCACCAGGTCGTTGTACTTGTTGGTGTAGAACTTGGCGGGATCGAGTTTGTCGTGGATCGCGCCGGTGTCCTGCAGCCAGCTCTCCCAGCGGGTGAAGTCCGCGTCGGAGATCTCGCCGCCCTTGCTCGGAATGCCCACCGACAGCCAGTATTTCAGGCTGTCGGTCTTCTCCCCGGAACGATGCCGATCCTGGATGATCTGGGTGAACTTCCCGATTGCCTGGTCGCGGGGCGTGGTGCGCTCCCATTCGATGGCCTTGGCGATGCCGGTGGTGAAGGCGCGCACCGCATCCGGGTTCTTGGCGAGGAAGTCGTTGCGGAACACGTACGGCCCGCCGTTGAAGGGCCCGTACTGGTCGATCTCGGTGAACACCGGGCGCAGACCGCCGTTGGCGAGCGCGCGCTGCTGGAACTGCCCGCCGAGGGCGGCCGCGTCGATCTGCCCCTTGCGCAGCGCGTCCTCGGTATTGGGCGGCGGCAGCGGCACCAGCTGCACGGACTTGATCTGGTCGAGGGTCGCGCCCGCCTTCTTCAGGGCGTCGTGCAGGTCGGCCTCGTTCTGCCCGCCCAGGGTGTTGACGCCGACCTTCTTGCCGATCAGATCCAGCACGGAGTGGACTCCGCTGCCGTCGGGAACGTAGTAGCCGGTGAAGGACTTCTCGTCGGCCCCGTACTCGTTGACCACCGCGGTCACGGGTGCGCCCGCGCTGATCAGCTTGGCCACCGCCCCGGCGAACGCGCCGCCGAAGTCGACCTGGCCGGTGGCGGCGGACTGGATCTCCTGCGGGCCGCTGATGGTGTTGCCGACCCAGTCCAGCTTCACCTTGCCGTCGAAGAAGCCCAGGCTCTCGGCGACTTCGGGCAGCGTCACCTGGTCCGACCAGCCGAGGTAGCGCAGTACGGTCGCGCCGTTCTCGGTGCGCGCGGAATCGCTGTGGCCGCACGCCGCCAGCGTCGTGCAGCCGACCGCTGCCAGCGCGGCCAGGGTCAATGCTTGTCGAAAACGGCTGGGCCTCATGGGAATTCCTCTCGCGATGAACGGCGTGACGCTGCCCGGTGCCGGCGCTGAGCCGGGTCCGGCGGGTCACCCGCGGCCAAATGGTAGGGGAGTGCCGCCGCCGTGAGGCCGATTGGATTCGTGCAGATTGCAACTGTTAGGCCGGACCCGTGGGGATGGGAGGTTTCGGCTCGAGCTGCGGGCAACCGCTGACGGATCCGGTCGCGGCGGCGACCATTGCGGGCATGACTCAGATCGCCGTGTCGCCGGATGAGGTGGTGGCCCGCCGCTACCGCGACCCCGCCCCGACCGCACCCGCGGAATGGAATCCGGTGTTGCAGGTGCTGCACGAGCATCGTTCGGTGCGCCGCTATCTGCCGGATCCGGTGTCCGATGAGGTGCTCAGCCTGCTGGTGTCGGCCGCCCAATCCGCGCCGACCTCCTCGAATCTGCAGGTGTGGAGCGTGATCGCGGTGCGCGATCCCGAGCGCAAGGCGCGGTTGGCCGCGCTGGCCGGGGATCAGGAGCACATTCGGCAGGCCCCCGCGCTCCTGGTGTGGACGGCCGATCTGGCGCGGGTGCGCGGGCTGGCCGCCGAGCGGGCGGTGCCGCTGGACGGCGCGGACTACCTCGAGTCGAGCTATGTCGCCTTCCTGGACGCGGCGCTGGCCGCGCAGAACGCGGTCGTCGCGGCCGAATCCCTCGGTCTGGGCACCGTCTACATCGGGGCGATTCGCAACAAGCCCGAGCAGGTCGCCGCCGAATTGGGGCTGCCGCACGGCGTTTTCGCGGTCGTCGGCCTGGTCGTCGGCACCCCGGATCTCGAGGAGGATGCCCGGGTCAAGCCGCGCCTGCCGCAGGCCGCCGTGCTGCACCTGGAAACCTATGACGCCAGTGCGCATCCCGCGCAGCTCGCCGAATACGAGAGCCGCGTCGCGGAGTTCTACGCCGAGCAGCACCTCGACCACTCGTGGTCCGACCGGGTGCTGACCCGCCTGGGTTCGGCCGCCGCCCTCAACGGGCGCGACCGCCTGCGCGACCAGCTGGTGGCGCAGGGCTTTCCGCTGCACTGATGATCGAATCGGACACCCGTGACAGGGGGTAGCAGTGCAGGGGCGGTATTGCGAGCGGTGTTGGCGGAGGGGACGGCGACGCGGACCGCGATCGCGCGGCGTGCGGGGCTGTCGCCGGCGACGGTGACCGCCCAGGTCCGCGCGCTGGTCGCGGCCGGACTGCTGATCGAGCTGCCGGAGACCGCGAGCCCCGCGGGCATGGGGCGGCCGCATTCGCCGCTGGTACTGGATCGCGCGGGCAATGCGGTGATCGGCGTGCACATCGCCGCCGGGCACACCACCGTTGCGGTGCTGGATGTGACCGGGGCGGTGCGGCTTTCGCATCGAATACCGCATGCGGGCGTCGAACCCGAGGCGATCCTGGACGCGGCGGCCGCCGAAGTGCGGCGGCTGCGCGGCGAATTGACCGAGCGGGTGATCGGCGTCGGGGTCGCCATCGGTGGCTGGGTGGATGCCGGGTCCGGTGCGGTCCTCGACCATGCCACCCTGCGCTGGCGCAATGTGGCGGTGCGGCAGTACCTCTCGGAGCGGGTGGGTCTGGAGGTGGTGCTGGACAGTCACACTCGCGCCCTGGTCCACGCCGAGCAGCTCTTCGGGCACGGCCGCGACGCCTCGGCGACGGTGGTGTTGTTCGCGGGCAATGTGATCGACGTGGCGTTCGCGGTGCACGGCCGCGTGCACTACGGTCCACGGTCGGCTGCCGGATCCATCACCCGGCTGGTCGCCGGGGACGGCGCGGAACAGGATCTGGCCGACTGCGCCGATCACGCACTGGTGGCGCGGGCCCGCCGCGCCGGGCTGCCGGTCGCCTCGATCGCGGATCTCTTTGTGGCGGCGGAGCATTCGGAGGATGCGCGCACGCTGTTCACTCGCCGCGCCGAGGTGCTCGGCCGTGTGGTGGCGGTGGTGATCGACCTGCTGGATCCCGACACCGTGGTGATCGTCGACCCCGCGCTGATCCGGGTGCCGGGTGTGCGCGCCGCGTATCTGGATGTGGTGCGCCGATTCTCGGCGTGCGAACGGCCCGAGGAGATCGTCACCGGGTCCTCGTTCACCGGCCGGGTGCTACAGACCGCCGCCGGAGCGGTGGTCCTGCAACAGTTGTTCACCGACCCGCTCGCCGTGATCGCGGCCGCCGCGGCGCCCGCATTCGATTCCGAGTTATTTTAAGTCGAACGAATGTAGCCCGCTCGTAGCGCGTTCGGCGACAGTCGGTGGCATCGGGTTTCGTGCCCGCCGCCGTCTGGGAGGACACTCATGCCTGACTCGCCGAAACAGTTGCACCTCAACGCGTTTCTCATGTCGACCGGCCATCACGAGGCCTCGTGGCGGCTGCCGGAATCGGATCCGCACGCCAACACCGACATCGAGCACTACGTGCGGCTGGCGCAGCTCGCCGAGCGCGGCAAGCTGGACTCGATCTTCTTCGCCGACAGCCCGGTCCTGTTCAGCGACACCGGCCGTCGTCCCGCGGGCAAGCTGGAGCCGACCGTGCTGCTGACCGCCATCGCGGTGCAGACCTCCCGCATCGGGCTCATCGCCACCGCCTCCACCAGCTACAACGAACCGTTCAACCTGGCCCGGCGTTTCGCCTCGGTCGACTGGGTGTCCGGCGGCCGGGTGGGCTGGAACATCGTCACCACCGCGGGCGCGGACGCGGCCCGCAATTTCGGCCTGCACGACGTGCCCGCCCACAAGCTGCGCTACGAGCGCGCCACTGAATTCGTCGAGGTCGCCACCAAGCTCTGGGACAGCTGGGACGACGACGCGGTGCTGGCGGACAAGGAATCCGGCATCCACACCGACCCGGACCGGGTGCGCCCCATCCACCACGAAGGCCGCTTCTTCTCCGTCGCGGGACCGCTGAACCTGCCGCGTCCGCCGCAGGGCTACCCGGTGCTGGTGCAGGCCGGATCCTCGGAGGACGGCAAGGATTTCGCCGCCCGCTACGCCGAGGCCGTGTTCACCGCGCAGCAGACCCTCGAGGACGGCCTGGAGTTCTACGCCGACCTCAAGCGCCGTGCCGTCGCACTGGGCCGTGACCCCGAGACCATCAAGATCCTGCCCGGCATCGTGCCGGTGATCGGTGACACCGAGGAGCACGCCCGCGAACTGGATGCCGAACTCGAGCGGCTGATCTCGCCCGAGTACGCCCGCAACCAGCTCGCCCGGCAGTGGGGGATCCCGGTCGAGGATCTCGATCTCGACAGCGAACTGCCCGACGATCTGCCCACCGAGGACGACATCCAGGGCGCCAAGAGCCGCTTCACCCTGATCGTGAATCTGGCCCGGCGCGAACACCTCACGCTGCGTGAGCTGATCGCCCGCCTGGGCGGCGGCCGCGGCCACCGCACCTTCGCGGGCACCGCCGAGCAGGTCGCCGACACCATCGAGGAGTGGTTCACCCGCGGCGCGGCCGACGGCTTCAACATCATGCCCGCCGTGCTGCCCTCGGGTCTGGAGCGCTTCGTCGACGAGGTGGTGCCGATTCTTCAGGCGCGCGGCCTGTTCCGCACCGACTACACCGAGACCACCCTGCGTGGTCACTACGGCCTGGATCGTCCGATCAACCAGTTCACCGGCGAGCACGAGCTCGTGGTCGCCGAATGAGCCACGGCCCCGACTGTTCCACCACCGCCGAACCCGAGGTCGGCTGGATCCGATACCTGTTGCGGCGCAGCGCCGTACACCGTCGCACCGCCGTCATGGCGGCGGTCGGCTCGGTGGTCGCGGCGCTGCTGACCGCGGTGCTGCCGCTGCTGGTGCGGCACGTGGTCGACACGCTCGGCACGACCGCCGCGTCGGTCACGCCCTGGGTGGTGCTGCTGCTCGCGCTGGGCGCGGGACGTTTCGCGGCCGGATACGTCCGCCGCATCGGTTCGTCGCGGCTGTCCCTCGATATCCAGCACGATCTGCGCGGCGACGTGTTCGCGGCGCTGCTGCGCCTCGACGGCAGGGAACGGTCGGGGCTCTACACCGGTCAGGTGGTCAGTCGCGCCATCACCGATGTCACGCTGATTCAGATGTTCCTGCAACTGGTTCCGCTGGTGACCGGCAACCTGGTGCTGGTCGCGGCCTCGCTGGTGCTGATGGCGTTCCTGTCGCTGCCGCTGTGCGCGATCGCGCTGCTGGTGGTTCCGGCGCTGTGGGTGATCACTGTCCGCAGTCAGCGGGTGCTGTTCCCGGCCAACTGGGACGCACAGGCGCGCGCCGCCGAGGTGGCCATGCGCGTCGAGGGCGCGGTGGCGGGCGTCCGCGTGGTGAAGGGCTTCGGCCAGGAGTCCTACGAACTCGACCGCCTCGCCGACACCGCCCGCGACCTCTACCGCTCCCGCCTGCGCATCGCCCGTCTCACCAGCCGCTTCACCCCGGCCCTACAGGCGGTCCCCGCCGCCGGTCAGGCCCTGGTGCTGGTGGTCGGCGGCCTGCTGGCCCTGCACCAATCCATCACTCTGGGAACGTTTCTGGCGTTCATGACCTACCTCGGCTCCTTCGTGACGCCGATCCGCATGTTCTCCATGCTGCTCACCGTCAGCCAGCAGGGCAAAGCCTCCCTGGACCGGGTCCGCGAGGTCATCGACGCACCGGCTGCGGAGGCCGACGCGCTGGTGCGTGGCAGCTGGGTCGGTGATGTCTCCGCTGATCCGCCCGCGCTCGAATTCGAGGGCGTGAGTTTCGGATTCGAGGGGCACCCGCTGGTCCTGGAGGGTCTCGACCTGCGGATAGAGGCGGGGGAGACGGTGGCGATCGCCGGTGCCGCCGGATCCGGGAAGTCGATTCTCACCCAGCTGCTGCCTCGGCTCTTCGATCCCGATGCCGGGCGGATCCTGCTGGACGGCAACGATATTCGGCAGTTGCCCGATGTGCGGGAGCGGATCGCGATGGTGTTCGAGGACACCGCGCTGATGGCGGACACCGTGCGCGCCAACGTGGCCTACGGGCGGCCGGACGCCGATGACGATCGGGTGCGCCACGCGCTCTACCTGGCCGCGGCCGACGAATTCGTGGCCGCATTGCCCGACGGCCTCGACACCATGATCGGTGAACGCGGGCAGCGGCTTTCGGGCGGTCAGCGTCAGCGGTTGGCCCTGGCGCGGGCATTGATCACCGACGCGCCGGTGCTGGTGCTCGACGACGCCACCTCGGCCATCGACGCGCAGGTGGAGGAGCGCATCTTCGCGCGTATCTCCGCGGAGGTCCGCCGTCGCACCACACTCGTGGTGGCGCACCGCATCTCGACCCTGGCCCTGGCCGATCGGGTCGCCGTGCTCGACAACGGGCGGGTCGCCGAACTCGGCACCCTCGACGAATTGCGCACCGGCGGAGAGGTTTTCCACTCACTGTTCACCCCACCCGAGGTGGCCGTGCCCGAGAACATCGCCGCCGCGACGGTGCCGACCGCCGCGCTGTGGGCGTACACCGACACCGATGCCGACGAGTCCCGCACCCTCGAGCAGATGGCGAAGGCGTTCGCGCAGCGCGCCGCCGGAGCCCCGGGGGCGATGGCGGGCGGCATGATGTCGAGCGCACCACCCAGCGGCGATATCAGCGCACTGATGGCGAAACTGCCGCCGGTCTCCGGTGAACCGGTTGTCCCGCAGAGCTTTTCGCACACTCCCGATCGGGAGTTCTCGCTGTCGCGCCTGCTGCGGCCGTTCGCGCTGCCGCTGCTGGCCGGACTCGGCCTGGTCTTCCTGGACGCGGTCGCCCAGATCCTGACCCCGTTCCTGGTCCGCTACGGCATCGACCGCGGTGTGCTGGCCGGTGCGCGCGGCGTGCTGCTGGCGGCCGCCGGGTCCGCGCTGCTGGTGGTGGCGGTGGACTGGGTGATCTCGGTGGCGCAGGTGCGGGTGACCGGGCAGGCGGGGGAGCGGCTGCTCTACGGCCTGCGGGTGAAGGTGTTCGCGCATCTGCAACGCCTCGGCCTGCAGTTCTACGAGCGAGAACTGGGCGGGCGCATCATGACCCGGATGATCACCGACGTCGACGGCCTGTCGACCTTCCTGCAAACGGGCCTGTCGGTGGCGCTCACCAGCACCCTGACCGTCGCCGGTGTGGTGGTGGCGCTGCTGGTGATCGATGCCGAGCTCGCGCTGGTGGTACTCGCGCTGCTGCCGATCCTGCTGGCCGCGACCGTGGCCTTCCGCCGCGCGTCGGTGCCCGCCTACAACCAGGCCCGCGAGCAGGTCAGCGCCGCCAACGCGTATCTGCAGGAGAACGTGGACACCATCGCGGTGACGCAGGCGT
Source organism: Nocardia sp. NBC_00511 (assembly GCF_045161165.1). Lineage (NCBI taxonomy): Bacteria > Bacillati > Actinomycetota > Actinomycetes > Mycobacteriales > Nocardiaceae > Nocardia > Nocardia sp. NBC_00511. Next base: position 1,335,445 of record NZ_CP107849.1, read on the forward strand.
ACCGGCGCGAGGCGGTCAATCAACGCGAATTCGAGCGCAGGTCATGGGGTTACCGCAACGCGCGCCTGCGCAGCCAGACCCTGATGGCGATCTTCTTCCCGTTCGTGGAGATCATGTCGGTGATCGCGACGGCGGCCGTGCTGGCCGTCGGTGTGCACCAGGTCCGCGAGCACGCCCTCACCGCGGGCACGCTGATCGCGTTCCTGCTCTATATCGATCTGCTGTTCGCGCCCATTCAGCAGCTGTCGCAGGTGTTCGACAGCTATCAGCAGGCCGTGGTCGGCGTCGAGCGGCTCGGCACGCTGCTGCGTGAGCCGTGGACCCCGGATCGCGACGACGCCCTCCCGATCGAGCGGCTCGACGGCGACATCGAGTTCCGCGCAGTGGGATTCACCTACGACGGCGCGCCCACCCCGGTACTGGCGGGCATCGACCTGCGCATCGCACCCGGCCGCAAAGTGGCGGTCGTCGGCGAGACCGGCGCGGGCAAGTCCACCCTGGTGAAACTCCTTGCCCGCCTGTACGACTCGACGGAGGGCACGGTGCTGGTCGACGGTGTCGACCTGCGCCGCTACCGCCTGGAGGACTACCGCAAACGTCTCGGCGTCGTCCCGCAGGAACCGTTCCTGTTCGGCGACACCGTGCAGGACGCCATCGCCTACGGTCGGCCGCAGGCCACTCCGGCCGAAATCGAATGGGCGGCAAGGGCGGTCGGCGCACACGACATGATCGCCATGCTGGATCACGGCTACCGGCACCCCATCGGCGCCCACGGTGCGGGCCTCTCGGCGGGGCAGCGTCAGCTGCTGGCCCTGGCGCGCGCCCAACTGGTGGATCCCGACATCCTCATCCTCGACGAGGCCACCGCCTCCCTGGACCTGGCGACCGACGCCCGGGTCCGCGCCGCCATCGACCTGCTCACCGCCGGCCGCACCACCATCGTGGTGGCGCACCGGCTGGCGACGGCCGCGGACGCCGACCTCATCGTGGTGGTCGGCGGCGGGCAGGTGCGCCAATCCGGTTCCCACACCGACCTGCTCAGCGTCGAGGGCCCGTATCGGCGACTGTGGGACGCGTATGTCGGGGACGCGGCGGTGGCGGTGCCGGGCACCCGGTGAGCGGGAGTGGGTGTTTACCGGCCCCGCCCGGGGCCGGTAAGCCCGACGCATGAGCAATTCGATCGGTCCGCTGCTGCCCGCTGATGAAGGCTTCCACCATCAGATCGCCGACACCTTCGGGACCGTCGCCAGCAGCGAACTGTCCTGGACCGAGAAGGTGTGCGCGATGGCGGCCGCGCGAGACGGCAGCCTGCAATTGGGGTTCGGGCTCGGCAAGTACCTGAACCGCAATGTGATGGACGGCTACGCGGGCGTCTCACGCGGCGTCGAACAGCTCACGGTGCGTGCGGGCCGGGAACTCTCACCGGAACCCGACCGCACCGTCATCGGCCCGGTTCGCTACGAGGTGATCGAACCGCTGAAGCAGATCCGATTCGTGCTGGAGCCCAACGATATTCAGCCCATCGCCTTCGACTGGCTGTTCACCGCCGAACTGCCCGCACATCTCGAGGACCGCACCCATATGCGCGCGGGCTACCGGGTGTCCGCCGATCTGGTGCGCTACCACCAGATCGGCGTCGCCTCCGGCTGGGTCGAGGTCGACGGCGAGCGCACCGAAATCACCCCCGAGACCTGGGTTTCCACCCGCGATCACTCCTGGGGTGTGCGCTACGACGTGGGTCAGCCACGCCCCGACGTGCAGGCCATGGAACTGCCGACCGAAGTGTCTTTCCGGATGGTTTGGGCCCCAGCGCTATTGGAGCGCCCCGACGGCAGCCGGTACGGCATCCATCTGCACTATCAGATCGTCGAGGTCACCGGCTACTCCTCCAAGACGGTGATGGGCGGCCTGCAATACCCCGACGGCCGCGAGGTCAAATGGCGTGACCTCACCCCCGAACTGCGCTTCGATCCGGACAACCGCCGCCTGCTCGGCGGCCGCATCCACGCGGTGGATGTCGAAGGCGTCTCCCGAACCTTGGAGATCGAGGTCGTCTCCGACACCGGCTTCCACCTCGGCGCGGGCCTCTACCACGGCTTCGAAGGCCACTACCACGGCGAATACCGCGGCCCCGGAATGTATCTGGAGGGCGAGCGCATCGACGACTGCTCCACCTACGCCAACGCCCGCCGCCTGCACCAGATCCGTGACACGGTTGTCCGCATCACCGACCCGGTGGGCGGCGGCGTGGGTTACGGCAATTGCCAGCCCATCATCACAGGCGGCGACGAATCCCTCGGTCTCACCAAGGATTCCACCTTCATGTGACCGATCACGAAGCCGTCAGTGGGTGGGATGGAGCGTGGAGGAGTGGGCGAGAGCGGTGGTGTAGACGGCCAGCAGTGCGCTGATATGGCGGGATTGCCGGGGTTCGTCCGCGTGGGCGGACAGGGCGGTGCGCATCGGGGTGAGCTGGGACCTGTTGTCGGACAGGGTATTCATGGCTGAGATGAAGGCCGCTACCGAATGGTTCTCGGTGCGGAGGCCGCCCTCGGCAGGAACGGTTTCGGAGAGTTCCGGATCGCAGTAGACGACGGGCAGGCCCATCGCGACGGCCTCCAGCAGGACCATGCCCTGGGTGTCGGCATCGGAGGTGAGCAGCAGGACATCGTGGTCGCGCATGGCGGACAGGCAGGTCGATTGATCGACTTCGCCGTGATAGCGGACGCGGCCGTCGAGCGCGGGATCGCCTGCGGCGGTGCGGACCCGGTCGGTGAGCGGGCCGCTGCCGTAGATGTCCAGGGTGCAGTTCGGGGTTCGATGCAGCACCTCGATCGCTTCGAGTGGGCGCTTCTCGGGGGAGAGCCGACCGCACCACAGGGCGCGCAGCGGGCCATCGGAGCTCGGTTCGGGATCGGCTGTCGTGCGCAGGTTGTCCAGCAGTGCGTCGTCGATGCCGTTGGACACCACGTGAATCGGGCGGCTCACGCCGCGCTCGGTGAGCCGTTGCGCAAAATGCTGTGTCGGCACGATCAAGTGATCGGCGGCCTGAGCCTGTGCGATGAGCGGTCGCCAGGCCAACCGAGCGGTGCGGCTGTCGCCCGCGTAGCGCGGGTGGTGGCCCAGCGGCACAAACCAGCCGTGCAGCAGCCGCATGGTCAGGGCGGCGGGAAACGGTGCGGGCGAATACTTCTCGATCATGGTGTCGTCGCGACTCTGCATCGACTGCACGACCGGGATGCCGTGACGACGCGCGGCACGCAGCCCTGAGATGCCACCCCCATACGTGGTGAGCGCGTGCACCAGATGGATCGGGCCGCGCTCGGCGAACGCGGCATCGACCAGACGGCGATTGGCACGCGTCGGCAATACCAGGGGCAGACCGTTGGACATCTTCAGCGGCGTCGGCGACAGCACGACGATGTCAGGATCGGCACCCGTGGAATCCATTGCGGGCGGGCAGAACACGGTCACCCGGTGCCCGCGCTCGCGCAGGCTGTCGCACAGCGCCCGCATGGCGGTCTGCACGCCGCCGAGGGTGGCCGGGTGAAAGTCGGTGAACAGTGCGATATGCAGGGAATCGGTCATGGTCACACCGGGGCCGCGGCGAGAAGTTCCACCGCGTCGACGGCGGCCTTGACGCCGTTCTCGGCCGACACGATCCGGCCGAGGTCGGCAGCCCGGCGCGCGGCATCGGGACTCAGCGCCTTGACCAACCCGTCGTGCAACCGGTCGGCGGTGAGCGAGGGGTACGGGAAGTCGGCCCCGATGCCGAGCGCGGAAATCCGCCAGCCGTAGAAGAACTGGTCGCTGTGCACGCCGATCACCACGGCGGGCAGTCCTGCGCGCAGCACATCGTGGGTGTTGCCGCTGCCGCCGTGATGCACCACCGCGCGGCAGCGTGACAGCACCCGGTCGTAGTCGAACGAGGTCAGTACATGCATCCGCCCGTCGTGGCCGGTGCCGAGCGGGTAGCCCTCGCCCTTCACGGTCACCAGCGCGCGCACGCCGAGACGTCGGCACACGCCGTCGATGAGATCGAGCGAGCCGACAGGATCCAGGATCGGCATACCGGTGAGGCAGAAGTAGACGGGCGCCTCGCCCGCGTCGAGCCAATCGTCGAGCGCGGGATCGACTTCGGCCTCACCCCAGGCGCCGCGCTGCGCCTCCGGCATGATCGGCGCGCCGACGACGGTCGAGCGCTCCGGCCAGTCCGCGGGCTTGGGCAGCAGTACCGGACTGACCATGTGCACCAGCGGAATCTCGTCCTCGCGGATGCGGCGGAACGGATTGCGGGGCGCGCCGGGCAGACCCATCAGCTCGCGGACCCGCCGATCCATCTTGCGGTACGCGATCCCGTAGGCGAGTTCGAAGGCGGTGTAGCTCAACAGCCGCAGCCGCCGCGAGGACAGCATCGTCTTCACGGTGAACGAGGACGGGAAGTCCGCGGTCCGTTCGAGCGGATAAGGCAGCCCGCCGATCACCCGCTGCCCGGTCTTCTCGCGGCGCTCCATCGCCCACGGCAGCGTCGAGGCGCAGGAGATGATCACGTCCGCGCCCTCGCACGCCCCGGCCAACACCTCGTGCATCTGGTCGCCGCGCTCCCCGGTCATGATCTTGACCGTGTCGAGCATGATCTGCAGGAACGGCAGCGGATTGCCCGAGGCCAGACCGCGTTTGGCGGCCGGTGATTCCAGCAGTTCCGCGGAGTTGAACGGGATCACATGCGGTTCGAAGCCCGCGCGGCGCACCACGTCGGCGTAGTTCTCGGTGGCGGTCAGTTCGACCTGGTGTCCGCGGGCCCGGAATTCGTCGGCCAACGCGAGATACGGCTGGTGATCGCCGCGGGTGCCCGCGGTCAGCAGTGCGATGCGCATACTCTCGACTTCCGTTCGTAAATCACTGGGATTCATAGACATTCGGCATCACCCGACCGGTTCGGAGGTCCTGCCACGGTAGGATTCGCCGGTGTATCGGCGGTGCTAGGGTCGCCGGATGACCGACAAAATTCGCATCGGGATCCTGGGTGCGGCCGCCATCGCCCCGACCGCGCTGATCGGCCCGGCGACGCGGAATCCGGAGGTCGTCGTCGCGGCGGTCGCGGCCCGTGACAGCGCCCGGGCCCAGGAGTTCGCCCGCAAGCACTCCATCGCCCGGACCTTCGACAGCTACCAGGCGCTGATCGACGATCCCGAGCTGGACGCCGTCTACATCCCGCTGCCCAACGGCCTGCACGGCCGCTGGGTGCGTGCCGCGCTGGCCGCGGGCAAGCATGTGCTGTGCGAGAAGCCCTTCACCGCCAACGCCGACGAGGCCCGCGAGATCGCCGCCCTGGCCGACGCCTCCGATCAGGTGGTCATGGAGGCCTTCCACTACCGCTACCATCCGCTGACCGCCAATGCCGAGAAGATCATCGCCTCCGGCGAACTGGGCACGCTGAAGCGGGTCGAGACCGCGCTGTGCTTCCCGCTGCCGAAGTTCTCCGACATCCGCTACAACTACGATCTCGCCGGTGGCGCGCTGATGGACGCGGGCTGCTACGCCATTCACATGGCGCGCACCTTCGGCGGGGAGACCCCCGAGGTGGTGTCGGCGAAGGCGCTGCTGCACGACCCGCGCGTCGACCGCGCCATGACCGCCGAGCTGCGCTTCCCGTCCGGGCACACCGGTCAGGTGCGCGCCTCGATGTGGTCCTCGGACGTCCTGCGCATGAGCGCCACCATCTTCGGTGAGCGCGGCACCATGCGTTTGATCAACCCGATCCTGCCGCAAATGGCGCACGCCATGTACGTGCACTCCGAGCAGGGCCGGCGGGTGCGCTTCTTCGGGCGGCGCGCCTCCTACGACTACCAACTCGAGGCCTTCGCCGCGGCGGTGCTGCGCGGTGAGCCGGTCGCCACCCCGGCCTCCGACGCCGTCGAGACCATGTCCGTCATCGACGCCATCTACCGTTCCGCCGGACTGCCGCTGCGCGTCCCGAGCTGAGCCGCCGTCGACACCTCGTCGAGGAAATCGACGAGGTGTCCGAACACGTCCAGCGCCGCGCCGCGACCGATGAACGTGTCCAGATGCCCGTAGCCGGGAATCTCGGTGTAGCGCACGTCGATTCCGGGATACCGGGTCGAAAGCACCTGGTGGCACAGGCGATTGGAGTCGACCCAGGCCTCGTTGCGGCTGCCCGCCAACAGCAGCACCGGGCAGTCGATGCGGTCGGCGGCGTCCACCGAGTTGTCCGGCAGCGCGGCATAGCGGTCGTCGTCGACGTTCCAGCGGACCACGGCGTGCGCGAGCTCCATCTGCCGCAGATGCGGCAGCAGTGACAGCGGGATCGCCCCGAACAGGTCGGCGATGCGGTCGTGGGTGCGCGGGTCGAGGTGATCGTGTTCGAACAGCTTGGCCCCCATGCCCCAGCCGTGCTGCACCATGCGGCAGGTGGGGTCGGGGCAGTCGCCCTTGCGGGACAGCGCGGCGTAGAGCAGGGTGCGCTTGGACCACAGCCCGACCTTGCGGAAGTCCGAATCCAGGTATCCGACACGGGAACCCATCAGTTCGCTGCCCAGCAGCACCCGCATGCGCGCCGAGGTGCTCACCTTCGGGGTCAGGAACACACCCTGCGCGACCACGCCCGCCAGGCCGGGCAGCAGTCCGGCCGTGAGGCTCTGCGCGACCGCCAGCGCGCCGATGCAGTGCGACACCACGAACAGCGGCCGGTCCCCGATGCGGGCACGGACCTGCGCGAGCGCGGCGGGCAGATCGTAGAGCGCGACATCGTCGACGGTGTAGGGGCGACCGGATTCGTTGTGCCGCAACCGGCAGCTCCCGCGCCAATCCAGCAGCCAGGACTGGTATCCGGCATCGGCGAGCACCTCGGTGACATTGCGGATCTCGGGCAGCGCGAACATCTCCGAGGACACCCCGTGCCCGTGCACCAGCAGCACGGCCGGGCCGTCGTCGGGGCCGACGCTGCGCAGCCGCAGGTCCACGCCGTCGGCGGTGTCGAAGGAGAATTCTCCGGACGCGCTCATCGGCGATTGTCCTTCCGCAGGGCCCGGCGCAGATCGAGCAGGTCGGTGCCGACCCGCAGCATCGGTTCCAGCAAGCTCTTGCCGAGCTGCCCGCCGAACCAGCTGAGCCACAACAGTTTCGCCAGCCGCTGCTGGCGTTCGGACAGGGTGGGATCGATCTGGATGCCGTCGATTTGATCGGGCAGATAGGTGTGCATCGGCACCGACACCGCACCGCGATAGGCGGCGGGTTCGCCGGTGCGGCCGATCTCGACGGCCTGGGTGCCGAGCTGGCGGACCAGCTGGCGGCGAGCGGCGGCGAACTTGTAGCCCTCCATCCACCAGGTGCCGCCGTCCGGATCCCGCAGTGCCAGTCGGTAATGCATGATCGGATGCCGCGTCTCGTGGCGCAGCGGCAGACCGTCGTGCGGGCGGACGATGGCGGTGCCTTCGACGGTGAGAGGTTCGGGGTGCAGTGCCGGGCAGTGCAATTCGCCGCGCACGTCGAGGGTGCGGGCGGCGAACGCCTGGGCGCTACCGGCGACCGACAGCGCGAGCCGTAGATCGCAGGGGATCGTCACCGGCTCCTCGATAGTGTCGTCGACCGAAACCACTGTGCCGGAAAGGGTTTCGTTGAACCTCAGATACGGTTCGGCGTCGGCGCGGGTCCCGACACCCGCCACCACCTCCAAGAGTTTGCCGCGAGCCGCGAGACCGGTCGCGGGAGCGGGTAGCCCCTGCGCGGCCACGAAGGCGTCGGTGCGTGCGGACGAGGCGGGCGGCGCGGTCACCATGGCCGCCAGCTGCCGTCGCGCGACCGGACTCTGCAAGACCTGTGCCAGCGACTCCAGTTCCGGTACCGGCTCCTCACGAATGGTGCGCACCACGTCGGTGCACCACTGCTCCCAATGCTGTACGCGCACACCGAGTCCGCCCACGGTGGTCTCGGCGACGAGCTGTTCGAGGGAGGTCGGCGCGCCGGTCAGATGGTAGGTGTGACCCCACGCGCCGGGCGTGCACACGATCTCGGCGGCCACCCGGCTCACCCAGTCCACCGGGGCGGCGTTGAGGTATCGGAAGCCGGGCACGGTGCGGAATCGCATGAGCGCGGCCGTGATTCCGGCGTTGAGATCCCGCGCATTGTGCGCCCCGGTGTCCGGATGCGCGCCGATCCCGCCCGCACGCAACACCGTGACGGTCAATCCGTGTTCCCCGGCCCGCCGCAGCATCGCCTCCGCCGCCCACTTGGACCGGTCGTAGCCGATCGGCAGCGCCGCGACATTCGCGGTCGGCTCGTCCTCGGCGAGCAGGCTCGCCCGCGACCCGTTGAACACCGCCAGCGACGACACGTGGTGAATCGGCTTCGGCCGCCCCGTCGCCGCCAGCTCCGCCAGGGTCAGCGGACCGAGTACATTGGTGGCCCGCAGCGAGGGATACCCGCGCAGGAAGTCCACCGCCGCACCGGCGTTCACGATCGAATCGACCTCAGCGGCCAGCTCCTCCCACCGCTGCCCGTCCAGCCCGAGCCGCGGCGACCGCAGATCCCCGGCCACCGCCGTGACCCGCCGCGCCACCTCCCGCGACCACGGCAGCGAGAACCGCCGCAGCCCCTCCTCGAGGCGCTTCAACGCGTCCTCGTCGGTGTCGGCGCGCACCAGGCAGAACACATGAGCGGCACTGTGCCGCAACAGATCCAGTAGCAGATGGCTGCCCAGGAACCCGGTCGCCCCGGTCAGCAGAATCCGCTGTGGCGCGACCCGCTCCACCGGCCCGACGAGCGGAAGTCGATCCGCCCCACCCAGATCCGCGAACATCTGCGCGAGATCGTCGGTATCGACGAACGCTTCGGCGTTGCCACCGATCCGGCGAACATTCGCCGGAAGCCGTTCGGGCACGCCGGTCTGCGCCGGTCGTTCGGACCGCTCAGCGGCATCGAACTCGTCACCTTCAGCGGTCGTGGCGAACCACGAACCGGTCGGATCGTTCTCTGCGGTTCCCGCCGGCATGGCAGCCTCCCGCACGGCGCTGCCCAGCGTCTGCGCCAGATCGGCCTGCGGTGCAACAGCTTCCGGATTGTCGGCGAGCCACCGATGGGCCAGCCGCCGAGGCCGCGCATCGAAGAACACGGTATCCAGATCCGGCCGAATATCGAGCTCCCGATCCAGCACCCCCAGCAACTCGACGGCCGCGATGGATGTCCCACCCGCATCGAAGAAGTCGGTATCGACATCCATCGTCCCCGGCAGCGACCGCCCCGCCACCGCCGCGATGGCCTCCGCCAACTCCTCCACCTGCCACCGCCGCAGCGCCCGCGTTGACGCGAAACCCGATGTGGGCACGCCTGAACCGGCTGAAGCACCCGCCGTCGGTGTATCACCAACTGCGGTGGGCGAATCTGGCTCCACGCTATGACCGGCTGGAACGCTCGGGGCAGGCTGCGAATCCGGCGCCGGACGGGTTCCGGCGCCGGCGCGAGCGAGGAGACTGGCCACATCCATGGTGGTTGTGCCGCGCTCGAGGCTTTCGCCCAGGCGTCGGCGGTCGACGGATGTTGTCGTGCCGGGCGTTGGCATGTATGCGTCGAGATCGGTCACCGGGTCTCCTCCTGGTCGAAGGACCGCGCGTCCCAGGATCGGAAGGTGCGCAGCCGGTCCGGAGACACCGACACGTCCAGCCGCTGTTCGACGGGGTTACCGTCCGGTGCGGCCGGGGCGTTACCGCCGAGCAGGCGGGTTGCCAGCTGACGGGCGGGTGCGTTGCGGGGGGTGTGCTCGACGATGAGGCGGATCGTGGTGCGGCCGAGGGCTTCGGCGCGGTCGGCGACCCAGTGCAGCAGCTGGTCCTCGATGCCGCGGCCGAGGGCGCGGCAGCTGAGCTGCCAGCCTCGAATCCACAGCGTGTCCCCCTCGGCCTCGAGGCCGAGTACGGAGATGAGGCCGTAGTCGCCGAAGCGGTCGCGGGCGGTGGCCGTCCACACCTCACCGGCGGCGCGCCACCGGTCGAGGTCGTCGGTGGTGACCGCACCCAGGGTGAACTGGGTGGTGCGGCGCACCAGCTGGTGGGCGCGCTCGACAGTGGCGTCGGTGAGCTGTTCGATGCCGACCTCGAGTTCCAGCCCGGCCAGGAACTGCTCGAATGCGATTCCGGCCCGGGCGGTGTCGCGGTCGCGTTCACGGCGGTAGAACTCCGCGCGTGAGCGGTCCTCCTCGGTGGCGGCCCGGGGCGTCATCGGCCACAGGCGCGTCAGGAACGACTCCAGTTCGACGGCGGGCGGACAGGTCACCGACAGCACCTCGGGCACCTCGGCCCGCATGCGCGCGATCTCGACCGGGTTGTCGTCGAGATAGCTGAAGGTGTCCAGGCCGAGCCCCAGCGTGTTCGCCACCCCTTCGAGCCGGGCCGGTTTGGCGGCCCACCCCGCATCGATCAGCGCGAAATCCTCAGCATGCAAGGGACTCTCGTCTCTCCTGAGGACTGCACGCACTGTGTCGGGGTCGTTGTTGGTCAGCAGCACCAGCAGGGTGCCCGCCGCCCGCCACTGCGCCAACCGTCGAGCCAATGCCAGGCGAGGCGCGTCGAACAGCACTGCCTCGGCACCGATTTCGCCCGCGATCCCACCCCACAGGGTGTCGTCGCCGTCGACCACGATCACCTTCGGTGCGGGCTCGCTCACCGCCGCCACCACCGAGACCAGGGTGAGCGCGACGGCCGCCTGGAACTCGGGGGAGAAGGGCAGATGCGCGAGGACGTCGGTGCGGTCGTCGAAAGGCGTGTCCACCGGATGGATTCGCGTCCACTCCGCCGCATCGAGCAGCGCGACCCCGGGGATCTCGCGCAGCTCCGCGGTGACGACCCGCTCCCATTCCGCCAGCCGATTCTGCGGCTGGGCGGTCGGCAGTATCCCGACGATCACCGGCCGTCGCGTGCGCTCGGCCAATTCGCGCACGGCCGCCGGATATTCGACCGCCAGTTCGGTGAGCAGATCGTCCGAAAGCTCACCGAATCGTTCGAGGTCGGCAGCGCGCAGCAGCACGATGCTCAGCGACGTCGATGCCTGCGTGAATACGCCGGACGGATCGCGCAGCCCGGCCAGCAGCTGGTGATACGGCGCTTCGGCCACGGTGATCGCCGTGCTGTCTGCCGACGCCGCGGTCAACAACTCCGGCAGCCTGCCCAGCGCGAAGGTTGCGCCGAGTGCCGCGCGGATCCCCGCAACCGGCTGCTGCTCAACGAGATCGGGCCGAGCCTGCGCACCCGGGTCCGCTGTCACCGCTGCCACGGTCGCCAGATACTCGGTGCCGAAGTCGACACAGGACTGCGCGTCGATGATGTCGCTGTTGTAGGTGAACCACACCTGCCCGGTATCCGGCAGCACCGCCACCATCAGATCCAGATCGGAATACCCGGTGCTCACCGGCACGATCTCGGCCGCGGCGACAGCGGAATTGGCGCGCAGATAGTTGAAGTACACCTCCACCAGCGGCGCGTCGTCCCGATGCAGTCCCGCACCGGCCAGCGCGGCCAGCGCCTCGGCGAAACCGGCACCGGGCGCGAGCAGGTTGCGCAGCCGCTCACCGGTGCGCCGCAGCACATCGACGACCAGGTCGGCGCCGGTGACACGCGCCGGGAACGGCACGGGCACACCGAAGTACCCGACCGCAGACGTCGCGTCGGCGTGCATGCGGGTGTCCACCGGCACCGCGACCGCGAACCGCTGCACCCGCTGCCGCCGCGCCAGCAGCACGCTCAGCGCGCCCAGGAACACGGCCGCCGGGGTGATCTCGAGTTCACGGGCTCGTTCCGCGACCCGATCGTGCAGCCCGGCGGGCATCGTCACCGCGACCGCGCCCGCACCGTAGCTGCGCTGTGCGGGACGCGGATTCGCGAGCGTCAGCTCCAATCGCCGAGCCCCGTCGAAGACCTCCCGCCAGTGCGTACCGGGCGTCTCACCGCGGTCCCGTGTGGGTTGCGCCGCGAGCAGCTGGTGGATGTCGCGGTTGGTGACCACGTCCTCGAGCGCCACCCCTGACAGCTCGGCCGCGAGTTCCCCCGCGACCAGCAGCATCGACTGCACATCGCTCATGCTGTGATGCGCGCCGAAAAGCAGTACGGGAGCATCGGATTCACTCGACAGCAGTTCGAACCGCCACAGCGGACCGGTCTCCAGATCGAACGGCTTCGCCATCAGCTCCCGGAAGTGCCGCTGCACCACCACATCGTCGACTCGATCCACTTCGCGCCACACCGCGAGCTCACCCGGCGTGCGCCGAACCTCGAGCTGCCGCCCGTGCTCGGCGCTCGGGTGAATGGTGGTGCGCAGCGCGGCATGCCGGTGCGCGAGCCGAATCACGGCCCGTTGCAACAGCTCCCGCGAGACAGGCGCCGACAATCGCACCGCCACGCCACCGGTCTGCGCCGCGCTGGGAATGCCGAGCTGTTCGGTGCGCAGCAACCGCATCATGTCGCGGGTCACCGGCAGCACCTCGACCTCGGGCACCTCGGCGACCGTATCGGCCGCGCCGGTTCCGGGCTGCCGCAGCACTTCCGCGACCAGGAATCCGGCCAGGTCGGTGAGGTTCTGTTCGGCCAGGATGGTGCCCAGCGGCACCGCGACCCCCGTGTGCTCGCGCACTTTGTTGCGCAACTCGATCGCCATCAGCGAGTCCAGACCCAGACTCTGGAAGGTCTGCTCCGTCGCGACGGTCGCACTGCCGGTGTGCCCGAGCACCTGCCCGGTCCATTCGCCCAGTGCCGCCACCGCGAGCGCGATGGCCTCCGACTGCGGTAGTGCGCGCAGCTGCTCGGCGAACCGGGTGCCCGCCGCCGCGGTGAGGGTCGCCCGATCGGCGACCGCCCGCTTACCGGCCCGGCGCACCAGTCCGCGCAGCAGCGGTGGCACGCTCGGCGTGCGGCGCAGCATGGCCGGATCCACCAGCAGCGGAACCAGAATCGGGTCGCCGAGTCGCAGCGCGGCATCGAAGCAGGCCATGCCCTGCGGCACCGAGAACGGGCGGATCCCGGCGCGTTCGATGCGCCGGATATCGGCCTGCCCGTAGTGGTCGTGCATATCGACCTCCCACGGACCCCAGGCCAGCGCCTGCGCGGGCAGCCCCTGGGCGCGGCGGCGCAGCGCGAGGGTGTCGAGGTAGGCGTTGGCCGCCGCGTAATTGGCCTGCCCGGGGGTGCCGAACAGCCCGCCGCCCGCCGAGAACAGCACGAACAGCTCGAGGTCGCGGTCGGCGGTCAGGTCGTGGAGATGCTGTGCCGCATCGACCTTGGGCCGCAGCACCCGCGACAGCGACTCGGCCGTGAGCGAGCCGAGCGTGGTGTCCTCGAGGACGGTGGCCGCGTGGATCACCCCGGCCAGCGGCAGATCCTCCAGCAACCGGGCCAGCGCGGCACGGTCGGTGATATCGCAGGCCTCGAATCGCACCCGCACACCCCGGCTTTCGAGGTCGTCGCGCAGCATCGCACCACCGGGACCGTCGATGCCGCGGCGGCTGACCAGCACCAGCTCCCGGACGCCGTAGGCATCCGCGAGATGCCGGGCCAGCGCCGAGCCGAGTCGTCCGGGGGCACCGGTGATGAGCACCGTGCCACCGAGCCGCACTCGGCCCGGTGGCACGGTGGGCTGGGCCACCCGCCTCAGCCGTGGAATCAACACGGCCGCAGGGCGAACGGCCAGCTGTGACTCGCCGGTGGCGAGCAGCGCGGCGATATCCGCCTCGCCCTCGACGGTGTCGAGCAGCACGATCCGGTCCGGGTTCTCCGACTGCGCCGAGCGCACCAGACCCCACACCACCGCACCCGCGGCATCCGGGACCTCACCGGGCCGCGCGCAGACCGCTCCGCGAGTCCGCACCAGCAGCGTCGTCCGCTCGAATCGGCTGTCGGCGAGCACCTCCTGCAATGCCGCCAATGTCCGCCGCGCGGTCGCGTGCACCTGCTCCGGTGAATCACCCTGGGGGACAGTGAGAGTGATGACGTCGGCGGTGCCGGCCTCAGCGGAATCCCACTCGCGCACCGTGATCGCCCGCGCCGGGTTCGGCACCGCGAGCTCGATCCACTCCAGCTCGAACAGTCGCCGATACCCCGGCGCGACCGCCGCGGCATCCCACTGCGCGGCCGCGACCGGCCGCAACAGCACCGACCCCACCGAGACCACCGGCCGCCCGGACCGGTCGGTCGCGGACAGCGTCACACTGTCCACGCCCGACCGGCTGAGCCGGACCCGCAGCGCGGTGGCACCCGACGCCCACAGCGCCACCCCGTTCCACGCGAACGGCAGCAGCGCGTGCGCGCCGTCGGCGGCGAACAGCGCGGTCGCGTGCAGCGCGGAATCCAGCAGCGCGGGATGAATACCGAAGGCCGCGGCATCGCCGTGCGCGGACTCGGGCAGTTCGATATCGGCGAAGATCTCGTCCCCGCGCCGCCAGGCAGCACGCAACGAGCGGAACAGCGGACCGTAGTGATGTCCGCGCGTGAACAGCTCGGCGTACAGGGCCTCGACATCGACGGGCTCGGCGTCGTGCGGCGGCCACACCGTCGAATCCAGCTGCGGCGGTGTGAGATCGGTGTCCTCGCCCACCAGGCCGTCGGCGTGCAGCGTCCAGCTCGCGTCCGGATCCTGTTCGTCGCGGGCGTACACGCGCACGCTGCGGCGGTCCTGCGCGTCGAGTGCGCCGACCACGGCCTGCACCTGCACGCTGCCGCGCTCGGGTATCAGCAGCGGAGCCCGCAATACCAGTTCGCGTACCGCCGGGCAGTCCACCTCATCGCCCGCGCGAATGGCCAGCTCGACCAGCGCCGTGCCGGGCAGCAGTACGGCATCCGGACCCGCGTGCTCGCTGACCCACGGCTGCTGTCGTCGCGACACCCGCCCGGTCAGCAGCACTCCGTCCGAATCCGGTTGCGGCACAATCGCACCCAGCAGCGGATGATCGACGTCGGCGAGTCCGAGCGAGGCGGTGTCGCGGCTGATCCGCTCGGTCCAGAAGCGGCGCTCGTCGAAGGCGTACGTCGGCAGCTCCACCGGCGCGTATTCGGGAAGCAGTGCGTCCCAGTCGAGTTCGTGACCGGCCACATGCAGTGCCGCCCGCGCCCGCGCCAGGCTCAGCGGGCCGTCCTGCTCGCGCACCAGCGAGCCGACCGAGACCACCTCGCGCCCGACCTCCTCGGCCACCTGCGCCACGGCCGCCGACATCGCCGGATGCACACCCAGTTCGACGAAGAACCGGAAGCCGTCCTCGATCATGCGCTCGACGGTGGGCGCGAACAGCACGGTCTCGCGGGTATTGCGATACCAGTACCCGGAGTCGATCGCCGCGGTCACCGGCTCACCCGTGACGGTCGAATACCACGGTGTGGCAGGCGCATCGGCGGTGATGTCGGCCAGCTCGGCGAGCATGCGCTCCCGGGTGGAATCCAGCAGCCCGCAGTGCCCGGCCAGGCCGGGACCCGCCGACCGCAGGCGGGTCACGATGCCCTCGCCGCCGAGGTCGGCCAGCAGCTGCTCGACCGCTGCCTGCTCACCGGCGACCATCGAGGACCGCAGCACATTGATCGCCGCGATCGACACCTTGCCGTCGTAGGCGGCCAGCCGCGGGGCCAGTTCGGCGGCGGGCAGCCCGATCATGGCCATCGAGGCGGGTTCCTCGATGGCCTGCAGCAGGCGCGCCCGGGTGACGATGATCCGTGCGGCATCGCTCAATTCGATCGCTCCGCAGCAGTAGGCCGCGGCGACCTCGCCGATGCTGTGGCCGATCACCGCGTCCGGCACCACCCCCGCCGCTCGCCAGGAGGCGGCCAGCGAGGCCATGGTCGCGAACAGCAGCGGCTGCACCACCGGGAAGTTGTAGAGATCCTCGAAGGTCATGGCGTGCAGGCGCTCCACCAGCGACCAGCCGGTATGGGCGCGGAAAGCCTTGTCGCACTGCTCGAATTCGGCGCGGTAGACCTCATCGGCGGCGAGCAGGTCGCGGGCCATGCCGACCCACTGCGTGCCCTGGCCGGGGAAGACGAACGCGGTCTTGGCATTGGTCAGCACCGCGCCCGCACCGGTGACGACATTGGGGGAGGAGTTGCCGTCCACCAGATCTCGCAGCGCGCCGAGCATCTCGTCGCGATCGGCCGCCACCACGACGGCGCGACGCTCGAAGCGGGTCCGCTGGGTGGCCAGCGCGCGTGCCACCGGGCCCGGTGCGAGGTCGGGGTCGGTGAGCACCGCGTGCAGCAGGCGTTCGGCCTGTCCCTGTAGCGACTGCGGGCTGCGGGCCGAAATCGGCAGCAGCAGTGGGCCATCGGCGGTCGCCGAGGACTCCGGCGCGACCGTGGAGTTCAGCGGCGGCTCCTCGAGAATCAGGTGCGCGTTGGTCCCGCTCAATCCGAAGGCGCTCACTCCGGCGCGGCGGGGCCGCTCACCGCGCGGCCACGGCAGCGTGTCCGACGCGACCGCCACGCCGCTGCGTGCCCAATCCACGTGCTCCGAAGGTGTTTTCGCGTTCAAGGTGGCGGGAATGCGCTCGTGCTGAAGTGCGAGCACCAGCTTGATGACGCTGCCCACGCCCGCCGCCGCCTGCGTGTGTCCGACGTTCGACTTCAGCGAACCGATTCCCAACGGCCGCAGCGGATCGCGGTCCGGACCGAATACCCGTGCCAGCGCCCGCGCCTCGATCGGATCACCGAGCGCGGTGCCGGTGCCGTGCGCCTCCACATAGTCGATATCGTGCGGCGACAGCCCCGACACCCGCAGCGCCGACCGCAGCACCTGTTCCTGCGCAGCACCATTGGGCGCGCTCAATCCCTGGCTGCGGCCGTCCTGGTTGACCGCCGACCCGCGCACCACCGCCAGCACCCGATCACCGTCGCGGCGCGCGTCGCCGAGCCGCTTGAGCAGCACCAGCCCCGCGCCTTCGGCCCACACCGTCCCGTCGGCCTCGGCGGAGAACGGCGCGCAGCGGCCCGAGGGCGACAGCACACCCAGCTTGCACAGTTCGATGTGCGCGATCGGCGACATCAGCAGCGTCGCCCCGCCCGCCAGCGCCATATCGCATTCGCCGGAGCGCAGTGCGGCCATCGCCGAATGCATGGCCACGATCGAGGACGAGCACGCGGTGTCCAGGGTGATCGCCGGACCGTGCAGGCCCAGCGTGTAGGAGATGCGCCCGGACGCCACACTCGGCGAAAGACCCGTGCCCACCTGGCCGTTCAACTGTTCGGGTGCCGGATCGGCCAGGTACCCGGTGCCGTACACGCCGAGATACACGCCGGTCGCGCTGCCGTGCAGGGTGCGCGGATCGCGCCCCGAACGCTCGATGGCCTCCCAGGCCAGTTGCAGCATCATGCGCTGCTGCGGATCCATCACCGCGGCCTCGCGCGGACCGATGCCGAAGAACGCGGCGTCGAAACGGTCGACGCCGTCGACATATCCACCGCGGAAGCTGTACGCCTTGCCGACGGCGGTGGTGTCGGGGTCGTAGAGGCCGTCGATGTCCCAGCGGCCCTCGGGCACCTCGCTGAGACCGTCACTGTAGGAGTCCAGTAGTTGCCAAAGCGCCTCCGGAGAGTCCGCGGCACCCGGAAAGCGGCAGGCCATGGACAGGATCGCGATGGCGTCATCGTCGGTGTCATCCACCGCGACAGCGACTTCGGGTGCCGCCGCTGCCTCCGGCTGCACGGCCATGATCGGCGCGGCGGGCGCGAGCGCGCGCGCCACCCCGTCGATGGTTGGGTGGTCGAAGAACATGTTGGTGTCGACGTAGCGGCCCACGAAATCGGAGAGGTCGACGACCAGCTCCACCAGATCGTGTGAGCCCAAACCGAATTCGACCATCGGCAGGTGCACGTCGATGCGCTCGGGGTCCAGCGACGCCTGCTGCGCGATCGCCGTCACCAGCCAGCCGCGCACCGCCTCGGCGGACGGCTCCTCGTCGGATTCGGCCACGGCAGGCGGGGTTTCGAAGT
Organism: Nocardia sp. NBC_00511; assembly: GCF_045161165.1. NCBI lineage: Bacteria > Bacillati > Actinomycetota > Actinomycetes > Mycobacteriales > Nocardiaceae > Nocardia > Nocardia sp. NBC_00511. Next base: position 1,353,411 of record NZ_CP107849.1, read on the forward strand.
CGTAGAGCTCGTCCTCGGGCGAGGCGAGGCGACCGGCCAGCAGCTCGAGCAGTTCCCCGGAGTGATAGGCCGCCCGGCACGCCGAACGCTGGATCTTGCCACTGCTGGTCTTGAAGATGGTGCCCGGACGCAACAGCAGCACCGAGGCCAGGGCCAGTCCGTGCTCGGTGGCGACCGCGCCGCGCACGGCGGCCTCGATGGCGACCAGTTCGTCGGGATCCTCGCCGCGCACCTCGGTCACCACCACCGGTTGCTCGGTCGCGTCCAATTCGACGGAGAACACCGCGGTGCAGCCGGGTCGGATGCCGGTGTGCGCGGTCTCGACCGTCGCCTCCAGGTCCTGCGGATAGTGGTTGCGGCCGTCGATGATCAGCAGATCCTTGTGGCGACCGGTCACGAAAAGTTCGCCGGCGGAACGCAATCCGAGATCGCCGGTGCGCAGATACCGGCGTTCGTCGCCCGGCAGCCGGGCCCCGAACACGTCGGCGGTGGCCTGCTCATCGCGGAAATATCCTGCGGCGACGCTGTTTCCGGCGACCCAGATCTCGCCCTCGACGCCCTCGGCGCACACGGTCCCGTGCTCCGGATCGACGACCTCGACGGTGATCCCCGCGACCGGCCGTCCGACACCGGCGAGTTCGGCCGGTCGGCCGTCGAGCTGGGCGGGCCGGATGACCGGCGCGTCCGTGGTCGACGACGCGGACACGATCAGCGTGGCTTCGGCCAGACCGTATACCGGCTGATGGGCTTTGGCCCGGAATCCGGCGGGCGCGAACCGTTCGGTGAAGCGCCGCATTGTCGCGGGCCGCACCGGCTCGGACCCGTTGAACGCCACCCGCCAGCGCGACAGATCCAGTCCGTCGAGGTGTTCGGGGGTGATCTTGCGGGCGCTGAGTTCGTAGGCGAAGTTGGGGCCGCCGCTGGTGTGGGCGCGGGACTCGGAGATCGCGCGCAGCCAGCGCTCGGGTCGCTGCAGGAAGTGCAGCGGCGACATCAGCACCGAATGCGCGCCGAGGTACACCGTGTGCAGCAGTGGCGCGATGAGGCCCATGTCGTGATAGAGCGGCAGCCAGCTGGCGAACAGCGCGCCGTCCCAGGATTCGGCGATCGAGGCGTCGTGCCCGAGCCCGTCGGCCAGCGCCGCCTGATTGTGCAGCAGGTTTTCGTGCGTGAGCAGCACTCCGCGCGGTGCGCTGGTGGAACCGGAGGTGTACTGGATGAACGCCACCGAATCGGGTCCCAATCGCGGTGCGCGCCAACCGGTGGCCAGCTCGTCGGCGAGTTCGTCGGTGGCCAGCCAGCGCACCGCCGACAGCTCCGGAATCTCCGCGCACAGCGCCGCCGAATCCGCGACCACCCGCTGCGGGGCGAGGACCACGTCCACCTCGGCGTGCGTCACCATGCGCCGCAGCCGCCGCAGGGACCGGTTGTCCCACTCCGGCAGTGGCGCGGGCACCGCCACCACGCCCGCGGCCAGACAGCCCAGGAAAGCCTCGGCAAACTCCGGGCCCGCGGGGTAGAGCAGCAGTGCGCGGGGGGCGTCGGCGGCCGAGTGTGATAGCGCATCCCGCAGTGCCGTTGCGATGGCCCGCACCCGCAGGCCGAGCTCCGCGTAGGTCACGTCACGGACGACGCCGTCGACGTCACCGCTGTCCAGGAACCGGTAGACCAGTGCGGTAGGCCGGTTCTCGACCTGAGCGAACAGTGTGTCGACGAAAGTGTTGTGCACGAACTACTTCCTCTAACCGATGAAACTCGAGCTCCGGCCGATCGCGCTTACCCGGGACGGGGAACAACCCGGGGCGCGTCGTGGCCGAAAGGGGTCACGATATAGCCATCCTTCCACCCGCGCAGTGGGTCGGCGAGATCGAATTCGCTGCTGCGCGCCCCGAATATTGGGGGCAGCAACTCCTCCGACACTCATTGCGGCGGCGCGGATTTCGCGATTGCCTGTAACCGGTTCAGCGGTGAGGATGACTGCGTGTCACACGCTCCCGCATCACTGCACCACCTGCCCCGGCTGCGCACCCGCGACCTCGCGCAACTCGGCGGCCTGATCCGCCCCGGCACCCACGACTCACCGCTGATGGCGCTGGGCAAACGCTTCACCGTCGCACCGCCGGGCTTCCCGACCATGCTGATCACCCACGACATGGACGATGTGCGAGAGGTTTTCACCAATCACGAGGACTTCTCCGTGGGGCAGCTGCTGAAGCGGGTCTCCAATCATGACCGGCTCTTCGGCCGCGAAACCCTGGTGTTCCTCGAGGGCGAGGCGCACCGGCGCGAACGTCGGCTGTACTCGCCGCCGTTCCAGCACAAGGCGGTGCGCTCCTACCAGGACGTGATGGTGGCGGCGGTGCAGCGCGAGCTGCCCGGCTGGCCGGTCGGCGAACCGATCGAGTTCGTGCGCGTCGGCTATGACCTGGCGCTGGGCGTGCTGCTCGAGGTGGTGTTCGGGGACGTGCCAGTGGCTCGGCGGGACCGGTTGCGGCAGGCGGTGATCCACTGGTTCGAGGCGATCGAGAGCCGGGGGTTCCTGGTAGCCACCATGCTCACCCCGCTGCTGGGCGGATACACCCCGCCCTATCCGCCGCTGCGGCGCGGGCAGGCGCTGGTCGACCGGTTGCTGGTGGAGGAGATCGCGGCCCGCCGCGCCGCGCTCGGTGACGGGGTCGACCGTCAGGACATGCTCTCGCGATACGTCGGCACCGAACTCGATCCGCACGACGATGTGGCGCTGGCGCGCAACCTGCGCGGAATCCTGCTGGGCGCCTACGAGACCACCGCCATCACCGTGGGCTGGATCGCCACCATGCTCGCCGGGCATCCGAAGGTGCTGGCCGAACTCGACTCGCTCGCTGAGGACGACGCCCGCTTCGACGCCTACCTCGACGCGGTCGTCGCCGAGACCATGCGGGTGCGTCCGGTGTCGCCGTTCACCGGTCGCCGGGCCGCGCGCGACACCGAGATCAACGGACTGCGGATTCCCAAGGGCACCATCGTCGTGCTGCCGATCCTGCTGATTCACGAATCCCCCGAGCACTATCCGGACCCGATGTCCTTCCGCCCCGAGCGCTTCCTCGACGAACGACCCAACGGTCACACCTGGCTGCCCTTCGGCGGCGGCTCACACCGCTGTCTCGGTGCCCCGTTCGCACTGCTCGAGGCGCGAATCCTGTTCCGCGCCATCCTCGAACAGCGTCGGATCCAGCCCACGACCGGTGAGCTGGAACCGCCGCGTCGTCTGCACACCGGTCTGAGTCCTGCCCGGAACGCGCTGGTCACCCTGCTGCCGCGGTGATCGCGCGCGGATTCTCGCAAGGGCGCGGCTTTCTTGCGAGGGCGGCGAATCCTGTTGTCACCGGCGAACCCATGGCAATTGTGCGGTCCGGTCGGTACTCTCGCGAAGGCCATCATTTCCAGGTAGAAACATTCGACTAGAGGCAACGACATTCGCGCCGGTGACCACCTCCGGACCCGAATGTCGGACCGGGGGTGATGCCGTGCCCGCTTCACTCTGGATCGACCTGATACTGCTCGTGCTACTCGCGCTGGCCGCGTGGCAGGGCTGGCGGCGCGGGGCGGTCACCGCCGGGCTGAGCTTCCTGGGCGTCGCGGCCGGTGCGATCATCGGGATTCTCGTTGCGCCGCACCTGGTCACGTGGCTGCGGCCCGGCCTGGCCCGTCTACTGCTCGCGGTGCTGGTGATGGTCGGTCTGGTGGCGGCCGGGCAGACCGCCGCACTCGTGCTCGCGGCCGCCGTCCGCAAGCGACTGCGCGGACCGACGCTGCGCGTCGCGGATTCGTGCACCGGCTCGGCGGTGCACATGGTCGCCGTCCTGTGCGCCTGCTGGCTGCTGGCCCTGCCGCTGTCCACCCCGCTGGGCCCGGTCGGCGACGCTGTGCGCGGCTCCCGCATCCTGGCCGGAGTCGGCGACCTCGGACCTGACTGGCTGCGCGAGGCACCCGCCGAACTGACTGCCCTGCTGCACACCTCGGGCTTCACCGATTCGGTGATGCCGGTCGGCTTCGTCGCCGACGTAGCCGTCGACCCACCCGACCCCTCCCTGCTCACCACCTCCACACCGCGAGCCGTCCAAGCCCGCGTGCTACGCGTGCACGGCTCCGCCCCCGACTGCAAACGAATCCAGCACGGCTCCGGTTTCGTGATCGCCCCGCAGCGCGTCATAACCAACGCCCATGTCGTAGCGGGCACCCGCACGGTCACGGTCGATACTGTCGCGGGCACCCTCCCCGCGACCGTCGTCGCCTTCGACCCGAAGATCGACATCGCGGTCCTGGCCGTCCCCACCCTCACCGAACTACCCCTCACCCAGGCCCCCGCCCCTCTGACCCACGGTGCCAACGCACTCGTGGTCGGCTACCCGGCCAACGGCCCCTACACCGCCGCCGCAGCCCGAATCCGAGGCTCCGACACCAAATTCTGGGCCGACATCTACCACACCGGCACCGCCGAACGGCAGGTCTACGCCATCCGCGGCAAGGTCCGTGAAGGCGACTCCGGCGGCCCCCTCATCGACTCGGCGGGCCGAGTCCTCGGCATGGTCTTCGGCTCCGACGAGTCCGACACCGGCTTCGCCCTGACCCTCGACCAACTCCGACCGACCCTGGACACCGCGAGCGCCGACCGAACACCGGTCAGCACCGGCGGGTGCGCCGCTATGTGACGGCCGAATTCTGAAAACCTTGATATCGCAATGTAATTCAATTCAATGGCGGATATTTTCGGCGTAGAATTGTGATATGACTCGGGGAGGGGAAATTCGCGAAGCGGCTGCCGCAATTCATGTGGCGGCCCTTTCCGATGACGTGGATTTCCTTGCCGGGGACAACCTCGATCCGATGTCGGATTCCGAGATCGTGGAACTGTTGCGAGAGCTGGAATCGTGCACGCGCCGGATGGCCGCAGTGCAGCATCGGGTGCTCAATCAGATCGAAATGCGTGGCATTCCGGCGCAATCCGGGTTGAAGTCGATGCCGCGTTTTCTCGAACACACTCTGCATCTCGGTGCTGCCGACGCACGCGCCCGGTGTCGGGCCGCGACCCTGCTCGGCATGCGCGAAGTGTCCGGACAGATGCTGCCGCCCTGGCTGCCATGGACTGCGGCCGCGCAATCGGTCGGACTGGTATCAGCTGAGCATGCGCGGGTCATCGGGCGGATCATGGACCGACTGCCGGTGAAACTCGATGTCTCACAACGCGAGACAGTCGAGTTCCAGTTGGCCGAGTTCGCCACGAACACCACCCCGGATGATCTCCCGAAGATCGGTGACCGCATCCTGGCCTATCTCGACCCCGACGGCAGCCTCACCGATGACGAAGACCGCCAACGCGGGCGCGGCGTCACGCTGGGTAAGTGCCGTGTCGACGGCCTGTCGCCGCTCAGCGGTGAAATCACCACGACATTGCGTGAGTTGCTCGAACCCGTCCTCGCCAAACTCGCCCGACCTGGCATGTGCAACCCGTGCGATCCCGAAAGCCCGTGGGTCCCCGAACACGTCGACCGCGATGTCCTCGACGCTGCGGCAAGTCGCGATCGGCGTTCGACGGCGCAACGCAATCACGATGCGTTGGTGGCATTCCTGCGCCCCGAACGCGGCCCCGCCCGCCTGGGAGACCATCGCGGTCTTCCGGTCTCGAGGATTCTCACGATGAGCCTGGCTGAGGTCGAAGCCCGTGCCGGTGTCGCGACCACCGCATCCGGTGGCAGCGTTCCTCTTCCGGAAGCGTTGCGGTTGGCCGAGAAGTCGACCCCGTTTCTGGCGATCTTCGACCACAACGGCATGCCCTTGCACCTGGGTAAGGTGCACCGCCTGGCCAACCCGGCACAACGCCTGGCGTTGATCGCCGCCGAACGCGGCTGCACCCGTCCCGGCTGCAACGCACCTTCGACTTTGGCTGCGGTGCATCACATCACCGACTGGTCCAAGGGTGGCCCGACGGATATCGAGAATCTGACTTTGGCCTGCGATGCCTGCCACGCACTGGTCAACGACACCCCCAATGGCTGGAAAACGGTTGTCATGCCACCGGATTCACCGCATGCGGGCCGAACCGGTTGGATCGCGCCACCGCCCTTGGATCCGACCGGTATCCCGCAGGTCAACACCCGCCATCATGTGGGTGAGTTGGCCGTGGCCACCCTCACCGACCTGCGCACCCGCACCACCCGACGCCGTGCGGGACCTCCCCTCGAATAACGTTCGGAGGTCTATGGAATGGGAGCGCCAGCCGCTCCCACCCACGAGCTTGCGCACGTGCCGTCTCGAATTGTCCGATGGCACAATCGCTGTCAGCTGTACCTCCACGATCAAACTGCCGCGCGGTGCCGCTCCGAGTCGTACCGGGCACGATCGGCAGCGGCGGCTACATCACCTGCTGACCCGCCGAGGGTGCTATCGCGCTGTCGAGGCCTTGAAGTAGCGGAGTCCGCGTTGCAGCAGGGAGATATCCCAGAGGCTGGGTGGCGTGCGCTCGGGGTCCATCAGGTCGTTCTCCGCGAGCGGGCTGTCCTCGTCCTCGACGGTGTCCGGCTCGAACCGGACGAGGCTGCGCCCGGGGCCGCGGAGGGTTTCCACGGTTTTCACGAGTGAGCCTGTGCTGGAGAGTGTTTCGTCGAACTCGGCCGGGTCGACGCCGAGGTGTTCGCACAGCAGCTGGCGGCGGATGCCGAGGATGGTTTCGCGTAGCTGTGGGGCGTCGGGCGTGGTGTCGGTGACTTCCACGATCAGATCGCATTCGGTGTCGAAGCCCATGGAACGGTTGTTGAGGTTGGAGGAGCCGACGCGCAGCATGCGGTCGTCCATCACCAGGACTTTCGCGTGCACGTACACGGGCGCGCCGCCCGCGGTCACGGGGTAGTAGACGCCGAGCCGGTTGCCGTGGTCGGCCTTCCACAGCAGGTGCAGTAGCCGGCGGCGGGCGCCGTCCATCGCCTGCTGTTCGAGCCAGCCGTCGGCGTGACGCGGCAGCACCACGACGATTTCCGGGCCTTCCGGTTCCCGCAGTCGCGCGGCCAGCGCCTCGGCGACCTTGCGGGAAGCCAGGTATTGGCTCTCGATGTAGAGCGAGCGGGTGGCGGCCGCGATGGCCGCCAGGTAGAAGGCTTCGATCTCGCGGGTTTCGACCCGGTCGGCGTGGGCCGGGAGGGTCCGGGCGATGCCGACGTCGACGGCGCGCATGGTCGGTTCGAGCCCCTGTGGCCAAGGAGCACTGCCGATATCGCCGACGGGTTCCAGCTCTTGACCTGTCGCGGCCTGCCATCGGGCGCGGGCCAATTCGCCCATGGCACGTGCGGCCGCGCCGTCCACGGCGGTGGTCGCGTCGTGCCAGGGCCCGTAGCGGTTGCCACTCGGGTCGGTACGGTAGTGGTTGTCGTCGCGGTGATCGCCGGTGTCCCAGCGATCCACGGTCATGTCGATGCCGCCGCAGAACGCCAGCGCGTCGTCGATCACGACGATCTTCTGATGATGCGCCGAACCCAGCGGATGCGCGCCGTCGATCTCGAGGTGCAGCCGCCGGTCGGTCATCCAATTGCTCACGAAGACCGGCGTCATCCCCCGTCCGATCGCCGCGATCGCCCCGATGTTCCACTTCAGCAGATAGATATCGAGGTCCGGGCGCTGCTTGGGCAGCCACGAGAGAAACTCACCGAGGGTATCGGGCCCTTCCAGGGTCTGCCCCTGCGGTTCGAATCTGATCCTGGTGTCGAAATCCCACCCGATCAACACGATCCGCTTGCGCGCCTGCAACATCGCGGATTTGACGTGACGGAAGTATTCGGCCGCGTCGACAATGCACCCCAGCCGATCCGCCCGAGCGATCCGCCAGCACGTCTCACCCGGAACGAGCACCGTCTCGTCCGCACCCATCATCGCCTCCGTTGCACTCTGTCCCGCACCCGCTCAGTAGTAATGCGACTGTCCGCTCCTTGACCACTGAACAGCGACAACCGACGCTGTTCCCGCCCCACCCGCCTCGAAACCCGTTACCTGCGTCACATCCCCTGTCCGCCAACCCTTTCGGCCGCCTGTTGCCGCCCGAATCGTGCGGACCGCGACGACCAACGCGGCCTAGCGGAAGATCAGCGGCTCCGGGTCATCTCGGGGCCGTCGTGATGTCCGCACCTGCCGACTATGGCCGATTTCAAGATCATCAACGACGACCTCGACGACTGGTGGAAGTTCTCCTCGCGCCAGTCCGAATGCGGGACAACCGAACCAGAGGGTTTGCACCATGATCGATTACGGAGCGGGACTTCCTCGCGAATAGTGTTCGGGGGTCGGGGAAGCCGACCTCGGTCTCACGATGTGGTCGCCGCGCGGGGGTTGGTTCGGGGGTGGGGGGAGGCTCAGCCGTTAGGGTTGTTGCTGTGTATGCACTTGCCGGGACTGCTGGCTTCTATGCCGCACAGGGGATTTGGAGCCTCTCCGAATCGCAGCCGTTGATTCCCTTGATCGGGTATGTGACCGAGGGGGATGAGAGGGCGGTTGTGCGGTTTCCGGAGGGGGATGTGGGGGATGTGGCGGCGGGGGAGGCGGCGTTGGATGCGGGGCGGCCGGAGTGGGTTCGGGCTGTGCTGGTGGCGGACGGGGTGTTGACCGGGGAGCGGGGGCGGACGGATGCGTTGATCGTGCACGCGGTGGACTATTCCGATCGGCGTTCGTCGATCCGGATCGCCGTGCCTTATCGACCGCATACGGATGATGCCGGATTCGCGGTGTTCCGGCCCAGGTTCCTCGAGGTCACCGGGGATTCCGACCCTGATCATGACGGGTTGGGGCGGGCGTTCTTCGGCGGTGTCGACACTCATGAACAGGCCGCGTTTATCTGGAATGTCTATCTCCGTGACGAATCCGTGTAGCGGGCATCGACCGCGCGCATGCGGCACGTAACCGAATGCAAGAGCGCGGCAAGCGGCGTGGTCGAGCATTGCTGGCATGACAGAGAATTCAGCGATTCGGCTCGGGTCGTGCGGGGGATCCAGTACGGGCTGATGGCGGGGCCGGATGCTTTCGCGCCGATGGTGCGGGAGCTGAGCGCCGGTGGGGTGCGGGTGTTCTTCTACTGGTCGCAATTGGAGCCGGAGCGGGGGCGCTACGACTGGGCGGCGGTGGATGCGGCGCTCGCACAGGTGGACGCGGGCAGCGAGGTGTGGTTCACGGTGACCGCGTCCTCGCCATGGGGATCGACACGAGCGACCGATTGGCTGCCCGCCTCGGCACCGTACGAACCCGAGGTGTTCGCCGCCATGGTGCGGGCGCTGGTCGCGCACTGCGCGGGGCGGGTTAGGTTCTGGCAGTGCGAGAACGAACCATCCAATGCCCTGTTCTGGGCGGATTCGGCGCAGGAGTACGCACGGCATCTGGGGGAGTTCCACGACGCGGTGAAGAGCGCCGACCCGCGCGCCGAGGTGGTACTCGGTGGGTGTTCGCCCGGGGTGTTCGCCGATCTCGACGCTCCGGAGCCGGAGCGCGAATTCATGCTGCACGTCATGGGATCGGCTGCCGAAAGCTATGACGTCTTCGACATCCACCTCTACGGCGACCCCTATCTGGTGCCGACCATGATCGAGAACGCCCGCGCCGCCATGCGGGCCGCGGGTGATGAGAAGCCTGTGGTCGCGGGCGAATACAACGGCCCGCTGCTGGTGCAGTACCCCGAACTGTTCGCCGAACTCGGGGACGTGTTCGCCGCGGACCCGATGAAACCGTGGCACACGGTGAGCGTCGCGGATGTCGAATCGGGCCGCGCCATCACGCCGGGCGTGCACGCCGCCATGGAACGGCTCTACGCCCGCATGTCCGAATTGCCGCTCACCCTGCAGATGTTCATGGTCGGCTGCCCACCGGAGGCCGAGGCGACCTGGCATCACCGCAATGCCGACGATCTGGTGATCCGCAATATCCTCGCCCTGGAATCCGGACTCGACCGCACCTTCTGCTGGCAACTCAGCCCCGAGACCCCGCAACCGCAGGATCCGTATTCGTTCCTGGCCTTGCTGTTTCAGAAGTTCGCGCTCTTCGGCTACGACGAGGCGCAGCGACCGGTCAAGCATCCGGCGGCGAAGGCGTTCGCCGAGTTGGCCTTTCGGCTCGACGGCGCGAAGTCGGTGCGCCGGATCCCGGTCCCCGGCCGCCCCGATGCCTACCTGTTCGATCTGGTCGGCACCGAATGGCAGGTCGGCTGGCTGCGCCCGCAGGATCCGGCCGTCGAACCCGAACCGCTGATCTGCGGCAATATCAAGGTCGGCGTGAGCCCGATCTATCTGCGGGCGGGGGACTTATCGGGGTAGTCCGAATGGTCGGGGCTCGAATCCGCATCCTCGGAAAATGAGCTGCGCTGGGTCCGCAGAATCATATATTTCCGCAACTCACCTCCGAAGATGCGGAAACGTGCTCGATTCGGCCACTGACCGGTCTCGCACGTACCTACTCTGGGGGAATGAGTGCGAAGGAGCTCCCATCCGATCTGGTGGCCGTGATCAGCCGCTACCGGCTCGCCTTTCTGGTCAGCGTCGGTGACCTGGGACCGCACACCACGCCCCAGCAGCCGATCCTCGAATCCGATCGTTTCCGCATCGCCGCACCCGGGCCGGTGACCTGCCGCAATATCGTGGTCAACCCGGCGGTCACGCTGCTGTACCCGCCGAGCGCATCCGATGAGCACGCGCTCATCATCGACGGGCACGCCACCCTGCGCGACTACGATCTCGAAATCGTTCCCACCCACGCGGTGCTGCACCATGTCGGGGTCGCCGCCTCGGAACCGCAGCGCTGTTCGCACTGCCGCCGTTTCAATCTCGCGCCCCCGGCCGTCTTGAGCGGTTCGAATGCTGTTGAGGGAGTGGACCGGACAGGGTAGCTGCGGCTAACGCTCCGCGTCGCGACATGCGCAAGGTCGCGAACCGAATTGTCGCCGGTATTCACCCGAGAAGTACTGAGGGACAGCCGAAATCGTCGACGTGAGCAAGGACTCAGCGTGACGTGTTGATCACCGGCGGCCTCGAGCGGCTAGCCTGGCGACATGTTGGCAAACGATGCGGAACGCGGTGGGACGCGCGATGCGAGCGCCTCGCAGGGCGCGGCGCAGGTCGTTGCGCTGTGCAATCAGAAGGGTGGCGTCGGAAAGACCACCTCCACTATCAATCTGGGTGCCGCGTTGGCCGAGTCCGGTCTGCGCGTGCTGCTCGTCGATCTCGATCCGCAGGGCGCGCTATCGGCCGGTTTGGGTGTGCCACACCACGATCTGACCGTCACCGTCTATGACCTGCTGGGCCGCAACGCCCCGTCCATCGATACGGTGCTGGTCAAGAGCGGCGTCGAGAACATGGACCTGCTGCCCAGCAATATCGACCTGTCGGCCGCGGAGATCCAACTGGTCAACGAGGTCGGCCGCGAGCACGCGCTGCGGCGGGTGCTCGATCCCATCCGGGACCGCTACGACTACATCCTCATCGACTGCCAGCCTTCGCTTAGCCTGCTCACCGTGAACGCGCTGGCCTGCGCGGACGGCGTGATCATTCCGATGGAGTGCGAATTCTTCGCACTGCGCGGCCTGGCACTGCTCACCGACACCATGGAGAAGGTGCAGGAGCGGCTCAATCCGGGCCTGGATCTGTACGGCATCGTGATGACGATGTTCGATCCGCGCCTGCTGCATTCGCGTCAGGTGATGACCCGGGTCGCGGAGATCTTCGGCGACAAGCTCTACAAGACGGTCATCTCGCGCACCGTTCGTTTTCCCGACGCGAGCATCGCGGGCGAACCGCTCACCACCTGGGCCCCGAAATCGCGCGGCGCGGAGGAGTACCGCGCACTGGCCCGCGAGGTCCTCGATCAGTCCCGTCGATGAATCACCGGCGTTGTGCCCCACGGGCGCGCTGCACTTGATATGTTGCGCGCGCCCGTCTGGGCCAGTTTGCTGGAAGTCGACGAGGACTGCGCACAATGTTGGACTGGGATCTACCGAGAACCACCTCGAGCGTGCACATCTTGGCGGGAATCGCCGAGGAGCGGGGGATGGGGGTGGTGGAATGCCTGGCGGGAACCGGGCTGCCCGCCGGAGCGGGACGCGCATCGCATGCGAAGGTGACTGCGCGGCAAGAGCTTTCGGTGGTACGCAATCTGGTCGGCCGCTTCGGCGGTGAAGCGGGGCTGGGGGTCGAGGCGGGCCGCCGCTACCGCGTCTCCCTGCACGGACCGTGGGGACTGGCCCTGCTCAGCAGCCGCACCCTGCGCGACGCGGTGCAGGTGGCACTGCGATATGTGGAGTTGGCCTTCGCATTCGGACGCCTGCGGCTCGAGGAGACCGGCGACGAGGCGCGGCTGGTGTTCGACGATCAGGAGACGCCCGAGGATGTGCGGGCGTTCCTCACCGAACGGGTGCTCTCCGGCATCCAGATGCTGGCGCGGGCCCTGTTCGAAGCCGGTATTCCGGTGCGCCGCTTGAACTTCCGCCATCAGCGGCCCCGGGATACCACGGCGTACCGCCGCGTCTTCGGAGTCGAGCCGGACTTCGGCGCGGCCTCGAACGAGATGAGCTTCGACCGCGGTCACCTGGATATGCCGCTGCCGCAGGCGAACGCGGGCGTCCGCGCCGCGTGCCAGCAACTGTGTCGTGAGCTTTTGGCGCGCAGACACGCTCGCAGCGGGGTAGCCGGTTCGGTGCGGGACCTGCTGGTGCGCGATCCCGGTGAGATTCCGGATCAGGCGACCGTGGCGGCCGGGCTGTATATGAGCCCGCGCACGCTCTCGCGGCGACTCAACGACGAGGGCACGTCTTTTCGCGCGTTGCTGGATGAAGTCCGGCAGTTGCTGTCGGAGGAACTTCTCGATCGCACCGATATGACGACCGAGCAGGTGGCGGCCCGGTTGGGCTACGCGGAGGCGGCCTCGTTCATTCGCGCGTTCCGGCGCTGGGAGGGTTGCCCGCCGCAGGAGTACCGAAGTCGCGGCGCCCGATGCCGTTTGGTGTCTGGATCCGTTATGTAGGAATGCCTTACCTTAATCGAGTGAGCTGGGCTGAAGCGGTACCGAACCTCCTGATCTGTCTGCGGGAGGGCCTGGAAGCCGGTCTCGTGGTCACCATCCTGCTGGCCGCGGTGCGCAAGCTCGCCACCCCCGAGCGGCCGGTGTCCGCGGCGCCGGTGTGGTTCGGCCTGCTCGGCGCGGTCTCCGTCGCAGGCAGTTTCGCCGCGGTGCTGACGTATTCGACGGCGGTGCTGTCGAGTTCGGCGCAGGAGGCGGTCGGGGGCATCCTGAGCGTGCTGGCCGTCGGACTGGTCACGGCCATGGTGTTCTGGATGCGCCGCACTGCCGCCACCATGTCACGGCAACTGCGCGGAGAGGTGTTGCGCGCCGGAGCCTTCGGCGCGGGCGCGCTCGCGGTGACCGCGTTCCTCGCCGTCGGCCGTGAAGGCCTGGAAGCCACCCTGTTCGTGTGGACCGCGGTCAAGGCGGCGGGTTCGACCCTCGCGCCGCTGCTGGGGGCCACCCTCGGCTTGATCGCGGCGATCGCGCTGTGCTGGTTGCTGTTCCGTCAGGCGATCCGGTTGAACCTGGGTGTCTTCTTCAACCGCACCGCCCTGCTACTGCTGGTGATCGCGGCGGGCGTGCTGTCCTACGGACTGCGTGACCTACAGGACGCGGGCCTGCTGCCCGGCTCGCACTGGGTCGCCTTCGATATCTCGCAGCAGGTGGACCCCAACTCCTGGTGGGTGTCGATCATCACCGGTATCACCAACCTGACGCCGAAAATGACTGTGCTGCAAGTGGTCGCGTGGCTGGTGTACCTGGCCGTCGTGATCCCGGTCTTTCTGCGGGCAGGCAAGACCGCCGCCGCAACGGCGGTTCCCGAGGCGTCGGCACCGGCCGATCCAGGTCCGGACTGGTGGGATCGCATTGCGGGACGACGCCTTTCGACGGTCGCCGCCGTCCTGGTGCTGGTCCCGGTGCTGGCGGCCGCGGCGGTGATCGCGTTGCTGCCCTCGAAGCGGGCGGGGTCGGTCGACGCGGTCTCGGTGAGTGCGAATTCCTGTGCTCCGGAATGGACTTCGGCGCACGCGGGCGTGCACACCCTGTCGATCCACAACAAGACCACCGTGGCCGGTGAGATCACCCTCGTCGACGCCTCGGGCGCCATCGTCGGGGAGATCGAGACCCTGGGTCCGGCCACCACCGCCGACCTGACCGCCACTCTCGGCGGCGGCGACTACACCGTGCGCTGTCTGCTGTCGGGAAAGGAAGCCACGGTCTCGCGCACCGTGACGGTCAACGGCCAGGTATCCGACGCGCCCGTGGCGGTGAAACGGGTCTCGGCCGACGATCTCACGGGTCCGAACAACGCATATCAGACCTACGCGAGCCAGTCTCTGACCAGATTGAGCACGGCTGTCGGTCACCTCGGCGACGACCTGCGCGCGGGCAATATCCCGGCGGCGCAGGCGGATTGGCTCACCGCGCAGCAGGAATGGGAGCGGGTCGGCGCGTCCTACAACAGCTTCGGCGACAAGGGCACCGCCGTCGACGGCCTGCCCGGTGGTCTCGCCGGTGGCGTCACCGACCCCGCGTTCACCGGCCTGCACCGCCTCGAATACGGGCTCTGGCACGGTCAGACGGCCGCCGAACTCCTGCCCGTCGTGACTCAGCTCGGCACCGATATCGCCGCGGTGCAACAGAATCTAGGCAGCGACGACCTCGCCGGTGACCCCACCAACCTGTCCCTCCGCGCCCACGAAATCCTCGAAGACGCACAGCGCGACCACCTTTCGGGCGCGGACGACCAGGGCGGCGGCGCGGCCTACCCACTGACCATGGCCGATATCGACGTCACCCGCGCGGTACTCGACGCCCTCGGCCCCCTGCTCGACGCCCGCGCACCCCAACTCCGCACCCAACTCGCCACCCGCCTCGACACCTTGACCACCGCCCTGCTCGCCACCCGCGCCGGTACCACCTGGCGTCCGCTCGACCGAACCCCCCGCCCGCTGCGCCAAGCGGTCGACGCCGCCCTCGGCGCGGCCCTCGAACAGCTCGCCCAGGTCCCCCGCCTGCTAGAAGTGCCCATCGCCCACTGATATTCACCGTCAACCGCCAGCTACTTCCGCCGCTACACACTGCCTGGAGCTCGCTTCCCAACCGCACTCGACAGCCCGCCGGTATCGCCCGCCCCTATTTCATGCTCATCGGATATCTGCCTTTCGCCGCCACACCCTGCTCGAGCGGTATCCGCCCCGCTCCCACTACTCACCGTTGTTCGCTCGACAGCTGGAAGGGGCCGACATGTCCGTCAGCCGCCGCCGATTTCTCTCCGGCGCTGCCGCCGGGGCCGCAGGCACCGCCTTGACCGCGGGGCTGCTCGTCGAGGGCGGACGGGTGGACGCTGCTGCCGTCACGAGTCCGGATGCCTCGGCGGCCAGTCATCCCTTTCACGGCGCGCACCAATCCGGTGTTCTCACACCGGGTCCCGCCGCGAAGCAGAGCGCGGCCTGTTTCGCCGCCTTCGACGTCACGGCTACCGGGCGTGACGGGCTCACCGCGCTGATGAAGACCCTCACCGATCGCGCCCGCGCCCTCACCGCGGGTGGTCCCGCCGCGGACGCCGGACTGGGCTACCCGCCCTCCGACAGTGCGGTGCTGGGTCCGGACATTCCGGCCGACGGGCTCACTGTCACAGTCGGATTGGGCGCGAGTCTCTTCGACGACCGGTTCGGACTGGCCGCCGACGCCCCGAAGCACCTCACCCCCATGAAGGTGTTTCCCAATGATGCCCCGAACCCGGCCTGGACCCACGGTGATCTGCTGATCCAGCTGTGCGCCAACCATCCCGACACCGTGCACCACGCGATCCGTGACCTGACCCGCCAGACGCGCGGCGCGCTGCAACTGCGGTGGAAGATCGACGGCTACAACTCTCCGGCGCGGCCGTCCGGTACCGGTCGTAATCTGCTGGGGTTCAAGGACGGCACGGCCAATCCGACCGGTTCGGATGCCGAAGCGCTGATCTGGGTGGATGATCCGGCCGAACCGGCCTGGACGCACGGCGGCACCTATCAGGTGGTGCGGGTGATCCGCATGCTGGTGGAATTCTGGGATCGGGTCTCGATCGACGAGCAGCAGAACATGTTCGGCCGCCGCCGCGACTCCGGCGCACCCCTGGACGGCAATGCCGAATTCGACACCCCCGACTTCGCCGCCGACCCCAAGGGCTCGGTCATTCCGCTGGATTCCCATATCCGCCTGGCCAATCCGCGCACCGACGACACCGCCCGCCAGCGCCTGCTGCGCCGCTCCTACAACTACGACCAGGGCGTGGAGACCAACGGCAATCTCGCGGCCGGGCACATCTTCTCCTGCTATCAGCAGGACATCGCCCGGCAGTTCGAGACCATCCAGACCCGCCTGATCGACGAGCCGCTGACCGACTACGTGCAGCCTTTCGGCGGCGGCTACTTCTTCGTGCCGCCGGGTGTGACCAACGAACGCGACTGGTACGCGAGCGCCCTGCTGGGCTGAACCGCCGGCTCGGGCGGCCGCTGCGTGGCCCGGAATTCGCCCGGGGCCATACCGGTTTCGGCCCGGAAGGCCCGGTAGAAGGTGCGCTCGTTGGCGAACCCGCAGGCGGCGGCGATGGACCCGATGCGCCAGGCGGGCTGATCGACCAGCAGCTGCCGCGCGTGCTCGAGGCGCAGTCGCCGCACCAGCAGCCGCACCCCGCCGCTGGGCTCGGTGACCCGCTGCAGGGTGCGCCGCGAGATGAGGCATTCACGCGCCACCTGTTCGGCGCTCAGTGAGCCCTCGGTGAAATGCTCACGCAGATAAGCCAGCACGCATTCGTAGGTGAGATCCGCGCTGGGCCGTTCGCCCCCGCTGCCGAACGCCATCGCGGAGAGCAACAGATTGGTGCCGTGCCGGGTGAGCAGACCCAGGTCTTCATCGGGCTGCGGCGGCAGCTTGGCGAATCGGTAGAAGTATTGCGCCAGTACCGAACCGAAGCCACCGGTGGGTAGCTTCAGCGGATAGCGCAGCCGTTCGGCGAACACCGCCTCGGGCAATCGGCTGCGATCCACCGCCACCTCGCGGGGGATCTGCACGATCACCTTCTCGCAGTAGTCACCGACCAGCATTCGATTGGGCTGCAAGGTGTCCACCAGCGTGATCGAGCCGGGTTCGAGCCGCACCACCGTGCCGTCGTGCTCGAAGAGGCTCGAGCCCGCCACCGTGACGACGGCCAGCAGGAACTGGTCGTCGCTGCGGGAGATGTGGCGGGGCGTGCGCTGCGCCAGCTGCGGCCCGCCCGCCCCGATGGTGAGGGTGAAATCGGAGTCCGCCACGGTCGTCAGCAATCTCGCGTGGAAGGGGCGATCGGAGACCGGGTCGATGGACGCCGGCACCACCGACGAGCTGACCAGTGCCTCCCAGTAGGCGAAGGTTTCCCGCAGGTCGACCCCACACGTGGAAATCTCGTATCCCGCGGCCCCCTCGCTCACCCTGTCCACCCTAGGCTCACCGGCGCACCCGTCGTCGGAGAATCCGGCAACTGGAAGGCAATCCGCTACACCGGCTGTGCGACCCGCAGCGCCGGGCGGGTGCGCCGCCAGGCGTAGGTGAGGAAGGCGATCAGCCCGAACAGCGGCAGGCTGCTGATCGCCCAGCTCACCCCCAGCGGCGGGCCGGGCTGCTGTAGCACCGCGAGATTGCGCAGTTCGCCCTCACCGTGCCCCTGCGGACCGTCGATGGCGAACCGGAAGGTCCAGTCGCCCTGCTTGTCCAGCGAGCGGACGTCCAGTCCCCACACCTCGCGTTTGCGTGGATGCCGCGACAGCGGTTCGGTGCGGCGCACCTTGCCGCCGGGCTGCACCTCCGACAAGGTGCCCGACTTGTCGGCGATGCCGCCGTCGGGGATGAAGGTGAAGTCGAGCGATTGCATTGCGCGCAAAGGCCATTGACTGAAGCCGATGGTCAGGTGATACGGCCCGGCCTGCACATCCTCGGTGTGCACGATATCGACCGGCTGATACGCCGAGGCGGTGCCGGAGGTCAGGGCCAGCAGCGCGATAGCCGCGAAAACCGTTGTGAGGGCGGTGAACAGACGCTTCGTCATGCGGGAACCTCCGTGGGAGATGCGGTCAGACGCAGCATCGCGCCGAAGCGCTGACCCAGGAGGCCGCCGAGTGCGCCCAGCGCGGCCCCGGCGACGGTGGTGGCGATGATGGTCGCGGCGGGACTCAGGTGCGAGTCGTAGATCAGGATGTTCTGCACCGGAGCGAAACCCGCCACGATCGCCCCGCCCAGCGCACCGGTGAGGGCGGGCAGGAACCGGGCCGCGCCGGCGGCGACCGTGCCGGGTTCGGTGCGCCGCAGCAGCGCGTCGATCACCAGGCCGACCGGTATCAGGCAGAACGGAATCAGCGCGGGCGTCGCCGGAATGGCCCGGATGTGTTCGCGCATGGGCAATCCCACGGCATCGGCGTAGGTGCGGGCCGCCCACGGCGCGAACCACCAGAAGACCGCCTGGATCGCGGACCCCGCCACCGCCACGATGGTCGCCCCGCCCCGCAGGAACCCCGCACCTACCACCAGCAGCAGAATCACCATGAACGCGGTCACAGCCACGGTCCAGCGCACGGTTCCGGTGCTGAGCCGCTGCACGGCCAGCGCGGTCACGGTGCTCGAGGTCAGCAGATGGGCGAGGGAGAACAGGGCACCGAGCCGTCCCCAGCGCCGATCACGCACGGCGGCGAACACGATCACCGTGCCCACCGAGGTCACCGTGCTGGACAGGAACAGTCCGATGTGCGGCGGCGAGTCGATGACGGCGTCGAAGCCGTAGAGGCTGTGCCACCACAGATCCCACAGTCCGAACAGCAGGAACGATGCCGCGCCCAGTGCCGCGACCATGTACCCGAGCGGTGCGGTGAAGGTCCGGCCGAACACCCCGATCCCCGGACCGCCCAGCGCGCTGTCGACCCGTCGACCCGCCCGCCCCGCGCTGGAGGTGACGAGAATGACCGCGAGACTGACGAATCCGGCCACCGCGGCGCTGGCGTAGATGAACAGGTGCGGCAGCGTGAAGAAGGTGTCGGGCCCGACATCGGAGTGCCACTGGATATCCCAGGTGGAACCGATGGCGAAGGTCAGGCTGGCCGCGAACAGGATCGACGCGGGTAACCAGGGCCGGATGGTGATGGGTGCGGTCGCGACGGCGGTGAGCCCGCGACCATTGGCGGTGAGGTCCATTGGCTGGTGATCCTCTTCTATTCGAATTCAGTTGGACTGCATGTCAATTGGCTTGCACGGAAAAGGTGGCGGTACCGGCGCCCTGCGGCCCCGACAACTGCACGGCCACCTCCCACTGACCCGGCATCGGCAGGTTCACGGTGGCCCGATAGTGGCCCGGCGTGACGGCGGTGGCGGCGATCGGGGGCACGGCATGCCCCATCTGCGGCATCGCGGGATCCACAGAAACCCGCTGCGGCGTAGCGGGATCCCCCTGCCTGGTGGTGATGTCGAGATCCACGGTGTTGTCCCCGGTGCGGGGTGAGCCGTCGCCGACTCGCAGGGTGACCTGATACGGCCCGGCGGTCATCCGCTGCGCCGACTCTCCGCCGCTGGACGGCCACAACCACCAGATCAACAGGCCCGCAACGACGACGAGAACCGCAGCGATCGGCACCAGCCGTCGTTTCGGGCGTCGAGAATCGGCAGTAGCCGCGACGGGTGCTGGTCCGGTCATCAGGGTGCCTCCGGTCGGACGTCGACCGTGGCGGGCACGGTCAGGACGGTGTAGCCGCGTTCGGCCTGTGCCCAGACCAGGTAGCGGCCGGGGAGGGGGAAAGTGAAGGTGAAGGCCACGTTCGGGCCGTAGGCGGCGACGGTCTCGTCGGGGGATTGCGCGCCGACGGAGGGGAGCGGGGCCATGGCGTGCGCGTGCGCCCAGATCGGGGCGGTGGCTGCCGCGGTGCCGGTCGGGACATTGTCGGGGAGCGGGCCGACGGCGATGAGGTGACCGAGCATGCCGAGCCAGGGTTGCAGATTCGCCGGTCCGCCGAGTGCTGCGGTGAGCGTGGCGGGGGTGCCCGCCACCGGGCTGTCGACGGTGAGTGTGGCTGGGGGAGTGGTGGATCCGGACCCTGCGGGCAAGACCGGAGCGGGCGCGGCGGCAGCATCGAGGTGAATCGCCGAGCGCAGCAGCTGCACACCGCCACCGCGCCGGGCGATCTCGGCGGCGACGGCGTAGTCACCGGGAGCGGTGGGTGTGAACTCCAGTCGGAATTCGCCCGGCGCGACCCGGATCGGGTGGCGATGCCAGAACTGTCCGTCGGGTCCCACGATCATCAGGTGCAGCAACGCGTCGTCGGCGACCAGCAGATCGTCCACGGGTCGCCCGGTGGCCGAATCGGTGAGCGACAGTTGCAGTTCGGTGGCCTGCCCGGTCGCACGGGCGTGCACGGTCAGATCCGCCGGTGGCCGTGAATAAGTCGTGGTCAGCGGCAGATCCCGCTCCGGATACGGGCTGCCGATATTCCCCGAGGTGGGGTCCAGCAGGCTCCCGGCCGCACGTGGTTGCGGTGCGCGCGAGGACAACACCGCACTCGTGGCCCCGACTGTGAGCGCGATGATCAACCCCACCACCGGCACCAGCGTCACCCAGCCGCGGCGCGATATCAACGCCGTGCCCAGAGCGATCAGCAGCAGCGCCCCGGCTGCGAAGAATCCGCCATAGGCCGCCCGCTCCCAGGGCGTGACAACCTGCGCCGCGACCAGGAAGGGGATGCGCGCGGTGCGCTGCCCGTCCGACACCGTGAGTTCCCAGGGCCCGGCGTGATCGACGTGCAGCGTCGCCGGATACGGACCGGGTCGATCACCGAGTTGCACCGTCGTGGACGAGTTTTCACCATTGCGGTCGGTGGGCGCGGCCGTAAGGGTCAGCGTGCCCGGCGCGGTCCCCGCATGGGTGACCACATCCACGCTCAACGGACCCGGCACCGGTTGCGCCCGCCGCACGATGACCGTGAGCTCACGATCCCCCAGCGACTGCGCCACCGACTGATCCCCGCCGCTGGTCATCCCGTCGGCGCGGGCCGGGGCGGCGGTCACCACGACCAGACCGAGCAGGTACGCGCCGAGCACGCACGCCATCAGGCGCGCGCCTCGCGAGCGAAAGGTCAGTGACTGCCACACTGTTTCGAAGCTACCGAAATTCCCCGGCCGCCGAATCCCACCTGTGGGGGATACCGATCAGGGTCCGTCTCAGGGTGAGACACACTGAGCGGACGCCCAGTTTGCGCAATGGCGCCGCGTTCGACCTGCGCCTACCGCACACTGAACACCTGGCAAACGCCGTGTGAGGGCGGCGTTTTCACTCGGGAGCGCGCATGAGCGAAATCCAGCAGCAATCCGACGACGAACGCCGCCTCGCGGAACTCGGCTACAAACAGGAACTCGCCCGATCGTGGTCGGGATTCTCCAACTTCGCCATCAGCTTCACCATCGTCTCGATTCTCACCGGCGGGCTGGCCAGCTACGGCATCGGCCTGGCCAACGGCGGCCCCATCACCATGGCCTGGGGCTGGCCGCTGGTGTCGATCATGGTGCTGTTCGTCGGCCTGGCCATGGCCGAATTGGCCTCGGCCTACCCGACTTCCGGCGGCCTGTACTGGTGGGCCTCGGAACTCGGCGGCCCGGTGTGGGGCTGGTTCACCGGCTGGTTCAACCTGATCGGGCAGATCGCGGTGATTGCCGCCATCGATTACGGCGCGGCCATTTTCACCACCGTGGTGCTGAATGTGATCGGCTGGGACATCGGCACCGACCGCACCGCCATCTTCCTGGTGTTCGCCGGAATCCTGGTGCTGCACGCGGTATTGAACGCCATCGGGCCGCATATCTCGGCGGTCATCAACAATGTGTCGGCGTGGTGGCATGTGGGCGGCGTGGCGATCTTCGTGCTGGTGCTCGGCATCGGCGCGCATCACCATCAGAGCGTGACGTTCGTGTTCACCCAGACGGTGAACAATTCGGCCATCGGATTCGGCGGGATCGCGGTCAGCTTCCTGCTCGGATTGCTGCACGCGCAATACACATTCACCGGATACGACGCCTCGGCGCACATGTCGGAGGAGACCCACGACGCGTCGCGAATGGCGGCCAAGGGCATCATCAACACCATCATCGTGTCCGCGGTCGCGGGCTATCTGCTGATCCTGGCGGTGACCTTCGCGATCCCGAACCTGGACGACGCCCTGGATCCGACCAAGAACAGCGGCTACCCGGTCGTCTACATCCTGCAGAACTCGCTGAATACGTTCTGGTCCGGGCTGCTGCTGATCATCGCGGCGGTCGCCCAGCTGTTCTGCGGATACGCCTCGGTGACGGCGGCCTCGCGCATGCTGTTCGCGTTCTCCCGCGACGGCGCGGTGCCGGGATCGGCGCTGTGGGCGAAACTTTCGGCCCGCCGGGTGCCGGTGAACGCGGTGCTGTTCATCTCCGTGTTCGCGTTCATCCTGCTGATTCCCTCGATGCTGGTTCCGGCCGACAAGGCACCGACCGCCTACGCCGCCGCCACCTCGGTGGCCACCATCGGGCTCTACATCGCCTACGGCATCCCGGTGCTGCTGCGGCTGCGCAACGGCAGCCGATTCCGCACCGGCCCTTGGCAACTCGGGCGCTGGTATCTGCCGGTCGGCATTATCGCGCTGCTGTGGATCGTGTTCATCAGCCTGCTGTTCATCCTGCCCACCGATGAGCGCGGGTATCCGTGGAACAGCCAATTCACCTGGGACGCGGTGAATTACGCGCCGATCACCCTGGTCGTGGTGGTGGGTGCGATCGCGGTGTGGTGGCTGGCCTCGGCCCGGCGCTGGTTCACCGGGCCGAAGCGCACCGTGGAGGACGCGCCGGGGGACAAGGCCCCCGCCGAGGCCTGACCTACAGCGGGGTGACGTACGCCCCGGAGATGCCGCCGTCGACCAGGAACTGTGAGGCGGTGATGAACGAGGAATCGTCGCTGGCGAGGAAGGCCACGGCGGCGGCGATCTCCTCGGGCTCGGCGAATCGGCCGACCGGAATGTGCACCAGTCGCCGCGCCGCCCGCTCGGGGTCCTTGGCGAAGAGTTCCTGCAGCAGTGGCGTGTTCACCGGTCCCGGGCACAGCGCGTTGACCCGGATGCCCTGGCGCGCGAACTGCACGCCGAGTTCGCGGCTCATGGCCAGCACGCCGCCCTTGGAGGCGGTGTAGGAGATCTGCGAGGTGGCCGCGCCCATCACGGCAACGAAGGACGCGGTATTGATCACCGAGCCCTTGCCGCGCTCGAGCATGTGCTCGATGGCGTACTTGCTGCACAGGAAGACCGAGGTCAGGTTCACCTGCTGCACTCGCTGCCAGGCTTCCAGACCGGTCGTGAGGATCGAATCATCGTCCGGCGGTGAGATTCCCGCGTTGTTGAAGGCGATGTCGAGCCCGCCGTAGGTGTCGACGGCGGTCTGGAACAGCGCCCGCACCTGGTCCTCGTCGGTGACGTCGACCTTCACGAACAGTCCGTCCACCGCGGCGGCCGCGGCCTCACCCGAGGTGGCGTCGATATCGGCGATGACGACCTTCGCGCCCTCCTGGGCGAACCGCTTGGCGGTGGCGAGGCCGATGCCGCTGCCGCCGCCGGTGACGACGGCGACCCGATCCTGTAAGCGCTGCAACGTATCTCCTTCTGATCGATCGGTGGGCGGGGCTGGCGGTGGGCAGAGCTATTCGGTGGCCAGGAAGACGTTCTTGGTCTCGGTGAAGGCGCGCGCGGCGTCCGGGCCGAGCTCACGACCCAGACCGGACTGCTTGTAGCCGCCGAACGGCGTCCAATACCGCACGGAGGAATGGGAATTCACCGACAGGTTCCCGGCCTCGACACCGCGGGCGACCCGCAGCGCGCGGCCCACGTCGTTGGTCCAGATCGACCCGGACAGCCCGTATTCGCTGTCGTTGGCCAGTCGCAGCGCGTCGGCCTCGTCCTCGAACGGCAGCACCGCGACGACCGGTCCGAAGACCTCCTCGGTGACAATGCGGTCGCCGGGCCCCGACGGCAGTACCACGGTGGGCGGGAACCAGAAGCCGGGTCCGTCGACCCGGGTGCCGGTGAAGGCGATCTTGGTGGACGGTTCCAGGAAGCTCGCCACTCGATCCCGGTGTGCCGCGGAGATCAGTGGACCCATCTCGGTGTCGGCGTCGGCCGGATCGCCGACCCGCACACCCTGTACGGCAGGTTTCAGCAGCTCCAGGAAGCGGTCGAAGACACTGCGCTGCACGAGGATTCGCGAGCGCGCGCAGCAGTCCTGCCCGGCATTGTCGAACACGCCGTAGGGGGCGGTGGCGGCGGCCTTCTCCAGATCGGCGTCCGCGAACACGATATTGGCGCTCTTGCCGCCGAGCTCGAGGGTCACCCGCTTCACCTGCTCGGCGCACCCGGCCATGATCTGCTTGCCGACCTCGGTGGAACCGGTGAACACCACCTTGCGCACCGCCGGATGGGTGACGAAGCGCGCGCCGACCACCGAGCCGCGGCCCGGGATCACCTGGAAGACGTGTTCCGGCAGACCGGATTCCAGTGCCAGCTCGCCGAGGCGGATGGCGGTCAGCGGTGTCAGATCGGCGGGCTTGAGGACCACCGTATTGCCTGCCGCCAGCGCCGGACCGAATCCCCAGGCGGCGATCGGCATCGGGAAGTTCCACGGCACGATGATGCCGATCACGCCCAGCGGCTCACAGAAGGTGATGTCGACACCGCCCGCCACCGGAATCTGGCTGCCCAGCAGGCGTTCCGGCAGTCCGGCGCTGTAGTGCAGTACATCGCGGACATTGCCCGCCTCCCAGCGGGCATTGCCGATGGTGTGCCCGGCATTGCTCACCTCGAGGGCGGCGAGGTGTTCGAGATCCGCGTCGACGGCCTCGGCGAAGCGACGCAGCAGCCGCGCCCGATCCCCGGGTGCGAGGGCGCGCCAGGCGGGTAGCGCCCGCTGCGCGCGCTCGATGGCGGCGTCGGTGGCCGCCTCGTCGGCCGATTCGACCGTGGCCACGACCTTTTCGGTCGCGGGGTTGAGCACCTGCGTGGTTGTCACCGCTCGCGTTCCCTTCCGTATGTTGCCGCCTGCTCCACCAGGGCTCGCATCAGCCGGTGGTCGGTCGCGTTCTCCTCGGGATGCCACTGCACGCCCAGCAGGAATGCGCCGGTGCGTGCCTCGACCGCTTCGATGGTGCCGTCCGCGGCGTGCGCTGTCGCGTCGAGTTCCCCGGCCAGCACGTCGATGGCCTGATGGTGGTGGCAGTGCGCCTTCACCTCCGGTCCGGCGATCTCGGCCACCCGGCTGCCCTCGACGGTGCGCACAGTGGTGACGGTGAAGACGCCGGGACTGCGGGAATGGTCGGTGTGGCCGACCACGTCCGGAAGGTGTTGCACGAGCGTGCCACCGAGCGCCACGTTCACCAGTTGCAGGCCGCGGCAGACCGCGAGCACCGGCAGTCCGGCGGCCCGCGCCAGCCGGAACAGGCCGAACTCGGAGTCGTCGCGGTCCAGGCGGGTGCCGCCGGTCGCCGGATGTCGTTCGGCCCCATAGCGTTCCGGGTCCAGGTCCGCGCCCCCGGTGAGCAGCAGTCCGTCGAGGCGGTCGATGGTTTCCGGGTACGCGGTGCCGGTGGGGGGCAACAGGATCGGGATGCCACCGGCCTGCACGGTCATGTCGATGTAGGTGCGCGAGAGCACCGCGGCATCGACATCCCAGTGTCCGAAGCGCGTGCGCTCGTTGTAGGTGGGCAGGCCGATCAGCGGCCGGGTCTCAGAGTCGTTCGAAGCCACGCACGCGCTCCCAATCGGTGACGGCGGCGTCGAAGGCGTCCAGCTCCACCTGCGCCGCATTGCGGTAGTGCCGCACCACTTCGTCGCCGAAGGCCTTGTGGGCGATCTTGCTGTCCCCGAACAGCTGTGCGGCGTCGCGCAGCGTGTGCGGGACGCGTGGGCGCTGGGAACGGTAGGCGTTGCCGTGGAACTCCGGTTCCAGGGGCAGGCGCTGCTCGATGCCGTGCAGTCCGGCCGCGATGGTCGCCGCGACCGCCAGGTACGGGTTCACGTCGCCGCCGGGGACGCGGTTCTCGAAGCGCAGCGACGGGCCGTGTCCGACGGTCCGCAGTGCGCAGGTGCGATTGTCGCGGCCCCACGCCACCGCGGTGGGTGCGAAGCTGCCGGACTGGAAGCGCTTGTAGGAGTTGATGTTCGGAGCCAGCAGGTAGGTGAACTCGCGCAGGCAGTCCAGCTGCCCGGCGATGAAGTGCCGCATCAGCGCGGAACTGCCGTCCGCGGCGTCCCCGGCGAACACCGGTTTACCCGCCGAATCGCGCAGGCTCAGGTGGATGTGGCAGGAATTGCCCTCGCGCTCATTGTATTTGGCCATGAAGGTGATGGCCCGGCCCTCCTGGGCGGCGATCTCCTTGGCTCCGGTCTTGTAGATGCTGTGGTTGTCGCAGGTGACCAGCGCCTCGTCGTAGCGGAAGGCGATCTCGTGCTGGCCGGGATTGCATTCGCCCTTGGCGGACTCGACATACATTCCCGCGCCGGACATCTCGTTGCGGATGCGTCGCAGCAGCGGTTCGATGCGGGCGGTGCCGAGCATCGAATAGTCGACGTTGTACTGGTTGGCGGGGGTCAGCTCGCGGTAGCCGCCCTTGAAGGCCGACTCGTAACTGTCGTCGAACACCAGGAATTCGAGTTCGGTGCCGACGTAGGCGTGCAGGCCGTGCGCGGCGAGGCGGTCGAGCTGTGCGCGCAGCACCTGGCGTGGGGACGCGGCCACCGGCTGTCCGGGGCCGTGCTCGTTGACCTGCTCCACATCGCAGAGCACCAGCGCGGTCGCCGGTTGCCACGGCACCAGCCGCAGCGTGCTCAGGTCCGGTCGCAGCACGAAATCCCCGTAACCGGTGTCCCACGACGACATCGCGTAGCCCTCGACGGTGCTCATCTCCACGTCCACGGCGAGCAGGTAGTTGCACGCCTCGGTGGCCGCATCGAGCACCTCCTCCACGAAATACCGTGCCGAGCAGCGTTTTCCCTGCAATCGGCCCTGCATATCGGTCATCGCGACCAGCACCGTGTCGATCAGACCCGCCTCGACCCGCTGCACCAGATCCGTAACGCTCAGCATCCCGGTTCGCATGGGAACCCCTCTCGCCTCGACTCGATCAAGCTAAGCGAACCCGCCACCCGCGCGTGCCCGAATTGCCGACCCGCGCCCTACTCGATCAAATCCCGCAACCAGCGCGGCCCCACCGTTTCCGCGCCCAATGCCTCCACCCGGGCCCGCAACTCCCGATCCGCCGTCACCACCGTGATGGGTCCGGAGCCCAGCACCTCCGCCACCACCCCGACGATCGCGTCGTCGCCACTGCCGTCGGCCAGCACCACGCGCAATCCGCCGACATGTCCGGGAGCGGGCACCGCGGCCCGCGCCGCACCCTCGAGCACCACGATCACCCCGGCGGCGCCCAATCGCTCCGGCAATCCCGCCATCCCGGCCACCAGCTTTCGGGCGGCACCCGCGCGATCGCGCCACCATCCATCCGGTCGCGACCCCACCACATTCGCCGCATCCACCACGACCCACCGCCGCAAGTCCGCCACCCGCACAGTGTCCACTGATAAGTCCTCCACGCTCCGGAGACCCGCCGCCCGGTGCGCCGCGCGCCCGGCCGCCGTTTCGGGCGACCGGGCGAGTAGTGCTGTGCGAACTACGTTCTCGTTTTGTGGCGCTCAGTGTGTCAGCGGGCGGCGCGGCGCGAAGCGTTCCCGGTGAGATCGAGGCGACGGGAAAGATCCGAGACGAAGACACCTTCCGGATCGATGGCGTCGCGGGTGCGCCGCCACTCGTCCAGGCGCGGGTACATGGCGCGGATCATCTCCGGGGTGGTGCGCGAATCCTTCGCGAAGTAGAGGCGGCCACCCGCGTCCAGGACTCGCTGATCGAGGCGGGCGCAGAATTCGCCCAGGCCCGGCCTCAGCGGAAAGTCCAGGCTCAGCATGAATCCCGGCTGTGGCCAGGACAGGGGCGCCGGATTGGCGGGGCCCATGCGCTTGAACACGTTGAGGAACGAGCGATGCGGTGAGTGCGCGATGGCCTTGACAGTTTGGGCCAGTTGGACTTCCGCGCCGAACGGCATCGAGAACTGGTACTGCAGGAAGCCCCGGCGGCCGTAGGCGCGATTCCATTCCCCGAGCAGGTCCAGGGGGTGATAGAACTGCGTCAGGTTCTGGATGCGGCCGCGCGCTCGCTGCGGAATGATGCGGTAGACGGCCTCCGATGCGATCCGGGTGGTGAGGTCGTTGACCATCCCGTTGGGGAAGATATCCGGCATCGTAAGCAACTGCGGCGCATCGAATTTCAAGGGATTTCGGCGTAACCTCGGCGGCAGCTGATCCAGGGTGGCCAGCGAACCGCGGCTGAATCCGGCGCGTCCCAGCCTGGAATCGATGCTGATGGTGTC
Source organism: Nocardia sp. NBC_00511 (assembly GCF_045161165.1). NCBI lineage: Bacteria > Bacillati > Actinomycetota > Actinomycetes > Mycobacteriales > Nocardiaceae > Nocardia > Nocardia sp. NBC_00511. The sequence goes on from NZ_CP107849.1 coordinate 1,381,948, forward strand.
GGGCACCGACATCGAGTACTCGTAGCCGTCGTCCGAGCCGCCCGCGAGCAGCTCCATCGTCTCGTCGAGGTTGTTCGTGCGGTCGTTGTCGACGATGAAGTACGCGGATTCGGTGTGCTTCATGCGAACTCGCGCCCGCACCACGATGCCGGTCAGGCCCATGCCGCCGACCGTCGCCCAGAACAATTGCGACTGCTCACCGTCCGGCGTGAGCGTCCGGACCTCTCCGTCGGCCGTCAGCAGGTCCATCGACACCACGTGATTGCCGAAGCTGCCGTGCGAATGATGGTTCTTGCCATGGATATCGGAGGCGATCGCGCCGCCGACGGTCACCTGCCGCGTCCCCGGCAGCACCGGCACCCACAGCCCCTGCGGCAGCACCGTGCGCATCAGGGTGTCCAGACTGACGCCCGCCTCGACATCGACCACGCCACTGTCGGGATCCACGTGATGAATACGGTCCAGCGCCGTCATGTCCACGACGATCCCGCCGCCGTTCTGCGCCGGATCCCCGTAACTGCGCCCCAGCCCTCGCGCGATGATGCCGCGCGGTCCGGCCGTCCGCACCGCCTCCGCGATGGTCTCGACGGCGGGTGTCGAAATCACCTGCGCGACAGACGCCGCCGTGCGACTCCAACCGGTCAATGGGCGCTGATCGATCACCGATCCCCCTCTAGCGAAATTCACCCCGCCCACCGTAGCGGTTGCTCACAGCTCGTCGAGGAATTCCCCCACCGCCTTGGCGAAACCGTCCGGGTCGCCGGCGTACACGAAATGGTCGGTGTCGAGCTCGACCATGCGGGTGCCCGGCCGCCGCGCGACCATGGCGTCGGCCTGCTCGCGCGGGATCACGCCGTGGGCGGCGCGGATGAGCAGCGCGGGGGAGGAGCTGGCCGTCCAGTCGGCCCAATGATCGCCGTGCACAAGGTTTTCGGAGGCGACGATATCGCTGGGATGGAACGGCAGACTCCAACTGCCGTCGGCCCGCTCCCGCACGAGTGAACCGAAGTGAGCGGCCATCGGCCCCAGCGCGTCGACGAGTTCCGTGCGCGTGGGCGCCTCGTACGGCAATTGCTCGATGAACTGCAACGGATTGTGGCCATCCAGACCGAGACTGACCGGACCGTCCGCATCGACGAACGCCGTCACCCGCTCGGGATGACGCGCAGCGAACTGATAGGCGTTGATCCCGCCGAGCGAATGCCCCACCAGCACAACACTATCCAGATTGAGATGGTCCAGCAGCGCCTCGATGTCGGCGACATATCCGGCCCGCGTGTACTCGGCGGCCCGATCGGAATCCCCGTGCCCACGCTGATCCAGCGCGATAACCCGCCACCCCGCCCCCAACCGCCCCGCCAGCCCCGCGAAACTCTCCCCATCCGACATATGCCCGTGCAGCGCCACCACCGCCCGCCCGGCACCCCCGAAGTCCAAGTAGGACAGCTTGCGTCCGTCGATCTCGAAACCTTCTCGCATGGCGTGCATTTCATTCTCCTTCGCTGTCCGACAACATCAACGTAGCCCGCGTGAGACAAATGTGCAAGACAAATGTCTCAAACGAGCGTGCATGTCGGATCGCCGGTCATCAAGGGCGATACTGAGCCAATGGCGTTCATGGTCAACGGCTACCGCCTCAGATCACTCACCAAGGACCCTGCGGCAGTTCAAGATTCGCTGCACCGCCTGGCCGAGGTGCTCGCGGCCGCGCGAGACCACATGGCGCACATCGGCCGCCAGCACCTGGCCGATCAACTCGCGGACCTGACCGACCGTCTGCAAACGATGGGCGAGTCCATCGACACCGCCTTCGATCGCGACTTCCGAGCGGTAACCGACGCGGCCGCAACCGCGTGCGTGGAGGCCGCCGGCCCGAACGGCATGCAGTCCCCGAACAACCCGAACGGCCCGATCTACTGGGAACTAGCATGGGCAATCGTCCACGTCGTCACCATCCGGGTCGGCGGCGTCTGCGCCATCGAACATTCCACCGGCGACCTCAGCTGAGCCTTTCGCCGGTGGGACGACATCGACGCTCTGGACGAGACCTGACAGAACCGGATTCGCTCCCCGCACCGACTTGAAATACTCGATGGTTGTGGACGCCGACACCACCTCTTCCGCCCCGCGAATACACAACTGGCGCATAGAACCACGCGAGTACACCCGCCAGGAATCCCAACGCGGCCGCCGCTTCGCCTACCCGAACCTCGACCCGCGCGCCACCGCACTGGTGGTCATCGACATGGTTCCGTTCCACGTCGCCGACAACACCTACTGCCGCGGCATCGTGCCCAACATCAACAGCTTGGCCGAGGAACTCCGTTCCGCAGGTGGACTCGTAGCCTGGGCGCTACCCGACACCAGCCCACCGTCACCATCCGCGATCGAGTTATTCGGCCCCCGAACCGCCGAAACCTACAGTGCATCAGGCGGTTCCGGCCCCCTTCCGCAACGCCTCTGGCCGGAGCTGAAGGCCGAGCCGAACGACCTGTACGCAACCAAGTCCGCCTTCAGCGCCTTCTTCCCCGGCCGCTCACTGCTGCCCGCCCTGCTCGAACAACGCAACATCGACACAGTCCTCATCACCGGAACGGTGACCAACGTCTGCTGCGAATCCTCCGCCCGAGACGCCGCCACCCGCGGCCTCCGCGTAATCATGATCGCCGACGCAAACGCCGCCCGCCGCGACCAAGACCACAACGCCACCCTCCACACGATCTACAGATCCTTCGGCGACGTCCGCCCCACCCCCGACCTCCTGGCGATGATCGACCACCCGCGATGAATCGCGCTGAGTCAGAGCCGAATCAGCATGTCAATCAAAAGTGTGACCCGGCCTATCCCTACAAAGTCACCTGCTGCCAGTCAGTTTCCCGACCGTGTGCGGCGGAGATTGTAGGTTCAGGCCGGTAGTGGCTCCAGGCATCAGATTGCCGAACCGCTCGGGCCAGGGCCGGCAGGATTCGCAGGCGGCAGCCATGGCTGGTCGCCCGGCGGCAGTTCGCCGCTGACGACGGTGAGATCCGCACGAGCGCATTCGTAGAATGCGTTTCGCTTGCGGCCCATCTCCGAATAGAGACGTAGATATTCGTCGTGCTCAATGACATGTCCACGTGCCGCCCAGCCCAGATCCCATGCGGCATGGTTCCATGCCCGCGCTGCCGCCACAGCCTGCGGTGAACCGAGCAGCAGCACCGCTTCCCACTTGATTGTCTTATCTGCTTCCGCCTCGGCGAGCGCCTGCACTCCCGCGTCCAGATCCATCGGTGCCGCTAAGGCGGGATATCCCCGTGCAGCCGCCAGCCGGAACGACAACTGCATATAGTGCTTCAGGGCGTTCGCGTACTGTGCGTATGCCGCCAGCCGCTTGTCATCCCACCGGATGTCGCGAGCGCGCCGCCACTTCGCACGCTCTGCCAGGGTAGCGGCCGCAAACGTCGACACCGCGCCCAGCAGCACGCCGAACATCGTAAGCAGCTGCTGTACAACAGGATTCACTAGTCGATTCTGTGCCGTATCGGAGGGTGTTGGCTACGCGAGAATTCAGACGTTTGATTTGCGGTGAAAATCTGCGTGTCGCATCAGAATTGGTAGTAGCTTGCCGGATCGTGGCTGACACGCCCTCTAATCCTCATGACGCCTACTTCCGCCAGGCGCTGTCCCAACCGGATGACGCCGCGAGCGAGTTGCGGGCGGTGCTATCCGAAGACATGGCCGCGCTGGTGGATTGGGACTCATTTCTTACTGTCGGGGAAACGAGCTTTGCTGACCTCGAGCCGGTCTTCGACCAGCTCGGAAGCGAAGCGAAGGAGGCAATCATGTCGACCGCTGAACGACTCCGCGCCGAAGGCGAGGCACGCGGTGAAGCTCGCGGTGAAGCCAGGGGGCGTGCGGAGGTATTGCTCGAGTTGCTGGCGTTGAAGTTCGGGGCGTTGCCTGCTGAGGTTGACGGAGCTGTGCGCGGAGCAGATGCGGCGCAAGTTCGGGTCTGGACGGCCCGGGTGTTGGACGCGGGTCGTATCGAGGACGTGTTCGGGGGCTAATACGCTTGTTCGCGTGACCACTTCGAAGATCGTTGTTGTGACTGGGGCCGGGGCTGGGTTGGGGCGGGCCATGACGGTGGCGTTGTCCGCGGCGGGGCATCAGGTGATTGCTGTGGGGCGGACTGCAACGACGTTGGACGGGACTGTGGCGGCGGCGAGTGGGCCGGGGGAGGCTCATGCGGTGGTGGCTGATGTGACGGTGCCGGAGGCCGTGGATTCGTTGTTCGCCGAGGTGGTTCGGCGGTGGGGGCGGGTTGATGTGTTGGTCAACAATGCGGGGGTGTTCGGGCCTACGTTGCCGGTTGACGAGGTGTCGGTGGGGGAGTGGGGGCGGGTGATCGATACCAATCTGACGGGGTCGTTTTTGTGTGCGCAGGCGGCGTTTCGGGTGATGAAGGGGCAGATGCCTCGGGGTGGGCGGATTATCAACAATGGGTCGATTTCGGCGCATACGCCTCGGCCGCATACCGTTGCTTATGCGGCTAGCAAGCATGCGGTTACGGGGTTGACCAAGGCGTTGGCGCTCGAGGGGCGGGCGTTCGATATCGCGGTGGGGCAGATCGATATCGGTAATGCCGCAACGGAATTGACGGCGGGGATCGCGGCGGGGGCGTTGCAGGCCGATGGGAGTGTGCGGGCGGAGCCGACCATCGACGCGGCGGATGTGGCTCGGTTGGTGGTGCAGACCGTCGCGTTGCCGGTGACGGTGAATGTGCCGTTTCTGACGGTGATGGCTACCGGGATGCCCTATTTAGGGCGGGGTTGAACACGGCCCCGTTCGTGGAGCCGACGAACTCACGGTCGCCGTAGCGGAAGCCGGCGGGATCCCAATCGCCGCCGAGACGCTCGATCAAAGACTGGGTGAGGGGCAGGTCGGCGCGGTCCACGACCAGGATCAGCGTGCCGTCCCGGGTGATCGAGCCGCCGCCGAGATGGTCGCGGACGAGGGGGTCGGAGGCCAGGGCGTCGTGGAATCGGGTGCGGTCGATGCCGCGGGCGCTGACGGTTACCGCGTTCGCGCGCGGATCACCTGCGGGCAGGAACTCGAAGCTCAGCACCGACTCCTGGTGGTAGCGGACCCGGATGTCGTCGGCCACCGCGAACAGGTTGTTGGTGTCGGTGCAGGCCAGGTGGAATTCGCGGGAACGCTCATAGGTGGTGGCGTTCGAGTCCGATGACCAGAACACCCCGTCCAGCAATTCCGACCCGACCGGTAGCGCCAGCTCGCTCACCGCGGTCGCGTTCACCGTCAGCTCGAACAACGTCAACTGGTCGCTCAACCGGGGGTCGGCCGGATCGGTGATGGTGGCGGTGTTGTCGGTGGCGAACAGATCGGCGGTGGGCCGCAACGGATTTCCGGCGACGCAGGCGGTCGGCCCGTGCAGTCTTCCAGGGGTGGCGGGCCCGGTCGCGGCTCCGGCCCCGGCGATCATGAGCACGAATGCGGCAACCAGCGTGGTCCGGGCGGTAGCGGTGGAGCGGCTCATGGCCGTGCGCCTTTCAACGGGCTGCGGGTTCTCCGGGGACCGAACGGCGAAGCTGAGCGAAGGTGGTCTGCACAGTGTCATTCGAGTGTGGCCGCACCCGCCCGCCGACGCGCGGGAGATGCCGCGATTGGTTCGCGGGCGCACCGGCGGCACACTTCAGCGCACTTTCAGCAATCTCCACGGCGTGCCGTGGCCGGTGAGTCGCCGCGCCGGGTTTTGATGGAATCCGCGCAGTCGCGTGGACGGTCGAGAGTCAGGGGCGAAATGGCGGAACCCGACGCACTGATCCTGCAGACGGGTAAGTACTTCCACCGCGGTCACACCGCGACCGACCTGCACAGCGTCGCGTATCGAGGCGGACGTCAGGGCGACACCTTCTATCGCGACCGGTGGAGCTACGACAAGATCGTCTACTCGACCCACGGGGTGAACTGCACCGGCTCGTGCCGGTGGAAGGTGTACGTCAAGGACGGCATCATCACCTGGGAAACCCAGGCCACCGACTACCCGTCCGTCGGCCCGGACCGCCCGGAATACGAGCCGCGCGGTTGCCCGCGTGGCGCGTCGTTCTCCTGGTACACGTATTCGCCGACGCGCGTGCGGTATCCCTACATTCGCGGCGTGCTGCTCGAGATGTATCGGGAAGCCAAGCGCCGCACCGGAGATCCGGTGCTGGCCTGGGCCGACATCCAGAACGACCCGGAACGCCGCAGTGAATACCAGCGGGCGCGCGGCAAGGGTGGCCTGGTGCGGGTGCTGTGGGACGAAGCCGTCGAGATCATCGCCGCCGCCCACGTCCACACCATCAAGACCTACGGCCCCGACCGCATCGCGGGCTTCTCCCCGATCCCGGCCATGTCCATGGTCTCGCACGCCGCGGGCGCGCGGTTCATGGGTTTGATCGGCGCACCGATGCTGTCGTTCTACGACTGGTACGCCGACCTGCCCGTCGCCTCACCCCAGGTCTTCGGCGACCAGACCGACGTCCCGGAGTCCGGAGACTGGTGGGACGCCGCGTATCTCATCATGTGGGGCTCCAATGTCCCGGTCACCCGCACCCCGGACGCGCACTGGATGGCAGAGGCCCGCTACCGGGGGCAGAAGGTCGTGGTCGTCGCCCCCGACTACGCCGACAACGCCAAATTCGCCGACCAGTGGCTGCATCCGCACCCCGGCACCGACGGCGCGCTGGCCCTGGCCATGGGCCACGTCATCCTGCGCGAGTTCTTCATCGACCGTCAGGTCCCGTTCTTCACCGACTACGTCAAACGCTTCACCGACCTCCCGTTCCTGGTGACGCTGACCGAACGCGACGGCGCCTACGTGCCCGACAAGTTCGCCCGCGCCGCCGACCTCGGTGACACCACCCCTGGCGCGGAGTGGAAAACCGTTGTCCTGGACGAGAAGACGGGCGCACTCGCGGTCCCCAACGGCTCCCTGGGCTTCCGCTGGACCGCGGAGGGTGAGGGCAAATGGAACCTCGACCTCGGCGAGATCTCCCCGCGCCTGACGCTGCACGGCGAAGGCCACGGCGTCCCGATCCTGTTGCCGCGCTTCGACACCGAGGGCGGCGAACACGGCCAGGGTCGCGGAGAAGTCCTCACTCGCGGCGTCCCCGCCTACCGACTCAGCGCCGACGGCCCTTTGGTGACAACGGTTTTCGACCTGGTGCTGGCCCAGTACGGCATCGCCCGCGACGGCCTGCCCGGCGACTGGCCGGACTCCTACGACGACGCCGACGCCCCCGGCACCCCCGCCTGGCAGGAGGTCCACACCTCCGTTCCGGCCGCCGCCTGCGTCCAGATCGCCCGCGAGTTCGCGACCACCGCCGAGAAGTCCCAGGGCCGCTGCATGATTCTCATGGGCGCGGGCACCAACCACTGGTTCCACTCCGAAACCATCTACCGCGCCTTCCTGGCCCTGCTGCAGTTCACCGGCTGTCAGGGCCGCAACGGCGGCGGCTGGGGTCACTATGTCGGCCAGGAGAAGGTGCGCCCGTTCACCGGCTGGTCCACCCTCGCGGGCGCGACCGACTGGGGTCGTCCGCCGCGCCAGATGATCGGCACCGGTTACTGGTTCGTCAACACCAACCAGTGGCGCTACGACGCCTTCACCGCCGACGTCCTGGCTTCCCCGCTGGGCGACGGCCGCTTCGAAGGCATGACCGCCATCGACTGCCTGGCCCAGTCCGCGCGCATGGGCTGGATGCCGTCGTACCCGACCTTCGACCACAACCCTCTCGAACTCGGCGAGGGCGAGGACGCGGTGGCGCGCACGGTGGAGCAGATCCGTTCCGGCGAAGTGAAATTCGCGATCGAGGACCCCGACAACCCGCGCAACTGGCCACGCGTACTGACCCTGTGGCGGGCCAACCTGCTGGGTTCCTCGGCCAAGGGCGCGGAGTACTTCACCAAACACCTGCTGGGCACCCAGTCCTCGCTGTCGGCGGCGGAGGCCCCGGAGGGCGCTCGGCCGCGCGACGTGACCTGGCGGGAGGACGCACCCCAGGGCAAGCTGGATCTGCTTGTCTCCCTGGACTTCCGCATGACGTCCTCGACCATGCTGTCGGACATCACGCTGCCCGCCGCCACCTGGTACGAGAAGCACGATCTGTCCTCGACCGATATGCACCCGTTCGTGCACTCGTTCTCCCCGGCCGTCGACCCGCCATGGCAGGCGCGCACCGACTTCGAGGCGTTCAAGGCCATCGCCGAGCGCCTCAGCGAGCTGGCCGTCGACCACCTGGGCGTCCGCCACGACCTGGTCGCCACCGCTTTGCAGCACGACACTCCGGGCGAGATCTCCCAGCCCGGCGGCGTGGTACTGGACTGGAAGAGCGGTGACGTCGAGCCGAAACCCGGTGTGACCATGCCGAATCTGGCCGTGGTCGAACGCGACTACACCGCCGTCGGCGCGAAGTTCGCCGCGCTGGGCCCGCTGACCGAGAAGCTCGGCCTGCCGGTCAAGGGCATCGCCTTCCGACCCGACGAGGAAGTCGAGTACCTCGGCAAGCTCAACGGCATCGTGAGTGCCGGACCGGCCAGGGGACGGCCGAAACTCGAGACTGCCATCCAGGCCGCCAATACGATTCTGGCGTTGTCGGGAACCACCAACGGCCGCTTGGCAACCCAGGGCTTCCACACCCTCGAGAAGCGCACCGGGCAGCCGATGGCCGAACTTGCGGCCGAGCACGAGGGCAAGCGGATCAGTTACGCCGACACCCAGGCCGCCCCGGTGCCGGTGATCACCTCACCGGAATGGTCGGGCAGTGAATCCGGTGGACGCCGCTACACCGCCTTCACCCTCAACACCGAACATCTCAAGCCCTGGCACACCCTGACCGGTCGACAGCATTTCTTCCTCGACCACGACTGGATGCACGAACTCGGCGAAGCACTGCCGGTGTACCGGCCCCCGCTGGACATGCACCGGCTCTTCGGTGAACCGGAGCTCGGGCCGGACGGCACCCGGCAGGTCACCGTGCGCTACCTGACCCCGCACAACAAGTGGTCCATCCACTCCGAATACCAGGACAACCTGTTCATGCTGTCGCTTTCCCGTGGCGGACAGGTGATCTGGATGTCCCCGCAGGACGCCGCGGCCATCGGCGTCGCCGACAACGATTGGATCGAGGCGGTCAACCGCAACGGTGTTGTGGTCGCCCGCGCCATCGTCTCGCACCGCATGCCCGAGGGCACCGTGTACATGAACCACGCCCAGGAGCGCACCGTCAACGTGCCCAAGACCGAGACCACCGGCAAACGCGGCGGCATCCACAACTCCTTGACCCGGGTGCTGCTCAAACCCACCCACCTGATCGGTGGCTATGCCCAATTGTCCTGGGCTTTCAACTATCTCGGTCCCACCGGCAACCAGCGCGACGAGGTCACGGTCATCCGTCGCCGCTCGCAGGAGGTGCAGTTCTGATGCGCGTCATGGCACAGCTCGCGATGGTGATGAACCTGGACAAGTGCATCGGCTGCCACACCTGCAGCGTCACCTGCAAACAGACCTGGACCAACCGCTCCGGCATGGAGTACGTGTGGTTCAACAATGTGGAAACCCGTCCGGGACTGGGCTATCCGAAGATCTGGTCGGATCAGGAGAAGTGGAAGGGCGGCTGGGAACTCGACCGGCGCGGGCGGCTCAAACTCAAAGCCGGCGGGCGACTACGCAAACTGCTCTCGATCTTCGCCAACCCGGTGCTGCCGGAGATCAAGGACTACTACGAGCCGTGGACCTACGACTACCGCTCGCTGACCAATGCCCCACTGGGCGACGACTATCCGGTCGCCGCCCCGCGCTCCCTGCTGACCGGCAAGCCCATGCAGATCGAGTGGAGCTCCAACTGGGACGACAACCTGGGCGGCGCGACCGAACACGGTGACGCCGACCCGATGGTCCGCAAGGTCCGCGAAAAGGCCGCCGACAAGGTGCGTTTCGAGTTCGAGCAGACCTTCATGTTCTACCTGCCGCGCATCTGCGAACACTGCCTCAACCCTGCCTGCGTCGCCTCCTGCCCGTCGGGCGCGATCTACAAGCGCGCCGAGGACGGCATCGTGCTCGTCGATCAGGACCGCTGCCGCGGCTGGCGCATGTGCGTGACCGGGTGCCCGTACAAGAAGATCTACTTCAACCATCAGACCGGCAAGGCCGAGAAGTGCACCATGTGCTACCCGCGCATGGAGGTCGGCCTGCCGACCGTGTGTTCGGAGACCTGCGTGGGTCGCCTGCGCTACCTGGGCGTCATGCTCTACGACGCCGACAAGGTCACCGAGGCGGCCTCCACCACCGACGAAACCGGGCTCTACGAGGCGCAATTGGGCGTCTTCCTGGATCCGGAGGACCCGAAGGTGCGCCAGGAGGCCGAGCGAGCAGGCATCAGCGCCGAGTGGATCTCGGCCGCCCGCCGGTCACCCGTGCACGCGCTGATCAGCAAGTACCGAGTCGCGCTGCCGCTGCATCCGGAATTCCGGACCATGCCGATGGTCTGGTACATCCCGCCGCTGTCCCCGGTGGTGGACGCGCTGACCGAGACCGGCTTCGACGGCGAGGACGCCGGAAACCTGTTCGGCGCCATCGACTCGCTGCGCATCCCGGTCGAATACCTCGCCGAACTGTTCACCGCCGGTGACACGGTGCCGGTCAAGGACGCGCTGGCCCGCCTCGCCGCTATGCGCTCCTATCAGCGCAACGTGAATCTCGGTGACCCCCAGGACGAATCGATCGCGGAAATGGTCGGCATGACCGGCACCGAGCTCGACGAGATGTTCCGGCTGCTGGCCATCGCCAAGTACGAGGACCGCTACGTCATCCCGACCGCCGCGGCCGGGGATGCCCGCTCGCTCGAGGAATCGGCGCTGCCCGAGGGGTGCAGCCTCGACTACGAGGGCGGCCCGGGTATGGGCGCGACCGGACCGTTCGGCGACGACTCCGGGCGAAAGATGTTGCCGCTCATGACGATCGAGAACTTTCACATCCTCCGCAAACAGCAGACCGCCGACGAGGAGGTGTGATGCGCACTCGCCGCCACGCGGCGCTGTATCAGTCCGCGGCGCACTGCCTCGACTATCCGGACGCCGAGTTCCACGACCGCATCCCGCTGCTGGCCGGGGCCGCACCGGCGCTGCGGCCGTTCCTCGACCACGCCCGCGCCACCGACCCGGCGGAGCTGGCCCAGGAGTACGTGCGGGTCTTCGACTTCCACAACAAGCACTGCCTGCACCTGACCTGGTGGCTCGACGGCGACACCCGTCGGCGCGGACAGTCGCTCATCGAGATCAAGCAGACCTACCGCGAGCACGGCATGACCCTGAACGCCACCGAACTCCCCGACTACCTGCCGGTGGTCCTGGAATTCATCGCGGCCACCGATGACCAGCAGCTGCTGCTGGCGCACCGGCCCGGCCTGGAACTGCTGCGCATCGCCCTGCAGGACGCCGGAACCCCCTACGCCACCGTCGTTTCCGCACTGTGCGCGACCCTGCCCGGGGCGTCACCGCGCGACCGGGCCGCCGCGCGCGCCCTGGCCCGCTCCGGCCCGCGCTCCGAAGACGTCGGCCTGGTGCCCTACGGGCATCTCGACCTGTTGCCCGTTCTGGTCAAGGGAGAGCACTGATGCAGGTATTCCTCTGGGGCGCACTGCCTTACATCACCCTGGTGTCGCTGATCGGCGGACTGTTCTGGCGGCACCGCTACGACAAGTTCGGCTGGACCACCCGCTCCTCGGAGTCCTACGAGTCGCGGCTGCTCAATATCGCCTCACCAATGTTCCACTACGGCATCCTGTTCGTGCTCGTCGGCCATCTGATGGGCCTGTTCGTGCCCCAGTCCTGGACCGACGCACTGGGATTGAGCGAACACGCCTACCACCTGCTGTCGCTGTTCGGCGGCACCGCGGCGGGCGTGCTCACCGTGGCCGGCATCCTGATGCTCATCTACCGCCGCCGTACCAAGGCCGCGGTGTTCCGGGCCACCACCCGCAACGACAAGGTGATGTACGTCTTCCTGCTGGCCGCGATCCTGCTGGGGATGTACGCCAAGCTGTCTCACTCCTCCATCAGCCACGGCTACAACTACCGCGACACCATCGCGCCGTGGGCGCGCGGCATCTTCTCGCTCAACCCGCAGCCGGAGCGGATGGAAGGCGTGCCGGTCGAATACCAGATCCATGCCGTCATCGGCATGCTCCTGATCGCGCTGGTGCCGTTCACGCGGCTGGTCCACATGTTCAGCGCCCCCATCCAATACCTGTTCCGCCCCTACATCGTTTACCGCTTCCGCGATCCCAAGCAGCTCGGTGAGCGCGCGCCGCGCCGCGGCTGGGAACGCATCGACTTCTAGCACCGGCTGAAGGGATACACCGATGGCGAACCGATCGTGGTGGGACCTACCACCCGCAGCAGGCGCCTTCGTCATGGCGACGGGCATCATCTCCATCGGCCTGCATCTCAGTGGCGTGGAACCGATTTCGCGACTTCTGCTGATCCTGGCCGGAGCGGTGTGGATACTGCTCGCGATCGAATTCGGGGTGCGGCTGCGATGGCAGCGTGAACGCTGGGAAGGTGAGGCGGCGACCCCGCCCGGATTGATCGGGGTCGCCGCCACCACCGTGCTCGGCACCCGCATGGCCATGCTGGGCTGGCACCTGGTGGCGTTCGCCGCGCTGATCCTGGCGGTCGTCTGGTGGCCGGTGCTGCTGAGTGCGGTCACCCGGCACTGGAACCGGCGCATGCCGGGCGCGGAGTTCCTGGTCTGCGTCTCCACCCAGGGGCTCGCGGTACTGGCCGCGACACTGGGTGCGGCGCACGATTCGAAGCCGCTGACCGTATTCGCGCTGGTCTGGTTCTTCCTGGGGATCGTGCTGTACGCGGTGGCGTTGACCCACTTCGATTTCCGTCAGATCTGGTCGGGTGCGGGCGATCAGTGGGTCGCCACCGGCGCGCTGGCGATCTCCGCGCTGGCCGCCTCCAAACTGGTGCTGGTCCCCGGCTGGACGGGATTCATGCATACCGCGCTCACCAGCGCGACCCTGACCTTGCTGCTGCTGAACTGGGCGATCTATCTGGTGCTGGTGGCCGCGGAGATAGCGAATCCCCGGCCGCACTACGACATTCGACGCTGGGCCACGGTGTTCCCGCTGGGCATGACGGCCGTCGCCACCCTGTCCACCGGAAGTGCGCTGGAGCTCACCGCGTTTCGTGTCGTCGGGCATCTACTGCTGTTCGTCGCGGTCGTCGCGTGGCTGGTGACCGCGCTGGGCCTGCTCGACTCCAACACCACCCGCTGGTGGCGCAAGCGGCAGGCCCGGCGCGGCGATCAGGCGGTGACCTCCTCGGCCTTCGGGGCTTCGACGGCACCGGCTTCCGGCACCGGCGTCGCGGCCTCCGGCGCGGACTCGACCGGGTCGGTGGCCGGAGTCGGCCGCAGGAACGAACAGGCCAGGCAGACCAGCCCGAAGAACAGGTAGCCAAGCGCCACCTTCGGCGCGGCCGCCCACGCCACCTCACTGGCGTGGATCAGCCCGATGAAGGCCAGCGCCGCACCCGCCGCCGACGCGACAGCCGCTGCGATGAAACGCTTTTCGAGCACGAAGGTCACCATGGTGCCCAGCACCAGCCCGGCAAGCACCGCGCCCTCACCGAGCGTCTTCATGCCGTCGTAGACGACACCGGCCTGCCCGAGCGGGCCCATGCCCACCTTGTCGGCGGTGGTGCCCGCCGCCGACAGCGCATTGTCGATCTGACCCTGACACCACTGCGCCAGGTTCGGGATCAGCGCCGCCACCACGGCCACCGCGTGCAGCTTCGGCACCGCCTGGAACGCCTGCGCGCCGATCAGCAGACCGATGTAGAGCAGGATCGGCACGATCGCCGGAATCGGCAGCAGCGTCGACAGCACCCCGAAAAGGCCCAGTAGACACATCAATCCGATGACCACACCGCTGGCCAGCGAGTAGCCGGTGCGCCCGCCCGCATCCTTCCAGCCCGGATGCCCGATGTAGACCGCGGGCGGGAACGGCGAACCGAACCCGGAGCCGATGATCGCGCCGAACCCGTCGGCCAGCAGCACACTGCGCAGGTTGTAGTTGTCGCCCGCCGCCGCGGCGCTCTCCACATTGCTCATCGCCTCGGTGAAGTTGTAGACGCCCAGCGGAATCGCGGTCGCCAGCAGCGGCGCCAGATGCCCGAGCCCGTCGAAGAGCAGGTGCAACCGCAGATCCGGCAGCCCGAGCGCGATATCGTGCGCGGCCTTGGACACATCCGGCACCGACATGTAGCCGCCGATCCAGCCGATCGCGGTACCGACCAGCAGCGCCACCAGGCCGACCGGAAGATTGCCCGGCAGCTTCACATCGGTGAAGAACCCGATCAGGATGATCGCCAGCACCGGCAGCGCGATCCAGGCCGCCTCGAACATCTGCGAGGCGGGCCGCATGGCGATGAAGGTGATCGAGATACCGGCCAGGGTGCCCAGCATGGCCGCGCGCGGGGTGATGCGGCGGATGAACGGGCCGACGAAGCCGCCGATCATCACGATCACGCCGATCATGAACGCCCAGGCCAACCCTGCCGACCAGGCTTTTAGCGGATCACCGGTCTTCAGGTAGATCGGCAGCATCACCACGAAGACCACGATGAACATGTGCGGCACGCTCGGTCCGTACGGCAGCGCGGTCACCGTGTCGCGATTCTCGCGGCGAGCCAGGCGACGTGCCAGCACCATGTAATACAGATTGCCCAGCACCAATGCGACACCCAGTGCGGGCAGTACCGTGCCGAGCACATCGCTGCTGGGGATCTTCACCACCGCGATGGACAGGGTGGTCAGGGTGAGCACATTGACGAGGATGTTGAAGGAGAGTCCGAAGAACGCATTGGTGTCGCCGCGTGTCCACCACGGCAGGGAAAGCGTTGGGCCGGGCGTCTTTTGATCAGTCGCGGAGGTGGAGACGGACATGGGTGTTCCTGTTCACTGAGCCGGAGCGGGGGAGGACGCGGCGGATTCGAGTGCGCCGACGACGGATCCGGAATCGGCGACCCAGCCGAAGATGCCGCCCTGCGCGGCGATCATCTCGAGCCCCACGCGCTGGAACTCCGGAAAATACGAACCGACACAGTCGGAGACGACCAGGCATTCGTAGCCGCGGTCATTGGCCTCGCGCACCGTGGTGTGCACACACACCTCGGTGGTCACGCCGGTGACGAGCAGCGAGCGAATACCTTTGCCCGTCAGCACATCCGAGAGCTCGGTGGCGTAGAACGCGCCCTTGCCGGGCTTGTCGATCACCACCTCACCCGCGATCGGGGCGAGCTCGTCGACGATGTCGTGGCCGTACTCGCCGCGGATCAGGATGCGACCGAAACGGCCGCGATCACCGATGCGCTGGGAAGGGTTTCCGCGCGCGAGCTTCGCGGGCGGGCAGTCCGAGAGGTCGGGCAGATGGCCTTCGCGGGTGTGGATCACCGTGATGCCCGCGGCGCGGGCGGCGCTCAGCAGCCCGGCCAGCGGCTCGATCACGGTGCGCAGCAGGGCCACATCGTTGCCGAGGCTCTCGCCGAACCCGCCGGGGAGCAGGAAGTCGCGCTGCATATCGATGACGACCAGCGCCAGCGAGCTCGGGTCGAAGCCGAAAGCCGTGGGCTGCGCCGGAATCTGATGGTCTGCGGTCATGGTCGTTCCTTCTGTGCGAGCCGGAGATTCGGGTGCGCGGCCGGGCGGCGCGGCTCGTCGAGAATGCGGGCGGCGGCGGCCAGGACCAGGTCGTCGGCGAGCGCGGGACCGAAGACCATGGCCGACACCGGGCGGCCGTCGGCCGCGGCCCCGACCGGGACCGAGATGGCGGTGAGATCCAGCAGATTGCCGAAATGTGTGTAGTGGCCGAGCACGGTGTTGGTTCGGATGGGATCGGCCAGCACCTGCGCCACCGTGAACGTGGTGCCGATGGTCGGGGTGACCACCACATCGAATTCGTGCCACAGGCGCGCGACCACCGCTCGCAACTGTTGCAGGGTCTGCTGTGCGCGGAACACGTCCACGGCGGTGAATCGGAAAGCGCCGGTGAGGATCTCGCGGATCACCGGCAGGATCGAGTCCGGGTGTTCGGCGAGGAACTCTTCGAACTCCACCAGCCGCTCGGCCACCCACGGTCCCTGATAGAGCAGGTCCCCGGCTTCGAGGAAGGGCTCCAATGTCATAGGCACGCAATCGAATCCGCTGCGCGTGAGCCGCCCGCGCACACCCAGATGCGCGCGCTCGAAAACCTCGTCGCCGAAGAAGTCCAGCTCCTTGGCTTCCGGTAGCCCGACCCGCAGGCGTCCTCCCGGGAAACGCGGCCCGCGCACCCGGCTCCACGGATCCCGTGGATCCACCCCCGCGATCACGTCGAAGACCAGGTCGAGATCCTCGACCGTGGTGGCCATCAGGGTCATGCAGTCCAGCGACCGGCACGCCGGAACCAGGCCGACCGTGCTGATCAACCCCCGCGACGGTTTCCACCCCACGATGCCGTTGAGCGCCGCCGGAACCCGCCCCGATCCGGCGGTGTCGGTGGCCACGCAGAACGGCACCTGCCCCAGCGCCACCGCCCGCGCCGACCCGGAACTGGAACCGCCGCAGATCAACTCGTCGTCGTACACGCTGCGCGGAATCGGATACGGCGTGCGGGTGCCGTTCAACCCGGTCGCGAACTGGTCCAGGTTCGTCTTGCCGACGAACAGCGCGCCCGCGTCCAGCAGGCGCTGTACGGCGGGCGCGGTTTCGGTTGCCACATAGGCGAAGTCGGGACACGCCAGGGTGGTCGGCCAGCCCGCCACGTCGATGCTGTCCTTGACCCCGAACGGCACCCCGTACAGCGGCAGCATGCGCGCCCCGGGCCGCCGTTCGATCTCCGCGGCGTCCGCCAGCAGCCGTTCCCGCGGCACCGGGGTGATCCAGGTGCCGTCCGCACCGCGCGCCGCGATGGCGTCCGCGACCCGGGCGGCCGTCTGTATCGGTGAGCCGCTACCGCTTTCGTGCGATGCGAGGATCTCCGCGACCGTGGGCCCCTGGTGCAACATGCGTAGATTGTGGGCAGCAGGTGTGAACGCGAAAGGCGCGCAATGTATCCGCCGTGTTAGCGGATTTCCGTCAGCTCAGATAGCGCTGCGTGAACTCCGCGAGGATGGCGTCACCGTCGCCCTTGACCTGATCCCAGGAGAACGCCAGCTGCTTGACGTCGGTGTAATCGCGGGTGCCCGGCGCGACCGGGACGTCGATGCGGGCCGGAATCATCTTGTGGGCGGCCGTGATCCGCTGCGCCTGCGGGGTGAACATGAAGTCCACCAGCGCCTTGGCGGCCACCGGGTTGCGGGTGGTGTTCAGGATGAGGATCGGGCGCGGGGTGACCACCGTGCCGGAGGACGGCGTGATGACCCGCAGCGGCGCACCGTGCGCCGCGGCGTCGTAGGCGGAGTAATCGACGCCGCCGAGCACGACCCCGTGCGCACCGGAGACCACATCGTCGAGCGCGGGACCGTTGCCGCCGTGCACCGTCATGCCGTTGGCGAACAGCGAATCGAACATCCCCCAGGTGCGGTCGCGGCCCCAGGCGCTGACCATGGCGGCGAGAAGGTCACGGGCGGTACCGGATTCGCGCGGATCGGGCATGGTCACCAGATCGCGGAACTCGGGTGCGGCCAGGTCCGCCCAGTCGTTGGGCAGCCGCGGCGCGATCTTGGTATTGACCACCATGGTCAGCGCCGAGCCGTCGCGGCCGATGAAACCGTGGTCCTTGCCGAACCAGCCCGAATGCACCCGATCCGCACCGGCCGGGGTGTAGGGCACGGTGCGGCCGTCGAGGGAGTACTTCGCCGCCGGGGTCCACGACGCCAGATAGACGACATCGGCCTTCGGCTGCGCCCACTCGGTGTCCAATTTGCCGGTGATCTTGCCGGTTTCGCCGCTGAACACGTGTACCCGCACACCCGAGACCTGACCGAACGCCGCCACCAGATCGGTGGTCAGATCCTCCGGATTGGCCGAATACAGAGTCAGTTCGCCGGTGGTGCCCGGCGGCGGCGTCCAGGACGGGGTGGCGGTCGACCGCGCGGGCTGCACGACCACATTGCCGCAGCCGGTCACCACCATCCCGCCGGCGAGTGCGGCTGCGAGCAGGACGGCACGGCGGGGGAGCGACATCTCGCAGTGTCCCTTTCCGGGGGTTGGTCGGCGACGAACGGAAGCCGACGACCCGGCCCGACTCGCTCCGGGACAACAGCAAGCTGGCCGGAATCTAGGCACCCCCGACGTCGCAGATCGGAGCGCCGGGTGAACAGCAGATGACGTTTCGGCGAGCGCCGCGCTACGTGAGGTAGGTCACAGTTTGGTAGAGGTTCTCATCAATTGCCGCAAACGCTTTTCATCTTCTTTGCATTGTCTTTACGATTACCCGCGTTCTGCAGCGTCGTGGTTCTCCAGCCTCGCCCGTCGCTCGCTCTCGATGCCAGTACATGTTGACCGATGAACCGGGCGGCCGAGCCGTGCCGGCGAAGGAGAAATATGTCCACCGACACCGATCAGCCTCCACGGACGTCGTTTCCCGGCCTCGCGGCCGTGATCCGCTACGACCTGCCAGCGTCGATAGTCGTGTTCCTCGTCTCGCTACCCCTGTCCATCGGCATCGCCGTCGCCACCGGTGCGCCGGTCGCCGCCGGATTGATCGCCGTCGTCGTCGGCGGCGTGGTCGCCGGATTACTCGGCGGCTCGGCCCTGCAGGTCAGCGGGCCGACCGCCAGCCTCACCGTCGTAGTCGCCGAATCCATCAACCAATTCGGCTGGGCGGCAACCTGCTTCATCACCATCCTGGCCGGTGCGCTACAGATCATGTTCGGGCTCAGCCGAATCGCGCGCGGCGTGCTGGCCATCGCACCGGTCGTGGTGCACGCCATGCTCGCCGGCATCGGCGTGGTCATCGCGTTGCAGCAGGTGCACGTGCTGATGGGCGGCAACTCACTGAGCTCCTCGTGGGACAGCATCACCGCGCTGCCGCATCAGCTGGCCTCGGTGCATCCCGGCGACCTGTTCGTCGGACTGACCGTGATCGCCATGCTGGTCGGGTGGAAGCGCATGCCACAACCGGTGCGCCGCATCCCCGGACCGCTCGCCGCGGTCGTGGTGGCCACCGCGCTGGCGGCGATCCTGCCGGTCAGCGTCGAGCACATCGTGCTCAACGGGTCACTGTTCGACGAACTGCGACTGCCCTCGGTGCCACACGGCAACTGGGCGACGGTCGCGCTGATGGCGATCACCATCGCGCTCATCGCCAGCGTGGAGACCCTACTATCGGCCGTGGCGGTCGACCGCATGCGCCAGAACGTCGGGCGCCGAACGGATCTCGATCGGGAACTGATCGGACAGGGCACCGCCAACATGGTGTCCGGACTGATCGGCGGGCTGCCGGTGGCGGCGGTCATCGTCCGCAGCATCACCAATGTCAAAGCGGGCGCGCAGAGTAAAGCCTCCACCATGCTGCACGGCCTGTGGATCCTGCTGTTCTCGGTGGCGCTGGTCGGGGTGGTGCGCTCGATTCCCAAGGCGGCACTGGCCGGACTGCTCATCGTGGTCGGCATCCAGCTGATCAAGCTCGCCCACATCCGCCGCGCCCAGCGCACCGGCGATCTGGTCGTCTACGGCGCCACCATCTTCGTGGTGGTGTTCTGGAACCTGCTGCTGGGCATGGTCGTCGGACTCGGGCTGTCGTTCGCGCTGCTGCTGTGGCGGGTGGTGCGGGTGACCGTGACCGCCTCGCCGGAGAGCGCCGGACCCGGACGCGAGCTGCGCTGGCGAGTGCTCGTCGACGGCAGCTTCACCTTCCTGGCCCTGCCGAAACTCTCCGCCGAACTGGCCAAGGTGCCCGCCGGGGCCGACGTGGTCGTCGAGATGACCGTCGACTTCCTCGACCACGCCGCCTACGACTCGCTGCAGGAATGGGTCGACGAACACCGAAATGGCGGTGGCACGGTCGAATTCGTGGAGGTCGGTTCGGTGCGCATGGCCGACGCCGCCGCCGGACCGCACGCCCGCGGACATTCGCGGCTGCTGTTGAACGAGGCGCTGGGTCCGTGGGTGCGCACCGCCGGGCAGCCGGGCCGAATCGTCGAGGGCGTGGCCGCCTATCACCGCGGGCACGCGCACGTCATGCGGCCGCACCTCGGGGTGCTGCGCGACGGTCAGGAACCGGACTCGCTTTTCGTCACGTGCGCCGACTCGCGGATCGTGCCGAACGTGATCACCAACAGCGGGCCGGGTGACCTGTTCACCATCCGCAATATCGGCAATCTCGTTCCGCGCCACAACCAGGACTCCTCGATGGAGGCCGCGCTCATCTACGCGCTCGACAAACTCGACGTGCGCTCGGTGGTGGTGTGCGGGCACTCCGGCTGCGGGGCGATGGACGCGCTCTACAGCGAACTGGTCACCGGATCGCGCCTGGACGACTGGCTCGCGCACGCGCGGCCCAGCCTCGAGGCCTACCGGCTCGGGCATCCGGTGCGGACGGCGGCCGCGCTCGCGGGCTTCCCGGCGGTCGATCAGCTCAGCATGGTGAACGTGGCGGTGCAGCTCGAGACGCTCTACGCGCATCCGGTGGTCCGGCGCGGGGTGGCGGAACGCGGTGTGGTGGTCTCGGGGCTGTTCTTCGACATAGCCACCGCCCGCGTGGTCGAGGTCACCATCGATGGGATCGCGGAAATCGGTGATGCGGTCAGAGCGGTTCCCCAACCCGCTTGACATGCGGATCAAGGGGTGTGGACCCGAACGGGTTCACACCCTTTTTACGTTGATACACAGCTTTTCTCAGACTTTGCTAAGTCTTTACCTTTAGCCTTACCTTCACTCAGTCCGGTGAGTCTGTGGCCAAAGCTGTCCACAGCGCTTTTCGATGCCCCCGCACATGTTCTCTTCCGAAGCTCCACCGCTTCCGGAGAAGGAGCGATATGTCTCGCGACACCGATTCACCGCCAGGTATCAGATCGAGCAGATTCGACAATCTGCTGCGTCACGATCTACCTGCATCCCTCGTCGTATTCCTGGTCGCGCTACCCCTTTCCCTGGGTATCGCGGTCGCCTCCGGCGCACCCATCGCCGCCGGTCTCATCGCCGCGGTCGTCGGTGGTGTGGTCGTCGGCCTCATCGGCGGATCCCCACTCCAGGTCAGCGGTCCCGCCGCCGGTCTGACCGTGGTGGTCGCCGCCACCATCAGTGAATTCGGCTGGAAGACAGCCTGTTTCATCACCGTCCTGGCCGGAATCATGCAGATTCTGTTCGGGCTCAGTCGCATCGCCCGCGCGGCCCTCGCCATCGCGCCGGTCGTGGTGCACGCCATGCTCGCCGGTATCGGCGTCACCATCGCGCTGCAGCAGGTGCACGTGCTGCTCGGCGGCACCTCGCAGAGCACCGCCTGGGCCAACCTGCGGGAACTGCCCAATCAGCTGCTCAACCTGCACGGTGACGACTTCCTCATCGGCGCGATCGTCATCGCCATCATGCTGAGCTGGAAGTACGTGCCCGGCAAGCTCAAGGTGCTGCCCGGACCGCTGGTCGCGGTCGTGGTCGGCACCGTGCTGTCGCTGGTGCTGCCCGGCAGCAGCCCGGAACGAATCGTGTTGAACGGCTCGCTGTTCGACGCGATCGGACTGCCCGGACTGCCGTCCGGTGACTGGGGCGCGGTGGTGCTCGCGGCACTGACCATCGCCCTGATCGCCAGCGTCGAGAGCCTGCTCTCGGCCGTCGCGGTCGACAAGATGCACACCGGCGAACGCACCAACTTCGACCGCGAACTCGTGGGACAGGGTGCGGCCAACACCATTTCGGGTCTGATCGGCGGCCTGCCGGTCACCGGCGTCATCGTGCGCTCGGCGACCAACGTGACCGCCGGAGCCCGCAGCCGCGCCTCGGCGTTCCTGCACGGCATCTGGATCCTGGTGTTCTCGGTGGCGCTGGTCGGCCTGGTGCAGCAGATTCCGAAGTCGGCGCTGGCCGGTCTGCTCATCGTGGTCGGCATCCAGCTGGTGAAGCTCGCGCACGTGCGGCTGGCCCGGCGCACCGGCGACCTGCTGGTCTACCTGGTGACCATCCTCGGCGTGGTGTTCCTCAACCTGCTCGAGGGCGTCATCATCGGGCTGGCGCTGGCCTTCGGCCTGCTGCTGTGGCGGGTGGTCCGGGTCTCGGTGGCCGCGACCCAGGTCAACGGTGGCGACCGCTGGCTGATCAGCATCGACGGCACCTGTACCTTCCTGGCGCTGCCGAAGCTGTCCGCCGAACTGCGCAAGGTGCCCGCGGGCGCCGAAGCGCTGGTGGAGATGAGCGTGGACTTCATCGACCACGCCGCCTACGAGGCCATCCAGGACTGGGCCAAGCAGCACGAGAGCACCGGCGGCACAGTCGAATTCGTGGAACTCGGCACCGCCAACATGGCCGGCGCCAGCAGCGGACCGCCGGTCCGCGGCCGACACCGCGGCCTGCTCGACGATGTGCTGCGTCCCGAGGATGAGAGCGAGGGCAACAACCCCATCGCCTCCGGGGTGGCCGCCTTCCACCGCCGCAACGCCCACGTGGTGCGCCCGCACCTCGACGAGCTGCGCGACGGACAGAATCCGCACTCGCTGTTCCTCACCTGCGCGGATTCGCGGATCGTGCCCAACGTCATCACCAACACCGGACCCGGTGACCTGTTCACCATCCGCAATGTCGGAAACCTGGTGCCCGCCAACGGGCGCGACGCCTCCATGGAGGCGGCCCTGGTCTTCGCCATCGAGGAACTGGGCGTCGACAACGTGGTGGTGTGCGGGCATTCGTCCTGCGGGGCGATGAAGGCCCTGGTCGCGGGCGGACCCACCGGGCCCGGCCTCGGCAACTGGCTGGTGCACGCCCGCCCCAGCCTGGATCGGTTCACCCCGGAGGACCCGGTGGCCCGTGCCGCCGCGGCCGCCGGATTCGGTGTGGCCGACCAGCTTTCCATCGTCAATGTCGCCACCCAGGTGGAGACCTTGCAGGCACACCCCGTGGTGCGCCAGGCCATGATCGCGCGCGGACTGAAGGTCTCCGGACTCTTCTTCGACATCGGCACCGCCCGAGTCCTGGAGGTGACCGACGGTGGCGTCCACGAGATCGCCGCCGACCACCTATCGGAGTTGACCGCGGTCCGCTGACGGACAACTGAGTAGCCGGGCGCGGGCATCCCAACGGATGCCCGCGCCCGGCTGCGTGTGCGGGTCCGCCACCGCTGCCAGCGCTCGGAACGAGCTGTGAGCGGGGCGGATTCGATGCCGGACGGGGCGAGCCGGACGATCCGGGCGCGCCTGCGGTGCTGGGATCGGGTCGCGGAATACGCTGGGCGCGCCGCCTCTGTGGAGGCCGCGGCGCACGGAGTGCGGGGAGGTTGCCGCAACGCGTACCCACGGCGGCTCGGAACGTGACATCGTGGAAGTGATCGGCGAATTGCCGCCGCCCGGATCGGAGTCGGATGGAAATGGTTGCGCACCCCCCAGTTTCGATGGCCGTCGTCGCGGGCACCGAACTGCTGAGCCCGCAGTGGCTGACCGAGCGGATCGCCGATATGGGGGTCTCGTGGGGCACCAGCGACTCCCGGGTCTCGGGGACGCTGTGGTGGTGCATGGCGGCGTCGTCGCTGGTCGACCCGATCGTGGCGGCCATCGCGGCGGACGGTCCCGCCTTCGATCCGGCGCTCGAGCACCTCGGCCTGGAGATCCGGCCCGACGGCGGCGTGGAACGCGTCATTCCGCAACCGCACGGGTATCGGGTCGCCGTCACCCCGCTGGTCATCGACCCGCGCGGCACCGAGACGATGGCGGCGGTGCTCGACGCCGAGTCGGGACTGCTGGCGGCCGGGGCGCGGTTGCGGGCACCGGATACGGCGGCCGGGGTCGAGACCTGTTGCGCCACAACCCCGGTCGGGCAGGCGCTGCGCTATACGCTGTCGCGGGTGATCCCGGTGGTGGCCGAGGTTTCCGGGGCCGGGGTGGCCGCGCTGTGGGCGATCGTGGCCGACGCAATCGGCAATCGCGCCCTCGATATCGGGGCCGAGGAGGCCGGGGCGCGGCTGGCGCGGGATGTGGCCGGGCGGCTGCCGGTGCCGCGCTTCCAGGATGTGGGCGGGCGGACCTTCGTGCGGCGCATCTCCTGCTGCCTGGTGTTCGAGGTGCCCGGGTGTGAGATGTGCACCAGCTGCCCGAAACGTCCTGCGGCACAGCGGGAAACACTGCTGGGCGAGGTCGCCGCACGCGGCTGAGCGCGTCGGTATTCACCGCGTGGGGTGCGAACCTTCGAAATCGCTTGCCGCGCTCGGCCGGCCGCCGGAGAATTTCGGTCAGTCGGCGTCACATTCGTTGCGAACCCGGTATATCGCCAGGTCATCGCGGGCGTGCCCGGCTCGGACCGCAGGTCCGGGCCGGTCGGTGGCGCGGCGGGGCGACTCCATCGGCACCACGCCACAACCGTGCCGATAGAGTGGGTCCGCCGGGTGTGACCCGGCCATACAGACCAACCGTACGGCGGATCGAGAGTTCGCCGGCAACCGTCAAGGAGTGCGCAGCCGTGACCACCTCACCCCAGCAGACCCCCGCCGCCCGAGTCCGGGTCACGGCTGGGACTACCGCCGGGGCCGCGGTGCGCGAGGCAGACCTGCCGAGCAAGGGTCCCGGTGCGGTCATCGTGGTCAAGGACGACGAGGGCAACCTCAAGGACCTGACCTGGACCCCGGAATTCGATGCCGAGGTCGAGGTGGTGACCGCCGATTCCGAGGACGGCCGCAACGTGATCCGGCACTCCGCCGCGCACGTGCTGGCGCAGGCGGTGCAGCAGGAGTTCCCCGAGGCCAAGCTGGGCATCGGCCCGTTCATCAAGGACGGCTTCTACTACGACTTCCAGGTCGAGCGCCCCTTCACCCCCGAGGATCTGGCCAAGCTGGAATCCCGGATGAAGAAGATCGTAAAAGGCGCGCAGCGCTTTTCGCGTCGCGTCGTCGAGATCGACGAGGCCCGGGTGGAACTGGCGAAGGAGCCGTTCAAGCTCGAGCTCATCTCCGACAAGTCCGGCATCGACGATCCGGAGATCATGGAGGTGGGCGGCAAAGAGCTGACCATCTACGACAACCTGGACCCGCGCACCGGCGAGAAGCTGTGGGGCGACCTGTGTCGCGGCCCGCACCTGCCCACCACCAAGTACATCCCCGCCTTCAAGCTGACCCGCTCCTCGGCCGCCTACTGGCGCGGTGACCAGAGCCGCGAGGACCTGCAGCGCATCTACGGCACCGCCTGGGAATCGCAGGAGGCGCAGGACCACCACCTCGCCATGCTCGAGGAGGCCGAGAAGCGCGACCACCGCAAGCTCGGCTTGGAACTGGACCTGTTCTCCTTCCCCGACGAGCTGGGCTCCGGCCTGCCGGTGTTCCACCCCAAGGGCGGCATCATCCGCAAGGAGCTCGAGGACTACTCGCGCCGCCGCCACATCGCGGCGGGCTACGAGTTCGTCAACACCCCGCACATCACCAAGGGTCATCTGTTCGAGGTTTCCGGCCACCTGGACTGGTACCGCGACGGCATGTTCCCGGCCATGCACCTCGACGCCGAATACAACGAGGACGGGTCGGTGCGCAAGCCTGGCCAGGACTACTTCGTCAAGCCGATGAACTGCCCGATGCACAACCTGATCTTCCGTTCGCGGGGGCGCTCCTACCGCGAATTGCCGTTGCGCATGTTCGAATTCGGCTCGGTGTACCGCTACGAGAAGTCCGGCGTCATCCACGGCCTGACCCGGGTGCGCGGCATGACCCAGGACGACGCGCACATCTACTGCACCAAGGAGCAGATGCACGCGGAGCTCACCTCCACGCTGCAGTTCGTGCTCTCGCTGCTGCGCGACTACGGCCTCGACGACTTCTACCTCGAGCTCTCCACCAAGGACCCCAAGAAGTTCGTCGGTTCCGACGAGCTGTGGGAGGAAGCCACCGAGACCCTGCGCAAGGTGGCCACCGACTCCGGCCTCAACCTGGTGCCGGACCCGGGCGGCGCGGCCTTCTACGGCCCGAAGATCTCCGTGCAGGCCAAGGACGCGCTGGGCCGCACCTGGCAGATGTCGACCATCCAGCTCGACTTCAACCTGCCCGAGCGCTTCGAGCTCGAGTACACCGGTAACGACGGCTCCAAGCATCGCCCGGTGATGATCCACCGCGCGCTCTTCGGTTCCATCGAGCGCTTCTTCGGCGTGCTCACCGAGCACTACGCGGGCGCGTTCCCGGCCTGGCTGTCGCCGGTGCAGGTGGTCGGCATCCCGGTCGCCGAGACCTTCGCCGAGCACCTGGACGCGGTGATCGAGAAGCTGCGCGACAACAACATTCGCGCCGAGGTCGACCGCAGCGACGACCGCATGCAGAAGAAGATCTTCAACCAGACCGCGCAGAAGGTGCCGTTCATGCTGCTCGCGGGCGCGCGTGACGTCGAGGGCGGCGCGGTCAGCTTCCGCTTCCGGGACGGCACCCAGGTCAACGGCGTGCCCGTCGCCGACGCCATCGCCACCATCGTGGACTGGGTTTCGCGGCGCGAGAACACCTCTCCCACCGCGGAGGGCTTCCAGATCGTGCAAGGCGCTCGATGAGCGATCCGACCGAGGATGTGTCGCAGATCGTGGATACCGGTGCCGGGGACCCCGACCGCCTGCAGCGGTTGTGGACCCCGTACCGGATGTCCTACATCACCGGCGCCACCGACGAGCGAAAGACCGACGCGCCCAAGAAGACCGGGCACCCCTTCACCGACATCCCCGAGATGTCGGACGAGGACGGGCTGATCATCGCGCGCGGTGAACAGGTGTACGCGGTGCTGAACCTGTACCCGTACAACCCCGGCCACATGATGGTGGTGCCGTATCGCCGCGTCGCCAACCTCGAGGACCTGACCGCGGAGGAGAGCGCCGAGCTGATGGCGTTCACCCAGCAGGCGATTCGGGTGATGAAGCAGGTGTCGCGGCCGGAGGGTTTCAACGTCGGCCTGAATCTCGGTGGTGTCGCCGGCGGTTCACTCGCCGATCACCTGCATCAACATATCGTGCCGCGCTGGAGCGGAGACGCGAACTTCATTACCGTCGTCGGCGGAGTGAAGGTGATGCCGCAGCTGCTCAGGGAGACCCGGGCACTGCTGGCACAGGCTTGGAAGGAAGCCGACATATGAAAGGAAGCCCGGTAGCGTGCTGAGCTTCTTCGGTCGCGAGACATTCGCCAAAGCGACCGCGCCCCTGGGCAAAGCGCTGGTGAGCACGGGGCTCACCCCCGACGCGATGACGCTCATCGGCACCACGGCCTCGATCGCCGCGGCGGTCACGCTGTTCCCGAGCGGTCACCTGTTCTGGGGCACGATGGTGATCTGGCTGTTCGTCATGTTCGACATGCTGGACGGAGCGATGGCGCGGGCGCGCGGCGGCGGCACCAGATACGGTGCGGTGCTGGACGCGACCTGTGACCGGGTCGCCGACGGCGCGATCTTCGCGGGTCTGGCCTGGTGGTCGGTGTACCACGAGAACTCCAAGCACCTGTTCGTCGCGACACTGGTGGTGCTGGTGACCTCGCAGGTGATCTCGTACGCCAAGGCCCGCGCCGAGGCGAGCGGGTTGTCGGCCGACGGTGGGCTGATCGAGCGCCCGGACCGTCTGGTCATCGGACTGGTCGGTGCCGGATTCACCGGCATCGGTGGATATTTCGGTATCGAATGGCTGTCCTACGCGGTGTACGCGGCCATGTACATCCTGGCGGTGCTGAGCATCATCACCGTCTTCCAGCGCGTGCTGGCCGTGCGCAATTCGCCGGGGGCCCGCGACATCATCGCCACAGTGGCGAAGGCTCCGGAGGAACCGCAGCGGTGACCACCGATTTCACGTCCGCGATGACCGACAAGGCCTACGCGGCAGGTTGGCGTGTCGTGCGCGGGCTGCCGGAAGGCATGGCACGCAAGGGTTTCGACGCCGGAGCCAATTTCGCGGCCCGACGCGCCAACAAGAAGGCGCACCGTGGCCAGCCGAATCAGTTGCGACGCAACCTGGCCCGGGTGCTGGGTGTCACCCCGGATGCGGTGCCCGACAGCCTGATCGAGGCCAGCATGCGGTCCTATGCCCGCTACTGGCGTGAGGCGTTCCGGCTGCCGTCGATGGATCACGCGGCGCTGGGGAAGCTGGATGTCCGCGGCACCGCGAATTTGGAAGCGGCGCTGGCCGAGGGCAAAGGCGTGCTGCTGGTGCTGCCACACTCGGGCAACTGGGATGTGGCCGGGGTCTGGCTGGTGCAGAACCACGGCCCGTTCTCCACGGTCCAGGAGCGTTTGAAGCCGGAGTCGCTGTTCGAGCGGTTCATCGAGTACCGGGCCAGCCTCGGTTTCGAGGTGTTCCCGCTGACCGGTGGCGAGCAGCCGCCGTTCCCGCAGCTGGCCGCCCGGCTGCGCGACAACAAGGTCGTCTGCCTGATGGGGGAGCGCGACCTCACCGGAAAAGGTGTGCCGGTCACCATGTTCGGTGAGCAGACCTGGGTGCCGGCCGGTGCGGCCAAGCTGGCGCAGGAGACCGGGGCGGCGCTGCTGCCCGCGCACTGCTGGTTCACCGTCGAGGCCGACGGGCGTGAGGGCTGGGGCGTCGAGATCTTCGAGCCGCTCGACCTGTCGCAGGGCGTCGCCGCCGCGACGCAGGCGCTCGCCGACGTGTTCGAGGCCAATATCGCCGCCTATCCGGCGGACTGGCACATGCTGCAGCCCGTGTGGAAGGGCGACCTGTCGCCCGCGCGGCTCGAGCGCATCGCCGCCGCGCAGGCGACACTGGGGTATCGGGAACCGGTGTCCGACACCGGTTCCGAGGGGTCACCCGGGACAGGGGCGCTATGAGAATCGGCATGGTCTGCCCGTACTCGTTCGATGTCCCGGGCGGGGTGCAGTCGCATGTCGTGGAATTGGCGCAGGTGCTCATCGAGCGCGGGCACAAGGTGAGCGTGCTCGCGCCCGCCGCCGATGACACGCCGCTGCCGGATTTCGTGGTGTCCGCGGGCAAGGCCGTCGCGATTCCCTACAACGGGTCGGTGGCGCGACTGTCGTTCGGGCCCACCGCCTATACGCGGATCCGGCGCTGGATCGCCGAGAACGATTTCGATGTGCTGCACATTCACGAACCGAACGCGCCGAGCCTGTCGATGCTGGCGTTGAAGATCGCGGAGGGGCCGATCGTGGCCACCTTCCACACCTCGACCACGAAGTCGCTGGTGCTCAGCACTTTTCAGGGTGTGCTGCGGCCGTACCACGAGAAGATCAGCGGCCGGATCGCGGTGAGCGAGCTGGCGCGGCGCTGGCAGGTGGAGGCGCTGGGCGGGGATGCGGTCGAAATCCCCAATGGGGTGGACGTTCCCGCGTTCGCGCACGCGCCGCTGCTGAGCGGGTATCCGCGGGCCGGGAAGTCGGTGCTGTTCCTGGGGCGCTTCGACGAACCGCGCAAGGGGATGGAGGTCCTGCTCGGGGCGCTGCCGGAACTGGTGGCGCAGCATCCGGAGTTGGAGGTGCTCATCGTCGGGCGCGGTGACGAGGACCGGTTGCGGCGTGAGGCCGGGGAAAACGCTGGGCACCTGCGGTTCCTGGGGCAGGTGACCGATGCGGAGAAGGCGTCGGCCATGCGCAGTGCCGACGTGTACGTCGCCCCGAATCTCGGTGGTGAGAGCTTCGGCATCGTGCTGGTGGAGGCGATGGCCGCCGGAACCGCCGTGGTGGCAAGCGATCTCGACGCCTTCCGGCGGGTGCTGCGCGACGGCACCGCCGGGATGCTGGTGCCGGTCGGAGATTCCGGGCAGCTGGCCGCGGCGATCAGCACCATGCTGACCGACGACGCGCGGCGTGAGGAATTCATTCGCACCGCCAATCAGGTTGTCGGCGAATATGATTGGCCGGTGGTGGCCGAGCAGATCCTGCGCGTCTACGAGACCGTGACCGTCGGCGACGTGCGTGTCCGGACCGCCGGATGATCACTTTCTCCGCGACCACCATCCTGGTTCTCGCGCTCGTCGCGGCGTTCATCATCACCGCGGGCGTCTGGGCCTACACCACCGCCAACCGCCTCGACCGCCTGCACGTGCGCAGCGACCAGGCTCGCCATGCGCTGGACGCGGCGCTGGCCCGTCGTGCGGTGGTGGGTCGGGCGGTGGCCACCATCCTGGCCGGGCTCTACGATCCGGCGCTGGTCGAACAGGCCCGCCGCCTCACCGCCCTGGCCGACCGTGCCGAACGCTCCAACTGGCGCGACCGCGAAACCGTCGAGAACCAGCTGGCCGTCGCGCTCTCGGGTGTCGATATCGGCCTGCTCCCACCACAATTGGTCGCCGAACTCGCCGATGCCGAGGCCCGCGTCCTGATCGCGCGCCGCTTCCACAACGACGCGGTCCGCGACACCCTCGCCCTGCGCACCCGCCGCCCGGTCCGCTGGCTGCACCTCGGCGGTACCGCCCCCCTGCCCACCTATTTCGAGATCGCCGAACGCGTCACCGCCGCGGCCTCCACCGGCCTCGACGTCGACACCGTGCGCACCTCTGCCCGCGTCGTCCTGATCGACGAAGCCGACCGCATGCTCCTGCTGCGCGGCTGCGACCCCAAGGTCCCCGACGTTCCCTTCTGGTTCACCGTGGGCGGCGGCGTCAACCCCGGAGAAACCCTGCGCGAGGCCGCGATCCGCGAACTCTACGAAGAAACCGGCCTGACCGCCGACTCCTCCCACCTGCGCGGCCCCCTCTGGCGCCGCGTCGCGGTCTTCCCCTTCAACGGCGAACTCATCCGCTCCGAAGAACTCTTCTTCGCCCTGCGCACCAAGAACTTCGAAGTCGACCCCGCCAACCTCGACTACGTCGAACGCCGCTCCATCACCGGCAACAAATGGTGCACCCCCACCGACATCGCCCAACTCGACCACTCCGGCGAAACCGTCTACCCCTACCACCTCGACCAACTCCTCGCCGAAGCCATAGCCGCCGCCGACGGAGCCATCGACCCCGAAGTCCGCTCCATCCGCTGAACCGCGGGCCGTCCGCTGGGTGAGACCGGTTCGTTCGAACCTGCCCGGCCCGTCGGTGCCCGGGTTACCGTGGGCCGATCAATGGTGATCTGTGGCAAGGAATTCCGGCATGAAGTTGATGTATGTGGTGTGGGGCTCGGAGCTGGGGGAGCGGCTGCGGGGGGAGGAGCTGCGCAAGGAGCTGGCCGGGGTGGGGGCTACCGCGTTGCAGGTGAACATTCATGACGCGGATGTCGGTGCGGCGCAGGTCAAGCACAGCACCTACCCGTCGCCGGTGGATGCCGTGGTGAGCGTGTGGACCGACGGAGACCATGAATCCGTCACCGCCGTGCTGAGTTCCGTTGCCGATGCGGTGAACGGGTGGATCGTGGATGAGCGGCGGCCGATCGTTCCGCCCGAGGTGCCCGACGGGGTCCGCACGGAAGCGTTGGCCAATGTCGCGATCCTGCGTATCCCCGCCGAACTCACACATGAGGAGTGGCTGCACCGCTGGCACGTGGTGCACACCCCCATCGCCATCGAAACCCAGGACACCTTCGGCTATGTCCAGAACACCGTCTCCGAGCCCATCACCCCGGGCAATCACGTCGATGCCCTGGTCGAAGAGCTGTTCCACATGGAAGCCATGACCAGCGCCCACGCCTTCTACGGCAGTGGCGGTGACGATGCCGAATTGCAGCGGCGGGTCACGCGACTGATGGAATCCGTCGTCCGGATCGGCGCTCACCAGAACCTGGACCTCGTCCCCACCAGTCGCTACGTATACCGCCTGGGCTGAACTCAGCCAAAGGACGTATCGGCGGGAGTGTGGCCGTCACCGGGGTCGGGTGTGCAGTCCGCGCATGTTCGTGATCGGCGCCGACCAGGTTCCACATTCGCAGGCCTCTTCATTGCTCTGGTTGGCCGCGCCGTCTCGGGGTAGCTAACGCTGAGACAACCGTCACTCATAATGCAGCGTGACGATCTTCGCGCGGCGGTGTCCTTATGGACGAAGCGATGAGGAGGTGCTGTGACCATGCCCGAAGCAGCCCTCGCGACCGAGCCCGACGATGCCACCCTGGCCGGGCGGGTACGCGACGGTGACGTCCGGGCCTATGAGCAGCTGGTGCTGCGCTATCAGAGCGCTATGTACCGGCTCGCGTCGCGGATGCTGGCCGATCGGGTCGAGGCCGAGGACACCGTGCAGGAGGTCTTCCTGACCGCGTGGCGGCGCATCGAACAGTTGCAGGACGATGCGGCCTTCGCGGGGTGGCTGTATCGGATGACCACCAATCAGTGCCTCAATGTGCTGCGCAAACGCCAGCCCGCGGCCGACGTGGATCTCGACGCCACCGAATCCCCGCGCGCCGACATCCGTCCCGAGCACGCTGCCCAGGTCAACGGGCAGCTCGAGGCGTTGACCCTGGCATTGCAGCAACTGACGCCCGAACAGCGGGCCTGCTGGCTGCTGCGCGAGGTGCACGGCCGCTCGTATGAAGAGATCGGTGAGATCGTCGGCGCGAACGCCACCCAGGTGCGGGGGCGGATCGCGCGGGCCCGAGCACAATTGGCGGAGGTGATGAAGCCATGGCGGTGACCGACACCGAAGAGGACTATCTGCTGCCCTGCGGCCGTGGCCTGGAACGGGTGTGGGAGCGGCTGGACACCGTCGAGAACGGCAACGGCGACGCCCACGAAACCGGCTGCGTGCACTGCCGCACCGCCCGCGAGAGCCTGCTCGGATTGCGCGAAGCCACCCAGGAACTCATCGAGGAACCCGACCCGGTGCCGCCGGACCTGTTCGGCCGCATCATGTCCGCGGTCCGCTCCGAACTGCGCCGCGGCGCGACCATGGACGTGGTGACCCCGCATCCGGGCGTGGTGTCGGTCAGCGAGCAGGCCGTCGCGGTGGTGCTGCGCTTCGCCGCCGACTCGGTGCCGGGCGTGCGCGCCCGCCGCTGCCGCCTGCGCGTGGTCGGCATCGCCCCGGACGGGGAAGCGGTGGTGCACATTTCGATGACCATTGCCGTCCACGTCGACGGCGCGGGCGTCCCCGGAATCGTGCCGCAGGTGCGCGAGCGTGTCACCGCGGCCGCGTCCACCCGGACGGGTCTACTGGTCGGACGACTCGACATCACCATCGTGGACGTCTATCAGGAGGGAGGCCGGTGACCTCGGTCCGCACCGAACTCGTCGTCGCCGACGCGGTGGTCGCCGGTATCGCCGCCTGGGCCGCCTCCCGGGTATCGGGCGTGGTGCGCGTCGAACCCGGCCTGCGCGGCCTGGTCGCCGGACTCACCCGCGCCGGCAAACAGCTGTGGTCCGGATACGAGACCGCCGCCTCGGAAGGTGCTCGGGTATCGCGGGATTCCGATGCCCTCGGTGTGCAACTGGATATCGCGATCGGCGCGGACCGTTCGGTCGCCGCGGTCGGGGCCGCCGTGCAGCGCGCGGTCATCGAGGTGGTGCGCGAACAGACCGGCGTCCTCGTCGACGAGGTGATGGTGACCGTCGTCGATATCGAACCGGGGACGCGATGAGCGCGGCCACCGACCTGGCCGAGGCGATCGCCGACGCGATGGCCGCGGTGCCCGGCGTCCGGCCCGCCCCCACCCTCACCGACACCTCGTGGCTGCCCAAGCCGATTCGTGGCAGTGCCGTCGACATCGGACCGGGACTGATCGAAATCCGGGTGGTGGCAACCGAATTGCCGCTGCGCCCGCTGGCGGACCGCCTGACCGAGGCCGTCGCCCCGATCCTGGCCGACACCGCCTGGGCCGACACGACGGTCCGTGTGATCGTCACCGACGTGGAATCCACCGCACTCGATGACGTGACATGACTCACATGACCGTGACGCTCGGAAGGAGGCCGTGTCCGAAGGGGTGCAAGTCCGTTCATCCGTTTCACCGCACGGGATTCAGGAGGAAGACATGACCGCGACAGATACCGCCAAGGCGAACACCGCGAAGACCGACATCGCGAAGGCCGACACCGGCAGGACCGGGACCGACAAGCCCGCCGAATCCGATTCCACCCGTACCGGTTCCGGGCGCACCGGCGTCCTGCAGACCGAACAGGGCAGCACCACCATCGCCGACATCGTGGTGCAGAAGATCGCGGGCCTGGCCGCCCGCAATGTCCGCGGCGTCCACGACCTGGGCGGCGGCGCGGCCCGCGCCTTCGGAGCCATCCGCGACCGCATCCCGGGCGCGTCGGCCAGCATCGGGCAGGGCGTCTCGGTGGAGGTGGGCGAGACCCAGGCCGCCGTCGATCTGGAGATCGTGGTCGAATACGGCGTCGCCATCGCGGAATTGGCGCGCGCCATCCGCCGCAACGTGGTCGCCGCCATCGAGCAGATGACCGGGCTCGAGGTGGTCGAGGTGAACATCAACGTCAACGACGTCTACATCCCCGAGGACGACGACGAACAGCAGCAGCCGTCCTCGGGGACACGCGTCCAGTAGCGGTCCCGCCCGAGCGAAGGAGTCGCAGTGAACGCCACATCGATCTGTCTGGCCATCGGGATCGCGCTCGGATTCGCCGCCGCCTTCGGCGGATTGGGCGCGTTCGCCATCGTGCTGGTGTTCTCCGGGCTGGGGCTGCTGATCGGCCGCTGGCTCGACGGTGAGGTGGACCTGTCCGGGCTGATGCGCTCGGCCCGGGATCGAGGACGGCGGTGACGGCCGCGATCACCGCGCCCGACACCGGCACCGAGACCACCGGGACGACCACCGTCAGCGAGCGCGCGGTGCGGCGCATCGCCGCGCAGGCCGCCCGCGAGGTGGCCGGGGTCGAACCCGACGTCACCGTGCAGGCCGCCATGTCCGGCGAGCGCGCGGAACTGACTGTGCGCCTGCCGATCCGCTACCCGCTGCCCGTCGCCGGGGTCACCGAGGAATGCCGCCGCCACGTCGTGCACCGCGCGCACGAGCTGGCGGGCGTGATCGTGACCGGCGTCGACATCGTGGTGACCGCCCTGGTCCCCGAATCCCGCACCGCCGCAGCGCGATCCGGGCGGAGGGTGCGATGATCCGGCGACCGCGCCGGGTATGGCCCGCCGTGCTGGCGGCACTGGTCATATTCGCGCTGTGCCTGGTCGCGGCGATCTCGCTGATCCAGAAGCTCACCGGCGGAAACCAACTCGTGTCCTACGACAGTGTCGCCACTCGGCTGCACGGCATCTACTGGACCGATCCGGTCGTCCTCACCGCGGGTATCGTCGCGCTCGTTCTCGGGCTGTTCCTGCTGGGCCTCGCGGTGCTGCCGGGTCGCCCCGTCCTGCTTCCCCTCGGTGAAATAGCCGGCAGCACAGCAGGTGTCGCGCGACGTAGCGTCCGTTCGGCGCTGGCCCGCGAGGTGAACGCACTGCCCGGGATAGATGCCGGTCGGATCGCGTTGAGCCGCAAGAAGATCCGACTGAAGGCCACCAGCGTGCATCCGATGGATATCGCGCCACCGATGGCAGGCCCAGCGAATCCGGGGGGCTCCGCGACCGCCGCCGACCCGATCTCGACCGACGGTGCGGCCGATCCGGAACGCAGCTCTACCCCGAATGCCCCGGATGCGGAATCAGCTGTGCGGAACTCGATTTCGCGGACACTGTCCCGCATCGGCGTCGCCGAACCCGCGGTGCGAACCCGGATACACGAAGCGCGGAAGGAAGCGGGTACGCGATGAGCACGTCGTCGAATCGACCGGCTCGGCTGAACCGGGCCCTGCTGGCCCTGATCGGCCTGCTGCTGCAGGCCGCAGGCGGATACGCGGTCGCCGCGCACGGCGGCCGGGTGCCGTGGGTGGAGACCGGCGATCGCCTGGTGCCCGGCACCGCCGTCCCGCCGACCTGGGTACTGGTGGTGATCGTGATCGCCGCGATCGTGCTCGGCCTGCTGTGCCTGCGCTGGCTGGCCCTGCAACGCAATCGCCTGCCCCGCCCGGTGTCGTGGGAACTGGCGACCCCGGACACGGCCGGAACCACCACGCTGGCCTCCTCGGTGGCCGCCGACGCCGTCGCCACGGAGGTCGAGAACTATCCCGAGGTCGGCTCGGTCTCGGCGGTGCTGTCCGGTCCGGGGAGCGCGCCGGAGCTGTACCTGGTGGTGTCGGCCGCGGCGGGCGCGGACATCACCGCCCTGCGCCGCCGCATCCTGGGTGAGGCGCTGCCCCGGCTGCGGGCCGCCCTGGGCGTCGCGGTGATCCCGGTGACCATGGAGTTCGAGCTTGTCGACGAGCGAATTGCCTTGCGATAGCCGGATTCTCTGTGACCGGCGCCACCGGGAGCCGGGTGAGCAGTCCAGTCGTACCCGACTGGCTATGAAGTGGCCTGAAACCGCAGCATAGAATCAGTGGCGTTCGATTCCGAGCGATCCGATTGGCCCACATGACCCAGGAGTTTGCCGTGACCACGCCCGACACCACGCCCACCATCGGAACCGCCCGCGTCAAGCGCGGCATGGCCGAGATGCTGAAGGGCGGTGTGATCATGGATGTCGTCACGGCGGATCAGGCCAAGATCGCCGAGGACGCCGGCGCGGTCGCCGTCATGGCGCTCGAGCGGGTCCCGGCCGATATCCGCGCCCAGGGCGGCGTGTCCCGGATGTCGGATCCCGACATGATCGACGGCATCATCGCGGCCGTCTCCATCCCCGTCATGGCCAAGGCCCGCATCGGCCACTTCGTCGAGGCGCAGATCCTGCAGTCCCTCGGCGTGGACTACATCGACGAGTCCGAGGTGCTGACCCCGGCCGACTACGCCAACCACATCGACAAGTTCGCCTTCACCATCCCGTTCGTGTGTGGCGCCACCAACCTGGGCGAGGCCCTGCGCCGGATCACCGAGGGCGCGGCCATGATTCGCTCCAAGGGCGAGGCGGGCACCGGCGACGTCTCCAACGCCACCACCCACATGCGCACCATCCGCGGCGAGATCCGCCGCCTGACCTCGCTGTCCAAGGACGAGCTGTACGTGGCCGCCAAGGAACTGCAGGCCCCCTACGAGCTGGTGTGCGAGGTCGCCGAGACCGGCAAGCTGCCCGTCGTGATGTTCACCGCCGGTGGCATCGCCACCCCCGCCGACGCCGCCATGATGATGCAGCTCGGCGCGGAGGGCGTGTTCGTCGGCTCGGGCATCTTCAAGTCCGGCAACCCGGCGCAGCGCGCGGCCGCCATCGTGAAGGCCACCACCTTCCACGACGACCCGGACGTGCTGGCCAAGGTGTCGCGCGGCCTGGGCGAGGCCATGGTCGGCATCAATGTCGAGGACATCCCGCAGCCGCACCGCCTCGCCGAGCGCGGCTGGTAGAGCACCGCCGAGCGCGGCCGGTAATCGGCTGCCTCGCAAACTGATTCGAACCGCCGGATGGTCACCCCGACCATCCGGCGGTTTTCTGTATCAGGACATTCATTGTGTGCGAGGGACTTTCGGCCCTAGTTGGTTTGCCGGTCGGGTGCTAGCCGTCAAGTGCCGCATACGTGAGCATCCCGATCACCGTGACCCTCCCCATACCACCGGCTACCTGCGTGCATGCCGCCCAGCAAACCCGGCAACTTTATTGTATTGCGCTACGGCAAATTTACGACCTGCTGGTTCCTCGCTAGTGTTCGGCTCAACCACCGGTGAAAACGTCATTCTGAGCTTTTCTGGCAAGGAGCCCGCATGCTCGAGATCGACCAGTTCACCTATGGGTGGCTCACTCCCATCCTCGCCTACGCCATGTCCGTCACCGGATCGTTGCTGGCGCTGCGCTGCATGGTGCGGGCCCGGCATCAGCAGGGGCGCGGCGCGTGGGTGGTGACCGGAGCGGTGGCGCTGGGCGGAACCGGCATCTGGGTCATGCACTTCATCGCCATGCTCGGATTCTCGGTGCAGGACAGCACCATTCGCTACAACGTGCCGATCACCCTGCTCAGCGCGGCGGTCGCCATCGCGGTGGTGTGGCTGGGCCTGCACATCGTGGTGCATCAGCACGATCAGATCTTCGCGCTCGTCACCGGCGGCACCATCACCGGATTGGGTGTGGCGGGCATGCACTACGCGGGCATGTACGCGATGAAAACCGATGCGGCCGTGGTGTACGACCCCTGGCTGGTGCTGCTGTCGGTCGTGATCGCGGTGGTGGCCGCCATCGCCGCCCTGTGGTTCGCACTGCATGTCAACGGCATCATCGCCACCATCAGCGCGGCCCTGATCATGGGAATCGCGGTGTGCGGCATGCATTACACCGGCATGTACGCCATGCGCGCCCACATGGCCGACCAGATGCACACGCCCAGCGGCGCGCAGCCCGCGCAGCTGCTCGCCCCGCTGATCGTCACCGTCAGCATGCTCACCATGCTGATGCTGTTCCAGGTCGGGATCACCGATATCGACGAACCCGATCTCAGCCGCATCCGCGGCCAGTACGCCAGCCGCTACTGGCCCGCCCGCCGCAACAGCGCGCATTCGAATCTCGACGACTACCCGACCGAAACGTTCGACACCCGCCATCGCTGGTAGTCGAAACGCCGATCGCCGGGCGGTACCCGGCACCCCTCAGCCGGGTGCCGTCCGGTGGCCGGTGCGTCAGCCGACGCGCAGCGCGGGACGGTCGGGGTGATCCCAGGCGATCAGCAGATCGGCGGATTCGTCACGCTCGCGGTCGTATTCGAGTAAACCGTCGACGGTGAAGTGCTGCGCCGGATCGGTGTGGCGGCGCAGCGCGGCCTCGGACATGCGCAGTTCGACGGTGAAATCGAAGCTCAGCCCGCGACCCAGCAGCATCGGACCGGCGACCAGCAGCACGGTGCCGGGTGCCGCGTCCTGGATGCGGGCGCGCGCCGAACGATCGGTGTGCTCGTTCCACAGGGCGGGCAGGTAGCGGCCGCTGCTCCGGAGTGGTTGCAGCACTTCACGAGTCAGGGCGGCGTAGTCGAACCAGCCGGTGCGGTAGGTGAATTCGCTGTCGCGGTCGTATTCCAGCCGCACCGAGGCCGGTCGCACCCAATCGTGCAGTGACACCGTCGCCGCCGGTCGGCCCCGGCCACGCAGCAATTCCGCGACGCCCTCGGCGAAGGAGACCGGCCGGGCCGCGTCGGCCCCGTCCACGGCGATCACCGTGTAGCCGTCGGACTCCGCCGCCCGGTCGGCGACCAGGACGGTCAGGGCGTCGGGGCTCAGCGCGGTGAATCGGGGCACGCCACCATCATGATCAGTTCGCGTGCCCCGCTTCGCGCCGGGTCAGCGGTATTCGGCGAGCCGGGGCCGCACCCCGAGCAGCACCAGCACTGCGAACACCACGGCCGCGCCGTAGGGCAGCCAGTTCCCCCACCCCGACAGCGCCTGCTGGCCGCTGTCGATCGCGGTGTCGAACGCGTGCTGGTTGATCTCGATGGTGGCGACCAGCGCCTTGTCGTAGACCCCGAAATCGTCGTTGGACTTGCCGGTGTCGAAGGCGATCGCGCCGTGCAGATCGGTGTGGGACCGATCGCGCAGCACCCCGTCGTCGTGCTGATACGCCTGATAGGCGGTCAGCGCCTGGGACGCGGCGCTCTGCTCACCGCCGAAGGTGATGTTGCGCAATTCCTTCCCGAGGAACGAGTCCACCCCGACCGGCACCCGCGGCGGCCGGTACCCGGTGAGCGCGGTGTCGAGGGCGGCCCGATACTCCTCGAGCGTGTGCGCGGGCACCGAGGCCAGCTGCTGCGACTTGTCGAAGAACCCCTGCTGATAGGTGTCGGCGTGGGCCGGGTCCAGCAGATAGCGGCTCTCGTCGGCATTCGCGCTGAAGCCGACCGCCCGTGCCTGCCGCAGGGCCAGCAGCGAATCGAAGGCGTCCTGCTTGGCGACCGTGAGCTGTTGTGCCGCTGTACCGTTGGCGAGAAATCCGCCGAGCAGCAGGCCCGCCGCCAGCACGGTGGTCAACGCCAGCGCCGGGTTGACCCGGCGGCGCAGCGTCACCCGCAACACCACCTGCAAGCCGATCAGCGTGGCGAGCAGCAGCACGCCCAGCACGGCGATCCGCACCCGCGCCATGGTCGTGGTGTGCTCGGTGTCGTGGTAGGCCTGGCTGAGCACTCCGCTGTTGGTGTCGGCGAGTTTCTGTGCGCGCGTGAGCAAGTCGGGCACCAGCGCGGTCGCCGACCGATAG
Organism: Nocardia sp. NBC_00511; assembly: GCF_045161165.1. Classification (NCBI taxonomy): domain Bacteria; kingdom Bacillati; phylum Actinomycetota; class Actinomycetes; order Mycobacteriales; family Nocardiaceae; genus Nocardia; species Nocardia sp. NBC_00511. The sequence continues at coordinate 1,422,160 of NZ_CP107849.1, forward strand.
GCGTCGAGGGTGCGGGCCGAGGGCTGCCCGGCCGGGTCGTGGTCGAGGTCGCCGAGTTGCAGGGTGTCCGCGGCCAGCGCCTGGTACTTGCCGAAGCGGTCGAGCAGGTCGCGGATCTGCTGGGCGGCATCGTCGTTGGTGGCGATGGTCATGGCCTGCTGCAGGTCGGCATCGGCCTGGGTGCGGCGCTGTTCGTAGGTGGTCAGCGACGTGGCGCGCACGGTGGCGAGCGTCGAATCACTGCCCGCCAGCAGCACATTCGCCAGCTGCGCGTCCATATCTGCGAGCGCGAAGTACAGGTCCTCGGTGGCGGTGACCGTCGGCGCGGTGTGCTGCCCGATCACGTCGATGCCGTGCCGCGCCGAGCGCGCGTCGGCGGCCAGCACCAGCGCGGTGATGCCGGTCAGTACGACGGCGAGTACGGCCAGTAGCCGGATCCAGTCGGGGGTGTCGGCGCGACCCGGCAGCGCCGAACGGACCCGCGGCAGCAGGGTGCGGGCCGGGGTGGACCGGGTCGGGGTGAGCAGCGCGGTCATGAGGTGATTCCCGGTTCCTGGTGCACGGTGAGGGTGGTCCACGCGCCGAGGTGGATGCGGTCGCCGGATCGCACCGGCACCGCCACCCCGCGCGTGATCGGGTCGACGGCGTCGTTGAGCCGCGTCCCGTTGGTGGAGCCGAGATCCAGCACGGCCCAACCGGTTTCGGGATGCGGCAGCAGCAGCGCGTGCAGATGCGAGATGCCCGGATCCTGCGGCGGCCCGGCGAGATCGATCTCCGGCTCGATGCGCTGCGAGGCGCTGTGGCGCCCGACCCGCTGCTGCGTCCCGTTCAGCACATATACCCGGTCGGGGCACTGAGCGGGGAATTCGACGTCGTCGTCCGGACTGCGCATGGTGTCGAAGTAGGAGCGATCCGCGGATACCGTTGCGGTCCACGAGGTTTGCGTCAGCACCGGAACCGGTGTCGCGAGCACCGTGGGCGCGGACATCGCCACAGTGGCCGCGGGCACACCGGCGACGAAGTCGTAGCTACAGCCCTCGCAGAAGCGCCCGGTCTGCGGCTCTCCGCACTGCGGACACGGAACCTCCACGGGTTCGGCTGCCCCCGTGGGTATCTCGGTGACCTCCAGTAGCAACCCGCAGACGTCGCAGTAGTCGGTGGCCGTCGATTCGTGCCCGGCCGGACAGGTCGACACGGCGCTCACCGCTTCTGCACGCGGGAGGTCTTGGTGGAGCGGGTGTCCAGGGTCATCTCGTCGGCCTTGCGGACCGCGGATTTCAGCCGGACCGTCCCGGTGCGGGCATCGAGCACATCCACCACCCCCTCGAGCAGTTTGGCGGTGTCGGCATGCCCGGACGCCGCCGCGATCTGCACGGCCCGTCCGAGTTTGCGGGTGGCGGTGTCGAGATCGCCGTCGCGGCGGGCGGCGAGGCCCTCCTGGATGGCTCCGGCGAGTTCGGCCTGCCCGGTGTAGTGGGCGACCTCGGCGCTGATCTTGCTGGACTGGGCGACATCCTCGGTCCAGACGGCCTTGATCAGCCCCTGCCCCAGCACCTCCGCCGTCGCACCGCTGCCCCGCACCAGGCCGACCCGCCCCGCGAGCATCACATCACCGAGTCCACCCGCGGCGACCTCCAGGCCCAGGTGATAGTCGCGGCTCTCCGCGCCACCCCACGACCCGGTCGGGTATTCGCCTGTCTGCGGACCGGTTTCGGTCCTGCGACCGGTCAGATCCAGCAGTTCCGGCGCGACCTGCTTGACGAAGCGCACGGTCGCGCCGCGCGGAGTCCACAGCCGCAGCGAAACATCGGCGACCGACTTGCCCATGGCCGCCGTCGTCATGGTCCGGAAGTCGGCCACCAGATCCGCGGGGTCGGCGACGATGTCCACGGTGCCCAGCAGCCCGGTGGACACCTTGCGCAATTCCGCTATCTCCCAATCGGTTCCGACACCGCGGCAATCGCACACGAACACCCCGGAACTGGCCTGCACCTCGACGTCGAGCTGCGCGGCGGTCTCATGCTCGTCGCGGCCGTCGGTGAGCAGGATGGCGTGACGCAGACCGTCCCGCGTCCCGAACAGGTTGCGTGCCAACGCCAGCCAGCTGCCGATGGCGGTTCCGCCGCCCGCGCGCAACTGCTGCACGGCGGCGATGGCGTTGGCCTTGTGATTCGGGCTCGCGGTGATCAGCGTCGGCGTCACCGGATACACCATGCGCGCGGTATCGGTCCCGGCGACGACCGCGAACTCGACCCCGTCGCGCACCGCGGAAATCGCTGCCGCCGTGGCGTTCTTGGCGGCTGCGAGCTTGCCGTGACTGTGATCCATCGACCCGGAGCAGTCGAGGATGATCACCTCGGCCGCGCCGCCCGCCGGACTCGGACCGCCTCCGCTGGCGGTCACCGTGACCACGGCATCGACCCGGGTGGCACCCGCGGGCAGGTACTCGTTCTGGAAGGTGTCGATGTGGAAACCCAATGGCGCGTTCATGATCGGCTATTCCTCGGGGTAGCGGGAAACGGTGCGACGGCGACGGTGATGTTGTCGCTGCCGCCTGCGGCGAGCGCCAGGTCGGCGAGCCGATGGGCCGTGGACAGGGGAGTGGTGGCGGTCGGGGGCAGCACGATGGCCGAGAGTTCGTCCGGACCGGGGAAGTAGTTCCACAGTCCGTCGCTGCACAGCAGCACCGCGCCGGGCCCGGCCGGAACGAAGGTTCGCACCACCGGTGCGAGGGGGTCGGCGTCGGCTCCCAGCCACGCGGTGATGGTGTGCGCGTCCGGCATCGACATGGCCACGGCCTCGTCCACGCCGAGCGCGACCAGCCCGGCGGCCACCGAATTGTCGCCGGTCAACCGCTGCGCCGGGGTGTCCGCGACGGCGGCCGCCAGCCAGTAGGCGCGGCTGTCGCCGATCGAGCACACGGTCACCGCGTCGGCGGTGAGCACGGCGCAGACGATGGTGCAGGCGGGACTGTGGTCTCCGGGGTTCGCGCGGTCACCGAGGTCGGCGACCGCGTCGGCGGCCACCGCGATGGCCGCCTCGATCGCGGCCTCCGCGCCGCGGCCGCTGCGCAGCGCGCCGACGAGATGCTCGGCCGCTGCGGTCGCGGCCAGCCCGGCCGCCTCGTCGGCCCGGTCGGAACTCGACACCCCGTCGCAGATCACGAGCACGACGGTCCCCGACGATTCGAGCACCCGCACCGCCATCGCATCTTCGTTGCGCGCGTGATGTTTTCCGCGATCGGTGACCGCGGCCGCGACCCCCATGTCGATCTCGCAGCGATCCCCGGCGGTGGAGCGGATCCCGCAGACACGGCAGAACCCGTCGGCGTCGAGCCCGCTCGCGCCACACGAAACACACTGCGGCACTGCCGGATCGGCGGGACGCAACGACGCCCCGCAGTCCTCGCAGAACCGATCGCCGGGGGAGTACCCGGCTCCGCAAGCCGGGCATTCGCCCGTGAGCTCTTCAGTGGTGGGCACAGTCGTCATGTCACACCCAGCTCAGTGGGCGAATTGCATTGGCCCGGTTCACCAGATCGCGTCGCGTGATCCGATCCGTGGTCAGCCGCGCCAGTGACCGGTACTGGGTCTCGAGCGCCCGCCGCAGCTCGGTATCGGCGAACCGGCAGCCCAGCACCGTCGCCCCGTTCTCGACCGGCTGCGCGGCGGTGAGCGTACGGGCGGCATCCAGCACGGCGATACTGCGCCACGCCCGATGCTCCGGATCCAGCGGCAGCACCCCCAGTCGATTGCCCGCCGCCACCAGATACGGCCCCGACCCGCCCGCCAGCTGCACCCCGAGGGCGGCCAGTTGCGCGGCGGTGTGATGACTCGAGGTGTCGGGCACCGATTCCGCGGCCGCGATCGCACCCTCGATATCGCGTTCCTGCAATCGGGTGCGCACCAAACCGAAGGCCGCGCTGGGGAATCCGTTGTCGGTCCGCCACACCGTTCGATACAGCCGGGAGGCGGCGTCGTGCTCACCGGAGCACTCCAGCGCGACCGCCAGGGCCAGTTTGCCGGCGGCCTCACCCGGCAGCATGCCGTACACGGTGTCGAAATGCTTTCGCGCGCTCGCGAAGTCGCGGCTCGACAGCGCTGCCAGACCGCGATACCAGGTGATGCGCCAGTCGGCGTCCTCGGTCTCCTCGAGCGCGGCGAGCTCGGTGCGCGCCGTGTCGTGGTCACCGGCTTCGATGCGAGCCCGCACCAGCGCCAGGGTCACCTCGGGTGAGGAGACCGGCGCGGCCTCCAGCGCGACGACCAGCTGATGAGGGTCACCGATGCTGGTGGTGGCGAGGAATCCGGCGGCCGGATCGGTGGCGTCGACCATCGGAATCGGCAGCGCCCCGGCCACGATCGCCGGATCCGGCACGGCGGGCCACTGCTGCGGGTCCGCGCCGAAAGCCTTGCGCTCGCCACTGAACACGCTCGACAGCGCCGGTCGCGGCTGCCCGTCCTCTGCGGCCACCACCTCGCGCAGCACCCCGGTGACCTGCTCGGCCATCTCCGACGCCGACCCGAAGCGCTCGTTCGGATCCGAAGCTGTCGCCCGCTCGAGCAGCCGCCGCAGCGACGGAAACCGGCCCAGCAGTGGTGCTTCGGCATCCGGCGGCAGCGTATAGCGGTACGTGCCGCGGTAGTCGAAGTTGAAGATCAGCACCGCCAGCGTGCGCGCCACCGTGAACAGATCCGATTCCACCGACGCGCCCTCGGTTTCCAGCTCCGGCGCGCAGTAGCCGTCGGTCTTGAACCCGGCACTGTCCTCGTCGTCCATCCGCCGCACCGCGCCCAGATCGATGAGCTTGAGCTGCTCCTCGGTCTGAATCATGTTGTCGGGCTTGAAATCGCAGTACAGCAGATCCATCCCGTGCAGATAGCCCAGCGCGGGCAGGATCTCGAGAATGTAGGCCAGCCCCTGCGCCACCGGCAGCGGCTCCAGCCGCCCCGTCGAATCCCGCTGCGAGCGAAGCTCTTTGATCGACGCGCCGCCCACGTACTCCATCACGATGTAGCCGACCAGCTCGCCGCCGCGCGGATCGGGATGCTTGACGAAGTTGAAGATCTTCACGATGTTCGGATGCTCGACCGAGGCCAGGAACTGCTGTTCGGCGACCGCCGCCGCCAGCGCGTCGGCGTCGCCGGTGTCGAGCAGGCCCTTGAGCACCACCCAGCGGTCGCTGACATTGCGGTCGCGCGCCAGATAGATCCAGCCCAGACCGCCATGCGCGAGACAACCCAGCACCTCGTACTGCCCGGCCACCAGATCACCCTCGGCGAGCTTGGGGGCGAAGGAGTACGCGCTGCCGCAGTTGCGGCAGAAGCCCTCGGTACGCCCGGGCGACCCCGCCCGCCCGCGCCCGACCGCGTCACCGCAGTTGCTACAGAACCGCTCCCGTTCGGGCACCTGCGGATCGGCCATCACCGCCGTCGACGGATCCCGGTACGGCACTTGCGGAATCGACACCAGGCCCGCACCGAGGCGTCCCCGGCTCGACCGCGCCGTACGGGTGGAGCGGGACGAGGAGCGGCTGGATCCCCGCCTGCTCTGCCGCCCCGAGCGACCGGAGGTGCCGGTGAGCGTGCCGGAATGGGTGAACGGCACCGAGGATCCGTTGACCACCGGACCGGAGGCCGTGGGCAGCACCCGAATCGAGGAGGTGAGCGCGGGCGCGAGCCCGCATTCGTCGCAGAAGCCGTCGAGGATCGTGCCGGTGCAACCCGGCCGTGCGCATGTGGTCATCGTGTCGCCGTCTTCTCGGTGATCGCCTGCTGATACTCGGTCACCGCGTGCGCGGCGGCATCGAGATCGCAAGGGGTGGAATGCAATAGCTCATAGGCGCGTCGATAGCGGGCGTCGATGCCGGGATCCTCGGTCAACCCTGTCCGGGCCGCCTTGACGCGGTACGCACGGATCCGGCCACGCAGTTCGTCGCGGCGGTCCAGCAGCTCGCGCAGCAGCTGGTGCACCGCGTCCAGCTCGCCCGTGAGGGTGTCACCGGGCTCGCGGGCGGCCAGCGTCAGCGGATCCGACATCGCCAGTGCCCGTTCGGCATTCAATCGCGCCTCGGCGGCATCCAACCGCGCGAGCGCTGCGGCCGCCATCCCGGTGAGCCGGGGATCGGCGGCCAGTTCCCGCAGTTCCCGCAGCCGGTCCCCGGCCCGATCCACCTGTGGCAGGATCTCGGAGAACACCGTGTCGCCCAGCCCCGCGAGCCGCGCCACCTCCCGATAGTCGGCCGTCATCTCGGCGACCAGCTGTGTCAGCGTCAAGGCCCGGCTGACCGCCGCCGGACCCAGCAGTCCCCGCTGGGCCAGCGGAATCGGTTGTGGCGCAAGCGTGACCGAGGCGTCGCACAGCAGCGTCGTCAACTCCGCGAGTTCACCCGCGCCCGGCCTGGGCCGCCGCGCCCGCACCCGATGCGCCTGCGCGGACACCGATTCGAACAGTCGCAACCGGCTCCAGAGCGTGTCGAGCCGAACCCGGGCCTCCGCCCAGCGCGCCGCGCTGTCCCCGCTCAGCGGCACTTCGTCGAGAAATCGCACCCCCGGATGTCGCTCCAGCTCCGCGAGATTCGCGGATATCTCCCCATGGTCGGCATCCAGCCGAGCCAAGGCCTGATCGACCTCGGCAATTGCCAACACCGGCATCCCCCGTTCGAGCCATGAAACCAGCGAGCGTGAGCCCGTCAGCACATGCTGCCACCGCTGGGCGTAAGCAAAACGTAAGGATTTTCCGGTCCCTCCACGGGCTCCGCCGCATCGGCGAATCGCTGCGAGTTGTTAGCCTGAGCCCGACCACGGCGAAGGGACGAAGTGCATGGCCACGATCGAAGAGGCTCTCGAGATAGAGCAGCTCGAACGCGACATCTTCCGCGGTGCGTCCACCAAGACGCAGCTGCCGCGCACATTCGGCGGGCAGGTCGCCGGGCAGTCGCTGGTGGCGGCGGTGCGCACGGTGGACCCGCACTTCCTGGTGCATTCGCTGCACGGTTACTTCCTGCGCCCCGGCAATCCGGAGCAGCCGACCGTCTACCTGGTCGACCGCATTCGTGACGGGCGCTCGTTCTGCACCCGCCGGGTGACCGGGGTGCAGAACGGTGAGGCCATCTTCACCATGTCGGCCTCCTTCCATGTCGGCGACGAGGGCCCCGAGCATCAGGACGTGATGCCGACCGTGCCCGATCCGCTGGAACTGGACGACGCCAAGGAGTCCATGAGCCCGGAACGACTGTGGGCCATGCGCGAATGGGAGCACTGGGACATCCGCACCATTCCGCAGGACGACGTGGACCGCCGCGAAGGGCTCATCGCCCAGCAGCAGGTGTGGTTCCGCTACCGGCACCCGCTGCCCGACGATCCGCTGTTCCACGTCTGCACGCTGGCCTACATGAGCGATATGACGCTGCTCGGCTCCTCGAAGGTCATCCACCCCGACGAGCCCACCCAGAACGCGTCGCTCGATCACGCCATGTGGTTCCTGCGTCCGTTCCGCGCCGACGACTGGCTGCTCTACGACCAGCAGTCGCCCTCGGCCGGGGCGGGCCGCGCGCTCACCGCCGGACGGATCTGGAATCGCGAGGGGCAGCTGGTCGCGGTCGTCGTGCAGGAGGGCCTGATCCGCAACTACCGCGACAAGAGCGGCGGCTCCTACCCGCCCGGCGCGGCGTAAAGACGCAGGGCACAAACGAATACAGCGCGCCGGAGACGAAAGTCCCCGGCGCGCTGTCTGTTTCAGGCCGTCTGCACCCGCAGATGGCACACGACCGTATCGGGCATCTTGCGCAGCACCCGCTCCAGCTCATCACTGCGATGACTCGGCAGCACGTGATTCCAGCCCACCGGCGGTTCGATCTCCGCGATCACCACCACCTTGCGGCGGTCCGGGAAGTGGTCGCGCACATAGCGTGCCACCGGCCCGCCGACCGTGGAATCCCCGTCCTCCAGCAGTACCAGGCGCACATCCGGATGCCAGGTCTCCCACTCCTTGGTGAAGACCGTGATGTTCTCGCCCGGCAGGCACACGTGCACCGCGATCACGTCCCGGCCCAGCGACATCGCCGCCGAGAGCGCCTCCCGACTCAGCTCCGACACCTCCGAGACCGGCACCACGATGGCGGTCTCGGAGGGCCGCGGCTCGGCGGGCACACAGCCCGAGCCGCGGCAGCCCTCGATCTGCCCGTAGACGGTGCGCACCCGCTCCATCGCGATCACGATCAACGGCAGCACCAGCACGATCAGCCACGCGCCCTCGGTGAATTTCATGGCCGTGGTGACGATCAGTGCCACGAAGGTCAGCAGCGCTCCGAACCCGTTGAGCGCGGCCCGCGGGCCCCAACCGGGCGAACGCTCCAGCAGCCAGTGCCGCACCATGCCGACCTGCGCGATGGTGAACCCGACGAACACGCCGATCGCGAACAATGGCACCAGCGCGTTCATGTCGCCGCGCGAGGCCACCAGCAGCACCGCCGAGGACACGCCCAGCGCCAGCACGCCGTAGCGGTACACCTCGCGCGGCGAGCTCACCGCGAATCGGTGCGGCAGGCAGTTGTCGTCGGCCAGGATCTTGGTCAGTGTGGGCAGCCCGCCGTAGGAGGTGTTGGCCGCCAGCGCCAGCAGGATCACCGTCGCGAATTGCACCACGTAGTAGGCGATTCCGTGCCCGAGCGCGGCCTCGGTCAACTGCGACAGGATGGTGGTGCCCTCGATCGGGTGGATCGAGAACTTGCCGATCAGTGTCGCCAGGCCCAGCAGCATCAGGCCCAGCAGCACACCCAGCGCCACCTCCGCGCGCTGTGCGCGCTTCACCTTCGGCGCGCTGAAGCTGGGCACCGCGTTGGCGATCGCCTCGACACCGGTCAGTGCGGCACACCCGCTCGAGAAGGCCTTGAGCAGCAACAGGATTCCGATGGTGCGTGCGTTCTCCGCCACGGCCGCACCGGTGCTCACCGACGCGGGTTCGGCGCGCAGCAGCCCCGCGATGATCACCACGAAGATGCCGATCACGAAGATCGCGGTCGGGGCCATGAAGGCGCGGGCGCTCTCTCGGATTCCATACAGGTTCAATACGGTGACCCCGAGCAGCACCGCCAGGCAGATCCACGCCGTGTACGGGAACAGTTGCGGGAAAGCGGAAGTCAACGCCGCCACGCCCGCCGCGATCGATACCGCGACGTTCAGTACGTAGTCGACGATCAGCGAGGCGGCGGCGACCAGGCTGGTGCGCCTGCCCAGTCGGGCCTTCGCGACGGCGTACGCGCCGCCGCCGTTCGGGAACGCCGCGATCACCTGCCGATAGGAGGCGATCAACACGGTCAGCAGCACCACGATGGCCAGGGTCACCGGCAGCGTGTAGCCGAGGCCGACGCTACCGGCGGCGGCCAGCACCAGCACGATCGCCTCGGGCCCGTAGGCGACCGAGGCCATGGCGTCCAGCGATAGTCCGGCAAGTCCGGTCGCGACGGTCAGCCCGCGTCGCGGCCGGGTTTCGGTCCCCGTCTCGGGCCGGGCGTGTGGAAGAACATCAGTCACATCGGGAGTGTTCACCCGCAAACGCTCTCGAGCACCTGCCCTGACGAAACCTTGACGGCCTGGGTGAGCCGGGCCACACACCCTGCCGAACGTATGCTCGACGACGTGAAACCGACGATTGGTGTGCTGGCCCTGCAGGGTGACGTCCGAGAACACCTGCACGCGCTCGAGGCCAGCGGGGCGCAGGCGGTCCCGGTGCGCCGGGAATCCGAGCTGGCCGCCATCGACGGATTGGTCATCCCCGGTGGCGAATCCACCACCATCAGCAAACTCCTGGAAGTCTTCGAACTCCTGGAGCCGCTGCGTCAGCGGCTGCGAGATGGCTTGCCCGCCTACGGTTCCTGCGCGGGCATGATCCTGCTCGCCGCCGAGGTGCTCGACACGCGCGCCGATATGCAGGCGCTGCACGGCATCGATATGACGGTGCGCCGCAATGCCTTCGGTCGTCAGGTCGATTCCTTCGAGACCGACCTCGACTTCGCCGGGCTCGACGACGGCCCGGTGCGGGCGGTCTTCATCCGCGCCCCGTGGGTCGAACGTGCCGGTGCCGGCGTCGAGGTGCTGGCTCGGGTGCCGTCGGGTCCGGCGGCCGGGCAGATCGTCGCGGTGCGGCAGGGCAATGTCATGGCCACCTCCTTCCATCCGGAGGTAACCGGGGATCTGCGGGTGCACAAGCTGTTCGTCGACACCGTGGTGCGCCCGCGCGCCGGTGTCTGAGCGGGCACTCGAGTAGACTGGTGCGGCTGTCCGTCCGACGGGGCGGGTACGTTGCGACTTTGACGAACGAAGCCCCCTGAAACGAGGAAGTAGGGAATGAGCGGCCACTCCAAATGGGCCACCACCAAGCACAAGAAGGCCGGGATCGACGCGAAGCGCGGCAAGCTCTTCGCGAAGTTGATCAAGAATATCGAGGTGGCGGCCCGCACCGGTGGTAGTGACCCGGACGGCAATCCGACCCTGTTCGACGCCATTCAGAAGGCGAAGAAATCGTCGGTGCCCAACGACAACATCGAGCGCGCGCGCAAGCGCGGCGGCGGTGAAGAAGCGGGCGGCGCCGACTGGCAGACCATCATGTACGAGGGCTACGGCCCCAATGGTGTCGCCGTTCTGATCGAGTGCCTCACCGACAACCGCAACCGCGCCGCCGGCGAGGTGCGCGTGGCCATGACCCGCAACGGCGGCAATATGGCCGACCCGGGTTCGGTGGCGTACCTGTTCCACCGCAAGGGCATCGTGACTCTGGACAAGAACGGCCAGTCCGAGGACGACGTGCTGATGGCGGTGCTGGACGCGGGCGCCGAAGAGGTCACCGATCTGGGCGAGCAGTTCGAGGTCATCTCGGAGCCGACCGACCTGATCGAGGTCCGCAAGTCCCTGCAGGCAGCGGGCATCGACTACGACTCGGCCGAATCCGGCTTCCAGCCCTCGATGTCGGTGGCGGTCGACGCCGACACCGCACGCAAGGTCTTCAAGCTGATCGACGCGCTCGAGGACAGCGACGACGTGCAGAACGTCTACACCAACATCGATATCTCCGATGAGGTGCTCGCCGAGCTCGACGACTGAGCTACCCGGCATTCGGTGGCCGCCCGCACCTCGCGGGCGGCCACCGCTGTATTCCGGGGGAGATCTCGGGGTTGTCCCCGATGTCGCGAAAGCTCCTGTGCGGCAAGGTTGATCACGGGTCGGAACCTTGTCGATAGGAGTGATCGAACCATGTCGCTACGGTTGATGACCGGCCTGGGAGCAGCCGCACTACTGGGCACCGCCGCAGGCGTCCTCGCCCCCGAGGCAGCCGCCAAGGACCTCGCGCCCGGCCTCTCCTGCCGCAACGGCTCCTGCGTCAACGACACCGACGACGCCTACCGCGTGCAGATCCGGGTCTCGTGCCTGAACATCATCGACACCCACATCCTGCCGATCCGGGTGAACCCGCACACCACCACCCGAGTCCCGGCAACCTGCGACAGCCACTGGACCCCCGGCCCGCTACGCCCCGGCCCGTCGACCATGAACCCCGACGGCACCTGGACCACCGGCCCCATGACCACCGGTCCGGACACCTGGCAGCCCGGCACCGTCACCAGCATCGACTTCCTCAGCGCCACAGTCGACAACGGGCGAGGCGACATGCCCCCGACCGGATCTTGATCCAACAATCCGGCCCCGCACCACATTCGGAGTTCCCCGGTCCCGATGCGAGAATCCACGCATGACCGAACTGCGCGCGGTACGCGGTGACATCACCGAACAGCAGGTTGGCGGCCGAGGAGCATTCGGCACTGCTGGCCTCGTGTTATAGCGAATCGCTGCGGGTGGCAGACGAACTCGGGGCCGAAACGGTGGCGTTTCCGGCGATTTCCACCGGCGTCTACGGGTGGCCGATGGATGATGGTGCGCGCACTGCGGGCGTGACCGGCATCGCGCCGTGTCGTGATCGGGCGGATCGGTACGGTCCGTTAGACTCTCGAACAGTTGTTCGTCTGTGGTGCGAGGAACAGCTTGACCGGCAACGAGTGTGGACGGAAGGCGGTAACGCGGTGATCGCGTCGGTACGCGGTGAGGTGCTCGAGATCGGGCTCGACCATGCGGTGATCGAGGCCGCCGGGGTCGGGTATCGGCTCAATGCCACACCCGCCACCCTGTCCGGACTGACCCGTGGCGAGGACTCGCGCCTCTATACGACCATGATCGTGCGCGAGGACTCGATGACCCTGTTCGGCTTCGCCGACACCGAGTCCCGCGAACTGTTCAGTCTGCTGCAGACGGTGTCGGGTGTCGGACCGAAACTGGCGATGGCGATCCTGTCGGTGCTGGAACCCGAGGCGCTGCGCAAGGCGCTCGCCGAATCCAATGTGGCGGCCCTGACCCGCGTGCCCGGCGTCGGCAAGCGCGGCGCGGAACGCATGGTGGTGGAACTGCGCGACAAGGTGAATCTGGTTCCGGTGCAGTCCGGTCCGCCCGGATCCGGTCCCGCGCCCATGGTCACCCCGATCCGCGACCAGGTGGTCGAGGCACTCATCGGACTCGGCTTCCAGGCCCGGCAGGCCGAGGGCGCGGTGGACGCGGTGCTGGCCGACGAACCCGGCATCGGCACCTCGCAGGCGCTGCGCACCGCGCTGGGACTGCTCGGCAAGAACCGATAGGCGATCATGACCGAGGAATTCACCGACTTCGCCGAGGACGACGACGAATCCGCAGTCAGCGCAGACTATCTGAAGTCCGACGGTGAGATCGAAGCCAGCCTGCGCCCGAAATCCCTGGACGACTTCATCGGCCAGCCGCGCGTCCGCGAACAGCTCGCCCTGGTGCTGCGCGGCGCGAAACTGCGCGGCGGCACCCCCGATCACGTCCTGCTCTCCGGCCCGCCCGGCCTCGGCAAAACCAGCATGGCCATGATCATCGCCGGTGAACTCGGCACCGCGCTGCGCCTGACCTCCGGACCCGCGCTGGAACGCGCGGGCGATCTGGCGGCCATGCTGTCCAACCTGGTCGAGGGCGATGTGCTGTTCATCGACGAGATTCACCGAATGGCCAGGCCCGCAGAGGAAATGCTGTACCTGGCCATGGAGGATTTCCGTGTCGACGTGGTCGTCGGCAAGGGCCCCGGCGCGACCTCGATCCCCCTCGACATCGCCCCCTTCACCCTGGTCGGCGCCACCACCCGCTCCGGCGCGCTCACCGGCCCCCTGCGTGACCGCTTCGGTTTCACCGGCCACATGGACTTCTACGAACCGGCCGAACTGAAACTCATCCTGGAACGCTCGGCCCGAATCCTCGGCGTCCGACTGGATTCCGCCGCCGCCGCCGAAATCTCTGGCCGCTCCCGTGGCACGCCGCGTATCGCCAACCGCCTGCTGCGCCGCGTCCGCGACTACGCCGAGGTGAAGGCCGACGGCATCGTCACCACCAAGATCGCGCACGCCGCCCTGGCCGTCTACGACGTGGACGTCCTGGGCCTCGACCGCCTCGACCGGGCCGTTCTCGGTGCGCTGATCCGCGGCTTCAACGGCGGTCCGGTGGGCGTCTCGACCCTGGCCGTCGCGGTCGGCGAAGAGGCCGCCACCGTCGAGGAAGTATGCGAACCCTTCCTGGTACGAGCAGGTTTGGTGGCCCGTACCCCCCGTGGTCGCGTCGCCACCGCCGCGGCCTGGGAACACCTGGGCCTGGTTCCGCCACCGGATCTGGTCTTCGGTTCGATCGAGGTCAGGCCGCGCGAGCCACAGCTGGACCTGTTCGAACCGTGACGGCCGGTCTCCCGGCGAGGGGTCGCGCTCACGCTATCCGGATCGCACTGCCTTCGGTGTTCGCAGATGACTGACCAGGTGATTGGTCGATCGCTCGTGCGGCGTGCTCGTCGGCGACACAGGGTGTTCCGGCTCGTGCCGGCTCCAGTCATTGACTCGCAGCGGCCACACATGATGCAGTCACAAAGCTCGCGAAGCTATCGACAGAAGATGCCGGCCAACTGAAACAGGAGAGGCCATGGGCGACAAGCAGAAGACCCCCGATTGGGTTGCGGAGAGCGGCGCGTGGGTGCTGGAAAACGGACACCGAATGTTGTTGAAGCTGACCGGCGGTCGCTGGCCGCACAGGCTCGGCTCGATGCAGGCCTTGGAGCTGCACACGATCGGCCGCAAGACCGGTCAGCGGCGCTCCACGCTGTTGAGCTCGCCCATTTTCACTCCGGAGCGGATCGTGCTGATCGCCTCGCTCGGCGGCGCTTCGCACAACCCGGCCTGGTATCTGAATCTCGTTGCCCATCCCGATGTCGAGATCACTGTGCGCGGTGAGACCAAGCCGTACATCGCGCGCACCGCTTCCCCGGAGGAGAAGGCCGAGCTCTGGCCCGAGATCACCCGCGGCCCCGGCAACCCGTACGACGGATATCAGCGCAGTACTGCGCGGGATATCCCGGTGGTTATCTGCGATCCGGCCTGACAGCGCGTTCTAGGATGGGGGCTCAGTCGACCGTCAGCACGAGTTTGCCGACGGTGCGGCCGGTTTCGCCGAGGGCGTGGGCCTTGGCGGCGTCGGTCAGTGGGAAGGTGCCCGCGATAGCCGGGCGCAGTGCGCCGGATTCGGCGAGATCGCGCAGTGCGTTCATGCCGGTGTGGTCGGCCTCGACCAGCAGGACTTCGGCTCGCACGCCGAGCTTTTCGGCCTCGGCGAGCAGGGGTGCGCCGCCGTTGGCACGCAGGGACACCACGACGCCGCCGGGGCGCAGGGTGCGCAGGGAGCGGATGGCGTGGTCGGCGTCGATCGGGTCGATCACCACGTCGATATCGCGGACCGTCTCGGCGAAATCGGTGGCGCGGTAGTCGAGGGCCTCGTCCACGCCGATACCGCGCAGGAACTCGTGGTTGGCGGCGCTCGCGGTGCCGATCACGTACGCGCCCAGCGCCTTCGCGATCTGCACGGCGAAGTGGCCGACGCCCCCGGCGGCGGCATGCACCAGGACACGCTGTCCCGCTTGCAGATTCGCGGTGTCGACCAGCGACTGGTAGGCGGTCAGCGCGGCCAGCGGGATGGCGGCGGACTGCGCGTGATCGAGGTTGGCGGGCTTGCGGGTGAACGCGCGGGCCGGGCCGGTCACGTACTCGGCGGCCGCGCCGTGCCCGTGCGGATACGGCAGCATGCCGAACACCTCGTCGCCGGGCTTGAACAGTGTGACGCCGATGCCGGTCGCCACCACCTCACCGGAGACGTCCCAGCCGAGCACGAACGGCGGCGGGGGCAGGAACAATCCGGCGCGGCGGCGGTGTCCCCAGTCGGTGGGGTTGAGGGCGGTGGCGCGCACCCGCACCAGGATCTCGCTCGGACCCGGTTGCGGCACCGGCAGTTCCACCTGGTGCAGCACCTCGGGGCCGCCCAGCACGTCCTGTCCGATGGCCCGCATGGTGGCCGGAACGGTGTTGTCCTGTTCGCTCATGAGGGCAATCCTGCCCGCTCGCACCACACCGGGAAATGGCACGATTGCCATTATTCGATAGAATCGCGCCATGCCGTCCGTGTCGCAGCGCCCCCATCGAGTCGTCGTGCTGGCACTCGACGGCGTCTACCCCTTCGAACTGGGCATCCCCAACCGGGTGTTCGGCACCGCCGATGGCCGCTACGAGGTGCTGACCTGTTCACTCGACGGACAGCCGGTCCGCAGCAGCTCCGATTTCGACATCGCGGTGGCCCACGACGCGCGGGCACTGGACACCGCCGATACCGTGGTCATCCCGCCCTGCGACGTGCTCTCGATCCTGAACGACGGCCTGCCCCAATCGATTTCGGCCGCCCTGGCCCGCGTCCGCCCCGGCGTCCGCCTGGTCTCCATCTGCACCGGCGCGATCGTGGTGGCCGCCGCGGGCCTGCTCGACGACCGCCCCGCCACCACCCACTGGAACTTCGCCGACCGCTTCCGCGCCGCCTTCCCGAGGGTCCGGGTCGACCCGGATGTCCTCTACGTCGACGACGGCGACATCCTCACCTCCGCGGGCGCCACCGCCGGAGTCGACCTGTGCCTGCACCTGATTCGCAACGACCACGGCAGCGAACTCGCGAATATGGTCGCCCGCCGCTGCGTGGTCCCGCCCTGGCGCGAGGGCGGCCAGGCCCAGTTCATCGAACAACCGGTCCCCGCGACCACCGCGTCCGGCACCGCCACCGCCCGCGAATGGGCCCTGACCCACCTGCACGAACCCCTCACCATGTCCGACCTCGCCACTCACGCCCGCATGAGCGGCCGCACCTTCGCCCGCCGCTTCCGCGACGAGGTAGGCCTGAGCCCCGGCCGCTGGCTCATCCAGCAGCGCGTCTTCCGAGCGCGCGAACTCCTGGAAACCACAGACCTTTCCGTCGACCACATAGCCGGAGCCGTCGGCTTCGCCACCGGCACCTCGCTTCGCCAGCACCTCCACGAGGCAATCGGCGTCTCCCCCTCCGCCTACCGCCGCACCTTCCGCACCGGGACCCCCGCCTGAGCATTCCCCACCAAGATCAAGGAGCTCTCACCGCGCTGAACCGGAGGAAATTCCACGGTGAGAGCTCCTTGACCTTGGCGGGGCGGGGGTGCTCAGGTGGCGGACCTCTCGGAGATGGGTTTCCATGGCGGCCGCGGCGGCGGGGCCGTCGTGGCGGGTGATGGCCTGATAGATGAGGTGGTGGCCGGCGATGGAGAGGCGGCGGCTGTGGCGGGTGCGGTGCGAGAGGGTGCGGGTGCGGTGGGTCCAGTCGGTGGTCATGGTGCACAGCGCCAGCAGCAGCGGGTTCTGGGCGGCGTGCCCCAGCAGGGTGTGGAATTCGATGTCCAGGCGCAATGATTCGGCGGGGGAGAGGGATTCGCTGGACCGGGTCAGGACGTGTTCGAGCGACAGCAGGTTGGATTCGACGGCACGTTCGGCGGCCAGCTGGGCGATGCGCGGTTCGACCAGGTCGCGCAGCTCGGTGGCGTAGCCGAGTTCGATATCGAGGTCGCCGAAGCCCTCGGTGAGATCGCCGGCCCTGCGCGGGATTTCGGTCACCGTGCTGCCGCGGCCCTGACGGCGTTCGATGAGCTTCTTGGATTCCAGCTCGAACATGGCCTGCCGCAGCGAGGAGCGGGAGACGTTCATGTTCGCGGCCAGTTCGCGTTCCGGCGGCAGGCGATCACCGGCGCGTAGTTCGCCACTGGTGATCAGCCCCTCCAGGTGGGCGGCGACCTCCGCGCTGACGCTGTGCGGGCGGCGGCGGAGCGGTGGGATCGAGGCCGTCATCGACCCCACTCTAAAACCGTTCGCGGTCAGGCTATTTCGGCGCGGTAAAGCGTCCGTTACGTTCCGTTTCCGCCGCTGCCCCGGATTGTTCGCCGGGCCTATGGTCGGCAGATCGGATGGTCCGACCAATTGCGGTCGGGTAGGAGAGGTAGTGAACGTGGCGTCCATCGTGCACGGATTCGATCCGGCGTTCCCGGTACTGCAACCGAGCGCGGGGATCGGCGGTGACGTGCCGTATCTGCCCGCCGATCCGTCGACGGTGCTGTGGGGGCGACTGCCGCGCACGGGCGATCGGCCCATCGCGACCATGGGTGCGGGGGACACGGTGGTCGTCGACACCGTCAGTCACGAAGGCATTCTCGATGATCAAGGCTCGGACCCGGTCGCGTACTTCGGGCGGCACGGGGTCGAGCGGGATTTCGTGCTGGCCGATGCCGTCGAGGTGACCGCCACCCGGACCCGGGACTCGCTGGCCGGACCGCACATCATCACCGGACCCATCGCGGTGTCGGGAGCACAGCCCGGAGACCTGCTCGCCATCCGCGTCGACGATCTCACCATGCGTGCGCCCTACGGTGTCGTGTCCACCCGGCACGCGCGCGGCGTGCTGGCCCACCGGATCGGGTTCGACGGCGATTACGGGCAGTTCTGCGCGGTCGAATCCCGGCCGGAGGGCTGGTTCGGCACCATGCCGTTGCACCCGAATCGCCCACACCGCGCGGCATTTCCGCTGCATCCGTTCCTCGGCATCATCGGTGTCGCCACCGATACCGAAGACCGCCTCTCCTCGGTCCCGCCCGGTCTGCACGGCGGCAATATCGACATCCGGCGGCTGACTCCGGGCACGACACTGTTCCTTCCGGTGCAGGTGCCGGACGCGCTGTTCTATATCGGCGACCCGCATTTCGCGCAGGGGAACGGCGAAGTCGCGCTCACCGCGATGGAAGCGCCGCTGCGGGCACGGCTCACCGTGGATGTCATTCCCGCCGCCCAGGTGCGCGCCGGACTGGGTCGCCCGGTCGGTCCGTTCGCGATCGGCAACGGACTGTTGATTCCCACCGGACTGGATGCCGACATCGACCGGGCACTCGCCACCTGCGTCCGCAATGCAGTCGAACTCGTGGTGTCGATGTTCGACGCCGATCCCAAGCAGGCGTACCTGTACCTGAGTGCCGCAACAGATTTCACCATCTCGCAGGCGGTGGATCAGGTACGCGGCGTGCACGGGGAGGTGCGGGTCGCGGACTTCGCGCATCACGCCGGCAGTGACCTGGCCAAGCGTGTGCTCGAGCGCGCGTGATGACGGCGGTGCGGGAAATGGGTGAGCGGGCAGCCGAATTCGACCGAAGCGTGTGGCGTCAGTACGGAACGCCACTGGTAGCTGCGACCGGAACCGGTCCGCTGAGCGGTCACACGGTCGCGGTCAAAGACCTGTACGAGGTGGCCGGTCATCCACTCGGAGGCGGGGTTCCGCAATATTTGGGTGAGCCCCGAACCAGCCACGCGACGGTGGTGTCCCGACTGTTGAGCGCTGGTGCCGACATCGCCGGTATCGCGCATACGGATGAATTCGCGTACAGCATCACGGGCGGCAACGGGGCCTATGGGATGCCGGTGAATCCGGCCGCACCGCAACGCATTCCGGGTGGCTCCTCGAGCGGATCCGCGGTCGCCGTGGCACGCGGCGAGGCGGCCATCGGATTGGGCACCGACACCGCGGGTTCCATTCGTGTCCCGGCCGCGTATCAGGGCCTGTGGGGGATCCGGACCTCGCACGGGGTGGTACCGAGCGCCGGAATACTGCCGCTGGCGCAGTCTTTCGACACGGTCGGCTGGATGGCCCGCGACCCGTACACCCTCGCGACGGTCGCGGAATGCCTTTTGCCCGAGCCGGATTCGAATGCTCCCCGGCTGATCGTGGATCCGCTGCTCTCCGCTGTCGCCGACGACGAGCTCGCGGCGGCGAGCCTGGCGGTGGCCGAGCAAGGGGGTGCCGAGCAAGTGGACCTGGATGCCGACCTGGATTCCTGGTTTGCCGCCTTCCGCACCGTGCAGGCCTTCGAAGCCTGGGCGAATCACGGCGCCTGGATCACCGCCCACCCGGATGCCCTGAGTCCTGAAGTCGCGCAGCGCTTCACGTTCGCGTCGACCGTGACATCGGCCGGCGCGAACGCGGCTCGAGAACGCCTGCGGGTGGCGGCCGAAACCCTGAACGGCCTGCTGCGGGAAAGCATCCTGATACTGCCGACCACCGCGACCGTCGCCCCGCTTCGGATGGCTTCGGCAGGCACATTGGAGTCGGGCCGGACGCGGACACTGCATCTGACCTGTCTGGCTTCGATCGCGGGCGGTGCCGCAGTGACGATGCCGGTGGCGACGGTCCAGGGGGTGCCGAACGGTGTCTGCCTGCTCGGTGCTCCCGGCGCGGACCGATCGGTGATTCGAGCGGCCATCGCCATCAGCCGCCGGATGGGATTCACGCCGCGGTGAGCGGGTCGCCCGGTGAGGTGAGCAGCTCCCGGGTTCGGCTGGTGCGGGCCGTGATTCGGCCCTCCTTGATCACGTAATTGCAGTCGGGGCGATCGAGTAGAGCGGTGGCGAGCCGGTGGGTGGACAGCACCACCAGGTCGGCGGCGGCACCGACGCGCAGGCCGTAGGTGGCGGCGATGCCGAGCGCTCGGGCAGCCTCCGTCGTCGCCATGCCGAGTACCCGGGTGAGATCCGCCGAACCGGACAGGTGCGAGGTCTGCGCGAGGAACAGGCCGATGTCGAGCAGGTCGGCATTGCCGTACGGCGTGAAGGCATTGCGAATGTTGTTGGAGGAGTAGGCCGTGGTGACCCCCGCGTCCCAGAGTTCGCGGATCGGGGCGATCCCGCGCCGGATATTGGTGGTGTCGGTGCGCCCGCCGAGATGCATATCGGTGGCGGGCAGCGGGACCACCGAGATACCCGCGGCGGCCAGGTGTTCCAGGGTGCGGGCCCGCTCGGCGGGGGTGCGCGCGGCCAGGGATGTCATGTGCCCGAGGGTGACTCGGCCGTGGCGGCCGGTGCGTTCGGTGACCTCGGCGATGTAGTCGGCCATGTTGTACCGGGGGTCGGTGGCGTCGTCGGCGAAGTCGGCGTGGATGTCCAGGGGCACACCGAATTCGGCGGCCAGGTCGAAGATCATGTCGATGTGGCGGCGGGAATCCTCCACGGTACGTTCGTTGTACGCGCAGCCACCCAGGACATCCGCACCCGCGTAGAGCGCTTCGCGCAGCAGGTCGATGGTGCCGGGAGCCTGCAGAATTCCCTCCTGGGGGAAGGCGACGATCTGCAGGTCCAGGATGCCGCGGTACTCCTCGCGCAGCTCCAGCAGGGCCGCCACCCCGCGCAGACCGACGATCGGGTCCACGTCGGGATGCGCGCGAACGGTGGTGGTGCCGTTGACGATCGCCATGTCCAGGACGCGGCGGGCCCGATCACGGATGGAGGCGACGGTGAAGCCGCGTTTGAGTTCGGCGGTGACCGCGATGGCACCGGCCAGGGTGCCGTCGGGATTGGCCTTCTCGGCGTCCAGCAGTGCCTTGTCCAGGTGCACATGGGATTCGATGAGCCCCGGGATGACGACCCGCCCGGCGCACTCGATGGTCTGGCGGCTGGCGGTGGGCAGGTGCGGGCCGATGGCGAGGATGACACCGGCCTGCACCGCGATGTCCACCGGCTCGGCGTCGTCGCTGATGCGGGCTGCGCGGAGCAGCAGATCCACCCTGCGTGGCAACGGATCCGTCATGGCTACCTCCCGGAACGAAAGTCGTACCGGTTTGTATACGACAGCCGTGTTTCGTCCCGGCGCGAGAAATGCTGCGCGGAGGTTACGAAGCCCGGGAGCGTGAACCGTCCTGGCGCGCAGCGCTTTCCGAGCGGCTGCGGAAGCGGTACGCGGTGTCGGCATGGGCGATGTGCGCGGCGACCACCGCGGCGGCGCGGTCGGGGTCACCGGCTTCCAGTGCGGCGCAGATCTCCTCGTGCTCGCGCCAGGAGTCACCGGCGCGGCGGGGCAGCTCCACCGAGTACACCCAGGCGATCTTCCAGCTCAGCTGGGTGATCAGCTGCGCGAGCATGGTGCTGCCGGAGGCTTCGGCGAGTACCTCGTGGAAACGGCTGTTGAGGCGGGCCAGCTCGTCGAGGCGGCCCGCGCGCACCGCATCCTGGCCCAGCGCGGTGAGTTCCTTGAGCCGGCCCAGCTGTTCGGGGGTACGGCGCTGGGCGGCGCGGGAGGCGCACAGGGGTTCCAGCCGGGCGCGGATCTCGAGCAGGTCCGCGGCCTCATCCTCGGTCAGGGCGGCGACGAAGACCCCGGCGTAGGGGCGCGACGAGGCGAAACCCTCGGCTTCCAAGGTGCGCAGTGCTTCTCGGACCGGGACCCGGGAGACGCCGTAGCTCTCGGCCAGCGCCTCCTCGGTCAGCCGCTGGCCGGGGGTGAACGCGCCGCGGATGATGTCGTCGCGGATGGCGCGGCACAGCTGCTGCGGTGTCAGGCGTCCGGCGGTGCTGGTCACTGCGGCCTCACAGGGGAAATCGGCGGAACGGGGGTTTGCATACGATCCATCGCGAACGCGCGCGATGGGATCTCGCCAATGTACAGGGGCATCGGTGTGATCGCGGGTGTGGCTGTCGCGCATCGCTTTCGGCTCGCCGAACCGGAAGTGTTTGTATACGATGCGGCCATTCTGTCCGGAAGGATTCCATGGATTCCGCGCATCTCGTGCTCCTGTCCACCGCCGGTTTCGGGGCGGGCGTCTGCAATGCCATCGCGGGCGGCGGCAGCCTGCTGTCGTTTCCCGCACTGCTGGCCACGGGGCTGCCGCCGGTGACGGCGACGGTCACCAACTCGGTGTCGGTGTGGCCCGGGTATCTGGGCGGGGCCGCGGCCCTGCGACGACACCTCGACTCGCACCGCTCCCTGGTGCCCGGGCTGGTGCTGACCGGGATCGCCGGGGCGGTCGGCGGCGTGATCGCACTGCTCGCCGCGCCCCCGAAGGTGTTCGCGGCGTTGGTGCCCTATCTGATCCTCGCGGCCACCGCGGTGTTCGCGGCGCAACCGGCGGTATCGCGGAAGCTGGCCGCGCGGGGTGCGGATTCGCGGTTGCGGCTGTTCGGAGGTGTGTTCCTCGGGGCCGTCTACGGCGCGTACTTCAACGGCGGCATGGGAATCGTGCTGCTGACCGCGCTGGCACTGGGGATCGACGCGTCCATCACCCGCCTCAACGGCTTGAAAAGCCTGCTGACCCTGACCGTTTCGACCACGGCCATGCTCGCGGTCGCGCTGTTCGGACCGGTGCGGTGGTCGGCGGTCGTGGTCCTGGCCCCGGCGTGTCTGCTCGGCGGGGTGGTCGGTGCGCGGCTGGCCGATCGATTGCGGCCGGGGGTGTTCCGGGCCGTGGTGATCGTTTTCGGTGTAGGGGCGGGGACGGCGATGTTGCTGTCCTGAGGGTTTCGGTTTCTCTTCGATACAGGTGGTGTGAGCAATGAACGAACTGTTGTTGCGCGGCGGCAGGCCGTGGACTCCGGGTGCGGCGGTCGAGGTCGCCGACATTCTGGTGCGGGACGGGCGGATCGCGGAGATCGGGCCCGGGCTGACCGCCGACACGGCCGAGACGGTCGATCTCGCTGGCGCGCTGGTGCTTCCGGGCCTCGTCGACGCGCACTGTCATCTGGACAAGACCATGTTCGGTGGTCCCTGGGTGCCCAATACCGGCGGACGCACGCTGGCCGGGCGCATTGCCAACGGGGAGGGGCGGCGCGAGGAGCTCGGCCTGCCCAGTGCCGACTACGCGTCGAATCTGCTGGCGGCCATGGTGTCCGGGGGGACCGCGCACGTACGCAGTCACATCGACATCGACCCGGAGGTGGGGTTGCGCGGCGTGGAGGCGGTGCGGGCCGCGGCCGCCCGGCACGCGCACCGGGTGGACGTGCAACTGGTGGCCTTCCCGCAGGGCGGCCTGCTGACCCGGCCCGGGACCGCCAAGCTGCTGGAAGCCGCACTGGCCGAGGGCGTCGAGGTGATCGGCGGCCTGGATCCGGCCGGGTACGACGGGGATCCGACCGGACAACTGGACGTGATCTTCGGACTGGCGGAGAAGTACGGGGCGGGGATCGATATCCACCTGCACGACCGGGGTGCGCTGGGGGCCTGGCAGTTCGAGCTGATCGCGGCGCGAACCCGGGCCACCGGACTGGCTGGACGAGTGACGATCAGTCACGCCTACGCAATGGGCGAGCTGGCTCCCGACGAGCAGCGGCGGATCGCGGAAACCCTCGCGGAGGCCGGGGTTTCGATGATCACCTGTGCCGTCGGGGACGCGCCCGTGGTGCCTGTACGGGTCATGCGCGCGGCCGGTGCGGGACTGGCGTTCGGCAACGACGGGATCCGAGATCTGTGGACGCCGTACGGGGACGGGGACATGCTGCGCCGGATCATGCAGGTGTCGTTCCGGGACCGCCTGGTCGCGGATGCCGAGATCGAACTGGCGTTGGAAGCCGGAACCTACGGTGGCGCGGCGCTGCTCGGGGTGGCCGACTACGGCTTGGCCGTTGGCGCGCAGGCGGACCTGTTCGCGGTGTCCGCCGAAACCCCTGCGGCCGCGGTGGTTTCGGTGCCGGTGCGGTCACTGGTGGTGAAGCGCGGGCGAATCGTCGCGCGCGACGGCCGTCTCGTGACGGACTGATCGTATACGAAACAAGCGTGTAATCGCCTGGACCGCATCCGGCAATGAGCCACCGATAGAACTGTTTCCATGCGCACCACCGCCTCAACCAGCTCCGAAGGCCAAGGCCCGGAACGGGATACGGACGCCGCCGAGGGCGGCAATGTATACACCGCTTCGGCCCTGGCCTTTCAGAATGTCGGATTGACCTTCGAGAACGGCACGCACGCGCTCGAATGCATCGACATCGTCATCCGGCCCGGCGAGTTCGTCTCGCTGGTCGGACCGTCCGGGTGTGGCAAGTCCACCCTGCTGCGACTGGCCGCCGACTTCGAAAAGCCCACCACCGGAAGCGTTTCCGTATCCACCGCGAAGGTCGGGTACGTGTTCCAGGAGGCGACGTTGCTGCCGTGGCGGTCCGTGCTCCGGAACGTCGAACTGCCCGCGGAACTCGCGGGTACCGGGAAGGCCGAACGCCGCGCCACCGCGCGGGCCGCCTTGGAGCTGGTCGGGCTGGCGGGCTTCGAGAACCACAAGCCCGCACAGCTTTCCGGCGGCATGCGGATGCGGGCCTCGATCGCGCGCGCACTGACCGGGGCTCCCGAGCTGTTCCTGTTCGACGAGCCCTTCGGGGCGCTCGACGAGATCACTCGGCAGCGGCTCAACGAGGAGGTCGGCGGGCTGTATCGGCGGGAAGGCTTCACCGGGGTGTTCGTGACGCACTCGGTGGCGGAGGCGGTGTTCATGTCGACGCGAGTGGTCGTGCTCACCGGGCGGCCGGGTCGGGTCGCGGCGGATATTGCTGTGCCGCTGGAGTTTCCGAGGACGCCGGAGTCTCGATACTCGACGGAGTTCGGGGCGATCGCGGCCGAGGTGTCGGCGGCTCTGCACGATGCGGAGCGCGAGGGTGCGACGCGGCGGAGTGCGGCATGACGGCCGCGGCGGCGGACGGCATTGGAGCCGTCGAGGTGAGTGCGGTGCCCGACGAAACCGGTCCGGCGCGAAAACTGCACTGGCCCTTCGCTATCGCGCCCATCCGGGTGGTCGCGCCGATCCTGGTCTTCCTGCTCGTCATGGGTTTGTGGACGATCGCCAGCCACTTCCTGATCCCGCAGGAATCCCGGTTCCTGTTGCCGCCACCCGAAGCGGTGGTGTCCAAGGGGCTGCTCGACGCGACGGCCCGGACCGAGATCCTCTCGGCACTCTGGTCGACCGTGCAGATCGCCCTGGTCGGGCTGGTCATCGCGATCGCCGTCGGCGTCGCGTTCGCGGTGCTGATGAGCCAGGCGCGGTGGGCGGAGTACTCGCTGTACCCGTATGCGGTGATCCTGCAGACGATTCCGGTATTGGCGGTGGTGCCGCTGTTCGGGTTCTGGTTCGGCTACGAATTCAGCAGCCGGGTGATCGTGTGTGTGATGGTGTCGCTGTTCCCGGTGATCACGAACACGCTGTTCGGGTTGAAGTCGGTGCAGCCCGCCGAGCATGATCTGTTCAGTCTGCACGGGGCGAATCGGTGGCAGCAGCTGCTGAAATTGCAGCTCCCGGCCGCACTGCCCGCCATGATCTCCGGGTTCAAGATCTCGGCGGGAATGGCCGTCATCGGATCCATCGTCGCGGATTTCTTCTTCCGGCAGGGTGATCCCGGCATCGGCCGGATGATCGATGTCTACCGGCAGCGGCTGGCCACCGAGCAGCTGCTCACCGCGCTGCTGCTGTCCTCACTGGTCGGACTGGTCCTGTTCTGGATCTTCGACTTCCTCGCCGGGCGCGTCGACCGCGCCCACGGCAAACGTGCCGGTGCGTAACCGGACCTGTTCTCCAGCACAATGTTTCAACCTTTAGGAATGCTCGTGAAGAAACACGTCCTCGCCGCCGCCGCGCTGGCCGGCAGTGTCCTGCTCACCACCGCCTGCGGAGGTGGCTCCTCCACCCCGAAGCCGACCGGGCAGGGTGTGCTCGCCGGTGTCTGTCCCTCGACCATCGTCATCCAGACGGACTGGTACGCGACACCGGAACGGGCGGCGGCCTACCAGCTGGTCGGCCCCAACGGCACCGTCGACGTCAAGAAGGGCGCCTACAGTGGACCGCTCGGTGACACCGGCGTGAATGTCGAAGTGCGCCTGGGCGGTCCGTTCCTCGGCGGTCAGCCGGTGCCCGCGCAGATGTACCAGGACAACTCCATCACCCTGGGCCTGGTGCCGACCGACGAGCAGGTGCAGGCGAAGACCAAGTTCCCGCTGACCGGCGTGTTCGCCTCCCTCGACATCAACCCGCAGATCGTCATGTGGGATCCGGCCACCTACACCGTCAACTCGTGGAAGGACGTGGCCGCCACCGGCGCCCCGATCCTGTACTCCGAGGGCAAGCTCTACATGGACTATCTGGTCGCCAACGGATACGTGAAGAAGGAACAGCTCGACGCCTCCTACGACGGCACCCCCAGCCGTTTCGTGGCCGAACACGGTCGCGTCATGCAGCAGGGCTACGTCTCCAACGAGCCCTACCGCTGGGAACACGACGTGAAGGGCTGGCAGAAGCCGACCGGCCACCTGCTCGTCGCCCAGTCCGGATACGAGTCCTACCCGCACGCCTGGTCGGTCCGCACCGGCGAACTCGACAAACTCCGCCCCTGCCTGCAGAAGCTCGTCCCCATGCTCCAGCAATCCGAGATCGACTACGTCACCAACCCCGAACCCACCAACCAAGCCCTGCTGCGCATTTCGCAGACGATCCCCGACGGCCCGCCCATCAGCGCCGCGGGCAACACCGACTCGGTCAAGGTCCAACTGGCGGAGAAGATCGTCGGCAACGGCCCCGACAACACCCTCGGCAACTTCGACCCCGCTCGGGTGGACCGCTCCATCGCCCAGGTCATCCCGCTCCTGAAAGCTCGCGGCCAACAGGTTCCCGACAACCTGAAGGCCTCCGACATCGTCACCAACGAATTCATCGACCCCGCAAAGGGACTCAAGCCTCAGGGCTGAAGAAGATTTGCGAAGGGTGTGGCCGCTTGTCGTCGTGCCGGGTTCGTCGGCACCGCGACAAGTGGCCACACCTTCGTGCGTTGGTTCCACACTCGTGAACTACAGGAATTCTCGGCAGCGCCATTGAATTGCAACTCCCGCAAGGGAATGGGCATTCAACGCTTGTATTCTACGTGTGAAAACGACAGTGAGACAGGACAATTCGGGTTCTCGAACTGACGGAATGGCGGTAGAATTGAGCTATGAATTCGGGGGAATCATCCAACATGAGCGGTATGGCCAACCTGGTCGCCGCCGTGGGTGTCGTCGCCTCCACCGATTTCACACACTTCTCCGAGGATGAGCTCACGGAGTTCATGCAGCAGAGCGAGATGTGCCGCCGTCAATTGTCGGCGATGGATTCCCGGTTGATCATCGAAATCTCCGACCGGTCCATGCCGCAGACCTCCGGCGCGGGTGGGGTGGTGCGGTATCTGCGGGACACGTTGCGGCTCACCAAATACGACGCCACCTGCCGAGTGAAGGTCACCGAACAGGTCGGCGAATTCCGTGACCCCACAGGACATGTGCGCGAGCCAGCGTTGGCGGCTACCGCGCACGCGTACGAGATCGGTGAGATCTCCCGCGACCATGTCCGCAACATCATCGAAGTCCTCCACCAGCTCCCGGACGCGGTGGACGCGGAAACGCGTACCGAGGTCGAAACGCAACTCCTGGACTACTCGCGTGAGGGTTGGCCGGATGACCTGCCGCGCATCGGTCGTGAAATCACCGCACGCCTCGACCCCGACGGTTCCCTGACCACTGATGCGGATCGTAAGCGTATGCGGGGCATCACGATCGGTCGCCAACGCGCCGACGGCATGTCCTGGGTCCAGGGCTGGATCATGCCCACGGTCCGCACCGTGTGGGACGTCATCATTTCGAAGTACGCGCGCCCCGGTGTGTGCAACCTCGATGATCCCGAGAGCCCGAACTTGTTCTACGGCAAGGTCGACAAGGCTGTCCTCGAGGCTGCCGCGCGGCGTGACACGCGTACCGCAGCGATGCGTATTCATGATGCTCTGGCGATGGTCCTGAACCCGGACATCGATCCGGCCAAGCTCGGCAAGCACCGCGGCCTTCCGGTCCAGGCGGTCATCACGATGAGCCTGGAAGACTTGGAGAACGCGGCCGGTATCGCCAACACCGCGACCGGTACGCAGCTTTCGATCAATGAGGCGTTGAAGATGGCGGCGGGCACCAAGCCGATCCTCGCGATCTTCGACCGTCACGGCATGCCCCTCCACCTGCGCCGCGCCCGCCGCCTGGCCAGCTCCGCCCAGCGTTTGGCGTTGATCGCTTCCGAAAAGGGTTGCACCCGACCGGGATGCGACGCACCACCGAGCATGTGCGCGGTGCATCACGTCACCGATTGGGCCAAGGGCGGACCCACCGACCTGCGGAACCTGACCTTGGCGTGCGATCACTGCCATGCGTTGGTGAATGACGGCCCGAATGGCTGGAAAACCGTGGTGATGGGTAAGGATTCGCCGTTCGCTGGTCGGACGGGGTGGATCAAGCCTTTGCCGGTCGATCCGACACAGACTCCGCGGGTGAATCATCTGCACCATAAGGCGGAGCAGATCGCGCAATCGGTGGCACGCAGCCACAACCGGCGAGCACGGTTGGCGTATCAAGCGCGAATCGCCCACCGCGCACCCGAATAGCGCGCAGCCTCCAGCTCGGCCCGGCACATCCACTACAGCATTCACCGTGCTGAAGGCTGCCCCGCTGCGCAGCCTGGCACTGCTCATGCGACCGCGCAGGCCTCCACGGCGAGAGTGTCTGGGGCTTTTGTCTTTCCGGGTTTTGTCTCGAGGGTTCTTTTCTTGCTTGTTCTTGTCCGGGCGGTCTTGGTCTTGAAAGGTGATGCGTGCAGTCCGTGGGCTGGGACCGAGGGTGGCGGCTCTCGAGTCGCGTCAGCGAACGTCCGGTAGGGCAGGCGAGGTAACCACGCTGAACTAAATCTCTGAGCCTGCATTGTGAACCGGTGGTGGGTTTATCCAGGGGTAGGAGGGCGACCCTCATCCAGCGACTACCACGTCCGCCGCTGCGGAAGCATCACCTCATCCGACCCCGGCGTCCCACCGCCCCCGGATATCTCCGGGCTACGGAAGAGCAGTCGGGTGAGGAGCTTCGGCGTGATCAGCGGCGAGCTGGTGTGCGGCCAGATCCAGGAAGGCGTCTACTTCTTCGCGGTGGTAGGACGGGGTGCCGTGGGGGGCGAGGTGGAAGGTGGTGTGGTGGATGTCTTCCGAGGTGAGACCTACGGGGCCGCGGTGGGCGAGGGTGGCGGCGAGGCGGTCGAGGAAGGCGCCTACTTCTTCGGCTGCGTAGCCGGGGTGGCCGTACGGGGGTGCGGAGAAGCGGAGGTGGAGGATGTCGTGGTGGGTGAGGGGTTCGGTGGGGCGGGGTTTGGGGGAGTAGCCGTGGCCTCGGCCCCGGTATTCGATGTCGAGGCAGACCTGGTCGAGGAAGTCGTCGACCTGTTCGCAGTCGTAGCCGCGGTTGCCGCGCACCGGGTTGTCGAATTCGACGAGGCGGATGTCGGCGGTGGTGAGGTGGTCGAGGCCGAGCATGGTGTCGGCGATGCGGATGCGGAAGGCGTCGACCTGACCGGCGTGGTAGCCGTGATGCCCCGACGGTGCATGGCCGAATCGTTTGCGGCGAACGTCGTCGGGGGTCACGGGCGACATTGTGCCAAGGCGTTCATGTCCGAATTACTTCCGCCCCTTGCGGATCCGATGTTCCGGGCAAAGTGCCGCACGCTCACTCTTTGCGCACGCCGTCGATGAGCAGTCGCCGGATTGCCCTGCTGAGGTCGTCGACCGAGCCGCGGTCGGGATCGCGCAATCCGTGCACGATGGCGGCGAGGAGCATGCCGGTGACGGCGCGGGCGGTGTTGGTGGTGTCCAGATCGGCTCGCAGGTAACCCAATTCGACGCCGTGCTCGAGGTAGCCCGCGGTCAGGGCGTCGGCGGTGTCGAGTAGCCCGTAGAGGCGGGCGGTCAGTTCGCTGTCGATGCCGGTCGCCTGGAACAGCAGCAACTGCGCGACGCGACGATCTTCCAGGAAGATCCTGTTGAGCGCGTCGCCGATCCGGTTCAACTGCGCCCGGTATTCCTCCAGCGTCGCGGCGGCGTCCGGCGCGTTGTCGGTGCCCAGGGTTTCGATGATGCGGGCGGCCAGGTCGTCGATGACGTGATCGATGATGTCGCGCTTGTTGGTGAAGTAGCGGTAGAAGGTGCCGTGCCCGATTCCCAGTACACCGGCGATATCGGCGATGCCGGTGGCGTGATAGCCCTTCTCGGCGAAGCAGGCGAACGCGGTGTCGATGATCTCCTGACGGAGTTCGGCCTTGCGCCGTTCGATTCTCGAGGATGGCTTCGTCACGACCCCGATGATACGGTGATCACAACCGGAATGAGATGTCATTCCGTGACATGTGCATCACTTCTCGGGTAGGAGGTTCGTCGTGGCACCTCAGTACGACGCCATCGTGGTCGGTGCCGGTTTCGGTGGAATGGGCGCGGGCATCGAGCTGGATCGGCTCGGTCTGAGTAATTTCGTGATCCTGGAGCGCGAGGACGACCTCGGCGGCACCTGGCACGTCAACCACTACCCGGGCCTGGCCGTCGACATCGCCTCGGTCACCTACTCCTATTCCTTCGAGCCCAACCCGAACTGGTCGCGGCTGTTCGCCCCCGGCGCGGAGTTGAAGAAGTACGCCGAGCACGTCGCCGACAAGTACGACCTGCGTCGCCGCATGCGCTTCGGCACCGTGGTCGACGGTGCGCGCTGGGACGAGGAACACCAGCACTGGGTGGTCGCCATCGAGGGCGGTGAATCCCTCACCGGCCGTTACCTGATGACCGCGACCGGCTTCCTGTCGCAGCCGTACACCCCGCCGTTCCCGGGTATCGAGAACTTCGCGGGCAAGATCATCCACACCACCGCGTGGGAGAACGACTTCGACCTCACCGGCCGCAAGGCCGCCATCATCGGCACCGGCGCCACCGCCGTGCAGTTGATTCCGGAGGTCGCCAAGAAGGCGTCCGCGCTCACCGTCTTCCAGCGCACCCCGATCTGGGTGGTGCCCAAGGTCGACGTCCCCATCCCGCCCGCCGTGCAGAGCCTCTTCGCGCGAGTTCCGTTGACGCAGAAGGCCGCCCGTCTGGTGAACACCTCCATGCTGGAGGCGTTGATGGTCGTCGGCGTGCTGCACTACAAGCAGGCCAAGCCGCTCAACAAGGCGGCCGCCGCGCTGGCCAAGGCGCATCTGCGAACCTCGGTGAAGGACAAGGAAACCCGCAAGAAGCTCACGCCGGACTACGACTTCGGCTGCAAGCGCCCGACCTTCTCGAACCTCTACTTCAAGACGTTCAACGAAGACCACGTGCGCCTGGAGACCAATTCGATCGATCACGTCGAGGCCGACGGCATCGTCACCGCCGACGGGCACAAGACCGAGATCGACACCCTCATCCTGGCCACCGGCTTCAACCTGTGGGACGTCAACTTCCCGGCCATCGAGATCATCGGCCGCGACGGCCTGAATCTCGGAAAGTTCTGGCGCGACAACCGCTTCCAGGCCTACGAGGGCATCTCGGTGCCGAAGTTCCCGAACTTCGTCAGCCTCAACAGTCCGTACTCCTACAGCGGCCTGTCGTACTTCACCACCATCGAGGCGCAGATGAAGCACATGGCGCGCCTGTTCAGTGAGATGTTCCGGCGCGGGGAGCAGGTTTTCGAGGTCACCGACCACGCGAACACCGAATTCCTCGATCGCGTCACCGACAAGCTGGATTCGTCGGTGTTCTACGGCGGGCAGTGCTCGACGGCACGCAGCTACTACTTCAATCAGCACGGTGAGGCCGCGCTGCTGCGCCCGACCAGCACCCTGAACGCGCATCGTGAGGCGGCGAATTTCCCGCTCGACGACTACACCTACGGGACGCAGTCGGCCTGAGCCGGGACTGCGCGGTCGGCAAGGTCGGCGGTCGACCGCGCAGCTCGCTTCCACAGACCGATCAGTTCGAAACAGGTTGCGCCACACCTGATTCCGGCGCGTCGCCCGCACGGCCCGAGTACCGTCGAAAGGTCTCGGCCCACTGCGGACCGCGACGTCCGGATTCGGGAGGAACCATGGGCCTGTTCGACTTTCTCACCGGTGACAACGCCTCGGTGCGTGACGCCGTCTACAACATGGATCCGAACAACCCTGAGCACAAGGCGAAGCTGTCGCACGAACTCATCGGCGGCGCGGCCGGATTCGAGGCCATGAAGGCCTACGAGGCGCACTGCGCCCGCAACGGCAAACCCGCCTCGCATGCGATGGCCAAGGAACTGCTCGCCGGTTTCGCCGCCGCCGAGGTCGACAAGCTCTTCGAAACCAAGGGCCTCGACGCCTGGGATCGGGAGACGGCCAAACGTGCGGCCGCAGCGGCGGCGGAAAAGCAGCTGGGAGCCTGATCGGTCCCCGCCGAACGCGCCGAGTGCTGTGTTCACACCTCGGCGCGCACTGTCTCAGGTAAGACTGGCAGACTGTGTGGGAAACTCACCCACCGGACCACTTACCAGGAGCTGACTTCGACGATGGACCTTCTGCTGCCGCTGCTGCTGGTTGCCCTGCTCATTCCGATGTTCCTCGGTGTTCGCCGTCAGAAGCGCGAAGCCGCCAAGGTCACGGACATGCAGGACAGCCTGAAGGTAGGCGACCGGGTCGTCACCACGTCGGGGCTCTACGGCACCGTGGTCGAACTCGATGATTCCAGTGTCGATCTGGAGATCGCCGAAGACGTGATCACCACCTGGTTGCGCGCCGCCGTCCGCGAGGTGCGCAACGAGGAAGCCACCGACACCACTGACACCACCGAGGACGCCACGTCCGAGGAGACCTCCACCGAGGCCGTCGCGTCGACCATCGACGCCGAAGACGCTGCCCCGCGCCTGACCAAGGACTGACACACCCCGCGCCATCGGCCGCCAACTCTCCACGGCGGCCGGTGGCGCTGCGGCGTGTTCCCGCACGTTTCACCTTCGATCCCGCCTAGGAGATAAGTACTGTGCCACCTTCTCAGGGAACGGCGCATCCGCTGCGCCTGCTCGGCGTCTACGCCGGGCTGGTGGCTTTGATGTTCGGCCTGATCTTCCTCACCGGCGACAAGGCGCACACCCCGAAGCTCGGCATCGATCTGCAGGGCGGCACTCGTGTCACGCTGACGCCGCGCACGCCGGACGGCGGCAAGCCGAGCCAGGACAGCCTCAAACAGGCGCAGAGCATCATCGAGCAGCGCGTCAACGGGCTCGGTGTCGCCGGTTCCGAGGTCGTCATCGAGGGCAGCAACCTGGTCATCACGGTCCCGGGTGACGATGGCGCGCAGGCGAAGTCGCTGGCCACCACCGCGAAGCTGTTCTTCCGGCCGGTGCTCAACAGCGCCGCCGCGCAGGGTGGCAAGGCGGCCCCGGCACAGCCGCAGCCGTCGACGCCCGGCGTCGCACCGCAGGAGACTCCGTCCGAGACTCCCGCGCCCGGCACCTCCGAGGCTCCGACCTCCGCGCCCGCCGCGAGTGAGACGCCCGCACCGCAGAACCGCGTGTTCCCGGCGCAGGAACCGTCCACGCCGTCGGCCCCGCCGACCGCCACGCAGCCGGACACCCCGCAGCAGACGCAGACAGAGATCCAGGCCGCGAAGGCGTTGCGGCAGAGCACCGATCAGGCCACTCAGCTCAAGGCCATGACGACCCTGGACTGCTCGAAGCCGGATCCGTTGCAGGGCAACGACGATCCCAACCTGCCGCTGGTCGCGTGCAGCACCGACGGCACCACCGTCTACCTGCTGGACAAGTCCGTCATGGACGGTCAGCAGATCAAGGACGCGGCGGGTGTGCTCGAGCAGGCGCAGTGGGTGGTCAGCCTGACGTTCAAGTCCGGTGGCACCGACGAGTGGGGCAACCTCACCAACAAGTACGTCGGCAAGCAGATCGCGTTCACCCTGGACTCGAAGGTGGTCAGCGCCCCGCAGATCAAGGAGGGCGGCCAGTTCAGTGGCAGCACCGCGATTTCCGGGCCGGGCATCAACGCCACCACTTCCAAGGAACTGGCCAACACTCTGAAGTACGGTTCGCTGCCGCTGTCGTTCGCGACCTCGGAGGCCGAGACGGTGTCGGCGACCCTGGGCATCTCCTCGCTGCACGCGGGTCTGATCGCGGGTGCGATCGGTCTGGTCGCGGTGCTGCTGTACTGCCTGCTCTACTACCGCATGCTCGGCTTCCTGGCCGGATTCTCGCTGCTGGCGGCCGGTGTGGCCGTGTACGCGCTGATCGTGCTGCTGGGCCGCTGGATCGGGTTCACCCTCGACCTGGCCGGTATCGCCGGTCTGATCATCGGTATCGGTATGACCGCCGACTCGTTCGTCGTCTTCTTCGAACGAATAAAGGACGAGATGCGCGAGGGCCGCAGTTTCCGGTCCGCGGTACCGCGTGGCTGGGCGCGCGCGCAGCGCACCAACCTATCCGGTAAGACCGTCTCGCTGATCGCTTCCGCGGTGCTGTACATGCTGGCGGCCGGTCAGGTGCGTGGCTTCGCGTTCACGCTGGGTCTGACCACCGTGCTCGACGTCATCGTGCTGTACCTGGTCACTTCGCCGCTGATGATGCTGGCGTCGCGCTCGCCGTTCTGGGCGAAGCCGTCGGTCAACGGTCTCGGTGCCATTTCGGACATTGCCCAGGAACGCAAGGCGGCGGCCCGCGTCCTGGTGAAGGAGGCGTGATCATGGCCAAGTCCAGTCCCGTGATGGATACCGATTCCGAACTCGACTTCGAGGCCGGTGCGCCCAAGCACAGCCTGTTCGAGCGGTTGTACACCGGCACCGGTGGTTTCGAGATCGTCGGTCGCCGCAAGCTGTTCTACGGCATCGCGCTGGTGATGGTGCTGATCGCCTTGGGCAGCATCGGAATTCGCGGTTTCACCCTGGGTATCGACTTCGCGGGTGGCTCGCGCATCCAGTTGCCCGCCTCCGGTGATGTCGGCACCTCGAAGGTCGAGGAGGTCTACCGCGGCGTGCTCGGGCACGATCCGGTGACCGTGCAGAAGGCGGGTTCCGGTGCGGCCGCGACCTTCCAGATCCGTTCGGAGACACTGAGTCAGGATCAGTCCGACAAGCTGCAGACCGCGCTGTTCAACTCCTTCCAGCCGAAGGATTCCAGCGGCAAGCCCAACCGCAACGCCATCAGCGTCGCGGAGATCAGCTCCACCTGGGGTGGTCAGGTCACGCAGAAGGCGTTGATCGCGCTGGTGGTGTTCGTGGCATTGACCATGGTCTACATCGCGATTCGCTTCGAACGCGATATGTCGATCGCGGCCATCGGCTCGCTGTTCTTCAACCTGATCGTCACCGCGGGCATCTATTCGCTCGTCGGTTTCGAGGTGACGCCCGCAGCTGTGATCGGTCTGCTCACGATTCTGGGTTATGTGCTCTACGACAACGTGGTGGTCTTCGACAAGGTCGAGGAGAACACGCGTGGCGTACTGCATCTGAGCAAGCACACCTACGGTGAGAAGGCCAACCTGGCCGCCAACCAGACCCTGATGCGCTCGATCAACACCACCGTCATCGGCATCCTGCCGATCATCGCCATGCTGGTGATCGCGGTGTGGCTGCTGGGTGTCGGCACGCTCAAGGACCTGGCGCTGGTGCAGCTGGTCGGCATGATCGTCGGCGGTTACTCGTCGATCTTCTTCGCGGTGCCGCTGCTGGTTTCGCTGAAGGAGACCTTCGGTCCGGTGGCCGCCCACACCAAGAAGGTGCTCGCGCGCCGTTCGGGTGCGGCGACCAGCCGGGTGAGTGCGGCCGCGGGTCAGCGGGCGAGCACGGCCGGATCCGTCGCCACGGCAAATGGATTCAGTGGTGGCAGCCGGGAGTACGTCGAGGGTTCGGGCAACACCGGTGCGCCGCGTCCCGGCGCCCGGCCAAGTGGGAAACGACAGAAGCGACGGCACTAGCGCGCGGGGGGTTGCGAGCGTGATGCGACAGAAGACGATTGCGGCACGTGGTGTCGCGGTGCTGGCCGCGGGTGCGCTCGCGGCCGGCGCGCTGGCCGGATGTTCGAGCAAGAACCAGGTGCCGTCCATCGGCTACGGCGTGGACGCGGTGATCGCCAGCTACAACGGCGGCAGCACGCTCGGCGCGAACAGCGGTGCGGCGGCGGTGTTCTCGCGCGTGCTGACCGGGTTCTTCTACACCGGTCCGGACGGGCAGCCGGTGGCCGACACCGACGCAGGCACCGCCAAGGAGGTGCCCGGCGATGTGCAGACCATCCAGTACCGGCTGAGTCCGGACGGCGTCTACTCCGACGGGGTGGCCACCTCGTGTGACGATCTGGTGCTGGCCTGGGCGGCGCGCAGCGGCCGCTTCAGCAAGGCGGGCCAGGGCGGTCCGGTGCCGATGTTCGATGCCGCGAGCACCGACGGGTACCGCGATATCGAACGGGTGGACTGCACGCCGGGGTCCAAGGACGCCACCGTGGTGTTCCGTCCGGGCAAGCACTATTCGGCGTGGAAGACGCTGTTCAACGCGGCCGAGCTGATGCCCGCGCACGTGGCCGCCAGTGCGGTCAAGGTGCCGAATGTGGTGGTGCCGGTGCAGTCCGGTGATCAGCCGACCCTGGAGCGGATCGCCGACTTCTGGAACAACGGCTGGAAGCTGACCCCGGGCAAGCTGGATCTGACGGCGCTGCCGTCCTCGGGGCCGTACCGGATCGACTCGTTCAGCGACAAGGACGGTCTGGTCCTGGTCAAGAACGAGAAGTGGTGGGGCAACGCGCCCCGCACGCCGCGAATCGTGGTGTGGGACCGGCATTCTGATCTGAAGTCCAAGGTGTCGGACAAGTCGGTCGGGGTGCTCGATGTGGGTGCGGGGTCGCTGGGTGACCTCCCGCTCAACGGGTTCACCAAGGAGAACGTGCCCGGCCGCGGTGTCGAGCAGCTGGTGTTGAGCACCGATGGCGTGTTCGGTGCGGCGGGTGCGCGCCGGGCGTTCGCGCTGTGCGTGCCGCGGCAGGCGCTGTTCGACAAGTTCGGGCATCCGGGCATCGACGCCAAGGCGGGCCTGGACGCGGGAGTGCTGAATTCCCGGACCGTGCAGCAGGATTCGATCTACTACCCGTCGATCATGGGTGCGGGTGACAAGTACAAGGGCGGTGACGCCACCGCTACCGGTGCCGCGTCCTCGTCGGGTCTGCAGAACCAGACCGTTCGCATCGGGTACGTGAAGCCCGATGAGCGCCGGGCGGCCATGGTCGGGGCGATCGCCGATGCCTGCAAGGCGGCGGGGATCACCGTGGTGGACGCGGGCGCACCGGATTTCACGGCCTCGCAGCTGTCGGACGGCAAGGTCGACGCCGTCCTGGCCGGCACCGCCGCCATGCCGGGTCCCTCGGGTTCGATGGCCGCCACCGACGCCATCGCGGCGCTGCGCACCGGTTCGGGCCTGAATTTCAACCGGTACGGCAACGGCCGCTACGATGCCATCTCGGATCAGCTTGCGGCGGAGGACAACTCGGCCACGGTGCTGAATCTGCTCAACGAGCAGGAGAACCTGCTGTGGAGTGATATGCCGTCGATTCCGCTGTTCGCCGGTTCGCGCACGGTCGCGTTCGGTGACGGCATGGAGGACGGCATCGCCAGCCCCACCAAGGCGGGTGCGGGCTGGAATATGGATCGCTGGGTGCTGAAACGGTGAGTGACCGTGGTGGCGTGGTGGATTGGAGTGGGTGCAGATGAGCAAGCATGAGGCGCGGGACGACAACGCGGGGGAGCGGACCGCCAAGGCGGCCGAGGCGGTACAGCGGCTGACCCGCTGGCACGACGACTTCCCGACGCCGGGAGTGCGTTTCGCGGACCTGACCCCGGTCTTCGCCGAGGCCGAGGGCTTCCGCACCGTGCTCGACTGCTTCGCCGCCTGCGCCCCCGACGCCGACCTGGTCGCCGGGGTGGACGCCCGCGGGTTCCTGCTGGGCGCGGGCGTCGCGGCCGTGCTCGGCACCGGGGTGGTCGCCGTGCGCAAGGCGGGCAAGCTGCCGCCGCCGGTCATCTCGCGGGAGTACACCCTCGAATACGGTTCGGCCGCACTGGAAATCCCGGCCGACGGCATCGAGCTGAAGGGTCGCCGGGTGCTGCTGCTCGACGACGTGCTGGCCACCGGCGGCACCCTCGCGGCGGCGGCGGAGCTGTTCGTGGCGGCGGGCGCGGAGATCGCCGCGGCGGCCGTGGTGCTCGAGCTCGGGTTCCTCAAGGGGCGCGCGCGTCAGGGGGACTACCCGCTGACCTCGATCGTTCAGCTCTGAGTAGTTCGGTACCGCTGTATATCCGAACAAGGTGAGACCGGGTGGTTTGGTCGGGTGCCAGGATGCGGTGGTTGTTTCGCCTGCGTATGGCGTTCCTGATGCGCGCGGGTTCGTTCGCGGTGACAATGTCGGGGTGAGTGCCGCATCCCGAGACCCGTCGCCCCTGGTGGAATTGCTGCAATCGCGGATGCCGGAGGTGACCCGGGAGATGGTCGCGGCCGTGGTCCGCTCGGTGCCCGACTACGAGCAGCTGCCGCAGGAGGTGGTCGCCGAGGATCTGGTCCGGCGCTCCGAGGAGAACCTGCGGCTGTTCATCGACCTGGTCGGCGAGGGGCGGCAGCCGGATCGCGGCGATCTGGACGAGATGATCGAGGTCGCGGTCCGCCGTGCGCGCCAAGGGGTTCCGCTGGACGCGGTGCTGGCGGTTTACCATCAGGCCGCGCTGGCCGCCTGGAAGGTGCTCGACGAGGCTTCGCGGACGCCGCAGCAGCGGGCCGAACTGCTGTCCTCGGTACCGCAGCTGCTGAGCTATCTGGGCGTGGTGATCCCGGGGGTCGCCGCCTCGTACCTGCACGAACGGCAGGATCTGCGCTGGGAGCAGCGGGAGGCGAAACGGGCACTGGCGCAGGCGCTGCTGCAGGGCAAGCCCGCTGAACTGCTGGCCGAGCGGTACGGGATCACGCTGGGTGGCTATCACGTGCTGGCGTTGCGCACCCCGGAGGCGTCCGACGGCGCGGACGGCGCGCGTCCGGCGATGCGGGCCATTCACGGTGAGATCGACCGGCTCTCGCCGGTGGCGTTGACCGTGCTGGATCGGGCCGGGGGCTGGGTGCTGGTGCCGGTGTCCGAACCGGTGCCGCGGCTGGAGGACGCGGTGGTGCGGATCGGCGCGGTCGCGGAGGTGCGGGTGATCGCCGGAACGGCCACGGCCGCAAACGTTTCCGAGATTCCGGCCCGCGCGGAGGAGGCGGGCGAGATCGCGCGCCTGGCACTGGGATTGGGGCGGCCGACCGGTGTGTACCGGATGGCGGACATCGCATTGCAGTATCAGTTCGCCCGGCCCGGTCCGGCGCGTGCCTGGCTGCTGGGTCTGCTGGAACCGTTGACCGGGCAGCAGCATCTGATGGACGCGCTGCGCGCCTTCCTCAGCCACGACCACAATCGGGTCGCGGCCGCGGAGTCGCTGGTGGTGCACCGCAATACGCTCAACTACCGGCTCAACCGCATCGCGGCCCTGACCGGATACGACCCGGGGCGCTCCGAGCACACGCCGCTGTTCTCGGCGGCGCTGACCGCGTTGGACCTGGCCGCCGCGGGGCTCTAGCGGGCCACCAGCCGGGCCACGAATCCGGTGACCACCAGCCAGAAGATCGCCGCCAGACCGTAATCCAGCACGATGTCGAAGTCGTGGCTGCTGGTGTGGAACAGGCCTGGGAAGAACAGGGCGAGCGGTTCGGCGAGGCCCTTGATGAAGACGAAGAACTTATTGGACTGGTCGGCATTGAGCACCAGCATCAGGATGTACACGCCCTCGATGAGGGCGAAAAGCGTGCCGACGCCGCTGATGATGCGAGCGGCGTGGACTTCGTTGCGGGCAACGTACGGCATGACACCGGTATGCCCGCGAGACGTGAATCGAAAACTGTGCGGTGGGCGAGTCGAGACCTGACGGTGTGCGAGTCGATACGACACGCGGTTTCGTGAAACCGCGTGTCCGCCATGGCATGATGTCCGGGTGATCACCGCGGCGGTCGGGAGCGTTCGGGCGTGAAGCCCAAATACCTCATAGGCGGGGCCGTCGCCCTGATATTGGCGATGATGACCCTGATCCTGGTCGTCATTCTGCCCGCCAGCGAGACCAGTTGCGGCCCCGGCGCACCCGCTGTTGTGTCCGCTACTCCGGCGCTCACCGAACCCAACTGCCCCGCCACCGGTTCGCCGGCCGAGACCGGATTGCAGGACGGTGCGCTGCGGGTGCTGCGCTGCACGGTCGCGCACTTCGGGCTGATGGACATGACCGGGGTGCTCACCGACGCCACCTATCCGGATCACAAGGCCGGGCGCGCGGTCGATTTCATCGTCGGAGCCGATCAGGGCAAGGGCGACGCCATCGTGTCGTTCCTGCAGCAGAACGCCGCCGCGTTCCGCATCGACTACGTGATCTGGAAGCAGCGCAGCTGGACTCCGAACGCGGCGACCGCCATCCAGTGGAATCCCCTGGAGGATCGCGGGGACCCGGCGCACAACCATATGGACCGGGTGCAGGTCACGATCAAGGAGCCCGCGACCACCTCGACGGTGCTCGCACCGGGCGGGGCCTCGATGGCCGCGATGCCCAGCGGGTCGGTCAACGAGGCCGGATCGCTGACCGGTGCCGGGCGGCACCAATACCCCATCGCCGCAGGACAATTCACGGTCTCCGACGTGTTCGGCGCGCGCGGTGGCACCCACATGGGTGTCGACCTGGCCGCCGCCGCGGGAACGCCGATCTACGCCGCCGCGGACGGCCTCGTCGTGGCCTCGGGGGCGGCGTCGGGGTTCGGGGACTGGGTGGTCATCGATTCGCTCGACGAGTCCGGTCGCCGGTATTCGACCGTGTACGGGCACATGTATGAGAACGGGATCTACGTGCACACCGGCGATATCGTGCAGATGGGTCAGCACATCGCCGATGTCGGCAGCAATGGCGAATCCTCGGGCCCCCACCTGCATTTCGAGCTGGTGCCCGGTGGGCGGCTCACCGGTGGCAAGCAGGTCGATCCGATGCCGTGGCTGGCGGGCGGCTCCATGCCGACACCGTCGGTGTCGATCATGAACTGCGAGAACGGATTCGGTACCGCGGGCGGCAATCTGGCCTCCGGGAAGGTGCCGCCGGAGCTGGAGGTCTGGTATCGCCGGGCCGGATCGCTGTGCCCGGAGATCACCGCGTCGCTGCTGGCCGCGCAGGGGCAGGCCGAATCCGGATTCCGCTCCGACGCGGTCTCGCCGGACGGTGCGCAGGGCATCGCCCAGTTCATGCCGGGTACGGCCGCGGAATTGGCGCCGGACGGACAACCGTTCGTCATCGACGTGGACGGTAAGGGCTATGCCAGCTCGTTGGATCCGGCCGACGGGATCATCGGGCAGGGGCGCTACATGTGCGCCATCGCCAAGACCATCGAGGGCTGGATGTCGCAGGGCAAGGTGACCGGTGATCTGACCGCGCTCACCATCGCCGCCTACAACGCCGGTGAGGGCGCGGTGCTGTCCTCGGGCGGCATGCCGAATCAGATTCCCCGGCACTACACCGAGACCCGGCCGTATGTGGCGCGAATCCTGGCCGCCGAACCCAACTTCCGCAGTATCGGCAGCGAGGGGCGGTTCCAGGCCGATCCGGACACCGATATCGGATCGCAGATCGTGGCCGCCGGACAGCAATGGCTCGGCACGCCATACGTTTTCGGTGGCGGCGGGCCCGGCGGTCCGACCAGCGGCGGGTTCGACGCGGCGGGATACACTGCGGCGTCGGTGTTCGCGGCCAGCGGTAGCAAGATCTCGCTGCCGACCACCGCGGAGCAGCAGTGGGAGCAGGGCGTCGAGGTGGATCTGCTCAAGGCGCGGGCCGGTGACCTGGTGTTCGGATCGTTCACCGCGCGCGGTCCCTCCGACGTCGGCATCTACCTCGGCAACGGCCGGATGCTGCACGCGGAACCCGGCGGCAAGGTGGCGCAGGTGCCGCTGCTGAACGGCATGCGGGCTCGGCGTATCGGGGGCTGAGCGCGGTCGCCGAGACCGGGCTCACCCGGATATGTACTTGCCCCGGCTAATTGGATCTGGTTACAGTGGACGGGTTCTTGTTGCCGTCCGATAGGGGACATTGCGTTGATCTTCTGAAGGTAGTGCCGAGCGGCCCGCATTCGTGCGCCGCATTCTTCGCGCTTACCTTTTCGAGGAGTCCGCATGTCAATGCCTGTTATTTCCATTTCCGATCTGGCCTTCGCATGGCCGGACGGCACTCCCGTCTTCGACGGACTCGACACCCAGCTCGGACCCGGCCATATCGGCCTGGTCGGCAGCAACGGGGCCGGGAAATCCACCCTCTTCCGCCTGATCACCGGTGAATTGCGCGCGCTGCGCGGTTCGGTGACGGTGCCCGGGCGGCTCGGGTATCTGCGTCAGGATCTCGGGCTCGCCGCCGGGCAGCGGGTGGACGAGGTGCTGGGTCTCGCGCAGATCCGCAAAGCGTTGCACCGCATCGAATCCGGATCCGGGTCCGATGCCGACTTCGAGATCGTGGGCACTGCCTGGGATGTCGAGGAACGTGCCGTGGCACTGCTCGGCCGGCTCGGATTGCATTATGTCGCAGGCGATGTCGAGCAGCTGGACCGGCGGTTGGACACGCTGTCCGGCGGTGAGACTGTGCTGCTGGGGCTGGTGGCCGAGCTGTTGCGCGAACCCGATGTGCTGTTGCTGGACGAACCGACCAACAACCTGGACGGGAGCGCTCGCGGCCGGCTCTACGAGGTCATCGCGCAGTTCCCGGGCACCGTGCTCACCGTCAGCCATGATCGTGAACTGCTCGAACGCGTGGATGTCGTCGCGGAATTGCGGGACGGCGAAATCCGTTCGTTCGGCGGCAATTTCAGTGAGTACGAACGCATTGTCGCGATCGAGCAGGAAGCGGCGCGCGCGGCGGTGCGTGATGCGCGCAGCGATGTGCGCAAGCAGTCGCGGGAGCTGGTGGAGGCCCGGATCAAACTCGATCGACGGTTGCGGACCGGCAATAAAGCACAGGAGGAGAAGCGAGTTCCGAAGATCATCGCGCACGAACGCAAACGGCAGGCGCAGGTGTCGGCGGGCAAATTGCGCAACAACCACATCGGCAAGGTCGAGGACGCACGCGAAACCTTGACCAAGGCCGAGGAATTGGTGCGTGAGGATCGCGAGATCCGCGTCGAGCTGCCCGGCACCCGGCTCTACCCGGGGCAGGATGTGATCGAGCTGACCGAGCTGCGGCTGGCCTGCGGGCCGACGGTGAGCCTGAAGGTGTCCGGACCCGAGCGGATCGCGCTCACCGGACGCAACGGCATCGGGAAGACGACGCTGCTGCATGCCATTCGCGAGCAGGGTCCGAAGGTGCCGTGGCGGATGCTGCCGCAGCGGCTGGACGTGTTCGACGAATCGCTGTCGGTGTTCGAGAACGTGTCGGCGGGTGCGCCGCACGCGTTGCCGGAGCAGATCCGCGCGCAACTGGCGCGGTTCCTGTTCCGGGGCACCGACGCGGACGTGCTCGCCGGGGCGCTGTCCGGTGGTGAGCGGTTGCGGGCGGCGCTGGCGATGCTGCTGCTGGCCGAGCCCGCGCCGAAGCTGCTGCTGCTCGACGAACCGACCAACAACCTGGATCTGCCCAGCCTCGGACATCTGAGCGAGGCGCTGGCGGGTTTCCAGGGTGCGCTGGTGGTGGTCAGTCACGACCCGCGCTTTCTCGATGAGATCGGTGTCACACGGCGGCTGGAGCTCACCGCGGATGGTCTCGTCGAGGCGGCGGCGCGGTGATCGGGCGACAACGACGGCAAACCGGTCCGGAGCGGGTATCGTTCAACGCTCCGGACCGGTTCGGACCGGGGGTCGCCGCTGCCCCGATAACTGTCGGGAACCAGGACTAAAGTGGATGATCTGGGTGGTTGAACGGTCCGATAGGGTGATCCGATCGAGGCCGGGAGAGGTGGTGGCATGACGCAGCATCTGGAGAAGGCGAACGCCGGGCAACCGAACGACGACGCGTCCGCCACCCCGCAGGCCAACGGGCAGTCCGGTGCAGCAGCTCGCAACACCACCGCAGTTCCGACCTCAGCATCCCGTCGCGTACGCGCCCGCCTCGCCCGGCGGATGACCGGGCAGCGCGGCATCGCCGCCGTCAAACCGGTGCTCGAGCCGCTGGCCACCGTGCATCGGGAGCTGTACCCGAAGGCGAATCTGGCTCTGCTGCAACGGGCTTTCGACGTCGCCGACGAGAAGCACGCGCACCAGTTCCGCAAGTCCGGCGACCCGTACATCACCCACCCGCTCGCGGTCGCCAATATCCTGGCCGAGCTGGGCATGGACACCACCACGCTGGTCGCGGCGCTGCTGCACGACACGGTCGAGGACACCGGCTACTCGCTCGACGAGCTGACCGAGGAGTTCGGCACCGAGGTCGCGCACCTGGTCGACGGCGTCACCAAGCTGGACAAGGTCAATCTGGGCGCGGCCGCCGAGGCCGAGACCATCCGCAAGATGATCATCGCCATGGCGCGGGATCCGCGCGTGCTGGTGATCAAGGTCGCCGACCGGCTGCACAACATGCGCACCATGCGTTTCCTGCCGCCGGAGAAGCAGGCCAAGAAGGCGCGCGAAACCCTCGAGGTGATCGCGCCGCTGGCGCATCGCCTGGGTATGGCCACCGTCAAGTGGGAGCTCGAGGACCTCGCGTTCGCGATCCTGCACCCCAAGAA
Organism: Nocardia sp. NBC_00511; assembly: GCF_045161165.1. Taxonomy (NCBI): domain Bacteria; kingdom Bacillati; phylum Actinomycetota; class Actinomycetes; order Mycobacteriales; family Nocardiaceae; genus Nocardia; species Nocardia sp. NBC_00511. Next base: position 1,466,969 of record NZ_CP107849.1, read on the forward strand.
GTACGACGAGATCGTGCGCCTGGTCGCCGACCGCGCGCCCTCGCGCGACACCTACCTGGCGAAGGTGCGCGCGGAGATCGTCAACACGCTGGCCGCGAGCCGCATCAACGCGATCGTCGAGGGTCGCCCCAAGCACTACTGGTCGATCTACCAGAAGATGATCGTCAAGGGTAAGGACTTCGACGACATCCATGACCTGGTCGGCATCCGCATCCTCTGCGACGAGGTGCGTGACTGCTATGCGGCTGTGGGCGTGGTGCATTCGCTGTGGCAGCCGATGGCGGGCCGGTTCAAGGACTACATCGCGCAACCGCGCTACGGGGTGTACCAGTCGCTGCACACCACCGTGGTCGGTCCCGACGGCAAGCCCCTGGAGGTGCAGATCCGCACCCAGGACATGCACCGCACCGCCGAGTTCGGCATCGCCGCGCACTGGCGGTACAAGGAGACCAAGGGCAAGCACTCCAACGACTCCACCGAAGTCGACGACATGGCGTGGATGCGTCAGCTGCTCGACTGGCAGCGGGAAGCCGCGGACCCGGCGGAGTTCCTGGAGTCGCTGCGCTTCGACCTGAAGTCGCCTGAGATCTTCGTGTTCACCCCCAAGGGGGACGTGATCACGTTGCCGCAGAAGTCGACTCCGGTGGACTTCGCGTACGCGGTGCACACCGAGGTCGGGCACCGCTGCATCGGCGCGCGCGTCAACGGACGCCTGGTCGCGCTGGAACGGCAGCTGGAGAACGGTGAGGTCGTCGAGATCTTCACCTCGAAGGCGCAGAACGCCGGGCCCTCGCGCGACTGGCAGAACTTCGTGGTGTCCCCGCGCGCCAAGGCCAAGATCCGGCAGTGGTTCGCCAAGGAGCGCCGCGAGGAAGCCCTCGAGGCCGGAAAAGACCAGATCTCCAAGGAAGTTCGGCGTTCGGGCCTGCCTTTGCAGCGCCTGATGAGTGCCGACGCCATGTCGGCGCTGGCGCACGAGCTGCACTACACCGACATCTCGGCGCTGTACGCGGCGGTCGGTGAGAGCCAGGTGTCGGCGCATCACGTGGTGCAGCGGCTGATGGCGCAGCTCGGCGGGGTCAGCGACGTCGAGAACGAATTGGCCGAGCGCTCAACGCCTTCCACGGTTCCGGCGCGGCAGCGCACCACCGGGGACGCGGGCGTGGAGATCCCGGGCGCGCCCGGCACGGTCTCCAAGCTGGCCAAGTGCTGCACCCCGGTGCCCGGCGACGAGATCATGGGGTTCGTGACCCGGGGCGGTGCGGTCAGCGTGCACCGCACCGACTGCACCAACGCGGATTCGCTGCGCGCGGAGCCGGAACGCATCATCGAGGTCAAGTGGGCGCCGTCGCCGTCGTCGGTGTTCCTGGTCGCGATTCAGATCGAGGCGCTCGATCGCACGCGGCTGCTGTCGGATGTCACCAAGGTGCTCGCCGACGAGAAGGTCAATATCCTCTCGGCGGCGGTCACCACTTCCGGTGACCGCGTGGCCATTTCGAAGTTCACCTTCGAGATGGGCGATCCCAAGCACCTCGGGCATCTGCTCAACGTGGTTCGCAATGTGGAAGGCGTCTACGACGTCTACCGCGTGACCTCGGCCGCCTGATCGGCCGATAGTCGGTGTCGGAGTCCGGATCGGCCGGAGTGCAACCCGGCCGGGTCCCGCCGCGCACCCAGCGCGGGGTCCGGACCCGGGCCGCGTTGATCGCCGCCGCGCGAACGGTTTTCGAGCGTGACGGATACCTGGATTCGCGGATCACCGATATCGCCAAGGCCGCGGGGATGGCGTCGGGATCGTTCTACACCTACTTCGACAGCAAGGAAGAGATCTTCGCGGCGCTGGTCGAGCAGGTGCAGGAGGAGATGCTGCATCCGCATGTGCGCGAGCGCAGCGGTATCACCGATGTGCGGGCGCTGATCGAGGCGGCCAATCGCGACTATCTGCTGTCCTACAAGCGCAATGCGCGGTTGATGGCGCTGTTCGAGCAGGTCGCGCAGGTGGACGAGAACTTCCGGCGGATGCGGGTGGAGCGCGGGCGGGCGTTCGCGAATCGCAATGCGCGCCTGATCCGTTCGCTGCAGGAATCCGGGCAGGCCAGTACCGATCTCGATCCGATGATCACCGCGCACGCGCTGTCGTCGATGGTGAGCCGGATGGCGTATCTGGTGTTCGTGCAGAATCAGCGCATCTCCTTCGAGAAGCTGGTGACGACGCTGACCCAGCTGTGGGTCAACGGGTTGCAGCTGACGCCCGGGTTATCCTCGGATTCGAACACCGGTCGCGAGGCCGGGTAGCCGGGGGCAGCGGAGCCACCGGCGGGAGAGGGAATTCATGGCCGCCGTGCTGCCCACCTTCGAGCAGGCCCTTGCCCTGCCCCGTGTCTCCGGGCGGGTCATTCCCGCCGAATTCGAGGACGGCAACGGGCATATGAACGTCAGCCACTACTTCGGGCTGCACGGTGAGGGCCTGTGGCAGATGCACCGGGATCTCGGATATCGGGCGTACCAGGGCAGGTTCGGGACCTTCGCGAAGGAGCAGCACGTCCGATACCTGCGGGAAGTGCTTGTCGGGCACGAAGTTTCGGTGCACATCGGGCATCTGGGACGGACGCCGAAGGCGCTGTGCGGGATCTCGTACCTGGTCAACGTGACCACCGGCGCGGTGGCGAACTCGTTCGAATTCCTGGCCGTGAACGTGGATCTGGAGTCGCGGCGGCCCGCGGAGTTCCCGCCGGAGGTGGCGCGGGTGCTCGACGAGAGCATCGCGCGCACCACCGCCGCCGGGATCGGTCCGGAATACGGTGTGCTGGAACTGCGGGGCGCGCCCGCGCTGTGATCAGGCGACCGCGCGCAGGAATTCCAGCAGCGCGGCATTGACCTCGGCGGGACGCTGCTGCTGAATCCAGTGGCCCGCGCCGTCGAGGACGATCGAACCGCGCAGATCGCTGAGCACCGCGGACATCTTGGCCAGCGGCGTGAACTGGATGACCGGGTCGGTGGATCCGGCGATGAACAGCGACGGCTGGGTGACCTTGGCGTCGGCGAGGTGCGCGGTGAGCTCCCAGGTGCGGTCGAGGTTGCGGTAGTAGTTGAGGCCGCCGGTGAAGCCGGTGTCGGTGAAAGCCTGTACGTAGTAGTCGAATTCGTCGGCCGTGAGGTACTCCGGCAGCGGGCGTTCCGGTTCGGCGGCGTCGAGGAAGTCGCGCGAGCTGAGCACCTGGTCCTGGAGCAGCGTGCGGCGCACGTTCGCGTTGAGCACCGCGTCGGCGACGCCGGGCTCCTGGAACCAGCACATGTAGAACTCGTCGCCGAGGCGCGAGCGCAGGATGGGGACCGGGGGAGCGACCGAGCGGCCGGTGGCGGGGACGCTGAGACCGGCGACCGCGCGCACCCGGTCGGGGTAGGCGCGGGCGAGCTGCCAGACCACCGACGCACCCCAGTCGTGGCCGACGAAGATCGCGTCCTCGAGGCCCTCGGCGTCCAGCAGTCCGACCAGGTCCGCGCAGATGGTGAGCAGGTCGTAGTCCTCGACGCGCGCGGGGCGGGAGCTGCCGCCGTAGCCGCGCATATCCGGGGTCAGGGTGCGGTAGCCCGCCTCTGCGAGCGCGAAAACCTGGTGCCGCCAGGAGAATCCGAGTTCGGGGAAGCCGTGGCAGAACACCACCGGGGTGCCCGCGCCGTGTTCCACGACTCGCAGTTCGATGCCGTTGGTCGGGATCTGACGGCTGCCCAGTTTTTGCCAGTCTTCGAGCAGGTTCTGTGTGGTCACGATGGGTTCCCCTCGCAGTCCGGAGTCGGGCCCACGGTATGCAAAACTGACGCCGAGTTCAACTGTCCGGTGAAAAGCTATGTGCGGCAATCATATTGAATATCTGGAATGGGCCGCTCGTGGATGAGTCTCTTGAATGCCGTCGTGGTGGCGAGTAGACAGGCCTGATCAGGACTCGAATCCGACGAGGGGTTCGGGTCATCGGCGGAAGGAGTGCTCGTGCAGGTCGCGGGGAAGATTGCGGTGGTCACCGGTGGCGGTGCGGGCATCGGCGCGGCGCTCGCCGCCCGGCTGGTGGGCGCGGGCGCGCGGGTCGTGGTCGCGGATCTCGATGGTGCCGCGGCGACCGAGGTGGTGGCGGGGCTCGATGCCGAGCATCCGGGCACGGCGGTCGCGGTGGGTGCGGATGTGTCCGACACCGTGCAGATCGAGGCGCTGATCACCCGCGCGGAGGCGGAGTTCGGGCCGGTCGACCTGTATTTCGCCAATGCGGGCGTGGCCGGTCCGGTCGGCATCGGAGTGGACGACAAGGACTGGGCGCTCACCATCGACGTGAACCTCCAGGCACATGTCCGGGCCGCGCGGTTGCTGCTGCCGGGCTGGCTGGAACGCGGTGAGGGGTACTTCGTGAGCACCGCCTCGGCCGCGGGACTGCTCACCCAGATCGGCTCGGCCGCCTATTCGGTGACCAAGCACGCGGCCGTCGGGTTCGCCGAGTGGCTGTCGGTCACCTACGGCGACAGCGGAGTTCGGGTCAGCTGCCTGTGTCCAATGGGCGTGGAGACCAAACTGCTGCGCGCGGGCGAGAATTCGGGGGACGCGCTCGGTGAGGCGGCGACCCGGGCGGTCACCTCGGCCGGTGCGGTGCTGACCCCGGCGGAGGTCGCCGAACTGGTCCTGGCGGCGGTCGACGACGAGCGGTTCCTGATCCTCCCGCATCCGGAGGTCCTGGACATGTACCGGCGCAAGGGCGCGGACTACGACCGCTGGCTGGCGGGGATGCGGCAGTACCAGCAGCGCCTGCTGGCAGGTTCCGCCGACTCCTGAAATCTGAATCCGGATTCGACAAACGAATGGTTTTGCCTGGTCGGGCCCGCGCGTAACTTGATCTGTGTCACGAGTCACACTGAGGTGGCAGGGCGATGGTCTTGACCCGCGCGGGCCCTGTCACGGATGGTTGCTTGGAATTAATAAGCGCTTAGTAAGTTCCCCGCCCGGACTTCGAGAGGACCAGTTCGTGAACAGATTCGACGGCAAGACGGCCATCGTCACCGGCGCCAGCCGGGGTATCGGACTGGGCATCGCCCAGCGTCTGGTGGACGAGGGCGCCAAGGTCGTGATCACCGCGCGCAAGAAGGAGGCGCTCGACGAGGCGGTCGAGACGCTGGGCGGTCCCTCGCGCGCGCTGGCCGTCGCCGGGCGCGCCGATGACGCCGAGCATCAGGCCGAGACCGTCGCCGCCGCGATCGATCACTTCGGCAGCGCGGATCTGCTGGTCAACAACACCGGCATCAACCCGGTCTTCGGTCCGATGGTCGAGTTGGATCTGGCCGCCGCCCGCAAGATCGTCGAGGTGAACTGCCTGGCCGCGCTGTCGTGGGTGCAGCAGGTGCACAAGGGTTGGATGGGCGCGCACGGTGGCGCGGTGGTGAACGTGTCCTCCATCGCGGGGATCAAGCCCGCGCCGGGCATCGGGTTCTACGGGTCGAGCAAGGCGATGCTGACCCACATCACCCAGGAGCTCGCGGTCGAGCTGGCCCCGGGCATCCGGGTGAACGCCGTGGCACCGGCCGTGGTGAAGACCCGCTTCGCGGGCGCGCTCTACGAGGGCCGTGAGGACGAGGTGGCGGCCGCGTATCCCCTGAAGCGCCTGGGTGTTCCGGAGGACATCGGCAGCGTGGTGGCGTTCCTGCTCTCTGCGGACGCGGCCTGGATCACCGGTCAGCTGCTGGTCGTCGACGGCGGCCTCACACTGACCGGCGGCATCTGAACAACCCGAAACCCCCACTCGAACAGCACATTCGGAGGAGAAGACAGATGAGTACTGCCCAGCGGATCGCGATCGTCACGGGTGCGGCGCGCGGCATCGGTGCGGCCGTCGCCAAGCGGCTGGCCGGCGACGGCATGGCGGTGGCCGTGCTGGACCTCGACGAAAACGCCTGCGCCGCAGTCGTGAAGGAGATCGAGCAGGCCGGTGGCCGGGCGCTGGCCGTGGGCGCGAATGTCGCCGACGAGGCCGCGGTCGAAGCCGCGGTGGCGCGGGTGGCCGCCGAACTGGGCGCTCCGACCGTTCTGGTCAACAACGCCGGTGTGCTGCGCGACAATCTGCTTTTCAAGATGTCCGTCGAGGACTGGGACACCGTCATGAACGTGCACCTACGCGGGTCGTTCCTGATGTCGCGCGCGGTACAGAAGCACATGATCGAGGAGAAGTTCGGCCGCATCGTGAGCCTGTCGAGCACCTCGGCGCTCGGTAATCGCGGGCAGGCCAACTACTCCGCGGCCAAGGCCGGTCTGCAGGGTTTCACCAAGACTCTCGCCTTCGAGCTGGGCAAGTTCGGTGTCACCGCGAACGCGGTCGCCCCCGGTTTCATCGAGACCGAGATGACCGCCGCGACCGCCGCCCGCATGGGTGTCCCGTTCGAGGACTTCAAAAAGGCTGTGGTGTCGACGATTCCGGTCGCGCGCGCCGGACAGCCCGAGGATATCGCGCACACCATCTCGTTCCTCGTCAGTGAGGGTGCGGGATTCGTCTCCGGTCAGGTGATCTACGTGGCCGGCGGACCGAAGAACTGAACACGGAAGGACCCGAAGCGATGCACACATTCGATGGCCTGGGTGAGCTGGAGAAGGCGGTCGGCACCCATCTCGGTTACAGCGGGTGGCACACCATCACCCAGGAGCAGATCGATCGCTTCGCCGACGCGACGGGGGATCACCAGTGGATCCACGTCGATCCGGTTCGGGCGGCGGCCGGTCCGTTCGGCGCGACGGTGGCGCACGGGTTCCTGACCCTGTCGCTGCTGCCGGTGCTGGCCGGTGAGATCTACACCGTGACCGGGGTGTCGATGGGAGTCAACTACGGCGCCAACAAGGTTCGCTTCCCGTCGCCGGTGCCGGTGAATTCGCGGGTGCGGGCCGGGGTCGAGCTGCTGTCGCTGACGCCCGCGAGCATGGGGTTCCAGGCCGTCAGCAAGGTGACCGTGGAGATCGAGGGCGCGGCCAAACCGGCGTGCGTCGCCGAGAGCGTCGCGCTGCTGGTGCCGTGATGAGTGCTGTGGAGCAGACCGGCGAACTGCCCGGCCTGGATCTCGAACGCCTCACCCCGTGGCTGACCGCGACCCGGCCGGATCTGGCCAAGGGGGCGTTGAGCGGGCGGCTCATCGCGGGCGGCAAGTCCAACCTCACCTATGAATTGACCGACGGCACCACGACATTCGTGCTGCGGCGGCCGCCGCTCGGGCATGTGCTGGCCACCGCGCACGATATGGTGCGCGAGCATCGGGTGATCAGCGCGCTGGCCGATACCGCGGTGCCGGTGCCGGATACCTACGCGCTGTGCGAGGACACCGAGATCCTCGGTGCGCCTTTCTATTTGATGGAGCGAGTCCTCGGCACGCCGTATCGCACTGCGGCCGAACTGGAGCCGCTGGGCGCGGTGCGCACCGAAGTGATCGCGACCGGCATGATCGACACCCTGGCCGCGCTGCACATGGTCGAGCCGGATGCGGTCGGGCTGGCGGATTTCGGTCGGCCCGAAGGGTTCCTGGAGCGTCAGGTGCGCCGGTGGAAGAAGCAGCTGGATGCCTCGTACTCGCGTGAGCTGCCCGCCGCCGTCGAACTGCACGCCCTGCTGGCCGCGCGGGTGCCGCCGGAGTCGGCGGCGCGCATCGTGCACGGTGACTACCGCCTGGACAACGTGCTGGTCGACGATCGGGATCGGGTGGCGGCCGTATTGGACTGGGAGATGGCCACTCTCGGTGATCCGCTCACCGATATCGGCCTGCTGCTGGTCTATCAGCGCATGGGTGCGCGCCGGGTTCCCGGCGTCACCGACGTGTCCACCGCGCCGGGTTTCCTCGACGAATCGATGATGCTCGAGCGGTATGCCCGCCACACCGGCCGCGACCTGTCCCATATCGGGTTCTATGTCGCGCTGGCCTCGTTCAAGCTCGCGGTGATCGCCGAGGGCATCTACTTCCGCTTCCTCCACGGCCAGACCGTGGGCTCCGGATTCGCCGGGGTGGGCGACATGGTCGACCCGCTGCTGCGCGCCGGAATCGCCGCTTTGCAGGAGAACGAGCAATGACCGACCTCGACGGGGTGCGACAGGATCTGCGCAAACGCGTGGAAGCTGTACTCGCCGAACATGATCCGGCCGCCACCGATGCGGTGACCTTCCATCGCGCCCGCTACGACGCGGGCCTGGCCTGGGTGTACTACCCGGAGGGCTACGGCGGGCTGGGGGCCGACCGCGAGCTGCAACCGTATGTGGACGGACTGTTCGCCGACGCCGGTGCGCCGGGAAACAATGCCGACCTCAACGGGATCGGCCTGGGTATGGCCGCGCCGACCATCCTGGCCTACGGCACGCCCGAGCAGCGGCGTCGGTATCTGCGACCACTGTGGACGGCCGAGGAGATCTGGTGCCAGCTGTTCAGCGAACCGGGCGCGGGCTCCGACCTCGCGGCGGTCGCCACCCGGGCGGTGCGCGACGGTGAGGACTGGGTCGTCAACGGCCAGAAGGTCTGGACGTCGGTGGCGCACAAGGCCGATCGCGCGATCCTGGTGGCGCGCACCGATACCGGCAAGTCCAAGCATGCCGGGCTGAGCTACTTCATCTGCGATATGCGGCAGCCGGGCGTGGAGGTGCGGCCGCTGCGGCAGATCACCGGTGAGGCGGAGTTCAACGAGGTGTTCCTCACTGATGTGCGGATTCCCGACTCCGACCGGCTCGGGCAGGAGGGTGAGGGGTGGCGCGTCGCCAACACCACCCTCAACAATGAGCGGGTCTCCATCGGCGGGCGTCCGGTGCCGCGCGAATCCGGGATCCTGGGCGCGGTCACCCGCACCTGGCGGGAGAATCCGGACAAGCACACCCCTGAACTCCAGGACCGTCTGCTGCGGCTGTGGGTGGACTCCGAGGCGGCGCGGCTGGCGGGCACCCGGCTGCGGCAGCGGGTCGCGGGCGGACAGCCCGGGCCGGAGACCTCGGCGCTGAAGCTGTCGTTCGCGCGAATCAACCAGCAGCTCACCGGATTCGAGCTCGAACTGCTCGGCGAGGACGGGCTGCGCTACGAGGACTGGACCATGGTGCGCCCGGATCGCGTCGATTTCGCCGGGCGCGACGCGGGCTACCGGTATCTGCGGGCCAAGGGCAATTCGATCGAGGGCGGCACCTCGGAGATCATGCGCAATATCGTCTCCGAGCGCGTGCTGGGGCTGCCGGGAGAACCGCGCGCGGACAAGGACATTCCGTGGAAGGACCTGATCCGATGAGCGACGACATCCTGCTGCTCGACACCGATGTCGAGACGGCGCTGCGGGAGGCCGTGCGCGACCTGCTGGCCGAGCGGTGCGATCCCGCGGCCGTGGCGGCCGCCTATGCCGGGGATTTCACGCTGACGCAGGCACTGTGGCGGCCGATCGCCACCGAACTGGGGCTGGCCGGGCTGCTGATCCCCGAAAACCGGGGCGGGGCAGGCGGATCCGCGCGTGAGGCGGCGGTCGTGCTCGAGGAGCTGGGGCGGTATGCCGCGCCGGTGCCGTTCCTGACCAGCAGTGTGATCGCCGCGACCATTCTGCTCGCCGGGGAATCGGAGCTGGTCGGGGAACTCGCCGCGGGGGAGACCGTCGCGGCATTGCTCGCGCCGTGGTCTGCTGCGGCCGTCGAGCAGATTCCGTTGCTGGACAAGGACTCCGACGGTCGGCTGTCGGGGCGGGTCACGAGTGTCGCGGGGGCTCTCGAATCCGATGTGCTGCTCGCGGTGGTGCGCACCGCGGCGGGGCTCGAGGTGCACGCGCTCGACAAGAACGCCGTCACCGTCGAACCCGTGGTCTCCCTCGACATGACTCGGCCGCTGGTCGACATCACCGTGGACGCCGTACCGGGCCGGGTGGTGGTCGAGGCCGCGGCCGGATCTGAGGCATTGCGTGCGGGTTTGGCGACCGGTGCGGCGCTGCTGGCCTCCGAGCAGGCCGGGATCGCGGCCTGGTGCCTGGACAACACCGTGCAGTACCTCAAGCTGCGCAAGCAGTTCGGTCGCGTGGTCGGCGGGTTCCAGTCGCTCAAGCACCGGCTCGCCGATCTGTTCGTCGAACTCGAATCCGCCCGTGCCGCAGCGCGTTACGCGGCGGGCACCCTCGCGGCCGGAGATCCGGACGCCGAGATCGCCACCGCCGTGGCCGCCGCCTACTGCGGGGAGATCGCGGTGCACGCCGCCGAGGAAGCCGTGCAGCTGCACGGCGGCATCGGCATGACCTGGGAGTATCCGGTCCATCTGTATCTGAAGCGGGCCAAGGCCGACCAGATCGCGCTGGGCAGTCCCGCCCGGCACCGCGCCGCGCTGGCCGGGCTCGTCGATCTGTCGCTGGGCAGCGCGTGAATTCGCCGGTGCCGCAACCACTACCACGATCAGGAGCAGGAATGTTCGAACTCTCCGAGAAGGCCGTACGGTACCGCGATGATCTGCTCGCCTTCATGGACGAGCACATCTACCCCGCCGAATCCGTGTACGAAGCGCAGATGGCCGAAGCCGGTGACCCGCACTTCCAGCCGCCCATCATCGACGAGCTCAAGACCGAGGCGCGCAAGCGCGGCCTGTGGAACCTCTTCCACCCGCACCCGGAATGGGGTCCGGGCCTGACCAACTCCGAATACGCGCCGCTGGCCGAGATCATGGGCCGCAGTGCGCATCTCGCACCCGAGGCCACCAACTGCAGCGCTCCCGACACCGGGAACATGGAGGTGCTGACGCTGTTCGGCACCGACGAGCACAAGCGGGAGTGGTTGCGGCCGCTGCTGGACGGCGAGATCCGCTCCGCGTTCGCCATGACCGAGCCCGCGGTCGCCAGTTCGGACGCCACCAACATTCAGATGAGCATGGTGCGCGACGGCGACGACTACGTGCTCAACGGGCGCAAGTGGTGGACATCCAATGCGCTGCACCGCAATTGCAAGGTGCTCATCGTGATGGGCAAGACCGACTTCGACGCGCCGACCTACCGGCAGCAGTCGATGATGGTGGTGCCGATCGACACCCCCGGGGTGACCGTGGTGCGCGGGCTGCCGGTGTTCGGCTACCAGGATCGGGAAGGCCACGCCGAGGTCCTCTTCGAGAACGTGCGGGTGCCGAGCACCGCGCTGCTGGCCGGTGAGGGCGACGGGTTCATGATCAGCCAGGCGCGGCTGGGCCCGGGACGCATCCACCACTGCATGCGGGCCATCGGCATGGCCGAGCGCGCACTGGATCTGATGATCGATCGCGCCCAGTCCCGCACCACCTTCGGCGAACCGGTCGCCAACCGGGCCAATATCCAGGACTGGATCGCCGAATCCCGCATCGACATCGAGATGGTGCGGCTGCTGACACTCAAGGCCGCGTACCTGATGGACACGGTCGGAAACAAGAACGCGCGCACCGAGATCGCCGCCATCAAGGTGGCCGCGCCACAGATCGCGCAGCAGATCATCGACCGGGCCATCCAGGTGCACGGCGGCGGCGGTGTCTCCGACGTGTTCCCCCTCGCGAGCATGTACGCGCACGTGCGCACGCTGCGGCTGGCAGACGGACCCGACGAGGTGCACAAGCGCACCATCGCGCAGATGGAACTGCGCCGCCGCGACCCGTCCTGGGGTCGCAAGAAGGCCTGACCGGCAACCGCTTTCGACAAGGAGTACCGCATGACCAAGACCCAGCAGGTGCTGCTGGCCCAGCGGCCGACCGGGCTGCCGGACGCCGGCACCTGGAACCTGACCACCACCGAACTGCCCGGTCCGAAGGACGGGGAGATCCTCGTCAAGATCTCCTTCATCTCGCTGGATCCCGCCATGCGCGGCTGGCTCAACGACGTCCGCTCCTACCTGCCGCCCGTCGGCATCGGGGAGGTGATGCGCGCCTTGGACATCGCCACCGTCGTCGAATCCCGGCACCCGGACTTCGCGGTCGGTGACACCGTCAGCGGCACCTTCGGGGTCACCGAGTACGCGATCAGCGATGGCCGCGGCGTGCAGCACGTGGATCTGAACGCGGCCTCCGGGCCGACCTGGCTGGGTGCGCTCGGAATGCCGGGCATGACAGCGTATTTCGGTCTCCTGGAAGTCGGGAAGCTGCAGGCGGGTGACACCGTGGTGGTGTCGGCGGCCGCCGGTGCGGTCGGCAGCGTGGCCGGGCAGATCGCGAAGGCCAAGGGGGCCACCGTGATCGGGATCGCGGGCGGGGCGGAGAAGTGCCGGATCCTCACCGAGGAACTGGGTTTCGACGCGGCCATCGACTACCGCGCCGGAAACGTGTTGAAACAGTTGCGCGAAGCCGCGCCGAAGGGCATCGACGTCTACTTCGACAATGTGGGCGGCGAGATCCTCGACGCCGCCCTGGCCAACCTGCGCCGTGGCGCGCGAATCGTGCTGTGCGGGGCCATCTCCGCCTACAACGAGCAGAAGCCGCCGCCCGGACCGTCGCGGTACATGTCGCTGCTGGTGTTCCGCGCCTCCATGACCGGTTTCGTGGTCTTCGACTACGCCGACCGCTACCCCGAGGCGGGCGCGCAACTGGCGCAGTGGCTGGCCGAAGGCAAGCTCCAGAGCCGCGAACACGTCGTCGAGGGCGGGGTCGGCGGCTTCGGTGAGGCGCTCAACATGCTCTTCAGCGGCGCGAACACCGGCAAGCTGGTACTGGCGATCTGAGACCGATTCGACCGAATGGGAGACTGACCCGGTGACCGTTCCAGAAGACCGCTCCCGCGCCGACGAGACCAGGGCGCGGCTGCTGGAAGCCGCCGTGACCGCGTTCGCCGAACGCGGCTTCCACGGCTCCACCACCCGCGACGTCACCTCCATCGCGGGCCTGAGCACGGCGGCCATCTACGTGCACCACCGTTCGAAAGAGGAACTCCTCTACCAGATTTCGAACACCGGTCACCGGGACACCCTCGACACCGTCCGGGACGCCATCGCCTCCTCCGGCGACCCGGTCGAACAGCTGATGACGCTGATGCGCAACTTCGCCATCCACCACGCCCGCGCCCACACCGTCGCCCGTGTCATCAACTACGAACTCGCGGCCCTGAGCCCCGAACACCAGCAGGAGATCAAGGCCCTGCGCCACACCATCGACGCCGAAGTGCGCGCCCTGATCGAACACGGTGTGGCGGAAGGCGTCTTCGACAACCCCAACCCCCATATGGCCGCCACCGCCCTGCTGTCCCTCGGCATCGACATCGCCCGCTGGTATCGCGACGGCGGCTCCTGGACTCCGGAGGATCTGGGCGACTACTACGTCGACCTGGCGCTGCGTATTGTCGGCGCACCCTATCCGAACTCACGCTGACCTCGGCTGATCGAGACCTTAGGTGTCGTTCGGGCGAGTTGCCGTGTTTGTCCGGTGATCTTATAGTTCACGCGTCGAATCGCTGGATTCGCTTGTGTACGTTGGTGATCAGGGGTGGGAATGATGTCGGAATCCTCGGCGGCCGAGACGGTCCATGAGATCGTGACCGAGGCGGAGAAGCCACGCCGCAGCCGCCGGAAGACGTGGCTGACACTGTCGCTCGTGGCCGTAGTGGTGGCGGTGGCGGCGTTCGCGGCCTGGGAATTCCTTGGACGCGATCGCCGATCGCCGGAGGCCGTGGCACGCGACGACCTGCACACGGCGCAGGTGGCCCTGCTCAACGCGCCCGGCGCGCACTATTCGGGCCGATACACCGAACAGAGTGGTAAGACCTGGACTCTCGATCTGCGGGTGACCAATATGGGTGACGCCTCGGGGACCATCGAGATCGCGCCGGGAAAGCTGTTGTCGCTTCTGGAAGTCGGTGGCAAGGCGTTCCTGCGGGGCGACCGTGACACCTGGATCGCGGACGGATTCAACGACGTCGACGCGACGGCGGCCGCCGGGAGACAGATCCTGGAACCGGCCCGGTTCTCCGGAGTGGACCTGGCCGGGACGCTGACACCCGGCATCCTGGGCTCCACCCTGGATCCGAACGACGACAAGAACGCACCGGTTCAGGTCGGCGCATCGGAGATGGTCGATGATCGTCGATCGGCGCTGATCGTGAGCGGCACCGTGGCCACCTATGTGTACTCGGGACAGATCGATCGAATCATCATGCCCAACTTCGATATCAAGGTCGCGGCCATGAACTCCGACGACGTCGTGAGCTTCTACCGTGACCAGCGACCCGCGGTCGCCGCACTGGACGACGCGTCCGACACCGAGACCGTCATCAAGACCGAATCGAGCTGGAGCTCCGTCTGCGGTCCGACCTGCAGCGTCCTGGCCACCTTGACCAGTACCCCGCACCCCTTCACCTCGTTCACCCTGCCCAGCGGCTACACGCCGCCCGTGAACGACATCCTGGTCGCCTACCAGGTCGGCGTCACGGTGGACGACGTCCCCGTCCCCACCCCGGACTGCACGGGGGTCATCTCCATGCCGGGTGCCGGAACCGGCCACCTGTCCTGCGCTTTCAACACCGGCTCCGGTTCACGGGCATCCTCCGACATCACCGTGCGCGCGATCGTCGGCCGTGCCCGCGCCGACGAACTGCTGCACACCTTCGACGACGACACCACGAAGAGCCACGCCAAATTGCGCTGCCCGACCACCTCCACCCACGGCCTGGTCACCACCCCCGGCTGCTGACCCCGGCGGTCGCGAAATCCACCATTCGCGAGGCTGAATTGGGCTATTTGCCGGTTTTGCGAGAGTCGTGATCAGATGACGGTCTCGGCGTATCACCGGATATGCGAGTGGTGATCTGGGGCGGGAATGACAATCGAACCTTCGGCGACCGAACCTGCCGGTGAGTCCGGGACCGAGATGCCCGGTCCGCGCAACCGGCGTCGCTGGCCCTGGCCGGTGGCGGTGGCGATCGTGGTGGCGTCGGCAGTTGTCGTGGCGGTCGTGCTGTTCGTGCCTCGTGATCGGATGTCGGCGGCGGAGTCGGCGCGGGCGGATCTGGCTGCGGCGCAGCTCGTTCTGATCAATGAGCCGGGTGTGCATGTCGTCGGCGACATCAGGATGAGCGACGATCGCAAGTCGAGCTGGAGTCTGCCGAAGGTGGACCTGAGGGTGACCAATCTCGGTGACGCGGTCGGGACCTTGACCTTCGGCTCGGGGCTCGTGCGGGACAAGGCCATGTCGTATCTAAGGATCGGGGACAGGACGTTCCTGCGCGGCGATCACGATGCCTGGATGGCGTACGGGATGGACGAGGTCTCGGCGACCGCACTCGCCGGAAGACCGGTGCTGCAACCGAATTCGCTCGACGACGCCTATCACGTCGATGTGGCCTCGGACCTGACTCCGTCCGCGCTGGGCTGGCGGCTCGATCCCGGTCTGGACATGGGGTTGCCGGTGCTGACCCGATCGGTCGTCGAGAACGGCCGGCGCGTCACCCTGATGGACAGTGGCGGGATATCGGTCTCGGTGAGCTCGGGACACATCTTCCGAGTATCCGAATGGACCTTCGACGGTGACGTCACACCCATGACCGCCGATGACGTGGCTGCGTTCTATCGCGAGCTGCGTCCGGTCGCCTCGGCCCTCGACACCGCCGTCGACCTCGAGACCGAACTCCAGAACGACGCCGCCTGGAGTGGACCTTGCGCGCCGAGCTGTGCCGCCATCACCACGGTGACCGCGAAACCCCATCCCTTCGTTGGAGTTTCGCCGGACTACACCCCACCCGTTCCGGATATCTTCGTCGAGTACTCCGTCGTCTTCGCCGTCGACGGCGTGCCCGCCGAACATCCAGGCTGTTCGGGTGTCACGCAGATGCCCGGCCGAGGAACCACCATTGTCTCCTGTCCGGTGACCGGGTCCTCTGGTTCGGCGGTGACCGCCCACATCGAAACTCGCCCCGTCCTCGGCCGTGCCCGCGCGGACGCACTGCTGGCGGCTATCGACGCCGCCACCGCCGAGAGCAAGGCGAAAGCGTCCTGCCGCATCATCTCCACTCGCGGCCTGGTCACCGAGCCCGGCTGCTGACCTCCAGAGCGCGCGCCAGGAGGTGTGGGTCGTGGGCGTTGATCAGGAGGAGGTCGGGGTCGGCGGCGTGCCAGAGTTGGCTCAGGCGTTGGTGGTTGGCCCGGACCTTGCGCCAGTCGGCGGCGACGGCGCGTTCCATGGCGAGTAGGGGTTTCGGGGTCGGGGCGGCGCCGTCGAGTTGGGTGTGGTGGTAGAAGGCGTCTCCGGCGTGCAGGATCCAGTGGGTTCCGGCGTCGACGGCGATGGCGGCGTGGCCTCGGGTGTGGCCGGGGAGGGGGATCAGGACGATGCCGGGGGCGATGTCGGTGAGTTCGCGGGCGCCGGGGAAGTCGCGCCAGGATTCGGTGGCGGTGGGGGAGTGCTCGACCAGTTGGGGGCCGTGGGAGCGGGTTGCGGGGAGGTAGCGCTCGCGTTCGACCAGGGTTGCCGGGTGGCGGGTTGCGGCAAACTCGGTGGCGGTGAGGTGAACTCGGGCCCAGGGGAAGTCGGAGAGGCCGCCGGCGTGGTCGGCGTCGAAGTGGGTGAGCACGATGTCGCGGACGTCGTGCGGGTCGAAGCCGAGGTTGCGGATCTGGGTGATCGCGGCTTCGGCGGGGTCGAAGGTGGGGCGGACGTAGAAGCGGGTGGGGCCGAAGCGCTTTCGGGGGTCGGCGATGTCGTGCAGGCCGAGGCCCGAATCGATCAGGGCCAGGCCGGAATCCGTTTCGAGCAGCAGGACGTGGCAGACCAGGCCGCCGGGGGTGGCCCACGGGTGCATGGTGCCGCAGTTGAGGTGGTGGACCTTCATCGGTGTGTGAGATCGGCGGGGAGGGTCTCGACCAGGGTGGGGTTCGGGGTGCTCGACATGGCGAGCAGGCCGCGCAGAGCGCGGATGACCAGGGGCCAGTTGCGGGGATCGCGCAGGTTCAGCCCGCCGAGGAGTTGGCGCAGCATGGTGAGGGTGTCGAAGTAGATGCGTTCGGCGATCAGGTTCTCGTTGTCGTCGAAGACGAAGTAGGCCGTCATGCGGGTGCGGTGCTTGGAACCGGTGGGCGGGATCGCGCCGAGCGGGCCGGAATGTGTTCCCAGCAGCCAGAATTCGACGATGACCGCGTCGGCGCTGTGGCGCAGGGCGATGATCTCGTGATCCTGGTCCGGGAAGGCGACGCGGGTGTCGTGGTAGTAGTCGCGCACCGCGGCGTCGCCGTCGTGGACGGTGAGGGTGGGAATGATCTCGTAGTGCGGGTGCGGGAAGGTGGCGAGCACGTCGTTCCAGTCCTGGCGCACCTCGTCGTGGAAGTGGTCGAGGACCAGCTGCTCACGGGCGTGCAGCACCTCGGTCGGCGGGACGGCGAAACGGTCGGGCATGGCGCGCTCCGGGGCAGATCCAGGCATTAATTCCACGGTGTGGGAATATGTTCACGGTAAACCCACGCTGTGGAAATAATCAAGAGGTGGGCGACAATGAACGCCATGACCGTCAGCAGCGCCCAGCCGCCCCGCCGGGGCCGACCCCCGAAAGCGGACGCGCAGCTCTCCCGCGCGGCGATCCGTGCGGCGGCCCTGCGGGTGATCGACACCGACGGCATCGCCGCCGTCGGGATGCGTTCGGTCGCAAGAGAACTCGGCGTCGACGCCAAGAGCCTCTATCACCACGTCGACGGCAAGGACGATCTCCTCGACGCCGTCGCCGAACACCTGCTGCAGAGCTTGCGCGTCCCCGAACCCAGCGGCGCGGTCGACGGCGATCTGCGCGCCATGGCCCACGAGTTCCGCCGTGTCACCCTCGCCCACCCCGAGGCCGCGACCCTGGTGCTGACCCGCCAGCTGTCCTCACTTGGCAGTCTGGCCCCCATCGAGGCCATGCTCACCGTATTGCGCAGTGCCGGACACACTTCCGACGAGTCCGTGCATCTGCTGCGCACCCTGCTCGCGACGCTCATCGGCACCCTGCTGCGCGAAGCCGCCGCGGGACCCGCCTTCGGCACCGGGGATCCGGACGGCATCGCCGCGCGCCGTGCTGCCCTCGAATCCTCCGGGTTCCCCGAAACCACCCGTGCCGCGGCGTGTCTGGCGGTCTTCGACCGGGACCGCGAGTTCGACTACACCCTCGACCTGATCATCGGGCTCGTCACGCGGCGCTGATTCGCCGACCGGCGGGAATGGGTTGGACGGCGGGCGATGTTCTTGTCCACGTTCGAACCTGATCCGTTGAGCTGGAAGGGATGTGCTGCATGTCACAGGAATCGATCGAGGACCGCGGGTTTCGCCTGGACGACCTCTTCGACGAGGTCCAGCTGGGGGCGTTGCGGGTGCGGAACCGGTTCGCGATGGCTCCCATGACACGCATGAAATCCCCGGGCGGAGTGCCCAACGAGGAGAACGTCGAGTACTACCGGGCGCACGCCGCGGGCGGTGTCGGGCTGATCATCACCGAGGGGACCTACGTACGCGGGCCCGCGGCCGGTCCCGCCGCGACGGTGCCGCATTTCTACGGCGACGACGCCGGCAGGGGTGGCGGGCCGTGGTCGAGGCGGTGCACGCCGAGGGCGCCGCGATCGTCCCGCAGCTCTGGCATCTGGGGGTGGAGCGCGGCGGCAGCCCGGAATTCGAGCCGCAGTTGCAGTCGGTGAGCCCCTCGGGGGTCAAGCACACCGGTGAGCAGGTGGGCCGGGCCCTGACGACCGGTGACCTGGACGCGCTCGTCGAGTCGTATGTGGAGTCGGCCGTGCTGGCCCGGCAGCTGGGTTTCGACGGCCTCGAGCTGCACGGCGCGCACGGCTACCTGCTCGATCAATTCTTTTGGGCCGCAACCAATCTCCGTGCCGACGAGCACGGCGGGTCACCGCGCGCCCGGGCCGCGTTCCCGGCCCGGGTGGTCGCCGCGGTGCGGGAGGCGGTCGGACCGGGCTTCCCGATCATCTATCGGTATTCGCAGTGGAAGGGCGCGGACTACACCGCCCGGATCGCCGAGACGCCCGGTGAGCTCGAGGAGCTGCTCACCCCGCTGATCGAGGCCGGTGTCGACGTCTTCCACACCTCGCTGCGGCGGCACTGGCAGCCGGAGTTCACCGACCACGCCGACGACCTGAGCCTGGCGGGCTGGACCAAGAAGATCACCGGACTGCCCGTGATCACCGTGGGTTCGGTCGGGGTGGACAGCGTGTTCCGCGGCGACCGCATCGATGAGACGCAGGCGCAGCGCTTCCGGGTGTTGCAGGAGCAGTTCGAGCGCGGAGAGTTCGACATCGTCGCGCTCGGCCGGGCGCTGCTGGCCGACCCGGCCTGGGTGAACAAGGTGCGTGCGGGCCGCCTCGCCGACATCCTGCCGTTCCGGTAGCGGCCGCCCGCGGACCGGCCGGATAGTCTGTCTCGTCCCCATTCACAGAGGAGAGTTCATGACCGCGTTCGAGAATGTCAGCGTCACCAAGAAGGCCAACGTCTACTTCGATGGCAAGTGCGTCAGCCACAACATCGAATTGGCCGATGGCACCAGCAAGTCGGTGGGCGTCATTCTCCCGGCCACACTGACCTTCAACACGGGTGCGCCGGAGATCATGGAGCTCATCGAGGGCGAGGCCAATGTGACGCTGGCCGGGCAGAGCGAGTCGGTCGCCTACAAGGGCGGCGAGTCGTTCTCGGTGCCGGGAGACTCCAGCTTCGTGATCGAGGCGGTCACCCCGGTGCACTACGTGTGCCACTTCGGCTGATCATTTGGTGCTTCGGACGCCGTGGACGTATCCAAGCGGGTCGCTGACCGCGCCGGGTGGCGGTGTCGCCGTGACCGGAGTCTGAATAGTCGCGGCGACGGTGCTGCCCGGTTGATGCGGTGCTACGGCTCGCCCCACGACGTCCGAAGCCGACCGGGCCGAATTCGTGGAAGTCACGAATCCCTCACGGTCACAAAGAGTGTCACCCGTGTTTTCCCGAATGGGGTTGCCGCGGGCGTTTGCGGCACGGCAGGTCTGCCGGTTGGCACGACCGGTCGGTTGCCAGGAAAGTGCTGGCCCGGCCGGGTGTGAGTGCTAGCCCGCCAGCGCGGTGCGCGCGGCGGAACGGATTGCGCTGGTGACGGTTTCGGGTTCCTCGAGCATCACCAGGTGACCGCAGTCCGGCAGTTCGATGGCCCGCACCGGATTGAGCGTGGCATTGAGCCTCGCGCCCGCGGCCGCGGACAGAATGTGGTTGCGGGCGCCCCAGATGGTGGTGATCGGCGGGAAAGCCGGTCCGGGACGCAGCGTGTCGAGGACGGCGAGCTTCGACAGATCCCGCGCGACGGCGGCGGGCGCGAGCAGGCGGCGCGGCTCGCTCCAGCGGTCGCGCAGTCCGGCGAACGCCGATCCGTTCATACCCCGCCCGCGCGGGCCGAGCTGTTCGCGCACCACCAGATGCGCTGCCAGACCGGGCAATCGGATGAGCCCGGCGACGGCGTCCAGCGGCAGGTGGGAGGCGGCGCGCGCGGTCCAGCCGGTGGGGGTGGGGCGCAGGGTGGCCGCGGTCAGCGGGCTGCACAGCACCAGGGCGTTGACCCGCTGCGGAGCCTGGCGGGAGTACAGCAGTGACAGGGCACTGCCGAAACAGTTGCCGACCAGCGTGAGCCGGTCGATCCCCTGCGCGTCGATGAATTCCGAGACCATCCGCACGTAGTTCTCGACCGTGTATCCGGTGGCCGGGGTGTCGGAGTCGCCGTAGCCGAACAGGTCCAGCGCGTACACCGTGTTGGTGGCCGAGAGCGCGCGCATCTGGTTGGTCCAGATATGGCGGTCGCCGCCGAGATTGTGCAGGAACAGGATCGGATCACCCGAACCGGCCTGCTCGTACGCGACGGACACGCCGTGGTAGTCGAATACCGGCATCGGGCGCTCTCCTCGTTGAGTAGCGGTGCTGCACTGAACTCCGGCCGCGAAGGCCGTCAGCATCGACATACCCGGGGCGCGGTAACTTCACCATGCTAGCCGGTACCGCGCGTAACACAAGTCTGGAGGAGAGGGTCCGTGCGCAGGTCAGTGCGTGGTTCCGGCGATCACCCCCGCACTGCGCAGCCAGAATTTCAATTCGGCCATGCCGGTGTCGCGGTCCATAACGGGCCGGTATCCGAAATCGCGAGTGGCCGCCGCGGTGTCGTAGGTGCCCGAGCGGGTCATCACCGCCACCGAATAGCGCGACAGCGGCGGCGTCCAGCGCTCGGCGACATACGGTATCCG
Organism: Nocardia sp. NBC_00511; assembly: GCF_045161165.1. Lineage (NCBI taxonomy): Bacteria > Bacillati > Actinomycetota > Actinomycetes > Mycobacteriales > Nocardiaceae > Nocardia > Nocardia sp. NBC_00511. Next base: position 1,488,133 of record NZ_CP107849.1, read on the forward strand.
CCTGAGGTTTTCGATCGCGGTCACGATCAGCCCGACCAGCCGGGGATCGAGGCGGCGGTCTGGTGCCGGGTAGCCGAGCTCGGTGGCGAGCTGCGCGAGGAAGCCCCAGACGTCGGTCTGCTCGGCGTCGGCGATGAAATATGGTTTGCCGCCGACGTTTTCGCTCGCCGCGGCCGCGATGGCGGCCTCGACGATATTGTCGACATGGCACAGTGAGGCCAGCACCGTGCGCCCGCCGGAGAGATCCGGCAGTGTCCCGGCCGCGGCCCGATCCAGCAGCCGGATGATCGGCCCGGAACGGTCGCCCGCACCCCAGATGGCGCGTGGACGCAGCGCGCAGGCGGTGAAGCCGGGCGTATTCGCCGCCAGCACCAGGCGTTCGGCGGCCGCCTTGGTCTCGCAGTAGTGGTTGAGGTAGCGGCGCGGATACGGAACCGACTCGTCTATATCGATCTGGTCGCCGCCGTCACGGTCCATCAGGGCACTCGGACTCGAGATGAACACGAAACGCTGTGCGCCGCCGGTCCGCGCGGCCGCCAGCAGGCGCGCGGTGGCGGTGGTGTTCTCGGCCAGGAACCGGGCGTGGGTGCCGCGCTCGTCGACGCGCGCGGCACTGTGGAAGACGACATCGACGCCGGTGACCGCCGATTCGAGGGAATCCGGGTCGCCGAGATCGCCGATGACCGGGCGCACCCGGTCGCGCACGGAGGCCAGGTCGCGCAGATTGCTGGTGCGGCGCACCAGCATCGACACCTCGTGCTCGCCGTCGCGCACCAGGCGGCGGGTGAGCGCGCCACCCAGGAAGCCGGAGGCTCCGGTCACCAGTACCTTCACGATGCCTCCGCGTGTGCTTCGCCGGAATTCACGGTGTCGCGGCGGGCGGCCAGTTCGTCCACGGCGATGGTCAGCGGGATGCGGGTGGCCGGATCGGCCGCGCACAGTGCGGCATCGGCCCACCAGAGTGCCCGCAGCGCCGGGCTTTTCGGAGCGCGCCCGGCGAGCGCGGCCAGCAGCCCGGCGAGCAGGTAGATCCTGGCCAGCATCCCGGCCGCGACATACAGCCGGGACAGCAGTGGAATCAATTGCGGTGTCACGGGTTTCATGACTTGTCCCGTCAGTCGGCGAGCTGCTTGGCCGCCCAGACGGTCAGCTTCTCGCGACCGATCTTGGCGTTGTGGCGGATGTCGACCGGGAACGCGGGATGGAACAGGAACGCGGTGACCGGCTTGGTGACCTCGAATTCGTCTCTGCGGCCCCGCAATCGGTCCTCGACGGCGGCGCGATCGGCGTCCGGCTCGAGTTCCACGCACAGCACCGGCACCTGTGCCCCGCGCGTGCCCACCCCGACCAGGGCGGTGCGGGCGACACCGTCGACGGTGTTGAACACCTGCTCGACCTGCACGGTGAACATCGGCCCGGATTCGGTCTCCAGACGCTGGGTCTTGCGCCCGCAGAAGCGGATTCGGCCCGCGTCGTCGATCCAGGCCAGATCCCCGGTGCGATGCCAGACCGTGTCGCCGTCGGTGATCTTGCCGGACAGGTTGGCCTCGACCGGCCACAGGTAGCGGGTGCTGACATTGGGCCCGGCGACCACGAGCTCGCCGATGCCCCGGGAGGTCGCGAGGTCGGCGGAGCGCGCCTCGACGTCGGCCCAGTTCGGCAGCGGATCGTCGGTGATGGCGATCACCCGCGCCCGCACGTGCAGTGCCGGTACCCCGACACAGACGCCGTGGCCGTGATGCGCCTGCTCGACGAGATCGCCCAGCAGTTCCCGGGATTCGATGGTCGCCATCGGCAGTGCCTCGGTGGCCCCGTAGCCGGAGTACACCCGCGCCTGCTCGGGCAGCACCCGCCGCAGTGCGGCGATGCACCAGTCCGGTACGGGCGCGCCGCCGGAGTAGATGCTCTCGACGGTCGGCAGGGGCGCGGCGGTCTGCTCGATGTGGTGCAGCAGCGGGATCAGGACGGCGGGGGAGGCGAACATGGTGCGCACTCCGAAGCGCTCGACCGCGTCCACCACGTGCGCGGGATCCGTCGCGCCCACCTTCGAGGGGATCAACGGCGGTAGTACGCAACGGGATCCGAGCAGCAGCTCCAGGATGCCGGCGACCGGCGCGGTGATCAGCGAGGTGCCCGGCGGGACATGGTCGCGGGCCGCGTCGACCTGCTCGATCATGGCCGCGAGATTGCCGTGGGTGAGCACCACCGCCTTGGCGGGACCGGTGCTGCCGGTGGTGTAGGCGATCAGCAGCGGCTCGTCGTCAGGTCCCGGTTCGCGTTGCGGCAGTGCCCCGTTCGGCGTGCGGCCCCAGCCGTCGAGGGTGGGCCCGCCCCACAGCGAGCGTCCGGCGGTCACCGCGACGCGCACCTTGCGGAAGTAGGCGCGGAACACGATTCGTAATGCTTGTGCCTCGGGGACCCCGACGAACGCCTCGGCGTCGGCGGCCTGCAGGCAGCGCAGCATCTTGAACATGCCCATGCCCGGGTCGATCACCACCGGCACCGCACCGATCTTGAACAGCCCGTACAGCACCGCGTACAGCTCCGGGCCCGGCCGCACCAGCACGATGGTGCGCACGCCGCGTCCGAGGCCGGCGTCGAGGAAGCGTTCGGCGATGACGTCGGACCAGGCGTCGAGTTCGCCGTAGGTGAGCTGCCGGTATTGCGGCAGACCGGATTCGGTGCGGCCGTCGGGATATATCACCGCCGCCCGCTCGGGATGAGCGGTGACTATCTCGCTGAAACGATCCAGTGCACGCCAATAAATGGCAGCCGAGGATTGCGACACACTTCCCCCAGATAATTGTCGAGGAATGCCGATGAATGTGTCGATGAGGCTACACGGGGTACTCCGGGTCCGCTAGCCGTGTTGCGCCGTATTCCATTGATATACAACGGGTTTAGTGTGTCCCGGGGTACCGACACCGGTTCCTCCCTACCCCCTATTCCACCCCTAGGGGGCGGCGGGGAAACGTCGCGCGAACATTCGTGGCGAGGTGGCTCTTCCAGCGTGTTCGAGGCGAAATAGCGAGTCCGCCAGCATGATTCGCGAGGTCGGGGCGATGTCCGGCTACCAGTGGGTACGGTACCGTTCGATTCGGCATCGGGGCTATGGGATATCAGCGGCGCCACTTCGAGGGGACATTCGAATCACGGTCGCCGCAGCGGAATTCGACCGGACGCACGCAGTCCAGAGAGTAGGGGGCCATGCGTACACGCTTCGAATCGATCGGTGCGTACACACCCAGTACGATCCGTTCCACGGAAGACGTGATCGACAGCCTTTCCGTGCCCAGGGCATTGGACCTGGAGCGAATTACGGGAATCAAGAATCGGCGGGTGCACAATGCCGATCCGGATAATTACGAGTCGTCGTTCGAACTGGCGCGCCGCGCCGTCGAGGACTGCCTGGCGCATTCCGGCTACGCCGCCGCGGACCTGGATGTGGTCATCTCGGTGTCGATCACCCGCTTCACCGGACCCGGCCGGTTCTGCTACGCGCCGTCCTTCGCCGCCCAGCTCAGCGCCGCCGTCGGGGCCACGGGCACACTGCATTTCGATCTGTCCAACGCCTGCGCGGGCATGATCACCGGTGTGCTGGTGCTCGATCGGCTGATCAAGGCCGGGGTGGTGCGCCGGGGCCTGGTGGTCAGTGGTGAGCAGATCACGCCCATCGCCGAGACCGCGACCCGCGAGATCAGCAAGCCCTACGATCCGCAGTTCGCGGCCCTGACCGTCGGTGACGCGGCGGTCGCCGTGGTGGTAGACGATCGCGGCGACGATGACGACGAGATCCACTACATCGAGCTGATGACCACCTCCGCCGGTGCCGAGCACTGCCTGGGCATGCCGAGTGAGAAGACCACCGGCATCGCCATGTACACCGACAATCGCGCGCTGGCCAGCGAATCCCGCTTCCAGCAGGGCATCAGCCGGATAGCCGACTTCCTCAGCGAGACCGGACGGGCCTGGGAGAGCGAGAAATACGACTACTGGATCCACCACCAGTTCAGCGGTCCGGCCATCGAATACATCAGTTCGCTCACCGAGCGGCACTTCGACACCCCGATGCCGCAGGCGCTCAACGTCTACGCCGAATTCGGCAACACCGCCTCCACCTCGCACTTCCTGGTGCTGCGCGAACACCTTGCGCAGCAGAGGATTCCGCGCGGCTCCAAGGTGCTGCTGGTACCCGAGGCGTCCGGGGTGGTCTCCGGTCACCTCGCCGCGACCATCTCCCGGCTGGAGGCCTGAGAACATGAGCACCGCAATCGTCTCCGCGGCCGTGTGCACCGACACCGACACCGGCAGCTACTTCGAACTGGCAGCGCGCGCCGGACGGCAGGCGCTGGCGGCCGCCGAGGTCGCTCCCGAACGGGTGGGCCTGGTGATCAACGCCGGGGTCTTCCGCGACAGCAATATCGCCGAACCGGCGGTGGCGGCGCTGATTCAGAAGCGCCTCGAGGTGGGCCTCGAATACGCCACCGGGCGGGTACCCGCCTTCTCCTTCGACCTGCTCAACGGCGGCTCGGGGGTGATACACGCGATCCTGACCGCGCAATGCTTCACCGGGCTGGGCGATGTCGACTACGCGCTGATCGTCGCCGGGGACACGCATCCGTCCACCCGGCGCGGGCGGGAGGACTTCCCGTACACGGCCAGTGGTGCGGCACTGCTGTTGCACGCGACCGATGCCGCAGGGGGTTTCGGTCGCATCCACACCGCCGAGGCGGGTGTGGCGGGCGCGACCGCGTGGGCCGATCTCGACGGCGCTGGTCTCGAGGGGCGAAATGCGCTGACCGTCGGGCCGGGCACCGGTGATCCGCTCGAGCTGGCGGAGCGGGCGGTGCGCGCGTGTCTGGCGGGCGAGGACCTCAGTGCCGGGGACTTCGCCACCGGGTACGCGGTGCTGCTGGCGCCCGCCCCGGTACCGGGGTTCCGGGAGCGGCTGGCCTATCGGCTCGGGATCCCCTCGACCGCGGTGTCGGGCATCGATCCCTTTGTCGGAGACCCGTATTCGGCGTCGCCGGTGCACGCCTACCTGGGCGCGGCGAGCGAGGGACTGCTCGACGACGCGCACGCGGTCATCTTCCTGGGCGCCGACGAGAACTCGGCGGCATGCCTGGTCTATCGGCCGCAGGTGCTCACGGCCGCTGGGAACACCCCGGCGGCAAATGTGAAATACACTGTTTGAGAAGTAATTCTCATCCGGCGGTGGCCGCCGGAAACCGCTGTGCCCCGGCTGATCCTGGGCGCGCCCGCGCGCCCTCGCTGCAATGTTGCCGCTCCCAGCACACCGAAGCTCGCCGTGTCTGCCCTGTCAGTCGGGCGTCGTCCGATCGGTGAAGGGACTCCAGATGGCACGGTCGGTCGTTCGGGACCGGGAAGATGACGCGGCGACCGCCGCAGCGGACGGGTGGCGGCTGCCCGTGGCGCGCGGTATGGCGGTGCTGGGCGACGCCGCCACGGTGGCCCGGGTCGCGGCGCTGCTGCAGACCGGCAGCGCCGAGATCGACGGCGCGATAGCCGATCTGCGGCAGGCGGGACTCGTGCTGGGGGAGTGCGAGGCGCATCCGGAGCTCGCGGCGCGGGTGCTGCGCGACCTGCCCGACGAGCTGCGGCGGCCGCTGCACCTGGCGGCGGCGGAACTGCTGTCACGGGACGGCTGTGCGGCCACGGCCGTGGCCGCACAGTTGATGGCCGCCGGTGAGGCGCGCGGCTCGTGGGCGGCGCAGGCCCTGCTCGAAGTCGCCGAGCAGGCTCTGGCCGCCGACGAATTGGACAGTGCCGCAGCACTACTGGAGCTGGCCTACCGGGCCGGGCGGCGGGCGGAGGAACGGGCCGCCATCGCGACCCGGCTGGTCGCGGTGGAGTGGCGGATCAACCCGTCGAGCCGCACCCGCAACTTCGCCCGGCTCAAGGCGGCCCTGCGCACCGGCCGGGTGCCCTACCCGGATCTGCCGACGACCGTGCTGCACATGCTGTGGCACGGGTTCGTGCTGCACGCCGACCACGCGCTGGTGCGGCTGCGGCGCGGCATCGACGGCGCCGCCGCGGTAGGGGATCGCGGCGCCGCCGCGGTGGGGGATCGCGGCGCCGCCGCAGCCGGGGGTCGCCTGGAGTTCCTCGCCGCCTGGCTGCGCTACACCCATCCGGCGCACGCGCAACGCCACGACTGGCTCACCGCGCTGCCCGAACCCGTTCCGGCGGAACGGGATTCGCCGCATCGGCAGGCGGCGGCGCTGCTGGCGGGGTTGACGGCACGGCGTCCACCGGCCGAGACCGCGGCCGCCGCCCAGCGCATCCTCGCCCAGCACCGGCTCACCCCGGCCACGGTCGAGGTGCTGGTCGCGGCGGTGGACTGCCTGCTGCACACCGATCGCCTCGACGCCGCCGACGCCTGGTGCGCGGCACTGCTGGCCGAGGCCACCGCGCGGCGCGCCCCGACCTGGCAGGCGCTGTTCGCCTCGGCTCGCGCGGAGACGTTGCTGCGCAAGGGCAATCTCATCGAGGCCGCCGGGCACGCGCAGGTGGCATTGAACCTGCTGCCCGCCGAACAGCTCGGGGTGTGGATGGGCCGCCCGATCGCGGTGCTGGTGCTCGCGCTCACCGCGCAGGGCCGGCATGCCGAGGCGGCCGCCCAGCTGGAGCGGCCGGTCCCGCGCGCGCTGTTCGAATCCCGTTTCGCGCTGGCCTATCTGCGCGCGCACGGCATGCACTGTCTGGCCACCGATCGCCCCGAGGAGGCGCTGCGGCACTTCCGGCGCTGCGGCCGGTTGATGGACGAGTGGGCCCTGGACTTCGCCTGGATCGCGCCCTGGCGCAACGATATGGCGGCCGCCAGCCTCGCGGCCGGCCAGCAGTGGCAGGCCCAGACCTTCGCGACCCGGCACCTGGACGCCATCGGCGGCGCGGAATCCCATCACACCGGCGGGGTCTCGCTGCGCCTGCTGGCCGCGACCAGCGAACCGCAGCGGCGCGTCACCCTCATCCGCCGGGCCGCGGCTCTGGCCCGCGCAGGCGGCGACGACCTCGAATTGGCCACGGCCCTGGCCGATCTCGGCGTCGCCTACCGTGCGCTCGGGGCCATCGACCGGGCCCGGCCACCCCTGCGCGAGGCGACCAGACTGGCTCAGGCGTGCGGAGCCGAACCCCTGCTGGCCCGGCTGCCCGGCGATCCGGGCTGCGCACCTGTCCCGAAGCGTATCGAGCCGCGAGATATGTTGACCGCCAACGGGTTCGAGGCGCTGAGCCGCGCCGAACTGCGCGTGGCCGAACTCGCCGCCCAGGGCCACCGCAACCGCGACATCGCCGCCACCCTCGACATCACCCCCAGCACCGTCGAACAACACCTGACCCGCGTCTACTGCAAACTCGCGGTCGCCCGCCGCAGCGAACTACGCTTCGCCCTCGCCGCCAAGGAGGACGCCGCAACCCGCACCGCGGTGGGATAGCGGCCGGCCATGCCGATGATCAAGCTCGGGTCTCGAATCTCGCGAACCGTCGGCGGCGTGGCGGCGATGCTCCTATCGTGGAGTTATTCGGAAGGGGTATGACATGACCGCAACCGACAAAGTTCTCATCATCGGCGGGGTGCTGACCCTCACCTACGGCGCGCTGCTGGGGTATCCGATGACCTTCCTGCGCATGCGCACCGGTAATCCGCCGACGCCGCGCTACCTGACCGTCGCCCACGTCGGGGCGGTGATGCAGGGCGTGATCCTGCTGGGGCTGGTGTGGGCGGCGCGGCTGTCCGATCTCTCGAGCGGCTGGAACCTCACCGCGGCGTGGCTGGCGGCGGCGTCGGGAATCTTCATCGCGGCCAAGGACACCGTCAATTGGCTCACCGGCGTCACAGACGAATTCGCGCAGCAGGCCAAGACCGCACCCTTGGGTTTCGCGGGCGCGGTGACGCTCACGGCGGCGCTGATCATTTTCATCGTCGGCGACTTCGCCGCGCTCTGAAGCGAATTCGGTTCAGAACGCTAGAGGGAGTCGGCCTTGCTGATCCAGCCGACGACGGCGCGGGTCAGCCAGGGTGGGGAGAGGCGGACGGACAGGGCGGTGAGTTTGGTCTGGATGCCGATCAGGACGTGCGGGCCGCGCAGGCGGCGCGGGGTGGTGGCGGTGTGCCACAGGGCTTCCGCGATGTCGTCGGGGGTGAGGTGCACGCCGAGGGTGGTCGAGGATTTCGAGCCGCGGGCGACCTCGGTCATCATGTCGGTGGCGACGAACAGGGGGAGCAGGTCGGTGACCGGGATGCCGTAGTGCCGCCATTCGAGATCGAGGGCCTCGGTGAGGCTGCGGACCGCGGCCTTGGTCGCGCCGTAGGTGGCCAGGCCGGGCTGGCCGTAGAGCGCCGAGGCCGAGGCCAGGTTGATCACCTGGCTGCCGGGGGTTTCACGCAGGTGGGGGAGGGCGGCGTGGCAGCCGTTGAGGACGCCCTTGACGTTCACGTCGATCAGGCGATGCTGGCGTTCCAGCGGGATCTCGCCGAAGGGGCCCGAATACAGGATGCCCGCATTGTTGACCAGCAGGTCGAGTCGTCCTGTGCCGCCGGTGAATTCCTTCAGGGCACGATCCCAGCCCGCCGGATCGGTGACGTCGAAGGCTCCGGTGACGGTGTCGCCGCCGAGCTCGGATGCGGTGGCGCGCACCGCGTCCGGATCGATGTCGTAGAGGCCGACCGTCCAGCCCGCGCGGGCGAAGCGGGCGGCGACGGCGCGGCCGATACCGGCTGCCGCGCCGGTGATGAACACGGCCGGACGGGTGGGACTGGCGGACTCGGACATCGGGGCCTCTCGGCTCGGGCGATCGGGGCCGCGGACGCGACCGCCCGCGCCGCGATCAGGCGGCGGTGCGGCCGGTGCCCGCTGCGCCGATCATCGCACGATGGAACTCGGCGGCGTCACGGGCGGCGTCGCGGCCGTCGGCCAGCAGGTCCGCGCCCAGGTGGATCAGCGTGTGCGGGGCGTCGGGCCGGATCTGCAAATGCAGCCGGACGCCGGCCTGCTCGGCGCGCCGAGCCACCGCGTACGCGTCGCTGAGCAGCATTTCGCGCGAGCCGACCTGCACGAAAATCGGTGGCAGCCCGGTGAAATCGTGATTGACGACCGACCAGTTCGGATCGAGCACGCCGTCCACCGCGATCCCGCGGCGCACCACCATATCGGGGCCGAGGGCGGGCAGCACCGCGTCGAGCCGGGCATTCGGATGCGCCTCGCGGGCAGTGGAATCGAAATCCGCCCACGGCGAGGTCACCGACAGTCCCACCGGCAGCGGCAAACCCAGGTCGCGCAGCGTGAGCGCCAGGCGCAGCGCCAGCCCGCCGCCCGCGGAATCGCCCGCCACCACGATCTTCTCGGGCGGGAAGCCCTCGTCCAGCAGGTGCCGGTAGGCGGTGAGCGCGTCGGCGAGGCTCTCGTTGGGGTGCGCGTCGGGCAGCTGGCGGTAGTCGACGGTCAGCACCGGCAACTCGCTGAGCGCGCCGAGACGAGCGGTGTGGCGGCGGTAGCTGTTGAGCCCGCCCGCGATGAACGCGCCGCCGTGGAAGTAGAGCAGGGCCGCGTCGCGATCCACCCGCGGATCGGCAACCGGTGCGCTCCACAGCCATTCGGCGTCGAAGTGCTCGAAACGCATCGGCTCGCGGCGTACGCCGCGCGGCGTGCCGAGGATCGCGGCGGGCTTCTCCGACAGCCGGGTCACGGTGAACACCAGCCGCGCGGGCTGATCGCCGCGATCGGCGACCCAGGCCCCGGCCCGCAGGAACTGCTGCACGGTGGTGCGAAGCACCGGATGCGCGATCCGCGTCCCGATCCGAGCGTCTCGAATCGTCTCCACGGTCACCGATGATCCGGCCTCCGAGCTCAGCGGCGTCGTCGCCACGGGCGCTCCTGTCCGCGCCCCGACCCACCGGGCGCTCTGCTACAACACTGTCCATACCGGCCGAAGGCCGAAGATCATCTTCACCCTCCGTGCGCGGATTGTCATGTCCGAGAGTGAAATTCCCGCGTTCCCGCAGTCCGCACCCCCGATGCACCACCGATCCCCGCACCAAGCTATCGCGCCCGAACCCCTCGGGGGTTACACCCGGTCCCACTCACCGGGTCGCGAGCACTCGACCGAGATCGAGGAGCGGTAGGCGTGGAAAATCGCCCGGATCCGCGCGGTGCGGGCTCCTCGATCTCGGTCAGAGCTGCCGGAGACTAGCGGGGAGCCATCCGGATCGCGCCGTCGAGGCGGATCACTTCACCGTTGAGCATGGGGTTTTCGACGATGTGGCGGACCAGCGACGCGTACTCGGCCGGATCGCCGAGGCGCGACGGGTGCGGAACCTGCGCGCCGAGGGCGTCGATCGCCTGCTGCGGCAGGGTCGCGAACAGCGGCGTGTGGAACAGGCCGGGCGCGATGGTCATCACGCGAATCTTGTACGAGGCCAGGTCGCGAGCGACCGGGAGGGTCAGTCCGACGATGCCGCCCTTGGACGCGGAGTACGCGGCCTGACCGATCTGACCGTCGTAGGCGGCGACCGAGGCGGTGTTGACGATGACGCCGCGCTCGCCGTCGGCCTCCTCGGTGGCCGAAATGCGCTCGGCCGCCAGGCGGATCACGTTGAACGTCCCGATCAGGTTGACGGTGACGACCTTGGTGAAGGACTCCAGCGGGAACGCGCCCTGCTTGCCCACCGTCTTGACCGCGTTGCCGATTCCCGCGCAGTTCACCGCGATTCGCAAAGTTCCCAGCGTCTGGGCGGCATCCAGCGCGGCGGTCACATCCGCTTCGCTGGTGACGTCACCGGGCGAGAACACCGCTCGCTCACCGAGTTCCTCGGCGATGGCCTTGCCGTCGGAGGAGGGAAGGTCGAGGATGACGACCTTCGCGCCGGCCGAGTGCAGTTCGCGCACCGTGGCCAGTCCGAGTCCCGAGGCGCCGCCGGTCACTACCGCGACGATGTCTGCTGTCTTCACAAAACCTCCACATATCTAGGTCTTGTTAATGTAGATTCTTGCCGGGCTGTGGGGAAGACCGGCCCGTCGGCGTGGTGTGCACGCCCCCGCGTGAACGCTGCTATCGCGCACGCGCGCGTTTACGTAGGAGTGTCGTCCGGCGCGTCGAGTCGTAGGAATCCTGTTCTCGAGAGAGAATTTCCGATTGGGACCGTCCGCAGGCAAGGCCCCGGCAGCAACCCGATTTCGACGACAACAGACCGTCCGCTACGACCGACCGCCGAGAGGGTCAGACGATGCAGAGCGACGTGCCCGAGCCGGGAATGTTGAAGTCGTACAAAAAAGTCTCTCGCTGGTACCCCTCGATGGAACCGTCGGCCGATGCCACCCCCGCTGAGCAGCCCGGCGACGACTCGGCTTTCGAGGAGGAGGACGGCCCCGCGCGGTTTCCGCACTACATTCGCGACGAGGAACCCGAACTCGAGATCCCGCCCGTCCCCGACTCCGTGCTGCGGCGCAGCCACTACAACGGCGCCTGGTCGGACTGGATGCGTGACGGCGAGACCGGTTCGTACTCACCGCAATCGAGTGAGCGTGATTCCACCGTCGTCGAGTTCCCCTGGGGCAGTGGTCAATCCGGGGACGAGCCGGGCGATGACGCACCGCGGGCCAAGGCCGCGAGCACGTCTCGCTCGACGGCCACGGCTGCGCCGGACCGCGCGTCCGAGCTGCTCGACGCGATCGCCGACGAGGCTGCGCCGGGGCGCGAGGTGTTCGCGCGCAGACGGCTTTTCGCGCTGGCGTTCCTAGTTGTTGCTGTCCTATTGCTAGCAATTGCCGGTGGGTTTGCTCTCTATGTGCTGAATTCGCACGGCGGCAGCGCGCAATCCCTCGGCACCCCGGCGGCGCATACACATTCCGGCCCGGTTCCAGCCGTGGCGGCGTACAACGAAATGACGGCCATCGCGATCATCGGCGACCATGGTCCCACTGCGGGCATTCCGGCCGGATAAGAGGAGAGCTGAGAACCATGGATCAGGACTGGAGCCGCTGGCTCGACGAGGTGCCCGAGGAGGGCGAATCGCCGAGCCGTGCCGCGCGTTCCAAGGCTCCGGTGGTGCGCTTGCGCAAACGCCGCGGTGACTCCGGCGAGGCCGGACCGCAACCACGCCCGATCCTCGTGGTGGGCGGCTGCGGCGGCGCGGGCACCACCACCACCGCCCTCGGCATCGCCGGTGAGATGGCCGCCGGTGGCGCCCAAACCGTCGCCGTGGACGGCACTTTCGCGGGCAGCGATCTCGCCCTGCGCGGCGCTGACGAGCACCTGAGCCCGATCAGCCTGCAGGCCTGGCTCTACGGCCGCGGTGACGACGAGGCCGCGCCGCTCAAAGAATGCCTCTCGCGGGCCACCTCCGGAATCGGTCTGCTGTGGCGCGATCCGGCGCCGTTGCGTAGGCGCGCAACGTACCTCACGGTCGCTCGGGCCATCGACGATTCCGGATATACGCCGGTGTACGACGGTGGCAATCCGATCGCCAGCCGGCATCTGCGCCCGTTGCTCGAGGACGCCGATATCGCTCTGGTGCTGGCGATCCCGGCCCGCGTGGACGCCGCCAACCGGCTGCGCGTGACGCTCGAGTGGCTCGACGATCAGTTCGGTGGACAGGGCGAGGGGCAGGGCGCCGGGATCGTCGGCGACACCACGATTGTCGTGTCACATCAGTTGCCGGGCAGCGATTCTCGGGTCGCTGATCATTTGCGGGAGCATCTGGACGGGTGGGTCGCCGAAGTGACTGAGATACCCTATGACCCACACCTCGCCCGGGGAGAATTGGTGCGGCACAGCAACCTGTCCGCCGAGACACGCCGGGCGTATCGCCGCCTGCTTGCTGGAGTGGCATCATGACCGCAGCCATGAAGGAACGCCGAACCTCCGCCCAGAGATCCACCGCAGCGGCCGCAACGGCGGCCGGTGTGGTGCCGCCGCCGGAGCATCGCCGGGCGCCGATCTGGGACCGCCCCGTACCCGGCGGCGGACGAGCCCCGCTCGTCTGGCTGCTGGGCGTACACGGCGGGTCGGGCGCGACCACCCTGGCGCACGTGCTCGCCCCGGCCGCCGACTCCTACCGGCGCTGGCCCGGGGTCTTCGACCGCGAATCGCCGTTCGTGGTGCTGGTCGCACGCGAAACCATCGCCGGACTCACCCGTGCCCACGATCTGCTGCGCCAGCATCACGCCGGACTGGCCGGTTCGTGCCAGGTGCTGGGCCTGGTGACCGTCGCCGCGCGCCCCGGGCGCATCCCCGTCGAGATCCGCCGCTACCGCGACGTGGTCGGCTCGCTGGCCGGTCAGGTCTGGCAGGTGCCGTGGCATGAGGAGTGGACCCTCGTCGAGGCCGACCAGCTGCCGGTGTGGTCGCCCGGCGACCCGCTGCCGCAGCAGCGCAAGCGCAAATCCGATCCGCTGCAGGAGATCACGCCCGATGTGCGCGAACTCGGCTCCGGCATCGTGGCCGCCGCGCAGGAGGCGCTCGACGCGCCCCGCGCCGGTGACCGGGAAGCGGAGGAGTGATCGTGAACACAGGCGGATCCCGCTGTGCCCCAAAGTTTTCCCCGTCAGGGGGAATGAAAGTGCAGTTTCCCGAAGGAGAAGTCGGCGCCGGTTGGACGGCAGGACCGGTGATCGGCGAGATTGTTACTAGCAGTTCGCTTTTGGAGAAGGACAGACAATGAGCATGCTCCTCGCCGTACACGACGCGTACGGGCAGATCCTCGCTCAGGTCGGGAATCCGACCCCCGAGGCCCCGCCCGCGTCGGACAAGTTGTTGAAGTTGGTTCGGTACTTCACCTGGTTCGTTCTGTTGTCCGGAATTCTGGGGATCACCTACGCGGGCGGCCGGTTCGCCTGGGAGAAGTGGACGGGAGGCGGTTTGGAGTCGCCGAAGATGGTGGCCGGGGCCATGATCGGAGGGATCATCGCCACGAGTGCGGGCACGATCATGAACGCTGTGATCACCTAGTGTCCGCCATGCTGGTGGCGCCAGCTCTCGACACCGTGACGGTTCTGTCCTACAAGCAGATGCCGGCCGACGTGCTGCGACCCATGATGCAGCTCATCGACTGGCTGCTGTGGTGCGTGCTGCTGTTCTGTCTGGCCTGGATGATCCTCTCGGCCGGACGGCTCTGGTACGCGTTCCGCGACGACCTGGCCGCCAACGACGCGACGCACGGGGTGGTGATGAGCCTGCTGGGCGCGATCATGGCGAGTTCGGCCAGCGGCATCGCACTGGCCCTGCTGCCGACCTGACGGGCACGGGCTGCTGAATTGTCCAATCGCACACACACTTCGGAGGCGGTTCGATGAGCGAGAAGGAGTCGCCGGAGCGCGACCGGGTCTCGTTCGGCGTCATCGCCTCGGCGGCCCTGGTGGCGGTGATCGTCATCGCGGGTCTGGTGGTGTATTTCGGGCGCAGTGACACGCCGAGCGCGAGCAGCGCCGGTACGACCTCGGTTTCGGCCGACTCGGACGCGACCGGATTCGCCGCGCCCGACGTCGACCTGTTCGGTCGTCGCGTCGATGTCCCGAACAACCCTGCGGGGCAACCGCTTCCGCAGGACACGTCCAAGCAGCGCAAGGCCACCGACCAGGACTGGCTGACCGCCGCTCCGCTCGGCACCACCGCGCCGCACGGCTGGCAGCGGGTGTACGGCGCGTCCGTGCCCTTCTCCACCTCGGACGGTCCCACCCGCCTGGAAGACGGTCTGGCCGTGGGGTACTCGCACACCCCGCAGGGTGCGGCGCTGGCCGCCGCGCAGATCACCTATCGACTCAATGCCCGGCCCGCGGACCGGGAGCTCTATGTGCGTCAGGTACGGGTGGCAGCCCAGCAGGCCGCCGCCTACGACCAGGCGCTGGCCGATCAGAAGCTGCCCAAACAGCAGCCCGAGAAGGTCACCCGATATCTGGTGGCGCCCGACGGCTTCCAGATCGAGAACTACGCCGACGACATGGCGATCGTGCGGCTGGCCGCACGGGGCCCGGCGTCCGATGGTCGGCAGCTCTGGGCTGCCGTGAGATTGATCATGGTCTGGGACTCGGGCGATTGGCGCCTCAAGCCCTCGACCTCGAATACCGCGCAGACCGAGTACGTGGATTCGCTGGCGGGGTGGACCCGATGGTGAATCCGCACGCGGAGGTCGAGCACAGCGCGGCGAGCCCCGAATCAGAGGATGACATGGCATCGCGACCCATCGAAAGGTGGACCACATGCTGAGGCGGATAGTCACGATCTTCGCGGTCGTATTCACCGTCATGATCGCGACCCCGACGGTCGCCTACGGGCAGACCTACGGATTCGATCAGGCCTGCAACGAATTACACGACTCCCTCGACGGGCTGGGCGTGCCGGGCATCTCGCTCGGTGACGCCGCCTCGGCCGCCTGCAAGGCCGGTAACGTCGCCACCCACCCGGGTGACGCCGCGACCGCCGTGCGGGACAAGGCGTGGGACTCCACCTTCGGCAAGGTGGTGGACTCGCTGATGAACGGCCTGGGCGAGGCCCTGCTGCTGGCGCTGACGTTCTGGATGAAGATCCCCAACGACAGAGTCAGTGACGCGGGCACCCTGTTCACCAAGATCAACGACTACACCTATCAGGCACAGATATTGCTGCTGATGGTGTCGGTGATCCTGTCGGGCATGAGATTGGCGCAGGCCAGACGCGGAGCCGCGGTCAGCGAGGCCACCGAATCGTTCTGGATGTTCGCCAGAGTGGTGTTCAGCTCGTGGATGCTGGGCGCGGTGATCGTGGCCGCCACCCAGGCCTCGGACAAGTTCTCCGAGTGGATCATCAACGACTCCACCAACGGCAATGCCAAGAACATCGCCGAGCTGATGGTGAAAACCTCCAAGCTGCAAGCGTTCTCGCCCGGCCTGGTGCTGATCATCGCCATCGTCGGACTGCTGGGCGCGCTCGCGCAGATCGTGCTGGCCATCGTGCGCCAGGGCCTGCTGGTCGTCGCGGCGGGTGTATTGCCCTTGGCGGCAGCCGCTTCCGGCACCTCGACCGGGCGCAGCTCCTACGGGAAGCTGCTGGGCTGGATCATCGCGTTCATGCTCTACAAGCCGGTGGCCGCGATCGTGTACATGATCGCCTTCACCACCGCGGGCAACACCGACGACCTGAGCGGCACCGTCAACCTGCCCGACGCGGACGAGGCCCAGCGCATGCTGGTCGCCATCGTGCTGCTGTGCAGTGTGGCGTTCGTGCTGCCCGCGCTGATGCGCCTGGTCACCCCGGCGGTGGCCATCGTCGGTAGCGGCGGTTCGGGTTTGGCCGCCACCACCGGCACCCTGGTCGGTATCGCGGCCCTGGGTGCGGTCGGTTCCCGTGCGGTCGCACCGCGCGCCGCGACCGGCGCGGCCGGATACGTCGGACCCGGTGGCCGCGGTGGCCGTCCGGGACCCGGCGGTCCCGGTGCGCCGGGCGGCGGATCGGGCGGCGGCGGACGTCCCACCCCGCCACCACGCCCCGCCGGTGGCGGAGGCGGCGGTGGTGCCGCGAGTCCTGCGGCTTCCGGCGGGGGCGGCGCAGTACCGTCAGGCGCGTCCCGCGTGGCCAACCGGGTCGCCCAGGTGCGGGCGGCGACCGCGTCGCTGGGCCGGGCCGAGAACCAGGCGGGCGACCTCGCCGGTGACAGCTGGGCCAACCGTTCACCCGACCTCGGCAGGAGCACCATTCCGCGATGACGATGACCGACACCTACGAGCGCCGCTCGTACGGCCTGTGGCAGAAGCCCCGCAGCGCAGGACTTTTCGGCCTGCGCTGGGGTGAGACTGTGGTCGGTTTCGCCGTGGTGATCACCGCGCTGCTCACGGCGCTGGTGGCCGGACCGCAACCGGCCGCGGTGGTCGCCGGGGTCGGCCTGGTCGTGATGGTTCCACTGGTGTGGCGGACGGGGGGCCGCTCCGGCTACGAGAACGGATTGATGATGTTCCATTGGTTGCGCGGCCGTTCCAACGGCGAGCACGTGTACCGCGGTGGCCGCTTCTCCCGGATCCCGGGTGGCGTCACCCGGCTGCCGGGTCTGATGGCGCCCTCGCGGCTCTACGAGGGCATCGACGCGGGCGGCTACAGCTTCGGCATGATCCACCTACCGCAGTTCGCGCAGTACACCGTGGTGCTGCGGGCCTGGCCGCAGGGCCACGAGGCCGTCGATCAGCCGGTCATCGACCGGTGGGTCGGCGCGTGGGGCACCTTCCTGGCGTCGCTGGGGCAGACCTCCGACATCGTGGCGGTGGTGCCGGTCATCGACACCGTGCCCGAGACCGGAAACCGTCTGCTCACCGAGGTTTCCACCATCACCCGGCCCGAAGCGCCCGAGCTGGCGCAGCAGGTGATGTACGAGCTGGCGACCGAACTGCCGCAGGAGCGGGTGCAGCTGCTGCCGCGGGTGGCCATCACCTTCAAGGCCACCACCGCCGAACGCCGCAAGAACCCCGCGGAGGAGGCCGTCGAGATCGGCCGCCGCCTGCCGGGCATCTGCGCGGCGCTCGCCGAGGCGGGCGTGCGCGCGCAGCCGATGGCCGCCGACGAGATCATCTCCTTCATCCGGCGCAGCTACGACCCGGCCGCGCAGGCCGACCTCGAGGTGGCCTCGGGCGAACCCGGTGGGCACGGCCTGGATTGGGCCGACGCCGGACCGGTCTCGCACGAGGAGCGCTGGGACCACTTCATCCACGACGGCGGCCGCTCGGTCACCTGGGAGATGGACACCGCCCCCGAGGGCGCGGTCGACGAGCGGGTGCTGCAGCGCCTGCTGGCCCCGAACCCGGAGGTGCCGCGCAAGCGGATCACCATCGTGTACCGGCCGCACTCCGCCGGTGACGCCGCCCAGATCGTGGACGACGACTTCAAGAACGCCCTGGTGGCACAGCAATCCGAGCGTGGCGTCGTCTCCGCCGCGGCCACCCTGCGCGTCGGGGCGACCCAGCAGGCCCGCGAGGAGCAGGCCCGCGGCCACGGCGTCACCCGCTTCGGTGCGCTGGTCACCATCACCGAACCCCTGCGCGGCGATCTGCCGCGCATCGAGGCCATCACCCGGGACCTCTCGACCCAGGCCCGCCTCAAGATCCGCCGCTGCTACCGCTACCAGGCCGCCGCCTTCGCGGCCTCGCTGGGCTGCGGCGTGATCCTGCCCGAGCACGCCACCATTCCGAAAGCACTTGCGGGGTAACCCACCATGCCACGTGACTTCGACCCCTCGGTCCGCGACCGCACCGCCGCCCCCACCCGGCGCGGTGGCCGACGCGACGTCGAAGCGGACGATCCCGCCCGCCATGCCGACCCGGATCCCGTGCCCCCCACGGGTTCTCGCGTCGCCCGTGACGAGCACCGTCCGCGCCGCGGCACCCTGCCCGACCGCCGCATGCTGCGCCGCGACCCTCCGGCCGACTACCCGGCGGAGTTCGGTGAGCTGCAACCGGCCGACGGTTCGGCGCCGCCGGAGCTGTCGAGCGGTCAGCTCGAGCTGACCACCGGCGATGCGGCACCGGCACTTCCGGCCGCCGCGGTCGCGCCCGTGCCCGAACTGCCCAGCGGCAGTGGACTTTCCGGGCCCGTCGAAGCCGCGGTTCCGGCCGTCGTGCCGGATGCGGGCGATCCGTCCGAGACCACCATCGGATGGAATGTCCCGGGCGACCCGGCTGCCGAGCACGAGGCGCGGCGGTTGAGTGAACTCGACCGCGCCAGCGCCGCCGCCGCGGAGGCGGCGCGCGCCCTGGAAGCGGCGTTCCTCGAACACGGCGAAACTGCTCCCACCGGCGGCCCGGTCACCGGCGGCGAGCACGTAATCGGCTCGGGCACAGCGGAATCCACCGCGAGTCGGGACAGCGCGCCGATCAAGCGCAAGCGGCCCGCGCTGCCCGCTCTGGAACCGGACGACCCGACGGCCGCCGCGGCACCGAGCCGGGGCGGCGACGAGCTGTCCTCGTCGGATGCGCTGCGCGAAGCCGCGGGCAGCTGGTCCACCGCGATCGGTGAGCCCGCCACCACCCACACCGAGCACGGGGAACGGGCGCTCGAGGTGCGGACGGAGCGATCACGCGGATCGCAACGAACCGAGGGGGAGCGCATGGACGGCAAGCGAAGTCGCGGCGAGGGTGACCCGCGCCGCGGCGACACCGGACTACGGGAGCGCCGCGGCGAACCCGGCGAGCCCGAGCCGCGCCGCGGGGAGAGTGGACGCCGCGCGGCGCGCGCCGCCGAGGCGGGGGTGCGGGAACCGCGGCGTGAGCCCGAACAGCGGGCCGCCCGTGGCGAATCCGGCGTTCGTGGCGACGCCACCGGGCGCGAACGGCGTCGGCCGGTCGACCCGGAGCGGGAAGCCCGGCGCGGCAGGACCGCCGAGGGTCGGGGACGACCGGCGGACCCGGAGCGCGGGAACGACGGAGGCCGTCGGACCGCCTCGGGGCGGGCCCGTCCGGTCCGGCCCGAAGGCGAGGAGTCCTCGCGTTCGCGGCGCGGCCGGGGTGGGGACACCCCGCGTGGCTCCGAGCGAAAAGGCAAGTCGGAGCGCGGATCCCGGCGGTCGGCGCCGGAGTCGGCGGCCGCCAATGTCGGGACCCGCAAGACGCCGAAGAAGAAGCAGTCCGGTCCGAAACTGCTCGACGACGCGACCCGCGCCAAGCTGGAGATCACCGCACGCGAGGGCAACGGCCCCCGGGCGGCCATCGCCACCTTCCGGCTGCACACCGACGAGCTGCGACGGCGCAACTTCGCGGCGCGCGCGGAACGCCAGGAGTACGGCAATTTCGACGAATTCGACCGCACCACAGCGCAACTCACCGATCGCGGCTACATCGGCCCCGGTGGCGGGCGGATGAACGTGGTCGGCCGCCCGGTCGAGTACCGGGCCACCACCGCGCAGGTCGCGGGGCTGTGGCCGTGGTCGGTCGGCGCGGGCGCGCCGCTGATCGGGACGCCGCTGGGGTCGCACCTGCACACCGGCGCACCGGTCTGCTTCGACCCGATGAACTGGTTCATGCGTGGCAGCTTCATCACCGCGCCCAGCCTGTTCGTGCTGGGCCTCAACGGTTTCGGCAAATCCTCGCTGGTGCGCCGGATCGTGCTCGGCGGTGTCGCGCAGGGCATCACGCCGCTGATCCTCGCCGACGTCAAGCCCGACTACCGCAAACTGGTGGAGCTGGTCGGCGGACAGGTCATCGACCTGGGCTACGGCCACGGCAAGCTGAACCCGCTCGCCGCCGGTGTGCTGGGCACGATCGTGCCGATGCTGGAGGGGCTGCCGGAGTTGCAGACCCAGGTCGTGCAGGAGATGCGCGCCCGCCAGGTCACCCTGGTGGCTGGTCTGGTGGAACTGGTGCGCGGCGCGCGAGTGCGCGACTTCGAGGAGACGCTCATCTCCACCGCGCTGAGCATCCTCTACCGCGAGGGCAACCAGTTCGGCCCGGAACAGCCGCCGATCCTCGAGGACCTGCTCGAAGTGGTGGTCACCGGCGGCGACACCCTGCAACTCGATGCGGGCGCGGACAATCCGGAGGAGTACCACGAGGCCATCAAGGGCCTGCGGCGCTCGCTGCGCGCCCTCACCCAGGGTCCGTTCGGCGCGATCTTCAACGGGCACACCACGACTCCCATCGACACCACCGCCACTGCGGTCTGCATCGACGTCTCGCACATCCCCAACGGCGACCGCAAGCTCAAGGCCGCGGTCATGCTGGCCTGCTGGGCAGACGGTTTCGCCTCCGTCGAGGCCGCGCACGTGCTCGCCGACGCGAAGATGGGCCCGCAGCGCTACTTCCAGGTGGTGATGGACGAGCTGTGGCAGGTGCTGGGCCTGGGCGACTTCATGGTGGACCGCGTCGACGAACTGACCCGCCTGCAGCGTGGCATCGCCACCTCGCTGATCATGATCAGCCACACCATCAAGGACCTGCAGGCGCTGGGCTCCGAGGCCGCCATCGCCAAGGCCCTCGGCTTCCTGGAACGCGCCCGCGCCAAGATCTTCGGCGCGCTGCCGGCCGAGGAGATCTCGCGACTGGACTCCACCGTGCCCTTCACCTCCGCCGAGGAGGAGATGGTCACCAGCTGGTCGGCGCCGCAGGCACTGACCGGTGAGGCGCTCAAGCCCGGGCAACAGCGCCCGCCCGCACCCGGCACCGGCAAGTTCCTGCTCAAGATCGGTGAGGACCGCCGCCCCGGGATCCCGTTCCACATGGAGTTCACCATCTCCGAGCGGGAGAGCGGAATCCACGACACCAACCAGCGTTTCAGCGAATTCACCGAATCGACCGCACGCCGCGGCTCGGACGAGGGGAGTGCCGCATGATGCCGCACCGGTCGTATCGGAGAGTGTCTCCGGAGGTCCGCCAGGCCGCAGTCGAACAGGTCGTCTCACTGACCGGCAAGCTCCGCTCCGAATCGGAGGCATGCCGGGTGGTCGCCGAACTGATCGGCGTGCACACCAATTCGGTGCGCAACTGGGTGCGCGCCGCCGAGAGCCCCGGCCTGGAGCGGATGGACGCTATCGCGTTGCGCCGCAAGGTCGCTCTGCTGCAGCAGCAGCTCGCGGCGGCCGCCGAGATGAACCGCAGTCTGGTGGAAACGCTCCACGACGCCAAACGCGGCATATGAGGGCATGCCACGATATCGAACACGCCGACCCGGGAAAACCCCTGGTATTGCCCGGGTACCGGCCACAGCGACTAGCCTGGACTAAAGGCCCGGTTGCGCGCCGTCGGCGCGTGTGGCCCGCGAGTGGGATGGTGATGCTGGTGGTGAGCGCCGCACTGCTGGCCACCGCGTGCGGCGGTGGCGGCACGACGAGCGGCAGCGGCTCCGATCCGTCTGCCGGACAGCCCCCTACGTCCACCAGTCGTTTGCTGGAGGATGCTCCGGCGCCGGACCCCACCACCCCCGACGGTGTCGCCGTGACCGCGCTCGAGCAGATCTACACCTGGTACCCGGCCACCGAATCCGAGGGTGACGCCTTGAAGCGGGCCCGGAAATGGCTGGGGCCCAGCCTGATCCGCACCGTGGACGTTCCCACCACGGTGACCGAGTCGCCGCGGCCCTCGCTACGCTGGACCGAGTGGGCCAAGGCCGGTGCGCACGTCGAGGCATTCGCGTTCGCGTCGGGGGAGAAGGCCCCGGCGGGCACCGACCCCAACCGGCAGCAGTACAAGATCGGAATCGAGCAGACGGTCGTCTACCCGGGCGGCAAGCGGGAATCGTTACCACCGTCCACCGTGGTCGCCACCGTGGTGCGCGGCGCGACGGGCGGTTGGCTGCTCGACGAATTCCGTTGAACGGCAAGCACTTTCAGGTCATCCCAGGAGGATAGAGATGGCGAAGCAACCGGTGAAGGACCCCGCTGATCCGGGTCCGGACACCACACTGCACTTCATATACGCGGGTTTCGCGATTTTCGGAACGCTGTGGGTGGCCGTGCAATTGGGCAACATGCTCTCCACGCCGCGCCAGCAGTTGCCGATCAACCCGATCTCCATCGTCGTGCACCTGGTCAAGGGCGAACTGCACTGGCCGACGCCCGCGACCTTCATCGTGCTGCTCGTCATCGTGCTGGCGGCGATCTACGTGCTGATCCGCAAGCGCCGCAAGGAAGCCGCGGGCAAGGGCCGACTGCCGGTCGACGACAAGGCCGACCACATGGGCACCGGCGACGCCATCAAGTCGCTGAAGCTGGCCGGGGTGCGCGAGAAGGCCGGGCAGATCGGCGTCCCGCTCGAGAAGGACGGCTCCGGCGCGCCCTACATCCCGAATTCGCTGATGAAGCCCGGTGATCCGCTGATCCCGGGTGTCCCCATCGGCATGTCGGTGGCCGACAACGAGATGATCTACGGCTCCTACGAGGACCTCCACATCGACATCTGGGGACCGCGTCAGGGCAAGACCACCTCGCGGGTGGTGCCCGCCATCCTGTCCGCCATCGGACCGGTGCTGGTCACCTCCAACAAGCGCGACGTCGTCGACGCCACCCGGGATGTGCGCGAGCACAAGGGTTCTCGCACCTACGTCTTCGACCCGCAGGGTGTCGCCGACGAACCGCCGAGCTGGTTCTGGGATCCGCTGGCCTGGGTCGCCCCGCACCACGACGGCTCGGAGATGCGCGCCGCCCGGCTGGCCGGACACTTCGCCGACGCCGACGACAGCTCCGGTGCCATCCAGAGTTCGAGCGACTCGTTCTTCGACCAGGAGGCAGAGGACCTGCTCGCCGGTCTCATCCTGGCCGCCGCGCTCGCCGACCAGCCGATCGTGCAGATCTGGGACTGGGTCACCGATCCCGGCAACACCGAACCCGTCGAGGTGCTGCGCGCGGCCGGCCGCCACTTCATGGCCTCGGGTCTGGCCCAGCAGTACAACGTCGACCCGCGCACCCGCAGTGGCGTTTTCGGCACCGCCAAGAAGATGATCCGCTGCCTGCAGCTGTCCAACGTGCATCCCTGGATCACGCCGGGCGAGAACCGCTACGCCTTCGACGAACTCGACTTCATCGAACGCAACGGCACCCTCTACAGCCTCTCCCTCGAGGGCCGCGGCTCGGCCTCGCCACTGGTGAGCGCGCTGACCGAGGCGGTCATCGACGTCGCCATGCGGCAGGCCTCGCGCTCACCCGGTGGGCGACTGGGGATTCCGCTGCTGGCAGTCCTCGACGAGGCCGCCAACGTGGTGCGCTGGAAGGATCTGCCCAAGCAGTACAGCCACTTCGGCTCGCGCGGCATCGTGGTGATGACGGTGTTGCAGTCGTGGGCGCAGGGCGCGCGCTGCTGGGGCGTCGACGGCATGGAGGCGCTGTGGGCCGCCGCCAACATCAAGGTGCTCGGCAGCGGCGTCGACGACATCAAGTTCCTGCAGGACCGCTCCGAGGCCATCGGCGAGTACGACTCGATCTCGCAGTCGGTGTCGGAATCCTCCGGCGGCAAGAGCTATTCGCGTTCGCTGGGGTCCTCGAAGACCTTCAACGTGCACGCGCTGGCCACCCTGCCGCGCGGTCGCGCCATCGTGTTCTCCTCCGCCACGCCGGCGGTGCTGGTGCGCACGGTGCCGTGGTGGGAAGGCGATTTCGAGGCAGAGGTGCGCAACTCCATCAAGGCGCACGACCCGGTTCCGCAGCGCAAGACCGAGATTCAAGATCTGATCAACGAACGCGACCCGTTCATCAAGCCCGGGCAGCAGAACCCGGGGTACGAGGCCGGAACGATCGAGGAGGTCCGCCCGCTGTGAGCGACCAGCAGCAACAACCGATGGTGTACGCGAGCGTGGTCGAGTTCGTGGAGAACTACCTGAGTCTCGTGTACCGCCGGCAGGTGACCGATATCAGCGACACTGTGTGGTGCCCGGAATGGTGGCAGCACGCCGAAGCGGTGGCGCGGTTGGACGCGCTGTGGCGCGCCTGGGAACACTACCGGCGTGACGGCAAAACGGGATTGAGCATCTGGTTCCTCGATCACGCCGACGCGCACATGGCGAAGCTGTTCGACCCCAAGGGGCCGTTCAAGTACTGCAGTGTGCGCAACGGGCACAAGGACATGCTGACACCGCTGCCGTTGAAGTCCCCGAAGGACGGAATGTTCAGCGAACCACCGCTGGGGCTGTGAGACAGCGTATCTCGCGATGAGCTAGAGGATCGCATTGTGGCGGACCGTAATTCGATTGCGATCCGCCACACCGATGCGAAATACTGACTGCCGTAACGACTTTCAGCTGATGGTGCGGGCGATGGTCTCGCGTTCGCGAGCCCGGGCGTCGACCTCACGGGCGCGACGCTGTGCGACCTCGGTCGCCTGCTCGCGCAGACGCGCCGCGTCGGCCGCGGACTGCGCCTGGCCGACCTCCATAAGCATTCGGACAGAAGCCAATTCAGGCGAAATACCCATACGGGTCAGGTGCTGCGCGAGCGCCGCGCGGCGTTCCACGGAGTCGTGACGGACCAGACCCTTGCTCTTGGCAGCCTGTGTGGCGGCCATTCGCGTGGACTCCGCCTGGGCGGCGAAGCGGTCCTTCTCCAGTGACACACCCTTTTCCAGCGGCGGCTTCTCGATCATGCGCGCGAGTTCGAGATTGCGCGGATCTTTCGCCTTCGCGTCCGCGGCTTCCCGCAGGACCCGCTCGCGACCTTCCTTCTGCCGGGCTTCGGTGACCTTGACGCGGGCTTCCGCTTCCTTCTGGCCACGTTCCCGGGTTCGCAGCGCGACAAGTGTCGCGAGCTGCAACATTTGCCTCATCATCGCCGCGGTTTCGCGGCCGATGTCGTCGAGTTCCTCGGCCATTGCCTGCTCCCCGATGCTGCAGTGATCACTATGGATGGTGGTGGTGCTTCGTCATGAACATCGCGGTACGAACGGTGGTTCGAATTGCCATGTCCCGCCTGCAAACGCGGACACCGGGAGAACGTGGGGCGGAGGACGGCCCGGATGGGGGTGACCCGGTGGGCTTTACTACGCCTTGGTACTCCGTTCTACGAGGTTACCAGCGAAAACTCGGATACCGCCGTGCGTGAGCGTCGCGGTTCAGCATATATCGCACAATTCCGGCACGTCAGGGGAAAGTCAGGATTTTCTTTGGTTAGGAAAGCCTTACACCGAAGGTTCGGCACCGCTTCCACCGGAAAAATGCCGGAAAACGAACGGGCCCGGCGCGAAACGCGCCGGGCCCGAAAAACCGTGCTGGTCAGTTGATTTGGACCGACTGGATGTTCACATCGGCGGTCGGCTTGCCGTCACCGGAACCACCGGTGACACCAGCCTTCGCGATCTTGTCCAGGGTGGCCAGACCGCCGTCGTCGATGGTGCCGAAAATCGTGTACTGCGGCGGCAATTGGGAGTCGCCGTAGACCAGGAAGAACTGGCTGCCGTTGGTGCCCTTGCCGTCGGTCTGATCCGGACCGGCATTGGCCATCGCGATCACGCCGCGCTTGTAGGCCACCGGGTACTGCGCGGCCTGATCGGTCGGCGCGTACTGATCGGTCGGGTACTCGTTGTCGAACTGGTAGCCCGGACCGCCCATGCCGGTACCCGTCGGATCACCACACTGCAAGACCTGCAGGCCCTTCGAGGTGGTCAGCCGGTGGCAGCTGGTGTTGTCGAAGAACTTCTGCTTGATCAAACTCTCGAAACTGTTGACCGTGCAGGGGGATTCGCCCGGATTCAGGGTGATGCCGATGGCGCCCTGATTGGTGTTCATGGTGACCTTCGGCGTACCCGCGGTCGAGATGTTCGCGGTCCCGGGCGCGGAGACCGGCTTGTCGGCCGGACGCGTCGCCGGGCGGTACTCACAGCTCACCGCGGCGGGCTTGGGCTTCGCGGCCGGCGGGGGAGCGGCGGTCAGCGACGCGTCGGGAGACTCCGACGCCTTCGCGGTGCTCGCATCGTCGCCACGGGTCAGGAAGTAGATGCCGACACCGGCCGCGACCGCGACCGCCACACCCAGCGCGGAGGCGGCAATGGTGAGTTGCTTGCGCTTGCGCGCCTTCGTGGCACGGTTGGCCAGTTGGCGCTCCAGCTTCTTCTTAGCTGCAGCGCGTCGCTGTTCATTGCTCGGCACTAACTAGTCCCTCCGTGAACGGTCGGTATCCGACATCTGTACAGACTGCGGCCGTCAGCCCCAGCGGCCGCGGCAGACATTACCTGTACTGGCTGAGAAAAACCTACATATCCCGGGCGGGCCGGTTACCGGTTGGACTTGGCGGACGGGCGTGGTGGAAACTTGCCAGCGTGACCAAGACCAGCAGCTTCCGTGCCCCGAAGGGGGTCCCCGATTACGTTCCGCCGGTGTCCGCGGAGTTCGTCGCCGTCCGTGACGGCCTCGTACACGCCGCGCGATTGGCCGGATACGGGCACATCGAGCTGCCGATCTTCGAGGAAACCGCCCTGTTCAAGCGCGGCGTCGGCGAGTCCACCGACGTGGTCTCCAAGGAAATGTGGACCTTCGCCGACCGCAACGGCGACAGCTTCACCCTGCGCCCCGAGGGCACCGCGGGCGTGATGCGCTCGGTCATCCAGAACGGCCTCGACCGCGGCGCGCTGCCGGTGAAGCTCTGCTACGCCGGACCCTTCTTCCGCTACGAGAACCCGCAGGCCGGGCGCTACCGGCAGCTGCAGCAGGTCGGCATCGAGGCCATCGGCATCGACGATCCGGCGCTGGACGCCGAGGTGATCGCCGTCGCCGACGCCGGATTCCGCACGCTGGGCCTGACCGACTTCCGGCTCGAGATCACCTCCCTCGGTGACGACACCTGCCGCCCGCAGTACCGCGAACTGCTGCAGGAATTCCTGCTCGCGCTGCCGCTGGACGAGGAGACCCGCCGCCGCGCGCAGATCAACCCGCTGCGCGTGCTCGACGACAAGCGCCCCGAGGTCAAGGAGATGACCGCGAACGCGCCGCTGATGATCGACCACCTGTCGGAATCGGCGAAGTCGCACTTCGAACAGGTGCTCGGCTACCTCGACGGGCTCGGCGTGCGGTACGTGGTGAACCCGCGCATGGTGCGCGGACTCGACTACTACACCAAGACCACCTTCGAATTCGTGCACGACGGTTTGGGCGCGCAGTCCGGCATCGGCGGCGGCGGGCGCTACGACGGGCTGATGGCCGAGCTCGGCGGACAACCGCTCTCGGGCATCGGGTTCGGCATCGGCGTGGACCGCACCGTGCTCGCGCTCGCGGCCGAGGGCAAGACCGCCGTCACCGCGCCGCGCATCCAGGTCTTCGGCATCCCGCTCGGCGATATCGCCAAGTCGCGCCTGGTGGCGCTGGCCGGGGAGCTGCGCGCCGCGGGCATTCCCACCGATATCGCCTACGGCGGGCGGGGTATGAAGGGGGCGATGAAGGCCGCCGACAAGTCCGGCGCGCGACTGGCATTGGTGCTCGGTGATCGCGAGGTCGCCGACGGTGAGATCGGGCTCAAGGATCTCGGCAACGGCGAACAGCGCCAGCTCCCGCTCGACGAGGTGGTCGCGCAGGTCACGGCCTTCCTTGCGGGACAACAGGATTGACCGGACGCCGGATCCCGGCACTGGTAGTGTCCCCGGCACTGTGAACCAAGATTCGACACCGGGGTCCGGCGAGATCGGCCTGGATCTCGTCGCACCCGAGATGCTGGCCCCGGCGCTGCGGCGACTCACCCTCGCGGCGGTCGGGGTGGGCGTCGGCGTCGCGCTGCTGATGACGCTGCTCGTGCACTGGCCGATCGCGCTGGCCGCCGGACTGGTGCTGGGGCTGCCCACCGCGCTGTACTCGATGGCCGTGCGGCGACGGCGGATCACGCTGTCGGGCACGGTGATCCGCACCCGGACCTGGCGCGGTGAGCGCAGTGTGGACCTGGCCGCGGCGGTCGGGGTCGAGATCCTGGTGTACGCGGGCAAGGTCAGCCGCATCGTGCTGCGGGTGACCACCGAGCCCGAGACGCGCATCGTGCCGCTGGCCATCTACACCGATTCCGGCAGTGGCCGCGAATTGCACATCCTCGGGCTGCGCAAGCTCGCGGACGCTCTGGCGTCCTGCCCGCTCGCGGCGGCGCTGGCCATCTCCGAGGTGCTGGTGCAGCAGTTGCGGGCCGAGGCCCGCGACGCCGTCGCCGAACAGCGTCCGCTGTACCGGGCGGTCCGGATGGTTCGCGAACGCGACTCCGCCGCGCCGATCGTGTTGCGCGACTCCGACATCGCCGAACTCTCGCACTGAAACTCGGCGGCTGTCTGATTGCTCACGTGCGGCTCACCGGTGCAGCGCGCGCCCGGTGAGCGTGGCTAGGGTGAGAACGGGATCGACCCGACCACCCGCGAGGAGTTACGTCGTGAGCAACGCCGCACCAGTGACCGTCACCGTGACCGGGGCCGCCGGGCAGATCGCCTACGGGCTGCTGTTCCGCATCGCCTCCGGCGCGCTGCTCGGAGCACACACCCCGATCCGCTTGCGGCTGCTCGAGATTCCGGCCGCTGTCGGTTCGCTGGAGGGCGTCGCGATGGAACTCGAGGACGGCGCGTTCCCGCTGCTGTCCGGCATCGACATCACCGACGACCCGTGGATCGGCTTCGACGGCGCGAATGTCGCTCTCCTTGTGGGAGCCCGGCCGCGCACCGCGAACATGGAGCGCTCGGACCTGCTGGCCGCCAACGGCCCCATCTTCACCGACCAGGGCGCGGCCATCAACGCCAATGCGGCCCAGGACATCCGGGTGCTGGCGGTCGGCAACCCGGCCAACACCAACGCCTACATCACCATGAGCAACGCCCCCGACGTCCCGGCCGCACGCTTCACCGCCCTGACCCGGCTCGACCACAATCGCGCGATCGCCCAGGTGGCGAAGAAGACCGGCGCGGCCGCCGCCGACATCGCCCGGATCACGGTGTGGGGCAACCACTCCGCCACGCAGTACCCGGACCTCTCGCACGCCACCGTGGACGGCCGCGGAGCGCTCGAGGTGATCGACGACCAGCCCTGGATCGAAGACACCTTCATCCCCACGGTGCAGCAGCGTGGCACCGCGATCATCAAGGCCCGCGGTGCGTCCTCGGCCGCGTCCGCCGCCAGCGCCGCGATCGACCACATCCACGACTGGATCCTGGGCACCGCGCCGGGCGACTGGACCTCGATGGCGGTGCCGTCGGACGGCTCCTACGGCGTCCCCGAGGGGCTGATCAGCTCGTTCCCGGTCACCTGTGCCCACGGCGAATACACCATCGTCCCGGATCTCGCGATCGACGAGTTCTCGCGTGGCCGTATCGATCTCAGCGTCGCCGAACTCGCGGCCGAACGCGACGCCGTCATCGACCTGGGCTTCGCCAAGCGTTCCTGACCGGCCCTCGGCAAGATCAGCTGAGTTTGCTGATCACGTTCTCGCCGTACCAGTTGATCTTGACGATCTTCTCCTCGAGGGTTTCCGTGTCGTGCTCCTTGGCGTAGGAGTTGCGGAAGCCGACGATCAGGTCGGTGATGCCCTTTTCCTCGAGGCGGTTGACACCGTCGGGGGTGTAGCCGTCGCGGGAGACCGCGTGAATCTCGAACTCGCCGGTGGCATCTCGCTCGGCCCGCAGCTCGTTGATGCGCGCCAGGTACTTGTCCAGGTCGTCACCCTTGCCTCCCGCGTGCATCCAGCCGTCGCACAGGCGGACCGCGCGGCGCAGGGCGGCGTCGCTGTGGCCGCCGAGCAGGATCGGCAGCGGCTCGGTGGGGGCGGGGGTGAGCTTGATCTTCTGGATGTCGTAGAACTCGCCGTGGTACTCGAAGTACTCGCCGCTCGACAGGCCGCGCACGATCTCGATGCACTCGTCGATGCGCTTGCCGCGCCGCTCGAACGGGACACCCATGATGTCGAAGTCCTCCGGCCACGGGCTGATGCCGACACCGAGGGCGAAACGGTTGTTGCTCAGGCGCGCAAGGGAACTGGCCTGCTTGGCCACCAGCACCGGCGGGCGGATCGGCAGCTTGAGCACGAACGGCGTCAGGCGCAGCGTGGTGGTGGCCGCGGCGATGGCCGCCGAGAGCACGAACGTCTCGATGAACGGCTTGTCCTCGAGGAACTCGCGATTGCCGTCGCCGTTGTACGGATACTTCGAATCCGACTCGGCCGGGTAGGCGATGCTGTCGGCAACGGTGATGCTGTGGAAACCGGCCGCCTCGGCGGCCTGTGCGAGGGGGATGTAGTAATCCGGGTTGGTCATCGCCTCCGCGTAGGTGAAGCGCATCGATCGTCCTCTCGACAGTGAGCAGTGCGAAAACTAGAACAGATTCTAGTTCTGTGAGTGATGCTAGCCGCAGGCTCGCTCCGAAGCACCACATCCGGCGATCCGATATCGATTGATCCCGATCCCGCTGCGAGCCGTCAACACTGGCATCGAAGGTCGGGACTGCCCGTGTGTAGCCGTCCCGGTGGCTGAGATGCGCTCGATAGGGGCTTGCCTCGCGGATCTGAATCTTGTTCTAATCGGCGTCATGACGATCGCCATCACCGGATCCGGTTCCGGCATCGGAGCGGCCACCGCCGCCGCACTGCGCGCCGCCGGGCACGACATCATCGGCATCGACCTGCGCAACGCCGACATCACCGTCGACCTCACCGATCCCGCCGCCCGCGCGGATGCCGTCGAGGCCGTGCTGGAACGCTCCGGCGGCGCCCTCGACGGACTGATCCTGTGCGCGGGCGTCGGCCCGCAGGTGCCCGACCCCAACCTGGTGGTGGAGATCAACTACCGGGCCGCGGTCGCCCTGCTGGACGCGTTCCTGCCCGCCCTGCAGAAGGGCGAAAACGCTGCGGCCGTGGTGGTTTCGTCGGTAGCCTCCACCCAGATCAAGTGGGAGGACAACCCGATCGCCAAGGGCAACGAGGCCGAGGCCTTCGCCCAGGCCGGGGATTTCGCCGGGCACTACGCCTACGCGTCCTCCAAGAACGCCGTCACCGTGGCCGTGCGCGAACGGGCCGTCACCTGGGGCGCGGCCGGGGTCCGGCTCAACACCGTCGCGCCCGGCAGTGTCGAAACCCCTTTGCTGCAAGCCGGTTTGGACGATCCGCGCTACGGTGACGCGATCCGCAACTTCGTGGCCCCCATCGGCCGCAACGGCAAGCCGGAGGAGATCGCCTCGCTGATCGCCTACCTGGTCGGCCCGCAGGCGGGCTTCATCCACGGCGCCCAGTTCGTCATCGACGGCGGAATCGACGCGCAGACTCGTCCGACCGTGGTGTAACCCACTGCGGCGCAATGAGTTCGCGCCATGAACGGTGGCCGGCCCGCGGGGTGTACATCCGCACATCGGCCTCCACCGATGCCGCGGTGATCGGGGTACCCGTCCTGATCACCGCGGCATTGCTTCGTTCAGGAGTCGGTGGTCTCGGCCTCGTCGGGCTGCTCGGCTCCGCCGATCACCCCCGGCGCGAAAGTGCCCAGGTTGCCGGTCAATTCGCTCTCCAGATCGGGACTCTGATGCGGCTGCACGGTGCGACCGTGCTGCGCGTCCCCGCCACCCTTGCCGGCACCCGCCGCGGCCGGGGAACCCATGAACCCGGAACCGGCCGGACCGCCCATCCCGGGCACCCCGGTCCCGCCCGCCCCGAACGGGCTCGCTGTCGCCGCCACCTTGCCGCCCGGCACCGAGGATCCGGGGCCGCCCGGGGTCGACGCGATACCGCCGCCACCACCGAGACCGCCCCCGCCACCACCGGCACCGCCGCCACCACCCCCGCCGACACCGGCCGCGGTGGTGTCCGGACCCAGCCCGGCGGCCGGATCGGTGCGCGCGGTATCGGTGCCCGAAGGTGTTGCCTGCGTAGCGCTTTCGAGCAGCCCCTTGGCCTGCTCCAGGATCGGCTGGCCGACATTCTGGGCCAGCGACTGCGCCACCTCGGCCGGATTCGGGCCGCCGCTCTGGCCCAGCAGCTGACCGATCATGCCCTGTACCTGCGCGGTGTAGCCGGTCAGCTCGCCGTGGGTGGCGTTGACGACCGTCACGGCCTCGCCCAGATGCCTTGTCGCCGAAGCGATCAGCGTGGTCTGCCCGACCGGCGTGAGCACCAGCGGGGCCATCGCGGTGGCCTCGGCCGCGAACGCCTGCGCGATCGCGGTCAGCTGCACATTGCCGCGCTGCACCACGGCCGCGGCCTGATTGGTGATCGAGGACAGATCGAACCCGCGCTGCGAGGTCTCCTGTCCGTGGTTGCCCGCCTGCTGACCCGCGTCCTGCGCGCTCTGCGACGCCTTGCCCTGCCACAGTGATTCGACCGTCTTGAGCGCACCGCCGCCCACCTGCACCGCCGACTCGATGACCTTCGAGCCCTGGCTCAGCAGCGTGGTCGGATTGAACTGGCCCAGGATGCCGGTGCCGAAGCTGTTGATCAGCTCCAGGAACGGCTTGAACAGCGCGTCCATCCCCGGGATCGCGGGCACCGCGAGACCCTTCATCAGATCGCCGACCGGATCGGCGGACAGCGCGGGCAGCAGCGCGGCGGGATTCGCGGCGGCCTGCGACAGCGCGGTCTGCGCGGCGGCCATCGCGCCCGGGACATTGTTCAGCGCGGTATGGGCGTCGGCCAGGGCCTGCTGGGCGGTGCCGAGCACGCCCTGCGCGTTCGAGACCGCACCGTGCGCGCCGTCGAGGACGGGGGAGACCGCACCGTCGAGGACGCCGGAGTGGTTGTCGCCCACCGGCATTCCGGTGGGTGTCGCGGCGTTGCCGCCCGGCTCGAGCTCCTTGCGCGCCAACGCGAATTCGGGTGGTTCGAACCCGGGTACGTCCTCGGGCAGAGTGCCGAGTGCCACGGTGGGCAGTGGGCCGATCACGTTCATGGTGTCTGCTCCCATCACGCCGGTGGCGGGCCCGGTCGGCTGGACATGCCCGATGACGCCCGAATCGATCGGCCTCACGCCTGGATTCCGATCTGCCCTGCCGCCTGGTTCAGGCCCGCCGCGTGCTCGGCGTCGGTGGCGTCGTAGGTGGCGGCGGAACCGAATGCGGCCTGCCCCAGCTGCGCGAAGCGGCCCGAGAGGGCATTGATGTCGCGATCGTGCAGTAGCTCGGCCACCGCGAAGCTGGCCAGGAAGTCCGCGCCGATGAGTCCGAAGACCGGCGTCATGGCCGCGACGTGCGAGACGGTGTCCAGTCCCCCCTGCGCGGCGATGTCGGCGGCGACGCCATCCTGTGCGGTGGCGAAGGTGCGGACCGCGCCGGTGTCGACCGAGAGTTCGGCCATTTCAGTGCCCCCCTATCGTCATGGACATGCGGAGCCGAATATATCCCACCGAGCGTCCACGTCGGCGTGGCGTCCGCACCCGGTCCGTCACCGGGATGTTGTTGCAAATTAGAACAAGTTCTATATTCTCGTCTTCATGAAGGTCGCAGTCACCGGCGCCGCCGGGTTCCTTGGCACCAATTTGCTTCGCCTGCTTACGGATCGCGGTCACGAGGTGACAGCCATCGATCGAATCCAGGGCGCGAGCCAATCCGGCGTCACCTGGGTGAGCGGCGATGTGCTCGACCCCGCGTCGATGCGTCAGACCCTGGACGGGGCCGAGGTGGTCTACCACCTGGTCGCGCTCATCACCCTCGCCCACAAGAACGATCTCGCCTGGCGGATCAACACCGAGGGCGTGCGCGTGGTCGCCGATGCCGCCCTCGCGGTCGGCGCGCGCCGCATGGTGCACACCAGCTCGATCCACGCGTTCAACCAGTACAGCTGTGGCGGCCGCATCAACGAGCGCTCCCCGCGTTCGATCGATCCGGACCTGCCGGTCTACGACCGCTCCAAGTGGCAGGGCGAGATCGAGCTGCGCAAGATCATCGACAAGGGTCTGGACGCGGTGGTCTGCAACCCGACCGGTGTGTACGGCCCGGTCGACCACAGCGACTCGCGCATCAACAAGACCCTGTGGGACGCCGCGCGCGGCCGGGTGCCGGTCATGATCAAGGGCGGTTTCGACCTCGTCGACGTGCGCGATGTGGCCGCGGGCCTGATCGCCGCGGGCGAGCGCGGCCGCACCGGCGAGAACTACCTGCTCGGCGGACACTTCACCGATATGTTCCAGGCCACCCGCACCGCGGCCGAGGTCAACGGAAAGATGAAGCCCGCCTTCGCGATTCCGACCAAGGTGATCAGCGCCTGCATGCCGGTGATGGAGCCGGTGGCCAAGGCCTTCGGTAGCGACCGCATCTCCAAGGCCGCCATGGGCGCGCTGTTGTCGGCCCCGATCGTGGAGCACGCCAAGGCAACCGAGGAACTCGGCTACCGCCCGCGGCCCGCCGAGCAGACCATTCGGGATCTGGTCGACTTCTACAACGGCAAGCCGATCGATGTGGACACGCAGAAGATCGCTTGACAGCTGGTAGAACAAATGTTCGACTTGGGTGGTGCGGTGGCAAAGCCAGACCCTGGACGCCGATGACGGCGCGCTGCCCGGGCTCGAACGTGCCGGATTCGTACGCAGCGTACAGACTCCCGACTTCGAGGGCATCACGTTCCACGAGGTGCTCTGCAAGAGTGCGCTGAACAAGGTGCCCGATGGGGGTGGCCTGCCGTTCAACTGGACGGTCAACCCCATGCGCGGCTGTTCGCACGCCTGCCGCTACTGCTTCGCCCGCGGCTCGCACGAGTACCTCGACCTGGACGCCGGCGAGGACTTCGACTCCCAGATCGTGGTCAAGACCAATGTGGTGCCGATACTGCGCCGCGAGTTGCGCAAACGCTCCTGGCATCGGGAAGTCGTTGCGCTGGGCACCAATACGGATCCCTATCAGCGCGCCGAGGGTCGCTACCGGCTGATGCCGGGCATCATCGGCGCGCTCACCGAATCCGGCACCGGATTCTCC
Organism: Nocardia sp. NBC_00511; assembly: GCF_045161165.1. Lineage (NCBI taxonomy): Bacteria > Bacillati > Actinomycetota > Actinomycetes > Mycobacteriales > Nocardiaceae > Nocardia > Nocardia sp. NBC_00511. Next base: position 1,523,410 of record NZ_CP107849.1, read on the forward strand.
ATTCTCACCAAGGGCACCCTGATGCGGCGCGATCTGCCGCTGCTCACCGCGGCCGCGGAGCAGGTGCCGGTGCATCTCGCGGTCTCCATCGCGATTCTCGATCCCGAGCTACACAAGGGCCTGGAAGCGGGCACCCCTTCGCCGCGGGCGCGGCTGGAGCTGGTGCGCGCCCTCGCCGATGCCGGGTTCGACGTGAATGTCATGGTGGCCCCGATCATTCCGTACCTCACCGACTCCAAGGCGCATCTCGACGAGCTCATCGAGGCCATCGCCGACGCCGGGGCCGGGAGCGTCACGGCCTTCCCCATGCACCTGCGCGGATCCACCCGCGGCTGGTTCCTGAACTGGCTCGCCGAAGCCCACCCGGCGCTGCTGCGACGCTACCGGCAACTGTATGGTCGCGGTACTTCGGTGACACCGGAGTACTCTGCGTGGCTACGCGGCCGTATCGAGCCGCTACTGGAAAAACACCGTTTGAACCGCGATCGGCAGGCCGAGCCCGAGGTGCGTGCCGCCGAATCGCACACGCCCGACCCACAGCTGGCGTTGTTCGCCTGACGCCGGTTCGTCGATCGAAACCATTGCGCTTTGCGGGTGTGTCGCGAATATTGCGGGGTAGTTTGGCGTTGTTACCTCACAGCTGACGAGGAAGTGACTCACGCGCATGGTTTCGCAGCATGATGACGCCGGAAACGGCGGCGCCGCACGGAAATTGGCACCGGAGAAATTGGAGAGGGTCGTAATCCGCTTTGCGGGCGACTCCGGTGACGGCATGCAGCTCACCGGTGACCGGTTCACCCATGAGGCGGCCGCATTCGGCAACGACCTTGCCACCCAACCCAACTTCCCGGCCGAGATCCGGGCACCCCAGGGCACCCTGCCTGGCGTTTCGTCGTTCCAGATCCAGATCGCCGACTACGACATCCTGACCGCCGGTGACCAGCCGGACGTACTGGTCGCCATGAATCCCGCTGCGCTGAAGGCGAATCTGGAGGATCTGGCCCGTGGCGCGACGGTGATCGTCAACACTGATGAATTCACCAAACGCAATTTGGCGAAGGTCGGCTATGCCGGTGATCCGCTCACCGATGACACGCTGACCGATTTCGTCGTGCACCGGGTGCCTATGACGTCATTGACGCTGGGGGCAACCGAACCGACCGGTGTGGGCAAAAAGGACGGACAGCGCGCGAAGAATATGTTCGCGCTCGGCTTGCTGTCGTGGATGTACGGACGCCCCATCGGTGGCACCGAACAGTTCATGCGGGAGAAATTCGCCGCCACACCGGATGTCGCCGAAGCAAATATCCTCGCATTCCGGACGGGATGGAATTACGGCGAAACCACCGAGGCCTTCGCCACCACCTACGAGGTAGCCCCCGCGACGCTGCCACCCGGCACCTACCGGCAGATCACCGGAAACACCGCGCTGGCCTACGGTCTCGTCACCGCCGGGCAACTGTCCGGGCTGCAGGTCTTCCTGGGCACCTACCCGATCACCCCGGCCTCCGACATCCTGCACGAACTCAGCAAGCACAAGAACTTCGGCGTCACCACCTTCCAGGCCGAGGACGAGATCGCGGGAATCGGTGCGGCACTGGGCGCTTCGCTGGCCGGGGCGCTCGGCGTCACCAGCACCTCCGGGCCCGGCATCGCGCTCAAGAGCGAGACCATCGGCCTGGCCGTGATGACCGAACTGCCGCTGGTCATCATCGACGTGCAGCGCGGCGGGCCCTCCACCGGTCTGCCCACCAAGACCGAACAGGCCGACCTGCTGCAGGCGCTCTACGGCCGCAACGGCGAATCGCCGGTCCCCGTGCTCGCGCCGCGTTCGCCCGCCGACTGCTTCGATACCGCTGTCGAAGCCGCGCGCATCGCGCTGACCTATCGCACCCCGGTGCTGCTGCTCTCCGACGGCTCGATCGCCAATGGTTCCGAGCCGTGGGCGATTCCGCAGGTCTCACAGCTGGCGCCGATCGACCCGGGCTTCGAACCCGGTGGCGCGGACGACGATCCGTTCCAGCCCTACGCCCGGGACCCGGAGACCCTGGCGCGACCGCTGGCCGTACCCGGCACCGCCGGGCGCGCGCACCGCATCGGCGGCCTCGAAAAGGCCGACGGCAGCGGCAATATCTCCTACGAACCGGCCAACCACGAACTCATGGTGCGGTTGCGGCAGGCCAAGATCGACGGCATCGCGGTGCCCGAACTCGTCGTCGACGATCCCGGCGAGCGCGCCGAACTGCTGCTCATCGGCTGGGGCAGCTCCTACGGGCCGATCGGCGAGGCCTGCCGGCGCGCCCGCCGCCGCGGCGTCCCGGTCGCGCAGGCGCACCTGCGGAATCTGAATCCCTTGCCGCCCAACCTCGGTGCGGTGCTCGCCCGCTACCGCACCGTGGTCTGCCCGGAGATGAACGGCGGTCAGCTCTCCATGCTGTTGCGCGCCCGCTACCTGGTCGACGTGCAACCGTGGACCAAGGTCGCCGGAACCGCGTTCCAGGCCCAGGAACTGGTCGGCGTCATCGACGCGGCCCTGGACGGCTCCATCAGCGAGATGGAGCAGGCCAAGGCGTTCACCGCGCGGGCCCGCGCCACCTATCGCACCCCAGGGGGAAAGTGATGACCATCCTCGAAAACCCGCTCGTGGGCGCCGATCTGGGACTCACCGGCCTGTCCGGCGTGCCCACGGCGGCCGGACCGCAGAAGGCCAAGGACTTCACCTCCGACCAGGAGGTGCGGTGGTGTCCCGGCTGCGGCGACTACGTCATCCTGGCCACCGTGCGCGGATTCCTCGCCGAACTCGGGTTGAAGCGCGAGAACCTGATGTTCGTCTCCGGCATCGGCTGCTCGAGCCGGTTCCCGTATTACCTGGAGGCGTACGGGATCCACTCGATCCACGGCCGCGCGCCCGCCATCGCCACCGGCATGGCGGTCACTCGGCCGGATCTGTCGGTCTGGGTGGTGACGGGGGACGGCGACGCGCTGTCCATCGGCGGCAACCACCTCATCCACGCGCTGCGCCGCAATGTGAACATGACGATCCTGCTGTTCAACAACCGGATCTACGGCCTGACCAAGGGGCAGTACTCGCCGACCTCGGAGACCGGCAAGGTCACCAAGTCCACCCCGATGGGATCGGTCGACCACCCGTTCAACACGCTGTCGGTGGCGCTCGGCGCCGAAGCCACCTTCGCGGCGCGGGCATTGGACTCCGACCGCGCCGGGCTCACCGAGGTGCTGCGCGCCGCGGCCGAACACCGGGGCACCTCGTTCGTGGAGATCCTGCAGGACTGCCCGATCTTCAACGACGGATCCTTCGACGCGCTGCGCCGCGAGAACGCCGAATCGCATCTGATCCGGCTGCGGCACGGTGAACCGATCCGCTTCGGCGCGGACAACGAATTCGGCGTGGTGCGAGACGGTTTCGGCCTGCGGGTGACCCGCGCCGACACCGTCGCGGACAGCGACATCGTGATCCACGACGCCTACACCGATCACCCCGAATACGCCTACGCCCTGTCCCGGCTCTCCGACCAGGACCTGACGCACGTGGTGACCGGCATCTTCCGCAGCGTCGCGCGACCCACCTACGACGACGGGGTGCGCAACCAGCTCGCCGTCGCCGCCGATCGCAAACCGGTGCACGCCGATTCGCTGCAGAATCTGCTCACCGGTCGCGAAACCTGGACGGTCGGCTGAGTTTTCGGCTCAGGCCGGAGTGAAGGCGTTCAGCAGGCGCTGGAACAGATCGTCGAAGCGCTTGCGGGACGCCTTCTGGTCATCGGTGAGTTTGTCGGTGACCTCCGGCCCGTACACCACCAGGTGCACATCCTGATCCGGCGGCGAGGGCATGAAATCGATGATGGACATGCCCTTGTCGTTCTGCTCGGGCACGCCCATGTCGGCCGCGGCCAGATTGCGGACCTCGGTGGTCGCCGCGCCCAGCACGTCGGCGGGGATGGTGCCGTTGATCTGCGACCCGTCGTCGGCGTATTTGATCGCTTCGCCGCCGGTCTGAATCTGAAGTGCCGGATGCAGATCGGTGCGCGACTGCCAGCCCGCGGGCATCGCGGTCAGCGTGAACAGCGGCATCGAGTGGGCCGGAGCCGGTGTGGCGACGGCGAATCCGCTCGCACCGGTGAACAGGGCCGCGCTCAGTGCCACGACGGCAGCGCCACGCCACCCCTGCGCCCTGATTGCCCGCCTCGTCCCGAATAGTGTTGTTGCCCCGGCTGTCCGCATCGCATCCCTCCGAATTCCCATGCGGGCCAACGCCCGCCGCCACGGATTCTGCCCCGCCGATTCCGCAAGCCCGCACCGGCACGCCGGGCGACGGTGACATGCGAGACACGGCACACCGAGAAGCCCTCGAAAAGCGAAGGTCCCCGGCCGAACCCGGCCGGGGACCTCGGGAACAGGACGGTCAGCGCAGGGCGGGCGGGTTACCCAGGTCCTGCGCGGAGAAGGTGTCGCAGGACTTCACCTGACCGGACTTGTATCCGGCCAGGAACCACTTCTGGCGCTCGTCGGAGGAGCCGTGGGTCCAGGCCTCCGGGTTGACGCGGCCGGTGGAGGCCTTCTGGATGCGGTCGTCGCCGACGGCCGACGCCGCGGAGAGCGCGTCGCGGATGTCGTTGTCGGTCAACGGCTTCAGGAACGGGGTGTTGCTGCCCGGGGCAGGGAGCTTGTCGGCGAAGTAGGCCCAGATGCCGGCGTAGCAGTCGGCCTGCAGTTCGGTGCGGACCGCCGCGGAGGTCGCGCCCTTGGGATCGCGCTGCGAGCGGTTGATGTCACCGAGCAGGTTCTGGATGTGGTGGCCGAACTCGTGGGCGACCACGTACTCCTGGGCCAGCGGGCCGCCACTGGAACCGAAGCGGTCGACCAGTTCCTGGAAGAAGCTGGTGTCGAAGTAGGCGGTCTGGTCGGCGGGGCAGTAGAACGGGCCGACCGCCGAGGACGCCTGACCGCAGCCGGTGTTCACCGCGCCGGAGAACAGCGTCACCTTCGGCTGCACGTATTTGCGATTGGTCTGCTTGGGCAGTTCGGTGCCCCACACCCCGTCGAGGGACTGCACGGTCAGGATCACCCGGCAGTCGACGTACTTGTTGGCGTCCGCACCCGTCTTGCAGTGCGCGGGCAGCGTCGCGGTGCCCGACTGCGATTTGCTGTCCGCGCCCGTGAACTGACCCAGCACACTGCCGGGGTCGCCGCCGAGCAACAGCGTCACGATCACCGCGATGATGCCGAGCGCGCCGCCGCCGAGGGCCAGCCCTCCGCCCAGTCCCGGGCCACCGCCTCCGCTGACCCGGTTGGGATCGATCTGAAGGCCCTCGTTGAAGGTCATGGCCATTACTGTGACACGGGCGAGCGGATATCGGTTTCCATCCACCGAACGTGTCTCTCTACGATGGGTCTGCACCTGGTCACATCTCGCCGGTGCTTCGAGTCCGTCGAAAGGAATCCAGTGCTGCGCACCCACTTGGCTGGTTCGCTGCGAAGCGAGCACGCCGGTCAGACCGTCACCCTCACCGGATGGGTGGCGCGTCGTCGAGACCACGGTGGCGTGATCTTCATCGATCTGCGTGATGCCTCGGGTGTTTCGCAGGCCGTCTTCCGCGAAGGCGTGCCCGCCGAGCAGGCCCACAAGCTGCGCAACGAATTCTGCGTGAAGGTCACCGGAGTGGTCGAGAACCGCCCGGGCGGCAGCGAGAACCCGAACCTGCCGACCGGCGCCATCGAGGTCAACGTGACCGAGCTCGAGGTGCTCAACGAGGCCGCGCCGCTGCCCTTCCAGCTCGACGACGAGCCCGGCGAGGAAGCCCGCCTGCGCTACCGCTACCTGGACCTGCGCCGCGAAGGCCCGGCGCACGCCATCCGGCTGCGCTCCAAGGTCAACGCCGCCGCCCGCGCCGTGCTCGCCGAGCACGCCTTCGTCGAGGTCGAGACCCCGACCATGACGCGCTCGACGCCCGAGGGCGCGCGCGACTTCCTGGTTCCGGCCCGCCTGCAGCCCGGCAAGTTCTACGCCCTGCCGCAGTCGCCGCAGCTGTTCAAGCAGCTGCTCATGGTCGGCGGCATCGAGCGCTACTACCAGATCGCGCGCTGCTACCGCGACGAGGACTTCCGCGCCGATCGCCAGCCCGAGTTCACCCAGCTCGACATCGAGATGAGCTTCGTCGAACAGGAAGACGTCATCCTGCTCGCCGAGGACATCCTCGCCGCGCTCTGGAAGCTCGTCGGCCACGAGATCACCACCCCGATCCCGCACATGACCTACGCGGATGCCATGCGCCGCTACGGTTCCGACAAGCCCGACCTGCGCTTCGGTGTCGAGATCACCGAGATGATGGAGTACTTCAAGGAGACTCCGTTCCGGGTGTTCCAGTCGGCGTACGTCGGCGCGGTCGTCATGCCCGGTGGCGCCTCGCAGCCGCGGCGTCAGCTCGACGCCTGGCAGGACTGGGCCAAGCAGCGTGGCGCGAAGGGCCTGGCCTACATCCTGTTCAACGAGGACGGCACGCTCGGCGGCCCGGTCGCCAAGAACCTGTCCGACGCCGAACGCGAAGGCCTGGCCAAGCACGTCGGCGCCAACCCCGGCGACTGCGTGTTCTTCGCCGCCGGTGACGCCAAGTCCAGCCGCGCCATCCTCGGCGCGGCGCGCGGTGAGATCGCCCGCAAGTGCGGCCTCATCGACGAGGACGCCTGGGCGTTCGTGTGGATCGTGGACGCGCCGATGTTCGAGCCCGCCGCCGACGCCACCGCGAGTGGCGATGTGGCCCTCGGTCATTCGGCCTGGACCGCCGTGCACCACGCCTTCACCTCGCCCAAGCCCGAGCACGTCGACACCTTCGACACCGACCCGGGTTCGGCGCTGGCCTACGCCTACGACATCGTCTGCAACGGCAACGAGATCGGCGGCGGTTCCATCCGTATCCACCGCCGCGACGTGCAGGAGCGGGTGTTCACGGTGATGGGCATCGGCAAGGAGGAGGCGCAGGACAAGTTCGGCTTCCTGCTCGACGCCTTCTCCTTCGGCGCACCGCCCATGGGCGGCATCGCCTTCGGCTGGGACCGCATCACCGCGCTGCTGGCCGGGGTCGACTCCATCCGCGAGGTCATCGCCTTCCCGAAGTCGGGCGGCGGCGTGGATCCCCTCACCGACGCGCCCACCTCGATCACCCTGCAGCAGCGTCAGGAAGCCGGGCTCAACGCCAAGCTCGACGCGAACGGCAACCCGGTCAAGGAAGACGCCAAGTAGGGGTGACCCACCGCTAGGCTGCACCCGCCGGTATCGGCCGATACCGGAAACCCGCTGCTACGAGGGGGTTACGGGTGCTGCACGTCTGGGCGGTCTGTCCCGCCGAATCCACCGACGCCGCGCTGCGCGTGCTGCGCGCCGAACCCGGCGCGACGCTGATCACCGTGCAGCGCGGCGCGGCGGTGGAACCTCGCGGCGATGTCGTCGAATGCGTGCTCGCGCGCGAATCGGCGGACGCCGTGATCGACGCCCTGCGCGGGCTCGGCGTGATGCGCGCCGGCGGCGTCGGGCTCGAGGACATCGACACCGTGCTGTCCGACAGTGCCGAGCGTGCGGTCGAGAACGCGCCGACCACCACCAGCGACGCGGTGGTGTGGGAGCAGCTGATCGCGCAGACCGGTGAGGCGTCCACCCTCACCCCGTCGTTTCTCACCTTCATCACCATCGGCTGGCGGTGAACATGGTCGGCATCGTGGTGGCGGGCGTGATCGTGCTGTGGTTGCGGCCGCGGCACCGGCACCGCGGCGGCATCCTCGACCGGCTCGACCGCTGGTGGCTGACCGAGCGCGGCTGAGCCCGAACGTGATCCGGGCCGAACGCTAGACGGGCACGACCAGGCGGCCGGTGAGCGTGCGGTAGGCGTAGGTGGTCGCGATCGCCGACACCGGACCCGCGACCAGCAGACCCAGTCCGCACAACAGCGTGCCGATCGCGGTGATCAGCAGCACCGCCAGCGCCAGCAGCGAGATGTGCAGGGCATTGGCGATCACCAGCTGCGCACTGGATTTGATTGCGGTCAGGGGATTCTGGTCCTGATCGATCACGAAGTGCAGCGCGAACATGCACAGCACGCCGACGATCACCGCCGGGAACACGCACGCTATCGAGGCGATGAAACAGGCCACGAACACGATCAGCGCCGTGATGAGTACGTTGCCCGCGTTGACGAATCCGAAGAAGGCCGGGAAATCCGGTGGGGTGCCGTCGGTCTCGTAGAGCGCGCCGCGAATCATCGCCGCCTGCAGCAGCCACACCACCAGCGAGGCCACCGCGAACAGCATGATCACCGCCGACAGCGACTGCGGGTCAACGATATTCACCAGCAGGGTGACCACCAGCCAGGCGATCAGGCCGATGAGCACCATGCCCGCCCACGGCATCGGGTTGAGCCGGAAGCGATCCCAGCCGTAGGTGAGCGCCCCGCCCACGTCGAGGCGTTCGCGCGGGGGCGCGTAGGCCTGCTGCTGCGGTGCGGGCGCGGGTGCCTGATTCGGGCCCGGCGCCATCGCCCCTGGCGGAAATCCGCCCTGCGGAGGCAGATTGCCGGGCGGCATCGCGCCGGGCTGGTCGGGTCCGTTCGGCAACTGCTGCGGCGGCTGGCCGCCGTAGCCCGGCGGCCCGACCGGCGCGCCCGACTGCGGGGGCATCGACGGAGCCGATTCGACGGGCTCGCTGCCGTACTGCGGGGCCCCGGGGCCGTCGAATTGCGGATAGCCCGCGAGTCCGGGAAGCTGATGGCGACCGTGCGCCGGACCCGGCTCCGGCGGCGCGGAATACGGTGCGGGCTCGGGGTTTTGATGCTGGCCGGTATGCGGCGGATGCGGTTGTCCGCCGCCCGCGGCAGGGTACTCGCCGGACGGGTCGTACGGTGCTGAGGGCGGCGTGCCAGTCATGGTCGCAAGCCTTTCACATTTCCCGGTTTACGGTGTGGCGCACGGCAGTTGAACATGAGACAACTAGACCGCCCCGGTTGTGTCAAGCAACCAGCGCCGTGTGGGCAAACCCTTCACAAAGACACGCCGGACGACGCGCGAAAGGTTGCGCAACCGCTCGCTGAAAGTGACCTGGCCGGAGTACCTTGGGTTCCGATGACCGCACTATTGGCCGAACGCGCCGCCGAAGTCGTGTCCGCGGCACAACAGTTGCTCACAAAGCGAATGGGTGCTCCGGTAAAGCTGAGCGATCCGATGGAACTCAGCGGTAGTGGTAGAACGACGGTCCTACGTGTCCGCGTTGCGGAGAACGCCTTTTCGCTTCCACGCACACTGATTGTGAAGCAGGTTGCGGGCGCAGCGAATCAACGACGCACCGGGGGCATGGCCCCAGGTGTCGCCAGCATCGACTCCGCCTTCCTACGGGAGGCAGTGTCGTACCAGTTCACCACCGCCCTGGGCCGTGACCACAGACCCGGGGCCTACCTACTCGGCTACAGCCTGCCCGAGCGACTGCTGATCCTCAGCGACCTCGGCGAGAACACCTCGCTCACCGCGGTGTTGCAGACCGGCGCCGAACCCACCGGGCGCAATGCCCTGATGGCGTTCGCTCAGGCTCTCGGTCGCATGCATGCCGCGACCGTCGGCCGCGAAGCCGATTTCGTCGCGCTGCTCCGGCGTGTCGATGTCGTGCATCGGGTGGACGGCATCGCTCAGCAGGCCGAATCCGCGGTCGCCGAGGTGCCGATCATGCTGCAGCGTGAGCTGGGCATCGAGGTGCCCGGTGAGATCGCCGAGCGGATCGTGCGCGGCAACCGGCTCTTCTCCGCCGGTCGCTACCGCGCGTTCAGTCCTTCCGACCTGTGCCCCGACAACGTCATCCTCAACGAGGAGGGTGCGCGGTTCCTCGACTACGAGTGGGGTGGCTTCCGCGACTCCACCCTCGACATCGCCTATGCCCTGGTCTCCTTCCCGGGCTGCCTGTGCGATTTCGAGCTCTCACGTGAACGCGCCCGGCAGATGGTCGAGGCCTGGCGCTCCGAAGTGGTCGCCGTCTGGCCCGCCCTCGCCGACGACGACGTGCTCGCCGAACGCATCCTCGAAGCCCGGCTGATCTGGGTCTGGCTGTCCACCTACTGGTTCCTGCCCGCCGATCACGCCCGCATCGCCGCCGCCCGTGAACACGGGCTGTCGATCCCGCGCTCGGCCGCGCTGATCAACCGCTGGGCCGCCCTCGCCGAGGACGCCCGCTGCACCGGCGACGACCCGCTCGGCGACTTCGCCGAACACGTCTCCGCCACCCTGGAAGAGCACTGGGAGGAGTAATCCTCCGCGCCATCGCGGGCCGGGATCCGAGGGTGGATTCCGGCCCGCGGTGATGTGCGGCCGGAGTTGTCGGGGCGTCTCGGTAGGGTCGTACGAGTGAGTGATGGGCTGTTCGACGCGCCGGGGACGCAGGCCGTATCCGACGACTTCGAGGCGAGCGTGGTGCGCATACCCAGTGGGAGCGACCGCTTCGCCCCGCTGGCCGTGCGCATGCGGCCGCGCAGTCTCGACGAGGTCGTGGGGCAGGAACATCTACTCGGTCCCGGCTCGCCGCTACGTCGTCTGGTCGAAGGATCCGGGGCGGCTTCGGTGCTGCTTTACGGCCCGCCCGGCACCGGCAAGACCACCCTCGCCTCACTGCTGTCGCAGGCCACCGGGCGCAGATTCGAAGCGCTGTCGGCACTTTCGGCCGGGGTCAAGGAGGTGCGGGCGGTCATCGACCTGGCCCGCCGCCGCCTCGCCTCCGGCGAGCAGACCGTGCTGTTCATCGACGAGGTGCACCGCTTCTCCAAGACCCAGCAGGACGCGCTGCTGGCCGCGGTCGAGAACCGGATCGTGCTGCTGGTCGCCGCGACCACCGAGAATCCGTCGTTCTCGGTGGTGTCGCCGCTGCTGTCACGGTCGCTGGTGCTGCAGCTGAAGTCGTTGTCGGACGAGGACATTCGCATCGTGCTGAACCGGGCCATCGCCGACCCGCGCGGGCTGGCGGGGGAGTACCAGGTCGCCGACGCGGCCCTCGACCACATCGTGCGGATCGCCGGGGGTGACGCGCGCCGCTCGCTGACCGCGCTGGAGGCCTCGGCCGAGTCCTCCCTCGACGGGAAGGTCGGCGTGGAGCTGGTGGAGGCCAGCGTCGACAAGGCCGCCGTGCGCTACGACCGCGACGGTGACCAGCACTACGACGTGATCAGCGCCTTCATCAAATCCCTGCGCGGCTCCGATGTCGACGCCGCCCTGCACTACCTGGCGCGCATGATCAGCGCGGGCGAGGATCCGCGATTCATCGCCCGCCGCTTGATGATCCAGGCCAGCGAGGAGGTCGGCATGGCCGACCCGATGGCCTTGCAGACCGCGACCGCCGCCGCCCAGGTGGTCCAACTGGTCGGTCTCCCCGAAGCCCAACTCGCCTTGGCGCAGGCCACGATTCACATCGCCACCGCCCCCAAATCCGGCTCGGTCGTCAAGGGCATCAACGCCGCCCTCGCCGATATCCGCGCCGGCAAGGCGGGCGCGGTCCCACCCCATCTCCGCGACGGCCACTACGCGGGCGCAGCCGCCCTCGGCAATGCCCAGGGCTACAAATACCCCCACGATCACCCGGACGGCGTGCTGGCACAGCAGTATCCGCCCGATGAATTGGTAGGCACCGACTATTACCAGCCCACCGATCACGGCTACGAACGTGAAGTGGGACCGCGGGTAACCAAACTCCGCCGCATAGTCCGAGGGAAGTAATTCATCGCACGCGATGCATTACGTGCCGAATTGCATTGTGTGCCAATTCGGGTCCGCTATCTTCCAGCGAATTCAGTTGGTGCGTAGCCGGATCGATCGAAACCCGGTCCGCTCGACTCTCGCCCGTCGTCGCTGATCGGCGCGGGCTGCCGGGTCTGGTCGGTCGCCTCTCGCCCGGTCCCGGCTCCGGAGAGCGCGGGTCGACATTGCCGACCGAGTACGGCGGCCATGGTGGTCGAGGTCACCTTCGCGATCCTCCGGTGGTCGTGGGCGGTCGGGACCCGATGTCGCGGGCCGGTCGCGGTCGTCCCCGGCACCGGCGCGTCCGCGCGGTCCCCGCAGACGGCCTCCGGCTCCCGCCTCGTCGCCCGGTGGTGGGTGTAAAGCCCCTGGACCGGGGACGGTAGGCTGGATACCTGTGCAGACCCACGAGATTCGACGGCGCTTCCTGGAGCATTTCGTAAAGGCCGGACACACCGAGGTGCCCAGTGCCTCGCTGATCCTGGCCGACCCCAACCTGCTGTTCGTGAACGCGGGCATGGTCCAGTTCGTGCCGTACTTCCTCGGTCAGCAGACGCCGCCCTTCGCGACCGCGACCAGCGTGCAGAAGTGCGTGCGCACCGGCGATATCGAGAACGTCGGCATCACCACCCGCCACAACACCTTCTTCCAGATGGCGGGCAACTTCTCCTTCGGCGACTACTTCAAGCGTGAGGCGATCACCTTCGCGTGGACGCTGCTCACCAACAGCGTCGAGGACGGCGGGTTCGGATTCGATCCGCAACGGCTGTGGGCCACCGTCTATCTCGACGACGACGAGGCCGAGCGCATCTGGCTGGAGATGGGCGTGCCCGCCGAGCGGATCCAGCGCCGCGGCATGGCCGACAACTACTGGTCGATGGGCATCCCCGGCCCGTGCGGCCCGTGCTCGGAGATCTACTTCGACCGCGGCCCCGAATACGGCATCGAGGGCGGTCCGGAGGCCGACGAGGACCGCTACCTCGAGATCTGGAACCTCGTGTTCATGCAGAACGAGCGGGGTGCGGGGCGCGGCAAGGACGACTTCGAGATCCTGGGCCCGCTGCCGAAGAAGAACATCGACACCGGCATGGGCGTCGAGCGGGTCGCGTTCCTGCTGCAGGGCGTCGACAACGTCTACGAGACCGACCTGCTGCGCCCGATCATCAGCAAGGCCGAGGAACTGACCGGCCGCTCCTACGGCGTCGACCACACCGACGATGTGCGCTTCCGCGTCATCGCCGACCACGCCCGCACCGGCGCGATGCTGATCGCCGACGGCGTGAACCCCGGCAACGACGGCCGCGGCTATGTGCTGCGCCGACTGCTGCGTCGCATCGTGCGCTCGGCCCGCCTGCTGGGCGCCGACCAGCCGGTGATCGGCGAGTTCATGAAGGTCGTCTCCGAGCTGATGTCGCCGTCCTACCCGGAGCTGGCCACCGACTTCCAGCGCATCGAGAATGTCGCGGTCGGGGAGGAAGTCGCGTTCCTCAAGACGCTCAACACCGGCACCAAGCTGTTCGACGAGACCGTCGACGAGGTGAAGTCGCACGGCGGCAAGCGAATCGGCGGCGCGGACGCGTTCAAGCTGCACGACACCTACGGCTTCCCGATCGACCTGACCCTCGAAATGGCTTCCGAGGCCGGGCTTCAGGTCGACGAAGACGGTTTCCGCGCGCTCATGGCCGAGCAGCGCAAGACCGCCAAGGAAGACGCGATGGCGCGCAAGCACGCGCACGCCGACCTCACCGTCTACAAGGAGTTCGTCGACCGCGGCGCGACCGAATTCACCGGTTTCGACGAATTGGCCACCGAGGCAACCGTTCTCGCGCTGATCAAGGACGGCGTACGGGTGCCGGTCGCCGAGGTCGGGCAGGATGTCGAGATCATCCTCGACCGCAGCCCGCTCTACGCGGAGTCCGGCGGCCAGATCGCCGACCGCGGCACCCTGGTCTCCTCGCACGGTCTGAAGGTGCGCATCAACGACGTGCAGAAGATCGCCAAGAAGGTGTGGACCCACAAGTCCACCATCGAAGCCGGTCAGCTCACCGAGGGCGATACCGTGCTGGCACAGGTGGATCCGGCGTGGCGGCACGGCTCGACCCAGGGCCACTCCGGCACCCACATGGTGCACGCGGCGCTGCGTCAGGTGCTCGGTCCCAACGCGGTGCAGGCCGGGTCGCTCAACAAGCCGGGCTACCTGCGCTTCGACTTCAACTGGCAGGGCGCGCTGTCCGAGCAGCAGAAGGCCGATATCGAGGCCGTCTCCAATGACGCTGTCGCCGACGACTTCCCGGTCAACACCTTCGTCACCGATCTTCCCTCCGCCAAGAAGATGGGCGCGATGGCCCTGTTCGGCGAGAACTACGGCGACGAGGTGCGCGTGGTGGAGATCGGCGGACCGTTCTCCATGGAGCTCTGCGGTGGCACGCACGTGCGGCACTCCTCGCAGATCGGCCCGATCACCGTGCTCGGCGAGTCGTCGGTCGGTTCCGGCATCCGCCGCGTGGAGGCCTTCGTCGGCCTGGACTCCTACAAGTACCTGGCCAAGGAGCGCGCGCTGCTGGCCGGTGTCGCGTCCTCGCTGAAGGTGCCCTCGGACGAGGTGCCCGCGCGCATCGAGCAATTGGTGGAACGCCTCAAGGTTGCCGAGAAGGAACTCGAGCGCACCAAGATGGCCGCCGTGCTGTCCTCGGCGGGCACCTTCGTGGAGCAGGCGCAGCGCGTCGGCAAGGTGTTGCTGGTGGCCGCCGCCGCGCCCGAGGGCGTGGGTGCGGGCGATCTGCGCACCCTGGTTCAGGACATCAAGGGCCGCTTCGGTTCCGAGCCCGCCGTGGTGGTGCTGCTCGGCAACGCCGAGGGCAAGGTGCCGTTCGTGGCCGCGGTGTCGAAGTCCGCGCAGGACCTCGGTTTCAAGGCCGGTGACCTGGTGGCCGCGTTCGGTCCGTCGATCGCGGGCCGCGGCGGCGGCAAGCCGGAGATGGCGCAGGGCTCCGGCTCCGACGCCTCCGGCATCGAGGCGGGTCTGGCCGCGCTGCGTGCGCGGGTCGCCGAGCTCGCCGGATAAATGGACGACTCGGACACATCCGATACACCCGGCGGCGATCGTGCCGCCGGATTCGCGCGAACGCCGGTCGAGGCCTCCGGGATCTCGGCCGGCGGGCGCGCGTTCGCGTCCGAGCGCCCCGATCCGGCACAGGATCCGGGGCGCGGCCGCCGCATCGGCGTCGATGTGGGCACGGTGCGCATCGGCGTCGCCTCCTGTGATCCGGACGGTCTGCTGGCCACTCCGGTCGAGACGGTGCCGCGCGCCAAGAAGATCGCGCCCGGCACCCTCGCTCCCGATCTGTCCCGGATTGCCGAGATTGTGCGGGAGTACGAAGCCGTCGAAGTGATCGTCGGCCTGCCGCGCACCTTACGCGGGGAGAGCGGGTCTTCGGCTAAGCTGGCGGCCACTTTCGCGGGGCGTTTGCGGACCCTGATCGCTCCGGTCCCGGTGCGACTTTCCGACGAACGTTTGACTACGGTGTCTGCTGCACGTGCGTTGCGAGACAGTGGAGTTCGAGCACGCGGGCAGCGGCAGGTCATCGATCAAGCCGCCGCCGTGTCGATCCTGCAAGGATGGTTGGACGAACGGAGTGCCCTTTTGAAGCCGCGCGGTGATCACGCATGACCGACCGCTGGACGCGCGCCGAGGAACGCTACCGGCAGAGCGCCGAACGGCGTTACCGCCGCGACGATCTGGACTGGTCGGAAGCGGACGATTACGAGGACGACACCACCGTCATCCCCCGCTACGAGGATGACGAGCACGACCAGTACGACGACGAGCACTACGACGACGACTTCGAGGACGAGCCCCCGCTCGAGCCGGAACCGCCGCGCCGCAGTGCCCCCCAGCGCGTCGGCGACCGCGACCGCCGCCCCGCCGCCAAGTCGAAGGCGAAGGCGAAAGCCAAACCGGGCCGCGGTGAATCGCGAGCCGCGGGCCGGGGTTCGCAGCGCCCCAAGCGTTCCCGCATGGCCTCGCGCAAGGCCGCCGAGCGCAAGCGCCGCCGCCGCAACCTGTTCGTCATCGCCGGGGTGTTCGCGGTGCTGTTCGTGGGCGCGCTCGGCTTCGCAGGCTGGAAGTTCATCGGCAAGCTGAGCCCACCGGCCGAGTTCTCCGCTCCGCAGGGCCCGCTCGTGGTGATCCAGATCAAGCCCGGCGACACCTCCACCCAGATCGCGCAGACCATGGCCGACAAGGGCGTGGTGGCCAGCAACGGCGCGTTCTACGAAGCGGCCGTGCGCAATACGAACATGAGCTCGATCCAGCCCGGCTTCTACGCGGTGCCCAGTCACAGCACCGGTTCGGAGACGGTGACCGCGCTGTTCAGCAAGGACGCCCGGGTCGGCAATGTGGTGATCTCCGAGGGCCGTCAGCTGCACGACTCGAGCGATGTGGCCACCGGGGCCCGCAAGGACGGCATCTACCGCAAGATCGCCGACGCCAGCTGCATCGGCACCGGCACCGCCGCCAAGTGCGTGACCTACGAACAGCTCGACCAGGCGGGCGCCAACACCGACCCGACGGCCCTGGGCGTGCCCACCTGGGCGCTGGAGAAGGTGCGCACGGCGCCGGACCGCTCCCGGCAGCTCGAGGGTCTGATCGCCGGCGGCACCTGGGATTTCGATCCCGGCGCCAGCCCGCTCGACATTCTCAAGCAGCTCGTCACGTCCAGCGCGCAGAGTTACGAGGCCACCGGACTGGTGCAGTCGGGCACCGCCAATGGTCTCTCGCCCTACGACACCCTGATCGCGGCGTCCCTGGTGGAACGCGAGGCGCTGCCGCAGGACATGTCGAAGGTGGCGCGGGTGATCGTGAACCGCCTCAACCAGCAGATGCCACTGCAATTCGACTCGACCGTCAACTACACGCTCGACAAGACCGAGGTCGCCACCACCGACGCCGACCGGGCCAAGAAGACGCCGTGGAACACCTACGCCTCGCCCGGGCTGCCCGCGACCCCGATCTCCGCACCGTCACTGGATGCCATGCGCGCCATGGAGAATCC
The DNA here is from genome assembly GCF_045161165.1 of Nocardia sp. NBC_00511. Lineage (NCBI taxonomy): Bacteria > Bacillati > Actinomycetota > Actinomycetes > Mycobacteriales > Nocardiaceae > Nocardia > Nocardia sp. NBC_00511. The sequence continues at coordinate 1,540,236 of NZ_CP107849.1, forward strand.
GGCGCCGGGGCCGTGGACCTACTTCGTGACCGTCGACAAGCAAGGCACCACATTGTTCACCGACAGCTATGCCGAACATCAGCGCAATATCGCGAAGGCGCAGGCCAGTGGGATTCTCGACAGTGGCCGGTGAACAGCGGCGGGCCGCCGTGCTGGGCAGCCCGATCGCGCATTCGCGATCGCCGCAACTGCATCTGGCCGCCTACCGGGCGCTGGGCCTGGACTGGAGCTACGAGCGCATCGAGTGCACGGGTGAGCAATTGCCCGGTCTCGTCGACGGTCTCGGCCCCGAGTGGGTCGGGTTGTCGGTGACCATGCCGGGCAAGGTGGCCGCGCTCGCGTACGCCGACGAGCGCACCGACCGCGCCGAACTGGTGGGTTCCGCGAACACGTTGCTGCGCACCGCGACCGGATGGCGTGCCGACTGCACCGACGTCGACGGGGTGCGCGGCGCGCTGGAAGGCGCGGGCGTCGAAGAGATTTCGCGGGCCGTGGTGCTCGGGGCCGGTGGCACCGCGCGTCCGGCGCTGCTGGCGCTGGCCGAGCTCGGCGCGCACACCGTCACCATCGTGGCGCGCGATCGTCGCCGGGCCGCCGATACGCTGGAACTGGCCGAGCGCCTGGGCATGTCGGCCGAGGTCATCGATTTCGACCCCGAATCGGTGCTGTTCGTGTGCACCGGGGCCGACGCCGTGGTCAGCACGGTGCCCGCGACCGGCGCTGCGCCCGTGGCGGATTCGGTCGCGGTCGCACCCGTCGTCCTCGACGCCATCTACAACCCGTGGCCGACTCCGCTCGCCGAAGCGGTGGCCCGAGCCGGGAACACCGTGGTCAGCGGTCTGGAGATGCTGCTGAATCAGGCGTACGGGCAGGTGGAGCAGTTCACCGGTGAGCCGGCGCCGCGCGCGGAAATGGCCGCGGCGCTGCGGGAGTCGTCGGTGAGCTAGCTCGCGGGCTCCGGATCGAAGGCCTGCCGGAAGGTGAACGCGTAAGGCGTGGAACCGTTCTCGCGCAGGTGCTCGAGTCGCCGCATGGCGTCGGGCAGGGTGGGCAGCTCGCCTTCGGGCAGCCACCACAGCACCGTGAACACCTCGCGCAGCGGCACGAACCATTCCCGGCGCCGCCGCAGGTATTCCATGTGGCCGCTGCGGTACACGTAGTCGAACAGTGCCTCGCGCGAGGTCCACACGCTCATGTTGACGAGCATGTCGGGGTCCGCGTGGTAGGGGCGTAATGCGGTGGCGTTGTTGGTTTCTCCGTCGACCATGCGCCAGACGAAACCGGGGGAGGCCTCGGCGACGGCGTTGATCTCGTCGAGATGTGCGAAGAATTCGGCGACCCGGGGATCGCCCTCGGCCGCGATCAGGCGACCGATGTTGAGCTGTGCGAGGTGCATGTTCAAACTATAACTAAGATTCGCTTGTTTTAGAGAAGCTTACGCAGCATCGACCCGGCGCGGGATCCATCCGGGCCGTCCAACCGGCCGCCGTCGCGGTGCCTTCCAGCAGTGCCAGGTTCAAGCCGCACACCAGCGGCGGGAAATTCAGCGCCAGGCGATGGAACGGGCAGTTGCGCAACCGGACCACGTCGCCCTCGAAATACGGCTCGTAGCCGCGGGATTCGAGCGTCTCGACCAGGTCGCCGCCGGTGGGCGTGTGCCGGGCGGCCACCGCCGCGATCGCCGCCTCGGCGCCCTCGTGTTCGAGCACCTCGGCCAGAATCGTTGCGACCGTGCGGTAGTCGCGCGCGGGCAGGCTGACGGTGAACTCCGCGTCCGAACGCCGATAGAACTTGGCCGGACGGCCCGCGCCCGGTCCGGCACGCCCCTCCGGACGGCGGAACACGGCGTCCAGCAGCCCCGCCTCGGTGAGCTTGTCGAGATGGAAGGCGGCCAGCGGTCGCTTGATCTCCACGGCCTCGGCGGCCTCATCGCGCCCGACCTCGTGATCCGCGGCCGCGACATAGTCGTAGAGCCGTCTGCGGACCGGATCCTGCAGCAGGGCCACGGCTTCGATGCTCACCCTGCATTTCTAGCAGCGCGGCGAGTCCGGCTGGGCTCACCCGCCCGGTTGCCGCTATGGTTCTGTAACAAGTTTCAGTTCATTCGGTTCGGCCTGGCGGCCGCGCAGGTTAAGGTGATCGACATGAATGCGTGGGTGTTGCGCGCCGTGGGCTTGGGGGCGCTGACCGTTGTGCTGCGAACCTTGCTCGGCTTCGCCATGGTGTACCGGCCGACCGACGGCTCCTGGATGCGGATCCTCGGCCTGATCGTGCTGGTCGGCGCGGTATTGGCCTGGGGTCTGCTGGACGGCCGCGGCGATCGTCGCGCCCATCCGGACCCGGAGCGGGGCGCGGATCTCACCATGCGCTGGCTCAAGGCCGGTCTGGCCGGTGGCCTCGGCGCGGGCCTGGTGGCCTGGATCCTCGACTTCATCCCCAAGTTCGACCTCGGCGACAACGGTCTGTTCTTCGAGATCACCGCAGGCGCGTCGTTCATCATCCTGCTCATCTTCATCCCGGGCATGATCGGCGTGGCCACCGGCCGCTTCCTGGTCGGCCGGGAGCACAAGAAGCAGCAGCCCGCCACCCCGCACCCGACGTCGGAGCCGCTCGGCGTCTGACGCCCCGATTCCAGCAGCAAGCCCCGCGCCATCTCGATTGTGGCGCGGGGCTTTTCGTATGCTCGGGGACCTCAGAGCAGGATGGCTCCGCCCGCGGGTCCACCCTCGCGCGCGATCGCCGAGTAGGCCGCGACCAGCAGGCTCGGATCCGGGCCTTCCAGTCGGCCCGGCTTGGCCAGACCGTCGAGGACCACGAAGCGCAACACGCCCGAACGCGTCTTCTTGTCGGTCTGCATGCTGTCGAGCAGCTGCGGCAGCGCGTCACCGTCGTAGGTGGTGGGCAGGCCCACGCTCTCGAGGACGCTGCGGTGGCGTTCGGCGGTGGCATCGTCGAGACGGCCTGCGAGACGGCCCAATTCGGCCGCGTAGACCAGACCGACCGACACCGCCGCGCCGTGACGCCAGCGGTAGCGCTCGCGGCGCTCGATGGCGTGCGCGAGGGTGTGGCCGTAGTTGAGGATCTCGCGCAGATCCGATTCCTTCAGATCCGCGGCCACCACATCGGCCTTGACCTGCACCGCGCGCCGGATCAGCTCGGGCAGCACGTCACCGGCCGGATCCAGGGCGGCCTGCGGATCGGCCTCGATCAGCTCCAGGATCACCGGGTCGGCGATGAAACCGGCCTTGATGATCTCCGCCATCCCGGCCACGATCTCGTTGCGCGGCACCGTTTCCAGGGTCGCCAGGTCCACCAGCACCGCGGCCGGCTCGTGGAAGCAGCCGACCAGGTTCTTGCCCGCCTCGGTATTGATGCCGGTCTTGCCGCCGACCGCCGCGTCCACCATCGCCAGCAGCGTGGTCGGCACGTGCACGATGCTGACGCCGCGCATCCAGGTGGCGGCCACGAAACCGGCCAGGTCGGTGGCCGCGCCGCCGCCCAGGCTGATGATCACGTCCTTGCGGGTCAGGCCGATGCGGCCCAGCACATCCCAGCAGAACCCGGCGACCTGCAGGTCCTTGCCGTCCTCGGCGTCCGGGATCTCCACCCGGTGCGCGTCGATGCCCTGATCGGCGAGTGCCTTGCGGACCACCTCGGCGGTCTCGGCGAGCGGCGGCTGATGGAAGATCGCGACGGTGCGCACGCCGGAGCGGCCGGTCACCTCCTCGACCAGGTCGCCCAGCAGCCCGCGCCCGATGATCACCGGGTACGGGTCGGCGGTGCGGACCTCGATGCGGGTCGGCTCGCTCATGCTTGCTGCTCCGATTCTGTTCGTGCGGGTTCTGCGCGGGTGGATTGGTCTGCGGTGTGCTCGCCGCGCACACGGGCGCGCGCCCGGCGGGCACGTGCCCGCCGCGAACGGCCGTTGCCCGGTGTGGCGGTCAGGCCGGTGGAGTTCGGTGAATCCTGCTGTGCGCCCGAACCACTGGGGCTCGATGCGGGCGAGGACGTCGAAACGGATTCGGGCGCACTGGAATTCGTGGGTGCACCGGCCGAGCGGGAGGCGCGTCGCCGACGGCCCGAATTGGTGCCGGGCGCAACGGGTTCGGTGGGCGCGGTGCTCGCCGCGGTGGGCGCGGCGGCCGGTGTCGTCGTGGTCGAGGCGGCGGCATCGGCGGGGCGGCGGCCCGAACGGCGTGAACGTCGGCCGCGCCGTGCGCGTTTGGTGGTTTCGGTGCCCGCCTCGGTTTCGGTGCCGGGCCGGTCGCTGTCCGAATCCGCTTCCGTCGCGGTGGTATCGGCGGTCGTGGCGGTCTGGCCGTCGCCACGACCGCGGCCGCGGCGGCGTCGACGCCGGTTGCGAGTGCGGCTGCTGCCGGTGCTGGGTTCGGCGACGACGATGGTCTCGACCGGTGAATCCTCCGGATGCACCACCGATTCCAGGCCGAGCTTGGCGAGGATCATCCGCACCACGCGGCCGGGGCTGCGGCCGTCGGTGCGCACGCGCACGCTGGCCACATCGCGGTAGAGGGGGCGGCGGATCTTCATCAGCTCGCGGTATTTGCGGGCCGGGTCGTCGCCGTTGAGCAGTGGGCGGTTGGTGCTGGCGCCGGTGCGCCGCAAGCCTTCGCCCACACTGATTTCCAGGTAGACGACGGTGTGATCGCGCAGCAGCTCGCGGGTGGCGGCCGAGAGCACCGAACCGCCGCCGAGCGAGACCACCCCGTGCCCGGCCAGCACCGCGTCGCGCACGACCTCTTCCTCGATGCGGCGGAACTCCGGTTCGCCGTCCTCGGCGAAGATCTCCGGAATGGTGCGCCCGGTGCGCTCCTCGATTCCGGCGTCGGTGTCGTAGAGATCCACGCCGAGTTCACGGGCCAGCTTGCGCCCGATCGTCGACTTTCCCGCCCCGGGCGGCCCGACCAGCACCACACCCGGTGTGCGAGCGGTGTTCTCGTCGTCCGGCGCGGCCGCGTCGGAGTCCGCGCCGCCGTCAGTGGTCACTGTGGCGCATTGCCCGGCAGATGCGGGCGCGCCGAGATTCGCTTCAGGTAGCTGGTGATGTTGTCGACCGTCTCGGCCAGCGAATCGCCGCCGAACTTCTCCAGCACGGCCTGCGCGACCACCAGGGCCACCATGGCCTCGGCGACCACACCGGCGGCGGGCACCGCGCACACGTCGGAGCGCTGATGGATGGCGACGGCCTCGTCACCGGTGGACATGTCCACGGTGGACAGGGCGCGTGGCACCGTGGAGATGGGCTTCATGGCGGCGCGCACCCGCAGCGGCTCACCGTTGGTCATGCCGCCCTCGAGGCCGCCCGCGCGGTTGGTGGAGCGCAGCACACCGTCGGCGCCGGGCTTCATCTCGTCGTGGGCCTGGCTGCCGCGGCGGCGCGCGGTCTCGAAACCGTCGCCCACCTCGACACCCTTGATGGCCTGAATTCCCATGAGCGCGGCGGCGAGTCGCGAATCCAGGCGCGCCTCACCGGAGGTGAAGGAGCCCAGTCCGACGGGCAGGCCCTCGACCACGACCTCGACCACGCCACCGAGGGTGTCGCCGTCCTTCTTGGCGGCCTCGATCTCGGCGATCATGGCGGTCTCGGCGTCCTTGTCGAAGGAACGCACCGGGCTCTCGTCGATGACGGCGAGGTCGGTGGCGGTCGGAACGACACCGGTGGTGTTGGCGGCGGTGCCGATCGACACCACGTGCGAGATGACCTCGACTCCGAGCGCCTGACGCAGGAAGTTCCTGGCTACCGTGCCGGCGGCGACGCGGGCCGCGGTCTCGCGGGCGCTGGCGCGCTCGAGCACATTGCGGGCGTCGTCGAAGCCGTACTTGAGCATGCCCGAGTAATCGGCGTGACCGGGCCGGGGACGGGTCAGCGGTGCGTTGCGGGCGAGTTCGGCGAGTTCGGCCGCGTCGACCGGGTCGGCCGACATGACCTGAGTCCACTTGGGCCACTCCGAGTTCGCCACCTCGATGGCGACCGGACCGCCCATGGTGCGGCCGTGGCGCACCCCGCCGACCAGCGTCACCACGTCGGCCTCGAACTTCATCCGGGCCCCGCGTCCGTACCCGAGCCGACGCCGCGCCAGCTGTGCACCGACCTCGGCGGAGGTCACCTCGACACCGGCCACCATCCCCTCGAGGATGGTGACGAGGGCGGGACCATGGGATTCTCCGGCAGTTATCCAGCGCAACACGAGTTACATCTTTCCATGAGAACGGGGCTGCCCGGACACGTGGTCCGCCTGCCCGGCCTCCTCACCGCGTTGCGAGCAACGCGACGAGGCTCGCCACACACATCGCGGGCCCGTGCGGGAGGGTCTTGCGACCCGGCGTCACACGTGCCAGAACAGTGCCCAGTCCGGCTGTCGCGGTGAGCAAGGGAGCGGTGAGCGCCGCGGTGGTCCAGGCCTCCGGCCCCGCCAGCGCGGTCGATGCCCCTAGACCGAGCGCGAGTTTCACGTCGCCCGCGCCCAGGGCATTCGGATTGCCCAGGTGCACCGTCAGATACGGCGCGGCGAGCAGCAAACCTCCGGTCACCGCGGTGGCGGATTCATCGCGGCTGATGGCGTAGATCAGGACGGCGACGGCACCGGTGAGGGTGAGGGCGTTGGGTAGCCGCCGCTCGCGCAGGTCGAACCAGCTCAGAGCGGCGCACCAGGCGGTCAGCAGGAGAGTCGGGAGCAGGGGCATGGTTCGACTGTCTCGCGGGCGGGGCGGGCGTGGGGCGGGGAATCGCGAATTGTGGATAACCGCTTCGTATGTGAACAGGGCCTGTTCCATGACCTGGCGATTCTCGTGTTGCGTGTCGGTGTTGCGGCGTGTCGGTTGTAGCGTGGATCCATGTCTGCTGATCACGATCCGGTCCCGCGGCCCAACTACGCGCTGCGCCGGGCCTCTCTGCGGGACCTGCTGGTGGAGAACCGCATCGACGCTCTGCTGGTGACGGATCTGATCAATATCCGCTACCTGACCGGCTTCACCGGTTCCAATGCCGCGCTGCTGGTCTACGCCTGGGATTCCAGCGAGCACCGCACCATCATCTCCACCGACGGCCGCTACATCACCCAGGTCGGTGAGCAGGTCCCGGATCTGCGCGCGGAGATCAACCGGGCCTGTGCCCGCCGGGTGGTGGAGATCGCGGGCGAATGGCAGACCGGGCGAGTCGGTTTCGAGAGCCACGTCGTCACCGTCGAACAGCATCGCGGCCTGGACGCGCTGTCCACCGGTCTGGAGCTGGTCCCGGTGTCGGGGCTGGTGGAGCAGCTGCGCATGGTCAAGGACGCCTACGAGGTGGCCCAGTTGCGCGCCGCCTGCGATGCCGCCGACGCCGCCCTGGCCACCCTGCTCGAGCGCGGCGGTCTGCGCCCGGGTCGCACCGAACGCCAGGTGGGCCGGGAGTTGGAGTTTCTGATGTTCGAGCACGGCGCGGAGGCGGTCTCCTTCGAGACCATCGTCGCCGCGGGCGCGAATTCGGCTGTCCCGCATCATCGTCCGACCGAGGCGGTGCTGGCCACCGGTGATTTCGTGAAGCTGGACTTCGGTGCGACGGTCGGCGGCTACCACTCGGATATGACTCGGACCTTCGTGCTCGGTCAGCCCGCGGACTGGCAGCGCGAGGTCTACGACCTGGTCCACGCCGCGCAGCGGGCGGGCCGCGAAGCGCTGGCCCCGGGCGTGTCGACCAAGGCGGTGGACGCGGCGTCGCGTTCGGTGATCGAAGCGGCCGGTCACGGCGAGCTGTTCGTGCACGGGCTGGGACACGGTGTCGGCCTGCAGATCCACGAAGCGCCCGGAATCGCCAAAACCGGCACGGGTACACTCCTGGATGGCGTGGCGGTGACCGTCGAGCCAGGTGTGTACTTCCCCGGCCGCGGTGGCGTCCGGATCGAGGACACGCTCGTGGTTCGCAAGGGGGGCCCGGAACTGCTCACCCGCACCAGCAAAGACCTGACCGTCGTCGACTGACGCGCGGTCGCACCGACTATAGGAGATCCGAGGACAGTGGCGGACACCAGCGACTTCAAGAACGGCCTCGTGCTGAAGATCGACAACAATCTCCAGCAGATTGTCGAGTTCCAGCATGTGAAGCCGGGTAAGGGTCCCGCCTTCGTGCGCACCAAGCTCAAGAACGTGGTCTCGGGCAAGGTCGTCGACAAGACCTTCAACGCCGGCGTCAAGGTGGAGACCGCGACCGTCGACCGTCGCGACATGACGTACCTCTACCACGATGGTGAGGACTACATCTTCATGGACGGCGACACCTACGACCAGATCCACCTGAGCGAGGAGCTGCTGGGCCGCAACTCCGGCTTCCTGCTGGAGAACATGGCCGTGCAGATCGCGATGCACGAGGGCGCGGCGCTGTTCGTCGAGCTCCCCGTCGCCATCGACGTGGTCGTCACCCACACCGAGCCGGGCCTGCAGGGCGACCGCTCCTCGGCCGGCACCAAGCCCGCCACCGTGGAGACCGGCGCCGAGGTGCAGGTCCCGCTGTTCATCAACCAGGGTGACAAGCTGCGCATCGACACCCGCGACGGCAGCTACATCAGCCGCGTGAACTCCTGACGCGACGGATAATGTCTTCCGTGGCCGATCAGTCGGACAAGAAATTCAAGAAGCTGGGTGCGCGGCACAAGGCGCGTCGGCGCGCGGTGGACCTGCTCTTCGAGGCGGAAGCCCGCGATGTCGATCCCGCGGATCTGCTGTCGGAACGTGTCTCACTGTCGGTGCGTGACGATTCGATCGCCCCGGTGAACCCGTACACCCGTGTCCTGGTCGAAGGCGTCGCCGACGATCTGGATCGGGTGGACGGCACCATCGAGTCCTACCTGCAGGATTGGACGCTGTCGCGGTTGCCCGCCGTGGACCGCGCCATTCTGCGGGTGGCGGTGTGGGAGTTGTTCCACGCCAACGATGTTCCCCCGGTGGTGGCGGTGGACGAGGCGGTGGAATTGGCCAAGGAGCTGTCCACCGACGATTCGCCGTCGTTCATCAACGGTGTGCTCGGCCAGGTGGTGCAGGTGGCTCCGCAGGTGCGTTCGGCCGCGAACGCGACCCGCTCGACCGCCCCGGCTCCGGCCGACGACGACAAGTAATCCGAAAGACGCAGTTCGAAAGACGCAGGGTGCGCACCGCTTTGGGGTTGCGCGCCCCGCGTCCGTTCGATTCAGCGCCCGGCGCGTTTACCGAGCAGCCGGTGCAGTGGGGGACCGAGGGCGAGTGCGCCCGGTCCGATCACCGCGATCAGGAAGAACGACCAGCAGAACAGCACGGCTGTCTCGCCGCCGTTCTTGATCGGCAGAATCCCGTGCTGCAGGTGGACGGTGAGGAAGGCGTAAGCCATTGCGCCCGAACACAACAGCGCCGCGATCCGGGTGCCGATGCCGAGGGTTACGAAGGCCCCGGCGATGAGTTCGATGGCTCCGGCCCACCAGTGCGGCCAGCTCAGAAATGCCGCGTGATGGCTGCCGTAGGGCGCCACCGGGATGCCGTACAGCTCCGACAATCCGTGCAGGGTGAAGCTGAATCCGACGAGGATCCGGAACAGCCCCAGTACCACCGCGGCCGGGCTGCGGCCGGTGAGCGCGGTGTCTTCAGACAGTAGGACCTGCATTTCCGTAACCTCCGAGTTGGTCCTTTCCCCATTCCACGAGGGGACCGCTCCGGCGGTTCATATGGTCGTGCGCCCAGGTCAAGCCTGTTTCGGTCGCAATACGATGGTGCCCTTGGCGACCCGATCGGCGAGCAACCGGTGGGCGTGCGCGGCTTGATCGAGGGGGAGTACCCGGTCGACGAGCGGGGTGATCGACCCGGCTGCCGCGCGGTCGAGTGCCTCCCCGCGTGCCGCCGCCACCCCGGCCAGCCACTGCGGTCCCGAGCAGCCGGTGAGGGTGAGGCCGCGCATGATCAGGTCCATGGCCGACACCTGGGCGGGTGCACCGGACAGCCAGCCGTAGCTGAGCATCCGCCCGCGCAGCGGCGTCATGAGATCCAGCAGGGCGGAGGCTGATTCGCCGCCGATCGAGTCGAACACCACGTCGACCGTTGCGCCGCCGAGGGTTTCGCGCAGCCGCTGCGGCCATTGCGGATCGTGGTGGTCGATCACCTCGTCCGCCCCGAATCCCCGGGCCTGCTCGGCCTTTTCGGAGCCACCCGCCGTCCCGATCACCCGGGCCGCCCCGAATTCCTTGGCCAGCTGGGTGAGTACGGACCCGATGCCGGTGGCCGCGGCCTCGATGACCACGGTCTCGGTGCCGGTGAGCGCGGCGGTGCGCAGCAGCGGAAGCGCCACCGAGCCGCTCATGGTGACGGCGGCGGCCTGCTGGGCGGTGAGCCCGCCGGGCACCGGGACCAGGGATTGCACCGGGGCGCAGACCTGTTCGGCGTAGGTGCCGAAGCTGCTGCTCTCCAACGAGACTCGGCGCCCGATCCACCCGGTGTCCACGCCCGCACCGATTTCGGAGACGATGCCGACGGCCTGGACGCCGAACACGATCGGCAGTTCGATCGGGAGCGGGAAGGCGCCGGATCGGATCATGGTCTCCGGGTACAGCACCGGAATCGCCTCGGTGCGGACGAGCACTTCACCGGCTCCCGGCCGGGGCGTCGGGACCTCGCCCGGGACCAGGACGTCGGGCGCGCCGGTGGCGGTCAATAGGATTGCTTGCATCGCACAACCTCATAACTTGACTGACGGTCAACTTGCCTTCGCCAAGATATTGACCGTCGGTCAAGTTGTCAACGAAAGTGGTGGCATGGACCGGCCCAAGGAACGCGCCGACGCATCCCGCAATCGGGAGGCAATCCTGCTGGCCGCCCGCGCGATCTTCCTCGAGGAAGGCGCCGAGGCGGCCACCATGGAACGCATCGCGGCCGCCGCCGGAGTCGCCAAGGGCACGGTCTTCCACCGCTTCGGCTCCCGCGCGGGACTGCTGCACGAGCTCGTCGCGGAGGGCGCGATCACGCTCATGGCGGCGGTCGAGAGCGGACCACCCCCGCTGGGCCCCGGCGCTCCGGCGGCCGAACGCCTACTGGCCTTCTTCGACGCCTTCACCCGCCTGGTCGGCGACGACATCGAAATCTCGGTCGCCTACCAGGCAATTCCTCGGCACCCCAGAAGCGAAGAGTTCCATATCTTCTGGGCCACCCACATCGCGACCCTCCTGCACGAGGTCCGCCCCGACCTCGACGCCCCCGTTGTCGGCGGCCTCCTACTGGCCCCCCTGGGCAGCGAACTCGTGCCCCACATGATTCGCAGCGGGGAGTACGACCGCCTCCTCGCCGCGGTCCGCCAACTCGTCGAATCAGTACTGCGCCAACCGGATCGGCGTGCCCCGTAGGTCAGGCGGTGAATGCCCACATGGCGGCCGGGCGCCCGGTGGCCTTGACCCTGATGCGTTCGCCGGTGCGCTCGAGGCCGGGGAAGGCGGCGAGGGTGCGGTTGAGGTTGCCCGGGTCGGGCTTCGCGCCGGTGAGGGCGGCGGTGAGGGTGACCGCGCGGGTGGCGGTGAACTGGTCGCCGGTGAGGGCGCGGGTGAATGTGGGGTCTTTCCAGAGCAATTCGGCCAGGTGGGTGCGGGTGGTGGTGAGGATGGTGTTGTGGTCGAAGGCCAGGGGCGGCATGTCGTCGAAGGGCAGCCAGGTGGCGATGTCCGCACTGTGGTCGGTGACGATGGCCCACATGGCGATGGAGAGGGTGGGGCCGCGAGGGTCGCGGTTGGGTTCGTCGAAGGTGGCGATCTGCCCGACGGCGAGGATGGCGTCCTCGGGGACACCGAGTTTGGTGTGCACGGCCCGGCGGGCGGCGTCGGCGAGGCGTTCGCCGCGGTGCAGCAGGACGCCGGGCAGGGCCAGGGCGTCTTCGAACGGCGGCCATTGCCGGGGCGCGATGCCGACGCCGACGGTGGGGTCGTCGGCGCCGTAGCGCAGGGTGATCACGTCGATGGATACCGCGGATTGTTGCTCCACAAGTGGACAATCATGCCTTAGCAGGGACGCGGATCGTGCGATCGGTCCGGTCCGGGCCGTGTGCGGTGAGCACCACCGGCGTGCCGAGTGCCGTCTCCAGGTAGCCGGGGACGTCGGCGGGCAGGTCGGTGAGTGCGGGTACCGCGCCGGTGAGCAGGTCGGTGAGGTGCTGCTGGTGATCGAGGTCTTTCCACTCGCCGCAGTCGAGCCGGTCCACGCAGCCGTCGGCGGTGAGATAGCCGGTGGCGGTGCGGATGTCGCCGAGCGTGTCGAGGTGGTTGACGACCAACCCGTCGATCCCGCCGCAGGCCTGTACCGCGTAGCGCAGCAGGATCGGGTCGAGGTGCCCGCGTCGGAACCCGCCCTGGTATTCACCGGTTCCGTTGTGTGGCTCGGGAATCGAGAGCGCGGGATCCTCGGTGGGGAAGGGGCCGGCGCCGTGGCGGGTCAGGTAGGCGCGGGTCACGCCGAGCACATAACCGGGTGCGCCGATCCGGTCGAGCATGGCGCGGGCATTGCGCGGTTCGACGGTCGACCAGGTGGTGTGCGGGTGCAGCCCACGCCATTCGTCGAGCAGCACCCCCTGTGCGCCTTCGAAGATGAGGCGTCCGGCGCGCGCGAAGGCCGCGAGTTGATCGCCGGGCAGGATCCGCACCGCCCGCGCGAATTCGGTGTACATCTCGACCAGCGCGTCGATCGAGTCGTAGCCGTGCCGTCCGCCCGCCAGCACCGGACCGTAGTGCTCGGCCAGCGCGATCAGCTTGCGGCGCAGCACATCCGGCCGCAGGCAGTCGGCGACCCGGGGTGCGTCGTGTTCGAGTGCGTAACTGGCGGTCTCACCGATTCCGATGCCGCACGAACCGTGCCGGGCGGTACCCCTCGTATCCTCCCGGCAACGGTTGGCGGCTCCGTGAATGGGTGTGGTGAGCAGTGCGCGCTCGTCCACGTAGAGCAGCGACAGCGGGTCGGCGACCCCGAGCGCGCTCAGCGCCCGGGCTTCCGCGGCCAGCGCGATGGGTTCGACGAGCATGTGCCGCGACAGCAGGGTCGGAACCCCCGACAGGGTGCCGGACCCGAACTGCCGGAAGGTGTGGTGGCGTCCACCGGCGATCACATTGTGGGCGGCCTGCGCCCCGCCGTTGAACCGCACCACCGCGGCCACGTCGAGCCCGGCCTGCGGCGAGCACAGCCAGTCGACGGTCGCGCCCTTACCGGCGTCGCCGAAGCCCAGATCCACCACGATCACATGCCGGTCGCCGAACATGATGTGTCCCTTCGTTTTCGAGTGCTGCTGATCAGAGGTCGACGTCGTCGTCGCCGGTGCTGGCCACGGGCAGCCTGCCGGTGCTGCGGGTGCGCCGCGCGGCTCCGATCGGGGCGAGCGCCTTGCCGACCGCGTCGGCCTCACTGGTCGAGCCGATATCGCGCAGGTCGGCCAGTCCCGCACCGAGATCGATGCGGTCCTCGGCAATCCCGATGGTCAAAGCGATGAGTTCGCACACCGCCGCCGGGTCGTCGAGGCGTAGGAACCGCTCGCCCAGCAGCTGCTGCCAGTGCTCGGCGATCTCCGGATCCCGGTAGTAGCTGGACTGATTGGGCAGGATGTAGTGCACATTCCAGCGGTCCTCGACCTCCCGGTACACCGACTCGACGGTGATGTCGCTACGCACGTCGTCGCCGATGACCGACCGGATGTGCCGCGAGGACAGCCGCGGCTTGTTCAGCTCGTCGCCGACGATGAACAGGTAGCCCTTCTGCCCGCGCTTCTCCCACGCGTCGGTGACGGTGTGCCGCGCGATGAAATACGCTGCCAGCTCATAGCTTTCGGACTTCTGCCCGCCTCCGCCGCCCTCCAGCAGGATCAGGCGCAGCTGCTCGTCCATCCGGTTGTCGGATTCGAACTGCCCGACCTGCAACGGGACCCGATCGCTGTCGGCGTCGCCGATGGCCCCGAACAGGATCTGCGGATCGTCCGCGTAGCCCTTGCGCTGCAGCAGCCCGTGCAGTTTGCCCAGCTTCTCCTGCATGATGCGCGGCACCGACCCCATCGAGCCGGTGACGTCGAAGAGCACCGCGATGGGCAGCGAGTTGTCGTGGTCGGCCGAGTCGCGGCATTCCCGTGTCACGCCCTTGGGGTCGAGGCTGGCGTGCGCCTTCCACTGGTCGTAGGGGACCGCGCGCATATCGGAGGTGTAGCCGAAGTCGTCGAGGCCCTTGGCGGCCCGGAAGGTGCGTGCCGCGTCGTAGGCGCTGTCGTCCCATCGTCCGTAACCCATGGTGATCACTTACCTTTCGTGAGCTCGAAGGGCCGGAAGCGGCGCTTCCCGTAGAGCCGATCGAGGAGGTCGTCGAATTCGCCCAGCAGGTCGGCGGCGTCGGGCCGCAGCCTGGGGTCGGTTTGCAGGCATCCGGCGGCGAAGGCGCGCATGGCGTCCGTGTCGGAGTCGCGGGCGCGGTCGCCGAGCATGGTGAGCATGAGGCGGTGCGCCTGGTGGATGTCGGTGGCGGGGGAGACCGCGTCGCGGATCTCCGGTGGATAGTCGAGGGATTTCATGGTCGCGGCGGCCGGGTTGCCGGGTCGGGTCGCGAAAGACCAACCCACCAGCACGATTCCGTGCTGCCGCGGATGCACCAGGACATTGGCGGGGCTGATGGCGGTGTGCACCCAGCCCGCCAGGGCGGCCCCGGCCAGGCAGCGCAGCAGTCGCCGGTGCATCCAGGCGTAGTCGCGGGGATCGAGGCCGTCGGGGTAGGCGGCCCGAACCTCCTCGAAGGTCACGAACCCGTCGGTGAGCGCGCCGAGCACGTTCACGGTGCGGTGTTCGCCGGTGGCAGCGTCGATGTGGTCTACGGTGTCGACGAGTTCGGGAAAGTAGGGCCGCAGCCAGTCGTGCTCGGCGGCGACGGTCGCGATGTCCCGCAACGCGTTTCGCTCACCGGCGAGCAGCCGGTTGGCGGCCGGTCGGCGCGGGATCTTCACCACGTGGTCGGTGCCGCTGCGGAAGACGTCGGTGATGGAGCCGCGGGCGTGCAGGGTGCCGACCGGGTATCGGCCGCGTGCCCCGGTGACCTCGAAGGCGGTGTCGTCGGTGTCGAGCCACCGCTGGTAGAGGTCGGCCAGCCGGGCGAAGGCCCCGGCCGCGACCGCGACGTCGCGGGTGCCCACCCGGTCGGGGTGGATGATCGCGGCGAGCTGGTGGTAGTAGCGGCGAGCCGCGTCGCGGGTGGCGGAATCGCTTGCGGCAGTGCCGAAAAGGTCCTCGGGCCGACGGGCCTTCTGGATGGTCTCTGCGGTGTCCTGCACTGTCGTCATTGTTTTAGGCTAGATGACTAAAACGTGGAGCGCCAGCGATTTCGGAAACTTTTTGTTGATCCGACAAAAAGCGCCGAACGGGCCCTCGGTGTCGTGCGTGGCCAGTCCTACGGGCTAGGGTGAGAGAGATTTGGTCGCACGCTCTCACTGAGGAGAACCCATGGTTGCCGCCGACTCGGCGACGGACGCCGCCGCCCGCCTCCGGGCCCTGATCGCCGCGGACGCCACCGCCGATCAGGCGTGGGAGCTGTTCGACAGCCTGCCCGCCGCCCGCGTCGAGGACGTCACCTCGGGCCGCTGGCGCGGAGCCGAGGTCGGCACCGGACATCCGTGGGACGGCATGCTGGCCGAAACCGGCTGGTACGGCAAGCAATTCGACAGCGCCGACGAGGTGCAGCCGCTGCTGTTCGCTGGCCCCGACGGGAAGATCTTCCCGGTCGACCCGCGCCGCGTCCCGCTGTTCCTGGCGGGAAAGGTGCCGGTGACCGCCCTGCGCCCGGTGCGGCAGTCGCTGGGCGCGCTGCGGCCGCTGCTGCGCACCGGCACCTCGCGGGCCCGGCTGCGGAACCTGGAATTCCGTGGAAAGTCCAGTGCCGCAATGATCTACGACCACCTGCCGATCATCGACATCTTCCGCCGCGTCGACGACGACACCCTGCTCGGCGTGATGGACAAGCGCGGTCTGCGCGAGCCGTACTTCTTCGTTCTCTACCGCGACCGCTGACCCGGCTCCCGGAAGCGACTGTCCCCGAGCCGGACCCGGCCTACCATCGAAGGTGACGGTGTGTCCGACTCGGGAGGTCCCGATGGAGCGTACGACCTGTCTCATCGCCGGGGGTGGTCCGGCGGGCATGTTCCTGGGGCTGATGCTGGCCCGTAGCGGCATCGAGGTCACCGTGCTGGAGAAACACGGTGACTTCCTGCGCGACTTCCGTGGCGACACCGTGCATCCCACCACCCTGGAGCTCATCGACGCGTTGGGCCTGCGCGAGGATTTCGCGAAACTGGCGCAGCGGCGGCTCAATACGGTGCAGATCCCGATCGGCGGCCGCATGGTGACGCTGGCGACCTTCGGTCACATTCCGGGACGGCACAAATACGTGGCCATGGTGCCGCAGTGGGATCTGCTGGATCTGCTGGCCCGCGCAGGTGACGTCGAACCCACGTTCCGGCTGCGAATGAACACCGAGGCCGTGGATCTGGTCCGGGAGGGCGCCCGGATCGCCGGTGTCCGCTGTCGCGCGAAAGACGGTGCGGAGAGCGAGATTCGGGCCGATCTGGTGGTGGCCTGCGACGGTCGCGCCTCGGTGTTGCGCGCGGCCGCCGGGCTGGGCGCGCACCACTGGGCCACCCCGTTCGACACCTGGTGGTTCCGCATAGCTCGGCGCAGCACCGATCCGGCCGGGCTGATCCCGGTGGTCAGCGCCAGCCGCGCGGCGGTCCTGTTCGATCGCGGCGACTACTGGCAGTGCGCCACCCTCATCGCCAAGGGCAGCGATCCGGCGTTGCGCACGTCCCGCCCGGTCAGCGACATCATGCGGGACATGGCCGTCGTGGTGCCGTGGCTGTCGGATCGCGTCGAGGCCGTGCCGAGTTGGGATGACGTGAAACTCCTCGACGTGAAGCTCGATCGCCTCGACGACTGGTACACCGACGGCCTGCTCTGCATCGGCGACGCCGCCCACGCCATGTCCCCGGTCGGCGGTGTCGGCATCAACCTGGCGGTGCAGGACGCCGTGGCCACCGCGAGAATCCTCGGCCCGAAACTGCTTTCGGGTTCCCTCACCACCGCTGACCTGGCGAAGGTGCAGCGTCGCCGCACGCTGCCCACCGCGGCCGTGCAGGGTATGCAGCGGCTGGCGCACGCCCGCGTCATCGCCCCCGCGGTCCGCGGCGACCTCGATATCTCGAACCTCCCGCAAACCCCACTGGCCCTGCGCGTCTTCCGCGCATCCCGATCCTGCGCAGCCTGCCACCGTTCCTGATCGCGCGTGGCGTCTATCCCGAACCGGTGCCGGATTTCGCCCGGCGCCCCTGAGGACTCTTGCGCTGTTCGTGTAACAGTGTGCGGCGCAAAGAGGTTCGCGTGGCGTCCGGACCCTCGTTACCGGACGCCGCGTGGACGGAACTGAATGCTGATGCGCGGCCCGACCGGTCGCCGCGTCTTGGGAATGGCGTGCTCCCAGGTGCGCTGACACGAGCCGCCCATCACGATGAGATCCCCGTGCCCGAGCGCGTAGCGCACGCTGGCTCCGCCGCCGCGCGGTCGCAGCAGTAGTGCCCGGGGTGCGCCGACGGACACGATCGCCACCATGGTGTCGTGGGTCGCGCCGCGCCCGATGGTGTCGCCGTGCCAGGCCACGCTGTCGTCGCCGTCGCGGTAGTAGCACAGCCCGGCCGTGCGGAACGGTTCCCCGAGTTCGTCGATGTAGTGCGCGCTCAACGTATTTCGCGCGTCGTCGAGGACCGGTTCGGGCAGTCGCCGTCCCTCCTCGTAGAAGCACAGCAGCCGGGGCACGTCCACCATCCGGTCGTACATGTTGCGGCGGTCGGCTCGCCACGGTACGTCGGTGACGAGCCGTTCGAACAGGGTGTCGGCCCCGCTGAGCCAGCCGGGCAGGACGTCCACCCAGGCGCCGTCGCCGAGCTCGGTGCGCCGGATTCGATCCAGCGCACCGACCTCGACCTCCCCGAACCCGTCGAGCAGCGATCCCTGCCATGGCGTTGACATGGCAGCGAACCTACCACGAAAGATCGAACATACGTTCGCACATTTCGGGGTTCGCGACGGTCAGGGCGAAAATCCGCCGGTCAGGCGGTGACGTGATCGTGCTTGTCGACGAAGGCGAGGAACCGGGGCAGCACCTGGTCGGGAATCGCCCACAGCATCTCGTGGCCTACGCCGGGATAGACCTCGATATCGGCCTTCGGGAACAGCTCGCGCGCCCGGGCCGAGGCCGCCCGCGCGTCATTGGCCACGGTCCGCGCGCCGAACAACACCATCAGCGGTGCGGTGACCTTCGCGAACTGATCCTCGGTGAGCAGTCGCGACCAGGGCAGCGTCATGCGGTATTTCAAGGCCGCCAACACCATTGCCCAGTGGTCCTCGTCGAGTTCGACGCCGGGAGTGAGCCAGTCCAGGAGTTTCGCCATGCGCGGGCGCGTCGGGTTGATACCCCCGGCCATGAATTTGAACAGCACCTTCCACTGCGGCTTGATGAACGACGCGGCATCCGGTTCGAGCATGGTCAGGCTGGCCAGCCGCTCGGAATAATGCGCGCCGCACACCAGCGACAGCCATGACCCGCCCGAATATCCGGCCAGGTGAACGCGTTTCGCGTCGAGGCCGTCGAACACCTCCACCAGCCACCGGGCGATATCGGCCTGGGTCCGGATCGGTGCGCGCTGCCTGCTGCGCCCGGCCCAGCCGAGCGGATCGATGGTGTACACAGTGTGGTCGCGCGAGAGCTCCTCGATGAACGGCATCCAGAACAGGCCGTTGCCCGGCATGCCGGGCAACATCACGATGGGGGTGCCCGCGGCGTCCCCGGATTTCTGGACTCGTGTTGTCCCGAACGAGGTTTCGACGTCGAGCTCGGTCACGGGTACGGGCCACTTCGTCGCGATGGCGTCGTAGGAGCTCAGGTAGTCGGCCTCGGCCTGTGCGTTCTTGAAGCGCCCGATCTTGTCTGCCATGTGGTTCTCCTCTTTCTTCCGTATGTCCGTCTAGTCGGCGAGCTGGAGCTCGGCCGGGTCGTGCTCGGACGCGAAACGCAGAATCCGTTGCAGCACAGCGGGTTTGTCGGGGCCCTGGAACAGCAGTCCGTGGGTCGCGCCCGGATAGGTCTCGATTTCGCAGTGTGGGATGTGCTGCTGTGCGCGCATGACCGCCCGCTCGGGATCGGTGACAACGGTCGCGGATCCGTGGATCAGCAGGACCGGTGCGGTGATCGCTTGCAGCTGTTCGTCTTTCAGAGCCTGTGGCCACGGGGTTCGCGTCCGGTAGCCGAGTGCGGCGCGTGAACAGGCGATCTCCTCGTCGACCACCACGCTGCCGGGCATCACCCACTCCGCGGCCTTGCGCATGTTCTGCTCCGACGGCGGAATCGCGTAGCTCAGCATCCGCAGCATGAGCTTCCAGGACGGCTTCAGGATCGCCGCACCGGGTTCGATCAGGATCAGTCCGGCCAGCCGCGACGAGCCGTCGACGCCCGCCATGCAGGCGCGCCACGCTCCGTCGGAATAGCCCATGACGTGCGCGTGCGGCAGTTCGAGTCCGGTCAGCACGTCGTCGAGCCAGCGTCCGTAGTCGTCCCCGGAGGTGATCGGCGCGGTCTGGGTGCTCAGTCCCGGCGCGCCGATGGTGTCGAGCGCGTAGACCGTCCGTTCGGCGGCCAGTCGCTCGATGATCGGATACCAGCACGCCCCGTTGCCGCCGAGCGGGTGGATCAGTACCAGCGGCGTGCCCTCGCCGCTACCGCACTTGCGGACATGGGTTGTCCCGTAAGAAGTTTCGATGTCGAACTCGGTGGACGGGATGGTCCACAATTTCGACAGTGACGCATAGGCCTGCATGTAGGCGTCCCGTGCCGCCTGGTTCTTCCATTCCCCGATCTTGGCCATTGCGCCTCCCCGTTCATCATCGTTGATGGTATGAACGTATCACGAAAATGGTATGGGCGTACCATCAAAAACTTCCACCGCACGGAACGACAGGAGACCAGGTTCATGCCGCGTTTGGTCGATCACGAGCAGCGGCGACGGGAGATCACCACCGCCGCGCGCAAGGTCATCGCCGCCGGTGGGCTCGATGCCGCCACGTTCCAGGCGGTGGCCGCCGAGGCCGGGATCTCGGTGCGGCTGATCCAGTACTACTTCGGCACCAAGCGGGAGTTGATGCTGGCCACGCACCGTGCGGTGGTCCAGGACTGGGGCGTGATGTTCGCGACGGCGCTGGGCGCGCTGGGGCCCGACGCCACACCGCGCGAGGTGATCCGCGCGGTATCGCTGGGGCTGCTACCCCTCGATGAGCAACGGCACCAGGACAATCTGGTGTTCGCGGGATTCCACGCGGCCAATCTGACCGGCAACACCGTCACCTCCGAGGAGATGATGGGCGCGCCGCGCTATCTGATAACGAGCTTCACCGACCAGCTGCGCCGGGAGCGTCCGGCCGAATCCGACCCGCGCGCAACGGAACTCGATGCGGAGATGGTCGTGCTGACGGTCACCAGCCTCACCCAGACGATCCTGGCGGGCGGCGTCACCCGGGAGCGGGCGGTCGAACTGCTCGACCACCTGCTGGACCGGGTATTGCTCCGCTGATCGAGGTCAGTGCTCCGGCACGGTGACGTGGGCGCGCACGAAATCGACCACCGCGTCGGTGAATTCGTCGTTGGCGTCGCTGGCCGCGGTGTGCGCGGCGGTGCCGATCTCGGCGTATTCGGCGTGTGGGACCAGAGCCTGGAACGCGGCCACGCCTTCGTCGCTGACCACATCCGAGAGTCGGCCGCGCACCAGCAGCACCGGGATCTCCAACTGCCGTGCGGCGTTCTCGAGGGCCTCGGTGTGCACGTCGATCTCCTCGCCGCGCCCGTCGCGCGGGCCGCCGAGCATGGCCGGATCCCAGTGCCAGTACCAGCGCCCGTCCGCGCGCAGCCGCAGATTGCGTTGCAGGCCTTCGGGATTGCGCGGGCGCCGGCGGTGTGGCAGGTAGGCGGCGACCGCGTCGGCGGCCTCCTCCAGGCTGGCGAAGCCCTCCGGGTTGCTGCCCAGGAAGCCGATCACGCGTTCCACGCCCGCACGTTCGGGTCGCGGCACCACATCGACGAGCACCAGACCGGTGATGCGTTCGCGCTCGGCGTGGGTGGTGGCGATGAGCCCGGTGAGACCGCCCATGCTCGCACCCACCACGAACGCGGGTTTGCCGAGTTCGCGCAGCACCGCCATCAGATCCTCGACCATGGCGTCGCGGCGGTAGTCGCCGTCCGGATCCCAGTCGCTGTCGCCGTGCCCGCGCGCGTCCAGTAGGACGGCGTGCATTCCGGCCTTGGCCAGGGCCAGGCCGGAGTCCTTCCACGAGCCGCGGGTCTGTCCGCCGCCGTGCAGGAACACCACCAGTGGACCGTCCTGGGGACCCCAGCTGTCGCCGGCGATGGTCAAACCGCCGGGGCCGGTGAAGCGCACCAGGGCGGGTTCGGTGAATTCAGCGTCGTTGCTCACCCTCCGAGCATCGCACACCGCAGTTTACGGTGTATGAACACTCGCCGGTAGCGTCGCGCATGCCTCCACGGTGCAGGCGCGGATGGCCGGTCAGTTCGAGGGTGCGGGCTGCGGGTCGAGGAATTGCTCGTTGATCGGCTTGGGGCCGAAGGGCCAGGTGTGTTCGGCGCGCGCCCAGATGAGGAACGCCACGATGCCCAGCGCGGTCCAGGCCAGGGACCATTCGATCGGGTGGACGCCCGGATTCGCCTTGTCCGCGTACCCGTAGATGACGGCCCAGCCGATCGCCGCGACCACGGCGGGCAAGGGGTACAGCAGCATTCGATACGGCCGGGTCAGGTCGGGCTGCCGGCGTCGCAGCACCACCACGGCCGCGATCTGCGCGAAAGCCTGCACGATCACCATGACCGTGGTCAGCAGTGAAATCAGCACGGCCAGTGGGGGATGCGCGGCCGAGGAGCCGACGTGGCGGGCGAACACGAACCCGGCCGCGGTGATCGCGCCCATCACCAGCAGTCCCAGCGTCGGGAATTCGTGGCGTGGATGCAGCCGCCCGAAGGATCGGAAGAACACGCCGTCGCGAGCCGCGTCGAACGGCACCCGGGATCCGCCCAGGAGCCCGGTGAAGACCGACGCGAACGCGGTCACCAGGATCAGCACCGTCACCACCTGGGCCGCGCCCTTGCCGAAGGTCTTCTCCAGCACCGCCGACGCGACCGATTGCGAGGCAACGTTGTTGGAGTCGAGGAGGTCGTGCCAGTCGATGACGCCCAGCACGCCGATCTGCATGCCCAGGTAGATCACCATCACCGCGAGCACCGCGAAGATGATCGAGCGCGGCAGCACCCGGCCCGGATCCTTCAGTTCCGCACCGAGATACGCACTGGTGTTGTACCCGAGGTAGTCGTAGATGCCGATGGTGAGACCCGAGGCGAAGCCCAGCCAGAAGGTGCCGCTGCCCAGGTCGACGGCGTGCGCGGGCCAGGTGAAGGCCAGGCTCGGGTGAAAGTGCGTGAAGGCGGCCAGGATCACCGCCGCCACCGACACGATCATCACCGCCCACATCACCACGGTGATGCGCCCGATGGAGTCGATGCGCCGCCACAGCATCAGCACCACCAGCGCGACCACGGCCAGCCCGACGATATCGCCCTGCCCGGTGGTCATCGACGGCCACAGATAGGTCAGGTACTGGACCAGTCCCTGCACACCGGTCGACATGATCAGCGGAATGAAAAGGATTGCGGTCCAGACGAACAGGAACGGCATCAGTCGTCCGCTGCGGTACTGGAAAGCTTCGCGCAGGTACACGTAGGTGCCTCCCGCGCCGGGCATGGCCGCGCCGAGTTCGGCCCAGATCAGCCCGTCGACGAGGGCGAGGATCGCGCCGGCGAGGAAGCCGATGACGGCGTGCGGTCCGCCGAACGCGGCGACCATGAGCGGAATGGTGACGAAGGGGCCGATGCCCACCATCTGGCTCATATTGATGGTGGTGGCCTGGAACAGGCCGATTCTTCGGGGGAGCGTGCGGGGGCCGGTCATGGCTGCCTCCGGAGGACGGGGAGGGCGTATGGATTTTGTAAAGTTAAATTCCTTTACTATGTCCGTCAAGGGGTAGAGCCGATTGTCTACAGTCGGCTGCACAACGGATCACGATCGGACGGCCATGGACGAACTCCCCTGGAACAGGCAGCGATTGCGCAGCAACAACGAATGGTTGCTGCTCGAGCAGTTGCGCACGGTCGGTCCCTGCTCGCGCGCGCAGCTGGCCCGCGACACCGGCCTGTCCAAGCCGACCGTGTCCAGTGCGCTTGCCGCCCTGCAACAGCACGGCCTCGTCCGCGAGATGGGCACCGTCGCACCCGAACGCGGCCGCACCGCCGTGCTCTACGAACCGGACCCGACCGCGGGCTACGTGCTCGGCCTCGATATCGGCCGCGCCTTCCTGCGCGCGGCCGTCGCCGATCTGTCGGGAAAGGTCCTCGCCCGCACCGATATTCCGAACCGGGCCCGCACCGCCACCGCGCTGGCCCGCACCGCCGCCGACGCCGTGCGTGAAACCCTCGCCGAGGCAGCGGTTTCCGTCGACCAGGTGGTGCACACCGTACTGGGCAGTCCCGGCGTCTTCGACCCACAGGACGGGCGCATGCACTACGCCGTCAACCTGCCCGGCTGGGGCCGCGCCGGACTCCTCGACGAATTGCGTGACGCCCTGGGCGTTCCCGAACTCTCGGTGCACAATGACGCCAACCTGGCCGCGCTCGGCGAATACTCCTTCGGTGGCGGTCGCGACAGCCGCCTGTTCGTCTACGTCCTCATCGGTACCGGTCTCGGCGTCGGAATCGTCTCCCGCGGCGAGCTTTTCACCGGTGCGCACGGCGCGGCCGGTGAGGTCGGCTTCCTGCCCGCCGCCTTCGGCGACCCGGCCGCCGGAGTCTCCCGGCGCGGTGCGCTCGAGGAGGCGGTCACCGCCGACGCCGTCGTCCGTGCCGCCCGCGAACGCGGGATGACCGGACGCCTCACCGCCAAGCGGGTTTTCGACGCCGCCCGCTCCGGCGATGCCCTCGCCACCGAAATCGTCCGCGAGGAGGGCGAACGCATCGCCCTCGTGGTCGCGGCCGTCACCGCCGTCCTCGACCCCGATGTCATCGTCGTAGGCGGCGGTCTCGGACGCAGCGCCGACCTCCTCCTCGATCAGGTCCGGGCCGCCCTCTCCCGCACCACCCCACTGCGCCCGACCGTCAGCCCCAGCGAACTCGGCGACGACGCCGTGCTGCTCGGCGCGATCGCCACCGCTCTGCGCACCGCCCGCCCTCAGGTCTTCGAACGCCGCACCCCCGCCGACCATTGACCGCACCGCATATGCGAACCCCTGTTCGAACGTGAAGCCGGACACAGTCTCTCGGCGGACCCGGCCACGCGCGCGTACACGCGAGAGATGGCGTTTCGGATTCCCGCAGGTCGGCGCGGCCATCCGGCCGTGGCCCGCGGAATAGTTGCCGAGGGGGTGCCGGGCGTGGCCGCCACGGCGGCGCTGGTAGGGTTCTCCGCTGAAAGACATCCTTTAACGGACCGTCCCGTGAGGCGGGGAAGGAGGTCGGCATGGCTGTGCCCGAGGATCGGGCGGCCAAGTCGAGCGCGGCCGAATACTCGCACCGGCATGATCCGGAGCGGGTGCAGGCCGGACGTGAGCTGCTTTCTGATTCCGACGTCAGCCGCACCATCGCGCGGATGGCGCATCAGATCATCGAGAAGACCGATCTCGGCGATCCGGATGCTGCCCGGGTGGTGCTGATCGGAATCCCGACGCGCGGAACGACTCTCGCTCATCGCCTGCTCAACCGGATCGAGGAATTCTCCGGCGTGCGCCCCGCGATCGGCTCCCTGGACATCACCCTCTACCGCGACGACCTGCGCTCCAAGCCGCATCGTCCGCTCTCGCGCACCTCGGTGCCCGAGGGTGGCATCGAGGACGCGCTGGTGGTGCTCGTCGACGATGTGCTCTTCTCCGGCCGCACCGTGCGCTCCGCGCTGGACGGTCTGCGCGATCTGGGTCGCCCCCGCGCGGTGCAGCTGGCGGTGCTCATCGATCGCGGCCATCGCGAACTTCCCATTCGCGCCGACTATGTCGGCAAGAACGTTCCCACCGCGCGCACCGAGGACATCTCGGTGCTGCTGCGCGAGCACGACGACCGCGACGGGGTGTACCTGCGCCAGGAGGGTGGCAACCAGTGAAGCATCTGCTGTCGGTCACCGACCTCGACCGCGACGCCGCCACGGATTTGCTGGACGAGGCCGAACGGTTCGAACAGGCCCTGCTCGGCCGCGAGGTCAAGAAGCTGCCGACCCTGCGCGGGCGCACCGTGATGACCGCGTTCTTCGAGAACTCCACCCGCACCCGCGTCTCCTTCGAGGTGGCCGGGAAGTGGATGAGCGCCGACGTCATCAATGTCAGCGCGTCGAGTTCCTCTGTCTCCAAGGGTGAATCGCTGCGCGACACCGCGCTGACCCTGCACGCGGCGGGCGCGGACGCGCTCATCGTGCGGCATCCGGCCTCCGGTGCGGCGCATCAGATCGCGCGCTGGTTCGCCGAGATGAACGAGGCCGCAAGCGGTTACGCCGGTCCCGGCCCCGCGATCATCAATGCCGGTGACGGCATGCACGAGCACCCGACCCAGGCCCTGCTGGACGCGCTGACCCTGCGTCAGCGTCTCGGCGACCTGGACGGCAAGCGCGTCGTGCTGGTCGGCGACATCCTGCACAGCCGGGTGGCGCGCTCGAATGCCTTCCTGCTCAGCACCCTCGGCGCGGAGGTGGTACTGGTCGCGCCGCGCACCCTGCTGCCGATCGGCGTCGAAGCCTGGCCGGTGCGGATCTCCGATTCCCTGGACGCCGAGCTGCCGGGCGCGGACGCGGTGATGATGCTGCGGGTGCAGGCCGAGCGCATGAACGGCGGCTTCTTCCCCTCGGCGCGCGAGTACTCGATCCGCTACGGCCTCAACGAGCGTCGGATGAACATGCTCGACGAGCACGCGGTCGTGCTGCATCCGGGTCCGATGCTGCGCGGCATGGAAATCGGCTTCTCCGTGGCCGACTCCCCGAAAGCGGCGGTGCTGCAACAGGTCAACAACGGAGTCCATATGCGCATGGCGGTGCTGTTCCGCCTGCTGGTCGGTACCGATGAGGTGGTGGCGTGAGCGGGTCAGGCCTGGAGGCGGCAGCCTGCGTAACCACGGAAGGCCCCCGGTCGCGCCGAAAGGAAACAGCGTGAGCAATGTCCTGATCAAGAACGTCAAGGTCTACGGCGAAGGCGAGCCCGTCGACGTGCTGCTCGCCGACGGTGAGATTCGCGAGATCGGCGCGGGCCTGACCGTCGAGGACGCGGAGATCGTCGACGGCACCGGTCAGGTGCTGCTGCCGGGCTTCATCGACCTGCACACGCATCTGCGCGAGCCGGGCCGCGAGGACACCGAGACCATCGAATCCGGTTCCGCCGCAGCGGCTCTGGGCGGCTACACCGGTGTGTTCGCGATGGCCAACACCAGCCCGGTCGCCGACAACGCGGTCATCACCGACCACGTGTGGAAGCGCGGCCAGGAGGTCGGCCTGGTCGACGTGTACCCGGTCGGCGCGGTCACCGTGGGCCTCGAGGGCAAGCAGCTCGCCGAAATGGGCACCATGGCAGCCGGACTCGGCGCGGTGCGCATGTTCTCCGACGACGGCCACTGCGTCTACGACCCGCTGATCATGCGCCGCGCGCTGGAATACTCGACCTCCCTCGGCGTGCTGATCGCTCAGCACGCGGAGGAGCCGCGTCTCACCAAGGGCGCTGTGGCGCACGAGGGCCCGAACGCCGCCCGGCTGGGGCTGGCCGGTTGGCCGCGCGCCGCCGAGGAGTCCATCGTGGCCCGCGACGCGCTGCTGGCCCGGGATGCCGGTGCCCGCGTGCACATCTGCCACGCCTCCACCGCTGGCACCGTCGAACTGCTGAAATGGGCGAAGGCCCAGGGCATTTCGATCACCGCCGAGGTCACCCCGCACCACCTGCTGCTCGACGACTCGCGCCTGGAGACCTACGACGCGGTCAACCGGGTCAACCCACCGCTGCGCGAAACCTCCGATGTGGCCGCGCTGCGCCAGGCCCTCGCCGACGGTGTCATCGACTGTGTCGCCACCGATCACGCCCCGCACGCCGAGCAGGACAAGTGCTGCGAGTTCGCCGCCGCCCGCCCCGGCATGCTGGGCCTCGAGACCGCGCTGTCGATCATCGTGGAAACCATGGTCAAGCCCGGCCTGCTGGATTGGCGCGGCGTCGCCAAGGTGATGAGCGAGAATCCGGCGGCCATCGTGGGTCTCGACGATCAGGGACGGCCGATCGCGGTGGGCGAACCGGCCAACCTGACACTGATCGATCCCGACACCGAATGGACGGTCGAGGCGAAGGAACTCGCCTCGATCGCCCACAACACCCCGTTCCAGTCGATGACCCTGCCCGCGAAGGTGACCGCCACCTTCCTGCGCGGCCGGATCACCGCCCGGGACGGCAAGATCGTCGCCGGTTGATCCGGCGGGTGGGGTACCGAGGAGGACCGTAATGGAACGCACAGTGCAGATCGTGGGACTGCTGGTGTTGTTCGCGCTGTGCCTGTGGCTGATGTATCGGGCCTGGACCAAGCGGGCGAAGAAGCAGGCGGGCGCGATCGGTGAGCTGCCCTCGGTTCCGGCCGATTGCGGCGCGCAACTGCTGGAGCCGACCACCGGCCTCTACCTCGGCAGCACCCTGGCCCCCAGCTGGATCCAGCGGGTCACGGTGGGCGACTTGGGTTTCCGTGCCACGGCGGAGATGACGCGCTTCGAGCGCGGCATCCTGCTCGAGCGTGATGGCACGGGCCCGATCTGGATTCCCCAGGAATCCATCACCGCGGTGCGCGCCGAGCGCGGGCACGCGGGCAAGGTAATGACGGCGGATGGTGTGCTGGTGATTCGCTGGACGCTGCCGACGGGGACCGAGGTGGATACCGGTTTCCGCGGTGACGACAAGGATGTTTACCCGGCATGGACCGGAGCCGAGACGACGACGAAGACGGGAGATGAAGCATGAGCAGCGGATACACCGCAGTGATGGTGCTCGAGGACGGCCGCGTGTTCCGCGGAACGACCTTCGGTGCCGTCGGCGAGACTTTGGGTGAGGCGGTGTTCTGCACCGCGATGACCGGGTACCAGGAGACCCTCACCGACCCCAGCTACGACCGCCAGATCGTGGTGGCCACCGCGCCCCAGATCGGCAACACCGGCTGGAACGACGAGGACGACGAGTCGAGCAAGATCTGGGTCGCCGGGTACGCCGTGCGCGACCCCTCGCGCCGCGCCTCCAACTGGCGCTCGAACCGCACCCTGCAGACCGAGCTGGAGAACCAGAACGTGGTCGGCATCGCGGGCATCGACACCCGCGCGCTGGTGCGGCACCTGCGCACCGCCGGTTCCATGAAGGCGGGCATCTTCTCCGGTGAGTCGCTCGCCGAGTACGAGGAGCTGCTCGGCCGCGTCAACGGTCAGCCCTCCATGCTGGGCGCGGACCTGGCCGGTGAGGTCTCCACCGACGAGATGTACACCATCGAACCGGTCGGCGAACACCGATTCACGGTCGTGGCAGTCGATCTCGGCATCAAGTCCAACACCCCGCGCATGTTCGCGCAGCGCGGCATCCGGGTGCACGTGGTGCCCTCGAACGTCACCCTGGACCAGATCAAGGAACTCAACCCCAACGGCGTGTTCCTGTCCAACGGTCCGGGCGACCCGGCCACCGCCGACGCCCAGGTCGCTTTGACCCAGGGTGTGCTGGGGGAGAACCTGCCGCTGTTCGGCATCTGCTTCGGCAACCAGATCCTGGGCCGGGCGCTGGGACGCGGCACCTACAAGATGAAGTTCGGCCACCGCGGCATCAATGTGCCGGTCATCGAACATCATTCGGGCCGCATCTCGATCACCGCGCAGAACCACGGCTTCGCCCTCGAGGGTGAGCGCGGCGAGGTCTTCGACACCCCGTTCGGCAAGGCCGAGGTCAGCCACATCTGCGCCAACGACGGAGTCGTGGAGGGTGTGCAGCTGGTCAACGGCCGCGCCTTCTCCGTGCAGTACCACCCCGAGGCCGCCGCCGGACCCCACGACGCCGCCTACCTGTTCGACCGTTTCGCCATGCTGATGGAAGGAGCCTGATGCCACGCCGCACCGATCTGAACCACATCCTGGTGATCGGCTCGGGCCCGATCGTCATCGGCCAGGCCTGTGAGTTCGACTACTCGGGAACCCAGGCCTGTCGCGTCCTGCGGTCCGAAGGCCTGCGCGTGTCGCTGGTCAACTCCAACCCCGCGACCATCATGACCGACCCCGAGTTCGCCGACGCGACCTATGTCGAGCCGATCACCTGGGAGTTCGTCGAGAAGGTCATCGCCAAGGAGCGCCCCGACGCGATCCTCGCGACGCTGGGCGGTCAGACCGCGCTCAATTGCGCTGTCGCCCTGCACGACAACGGCATCCTGGAGAAGTACAACGTCGAGCTGATCGGCGCGGACTTCGAGGCCATTCAGCGTGGCGAGGACCGGCAGAAGTTCAAGGACATCGTCGCCAAGGTCGGCGGCGAGTCCGCGCGCTCCGCGGTCTGCTACACCATGGCCGAGGTCCGCGACACCGTCGCGGAACTGGGTTTCCCGGTGGTCGTGCGCCCGTCGTTCACCATGGGCGGCCTGGGTTCCGGCATGGCCTACAACCACGATGACCTCGACCGCATCGCCGGCGGCGGCCTGGCCGCCTCGCCCACCGCGAACGTGCTGATCGAGGAATCCATCCTGGGCTGGAAGGAATTCGAGCTCGAGCTCATGCGCGACCGCAACGACAATGTGGTCATCGTCTGCTCGATCGAGAACGTCGACCCGATGGGCGTGCACACCGGCGACTCCATGACGGTCGCCCCGGCCATGACCCTGACCGACCGCGAGTACCAGAAGATGCGCGATCTCGGCATCGCCATCCTGCGCGAGGTCGGCGTCGACACCGGCGGCTGCAACATCCAGTTCGCGGTGGACCCCGCCGACGGCCGCCTCATCGTCATCGAGATGAACCCCCGCGTCTCGCGCTCGTCCGCATTGGCTTCCAAGGCAACGGGTTTCCCGATCGCCAAGATCGCCGCGAAGCTGGCCATCGGCTACACGCTCGACGAGATCGTCAACGACATCACCAAGGAGACCCCGGCCTGTTTCGAGCCCACGCTCGACTACGTGGTCGTCAAGGCTCCGCGCTTCGCCTTCGAGAAGTTCCCGGGCGCCGACCCGACGCTGACCACCACCATGAAGTCGGTCGGCGAGGCGATGTCGATGGGCCGCAACTTCTCCGAGGCGCTGGGCAAGGTGCTGCGCTCGCTGGAGACCAAGGCCACCGGCTTCTGGACGCTGCCCGACGGTGAATGGACCGACACCCAGGCCATTCTCGACGATCTGAAGGTGCCGACCGAGGGTCGCATCTACCAGGTGGAGCGGGCGCTGCGCCTGGGCGCGAGCATCGAGGACACCGCCAAGGCCTCGGGCATCGACCCGTGGTTCGTGGCCGAGGTGTCCGCCCTGGTCGACCTGCGTGCCGACATCATGGCCGCGCCCGTGCTGGACGAGCCGCTGCTGCGCACCGCGAAGCACTACGGCCTGTCCGATCGCCAGATCGCCGCGCTGCGACCGGAACTCGCCGGTGAGGCGGGCGTGCGCGAACTGCGGCACCGCCTGCAGATCCGCCCGGTGTTCAAGACCGTCGACACCTGCGCCGCCGAGTTCGAGGCCAAGACCCCGTATCACTACTCGGCCTACGAACTGGATCCCGCCGCGGAGTCCGAGGTCGCACCGCAGCTCGAGCGCGACAAGGTCATCATCCTGGGCTCCGGGCCCAACCGCATCGGCCAGGGCATCGAGTTCGACTACTCGTGTGTGCATGCGGCACAGACGCTTTCGGCCGCGGGCTACGAGACCATCATGGTCAACTGCAACCCGGAGACCGTGTCGACCGACTACGACACCGCCGACCGTCTCTACTTCGAGCCGCTGACCTTCGAGGACGTCCTCGAGGTCTACCACGCCGAAACCGAGTCCGGCACCGTCGCGGGCGTCATCTGCCAGCTCGGCGGCCAGACTCCGCTGGGCCTGGCACAGCAGCTGACCGATGCGGGCGTGCCCGTGGTCGGCACCTCGGCCGCGGCCATCGACCTGGCCGAGGACCGCGCCGAATTCGGCGATGTGCTTGTCGCGGCGGGCCTTCCGGCTCCCAAGTACGGCACCGCCACCACCTTCGCGGCGGCCAAGAAGATCGCCGCCGGGATCGGCTACCCGGTGCTGGTGCGCCCGTCCTACGTGCTGGGCGGCCGCGGCATGGAGATCGTGTACGACGAGGACACCCTCGAGGGTTACATCTCCCGCGCCACCGATATCAGCCCCGATCGCCCGGTGCTGATCGACCGGTTCCTGGAAGACGCCATCGAGATCGACGTCGACGCCCTGTGCGACGGCGAAGAGGTGTACCTGGGCGGCGTCATGGAGCACATCGAGGAGGCCGGTATCCACTCCGGTGACTCGGCGTGCGCCCTGCCCCCGATCACCCTGGGCCGCAGCGATATCGAGGCCGTCCGCCGCTCGACGACCGCGCTCGCGCACGGCATCGGCGTCAAGGGCCTGCTCAATGTGCAGTACGCGCTCAAGGACGATGTGCTCTACGTGCTCGAGGCCAACCCGCGCGCCAGCCGCACCGTGCCGTTCGTCTCCAAGGCGACCGCGGTGCCGCTGGCCAAGGCGGCGGCGCGAATCGCGTTGGGCGCCACCATCGCCGACCTCCGCAAGGAGGGCCTGCTCCCGGCCGAGGGTGACGGCGGCACCGTGCCGATCGACGCCCCGGTCGCGGTCAAGGAGGCCGTGCTGCCGTTCCACCGCTTCAAGCGGCCCGACGGCTCCGGCATCGACTCGCTGCTGTCCCCGGAGATGAAGTCCACCGGTGAGGTGATGGGCATCGACGCCGACTTCGGCACGGCATTCGCCAAGTCGCAGACGGCTTCCTACGGTTCGCTGCCGACCGAGGGCGCGGCCTTCGTCTCGATCGCCAACCGTGACAAGCGCGCCATGGTGTTCCCGGTCAAGCGCCTGCACGACCTGGGCTTCAAGATCCTGGCCACCGAGGGCACCGCGGAGATGCTGCGCCGCAACGGTATTCCCTGCGAGCAGGTGCGCAAGCACTCCGACGAGCACACCGATCAGCCCAGCATCGTGGACATGATCAAGGACGGCGACGTCGACATCGTGTTCAACACCCCGTACGGCAACAACGGTCCGCGCGTGGACGGTTACGAGATCCGCACCGCCGCGGTGGGCGCGAACATTCCGTGCATCACCACCGTGCAGGGTGCGGCGGCCGCCGTGCAGGGCATCGAGGCCACCATTCGCGGCGGCATCGGCGTGCGGTCCCTGCAGGAACTCCACGCCACCCTGCGGGGCTGAGCCCGGTGACGACATTCGGTGCGCGGCTGCGCGAGGCGATGCGCGAGCACGGTCCGCTGTGCGTGGGCATCGATCCGCATCCGCCGCTGCTGAAGGCGTGGGGTCTGCCCACCGACACCGTCGGGCTGGCCAAGTTCGCGAACGCCTGTGTCGAGGCGTTCGCGGGCCGGGTGGCGCTGGTCAAGCCGCAGGTCGCGTTCTTCGAGACCTACGGCTCCGGCGGCATTCTGGTGCTGGAGGAGACCATCGCCGCGCTGCGTGAGGCGGGCACCCTGGTGCTCGCCGACGCCAAACGCGGCGATATCGGCTCCACCATGGACGCCTACGCGCACGCCTGGCTCGCCGACGGCCCACTGGGCACGGACGCGGTCACCGTGTCCCCGTACCTCGGATTCGGTTCCCTCGCACCGGCTCTGGACCTCGCGGCCGCCAACGGCCGTGGCGTCTTCGTACTGGCCGCCACCTCCAACCCGGAAGGGGCGGAGCTGCAACGCATCACCGGTCCCGACGGCCGCACCATCGCCCAGCGCATGGTCGACGACGCGGCCGCCGTCAACGCCGGAGCCGACTTCGGTTCCGTCGGCGTGGTGGTCGGTGCGACGCTGACCGAGGCTCCGGACCTGAGCAAGCTCAACGGGCCCATCCTGATGCCCGGTGTGGGCGCCCAGGGCGGGGGAGCGGACTCCATCCGCGCCCTGGTGCCCGAGAGCGATCTCGGCGCGGTGCTGCCGAACGTGTCCCGCGAGGTGCTCAAGTCCGGCCCGTCGGTCGCCGCGCTCCAGGCGCGGGTTGCCGAACTCGCCGAGGAGTTCGCCTTCCTGCAGAACTGAACACGCGTATCCGGGGTGGGCGCGGGCCGAGAACGGTCCGCGCCCACCCCGTTTCGGCAGCAGCGATCCCGAACCGCGCTGCGATGACCGGGCACGGCGACCGGCTTGCGGCCGAGTGATATCGCCGTTGCGCCGATCCACCGGACACGGATCGACCCGGCGGCTGTAGGTCGGGCACCGTCATGGATCATGGTCGATTCGGTGCGGACCATGCCCGGATCGGACACGACGATCCGGGCTCCGCTCATCGGTGCTCGGATACAGTGGACCCATGTCTGACGCACTGTCGCCCAATGGAATTCGCCACGCTCTCGTGCTCGGTGGTGGTGGCGCGGTCGGCATCCTCTGGATGACCGGTTTGGCGGTCGGCCTGCGTGAGCTGGGCATCGATCTGTCGCGGGCCGATCGTCTCGTCGGCACCTCGGCCGGTGCGGTCGTCGCCGCCAACCTGGCCAACGACGTGGACCTGCTCGCCCTGGTGGCGGGCCTGTCCGAGGCGGATCCGGACGCGCCCGCGGTCGACGGTTCGGGCCTGGGGGAGATCATCGCCGCGGTGGCCGGGCTCGGCCTGGATCCCGATGAGAGTCGCCGCCGCATCGGCGAACTCGCTCTCGAGCGCAAGGTCGGTGATCCTGCCGATCACATCGCGCGCATGTCGCGGCTGCTCGGCGATCCCGGCTGGCCCGACCGGGATCTCGTGATCACCGCCACCGCCGTCGCGACCGGAGGGCTGCAGACCTGGTTCCCGGACGGGAAGGCCACCCTGGGCGAGGCGGTCGCCTCGAGCACCTCGGTGCCGGGCATCTTCCCGCCCATTCCGATCGACGGCGACTACTACATCGACGGCGGCGTGCACTCGCCGATCAATGCCGGGCTCGCCGCCGGCGCGGAAGTGATCCTCATCGTCGAACCGCTCGCCGGCCTGTTCCCGCACGCACCGTCCGATAGTCAATTGGGTTCGGCCACAGTGCTGTTCGTGGTTCCGGACGAGCAGGCCAAGGCCGACATCGGTCCCGACGTCTTCGCTCGCGAGGCGCTGCGTCCCGCCTACGACGCGGGGTGGCGGCAGGCCGGCGAGGTCGCGACCCGGCTGCGCGGCCACTGGCCGGAGGCCTGATCGGCGCTTTTCTTCACCGCGACCACCTTTCCGCCGGGCGTTAGGCTGCAAGCCGACTGCTCGGTAGAAAGGTGGTATTTCTCATGTCCGACGGTGCGCTCGGCCTGATCTCGTACGGTCAAACCCGGCTGCTGGTGGACGATTTCGCGGCGAGCTATCGCTTCTACCGCGACGTCCTCGGCCTGCCGCTCAAGCACGAGACCCCCGGCGACGTCCCGGAATCCGACGACGGCCCGTACGCCTGCTTCGCGCTCGGCGGCAACGATCTGGCGCTGTTCACCCGCGCCTTCATGGACGCCTCGATCGGCGCCGAGCATCGTCCGCGCGGCGAAATCGACTCTGTCGTAGTGGTTTTGCGTGTCGAGGACGTCGACAAGGCCGTCGAATCGGTGCGCGCCCGCGGGGTGAGGATCGTCGCCGAGCCCGTCGACCAGGCCGCCTGGGGCATGCGGGTGGCGCATCTGCGCGCTCCCGAGGGCACGCTCATCGAGTTCTGCCAGTACGACGACTGACCGCGAATCCGGATGGGTGGCGCGTGTTCGCTGTTGGCGAACGCCCCTGACCTGATCGAACGCTTGTCCTGATCGCCCGTCTCACGTCTGCCGCCCACCGCTCGGCGGGGGAAGTTCGTGACAGCCGTGTTTCGGGCGTCAGCGGCCGCGTGAGGGGGCGAAACGGGCCGTCGCAGGGCGTCGCGGTGGTCCGGACCGGTCCCGACCTGCGTCGGAAGGTGTCTGAATTGCCGCTATTCAAGGTCACCGTCCGGCCTCGAGTGATGCGCGACACGCGCTACGGAATCGAACGACACGCCGAGAAATCCGAGGAACTTCCAGGTCGCGTGATTACAGCTCGGTCACGGTTTCATCCGCCGCCCGTCCGCGCTCTCACGGGCCTCGGCGAAAACCGAAAAAGCCCTGGCCGCAAGGACATTCGAGCCCGTCCGGCGGGTGCCGTCGCAGCCGCTCCGAGTGGGCCCCCGCCACCACCCGTCCGGCCCGGTCGCGCGCCGAATCACGCGCTGACCTGGGGGGTGGGTTCGCAATCGGCAAGCGTCGTGGGTACGGTCGCTGAGACCACCGGGTTACCGGAGGTAGATCAAGCAATGAACGATGAGACGGAGGAACCGTGGCCCTTCCCCAGCTGACTGACGAGCAGCGCGCCGCTGCTTTGGAGAAGGCGGCTGCCGCTCGCCGCGCTCGGGCGGAGCTCAAGGAGCGCTTGAAGCGTGGCGGTACCGATCTGAAGACGGTCCTGGCCGATGCCGAGAAGGACGAAGTTCTCGGCAAGATGAAGGTTTCCGCGCTGCTCGAGGCTCTGCCGAAGGTGGGCAAGGTCAAGGCGGCCGAAATCATGAGCGAGTTGGAAATCGCTCCCACCCGCCGCCTGCGCGGACTGGGCGACCGGCAGCGTAAGGCGCTGCTGGCCCGGTTCGACTTCAGCGCCGATTAATCCGAGGGTGGTCGAACACACTCGGAAGGGTCGACTGGTAGTTCTGGTCGGCCCCTCGGCCGTCGGCAAGTCCACCGTCGTGCGCTGCGTGCGCGAACGACTGCCCGAATTGGTATTCAGTGTGTCGGCCACCACCCGGGCTCCGCGGCCCGGGGAGGTCGATGGCCAGGACTACCGATTCGTCACCCGTGAGAAGTTCGACGCCATGATCGCGGCGGAAGAACTACTCGAATGGGCCGATATCCACGGTGGTTTGCAGCGGTCGGGCACCCCGGCCGCACCCGTGCGGGAAGCGCTCGCGACCGGACATCACGTCCTGATCGAGGTAGACCTCGAAGGCGCGCGCTCGATCCGCAAGACCATGCCGGAGGCCAAACTGGTCTTCCTGGCCCCACCCAGCTGGGACGAGCTGGTGTCCCGGCTCAAGAGCCGAGGGACGGAATCGCCCGAGGTGATCGAGCGTCGGCTCCAAACCGCACGCACCGAATTGGCCGCGTGTGACGAGTTCGACATCGTCATCGTGAACGACCACGTGACGACCGCCTGCGAGCAGTTGGTATCGTTGTTCGTTAGCACAAATTCGGGATCGTAAGACCCCGCACACCCGGCTCGTCTTCGAAGTGAGCCGGGTGCCATCCTTCCGAACAACCCCGCAGGAGCCTTCCTAGTGAGTACGGACATCAAGACCGTTCCCGCCTACGACACTCCGGTCGGCCTCACCAACCCGCCGATCGACGAACTGCTGGAGCGGACTTCGTCCAAGTACGCCCTGGTCATCTACGCCGCCAAGCGCGCGCGGCAGATCAACGATTACTACAACCAGCTCGGCGACGGCATTCTCGAATACGTCGGTCCGCTGGTCGAGCCGGGTCTGCAGGAGAAGCCGCTGTCGGTGGCGATGCGCGAGATCCACGCCGACCTGCTCGAGCACACCGAAGGGGAGTAAACCCGCGGTGACTCGAATCGTCGTCGGCGTCGGCGGCGGTATCGCTGCCTACAAGAGCTGCAACCTCGTGCGCCGGTTCACCGAAACCGGGCACGAGGTTCGTGTCATTCCCACCGAAGCCGCTCTGCAATTCATCGGCAAGGCCACCTTCGAGGCGCTCTCCGGGCACCCCGTGCACACCGGCGTTTTCGCCGACGTGCCGGAGGTGCCACACGTGCGTCTCGGCCAGGAGGCCGATCTGGTCGTCATCGCCCCCGCCACCGCGGACCTGATGGCGCGCGTGGCCCAGGGCCGCGCCGACGACCTGCTGACCGCGACCCTGCTCACCGCACGATGTCCCATCCTTTTCGCCCCGGCCATGCACACAGAAATGTGGGAGCACCCGGCCACCAAGGCGAATGTGGCGACGCTGCGCGCGCACGGCGCGATCGTGATGGAGCCGGCCTCGGGCCGCCTGACCGGTACCGACACCGGACCCGGGCGGTTACCCGAGCCGGAGGAGATCTTCGGTCTGGCCCGACTGCTGCTCGAACGCCCCGACGCCCTGCCACGCGATCTCGAGGGTCGCCGCATCGTGGTGTCGGCGGGCGGCACCCGCGAACCGCTGGATCCTGTTCGCTTCCTTGGCAATCGGAGTTCCGGCAAGCAGGGCTACGCCGTGGCTCGCCTGGCCGCCCAGCGCGGCGCGCAGGTGACGCTGATCGCGGGCAATACCATCGGGCTGGAGGCTCCGGCCGCCGTCGAGGTGGTGCACGTGACCACCGCCGAGCAGTTGAAGGTGGCGTGCGACAAGCACGCGCTGGGCGCGGACGCGATCATCATGGCCGCCGCGGTCGCCGACTTCCGGCCGGTGTCGGTGGCAGCCGCTAAGATCAAAAAGGGTGCGGGCGAACCTGATTCGATCGCACTCGCGAAAACACCGGACATTCTGGCCGGTTTGGTGCAGGCCCGTCGTGACGGTCACCTGCCGGGCACCACGATCGTCGGCTTCGCCGCCGAGACGGGGGACGAGCACGCGGACGTGCTCACCCACGCCCGGGCCAAACTGGCTCGTAAGGGCTGCGATTTTCTCGTGGTCAACGCCGTCGGTGAGGGGAAGGCCTTCGAGGTCGACACCAACGACGGCTGGTTGCTCGGGGCCGACGGCACCGAGATCGCCCTGGATCATGGATCCAAGGCACTGCTGGCTAGCCGGGTGCTGGACGCACTCGGTCCCTTGCTCCGCTGAAGCCTCGGCACCGCAGGGTTCGGACGTCGCCGGAATCTGTTCCGGCGACGTGCCGAGTCGCAATATGTTCGTCACGGCGGCGGCACGCCCCTGTGACGAACATATTGGAATAACCTGAGACAAAGGGTTGTGCGGGAAAGTGGAGACGCTACTCTCGCAGGCCGATACGAGAAACCCGTTGAGGGAGAGGGAACAACTGTGACGTCTGGCAGCCGCCTATTCACCAGTGAGTCCGTGACGGAAGGTCACCCGGACAAGATCTGTGATGCCATCAGCGATTCCATCCTCGACGCGTTGCTCGCGGCCGATCCGCGCAGCCGGGTAGCGGTGGAGACCCTGGTGACAACCGGCCAGGTGCACGTGGCCGGTGAGGTCACCACCACGGCCTACGCCGACATTCCGACCATCGTCCGCGAGAAGGTCCTGGAGATCGGATACGACTCCTCCGCAAAGGGTTTCGACGGCGCGTCCTGTGGCGTGAACGTCGCGATCGGCGCGCAGTCGCCGGATATCGCGCAGGGTGTCGACACCTCGCACGAGGCCCGTGTCGGCGGCGAGGACGACGCCATCGCACGCCAGGGCGCGGGCGACCAGGGCCTGATGTTCGGCTACGCCACCATCGAGACCCCCGAGCTGATGCCGCTGCCGATCTCGCTGGCGCACAAGCTCTCTCGCCGTCTGACCGAGGTCCGCAAGTCCGGCGTGCTGCCGTACCTGCGTCCGGACGGCAAGACCCAGGTCACCATCGAGTACGACGGCGCCATCCCCAAGCGCCTCGACACCGTGGTCATCTCGACCCAGCACGCGGCCGACATCGACCTGGACAACCTGCTCGCTCCCGACATCCGCGAGAAGGTCGTCGACTCGGTGCTCGCCGAGCTGAAACTGCCCAACCCCCTGGACATCTCGAACGTGCGCCTGCTGGTCAACCCGACCGGCAAGTTCGTGCTCGGTGGCCCGATGGGTGACGCGGGCCTGACCGGTCGCAAGATCATCGTCGACACCTACGGCGGCATGGCCCGCCACGGTGGTGGCGCGTTCTCCGGCAAGGATCCGTCGAAGGTCGACCGTTCGGCCGCCTACGCCATGCGCTGGGTCGCCAAGAACGTCGTCGCCGCCGGTCTGGCCGAGCGCACCGAGGTTCAGGTCGCCTACGCCATCGGCAAGGCGGCTCCGGTCGGTCTGTTCGTGGAGACCTTCGGCACCGAGCTGATCGACCCGGCCAAGATCTCCGCCGCGATCAGCGAGGTCTTCGACCTGCGTCCGGGTGCGATCATTCGTGACCTGGACCTGCTGCGCCCGATCTACGCGCCGACCGCCGCGTACGGCCACTTCGGCCGCACCGACGTCGATCTGCCGTGGGAGCGCACCGACCGCGCCGAGAAGTTGCGCGCGGCCGCCGGGCTGTAATTGACCCGCACCGGGCAAGCATCGACGGGAGCGTCGAGCACGGAAACCATCTCCGAGCTCGACGCTCCCGTCGTCGTATCCGTCGCCCGCCCCATCGCGCGCGTCCTCCCACTCCTCGAACCCGCCCACCTGGACCGGGATTTCGACTATCTCGTCCCCCCGGAACTCGACGAGATCGCCCAGCCCGGCGTCCGAGTCCGCCTCCGCTTCTCCGGCCGCCTCATCGACGGCTACCTCCTCGAGCGCCGCGAAACCTCCGACCACACCGGCAAACTCGTCCGCCTGGAACGAGTCATCTCCCCCGAACAGGTCCTGACCCCCGAAATCCTCCGCCTCGTCGTCGCCGTAGCCGCCCGCTACGCCGGCACCCGAGCCGACGTCCTGCGCCTGGCCATCCCACCCCGCCACGCCAAGGTCGAAACCGAAGGCACCGAAAAGCCCGCCCGCGCTACGAAATCCAAGAAGAAGGCGGCCAAGGCCCCCGCCGAAGTCGTAGACCTCGACGAGGACACCCCCGCCGACACGCCCGGCCCAACTTCGCCGGATATCGATTCCACTACAACCGTGCCCGTATCGGTCGAAGTCATCGGCATCGCTTCCGATCTTCCGAAACCCGATGTGGCCCAGCCGGAGTCCGCCGATCAGATCGCGGAAGCCGGTGTCGCACTCGCCGACAGCGCGATCGGCGACATCTCGGCTGGCGAGGACTTGGCGGGCGCGGCGACTCCGGCCGCGAAAGAGGCGCTGGCTCAGGCTGTTCCGGTGGACTATCCGGCGTGGGGGCGGTATCTGCACGGGCATTCGTTTCTGACCGCGTTGGCGCTGGGGCGCGGGCCGCGGGCCGGGTGGCAGGCGTTGCCTGGGGAGGACTGGGCGGCGCGGCTGGCGGAGTTGGCGGCGGTGACGGTGCGGGGTGGGCGCAGTGCGGTGATCATGGTGCCGGATCAGCGGGATCTGGACCGGGTGCTGACGGAATGTGTTGCGCTGGTGGGGGAGTCGGCGGTGGGGTTGGCTGCGGGGCTGGGGCCTGCGGCGCGGTATCGGCGGTGGCTGTCGGCGTTGCGGGGGACGGCGCGGGTGGTGGTGGGGACGCGGAGTTCGGTGTTCGCGCCGGTGCGGGATCTGGGGCTGCTCGCGATCTGGGATGACGGGGACGACACGTTCGCGGAACCGCGGTCGCCATATCCGCATGCTCGGGAAGTGGCGATGCTGCGGGCGCACGAGACCGGTGCCGCGTTCGTGGCGGGTGGGTTCTCGCGGACGGCCGAGGTGCAGGCGATCGTCGAATCCGGTTGGGCCCATGACCTACTTGCGGATCGGGCGGTGCTTCGTCACGTGATGCCGCGCATCACCGCGCCCGGTGACACCGATGCCGCCCTCGAACGTGATCCCATCGCGCAGGCGATCCGGATTCCGGCGGTCGCGTTCATGGAGGCGCGCAAGGCGCTCAAAGAGGGTGAGCCGGTGCTGGTGCAGGTGCCCCGGCGCGGCTACATTCCGGCGCTGGCCTGCGCGAAATGCCGTACTCCGGCGCGCTGTCGGCACTGCAACGGCCCACTGTCGTTGCCGGACAACACCGGCCGCGCCGAGCCGTTGCGTTCGGGGCGTGAGGGTGTCGCCGAGGCGCACAGCCCGTCGTGTCGCTGGTGCGGCATCACCGAGGCGGCGTTCCGCTGCGGGTCCTGCGGTTCACGCGCGCTGCGCGCCGTAGTGATCGGTGCGGCCCGCACCGCCGAGGAGCTCGGTCGCGCGTTTCCCGGTGTGCCGGTGCGGGGTTCGGGTGGTTCGTCGATCCTCGACACGGTGCCGGAGGGTCCGCAGGTGGTGGTCTCCACCATCGGCGCGGAGCCCCGGGTGCCGGGCGGCTATGGGGTGGCCATGCTGCTGGACGGCTGGGCGCTACTGGGTCGCGCCGATCTGCGTGCGGCCGAGGACGCGTTGCGCCGCTGGATGTCCGCCGCCGCCCTGGTCCGCCCCGGCGGCCGGGTGATCGTCATGGCCGACGCCGCCATTCCGACCGTGCAGGCGCTGGTGCGCTGGGATCCGGTGTGGCACGCCGCTTTCGAACTCGGCGAACGCACCGAGGTCCGCTTCCCGCCCGCCGTCCGCTTCGTCGCCCTGGACGGCACCACCGAGTCGATCGCCGAATTGCTCGGCGAGGCAAAGCTTCCCGCCGAGGTCGAGGTGCTCGGCCCCGTCCCACTGCCGCCGGGTGCTCGAAAGCCGTTCTCCTCCGGCGACTCTCCCGCCGAGGTCGAGCGGATGATCCTGCGCGTGGACCGTGCTCACGGCTCGGCGCTGTCGCGTGCCCTCACCATCGCCCAGGCCGTCCGCAGCACGCACCGCTCCGATGCCCCGCTGCGCGTCCAGATCGACCCCGTCGATATCGGCTGAACCGACCCGAATGTGGTTCAGCCGCCGGTGATCTCGTCGCGGGGGAGGGCTGCCAGGGTGGTCAGGGCGCTGAGGAAGGCGCGGCGCTCGGCGGCCGGGAGCTTGTTCAGCAGCTGGTCCTCCTGGGCCTGGATGGCGGCCTGGGCCGTATCACGCAGCGTGCGGCCCTCGGGAGTCAAGGCCAGTAGGCGGGCGCGACGATCGGCGGGGTCGGGTCGGCGTTCGATGAGCCCACGTTCTTGGAGGTCGTCGAGGACCGCGATGATGCGGGTCTTGTCCGCCCCGATCTCCTGCGCGAGCACGCCCTGCCCGCGCGCCGGGCCTTCGTCGAGGTGCAGCAGCACGACATACGCCCACATGGTGAGGCCGTGCGCCGTCAGAACGGGCTGCTCGGCCGCCATCAGGGCGCGGCCGAGGGGCACGATCATCGCTGCCAGGTCCGGGCGCTGTGTCATGCGGTCCAGATTATGCGGCGTACCGGTGTGGTCGTTCGAGTGTGTCGGCCGCGCGGGTCAGCACGGCGTCGGGGTCGAACTGCCCGGCCTGCCAGGAGTCGAGGCCGATGCGGACCCGGGAGCGCCAGGCGCCCATGATCTTCGCGTGCACCGGCCAGCGCACGAACCGGCGCATGTCCTGCTCGGACTCCCAGATGGAGATGGACCCGCCCCGCAGTTCGGCGGGCCGCCCCCACAGCCAGAGTCCGACCGCGCCCTGCATGACGGGCCAGGTCTTGCCCAGCCGCAGCCCGGTTTCGTAGATGCTCTGGACTTCCTCGCCGGAGGTGGCGAGGAAGTCGGTGACGCTGACGAAGACCGGGCCGGTGTGGTCGTCGCGAGGTCCCGGACTCCAGGGCATCAGCAGGGTGGCTTCGGAAAACGAGAATGTAGTACGCATATGCCTACGATAGGCGTACGCGTACGACATGTTCAACCGTCGATTTCAGCGGAACGCCGGAGCCACCCGCCGCGCCCACTCGGCATAGCTGGTGGCCGGACGGCCCAGCACCCGCTCGATATCCGGGCTGACCTGCTGCTCCGCTGCGGTCGGCGTGCCCAGGATGTCGAGGGTGTGCTCGGCGACGGACTCGGGCATGAACCGCAGCATGTTCGACAACGCCTGTGCGCGAGTCAGTTCCATGAACCGCAACGGCTCACCCAGCGCCGCCGACAAGGCCAGCGCCTGCTCGCGCGGGGTGATCGGCGCGGGCCCGGTGAGGGTGTAGACCTGCCCGGCGTGCCCGTCCTCACGCAGCGCGGCCGCCGCCATCGCGGCGATATCGCCCGGATCCACCGCCGGCAGACCGACATCCCCGAACGGTGCGGGGATCATCCGCCCGGTGCGAACCGGTTCGATCCACGCGAAGGTATTGGCGAAGAATCCGCCGGGCCGCAGCACCGTCCACTCCAGATCCGAAGCGGCGAGCGCCTGCTCGAATTCCAGGGTGCGTGCGTAGCCGTCGCTGCCGCCACGGGTCACCGCGCCCTGTGAGGACAGGAACACCACCCGCCGAACACCCGCTGCCGCAACGGTTTCGAGCACCTGCGCCGCTGCGGGCCCGCTCACCAGCTGTGGTCCGGTGATGAGCAGGAACAGGGCGGAGGCCCCGGCGGCCGCCTCGGCGAGCCCGGTGAGATCCCCGATATCGGCCTGCCGGTGCTCGACGCCCGCGGGCAGATTCACCGGCTTCTCGCCGCGCGATACCG
This sequence comes from Nocardia sp. NBC_00511, assembly GCF_045161165.1. Lineage (NCBI taxonomy): Bacteria > Bacillati > Actinomycetota > Actinomycetes > Mycobacteriales > Nocardiaceae > Nocardia > Nocardia sp. NBC_00511. The sequence continues at coordinate 1,583,848 of NZ_CP107849.1, forward strand.
CGACGACCTTCTCGCCCGCGTCGGCGAGCAGGCGCACCAGGTCGGTGCCGACATTTCCGGTAGCTCCGGTAACCACGATCATCTGTCTCACTCCTGAGTTAGTTGGCTGACTTAAAGTGAACTTAGACCACGCGACCGGGGTTTGTCTATAGTGAGTCGTATGACTAACTCAGCGTCGAAGACCGGCAAGCGGGAACGGCTCGCGGACGCCGCGGCCAAGGTCTTCCATGAGCAGGGCGTCGAGAAGACCACGATCGCCGATATCGCTCGTGCCGCCGAGGTTCCGGTCGGCAACGTCTACTACTACTTCAAGACCAAGGACCAGCTGGTCCAGGCCGCGATCGGCGCACACGCCCGCACCGGGCAGGAGATCATCGCCGCCCTGGAGCAGTTCGACACCCCCGCAGCGCGTTTGAAAGCGCTGATCCGCGGCTGGGTCGATCAACGTGAGCTGGCCGTCCAATTCGGTTGCCCCTCGGGCACTCTCGCCACCGAGCTCGACAAACGCGCCGACGGCCTCGATCGCGAACTGGCCGAGGTGATGCGCGGCATGCTGGACTGGATCGAAACCCAATTCGCCGCCATGGGCCGATCGGACGCTCGGGAGCTGGCCGTTGCCCTCCTGGCCGCTTATCAGGGAATCTCGTTGCTCACCAACACGTTCCGCGACCCGGCGATGATGGAGGCGGAAGGTCGCCGCCTCGAGAACTGGGTCGCTGCCTTGGCGGCGGGCTAGTTCAGCTGGGGCTGCGCGGGCCGCACGCTCCAACGGCCCTCGTCGCGGCGAATGCGGACCGGGTGGTCGAACGAGGTGCTGATATTGGCGGTGGTGATGACCTCGTCCACCGGTCCGGCGGCGACGGTGCGGCCGTCGCGCAGCAGCATGGCGTGCGTGGTGCCCGGCGGCAGATCCTCGAGGTGATGTGTCACCAGCACCGAGGCCAGTTCCGGATGCGCCTGCTGCAGGCGGGTGATGCGTTCCAGGAGTTGTTCGCGCCCGGCCAGATCCAGGCCGGTGGCCGGTTCGTCCAGTAGCAGCAGGCGCGGATTGGGCATGAGGGCGCGAGCGATGAGGGTGCGGCCGCGCTGACCCTGCGACAGGATCTCCCAGTCGGCGTCGCGGCGGTGGGTGAGGTCCAGCAGTTCGATGAGCCGGTCGGCCTCGACGAGCTGGGCGGGGGTGGGCTGCCAGCGCGGGACCCAGGCCGCGGTGTTGGTGAGCCCGGTCAGCACGATCTGCCGCACGGTCAGTGGCCCGCTCGGCGTGTGCCGCGGATCGACGTGACCGATTCCCGCCCGCAGCGCGCGCATGTCGACACGGCCCAGCCGGTGCCCGAGCACCTCGACGGTGCCGCGGGTGGGATGCTCGAACGCGCCCAGCATGCGCAGCAGCGTGGTCTTGCCGGCACCGTTGGGTCCGAGCAGCGCCCAGTGATCACCGGTGCGCACTGTGAGCGAAACATCTTGCAGGATGGCGTTTCCGCTGCGCACCACCGTGACATCGCTGACCCTCAGCACCGCATCCGTCATGCCGTCCACGGTAGCAAACTCATCAGACAAGTTGAGGAGTGGAGGTAATTCGCCTGCCTGATCGCGGTGCGGTGGCTGTGTAGGTTGGCGGCATGGCGATCGACGCCTTCGATATCCGCCCGGCGTTCACCTCCCGCGACTGGACTCGATATATCGGCGATTTCGCGCTGGTCGAACCCTGCCGACCGTCGATCGCCCGACCGCGCTGTGGGATGCCCTCGGGCTCGCGGCCTGGTCAGCGGCCGTTTATAAGATCCAACTTCCCGGTTTGTGTCCTAGCTCACCCTTGTTGTGGATAGATTGTCGATATATCGTCGATAGCAATGAACACAACGACGAGCCTTGAAGGAGGCACGACCATGGAACACATGGACAAATTCGAACGGGGCCGCGGCCCCTGGCGGCGACTGCGCGCGGAAGAGCAGCAGGGCCCCGAACACCCGCGGATGCATCGAGGCGGCCCTCGCGGCCCGCGCGGCGAAGGCGGCCCGCACCGGCACGGCCACGGCCGTGGTTTCGGCCAGGACTTCGGTCCCGGCTTCGGCGGTCCCGGCGGCTTCGGTCCCGGTCCGCACTTCGGTCGCGGTCGGGGCCGGGGTGGTCGTGGTCGGCGCGGCGATGTCCGCGCCGCCATCCTGCTCCTGCTGCAGGAACGGCCCATGCACGGCTACGAGCTGATCCAGCAGATTCGCGAACGCAGCGAGGATGTCTGGCGTCCCAGCCCGGGGTCCATCTACCCCGCACTGGCGCAGCTCGAGGACGAGGGCCTGGTCATCATCGAGAAGGTGTCGGGTCGAAAGACGGCCAAGCTCACCGAATCCGGGGTGGCTTTCGTCGAGGAGAACCGCACCGATCTGGGTGATCCCTGGCAGGACGTGAAGGACAACGTGGGTGATCAGGCCCTCGATCTTCGCGGACTGGTGGGCCAGCTGATGGGCGCGGTCGCTCAGGTCGCCGCCGTCGGCAACCCGGAGCAGGCCACCAAGGCCGCCGAGGTGCTCACCGAGGCGCGCCGGGCGCTCTACCGGATCCTGGCCGAGGACGACACACCCGAAAAGTGAGGGGTGCGAAACACCCTTTCTCGCTAGGACATTCGGGCCATCACCGGTGAAAATCGTGAGATGGGACAACAGCGCCCCATGGCCGATTGTGACATGGGACAAAAGAGGAGCCGGACCCGTGCAGCGCGACTGCGCCGCGTGGTATCGGCGGGGGTGATGGCTCTGGCGGCCGCCGTGCTCGGCGCGGCCGCCATGCCCGAGATATCGATCGCGCACGCCGACCCGGGTGCTCCGGTCCTGGAGGTTCCGGTGGTACCGGGACCGCAGCAGACCGAACACCTGGCGGCGGCGCGCTATCTCAAAGAGCATCCCGACGCGGCGCCCCTGGGCGCCAACGATTTCGGCTGCCGGCCGACCGCCGAGCATCCCCGCCCGGTCGTGCTCGCGCACGGCACCGATTCCTCCGCCTACTCCGACTGGTCCGGCCTGAGCCCGCAACTCGCTCAGGCCGGTATCTGCGTCTTCGCCCTCAATTACGGTGGCGCCGTGGGCAAGGACAGCTTCGGCACCGAGGACGTGTGGGCCAGTTCCGCGCAGATCGGCACCTTCGTCGACCAGGTGCTGGCCGCGACCGGAGCGACCCAGGTGGATCTGGTCGGCTTCTCGCAGGGCGCGAGCGTGACCCGCTACTACGTCAACAAGCTCGGTGGCGCGCCGAAGGTCGGTCAGTGGATCGGTCTGGCCTCGCCCAGCTACGGCGGCAACCTCTACGGCCTGGTGCCGATCGCCGACGCGGTGCCCGGCGTGTACACGCTGGCGCAGGCCGCCTCGTCGCTGGCCGCGATCCAGCAGGCCGCCGGTTCGCCGTTCATCAAGGACCTCAACTCCGGTGGCGACACGGTTCCCGGTGTGGCTTACACCACCATCGGCAGCCGCGTGGATGAAATGATCCAGCCCAACACCAATATCGCGCTGCGCGGTGCGGGTGCCACGAACATCGTCCTGCAGGATCGCTGCTCGGCCGACCTGACCGGGCATTTTCATATGGTCTACGACCCGTACGTGCAACAGTTGGTGGTGAATCTGCTCGACCCGGCGCATGCCGTGACCCCGGCCTGCGTGCCGGTCGCGCTGGGTACCGGCATCGGTGATGTGGTGCTGGCGGCGCACGGCTGATCTGGGCGGTCCCGGCCGTCCGTAAACTGAGACGTCCGTATTCGTTCGCTATCGGGAGCTGCCCGTGACCATCCAGCCAGTCCGCCTGTTCGGCGATCCGATCCTGCGCGCCCGCGCGGCCGAGGTCGAGACGTTCGACCGGGAGGTGCGCCAGCTGGTGATCGACCTCACCGACTCCATGTACGAGAGCGGCGGGGTCGGGATGGCGGCTCCGCAGATCGGGGTCGGGCTGCGGGTGTTCGTGTACGACACCGGGACCGTGCGCGGCCATCTCATCAACCCGGTGTTCGAGGTGGTGGGGGAGCAGACCCAGACCGGCCCGGAGGGCTGCCTGTCGATTCCCGGTGTGCGCGAGGATGTCACGCGCCCGATGACGGTGCAGGTCCGCGGTGTCGACCAGGACGGCAAGGCGGTGGAGTTCACCGCCGACGGACTGCTGGCGCGCTGCGTGCAGCACGAGACCGATCACCTCGACGGGGTGCTGTTCCTGCAGCGGCTGGAATCGGCCGCCCGCAAGGAGGCGATGCGCACCATCCGCGAATCCGGTTGGTTCACAAGGGGAATCACAGTGCTCCCGGCTTCCGAGATCGGCGGCGGTCGCCGCGTCTCGGCCGGCGAGCGAGAAGGGACTCGCTGATATGCGTCTGGTCTTCGCGGGAACGCCGGAACCGGCGGTGCCGTCGTTGCGGCGGCTCATCCAATCGCAGCGGCACGAGGTGGTGGCGGTGGTGACCCGGCCGGACGCGGTCGCCGGCCGCGGCCGCAAGGTCACCCGGTCACCGATCGGGCTGCTCGCCGACGAGCACGGCATCCCGGTGTTCACGCCGGGTCGCCCGTCCGAGCCCGAATTCGTCGAACAGCTCACCGAATTGGCGCCCGACTGCTGCCCGGTGGTGGCCTACGGTGCACTGCTGCCGGAGAAGGTGCTCGGCATCCCGAAGCACGGCTGGATCAACCTGCACTTCTCGCTGCTGCCCGCCTGGCGTGGCGCGGCACCGGTGCAGGCGGCCATTCTCGCCGGTGACGAATACAGCGGCGCGTCCACCTTTCTCATCGAGAAGGGCCTGGACACCGGGCCGGTGTTCGGCACCATGACCGAGAAGGTCGGGCTCGCCGACACTTCCGGCGTGCTGCTCGAGCGGCTCGCCGAAAGTGGCGCGGTACTGCTGGAATCCACGCTCGACGCGGTGGCGGACGGCACCGTGCAGGCGGTCGCGCAATCCAATGACGGCGTGTCCTACGCCCCCAAGATCGAATCGGAGGCCGGGCGCATCCGCTGGGACGAACCGGCCCTGGCCATCGACCGCCGCATCCGCGCGGTCACCCCGGCACCCGGTGCCTGGACCGAAATGGACGACAAGCGGCTCAAATTGGGCCCCGTAGAGCTGCTCGAGGAGACCCTCCCCATCGGTACCATCGAGGTCCGAAAGTCCGGCGTCTACGTCGGCACCGCCACCACCGCCGTACGCCTCACCCAGGTGCAGCCGCCGGGCAAACGCCTGATGCCCGCCCTCGACTGGGCCCGTGGCGCGCGCCTCGAGGCCGGGGCGGTGTTCGCGTGACCGACAACGGCACCGGCGACCAGTCCCCGCGCCGCGGCTTCCGCCGCGGCGGCGCCGACGGCAAACCCGCCCGCCCGGCCCGCTTCAACGGTGACGCCCACAGCGGCAACAACTTCGGCCCCCGCGACGCCGACCGCCGCGACGGCGATGCGTCCGGCGACCGCCCCCGCGGCGGCAGCGCGCGCAACTCCGAGTCCGGCGGTCGCGATCGCCCGGACCGTAGCGGCCAGGGCGGTGGATTCCGCCGAGACGCCGGAAGCGGCGGCCGACAGGGTGATTCGTCCGCCGGTGGTGACCGGCGCGGTTTCCGCCGTGATTCCTCCGACGGCGCAGCCGGTCAGGGCGGCTTCGGCCGCTCGAATTCGGCGCGCCGCGACGGTGATTCGGGGCCGCGATCGGGCGGACGCACTCAGGATTCCGCCGCCCGGCGTCCTGCCGGTGATTCGAGCGCCGAGCGGCGTTCGCCCGGCGGCGACGGCGGTGAAGGGCGCGGTTTCCGGCGCAGCGACTCCGGCACGGGTTATCAGCGCGACAGCGGCCGGGGTGACGAGCGTCGCGCCCGGTCGACAGGCGATGAGTCCCGCCGCACCGGAGCCGGTGCGGGTGAACGGGATTCGAGCAAGGGCCGGAATGCGGCCGATCGGGGCGGGGCCAAGGCCGGAACTTCCGGCCGGGGAGCGTCCGGACCCGCCAAGGGCGCCCGGGGCGCCGGCGGCCGCGGGGCCGGTGGCGGTTCGCGCCCGGCTGCCGGTGCCGATCGCGGCGGACCTGCCGCCGAGCCCGGGGTCGATCCGGTGCGGGCGGTCGCGCGGGATGTATTGCGGGCGGTGCGGGAACGCGACGCCTACGCGAATCTCGTACTGCCGGGCCTGCTTCGGGAGCGGCGGATCAGCGGCCGGGACGCGGCGCTGGCCACCGAGCTGACCTACGGGTCGGCACGGTCGCAGGGCCTGCTGGACGCGGTGATCGCGGATTGCGCGGGGCGATCGGTCGACGAGATCGACGGTCCGCTGCTGGATGTGTTGCGGCTGGGCACCTATCAGTTGCTGCGGACCAGGATCGGCGCGCACGCGGCGGTCGACACCTCGGTGGCGCTGGCGCGCGCGGAAGCCGGGCAGGGCCGTGCCGGGTTCGTGAACGCCGTGCTGCGGCGGGCCGCGGAACGCACCCCGGAGGAGTGGGTGGCGCGGCTCGCGCCGTCGGATCCACTGGAGCACTTGGCTTTCGAGTACGCGCATCCGGTGTGGATCGCGCAGGCGTTCGCCGATGCGCTGGGCGAACGAGACGGGGAATTGCGGGAGGTGCTGGCCGCCGACGACGCCCGGCCCGCCGTGCACCTGGTGGCGCGCCCCGGCGAGATGTCCGCCGAGGAGCTGGCACTGGTCACCGGTGGCGAGGAGGGCCGCTGGTCGCCCTACGCGGTGTACCTCGACAGCGGTGACCCGGGCAAGCTGGAACCGGTTCGCGAGGGTCTGGCCGCCGTGCAGGACGAAGGCAGCCAGCTGGTCGCCTTGGCCCTGACCCGCGCGCCGCTCGAGGGCCCGGACGGCGGCCGCTGGCTGGACCTGTGCGCCGGCCCCGGCGGAAAGACCGCGCTGCTGGCCGCTTTCGCCGATATCGACGGCTTCCGCGTCGATGCCGTCGAGCCCGCCGAACATCGCGCCCAGCTGGTCCGCCAGGCCACCCGCGGCCTGCCGGTCGACGTCCACGTCGCCGATGGCCGCGACAGCGGTCTCACCCCGGGCTTCGATCGCGTCCTGGTCGACGCCCCCTGTACCGGCCTGGGCGCGCTGCGCCGCCGCCCGGAGGCCCGCTGGCGTCGCCAGCCCTCCGACGTCGCCGACCTGGTCATCCTGCAGCGTGAACTGCTCACCGCCGCATGGGATCTGGTTCGCCCCGGCGGCGTGGTCATCTACTCCACCTGCTCACCGCACCTGTCGGAGACGGTGGCCGTCGTCGCGGAGGTCGCCGAGAGTATCGGTGCCGAGCAACTCGACACCCGCGAATTGGTCCCGGGCGTACCGGATCTGGGCGACGGTCCCGGCGCCCAGCTGTGGCCGCACCGCCACGGAACCGACGCCATGTTCCTCGCGGCCCTGCGCAAACCCCTCGACGCCTGACACTTGACGCCCCGGGCCGATTTCGGTCGGTCCGGGGCGTTCGGTTCGAGCGCCGCAGCCGAGCCGCGACGATCACTTTCCCGATCTTCGTGCGCCACAAGAATTCATGCCCGGTGCATGAGCAGCCGCGGACTCGTGCGGCAATGCGGGGGATATCGGCGGTAGTGATTCGGCGTCTTCGGGTGTACGTGACGGAATGTCGAGGCGGCGTCCGGCACGTCATTGTGCCGATCAGCGGACAGCGGTGGGCTCGCGCCCGGTCACTCGCGGGCGGTCTGATCCCGCAGGCGGGCAAGGGTTTTGGCGAGGATGCGCGAGACGTGCATCTGTGAGATGCCCATCTGCTGGGCGATCTGGGTCTGGGTCATGGATTCGAAGAAGCGCATGGTGAGGATGCGGCGTTCGCGTTCGGGCAGACCCGCGAGCAGCGGGCGGATCGCGACGTATTCCTCGACCCGGTCGAACTGGGTTTCCTCTTCGCCGAGGGTGTCGAGCAGGGAGGCCTCGGTGTCGCGGCCGACCGAGACGGCGTCGATGCTGCTGGGCTGGTAGGCGTTTCCGGCGATGACGGCCTGGGTCACCTCGTCGGGGTCGATGCCGAGTTCGGCGGCGATCTCCTTGGCGGTGGGGGAGCGCCCCAGTCGCTGCGAGAGCGCGTCGATGGCGGCCCCGATGCGCAGGTGGGTTTCCTTGACGCGCCGCGGCACCCGCATGGCCCAGGTGTTGTCGCGGAAGTAGCGCCGCACCTCGCCCATGATGGTGGGCACCGCGAAGGACAGGAAGTTGGAGCCGCGCGAGACGTCGAAGCGGTCGACGGCGTGCACCAGGCCGACCCGCGCCACCTGGGTGAGGTCGTCGAAAGGCTCACCGCGCCCGCTGAATTTGCGGGCGATGTGGTCGGCGAGCGGGATGCAGCGGTTGATCAGTTGCCCGCGCAGGGCGGCACGCCGGGCGGAACCGGGCGGGGCGGCGGCGAGTCGCTCGAACAGCCCGGCCACGTCGTCGTACCCGGAGCCGCTGCGCGCGACTTCCTCCGCGACTTCCTCCGCCTCCTCGGCGTCGACCTCTACGGTGTCGTTCTCCTCGACCGTCTCGGCGTCGTCGGCCACTGGTTGCGGGGCCGGATCCGATTGCGCCGCGCCGAGATCGGCCGTCGGACCGGACGAGTCGGGCGCGGTGGAGGCGGGGTCGGGTGAGAGCATGGCGTCGCCGTCGGTCACTACGCTTTCCCCCGGACCCGCCGAAACTCCACGGCGGTCGGGTATCCGGAGATCGCGGAATCGTATTCGCCCTGGGTGGCGGTGACCTCGTCGGAGAGGGTGCGCAGCACATGCCAGCCGAAGCTGCGCTGATCCGGCAGCCCCTCGGCGGTGGCGATCCCGCTGACCCGGACGATCAGATCGGCCTCCCCGACGGTGAATCTGCACTGCAGGGTGGTGCCCGGTGCGGCGAGCGCGATGAGCGTGGAGGCCGCCTCGTCGACGGCGAGCCGAATGTCGGCGACCTCGTCGAGGGTGAAATCGCTGAGTAGCACCAGGGTTTCGGCGAGTCCGCGCACGATGGGCAACTGGGAGACGGAGGCGGCGACACCGATCTCGACCGGTGTGGCCCGCAGCCCTTGTTCCGCCGAAATGTTGATCACCTTGTAGAGGCTACCCATTTCGGTGCCCCGCAATCAGCCCAATGGCCCACCGCGTGGCAGTTTCACCGTCGGACAGCCGATAGAATGCCGCCTGTGTGCACCCCTTCCGCGCCGTTCCACCGCCCCGCGCCGATGATCGCCCCGTCCATCCTCTCCGCCGACTTCGCGCACCTCGCCGATGAGCTGCGGGCGATCGAGGGCTCCGACTGGGTGCACGTCGATGTGATGGACAACCACTTCGTGCCCAACCTGACGCTGGGTTTGCCGGTGGTGCAGAGCATTCTGAAGGTCACCGACATTCCGGTGGACTGCCACCTGATGATCGCGAACCCGGAGCGCTGGGCCCCGGGCTACGCCGAGGCGGGCGCCTACAACGTCACCTTCCACGCCGAGACGACCGACAATCCGATCGCGGTGGCGCGCGACATCCGGGCGGCGGGCGCGAAGGCCGGGCTCGCGGTGAAGCCGAACACCCCGATCGAGCCCTACCTCGAGATCCTGCGCGATTTCGACACCCTGCTGGTGATGAGCGTCGAACCCGGTTTCGGCGGACAGTCTTTCATCGCGCACGTGCTCGACAAGGCGCGTGCGGTGCGTCGGCTGGTGGACGCCGGTGAGCTGCGCCTGGTGGTGGAGATCGACGGCGGCATCAATATGGACACCATCGAGCAGGCCGCCGAGGCGGGCGTCGACTGCTTCGTCGCCGGATCGGCGGTGTACGGGACTGCGGATCCGGCCGCGACCGTGGAAGCCTTGCGGCAGCAGGTGATCGCGGCCGAAGCTCTCGCGTCGGAGTAGTGGCGCTAGCGCCGTAGCAGCGCCTCGATCACCGATTCGAGCGGTGGGACGGTGTCGAGGGATTCCGGCGAGTGCACCCAGGTGCGGTAGCCGGTGCGCTCGTCGTCGGCGGAGGGGAGCACGACCTGTGCGCCCGAGCACGCGACGGTGGCGTAGAGCCGGAACAGTGCGGCCGCGACGGACTTGCTCAGGCTGTCGGGCCGGGCGGGGCCGGTGATGAAGGTCCAGCGCCGGGCCCGGGGGTGATGTACGACCGGTCCGGCCAGATCGGCCTGGGTGAGCGCCTGCTGGACGCGTTCGCCGAGTTCGGCGGGCATGGTGATCGCGCCGTAACGGCTGCCTATATCGAGCAGGATGTGTCGTGACGTCGGATCTATCGATGCCGGCAGGTGAAATTCGCGCCGGTACTGCACGCAGCGAACTTCGAGTGTCGAATCGAGAAGCGTGGTCACGCCGCACCCCCATCTTTCCGAATTGTTGTGTTTGCCACCTGGATCCGACCCGCGCGGGGTCCAACCTTCCTTCGGTTCGATTACTGGCGAAGATCACCCGGGGACCTGGAGCGGACCTGGGTGCCGGAACGGTTCTGCGTCGAACTGCTCGCTGAGAAGTTGAACTGCCGGAATCAGCTGCATAACAATCTTGCGACCATTTTTGTCTTTGCGCAAGATTTCGGTGTAGGTGAGTCGCGAAGTGGGTACCTACCGTGTTTGTCCTGGTCAAGATGATCATGTGATGGGTAAATTCCACCATTTCAAATAACGATCTCCGATATTTCGGACAATTAGGTGATCGCAAGTTGGCATATGCCCGATTTCGAACGACGCCGGGTATCCAACGCTCCAGTGAACAAGGCCGCATGTCGCCTACGACTCGGCGTCGTTAGGCTGGTGGGGCAGCCGCGCCGACCCGGGGAATACCGGGCGCGGTCGGGGCTGTTGGCTCGAGCGGCGGGCCCGTCAGTGGGTCCGCGCGGCAGGGAACCCGCCCAGGCGTACGGAAGAGGTTGGCATGTTCACAGGCATCGTCGAGGAGCTGGGCGAGATCGTCGCCACCGAACAGCTGGACGATTCGGCCCGGCTCACCATCCGCGGCCCCCTGGTCACCTCCGATGCCGGACACGGGGACTCCATCGCGGTCAACGGCGTCTGCCTGACCGTCGTCGACCAGCAGGTCACCGGCGACACCTTCACCGTCGACGTGATGGCCGAAACCCTCGACCGCTCCAGCATCGGTGGCCTGGCGTCGGGTTCGCGGGTGAACCTCGAGCGCGCCGCCGCCGTCAACAGCCGCCTCGGCGGCCACATCGTGCAGGGCCACGTCGACGGCACCGGCTCGATCGTCTCGCGCACCCCCCACGAGAACTGGGAGGTGGTGCGAATCTCGTTGCCCGACAGCCTCGCCCGCTACGTGGTGGAGAAGGGCTCGATCACCGTCGACGGCATCTCGCTGACCGTCTCCGCGGTCGGCCTGGCCGACGAGGCCTACGCCGACGCCGCCAAGGATTACTTCGAGGTCTCGCTCATCCCGACCACCCGCGAGCTCACCACCCTGGGCACCGCCCCGGTCGGCACCACCGTGAACCTCGAGGTCGACATCATCGCCAAGTACGTCGAGCGTCTCGTGCAGCGAGGCTGATCACCGGGAGGCCGCGCAAAACGGACAGGCGCGCTGGCCTACTGTAATGAGGCACCTAATTCGAGATGGAGCACAACAGACGTGACCAGGTTCGACACCATCGAGCGCGCAGTCGCCGACATCGCCGCCGGTAAGGCGGTCGTCGTCGTCGACGACGAGGGCCGGGAGAACGAGGGCGACCTCATCTTCGCCGCGGAGAAGGCCACCCCCGAACTGGTGGCGTTCATGATTCGCTACACCTCCGGTTACATCTGTGTCCCGTTGACGGGTGAGGACTGCGATCGCCTGGGCCTGCCGCCCATGTACGCGATCAACCAGGACAAGCACGGCACCGCCTACACCGTCTCGGTCGACGCCCGCGAGGGCATCACCACCGGTATCTCCGGGGCCGACCGCGCCACCACCATGCGGGTGCTCGCCGATCGGAACTCCAAGTCCGACGACCTGACCCGCCCCGGGCACGTGGTTCCGTTGCGTGCCAAGGAAGGTGGCGTCCTACGCCGGCCCGGTCATACCGAGGCCGCGGTGGATCTGGCTCGGATGGCCGGGCTCAGCCCCGCCGGTGTGATCTGCGAGATCGTCAGCCAGAAGAACGACGGTGACATGGCGCGCACCGAGGAGCTGCGCGTCTTCGCCGACGAACACGATCTGGCGCTCATCTCGATCGCCGACATGATCGCCTGGCGTCGCCGCAACGAGAAGCACATCGAGCGCATCGCCGAGGCCAAGATCCCCACCGAGCACGGCGAGTTCAAGGCCATCGGCTACAAGTCCGAGTACGACGACACCGAGCACATCGCCCTGGTGATGGGCGACCTCGCCGGTGCTGACGGCAAGGGTGAGAACGTGCTGGTGCGCGTGCACTCGGAATGCCTCACCGGTGACGTGTTCGGTTCGCTGCGTTGCGATTGCGGCCCGCAGCTGGAAGCCGCCATGCAGCTGATCGCCGAGGAGGGCCGCGGCGTGGTGCTCTACATGCGCGGGCACGAGGGCCGCGGCATCGGCCTGATGCACAAGTTGCAGGCCTACCAGGTGCAGGATCAGGCGAAACTGGACACCGTGGACGCGAATCTGGAAATCGGCCAGCCGGTCGACGCGCGCGACTACGGTACGGGCGCACAGATTCTCGCCGACCTCGGTATCCGTTCCATGCGGCTGCTGACCAACAATCCGGACAAGCGCGCCGGGCTCGAGGGCTACGGCCTGAGCATCACCGAGCGCGTCCAGATGCCGGTCCGCGCGAATTCGCACAACCTGCACTACCTGCGCACCAAGCGTGATCGCATGGGCCACGACCTGGTCGGCCTCGACGATCTCGACCTGGGCGAAACCGCGAACTGACTACCGAGAGGGCGTAATACGATGAGCGGTACGGGTGTACCGACCTTCGAGCTCGCCGATGCCAAGAACCTCAAGCTGGGGATCGTGGCGTCGCGCTGGCACACCACCATCTGCGACGCGCTGGTCGCCAACGCGGAGCAGACCGCGCGCGACGCCGGCGTCGCCGACATCACCGTGGTCCGCGTCGCCGGTGCCATGGAGCTGCCGGTGGTCGCGCAGGCGCTGGCCCGCAGCCATGACGCGGTGGTCGCGTTGGGTGTCGTAGTACGCGGTGAGACACCGCATTTCGAGTACGTGTGCGATTCGGTGACCGCCGGACTGACCCGGGTGTCCCTCGACGAGAGCACTCCGGTCACCAATGGCGTGCTCACCGTGAACACCGAGCAGCAGGCCCTCGATCGCGCCGGGCTCGAGGGCTCGGTGGAGAACAAGGGTGAGCAGGCCGCGGCCGCCGCCCTCGACGCCGCGCTCACCCTGCGTGAACTCTCCCAGACCGTATAAGCGATGAAGACGGAGTCCGACCCCATGACCGAGTCTGCATCCGAACCCGAAGTGGCTCTCGACCCGTACAGCGCCGAGGGCCGGGTGCGGGCGCAGCAGCGGTCCGTGGACGGCACCTGGGATCTCGAAGTGCGTCCGCACCACGCGATCTTCACCGTGCGGATCGTGGCCGGAGTGCTGGCGGCGATCTTCATCTTCGGCGGGATCGTGCTGCGGCACGGGTCGACCGGCGTGAACTTCCGGGTCTCCGATCAGATCGCCCTGATGGTGTTCGGGCTGCTGCTGGCCGGTGCGGTGCTGCTGCTGGCGCGCCCCCGGGTGCGGGTCGGGGCGCAGGGCGTGGTGGTGCGGAACATCCTGGGCGACAGCGAGTTCGGCTGGCCGGACATTCGCGGCATCTCCTTCCCGGACAAGAAGTCCTGGGCGCGGCTGGAACTCGTCCACGACGAGTACGTGCCGATGATGGCCATCCGCTCCAACGACAAGATGCGCGCCGCGGAGGCCATGGACCGCTTCCGTGAGCTGGGCGCGAAATACACCGGCGAGAAGTAACCGCCTGTCGTAGCACGTGATCCGCCCCGGAGCCGATGCTCCGGGGCGGATTCGTTTGTCTGCCAGGGCTTTCGGCGGTCAGGCCAGCGCCTTCGCCGCCTCCGGCCGGGTCCGGTCGCCGCGCATGGCCTGCCGGACGGGGATGCAGGCCGCGATGAGCGCGGCCGCCAGGCAGACGACGCTGCCGATCAGGAACACCGTGCGGAAGCCGTGCTCGGTCGGAATGCTGTGCCCGCCCACCGAAATCGTCATCTGCGCCAGCACCGCGCCGACCACCGCGGAGGAGACCGAGGTGCCGATCGACCGCATCAGGGTGTTGAAGCTGTTGGCGGCGGCGGTTTCCGACTGCGGCACCGCACCCATGATGAGCGCGGGCATCGCCCCGTAGGCGAACGCGACGCCGGTGCTGCAGATGATGTTCACGATCACCAGCCCCCAGATGGTGCCCATCAGCGGCAGTGCGACACCGTAACCCACGGCCATCACCAGCGCGCCGGAGACCAGGGTGACCTTCGGGCCGCGGGCGGCGGAGAGTTTCGCACCGATCGGGGAGATCAGCATCATCATGACGCCGCCGGTGGCCATCCACAGGCCCATGGCGACCATGGACTGCCCCAGCCCGTAGCCCAGCGACTTCGGCAGCTGCATGAGCTGCGGCAGGCTCAGCTGCAACGCGTAGAGGCCGACGCCGACCGCGATGCTGGCGATATTGGTGACCAGCACCTGCGGCCGGGCGGTGATCCGCAGATCCACCAGCGGTTCCGGCGCGCGCAACTCCCAGAAGCCCCAGATCAGCAGCAGCGCAAGCGAAGTCGCGAACAGTCCGAGGGTGTCGCCGCTGGTCCAGCCCCACGCCGCACCCTTGGACACCGGCAGCAGCAACGCCACCAAGGCCGCGCCCAGCAGCAGTGCGCCAGGCACGTCGAAGCGTCCGGCCGGTCCCTCGGCGCTGCCCTCGGGCACCACGAAGACGATCAGCGCGGTGGCGACGGCGACGAGACCGGCTGCGACCCAGAACATCACGCGCCAATTGCTGTATTCGGTGACCGCCGAGGCGATCGGCAGACCCAGCGCGCCGCCGATGCCCAGCGACGAACTGATCAGTGCGATGGCCGATCCCAGCTTCTCCGGCGGCATCACGTCGCGCAGCAGTGCGATGGCCAGCGGGATGGTGCCGACGCCGAGCCCCTGTAGGCCGCGCCCGACGACCATCGGGATCAGTGAGCTGGACAGTGCGCACACGACCGACCCGATCATGATCGGAATCGTCGAGATGATCAGCATGCGCCGCTTGCCGTACATGTCGCCGAGTCGTCCGGCGACCGGGGTGGCGACCGCGGCGACGAGCAGGGTGATGGTGACGACCCACGAGGTGTTGGCGGCCGTCGAGTGCAGGATTCGGGGCAGGTCGCCCAGTAGCGGAACGACCAGCGTCTGCATCAGTGACGCGATGACGCCGGTGTAGGCCAGCACCGCCAGCGTGCTGCGGGCGTGCGCGGCGTCGGGTGTTCTCGGGTCGCCGGAGGCCCGGGCGGTGGGCTCGATCGTGGACATAGCTTCTCCTCACGCATGAACTATGTGCACTATACATATCGAATGTATGATGCACATTCAGTGTGCGATGCACGGCCCGTAAGGTGTGGGGATGCGGACAGGCCCGCGGACCAGCGCGGATCGGCGGAAGGACGACGAGTGACCAGGCCCACCGAATTGCTCGAATTCGAGACCATGCTGTTCGGTCGCTACAGCCTGATCCCGCGCAAGGGCGCGGACAACGGCCTCGATCGCAGTGCCTACCTGCTGCTGAGCATGCTGCAGGGCGAGGGCCCGCTGTCTATCGGTCAGCTCAGCGACATCCTCGGCCTGGACGCCTCCACCCTCAACCGCCAGACCGCCGCGCTGTTGCGCGCCGGCCTGGCCGAGCGCATTCCGGATCCGGACGGCGGCATCGCCCGCAAGTTCCGGGTCACTGCCGACGGCGTCACCCGGCTGGATGCCGAACGCGCGCAGACCATCCGGCATCTGGACGGGATCCTGGAGTCCTGGCCCGAGGCCGACATCGCCGCGCTCGCGGGCTATCTGGCCCGCTTCAACGCCGATATCGAGAGCTATCGCGACAAGCACCAGCCGCGCCCCTGACCCTCCCGCCCGTGAAACCCGGGGCTTGTTCAGGGGCCACCGCGGTGATGTCGTGGTCTACGCGGCGGCACGGGTTGTGTGCTCGCCGTGTGGGACTGCGAGAGGGTTGTCGGTGGAGTTGACCGAGGAGTTGCTGGCCTATTTCGGCTCGATGGCCGAGATCGAATTGGCCGCCGACGACGATATCTTCGCGCTCGGTCTGGTGAATTCGCTGCGGGCACTGGAGATCGTCGTGCACGTGGAGAGCACCTACGGCATCGAGGTCGACGTCGACGACCTCGAACTCGACAACTTCCGCAGCGCCGCACGGGCCGCGGCGTTCGTGGCCCGCAAGCGGGGCGGGGACAGTCGCTCGTGATCGAGGTGGACGAACTGGTGCGGGCCGCGGATCGCGATGCGGCGCACTGGGATCGGGACGGCCTGCCCGACGAGGTGATCGCGCTCGCGGCGAAACACGGTGTGCTCGCGGCGGATCGGGCGGTGCGCAGCGGTGGCGCGGGCCTGGACGCACGCGAACTCGGAGACTTGGCAGCGACGCTCGGACGGGTGTGCTCCGGTCTGCGATCACTGCTGACGGTGCACGGCATGGTGGCCGCGGCGGTGGACCGGTGGGGGAGCGCGGCGCAGCGGGCGACGTGGCTGCCGCGGCTGACCTCCGGTGACGTCATCGCCGCGCTGGCGGCGACCGAGGCAGGGGCGGGGACCGAGCTATCCGCTGTCACAACGACTTTCGAGACCGAGGGTGCCGACGTGCTGGTGTCCGGCACCAAGCTGTGGGTGACCTTCGGTCAGCGTGCCGACGTCTATCTGGTGCTCGGTCGCGCGCCGGGCGGACTGTGCGCCGCACTGGTGGACCGGGATCGTCCCGGGGTCGAGGTGGATCCGGCGCAGAGCGGTCTCGGGTTGCGCGGCACCCGGCTGGCCACCGTGCGATTCGACCGGGTGCGCATCCCCGCCGCGCGGTTGATCGCGCCGCCGGGATTCGGCCTGTCCCATGTCATCGGCACCGCGTTGGATCACGGCCGCTACACCGTGGCCTGGGGCGGCGTCGGGCTGGCCCGCGCCTGCCTCGACGATGCGGCCGCCCACGCGGCGGGCCGCACGCAGGGCGGCACGGTCCTGGCCGACCATCAGCTGATCCGGGCCACGCTCGGCCGCAGCTGGGCGGAAGTCGAAGGCGCGCAGGCGCTGTGCGAGCGGGCCGCGGCCGCCCGCACAGCCAAATCTCCGGACGCGCTGATCGCCACCATCGCCGCCAAGTACGCGGCCGCCGGTGTCGCGGCGGCGGTCAGTGAGCGGGCCGTGCAGGTGCTGGGCGCGGCGGGTTGCCTGCCCGACAGCCGGATCGGCCGGTTCTATCGCGACGCCAAGGTCATGCAGATCATCGAGGGAGCACAGGAGGTCGCCGAGGTGACCATGGGCGAGCACGTCGTGCGGGGTACCCGCGCATGAGCGAACGCGTACTGCTGGGACCGGTTTCGACCTGGTTCCCGGACTCGACCGTCGCGGTCGCCACCTTGGACGAGCTGGACTATCTGCCCGCCAACCGTCGCGAACACGCGCTGGCGCTGGGCATCGACACGGTCTGCGCCGCGGACGATCTGACCGAGGTCGACCTGGCGGCCGAGGCCGCCCGCCTGGCACTGGACGAGGCCGGGCTCGCCGCCGCGGATCTGGACGCGCTGATCCTGGTCACCGGCCGCGCGCCGCAATACCTGCTCGCCTCGGAGGCGACCCGGCTGCAACACCGGCTCGGGGCGGCCCGCGCCTTCACGGCGGCGGCCGGTGACCTCGGTTGCGTATCCGTTTCCGCCGCACTGACTCTCGCGGTCGGCCTGGTGCGCGCGGATCCGCACTGCCGCCACGCACTGGTGGTCACCGCCGCCAAGACGCCCACCCGCAATCGCTACCGCGCCCCGATGACCGTGCTCGGCGATGGCGCGGCCGCAGTGCTGGTCTCCACTTCCGGACCCGGCCGCTGGGAGTTCGTCGACCAGATCGTGCGCAGCGAAGGCAGATACGCGGATCTGTTCCACATCGACTACCGCGACATCGATGCCGAGGAATGGGTCGAGGAGTGCGCGGACGAATCCACCTATTCCTTCCGGCTCGCGGTCGAGAGCAAGAAGCGTTTCGACGCGATCATTCCGGAACTACTGCGCCGCAACGATATCGCGGAGGACGCGGTGGGTCCTGTTCTCATGCAGAACCTGTCGGTGGGCGCGTTCGCCTTCTGGGTCGAAGCCCTGGGCCGTCCGGTCGACAAGGTCTGTCAGGCCAATCTCGCCGCCTACGGCCATCTGGGCTCGATGGATGTGCTGCTCAATCTGGAGGCGGCCGCCCCGGCCCACGCGCCGGGGTCCTACGCGCTGGTGCTGAACAGCAGTCCGGTCGCCGCCTGGAGCGCCGCCCTGCTGCGGAGGGTGTGACGGTGCCGACGATCAAGTGCCTGGTGTGGGATCTCGACGACACGGTGTGGCCCGGCGTGGTGCTGGAGTCCGACGCCGGTGCCCCGAAACCTGAAGTGCTGGACACGATCCGAACTCTGGATGAGCGCGGCATCCTGCATGCCGTCGCGAGTCGCGGTGAACAAGCCGTCGCGACAGCGCATTTGCGCACGCACGGCATCGAGGACATGTTCTCGGCGGTCGAGATCGGCTGGGGCCCCAAGTCGGAGGCCGTCCGCCGCATCGCCGAGACGCTCGGCATCGGCCGCGACACCATCGCCTTCATCGACAATGACCCGGTCGAGCGCGCCGAGGTGGCCGCCGCCTTCCCCGAGGTCCGCTGCTACCCGGCGGAGCAGGCCGCCGAGCTAATGGACCTTCCCGAATTCACCCCGGCCACAGCGACTTCCGAGGCGCGCCACCGCCGTGCGCTGTATCGCGCGGAGCGGGAGCGCACGACATCGGCCGCTGAATTCAGCGGCTCGGACGCGGACTTCCTGGCCTCGCTGGACCTGATCATGACGGTCCGCACCGCCACCGATGCGGATCTGCTGCGCGCACACGAGTTGACCGAACGCACCCATCAGCTCAACACCACCGGTGTCACCTTCGACATGGACGAACTGCGGGCACTGTGCGCGTCTGCGCGGCATGAGGTGCTGGTCGCGTCCCTCACCGACCGATTCGGCGGCTACGGCACGATCGGGTTGGCGGTGACCGAACGGCGAGGCGACGACGCGGTGCTGTTGCTGCTGCTCATGTCCTGCCGGGTGATGTCGCGCGGAGTCGGCACGACCCTCATCGCCGAGGTGGTGCGCCGCGCGCAGGCCGCCGGATTGCGACCGGCGGCGGATTTCATTGCCACGCCCCGCAATCGGGTCATGCTGGTGACCTTGCGGTTCGCCGGATTCGAGGTGGCCGACAGGGACGGCGACCGCATCCTGCTGACCTGCGCCGTGCCCGCCGAGCACATCGGCGGCACCGGGCATGTCGAGGTGATCCGATGACGGATCTGCTCGACGGGCTGCTGCGCCAGTTCGAGCGGGTGCCCGATCGGCTCGCCGTCGTGGTGGGGCAGCGGTCGCTGACCTATCGCGAACTCGACGCCGAGACAAGGACTCTCGCCCGCCGACTACTCGCCGCCGGAGTGCGCCCCGGGCAGACGGTGGTCGTGTATCAGCAGCAGCGTCTGGACACGGTGATCGGCATGATCGCGGCACTGCGCGCCGCCGCGGCCTGGTGCGTCATCGAACCGGGCCACGGTGGGGAGTCATCGCTCGGTGCGGTGCTCGCGGCGCTGGACTGCGGAGCGGTGATCATCGAGGGCCGCGATCCACTCACCCCCGGCGACGCGGCGGTGGCACTGGCGGACGCCACACAGGGTCCGGCGGTCATCGACATTGCGGCACCGGCGAATCCGCCCGAACTCGCGCTACCCGGTCCGCCGCCTCGCCTCGCGCCCGCCTATGCCATCACCACCTCGGGCTCCACCGGCACACCGAAGGTCGTGGTGGTCTCGCGCGCGAACCTCGCCGCTCGCATCGGATCTCGCGACGATGCCCACCTCGACGGCCCGCCGGTCGTGTGCTCGGCACTGCGGCTGATCTGGGACGGCTCCCTGCTGGGCGTGGTGTGGCCGCTCGCTGTCGGCGGCACCAGCGTGTTCCCCGACGCGGAGATGATCCGCGATATCGATGCCGTCACCGAACTGTCGCGCCGCCAAGGTGTTTCGCACTTCATCGCCACCCCGTCGCTGTATCGCCTGGCGCTGCCCCGGCTGACGCGACCGTCGCCGCCGCTGCGGACGGTGATCCTGATGGGTGAGGCCGTCCCGCCTCGACTGGTGGACGAGCACCGCGCGGCGCTGCCCGGTGTGGCGCTGCACAACGAATACGGCCCGACCGAGGCGACGATCACCTGTATCGGGCCGTACGTCGCGGACACCTCGCACCGGATCGTCCCGATGGGAAAGCCCGCCCGCGGCACCACGAGTCATCTCCTGGACAACAAGCTGGGTCCGGTCGGTCGCGGCGCCCGCGGCGATCTCTACCTCGGCGGCGGGCAGATCGCCGACGGCTACGCGGGCCGCCCGGGGCTGACCGCCACCCGCTTCGTCGCTGATCCCTTCGCCGTGGTGCCCGGCGCGCGCATGTACCGCACCGGCGACCTGGCCCGCCTGGATGCCCACGGCGACATCGAGTTCCACGGTCGCCTCGACGATCAGGTGAAGGTGCGCGGCGTGCGGATCGAACGTGGCGCGATCGCGGCGATCCTGACCGACCATCCCGCCGTTCGCGCCGCCGTCGTGCTGTTCGTCGCCGATCCCGACGGCCCCGGGTACCTGGCAGCCTTCTGGGTACCCGTCGACCCTGCCGCGGAACCACCGGCGGTGAGCGCGCTGTCCGGCTTCTGTGCCGAACATGTGGTGCCGGAGGCGATTCCGGCCCGCTTCGTGGCACTGGACGTTTTCCCTGTGACGCCGGGCAGCGGCAAGCTCGACGAATCGGCCCTGCGCGCCCTGCTGACCGGATCCGGCAGACGTCCGGTCTCGCGCGCCGACTGGACCGACACCGAGCGCGCCGTCGGCGAGATCTGGTCGCAGGTGCTGCAACACGACGAATTCGACCGCACCGACCGCTTTCTCGACGTCGGCGGCAACTCGCACCGGGTCGTCGGCCTGCACCTGGGCTTGCAGGCGCGCTGGCCGGGCGCGATCTCGGTGGGTCTGCTGTTCGACCTGGACACCGTGGCCGCGCAGGCGGCCGCACTGTCCGCCGATCCGGCGCGGCCCGCCGCGGCGGACGTTCCCCTGGCATTCGAAGTGTGAAGGACATCGTGACCGCACCTGCTCTACGCGATGACGACATCGCCGTCATCGGCATCGGCGCGCGCTTCCCGGACGCGGCGAATCTCGCCGAGTTCCGCGAGAACCTCACGACCGGAAGGGATTCCATCGGTGCCATGCCGGAGTCCCGGGCCGAGGCGACCGGCCTGGACCGTCGCGTCCGATACCTGCCCATGGGTCACCTGACCGATATCGACGTCTTCGACTACGCGTTCTTCGGCCTGTCGAAACGTGAAGCGGCCCTGATGGATCCGCAGCAGCGGATCGCCCTGGAGCTGGCGTATCGCGCCATCGAGGATGCCGGATACGCACCGGAAACCCTGCGCGCGGCCACTACCGCCGTGGTGTTCAGCGCGCCGCTGCCCAGCTACCACGCCATGGCCGTCGATCCCGGCCCGCTCGCGATGCTGGGCACGCTGCCCTTCGGCGTTCCCGCCCGCATCGCGCACCTGCTCGGCTTCGACGGCCCCTGCTACGCGGTCGACAGCGGCTGCAACGCCTCCCTGATCGCCGTGCACCACGCCTGCCGCGAATTGCGCGGCGGTGACGCCGACTACGCGCTGGCGGGCGGGGTCAGCGTGCGGGTGCACGGTGCTCCGGCGTGGTCGGCGAGCACGGTGAGCGAGATCGCCTCGCCCGGCGGCCGGGTCCGCGCCTTCGATGCCGACGCCGACGGCACCGTCCCCGGCGAGGGCGGCGCGGCGCTGCTGCTGACCACCCTGGCGCGGGCTCGCGCCGACCGGGCCCCGATCCACGCGGTCATCCGCGGCAGCGCGGTACTGCACAACGGACATGCCGCCGTCACCATCAGCACGCCCAGCGCAGCCGGGCAGGCCCGGGTGATCGCGCGCGCCTGGAGCAAGGCCGGCGTCGATCCCCGCGCCGCCGGATACCTCGAAGCCCACGGTTCGGCCACCCGGCTGGGTGACGCCGTGGAGCTGGAAGGCCTGCGCACCGCGTTCGCCGACCACGACGGCACCCTGCCGATCGGATCGGTGAAGACCAATATCGGTCACCTCGACCATGCTGCCGGGGTGGCCGGGCTGGTGAAGGCCATCCTGTCGGTCGCGGGCGGAGAACTGTTCCCCTCCTTGCATTTCCACCGTCCCACCGGTGATCTGGACCTGGCCGCCGCCCACCTCGAGGTGGTCACCGCCGGGCGTCCGTGGCACGGTGCGGGTCCGCGCCTGGCGGGCGTCAGCTCCTACAGCCTCGGCGGGGCCAATGCGCACTGCGTCGTGCAGCAGGCCCCGGACATCGGCCCGGTGGTGAGAACACTTGCCGTCGAGGCGGAACCACTGCCCCGGCTGATCGGGGTCTCGGCGCGGACGACGAGCGCGCTCGCCGAACTGTGCGGCAGCCTCGCGAAGCAGTTGGGGGACAACCCTGTCGACATCGAGGACGTGGCGTTCACCCTCGGGCGGGGTCGTGCCCACTTCGGACATCGCGTCGCGGTCGTTGCTGGAAACACCGCCGAACTCGCCGAGCACCTCGAAAGGCGAGGGGCAGCAGCCGATCCCGTCAACGCAGCGCCGGTCGTGCCCCGGGTGGCGCTGCTGCTTTCACCCGATGCGCGGCCGATCGGGCAGGTCCGCGTCGCACTACCCGATCAATTGCCTGCGACCGGGGATACGGCCGACCTGCTCGCGGCACAGCTCGCGGTGCACGATCGGCTGCATGCCGTAGGCATCCGGTTCGTGGCGGTACTCAGTGGCGGCGTGTCGAGGTTCGCGGCCCGCTATCTGCTCGGCTCGCGCGCGCAGGTCGACCCGGCCGAATTGCGCGATGCCGCAGGGACTCCCACGGTGGATCGATCGCGGCTGCGAGCGGCGGCGGGCATGATGCTGCGGGAAGGTCCGGTCGTCTTCGTCGACCCCAGCCCGGACGGCATGCTCGGGCGCTACCTCGCCGAGGACCTCGCGGATCGCCCCGACGCGGAAATCCTTTTCGGCCCAACCGATTCCACGGCAACACTCGGCATCCTGGGCCGACTCTACGAGCGCGGCGTCGACCTGGACTGGACTCACGTGCACGGTGAGGGGGGTCGCCGGGTGCGGTTGCCCGGCCACCCCATGCACGGTGTCCGCTGCTGGGTCGACCTGCCCGATGCGGCCCGGCCCGCCGAGATCGCGGCCGCCCCGGTCGCGACACCACAGGATTCGGTACCGGCGGTACCGGCGGATGCGGCCGACTGGTTGCGCGGCACCTTGCGCGAACTGCTCTACGCGGACGCCGAAATCGGCCTGGACGACGACTATTTCGACGTCGGCGGCAATTCCATCATCGCGGTGCAACTGGTCGAGCGGGTCGAGGAGGCGTTCGGCTTCCGCCCGCGACTCCTGGACCTCTACGAGCGGCCGAAGGTGGCGGAGTTCGCCGAACTGCTCAGCGAAGGCGCGCGCTCGACCTCGGAGATGAGCCGGGGCCCGCGCGGACTGCCCGCCATCACCCGGACCGATGCCTTGGTGATGTCTCCCGGGCAGGAACGCATGTGGTTTCACCATCAGCTGGTGCCGGACACCATGCTCTACAACTATCCGGTCGTCAACGTGCTGCGCGGGCCCATCGACGTCGACGTGATCAGGGGTACGTTCGAGGACTTCGCGCAGCGGCACGAACCGTTGCGCTACAACCTGGTCGAGGACGGCGGCCTGCCGGTGGTGCGGGTACGGCCCGCGCTCGGTGACTTCTTCCGGGTCGTCGATGTCTCCGGCGCGCCCGATCCGACCGCGAGCGCCCGCGAGCTGATCCGGGCGGCCGCGGTCCGGCCCTTCGACCTCGCCCGCGACCCCATGCTGCGGGTCCTGCTGGTCGAGCTCGCCGCCGATACCCATGTGCTGCAACTGGTGTGCCACCACTGTGTCACCGATGGCCAGACGCCCGGAATCCTGGCCCGTGAGATCCCCGAGCTCTACGCCGCCCGACAGCAGGGGCGCGTCGCGGAGCTGCCGCCGCTGCCGATCCGCTACCGCGACTACGCGCACTGGCATCGCGAGCGGCTCGACTCGGGCGCGCTCGACCACGAGCTCGAGTACTGGACGCACCTGCTGCGCGGCGCGCCGAAACTGCGGCTGCCCACCGACTTCCCGCGACCGGCGCACAAGACGTTCGCCGGTGCGCTGGAACCGTTCACGGTGTCCGCGGCGTTGCTGGCCGGAGCCCGCACGGTCGCCAGGCGGGAGTCGGTGTCGCTGTTCGTGGTGCTGCTCTCGGCCTTCTACCTGCTGCTGGCCCGGCGCAGCGGTCAGCGGGACCTGGTTGTCGGCACCCCGACCACCGGGCGCACCCGTCGCGAGCTGGAGGGCCTGATCGGCTACTTCAACAGCACCGTCGCCCTGCGCGCCAACCTCGCCGGACCGGCGACCGTGGGCGATCTGCTGGAACGGGTGCGCGCGATCGTGCTGGGCGCGTTGGAGAATCAGGAACTGCCCTTCGAGCGCCTCGTCAACGCGCTCGACGATCAGCGCGACCTGTCGCGCACGCCGCTGTTCGATGTGCTCTACGTCCACCAGGACCTCACCGGCACCGCCTCGGCCAACCCGCTCACCGGCGGGGAGGTGGAGTTCTTCGACACCGAACACTCCATTCACAACGCCTTCGGCGGATTGCCGCCCGGCACCGCGAAATTCGACCTCAGCCTGATCACCTACGACCGCACCGACGACCACGACATGCTGGCCTGCTTCGAATACAGCACCGAGCTGTTCACCCGGCGCACCGCCGCCGGATTCGCGGCCACCTACCTCGAGCTCCTCGCCGAGGTCGTGGCGTCGGCATCGGATCGCTCGATCGAGGAGCTCCTGACCACCGCGCCCGCGACCACGGAACTGCAAGCGACACTGGATATTCCGACCGATCGCCCACGTGGCGCCGGCCCGGTCCGGTACACGCCGGGGACGGTGTGTGAGCGGCTCGCGGCCGCACCGGGCGATGCGGAGCTGCTCACCGCCTGGGCGGCACTGCTGAGCTGGTACTCCGGTTCCGACGAGGTCACCGTCGCGCTGGCGAGCGGCACCGCGCGACTGGACCTCGCCGACGAGCCGACCGCCGCCGACCTGCTCGCCCGAGCGGTCTCGGCGCTGGCCGCACCGGCGGCGGCGACCGGTACGGCGGCCATCTGGTTCGGCGAGAGCCCGCCGCAGACAACCGAATTGGCGCTCGGCCGGTCGGCCGATGACCCCGCGGTGCTGGAACTGACCTATGCCACCGAACTTTTCGACGAATCGAACGCGCAACAGATGCTGTCGGACCTGACCGGGCTGCTGCACGGCTCGGCGCAGACGCCGAACGATCCGGTGCCGGATATCGCGGTGCGCTGCATCGAGGAAGCGGAGGTGACCCGATGACCGGAGTGATGGCGGTGATCGGCGCGGGCACCATGGGTGCGGGCATCGCACAGTGCCTGGCGCAGGCGGGCCGCGATGTCGTTGTCGTGGAACCGGATCCGGCGGCCGTGGCGCGGGCGCGCCGGGGCCTGAACGAGGCGATGCGCCTGGCACTGCTGCTGGGCCGCGGCGACCGGGCCACCGCGCTCGGAGCGGCCCGCCGGGTGCGCTGGACCGATCGCATCGACGACCTCGGCATGGTCGAGTTCGTCATCGAATGCGCGGTCGAGCGAATCGAACTGAAGGAAGAGCTCTTCGCCGCACTCGACCGCCACTGCCCGACCGACACCGTGCTGGCCTCCGCGACCTCGGCCATCCCCATCGCGCGGCTGGCCGCCGCCACCGCCCGCCCCGACCGGGTGCTCGGCCTGCACTTCATGAATCCAGCTCCGCTCACCGACGCGGTGGAAGTCATACGCGGGCAACACACTTCGGACGACACCATGGCCCGCGCGCTCGCCCTGCTCACCACGCTGGGCAAGGAAGCCCTGATCGTCGGCGACCGGGCAGGGTTCGTCATCAACCGCCTGCTCATGCTGAGCATCGCGCAGGCCGCCGACACCCTCGACACCGGCACCGACGCGCAGACGGTGGACGCCCTGTTCGAGCGCTGCCTCGGTCACCGCATGGGCCCGCTGCGCACCGCCGATCTGATCGGACTGGACAACGTCGCCGACACCCTCGCAGTGCTGCGGCGCGAGACCGGCGAGGACCACTACCGCATCCCGAACACCCTCGCGACGCTCGTCGCCGCAGGCCATTTCGGCCGCAAGACCGGACGAGGATTCCATGACTATCGTTGAGCCCACCCGCGCCGAGACGGTCGCGGCGCAGGCCCCGACCGACGCGCAGCGCGCCGCCCTGGCCGCCGGTGACCGCTACGTCGATCTGTATCTCGAACTGTCCGGCCCGTTGGACGCGGAACGCCTGCGCACGGCGATCGACACCGCCGTGGCCGAATTTCCGCAGCTGCACAGCACATTCGATGAGCACGAGGGGCAGCTCCGGGTACGGGAGCACCCGGCCGCCGTGCCCAGCGTCGAGGTCACCGATCCGGGCCAGGACATCGCCGAGTGGATCGAGCGGGAACGCGCCCGCCCCATGGATGTGGCGCGCGGCCCGCTGCACCGGCAGGCGGTCTTCCGGTACCCGGACGGGCGACTGGGCTGGTACCAGCGCTATCACCGACTGGTCAACGATCACCCAGGCGCGCTGCTCGTCCTCGCCCGCGTGCGTGACCTGCTCGGCGGCACGCCCGGCGCGACCACGCCGGTCGAGTCGCGGGCGGAGCGGCTGGAAAACGAACGCCGATACCGTGAATCGGGCACCTGGTCCGCGGACCGCGACCACTGGGAGCACGCCCTCGCCGAGGCGGCCCGCCCCGAACCGCTCGCCACCGATCTCGCCGAGCCCGCGGACGGCGCGGTGTGGACGACGATCGAGTCGTCTGCGGAACTCACCAGGATCGCGCGCGCCTGCGGTGGCGGTGCGCCCGCGGTGCTACTGGCCGCCCTGGCGGTCTACACGTCTCGCACCGCGTTGGCAGGGGAGTGCGTGATCGCCCTGGACACCGGTGAAACCGCTGTGCCGCTGCGGATTCCGATCACGGCGCAGGTCAACTTCGTCACCGTCGCCAAGCAGGTGGGCCGGGAACTGCGCAAGGCCCGCCGACACCGCTTCATCCCCGATATCGATGAGCCGTGGGCGGATTCGCCGGTGCACGGGCAGTGGCCGCTGGCCGTGCGCATGCTCGGTGGTGCCGCGATCGAGACTCTCGGTTCGGCGTCGGTCACCGAACGCTTCGCGCACGGCGACGGGTTCACCGTGTGCGTCGACGATCAGGCGGTCGGCGGCTGGCGGATCGCCGTCGGCGGCGTGCATCGTTCGCACCGCGACCGGTTGATCCGACTGCTCGGGGAACTGGCCCGCGCACCGCACACACCCCTCGCTCGCATCGATCTCGCCGCCCCGGAGGAGATCGAGTGCCTGCTCGGCGTGCCTCCCGCCGACACGGTCCTGCCGTCCACGACCCTTGTCGACCTGCTCGCCGAGCAGGCCGCCCGATCACCAGCCGCCTCCGCGCTCGTCGGACACGGCACCCGCATGACCTACGCGGAACTGCACGCCGCCGCGAATCGGCTGGCGCGCATGCTGATCGAGCTCGGCGTCGGACCGGAGACGCTGGTCGCGCTCGCCTTCGACTCGTCCTTCGAGCAGGTCGTGGCGGTGCACGCGGTGCTGGCCGCCGGGGGCGCGTATCTGGCGCTGGATCTCGAGCATCCGCGCTCCCGCCATGCCCTCGTCGTCGAGATCGCGCGGCCGCTGCTCGTATTGACCACGCGCCGGGACGGATTCGACGCACCCGAGGGCATCCGGGTGATCCACCTCGAGGACCTCGACACGGCCGCCGCCTCCGCCGCCCCGGTCACCGACGCCGATCGCCGCGCACCACTGCGACCGGAGAACCTGGCGTACATCTCGTTCACCTCCGGCTCGACCGGGCAGCCCAAGGGCGTGGCCATCGTGCATGCCACGGCCTGCGTCCACCTGGCCTGGATGCAACACCTGCACGGCCTCGACGAGACCGACGCCGTGGTGCGCAAGACCACCCTGACCTTCGACCTCGCACTGTGGGAAGTGCTGTGGCCGTTGACCGTCGGCGCACGACTGGTGATCGAGGGCCTCGGTCCGCACGGCGACCCGAACGAGCTGGCCCGGGTGCTCGCCGAGCACCGGGTGACCACGGTCCAGTTCACGCCCTCCACCCTCGCCGCGCACCGGCAGGCGGTGCCCGCACCGATGGCGGCCAGCGTGCGCCGGGTGCTGCTGTGCGGTGAGCAGATCACGCCCGCGCTCGCAGCAGCCCTGCCCGGCATCGCGCCCGGCGCCGTCTTCGACAACTTCTACGGCCCGACCGAGGTGACGGTCGTCGTCACCAGGCATCCGGTCGGCGCGGACAGTCCCCGCCGGGTGCCGATCGGTGCGCCCGGCTGGCACGTTCGCACCCACGTCCTGGACGCGTGCCTGCGACCGGTCGCGGCGGGCCTGCCGGGGGAGCTCTATCTCGGCGGACCGATGCTCGGGCGCGGCTACGCGGGCCAACCGGGCCTCACCGCGACACGTTTCGTCGCCGACCCGTTCGGGGAACCGGGTCGGCGGCTCTACCGCACCGGTGATCTGGTGCGCTCGACCGGCCACGGCGAGCTGGAGTACCTGGGTCGCACCGATTTCCAGGTGAAGCTGCGCGGGGTGCGCATCGAACTCGGCGAGCTCGAATCGGTGCTCGCCGCACAGGAATCCGTCGCCCAGGCGGTGGCCGTCGTGCACGCGGGCGGCGGCGGCCGCCTGATCGCCTACGCCGCCCCGGCCGCCGGGCACCGCATCGATCCGGGCGCGCTGGAGCAGCGGCTGCGGACCCTGCTGCCGCGACACCTGGTGCCCGCGGCGATCATCGCGCTGCCCGCGCTGCCGATGACCCGGACCGGCAAGGTGGACCGCAACGCCCTGCCCGCCCCCGATGTCGAGACGGGGGTCTTCCGCGCCCCGCGCTCGGACGCCGAGATCGCCCTCGCCGCCGCCTATTCCGAGGTGCTCGGCCGGGACGCGGTCGGGGTGGACGACTCCTTCTTCGCGCTCGGCGGCGACAGCATCATGTCGATCCTGCTGGTGTCGCGGGCCCGCGCGCACGGCATCACGGTGACCGCGCAGCAGGTGTTCGAGCACCGCACCGTCGCCCGGCTGGCCGCCGTCGCCGAAACCGATGGCGGACAAGAGATCCCGATGCTTGCCGAACTGCCGGGCGGCGGGACAGGCGATCTGCCGCTGACCCCGATCGTGCGGTTCCTGGTCGAGCGCGGCGGCGAATTCGACCGCTTCTGCCAGTCGATGACCTTGCACCTGCCGGTCGGAATCGACCGTGGCGCACTGGTTTCCACCCTGACCGCGGTCATCGATCACCACGACATGCTGCGCTCACGCCTCGGCCGCGACGTCGAGGGGGACTGGTGTCTACAGGTCGCGCCACCGGGCAGCATCGATGTCGACGCCCTCATCCACCAGGTCCGCTACGCCGCCGAGCTCCCGGCCGCGGACCTGCGGACCCTGGCCGAAGCCGAGCTGAACGCCGCCGTCGATCGCATCGACCCGGCCACCGGTGCGGTCCTGCGATTCGTCTGGCTGACACCGGATTCGGGCACCGCCCCCGGCCTGCTCGTCATCGCCGCGCACCATATCGCCGTCGACGGCGTCTCCTGGCGAATCCTGCTGCCGGACTTCATCGCCGCGTGGGCGGCGGTCGCCTCCGGAGCCACGCCGCGGCTGCCCGCGGCCGCGACCTCCATGCGCCGCTGGGCGCACGCGCTCGCCGAGGCCGCGCACAGCGACGCGCTCACCGCCGAGTTGCCGCTCTGGCGCGAGATCGTCGAGGGCCCCGCCCCGGCCTTCGGTGACCGCGCCTTCGACCCCCGCCGCGATCTGGCCGCCGATATCGCGCACACCTCGGTCGAACTCGGCGCGGACGAGACCGCCGCCCTGCTCACCCTCCTCCCGCAGCGCTACCGGATCGGCGTCGCGGACGCGCTGCTGACGGCGCTCGCGCTGGCGGTGACCCGCTGGCGGTCCTGGCGTGGCGAGACCGAGCGCTCGGTGCTGCTGCGCCTGGAAGGCCATGGCCGCGAACAGGATGCGGTGCCCGGAGCCGAACTGTCGCGCACCGTCGGCTGGTTCACCTCCCTGGTCCCGGCCCGGCTGGATCTCACCGGCGTGGACCTCGACGACGCCTTCGACGGCGGCCCGGCCATGGCGCTGGCGCTCAAGGCCGTCAAGGAACAGGTGCGGGTGACGCCGCGGCACGGCTTCGGTTACGGCCTGCTGCGATATCTGAACGCGGACACCGCCGCCGCGCTGGCCCCGCACGAACCGGGCGAGATCTCGTTCAACTATTTCGGGCACATCACCGGCCTCGACATTCCGACGGAACTCACCGGACTCGGCTTCCTGCCCAGCACCGAATTCGGCATGCCCGCGATTCGTCCCGACGCCCGCCGCGGCGCGCTGGGCGCGGTCGAGGTGGACTCCATCGTGCTGGGTGGGCGGCTGGTGACCGGATTCGGTTATGTGCGTGGACTGTTCGGCACGGCGGCGGGCGAGGAACTCGTCGAGCTGTGGCGCAGCGCGCTCGACGCGGTGGTGCGGCACGCGCGCACACCCGACACCGGCGGTGGGCACACCCCGTCCGACTTCCCGCTCGCGACGGTCGCGCAGCGCGACATCGACGGCTGGGAACAGCGGTATCCGGCCCTGACCGACGTGTGGCCCGCGACGCCGCTACAGGCGGGCATGATGTTCCACGCCCTGTTCGATCCCGACGCGGTCGACGTGTACACCATCCAGCTGGTGGTGGACCTGCACGACACGGTCGACACGGCCCGGCTGCGATCGGCCGCCGACGCCGCGCTGGCCCGACATGCCAACCTGCGCACCGCCTTCGAGGTGACCGCGGCCGGAGCCCCGGTGCAGATCGTCAGCGCCGCGGCGGTCCTGCCCTGGCGCGAGCTGGAACTGCCCGCCGCGACCGGTGCGGACGTGCGGACGCTCGAGGCCGAACGGCTGCTGCCCTTCGACCTCACCGCGCCACCGCTGCTGCGCTTCCTGCTGCTGCGCCTCGACGACGGCCGCACCCGCTTCGCCGTGACCTGTCACCACCTGCTCCTCGACGGCTGGTCCATCCCGCTGCTGCTGCGCGAGATCATGGCCGAATACGCCGGGCTCACCATCGAACCGCCGCCGCCCTACCGGCGCTATCTGGAATGGCTGGCCCGCCAGGACGATTCGCGGTCACGGCCGGTGTGGGCCGAAACCCTGGCCGGGATCACCGCCCCGATGCTGCTGGCCGACACCGTCTCGGTGCACGCCCCCACCGGAGTGCCCCGCGAGCGCGCCTTCGATCTGGATCCGGCGCAGACCCGGGCGCTGACCCGACTCGCCGCCGAGCACGAGGTCACGATGAACACCGTCGTGCAGGCGGCCTGGGCGATCCTGCTGGCGCGCACCACCGATCGCGACGATGTCCTGTTCGGCACCACCGTCTCCGGTCGCCCCGCCGAGCTCGCGGGCGTGGAGAACATCGTCGGGCTGTTCATCAATACGATCCCCGTGCGCGTTCGGCTGGTCCCGGGGGAATCCGTCGGCGCGCTGCTGCGGCGGGTCCAGCGCGAGCAGTTCGCGCTGCGAGCCCATCATCACCTGGGCCTGCCGGACATCATCGCGCAGAGCGGGATCGGCGAGCCGAACCTCTTCGACACGCTCGTGGTCGTCGAGACCTATCCCGTCGACGAAGCCGCCCTGCGCTCGGATGCCCGCGCGTACGCCGGTTTGACGATCGGGGACGTCCGATCTGCGGAGGCGACGCACTACGCGCTGACGCTCACCGTCCGGTTGACCGATCGCCTGCACATCATGGCGGGCTGGTGGCCCGAGCTGTTCGACGAGCAGACGGTGTCGCGGCTGGGGGAGCGGTTGACGCGGGTGCTGATGGAGCTGGCCGCGAACCCGAATACCGTTGCGGCCGAAATCGACCCGGCCGGTGCAGTCGAGCGCGACCGAATGCTGGAATGGCAGCGCCCGGCCGCACCGACGACGGAGATGACACTTGTCGAACTCTTCCGTACCCAGGCGGCCCGGCAGGCGGAGGCCGTCGCGGTGCGATACGGCGACCGGACACTGACTTATCGCGACCTCGACGAGAGATCCGATGACCTGGCCCACGTGCTGGTTGCCTCCGGTGCTCGACCGGAATCCCTCGTCGCAGTGGCGGTTTCGCGATCCACGGAGCTGATCGTGGCGCTGCTCGCGGTGCTGAAATCCGGTGGGGCGTATGTTCCGCTCGACCTCGGCAGCCCACCGCAGCGCCTCGAATTCATTCTCGGCGAGACGAAGCCGGCATGCGTGCTCACCACGGCGGCCGACCGGGCCGCACTGCCCGGTGACCACTATCCGGTCCTGATACTCGACGACATCGGCCTGACCGGGAAAACCGAACTCGTTGCGCCCGTGCCGGATCCGGACAACCTCGCCTACGTGCTCTACACCTCCGGATCCACCGGGCGTCCCAAGGGCGTCAGCGTGACACATCGCAATGTCGTCGACCTGCTGGCCGCGACGCGGACGCTGATCGATACCGACCACGCCGATGTGTGGACCATGTTCCACTCGCCCGCCTTCGATGTCTCGGTCTGGGAGATGTGGGGTTCGCTGCTGAGCGGCGGTACTCTCGTCATCGTCGACGCCGAGCTCACCCGCTCACCGCAGGAATTCACCGAACTCCTGGTCCGCGAGGGCATTACGGTGCTGTGCCAGACCCCCTCCGCCTTCGGTGCGCTGCTCGACACCGGACTGCGCCCGGCCGCCGTGCCCGCGCTGCGGCACCTCGTCCTCGCGGGCGAAGCCCTGCAATCACGCGGCCTGCACGGGTGGTTCGACGCGGACGCCGGGCAGGCTCGACTCTGGAACCTGTACGGCATCACCGAGGCGACCGTCTACTCCACCCACTTCGCGGTCGACCGCGCGTACGCCGACTCGGCGCGCTCCAGCGTCATCGGCCGGGGCCTGCCGGGAACGACGGTGCGGGTGCTGGATTCGCGATTGCGGCCGTCACCGATCGGCGTCCGCGGCGAGGTCTATCTCACCGGCACCCAGCTCGCCCGCGGCTACCACGCCCGGCCCGCGACCTCCGCCGAGCGCTACGTCGCCGACCCGTCCGGTGGGCCCGGCGAGCGCATGCTGCGCACCGGTGACCTGGCCCGCTGGACCGAGAACGGGCAGCTGGAATACCTCGGACGCGGCGACCAACAGGTGAAGATCCGCGGCTATCGCATCGAACCGGGCGAGGTGGAAGCCGCACTGCTCGAACACGACTCGGTGACCCGCGCGATCGTCGTGGCCCGGGCCGCGGCATCCGGATCGACCCGCCTGATCGCCTACGTGATACCCGCCGGTGCACTCGAGGTCGAGGCCTTGGAAACGCACCTGGCACAGCGCCTTCCCGCCTACCTGCGACCGGCCGCCATCATGGTGGTCGATACGCTGCCGCTCACCGCCAACGGCAAACTGGACGTGGCCGCACTACCCGACCCGGTCGTGTCGCCGCGCTCGGACCGCGCCCCGCACACCACCGCCGAACACCTGGTGGCCGACCTGTTCGCCGAGGTACTCGGCATCGATCGCCCGGGTCTGGACGACTCGTTCTTCACGCTGGGCGGAGACAGCATCATCTCCATCCAGCTGTCCGCCCGCGCACGGGCCCTCGGCCTGCGGTTCACGCCGCGCGAAGTGTTCGAACACCGCACGGTGGCCGGGATCGCCCGGGTCGCACGGACATCGGACGCGGGCGATGGCCACGGCGCGCTGCCGGAACTGCCGGGCGGCGGGGTCGGCGAGCTGCCGCTGCTGCCCGTGGCCCGGTGGCTGACCGAACGCGGCGGCGGCTTCCGGCGGTTCACCCAGACCCTCACCGTCGAACTGCCCGCCGACACCAGTGCGCACGCTCTCATCACGGCCGTCTCGGCGGTGATCGAACGTCACGATATGTTGCGTGGCAGGCTGTTCCGCGACGACTCCGGCAGCTGGCGATTCGATGTCGCCCCCGCATTGGACGCCTCGGCACTGGTGCACGCCACCACCTTCGATGACACCGCCGATCCCGATGCCCTGCGAGCACTCGTCGCGGCGGAAACCGATGCCGCACTCGATCGCCTCGATCCGGCCGCCGGGGTGATGGCACAGTTCGTCCGGCTCACAGCCGAGCGGGGCACCGTGCCGGACCGACTGATCATCGCCGTGCACCACCTCGCCGTGGACGGCGTCTCCTGGCGCATCCTGCTGCCCGATCTGCACGCGGCCCTCGCCATGGATGCGAAGGGCGCTGTCCCGCAACTGGATCCGGTCGCCACCTCCATGCGCCGCTGGGCACACGGACTCCTCGAGGCCGCGCACACACCCGACCGGGTCGCCGAACTCGAATTCTGGCAGCGGGCGTGCGCGACACCGGATCCGCTGCTGGGCTCCCGCCCACTGGATCCCGCCGTCGACACCGGTGCGGTGCTGGCGGTGGTCGAGGTCGGTGTGGACGATGTCATCACCGAGACGCTGCTGCGCCGGGTCACCGCGCGCTTCCACATCGACGTCGACGAGATCCTCATCGCCGCACTTGCTCTCGCGCTCGGTGTGTGGCGCGCCCGGCAGGGAGTGCCCGCCCGGGACACGCTGCTGCGGCTGGAGGGCCACGGGCGTGAGGAGCACGTCGTCGCGGGCGCGGACCTCTCGCGCACGGTCGGCTGGTTCACCTCCCAGTACCCGGTCGGGCTCGATCTGCACGGCCTCGACCTGCACGGCGCGCTGATCGGCGGCGACGCGACCGGCGCGGTGCTCACCGCGGTCAAGGAGCAGCTCCGCGCCACCCCCGACCGCGGCATCGGCTACGGGCTGCTGCGGTACCTGAACCCCGCGACCGCGCAACAGCTCCCGGCGGCGCTGCCCGGGCAGGTGGCCTTCAATTACCTGGGCCGCATCGAGGATCCCGGCACCGAACTGCTCACGACCCCGGGCGCGGATCCCGACCCGGACCTCGCCGCGGCCGCCGTCATCGACGTGAACGCGATCGTGACGGGTCGGCGACTGCGCGCCGGATTCGCCTATCCCACCACGCTTCTCGACAGCGCGGCGGTCTCCGACCTGGCGCGGCTGTGGGTGAGCGCGCTCAAAGCCATTGCCGGACACTCCTGGAAGGCACACGCGGGCGGGCACACCCCGTCGGACTTCGCGCTGGTGGACGTGACCCGCGCCGACATCACCCGCTGGGAGCGGGATTACGGCCGCCTCACCGACGTGTGGCCGCTGGCCCCGCTGCAACCGGGACTGCTGTTCCACTCCATGGCCACGACCTCCGACAGCGGCGTGGCCGAGGCCTACAACGTGCAGACCGTGGTGCGCCCCGGCGGGGCGATCGACCGCGACCGGCTGCGCGAGGCCGCAGAGCGACTGCTGCAACGCCATGCCGGTTTGCGTGCGGCCTTCGTCTTCGACAGGGCGGGCGTTCCGGTGCAGGTGGTCCCCGAGAGCGTCGAATTGCCCTGGCGTGAGGTGGATTGCGACACCGTGGACGATCTCGTGGCACTGGCCGCGCAGGAGCGCTCCCGGCGATTCGATCCGGCTCGTCCACCGCTGCTGCGGTTCACCCTCGCGCGGGTCGCGGGGGCGGAGCCGGTGCTGATCGTGACCCACCACCACCTGCTGCTCGACGGCTGGTCGGTGCCGCTGGTGCTGCGCGAGCTGGTGGCGCTCTACGCCGACGCGGACTCGCTGCCCGCGCCCGAGGCGTCCTTCCGCGACTACCTCGCGTGGAACCACAACCGGGACAGCGCGACCGCCGTCGGCGCGTGGCGACGGGCACTGGACGGTGTGCGCGGGCCGTCACTCGTCGCACCGGTCACCCGGATGCGGGCGGGCACCGTCACGATCGGAGACCACCGCTGGTCGCTGGACGCGGAGACCACCGGCGCACTGCGCGCGACGGCCGCCCGGATCGGCGTCACCCTCAACACGGTGACGCAGGTCGCCTGGGCGATCCTGCTGGGCCGGCGACTCGGACGCGAGGACGTGGTCTTCGGGGCGACTGTCTCCGGCCGCCCGGCCGCGCTGGCGGGCGTGGAATCCATTGTCGGACTGTGCATCAACACCGTTCCCGTGCGGGTGCGATTCGGCGCGCGCACCGTCGTGGCCGAGCTGCTGCGCACGGTGCAGGACGAGCAGACCGAACTCATGGACCATCACCAGCTCGGACTGACCGACATCCACGCCGCGGCGGGGCTGCGTGACATCCTCTTCGACACGCTGCTGGCCTTCGAGTCCTATCCGGTGGATCCCGGTGCACTGGCCACTGCGGTCGCCGCCCTCGACGGCCTGGGCGACGCCGCGCTGGAACTCAGTGACGCCACCGACTATCCGCTGTCGGTGACCGTCGAGCCGGGCCACCAGCTCGAGGTCCGAATCGGTTATCGCCGAGACGTTTTCGACGCGTCGCAGGCGACCGGGATCGGCACCGCTCTGCGGGACCTGCTGACCGCCATCGCCCGCGACCCGCACGCGACCATCCAGGAGCTGCCATGACCGCGCGCCTGCCGCTGACCCGCGCGCAGCAACACGCCTGGGTCGCCGAACAACTCGACGACACCGGGCAGGCGCTGATCGTCGGCGGCTACGTGCAGATCCACGGCCGCCTCGACGAGGCGATGTTCGAGCGGGCACTGCGCCTCGTCACCGCGGGCGCGGAGTCGCTGCGGGTGCGCTTCGACACCGAGGCCGACGGCTCGGTCGTACAGGTGGTGGACGCGGCGGTCGATTGGCCGTTGCATCGCGACAGCTTCCGCGACGACACCGATCCGCTCGCGGCGGCAACGCGTTTCATGGCGTCGGCGCTCCAGATGCCGTTCGACCTGCGGCAGGCACCGCTGTTCGAACACCGGCTGCTGGACGTGGGCGCGGCCGGCACGCTGTGGTTCGTCCGCTCGCATCACCTGGTGCTCGACGGGGCCGCCTCGGCCGCCTTCGTGCGACGGGTCGCCGACACCTACACCGCGCTGCTCGACGGACGCCCGGTCCGGGCATCCGTTTTCGACCGGGTCACGGATCTGGTCGCCGAGGACGAGAGATTCCGGGCCTCCACGCGATTCGCCGCCGACCGGGCATTCTGGGGCGAACGGCTCACGGCCGCCGCGTCCCAGCCGCCACCGCAGTTCGCGGCCGCGCCGGTAGCGGCGGACGGCGATCGGTTCCTACGGCACGCCGGGGTCCTGGCCGAGGCCGAATGGAAGACACTGCGCGCCCGCGCCGATGCCACCGGGACCGCGTGGCCGGTGTGGACGCTGGCCGCCATCGCGCTGCTGCTGCACGCGGATTCGGGTGCGCGCACGGTCACGCTCGGACTGGCCGTCCCCGCCAAGCGCTCCCGGCACGCCCTCGGCATGACCGCGAACATCCTGCCGCTGCGGGTTGCTGTCGATCCGGCCGCCACGGTTGGCGAACTCCTCGCCGCCGTGCGCGCCGAATCCCTGATCATCCTGCGCCACCAGCATTTCCAGTACGGGGACATGCTCGCCGACCTGGGCGGGAGCGGTGTCGGCATGCTCGGCCCCACCGTGAACGTGCTGCCCATGCAGAAGGACCTGCGCTTCGCAAGCGTGTCCGCGTCCCTGCGTCACCTGTCGGCGGGGCGCTCCGACAACCTGAACATCAGCATCTACGACAATGGCGACCCGGCGCTGCCGGTGGTGCTGGAATCGTCCGCGGCGCGCTACTCCGAGCGCGACCTCGCCGCACACGCGCGGCGACTCACCGAGACCATGGCCGCGCTGGCCGTGGCCCCGGAGGACCTTCCGCTCGGGATGCTGCGGCCCACACCGGATCCCGCCGGTCCGGCCGCGACCGCCGACGTCGCCGATACCCTGGTCGATCTCTTCGATCGTGCGGTGGCCGCGCACGGCCGGTCGGTCGCCGTCGTACACGGCGACACGCGTCTCACCTACGACGAACTCGACGAGCGGGCGCGCGTGCTGGCCCGGGCGATCGCCGGATCCGGGGTCCGCCCAGGGGATTTCGTCGGGCTGGCGCTGCCGCGTGGGACGGAGCTCGTCGTTGCGATCCTCGCGGTGTTGCGCGCGGGCGCGGCCTATGTGCCGCTCGATCCGGGCTATCCGGCAGCGCGGCTGCGGGCGATCGTCGATGACGCATCACCGGCGCTGCTGCTTACCGGCGCGGGAGTCGTACTGCCGCAGGGGCTTTCGAGCGCACCTGTACTCCGCCTCGACGGGTCGGCGCGGATCGAACCGCGTGAGCCCGCGCCGCTGTGCTCACCGCGGTTGCCTGCCTACGTGATTCACACCTCCGGTACGACGGGCCGTCCGAAGGGCGTCGTCGTCACGCATGCCAATGTGGTCCGGCTGCTCACCGCCACCCGGCCGTGGTTCGAATTCGGGCCCGAGGATGTGTGGACGCTGTTCCACTCCACCGCGTTCGACTTCTCGGTGTGGGAGATCTGGGGCGCGCTCGGGCACGGCGGACGGCTGGTCATCGTCGACGCCGAGACCGCGCGGTCACCGCGAGACTTTCTCGAACTGCTGGTGGGACAGCAGGTTACGGTGCTCAACCAGACTCCTTCCGCATTCGGTACCCTCGTCGACGCGCAGGCCGACCGCCCGGATCTCAGCGACCGGCTCGCACTGCGGTACGTGTTGTTCGGAGGTGAGCCGGTCGAGCCCTGGCGGCTGGCCCAGTGGTGGACGCGCCACGATCCACGGTCCCCGCGCCTGGTCAATATGTACGGCATCACCGAGACGACGGTGTTCACCACCGGGACGCCGTTGACCGCTGCTGCCACTGCCGGCGAAATCGGCACGGCCATACCGGATCTGGCCGGGTACGTCCTCGACGCCGCGCTGCGCCCCGCCGCACCCGGAATTCCGGGCGAGCTCTATATCGCCGGTCCGGGCGTCGCCGCCGGATATCTGCGCCGCCCCGGTCATACCGCGGTTCGCTTCGTCGCCGACCCCTTCGGGCCGGCAGGGACCGTCATGTACCGCAGCGGTGACGTGGCGCGCCGGAGCGAGGACGGCACACTGGAATACCTCGGGCGCGCCGACCGGCAGGTCAAGATCCGGGGCTTCCGGATCGAGCCCGGTGAGATCGAAGCCGCGCTGTGCGCGCTGGACGGGGTGCGGGCCGCGGTGGTGCTGACGGTGCAACCTCGGCCGGGTGACCGGCGACTGGCCGCCTACGTGTCGGGCCCGGGCATCGACGTGGGCGAGGTGCGCGCCGCCATCGCGGGACGGCTTCCCGCACATGCGGTCCCGTCCACCATCGTGGCGGTGGACGGCATCCCCGTGACATCCAATGGCAAGGTCGACGAACACGCTCTGCGGACTCTCGGTCTCGGCGGCCGGCCCGCCGCCGGTGCCGCACCGCACGGTGCGGCCGAGGCCAGGCTGCACGCGGTGTTCGCGGACGTGCTCGGCCATCAGGGCTTCGGTGTCGAGGACGGCTTTTTCGCGGTGGGCGGTGACAGCATCCTCGCCATCCGGCTCGCCGAACGCGCCCGCGCCGCCGGATTCGCGATCACACCCCGGGATGTGTTCCGGGAACAGAGCATTCGCGCACTGGCCCGTATGGGTGAGCTACCCGCCGCGCGCGCGGATCGAGTCTCGCCGAGCCCGCTCGTCATTCGCGACGGACGCACCTTCCTGCCCGCGACACCGCTGCAATCCGGGCTGCTGTTCCACTCCCTGTATCAGGGCGGGGCAGGTGAGGACCCCTATCTCATCCAGGTCCTGTTGCGGGTCGACGGCCCGATCGACGTGACGCGGCTCGAAACTGCCCTGCGCGCGGTGCTCGCGCGGCATCCACACCTGCTGGGCCGGTTCACCGTGGACGGTGCGACACCGGCCTACGAGATCCGTGCGGATATCGAATTGCCCTGGCGGGTAGTCGATGTCGAGGAGTCGTCCGACGGCGCGGTGGAGCGGGTCAGGGTCCGCAACGCGCAGATCGATCCACTCACGGGTCCGCTGCTCGGCCTCACGCTCGTGCGCGGCGAAGCGAACTCCGCCACCCTGCTGGCGACCCACCACCACGCGCTCCTCGACGGCTGGTCACTCGGCATCCTGCTGCGCGAAATGCTGCTGAGCTATCGCGGCCTCGAACTGCCCCCGGCGTCACCGTTCACCGCGTTCCTGAAATGGTTGGCGGCACAGGACCGGGACGCGGCGTGCCGGGCCTGGGCGGGAGCGCTCTCGGGCGCCGAACCGTGCAAGGTGGCGCGCGCTGAGCGAGGGCCGTGGCTGCGACCGGACGAGGCGACGTACGTCCTGCCCGTCGCCACGGTCACCGCACTGCGCGCACAGGCCGCGACACACGGGCTGACCCTCAACTCCATGGTCCAGGCGCTGTGGGCGCTGGTGATGTCGAACCTGACCGGAAGTCGGGACATCGTCTTCGGGATCACCGTCTCCGGTCGTGAGGGCGGCGACCTGGACGGCGCGGTCGGGCTGCTCATGAACACCGTTCCGCTGCGGGTGCTCTCGCGTCCGGCCGAAACCCCGATCGAGCTCGCGATCCGGATACAGCGCGAGCGGGTGGCGTTGATGGAACACGACCATCTCGGACTGCCCGACATCCTGGCGGCGGCGAACACCGACGACCTGTTCGACACCTCACTGGTCTTCGAGAACTTCCCCCTCGACACCGCCCTGCTCGACGATCCGGACGCCGAATTCCGGGTGACATCGGTGGATGTTCGTGGTGGAACACACTTCCCGCTGACCGTCACCGTGGAGCCCACCGCGGGCGCACTGACCTTCCGCATCGGTGCGCGGCTCGAACTGATCGACGCGCTCGCCCATATCGACGAGTTGTGGTCGCGGATCCTCGTCGCGGCGGCGGCGCTGCTGGCCGCCCCGCAATCGCCGACCGGGCAGCTCGACCTGCTGCCGCCCGCGCACCGCACCGCACTGCTCACCATCGGGCGTGGCGCGGTCAACTCTATCGAGAACAGCAGTCTCGGAGCGTGTTTCGAGTCGACCGCCCGGGCGCACGCGCACGAGGTGGCGCTGTGGTGTGACGGCGCGGAGCTCACCTACGCCGAATTGAACGCGCGAGCCAATCAGGTCGCCCGGTGGCTGCGCAGCAGAGGTGCGGGTGCGGGTGTCCCGATCGGTGTCGCGCTGCCACGGTCGGTCGACCTCGTCGTCACCTTCCTCGCCATCGCCAAGCTGGGCGCGGTGTGCGTACCGCTGAGCGATCGCTACCCGCCCGCCCACGTGCGGCGGCTGCTGGCGTTCACCGGCACCGAACTCGTTCTGAACGAACTCGACAGCACGACAGCCGAATTCGATGACAGCGACCTCGACGTACCCGTCCCCGCAGACGTGGTGGCCACCCTCATGTTCACCTCCGGATCGACCGGCGCGGCCAAGGGTGTCGAGATCACCCACCGCAATATCGTGACGCGCGCCGCGGACCCGATCGGTCAGGGCGACGGACACCAGCGGACGCTCATGCATCTGCCCTACACCTGGGACATGGTGGTGTGGGAGCTGTGGATGCCACTGCTCAACGGCCGCACCGTGGCCCTCGCCCGACCCGGCGTCCTGGACGTCCACGACTACACCGAGGTGCTGCGCGCGGGCCGGATCACCTCGATCATGCTGCCGCCGGGCCTGTTCCAGCTGCTGGCCGAACAGATCCCGGAGGAACTTGCCGGTCTGCGCCGGATCGCGTGCGCCGGTGACGTGCTGCCCCCGCGCGCCGTCGCGGCCGTCCGGCGGGGCCCGAACCCGCCGGTGGTGCGCAACCTGTACGGGCCCGTCGAGGCCACCAGCTTCGCGCTGACCTTCGCGATCCCTGGCGACATGCCAGCGGATCGTGCCGTCCCGATCGGCCTTCCGGCCGCCGATACCCGTGCCGCGGTACTGGATTCAGCGCTGCGGCCGGTACCCGTCGGGGTGACCGGCGAGATCTACCTGTCGGGTGCTGGGCTCGCCGACGGCTACCACCGGGAGCCCGCCCGCACAGCGGAACGCTTCGTCGCCGACCCGTTCGGCCCGGCCGGGGCGCGCACGTACCGCACCGGCGACCTCGGACGCTGGGACAGCGACGGCATACTGCACTTCCTCGGGCGGGCCGATCGACAGTTGAAGATCAACGGCTTTCGCGTCGAACCCGGAGAGGTCGAGGCGGCCATCCTTCGCGAGCCCGCCTTCAGCGCGGCAGCGGTCACGGCGCGCCCGGCCGCGAGCGGGCAAACCCTCATCGCCTATGTGGTCGGAGACGGCAGCGTCGATACCGCCGTGCTGCGGACCAGGTTGATCGCGACGCTGCCCTCGTACCTGGTGCCGTCGGCGATCGTGGCCCTCGACGAACTGCCGTTGACCCCCATCGGCAAGCTCGATGTCGCCGCGCTGCCCGAACCGGCTGCCGGGCAGCGGGTTGTGGTGCGCACACCACGGCAGCAGGTCATCGCGGCCGTGTTCGCCCAGGCGCTCGGGGTGGCCGACGTCGGCGCGACCGACGACTTCTTCGCGCTCGGCGGCAACTCGCTGTCCGCGATCCAGGTCGTCGCCGGGCTGCGGGCCACACTCGGCGTCCCGGTGACACTGCGGGATCTGTTCGAAGCGCCGACTGTGGACGCCCTCGAACAAGCCCTCGATCAGCGTGCGCCCGAAGACCTTCGGCCCGACCTCGCCGCCGTGCCCCGCCCGGCCGCCATTCCACTCGCACCCGCACAGCAGCGGCTGTGGACGGTGAACTACCTCAGCGGCAATCGCCCCGACTATCTGATGGCCACCGGACTCGAACTGCACGGCCCCCTGGATGTGGCAGCGGTGCGAGCGGCCGTCGACGATGTGGTCGAACGACACGAAATCCTGCGCACCGTATTGCCTTACGCCGCAGACGGCCCGATCCAACGCATCCTGCCCATGGACTCCGTACAGCCCGACTTCCAGCTGCTGGACGCCGCCAACGGCGAGACCCTGACCGAGGCAATAGATTCCGAGCTGCTGCGCGGCTTCGACCTCACCACCGAACTACCCCTGCGCATTCGCCTGTACCGCTCGAGCCCCGAACACCACACCCTGCTCGGGATACTCCACCACGCCGCAGGCGACGGCGAGTCCCTGGCGGTCCTTCAGCACGACCTGCTCATCGCCTATCGTTCGCGCCGCACCGGCCGGGCACCCGAATGGCCCGCTCCCGCACCACAGTTCGCGGACTACACGCTCTGGTCGAGGCAGTCTCTGGACTCGCAAGCCACGCCCGGCGGCGTGCGAACCGGCCAGGCACGCTACTGGCGCACCGCCCTCGACGGGCTACCGCCACAACCGGTGCTCCCGACCGACCGTCCGCGCACCGAACGCCGTGAAAACATCGCAGCCGCCGTCCCCATCCACCTCGACGCAACCACCCACCGCACCCTGACACACGCCGCCCGCACCCACCGCGCCAGCCCCTACATGCTGGTACACACCGCCCTCGCCCTCGCCCTGTACGAGCACGGCGCAGGCTCCGACCTCCCCATCGGCGTCGCCCTCAGCGCCCGCGACACCGAAAACCTACGAAACCTGGTCGGCTGCCTGGTCGACACCACAATCATCCGCACCGACCTCACCA
The DNA here is from genome assembly GCF_045161165.1 of Nocardia sp. NBC_00511. Taxonomy (NCBI): domain Bacteria; kingdom Bacillati; phylum Actinomycetota; class Actinomycetes; order Mycobacteriales; family Nocardiaceae; genus Nocardia; species Nocardia sp. NBC_00511. The sequence goes on from NZ_CP107849.1 coordinate 1,627,738, forward strand.
CCGCCCCCACCCCCACCGACCTAGTCCACCAGGTCCGCGAACGCATCCTCGCCGCCTACGACAACAAGGACTACCCCTTCGACAGCCTCGTCGAACTCCTCGCCCCACCCCGCTCCCGAACCCACCACCCCCTCTTCCAGGTAATGGTCACCTACCTCCGATCCACCGACATCACCACCACCGGAACCGAACTCGCGATCCACTACCGCCCGATCCCGGCCCGCCGCACCCCCTGGGAACTTCTACTCAACCTCCGCGAGGAATACACCCCCGACGGCGAACCCACCGGAATCCACGGCGAAATGGTGTACGCCGCCGAACTTTTCGATCCCGCAACGATCGATGCCATCGTCACGTCATTGACCGCCACGCTGGCGAATCTGTGCGCCGAACCCCCGGCTCCGCGCACCTGACTCAGAGGATCAGTCGTGCCAAATGTCACTGTCCAAGAAGGCATCCCATGCCGCGCCGGTGAACCAGAGTTCGGGGCCGCCGGGGTGCTTCGAGTCGCGCACCCCGACGCCAGCGTCACCCTGGAACACTTCGACGCAATCATTTGCCTTCGAAGATCGGCTCGATTTGTACCACTCCTGAACGGGCGGGTGACTGTTCACGCCGCGTACTCCTTCGCAACACGCAACACTGTGTGCTGGGTGTCTCGTGGTCTCAGTCGTGCCAAATGCCACTGTCCAGGAAGGCATCCCATGCCGCGCCGGTGAACCAAAGCTCGGGGCCGCCGGGGTGCTTCGAGTCGCGCACCCCGACGCGCAGGCCGTCTTGGTAAACCTCGACGCAATCGGCGGCGTTCGAAGATCGACTGGACTTGTACCACTGCCGAACTGGCGGTTGACTGTTCACGCCGCGTGCTCCTTCGCAACTCTCAACACCATGTCTCGGGTGTCGTCTTCAGACAACGCTACCGCTTGCAGCGCTGTGATCGCTGCCTGATATCGAGCCACAACCTCAGCCTGCTCGTGGTAGAGCGCCCCGACCGCGCCCTCGAGATAGACAACCGTCGGCTCGACCAAACCGCCTTCCAGGCGCGGGAATTCGAGCATGTGGAACGACTGGATCGCCAACCCCTGATGCGGACCGGCATCGAACGGGAGTACGCGAACGCTGATGTTGTCGCGGCTTCCGGCCTCCGCCAGCCAGTGCATCTGGGCCGCCATGACGGCGGGTGTGCCTGGCCGGTGGCGCAACACAGCCTCGGACAGGATCACATCGATCCTGAACCGACCATTGGTCAATTTGAGTTGTCGCCGTTCAGCCACTTCGATCCGACGTTCGACATTCACGGCCGACAGCCCAGGAACTTCCAAGCGAGCGAGTGCCCGGCGGTAGTCGGCAGTCTGCAACAAACCCGGAACCAGCACGAGCTGGTGCGCGACGAGGCGGCTGGCTGCCTCCTCTAAACGCAGGTAATGCGGGAAGTGTGACGCAAGCTGGTCCGAGTAGGGCTGCCAGAATCCCTTTGAATTTCCTTGCAGCTTGTCCTGTTTCGCCTGCTCTCTCACCTCGCCCCAGAGCCGCAGCGCCTCGGCGCGAACTTCGGGTGCCACCTTGTACAGGTCGAGTAGTTGACCTATCTGCGCCGTAGCAATCTTGGTCGGGATCCCGTCTTCCAGCCGCAGCAGGGTCTGCTTGGACGTCTCGATGTGCAGTCCCGCTGACAGGCCACTGACTTTCGCCCCCTCTCGGATCTGGCGGAGGAATTTTCCAAATGCTCTGCGGGAAACGGTGCTCATTTCATTAGCCTCGCTATCCGGGTTGGCACTTTTTGGACCGCCACAATCTGGACCTCCAACAGGATTTCACGGCCGGGCCATTTAGTGCGGCCAGTTGGAGGAATTCGGTGTCTACTTGACCCATAGCGCTAGGCGACTACCTCGGCCGAGTCTTCGCCATTCAGCAACCAGAGCAATTACCACAAAGGGGACATTCAAATGCTTTGGGAATCTTGGGCTTTCCTCATTCTTGTCATCGGCGGGCTGATCGCCGTGGTCGGCACGCTGGCGACCGATCTGCGCGGCAGCGATAGAGACAGCGGCAGACGCCAAGTTCGACCCGCCGCGTTCCGGCTCCAATTGTCGACTGGCAGCATCTATCCCGTTGCAGCGCGACCCGTACATGGCAAGCACCGTGTGGGCGGCCCAGCACGGGAGCACCGGCGATGACCGGCGTTTCCTCACGACTCGACCATCACCCCGTTTCGGCGTACCGGGTGGATCTGCGCTATCCGCACGGAGTTCGAGCGCTGCTGTACCCGCATCGCAACTGCATTGCCGGACCTGGACATTCCGCCAAGAGCTGCGGCCGCTTGCAACGGTTGCTCGAGATCGCCGCCCACAATGAATGGCATTGGGCGAAGCAGATAGTCGAGTTCGGACCGGACTGCACTGAAGTGGAGCAATACGGCCCACGCCTGAAGATGCTCGAACAGCACGCCGTCGCCGTGTACGAGAGTCCGATGACGCAGTCAGAGGCGATCGAGGCCACGGTGCGTCACCGCGACTGCGATCCGCCATGTGCCCGCGTTCAGGCCGCAGTGGAACGACTGACGGACGACTTCGGACCGAAACCCGCGACCATACTGCGCTTCCCGAGCCGCATCGACCTTTGAAATGCGGCCCGGGCCACTGCGGCTACCGGGTCTAGCGGGGCCCGCCGAGCACTGCGCCTTCACGGCGCGGGTCCGCGCCGCCGATCCAGCCGTTGCCGTCGCGGACCAGTGCCGACAAGCCGCTGGACTGGGCGTCGACGGAGACCTGATCGCCCAGGGCGCGTAGGCCCTGGACCAGGGCGTCGTGGCTGCCGCCGTCGGCGATGTTCACCGCCGGGTGTTCACCGCCGACACCGGTGATCGGGGTGTTGGAGGCGCCGAAGTCGATCATCGAGACCGCCTGCTGGGGGTTCAGGCCCCAATCCAGCATGGCTACCAGGGTTTTCACTACGAACTGGATGATGACCGCGCCGCCGGGGGAGCCGGTGACGTGGCTGAGGGGGCCGCGGGAGCCGTCGGGGTTGCGGTCGAAGACCAGGGTGGGGGCCATGGAGCTCCGGGGGCGTTTGCCGGGGTCGATGCGGTTGGCGATGGGGACGTTGTCCTTGTCGACCGGCTGCATGGAGAAGTCGGTGAGCTGGTTGTTGAGTAGGAAGCCGTCGACGAGATGGAAGGAGCCGAAGGCAGATTCGACGGTGGTGGTCATGGACGCCGCGTTGCCGTACTTGTCGACGATGGAGATCTGGCTGGTGCCGTGCTCGGGCTGCTGTGGCGCGTTGCCGAGCGGAACCGGGCCCAGGTCACCGGCTTTGGCGGTACCCATGCTGTGATTCGGATCGATGAGGCTCGCGCGCTGCTTCAGGTAGTTCGGGTCCAGTAGAGTCTGCGGCGAATTGCCCGGCAGTGGAACGAAATCGGTGTCGGCGATGTACTTGTCGCGATCGGCGTAGGCCAGCCGCTCGGCCTCGGCGATCAGGTGCACGGCCGCCGCCGTCGGGACGCCGCCATTGCGGGCGGCATCCGAATCACCGTCCAGGCCTGTGGGTTTCATCGACGCCAGATCGAAGTTCGACAGGATGCCGAGCGTCGACTCCACCGTGATGCCGCCGGAGGAGGGGTTCGGCATTCCGCAGATCTCGTGGCCGCGATACGGCGAGCACACCGCGGTGCGCTTCTTGGCCTGGTAGCCGGACAGATCCGCGGTCGAGATCAAGCTCGGGGTGCGACCACCCGAACTCGTCGTCGCCGCGTCCACGATGTCGGCGGCGATGGCCCCGGTATAGAAGGCGTTCGGGCCGTCCGAGGCGATGGCCGAGAAGGTCTTGGCCAGCGCCGGATCGGTGAGCGTGCTGCCCGCCTGCTTCGGGCTGCCGTCGGCATTGAGGAAGTAGCCGCGCGCGTTGTCGTCACGGGCCAGGTCGGGTGCGGACGCCGCGATCTGACTGGCCATTCGCGGCGAGATCTGGAATCCGTTGTCCGCCAGCGAGATCGCGGGGGAGAACAGGTCCCGCCAAGCCTGCTTACCGTGCTCGTTGTGTGCCAGCTCCAACAGTCGCAGCACCCCCGGAACGCCGATGGAACGCCCGCTGGCCTGCGGCTTCGGTTGCGGCGCAGTGTGATCGGTGGCGCTCACGTAGCGCAGATAGTCCTCGGTGGCCGCCGCGGGCGCGGTCTCGCGGCCGTCGTAGGCGTCCACCGTCTTGGTCGTGGCGTCGTAGTACATCAGGAACGCGCCGCCGCCGATCCCGGTGGCCTGCGGTTCCACCAGATTGAGCACGGTCTGCGCGACGATCAGCGCGTCCGCGGCGGTACCGCCGTCGCGCAGCACCTTGCAGGCCGCCTCGGTGGCAACGGGATTCGCGGTCGACACCGCGAATCCGCTGGTGCGCACCGGTTTCATCCCGGTGCGATACCCGGTGGCCAGTTCGGGATGCTCGGCCAGATTCGTGGAGTTCGAGCCGCTGGGCAGGCCCGAGGTGACCGGAGTTCCGTTGGGGGACACCGTGCACGACGCCCCGGCGTCGTCCGTCGAGGACGAGCAGGCGGTGACCAATCCCAGTAGCAGCAGCAGGGCGGCAGCGCCGCTCCCGGTCTGCCGTCGCAAGCGCCTCATGATCGGACTGTAAACCCGGGCCCGGTGATGAGCGCGGCTTTGACCCGCCACGGGTGGGGATTGTCCGGATATGCCGAGCCGACGGATACCTATGAATCATCGGCACTTTCATGGCAATCGCCAATAAATTGATCCCATGACCGACTCCACCGGGAGCTGTTTGCCCAAAATTCCCCTGTTCGGAGCGGCATTGCCACGCACAGCAAACCGCAAGGTACCCTCAGCGTGCCTCAACTCACGATTGCGGAGGGTTAACCCGGCGAATGACCGAGATCCGGACTAATGCCACCAACCTCAATGCCGAGGACAGCGGCTATCACAAAGCGCTGAAACCACGGCAATTGCAGATGATCGCCATCGGTGGCGCCATCGGCACCGGACTGTTCCTGGGCGCCGGAGGTCGCCTCGCCAACGCCGGGCCATCACTGTTCGTGGTGTACCTGATCTGTGGCATCTTCGTCTTCTTCATCCTGCGCGCCCTCGGCGAACTGGTGCTGCACCGCCCGTCCTCGGGCTCGTTCGTCTCCTACGCGCGCGAATTCTTCGGTGAGAAGGCCGCTTTCGTCGCCGGGTGGATGTACTTCCTGAACTGGTCGATGACCGGCATCGTGGACACCACCGCCGTCGCCACCTACCTGCACTACTGGGGGCCGTTCCAACCGGTCGCGCAGTGGCTGCTGGCGCTGGGCGCGCTGATCATCGTGCTCGGCATCAACCTGGCCTCGGTGAAATGGTTCGGCGAGATGGAGTTCTGGGCCGCCATGATCAAGGTGCTGGCCCTGGTCACCTTCCTCGTCGTCGGCACCGTATTCCTGGCCGGGCGCTTCGAGGTCGACGGCAAGAGCACCGGCCTGCGCATGGTCTCCGACGCGGGCGGCTGGTTCCCGACCGGCGTGCTGCCCCTGGTGACCGTCACCTCCGGCGTCGTATTCGCCTACGCCGCAGTCGAAATGGTCGGCATCGCGGCGGGCGAGACCGAGAACCCGGCTAAGATCATGCCGCGCGCCATCAACTCGGTGATCATGCGGATCGCGCTGTTCTACTGCGGCTCGGTGATCCTGCTGGCGCTGCTGCTGCCCTACAGCGACTACAAGTCCGGTGAGAGCCCCTTCGTCACCTTCTTCGGCAAACTCGGTGTGGCACACATGGGTTCGATCATGAACTTCGTGGTGCTGACCGCCGCGCTGTCGAGCCTGAACGCCGGACTGTATTCCACCGGGCGCATCCTGCGGTCGATGTCGATGAACGGCAGCGCGCCGAAATTCACCGCGCGCATGTCGAGTGCCGGTGTGCCGTACGGCGGCATCCTGCTGACCAGTGCCATCGCGCTGTGCGGCATCTGGCTCAACTACCTGGTGCCCTCGCAGGCCTTCGAGATCGTGCTGAACGTGGCCTCGCTGGGCATCCTCGCCTCGTGGGCGACCATCGTGGCGTGTCAGCTGAAGCTGTACTACTGGTGGCGCAAGGGGCAGGCCGAGCGGCCCGCGTTCCGAATGTTCGGCGCGCCCTACACCGGTATCGCCACGCTGATCTTCCTGGCCTGCGTCGTGGTGCTGATGGCATTCGACCATCCGGTGGGCACCTGGACGGTGGCCAGCCTGGTGATCATCGTGCCCGCGTTGGCCATCGGCTGGAAGATTGCCAGCCCGCGAGTGCTGGCCATCGCGAAAATGCGCGAGGGATATACCGGCGAATTCCCGGTGATTCCGCCGATCCCGATGGACGACAAGTAGTTTCCGGCTCCCGGAGGTAGACTGCGAAGCTGTCTCCGGACCAGCACTTTTCTACGGCCGCACGCGAAATCGCGTGCGGCCGTTGTGTGTTCGAGATCACTGTTTGCGCCGCGCACTATCGGTTGTGGCCATGGTCATAACTTTGCCAAGCGGATTGTCCGGAATCCGAACATTTGGTTAGCGTCAGGTGCTGCGCGTTCGCAGGGGGCGCGCAACAGGGGTTACTCGATGAGGAGTGCTGTGAGTTCGCACGCGGCCATGGTCGACGAGGTGGATATCTCGCCGGCGGATGTGGGAAACGCTGTTCCAGCCACGCTTTTCGAGCGGCTGCTCGGGGTGGTCCGGGGGCGTCGGCTGGACGGAACCGAGATCGACGTACCCGCCAAGGTGCGCGAAACCCAGTACGCGGCGCTGGCCGCGACGGGATTGGCGCTGCTGCACTGCGTGGTGTCCACGATGGGCGGGGTGAACTGCGTACTCGGCAGCATCGGTCACTTCTTCGCGGCCTGGGCGACCGGTGGCGTGGCACTGCTGTTCGCGCTGCGCTCGCGCTGGGTCTGGGCCGGGGCACTGGGTTTGACCAGTTTGCAAGCCTGCCACAGCATCTTCACCCTGGTCACCGACGATATGCCCGCGGGCGTAGGGCCGTTCACCGTCCTGCTGGCCATCATGGCCTCGGCCAGCGTGCTGGGTCTGCTGCTGCGCCGCGACGTCTACACCTGGTTCGCGCCCGCCGAATGACTCCGTTCCGCCCGGGCCTTCACCCGGGCGGAACGTAACCGTGTCAACCGAAATATGTTGCGGCCCCGGCTACTTCAGGCTGCGCCCCAGGGCGCGACCGGCGGCGCGACCGGAGAAGATGCAGCCGCCCAGGAAGGTGCCCTCGAGCGCGTTGTAGCCGTGCACGCCGCCACCGCCGAAACCGGCCACCTCACCCGCGGCGTACAGGCCCGGGAAGGCGCTGCCGTCGGGCCGGATCACCTGCGAGTCGAGGTTGGTCTGCAAGCCGCCCAACGTCTTTCGGCTCAGGATATTGAGCCGCACGCCGATCAGCGGACCGTGTGCCGGATCGAGGATCTTGTGCGGCGTGGCCACCCGGCCCAGCTTGTCGCCCAGGTAGCGGCGGGCATTGCCGATCGCCATCAGCTGGGCGTCCTTGCTGAACTTGTGCTCGACATCGCGGTCGCGCGCCACGATCTGGCGTTCGATATCGGCGGCGTCCAACTGCGGGCCGCGTGAGATCTTGTTCATCCCCGCGATCAGCTCGGCGAGATTGTCGGCCACCACGAAGTCGGAGCCGTGCTTCTTGAACGCCTCGATCGGTCCGGGCGCGCCCTTGGCCACCCGGCTCTTGAAGGTCAGCTTCAGATCCTTGCCGGTGATATCCGGATTCTGCTCCGACCCCGAGAGCGCGAACTCCTTCTCGATGATCGACTGGGTGAGAATGAACCACGAGTAGTCGTAGCCGGTCGCCAGGATCTGCTTCATGGTGGCGTTGGTGTCGAAACCCGGGAAAGCCGGTGCGGTCATGCGCTTTCCATTGGCGTCGAACCACAGCGACGACGGCCCCGGAATGATCCGGATGGCATGGTCGGGCCAGATCGGATCCCAGTTGTGGATGCCCTCGGTGTAGTGCCACATGCGATCCCGGTTCACGATGCGCCCACCGGCCTGCTCGGTGATGCCCAGCATGCGGCCGTCCACATGCGCGGGCACGCCCGAGATCATGTGCTCCGGGCACGGACCCAGCCGTTCGGTGGGCCAGTTGCGGCGAATGAGTTCGTGATTGTGGCCGATACCGCCGGAGGACACGATCACCGCCTTGGCGCGAATCTCGAACTCGCCCACCACGGTTCGTGAGGACGCGACACCGCGCTCGGCCTCGCTGGCCTCCAGCACCCCGCCGCGCACGCCGACCACCGCATCGTCCTCGACGATGAGCTCGTCGACCCGATGGCGGAACGCGAAGCCGACCTGCCCGCGCGCCTCGGCGGCCAGCACCGGTTCCTGGAACACCCGCACCACCTCCGGGCCGGTGCCCCAGGTCAGATGGAAGCGCGGCACCGAGTTGCCGTGACCGTCGGCGCTCTCACCGCCGCGCTCCGCCCAGCCGACCAGCGGGGTCACCCGCAGACCGAGCTCGTGCAGGTAGTCGCGCTTCTCGGAGGCGGCGAACTCGACGTAGGCGCGTGCCCACTGCTTGGCCCAGAGGTCCTCGTCCTCCTCGCGATCGAACCCGGCCGAGCCCATCCAGTCCTGCAGGGCGAGCTCGAGACTGTCCTTCACGCCGAGGCGGCGCTGCTCGGGGCTGTCGACGAAGAACAGCCCGCCCAGCGACCAGAACGCCTGACCGCCGAGGTTGGCGCGGTTCTCCTGATCCAGGATCAGGACCCGCTTACCGGCCTTGACCAGCTCGTGGGTGGCGACCAGACCGGCGAGGCCGGCCCCGACGACGATGACATCCGGGTTGTCGATCATGCCGTTTTCCTTGCGTCGTAGAAGTTCGATACACAAATGTATCGAAAAAGGATGTCGGTTGGGCATGGCATGGTTCGAGTGTGCCGATTTCCTCGACCGGTTCCATGACACACGCCGCGGCGCGTCGCACCGCGCTCGCCGCCCAGGGGTTCGCCGCCGCCCGTCCGGCCACCCCGCCGACCAGACGCACGCTGCTGCGGGTGCTCGAGCACACCCGGCTGCTGCAACTGGATTCGGTGTCGGCGGTGGTGCGCGCCCACTACGCCCCGGTTTTCAGCCGGATCGGGGCCTACGATCGCGCACTCCTCGACGAGATGGCCTGGGCGGACACCGCGCGACGACCGCGACAGCTCATCGAATACTGGGCGCACGAGGCCGCGCTGCTGCCGGTCGAGGACTGGCCGCTGATGCGCTGGCGGATGGCCAAGTACCGGCACGGGCGCTGGAACGGGATGCGCCAGGTGCTGGAACGCAATCCGGGGCTGGCCGACGACGTACTGGGCGTGGTCAAGGAATTCGGGCCGAGCACCGCGGGTGAGATCGAACGGCATCTGGAGCTGGATCGCCCACGCGCCAAGGACAATTGGGGCTGGAACTTCAGCGACACCAAGGTGGTGTGCGAGGCGCTGTTCGCGGCCGGGGAACTGACCGTGCCCAAAAGGGTTGGCTTCCAACGGCATTACGACCGCACCGAGAACGTCATCCCCGCCACCGTGCTGTCGCGCGAGGTGGATGAGGCCGACGCGGTGCGCGAGCTGGTGCGCCGGGCCGCCACGGCACACGGCGTCGGCACCGAAACCGATCTGCGCGACTACTACCGGCTGCATCGCAGCCAGACCGAGCCCGCCATCGCCGACCTGCTGGACGCGGGGGAGTTGGAGCGGGTCACGGTCGCGGGCTGGGACAAACCCGCTTACCGGCACGCCTCCGCGCGGACGCCGCGGACCGTGCGCGGCGCGGCCCTGCTGTGCCCGTTCGATCCGCTGATCTTCTTCCGTGATCGCACCGAGCGGCTCTTCGACTTCCACTACCGCATCGAGATCTACACGCCGGAACACAAACGCGTGCACGGCTATTACGTCTTCCCGTTCCTGCTCGACGGTGAACTGGTCGCCCGGGTGGACCTGCGTGCCGAACGCGGCACCGGGCGGCTGCTGGCTCCCGGCGTGTTCGCCGAGCCCGGCCACGCCACCGCACGCGTGGCGAACGCCTTGGCGGGGGCACTGCGGGAGATGGCCGACTGGCTCGAACTCGAGACGGTCGAACTGGGCGAAAAAGGCGATCTCGCAACGCTTCTGCGGCGCGAGATCGCCTGATCCGACTAGCGGGCGGACGGGTCAGAACGGCCCATCGGTGTACGCGTTGAGCACGTAGCCCTGCTTGCCGTCGCCGGTGCACTCGATGGTCATCGGCATCAGCGGTCGCGGCGAGTCACCCACGATGTAGGTGGGGGACTGGTAGCCGTTGCCGAGCTTGCGGGCGCCCACACACTCCACCACGGCGGCGTACCAGGTGTCCGCCGGGCAGGTGAAGGTGGCGGTGTCGAGCGTCCGGTCGATGCGGCAGACCTGATCGGCGTGCGCGGCCGGAGCACCGGCCAGGCTGATCAGGGTGGTCGCGCCGATACCGAGTGCGGAGACGATCGCGAAGGATCGGCTGCGCGGGTGGAGATGGTTCGTCATCAAACAAGCTCCCTCGTCAACGGACAGATCTTCAACAGTTCGCCCCCATACTGACCGCGCGAACCGCTGGGACCGGGAACCTCGCGGAGATCGGGTTTCCGGCGTGGCGTGTCCGTCGCGGCGCGCGGGAGTCAGGCGACCAGCAGCCGGGCCGTCGAATTCCGCACCGGCCCAGCACAGACCAGCACCGGCGACACGTGCTTCAGATAGTCGCCGGTGACGAGGGTGGCCCCGGCCTCGGTGTCCGCCTCGGCGGGGATGGACAGCGCGACCAGTGCGGCGGCGGCCAGGCACACGGCTCCCGCGAGGGCGAGCGAGCGGCGGCGCAGACGGAGGCGGATCATGACGTTCCCTTCTTCGAACTGATCTTGTCGATACTTCGTCGCCGCGCGGGCCGTGGATGGTCCGGAATTCGAGTGTCGGAGGTACTGACTAACCTGGACGGGTGGCAGATCCCGCGACGTACCGGCCCGCGCCGGGCACCATTCCCGTCGAACCCGGCGTCTACAAGTTCCGGGACAAATTCGGGCAGGTCATCTACGTCGGCAAGGCGAAAAGCCTGCGCAGCCGGTTGAACTCGTACTTCGCCGACATCTCGTCGCTGCATCCGCGCACCCGCCAGATGGTCACCACCGCCGCCGGTGTCGAGTGGACCGTGGTCTCCACCGAGGTGGAAGCGCTACAGCTGGAATACAACTGGATCAAGGAATTCGATCCGCGCTTCAATGTCCGCTACCGCGACGACAAGTCGTATCCGGTGCTGGCGGTCAGCCTCGGCGAGGACTACCCGCGGGTGTTCGTCTACCGGGGTGCGCGCAAGAAGGGCGTGCGCTACTTCGGCCCCTACGCCCACGCCTGGGCCATTCGCGAGACCCTGGATCTGCTGCTGCGGGTGTTCCCGGTGCGCACCTGCTCGGCGGGAGTCTTCAAGCGGCACAGTCAGATCGGGCGGCCGTGCCTGCTCGGCTACATCGACAAGTGCTCCGCGCCGTGCATCGGGCGGGTCAGCGCGGGCGAGCACCGGCAGATCGTCGACGACTTCTGCGACTTCCTCTCCGGTAAGACCGACCGCCTGGTCAAGCAGCTCGAGCGGCGCATGCTCGACGCCTCCGACGAACTGGACTTCGAACTGGCCGCCCGCCTGCGCGACGACGTGCAGGCGCTCAAGCGCGCGCTCGAGAAGCAGGCCGTGGTGCTGGGCACCGGCACCGACGCCGACGTGGTCGCCTTCGCGATCGACGAGCTGGAAACCGCGGTGCAGATCTTCCATGTGCGTGACGGCCGGGTACGCGGTCAGCGCGGCTGGGTGGTCGACAAGTCCGGTGACGCCATCGACGCGGTCGGTACGGAGGGGGAGCTGGCGGCCCTGGTCGAACAGTTCCTGACCCAGTTCTACGGCGAGCAGACCTCGGTCGCCGAGCAGAGCGGCGAAGACCAGCCCGGTGCCGTGGTCCCGCGCGAGGTGCTGGTCCCGGCGCTGCCCAACGATGCCGAACAGGTCCAGCAGTGGCTCTCGGACCTGCGCGGATCGGCGGTGCAGTTGCGGGTGCCGCAGCGCGGGGACAAGAAGGCCCTCGCCGAGACCGTGCAGCGCAACGCGCAGGAATCCTTGGCGCAGCACAAGCTTCGCCGCGCGGGGGATCTGACCGCGCGCTCGGCCGCGCTACAGGAACTCCAGGACGCCCTGGAATTGGACAGCGCCCCGCTGCGCATCGAGTGCGTGGACATCTCGCACGTGCAGGGCACCGACGTGGTGGCCTCCCTGGTCGTCTTCGAGGACGGACTGGCCCGCAAGTCGGAGTACCGGCACTACGCCATCAAGGAGGCCGCCGGGGACGGCCGCTCCGACGATGTCGGCAGCATCGCCGAGGTGACCCGGCGGCGCTTCGGCAAGCTGCGCCGCGACCTCGACGCCGCCGAGGCCGCGGAGCTCGAGGCGGCCGAAAGTGGTTCGGATCCAAGCGAATCCGGCCTTCCGGGCATTGATCCTAAAACGGGCAGGCCGCGCCGCTTCGCCTATCCGCCCAACCTGTATGTGGTCGACGGCGGCCAGCCGCAGGTGAACGCCGCCGCCGAGGTGCTCGACGAACTCGGCATCACCGATGTGGCCGTGATCGGCCTGGCCAAGCGCCTGGAAGAAGTCTGGGTCCCCAACGAATCGGACCCGGTGATCATGCCACGCACCAGCGAGGCGCTCTACCTGCTGCAGCGGGTGCGCGACGAGGCGCACCGCTTCGCCATCACCTTCCACCGCTCCAAGCGGTCGCGGCGGATGACGGAGTCGGCGCTGGATTCGGTGCCCGGACTGGGGTCGGCGCGAAAGACGGCTCTGGTCACGCATTTCGGATCGGTGGCCAAGCTCAAGCAGGCTACGGTGGAGCAGATCATCGAGGTCCCGGGCATCGGGGTGGCGACGGCCAAGGCCGTGCTCGCCGCGCTGCAGGCCCAATAGTCGTTGCTTCTGGTGCAACCTGGTTGCGCCGGACCGGCCGCGCCGCCGCGGGCTCGCGCTTAGAGACCGTTCCGGCCGTACTGCCGGGTCGGTAGCCACCGGGTTCGGCGAGTCGGTTCGGGACTTACCGGGTAGAGTGCGACACGCCGAGCGGAAAAATTGCGACACGCCGTGTGTGCAGGTCGGGAGCGGAAATCACAGCTGTGTTGCGCTCCCGCCGTGTGCCTGCCGTGGTTTCACCCATCGGTGCAGGATGATCGAGGGACCCCCAGACACGAACCGGTAGGACATGACGCGCGTCGAAGCCAGTACTGATACGGCCCAGAACAGCAATGACAACCGCACAGGTCACCCACAGCCGACGGCTCGGCGCTCGCGCCCGGCCCCCGAATCCACCCCGGTGGAAGTCGTCATCGTGACCGGCCTGTCCGGCGCGGGCCGCGGCACCGCCGCCCGGGTCCTCGAGGACCTCGGCTACTACGTCGCCGACAACCTACCGCCCGAGCTGATCGTCCGGATGGTGGAGCTCGGCGAATCCGCGGATCCACCAGTCCGCAAGCTCGCACTCGTGATGGATGTGCGTAATCGGTTCTTCACCGGGAATCTCGCCGCGGTGAGCGAACAGCTGCGCGCCGCGGGCGTGCGTACCCGCATCCTGTTTTTGGAAGCCTCCGACGACGTCCTGATCAGGCGTTTCGGATTCGCCCGGCGGCGGCATCCGCTGCAGGGCGAGAGTGCCGACGGCACTTTGACCGCCGGTATCGCGGCCGAACGCCGTCGCCTCGACACCGTCAAGACCGCGGCCGATCTGGTCATCGACACCACCGCGCTGTCGATCCATCAGCTGCACCGCAAGTTGGAGGAGGCCTACGGCGGCGACGCCGCGGCGGTCCTGCAGCTCACCATCCAATCCTTCGGATTCAAATACGGCGTACCACTGGACGCGGATATGGTGCTGGATTTGCGTTTTCTGCCCAATCCGCATTGGGTGCCGGAACTTCGCGAGAAAACCGGGCAGGATGCCCCGGTCAGCGAGTATGTGTTGTCGCGCCCGGGTGCCGAGGATTATCTGGGCACCGCGCGGCATCTGGTCGACCTGACGACCGAAGGCTACCGCCAAGAGGGGAAGCGATACATGACCGTGGCAGTGGGCTGCACCGGCGGTAAACACCGCAGTGTGGCGATGGCGGAAGCGCTGGGCGACGCCCTGGGCTCGAGCGATGAGCCGGGGGACGTGGTGCGCGTCGTGCACCGGGATCTGGGGCGAGAATGAGCGCGCGCGAGACGAATTCGGGCCGGACCGCCGATCAGGCGATCGTCGCACTGGGCGGCGGGCACGGACTGTATTCGACATTGACGGCGATCCGCCGTCTGACCCACGAGATCACCGCGGTGGTCACCGTCGCCGATGACGGCGGCTCGTCGGGACGCCTACGTTCCGAGCTCGGCATGCTGCCGCCGGGCGATCTGCGAATGGCGCTGGCCGCCTTGGCCGAAGAGCCCGACGGCAGGTGGGCGCGGACCCTGCAGCACCGCTTCGGCGGCACCGGCGCACTGGCCGGGCATTCGGTCGGCAATCTGATTCTGGCCGGTCTCACCGAGGAGCTGGGCGACCCGGTCGCCGCGCTCGAGGAGGCCGGCAAGATCCTCGGAATCACCGGCCGGGTACTGCCCATGTCGCCCATCGCGCTGACCATCGAGGCGGATGTCTCTGGGCTGGAAGGCGATCCGCGCGTGAGCCGTTGCATTCGGGGTCAGGTGGCAGTCGCGACCACGCCCGGCAAGGTGCGCCGGGTGCGGCTGATTCCGTCGGATCCACCCGCCTGCACCCAGGCGACCTCGGCGATCGAGCACGCGGACGTGGTGGTGCTGGGTCCGGGAAGCTGGTTCACGAGCGTCATTCCGCACGTGCTCGTGCCCGATTTGCACGAAGCTCTGTTGCACACCCGAGCGCGGAAAGTGCTGGTGCTCAACCTCGCTGCCGAACCGGGCGAAACGGCCGGATTCTCCGCGGAGCGGCACCTGCATGTATTGTCCCAGCACGCACCGGATTTCACAGTCGACCATGTTCTGGTGGACTCCGGTTCCGTACCCGAGGGTAGAGAACGCGAACATCTGGCAAGAGCTGCCGAACAACTGCGAGCGCGAGTAACCTTCGCTGATGTCGCCGAGGCGGGGACGGACCGGCACCACCCCGGAAAGCTTGCCGCCGCACTGGATCAGGTGATCCGGCAACCTCGGCCGGAATTGGCAGGGCTTCGAGTCGAAGGACGTCATATGGGCCAACACGTGCGGTCCGGGTTGGGTGGAAAGGAGCGCGTCTCGTGGCGATGACAGCGGAAGTGAAGGACGAGCTGAGCCGACTCTCTGTATCACAGGTGAGTTCGCGCAAGGCGGAACTGTCCGCGCTACTGCGGTTCGCCGGTGGATTGCACATCGTCGGCGGTCGGGTGATCGTCGAGGCCGAGGTGGACATGGGTTCCATCGCGCGTCGGTTGCGTCGAGAGATTTTCGAGCTGTACGGCTATGGCTCGGACGTGCATGTTCTCGGTGCTGGTGGGCTGCGTAAAACCTCCCGGTACGTAGTAAGGGTTTCCAAGGAAGGCGAGGCGCTCGCGCGCCAGACCGGATTGCTCGATGTGCGCGGCAGGCCGGTGCGCGGGTTGCCCGCGCAGGTGGTCGGCGGCAGCATCGGTGATGCCGAAGCCGCTTGGCGCGGAGCGTTTCTCGCGCACGGCTCGCTCACCGAACCCGGGCGCTCCTCGGCGCTCGAGGTGAGCTGCCCCGGCCCCGAGGCGGCTCTCGCCCTGGTGGGCGCCGCACGGCGGATGGGCATCTCGGCCAAGGCCCGCGAGGTGCGCGGCACCGACCGCGTGGTGGTGCGCGACGGCGAGGCCATCGGCGCCCTGCTCACCCGCATGGGTGCGCAGGACACCCGGCTCACCTGGGAGGAGCGCCGCATGCGGCGCGAGGTCCGGGCGACGGCCAACCGCCTGGCCAACTTCGACGACGCCAACCTGCGTCGTTCGGCCCGGGCCGCGGTGGCCGCGGCCGCCCGCGTGGAGCGCGCGCTGGAAATACTGGCCGACGATGTACCCGACCATCTGGCCGCGGCGGGCAAGTTGCGCGTGCTGCACCGGCAGGCGTCACTGGAGGAACTCGGTCAGCTGGCCGACCCGCCGATGACCAAAGACGCTGTGGCGGGCCGTATT
The DNA here is from genome assembly GCF_045161165.1 of Nocardia sp. NBC_00511. Taxonomy (NCBI): domain Bacteria; kingdom Bacillati; phylum Actinomycetota; class Actinomycetes; order Mycobacteriales; family Nocardiaceae; genus Nocardia; species Nocardia sp. NBC_00511. The sequence goes on from NZ_CP107849.1 coordinate 1,643,911, forward strand.
CGGCGATTGCTGTCGATGGCGGACCGCCGTGCCAAGGAACTCGGCGTCCCCGACACCGAATCCGCCGTCACCGCAGAGCTGCTCGAAGAGGCCTGATTCACGCACCAGCGGTACGTGATTGCTATCGCAGCCTCGAATAATCCCGTCCGGAAGCGCCGCAACCCCCTGGGTGGCGGCGCTTCTCGGCGTATGTGACGTTTGTGAACAGTCCGAGGTTTCACCGTGGCGGGGGCGTGTCCGTGATGTTTCCGTAACAGGTCTAGGGTTATCGGAGCAACGGAAACGATCCGCTTGAAAGCTGAGGAGCGAAAACGTGACTGTCCGGGTAGGGATCAACGGCTTCGGCCGCATCGGGCGTAACTTCTTCAGGGCGGTCGAGGCGCAGAAAGCCCTCGGCACCACCGACATCGAAATCGTGGCGGTCAACGACCTGACCGACAACAAGACGCTGGCGACCCTGCTCAAGTACGACTCCATCCTCGGGCGTCTGCCGCAGGACGTCTCGCTCGACGGCGACGAGACCATCGTGGTCGGCGACCAGCGCCTCACCGCCCTCGCCATCAAGGAGGGCCCGGCGGCCCTGCCGTGGGGCGACCTGGGTGTCGACGTGGTCGTCGAGTCCACCGGTATCTTCACCGACGCGACCAAGGCCAAGGGCCACCTGGCCGCCGGCGCCAAGAAGGTCATCATCTCCGCGCCCGCCAAGGGCGAGGACATCACCATCGTGATGGGCGTCAACGACGACAAGTACGACGGTTCGCAGAACATCATCTCGAACGCCTCGTGCACCACCAACTGCCTGGGTCCGATTGCCAAGGTGCTCAACGACTCCTTCGGCATCGAGCGTGGTCTGATGACCACCGTGCACGCGTACACGCAGGACCAGAACCTGCAGGACGCCCCGCACTCGGATCTGCGTCGCGCCCGCGCCGCCGCGCTGAACATCGTGCCCACCGGCACCGGTGCCGCCAAGGCCATCGGCCTGGTGCTGCCCGAGCTGCTCGGCAAGCTCAACGGTTACGCGCTGCGCGTGCCGGTTCCGACCGGTTCGCTCACCGACCTCACCGTGGACCTGGCTCGCGCCGCGTCGATCGACGAGATCAACGCCGCCATGAAGGCCGCCGCGGACGGCCCGATGAAGGGCATCCTGAAGTACAACGTCGATCCGATCGTCTCCTCCGACATCGTGACCGACCCGCACTCCTCGATCTACGACGCGCCGCTGACCGCAGTCATCGACAACCAGGTCAAGGTCGCCTCCTGGTACGACAACGAGTGGGGCTACTCCAACCGTCTGGTCGACCTCATCGGCCTCGTCGGCAAGTCCCTCTAAGCGCCGATGACGATCAAGACACTCCAGGATCTGCTGAACGAGGGTGTCGAAGGGCGGGGCGTACTCGTACGCTCCGACCTGAACGTTCCCCTCGATAACGGCACCATCACCGATCCGGGCCGCATCATCGCGTCGGTTCCCACCATCAAGGCGCTGGTCGAGGCCGGCGCGAAGGTGGTAGTCACCGCGCACCTGGGTCGCCCCAAGGGTGAGCCGGATCCGAAGTTCTCCCTCGCGCCCGTGGCCGCGCGCCTCGCCGAGGAACTGGGCCGCAACGTCCAGCTCGCCGGTGATGTCGTCGGCCAGGACGCGCTCGCCCGCAGCGAGGGCCTCACCGACGGTGATGTGCTGCTGCTGGAGAACATTCGCTTCGACGCCCGCGAGACCAGCAAGGACGAGGCCGAGCGCGCCAAGCTCGCCCGGGCCCTGGTCGAGCTGGTCGGCGACGACGGCGCGTTCGTGTCCGACGGTTTCGGTGTCGTGCACCGCAAGCAGGCGTCGGTCTACGACGTGGCCAAGCTGCTCCCGCACTACGCGGGCACGCTGGTCGCGGCCGAGACCGAGGTGCTGAAGAAGCTCACCGAGAACACCGAGCGGCCTTACGCCGTCGTGCTGGGTGGTTCGAAGGTCTCCGACAAGCTGGCCGTCATCGAGGCGCTCGCGCCGAAGGTCGACACGCTGGTCATCGGTGGCGGCATGTGCTTCACCTTCCTTGCGGCGCAGGGACTCTCGGTGGGCACCTCGCTGCTGCAGGAAGAGATGATCGACACCTGCAAGGGTCTGCTGGACAAGTACGCCGACGTCATCCACCTGCCGGTGGACTTCGTTGTGGCGGACAAGTTCGCGGCCGACGCGGACTCGAAGGTGGTCTCCGCCAACGAGATTCCCGACGGCTGGATGGGCCTGGACATCGGTCCGGAGTCGGCCAAGCGTTTCGCGGCGCTGCTGACCGAGGCCAAGACGGTGTTCTGGAACGGCCCGATGGGCGTGTTCGAGTTCGAGAAGTTCGCCGACGGCACTCGCGCTGTGGCGGAAGCGATTTCGGTCGCGACCGGCAAGGGCGCGTTCACCGTGGTCGGCGGCGGCGATTCGGCCGCGGCCGTGCGCACGCTGGGCCTGCCGGACGAGGGCTTCTCGCACATCTCCACCGGCGGCGGTGCGTCGCTGGAATACCTGGAGGGCAAGGAACTTCCGGGCCTTTCGGTTCTGGAGGACTGAACCATGGCACGTAAGCCTTTGATCGCCGGCAACTGGAAGATGAACCTCAATCACCTCGAGGCCATCTCCCTGGTGCAGAAGATCGCTTTCGCCCTGCCGGAGAAGTACTTCGACAAGGTCGACGTCACGGTGATCCCGCCGTTCGTCGACCTGCGCAGCGTGCAGACGCTGGTCGAGGGCGACCGGCTGCTGCTCACCTATGGCGCACAGGACGTTTCGACCCACGACGAGGGCGCCTACACCGGCGAGATCAGCGGTTCCATGCTCGCGAAGCTGGGCTGCTCGTTCGTCGTGGTCGGCCACTCCGAGCGTCGCCAGTACCACCTCGAGGACGACGCCACCGTGCTGGCCAAGGCCAAGCAGGCGCTCAAGTTCGGCATCACGCCGATCGTGTGCATCGGCGAGGGCCTGGGCATTCGTGAGTCCAAGACCCACGTCGAGTACAACCTCGAGCAGCTGCGCGGCTCGCTCAAGGGCCTGACCGCCGAGGAGATCTCCAAGGTCGTCATCGCCTACGAGCCGGTCTGGGCCATCGGCACCGGCAAGGTCGCCACCCCGGCCGACGCGCAGGAAGTCTGCGGCGCGATCCGCAAGGAGCTCGCCGAACTGGCGAATCCCGAAGTGGCCGCCGGTGTTCGGGTCCTCTACGGCGGTTCGGTGAACGCCAAGAACGTCGGCGAGCTGGTCGGTCAGACCGATATCGACGGCGCGCTGGTGGGCGGTGCCTCGCTCAAGGGCGACGAATTCGCCACCCTGTCGGCGATCGCCGCCGGTGGTCCGCTGCCGTAGGGCGTATCGGTGTGACAGCCGTAATCCGATCATCGTGAGCGAAAGGGCCGGGCATCCGCGGGATGCCCGGCCCTTTGCGACAGAATGGTCTGCATGACCGATGACTGGAATACCAACATCATCAAGGAGTTCCGCGCCAATGAGGGGCGGGTGGGCGGCCCGTTCGAGGGCGCGCCGATGATCGTGGTGCACCACCGCGGCCGCAAGAGCGGTCGCGAGCTGGAGATTCCGCTGATGTACATGGCGGACGACAAGGACGCGAACCTGTACTACATCTTCGCCTCCAAGGCCGGTGCGCCGACGCACCCGGAGTGGTACCACAACCTGATCGCCGCCGGTGACACCACCGTGGAGATCGGGACCGAGACCTTCCCGGTGCAGGTCAGCGAGGTGACCGGCGCGGACCGCGACACCATCTACACCGAGCAGGCGAGCCGCTACCCGGGTTTCGCCGAGTACGCGGAGAAGACCGCGGGCATCCGCACCATTCCGGTGCTGGCGCTGCGTCGTAACCGATAGTTTTCCAGCCGGACGCCGGGAGGCGTTCCGCGACTGTTTCGATGAACCCCGTGCAGCAGGCTGCGCGGGGTTCATCGTGTCCGGGACCGAGGATTGCCAGGTCGTCGCCCGCTTTCACAGATTTGTCGACATCGGCTTTCGTCTTGACAGTAACTCCCATATAGGGACAAACTGTCATGGACAGAGGAGGTTCGAATGTCCTTGCGGGAGCGGCAACGTCGGCAGGTCCGTGACGAAATCCAGCGCGCGGCATACGCATTGTTCGCCGAGCACGGTTTCGACGCCGTGACGACCGAACAGATCGCGGCCGCGGCCGGGGTCTCGGCCAGCACCTACTTCCGGCACGTCCGCAGCAAGGAGGACCTGCTGCTGGAACCGGTGCGCGAGGGCGGCCAGGGCATCGTGGCGCTGCTGGAGGCCCGACCGGCCGCCGAGGCCGCGGATATCGCTCTCGCACAGGCGATCCTGACCCGCTCCACCGCGCGCGCGGTGACCGAGCTGGAACAGTGGCGCAGCGCGTTCGCGACCGCCCCGCACCTGCTCGACCGGGTCGCCCTGATCGAACCCGAGCATCGCGAACGCCTCGTCGAGCTTGTCGCACAACGCATGTCACGCGATCCCGAGCGTGACAGCACCCCCGGCCTGCTGGTGCACCTGATGCTCGCGGCCGCGGAATTCGGATACCTGCGGTGGCTGCGTTCGGCGCACCACCGGGAGATGTCGCTGGCCGTCTGTGTCGAAGGAGCACTCGACGCAGTCGCCGGCGCACGCTGGCGGGCCGACGACTGAAATCGCCGGTCCGCCAGGCTGATCGACACAAGAGAACATGGAGTACGACATGCAGCAGGACGGTTCAACCGCCGAGACGGTCGATGTGATCGTCGTGGGTTCGGGTGCGGCGGGCATGGCCGCCGCCATCACGGCGGCACGACAGGGACTCTCGACCGTACTCATCGAAAAGGCCGGGCACTGGGGCGGTTCCACGGCCCGCTCGGGTGGCGGCGTGTGGATTCCGGGCAACTCGGTGCTGACCCGGGACACCCCGGGCGACGATCCGGAGACCGCCCGCACCTACCTCCACGGCATCGTCGGGCCCGGCGTGGACCCGGCGCGGATCGACACCTACCTCGATCGTGGCCCGGAGGCCTTCGACTTCCTGGCCGCGCACGCGCCGCTGGACATGCGGTGGGTGCCCGGCTACTCCGACTACTACCCGGAGGCTCCCGGCGGACGTTCGGCCGGGCGGTCGATCGAACCGAAGCCGTTCGACGGCAGGGCACTCGGGGACGAGCTGGCCAATCTGGAACCGGATTACGCGAAGGCCCCGAAGAACGTGGTGGTCACGCAGGCCGAGTTCCGGCAGCTGCACCTGGGACTGCGCAACCCGCGCAGCGTGACCAGTGCAGCGGGCATCTTCGGCCGCTGGGTGGCCGGGTCGGTGCTGCGGCGCCACCTGCTGGCCCGCGGCCAGGCGCTGAGCGCCATGCTGCGCCTGGGTCTGCGATCGGCGGATGTGCCGGTGTGGCTGAACACTTCGCTCGTCGAGCTGTGCGAGCAGGACGGTCGCGTGACCGGTGCGGTGATCAACCGCGACGGCCGCGAGGAGGTGATCACCGCGCGTCGCGGCGTCATCATCGCCGCGGGCGGTTTCGAGCACAACGACGTGATGCGCAAGCAGTACCAGCGCGATCCCATCGGCACCGACTGGACGGTCGGCGCGGCCGCCAACACCGGTGACGGCATCCGCGCGGGCCAAGCCGTCGGCGCGGCAGTCGAATTCATGGACGACGCCTGGTGGGGTCCGTCCATCCCGCTGCCCCGCGAGGCCTGGTTCTGCCTGGCCGAACGCAATCTGCCCGGCAGCGTCATCGTCAATGCCCGCGGTGAGCGCTTCATGAACGAATGCCTGCCCTACGTGGAGGCCACCCACCGCATGTACGGCGGCGAGCACGGCCAGGGCAGCGGCCCGGCCGAAAACCTGCCCGCCTGGCTGATTTTCGACCAGCGCTACCGCAACCGCTACCAGTTCGCGGGCGTCCCCCCGCGCCAGCCCCTGCCCGGCCGCTGGTTCAAATCCGGCGCCCTCACCCGCGCCCAGACCCTCACCGAACTCGCCGACCGCATCGAAGTCCCGCTCGAGCAGTTGACCGCGACCATCAACCGCCTCAACGGTTTCGCGGCCACCGGCCGTGACGAGGACTTCGGCCGCGGCGAGAGCGCCTACGACAACTACTACGGCGACCCCCGCAACCACCCGAACCCCAACCTCGGAGCCCTCGACAAGGCCCCCTTCTACGCCGCGAAACTGGTCCCCGGCGACCTCGGCACCAAGGGCGGCCTGGTCACAGACATCTCCGGACGCGTACTGCGCGAGGACGATTCGGTGATCGAGGGCCTCTACGCCGCGGGCAACGCCAGCTCCCCGGTCATGGGCCACACCTACGCGGGCCCCGGCGCCACCATCGGCCCCGCCCTGGTCTTCGGCTACCTGGCCGCCCTGCACCTCGCGGGCAAGTAGCCCGCGAGCGCCCCGCGAGCATCCGACTGTGGCCGGACTTGCTCGCGGGGACATGGCATCCGGTGCGTTGGCGCGCTCCGGTTGTCGGTGCCTGATGCCCTGCGTGGCCTTCGTGGATCGAGTTCCGGTTGCCCCGCAGCCGTTTTCGGATGAGTCCGGATTCGACTGCGAGGCAGCGGGTTGCGCTGTCACGCCAGCACAGCGCCGCCGTCCAACGGCAGGATGGTGGCGGTCGCGTGGGGCTGGGTGAGGAAGAACAGGAAGGCCTGGGCGATGTCGTCGACCTCGGCGACGCGGTGCAGCGGGGTGGCGGCGGCCGTGTCGGCGAAGAACTGTTCGCGCAGCTCCTCCGGGAAGTTCCACAGCGGGGAGCGGACCACGCCCGGCATGACCGCGTTGACCCGGATCGGCGCGAGTTCCACCGCGAGGGCGCGGGTGAGTGCCTCGATCGCGCCGCAGACGCTGGAGGCGACCGAGGAGCCGGGCACTGGGCGCGGGCTGGCCGTACCGGTGGTCAGGGTGATCGATCCGTCGACGCGCAGGTGCGGGGCGGCGGCCTGGACGGCGGCCAGGACGCCGAAGTAGCGCAGTTCGAAGAACTTCCGGGCCGCCTCGAGGTCGAGATCGGCGACGGGGGACAGGAGCAGGGGTTCGCCCGCCGTGTACACGAGGTGGTCGAAGCCGCCCAATCCGTCGAAGAGGTCGCGGACGCGGCCGGTATCGGTGAGATCGGCGACCAGACCGGTGGCCTCGGGCAGGGTGGCGAGGGCGTGGTCGACATTGGCCTGGCGGCTGGAGACCACGGTGACCTTCGCACCCTGTCCGGCGGCGGCCGCGGCGACCGCGTAGCCGATGCCGGTGGTGCCGCCGAGGATGACGATCTGCTGTCCGTCGAGAGACATGAGCTTCCTTCCGGGATGCCGTGCGCGGCGGGAATGCCGTGCGCTGTATGCCTGTCCACCTTGGGTTTCGCGGGTGCCTGCCGTCCAAGACCTATCGCGGCGTCTGTAATACCCTGGAGGCATCATGAGTGATGTGGATCTGCGGAAGCTGCGCTACTTCGTCGCCGTGGCCGAGCACCTGCATTTCGGCCGGGCCGCCGAGGAGCTGTACATCGCGCAACCGGTGCTGTCGCGGCAGATTCGCGCACTCGAGGAGGAGTTGGGCGCGCGTCTGTTCGCCCGCGATCGCCGCGGCACCGAGCTGACAGCGGCGGGAGAGCAGTTGCTCGCCGACGCCCGGCCGCTACTTGCGAACGCGGAAGCATTGCGACGCAGGGTGATTCGTGCCGCCACGGGCGTCGACACGTTCACCGTGGGATTCATGCCCGGCCTGATCGTGACTCCGGCCGTGCGGGCGTTGACCGATCGGCATCCCGGGCTCACCGTCGAATTGGTGCGAACCGGTTGGTTCGACCAGGCGGAAGTCGTCCACGACGGCCGCGTCGACGTCAGCGTCATGCGCGAACCCTTCGACGCCCACGGCCTCACGGTGCTCGCGCTGCACACCGAACCCCGCGTCGTCGTCTTCTCCGCCGAGCACCGATTCGCGGGCAAGGAGCTGGTGGACGTCGCGGACCTGTCCACCGACCACCTGCTGCAAGACCCGGACCTGGTCCCCGAATGGCGTGCGCTGGCAACCGAATCCCGCGTCGCCGACCGCGCCACGCCGCCGGTGTTCCACTCGGTCGAGGAGAAACTCGAGCATGTGGCCGCCGGGCACGGCATCATCTTCCTGCCGCTGTCGGTGATGACCTTCTACACCCGCCCGGACATCGCGTACGCGCTGGTCCCGGATATCGCGCCGAATCAGGTGAGCGTGGCGTGGTCCGCCGAGCGGCCGCACCCGCTGGCCGCGGAGTTCGCCGCCCTTGCCGCCCAGTGACATTCGATCGCGGCGTGTCGCCCCCGGCGATCTCGATTCTCGCGGCCGAATCCGCGAACAGCGGTTACCGTCGATAGGATGTTCGGCATCATCCGCCCCTGCCGTCATCGGCTGGGCGAGGAACTCGGGCGGGCCTGGTTGGCGCAACTGTGCGGGATGTGTCTCGCGCTACGCGACGACCACGGCCACAGTGCCCGCATGGCAACGAATTACGACGGGCTGATCATTTCGGCCCTGGTGGAGGCGCAGTCCACCGCGCCACCCACCCGGCGCGCCGCCGGACCGTGCGCCCTGCGCGGTATGCGCCGCGCCGACGTCGCCACGGGTGACTGCGTGCGCCTGGCGGCTACGGTCTCGCTCGTCCTGGCCGCGGCCAAGGTTCGCGATCACGTCGAGGACGGCGACGGTGTGGTCGGCACGATCGCGTTCCGCCCCGCTGCCCGTCGGATCGCGCAACGCTGGACCCGCCAGGGCGAATCCACCGCCGCCGGACTGGGTTTCGACACCGGTGTGCTGCTGACCGCCGTCGACCGGCAGATCGAACTGGAGGCGGCCGCGGTGCTCGGCACGCCGCTGTTGCTGCTGACCGAACCGACCGAGACCGCCACGGCCGCCGCCTTCGGTCACACGGCGCTGCTGTCCGGTCGTCCGAACAATCAGTTCGCGCTCACCGAGGCGGGCCGATTGTTCGGCCGTATAGCGCATCTCGTGGATGCGGTGGAGGATCTCAGCGAGGATCTCGCGCACGGCAAGTGGAATCCGCTGGTGGCCACCGGAACCGAGATCGATGAGGCCAAGCGTCTGTGCGTCGACGCGCTGCTCGGCATCGAATTGGCTTTGAAAGAAGTGGAATTCACCGATGATCGGCTGGTGCACCGGCTGCTGAAGCACGAGCTGCGCCGTTCGGTGGGCCGCACGTTCGGCGGCCATCGCGAGGAGTGCGCCAACCGGGTGGCCATCGCCGAGCCGACCGCGCGCTGGCGGCGTCGGGGCTATCGGGATCAGGGCCCGTGGGGTGCGCCGCCGCCGGGATACGGTCCGCCGCCGGGCTATTACGGTGGCGCGCCGCGCCGCCGGAGCTCCTGCGTGCCGTTCTGCGAGGGCATGGCGTGCTGTGCCTGCTGCGACTGCTGTGACGACTGCATCTGCTGCGGCGAAGGCTGTTGCTGCTGTGAGGAATCCTGCTGTGATTGCTGACCGCGGCGGACGGGTCACCCGCGCGTGCCCGCCCGCCACGTGTGCTACGCGGCTCCCCCGAAGCGGGTGCCGCGCAACGTCTTCGGCTAGGAGCCGCTGGTCAGTCCGCTGAGCAGACCGCTGCCGCTGCCCAGGCCCGAGGAGCCGGTGGAGGTCTGCAGGGTCCAGGTGCCGCAGCCGCTGGTGAAGAACGCGACGTCGGTGGAGGCGATGGTGACGGTCGCCGTGCCGCTGGTGGCGCCGCCGGTCTGCAGGACGGCGGTGGCGCTCGGGGTGAGCGCCGAGAGGCGAGCCCACACGCAGGTCGAGAGCGCGGTGGTGGTGGTGTAGGTGCCCGCCTGCACATCGGTGCCGACGGAGAACACGGAGTCGGTGCCCATGCTGGTGCCCACGGCGTTTGCGGTGCCGGTGGAACACATGACGGCGGAAGCGGACAGAGCGAGACCGCTCACCAGGAGTGACTTGCGCATACGGGATATCCTCAAGTGTCTGAAATGTAGTCATTTCGGACGTTAGTGGTCGGGTCGGTCGCCCGTGGTCATATCCAGGAAGCTCACAGGAACCGACATCGAGGACTATCCGGACATCGGTAGCCGGAACCCGCGCCGAAGACCATGATTGCCTGTGTGGCAGGACAATTCGTTCCGATTCCCGATTGGTTCTCGCAGGACAACCAGGACTGCGGTATCGCGGTCTACGATCTCACCGGCGACGGCGCGCTCGACATCGTGGTCCTCATGGTCGACAACCCCGCAGGTCAGAACACTGGCAACTACCGGATCGGCACCGCGCTGGCGGCCGATGGCACGGTGAAGGGCTGGGGTCCCTGGCTCCAGGTGCCCGACTGGTGGGGCTGGGAGAACCAGGGCGCGGGCATCGCCCTCGCCGACCTGAACGGCAACGGCCGCCCGGACCTGGTGGTGTTCCTGGTCGACAATCCACCCGGCCAGAACCAGGGCTACTACCGCATCGGCCGCGACCTCGCCGCCGACGGCACGGTCACCGGCGGATGGACTGCGTGGCAACAGATTCCGGACTGGTTCGGCTGGGAGAACCAGGGCGCGGACATCTGCCTGACCGAGCTCGACGGGCAGCCGACCCTGGTGGTCATGACCGTCGACAACCCGGACGGCCAGAACAGCGGGCAGTTCCGGCTCGCGAAGGGCCTCGGCGCGGACGGCACGGTCGCGGAATGGACTCCGTGGCTGGCGATTCCGGACTGGTACGGCTGGGAGAACCAGGGCGCGGGCATGACCGTCGCCGACCTCGACGGTGACGGCCGCCCCGAACTCATCGTCTTCACCATCGACCATCCGCAGAACGGCAACGGCGGTGTCTACACCATCGGCTGGGGCCTGGACGGCACCGGCCACTGCGTGGACGGCTGGAGTCGCTGGTCGCAGGTGCCCGGCTGGGGCTTCTGGCAGAACGAGGGCGCGGCCGTCGCACTGCTGCCCGGTCCGGGCCTGCCGCAACTGGTGGTGTGCGCGATCGACCACCCGCAGGGCGGCAACGTCGGATACCTGCGCGTGCTCGACCTCGACACCGATCTGGCCACCGCCGCCACCGAAGGACTCTGGCGCATACTGGATTTCGGCACCGAGATCAATCCGGTGCACGCCGCGCTGCTGCACACCGGCGACATCCTGTTCTTCGCCGGATCCGGCAACGACCCCGACCGCCACGATGCCCACGAGTACCGCACCCGGGTCTGGCACTACCCGAATCCCGGGCTGGCCGCGCCGGTCACGCCCATCGACATGTTCTGTTCCGGGCAGGCGTACCTGCCCGACGGCCGCCTGCTGGCCGCGGGCGGCACCGGACAGTACGACCCGTTCTTCGGCCTGCGCGACGCCCTGCTGTTCGATCCACAGACGCTGGCCTGGAGCACCCAGCCCGATATGGTCTCCGGGCGTTGGTATCCGACCCTGGCCGCCCTGAAAAACGGTGCGGTGGTGGCTGTCTCGGGGCTCGGCGCGGACGGCTACCTGTCGGAGACCCCGGAACTGTTCGATCCGGTGTCGATGACCTGGTCGAACCTGCCTGTCCCCGGACCGATTCCGACCTACGCGCACCTGATCATGCTCACCGATGGGCGACTGTTCTACACCGGCGGCCAGTTCGGCGGCAACAACGGCATGCGCCCGTCGATCTGGGACACCACGACCGGAGCCTGCGTCCAGGTCCCCGGCCTGGAGAATCCGGAATCACGCAGCCAGTCGACCAGCGTGCTGCTGCCGCCCGCACAGTCGCAGCGCGTCATGCTGCTCGGCGGCGGTGATGTCGACCCGCACGGCCCCGGCACCGCGCTGGCCGACACCCGCATCGTCGATCTGACCGCCGCCACGCCCGCCTACCAGGCGGGAGCGCCGATGGCCCACGCGCGCATGCACGTCTGCGCGGTGATCCTGCCCGACCGCACCGTGCTCGCGGAGGGCGGTTCGGCGATGGAGGAGATGGCGGACATGGTGCCGCCCAACGGCGAGATCTACGACCCGGTCGCCGGAACCTGGAGTCCCACCGCCCCGCAACGCGTCGCCCGCCTCTACCACTCGGTCGCGCTGCTCACCCCAGACGGCAAGGTGGTGACCGCCGGATCCAACCCGCTGCGCAAGACCGAGGAGCTGCGCATCGAAATGTACTGGCCGCCATACCTTTTCCGGGGCCCGCGACCGGAGTTCCAGATCGCCTCGGGCACAGTCGCATACGGCGCCACCCTCACCCTGGCCACCACCGCCGACCTGCGCGAGGCCAGCCTCATGCACCCGAGCTCCACCACCCACTCCTGCGACAACAACCAGCGCCTCATCGACCTGCCGTTCACCCGCACCGCGCCCGGCACCGTCGAGGTGACCCTGCCCGCCGATCCCGGCCTCGCACCGCCCGGCTGGTACCTGGTGGTCGTCGTCGACACCGCGGGCCTCCCGTCGACCGGCAGCTGGATCCACCTCGACCCGGCCGCCCCGGTCTGACCGCCGAACCCGCCCGGTTGCACCCCGCCCACCACTACCGTGGATCCCATGACCGAGGAGTACCGGCATCTGCTCGTGAAACGTGACGGCGACACCATCACCGTCACCATGAACCGCCCCGACCGCCGCAACGCCCTGTCCGCCGACCATTTGGCGGAACTCCTCGCGGCCTTCGAATCCGCAGGCGAGAGCGACGCTTCCGGCATCGTGCTCGCCGCCGCGGGCCCGGTCTTCAGCGCGGGCCACGACTTCGCCGACGTCGCCGCCCGCGACCTCCTCGGCGTCCGCGACCTGCTCACCCTCTGCCAACGGGTGATGACCACCATCGAATCCGTCCCCCAGGTGGTCATTGCCCGCGTGCACGCCCTGGCCACCGCCGCGGGCTGCCAACTCGTCGCCTCCTGCGACCTCGCCGTCGCCGCCGACTCCGCGGGCTTCGCCCTCCCCGGCGGCAAGGGCGGCTGGTTCTGCCACACCCCCGCCGTCCCCGTGGCCCGCTCGATCGGCCGCAAACGCCTGATGGAAATGGCCCTCACCGGCGACATCGTCGACGCCGCCACCGCCGCGGACTGGGGCCTGATCAACTACGCAGTCCCCGACACCGACCTCGACGCCACCGTCACCGCCCTCCTCGCCCGCGCCACCCGAGGCAGCCGAGCCGGCAAGGCCCTCGGCAAACGCACCCTCTACGCCCAGCTCGACCGCCCGGAAGCCGACGCCTACACCCTCGCTCGCGAGGTCATGGCCGCCGCCTCCCAATCACCCGGCGCCCGTGAGGGAATGGCCGCCTTCCTCGCCAAACGCCAGCCCGTCTGGCCGGACTGATTCCGTGCCGTCGGGGCGCGCGGTCTCATCGAACCGGAACTGCGATGCGTCGCAATGCTTCCGCGAGCTCGTGCCCGGTCGGCGCGTTGTCGGGGTCGATGAGGTACTGCGCGGCCACGCCGATGAGCAGCGCCTGGTAGAGCATTCCGGTACTGCGAGAAGATGTTTCGCCGGGATCGGCATCGTCGAGCAGTCGCACCAGCCCCGCCCGCGCCTCGTCGAGGTTGCCGGCCAGCTGGGCCCGAATCTCGGGATGTGCGAGCGCGTCGAAGGTGGCCGACCACATCCCGCGGTGGGTGGCGACGGTGGCCAGTACCGCGTCCCAGCGATGCGCGATGCGTGCCCAGGGGTCGGCGTCGATCTCCGGGATCGCCGCCAGCGCCTGCTGTAGATCCGCGCCCCACTCCTCGGTGGCCTCGGCCAGTGCCGCGGTGAGCAGTGCCTCCTTGGTGCCGAAGTGGTATCCGATGGCCGCCATGCTCACGCCCGCGGCGGTGGCGATATCGCGCACCGTGGTCCGCGCATAGCCCTTGTCGAACAGGCAGTTCCGCGCGCCGAGCAGTAGATCCTCACGGTTTCCCATGCCGAACATGGTAGCGCATTCGCCTTAGACATTTGTCTTGCGCAAATGCCCAAATCGGTTGTACGGTTCTCGGCATGCAGCAGACGAACAACCGCACCGTCCTGATCTCCGGCGCGAGCATCGCCGGACCGGCCCTGGCCTTCTGGCTGCGGCGCTACGGATTCACCCCCACGATCGTCGAGAAGTCGTCCACTCTGCGCGCCGGTGGTCAGGCCATCGACGTGCTCGGCACCGCCACCGAGGTGGTTCGCCGTATGGGCCTGCTCGAGCGCGTCCACGAACTGAGCACCGGCAAACGCGGCACCTCCTACGTCGACGCCGCCGGTAAGGTGCGCGCCAGCATCAGCAGCGAGGTCTTCAACGGCGTCGGAGCCAACGGCGACACCGAGATTCAGCGCGGCGATCTGGCCCGCGTGCTCTACGAGGCGACCCGCGACGACGTCGAATACCTCTTCGGCGACACGATCGCCGAGATGACGCAGGATGCGGACGGCGTGCGAGTGTGCTTCGAGCACGGCGCGCCACGCACCTTCGATCTGGTCATCGGCGCCGACGGCGTGCATTCCCACACGCGCGCACTGGCATTCGGCCCAGAGTCGGACTTCGCCCGGCACATGGGCTACTACATCGCCATCTACACGATTCCGAACTTCCTCGGGCTCGACCACTGGGAACTGGACTACAACACCCCGGGCACGATCGCCGGTGCCTACAGCGCCCGGGAGAACACCGAGGCCAAGGCCATTTTCGCGTGGGCGTCGGAGCCGATCGAACACGATTACCGCGATGTCGCGCAGCGGCAGCGCATCCTCGCCGACGTCTACACGGGGCAGGGCTGGGAGGTGCCGCGGCTGCTCTCGCACCTGGAGGCCGCCCCGGATTTCTACTTCGACGCCATGACCCAGATCCGCATGGACGGCTGGCATGCCGGTCGCGTCGCACTGGTCGGCGACGCGGGCTACTGCGCCTCACCGTTGTCCGGGCAGGGCGCGGATCTGTCACTGGTCGGCGCGTACTTCCTCGCCGGTGAATTGGCCGCTGCCGCGGGCGATCACACCATCGCCTTTCCCGCGTACGAGCGACGGATGCGGCCCATGGTCGATGCCTGCCAGAAATTCGCCGAGAGCACCGGCGGCTGGTACGCGCCCGGCAGCAAGGCCATGATCCGCTTCCGTGATCTGAATGTGCGCCTGCTGCCTTACCTCCCGTGGCGCGGCGTGATCGGTGGCGCTCCGCAGAAGGTCGCCCGCACCGTCCCGATGGTGGACTACGCGGCCTGAAATCCACCCGGTCTCCACCCTCGGGTGGTGGGTGGAGGCAGGCGCAAACGCGAGGCTCTAAGGCATGAACATGCAGAATGCCGTGGTCGAGGGTCTCGTCATTGTCGTGGTGGTCGGCTGGATCATGTACCGGCAGACCAGGTGGTCGGTGCTCGATCCGCAGCGGCTGTGGCGGGGGCCGATCATTCTCGCGGTGGTCGGGGGCGTGCAGTTGAAGTCGATGGCGGACATCCAGATCAACGCCGTCGCCATCGTGATGCTGGCGATCACGGCGGTGGTGAGCGTCGGGGTCGGGCTGGCCATGGGCTCGCTGTCGGAACTGCGGTGGGCGCAGGACGGCATCGAGGCGCGCACCGGGTGGCTCGGGTCGGTGCTGTGGCTGGTGCTGCTGGTCGTGCGGATCGGCATGGATGTGGTGGCGCACATCGAAGGCGCGGCCGTCGTCACCTCGGTCGGGGTGATCCTGCTGGTCGTCGCGCTGAACCGGGTGGGGCGCGGGCTGGTGCTGGCCCGGCGTGCCGAGCAGATGCACCTGGTTGCGGCACACTGAGAGCGATGTCGAGCACTCTTTCCCAGTTGAGCCTGAGCAGGCTGTTACGCCTGATCGGGCTCATCGCCGTGGTGTCGTCCTCGGCGAGTCACGCGCTGTTCGATCGGCCGTGGGTCGCGGCGCTGGCGATGCTGTCCTGGGCCGGATGGACGGTGTGGGTGCTGCTCCCGTCGACGATGGTCCGGGCCGAGTGGATCTGCCTGTGCGCCATGGCCATCGGCGGCGGTCTGACCAGCGCGGAGCTGGCCGGTTCCGGAATCACGGCACTGGCCACCGTTTTCGTGGCGGTCGGGCAGGCCACCCAGCCCCTGTGGCAGGGCTTGGCGCTGGCCGCACTGACCGCGTTGCTGATGTGCGTGTCCCTGCTGCTGTTCGGGCGGGATCTGGATTCGATGCTGGGCCTGCTGACCGGCGTCGTGGTGGTGAGCATGGCGGGCTGGAGTCGCCGGCAGTTCCGGCTGGCCGCCGAACGCAATCGGATACTGGTGGAACAGAATCGGATCATCCGTGTCGAACGCGACCGGGCCGCGGCGCTCTCCGAGCGCGGACGCATCGCCCGCGACATCCACGATGTGCTGGCGCACACCCTCGGCGGCCTGGTGCTGCAACTCGATGCGGCCGACGCGCTGCTGGAGGCGGGGGAGACCGCACAGGCCGCCGAACGGGTCAAGGCCTCACACCGATTGGCGGTCTCCGGGCTCGAGGACGCACGGCGGGTGGTGGGTGCGCTGCGTTCGGACAACTTCGACCCGACGGCCGAACTGCGCCGGGTGGCCGATGAACACCGTTCCGCCGGAGGACAATTGGCGGAGCGCCTGGAGACGACGCCGACCTTCGCCAACGAGCAGGCCGCCGTCGCCCTCACCCGCGCGGCGCAGGAGGCGCTCACCAATGCCCGCAAACACGCGCCCGGCCTGCCGGTTACGCTCGCCCTGCGCGACAAGGCGGGCGATATCGAACTCGAGGTGACCAATCCGCTTGCGGCGCATCGCATGCCGCTGAGCGCCACCGGATCCGGCGCGGGCCTGCTCGGCATGCGGGAACGGGTCGAAGCGGTCGGCGGTTCGGTGACGGCAGGGAAGGAGCAGGGGCGATGGACGGTGCGAATCCTGGTGCCGCGGAGGTGATCACGGTCGTGGTGGCCGACGATCAGACCACCGTGCGCGACGGCCTCACCACGGTGCTGTCGCTGCTGCCCGACATGCGGGTGGTGGGGGAGGCCCGCGACGGCGCGGAAGCGGTGGAACTGGTGCGCACCCTGTCCCCGCGCGTCGTGCTGATGGATCTGCGCATGCCCGGCGTCGACGGCGTCGCCGCCACCGCGGCCATCACCGCCCAGCACCCGAAAACCGCGGTGCTGGTGCTCACCACCTACGCCGACGACGCCTCGATCGCGGGCGCACTGCGTGCGGGAGCCCGCGGCTATCTCACCAAGGATGCCGGTCGCGCCGAGATCGCCGCCGCCATCCGCTCGGTCGCCAGCGGGCACACCACCCTGGCCGCCGATGTCGGCCGCCGCCTGGTCTCGGTCTTCGACGCCGCCCCCGAACCGTCCGTCGACCTCACCGATCGCGAGCGCGACGTGCTGCGCCTGATGGCCCAGGGCCGCAACAACTCCGAGATCGCCAAGGAGCTGTTCATCGGCGTGAGCACGGTGAAGACGTACATCAATTCGCTGTTCGGCAAGCTCGGCGTCCGCGACCGCGGGCAGGCCATCGCCTACGCGCATCGCACCGGTCTCGCCCGCTGACCTGCTGGAAACCGCCACGCCGCCAGCGTGATCTGTTAAGCGATATCCGAATCTGTAGATATTGCAATCTAAACATGGAATGCCGCGCGTCCTCAAAGCCGGAAACCGGCAGGGACCGCGGAGGTGAAGGACCAGGAAGCCGAGGACCAGGGAGGCGGCCGGCGTAATTCAGGAACTCCGCGCGCCGAAGCGGGACTCGAAGGCAGCGCGATTCGGCGACACCGGAGAGCGGTCCCAGACCGCGAACACAACTCGGTCGAACGCCGCACCATGCAGTGTCAACGCCCGCTCGAATGCCTCGGCGACCTCGTGCGGGTCGTTGCGGAACACCCCGCATCCCCAAGCGCCGAGCACGAATTCGCGCACACCGTGCCGCGCGGCGATGGCGAGTACCCGTTCGGCCCGCTCGTTCAGCACCTCTCGCACCGGGACCGGAGTCGCCGAACGCAGCGCCAGCTGACCGGCATTCGGGGCGGGCGAGGTCAGGAACGACACCTGGAACGGCTCCGCGATCAGCGCCTGGTGATCGTCGCGGATCACCGGCACGCCGGGGGAGTAGATGACGCGGTGGCTGTAGCGCAGGTCGTCCGACGCGCGGTGCGCCGCATAGTAATCGGGGGCTTCGAGCAGGCAGCTGTACAGCAATGCGCTGCGGCACAGGTCTTCCTCCTGGGCGCGAGCGCCGCGGAGATAGCCGCCCCCGGGATTGCGCGCGGAGGCGAAATTCAATACGGCGACCGACTTTCCGCCGCTCTCGTGGAGTCGCCGGGCTGCCTGCATGCTGCCTTCGGCGGTGACCTCGACCGTCCCGGTGAACGCCCCGTGCGCTCCCTCGGTGACTTGATCGGCGGGCGAGTAGGACACGGTCCCGGCGCGTGCGGCGGCGAGTGCGCTGCCGATCTCGACACGGGAGCCGTCGTCGATCCGGTAGCCGCCGACCTCGGCGATGTGCTCGTTCTCGGTGGCGATTTGTCTTGGGCTGGTACTCATTCCAGTGACCCTACGGATCGGGTGGCATCCGGTCACCCTCTTTTTAGTCACTACTACTAATTCCGGTGGCGAAGTGGCGACCGTGGCTCCCCCTAGGATCTACGCCATGGCACGGAGTCAGCGTTTGCGGGTCGTCCCGTCGCAATTCGCGGTGGATCATCTCCCCAACTCGACCTTCCCCGAGGACGACGAGTGGATCGCCCTGGTGCGAGCGCCCGAGGGCCTCACCGTGATTCGTGAAGCCCCGCCGTGGGCGGAGGGGGAGACCTGGAAGGGTTTCTACGGTGTCGACCAGGGTGCGCTGCACGCGGCAGGAATGCTCGCCGGGTTGATTTCGCCCCTCGCCGAGTCCTCGATCCCGGTGCTCGTGGCCTCCACCTATCACGCGGATCTGATCCTCGTTCCGGCCCATCGCCTGGATGAAGCCTCGGACGCCCTGCGGGACGCGGGGCATCGCATCGCCCAGTGAATTCCCGCGCCCGGCGGCTGTGGCGCGAATCAACGCAGGTGGCCCTGTGATTCGGTCGTCCGGGCGGTCCGGTTGCGTGGACGGTCGCGCGGGTGCACGATAATACGGTCTACGTACGTAGATCGTACGACGGGGCACGTCCCGGTGCCCCGTGCGGCTCGAGTCCATACCGGAGATCACTCTAAGATGGGGTGCACACCGGGACTGTAGGCCGAAATGCGGTGCGGAATCGGCCGAGCCGTGAGGTGAGGAGACGTCAGACGTGAGTGCGCGAGGTTTCGGCGACTTGGAAGCGGTCGTCATCGAACGGATCTGGGATCGCGACGAGAAGACCACGGTGCGCGAGTTGTTCGACGAGATGGCCAACGAACGCGACATCGCGTACACCACAGTCATGTCGACCATGGACAACCTGCACCGCAAGGGCTGGCTGGAACGCGAACGCGTCGGCAAGGCGTATCGCTACTGGCCCACCCTCTCTCGCGAGGAGTACAGCGCGCGACTGATGAGCGAGGCGCTCGGCAGCGGCGGCCGCTCCGAACTGGTGCTGGCGCACTTCGTCGAGCAGATGAGCGCCGAGGATTCCGAGGGCCTGCGCGCTGCGCTGCGCAAGCTCTCGCGCTCCAAGCCCCGCTGATCGAATCGCCTCCGCGACGCTCGGATCGGCCCCGCGTCAGTCCTCGCTGACGACCGTGCCCTGGTGATACAGGGCGGTCCACCCCGGCTCGCGGTGCTGCCACACGGTCAGGCGTCGCGTCAGCCGCCCGGGCTGGCGCAGCGTATAGGTGAGCAGATAGGTGTCCGCTGCGATGGCGCGGACCTGGAATTCGCCGATGGCGGAATCCGGTTCGGGCCAGCTGGGTGCCGCGGTGGCGTAACGCTGCTCGAGCACCGACCACACGTACTCCCGGCTGTAGCGGTTGCCGGACGCACCGACCTCCCAGTAGTCCGGGGCGGTGAGTCGCTCGAAATCGGCTCGGGTGAGCCCGAATTCGGGTCGATGGAACAGCGGCTCGCGGGCGATCAGGGCGTCGAGGACCTCGCTGAGTGCGGGGTCGGTGGTCGGATCGGGTTCGCGGGCGGGCTGATTCATCAGGGCAGTATCGCCGCTCAGTCCAGACCGGCGCAGACTTCTATGCCGATGAACGCCGCGATGATGGCCGCGATCGGGATCAGGGTGGCGGTGGTGGCCGCCGCGGTCGCGGTGAGACGGGTGCCGAGCGCGACCGGGGTGTGCGGGCGGGTGAGCCGGTCGATGCGGCTGGTGAGGACCGGATGCGCGGCGAGCCCGGACTCGGTGGGGATCTCCGAGAGCGTCACCAGCGCCTGATGCACGATGTGGCGGCCGTGAACGTCGGCGGCCGCTTCGTCGGCGATCATCTCCAGCAGCCGCGAGACCTCGGTCGCGCCCACGGTGAACAGGTCGATGCGCGGCAGCACGGTGGCCAGGCCGCGGGTGAGGGCCAGCAGCAGGTGGTGGCGTCCGGCGAGATGCGCGCGCTCATGGGTCAGGACGGCTTCGAGGTGCTCGTCGTCGAGCGCGGTCAGCACGCCGCGGCTCACCACGACCGTATGTGGTTTGCCCGCAACGCAATACGCGGCCGGATGATCGACCTCGAGCACGACCGCGTCGAGTTCCGCATTGTGGCGCCCGGCCATCCGCGCCATCCGCCCGTGTTCGAGGGTGCGTCGGCGCGAGCGCAGCAGTGCCGCGATCAGCCGCACGGCCACGACCATCCCGGCGAGCGAGGCGAATCCACTCAGCGCCAGCAGCCCGGACTGCACCGGCCCGCCGTAACGCCCGACCGCCGCATCGTGCAGGTGCACCAGACAGCTGTCCATGAAATGTGCTGGCACGGTGCCGATCTGGTGGGAGATGAGGTCGATCACGAACAGAATCAAGGTCACGGTCCAGGCGAGCAGGGTCGATCCCATCGCGGCCAGCCAGGCGCTGAGCGCCAGATGCGGCGCGGCCCCGTCCGCGCTCACCCGGTGCAGCAGCCGGGGTGCCAGCACGGCGACGGCGAATCCGTACAACAGCAGGCAGACGGCGACACTCATGACGGCACCCACGATCCCGCTGCCCGCATCCGAGCTCCTCCCAATCGATTCGGCACGAGTGTAAGGGGGAAATCTGAGGGCAGGCTTACTCCTTCGGGACGGCCGAGGCCGCCCGCAGCCGCTGCGCCAGCTCACGGCCGCGACGACGGAATTCCGGTGGTTCCTCGATCACGAACTCCGCCCCGGTCAGCGCGATGAGCAGGATGAACCATTCGAATGAGTCGACCTGCGCGGTGACCCGGCAGCTCGTGGCGGTCAGCGCCTCGATCTCGGCGTCGCGCAGCTTCAGAGCATCCGCGATCCGGGCGGCCGAGGCCGCCACGGTGACGATCACCCGGTCGCGAGGCGCGGTCAGTTCCGCACGCAGGTACTCCGCCGCCGAGTCCGCGGGCAGTGGGCGCGGGGTGAAAGGGCTTGCGGTGGCTGTGATCGTGCCCACGCGGTCGAGGCGGAAGCTACGCCAGTCACTCCGGTCGAGATCCCAGGCCAGCAGATACCAGCGCAGCCGCACATGCACCTGCCGATATGGTTCGACCCGCCGCCGGGAGGTTCGGCCCTCGCGGCTCGTGTAGTCGAAGGTGACCACCTCGTGGCGGGTGGCGGCGAGGCCCAGTGCGGCGAGGGTGTCCGGTTCCACCGCCGGTGCGGGCGTGCGCGCGGCCTCCATGGTGCGTCGCAGCGCGATCGCCTTGGGGCGCAGGCGTTTCGGCAGGAACTGGTCGATCTTGCCGAAGGCCCGTTCGGCGGCGACGCCGAGATCGTGGTCGGCGGCCTGTTCGGGTGCCGCGGAGCCGAGCAGGGCCAGCGCGAGCAGGGTGGCGACGGCTTCGTCGTCATCGAGCACCAGCGGCGGCAGGGTGCGCCCGGCACTCAGTTGGTAGAAGCCACTGGGCCCGGGGCGGGTCGTGACCGGATAGCCGTACTCGCGCAGGCGCTCGACGTCGCGGCGCAGCGTGCGCGGACTCACCACCAGCCGGTCGGACAGCTCCTGACCGGCGAAGCGGCGGCCGGTCTGCAATTGCGCCAGCAGTTCGAGCAGGCGGCGGGTGACGTCGGCCATGTCTCCATAGTGACTCGAATTGCGGACGGAATCCGGCCACATCTGCCCATAGCGTCGAATCATGACCACACAGCGAACCCCGGCCGCCGCGATCAAGATCCGGGCGGCACGCACCCACAACCTGCGCGGGATCGATATCGACGTGCCGCGCAATGCCGTGGTGGTGTTCGCCGGGGTATCCGGTTCGGGCAAGTCGTCGCTGGTGTTCGACACCATCGCGGCCGAGGCCGGCTATCAGCTCAACGAGACCTATCCGCCGTTCGTGCGCAATCGATTGCCGCGGCGGCGACGCCCGGAGGTGGATGCCATCGACGGGCTGTCGCCGGTGATCGTCATCGACCAGAAGCGGCTCGGCGGCAACGCCCGCTCGACGGTCGGCACCATCACCGACACCTACAGCTATCTGCGGCTGCTGTTCTCGCGCATCGGCGAACCATGGATCGGCGAGTCGAATCGCTTCTCGTTCAATGACTCCGCGGGCATGTGCCCGGCTTGTTCGGGGCTGGGGGAGACGGTGGTGACCGCGGTGGATCGGCTGCTGGACCCGGAGCGGTCGCTGGCGCAGGGCGCGATCCTGCTGCCCGGATTCGCGCCCGGGCAGTACTGGTATCGCCAGTATGCGGACATCGGCTCGTTCGATCCCGCTGTGCCCCTGCGAAAGTGGACCGAGGATCAGCTTGCGGCGCTGCTGTGCGGGGGGAGTGCGGCTGGTCGCCTGGCGGTGCCGCCCGCCGGTGACTACGAGGGCGTGGTGCAGCGCTTCGAACGCGTGTATCTGCACACCGCCAATACGCTCTCGGCGCGCAAACAGGCTGTCGTGGAACGGTTCACGCGGTCGCAGCGGTGTCCGGAATGCCACGGCGAGCGCTTGAACGCGGCGGCGTTGGCCGCACGGGTGCAGGGACGTGGTATCGCGGAATTGAGCCGCCTGGAGATCGCCGAACTGACCGATGTCCTTGCCGCGGTGCGTGATCCACGCGTCGCGCCGGTGGTCGCGGCGCTGCGCGAGCGGCTGTCCGCGCTCAGCGGCATCGGCCTGGGCTACCTGAACCTGGCGCGCTCGACGTCGACGTTGTCGGGCGGGGAGTCGCAGCGCATCAAAACGGTGCGGCACCTGGGCAACAGCCTCACCGAGATGCTGTATGTGTTCGACGAACCGACCGTCGGACTGCATCCCGACGACGTGCGCGCCATGACCGCGCTGCTGGGGCGATTGCGGGACAAGGGAAATACGGTGCTGGTCGTCGAACACGATCCGGCGGTGATGCGGATGGCCGATCAGATCATCGAGATCGGCCCGGGTGCGGGGGCCGCCGGTGGTGAGGTGGTGTTTCAGGGCGCCTACGGCGATCTGCTGCGGGCGGGCACACCCACCGCGCGGGCACTGCGACAGCACCGTTCGGCCCGCACCCCGCGCTTGCCGACCGGGAAACTGCATGTCGAGCACGCCACCCGCAACAACCTCGGCGATCTGTCGGTCGATATCCCGGCCGGGGTGCTGACCGTGCTGTCCGGCGTAGCCGGAGCCGGGAAGTCCAGTCTCGTAGCCGAACTGGTGGCGCAGCACCCCGCGACGGTGGTCGATCAGCGACCCGTCGGCGCCAACCGGCGATCCACTCCGCTCACCTATACGGGCATCGCCCCGGCCCTGCGCAAGCTGTTCGCCGCCCGCACCGGAGAGCCCGTCACACTGTTCAGCGCCAATTCCGAGGGCGGCTGTCCAGCGTGCCGTGGCCTGGGCGTGATCCGGACCGACCTCGCGTTCATGGACGAGCAGGAGACGGTGTGCGAGACCTGTGGCGGTCGCCGGTTCACCGAGCGGGCACTGGCGTGCACCGTCGACGGACTCACCATTGCCGATGTCGACGAGCTCACCATAGACGAAGCGGTGCAACGGTTTCCGGACCCCGAGCTGGCCCGGCCGCTGCGCCGGCTGCGCGAGGTCGGACTCGGCTACCTGCGGCTCGGGCAGTCCCTGAGCGCCCTGTCCGGTGGGGAGTGCCAGCGTCTGAAGATCGCGAAGGAACTCGGCCGCCGTGCCACCCACACCCTGTTCGTGCTGGACGAGCCCACCACCGGCCTGCACCTCTCGGATATCGGCACCCTGCTGACCGTGCTGGACCGGCTGGTGGATGCGGGCAATACCGTGGTGGTGGTCGAGCACAACCTCGAGGTGATCGCGCACGCCGACCGGGTGATCGACCTGGGGCCGGGGCCGGGTCGCCACGGTGGCCGAATCCTGTTCGAGGGCACGCCCGCCGCGCTCGCCGACTGTGCGGCCTCGCGCACCGGTGCCGCATTGCGTGCCGCGGCAACGGGTGTGGACCTGCGGTAGTTGCGTGGTGGGAGCGTTTCGGGTACTAGTTATCTACGTAGTTGATACGTAGATAAGCCTGTGCCGTTCCCTCGGCGGCACCGGGACGCCGACCGGAACCGGCGTCGATGGCGAGGGGAAGTCGTCGTCTCCGCGAGAGGCTCGATCACCCTCGCCGTCACCGGGACACCCGCGCTGCCTGCAACTCGTGTGCGGCCGACTCGATGGCCTCCTCATCCAACAGCACCGTCGACGCTGCGGGTCCGAGGGGGACGAAACTGTCCGCACTGGTGACCCGCACGATGCGCCCGGTGAAACCGCCGTCGATCAGCGCGGTGCACACCGCCTCGGAAACGCCTCCGGTGCGCCGGGTTTCATCGGCGATCAGCACCCGGCCCGTGACCCCCGCGTGGTGCAGCAGGTCATCGACCGGCAGCGGGGACAGCCAGCGCAGATCCAGCACCCGGGCGTGCACGCCTCGCTCCGCCAGTCGCCGTGCCACCCGCAGGCTCATGAGTACTCCGTTGGCGAAGCTCACGATGGTGAGGTCCGCACCCGTGCCGTACACCCGTGCCCGGCCGATCTCGGCATGGCGGACACCGGCGGTGGCGGCCAGCCAACCGCCGTCGCCCGCCCGATACAGGTCGCGGGCGTGATAGAGCGCGATCGGTTCCAGGAACACGCACACCCGCCCGTCGATCCGCGCCGCCGAGACGCAGGTGCGCAGCATGGCCGCGGCGTCATCGGCGCGGGCGGGGGCGGCGATCACGACACCGGGGATATCGCGCAGTGCCGCAATCGAATTGTCGTTGTGGAAGTGGCCGCCGAAGCCCTTCTGATAGGCCAGCCCGGCGATCCGCACCACCAGCGGATTGCGGTAGCGGCCACCGGAGAAGAACGACAGCGTGGAGGCCTCGCCGCGCAGTTGATCCTCGGCATTGTGGACGTAGGCCAGGTACTGGATCTCCGGGATCGGCACGAAACCCGCCAGCCCCGCCCCGAGCGCGGTGCCGAGAATGCTCTGCTCGTCGAGCAGGGTGTCGAAAACCCTTCGCGCACCGAAGCGTTGCTGCAAGCCCTTGGTGGCGCCGTACACGCCGCCCTTGCGGCCGACGTCCTCGCCGAAGACCAGCACGTCGGGGTCGCGGGAGAGTAGTTGTGCGAGAGTCCCATTGATGGCCTGGGCCAGCGTCAACTGGTCGGGGGAGTCGGCCGCCGGATCGTCGCGGCCCGTGTTCGACTGCGCTGGAACGTGATTCGCGGTCGCATCCGATCCTTCGACTGCTGTTACCGATCGCTGCGGAAGATTCGGGGCGGGGACGAGTCCATTGCGGGTGCTGTCGGGCAGTTCACGCATGGCATCGGTGCGCACCGCGTCGGGTCGGGCGGGCGCGAGGGCGGCCACCACCTCGGCGGCGGACTCCAAACATGTTTCCCGAGCGGCGCTTTCGGCGGCCAGCGCGACGGCCGCACCGATCTCGTCGTAGCGACGCAGCACCTGATCGGGTGTCGCGACCCCGGTGGTGATGAGCAGCCGCGCGGTGGCGGCCACCGGATCGCGCCGCAGGTCCGCGGCGATCTCGGCGGGACGGCGATACGCCGATTCCACATCGGAGCCCGCATGCCCGAGCAGCCGCACCGTCTGCAACCGCAGGAAGGCGGGCTTGCGTTGTGCGCGAACGTAATCGGCGGCCTCGACGGCTGTCGCCAGGGCCGCGGGCAGGTCCGCGCCGTCGGCCTCGAAGTAGCGCAGGCCCGGACGCGACCCGTAGGCCTGCCGGATCCAGGTGCCCGGCGTCGGCACACTGATCCCGATCCCGTTGTCCTCGCACACGAACAGGATCGGCATGGACACCCCCTGATACGAGGTGTGCAGGGCGGTGTTGATCGCGCCGGTCGCTGTCGAATGGTTGGCCGAGGCGTCACCGAAACTGCACACCACCACCGAGTCCTGCGGCCACGGGCAGCGCACACCCAGGCGCGCGGCGCGTTCGAGGGCGAAGGCCAGCCCGACCGCGCGCGGCAGATGCGAGGCGATGGTGGAGGTCTGGGGGATGACATGGGCGGGTTTGCTGCCGAAAACCTTGTGCCGCCCACCAGATATGGGGTCGGAGGCGGCGGCGGTGATGCCGAGCAGCACATCGCGGACGGGTTCCTGACCCGGCACCTGCCGCGCCCGCTGCACGAAGAACGCGCCCGAACGATAGTGCAGCAGCGCCGGATCGGTGGCTCGCAGCGCGGCCGCGACCACCACATTGCTCTCGTGCCCGGACGATCCGATGCTGTAGTACCCGCGCCCCTCGCGGCCCAGCCGCCGCGCAGCCAGGTCGAGATGCCGGGAGGTCGCCTGCGCGTCGAACAGTTGCAGGCAGTACTCCCCGGTGAGCCCGGGGCCCGGCGGAATCGGTTCGTTGGCTGGGCGGGCGGGACCCGGTGTCGTCGCGGCGACCTGCGCGCGAACCCACTGGTCCAGCTCCGCTTCCCGGTCGGTGATGACGCCCTCCCAACTGTGTGTCGAATGCCGTCTACGCCGTCAGCGTAGATCCGAAACAGTGCTACCTGCCGCAGGATTCGACGCGGCGGACAGTTCTGCTGCTCACCGGCGTGTCACCCCGGCCAGGTCTGCTTCTCCACCATGTCGGCGATCAGCGCCGCGATATTCCAGGCGTCGTCCCCGCCGCGATGATGCGTGCCCTCGAGGGGTAGCCCGGCCACCTGCAGCGCCTCGGCCATCCCGAACCGCCGCCGGGTATCGCGCGCCGCCGAGAACGCCAGCTTCGCATTGGTGTGGCGGCTGCCGAACGGATACCGCACCCCGGTCGCCTCGCACTGCCGATGAAACTGCTTGCGGTCGTAGTCGCCCCAGCTGGCCCACGCCCGCGAATCCGCCCGGAACTCCCGGCGCAGCAGCTCACACGCCTGCGCGAAGGAGATCCCGTCCGCGACCTGCTCGGGCGTGAGAGTCGTGAGCCGGGTACAGAATTCGCTGACGGTCGAGCGTTCGGGACGCACCAGAATACTGTGCTTGCTCACCCGCACCCGTGTCTCGAGATCGAGCACCCCGACCCCGATCTCGATGATCTCGTTCGGCTGCCCCGCCGGATTCGGTCCTTCCCAGCAGGTGGCCTCCACATCCACCACATTGAGGTATCTGTCGTTCATGTGGCGTGACGGTAGTCCGTCATCACGGCCGCGCGACAACGGTTTTCGAGGTTCGCACCCCTGATGCGGTGAGCGAGTTCGGCGCTCTACTGCTCGGCGTGCAGTTTCAGGCCGACATTGCCGTTCGCGTTGTGCAGGGTGAGGTCGTCGCCGGAGATGGTGGCGGTGGTCTTGCCGTCGAGGACCTGTAGCACCTGCTGTTCGACCTCCATCACCGCCGGATCGCACATCATGCGGGTGGTGGCCACCTGGAAGGTCACGTCGGAGCCGTCGATCTGCGCCTTGCCGGTCATATTGTTGCAGCCCGCGCTGCCGGAGACCGCGCCGTCGGCGGTGATGGTCAGGGCGGGACGCACCTCGTCGATGGTCACCGAGCGGACCTCGGCGTCGGGGCGCAGCAGGGTGGTGACGATCCAGGTGGTTTCCGTCAGCGGTTTGTCCGGGTTGACGGTCTTGCGGTCGAGCATCGTCACCGTGATCCCGTTGCCCTTCAGGGTGAAGGTGTCGCCGACCAGGGTCCAGGTGGGCTGCGCGGAGAGCAGGCCCTGCTGCCAGCCGTCCGCGTCGGACCGGTCGCCCGGACACGCCATCAGAGTGCTGGCCAGCTGACCCACCTGCAAGGTATTGCCTTGCAGGTCAACGGGTCCGGTGGCGGTATTGCAGCCCGCGTTCGCGATGATGCGGCTGTCGGCGAAATTCAGCGTGAGCGGGCCGCCGCCCGGAATCGTGCTGCCCGTGACCGCCGTGGAGACGAACGAGCGGCCCATCAGCGTGGCGGGCGGCGTGTCGGTGCCGCCGCTCGACGAGCATCCGGCCACGGCCAGGGCGGTCAGTCCGAGCAGAGCCCATCCACGAGTTGCTGGCATAGGGCCGATGGTACGGACCTCATACCGGCATACCCAGCGCCGACGCGAGCGTCTGCCCGATCGCGTTCACGAATGTGCCGACCGCACCGGGGTCCAGGATGCCGCTGTAGACGTCGCGGTTGTGGCAGCCGTCCGGGGCCGGCACGCCGTTGAGCCGGTCATTGAGCCACATCGCGGCGCTCGCGGTGTTCGACACCGCCGCGATACCATGCTCGCTGAGCAGATCGCGGGTATAGAAGACGCGGGCGTTCGGATCCGCGCAGTAGATGTCGTAGACATTGTTGACCGCGTTGACCGGCATCACCTCGTCGAGTGGGGCCTCGTAGATGTAGAGCGGCGCGGTCGGGGTGCCGCGGTGGCCGAGGCTGAGTTCGTCGAGCACCGGCTGCATCTCCGGTGACCGCATCGGATCGCCCGGATAGTCGAACAGGCCCTTGATGTTCACGAACGGGAACGCCGCGAACTGCAATGTCACGCACTGGTTTTCGTGCACGGTGCGCACGGCCTTGCCCAGCGGGTTCATGTATCGGTCGATGAACGCGTCGACCTGCGGGTATTCGCGGGCGACGCCGAACAGTCCGCCCAGTACCGCGCCGCCGAAGGTGGAGGTGCCGTTGTTGTAGTCGATGGCGCTGCGGATATCGGCCATCAGACCGCCGGTGGCCGAGCCGACCAGGTTCAGTTCCGGTGCGTAGGTCGGTTGCAGTTCGGCGGCGTGAGCGGTGGGGATCGCGCCGCCGGAGTAGCCCCACAGGGTGACGCGGGTGTCGTTGCCGGACAGGCCCGCCGGATCGAAGTTCTCGGTGGCGCGGATGCCGTCGAGGGTGATGCGCCCGCCCAGCGGTCCCACCGCGTAGGCCGCGTTCGGGCCCTGATGGTCCGGGATAACCACCGCGTGGCCCAGTTGCAGCATCGCCTGCACCTCGACGAATTCGGCCTGCATCACCGGATTCAACGGATTGGGCAGCGAACCCATCTGCAGCGAGTAGGAGGGTGCGCAGTTGATCGAGAGGGAGTCCTCGGCCATCTGGAACGAGACCAGCCCGCGCTGTCCGCTGGGCGCGGGCCGATGCGGCACGATCACCGTGGCGACCGCCGCGATCGGTTCACCGCGAGTATTGGTGCTGCGGTAGGACAGCTGCCAGGCATTGACGTTCAACGGCAGCAGCCACAGATTGGCGAGGTTCACCTGCCGCGCGGTGAGGATCTCGCCGGGCTGGGCGGCGGCGACCCGCGCCGGATCCGGTTGGTAGAACGCGGGATCCAGGTAGGGCGGGGCCGGGGGGACCGGAAACGGCAGCGCCGGTTGCACATCGACGGGTTGGGCCAGGGCTGGGGTGCTCACCGCCGGGCACAGGGCCACGGTCATGCCCGCCGCGACCGTCACGCAGGCCTGGGCGATTGCCCGGGTCGCCGCTGTCATATCGAACTCCTCTGTACCGCCGCCGATAAAGAAAGGAAGTGCTTGGTTTCTAAGTTAGGAGAACGCTAGGCGGTGACGCCGCGATGTGTCAACGGTCACCGCGGGCCGGATATTTGCCGCCGACACCGCGAGGGCAGGATGGTCGTCCGTGAGCGAAGATTCCCGTCCGCGCCGCACCCAACAGCAGCGCCGGGCAGCGACCGTGGCCAAACTGGTCGACGCCACCATCGCGGCCATCGGCGAGGTCGGCTACCAGCGCACCACCGTGCAGGAGATCTGCGGGCGGGCCGGGCTCTCGGCCGGGGCGATGTTCCGGCAGTTCGACACCCGCCTGGATCTGATCGTGCGCACCGCCGAGGAGGTCTTCACCCGCCAGCTCGACGGATTCACCGCGGCGATGGATCATCTTGGGGCGCAGGATAATCCGCTCGACGTGGCGTTGCGGTTCCTGCGTGCGGCCCAGCAGTCCAACCTCACCCATTCGTTGCGTGAGATCTACCTGGCCGCGCGCTCGGACAGTGAACTACGGGATCGCATCGCCCCGGTCGCCGAGGGCTTCTACCGCGATGCCGAGCGGATCGTGGAAGCCGCGGGGCTGCTCGCGGGGTTCCCTGTCGCAGTCCGTGAACCGCTGTTCTTCATGCTGCTGCACCTGTTCTCGGGCGAGGCCGTGGTGCGCGGTGTGTTCCCCCGGCCGGAACTGGACGATGCCGTGCTGAGCCTGGTGGAGGACATGCTCGCGGTGTACTCGGCCCGGAAATTGCGACGCGCGCAACGGAATCGGGGCGGCGTCGGATCAGGTGAAAGCCCTGCCGGGGCGTGAACCACGGGCCCGGCAGGGCTTTCGCGCATCTCCCACAGTGAGGTTCCACTGCTGCGGTATTCGGCGAGCCCGGTACGACGGTGGTCTTCGCGGTGGATCACATCCGCGTCGAGGCCGCCTCGGGTGCAGTTGCTGAGCGGGAACGACATTCGCCGTCCGTTCGAATTGCCGCGAGCCGAATTGGTTGTCTGTATGTATCACCGCTGGTCGGTCGGTGTTACGGGTGCCGCTGTTCGAGGATCGGGCGGGGCGCGGACCGGGTGGCGTCCCCTTCGGGTGATTTGCGGTGAATATGCTGTCCCTCGTGACGAGTGTGCGGGCGCAGACACCCGCGCCCACGGCGACCTCGCCGTGGGCGCCACTGGCGTCGACGGTGTTCCGGGCGCTGTGGATCGCACAGCTGGTCTCCAACCTGGGCACCTGGATGCAGACCGTCGGCGCGCAGTGGATCCTGGTCGAACAACCCAATGCCGCCACCCTGGTCTCGCTGGTGCAGACCGCGACCACGCTGCCGGTCATGCTGCTGTCCATCCCGTCCGGCGTGCTCGCCGACCTGATGGATCGCCGCCGCCTGCTGATCGGCGCGCAGACCGCCATGGCCGTGCTCGCGGGCCTGCTCGCCGTGCTCACCGCGACCGGGCGCACCACACCCGTCGTACTGCTGCTGGTGCTGTTCCTGCTCGGCTGCGGGCAGGCGCTGACCGGACCCGCCTGGCAGGCGATCCAACCGGACCTGGTGCCGCGCAACCAGATTCCGGCCGCCGCCGCATTGAGCAGCATGGGCATGAACATCGGCCGCGCGGTCGGCCCCGCGCTGGCCGGAGCGCTGGTCGCGGCTTCCGGGCCGACGCTGGTGTTCGCCCTCAACGCCGTCTCTTTCGCGGGGATCCTGGTGGTGCTGCTGCGTTGGCGGCGTGAACCCGAAGACCGCATCCTGCCTTCCGAACGCCCGATCGCCGCATTGCAGGCCGGTCTGCGCTTCATCCACGCGGCTCCCGCCGTCCGGCGAGTCCTGTTGCGCTGCTTGCTGTTCGTGGCCCCCGGCAGCGCGCTGTGGGCACTGCTGCCGATCGTCGCGCACGCCCGCCTGGGATTGTCGTCCTCCGGCTACGGCCTGCTGCTGGGCGCGCTCGGTGTCGGCGCGGTCCTGGGCGCCACCCAGGTCGCGCGCCTGCGCCGCGTACTGTCACCGACCCGCATCCTGGCCTTCTCGGCCATCGCCTTCGGCATCGCCTCCGCCGGAGCGGCCCTGCTGCACCACCTCCCACTGGTGCTCATCGCCCTGGTGATCGGCGGTTTCGGCTGGATGAGCGCGATGTCCACCATGAACGCCACCATGCAACTGCTGCTCCCCGGCTG
Source organism: Nocardia sp. NBC_00511 (assembly GCF_045161165.1). Classification (NCBI taxonomy): domain Bacteria; kingdom Bacillati; phylum Actinomycetota; class Actinomycetes; order Mycobacteriales; family Nocardiaceae; genus Nocardia; species Nocardia sp. NBC_00511. The sequence continues at coordinate 1,675,856 of NZ_CP107849.1, forward strand.
GGTCCGAGCCCGCGGCCTGTCCGTCTACCAACTGGTCTTCATGGGCGGCCAAGCCATCGGCTCCCTGCTCTGGGGCCTGCTCGCCGAAACCCTCGGCACCACCCCCGCCCTCCTCGCAGCGGCAGTCCTACTCGCCGCCTGCGCTCTGAGCGTCCTGTGGTGGCCCGTCCGAATAGCCTCCGTAGACACCACCCCCTCCGCCCACTGGCCCGAACCCGCCCTCGTCTTCGAACCCGCCCCCGAAGACGGCCCCGTCATGGTCCTGAGCACCTACCGCGTCCCACCCGAGAACGCCCCCGAATTCATCGAAGCCATGGCCCGAGTGGGCCGCTCCCGCCAACGCACCGGCGCCATGGAATGGCGCCTCTTCCGAGACGTCGGCCACGAAGACCGCTACATCGAAGCCTTCGTGGTCCGCTCCTGGGAAGAACACATGCACCAACACCAAATCCGCCTCACCGCGGTAGACCGCCGAGCCGAAGAACGCGTCGAAGAATTCACCCTCGGCGAAGGCCGCACCATGCACCTGATAGCCGTAACCCCCGGCGCCCGCCTCCCCACCCACCTCTGACGGCCAGCGGCGCTTTGTTCGCGGCCCTCCCACAACGAAATTCGGTTGCCGCAACACCCACCCTTTGCGAAGGTTATTGCAACGCACCCCCGCTCAGGGGAAGCTACGGAAGGTTCCGGCCAGTGGTGGCCAGCCGGTCTTGAAAACCGGAGGCGGGCAACAAGTCCCGGGGGGTCAACTCCTCAACCTTCCACACTTACGCCTCAGCCCCTCGGTGAGGCAATAGACCGCGGTGTGTGTCAGCAGGACATCGATATCGCGCGGTTCCAAATGGTCGGATGCGGGTAGAAATACGGCATCGACGTCGTCGCGAACGATCTGGTTGACGATTCGCACGTAGTTTCCCTCCCGTCGAGTGTCGGCGAAAAGGGTGGCCTGCCAGACGAAACCGAGAGCGGCGGCCGTTTTCTCCATTGCGTCCTCGAGTTGTCGGATGTGCTCGCCTGAAATCTCTCGCAGGATGAATCCGATCGCCCGCATCACAGGAAGTCCTGGGGCCTGGGGCGGCGCATCGCACGTCTGCCACGGTCGGTTGATCGCCATCGAGCCGGACCCTGTCGGGTGGCCATCGCGAGACCGGATCGCACCAGCCGGAGCAGCGCCCGGCGGATCGAGGTCTCCGGGAGCCCCGTCTCGCGGCTGATCTCGCGGACCGTGAGGGCCGCCGCGATGCTCGAAATCGGGAGCGTGCCGAGCACTTTCGCTTCTGACTCGGTCAAGGCCATCATCGTCCCTCGCCGTCGGTTCGTCCTTGTCGTGTACATGGACGGTAGAAGCCGAGCGATCGCGATCGGAAGGTTGTTGCGAGATGTTGCGATCATCGAAAATTTCTTCGTGAAGTGCGAATTCCCCGCCCCGAGATAGGTTTAGGCGCCAAGATGGAGAAACAATACGCAATCCGGCACGCAGGGGGACACCATGCGTTTGACCTTCATCGCCAAGGATCCCGGGTCGAATCCGACCGGCTCTCCGACGCTGTACCGCACTGATCGCGGCTCCTGGGTGGTCCAGGGATGGGATGTCGCGGATCCGGAGACCCTCGCCCAGATGGACATCCCCGCAGGTGAATCCTGCGTGGAGATTCCAGACCGGCTGGTGCCGTTCTTCTTCGGGTCGGCCGGTGACATCGAAGGGAGTAAGACGGCCGGTGACCTCGATCAGTGACGACGAATTCGGGCGGCTACTAACCGATTTCGAACACACCGCCGATCACCTCGAAACCCGTGATGCCTACGGAACCGCCGTCGAGCTTCCGCATATGGCGAAATGGGCCGCAGGGGAGCACGACGACCTCGAATGGTTGCACGGGTGGTGTGTGACGTTGCGCGCGCATGTGACGGCAGGTCGTTCAGTGCGCCGGGCTCGGATTGTTTCGGAACCTCTGAGTGATTATCAGCGGTGGTCGTACAGCATCGCGCTGCCGATGGTCGATGCCGGTGAGGACATTCGCTGGGTGCCGCGTTGCCGGTTGTCGTCGATCGCGATACCCGGCAACGACTTCTACCTGTTCGATGATCGGCTGGTGGTGTTCCTGCATTACGCGGGCAACGGGCTGGCCACCGCCAAGACCATCTCCACCGATCCACACGATATAGAGCTGTGCCGCACGGCATTCGAGGCGGTGTGGTCGCGGGCGATCCCTCATCGTGAATACCAGCCCGTCTAGCTCGGCACAGGCGGCACGGCGAGCACTCGGCGAACGCTTACGTGAGATACGCAAGGACGCCGGTCTGACCGCCCGTGACCTGGCCGAGGCGACCGGACAGCACTACACCCGTGTCTCGAAGATCGAGAACGCAGTCCAGGCGCCCACCGATCGAGATATCCACGAGTGGTGCCTGGCCTGCGACGCCTCGGCTCAGCTCCCGGACCTGATCGCATCCTTGCGCGCGGTCGATTCCGCGTATCTGGAGTTCCGGCGACAATCGCGCGCTGGTCTCAAACGCGTACTGGGTGCTCACACCCAGCGGCGCTACGAGCAGACCGACGTGTTCCGCATTTACGAGCACAACGTCATTCCCGGCCTGTTCCAGACTGCCGAATACACCGCCGCGATGTTGCGGTTCTGGATCGAATTTCTCGACGCACCCAACGATATGGAGGAGGCCGTGGCGGTCCGAGCGGAGCGCCAACGGATCCTGCAGCGCGGCGGCAAGCGGTTCGTCGTAGTCCTCGAGGAACAGGCCCTGCGAACCTGGTTCGGCGACGCCGAGATCCAAGCCGGTCAACTGGGAAGACTCCTGGAACTCATGGCACTGCCCAACATTTCGCTGGGCATCATCCCGCTGATGACTCGACGCGACGCGGTCGCGTCGACAGGCTTCTGGATCTTCGACGACAACCTGGTCGCCCTCGAGACGCCAACGGCAAGCATCCAGGTCACGCAACCGGCCGAATGCCGTCAGTACGCCAGGATGTTCGAGGTACTGAAGCATTCGGCCGTCTACGGTCGCGACGCGAGAGCGCTGATTCTCGAAGTGCTTGCCGAACTGGACGATTGAGATGCCGGGCCGAAGCGTGCTGTCAGCTGTTTCGCAGGTCGTGTGCGACCTGGACGAGGAACTTGGCCACCTGCTGAACGTCGTCCGGGTTCAGTAGCTCCTGTTCAGGGGTCTCCTTGACGAAACTCATTTCGGCGATCCAGGTTCCGTCTTCCACGTGCACCTCGGTCCAATTCGGGAAGGGCGTGTCGAGCCATGCCTTTCCCTCGAAGCCGGTGATCGGGTGATAGTCGGCGTCGAGGGTGTCGAGTGGCCCGTCGATTCTGGGTTTCGATACCTGGAGCATGCCGATGAGCCGAGTCTGGCTGTGTCTGCCATTGCAGATTGCCGTCCAGCCGACCGTGCCTCCCGCTTCGGTTCCGATAGGGGCGTCGACCGCTGCATCGGACATCGACAGGCCGCCTTGGAGGAAGGACCGGTACCGGTCGCAGAGGTCGAACGCGTTGTACTGCGATGGCTTCGTCAGGATGGAAGGTGAAGAGCAACTGACGATTCCGAACAGCGTCGAGACAGCCAGAATTACCGTTCGGATTTTCATTGCCCCCACCTTTGATCCCCGCACACGTACTACCGCAGGTCGAACCTCATCAGCTCACACGGCTGGAAGCAAATCGAAATCATCGGAGATTCGGCTGCGAGCTGGACTCGCCTGTGTCCGTGTTGTTTTCGACTCGCAGGTATCCGATGAGGTCGGAGGGGAGGCCGTGGGTGTCGTGCAGGTAGCGGTACTGCTCGGGGGTGAGGGGGCCGTTGAAACGGTTTTGGGACAACACCTTTCGGCCTCGGTCGAGTAGCTGGGTGAACTTGCGTTCCTCGTCGAACAGGAGGGTGCGGATGTCGGTGGGGTCGGAGGGTTGTCGGAAGCGGTCGAGGGTGTGTTCGAAAAGTTCGAAGGGGAGGTCGGTGAGGGTGTGGGTGGGGTTGGTGTGCCAGAGGGTGGTGAGGGTGCGGCGGATGAGGCGGCGTAGGACGTAGCCGCGGCCGGTGGGGGACGGGGTGATTCCGTCGCTGAGGATGACGATGGTGGAGCGGAGGTGGTCGGTCAGTAGGCGGAGGGACGGTTCGTCCAATGGGCCCCAGGTTTGGGGGAGGAGGGTGCGCCAAGGGTGGAGGATGTCGATGTTGTGGACCGAGGGCTGGCTCTGGAGGATTCGGACGAGGCGTTCGAGGCCGAGGCCGGTGTCGATGCTGGGGCGGGGCAGGGGTTGCAGGGTGCCGTCTTCGTGGCGGAGGTAGGTGAGCATGACGTGGTTCCAGACTTCGACCCAGCGATCGTCGGTTGTCGGTGTGCCATGCGGGGATTCGGGGCCGGTCCAGACGAAGATCTCCGAATCGGGGCCGCAGAGGCCGATGGGGCCGTTGGACCACCAGTTGTCGTGGGTGGTGGGTTCGATGGGGACGCCGAGGTCGCTCCAGGTTTCCCAGGAGCGGTGGTCGGGGTCGACCTCGTGGTCGCCGCCGAAGACGGTGACGTGCATGCGGTCGGGGCGGATGCTGAAGCCGTCGCGCAATAGTTCGTATCCCCAGCGCAGGCTGCGCGGGCCGTCGTAGTCGCCGAGCGACCAGGATCCGAGCATCTCGAAGACGGTGAGATGGGTGTCGTCGCCGATCTCGTCGAGGTCGGTGGTGCGCAGGCAGCGTTGCAGGCCGGTCAGGCGGGAGCCCAGCGGATGTGGGGTGCCCATCAGATATGGGGTCAGGGGGTGCATGCCGGAGGTGGTGAACAGGACGGGATCGCCGGGTGGGGGGATCAGTGAGCTGCTCGGGGTGAGTTCGTGGCCGCGATCGCGGAAGAACTCGAGGAAGGTTCGGACGGTCTGGTCGGTAGTGATCATGGCGATTGCTCCATCGAAGAGGATTCGACCGGAAGCGACCGCGAAGGGTAAGTGCGGCAACAAGACCGACGCACACCGACGAGCCGTTTCCGGGCGCCGGCGGGGGAATGGAAGGTCAGGCGGCAGCGACCGGCGAGCTGAGAGCTCGTGCGGCCGTGGCTGCCGTTGGTGACTGGACCTTCATGGCGGGCACGGTAGCAACCATGCCGAGGTGAGCGCGACCGATTATCGGAGCAGGCTGCGCCCGGCTCGGCGCTCAGTCCGGCAGCGAACGGAGGATCTCGAAGGCAGGGATCCAGTCCTCGGGGAAGACGAGTACCCGCCAGCCTGCGGCCGGATCGGCGAGCCCTGCCGTCGAGCGAATTCCCTTGGACTGCAAGAGAGCACAGACGAGACGGGCGGTGCGCTCAGTGGAGACCGTGGCGGCGGCCACCAACAGGCCGTAGCTGTCGGCGGGCGGTCCCGGCGCACCGCGGCAATGAAACGTCATGGGGTGTCCTGTCGCCGCTGCAGCGCTGCGAGAATCTGATGTTCTTCGGTGCGGGCGACGGCCGCGTTCTCGGCTTGCTCGGTGGCCTGGTCGGGGAAGAAGAAGGAACCGGTGCCGGGCTTGCCGGCAAAGCCGAGCTTGGACATCTTCTTCGGCAGCGGTGCGCCCTGGTATTCCAGCGGGACCGGGTGGCCGTGCGCGTCGACCGGGCCGAGGTGCTGATGCAGCTCGACGTACTCGCCGTGCGAAAGCCTCCTGATCACACCGGTTTCCATTCCGTGCACGAGCACCGCCCGGTCGGAGCGCTGCAGCCCGATACAGAATCGGTAGACGGTGAAATAGGACAGCGGTGGCATGAGCAGCAGGGCGATGCGGAAGAACCAGGTCGTGGCATTGAGTGAGATGTCGAACTTGTACGCGATGATGTCGTTCACACAGGCCAGGGTGAGCACCAGGTAGAAGGTGATGGCCATGGAACCGATCGCAGTTCGTACCGGTACGTCGCGCGGCCGTTGCAGGAGATTGTGGCGGGCGACGCGATCACCTGTTAGCCGCTTCTCGATCCACGGGTAGGCGATCAATACCGTGAACACGAGACCCATGATCACAGCGACCCAGAACGGTGCGGGCACCGTGTAGCGGCCGAGATACAGCTCCCAAGGCGGCATGAGCCGGGCCAGGCCGTCGGTCCACATCATGTAGAAGTCCGGCTGCGAACCTGCCGAGACCTGAGATGGGTTGTACGGACCCAGATTCCAGATGGGATTGATCTGGAGCAGGCCGCCCATGATTGCGAGCACCGCCACCGTGAAGGCGAAGAACGCGCCCTGATCAGCGATGAACACCGGCACGATGCGCGCACCGATGACGTTCTTCTCGGTGCGGCCGGGCCCGGGGAACTGGGTGTGCTTCTGGTACCAGACCAGCGCGACATGAGCCCCCGTCAGGGCGAGGATGAGGCCGGGGAGCAGTAGTACGTGCGCGATGTACAGGCGCGGGATGATGATGTCGCCGGGGAAGTCGCCTCCGAAGATCAGCCAATGAATCCACGTGCCCACCAACGGAATCCCGATGGTGATACCGGAGAAGGCCGCGCGCAGACCGGTGCCCGAGAGCAGGTCGTCGGGCAGTGAATACCCGAAGAAGCCTTCGAACATCGCCAGGATGAGCAGGATCGCACCGATCACCCAGTTCGCCTCCCGGGGTTTGCGGAACGCGCCGGTGAAGAACGTTCGGAACAGGTGGATGATGATCGAGCTTGCGAACAGCAGTGCCGCCCAATGGTGCACCTGGCGAACGAACAGGCCGCCGCGGACTTCGAAGGAGATGTTCAGGGCGGACTCGTACGCGCGGGACATGGTGACGCCGCGCAATGGTTGATAGGCGCCGTCGTAGACGGTCTCCGTCATGGACGGGTCGAAGAACAGCGTCAGATAGATGCCCGAGAGCAGCAGTACCACGAACGACCACAGCGCGATCTCGCCGAAAAGGAACGACCAATGCGTCGGGAAGACCTTGTTGATCTGGCGTTTCGCGAAGGCGGCGTACCGGTAGCGCTGGTCCAGCTCGTCGGTGCGGGGCCCGAGTGTGATCGGCGCGGACATGCGAGGTCTCCTTGTCGATCGGAAATCGGTTCTGGGAATGGGAGATTCGAGGCGCCGCCGATGTGACGCGGAGTGTCGCACGTCACATCGGCGACGGTCATTGCGAGATCAACCGCAATACCTCGGTGAGGTCGAATTCGGCTCGGCGACTGGTGCCGTAGCGGGTGAGCTTGCCGCGGCGCACCCACTGCCGAATGGTGTCCTCGGTGACGCCCGCGAGCCAGGCTGCGTCTCGGGTCGGCACGGTTTCCGGGACAACGTGCGTCCCGGTTTCGGGTGTCCAGAGGTGTCCTGCCGTGCAGGACAGTTCGACCGAGCTCGCGTCCGTCTGCCCGGATCGGCGCATCACGACGTGGCCGGAACAGCCGGGGGTCGCACAGGGGCGGACGGCCCCTGATCGCGGTCCGGCTGTGGATTCGGCGGCGCAGCGGCCTACCGACAGTGCCTCGTGCAGTTCGTCGGCGAAGTCGCCCACCGCGAAATGCGTTGAAAGCCAGTCGAAGTGGCTGTCGAGGAAGTTGGCCAGCACGGGCACCGCGCGCTGTGGCCGGTGCCGCAACCCGCGTTCGTCGACGACCATGTCGGTCCATTCGGTGAGTACGTCGTGGATCTGTAGCCGGGCAGCTAACGCGGCCTCCCGTAGGGGCATTTCGTGGTGGTCGCCCCCGCGGATCCGCTCCCGTACTCCCGCTGGTGCCTGCGGTGTGAGCGCGTCTTCGCACGCGTCGTATACCTGCTGAATCAGATTGATATCGGAACGAGTTCGGTCATGGCATCGGCGGCACAACCTGTGGCCTGGCAAACATGTCGCGTGATACTTGCCGTGGTGTTGCCCCAGGCAAATCACTATCTCATTTTCCATGCTCTCGGTCCCCCTCCGTGGGTTGCTCCAATTCGCTGTGCGAGTGGCAATGAATTGCGCGGCGATGCGGTGGCGCGCTTCTACGGATTCTAATAACGATCGCATAGACACCCGGGGTGTAATCTACATCACACGATGATAGATGGCTTCTGGTGATCTGGTCTGTCATGCTGAACGGGCAGCCGTGCTGCCCAGAATTCGGATAGGGGATCCGAACTGTTCCTCGTAGCCACGAGTTGAATGCACATCCGACTTTCGATCTTCTTCCGGCATGCCGGAGAACGATAAAGGCGACGCTATGACTGTGCGAATTTCAAGTTCGCGCGATGCGATCAGACGTATGCGCGAATCAATGATGAACAATGCGGAACATGCCGCACTCGAATTTCTCGAATCGGAGCATCTCAAATGGTCCGCAGTGGGCGCCGAAAGGTCTGCCGCGCCCGTGGAAACCGTAGCTGAACTGGTAGGTGCCGGCGGGAAGCGAATCCGGCCCGAGTTCTGTATCAGTGGATACCTGGCCGCCGGCGGTGATTCAGGCAGTGACGCTGTCATCGCTGTCGCGGTGGCACTGGAATTCCTGCACACCTGTGCCCTCATTCACGACGATGTCATGGATGATTCTTCCTGGCGTCGTGGTGTGCCGACAGCGCATGTCAGGCACGCGGCCGATCACCGGACCAACCAATGGCAGGGTGAATCGCGGCGATTCGGTGAGGGTGTCGCGATCCTGGCTGGCGATCTGGCGTTGATATATGCCGACGATTTTATGTCCGAGGCGGGACCGGTAGTCGCCGAAGCATGGGCTGAACTTCGGGCGGAATTGATCATCGGTCAGCATCTCGACCTGGTCGCGGCGGCCCGATTCACCAGCGATCCATCGCTCTCTAGGATTATCGCCCGAGTGAAATCGGGGAACTACACTATATCGAGGCCACTCGTGCTGGGCGCGCTTACCGCGGGGCGGGCGGACCTTCAGCAAATATTTCTCGAATACGGCCAGGCAATCGGCGAGGCATTCCAATTGCGTGACGATCTGCTGGACCTGATCAGCGATACGAAAATACTGGGGAAACCCGCTCGCCTGGATTTCGAACAACACAAGATGACGCTGCTGCTGTCGCTGGCGATCGCCCGCGATCCGGAGGTGGCCGCACTGGTCACCACCCCGGACGGCAGTGCGGAGCGGCTGCGTACGACCCTGCTGGATTCGGGCATCTGCGATGAGGTCGAAACGCAGATCAGCGACCTCGTCGCCACCGGCACCAAGGTCATCACCGATGCGGACCTGGATCCGGAATGGCGGGACGAACTGATCGAGATGGCACATGCGGTCGCCTACCGGGACAAGTGACCGGGCGCCGGAGGTCGGGCCGGGGCCTGCCGAGCCGACCCTCGCCGCACGGATTCTCGGGTTCGTCAGATTGTCGAAGGTAGCGGTATTCCAGCATTACTTCGGCTGGGCTCTGGCGTGGCTGCTGCTGGATCCGAGCACGGCGGGACGGTCGGCCACGGTGTCGGCCATGTGCGCGTTCCTGGTTGGTTCATTCGGAATCGTCGCGGCCACATGTGCATTGGACGATATCGTCGGATTCCGCAACGGCAGTGACGCCGTGAACTACCTGCAGGGCGACACCCGGCGCGATATCCGGCGCAAGCCACTACTCAGTGGCGCAGTCACCGAGAAGCAGGCGATCATTTTCGTCGGGTGCGCCGCCGCGCTCGCGGTCCTTGCGGGCGCCTATGCGTTCTGGCAATTGGATTGGCGCGCACCGCTGCTGGCGGTTGTGCTCTACGCGGCCGGGCTCGTTCTCAGCATGCAGTACTCGGCGGGACTGCGGGTGAGTTACCACAGAGGCGGGGGCGAGACCCTGCTGTTCATCGCGACAGCCTGCGGTCTCTACGCGCCCTTCCTCGCAGTGTCGGGCCATTGGACCGCGCCCGCTGTCACCGAAGGCGTCCTGCTCGGGTTGTGGATGGTGATGGTGAGTTCGTATTCGAACGTCAATGACGCGGAAGGCGATCGAGGAGTGGGGCGCCGCACCTTGGCGGCCACCTCCGGTCCGACGCTCATTACCGCCGTACTCGGCTCATTGGTCGTGGCCGCGCTCGGCACGACCGTCTGGCTCGTGATCGGCGGCGGATTCCCATGGTGGACCCTGATCACACTCGGCCCGGCGGCGCTTCTGCACATCGCGCAGGTGTACACGGGCCCGGTCCGAAAGGACTGGCTCGGTGCCCGACGCCTCGGGATGTACGCCTACAACCTGGGATTCCTCGGCATAGGAATTCCGACGCTGTACCGATTCGTGACGGCGTTGCCTCCGACGATCCCGTCACCCGCGATATCGAGGTAGGTAGTTATGGACGGAAAGAACCGTCGTATGCGCAGATTGTTCGGCGCGGACGGAAGAACTCTCTTGATCGCCGTCGATCATTCACTCACCACGGGCGCCGCCGGTGGACTGTCCGATATGGCCGCGGTGCTGCGCTCGGTGGTGCGCGGCGGCGCGGACGGCGTAGTGGCGCACCGTGGTTCGGCCTGTCGGCAGATGCCGGTCCAGCGGGAGACCGCGCTTGTCATGCACCTTTCTGGCAGTACGGCGCTCAGCGCGAACCCCGAGCTGAAGATCCGGGTATGCAATCCGGAAACGGCGGCCGCGCTGGGTGCGGACGCGGTCTCGGTGCACGTCACGCTGGGGGCCGGATCGACAGAAGACCGTGCGACCCTGGCCGATCTCGCCGCAGTCGCCCGGTCCTGCGACGCACTCGGGCTGCCACTGCTGGCCATGACATACGCGTCCGGTGCGGGCAGCACTCCGGGGCGGTCGGTACTGCATGCCGCACGAGTCGTCGCCGAACTGGGCGCCGACATCGTCAAGACCGCGCACCCGGGCGACGAGTATCTCGCGGAATTGGCTGCGGGCGTACCGATTCCGGTGGTCGTCGCGGGCGGTCGGCCCGACGGATCCTGGGACGACTTCGTCAGCGCCGCCAAGAACGCCATGGGCGTCGGCTTGGCCGGGCTGTGTGTGGGCCGGCATGTCTTCGGCAGCGCCGACCCGGCTGCGGCCACCGCACAGTTGAAATCCATTGTGCACGGCGAGGTCGCGGCAGCCGCCGTTCGACCGTGACCGGCACGTAGAGATCAAGGGGAACATGAATGACTGCCGAACTTTGGGCCGATGTCAGCGCTCTCGACGGCGCGGCGACGCCTGTCGCGCTCGCCTACGCCCGGAACTCCGAAATCGACGCGATTCTGGTACGTGCGTCACAACTGGTCGACTGGGAACCGTTGCAGCGCATCAGTATCGCTTGCCTGGGCACTGCGGCACAGCTGGCCGGACTGGACGACCGCCGGGTGGACCTGCTGGTCGCGGAAAGCGTTACCGAGTTGGATGAGGTCCGAGCCCTTGCCGCCGGCCGCCCGATCGGAGTGCGCGCGGTGATCGACGACGGCGACAGCATGCATGCTGCCGCCGCGGTCATCGGATCGGTGGACGTACTGATCGCCGCGTTCACTGACGAGACCAACATTCCGCTGGAACTTCTACTGGCGGAGGCGCAGTCGACCACCACCCGCGTCTTCAAAGAGCTGCTCTCCGGCGCCGAGGCCCGCAGCGTGGCCGGGGTGCTGGAAAGCGGCCCGGCCGGACTGGTGGTGGACGCCGCACGGCTGACCGATCTGGACCTGGTGGCGCAGGTGCTGCGCCACCGCCGCGAGGAGCACCGGACACTCGTCCCGCTCGAGGTGGTCCGTGCCGAACCCGTCGGCATGGGCTACCGCGGCTGCGTCGACACCACCAGCCTCTTTGCCGAGGACGAGGGCATGATCGTCGGATCCACCTCCGCCGGCGGCATTCTCGTCTGCGCAGAGGTGCACTATCTGCCGTACATGAACTTGCGGCCCTTCCGGGTGAACGCGGGCGCGGTGCACTCCTACGTCTTCGGTGCCGAACGCACCGCCTACATCACAGATCTCGCCGCCGGCGAGACGACGGCCGCGGTGTCCGCGGACGGCCGCTTCCGGGAGGTTTCGGTCGGCCGGGTGAAGGTCGAACTGCGCCCGCTGCGCTTGATCGAGGCCCGCCACGGCGACGTCACCGTCAATGTCTTCCTGCAGGACGACTGGCATGTACGGGTAATGAGTGCCGACGGGAAGCCGCTCAATCTGACCGACGTCAAGCCCGGGACCCTACTGCTGGGGCACCTCGCCGAGCCCGGTCGGCACGTCGGCATCAAGGTGAACGAAAAGATCTCCGAATTCTGAAGCCCGCGAAGGTGGTCCAGTGAGCGAACACGAGTTCGGCGTGGGTTCGGCCCACGCCAAAGCGATCCTGTTCGGTGAACACGCGGTGGTCTACGGCGCACCTGCCGTCGCGATTCCCGTTCCGCAGCTACGGGTCTCGGTCCTGGCGCGATGTGCACCTGAGCGTTCGAACGGCGTGCGGGTCACCGACGCCGGAGCCGGGGTTCCAGTACCGGATCGGTGGTCGCGCACCGGCGCCGACGATCCCGCCCTGCGGGAGCTGGTGACCAACTTCTTCGTGGCCACCGAAACCCGTTCACGTGCAATTGATCTGACGGTGGACTGCCGGATCCCACCGGGGCGTGGGCTGGGGTCGAGCGCGGCCTGCGCTCGTGCGGTGGTGTACGCGCTCGGGGATCTGTTCGATCGGCCGGTGGACGCCAGATTGACGTTCGACCTGGTGCAGACGGCGGAGCGAGTAGCGCACGGCTCGCCTTCCGGGGTCGACACCGTGGCCACCGGGTCGGCCGTGCCGATCTGGTTCCAAGGCGGCGTTGCCAAGGAACTGGTCATGGACTTGGACGGTGTGTTCGTGATCGCGGACAGTGGAGTCTCCAGCGCGACCAGCGTCGCCGTGTCGGAGTTGCGTCGGCGTTTCGACGGTGACCCCGCCGCCAAGGCCGGCTTTCTGGAGCGCTCCGCCCGGATCACCGCCGCCGCGGTCGAGGATCTGGCGCACGCCCGCGTCGGCGCAGTCGGACACCGGATGACCGAAAACCAGGCACTGCTGGGCGAATTCGGCCTCGGTATCGCTGAGACGGACCGGCTGGTTACTGCGGCTGTCGCCGTGGGCTGTGCGGGAGCCAAGCTCAGCGGCGGCGGCCTGGGCGGGTGCGTGGTCGCGCTGGCGGACGTGGCGCACCCGGTCGAGGCGGTCGAGACGGCCCTGCGGGTGGCGGGCGCCGTCGCGACCTGGACGGTTCCCGCTGACCTGTCGGCCCGCTGAAACAGACGACCATGGGGAGGGAACGAAGAATGGCACGCACCTGCGCCGACACGGTCACGGCTGTCGCGAATCCGAACATCGCTCTGATCAAATACTGGGGCAAGCGGGACGAGGAGTACATCCTGCCGTACTCGGACAGCCTCTCGCTGACCCTCGACATCTACCCGACCACGACGACCGTGCGGCCGGTGGACGGCCCGGTCGACGTACTGACCCTCAATGGCATCCGGACCGAGGGGGAACCGCTGCATCGAGTTCGGCGGTTTCTGGCACTGGCGAGGTCGTTGTCCGGGGCGACCGAGCGCCTCGCCGTGGATTCGGTGAACACCGTCCCAACCGGAGCCGGATTGGCTTCGTCGGCAAGCGGATTCGCGGCCCTGGCGGCGGCGATCACCCCCTGTTACGGCCTGGATCCGCAGCCACGGGCGATCTCACGATTGGCGCGGCGTGGTTCAGGGTCGGCGTCGCGGTCCGTCTTCGGCGGATTCGCGATCTGGCGGGCGGGGACCGGTGAGGGTGCGGCCGGCGATGCCGAGTCCTACGCCGAACCGGTGGACGCGACCCTCGACATCGCACTCGTGGTGGCCGTGGTCGATGCCGCCGCCAAGGTGGTCTCGAGCCGGACCGCCATGCGCCACACGGTTGCCACGTCGCCGCTGTTCACCGCATGGTCCGGCGCGAGTCGCGGCGACCTGGCGGATATGCGCGCGGCCATCGAGCGCGGTGATGTGGAGGCGCTGGGCGAGATTGCCGAGCGCAATGCCCTCGGCATGCACGCGACCATGCTCGCCGCTCGGCCGGCGGTACGGTACCTGTCGCCGGCCTCACTGGCGGTGTTCGATCGGGTGACCGAGATCCGCAGGGACGGGATCGGCGCCTACCTGACCGTGGACGCTGGACCCAATGTCAAGGTGGTGTGCCGCCGGGCCGCGGCCACCAGCGTTGCGGCGGCGCTGGATTCGCTGCCGGAGACGCGCGCGGTACTGGTTGCCGGGCCAGGAGCGGGCGTGCGCCTGATCGGGGAACGGTCGTGATCACCCGCACGGCACCCGGAAAGCTGTTCCTGCTCGGCGAATACGCGGTCGTGACGCCGGGCCGGGACTCCATCGTGATGTCGGTGGACCGGCAGGTGTCGGTGACCGTGGTGTGGGCGCCCCGAGCTTCGCACCACTTGCTGGTGTGCTCGGAAAACTATTCGGGCACAGCACGGTTCGATTTGATCGATCGACAGTTGCGGCCGGCGACCGGTACATCGGTGCCCCGTGGTTTCGAACATGTGGTGTCGGCCGTGGAGGTGATCCACGGCTACGCGATGGAGCACGGCGTCGCGTTGCCGCCGCTCGAGCTCCACATCACCAGTGCGTTGCACGAGAACGGCGTGAAGATCGGACTCGGATCCAGCGGTGCGGTGGTGGTCGCGACCGTCGCGGCGGTCGCCGCCGCGCTCGGGCTGGAGCCGACGACAGACGAGCGGTACCGCCTCGCCATGCTCGCCACCGCCCGGCTCGATCCCCAAGGCTCCGGCGGCGATCTGGCGGCCAGCACCTGGGAGGGCTGGGTTGCCTACAGTGCCCCCGATCGCGGTGAACTTGCCCGCATGTTCGAACGATACGGTGCGGACAACACGATTCGCCGAGAGTGGCCGGGCTTCTCGGCACGGGTACTGCGCCCGCCGACCGACCTCACCCTGGAGGTCGGCTGGACCGGTACACCGTCCTCGACACCGGCCATGGTGGCGAAACTACCTAGACAGCAGCGGGGTTTCAACACCTTCTACCCGCTGTTTCTGACCCGCAGTGACGAATGCGTTCGCGATGCGGTGGCCGCGGTGGCGGCCGATGACAGTGCCGGTGTGGTGCAGCAGATCCGGCGCTTTCGGCTGCTACTCGAAATGGCGGACAACATCGCGGATGCCGGGATCTTCACCGAGCGGCTCACGGCGCTGTGTCGTGCCGCGGAGGAATTGGGCGGGTCCGCAAAACCTTCCGGCGCGGGCGGGGGAGACTGCGGCCTCGCCGCCTTCAACGATCCGGAGCCCAGCCGACGGGACGCGTTGCGTGATCGGTGGCGGGCCGATGGCATCCAGCCCCTCGCCCTGTCGGTCACGGGTGTTGCCGACCCGAGTATCCCGTCACCGCCGAGGAGGCACGATGACTGCCAGTCGTAAGGACGACCACGTTCGCCTGGCCTCCGAACAGTGGCGGCAGCCGACCACCGCCAACGAGTTCGACGATGTCGCGTTCGTGCATCACGCGCTGGCCGGAATCGATCGCAGCGATGTGAGCCTCGGGGTCGAGTTCGCCGGAATACGCTGGGGCACACCGTTGTACATCAATGCCATGACCGGCGGCAGCGAGCTGACCGGGAAGATAAACCGCGAGCTCGCGATCGCTGCGCGCGAGACCGGTCTCGCCATCGCGGCGGGCTCGCTCAGCGCGTATCTGAAGGACGAGTCCTGCGCGGACACCTTCCGGGTGATTCGCAAGGAACACCCCGATGGTTTCGTCATGGCCAATATCAATGCCCGTACGCGGGTCGCCGATGCGCGGCGGGTCATCGACCTGCTCGAGGCGGACGCCCTGCAGATCCACCTCAACGCGGTCCAGGAGATCGTGATGCCGGAAGGCGACCGCGAATTCGCTTCCTGGGCAGGGCAGATCGAACGCATTCGGACAGCGGTCGACGTGCCGGTCATCGTCAAGGAGGTCGGGTTCGGGCTCAGCGGCGAAACCGCCTGCCGCCTTGCGGAACTCGGTGTCGACGCCATCGACGTCGGCGGGCGCGGCGGGACCGATTTCGCCGCGATCGAGAACGGCCGTCGCGACGACGCGGATTTCGCCTACCTGGCCGGTTGGGGCCAGTCGACGCCGGCCGCCCTGCTGGACTGCGCGGGCGCCACCAACCTGCCGATCCTGGCCTCCGGTGGTGTCCGCACACCCCTCGACGTCGTGCGCGGTCTCGCACTCGGTGCGACCGCGGTCGGATCGTCCGGCTGTTTCCTGAAAACGGTCCTGGATGGTGGCCCGGACGCACTCGTGCGTCACATCTCGACGTGGCTGGACCGGATCACCGTGCTGCTCACTGTGCTCGGGGCGCGTACGCCGTCAGATTGCGTGCGGTGCGATCTGGTGCTGACCGGTACTTTGCGCGCGTTCTGCGAGGCCCGCGGCATCGACGTGCGCGGCTACGGCCATCGCGCCTGACATCACTGATCATCGACACAGAAGGACGGTTCCGCCGTGGACGAGACCATCAGGTCGGCAGCGATCCCCATGAAATGGGTTGGCCCCATACGAATATCGGGCAATGTCGCCGAGACGGAGACAGCCGTTCCGCTGGCCACCTTCGAGACTCCACTGTGGCCATCGGTGGCCCGTGGCGCGAAACTGTCCATGGCCGTTGCTCGAGGAATCGTGACCACCCTCGTGGACGAGCGCATGACTCGCTCGATTCTGCTGGAGGCCGAAGACGGTCCGACGGCCTTCGACGCGGTACGGGTACTGCGAAGGGGGTTCGACCAGCTGCGCGAAGTCGCCGGGCGCACCAGCCGTTTCGTGGAACTCATCGATCTGCACCATGAACTGGTCGGTCACCTGATCTTCCTGCGTTTCGAATTCACCACCGGCGACGCGTCCGGCCACAATATGGCCACACTGGCTGCCGACGCGCTCATGAAACACATTCTGCAGACGATCCCGGGCGTCTCCTACGGATCCATTTCGGGCAACTACTGCACCGACAAAAAGGCCTCGGCGGTCAACGGGATCCTGGGCCGTGGCAAGAACGTGATCGCCGAACTCGTGGTCCCGCAGGCGCTGGTATCCAGCGTCCTGAAAACCACCGCCGAGCGCGTCGCCACCCTGAACGTGCGCAAGAACCTGCTCGGCAGCGTGGTGGCCGGCGGAATCCGTACCGCCAACGCGCATTTCGCGAACATGCTGCTCGGGTTCTACCTGGCCACGGGTCAGGACGCGGCCAATATCGTCGAGGGCTCGCAGGGCATCACCCTGGCCGAAGACCGCGACGGGGACCTGTATTTCTCCTGCACGCTGCCGAATCTGATCGTGGGCAGCGTCGGCAACGGCAAGAGCCTGGACTTCGTCGAAGACAACCTGATCGCGCTGGGGTGCCGCGATGGGGCGCAGGTGGGAGATGGGGCGCGCCGACTGGCCGTGCTCGTCGCCGCCACAGTGCTGTGCGGCGAACTATCGCTGCTGGCGGCCCAGACCAATCCCGGCGAACTCATGAGAGCTCACGTTCGGATCGAACGTGAGCCGATCTCCGGACATTGAGGAGCAGAACGTGAAGCATGACATGCCGATCGGCATCCACGACCTATCCTTCGCCACCGGCCACTACGTCCTGGAGCACGCCGAACTCGCGCGAGCGTACGGCGTCGACATCGACAAATTCCATCTCGGCATCGGACAGGAAGCCATGAGCGTCCTCGCCGCCGACGAGGACATCGTCACCATGGCCGCTGCGGCCGCGCAGCCCATTGTCGATCGGCACGGCACGGGCGACATACGCACCGTGCTGCTCGCCACCGAAACCGCGGTGGATCAGGCCAAGTCGGCGGGTGTCTACGTGCACTCGCTGCTCGGCCTGCCCGCCGCGACCCGAGTCGTGGAACTCAAGCAGGCGTGCTACGGGGCAACGGCCGCACTGCAATTCGCCGCCGCGCTGGTGGCGCGCGAACCGTCTCAGCGGGTGCTGGTGATCGCCACCGATGTCGCACGATACGACTTGGAATCCCCGGGCGAGTCCACCCAGGGCGCGGCGGCAGTGGCGATGTTGGTCGCCGCCGATCCGGCGATCCTGCGGGTGGAGTCGCCGTCCGGACTGTTCACCGCGGACATCATGGACTTCTGGCGGCCCAACTACCGCAGCACTGCCCTCGTCGACGGGCGCACCTCGATCACGGCGTATCTGCAAGCGGTGGAAGGAGCGTGGAAGGACTACGGCGAACAGGGCGGCAGAGCCATCGACGAGTTCAGCGCCTTCTGCTATCACCAGCCGTTTACCAAGATGGCCCACAAGGCGCACCGGCACCTGGCCGAATTCGCCTCGCTCGCAGACACTCCCAACGAACTGCACACGGCCGTACTGCCGACCACTCTCTACAACCGGGTGATCGGTAACAGCTATACGGCGTCGCTCTACCTGGGACTGGCGGCGCTCCTCGATCACCGCACCGATCTGGACGGTCGGCCGCTCGCGATGTTCAGTTACGGATCCGGCAGTGTGGCCGAATTCTTCGGTGCCACCGTGGTTCCGGGCCACCGCGAACACCTCCGCACGGCCGGCAACCGGTCGGCCGTGAACCGCCGCACGCCCATCGACTTCGCCGGGTACCGGGCGCTGCACGAACAGACACTGCCCACCGATGGCCGCGATCACGAACTGCCTGTCGAGGGTTCCGGTCCGTTCCGTCTGCTCGGATTGTCCGGGCACAAACGCATCTACCAGGCGCGGGCCCACAGGAGTTGACATGACCGCCGACGAAACCACAATGCACGACCCGCACGGGGACTGCCGATGCGGATGCATGGTCGCGGATTTCTCCACTCCCGGCGGAGGGAACGCGATTCGGCCTGCCGCCTGGAGTGAGAGCCAGCCTGGGGTACGAAATATCCACGGTGCCAGTGAGATTCGTGTCGGGGTGCTCGGCACCGGAGCCTGTGTCCCCGACCGGATCGTCGGCAACTCCGAAGTCGGGGCCGCCGCGGGAGTGGACGACGCCTGGATCCAGCGCAAGACGATGATCCGCGAACGGCGCTGGGCCGCTTGCGATCAGGCGACGTCGGACTTGGCGGTCACGGCAGCGGAGCAGGCCCTCGAGGCCGCCGGCATCACGGCCGCCGACGTCACCGCAGTCGTGGTGGCCACCTCCACACCGGATCGACCGCAGCCGCCGACCGCCTCCTACGTCCAGCGTGCCCTCGGCGCGCAGGGCGCGGCGTTCGATATCAACGCCGTCTGTAGCGGATTCGTCTTCGCGCTGGCTGTTGCCGACGCCCTGGTCTGCAAAACCGGTGGTCACGCGCTGGTGATCGGCGCGGACATCTATTCGCGCATCCTGAATCCGGGCGACCGCAAGACCGTGGTGCTGTTCGGTGACGGTGCGGGCGCCGTGGTGCTCGGGCCGGTCGCGGCCGGTCGCGGCATCCGGGATTGCAGGCTGCAGACCTTCTCCGAGGAGCTGGATCTGATCACGGTCCCGGCGGGAGGCAGCCGACTGCCCTGCTCGGCGGAGGTCATGGAGGCCGGTCTGGGTTACTTCCACATGGACGGCCGTGGCGTACGCGACTTCGTGGAAACCCGGCTACCGGAACTGGTCAAGCAATTCCTCTATGACAACGACGAATCGCCCGACCGCATCGCTCATCTGGTTCCGCACCAGGCGAACGGGGTGCTGTTGGACCGGATGATCCCCGAACTCGGGCTGACCGGCGCCGACATCCACCGGACCTACATCGACTACGGAAACACCGGCGCCGCATCCATTCCCATCACCCTCGATCGGGCCGCCCGTAGCGGCGCGCTGAAACCAGGGGACCAGATTCTGCTGCTCGGCTTCGGCGGCGGGATGTCGGTGGGAATCGGGTTGCTCGAATGGTGAAACGAAAGGCACTCACTGTGGCGAAAACCAAGGCACCCATCAATATCGGCGTCTTGTTCGACTGGCACGCCGAACAGACCCGGCAGACGAAGATTATACTCGACCGGCCGCTCGACATTGCTCCTGACTTGGGCACCTCGCTCGACGGCGCCGCGTTGGCGGCGCTGGTTCGGGACACCGCGAGTTGTCTGTACGCGGCCGGGCTGCGCGCGGGCAAGCGGCTGGTGATCGTGAAGGACAATCACTTCGACATCGTCCTCACCGCTGCCGCGGCGGCGCGGATCGGCGCACTGCCGGTGATGATGGCGCCGATCACCTCGATCGAGGCCATTGCCACCATGATCCGCCGAGCCGAGCCGGCGCTGCTGGTGGTGGGCAGCAGCGTGCTCACTCGCGCGGCGGTCGCCGACGTCGAACTCGCCCCGCCCGGTTGCACGGTGATCGAAGTCGGCGCACCGGCTACGGAGACGCTCGCCGCAAACCGGCTGCGGTTCGACGATCTCCGCGGTGCTCCGGCCGCACCGGTACAGGTCAATGCCGACCTCGAGCCGATGATCGTGACCCATACCTCGGGTACCACGGGCACACCGAAACTCGTTGTGCACTCGGCGTATACCGCGCTGGGCGCTCTGCCGTACCGGCTGGAGTCGCTGCGCCGCTTGCCGCTGCTCACTTCCAGCCCGAATGATGTAGTGGCCAGCGGGATTTCGTTCGCCCACATGCGTGCATTGTCGTGGGTCCGCTCACAACTGATCATCGCACCGCGGGCAATGGTCGTGCTCTCGAATCCGGACCCCAGCAGTGTCGCGCGCATGCTGGCCGAACATCGGCCGACATCATTGGAGGCGCTGCCCAATATCTTCCAGCGCTGGGAGGAGCTGGTGGACCGCGATCCGGCCCTGTTCGCACAGGTCCGGCGCTTCATCAGCACCTTCGACGCGGTGCACCCGCGCACCGTGCGGAAGTTCCTCGCCGCCTCGCGTCATCGATTTCCGGTGTGGGCCTGGGGCCTGGGCCAGTCCGAGATCGCGGGCATCACCGCCAACGTCTTCACCCGCCGCACCGTACGACCCCGCACCGGGCTGCGCAACGCCGCCACGAACGTCGGCTGGCCCACCCTCGTGACCGTCCGCCTGGTCGACCCGCAGACCGGTAAGCCTGCCCGCCGCGGTGAGTCGGGCCTGATCATGGTCAAGACCAGGACCAGATGCCTCACCTACCTCGGCGAAGACGACCGGCACCGCGCCAAGATCGACGGAAAGTGGTGGAACACCGGCGATCTGGGCGTGCACGCGGGATACGGGCGGATCATGCTGATCGACCGGGAAGTCGACCTGCTGCCGGGGGTCAGCTGCATCGAGATCGAGAGCACCCTGCTCGACCGGCTGGAGCAAGCCACCGAGATCGTGGTGCTGGCGACACCCGACGGACTGCCGTTACCCGTGGTCGCCACTCTCGACGGGAAGCTCGATCCGCAGGACTGGCAGCGCGCGGCGGCGGGCCTCATTCCGCTCGGCGCACCGAAAGTCATGCAGTGGGAAGACATTCCACGCACCGCGACCTGGAAGGTGCGGCGGGTCGAGTTGCGTGAGCAGGTACTGGGCAGCGGTGCCGGGCTCGGATCCGGGCAGTGGACCTGATCGCGGCAGCACCGAACGCCGGTGACAGCACCCGCTCGACAGCCAAGGAGAATTTCTGATGTGGTGGCCCTCGCCCCTTGCGGGGCATCCGACCGCACCGATCATCCGCGACGCCACTCACCTGGCGAACTGGTACTACATCGGCCTGGTGATCATCGTCGGCGGATTCTGGCTTGCCGCATATGTGCTGGCAATCCGGGAAGCACGTCTCAGTGGCCGCAACGGCATACCCGCCATCGCCTGCGCGCTCAATATCGGGTGGGAGTTCAATGATTCGTTCGTCGTCGACCACTCGTCGTGGCAGCGGCCATTCAACTTCGCGTGGTTCCTGCTGGATCTGCTCATCCTGAGCCAGGTGTGGCGGTTCGGGCGCAAGGACTATTCGGAGATGTCGCCCAGCGAGTTCCGGCGCTTCTTCTCGACCATTGTGGCGATCGGCGCGGTGGCCATACCGGCGGTGGAGATCGAGATCAACGACTTCTACGGCGCTTACACCGGTCTGGGCCTCAACTGCATCATGAGCCTGATGTTCGTGCGGACCCTGCGCCGGCGGCAGTCCTCGGCGGGGCAGTCCATGTACATCGCGATCAGCAAGGGGATCGGCTCGGCGCTCGGTGTCCTCATGTCGGTCTCGCTGTATCCGTACAGCCTGGTGATTCCGGTGATGGGCGTGGCTGTCATCGCGCTCGACTCCTACTACGCGGTGGCGCTGCATCGCCAATTGCGGCACGACGGCATCCCTCCGTGGTCGTTGTCGCAGCGGGTCACGACCGCGGTACCGGCGGCGTCCGCACCGGTCGCGGTCTGTCCAGAGCAGGCTGTAACACCCGTGACATGAACGAGTTTCGCTGTGATGTCACGTTTTCGGGTCGCCGACTCTCCTATAAGCACACCCATCGGATGTCACACCGACGATGAGAGGAAGACGATGCTGAATTGGCTGTCGGCGCGGGTCGTGCGCCATCGAAGGGGGGTCCTGGTATTCGCGATCCTGCTCGTTCTCGTCGGCGGAGCGGCGGGTTCGAGCCTCTACTCGAAGCTGTCGGCGGGCGGGTTCGAGGTCGCGGGGTCCGAATCCGCGCGGGCCGCAGAGCTGTTGCAGAACGACTTCGGGCAACAGACCACGAACCTGACGCTGCTGGTCACCGCGACCGGTGGCGTCGGCACGCCAGCGGCGACCGCAGATGGCGCCGCGCTCACCAGGAAGCTGGCGGCCGAGGCGGGTCTCACCAACGTGACCTCGTACTGGAGCAGCGGACAGTCGCCGCAATTGCGCAGCCGGGACGGCGACAGCGCGCTCGTGCTCGGAGTGATCTCCGGGGACGACACGACCGTCGAAAAGCGCATCGCCACACTGCTTCCCGAGTACCAGGGCAGCTTCGGCAGCCTCGCGGTCCAGGTCGGCGGCAATGCGGTGCTGCAGCACGAAATGAACGTGCAAGGTCAGCAGGACACCGAAAAGGGTGAGGCACTGGTCTTCCCTGTCACCCTGGTGCTGCTGGTGCTGATCTTCGGCAGCGTGGTCGCCGCGCTCACACCGCTGGCGGTGGCCGTGGTGACCATGCTGATCTGCATCGGGGTCATGTGGATCCTGAGTTCGGTCTCCACGCTGTCCTCGCTCGCGCTCAGCGTGGTGACACTGCTCGGACTCGGTCTGGCGATCGACTACTGCCTGCTGTTCGTCAACCGCTATCGCGAGGAGTTGACCCACGGCCGCGACACCGCCGACGCCATCCGCGTCACCATGTCCTCGGCCGGCCGCACCGTGCTGTTCTCGGCATTCACCGTCGCGGTCGCGCTCACCGGTTTGATCTGGTTCCCGCTGGATGCGATCCGTTCCATGGGGTACGTCGGAGTCGCCACCGCGTTGATCGCGGGCCTCACCTCGGTCACCGTGCTGCCCGCGCTGCTGGCCGTGCTCGGTCCGCGAATCGACAGGTGGCGGCTGCTTCGCAAGCGTTCGGCCGTCCCGGCGGGTGAGCTGTCCGACGGGTTCTGGCATCGATTGGCCATGGCCGTGATGCGTCGCCCGGTGCCGATCGCCGCGGCGGTGATCGCGGTGCTGCTGCTGTTGGGTGCGCCCGCGCTGGGTATCAAACTGGGCATGCCGGACGAACGGATCCTGCCGCCGTCGGCGTCGTCCCGTCAGGTGGCGGACACCATCAACCAGCAGTTCGACACCAGCGGGCAGAACGCGCTCCTGGTAGTCGCCCCCGACAGTCCGGCCGATCGGGCAGGCGTCGCCGAGTTCGCCACGCGACTGTCGTCGCTACCGAACGTGGCGCAGGTCGACACGGTGACCGGCAGCTATCAGGCGGGCAATCAGCAGGCCCCCGCGAGTCCGGCGAATGCCCGATTCGCCGCGGGCCGGTCGGTCTACTTCTCGGTGCTGCCGACGCCCGACGGTGTCGATCAGCCGGATTCACTGGTCAAGGCTGTTCGGCAGACGACCGCGCCGTTCCCGACACTGACCACCGGTATGAGTGCGGTCAACTACGACTCCACCACGGCCATCGTGAGTCATCTGCCCTGGGCGCTGGGATCGGTGGCCCTGATCATGGTGGTGCTGCTGTTCCTGGTGACCGGCAGCGTGCTGGTGCCGTTCCTGTCGCTGGTGCTCAGTGCGCTGAGCCTCACCGCGACCTTCGGCGCCCTGGTCTGGATCTTCCAAGACGGCCATTTGTCCTGGCTGCTCGGACATTTCACCGCGACCGGGACGGTGTCCGCCTCGGTTCCCGCGATGTTGTTCGGTCTGTCCTTCGGCCTGGCCATGGACTACCAGGTGTTCCTGCTCGCGCGAATCAGGGAGGAATACGATCACAGCGGTGACGGCACGCTGGCCGTCGCGGTGGGCCTGGAACGGATCGGCCGCATCGTTACCGCTGCGGCACTGATCATTTCGATAGTCTTCCTGGCCTTCGCCATGTCGGGCATCTCGCTGTCGAAGGCCTTCGGCATCGGACTGCCGCTGGCGGTGCTGATGGACGCCACGCTGATCCGGGGGGTGCTGCTGCCGGCCACCATGCAGATGTTCGGCAAGGCCACATGGTGGGCGCCACCGTTCCTCCAGCGCGTCTATGCGACGGCGGCCGTTCACCGTGACAGCGTCGATTCCCCGCCCCGCGACAACCCCGTGCAGGTGGGCTGAGCGGGGAATGACCGGTGGCGGGCAGTTGTCGCGGCAGCCGTTTCGTCACCGGCCCGCCGGGAGATTGGGCCGCTACCAGCGGGCGAACCGCGTGAGCTTGTCCGGGTTGGCGATGTTGTACACGGTCCGGATGCGGTTGTCCGCCGGCCGCAGATCGAGAACGACTGTCGCGTAAGGCATATCGTCCCGCAGGATCAGGGCCGCGGCACCGCCGTTGGCGGCGATGACGCGGCCCTGCAAGCCTTCCCTGCGCTGCCCGCCGCCCAGCGTCAGAACGCGCGCGACATGGTCGATGCCCGTGATGATGCGGCGTGCGACGCCCGGTACGACGCCGCCGCCGTCGGTCCACATCGTCACGTCCGGTGCGAGGATATCGAGTAGAGCATTGAGGTCGCCGCCGAGCGCCGCCTTCAGGAATCGTTCGGTCACTTCCCGGTGGGTCGCCTCGTCGATGTGGTACCGATCGCGTCGCTCGCGGACGTTCGCGCGGGCGCGGCTCGCGACCTGACGGACGGCCGCCGGGCTACGACCGATGATCTCGGCGATCTCGTTGTGTCCGAACGCGAATCCCTCGTTGAGCACGAAAACCGCCCGTTCCAGCGGGCTGAGCGACTCCAATACCACGAGCATGGTGAAAGAGGCTGTCTCCGAACGGGTCTCGGTGGCCTCGGAGTCCAGTGGTTCGGGCAGCCAGAGCCCGGCGTAGGCCTCTCGATCGCGCCGGGCGCGATCGAGCCGGGCCAGTGACTGATTCACCGCGATCCGCACCAGATAGGCGCGCGGGTTGGCCACCCGGTCCCGGTGCGTCGTCGCCCACGCCACCCAGGTCTCCTGGACCACGTCCTCGGCATCCGACACGGTGCCGACGACGTTGTAGGCAAGGGAGAACAGCAGTTTCCGATTGGTCTCGAAATCCCGCGTCGCCGCAGCCAGTGACGCCGGATCGGAGGTAGCGGAGACCACACCGCCATGATGTCACATTCGCGGCCGACCGCATCTCCGCAAGTGCTCACAGGATCCGGAAAGAACCCGGCGGACTCACCCGCTACCGCCCCGAGACGGCCTCGCGGTATCTCCTGCGGCGCCGCTTCATCTAACGAACCGAATGACATGGTGATCTCGAATGTGTGCTGTTTCGAATCCGTGCGGCGGATTGCGTATCGCGATCGTCGGCGTGGGCCCGCGAGGATTGAGCGTGTTCGAAAGGATTTGCGCGAATCTCCGGGGTAATCGCGAAATCGCCGGTGCGGAAGTGTATCTCGTCGACTCGACCCGCGTCGGAACAGGCGCGGTGTGGCGAACCGGGCAGTCCCGGCAACTGTTGATGAACACCGTCGCCGGGCAGGTCACCGTATTCACCGATCCGAGCGTGGCCATGGTCGGGGCAATCGAACCGGGACCGAGCCTGTACGAATGGGCGAACTTCCTCGCCAAAGTGGGGAATTTCGCGGGACTGCCCGAGGAGATGTATCTCGAGGCGGGCCGGATCGGTTCCGACACGTATCCGACCCGGGCGTTCTACGGCCACTATCTGAGGTGGGCGTTCGAGCACATCCGGGACCGGTACGCGGACCGGGTTCGCGCTCACGAGATCACCGCGACCGTAACCGATCTGCGCGACGATACGGCCGGCCTGCAGGAGCTTTCACTCAGCACGGGCGGCCCGATCGGCGCTCTGCACGCGGTGGTGCTCGCACAAGGTCATGTGGCGGTGCGGAATTCATCGCGCCCCCGGCCCCTTGCCGCAGCGGCGGCCCGCGCGGGCCTGCACTACATCGCGCCGGTCAACGCCGCCGATGCTGATGTGGATCAGCTGCCCGAGCGCGCGGTGGTGCTGCTGCGCGGGCTCGGGCTGACGTTCTTCGACTACATGGCCCTGCTGACGATGGGCCGTGGAGGATGTTTCAAGACTTCCGGGAGCACCGGTCTGCTCGAGTACATTCCATCCGGACGGGAACCGTTCATCGTGGCGGGTTGCCGTCGCGGCGTGCCGCACCACGCCCGTGGCGAGAATCAGAAAGGGGTCGACGGCCGCCACGTGCCGACTTTGCTGGGACCTCGGCAGATCAACGAATTACGCAGGCGCGCAGAGGAATCCGGGGACGTCTCGTTTCGTCGGGACGTATGGCCCCTGGTGGCCAGGGAGGTCGAGGCTGTCTACTACGGGGGGCTGATCGAGGAACGCACCGCACCTCGCGACCTGAAGTGGTTCCGCGAGCGCTATTTGCATGCCCCGGGCGAGACCGCCGCGCGGGCGGTCCTGTGCGAATTCGGTATCGCGCCCGATGAGCGCTGGGACTGGGCCGCGATCGCCGACCCTACCCGCGGGCGCCGCTTCCGCGACTCCGGTGAGTTCCAGGACTGGCTGCTGCGCCATCTCGACAACGATGTGCGCAACGCTCGCTCGGGCAACGTCTGCGATCCCGTCAAGGCTGCGCTGGATGTGCTGCGCGACCTCCGCAACGAGGTGCGACTCGTGGTGGACCACTCGGGGGTGACCGGCCGGTCATATCGCGACGATCTCGATGGTTGGTACACGCCGTTGAACGCCTTCCTGTCCATCGGCCCGCCTGCCGGAAGGATCGCGGAACTCGCAGCCCTCATCCGTGCGGGGGTCGTCCGGGTGATCGGGCCCGGCATGCGAGTCCGAGTAGATCCGGACAGTGGTCGCTACCTTGCCGAATCCGCGATGGTTCACGGCTCGCAGGTGGCCGGCCACGCTCTGATCGACGCGTGGCTGCCCGGACCTGATCTGCGCATTACCGCGGATCCACTGCTGGGGAATCTGATTCGGCGGCAGGAGATCCGGACCTACGTCATTCGGA
This sequence comes from Nocardia sp. NBC_00511, assembly GCF_045161165.1. Taxonomy (NCBI): domain Bacteria; kingdom Bacillati; phylum Actinomycetota; class Actinomycetes; order Mycobacteriales; family Nocardiaceae; genus Nocardia; species Nocardia sp. NBC_00511. Next base: position 1,703,209 of record NZ_CP107849.1, read on the forward strand.
ACCCGGACGGCACCAGCTATTCGACGGGTGGGCTCGAGGTCGTCAGGCATTCGCACGCGGTGCTCGACGGGGCCGGCCGTCCGCATCCGCGCCGCTATGCGTTCGGCGTCCCCACCGAGGCGGTCCACTGGGTGACCGCCGCAGGACCACGGCCGGGTGTCAACTCGGTGACGCTCTCCGACAGCGACAGCATCGCTGTCTCGATTATCGCGGCGGCTCGGCCGCACGCTGTCACCGAAAGGTTCGAATCCCATGACCATTGACTACGGACTGCTCGCGCCGGTTCGGGCCGGCACGGCGGTGGCACGGCTGGTGTCGGACGACGCGTGGGTGGGCGCCATGCTCGAGGTCGAAATCGCGCTGGCGCGCGTGCAGGCCCGGCTCGGGATCATTCCGGCCGAGGTGCCCGACTGTGTCGCTGTTGCCGTCCGGACCGGTCGATTCGACGGCCGAGTGCTCGCGGAGGAGGCCCGTGGCGCCGCGAATCCGGTGGTGGCGCTGGTGCAGTGGTTGCAGCGCACGGTCGCGCAGGTCGACTCGGCCAGCGCCGATTACGTCCATTGGGGCGCCACCAGCCAAGACATCTTCGACACGGCCACCATGCTGATCGCCGCCCGCGCCCTGTCTGTGATCGTCGACGATCTGAACGAGACGATCGCTGCCCTGGTGGATTCGGCCCGCGCACATCGGAATACCCCGGCGGTCGCCCGGACCCTGGCCATGCACGCGGTGCCGACCACCTTCGGCGCGAAGCTCGCTGTGTGGGCGCAGGGGGTGGTCGACGCCCGGGACCGGGTGTGCCAGGTCCGCACCTACGGGCTGCCGGTGGCGTTGAGCGGTGCTGCCGGAACATTCGCTTCCTACGTGGAATGCGCACGTGTCAGTGGCGGCGAGCTGGCCACCGCCCCGGCCGCGGTCATCCACGACCGCCTGAATACGGAACTCGCCGTCGAACTCGGTCTGACCTCCGGTGTGATGCCTTGGCACACGGTGCGCACGCCGATCGCCGACCTGGCCGGCTCCCTCGCCATGGTCACGGGGGCCCTGGGCCGGTTCGCGATCGACGTGATCACGTTGTCACGGACCGAGATCCGCGAGCTCGCCGAACCGGGCGCCGTGGGGCGCGGCGAATCCTCCGCCATGCCGCAAAAGCGAAACCCCGTCCTGGCCACCATGATCCGCACTGCCGCCCTTCAGATGCCCGGCCTGGTCAGTACGCTCTTCACCACCATGCTCGCCGAGGACGAACGCTCCGCCGGTCTGTGGCACGCGGAATGGCAGCCATTGCGAGAATGCCTTGCGCTGGCGGGCGGAAGTGCCTGCACCGCCAGGGAACTCGCCGGTGGGCTCATCATCGATTCGCAGCACGTGGCCTCCAACCTTGCCCTCGGGCGCGGGCAAGTGGCTTCGGAACGTCTGGTAATCCGCCTGACCCCGCTACTCGGTCGGGTCCGCACCAAGAAGTTGCTGCAGAGCGCGTCCTTCGAAGCGAATTCCACCGGTCAGGCGCTGGCTGAGGTATTGAGCGAGAACCCGATCATCCGCTCCCACCTGGATGCGGACGCGATCGCGGAATTGCTCTGCCCCGAGAACTATCTGGGCATCGCGCCCGATCTGGCTGCTCGAGTTCGCGTCCGGCCTGCCTGCGCGTGCTCTGCTGGGTCGTCGGGATCTGAGATGTGATTGTCAGTCGCATCGGCCCGGTTCGGCACCTGTCCGATGTCGTGTGTCCTCGCGTCGTCGACCCTGTTGTCCGACCCGTCGCGGGCGCCGTGCAAGGGCCTGTTCTTCGTGATGCCGATCGTGGCCAGCTGATTGCTGGGGATCGTCCTTCGTTCGGGCTCGGGTGGTTCGTGGAGGCGGTAAACGATCTTGTTGGGGGCGTGTTCAGCGGGGACTCGCCGGGGTGTGGCGTAGCGGGGCCGGTGCCACGGTTTTGCGGGACGCCGCGCGGTGTCGTGTGACAAACTGGGGCGGTGGTGACGGGTGGTCCCTCACCAGGGGGTTGGGTGAAAGCCGCCCCGACAACCCCCTATACTCGCTGAAATGCGGATGTTCCTGGATATCCTCCTGATCATCACCAGCGTGCTGCTGGTGCTGCTGGTGCTGCTGCACCGCGCCAAGGGCGGAGGTCTGTCCAGCCTTTTCGGTGGCGGTGTGCAATCGAGCTTGTCGGGTTCCACTGTCGTCGAGAAGAACCTCGACCGGATCACCATCTTCCTGGGGTTGATCTGGCTCATCTCGATTCTCGGCATCGGACTCGAGATCAAGTTCGCTTAGCTTCACGGTTTGCAATCGCCCGGGCGTCGCAACTGCGACGCCCGGGCGATTCGTCGTACACAACATGTCCTTCGTGGGGCCGGAACCGTTCCGGCCGCACCCTGATCCGCGGCCTCATCGATACTCGGTGGGGCCGTGAGCTATTGGTGGCCGACTAGCATCGGGGCATGACGGCCGGTGAATTGGTGGGGCGGTGGGAGCTGACGGGATGGACCGCGACCACTGCGTCCGGGGTGGTGACACGGCCTTTCGGGGACCAGCCGCAGGGGTGCGTGATCTATACGGCGGGCGGCTGGATGAGCGGGCAGCTCGCGGTCGGGAAGCGTCCGGAGTTGGCCACGGCGGTCGCGCTCGGCGGCACCGAAGCCGAACGGGCCGAGGCGTATTCGAGCTACGTGGCGTACTGCGGTGAATACCGGGTCGAGGGCGACACGGTCGTGCATGCGCTGCGCATGAGCCTGTTCCCGAACTGGGTGGGCACCGAGCAGCGGCGAATTGTGGAGCTGGCCGGGGACCGCCTCGTACTGCGGACACCGCCGACACCTGTGGGCGGACAGGTGCTGGTCAACAGCCTCGAATGGATCCGCGCCGAATGAGTGAGGCAGCCGCGCATCCGACCTTCGACATCCCGGACCAGCCGAGCATCGTGATCGCGCTGAACTCCGGGACGCGGTTGACCACACACGCGCATCCGCAGCATCAGCTGAGCTGGGTGCCGGACGGGGTGTTGACCGTGGAGACCGCCGACAGTCGGTGGATCGTGCAGCGCACGCGCGGGCTGTGGGTGCCCGGCGGGGTGCCGCACGCGGTGACGCCCAGTCCGGCCGGGCGGATGCTGTCGCTGTATTTCGAGCCGCCGCGCTGCCCGATCGACTGGTCGGTGCCGACCGTCGTCGACGCCACCGGGCTGACCGGTCCGCTGCTCACCTATCTGGCGGAACTCGTTGACCAGGATGATCGGCGCGCACACGCCCTGGCCGTGCTGTGGGATGTGCTGCAGCCCATGGCGGTGACCATGATCCCCACCACGCTGCCCATCGACCCCTACGCGTTGCGGGTGGCGCTGGAGATTCGCCGCGATCCCGCGCAGGACAAAGGACTGGAGGCATGGGGCAGCCTCGTCGGCGTCTCGGCCCGCACCCTGACTCGCCGATTCCGCGCCGAAACCGGCGTCAGCTTCGAAAGCTGGCGCACCTTCGAACGACTCAACAAGGCCCTGCCGCTGCTCGCCGCCAACCAGACCGTCGCCGCGGTGGCTCGCGCGGTCGGCTACGGCACAGCGAGCGCGTTCATCGCCGCGTTCAAACGCGAGATCGGCACCACTCCGGCAGCGTATTTCGGCCGGAGCGATACCGATTCGGAGCTCACGTCCGAGTAGTACGCCGCGCGTCCAACAGGAACGCACCCGCGGCCAGGACGGTCGCCACCGCCCCGATCACGGTGCCCAGCATGGTCGCGGCATTGAGGCCGTCGACGGCGGCACGGTTCGCGATCTCGGCGAGAGTCGGTGTGAGGGAAGCGAACTCGTGGGGGACCGCGCCGGTGACCTGACCGCCCGCTCCGGCTGCGGCGGCGTCGAGGAAGGCCGTCGAGTGTGCCGGATCGACCGTGTGCGCGCCGGGGATGGCGGCCAGACCGGATTCGGCGGTGGTGCGAGCGGTTCGGCTGAACAGCGCGCCGAGTCCGGCTATGCCCATGGCCATTCCGATCTGCCGCAGGGTTCCGAAAGTGGCACTGGTCATTCCGGCGTGCTCGGCGGGTGCGAAGGTCAGGGCGGCGGCCTGGGTGAGCGCGGTGATCGCGCCGAGGCCGACGCCGCCGAGGATCAGGCCGGGGATGAAATGCGTCCAGCTGCTGGTGGTTCGGACGCCGTGCAGCAGCCACATGGCCACGGTCACCGTGCCCATGGTGATCGGCAGGGCGATGGCGAGCGGCACCCGCTTGGCGAAGATCGCCGCTGTCGGGGCGGCGATCAGCGCCGCGAAGCTGATCGGCAGCAGACGCAACCCCATCTGCAGGGGAGTGAGCCCGAAACTACCGATCATGAACACCGCCAGATAGTTGGTGGCCGCGATCAGGGTGCCCATATGGGCGACGGAAACGATTGCGGTGCCGGCGAATCCGGGCTTGCGCACCATCGACAACCTCAGCAGCGGATAGCTCGCGATGGTCTGCCGGACGCCGAACGCCACCAGCAGCACCACCGAACCCGCGACCAGGCTCAGCACCGTCGCCGACGTCCAGCCCAGCGCATTGCCCCGGGTCAGCGCGAACACCCCGGACGTCAGACCGCCCACCAGCAGCAGCGATCCCAGCCAGTCGGTGCGCCCGCCCGCCGAGCGTGGCGGCTCCGGCATCCGTGCGAACGCCACCATCAGCACCACGATCCCGATCGGCACATTGATCGTGAAGATCGACCGCCACCCGAACTGCGTGACCAGCGCCCCACCCAGCACCGGCCCGGCCACGGTGGCCGCCGCCATCACCGCCCCGTAGATGCCGATCGCGGTGGCGCGCTCCTCGGCCTCGGGAAAAGTGGCCGCCAGCAACGGGATCGCGGTGGCGAACAGCATCGCCGCGCCGCCGCCCTGCACCGCGCGCAGAACGTTCAATTCCAGGACGCTGCCGGAGGTCGCCAGGACCAGCGAGGACACGGTGAACACCGCCATCCCGATCAGGAACAGTCGCTTGCGCCCGAAGCGATCCCCGAAGGTCGCGAAGGTGAGCAGCACGCCCGCCAGTGGAATCGCGTAGGCGTCCACCACCCACTGCAAGCCGTCGATGGACGAGTCGAAATCCGCGCGGATGCCCGCCAGCGCGGCCGTCACCACCGTCGTGTCGAGCATCAGCATGAACACCGCGACGCACACCAGGGTCAGCACCAACCTCGGCCGTCGCGCATCCACCTGCCTCCCGGCCTGGATCTCCATTGTCGAAGACATCATCATTCCTTCTCGTTCCGCACTGGAATGTCCTGTGCGGGAACATCTCTCGCTGGGTGTCGGGTGCTGTCGCGCGACTGCGTCCTCAACGCTAGGGATCGAGAGAGTTGACCGAAAGGACGTATCAGGACAGCTGATCGCGCATACCTGACAACTCGGTGGCTCGGCATGCGGCCCGCGAACCCGCGGCGCCACGGCACGGCCGGGTCAGCGGTTTGTGTAGATGCTGTGACGGTCGGGCCCGCACCCGTGACGGAACGCCCGCTGATCTGCATCATGAACGAATGGACTTGGTGAAGACGGTCGCGCCGAGCCTCGCGGGGGTGCTGAACCGTAACTTGCTCTGGATGCTGTGGAACAGCGTGCTGGCGTGGATCCCGGTCGCGTTGGCATTGCTGGTGTTTCGCGGGCAGCCGCACGAGGACCGGCGACTACCGGCCTCGCCGGTGTGGTGGGGCGGGGTGGCACTACTGCTGCTGTTCCTGCCGAACGCGCCCTATGTCGCCACCGATCTGGTGCATCTGCGCTACGACATTCGCGCCGCGGGCGACGGACCGGTGGTGACCACGATCCTGCCGGTCTACGGGGCGTTCATCATCTCCGGATTCGTCGCCTACTACCTGGTGCTCTCGGAGTTGGGCCGATTTCTGGAATCGCGCGGGCTGGGGGCCTGGCGTGTTCCGGTCACCCTCACCACCCATCTGCTGTGCGCGATAGGCGTTTTCCTGGGGCGCTGGGTGCGCCTCAACAGCTGGGAGCCGGTGGTACAGCCGCGCGACGCCTTCGAGCGCCTGATGCTCGGGCTCACCTGGGAGTGGGCGCCGCTGCTGATCGCGGCCATGTTCATCGCAACGGCGCTGGGCCACTTCGTGACCCGGGCGGTCGCCGAGGCCACCATGGCCAGCGCCCGCCGCACGGTCCAGGCCGTGCGCGACTTCCGGCTGACCCCGGGCAGCACCGGCGGCGCCTGACAGACCTGTCGGTATTTTGCTGCGAGCCTGAAGATTTCGCGTCCCAACTGGATAACCGGGCGATCATTCCGGACGCCTGCGAGGCACTGTGGAAAAGGTGTCACATTCATCGGATTCCGATTCCCTGTCGATGATGCTGGAGTCGTTTCGGGACCGGGTGCGGACGGGCCGCGAGCTCTCGCCCGCGCAGACGCTGACGGTGGTCGAACTGGCGATCGCCATGGTCGCCGTCCGCGACGCCGCCGTCCGCCGCGCGGCCGCCTCCGACGGCTACGTGTCGGCGCTGGAACAGCAGACCTCGGCCCTGAAAAGGCAAGTCGCCGCACTGAAACGGCAGTCGTCGGCGCTGCGCGACCTGGTCGACGCGGTCAAGCATTCCGCCCGCACGGAACGCCATATGGTGCTGGCCTACCTGCGCGCCTACGCACCCCACATTCCCGAACTCGACGAACTCATGACCACCCTCGAGGAGTTCGAGATCGACGACATCGAAGCCCGCGAATCCACCGCCTGACAGTTCGGCGACCAGTTGCGGTCGAGGAACAGCGGTCTCGTGCCGGTGAGGTTGGTTAGTGTCGATTCTCATGAGCTCAGCTAGTGATACGACCGCCGTGACGAACCTGATCGCCAAGTACGCGGAGTTGGTCGACGCGGGGGATTTCGCCGGAGTCGGCGCACTTTTCGCGGACGGGGCATTCGGCGCGAGCGGTGGCTCGGTGAAAGGCGGTGCGGCCGTCGAGCAGCTGCTGCGGGGGATGGTGATCACCTACGAGGACGGGACGCCGCGCACCCATCACGTGACCACGAATATCGCGGTCGAGTTCGAGGGCGCGGAGACGGCCTTGGCGCGCTCGTATTTCACGGTGTTCCAGGCGGTTTCGGAGCTGCCCCTGCAGCCCATCGTGGCCGGACGGTACCGCGATCGCTTCGAGCGGGTCGACGGGCAATGGCGCTTCGCCGAGCGTGATGTCCACATGCAGCTGATCGGCGATATGAGTCGGCACCTGCGCGTGCCGCCGTCGGCACCGTAGGGCGACTTTGCCCTGGCTGAGCGGTTCTGTCGGACCCGCGTGTTAAACCCTGTCCGGAAGTCTCGACAGTGGTGGCCGACGTATGGAGGGTCTATGAGCAGGGAACAGCGAGCCGCGATCGACGCCGCGCTGCGGCAGCCGCAACCCGACGGCGTCCCCTCGGTGGCGCAGATGCGGGCGGGGTTCGAGGCGTTCATGGCCGGGATGCGGGTACCGGACGGAATTCGCACGCGCGATTGCGAACTCGGCGGTCGCCCGGCGGTCATCGTCGAACCGACCGGGACCCCGCGCGCCGGGCGCATCCTCTACTTCCACGGCGGCAGCTTCATGATGGGTTCGCCCACCACGGCCATGTCGCTGACGGCGAATCTGGTTGCCCGCACCGGTGTTCCGGCGATCTCCCTGGACTACCGCCTCGCCCCCGAGCACCCGTTCCCGGCCGGGCTCGACGACACCCTGGCCGCCTACCGCGCCCTGCTCGACAGCGGCGAGTCGCCGTCGTCGATCGTCCTGGCGGGCGATTCGGCGGGCGGCGGCCTGTCGGTGTCCACCTGCCTGGCCGCCCGCGACGCCGGTCTACCGCTGCCCGCGGCGATCGTGGCCTTCTCACCGGGCCTGGACATGACCCGCACTGGTGAGAGCGTGACCACCAAGCGAGAAGCCGACCCGCTGTTCAACATCGACACCATGCATCGCACCGGTGCCATGTACCTGGCGGGACAGGACCCGAACCAGCCGCTGATCAGTCCTGCGGTCTGCGCCGACCTCAAAGGCTTTCCGCCGATGCTGATCCAGGTCGGCACCAACGAGATGCTGATGGACGATTCGACCCGCCTGGCCGTGCGCGCCCGGGAGGCCGGAGTGGACATCATCCTCGACGTCACCGCCGATGTGCCGCATGTCTTTCAGGCCTTCGCCGGGGTGCTGGACGAGGCGGATCAGGCCTTGGATCGGGCAGCGTTGTTCCTGAGCCAGCACCTACCGGCAGCGGCGCGCTGAATTCGCCCGGGCGGCCGCGCAAGCGGACGCCGGCATGTGAATGTTGTTGCGTGTCACCGGTACTCCCGCGTCGGCGGACCCTCGACTACCACTTCACCATCGGTAGCGGGGACAGCGGGTGGGTGCGGACGCGGTGGGTGGCGAGGTGCGCGAGCAGTCGGCGGAATCCGGTATTGGGGTAGCGGTCGACCACGGCCCGGTAATCGCTTCTGCTGATACCGAATCGGAGCTGGCCCGCGCTGAAGTCCACCAGGTCGCCACGGCGGAACAGTTCGACCTCCGGGCGCGGATCGCGCGAGCGGCGGATCTTGTGGTGGTCGTCGATCATGCTGTCCACCAAGGGAATCAGCGTCTCGTGGCCGTGGTCGGTGAGCCACTGGCGGGCCAGGGCCTCGGACGGGTCGAGGTAGTCGAAGGTTCCGGCGGTCCAGATGCCGAGGTCGTGGCAGACCGCGGCGGTCAGGAACTCTTCGCGGGTGCTCGGCGCGGGTGTCCCGGGCGGGGCGAGGAGGTCGCAGAACGAGAGCACGCGCAGCACATGATTGGTGTAGACGACCCGATCGGGGCCGAGGTCTACCGCCCAGGCGGCCAGACGTCGCTCCACGATCTGATGGGGTGTCTCCGGCACGGCATCACCTCCGAATCGTCTGTGATCACTGATCACAAACGCATCGTCGTTCACGTTCGGCGAGGCTGTCAAGCCTCGCGGGCCGGTAGCCACGCCGACCTCGCGCCGGGAAACCTGGGGTCCGCTGCGCTAGGTTGAGCCTCGAACAGGCAGCCCGTGCCGACCGGGTACGGCTGCGATAGAACAGGATTCGAGCATGTCCCAACCGGGCGTCCCCCCGTCCCAGTATCCGGGCTGGGTACCTCAGCAGGCCGCACCGCAGTATCCCGGGCAGCAGTATCCCGGGCAGCAGGCCGCGCCGCAGTACCCGGTGCAGCAGCCGGTGCAGCAGCAGCCCACGCCCCCGGCGCGCCCGTCGGCCTGGTGGATCGGCGCCGGAATCCTGGTCATCATCGCCGGTGTCATCAGCGCGATCGTGGTCGGCATCAGCGGATTCACCGATATGTCCGACACCGTCGACGGCTTCCAGCGCGTCGCGGTCCCCGGCTCCGGCGACGTGCAGCTCACCGCGAACCACGACTACACCGTCTACCTCGAATACTCCGGCGCCACCGACTCCGATGTGCCCGGCCAGGTACGCGGCCGCCTCACCGACCCCAGCGGGCAGGTGGTCGATTGGCAGCCCTACAGCTCATCGGTGACCTATCAGTTCGGCCACCGGGAAGGGCGCGCCGAGTTCAGCTTCCACGCCACCCAGTCCGGCGCCTATCACCTGGAGTCCGAGGGCGGCCCCGACGTCACGGTCGCGATCGGCGGCGGCCTGGGCTCCTCGATCGCGGGCACCATCCTGACCGCCTTCGTCATCGTCGGGCTCTCGTTGCTGCTGGGCGTCCTGGCGATCGTCGTGGTGCTGGTGCTGCGCAGCAGATCTCGCCGCGCCCCCGCACCGGCCGTCGCGCCCCGAGCGTACTGACCACACCGGCGTACCGGCTCCGGTAAATTTCGATCATGGAGTTCGGTGGGGACGAGGATGCCGCTCGTCGATTTGCTGAAGCGGCGCACGGGAATCAGAAGTACGGCGACGGGCCCTACTCCGATCATCTGAGCGCGGTGCGGGCCGTCCTGGGTGACTTCGGATTCGGCGGCGAGTTCGGGGTCGCCGCCTGGCTGCACGACGTCCTCGAGGACACCGCCGTCAGCAGAGCCGAACTCGAATCCACCTTCGGCGCGGGCGTCACCGAACTCGTCTGGGCGGTAACCGGTGTCGGCGACACCCGCGAGGAGCGCAACGCCGACATCTACCGCAAGATCGCCGCGCACCCGGCGGCGGTGGTGGTCAAACTGGCCGATCGGATCGCCAACGTGGAAGCCAGCGCGGGCACCCGCTACCTGGCGATGTACCAGCGGGAGTACCCCGAGTTCCGTTCCCGCCTCGGCACTTTCCTGGCCGACGACCCCTCGATCTCCCGCATGTGGTCCCGCCTGGACCGGGCCATCGGCAACCCCACCTGAACGGAGTCACCACAAGATCAAGGAGCTCTCTCCGCGCGGATCGGACAGATTCTCGCGGTGAGAGCTCCTTGATCTTGATAGAGATCAGGCCAGGCCGAGACGGTCCTGAGCCAGGACGCGAATGGCCTTCTTGTCGGGCTTGCCGAGACCGGTGAGGGGGAGTTCCTCGATGATCAGCACGTGCTTGGGGACCTGTACGGAACCCTTGCGCTGCTTGACCGCCGCCTGGATCTCGACGGTGACCACCTCGATGGCGGCCGGATCGGCGGCGGTGGCCGCGTCCACGACCAGCACCGCGGTGACGGCCTCACCCCAGTGCGCGTCCGGCACGCCGACCACGGCGACCGAGAGCACCTTCGGGTGTTCGGAGACAACGTCTTCCACCTCGCGCGGGAACACGTTGAACCCGCCGGTGACCACCATGTCCTTGGAGCGCCCGACGATGAACAGGAAGCCGTCCTCGTCCTGGCGGGCCAGGTCGCCGGTGCGCAGCCAGCCGTTCTTGAAGGTGTCGGCGGTGACCTCGGGCAGGTTCAGGTAGCCGGCGGCGAGAAGTGGCCCGGAGACACAGATTTCGCCGACCTCGCCCTGCGGCACCACGTTGTCCTCGGGGTCGAGCAGCGCGACCCGGACCGCGGTGGAGGGACGCCCGCAGGAGGTGAGCCGCTCCTTGTCGTGCTCATCCTTGGCCAGGTAGCTGATCGCCATCGGGGCCTCGGACTGCCCGAAGTACTGCGCGAAGATCGGGCCGAAGCGATCGATGGCCTCCTGCAACCGATTCGGGTCGATCGCGGACGCGCCGTAGTACACGGTCTCGAGCGACGACAGGTCGCGGGTCTTGGAGTCCGGGTGATCGAGCAGCGCGTACAGCATGGACGGCACCAGCATGGTGGCGCTGATCTTGTGTTCCTCGATGGCGCGCAACACTTCTCCGGCCTCGAAGCGCGGCAGCACCACACACTGGCCGCCCTGCAGCACCACCGGCAGGAAGAACGCCGCGCCCGCGTGCGAGAGCGGGGTGCAGATCAGGAACTTCGGGTACTTGGGCCATTCCCATTCCGAGAGCTGGATCTGGGTCATGGTGTTCATGGCCTGCGCGGTGCCGATGACGCCCTTGGGTTTACCGGTGGTGCCACCGGTGTAGCTGATGGAGATGACGTCGTCGGGCAGCAGCTCCACGGCCTCGACCGGGCCGGGCTCGTATTTGTCGGCGGCGGCCAGCAGGTCGATGCCGACATCGGCGAGCTCGTCGGGCACCGGGCCCAGCACGAGGATGCGGTTGAGGCCCTCGACCCGGTCGACGAGTTCCCGCGCGCGCTGCACGAAGGCGGGTACCGGATCCAGGATCAGCGTCGAAATGCCCGCGTCGGCAAGCACATACGCGTGATCGTCGAGGCCGCCGATCGGGTGCAGCGCGGTGCGCCGCGAGCCGACGATCTGCCCGGCCGCGATGGTGAACAGCACCTCGGGCCGGTTGAGCGCCAGCACACCCACCGGGGTGCCGGTGCCCACGCCGTGTTCGGCGAAGGCGGAGATGTAGCGGCTGACACCGGCGAGCACCTCACCGCCGGTGAGGATGTGGTCGCCCAGGGTCAGCACGGGCCGGTTCTTGTGCCGCTTGAGTCCGGCCACCAGCGCGTGGCCGTTGTGCACGGGCAGTCGCAGCAGGGTGTCGGGATCGATTGTCGTCATGGCGTTTCCAACTCCGTCCGGGTCGTTCCGGTGATCATGCCGTGTGCGCGGCATAGAGGGTGACGACCACGGCGCCACCCAAGCCCAGGTTGTGTGCCAGCGCGGTGCGCGCGCCCGGCACCTGGCGCTCGCCCGCGAGTCCGCGCAGCTGCCAGCTCAATTCGGTGCACTGGGCCAGGCCGGTCGCGCCGAGCGGGTGCCCCTTGGAGATGAGACCGCCCGACGGGTTGACCACCCAGGTGCCGCCGTAGGTCGTCGCACCGGATTCCACCAGCGCACCGGATTCGCCCTCGCCGCACAGGCCCAGCGCCTCGTAGGTGATGAGCTCGTTGATCGAGAAGCAGTCGTGCAGCTCGATCACGTCGACGTCGGCGACGCCGATTCCCGCGGTGGCGAACACCTTCGAGGCGGCCGCGCGGGTCATGGGCGCGCCCACCACGTCGATCATCGACCCGGTCGAGAACGCATTGCCGTCGTCGGTGGCCAGCTCCTGGGCGAGGATCTCGATGGCCTGCGCCTCGAGGCCGTGCGCCTTCACGTACTCCTCGCTGACCACGACCGCGGCGGCCGCGCCATCCGACATCGGCGAGCACTGCGAGCGGGTCAGCGGGCCGTGCACCGGCTTGTCACCGAGCACCTGCTCGAGGGTGTACGCATCCTGGAACTGCGCCAACGGGTTTCGCGTCGAATGCTCGTGGTTCTTGACCGCGACGGCCGCGAGCTGCTCGGGCGTGGTGCCGTAGCGCTTCATGTGCTCGATGGCGGCGTTGCCGAAGAACTGGGTGGTGATGGGCGCGGCGGAGAACTCGAACAGTTCCCGGTTGACCTTCAGGTGCGAGTCGACCGTGGTGACCTTGGGCTTGGTGGCCGGACCGGCCATGGCCTCCTTGGTCATCTGCTCGAAGCCGACCGCCAGCGCGATATCGCTGATGCCGCTGGCCACCCATTCGCGCGCCAGCATCAGCGCGGTGGATCCGGTGGCGCAGTTGTTGTTCACGTTGACGATCGGGATTCCGGTGAGCCCGACCTCGTAGAGGGCGCGCTGCCCGGCGGCCGACGGCTGGAAGACGTAGCCGACCGCGGCGCGCTGCACCTGGTCGTAGGTGACGCCCGCGTCGCTCAGCGCACCGCGCACGGCCTCACCGACCATCTCCGGGTAGGTCCACTCGCGGGAACCGATCTTCACGAACGGCGTCATGTTCACGCCGACGACGAAAACGCGTCGCATTGGTCTTTGTACTCCTCTTGTGCTGGAACGTGTGTCGAGTTGTTCAGTCGGCGCGCGGGACGCGGCCGTCGATATCGGTGAAGCCGTACGCCTCGGCGAGGTCGGCGACCTTCCAGGCTTTTCCGGTGCGCGCCAGGCGATCCGGGTCGGTCGCCAGCGCCACCACCGCGCGGCCGGGGAAGCGCGGCGTCTCGGCGGCGTCCAGGTCGTAGGTGCCCTCACCGGGCAGGGTGACCAGGCGGCGGCCGTCGGCGTCGGCCGGAACCATTTGCAGCAGTTCGGTGTTCACGATGCCCGGCCAGATGGAGACCGCGGTGACGCCGGTGCCGTCGAAGTCGTGGGCCATATCGGCGGTGAGCCGGTCGACGGCCGCCTTGCCGACGCCGTAGACCGCGTTGTGCATCTGGCGCACCGCGCCCGGCGAGGTCACGCTCACGATCAGGCCGCGCGACTCCAGCAGCAGGGGTGCGGCGAAAACGCTTGCCACATAGTGGGATCGGACGCCGATGTCGAAGCCGGCGTCCCACGCCTTGGGTGGCACCTCCCAGAACTTGCGGCCGATCCAGCGGGCCGAGGCCGGCGAGTTGTAGACATTGTTGACCAGCACGTCGAGGCGGCCCTGCTCGGCGCGGATCTGCGCGAACAGTTTCTCCACCGCCTCGTCGTCGCGGTGATCGCAGACCACCGGCACCCCGACCCCGCCGAGTTCGTCGATCTCGGCGGCGGTGGCCGATACCGTGCCGGGCAGGTTTCCGGGCGTGACGGTGCGCCCGGTGACGTACACGGTCGCCCCGGCCGCGCCCAGCTCCAGGGCGATGCCCTTGCCGATGCCACGGCTGGCGCCGGTCACCACGGCGACCGTTCCGGCGAGAATCTTGGGTATTTCGCTCACGACCTCTGGACATTACCTTGAAATAGGAACGTGTTCTAGAAATTGGAGTCGTAGTGGAACTGACGCATCGGACGATCGACACCGGAAGCATCCGCATGCACGTCGCGGAGCAAGGAGAAGGGTTCCCGGTCGTCTTCTGCCACGGGTTCCCGCACACCTGGTACATGTGGCACCACCAGCTCGCGGCGGTCGCGGCGGCCGGATATCACGCCATTGCTCCTGACCTGCGTGGATACGGTCGAACGGATGCCCCCGCGGACATCGAGGCGTACACCAACGAGGCCGTCGTCGGCGACCTGCTGGCCCTGCTCGACGACATCGGCGCGGAGAAAGCGGTCTTCGTCGGACTCGACTTCGGCGCGCAACTGGTCTGGGAACTGTCGCTGCGCGCCCCCGAACGGGTGGCCGCCGTCGCGGTCCTGAACAACCCGTTCGCCCCCCGGCCGCCGCGCGCGCCCTCGGAATTCTGGACCCGGGCCTCGCAGAAGCACTTCCTGCACCTGTCCTACTTCCAGGAGCCCGGTGTCGCCGACGCCGAACTCGCCGCCGACCCGCGCAGTTTCCTGGCGCGCGTCTACTACTCGCTCTCCGGCGAATACCACTACCTCGACACCTGGAAGAACCCGCCGGGTCTCGGCTACCTCGACGTGCTGCCGCAGGCTCCCGCGCTGCCCTGGCCGTGGCTCTCGCAGGACGAATTCGAGGTGCTGGTGGCCGATTTCGAGCGCACCGGGTTCACCGGCGGGCTCAACTGGTACCGCAACCTGGACCGCAACTGGGAACTCACCGCCGCCTACGCCGGCGCCAAGGTCGAGGTGCCCGCCTTCTTCCTCTACGGCGAAAAGGACCCGGACATGGAGGGATTCAGCGGTCGCGACCCGCTGGCCACGCTGCGAGCCAACCTCACCGACCTGCGGGAGGTGGTGGAGATCCCGGCCGCCGGGCACCTGGTGCAGCTCGAACGGCCCGACGCGGTCAACACCTTCCTCACCGGTGCGCTGAAGAGCCTCGGGCTGTAGCCGAAATCCGAACGGGTGTGCCTCGCCGAGCGGTGGGGCACACCCGCGACGATTGCGTAGCCTGGACCGGTGGGAGCTGTGCAACCCGCACGGGAGTCCGGCCGGGTATGGGATTTCGCGGGCTCGGCCGAGGCCGGACCGGCGGGTGCGGCCATGATCGGGTATCGCCAGGTGGATGGGCCCGGGCTGGATCTGCGGGTCGCCGGGACGGCGGCGGTCACGGTGCTGATCGCGTTCGGTGACGGCTCGATGACCGTCGATGATGCCGACGGGCCGCATGCGCTCGGCGGCTTCGTGGCGGGACTTCCCCTGGAGGCCATGCGGATTCGTCATGACCGGCCCGAGTGCGTCGAAGTGCGGATGTCGCCGCTGCGGGCGTACGCGCTACTCGGTGTCCCGGCAAGCGAATTCGGGCGCGGCGTCGTCGATCTGGACGATCTGTGGGGACACCGCGCCGAGCGACTGCGCGAGCAGCTGGCGGCCGCGGGTACCTGGGGCGAGCGGTTCGACCTGACGAGATCATTTCTGGCACAGGCTGATAGGCCGATGCGGGCTCCGGATCCGGAGGTGATCGCCGGGTGGGATCGGATCGTTGCCTCGCGCGGGCAGGTCAGGATCGGTGCGCTCGCCACCTCCGTGGGCTGGAGCAACAAGCGGCTGTGGGCGCGCTTCGAGTCGCAGATCGGGTTGACGCCCAAGCGGGCCGCGATGCTGGTGCGCTTCCGCTCCGCGATCGACGGTCTGGTGGCGGGCCGTCCGGCCGTCGAGGTCGCGGTGGATTGCGGATACACCGATCAGGCGCACCTGAGCCGGGACGTGTCGATCTTCACCGATCGGCCGCCGGGCGCGCTGATGGCGCACTACCTGCCCGATATCGCCCGGCAACGGCACGGCGCGTGGGGAAAATTCTTCCAAGACCATGGGGGATCGGTCGGTCGATAGTGGTGTCTGCCAGCACCTATCGACCGAAGGACAGACCGTGACCGGCAGACTCGACCCCATTGCACTGCAAGCCGCCCTCGATGCCGTACACGAGGCGGGCGTGCCCGGAATCTTCGCCGAATTACGTGACGGGCGCGACACCTTCTCCGTCGCCGCCGGAGTCGCGGACACCGAGACCGGCCGCCCGGTCGCCCCCGATATGCGCCACCGCGTCGGCAGCATCACCAAGGCGTTCACCGCCGCCGCGGTTCTGCGCCAATTCGATGCCGACGAAATCGATCTCGACACCCCGATCGGCCACTACCTGCCCCGCCTGGTCCCCGACGAACGGGGGCAGGCCATCACCGTGCGCATGCTGCTCAACCACACCAGCGGCCTGGCCGACTACCTCCCGCACGCCTACCCGTCGCTGGCGGCGTGGCCGTTGGTCGCCGACACCACCCCGGACAGCCTGGCGGACAACAGATTCACCCACTTCCCCCGGCTCGAACTCATCGCGCTGGGCGTCGCCGCCCCCGCCACCGGAGCCCCGGGCAGCACACCGGGCATCTACTCGAACACCAATTATCTGCTGCTGTGCGAACTTCTGGAGGCGGTCACGGGGGAGTCGGCGGAAAAGGTCATCACCCGCGAGGTCATCGAACGGGCCGGACTCACCGACACCGAACTTCCCACCGGAACCCGTATCGAGGGTCCGCACTCCCGGCACTACGAATCCTGGCTCGGCATGTTCGAGCCGCCCCGCGACTTCAGCGTCTACGACATGTCTTTCGTCGGCCCCGCCGCCTCCCTGATCTCCACTGTCGCCGACCTGAACCGCTACTTCGCCCTGCTGCTGTCCGGCGAGATCATCAGCTGCGCCGCGCTGACCCAGATGCAGCAGACCAACCCGGTCATCGCCTTCGACGGCAAGACCATCCACTACGGCCTCGGCCTGCACCGGGTCGAACTGCCCGGCACCGGCGTCCACTGGGGCCACGACGGATCGGTGTGGGGTGGCGGCGCGATCTCGCTGACCTCCGCCGACGGCCACCGCCAACTGTCCCTGGCCGTCAACCTGCAACGCTGGAATCGTCTCGACGCGGCCGGAATACCGCAGCCGCATCCCATCGACGCGGCGCTGGCGAGCCTCGTGCGCACCGCGCTCGCGTGAATCGATCGGGCCGTCGCGATAGCGCAATCGGAAGGAGATGAACCCGTGCCGACCGCCCGGCGTATTCCGACGTAGCCGCAATGCGAACTGAACGCTCGTCAAGTTCGGGTCGGGCGGGCAGAATTCGAAGTTCACCGGTTTCGAGGAGGCAGATTTCATGTCGACGCGAGTTCACGCGTTCACCGACGATGCGCTCGGCGAGCATGACGCCGTCGGGCTGGCGGCGCTGATCAAGCGCGGCGAGGTGAGTGCGGCCGAGGCCGCCGCGGCCGCGCACGCTCGGGCGGAAGCCGTGAATCCGCTGCTCAACGGGATTGTCGTAGAGCCGGATTCGCCGCGCGTCGGCACCGACCGGGAGGCACTGCTGTTCGGGGTCCCCACCTATGTGAAGGACAACACCGATCTGCGCGGGCTGCCCACCCAGCACGGGAGCGCGGCGTTCACCGCGCGCCCGGCCAAGGCGGACGGGCCGTTCGCCAAGCAGTTCCTGAGCACCGGGGTGACGGTGCTCGGAAAGAGCACGCTGCCGGAGTTCGGGTTGAACGCCTCTACCGAGTTCGCGAACGCGGAACCGACCCGCAATCCGTGGAACACCGAATTCTCCTCCGGCGCATCCTCGGGCGGATCGGCGGCGCTGGTGGCGGCCGGCGTGGTGCCCATCGCGCACGGCAATGACGGTGGCGGCTCGATCCGCATTCCCGCGGCGTGCTGCGGCCTGGTCGGGCTCAAGCCCACCCGGGGTCGGCATGTCGACGGGCCGCAGGCGCGTTCGATGCCGATCAATCTGGTCTCCGAGGGCGTGCTGACCCGCAGCGTGCGCGATACCGCCACGTATTTCGCTGCCGCCGAACGGTTCTGGCGCAATCCGGCGCTGCCGCCGGTCGGGCTGGTGGAGGGGCCGTCGCAGCGGCGACTACGCATCGGGGTGCTGGCCGAGCCCATCACCGGGGCGGCGCTGGACCCGCAAGTGCGGGCGTCGCTCGACGAGACCATCAAACTGCTGGAGCGGCAGGGACACGAGGTGCGGCCGGTGGCGTACCCCGTCACACCGGGCTTCGCGGGTGATTTCGCGACCTACTGGGCGATGCTGGCGTTCCTGCTCGGCCTGTCGGGGAAGATCGGCATCGACTGGTCGTTCAGCGCCGATCGCATGGACCCCTTCACCCGGGGGCTGGCGGGCCGCTACCTGGGTTCGGCGTGGCGCACACCCGCTGTGCTGTACCGGCTTTCGCAGGCGCGGCACGGTTACGCGAAGATGTTCAACGACGTCGAGGTGGTGCTGTCGCCGGTGCTGGCCTCGGCCCCGACCCGGCTCGGCTATCTGAGCCCGAACGTGCCGTTCGACGAGGTCTTCGACCGGCTGCTCGCGTATGTCACCTACACGCCGATCGCGAATGTCGTAGGCGCACCGGCCATCTCACTGCCGCTGGGTGCCACGTCGGAGGATCTGCCGATCGGGGTGCAGTTCTCCGCCGCGCACGGCGACGAGCGCACCCTGCTCGAACTGGCCTTCGCGCTGGAGGTCGACCACCCGTTCCGGCGCATCCAGGACTGAACCCGAAGCGGGCACCGAGGCGAATTCACCTGCCCCGGTGCCCGATTCGGTGAATATCAGGAAATGTTCTTCAGGAAGCTGACCGCGTTGGAGCTGCCGGCGACCACGATGTCGAGCTTGCCGTCCTTGTTGTAGTCGGCGAGCACCGGCGTCTGCGGCTGCGAGGTGACCGGATACTCGCCGGTCTTGGTGATGGTGCCGTCACCGTTGCCGGTGAACACCACGATCGTCGAACTCACCACCGCCGACATGGCGGCGTCCATCTTGCCGTCGTGGTTGAAGTCGCCGACCGCGATGCTGGTCGGGCCGAGCCCCGACAGGTTGACCCGGTTGGTCTTCTTGAATCCGCCCTGCCCGTCGGAGATCAGCACCGTGGTGCTGAAGGAGAACGAATCCGCCGTCACCACATCGTCGATGCCGTCCCCGTCGAAGTCGGCCGCGCGCACATCCTCGGTGATCAGGCCGCTGGTGCTGGCTCCCTTGTGGGTGAAGCTGCCGTCGCCGTTGCCGAAGAACACCTCAACCTGCTGCGCCACATCGTTGTTGATCGCGAGATCCACACCCCCGCCCGCATGGAACTTTCCGGTGGTGAAGGTGCCGGGCGTGCCGCCGAACAGCGTGACCGGGCCCGCCTTCAGGGTGCCGTCGCCCTTGCCGATCCAGGTCTGCACCCCGGTCGGGATCAGGCTCAGCACATCGGCTTTCCCGTCCCCGTTGACGTCGGCGACGAGCACCTCCTGCTGTGCGCCCTCGACGGTCAGGTACTTCTGCCCGGCCGTGAAGGTGCCGTCGCCCTTGCCGAGGAAGACCGCGATCTGGGTCCAGGACTGGGCGATGATGTCCGGCTTGCCGTCGCCGTTGAGGTCGCCGACCGCGACCGCGCCGTACCCGATGCCCGGGCTGCCGACCCGGGTGCCGGGATTGAAGGTGCCATCGCCCTTGCCGGTCATGAGGATCGGGCCGGAGCCCTGGAAGTCGGCGGCCACGATGTCGGGATTCCCGTCGCCGTTGAAGTCCGCGCTCACCGTGCCGATCGGCGCGGGACCCGGCCCCCACGAGGGGAAGGAGCCGCCGGAGGGCGAATCGATCTTGGCGGCGAAAGTGATCGTCCCGGCTGCCCACGCGGTGGTGGGCAGCACGAGCACGAGGGCCGAGACCGCGGCGACCGCGATCAGTAACGGTCGGAAAATGCGTGCTTGCATAGGTATTCCTGAGTCAGGTGTGACACCACCGTGCGGTGGTGGGCACGGACTCTAGGACACCGTGTAACAGTAACTATTGCCGTTCAACGCAATTCGGCCGATTGCCCGATCATCGCGAGGATCGTGGTGCACTGTGCCGAAACAGCAGCCGCACCGCGTCTCGGATTCCGGTTATCCGGCCACGGGGCGAAGCGCTTCGGGCGTAAGGTCTTTCAGCGTCTTGTAGCCGTCGACCGCCATGATCAGATCTGCCTCGGCCAGCAGGGTGCGCAGCACGTGCACGACACCGTCCACACCGCCCAGTGCGAGACCGTGCGCGTAGGGGCGGCCGATGCCGACGGCGGTCGCACCCAGCGCCAGGGCCTTCACGATGTCCGCGCCGGTGCGCACGCCGGAGTCGAACAGCACCGGCAGCCCGTCGGCCGCGGCCACCACGTCGGGCAGCATGTCCAGGGCCGGGAGCCCGCCATTGGCTTGGCGGCCACCGTGATTGGAGCAGTAGATGCCGTCCACACCCAGATCCTTGGCCCGGCGCGCGTCGTCGGGGTGACCGATGCCCTTCACGATCAGCGGCAGGTTTGTCAGCGACCGCAGCCACGGCAGATCGTCCCAGGTGAGCGGATTGCCGAACAGCTGCACCCAGCGCAGGATCGCCGACTGCGGATCCTGCTCCGGCGACTGCGCCAGACCCGCCCGGAACACCGGGTCGCTGAAGTAGTTGGCCAGGCAGTGCCCGCGCAGCTGCGGGAAGTTGCCGGAGGCCAGATCGCGCGGACGCCAGCCGGTCACCCAGGTGTCGAGGGTGACGACGATGCCCTTGAAGCCCGCCTTCTCCGCGCGCTCGACCAGGCTGGCGGCCAGATCGCGGTCGGTGGGGGTGTAGAGCTGGAAAAAGCCCGGGGTGTCACCGAATTCGGCCGCGACATCCTCGAGCGGGTCGACGGTGAGGGTGGAGGCGACCATCGGGACGCCCGTGCGGGCGGCGGCCTTCGCGGTGGCGATATCGCCGTGCCCGTCCTGCGAGCACAACCCGATCACACCGATGGGGGCCATGAAAACCGGTGCGGGCAGCGTCATTCCGAACAGCTCCACCGACAGGTCACGTTCCTTCGCGCCCACGAACATGCGGGGGATCAGTCCCCAGCGCTCGAAAGCGGTGACATTGGCGCGCTGGGTGCGCTCGTCGCCCGCACCACCGGCGACATACGACCACACCGACGGCGGCATCGCCGCCTGGGCGCGCGCCTCCAGTTCGGCGGCACTCACCGGCAGCGTGGGCACCACCCCGCGCAGGCCGTTGAAATAGATCTCGAACTGGTAATCACCGAATGCCACGAGGTGCCTCTCCGTCTTCATCGCCGACCGCCCAATTGTGCAAGACTGGGGTGTGAGCGAGGCCGAATCGCAGGATGTGATCAGGGGGTGTCGCCGTCGTGCAGGATGATGTCAGGCTGCTGAGCGAAGACGACCTGGCCCTGATCCACGCGCTGCAGCTGCGGCCGCGTGCCTCCTGGACCGATCTGGGTCAGGTACTCGGTGTGGATCCGGTGACGGTGGCCCGCCGCTGGCAGCGGCTGCGCGAGCGCGGGGAAGCCTGGGTGTCGGTGTCCCCGGGCCCGGCGGTCTACGAGATCGTGTGCGCCGCATACGTCGATATCGACTGTGCCGCAGGCGAAACCGCGACCGTGGTGCGCGCCCTGGCCGCGCATCCGCACATGCTCACCCTGGAACGCGCGGGCGGCAGCAACCGGATCCTGGCCACCGTCGGCACCGGCGGGTTCGAGCAGATGTCGCGCTACACCCTCGACGTGCTCCCGGCACTGCCGCACATCACCGCGATCCGCACCCGCATCGTCACGCACTGGTTCACCGAGGGTGGCAGCTGGCGCATCGACGCCCTCGCCCCCGGTCAGCGCGACCAGTTGCGCACGCCGCCCGCGCATCCGGCCACCGAATCCGGCCGCCGCCCGATCACCGCGCTGGATCGTGCTCTGATCGCGCAACTTTCGCACGACGGCCGCGCCGCGCACAGTGTCCTGGCCGCAGCCCTGGATACCAGCGTCTCCACCGTGAAACGTCGTCTGGACGAAATGACCCGCCTCGGAATGCTCAGCTTCCGTTGCGATTTCGCCCGCCCACTCGGCGGCTGGCCCGTCGCCGTCACCTACTGCGCGACCGCCCCCACCGCCGCCCTCCCCGAAATCGGCCACAGCTTGATCCGCCTCCCGCAGACCCGCAATTGCGCCGCCGTCAGCGGCAGCCACAACCTGGTCTTGCAGGCGGGGCTGCATTCGGTCGCGGAGGTGGCCCGTTTCGAGAATCGAATAGCGACACTGCACCCCGAACTCACCATCACCGACCGCGCCATCACCCTGCGCCACGAGAAACTCCTGGGCCGCGTCCTCGACCATCATGGCCGCTCGCGGGCCGTGGTCCCGCCCGATATCTGGCAGGAAACCGTTCCCGTGCGCAATTCCGTGGCACCGAGGTAATCTACCCGTGGCTGTACCGCTCGACTTCCCTTTTCCGAAGCGACAAGGACGGTACGTGCGATGATTTTTCACACCCGGCGCTGGATCAAGCCGCAGGATCTGAACCCCAACGGCTCATTGTTCGGCGGCACCCTGCTGGCCTGGCTCGACGAAGAAGCCGCCATTTACGCCTCCGGCCAATTGAACAATTCGCGGCTGGTCACCAAATTCATCTCCGAAATCAACTTCATCAACCCGGTCCGGCTCGGTGACGTCATCGAACTCGGCGTCATGGTTCGCGAATTCGGCCGCACCTCCATCACATTGGGCTGCGAGGTCCGCGACAAGGCCACCGGCCAGCCCATCCTCACCATCGACAAGATCGTGTTCGTGAACCTCGACGCCGCAGGGTCGGCCGCCCCGCACGGTCGTCAGGAGGTCACCGAGACCCGCATGGTGTACCGGCAGCCGCCCATCGATTCCGCGCCCCCACCCGTCAGCGCCCCGCTGGCTCGCCCACCGATCGCCCGCCCGCGCGTGGCCCCGGTCGGCGGTGGAGCCTGACCCCCCGTCCAGTTGCCGTGCGCCGCGGACCGTCCCGCGGTGCGGCGGTGCGGGAGCTAACCGGTGGCACTCCTCGGCGACAGTGGTTATAACCAATACATGACGGTAATCGACACGCTCACTGCCAGAGGTTTGCTGCTCGATATGGACGGCACCCTGGTGAACTCCGACGCCGTGGTGGAACGGCTCTGGCAGCAGTGGGCCGACCGGCACGGATTGCCCATCGACGAGGTGCTCGCGGTGGCGCACGGCCGACAGGGCTGGTCCACCATGGCCGAACTGCTGCCGGACCGGCCCGCCGAAATCAACCACGCCGAGAACGCCACCCTGCTCGCCGAAGAGGTCGAGGCCACCGACGGCGTCGTCGCCATCCCCGGCGCACCGGCCTTCCTCGCTGCTGTCGCGAACCTCCCGCACGCCCTGGTGACCTCAGCCAGCCAAGCCCTCGCCCGCAACCGCATGACCGCCGCGGGCCTTCCGATCCCGGCCCTCCGCATCACCTCCGAAGAGGTCATCCTCAGCAAGCCGGACCCCGAGGGCTTCCTCAAGGCCGCCGCCGAACTCGGCCTCCCACCACAGGATTGCGTGGTCTTCGAGGATTCGGCCGCGGGCATCGCCGCCGGAAAAGCCGCAGGCATGCGTGTCATCGGCGTGGGTCCCCGTGCCGCCGTACACAACCCGACCGCCCACGTCGAGGACCTCACCCGCATCGCCGTCGAACCCTTGGGCCCCAACGGATTCGCCATCCACGTCACCGCCTGACCGTCCGGCGTGCACGATTCCGTCCCCTTTGTCTGAGTTGATCGACGGCAAGGTGGCGAACGCTGGCTTGCGGGCGGCGGGCGTGACATGACGAAGCTCCCGGTCGAGTTGGCCGGGGGCTTCGGTGCAGGGCGAGTCAGGCGGGGAGATCCGCGGCGGCGGATTCGTCCAGGAGCCAGGTGGTGGACTCGGAGCCGATCGCGCCCGCGGCCGGAATGTCCAGTGGGGACGCGCCGTTCACCGCGGCGGCGACGGCGGCTGCCTTCGCCTCGCCGGAGACGATCAGGGTCACGTGCCGGGCCTTGCGAATCGCGGGCAGGGTCAGCGTGATTCGCACCGCGGGGGGCTTGGGCGAATTCGTTTCCGCGACAACGAGTTCGTGCTCCTCGCGGGTGGCGTCGGTGTGGGGGAACAGCGAATTGATGTGGCCCTCACCGCCCATGCCGAGCAGGTGGATGTCGAACGCGCCGTGTTCGGCCAGGTGCGCGTGCACGGTGGCCGCGTACTCGCCCGCTGCCTCCAGGGGGTCCGGGTAGTCGCCGCTGGAGGTTTCGGTGGGGTGCACGCGGGCCGGGTCGACCGGGACATGGTCGAGGAGGGCTTCGCGGGCCTGCAGTTCGTTGCGGTCCGGATCGCCGGTGGGGACGAAACGTTCGTCGCCCCAGAACACGTCGAGCTTGGACCAGTCGATTTCGCCCGGAGCCCGGCGTACCAGTTCCAGCAGGGCGATGCCGGTGCCGCCGCCGGTCAGCACGACCGAGGCGGAACCCCGCAGGCGCTGCGCCTCCACCACCTGGGCGACGAAGCGGGCGGCCGCGGCGGCCACCAGTTCGTCGGTGGTGGCGAAGGTTTCGATGGCGGGCTTACTCATAGGTCACCTTCTCGAGTCCGGCCAGCGCCTCCGAGTAGACCTCGTCCGCGTCGAGGTGCCGCAGCTCCTCGGCCAGGCAGTCCCTGGTCTCGCGGCGGGCCAGCGCGAAGCGCTGATCCGGTTCGCCGGTGCGGGTGAGGGTGGCGGTGCGACCGTGCTGCGGGCGCGCGATCGAGATCGACACCGACGACGGCCGGTGCATCTCCACCTTCAGCTCGCCGGTGCGGCGCACCACGGGGCAGTCCAGCCGCGCGGCCAGCCAACCGGCCAGCATGTCCAGCGCGGGCTCCTCCTTCAAACCCGAAACCGTCACCGATTCAATGGGTTCGAACGGGGCCTCGTCCAGCGCCGCCGCCAGCAGGGCCCGCCAGTAGGTGACACGGCTCCATGCCAGATCGGTGTCGCCGGGCGCGTAGGCGTGCCGACGGCCCTTGATCGTGGTCTGCGGATCCGAGGCGAAAGTGGCGTCGGTGATGCGGCGGGTCGCCAGGCGGCCCACCGAATCCTTGGACGGGAACTCCGGAGCCCCGCGCGGCCACCACGCCACCACCGGGGTGTCGGGCAGCAGGAACGGGATCACCACGCTGGACTCGTGCGGCACCAGATCGCCTTGCAGCCGAAGCACTATCACCTCGGCCGCCCCGGCGTCACCGCCGACGCGGATCTGCGCGTCCAGGCGGGTCGGAGCCATCCGGTCGCCGCGTGCCAGCACGATCACCCGGCAGGGGTGCTCGCGGCTGGCGTCGTTGGCGGCGTCGATGGCGTCCTCGGCCTCGGAGCTGTCGAGAGTGCACACCACCAGGGTGAGCACCCGCCCCATGGTCACCACGCCATTGGATTCCCGCAGCTGCACAAGACGTTTCGACACCTCGCGGGTGTCGGTGTCGGGCATGTCGATGATCACGGTCGCCGCCATTCCCGCCCGCTGCGCGCGAGCATCTCGTCGGCCGACTCCGGGCCCCAGCCGCCGGCCTCGTACGGGTCGGGCTTACCGGTCTCGGCCCAGTGCTCGAGCGCGGGATCGAGGATGCGCCAAGACAATTCGACCTCCTCGTTGACCGGGAACAGCGACGGCACACCCAGCAGCACATCCAGGATGAGCCGCTCGTAGGCCTCGGGGGAGTCCTCGGTGAAGGCCTCGCCGTAGCTGAAGTCCATGTTCACGTCCCGGACCTCCATGGAGGAACCCGGCACCTTGGACCCGAAGCGCATGGTGATGCCCTCGTCCGGCTGCACCCGCACCACCAGCGCGTTCTGCCCCAGCTCCTCGGTCATGGTCTGATCGAAGGGCAGATGCGGTGCGCGCTTGAACACGACGGCGATCTCGGTGACGCGGCGGCCCAGGCGTTTTCCGGTGCGCAGATAGAACGGCACCCCGGCCCAGCGCCGCGTCTCCACCGCGAGGGTGATGGCGGCGTAGGTCTCGGTGTTGGAGTTCGGGTCGAAACCCTCCTCCTGCAACAGGCCCACCACCGGCTCGGATCCCTGCCAGCCCGCGGTGTATTGCCCGCGCGCGGTGGTCTCGTCCAGCGGCGCGACCAGCTTGGTCGCCGAGAGCACCTTGATCTTCTCGTTCTGCAGCTGCTTGGGCTGGAAGCTCACCGGCTCTTCCATGGCCGTCAGCGCCAGCAGCTGCAGCAGGTGGTTCTGGATGACGTCGCGGGCGGCGCCGATCCCGTCGTAATAGCCTGCGCGACCGCCCAATCCGATGTCCTCGGCCATGGTGATCTGCACGTGATCGACATAGTTGGCGTTCCAGATCGGATCCCACAGCTGGTTGGCGAAGCGCAGCGCCAGCATGTTCTGGACCGTCTCCTTACCCAGGTAGTGGTCGATGCGGAACACCGAACGCTCCGGGAACACGGTGTTCACCAGGGCATTGAGATCCTGTGCGCTCTTCAGATCGTGGCCGAAGGGCTTCTCGATCACCACCTTGCGCCACGGCTTGACCTGCCCCGCAGGCGAATCCGCGGGTTCGGCCAGATCGTTCTTCGACAGCTGCTCGAGCACGATCGGGAAGTCACCGGGTGGAATCGACAGGTAGAAGGCGACATTGCCGCCGGTCCCGCGATCGCGATCCAGATCCTTGAGCGTGGAGGCCAGGTTGTGGAAGGCTGCGTCGTCCTCGAAAGTGCCGTGGACGAAACGCAATCCCTCCTTGAGCTGCTGCCACACCTCGTCGCGGAACGGGGTGCGCGAGGAGGCCGTGACCGAATCGTGGACCAGCTTCGCGAAGTCCTCGTCGGTCCAGTCCCGGCGCGCGAATCCGACCAGCGAGAAGCCCGGGGGCAGCAGCCCCCGGTTCGCGAGGTCATAGATGGCCGGCAGCACCTTGTGCCGCGACAGGTCACCGGTAACGCCGAAAATAACCATGCTGCACGGCCCGGCGATACGGGGAACCCGGCTGTCGCGATCATCGCGCAGCGGGTTCTCGTTCGCGGCCGGTGTTGTCGCGGCGGCCACTGTCAGTTGCCTCCCGCCACCCGAAGCTGTTCGGTGGTGGCGTCGAGCAACTCCTGCCAGGAGGCGACGAACTTGTCGACGCCTTCGGTCTCGAGCACCTCGAACACCTCGGTCAGATCGACTCCGGCGGCGGCGACCGCGTCGAAGACCTGCTGCGCGGCCGCACCGGTGCCCGAGAGGGTGTCACCGGTGAGCTGGCCGTGATCGGCGAACGCCTCGAGGGTCTTCTCCGGCAGCGTGTTGACCGTGTTCGGACCGGTCAGCTCGGTGATGTACATGGTGTCGGAGTACTCGGGGTTCTTCACCCCGGTCGACGCCCACAGCGGCCGCTGGCGGTTGCCGCCCGCCGACGCCAGCTTGGTGTAGACATCGGTGTGCTTGCCGCCGTCGAACACATCCTGGTAGGCGGCATAGGCCAAGCGCGCGTTGGCGATTCCCGACTGACCGCGCAGCGCGAGGGCCTCATCGGTGCCGATCGCCTCGAGCCGCTTGTCGATCTCGGTGTCCACGCGGGAGACGAAGAACGAAGCGACGGAATGGATCTTGGCGATGTCGTGCCCGGCGGTGGTGGCATTGCGCAGACCGTCGAGGTAGGCGCCCATCACCGACACGTAGCGCTGCACCGAGAAGATCAGCGTCACGTTCACGCTGATGCCCTCGGAGATCACCCGGGTGATCGCGGGCAGACCGGCCTCGGTGGCCGGAATCTTGATCAGCAGGTTCGGGCGGTCCACGATCTTCCACAGCTCGATGGCCTGGGCCACCGTGCCGTCGGTGTCGAAGGCCAGCCGCGGGTCGACCTCGATCGAAACCCGGCCGTCCACACCCTTGCTGGCCGCGAACACGTCCGCGAACACATCGCAGGCGTTGCGGACATCATCGGTGGTGATGGTGCGGATCGCGGAGTCCACGTCCGCGCCGCGGGCGGCGAGCTCGGAGACCTGCTCGTCGTAGGAGTGCCCCTTGGACAGGGCGCCCTGGAAGATGGTCGGGTTGGTGGTGACACCGACGACGTTGCGAGTATCGATCAGGTCCTTCAGATTTCCGGACTTGATGCGGTCGCGCGACAGGTCGTCCAGCCACACCGAAACCCCGGCGGCAGACAGAGCCGCGGTGTTCGCGTTCTGGGTCATGAAAACTATCCCTTCACCTTGGCAAGCGAGCGGGTGGCAGCGGCGACGACAGCGTCGGTCGTGATGCCGAACTCACGGAACAGCGTCTTGAAATCGGCCGAGGCGCCGAAATGCTCGATGGACACGTTCTCACCGTTGTCGCCGGTGAACCGGTGCCACGGCATCGCGATGCCCGCCTCCACCGTGACCCGGGCCCGCACCGACGGCGGCAGGACCTCGTCGCGGTAGGACTGCTCCTGCGCGTCGAACCACTCCACACACGGCATGGACACCACCCGGGTGCCGATGCCCTGTGCCTCGAGCGTAGCGCGCGCGTCCACGGCCAGCTGCAGTTCCGAACCGGTGGCGATCAGGATTACCTGCGGTGTGCCGGTGGAGGATTCGGCCAGGATGTAGCCGCCCTTGCGGACACCCTCGTAGCTGGTGCCCTCCTGGACCGGCAGGTCCTGACGGGTCAGCGCGAGCGCGGACGGACCGTCCTGATGCGGGGCGTCGGAGACCAGGAAGTGCGAACTGCGCTCGGCGCTGTCGCGTTCCAGGATGGTGCGCCACGCGTAGGTGGTCTCGTTGGCGTCGCCGGGACGGATCACGTTGAGGCCCGGGATCGCGCGCAGCGCGGCGAGGTGCTCGATCGGCTGATGCGTCGGGCCGTCCTCGCCCAGGCCGATGGAGTCGTGGGTCCACACGTAGGTGACCGGGGTGCGCATGAGCGCGCCCAGGCGCACGGCCGGGCGCATGTAGTCGGAGAACACCAGGAAGGTGCCGCCGTAGGGGCGGGTCGGGCCGTGCAGGGCGATGCCGTTGAGGATCGAGCCCATGGCGTGCTCGCGGACACCGAAGTGCAGAGTGCGGCCGTACGGGTTGGCCTTCCACGCGCTGGTGGAGATGTCCTCGGGACCGAAGGACGCCGCACCCGGCATGGTGGTGTTGTTGGACTCCGCGAGGTCGGCCGAGCCGCCCCACAGCTCCGGCAGCACCGGGGCCAGCGCCGCGAGCACCTGACCGGACGCCTTACGGGTGGCCATCGCCTTACCGGCCTCGTGCACCGGCAGCGTGTCGGTCCAGCCCTGCGGCAGCGCGCGGGTCTGCAGACGGTCGAACAGCGCCTTGTTGTCCGGGTTGGCGGCGGCCCAGGCGTCGAACTGCTCCTGCCAGACGGCCCGCGCGGCCTTGGCGCGGTCGGCGGCATTGCCACGCGAATGCGCCAGCACCGCACCGTCCACGTCGAAGCTCTTGTCCGGGTCGAAGCCCAGGATCTTCTTGGTGGCCGCGACCTCGTCCTTGCCCAGGGCCGCGCCGTGCGCGCCACCGGTGTTCATCTTGGTCGGGGCCGGGTAACCGATGATGGTGCGCAGCAGGATGATCGACGGCTTGTCGGTCACGGCCTGCGCGGCGGCGACGGCGGCCTCGATGGCCGTCACGTTCTCGCCACCCTCGACGGTCTGCACGTGCCAGCCGTAGGCGGCGTAGCGCGCGGCCACGTCCTCGGTGAAGGCGATGCGGGTGTCGTCCTCGATGGAGATCTTGTTGTCGTCGTAGAACAGGATCAGGTTGCCCAGCTGCTGGGTGCCCGCCAGCGAGGACGCCTCGGAGGTGACGCCCTCCTCCATGTCACCGTCGGAGGCGATCACGTAGATGAAGTGGTCGAACGCCGAATCACCCTGTGCCGCCGCGGGATCGAACAGACCGCGCTCGCGCCGCGCGGCCATCGCCATGCCGACCGCGGAGGCCAGGCCCTGGCCCAGCGGACCGGTGGTGATCTCGACGTGGTCGGTGTGGCGGTATTCCGGGTGGCCCGGGGTCAGCGCGCCCCAGGTGCGCAGCGCCTCCAGATCGGCCAGTTCCAGACCCATGCCCGCCAGGTACAGCTGCACGTAGAGGGTCAGGCTGGAGTGACCGCACGACAGCACGAAACGGTCGCGACCGACCCACTGCGGATCGGTCGGGTCGTGCCGCATGACGCGCTGAAACAGCGTGTACGCCAACGGGGCAAGGCTCATCGCGGTGCCGGGGTGGCCGTTGCCGACCTTCTGCACCGCATCGGCGGCGAGGATCCGGGCCGTGTCGACGGCCCTCGTATCCAGGTCGGTCCAGTCGGTGGGGTGGTTCGGCTGAGTGAGCGCGCGGATGTCGTCTGTGACTGACACGACCGAGGTTCTCCTGACCTGTTCGTCAACGATGCGGTTGTGGGCGGCGGCTGGTTCGCTGCGGTGGATCCGATGCGCCGTGCGCCAAATCCGAGGCAGTGCGGCACACCAGGTACCAACCACCCTAAAGGTCGGCGTTTCGCTGCCGAGCGGGAACCCGCAATCACCGGCCGTCGCGACCCTGGTTCGTGGCCTCGCACGGACCGCTTCGTGACTACCCGGTGTACGCGTCGCGAACCGGTCTCACCACGCGCCGGGGGTACACCTGGTCGGGAGCACGGTCGGCGTGGGTCTACCATGCTCTGTAGTAGTGGCCGCGGTGCGAGGAGAAACAGTGGGGATTGGGCAACAGCCGGGTGGCGCTCACGGCTCCTCCGGGACGGTGCTCGCTGACCGTGTGACCGGAACCGGCCCGCTGTCGGCGGCCGTGCGGCGGGTACTCGCCTACATCGCGCTCACCAAGCCGCGTGTGATCGAGTTGTTGCTCGTCGCAACGATTCCCACCATGCTGCTGGCGCATCGCGGGCACGTCGACATCCGGCTCATCCTGGTGACGCTGTTCGGCGGCTGGATGGGTGCGGCGAGCGCGAACACGCTCAACTGCGTGGCCGACGCCGATATCGACAAGGTGATGAAGCGGACCTCCAAGCGTCCGCTGGCACGCGAGGCGGTGCCGACGCGCAACGCCTTCGTCTTCGGCGTCACCCTCGGTGTCGCGTCCTTCGCGTGGCTGTGGTGGCAGGCCAACCTGCTCTCCGGCGCGCTGGTGGTGGCGACCATCCTGTTCTACGTTTTCGTCTACACCCTCGGCCTCAAGCGCCGCACCTCCCAGAACGTGGTGTGGGGTGGCGCGGCGGGCTGCATGCCCGCCCTGGTCGGCTGGTCGGCGGCGACCGGCACCATCGCGTGGCCCGCGATCGTGCTGTTCCTGGTCATCTTCTTCTGGACGCCGCCGCACACCTGGGCGCTGGCCATGCGCTACAAGGAGGACTACAAGGCCGCGGGCGTCCCGATGCTCCCGGTGGTGGCCACCGAGCAGGTCGTGACCAAGCAGATCGTCATCTACACCTGGCTGACCGTGCTGGCCACCATGGCCCTGGTTCCCGCCGCGGGCGCGATCTACGCCGCGGTCGCGCTGGTCGCCGGTGCCTGGTTCCTGCTGATGGCGCACCAGCTGTATTCCGGTGTCCGCAAGGGCGAATCGGTCAAGCCGCTGCGACTGTTCCTGCAGTCCAACAACTATCTGGCCGTCGTGTTCTGCGGCCTGGCCGTGGACTCGGTGCTGGGCTGGCACACCCTGGGCCACATCCTCTTCGGCTGGGTCTGAGCCGTACCTCTTTATCGATGAGACCGCCGCCGGGGTGAAAACCCCGGCGGCGGTTCTCGTTGCGGGCTACTCGCCGCCGTCGAGCACTTCGCGCAGGCGCACGGCGAACTCGTCCGGCTTGCCCGCGTAACCGTTGTCGCCACCGACGAATCCGCCGTGGTGGCTGGGGAATTCGGTGGCCTGTTCCGCACCGAGCAGCTGGGCGGCGGCCTCGGCGGCGCGGCCGGTGATCAGGTTCGCGGACTCCTCGCCGACCGCGATCAACACCCGGGTGGGCGCGGCGCGCAGGGCGTCGAAATCGGGGCGGAAGCTGGTGACCGACCACGACAGTTCCGACAGCAGCGGGTCGTCGCGGCGGCCGTCGTCGCCGGGCGGCATGCCGAACATGGCCGGATCGGCGGCGGGCTGGGCGAAGTAGGCGTCGGTGAGTTCGCCCGGCCAGGAGGTGAAGGCGATGAACTGGGCCATGCCCGCGCCGGACCCGTTGGCCTGATAGGCGTCTCGAATGCCGGCGCGAGCGCGTTCGGCGGCGGCCTCGTCGGGCAGCACCGCGAACAGCGGAGGCTCGTGCGCCACCAGGGTTTTCACGTCCTCGGGGTAGGCGGCGACCAGGGCCAGCGCGGTCACCGCGCCGCCGCTGCTGGCGAACATGTCGACCGGTCCGTCGCCGAGCGCGGCGATCAGCGCGTGCACATCCTCGGCCTGCACCTGCGGCTTGTTCTCGGCGCTGCCGTCCTTGCGGACGCTGCGGCCGAGGCCGCGCGGGTCATAGGTGACCACGGTGCGCTCGGGCAGCAGCGAGGCCAGGGTGGCGAAGCCCGCGGCGGTCATTGGCTGTCCGATCATGAACAGCGGCGGACGGCCGTCGGCGGTCGGCAACGGGCCGTACACGTCGTAGGCGATGTCGGCCTGCGGAGTCTGCAGTGTGTGCGAAGTCGTCATGCCACTGAAGACGGAGGCCACCACCGGAATTCATCGGCGATGTCCGATTTGTTGGAAATTAGTTGCAGGGCATCAGCGGGAAGCAGGCCGGAGCCACCGTGGTCGGGGCGATGGTGGGGTCGGTGGTGCGGCTCGCGCTCGGAGTGGCGACGCTGCTGGTCTGCTGCTGGACCGTGCCCGGCTTGCTCGGTGTGCGGGTGCTGTGGCTGGTGCAGGCGATCGCGACCACCAGGATGATCGCCAGCATGATGAGCCCGCCGATGATCGGCAGATCGCGACGGCGACGCGGATTGCGGGCGGCCCGGCCGGGCCGCCCGCCGGACTGCCGCTCCGACCACAGCGGAAAGCCCGGGCCCGGTTGGGAAGCCGAGGCCGCCTGGCGCGGATCGGGGCCGGTCGCCCCGGCGTAGCCCACCGGCAAGGGCGCGGTGCGCGGATCGGGCTGCTGCGGGCGCTGGGGTTGCCCGCCCGGAGGTTGCCCGCCCGGACGGAAACCCGCCGGCTGGGGTTGCGGCTGCGGCTGCCCGCCCTGCCGGGCGGCGACGGGCTGCGGTTGACCACCCGGCGGTTGCTGCTGCCCCGGCCAGCTGGCTGGCTGCGGTGTCGGCGAGGGCGGATTCCCGCGCCCGGATTCCTGTTTCGCCTCATCCGGCGCGGTGACCGATCGGTAGGCGGCGGCCGCGGCCGCCGCGCTGGTCGCCCCGGCCATGGCGGCGATGCCCGTCTTGCGTCCGGTGTCGTGCGATTCCTGGTGGGCCACAGGGTGTTCGCCCGGTCCGGAACCGGCGGCGGTTTGTTCGGGTGGGGGAGCGGCGGCGGGGACCGGCACCGACGGCACCACCACGGTGGGCGCGGCCGACATCGGCAGCGGCGAGTTCCGTGCCGATTCCGGGACCGGGAAGCCCTCGGTCACCAGATCGGAATAGGTTGCGGCGGCGGCGAATCCGAGCGCGCCGAGCGCCTGCCCGACCTGCGCCGCATCCCACGAGGGTGCCGCGCCCTCGGCGATGGTGGTGAAGTAGGAGCGCAGCGAGGACGGCCCATCGCCGATGAGCACGTCGATTCCCGCTGGGAGCGAGCCCTTTTCCAGTTTCACCCGGCTGCCGAGCTGCGGCACCAGCAGCACCAGTCCGCTGACGGGCACGTGCTCACGTCCGGGAGCCGAACGCAGCTGCCCCGCCAGGTCGACGGTCTGACGGCGCACTCGCTCGAGCGGATCGGCGTCGCCGTCGATGGGCGCGGGTTTGCCGTCGACGGTCCAGGGTTCGTCCTGTGCGCAGTTCAGGGTGCCGGTGACCCGTTCGGTGAACCCGTGCACGCCGACCACCACGCAGGTCTGCGGCGTCCACACCACCACGTCGGCGTCCTGACACTGCACGATCGCGATCCCGGGCACCGCGTGCGGACCGCTCCACGATTTGAGCCAGTTCACCACCGTGCGTTCGGTGCTCGACAGCCGCGACGGGTCGTCATTGCGGACCTTCACCAACATCCCAGACCACCTCTGACCGATGCTTCTACCTGCCGGCCGCCCGAACCGTCGCCGCGACCACCTTACGTGGCCGCGGTGACATCGCGTGGCCGAAAATGTTCGGTCGGGGCGAATCGTCTTGCGCGGCAGCAAGATCATTCTGCACGTTCGACGCCGTTGTCGTGCAGCCGGAGTCCTACTCGCGGGTTCGGCAGGTCAATTCCGGATGAATCCGACATACCCATCCGGTCGGATCAGAATCCGTGTGCCCTCGGTGGCGTGGTAGGCGCGGCGGGCATGCGCGTCGGCGTCGACGAGTTCGGCACCCGCGGCCGTCGATCCGGGCGCGAGCAGTCGAACGACCCTGGTGTCCGCCGGAATCGGGTCCTCGGCCGGGGCGTCTCCGAACAGCAGCAGGGTCGCGTGCGGGCCGCGGAACACGTCGAACAACCGGACCGGTTTGTCGTTGGAGTCCACCAGGGGCGCGTCGGGCGCGCGATCCCCGGCCGCGAACTCCGCCGCCGCGTCCGTCGCGCGGTAGCTGATATCGAGCTGGTGGGTGCCCTCGCGGTCCATGGCGTCGGGGTCGCCCTTCACGGTCCGGTCGAGCAGCTCGGTGCTCAAACCCAGCACGCGCGCGGCGACCGTGCGGCGCTCGGATTCGTAGCTGTCCAGCAGCGCCTCGCTGTCGGCAGCCGGATCACGCAGTGCCGCAGCCAGTTTCCAGCCCAGATTGTGCGCGTCCTGAACACCGGTGTTGAGCCCCTGTCCGCCGGTCGGCGGATGCACGTGCGCGGCGTCCCCGGCCAGCAACACCCGCCCGTCCCGATACCGCTGCGCCAGGCGGATATTGGGCCGCCACACCGTCGACCAGGTGAGATCGCTGAGCACGATGTCGTCGCGGCGCGAGAGCCGGGTGATGTACTCCTGCAACACCTCCAGGCTCGCCTCGGCCTCGCCGGACAGCGGTGCCGCGAACTGGTACTTGCGTCCGCCGGGCAGCGGCATCAGCGCGAGCCCCTCCATCGGCCGGTCGGGTTCGGCGAACCAGTAGCCCAGGTCGTGGTCGAGGATGTCGGCGCGCACGTCGCCCAGCAGCATGCGGATGGATTCGTCGGTGCTGCCCTGGAATTCGATGCCGAGGGTCTTGCGCACCAGGCTGCGCCCGCCGTCCGCGCCGACCAGGTAGTCGACCCGCAGGCTCTCGCTGCGCCCGTCGTGCTCGAGGACCGCGGTGACGCCCGCGTCGTCGGCGGTGAATTCGGCCAGCGCGGTGGACAATTCGACCCGGACGCCGAATTCGGCCAGTCGCTCGCGTAGTACGCGTTCGGTGTCGGCCTGGCCGAGTACCCACGGATTCGGATGCGGCACCTCGGGTGTGGGCTCGCGCCATTCGCTCATGCGGCGTTGCATCGCGAATTCTCCGCTGATGAACACCTGTAGCGGGGCCTGCGGCTGTCCCTGCGCCAGCACGGCGTCCAGCACGCCGAGATCGTCGAACACCTCGAGGGTGCGGGGCTGGATGCCGTCGCCGCGCGATCCGGCGAAGTACTCCTCGGCCTTGTCGACGATGCGGACACCGACACCGCGACGCGCCAGCTCGATGGCGAGGGTCAAGCCGGTGGGACCGGCTCCCGCGATGAGGACCTGCGGGTTCATGGTGACTCCAACTCTGAATAGTGATTCACTGAATGTGGATTCAGTATTTAGGGTGGTAACTTCCGCTGTCAAGGAGGTGTGTGGAAGTGGCTGGACGCCGCAGTGAGAGATCGGCCGAAACCGAACAGGCGCTCAAGGACGCCGCCCGGCGACTGTTCGCCGAACGCGGCTACCTGAACATCAAGATCACCGATATCACCGCTGCCGCCGGACGGGCCGCGGGCTCGTTCTACAACCACTTCGCCAGCAAGGAAGAACTGCTCCAGGCGCTGCTCAAAGACGTTGGCGCGGACGGTGATGTGTCCGCGGGGGCGGCCGAGCACAAGGCGGACTTCACCGATCCGGAGGCGGTGCGCTACCACGTCGCGAACTACTGGCACTTCGCCCGTCGCAACTGGCCGGTGATGCGGGCGGTCTACCAGGCGGGCCTGGTCAACGACGAATTCGCCCGTGTCGCAGCGCAATGGGGTGCCGAGCAGCGCGAGGAGGTCGCCGACCACCTCGACGGCTTCGCTCCGGCCGGACTGCGCCTGCCCGGGGCCCCCGATGTCAGCCTGGCGATGACCTTCCAGATGATCTGGGGCCTACTGCAGGTCGTGCAGGAGGGCGGGCTGAGCCTCGCCGACGACGAGGCCATCGACTCGCTCACCCGCTTCGCCTATCGCGGCCTCACCGGCCGCGACCTCCCGTAATCGACGAAAACCTCAGGGCACCAGCACGATCGAGCCGGTGGTCTTGCGGGCTTCCAGATCGCGGTGTGCCTGCTCGGCCTGCGCGAGCGGATAACTGCCGCCGATCCGGAAGTGCAGCGTGCCATCGGAAATGGCCCGCATGATATCGCCTGCGCGCCAGGTCAATTCGGCGCGGTCGCGAACGTAGTGCGCCAGCGTCGGCCGGGTCACGAACAACGAGCCCGCCGGATTGAGCCGCTGCAGATCGAACGGCGGAACCGGCCCGCTGGCCGCGCCGTAGAGCGCGATGGTCCCGCGCACCCGCACCGCGGCCAGGCTGGCCTCGAAGGTGGTCTTGCCGACCCCGTCGTAGGCGGCCGCCACGCCCACCCCGCCGGTGAGTTCGCGCACCCGCCCGGCGATGTCGTCCTCGTAGCGCAGCACCTCGGCGGCGCCGGCGTCGCGGGAGAGCTTCTCCTTGTCATCGGTCGACACGGTGGTGATCACCCGCACGCCGCGCGCGGAGAGCAGTTGGGTCAGCAGCAGTCCGACGCCGCCCGCGCCCGCGTGCACCAGCACCGCGTCGTCGGGTGTCGGCTTGAACACCGATTCGATCAGATAGTGCGCCGTCATCCCCTGCAGCAGCGCCGAGGCGGCGACCGGCGCGGGCACCCCGTCCGGCACCGGAATCGCCACGGCCGCAGGCACAACCACCAGTTCGGCGTAGCTGGCGGGCGCGGTCGCCCACGCCACCCGATCGCCCACCGCGAACTCGGTGACCTCGGCGCCGACCGCGGTGACCACGCCGGAGCCCTCGCCGCCCGGAATGTAGGGCACCGGGCCGGGATACATCCCGGTGCGGATGTAGGTGTCGATGAAGTTGACCCCGATGGCCTCGGTGCGGACCAGCAGCTGCCCCGGTCCGGCCTGTGGGTCCGCCACCTCCGCGGACCGCAGGACCTCGGGACCGCCGTGCTCGGAAACCTCAATGGCGCGCATGATCCCCAGTCTTACACCCGCCCTCGGGATGCGACGTGATCGACGGCTCGTGGACTCCGTCTTACTCGTGGGTAAACTGCTGGGCATGAGCGCTACCGCCGCCCCGGCATCCGAGAAGCTGTCGCCGTCCGTCGTGGATTCCGTGAAGGGTTTCCTGGCCGCGCACGGTGGTTCCGCCACCGCGGTGCTGCAGCCCATCGGCCGCATCGGTGTCCGGGTCACCCTCGTCGGCGAGGACGGCGTGCTCGGTGACCGCGTCGTCGCCGATCTGGCCACCGCCAAGGAGCTCGTCGCCACCGTCGACGGCCTGTCGGAGACCGAGGAGTGGGACCGCGAGCTGATCTCGAAGGTCACCCCGGCCAAGGGCCACTGGGCCAAGATGGCAGGCTGGGTCGCACATCAGAAGCGATTCCCCAAGGCGCGCAACGAGAAGTGACCGTTTCCGCTGCCGTGGGGGCGGAAAGGAACGGCTGACGTGTCAGGGCGTGTGACCAAGCAGGCGCAGCTCCGTTCGGCGCTCACCACGCTGTGCGCGAATCTGCGGCCGGGGGAGATGCTGCCCAGCGAACGCCAGCTCTGCGACGACTATCGGGTCAGTCGCATGACGGTGCGGGAAGTGCTGGGGCAGCTCGAATCCGAGGGCGTGATCACCCGTATTCCGGGCAAGGGCACTTTCGTGGCCGAGCGGGTCGCCCGTTCGCGACTGCACATGGCGTCGTTCTCCGACGATATGCGCCGCCTGGGCCGTACCCCGGGCACCGTGGTGCTGCACACCGATCACGCCGTGCCGCCGCCCGCGTCGGCGACCGCACTCGGGTTGCCCGCCAACGAGAAGGCGATCCATCTGGTCCGCCTGCGGCTGGCCGACGGGCTGCCGATGTCGATCGACGACGGCTGGTATCGCGCCGATCTGCTGCCCGGGCTGCTCGATCACGATCTGACGACCTCGCTGTACGCGCTGCTGTCACGCGAATTCGACTGCCCCATCGACCGTGCCGAGCAGAGCGTGCGCGCGGTGGCCGCCGACGAGCGGCACGCGGGCTGGCTGGGCACCGAAACCGGTTCGCCGCTACTGGCTTTCGATCGCATCTCGTATTCGCGGGACCGGCCGATCGAGCACGCCGAATCCTGGTATCGCGCCGACCGCTACCAGGTCTACATGACCGTCTCGGCCGAGGGCAACGCCTAGCCGGGGTAACGCGCAGCGCCGCAACCCTTTCCGCGATCGAGCCGCCGCCCGGATTCCGGGCGGCGGCTCGATTCGTTCGGCACGCGGCCGATCGCGTTGTCTCACACGGAGAACAGCACCGCACCGGTGGTGACCGGCCCGCTGGCGGCGTCGCGCGCCGATCCGGGTGCGCTGTCCATGACCACGACGGGCACGGTGGCGCTGAGGCCCAGGCGGCGAACGGCATTGGGGGAGAAGGTGATCAGCGGATCGCCGACCGCGACGCGGTCGCCCTCGGCGGCCTGCACCTCGAACAGTTCGGCCTTGCCGACGGTGTCGATGCCGACGTGCAGCAGTACGCCGGTGCCGTCGTCGGTGACGATGACGGCGGCGTGCGGATGCAGTTTGACGATGGCCCCGGCGACCGGTGCGACCACCGTGGTGGGGTCATCGGTGTCGGGGGGTTCGATGGCCACGCCGGCCCCGACCATCTCGGCCGAGAAGACCGGGTCGGGCACCTCGGACATGGGGATGGCGCGGCCGTCGAGCGGGGCGAGGATCTGGGTGCTCACGGCGATCAGAGCAGATCGTTGATGTCTTCGGCGAGGGCGTCGGCGGTCGGCCCGACGACGACCTGAACCGCGTTACCCGCCTTGACAACACCGTGCGCACCGGCGGCCTTGAGGGCCTTGTCGTCGACCTTGCTCGCATCCTTGACCTCGGTGCGCAACCTGGTGATACAGCCTTCGACCTCGACAATGTTGTCGATGCCACCCAGGCCCGCGACGATTTGATCAACTTTCGACATGTTTCCTCCGTGCGTGTCGAGTAGACAAAGCTGGTTATAACCAGTATAGATCTGGTTATAACCAGTCACCATACCTGTGCGTGACGCCATTCACAGACCGAGGACCAACGCTATGGCCGATGCTGTCGAGAGCTCTCGCAAGAAGCTCGATCTATCCGGACTGCAAAAGCTCGGCCGCAGCTTGATGCTGCCGATCGCCACGCTACCCGCCGCTGGACTGTTGCTCCGACTAGGACAGGCCGACATGCTCGGCCGCTGGACGGCCACCAAAACCGTCGCCGACGTCATCGGCGGCGCGGGCGGCGCACTCATCGACAACCTCCCGCTGCTGTTCGCGGTGGGCATCGCCATCGGCTGGGCCAAGAAGGCCGACGGCTCCACCGCGCTGGCCGCCGTTGTCGGCTACCTCGCGCTGGGTGGTGTCTTCAAGGCCATGTCCCCGGTCGTGCTGGCGGGCAAGGTGGACGCCAAAGGTGCTCCCGCGCTGGTGAACTTCGGTGTCCTGGGCGGCATCGTGATGGGTCTGACCGCCGCCATCCTGTGGCAGCGCTACCACCGCGTCCAGCTGCCCGACTACCTCGGCTTCTTCTCCGGCCGCCGCCTGATCCCGATCCTGACCGCCGTCGCGGCGGTGTTCATCGGCGTGATCATGTCGTTCATCTACCCGGCCTTCAACTCCGGGCTGACCTGGCTGGGCAATACGGTCGCCGACAACGCGGTCGCCGGTGGCGGCATCTTCGGTTTCGTGAACCGGCTGCTGTTGCCGCTGGGTCTGCACCACATCCTGAACTCGGTGGTGTGGTTCATCATCGGTGACTACGACGGCAAGCACGGCGACATCTCCCGCTTCCTGGCCGGTGACCCCTCGGCCGGCACCTTCATGACCGGCTTCTTCCCGATCATGATGTTCGGCCTGCCCGCTGCGGCCCTTGCCATCTGGCGCAACGCCAAGCCGTCGCAGAAGAAGCTGGTCGGCGGGATCATGCTCTCGGCGGGCCTGACCGCGTTCGTCACCGGAATCACCGAGCCGCTGGAGTTCTCGTTCATCTTCGTGGCCTGGCCGCTGCTGCTGATCCACGCCGTCTTCACCGGTTCGGCGCTGGCGCTGACCAATGCGCTCGGCATCCATGACGGTTTCACCTTCTCCGCCGGCGCCATCGACTACCTGTTGAACTTCGGTAAGGCGCAACATCCGCTGTGGCTGATCCCGATCGGGCTCGGTTACGCGGCCCTCTACTACTTCACGTTCAGCTTCATCATCAAGCGCTGGAACCTGGCGACACCCGGCCGGGAGCCCGACGACGACGAGAACGACATCGAGAAGGAGAACATCGCAGCATGATCACTCGCACCGCCGTAGTTGCGTCCAAGACCGGTCTGCACGCCCGCCCCGCGGCCCTGTTCGCCAAGGCCGCCGGGGAAGCCGGTGTGCCCGTGCAGATCTCGGTGGACGGCAAGGATCCGATCGCCGCCAACAGCCTGCTGCAGGTGATGACACTGGGCGCCAAGCAGGGCGACACCGTCACCCTGCACGCCGAGGACGGGGCGGAGGCGGCCCTCGACAAGCTGGTCGCCATGCTGGAGACCGATCTTGACGCGTGAGGTGCGCGGTATCGCCGCCGCTCCCGGGGTGGTCGCCGGTCCGGTGAAGTGGCTGGCGTCCGCACCGGTCACCAGCCCGGACGACGCCCCCGGCAGCGATGTCGACGCCGAGATCGCCCGTGCGCAAACCGCTTTCGAGACCGTCGCGGCCCGCTATTCCGAGCAGGCCCTGAACGTCACCGGTCCGGCCGCCGACATCCTGTTCATGACCTCGGCGCTGGCCGCCGATCCGGCACTGCTGGATCAGGTGCGGGCCGGGATCCGGGCGGGCCAGCCCACCGCGCATTCGGTGACCGAGGCCGTCGCGCATTTCGG
Organism: Nocardia sp. NBC_00511; assembly: GCF_045161165.1. Classification (NCBI taxonomy): domain Bacteria; kingdom Bacillati; phylum Actinomycetota; class Actinomycetes; order Mycobacteriales; family Nocardiaceae; genus Nocardia; species Nocardia sp. NBC_00511. Next base: position 1,744,568 of record NZ_CP107849.1, read on the forward strand.
TGCGCAGCTCTCGGCGCTGGGCGGCATGATGGCCGAACGGGTTTCCGACCTGCGTGACGTCGGCCAGCGGGTGGTGGCCGAGCTGCTGGGCGTGGATCCGCCGGGAATCCCGGACAGCGCAACACCTTTCATCCTGCTCGCGCACGATCTCGCCCCGGCCGATACGGCGACGCTGGATCCGCAGCGCGTGGTGGGCCTGCTCACCGTCGCGGGCGGACCGACCTCGCACACCGCGATCCTGGCCAAGGCCCTCGGAATTCCGGCCGTGGTCGCCTGCCCGGACGCGGTGTCCATCGCCGAGGACACCGAGGTCGTGCTCGACGGCACCACGGGCACAGTCGAATTGGAGCCGTCGGCGGCGCGTCGCGAGGAAGTGGCTGCCGCCCGGGCGCGAGAGTCGGACGCGCCGACCGGTCCAGGCCGCACCGCCGACGGGCACGCGGTCCCGCTGCTGGCCAATGTCGGCAGCGCCGCGGACGCCAAGCTGGCGGTGCGGCTCGGCGCGGAGGGCGTCGGCCTGTTCCGCACCGAATTCCTGTTCCTGGACCGTCAATCCGCGCCCACGGTCGACGAGCAGACGACGCAGTACGCCGAGATCTTCGAGGTCATGGGAGATCGCCCGGTCACCGTCCGCACCCTCGATGCCGGTTCGGACAAGCCGCTTCCCTTCCTGCATCTGCCGGAGGAAGAGAATCCCGCACTGGGCGTGCGCGGACTGCGGTTGAGCAGCGTCGATGAGGGGGCGCTGCTCGACCAGTTGACCGCCATCGCGGCCGCCGGCCGCGCGGCGGGCACACCCGTCAAGGTGATGGCCCCGATGGTCGCCACCGCGGAGGAGGCGAGCTACTTCACCACCAAGGCGGCCGAGGCGGGCCTGGACGCGCGCGGGGTGATGATCGAGATCCCCGCCGCCGCACTGCGTTCGGAGTACCTGGCCGCCGAGGTGGACTTCTTCTCCATCGGCACCAACGACCTCTCGCAGTACCTGTTCGGCGCGGACCGCATGTCCTCGACGCTGGCCGGGTTGCAGAATCCGTGGCAGCCGGGCCTGGCCGCGGCCATCGCGCTGGTGGTGGCCGGAGCCGAGGCGCACGACGTGAAGGTCGGGGTGTGCGGGGAGTCGGCGTCCAATCCCGAATTCGCCTGTGTGCTGGTCGGTCTCGGGGTCGAGACGCTGTCGATGGCCCCGCGCTCGCTGGCGGGCGTGCGGGCTCGGCTCGCCGAGGTGACCCACGACCAGTGCAAGGCGGCGGCCGCCGCGGTGCTGGCCGCCCGGACCGCCGACGACGCGTTGGCCGCCGCCCGGACCGCATTGGGGCGCGCGGGGTGAGTACCACCCTGCGCGGGCGGGTCGTCACCCTCACCGAGGTCGGCGAACTCGCCGACGGCGTGGTGTCCTTCGACGGTCCGCGACTCGACTATGTCGGCCCGGCAACCGGTTTCGGCGGCGAGCTGCCGGAACCGCCGGATTCGCCGCCGGTGATCCTGCCCGGACTCATCGACGTGCACTGTCACGGCGGCGGCGGGTACGGCTTCCCGGAAACCGATGTCGCCGGGGCGGTGACGGCCGCGAACTTCCATCGCGGCCGTGGCACCACCACGCTGATCGCCTCCCTGGTCTCGGCGACGGAATCCGAACTGCGGGAACGCATCGACATCCTCGGCAAGATCGTCGATGTCGGGCTGCTGGCCGGAATCCACCTCGAGGGGCCGTTCATCAGCCCGCACCGCCGCGGTGCGCACGATCCCGACCGGATCCTGGCCGGGGACGCCGAACTGCTCGAGCGGCTCGTCGATCACGGTGGCGGGCGCATCGTGTCGGTGACCATCGCCCCGGAGACCGCGCACTTCGATGCGTTGGCGCAGGTGCTGGCCGACGCGAATGTGATTCTCTCGCTGGGACATACGGTCGCCGACTACGACGCCTCGGTGCACGCCGTGCGCCTGGGCAGGCGGGTGTCGATCACCCACCTGTTCAATGCCATGCCCGAGCTCGCGCATCGTGACGCCAACTTCCTGACCGCCGCCATGGCCGCCGCCGGACGCGGCGACGTGGTCGCGGAGGTGATCGGCGACGGCGTGCACCTGGCCGACGGCACCGTGCGCATGGTCTTCGACACCATCGGCGCGGATAACCTGGCACTGATCACCGACTCGATGGCCGCTGCTGGACAGCCCGACGGGCGCTACCAGCTCGGTAGCCTGGATGTCGTGGTCAAGGACGGTATTTCGCGCCTCTACGATCCGAACGGTGAGGGCGCCATCGCCGGTGGCACCGCGACCGCCTCGGATGTGCTGCGCCGCACCGTGTTCCACGCGGGTGTCGACCTCACCGATGCCGCCACGGCGGCGTGTGCCACCCCGGCGCGGCTGCTCGGCATGGCCGACGAGATCGGTTCCCTGCATCCCGGGATGCGCGCCGATGTCCTGGTCACCGACCCGAACCTGAACCCTGTCACCGTGTACAAGAACGGAGCCCGATGGAACTCGTGATCACCGATACCGCGGCCGAGGCCGGAGTGCTGGCCGGTCGCATCATGGCCGACCATGTGCGCCGCGGCGCGCGGGCGATCGGATTGGCCACGGGCTCTTCACCGTTGGGCGCGTACCGGGAGCTGATCCGCCAGTATCGGGAGGAGGGTCTGAGCTTCGCCGGGGTGCAGGCGTTCCTGCTCGACGAGTACATCGGGCTGCCGCCGGGTCACCCGCAGTCCTACCGGCAGTTCATTCGCGACGAGTTCACCTCGCACGTCGACTTCGAGGACGCGGCCGTGCACAGTCCCGACGGCAATGCCGCCGACATTCCGGCCGCCGCCGCCGATTACGAGCACGGCATCGCCGCGAACGGACCCGTCGCGGTGCAGATCCTCGGTATCGGCGCGAACGGGCACATCGGGTTCAACGAGCCCGGTTCGTCGCTGGCCTCACGCACCCGCGTCAAGACGTTGACGCCCAAGACCCGGGAGGACAACGCCCGCTTCTTCGACGACGATCTCGCGCAGGTGCCGACCCACGTCCTCACCCAGGGGCTGGGCACCATCGGTGATGCCGGGCACCTGCTGATGATCGCCACCGGTGAGGGCAAGGCCGAGGCCGTCGCCGCCGCCGTGGAGGGCCCGCTGTCGGCGTTCTGCCCCGCGTCGATCCTGCAACTGCACCCGCATGCGACCGTGATCGTCGATCCGGCCGCCGCGGCGAACCTGAAGGCCGTCGACTATTACCGTTTCGCGGTGGCCAACAAGCCCGCCTGGCAGAGCTTCTGAGTTTCGGGTCGCCGAGTCTCAGGCCTCCTGCTGCAGGGCGTTGAACGGGGCCATGTCGAAGTAGTCGCGCCAGGCGGCGATCCGTCCGTCGCGCACCTCGAACACGCCGGTCACCGGGAGCTCGATCTGCTTGTCGCCCAGGCTGAATCGATCCGTGCGCTCGTTGAGCACGATGTTCCCGGTGACAGCCTGATGGTGCACGGTGAACTCGATGCCGCCGAACGCGCCGATGAACCCGCGCAGGAACTCCAGGATGGCGGGCTTGCCGATGAACGGCTCCATCGGCACATTGTGGTAGATGGCGTCGTCGGTGAAGAACTCGGCGATGGATTCCGGTGTGCCGGTGAGCCATTCGGCGCACAGCGCGGTGACGACGTCGGCGGGGGCGAGGACGGTGGGGTCGATGCTCACGGCGGTGGGAGACCTTTCGTTCGGCGAATCCTGCGTGCAGACGCCAAAATTCCGCCCCGCCGCGGCGGTGTCAAGTCTCGTCTCAGGGTGAGACGAAACCGCGCTGTTGTCACACCCGCCAGTGTCGGGTCACACCGCCCAGGCCTGCGGTTCCATCGTCGCTACCGCCGGTAGCGTCGGCAGCGGGAGCGGTTCCGGGACAACGGGGTTCGGGTCGACCTCCATGACGGCTTCGGCCACCGCGAGATGGACACCGAGCCGGGGCGGACGGGTCAGGCCCGAATCGCCGTGCAGCAGCACCCGCACCGCGGCCCACGGCAGGTTGATGCCCGCGAACGCGGTGTGGAACAGCCCCGCCGAGGGCCGGGGGTTGATCTCGAGCAGTACCGGCTCGTCCTTGTACTGGCGCAGTTGGATATTCGTCAGATAGGACAGCTCGAAATGCTGAACCAGGTGCCGCGCCAGCGATTCCAGGTCGGGGGAGTCCACCAGGGTGCGGAAGCGCCCGTCCTTGGCGCGCGGAACGCAGGTCAGCAGCACGCCGCCCGGTGCCGACAGGCAGTCGATGCTGATCTCCGGGTCGTCGAGGAACGGCATCACCAGCAGTTCGGGAACCTTCTCGCCCGCCTCCGCCGCCTGCCGCATGGCATTGGCGACCGCGTCGACGGACACCAGCGGTTCCGGGGCCGCCAGCAGGCTCGCCATGGTCAGCGGTCCGTCGTCGAGGATGCGGAAGCCGAAGGCCGAATACTCGCCGCTGGGTTTGATGCACAGTCTCGGATCCGTCATCGAGAGTTCCTCGACGGCCGCCCGCAACCCTTCGGCGTCGGAGACCGCCCGCCACGGTGGCACGGGAATGCCTGCGGCCGCGGCGGATTCGTAGGTCCGCACCTTGTTGGTCAGCACCTCCACCGACGGCAGCGGTGAGCACATGAGCCGGGTCCCGATCGCGGCGAAGTCCGCGGCCCGTCCCGCGAGCGCGTCCAGCCGCCGCGGCGGGATCAGCACATCGATGTGGTGCTTGGCACAGAAGTCCAGCGCGAACTGCGCGTACGCGTCGTTGCCGACATAGCGGGGCTCCACCGCGGCCACATCGGCCGCCGACAGGGCTGCCGCGCCCGGATCCACATTGCTGGCGTAGACGGTGACGTCGTGCCCATCAGGATTGTCCCGCAGCAACCGCATCACCTGAACAGTCGCGGCCCCGGCGCTGCTCAGCCAAATTCGAAGCGTTATAGCAACGCTCCTCTCTCAATACATGCGGCCGAACGGTGCTAACCCTGGCGCGTTCTCAATGGTGCGCGGAGCGTAGCCCGGCTCGATGACGTGCACGTTTCGACTGGAAAGACCACCGGTTTCGCTGTCGCCCACCGATATTCACCCAGGCTAACGCCAGTACTGGGCGATATGTCCGAACTTTCCTGTGAGGTCGGGTAACGATCAGGCCGTCAACGCCCCTGTGATGACGGTGAGCACCACCCGCCGCACCGCCTCGGGTTCGGGCCGGGCGGCCGTGCGATCGGCGAACAGCAGGTGGGCGGCCCCGATCAAAGTCGGTGCGAGCGTGTCGATGTCGGCGGCGGCGCTGAGTCGGCCGGTTTCGCGCTCGGCGCTGAGGTAGGCCGCGACAACCGTCGAGGCCTCGGCGAGCATCGGAACGCCACCGGGACGGCGCGCCCGCAACCGGGTCTGCAGATCATCGCGGAAGGTGATCAGGCTGACGATCGCCACCGCCACGGTCTCGAACACCGTGGTGAGCGCCTCACTGAGATTCTCGGCCACCGTAGCGCTGCCCGCCGCCTCGAGCAGTGCCACCCCCCGAGCCTCGATCCGCAGAATCCGATCCTCCACCAACTCCGCCAGAAACCCGTCGAAATCACTGAAATGCCGATGCAGCACCCCCTTGGCAACCCCCGCCTCCCCGGTCACCGCCCGACTGGTCAACCCACTCGGCCCCTCCCGCAACAGAATCCGCTCAGCCGCGTCGAACAACTGCGTCCGCGCATCCCGAATCGCAACCCCGGTGGGCACCCACACACTCCGTTCCGCCGATCGAACCCATTCCATTGCGAAGTGGGCAACCGCCCACTTAAAGTGGGCGCATGGTCACTCTACCGCCGGACCCGCCCGCCTCCACCGAACCGGCCCCGCATCTGCACCGGCAGATGGCCGAATCCTTCGGTGTGAACGCCGAACGCTACGACCGCACGCGCCAGCCCTACCCCGCAGACCTGATCACCCGGGTCCTCGCCAACGCGCCCGGCGCTGAGGTCCTCGACGTCGGCTGCGGAACCGGCATCGCCGCCCGCCAGTTCCGAGCCGCAGGCGCAACGGTCCTCGGCGTCGAACCCGACGCCCGCATGGCCGAGTTCGCCAGAAGCACCGGAATAGCCGTGGAGCCCGGCACTTTCGAAGACTGGGACCCCCGCGACCGCCAATTCGACGCGATCATCGCCGCCACGTCGTGGCACTGGGTCGACCCCGTCGCCGGTGCCGCCAAAGCCCGCCACCTCCTGCGCCCGAACGGCCGCATCGCCCTGTTCTGGCACATCGCCCAACCACCCCCATCAGTGAACGACGCCTTCACCGCCGCCTGCCGCGAGGTGATCCCCGACCAGCCCATCCCCAACCAGCCCAGCCGCGACATCTACCGCCCGATCCTGGCCAAACCAGCCGAAAGCCTCCGCGCCGCAGGAGGTTTCACCGCCCCCGAAGAATGGCTCTTCGATTGGGAACGCACCTACACCCGAGAAGAATGGCTCGACCAAGTCCCCACGCAGGGCATCTTCACCCGCCTCGACCCGCAAACCCTCTCCCGCATCCTCGACCCCCTCGGCGCAGCCATCGACGCCCTCGGCGGCACCTTCACCATGACCTACACGACCGCCGCCGTAACCGCGGTGCGTGACACCACGGAACCCGAACAGCCCTGAGCCGGAAGGCTATTCCGACCACACTTCGATCGCCTTCCGAATCAGCGCCCGCGATTCGTCTCCGGTGACAGCCTGATTCGCCAACGCATCGAACGTGCGCCCGTAGAGCGCGATCTCGCGCGGTTGGGTCACCGTCATCTCCGCCGCGATCGTCTCGACCATGACCATGCGGTCGTCGAACATGATGAAGTTCGACACCGGCGCTCGGTACCTGGCGCGGGCCGCAACGATACCGAGGGTGATCCTGGGCATCGTCGCGATGGCGAGCAGCCGATCGAGCTGTCCGAGCATCAACACAGGATCTGTTGCCGCTCCATGCGTTTCGAAACACCTCCTCCCGCTGTGGGTGGGGTCAGTGAATCCGAGTGAGCTTGTTCGGGTTGGTTACCGAGTAGACGGCCTCGATCTGGTCTCCGGCTGGAGTGGGGTCGATGACTACCGCGGCGAGGGGGCTGTCTTCGGTGAAGATGAGGACGCAGGGGTCTTCGGCGACTCGGCGGTAGTGGATTGCTACGTGGCGGTTGGACAGTTGGGTGGCGATCGCCATGAAGATCGCGGCTACCGCGGTGCGGCCGTGGACGGGGGCGAGGCTTTGGGCGGGGCCCAGGCCGCCGCTGTCGGTGAGCAGCGTGACGTCTGGTGCGAGGAGTTCCAGGAGGGTGGGGAGGTCGCCGCGCAGGGTTGCCTCGGCCAGGCGTTCGGCCAGGCCGGCGGGGATCGGGTCGGTGTGGCGGACGGGGCGGCGGGCGTCGAGGTGTTTGCGGGCGCGGCTGGCGAGTTGACGGATGGAGGTGGGGGAGCGGTCGAGCATTTCGGCGATTTCGGGGTGGGGGAAGCCGAATACGTCGTGCAGCACGAAAACCGCGCGTTCGACGGGGGAGAGGGTTTCGAGCAGGACCAGGACTGCCGTGGAGAGGGATTGCTTGCGTTCGAGTGGCCCGGTCACCGAGTCTTCTTCGGTGATCAAGGGCTCGGGAAGCCATGGGCCGACGTAGGTTTCGCGGCGGCGGCCGATTTCCGTCCGGCGGGACAGTGCCTGGTTGGCGGTGAGTCGGACCAGGTAGGCGCGGGGGTTGTCGATCGGGGCGGCGGTGGGGTCGCGGTGGCGGCCCGCCCAGGCCAGCCACGCCTCCTGTAGGACGTCCTCGGTGTCGGTGACCGTGCCCAGCATGTTGTAGCCGACGGCGAACAGCAGTTCGCGGTACTCCAGGAATTGCGCGGTGACCTCGTCGGTCGCGGTTCGCGGTGGCGGTGTCGTCATCTGTGGCCTCCTCGGCTGTCGCCGCCGTAGAGGGTCGGTGGCGCGGAAGTGTGACAGGTTCGGCGAAATATGTTCCCTGTCACAAGAACTCGTGCCGCTGTCACTCGCGGGCTCGGGTCGGGCTCTGTGGTGTTCGGCCGGGGAAACGCTCCGGCCGCCCAGGAGGCCACATCATGACCGTATCCAATCCCAGTGCCGTGCATGCCGACTCCGGCCGGGCACTGTTCATTCGCCACGACGAGGCCGAGCAGCTCGATCGCCTCGGGGTGCGGCTGTACGCCGACCATGACACGACCGGGGGCGCGTTGAGCGCCAATCGCGCGACGCTGCCTGCCGGAACCGACGGGCCGCCGCCGCACTTTCACGCCACCTCAGCCGAACTGTTCTTCCTGCTCGACGGCACGTTGCAGGTGCTCGCAGGCGAAGAGGTCGTCATCATGGGCGCGGGTGACTTCCTGCTGGTGCCTCCGGGCATGGTGCACGCCTGGGCCGCACCGGCGACCGCGCCCGCGGACGTACTGATCGTGTTCACCCCGGGCATCGAACGATTCGAGTACTTCCGTCTCGGCGAACGGTTCATTCGAGGTGAAGCGAGCCTGGCGCAGATCCTGGAAACACAGGACCGATTCGACAATCACTTCGTGGAAAGCACGCTGTGGCAGCAGCACCGCGCGACGGCACGGGAGTGGGACCGGGCGGCGGGCAGGATTGCGCGACCGCGCCGATAATGGCTGCATGATCGATACCGAGGCGAGCAGGACCGCGGTGCTGGTGTGTCAGGGGCGGGCGGTTGCGAACGGGCGGTTGGGGGTGGGCCGGTTCTCGGACCCGCTCGCCGTCGAATTGCTGACGGCGGGGGAGCGGGAACTCGTGGATCGGGTGCGCGCGGGAGATATCCCGAAGGGCGTCGGTGCGCGGATCGAATACGAATTGCTTTCGGGGACGGCTGAATTGCTCGCCGCCCGGACGGCCGTCATCGATGACGCGGTGCGGGAGAGCGCCAACCCGCAGTTGGTGATTCTCGGGGCCGGGCTGGATTCCCGGGCTTGGCGCATGCCCGAACTCGCCGGGGTCACCGTCTACGAGGTGGATCATCCCGCGTCCCAGGCGCTCAAGCGGGAACGGCTGGGGGCGCGCACCACCGAGGCCGATCTGCATTTCGTGCCGGTCGACTTCGGCAAGGACACGCTGGGCGCGTCCCTCACCGCTGCCGGTCATGATGCGACGCGTCCCACCACCTGGATCTGGGAGGGCGTGGTGACCTATCTGACGCCCGCCGAGATCGCCGACACCGTCACCGAGGTGGCCAAGCGCAGTGCGCCCGGCAGCCGGTTGATCGTCACCTACACCACGCCGAACCTGGTGCACCGCTACGGCCGCCGGGCCATGGAGTTGCTGCTGTCGGTGACCGGTCGGGCGAATCCCATGGCGCGCGAACCTCAGCGGTCGTCGTGGACGCCGGAAGGGTTGGCCGCCTTGCTGACCGAACGAGGGCTCACTCCCACGAGCGATATCGACATGGTGGCCGCCGCCGCTGCCGCCGAAGTCGTGGGGAAGCGCGAAAGGTTCTTGGCCGCTGGTCGAATCGTGGTGGCGGACCGCGTCTGAAACCTCAGGCGGCCTGGGTGACCGGCTGAGGTTCGGTCACGTTCACCGTTTCGCGGGTTCGCATCGCGGCCCACAGCGCGGCGGTCGCGGCCGTGCAGGCCGCCGCACCGCCGACGTGCACGGCCACCAGTGCGGCGGGCACGTGCGTGAAGTACTGCACGATGCCGACCAGCGCCTGCGAGCACACCAGCGCGATCACCACGATCAACCTGGTACGGATCGTCTTGTTCATGCCGACCGCCGCGAGCCCGCACGCCAGCCCGACCAGCAGCGCCAGATACGCGACGAGCAGTTCGGCGTGCAGATGCACCAGCGTCACGATCTCGACTTGCAGTCGCGCGACCGGCTTTTCGACGCTCTTGTCACCCGCGTGCGGTCCCGCACCGGTGACCAGCGTGCCCGCGATGAGCGTCCCGGTCAGGGCCAGCCCGCTCAATCCGGTCAACAGCTGCAACGGTTTCGGAGCCTGCACCGTCTGCACACCGTCGTCGGGTTCGGCGACCTTGGTCCACAGCAGCGTCGCCAGCCACACCATCAGCATCGACACCAGCAGATGCACCGAGACCGTCCACCACAGCAGGCCGGTGCGCACAGTGATCCCGCCGATCACGGCCTGCAGCACGGTGCCGCCGGGCATCAGCCACGCGTAGATCTGGACTTCGCGTCGTCGCCGCGCCCGGGTCACCGCGAGCACGATCGCGGCGGCGGCGAGGGTCACCACGAAGGTCAGCATGCGGTTGCTGAACTCCACCAGCTGATGCACGACCGGCACCTCGGCGACGGCCGTCGGCACGAAGCTGCCGGGGAAGCATTGCGGCCAGGTCGGGCAGCCGAGCCCGGAGGAGGTGACGCGAACGACGGCCCCCGTGACCGAGATTCCGGCCTGGGACAGGACGACCAGGAAGGCGATCAGTCGCTGCACCCGAAGAGATGGCATCGGGAACAGATCGGCGAGTCGCTGGAAGGCGCGTGAGAGCACGCGTCGATGGTAGCGGTGGCCTATTCGGCCCTGTCACCGGCCCTACTACAACGTGTCGTTAAACACCGGGCGCAGGGCCGGGATTCGCGTTCGGCCGCCTCGGAAACCGCGTCAGTCGAACTTGAAGAACCGCGTCGCCAGCCATCCGGCCAGCCCGCCCCAGCCCGCGAGGACGGCGATCCCGTACCAGTCGACACTGTTGCGCATCGCCTGCTCCAGGCATTCCGACAGCGCACCGGAGGGAATGATCCGCGCGATCAGACTCACCGCGTGCGGCAGATCGTCGGACATGAACACCAGGCTCGCGGTCCCCAACATGACGAACCACAGGATGTTGGCAAGCGCCAGCACCACTTCCGCCTTGAGCGTCCCGCCCAGCAGCAGACCCAGCGCGGTGAACGCCGCGGTGCCCAGCGCGATCACCACCGCGCCCAGCAGCAGCCCGGTCAGCGTGGGCCGCCAGCCCAGCGCGAATCCGATGGCCCCCAGCAGAATCGACTGCAGCACCACCACGATCAGCACGGCCGCGCACTTGCCCGCCACGATGCCCCAGCGCGGCAGCGGCGTCGCCCCGAGCCGTTTCAAGGCCCCGTAGCGTCGATCGAATCCCACCGCGATGGCCTGCCCGGTGAACCCGGTGGACATGATCGCCACCATCATCACCGCGGGCACCACCCGATCCACCCGGTGGTCGCCGAGCCCGCTCACCGGCAGCAGCGTCAACCCGATCAGCAGCGTGATCGGAATGAACATGGTCAGCAGCAGCTGTTCCCCGTTGCGCAGCAACAGGATCAGCTCCATGCGCGTCTGCGCGGTCAGCATCTTGGCGCGCGTCGTGGGCTGTGGTGCGGGGGAGAAGGTCCCCGGCGCGAATCGGTTCATGGTCTCGGTCACCCGCGTAGCTCCCGCCCGGTCAGTTCGAGGAACACGTCTTCCAGGCGGCGCTGGTCGATGCGAATATCGGTGGGCAGCACGTCGATTCGCGCACACCAGGCGGTCATGGTGGCCAGCACCTGCGGGGTGATGTCGCCCTGCAGCAGGTAGGAGCCGGGCGCGGTCTCGGTGGGTGTGAAGCCTTCCGGCAGCGCCGCTTCCAGCAGGGACAGATCGAGTTTCGGTGGTGCGGTGAAGGCCAGGCGGCCCTCCGCGCCGTGCGAGGTGACCTCGCTGGGCGTGCCCTGCGCGACCACCCGGCCGTGGTCGATGATGACCAGCTGATCGGCGAGCTGCTCGGCCTCGTCCATCAGATGTGTGGTCATCAGCACGCTGACTCCGTCGCGGCGCAGCGCGTCGATGAGCTCCCACACCAGATGCCGCGCCTGCGCGTCCAATCCGGCGGTCGGCTCGTCGAGGAACACGATCTCCGGCCGCCCGACCAGCGCGCACGCCAGCGCCAGCCGCTGCTGCTGACCACCGGACAAACGCCGATAGGGCGTGCGCCGAGCCTCTTTGAGCCCGAGCGTGTCCAGCAGCCAGGTCGGATCGAGGGGATTCGCCGAATAGGAGGCGACCAGATCCAGCATCTCCCCGGCCTTGGATCCCGGATACGCGCCGCCGCCCTGCAGCATCACGCCGATGCGGGCGCGCAGCTGTTCGGAGTCGGCGATCGGATCCAGCCCCAGCACGCGCACGCGCCCGGCGTCGGGGGAGACGAAGCCCTCGCACATCTCGGTGGTGGTCGTCTTGCCCGCGCCGTTGGGCCCGAGCAGCGCCAGCACCTGCGCGCGTTCCAGGTCGAAGCTGATGCCGTCGACCGCGAGGGTCTCGCCGTAGCGTTTCACCACGCCGTCGACGCGTACGGCGGGTCCGGAAGCTGCGGTCACGATGAGACACCGTAAGGCGTGGGCCGCTGTGACGGAGCCGACACCCCCGGCTGATTGCGCCACGGCAGCACATTTCGAGTCAGGAAGATCAGCAGTCCGCACACGATCACGGTGGCGATCGCGGATTCGACGATCTGGAAGACATAGAAGTCCGCACCGCGCGGCATCACCAGCACGCTGACGATGACCGAGATGACCACGGCGGGCACCCGGAACGCGCGACTGTTGGCCCAGGCCGCCAGCGGCACGATGGCCCACAGCAGATACCAGGGCTGCACCACTGGGAACAGCAGCACCAGCGCGCCCAGCGCCACCCCCATCGCGCCGACCGGCAGCAGTCGCCCGGTCCAGGCGGCGACCAGCATGCGCAGAATGACCAGGGCCGCCACGATTTCGGCGAGCGGGCGGGTGATGTCGAGCAGCGCGGTGGTGTGATCGCCGAGCCCCAGCAGCACGCCCCCGAACCCGGTGATGATGCCGATCGCGGTCGGCAGCGACAGGTAACTGCGGACCGCGCTGGCGGTGTTGAGGGTATTGACCCAACCGAACCCGAGCCCGCTGGCCGTGCTGATGAACAGGGTGATCGTCGCGGCTATCAGCCCCAATACGCCTGCCGCGGACAGAATTCCGCGGAACCCGTTGCCCCACCGTCGAGCCAGGGCCATGCCGACGAATCCCAGCGCGATGATCGAGGTGATCTTGATCGACGAGGACATGGTGATCACCGCGGCCCCGAATATCAGTAGCGCCCAGGCCCTTCGGTCCCACGGTCTGCGATCGTCGATGGCGCGCAGGCAGAATTCCACGCCCGCCAGCATCAGCCCGAGCATGAGCGCGTCATTGTGCACGCCGCCGACCAGGTGGAACAGCACCAGCGGATTGGCCGCGCCGAGCCACAGCGCGCTCACCGGCGCGACCCCGCAGCGTCGCGACAGTCGCGGCAGCGCCCACACGATCAGCGCGACACCGCCGAGCGCGAGCACCCGGTGCAGCCAGACTCCGGCAATGATGTTGTCGCCGGTGATCTCCGCGATCCCGCGCCCGATCCACAGGAACAGCGGTCCGTAGGGCGCGGGCGTCTCGCGCCAGATATTGGGCACATTGTTGGTGAGCACATTGCTCAACCCCAGCCCGTCGACCGGACCCACCTGATAGGGATCCAGCCCCCGCGCGGCGATCTCGCTCTGTGCCAGATACGAGTACACGTCGTTGCTGAACATCGGCGGCGCGATGCTCAGCGGGATGATCCACAGCAGCAGCGTGCGATCCATCTGCGAGCGGCTCAACCGATGCTTGGGATTGCCGCCCCACCCGCCGACCGCGAACCGGCCCAGCAGCAGCCAGGCCATCACCACCAGCACGGTCCCGATCAGGCACATGGCCAGCGTCGAGGTGTGCGCCCGCGCGAAGAACCCGAGCACCCGCATCCCGGAGGTCGGATTCTGATGCACCGGTTGCGCGCCCACACCGAGTGCCGAAATGGCCATGATGACCACGCCGGTCGCCCCGAGCAGGCGGATCCGCATCAGCTGCAGGGTTTCTCGCCGGTCCAGGCCGGGCACATCGTGGTCCACGCTGTGCAGGACAGCGATGGTGTGGTCGGCGGCCGGGACGTCCAGGCCCAGGGCCCGGCGTCCGATCTCTATGACTCTGCGCCGCGCGCCTTCCACTACCGCCACAGCAGCGAAGCCTAGTCCGGCGGGCTGGCCCGGATCCCGTTCGCATGGCCGTTGCGGGCGTGCCACGGTGTGCCGGAGGGTTGCCGGCGCGGACCCGACGCGATCTTTGGATACCCCCGGGGGTATACTCGAGCGATAGGGGATCCGGAAGGGAAGTGGTCATGGTCGGCGACGAAGAGAGCATCGCGCAGGTCCTCAATCGGCTGCGGCGTGCGCACGGGCAGCTCGCGGGCGTCATCTCGATGATCGAGCAGGGGCGCGACTGCAAAGACGTGGTCACCCAGTTGGCCGCGGTGTCGCGGGCGCTGGACCGCGCCGGATTCAAGATCGTCGCCACCGGACTGCGCGACTGCCTGACCGGACAGCGGGGGGAGAACTCCGAGCCGATGACCGTAGCGGAGCTCGAGAAGCTCTTCCTGGCGCTGGCCTGATCGAAAGGATCGTCATGACCCTCGCACTGTCGACCACCCTGCCCACCGATTTCGCCGACGCGGTGCAGCGCACCCGGAAGGCCCTGTCCGACCAGGGTTTCGGCGTGCTCACCGAGATCGACGTGACCGCCACCATGCACGCCAAGCTCGGGGCCGAGATGGAGGACTACCTCATTCTCGGCGCGTGCAATCCGCCGCTCGCACACGCGGCGCTCGCCGTGGACCGTCAGATCGGACTGCTGCTGCCGTGCAATGTGGTTGTGCGCGCGGACTCTTCGCGGCCCGGGACGGTGATCGTCGAGGCCATGAATCCGGAACTGATGGTGCAGGTGGCGGGCGATCCCGCGCTGCGTGAGGTCGCCGACGCCGCGACCGCCAAGCTGCGTGCCGCCATCGCCGCACTGACTGTGGCCTGAGCGCCGCGAAACACCCCTGCGGGCAATCGTATTGACGGCTGTCCACCGGTGAGGTCCGGCATTCACCCTGCCGCTGTCGGACCTCGCTCATACGCTTGATGCATGGTGTCGGAGTCGAAACGCCGGATAGAGGTGGCCGCGGCCGGGTTGCTGGCCCGTCACGGCTATCACGGATTCGGGTTGAAGAAGCTCAGCGAGGCGGCGGGCCTGCCGTACGGGTCGATCTATCACCACTTTCCCGGCGGCAAGGAGGAGATCGCGGTCTCGGCGATCACCGGCACCGGAGTGCTGGTGGGGCGCATGATCCGGCAGGCTCCGGGCGATGTGTTCGGCACGGCGGCAACGCTGTTCGATTTCATGGCCACCAAACTCGCCGATACCGGCTGGACCGACGGCTGTCCGGTGGGCACGCCCGCGCTCGACGGCGGCAGTGATGTCGACGCGGTGCGCGCCGCCTGCGTGAGCGCGTTCGACGCGATGGCCCACGGTTTCGCCGAGATGCTGACCGAGATGGGATTGGAGCCGTCCCAGGCGCGGGAGCTGGCGACCACGGTGGTCGCCTCATACGAGGGGGCAACGATTCTGGCGCGGGTGCGGCGCTCCGACGAGCCGCTGCACACGGTCTCGGCGGCGATGGCCCGGCTGATCCGGTTGAGCCTGGCGGAAAAGGCTGCGGCAGACCGACATTAGCCACCCCGGGTGGGTTGTCTAGAACGATCGTTCTAGGGATGATCGAAGCATGAAACGCCTCGTTCTCGACGGCCCCTCGGCCCTGCGCTGGGAAGAATGCGCCGAACCGGTGCTCGACGCCCCCGGCCAGGCCCTCGTCCGCCCCGTCGCCCTCGCCACCTGTGACATCGACCCGGCCGTGCTGCGGGGTCGCTTCCCGCTGCCTGGCCCGTTCCCGTTCGGCCACGAGGGTGTGGCCGAGGTGGTCGCGGTCGGCCCGGACGTCACCACCGTCCGCCCGGGTGACCGGGTGGTCGTCCCCTTCCAGATCTCCTGTGGCACTTGCGATTCCTGTGTGCGAGGGCGTACCGGCAATTGCACGTCGCACCCGCTCATGTCCAGCTTCGGACTGGGTGTCATGGGCGGGTTGAACTGGGGCGGGCTGTGGGCCGACCTGACGCTCGTCCCGCACGCCGACGCCATGCTGGTCCCGCTTCCGCCCGGGGTGGATCCGGTGGCGGTGGCCAGTGCCAGCGACAACATCCCGGACGCCTACCGCACTGTCGCGCCGCATCTGGCCGCCGATCCGGGTGCCGAGGTCCTGGTGCTCGGTGGCGTGGCCGCCTCGTCCATCGGGCTCTACGCCGCCGGTCTGGCCGTGGCGCTGGGGTCGGCGCGCGTGGTGTACCTCGACACCGATCCCGGCCGGTTGGCGATTGCCGCGAAGCTCGGCGCCGAGCCGATCGAGGGCCGCCCGGAGGAACGCGTCGGCCGGTTCCCCATCACCGTCGAGGCGGCGGGTGGCGCGAAAGCCCTTGTCGCGGCCGTCAATGCGACCGCCAACGACGGCGTCTGCACGAGCGTCAGCGTGCAGACCCAGGACGTCGCGTTGCCGCTGCTCGAAATGTATTCGCGCTGCTGCACTTTCCACACCGGCCGAGCCCACGCCCGCACCGCCATCCCTGCGGTCCTCGACCTCGTCGCGTCCGGCCGCTTCGATCCCGGCCTGGTCACCACCCGGGTGGTGCCGTTCGCCGAGTCCCGGGAAGCGCTGCTCGAGACGCCGATGAAGCTCGTAGCGGTGAGCTGACCAGCAGGGGCACCCGAATCGATTCGGCATCGGCTACTTCGTTATTCGCGGTGCTCACGACGCAGCTTCGCCACGGATGCATCGAATGTGAATCGTTTGCTGCTAGGCTCACCGCCCAGATCCTCTCGATGAAACATCCCCGCCGGCGCCGGCGGGGGTCGCGTCGTTTGCAGTGGGGCAATGAGCCGCCCGATTCCGCGCCGACGCCACCCCCGCCGGTGCCGGACTTCCGTGTCGAACGTGTGCGGCGAAAGGAACGATGTGGCCGAGCGTGCGGTGGCGATCGCGCTGTTCACCCGCGATCTGCGGGTGCACGACAATCCGGTGCTCGCCGCGGCGGTGGCCGCGGGCACCGTGGTGCCGCTGTTCGTGCTCGACGACGGCATCCTGGGGCGAGAACCCGTGGCCGCCAACCGGCTTCGCTTCCTGCTCGCCGCGCTCGCCGACCTCGACGCCGAACTGCGCGAACTCGGCGCGCGGCTGATCGTGCGGCGGGGATCGGTCGTCGAGGAGGTCGATCGCGTCGCCGTCGAGACCGGGGCGGCGAGCGTGCACGTGGCGGCGGACGTCAGCCACTACAGCCGCCGCCGGGAGCGTGAGTTGCGTGGCCGCGCACAGGAATCCGGTTACCGCCTGGTCGTGCATCCGGCGACGGTGACCGTCGTCGACACCGGTGAACTGCGGCCCGCCACCGGACGCGATCATTTCGCGGTCTTCTCGCCCTATCTGCGACGCTGGCTGGAAACGCCGCTGCGCGCGCCGCTTCCGCGCCCCGACCGGCTGCGTGCCGTCGATATCGAGAGCGTGGAACTGCCCGCCTATTCGGAGCTGAGCAGTGACCCCGGCTCTCCGGGACTGACCGTCGGCGGTGAGACGGCCGGGCGGAAACTGTTGCGCGAGTGGCTTTCCGGCCCGGTCGAGAGTTACCACACCGACAACGACATCCTCGCCGGAGCCACCTCCGGCCTGTCGCCCTACCTGCATTTCGGCTGCCTCTCGGCGGCGGAGGTGGTGCGCCGCACCGATCTCGACACCCCCGGCGGCTACGCCTTCGCCCGCCAGATCGCCTGGCGCGACTTCCATCACCAGATGCTCGCCGCGCGACCGGATCTCGCCCGCACCGACTACCGCCCGCGCCCCACCCCCGGCCGCCGCGACCCCCAGGCGTTCGCCGCCTGGCGCGACGGCCGCACCGGCTACCCGGTCGTCGACGCCGCCATGCGGCAATTGCAGGCCGAAGGATTCATGCCCGGCCGCGCTCGGCTCATCGCCGCGAGCTTCCTGGCCAAATCCCTCGGCGTGGACTGGCGACTCGGGGCCGCGCACTTCATGCACTGGCTCGTCGACGGCGATATCGCCAACAACCAGCTCAACTGGCAGTGGGCGGCCGGCACCGGCACCGACACCCGCCCCAACCGCATCCTCAACCCGATCCGCCAAGCCGACCGCTACGACCCCGACGGCGACTACGTCCGCCGCTGGCTCCCCGAACTCGCCGACATCCCGGGCGTCGCGGTCCACAAGCCCTGGCGCATCCTGGTCCCGGACTACCCCGCGCCGATCATCGAATTCAACGGCATGTGAGGGTGGCGCGGGGTCCTTTCCCAGCTTCGAAGGTGATCTTGACGGTGGTAACCGGTGCGGATTCCGGATACCTGCCCGACCGGTGGTTATCCTGACGGAACGCCTGCGTCGTTCCAGTGAACCGGGAGACCCGCCTCATGCCATCCGCCGCGCACCTGCGCGCCTATCCGGTGCGGATCGTGGCCGAGCGCCTGGGTATTCCGGTGGCGACGCTGCGCAGCTGGAATCGCCGCTACGGCATCGGTCCGCAGGAGCACACGCCCGGCAGTCACCGCCTGTACTCGGAATCCGATATCGCTGTGGCGCAACGCATGCTGGAGTTGGTGCGCACCGGCGTGAGCACAGCGGCCGCCGCTCGGGTCGCCCAGGCCACCACGCCGATACCCGGCCCCGGCGAGGCCATCGCCGACCTGCGCGCGGCCGTCTTCCGCCTCGACGCCACCGCGGTCGCCGAACTGCTGGACGCCCAGCTGCGTCACCACGGCGTGGAGGCCACCTGGGAACGCCTGTGCCGCCCGGTCTTCGCCGACCTGGTGGCCCGCCAGGACAGCGGCGAAGGCTGCGTCGACGTCGAACACCTGCTGTCGTGGACGCTGGTCGGCAGCCTGCACCGCGCGGTCCCGCCCCCGGCGGCCACCGACTCCCGCCCGCTGCTGCTGGCCTGCACCCCCCGCGAACACCACAGCCTCCCACTCGAAGTCCTGCGCGCCGCCCTCGCCGAACGCGACCGCACCGCCCACCCGCTGGGCCCCGACCTCCCGGTATCGGCGCTCACCGACGCCCTGCACCGACCCGAACACGTTCCAGCACTGGTGCTCTGGTCCCAGTCGCCCGACACCGCGAACGTCTCCGCCCTGCAAACGGCGGTCACCGCCGGTGCCGTGGTCTTCGCCGCCGGTCCCGGCTGGCCCATCACCCTGCCCGACCCGGTCCTTCGTCTCACGGATCTCGCCGGAGCCTTGGCCGCGCTGACCTGACCGCCCGGGACGAAACAGGCTCCGCCCGAGCTGGATTCGACCTGCATCGAGACGGCCCGGTCGCTGCCGAACGCGGTCGTAGGTGCGAGGTTGCCCGGGATCTGGTCTTGATGATGCTGCGACCGAGCGGGTTTCATGCCGCGCCTCCGTGGTGGCGTCGGTCGATGACCTATCGCGAGGACTGTTCCAGTCGGGACGGGAGCGCCGGGCGCAGGAGCATCATCTGGTCGGGGTCGGCGACCATCTCGATCCGGGTGATGCCGGTGGCCGCGATGGTGAAGGTCATGACGGCGTAGGGGCCACCGTTCCGCGCTACCAAGGCCGCGGGCGCGCCTGCCGCGAGTATCAGTGCGTGGTAATCGGATCGGGCGGCGAACAGCACCGCCTGCCGGGCGATGACGTCTGCCCCTCGAACGCTGATCGGCTGGCCCGTGGGGGAGGCGGCGCTGTCGGCCTCGATGGTGACCTCCGAATCGAGCAGCGCCAGTACCGCATCCAGGTCACCGGCGCGGGCCGCTGCCAGGAAGGCGCGCACCACGCGGCGGTCGCGGACGGCGTGCGGGCGCAGATCCGCGGCCGGGTCGTAGACACGGCGGCGGGCGCGACTTGCCAGCAGCCGCACCGCGTTCGGCGTGCGATCGAGGATGGTGGCGATCTCGTCGAACGGCACGGCGAACATGTCGTGGAGCACGAAGGCGACGCGTTCGGCGGGGGCCAGTCGGTGCATCACCACGAGCGCGGCCTGTTCGAGGGACTCGTCCTCGAGCGCGCGGGCCTGCGGGTCGGCGGCGGGCACCGGCTCGGCCACCGGCCAGCGCAATGGTTCTTCACGGCGGGCGGCACGCGTCCGCAGCAGGTCCAGGCACAGGCGTGACAGCACGGTCGTCAGCCAGGCGTCCAGGTTCTCGATGCCGTCGATATCGGTGCGCGACAACCGGATCCAGGTCTCCTGCACCGCGTCGTCGGCCTCGCTCGCGGTGCCCAGCATGCGCCGGGCCAGGGCGCGCAACCGCCCACGCTGCTGTTCGAACCGTGCGGTCGGAGGATTCGAGATGCCCACGGACATTTCCTGCGCCCTCGGAACGTCATGGTGGGCATGAGTACTTCGACTTCGGATCGCACCAGGGCAATTCCGACCCGCGCGATCATCTACTGGACGGCGACAGTGCTGGTGGTCGCGGAACTGATCGTCGGCGGTCTGTGGGATGTGGCCCGGCTGCCGTTCGTCCGCGACACCGTCACCCACCTAAACTATCCGACCTATTTCCTGGTCCTGCTGGGCGTCTGGAAGCTGCTGGGCGCGGCGGCCCTGCTGGTACCCCGCGCACCGCTGGTGAAGGAATGGGCTTACGCCGGAATCATTTTCGTCGACAGCGGCGCGATCGTCTCGCACCTGACCGTTGGCTACGCGCGCGGCGAAGTCGCAGTCCTGGCGGTGCTGGCGGCCCTCACCGTCGTGTCCTGGGCGCTACGCCCACCGGGTCGGCGCATACCGCCAGCGAATCCGGTATGACCCTGTGGCAATCAAGCGGCAACCGTTCGTTCGCCGATTCCGATACAGTGCGAAAGTGGCCTTCGGTCATGATCCGCCCGGACTACTGGAACGGAGAGATCATGGGGCGCAATTCGGTCGCTTCCCAGCTGGTCGACGTACTCGTCGCCGCCGGGGTAGAACGGGTGTACGGGCTGGTCGGCGACAGTCTGAACCCGTTCGTCGACGCCTTGCGCCGCACCGAGGGCATCGAATGGGTGCACTGCCACAACGAGGAGAGCGCGGCGTTCGCCGCCGGTGCCGAGGCGCTGCTGACCGGTCGCCTCGCGGTCTGCGCGGCCAGCTGCGGACCCGGCAACACCCACCTGATCCAGGGCCTCTACGACGCGCACCGCAATGGCGCACCCGTGCTGGCTATCGCCTCGCACATCCCCACCCGGGAGATCGGCACCGGATTCTTCCAGGAAACCCACCCCGAACGACTCTTCCTGGAGTGCAGCCACTTCTGCGAAATGATGAGCACCCCCGAGCAACTGCCGCGCCTGGCCTACATCGCCATGCAGACCGCGCTCGGCCGGCACGGCGTCTCGGTACTGGTCGCGCCGGGCGACGTGCTCAGCGCCGACGCCGAAAACCGTGGCGTGCGTTCGGATCTGGTGACCGAGACCGCGATCTCGGTCCCGCCCGCCGCCCAGGTCGACCGGCTCGCCGAGGCGATCAACGACGCCGACACCGTCACCCTGTTCGCGGGCGCGGGCGTCCGCAACGCGCACGCGGCGGTCCTGCGACTGTCCGAGCGGCTGCACGCCCCGATCGGCCACGCCCTCGGCGGCAAGGAGTGGATCCAGTTCGACAACCCCTATGACGTGGGCATGAGCGGTCTGCTCGGCTACGGCGCGGCTTACGAGGCGACCAACGAGGCCGACCTGCTCATCCTGCTGGGTACCGACTTTCCCTACGACACCTTCCTGCCCAAGGACGGCCGCATCGCCCAGATCGACCGCGACCCCGCGCACATCGGCCGCCGCGTCCCCGTCGAGGTGGCTGTGCACGGTGATGTCGGGGCCACCATCGAGGCGGTGTTGCCGCTGCTGCATCAGAAACCCAGCCGCGCGTTCCTCGACGACATGCTGCGCCGCCACGCCTCCGCGCTGGAGAACGTCGTCGACGCCTACACCCACGACATCGAACATCACACGCCGATCCATCCGGAGTACGTGGCCGCGCTGATCGACGATATCGCCGACGAGGACGCGGTCTTCACCGTCGACACCGGCATGTGCAATGTCTGGGCCGCCCGCTACCTGACCCCCAACGGTCGCCGCCGCATCCTGGGTTCCTGGCGGCACGGCACCATGGCCAACGCGCTACCGCACGCCATCGGCGCACAGTCGGCTTCGCCTGGGCGGCAGGTGATCTCGCTGTCCGGCGACGGCGGCCTCGCCATGCTGATGGGGGAGTTGCTCACCGTCTGGCGACACCGGCTGCCGGTCAAGATCGTGGTGTTCAACAATTCCACCCTCGGCATGGTGAAGCTCGAGATGCTCGTCGACGGTCTGCCGGATTTCGGGACCGATCAGGAGCCGGTGAACTACGCCGATATCGCCGCGGCCGTCGGCATTCCGTCGATCCGCGTCACCGACCCGTCGAAAGTCCGTGCGGCACTGGCCAAGGCGTTCGCCGACCCGGGCCCGGTGCTGGTCGATGTGGTCACCGACCCGAACGCGTTGTCGCTGCCGCCCAAGATCGACGCCGCACAGGTGAAGGGCTTCGCGTTGGCCGCGGGCAAGATCGTGCTCACCGGCGGTGTCGGCCGCATGATCGACATGGCCCGCAGCAATCTGCGCAATATCCCCAGGCCATGACCCTGATGGGGACCCCGGATGTCGCCGCGCCCGGCGGTTCTGGGACAAATAGGGCATGGCTGTTCGACCGATTCTGATCGCCGGTGACCCGATACTGTCCACCCCGGCCGAGCCCGTCACGGTATTCGACGCGGACCTCGCGGCCTTCGTCGAGGACCTCTTCGAGACCAACACCGCCGCCCGCGGCGCGGGGCTGGCCGCCAACCAGATCGGTGACCCCCGTGCGGTTTTCGTCTACGACCTGGTCAATTCCGAAGGCCGCCACCGTGGTTACGTGATCAACCCGGTGCTGGAGACCTCCGAGGTCCCCGAGACCATGCCCGACCCCGACGACGATATCGAGGGCTGTCTGTCGGTCCCGGGCGAGTACTTCCCCACGGGCCGCGCGAGCTGGGCCAAGGTGACCGGCGTCGACGTCGAGGGCAACCCCGTCACCGTCGAGGGCACCGGCTACCTGGCCCGCTGCCTGCAGCACGAGGTCGACCACCTCGGCGGCCACCTCTACCTCGACCGCCTGATCGGCCGCAATCAGCGCGCCGCCAAGAAGATGATCAAGGTCAACGGCTGGACCGAAGCGGGCCGCAACTGGCTGCCCGGTCGCGACGCCGACCCCTTCCACGACTAGGACCGGGACGGTCTGCACCTGCACATGGGTGCCGGTCACCCGCCCGATCGGATTCGCGCCGCCGTCGGTGCCGACCTGCGCCGCGCCGCCCGCCTACTCGAACACGGCCTCGGACAATGGAATTGACGGCCGCCGCCCGCTAGGACGTCACCGGCTCCAGCGCCGCGACCGCCTTGCCGGTGAGCTCCACCGAGTGGATGCGGTCGTCGATGTTCTGGGCGTGGTGGGCCAGGATCAGCTCGTCGGCCCCGATGGAATCGGCGAAATCCTGCAGGTACGCAACAACTTCGGCAGCCGTGCCGACCGCGGTGTACTTGGTCATCGACGCCAGCTGTGCACCCTGCGGCGAGGACAGGAACAGGTCGATCTCCTCATCGCTGTAGTCGGCCCCGGCCGCGCCGCCGCGCTTGATGAACGCGCGGGTGCGGGCCCGGTAGGAGATGGTCTTCTGCTCGGCGGCCGTGTCGTGATCGTCGGCCGCGAAGACGTTCACGCCCGCCATCACATACGGTTCGGCCAGCTGCTCGGAGGGCTGGAACCCGTCGCGGTAGGCCCGTACCGCCTGATGCAGGGCGTCGGGCGAGAAGTGCGAGGCGAACGCGTAGGGCAGTCCCAGATGCGCGGCCAGCTGCGCCCCGAACAGCGACGAACCCAGAATGTAGAGCGGCACAATGCCTTCCGCGCGCGGCACGGCCTTCACGCCCGGAATCCGCGAGTTCCCGCTCAAGTACCCCTGCAATTCGAGCACGTCCTGCGGGAAGCTGTCCGCCGAGCTGGCATTGCGGCGCAGCGCCAGCATGGTCTTCTGATCACTGCCCGGCGCTCGCCCCAGCCCGAGGTCGATGCGTCCCGGGAACAGCGTCTCGAGGGTGCCGAACTGTTCGGCGATCACCAGCGGCGAATGATTGGGCAGCATGATCCCGCCCGCGCCCAGCCGGATCGATTCGGTGTGCGCGGCCACATATCCGATCAGCACGCTGGTCGCGCTCGACGCGATCGAGGACATGTTGTGGTGCTCGGCGTACCAGACCCGGCGATATCCGCTGCGCTCCGCGGCCCGCGCCGTCTCGACACTGTTGGCGAAGCTGTCGCGGGCGGTCTGACCGGGCGCGATCGACGCGAGGTCGAGGAGGGACACTGCGATGGGCATGCGTACACCGGCTTTCGGAATCGGCGGATCCTGTTCACGCGCGGGCCGAACCCGCTCCCACATGACAATCCTCCGAAGCCCGAACTTATGCCCGGCTCGCGTCCGACCCCCGCGCCCGCGACCGTCGAGCTACCGGAAATACTGCTCGGGCACGTCGGTCACCCGCCGAAAACCCGCTTCCGGAAGGCGGAATTTTCCAGATATATGGTGTCCCGGATCACAGTTGGAGCATCGTCGCTGGTCGGGGGGAGTTAGGTCAGGGGACCCTTACTGGAACACGGGATGGAATTCCGTCACACTGATGTTGTGAAAACCGTGGGTTTGCGGAATGCGCAACAGACCGGGCACCAGCCAGAGGGTGCCCGGTCCAATGCTGCGTCCGGACCGGCGGGTGACGGGCATACGCGGGAGGCCGTGATCCGGCTGCTGCTCGAGGACGGTCCGATCACCGCGACCGCCATCGGTGAACGGCTCGGCCTGAGCCCGGCCGGCGTGCGCCGCCACCTCGACGCACTCATCGAGTCGGGGGAGGCGCGGGCCGCGCGTTCGCAGCCGTGGCAGCAGAAGGGCCGCGGCCGTCCGGCCAAGCAGTTCCAGTTGACGGCCACCGGCCGTGCTCGTTTGGGTCACGCCTACGATGACCTCGCCGGTGCCGCCATGCGGCAGCTGCGGGAGATCGGTGGTGATCAAGCCATCGTCGATTTCGCGCGCAAGCGGGTGGCGACGATCGTGGCCGGAGTCGACGAGCTCGCCGGGCACACGGTGGCCGAGACCGAGGCCAAGGCGGAGGAGATCGCGGACGCGTTCACCGACGCCGGTTTCGCGGCCTCCACCCGGAAAGTCGGTGCGGGCGTTCAGATCTGCCAGCACCACTGCCCGGTTTCGCATGTGGCAGAAGAGTTCCCGGAGCTGTGCGCCGCCGAACTGGAAGCCTTCCGGGAGATTCTCGGGACCCATGTGCAGCGCCTGGCGACCATCGCCAACGGTGACTGCGCCTGCACCACCCATGTACCGCTTGTTCCGAAACCCGTTGCACAGCCCGCAACGACTTCTACACACGACTCCGGAAGGAGTGCCGAATGACGACGACTGCCGCGGCGAGCCGCGAATCGGATTCTGACCAGGCTCCCATGACCCAGGAAGAGACCATCGCGTCCCTGGGTAACTACGGGTACGGCTGGGCAGACAAGGATGTCGCCGGTGCCAGCGCCAAGCGCGGTCTGTCCGAGGAGGTCGTCCGCGACATCTCGGCGAAGAAGAGCGAACCCGAGTGGATGCTCGACTTCCGACTGAAGGCACTGCGCATCTTCGACAAGAAGCCCATGCCCAATTGGGGTTCCAACCTCGACGGCATCCACTTCGACAACATCAAGTACTTCGTGCGCTCCTCGGAGAAGCAGGCGGCCACCTGGGACGACCTGCCCGAGGACATCAAGAACACCTACGACAAGCTGGGCATCCCCGAGGCGGAGAAGCAGCGGCTGGTCTCCGGTGTCGCGGCGCAGTACGAGTCCGAGGTCGTCTACCACTCGATCCGTGAGGACCTCGAGAAGCAGGGCGTCATCTTCCTGGACACCGACACGGCGCTCAAGGAGCACCCGGAGCTGTTCCAGAAGTACTTCGGCTCGGTCATCCCGTCGGGCGACAACAAGTTCTCCGCGCTGAATTCGGCCACCTGGTCGGGTGGTTCGTTCATCTACGTCCCGCCGGGCGTGCACGTGGACATCCCGCTGCAGGCGTACTTCCGCATCAACACCGAGAACATGGGTCAGTTCGAGCGGACGCTGATCATCGTCGACGAAGACGCCTACGTGCACTACGTCGAGGGTTGTACCGCACCGATCTACAGCTCGGATTCGCTGCACTCCGCGGTCGTGGAGATCATCGTGAAGAAGGGCGGCCGCTGCCGCTACACCACCATCCAGAACTGGTCGAACAACGTCTACAACCTGGTCACCAAGCGGGCCAAGGCCGAGGCGGGCGCGACCATGGAGTGGGTCGACGGCAATATCGGTTCCAAGGTCACCATGAAGTACCCGGCCGTGTGGATGACCGGTGAGCACGCCAAGGGCGAGGTGCTCTCCATCGCGTTCGCCGGTGCGGGTCAGCACCAGGACACCGGTGCCAAGATGCTGCACCTGGCCCCGCACACCTCCTCGACGATCATCTCGAAGTCGGTGGCGCGTGGTGGCGGTCGTGCCTCCTACCGCGGCCTGGTTCAGGTGAACAAGGGTGCGCACGGCTCGAAGTCGACCGTGAAGTGCGATGCGCTGCTGGTGGACAACATCTCTCGCTCCGACACCTACCCCTACGTCGACATCCGCGAGGACGACGTGACCATGGGCCACGAGGCGACCGTCTCGAAGGTGTCCGAGGACCAGCTGTTCTACCTGATGAGCCGCGGCCTCACCGAGGACGAGGCGATGGCCATGGTGGTGCGCGGATTCGTCGAGCCCATCGCCAAGGAGCTCCCGATGGAGTACGCGCTCGAGCTCAACCGCCTGATCGAACTGCAGATGGAAGGAGCCGTCGGCTGATGACGGTCGAGAATGTTGCCGTTGCGGCCGAGGGCCGTGTGCCTGCCATCAACAAGGGCGAGGTGTTCGCGTCCTACGACGTGAACGCTTTCGAAGTGCCCTCCGCGCACGACGAGGCGTGGCGGTTCACCCCGCTGCGCCGCCTGCGCGGCCTGCACGACGGCTCCGCCGTGCGTGACGGGTCCGCTGTCGTCGAGGCGAACAGTGTCGAGGGCGTGACGGTCGAGACCGTCGGCCGCGACGACGCGCGCCTCGGTGTCGCGGGTACCCCCACCGATCGTGTTGCCGCCCAGGCGTACTCGGGTTTCGAGCAGGCGACCATCGTGTCGATCGGCGCGGAAACCGAAGTGGCCGACGCGGTCGTCGTGACCGTCACCGGTCCGGGCGAGGGCAAGACCGCCTACGGGCACACCCAGATCCGGCTGGGCAGCTTCGCCCACGCGAACGTGGTGCTGGATCAGCGTGGCAGCGGAACCTACGCCGAGAACGTGGAATTCGTGCTCGGTGACAGCGCCAAGCTGAACGTCATCGTCATCCAGGACTGGGCCGACGACGCCGTGCACGCCACCGCGCACCACGCCAAGCTGGGCCGCGACGCCACCCTGCGCCACACCAACGTCACCCTCGGTGGCGATCTGGTGCGCCTGACCGCGACCGTCCGCTACGACGGCCCCGGCGGCGACGCGGAGCTGCTCGGCGTGTACTTCGCCGACGACGGCCAGCACTTCGAACAGCGCCTGCTGATCGACCACGCGGTCCCGAACTGCAAGTCCAACGTGCTGTACAAGGGTGCGCTGCAGGGCGATCCGTCCTCCAGCAAGCCGGACGCGCGCACCGTGTGGGTGGGCGACGTGCTCATTCGCGCGGCCGCCGAGGGCACCGAGACCTACGAGGCCAACCGCAACCTGGTGCTCACCGACGGCGCGCGTGCCGACTCGGTGCCGAACCTGGAGATCGAGACCGGCGAGATCGTCGGGGCCGGACACGCCTCGGCCACCGGTCGTTTCGATGACGAGCAGCTGTTCTACCTGCGTTCGCGCGGTATCAGCGAGGAGGCGGCGCGGCGTCTGGTCGTGCGCGGCTTCTTCTTCGAGATCATCCAGAAGATCACCGTTCCGGAGGTCCGGGAGCGGCTCGAGGCGGCCATCGAGGCCGAACTCGCCGCTGTCGGAGTTTGACGGCCCGCCGTCGCCGGCGTCTGACACCCATACTTCCCATCCCGCAAAGGAATTCGAATCCGATGACCACCCTGGAAATCAAGGACCTGCACGTCGAGGTCGCCAACCCGGACGAGTCCGCCGAGCCCATCAAGATCCTCAAGGGCGTGAACCTGACCGTGCGCTCGGGTGAGACCCACGCGATCATGGGCCCCAACGGTTCCGGCAAGTCGACCCTGTCATACGCCATCGCCGGGCACCCCAAGTACGTCGTCACCTCGGGCACCATCACCCTCGATGGTGAAGACGTGCTGGAGATGTCGGTCGACGAGCGGGCGCGCGCGGGTCTGTTCCTGGCCATGCAGTACCCGGTCGAGGTTCCGGGTGTCTCGGTTTCCAACTTCCTGCGCACCGCCGCCACCGCGATCCGCGGCGAGGCCCCCAAGCTGCGCACCTGGGTCAAGGAAGTCAAGGAGTCGATGTCGGAGCTGGAGATCGATCCGGCCTTCGTCGACCGCTCGGTGAACGAGGGCTTCTCCGGCGGCGAGAAGAAGCGCCAGGAGATCCTGCAGCTGAGCCTGCTCAAGCCGAAGATCGCCATCCTCGACGAGACCGACTCCGGCCTCGATGTCGATGCGCTGCGGATTGTTTCCGAGGGTGTGAATCGTTACAAGGAGCGGGAGGACGGCGGCGTGCTGCTGATCACCCACTACACCCGCATCTTGCGCTACATCCAGCCCGACTTCGTCCACGTGTTCGTGGGCGGCAAGATCGTTGCCGAGGGCGGCGCTGAGCTCGCCGAGGAACTCGACGCGAATGGCTACGTGCGCTTCACATCTGCATCCGTAGGAGCCTAAATGACCAGCACTGTGGGGACTCTCGACGTCGCCAGGATCCGGGCCGATTTCCCGATCCTGAGCCGGACGGTGCGCGACGGGAAACCGTTGGCGTACTTGGATTCCGGTGCGACGTCGCAACGTCCGCTGCAGGTGCTCGACGCCGAGCGGGAATTCCTGCTCGAGCACAACGCGGCCGTGCATCGCAGCGCGCATCAGCTCGCCGAGGAGGCCAACGAGGCCTACGAGGCCGCGCGCGCGGCGATCGCGGCGTTCGTCGGCGTCGGCGCGGACGAGATCGTGTACACCAAGAACGCGACCGAGTCGCTGAACGTGGTGGCGTACGCCTTCTCCGACGACCGCTTCCCGTACCGGGTCGGCCCGGGTGACGAGATCGTCATCACCGAGCTCGAACACCACGCGAATCTCGTTCCGTGGCAGGAGCTCGCGCGCCGCACCGGTGCGACGCTGAAGTGGTACGGCATCACCGACGACGGGCGCATCGATCTCGATTCGCTCGAATTGTCCTCCGCCACCAAGGTTGTCGCGTTCACGCACCAGTCCAATGTGACCGGTGCGGTGGCCGATGTCGCCGAATTGGTGCGCCGGGCAAAGGAAGTCGGCGCCATCGTGGTGCTCGATGCCTGCCAGTCGGTGCCGCACGCGGCGGTGAACCTCCGGGAGCTGGGCGTGGACTTCGCCGCGTTCTCCGGCCACAAGATGCTGGGCCCCTCGGGTGTCGGCATCCTGTACGGCCGCCGGGCGCTGCTCGAGGACACCCCGCCGTTCATCACCGGCGGTTCGATGATCGAGACCGTCTACATGGACCACTCGACCTTCGCCCCGCCGCCGCAGCGGTTCGAGGCCGGATCGCAGATGATCTCGCAGGTCGTCGGATTGGGCGCGGCCGTACGGTATCTCGGCGAGATCGGCATGGATGCCGTTGCGGCACATGAGCACACGCTGGTGAGCGCGGCGCTCGAGGGCCTCGGCGCGATCGACGGTGTGCGCATCATCGGCCCCACCGAGAACGTGAATCGCGGTGGCGCGGTGTCCTTCGTGGTGGACGGGGTGCACGCGCACGACGTCGGCCAGATTCTCGACGATCAGGGTGTCGCCATCCGGGTCGGTCACCACTGCGCGTGGCCGCTGCACCGCCACTTCGGCATCGCGGCGACCGCGCGGGCCTCCTTCGCGCTGTACAACACGATCGACGAGGTCGATCAGCTGCTGGCCGCGGTGCGGAAGGCCCAGAGCTTCTTCGGAGTTGCATAGACCATGCGCATGGAGCAGATGTACCAGGAAGTCATCCTGGATCACTACAAGCACCCGCACCACCGGGGGCTGCGCGAGCCTTTCGGCGCGGAGGTGCATCACGTCAACCCGACCTGCGGTGACGAGGTGACCCTGCGCGTCCACATCGACGACGACGGCGATGTGCGCGACGTGTCCTACGACGGCCAGGGCTGCTCGATCAGCCAGGCCTCCACCTCGGTGCTCGCCGACCAGGTCATCGGCCTGCCGCTGCAGCAGGCGCTGAAGGTGGTCGCGGCGTTCGACGAGATGATCACCAGCCGCGGCACCCTGGAGGGTGACGAGGACCTGATCGGCGACGGCGTCGCCTTCGCGGGCGTCTCGAAGTATCCCGCGCGCGTGAAGTGCGCGCTGCTGGGCTGGATGGCGTTCAAGGACGCGGTGGTTCGGATAGCCTCCGCGGAGGAAGTCAAGAAGACGATGGGCAACGGGGAGTAAGAGATGAGCGAAACCGAACAGCAGGCCGTCGAACTGACCCCCGAGGAAATCCAGCACCTCGAGGACATGGAGGAGGCGATGCGCGACGTCGTCGACCCCGAACTCGGCATCAACGTGGTCGACCTGGGCCTCGTCTACGGTCTCGCCTTCGAGGACGGCATCGCCAAACTCGACATGACCCTGACCTCCCCGGCCTGCCCGCTGACCGACGTCATCGAGGACCAGACCCGCAACGCCCTGGTCCGCTCCGGCCTCGCCGAGGAACTCCAGATCAACTGGGTCTGGATGCCCCCGTGGGGCCCCGACAAGATCACCGACGACGGCCGCGAGCAGCTCCGCGCCCTCGGCTTCACGGTGTAGCCGTAGACAATTCGAAAGGCCCGGCAGCGAAATGCTTCGCTGCCGGGCTTTTTCGTGCCCGGTCAGTGGGGGAGTTCGGAGTCGAGGGGGTAGCGGTCGGCAAGGGCGGCGCGGTCCTGGTAGAAGAAGTTGAGGACGAGATCGTCTGCTACTCGGAGTAATTCGTCACGGCCTTCGATTACCGAGACCCATTCGATGGGGAGGGTGGAGAGGCCGTACATGGCGCCGATGAGGTTGCCTGCTACTGCGCCGGTGGAGTCGGCATCGCCGGAGTGGTTGACCGACAGCAGGAGTCCGGCTCGGACGTCGCCGGTGCGGTAGGTGTGCAGGGCGCTGTAGACGGCGATGGCGAGGCATTCTTCGGCTACCCAGCCAGCACCGACGAGTTCGAGGCGTTCGGGGGTGGCGGGGCCCAGGTGGGCGATGGCCAGGGCAGTGGACAGGGCTGCGACGGTCTCGGCGCTGGACGGCATGACGCTGAGGCGGTTGATGGTGTCGCGCACGGCGATCGGGAGTTCGGTCCCGGTCAGGACGGCGTCGATGATCGTCGCGAACGCACCCGCTGCCAGGTACGCGGTGGGGTGGCCATGGCTGAGTTGGGCGGCGCGCATGGCGGTGTAGAAGGCGCGGTCGGGGCCGAATGCGGCCAAACCGAAGGGGGCCGAGCGCATTACGGTGCCGCAGCCCTTGGATTTGGGGTTCACGGGGCCGGGGTCGCCGAATTCGAGGGGTGGGAGGTAGCCCTCGGATTGGCGGCGCAGGCCGCTCATGCAGGCGTTGCCGGGGGCGCGGACGGCGTAGAGGAAGGGAAGTCCGGCCAGCCAGCCGTCCGGTTCCGGATCGGGTTTCTCCTGATTCTGGGTGGCCAGCCAGCGCAGGTAGGCGCGGCGCAGGACCGGGTTGGGGTCCGCGCCGGGCGGGCACCGCAGCAGGCCCTCGGCGGTGAACAGGGTCATCTGGGTGTCGTCGGTGATCTGCTGGGGGTGTGTCGCGTCGGGGGCGCGCAGGAAGCCGGTGACTCCGGCGTCGCCGTGGCGCTCGCGGATTCGGTTCAGGCTCTCGAATTCGATGGGCCAGCCGAGGGCGTCGCCGATCGCCCCACCCAGCAGCGACCCGCGCACCCGGTCGAACAACGTCTCGTGATCTTGCACGGCACAAGCCTATTCATGCGGCCGCGGCGCGCGTCTGCCCGCTACCTGTCGGACCGCGCCCGTAGGATTCCCCGGTGACCTACGACGACTTCGACGGATTCGAGCATCTCGACACCTCCACGCTGCCCGAACGGCAGCAGCAGATCCTGTGCAGCATCCGGGATTGGGCGCAGCGGCACGGATATTCGCCGAGCACCCGGGAGATCGGCGACGCGGTCGGATTGAAGTCGGCCTCGTCGGTGTCGCGGCATCTGCGCGAACTCGAGGATCGCGGGTTCCTCAAGCGCAGCGAGTCGGTCACCCGGCCGATGGATGTGCGGCTGTTCCTGAAGTCCTCCGCGCCCGCGCAGCGCGACGACGATTCGGTGGCTGTCCCGGTGGTCGGTGACATCGCCGCTGGTACGCCCATTCTGGCCGAGCAGAATCCGGACGATGTGCTGTCGCTGCCGCGCGAACTGGTCGGTCGCGGCACCGTGTTCGGGCTGCGGGTGCGCGGTGATTCCATGGTCGACGCCGCCATCTGTGACGGAGACATCGTCGTGGTCCGGCAGCAACACGAAGCACATACCGGCGAGATTGTCGCGGCGATGATCGACGGGGAGGCTACGGTGAAGGTGTATCGACGTAGTAAAGGGCACGTCTACCTGGAGCCACGCAACCCCGCATATCCGGTCATCGATGGTGATGAAGCGGTCGTACTCGGTAAGGTCGTCTCGGTCATGCGGCGGGTTTGACGCTCTGGCATGATGACGCCCGTTATTACCCATCACTACCGGGAGTATCGAATGTCGTTGCTGCGCAAGGCCGGTATCGGCCTCGCCGTTACGTCGATGGCCGCGATGGGCACCGTGGCCGCCGCCGGATCCGCCTCAGCGGCGGATGGTGAGCCGGTGTTCGTCGCTACCTCGGGTGACCTGTTCGGCGCCTTGGCGCTGTCACAGAGCACCAGAAACGTCGTCTACGCCGTCAACTACACCAGCTGGGACAGTGCCGACGCGGCCGCTGTCAGCCAGTGCGGTGGCGGTGACTGTCAGGTGGTGGTGCACTTCGCCAACGCCTGCGGTGCCGTCGCGGTGGGCGGTCCCGACAGTCGCTTCGGCTGGGCCTGGGCCAAGTCGAAGGTGGAGGCCGAATCGGCCGCCATGGATGTGCTCAACAAGGGCACGCAGTTCCCGAGCACGGGGTCGGCCGGCGGACGGCAAGCCAAGGTCATCATGTCGGTCTGTACCGACAACGCGAAGTGACCTGATCCACCGATTCAGCGCCGTGCCGGATTGTCCGGTCCGGCGCTGTTTTGTTTGCCAGGCTCCATTTCCCAGCAACACCCGCACCCGGCCGGAGATGATTTCGGAGTGGACGACATCACCTACGAAGACACCCGGTTCGCGTTGCACGCGGCTGCCGAACTGCTGATAGCGGGTCCTCAGTACCGTCGTTTCGGCAGTATCCGCATGCGAATCGTGCTGGGCGGCTTCGCCGGTATCAAATGGCCGGTATCGGTGACCGGCAGCGATCTGGTGTGGCCGCAGGGCCGCACGCGCCTGCACGGCACCTACACCGACCTCGGCTCGGCCGCCGGTTTCGAGGCCGAAGCCCCACCCGAGGGCCTGTACTCCGACGGCACCCGCATGGACCCGGAGGAACCCTTCACCGTCGACGACGACGCCGCGGCCACCGTGCACGACTGGTTCGCGGTGGGCGACACCGCGTTACGGCGTTTCGCCGCCGAACCGCCGGTGCTGTGGCCCGAGCATTTCGACCTGTCGGTGGCCGTCGACGAGGTCAACTACGGTGTGTCGCCGGGTGATTGGGACAACCCCCAGCCCTACGCCTACGTCGGCCCGTGGACCCGCCGCCAGGGCGAGTTCTGGAACGCGCCGTTCGGGGCCAAGCGCCCGCGCAGCGAGGTCTCGACCGTGGAGAGCCTGCTCGACTTCTTCCGGGAAGGCCGCGCCCGCGCGGGCGATGACGACTAGGTCGGGCTAGGACTCGGAAGAACCGGCGAGCAGGATGATGCCCCCGAGCAACTGCAAGAGGGTTGCCGGAGGGCAGGGCTTGCTCAGGTCATAGTTGAAACAATTGGAAGGCCTGAGCTCCGGTGGGAGGTTCGAGCTGCTTCCGGTCCCGGCGACATCCTGCGTGGCCGCCGGTGCGGCATGCGCCGACCCGGCGAGCACGCAGCTCATCAATCCGCTTGCTACGACAAGTCCTGCGACACAACGCTTCACGAATACCTCCACTCAGAACCAACTTCCGCGTGCCGATGCTAGCCATCGACAAAAGGAAGCGACCGCGTTTCAAAGTGAGCGCGCTGCCCCCACTTTTCGGGGCTCAGGAGAATTCTCGAAGTATCGAAAAGTCGACGTGGTTCTAGTCCTCGTGCACGTGGGCTTTCACCACATCGCCACCCTCGGAGCCGATCAGTAGCGTCAGGTCGTCGGCCGGATTCACCGCGACGGAGGTGATCGGCTGGCCGGAGAGCACGACGCACGAGGTGTGCTCCAGCGGATCGACGCGGACCAGCTGCCCGGTCACCGTGGCCACATAGAGGATGCCGTTGCGGCCGACCGTCAGATCGTCGGGGCCGAGGGCGGACCCGCCGAGTTCGATCGCGACGGATGCCTGGGTGGGATCGTCGATGGGGAGTGCCACGATGCGACCGGTCGGCGACTCCAGCAGCGTCACATACAGGGTGTCGCCGACCGCCACGATGCCATCGGCCCCCGGACCCTGGGCGGCGAGGGCCTGTTCGGCGCGGGTCGTCCAGTCGGTGTCCACGGTTCCGTCGCGGCGAATGCGCTCCACGCCCGAACTCGTATCCGCGACATAGAGATTGCCCGCGGCATCGAACGCCGCGCCGTTGGCCTGACCGAGTCCGGTGGCGAACACCTCGGGCCGAGGTGTGGCGGCTGTCGGGTCGAATCGGACCACGCCGCCCTGATGGGTGGCGGCGGACAGCGGGGTATTGCCGAACGTCACGTAGAGCAGGCCGTCGGGGCCGAGGCGAATCGCGCCGGGGCTGGTCACCGGCACGCTCGACACGAGATGGCCGTCGCGGTCGTAGCGCTCCACGGCATTCCGATAGATGCGGGCCACCCACAGGTCCCCGGCGGCGTCGAAGCCCAGATTCTCCGACCAGTCCAGCAGCGGTGCCCGGGTCGGCAGGGCGATCGCCGATTTCGCGGGTGCGCACGCGGGCGGCGCGGCCTCGGCCGTCACGGGGAGTTGCGCCACGGCGGTGGCCGCGAGCGCGCAGGCCACCCCGAGTCCGGCCCAGCGTCGGACCCGGGAATCGGATTGCCGCACAACTGCTTCCGGCCGTGGATCCGGCATCGAGGTCTCCCCTTTATTGCTGACGATCGCGGGCAGCCTATACCGGCCGGTTTGCTCCGGCAATGCCGATGTGACCGATTCTCAGCAGCCTGCCGCGCACGCTGTGAATCCGAACAGTACCAACGGGTCCGGTGGATTTGTCCGCATCGGTGTGCGGTTCGGGCGACCTGAACGGCGTCGGCGGCTACACCGCCGGATGTGTGGCCAGCCGCTCGGTGGAGTTGTTCGACAGCGCCGCTTCGACATTGGCGATTCCGGCCCGGACGCCGAGCCCGTAACCGTCCTCGTCGAGGGTGTCCAACCGGGCCCGCGCGGCATCCAGGTGCCGATGCGCGGTCTCGAAAGCGCCCAAGCGACGGTAGTTGTCGGCCAGGTTCAGATGTAGCGAGGGATAGAAGCCTGCGACGCTCAGCCCCGCGTGATGCCGTTCGGCGCGTTCCTGAGTCAGCGAATCGGCCGCGTCCAGCGCCCGGATATCCCAGGTCAGCGCGTCGGCCGCATGGTCCTCGAGATCGGCGAGGAAGTGTGCCAGCGAAACCCGGTGCAGCGCGTCCCCGCCCGCCCCGATGGTCACCCACAGGGCGGCGAGCTGTTCGCGCGCCTGCCCCGGATTGCCTTGGCGGCCAAGGGTTACGGCCTCGTTGATGGCGGCCATGGTTTCGTCGACAGCGGTCATGGCCGAGACCGTACGCCTCGGGTCCGACAGGTTGCCGCGGCCACCGGGCTAGCGCGCGGGCCGCCCGTGCCTGCCGTCACCGGCGATGCGGCCGCGGCGGATCAGATCCCGCTTGGTGCCGGGACCCAGCGTGACCTGCTCGTCGTCACCGGCGAGTTGCTCGTCCGGGTTGGGTCGCACGAACAGGGTGACGGTGGTGCCCTCGGTGAAACCGTTCTTGCGCATCATCGACGCCGAGGCGATGTTGTGGTTCTCGACATCGGTGACGATGCGTCCCGCGCCGTGCTTGAACAGCAGGTCGCAGCAGGCGGTCATGAGTTTGCCCGCGACGCCGCGCCCCTGCATGTCCGGCGCGACCGCGATCCACTCCAGGTATGCCCAGTCCTCGCGCAGCTCGAATTCCATGGAGCCCAGCACGAATCCGACGACCCGATCGGAATCCACCGCCACCCAGCACGACCGCCCGGCACTGTCGAGGTGCTCGGCCACCGAGGTCAGCGACCACGAGGTGTACGGCTTGGCGTGGGTGTCGAACACCTGGTAGCCGAGGTCGATGACCTGGCGCAGGTGCCCGAGTCCCATCGGGACGACAGCGATATCCGGAATGGATATGTCGGATTCCATGACTTCTAGTTTGCCAGGCGTGTGCTGCTACTCCGGGACCTGCCGGGCGCCGTCATCGCGGGCGCGGCGTGGTATCACGCGCCCCTGCGAGTCTGCTTGGCCGGAGCCTTCTTCGCGACCTTCTTGGCGGGCTTCTTTTCCGCGGCCTTCTTCGCGGCGGGCTTCTCGGCCTTCGCGGCAGCGGCCGGAGCCGATGCCTTGCGGCCGGAGGCTTCGAGGCTGCGTTGCAACGCGGCGACCAGGTCGACCACCTCGGCATCCATTTCCGGCGCGGCCGGTTCGGGCGCGCGGGTGACCTTGTTGCTGCCATTGGCGATGGCGTCGTCGAGCATCTTCTTCAATTCGATCTGATATTCGTCCACGTAGAGACTCGGATCGAAATCGTCGGAGAGCGTATCCACCAGCGACTCGGCCATCTGCAATTCCTGCGGCCGCGGCGCCGGCACACCGTCGAGCTTCTCGAACACCGCCGCCCGCACCTCGTCCGGCCACAGCAGCGTCTGCAACACGAGCACCCCGTCCCGCACCCGCAGCGCCCCCAGCCGCGTCTTCTGCCGCAGCGTGAAATGCACCAGTGCCACCCGATCCACGGTTTCCAGCGTTTTCGCCAGCAGCACATAGGCTTTCGGCGTCGTGGAATCCGGTTCGAGGTAATAGCTCTTGTCGAAAAGGATCGGATCGATCTGCTCCGACGGCACGAACTGCAACACCGGAATCTCGTGCTTCTCCGCAGCGGGCAGCTTCGAGAAATCCTCATCGGTGAGAATCACCCGATCACCATCGGGCGACTCGTAGGCCTTGTCGATATCGGCATACTGAACCGGCTGCCCATCCACGGTGCAGACCCGCTCATAGCGGATCCGCCCCCCGTCGGCGGCGTGCACCTGGTGAAACTTGATGTCATGGTCCTCGGTGGCGGTATAGACCTTCACCGGGACGTTCACCAGCCCGAACGCGATGGAGCCCTTCCAAATGGACCGCATGGTCCGATCGTACTTCGGGCCGGGGGTGGTGGCAGGTTACGCGCCGCCGAACTGGACAAGCCCGCTCATCTGCCCCTGATCGCGTTGTCCGGTGTGGCCGGGTGAGACGACCGGGTCGCCTTGACGGTAGTCGCCGAAAATTGTTGGCGATCAACGCATTCACGCGATGCCGGCAACCTGTCTGCCGCATACTTGGGGCGATCCGGACGTACGACACCCAGGAGTCAGCGATGCCCACATCCGACTACCCGAGCTCGGTGCCGGTCGGGGTGGACACCTCGCGGGCCAGCATCGCGCGGGTCTACGACGCCTTTCTGAACGGGAAGGACAATTTCGAGGTCGATCGTGAAGTGCTGGCCCGGGTGCAGTCGGTCGCACCGCAGGCCACCGACCTGGCGTGGGCCAATCGTGATTTCCTGATCCGCGTGTGCCGTTTTCTGACGCGTTCGGCAGGCATCGAGCAATTTCTGGATCTCGGTTCCGGGTTGCCGACGGCGGAGAACACCCATCAGGTGGTGCAACGGATCAACCCCGACGCTCGGGTGATGTACGTGGACAACGATCCCATGGTCCTCGCACACGGCCGAGCACTGCTGGCCGAGAACGACAAAGCCACGATCGCCACCTGCGATATCTTCCAGCCGCTGGAAGTGCTGAAGAACGAATCGGTGCTCGAGCACTTGGATTTCACCCGTCCGGTGGCGCTGCTGCAGGTCGGGACCCTGCACCACTACCTCGGTGCGGACGCGCCCACGTTGATGCAGACCTACATCGACGCCCTGCCCGCCGGATCGTTCGTGGTGATCTCCCACTTCTTCGACCCGCAGGACCCGCGGGAGCCCGAGCTGAGCGAGCTCGCGGCGAACATGGAGGACAAGTTCATCCACAGCCCGATGGGCAGCGGCCGCTTCCGCACCCGTGACGAAATCCAGGCCATGTTCGGCGATCTGGAAATGATCGATCCCGGCTTGGTGCTCTGCGACGACTGGTGGCAGGACGGCCCACGCATGCGAATGCTCAGCGCGGTCCGGCACTGCATCGTCGGTGGTGTCGGGCACAAACCCTAGGCGACGGCCCCGTTGATCGAACCGGGGCCGCGGCACCTTGCCTCGGGTCATGGGGATGCGTCGGTCATCGGTGTGGTGTTCCTCAGAGGCTATCTTCGGCAGGCGCCTTGTCGGCAACTGCGACGATATAGTCCAGCCAAGGGGCCCAGAACGCGGCGCCTTTGTGGCCGAAGAAGCCCCGAAGCAACGGATTGATTTTCCGGATTTGCGGCTGGTCGCGCTTACGGCTGACAAATTCGGCATATTGCGGGTAGACGTGATCGCGGATCGAGTAGACCCGGACATCCTTGAAGCCGGCTGCCAGGAGCGCCGCGCGGTATTCCTCCGCATCGGTATTGTTCTTGCGGGCAGTCGTGAATATGCCGTGCACCACAAGTCGCTTGAGGCGCGACCGCCTGACCTCGCTCGAAACATATTTATTCGCGAGTGGCACGACATCGGCACTCACCAACCGGCCGCCGGGTGCCAGGACTCGGAATGCTTCCTCGAAAAATCGTGGACGGGACGGAAAGTGAAGCCCTGATTCGAGTGCGGTCACCTTTGTAGCGGACGCATCCGGCTGAGGTAGATCGTTTGCCGACCCGTGCACATACTCGACGACGTCACTGAGCCCCAGTGCGGCGGCCCGTGCGGTCGAGACCTCAATCTGTTTCGCGGATATATTTACCCCGGTAATTCGCTTTGGGCCGAATTCTTTCGCCCAGAGAAAGTCTTGGTCGCCCAGCCCGCAGCCGACGTCCACTACCACGTCATCGGACCCGAGGCTCGCTTCGGTCGCTACCAGCCGGGCCAGCGCCGCGCCCGCTTCATCCAAGGTTTGGGGACTGTCCTTCCAGTAGCCCAGGTTGATGAACAGCGACTCCTCGCCCAGCGAATTGTTTGCAGTGATGACTCTGTCGTACACCAGACTGAATCGGTTGGGAATTTTGGGTACGAAAATCAAGGATGCAAGCCACCCCCATTCGCGAACCCACCGCACAGTACGGCGGGCCGAACTCTCGGAATCACGAAATTCTATGACCGTCATCTTTCCCCTTCAAACCTGTGTATGTTGTTCGACTGTTTCACTCGCGGGCGTGGTCTCGAAACGGTAGTCACTCAGCGGGAATCGGGCGCTGCGCCAAGCCGTTTCGAGGCTGAGCGTCGGTCGCAGCGGTACATCGCCGTTCACGTCGACGTAGTAGGCGTTGGCGAGGCCGCAGGTGTCCTGCCAGAACACCTGCCGCCACCGGCGGCGCAGCATTTCCTCGAAGTACTTCGTGTTCGCCTGCTGCGTGACCTCCACCCGCGTCGCTCCGGTCCGTCGGGCATGGCCGAGGCAGCGGGCGATGTGCTCGGCGCTGGCTTCGATCAGGTTGAAGTAGGACGAACCGTTGTAGGAGTACGGGCCGGACACCGAGAAATAGTTGGGGAAACCGGGCACGCTCACCCCCTGATACGCCTGCGTGCGTTCCCGAGACCAATATTCGTGCAGATCGATCCCGTCGGATCCGACGCATCGGAAGGGCACGCCGGATGTGAACGGCATCTTGAACCCTGTCGCGAGAATCAACACGTCCAGCTCATGCTCGACGCCTTCAGCCGTGCGGACGCCGTCCGTGGTCACCTTGTCGATGGGATCTGTTTCCAGGTACACGTTTTCGCGGTTGAACATGGACAGGTACGCGTTGGAATAGGCCGGCGGTTTGCAGCCGAGCGCATAACGCGGCGTGAGCTTGTCCCGGACTGCTGGATCGTGCACCTGCGCGGCCAGCTCACGCCGCAGGGCGACTGCGGCGAGCTTGGTCAACGGGAACAGCTTGTGATACTGGGCGGGTAACAGGACGACCGTCTCGATATAAGCCTGGCTCAACGCCCGGATCGCGGGCTTCAGCAACGGGACATGCTCGAACATCCAGTGCAGCCGCGCGGACAGCGGCGCGTCGTACTTCGGCACCACCCAGACCGGAGTCCGCTGGAACACGGTCAGCTGCGCCACCTCGGCCGCGACGGCAGCGGCGAGCTGTACGCCGGACGCTCCGGTGCCGACGATCCCGACCCGCTTGCCGGTCAGGTCCACCGCGGGGTCCCAGCGCGCGGTGTGCAGGACCGGTCCCGCGAAGTTCTCGATACCGTTGAACTTCGGGATGTTCGGTTCGGGAAAGCTGCCGGTCGCGTTGACGACGAACCTGGCGGTCATCGTGTCGCCAGCGGCTGTCGTCACCCGCCATCGATTCGTGTGGCCCTCGAATTCGATTCCGTCGATCTTGGTATCGAATCGCATCCGTGAACGAAGGCCGTACTTGTCGGCGCAATGCTCCGCGTACTCCAGTACCTCCGAGCCGGGGGCGTAGACGCGGGACCAGTCCGATCGCTGCTCGAATGAGAATTGATAGCTGAAGACCGGGAAGTCGACCGCGACACCGGGGTAGGTGTTGCACCGCCAAGTTCCGCCGAGACCGTCGCCCGCGTCGAGGATCCGGAAGTCGTGCACACCGGCCCGATCCAGTTCGATCGCCGTGCCCATCCCCGAAAAGCCCGCGCCGACAATGAGAATCTCGTGATCGACGGCAGTATCCGTCGACGTGCTCATGGTTGCTCCGTTCCAGATTCAGAATCAGTGCGAGGACACGCGCGACCGGATTTCCGGTGGGGTCCAAGTCGTCGCCGCCCGGCGTCCCGTGCGCGCGGCCCACCGCAAGAACCGGTTCGGCATCATTCCCGCCATCGGGCCGGTGATCACGGCGGCTCTGCTGGTAGCGGGTGTGGGCATGCCGTACCGCGCCAGCAGACTCATGTACTGCGCGCGCGGACGCCGCGACGCGGTGTAGGCCGCCAGGTCGGGAGCGCATGCGGCGAGGGCGACGGCATCTTCCAAGGCAACGGAGGTGCCCTGGCCGTTGTAAGGCACCAGCGCGTGCGCCGCGTCGCCGACCAGCGCCACCCGGCCACGAACCAGCGAACGAGGAACCGGCAGGTACGCCACGTCGTTGCGCACTATCCGATCGGCGGAGGCGATCAACTCCGGCACCGGGTCGATCCAGTCGGCAAAGTAGTTCAGGTCGTCGATGCCCGGTCGACCCGCGGCCCACGCCATGGTGCGACCACGAGGCATGGGGTAGATCCCTACGTCACCGCCCGGACCCCACACCATTCCGGCGTACTCCGTCGACAGGCCGTCGACGATCCAACGCCAGGCGGTGACTCCGGTGTGCCGCAGCGAGAGATCGGGCCACAACTGTTGTCGCGCTACACTATTGGCCCCGTCGGCCGCGACCACCAGGTCGAACTCCGCCGTGCTGGAATCAGTTTCCACAACACCGTTTTCGCGCACTGCCCGCACCGCTACGCCCGTGTGAATGCACTCGCTGGGCAAGGCATCCACCAGTAGCGCGATGAGATCTGATCGCGCGAGCAGAATCATTCCCGGGTAGCCCATCGCGTCACTCAATCGAAAGCTCATCAGCGTCCGACCGGCCGCGGTCTGTATTTGCGAGATCCGATCAGGTACCTGATGCTCACGAATCCGCTCCCCGAGTCCGAGGGCGTCGAGGGCCGCGATGCCGTTGACAGGCAGAACGATCCCGGCCCCCGCCCGGCCGAATTCGGGCGCCTGCTCGAACACCGTGACGTGCCACCCGGCCTGCCGCAAGCCGATGGCAGTCGCCAACCCGCCGACCCCGCCCCCGACGATTCCTGCGCGCCTCGTACGTCCGTTCATCATCCCTCCCAATCCAGATCATCGTGCGGTGAATGCGTAGTCCATCGACGGGGAGTGCCTGGCTCGCCACCAAGCCTCCGGTGCAGTCGGCAGCTGAAGTAGCGGAGTGTTTGCCCAAAATGGTCCAAGTGGGCTGCTCGCCGTTGCGCAGTTGGTGATCGCCGCCGGAAGCCGGTCAGCCGACGACGCGCGCGTCCGAATCCCCGCCCCGACAACCCCTTTGATCCCCGTCCCGATACTCAACGCCGAACTGTAGCGATAACAAGTTCCACTGTCTAGCGTTTCTTTGCTTCCGAAAGGTGTGCATAGCAAGAAGATTCGCGACAGTGGCTGCTTGCACGATTGTGGAACACGTTCTATCTTGAGGAAGCCGTTCGGGCGGGCTCTGGGGGTCCGGCCGGGTATCGCAACACGACGTCGGGGGATCGACCGTCGCCTGGCGAGGATGCCCGTGCTGACTCTCGGGTTGTGCTCGCCGATCCGGCTGAAGCTTCGGGGATGGGAAATCAGGTATGAGGGTCATCTGTCGACCATGCAGGTGCAAATTTTTGGTTAACGAGCAACGCGCCGGATCGTAGCGGCGACCGACGCCGTCATGACCGTTTGTGGGTTGTCGCAGCCCAGCTTCGCTCGACTTGGATAGGGGACAGGTTTATGCACCAGCCGATCGCGATCGTGGGTCTTTCCTGCCGCTTCCCCGGTGCTGCCGACCCCCGTGGCTTTTGGCAGGTGCTGCGGGGCGGAGTGGACGCGACCTCCGAGGTGCCCGCCGGGCGGTGGCGCCTCGACGAGATTCCCGAGGCGGCTGTGCTGCGCCGCGGAGGATTCCTACCCGAAGTGGACCGTTTCGATGCCGAGTTCTTCGCGATGTCGCGTCCGGAGGCCGCAGCTGCTGATCCCCGTCAGCGTCTGGCCCTCGAATTGAGTTGGGAAGCAATCGAAGACGCCGGCATAGTCGAGGACCGACTGAGTGCTGAAGGGGTCGCCGTCTACATCGGCGCTGCCGGCGATGACTATGCGGCACTTGTGCACGACGGCGGTCCCGAGGCGGTTTCCGAGCACACGCTGGCCGGTTTGAGCCGCAGCTCGATCGCCAATCGGGTGTCACATGCGTTGGGTCTACGCGGTCCCAGTGTCACGGTGGATACAGCACAATCGTCGTCGCTGGTCGCCGTGCAGTCGGCTGTCGAGAGCTTGTGCTCTGGTCGGTCCGATCTGGCGCTGGCGGGCGGGGTGCACCTGAATCTCACGGTCGACGGTGGCCTTGCGCTGGCTCGTGCCGGGGTGCTTTCGCCGGATGGCCGGTGCCATGTCTTCGACTCGCGCGCCAATGGTTTCGTCCGAGGCGAGGGCGGCGCCATGGTCGTGCTCAAGCGGCTCGCCGACGCCGTTGCCGAGGGCGACCCCGTCTACTGCGTGATTCTCGGTGGGGCCGTGAATCACGATTGCGGCGACAGCCTGACCACACCGACTGTCGAGGCGCAGACGGAATTGCTCCGTCGCGCGT
Source organism: Nocardia sp. NBC_00511 (assembly GCF_045161165.1). Taxonomy (NCBI): domain Bacteria; kingdom Bacillati; phylum Actinomycetota; class Actinomycetes; order Mycobacteriales; family Nocardiaceae; genus Nocardia; species Nocardia sp. NBC_00511. The sequence continues at coordinate 1,788,507 of NZ_CP107849.1, forward strand.
ACGCCGACGCTGGTGTCGATCCGGCCGACGTGCACTATGTCGAATTGCACGGGACCGGGACGGTTGTGGGGGATCCGATCGAGGCGGGGGCACTGGCTTCGGTGTTCGCGCCCGGTCGTGACGACGCGAACCCGCTGATGGTCGGATCCGTCAAGACGAATATCGGTCACCTCGAAAGCGCGGCCGGTATCGCCGGGCTGGTCAAGGCCGCGCTCGCGATCCGGCACGGATCGCTTCCGCCGAGCCTGCACTACCGCGAGCCCAACCCGAACATTCCCTTTGCGGCCGGGCGGCTGCGCCTCAACGACAGTTTGCGTGCGTGGCCTGCCGCGGGCCGGGCGCTGGCGGGTGTCTCGTCCTTCGGCGTCGGTGGCACGAACTGTCACCTCGTGGTGGCCGCTCCGCCCGATCCGGGCCGATCCGCCGAAAGAGAAGAAGAAGGTACTACCGCGGTGGCGGTGCCGGTGTCGGGGCGAACTGCCGAGGCGTTGCGTGCTCAGGCCGCACGGCTGCTGGACTTCGTCACGGCCGAGCCCGCTGCCGTGCCGGTGGACGTCGGCGCTTCGACCGCCCTTCGGCGTACGCACTTCGCGCACCGTGGAGTGGTGGTGGCGTCGGATCGCGGTGAGCTGTGTGCCGGTCTGCGTGCGTTGGCTGCCGGCGGTGGTGCGGCCAATGTGGTCGAGGGCGAGATTGTTTCCGGTTCTGGTGTGGTGTGGGTGTTCCCCGGGCAGGGTTCGCAATGGGTGGGGATGGCTCGGGGGTTGTGGGAGTCGTCGCCCGTTTTCGGGGCGCGGATGGACGAGTGTGCGCGTCTGTTGGACGGGTTGGTGGATTGGTCGTTGCGTGATGTGCTCGGTGATGAGCAGGCATTGCAGCGTGTGGATGTCCTGCAGCCGGCGTTGTGCGCGGTGATGGTGTCGTTGGCGCAGTTGTGGCGCTCGGTGGGTGTGGTTCCGGCTGCGGTGGTGGGTCATTCGCAAGGTGAGATCGCGGCGGCGTGCGCAGCGGGCCTGCTGGAGCTTCCGGATGCGTTGCGGCTGAGCGTATTTCGCAGTCGCGCGATTGCCGATCGGCTGTCGGGTCATGGCGCGATGGCATCGATCGCTGTGGCCGCCGGAGAGGTCGGCCATGCGGGTGTCACCGTCGCGGCACTCAACGGTCCCGACAGCGTCGTGGTGTCGGGTGCGGTTGCCGACGTGCATGGCTATGTCGCTGACTGTGCGGCCCGTGGGATCAGCGCGCGGGTGATCCCGGTCGACTACGCGTCTCATTCGCCTCAGGTGGACACGATTCGGGAGGCTGTGCTGGCGGCGGGGCGCGACGTCGTGACACAACCGAGTGACATCGCCTATTACTCCGCGGTGACCGGCGGTCGGCTGGACCCGTCTTCGATGGATGCCGAGTATTGGTATCGGAATCTGCGGGAGCCGGTACGTCTCGAGGATGCGATCCGGGGACTGGCTGCTGCAGGCCATCGGGTTTTCGTGGAGGTCGGTCCGCACCCGGTATTGACGATGCCGGTACAGGAGACGGTGCCGGACGCGGTCGTACTCGGTACGTTGCGTCGAGGTGAGGACGAGTTCCGGCGGTTCCTGCTGGCGATGGGCGAGCTCTTCGCGTGCGGGGTGACGGTGGACTGGCGGGCTGTCTTCGATGGTGCCCGTGCCCGTGCCCGTGCCCGTGTGTTCGACTTGCCTACCTACCCGTTTCAACGGCAACGGTACTGGTTCGACGAAGACCAGGTTGACCAAAAAGCTTATGCGCCAGTCGATCTGCTCGAGCTGAGCGATGTGCAGCGCGGGGATGCGGGCGGTGCGCTGCTGGCGTTGGTGCGCGCACAGGCGGCGGTCGTGCTCGGGCACGGCGATGCCACCATGGTGGACCCCGACCGGACCTTCCGCGACCTCGGATTCGACTCGGCACGCGCCGTCGAATTGGTGAGACGACTCAAACGGTCGACCGGCCTGCCACTGCCGACAAGTCTGCCGTTCAGCTATCCCACCATCACCGCCGTGGTGCAGCACTTGCGCGATGGGTCTGTCGGACGCCGGCGCACCTCCGCACGGGTCGCCGATTCCGATCCCATCGTCATCGTGGGCATGGCGTGCCGACTACCGGGCGGAGTGTCCGAACCGGATGAGTTGTGGCGGTTGGTGGCCGATGGCACCGATGCGATTACCGGGTTTCCCGAGGATCGGGGCTGGGAGGTAGCTGACTCGGTACCACAGTTCGGCGGCTTCCTCACCGGCCAAGGCGATTTCGACGCCGAGTTCTTCGGCATGAGCACTCGAGAAGCGCTGGCCACGGATCCCCAGCAGCGACTGGTGCTGGAAACAGCGTGGGAGGCATTGGAACGAGCAGGCATCGATCCGGTCGTACTGCGTGGAAGTCGCACCGCCGTGTTCGTCGGCGCGATGGCACAGGACTATCTCCCGCGCCTGGCGGACGTGCCGGAAAGCCTAGGGGGACATGCGCTGACCGGGAGCGCGTCCAGCGTCATCTCCGGGCGTCTGGCCTACGCGCTCGGTCTCGAAGGCCCTGCGGTAACCGTGGACACGGCATGCTCGTCGTCGTTGGTCGCACTGCATCTCGCCGTGCACGCCCTGCGATCGGGGGAGTCTTCGCTGGCTCTGGCCGGCGGAGTTTCCATCATGGCCACGCCGGGTATGTTCGTCGAGTTCGCCAGAGCGGGCGGCCTCTCGGCCGACGGCAGGTGCAAAGCATTCTCCGCCGCGGCGGACGGCACCGGATGGGCCGAGGGCGTCGGCGTCCTGGTACTGGAGCGGTTGTCCGCGGCACGACAACACGGCCACCGGGTGCTGGCTGTAGTGCGGGGTACCGCGATAAACCAGGACGGGGCGAGCAACGGCCTGACCGCACCGAACGGATCGTCCCAGCAGCGAGTAATTCGTGATGCCTTGGCGAATGCCGACCTGACCGCCGGCGATGTGGATGCGGTGGAGGCGCACGGCACCGGCACCCGGCTCGGTGACCCGATCGAGGCCGACGCCGTCCTCGCGACATACGGGCATGACCGTGACGCGACGAACCCACTGTGGCTGGGTTCGCTGAAGTCCAATATCGGACACACGCAGGCGGCCGCAGGCGTCGCCGGTGTCATCAAGATGGTGATGGCACTGAGACACGGCATCCTGCCCCGGACTTTGCATGCGAACGCGCCCTCACCACACGTGGATTGGTCTTCCGGCGGCGTAAGACTTCTCACCACAGCACAGGAATGGCCGTCGAATGGCGTGCCGCGTCGCGCGGGCATCTCCTCATTCGGCATCAGTGGTACCAACGCACACGTCATCGTGGAAGAAGCACCCGCCTTCGACGAGCACGACGATACTGCGGAGGAATCGCCCGTCGTTCCTGTCGCGATCTCCGGCCGAACGCCGCGGGCCCTGCGTGATCAGGCTTACCGACTCCGCAAACACCTGGAGTCTCATCCCGAACTGCGACCGGCCGACGTGTCCTATACCTCGCTCACCGGGCGCTCGGTGTTCGAACACGGGGCACTGGTGACGGTGTCGAATCGCGAAGGCCTGCTGCACAGCCTGGAAGCGGTGGCAGGCGACACGTGGGCGCCCGACGTGGTCCGCGGGCAGCGGTCCAAGGGCTGGACGGCGTTCGTGTTCACCGGACAGGGTGGCCAGCGCCCCGGCATGGGAAGAGAACTGTGCGAACGGTTTCCCGTGTTCGGCACGGCCTTGAACGAGGTATGCGACGAACTTCGGCACCACCTGGGTCGTCCGCTGCGCGAGATCATGTTCGCCGCGCCGGGGTCGCCGGAGGCCGAGCTGCTCGACGATACTCAGTGGACCCAACCTGCGGTGTTCGCCCTCCAGGTCGCCTTGTTTCGGCTCCTGGAGAGCTGGGGATCGCGACCGGATTTCGTGGTAGGCCATTCGAGCGGTGAAATCGCCGCCGCCCACGTGGCCGATGTCCTGTCCCTGCCCGATGCGTGTGCGCTGGTCGCGGCTCGCGGCCGAGTGATGCAGGGGCTGCCTCCGGGCGGAAGGATGGCAGCCGTAGCGGCCGCTGAGCACGAGGTGCTGCCGTTGCTGACCGCCGGAGCTTCGCTCGCGGCAGTCAATGGTCCACGCTCCGTGGTGATTTCGGGATCCGAAGCTGCGGTGGCCCGGATCGTCGATCACTTCGCTGCGCAAGGTCGCAGCACCGCGTGGTTGCGCGTGAACTATGCCTCCCATTCCTCGTTGATGGAGCCGATCGCCCACGAGCTGGCTACCGCGCTGCACGGCCTTCGGTCGAGCGCAGGGCGAATCCCGGTCATCTCCACCCTCACCGGCCGTGCTCTCGATGACGATCGGCTCGGCTCGCCGGAATACTGGGTGCGGAACGCTTGCGAGCCGGTGCGGTTCCACGACGCGATTCGGACCCTGGCCGAGCGCGGCGTCACTGGCTTCGTCGAGCTGGGTCCGGATGCGACGCTCACCAAAATGGTGGAGAGCAGCCGGTTGCCGGACGAAGAATGGCTCGTCACGGCGACCATGCGGCAGGACCGCCCCGAGGATGCCGCCCTGCTCACCGCCATGGGCAGCCTCCACCTGAACGCTAGTGGTCCGGACTGGGGAAAAGTCTTCGCAGGCACCGACGCCGGCCCGATCGAGCTGCCGACGTATGCGTTCCAGCACCGCCGCCACTGGCTGGTCACGTCCGGCCATACGGGCTCGGACCGGCTCGAGCACCCGTTCCTCGAAGACGTCATCGCTGTCGCTGACAGTGGGGGCGTCCTTTTCCGCGGGAGACTGTCGGCGCGGCGAGATCCCTGGCTGCTCGACCACCGGGTGTGGGACCGGCCTGTTCTGCCCGGCACGGCACTGGCAGAGCTGGCCGCGTGGATCGCCGATCGCGTCGGCTGTCCGCAGGTGGCTGAGCTGACGCTGCGGCAACCGCTGGAAGTTCCCGAGACGACGGTGGTGGAACTGCAGGCGTTGGTGGGCGCCCCGACCGAGGTGGGGGAGCGATCATTCGCCCTGCACTCGCGGGTAGCGGGTCAACCGTGGCAGCTGCATGTCTCCGGTCTGCTCGGCTCGGCAACCGAGGCGGTCACATACCCGGTGGCGCCGCCGTCCGCCGACGCTGTGCCAGTGGATCTCACGCATCTGTATGACGAACTCGCGCAGGTCGGCCTGGAGTACGGGCCGGCCTTCCAAGGGCTGCGTGCGGTGTGGGAGCAAGGTGCGGAAGTCGTTGCGGCGGTAGCGCTGCCGGAGGACTTATCCACTCGGTCCGGTTTCCTGGTACATCCCGCAATTCTTGATGCCGTGCTCCATGCAGTGGGGCCAAAGGCGTTGGGGGACAGTCAAGGACAGCCGAAAATCCCGTTTTCCTGGGCGCAGGTGCAGATCCGTCCGACGACGAGCAGGCACCTGCGAGCGCACATCGTCGCGAATGCCCCGGACCGCTTCGCTGTGACGGTCAGCGAAGCCGAAGGAGGCCAACGGGTGTTCTCGGCCCAGGTCACCTTGCGGGCGCAGCCTGCCTCGGGACTTGCTGAGGACTCGCTGTTCGTCATCGATCGGGTGCAGTTGCCCGCGGTCCGATCGGTGCACAGTGCCGGTAACGCGGTGGTACTCGAGGCCTTCGGCGATAGTGCGGGTGACGTCCCCGCGACGGTTCGCCGACTCGTCCGCTCGGTGCTGGACACAGTGCAATCCCATCTGGCCGCACCGGGGGACGCGCCGATCGTGGTGGTCACCAACCAGGCCCTCGACGGCCATGATCTGGCCGGCGCGGCGGTATCGGGAATGCTGCGCTCCGCCCAGACCGAGAATCCGGGTCGGATCGTTCTCGTGGACACCGACGATCCGGATGGGGTCGAAGACCTGCTGTCCACTGTGCTCGCCACCGGTGAGTCCGAGGTCGTGATCCGGGCGAGTCGCATGTCTGCGCTGCGACTCGCCCCTGCCCCGAAATCGCATTCGGATGCCGAGGTGTTCGGTCCGGAGGGGACGGTGTTGATCACCGGAGGTACCGGTGCGCTGGGCGCCGTGCTCGCCCGGCATCTGGTGACTCGGCACGGTGTACGCAGTGTGTTGTTGGTGAGCCGACGTGGTGGTAATGCCCCGGGCGCAAACGAATTGGTCGCGGAGCTTCGCGGGTCGGGCGCGTCGGTCAGCGTGTTGGCAGCGGACCTGGCCGACCGAGATGCGGTGGCGTCGGTACTGGCAGAAGTCCCGGCGCAGGCACCGTTGCGGGCTGTCGTGCATGCCGCGGGCGTCCTCGACGACGCCGTGTTCACCGCGTTGACCATGGACTCCGCGGAATCGGTACTGGCAGCGAAGGTGGATTCCGCCTGGCACCTCCATGAACTGACCAAAGACCTGGAACTGTCAGCTTTCGTGCTGTTCTCCTCGGTGGCGGCCAGCTTGGGTACCGCGGGTCAGGCCGGTTATGCCGCAGCGAACGCGGTTCTCGACGGGCTCGCTCAGTATCGGCACGGGCGGGGGCTGGCGTCGGTCTCGCTGGGGTGGGGTCCGTGGGAGGACGTCGCGGGCATGACGGCCGCGCTGACGGAGACCGACCGCCGCAGGCTGGCGGCGCGCGGTCTGCGGCCGATCTCGGCGGAAGCAGGCGTGCGGCTGTTCGATATGGCCTTGGGGCTCGGGCGCGCACACGTGCTTCCGGCACGGATCTCGGCTGCGCGACTCGAATATCCCGTGGGCAAACGTCATTCGTCCGCACCGACTCCGGCGACGGGCACGGTTCGAGATCGGTGGCACAGCGTGGCCGAACGGGATCGGACCGCTGAGATGCGGCGTCTTGTTCAGGCTCAAGTCGCCACGGTGCTGGGTTATGACGACGAGATCGGGATCGATCCGGATCGCGCGTTCCGCGACCTGGGATTCGACTCGTTGACAGCGGTGGAACTCCGCAATGCGCTCGCCGTGGCCACCGGGCTGCGGCTGCCGCCCACCCTCGTGTTCGACCATCCGACACCCGAGGAACTCGCCACCTTTCTGACCGGCCAGCTGTTCGGTGCGGCACCGGCACCGGCTCCGACGGCGGTGGCGACAGTGACCCGCCACGACGAAGATCCGATCGTGATTGTCGGCATGAGCTGCCGTTATCCGGGCGGCGTTGCCTCGCCGGAGGATTTGTGGAGGCTCGTTGCCGATGGTGTCGACGCAGTGACGGAGTTCCCCCGTGACCGTGGCTGGGATGTCGATGGTCTGTACGACCCTGACCCCGAGGCGTCGGAGCGCAGCTCCACGCGATGTGGGGGATTCCTCGACAACGCCGCGGACTTCGACGCCGACTTCTTCGGGATGTCGCCGAGGGAGGCCCTGGCGACCGACCCACAGCAGCGCTTGCTACTCGAAACAGCCTGGGAGGCACTGGAACACGCGGGAATTGCGCCGACCTCGATACGCGGTAGCGACACCGGTGTGTTCACCGGCGTCATGTACAGCGATTACGCGACGCGAGCGCTCGAGAATCCTGGCGCCCTGGAGGGATACCTGTTCATCGGCAGCGCTCCGAGTGTCGCGTCCGGACGGGTGGCCTATTGCCTGGGTCTGAAAGGGCCGGCGGTATCGGTGGACACCGCGTGCTCGTCGTCGCTGGTGGCGCTGCATTTGGCCGCACAGGCGCTGCGGGCGGGTGAATGCACCCTCGCCCTGGCGGGTGGGGCGACCGTGATGGCCACTCCCACCACCTTCGTGGAGTTCTCCCGGCAGCGGGCGCTTTCCGTCGATGGGCGGTGCAAGGCGTTCTCGGCGGCTGCGGACGGCACCGGCTGGGCCGAGGGCGTGGGTCTACTCGTGGTGGAGCGGATGTCCGATGCGCGACGCAACGGACACCGCGTCCTCGCGGTCCTGCGCGGAAGCGCGGTCAATCAAGACGGATCCAGCAACGGACTCACCGCACCACATGGTCCCTCTCAGGAACAGGTGATCCGGCAAGCCCTCAGCAGTGCGGGACTGTCCCCGTCCGGTGTCGACGCTGTCGAAGCCCACGGGACCGGGACGCCGTTGGGCGATCCCGTTGAAGCACAGGCGATATTGGCGACCTACGGACAGGACCGCCCGGCCGGCGAACCGCTGTGGCTGGGCTCGCTCAAATCCAACATCGGGCACACCCAGGCCGCTGCGGGTGTCGGCGGCGTGATCAAGATGATCATGGCGATGTCGCACGGTCGTCTACCGAAGACACTGCACGTGACCGAGCCGTCACCCCACGTGGATTGGTCCTCCGGTGCGGTGCAGCTGCTCACAGCCGATCGCGACTGGCCTTCCGTCGACCGGCCCTGGCGGGCGGGAGTGTCGTCATTCGGTATCAGTGGCACCAATGCGCACGTGATCCTCGAAGCACCAACCATCACCCCGCAGCCGGATGAAACGCCACGAGCATCAATCCCGGTTCCCGTACTGCTCTCCGGCCGGACTCCCAGGGCATTGCGCAGGCAGGCGGAGCAGATGCTGTCGGCCCTCGACGACCGGTCGGCAGTGGTGAATGTCGCGTTCTCCGCCGCAACCACTCGGTCACATCTCGAGCATCGTGCGGCCGTCATCGCGGCGAATACCGACGAACTGCGTCAAGGACTGATTTCGGTCGTGGCGGGCGTGGCCGCGGCGACTGTCGTGCCAGGTGCGCGGGATCGGGGTAAGACCGCGTTCGTCTTCACCGGTCAGGGCTCGCAGCGGGTGGGCATGGGCGAGGACCTGGCGGCACTGTTCCCGGTGTTCGACAGCGTGCTGAATCAGGTGTGCGCGGAGTTCGATCAGCATCTCGACCGGTCGCTTCGCGAGGTCATGGCCAGGGAGGCCGACCTGCTCGATGAGACCGAGTGGACGCAACCGGCCCTGTTCGCGTTCGAGGTGGCCATGTTCCGGCTGCTCGAGTCCATGGGCGTGCGACCGGACTTCGTGGCCGGACATTCGATCGGTGAGATTGCCGCGGCCCACGTGGCAGGTGTGCTGTCGCTGCCGGACGCCTGCACTCTGGTGGCAGCGCGCGGCCGGCTGATGCAGGCGTTGCCTGCCGGTGGTGCCATGGTTGCCATCCACGGCACGGAAGAGGAGGTAGTGCCGCTTCTGGCCGGATATCAGGACCTGATATCGCTCGCTGCGGTCAACAGCCCATCATCGGTGGTTGTCGCAGGCATCGCGGAGCATGTGCATGCGGTGGCCGCCCAGGTCGCGGCTCGGGGAAACCGAACTCGGCAGTTACGCGTCTCGCATGCTTTTCACTCTCCGTTGATAGAGCCGATGCTGCCGCAGTTCCGTTCGATCGTGGCGAACCTCGAGTTCGCTGAGCCGGTCATGGCGCTGGTGGCCGCAGCGCCGCAGCAGCCCGAGTACTGGGTGCGCCATGTGCGTGACACCGTGCGCTGGGCCGACACAGTCGCCTTTCTGGCCGGCGCGGGCGTCACGCGGTTCGTCGAGGTCGGTCCCGATTCGGTGCTCACTCCGATGATCGAGGAATGTCTGCCTGAATCCGCCGATGCGCTGCTCGTACCGACCATGCGGCGCGGGCAACCTGAGATCGAAGCGCTGGTTTCCGCGTTGGGTCGAATGCACGTCAGCGGTGTGGAGGTGGATTGGTCCACTGTGTTCGCCGGCACCGGCGCTCGACGAGTGGACCTGCCGACCTATCCGTTCGAGCGTGAGCGGTACTGGCTCGATGCCAGTCCCGAGCACCCGCTGTTGACCACTGTGGTGGAACCGGCCGAGGGGCTGGGTGTCATTCTCACGGGGCGATTGTCGATGCGGACGCATCCGTGGCTGTCCGACCATCGAGTGCAGCACCGGGTGATCGTGCCGGGAACCGCGTTGCTGGAGATGGCGCTCCAGGCGGGTGTCGCGGTCGGAGCCGAGGTCGTGGATGAGCTGACCGTGCTGAGCCCCGTCGTCGTACCGAATGGCCACGAAACCGAAATCCAGGTCGCGGTAGGGGATCCCGACGAGTTCGGTCGGCGCCCGCTGCGGCTGCATGCCCGCACCGACAGTGAGTGGCAATTGCATGCCACCGGGCTCTTGGCCGCGGCACATCCGAAGGTCGCCGTCGCCGATCTCGCGCAGTGGCCGCCGGCCGAGGCCGAAACCCTGGATGTCGCACTGTGGTACGACGAACTTGCCGCGGTCGGATTGGAGTACGGGCCCGGATTCCGAAATGTGCGTGCCGCATGGCGCCGCGGAGCAGAGCTGTTCGTCGAAGTAGAGCTGCGCGAAGGGACCGGCAGCTCGGGAGCACGCTCGGCCTTGGTGGATGCGGCACTGCATGTGTTGGCCGTGACGAGAGGCCCGGTCCTGCCGTTCTCCTTCAGTGGCGTGCATGCCGCGACTACGACTGTCCGTCGGTTGCGAGTGCGAATCACCGCCCTCGGCGATGACGCGGTGGCATTGAATCTTGCCGATGACAACGGCGTCGCGTGGATGTCCGTCGATTCGCTGACTCTTCGACCGCTGGCGGCGGCCCCGCTCGAATCGATGATGTTCCATGTCGACTGGTCGGAGATAGACCCGGCAATACCAGCCGAAACGAGTCCTGCGGTGCTAATTTCCGTGGCGGAGTCGGCTCGTCCGGCAGGCGTCGAGATGGTCCACGACGTAGCTGAGTCCGTGCTGGGACAGGTCCAGCAGTTTCTGGCGACAGCGGGCGACGACCGTTTGGTTGTGCTCACCCGACACGCGGTGGCGGTAGCGCGGGATCACGACATAGACCTGGCGGGTGCGACCGTCTGGGGCCTGGTTCGGTCGGCGCAGACCGAGAATCCCGGCCGAATCATGTTGGTGGACATAGACGAAACGGGTGATGCGAACGCACTCCTGGCTGCCGTGCTCGCGACCGGCCGAGACCAGATCGCGGTTCGTGATGGGAAGCTGTTCACTCCTGGTCTGTCCCGAACACGTGCTGTCGCACCCGAGGCGGACGTGTTCGATCCTGACGGCACCGTGATGATCACCGGGGGAACCGGCGGCCTCGGTGCCGAAATTGCCCGGCACCTGGTGAACCGACACCGGGCACGCCACCTGCTGCTGCTCAGCAGGCGAGGCCCGGACGCTGCCGGTGTGGCTGCGCTGACCGCGGAACTCGCCGCAGCAGGTGCCACCGTCGATGTCGTCGCCTGTGATGTCGCCGACCGCGCAGCACTGGAAGGGGTGGTGTCGGCCCTCCCGGCCGACCGCCCGTTGGGTGCGGTGATCCATGCTGCCGGCGTGGTCGATGACATGGTGTTCTCTGCTCTGACACCGGCACGATTGCATGCGGTGCTGGCCACCAAGATGGACGCTGCGTGGACCCTGCATGAGCTGACTCGTGACGCGAATCTTTCGACATTCGTGCTGTTTTCGTCAGTTGCGGCAACGATGGGCACTGCGGGGCAGGCCGCATACGCCGCCGCGAACGCTTTCTTGGATGGGTTGGCTCACCACCGCCGATACCACGGACTGCCTGCGGTCTCACTGGGTTGGGGTCTGTGGGAGCAGCAGAGTGGAATAACCGGGCGGCTGGGCGACACCGAGCTGTGCCGAATTTCACGGTGGGGACTGCGAGCCCTGCGGACCGAGGCAGGCTTGGCCCTGTTCGACGCCGGACTCGTCGCCGACTTGCCCCACTTGCTGCCGATGCGTCTCGACCCGGCCGGCCTGGGAATTGGAGAAGCGCCGGCCCTGCTGCACAGCCTGCTTCCCCGGCGAGTTCGGCGCCTGGAGCACCGTTCCATCGACAGTTCGCAGACGTTGCGGGAGCGCCTGAGCGCACTGCCGACCTACGAACGGGAGATGGCCGTCCGGCAATTGTTGCGCACCGAGATCGCGGAGGTGCTCGGACATCGAGAGCCCGACTCCGTTCCAGAGGACCGAGGTTTCCTGGAGTTGGGCCTGGACTCGCTCACCGCGCTCGAGCTGCGCAACCGTATCAACGCGACTACCGGCCTGTCGCTGAGCGTCACGGTGATATTCGACTTCCCGACGCTGTTCGCCTTGGCCGCGCATCTCCTGGAACGGATCGCGGACCGCGAAACACCCAGCCCGCCAACGATTGTCACGCAGCTGGACCGCCTGGAGACCACACTGCGATCGGTTGACGACGATCAGCTGCGCACCGCGATCGCTGTCAGGCTGCGGGGAATGTTGTCTGCCCTGTCCAGGTCCGATCCGGAAGGTTCGGACGACGACCGGGAGCTTGCCGACGTAACAGCAGCAGACCTCTTTGCCATGATCGACGAAGAGCTGGAGAAGCCCTGATGAGTGATGAACAGCTCCTCGACTACCTCAAGCGCGCCACCTCCGAGCTGCGACGTGCACGGCGTCGGATACACGAACTGGAATCCGTAGCCGCCGAGCCCATTGCCATCATCGGAATGGGCTGCCGCTATCCGGGCGGCGTGTACTCGCCGGAAGATTTGTGGCGGCTCGTGGCCGACCGGGCGGATGCGGTCGGGCACTTTCCCGCAGACCGCGGCTGGGATCCCGAGGCGCTGCTGCGCAGTACCACTACCACCGGCGGTTTCCTCCACGATGCAGCGGAATTCGATGCCGGCCATTTCGGCATGTCCCCACGGGAGGCGTTGGCGACGGATCCGCAGCAGCGACTGCTGCTCGAGGTGTCATGGGAGGCACTGGAGCGTGCGGGTGTCGATCCGCTGTCGCTCGCGGGCAGCCCCACCGGTGTCTACCTCGGCGTCATGTACAACGACTACGGTTCACGACTTCTCGATGACTCCGGCGACTTCGAAGGACAACTCCTCACCGGCAGCCTGCCCAGCGTGGCGTCCGGTCGAGTCTCCTATTTCCTGGGACTGAAGGGCCCGGCGGTCACGGTCGATACCGCGTGCTCGTCCTCGCTGGTCAGCCTGCACATGGCTGCGCAAGCGCTGAGGTCGGGGGAGTGCGGCATGGCGCTGGCCGGTGGTGTCACCGTGATGTCGACACCCAATGTATTCCTGGAGTTCTCTCGCCAGGGCGGGCTCTCACCTGACGGCCGATGCAAGGCGTTCTCGGCCGAGGCGGATGGCACCGGCTGGGCCGAAGGCGTCGGTGTGCTTGTCCTGGAACGGCTTTCGGATGCACAGCGACTCGGACACCCGGTGCTCGCGGTGTTGCGAGGATCTGCCATCAATCAGGACGGCGCAAGCAGCGGCCTCACCGCGCCGAACGGGCCATCCCAGGTGCAGGTCATCCGTGCGGCGCTTTCCGCCGCGGGCCTGCGACCCACCGATATCGACCTGGTCGAAGCGCACGGGACGGGCACTCCGCTGGGCGATCCGATCGAATTGCACGCCCTCGATGAGGCTTACGGTGCGGGTCGCGCTGCCGATCAGCCACTGTGGCTGGGATCGGTGAAGTCCAATATCGGCCATTCTCAGGCGGCGTCCGGTGTCGCGGGCGTGATCAAGGTTGTCATGGCGATGCGAAATCGCACGATCCCGCCCACCCTGCACATCGACCGGCCGACAGCACATCTCGATTGGTCTGCGAGTCCCCTGCGGTTGGCCTCGGAGATGATTGCCTGGCCGGAGCAGGGTCGGCTTCGCCGTGCCGGGATCTCATCGTTCGGCATCAGCGGGACCAATGCACATGTCATTTTGGAAGAGGCCCCCGTGGCAGCGGCGGCCGGCTCCAATGGTCTTGCCCGCACGCACGTTCCAGTCGTGGTGTCCGGTCGGTCGGCGGCTGCTGTGCGCGCGCAGGCTGTGCGGCTGCTCGATCGCATCGAGCGGGATTCAACCGTTTCAACTCTCGACATCGCTTACTCCTGCGCGCGACGACCGGCACTGGAATATCGTGCGGTAGTACAAGGTTCGGGCCGCGCCGAGATCATTGCCGGGCTGCGCGCACTCGCCGACGGATTCATTCCGGTGTCGACCGCCGCCACGACGGATTCGGTGGTCTGGGTGTTCCCTGGGCAAGGCTCGCAATGGGTGGGCATGGCGCTCGGCCTGTGGGAGTCCATGCCGGTGTTCGGCGCTCGAATGGCTGAGTGTGAGCGAGTATTCGCCGGGCTGGTGGATTGGTCTCTCGCGGAGGCATTGGCGGATGAACAGCTGCTGGCGCGGGTCGACGTCGTACAGCCGGTGCTGTGCGCGGTGATGGTGTCATTGGCAGCACTCTGGCGGTCGGTGGGTGTCACACCGTCCGCTGTTGTCGGTCACTCCCAGGGGGAGATTGCTGCCGCATGTGTGGCTGGGCTGTTGTCGCTCGAAGACTCGCTACGTTTGATTGTGTTGCGTAGCAAGGCTATTGCAGATGGCATGTCCGGCCATGGCGCCATGGCTTCGATCGGTCTGGCTGCCGCGGATATCGCCTGGGACCGGGTCAGCGTGGCGGCGATGAACGGTCCCACTTCGGTCGTGGTCTCGGGTGATGTGGAAGCCGTGCAATCCTATGTGGCCGAGTGTGAACGGTTGGGCGTGCGGGCTCGAATCATCCCAGTGGACTATGCCTCTCATTCCGTCCACGTCGAGGCGATCCGTGATCAGGTGCTCGCGGCCGGTCGCGACATCTCGCCGGGTACCGGCGACATCGACTTCTTCTCCACAGTCACCGGCGGTCGTCTCGACGGGTCCGCATTGGATGCCGAGTACTGGTACCGGAACCTTCGGCAGCCGGTCCGGCTGGCCGAGACAATCCGCGCGCTGGCCGACGGCGGTCGGCGGACCTTTCTCGAGGTGAGCCCGCATCCGGTGCTCATCCCCGCGATTCAGGAAACTGTGACCGACGCTGTCGCACCAGGGACCTTGCGGCGCGGCGAGAGCGACTTCATACAGTTCCTGCAAGCCATGGCGGCCCTGTACACCGAGGGTGTACCCGTCGACTGGCGGCCGCTCTTCGACGACACCGGCGCACGCCTCGTCGATTTGCCCACTTATCCCTTCCAGCGCCGGCGCTACTGGCTGGAAGTACCGCGGCCGTTTTTGAGTGCTCCCGTCGCCCTCGCGTCGAGCGACGAGAGCATCCAGCGCGGACGACTGTCGGTGCGAACGCACGGCTGGCTGGCGGATCACCGGGTTCGGGGTGAGCATGTAGTCCCCGGAACGGCGTTGCTCGACATGGTCTGCGGCGAGGAGTGTCTGCTCGAGGAACTCACCCTGCACATTCCGTTGACGCTGCCCGCCGATGGCGCTGTCGAGGTTCAGGTTCATCGGGGGCAGCCGGACGAGAACGGGCGTCAGTCGCTACGGCTGTACTCCCATGACGCAGATTCCGGTTGGCTCTTGCATGCCAGTGGGACACTCGTCCCGGCCGCAGGCGGTGGCGTGGTCGCCGACCTGACCGAGTGGCCGCCGCAAGGGGCGCGGGAACTCGACCTGTCGCACTGGTACGACGATCTCGCCACCCACGGCATGGAGTACGGCCCTGCCTTCCGCGGTCTGCGGGCGGTATGGCTGCGCGGTGCGGAACTGTTCGCGGAAGTCGTCCTACCCGGGCCACTGATGGATCAAGCACGATGGTTCGGGCTGCATCCGGTGCTGCTCGATGCGGCTCTCCATGCGCTGGGACAGCGCAACGGTGGGATGGTGCCGTTCTCTTGGAGCGACGTGCGGTCAAATGCCGCATCTCCCAACGCTATTCGGGTGCGGCTGACTCCGCTGGGGACCGATTCGGTGGCACTCGAGGTCGCAGACGGCACCGGTCGAGGTGTGATGTCGGTCGGTTCGCTCACGCTGAGGCCCCTCGGCGTTCAGCGTCCTGATGCCCTGTTCGAGCTCTGCTGGGAACAGGTGCAGGCTGCCGCGCCGGCGCAGCCCTCGGACAGCGTGACAGTCATACACTGCCCGGTGGGCGAGGGCGGCATGCCGGAGCGCGTCCAGGATGTGGTGTCGGGCGTGCTGCGCGATCTGCAGCAGTGGTTGGCCAACGAGCAAGGGAACGAATCGCGCCTCGTTGTCGTGACGCGCGGTGCGGCAACCCTGGATTCGGAGGCCCCGGGAGACCTTGCGGCAGCCGCGGTGTGGGGGCTGGTTCGCTCCGCACAAACCGAGCACCCGGACCGGATCGTCCTGGTCGACGGTGACAGCTCCGATGAAGCGGGGGCCGTGACCGACATCGTGCCCGCGATCCTCGCTACCGGTGAGCCGGTCGTGGCCGTACGCGATGGTGTTCTGCATGCGCTTCGCCTGACCCGCACGGTCGGCACCGAGACCGCGCCATTCCCGGCCGACGGCACCGTACTGATCACCGGCGCCACCGGAACCTTGGGCCGCGCGGTCGCACGGCACCTGGCCGGTGCGCACGGTGTGCGAAACCTGTTGCTGGTGAGTCGCCGGGGCATGACCGCCGATGGTGCCGCGGAGTTCGTCACGGAGCTGTCCGCTCACGGTGTTGCGGTGACGGTGGCGGCCTGCGACATCGCTGACCGGCAGGCATTGAGTGATCTGCTGGCTGCGGTTCCGCGAGACAAGCCACTGTCGGCGATCATTCACGCCGCCGCGGTATTGGACGACGGAGTGATCGAATCCCTCACTCCGGAGCGGTTCCGAAATGTACTGGCCGCCAAGGCGGACGCGGCATGGAACCTGCACGAGTTGACCATGGATCGCGGGCTGTCGGCCTTCGTGCTGTTCTCCTCGGTCTCTGCGGTCCTCGGTGGCGCCGGCCAGGGTAACTATGCGGCTGCGAATGCCTTCCTCGATGGGCTTGCACAACACCGTCGAGCGCAAGGGCTGCCTGCGATCTCCCTGGGCTGGGGATTCTGGGCAGAGCGCAGCGGTCTGACCGGTGCGCTCGATGACACGGATGTCGCTCGCATGGCGGATAGCGGTGTGTCGCCGCTCGACACCGATGCGGGATTGGCGCTGTTCGACCTGGCGCTCGGCGTGGATCGGGCCCATGTCCTTCCGGTGCGCTGGCACCTGCCCTCGCTCCGTGACAAAGCTCGCGCGGGGACGCTGGCACCGCTGTTTCGGCGCTTGGTGGCGATGCCGGCCCGGGCGGCGGGCACTTCCACCCGAGGTGAGCGCGGACTGGCCGACAGCCTCCGCGCGGCGTCGGCAGTCGAGCGGAGTCGGATCATTCGAGACCTGGTTCGACGCGAGATCGTGGCGGTCCTGAGGCACGATTCGATCGCCGCCATCGATGTGGACACCGTCTTCCGGAACCTGGGATTCGATTCCCTCACGGCACTGGAGTTGCGCAACAGACTGTCGGCCCGGACCGGCTTGCGACTGCCCGCGACCCTGGTGTTCGACCATCCGACGCCGGCGGCGCTCATTCAGTTCATCGATGGGGAGTTGTCGGGCCCGTCCGCCGATGCGGCGACCTCGGAATCGGTGTCGCCGGTGTTGTCGTCGGAGCCGGTGGCAATCGTGGGGATGGGTTGCCGGTTCCCCGGCGGGGTGTCCTCTCCTGAGGAGTTGTGGCGGTTGGTGGTCGACGGTCGTGACGTGATCTCGACGTTCCCGACCGATCGTGGTTGGGGCGGGATTTTCGATCCCGTGCCCGGTGCGGCGGGTAAGTCGTACTCGGATCAGGGCGGATTCCTTTACGACGCAGCCGAATTCGACGCGGAATTCTTCGGGATCAGCCCGCGTGAGGCGATCTCGATGGATCCGCAGCAGCGGATACTGCTGGAAACCGTCTGGGAGGCACTCGAACACGCCGGGATTCGGCCTGGGACGCTGCGAGGCAGCGACACCGGGGTGTACGTCGGCGCGATGTATCACGACTACCCACAGAGCGAAAATGCCGGCGCTATCGTGTCGGGTCGGGTGTCGTATGTGCTGGGGTTGGAAGGGCCTGCGGTATCGGTGGATACGGCGTGTTCGTCGGGTCTGGTGGCGTTGCATCAGGCGGTGGCGGCATTGCGTTCGGGGGAGTGTTCGCTGGCTTTGGCTGGTGGGGTCACCGTGATGGCGACCGCGGGAACCTTTGCGGAGTTTTCGCGGCAGCGGGGGTTGGCGCCGGATGGTCGGTGTAAGCCGTTCGCTGATGCGGCTGACGGGACCGGTTTCGGTGAGGGTTCGGGTGTGCTTGTGCTGGAACGGTTGTCGGATGCTCGGCGTAATGGGCATGCGGTGTTGGCGGTGGTGCGTGGTTCGGCGGTGAATCAGGATGGTGCGTCGAATGGTCTGACTGCTCCGAACGGTCCTTCGCAGCAGCGGGTGATTCGGCGGGCGTTGGCGAATGCCGGATTGTCGGCGGTCGAGGTTGACGCGGTGGAGGCGCATGGGACCGGTACGACGTTGGGTGATCCGATCGAGGCGCAGGCGTTGCTGGCTACCTATGGGCAGGATCGGCCTGCGGATCGGCCGGTGTGGCTGGGGTCGGTCAAGTCGAATATCGGGCACACTCAGGCGGCTGCGGGTGTGGCCGGTGTGATCAAGATGGTGCAGGCGCTGCGGCGCGGAATCTTGCCCGAGACGCTGCATGTCGATACGCCGTCCAGCCATGTGGATTGGACTGCTGGGCGGGTGGAACTGCTGACCGCGCAACGTGATTGGCCGACGGTCGATCGGCCGCGTCGTGCCGCGGTGTCGGCGTTCGGTATCAGCGGCACCAATGCGCACGTGATTCTCGAACAGGCGCCGGAATCGGCGACCGACCCCGTCCCCGAAGCCGGTGACTGCGGGGACGGGCCGGTGGTGTGGCTGGTGTCGGGTCGGACCTCGGAGGCGTTGGCGGGGCAGGCGGGTCGGTTGTCGCACTACCTGCGCGCGCGTCCGGAGGTGGATCCGGCCGATGTGGCGGTGACGTTGGCGGGTCGGACGCGGTTCGAGCAGCGCGCGGTGGTCGTGGGCGGCGACCGGGCGGCGTTGTTGGATGGATTGGACGCGGTGGCCCTGGGGCTGCCCGCCGACGATGTGGTGTCGGGGACCGCCCGCGGACCCGGCAAGACGGTGTTGGTGTTTCCGGGCCAGGGTGCGCAGTGGCTGGGGATGGGTCGCGGACTGTCGGCCCGGTTCCCGGTGTTCGCGCAGAAGATGGCCGAGTGCGATCGGGCGTTCGCGCCGCTGGTGGATTGGTCGCTGCTCGATGTACTCGCTACCGATGATGCGGGGTGGCTCGAGCAGGTCGAGATCGTGCAGCCGGTGTTGTTCGCGGTGATGGTGTCGCTGGCGGAGCTGTGGCGTTCGGTCGGGCTCGTACCCGATGCGGTGGTGGGTCATTCTCAGGGAGAGATTGCCGCAGCCCATGTCGCGGGCGGTTTGTCGCTCGAGGATGCCGCCCGGATCGTGATCGGCCGGTCGGCGGCGTTGACGGTGTTGGCAGGTCGGGGTGCGATGGTGTCGGTATTCGCGCCCTTGGACCGGGTGCAGCAGCTGATCGAAGGGTTCGACGGGCTGGCGGTGGCCGTGGTCAACGGCCCGGGATCGACGGTGGTGTCCGGTGCGCTCGAGCAGTTGGAGTCTCTGCTGAGCGAGTGTGAGCGCCGTGATATTCGTGCCCGGCGGGTGGCAGTGGATTACGCCTCGCACTCACCCCAGGTCGACCAGCTCCGTGATCACCTGATGCGGGTACTCGAAACCGGATCACCTACCCGGACCGGATCATTGCTCGAGCCGGCATCGTCGCGGGCGGCGTTCTACTCGACAGTCACCGGCACGGTCCTGGATCCGACCGAGTTGGATGCGGACTACTGGTACCGGAATCTGCGGGACACGGTGTGTTTCGAGCAGGCGGTGCAAGCGTTGCGCCGGGACGGCTACCGCATGTTCGTCGAGGCGAGCCCGCATCCGCTGCTGGGCGTCGACCTCGAACAGATCTGTGCCGCTTCGGCGTCCGACAGTGGCCATGACGCGGTGATCGTCGGTTCGTTGCAACGCGACCAGGACAGTGTTGTCGCGTTCACGCGTTCGATGGCTCGCGTGGCGGTGGCGGGTGTGGATGTGGTGTGGGATGCGGTATCGCCAGGTCGTGGTCGGCGGGTGGAGTTGCCGGGTTATGCGTTTACGCGCCGCCGGTATTGGTTGACCTCGTCGGGGGTCACCGATGCGGTGTCGTTGGGCCTGTCGGGGGCAGACCATCCGTTGCTGGGGGCGATACTGGCGTCGGCGGATTCGGGTGGGGTGGTGTTGACCGGGCAGTTGTCGTCGGCGATGCAACCGTGGCTGGTGGATCACGCGGTCGGTGGCACGGTGTTGTTCCCCGGTACCGGGTTTGTGGAGTTGGCGATGCGGGCGGGTGCGGAGGTCGGGTGTCCGGTGCTGCGGGAGTTGACGGTGACGACTCCGTTGGTGTTGACCGCCGCGACCCCGGTGCAGTTGCAGGTCGTGGTCGATGGACCCGATGGGCAGGGACAAGGTGCGCGCAGGGTGGTGGTGTATTCCCGTGCTGCGCGGGACCCGCAGGCGGGGTGGGTCACTCATGCTGAGGCGGTACTCGATCGGGGCGTATCTTCCTCGAACTCGGTGATTGCCGGTCCGGTGCCGGAAATGCCCGCGGTGTGGCCGCCGCGTGGTGTGGTGCCGGTGCCGGTGGACGGCGCGTATTCGGTGCTGGCCGATCTGGGATATGACTACGGTCCGACTTTCCAGGGGTTGCGGTCGCTGTGGCGTCATGGGCAGGAGTTGTTCGTCGAGGCCTCGTTGCCGGATTCGGTGAGTGATGCGTCGGAGTTCGGGTTGCATCCGGCGCTGTTGGATGCGGTGTTGCATGCCGCGGTGCTGGCTACGGCGGAAACCGATTCCGGTGCCGACACCGGGGTGATGTTGCCGTTCGCGTGGTCGGAGGTGACCTTGCACGCGGTCGGCGCGTCCACGGTGCGGGCCCGGATCTCACCGACCGATACGGGTGCGGTCTCGATACAGATCACCGACAGCGCCGGACACCCCGTGTTGACGGTCGGATCGTTGACGTCACGTCCGCTGTCCGCCGGACAGTTGGGCACAGCCACCGCACGCGACCGACTGTGCGCAGTGCAATGGACCCCGACCCGGACCACCACCCCGACCTCGGTGCCGGTGTCGCGGGTGTTCGCCGGTGTCGCGGACTTCCGGTCCTGGATCAGGGACGAGACCGCATCGGTACCGCCGGTTGTGGTGTTCGACCTGCGCGACCGCACCGCAGGCGATGTCGACATGCCGGGGCGAGTGCGTCGAGCGTTGTCCGACACGCTGGTCGTGATGCAGGGCTGGCTGAGCGAATCACGTTTCGCCGCAAGCACATTGGTGGTGCTGACCAGTGGGGCGATCGCGGCGGACGGTGCGCAGGTCGAGGATCTGGCCGGGGCGGCCCTGTGGGGGTTGGTGCGTTCGGCGCAATCGGAGGATCCGGGCAGGATCGTGCTCGTCGACACCGACCTTCCCGCGGGCCGCCCCGTCGAGGATCTGGCCGCCGTATTGGCGTGTGGTGAACCCCAGGTCATGATCCGTTCCGGGGTGTTGCACACCGCTCGACTGGTCCGCCTCCCGATGGGGGAGGCCGGGGTGGATTCGGGTGTGATGGCGGCGGTGTCGGCGGGCACGGTGTTGATCACCGGTGGTACCGGTGGGTTGGGATCGATGCTGGCGCGGCATCTGGTGACCGCGTACGGGGTGCGGTCGTTGGTGTTGGCCAGCCGTCGTGGTCCGGCGGCGCCGGGGGCGGCGGAGTTGGTCGCGGAGTTGACCGGGTCGGGTGCGCGGGTGCGGGTGGTGGCGTGTGATGTGTCGGATCGGGAGGCGGTGGCGGAGTTGTTGGCCGCGGTTCCCGAGGGGGCGCCGTTGACCGGTGTGGTGCACACCGCGGGTGTGCTCGACGACGGTCTGGTGGTGTCGTTGACTCCGGATCGGGTGGATGCGGTGCTGGCGGCAAAGGCCGACGCGGCATGGCATCTGCACGAGTCGACCCGCGAGCTGGATCCGGCGTTGTTCGTGTTGTTCTCCTCGGTCGCGGGTGTGTTGGGCACCGCTGGGCAGGGCAACTATGCGGCGGCGAACGCGTTCCTGGACGGGCTTGCCGAGCACCGCCGTATCGGTGGCCAGGCCGCGGTGTCGATCGCATGGGGATTGTGGGCGACCGGCACCGGGATGACCGGACATCTCGGCGATGCCGATAACGCGCGGATGGGTCGTATCGGGGTGCTGGCGATGTCGGACGAGCAGGGCTTGGCGATGTTCGACGCCGCGTTGGCCCAACGCCGTGCGGGTGTGGTCGCCGCCAGGGTGGACACGGCTGCGCTGGCTGCCGGTGCCCGCGCGGGCACGCTGGCTCCGTTGCTGGAGGGGATGCTCGCCACCGTCCGCAGCAGCACGCCGGGCGCGGTGGGTGTGCGGCAGCGGCTGGTGGGGCTGGCGCCGACCGAACAGCAAGCGGTGGTCCTGGACGCGGTTCGCGGTCAGATCGCGGCCGTGCTGGGACACGACAGTGGTGCGGCCATCGATGCGGACCGCAACTTCCGGGACCTGGGATTCGACTCGTTGACCGCGGTCGAGACCCGCAACCGGTTGAATTCCGTTACCGGGTTGCGGTTGCCAGCAACCTTGATCTTCGACTATCCGACACCGGACGCGGTGACCGCGCACATCCTTGCCCAGCTCACCGACACCGGTGTTTCCGACGCTTTAGCGCGCCTGGAAAAAGAGGTCATGGAGATGGTCGACAGCAAGACGCTCAGCAATGAATTCTACTCGAAATTGTTGAACGTGACCCGAATCGCCAGTCGGGCGAATGAAGATCGGGACTCGTCGGAGGAAATTATGGCCATGAGTGACGAATCGTTGTTGGACATGCTCGCGGATGAATTTGGTATCTCATGACAACATCGCTGATTCGGCAGGACATCCCGCATGTGCCTGGCCGTGTGCCCCTACTGGGTGATATCCGCAGTATCGACCGCCGACGTCCATTGCAGAACGAGATGGCAATGGCCGCATCGCTCGGTCCTATTTATGAACGCAAGGTCGTGGGGCTGCACTTCATCTACGTCGCAGGCGGTCGGCTCGCTGCGCAATGTTCGGACGAGCGATACTGGGAACGGGAGTTGTACGGTCCCGTGACCGAACTTCGGCGATTCATGCCGCGCAGTCTGTTCACTGCAGATTCCAGTGATCCATTATGGGGACAGGCACACCGCATCTTCACTCCGGCATTCACGCAAACGGCGATGCGCCGCTATCACCAGGCGATGCAGGGGCTGGCGGATGACCTCGTGGCGGAATGGTCAGGCAGTCGTGGTGTCGTCGACGTGCATTCGGCCATGTCGCGCGCTACGGGAGAAGCTATCGGCCGTGCCGGATTCGGTCGGAATCTGGGGCTTTTCGGTGATGCGACCGGCGGCTCCGCATCTCGTGCGTTTTTTGATTCCATGGCGGCCATGCTGCGAATGACGGCGGACGTCAGCAGTCAACTGCCCGGGATCGGCATCCTTCGCAGGTGGCAACGTGAGCCCAGGGTGCGCCGCCATATCGCAACGCTGAACGGATTTGCCGACGACATCATCGCCGATCGGCTACAGCATCCGACGGACGATGAAGACCTGCTCAACCTGATGCTCACAGCGAGCGATCCCGAGACCGGTCAACGGTTGCCTCCGGAAAATTTGCGTGCGCAATTCTTGAACTTCCTGGTCGCCGGGGCCGAGACCACGTCAGCCTTGCTGGAGGTGGTATTGCACTGTATCGCCGCTGACCGGCAGTTGCAGGAGGAGCTGCGCGCCGAGATTTCCGGTCGAGGAGGGTTCGATTACCAGGCAGTGACCGGGATGCGGCTGGTTCGGCATGTCCTCAACGAGTGCCTGAGATTGTGGCCACCGGCGCCCGGCTACCTCCGGAAAGCTCGCAGCGACCAGAATCTCGGTGGTTACCTGATTCCTGCCGGGCAAAGGGTTTTCGTCCTGGCTTTGGCCGCGCAGCGCGACAAGGACGTATGGGGTCCGGACGCCGACGCCTTCGATCCGTATCGCTTCGAAGCCGACCGTCTCCGGGCCAATCCTGAGCGATTCTTCCAGCCCTGGGGTGTCGGGCCGCGCAGCTGCATCGGTCGTCAGTTCGCGCTCCAGCAAGCCACATTGCTGATCGCTCGAATCCTGTCGGATTTCGAATTGGCCACTGACGGTGAACCTTTGGTGATCAACGAACACGGAACTTTTCGGCCCGCGCCCTATCGATTGAAGATCACGGCGACTACACGGAAGCGTTGAGCAATGACAGAGATTATGAATCAGCAGCATCGGGTCGAGTGGTCCATGATCCCCACTCCCACCTCGTTGCCCGAGGTGGCGCCCTGCGATTGGGAAGAAGCACTGAACGGGCCCGACAGCGACACCGCCCAGGTCATGGTTCTGGACTGCCGTAGAGACGAATCAGGTTCGCTGCCAACGGATACGCAGGCCATGGCGCAGAAGGTGTCAGCAGCTCTGGAGTCCTGGTCCGGACAACGACGCTTCGATTCCAGCCCGTTCCTGGTTCTCACGCGCGGCGCGACTGCGGTATCGACCGACGAGGTCGTGCACCCGGTGGGATCGGCGATATGGGAGTTGGTGGCGTCGGCGCAATCCGAGCATCCGGGGCGGATTGTGCTCGTCGACACCGACTCCGCCGACAAGGGCCTCGGAGATCTGTTCGGACTCATGGCAATACGGAACATGACCGTCACCGCGATCGCCAGCGCCGAACCGCAGCTCGCCATGCGCGGAGACGTGCTGCTCGTACCGCGGCACAACGGGGCCGGCTACACCCCTCCCGCCGCGACCGCTCGATCCGCCGAGCCAACTCTTGTACGCATGTTCAGGCAAGCGATCGCAGACGACAGGTTCGGCGACGGCATGGAGATGCTTCTCGCGGCCGCGCAACTTCGCCCTATGTTCGACGACCACACGGCCGGAATACCGAAGGGTATCGGACTCACCGGCGGCACGCCCGGCAATAGTGGCGGAGATGTTTTGCCGCACATCGTCATGATCTGTACCCCGGCGTTTCTCGGCGGATACATTCAGTACATTCTTCTCGCCGCTCACCTGGGCGCTCATCGCCGTTTCTCGGTTATCCCACTGTCGGGATACGAGCCGGACGAGCCTTTGCCCGCGTCGCTCGACGCCGCCATCGACAGTATCGCCAAGACCGTCCTCGACACCGTGGGCGACGACGAATTCGTCGTGGGTGGCATGTCGGGGGGCGGGAACCTCGCCCACGCCACCGCGGCTCGCCTGCTGGGACAAGGCAATACGCGGCTCCAGGGGTTGGTCATCTTCGATTCCTTCATCGCTCCCGAGGCGAATGACCGCCAAATGGACACCGCGCGAGACGCCGTGGTCGACACCGACGCGTCGATCCCCGATCTGGCCGGCTTCACCAGCGATCGTTTGACCGCTCTCGCGTGCTGGATCGACCTGCTGCGGCGAGTGGAGTGCCTGCCGGTCGAATGTAAGGCGCTCGTCATCAAGTGCACGAAACCGTCACCGGCGCACAACCTCCACGAGTGGCCCGTAGAAACCTGGTCGACAGCACAGACCGTCCGGACCGTGGACGCGCAACATGTCGAACTGTGCAGCACCGAGGCGCATACGACCGCACAGCTGGTCGACCAATGGTTGAGCCAGGAATAGAGGTTCGAGAATGGTCGATCAGCAAAAGCTGCAACATCTCCTACGACGGGTCACGGCCGAGCTGCAGGAAAGCAGGGCCAAGCTGCGGGAGCTGACGCAGGCGGGCTCGGAGCCGGTGGCGATCGTGGGTATGGGGTGTCGTTTTCCGGGAGGTGTGCGGTCGCCGGACGATTTGTGGCGTCTGGTGCTCGAGGGTCGGGATGCGGTCTCGGAGTGGCCGTCCGATCGTGGGTGGGATCGGTTGGCGGACAGGTCGTATGTGCGGGAGGGCGGGTTCGTCCACGACGCCGGAGATTTCGATCCGGAATTCTTCGGGGTCAGTCCGCGCGAGGCGCTGGCCATGGATCCGCAGCAGCGATTGCTGTTGGAGACGGTGTGGGAGGCGTTGGAGCAGGCGGGCATCAAGCCGGATTCGCTGCGTGGCAGTGACACCGGCGTGTTCGCCGGTGTCATGGGGCAGACCTATGGCGGGACATCCGGCATCGGGGCTGACCACGGACCGGAGGGGTATCGAATGACCGGCTCCGCACTGAGCGTGGTGTCAGGTCGGGTGTCGTATGTGCTGGGGTTGGAAGGGCCTGCGCTATCGGTGGATACGGCGTGTTCGTCGAGCTTGGTGGCGTTGCATCAGGCGGTGGCGGCATTGCGTTCGGGGGAGTGTTCGCTGGCCTTGGCTGGTGGGGTCACGGTGATGGCGACCGCGGAAGCGTTTGTGGAATTTTGCCGCCAGCGGGGGTTGGCGCCGGATGGTCGGTGTAAGCCGTTCGCTGATGCGGCTGACGGGACCGGCTTCGGTGAGGGCTCGGGTGTGCTTGTGCTGGAACGGTTGTCGGATGCTCAACGTAATGGGCATCGGGTGTTGGCGGTGGTGCGTGGTTCGGCGGTGAATCAGGATGGTGCGTCGAATGGTTTGACTGCTCCGAACGGTCCTTCGCAGCAGCGGGTGATTCGGCGGGCGTTGGCGAATGCCGGATTGTCGGCGGTCGAGGTTGACGCGGTGGAAGCCCACGGGACCGGTACCACGTTGGGTGATCCGATCGAGGCGCAGGCATTGCTGGCCACTTATGGTCAGCGTGATCGTGATTCGGAGCCGGTGTGGCTGGGTTCGGTCAAGTCCAATATCACGCACACTCAGGCGGCGGCCGGTGTGGCCGGTGTGATCAAGATGGTGCAGGCCCTGCGGCATGGGGTGCTGCCCAAGACGCTGTATGCGGATGAGCCGTCCACGCATATCGATTGGACTGCTGGGCGGGTGGAACTGCTGACCGCGCAACGTGATTGGCCGACGGTCGATCGGCCGCGTCGTGCTGCGGTGTCGGCGTTCGGTATCAGCGGCACCAATGCGCACGTGATTCTCGAACAGGCGCCGGAATCGGCGACCGACGTCGGTGGCGGCGGGGATGGCCCGGTGGTGTGGCTGGTGTCGGGTCGGACGCCGGCGGCGTTGGCGGGGCAGGCACGGCGGCTGCGGGATTTCGTGGCCGGTGACCCGCTGCTGGACGTGCATGATGTGGCGCGGTCGTTGGCATCTCAGCGGTCGCGGTTCGACCACCGTGCCGCGGTGGTGGGTGCGGATCGCGACCAACTGCTCGAGGGGCTGACCGCGCTGCTGGAGCAGGCTCCGAGTCCTGCCGTGGTTACCGGCGTGGTTACCGGCGTGCCACGCAGAACCGTGCTGGTATTCCCTGGCCAGGGGGCTCAATGGCTGGGTATGGGCAGACAGCTGCTGGACTGTTCGCCGGTGTTCGCCCGGAAGATGGCCGAGTGTGATGCGGTGTTCTCGCCGCTCGTGGATTGGTCGTTGTTCGCCGTGCTCGCGGGTACCGACGGTGCGCCGCCGCTGGAGCGCGTCGACGTGGTTCAACCGGTGCTCTTCGCGGTGATGGTGTCCTTGGCCGAACTGTGGCGCTCGGTCGGTGTTGTTCCGGACGCCGTGGTGGGCCATTCTCAGGGTGAGATCGCTGCGGCGTGCGTGGCCGGGGCCTTGTCCCTCGAGGATGCCGCTCGGGTAGTGGTGCTGCGGTCGGCCGCTTTGATCGCTGTGAGTGGCCGGGGCGGGATGATCACGGTGTCCTTGCCTGTCGATCAGGTCACCTCGCTGCTGGCCGGATACGACGAATTGTCCGTGGCCGCGATCAACGGGCCGCAGGCAACGGTGGTATCCGGTGCGGCAGGGCAGCTCGAGTACTTCCTGCAAGCCTGTGCACGTGACAACGTGCACGCCCGCCGGATCCCGGTGGACTACGGCTCGCATTCGCCGCAGGTCGATGTGCTCCGCGAATCGCTGCGCACGGTGCTTGCCGAACTTCGGCCCAGTTCGTCGCGGGTGGCGTTCTGGTCGAGCGTGACCGGTGGCGCACTGGACGGCACCGAGTTGGACGCGGACTACTGGTTCCGGAACCTGCGAGAACCGGTGTATTTCCAACACGCGGCTCAGGCCCTGCTGGTGGACGGGTACAACACCTTCCTCGAGGTCAGTCCGCATCCGCTGCTCACGGTCGGCATCGAGCAGCTCTGCGACCTTCGGGCGGGTGCCGATCCCGTGACCGTAGTGGGTTCGCTGCGACGTGACGAAGGCATGGAAGGTTTCCTTCGGTCGGCGGCGCAGTTGGAGGTGTCGGGTCTGGGGGTGGATTGGGCAGCGTTGCTGGGACCTGCTCCTGCGGGCGGGATAGCTTTGCCGACGTATGCGTTTGCGCGGCGCAGATATTGGCTGGATGGCGACTCTAGTAGTGGGGACCCGTCGTCGCTGGGGCTCTCGGCGGCCGATCATCCGTTTCTGGGCGCGGTGGTGGTGTCCCCGGACGGGGACCGTGTGGTGCTGACCGGCCGAGTCGGCCTGGCGACCCATCCGTGGCTGGCCGATCGCGCAGTCGGCGGGTGTGTGCTGTTCCCCGGGACCGCTTTCGTGGAGTTGGCGTTGCGTGCGGCAGCGGAAGTGGGTTGCGCGTTGCTACGGGAGTTCACTGTGCTGACGCCGCTCGTGCTGCCCGACGGGGTCGGTATGCAGTTGCAGGTAGTGGTGGACGCTGCCGAGGAGCTCGGCTGCCGGTCGGTGTCGGTGTATTCCCGTGCGGAGGCCGCGGACGGCAGGTGGGTGCTGCACGCGCAGGGTGTGCTCGGTGACGAGGGCGTGCCGGAACTGGACGCGGGATTGGCGGTGTGGCCGCCCGCTGGTGCGGTCGCCGTGCCGGTGGATGGTCTGTATGACCGGTTGGCTGTTGCCGGTGACGAGTACGGATCGGCGTTCCAGGGATTGCGATCGGTATGGCGTTGTGGCGCCGAACTATTCGTGGAGGTCGAGCTGCCCGAGCCGATGACCGAGGTGTCGCGGTTCGGGCTGCATCCGGCCTTGCTGGAGTCGGTGCTGCACGGACAGCTCGTCGATGTCGATCCCAGTCCGGGGCGGGTGAGGTTGCCATTCCGTTGGCAAGGCGTGGCTTTGCACGCGAGCGGAGCGTCGCTGGCGCGGGCGCGTATCGCTCCGGTGCCCGGCGATATCGGTGCGATGTCGATCCAGGTCGCCGATGCGGTCGGCCGGATGGTGTTCACGACCCGGTCCTTGACACTGCAGGAGGTGTCTTCCGCAGAGCTGGACGCCTTCTCGGTACAGGACGGGTTGTATGGAGTGCAGTGGACGCCAGCGGCGGCGCAGGTCATCTCGCCTGCCGATGCCGAAACCTTCGCCAGTGGTGAGGATTTCGGTAGCTGGGCGCGGAACGAGGAAGTGACCGTGCCCGCGGTCGTCGTATTCGATCGCGGCGTGGTCGGCGCCGGTGCGGATGTGCCGAGTCGTGTCCGCGCCGCGACGCATGAGATGTTGCGGGTGTTGCAGGCCTGGATCGATGAGGTGCGTTACACGGCAAGCACTTTGGTTGTTGTCACTCGTGGTGCGGTCGGCGGGGCCGGGCACGATGTCACTGATTTGGCAGGATCTGCGGTCTGGGGTCTGGTGCGTTCGGCGCAGTCGGAGGCTCCGGGTCGTATCGTGCTGGTCGATACGGACACTGACGAGCTGACCGCCGAAGGGCTTGCGGCGGTGATCGTTTCGGGCGAGCCCCAGATCATGATCCGTGCCGGTGTCGCACATGCGGCCCGATTGATCCGGCTACCTGTTCAGGCCACAGATGCCGGGAAGATCGTCCGCACGGCGCCCGTCGACTTGTCGAGGCCGGGCACGACCGGCGTGGTGTCGGCTGGGACGGTGCTGGTTACCGGCGGCACGAGTGGTTTGGGTGCGGTGTTGGCCCGGCATTTGGTGACAAACCATGGGGTGCGGTCGCTGGTGTTGGCGAGTCGTCGTGGTGCGGCTGCGCCGGGAGCGTCGCTGTTGGTGACGGAGTTGGGCGAGCTGGGTGCTCAGGTGCGGATTGTGGCTTGTGATGTCGCAAACCGCGATGAGGTGGCCGAGCTGTTGTCGGCGGTGCCCGAGCGGTTCCCTCTGACGGGTGTGGTGCATGCGGCCGCTGTGCTCGATGACGGCGTGATCGCGTCACTGACACCGGACCGGATGGACGCGGTGTTGGCGGCCAAGGCTGCTGCGGCATGGCATCTGCACGAGTTGACCCACGACTTGGATCTGGGGTTGTTCGTGTTGTATTCCTCGGTTGCGGGTGTGTTGGGGAATGCGGGGCAGGGCAACTACGCGGCGGCGAATGCGTTCCTGGACGGGTTGGCCGAGCACCGGCGTGCGAGTGGGCTGGCCGCGACGTCGATCGCATGGGGGTGGTGGGCTTCCGATACCGGGATGACCGGGCACCTCGTTGCTGCCGACACCGCTCGGTTGGGTCGTGCTGGGCTCTCACCCATTTCGACCGAGCGAGGTCTGGCGATGTTCGACGCTGCGATCGTTCAGGATCGTGCCGGCGTGGTCGCGGCACCACTGAACCGTGTGGTGCTGGATGCGCAGGTCAGGGCTGGGACATCGATCCCGCTGCTGCGGGGATTGGTTTCGAGTGCGCGACGTCGTTCGGTGCCGGAGCTGTCGCGGGAGCCCGGAGCGGTTGTGCAAGAGCGGGTTTCAGCGCTGGCGGAAGCCGAGCGACTGCCGATGCTGCTGGGCGTGGTGCGAGAACAGATGGCGATTGTGCTCGGCCATGATGGTCCCGACGCGATCGATCCAGCCGGCAACTTCCGGGAGTTGGGCTTCGATTCGCTGGCCGCGGTCGAGGCCCGCAATCGACTCAATACGCTCACCGGACTGCGACTGCCCGCCACCGTGATCTTCGACCATCCCACACCGGCCACCCTCGCCCGATACATGCTGCGAGAACTCGCAGCCACCGACCTTCCGGCGGCAGCACCCGTGGCTCCCGACGAGACTTTGGTCGGTGTCATCCGGCAAGCGATCGAAAATAATAGGCTCAGAAACGGTTTGGCGTTCTTGCGAGCGGCAGGGAAACTCCGTCCGGTGTTCGACCGATTCACCGCGGGAATGTCGACTGGCATCGGAATCAGTGGCGGTTCGCCCCGCAACAGTGCCGGGGATGTCCTGCCGCACCTGGTATTCATCAATTCCCCGGAATTCCTCGGCGAATCCATTCAGTACACGCAGCTTGCCGCCGATTTGGGTGGTCACCGCCGTGTTTCGGCTATCCCACTGTTGGGATACGCTCCGGATGAGCCGCTCCCGGCCTCGCTTGATGCCGCTATCGACAGCATTGTCGAGACGGTTCTCGATACGGTGGGCCAGGACGAATTCGTCCTGGGCGGTTACTCGGTGGGCGGAAATATCGCCCACGCGGCGGCGGCTCGGTTGTCGGAACAAGGAAATAGCCAGCTGCAAGGCCTGATCATCCTTGACGGCCATATCGCCCGCGAGGCGAATGAACACCAATTGAAAGGCCGCGGAAACCACCTGCTCGAGGTGGACGCGATGATCCCTGACCTCGCCACCACACGGTTGACCGCATTCGGCTGGTGGTTCGACCTGGCGATGCAGATCGAGCACAAACCTCTCGAATGCACCACGCTTTTCGTCAAGTTCAGGCGATCGGCGCAATTGCGGCAGGGCATCGTTGACCGGCCGATAGAAGCGTGGTCGACCGCGCAGACGGTCCAGACCGTGGCTGCGGAGCACGTTGCGCTGTGCGGTGCCGAGGTCCAGGTAACGGCACAGTTGATAGGCCAATGGCTCACGCGGCTGAGCGCTGGCATCGAACCTATTCAGTGAGAAAGTGAAAATGAGCGCAATGACAACAGAACCCGATCACGAAATCGTGGTGATCGGAGCGGGTCCGGGCGGTATCGCGGCGGGTGTGCTGCTCAAACGCGCGGGGATCGAAGAGTTCACTATCCTGGAACGGGCGGGCGAGGTCGGCGGCAGTTGGCGCGACAATTCCTACCCGGGGATCAGCGTGGACGTACCCGCGCTCGTTTACCAGTACTCGTTCGCCCGCAAGGCCGATTGGCCGACGGCGTTCCCGACAGGTGCCGAGGTTCAGGCGTATCACCGGGATGTCGCCCGCCGCTTCGGTCTCTATCGGCATCTGCGGTTCCACACCGAGATCGTCCGCGAAGTATGGGACGAGGAACACCGTCGATGGGCGTTGCACACCGCTGATAACGAGATAATCACGGCCAGGTTCGTGATCAGCGCGGTCGGTGCCTTTCTGCGCCCCAAACCCGATGGCATAAACGGTCTCGATGATTTCACCGGCATGGTGCAACGCCCGGCTGGCTGGGACCATGCTCTCGACCTGGCGGGTAAGCGTGTGGCAGTGGTCGGTACCGGCGCGAGTTCGGTGCAACTCACGCCCGCGATCGCGCCTGCGGTAGCTCACCTCGATGTCTACCAGCGGACGCCGGTGTGGTGCATGGCCAAACCCGACTTGCGGGTCCCGCGCTGGTTCCAAGCCGCCCTGCGGGTGCCGGGCGTGGCTGCGGCCCTGCGCGGGATGATGTTGCTGGGGTTGGAACCCATTGCCAGACTGGTCACGATCATGCCCTTGGCTGTGGCGAAACCGATGATGGCCGCATTCGATTCCTTGGCCAAGCGGGCTTACCGAAGGTATCTCCGACGGATCATCGACGACCCCGAAACGGCCGCCGCACTGACACCCGACTACGGCCCCATGGCGAAGCGCGTCACCCTGTCGGCCGGATATCCGGCGGTGTTCAATCGCGACAATGTCGGCCTGGTCGCCGACGACATCGAGCGGTTCACCGAGCAGGGCATCCTGGCCTGCGATGGCACCGAGCGCAAATATGACGTCATCGTGCTGGCTACCGGCTACGAGATGTACACCGATCCGGAAAGCTACGTCGAAGGCGCCGTGGTCGGGCGGGACGGATTCGATCTCGGTCGGTTCTTCGGAGCCCATGGAGTACAGACCTACGAGGGTGTGGCCGTACCCGGTCTGCCGAACCGCTGGATGCTGGTCGGACCGTACACGATGGCCGATATCGGATGGCACGGGATGGTGGAAACGACTGCCTCGCATGCTATTCGAGCGATCATGGAGGCGCGCCGCCGCCATGCGTCGACTGTCGAGGTGAGCGAACAGGCGCACGCCGCGCACCATGCCGAGATCCGCAGGCGCGGCCGGGTTCTCCGGTACTACGTCGAGACGCAAAACCAGGGTACTCGAACCTATTATCGCAACTCGCACGGTGACGTGGCGTATTTCCGGCCTGCCGGTGCTCTCGAAACACGCTGGCGCGGCAGGCATTTCCCGTTCACCGACTACCACTTCGACGCGGACAACGGCAACCCTCGCCCGCGAGAATAGCGGGCGCCGCATCGATTTCGAACAACAGGGGGTAATCGGCGAACTATCCGAGCACACAGCATCTTCACCGGCCGAGCAGGCACCGATCACGTTGGCCACGCCACTGCGGCTACCGCCTTTGGACGGGGATTCCGGTGGGTAACGTGCGGCCGACCTGGTGTTTCAGGTGGCTGTGGTTGAGCTCGACTCGGTCATCGAGGTGTCCTGGTTCATCGCGGTGAGCGCTCGCGGTTGCGTCTCGGAACGTATTGATCCCGCAAATAGTCGGCTCGATGACGGCAAGGGTGCGTCAATGTCGGCGTCGACACCGCTCGAACCCGCCTATCTTCCATGTCTGGTCCGGAATATCTCATGTCCGGGCAGCGAGGAGATGGTTCGTGATGGCCGGCGATCCCGACGATCGAGGGTTGTTCGCCGCGTTGACGGCCAGCAATGAGCACATCGTCCGCATGCTCGATCTGCTGTCCGAATCCGGCTGCACAACAGCGCTTCTGATGAGATTCGTACCGGGGCCCACAGCAGCTCTCTCGGGGGCGCTCCGCCTGCTGGCGGTGCACGGGCTGCTCACCTCCGATGACGACGGCAGCTGGGACGAGCCGCTGATGATCCGCGGATCGATTCGGCTCACCGGTAGAGGTGAGGCTGTCGCACAGGGTTTGGCGGAGTCCGCGACAACCGCTGTGGCGCAGGATGATCGGCGACCCAGGCGTCACACGCGGCTGAACATCGCCGGCGCGAGCTCGGACCGCGCGAGGCCAGCGTCAGCGCCACGATCGTGATCGACCCGAGGGCTCATGGGTGGCGATACTGTGTGCGGGTCTCGGTCCTGGGCACGCGCATTTCCAGCCAGCGGAATCCGGCTGCAATTCGGCGTCCAGGTGGGTTTCGAAGCCGAGTTGTTCGAGTAGGGCTTTGCTGCGGTCCTGGTCGGTCACCGGCACGGCCACGGTCAGGACACCGGTACAGGTTGCGATGCTCATGGGAGAGCAGACTGTCTTCGAACGGCGGAATTCATCGGTACCTGAAGAGCCAGATTCCCTGCGATAAAGGTGGGCCCTATGCGAAAGCCATCGATCCATGTCGCCTCGCTACTCGACGGCGAAGAGATGTACCGCAGTGAACTCGGGTCGATTCACCGGCTCACCGCCGACAACTTCCCGGTCTTGAAGGGTTTGTCGATCAAGCGATTACGCTTGGCTCCCGGCGCGATCCGGGAACCGCACTGGCACGTCAACGCCACCGAACTCACCTACTGCACCGCCGGGCAGGCCTTGGTCTCGGTGCTCGACGCCGGCAGCGAGTTCTCCTCGTTCACGGTCAGCGCGGGAGAAATGTTCCATATCGAATCCGGCGCTCTGCATCATGTCGAGAACATCGGTGATTCCGATGCCGAGTTCATCGTGGCCTTCCGTCACGAGCGGCCCGAGGATTTCGGTTTCAGCGCCGCGCTGGGCGCGATGAGCGACGCGGTGCTCGGCAACACCTACGACCTGCCCTCTGAGTCCTTCGCGAATATTCGCCGCAGCACCACAGCCAAGATGATCGTGGCCCGAGAAGGTGGTCCGGATGTCCCGCCGACGGCGCACTTCGGCGATCCGCACCATTTCGCGGTCGAAGCGATGGCGCCGCCCGTCGCCTCCGCCGCCGGATCGGCGCGAACCGCCCGCGTGCAGTATTGGCCTGCGCTGCACGACATTTCGATGTACTCGCTGCGCGTCAGCGAAGACGGTATGCGCGAACCGCATTGGCATCCGGTCACCGCCGAAATGGGATACGTGCACAGGGGCGCGGCGCGAATGACGATCATGAATCCCGATGGCGCCCTGGACACCTACATCGTCAGGGCCGGGGAGGTCTACTTCGTTCCCCGCGCCTACCCCCATCACATCGAGGTCATCGACGCGCCGGAGCTGCACATCCTCATCTTCTTCGACCAGCCGACCCCGGCCGATATCGGCTACCGCGCCTCGGCGAGCGCCTACTCGCGCGAGGTGCTCGCCGCGACCTTCGGCATCGCCCTCGACGCACTGCCCGAACTCCCGTTCACCCCGGCCGACCCGCTACTGGTCACCCGCCGCAACCCCCTCGATCCCGTCGCGGACTGAACGCGAACCGAACGGGTCGAATGGATGCAAGTAGGCTGCACCAAGCATTTGCTTGGTGAAAGTGAGGCGTTGTGATCGACGATTTCGGGAAGCGCGATGGTGCCGCGCTGGTAGCCGGTGGCACCGGCGGGATAGGCGCGGCAGTCGTTCGTGTCCTCGCACAGCGGGGTAGCGATATCGGGCTCACATATCGCGCGAACCGTGCTGCCGCCGAGGCGCTCACGAAAGACGTTGTGCAGGAGGGGCGTTCGTGTGAAGCCTGGGCGCTGGATCTCGCGGACTCGGATGCGGTCGCCGAGGTCGTGGCCCGATTCGAGCAGCGCTTCGGCGCTCTGCACACCGTGGTCTACGCCGCCGGACCACACGTTCCGATGGTCCATCTCAGCGGCGTGTCCCCGCAGCAGTATCGAGAACAGCTCAACGCTGATGCCGCTGCCTTCTTCAACCTGATGCACGCCACGCTTCCGTTGCTGCGTCGCTCGCGCGGCTCGGTGGTCGCGGTGACGACCGCCGCGACCCGCCGCTATCCGGTCCGGGACGGACTCTCCTCCGGCCCCAAGGCGGCCGTCGAGGCGGTGGCCCGTGGTCTCGCGGTCGAAGAGGGCCGCTACGGAATCCGTGTCAATTGCGTCGGTCCGGGCATGCTGACCGACGGGATGGCCGAACGTCTCATCAGTTCCGGCGATCTGGATGAGGCGGCGTTGGAGGTCGCGCGGCGCAATATCCCGCTGCGTCGTTTCGGGGACGCCGACGATATCGCCGAGGCGGTCGCGTTTCTCGCATCGGATCGAGCCGATTTCATCTCCGGCCAATCCTTGGATGTCGATGGCGGCTACACGGTCTGAAGGTGTCCGTACGGCGGTCGAGAGTTGTACGTCACATGAGTTCAACTTGAACGGGGCCGCCGTCGGAGTAGCGTTGCGGTAACCGATCGCGAGTCGCTGGATGGCCCTGTTCCTGCCCTCCATGCCCGAGGCCGCTGGCCGGTGTCATTCTTTCCGCTGAATGTCCGCTGCGTGCCCGGCAATGGGGTCGATGGCTGCCGCGGCATCGTGAAAGCACCTCGGAGCACCCATGTCCCGTGTGATCGAGCCACAACTGTCGTATTCCACCGTCGTACCTCGCGAGCACGTGCACCGCACGGCGATCAGCGAGGTCTTCCTGACCGACATCATCTGCGAGAAGTACCCGCGTTTCCGGCTGGGCGTCCAATTGCCGCGTCAGCACAGCTATTACAGCGAGCATTCCACACCCGCGGGTGCCGTTTACGACCCGTTGCTGCTACTGGAATGCTCGCGGCAGGCGTCGATCCTGATCGCGCACCGCTATGTCGGTGCGGGTATGGATCAGAAGTTCGTGTTCAACACCGGCAATCTGCGCGTCACGAATATCGAGGCGCTGTCGGTGGGCGGGCATCCTGGTTACGGGGTGCTCGATGCCGTCATCGTCGAGGAGAAGCGTCGCGACGAGGTGATCGTCGGCATCACGCTCGCCGTCGAGATCCAGCTGGAAGGGGTCTCGGTCGCCACCATGGAGATGGCCATCCAGTGGATGCCGGGCACGGCCTGGGACAAGGTTCGCACCCGGGGCCGCGCGCAACTCGACCTCACCGCCTCCAATCCCTTTCCGCTGCAACGCCGTGCCGTACCCGAGTTCGTGGGCCGCCGCAGTTTCGACAATGTCGTGCTGGGCGACGTCCGCAGCGACGGTTCCGGCGTGGACGCGGAAGTCGTGGTGGACCAGCATCATCCGAGCCTGTTCGACCATCCCCTCGACCACGTGCCGGGCGCGGTGATCTTCGAGGCGTTCCGGCAGACCGGGCTCGCGGCCGCGCACGAACTGTTCGGGCTCTCACCGCAGCGGCTGGTGCTGACCGCGGTCCGCGCCACCTTCCTGCGCTTCGGCGAACTCGAACTGGCGACCCGCACTCGCGCGCAACCACTTCCGGCCACCGGCGACCGCACCATCGAATTCGCCATCGAGATGTCGCAGGGCGACGCGATCATCACCGAGGGTCTGGTCACGCTGCGTCGCAGCGGCTGGCCGGTGCGGACGGAGGTCCGGGCATGAGCATGATCTACCTGGACTTCGGCGGCGTCCTGTCCCCGCCGATCGAAGACCTGTTCACCGTCTACGAGACCAAGACCGGGATCGCGCCCGCGGACCTGAAATGGGCGATGGCACAGGTCGCCGCCGAACTCGGGGTGCAACCGCTGGCCCCGATCGAGCTCGCACTGCTCCCGGAAACCGAATGGGTCGACGGACTGCACGCCGCCCTGCGCCGTCGCTACCCGGACATCGACCTGAGCCGCAGCCGCCGTGATTTCGGCGTGCAGTGGTTCGACGGTCATCGGGTGAATCCCGTTGTGCGACAACTCGCTTTCGACCTGCGGACACGCGGCCATCAGGTGGGGATCCTCACCAACAATGTGGTCGAGTGGGAACCGACGTGGCGGCGCATGGTCGATTTGGACGAGGTGGCCGACCATATCGTCGACTCCTGCCGGGTCGGGGTGCGCAAACCGGATCCGGCGATCTTCGAGATCGCGCGGGATCTCGCCGGGGTTCCGGCCGCGGAATGCGTCCTGGTCGACGATCTGGCCGAGAACTGTGCCGCCGCTCGCGCGTCCGGCTGGCATGCGGTGCGGTTCCTCGATGCGGCGCAGTCGATTTCGGAACTCGACGACTGGCTCGCCGGATCCGAGCGGGTCGCGACGGCCGGAGCGGGGGAGCGGTCATGACCGATATCGCAGTCGATTCCACTGCCGGGCACCAGCTTCGGACCGAGCGGCGCGGCGTACTGCTGGCCACCGTCCTGGTGGCGGTCCTGGTGGTGCCGACCGGCGTTTCCGGCACCGGTGTCGCGCTGCCCCGGATCGCCGAGGATCTGGGCAGTGCGCCGACCGCCCTGCAATGGGTGGTCAACGGCTTCAACCTCACCTTCGCGGCATTCAGTCTGGTGGCCGGGTCCCTGGCCGACCACCTCGGCCTGCGTCGCGGCTTCCTGGCCGGTGCGGCGGTGTTCTTCGTCGCCTCGGTGCTCAGCGCGCTCGCGCCGTCGATCCTGGTGCTCGACCTGGCGCGGGCGCTCGCCGGTGTCGGCGCGGCCACCATCTTCGCCTGCGGCGGGGCCCTGCTCGCCTCGAAATTCGAAGGGGCGCAGCGTACCCGGGTGTTCGCGGTGTTCGGCACCATCGCCGGTGTCGGGCTCGGCTTCGGGCCCTCCATCTCGGCGGCGGCGATCAGCCTGGTCGGGTGGCCGGGCATGTTCGCGGTGAACGCGGTGCTGATCCTGGTCGCCTTCGGGCTCGGCCTGGCGTGCGGGGTGCGCGATGTGGCGCATGCGCAGCGGCCGCCGATCGACTATCGCGGGGCCGTGCTGTTCGCGTCCGGGTTGGCACTGGTGATCGCCGGAATCGTGCAGTCCAACACCTGGGGCTGGACCGGCCTCGGCACCCTCGCGCTGATCGTCGCCGGGCTGGTGGTGCTGGCCGGATTCACTGTGGCGCAACGGCATACCGACAACCCCCTGCTGGACCTGAGCCTCCTGCGTAACCCGACCCTGGTTGGCCTGCTGCTGGTGCCGGTGGCCGGTGCGATCGGTTTCGTGGCGCTGCTGACCTACTTCCCGACCTTCCTCACCGTGGTCTGGGACCTGCCGACCGGGACCGTCGGCGCGGTCATGCTGATCATGACCGTCCCGGTGATCGTCGCCCCGATTCTCGCCGGAAAGCTTGCCCAGCAAGGTGTTTCGCCGCGCGTCATCCTCACCGTCAGCGTCGCGCTGTACGCGGCGGGCACCGCCTGGCTGACCGTGGTCGGCGTCGACCGGTCGGTGCTGTCGGTCGCCGGACCGCTGGTGCTGCTCGGCGCGGGCTTCGGCCTCGGAGTGGGCCTGGTCGACGGCCAGGCCATCGGGTCGGTGTCACCGGCCCGCGCGGGCATGGTGTCCGGGCTGGTCTCGACCGTGCGGCTGGGCAGCGAAGCCGTCGCGGTCGCCGTATACGCCTCGGTCCTGGCGACTTTGGTGACCGGACGGGTCCACGATCTGCTGCCCGCCTCACTCGGCGGTCAGGTGGTGGACCGGGCCGCGACCGCGACCGCCGCCGGTGACCTCTCCACCGTCGGCACCGCCGTAGACAGATCCCTGCTGGCTCAGGCCTACAACGATGCCCTGCACCCCGTGCTCTGGGTGCTGACCGCTCTCTCCCTGCTGTTCGTCGTCCTGGTCGCGGTGCTGCTGCGGCCCGAAACCGAGGACCCGCAATGACTCTCAGCATCCCCGCCGTCCACGTCCGCGTCACCGACATCCCGCACCTCGACACCCCCGAACCGTTCGTGCGTCACCTGCCCCGCGAGTCCGACGGCTTCGACCGCATCGAATTGCCGAGCGGCCACAGCGCTGTCGCATTGACCTCCTACGCGGATGTCCGTGCGCTGCTGCTCGACGGCACCGCCAGCCGCGAACTCTGCAATGTCGAGGGCGGCCCCTCGTTCATGCCGACCAACTGGGCTCCGGAAGTCCTGATCAACCTGGATGCCCCCGTCCACGGTGTCGTGCGCCGCTTCGTCTCCCACGAGTTCAGCGCCCGGGCGCTGGCCGAATGGGAGCCCGCCATCGCCGAACTCACCGATACCGCGTTCGAACGCCTCGAGGCGGCCCGACAGCCGGACCTGGTTCGCGATGTCTTCCGTCTCGTCCCGGCGCAGGCCGCGCTGCGGCTGCTGGGCGTTCCCGTCGAGCAGGCCGAATGGATGAACGAGCAGGGCCGCATCGTGCAGTTCGCGGACCGTGACAATATCCCCGGCATCGAAACGGCGTGGATCGCGCTGTGGGACTGGGTCGGTCGCCTGCTGGCCGATGACAGCACCCACGACGACACCGGCCTGCTCGCCGTCTACAAGCGGCGCGCGGCCGAACCCGAATACGCCGATATCGACACCGGCCTGTTGCAGGGCACGGTCATGGGCATCGTGCTCGGCGGCGACAACAATATCGCCACCATGCTCAGCAAGACCGTCTACGCGGCGCTCGCCCACCCGCCCCTGTACCGGCAGGTCGCCGCGGACCCGACCACGTACGTGCCCCGGCTGATCGACGAGATCCTGCGGCTCATGCCCCTGGGCACCCCGGGAGCTTTCCCACGGCAACTGACCAATCCGCTCGAGACCACCGCGGGCACCCTGCCGGTCGGTGCCATCGCCTACCCGTGGGTGACCGCCGCCAACCGCGACCCCGAGGTGTTCCCCGATCCGCTGGCCATCGACCTGGAACGTCCGGTGCGCCAACATCTCCAGTACGGGTACGGCATGCACCGGTGCATGGGTTCGGCGCTCTCGCAGCTGGAATTGATCACCATCCTGACCCGGCTGTTCACCCGCTATCCCGCCGCCGAGCTCACGGTCGACGCGGCCGCGGTGCCCTGGGATTTCGGAATCGGCCTGCGCCGACCGTCGGCGCTGCCCGTGCGGCTGCGC
This sequence comes from Nocardia sp. NBC_00511, assembly GCF_045161165.1. Lineage (NCBI taxonomy): Bacteria > Bacillati > Actinomycetota > Actinomycetes > Mycobacteriales > Nocardiaceae > Nocardia > Nocardia sp. NBC_00511. Next base: position 1,829,254 of record NZ_CP107849.1, read on the forward strand.
TGACCAGCTGATCGACCATCCACGAGTGTGACCGGCAGAGAGGACCATCGGATGACGGAGCGTTTCGAGGTAGTGGTGTCCGGCGGCGGCCCGGTGGGCATGCTGATCGCCGGAGAGCTGGCGCTGCACGGTGTTTCGGTGCTGGTGCTGGAATCCCGTACCGAGGTCAGCGACCAGCCGAAGGCGGGCACTTACCACGCGCGGGCCATCCAGACCCTGGCCCGGCGCGGCATCCTGCGCTTCCCGCGCGTGGAGGCCGACTATCGCGAAATCGTCCGGGAGCCATTCCAATTCGCCGGATACCCGTGGCTGACCCTGCGTACCCGAGCGATCGAGGGCCCGGTGATGATCGGTCTCGCCCAGGCCGATCTGGAGCGGGCACTCGGCGAGCGGGCGGCGGGGCTGGGCGCGGTGATCCGGCGGGGCCACACCGTCACCGAGGTCGGTCAGGACGACGACGGCGTCACGTTCTCGGTGCGGGCGGGCACCGAGAACTACACGCTGAGCGCCGAATTCGGGATCGGCTGTGACGGTCCGCGCAGCATCGTGCGGGAATCGGGGGCCTTCCCGACCCTGGAATACCCACCCACCCTGCGCGCCATGCTCGGCATGGCGCGACTACCGCATCCCGATCAGCTGCGCCCCGGCTGGCAGCCCACCCCGACCGGCTGGACCCTGTTGAACCTCAACAGGTTCGGGTCCAGCCGCATCATCACCTTCGAGTTCGACGGCCCCGAACCCGACCGCCGCCGTCCCATCACCACCGAGGAATTCCAGGCCGCTCTCGGCCGCATCACCGGCCGTCACGTCGACCTGGAGAACCTCGAATACACCAGCAGATTCAGCGATTTCACCCGCCTTGTCACCGATTACCGCGACCGCAGACTGTTCGTGGCCGGGGACGCCGCCCACGTGCACTATCCACTGGGCGGGCAGGGTCTCAACGCGGGCCTGCAGGACGCGGTCAATCTCGGCTGGAAGCTGGTCGCGGTGCTGCGTGGTGGCGCGGATCCCGCTGTGCTGGACAGCTATTCGACCGAGCGGCAGCCGGTGGCGGCCCGGGTCATCGAGAACACCCGCGTGCAGGCCATGCTGATGAACCCGAAGCCGGAACACGATCCGCTGCGCGCGTTCATCCGCGAACTGCTCAGCAATCCGGACGCGCACGACCGGCTCGCCGATGTCGTCAACGGCCACTCCGTGAGCTACCCGAGCGCGCCCGGCGACGGCGACTGGGCGGGCGAATTCTTCCCGAACCTCACCGTGGAAGTCGCCGGTCAGGGTCCGCGCGCGGTCTCCGATCTGCTGGCGCGAGGGCGCGCGATCCTGCTGCTCGACGGCGGCGGGGGCGTGTCCCACGCTGCGGGCTTCAGCCATCCGGTGGTGGATCTCGTTGCGGTGCGCCAACTTCCGGACGGCATCCCCGCCGCCGTGCTGGTCCGTCCGGACGGCTACGTGGCCTGGTCGGGCGCGGCGATCACCACCCCGGACGGCCGCCTGGACCCGGGCTTTACGGCCGCGTCGAACTTCTGGTTCGGGACCCGCACCGGGGTCGACGTGGAGCAGGTGGTGGTGGCCGGAGAGCAGCATTGAGGTTGCCCGACGATGTCTGGACTGCGAACCCCGGTCATGTTCGTTACCATCGGCAACTATGGACGGCCGGGGGTATCGCTGTGGGTGACGGGGAATGGTTGGTCATCGAGACCTTCTCGGACGCACCCACCGTGGTTGCCGCCGGATCGCGGGCCCGCAACTGGCGACCGCTGAGCAATGTGTTCCGGGGCAGCTCACTGGCCATGGTCCAGAAGCTCGTGGGGGTCGTCGTCGACAACCTCAAGGACTCACAGACCCTGGTCGACCTCACCCCAGGCACCCGATTGGCCTACGCCCGACCGATTCTCGGTCCCGGCCGCCAGGTGCACGCCGTCATGGTGTGGCTCGGCGGCCGCGACGAGAACCCGCCCCCGCCACCGCGCGCCCTGGGCTGGACCTGGGACGTGACCGATCCGGGCCGCCCGCGCCCGGTCTGTCATCCCGGCTGCGGGGAGTTCTACGGACTGCCCGATCTCGGCGAGCCGTCTCTCACCGACCTGCTGTCCACCTTCACACAGCTGCCCGAGCTGGCCGAGATCCTCGAAGCCATCGACACCGCCGCCCCGGATCGGGCCGGGACCGGCGAATGGACCATGCGTCGACCCGATGGTCGAACGATGAAGGTGCGCTACGCCTTTCGCTGCGCACAGACCGACGGTCGCCTGCTCCTGCACGGCATCAGCCAGGAACTGGCCGACGACGACTCCGGCCCCGCTGGTCGGCTCGCCGCTGAGGTCCTGCATCAGGTGGCGGTCGATCGCCACCCCGCCCTGGTCCACACCGGCTCGGGGCATGTGCGCGCCTGGCTGACCACCGCCCCGGACTTTCTGCCGCCGGAGGTCGTCCGCGGTCTCTCACCGCTGCCCGCCGGGTCGCTCACGGCGGTCCCGGGGCTGCCCACGTCGACCGCGCTGCGCATGGTGTCCGCACCGGCTTCGCGCTGATCCCCGCGTCACGCGGCGGGTCCCGGTCCTTCGGCTGCGAGTGCCGATCGCGCGGTACATAATGCCTGGACAGCTCGTTCGATAGGGGTCCACGGGGCCAGGTGGTGCGCAGATGACCGTAGGTAAATTGTCCGTGGTCTCGTGGACGATCTTCGTCGTGATGTCGGTCGCGTTCCTGCCCGCCATCCTGGCCGTGAACAACATTGCGGGACTACCGCATCCGGTGAAATTCGCACTGTCGGCCTTCATCATCGTGGTGGTGTGGTGGGGGCCGTTCGTCTACGGGATGTACCTGTCCATGGTGGGCATGGGCAACAACGACAAGCGGCTGCTGAAGCGGGGGATCCGTGGCACGGCCGTGGTGCTCGAGGCCAAGCAGACCAACACCATGATCGGCGGGGCCTCCGACATCGGTCGGTTCGGACGCTTCGTGCGCCTCTACCACCTGCGGGTCACGCTGCCCGGCCAGAAGCCGTACGAGACCTACTGCCGGATCACCGCGGGCGGCTTCCGCAAGTGGCAGAACGTCGTCGTCTACGCCGCCCCGCACAATCGCAAGCGGGTCACCATCGATGTCGAGGCGTCACAACCCCGGGTCGGCGAAGCGCCCACCGGCACATCGCAGGTGCACATCCACGAGGCCACCCGCCCCTTCGGCAACTCCTACACCGACGAATCCGCGCGCATCCACCAGCTCTCGGAGCTGGCCCGGCTGCATCGCGAAGGTTCGCTCACCGACGCCGAATTCGCCGCCGAGAAGTCCCGCCTGCTCGGCCACTGAGCGGCGCGGACATTTGTTCAATACGGGTTGGTCGCCAGCGTGGAGGGTGGGGATCCAGACCGATCCCGAGGAGGACCCCCATGACCGTCACGACCACCGCTGCGGCGCGAGCTCGGCGCCGCGCCGGATTCCTGTGCGCCGCAGTGCTCATCGTCATGTGCACCGCGAATTCCATTGGCACCCAGGTGGTTCGGGCCGATGTCCCCCAGGACGAGATGGTGACGCTTCCCGACGGCGACATGCATGTCGTCGTCAGCGGGACGCCCAGCACCGAGGCGGTGGTGTTGATCCATGGGCTGGCCGGATCGACCGCCTGGTGGGATCAGGTCATGCCCGCGTTGCGGGGCCGCTACGTGATACGCGTCGATCTGCTGGGGGATGGCAAGTCGGCGAAACCGGACAGCGGCTACAGCATTGCCGAGCAGTCGCGCCGCGTCGGCATCGTCCTCGACCGGCTCGGCGTCGGCCGGGCGATCCTCATCGGACATTCCAGCGGCGGGTACGTGGCGACCTCGCTCGCCGAACAGCGCCACGACCTGGTCAGCGCGATCGCGCTGATCGACACCGGCGCTCGCCTGGACGCCTTCACCGACAACGGTCCGGCCTCGGCACTGCTGTCGCTGCCGGGGCTCGGCCAGGCCGTGTGGCCGCTGCTGCCCGACGCCGCCATCCGAGTTGCCCTGAGCAGCGCCTTCACCCGCGATGTCGTGATCCCCGACGAGGTGATCGCCGATGTGCACGGTATGACCTATCGCAGCCTCACCGCGACCTCGGCGGCCTCGGACGACTACCTGCGGGCGCAACCGGAATCCGACCGCCTGGCCGCACTCGCGCTGCCCAGCATGGTGATCCACGGTTCCGCCGACAAGCGCTGGCTGCCTGCGTCTTTCGACGACTACCGCCGAGTCTCCGGCGTCCGCCTCGAAACCCTCGACTGCGGCCACACGCCCATGATCGAGGATCCCGCGGACACCGGTCCGCTACTGCGCGACTTCGTCGATCATCACTGAGCGCATCCGCCGAGCCGCTCCAGCACCGCCAGGTAGAGCGCATGCCATTCGCTGTTGCCCTGCCCGACGAATGTGCCGTCGGTGCCGAGCTGAATGGTGTGCGCCAGCCGCAGCCCGGTGAGGCACGCGTCCGGGCTCACGGTGATGTACTGACCCTGAAAGCCGTTGGCCTGGAATCCATCCGGTGTCGCACCGCTCCACCACTGGTATCCGTACCCGCCGGGCGTGGTGTCCCCGGCGTCGCTGGCGGGCAGCATCCCGGTGGTGGCCGCGGTGACCCACTGCTGCGATACCACCTGCCGCCCTTCGGGTGTGCGTCCGCCATTGCGCATCAGTTCACCGAGGCGCACGAAATCCCTTGGCCTGGCGAACAACTCCTCGGAGGCGATGGCTCCGCCCACCCGGTCGGTCATGATGTCGGCCGGAGCCTCCATGCCCGCGGGCTGCCAGAGTTGTTCGGAGAGCACCTCGTTGAACGGTTTGCCGTAGAGCTTCTCCAGCATCCAGGCGAGCACCTGGGTATTGGCGCTGTTGTAGTTGAACCGCGCGCCCTGGTCCTCGACCCGCGGCAGTGATGCCAGGTACCCGTTGCGGGTCTGGCCCGTCCGCCCGTTCGTGTAGTAGTCCAGCGCCAGGTCGATCCATTCGGTGACCTGCGTGTTGTGTGACAGATCCTCGCTGTGCTCGTCCCATTCGATGCCGGAACGCATTTCGAGGATATTGCGCAGTGTGGTGCCCTGCCATGCGGTGCCGCTCAACTCCGGCACGTACTTGTCGACCGGATCGTCGAGCGAGTCGATCAGGTGCTGGTCGGAGGCGATACCGACCAGGGTCGAGACGAACGATTTCGTCATCGACCACGCCTGATGCGACTGGTCGTCACTCCATCCATTGGCGAAGTAGGCGGCCACCACGGTCCCGTCGTGCGCGAATTCCAGTGCGTCGGACTCGGTGTCGTCGAGGAAGTCGCCGACCGTCTTGGTGCGCCCGGCCCACTGATAGGTGACATCGCGCAGGTCGATCGGCGCGCTGGGCAGTGCGGAGACGTACCCTCCGGCCGCGATCGGCGCATGTGGCAGCAGCGCATCGGGTTTGACGACGTCGGTCGGCAGCGGCAACAGCACCGTGTTGTTCGCCAGCACCTCGTGGATGTAGTTCGACCAGTAGTCGGGGTTCGCCAGTTTCGCGGCTTCCCCCGCCGCCAGCGCGGGCAGCGGGGGAACGCCGAGCAGCCGACCGCCCTGGATGGCGGCCAGCAGATCCGAACCGGAGATCACCACGAGCGGATCGGGCTCATCGGCCGTCGCGATGGCCTGGGAATTCGCGATGCCGACCACTGCGGCGAGGGCGACGAGCGCCTCGAACCGGGTGCGGACCCGGCGGCCAGTCAATCTGGACATGCGCTCAACTTAGCGTGATATGCGCAGGTGGGTGACCGAAACGCGCCGGGAGTAGTCCGCTGCGGACAGTGTCAGGCCACGCGCATGACCCGGCGATCGGGTTCGCTGCGGTAGCGGGACTGGTCGCCGTCGATGCGCAGCAACTTCCACAGGCGCTTGGTCACCGGATTCATCAGACCCAGATCACCCGCGAGCGAACGCATATCGCCGAAGTAGCCCGACAGTGTCTTGGCCGCGGTCGGCGAGCGCCAGAACGCCTCCTTGATCACCGCGTCCGGAATGTCGAAGCGGCGCGCGAACTCCGGCGGGGGAGCCATGATCTCGCCGGCCAGCCAGCGCATCGCGAGGGGGAAGGCGATGCCGCAGACATTGCGGTAGAGCACGTTCATGCCCGGCACGTGTTCCATCAGGAATTCATTGGCGAAGGAGATGTGCCGGGCTTCCTCGGCGATATGAATCTCCATGCAGCGCACCACCGCCGGCGGCAGGTTCGCGCCATTGCGGATGATCGCCTTCTGGTAGTGGTCGATCGGTTCCTCGCCGCCCAGAATGCCGATGAACAGAATGGCCCAGGCGTATCCGCCCGCGACGCCGATGAACGGCGAGAGCGTCCGGAACATCGGCCGCATGCCCGGCACGTCGACGCCGATCCGGTTGACCAGCTCCTGGAACATCTGAATGTGGTTGCACTCCTCGGTCATCTCGTGGAGGCAGTAGCGGAATTCCGGAGAGCCGTTGGGCAGCTTCATGATGTACTGCATCATTCCGCGAATCAGGATGCTCTCGAAGGCCGCGCCGACCTTGACGGCGTTCGCGACGCGCCAGCGTCCGATCTCGATCTGCCGGTCCAGCGGTTGCGCCCGATACCAGCTGGTCGCGCCCAGTGGATCGATCTCCGGCGCGAGCACCCAGCGCGAATCTTTCGGGTCGATCGCGAATTCCGGTGCGTCCCAGTCGATGTCCAGATAGGGATCGAAGCGCCGCTGCACCGATCCCTCCGACAGGGTGTGCAGTAGATCCGCGTAGTCCCGCTGTGCCGGACCGTTGTTGGTGGTCGTCAGAGCCATCGTTGCCTCCTCGTCATGCGTGCCGTGCGCCGCGGCAGGCGCGGAGGTTCGGCTCCCGCGCCTGTGCGGTGCAACACACTCCAAGGTAAGTGCTAACGCGGGTTACACACAACCCTCGGCGGTCTCGAATCGGCCGCGAGCCCGGGAATGTGCCGCTACCAGCAGCCCTTCGACTGCCCGCGCGGTGCCTGGACCGGGGTTCACCACCGCCAGCCAGGCTGCCCCGGCGTAGACCGGATGTGCGAGCAGGACATCGGCCCGACTCGAGTCCACCGGATGGTCGGCGGCTTCGCGAGGTGTGTACCCCGTCTGTTCGGCGAACGCCTCGCGGCCCGCGCTGATATTGAGCCGGAAGGCATCCGGTCGATCCAAACGTGAGGCCCGGTCGTCGGGATAGTCCTTGGTCACGATGGTCGCGAAAGGCTGTGTGGCGGTCGGGATCTCACCGCTGGGGGAGTAGTAGAAGAACACGTCGCCCCAGGCGATTTCCGGAAACCCGTCTCCGGGGCCGGGTCGCAGGGTCAGCACCCCGCCCAGCGCTTCGATGAATTCGATGATCTCGTCGATGCTCATGAGTTCCAGGATCTCATTGAACTTCCCAGTGAGACTTAGACCGGAAATTCCAGGTCATAGCGGGAGAAGTCTCAAACCAGCCGTATCCCGCCGCATGGTCGATGCGGCGGGATATGCGGTTTACGGTCGTGCGCCCACGGTTTCACCGTCCGGCACCGGGGCGGGTTCGGGTTTCCGCACCGGACGCAGGAAGACGATCAAGGCGGCTGCCGCCGAGAGGGCGAACAGCATGGTCCAGATCGCGCCGACGTGCATGGCGTGAATGAACGCCAGGTCTGCCGCGTGGGCCAGATCGGGACGGTGGATGGCCGCGGCGATGTGCCGGGCCTGCTCGGCCGACGCCCGCACGCGATCCGCCGACTCCGCCGGAAGATCGTGCGCCGCACCGTCGATGCCGTTGCGGTACACGATCGACATGATGGTGCCGCCGATCGCGATGCCGAGCACACTGCCGGTCTGCCGCACCGTATTGGTGACCGCCGATCCGGTCCCCGCGCTGTCCAAAGGCAGTGTGCCCATAAGGGTTCCGGTCACCGATCCGATCACCATGCCGATGGTCAGCCCCTGGATCGCGGAGATCAGCACCATCAAGGCGATCGGCGTGTGCAGACCGTAGAACGCGAAGGTGCCCATGCACAGCGCCGCGATGGTCAAGGCGCTGGAGGTGACGATCCACAGCGGCCACCGTCGTACCAGTCGCACGCCGAGCGGTCCGCCCACGATCACCCCGAGTGCGGCAGGCGAATTGGTGAGACCGGCCGCGAGCGGCGAGAATCCGCGCGCCCCTTGCAGATAGAACGCGCTGTAGAAGCCGACCGCGGTCATCGCCAGGAACAACAGCCCCAGGGCCGCATTGCCGCCGCCGAAGACTCGCCGCGCCAGCAGTCGCGGGTCGAAACTCGGCTGGCTGGAACGCAATTCGACCACGACGAAGCTCGCGAGCAGGATCAGCCCCGCCGCGATCGGCCCCCACACCTGCACCGGTGTCCACGAGGCGACCTGTCCGGCCCGGATCAGGCCGTACGCCAGCGCCGCGAGCCCGCTGATCGACAGCAGCAGTCCGGCGAAATCGAGGGGCCGCGGAATCGGGCTGCGGAAGTTCGGCACCAGCGCCGCGATGCCGATGAGCGCGACCGCCACCACGGGCACGTTCACCAGAAACACCGAGCCCCACCAGAAGTGGTCGAGCAGCACGCCGGCCAGCAGTGGCCCGGCGGCCAGGCCCACGCCCGCGGAGGTGGAGAACAGGCCGATCGCGGTGGCGCGGGCCGGTCCGGTGAAGGTCCAGGTGAGGATGGCCATGGTGGCGGGCATGATGAGTGCGCTGCCGATGCCCATGGCGGCGCGCGCGGCGATCAGTTCGCCCGCGCTGCCGGAGTAGGCCGCCCAGACGGAGGATGCGGCGAAGACCACCAAACCCGTGGTGAGCACGGTGCGGTGGCCGAATCGGTCGCCGAGGGCGCCCGCGGTGAACATCAGCGCGGCGAAGACCAGTGTGTAAGAGCCGGTGGCCCATTGCAGTTGGCCGGGGCTCGCGCCCAGGCCGCGCACCGGGTCGGCGAGGGTTTCCAGCGCGGTGCCGAGGATGGTGTTGTCGAGCCAGATCAGCAGGGAGGACAGCAGGAGGACGGTGAGAATGAGCCGCTGCCGCGAGGTCGGCAGTGCCGGAGGCGTGGTCATGGATACCTTCGATAAGATTGGTAGGAACCTGACGAACGAAGTCTGCACAATCGTCAAGAACCTGTCAATCTCCGAAGGGTGGCCGCATGGTGAGTTCCGATGGGCGCGAGGGCGGTTCGCTGACGTTCATGGTCCGCAAGGTGTGGCTCAGCATGCGCTCGGCTATCGGCGAGTCGCTCGCCGATTTCGGGCTCACCAGCTCGCAGTACGCGACGTTGATGATGACCCAGCATCGGCCCGGGATGTCGGTCGCCGATATCGCGCGTGAGGTGGCGAGTTCCCGGCAAGCGGCCAATGAAATGCTCGGTGGCCTCGAGAAAGAGGGCCTCATCGAGCGCCGTCCGCACCCGACCGACCGTCGCACCCATCAGATCTACGTCACCGACGCGGGCCGAGAACTGTACGCGCGGGCCGAGATCGCGGTGGATCGTCGCGAGGCCGAGTTGGAGGCCGCCTTCACTCCGGCGCAGCGCGCCGCCGTCCGGGTGTGGTTGTCCGGGATGGCCGAGGCCTGCCGCTAGTTCGCGTCCAGCATTCCGTTCACGATCGCGCGTAGCCCGGTCGCGTAGGTGTCCTGCGCGGTGAGCTCCGGCCACCACTGCGCCAACGCGGCCAGTCGCGGCCACGCGGAATTGCGGTCGGTATCGCCCATGACGGCCTGGCGGTAGTCCGGCTGCGGGTCGGGGCGATGGCGAATGGTGTTGGCGCGCACCAGGATCTCGCCCACCGTGTAGTACCAGATGGTGCGGTAGAGGTGTACCGCGTCCTCGGGGGTGAGCCCGCAATCGATCGCCCCGTCGATCATCGCCTCGACCATCCACAGCGCGGAGTCGCCGAGGACCGCGTCGGCGGTGAGCACCTCGACCATCCAGGGGGCCGCGGCCAGGCCGTCGTGCATGACGGTCGCGGCGGCGAGGATGCGCTGCTTGGGATCCGTCGGCAGTACCGGGCGTTCGAGTCGATCCGCCGAATCGTTGAGCAGCTGCACGAGCAGGTCCTGCTTGTCGCGGATGTGGTGGTAGAGCGTGGTCGGCGCGGTGCCGAGTTCGGCGGCCAGTCGCCGCATCGACAGCGTCTGCCAGCCGTCGCGGTCGATCAGAGTGCGTGCGGCGGTGAGGATCTGCGCGCGGGAGGTGCGCGGCGGTCGGCCGGTGCGCGCGGCGCCGGGGGTGGCGGAGTGGTCGGCTGGCACTGGACAAGTCTCCTCTATCGGCTGCACACTAGTTTTCGAACGCGTTAGAAAACGAGTGTGAGGAATCATCTCATGACAGCGACCGCCGACATGTTCGACACGTTGATCCAGCTCCGCGCCGGTGGCTCGGTCGACATCACCGGGCGCGGCAATCCGGGTGCGGACCCGGGCCTGTGGACCGTGGCCGCCTTCCGGGCCGAGGACGACCGGGCGGTGCATTCCGATGTGTGGGAACGACATCCGGCAGGGGAGGAGGTGCTGTGCCTGCTGCGCGGGCGGCTCGCGGTCTTCCTGCGCGATGAGGGGGACGGCGTGCGGCCGCACGCGACGCTGACGCCCGGCGACTGCTTCGTGGTGCCGCCCGGGCAGTGGCATCGACTCAGCGTGCTGGAGCCCTGCGAGCTCATGAGCATCACGCCACGGCCGGGTACCACCCACGAGAAGGCCTGATCATCGGCTCGTGCGGCCGAATCTCCAAACAGGTTTCCACCGGGTGGGAAATTCGGCCGCGCAAGGATCAGGCTGATCGGAATCGTTCAGCCGCGATGGCTGAGCGGCTTACGGTTCCGGGCACCAACTCCCGGGAGGACGACGCCGATGAGCGAACCATGGCAGATCAGGACCGATGTGCTGGTGATCGGTGGCGGACCCGCCGCCTGCTGGGCCGCCGTCCACGCCCGGGAAGCCGGAGCCGAAGTGGTGCTGGTGGACAAGGGCTACTGCGGAACCAGCGGCGCGACAGCGCCTTCCGGCACCGGCGTCTGGTACGTCGCCCCGGAGGCGACCGCCCGCGCCAATGCCAAGGCCAGCCGGGAAGCCCTCGGTGGCCATCTGGCGGACCATTATTGGATGGACCGGGTCCTCGACCAGACCTACGCCAATATGAGCCGCCTGGCCGTCGAGGGCCGCTACCCGTTCCCGGTGTCGCCGGAGACCGGTGAGCAGATCCGCACCGGCGTGCAGGGCCCGGAGTACATGCGCCGCATGCGCGCCTGGGTGCAGCGGCTCGGGGTGCGAATCCTCGATCACGCTCCCGCCCTGGAACTTCTGGTGGACGCCGACGGCGTGGTGCGCGGCGCGGCGGGCTACCGGCGTCAGGACGAGCAGGACTACCAGGTCACCGCCGGTGCGGTGGTGCTCGCCAGCGGTGGTTGTGCGTTCCTGTCGCGGGCGCTGGGCACCAACGTGAACACCGGCGACGGCGCGCTGATGGCGGCCGAGGTGGGTGCGCGGTTCTCCGGCATGGAGTTCTCCAACGCCTACGGCATCGTGCCCAAGGGCTCGACCATCACCAAGACCGCCTACTACGGTTACGCCACCTTCTTCCACGAGGACGGCAGCGTGCTCGAGGGCGCGGGCTCGACCAAGGGGCGCTCGGTCATCGCGCAGACCCTGTTGTCGGAGAAGGTGTTCGCGCAGCTCGATCGCGCCGACGCCACCGTGCAGGCGCAGATGCGGCTGGGGCAGCCGAACTTCTTCCTGCAGTTCGACCGGCGCGGCATCGACCCGTTCACCGACCGCTTCGAGGTGGACCTGCTCGCCGAGGGCACGGTGCGCGGCACTGGCGGCATCGACATCGTCGACGACCACTGTGCCACCACGGTTCCCGGCCTGTACGCGGCCGGTGACGCCGCCACCCGCGAACGCATCTGCGGTGGTTTCACCGGTGGCGGCAGCCACAATTCGGCGTGGGCCATGTCCTCGGGCAGCTGGGCGGGACGCGGCGCGGCCCTGTTCGCGCTGGCATCGGAGGACGCCGATCCCGCCGCGCTGCGGGCCACCGGCCGCGTCGGGCTGCGTCCCGAGGCCTCGGAATCGATTGCGGCGGAGGAGGTTCTCGCCGACGCGCAGCACGAACTGCTGCCGTTCGAGAAGAACTACCTGCGCCACGGCGACCGCGTCCGCCCGGCCCTGGCCGCACTCGACGACCTGTGGGATCGTGCCGCCCTGGGGCTGGGTGGCACCGGTGCGGAGCGGGTGCGCGCCCGCCAGGCCGCCGCCATCACCGCGGTCGGCCGTCTCATGTATCGATCCACGTTGGCGCGCAAGGAGACCCGTGGCATGAGCAAGCGCGCCGATCACCCGGAGTTGGATCCGGGTCAGCACCACCACATCGTGTCCGGCGGCCTGGACGAGGTCTGGACCTCGACGACCACCGCGACCAACACCACCCTGGCGGTGGCGTCGTGATCGAACTGGTGCTCGCAGACGAGTGCATCGCCTGCGACAAATGCGTCGATGTCTGCCCCACCAATGTCTTCGACCGAACGGCGAGCGGAATCCCGCTCATCGCAAGGCAATCCGACTGCCAGACCTGCTTCATGTGCGAGGCGTACTGCCCGGCCGACGCGCTGTACGTCGCCCCGGATTCGACCCCGCTGCCCGATGCGGCGCTGATCCCCGAATCCCACATCGGCCGTTACCGCGAGAAGATCGGCTGGGGCAAGGGGCGCAAGCCCGGCAGCCTCGTCGCGGTCGGCCCGGAACTGCCGCACGGCAATCCGCCGCCACGCTTGACGGTGGAATAGCGCTCGGATGTGAAAAGCGGTGTGGCCGTCACGGATACGTCACGGCCACACTGCTTTGGTCAATTCAGCGCAGGGCCAGCGCCAGGAAGAAGTCGACCCGGTCCTCGAGTCGCGACAGGTCGCGGTTGGTGAGTTCCTCGATGCGCTGAATGCGGTAGCGCAGCGTGTTCACGTGCACGTGCAGTAGTTCCGCGCATTTGGTCCAGGACCCGGACAGCTCCAGGAACGTCTCGAGCGTGTGCACCAGATCCGCGCGATTGTCCTGGTCGTAGACCCGCAGCGGGTCCAGCAGCCGCACCCGGAACATGCGCCGCACCTCATCGGGCACGCTGGCCAGCAGCAGCATGTGGGTGGCCAATTCGTCATGGCGCACAACGCTTGTCGGCTCCGACCGCTCGGCGGCCATCCGCCGTGCGTACCGGGCCTCCTCCACGGCGCCGCGCAGGCCTTCGCCGTCGACCGCGCCGCTGATGCCCACCGACAACCGGCTCAGTTGCAGCCCCGGTTCCAGCGCCTCGATGGCCCGGTGCACGTGATCGTCGAGGGCCTTGTTGTCGCCGAGCGCGACCAGCAGGATCACCTCGCCGTCCACGACGCCGACGGCCGGGCTCTTGCCGTAGAGGATTTCGCGCAGCACCGCCCGCAGCTCACCGGGCCGCACCGCACCCGAATCGGCGGTGGCCGCGACCGCGATATAGCGGTCCGACAGCCCCAGCCCGGTCAGCTCCAGGCGCGAAATGATGTCCGCCGGTTTGGCATCCGACATGATCAGCTCGATGAGCTCCTGCGCGAGCCGCCCTTCGGCGCTCTGCCGATCGTCCTGCCGCGCGCGTTCCAGCGACACCACCGCGGCCAGCTCGCCGATCAGCGCCCGCCGCTCCTCGGGCCAGTCCTTGTAGTCGCTCTCGAACACCAGGAACCAGTCCGCGATCCGCGAGGTCCCGTCGGCGTCCACCGCGAACAGCGAGTATCGAATCGTGTTGTGGCTCAACACATGTGGTAGTCGCCGCGCGCCCAGGAAGGCGGAGAGCACCTGCTCGGGCAGCCCCTTCGGCGGTCCGGCCACCACGCGTCCCAGCGAGGACACCACCCAGCACCGGGTGCCGAGGGTGCGGTGCACCAGGTCGAGCACCGAATCCAGCCCGCTGCCGGAGACCAGCTGCCGATGCCGGTCGAGGATCGCGCTGAGGTCGGCGGCTCGGCCGGAGGACAGCTTCCGGTTGATCTGCTCGGTGACCGTCGCGAAGGCGATGTGCTCCTCGACCCGGAACAGCGGAATTCGGTGTTTCTTACAGGCCTCGACGAGATCCTCGGGCGCTTCGCCGTAGAGGGCGTCTCCGGCCGCCAGCGCGGCCACTCGTGCCTTCGCGAGGGCGCCGACGAACGTTTCACTGTCCTCGGGCGTATGACGCCACTGCATGCCCGTGAGCACGAATTCGCCGCCGGAGAGGTATCTGCTGGGCTCGAGCATGTCCGTGGTTACGACCCAGCGGACGAATCGGTCCAACTCGTCCTCTCCGGTGACGAGCCGTAGGCCGAGGTCCTTCATGGTCAAGAGGGAACGTAACCGCACGATGTCCGAGGCTAACAGTCGGTGACCGTCGGGTTACCGAACTTGGATGTAACTACAAACGCGCCCCTGTGTCGCGGGCCACAGGTTCGGAGGTCTCGTCCTTTCGGGCATGACCGCCCGGCGGGTTTAGTGGTTGACACACGCCAATGAGGGATGGAGGTCGGATGTCGAGTCGCCTGGAATGGCTCGGTTCGCTGCCCCTGGAAGAGGCCGAGGCGCACCTGCTGACCTGCAATGCGTCCCGGACATGGGCACGGAAGATGGTCGCGAACCGGCCGTACGCGGACGAGTCGAGCTTGATCGCCGCCGCGGTGACAGGGGTCACGGAGCTCGCTTGGGAGGATGTGACGGAGGCGCTGGACGCGCATCCCCGCATCGGCGAGCGCACGGCGGCCAAGCATCAGTCCGAGCGTGAGGCCCAGTGGTCCGCGCAGGAACAGTCCGGCGCGTCGGATGCCGACGCGCGGGTGCTGCAGGAGCTGGCGGCGGGCAATCTGTCGTACGAACAGCAGTTCGGCCACGTCTTCCTGATTCGGGCGTCCGGTCGTAGCGCCGAGGAGATGCTCGGTCAATTACGCCACCGGATGAGTAATACAGCTAACGAAGAGCAATTCGTAGTTCGCCGTGAGCTGGCCGACATCACCGGACTTCGGGTCCGCAAACTTCTGGAGGACGCGCTGTGAGCCTGTCCACTCATGTACTCAATGCCGCGACCGGACGACCGGCCGCGGGCATGGCGGTACGTTTGGAAAGTGCCGCGGGCGAGATCCTCGCCGAGCGCCATACCGACGACGACGGCCGGATCAAGGATCTGCCCGCTCCGAGTCCCGGCGCGCACCGACTGATCTTCGACACCGCCGCGGTCAGCCCGTTCTATCCGGTGGTCACCATCGACTTCACCGTCGAAGACCCCACCGAGCACTACCACGTGCCCCTGCTGCTGAGCCCCTACTCGTACTCGACGTACCGGGGCAGCTGAGCACAACGGCCCTGTGTGGCACCGACGTTCGCGAAGTTCCGGCCGCCCCGGCGATCCGGAACTCGATTTCTGAAGGACTGCAATGGATTTCCTACACCCCGAGAGCTGGGAGCACGCCCTCCAGCTGAAGGCTGATCGCCCCGAGGCGCATCCGATCCAGGGTGGCACCGATGTGATGGTCGAACTCAACTTCGACGTGCACCGTCCCACCGCGATTCTGGACCTGAACCCCTGCCGGGACGTGTTCAAGGTCGAGGAGCAGGCCGACGGCCGTATCCGGCTGGGCTCCGGCGTGCCGTTCGTGAAGATCATCAACCGCTACTCCGACCGGCTGCCCGGTCTGGCTCAGGCGTCGCGCACTGTGGGTTCTCCGCAGATCCGCAATCGCGGCACCGTCGGCGGCAACCTCGGCGGCGCCTCGCCCGCCGGTGACGCGCACCCTGCCCTGCTGGCCACCAACGCGGTGGTCGAGGTCGAGTCGGCCGCCCGCGGCACCCGCATGATCGACATCGACGACTTCTACGTGTGGGTCAAGAAGAACTCGCTCGAGCCCGACGAGCTGATCCGCGCCATCTGGCTGGATCCGGCCACCGGCCCGCAGTACTTCTCCAAGGTCGGCACCCGCAACGCCATGGTGATCGCGGTCTGCTCGTTCTCCGTTGCGCTGCACACGGATACGCGCACCGTCGGCGCGGGCATCGGCTCCGCGGGCCCGACCCCGATCCGTCCGGTCGAGGCGCAGGACTTCCTCGCCGCGAACCTGGACTGGGACAACGGCGGGAAGCTGAACGACGATCTCGCCCACGAGTTCGGACGGCTCGTGGGCGCGGCCGCCAAGCCCATCGACGATGTGCGTGGCACCGCCGACTACCGCCGGCACGCGCTGTCGGTGATGGCCCGCCGGACCCTCGGCTGGGCATGGAACGACTACACCGCAGAGAGGAGGGCGGCCTGATGCGTATCAACTTCACCGTCAACGGCTCCCCGGAAACCGCCGACGATGTCTGGGAGGGCGAGTCCCTGCTGTACCTGCTGCGTGAGCGGGTCGGCCTCCCCGGCGCCAAGAACGCGTGCGAGCAGGGCGAATGTGGTTCCTGCACCGTGTATCTCGACGGCACCCCGGTCTGTGGCTGCCTGGTGGCGGCCGGTCAGGTGCAGGGCCGTTCGGTCCGCACCGTCGAGGGTCTCGCCGAGGGCGACAAGCTCGACCCCATGCAGCAGGCGTTCGTGGACGCCGGCGCGGTCCAGTGTGGTTTCTGCACCCCGGGTCTGATCGTGCAGGCGCACGACCTCATCGACCGGGTGCCCAACCCCTCGGATGTCGAGATCCGTGAGGCACTGGCCGGAAACCTGTGCCGCTGTACCGGTTACGAGAAGATTCTGGACGCGGTGAAGCTCGCGGCCGAGCGGAAGGCAGAGGCCAAGTGAGCAAGCTCGTCATCGAAAACGCTTATATCGCACCGGTTGTCGGTGCGGAAATCCCCAACGGCTACCTCGTCGTAGGCGACGACGGCCGGATCGAAGCTCTCGGCGCGGGACCCGCGCCGTTGGTGGTGGGTGCCGAACGCCTCTCCGGCGCCGGATGCCTGGTGACCCCGGGCCTGGTGAATACCCACCACCACCTCTACCAGTGGGCCACCCAGGGCCTGTTCCAGGACGCCACCCTCTTCGAGTGGCTGACCGGTCTGTACCGCCTGTGGGCGACCATGGATGCCGAGATCGTCTACGGCGCGGCCTCGGCCGGTCTGGGCTGGCTCGCGCTGACCGGCACCACCACCTCCACCGATCACCACTACGTATTCCCCAGTGGCCGTGGCGATCTGTTCGACGCCGAGGTGCGTGCCGCCCGCGAGCTGGGCATCCGCTTCCACCCCTGCCGCGGATCCATGGACCGCGGTCAGTCCCAGGGCGGGCTGCCGCCGGACGAGGTGGTGGAGAACCGCGAGGCGATCCTGCTCAACACCGAGGACGTCATCCGCAAGTACCACGACCCGTCCTTCGACTCGATGCTGCGCGTCGCGGTCGCCCCCTGCTCGCCGTTCTCGGTGTCGGAGGGCCTCATGGTGGATTCGGCCACGCTGGCCCGTCAGCACGGCGTCCGCCTGCACACCCACCTCGCCGAGACCCTGGACGAGGAAGAGCACTGCATCGAGCAGATGGGTTGCACCCCGGTCGAATACATGGAGAAGCTGGGCTGGCTCGGCGACGACGTGTGGTTCGCCCACGCGGTGCACCTGCACGACAAGGACATCGCGGCCTTCGCCAAGACCGGCACCGGTTCCGCGCACTGCCCGACCTCCAACGCGCGCCTCGGCGCGGGCATCGCCCGCGTGCAGGACCTGCTCGCAGCAGGTGCCCCGGTCGGCCTGGGCGTCGACGGTGCGGCCTCCTCGGAGCTCACCTCGATGGCCGGAGAAATGCGTCAGGCCATGCTGTTCCAGCGTGCCGTGCACGGCCCCCGCGCCATGACCGCTCGCCAGGCCCTCGAGGTCGGCACCCTCGGCGGTGCCCGAAACCTGGGTCGCCACAACGAGATCGGCTCGCTCGAGGTCGGCAAGCTCGCCGATATCGCGGTCTGGAAGGTGGACGGCTTCCGCGCCGCCATCGAGGACCCGGTGTGCTCGCTGGTCTTCGGCCCGCAGCCGCCGCTGGCGCGCCTGCTCGTCGGCGGCAACACCGTCGTGGAGAACGACGAGCTCAAGACCATGCCGCAGGACGTCGTCGCCGAGAACGGCGTCAACGCCCGCAAGCGAATCATGCAGCAGGAGAACCGATGACCACCGTACGCAGCACCCGGTTCCCACAGGATGTGGCGGTCCCGGGCAAGGGTGGCGTCGGCGAGAGCCCGCTCCGCCCGGACGGCACCCTGAAGGTGAAGGGCGAGTTCGCCTACACCTCCGACCTCTGGATCGACGGCATGCTGTGGGGCGCGACCCTGCGCAGCCCGCATCCGCGCGCCAAGATCGTCAGCATCGACACCAGCAAGGCCGCGGCCATGGCCGGTGTGCACGCCGTCCTCACCCACGAGGACGTGCCGGGCCGCAAGGTCTACGGCCTCGACCACACCTGGGATCAGCCGGTGCTGGCCTTCGACGAGGTGCGTCACCACGGTGAGCCGATCGCGCTGGTCGCGGCCGATCACCCGGAGATCGCGCGCCGGGCCATGATGACCATCGAGGTCGAATACGAAGTCCTGGAACCGATCACGGATCCGATGGCCGTCATCGAGGACCCGGTCGGCCTGGCCGTGCAGGGCCGCGGCGGCATCGCCCGGCACCAGCCGGTCCGGATGGGCGACATCAATATCGGCAAGACGCTGTCCACCGTGGTGATCAGCGAGGAGTTCGAGGTCGGCATCCAGGACCAGGCGTTCCTAGGTCCGGAGTCCGGTCTGGTCATCCCCAACGAGGACGGCACGCTCGACTTCTACGTGGCCACCCAGTGGCTGCACTGGGACCTCTCGCAGATCGGTCCGTGCCTGGGTCTGGAAGAAGACCAGATCCGCATGACCATGAGCGGAATCGGCGGCGCGTTCGGCGGCCGCGAGGACCTCTCGATGCAGATCCACGCGGGCATGCTGGCCATGCACACCGGCAAGCCGGTCAAGATGATGTACAACCGCCAGGAGTCCTTCTTCGGGCACGTGCACCGCCACCCGGCCAAGATGCGCTACGAGTACGGCGCGACCGCGACCGGAAAGATCACCTACGCAAAGGTTCTCATCGTCCTCGATGGTGGCGCGTACACCTCGGCCACCCAGAACGTGGTCGGCAACGCGTCCTCGCTGGCGGTCGGCCCCTACGAGATCCCGCACCTCGAGATCGACGTGTACGGTGTGTACACCAACAACCCGGTCTGTGGCGCGATGCGCGGATTCGGTGCGGTGCAAGCGTGTTTCGCGCACGAGTCGATGATGGATAAGCTGGCCGAGGCCCTCGACCTGTCCCCGGTCGCGATCCGTCAGATCAACGCCGTGTCGATGGGTTCCAAGCTGGCCACCGGCCAGGTCATCTGGGCCCCGATGCCGATGGCGGAGATGCTGCAGACGGCTTCCGAGCTGGAACTTCCTGACGCCGTAGATACTTCGGACATCCGCAACCTGCCCGGCGGTGCGTCGCAGACCACCCACGGTGAGGGCGTGTACCGCGGTATCGGATACGGCGTCGGCATCAAGAACATCTGCTTCTCCGAGGGTTTCGACGACTACTCGACCGCGCACGTGCGCCTCGAGGTCATCGGCGGCGAGCCGGTGGCACTCGTGCACACCGCGGGCGCGGAGGTCGGTCAGGGTCTCAAGACCGTCGAGGCGCAGATCGCGCGCACCGAGCTCGGGCTCGAGCGGGTGGTCATCCATCCGTCCGACAACACCGTCGGCAGCGCCGGTTCCTCGTCCGCCTCCCGGCAGACGTACATGACCGGCGGTGCGGTGATGGTGGCCTGCCAGGCCGTGCGTGACGAGCTGTTCAAGATGGCGCGCAAGAAGTTCGGCCCCGTCGGCTTCCTCGAGGTCGAGGGCGGCAAGGTGATGACCAAGACCGGCGAGTTCGTGGCCGCCATCGCCGATGTGCTCGGCGACGAGGTCATCGACCTCACCCGCGAATACCACCACCAGGCTTCCGGCCGGATGCATCCGGAGACCGGTCAAGGCGACAGCCACACCCAGCTCGCGCTCTGCGTGCACCGGGCCGTGGTCGAGGTCGACACGGAGCTTGGACTCGTGAAAGTCGTTGCCCTGGACGCTGTTCAGGACGTCGGCAAGATCATGAACCGGCTCTCGCTGGAGGGTCAGATCCACGGAGGCTCGATTCAGGGCCTGGGTCTGGCAGTTATGGAGGAAATTCAGGTCACCAACGGCAAGGTGCGGAACCCGTCCTTCACGGACTATTTGATCCCCACCATTCTCGATACGCCCCCGCAGAAGCTGGAGATCCTGGAGAACCCGGATCCGCGTGCGCCCTATGGCCTGCGCGGTGCCGGTGAGCCTCCGACGCTCTCTTCTACGCCCGCTATCGCCGCAGCCATTCGCGACGCGTGCCGTAAGCGGGGTGGCACCGGAAACATCAACCGCGTGCCCGTACGTCCGGAAGACATCATCCGGAACAGTTGATTAACAGGGGCAGATCGCCTGCGGGAGCGCCGATGTGGGGCGCTCCCACGGTGATAGGGACTCCACAACAAGCAAGACCGAATCCGCGGCCCGGACTATTACCAGATAATCCGGGCCGCTGGTCGGCTACGCCCATAGGAGGGCAGCCATGACCCAGACTCAGTCACCGATCACGACAACGGAGACCCGAGAGTCCGCGCTCGAAAAGTTCTTCAGGCTAACCGCGCGCAAGACAACTCTAACCCGTGAAATTCGCGGCGGCATCACCACATTCGTCGCTATGGCGTATGTCATATTGCTGGTCCCGCTAATTCTCGGCGGCGTTGCGGACGTCCACGGCGACAAGCTCAGCATCGCTCAGTTGACCACCACCACCGCGTTTTCCGCCGGTTTGACCACGGTCCTGATGGGCCTGGTCGGCAATGTGCCCCTCGCATTGGCCGCCGGACTCGGACTCGTACCCGTGGTGGCGTATCAGGCCGCACCGCACATGACCTGGCCGCAGGCCATGGGCCTGGTGGTGCTGATGGGCATCGTGATCGTGATCCTGGCCGCGACCGGCCTGCGAACCATGATCATCAATGCCATTCCGCTCGCCATGAAGAACGCGATCGGCGTCGGCATCGGCATGTTCATCGCCATGATCGGCCTGGTGTCCTCCGGCGTGGTGGGCCACGGCTCACCGGGCGGACCACCGGTGACGCTGGGTGTGGACGGCCATTTGCAGGGCTGGCCCACGGTCATCTTCGCGGTCGGCCTGCTGCTGATGTTGGCGCTGTTCATCCGCAAGGTGCCCGGCGCGATCCTGATCAGCATCGTGATCTCCACCGTGCTGGCGATCATCGTCAACAAGATGGCCACGATCGATCCGAAGTCGTGGGGGACCGTCGTCCCGGAGAAGCCCAAATCCCTGTTCGCCACACCGGATTTCGGTCTGCTCGGCCACATCGACCTGTTCGGTGGTTTCGCCACCGCGGGTGCGATGACCGCCTCGGTGGTGCTGTTCACGCTGGTGCTGACGGGCTTCTTCGACGCCATGGGAACCGTTTTCGGTGTCTGTGACGAGGCCGGGCTGGTGGACGAGAAGGGGCAGGTGCCCGGCATGGGCAAGATCCTGACCACCGACGGTGTCGCCCAGATCATCGGCGGCCTGTCCGGCGGCGCGGGTTCCACGGTGTACGTCGAGTCGGCGACGGGTGTCGGTGAGGGCGCCCGTACCGGTCTGGCGAGCGTGGTCAGCGGCGGATTGTTCATCGCCGCAATCTTTTTCACCCCCATCGCGGCGGTGGTGCCGATTCAGGCCGCCGCTCCCGCCCTGGTGCTGGTCGGCGCGTTGATGATGACGCAGGCCCGCAAGATCGATTGGAACGATCTGGAGGTCGCGGTGCCGGCCTTCATCACGATCGTGCTGATGCCGTTCACGTACTCGATCACCAACGGCGTCGGCGCCGGTCTCATCGCCTACACCGTGATCAAGCTCGCTCGCGGCAAGTTCAGCGAGATCCATTGGCTGGTGGCCGTGGTCAGCGTCGTGTTCGTCGCTTACTTCGGCATCAACGGCATCGAAATGGCCTTCGGAAGGTAAGAACATGCGTGACATCGCGGCACAACTCTTGGAATGGCACACGGCGGGTACGGATTACGCCGTTGCCTCCATCATCGGGATCGGCGGCAGCGCGCCCCGACCGGTCGGCGCGGCCCTGGCCGTGGACGCCGACGGCACCGTCATCGGGAGTATCTCCGGCGGCTGTGTGGAAGGTGCGGTCTACGAGTTGTGCCGCGAGGCGCTGGATTCCGGGCAGTCGATCCGGGAGACCTTCGGCTACAGCGATTCCGACGCCTTCGCGGTCGGATTGACCTGTGGTGGAACCATCGAGGTGTTCGTCCAGCCAGTGACCGAAGCCAACCGCATCGCGGTGGAGACGGTCCTGCGAGCTGAGGGGGAGGCCGTGGCATTGGTCCGCGACCTCGACAGTGGCGCCGCCATGGCGCTGGGCACCTGGTGGACCGCCGGGGCCGAATTCGACGAGCGGGTGGTGGCCGAAGCCCAGGCCATGCTGGACGCCGGGACCACCGGTATCCGCACCATCGGCTGTGACGATGCCGAAGTCACGGTGTTCGTCGAATCGCATGTGCCACCGCCGCGGATGATCGTCTTCGGGGCGATCGACTTCGCGGCGGCAGTGGCCCGGATCGGCAAGTTCCTCGGCTACCACGTCACCGTGTGCGACGCGCGGGAGGTCTTCGCGACCCGCGCTCGTTTCCCGGACGCCGACGAGGTGGTCGTGGAATGGCCGAACAAGTATCTGGCACGGACCCACGTGGATTCGCGGACCGTGCTGTGCGTGCTCACCCACGACGCCAAATTCGATGTGCCGCTGCTGGAAGTGGCGCTTCGCCTGCCGGTGGCGTTCGTGGGAGCGATGGGTTCGCGCCGCACGCATCTCGACCGGCTCGACCGGTTGCGTGCGGTCGGCGTGACCGAGGCCGAACTGGCGCGGCTGCGGTCGCCCATCGGTTTGGATCTCGGTGGGCGGACTCCCGAGGAGACCGCCGTGTCCATCGCCGCGGAGATCGTGGCGGTCCGCCGTGGAGGATCCGGGGTTCCCCTCGGTGTCCACGGCGGGCCGATCCACCGTGATGCCGTGCTGGTGCCGGACGTGGTCGTCCCGGACTCCCCGGGTGCCCTGCGGCTCACCGCCTGATCTGTTCCAGTACTGCCCGACCTGTTTGTTTCTATCGAAAGTAGTACTACGGCAATGCCTTTGATCTTCCTGAACGGGGGTGCCATGCGCGGTGGACCCCTCAACTACCTGCTCGACGGCGCACCCTTCGCGGGGGAGGCCAAGACCGCGCCGCACTACCGCTTCTATTCGGTCGGTGACCGTTTCCCGGGTCTGCACCCGGTCGCCTACGGTGGCGCGCCCATCGACGGTGAACTGTTCGACGTTCCGATGGAGGTGCTGCGCAATCGGCTGCTGCCCGCCGAGCCGCCCGAGCTGGAGCTCGGTGTGATCGCGCTGGCCGACAACACCTCGGTGCTGTCGATGCTGTTGCGCCGCCCCATCATTTCCTACCCGCAGCTGATCGACATCACCGATTTCGGCAGCTGGAGCACCTATCGAGACGGCGCGAACTGATGGGCGCGACCACCACCGCCGCTACGGCGCAGCGACGAGTGATGAATCCAGGCCGGGTGCGTCCCGGCGCCCGGGAGCGGCGCTGCGGCTGCCTGGACGGACTCGGGCATCCGGTGTCTCCGGTGCTGCCCGACGGGTGGGTGGTGGATCGGTTCACCGTCCAGCTGCCCGTCACCGCGGACTTCTCCGCCGGGACCTGCCGGATGGGTGCCTGACATGTCCGTGCGGCGCTGCGTGAACCGGTCGATCTGCGAGTCGTACAGGCGCGCAGCGTGATCCGGGGACGCACTGCGCTGCGTAAGGGCTGGCAGGAGGGGCACGTGATCGTGGCCCCGGCCGAGTTCGCGGGTTCGCTGAGCGCGGTGCAGGTCGCCGCGCATCTGACCGCTGGATTGCGCCGGGCGCGTCCCGATATTCCGGTGCTGCCGATTCCGGTCGCCGATGGTGGGGACGGCACCGTGGACGCCATGGTCGCCGCCGGGTTCTCCCGGATGCAGACCAATGTGTCCGGGCCGGTGGGTGATTCGGTGGTCGCCTCGTTCGCCATGCGTGCCGAGACCGCGGTGGTGGAACTCGCGGAAGCTTCGGGCCTGCGCCGGTTACGCGGCCGCCCGGATGCCGCCTCGGCGCTGTACTCCACGAGCACCGGCACGGGGGAGCTCATTCGGACCGCGGTCGCCGGTGGCGCGCGGCGCATCGTGCTCGGGCTCGGTGGCAGCGCGTGCACGGACGGGGGAGCGGGACTGCTCACCGCGCTCGGGGCCCGGCTGCTCGACGCGCACGGCCATCCGCTGCCGCCCGGCGGTGCGGCGCTGCGCAGGCTCGCCCACATCGATACCCGTGGGCTGCTGCGGGTTCCGCTGGTGGTGGCCTCCGCCGTCGACAACCCGCTGCTCGGCAGGCGCGGTGCGGCCCAGGTCTACGCCCCGTTCAAGGGCGCGGGGCCGCGCGAGGTCGACGCGCTGGAAGCGGGGCTGGCCCGCTTCGCCGAGATCACCCGCCGCGAACTCGGTGCGGACGAAGCCGATCGCCGTGGCGCGGGCGCCGGGGGCGGTGTCGGATTCGCGGCACTGGCGTTCCTGGACGCGACCATCCGGCCCGGCATCGAAATCATCCTGGAGGAACTGGATTTCGGGGCGGTGGTGGCGGGCGCACGCGTGGTCGTCACCGGGGAGGGCGCGCTCGACGAGCAGAGCCTCTACGGCAGAGCCCCGATCGGTGTGGCGCGGGCGGCCTGGAAGGCCGAGGTGCCCGTGGTCGCGGTGTCGCAACGCTGCGAGGTCGACCGGGATCTGTTGCGCCGCTTCGGCGTCGAGGCGGCCTTCGCGCTCACCGATATGGAACCCGATCCGCGCGTGTGCGCGTCGCAGGCCGGATCACTGCTGGAACAGCTGGCCGTCGGCATCGCCGATGCTCATTTGGGTCGCCGGCTGATCCGAAACTACTAGTGAGAGTTGCCATGTCAGATTTCACCACGCTGCCCGATCTCGCCCTGCGCAGCTTCCGTGCCGCCGTCGTCGCCGCCAGCGACGAGTCCTTCGAGGAGCGCGAGAACCTCATTCAGCCGTGGGAACCGAAGTTCTCCCCGGAGACCTTCGGCACCAAGGGCCAGGAGTACGACGGCTGGGAGACCCGCCGTCGTCGCAATGATCCGGGCAGCGACTGGGCGATCATCCGCCTGGGTATGCCCGGCGTCATCCGCGGCGTGGTGATCGACACCGCCTGGTTCAAGGGCAACTTCCCGCCGCACATCTCGGTCGAGGCGGCTCGTGTCTCGGGCTATCCGACTGTGGCAGAGCTGAATTCGGCCGACTGGGCGGAGATCGTGCCCAAGAGTCCCGTCGGCGGTGACGCCAAGCACGAGTTCCCGGTCGAATCCGAGGGCGTGTTCACCCACGTGCGCCTCTACATGCATCCCGACGGTGGTATCGCCCGCATCCGCGTGCACGGTGAGGTGGTCCCGGATCCGGTGCTGCTCACCGGTCTCACCGTCGACCTGGCGGCTCTGGAGAACGGCGCGCGTACTCTGGCCTGCTCCAACTGGTTCTACTCGGCCCCCGACAACATGATCTCGCCCGGTCTGGCCCGCAATCAGGCCGAGGGTTGGGAGACCGGACGCCGCCGCGACGACGGCAACGACTGGGCCTTGATCCAGTTGGCCGCTCAGGGCGAACCCGAACTCCTCGAAATCGACACCACCAACCTGGTTTTCAATGCTCCCGCCGAGGTTCGGCTGCTGGGCATCAACCTGGCCGCGGGCGCGCCCGTCCCGGCTCCCGACGACTCCGCGTGGTTCGAACTGCTGCCCCGCATTCCCGTCCAGGCCGACACTCCGCACCGCTTCCGCGTCCGTCCCGACGCCAAGCGACCCACCACCCACCTGCGTTTGGATATTTTCCCCGACGGCGGCATCGCCCGCCTGCGCGTGCACGGCTCGCTCACGCCCGCCGGTGAACGCGCCCTCGAAGCCCGCTGGGCCTGATCCTTCCAGCGCGGTAGCCGGGAGTCGCCGACCGATGAGGGGTCAGCGGCTCCCGGCTTTCGTTCGCGCCCAACGCCTGTCCGCGCTGGTTCGCCCGCCCGCGCTCACATCGTCAGTGCCCGGTCGACGAGCACCGCGTACAGCGCGGTCTCCCACGGTTCCGGGTCAGCCCCGGCCAGTACCTCGTCCAGCAGCGGTGCGCGCACCAGGCTTCCGGCCCCGTAGTGCCCCGCCTCCCGGGCACTCGACATCACGGCGTAGATCACCGTCGCGTAGATCTCGGCTCGCGTCACCGTCACGACTCCGCCGCGTGCCTCCATGGCCCGCAACCGGTCCTCCACCGCGTCGATGACCTCACGTAGTACCCGAATGTCTATCTCGCCGTTCTCTTCCACGTCACACCCTCCCTGAAGGCCGCGGCTTCCCCCGCCGCACCAAATAGGTCTTGGCCTGTAACTTGGCCGGGCACACCGTGATCGGGCACCCCGCATGCTCCCGCATTGCCCTGTGGGCATCGGCCTCGGTCATCACCGGTAGCGCGCGGTGACCTGTCGCCGGAAGTCCGAACATCGTTGGAACCTCCCGTCATTCGGGATTGCTGAGGACTCCAGGACACCACGCCGGAGGCCGGGACCGATGGGATTCGGACGTTCCGGGTCAAGTTGCGTGAAATTGCCTGGGCGTGTTCCGAATCCGGCTTAGAGTTTGAACCGGCGTGTGTTCTCGTTCCGAAACTCCGACCGCTGGGGGACGACGATGACCAACGATGACGAACCATCCACCTTGGCCCGGAGGCAGTTGGGGCGCTTCCTCCGTGATTCCCGCGAGATAAGCGGCATGTCGATGGATCGGGCCGCGAAGCTGGCGGAACTGAGCAAGACCGCGTTGCAGCGCATCGAGACCGGCGGCGTGAAAAAGCTTCGCCTGCGCGACATCCAGGCTCTGTGCGAGATCTACCAGGTCGACGCGGCCGATGGTGTGCGTGCAGTGGAGCTCGCCAAGCAAGCCCAGGTCAACTCCTGGTACACCGCGTTCGGCGGCCTCTACAGCGACACCACGTTCAACATGTACGTCGGACTGTCCGCCTCGGCCCGCCACCTCACCGCCTATCACGAGATCGTCCTCGGCCTCGTCCAAACGGCCGACTACGCACGGGCATTGATCAGCGCCTTCTACCGTGATGACAGCCCCGCCGACATCGAACGCCGAGTCGAGCTGCGGCTCAAGCGCCAAACCATCGTCACGCGCAAGACGGACCCGGTGCGCCTGGATCTGGTGCTGCACGAGTCCGCCCTGCACCGGGTGATCGGCGGCCCGAAGGTGATGGCCGCTCAATTGCGGCAGCTCGCCGAGATCAGCAAGCTCCCCAACATCTCCCTGCGGATCCAGCCGTTCGCTGCGGGTTGCGCCCGCGGTATCCCGCACGGCCCCTTCGTGATCCTGGACTTCGGCACCGACGCGCGCGGTAACCCCGTGGAACCACCCCTCGTCTATTTCGAGGGCAACGGCAAGGCCGACCTGTACCTCGAGAAGGACGAGGATGTCCGGCGCTACGATGAAATCGCCTCGGCCATCCGCGGTTCATCGCTGGACGAGAGCCGAACCCGTGACCTGATCAGGCGAGTAGCAAGGAGTTACGAACCGTGAATAGCGCCCCATCCGAAGCGAACTGGTTCAAGAGCAGCTACAGCGGCGGCCAAACGGACTGCGTCGAAGTGGCATGGCTCGCCCCCGGTTCGGTAGGCATCCGAGACTCCAAGAACCCCACCGGCCCCACCCTGACCGTTTCCCCCGCCGCCTGGGACACCTTCACCGCGCTGGTCACCAGCGGCACCCTGCCCACCGGCAGCTAGTCCAAGATCAGGGAGCTCTCACCGTCCCGATCCGGACAATATTTCACGGTGAGAGCTCCCTGATCATGATCGGTGGCCGCCGGGCAGCGGGTGCGGCAGGTAGCCGTCCGCGAAATACGCCATGGATCCACACGATTCGCACCGGTACGCGTGCTGCTGAACTACGTGCTGGTCGAGGCGGCTGGGTTCGTCAGAGAGAATCCTGGTATTTGCCGTGATGAACCCGAGCGTCCCGATATAAGCGCGGTCCGCCCCGCACGAAGGACACCGCAGATCGACAGCCTCCCGCCGCCGCCGAATCTCCGCATCTCGCGCTTCGAGTCGCCGTCGAACCTGCCGGATGTACTCCGCGGCCTCCTCCAACGCCAATTGAGTCGACGTAATCTCCCAGCCCCCTTGGGAATTGAGGGTCGTGGTACTCAACCGCGCGAACTCCGCTCCCGACCGTCGCACCGCTCGACTCCCGGGCCACCCGCCCCTGGCCCTGAACGTGATCTCCGCCTGCGCAACACCCTCCGGCAGCCCACCTTTGATGTGCACGCGCTTGGGGTCGTCCGCATCCGGCCTGAATTCCATTCCCCCGTCCTTCATGCGAGCGACCCTACCGGTGGGCGTGGCAGCGGCAACCGGCGTGGTCGTGGTCAGGATGCGCCGACGAGCTGTGCCCCTGGAAGATCCGATATCGTGATTGTGTTCGTAGCGGCAGAGTTTCGGGGGCACCGCAGTGGGTTTCTGGATTGCGTCATGGTTTCTTTTGATGGGGTTGGCCAGTGTGCCGTTGAGTAGCAAAGCCGGTCGTTTGGGCATGCGATTCGCTCGTGACGGCGTCGTGGTTCCCGGCGAGATCGTCGACATCGAGAAGAGCCGTACCGAAACCCACAACCGGGTGGGCCCGGAAACAATCGAGGAACGTTCGTCACCCGTCGTCGCGTACCGCACCACCGACGGCCGCGACATGCGAGCATCGGCGGTTCTCGCGGTAGCTCACACCGTAGCCACCCGCCGCAACGGCGAATTCGTCGCCAACTCCCGGCGCGGGCAGTGGGGGGGCCGGTCGTGGAATGTCGGCGAAATCGTGCAGGTCAGATATCTTCCGGACGAGCCGTCTCGCTTCCGGGTCGAGGGCAGGCCCGGCAGCTACCTGCTCTGGCTTCTCCCCCTGTCGCTGAGCACCCTGTCCACAGCGATCGGGCTGACGATCCTCATCGTCGAACTCTTCTGACATCGCCTACGCGGGCGCGCACACATCCCCACGCTAACAAGATCATTCACCGATCGCCGCAACTACCTGCGCCGGCAATCGTCGCAGCCCCTACCGAAACCCCCAGATCGCTCCCACCACGACCAGGCATCCGGACATCGCACCGAACGCGGCCCATCCCACATCGCCGAGCATTCGCTTCATACGCCCCCTTGTCGTCGCCGTGAGCCTAGCGGGGCACCTTCTAGATCACCGTGTTTTCGTATGCCCTTTGTGCCCGTTGGGTTTGGCCAAGGATCCTGGGAGGGCGGCTACTCACTGCTTGGTGCGAAACGCATGAAGGTGTGTCGGCCGAACAGGGCGGGGAGCCAGCGGTTTCGGGGTTGTTCGAAGACGAGGGTCAGTTTGCGGAGGATGGCGGTGGGTGGCAGTTGCCATTTCGATATGGGGTGGAAGCCGTGGCGGGCGAAGTAGGCGGGTTTTTGGGTGGCGAGCCAGATGACGGTGTTCGGGTTCGTTGCGTTGGCCAGGCAGGCCTGCATCAGGATCGTGCCGACTCCGTGGCCTTGTGCGGATGGGGCGACGGCGACGGCGAGGATCTCGGCATTGGTTGGGGTATGGCGGTGCAGTGCTGCGCAACCCAGTGTTCGGGTGGCCTCTGTCGCGATGATGAAGTCGTTCAGGTCGCGGCGGATTCTGCGGGGGGACTGTTGGAACAGTGAGGTGTCGGCGGCGTTCGCGGCGAGTACCTGATAGATGGCATCGACGTCGGCTTCCACCGCCTTTCGGACTGTGAATGCTTCGAACTGGGTTGCCACGTAACAGATTCAACCATCAGCGGGGTCGACTGCTCGGGCGAATGGTGCGGCGATGCCGAGTCGGGGATCGGAAGTGGGCCTATCCCTGCAAACTGTGCCGTCGATTGTCAGGAATCTGATTGCAGGCGCGCATGTTTGCAGGATTAGGCCCATTGCCTAGGTCAGTGCTGGCCGACTCGTTCTCGGCCGATGCGGCGGGAAGCCTCCACCAGCGGGATCGCGTAGGCCAGCATGCGGCGCTGGTATTCGGCTACGGCTTCGTGAACCGGGCTGTTGTCGGCGAGGGCGATGCCGAGGAGGTTGGTGAGTTCGCCCGCATCCCGCAGCGCGGTGTTCGCGCCCATCGCGAGAACCGGGCTCATGGCGTGGACCGCGTCGCCGAGGAGGGTGACGCCGGGGGTGTTCCAGCCGTCTATCGGTGCGGCACTGGCGATTCGGAGGGGGAACAGGGAGTCGGGTTCCCAGTGGTCCAGCACCTGGTGGATGTCTGGATGCCAGTCGGGGCCGATCAGGTCCCTGGCCAGCCGCGCCAGATCGCGTCCGCGCAATGCTCGCAGTTCTTCGAACGGCCTCATCGATGGATGTGTCGCGGGTGCGCCGACCAGGCAGGCGACATAGTCCGCAGAGGAGGACGGACGCTGTGTCGACTGTTTCGGCCGGTCTCCTGGAATGACCGGTCCGACTCCGACATGAGCGTGTCCGGGGCCGGTGGCGACGGTGAAGATCGCTTCGAAAACCCAGTCCGGCAATGCATTTGCTGCCGAGGCAGGGATCTTGCCGTAGATGAGGCGCATTCCGGCGTCGTCGACGCGGGCATCGGGCAATACGGTCCCGCGCACGGCCGAGCCGACGCCGTCGGCTCCGACCAGCAAGTCCGCGACATCGTGATCGCCATCAGCGAAGTGGACGGTGATCCGCCCGTCGGATCGCGTTTCAAGAGCTGTGAACTGCTTACCGAAGGACACCGGCACTGGAAGGTGCTCGATCATGTTGGCCCGCAATGTCGCCCGATCGAACGCGTACGCCCTGGTCTGCGGCGAATACGACTGAACCATCCGCGCCCGTTCGGCGACCGGTCGCAATCGTGAATCGAGCACTCGCGGAGGGAGTTCCGGCGCGCCTGCCGCATTCAGGCACAGTCGATACACCTGCTCGGGCAGACACCGTTTCAGCCCGTTCAACCCGGGCGGATCCAACTGGATTCGATAGCCTTGCGGCCGGGAATCAGCCGCCGCGTCACGCTCGTACACCGCGACGTCGATACCGAGCCCGATCAGCCCGTGCGCACACGCCAACCCGCTGAGGCCGGCGCCCACAATAATCACACGCATACTCATGTTCCTGCCTTCGCATCGAGACGAAGCAGCACCGGATCCATGAGTGGATGTCACGTATCAGTTGATACGCGCTGCGCGAAACACCATTCGACAGCAGATTTTTTCGTGCGCCATATTGACTTGGGACCCGATCATAACTGTGAAGTCGATCGAATGCGGAGCCGCCGCCGGTGACTGCCCGGTCACAGTCGCGGCGCCTCCGGCTCGACCGCGATCGAATCGCAACCATTCGACGCGGTCGAGCGGGGACAAAACCTCCAGTCTCAGGCGAACTTTCCCGGATTCGCCGCAACGGCCCGGGGCAGGGTCGGCCGGTTGGCGCGGTAGGCGTCCACCACCGATTCCAGTTCGTGCGGGCTCGCGCCGTGCATGATCACCGAGTGGCAGCCGAGGTCGTATTCGCGGGTGATCTTCTCGACGCACTGCTTCGGGGTGCCGTATGCGGCAGAGCCGAGCCATTCGTCGGGGATCAGTGCGTTGAACTGCTCGAGGACATCGACGGAGGCCGACGCGTCGATCGGCCCGGCCGCCGCCGCATCCTGGAACAGCTGCGTGGCGCGAATCCGCTCCCACACCTGCGGATCCCAGCCGTTGGCGCTGATCAGAATGTCGGCATACGCCTGCAGATACGTCACCAGCCGCCCGGTGCGCCGACGCAGCTGATCCTCTTCGGAGAGCGCGTCGCTCGCGGTCGCCAGGCACGACCAGATGCGGACGCTGTCGGGATCCTTGCCCGCCCGCTCCGCGCCGCGCCGCACTGCCGCAACGGAATTGGCGGTGGCCTCGTCGGAGAAGAAGGTGTGCAGCACGACGAAGTCGCCGATCTCACCCGCGAGTTCGAGAGTCTTCGGGCCGACCGCGACGAAGCCGATCGGCGGCGCGTCGTCCAAGCCGTTCTGGTGGTAGAGCACGGGCCACTTACCGGCGGGCCCATCGTGATTCACGATGGTCTCCCCGTCCCACAGCCGACGCAGGATGCCGACGAAGTCCCGCAGTTGCGCCTCGGTGACGGCGGGCAGGCCGATCGCCTTCCAGTTCGCCGCCATCCCGCGCCCGAACGCCATGGCGTACCGGCCCCCGGTGATGGCCTGCATGGTCGAACCCATCGTCGCCGTGACCATGGGGTGCCGAGTGTGGTGATTGGTTGCCGCAGCGGCGATTCCGAGGTCGGTGGTGCATCCGGCCAATCCGCCGGAGAGGACCGCGGAGTCCTTGACGGTCATCCGCTCGCCGATCATGCACGAGCCGAGGCCGATCCGTTCGGCGTCGCGCGCCTCGGGCAACAGGACGCGGGCGTCGGCGGGGTGCCGGGTGATGCAGTAGTAGGCCAGTTCGTTGAGCTGTTCAGTCACGAGAATCTAACTTTCCCAGTGGGTTTCGAGAACGGGGGAGATCAAGCGTCGAGTTCGGTGAGCATTTCCTCGACGATCGCGCGGTGGTGCAGCAGCACCTCGATATCGTCGGGACGTTCCATTTCGCCGAAGTGGATCTGCCGTCCACCGGCGCGCAGGAAGACCACGCAGTAGTTGAGCGCGGCGTACATCGTGTACCAGGTGAGGTCGGCGAGCTCGACGCCCGAGTGCTCGGCGTAGGTCGCGCGCACGTCCTGCTCGCGCATGAAGTCCGGCATGCCGGGCAGGCCGAAGTTCTTCGCGATCCCGTGAAAGACGCGGTGCCCGAACACGATCCACGCCACATCGAGTTCGCGGGGCCCGATGGTCGCCATCTCCCAGTCGAGGACCGCGACCGGTTCGAAGTCCCGGTACATGACGTTGCCGAGCCGCGCGTCACCCCAGGACAGGACCGTGTCACCCGGCGAATCCGGAATATTGGCACTGAGCCACTTCAGGATGCGCTCCACCAGAGGTGAGCGACCGGTGTCTCGTACCGAGAACTCGTACCAGGCTCGGGCGCGCTCGAGGTTGCGTTCCAGCAGACCGCTGCCGGGATACCGCGGGTCGAGGAACGCGAAAGTCTTTGCGGCATCGGGGATCGCGTGCACCCACGCGAGAGTCCGGATCGTGCTGTCCTGCACTCGCCGCTGCTGGTCCGAGTCGGCCTCGAACAGCCAGTTGCCGCCGAAGGTGTACGGCATGACGTCCGGCGGAACCAGCCCGTCGACGCGGTCCATCAGCAGGAACGGCGTTCCCAGCACCTCGCCGGTCGGTTCGAGGAACCGCACGCGAGGTACCTGTACGTCACCGAATTCGGCCACGATCCGCATGACGTCGAACTGCTCGGGCAGGTTGTAGTGCTCGTAGACGGGAAAGTCGCCGGGCGCGGGCACAACTCGCGCGATCAGGTCCGCTACCTGCGCGGTCCCGTCCTCGCTCCACCGCAGTGTGAGGGTCAGGGTCTCCGCCGACATGCCGTTGCTGTCGATGCCGGACCCCAGCGTGAGCTCCGGATCGGCTCCCTCGGGCAGCTGGGTGGCCAGCCATCCGGTGAGTCGGGGGATCAGGGCGGCGGTGTCGCGACTGCTGCGTTGCAGGCGCATGCCCTGGTCATCGGGAGACGGAGACATGGATCACTCCTGACTGGATTGCGAAAAGCTGGGGGTAACAGTGGACCGCCCCATCGCAATTGTCAACGAGGGTTCTCAAAGAATGGAGTCAGTGCAGGTAGACGGCTATCGAGTCGACGAGGCAGTGGCGTGCGGCGGCCAGATCGGCGGTGGAGGACAGGCGGCGCTCGTTATTGATGCCGCGCATGGCCATCGGGATGAGGGCCTGGACGCGATGCACCTTGTCGGCATCGAGCGGCAGGTCGGCCAGGAAGTATTCGAAGGCGCGCAGCCAGGCGTCCTCGTATTCGGTCATGGCGGCCGCGGTCAGCGGGAACACCTCGAGCCGTTCGGTCTGGCCGTTGGGAAGTCCGGCTCGCAGCGTCTCCACCGCCTGCCCCTCGGGCGAACCCAGGATGGTCCACATGGCATCGACCATCTCCCACACCCGGTCCCGGATCGAGCCGCTGACCTGCGGCCAGATCTCGGGATTGTTGGCGCCGCTGCGATCGGTCAACTCGATGAGCACCGCGGCCCACAGTCCGTCGATATCGCCGAACTGATGCTTCAGCGTCCCCCAGCTGACCCCGGCCTCCTTGGCAATCCGATTGGCGGACAACGGTTCCCCGGATCCCTGCGCGAGGCACTCGATGGCGATGTCGAGCAGCCGCTGCCGGGTCTCGCGTCCCCGCCGGTTGAGGCGGGTTCCGGCCGCGGACTGCATCGTCGAACTCGCTTCGGTCATCGCTGCTTCCGTTCCCCTGATCTGCTCGAAGTCCCGGCGTGGCCGAGTGTCGCTCCGACGATAGCGGCGGGCGTGTGTGAGCCCTCGACCGCAGCGCCGCGCGGCCGTTGGTGGCTCGTTGGTGGATGCAGAGTCACTGCGCCGACTCTGAGTGCAGCAACAAAGCACAGGGTGATCCGAACCGCGAACGGCGCGGGGCGAGCGCCCACCTCGGAAGGTGAGAAAGACCATGACCAGTGTCCCCAAGCCCGCGGTGAAAGGCGCCGTATTCGTCGCCTCGGCCTTCGCCCTCGCCGCCGGTGCGCTGCAGATCGGCATTGCTCCGGCGTACGCCGTGGCCGGACCGACCACCAAGTACGAATGCCGCGACGTCCAGACGCCCGGCACCCTCTTCCCCGGCGACGAGGTGGCCTGCACCCTGACCGTGAGCACCACCGGAAACGACTCGTTCACCAATGTCGTTGCCGAAGTGACCATTCCGAACGGCACCGATTACGAATCCGGCGGCACCAAGCAGGGCGCCCAGAAGGTCGTGTTCAACCTGGGCCAGGTCACCAAGGCCAACAGCGCGTCCGCCACCCTCACCGTCATGGTCGACGGCCAGACCCCCGCCAACACCGCGGTCTCCAGCGACGCCTCGGTCAAGGGTTTCGCCCCCAACGGCGCGTTCGACACCACCGCCTCCTCCAACACCCTCACCACCACGAGAGTCGATGCCGGACAGGGCGGTACGAAGCTGGTGGCCCGCCAGGACACCGCCTCGGTCAACACCTTCGGCCGCGCCCAAACCCCCATCACCGATCTGGTCGACGCCCCCGCCGGCGTCACCCCCAAGATCGAACTGGTGACCAGCGCCGAACCCAAGAAGAACTACGTCAGCGCCTCGATCGCCAACGACGGCAAGTCCATCACCTGGTCGGCTCTCTGCACCGCCACCGCCCAGGAGAAGACCCAGGCCTTCACCGTGAAAATCTCCGCCCCCGGCCAGAACCCGGTCGAAGCGAACATCACCGTCCTGCTCGGCGACAACGTAGCCAACCAGGGCTTCGCCCAGCCCGCCAACTGCGCCCAGAAACCCTGACCCCACCGGCGAACCAACAGCGCGGTCGGCGCGGCTCTTTGCAGCCGCGCCGACCGCGCATTCATGTGTTCGTCAGGGTTTGTCGATGCGCTCGGCCAGCGAGACGATGATTCCCTCCGGCCCGCGGATGTAGGCCATCCGCCACATACCCTCGTATTCGCCGATGCCACCGACCAGGCCGTAGCCCGCCGCGGCGGCGTGCTCCACCGCGGCGTGCAGATCCTGGACCTCGAAAGCGACGTTGCGCAGACCCAGCTCGTTGGCCGGGGCGGCCGGAGATCCCGGAAGGTGTTGCGGCCGTGCGAAGCTCGACAGTTCCAGCGTCGTCCCGCCGCCGGGTACGTTCAGCATGACGATCTCGGTTGCGGCACCGGTCATTCCGATCACGGTGTCCAGGAACTCGCCTTCGACCGTCATCTTCCCACCGGCTTCCAAGCCGAGGCCGACGAAGAACGCTGTCACCGCATCGATATCGGAAACGGTGATGCCGATGTGGTCGAAACGCTGTACAAATCCCATCGAAATGCCTTCCCGCGAATCTCGGTGTGTCGTTGCGACGGGATCCTATTCGGTTCGTCGGCCTTCGGTGACGTCCGTAGATAATCGAGCGGTGAGCTACTTCGCTCGAATTCGGCGAGCCGCCGGTCGGGTACCGCAGGTCGGCCTGAGGCTGTGAATTGCGCTCGCGTCACCCGAATACTTCATCGCGGCTGAGCCGAGGCTGACGTAGCCTTCGGAGAATGCACGTGATCGTCGGGATCGCGGGTGGGGGAGGGACGAAAGATGATCGGTGGGCTCATCTGTATCGCTACGGGCTTCGGCTTTATCGCGCTTCTGGCCTGGCTCAGCGGTAGAGCGAGGCGGCAGTATCGCGGAAATCCCAGTGGGAGCTGGGGATACGGTTCCGTAGGTGGGAGC
The DNA here is from genome assembly GCF_045161165.1 of Nocardia sp. NBC_00511. Classification (NCBI taxonomy): domain Bacteria; kingdom Bacillati; phylum Actinomycetota; class Actinomycetes; order Mycobacteriales; family Nocardiaceae; genus Nocardia; species Nocardia sp. NBC_00511. The sequence continues at coordinate 1,865,759 of NZ_CP107849.1, forward strand.
GGTATCTCCTCCTCGAACGATGGGGGCAGTGGCTGGAGTGACAGCGGTGGCAGCTGGTCCGGAGACAGCGGAAGCAGTGGTCACGGGCATAGCGGGCACAGTCACCACGGGTGTGGGGGTGGCAGCAGCTGTAGTGGGGGTAGTAGTAGCTGCGGTGGTGGGAGCAGCAGTTGCGGTGGGGGAAGTAGCAGTTGCGGAGGCGGCGGCAGCAGTAGCAGTTGCGGCGGGGGCTAGGCGGCTAGCGGCTCACAGGTCGGCGGCGTGGACGGCAGCCTCGATGGAGCGGACTCGCTCGAGGGGAATTCCCCACGGCTGCTCCACTCCCACGACCGTGTCCAGATCCCACAGCACGCACTCCTCGCCGGGCCGCGCCACCATCGACCAGGCGACCACGGCGCGCCCGAGTTGATCCGCCATCGACGTAGCGGGTCCACTGTCCTCCCCATCCGGAAAGTGGTGCAGGAACCGCCCATACGCGCTGTCGCAGAACCGCTGATACCTGACCGTGCACAGAATCAACCCGTGCCACGCCTCATCCACCGCATGCGACGGCATCCCGATCACCTGCCCGTCACGCATCGCCGCCCCACAACACCGCAACCACTGCCGCAACCCGGTCTCCACCAGACTCCGCGGCTGCCACGGACACGTCTTGAACACGGCCTCCGGTATCACCAGCGCATCCGCGGCCCGCGAAATCCGCTCCACCCCGGGCCGCCGGAACCGTTGCAACAACATGGCTTCACCGTACGTCGAGAACCTCACCCGAGCCCGTGTCGACGGCCCGCACCCACCGATCCCCGCCGTCTAATGAGATATGGAGACCAAGTTCTTGTTCTCAGGCGTACCCGTCACGGACTTCGCACCCGCGATGGACTGGTACACCCGACTGTTCGGCCGCGAACCCGACGTACTCGTGACCCCGGGCATCGAATCAATGTGGCAACTGACCGAAACCGCTCTGATCTATATCGTCGTCGATCCGCCGAGAGCCGGATACGCACTTGTGAATATCGCCGTCCCGAACCTGGATGCCGCAGTGGCCCAGATCATTTCGCGTGGCCTGGCACCCGGCCCGTTCATCCACGTCGGCCCCGACGGCGCAGCGGGCCGAAAGGCCCCGTTCACGGATCCAGACGGCAACTCGCTCTTCGTGATCCAGATCAACTGATCAACCGCCTTTCCCGAGTTGGATCGATTCTGTCGGTCGGACAGATTCCGGTTGTCGGCATGGCCATTCCCGGCTCGGCGAATGATGGCAGGTAGAGTGGGCCCAGCCAGTGTGTCAGTTTTCGCTGGTCAAAGTCTCGCGCCGGAGATCTCACCTCGAACGCCGACTCAGCTATCGGAGGCCCATTGTGACCACGATTCGAGTTCTGTCCGTTCTGCTCGCGACTGCGGCCCTCACCGCCGTCGCCCCCGCATTCTCCGCTCCCGCCCAAGCTCGCCCCTCGTCGGTGAGTGCGGATCAATGCAACTCCTCGCGTGGCGGCCGCGTCGAATACGACCAGGGCCGCAGGGTGTGCAAGAGCCGCGACAATCGATACGACGGCCTCCCGATCCGGGGATAGTCGCAGGCTGTTTCGGTCTGCGTGATCACGTTGATCGTGGGACAGCGGATGGCAGCGGATGATCGGGTTCGAGCGCTGGCAGGCCGTCGATGCTGTGGCCGTTGTCGCCGGTGATTCGGTTCGAGAACTTCTCGTCCGGCTGTTTGGCGTGATGAGCGTCGAGGACCGGTCGTTCACCGACGAGGTCGAAGTAAGGGACCGAGTATCCGCAGGCATCGGCGATGCGCTCGATATCGATGACGATCACCGCGCGAATGCCTGGATGGTCGAGTCCGAAAAGCGTTCGCAGGTCGAGGAACTCGGTGTCGTCGGGGCGGACCACACGGCCCGTCCCGAACAGCCGCAGGATCCTGGAATTGCGGGTGAACGAGCAGAACATGATGGTGATGCGGCCGTTGTCCCGCAGGTGGGCGATCGTTTCCGCACCGCTGCCGAACAGGTCCAGATAGGCCACCGTGCGATCGTCGATAATCGCGAACGTGTCCTGATATCCCTTGGGAGACAGATTCACTCGCCCGCCCTCGGACGGCGCGGTGGCCACGAAGAACATCGCCTGTGCCTGGATGAATCGGTGCAGCGAATCATCCAGCTGCGAGAACACTTTTGCCATGGGTTCCCCTCCCGGACGGCTCCACCACGAGCCTATCGGTGGTGCTGAGGGTTTCGGCCGTGAGAGTTCTCACCGCACCGAGCCATTGAGCGAGCATGAACGCGCGTCTTCGATCAGCACGTTCTCGGTGACGTGGGTACTGTCGCCAGGTGGGGAATCAATGTTCGATCTGTGAAAAGCATCGGGGCGTCGGGCGTTTGGTGGGGCCGGTGGTTTATGCCGATGAGCTGGTGGTGGTGACGCATCGGCCGCTGTCGGAGGGGATGCCGATACCCGGGTATCTGTTCGTCGAAACCGCCCGGCACGCAGCGACTTTGGCGGATCTGAGTGATGCCGAAGGCGCAGCGGTCGGGTGGGCGGTTTGTCGGGCGGCGTTCGCGCTTCGGAGTGAGCTGGATCCTGAGTTCGTGTTCTCGGGGATTACCGGCCGCAGCGTTGGCCACGCTGTGCGAACGTCTTGCCGCGCACTTCGTATCGGCAGTCGAGACGGACGGCTAGCCCGTATCCGGGTGCGGTCCGGCATCGTTCGTACCCTGTGCGTCGAGTGCGCGGCCATTGAGAGGAATCAGCAGGGTCTCATGGATCTAGCCCTGGGCAACTGCTCCGTCCATGACCCACAGTAACTTAGGTTTGCCTAAGTTTGGGAGGGTAGATCGGCCTCGGCCAGATGCTGGGCGGCGCAGCGCGCGATCGTCGCGGCTTGGCGCGCAAGCGCTTCGGGATGCGCGGAGCGCTGCTCGAGTGCGGTGCGGATCCGCTCGAGGGACACCGAGGCCTCGCTGGTGGCGCGCCGCAGCACGGCATTGCGGTCCTCGAGATCTCGATAGGCGAGATCCATGTCCTCATAGCGTTTGCGGAGGTCTTCCATCCGCCCGAGGAGATCGGCTGCTTCACTGGTGGTGAGAGAGAACATCGGATGCTGTTCGCCGGTAAGGATTGCCTTCGCGGCGAACTCGGCACACCTGGCGTGAAGTACATCGAGAATGTCGGTCACACAGATCACCTCCCGAACCTGCAACGTCGCTCCGCTAGCTTATCGGGTGTCGTTCCACTGAGTGCGAAGGACCCCGAATCACGTGATACCGACCGGCCGTTCGAAACGTACGTCCCAGTAACCCCCTATCCGGGTATACCTGGACCCGCAACAGGTGCAAACTACGCGAGAAACAGTCTTACTCCGTCGCCCACCGGGGCCAATCGCAGTGGAATGGAAGGAGTCGGCGAGTGTTCAGCCGCATTGCAATCGTTAACCGGGGTGAGGCAGCGATGCGCCTCATCCACGGGGTCCGAGACTTGGCCGCAGAGACCGGGCACCCGATCGAAACGATCGCGCTGCACACCGATGTCGACCGGAATGCGACATTCGTCCGGGAAGCCGACGTGACCTACGACCTGGGTCCGGCGTCCGCGCGCCCCTACCTCGATCTCAAGGTGCTCGAGCAGGCGCTCATCGCCACCAAGGCCGACGCGGCCTGGGTCGGTTGGGGTTTCGTCGCTGAGGATCCGGCGTTCGCCGAACTGTGTGAGCAGATCGGCGTCACGTTCATCGGCCCGAGCCCGGACGCCATGCGCAAACTCGGCGACAAGATCGGCGCGAAGCTGATCGCCGAGGAGGTCGGTGTTCCGGTCGCGCCGTGGAGCCGCGGTGGTGTCGATACCGTCGAGGAGGCGCTCGCCGCCGCCGAGAACATCGGCTACCCGCTCATGCTGAAGGCGACCGCGGGCGGTGGTGGCCGCGGTATCCGCATGGTCACCAATGCCGACGAACTGGTCGACGCCTACGAGCGCACCCGTCAGGAAGCCGCGCGCGCCTTCGGTTCCGGCATCGTCTTCCTCGAGCGCCTCGTCACCGGTGCGCGCCACGTCGAGGTGCAGGTCATCGCCGACGGTCAGGGCACCGCGTGGGCGCTGGGCGTGCGCGACTGTTCCGTGCAGCGCCGCAATCAGAAGGTCATCGAGGAGTCCGCCTCCCCGCTGCTGAGCCCCGAGCAGACCGCCGACCTCAAGGCCTCGGCCGAGCGGCTGGCAGTCTCGGTCGGCTACCGCGGCGCGGCGACCGTCGAATTCCTCTACCACCCCGGCGATCAGCTCTTCGCGTTCCTCGAGGTGAATACCCGCCTGCAGGTGGAACATCCGATCACCGAGTCCACCACCGGATTCGACCTGGTGCGCGCGCAGCTGCACGTCGCCGCGGGCGGCAAGCTCGAGGGCACGCCCCCGGCCGAGCGTGGCCACGCCATCGAGGCGCGCCTCAACGCCGAAGACCCCGACCGCGACTTCGCCCCCGCGCCCGGCCGCATCGCGCGCCTGGATCTGCCTGCGGGCCCGGGCATTCGCGTCGACACCGGCGTCAGCGTCGGCGACACCATCCCGGCCGACTTCGACTCGATGATCGCCAAGATCATCGCCTACGGCAGCGACCGCGAGCAGGCGCTGGGCCGGCTGCGTCGCGCCATGGCCCAGACCCGCGTGGTCATCGAGGGCGGCGCGACCAACAAGAGCTTCGTGCTCGACCTGCTCAGCCAGCCCGAGGTGATCGACGCCAGCGCCGACACCGGCTGGATCGACCGGGTGCGCGGCGAGGGTCGCCTTGTCTCGCAGCGCCATTCGGCCGTCGCGGTGGCCGCCGCCGCCATCGACGCCTACGAGGCCGACGAGCGCGTCGAGCAGGATCGCCTGCTGTCCACCGCGTCCGGTGGTCGCCCGCAGGTGCAGCACGAGAGTGGTCGCCCGCACGATCTGAAGCTGCGCGGCGTCGCCTACCGTGTCCGGGTTGCCCGAATTGGCGCGCACCGCTTCAGGATCGGCATCGAGGCGGGCGGCAATATGCGCGCCGCCGACGTCGAACTCGATCGCCACGACGACCACGCCGGTCAGCTCCTGGTGAACGGCACCCGTTTCCGCGTCACCACCGCCACCCACGGCACCATCCACCTCGTCGACGTCGACGGTGTCACCCACCGCATCAGCCGCGACGAAGGCGGCGTCGTGCGCTCGCCCGCGCCCGCGCTGGTGGTCGCCACCCCGCTCGCGGTCGGCGACGAGGTCGAGGCCGGTGCCCCCGTGCTCGTGCTCGAGTCCATGAAGATGGAAACCGTTCTGCGCGCGCCCTTCCGGGCCCGCCTCAAGGAGTGCGCGGTCTCGGTCGGCACCCAGGTCGAGACCGGTGCGCCGCTGCTGCGCCTGGAACCGATCGTCGATGAGGACGAGAACGCCGAGGCCGCACCGGCCGCCGTCGTCGAACTCGAACTGCCCGGCGAGCCCGCCCCGCTGCGCCCGCACGAGGGTCTGGCCCGCACTCTTCAGGATGTGCGCGGTCTGCTGCTCGGCTTCGACGTCGACCCGCACGACGAGCGTCGCGTGCTCGAGGACTACCTGGCCGTGCGCCGGGCGGCCATCGCCGACAACCGTCGCCCGCTGGCCGAGGAACTCGAACTCGTCCAGATGTTCGCCGACCTCGCGGAATTGAGCAACAACCGCTCCTGGGACGGCGAGGGCACGCAGAGCCACGTGCACAGCGCCCGCGAGTATTTCCACACCTACCTGCAGAGCCTCGATGTCGAGCGGGCCGGGCTGCCGGAGTCGTACCAGGCGAAACTGTCCAAGGCCCTTGGGCATTACGGAATCACCGAGCTGGATCGCACCCCCGATCTCGAGGGCGCGGTCTTCCGCATCTTCCTCGCCCAGCAGCGTCCGGCGGAAACCGTCACCATCATCACCGCGCTGTTGCGCGAGTGGCTGCGGGAGCCCGTGCCGGACCGCGCGCTGCGTGAGCCGGTCGGTCTGATGCTGGAGCGTCTGGTCGCCGCGACCCAGGTGCGTTTCCCGGTGATCGCCGATCTGACCCGTGGTGTCGTGTACGCCTGGTTCGGTCAGCCGCTGTTGCGCCGCAACCGCGCTCGCGTCTACACCAATGTCCGCAAGCACCTCAGCCACCTCGACGCGAACCCGGCCAGCGCCGACCGCGCCGAGCGCATCTCCGACATGGTGCGCAGCACCGAGCCGCTGGTGCGACTGCTGGCCCAGCGCCTGCAGCGCGGCAGTGTCGACAACACCGCCATGCTCGAGGTGCTGACCCGCCGCTACTACGGCAACAAGGGTCTGGCGGGCGTGCACACCGACACCGTCGACGGCAGCGCCTTCGTGATCGCCGAGCGTCGCGGCCTGCATCTGGTCTCGGCCGCAGTGCGTTTCGACGAGCTCGACACCGTGCTGCGCGGACTCAACTCGCTCGCCGCCGGGGCTGCGTCCATCGAGGCCGACATCTACCTCAGCTGGGAGAACCAGCCCGAGGACTTCGACGCCATGGCCACCGCGCTGCAGGAAATCCTTGCCGCGCAGCCACTGCCGAACCAGGTGCACCGCATCACCGCCACCGTCGCGGGCAGCGGCAACTCGGTCATGCACCACCACTTCACCTTCCGTCCGTCGGCGACCGGCATGGCCGAGGAGCGGTTGATCCGCGGCCTGCACCCGTTCATCGCGCAGCGGATGCAGATGAAGCGGCTGCGCAAGTTCGACCTCACTCGCCTGCCGTCCTCCGACGACGACGAGGTGTACCTGTTCCGCGCCATCGCCAAGGAGAATCCGGCCGACGAGCGCCTCATCGCGTTCGCGCAGGTGCGTGACCTCGCGGCGCTGCGTGAGCACGACGGCCGCCTGCTGGCGCTGCCCACCGCCGAGATCGCGGTGGCGACCTGCATCGACTCGATCCGCCGCGCGCAGTCGCTGCGGCCATCGGCCAAGCGGCTCAACACCAACCGCATCGTCATGTACATCTGGCCGCCGGTCGAGCTCACCCGCGAGGAGCTCGAGGCGATCATCGACGGGCACATCCTGCCGATGACCGCGGGCGCGGGGCTCGAGGAGATCCTGCTGATCGCGCGGCAGCGTGACGCGGCGACCGGCGAGCTCACCAAGATCGCCGTGCGGGTGTCCTTCGACGCGTCGGGGGCCACCTCGATCAGCACCGAGGAGCGCACCGACGACGCGGTCGAGCCGCTCGACGAGTACCGGCAGAAGGTGCTGCGCGCCAGCAGCCGCAACACCGTCTACCCGTACGAATTGACCGGTCTGCTCGGCGATTTCACCGAGCACGACCTCGACGCGGAGCACGTGTTGGTCCCCGTCGACCGGCCCAAGGGTCGCAACAAGGCCGCGATCGTGGCGGGCGTGGTCGTGACCCGCACCGAGCAGCATCCCGACGGAATCACCCGCGTGGTGCTGCTGGGCGATCCGACCAAATCCCTTGGCGCGCTGTCGGAGCCGGAGTGCCGCCGGGTGATCGCCGCGCTGGATCTCGCCGAGCAGATGGGCGTTCCGCTCGAGTGGTACGCGCTGTCGTCGGGTGCGCGCATCTCGATGGAGTCGGGCACCGAGAACATGGACTGGGTGGCGGCCGCGCTCAAGCGGATCGTCGAATTCACCCAGGGCGGTGGCGAGATCAATATCGTCGTCGCGGGCATCAATGTCGGTGCGCAGCCGTACTGGAACGCCGAAGCCACCATGCTCATGCACACCAAGGGCATCCTGGTGATGACGCCGGATTCGGCCATGGTGCTCACCGGTAAGCAGTCGCTGGACTTCTCCGGTGGCGTGTCGGCCGAGGACAACTTCGGCATCGGCGGCTACGACCGCGTCATGGGCCCCAACGGCCAGGCACAGTACTGGGCCCCGAACCTGACCGCGGCCCGCGCCGTGCTGATGTCGCACTACGAGCACACCTACGTGGTCAACGGTGAGCAGTCGCCGCGCCGGGCGCAGACCAGCGACCCGATCGACCGCGACGTCTCGCCCTTCCCGCACGTGATCGAGGGCAGCGACTTCACCACCGTCGGTGAGATCTTCTCCGCGACCCACAACCCGGAACGCAAGAAGCCCTTCGACATTCGCACCGTGATGGCCGCGCTGGCCGACCAGGATCACCCGACCCTGGAGCGCTGGGCGGGCATGGCGGACGCCGAGACCGCCGTCGTGCAGGACGCGCGCCTGGGCGGAATCCCGGTGTGCCTGCTGGGTATCGAGTCGCGCGGCGTCCCGCGTCGCGGCTTCCCGTCCACCGACGGACCCGACACCTACACCGCCGGAACGCTTTTCCCGCGTTCCTCGAAGAAGGCGGCCCGCGCGATCAACGGGGCCAGCGGCAACCGCCCCCTGGTGGTGTTGGCCAACCTGTCGGGCTTCGACGGCTCTCCGGAGTCCATGCGCAAGCTGCAGCTCGAGTACGGCGCCGAAATCGGCCGAGCCATCGTCAATTTCGAGGGCCCGATCGTCTTCTGCGTCATCTCCCGCTACCACGGTGGCGCGTTCGTCGTCTTCTCCAAGGCGCTCAACCCCAACATGACGGTCCTCGCCCTGGAGGGTTCGTTCGCCTCGGTCCTCGGCGGCGCTCCCGCCGCCGCGGTCGTCTTCGCCGGTGAGGTCAACGCCCGCACCGCCGCCGACGAGCGGGTCCGCACGGTCCAGGCCGGCGTAACCAACGCCGCCGGTGCCGAACGCGCCGCTCTCGCAGCCGAACTCGACGAACTGCGCGCCTCCGTGCGTGCCGAGAAGCTGGGTCAGGTCGCCGCCGAATTCGACGGCGTCCACAACATCCAGCGCGCCGTCAAGGTCGGCTCGGTCGACGCGATCATCCGCGCCGCCGAACTGCGTCCGCGCATCATCGAGGCGATCGAAGCGGGCCTGGCCCGCTAGGTTCCCGGAACCTCACCGCCTGAACACCGGCCCGGACCCACTGTGGGTCCGGGCCGGTCAGTATTTCTTGGCCCGACCGCCGACCGCAACGGCGATCGGGACCTGTCGATCGGCCTCGCACATGGAGACGTCGCGGAGTCCGACCGTGGGTGGAGGTGGATGTCGTCTCGCGGCAGGATGTGTGCCACCGCGGGGAGATCTAGGTTTGCGGGGTGACTGTCGATGAATTGAATGACGTGCTGGATGGCGATTTCGTCGTCGGTCTGGCGCAAGTGACACCGCTTCGGGGTGTGGTGGTGTCACCGGTGAACAGTGCGGGATGGGATGCGGAGACGTCGATCTTCGCTTTCACCAGTGATCTGGCGGCGTTCCGAAAGCTGCGGCGATTGGAGCGAAATCCGCAGGTGGCCATCGTATTTCACACCCGCGAGCACGGTGTGGCCGAGACGGATGCCTATGTGCTCGTGCAGGGCAGGGCGAGCTTCTCCTGGGATCCGGATCGAGAGGATCTGGCGCCGTTCTATCGGCGGCCGGGCACGGCGCTGGGGCCGGAACAACTCGGCGGGAGGCTGTGGGATCGGTGGCTGCGGCCGTTCTGGTGGGATCGGGTCGTCGTCCGGGTGCGTGCGGACCGTATCCTCGCGTTCCCCGATGCCGCGTGCATCGGGGCCGCGACGGTACTCGCGGGTGCGGCCGAGGTGGAGGATCCGGCTCCGCAGTCACCGCCCGCCAAGGGCACCGAGCCGCGGGTCGAGGTGGCCGGAACCGTTCGGGGACTGCGGAAATTGAACTACCGGCTGCTCGGCTGGGTCGGCGCGGACGGCTACCCGGTGGTGGTGCCGGTCGGGATCGAGGCGGCGACAACCCGCGGAATCACGCTCTCCGCACCGATCGGTTCGGTCCCGCTCGGTGGTCGGCGCGCCGGACTCACCGGTCATTCCTTCACAGCGGGCACGCTCGGGCAGCGGCAGACGGCGCTGACGGGATGGCTCGAAAATGACGGCGGCACAGTGACTTACGCACCGCATACGAGACTGAACTATGTCATCCCACCGAGCCGGACGTTCTGGCGACTCGTCGTAGGCGCGGTCACCCGGGTGGGACTACATCGCGCCCGCCGCGACGGCGTGCCTTCCACTGCACTGGCGCGCTGAGTAACTGGCGGGTGATTCTCGACCTGTATCCGCCTGGCGCGGTGGAAGACTGCTGAGATCAGTCGAAGACGACGGTGCGGAGGCGGGCGGTGTACTGGGCCGCGCGCTCCATCGCGTCGCTGGCCGCATCCAGCTCGATCAAGGCCTCCTCCAGTACTTCCCGCGCACCGGCGACGCAGTAGCCGGGGGTGGTGAGTGCTCCGGTGCCGACGGTGTCGATGATCAGCCCCGATTGGGGTAGTGCCGAGTAGTCGACGTGTAGTGCGGCGACCGCGCGGCGGAGCTCGGTCAGTTGGGTGAGCAAGTGCTCGCGCTGGCCTTCGAGCTCTATCGGATCCTTCACCATGGGCTCCAGTCTGCGCCGGCATTCGGCCGCCGCGGCGTGTGTTCTCGGCGAGCGGAGATGCTTGGTTTCGACTGCGGCGGATACTGTGCGCCGCAGTCTATTCGGTTGGGGCGGTTCGGGTTCGGGGCAGACGATTCAACCTGTTCAGGCGGGTTGGCGGACGGGAAACGGTGCCCCCAAAACAGGGGGCATGCGACGGATTCTCGATCGGTGAACAGTGCTATCGCAAAACGATCCACCTGTTCCACCGGGCTTTGCCGAATCGAGAATCACCGCATTATGGGTACATCAGCCCGCACCTTCGCCGCGGCGGGCATCACCGCCGCCGCCTCCACCCTGACCGCGTTCACCGCCGGATCCCACCACCTGGCCAGCCTGTACGACACCGGGGCGCAATCCAGCATCTTCATGGACGGAGGACCCCTGCCCGGCAGTGCCGGTGACATGTGGATACCGGTGGCAGCGGCCGGTTCTCAACCCTGCGCGTAATCGACTGACGTTGCTGGATTCTCACCGTGCTGAGCCGGCAACGTTCTCACGGTGAGAGCTTCTCGATCGCGAAGGCGGACCGGTGGGTCGGGTGCGGTGGGACGGTGGGCTGCCTATCGTGGTGTGTGGCTTGCTGATTCGGATGCAATCCGTCGAATCCGGATGAGATCTAGCAATGCTAGACAGGGCGCTGATCCAATGTTACGGTTGCTCTCGAGTCTAGCGCTGCTAGTTTTCCATCACCGAGGAGTGAACGATATGGCTTTCACCAGCAACGAGCAGCAGTTTCTCGCGGAGGCAGGGATCGGGCGGCTGGCGACGGTGTCGCCGGACGGTGTGGTGCAGAACAATCCGACCAGCTACCGGGTGAACGCCGACGGCACCATCGACATCGGCGGAATGCGGATGCGTGGCAGTCGGAAGTTCCGCAATGTCGAGGCGGGCAGCCGGGTGTCGTTCGTAGTCGATCAGCAGGTTTCGTTGGACCCGTACGTGATTCGCGGCGTCGAGGTCCGGGGCACCGCCGCAGCCCTCGACGATGAGGAGCCCCCGTTCCCGCCGCAGGAACGCTCCATCATCCGGATCCATCCTGAACGGATCATCTCCTGGGGCATCGACGGAGGATCCTTCGACTTCGCCAGCCGCGGTGTCGAGTAGCGGAACCGTCCGCGCACTGGCGCAGTCGAGATAGTCCCTTGCGGCCTCATTGTCACCAGGTCCACCGGTGAATGCGATCGCGTAAATGTCAGTGGTGCTGCACCACTCGATGCGATCAGTGCTCCCCGGGCACCACCTTGTCGGCAGGCGGAGCTTGGATATCGAGGGACTGGCGCCAGTTGCTGTAGGTGATGGTGGTGGTGGTGTCGTCGAGTGAGTGGTCGGACGTTGTGCGGATGACGACACGCACGGGGAGATTCCGGGCCCCGACCCAGATTTGGACTGTCTCCGTGATGTTCTCGCCGGCCCTGTCGGACAGATCGCTGGGAAGTGCTCTCGGCGCACGGATATCGATGTCGAGGTCGTACCGCGTGGTGTCGCGGCCCTCGATCCGATCCGGATGGGTCGCCCCGATCGTGGCGACACCGGGCAGGAAGTAGAAGTCGGTATCCAGGTCGGCCCATGCGTATTCGAAGGAATTCTTCAGCTCGGGGTTGTCTTGCGCCGCATAGCTGAACCACCGTTCGTCGCCGTGTGGTGACATCGGGCCGGTGAGGTACTGGATGTCCGGGAAGGTGATTGTGCGTGTGCCTGCGATGTTGGAGTGGCCCTCGAAGGCGCAATCCGAGGCCTTGATCGGATTCACCTGGACCTTGCAGCTCAGTCCGTCCGAATCGATGCCGCTGTCGGTCCACACCACGGTCCAGGTTCGCTGCGACGATGCGGCGCGGGTGAACAGCCCGCGCAATTCGTCCATCGAAGTCACCGGCGCGGACAGTGACTGGCCGACGGGTGTGGAGCCCGCCATCGTGGCGACTGACGCGATGGCCGCGAGGCCGATGACAACTCGACGCATGTCGGCTCCTCGAATCCGTTTACCGGCAATCTATCTCGCGTCAGGCAAAGGACCGAGGGCCGGGAGTGGGGGAGAGGAACCGTACCGAGGTGTGGCCCTCGGCGGTTGGTTCGATGCGGCAGCTCACCCGGTAGACCTCGGCGATGAGTTGTTCGGTGAGGACGTCGGCGGGAGTTCCGGTGGCTACTACCCGGCCTTCGTGCAGGACGATCAGTGAATCGCAGAACATCGCGGCGAGGTTGAGGTCGTGCAGGGCGAGGATCGCGGTCACCGGGAGGGCGCGGACCAGGGCGAGGATTTCGAGTTGGTGGGCTATGTCGAGGTGGTTGGTGGGCTCGTCCAGGAGGAGTTCGCGGGGTTGCTGGGCGAGCGCGCTGGCGATGAGGGCGCGTTGGCGTTCGCCGCCGGAGAGGGTGTGCCAGGGGTCGGATGCCTTGTGCGACAGGGTTGTCGCGGTGAGGGCGTGGTCGATGGCGGCCGCGTCGGCGGTGGGGTCGCCGCCGAACAGGCCGCGGTGGGGGATGCGGCCGAGGCCGACCACGTCCAGGACGGTGAGATCGAGGTCGGTGTCGGCGTGCTGGCCTACCAGGGCGATGCGGCGGGCCAGTCGCCTGCGGCGGATCGTGTGGATGTCGGTGTCGTCCAAGGTGATTCGGCCGGAGTCGCCGCGATCGAGACCGGCCATCAGACGTAGCAGGGAGGACTTGCCCGAACCGTTGGGGCCGAGCAGGCCGACCGTCGAGCCGGGCTCCGGATCCAGGGTGGCGCCGTCGAGCACCAGGCGGCCCGAGCGGGTCCAGGAGATATCCTGTGCGCGCAAGGTCATGCGGGCCGCCCGCGCGCGATCATGCGAGCTGCCTGCGGCGGCGGGCGAGCAGGATGGCGAAGGCGGGCACGCCGAGCAACGCGGTCACCACGCCGACGGGAATCTCCCTGGCGCCGAACACGCTTCGCGCCACGGTATCGGCCCACACCATGAAGACCGCGCCGATCAACACCGTCACCGGCAGCAGCCGGGCGTGACCGGGTCCGACGAGGAATCGCGCGACATGCGGCAGCACCAGGCCGACGAAACCGATCGCACCGGCCGCACTCACGAGCGCGGCCGTCACGATCGCCGTGACCAGCAACAGCACGATGCGCGTGCGACCCACCGCGACCCCCAGACCCGCCGCCGCGTCGGATCCGAACGCGAACGCGTCCAGGGTCGACGAATACCACAGGCAGACAACGCAACCGCCGCCGAACACCGCGGCGGCGACGGTGACATCGGTCCAGGACGCACCGGCCAGCGACCCGAGCAACCAGAACAGCACGCCGCGCGTCTGCTCGGCATTCGCCGACGACAGCACGATCAACGACGTCAACGCCGAAAACAGCTGCGTACAAGCGACTCCCGCGAGAATCACCCGATCCGGGGTGCCACCCGCGCCGTAGGCCAGCGCCAGCATCGCCGCGAACGACAGCACCGCGCCGAGGAACGCGCCCCCGGACAGCGACAGCGTCCCCGCACCGACCCCGAGCACCGCCACCAGCACCGCCCCGGTCGACGCTCCCGAGGAAACCCCGAGCACGAACGGATCCGCGAGCGGATTACGCAGCAGCGACTGGAGAATCGCCCCGCACAGCGCCAACCCCGCCCCGCAGACGGCGGCTAGCAATGCCCGAGGCAGTCGCAACTGCCACACGATGCCGTCCGCCAACCGACCGGCCGACGACGTCCCGAGGCCGAGATGCTGCCCGATGATGCCGTACACCTCGCGCAGGGACACATCGGCCGGGCCGATGGACACCGTGACCGCTACCGAAACGACGAGCAGCACAGCGCAACACACGCAAATCGCCAATGCCCGACGTGTTCGCAGCGAGGTGCCGCGCGTGCTCCTGTCCTGACTGCCACTGGAGGTTGTCATCCGGCCGAGGGCGGCATCGACTGCTCAGAAGAGAACACCGGCCCGAGAAGCCTCACCCGGACCGAAAACGGCTCCGGCGCTTCGGCTATGCGAATCAACGCGCCGTGGCCAAGCCGGTGGACAGCTTCTCGATGGCGTCGATCTCGCGAATGCCGGGGTCGAGTTCCGACCCGGTCATGACCACATAGTGCTTGCCCTGCACCGCACGCATCCGATTGGTGGCCGGATTCGATTCCAGGAATGCGGTTTTGGTGGCGAGCGCGTCACCCTCGATGCGCTTGCGACTCAGATCGGCCAGCACGAGCACATCGGGATCACTGGCGACGACGGCCTCCCAGTTGATCTCCGGCCAGTCCTCGTGCTGGCCGGCGAACACATTGCGCGCCCCAACCTCGGTGGCGTACATGCCCGGGGCTGAACAACATCCGGCCATATACGGCGTCTTGATACCGGAGAACCAGAACGCCACCGTCGGTGAATTACCGGTGGACTTGCCCGCCGTCGCGGCCTGCAACCGCCCCTTCAACTGCTCGACCAGCTGCGCCCCGCGATCCTGCACATCGAAGATCCGGGCCAGCTCGGTGATCTCCTGAAAAAGCGTGTCCACACCGAGCGGCGCTGTGCGGGTGACGGTTTCGCCCCGCACATCCGCGCCGGTGCACACCGCCGGGGATTGATACGTCGGAATCCCCAACTGCGCGAACCGCGACCGCTCCGCCACCACGGCGGGCGTGAAGGTGTGCGCGCTCGCCGAGGTCACCAGGTCCGGCTTGGTGCCGAGCACCGCCTCGAGCGACGAGTCGTTGTCGGCCAGCCGGGGCACCTTCGCGTTGTCGGCGGCGAGCGCGGGCAGCACCGGATCGAACCAGGTCGAGGTGCCCACCATGCGATCGGCCAGCCCCAGCGACAGCAGGATCTCGGTGGACGCCTGATACAGCGATACCGCCCGGATCGGGGCCTGGTCGAAGGTGACCTTCACCCCGCAGTTGTCCAGGGTGAGGGGATAACTGGTGCGTCCGGGCCGATCCGGGGTGGCGCTCGCCGCGCCGGTCGTCTTGTCCGCGGGGCTGCCGCAGGCGGTGAGTCCGGCGACCAGCATGCCGATCAGGCCGAAGATCGGCAACAGCCGTGTCGTCGTCTTCATGCGCAATACCGTACCAATTGGAAGGTTTTCAAAATGACACTGCTCCTCAGGGGTCGATGGCCGCAACGAATCGGCCTGCCGGACAGCCCGGCAGGCCGCCGCGATCAGACCAGCCGCCAGTCTTCGAGACCCTGATACAGCGGAAGATCCTGAGCCAGCTTGCGCACCCGAGCCCGCAGCGCGTCGAGATCGGCGCTGCCCGCCAACGCGGTCGCGATGATGTCGGCGACCTCGGTGAACTCCGCGTCGCCGAAACCCCGGGTGGCCAGCGCGGCGGTCCCGATCCGCAGACCGGAGGTCACCATCGGCGGGCGCGGGTCGAACGGAACGGCGTTGCGGTTCACCGTGATTCCGATCTCGTGCAGCAGATCTTCACCCTGCTGCCCGTCGAGTTCGGAGGCTCGCAGGTCGACCAGCACCAGATGCACATCGGTGCCGCCGGTCAACACGCCGATCCCGCGCTCGGCCACATCACTGCCGTTCAACCGCTCGGCGAGAATCCGGGCACCGGACAGCGTGCGCTGCTGCCGAGCCACGAACTCCGCACCCGCGGCGATCTTGAACGCCACCGCTTTCGCCGCGATCGCGTGCATGAGCGGTCCGCCCTGCTGCCCGGGGAACACCGCACTGTTGAGCTTCTTCGCGAACTCTTGCTTGGCCAGGATCAGCCCGGAGCGCGGACCACCGAGGGTCTTGTGCACGGTCGAGGAGACGATATCGGCGTGCGGGACCGGTGACGGATGCAGTCCGGCCGCAACCAAACCCGCGAAATGCGCCATATCCACCCACAGGTACGCGCCCACCTCGTCGGCGATCTCCCGGAACGCCGCGAAATCCTGCTGCCGCGAATACGCCGACCACCCCGCCACGATCACCCGCGGCGAGGTATTGCGCGCGATCCGCCGCACCTCGTCCATATCGATGCGGTGATCGTGCTTGGCGACCCCGTAGGTGTGCGCCTTGTAGAGCTTGCCGGAGAAGTTCAACTTCATGCCGTGGGTGAGATGCCCGCCATGCGCGAGATCCAGTCCGAGCAGCCGCTCGCCCGGATTCATCAGCGCCATCAGCACCGCGGCATTCGCCTGCGCCCCGGAATGCGGTTGCACATTGGCGAATTCGGCCCCGAACAGTTCCTTGGCCCGATCGCGGGCGAGGGTCTCCACCACGTCGACGTGCTCGCACCCGCCGTAGTAGCGGCGGCCCGGATACCCCTCGGCGTACTTGTTGGTGAGCACACTGCCCTGCGCCTGCAGCACCGCGCGCGGCACGAAATTCTCCGAGGCGATCATCTCGAGGGTGTCGCGTTCGCGGGCGAGTTCACCGGCCATCGCGGCCGCGAGCTCGGGATCGAGCTCCGCGAGCGACTGTGAAACGACCGAGGCGGTGGAGGTATTCGCTGTGACCACTGGTGGACTCCATTGCAGAGTGCGGGACAGCCGCCGCCCTACCGGAGCACACACCGGCCGCGCGACAGCGAGTCGCGGCAGCCGAGTGGTGATACGCCCGATCCACGAGGCGACGACCGCCGGATACGGTGTATCCGGCACAGCGGGCAGGTCTTCGGACTCGCGGGCACCGATCCTTCATCTCGAAGGATCCACCTACTGGCCGTCGCTTCCCGGGCAACGTGCCCAGTGCGTGTGACGGCGGTCGTTCCCGCTCACCGCTGCGGGACAGTCCCGGATTCTCACCGGGTTCCCTCTCACTCGCCCCCGGCGTCACCGCCGGACGCGAGCTTCGACGCTCACGATGGACTCGGGGCTCCGAATGCCACACCGCCAGCGAACCAGCTGCGCAATCAGCATAAACACCGTTGACCGCGCACGGAAACACGGGTCACAGGGAATGCGCGGCCTCGCGCAGCGTCCAGGAACCGCCGCGCTGATGCAGCGTGGTCGCCGACAGCGGCGGAATATCGAGACGCCAGAACGAGATCGGGGGAGCCGCCAGCGCGATCAGGATGGCGGAGCGCACGATCGCCGGATGCGTGACCGCGATGATCCGCTCCGGATGCTCGGCCAGGCCGTTCATCCACGTCCGCGTCCGCTCGATCACCTGGATGATCGACTCCCCTTGGTGCCCACGGTATTCCGGATCACCGAGCCAGCCCATCAGCGACTCGGGGGCGAGATCGGTCATCTCCGAACCGGTCCAGTCCCCGCAATCGAGGTCGCGCAGTGCGGGTTCGGTGTCACCGGTGAGACCGAGCTGCGCCGCGGTCTGGGCGGTGCGCGCCTCCGGTCCGATCTGGACCACGTCGGCCCGCAGCGCGCTGTGATCGGCCTTCTGCACCGCGCGCAGGCCCAGCTCGTTGAGCGGTTCATCGGCGGCGAAACGCGCCGTCTGCACCGCGTCGGTGATCGCATGGGTGATGAGCGTGAGTCGAGTGACCGCGCTCATGCCGCAGAGCTCGTGACCATGGGACTCTCCTGAACCCTCGAGGGGATGACGCGTCCCCGATCTGTGGTGGTAGACGATACGAAACCGCCGCAGCGCCGGTCAATCCGCGGGCTGCCGGGCGCGTTCGGGTTGCGCCTCAGCCACGTCCGAGCAGGGTGCCACCGTTCACCTGCAGGATCTGCCCGGTGGTCCAGGCGGCGTCCGGCGAGGCGAGATGAGCGATGGCCGCGGCGATCTGATCGGGAGTCCCCGCCCGACCCAGCGGGATCTGCGCGACGCGGTCGGCCTCGAGCTCCGGGGTGAGGCGGGTAGCCCAGAATTCGGTCGCCGGCACGAAACCCGGAGCGACGACATTGACCGTGATGCCTTGCGGCGCAAGCTGACTCGCCAGACCCAGCGCCCAGCCGTGCAGCGCGGCCTTGGCCGCACCGTAGGGGCCCGCGCCGCGCAGGGCGGCGATGGAGCTGACCGACACGATGCTCGCGCCGGGCCGGGACAGGTCGGGCAGCAGCGCCTCGGTGAGCAGCACGGCGGTGATCACGTTGATGCGGAAGGCATCGGTGTAGGCGTCGGCGAGACCGGTCAGATCGGTGGAGGGCTGGTTCGGGTTGCCGCCCGCATTGTTGACCAGGACATCGATCGGGCCACCGGCGACCAGCTGCGCCGCGAGCTCGGTGACCTGGTCCGGGTCGGCGAGGTCGCCGGTCGCGAAACCCACACGGTCGGAGTCGAATTCGGTGTTCAGCTCGGCCGCCGTGGCCTTCAACACCTCCGATCGGCGACCGACGATGGTCACCTCGTCGCCTCCGGCGGCCAATCGCCGCGCCACCGCCCTGCCGATTCCGGTGCCGCCGCCGGTCACTACCGCTCGTCGCGTCATCTGCGCTCCCACTCGATGAATCGTTCTCTCGCCGAACCTACTTCAAGCAGGATCGGTGCTGTAGGCGGTATTTGTGGTGGCACCCGGGCGCGGTGACGGCATTGTGACCGCGCGGGCGAGAATTCCACGCAGCCGCCACGGCAGGGCGGCGAACAGAGCGGTCATCGCCGTCGCGGTGGCGCGCAGCTCGTCGCGGCCGGACAGATACGCCCGCTGTGAGGCGATGGGCAGGGTGAAGAAGGCGTCGAAGAACACCGGCAGGTCCGCGGGGGGCAGCGCGAGCAGCGCACGTAATCCGGCCTGCCGCAGGCGATATACGGCGCGGGCGGACCCGGGCCAGATGGCATCGCCCGCCACCACGGCGTCGGCCAGTCGCAGCGAGGTGGCGACGCTGTATCCCGTCGCGGGATGCATGAGCGCGCCCGCCGCGCCGAACGCGGTGCCCGGGATGCCGCCCTGCACCGGGAACCGGACGCGTTCGACGGTCTCCTCGCCGGTGAGTTCGATTCCCCGGGAACGCAATCGGTGTATCAGCCGGTCGTGCAGCTCCCGGATCGACAGCGCGGGGCGTCCGGCCAGACAGGTCTCCTCCAGCAGCACCCGGTCGTCGTCGAGGGGAATCGCGTACAGAAACGACCGGGGCGCAGCCGAATCCGCGCCGTTGTCATCACGCCAGTCCATGAACAACGTCTCCGCCGTCCAGCGTTCGCGCTCGACGATCACTCCGAACGCCGTCTGCTCGGCGAGGGCGGGGGAGCGCGGCACCCCACGGGCGTCGATCACCCGGCCCGCGGGCAGCACCCGGGCCGAAGAGAGCCGGGCCGCCGGCAATTCCAGGCCGGCGGTACCCGTGCGGGTCGGGCGCGTGATCGCGGTGACCCGGTCGGTGATCACCCGCGCGCCGTCCAACGTCAGTGCGTCCTGCAAGCCCGCCGTATCGAGTACCGCGTAGCGGCGGTCGACCTCGATGCGGCGGGTGGTCCAGGCCAGCGGGCGGTCGACGACCGCCGCGAGCGTGTCCGCTGCCAGCCAGCTCGGCAGCTCGTCCGCCCACGCCGCGTAGGTGGCCGTCCAGCGGCGTCGCGGCTGCGGATCGACCACGGTCACCGACAGTCCCGCGGTGAGCGCGCGATGGGCGAGGGCCCGCCCGGCGGGGCCCGCGCCGCAGATCAGCAGATCGTCGGTCACCCCGTGATTGGATCATGATCGGTAGCCCGCCTACGCTTCGGTAACCGATGCCGGGCCGGGGAGGGTCTGGCAGGCCGTGAAAGGTGAGCAGATGACATATCCGCCCGGACCCCCGTCGGGTCCCGGATTCGGTGGGGATCCGAACGCCTACGGGCAGCAGCCACAGTCGGATCCGGCCTGGTGGGATCAGCCCGCCCAGCAGCCGGGTGGCGAGTATCAGCCGCAGCAGCCCGGCTGGCCCGCGCAACAACCGGCACCGGGCTGGCAGCAGCCAGGGCAGACGAATTGGACTGGGCCGCAAGGGTATGCGCAGCAGCCGGGATTCCCGCCGCCGCAGCCGCCGAAATCGAACGGCGGGCTGATCGCGGGCATCGTGATCGGCGTGATCGTGGTGGTGGCGGTCGCGGTCGGCGCGATCGTATTCGTCTCCAAGAAGGACGACACCAACCAGG
Source organism: Nocardia sp. NBC_00511 (assembly GCF_045161165.1). Classification (NCBI taxonomy): domain Bacteria; kingdom Bacillati; phylum Actinomycetota; class Actinomycetes; order Mycobacteriales; family Nocardiaceae; genus Nocardia; species Nocardia sp. NBC_00511. Next base: position 1,886,112 of record NZ_CP107849.1, read on the forward strand.
CCGCGGTGACCACCACCTCGGCGACCACGACCACCGACGCACCGACGACCACCCGCACCACCGCCCCGACCACCACGAAGGCGGCTCCCGCGGGCGCGCGTTTCCACTACACCGAGTACGGGCAGGACTGGAACTTCAAACTCGGCAGCGTGGCCCTGCAGGCCAGCTGGGTGGAAGGCCACGACTACAGCAATTGCGCGCCGATCGAGAAGGCGGGCAAGCTGACCGGCCTCGGCTGCCAGACCGCCTCCGAACTGGTCTGGAAGTCGGAGAACGGCGGGCTCATGCTCACCCAGCTGGTCCTGGGCATGGCCAGCGCGGACCAGGCGTCCAGCGCCGACGGTCAATTCGACGACGGCGATGTCCAGCTGCCGGACGGCAGCTTCATCGCCGACTTCGAAACCGGCAAGTGGAAGGACGGCAACCAGGGCAGCTTCCTGGTGGTCACCGTCGCGACCGCGACCGCCGCGGTCGATACGGCCACCGTCGAGAAGTATCTGAAGTACCGCCACAGCGACACCCTCGGGGCGCTCGCGTTCCGCTGAACCGCACTGCGGAAAGCATTGCGCCCGGCACCGATTCACGGTGCCGGGCGCTGCTGTACCGCAAGGCTCAAATACCGCCGGTGGCCAGCAGTCCGCCGTCCACGCGCACGGTGGTGCCGGTGATCCACGCCGCGTTCTCCGAGGCCAGGAACCCGATCAGCGACGCCACATCCTCCGGCGAGCCCAGCCGCTTCATCGGATAGAACGCCGCCGCGGCCTCCTCGTCCGCCGAATACAGCGCGTCCGCGAACTTCGTCTTCACCACGCCCGGCGCGACCGCGTTCACCCGGATCGTCGGCCCCAACTGCCAGGCCAGCTCCTCGGTGAGCCGGATCAACGCCGCCTTCGAAGCCCCATACGCCGCAATGACATTGGTCGACCGCAGCCCCGCCACACTGGCCACGTTCACCACCGCGCCCCCGTGCTCACCCATCCACGCCCGGTACGCCTCCTGGACGTACCCCAGCGCCGCAACGACATTCACGTCGAAGATCTTGCGCACGGCCTCGAGGTCGGCGTCCATGAGCGACCCGTACACCGGATTGATCCCGGTGTTGTTGATCAGCACATCCAGCGACCCGAACTGCTCCACCGCAGCCGCCACCTGCGCCGCCCGCGCCGTCGCGTCCCCGGAATTCCCGGCGACGGCGACCACCTTCCCCGGATGTCCCAGCCCCCGCAGTTGCTCGGCAGCCTCCTCCAGGGGCTCCGCCTTCCGGGCCGAGATCACCACATCGGCCCCCCGCCCCAGCAGCTCGGCCGCCACCGCGAACCCGATTCCCCGGCTCGCCCCGGTGACCAACGCGCTCTTGCCCAACAAATCAGCACTCATGTGAGGGCACCCTACTTCAGTCCCGTCGTTCCAGCGCATTCGCCCAATTTCTGGGGTCGTACAGTCGCACGCGTCGAGCCGTGACCGGCCCACAAGACTTTAAAAGGTTTGCGTTTCAAATAGGTGGGCGCCAGGTAGTCTGTGCCAAACGTTCGCACGATCTCCCCGCGAGGAAACGGGGCAACTATCGTGGGCATAGCCCCCTGCTCGGCATCCCACCGGCAACCAACGAGAACCGCGAAAGTCGAGTGAAGAGGTCATGCAGACACAATTCAGCGAATTCCCCGTACCAATCGAGCAAATCTCCGCCGATCCGTCGCCCGTCGTCCGGCCGCCCCTGGTCGAGGACGGCGCGCATATCTGGCAGATCGCGCACGATTCCGGTGTGCTGGATGCCAATTCGAGTTACGCCTACCTGATGTGGTGCCGGGACTTCGCCGCCACCTCGGTGATCGCCGAAATCGGCAGCACCGTGGCCGGATTCGCGATCGGCTACCGGCGACCGGAGCAGCCCGACACCCTGTTCGTCTGGCAGGTGGCGGTCGATCATCCCTACCGCGGCTTCGGCCTCGGCGTGACCATGCTGGAGCAACTGCTGGACAACCTTGCCGGACAGGGTATTACGGCGCTGGAGACCACCATCACCGCGGACAACGCGGTCTCGATCGCCATGTTCGGGACGCTGGCCCGCCGCCGGGGCGCCCTCATGCGGGATAGCGCCCTGTTCGAAACGCACGTCTTTCCCGACTCGCACCAAGCCGAACGCCTGTACCTCATCGCCCCGCTGTGCGATTCGACCGACCCATTGGCGACCACGCACCCGTAGGCAAGTGCGCCGGAGGGTGCGCACACCTGGTGCGCGGGCTGCCAGCGTCGGTGACCTGTCACGCGGCGTGGAAGCGGCATGTCCCGCTACTCCTGGCACAGTGGAACGCGTGATCGGGCGTACGCGGCGGGGGTGTGGCCGGTGGCGCCGCGGAACTCGCGAATCAGGTGGGCTTGGTCGGCGTAGCCGAGGTCGGCGGCTATTTTCGCCCAGACGACCTTTTCGCCCTTGCGGATGATGTCGGCGACGTCGAGCAGTCGATACCGGCGCAGCACCCAGCCCGGTGACACGCCCGCGTATTCGTGGAACATCCGTTGCAGGGTTCGGGGGCCGATGCCGGCGCGCGCGGCCAGGTCGGTCACGCAACGGACGCTGGCATCCGTTTCCGCGATCTCGGCTATCCGAGCCACCTCCCCTGCGGGCTCGAGCCGGGACGAAATGACGGATTGTTCCAAGGCTGACGCCAAAAGTGCGACCCGTGTCGCGTCGTCCGGCTCGATCGCGATCCGGGTAACCAGTTCCGTTGCCGCGCTGATGATGGCGCTCAGAGGGAGTCCGCGATCAGTCAGCTGAGCGGCGGGTTCGGCCGCGAATGCGCCGATGCCGCCCGGCTTCGCCATGGCGCCGACCGTCCAGCCGCGACCCGCTACGACCCTGGTGCCCAGCCTGGTGGTGACGCCGGTGACCCGTCCTTCGATGACATCGACGCTCCCGTTCGTCGATTCCTCGCATCCGCTGCGGCGGCCGGCGTCGGCCTCACGATGGCCGACACTGAAATACGCGGCAGGGTGGGTCAACAGCTGCTGACTGTGGAGCACACCATCGGGCATGTCCCAGCTGACGGTCCAATAGCGATCGAGCACACCATCCAACTCCTGCCCCACCGAATACCGGTTGAGCTGGACGAACGCAGGACCTTCGGTCACGGTGAGAACCGTATCGCAGCAGACCGACCTTGTCGCAAATGTTCAATTCCCGCACGGCCTCCCGGTCCTAGCCTTGCCACATGACCGACACGGTGACCACAGCGGCGAACGACATCAGCCCTATCGAATCGACACTGCTGCAACTCGAGCAACGGGGCCTGGACGCCGACGCGTCCTACGACGCGAATCACTTCGACGAATTCTGCGCGGAAGACTTCGTGGCGGTCGGCTCGTTCGGCGTCTACGAGCGTGCGCAGGTTATCGCCATGTACACCAACGGCACTCCGGCCGTGCACCGCAAGAGCCGAGTGACCGACCCGACGGTAAGGCTGCTCGGAGAGGATGGCGCACTGGTGACCTACACCCTGGTCAGCACGGCCGGTGACACCACGACCTCCTGGTACGCCACCACGGTCTACCGTAGGACGCCACTGGGCTGGCGAGTCGTCAATCTGCACCAGACCCCGGTCGCGCAGCCACAATCCTGACGTTCCGGATCCGATCCGGCTACTCTCGCGGTCGGGCGCGTGCGGCAGCTCTATACCGCTGTGTGGCAAGGGAAGTCCGCGTTTGCGGACGTTTTTGGCCATGCGGTGCCAGGTGTGGCGGCGGCGGATGGCGGCGAAGTAGTCGTACAGCAGTTCGGGGTCAGGGATGCCCGCCAGGAACGCGTCGCCGATGCGGTGGGCGTCGACTCCGATTTCCTTGGCGTTCAACGCGAGCTGGGGCACCAGGGTGCGGTGGGAACCCTCCTGGCTGGTGCCGATGGTGCCCATGGCGGCGGCAGAGGCGAATGCCCTGCTCCGGACCGCGGTCCTCGTCGCCCGGGATCAGTCGCGGTGCGGCACCTCGAAACGCGCGAAAGCCTTCGCCGGTCAGGATATTCAGGGATCGTAAGGTGCTACTCCGCACCGCATCGGTGCGGACCCGGGTGATACCGAGCCGCGCGATCATCGAACGTGGAGCGACCGCTGTCACGATCGGGTCGGCCGCTTGGATCGAGGAAATCAGGCCGTGCACGTATGAGCGATCTTGCGGTTGGTTGGTGCGGCGGAGCGGAAGGGGTGACCGGCCGTGCCGATCCGCTGTCGGCCAGTGTCGTGACCGCCGGGTTGATCGCGGCCCGAAACGGCCGTCAACTGTGCACCTGCTCTTCTAACATTCAGTGGTGGATTCTCCGGATTCGGGGTGGCTGTGGTCTCGATGCCAGGAAGGCGCTGAGGGTGATGGATCTGGCCGACCTCGCCGGTTCTGAAGTCGAAAAGGTCACTGTCAGTTTGCTGCTGACGATTGTCAATCCGGACCAGCGGTCGGTGGACGATGTCGTGGATTCCCTCACGTGTTTCGATCCTCGGCGTGGCGGCGAAGACCTGACACAATTCCTGTTCGAAGGTCGACCGATGCGGGTCGAACTCGTCTGCGACCTGTTGACCTACTATCTGTGGGCCTGGGACGACCAGGGTGCGCGATCGCTGACGATTCTGTACCCGCCTCCGAATGTCGTAGGGGAAGACACCGAACATGTAGAGCTGGTGTCTTTGGCGTTCGCTTGCGCGCAGGAAGTGGCGGCCGCAGCGCTGAGGGCTGCCGATCCGCAGCCCTCAGCAGCCCTGTCGCGCCTGGCCGACGCGATGTGCCTCCGGGACCATCTCGTAGCTGGGCAACTGTTTCTCTTCGCAGCGGAGCTGGAAGCCGACGCCGACATCGCGCTGGCGGCGATGGAGAGGGCTGCCGCACAGATCTCGATGGCAGGGGAACGAGCATCGTTGGCAAGCGTTTCCTGTCAGCGTGTTTCACTCGTCGCGCATCGAATCGGCGACCGCGGAGTACGGTTGCTCGACGCGATCGCGGTGGCTCTGCGGCATATCCGAGCTTCCGAACCGATCGACCTGGCGAAGGCTTCCGCGGTGTGGGGGATCGCCAGGGAGGCCGGGGTGAACAAGGTCATGGAACCGTTGTTCATCAGCCTTGTGCGTGATTCGCGCGATTCCGGCAAGCCTGGTTGGTCGGCCGTCCGAACCGAGTGGGACACCGACCTTCGCGACATTGCGGATGGCATGAGGGACGCACCCGTTCTGATCCCTATGGAGAATGCTCGTCTCACCGCCGCGTCCGAGCTCGCGGGGGAATATGTTCATGCCAGCTGGGAGACGTGGTCGTTTCGGCACCCGAGCTACCACCATGCGGTTCCGCACGGTCAATCCATCTTTCGCGAGAGCGAGTTCGGTGAGACCCAGTTGATGGTGCTGCATGAGACCACCCATATTCTCTCCATGTTCAGTGGCGTCGGTGCCGCCACGATGGCACTGCGAACGGCCTTGCTGGACAATGAGATCGCGCTCTGGGGGACCGAGTCTCTGCGTGCGATGACCACACTCGAATTCCGTGGGGTTCGCAATGCGACTCCGACGGTGCAGCTGTGTGCGCGCATTGAGAGATCTATCGAACTCCTTGCGAAACTCCAGGCGCTGCGGGGCATCTGGTCGCCCTGGTTCGAAGGCATCGCGGTCTTTGCCGAGCTGCACAAGGATCCGACGTCCTCGGAGCTCACTGACACCGCCAGTCTGGTCCTGTCCCAACTCGAGGATGCCACCAACCTCGCCGCGGAGTCTGTGGAAGAAAGGACGGCCGCGGCTTTGCGTCACCTCGAGATGGCTGATGTGCGATATGCGGCCGCGCAACGTGATCTCGGTCCTGGCCGTTTGTACGCCTATCTCGAGCGCAACGGGGAGCTGTACCTCGCTGGGTATCTTGCCGCCCGCGCAGTGGTTTCGACATGGCGGGCGACGCTCGGTGTCGAGCTGTCCGGTGCCGCCGCGGCTCGTATTCTGTTGTACGCCACCAGATTTGGAACAGACGCTGTAGTGCCGGATCTGGCGTTGCCGATGCCTCAGTTCGCTGAGCGGGCGCGCGACGCAATGACTGTGTACGTCGCTGAGTTGGGGAAGTTGTCGGCTGTGGACCTCGAGGCGGTGGCCAATGCAGAGGGGGGATTCGACTGGGAGAGTATGGGTCCAAAGCGGTCGGGGAGTCGGGAGCGCACGAGCGACGACCTAGTCGCCTTGGCCTTCGAAGCATCACGAACCCTGACTGACCAGGAAGTGACACCGTTCGATCGAATCGCGGCGCCGCCGGATGCGGCTCGTGACGCGCAACTGGTTGAGGCCAGGGCTTTTCTGGCCAAGCAGCGCGACGTCCGGCACGATCAGTTGCGGGACCTCGCCATTGGCTTGTTCACCCTGTGGGATCTATCGATCCGGATGCTCCCCATCGGATCCTTCAGTACTTACTGTTTCTGGATCGCCCCGAAACTGCCGAGCCTGGTTCACGTCATCCGGACAGTTGTCGCCCGGGCCGACAACGGCCTCCCCAGCTACAACGTCGAATCGTTGCCCCTGGACGAGCAGGATCTTGCGGCGCTGCGGCAGGCGATGATCCGGGAGCCGTACGCGCCACTCGAGTTGCACCGCCTCGCCGATCTGACACCGTCGGGTGATACCCCTGGTCGAATTGAGGGCTGCCACTATCTCATGCTCCGATTGGGCGATTGGTTCATGCTCCGCGCATGCGGCGTAATGAGCGGCTCTGCTGGCGAGATTCCCCGCGAGGTGGTGCAGGCGGCGATCGCGAGGATCTCACCGTTCGACCTCGTGGCCGAGGAAGAAGCGCTCTACCGCGACGGCGACGGTGTAGCGTCCCGGGCGGTGGCATGGACCGGTGGATGGCATCGATCGAACCCGCCGACGAGCACCGACCATTGGATCGAGCACATCGGGCGCCGCGCGACCGAGTGTGTGAATTCGAATGATCTGACATGGCAACGGGAATCGTGCGCGGCGCTGCTCGATACCGTTTTCGATGACCGGTCGGTGGTCGAGCCGCTGCTTTCGACCGGTCTGCGAGGCGTGCTGCCCCATGAAGCGGGAATCGTGCGCCGACTGTGCGACCTGTTGCAGCGCACCGGAATCGCGGAAGTCGAATCCAACACCGTATCGGCCGCTGATCTCGAACTGTTCTCACCCATTGTCGAAATAGTGGACGGGACAGCGGATGTCCGCCCACTGCGAAGGAGGGACACGACCGATGCTGTACTCGATGATCAGCCGGCATGACTTCGAAGCCGCGATCAATTGCGCTCACGAGGCCGGTCGTCGTGCCGCGACCTCAGGTTTGAACGCGCCGCTGGGCGCGGCCCTGCTGGATCGCGTCGCGGAGGTGTGGGACCACATCGAGGCGGCACTGCGAAAGGCGTACCAATTCGGTGTCGAGCAGGCGCAAGATCTCCTGCGCACCGCTGTCGATCAGGCAGAGAACCTGCTGCGGGAAGCCAAGGCTCGGGCTGAATCCGTCGAACAGCAGCTACAGGAACGGCTTCAGGGCTACCTTTCCGGATTACTCGATCGAGCTCTGCAGGGCGTCCGGAGCGCACTGACCGTCGGGGAGACCAGGCTCGGACTGGTGGGGATCGATGTGAGCCAGAAGATAACGCTCACCGGTTCGTTGAAGGTCAGCATCAGCGAGTTGGTCGCGCTTACCGGTGCAGGTGAGCTCACTGTTGTTGCGCGCTACGACGTGCCGGGCGTTATACAGCAGTAGCCATGGAGAGGAACGCGATGCTGCAACGGTCGTCTGTCCATGCCAGCAGCAGTCCACGAACACTGCGGGTCGGCCGCGCGATCGCGTTCGTGGCGGTGGTCGCTGCGACCGCATGCTCGACCACGGCACCGGATGCGGCGCCGGCGAAGGCTCCACCCGCAGGCTCGCCGACGTCAACTCATCCGGACTGCGGTGTCTGCTCAACACGAGTCACCTACGCCTACAAAACAGCTGACGACCACGTGCCGAGCGGGCAGCAGGTCGATCAGATGAAGCAGGTTATCGAGGATCGTATGAGCGCCAATCACACCGCAGGTCGGCTCACCGTCGACGGGTCCTCGATCGTGCTCACCGTCGACCAGGTCGATACCGCTCTGGTCGACACCCTGGGTAGGGTTCCCTCGATGAGCATCCGGCCTGTCGCCGCGACGGTTCCCGCGTCGAGCAGTCCGAGCAGCGCCTCGCCGACGTCGGTATCTCCCACCGGGGAAGCTGCCATCGTGGATGCGAAAGCCGTTCGGCAGAGCCGAGATCCAGCCGTGCAGAGAGCCGCGCTACTGGAGCTGTCATGCGGATCAGTGGACCCACTGCAAGGTCAGGACGACTTCAGGTTGCCACTTGTCACCTGTGCGACCAACGGTTCCGATACCTATGTGCTGGAGCCGAGTGCCATCGACGGCATCGAGATCGCCGACGCCGAAGCGACAACAAGTGCCAGCGGACCCGTCGTGGACGTGATTTTCACCTCTGCTGGAACTGACCGCTGGGCCGAGGTCACCGCGAGCAATCTGCACAAGCAGGTTGCCTTCGTCATCGACAGTCGAGTCGTCGCGGCGCCGAGTATTCAAGAAGCCCAGACCGCCAGCACGACCCAGATCTCAGGCGTGAAGTTCACGGACCAGAGCACGGCAGCGCTGGCAAGACTGCTGCGCAATTCGGGCTCCGAGCTCAAATTGACCTCGACTGCGACGATGACGGTGTCGCCGACCAAATAGAGATCGACGACGGCTTACCCGAAATTCGCTGTCAGTGAGGAACTTTCGATGCGCAAAAACCGATTCGCGCTGCTCACGATCGCTGTCGCGAGTGCTCTGGCATTCACTACCGCGTGTGGTTCTCCGGTCTCGAAGACTCGGGTGGACACCCTTCGGGTCGATACCTCATCGACGTTCGCCTACACCGGTCCGGAAGGGCTGACGGTGAAAGGCGCCGCGGGCGTCGCAGCACCGGACACGCTGGTGACGATCACCCCGCAACAACACCCGCACGATGAAAACCTTCCAGGGCTAACGTATCTCGGGCGTTCGGTCGAGATAGTCCTGGGCGACAAGATGCAGCCCAAGGCGCCGATCGCGGTCTCGATTCCGGTTCCGAGACAGTTCGAAGCAGATACCGCGACGATTATCGCGGTTACCCAGGACGACGGTAATCCCGAGTTCCTTCCGGTCACCGCTGCCAATGGTCTCTTGACCGCGAACCTTGTCCATCTATCTCCACTGGACTTCTTCACGGTGGACATCTCGAAGTTCACCGCTGGCGTGACAGCTTCGCTCCGCACGCTGCTGACCGGCGAAAGCGCCACGGCCCCTGACTGTCTGGAGAAGTCCGTCGACGTCGGTGGCGTCACTGTGAAGGCGCATCGGGCCAAGAGCGAGAGTGGCGGCAATCTCGACGCCATCTGGCCGTGTCTGCGATACGACCACGGGCAACTGCTACTGGATCTGCACGCCAACGGAAATCGGGCTTGGCTGACCCGATCACAACCCGACGCCGGCACCGGGGCGCTGTCGGCGCCGGGGTCCGGTGACGCGACGGCAGTCGGATTCTTCAAGCTCTTCTACAGTCTTGGAAAGCATCGGTCGACGGGTACCTTGATGCCGGGAACGACACTGACGTATGCCTTTTCAGCCGACAATCTCCCAACACGGGCCGAAGCCAAGGTCGATCCCGGTCTCATGCTGACCGCGGCGTTGGTCTACCAGATCACCGCGATCTTCGATATGACCGGCATGAGCACCTACGACGAGATGGAGAAGGTTCCCGGCGCCTATGACTGCCTGCTCGGTGCTGCCGACACGCTCGACACCACTGGCAAGACCTTCCTGGAGAATTTCTCGAGCGCCTTCGCCACGATCGTCGGTTGCCTCGCCACGGTCGTGCCTGGCCCGATGGCGTTCCTGCTCAACATCTTCGGCAGCGGAGCTCAGATCGTGGCGGGACTGGTCAATGCGGCGTGGAACGAGTTCACCAACGACAACCACGCCATTATCACCATCAGCAACGAACGACCACGCGCGGACTATGCCCAGACCTGGACCGGCCATACCCGGCTGATGCATCTGCAACTCGACGGTACCGGCGACGTCACGATCTTCTCCGGCGCCAGTGACGGAGAAACCTGGTCGGCAACTTGGGAAACCACCGCTGCTGGGATAGCGGTAAGTCTGGTAGCACGCACGTCGAAGTCTGGTGCAGGCTTGGCTGATTTACACCCGGGGACGAAATGGGATGCGGCACTGCTGAAGTCGTCAGACCAAAAGACAATACTGCATTTCGTTGATCCGGGCGCAGACCCGACAAGTCCGCAAGAAGGGTTCTTCTGGTGCTCTGACAAATACGGCTATTCCTACGACTGTGGCGCCTAACCGACCGTGGTGGTTTCGGCAGCCTCCGCCTTCGGGGCGTCGGCGAAGCCGATCAGTTTCACGTCCTTGAGGAAGAAGGACACGATCAGGCCGACGACGCCTACGGCCGCGCCCGACCAGAACACGCCGACGATGCCGTGGGTGACGGCGGCGTGGAGGGCGTCCTGGAGTGGTCGGGGGAGGGTGTGGACCATCGAGGGTGGGAGTTGGGCGCCGCCGGAGACCAGTTTGGCGCCTTCGGCTCCGGCTCTGGCCGACAGTTCGTGGGTGAGGCGGGTGGTGTAGACGGTGCCGAGGACCGCGGTGCCCAGGGACATGCCCATGGTGCGAAGGAAGGTGCTCGCGCCCATGCCGGCGCCCATGTCGCGCAGGGCGACGCTGTTCTGCGCGATGAGCATCGAGGGCTGCATCAGGCAGCCGACGCCGAGGCCGAGGACGGCCATGTAGAGGCCGAGGGTGAGTTTGGTGGTGTCGGTGTGGACCTGGGCCATCAGGACCATGCCGCCGACGAGGACGACCGAGCCGATGATCGGGAAGATGCGGATCTTGCCGGTCTTCGAGGTGATCTGGCCGATGGTGACGCTGGCGAACATCATCGGGAACATCATGGGCAGCAACAGCAATCCGCTGTTGGTGGCCGACGCACCCTGCACGAGCTGCTGGAACTGCGGCAGGTAGGCCGCCGAACCCATCATGGCCAGACCGATGATGAACGCGAGGGCTCCGGCCAGGGCGAAGTTGCGGTTGGTGAAGACGTGCAGCGGCATGATCGGCTCGTCGACCCGGCGTTCGATGGCGACGAAGGCCGCGAACCCGCCGATCGCGACGACGACGACCGCGATGATCTGCCATGAGCCCCAGGCGTATTGCGATCCGGCCCAGCTGCCCAGCAGCACCAGCGCGCTCGCCCACACAGCGAGGGTGCCCGCACCCCACCAGTCGATCTTGACCTTGCCGGTGGTGCGTCGCGGCGCGTGCAGCGTGAACCAGACGGTGACCAGTGCGATCGCGCCGAGGGGCAGGTTCACGTAGAAGGCCCAGCGCCAGGACGCGTTGTCGGTGATCCAACCGCCGATGAGCGGGCCGCCGAGCATGGCCAGCGGCATGACGGCCATGAACAGGCCCTGATACTTTCCGCGTTCCGCCGGCGGGATCAGCTCGCCGAGGATCGACATGACGCCGACGATGAGTCCGCCCGCGCCCAGCCCCTGCAGGCCGCGGAACATGATGAGCTCCATCATGTTCTGCGACATTCCGGTGAGCGCCGAGCCCGCGAGGAACACCACGATCGAGGACAGGAAGGTCGACTTGCGGCCGAACAGGTCGCCGAGTTTGCCCCACAGCGGGGTGGAGACGGCCGTGGCCAGGGTGTAGGAGGTCAGCACCCACGCCAGATGTTTCAGTCCGCCGAGGTCACCGACGATGGTCGGCAGTGCCGGGCCGACGATGGTGTTGTCGAGCATCGCGAGCAGCATCGTGATCATCAAACCGCTCATCACGGTGATGATTTCGCGGTGACTGCGCCGCTGGAATCCCTCGGTTTCGACCGGAGTCGATTGATCTACCATGTCCCACCCATTTACTTGCCGACCGGTTAGCAGCTTACCGGCCGTATAGTAATCTCCGCGCAGGAGTTGTCAATCGACCGACAGCGGACAGGAGCGTGAACGGATGGCATCCGCCGACGGCAGCATGCGCGAGAAGATCCGTCAGGTCGCCTTGGAGCTGTTCACCGAGCGTGGCTACGACGGCACCTCGCTGCGTGAGATCGCCGAACGCCTCGATGTCACGAAAGCCGCACTGTACTACCACTTCCGGTCCAAGGACGCGATCCTGCTCAGCCTCATCGTCGAACTGTTCGACGAGGTGAACGCGCTGGTGGTCTGGGGTCGTGAACAGACCTTCTCGCCGGATTTCCAGCACGAGATGCTCGACCGGGTCGCTGACCTGTTCTTCGGCGACGCCAACCACATCGTGCGGCTCATCCAGCAGAATCAGCCCGTGCTGCGGTCCCTGGCCGCCGACGCCCCGAACCGGGAGGTGCGTGACGCCGGTGAGCTCAAGGCGCTGATCGGTGAGGTGATCACCCTGATGACGCCGAGCACGAGTGATCTGCACGCCCGCATCCGAATCCGAACCGCGGTGGCGGCCATCATCTTCGGTCCGATCACGGGCGAGCAGCTCGGCGACACCCTCGACGCGAGCTTCGACGAGCAGAAGAAGATCTCCGTGGCCGTCGCGCGCGAACTGCTCGATATCTAGAGCCGGTTCATCGCTCGAGGGGAACGGCGATGCTGCCGAGATGGCGTGGCGACTCGGCTTCGTCGAGCATCGCGGCCGCGACGGTCGCACGGCTCACCCGAGCGGGCAGGAACAAAGGCCTTGGCGCGCCGTCGATTCCGACTGTGCGGCGGGTCCGGCTCACCGGTCCGTTCGACAGGGGACCGGCGTGGAAAACGGTGCCGTTGGCGTGCAGCACCAGGGTGTCGGATGAGATCTTGTCCGGCAGTTCGGATTTCAGGAAGGTGCCGAGCAGCGTCCGCGTGACCACCCCGGCGTGGGCGGCTGATTCGCCGGTCCCGAACGCACCCAGCCACACCACCCGCCCGGCGGCGACGGCGGCGCGTGCGCCGGTGGCCAGGACGCCGGGGCCGCCCAGTCCGGAGAGCACGATCATGCTGCCGCGCAAGGCTTTTGCGATGGCTTCGGCATCGGTGACGTCGGCGGCGACCCGGATCAACCGGTCGGAGTCTGGCAGTTCGAGCCGCTGCGGTGCGCGGGCGATCGCGGTGACCGTATGCCCGCGGGCCAGCGCCTGCCGGGTGAGTTCGAGGCCGGTCGCGCCGGTGGCGGCGAGTACGGTCAGCTTCATCGCGCCACCGCCGAGAGCACGTCGACCGCGGCGCGGTGCAGGCCGGGCGCGGCGACGAGCACATCCGAAGCGCCTGGCCGCCAAGGTGATCCGTCGATCCGGGTGGCGACGCCACCGGCCTCGGTGACCAGCAGCAGGCCGGGGGCGACGCCCGGCAGCACCGGTTCGAACTGCCAGAACACGTCGTGCTGACCGGCGGCGAGCAGCAGCATCGGGAAGGTGGAGGGGACGAAAGCCCGCACCACCAGTGCGCTGTCGAGCATCGCGGTGATCGACGCGCCGATCCGCCGATGTGTGCCGGGCTGACCGGTTTCAGCCTGTCCGGTGCTGACGATCGCCGCGTCGAGGTCGGTCTTGGCGGATGCGCGCAGGCGTTCGCCGTTGTGGAAAGCGCCCTCGCCGCGAGTTGCGGTGTAGGTGTGGTCACCGATCGGCTGGCGGATCACGGTCAGTACCGGCTCGCTGTCGATGATCAGTGTGATGGTCACGCACCATTCGGGCATGCCGTGCACGTGGTTGACGTTGCCCTCGACCGCGTCCACCACCCAGAACTCGCCCGGCGGCAGCGGCGTGGTCTCCAACTCGTCGTCCAGCCACCGGGCGCTCGGCCGTAGCCGTTCCAATGCCGGTCGCAGCCGGTCGAGCACCAGCTTCTCGTTTCGTTCGGCGGCCGCGAACATATAGGTCCTGCCCTCGGGTCGAGCGTCGGGCGAATACACGTCGAGCAGCAGGTCGGCGGCCTCGGTGACGATGGGAATCAAGTCGTTCGCGGTGGTCATGGGAACAACGCTAAGAGCGCTTTCATATGACGTCCAGTGCACTCTTGTTAAGTGAAGAGTTACTTTGGTGCATGTGGACCTGAACCTGCTCGTTGCCCTGGACGCTCTGCTCGAGGAGGGCAGCGTGGCCGCGGCGGCCGACCGGCTGCATCTGTCGCCGCCCGCGATGAGCCGCACGCTGGCTCGGATCAGGCGCGCCACCGGCGATGAGATCCTGATCCGGACCGGCCGCACCATGACTCCGACGCCGAGAGCGCTGGAGTTGCGAGACGAGACGCGCGAGTTGGTCCGCCGCGCCACCGCGGTGCTGACACCTGTGCAGGACCTGAGGCTCGAGACGCTCGAGCGGACGTTCACCGTCCGCTGCCACGACGCCCTGGTTCCCGCGCTGGCCCGCACCCTGACCACCGCGATCGAATCGACCGCGCCGGGCGTCCGGATCCGCTTGCTCGCCGAGCCTTCCGGCGATGTCGCCGATCTCGCGCGCGGCCACACCGATCTGGAGATCGGCGACGCCGCACCCGCCCGTCCCGAGATCGCCGCCGAGCACCTGGGCGCCGATCGCCTCGTGCTCGTCTGCGCGGCAACACATCCGCTTGCCGAAGGCGATCTCTCACCGCAGCGGCTCGTCACCGCCGACCATGTCACCGTGTCGCGCCGTGGCCGGTTGCACGACGCGATCGACGATCGCCTCGCCGAGCTCGAGCTGCGTCGGCGGGTGATCGCGGCGCTACCCTCCAGCAGCGCCGCAATGGAATTGGCCGCGACCATGCCGGTCGTCACCAGCGTGCCCGAACGGGTATGCCGACCCGGGTGGACCCGCCTCGGCCTCCGCGCCAGGCCGTTGCCTTTCGAATTGCCCGCGGTGCCACTGATAGTCGCGTGGCATCGCCGATACGACGGTGACGCCGCCCACGCGTGGCTGCGCGCGCAGGTGCGAGACGGGCTGCGGGCCGTACTCGAGGCGCAGGTCGCGGGGGTTGCGGTCGTCTAACCGCTCGAGACCAAGCACTTTGTGTCACAATATGTTTCGTGTCCAGTTCGGTCTGCTGCAATGTTGCGTCGCGGAAGCGTCGCGGGTTGCGGCGATGCCATCGACCGGACGTGCAGTGATGACGGCTGTCACCTTGTCCCCGTCGGGTGCCGTCATCGGCGATGTCTCTCATTCCACTCTGTCGAGTCCGGTTGTGCCAGTGGCACTGTGGACTGCCCGGCAGGTCTGCTGAAGGCGGGTGGTGTGAGCTCTCGACAGGTCGCATCGCAGGTCTCTGACGCCTGGTTATCCGACAGCTTCTGATCCGTCCCCAACGGTCACCCTGATTTTCGGTGTCCCGAGGCGGCGCAATGCCAAGTGACGAAACTGGGGTCGCTTGGAGTCTGTAGTGAGTGAAAGAAGGCGAAGTCATGGTCTCTACAGAGCACCGCAGCAATTTCGCAGACATATTGTTCGGCAACCGTCGCACCTCGGCTCAGCGGTACAACGCGCTGTTCGCCGAGGAGACATTCGATCAGGATTGGTGGTCGGCCACACAGGATCCCGGGAAGCGAGCCTACGAACGGTACCTGCGGCTGTTGCCACGGCTGTCGGCCGTCGACACCGTGGCGGACCTGCGCGAGCTGGTGACTTTGCACGAGCAGGCGACCGTCGTCGATCCGCACCTGGGCGCACTGCTCACGGTGCAGGTGAACCTCGTGCTCGGGACACTGCTCGAACAGCACACCCGCTCCGAGGAGGTCACCGACGCGTTGGCGGCGTTGCTCGACGGCGGGGCGGTGGGTGCCTACGTGCTCACCGAGGTCGGCCACGGCAGCGACCTCAACAATCTGGAGACCACCGCGGTCTACGATCCAGCCGACGGTGGCGTGTTCATCCTGCACACGCCCACCGATACGGCGATCAAGTTCATGCCGACCACCGCCGCGCCCCCGGTGGCGGGTGTCGCGCGCTTCGGAATCGTGTTCGCGCAGTTGGTCATCGGCGGCGTGCGCAAGGGCGTGTATCCGTTTCTGGTCTGGCTGTGTGACGCGGACGGCCAGGTGCGGCCGGGCGTCACGATCCGTCGCCTGCCGGAGAAGCCCGGGCTCGGGATGGACAATGCGCTGACCCGCTTCGATCAGGTGCGCCTGACGCGCGGGAGTCTGTTGTCGCACACCGGAACCCACATCGACGAGGACGGCGAGCTGGTGGGGCCGATACCGTCGGACAACCAGGTGTGGCGTGCGATCAGCCGGGTACGGGTCGGTCGGCTGTGCATCTCGGCGATGGCCGCGGCGGTGTCGCGGGCCGCGGTGACGATCGCGGTCCGGCACTCGGCACAGCGGGAGATCGCGAGTATGGACGGAGGGCGCGTCTCGCTGCTGGACGTACCGGCTCACTACGGGCCGGTGGTCGACGCGGTGGTCGACACCTATCTGTCCACCATCGCCGCAGAGATCGCGATCGAGGGTTTCGTCGACGCGATCGACGTACACGATGATGAGCAAGGCCCGAAGCTCACCGATCTGGTCTCTCTCACAAAGTATTTCGCGACCTCCACCGCGCTGCGGGTGTGTGGTGAAGTCCGCGACCGGCTCGGCGCACAGGGGACGTTCGCGCACAACAAGATCGTCGAGTACCGCGCCCTGCGTGACGCGGCGGCCACCGCCGAAGGCGATAGCTATGTCATCGCCCTGCTGGCCGCCTACCGGCGGCTGTCCGAGGCGGATCCGTGGGAGCCGGGATCGTGGGATGGACAGGAGATCTGCGACGCGGACGCTCCCCGCGGCTGGCTGAACTGGCTGCAGGCGCGTGCGGCCTATCTGCAGCACAGCACTCTGCAGAGCTACGAGAACACTGTCGGTGGCCGCCAAACCCGTTGGGACCAGGTCTATGACCTGGCGTTGGCGGCGGCCGAAGCGCATGTCGCCTCGCATGCGGCGCACACCCTCGCCGAACGTGCCGAGCGGCTTCCCGATGGCCCACGACAGGTGATCGAGCAGGTGGTCGTCCTGTTCGCTGTTCGTCAGTGCACGGCACACGGCGCGGATCTGTTGCCCGACGGTCCACTGCCGAAGATGCGAGAGTCCCTGCGGGACACTCGCATTCGCCTGCAGGGCAGTCTGGCCCCGCATCTCGGTGAGCTGGTCGCGGCCTTCGAGCTCGAAACTGGTTCGCTGCGTACGGTATTCGACGCCGACAGCTATGTCGTGCAGTGTGCGAAGGCGCTGCAGGTCGACTGACACCCGGCGGTCCCCGGATCAGTGAGAGCGTCTCGGGCTACCTCCCGAGGCGCTCTCCGTCTCGTCAGAATCCCTCCCGCACCGGCGGGAAGACGACCGGCAGCCGGGCCAGGGATCGGTGGAAGGGGCCCGGACGCCAACCGAGTTGATCCGGGCTGCACGCGAGTTGGATCTCCGGCAGTCGGTCGAAGAGCTGATCGATGGCGTTCTGCGCGACCGAGTAGGCGACGTCCTGCGCCGGGCAGGCGTGCGGGCCGGTGCCCCAGGCCAGATGCGCGTTGTTGCCGTTGTACTGACCGACGATGGCGGGATCGTTGTTGCAGGCCGCCATGCTGGTGACGACCGGCTGATTGGCCGGTAGCCACACCTTGTCGACCATCATCGGTTGGGGCGGATAGGTGATGCCGAAGTTGGCCAGTGGGGGATCGGTGAACAGCAACTCGTTCAACGCGTCTCGGGTCGTCAATGCCGCCACACCGGAGAATCGGTCGTCGATGAGCATCAGCAGCAGGGTGTTGGCGATCAGGTTGGTCAGCGGTTCGATCCCGGCACCGTAGATGGTGACGAGTTGATGGACGAGTTCGTCGTCGGTGAGGTCGGCGGTGTGGGTGACCAGCCGGGTGGTGACGTCGTTGCCGGGGGTGTGTCGCTTGAGCGCGACCAGTTCGCCCAGCGCGCGAACGAACAGCGCGTTGCCGTTCTCGGCATCGTTGCCCTCGAACATCATGGCCATGCCCTGCGCGACCCGCTGCCCGATATCGGCCGGGCAGCCGACCATGGCGTTGAGGTAGGCGAAGGTGACCGGCAGCGCGTACTGGCTGATGAGATCGGCGTTGCCGTCGCCGCAGAACGCGTTGACCTGTGCGAGCGCGATCTGCTCGATGGTCATGTCGACCTGATAGAGGTTGATGGCGTCGATGCTGTCGACACTGGCCTTGCGGTAGCGGGCATGCTCACGGCCCGCGCTGCGCAACGCGTTCGGTCGATATTGCAGCATCGGCAGCACCGGGCAGTCGAGTGGGATGTCCTGCTCCCAGACGCGCGGATCGGCACGGAAGCGTTCGGGATCGTTGTTGATCTGTACCGCGGTGCGGTAGCCGATCACCAGGGTGGCCGGGATGCCGGGCGACAGTTCGACCGGGGCCAGGGAACCGAACTTCCGGCGCATCTCGGTGTAGAAACCGTGCGGGTCGGCGGCGAATTCGGGTCCGTACAGCGGAACCGGAATCTGTTGGAGGGCAGCGTGGTCCGACTGTCGCGGGTTGTCGGTTTCCGGCGACGACGGGGGCGTGTTCGTTGTCAACGACGAGACTCTCGTTGTGGAAGGGGCAGTGGCGGGCAGGGCGGGAAGATCACCGGGACGGCGAGCGGTGCGCGGTGGAAGGCGCTGGGCTGCCACCGCAGATCCGAGGCGGGCACCGCCAATTCGAGGTCGGGCAGCGCGTCGAGGAGCTGTTCGAGCGCTTCCTCGACGATCACCGAGGCGAGCGATTGCGCCGGACACGATTGCGCCCCCGCACCCCAGGCGAGATGCGATCGGTTGCCGTGCCGCTCGCCGGTCAGCGCCGGGTCCGCGTTGCATGCCGTCATGCTGATCAGCACCGGCTGGTCCACCGTCAGCCAGAGACCCTCGACGGCCTGGGGTTGCCGAGGGTATCGGGCACAGCCGTTCGCCAGCGGTGGATCCAGGAACAGCACCTCGTCGATCGCTTCCCGGACCGACAGCGCCCCACCGAGAAACCCTGCCCGGAACTGGCTGTCGGTCGTCAGCAACAGCAGCGCGTTCACGATGAGATTCCAGGTCGGCTCGGTGCCCAGGGCGTAGAGCACGGCGGTCTGCGCCAGGATCTCGGTGTCGTCGAGCATCGAAGGGTGTCGGGTCAGGCGGGAGATCACATCGGTGGACGGCTGGGATCGCTTGGCGGACAGTATGTTCGACAGCAGCGTGTGGAACCGGTTGTCGTGCAGCTCCGAATCCCGGGCGTTCGCGGCGACCCGCAGTCCGGCCATGGCGTCGAACAGTTCGCGGCCGTCCTGTTCGGGGATGCCGAGCACGGCCTCGAGCACTCCGACGGTCAGCGGGATCGCGTACTCGTCGAGCAGATCGGCCGTTCCGGCACCGCAGAAGCCGTTGATCAACGACACGGCGACGCTCTCGACCGTGCCGCGCAACTGGTAGAGATCGATGTCGGCCAGGACCGCGAGGTAGGCGGTGCGGTGGCGATAGTGTTGTTCGCCATCGGATTCCGAGGTGGACGGTCCCCATTCCATCAGCGGTAGCACGGGGCAGTGCTCGGAGATCTTGGCCTGCCAGGCTCTCGGATCGGCGGGGAAATGCGCCGGGTCGCTGAGGATTCGCAGCGCCGCCCGGTACCCCAGGACCAGCGTCGCGGGGACTCCGGCGGTGACCTCCACCGGAACCAGCGGCCCGTGCTGCCGTCGCATTTCGTCGTAGGCGTGGTGTGGATCTGCGGCGAACTCATCGGAATCCAGTCTCATACCGGTATCCGGGTTCGATGCATTGTCAAGGAGAAAGCTCCCATGCAGGAGTGAATCGTGGACAAAGACGTTTTTCGATCACCTGCCGCATCATCGTGCGCGGATGCGGCCGTTCAGGAAAGCTACGCGTGGATCTTTCCGTCGGTACATCTACAAGCAACTGATAGGCACACCAAATATGCTCTGCTGTACGACGATTCGGCCACCCGGGCATAGTAGCTGGCTGGTGCCGGACGCGCAGGGTCCGGCAATTCGATCGATCGTCGATGTTCGGCCGGATCTCGAGGGTCGGAGTGTGGCCGAATGTGCGAGGGTTGGGGCATGACGAACGAGCGGTTCGAGGTCCAGCGACAGGTCGCCGCGGCGCCTTCGGAAATCTTTGCGTTGCTGTGCTCGCCGGAAGGGCATGTGGCGATCGACAGTTCGGGGATGCTGCAGTCGGCCGAGGGTAAGGCCGTGAGTGCGGTCGGCGACGAGTTCGTCGTGCATATGGATCGTGAGGCGCTCAACGATCTGCCGATGGGGAAGTACGACGTGACGGTGATCATCACCGAGTTCGAGCAGGACGCGCTGATCGAATGGACCATCTCGGGGGCTATTCAGCCGCCGATCGCGCACCTGTACGGATATCGGCTGGCGGCCAGCGATATCGGCACGCTGGTCACTTCGTACTACGACTGGAGCAAGATCGCGCCCCGGTATCGGGAGGCGAACATCTTCCCGATCATTCCGGAGTCGGCGCTGCGGGCCACCCTGGGCATACTCGCCCGCACCGTCGAGCGGTAGCCGTCGTGAAGGTCGGCGGTCGGGTCGCGATCGGTAGCGCGGTGGTCACCGCGGCCGCGATGACGGGCATGGCGGTTGCGGCGGTCGGGGCGGCCGAGCCCGTCTACAACTATGTGGCCCTCGGTGACTCCTACACGGCGGCAACCGGTTTCGACGACGTGCCGGACGGTAGCTATGCGCCGCCGGGCTGCTTTCAGGCGCACACCGACTATCCGCACCAGATCGCGGGCCTGCTCGGCGGCGAGCATCGGCTGGGCAGCTTCGCCGACGCGTCGTGCGGTGGGGCCACCATCACCGCGTTCACGAACCCGCAGCACACGATCGACGGTGTCAACGCACCGCAGTTCAGTCGCATCGATGGCAGCACCAACCTGGTGACGATCGGTATCGGCGGCAATGACGTCGGGCTGGAGGCACTCGTCGAGGAATGTGCCAGAGACGGATTGACCAA
The DNA here is from genome assembly GCF_045161165.1 of Nocardia sp. NBC_00511. Lineage (NCBI taxonomy): Bacteria > Bacillati > Actinomycetota > Actinomycetes > Mycobacteriales > Nocardiaceae > Nocardia > Nocardia sp. NBC_00511. The sequence goes on from NZ_CP107849.1 coordinate 1,907,088, forward strand.
CCGGTCGTGCATGGACGCTCATGTCCGAGATGGTGTGGACGACATTTCCGCGTCCATCGCGAGGGTCGAGCCGAAGCTCGAGGCCGTGATCCGCGATGTGCGCGCTCGTGCCGCGAATGATGTGCGGATTCTGATCGTCGATTACCTCGAGGCGATGCCCGACAGTGGCGCGGGCTGTTATCCGGAGGTCCCGATCCTGCCGGCCGACGCGGCCTGGTTCGCTGGGACCTACCGGCAACTCGATGCCGCGCTGGCCACGGCGGCGGCGAATCAGTCCGCCGAACTCGTCGACACCTACGCACCCACCCTGGGGCACAACGTGTGTTCGAACGCGACCACCCGCTACGTCGAATTCCTGACTGTCGTGTCATCGAATCCGCCGTTCTCTCTGGCGGCGCCGGTGCATCCGAATATCGGGGGTGCGAACGCGCAAACAAGGCTCGTAGCAGCCGCCATAGGCTGATACTTCTCTGACTGGTTCACTGCGCTTCTCGCCGGATGTCCGATCGCAGATGTGGTGGGGTGATGAGGAATTGATTGGCCTCAGTGGTTTCGTGGCACGCCGTCGGTGGAACGGATTCGCGGTCACGGTGTTGTCGAGTGTGGCCCTCGTATTGGGAACAGCCCCTGCGGCATCCGCCCTGCCGAGTGACAGCCGACTCATCGAGATCACACTGCCGGACCGCAATGGCGAGATCCCTTCGCAATGGCTGACATACGCGGGACCGCCTCGCGCGACGGTGCTGCTTCCCGCCGATTACGATCCGAACAGGACCTACCCGCTCCTGCTCCTGCTACACGGTCTGTACAGCAACCACTCCAGCTGGTCGCGAACCGGTGAGGGCCAAATTGTCACCACCGCAGCCGGTTTCGACGGCATCATCGTCATGCCGGAGGGTGCCAGCGGGTGGTACACGGACTGGTGGAACAACGGGCAACGCGGAAATCCCGCCTGGGAGAGCTACCTGCTCGACGAGGTTGTTCCGCAAATCGCCGAACAGTTCCCGATCCGCCCCGAACGGCGCTGGCACGCCATCGCCGGGGTGTCGATGGGCGGACTCGGCGCCGCCTACCTCGCGGGCCGACTACCCGGCTACTTCGGCTCGGTCGCCATCCTTTCGGGTCTCGTCGACACCCACCTGGCCCTCGGCCAGGGTGCGTACCATTCGCTGACCGCCGAGAACGCGGCCAAACAGCCACTGGATCCGAACGCGGTGTACGGCCCGGACTTTCAGCCCTACTCGCTGGGCCACGACCCGGTGAACCTGGTGCGCAACCTCGGCCACACCCGCGTATTCATGGCCGCGGGCAACGGCATCCCCACCGAGGACGGCCAGCCGTACACCATGGAGAACACCGACCCACTCGCCGAAGCCGCCGCGATCCGACCCGCCTCCGACACCTACGCCGCCGCACTGAACGCCGCCGGGATCCCCTACACCTACCTCCCCGGCGATGGCGTCCACGACTGGCCGAAATTCCGCACCGAACTCCGCGACGCGCTCGCCTGGGGCATGTTCCAACCGGTCGACGAAGCCCCCACGACCTGGGTGAGCGACACCATCGCCACCCACGGCAGGATCTGGGGCATCGACTACCGATTCGACACTCCGCCAAGCAGTCTCGCCCGCCTCTCCCGCTCCGGAGACGACCTGTCGATCAGCCCCGCCGGATCCGACGTCGAACTCGACTTCCCCGGCGGATGCGCCGTCCACGTCAGCACCCCGGCCACCCTCACGATCCCGGCGCCGGACTCCGACCGGTGCACCCCTGGATCATGAGTCGCAGTGCGGCTCAAACGAAGCGAAGCCAGGCTCGGAGTGCCTACGCTGTCCCGAGTCGACCAGGGGGACAGCGATGAGTGTGTTGATCTGCGGGGCGGGGCCGACGGGCCTGGCTCTCGCGTGCGGGCTGCTGCGGCGTGGCATCGAGGTGAGGATCATCGATGCGGCGGCGGGTCCGGCGAATACCTCTCGGGCGCTGGCGGTGCAGCCGCGGGGTGCTGAAGTGCTGGATCGGCTCGACGCGCTCGGGGATCTGCCGCAGCGAAGCATCGCGACGATGGGTTTGACCTTCCGTGACGGCGCGCGGGAGCTGTTCCGGGTGAGGCGGAAGGCCCGCGACCACATCGCGCTGCCCATCGGACGACAGCCTGTCCTCCAGCGCCGGATCGTCGCGACGGCCAGCCAACTCGGCGTGTCCTACCGGGGCGCTTCACTCGCCCCGTCCGGCCGGTGGCCCGCCCTCCCGGGTGGCGGCCGGACCGGTATCGCGGCACTGCATTGCGGTGACCGGGTACCCGACGTGAAATGCGTACTGGCCGAAGGGGAGACGTCGCGGCTACACCGGATCCTCGATGGCCGGTGGGTGCTGCTCGTGCCGGAAGGATCCGCGACCTTGCCGACCGAACGGCTGGGGGAGGAAGTCGTCACGGTCGTCGCCGACGTGCCCGAACCCATGCTGGTGCGCCCCGACGCACACCTGGCCTGGCGAGCGAGCCGGTCGAAGATCACCCTGAGTGCGTACGTGGATCGAGTTCTGTTGCATCCGTAGGTGGTTCAGAGTTCGGCCGGGCTCGTCGCCGGGATCCGTTCGTGCGGGGTGGGCAGGAGTTTGTCGATCGCCGCGCGTGCTTGAACCATGGCCGACGGCCCCTGCTGCTCCAGTTCCTGGAGGTCCGGCGCGGCGCTTACAGCTCGCGAGCCGACGGTTCGATATCCATGGCGAATCGCGCCTCGGATGGCCGCTTGCGGCGGATCGACCCGACCAGGGTCGTCAGCGTCACCAGCACTGTCAGGATCAGGACATGCGCCGCGAACAGCACCAACATCGGCAGGGCGTACCCCTCGTCGGTGAGCGTGCCACGATCGCCGACGCAGTAGAGCGTGTAGTTGGTCGACGTCCCCTCGGAATCGTGGAATGTGTCCGAGACCACCATCGGTTGCGTGGTCGGCGGTGAGCAGAACAGGGGCGCGGTGAGTTTCGCCTCGCCGGGCCAGATGGCGACGGGGACGATCGTGCTGAGCAGACCGGCGGCGCCGACCGTCGATACCGCGGTTACGAGTAGACGGGCCATCGCTCAGGCCTGCCGCATGCGTAGGAATGCGCCGTCGCCGTCGAACTCGCCGATCATCTCCGAGCGAGGCGACACCACATTGGTGACGATGCGGATGTCGCGGCCGAAACGGCTCACCACGATGACTGTCACCTCGCCATCCGTGAGTCCGCTGCGGCTGAGTGCGGTGTCCACGATGTCTTCGATACGCGACAGACCGGGCACCTCGCTGATCGTGAAGTCCTCCCCGTCGAGGTCGTCGAAGGCTGAAACCCGCACCGGCCGTGCGGAACCGAGGTCACCGAGGGTGAACGAGTAGTCGTCGAGCTGCCGGGATCGATCCGGCGGACGCACCCGCAGCCGGACGGTGGGTTCGCGGGTGGACAGGTCGTCGTGATCGGCCATGAAGCGGGTCACCTGGTCGGGCTGGTCGTTCAGGACCAGCCGGAAGCCGGTCGAATCGGGCGCGGTCAGCACGATGAGGTTCGCCTCGAGATCGCGGGCACCCGTGCGCTCGGTGAGCGCCGCGATGGCGGTCTGCGGCAGCGCGCTCACCAATCCGCCTCCGCGAGTGCGTATCCGGTGCTCGAAGTCCGCACGGTCCACCGCGCCGACGCACCCCGCGGTGGCGCCCAGCACTGCCAGGCACGCGAGAACTCGAAACCACCTGCGGCGCATGTCCGAATACTAACGGCCAGGTTCCGCCGGTGCCCGCGGCCGAATCACCGAGCCGATTCCGACTTCGTCCCTCGGAGTTCACCTCACGAGTTCCTAATGCGAGCTTCGGCATGCTCCGGGGCATGAGTGAGTTGGCGGCGGTGGCGCATGTTCTGCGGCGGACCACGTTCGGGCCGTTTCCGGGGCAGGTCGAAGCGGCGGCCGGGCTGGGCGCGGCGGGGGCGATCGAGACCGTACTCGGGGCGGCTGCGCTGATTCCGGGGGAGCCGGTATTCGATGAGGACGATGCCGCCGGGACCGACGGGGCGGTGGGCAAATGGCTGGGGCTGATGCGTGACCCGAGCGCGGGCCTGCACGAGAAGCTGGTGTGGTTCTGGCACGGACACTTCACCTCCAGCCACGACAAGGCGGACGCATGGGCGCTCATGTGGCGGCAACATCTGGTGCTGCGCACCCACGCGCTGGGCAATTTCCGGGAACTCGCGCACGCGATGACGGTGGACGCGGCCATGCTGCAATGGCTGGACGGCGACGGATCCACCGCGGCCGCGCCGAACGAGAACCACGGGCGCGAGCTGATGGAACTGTTCACCATCGGACGCGGGCCCTACAGTCAGGGCGATGTGCGGGCGGCGGCACTGGCCCTGTCGGGCTGGACCGTCACCGACGACGGCCGCGCGTCCTTCGATGCGGCCGTGGGAAATCCACGCGACACCGTGCTGCTGGGCCGCCCGGTGCGCACCGCGCACGATGTGGTCGACGCGCTGTGTGACCGCCCGGAATGCGCGCGGTTCATCGCCGCGAAGCTGTATCTGTTCCTCGTCGGCCGTCCGGCCTCGGATCAGCGAGTGGGTGAGCTGGCCGCCGCGTTCGCCGCCGCGCGCCTCGAGATTCGGCCGCTGGTCGAGGCGATCGTGCGGGATCCGGAATTCACGACGGCGGTGTACGAGCGGCCGCGATATCCGATCGAATGGACGACCGCCGCGTTCGCTGTCTGCGAGATCAACGATGTGGCAAGGGCTTTCGACACATTGACGGCTTTGGGCCAGGCCCCGTTCTATCCGCCGAATGTGGCGGGCTGGCCGCCGGGAATGCGATGGCTGGACCCGGGAGCCGCCGTTCTGCGTGCGGAACTGGCGGTGGATGCCCCTGCCCTGCCCACGATCGCGAATGCGCCGGACCCGGTCACCGCTGTCCTGACGCGAGCGGGCATCTACGAACCGACGACCGAGACGCTGACCGCGGCAAAGGATTTGGCCTTCGCGCTCCGGCGTTACCCGCGGGCGCAGGCGGCGGCACTACTCGGATTCGTGCTCACCACACCGGAATTCATCCTCGCATGACGGGAACCTCGATGCTCGGAATAGACAGACGAACAGCTCTGCGGGCAGGACTGGGCGTGGGCGCGCTCGCCGCAGTCGGCGGGATCACGGGCTGCGGATTCTTCGGCCCGGACGATGTCGTGCATCCGAATGCGCCGGTGCGGGCCGCCGCACTCGAGTGCCGGCGCCTGCTCGTGATCGAAATGGCCGGTGGCAGTGACGGATTGTCGATGCTGGTGCCCTACACCGATTCCCGCTATCGAGACCTGCGCCCCACGACCGCCATCGACGCCAACCGCGTGCACCGCCTCGACGACAAGCTCGGACTGCACCCGGAACTGCGGCAGCTCGCCGCGATGGGCGTCTCCGTGATCCCGGGCGTCGGCACCGCGAAACCCGATCTCTCGCACTTCGAGATGCTGCACCGATGGCAGACCGGCGATCCGGAGGGCACCCTGCGTCCGGACACCGGATTCCTCGGACGGCTCTGCGATCACCTCGGCGATGCGGGTGCGCCCGCCGTCGGGGTCGCCCTGGGCGCCGGGTCGAGTCCGGCCCTGGCATGTGCGCAGGTCACCACGCTCTCGGTGGATCATGAACTGGGCGGCCTGTTCCCGGTCTTCGCGGATGAGAACGTGCGGGACGCCTGGCTGACGGCGCAGCGGGCGATGACACATCCGGACCGGGTCGCGTCCCCGACCGTGGCGAGAGCCCGGGCGGGAACCACTGCGGCACTGCGCTTCTCGGACGTGGCCGCGAAACTCACCCCGGCGGCCGAGGGCTATCCCGACAGTGACCTGGGCGTGCAGCTCCGTCTGGCCGCTCGTTTGCTGGCTGATGACCAGCACGGTCTGAAGGTGGTGCACGTGCCGATGAGCGCGGACTTCGACACGCACGCCGGGCATCCGGACCGCTATGCCGCGCTGATGCGTGACCTGGACGCTTCACTGGCCGCGCTGCGGGTTGATCTGGCCGCCCGCGGCATCGCCGAGCAGGTCCTCATCGTCGCCTACAGCGAGTTCGGCCGCCGCGTGCCCGACAACGGCGCGGCCGGCCTCGACCACGGCGCGGCCGGTACCGCGCTTGTCCTGGGCCCGACCAACCCGGGCGTCTTCGGCGAGCAGCCCTCGCTGCGTGCCCTCGACGGCAACGACAACCTGCGCGCCACCGTCGATATGTCCGAGTTCTACGCGACCATCGCCGAGAGCTGGTTCGCGATCCCCGCCAGCGAGGTGCTGCCCGGTCATCCCCGTCCCATCCCGGGTGTCGTGGCCGGATGAACCGGCGGGATGCTGTAATTGCGCGGGTGCGGGTGCTGGTGTGCGAGGACGACAGAAGTCTCGGCGACGAGGTTGCCGCAGGATTGCGTGCGGCCGGTTTCGCGGTCGATCTGGCCCGCGACTACGCGGACGCGGATCTGAAGCTCGCGATGAACAGGTACGACTGCCTGGTCATCGACCGCGGCCTGCCCGACGGCGACGGGCTCGACCTCATTCGCGCCCACCGCGAATCCGGGCAGCGCACACCGGTGCTGATCCTGACCGCCCGCGACGGGCTGGCCGATCGGCTCGGTGGGTTCGCGCAGGGCGCCGACGACTACGTGGTCAAACCGTTCGCCATGGACGAGCTCTCGGCCCGGGTGAACGCGCTGTGCCGCCGCCAGGAGCCGCCCGCACCCACCCGGATCGTGGTCGGCACCCTCGAGGTGGACCGGCCCCGCCATCGCGTGCACCGGGCGGGCACCCTGCTCACTTTGACCCGCAAGGAGTTCAGCGTGCTGGAGTTGCTCGCATCCCGCGCGGGCACGGTCGTCAGTCGCAGCGAACTCATCGAATGCTGCTGGGACGAAATGGCCGACCCCATCTCGAATGTCGTCGACGTGATCATCGGTCAGCTGCGCCGCAAGCTCGGCGATCCGCCCCTCATCGATACCGTGCGCGGCGTCGGCTTCACCATCGGGCGGCCATGATTCGACTCCGCCGGTCGGCTCGCACCCCGGCGTCGCGCCGCTCGGGCACGCCACAGCGCCTGCGCCACACCCGGTGGCTGCTGACCGCGCTGTTCACCGCGCTGACCGCGGCCTGTCTCATCGTGCTGGGCGCGGTCGCCGCGCGCATCGACGCGAATTCGCGGGACACTGCGCTCGACGGCCGCATCGATCGAGTGGTCACCGGTCTGGCGCGTGAGGTGTACTGGGCCGAGGACGGATCCGCCGACCTCGAGGCCGTGCGCTCCGACGAGGACCTCTCGGACGGCTCACGACCGGTCACGGTGCTGGTGCGGGACGCCTCGGGTCTGTGGCGAGAAGCGTTCACGCACAAGCGCAATGAACTGCCCGCCGATATGACCCCGCTCGCCCGTGAGGTCGCCGCCAACGGTGACACCGCGTGGCACGACCGCACCGATCGCGCCGGTGCGGCTGTCCGCGTCGCCGGCGAACCGGTGTGGAACGACAAGGGGGAGGTCGGCGCGGTGGTGGTCGCGGGCGCGGATCCCGGCCCTGGCGGGCGCGATCACCGCAAGCTGGTGCTCGCCCTGGAACTCGGCGGCGCGACACTGGTGGCGCTGGCCGCGCTCGCCGGGCATCTACTGTCCGGGGTGAGCATGCGCCCGGCGCTGCGCATGCTCGACGAGCAGGAGCGATTCCTGTCCGAAGCCTCCCATGAACTGCGCACGCCACTGGCGACGCTGCGCCTGTATCTCGATGCGGCACTGCGCGATCCGGCCGACACCCGGCGTGCGGTGACCGATGCCCGCGCGCTCACCGACCGAATGGGTCGCCTGGTCACCGGGCTACTGGCGCGCACCCGCACCGAATCCGGACTCGGGGAACTGGATCTACAGAGCCTGCACCTCGATCAGCTGGTGGAGGGGGTGGTCGCCGAATCCGGCGCGGAGGTGACCCTGCGCACCGAACCGACCGTGGTGGCGGCCGACCCGGACCTGCTGGCGCTGGCGGTCAGAAACCTTATCGACAATGCGATCGTGCACGGCGGCAACGGAATCGAGGTGACGGTGGCGGACGGTGCGGTCACGGTACGCGATCACGGGCCGGGCCTGGACCCGAACCTGGCCGATCCGTTCGCACGCGGCGAGACCGGCGCGGGCGGCCGCCACGGCATCGGGCTCTCACTGGTGCAGTGGGTGGCGCGCGCCCACAATGGTTCCGCGACAATCGAACCCGCCGAGGGCGGCGGCGTGGTCGCCACCCTCGGCCTGCCGCTCACGACACCCGGCAGCCGGGCTCGATAGCTTCTCCGGCGAACCGATCTGCCAGAAACGCCATTCCGCCCGGCGCTTCGGCTATCGCCGTGCCGTTGTGGCCGACCGCCGACGAATGACGCGCCAGGACAGTCGTTTTCGCATCGCAGTACCGGTGCAGCAGGGCGTCGAATCCCGCGACCGGAACGACCTCGTCGCTGGTGCCGTGATACAGGTACAGCGGCATGTCCGGGGCGGTGCCGCCGAGTTCCTGCCGCCGCGCGGCCGCCAGGAACAGCGGATGCGAGAGCAGTTCGGGTGTCTTGGCGAAATCGTCGACGTGCGTGGTGGTGTACCGGCTGAGCAGCTCTATCCCGCAGGCGGTGGACTCGGAAGTCAGTGCGGCTCTGCCACGTTCGTTCAGCAGCGCCGCCAGCTCGGAGCCGGGAGCGTTTCTGATCAGTGCCAGCATGATCAGCATGCTCAGCCCCGCTTGCGCGCCACCGTCGGCATTGCGGGCGATCGTCGCGATGTCGGCCGGAACACCGCCCGCGGAGATCCCCGCGATCGGGAGTTCCGGTGCGTAGGTGCGGCGCAGCTGGGCGGCCCACAGGGTGGCGAACGCGCCGCCCGAATACCCGAACGCGCCGATCGGGCTCGCGGTGCTCAGCCCGGCCGGAGTGAAGGTGCGGGCGGCGCGGATGCCGTCCAGCACGGCGCGGCCGGAGTTCACGCCGTCGAAGAATCGTGATTCGGGCCCTTCGTAATCCGGCACCACCACCGCCCAGCCGCGCCGCAGTGCGTCGAGCACGAACGGCGTCTCGATCACCGTGCTGGAGATCGCGGAATCTCGGCCACCGTGCAGGGCGAACGACGGCGCGCAGCGGGTGCCGAGGCTGTCCTCGGCGATCTGATACGACAGCAGCGGCCGAGCGCCCGGACCGGTCCAGGGCATCGCGGCGGAAAGCACCGTGGCGACGGCGGCGATCGGCTGGTCGTCGGGGCCGGTGGTCCGGTATTGCAGCTGCCACGTCGACATCCGAAGCGGCAGACCGAACATGGAGATCTCGCGCCGGTTCAGGATCGCGCCGGGCGAGTGCTGGGCGAGGTCGGTGGGAGCCGAATAGAACGGGTCGTCGGCGGGCTGGACGGGATCGGGTCGTCCCGTCGCTGCGCCCACACCGAGCGTGAGCAGCAGTGCGGCGGTGCCCACGAGAGCGCCGCCGCGTAGTAGGGATCGTGCGAAAACCAGCGGAATGCCCATGCTGGACTGCATTTCCGGGGCCCGGCGCGTCAGCTGATCGTGGTGTGCGGCACCGGGCTGGGCATTTCGGGCGGATTGTCGTTTTGGCTGTGGAAGAACCCGAGAACGACGGTGGCAATGGCGAGAAGGATAGCGGGCACTGATCGACTCCTCTTCGTCGGAAAATGACGGCAACCCGGCCAACTACGGCAAAACATTCGGACCGGACAGTAGAGTATCGGGACCGGACCGCCGGTGGATTGGTCACGCGGGACACGAATTCGGGTGAATTCCACATTGTCCGTTTCGGGCGGAAATGGCACAGTCCAGCTGTGTGGTTGATCGCGGCCGTGTTCGCAGGCGTGTTGGGTGCGTGCTCGCAGCGCTACGGGTATCACCGTGACGAGCTGTATTTCCTGGCGGCCGGGCGGCATCCGGCCTGGGGCTATCCCGACCAGCCGCTGCTGACCCCGATGCTCGCGCGGGCGCTGTCGGCGATCGACCCGAATTCGCTGCTACTGCTGCGGGTTCCGTCGATCCTCGCGGCCACCCTGGTGGTGCTGTGCGCGGGCTGGATGGCGGGGGAGTTCGGTGGCGGGCGCGCCGCGCGGGCACTGGCGGCGGGCGCGGTGGCGGCCAGTGAGATCGTCATGGCGACCGGGCATCTGCTGAGCACCGCGACCTTCGACCTGGCCGCCTGGTCGGTGATCGTGCTGCTGGTGCTGAAGCTGCTGCGCGCGGACGCCGATCCGCGCTGGTGGCTCGCGCTGGGACCGGTCGTCGGTGCCGGACTGCTGAACAAGGCGCTGCTGGCCTTGCCGGTGGCCGTGCTGGTGGCGGCCCTGCTGGCGGTGGGGCCGCGAAAGAGCTTCGTGACCAGGTACTTTCCACTGGCGGTCGGGATCGCGGTGGCGATGTGGCTGCCGTACCTGTGGTGGCAGGGCCAGCACGGGTGGCCGCAGTGGCGGTTGAGCCGATCGATCGCCGGTGGTTCGTCGGGCACCTCGAGCACGCGGGTGCAGTTCGTGGTGCTGCAACTGGGCCTGATGGGACCACTGCTGGTGCCGCTGTGGGCATTCGGATGGTGGCGGCTGTGGAAGCAGCCGCGCTGGCGCGCCTTCGCGGTGACCTACGTGGTGCTGTTCGCGGGTTTCCTGGCGGCCGGTGGCAAGGCCTACTACCTCGGCGGCATGTACCCGGTGCTCGAGGCTGCCGCGGCCGTGCCGGTGGCAGCTTGGCTGGCCGGGCACCGGAAGTACTGGCCCGCAGCGGTTTCGGTACTGACAGTGAGCGCCGTGGTCGCCGCGGTGCTGTTCTTGCCGGTGCTGCCCACCACCGCGCAGCGCAGCAGCGTGCTGCGCGCGGTGAACTACGACGCCGCCGAAACCATCGGCTGGCCCACCTACGTTCGCGAAATCGCCGACGCCCGAACAACTTACGCCCCGACCGCCGAACTGCTCACCGCCAACTACGGCGAGGCGGGCGCGATCGAGCGCTACGGCTCACCCTACGGCCTGCCGACCCCGCACAGCGGGCACAACTCGTACTGGTACTGGGGTCCGCCGCCCGGATCGTCCCAGGTGCTCACGATCGGGCTGCCGCAGACGACTGTCGACCGAATCTGCCTGGCCCCCACCTTGATAGGCCGCCTCGACAACGGCCTCGGCATCCACAACGATGAACAGCACGCCCCGCTGTTCCGCTGCACCCCGCGCGCACCCTGGACCACGATCTGGCCACACCTACAGGGCCTCGGCTGAACGACTTTCGGTTCGAACACCATTGCCCCGCGGTGGAGGTGTCCACCGCGGGGCGGGTCGGCTGCGTCAGCGAGCGCCGCCGAGCGTGAACGGGTGCGTCCGTTCACTGCGGGTCGCTAGGTGCGATCCGGTGGTGCGGGTGCCGGCCCCGGCCGGGGCCGCCATCGGTGCCGTGCCCACCGCCGAACGAGGTTTCCCGATCAGCGCGGCGAGACCGCCTGCGGCAGCGGCGATCACGAGGCCGATGGGCAGCGCCCACCACATCCCGCGCGAGCTGGAACCGCTGCTCGCGGCTGCCGCCACCGATGCTCCGGGAGGAGCGCCCGGCGTGGCGACGTCGAGACCGCTGAGCTGTCCGGCGATATCGGACGGGGTGGTCACGAAGCCGCCGGCCTGGCTCCACTGCACCTGGACGGGATCGCCGCCCTGGCCGCGGAACATCTGGCTGTACACGCCATTGGCGAGGGTGGTGTCACCCATGGGCGCACCCATGACCCCGTCGGTGGCGTGCAGATGCGACCACGCGGTGCGGATCGGGCCGCGCACCAGCCACGCGCCGTTCTGCGGACTCCACTCGATGGTCGCGCCGTCGGGTGCGGAGAACTCGCTGAACCGCGCGGTGCCCGCGACCGCCGCATCGGACTCGTCGTTGGTCGGATAACCGAGTCCGGCATCCGCGCCGCCGAGTGCGAGGTACTTGTCGAGGATCGCCCCGTACATCACCTTCGCGCCGGTACCGGCGGAGTAGATGATCTTGCCGCCCTGATAGTCCTGGGCCGCGCCCTCGGGACCGAATGTGTATGCGGCCCCGGACTTCTGGCCGAGCGGTGACGATGCTCCGCCCTTGTCCTGATAGTGGGCGTCGATCGCGGCCTGTGCGCCGGACGGTTGCGCCGTCGCGACCGGACCGAGCAGTAGACCGGTGCCCGATGCCAGGAGCAGACCGGTGAGCACGGCCGCGCCGCGCAACGATTTCCTCCAGTGCGTCATCGCGCCGCTCCTGCCCTGGGCTTGGCCGCGCCGCCCCGGGACCTGGTCGCCAGACCCAGCACCGCCGAGAACAACGCGCCCACCGCGCCGCCACCGGCGACCTGAGCGAGAATCTGACCGAAATCCAATCCGCTACCCGTGCTGGCTTCGATGATCGCGCCGGTGATCCCGCCACCGACCGCGCCGATCAGGCCGTGCGCGAAGGGCCCGAACGGGCTGCGCGCACCACCGATTCCGCCACCGATCACACCGCCGAGCAGACCCAGCAGCCATTCCATGATTCCTCCTGGTCATGAGCCGTATGGGAAGACGAAAGATCAAGCACCCTCGTGGTTTCCGCGATTCTCGAGGCGCTCGGTCTCGATGCGCTCCTTGCGCACCGTGCCCGCCACCAGACGCTCCTCCGAGATCAGCAAACCCTCGGACTCGCCGTGGCCATAGGTCATCGGCGCGTCCGCGGCCTGCTGGATGCGGCGATCACCCATGGCCTCGCTGTGCGTGCGCTGCCCACTGCTGTAGTAGGCGAGCAGTTGTTGTTCGGCCTGCGGATCGAGGTGGCCGTCGTGCTCGAGATGCGGTGCCGTGCGCACCTGGTCGCGGTCGACCCGCACACTCAGGGAGTTGTCCTCGGCTCGGTACTGCGCGCCGGTCAGAGGCATGAGCGAGCGGCCGCCGCCCGCGCCGGTCGAGACCGACGCCCAGGTCGGGTCACCGGACTCGTCGTCTACGTAGAAGTTTTCGACCCTGCCGATCTCCGCGCCGGCGGCATCCCGCACGACGCAGCCGATCAGCGATTCCAACGTGGTTGTCGCCATGATCTCTCCTCTTGCTGGAAGGGAACGATCCGGAACCAACGTGCTGCGTTCGGCCAATACCCGGTGTGGGCGGTCCTAAACAGTCAGCTAACTTCCAGCGGCCCGCCGCGGGCGCCGCGATATCGGCCCGAATCGGACGAGACATGTCGGCATCGGGCCGAGGGTCACCGAAATCGATGACCCTCGGCGGGCCGTGCTCGGAGGGAGGTCAGCTCTGCGCGGCCTCGGTGGCGGCCTGGAGTTCGGCGCGCTCGGCGAGGTTGCCGGCGACCTCCTGCTCCCAGGCCGCGTTGGCCTTGCTGGTGTCGACCTCGAATTCCAGGCGCTGCACCGACTTCGGGTCGATGTCGGCGACGTCGACGTAGAACTGCTCGTACCAGCGGCGCAGGTGGTAGACCGGGCCGTCCTCCTCGCACAGCAGCGGATTGTCGATCTTGGACTTGTGCTTCCAGATCTCGACGTCCTGTAGGAAGCCGACGCTGATGCCCTCTTCCATCTTCGACACCAGCATGTCCGCGGCGTCGTCGGGCAGCCCGGCGGGCTTGTGCAGGGTCATGCCCCACTGCAGCACGAACGCGTCGTTGCTGACCGGGTAGTGGCAGTTGATCAGGACGCTTTCGATCTCGAAGCCGCCGAAATTGTTGGTCAGCGGATTGACCATGTACGACGGGCCGAAGTACGACGCCTCCGAAATCAGCACGGTGTCACCGTATTCCGCGGCGAAACCGATATCCGGGCGCGGCTTGGTCTTCAGGTACTGGGTGGCGACGTGACCTTCGAAGACGTTCTTGAAGAAGATCGGGAACGCGTAGTGGATGTAGAAGAAGTGCGCCATATCCACGACGTTGTCGACGATCTCGCGGCAGTGCGCGCCCTCGATGAGCAGTGAATTCCAGGTCCACGGCGTCCATTCGGGACTGGTGCTGCCGTCTTCGAGGAACGGGCCCTCGATGAGCGGAATGGTGACCTCGGGTGCGGGCTGATTGCCCTCGTGGTCGTGCCAGACGAACAGTTGGCCATTGCGCTCGAGCGTCGTCCACGCCCGGGTGCGCGCCAGCGGCGGCACGCGGCGTGCGTACGGGATCTCGGAGCATTTGCCCGACCCGTTCCAGCGCCAATCGTGGAACGGGCAGGCGATATCCCCGTTCTTGACCTCGCCCATGGACAGGTCGCCGCCGAGGTGACGGCAGTAGGCGTCGAGCACCTGCAGCTCACCGGCCTGGTCGGCCCACACCACCAGTTTGGTGCCGAAAGCCTCGATGGAATGCGGTTTTCCGTCACGGAAGGAGGCGGCCAGCCCGAGGCAGTGCCACCCCCGCGCGAATCGAGTCGGCAGACTGCCCACGTCGATCTCGCGAACCTTGTGCGTCTGTCTCGGTGGAGTCGTTGCCATCGTTGCCTACCTACCCACTGCGCCAACACATTCGGAACAGACTCAGCTTCGAGGCAAGCATTCAGCTACGCAAATTATCGAACCTTGTGAAACGGGGACCGCAGCGGCATCGGGGCTGGCAGCGCGTCCGGCACGGTGAACATCAGTGTCCCAGTTCACTACTGGGAGTGCGCTGCCATATATCGGTGGTGACGCAGATCGGAATCGAACCGACGAAGGCCCGGGTGAAAGCCGGACTGCCCGTAACCATCAGAGCAACTGCGCCATTGCCTGTCGTGGGGGCGGCAGGGAGCGAGCCTTCGAGAGGATTCGAACCTCCAACAACCCTGGCTCGAAACCAGGTGCTCTATCCGTTGAGCTACGAAGGCGTTTCGGACTCCCGGCCGCGAACGGCGTTGGGAGGAAACGAGAAAGGGCCGTTCCATCGGCGGAAGCTCCGCCGGGGATACGGCCCGGGAATCAGGGGAACAACCCCTACGGGCCGAGCAGGCGATAACCGCGCCGCGGCGAAAACCGTTCGGACGGAAGGCGCTCAGCGGTGAAGTATTCCATTGCCTTGCCTTTCTGTCGTCCCGGTGTCGGTGCTGACATGAACGCTAACAGGGCGTCCGCTCGAGCGGTACCGAATTATTCGGGGGATCACCGTCCCGCGTCTGCCGGGGCTGATCGCTGCCTGCCTCGAATACCGCTGGGCCACAGCGATTTGTGCAAGTAGCGTGCGTGCATGGCAGCGAAGAACAAATATCTCGATCAAGTGGTCGCGCAGCAGGCGGCATTGGAAGAGGATCTGCGGTCGAGCTCGGGGGGATGGTCCGACGGGAACGGCCCGTCGGGTCGCAGTGCGGTCAGCAAACGCGCCGGGCGCATCGGGCCGGTGCGCGAAGCCTCCGGGCCCGCGCCGGTCGATGTGCGGATCACCGGGTTCTGGTGGTGCCGGGCGCGATTCAAACCATCCTGATCAACGCCTACTGCATCTGTAAGGAACTGCAAGGCGTCCTGGTCCAGGGCTATGTGCAGTGGATCATCGACGACTTCGCCACCGCCTACCGCAAACTCGACTTCTCCGACGGCGAGGATCCGATGCGGCTGGTCAACGTGCAACTGCGCGAGCAGGCCGAGGCGGCGATCAAGGACAAGGTCTCCACCATGGCGGTGCGTGACGTACTCAGTGACAAGCAGCCCATCATCGAGGAGCTCACCGCCCGGCTGCGCACCGTCGCCGAGGGCAGCGACGACGCCCGCAACGATCGCGGGCTCGGGCTCAATATCGTCACCGTGCAGATCAAGGAGGCGGTGGTCTCGTCGAACACCGCAACGAAGCCGCCCGCTTCGACCGCGACGCCGTCGAGCAATTCCGCCGCACCGCCCGCGAACACGACAAGCTCGGCATCGAGAACGCCAACAGCCGCACCGCCACCAACATCCAGGCCCAACTCGTCCAATCCCTCCCCGCCATCGTCGACCACCTCCCCACCCCCACCGAACTGAAGTCCGTCCAAATCGGTGGCGACGCCACGGGATTGACCGGCATCATCACCCAGCTGACCGAAATCGTGGACGCGGTACGGCCCGCACCGCGTCAGTAGGGCTGGGGTCGGCCCTCCGAGGCGTTTCGCGCGAAGCCGTTCGACGTTCGGCAGCGATCTCAGCGCGTTCTCAGCGGATATGTGCAAGGTTGGGCCGCGTCCGGTCTGCCCAGAGAAAGTTCCCGATGTCGACGCTCAACGGCCTTCCGGCCCACATCCTGTTCGTGCACTTCATCGTGGTGCTGGCACCGTTGACCGCGGTGCTGGTGATCCTGTCCGCGCTGTGGCCCGCGGCTCGTCGCCGCCTGGTCTGGCTCAACCTCGTGCTGGCCGCCTTCGTGGCGGTTCTCACCCCGATCACCACGGATGCGGGCGAGTGGCTGGAGAAGCGGGTCGGGCGAAATCCGGACCTGCGCACCCACACTCATCTCGGTGACACGTTCATCTACTTCGCGGCCGGGTTGTTGATCGTGGCGGTGCTGATGGCGGTGGTTCACGTGTACGAATCGCGTGGGCGGGCGCTGTCGCGGGTGCTCGTGGGCGCTGTCGCGGTGCTGGCGATCGCGGCGAGTGTCGCGGCCACGGTGCAGGTGTATCGGATCGGGGAGTCCGGCTCTCGATCGGTATGGCACGGCGTGTCCGCGAAACCGGCACGCGAAGCGCCGAAGCAGTAATCGGACTTCTCGTGAATCGGAAAATTGACGAATAGGGCTTCGTAATGCAAAGCTGTGCGACGTAATTACAGCACCTCGCTAGGTGAGGCTCCTGTACGAACACAGGCCACTGATCCGACGACGTCGAGAGACGCCCAGGGTTAGGACAGGTTTCCCCGGATTAAGGGGTCACCCGAAGTGGCTTCCCGCGCAGCGGGATACGTCGTGCAGTGCCGAAGCTCTGACGAGAGAGGTGCCCGCGCGAGGCGTCTGCCTGCGCGGAATCCTCGTGTGCATCCGTGACGGCGCCCCCGTGCGCCCCGGCCGCGAGGAGGTGAGGACGACCCATGGCCCCCGGCGACAGTCCGTATCCGAGTCACTCGTTCCACTCACCCGATTGCGGGTGGAAACACGCCACACGAGCCTGACCGGAAATTCCCGTCGCGTTGATTCGCGACCCTCGACGCGTCCGCATTACCGTTGCGCGGCCGTGTAATTCGTGCTGGCCTTTTCACCCCATTCGAATTCACCGAACCCGAAATTCGAAGGTTGATTCACCGATGAGAAACTTCACCACCCTCGCCGCGATCACCGCTGTCACCCTCGGCGCACTCGTCTGCGACATCCCCGCCGCGACCGCGGCTCCCGCACCCGGCATCGACTGGACCGCGAGGACAGTCGGCAAATCCGTTGTGGTGCACACCGATCAGGGCAGCCTCTCGACCCGTGACGGCCGATTCGAGGTCCTCGACCCCACCGGCGCGGTAGCCGCCACTCTGCCCCTGGCCTACGGCATCGACGGTCAGCAGTTCCCGATTGCCGCAACCATCGACGGTAATACCGCGACCCTCACCCCGAGCGCCGACGCCGCCCTGGCCAAGCCGATCACCATGCTGCAACCGGTCGACCAGCAGGCCGATTTCGACTCCGCCCTGGCCGCGGCCGGCACCCAATTCGGCCTGGCCACCGGCGTCGGAGCCCTGATCGGCACCCTGGTCGGTGGCGTCGGCGGCTGCGTCCTGGGCGCCATCGTGCCCGCCGCACTGATGACCCCGATCTTCGTACCGGGCTGGGTCGGTGGCTGTCTCGCCGGAGCCGCTGCGGGCGCTGCCCTCGGCGCGGCCGCGGGCACCGTACTGATCGGCCTCCCCGTCGGGATCGTGAGCGCGATCCAGTTCTTCCAACGACTCAACGTCCCCGCGGCCCCCGCCGCCGCTCAGGTCTCTCCGGCGGAAGTGGCGGCGATGTGAGGGCGATCGGAATCTCGCCGCTACCGCCGAAAAGGTCGGGCCACGCTACCTCGACGGTGCGATATGTACGACAGCTTTGCCCGGCAGGCCGGTTCGCTTGCGCAGGAACGCTTCCCGCGCGTGGTCGAGGTCGTGCACCGCGCCGACCTGGGGGCGGAGGTCGCCTGCGGCGGCGAGCCGGAGGAGTTCGCGGAGCTGGTCGCGGTCGGGCTCGACGATGAAGAAGACGGCTCGGCCGTCGGCGGGAGCGATCGGGGGCGGGGCGGTGATCGAAACCAGGGTGCCGCCGGGCTTCACCACCGCGGCGGAGTGTTCGAGGAGGGGGCCGCCGATGGTGTCGAAGACCAGGTCCACCGTGCCCGCCGTGGACAGTTCGGGGTCTTCGGTGAGGTCGATGAAGCGGTCCGCGCCCAGGTCGGCGACCAGCTTCTCGGCATTCGGGCGACCTGTGGCGATGACCTGTGCGCCTGCGTGTTTCGCGAGCTGGATGATGAGAGAGCCGGTGCCGCCCGCGCCGCCGTGCACCAGGACGGACTGATCGGGTCGCAGGCTGCCGTGGATGAAAAGCCCCTGCCAGGCGGTGAGTCCGGCCAGGGGCAGGGCGGCGGCCTGGTCGGTGTCGAGGGTGTTCGGCAGCAGCGCCAGGTTGCGGGCTTCGACCGCCGTGTACTCGGCCATCGACCCGTCGCGGTGCCAGTCGGTGAGCCCGCACACCCGGTCGCCGACCTCGAATCCGGTGCTGCCGTAGCCGACTTCGGTGACGGTGCCGACGATCTCGTGTCCGGGGATCGACGGTGCGCGGTCGCGGCCCGCGCGATCGGTCCAGGTGCCGGGCCAGTCGAGTTCGTCGGGCACGAAGCTGGCCGCCTCGACCCGAACGAGCACGTCGCCGGTCGCGAGCCGGGGGAGAGGCGCGTCTTCGACGACCAACAGCTCGGGGCCGCCGCGGTGATGGATGCGTAGCGCTTTCATAGGGGCAGTCTTCAGCGTCCGCGCAGCAACTTCAAGCACCGCTTCGGCGAGGAACATGCAGTGTCGCTTGATGATCCGTCATCGACGACGAGAACCTGACACCTGTCGCGCATGAGACCGAACAGATTTCTGGAATAGTGTCCAGAATGTGGTTCAGGTCATGATACGTTCTGCCGCGTGACACGGGCCAGCGACGAATCGTCGAGCGGAACACCAGGTGCGGGACAGGTCCTGCGCCGGAATTTCGCCGAGACCGTGCTGTCGAGCGTGGCCACGCTGGGCCGGGCCCTGCGGATCGGAATCGATGCCGTCTACATCGGCGCGAAGGATGCCGCCCGGCTGCGATTCCAGGTGCACGAGACCCTCGCCCAGGCCTGGTTCCTGATTCGGGTGACCGCGATACCGAGTGTGCTGATGGCGATTCCGTTCGGCGTCATCGTCTCCGCGCAGGTCGGCAATATCGTGTCCCAGCTGGGCGCGGATTCCATGATCGGCGCGGCCGGTGGGCTCGGTGTCATCAAGCAGGGCGCGCCGATGGCGACCGCCATGCTGCTCGGTGGCGCGGGCGCGGCGGCCATCGCGGCGGACCTGGGCGCGCGAACCATCCGCGAGGAGGTCGACGCCATGCGCGTGATGGGCGTGGATCCCGTTCAGCGCCTGGTGGTTCCGCGGATCGCGGCGATGATGCTGGTGGCGCCGCTGCTCAATGTGCTGATCATCTTCGTCGGCATCGCCTCGGGTTTCGCGGTCGCGGTGGCGGCCCTGAACGTCACGCCGGGCAGCTACTGGCAGTCGTTCGGCGCGTTCACCACCCCGCTCGATATCTGGGTGTCGCTGCTGAAATCGCTGATCTTCGGGTTCCTGGTGGTGGTGATCGCCTGTCAGCGCGGGCTCGAGGCCAAGGGCGGTCCGCGCGGCGTCGCCGACGGCGTGAACGCCGCGGTGGTGATGTCGGTGGCCGCGGTCGCGGTGCTCAATACCGTGATCACCCAGGTGGTCACCATGTTCATTCCGGTCAGGATGGCGTGATGGCCGCAGCCCCGTACACCCCGGCTGGACTCCGTTGGGCGAGCCGGTTCCGCGGCCGCCTGCGGCCGTGGGGTCCCATCGAATCGCTGGGATTCGTCCTGGGTTTCGTGTGGCAGGTGGTGGCGTCGGTGCCGTACACGCTGGTGCACTACCGGCGGCAGACGATCATGGTGATCACCGATATGACCTGGGGTCGCGGGTCGGTGATCATCGGCGGTGGCGTGGTGCCACTCATGCTGCTGCTGGGTGCGGCCATGGGCGCGTCCATCGGCATCGAGGCTTTCAGTGCGCTCAACCTGCTCGCGCTGGGACAGCTGAGCGGTCTCATCTCCGCGTTCGGGGTGACCCGTGAGCTCGCGCCGATCGCGGCGGGTGTCGGATTCGCCGCACAGGCCGGCTGCCGGATGACCGCCGAGATCGGCTCCATGCGCATCTCCGAGGAGATCGACGCGCTGGAATCGCTGGGCATCCGCTCGGTGCCGTTCGTGGTGACCACCCGGGTGATCGCCGGAATCGTCGCTGTCGCGCCGGCATTCGTGGTGGCGCTGATCCTGAGCTACTACTCGTGCGCGCTGATCGTGACCACCGTGCACGGCACCCCTACGGGCACCTACAACCACTACTTCGACCAGTTCGTGGTGGGCTGGGATGTGGTGGCCGCGACCATCAAGGTGATGGTGTTCGCGGTCGCGGTCGTCCTGATCCATTGCTACCAGGGCTATTTCGCGACCGGCGGCCCCGAAGGGGTCGGGATCGGGTCCGGGCGGGCCATTCGCGCCAGCTTGGTGTCGATCATCGCCCTCGACATGGTCGCGACCATCGTGCTGTGGGGCTTCCAGTCTCCGATCTCTTTCACCGGGTGATGCCATGCCTGCCTATGCTCTGCCCGGCACCGAGGTCGGGCCGCGACGCGCCCGGGTGCTCGGGGCCTGCGCCATCGTGCTGACCGTGCTCGGCGTGACCGCCTGGCGGGTGCTGCCCGAACGGGAGGATCCGGCGGATCTGCATGTCGCACTGCTGGTTTCCCAGGTGGGCGAGGGCGTCGCCGCCGGAACCGATGTGCGCCTCGACGGTGTCCAGGTCGGGTCGGTCGGCGGCATCGAGTCGGCCGGGGCGGCCGGGCAGCGAATCGAGTTGCGCCTGAACCGTTCTCAGCTCTTCGGCCTGACGAACTCGATGACCGTCGACTACGTGCCGGGCAATCTGTTCGGGATCAGCGCGGTCGAACTGCACCCGAATGCCGGTGGATCCGCGCTCACCGACGGGACGACGGTGGATCTCACCGCCGACCCCGGCGGCGTACGCGACGCCACCCTGGCGGCCTTGCTGAAGTCGACCGGCCGCCTCACCGGCGAGGTGCTGACACCCGAACTCTCCGATGTGCTCGCGAAGGTCTCGCACGACGTCAGTGCGTTCACGCCGCTGTTGCGGGCGCTGGGCGCGACCGCCCGGGCCTTCGCCGAAACCCAGCAGCTGCCACCGGATCTGCTGTTCGACCGTTTCGGCTCGGTGCTGACCGGGCTGCCGCCCATACTGACCGGAGGCATCGACGTGCTGCACGCGTCGTACGCGAACAGCTATCTCCAAACCCCCGAGCATCTGGCACGTTTCGGGCAGATGTGGTCCGACGTGCAGAACCAGCTGCTGCCGGTCGCCACCGGGATGCTCGCCCTCTCGCGCGGCTATTTCGCGGGATTGCTGCCGTTGGGGACGCTGCTGCTCGACCAGTTGTCGGGTTCGATCAGCACTCCCGAGCAGTCCGCACAGCAGTTGAGCGAGCTGCTGACCCGGCTCACGGATGCCTTTCACGAGACCCCCGACGGTCCGGAGCTGAATCTGGCTGTCGAACTCGATGTGGCACCCGGATTGGCCGGTCCACTGGCGGATCTGCTCGCAACTTCGCAGGGCGGGCACTGATGACGACTCGTGCTCTGCTACTGCGTGTTTCGATCGCCACCGCGGTGATGGTCGTGGTGCTCGTCGGCGTCTTCCGGGTGGTGGAGCGTCCCGTCGGCGGCGAAACCCGCACCTACACAGCGCTGTTCACCGATGCGAACGGCCTGCGCGCGGGCGACGATGTTCGCCTCTATGGCGTTCAGGTCGGCAAGGTGGGCACGGTCGAACTCGACGGTGCGCAGGCGCGCGTGCGTTTCACCGTCAGCCGTGCGCGCCCGGTGTTCGCCAACAGCAAGGTGGCCATTCGCTTCCAGAACCTCACCGGCTTCCGCTACCTCGATATCGAGCAGCCGGATCAGCCCGCGGGCCAACGTGATCCGAAGGCGGTGTTCGGAGTCACCGAGACTGTTCCCGCATTCGACATCACCACGCTGTTCAAGGGCTTGCAGCCGGTGCTGGCGCAGCTGTCGCCGGATGACCTCAACCAGTTCGCGGCCAGCATGCTCGCCGTCATCCAGGGCGACGGCAACGGGCTGGGGCCCGCGCTGGACGGGATCGAGAAGCTCAGCCGCTACGCCTCCGACCGGCAGGCGGTGATCTCCACGCTGGTCGGCAATCTGGGGCAGATCGCCGACCATCTGGGTGGCAAGTCCGGCAATACGATCGCGCTGCTGACCAACCTGACCGACCTGTTCCTCACCATCACCGACAAGCTTCCCGGCCTGATCAGCTTCTCGATCGAGATACCGCCGGTGCTGCAACCGATCCGGGACATGCTGACCGTCGCCGGGGTCACCGGCGACAGCGGCCGCGATCTCGATGCCGTGCTGCGCCAGGCGTTTCCGAGCCCGCAGCAGGCGGTGGACGTATTCCAGCGGTTGCCCGGACTGATCGACGCCATGACCGTCGCGGTGCCGCGCACCGGGCCCGACGCCACCATGACCTGCGCGCACGGCAACGCCCAAGCCCCCGAGCCGTTTCGCCTGCTGATCGCCGGACAGAGGATCGTGCTATGCCATTCCTGAGGCGCACGACCCGCACCGGACAGGGGCTGCCCGCCAACGATATTCGCTGGGGTCTGGCCGGGATCGGCGCGGTCGTCCTGCTGCTGGTCGCCGTCACGGCCGTCTATCTCACCGGAACCTCCGCGCAGCGCACCTATTCCGCCGACGTGTCCCAGGCCGGGGCGATCCGCCCCGGTGACGACGTGCGAGTCGCGGGCATTCCGGTCGGCAAGGTCAGCGCGCTGACACTGCTGCCGGATCGGGTCCGCATGCGCTTCACCGTCGCCGAGAACACCTTCCTCGGCGATCAGACCACCCTCGACATCCGCATGCTGACCGTGGTCGGCGGCTACTACGTGGCGGTCCAGCCGGCGGGCACCACGCCACTGGGCGGCAAGGTCATCCCCGAGGAGCGGGTCACCGTGCCCTACAACCTGACTCAGGCCTTCCAGGACGCGGTGACACCGGTGCGGCGCATCGACGGCGACACCTTCCGCCGCGACCTCGACGCCGTGGCCACCTCGCTGGGCAAGAGCCCGGACTCACTGCGGACCGCTATTCAGGCCGCCGGTGATCTGACCGGCGTGCTGAACAAACAGAACGCCGACGTCTCCCGGACCCTGTCCATCGCCGACGAATATCTCACCGCGCTGAACCGGAATTCCGACGTGCTGGCCCGCCTGCTCACCACCTTCGGCACCCTGGAGTCGCTGGTGCAGAACAACAAGGTCCAGGTCGCGCAGTCGCTCGAGGATCTCGCCGCGGTGCTGCACGATCTGACGCCGCTGGGCCGGGCCTGGGACGACTCGCTGAAGCAGCGCGCCCAGCCGCTCGCGGACGCGGTGCCGAAACTTCAGGAGCTGGGGCAGCGGCTGGGCACGCTGCTGGATTCGTTGCGCGCCTTCGAACAACGACTGCTTCCACTGCTGCCCGACGGCGGCGGGGTGAGCGTCGATCAGTCCGCGCTCACGGTGTGCGTGCCCGTTCCCGGGGGCGGGTGCTGATGCTGCATCGGATTCTGGGTTCACGCGGCCTGATGTCCGCGGTGGTCGTCGCCACCCTGGTACTGGCCGGTGCGGTGGGATTGAAGCTGAGCAAACCGACACCGCCGGTGCACACCTACTGCGCGGACATGCCCGACAGTATCGGCCTCTATCAGGGCAGCGCCGTCACCGTCATGGGCGTGCCGGTCGGCACGGTCACCGGCATCGAGCCCGAGAACGGTTCGGCCCGAGTGCGTTTCACCGTGCGCGCGGATCGCAGGCTGCCCCTGGACGTCGGGGCGGTCACCGTCAGCGACACCCTGGTCGCCGACCGCAAGCTCGCGCTCATCGGCGACGAACCGGCCGGGCCCGGCTGGGACGCAGCGCACTGCATCGCCAAAACCCTGACACCCAAGAGTCTTTCGGAGACCTTTCAGGCGCTGGCCGGTCTCATGGACAAGCTCAACGGTGCCGGGGATCCCGCGCAGCGCAGCGCCCTGGGCTCGGGACTCGATACCCTCGACACCGCTACCGTCGGCTCGGGTGCGCAGATCAATGCGATCATCCTGCAACTGAGCCGGGCGCTGGCGGCGCCGGACGCCGCCATCGGGCATGTCGGAAGCCTGCTCGACGCGCTCAGCGAACTCGCCCACCGGGCGCGTGGCAACTGGGGCACGGTGCAGCAGTCGGTGACCGGGTTGGCGCAGACCTTCGGCGATATCGACACTCTCGCGTTCCCGCCCATCATCGAACTGGTGGGTGCGCTCGCGCAGGTGCTGCCGCAGGCCAACGACGCGATCATGATGTTCGGTTCGCCCGCCTTGCGCTCGCTGAACGCCATCCCGGATCTGGCGCGCCTGATCGCGTCCGGGGCGGGCTCGCTGGCGCAGGTGATCTCGATGGCACCGGCCATCGCCGCCGGATTCACGGGTGCGCGGGATCCGGCGTCGGGGCAGCTGACCATCGGGTACACGCCGCCGAAAATCGCTCTGGCCCATCAGGATACGACGCAGGTGTGCGTGGCCGTGCAGGCCCTGACCGGGCAGCGGTGTCAGACCTCGGGCAGCGGCGCCGTCACGGTGCCCGCGCTGCCGCTGCTGCTGGCGGGGGTGAGCGCGAGATGAAGCCGTTGCGCCGCCGGGTCCTGGTCTGCCTCACCGTGCTGTTGACCGCCACGGCATGCGATTTCCAGCCCGCCGACCTGCCGGTGCCCGGAGCCGGGGTGGGTGGTCCGACCTATCGGTTGCGGATCGAGTTCGCCGACGTGCTCAATCTGCCTCAGGGTGCGAAGGTGATCGCCGACGGTGTGCGGGTCGGCCAGCTGACCAAGGTCACCCTCGTCGACCCGGTCCTCGCGACGCCGACGGTGCCCGCGCGCCGCGGTTACGTGATCGCCGATATCGCCGTGCGCGATTCGGTGCGGCTACCGGTCGGGACGACCGCCGAACTGCGGCAGGCGACACCGCTCGGCGATGTGCACATCGCTCTCACCGAACCGGCGAAACCGGCTGCGGCACAGTTGCAACCGGGCGCGACCATCCCGATCGCCGACACGGCGCAGGCGCCGTCGATCGAGGACATTCTGGCCGGACTGTCCACATTCATCGGCAGCGGGGCGGTCACCGACATTCAGGACATCGTGCGAAAGATGAACGCGGTCATGCCTGCGGACCCGGCCGACACCGCGCGCATCGCGGACATCCTGGGCTCGGACCTCACCGATCTGGGCGGTCACCTCGACTCGGTGGACGCCGTGCTCGACGGCTTGCAGGCCACGACTGTCGATGGCCTGCAACACAATCAGGCCGCGCTCGACGATCTACTCACGCCCTACGGCGTTCAGCACACCACCGATTCGATCAACGCCCAGATCGGCGTGATCTTCGTGCTCACCTCGCTCGGCCCGCTGGCGCCCGCCGCACAGTGGCTGGGGCCGCTGCTGACATCACTCGACGGCACCATGCGCGCGGTGGTGCCGATGCTGTTCGGCAACCATCCCCTCGACACGGATTCGCCCTCGAACATGAAGCAATTGACCGATCTCATCGAGAATCGTCTGCTGCCCTTCGCCGAACACGGACCGAAGCTGAACCTGGTCGGCGTGACGGCGACACCGCAGGCGGACGTACCGGTGCTGCCCGCCGGGGAGCAGACCGCGCGAATCGTGGACGCGCTGCGCATGATCGGGGTGGTTCGATGAATCTCCGCGCCACCGCCTCACTCTCGGCCATCGCGGCCGTGCTGGTGCTTGGCATCGTGTACATGTCGATCGGGGTGCTGCACCTGGATCCGCGCCGGAGTTATCTGACCGCCGAACTGCGGTTGAGTGATTCCGGTGGGCTGGGGCGCAATGCGCCGGTGTTGTTGTCGGGCATCCAGGTCGGGCGCACCGAATCGGTGAGCAAGCAGGCCAGCGGGGTGCTGGTGCGGCTGCGCATCGACAACCGGTATCGGATCCCGGTGTCCAGTGAGGTGCGCATCGAACAGCTTTCGGCGCTGGGGGAGCCGTATGTGGAGTTCGCGCCGTCTTCCGGTGCCGGGCCGTATCTGACGGACGGTCAGGTCGTCGCGACGGACCGGGTGCGGATGCCGATGACCATCACCGCCCTGTCGGCGCGACTGGTCGAGTTGATGAAACAGCTGCACCCCGAGGCGATCTCGAGCCTCGTCGGCACCTTCGATCAGGCGCTGGCGGGCACCGATGACGCCATGGCCACGCTGCAACGCTCGACGACCCTGCTGGCCGCCGCCCTGCTCAGCCGGACCGGTTCGATCCGGCAGCTCTTCGCCGACGTCCAGGCGCTCGGCGGCAATATCGACTGGCTCGGGCCGTCCATGGCTGATGCCGGACCGAAGTTCGGGGAGTTCGGCGTCGTGCTGAACCAGATCGTGGCCAACGGTTCTCAGCTGGTCGAGGCGCGCCCGGTCGCCGACTACTTCACCGGGGACGGCCTGGTGCCGTTCCTCAAACAGCTCACCGACCTGCTGGACAAGATCGGGCCCGGCATCGCGCCACTGGGGCCCGCGCTGGAACCGATGGTCGCGGCGGCGGTGCGGCGCGCGCCCGCGCTCGATATCAGCGCACTCATCGACCAGGCGTTGCAGAGCATCGGGTCCGATGGCGCACTGCATTTC
This sequence comes from Nocardia sp. NBC_00511, assembly GCF_045161165.1. Taxonomy (NCBI): domain Bacteria; kingdom Bacillati; phylum Actinomycetota; class Actinomycetes; order Mycobacteriales; family Nocardiaceae; genus Nocardia; species Nocardia sp. NBC_00511. The sequence goes on from NZ_CP107849.1 coordinate 1,933,993, forward strand.
CGAATCGGAGTGAAATAGCCGGATCATCCACCGCCTCAGCGGGATCCGGCGGAAGGGGAGCATATGAGTACCGTCGTCGAAGCAGCCGACACCGCCCAGGACGTCGAGCAATCCGGAGCGGCCGGGCCGAAGCCGCGGCTCGGCGGGCGCGATCCACGGACGTTGTCGATCCGATTGTCGACCGTCCTCACGGGCATTGTCATCGCGGCCCTCGCCGCCGCGACGCTCGTGTTCGCGGGACTGTATCTGTCGGCGAATTCCACACTGGCCGACCGTGATTCCAAGGAATCCACCGACCGGCACGCCGAGCAGATCGCCTCCGACTACGCCCTGGGCGCCTCCACCATCGACTACCACGACGTGAAGGGTTGGATCGGCCGCCTGCAAGCGGGCACCACGCCGCAGCTGTCGGCGAAGTTCGACGCCACCGCCGCGCAGCTCGAACAGATTCTGCTGCCCCTGCAATGGACGTCGAAGGCGACGCCGCTCTCGGCCACCGTGGTTTCGGAGGCCGACGGCGTTTTCAAGGTCAATGCCTACTTGAACGTCACCTCCACCAGCGCCCAGACACCCGACGGCGCACAGACCACCGTCACCTATTCGCTGACCATCGACCGGGCCTCGGGGTGGAAGATCACCGATGTCGGGGGCCTGCGGAACGCGCTCCCCGCGAAATGATCAAGTGACGGATCGGGTCACGAAATCCCTTGCCGTAAAGCATAATCCGCCCGCAAGCGGTGCTGCTGGGAACCGCTGGCGTGGCCGCCTGCGTCATGGTCCTGATCTCGGCGACCGCCGGCCCGGTCGCCGCCGACTCATCGCCCGCGGACCGCTCATCCACCACCATAGTCTCGAGATCCGGGAGGGGAGACGATGAAAGGGACATCTTGAAGCCCTCACCGAACCTGGCACCACGAAGATCCACAGCGGAGAAAGTTGGCACCTTGCATGCTGGTGCTGGCCAGATCTGGTCCATGCTGCTGCTGTTACCAAGCTGTTCGACAGCCTTCGCAAACCGCTGCGTGACGGCAGTCTGCCGCGACAGGCCATATTGCTCGCTCGTCGCCATCGATGCCAGCTTCGCCCAGCCACCCCACCCGAAGAAGGCTCGCCCCGTACGTCTCATACGAGTTCGGCCGGTGTTCGGGTGACGCAGCGAATGGACCTGATTCGGCCGACGCCGTGCGCCAGCCGCCCCCGTTCTTGATCTCACGCGGCGGTGGTTCTGGGGGCTGGGGGCCGAGGCGGTGCCGAGGTACGACGGTCGGCACCGCCTGGAGTGGACCTGCCCGGTGCAACCGGTCAGAAGGCGATGAAGAGGATTTCGTCGCGGCTGTAGTCGTGGTCGGGGTGCTTTTCGGCGAGATGGGCCTGGGTCTTGGTGACCAGGTCGTCTTCGTCGGTTCCGCGAATGGCTTCGCCGCAGGGGCAGTTGAGGTTGGTTTTCATCGGGTCTCCTAGCTTGGACGTGCTCGGGTTCCATACTGGCGCATGCCCATTCGGGCGGTGCCTAGTGGTACCGGACATTCCAGTGTTTGATGCCGTTGATCCAGCCGGAGCGCAGGCGTTCGGGTTCGGAGACCTGGGTGAGGTTGGGCATGGCGTCGGCGAGGGCGTTGAACATGAGGTCGATTTCCAGGCGGGCCAGGTTTGCGCCTACGCAGTAGTGGGCGCCGGTGCCGCCGAAGGCGAGGTGGGGGTTGGGGTCGCGCAGGATGTTGAAGTCGAAGGGGTTGTCGAAGGCGCTCTCGTCGAAATTGGCTGAGCTGTAGAACAATCCGAGGCGATCGCCTTCGCGGATGCGCTGGCCGCCGAGTTCGGTGTCGGCGGTGGCGGTGCGCTGGAAGGCGGTGACGGGGGTGGCCCAGCGGACGATCTCGTCGGGAGCGGTGCGGGGGCGCTGCCGGCGGTAGAGCTCCCACTGGTCGGGGTGATCGACGAAGGCCTTCATGCCGTGTGTGATGGCATTGCGGGTGGTTTCGTTGCCCGCAACGGCGAGCAGGATCACGAAGAAGCCGAATTCCTCCGACGCCAGGGACTCGCCGTCGAGGTCCGCGTGCACCAGTTCGCTGACGATATCGCCGAGCGGGTTGGCGCGGCGCTGCTCGGCCAGGTTCCAGGAGTAGCCGAGAATCTCGACCGAGGCGTTGGTCGCGGAATCGGTGGTGGCGGTGTCGCCGTACTCCGGATCGTCGTAGTTGAGCATCTGATTGGACCAGTCGAACAGCTTGCGGCGGTCGGCCTGTGGCACACCGAGCAATTCGGCGATGGCCTGCAACGGCAGCTCCACCGCGACCTGCTCGACGAAGTCGCCGCCGCCCTCGCGCTGCGCGGCGTGCACGATGGCGGCGGCCCGCTCGGTCAGCGCCGCGCGCAGGTTCTCCACCGCGCGCGGGCTGAAACCCTTGGAGATGATGCGCCGGATCTTGGTGTGCTTGGGCGGATCCATGTTCACCAGCAGCGCGCCGGTGGCCTCGATCTGCTCGGGCGTCGACTCACCGGGCAGGCGGATGATGGAACCCTTGCGCTGCGAGGAGAACAGTTCGCTGTTACGCGAGATCTCCTTGATGTCTTCATGTCTGGTGACCACCCAGTAGCCGCCGTCGCGGAAACCGCCGGAGCTCTCATCGGTCTGCGGGTTCCACCACACCGGCGCGGTGCGGCGCAGTTCGGCGAATTCCGCTACGGGATTACGGGTTTCCCAGAGTGCCGGATCGGTGAAATCGAATCCGGCGGGAATGGACGGCGCTGACACAGCTTCCTCCTGAGGGGCCGACATCGTTGTGGACCGGGTGAATTCAGCGCTGCCGGCGGCGGTAACGGACCCGGCAGGGCTGCTGCAGCTGCACCACCATCTTGGAGTGGTCGTTGCGGTAGGTGTCCGACGGCTGCGCGAGCTCGAACTCCCAGTCCCGCAGAAGGATCGAGAAGATCGCCTTGAGCTGCATGAGCGCGAACGGCGCGCCGACACAGCGGTGACGGCCCGCGCCGAACGGAATCCAGGTCCACCGGTTGACGGTGTCCTCCTGCCGCGGATCCAGATAGCGGCCCGGATCGAAGGTGTCGGGATCGGGGAAGTCCTCGGGGATCCGGTTCGAGATGGCCGGGGTGGCGGCCACCATGTCACCGGCCGCGATGCGATGGCCGCACACCTCGAACTCGTCACGGGCGATGCGCATCAGGATGATCAGCGGCGGATGCAGCCGCAGCGCCTCCTTCAACGCGGCCTCCAGATTCGGGATCTGGCGCAGCGCGTTGTGACTGACTTCCGAACCGTCGGAATACAACTCGTCGAGTTCGCTGACCACACCGCCGAGAATCTCGGGATTGCGCAGCAGCTCGATGATCGTCCAGGCCGCGGTGCCGGAGGTGGTGTGGTGACCGGCGAACATCATCGAGATGAAGATGCCGGTGATCTCGCTGGCCGAGAAGCGCGAGACGCCGTGCTCGTCCTTCACCGAGATCAGCACATCGAGCATGTCGCGCTCGTCCTTGCCGGTCGGCGGGTCGGCCTCGCGCGCAGTCATGATGGCCTGCACCAACTCCACCAGCTGCACGCGGGCTTCGTCACGGCGGGTGAAGCTTTCGATCGGCGCGTACGGATCCACGTAGGCCAACGCGTCGGTGCCCTGTTCGAGCTCGTGGTAGAGGTGCGCGAACCGGCCGTCGAGCTGATTGCGGAACTTCACGCCGATCAGACATGACGAGGACGTGTAAATGGTCAGCTCGGCGAAGAATTCGAGCAGATCGATCTCACCCTCGTCGTCCCAGTGCGAGAGCATGGCGTCCACCTCGCGGGCGATGGTCGCCGCGTGCCCGCGCATATGGTCGGCGCGCAACGCCTGGTTGTGCAGCATCTCCTTGCGCCGCTCGGGCGGGGCGTCGAACACCACGCCCTCGCCGAAGATCGGCTTCATGAACGGATACGCCGCGGCCTGATCGAGCTCCTCGTCGCTGGCGCGGAAGAAGAACTCGTTGGCCTCCGACCCCGACAGCAGGATCACATCGCGCCCGGCCAGTTCGAAGGACCCGACATCGCCGCATTCGGCGCGCACCCGGCGCATCAGCGCGATCGGATCGGTGCGGAACTCCTCGAGGTGCCCGTGCTCGTCGCCCTCGCCCCCGGACACCCGCTGCGGCTTGACCAGTGTCATTGGAAATCCTTCCCGGAATACCTGCCCAGACCACATATGGACATGTGTCCGGACAGTACTACGGTTGTTGGTGTGCGACAAGACATCAGCGGGGGATCGGGGTCAGGCGTCGGCGGCCAGTAGGCGGCGCACGCAGGCCTCGAGGAGATCGGCGACCTGTTCGTAGGACAGCAGGCCCATGCCGCCCTGCAGCAGTGCGCCGGCGTAGAGCAGTTCGAACATGGCAAGGCCCTCAGGGTCTTTCGCGTTCATCGCCGCGGCCAGGCGACGGCGGATCTCCCTGCCGATCCGCAGCCTCAGATGCTGGACGTCGGGGTCGTCGCCGAGCAGCGCGCTGCTGACCGCGTGTGCGAGCGCGGGCTCGTCGGCGACCAGCATGGAGACCTGTCGCAGCACCGCCACCACCCGTCCGGTGGCGTCCGCGTCGCCGGGCTCCGGGGGCGGGGTCGCGGTCAGTCGCCGCCAGAACACCTCGGTGATGAGGTGTTCCTTGGAGGAGAAGTAGGTGTAGGCGGTGGCGGTGCCGACTCCCGCGGCCGCGGCGACGAGTCGAATCGTGGTGCCGGAGAAGCCTTCCCGCGACAGCACCTCGACGGCCGCCGCGGTGAGGCGGTCGACGGTGTCGGCCTGTTTCTCGGTCAGGCGTCGCCGGGTCGCCTCGATGCCGGTGGATGCGAGTTCGGACATGTGTCTGAATGCTACTCCAGCACTGTGTTCAGAACAATTGACCTGCGGTCACCACAGTGGAACGGGCGCCTGGCCGATCGGATACCAGCCCGGCAACTTCTCGCCGCTGGTCGCGCGCTGGATGCGCTTGGTCATGCCCTCGGAGAGCGCCTTGCCGGTGATCATGTCCAGGAACAGGGCGCTGACATTGCCGAAGTCGAAGAAATCGCGTTGCCAGGACCATTGGAAGTCGCCACCGTAGCGAAACCAGCTGCCGCCGATGCCCTCCGGCGAATAGTGGCGGCCGTCGGCACGCTGCCGGTCGCTGACCTGCTTCCACAGGCCGATCAGGTTGCCGGAGCGCTCGTCGATCACCCAGTCCTGATACGGGTAGGTCCAGCCGTCGAGGCCGTCCATTTCCAAACCGATGGCGATATCCCGGATTTCGTCACGGCCGACGGCCATGAACTCCTGGGTGGGCCCGTAGTTCCAGCCGTAGGTGGCGTCGGGGGTGTAGAACTCGGCGAGTGGACGCCAGTCGCCGGTCGCCTCGCAGTCGCGATTGGCCTGCAGCCAGCGGCGGACCATCTCGTCGAGTTCGGCACGGTCGAAATCGGCCATGGTCATTGTCCTTTCGGTTTGGGGATGTGGTGTCAGCGTCAGCGCAGGCGCACGGTGATGGGCAGGTGGGCGAAGCCGCGGACATTGGTCGAGTGCACGCGTTCGATGCCGAGCTCGATCAGGTCGTATTCGCGGACGCGGGAACGGAATTCGCGCAGGGCGATGGTGGTTTCCAGGCGGGCCAGGTGTGCGCCCAGGCAGAAGTGCACGCCCGCGCCGAAACTGGCGAGATTGCCCTTGGCGGCGCGATCGATGCGGAAGGTGTCGCCGTCCTCGAACACGGCCGCGTCCCGGTTGGCGGAACCGATGAGCAGCAGCACCTTCGCCCCGGCCGGGATGGTCGCACCGTGCAACTCGATATCGGTGACGGCGCTGCGGGCGACGATCTGACTCGAGGTGTCGTAGCGCAGCGTTTCCTCGACCCAGTCCGGGACCAGGTCGGCGTCGGCGGCGACTTTCGCGTACTCACTCGGATCGCGGCCGGCCCAGTACAGGGCATTGCCCAGCAGTTTGGTGGTGGTCTCGTTGCCCGCGACGACCATCAGGAACATGAAGCCGATGATCTCCTCGTCGGTGAGGCGGTCGCCGTCGATCTCGGCCTCCAGCAGCGCCGAGGTGAGATCCGTTGTGGGCCTGCGGCGTCGATCGGCGACCAGATCGCTGTAGTAGGTGATCAGCGTGAGCGCCGCCTCGATGGCGGGCATGGGTACGTCGAGCACGCCCTGCTCGCGGTGCACGACCAGGTCGGCGAGGCGACGCACCTCGGCGCGATCGGCGACGGGGACGCCCAGCAGTTCGGAGATGACGTCCATGGGCAGCTTGCCCGCGAATTCCTCGATCCAGTCGAAGGTTTCGTGTTCCAGCGCCGGGGCGAGGTGCTCGACGGTGAGCTCCTGGATGCGCTGATCCATCTCGTTGACGCGGCGCGGGGTGAAGCCCTGGAAGACGAGTCGGCGCATGCGGACGTGCCGGGGATCGTCCATGGCCAGGAACGACATGGTGCGGTGGGCGTGCGGTCCCCACGCGGCCGGGTCGAGGGAGACGCCATTGGCGCTCGAGAGGCGGGCGTGGTCGCGGAAACCGGCGATCACGTCGGCGTGCCGCGAGAGCGCCCAGAACCCGAGGTCCGGGTTGTGATACAGCGGAGATTCCGTGCGCAGCCGCTGGTAGAGGGGGTACGGGTCGTCGTGCAGGAGGTAGTCGTAGGGGTCGAAGGTGAACGGCTCCAAGGAGGCCGAGGTCATGACGCATACCTCGCATTCGCTGGTCGGGGACCGGAGGGTCACCGAGAAAGACATCTAGCTGGACAGCTGTCTGGACGCTATCATCGACACTGTTCCATCACAACGGCTATCGTGACGCGCCGAGAGCCGATACGGCCGACCGCCGAGCAGTGGTGGTGGGCCCAGTAGGAGGAGTGGCGTGGCCGTGAAACAGCCGAAGGGCCTGAATTCGCCGATGACGGCGCACATCATTCGATACGGGTCGCGGGTGCAGACCTGGGTGTATCGGCGCACCGGTGGCCGCGTCGGCGGGACGTGGCGGATCGGGGCCGGATTCCGGCGGCCGGTGCCGACGCTGCTGCTCGAGCATCGAGGTCGCAAGTCCGGCAAGGTGTTCACCGCGCCACTGCTGTACCTGCCGGACGGGGACGACATCATCGTGGTCGCCTCGCAGGGCGGGCGGGCCGATCACCCGCAGTGGTATCGCAATCTGGTGGCGGATCCGAACGCGCACATCCGGATTCGCTCCGAACATCGGGCAGTTGTCGCACGGGTCGCGAATCCGCAAGAACGGCAACGGTTGTGGCCGCTGCTGACCGAGCTCTACGCCGACTTCGACGCCTACAAGTCCTGGACGCAGCGGGAGATCCCGGTGCTGATCCTGTCGCGCCCGGTGACCGGGTGATCTTGCGTCGGCCGTGGCGGTCTGGACTACTGTCTGTCACGGGTTCCGGCGGCGTGCACGATGCTCCGGCGCTGGCGAAAGGGACGGTATGAAGGTCAGCGGCGCAATGATCGACCCGCAACTGCGGGGGCCCGGTGTGTGGATTCGGCGGGTGATGTCCGCGCACAGCGAGCGGCGACTGCGGATGCTCAGCAAGGTAGTCGGCGTGGTCGCGCCGCTCGCTCGCATCGGGGCCTCGCGGACAATGCGGGTGGAGGAGATGCGCGTCGACCGTGGTGACGGGACCACGCTGCGGGTGCTGGTCTACGGGCCGTTGACGCCGGGTGAGGCCACCACCGGGGTGCTGTGGCTGCACGGCGGCGGGTATTTCCTGGGCAAGCCCGAGCAGGATGTGGCGGTGTATCGGCGAATGATCGCCGACACCGGATGCGTCATCGTCGCGCCCGATTACCGGCTCAGTGTCGATCAGCCGTATCCGGCGGCCCTCGACGACGGCTATGCCGCGCTGCTGTGGTTGCGGGACAACGTGATTCGCCTGGGTGTTCGTGAGGATCAGCTGGTGGTGGCGGGGGAGAGTGCGGGCGGTGGGCTCACCGCGGCGCTGACCCTGCTGGCTCGCGATCGCGGCGAGGTGAACGTCGCGTTCCAGATGCCGATCTATCCGATGCTCGACGACCGGGTCTCGACCGCGTCGGCACGCGACAACGACGCACCGCTGCTGGATACGGTCACGCTGATTTCGGCGTGGCGGCTGTACCTGCGCGAACTTCAGGGCGGCTCCGACGTGCCCGTATATGCCGCGCCCTCGCGTGCCGTGGATCTGCGTGGGCTGCCGCCGACCTTCACGTATGTCGGTGAGCTGGAGCCGTTCCGGGACGAGACGGCCGCCTACGCCGAGGCGCTGCGCAAGGTCGGGGTGCCCGTGGAGTTCGAGGTGTACCCGGGGTGCTGGCACGGGTTCGACCGGTTGGTGCCCCGTGCCCAGGTGAGTCGCCGGGCGATGCGGTCACGCACGCGCTGGTTTCGGGACGCGGCCGCCACCTACTTCGCGCCGCAGCCCGGATCGCGCCGGGATCTGGCCTGATCAAGGCGGAAGGCATTGAGCCTCAAGGGTTTCGCGACCCCTCCAGGTAGGCGACGATCGCATTGGTGAGGCCGCGGCGCGCGGCCTCCAGATCGGAGTAGGTGCCCAGCTGCTGTTCGGAGACGATGCCGCGCATCGCTCCCGGCAGGAACGAGGCGACCTCCCGCACCCGGTCCGGATCCACATCCAGGTCTGCGAAAGCCTGCTCGCACGCGGCGGTCCAGCTGCCCAGCCACGAGGACAGCTCGGCGGAGGTGCGCGGGTAGAGTCGCTCGAGTTCGCCGCGGTCGCGGGGCAGGGCTGCGCGCAGGCTCTCGATGGCGCGGGAATCACGGGCGGTCAGGCCGGTGAACATGGTCTCGATGGTGGCGGCGACCCGATCCCGCAGCGGGGCCGCCGGATTCGCGGCGGGCAGACTGCCGCGGCGTTCGGCGGTGCGGTGCAGGACCGCCGCCCACAGGCCGTCGATATCGCCGAACTGGTATTTCACCGCGCCCCAGGTGGCGCCGACCTCCTTGGCGATGCGGTTGGCGGAGACGGCGGCCGGGTCGCCGGTGGCCAGCGCGCGCAGGGCGGCCTCGAGCATGTTCTCGCGGGTGGCGAGGCCGCGGCGGTTGACGCGCCTGGCGGTGAGGTCGGCTCCGTCGATCATGCCGGGAATTCTATCGATTGGTTTCACAGAACCCACTGTCATTTTTCGCAGAACCCACTATCATTCTGAGTGCGCGCCGAGATCTGTTGCCGCAGCGGCCCTTCCGAGTGGCCTCGGCTCCGGCCGCGCTCGGGCATGAGAGGAATCGCAATGGCGAAGCCGCCGCTGTCGATGCAGCCCACGGGATGGTTTCAAGTCGCGTGGTCGCCGGAGATCGCGGTCGGGGCGGTGCGGCGCATGCGCTACTTCGGCCGGGAACTGATCGGATGGCGTTCCGCGGCGGGGGAAGTCACCGTCATGGACGCCTACTGTGAACACCTCGGCGCGCACCTGGGATTCGGCGGGCACGTCGAGGGGGAGCACATCGTGTGCCCGTTCCACGGCTGGGAATGGGATCGGGAGGGGCGCAATGTGTGCATTCCCTATGAATCCCACCCCAATCGAGGGCGGCGGATCCGCACCTATCCGGTCGCGGAGCGCAATGAATCGATCTACATGTGGCACGACATCGACGGGCGGGCACCGTATTTCGAGGTGCCGGACGTCTTCGAAGGCTTCGGGGACGGCAACAGTGCGGCCAACTACTATCCGGCCGTCCCGCAGGGCACGCTGTTTCGCGAACGCCTGGAACTGCATCCGCAGTACGTGCTCGAGAACGGCGTGGACTCGGCGCATTTCAAATACGTGCACAAGGTGCCGTTCGTGCCCAAGTTCACCCGCCACGATTTCGACGCGCCCGTGTCATATGTCGACTTCACCGTCACCTTCGGTGATGCGACGGGTATGACCGCCGACGAGATCTCCAGTGGTGTGGAGGCCATCAACGCCGGTCTCGGCGTGGCGGTCACCAAGAGCTGGGGGATGATCGACAACCGGACCATCTCCGCGATCACGCCCGTCGACGACGACACCTGCGATGTGCGATTCACCGTATGGGTGGGCCGGTTGCCCGAGGACGATGCGTCGGTCGCGCCACCCAAGGTCGAGCGCGTGATGCGGGCGGTGATCGAGCAATTCGAGGCCGACGTGCATATCTGGTCGCATCAGCGCTACTCCGATCCGCCCGCGCTGTCCCGCTCGGAATATGACGGGTTCACCGCCCTGCGCACCTGGGCCGCCCAGTTCTATCCCGCCTGACCCCTCCGCACCAATCACGAAAGGCGCTGCGGCCCATGACAACCGACTCCGTGAAACGACCCATCCGGGTCTTCCAGGTGGCCTCCGGCAATGTCGGCACCGAGATGATCGCGCGCCTGCGCAACCATCCGGATCTGGAAATGATCGGATTGCACTGCTACACACCGGAAAAGATCGGCCGCGACGCCGGGGAGATCGCCGGACTCGACCCGATCGGGGTGACGGTGACCGGAACGGTCGAGGAGATCATCGCCGCCGCGCCGGACGTGGTCACCTTCCACGGCGTCTTCCCCGACGAGGACCTCTACGTCCGCGTGCTGGAAGCCGGAATCGACATCGTCACCACCGCCGACTGGATCACCGGCCACCACCGCAACCGCAACCACCCGCACCCCTCCGGCCGCCCCACCTCCGAAATCCTCGAATCCGCCTGCCGCCGCGGCGGTTCCACCTTCTACGGCACCGGCATGAACCCCGGCCTCACCCAGATTCTCGGCATCGTCCACACCTGCGACGTCGCCGACCTGGAGAACGTGACCGTCATCGAATCCGTCGACGTCTCCTGCCATCACTCGGTCGGCTCCTGGCAGATGGTCGGCTACGGCCGCCCCGTCGACGACCCCGAAATCCCCGCCATGCTGGAAAAGGGGACCAGCGTCTTCGCCGACGGCGTGCACCTCATGGCCGACGCCTTCGGTCTCGAACTCGACGACGTCGTCTTCACCTACGAACTCGGTGCCTGCACAAGGGATATCGACCTCGGCTGGTACCAACTCCCCAAAGGCTCCCTCGGCGCCAACTACATCAAATACCAGGGCATGGTCGACGGCGTCCCGCGCGTGGAAGTCCACGTCGAATGGCAGATGACCCCGCACACCGAACCCCACTGGAACATCCAGGGCTGCTACCTGACCAAGATCAAAGGCGACCCCTGCATCACCAGCAAACACCAGATCCTCCCCAAACGAGGCACCGACCTGTCCGACCCCACCGCCTTCGCCTCCATCGGTATGACAGTCACCGGCCTCCCCGCCCTCAACGCCATCCCCTGCGTGGTAGCGGCCCCGCCTGGAATCATGACGAGCGCCGATCTTCCTCTGCGCGCCTTCGCAGGTCGCTTCAAGGCTTGACCATCGGGACGCCTTCGATCGTGGAGAGATCTGTCCAGCGAGAGGTGCTGAGCGCGTGTGAAATCGGCCATCGAGGTCGGCAGCGGTCACTGCGTCGAGTGCTCGCCCCGGCACAACGGCTGTTGCGGACCTCTGGCGGAGCCGTCGATGCGGACCTGGATACAGTCGAGGATGAACCGCGCCTCGGCTGACGGTGCGGGTTCGTTGAAGGGGGATCGATGGAGACATCCGAGCGGTACCGAATCTTCGCCGAGCACGAAGTCCGCGGGATCTCGCCGTGCTATGAGGACTGGTGTCGTGAGATCGCCGCCGACGCAAAGGTTCTCGCGCTGATCGAACAATTGCCGATGGACAAGCGGCAGCCGAATCTGGTGCTGGGGGCCGCGCGGTACCTCGGAGTCGAGATCTCGGGGTACCCGACGTTCAAGAGGTGGCTGGTCGAGCATTGGGGTGACGTGGCCGAGGTGGCGTTGCGGCGGCGGACCCAGACCAACGAGGCCGGGCGGGCGGCGGTGCTGTTGCCGGTGTTGGCGGGGCTGGAAGGGCCACTGTCCCTGATCGAGGTGGGGGCGTCGGCGGGGTTGTGCCTGTACCCCGATCGCTACAGCTACCTGTACGACGATCTGGTCAGGATCGATCCGGTGGATGGGCCGTCGTCGGTGCTGAATGTGTGCGCTACCGCCGGTGAACCGCCACTGCCGCAGCGACTTCCGGTCGTCGTATCGCGAGCCGGGGTGGATTTGAATCCGCTGGATGTCGACGATGCCGAGGACATGCGGTGGCTGGAATGTCTGGTCTGGCCGGAGCAGTGGGATCGGTTGCGGCGGTTGCGGGCTGCGGTCGGTGTCGCGCGGAAGGAGGCTGCGCACATCGTTGCTGGTGACTTGGTGGACGAGGTCGCGGGCTTGGTGGAGGCGGCCGCGCCGGGTACCACCGTCGTGGTGTTCGGCAGTGCGGTGCTCGCGTATCTCACGCCGGAGGCCCGGCGCGAGTTCGAAGGCGTCGTGCGGGATCTACCGTGTCGGTGGATCGCCAATGAGGGGGCCGGGGTGATCGAGTCCGTTGCGGCGCGACTTCCCGTGCCGGTCAGCGATATCCGCGGCCGGTTCGTCGTCAGCCTGGACGGGGTGCCGGTCGGGGTCGCCGGTGGGCACGGGCAATCGCTGGACTGGTTCGGCGGGAACCGGTAGGACTCAGCGGGATTGGGCGGCCAAGGTGAGGGCGCGTTTGCGGATGAGGGCGATGGCGCGTTCGGAGAGGCCTATTGCCTGGGCCAGTTGGTAGTCGGTCCAGTCGGGATAGAAGGTGAGGGCCTGTTCGGCGGCGGCCATGCGGTCGGCGGCGGAGAGGGGCAGGCCGTGGGTGTTGTTGAGGCGGACGGCCAGCAGGAAGGCTTGGGCTTCGTCGCCGTCGAAGTAGACGGCGTCGATCCACTGGGCGCCGGTGTGGTGGGCGGCGCGGACGCGGTGGGCGCCGTCGATGACCGTCATGTTCGAGCGGTGCACGACTATCGGCGGGAGCAGGGCGGCTACGTCGGAGAGGGTGTTGACGTGGCGGATGTTCTCGCCGGAACGTCGGATGCGGTGATCGATACGCAAGCGGTACAGGGGGATTCGGACCACGGGGGCCGAATCCGGGCCGTGGTGATGGGTATCGGAATGGGAGCAGGCGAGTCGTAGGGTTCGAGTCACCGGCCAGGTGGTGATCCGGTGACGGAGATCGTCGCGAAAACACACCCACCATGCGCTGTCCAGTCTCAGCATGCCGCCCTCCCGACGCCGAGCAACCCCGAAGCACCGGCACGCAGACAGCGTTCCGGACAGGGCCTACCTACGACGCGCCAGGCGGTCTCACCATGGAGTACCGGCAGGATTCCCGCAGGAGCGGGTGCGTGTGGAACGCACTATAGCGGGCCTGAGGGCAGTTATAGCCACAGCAAATCGACCGCCGGACTGCGGCATTCAGGGCGAATCGGGCTGACCTGGTGCGGTGTCCGGAACGAAGTCCTTTCAGTGTTAGATATTCGACAAAAATTGCCGACGGTCTGTTTGCTGGGAGGCGGGGAGGTCTAGACCTATTCGTCGGTTTCCGGGTCCCGGACGGTCACCAACGCGGCCGTGGTGTGCTGGTCGAGGGCCATCAGAACGGCTTTGGCGTACACCGGTTTCCACTCGCCATCGAGCGTTCGCAGGCGCAGCGTGCCGTTGGTGCGGGTGTGCGCGAGCTCGCGGCTCATGGTCTTGGCGATGGACAGATCGTCCGGGTGGATCGCGGGATCCGGCTCGCCCGAAAGGGATTGCCAGGCGATTTCGGGCATGGCGGGGCCCATCCAGCGCATCAGGCGCAGGGTGCGCAGATCGACGATGGCGCGGAACTCGCCGTCGGCGGCGGCCGCGTCCAGGACGCGATGCTCGAGGATTACCGGGGGAGGCGCGCCCGTGACGTTGGTGGCGTCACCGATGTCGTGGGTGACGCCGCGCATGAAGACCTCGGATTCACCTGCGGCCGTGAGCTCTTCGAGTATCCGGCACGAGAAGTGCGCGGCCCGCAGCGCGCCGTCGTCGCGGCGGACCGTCCATACCGCCTGATGTTCGGTGCCCGGCGCGGAGCGGACCACCTTGGCCAGGGCATCCGACTCGTCGGTGTTGGTGATCACCCGGGTGAAGACGCCCGCGATGGCGTGCTCGCGGGCCCGCTCGTGCGGGGCGACACCGTAGAGGTCCAGGAGATCGTCGGAGCGCGTCGATTTCGACGTGGACAGGTTGAAATACCACGCGCCCACCGGATCTCGCGGCGGCACCGGCTCCTCGACGGGGCCCGACCACAGCAGCACCGAATGCATGCGCTCCGGCGTGATCAGTTGCGGGACAGTGACGGTGCGGCGTCGGCCGTCCTCGCTGATCATCTCCACCGGCGCGAGCGCGTCGGCCGTGGCCGCGATCGCGCCCTTGATCGTCGCGAGAGTCTCACGCTGCCGCAACATCTGGGCCAACGGCACGAACTTCTTCGGCGCGCTGCCCAACCCGATCACCGTCGGCTCGTCGTCACCGAACGTCTCGATGAGCAGCCATCGTGTACCCGCCATGCGCTGAATTCCCCTCTATCCCCGAACGATCAGTCGAATCAACTGCTCATAGCGACCTCCGGCGATCCGGGCGACAGTGTCCGCGAGCAGCGCATCCGGTCCTATCAGAATGCGGCTGTGCCCGTGAGCGATTCCGCGCAAGATCACCCGCGCCGCCTGCACCGGCTCGGTACGCGCCACCTGCCGATCGAACCGCTCCGCCGCCGCGGTCGCGTCCACCCCCGCCGCCGCCAACGCCGACCACGCGATCCCCGTCTTCACCCCACCCGGATACACGCAGCTGACAGCAACATTCGGATGCGACCGCAACTCCGACCGCAGCGACTCGCTGAACCCCCGAATCGCGAACTTGGCCGCCGTATACGGCGCCGCCCCACCCAACCCGATCAGCCCGTACGCGGACGACAGATTCGCGATCCGCCCCTGCTTCGACCGTAGCACCGCCGGAAGAAACGCCTTCGTACTCACCACGGCCGCCCCGAAATTCGCCCGCATCACCGCATCGAAATCCGAAGGCTCCGACTCGACCACACCCCCGTAGTAAAGCCGCCCAGCATTGTTGATCAACACATCAACCCCACCAACCCGCGCCTCCACCTCCGCGGCCACCTCGGCCATCCGCCCGACATCGGTCACATCCGCGACGACCGCCACAGCCTTCCCGCCGGTCCGCGCCACCAGATCCCGTGTCTCACCCGCTTTCTCGGCATCAACATCCACCAAGATGGTCGCCGCCCCCGCCTCAGCCAACTGCACAGCCAACTGCCGCCCGATCCCACCCCCGGCCCCAGTGACAACCGCCGTACTCCCCGCATAAAAACTACGCTTCATACAACCGAGTCTGCCCATACCCAAACGCTTTTCGCGACCGGAGCGGAATCTTCCACCCATTTGGCCCACCCCGAGGACGCGCCGGACCGCTCGACTTCACCCTGCAATCAGCTCACGGGCTCGCTCGATGAGGTCCTCCGGGTGCGGCCCCGCATTCCCGTACGACTGGCCAACCTGCCGACCGTAGGCATAGACAACCAAGGTGTCCGCCCTGGTGACCTCCTCCCGTTCGGCCGCATATCTCACCTGCCTGTAATTGACGGTGCCGAAGGCGATATCGGCGTACTCGCGCCGACGGACGAACCCGAAACAAGCAGTCAGGCTGCTCGAGTGTTCGTCACCGCGGTACTCGACGACAGCGATTTCGCTGCTCGCGGTGAAGTCGTCGATCGCCTTCCACCGCTCCCACGGGCTGGCATACCGCTCGAAGGTGATCCACGTGACCGACATACCGCCACACTCTCGCACAGAGCCGTGACCTGCCGCAGAGCTGAATGGGCCTAAGCCTGCAATCGGACCCATCGATCGTCAGGAAACTGACTGCAGCACGCGCGTTTTGCAGGAATAGGCCCATATGTAGCGCGTGGCTGCTCTGCAGCAATGGATGTACCGACAGCTTGCATTTCGACGTCCTTCAGAGTTGCCACGCGGGTTCAGTGAGTCGGGCCGGATGTGGTTTGGATGGTTCGGGCCGCTGTGATCTGCTCCCATGCTTCTCGGCTCGGTCCTTGTGGGGGTGGGGTGAAGGTGGGGTGATCGTTGAGCCACTCGGTGACTCGACGTTCGATGTCCGGGGCGGTGTAGGCGGTGTCGGGTAAGTCCATCAGGTTTCTCACTCGTGCTCGGGCGCGCATGACGTGGGGGTCGTCGAGGGCGCACCACGGCAGGGCGGCTCGGAGCGGTGTGGAGGTGTTGTTGGGTCGGGGGTGGGTGCCGGCGGGTGTGGATTGCCATCCTTGCCGCAGTTGGGTTTCGGCTTCTCGGTCGGAGGTGACCTGGTGGTCGAACCAGGGGGTGAGGGTGGTGGCGATCCAATGGTGTTGGTCGACAACGAGGTCGGCGCCGGGTGGGCGGTGGACGTTGGCTGCCACCCAGGCGGACATTCGGAGGGCGAACGGGATGCCCAGGCCGAGGGTGGGATTGGTGTGCATCACTGTGTCGCCGATTCCCAGGAGGCCGGTGACTATCGGTCCGTCGGTGTCGATCAGTGAGGTCGAGCGGTTGTGGAGGCCGGCCATCGCTCGGACCGGACCGACAGCGTCGTGTGGCAGTGCGAGCCATTCGGCGCAGCCGGGGTAGGTGCGGGCAATGGCTTCGAAGACCTGAGGATCGCGTAGGGCTGTGCGGGTCGGGTCGGTGGTGGAGACGACCAGGTTGATTGCGAAAATGCCGTTGTCGCTCGGGAATACGCCGCCAAGGGCGAAGCTCGTGGAACCGCCGGTGGTGTTGGTTGCCGGGGTGCGGGCGGCATCGGGGCGTAGTCGGTACCAGCGGCAGAAGTAGGCGATGCCGGTTCGGTGGGTGTCGATGACGGGGCTTCGGCCGCCGTGTTGGGCGAGCCAGGCGGGGATGGGTGATCGGCGACCCGCGGCGTCGATCACGAGGTCGGCCGGGTGTGGACCGGTCGTTGAGTGGACGCCCACGATGTGGTGGTGTCCGTCGCGGGTTTCGCTGATCAGCGCGGTGGCTGGATCGCCTTGACGAATCACCACTTCCGGCTGATCGCGTGCCGCATCGCTCAGCGCGCGCTCGAGGAGGACTCGGCGGGCGCGAATGCTGATCAGGTCCGCGTCGTCGGGACCGGGTGGCGTGCTTCGGGACATGCGATGGAACTCGTGCCACTCTTCCGCGCCGAATCGGAGCATCGAGGCATAGACGTCGGGGGCTTCGCTGCGCAGCACCGTGCGTACCGGCGCGTGCAGATTGTGGGGTTGCATCGCCTGTGGGACCTGCGGGCGATGCCAGTCGAAGAAGTCCGACTCCATGTCGGTGCCCGTGCCTCGGGAATCCTTCTCCAGCACTGTTACCCGGTGACCGCGGCGGCCGAGGAACACCGCCACCGCCAAACCGCCGATTCCGCCGCCGACTACGACAACCTGCACCATCGCGCCCCTCCAACCCGATCGTTGAATGTCGACGCTACCGAACGGCGCAGTGCAACTGGGTGTTTCAGTTGGTTGAGCGGGCCTTTGTCGTGGTTGTGGTGCCCGAGCTGGAGGAGGTCGAAGTGGGGGTGGTGGTGGGGATTTCGACCACGTCGGGGACCTGGGCGCCGCCGAAGACGGGGACCGAGGTTGCCGGGGTGGGTGGGGTGAGGGGCGCGCTGCGGTGGTCGGCGCAGCTGGTTGCGGCGGCCACTATCACTGCGAGCGTTGCCGTAGTGATGAGGAACCTGGGCATGGAGCCGCCTTTCGGGTGGATGGTGGAGCTCGGTCGCCCGGCGGAGTGCCGCGAATACCGGGGCCGGATGCGGTGTGCTGAGGTGTAGCCAGAGTGGATCAGGGCCTATTTTGATGCATGTCGGCCCGTGGCGCACCTTGTTGGCCAGGAAAGGCACGGGAGGTCTGCCGCGGTGGCACGGGTGGTGAGAGGGAGATGCCGAAATGCTATGTGCGCCAAGTCAGTAGGTCGGGGAGTGCGAGCCGACCGGTGGGGATGGCGTTGGGGGAGGGTGCATTACCGGGATCCGGGTAACCCAGGGCTATCGCGTGGCGGGGAAGCAGACCAGGCGGGAGGTTGAGCAGTTCGGCGGCGCGGGTGACATTGCTCGCGGGATGCAGGGTGGTGGGGCAACTGCCCAGGCCGATGCTGGCGGCGGCCAGGCACAGGGACTGGGTGACCCGGCCCATGTCGAATTCGGTGTCGGAGAAACCGTTGTCCTGGGTGGCCAGGACGAGAACGAGTGGGGCGGCGGCCAGATGGACCGCGAAGGAGCCGAGGCGGGACAGGTCGCCGCGCAGCGCGGGATCGGTCACCGCGATGAAACGCCAGGGCTGGCGGTTACGAGCCGAACCGGTCCAGCGGGCGGCGTCGATGAGCTCTTCGACGGTGGTGCGGGGCACCGGGTCGGGTCCGAAATGTCGGACTGCGCGCAGGGTTCGGATCGCCTCGTCCACGGCAACGACCGTAACGCAGGCGGATCCATGCGAGACCGCACGGATCCGCCGCCCGATCAGCTCGCCGTCAGGAGATTGTGGACGGGGAGGATCGTGACCTCAGGGGGCTCCGGGGTCTCCCACACATCGGTGACCCGGATACCGGATTCGGTGGGGGTGACCCAGCGGCACACCGGGAACGTCACGGTAGGACGTTGGGAAACCACGCCGACCGGCGACGATGCGGGCGAACCCGGTGTGCCCACAGCGGATTGGACTCGTCGCGGCGATAGACGGTGAGCTGCCCCACGACCGAGAAACGCAATCGTGTTGCGGCACCGGCGACTTCGCCGTCGGTGGCCAGACGCTCCGGAGTGGGCAGCCGCACCAACAGGTCCGAGGTGCGGTGTTCGCCGTAGACCTGGCTGCGGCCGATCGTCGAGGACAGCAGGGCGAACGCGGCCCGGGTGCGTGAGAACGCCACATCGGCCCGCAACCAGCGGACGTCCAGCAGTCCACTGTCGAGGCTGTCGCGGAAGGCGGGCACCGCGCCACGCGGGTGATACGTGCCGTTGCCGACGAATACGAACCACACCGTCCGGCGGTGGCCGTCGAGATCGATCTCCAGCGGCTGCGAGCGGCGCAGGGTGACCGCGAGCGCGGCGACGAACGCGGGCCACTTGCCCCAGCGCCGCTGCCACTGTTCCCGCCGCCGGACCAGATCGGGGTACGCACCGAGGCTGGCGGTGTTGATCAGCACCCGGGTGTGTTCGGTTGCGCCGTCGGTGTAGTCGACGCGCACGATATCGACACCGACGGCCTCGCCGGTCGCGGTCGCGTCGGACACCTCGCGCAGGTCGTATACGCCCAGGTCGCGGGCGAAATGATTGAGGGTGCCGGTGGGCGCGACGGCCAATGGGAGATCGTGGCGCAGCGCGGCCGCGGCCACGGCGGCCACCGTGCCGTCCCCGCCCGCGACGCCCAGCGCCAGCACCGGTGCGGTGCTCGCCGCGAGCACGCTCTCGAGCTGCTCGCCGAGATCCCGGTCGGGCTCGGTGCGTACCAGGACGGCAGCGGGCAGCAGTTCGGCGAGTTCGGCCATCGGATCGTGGTTCGCGTCCCCGGACGCCGGATTCACCAGCATGACAAGGCCTTTGCCGTCCGGCAGCATCGGAGCCTCGCGGATGGTGGCCCGCGCCTCGTCGGATTCCCGCACCGGCCACCAGCGCCGCGTCGCGAGCGCGACCCCGGAGCCCACCGCGAGACCGACCAGCACATCCGAGCCCCAGTGCGCGCCGGTGTGTACCCGGGAATAGGCGACACCCGCCGCCACCGGAGCCAGCACCACTGCGGTGCGCGGACTTTCGAGAGCGACCGCCGTCACGAAGGCGGCAGCGGCGGCACTGTGCCCGGACGGGAAGGACGACGAGGACGGCACCGGAACCAACCGGCGATACGGCGGCAGCACATCCGCCGCCGGACGCCGCCGCGCGAAAATCGGCTTCAGCACGGCGTTGACCGTGAAACTCGCGCCCGCTACCGCCATCACCCCGCGCACCGCCGCCCGGCGCGGCGTACCCGCCCGGGTGGACAGCAGTGTCGCGGACAACAGCCACAGCATGCTGTGATTCGCGCTGCTGGTCAGCCACAGCAGCCCGCGGTCCGCACGGGACTCGGGCAGACCGGCGATCGCACGCGTCACCGCCCGATCGGCTCGCCCGACCCGGCGGACATGACCTCGCACCCAGGAATCCATTCGATCAACCTTAGCCCGCTCGCTGAGATCGAGCCCGAGCCACCGGCCGGCCCGACCGGATCCACGGGCCGCTCGCACGGCACCGCGGACACCGAATTCAGGTGCGAGATATCGCCATCGGCGACGAGCGACCCGGCCCTCACTCCTGGTTGGGCAGCACCAGTATCTTCACGTGTTCCTTCGGGTCGCGCAGGGTCGCGAAAGCGTCTGCGACACCGTCGAGTCCGACCCGGCCGGTGATGATCGCCTCGGCGTCGACAATGCCGCGCGCCAGCCGGTCCAGGGTGATGTCGTAGGCGTTCTCGTACGGCCCGTGCCCGAAATTGATGGCGATGCGCCGGAATTGGCCGACCACCGGGATGATCGTCTCGTCCGCGAACGGCGCGGCCAGCACCTGGATGCGGGAATTGAACGGCATCTCGTGCATCAGTGAGTTGAGCACCCCCGCACGACCGCTGCACTCGTAGGCGATGAGCACACCCGCCGCCGCGTCCCCGACGAGCGTATTGCCCTCGGCGACCAGGCTGTTCCACAGCGCGATCGGATCCTGCGCAGCCGGATCGACCACGATGTCCGCACCCATGAGCGCGGCCAGCTCCCGGCGCTTGGGCGACGGCTCCGACGCGATCACCACCCGCGCGCCCTTCGCCTTGGCCGCCAAGATGGCACCGAGACCGATGGTGCCGCAACCGATCACCAGCGCCGAGTCCGCGGCGGTGAGCCCGGACTGCTGCACATGCATCTCACCGACGTGCAGCGGCTCGGCCAGCGTCGCGTGCTCGAGCGAGAGCCCCGCGGGCACCTGCCGCACCCAGTAGGCGTCCACCACGATGGATTCGCCGAAGGCCCCGTGATATTCGTTCGAATACCCGATGATCGTCGGAATTCCGGTGCTGGTGTCGGTGGCCAGACCGATGCCCGCCACCCGGTCTCCGACGGCGAAATCGGTTACTCCCGTGCCGATCTCGGTGACCAGGCCCGCGTACTCGTGTCCGAGCACCACCGGCCGCTCGGTGTCGAAGGTGGCCAGCGGGTATCCGCCCGCCTCCGCCACGTGCACGAACCGGCAGGGATCCTTCGACATCGACAGGTCACTGCCGCAGATTCCGCAGGCGTGCACCGCGATTCGCAGCTGACCGGGACCGAGCGCGGGCGGCTCGGCGACCTCGGCCGGGGTGAACTCGCCGTCGGCGTACTGGACTGCGCGCATGGTTCAGGCTCCCTGGACGGCATTGCCGTAGTAGTCGGTGTGAGCCTTGGTGATCGCGGTGACCAGCTGACCGATCAGCAGTTCGCGATTGTCCGCGGCGAATTGCAAACTGGCCTCGCGGCCGCGATTGCGGTTCTTGAAATGCGGGATGACCTCGGAGGCGAACAGCTCGTAGCTGCGTTTGGTGTCGGCCCAGTCCGCCATGTCCACGTGCAGCACGAGCATGGTGCCGAAGCCGCCGGTCTTCTCGATCATCCGCTCGATCTGGGCGATGGCCTCGTCGGGCGTGCCGATGATGGCCTGACCGAATTCGCCGAGATTGTCATTGCGCCACTGGTCGATGATCCCCTTCGGGGTCTCGGCCCAGGCCGGGTTGTCGCCGATCTGCCGGTTCACGTAGGCCGCCATCGAACCGATGCGACGGCTCACCGCGCGCTCGGCGTCGGCGCGGGTCTCGGCCAGGAACATGGGATTGACCAGTCGCCAGCGCGCCCGGTCGGCCGTGTGTCCGTGCTCGGCACAAGCCTTTTCGTAGACGCCCCAGTTGCGGTCGAGGGTGTCGAAACCCGCGGGCGAGCTGGCCGCGAGCGACAGCAGTGACAGTCCGTGGGTTCCGGCCAGCACGGAACCGTTGGGGGAGATGGTCGAGGCGGTCGCGATCTCGATGCCCGCCGGATCGTAGGTGGGTAGCTGGGCGCGCGCGTCACGCAGGGTGAACCAGTCGGTGCTCATGTTCACCACCTCGCCGCGCAGCAGCGGCAGCAACGCCTCGAGCGCCTCGCCCTGGCGGCGACGCTGATCCGACGGGTCGATGCCCATCATGTGCGCGTCGAGGGGGATCTTGCCGGGCCCGGTACCGAAGATGAGCCGTCCGCGGGTCTGCAGATCCAGCTGCGTGATGCGGTCGGCCGTGACCAGAGGGTGGTGATACGGCAGCGACACCACGCCGGTGCCGAAGCGGATGCGCTCGGTGCGTTCGGCCGCCGCGGCGATGAAAAGGTCGGGGGCGGGCACGATTTCGGCTCCGGTGGAGTGGTGCTCGCCCATCCACGCCTCGTCGAAACCGAGGTGGTCGAGGTGCTCCATGAGGTCGATGTCGCGGCGCAGCTGTAGCGCCGGGTCCGCGTTGAGTGGGTGATAGGGGGCGAGGAAGGCCCCGAACTTCATCGAGCTGGCGGTCCACATGGTCTGTCGTTCTCCTGCCGAAGAGGTGGGTTATGAGCTGGCTCACATCCCGGTGCTTCATGACTAACATGGATCAAGTGATCCAAAAGTGGACCGTCTCACTGAGTGGTCACGCGGCATATCAGCGGGTTAAGAGCTTGTAGTGGCGGCAAATTCGCTGGTGTCGACCGTGATTGATTGGATCGATCGAACCAGATATGCCAAGCTCGTCGCATGACCGCATCGACACAGAATCGCCAGGGGACAGCGACCCGGACGAAGCTGTTGAAGACCGCCGAGCGACTCTTCGCCGAGCAGGGCGTGGACGCCGTGTCGATCCGCGCGATCAACGCGGCGGCGGGACTGGGACCGGCGTCGGTCAACTACCACTTCGGCACCAAGGACGATCTGCTCGCCGCGGTCCTGCTCGATCTGGGTGCGTCCGTTCGTGATCGGATCCGGGAGAACACCGCGGTGCTCGCGGACTCCCCGCAGCCGCCGACCGCCGAGGAGCTGGTGCGGGCGGTGACCGTGCCTTACCGGGAACTACTGGCGCGACAGCGAACCCGGGGAATGCGATGGATCAAGATCATCGCGCAGCTTTCCAGTCAACGGCACCCGGCACTGGACGCGGCCGAGCGACAGGTCCGAGAGGAATTGCTGATCCAGGTCCGCCGCGCGTTCCCGCACTCGGATCCCACGCGGCTGGAACCCCGCTGGGCGGTCGCGCTGATGGGGTTCCTGCAGGCGATGAGCCGCGCCGACGAATGGAATCCCTACCGAACCCCTTTGCCCGCCGGTGAATTGGACTCCTTCCACGAGGATCAGGTCAGCTTCCTCATCGGCGGCATCGACCGCCTGCTCGGCTGAAAGTGTCTGCCTGATTGCATAAATCGCGAATTGCATACCTTGCGGAATTCTTCAGCAAACCAGCGATAGTGGTCGTCGAGCGGGCGTAGCGTCTCGGCTCACCGAGACCCGTTGCGGCGGGGGAGAGAGGAAATGTCATGGCGGACATGGACGTTGCTTTGAAGGAAATGATGTTGCTCGACGGCGCGCTGGGCGCGGCGGTCGTCGATTACGGGAGCGGGATGCCGCTCGGGGTGATGGGCGGATCGCGCGACCTGGACCTGGAGGTCGCCGCCGCGGGAAACACCGAAGTGGTGCGGGCCAAACTGCGCACCATCGAACAGTTGGGCCTCGACGAGGGCATCGAGGACATGTTGATCACCCTCGGCGGGCAGTACCACCTGATCCGGCCGATCCGCGGCGGACGCCGGGCCAAGCACCTGTTCCTGTACCTGGCGCTGGATCGGCAGCGCGGCAATCTCGCGCTCGCGCGCCACCGTCTCAACGATATCGAGGCGGAACTGGAAATCTGAGCGCCGCATACGAATCTGCCTCGCCTGAGCGGCCGAATACGGCCGCCATGGTTGCTAAACTCCGCACCCGGGAGTGCGATCGGTCCGGGTCGTGCCGTCTCAGCGGAAGGGGTGGCGACGCATGCCATCGATGCAGCGGCCGCTCTATCAGATGAAGGCGGACTTCTTCAAAACTCTGGGACATCCCGTACGCATCCGGGTTCTCGAATTGCTGAGCCTGCGCGAGCACGCCGTATCGGAAATGCTCGACGAGATCGGCATTGAGGCAGCAAATCTTTCGCAACAGCTGTCTATCCTTCGGCGCGCCGGTCTGGTCACCGCACGCCGCGAGGGACTATCAGTAACCTATGCGCTCACCTCGCCGCAGGTCGCCGAATTGCTCGCGGTCGCTCGGGCCATTCTCACCGGCGTGGTCGCCGGACAGGCCGAGGTTCTCGGCCAACCCGCCTGACCGGGCACCGTCCCCTGCCGGACGCCACCACGACATCCATCGTTCGCCGGGGGCTGCGAGACTCGCCGCCGCGCCGGACCGACACGGGAAACCCGCCGGTCCGCGCGCGGATTCAAGCAGGCGAGTCGGCGACCGCGGCCCGAATGGGTCGGCGGCGCAGAAGGATTGTGCGGTGCGATACCCCTCGGTTGTACGTCGGGCGGCGGCAGTGGTGACGGCGATGGGTGTCCTCGGCGCGCTGCTGTCGGCGGGACCACCCACCGCCCGCGCCGAACCGGGCCAGGCGGTACCACCGGTCCCCGCCACCACGGCGCCCGACGGTTCCCGCATCCTCGATATCAGCGTGGTCGACGACCGGCATCTGCTGATGACGGTGTTCTCGGCGGCCATGAACACCGAGCTACAGGTGGAAGTGGATCGGCCCGTGGATATTTCGGCCCCCCGGCCGGTGCTGTATCTGCTCAGCGGTGGCAGCGGCGGGATCGGGCAGGCGTCCTGGGATCGGCAGACCGGTGCGAGCGAATTCCTCACCGGCAAGAACGTGAACGTGGTGCAGCCGCTGGGCGGGGCCGGATCCTATTACGCGGATTGGCGTTCGCCGGACCCGTTCCTGGGCGTCGTGAAATGGAAGACGTATCTGACCGACGAGCTACCCCCGCTCATCGACAGCGCACTCGGCACCACCGGGGTGAATGCCATTGCGGGCGTATCGATGTCGGGGACCTCGGTGCTGCAATTGGCCATCGCCAAGCCCGGCCTCTACCGTTCGGTCGCCTCCTACAGCGGGTGCGCGCAGATCTCGGACGCGCTCGGTCAGGCCTATGTTCGCCTCACCTCCGCCTACAGCGGCGGCGACGCCGGGAACATGTACGGCCCGCCCGGAGATCCCATGTGGAGCGCCAACGATCCCTTCACGCACGCGGAGGGCTTGCGGGGCATGGACATCTACCTCTCCAGCGGCAATGGCATGCCCGGGCCCTACGACAAGGCCGGAGACCGGCACCTCGTCGGCGGTGGCGACGCGCTCGCCAATCAGATCCTGGTCGGCGGGATGATCGAGGTCGCGGTCGATCAGTGCACGCGCAATCTCGCCGCTCGCCTCGCCGACCTCGACATCCCGGCCACGGTGGAACTGCGCCCCTACGGCACCCACTCCTGGGGTTACTGGGCCGACGAACTGCACGCCTCCTGGCCGCTGCTGGCCCACAGCCTCGACCTTCAGGCCAGCTAGCCGAGTCCGAATTCATCGACGCCCAGGGCGCATCGATTTCCGCTGTGTCGCAATCGATATCGACTGTGCCGAGCGGATTCGGGTCTGGGGAAGACACCGCTGAAACTGGGAGTTCGGTGTGAATTCTCGCCGAGGGGTGGCGTCGGGTGCCAGGAATGTGCTGGGGCGGCATGCCTATGGTGGATCGGTGCGCGATCGACACTCGGCTCCGGCCCCGGCGGTTCTGGTGGTGGACGATGAGCCCAATATTCGGGACCTGCTCGGATCCGTCCTGCGGATGAGCGGGTTCGAGGTGCGGCTCGCCGACAGCGGGCTCGCGGCGCTGGCCGCCGCCGAAGCGAATCCGCCCGACCTGGTGGTGCTCGACGTGATGCTGCCCGACCTCGACGGGTACACCGTGGCGCGGCGGCTGCGGAACGCGGGCAATCAGGTGCCGGTGCTGTTCCTGACCGCGCGCGACGCGGTCAAGGACCGGATCGAGGGGCTCACCGCGGGCGGCGACGACTACGTCACCAAGCCGTTCAGCCTCGAGGAGGTGGTGCTGCGCGTGCAGGCCATCGTGCGTCGCACCGCGGGCCCGCCGGAACCCGGTGACCTGCTGCGGTACGCCGATCTGGAGATGGACATCGCCTCGCACAGCGTGCACCGCGGTGGCACGCCGATCTGGTTGTCCGCCACCGAATTCAACCTGCTGCACTACCTGATGACCAATGCCGAGAAGGTGGTCAGCAAACGGCAGATCCTCGACACGGTCTGGGACTCCGCCGAGGGGCGCGGCGATCGGGTGGTGGAGACCTTCATCAGCCAGGTGCGCCGCAAGGTCGAGGGCGACGGTCCGGCGCTGATCCACACCGTGCGCGGCGTCGGCTACTCGCTGCGCCGCGGCGGCGAGCGCCGGTGAACCGACTCCGGCACCGCTGGACGCTGCGCACTCGGCTGCTGGTCGCGGTGCTGGGCATCACGGCGATCGGGCTGGCGGGTTCGGGCCTGCTGGCCGCCACCATGCTCGACCGCGCCGAACTCGCCCGCATCGACGGACAATTGCAGACGGTGGCCGCCGACATGTCCGCGCGGACCCGGCCACCACCACCCCCGCCACCGGCCGCGTCGAGCGAGGATCAGGTGCCCTCGCCGTTCCGGGTGCTGTTCTTCGACACCGCCGGGACGCCCAGCAATCGGATCGGCAGCGCGGCCTCGCTGCCCGAATTGCCCGCTATGGACGTCGAATCCGTGCGGGCCCGTGGCGATCACACGTTCACGGTGCCGTCGGGGGACGGCCGCTACGAGTGGCGGGTGCGCACCGCCTATCAGCCGCCCATGGCCGCCGAGCCCGATGGCGGCACGGTCGCGGTCGTCATGTCTCTCGACACCTATCAGGCCACGCTGCGGCAGCTGCGGACCATCGAGGTAATCGCCGGACTGACGCTGCTGGCGGTGCTGGGCGCGCTGGCGACCTGGCTGGTGCGGATCGGATTGCGGCCGCTGACCCGTATCGAGCACACCGCGCAGGCCATCGCCGGGGGTGAACTCGATCGCCGTGTGGCGCAGACGGATTCGCGCACCGAGGTGGGGCGGTTGGGCGGGGCGTTCAACACCATGGTCGAGCGGCTGTCCACGGCGCTGCGGGGTCTGGGCGAATCCGAGTCGCGGATGCGGTTGTTCGTCGCCGACGCCTCCCACGAACTGCGCACCCCGCTGACCTCCATCCGCGGCTACGCCGAGCTGTACCGGCACGGCGGCGCACACGACGAAGCGGACGTCGCTCGAATGATGGGGCGCATCGAGGACGAGGCCATCCGGATGGGTCTGCTCGTCGACGACCTGCTGCTGCTGGCACGACTGGACGAGGAACGGCCGATGGATCTGGCCGGGATCGACCTCGCCGCGCTCGCCGACGAGGTGGTGCAGGACGCGCGGGCTCGGCGGCCGGAAAGGACTGTGCGGCTCAGTGTTCCGGGTGGCCCGGTGCGGATCGTCGGGGACGGGCACCGCATCCGGCAGGTGCTGACCAATCTCGTCGGCAACGGTCTGACACACACGCCGTCCGACGCGGTGGTGGAGGTCAGCGTGGCCCGCGCGCCCGCACCCTCGTCCGAAGGCGTGGCGGCCGAAGCGGGAGCGGCGACACCCGATGCGGCGGAGCTGATCATCATCGAAGTGCGCGACAACGGTCCCGGCATCGCGGCGGACAAGGCCGCGCATGTCTTCGACCGCTTCTACCGGGTCGACGAATCCCGTTCCCGCGCCGGCGGTTCCGGACTCGGCCTGGCTATCGCCAGTGCGATTCTGGCCGCGCACGGGGCCCGCATCCAATTGCTCACGGCGGTGGGGGAGGGCACCCGGTTCCGGATCCTGTTCGCACCCGAGGACCTGCCCTAGCGCCGACTCACAGCGTCCTGCCAGACGGACGCGAGGTTGGCGCGAGGCCGCCTGCCTAGGCTGCCCGGGATTGTCGAATGCGAAGGGACGGTTATGGTGTCGATGTCGGGTGTGGTGGGGGACGAACAGGACCTCGCCACGCGACCGGTCCGGTTCGGCCGGGAGCGGCTGTCGCTGATCGGGCTGCTGGTCGCCACCGCGGTGCTCTACCTTTGGGGGTTGGCCGGGGCGGGCTGGACCAACGAGTTCTACGCCGCCGCCGCGCAGGCGGGCACCCGCAGCTGGAAGGCGCTGCTGTTCGGGTCCCTGGACGCGGGCAATGCCATCACCGTCGACAAGCCGCCCGCCGCCATGTGGGTGATGGGAATCTCGGGGCGGCTGTTCGGATTTCACGTGTGGTCGTTGCTGTTGCCGCAGGCGCTGATGGGCGTCGGCACGGTGGCGCTGCTGTACGCGGGCGTGCGCCGCTGGGGCGGACACGCCGCCGCGTTGGTCGCGGGCGCTGTCCTGGCATCGACCCCGGTCGCGGCCTTGATGTTCCGGTACGACAATCCCGACGCGCTGCTCACCCTCCTGCTCGTCGCGGCGGCCTACTGCGCGGTGCGGGCGGTGGACGCGCGCACGACCGGGTGGTGGTCGGCGAGCACCGGCTGGCTGGTGTTGTGCGCTGCCGCACTGGGTTTCGGGTTCCTGACCAAGATGCTGCAGGCGTTCCTG
This sequence comes from Nocardia sp. NBC_00511, assembly GCF_045161165.1. Lineage (NCBI taxonomy): Bacteria > Bacillati > Actinomycetota > Actinomycetes > Mycobacteriales > Nocardiaceae > Nocardia > Nocardia sp. NBC_00511. The sequence goes on from NZ_CP107849.1 coordinate 1,962,646, forward strand.
GTGCTGCCGGGATTCGCGCTGGTGTTCCTGATCGCCGGTGCGGGCGGACTCTGGTCGCGGGTGGTCAAACTGCTCACCGCCGGTGTCGCCCTGCTGATCGCCAGCGGCTGGTACGTGGCGCTGGTGGCGCTGTGGCCCGCCGACTCCCGGCCCTACATCGGCGGCTCGACCTCGAACAGCCTGTGGCAGTTGGCCATCGGATACAACGGGATGGGACGACTGCTCGGCGGGCACGGCAACCCCGGCAGCGGCATGAGCAAACCCGCCGACTTCTCGATGGGACCCGGATTCGGTGAGGACGCCGGGATCACCCGCCTGTTCCGCGGCTACATGGGCACCGATATCTCCTGGCTGCTGCCCGCCGCACTGATCGGCTTGGTGGCCGGACTGTGGCTGACCCGCCGCGCCGTCCGCACCGACACCACCCGTGCGGCATTCGTGCTGTGGGGCGGCTGGCTGCTGGGCACGGGCCTGGTGTTCTCCTACATGAGCGGCATCATCCACTCGTACTACACAGTGGCATTGGCACCGGGGATCGCCGCGCTGGTCGGCCTCTCGGTGTGCGAACTGTGGTCGCGGCGAGAGCATTTCGCCGCCCGCGCCACCATGGCCGCGATGTCGCTGACCACCGGCGTGTGGGCCTGGGCGCTGCTGCACCGCACCCCCGACTGGCTGCCCTGGCTGCGGTGGGCGGTGCTGATCGGCTCGGTGCTCGTCGCGGCCGTACTGCTGTCGGGTGTGATGCGATCGGCACGGTCAGCGGCGACGGCGGCCGCTGCGGCTCTGGTGCTCGGGCTGGCCGCACCGGCCGCCTGCACGATCGACACCATCGCCCGCACCCATACCGGCGGCATCCCGAATTCGGGCCCGGCCAAGAGCATGATGCCGCCCATGTTCGGCGGCGGCATCATGAGCACCGAACTCGACCATTTGATCGGTGACGCACCACAGCGCTGGTCGGCCGCCATGGTCGGCGCGGGCGAGACCTCCGAACTCGAATTGCGCACCGGCAGATCGGTAATGGCCCTGGGCGGCTTCACCGGCAGCGACGACTACCCGTCCCTCGCCCAGTTCCAGCGCTACGTGACAGACGGCCGGATCGCCTACCTGATCCTCGACGAACGCCCCGGCCGCTTCCACCCGAAGATGCGACCCACCGACTCCTACGCCGACCTGATCACCGCCTGGGTGAAGGCGACCTATCCGGCGACGAAGATCGGCGACGCGACGGTCTACGACCTGACCACCGCTGCTCACTGAGGACCGCGCCGGCCATCACATTCGCTACGCGCTCAGCTCGGGTTCGGTTCGGTGAGTTTGGCGTGCAGCGCTTTCAGGGTGCGCAGGGTGGCTTCGACGTCGGCTTCGGGGAGGTCGCCGAAGCCGGTCAGTTCGGAGTTCTCGACCAGGGTTTTGGCTCGGCCGAGGAGTTTTCGGCCCTCGGGGGTGAGGGTGAGGGTGTGTTGGCGGCGGGAACTCGGGGAGACCGCCACGTCGATCCAGCCGCTGCGGCGGGCGATGTCGATCTGCCTGCTGACCGCGCTCTTCGCGATACCCAGGCGGTCGGCGAGCAGTTGCTGGGAGGGCACCTCGTCGCTGGCCTCGAAGAGGCGGAGCAGGGTGAATTGGCTGAGGCTGATGCCCAATTCGCCACGGAACATGGCATCGCCGCGGCGGTCGATCAGGGCGACCACCCGGTGCAGGTAGTGGCCGATCTCGCTGTAGTACTCGCTCGAACGTCGCATGGCCCCACCGTACCGGAGGTTCTTCAAAGAACGGTTCACCATAGGACGGTTCACATAAGAACGATACTGCTACGCTGGTGATCGAACCGCTTCGTACGCAATCCGATTCAGCGCAGGGGTCACCATGAACCGTCCGGAAGTTCTCCGCACCGCGCACAACGGCGATGTCGAACTCGCCTACGAAGTCTTCGGGCCCGACACCGGCCGCCCGCTGCTGCTGATCATGGGACTCGGCATGCAGATGCTGCTCTGGAACGACGACTTCTGTAATGACCTGGTGGGCAAGGGATTTCAGGTGATCCGCATGGACAATCGGGATACCGGGCTGTCCTCGCACCTGGAACGGTTGGGGGAGCCCAAGCTGTGGGACATGATCCTGCGGCCGCGCGTCGCGGCGCGGTACTCGCTCAGTGACATGGCCGCCGACGCACTCGCCGTCCTCGACGACATGGGTTGGGAGAGCGCCAATATCGTCGGTGGCTCACTGGGCGGCATGATCGCGCAGACCCTCGCCATCGAGCATCCGCGGCGCGTGCGCTCGCTGGTGTCGATCATGTCCTCACCCTCGGCGCGCATCGGACGGGCCACCATCCGCACCAGCATGAAGATGGGCGAACTGAGCCAGCGGCCGATCCGCTCGGCGATGGAAGCCGGTGAGCGAATGCTCGAGATCTACGGGTTCATCGGGACTCCGGCGGCGAACTATCCCCTGGATACCGGGTGGCTCACCGAGGTCGGCGCGCGCAGTTTCGAACGCGCCCACGACCCGGCCGGGAAACTCCGTCAGCAGGCCGCCATGCTGGCCGCGCCCGACCGCACCGCGGAGCTGCGCAAGGTGTCGATCCCGACCGTGGCCATGCACGGCGACGCCGACATCCTCATCCGCCCGCGTGGCGGTGAGGCGACGGCGGCCGCGGTGCCGGGCGCGCGGCTGGTGCTCATGCCGGGCGTCGGGCATGGCGCGTTCCCGCGTGAAGTGTGGCCGACCATGATCGACGGCATCACCTCGGTCGCGCGCTGACCGGGAGAATCTCGCCGAAAACCCTGGACCGCGCCATAAACAGAATCTATATTCTGTTTATGGCGGCGTCCTTCACAGCTCAGACCATGGCCCTGCACCGCGTGCTCGAATCCGCGCGCCCGGCCGAAACCCGGCTCTTCGTCGATCCGCTGGCGGGCGCGTTCCTGTCACCGCCACTGCGCGGGCTGGCCCGGGTGGCCCGGCTGCCCGTCGTCGGCGGGGTGGTGGAACGGCTCTACGACACGGTGATGCCGGGGCCGCGCCCCTCGGCGATCGCCCGCACCCGGCTCATCGACGACACCATTCGTGAGCAGGTCGCCGACGGGGTCGGGCAGATCGTGGTGCTCGGGGCCGGATTCGACAGTCGCGCTTGGCGTTTGACGGAACTGCGGAACGTGCGGGTGATCGAGGTCGATCAGCCCGCCACACAGCAGGCGAAGACCGACGCGGTGCGGCAGGCGGGCCACGACACCGAGCGCGTGCGGTTCCTGCCGGTGGACTTCGAAACCGATGACCTCGCTACGGCATTGCGAGACGCGGGTGCGCAGGGGTTGCGGACGCTGTTCGTCTGGGAGGGGGTCACCAACTACCTGACCGCCGACGCCGTCGATCGGACTCTCGCCGTGCTGCGCGTGGTCGCCGGGCCCGGCAGTGCCCTGCTGTTCACCTTCGTGCACATCGGCGTGATCGACGGCAGCACAACGTTTCCGGAGGCCGAACGCTGGGTGCGCAATGTGTCGCGGGTGGGGGAGCCGTGGACCTTCGGACTCGACCCCGACCAGCTCACCGGCTACCTCACCGAGCGCGGATACCAGCCGGTCTGGGAGGAATCGACGGCCGCTGCCGGTCACCGCTACTTCCCGCCGCTGGGTCGCGCCGATCGCGCCTCCGAGCTGTATCGCGTTGCGCTGGCACGGATCTCGTGCCCCGCCTGACCGCCGCGGCCGAGCAGCAACGGCGGCGTCGCATCATCGACGCCGCCCTCGACTGCTTCGCCGAACGCGGGCTGCACGCCACCACCATGCAGGACATCTGCCGTGGCTGCGGGTTGAGTCCTGGCGCGGTCTACTGCTGGTACCCGAGCAAAGAGGCGATCATCGACGCGGTCGCCGAGGAGCGGCACCGGCACGAACGCGAACTCCTCGACACGGCACTCACGGCGACGGATCCGCGCAGCGCGCTGCACGCGTTCCTGGACGCGTACTTCGAATGGCTCGCCGACCCCGCCGAACTGCAGCGCCGCCGGGTGAGCGTGCTGGTGTGGGCGGAATCGCTTGTCAATCAACGGATGTGGCCCTCGGTACACGAGGGGCTGGCGCAGCGGGAGCTGGCCGTCGAGGCCATTCGCGCCGGACAGCACGACGGGACCGTGACCGATCGCGCCGACCCCGAGTCCATCACCCGGCTCGCGCTGGCGCTGATCCAGGGCTTCATCCTGCAGCAGGCCTGGGAGCCCGAACTCGACGTCGCGGGCTACCGTCGCGCGCTGAGCCTGGTGGTGGACGCGCTGATCCCGGCACCGGATCGATAACCACTGGGTTGCCGGGGTGTCTAGGATGGGCCACATGCTGGAGGTCAGGCAGTTGAAGATCTTCCGGGCGGTGGCCCGGACCGGGTCCTATTCGGCTGCCGCCCGGCATCTGGGCTATACGCAGCCCGCGATCAGTCAGCAGATCAAGGCGATGGAACGGTCGCTGGGCACCTCCCTGGTGACCCGGTCCGGGCATCAATTGCAGCTCACCGAGGCGGGCGAGGCACTGTGTCGGCACGCGGCGACCGTGCTGGGCAGCCTCGACGCCGCCGAGGCCGAGATTCGCGCCCTCACCGAACTGCGCGCCGGCAAGGTACGGCTGGCCGCGTTCCCCAGCGCCTGCGCGGCACTGGTGCCCAAGGCCATCGCGCGCACGCAGGCCGCCGGGCCAGGGGTGAAAGTGGCGCTCATCGAGGCCGAACCACCGGAGGCGATCGCCAAGGTGCGCGCGGGCGAATGCGAGATCGCGCTGGTCTTCGACTACCCCGACGGACGGGTCCCGGACTCCGAAAGCACCTGTGACGCAGGCAGTCCCGACCTCTCGGACCTCAGCGTGCGAACCCTGTGCACCGACCGCCTGCGGGTGCTGCTGCCGCCGCGGCACCGGCTGGCCGGGACCGCGCGCACCGCACCCGTTCACCTCGGCGAGCTGACCGGGGAGAAATGGATCGCGGGCTGCCCGCAGTGCCGCGGGCATCTCATCGACGCCTGCGCCGAGGCCGGATTCCATCCCGACATCGCCTTCTCGACCGAGAATCTCGGCGCGGTCGTGGGTCTGGTGGCCGAGGGACTCGGGGTGGCGCTCGCCACCGAACTGGCGCTCGCCGGTCTGCCCGCCGGGGCGCCGGTCCGCTCGCTGCCGGTGGAACCGGTGATGGAGCGCCGCATCCTCGCGGTCACGCTGCCCAAACTCGACGGGGTTCCGGTCGTGCACACGGTGATCGGTGAGTTGCAGGCAATCGCACCCATGCTCGAGTCAGCTGTCATTCGCGCGTCGTGAGTTTCCGGGCGCGGCACTCGAATTCGGGTGCGTCCATTATCTGGAGTTTCACCCCCTATTAGCGATGGTTGGGTTTTATCGCCCCAGGTCACAACTCGAGAGTGCTTCGAGCGACTAGTTTGAGAAGTGGAAATACGGTACCGATGCAGGCCTCGACCAAAGGGACAATGATATGGCTATCGCCCCGGAACAGACCCGCATCGACGAGACCGATATCGACCGCTACGACCCGGTCTACCGGGCCTGGCTGCGCGAGGCCGTGCGCAAGGTGCAGGCCGACGGCAACCGCTCCGCCGACACCCACCTGCTCACCATCCCGCTGCCGCCCGAATGGGGTATCGACGTCTACCTGAAGGACGAATCGACCCATCCCACCGGCAGTCTCAAGCACCGCCTGGCGCGCTCGCTGTTCCTGTACGCGCTGTGCAACGGCCGGTTGCGGCCCGGCGCGCCGGTGATCGAGGCGTCCAGCGGATCGACGGCGGTCTCGGAGGCCTACTTCGCCAAGCTGATCGGCGTCCCGTTCATCGCCGTGATGGCCCGCACCACGGTGCAGTCGAAGGTCGACCTCATCGAATTCCACGGCGGCCGTTGCCATCTGGTCGACGACCCGAGCGAGGTATACGAGGTGGCCGCGCGGCTGGCCGAGGAGCTCGGCGGCCACTACATGGACCAGTTCACCTACGCCGAGCGCGCCACCGACTGGCGCGGCAACAACAACATCGCGGAATCCATCTTCCGTCAGCTCGAACAGGAACGCTTCCCGGAGCCGACCTGGATTGTGGCCACCGCCGGCACCGGCGGCACCTCGGCCACCCTGGCCCGCTACGTGCACTACACCCAGCGCGCCACCGGCATCTGCGTCGCCGATCCGGAGAACTCCGCGTTCTTCGAGGGCTGGCGCACCATGGATCGGAACATCCGCTCCGACAAGGGTTCCCGCATCGAGGGCATCGGCCGTCAACGCGTCGAACCCAGCTTCCTGCCGCAGGCCATCGACCGCATGATGCGCGTCCCCGACGCCGCCAGCGTCGCCACCATCCGCACCCTGCAGCGGCTGCTGGGCCGCCGCTGCGGCGCCTCCACCGGCACCGGCGTCTGGGCCGCCTTCCGCATCGTGTCCGAGATGCTCGCGCGCGGAGAACAGGGCAGCGTCGTCACCCTGCTGTGCGATCCCGGCGAGCGCTACCTCGACAAGTACTACTCCGACGCCTGGCTCGCCGAGCAGGGCATCGACCCGACGCCCTACGCCCGGCGGCTCGAGCAGTTCCTGGAGACCGGAGAGTTGGCCTAGCGCAAGTGCAGAGCGGCGGCGGTGAGCCGCCACAATCGATCCGCGGTCGCGTCCAGGGCGGGCCGCGGATCTGCGCGTAGCTGTTGCGCGATGCCGTGGCGCAGGCCACCGATGACGAAGGCTCCGGCGCTGTCGGGGTCGAGGTCGAGGGGAATCTCGCCGGTGGTCTGGCCGCGGCGGATGTTCGCGGCGGCGGCTTCGCTGAGATTGCGGATGTAGAGCGCCTCCACCTCGGCCAGGCCCGGGTCGGGGGCGGTGCGGTTGAGCAGCAGCCAGGCGAGGGGATGCTCGAAGTGGTAGGCGACGAAGCAGCGGGTGCGGGCGCGTTCGCGGGCCGCCCAGGCGGGGTCGTCGGGTAGGCGGTCGTCGGCGGTGGATCGGCTCAGGCCCTCGTAGAAGTCGTCCCAGATCGCTGCCAGCAGACCGACTTTCGAGCCGAAGTGGTGGTAGAGGGCGCCGGTGCTGAGGCCGGTACGACGGGTCAGGGCGCTCAATTCGAGGGTGCCTCCCGCATGGACGAGCTCGTCGCGGGCGGCATCGAGCAACTGTTGACGTCCGATCGGTGCGCGTGCCACCCTCGGAGGATAACAGAACTCGGTTATGTTCGGAGGATGGCGGCATGAGCACGGAAGTATCGGCACTGCGGGATCTGGACGGCGACCTGGCCGGGACCTACCGGCGCACCGAAAGCAGCGGCGGCGGTGTGGATCCCGCGGTCGTGGACGCGGATCTCGCCGCGCTGCGGCGGGACGGCTATGTGATCCTGCGCGATCTGCTCACCCCCGCCGAACTCGACGCCATTCGCGAAAGCGTTGCGCCGCTACTGGATCGGATCGGGCGCAACGGCTTCGAGGGGCGTTCTACCCAGCGGATCTACAGCGTGCTGAACAAGACTCGCAGCTGTGACCGGATCGCCGATCATCCGCGAGTGCTCGCGCTGCTGGATCGGCTGTTCATGCCCAACTATCTGCTGTCCATGCTGCAGGTCATCAATATCCTGCCGGGCGAGCAGGCGCAGATGCTGCACACCGACGACGGCTTCTATCCGCTGCCGCGCCCGCGGGCGGCTCTCGGTGCGGCCACCATCTGGGCCATCGACGACTTCACCGCCGACAACGGGGCCACGGATATCGTTGCGGGAAGCCATCTCTGGGGCAACGAGCTGCCAGACGATACCGCGGTGCGGGAGCCGGTGGTGATGAGTGCCGGATCGTGTGTCTTCTTCCCCGGCACCCTGTGGCACGGTGGCGGTGCGAACCGTTCGGCGAATTCGCGTCTGGCGCTGACCGCTCAGTACTGCGAACCCTGGCTGCGTCCGCAGGAGGCGTTCACGTTGTCGATGACGCGCGATACGGTGCGGGCGGTGTCGGAGGATATTCGGCGAATGCTGGGATACAGCATCCACCCGCCGTTCATCGGTCAGGTGGACGGAATGCATCCCAAGCGCCTATTGGAACCGGGAGCGCAGTCGCTGTAAATCAATTCGCCAATTCGTGGGCGAGTTCGACGGCGGCCTTCATGGTCGGTGCGTAACCGATGCGCCAATCGAGGCGGTCCAGTGGCGTGACCGAGACCTTGTAGCGGTCCTCGACCCGTTCGAACTTCACCGTGGCTCGCTGGCTCAGGGGAACGTGCGACTTCATTGTCCCTCTCCCGACTTTCGACGAGCGTCCGAGATTTGCGAATTCCCGTGGCGCGGGCAATGTCTTTGCTCAGAAACAACTCTATGAAGATCGTCGATCCGCAGGTATGGGCAATTGTCACATTCTTCGGATGCGGCCGCGGCACGGGCATACCCGGGCCTGAACGCGACGATGCCCGGGCGGAAGATCCGCCCGGGCATCGGTTGTTCGTCGTCAGCTATCAGCCGCGGCGGCGTGCGCCGCCTCCGCCACGGGAGAACCCGGCCAGGCCGCCGGTGCTACCGGCCGGAGCCGCCGCGCCGCCGGTGCGTCCCGCGCTACGACCGCGGACAGCACCCTGGCCGCCGCTGCGGCTGCCGTCACCCGCGCCACGCTCGGCGCTCTGCGCGCCGGTGCGGCCCGAGCCCTGGGCCCCGCCGCGTCCGGCACCGCGACCCGCGGGCTGTCCGCCGTCGGTTCGCTTGCGCGACTCACCATTTCCCGCGGCGGCACCAGCGCGGGCGGGCTTGCCGCTGGCGGTTCCGGTGGTCCGGGCGCCGGGCTTGCTGCCCGCGGGACTCTTGCTCGCGTGCGGTCCGGCACCGGCGCGAGTGCGCGGCTTGCCGCGGCTCTCGCCCTGCGGCGCGCCGCCGCCCTGTCCGCGTCGACGCGGACCGCCGCCGCCGTTGCGGCGCGGGGCCTGCGGCTCGGCGATCGGCTCCGCGGACATCGCGACCAGCGGTGCCACATCGCCGACCAGTTCGGCGACCACGGGGGAGCTGGCGGTGACCCGCTGCGGGGTGACGTCGATCTTGGCCTTGCGCATCAGGTCCGCGAGGTCGCGGCGCTGATCCGGCAGCACCAGGGTGATCACGTCGCCCGCGTTTCCGGCGCGCGCGGTGCGGCCCGAGCGGTGCAGGTAGGCCTTGTGCTCGGCCGGGGGATCCACGTGCACGACCAGTTCGACGCCGTCGACGTGCACGCCGCGGGCGGCCACGTCGGTGGCGACGAGCACCTTGGCCGCGCCGGAGGCGAAGGTCGCCAGGTTGCGGTCACGGGCGGGCTGGGCCAGGTTGCCGTGCAGGTCGACGGCCGGGATACCCGAGACCGTCAGCTGCTTGGCCAGCTTGCGCGCCTGATGCTTGGTGCGGGTGAACAGGATTCGACGGCCGGTGCCCGAGGCCAGGCGCTGCAGCACCTCGCGCTTGGTGTCGGCGCCCTGCACCTCGAAGACGTAGTGGGTCATGGCCGCGACCGGCGAGTTGGCCTCGTCGACCGAATGCAGCACGGCCTTCGGCAGGAAGCGCTTGACCAGCTTGTTGACCCCGTTGTCGAGGGTCGCGGAGAACAGCAGTCGCTGCCCGTGCTCGGGGGTGGCCGCCAGAATGCGGGTGACGCCGGGCAGGAAGCCGAGGTCGGCCATGTGGTCGGCCTCGTCGATGACGGTGACCTCGACGGCGTCGAGGCTGATCAGCCCCTGCTTCATCAGGTCTTCCAGGCGACCCGGGCAGGCGATGACGATATCGACGCCGCCCTTGAGCGCCCGGACCTGCCGGTTCTGCGAGACGCCACCGAAGATGGTGGTGACGCTCATCCGGTAGGCGGCCGCGAGGGGTTCCATGGCCGCCGCGATCTGGGTGGCCAGTTCGCGGGTGGGGGCCAGCACCAGGCCGACGGGGCGGCTGGGGGAACGACGGCCCGCGAGCTCGCCGCCGAGGCGGTCGATCATCGGGATGGAGAAGGCGAGGGTCTTGCCGCTGCCGGTGCGGCCACGGCCCAGCACGTCACGTCCGGCCAGCGAATCGGGCAGGGTGTCGGCCTGGATGGGGAAGGGCTCGTTGATCCCGGCCGCGACCAGGGCGCGGACCAGGGGTTCGTGGACGCCGAGCGCGGCGAAGGAGACAGGGGTGGAATTCATATGTGGGGCAGTGCCTTTCGGGCATCGGGGGTGCCCGAGCCGTCAGCGGACAGAGGTCCGCGCCGGGGGCACAGGGTGGCGAGATTGCCAGTGGGCAAAATCGATCGCCGTAAGGAAAGCTGAGCCGCGCAGTGGGGGCTGCTCGAGAGTTGCTAGCGATCTACGACGCTGATGTGAACGTTCACATCCATGATCAACAGCTTGTTCTCCGGAAGTCTACCCGGTATGCGAATCGGCTCCAAAGGAGGGGAGGGCCGGAAGCTGCGGCAGCGGCTTGGCGTAGAGCCAGCCGTCCCACAGCGACCGCAGCGATCCGCCGCTGTAATGACCGGCCAGATCGGTGAACTCGCTGGTGCTCACCGAGGCGTAGCGATACCGGCTCGTCCAGGCGCGCAGCAGGTCGAAGAAGGATTCGTCGCCGACGGTGAGGCGCAGCGCGTGCAGCGTGAGCGCGCCGCGCTTGTAGACGCGATCGTCGAACATGCGCTCCGGTCCGGGATCACCGACCACGATGTCCTGTGACAGACGCGACAGATTCTGATGGGCCGCCCGGGCGCGTTGATCGGCGCTGGGTCCGCCGGAGGCCTGTGACCAGATCCATTCCGCGTAGCAGGCGAAGCCCTCGTGCAGCCAGATGTCGCGCCACTGCCGGATGGTGAGGCTGTTGCCGAACCACTGGTGCGCCAGTTCGTGCGCGACCAGGCGTTCGGAGCCGCGCCGCCCGTCGCAGTGATTGGCCCCGAACACCGAGATGCCCTGGGCCTCAATGGGAATCTCGAGTTCGTCGTCGGTGACGACCACGGTGTAGCCGTCGAACGGGTACGGCCCGAACTTCTCGGTGAAGACCTCCATCATCTGGGCCTGCCGGGCGAAGTCGTGTTCGAAGGCGACGCGCAGTCGCGGCGGCAGCACCGCCTGCATGGGCACCGCGCCGCGCGGGGCCTCGATGCGCTGCTTGCGGTACTGGCCGATCTGGATGGTGGCCAGGTAGCTCGCCATCGGCTCGGGCTGCTCGTAGACCCAGGTGGTCTGGCTGGCCTTGGTCTGCTTGCGGACCAGGGTGCCGTTGGCCAGCGCGTAGTAGGGGGAGTCGGTGGTGATCGAAATGCGGTAGCTGGCTTTGGAACTGGGGTGGTCGTCACACGGGTACCAGGAGGCCGCGCCGTTGGGCTGGCTGGCCACCAGCACGCCGTCGGTGAGTTCCTCCCAGCCGACCTCGCCCCACGGGCCGCGCACCGGTTTCGGCGGGCCCGCGTAGTGCACGGTGAACACGACCGCGCCGCCTGCCGGAACGCGGTGCTGCGGGGTGATCACCAATTTGCCGCGCTGGTGGGTGTATTTGGCGGGTTTGACGCCGTTGACGAAGACCTTCGACACGGCCAGGGCCTGAGAGAGGTCCAGCGCGAAGCGATCTCGCACACCGGTGGTCACCGCGGTGATCTCGGCGCGCGCGGCCAGCCGGTTGCTCGACATCTTGTAGACCAGGTCGAGGTCGTAGCGCGAGACCCGGTAGCCGCGATTGCCGTTCTGCGGCAGGTAGTCGTCGATGGGTTCGTCGAATGCGCCCGCCATCAACGGGTCCAGGGTGCGATGGGGTTGCCCCACCAGCGGCTCGAGGGCGGGACGGTGTCGCCGCGCATGACCAGGGAGGCCGGGCCGATGGTCGCGCCCGCGCCGATGCTGGCGGCGGGCAGGGCCACGCAGTGCGGGCCGAGGGTGGCGCCCGCGCCCAGAGTCACGGTGTCCATGGCCATTATTCGATCGTGGAACAGATGCGTCTGCACCACGCAGCCGCGTTCCACTGTCGCACCGTCACCGAGTGTCACCAGGTCAGCCTCCGGAAGCCAATAGGATTCGCACCATACCCCGCGGCCGATCTTCGCGCCGAGACCACGCAGCCAGACATTCAGCACAGCGGTACCTGTTGCGGCACGGGCGAACCAGGGCGCGGCGACACTTTCGACGAAGGTGTCGGCGACCTCGTTGCGCCATACGAACGAGCTCCACAGCGGATGCTCCTCGGCGCCGATTCGCCCGACCAGCAGCCACTTCGCGACGACCGATACCGCTCCGGCGATGGCCCCGGCGGCCAGCAGCACCAGGCCGCTGAGCAGTGCGGCGGGCAGGTGGCCGAGGTTGCGGGCGATCCAGGCGAGCGCGAACAGCACGCCCAGGCCGATGGCGAAGGTCACCAGGACCGGGATCAGACGGCAGGTCTCGACCAGGCCGCGCGCGATCATCAGCCGCAGCGGCGGGTTGAAAGTGCGTGAGGTGTCACCGGATTCGGCGGCGCGCCGCAGCCTGGTCGGGGGCGAGCCCAGCCACGAGGAGCCCGCCTTGGCCTTGCTCGGCGCGGCCGAGAGCACCGCGACCAGACCGTTCTTCGGCACTCGGCGGCCCGGCGCGGTCATGCCGGAGTTGCCGAGGAAGGCGCGCTTGCCGACCTTGGCCTCGCCGATGCGCATCCAGCCGCCGCCCAATTCGTAACTGGCGACCATGGTGTCGTCGGCCAGGAACGCGCCGTCGGAGACCACGGTGAACTTGGGTATCAGCAGCACCGTGGAGATCTCCACGTGGCGACCGACTTTCGCACCCAGCAGCCGCAGCCAGACCGGGGTGAGCAGGCTGGCGTAGAGCGGGAACAGGAAGGTGCGGGCGGCGTCCAGAAGGCGTTCGGTGGCCCAGACCTGCCAGCCGATGCGGCTGCGCACCGGGTGGTAGCCCTCGGTCATGCCGATGCTGAGCAGTCGCACCGACACGATGGTGACGGCGGCGTAGACGAACAGGATCAGCAGCATCGCCACCGGCAGGATGGCGAAGGCGCGGCCGAGACCCGCACCGAGCGTGGCGGTGTCGCGGATCCACCAGACGATCAGCGCGCCACCGGTGCCCAGCGCGAGGATGGGCACGGCGGCCAGCAGCATGGAGGTGACGCCGAAGATGCCGACCCAGTGCGGGGCGCGCGCCGGTGTCTGTTCGGGCCAGCGATGCGGCGCCTTACCGACTTTCACCGCGGGCGAGCCCGCCCACTCCTGTTCGGCCTTGACCTTGCCGGAGACCGCGGAACCGGCGGCGATCTCGGCATTGCGGCCGATCTTGGTGCCGGGCAGCAGGATCGAGCGTGCCCCGACCACCGCGCCGGGCCCGATCTCGATCGGGCCGATGTGCACCAGGTCGCCGTCGATCCAGTAGCCCGACAGATCCACCTCGGGTTCCACGCTGCATCCGTTGCCCAGTTGCAGCATGCCGGTGACCGGCGGCAGTGTGTGCAGATCGACGCCCTTGCCGATCTGCGCGCCCAGGGCGCGGGCGAAGGGCACCATCCACGGTGCGCCGGAAAGGCTTTCGGCCCCGCTGGCCTCCGAGAGCCGGACCGCGGTCCACAGTCGCAGATGGGTGCGGCCACCGCGCGGGTAGCTGCCCGGTTCGATGTCGTCGAGCAGCAGCCGCGCGCCGAGCACGCAGATCGCCATCCGGCCGGGCGGGGAGATGAACACCAGGAACGCCGCCAGCGTCCACCACCACGACAGGTGCGGCAGCCACGGCAGCCAGCCGTTCCAGGCGGCGACATTGCCGAAGATGGCCAGCCAGGTCAGCCACTGCAGGCCGGTGAGCGTGGTCAGCGGGATGGTCGCGAGGATCTGGAACAACTGCGAGCGCAACGGAACCGGGCGCACATGGCGTACCTCGACCACATCGTTGGGCGCGAAGGCGTCCAGGAAAGAGGCCAGCGCACCCAGGCGGGGATGGTCGTAGAGGTCGGCGACGGCGACGCGAGGATGCCGTTCGCGCAGTGCGGCGACCAGTTGCGCGGCCGCCAGCGAGCCGCCGCCGAGGTCGAAGAAGTCGGCGTTCGGGTCGCTGACCTCCGCGCCGAGCAGCGAATCCCACAGTCCCGCAACCCATTGCTCGGTGTCGGAGAGTCCGGCCTCGACGGTGGCGGCCGCGGCCTTGGGCAGCGGCCAGGGCAGCGCGTCGCGGTCGACCTTGCCGGAGGTGCGGGTCGGCAGTTCGGCGACGACGGCCAGCCGGGGCACCAGGGGTGCGGGCAGCTGTTCGCCGAGAATGGCTCTGGCGGCGGCGATGTCGTAGTCGTCGCCGGGGCCGGTGAGGTAGCCGACGAGGATCTTGTTGCCCGCCTTGGTGCTGCGGATGGCGGCGGCCGCGCCGGTGACGCCGGGCAGGTGCTGCAGCGCGTTGTCGATCTCACCGAGTTCGATGCGGCGGCCACCGAGCTTGATCTGGTCGTCGGCGCGACCCAGGAACACCAGGCCCTCGCGGTCGTTGCGCACCAGATCGCCACTGCGGTAGGCGCGTTCCCAGCCGACCGATTCCAGCGGCGCGTACTTCTCGGCGTCCTTGGCGGGGTCGAGGTAGCGGGCCAGGCCGACGCCGCCGATCACCAGTTCACCGGTTTCGCCCTCGCCCACCGGGTTTCCGGCCGCGTCGACGACGGTGAGGTCCCAGCCGTCGAGGGGCAGGCCGATGCGGATGGGCCAGCTGCCGTCCAGCGGTGCGGCGCAGGCGACCACGGTGGCCTCGGTGGGGCCGTAGGTGTTCCACACCTCGCGGTCGGAATCCTGGTTTCCGGCTAGTCGTTCCGCGAGCTCGGGCGGGACGGCCTCGCCGCCGAAGATGAGCAGCCGCACCGGTTCCAGGGCCTCGGCGGGCCAGGTGGCGGCCAGGGTGGGGACGGTGGAGACGATGGTGATCTCGCGGCGCACCAGCCAGGGGCCGAGGTCGGCGCCGGTGCGCACCAGCGCGCGCGGGGCGGGCACCAGGCACGCGCCGTGCCGCCAGGCCAGCCACATTTCCTCGCAGGAGGCGTCGAAGGCCACCGAAAGCCCGGCCAGCACACGGTCTTCCGGTCCGATGGGGGCGTCCTGCAGGAACAGCCGGGCCTCGGCGTCGACGAAGGCGGCGGCGTTGCGATGAGTCACCGCAACACCTTTCGGGGTTCCGGTCGAGCCGGAGGTGAAGATGATCCAGGCGTCGTCGGCGAGGGTGGGGACGCGGACGTCGCGGTCGTCTCCGGTGGCGGCGTCGGTGGTCTGGATGCCCGCGGCGGTGACGATGGCGGTCACCTTGGCCTCGCCGAACACCAGGCGGGCGCGTTCGTCCGGGTCGTCGGCGTCGACGGGGACGTAGGCGGCTCCGGCGTGCAGGACCGCGAGGATGGTGATGTAGAGGCCGCGGGTGCCCGACGGCATGCGCACGCCGACCCGGTCTCCGGCGCGGACTCCGGCCGCGGCCAGGCGCTCGACCTCGACGGTGATCTCGGCGAGCAGTTCGGTGTAGCTGAGCTCCTCTTCACCGTCGTCGATGGCGGGAGCGTCGGGGTGGGCCTGCGCGGTGGCGGCGAGGATATCGACCAGCGTGCGAGCCGGCGGCGTGAGCGCGGCCCGCAGCATGGGGTTCGCGTCCGTGTCGATATCGGCCTGCGATTGCGGCATCAGGTCCTGTTCCACCTCTCGAGGAGACACTCGGTGCGTCAGCATTTGTTGTTTCACAAAAGAGTTACCGGCAGGCAAACTGCAAGGCCGCCACTTGTCTACGGTACCGGTATGCACTGGTTGTCCGGTGTTCACCTACCGGTTGCGGAACTCGGAGTCGCGCAGGTCGCAGCGTCGCGGGACCGGCTATGGCGGTGGCGCGGGACGCGAAACTAGTGCGGCGGTGAAGTTCAGGCGCCGCCGAGGGATTGGGCTCCGGGGGCCGCGGCGACCACACCGGACCGGGCGGCCGGGTACAGGCCCGCGGTATGCGCACCGGTGAAGAAGTCGCTGGTCCAGCCGGTGGTGAGGTGCTGCAGCGTGGTGACGTTGGCCTGCTGCGGTATGCCGCACGCCAATTGGCCGAGGATGTCGGTGCTCGTGCCTTCGGCGTCGGTGTGCTCGCCGCTGGGCAGGCGCACACCGACGAAGGAACGGTGCAGGCGGGTCTGCAGGGCGGCGGTGCCGCTGCCGAAGTTGTTGCACAGTCCGGGCGGGCCGGAGATGGTCAGTACCGGGACCGCGGTCGGGTCCAGGTCGGTCAGGGCGCGATCGGTGTTGTCGCCCAGGAACGATTCGACCGGGTCGAGCAGGACCAGGCCGCGCAGCCCGCTCCAGCCCGCCGTGGTGTGCAGCCGGTAGGCGACGTATTCGGCGGCTTCGGCTCCGGCCGAATGTCCGACGAAGACGAACTGTGCGGGCAGGGCCGGGGCGGTGCGCCCGGTTCGGGCGGCCGCCGTCGCGAGACTGCGGGCCAGCGGACCGCCGGGATCGCCTGCGGTGGCGAACAATTGCGCCACGCCGTTGAGGAACTGGGTGTTGTCGCCGAGATTCTGCAGCGTGCAGCCGGAGACGTTCACGAACGGCAGGCTCGGCGCGAACACCAGATACCCGGCGTCGGAGAGGCTTTCGGCCAGTGCCGCCACATTCGCGTCGTCACGGGCGAATCCGTGTTGCAGCCAGACCAATCCGCGCGGGGCGGAGACGGGCAGGTACCAGCTCGCGGGCTGCTGCAGTACCGAGCCCGCGCACGGCAGGTCGACGGTGGCGAGCAGCCGTGAGGTCTGCGCGCCCGCGGGCCCGATCCCACCGTTCGTCATGCACGCCGCGATGAGCACTGCCAGTACACAACCCCGCAGACTCATCCCGACTCCCGTTGTCAGACAAGCAGTTTCCACCCGCCCTGGACCGCTGTTCAGGAAGGTTGCGGTGATCATAGGCACACAACCGCGCGCCGCTGACCGAAATGAGAGGACTGCGTTCGCCGTCGCCTAGAGCCAGGGCACGCCCGCCCGGAGCAGCACATTCGCGTACGGCCGCGCCTCCCCGGTCCGGACCACGAAGCGGCACTCCGCGATCCGCCGCTTGAAATCCTCGTGATCGATGAGTTCGGCATCGAGCCGCTCGTGCAGCAGCGCCGCGGCCTGCGGATTGGCGTCCTCGATGTCATAACTGCCCCAGGCCGCTTCGACGGTGACCTCGGCCAGGATCAGCTTCAGCACCGGCTCGAAACCTGGCAGCCCGTAGGTGACCCCGAGATCGATGACCGGTACGTGCGCGGGTACCGGCAGTCCGGAATCACTCACCGCGAACAGATCCGTATGGCGTAGGGACGTGAGTGCCGAAAGCAGCCCGGCGTGAATCAGGCCGGAAGTACGCATGATGATCCTTGTCGGGGGATTGCGGTGGGTCGATCGGGAGACCGGCTGGCGCGTGGCCCACGCGGTCTCGCCGACTGGGTCCGGGTGTCTGCCCTCCGTTTCAACGACATGATTCGGCGGCCGCCATCGGTGAGACACGCTCGATCGGGCGCGCTGCGGGCAGGGTTGCCAGCGCGGCGAGGACGCCGGACCGATCCGGATAGGCCGCGTGGGTACCGGGCGCCCCGACGGCCAGCGCCGCCGCAGCAGTTGCGAAGGCGACTCCGGTGGGCAGGTCCATCCCCTCGGCGAGAGCGGTGGCCAGCGCTCCGACGAAGGCATCGCCCGCACCGGTCGAATCGATAGCGGTGACCTGCGGGGCGGGTTGGTATCCACCGACCACCTCACCGTGGGGTGAACCGGCTGTCGACTGCGGGTTGGTGAAGTTCCTTGTGCGCGAACCGGATTCCGGGATGACGCGCCGAGTCCAGATGGATCCCGCGGCGCCGAGGGTCGCGACGACAGCGGGCACACCGTCGTCGCAGAGTCTGCCGGCGCACTCGAAAGCGTCCTCCGGTGTGCGCACCGTAGTGGCGGTGAGTGCCGATAGTTCGGACTCGTTGACCACCAGTGGGTCACAGCGCAACAGGACTTCGTGGGGGAGAACGGTGCTGGGCGCGGCGTTGAGCAGGAGGCGGTGCGCATGGTGGGCGGCCCATCGGATGGTCGGGATCGGGATCTCGCATTGGGCGACAACCAGTGTCGCGGAACGCAGGAGATCCGTCTCGGGGAGCTCGTCGAGTTCGTTCCGTGGTTCCCAGCAGAAGTTCGCGCCCGGGTCCACGACGATCTGGTTCTCGCCCCCGGCCACCGAGATGTAGGCCGTTCCGGTGCGCGCGCCCGCCACCTCGCGCACAGCTTCGACTCCGATCCCGAACTCCCGCAGCATGGTTCGCTCGGCCTCGCTGTCGACCCCGATCCGTGCCACGAACTCGACGTGGCCACCCGCCCGGGCCGCCGCGACCGCCTGATTCGATCCCTTCCCACCCAGATTGGCGCGGACGGCCCGCGCGAGCACCGTTTCACCCGGACCGGGTAACCGCTCCACCTCGCACACCAGGTCGCGATTGACCGACCCCACCACGACCACCGTCACGACGCGCGCTCCGATTCGGGGATAGGTTCGGGGGCGGATCCCACTGCGGCGCCGGTGATCAGCGCAACCAGGCGGTCGCCGTCGACCTCGGAGGTGCGGTGGGTGGCAACGGATCTGCCTCGGCGCAGCACCACGACGTTGTCGCAGATGCGCATGACCTGGGCCAAGTCGTGGCTGATGATCAGGACGGTGATGCCGCGATCGCGTAGACCGCGGACGAGCTTTTCGACGGCGGCGGTTTCGCGGACGCCGAGGGCGGCGGTGGGTTCGTCCATGATCACCATGGCCTTGCCCCAGGCCACCGCCCGGGCGATGGCGATGCTCTGACGTTGGCCGCCGCTCATCCGGCGCACAGTGGTGCGCACGGACGGGACGTCCACGTCGAGGTCGCGCAGGATCTCGCCGCTGCGCGCGATCATGGCGCGGCGGTTGACGATTCCGAACGGGTACGCGAGTTCCCGGTTGAGGAACAGGTTCTGCCAGACGGTGAGGTCGTCGATGAGTGCGAGATCCTGGTAGACGGTTTCGATGCCGAGCTTGCGCGCGTCCTCGGGAGAGCGCAGGCGGGCGGGTTCGCCGCGGAACAGGATCTGTCCGGAATCCGGTGGTTGCACGCCGGTCAGGCAGCGCACCAGGGTGGATTTGCCCGCGCCGTTGTCGCCGACCAGCGCGGTCACCTCACCCGGCGGGATGGCCAGGCTCACGCCGTCCAACGCGCGCACCGAGTCGAAGGATTTGGTCAGGTCACGGGCTTCCAAGAGTGGAATCGTCATGTCGGACACCTACTTTCGGAAGCGGGAGATACCGGCGGCCAGCAGCAGCACCGCGCCGACCGCGACCGGCTGGTAGTACTGCGAGATGCCGAGAATGGTGAAACCGTTGATCAGCGAGGTGAAAAGCACCGCGCCGCAGACGGTTCCGAGCACCGACGCCTTGCCGCCCGACAGCGACGACCCGCCGAGCACCACCGCCGCGATCGAGCTGAGCAGGTAGGTGGTCTGCAGGGACGGGTCCGCGCCGCCGTTGCGGGCGACCAGCATGACGCCCGCGATGCCGCACAGCAGTCCGGACATGGCGTAGGCGAACAACCGAATCCGGTTCACCGCGATCCCGGTGTCGCGCGCCGCCTCCAAGCGGCCGCCGGTGGCCAGCAGATGCGTCCCGATCCGGGTGCGGAAGATGATGCCGCCCACCACGAGTGCCGCCAGCAGTGCCAGCAGCCAGAACCAGCGCACCGGCCCGATGCCGTCGAGCGCGAGTTTTTGCAGGAACCCAGAATTCACCGCGACGGTATTGCCGTGGGTGAGCAGCAGCGTCAACCCGTTGAGCACGCTGAGCATGCCCAGCGTCACCACGAAGTCGGTCATGTGCAGCCGTCCGACCAGGAACCCGTTGATCAGTCCGACGGCCAGCCCGCCCGCGATCGCCCCGGCGATGGCGACCGCGACCGAGTAGCCGTGCCCGGCCAGGTAGCCCAGGATGGCCGCGGCCCACGGCAGATTCGCGCCGACCGACAGATCGATGCCGCCCACCGTGACCGCGAACTGCTGTCCCAGCGCCAGTACCGTCAGGATCGTCGAGGCGACCAGCAGGTCGCCGATATTGTCGAGGGTCAGGAAGTGTGGGGTGGCGATGAAGAACGCCACCCACAGTCCCACCAGCGCGATCGGTGCCGCGAATTCGGCTGCCCGAGCGAGGATTTCCGGATGCCCCTCACGCACGCGGAGTTTCTCGCGCGCGAAATCTGCCGCCGCCGTCACTTGTTCAGCAGTCCTTCCAGTGGATTGTCGAACGTGACGATCGGTTTGGGGAAGGCCGAGATCTGCTGCGCCACATTGTCGGAGCCGATGAAGGCGATGGGGGAGACCACCCGGGCCGGCAGCGTCTTGCCCTGATGCTGGGCCAGGCAGCCCTGCACCGCGAGTTGGCCTTCGGCGTACGGGTACTGGGTGACGGTGCCGTAGAGCGTGCCCGCCTTGACCGCTTCGAGCGCGGCCTGGATGCCGTCGACCGAGATCACCTTGATCTGCCCGGCCTTGCCCGCGTTCTTGATCGCCTGTGCCGCACCGAGTCCCATGGTGTCGTTGGCGGCGAAGATGCCGGTGATATCCGGATGCGCCTTGAGCAGCGCCTCGGTGACCTGTAGGCCCTTGTCCTGCTCGTAGTCGGCGGGGGCCTTCTGCACGATGTCGAGCTTGCCCGCGACGGTGTCGCTGAAGCCCTGATCGCGGTTGATGCCGTTCTGTTCACCCGCAATCCCTTGCAGGATGGCGACCTTGCCGGTGCCGCCGAGCGCGTCGAGCATCTTCTGCCCGGCGGTGCGTCCGGCCTCGAGATTGTCGGAGCCGATGAAGCTGGCGTAGGACACGCCCGCCTGGTCGCTGGCCTTGGGGTCGATCTGGGTGTCGAGGTTGAGGATCGGAATGTGCTTGCGCGCCACCGCCGTCAGCGGCGTGATCACGTTGGTGCCGTTGACCGGGACCACGCCGAAGCAGTCGTAGCCCTGCGCGGCCATGGTGGAGATCTGGGCGTTCTCCCCGTCCGCGTCGGTCTCGGACTGCCCGGCCTGCACGCTGACCTTCACGCCGAGGCGGCTGGCCTCGGCCATCGCCCCGTCGCGCAGGGCGGCCCAGTACGGGTTGGTGAAGTTGCGGGTGACCACGGCGATCCGGAATTCTCCCGACCCGCTGTCGCCACCCCGCCCGCACGCGGCGGCGGTGACGGTGAGCGCGGCGACGAGGACGAGCGGCGTCAGTGCACGCCTGAACCGAGCATTCATAGTGTTCGACCTATCGATATTCGGCTATCAACTCGTGTTGATCAACACGAGTTGATGAGTAGTGTGTGACGGGAGTCACCGACTGTCAAGGGATTCCGATGCGTGTATGTATGACCATGGACAGCGAGGAGAGAGCGCGATGGCAGTCACACGAGCCGATGTCGCCAGGCTGGCGGGCACGTCACCGGCACTGGTGAGCTATGTGCTCAACGGCGGTCCGCGCCAGGTCGCGCCCGCGACCCGCGTCCGCATCGAGGCCGCCATCGCCGAACTCGGCTACCGGCCCAATGTTTCGGCACGCAGCCTGCGCACCAATCGCGGGCACGCCCTGGGCATGGTCATTCCCGACGCGGCCAACCCGTTCTTCGCGGAACTGTCCGCGGTGATCGAGGCGGCCGCCTTCGAACGCGGCTATCCGCTGTTCGTCGGCAACGCGGCCGGGGACGAGGAGCGCGAACAGGCGTACGTGCGCACCTTCATCGACCGCAGAGTCGAAGGGCTGCTGGCGATCTCGTCATCCTGGGGTGCGGGGATCGCGGATGCCTGCGAGGAGGCCGGGATGGTGCTGGTCGCGCTCGACCGGGTCATCGATCCGGCGCGCTGCGCGCATGTGCTGTGCGATTCGGTGGCCGGGGCGCGCACCGCCGTCGACCATCTCATCGGGCACGGGCATCGGGATATCGCCTGCCTGAGCGGGCCGCACGTGTCCACCGCCGAGGATCGGGTGCGGGGGTATCGGGAGGCGCTGGCCGCGGCGGGCCTGCCCGAAGGACCCACTGTGCGAACAGATTTCGGCGGTGCGGCCGGATATCGGGCGCTGCCGGAACTGCTGACCGGTCCACGCCGACCCACCGCGGTCTTCGTCACCAGCGATCTACAAGCCATGGGCATGCTGCGGGCCGCCTACGACGCCGGGCTGCGGGTGCCCGAGGATCTGGCCGTGGTGGCCTTCGACGGCACCGAATACGCCCGCTACACCCGCCCGGGGCTGACCACGGTGGTGCAGCCGACCCGCCGCATGGGCGAGCTGGCGGTGGAGATGCTGCTCAAGCAGATCGCCGGGGGCACACCGCAACCCGGCGTCGTGCTGCTCGAAGCCGAGTTGGCGACACGGGGTTCCTGCGGCTGCCCCGACGACTTCTTCGTGGCATCCGAGGGCGGGGCGTTCTAGTAGTAGTACCTGCGGCCGCCGACCGGGCGTCCGACCGCGCCGAGCAGCATCAGGATCGCGCCTGCGACCAGGGCGATGACGCCGAGTGTGACCAGGATCTTGAGGCCGATCACTACGCCGACGATCAGCAGGATCACTCCGAGGATGATCATGAGTTTCTCTCTTCCGTGAAGGTGTTACCTCACCGCGATTCCCGGTGGTGACCGGCCGAAACCCAGCGCCCGTCGGCGGCGTGACCCAGGTCCCCGCCCGGGCGCGGTGATGACTTGAATCACTTTGCGGCGTCGGCTGTTTCGCGTCGATGTGCCCGGGTAGCTCCGAAACGTCCAGGTAAATCACGACGCTGGAGGTAACAGCATGTCCGAGCATGACAAGAGTGGACCGCGCGAAGGCATCGAAGGCGTGGCCGAGGGCATCAAGGGGCGGGTCAAAGAAGCGGCCGGCGCCGTCATCGGCAATGACGAACTACGTCAGGAGGGCCGTATCCAGCAGGAGAAGGCCGAATCCCAGCGCGAGGCGGCCAAGCGCGAGGCGCAGGCCGAGGCCGAACGCACCAAGGCCGCGGCGCAGGAACAGGTGCAGCGCACCTACCAGCAGGATCAGTAACTCCTAGCCGCTGACTTCGGTAGCCGTCCCGTTCGCGGGGCGGCTACCGGTGGTAGGCGGACAGGAAGTCCCAGATCACCGCGCTGCCGTCGAACTGGTGGCTGGCCGTTCCGACGATCGCCTTCGGCAGATACTGCGGGCCATCGGGCCAGGTGTGGCCGCCGCCGGTGATCGAATACAGCTCCACCTTGCCGTTGTTCGCGCAGTCGGCGCTCTGCACGGTCACCGAGGTGCCGTCGTCGCCGTGCGCGGGCAACGGATTGCTCGTGACGGCTCCGCATCCGTCCTTGCCCCGCCACAGCTGCTGGGTGTCGTCGACGGAGAGCACCGGGCTGGTGCCCGCGCCGCCCAGATGCCCCGAGGTCACCCGCACATCCCCGCCGCCGTACGGCACGATCGGGTCGGCGGTACCGTGGATTTCGAGCACCGGCATCGGATGGCTCGGCGCACAGCCGGATTGATCGGCCACCGGCAGCTCACCCGCCACCGGTGCGATGGCCGCCAGCCGGTCCGACAGCCGACAGCCGAGGTACTCGGTGAACATGGCGCCGTTGGAGAGCCCGGTCGCAGCGACGCGCTCCGGGTCGACACCGTTGTCGGCGACGATCCGATCGATCACCGTGGCAACGAATCCCAGATCGTCGATCCCCGCGGCACCCGCCCGGGTATCCCCGCCCCGCCCGTCGTTCCACGACTTCTCGTACCCGCTGGGATAGACCGCCACGAACCCGTCCTGATCGGCGAGCCGATCGAACCCGGTCATCTCCGCCATCCCCTGCGCGGTCCCGCCGCCCCCGTGGAACACCAGCACCGCAGGCAGTTTCGCCCCACCGCTGTGCCCGGCGGGCAGATGGACGAGGAATTGCCGCTGCTGCCCACCGGATTCGACGGTGACGCTGGTGTCGCCGGCCGCGCGGGCCAGCGGATGCTGACAGCCCGCGGTGAGCAGCGCGACGGAAATCAGTACTCCAGCAGCGATTCTCGGTGCGTTCACACTCCCGGATCGTACGCAGCGGATCTGAAGCTGAGCTGAAGCTTTCTCCCAGGTCCGGCCCGCCTTGCGGCCCGCTAGGAAAACGACCTGCCGGATATCGCAGGCCCGCTCTACAGTGACGTGATGATCTGGCAATCGCTGTCGCAGCGGATCGTCGGCGCCGCGCCCGACGGGCCCTATGAAGGTGTGCCCGGCCATTTGAGAGTTCCTCTGCTGCAATGGTTCAAGGCGTGGGGATCTTCTGAGGCCCGCAACCTGTCGATGCGGTTGCGGATCGCGCTGCCGATCGACAGCGCGGAGGGCTCGATCATGGCGGCGCTCTGTGATCTCGCCGGGCAGGACGACGACCTACTGCTCGATCTGGTCGATGCGACACTGCGGCTCGCGTGGGAAGAAGATCAGGAGTTTCCCGACCTCGCCGTCGAGGACGACCACGTGCTCGAACTCGATGAGGTGCTGCGTGCGTCTGCGTCGGTGTGGAAGGTTTCGGACGATTCGAGCGGCTTGACCCGGATCGTCGGTGAGCAGATGCAGGACATCGCCGATACCGCTCTCGGCGCGGAGGACGCGTCGGCCGCGGAGATCGGTCGGGCTTGGTCGAACGCGTTCGGCCGCAATGGCGATCCCTCCGATGCCTGGGACCATTCGATCAAGGCGATCGAGGATGTCCTCATCCCGGTCGTGGTGCCGAACAAGGCCAAGGCGACCCTGGGTGATGTCCTCGGAACACTGAATTCCGCGCAGAGCGCGACCCGCTGGGAGATGGTCCTGCCAGGCGGCGATCAGTCCCATGATGTCGCTCCACTGGTTGCCATGTTGCGACTGCTGTGGCCCAATCCCGATCGACACGGCGGTGGCGCCAAGACCGCGCCCTCGGTCGAGCAGGCCCGTGCCGCGGCAAGCCTGGCCGCGTTGATATTGCACTGGCATCACAGTGGCTGGGTGGTCAGACGACGGATGGGTTGACTCGCGGGCGCGTCAGCGTTGTCGGATCGCCGCGAGCGCGGTCGCTGCCACGGCGTCCGGCGGCGGACCGATCTTCACGGTCACCGCATCTGCCTCGCCGGCCGGTTCCTCGAGCGTGGCCAGCTGCGAATCCAGGAGTCCCGCGGGCATGAAATGACCGATCCGCGCGGTGAGGCGGCGCTCCAGTTCGGCGCGCGATCCGTGCAGGTACAGGAAGATCAGCACCGCCTCGGGGTGTCGGATCACGCCCTGGCGCAGCAGGTCTCGATAGGAGCGCTTCAATGCCGAGCATGTGATCAGCGCCGAACGTCCGGCCGAGACCTCGGTTGATATCCGCTCGGCGATCTCGCGCAGCCAGGGTTCGCGGTCGGCGTCGGTGAGGGCGTGGCCCGAGGCCATCTTGGCGACGTTGGCGGGCGGGTGCAGATCGTCGCCCTCGATGAGATCCCAGCCGAGTCGGGTGGCGAGCATGGCGGCCACCGTCGACTTCCCGGACCCGGACACACCCATCACGATGACGATGTGCGGGCGGGTAGCTGGGGTGCTCGTCATGATCATTCGACTCTAGCAATCGGGGGTCCGGTGCCGCGGTGGGGACACGGCGGCGGGAGATCACCTTCGGTGCGGGCCGTTCAAACGATTGAACCGTTCTTGACCAGTGCACGTTTCACTAACGGCGTCGGTGTGCTGCGCGGCTGCTAATGTGCGAAGCGTCGGCCCGGACCACGTTGTACCGGTCGGGTCGATGAAAACTGTTCCTCGATAGGGAGTTTCGTTCTTGGACACGACAGGCTCACGTGCACCGTACGCAGGGATGTCCGGGGGCTGCCCGGTACGGGGTGGATCACCGACCGGGGTGGACGAACCCCGAATGCTGCTGGGGACACCGGAATTCGCGGCCGACCCGCACGGAGCCTACGAGGGCATGCGGCGCGACCACGGGGCGATGGTGCCCATCGAGCTCTCGCCCGGGGTGCCCGCGACGCTGGTCATCAACTATCGGACCGCGCTGCGAATCCTCAACGACCCGGAGCACTTTCCCGCCGATCCGCGCATCTGGCAGGAGACGATCCCGGAGGATTCGCCGATCCGGCCGATGATGCAGTGGTACCCGAACGCGCTGCGCAACAGCGGTGCCGAGCATGTGCGCTACCGGCAGGCCTACGTCGCCAGTATCGACGGAATCGACCTGCACGCCGTGCATTCCACCGTCGAGGCCATCGCGGGCCCGATCATCGAATCGCTGGCCGGAATCGGGACCGCCGACCTGGTGTCGCAGTACGCGCTGCCGCTGGTGTTCGAGGCGCTCAACCAATTGGTCGGCTGCTCGGCCGATATCGGGCAGCGGGTCGCCACCGGTATGGCCGCGCTGTTCGACACCGTGAACGCCGCCTGGGGCATGCAGACACTCGCCGAGGCGTTGCTGGAACTCATCGCGCTGCGCCGCGCCGAACCCGGTGACGACGTCACCTCCCGCATGGCGCATCACGCGGCCGCGCTCAACGACGAGGAGATGCTGTACCAGCTGGTCAGCTTCTACGGCGCGGGCATCGAGCCGATGCAGAACCTGATCGCCAACACCCTGCTGCTGATGCTCACCGACGACCGCTTCGGCGGAGATGTGCTGGGCGGCAGCCTCTCCACCCGCGACGCCCTCGACGAGGTGCTGTTCAACGACCCGCCGATGGCCAATTTCTCGATCAGCTATCCGCGTCAGCCCACGCTGGTCGAGGACACCTGGCTGCCCGCCAACCAGCCGGTGCTGATCAGCCTGGCCGCCTGCAACAACGACCCGGAGATCGCCGGTGGCGACCGGACCGGCAACCGCTCGCATCTGGCGTGGAGTGCCGGCCCGCACGCCTGCCCGGCCCGCTCGGTCGCCTACCTGGTCGCGCAGACCGCGATCGACCAGCTGCTCGACGCGCTGCCGGACCTTCAGCTGGCGGTGCCCAAGCACGAAATCTCTTGGCGCCCCGGCCCGTTCCACCGCGCCATGGTGGCACTGCCGGTCGATTTTCCGATCAATCCCGCATTGCGGGCTGTGTAAGGAGCTCCACTCATGTCCCAAGATCCGATCGTCCTCGACACCACGGGAACCGATATCCAGGGCGAATCGGCCCGTATCCGTGCGCGCGGCCCGGTCGCGCTGGTCGAGCTGCCCGGCGGCGTGCCGGCCTGGTCGGTGACCGATCAGGCGGTGCTCAAGAGCCTGCTCGCGGACTCGCGGGTCTCCAAGGATCCGCGTCAGCACTGGTCGGCGTTCCTCAACGGTGAGATCACCGAGGCCTGGCCGCTGCTGCCGTGGATCGCGGTGGAGAACATGTTCACCGCCTACGGCGCCGATCACCGCCGTCTGCGCAAACTGGTGTCCCCGGCCTTCACCCACCGCCGTACCACCGCCATGCGCGAGCGCATCGAGGGCATCGTCGCGGAGCTGCTCACCAATCTGGCCGCGGTGCCCGCCGGTGAGGTCGTCGATCTGCGCAAGCTCTACGCCTACCCGGTGCCGATCCAGACGATCAGCGGGCTGCTCGGCGTCCCCGAACACCTCGACGCGGCCATCCACAAGTGCGTCGACGGCTTCTTCGACGGCTCGTTCACCGCCGAGCAGTCGATGGCCAACTTCCTCGAAATGTACGAGCGGGTGGGCGAACTCGTCACCTACCGCCGCGAGCACCCGGGCGACGACATCACCAGCGCCATGATCGCCGAGCGCGACGAGGACGGCTCGCCGCTGACCGACAAGGAACTCGTCGAGACGCTCATGCTGGTGGTCAACGCCGGCCACGAGACCACCGTCAACCTGCTCGATCAGGCCATCGTCGCCCTGCTCACCCATCCCGAGCAGCGCGCGGACCTGCTCGCGGGCCGGGTGCCGTGGTCGGATCTGATCGAGGAGACGCTGCGCTACCAGGCGCCCGTCGCGCACCTGCCGCTGCGCTACGCGGTCGAGGACATCGACGGCGACGGCTTCCACATCCCCAAGGGTGAGGCGATCCTGGCCTCCTACGCCGGTGCCAGCCGCGATCCGAAGATCCACGGCGACACCGCCGATGCCTTCGACATCCACCGCAGCACCAAGGATCAGCACGTGGCCTTCGGGCACGGCGCGCACCACTGCCTGGGCGCGCCGCTGGCCCGCCTGGAGGCCGCCACCGCGCTCCCGGCTCTGTTCGAGCGCTTCCCGAACCTGCGATTGGCCACGGACGCAACGGAATTGACGCCGCTGGGCAGCTTCATCTCCAACGGGCACACCGCGCTGCCGGTGTATCTCGACGCGGAGTAGGTAGATACGGGTGTCGGGGGCGGGTCGCATGCGGCCCGCCCCCGACGCGTGTCCGCCGCATGGTGTGGGCGTTCTCCCGGATTCCTCGGGTTGCGCGGCCGGGACATCCGGCCGGTGACGCGCCGAACCGAGCGGTTCTCCCACGGGATCACACCTGCTCGGGCGACCATGGATGTTGCGGTGAATTCGGGCCGCGTGTCTTTCCCGGTGTGTTCAGAGATCTGTATCCCGTCACCCAGGAGGAACGAAAACCCATGGTCACCACTCGAAATCGCGGGCGTTCTGCCGGTATCACCACTGCCTTCGCGGCGCTGAGCGCGGTCGGTGTGCTGTGCGCCGGATCGGCGTTCGCGGCCACCTCCATCGACATCCAGAATGCCGGATCCGACACGGTCGGGGTGAACTACGCCTGCGAATCCGGTGCGGGCGTGAGCAGCGTGCAGGCCATGGTCGGCGGCACCAACGCCGACAAGCCCTCCTCGACCGGCACCCAGATGGCGGTCACCTGCGACGGATCGCAGCACAGCGCCACCATCCCGATGAGCCCGGCCGCCGATGGGACGCCCGTGCAGTCCGGCGACCAGGTGCAGGTGCGCGTGGCCCTGGTCGATTCGGGCGGCACCGTGGTCACCGGGCAGGCCAAGGCGTTCACCCTGCAGTGAGTCAGTCCTCGGGCGGCAGCTGTTCGCGTGCCCAGAGCGCCCACTGCTCGTTCATCTCGTGGAAGCGCTCACCCCACTCCATGGCGATGCGGCCGTAGCGGGACAGCTCGCTGTCGTCCCAGTCGACGGACTGGCGCAGTGCGTCGAGTTCGTCGCGGGCAGCGGCGGAGCGGTCCGCGATACCGGTCAGGTAGGTGCGGGCATAGTCGGGTGAAGTGAGGTTCAGGAAGAACACGCGCATCAGTATTTCGTTGCGCGCCTGCCGTTTCGGTTCGGTCCCGGTGAGCCAGGCGCGCAGGTCGGCGAGGCCCGCCGCGGTGATCGTGTACTCCTTGCGGCCGCGCGGGCCCTCGTCGCTGACCTCGATCAGGTCGGCCTCGGCGAGCTTGGTGAGCTCGGTGTAGATCTGACTCTGAGTGGCCGACCAGACGTTGCCCAGCGACTCCTTGAATCGTCGCAGCAGGTCGTAGCCCGCGGCCGGGCGTTCCGACAGCAGACCCAGCAGTGCGTACCGGAGGCTCATGCCCATGAGTCTACATTCCAGTATTGACATGTCGAAACTGGAACGTCACGCTTGATGGGGAATTTCAGCCACGGTCTGCTGTCGAGGAGCACCGCACATGACCTACCTCCGCACCTTCGCCCCCTGGATCGTCTACGCGATCATTCCCTCCGAGCACTGGCAGTGGTCGGCGCTGATCGCCCTCCTGATCTCGGCGACGAGCATCGCGATGCAACTGCGGTCGGGTCAGAAGATCGACTCGCTGATCATCGATATCGGGTCGGGAGTGTTCTTCGCGGCGCTGACCGTGCTCGCGTTCACCGATCCGCACACCGCCCTGCATCCGTACATGCCCGCCATCTCCTCCGGGGTGCTGGCGCTGATCGCCGGGATCTCGCTGGCGATCCGGGTGCCGTTCACCCTGCCGATCGCCAAACAGACCACGCCGCAGGAGTTCTGGGATCAGCCGCTGTTCATCCGGACGGCGTACGTGCTGACCTGGGTGTGGACCGCCAGCTTCGCCATCGGCTGCGTGCTGCTCGTGGTGTTCGCGCACCAGTCCGGGGCGCGCACGGTGGTGCAGGTGCTGGCCTTCGCCATCCCGGTCACCTTCACCCTGCGCTACGTCGCCCACATCCAGGCCAAGGCCCGCTCGCTCGCCGAGCCCGCCGCGGAATGACCCGTACTCCAGATTGGTTTCGCTGATGACCGCCATCCCGTACCTGACCGGCAACTACGCACCCGTCACCGAGGAAGTCACCGCCGTCGAACTGCCCACTACCGGAACGATTCCCGAGGAACTCAGCGGCTGGTATCTGCGCAACGGACCCAATCCACACGAGGCCGCCTCACCGCACTGGTTCCTCGGTGACGGCATGGTGCACGGCGTCCGCCTGGAGCAGGGGCGGGCCGTGGCCTACCGCAATCGCTGGGTGCGCACCACCACCTTCACCGACGGCGCCCGCGGCCGCGACGAATTCGGCAATCGGGATCTGGCCGCGGGCGTCGCCAACACCCATGTGGTGCGGCACGCCGGACGCACCCTCGCGCTGGTCGAAGCGTCGTTCCCCTACGAATTGACCTGTGAGCTGGACACTGTCGGGCCCTACGACTTCGACGGCAAGCTCACCACCGCCATGACCGCGCACCCCAAGACCTGCCCGACCACCGGCGAACTGCACTTCTTCGGCTACGACGTGTTCGAGCCGTACCTGACCTATCACCGTGCCGACGCCGCGGGCAATCTCGAGGTCAGCCGGGTGATCGACGTGCCCGCCGCCACCATGCACCACGATTTCGCGCTCACCTCCGGGCATGTCGTATTCATGGATCTGCCGGTGCTTTTCGATCTTCCGACCGCGATGGCCGGTGCGGGCATGCCGTTCCGGTGGAACGACGACTACCGGGCGCGACTGGGCGTGTTGCGCCGCGACGATCCGCACGGCGCGGTGCGGTGGTTCGACATCGACCCCTGCTACGTCTTCCACACGCTCAACGCGCACGAGGAGCCGGGCCGGATCATCCTGCACGTCATGCGGTATTCGAGCCTGTGGCGGGAGGATTCGAAGGTGTTCGACCCGGCGTCGCTGTGGCGGTGGACCATCGATCTGGCCAGCGGTGTGGTGCGGGAGGAGCAGCTCGACGACCGGGCGGCGGAATTCCCGCGCATCGACGACCGGCTGGCGGGACTGGACTCTCGCTACGGGCACGTCACGGTCTCGCGGGACACGGGAGCGCTGATCCGCTACGACCTGCACACCGGCGCGAGTGCCGTGCACGAGTTCAAGCCGGGCCGTACGCCGTCGGAGGCGTCGTTCGCGGCGGCCGATGAAAGCCCCGGCGGGGACGGGTATCTCATGACCTACGTCTACGACGCGGCCGAGAACCGCAGTGATCTGGTCATTCTCGACGCGGGTGATCTCGCGGCCGATCCGCTGGCCACGATTCAGCTGCCGCGGCGCGTCCCATACGGCTTCCACGGGAACTGGCTGCCCGACGTCGGTAGCGGTTCGGCGTAGGGCTCCGCGCGGCGGTTTCTTTCCTGTTGTGATTGTTCATGATTGATTTATGGTCATATGAATCACAAACGAGCAGTACGCTCTTGGTGGCAGGCGCCCTTCCCTCGGCGCCTGCGACCTCGATCGACTGGGACACCGCATGAACGAACTGCCAGCACCCGATCTCCTCGGCACCCTTGTCGGCTATGTGCTGATGTCGCCGAACTCCCTCGCTCACAATCTCGGGCTGATCATCGCTGACCTACTGGGCCACTGAGGGCGGGGATTTCGATGACGAAACGACTCTTCCAGGCCATGGCCGCCTCAGCCCTGCTGGTCGCGGGCGGCACCGCACTGGGCATTACGCCCGCGCGCGCCGTGCCGGTGCCCGGCGGCCAGGCCACCACCATGTTCATTCCGGGGGCGGAGGGTGTGCAGCTCAACGCGGTCATCACCGCGCCCGCCGATATCGCCACCCACAAGAATCCGCTCGTCCTGCAACCCTCCGGGTGGGGCATGCCCGCCGTGGGCAGTCTCGGATCGGCCTACAAGCTATCGACCGGCGAGAACTTCGTCTCCATCGAATACACCGCGCGCGGCATGTACCTCTCCGGCGGGGAGGTGGATCTGCTCGGCGACCGCGACGCCGCCGACGCCTCGGCCGTAATCGACTGGGCCATCGCGAATCTCAACGTCGACCCGGATCGCATCGCGGTGGCGGGCGGCTCCTACGGTGCGGGCATGGCGATCCTGGCCGCCGCCCACGACCCGAGAGTCAAAGCGGTGGTGGCGGATTCGCCGCCCGGCGATCCGGGCGAAGCCCTGGCGCCCAACGGCACACCCAAGACGGGCGGTCCGATCGCGCTGGCGCTCACCGGAGTCGCCACCAACCGCTACAGTCCCGACCTGGTGCATCGCGGTATCGACACCATCCTGCGCGGCGACGGCGACGCCTTCTCCACCCTGTCGTCCCGGGAACTGCTCGCCCGCTCGATCCCGGCCCTGAACGCCAACGGCACCGCCGTGTTCCTCGCCCACGACTGGCAGGACAGCCTGCTGCCGGTGGACCCCACCTACGCTTTGTTCGACCAGCTCACCGGGCCCAAGAAGCTCTGGCTGCAACCCGGTGACCACTCCACCGGCGGCGGTGCGGGCCAGATCGTCGGCCTGCCGAATCCGATCTGGGACAGGGCGATCCGCTGGCTCGACCACTACATCAACGGCGCGGACAACGGCATCGACCGCGAGCCCACCGTCACCTACGAACCCGCCGACACCGGGCCCTACGCCTACTTCGATTCGGTCGCCGACTCCCAGCAGTCCCCGGACACCCTGTCGCTGTCGGCCCCCGCAGCCGGTCTACTCGGTGCCGACCCCGCCGAATCCTGGTCGCAGCCAATGGTTTCCGCCCCCACCATCGCGGTGGCGGCGGTGCCCTACGTGACCGGCACCCTCGCCCAGTTCGGCCTGGCCCCCGCCATCCCGCTCGGCGGCGTCGACCGCAATGCGGCGGGCGTATGGCGGACGAATCCATTCCCCAACGGCGGCATCATCTCCGGCCGTCCCCGCCTGAACCTGACCGTCATCCCGGCGAGCGCAGATCTCACGCTGATCGGCATCCTCTACGACGAAAGCCCCGACGGCACCGGCAAACCCATCACCTACTGGCCGCTGACCCGCCACAACCTGGCCCCGCTCGCCCCGACCGACATGAGTTGGCAGCTCGAGCCCACCTACTGGACGCTCCCGCCGGGGCACCGCCTGACCCTGACCGTCACCTCGCAGGACCCGATCCCGTTCCAGAGTTCGACCCCGCTGGGCAGCATCGTCACCTTCACCTCACCCTCGACCGTGGAGTTGCCGGTCAGCGCCGGGTGATCAGGACGGCCGCGGGCGGCATGGTCTTCGCGGGTGCCGAGCTCACAATCCGTCGTCGGCCGCTGTGATTTCACCGCGCCGAAACACCTCGGGTGCCTCGGGGAAACAGCGGTTCTCGATGCTGTGCGCGACTTCCCGTCGGATATGAGGTACGAGTGTGAATCCGGGAGATACCGCGTGGGTGCTGGCCAGCGCCGCGCTGGTCATGTTGATGACGCCGGGGCTGGCGTTCTTCTACGGCGGCATGGTGGGTGGCAAGAGCGTCCTGAACATGCTGATGATGAATTTCATCTGCCTGGGTGTTCTTTCGACGCTGTGGCTGCTGTACGGCTACAGCGAGGCGTTCGGCGACGACACCTTTCACGGGCTCGTCGGCGGCATGGGGCACACGCTGCTGCGCATGACGCAGGGCACGGTGTCCGGGCCTGCCGGGCACCAGATTCCGACCATGGCGTTCGTGATGTTCCAGCTGATGTTCGCGGTCATCACCACCGCGCTCATCACCGGGGCGATCGCCGGACGCACCCGATTCTGGGCCTGGCTGGTGTTCACGGTGCTGTGGGCGACCGTGGTGTATTTTCCTGTCGCACACTGGGTTTTCAGTGCCAGCGGGTTCACGAACAGCGATGCGAACGGGAAGTCCTCGGACGTCGGCGGCTGGATCGTGAACCGCCTGGGAGCCTTCGACTTCGCGGGCGGCACCGCCGTGCACATCAACGCCGGTGCGGCGGCGCTGGCGGTAGCGCTGGTGATCGGCAAACGCCACGGCTGGCCACGCAGCATCTCCCGCCCCCACAATGTCCCCTTCACGCTGCTGGGCGCGTCCCTGCTGTGGTTCGGCTGGTACGGCTTCAACGCCGGATCTGCTTTGACCGCAGGCGATCTCGCCGCCCTCGCGTTCACCAACACCACGATCGCCACGGGCGCGGCATCGCTGGCCTGGATCATCGTCGAGCAGATCCGCGACGGTAAGCCGACCACGATCGGCGCGTCGTCCGGGGCGGTCGCCGGGCTGGTCGCCATCACCCCCGCGTGCGGTTTCGTCGGAACCATCGGCGCACTGGCGATCGGTATCGCCGCCGGGGTCTGCTGCGCCCTCGCGGTCAGCCTGAAATACACCTTCGGCTACGACGATTCGCTGGACGTGGTCGGCGTCCATCTGGTCGGCGGCCTGGTCGGCACGCTGCTGATCGGCTTCTTCGCCGACGCCTCGGTGAACCCCGGCGGCGGCAACGGCCTGTTCTACGGCGGCGGGATCACCCAGCTCGAACGCCAAATCGTCGCCGCCGTCGCGGTCATGGCCTATTCCTTCCTCGCCACCCTGATCCTGGCTCTGATCGTCCACAAGATCTTCGGCTTCCGCGTCGACCACGAGGCGGAAGCCACCGGCATCGACGAATCCGAACACGCCGAATCCGCCTACGACAGTTCATTTCCGGCTGCCAGCCTGTCCGCGACTCCGGCCCAACCCCGCGTCCCACCGCCACCACCGCAACGCCGCCAGCCCGTGCCTCAACCACGTCCCACCCCGCGCCCTCGCGACCAGTACTGGTGAATCCAGCCCCGAGCCGGGGGTCTGAAACCGCTAATCCGCACTCAGCGCATCGAAAACGACCCGCCCGCCGTCCCCGGGTCCACTGGATGTCGTCGCCTGCTGATAGTCGCCCGCCTGAAACCGCTCCTGCGTCCCGACGAACGGCGCAGGCACGGTAACGGTTTCGCTCGTCGTCGCACCGTTGTAGGTGACCGAGAGCCCGAGGGTGTTCCCGGCCTCCGCCGTAATCGTGTAGGTGAACGCCGAATTCAGCGGCACCCCCGAAACGAGTTGCTGCTCACCGGCCTTCGTGGAGCCGTCCAGCGAGGTCCGCCAGCTGGCGAAGATCCGCCCGCCCTCGTAATGCAGCAGCAGAAACGGCACAGGTCCGGGCTCGTGAATCTGCCCGATGATGATATTCGGTGCGGCACTGGGCAATTGCGTGACCTCGACGGTCGCGGACAGCGTGTGCCGGGCCCCGCCCAGCGCGAAATTCGTGCTGTTCACCAGCTCGGTCCGTGAGTGCTGCGAATGCGGCGTTCTCGCGCCGGTCGCCGGTGCCCAGAACTCCAGCCCACCGCCGGTATTCCGAGTCAACCACGGCGCGCGAACCTCGGCCTGATCCACCACCGCCGCATTCCCCGACAACTGCCCGCCAGAATCCACCGGCAACGTCAACTTCCACCCGGCCAGCGACACCTGAGTTCCCGGCTGCGCCGACCCGGTAGCGGCTGGACCCGCACAAGCCGACATGGACACGGCAGTCACAGCGATGGTCATCAACGTGGCCGCGAGTTTCACACCCGCGATTCTGCCTCCTGGCCCAACTCCACGCCCGTCTCGGAGCCGCTTCCACGAGGTAGTGTCGGCGACCGGGAGGGGGATCGATGACTCGTATCGGCACGAGGTATGGCACTGCTGTGGCGGTTCGCCTGGGATGCGCGATAGCCGCGGTGATTGCGCTGGTGGGGATTCCGATGTTCGGCATGCACCGCCTGCACCAGTGGCAGGATCGCCCGGTCGAGTCGGTGCGGATCGCCCAGCAGGTCACCGTCACCGGATGGGATCGACTCGCGGCATTCGCGTGGTCGCCGGGCGACGACCTGCCCGAAGGTCTGGCGTATTTCGCTGGCCCGCAACCCTATCCGGACCCGGTGACGGCCGTGCAGGTCCCCTCGATTGCTTTGCGGCCCGTCGACCGGGTACAAGAGGCCCCGGACCACTCGGTACAACTCGCGCTCGGGTCGCGCCCTGACCACTGCAGCGCGTCGGTAGTCGCCAACCCGGACGCGAAGAGGTATAGCTTCGACCACACGGCAGTTGCCGTCCAACTGACCGCAGCTCGCAACGCCGGGAAACTCGTCATCCTGGTGCGGGTGAGCGGATGCCCGGTATGACCTCCGCCGGAGAAGCGACCACCTACAGTCGCGCCCGAGCCAACACCTTCACAATCCTCTCAGTGGTGATCGGCCTCCCGATCACGATCTTCACCGGCTACATATCCCTGAGGGTGGTGTCGAGCTACACGAACTTCATATACGGCGGTGGCGACTGGCACCGCCTCTCCACTGCGGCGTTGAAATCGATCCCAGCACAAGCCTGCCTATGGATGTCCTGGCTCACTGCCGGCCTGGTCAGCATGTACGTCGGCAGCGCCGCCGTAGTCCGCGCCCGATCCATCCTCTGGGCCTTCGCAATTGCCCTGATCGTCTACGAGATCGGCCTCGACCTGACCATCGAGATCGCGACCCGTGGAGTAGACGCCGCCTACGAGCGATAGGCCTCCCGTGGCTGCGGTGCAGCTTGCCGAGGATGCGTCGCTTCGGGACTGACGGTGATCACGTCCAGGCTCACTACAACGTGTCAGGTATCAGCCCGCCTTCGAAATGCTCTGCGGCAGGGACGATAACCGCCTCAGCATCCAACCGGGTTGCCTGCGCCTTCAACCGAGCCAACGGCGGCCGACCGAACTTCGGGTCGTAGATCACCATGTCGGCGAAGTCGTAGCCGAGACATTCTGCAGCCGAACGGATTTGGGATTGATCTCGAAGCTGATTCAACCCGGACACATCTGTCCGCAGATAGCCGATGGCGGTTGGTCTGTACTTCACCGATGCCTCCTCGTGCGACCGGTCATCGAGCGTGCGGCGGCCCTGAAACTCCAGGTAGAACCCTGCCCCGTCCGTCGATTCGTCGTCGTATGACCGGAGTTCGAAAATTCCGCCGGGGACCTCGAACAATCGCGTTCGTGGCGCGGAATTTTTCAAGCCGTATGAGACCAGTCGGTGTTAAGCGGCGGTGGTTGCGGGCTCCTGGCTGGTGGTGGGTTTTTCGGTCGGTGGGTTGATCCAGACAGTGTCGGGCAGGTCGAGGATCTTCGGGGCTGTGGTGGTGGCGAATCGGTGCGGGTGTCGTGCGCGTGCGGCGGCCAGGACGTCGCGGCGGTCGGCGGCTTTGGCGGCGGCCAAACCGAAGTGGACGTCGGCGGGGGTGTGCAGTCCGAGGCCGGTGTGTCGGTGTTCGTGGTTGTACCATTGCTCGAACTCGGACATGAATTGCCTTGCTTCCCAGAGTGATCCGAAGCGTTCGGGGAATTCGGGCCCGTACTTCAGGGTCTTGAACAGGCTTTCGCTGAACGGGTTGTCGTTCGATACCCGGGGCCGTGAGTGTGAGCGAGTTACTTCGAGGTCGGCGAGCAGCGCGGCGACGGTTTTACTGGTCATCGAGGTGCCGCGGTCGGCGTGCACGACCTGCGGGATGCCGTGGACGGCGAAGATCTGCAGCATCAATTCCTTTGCCAGCAAACCGGATTCGTGAGTATGGACGTGGATTCCGACGATGTAGCGGGAGTAGATGTCGATCATCATGTAGGCGTCGTAATAGGTGCCCTTCACCGGTCCCGCGAGCTTGGTGATGTCCCACGAGTACACCTGCCGGGGTGCGGTCGCGACCAGTTCGGGGCAGGCTTTCGCCGGGTGGCGTGCCAGCCGCCGCCGTTCTTTGACTTGCCGGTTTTCGGCCAGGACCCGATACATTGTGGACACCGAACACAGGTAGGTGCCCTCGTCCAGTAGTCGGGCGTAGACCTGCAGCGGTGCGGAATCGACGAACTCGTCGCTGTTGAGTACCTCGAGGATTCGGCGGCGTTCGAGATCGGTGAGCTTGTTGCTCGGCTCGGCCGGCGCTACCGTGACGGCCACGGCCGGCCCCGCCGCGGCGGTGGCGCGGCGGAACACGGTTCCGCGCACGAGTCCGGTCAAATCGCTTGCTCGCCTGGTGGTTACACCGGAATCGGCGAGGGTGGTGTAGGTGTAGCTCAACGTTTGTTCGGTCGCTGCTCGTGCTCCGCGCTCTCGGAGATCGTCTGCAAGAGCGCGTGTGCTTTTCCCATGATGTCGAGCGCGGCCTCTGTGGTCGTGAGGCGCTTGTTCAACCGGTCGTTCTCCCGCTTCAAGCGGGCGATCTCGGCCTGTTCGGGGGTGAGTTTGCCGACCTTCTCGCCGGGGGATTTGCCTTGCAGCACACCGGCGTCGCGTTGTTTTCGCCATTCTACGATCGATGACGAATACAGGCCCACGCTGCGCAGGTACGCCCCGCCGCCGGTCCCGTCCTCACACGCGCGGTCGTAGGCGACCAGGTGCGCGAGTTTCTGGGCCGGGGTGAAACTGCGGCGCTTGCCGCCGCCCGAGCGCGGCTGGGTCGAATCCATCCGACCATTGTCGGTCATCGGCACGGTGGTGGAAGTTCTCAAGGGGAATCGGTCCGTCTCTCGCCCCGCGTCAGGTCGAGTTGCTGTGAAGTGGCGGTCTCAACTCAGCCTGACACGCAGGGCGCGGCATTCGGCTTGTCTGACATGGCTGCTCCTAGATTGGTCGGAGAGCTAGCTCAGGCCGGAGATCAGTCGTACCGAGGCCCGTACCCCACAAGTTAGGGACGACACCGGGACGCCAGAACTGTGTAAAGGACGGTTCCGAAGACACTCAAAACGTCCCTTGCGTCCCGAAAGTGCGCCGTAGAGTTCTGATATGACCCAACGCTTGGAGTCCGCGATGCTCAGGGCGGGATTCGATTCAGCTGGTTTGGCTAGTGCGGTCAATGTGGATGTGAAGACCGTCAACCGTTGGCTGGCAGGACGAATCCCGCACCGGCGCACCAGGCTCCAGGTTGCTCAGGCGCTGTGCGAGTCCGAAGAATCGCTATGGCCATCGTCGCGCCCGGACATACAAAAAGGGGCGCCCGCCACCGCAGAGGTCCTGGCTGCGTACGCTCATCGGGCAGAGATACCCAATGATCTCTGGATATCCCTGCTGCACAGAGCAACCGAACGAATCGACATCATCGGGTATGCGTATCCGTTCGTGTTCGAGTTGCTGCCGAACGCGTCCGAGATGATCGCTGCGAAATGTCGTGCTGGATGTGTGGTCCGGCTGGGTTTTGCTGATCCGGACTGTTCTCACGTACTGGAGCGGGACACGCTGGAGCAGATGGGAGGCACACTCCCGACAGGATCCGCAACGCCCTATCGATGCTGGGACCGCTCGCACACACCCCTGGATGCGCGGTAGGGCTGCACACCACTCACCTGTACAACTCGGTGTTTCGGTTCGATTCGGAGATGATCGTGACCCCGTACCTGTTCAGGGCTCGCGGCTACCAGCACACGGCTCTGCACCTGCGTAGGTTGTCTCCATACGGGATATTCGAGTCTTACGCTGACCAGTTCGAACAGATCTGGGGCACGATGACCAGCTATGAGCGAGGGGTTTCCGATGGGTTCGCGTCGTGACTACTACCGAGATCCCAACGCGCCCAAGGCGAATTCGCTGAGGCCGGGGGCTTCGGCGTTGGTGGTGGATGAGGCTGGGCGGGTGTTGATGCAGCGGCGGGGGGATTCGGGGAATTGGTCGTTGCCGGGTGGGGTGATGGAGGTGGGGGAGACGTTGGCGGGGTGTGCGGTTCGGGAGACTCGGGAGGAGACCGGGCTGGAGATCGAGGTGACGGGGTTGCTGGGGATCTATACCGATCCGGAGCATGTGATCGCGTATTCGGACGGGGAAGTGCGGCAAGAGTTTGCGGTTGTCTACTTCGGGCGGGTGGTGGGCGGGGAGATCGCGGTGTCGCACGAGTCGACGGAGGTTCGGTTCATCGGGTTGGACGAGCTCGAGGGGTTGCCGGTGCATCCGACTGTGCGGCTGCGGCTTGAGCATCACCGAGAGGGACGTGCGTTGCCGTGGCTCGGGTGAGGGGACATTCCGGCCGGGTGAGGTGTGAGTGGGGGGTTTGACCGTTATTGTCGGACGGGTGGCCACTAAGTCTGCGTCGCCCGCGGTGGAGTTGAGCGTGGGGGAGCATACGGTGCGGGTGTCGAATCCGGATCGGGTGTACTTTCCCGAGACCGGGGCTACGAAGCTGGATTTGGCTCGGTATTACCTGAGCGTGGGGGACGGGATCGTGAACGCGCTGCGGGATCGGCCCTGCATGCTGCATCGGTTTCCGAAGGGGCTGGCCGGGGCGAAGGTGCATCAGAAGCGGTTGCCCGCTGGCGCACCGGACTGGATTCCCACCGTCGAGTTGTTCTTTCCGCGGTACGGGCGGACCGCGGACGAGTTGTGCGTCGACAAGCTGGCCGACGTGATCTGGGCAGTGCAGATGTCGACGGTGGAGTTCCATCCCTGGAATTCACGCCGCGCCGACACCGAGTCGCCCGACGAATGGCGGATCGACCTCGACCCGATGCCCGACTGCCCGTGGTCGCGGGTACAGCGGGTGGCGGGCGTGGTGCACGAGGTCCTCGACGAACTCGGGGCGGTCGGCTGGCCGAAAACGTCCGGCGGCAAGGGTTTACACGTCTACGTGCGTATCAACCCCGACCACGGTTTCCAAGAGGTGCGCCGAGCCGCGCTGGCCTTCGCCCGCGAAGTCGAACGCCGCGCCCCATCCGACGTCACCACCACCTGGTGGCGCAAGGACCGCGACCCGAAACAACTCTTCGTCGACTACAACCAGAACGCCCGCGACCACACCATCGCCGCCGCCTACTCCGTGCGCGGAGTTCCCGAAGCCACCGTCTCCACCCCGGTCCACTGGCACGAGATCCCCGACCTGCACCCCCGCGACTTCACCATGACCACCGTCCCACCCCGCTACGCCGAACTCGGCGACCTGCACGCCGGAATCGACGACGCCGTCTTCGACATCAGCCCCCTGCTGGAATGGGCCGATCGCGACAAGGTCGACGTCGACCTGGACGAGGAACCCGCCGACTCGAACGACTAGGTCAGGTTGCCCGATCGCGCGAGCCCATGAATTTGAGGGCCGGATACCGAGTCCGATATTCGTACTTTCGGGACTCGAGCGCGGCTAGCATCGGCCGACTGTTGATTCGAGAAAGCAGGACTCCTGGTGAATTTCGTATTTCGATCGGGCGTGGCCACCGTTGCGCTGAGTGCCGCCGTCCTCGGGGCTGCTGCCCCGGCGATGGCCACGGAACCCGCCGCTCCAGCGGCCAACGTGAACGGGAACTCCGGCAGTACTGACTTCGCCAACGGGATTGTTCAGATCCTGGCTCAGCTCGTGAATGCGACCGGGTCGGGAATCCCGTGCCTCACCAAACCGCCGGGGCCCAACTCGAGCTGCTGACTCGACGCCTCGTGCGCGGCCCACAGTGCGACGCAGCGGGTTTCACTGACACGTTGCGCTCTGGGCGGCGTCGGGATCGCGGAGGTAGTGGGTGACCGCGCCGTCGACGCAACGGTTCACGTCGCTGAAAACCAGTGTGTGACCGTCACCTTCGAGGACCAGGAGGGCAGTGTTCGTGTAGCGCGCCATGCGTTCGGCATTCGATACCGGGGTGGTCGGATCTTGGCGTTGGGCGACGAACAGCAGTGGTGCGGCACCCGGTGGGCGGGTGGGGGTAACCGGGTGGACCGCACCGGGGAACGGCCACAGGTCGCAGACCTCGAGCGGGAATTCGGTGGGGCGCAGCATGAATGCATCGAGTGCCTCACGCCGACTCGGCCGCGCGCACCTCGCTGCGATAGCCGTGGATGACAGCGACGATGAGCGTCAGCGCGATGATGGCCTCGGCGGGAAAGAACGACGTGAAGTCGATGATCGACCCGATCGGTGGTGACGCGGGCACCGCGTTGCGCAGCGGGATCAAAGCGAACAGCAGGGCCGCGAGAAATGTGTAGGCGGGGATCACGATCACTCGCTGCCGGGTGATCAGGTAGTAGCCGACGATCGCGGCCGCCAGCGCCAGCCCGAGCATCAGCACCATGACGAAGATCGCGAAGATCTGGGCCGCCGGGGATCGGGTGATGTGCAGCATCAGCCCGACCTGACCGATCGGCTGAGCGGTGTCGTGCCACTGCGGCGTGACCGTGAAGAACGCGTCCCCGTTCTGGGCCTGCACCACGACAGGCACTGCCGCGCCGTCGATTTCGGCGACGAAGCCCAGATCGGCATCGTATTTGTCGAACGGGTAGTCGGTGATCATGCCGCCCCCGCCCATCGCGATGGTCCGATCGAAGCTCGGAATCTGCTCTCCCGCAGCGACTTTGATCGGATCCGCCCGCTGCCCCGACCCGTACACCAGAAGATCCGCGGTGAACGTGCCGCCCGAGTTCGCGAACCGCCCCTGCGGCGTCGGCGTGATCTGCAGCGCGACCTGCTGTGCGGCCGCATCGATCCGGATCACCCACACGTACAGATCGACCCGATCGGGATGGTCGATATCCCCGAACCCGGAGATCGCCCGCCCGTGCTCCTTCTGCGCCCGATACACCGCGAGACTGCCCGCCATCACCGAGATCAGCAGCACCACGATCCCGCCGACCGCCAGAAACCGCCTACCTCGACGCATGCACAAACCCCTCGACTCGTGACAACACGCTGGACATCAGGATTCGAACTCGGCAGCTGGTCTGCGCCGACCCAATCATAGACATACAGGCAGGCCGGTTTTATGCACCGGATGGCGCTCGAGCTGCATCGATACCGCGCTGAATGGCGCACATGCTGGGCCGTTGCGGGCTGCCGGAGGCATTCGGCGACTACGACCGATCGCGGCGCAGGTAGCGATGCCAGGACCTGGTCGCTCTTGAAGTAAAATTGGTGGTTCTTGTGTGTCTATGGGCGCACAATCGATTGGTTATTGATCAGCAAACCAGATGCACCTAGGAGACGCTTGTGATCACCGCGACCGACCTGGAGGTCCGGGCCGGAGTCCGCACCCTGCTGACCGCGCCCGGCTCGGGGCTGCGGGTGCAGGCCGGTGATCGTATCGGGCTTGTGGGCCGCAACGGCGCTGGGAAGACCACCACGCTGCGCATTCTCGCCGGTGAAGGGGAACCCTACGCCGGGAAGGTGATTCGATCGGGTGAAATCGGCTATTTGCCCCAGGATCCGCGTGAGGGCAACCTCGATATCCTCGCCAAGGACCGGGTGCTGTCCGCGCGCGGGCTCGATGCCCTGCTGCGCGATATGGAGAAGCAGCAGGCTCTGATGGCCGAGGTGGCCGATGATGCCGAGCGGGAGAAGGCGATTCGCAAGTACGGCCGGCTCGAGGAGCGGTTCTCCGCGCTCGGCGGTTACGTCGCGGAGAGCGAAGCGGCCCGCATCTGCAACAGCCTGGGGCTGCCGGACCGGGTGCTCGGTCAGGAGCTGCGCACCCTCTCGGGTGGTCAGCGTCGTCGAATCGAATTGGCGCGCATCCTGTTCAGCGCCTCCGACGGCTCCGGCGGCAAGTCCGACACCGTGCTGCTGCTCGACGAGCCCACCAACCACCTCGACGCCGACTCCATCACCTGGCTGCGCAGCTTCCTGCAAGGCCACGACGGCGGCCTGATCGTCATCTCCCACGATGTCGAACTGCTCGGCGACGTGGTCAACAAGGTGTGGTTCCTGGACGCGGTGCGCGGCGAGGCCGACATCTACAACATGGGCTGGAAGAAGTACCTCGACGCCCGCTCCACCGACGAGCAGCGCCGCGTCCGTGAGCGCGCCAATGCCGAGAAGAAGGCGTCCGCGCTCAAGCAGCAGGCCGCCAAGCTCGGTGCGAAGGCGACGAAAGCCGCTGCGGCACACCAGATGGTCAAGCGCGCCGAGCGCATGCTCTCGGAGGTCGACGAGGTCCGCGTGGCCGACCGGGTGGCGCGCATCAAGTTCCCCGAGCCCGCGCCCTGCGGCAAGACACCGCTGATGGCCACCAACCTGACCAAGCTCTACGGGTCCCTCGAGATCTTCACCGGCGTGAACCTGGCCATCGACAAGGGCAGCCGGGTCG
The DNA here is from genome assembly GCF_045161165.1 of Nocardia sp. NBC_00511. Lineage (NCBI taxonomy): Bacteria > Bacillati > Actinomycetota > Actinomycetes > Mycobacteriales > Nocardiaceae > Nocardia > Nocardia sp. NBC_00511. The sequence goes on from NZ_CP107849.1 coordinate 2,006,726, forward strand.
TCATCCTCGGTCTCAACGGCGCGGGTAAGACCACCATGCTGCGGCTGCTGGCCGGGGTCGAGCCGCTGACCGCCGGGCAGATCGATACCGGCCGTGGCCTCAAGATCGGGTATTTCGCGCAGGAGCACGACACCCTCGACGATCAGGCCAGCGTGTGGGAGAACATCCGCCACGCGGCCCCGGACGCGGGGGAACAGGATCTGCGCGGTCTGCTGGGCGCGTTCATGTTCTCCGGCCCGCAGCTCGAGCAGCCGGCGGGCACGCTCTCCGGTGGTGAGAAGACCCGTCTGGCACTGGCAGGTCTGGTCTCCTCGGCCGCGAACGTGCTGCTGCTCGACGAGCCCACCAACAACCTCGACCCGATCTCGCGTGAGCAGGTGCTCGACGCGCTGCGCAGTTACGCGGGCGCGGTGGTGCTGGTGACCCACGATTCGGGCGCGGCCGAGGCGCTCAATCCGGAGCGGGTCATCATGCTGCCGGACGGCACCGAGGACCACTGGTCGCAGGAGTATCTGGAGCTCATCCAGCTGGCGTGAGCCGGTTTTCCGGGTCCGCGCGGCGGAATCAACCGTCTCACAGCACAATCCGGGCCCGCGAGTCCTGCCGAAACGGTGGCGAAAAGCCCGAAATGTGAAACTAAGTGATTCGTATCACAAGGTTTCGTTGATCACAGGCATCCGAGTCTCTAACCTGGAATGAGGCGCCCGCGGCGACTCGGAGGATCAGCCATGAGTGACAGGCCCACACAGGGTAAAGCCGTATTGGGTAAAGGCACGCGCGTCACCGGGAAATCCCGAGATCGCTTGCAATCCCAGCTCAAGAAGCAGTACGAGGCCGGAGCCAGTATCAGGTCCCTCGCCCGGGAAACCGGGCGCTCGTACGGCTTCATTCACAACGTGCTGGTGGAGTCGCATGTGCAACTCCGCAGCCGTGGCGGCGCCAACCGGCGCAAGGCGACGGCCAAGGCCGGCAAGTAACCGGACGCGAGATCGCGGATTCGGGCGGTGAAAGCCGCTCGAGTTTCCGCGATTTCGGGTGACACCTGCGATTTTCTTCCCGGCCCGGGATCGGCCACGGCTCCAAGCGAGCGCTCAGCCGAGCGTGACGGTCCCGTCGCCGAGCACCAGCAGATTGGCCAGACTCTCGAAAATCGGTAGCCCCGTTTTGATTTCGAGGTAGGCGAACTGGCCCTGCGGGTTCACTTCGAGGAAGTAGAACTCGCCGTCGAGGCCGACGCGCAGGTCCAGCACGCCGAAAGCCAGTCCCAGCGCGCCCATCAGCGTGGTCAGCGACTTGCTCACCGACGCGGGCAGGCGGTCCGCGGTGAAGGCCACCGAGGTGTCCAGGCGCGAATCCACCCGTCCCACACCGGCTTGCGAGTCGATCCGCACCACCCACTCGATCCCGTCCACCCAGACGATGCGCAAATCGCACTCGGCCTGGATGTAGTCCTGGAAGATGGTGGGGGAGTTGCGGATGGTGGGCAGCCGCAAACGGTCGGCCGCCGTCACCAAGCGAGTCTCGGTGAACGCGGCGCGTCCGGTTCCGACGCGCTTGTAAACGACCGGCCCGGGCCGGGATTCGATGAATCCGCGCGCCTCGTCCGGATCGTTGGTCACCAGGGTGTCCGGGATCGCGAATCCGGCCCGGTAGGCGGTCTCGAGCTGGACGATCTTGCGGCTCGCGGTGCGGTCGGCGCCGGGATCGTTGACCCACAGCGCGGGCACCGACCACAGCAGACCCTGTAGGAATCCGTCACATTCGGCCTGCCGGTAGGCGTCGTCCTCGGTGCTGGTGCTGCCCGGGACGGGGCAGGGGTGCGGCCGCCGCCACCAGACCGAGGTGACGTCGTCGACCCCGAACAGATGCGACAGCGAGCGGTAGGTGCCGTCGGCGCCGAGCCGGAAAGTGCCGTTCTCGCGCGGAAAGTCGCGCATGTCGAGTCGAATCGGGGTGTGGCCGTGGTACTTCCGCAGCGTGGCGGCCAGCGCATCGCCGTGGAGGTCGTCGGCTTCGGTGACGACGAGCACCGATCCCGTGGCGCGGGCGGCCATATCCGGCTCGTCAGTCCAGGCTGTCGCAGGCGATGCCGTCGTCGCTGCCGTGCAGCGATCGGGTCTGACAGCAGGTCATGGTGGCGCCGCCGACGCCGGGCGCGGCGGTGAGTTCCAGTCCGCGCGCCCAGGATTCGGTGAGGCGGCGCAGTTCGTCGTCACCGCGGGCGGGGCTCTGGTCCGGGGCGAGGGTCAGCGGGCGGTCGGTGAGCTCGACCCGGCGGCGCTGCGTGAAATCGGCGGTGACGCCGCCGCGCACCCGCACCAGTACCGGCTTGCCCTCGCTGCTCGCCGGGGCCGCCGCGTCCCAGTGCGCGATATCGAGAATATCGGCGCGATGGAAGGTCCAGGTGCCGTCGGCGACTCGCACGCTGATACTTAGCTCGGTGGCTGCGACAAGATAGCCGGATAGCGGTGGCGAGGTGCTCGCGAGGGTGGCGGATCCGGTTCGGTGCAGGGCGCCGGTCATGCTGAACTCCGATCTGCTCGGGATTTGCTGCGGGGCCGAGCGTGATCTGAATCATATCCCGCGACGCCACGAAATCGGTCCGCATCGGCAGATTTCAGCTGCCCCGGCAAACTCCGCCGGGTTCCCGGAAACCGCTCCCGCCGAAAGATTTTCGCCGACACCCCGGATCGAATTCCGTACCGTGGCGTCCGTTCAGAGGCCGAGCACGTCGGGGCGATCCGCAATGGCCCGCAGCGCCGCACCGGGATCCGCAACCAGTTTGCGTGCTTTCAGATCCAAAATGCCGGAGACCACGTCGATCTTGGCCGAGACGGTGCCGTCGAGCTTGGTGATCTGCTGGCGCATGGTGAACACCTTGCCGCTGATGAACTCGAATTCGCAGCTCACGCTGACCTCGTCGCCGAGATGCAGCTCGCGCAGATACTTGATGGTGGTCTCCAGGACCACCGGCCCGATCCCCGCGGCCACCAGCTTCTCCCCGGGCAGTCCGCTCTCGCGCAGCAGCTCCCAGCGGGCGTGTTCCGCGTACTGCAGGTAGACCGCCTGGTTGAGGTGCCCGTTGATGTCGAGCTCGTAGCCGCGGACGGTGATGGGGACAGAGAAAGCCATTCAACTACCAACCCGGTTCCCGCGTACGAACATTCCGTATTTTCAGTGGTCTACGGCACAGCGGCGGCGATTGCCGGGCTATCGGTGGACCCCCGCTGTCGCGGGGGCATTGCCGGACTGATCGGACACCGGTTCAGGCGCGGTTGGCATTGCGCTCGGCCCACCACCGCGGGGCGTCGATGAAGTGGTTGTCGTAATCCTGCTGTGCGGCCTCGAATTCGGTGGGTGTCACCTCGCCGGTGGCCAGGCGCTCGAGGAAGCGGAAGTAGGAGTGCCGTTCCACGCCCGGCGTCAGGGCGATGAGGATGCGCGCGGTGCTCTCCGGTGCGGCGCCGAAGGCGTGCGGCATGTGCTTGGGCACCACCAGTGCCCCGCCCGCGCCGACGGTGACGAACTTGTCGTCGACCATCACCTGTAGTTCGCCGTCGGCGACGTAGAAAAGCTCGTCGGAGAGCGTGTGGAAGTGCGGGGTGGCGCCGTCCGCTCCACGGCCCAGGGTGACCTCGACGGTGCTGGAGGAACCGCCCGCGTCGTTCGAGTCGATCAGCAGGCGCACCGAGGTGGGCCCGCCGCCGCGGATCTCGGCGTCCTGGGGCTGGCGGATGGCGGCGGCACGGTCGGTGGTGTTCATTGCAAGCTCCGTACTATTCGGTAGTAGATAATTCGCTACCGAACTATATGGCATCGAATAGAATGTGTCCATGGCTGAGGACGAACGCGACGCGATCGATGTGATCCAGGAGCAGTGGCTGCGCGAGCGGCCCGACCTGAACGGCGAGGCCATGGCCGTCATCGGCCGCCTTGGGCGCCTCTACGCGCTCGCGGGCGAGCAGGTCGAATCCGTCTTCGCCGCACACGGATTGCAGCGCGGGGAGTTCGATGTGCTTGCGGCACTGCGCCGTTCCGGCACGCCCCACGAGCTCAACCCCTCGGTGCTCGCCGACACGCTGATGCTGTCGCGTGCGGGTATGACCGGTCGCCTGGACCGGCTCGAACAGGCCGGACTGGTGCGGCGGATCGCCGACGCGAACGACCGCCGCGCGGTGCGGGTGGCCCTCACCGACGGTGGGCTGAAACTGATCGATGTCGTGGTCACCGAGCACTTCGCCAACGAGACCCGCATGCTGTCGGTGCTGTCGGATCAGGATCTCGAGCATCTGGACCGCATCGCCCGCATCCTGCTCGCCGACCTGGAACGCCACGCCTGACTCGTCGCTGAGCGATGGCTGAACCTTTCAATCCCGGTGCGCCTAACCGGTGCCCGCCCGCGATCGCCGGGCGATCGTGTGACGATGACATCCACCGAGGCGACAACCCCCGCAGACTCCGACCTGGATGCGACATTCGGGCCGATCTTCGAACGCATCGCGCGCGGCGCGGTCGAACGTGAAGTCGATCGCCGGCTTCCGTACGAGGAGGTCGGTTGGCTGCGGGCGGCGGGCTTCGGCGCGCTGCGGGTGCCGGTCGAATTCGGCGGTCGTGGCGCGAGCGTGCGGCAGGTCTTCCGGCTGCTGATCGACCTGGCCGCCGCGGAATCCAATCTGCCGCAGGCGCTTCGGGTGCACTGGGCGTTCGTCGAAGATCAACTGCTGGCCGCGCCCGGACCGGAACGCGAACGCTGGTTGCGCGCGGTGGCGGCGGGGACGCTGGTCGGCAATGCGATCACCGAACCCGGTGTCGGCGCGGTGGATCGGTACCGGACCCGGCTCACAGCCAGCGATGAGGGGTGGCTGCTCAACGGGACCAAGTACTACAGCACCGGATCCTTGTACGCCGACCACATTCTGACCGCGGCGGACAAGGACGGGGAACGAGTGGGTGTGCTGGTCGCCGCCGACGCACTAGGGGTGCGCCAGCACGACGACTGGGACGGGTTCGGGCAGCGCCTGACCGCCAGCGGCACCACCGAATTCACCGATGTGGCCGTGCGGGACGAGGACATCCTCGGGCCCGGGTACGGTGCGCCCGGGCCCACCTATTCGACGGCCTACCTGCAACTGGTGCAGCTCGCGGTGCTTGCGGGGATCGCCGAGCGGGCCGAATCCGATGCCCGGGAGTGGGTGTCGGCGCGCACTCGGGGCTATACGCATTCGGTCGCGGACCTGCCGCGCGAAGATCCCCTCGTGCAGCAGGTGATCGGGCGGCTGTCGAGTGCCGCGTTCGCCGCGCGGGCGACCGTGCTGGCCGTGGCCGAACAGCTCGACGGAGTGCTCGATCGCGGTGCTGCCGACGAAAACGACCTGGTGGCAATCGAACTCGCGGCGGCGCAGGCCCAGCTGGCGGTGATCGATCTGGTGCTGCCCGCCACCACCCTGCTGTTCGAACTGGGTGGAGCCTCGATCGTCTCGGAAAGCCTGCGGCTGGACCGGCATTGGCGCAACGCCCGCACCATCTCGGTGCACAATCCGGCCATCCAGAAGGCGCGGGCCATCGGCGACCACCTGCTCAACGGCGCGGAGTTGCCGTTCGCGTGGAGTGCGGGCGAGCGCGGTGGTGCTACGGCGGCGACTGCCGACACGACCACGGAGGCGGCCCGATGACGCGGCGAATCCGGTTCAACGCCTTCGACATGAACTGTGTCGCGCACCAGTCGCCGGGACTGTGGCGGCATCCGGCCGACCAGCCGCACCGGTACAAGGAGCTGAGCTACTGGACCGAGCTCGCGAAACTGTTGGAGCAGGGGCGATTCGACGGCATCTTCATCGCCGACGTGCTCGGCACCTACGACGTCTACGGCGGCGACGATGTCGCGGCGCTGCGCCAAGGCGCGCAGATCCCGGTGGCCGACCCGCTGCTGCTGGTCTCGGCGATGGCCGCGGTCACCGAGCACCTCGGCTTCGGCATCACCACCGGCACCGGCTTCGAGCATCCGTATCCGTTCGCGCGCCGGCTCTCCACCCTCGACCACCTCACCGGCGGGCGCATCGGCTGGAATGTCGTCACCGGGTATCTGCCTTCGGCGGCAAGGAATTTCGGCGAGGACGACCAGCTCGACCACGACGATCGCTACGACCGCGCCGACGAATACCTCGAAGTCCTCTACAAGCTGTGGGAGGGTTCCTGGGAGGACGACGCGGTGGTGCGCGACGCCGCCAACGGCGTCTACGTGGATCCGGCGAAGGTGCACCACATCGGGCATCGCGGCACGCACTACACGGTGCCGGGCATCCACCTGTCGGAGCCGTCGCCGCAGCGCGCGCCCACCATCTATCAGGCCGGTGCGTCACCGCGCGGAGTGCGCTTCGCCGCCGAGAACGCCGAAGCCATCTTCATCGCCGGACCCTCGAAACGGATTCTGGCGCAGACCGTCTCGCGCATCCGCGACGCACTCGAGGCCGCCGGGCGTGATCGGCACTCGGCCCGCATCTACGCGCTGGCCACCATCATCACCGACAGCACCGACGAGGCGGCCGCGCGCAAACACGAGGAATACCTCTCCTACGCCAGCATCGAGGGCGGGCTGGTGTTCATGTCCGGCTGGATGGGCATCGACCTGTCCGCCTACGACCTCGACGATCCCATCGGCAATGTGCAGAGCAACGCCATCCAGTCCGCCGTGGCCGCTTTCCAGGAATTCGACGACGACGGGCGCGAATGGACCGTCCGCGATATCGGCCGCTGGGCCGGAATCGGCGGTATGGGACCGGTATTCACCGGATCCGGCGCCACCGTCGCCGACCTGCTGCAGGACTGGGCCTCCGACACCGACCTCGACGGCTTCAACCTCGCCTACGCCATCACGCCGGGCAGCTTCGAAGACATTGTGCGGCATGTGATTCCGGAGCTGACCGCGCGCGGCGCGTACGCCACCGACTACGCCCCCGGCACGCTGCGCGGCAAACTCCTCGACCGCGGCGACCGCCTGCCGCCCGAACATCGCGGCGCCCGTTACCGGCTGGGCGGCCCCGACTCCACCGCACTGCCCGACGCCGTCTCCCGCCCCGGATCCGCCGTCACCCGCTGACCGCTCGAACAGAACAGGAAGGCTCCACCATGACATCGCAGCAATCCTCCACCCGTTCGGCGGCCGTCATCGGCGCCGGACAGACCGGCGTGACCGCGGCCCTGGGCCTGCTCGACGCCGGATTCGACGTCAGCCTCTACAGCGACCGCGAGCAGCGGGCACTGCGCGACGACGTCCCCGCCACCGGCACCGCACTGGAATTCGGCGAGACCCAGCAGGCCGAATCGGCACTGGGACTGGACACCTACACCGGACGCGCGCCCCGGCACACCGGTCTCAGCGTGCGCATCGCGGGACCCGAGCGCGAGGAACTCATCCAATTCGACGGGCATTTCCAGGGATTCGCGGGCGTCGCGGTCGACACCCGGCTGAAGGCCGACGAACGCCTGACCCAGTTCCAGGAGCGGGGTGGACGATTCGTCGTCGCGCAGATCACGCCGGAGACCCTCGACCACATCGCCGCGGCCAACGACCTCACCCTGGTGGCGACCGGCAAGGCCGGACTGTCCGACCTGTTCCCGGTCGACGCCGAACGCAGCGTCTACAGCAGCCCACAGCGTTCGCTGCTCACCGTCACGGTGACCGGACTGCCGCACGACGACAGCGTTTTCGCGCACCGCAGCCGCGCGGGCGGCGGGCACAGCGGCTTCTCCATCTTCGCCGACCAGGGCGAGGGCTGGTGGGGGCCGTACCTGCACAAGGACGCCGGTCCGAGCTGGGCGTTCCTGGGCTGGGCGCGCCCGGGCAGCGAATGGGAGAGTCGTTTCGCCGCAGCCGATTCGGCGGCCTCCGCGCACCGGATCGTGCAGCAGCTCTACCGGGATTTCATCGACTGGGATCTGCCGGAGGTGCTCGCCACCCGGGTGATCGAGGAGGATCCGCACTCCTGGCTCAAGGGTGCGGTGCGGCCAGTGGTGCGAAAGGGTGTCGGGCACACCGCGAGTTGGCACGCGGTCGCCGCGCTCGGTGACACCGCCGCCGCCTACGACCCGATCGCCGGGCAGGGCGCGCAGGCCGGGCTGATCCAGGCGCAGCGCCTGGTCGCGGCCGCCGCCGTGCACGACGGCGCGTTCGACGCGGCCTGGATCGAGGCCCGCTACGCGGAGTTCCTGGCCGCCCGCGGTGACGCCGCGAACAAGGTCACCCGATTGTTCCTCGGCGACCCGGAATTCGCGGAGATCGGCAACCTGTTCTTCGCCGCGGCCGCGGTCGACGACCGAATCGCTTCGGCGCTGGTCGCGCTGCTGCACCAGCCGCAGCCGCTGCTGGGCATCGGTTCCGTCGAGCAGGCGCAGGCGCTGATCGCCCAGATCACCGGTACGGATGCCGAATCCGTGCTCGCCCGCTTCACTCCGGCCGGGCGCTTCGAACGCTCCGCCTACGCCGCCGCCCTCGCGCGCGCCTGACCCGATCGGAGCCGTCATGAGTACCGAACAGATCGCCGACCAGATCCGATTCGCCTACTGGGTGCCCAATGTCAGCGGGGGACTGGTCACCAGCGACATCGAACAGCGCACCGGCTGGGACTTCGAATACAACCGCAAACTCGCGCAGACCGCCGAGCGCAGCGGCTTCGACTACGCGCTCTCCCAGGTCCGCTACACCGCCTCCTACGGTGCGGAATTCCAGCACGAGTCGACCTCATTCAGCCTGGCGCTGCTGGGCGCGACCGAGCGGCTCAAGGTGATCGCGGCCGTGCACCCGGGACTGTGGCATCCGGCCGTGCTGGCCAAGTTCGGGGCCACCGCCGATCATCTGTCCAACGGGCGCTTCGCCATCAATGTCGTATCCGGTTGGTTCGCGGGCGAATTCCAGGCCCTCGGCGAGCCGTGGCTCGAGCACGACGAACGCTACCGGCGCAGCGGCGAATTCCTCGAGGTGATCCGCAAGATCTGGACCGAGGACGCCGTCAACTACGGCGGCGACTTCTACCGTATCCGCGACTTCACCCTGAAGCCGAAACCGCTCAACACCCCGGAGCGGCCCAATCCCGAACTGTTCCAAGGCGGCAACTCGACCGCGGCCATCCGCAACGGTGGCCGCCACGCCGACTGGTACTTCTCCAACGGCAAGGACTTCGACGGAGTCACCGCGCAGCTCGACGAACTGCGCGGCGTCGCGCAGGCGCATCAGCGGTCGGTGAAGTTCGGGCTCAACGGGTTCATCATCGCTCGCGACAGTGAGAAGGAAGCCCGCGATACCCTGCGCGAGATCATCGAGAAGGCCAACAAGCCTGCGGTGGAAGGCTTCCGCGGCGCGGTGCAGCAGGCCGGAGCCTCGACCGGCGACCGCAAGGGCATGTGGGCCGACTCGACCTTCGAGGATCTCGTGCAGTACAACGATGGTTTTCGCACCCAGCTGATCGGCACGCCCGAACAGGTCGCCGAACGCATCGTCGCCTACAAGGAGCTCGGCGTCGATCTGATCCTCGGTGGATTCCTGCACTTCCAGGAGGAGGTCGAATACTTCGGCGAGAAGGTGCTGCCGCTGGTGCGGGAACTGGAGGCGGCGCGCGCACCGGCCGCGGCGAACCGATGACCGCGGTGGCGGCCGACCGCATCGAATCGGCCGAACAGGCGTATTCGATTGCGGCGCAACTGGCCGCGGAGTTCGCGGTGGAGGCCGCCGAACGGGATCGAGACCGGCGGCTGCCACACACGGAGATCGACCGGCTCGCGGCCAGCGGGCTCCTGGCCGTCACCGTCCCGGCGGAATACGGCGGCGCGGATCTGCCCGCGAGCGCCGTCGCGGAGGTGGTGCGCCGCTTGGCGACCGCCGACCCCAATATCGCCCAGATCCCGCACAGCCACTTCGTCTATCTGAATCTGCTGCGGCTCGCGGGCTCCGCGGAACAGCGCGCGCACTACTTCGGGCAGGTGCTCGACGGCGCGCGAATCGCCAACGCACAATCCGAACGCGGGGGAGCGACCGTCGCCGAGATCGCCACCACGGTGCGGCCGGAAGGTACGCGCTTCCGTGTCGATGGGGCCAAGTTCTACTGCACGGGTTCACTTTTCGCGGATCTGCTGGCCGTGCTGACCCGCCTCGACGACCCCGACCAGGTCAGCGGGCTGCCCGCCGGTGAGTACATCGCGTACCTCCCGGCGGACACCCCCGGCGTCCGCGTCGTGGACGACTGGCAGGGCATCGGGCAGCGCACCACGGGCAGCGGGACCGTCACCTTCGACGGCGTGCTCGTCGACCGCGAGCAGCTCATCGCCCGCTCGGCCGCCGTGCACCGACCCACTGCCTACGGCGCGTACGCGCAACTGCTGCACGCCGCCATCGACGCCGGTATCGCGCGTGGAGCACTCACGGCGGCAACGGCTTTCGTGCGTACCACCGCCCGGCCCTGGTTCGAGGCCGGGGTCACCCGCGCGGTCGACGACCCGCTGGTCATCCAGCGATTCGGTGAGCTGTCGGTGGCGGTCACCGCCGCCGAGGCCACGCTCGCCGCCGCCGGGCTCGCCGTCGACGCCGCGATCGACGCGACCGTCCCGGTGGCCGAGGCGTCGCTGGCGGTCGCGGCGGCAAAGGTGCTCGCCGACCGGGCGGCCAACGAGGTATCGGCGGCACTGTTCGAGGTCGGCGGAACCCGTAGCGCCGCAGCCGATCTCAACCTGCACCACTTCTGGCGCAATGCCCGCACCCACACCCTGCACGACCCGATCCGCTGGAAGTACCAGCACCTCGGTCGAGCACTGCTGCACGACAACCCTCCGCCGCTGCACGGCGTGATCTGAACGGGCGCAACGGATCAGAACAACGACTGCTTGTCCGCTGCGATGAGGAAACCGTGCCCGGCCGCATCGCAGCGGACCCCGTCCTGCGACGAGGTGCAGGCCACCCCGCGCACGGTGATGGTCTGCCCGTAGGCGAGCACCTTCCCGCCGCCCTTGCCGCTCTGGCCATTCGGCGGCGCGCCGACATAGAAGCCCTGGCTCACGCACCGGAACGATGCGGTGCCGCCGTTGATCTCGGCGGCCACCGCCCGGTTCGCGGCGGTGCCGCAGCCGGGCAGCGAGGCGGGCACCACGCTGGCGTGCTCGAGCTGGCACCCGGTTCCCAGGCTGTCGGCATTGATGAATCCGCACATGATGTTTCCGGTCGGCGACTGGAAGTAGAAGGCGTCGCCCTGCTGATAGTCGCGGGCGTCGACGGCGGTGGTCGCGGCCGTCGTGGTCGTCGGCACGCCTTTGCCGGGCGCGGTGGCGGGAGCCGAACCCTGGCCCGCGCCGCCACTATTGCCCGCCGCTCCGGTGGTGACCGGACCGCTCGGCGTGCTCGCTCCGTTCGTGGTCGAGCTGCTGCACCCGGTGACACCGCCGATCGCCGCGACGAGCGCGATCGTCAGAACCCATGCCTTCATGCGTCAACCCCTCGATTCGATTCCACCCCGACGTTCCGAGGACCATCTCCGGGGTTCCGAGGTCCGTTACTGGTTACCTTCTCGCTAATCGAGTTTCGATCCGAAAGCGTGCTTGATGAGCAAGTGTGATCTGACTCACTGTACGGAGCAAACATGGTCGTGCTGAGCTCTCTCGCGTGGATTTCGCTGGATCGGCTGGAACTGCACTGATGCCGCGTCGGGGTGACTTGCGCTCGGGTCAAACGCATTTGGTGTTCGCATTCAAGTTCGGCATGACGTGAGGTCTGGTTCGAACCGGTCCTTGTCAACATGGGGTCTGGTTTGCTGGAATGTTTCCGTATGGAAGATTGACAGGCGCGTTGCGGTGTCGGACAGCGTTCTTCGGCCGTTGGAGGTCGTGATCGATGGATGCTGAAAGGTTGCTGTCACGTCTGTTCGGATCGTCGGGGGTCTGGACGCCGTATCGTCTCGCCCTGCGCGGCCCCCGACTCTAGGGGGCGGTCATCGGGCCGGGGAAGGTGCGGATGCGCCCCGATGATGGAGGTACCGGTGTCCCGGATATTCCAAGTTCAGTCCCGCACCACGATCGCCGCGCCACCGGAGCAGGTTTTCGACACGGTTGTCAGGCCAGCGGAATGGCCTGGGCTGCACCCGATCTCACATATCGTCGAAGTACCGGACGGGGAGCTGAAGGTCGGCACGAGCTTCATCGAGACCGCCGAACTCGGCGGGCAGCTGACCCACATCGTGTGGCGGGTCGACTCGCTGCGCCGCCCGGAGAACTGGATGATCAGCGGGCGCATCGCATTCGGGCCGCAGTTCGGCGACCTGTCCGCGGTGCTCACCGTGGTTTTCAGTGTCACCGAGCTCGACCCCGGCCACAGCCGCCTGCAACGGTCCATGCTGACCGCCGTGAGCAGTGTCGCACCGCTGCCGGACTGGTTCCTCGGAGCCTTCGGCGCCGAGGCGCTGCACGACCGGTACCTCGTCGAGGTCAAGGCTCGCGCGGAGTCGGCGCAGCCGCGATGAGTGCCGCCGATCCCAAACGCGGCCTCTGGGCGCTGGGCCTGATCGCGCCGGGCTGCGCGCTGCTGCCCTCACAGCTGGTGCTGCGCACCGGATTCGAGGTGTTCTGGTGGATCGGGCCGATCATCGTGCTGATCGTGATCCCGGTGCTGGACTGGGTGGTGGGGGAGGACGGCAGCAATCCCCGCGACGAAGACTACGAAATGCTGTCCGGCGACCGCTATTACCGGTGGTGCACCTACCTGTTCCTGCCGATCCAGCTGATCGGGCTGGTGATCGCCGCGGCCATGTGGGCCGGGGACGACCTCGACATGATCGACAAGCTGGGATTGGCCGCCACCCTCGGCTTCGTCGGCGGAATCGGGATCAATGCCGCGCACGAACTCGGCCACCGGGCCGAACGGCTGGAACGCTGGCTGTCGAAAGCGGCTCTGGCGCAATCGGGTTACGGGCACTTCTATGTCGAGCACAATCGCGGCCACCACGTGCGCGCCGCGACTCCCGAGGATCCGGCCAGCGCGCGACTGGGTGAATCGCTGTGGCGGTTTCTACCGCGCAGCGTCATCGGCGGCTTCGTCTCGGCCGTCGAGCTGGAGCTGGAACGGCTGCGGCGCAAGGGTCTGCGCTGGTGGAGCGTCCACAACAACCTGCTTCAGGCCTGGTCGATGACCTTGATTCTGTTCGGCGCGCTGACCCTGGCGTTCGGCCCCGCCATGCTGCCGTACCTGCTGCTACAGGCGCTCATCGGCATCGGCCTGCTCGAAACCGTGAACTACATCGAACATTACGGTCTGCTGCGTCGCGTGCGCCCCGACGGCCGCTGGGCCCGCTGCTCCCCGGCCGAAAGCTGGAACAGCGACCGCCTCGTCACCAATGTCTTCCTGTTCCACCTGCAACGCCACTCCGACCACCACGCCAACCCGGGCCGCCGCTATCAGACCCTGCGCTCCTCGGATGCGGCCCCGCAACTGCCCGCGGGCTACGCCACCATGATCCTTTGGGCGGCAGTTCCGCCGCTGTGGCGGCGCGTCATGGATCCCCGCGTCCTGCACCACTATTCGGGCGACATCACCCGTGCCAACCTCATGCCCGGCACCCGCCGTGCCGCCTGAGGAATTCGAGCTCTCACGGATGGAGCGGGCCGCGGGGCGGGAATCGAACCCGCGACATCCCACACGAGGCATGGACATTCTACCTGCTGAACTACCCGCGACCCGAACGCGAGCCTACGATGCGATCGCCTTGTCCGCGAACCGAATTGACAGTGATACAGCTCGCACCTAGCTGCCGGTGGCGTTCATCGCGAGGGCGAATCCGGCGAAGAGACTGCCCACCACGATCGCGGTCGCGATGACCGGCCAGTACCACATGAGCCAGCCCTTGACGGTGGAGACGATCAGCATCACCAGCGCGCCCACGAGGGCGACGGCGGTACCGCCCCAGGACACCGCGAACGCCAAGCCGATGTAGTCGCTGTTGCAGGTCTGGTCGTTGCACGAGTCGGCGGCGAAGGCGAAGAAGATGGTGGCGTAGGCGGCGCACAGGCCGATCAGGCAGGCGAATCCGAAGAGAGTCCAGCCGAGGACCACGTCCCAGGTGCGCGCGGTGCGACGGGCGGGCACCTGGTAGGGGCTGTACGGGACGGGAGCGGCGGGGAATGTCATGACAGGCATACTTCCGGCCGAGTGCGGACTACCAGGACCGCAATACTACTCAGTCCGCTTAGGCAATCGCCGGGAAATCCACTGGTGGACCGCCCAGTCCGCCCCTACTGTTCGCCAGGTGACAGCGCAGTACGAGATCAGGGCCGACTACGACCGTGACACCGTCGTGGTCTATCAGGCGTTCGGCACTCAGATCGCGGACGCGGCGGTCACGGCGCAGCGGTTCGTGCCGCCGTTCTCGGTGCAGCGCATGACCTGGATCAAGCCCTCGTTCCGGTGGCTGATGCAGCGCAGCGGGTGGGGGCGGAAGTCCGGGCAGGAGCGGATTCTCGCGGTGCGGATCACGCGCGCGGGCTGGGAGGAGGCGCTGGCACAGGCGGTGCTGACCAGTCCGGAGCGCAGGGTGTTCGCGAGCGGTGAGCAGTGGCGCGCGGAGTTCCGGCAGGCCGTCGTACACGTGCAGTGGGATCCCGAATATTCGATGCGCGGTGCGAAACTCGACCATCGCAGCATCCAGGTCGGCCTGTCCCGGCACGTGATCGAACGGTATGTCGAGGACTGGACGGTGGAGATCCGCGATCTCACCGCGCTGACGCACAAGATGCAGGCACACCTGCGCGACGGGCGGGTGGATCGCGCGGCGGATCTGCTGCCGCGGGAGCGGCCCTATCCGCTCACCGATGAGCTGGCGAAAAGGATTGGGGCCGTTCGCTGATCAACGATCACTGTTTGCGGCGGACCGAGGCCTCCACCAGGTCGAGGACGGCCTCGAGGTTGTCGTTGGCGTGGCCGGAGGCGATGCGGGCGATGAGGCCGTCCAGCACCAGATCCAGGTAGCCGAGCAGCACCTCGGTGGGGACGTCGTCGCGTAGCGCGCCCGCGGCCTTGCGGCGTTCCAGGCGGGCCACGGTGGCGGCGGTCAGTTCTACCGAGCGTTCTTCCCAGTTGGCGCGGAATTCGGGATCGTTGCGCAGGCGGCGGGCGATCTCCAGGCGGGTGCCCAGCCAGTCGAAATCCTCTGGGCGGGCGAGCATATCGCGCATCACCTGGATCAGACCCTGGGTGGCCGCGACCTCGGCCATCCGACCGGCGTCCTCCTGGGCCAGCGCCAGGAACAGGGCGTCCTTGTCACGGAAGTGGTGGAAGATCGCGCCGCGCGACAGGCCGGTGGCTTCCTCCAGGCGACGCACGGTGGCGCCCTCGTAGCCGAACTCGGCGAAGCAGCTGCGCGCCCCGTCGAGGATCTGGCTGCGCCGGGCGGCGAGGTGGTCGTCACTGACCTTGGGCACTGGCATCCTCCGAAACGTGTTGTGCGGGTTCTCCATAACGATCTTGCGACCAAAACGGAGAACCCGCACGAGCGACGAGCGAAGCGACCCGGGAACGGGCCGCGTGGCGGGCGCCGATCGAGATCGGCGCCCGGCCACCACACCCGGCTTCGAAACAGCCCTCCGAAGACCGGGCGGGGTCATCCCCGCTGGTGCGGGGACGGACCGCTTTTAGCCGCGAATCATGTTGCGCAGCACGAACTGCAGGATGCCGCCGTTGCGGTAGTAATCGGCTTCACCGGGGGTGTCGATGCGCACGACCGCGTCGAACACGACCTTCTCGCCGTTCACCTTGGTGGCGGTCACCTTCATGGTCTTCGGAGTCACACCCTCGTTCAGCTTGGTGATGCCCTCGATGTCGAAGGTCTCCGTGCCGTCGAGCTGCAGCGACGCGGCCGACTCGCCGACCGGGAACTGCAGCGGGACAACGCCCATGCCGATCAGGTTCGAGCGGTGGATGCGCTCGAAGGATTCGGTGATGACGGCCTTGACGCCCAGCAGGCTGGTGCCCTTGGCGGCCCAGTCACGCGAGGAACCCGAGCCGTACTCCTTGCCGCCCAGCACGACCAGCGGGATGCCCGCGGCCTGGTAGTTCTGCGAGGCGTCGTAGATGAACGCCTGCGGGCCGCCGTCCTGAGTGAAGTCACGGGTGTAACCGCCCGAGACGTCGTCGAGCAGCTGGTTGCGCAGCCGGATGTTGGCGAAGGTGCCGCGGATCATCACCTCGTGGTTGCCACGACGCGAACCCAGCGAGTTGTAGTCCTTGCGCTCCACGCCGTGCGAGTCCAGGTACTGCGCGGCCGGGGTGCCCGGCTTGATCGGACCGGCCGGGGAGATGTGGTCGGTGGTGACCGAATCGCCCAGCAGCGCAAGCACGCGCGCGCCCTTGATGTCCTCGACCGGTGTCGGGTCCATCGACATGCCGTCGAAGTAGGGAGCCTTGCGGACGTAGGTCGAGTTCTCGTCCCACGCGAAGGTGTCGCCCTCGGGGGTGTTGAGGCCCTTCCAGCGCTCGTCACCGTCGAACACGGTGGCGTAGGAACTGGTGAACATGTCCCGGCTGATCGCCGACTTGATGGTGTCGTCGATCTCCTGCGGGGACGGCCAGATGTCCTTGAGGAAGACGTCCTTGCCGTCGGTGTCCTGACCCAGGGCGTCGACCTCGAAGTCGAAGTCCATGGTGCCCGCGAGCGCGTACGCGATGACCAGCGGCGGGGAGGCCAGGTAGTTCATCTTCACGTCGGGGGAGATGCGACCCTCGAAGTTGCGGTTGCCCGAGAGTACCGCGGTGACCGAGAGGTCGTTGTCGTTGATCGCGGCCGAGATCTGCTCCGGCAGCGGACCGGTGTTGCCGATGCAGGTGGTGCAGCCGAAGCCGCCCACGTAGAAGCCCAGCTTCTCGAGGTACGGCCACAGGCCGGCCTTCTCGTAGTAGTCGGCGACGACCTGCGAGCCGGGGGCCATGTTGGTCTTCACCCACGGCTTGGACGCGAGGCCCTTCTCGACGGCGTTGCGGGCCAGCAGGGCCGCGCCGATCATGACCGACGGGTTGGAGGTGTTGGTGCAGGAGGTGATGCCCGCGACCACGACCGCGCCGTGATCGAGCACGAAGTCACCGCGCTCGGCGTCGGAGACCTTGACCGGCTTCGACGGACGACCGGCATTGCCGTTGGCGGCGTTGGGAACCCGGGGGTTGTCGTTGGCGGTGCCCGACGCGACCGGATCGCTGGCCGGGAAGGACTCCTCGATCGCCTCGTCCAGCGAGGTGTGCGGGACCGGGTCGTTGGTGTAGGTGCGGATGTCCTTGCGGAACGCGTTCTTGCTGTCCGACAGCAGGATTCGGTCCTGCGGGCGCTTCGGGCCGGCGATGGACGGCACCACGGTGCCGAGGTCCAGCTCCAGGTACTCCGAGTACGCGGGCTCCTTGGCGGCGTCGTGCCACAGGCCCTGCTCCTTGGCGTACGCCTCGACGAGCGCGAGCTGCTCGTCGCTGCGGCCGGTGAGGCGCAGGTAGTTGATGGTCTCCTCATCGATCGGGAAGATCGCTGCGGTGGAACCGAATTCGGGGCTCATGTTGCCCAGGGTGGCGCGGTTGGCGAGGGGAACCTCGGCCACACCGGCGCCGTAGAACTCGACGAACTTGCCGACCACGCCGTGCTTGCGCAGCATGTCGGTGACGGTGAGGACCACGTCGGTGGCGGTGACGCCGGGGACGATCTCACCGGTCAGCTTGAAGCCGACGACGCGCGGGATCAGCATGGAGACCGGCTGGCCCAGCATGGCCGCCTCGGCCTCGATGCCGCCGACGCCCCAGCCCAGCACGCCCAGGCCGTTGACCATGGTGGTGTGCGAGTCGGTGCCGACGCAGGTGTCGGGGTAGGCCTGGCCGTTGCGGACCATGACGGTGGGGGCCAGGTACTCGATGTTGACCTGGTGCACGATGCCGACGCCCGGCGGGACGACCTTGAAGTCGTCGAACGCGCCCTGACCCCAGCGCAGGAACTGGTAGCGCTCGCCGTTGCGCTGGTACTCCAGGTCGACGTTGCGCTCGAGGGCGTCGGCGGTGCCGAACACGTCGAGGATGACCGAGTGGTCGATGACCATGTCGGCGGGGGAGAGCGGGTTGACCTTGCTCGGGTCGCCACCGAGCGCGGTGACGGCCTCACGCATGGTGGCCAGGTCGACGATGCAGGGCACGCCGGTGAAGTCCTGCATGATCACGCGGGCCGGGGTGAACTGGATCTCGGTGTCGGGCTGGGCGTTGGGGTCCCAGCTCGCGATCGCGCGGATGTGGTCGGCGGTGATGTTCGCGCCGTCCTCGGTGCGAAGCAGGTTCTCCGCGAGGACCTTCAGGGCGTAGGGCAGCTTCTCGGTGCCGGGCACGGCCGCGAGGCGGAAGATCTCGTAGGAGTTCTTACCGACCTCGAGGGTGCCTTTGGCGCCGAAGGTATCGATACTCGTCACGTTCAGCTCCACTCGTCTGTGAATGGGAGGGCCGCCGGCGGGGCTGTGCCGGTGGCTCGTCGAGGCGCGGGCCCCGTCCGTTTTCCGACTTTAACAGTACGCTTGTCCTGTGAGCACATCGGGGCGGGGTAGCGGGGCCGTCATAGGGCGGTTCGGCGTGGCGCGGTGAGGTGATGTGACAAGCCGTCCCGTAATCTGCCTTCGTGACCGTCTCGCGTACCTCGGTTTTCACGCCAATGAAGGCGGAACTACCGCCCAACACCGACCTGAACGCCATCATCGCCGATCTCGTCGATGATCATGTCAGCGCCCCCGTGGGACGCGACCAGGACGGACTCGCCGCGATCGCGGCCACCGCACGCGAGCACGGCATCAACCTGGACATCATTGTGGTGCAGGGCAATCCGGGCATCGAGGCGAACCTGCGCGATCTGGCGACCGAGGTCGGCAAGATCGAGGGCGGGACCGTGGTGGTCTTCAGCGACGACTGGCTCGGCACCTACAGCGACCAGTTCACCCGCGGGCACCTGGAGTGGGCCGAGGATCGGGCCAAGTATCACGGGCCCGAACAGACCACTGGGTCCGCGCAGGTTTTCGTCGATCGGCTCGAGCAGCCCGAGACGGTGTCGTGGACGGTGCTGACGCTGGTGATGCTGGCCCTGCTGATCGCCTCGATCGGCGGTCTGTACGTGGTCAAGTCGCGGCGGGCCGACCGTAGCGACTCGCACACGCCCGTCGCCTAGTTCCGACGGCCGAACGTCTTCGGCCGCACCCTTCGACACACGGACGCGCCGGAGTTTTCTCCAGCGTGTCCGGTTTTCTTTCGGCGGCCATATCACCTCTCATCTGCAAATTCTTGGCAATCAACGAATTACACCTCTGTCATTGTGGCGTGGCTGATCTTCGCGGTCCTTGACGTGTCGTACGGTTTCGCGATGGCACGGTTGGGGATGGTGTGCCGGATGGGACTCCAGGGAGGTGCGATGCGACGGCCAGCGAACCTACGGGTGCGGTTGGTTCGGGTCGCTACAGAGTTGCTAGTAGCGCCCATAGTGCTCGCTGTAGGGATAGCCACGGGGCATGCTGTGCCCCCGCCGCCACCCAATCCGAGCGACAGTGACATCAACGGCGCCGGCGCGCAGGTCGACGCCGGAGTCGGGGAGGTGGGCGCGCTCATCAACCAGGTCGCGGCCGCCGAACAGCAGCTGCAGCAGCTCGACGACGCCGTCGCGGCCCGCCGCGAAGCCGTCAACAAGGCCCTGGTCGACCTCCAGATGGCCCGCGACGCCGCCGACACCGCGGCGCGCGCGGTCACCCAGTGTCAGCAGGACCTCACCGACGCGGGCGCGAAAGTCGATACCGCACACCGGTCTTTCGACCGCTACGTGGCACAGGTCTACATGCGGCCCGGCTCGACCTCGCTGATCAACTACATGGCCGCGCCGACGCCCGAGATCGCGCTCAACCGCGCCCAGGTGCTCACCATCGCCTCGCAGAATCAGAAGCAGGTCGTCGACGGTCTGCGGCACGCCCAGATCGATCGCGCCAACAAGACCTCCGCGGCCAAGTCCGCGCAGCAGGCCGCCGATGCCGCCGCCGCGGCCGCCGACGCGAAGAAGACCGACGCGCAGAACGCGGTCGCCGCCGCCCAGGCCGAATTCAACCAGCAGGCTACTTCCCGCAACACGCTTGTCTCCCAGCGTGATTCGGCGCAGCAGCGACTGGACGCGGCCCGTGTCACGGTGGCGGGCCTGCAGAGCCAGCGCGACACCTACCTGGCCTGGGATCAGCAGCGCAAGACCGAGGAGGCCGCCGCCCATGCCGCCGCGGTCGCCGCCGCCGCCCGGGTGGCCGCCGACCGCGCCTCCAGCGACCGTGCCGCCGAGGTCGGTGAGGGCCATCGCCCGCACACCGTCATCGACAATTCCCCCGCCCCACGCCGTTCCAGCCAACCGGCCCGCCCCAGCGGTTCCGCCTCCAGCCTCGTGGAAACCGTCGTCGACCGCGCCATGGCCCAACTCGGCGTCGAATACGCCTGGGGCGGAGGCGACGAGGACGGCGCCACCCTCGGCATCCGCGACGGCGGCACCGCCGACCGCTACGGCGACTACCAGAAAACCGGCTTCGACTGCTCAGGCCTGATGATCTACGCCTTCGCCGGCATCGGCGTCTCCCTGCCCCACTACAGCGGCTACCAATACACCATGGGCACAAGGGTTCCGGTCGCCGAGCGAGCCCGAGGCGACATGCTCTTCTGGGGCCCCGGCGGCAGCGAACACGTCGCCCTCTATATCGGCAACGGCAAAATGGTCGAAGCCCCCCAGTCCGGCGACGTCGTCCGAGTCTCCTCGGTCCGAGAAGACGGCATCATGCCCTACGCCGTCCGCATCATCTCCTGACCGGATCGTCGTCTTGTAGGTTCTCATCTCGCTTGTCGCGTCTCCACCTGAGCGCTCTGCAAGTGCAAGAAGAGCCTTATCTGCCAATGTGATTGGGACGACGCGCAGCTGATCAACGCCGCCCCCTGCGACATTCATGCCGATGACCCCGTGTTCGGTTATCGGTTAATCGTTCCAGGAAACGTCAGTTTGGGACAAAGCCCGCCAATGGTCATTTGTCCACATAGACTGCCCTGGTTCGTCCAGTGTTGAAGGGTTTGCAATGCGTGTACCAGCGGTTATCGGAGCGTCGGGTCAGGGTATCGGGCGGCGCGGGTTTCTGGTCGGGGCTGGTGTGTTGGCGGGACTCGGCGGGGTCATGCGGCTGGGCGGCGCACCGCGGGCGCGGGCGGCATTGCCGATCGGTCAGCTGGAAGACGGTGCGACAGTGCCGATCCTGGTGATCGGGGCCGGGTACGGGGGTGCGGTCGCGGCGTTGCGGCTGGCGCAGGCCGGGCAGACTGTCACGATCGTCGAGCAGGGGATGGCCTGGAATACGCCGGGGTCCGACGGCAAGATCTTCTCCGGAACCCTGCCTGCTGATGGTCGGTCGTCGTGGCTGTCGACCATGACCGATCAGCCGACCGATCACCTGCTCGGCATCCCCATCGATATGCCGGTCGATCGGTTCACCGGGGTGCTCGCCGCTGAACATTTCGGGGGTATCCGGGTGTATCAGGGCCGTGGTGTGGGTGGGGGTTCGCTGGTCAATGGTGGAATGGCGGTGACACCGCGACGCGAGTTCTTCCCCGATATCCTGCCCTCGGTAGACCCCGCCGAAATGTATGGCACCTACTATCCGCGCGCCAACTCCATGTTGCGGGTGAACCACATCGACGAGCAATGGTTCGAGAGCGCGCAGTGCTACCAATACGCGCGGGTCGGGCGGGAACTGGCTGCGCGCGCGGGCTTTTCGACCACGTTCGTGCCCAACGTGTACGACTTCGACTATATGAAGCAGGAACAGGCCGGGACGGTGCCGCTGTCGGCGCTGAACCGGGAATCGTTGTACGGCAATAACTTCGGTAAACAGAGTTTGGACAAGACCTACCTCGCCGAGGCTGCCGCGACCGGTCGGGTGACCGTTGTTCCCCTGCATACTGTCGCCCGCGTGGCCCCGGCGCCCGGCGGCTACCGGGTGCAGATGGATCAGATCGGCACCGACGGAAACGTCATCGCCACCAAAAACGTTGTCGCACAGCGTGTTTTCTTCGCCGCGGGCAGTGTCGGTACGAGCAAACTCTTGGTCACGCAGAAGGCGACCGGAGCGTTGCCCGACCTCCCGGACTCGGTGGGGTCCGGTTGGGGCAACAACGGCAATGTGATGGCCGCCAGGCAGAATCAACTCACCGATCCGACCGGGGTCAACCAGTCCACCATCACTGCTCTCGGCATCGACAACTGGGACGACACCGCCGGCCCCGCGTTCGCCGAAATCACCTCATTCCCCATCGGCATCGAAACCTTCGTGAATTTGCACCTGGCCATCACCAAGAACCCGAATCGCGGCACCTTCAGCTTCAACCAGGCCACCGGCCGGGTGGACCTGGATTGGCAAACCGCGTGGAATCAGCCGAGCATCGACGCGGCCAAACGCATCCTCGACCCGATCAATGCCAGCGCGGGCACCACCTACCGCAACGACCTGTTCGGTGACGGCAAGATCTGGGGCGACGAGTTCGCCTACCATCCGCTGGGTGGCTGCGTGCTGAACGAGTCGACCGACAATTACGGGCGGCTGACCTCGTATCCGGGCCTGTATGTCATTGACAGTTCACTCATTCCCGGCTCGACCACCGTGAATCCGTTCGTCACGGTGACCGCGTTGGCCGAACGCAATATTGCCGCCATTATCGCGAGCGATATGGGGAATCGGTGACCTACTCGCGTTTCAAACCTTACGATCACCGGGTGAAAGCTGTTGCCTCGGTTCCTCTGGCCGCCATCGCCGTGTTGTTCGCCACCGGAATCGCCTCGGCCGCACCGGATATGACAGCGGCATCGGCACGCGACATCGCCTTGACCTACCTGCGGGCGTTGCCTGGTCGCGATGACGACACCGTGCCTTTCGCGCCGGATTGCACCCGTGTCGAAAACGGCGTGGTGACCGGACTTTCCGGTGCCGACCTGGCCAACTATATGGACACCGGCAGCCAATCCCAGACCGTGCTGCGGATCTACAACCTCACCTTCGCCGACACTGCGGACGGGGTCACCGCGCACTACAACGTCGACGGCGGCATCCTCGGTACCCGCATTGCCACCGACGATGTCACCGAGCGCTTCGTGGTCGCGAACGGCCAGATCAAATACATCGAAGCGACCAACGTTCCCACTCTTGCCGCGCTCCCGGACCGCCCCGGCACAATCGTGCTCTATAACCGCTGACGGTCAGCCCTGTTCGCTTCAGTCGGTCTCGTCGGCGGGATCGCGGAAGATGTCGAGGATCCAGGTGATCTCGAACCTATCCTGAAGGATGCCGTAGAGCGGTGACCACTGTGCGCGTCCGAGCGGGACGACGATCTTGGCACCGACCGCGAGCTTGTCCCAGGATTCGGTGATCTCCTCGGGTAGGTCACCCCGCACCGACAGGCAGAACGAGTTGTCGCCCCGGCTCCACGGCGTGTGGGCGGGGACGTCGTAGCCCATGATCCAGAAGCCGTTGGGCGCGGCCAACTGACCCCACATGACATCGTCGGCGCCCGCGGCGGTGGTCGGCACCTGTGCCTGCTCATAGGTGATCAGCGTCAGCTCACCCCCGAACACCGACTGGTAGAACGTCAACGCCTCCCGGGTCTCACCACGAAAGTTGAGCTGTGCGACCACATTTACCGCCATTGCACTCCCTTTCCCCGGCCGGACCGAGACCCGATACCTCCCAATTCGAGCACACCTGAACCGTTCCGTGGGGAGTTCGGCACTACGGTGTGGCGGCACCCGATACCGCGATTCGCCACGACGACAAAACCTTTCGGTACCGACCACGGTTCGCCGAGGTGTCCGGACTTCTGACGGTGGTAGCGGGCAACCACAGCCGCCCGGGGCGATCACGCCCGGCCGGTGGAGAGGCTCCGATGGCACCGGCTGAACACGACCGGGATTCAGTCGGTGGCGACTGGCCCGAGGGTGTCCAGCCGGACGCCGAAGTTCGACGGCTTGTCGGTGACGCGGCCCTCCGCCCTCGGCATCGTCTCCTGACCGGGCGATATGCCGGGCCGCCACTGTTGCCGGGGAGCCCTGCCGGCGCCCGCCAGGTGATTGGTCAGAAATCATTGTGGCCGTGCGTTTGACCTGTTTGCAGGTGGTTTCGTATCGTCATGTGATCGGCGATTCGTGGAATCCGGTGAAAGTCCGGAACGGTCGCGCCACTGTGAGCATCCTCGGGTGTGAGTCAGACCCTCGGGCGCCGTGTGTCGTATCCGTGTAGGGGCGCGAGTTCCCTACTGCACTAGGAGTCCTCGTGGCTACGTCTTACGCTCCCCGCTCCGGCCTGGGTGCCGCATCGCTTTCCATCCCGACTCCCGTGTGGCTGATCGGCACCACGGTGCTCGCGCTGCTGGCGATCTACTTCATCGGCGTCGATCAGGGCGCGGTGTCGATCTTCGGCAGTGACATGCATGTGCACGAGTTCGTGCACGACGGTCGCCACTTCCTCGGCTTCCCCTGCCACTAGCCGAGGGAGCGAGCATTCATCATGGAGAAATCCATCATCGGCCGCGGCGTCCTGCTGGGCGCGCTCGGCGGCCTGATCGCGTTCATTTTCGCCCGGATCATGGCGGAGCCCATCATCAATCGGGCCATCGACTACGAGTCCGGGCGTGACGATGCGCAGATGGCCTTGGACAAGGCCGCCGGTAAGCCCATGGACGACATGGGCCCGGAGATCTTCACCCGTTCGCAGCAGCAGAACCTCGGTCTGCCGTTCGGCATGATCCTGTTCGGTGCGGCTCTGGGCGCGCTGTTCGCGGTGGTCTACTACCTGGCGCTGCGCCGGGTCGGCAAGGTCACCGCCCGCAATCTGGCGCTGCTGGTGGCGGGTGGCATGTTCCTGACGCTGTATGTGGTGCCGTTCCTGAAGTATCCGGCCAACCCGCCCTCGATCGGGCACCCGGACACCATCAAGGAGCGCACGGGGCTCTACATGCTGATGATCGTGTTGAGCGTGGCCTTCCTGCTCGGCGCGATCTGGCTGGGCCGCAAACTGGCCGCGCGACTGGGGAATTGGACCGCGAGCATCGCCGCGTCGGTGTCGTTCGTCGTGGCCGTGGGCGTGGTCATGCTGATCCTGCCGTCGCTGGGTCACCTGTCGGAGAACAAGGCGTTCGGCGACTTCGACACCGAGACCCCGCAGCCGCTCAAGGATGCCTCGGGCGCGATCGTGTACCCGGGCTTCCCGGCCGACGATCTGTTCCACTTCCGGCTGTACTCCTTTGCCGCACAACTGATCCTGTGGGTCGTCATCGGTGTCGGTTTCGCCTGGCTGGCCCCGCGCCTGCTCGGCGAGCGTGCCGCGGACGCTCAGGTGGCGGCGTCGGTGTCCTGACGCCTCGAACCCCACTGGGCGGGTCCACTCCTTGGGATAGGAGCGGGCCCGCCTTTCGCATTGCGATGAGTGTTCGCTATATTCGCGTCCGCAGCTGGTTCGCTGGAGGCGGAGTCGAGGAGCCCCTGACCCGACCCGAAGGCGTCGAAGCCCGTCGGCACGTTCACGTGCCACGCGGGTGAGAGGGAACCCGGTGAAAATCCGGGACTGTCCCGCAGCGGTGAGTGGGAACGACAGCCGTCATTCGCACTGGGCGATCAATCATGCCTGGGAAGCGACGGTCAGTAGCACCAGCCCCGGGCCGAAAATGCCGGGGCCACCCTCTTCTCGGGTGATGCCCACGAGTCCGAAGACCTGCCGGTTGTGCCGGATACGCCGTATCCGGCGGTCGTCGCCTCGTGGATTGGGCGGTACGCCGAGTAGACCCGGGCACGGGAACGATGCTGCGGTGGGCTCCTTGTGCGTGCGCTCGTGATGGGCGGCGGTCATCGGCTGCTGACCATGGAGTTCATTCGATGTTGAACCCTGACAACACCTTCACCGCAACAGTGCTGGGGCTGCCGCGTATCGGTGCGAACCGAGAGCTCAAGCGCGCGATCGAATCCTATTGGGCGGGACGGCTCGACGCCGCCGGTCTGCACCAGGTCGCCCGGGAGCTGCGCACCACGCAACTCACCGCCGCCCGCGATGCCGGACTGGATTCCATTCCGGTGGGCACGTTTTCCTACTACGACCAGGTGCTCGACACCGCGGTCCTGCTGGGCGCGCTGCCGCAGCGGGTCGCCGGGATCGCCGACGAGCTGGACCGCTACTTCGCGGCGGCGCGCGGCAATGCCGAGGTCGCACCGCTCGAGATGACCAAGTGGTTCGACACCAACTACCACTACCTGGTGCCCGAACTCGCGGCCGACACCGTGTTCTCGCTGCACCCGGACAAGCCGCTGACGGAGCTGAAAGAGGCACTGGCCCTCGATGTTCCGGCCCGTCCGGTGATCGTCGGCCCGATCACGTTCCTGAAGCTGGCCAAGTCGGTGGACGGGAGTGATCTGCTGAACCGCCTGCCGGATCTGCTGCCGCTCTACGAGCAGCTGCTCGGCCTGCTGGCCGAGGCCGGTGCGACCTGGGTGCAGATCGACGAGCCGTCGCTGGTCACCGACCTCACGGCCGCCGAATTCGATGCGGTGCGCACCACCTACCAGCGTCTCTCGGAGGTGTCGGCCCGGCCCTCGATTCTGGTGGCCACCTACTTCGGCCGCGTGGGCGCAGCGCTGTCCGCGCTGGCCGACACCGCCATCGAGGGCATCGCTGTCGATCTCGTCGCCGGTGGTGACGCGGATGTGGCTGCGGCGCAGTCGATCACGGACAAGCTGATCGTGGCCGGTGTCGTCGACGGCCACAATGTGTGGCGGGTCGATCCCGATCACGCGCTGCCGCGCCTGACCGGGCTGCGCGACGCGGGTGTGCGGGTCGCGGTGTCGAGTTCCTGCTCGCTGCTGCATGTTCCGTACAGCCTGGACCCGGAAACCGATCTGGACGCCCGGCTGCGCAGCTGGCTGGCGTTCGGCGCGGAGAAGATCGCCGAGATCCGGGTGCTGGCCACCGCGCTCACCGCGGGTGAGGCCGCCGTCGCCGGTGACCTCGAGATCGCCCGCACCGCGGTGCTGGACCGCAAGGCGGATCCGCGCCTGAAGGTCCAGGCGGTGCGCGATCGCCTCGCCGCCCTGGATGCGGACGCCGCGCGCCGCACCCCGGCCGACGAGCGCCGGGTGCTGCAGCAGGAGCGGTTGAACCTGCCGCTGCTGCCGACCACCACCATCGGCTCCTACCCGCAGACCAGCCGGATCCGGGTGGCGCGCGCCGAGCTGCGCCGCGGTGAGATCGACCAGGCCGAGTACGACGTGCGGATGCGCGCCGAGATCGCCGAAGTCATTGCGCTGCAGGAGGAAATCGGTCTCGACGTGCTGGTGCACGGCGAGCCGGAGCGCAACGACATGGTGCAGTACTTCGCCGAGCAGCTCGACGGTTTCGCCGCCACCGTCAACGGTTGGGTGCAGTCCTACGGCACCCGCTGCGTGCGCCCGCCGATCGTGTACGGCGACGTGGTGCGGCCCGCGGTGATGACCGTCGACTGGATCACCTACGCGCAGTCACTGACCGACAAGCCGGTCAAGGGCATGCTCACCGGCCCGGTCACCATCCTGGCCTGGTCGTTCATCCGCGACGACCAGCCGCTGGCCGATACCGCGCGGCAGATCGCCCTGGCGATCCGGGACGAGACGGTCGATCTGGAGACCGCGGGCATCGGCATCATCCAGGTGGACGAGCCCGCGCTGCGCGAACTGCTGCCGCTGCGCAAGGCCGACCAGGCCGCCTACCTGGAGTGGGCGGTCGAGGCGTTCCGCCTGTCCACCGCCGGTGTCGCCGACACCACGCAGATCCACACCCACCTGTGCTACTCGGAATTCGGTGAGGTGATCGGAGCCATCGCGGGGTTGGACGCCGACGTCACCTCCATCGAGGCGGCGCGCTCGCACATGGAGGTGCTCGACGACCTCAATGCCGCGGGCTTCGATCTGGGTGTGGGACCCGGCGTCTACGACATCCACTCGCCGCGCGTCCCCGGTGCCGAGGAGATCGAGCAGTCGCTGAGCCGGGCACTGAAAGCCGTTCCCGCCGAACGGCTCTGGGTCAATCCGGACTGCGGTCTGAAGACCCGGCGCACCGATGAGGTGACGGCCTCGCTGCGTAACCTGGTCGCCGCGGCCAAGGCGCTGCGCTGATCCGTGCCGGGGTGCCCACGCGGCGGGCACCCCGGCCGGTCGTGATCCATCACTTCCAGTCCTGAGGCGAGAATGCACTACCTTCCTACGGCACCCGTGACCAGCCGGTCCCCGCGCGATTCCGCGACGACGCCCGGTGTCCGATCGGTCGTCGAAAGCCTGCACACCCATGCCGGGGCGCGGGTGCCGTTCTCGGTGGAGTTCAATCCGCCCAGGGACTCCGCCGGGGAGGCCCGGCTGTGGCGCGCCGTGCGCGAATTCGAGCGCATGCACCCGGCTTTCGTCTCCATGACCTACGGTGCGGGCGGTTCGACGAAGGACCGCACCGCCCGCATCACCGGCGAACTCGCGCAGCAGACCACCCTGCTGCCGGTCGCGCACCTGACCGCGGTCGGGCACAGCCTCGCCGAATTGCGTGCGCTGATCGGCTCTTACGCCGACTGCGGGATCCGCAATGTGCTGGTCCTGCGCGGTGATCCGCCGGGTGATCCGCTCGGTGCCTGGCACAAACACCCGGACGGGGTCGAGTACGCCGACGAACTGGTGCGCATCGTGCGGGATCTCGGCGACTTCAATGTCGGCGTGGCGTCGTTCCCCCAGGGGCATCATCGTTCCCCGGACCTGGACTCCGACACCGCGTTCCTGATCGCCAAACTCCGTGCCGGAGCCGACTATTCGATCACCCAGATGTTCTTCGACATCGAACACTATCTGCGCCTGCGGGATCGGGCCGTCGCGTGCGATCCGGTGGAGGGCGCCAAGCCGATCATCCCGGAGCTGATGCCGATCACCTCCCTGCACACCGTGCAGCGCGCGGTGGAGCTCTCCGGCCGCGAACTGCCTGCCGCCGTGCTGAATCGGCTGCGCAGGGCGGCAGGCGATGGCCCCGAGGAGAACCGCGCCGCGGTGCGGGCGGCCGGAATCGAGATCGCCACCGAGATGGCGCAGCGCCTGATCGACGAGGGCGCGCCCTGCCTGCACTTCATCACCCTCAACTTCGCCAAGGCGACCACCGAGGTGCTCACGAACCTCGGTTATGAGGTGACAGCCGCGCCGAAAAGCATTGCTGTCAGCAGGGATTCGAATCGCGATCGGTAAGTTGCAGATCCTGGCTCCGCCGCGCTATCCGGATCGCCCCGCCAGTGCTGAGCGCGTGCTTCGATCCCGGCAGCTCACGATTCGGGGTGCTGCGACAGGGGAGTGAGCGGTTGCTCGAGCTGGGAGTGCATCGCGGTCAGCAGATCGCCCAGGAAGGTCTCGAACTGCTGGAGCTGGTCACCGGAGTAACGGGCCATGACCGCCTCGACCTTGTCGCCGAGCGGGCGGAAGAATTCGTCGGCGAGCGTGTCGATCTTCGGGTTGCTGCGCAGGGTGACGATGCGCCGATCGCTGTGTTCGCGGGTGCGCACGATATGACCGGCCTTCTCGAGCCGATTCAACAGCGCGGTGGTCGCGGGCTGTGACAGCCCGATTCGTTCGCTGAGCCGCGCCGGGGACAGGGTGGTGCCGTGTTCCTGGGCGGCCAGGATTTCGATGAGCGCCTCGGCGTCGGTGGAATGCAGGCCCAGCCAGTCGGCGAACCGGCGGCTGAACTCCCGGAAGGTCGCGCCGTAGGCGCGCAGGCGTTCGTTCACCTGTTCCTGCTGTTCCCGCGAAGCCGGGTCGTTCATCGTCTTCCACCTCACCATTTCCGCGCCGGAGTGCTGCCGACCATACCGATTGACAACATACGTCCATCGTAGATACTTTTGCCATGGAACTATTCCATGTTGGAAGGATATTGGTATGGAGGAAGCACGGGCCGAGGCGAAGACCTCGCTGCGGCGCTGGCTCGGCTTGATCGCGATCGCCCTGGGCGTCGCGGTGATCGTGGTCGACACCACGATCGTGAACGTGATCATCCCGTCGATCATCGAGGGCCTGCACACGGGTTCGACCGAGGCGCAATGGATTCAGGAGTCCTACGCGATCGTGTTCGCGGCGCTGCTGCTGCTCGTCGGGCGTGTCGCCGACATCATCGGCGCCCGAAGGGTATTCGTCACCGGCGTGGTCGTGTTCGGCGCGACCAGCATTCTGGCCGGGCTCGCACCGGGTGGCGGCCTGCTGATCGTCGCGCGCTTCCTGCAGGGCGCGGGTGCGGCGATGATCCTGCCGACCTCGCTGGCGCTGCTGAACGCCACCTTCACCGGCAAGGCGCGCGGGCAGGCGTTCGCGGTGTGGGGTTCCACCATCGGCGCGGCCGCGGCCCTGGGCCCGCTGCTGGGTGGCTGGCTGGCCGAACACGCGTCGTGGCGTTGGGCTTTCGGCATCAATGTGCCGCTGGCGGTGCTGATCGTGGTCGGCGTCCTGCTGTGCATCGACCGTTCACCCCGGGTGCCGGGTCGTCTCGATGTACTCGGTTCGATCCTGTCGGTACTCGGCCTGGGACTGCTGGCCTTCGGGCTGGTGGAGGGCCGCACCTACGGCTGGATCAGCACAACCCATCCGATGAACCTCGGCGGATTCACCTGGGGCAGTGGACCTTCGCCGGTCCTGGTGGCGTTGCTGCTGAGCCTGCTCGCACTCGGCGGCTTCCTCGTGCGGCAGGTGCTGCTGCGCCGGAGCGGCAACGCGGACAAGGCTTTGATGGATCTGAGCCTGTTCTCGCTGGCGTCCTTCCGCAACGGCAATATCGCCACCCTGATCATCGGGTTGGGCGAGTTCGGCATCGTCGCCGTGCTGCCACTGTGGTTGCAGTTCACCCTGGGTTACAGCGCGGTGCAGTCGGGTCTGGCGCTGGTGCCGATCGCCATCGGCAGCTTCATCGCCAACGGCGCCAGCTTCAGCATGGCGGGTAAGGCGTCCCCGCTGAACATGGTTCGGCTGGGGCTCGCGTTCGAGGTCGTCGGCCTGGCGGCGCTCGGCCTGTGCGCCGGGACCGACAGCTCGTGGTGGCTGCTGTCGCTGATCCTGTGCCTGTACGGCGTCGGCGTGGGTTTCGCGACGGCGCAGGTGACCAATGTGGTGCTCGCCGAGATCCCCGAGCACAGCAATGGCCAGGCCTCCGGCATTCAGAGCACCTTCCGGCAGCTCGGTTCCGCACTCGGGATCGCGGTGCTGACCACGATCTTCTTCACCACGTTGAGCTCGCAGGTCGAAGACAATCTGACCGCTGCGGGTACGCCTGCCGCGCAGGCGCAGCAGTACGCGCACGCCATCACCGGCAGTGCGGGTGCGGTGATCGAAGACTTTGCCGCGCAACCACAGACGCGACAGGTCGCCGAGGCCGGTCGGACCGCGATGACCGACGGCATCACCCTGGGCGGCTATCTCGCGGCGGGCTTCGTGCTGGTGGGTTTGATCGCCACGGCGCTGATCCCGAAACAGGATGTGCCCGAGGACGAGTCGAACCGCGCGACTCCCGCGCACGTCTGACCACAGGGGATCCCCGGCCCGCCGAGCAGTTCAGCGAGTCGGGGATCCCTGTCAGTCCGCCGACGTGGGGACGTACGGAATGTTCTGAGAGCTGTTGTCGTCCACCCGGATCGGGCGGCCCAGCTGGGGGAAGGCGCGCTGGGCGCAGTCGGTGCGCTCGCAGACCTTGCAGCCCGCGCCGATCGGGACGGCGGTGCTGGGGTCGTCGATCGGCAGGCCGTGCGAGTAGACGAGCTTGTCGGCGTAGGCGAGATCGCAGCCGAGGCCGATCGCGAAATCGCGTTTGGGGGATAGGAATCCGGGCGTTTTCTCGTCGGTGGTGCGGGCCAGCCAGAGGTAGTTGCGGCCGTCGGGCATCCGGGCGATCTGGGTGCGGATGGCGCCCGGCGTGGAGAACGCCTCGTGAACCACCCACAGCGGGCAGCTGCCACCGACGCGAGAGAAGTGGAATGCGGTGGCGGACTGGCGTTTCGAGATGTTCCCGGCGCGATCGGTGCGAACGAAGAAGAACGGCACACCGCGCTTGCCGGGCCGCTGCAGCGTGGAGAGGCGATGGCAGACGGTCTCGAAGCCGACCTCGAACTTGGCGGCCAGCAGTTCGATGTCGTAGCGCAGAGTTTCGGCCGCGTTCCAGAATTCGGTGTAGGGCAGGATCAATGCCCCGGCGAAGTAATTGGCGAGTCCGATGCGCAGCAGACCGCGTGACTGTTCGGGCATGGCCTCGGCCTCGTCGATGAGGGCGGCGATGGGTTCGGCCTGCGTGAGAAACGCCAGCTGCGTGGCGATTTGGAAGGCGCGCTGGCCGGGGGAGAGCCGTCGGGCGATGATGAGCACCCGGGAGTCCGGGTCGTAGTGCCGCTTGGGGCCCGGCCGCGCAGGGTCGTCGGTGCGGATCACTACGGTGATTCCGTGCTGGTCGCGCAGCAGGCGCGCCAATTGTAGATCCAGCCCGCCCAGACTGAGTTTGTTGTGCGCGAACAGTTCCTCAGCCGCCGCATCGAGTACGGGGATGTGGTTGCGCCGATCGTAGAAATAGTCGCGCACATCTTCGTAGGGCATGGCGGCGGTGGAATCCGTTGGGCTGCCTTCGATTCCGGCGGACACCCGTTCCATCTGCTCGGTCGCGCCGCGCAGTCGCCGGTGCAGTCCGACCAGCAGGCGCGCGGCGGCGGGCACCCGGGCGATGAGGTCGTCCATCTCGGCGCTGGTGATGCCCGCGCCCTCGGGGTCCTCGGCGAAGACGTCCTGGAGGTCGGCGATGAGCCGCGCGTCGGTGTCGGCGGCGAAGAAGGCCATGTCGAGATCGAAGCGGGAGTTCAGGCGCAGCAGCACCGGCAGGGTCATCGGCCGCTGATCGTGTTCGAGCTGGTTGATGTAACTCACCGATAGCCCCAGCACCTTGGCCATGGCCGACTGCGAGAGCCCGCGCTGTTCGCGCAGCGAGCGCAACCGTGCCCCCGCATACATCTTCTGCATGGCGTCAATGTAGCAAACTCGATTTCCACAACTTTCACAGTTTTACAAGTTTCCTTACACAAAATTAGACATTTGCGGGGGATTTCCGCTGAAACCAGGCGTGTGTAGCGTGCGAAATGCACCGGTGAACATCGACATCCTGGAGGACTCCGACAGTGAAGAACCATCTCGTTCGCACCCATCGCTCGGCCGAGGACTTCCCTCGCGAGGAGCATCTGGCGTGGCGGATCGCCGAGGTCGCCGCGGACGCTGTCGAGGTTGCTGCCGACACCGAAGAGATGATCGTCAACCGGATCATCGACAATGCCGCGGTCGCCGCCGCCTCGATCACCCGCCGCCCGGTCGCCAATGCGCGGGCCCAGGCGCAGGCGCACCCCTATCAGCCGGGCGCGACCGTCTTCGGTGTCGCGGGCACGTTCTCTCCCGAGTGGGCGGCCTGGGCCAATGGTGTCGCGGTGCGCGAACTCGACTTCCACGACACCTTCCTGGCCGCGGAGTACTCGCACCCCGGTGACAACATCCCCTCGATCCTCGCCGTCGCCCAGCACACCGGCCGCTCCGGGCGTGACCTGATCCGTGGTCTGGCAACGGGTTACGAGATCCAGGTCGACCTGGTGCGCTCGATCTGCTTGCACGAGCACAAGATCGACCACGTCGCCCATCTCGGCCCCTCTGCCGCAGCCGGTATCGGCACCCTGCTCGGCCTCGACACCGAGACCATCTATCAGGCCGTCGGCCAGGCGCTGCACACCACCACCGCCACCCGGCAGTCGCGCAAGGGTGAGATCTCCAGCTGGAAGGCCTACGCCCCGGCCTTCGCGGGCAAGATGGCGGTCGAGGCCGTGGACCGCGCCCTGCGTGGCGAGGGTGCGCCCTCGCCCATCTGGGAGGGTGAGGACGGTGTCATCGCGTGGCTGCTGAGCGGCCCGAACGCCGAATACTCGGTGCCACTGCCCGGCCCGGGTGAGCCCAAGCGCGGCATCCTCGACACCTACACCAAGGAACACTCCGCCGAGTACCAGAGCCAGGCCCCGATCGATCTGGCGTTCCGGCTGCGTAAGCAGGTTGGTGATCTCGACCAGATCGCGTCGATCGTGCTGCACACCAGTCACCACACGCACTACGTGATCGGCACCGGGTCCAACGATCCACAGAAGTTCGACCCCAAGGCTTCTCGCGAGACCCTCGATCACTCGATCATGTACATCTTCGCGGTCGCCTTGCAGGACGGCACCTGGCACCACGAGCGTTCGTACGCGCCCGAGCGCGCGCAGCGTCCCGACACCATCGAGCTGTGGAACAAGATCTCCACCGCCGAGGATGCCGAGTGGACGCGCCGCTACCACTCGACCGACCCGAACGAGAAGGCCTTCGGAGCTCGCGCCGAGATCACCCTCAAGAGCGGCGAGGTCATCACCGACGAGCTGGCCGTGGCCGACGCGCACCCGCTGGGTGCTCGTCCCTTCGCCCGTGAGCAGTACATCGCGAAGTTCCGCACCCTGGCCGACGGTGTCATCGAGACCGCCGAGCAGGACCGCTTCCTGGAGGTGGCGCAGCGTGCGGGTGAGCTGTCGGCCGCGGAACTGCCGCAGCTGACCTTCACGGTCTCGGCCGACGTGCTCGCTCGCGCGCCGAAGTCCCCGAAGGGACTGTTCTGATGACCGGGCTCATCGCCGCCGCCACGTCGGCCGCCGACAAGCGCGCCGCGTTCAAATCCGGACTTACCTCCGGCGCGATCCAGCGGTTCCCCGGAGCGTTCAATCCCCTTGTCGCCAAGCTGATTCAGGAGATCGGCTTCGAAGGCGTGTACGTGTCGGGCGCGGTGCTCTCGGCCGATCTGGGCCTGCCGGACATCGGTCTCACCACGTTGACCGAGGTGGCCGGGCGCGGACAGCAGATCGCGCGGGTCACCGACCTGCCGGTGCTCATCGACGCCGACACCGGCTTCGGTGAGCCGATGAGCGCGGCTCGCACGGTCACGGTCATGGAGGATGCCGGGATCGCGGGTCTGCACCTGGAAGATCAGGTCAACCCCAAGCGCTGCGGGCATCTCGACGGCAAGGCCGTGGTTCCCGTCGAGGACATGCTGCGGCGGCTGGGTGCGGCCGTTGCCGCCAAGCGGGATCCGAATTTCGTGATCTGCGCGCGCACCGACGCCGCGGGTATCGAGGGCATCGACGCGGCGATCGAGCGGGCCAAGGCCTATGCCGACGCGGGCGCGGATCTCATCTTCACCGAAGCTCTGCACACCCCGGCCGATTTCGAGAAGTTCCGTGCCGCGGTGTCGATTCCCTTGCTGGCCAACATGACCGAGTTCGGCAAGTCCGAATTGTTGTCGGCGAAGGTACTCGAATCGATCGGCTTCAACGCGGTCATCTACCCGGTGACCACGTTGCGGCTGGCGATGTTCGCCGCCGAGACCGGGTTGCGCGAGATCTTCGAGGTGGGAACACAATCCGGTCTGCTCGATCGGATGCAGCACCGCAGCCGGCTCTACGAGCTGCTGCGGTACGAGCGCTACAACGAATTCGATTCCGATATCTTCAATTTCACTCTGGGAAGGAACCAGTGATGACGGAGACCGCGATCCCGACCATTTACAAGGGTCTCGCCGGCGTCGTCGTCGACACCACCGCTATCTCCAAGGTGGTGCCGGAAACCAACTCGCTGACCTATCGCGGCTACGCGGTCCAGGATCTGGCCGCCAATTGCAGTTTCGAGGAGGTCGCCTATCTGCTGTGGTACGGCGAACTGCCGGGCGTCGCGCAGCTGGCGCAGTTCCAGCAGCAGGAGCGGGCCTCCCGCCGGGCTGATCGGTCGCTGCTGTCGCTGGTGGCCAAGATGCCCGACAACTGCCATCCGATGGACGTCGTGCGCACGGCCATCAGCTACCTCGGTGCGGAGGATCCGGCCGAGGACGACAACTCGCCGAAGGCCAACCGCGCCAAGGCTTTGCGCATGATGGCGGTGCTGCCGACCATCGTGGCCGCCGATCACCGCCGGCGCCAGGGCCTCGATCCCATCGCACCGCACTCTCATCTGGGATTCGCGGAGAACTTCCTGAACATGTGTTTCGGGAAGGTCCCCGCGCCGGAGCTGGTCAAGGCGTTCGAGGTATCGCTGATCCTCTACGCCGAGCACAGTTTCAACGCCTCCACCTTCGCCGCCCGCGTGGTCACCTCCACGCTGTCGGACATCTACAGCGCGGTCACCGCCGCCATCGGCGCGCTCAAGGGCCCGCTGCACGGTGGTGCGAACGAGGCGGTCATGCACGACATGATCGAGATCGGCGATGCCGCGCTGGCCGAGGAGTGGATGCGCAACAAGCTGGCCGAGAAGGAAAAGGTGATGGGCTTCGGCCACCGGGTCTACAAGAACGGTGACTCCCGGGTGCCCACCATGAAGAAGGCCTTCCTGGACATCGCCGCCGCCACGGGTGGGCAGCAGTGGGTGCAGATATACGAGGTTCTCGAGCAGACCATGACCGAGGCCACCGGTATCAAGCCCAACCTCGACTTCCCCACCGGCCCCGCGTATTACCTGCTGGGTTTCGATATCGAGGTGTTCACGCCGATCTTCGTGATGGCCCGCATCACCGGCTGGACCGCGCACATCATCGAGCAGGGCGAGTCCAATGCCCTGATCCGACCGCTGAGCGAATACGTCGGCGTGCCACAGCGTTCCGTCGTCGCCTGACAGCCCCTGGCACGACATCCCCGGACGGCCCGCACTCACCGGTGCGGGCCGTCCTTCTTTCCCGGTGCGGCATACCGTCGCCGACGCCCCGAATCATTGAGGTGACCGCCCTATGTTCTCGAAAGTCTTGGTGGCCAATCGCGGCGAGATCGCGATCCGTGCGTTCCGTGCCGCCTATGAGCTCGGTGCGCACACCGTCGCCGTCTTCCCGTACGAGGACCGCAATTCGCCGCATCGGCTCAAGGCCGACGAGTCCTATCAGATCGGTGAGGTCGGGCATCCGGTGCGGGCCTACCTGTCGGTGGGGGAGATCATCGCTGCCGCACGGCAATCCGGTGCGGACGCGGTGTATCCGGGGTACGGGTTTCTCTCGGAGAACCCGGATCTGGCGGCGGCGTGTGCGGCGGCGGGGATCACGTTCATCGGGCCGTCCTCGCAGGTACTGGAACTGACCGGCAACAAGGCGCGGGCTATCGCCGCGGCGAAGGCGGCCGGGCTGCCGGTGTTGAAATCCAGTGTGCCGTCGGCGGATGTCGACGAGCTCATCGCGGCGTCGGACGCCATGGAGTTCCCGATCTTCGTGAAGGCGGTCGCGGGTGGTGGCGGGCGCGGCATGCGTCGGGTGGCCGAACGGGCGCAGCTGCGGGAAGCGATCGAAGCCGCTGCGCGCGAAGCGGAGTCGGCGTTCGGTGACGCGACGGTGTTTCTCGAGCAGGCGGTGGTCAACCCGCGCCATATCGAGGTGCAGGTTCTGGCGGATCAGCACGGCAATGTCATTCACCTGTTCGAGCGGGATTGCTCGTTGCAGCGGCGGCATCAGAAGGTGATCGAGCTCGCGCCCGCCCCGAATCTGGATCCGGCGCTGCGTGATCGGATCTGCGCGGACGCGGTCGCGTTCGCCCGTGAGATCGGGTATTCGTGTGCGGGCACCGTCGAGTTCCTGCTCGATGAGCGTGGCAATCATGTGTTCATCGAGATGAATCCGCGTATCCAGGTGGAGCACACGGTGACCGAGGAGATCACCGATGTCGATCTGGTGCAGTCGCAGCTGCGGATCGCGGCGGGGGAGTCTCTCGAAGATCTCGGGTTGAGTCAGTCTGCGATCGTCATCCGGGGTGCGGCGCTGCAATGCCGGATCACCACCGAGGATCCGACCAACGGGTTCCGGCCCGATACAGGCCGCATCACCGGCTACCGTTCGCCCGGTGGTGCGGGTGTGCGCCTGGACGGTGGCGCGAATGTCGGTGCGGAGGTCGGTGCGTATTTCGACTCCATGCTGGTGAAACTCACCTGCCGTGGTCGCGACTTCCCGACGGCTATCGCCCGTGCCCGGCGTGCGGTGACCGAGTTCCGGATTCGTGGCCTGTCGACGAATATCCCTTTCCTCCAAGCGGTTCTGGACGATCCCGCGTTCCAGGCCGGACGCGTCACCACGTCGTTCATCGATGAACGGCCCGAGCTGTTGACCCGGCACGTCTCGGCCGACCGGGCCTCGAAGATCCTGGACTATCTGGCCGATGTCACCGTCAACAAGCCGCACGGACCGCGCCCGACCAAGGTGTACCCGCACGACAAACTGCCGCGCCTGGATCTGACGGTCCCGCCGCCGCCCGGTACCCGGCAGCTGCTGCTCGAGCGGGGACCGGAGGGGTTCGCGCGCTGGCTGCGCGAGCGGAAGGGGGTCGCGGTCACCGACACCACCTTCCGCGACGCGCATCAGTCGCTGCTGGCGACCCGGGTACGCACCAGCGGTCTGCTCGCGGTCGCGGGGCATGTCGCGCGGATGACTCCGGAGCTGCTGTCGATCGAATGCTGGGGTGGCGCAACCTATGACGTGGCGCTGCGGTTCCTCTACGAGGACCCGTGGGAGCGGCTGGCCGCGTTGCGGAAGGCTGTCCCGAACATCAACCTGCAGATGCTGCTGCGCGGCCGCAACACCGTCGGCTACACGCCGTACCCCGAAAAGGTCACGCGTGCTTTCGTTTCCGAGGCGACCGCGACCGGTATCGACATCTTCCGCATCTTCGACGCGCTCAACAACGTCGATCAGATGCGTCCGGCCATCGACGCCGTCCGCGAAACCGGCACTGCCCTGGCCGAAGTCGCGCTCTCCTACACCGGGGATCTCTCCGATCCCCGCGAGGACCTCTACACTCTCGACTACTACCTGAAGCTCGCCGAGCAGATGGTGGACGCGGGCGCGCACGTGCTGGCCATCAAGGACATGGCGGGTCTGCTGCGTCCGCCCGCCGCCCACACCTTGGTGACCGCGCTGCGCCGGGAGTTCGATCTGCCGGTGCACGTGCACACCCACGACACTCCCGGGGGGCAGTTGGCGACGTATCTGGCGGCGTGGCAGGCCGGTGCGGACGCCGTCGACGGTGCGTCGGCACCGATGGCGGGCACCACCTCTCAGCCCGCGCTGTCGGCGATCGTTGCCGCAGCGGCACATTCGCCGCACGACACCGGCCTGGATCTCCAGAACGTGTGCGACCTCGAGCCGTACTGGGAGGCATTGCGGAAGGTGTACGGGCCCTTCGAATCCGGCCTGCCCGGCCCGACCGGCCGCGTCTACCACCACGAGATCCCGGGCGGTCAGCTCTCGAACCTGCGCCAGCAGGCCATCGCGCTGGGCCTGGGTGACCAATTCGAGGAGGTCGAGGCGAAATACGCTGCCGCCGATCGGCTCCTGGGCCGCCTGGTCAAGGTCACTCCGTCCTCCAAGGTGGTCGGCGACCTGGCATTGGCCTTGGTCGGCAAGGGTGTCGACGTCGACGAATTCGCCGCCGACCCCGCACGATTCGACGTCCCCGACTCGGTCATCGGCTTCCTGCGCGGCGAGCTGGGCACCCCCGCCGGTGGCTGGCCGGAGCCGTTCCGAACCCGCGCCCTCGCCGGTCGTGGTCCAGCCAGACCCGAAACCGACCTGACCGCCGACGACGAGAACGCTCTCGCAGGCACCTCCGCCGACCGCCGCGCCACCCTCAACCGGCTGCTGTTCCCCGCCCCCACCGCCGAATTCCTCGCCCACCGTAAGAAATACGGCGACATCTCCCGCCTGTCGGCCAACCAGTTCTTCTACGGCCTGCGCCACGACGAGGAACACCGCGTGGAACTGGAGAAGGGCGTCACCCTCCTGATCGGCCTGGAAGCCATCTCCGAACCCGACGAACGCGGCATGCGCACAGTCGTCTGCCTGCTCAACGGCCAGCTACGCCAGGTTGTGGTCCGCGACCGCGGCATCGCCGACCAGATTCCCTTGGCGGAGAAGGCGAATCCGGCCGACCCCGGCCAACTGGCAGCCCCGTTCTCCGGCGTCGTCACCATCGCCGCCGCCGTCGGCGCCCAGGTGAGCGCGGGCGACACCGTGGCCACCATCGAGGCCATGAAGATGGAAGCCGCGATCACCGCTCCCAAAGATGGAGTGATCGAACGGATCACGATCAGCACCATCCAACAGGTCGACGGCGGCGACCTGCTCCTGGTGATCACCTAAGGCGGACATGCCATTCCAGCGCTGACATTCGCCGTACAGCCGCCGGGCCCGTCCAGGATCGGGACGGGCCCGGCGAATGCTGCGAATGACCAGGTGGTTTCGAAGTCGCGGAAGTCTTGCGAGGCGGAGAAGGGCGGACTTACATTTAGCTGGAAGTATCGGCACGCGGAAGCTGGTGGGACTCCAGCACGGTCGCGCCACTGTGAGGCCAGCGGCTGCTGGCGAGTCAGACCCTCGGGCATTCGGTACTTCCCGCATTACAGCTGTGGGGACGCGAAATCCCTATTGGAGGCATGACCGATGGTTAGTGTTCCCGTTTCCGGTACCTTCGCCCCGCGAGAAGCGACCCAGGCCCTGGCGTGGGCCAGGGTCGCGTTGCTGTTGACCATCACCACTCTGCTGGCCTTGCTGGCCTACTACTTCGTGGGGGTGGACGAGGGCATGACCTCGGTGTTCGGCCGGACCATGGTCGTGCACGAGTGGGTGCACGACGCCCGCCACTTCCTCGGCTTCCCCTGTCACTGAGCGAGCGGGAAGCGTTGATACCGTGGAAATTCGAGTCATTCTCCGCGGGGTACTCGCGGGCTTCATCGCAGGCGTCCTCGGATTCGTGTTCGCCAGGATTTTCGCCGAACCTCAGATCGACAAGGCCATCGACTACGAGTCCGGCCGCGACGACATTCTCGACGCACTCAACAAAGCCGCCGGACGTCCCGTCGCACCCGACGGCCCGGAGATCTTCAGCCGCACCATCCAGTCGACCATCGGCGTCGCCACCGGAATCATCGCCTTCTCGATGGCCATGGGCGCCCTGGTAGCCGTCGCCTATCTGGTTCTGCACGGCCGCTTCTCGATCCGCCCCCGCACCCTGGTGCAATTGATCGCCGGATTCGGCTTCCTCGGCATCTACCTGATCCCGTTCATCAAATACCCGGCCAACCCGCCCGCGATCGGCCACACATTCACCATCACCACCCGAGGCCACCTCTACCTCACCATGGTGGGCTGCTCCCTACTGTTCCTCGGCCTGGCGGTGTATCTCGCTGTGCGCCTACGACACCGCCTCGGTGTCTACTACTCCGCACTGATAGCAGCAATCGCCTTCCTGATCGTGCTATCAGCCCTGCTGGCAGTCCTGCCCTCACTGGGCGACCTCAGCGCCAACATCGCCCACCAGCACGAATTCGGCTACGCCCGAGCATCCACCGAAACCCCACAACCGATCACGGACCTCCAAGGAAACATCGTCTACCCGGGCTTCCCCGCAGACGTCCTCTGGAAGTTCCGCCTCTACTCGGTGATCAACCAACTACTGGTGTGGACCGTCATCGGAATCGTGCTGGGCGAACTCCTCGACCGAATGTTCGGCACCAAATCCTCACGCCCAGCGAACTTCGCCCAACAGGATCAGTCGGCAGTTCAGCCGTAGGCTCGGCGGATGAGTACTGTTCCGCCTCGGATCGGGCGTGATGTGCGGCGGGGTGCTCCCTCCGGTATCAAGCAGGGGATCTTTCTGGTGTGTGGCGTGGGCGCGGCTGGGCTCCTGGGGGTTTCGGTGCCGCGGATCGGGGGCGAGCCGATCTGGCTGGTCGGGATGCTTCCGGCGATGTGGACCGTGGGGATCGGGTTGATCGTGGTGTCGGCGTGGCGGATGAAGACGGCGGTCCTCGAGGCTGAGCGGACTGTGGTCGGGCCGGTGGAGTTTCTGGCTGCGGGGTGTGCGAGTGCCGGTGGGGTGCTGTGGTTTTCCGGGGGGACACAGCTGATTGGGGTGGTGAGTGGGGTGCTGTTGGGTGTGGCGGTCGGGTTGGTGGCGTTGATGGTTGCCGGGTTTCTGAATCGGAGTCGGCGGCGGGGTGTGGCGGCGCGGGTGCGGGCGGCGGCGGTCAGTGCTCGGGGTGTGGTGACATCGACTGGGCTGCAGGACTTTCCGGCGACACCGAATCCCAAGGTGGCGACGTTGACGGTGGTGTTCACCGATCATGTCGGTACTCGGCGTTGGCTGACGCCGACCGCTTTGCAGGTGCCCGCGAATCCGATCGGGATGGATGACGAGGTTGTGGTCTGGTTCGATCCGGAAGATCCGGGTGATGTCGGTCGGATCGTGGTCGAGTTCGACAACGGGGTGAGTCGGATCTTGCGGACCAATTGACGTCGATGTCGGTCGGCGGTCTGAATTACATACATAGGCCGGGGAATTTGGGTTGATTTCGGCGACTGCCAATTTCTGTGCGGCTTCGTGTGATTCGTTCTACCTCGCTACGAGTTGGGTGTGGGGGTGGACTCTGCTTTATTGGTAGGTGTCCAATTGTCTTGTCCTGGGAGGGCATTCGTGAGCGCCGTTGATGCTGTCGATACGATCAGGGAGTATTTGGAGCGGCGGGACTGGCGCATCAATGCCAATGCCAACCAGGGGTTTTCGCTGGGTGGGCTGATTCTCAACGCGGCGGGGAAGATCACCGCCGACTACTGGCTGGACGAGGTGTATTCCGGGGCGGTCGGTCGTGCGCATCGGTCCGGTGACCTGCATATTCACGATCTGGATATGCTGTCCGGCTACTGTGCGGGGTGGTCGCTGCGGATGCTGCTCGCCGAGGGGTTCAACGGGGTGCAGGGGCAGGTGTCTTCCGCGCCACCGCGGCATTTCTCGTCCGCGGGTCGTCGCCCACCGCAGCCTGCGTGCCGTCGTCGATTCCGGTGTCGCCCATCAGTTCCGAACGACCGTCGACCCGGACCTGCTCGGCGCGGAGGATATGACGGAACTCGACTATTGGCTGCGATCTCTGAGCGGCGAGGTCACCGTCCGGCAAACTGCTCGACCCGTGTACAACAGTCCGGCCACCTAGTCTGGCCGAACCGCCGTAACCGCTCTTCATCGAGAGCCGAGCTGCGCAGTCAGCGTCATTGATGTCTGCAGCGGCACTCCGTTGTGTCGAGCACCGGCTCTCGATGTGTATCCAGAATCACCCCCGAGGCCGTCGGCGCGCGTCGTGGAAACTACGTAGCAAATACTTAAACGTTGCTCGGCGGCCGGCGGTTCAGACCGTCAGTCCTTGAAGTAGACGAGCTGATGGCTGATCGCCAGGGGTTCCCCGGTGTCGGACCACAGCTGCGCGGTCTGATCGAAGAAGCCGTCGCCGAAGTGCTGGGCGCGGGCGGTGGCGAGGATCGGGCGGTCGGCCTGGGCGGTGAGGGCCTCGGACCCGGCGTGGAAGTAGGTGGTGAGCGACACCGTGCTGGCGGGCACGAAAGCCCCCCGGCGCACCATGACGCGCGGGAAGAAGACATCGCCCAGGGAGGTGAGGGCGAGGAAATCGAGGGTGCGCGCGGGGGTGTCGCGTACCCACAGGGTCGTCGTGGAGGTCGGCTGCTCGCTCGCGCCGGGCGACACCGGTCCGGTGCCCTCGATGAAGCGCATCTCGTAATTGCGCAGCCACGAAGGGAATTCGGGGAGTTCGGTGACCGGGACCGAGTCGGCGGCCGGGACCGTCGGCGGGCTGATCTCGGTGTCGGTCCAGGTCTGGCGGCGCAGGCCCGACACCACGGTCGCGGTGGTGGCGACCGCGCCGTGCTGGC
The DNA here is from genome assembly GCF_045161165.1 of Nocardia sp. NBC_00511. Classification (NCBI taxonomy): domain Bacteria; kingdom Bacillati; phylum Actinomycetota; class Actinomycetes; order Mycobacteriales; family Nocardiaceae; genus Nocardia; species Nocardia sp. NBC_00511. Next base: position 2,050,592 of record NZ_CP107849.1, read on the forward strand.
GGAGGGTCAGCATCCAGTGCTGGGTGGTGCGGTTGGTGCGCACCGGGTCCGCGTCGATGGTGAACGGCCCGTCGGCGATCGGCCCGGCGAAGTTCACGGTGATCGACAGTGGATCGCCGACGCGGCGGGGATCGTCGAGGACCGCGCGCAGCAGCGTGGCCGCGGTGAGGCCACCGAACGGGCCCACCATGTTCGAATAGCCCGCGGCCGTGTGGCCCAGGAACACTCCCTCATCGGATCGCTCCAGGGCGGTGGCGAGATCCAAAGGGTGCGTGAGGGTTTCGGTCGACTTCACTGTCGAGTTCTCCTTATTTCTCGGAATCGGTGGTCTCGAGGGTGGCGTGCAGGACCCGCTCGAGCTGTTCGGCGACGCGGTCCAATGCCGCGGTGCTGCGTTCGGCACGGCACATGGCCAGGCTGCCTTCGAACGCGGCGATGATCAGGATGGCGGTGCTCTCGGCGGCGGGTTGTTCGACGCCGTGCTCGCGCAGGGTGGACGCGATCAGCCCGGTCCAGGCGGTGAAGGCCGCGGCGGCAGCGGCTCTGGGCGCGCCCTCGGCCTCGGGCACATCCTCGACAGCCACCGCGAGGACGGGACAGCCCGCCCGGAAGTCGCTGTCCACCAAGATCTTCCGCCAGGTGTGCAGGAACGCGCGCAGGCCTTCCGTCGGTCCCTGTCGCAGCCTGCGCTCGAGCATGCCGGTCACCGTGTCCCCGGCATACCCGACCGCCTCGGCCGCGAGCTGCGTCTTGCCGCCGGGGAAGTAGTGATACGTGGAGCCGAGAGGTGCGTGCGCGTGCTTCGCCAGCTCGCGCACGCTGGTCGCGGCCAGGCCACGTCGCCGGATCATGTCCGCCGCTCCGGCCACCAGCCTGCGTCGTGAGTCCTCGGTAGCAGCCATCCTCACCTTCCTTTTTATAACGACCGTTATATAGTAGCGTCCCCGGATATAACGATCGTTATACCCCCACTGGAAGTCGATCCCCAGGAGTCCACGATGCCGATGATCCAGCTGACCGTGCCCGCCGACGTACTCTCGGCGACCGCGCGCGCCGACCTGCGAAAGTCCCTGCCCGCGATCCTGCTGAAGTGGGAGGGCGCGCCCGACAACACCTTCTTCCGCGCGCAGGCCTGGTGCCGCGTCGAGGAGGTCGCCGACGGTGGTTTCGCCGCGCTCGGCGACGACCTGCCCCGGTTCCGCGTCGATGTGACCGTTCCGGAGGGTGCGTTGTCCGAACGACGCAAAGCCGGTCTCGCGCAGGAGGTCACGGCCGACATCCTCGCCGCGGCCGGACTCCCGGACAGCGAGGGCTTGCGTGTCTGGGTGCTTATCCGCGAACAGCCGGAAGGCACCTGGGCGGCCGCAGGCAATATCGTGAAATTCAAGGAGCTGGCGGCGCTGGCTCAGCAGTCGCGCGAGAACGCGTGAATCGGTTCCCGTGCGGGCACTACGACCGATCTATTGAGCGGAACCGATAGCGGCGCTGACCGATTCGGCCAGTGCGGCCATTCCCGCCGCGGTCGGGTGATAGGCGAGCCCCTTGCCCGCAGCAGGGTCCGGCAGTTCGAAACCGGCGGTCCAGGGGACCGGGCCGCAGGGCGTGTGCGCGGGGTCCTCGCTCGGATGAGCGACGAGGGCCCCGGTGGCCGCGCCCGCCGCCGCGGTCGCGTCCCGCAACCCGGAGTACGTCTGATGCAACGCGGCGGCCTGCTCGGGCGTGACAGGAACGACCGCGCACCCGGAGGCGTCCTGATCGAATACGGGCAGGTATTCGACGAGCACCACGGTGGCCTGCGGTGCGCGCTGCCTGATCGTGGTGACCAGGTCGGTAAGTGATTGCCGCACCGCGTCGAGGTCGGTGACGGTGGTGGGCGTGATCGCTCCCGGCGACTGCCCGCACAACCGAGCCGCCAACGCCGCGGCGGAGGTCAACGCGTTGGCGCAGCTCTCCCCGGTGAGGGATCCGACATATCCGAGATCGTTGCCACCGATGGTGACCGTGACCAGCCGGGCGTCCGCGCCGACGGCATCGATCTGCGGCGGCACCGAACCGACCGGAGTGCGCTGCGACCGGCTGAGAATGTCGGCAGTCGTTGCGCTGCTACAGGTTACGTCCCGCAGGCTCAAACCCAGGCGCCGCGCCACGAGACTCGGATAGTTGATCGAGGAGCGCGCACACCCCGTATCGACCATGGGCAGCAGCCCCGGCCCGGCGGCATACGAGCTGCCCAGCGCGACATACTCGGAGCCGGAGGCGATTTCGGCGCGAGCCGGACTCACAACCAGCGCGAGCGCCGCGCACACCGGGACGAGTGGAAGCAGAGCGGAGGTTTTCAAGGCTGCGCGCTCCTCGGTGCTGACGTGATCGACCGGATGTCCGGGTCAGCTTAGCGGCGGGTTGGGTGTATTCAGCGCATCGCGCAGGGCCGCGCGGGAGTCGGCGAATCCAATGGGGGTAGGGCCGCGCACGTGGACGACCAGGCGCGAGACCTGGTCTAGGTCGCTTGATCCGGCGCTCGGCTGAACTCGCGTAGTCCGACGGCGATGACGCCGACGAGCGCCACGGCGATCAGCAGTGCGGGCACGCGTGCCGCCGAATCCGGTGTGCCGTCGACATACTCGTGGAAGCCGGAGTAGCGGTGGAATCCGTACATGAGCAACGCGAAGCCGCCCAATGCCCAACCGGTCGTGATGGCACCGAAGCGCGGGCGGGGCAGCAGGCAGGCCAGCGGCAGTGGGGCCGCGGCGATGATCGCCCACGCGACCGGCACCCACGGGGGCAGGTCGTAGTCGCCGCCCGTCCACGACACGGTCGCGGTGGAGACCTTCACGGTCACCAGGCAGGCCAGTATGCCGACCAGGGCCGACGCCGCCGTCGATCGTGTTCGGGGAAGCCGGAGTTCGGCCCGCTCGTCCTGAGTCAGCCGCACCGCGACAGCGGCACAGATTCCCGCGAAGACCAGGGTGACGGGAACGACCGCAGCGAACAGGTGGTACTCGGGGTCGATACTGAAGCCTTGATCGCTCATCCACATCGCGCGTCCGATGAGGGCGATTGTTCCCCATAATCCGGTCAGCGACAGCCCGATCAGCGCCGCCGGAGCGAAGAGCCGGTGTCGCAGGGGGACGAAAGCCAGTGCGCCGGTGAGGACAGCGAGGATGGCGAGGACATCGAGGAAGCTGGTGAACTGCTCGACCCCGGTATCGAGGCGAGGGCCGACCGCGCGCACCACACCACCGCAGATGGCCAGCAGCGCAGCTGTCACGGCCAGCACGGTCCCCGCGCGCCGGGGCGCGACGGACGGGCCGCGCGACGGTGTGGATTGCGCCGCAACGACAGTCGGCGCGGCATCCTCCCCGTCACGGATAGTCACGGTGGCTCTCGGTGCGGCGGGCGCCGGCATCGCCTGCCGGGCGGCGACCGGCCCGCGGTCGGCGCGCAGTGCCTCGGCGGCTGCGGCGGCCAGCGCACCACAGCTGGGGAATCGGTCCTGCGGGTTCTTGGCCATGGCGGTCGCGATCACGTCGTCGAGACCCGACGGCAGTTCCGGCCGCGACGCGGTGGGCCGGGGCGGCGCGGTGTGCAGGTGCGCGGAGATGATCGCCGCGTGGTCGGAGTAGGGGAAAGGCTTGCTCCCCGTTAGAAATTCGAAGAGCGTGCAGCCGAGCGAGTAGATGTCGGCGCGATGGTCGATCGGGCCGCGACCGAACCGTTCCGGAGCGGTGTAGGCGAGCGTCGCCGTGAAACCGGTGAGGGTGAGGGTGTCGTCGAGGGCGCGGGCGATCCCGAAATCGGTGAGTACGGCACGCGCATCCTCGTCGACCCGATCGACGAGGATATTGGCGGGCTTGATATCGCGATGCACGATCCCCAGCCGGTGCGCGTAATCCAGCCCGCGCGCCGCGCCCGTGAGCAGCCGCACCGCGTCGGATGCGGACAGCGGCCCGCCGCGCTGCACGATCCACAGCGCGGTATCTCCGCCCGCCACGTATTTCATGGAGAGCCAAGGGAATTCGGCATCCGACCCGGAACGGTCGTAGATCGGCACGATGTTCGGGTGGTCGAGCCGCGCGGCGAGCGCGGCCTCACGCTCGAAACCCGCACGCCCGCGGGCATCCCCGGCGATGCTCTCGTCGAGCACCTTCAGCGCCACCGGCCGAGCCAGCCGCGGCTGGCTGGCCAGATACACCGTTCCCATCCCGCCGGCCCCGAGCACCCGTTCGATCGTGTGCCCCGCGAACTCGGCTCCCGGATCGAGCCGCATATGCTCCCCCTGTTGACCACTGGTGTCAGCTGGAAAATGATACGCCGGGTCGGGTCGGACCGGGGGCGAAAGAGCTGCTCGGAAGCCGAAGGCTCACCGTGCGAGGAGGTCTCGGATTCGGGTTCGGGCCTGCTCGTCGGCTTCGACGATGCGGCTGTCGAAAGAAGCGGTGACGAGGCGTTCGTCGCGGTCTGCCAGGTCGCGAAGTCGCTCGGCGCACTTCGTGGGATGTGGAGCGAGTTCGGTGAGGCGGTCGAGAATGCCGTTGCGGCCGTGGGCTGTTCGGCTCTCGATCAGGGCGTCGATGAGACGTTCGACGAGTTGTTCACGGTTGATGGTGGTCCATGCGCTGTCGGGGTCGATGTCCAGCAGGGCCCGCGCGGCTGCGGGGCAGGAGAGGGGATCGGTGAGGGCGGTTTCGAGCGCGGGCAGGAGGGGGCGGGCGGTCGGGCCGAGGTCGGCGGCGGCTTCGGCCGCGCGGGCCACGGTCGATCCGGTCGCGAATTCACCGGCGAGCGCGAGCGTGTCGGACAGGACCGAGAGCAAGGGCTCGGCGTCCGTGCTGAACCGCCACAGGGTGCGCGCGAGGCTGATCCGGATTTCGTGAGCGACCAGTGCCGGGGTCGGCATCGGGACGGAGTGCAGGGCCGCGATCAAGTGGGGTGTGAGAGTCGCTGCGTGGTCGGGCAGTTCGGCGGCGGCCTCGGCGGCGGGCTGTAGCGCCTCGTAGGCGGCCGCGCCCCGCGTGATCGGACTTTCGGCGAGTAGCTCGATGACCATCTCGAGCAGTAGGTGCGTCTCTCCGGTCAGCGCCCGGATCGCCTTCGCGGCCGTGATCCGAGTGCGTGCGGCGCCGTGGCTGTCCCCGGCGATTCGGCGTAGCGACGCCACAGCCTCTTCGTTGGGAATTCCGATGGCGGCCAGCGCATCTGCGGCGGGCGCCGGGTTGGCAGCGAGCATCCGGATCAGGACGCCGACAGCCGGCGCGGCGGGCGGGCCCCAGGCGCACAGGATGCGGACCAGCGCGCGCTCGCCGCTGGTGTCCTTCCTGCCGCGCCCACCGAAGAGCGCCGCCTGAATCGGATTGTCCGCGAAGGGCTCTGCCGCATCCGGAGTGCCGACAGCAGTGGTCAGGCGAGCGATGATCGCGTCGAGCAGCGCGGCGTCGAACGGCCACGAGGTACGGCCCGGGCCGCTGCCGGGCTCGGCCACCACCTCCAGGGTGCGCGGGCGGCCCGGCAGATCTCGGGCGAGCAGACCGGGCACGATCGGGTCGGCCCAGCGAGCCAGACAGGCGAGGGCCTCATCCGCGAAATCCGCTGTTCCGGAGTCGGTTTCGGTGGTCACGTCTAGCTCGCCGCATGCTATGGCGACCAGGTGCTCCCGCACTGCGGGTCCGGACGCGCCCGGCCCGATCCGCTCCAGCGTGCCGATCACCCGCGCGGTGAGCTCCCGCGTCGATAGCCACCGCGCGATCGGCTCGGCGAGAACTGCTGCGGCACTGCGATATCCCGCGATCAACGCTTCCGCCGCGGCCAGCCGCTGTCCGACCAGATCCGCCGACCCCGCGTTGTCGGCATCCAGCGTCGCGGCCACCAGATCGAGCGCCGCTCGCACGCCATGATGCTCGACGACCGCCCCGAGAATCGACTCGAACGGATCGTGCATCAGCGGCCACAGCGACAGGCCGGTGTCGTCCGGGAGCGGGGAAACGGCGGCTCCGATTACGTTGGCGTCCAACGCCCGCCCGGCGCGCAACCAGGCGATCGCCGCGGACACCCGCAGCACCGCATCGATCGAACCCGTATCGACTGCCCCGAGCACCTCACCCGCGCGGTCGGCCGCAGCCGTGGCGTCGATGCGCATCAGCCCGTGCAGCACCGCACTGAGCAGCGCGGGTTCCGTCTCGGTCCGCCAGTGCTCGAGCAGCAACGCCCGCACCCGCTCGGCGGGCGCGCTGTGCACGAGGGCGAACAGCGCCGCCGCCCGCGTCTGCGAATCGGCACTCCCGGCCAGCGGCACGATGACCTCGACGCACGCCGTGACCGCCGCGCGCACCGCCTCCGGATCCCGCAGCCCCCGAGGATCCGTGCTCTCCGCGATCGACCCGAGCAGGGCCAGCACCTCCGCCGTGGGCACCCCGCTGCTCCCGGACACCGCGATGGCCGCGAGATACGGCACCGCCGCCACCGTCGCCGGATACACCGAGCCCTGATGCCAGACCGTGCCCCACAGCTCGTACATGGCGTCCTGCGCGGCTTCCTGGTCGCCACCGGTCAACTGCCGCAAGAGATCCGGCACATCCTCGGCCGGGCCGTAGGCATGCTCGAGCGCGGCCCAGTCGATATCGTCCAGGCCGGTGAGGGCGGGCCGTTCGAAACTCATGCGCCACATACTGCCCTGTCGGCCACCGTCTCCCCGCACCGAGAGCCGTTGTCCCGCTTGGCGATATCCGGCCCACCGCGTCGGAACTGGCCCGACCTGGTTCACCGTGAGCATTGCGACCCGCGGGTGGTCCGGGACTGGCTGGCCCAGGACCGCGCGAACCATGCGGCAATCCGCGACCGCTGTGTCGCCCGGGGCGCGCCGGTCACCGTCGGCTCGGTTCCGCTACGAGCCGGTCATGCGACTGCCCGGGTGTGCTGTACGCTTGCCCAGCAATTAGAAAGGGCAGGCTTACCTACCCCATGATTCGCCTGGTCGGCGACGGACAGAACGAGGTGGTGTGGGCGTGTATCTCGCTCTGTCGACGCCCACGGTGGCGACCCAGTTGTTCGGTAGCGGGCTGATCGGACTGCGCGAGGGGCTCGAGACCGGGATCGTGGTCATGATTCTGGCCGCCTTCCTGGTGAAGTCCGATCGCAGCGAGAACCTCAAATGGCTGTGGCTGGGCGTGGGGACGGCCGTCGCCATGGTGTTCGCGGTGTTCGCGGGCATCCACTACGGGACCTCGACCATCAGTGGTCTGGCCGCCGAGGCGGTCGCCGGAGTCGCGTCACTGATCGCGGTCTGCATCGTGACCGGGATGGTGTTGTGGATGCGGGGTGCGGCCGCGCACATCTCGTCCGATCTCAAGCGCGGGATGTCCAGCGCGATGGAGATGGGCGGGTTCGCGGTGGCGGCGCTGGCGTTCCTGGCGGTCGGACGCGAAGGGCTCGAGACCGCACTGCTGATGGTCGGGTATGCCGAGAACACCTCGGGCAGTAGCTGGCCGCTGGTCGGACTGCTGCTGGGGGTGCTGGTCGCGGTGGCGATCACCGTCGCGCTCTACTACGGGGCGATCCGGATCAACCTGGCGACGTTCTTCACCTACACCGGCGCGATCCTGGTGGTCGTGGCCGCGGGCATCCTCGCCTACGGGGTGCGGGCGCTGCAGATCGTCGGCTGGTTGCCCGGGCAGAACGACCTGGCCTTCGATGTGAGCGCCCATTACGACCAATCATCCTGGTACGGAACCACATTGGCGGGCCTGTTCAACCTGCGCCCGGACCCGACCGTGCTGCAGCTGATCGCGTGGGTGGTCTATCTGGCGGTGGTGCTGACGCTGTTCCTGCGTCCCCGCCGCGCTCCGCAAGCTTCTCCCGCCGTCGCGGCGGACCAGACTCCGGCCTCGTGATCGCCGGAAGGTGAAAGGAAAAACAGTGAAACCGAACTCGAGACGTCAGGCGGTCGCCGTGCTGGGCCTGCTGGTGTCGGTGCCGATGGTGCTGACCGCGTGCACGGCCAAATCCAAGTCCGGCGCGGGCGATATCGCGGTCACCTCCACCGACTCCGCCTGCGAACTCGGCTCCGGCAGCGCGTCCACCGGAACGGTCACCTTCGACGTCACCAACAACGGCTCGAAGGTCACCGAGTTCTACGTGTTCGGCAAGAACAACCGGGTGCTCGGCGAGGTCGAGAACATCGGACCCGGCGTCACCGGCAAGCTGGTCGTGGAGATCACCGAACCCGGCAAGTACGAGACCGCCTGTAAACCGGGCATGGTGGGCAACGGAATTCGCCAGAACCTCGACGTGAGCGGCGAGCAGAAGGCCAAATCCGATGTGCCCGCCGACGTCGATCAGGCCAAGGCCCGCTACCTCGACTACGTGCGCGGACAGCTCGACGGCCTGGTCGCGCAGACCACCACCTTCACCGCCGCGGTCAAGTCCGGTGACCTGAACGCCGCGCGCACCCAGTTCGGGCTGACCCGCACCTTCTACGAGCGCGTCGAGCCGGTCGCGGAATCCTTCGCCGACCTCGATCCCGCCATCGACATGCGCTGGGACGACACCGAGAACGGCAAGCAGCCCTTCACCGGCTTCCACCGCATCGAGCGCTTCCTGTGGCCGCCGCAGCAGAGCCAGGTCGGCGAGAAGGGCGACGACATCAGCCAGGCCGATGTCGACAACGCCAAGACCGCCGACACCAAGGACGCCATCAACAAAGAGGCCGACACGCTGCTGTCCAACGTGACCGCGCTGCGCGACGAGGTCAAGAAGGCCGACTTCAACTTCGAGACCCAGACGTTCGTGAAGGGTCCGCAGGCGCTGGTGGACGAGATCGCCAAGACCAAGGTCGGCGGTGAGGAGGACCGGTACTCGCGCACCGACCTCTACGATTTCGCGGCCAATATCGACGGTTCGGAAACCCTGATCGCCGAGATGCAGTCCATGATCACCGCCAAGAACCCGGCGCTGATGGAAAAGATCACCGCACAGTTCCAGACCGTGCGCGACGGCATCAACCAGTTCCGTCAGGGCGACGGCTACGCCTCCTACGCCACCGTCAATGCCGCACAGCGCAAGGACCTCTCGGACAAGATCGACGCGCTGTCGGCGAGCCTGAGCCAGGTCCCCGCCCTGGTGCTCGCACAGTAATACCGCTGGAACAGAACGGAATTCGCCATGACCGACGAACGCACCCCCGCGCCAGAAGAGCGGTCGCGCCTGTCCCGCCGCGCCCTACTCGGCGGTGCGGCGGTGGGTGCCGGGGTGGTGGCGAGTGCCGCCGCGGGCGCTGCCGTCGGCGCGGCGGCAGCGCACCGTGGTGACGACTCCGGCTCCGATCAGGTGGTGCCGTTCCGGGGCGCGAAACAGGCCGGGATCGTTACGGCAGTGCCGGACCGGCTGCATTTCGCCGCCTTCGACGTGGTCACCGATTCCCGTGCGGAACTGATGGATCTGCTGCAGCGCTGGACGCTGGCGGCGGAACGGATGACGCGCGGGCAGGAGACCGTCGACGGCGGCTCGGTCGGGCACGGCAAGTACCTGCCACCGCCGGATACCGGTGAGGCACTGGGGCTTTCGCCCGCTTCGCTGACCCTGACCATCGGCTTCGGGCCCGGCCTGTTCGGTTCCAGCGCGTCCGCGCCCAATCGCGGCGACCGCTTCGGGCTGGCCAAGCACAAGCCCGCCGCGCTGGAAGAACTGCCGGTCTTCGCCAAGGACGCCATCGAGGCGTCGCGCAGTTACGGCGACATCTGCGTGCAGGCGTGCGCCGATGACCCGCAGGTCGCCGTGCACGCCATCCGCAACCTGGCCCGCATGGGCTTCGGCGTGGTCAGCGTGCGCTGGTCGCAACTGGGATTCGGGCGCACCTCGAGCACCACGCGCAGCCAGCAGACGCCGCGAAACATGTTCGGGTTCAAGGACGGAACAGCGAACCTGACCGCCGATCAGTCCGAGCTCCTGGACAAGTGGGTGTGGGTCGCGCCCGAGGACAATCCGGCCGACGCCCAATGGCTCACCGGCGGAAGCTATCTCGTCGCCCGCCGCATCCGCATGGACATCGAGCCGTGGGATCGCGCCTCGCTGCAGGAGCAGGAGACGATCATCGGCCGCAGCAAGGGCGAGGGCGCACCGGCGGGCCAGAACCGGGAGTTCGACAAGCCCGACTTCCAGATCACCTCGAGTGGATCGCCGGTGATCGCCAAGACCGCGCACGTACGACTCGCCCACCCCGACAACCTCGACGGGGTGCAGATCCTGCGGCGCGGCTACAACTTCACCGACGGCTCCGACGGCTTCGGCCACCTCGACGCCGGACTGTTCTTCCTGGCCTACTGCCGCAACGCGCACAACCAGTTCGTGCCCATGCAGCGGGCGCTGGCGGCCAAGGACGCCATGATGGAATACATCACCCACACGGGATCGGCGCTGTACGCCTGCCCGCCCGGCCTCGGCTCCGGCGAATGGTGGGGACAGCGCCTGTTCCAGTCCTGATTCCAGGCGGCGCGCGAAAAGCGCTGCCGCTCAGGCGTTCACGGGCACGTGGCTGAGGAACTCGTCGATCACCGGCCAGGTGGTGGTGGGCATCTGCGGCCCGGCGACGAGCGCCAGGTGGTTGAGGCCCGGCACCTCCACGAACCGCGCCTCCGACGCGCCGGTCAGCACATCGAGTCCCGGGGCGATGGTCGCGGCGGGCGCGAGGGTGTCGGCGCGGCTGCCGATCAGCAGCACCCGGCAGGTCAGCTTCTCCAACTCGATGGTGCGGTCCGCACTCAGGCGCACACTGCCTTTCGCGAGCTGATTGCCGACGATGAGCTGCTGATAGGTCTGCCGGTAGAGGCGACCCGGATAGCCCGGCATGGCGTCGATGAACCGGTCGATGGCCTCCATCCGGGCCAGCGCCTCGGTGTGCCCGGCATTGCGGGCGATGAACAGCGGCCGGGTCAGCTCCCGGGTCAGCGACATGCCGCGGAAACCGGCCTGCACGAACACCGCTGGTATGCCACCGAAAATGTAGGTGGCATAGGTGATTTCGCGTCCGCCGGTGGCGCGCGCGAACATCCGCACCGGTTGCAGCAGCGGATTGCGGCTGAAATCGGTGGGCGAGCCCAGCGTGGTCACCGAGGCGATCGGCAGTTCGGCGTGCCCGGCGGCGGTGAGCAGGCTGATGATGCCGCCCAGCGACCAGCCGATCAGCTCCACCGGCGCGCCGTCGTGGCGGGCGCTGATCTCGGCGACGGCGCTCGGCACGATGTCGTCGACCCACTCCTCGAGCCCGAGATCGCGGTCCGCGCCGCTGATTCGGCCGTAGTCGATCACGTACGGCTGCCGTCCGCTCTCCAGTAGCATGCGCGCCAGGCTCTGGCCCGGTCGCAGGTCGTAGCAGGAGGCGTCGACGGCCAGCGGCGGCACCAGCAGCACCGGATTGCCGGTGGCGGGGGAGTCGCGGTCGAAGCGGCGCAGCTGCCGGTGCGGCAGGTCGTAGAGCACTGTCGACGGTGTGCGCGTGGGTGTTTCGATGCCGTCGCCGAAGGCCAGCGCCCAGCCGTTGCGCAGCGCCAGCGGCAGGTTGGTCATGATCACCGGAATCCCTTCGAATGATGTGCCGGTCCGGCGAGGGCCGGGACGGTAGCAGAGCTCACCAGGACGCCGGAGCCGGGGATGTCCAGCAGGAAATCGCCGCCGAACGCCTGCCCGGGTGTCCAGGCGCCACCCGGTATCGAGTTGGTGCCCAACAGATTTCGCACAGCATGCAGGGTACTCGCGGTGGTGAAATCGTAGGTGCCGGCCACCGACAGGCGCATGCGGGCGGTGTGCCCGGCCTCGTCGCGGGCCTCGGCCCAGAGTTCACCGCGCGAATCGGCGCGTTCGAGATCGGAGGGGCCGCTGATCAGCGCGTCGATCGCGTGACCGAGCAGGGTCGAGAGGCCCGGCACCGCGAGCACGCCGCGCAGCAGCGGATCCGCGAACCGCACCAGTGTCCCGTACGGGACGATCGCGAAATCGGTGATGTTCGGAATTCCGGTCGCGCGGTAGACGGCACTGACATCGCCGAGCGGCAGGCTGTGCACGGTGCGCACTCCGGCGCTGGTGCGAATGTGGCGGCGGCGGTGGGCCAGTGGCACGGCGGCGATGAGTCCGTCGGAACGGACCTGCCCGCCGCGGCGGATGCCCTCGAGTCCGGTGCGCAGTGTGCCCGCGCTGAATCCGCCGCGACCGATCAGGGCGATATCGAGATGGGTGGCCGAGGGCAGGTCGTAGGCCAGCCGGGTGGCGAGGTATTCCGTTGGCACCACATCGAATCCGACGCCGGGCACGATCGCGACCCCGGCCGCGGCGGCCGGATTGTGCAGGGCGTACAGCGCCTCGAAGACGTCGATCTCACCGGTGACGTCGACGTAGTGGGTGCGAGTGTCCAGGCAGGCGTGCACCATCGGCAGCGCTGTCGCCGAGAACGGTCCCGCGCAATGCGCGACCGCCTCGACATCCGTCAGTGCCGCGCGCAGTCCCACCGGATCGGCGAGGTCGACGATCCGGTGTGCGAGCCCCAGCCGCTGCGCGAGCGCGCCGACCGCGCGGGCGTCGCGGCCCGCGAGGATTGGCCGTTCACCGGCGTCAGCGGCGCGCCGAGCCAGCAGCGCGCCGGTAAATCCGTTCGCGCCGTAGATCATCCACGTCATCCGGTTGTCGGTTCCTCTCGGTCCGGTGGCCGTCCGCGACCACCGAGAAAGCTGTAACCGACGTTAACATGCAAATGGTCCGGGCCCGGCGGCACGGTCGCTCCGCGCTCACTCCACGGAACCGATCATCCCCTTCGTGCGCATCAGGAATTCACCCAGGTAGCTGTCGTGTGGGACGCCGGGCCGCAACCAGGTGGTCGGATGCTCGCCGAGGTACAGATTGGTGATCGTCGGCTCGTCCAGGAGCTGCGCGATCAGCTCGCGGCGAGTGGTCATCGCGGTCAGCACGAGCGAATCGCGCAGCGGGGCAACACCGTCCGACGGCGACCACGGTCCCACCCACACGCACGGGAAACCCAGCTCCACATTCAACTGGGGTGCGCGGGAATCGGTGACCAGGTGCACCGCCGGGCGCAGGACGGCCGCGCCGGGGGAGATCTCCTCGACGATGGTGTCCCCGCCCAGCAGTGGCCGCGCATCGCCCGCCACCTGATGCAGGTAGTCGTCCATCGCCTGTGCCGAGGCGGTGGACTGCACGGTCAGGATGGCGTCGGGGTGCTCGGCGGGCAGGCTGGGCAGCGCGGCCAGTTCCGCCGCCAGGGCGCGTGCGAGGGGTTCCGGATCGCCCTCGACCAGGACGGCGGTCGCGCAGGTGCAGGCCGTCCCGCCGAGATGACTCACGGATTCCGCGATCACGCTGATCTTTTCGCGCCAGTCGACCTCCGCGGTGACCAGGATCTTGGAGCGGCCCGGTCCCTGGGTGAGCACCCGGGCGCTCACGCCGTACTTGTCGACCACGTCCTGGCCGCCGTAGACGATGGCGTGATCGGATTCGGCCACCAGCACATCGGCGGCCGCGTAGTCGGTGGGCAGCAGGGTCACGCTGTGCGGTGGGAAGCCTGCCTCCCGCAATGCGCTCACCAACCGGAACGCCGTGTACGGCTCGCGGGTCGAGGGCCGCACCGCCACCTTGTAGCCCAGCGCCACCGCCTCGGGCCAAAGACCATGCACCGCAGGGGTATTCCCGGCCGCGTGCACGGCGAAGATGTCACCGCGCCGGGTCCACACCGCGCTGCCGTCGACGACCCGGGGGTCGTCCCAGTCCGCGACCGCGCCGCGCGGCATCGCCAGTTCGAGGGTGGCGCGCTGAGCGCGCAGCACCTCGGCGGCATGGCGGTCAGGGCACGGCGTACGTACAGCGCGGGAACCTGGGAGATCTCGCCGATAGGCGTGCCGTCGAGCGTGGTGAGCGGTTTGCGCTCGCGGGCACGGTAGGTGCCCTGCGGGCCGAGGGCGTCGATGTAGACGGGCTCGTTCATCAGTAGACCCCTTCGATGACCGCGGTACCCGCGAACGACGTCATGGGCGCGACATCGGCGACCGAGCAGCCCACGGCCCCGGCGGGCGGCTCGACCTTCAGTGCCAGATCGCGTTCCGGATTGTTAGGCAGCAGAGCGTATTTGGTGAGGTGATGCATCACCACCTGCCCGCGCTCGCCCATGCCGACGTCCGTGCCGCTATCCGGATCGACCACCTCGAACGCCAGATACGGACTCGGAGTGTCGAATACGGCCAGACCGTCCGGACGTTCCTCGTCGCGCTCGCGCGACATGCCGAGAATAGTGGTGCTGCCGTAGAGGCCCTTGAGCGGAATACCGGGAAAGATCTCCTGCCGGAAAATGTCTCGCGAGTCGGCGTCCATGTGCGCGCCGCTCCAGCAGATGAACCGCACCTGTCGCCGGATCGCCTCCACCAGGTCATCGCGCCGCGAAATACGTTCCAGCAGTGGCGGAGTGGTGATCAGAATGCCCACCGACTGGGTGGTGAGAATATCGGCGACCTGGCCGATGACGTGTTCGGCGTAGCGTTCGGTGTTCTCGGTGTCGCCGCGCCCGATCATCCGCTTGATCCAGCGCGGATCCAGATCGATGGCGAAGCGCACGCCGTGCTGCCGCCGGGCGCGCCGCTCGGCGAACTCGCCGAACATGTGCGGTCCGGTGGGCGTCACGGCCAGGGTGTTGACGGTGCCGAGGTCGGCGTAGTGGTGTTCGTCCCAGCTCAGCGCGAATTCCATCCAGCGCTCGAACATGACGAAGCGTTTCGGCGCGCCGGTGGTGCCGCCGCTCTCGTAGATTCCGGCGATGGCGCGGTCGTCACCGGTGAGGCCGCGCGGGATCAGGTCCTCCACGGCGACGTCCCGGAATTCGTCGATGACGTTCGGGAACAGTCGCAGGTCGGCGAAGGTGCGAATATCGGTGCGGGGATCGAATTCGAGGGTGCGGGCGCGGCGCAGCCAGTACGCGCTGCCGGTCTCCTCGCTGAAATGCCAGGCCATCAGGGCCTGTAGATAGTCGTCCGGGGACTCGATCGCGGTGTGGTGGGCGCTGAGATCCAGCAGTGCAGGGCGCATGCGGCGTTCTCCGATGTGTCCCCGGGATACGGGGGAGTGGAGGTGAGAGCGCAGCAATCGTCCCCTCCCGCCACGGCGCGCAAACGCCGCAGCGAGCAGTTCGATCCGGCGATAGGAGCGGCTGATACCGCGGTGCGAAATCGCCGGATCATGCGATGCCGCAGCGGGTTTGGCTCAGCTCAGCGGCCGAGGGCCTGACCCGGGGCGGTCGAGCCGCTCTCCTGGTGGCCGGGGCACCACTGGTCGGCGGGAACCATGGCCCGGACCTCGGCGACGTGGTCGCCGCAGCCGGACCAGGTGATCTTGGCGCAGGTCTGGCAGGGGACGGGCTGACACATGGTGGATCCTTTCGGCGCGAACGGGTACAGGGAATCGTATGCGGGCGTGCTGTGGCCGATGCACGCGCCCACCGCTGGGGTGCGGTTTCTCCCGATTCGAGGTCGGATTCGGGACGTTCACGCCGCGACTGTTTGCTGATGAATAGCCGTCGGCTAGGGTCCGTTTCATGGCCGCTGATTCGTCGCAGGTTCGACTGGACAGTGAATTCGCCCCGCTGCGCTCACGAAGTACCTGCGGCCCTTCGGGTTCACCGTGACCACGGTCGCGCTGCCCGCGCACGTGCTGCATCTGGACTGTGCGATCGGCCTGGTCCGGGAGGGTCTGATGATCTCGTGCCCCGAGCGGCTGCCCGCGGGTCTGCCTGCGGCCCTGCGGAATTGGGAGCAGATCGAGGTCAGCGAGGATGAGGCCGCCGCCATGGCCACCAACGGCCTGCCGATCGACTCCGACACCTACATCACCGATCCGGAGTTCGAGCGCGTCGGGGCTCAGCTGCGGGCGCGCGGGATCACCGTCGAGTACGTCGACTTCGCGGTGTCCCGGCTCTTCGGCGGTGCCTTCCGCTGCTCGACGCAGCCGCTGCTGCGTGCCTGACAGCGGTTCTACCAGCGAGTTTCTCCAGCTCTAAAATATTCCTTGACAAGAATATTCCTAGAAGTGAATACTTGGGTCATGGATCGGATCGCTTCAGCCCTGGGAGACAGCGCACGCTGGCGCCTCGTCGAACTGCTCGCCGAACGCCCCCGGTCCGTCGGCGAACTCGCGGAGCTGACGGGCCTGCGGCAACCGCAGGCCACCAAGCACCTGCAAACCCTCGCCCGTGAAGGCGTCGTCACGGTGTTCCCGCTCGGGCAGCGCCGCGTCTACGCCCTCGAAGCAGAGCCGTTGCGCGCCTTCGGGACTCGGCTGCTCGAACTCGCCGACCGGGTCGACGCGCAGGCGGGGGAGCGGGATGTCATTGCCCGCTACCGCTCCGCGATCGCTTCGGATTCGGTTGTCGCTCAGCGGGATCGGTGGGCGGACGGACGTAGTTTCGCGTTCGACCGTGTGCTGCCGGTCGCGCCGGATGCCGTCTGGCGGCACTGGACCGAACCGGAGCTGCTGGCGACGTGGTGGGCTCCCGCTCCCATGGCCGTCGCGGATGCCGTTCTGGAACCGCGGCCCGATGGTCGCGTCGTGCTCGAATACCGCGATCCGGAAGGCAACCGGTACCGCTCGGCGGGCCGGGTGCGCACCGCGGACGCGCCCGCACACCTCGTCTTCGATCTCTCGGTGCTCGATGCCGCGGGCGAAGTCTCGTTCACCGGTCACTACGACCTGACGCTGGCCGCGGATCCGGGTGGCACCCGCCTGCGGCTGGACCTGTCCATCACCGAAACGACCGTCGAGGCCCTCCCCTACATCGCCGGTGTGGAAACCGGCTGGGGTCAGGTGCTCGACAACCTCGCCGCCGTTCTGAGCGGCGCGCGATCCAGCAATTCGAAGGAAGTGCAGTCATGACCGATTCGACTCCCCGCAAGGTCACCGCCAACATCAGCATCACCCTCGACGGCCGCTACAACGGTCCGGCCGGGCCCGGCGATCTCGGCCCGATCGTCCGCTACGCGACCTCCGACGTGGCCCGCGCTCACCTCGGCCGGATCTGGGAGAACGCCACCACGGCCGTGTTCGGTCGCGGCAATGCCGAAGGCTTCGTGGGTTACTGGTCCACGGTCGCCGCCGACGACAATGCCGACCCGCGCGATCGCGGCTACGCCAAGTGGCTCGTGGACGCCGAGAAGGTGGTCTTCTCGACCACGATCACCGAACTGCCCTGGGATCGGACGCGGGTGGTGAACGCCCCGGCCGCCGAGGTGCTCACGCAGCTGCGGGAGACCTCGGGTGGCGACATCCTGGTCAACACCGCACCGAGCATTCTGAAGCCGCTGCTGGCCGCGGACCTGGTCGATCGGCTCTACCTGATCATCTGCCCGGAGATCGCCGGTGGCGGTGACCTGCTCTTCGAGGACGGTCTGCCGTCGAGCGCGTGGTCGCTGGCGCATCAGGAGGTCGGCGAGTCGGGTGAGATCTCCCTGACCTACGACCGGATTCGCTGAGCGGATTGGCAAATTCCCGGCTCCCGTGCCGCCGGGTGTTAAGGTCGAGCCACAGATGCAGACCCATCGGTCTGGTAGTTGTTCCTGTTCTTCGCGCAACCGCTTCGCCCGCAACATGTTCGGTACAGATCTCCTGCCAATGGATTGGGAGAGACGCCATGTCGGCAACGTTGTCGTCCGGGTTGGTCGCATTGGGTTCCGCCGCACTGACTTTGGCGGACACCGTCACCAGTATCGCGGCCAACATCGCGTTCGTGCTCAGTGTGTTCGGCCTGCTGTGAGGGAGGAATCGCTATGAAGGCACGGGTGGTACTGGTCGCGACGGCGGCATTGACGGCGGTGCTGCCGGGCATCGGCGACGCGCGGGCCGATGATCCGCCCCGGGTGTGCACGGTGCCCGCGGATCCGGCCGGGCACTTCCTGATCCTCTACGGCAGCACCCCCGCGGTGCCCGCCGCCCCGATCGGGGATTCGATGACCGTCGTTCGCTTCCCGGCGGCGAACACATTGCAGTACATGGTGGTCGGCAGCGGTGACTGGCACGACGTCACCTACACCTACAGTTCGCCGGAACCCGGAGTCGCCGTGCTCGACAGCGTCCAGGGTCGGGACGGCTTCCGCTACGAACTGACCCTGCGCTGCCGCACCAACGACACCGGCGACTACACCTACACCGCACCCGGCGCGGCGATCGCGAGTTCCGACAACACGGCGGTCTACCGCTTCGGCGCGACCCACTGACCCGGAGGCCATCGGTGACCGACTCCACCCGTCCCGCCAAACCGTCACTGCTGTCGCGCATTTCGCGCAATCAGTGGATCGCGATCGTCCTGACGGTACTGGCCGTCGTGTTCGTCGCGACCAACCGCCATCGCGTCGACATCCAATTCCTCCTGCTCACCATCAGTTCCCCGATGTGGCTGGTGCTGCTGGCCACCTTCGTCGTCGGCTGGCTCACCGGTCTGCTCACCCGCCGCTCCCGCCGCTGAGCGGTACCGAGGCAAGTGCTCGGCCCATTTTCATTCGAGACCGGTCGGTACGGAGTTAGGCTTGGTGCCCTCGTTCCAGCGGACCCGGACGGAGCGTTATGGGAAACCGGCGAAGAATCGGGGCGGTCGTCTTGGCCGCCGGGCTGGCATTCGCGACGGCGTGCGGCTCCTCGGACAGCGGGACCAAAGAACCCGGGTACGCGGCGACATTGCGGCCCATCATCGAGAAATTGATGAAGGACAATGTCATTCCGGGTGCGGTGGTCGTGGTGAAGTCGCCCAAGGACGGGGACTGGACGGCGGAATTCGGGACCGGCACCATCGGCAAGGACGATCCGCTGACCGCGGACGACTATTTCCGGATCGGCAGCAATACCAAGACCATGACGGTCACCGTCCTCATGCAGCTCGCCCAGGAGGGCAAACTCTCCCTCGACGATCCGATCGGCAAATATCGGCAGGGCGTGCCCAACGGCGATCGAATCACCCTCGCGCAACTCGCCGAGATGCGCAGCGGACTGTTCAGCTACACCTTCGATCCCGCGTTCAACGCCTCCCTCGACAACGAGCCGCAGCAGGTGTGGACGCCCGACGAACTGCTGAACATCGCCTTCTCGCACCCGGTGAACTTCGCGCCGGGGGAGAAATTCGAATACAGCAACACCAATACGATTCTGCTGGGCCTGGTCATCGAGAAGGTCAGCAATATGTCGGTGGCCGACAATTTCCAGCAGCGCATCTTCACGCCACTCGGCTTGCGGCACACCAGTTTTCCCGCCGCCACCGACTCCTCGATCCCGGATCCCCACCCGCAGGGCTACGCCTTCGGCACCAATGTCTCCACCCTGCAGACCTATGAGCTGCCGCCGGATCAGCAGGCCGCCGCCCTGGCCGGGACCTTGAAACCCAGTAACCAGACCACCTCCAGCCCATCGTGGACCTGGACCGCGGGCGCGGCGATCTCCACGGTCGACGATATGGCCACCTTCGTCCGCGCGTTGGCCGATGGCGACCTGCTGAACAAGGACATGCAGCAGACCCGCATAGACAGCATCCGGCCGATCGATCCCGCGAATCCCGCCATGGCGGGCTACGGCCTCGGCATCGTCCGCTTCGGTGCGCACCTGCTGGGCCATGACGGCCAGATGCCGGGCTTCATGACCTTCATGGGTCACGACCCGGATTCGGGTCTCACCATCGTGGTCGCCACCAACCTGGCCACCGTCCCCGCCGGAGAGGGCTCGGCCCTGGTCCTGGTCAAGGGCATGCTCCCCACCTTCTACGGCGCGAACGCCGTCCCCGGCGCGGACCCCGCCCAGCCACAGCCCGGCTCGAGCACTCCCGCCCCCACCCCGACCGGTTAGCCCGCTTCCAAGACCAGCCCGGCGCGCGGTCAGTGGCGGCGGGTGCGGGCGTCTTCGATGCGGGCGGCGAGTTCGACCAGGTCGGCGGCGGGGCCGACCGGTGGGGTGCGGCGGTGCCAGATGGCGCGGAACTTGCGGGTGAGGGCGATGGGGTCGGTGAGGCGGACCTCGTGCAGGGTGCCCGCGCGCAGTTCGTGGGCCACGATGAGGCGGCTGACCACGGCGGGGGCGGTGCCACCACGGGCGGTGGCGAGAATCGCTGCGGCGGAACCCAGTTCGGCGGCGGGCCGGGCGGGGGTGGCGTGGATTTCGAGGGCCTCCCAGACCGTGTCGCGGGTGCCGGACCCCTTCTCCCGCCACAGCAGCGGGGTGTCGGAGAGTTCACGCGGGCTCACGGCGCGACGGCGGGTGGCCCACGGATGGGTGGGGCCGACGACAGCCACGAGCTCATCGCTGACGAGTACGCGGCTGCCCAATCCCGTTGGCGGATGCGGTCCTTCGACGAATCCGAGCGCGGCCTCCCGGTCGTGCACGGCGGCGGTCACCTGACGGGAATTGGCCACCTCGAGGACCATCGACAGGTCGGGGTGGAGCTTGCGAAGGGCGGTCAGCCAGTGCGGAATGCGTTGGTCGGCAATGGTTGTCGAGGCCATGACCCGCAAGTCCGGACGCGCCGCCTGGTGCAGTCGCGCGATTCCCTCGGTGAGCGCCGCGGCGGCGTCGAGCACCGGCCGCCCGAGGTCGACCACGCTCTGCCCGGCATCGGTCAGCATCGACCCGGTGCGTCCGCGATCGAGTAGTCGCAGGTTCAGTCGCCGTTCCAGTGCGCTGATCCGCATGCCCGCGGCGGGCTGACTGATGCCGTGACGGCGCGCCGCCGCCCCGAGGCTGCCCAGCTCGGCCACCGAGGCGAGTAGGTCCAGGGCCTCCAGATCCGGTGTTCCGGGCGGCAGGGTCATAAGGACAGCTTATGACGTGGTCGGCATTCGCCCGCTACCCGCGCCCGCACCCGGCCGACAGGATCGAAACCGGCCCGGCAGCGGAAACCGGGCGCGGCAGAAGGAGTTCCTCATGACGTACGTGATCGGCGCGGCCTGCGTGGATGTCCTGGATCGAGCCTGCGTCGAGGAGTGCCCGATCGACTGCATCTTCATCGGCGACCGCATGGCCTACATCCACCCCGATCAGTGCACCGACTGCGGCGCGTGCGAACCGGCCTGCCCGGTCGAGGCGATCTACTACGAGGACGATATGCCCGACGGGCAGGAGCGGTTCATCACCGAGAACGCCCGCTTCTTCGCCGAGCCGCTACCGGGCCGGACCGAAGCGCTCGGAGATCCTTCCAGCGCAACGACTCTCGGCCCGGTCGGGGTGGACACGCCCTACGTCCAGCAGTACGGGCGCTGACTCGACAGGTCAGGCCTTGGTGAGGCGGTCGGCCAGGATGGTGGCGCGGGCGAGCTGTACCTTGCGGGCCTGGCCGGAGGCGAAGGCCATCAGGCCGAACGGGGTGCGCAGGCGCAGTTCGTCATCGACGCGGGTGCCGTCCGGGGTGGTGGTGAGGTCGAAGCGGTAGGCCATGTGCACGCCGCCGGGGCTGTGCACCTCACCCCAGACCGCCTTGCCGGGCGTGCCCAGCAGCGAGACCCGAATTCGGTTGTCGTACTTCAAACCCAGGAAGCGGAAGCGCTCGACCGCGAGGTAGGAACCGTCCTGGACATCCTCGACTGCGACGACCAGCGGCGAGAGGCCGATGTAGTTCTCGGGCCGGATCAGATGCTCGTAGACCGCTTCCACGGTGGCGGCGACGGTGAACGTATTGCTGAGGATCTTGTCTGGCATGCCCGCACTCTAGCCGGACGCATGACCTACTCGCGGCGGTCGATCTCCTCGAGGAAAATACGAAGGCCCTCACCGATTTTGGCGGCGGCGTTCTCGAGTTGCTCGGGCGGCAGGTACTTGCCGAAGGCCGCCGCTTTCAACAGCTGGCGTTGCACGTCCTTGAGGTTCATCGTCGCCCAGTCGCGGCGGGAGAGTTCCGGCATGAACTGGCACGATACCTCGAGTAGAACGTTTGTTCGAGTCTGTTCGGGAGTCGTTGCGCCGCGTCAGCGTTGGGGGCGGGCGACCGGCATGCCGAAGGTGCGCCGAACGGCGAGGGTGAGGCGGGGAATCGTGTGCAGCAGCGGGGTGGCGAAGATTCCGGCCAGTCGCGTGTAGGGCCAGATCGCGATGAGGACCATCACGATGATGCCGCGTGCCTGATAGATCAGCGGCGCGTGCGCCATGGCCGAGGTGTCGGGGTGCAGTGCGACCAGGGATCGGACCCAGGTGAACAGCGTTTCCGCGCTGCGGTAGCGGTCATTGGTGGAGGCGGGGTCGAAGGTGACCAGCATCGAGGTGACCAGCGCCGCGACGATGACCGGCAGGGTGATCCGATCCAGCGGGCTGACCAGTGCGCGGTTGTCCGCGGTGATCAGCGTCGGCACCATGATCAGGCTCGCGCCGATGACCGCGAGTGGGATCGCCACCAGCTGCAAGGCGATGAGGATGATCCGGATCGCACCCTCGGGGCGTGAATGCGGCCCGGCGGCAAGCACTTCGGTGATGCGGGCCGCGAAAAGCAAAGGCACGCCGACCCGGAAGGCCCAGGTGCCGAAGCTGTGCGCGCGATCGCCGTGCACACCGTAGGGGAAGGCCCGGAATCCGTCGTGGCGATAGCGCCAGATGTGCCCGGCGATGCAGGAGGGGACGGCGGCGCAGGGCAGCAACACCCACAACGCGATCATCATTGGTCGTTCCCTCACCGTTGTGGTCTCGCTTGTGTGCGGACCACTTTCGCATGGAACACGCCGTGAGGATAGGGCCGAAAGGCTGCGAACCCGCGAAGATTTCGGCGATCGCAGCCGCCACGCGAACCGACCGATCAGGAGGTGACCGCCCAGGGTTCGCTCGACCGCGAAACCGGCCGCGCCACAAGGGTGATGACGGCGAGCAGACCGGCCGCGAGACCGAGCGCGATCGCGCCGTGTCCGTGCACGACCAGCGCCGCGCCGATCGCGCCTCCGGCCAGCATCGCGAGCACCGGCATCACGCGCCGCCCCAGCTTGCTGCCGGAGCCGCCCGCCGCCGCACTGTCGGAAGCGATTCCGGCCAGCGTCAGGGTCAGCACCGTGGTGGTGAGGTCGGGGACCGCGAGAGCTCGCGCGGTCGCGTTCTGCACGCCCAGCCCGAGCCCGAGCAGCACGATGAGCAGTGCCAGCGACCAGTCGTGGTACGGCCCGCGTAGCACCAGTGCGGTCACCCAGGCCGCCGCGATCAGCGTCACCTCGACCCGTACCGCGCCGTAGAGATGCCGCCCCCGGTGCGCCGCGCAGCGCGCCCGGATCCGCCCGCCCAGTACGGCACCGGCGAGGAAGGCCGCGAGGGCGAGAAGCAGTGCCCACCAGACGAATCCGGGGGCATCGCCGATCGCGAACCCGAGGAAGACCACATTGCCGGTCATGTTCGCGACCAGCACGTGCCCGAGCAACAGGTAGCTGAACGCGTCCACCAGACCGGTGGCGACGGTCAGCCCGAGCAGCAGCGGCGGCAGCGGTCCGTGCGGGTCGCCGGGCCGCGGCGCGAGCACCCGCATCGCCGCGTCGAGATGCTGACGCACGCCGTGACCCGGCTGCTGAGTGGCCGACATGCGCGGACGATAGCGCGGCGTGTCGGGGACTGTCGCCCCCGACACGGCGAAACCGGCTCGCGGACCGCCGATTTCAGCGGATGGTGCCCGCGCCCGGAATCAGCGGCAGATCCAGCGCCGTGACCCAGCCCGGCGGCAGTGCGTTGACCGCGGGCACCGCGTTGAGCGCCCGCATGCCGGTGGCCAGGCAGCCCGCGACCGCGGGGGTGCGCCCGGAGCCGTCGGTGAATCGGAAGGAGGTCTCCTGCGCGATGGACGGCGAGCCGAGGATGTCGACCCGGTACACGTCGTCGCGGGTGCCCGCGGGCCACTCCGGCGCGGCGTCGAGGCCGATGCGGTTGACGTGCTCGAGCACGATCACCTCCCGGCCCTGGTACACGCCGTTGATGGTGAAGCGGATGGCCGCGACGGTGCCCGCCTTCACGGTGCCCTTGGCGGTCGGGCGGTCCTCGGGGGTCACCCACTTGTCCCAGGTGGTGGTGATGGCGTCGAGTTCGATGCCCGCGGCGTGGGCGATCATCGGCACGGTGGGTCCCCACGCCATGATCAGCACCTCCGGATATTCCAGCATCGCTTTGAATTCCGGCGGATGCCCGATGCCCATCTCGAATTCGTAGTCGCCCTCGTAGTCGGTGTAGTCGAGGAGTTCGGAGGCGCGCACCGACTGGACCTCACCGCACAGGCCCATGAGCGTCATGGGGAACAGGTCGTTGGCGAAGCCGGGATCGATGCCGGTGGTGAAGCAGGACGCGCCCCCCGCCTCGCAGGCCTCGGTGATGGGATCGCGCCAGACGCCGGGCAGCTGCGTCATGGCCGGGTACACCCACGGGGTCATGGCGGTGGAGCAGACGTCGATGCCCGCGCGCAGGAACGCGCCCATCACCCGCATGTTCTCGTCGGCGAACTGGGCGGTGGGCCCGTAGTGCACGACGGCGTCGGGCCGCAGCGCGATCAGTTCCTCCACCGAATTCGTGGCCAGCACACCGGTTTCCGGCGCTCCGCAGAACTCACCGGCGTCCTTGCCGACCTTGTCGGGATTGCTGACGCCGACGCCGACCAGCTCGAAATTGGGGTGGCGCAGGATCTCGGCCAGCACCATGGAACCGACAACCCCGGTGCCCCACAGGACGATTCGCTTCTTCATGACTTCTCCCGTGCTCATCGGTGGAATTCGCCGCAGTCGACGGTCAGCATCTGACCGGTCACCGCGGAGGCGAGATCACTGGCCAGGAACAGCGCCGCGCGCGCGACCTCCTCGGGCCCGGCCAGCCGCTGCAGGTCGGTGGGATCGGCTTTCTGCTTGTAGATGTCGGCGTGGGTGACACCGGCCTGACTGGCCAGCCAGTCGAAGTAGGCCTTGTTGATGTCCTCGTACACGTAGGACGGCGCGACGCTGTTGACCCGGATGCCGCGCGGCCCCAGTTCGGTGGCCAGCGACGAAGCCAGGTGCTGCAGTGTGCCTTTGGAGAGCTTGTAGCCGGAGTACTCGGGCTGCGAGCTGTAGGACACGCACGAGTTGAGCATGATGATCGAGCCGTGCGAGGCGGCGAGGGCGTCGGCGAACAACGTCGAAAGCCGCAGGGGCGCGAACACATTGGTCTCGTTGGCGTTGCGCAGCGCGTCGAGTTCGATCTCGGTGATCGGGTTCATCGGCGGGATGGCGAAGGCATTGTTGATCAGGCAGTCGACCCGGCCGTATTCGGCGAGGGTGCGCTCGACCAGGCTGCGGCGCTGCTGTTCGTCGGTGATGTCGGCGGGGGCGACCAGCGCGCGCTGCCCGAGCCCGCGCACCTCCTCGGCCAGCTTCTCGAGCTTCTTCTCGGTGCGGCTGACCAGCACCAGGTTCGCGCCCATCCGGGCGGCCTCGATGCTCAGCGAATGGCCCAGGCCGGGTCCGATGCCCGACACCACGATGACCTTGTCCTGCAGTAGCGGCACCGGACGATACGTCTCGGCGGGTGCGCTGATGTGCGGGGCAGCAGACACGACTACTCCTCGAGCCTCAGCAGTTACGGACTGTAACGGCTTTGATGTGACAGACTGTAACGACTTCGTAG
The DNA here is from genome assembly GCF_045161165.1 of Nocardia sp. NBC_00511. Classification (NCBI taxonomy): domain Bacteria; kingdom Bacillati; phylum Actinomycetota; class Actinomycetes; order Mycobacteriales; family Nocardiaceae; genus Nocardia; species Nocardia sp. NBC_00511. The sequence goes on from NZ_CP107849.1 coordinate 2,076,194, forward strand.
GCCGCCGACAAGGATGGATTTCCGTGACCGAACGCCACCGCCTGGGCCCGCACCGCGACCCCGCGGTGGACACCGCCGTCCTCGACGCGGCCCGCGAGCTACTCGTCGAACGTGGTTATGCCGCAACGTCGATCGACGCCATCGCGGCGCGCGCGGGGGTGAGCCGCCCGTCGATCTACCGGCGCTGGCCCTCGAAGGCGCACCTCATCGCCAAGGCGGTGTTCCCGGACGTCGGCTCCGATCAGGTCGCGCCGGATCTGCTCGCGGAGATCCGCAAGGTCATCCGCGGCACCATTCAGCTTTTCGGGTCGCCGGAGACCCGCGTGGCCATGCCCGGCCTGATGACCGAGATGCGTGGCGACGCGGGTCTCTACGACAAGCTGTCCGCCCGGCTGGACGCGCCGACGCGCGCCGAGCTGGCCGATTACCTGGCAGCCGCGCCCGGCCGTCCGGGTCTGGACCCGGACACCGTGCTCGACGCGATCGCGGGCGCGGCGCTGTTCGCCATGTGCATTCGCGATATCGACGACATGGACGGGTTCGCGACCTCGCTCGAGGACCTGCTGCTCTACGGCATCGTGGGCGCGCGGCCTACGCCGAGAGGATCCGCCGGATCGACGGCGTGACCGGCAGGTCGCCGTCCAGCGGCAGCCAGCGGTAGCGCGCGTAGTTGCTCAGCTGGATCGGTTCCACCCCGGCCACTTCGACCGAGAAGTGTTCTCTGCGGACGTGTTTGCCCGCGTTGGAGAGGTAGTCGAAGCTGCCGAGGTGGCGCACGATGTCCACGACGGTCAGCCCGGTCTCTTCGTGTAGCGCCCGGGTCACGGCCCGGGCCAGGCTCTCTCCCGGCCGCACGATGGTGCCGGGCAGGCTCAGCGGACTGCGCCCCTCCACGTGCCCACCGTGCTCCAGGAGCAGCACTGCGCCGTTGTGCCGCAGCACCACCCCGACCCGTAGCGCCACCTTGTCCGCGTCGGCTCGCCGCATCAGATCGGCCAGCACCGCGTCCCCGAGCGATTGCCGGGGCGAAACCTCGAAATCCCACACTGCACACCACATCCCGTACTACCGGACGCCTTCGACCGATACCGTCAACGCTACCGGCCGAGAATCGGCCCAGGACAGAGACATTCACAAGAATCGGTGCATCTTCATCGAACTGTTGGACAAGCCGGAAACTTTTCCGGGCAGGCGGCCTCCACGGTATGCGTGTGTGCAGGTGGGAAGCTGGTTCGACCAACAGGAAGGAGTTGCCCGTGAAGGTGTTCCAGATCGGTGCCGCCGGGGGAGTGGGCCGTCCGCTGGCTGCGCTGCTGAGTGCCCGCGGTGACGAGGTGAGCGGGATGCATCGCAATCCAGAGCAGGCCGCCGTCATCGCCGCGACCGGTGCGACGCCGGTGATCGGTGATCTGATCGAGGATTCCGTGGGTGATCTCGCCGCGAAATTCGCGGGCCACGACGCGATCGTGTTCTCCGCGGGCGCGCACGGCACCGGCACGGACAAGACGACGCTGATCGACGGGCAGGGCGTGGAGAAGGCCGCCGAAGCCGCCGCACGCGCCGGAATTTACCGCTTTGTCCTGGTTTCTGTTTTTCCGGACGCGGGCCGCGATCGCGAACCCAACCCCGGATTCGAGCACTACATGCGGGTGAAGAAGACCGCCGATGTCTTTCTCACCCACACCGGTCTGGACTGGTTGATCGTGCGCCCCGGCACGCTGCGCGACGAACCCGGAAACGGGCTGGTGACAGCGGGATTGGCGATCGAGTACGGCGATGTGCGCCGCGAGAACGTGGCCGCCTTCCTCGCCGCCGCCCTCGCCCGCCCGGAATTGCGGCACACCATCATCGAACTCACCGACGGATCCACCCCGGTCGAGGCCGCTGTCGCGGAGTTGCTGGCACCGCCGCGAAGCTGAGAACGACGGTCCGCGGCGCCGCCCGACCGGGCCGGGAAACGACGAAACCCACATTTCAGGGCCGAAATTCGCGCGTTGATCACGGGCGGGTGCGGCAATTGCGCGAGATACCTGGAATAGTTGGTGCGGCACGCATGGAGACCGAGGCGAAAGCGGGGAGTTTGGTGACTTCGACTGATGGTGTGGGAACGGTAAGCACGGTGAAGGAGCCGTCGCCGGCACCGAGCACCCTCGAGCGCGATGTCCAGACCCTGGAGAAGGCGATCTACGAGGTCAAGCGGGTGATCGTCGGCCAGGATCGCCTGGTCGAACGCCTGCTGGTGGGTGTGCTCGCCAAGGGGCACGTACTGCTCGAGGGCGTCCCCGGTATCGCCAAGACCCTCGCGGTCGAAACCTTCGCAAAGGTGGTGGGCGGCAGCTTCTCCCGGGTGCAGTTCACCCCCGACCTGGTGCCCACCGACCTCGTCGGTACCCGCATCTACCGCCAGGGCCGCGAACAGTTCGACACCGAGCTGGGCCCGGTGGTCGCGAACTTCGTGCTCGCCGACGAGATCAACCGCGCACCGGCGAAGGTGCAGTCGGCGCTGCTCGAGGTGATGGCCGAACGGCACGTGTCCATCGGCGGCAAGACCTACCCGATGCCCGACCCGTTCCTGGTCATGGCCACCCAGAACCCGATCGAGAGCGAAGGCGTCTACCCGCTGCCCGAGGCGCAGCGCGACCGCTTCCTGTTCAAGGTCGTGGTGGACTACCCCTCCGTCGAGGAGGAGCGGGAGATCATCTACCGCATGGGCGTGAAGGCCCCCGAGGCCAAGGCGATCCTCGACCCCGTCGAGCTGGTGCGCCTGCAGCAGGTCGCCGCCAACACCTTCGTCCACCACGCGCTGGTCGACTACGTGGTGCGCGTGATCGCCGCGACCCGCAAGCCCGCCGACTTCGGCCTGCACGATGTGGCCGGCTGGATCTCCTACGGTGCTTCGCCGCGTGCCTCGCTGGGCATCATCGCCGCCGCTCGCGCGGTCGCACTGATCCGCGGTCGCGACTACGTCGTCCCGCAGGACGTCGTCGAGGTGATCCCGGATGTGCTGCGTCATCGCCTGGTGCTGTCCTACGACGCCCTGGCCGACGAGGTCAGCCCCGACGATGTGATCAAGCGCGTGCTGCAGACCGTCGGTCTGCCGCAGGTCGCCGCGCAGGCCGTCGCCCCCGGTGGCGCCGCGCCCGCCGCACCGATGCCCGCCCCGGCCGCCCCGCCGGTGATGGGCCCGCACGGCGGCCAGCCCGGTATTGCGCCGCAGGGTATTCCGCAGCCCCCCAACGGTCTGGTGCCCGGAGTTCCCGGTCAGCCCCAGCCGAAGTGAGGCCGATTCCGGAATCGATTGCGCCCGTGACGATCTCATCTCCCAGCGGCTCCACCCACGCCCCGCCTTCCTTCCGGCAGGGGAGCCTCACCGACCCGAAACTGTCGGCGGCGCTCAAGACGCTCGAACTCACCGTGCGCCGCCGCCTGGACGGCGTGCTGCACGGTGACCACATGGGCCTGATTCCGGGCCCGGGTTCCGATCCCGGCGATGCGCGCATGTATCAGCCGGGTGATGATGTGCGCCAGATGGATTGGTCGGTCACCGCCCGCACCACCCATCCGCACGTGCGGCAGATGATCGCCGACCGCGAGCTGGAGACCTGGCTGGTGGTCGACCTGTCGGCGAGTATGGACTTCGGTACCGCGCTGTGTGAGAAGCGGGATCTGGTGGTCGCCGCGGCGGCCTCGATCACGCATCTCACCAGCGGCGGCGGCAACCGGATCGGCGCGGTCGTCGCCAATGGCGAACGGCTGATCCGGATTCCGGCGCGCAGCGGCCGGGTGCACGCCCAGTCCATGCTGCGCACCATCGCCACCACCCCGCACGCGCCCGACGGTGTGCGCGGGGATCTGAGCGGGGCCATCGAGGCGCTGCGCCGGCCGCAGCGCAAACGCGGTCTGGCCGTGGTGATTTCGGACTTCCTCGGGGACATCGACTGGCAGCGGTCGCTGCGCGCCATTTCCGGCCGCCACGACCTGCTCGGCGTCGAGGTGCTCGATCCCCGTGATCTGGACCTGCCCGACGTGGGGGACGTGGTCCTGCACGATCCGGAGACGGGCCGGACCCGGGAATTCACTGTGACTCCCACGCTCCGCGCCGATTTCGCGCGTGCCGCGCAAGGTCATCGTGACCAGGTCGAGCAGGCGCTGCGCAGCTGCGGTGCGCCGGTGATGACCCTGCGCACCGATCGCGACTGGATCGCGGACGTGGTCAGATTCGTGTCGACTCGGCGCCACACCTTCGGCGCCCCGAATGCCGGGCGGGTGCCGCGACAGTGAGCATTGGCAATGTCTCCTTGAGCCTCTCGCATTTCACGACCGAGTACTGGCTGGCGTTCCTGGCCGTGCTCGCCGCGATCGCGTTGATGTACATCCTGATGCAGCGGCGGCGCCGAAAGCACCTGCTGCGCTTCAGCAATATGGAACTGCTGGAGAAGGTCGCGCCCGCGCAGCCGAAGCCGTGGCGGCACATCCCCGTCGCGCTGACGCTGGTGGGGCTGGTCTTCCTGACCTTCGCCGCGGCCGGTCCGACCGCGGCCAAGAAGGTGCCCCGCAACCGCGCCACCGTGATCCTGGTGATCGACGTATCGCTGTCGATGGAGGCGACCGACGTGCCGCCGAGCCGAATCCAGGTGGCCAAGAAGGCCGCCCGCGATTTCGCCGACGGCCTCACCCCGGGCATCAACCTGGGTCTGGTCACCTTCGCCGGAACCGCGTCGGTGCAGGTGTCGCCGACCACCAACCGGGAGGCGGTGAAGGCGGCCATCGACAATATGAAGCTGGCCGAGCGCACCGCGACCGGTGAGGGCATTCTGACCGCCCTGCAATCCATCGACACCCTGGCCTCGGTGCTGGGCGGCGCGGAGAAACCACCCCCCGCGCGCATCGTGATGATGTCCGACGGCAAGCAGACCGTGCCGGACGACAAGGATGTCGAGAACCCACGCCACGGCTTCACCGCCGCGCGCCTGGCGAAGGAGAAAGGCATTCCGGTGTCGACGATTTCGTTCGGCACCACCTGGGGCACCGTCGAGATCCCCGATCAGGACGGTAAGGGCTCCCAGCGGGTGCGGGTGCCGGTGGACGACGATTCGCTGCGCGAGATAGCGAAACTCTCCGGTGGCGATTTCTATACGGCCTCCACGCTCGAGGAGTTGAAGGCCGTCTACGACACCCTCGAAGAGCAGATCGGCTATGAGACGACGATGGGCGACGCCAGCCGGCCGTGGCTGCTGCTGGGCTTGCTGATGACCGCCGCCGGGGTCATCACCGCATTGCTCTATCGTCAGCGTCTGCCGTAACTCGGTACCGCGCGCCGACTCCCGAATACGAACAGATAGGTTTGCGTCTATGTCGAACATCACATCCCGGTCGGTACTGGTGACCGGCGGTAACCGCGGCATCGGCCTCGCGGTGGCCCAGCGTCTGCTCGCCGACGGACACAAGGTCGCCGTCACGCATCGCGGCTCGGGTGTGCCGGAAGGTCTCTTCGGCGTGAAATGCGATGTGACCGATGCGGAATCGGTCGATCGCGCGTTCACCGAGGTCGAAGCGCACCAGGGTCCGGTCGAGGTCGTCGTGGCCAACGCGGGCATCGTGGACAACGTCCTGTTCATGCGGATGAGCGAGGAATCGTTCTCCAAGGTCATCGACGCCAACCTGACCGGTGCGTGGCGAGTTGCCCAGCGCGCCAACCGCAATATGCTCAAGCACCGTTTCGGCCGGGTCATCTTCCTGGGTTCGGTGGTCGGTCAGATCGGCGCCCCGGCGCAGGTCAGCTACGCGGCCGCCAAGTCGGGTCTGGTCGGTATGGCGCGTGCCATCACCCGCGAGGTCGGCAAGCGCAACATCACCGCGAATGTCGTTGCGCCCGGCCTGATCGACACCGACATGACCCGCGACGAGATGACCGAGGAGATGCGCAAGACCGCGCTCGACTTCATCCCCGCGGGCCGCATCGGCCAGGCCGAGGACGTGGCGGGCGTGATCAGCTTCCTCGCCTCCGAGGACGCCTCCTACATCTCCGGCGCGATCATCCCCGTCGACGGCGGTATGGGCATGGGCCACTAGGCTCGCCCGAAATCGACCCTGCCCAAGCATTTTTCAACGAGGAGAACTGGCCTACCCATGGGATTGCTCGACGGCAAAACCGTACTCATCACCGGCATCATCACCGATTCGTCGATCGCCTTCCACGCGGCCGCGGTCGCGCAGGAGCAGGGCGCGAAGGTGATCATCACCGGTATTCCGGAGCGGCTGCGGCTGATCGACCGCATCGCCAAGCGGCTGCCGCAGGAGGTCCCCCCGGCCATCGGCCTGGACGTGACCAACGAGGAGAACCTGGCCGAGCTGGCCGACAAGGTTCGTGAGCTGGCCCCCGAGGGCGTCGACGGCGTGCTGCACTCGATCGCGTTCGCGCCGCGCACCCTGATGGGCCCCGAGGCCAAGCCGTTCCTGGACGGCCCGGGCCCCGACGCCGCCAAGGCCTTCGAGATCTCCGCCTGGTCCTACGCCTCGCTGGCGCGGGCCGTGCTGCCGGTCATGAACGAGGGCGGCTCCATCGTGGGCATGGACTTCGATCCGCGCACCGCGATGCCTTACTACAACTGGATGGGCGTGGCCAAGGCCGCGCTCGAGTCGGTGAACCGGTACGTGGCGCGAGAGGTGGGCGAGGCCAAGCGGGTTCGCTCCAACCTGATCGCCGCGGGCCCGATCAAGACCCTGGCCGCCAAGGCCATCGCGGGCACCGCCACCGATGACGCCAAGCAGCTCACCATGCTCAACACCTACTGGGACGGCGCGAGCCCGATCGGCTGGGATGTCGACGACCCGACGGTGGTCGCCAAGTCCGTGGTGACGTTGCTGTCGGATTGGCTGCCGGGCACCACCGGTTCCATCATCTACGTCGACGGCGGCGCCAGCCACAACACCTGGTTCCCGGCCGACGGTTTCGGCGCGAACTAGTCGAAACGCGAAGGGAGTATTCCGTGGCCGCCGAAGCGCTGCTGTTCCTGTCCTTCGGCGGCCCGGAACGCCCCGAGGACGTGATGCCGTTCCTGGAGAACGTCACTCGCGGCCGGGGCATCCCGCCGGAACGTCTCGCCGAAGTCGCGCAGCACTATCTGCACTTCGGCGGGGTGTCTCCGATCAACGGGCTCAACCTCGACATCATCAAGGCCGTGGAGGCCGAATTCGCCACGCGCGGAATCGATCTGCCGGTGTACTTCGGTAACCGCAACTGGCATCCGATGGTCGAGGACACCGTGGAGCGCATGCGCGCCGACGGCATCGGCTCGGCGCTGGTGTTCCCCACCTCGGCGTGGGGCGGCTATTCCGGCTGCCTGCAGTACCACGAGGACATCGTGCGCGCCCGCGCCGCGGTCGACGGCGCACCCGAATTGGTGAAGCTGCGCCAGTATTTCGACCATCCGCTGTTCATCGCGGCCTTCTCCGACGCGATCCACGCCGCCGTGGCCGAGCTACCCGAGGGCCGTCGCACGCGCGCCCGGCTGGTGTTCACCGCGCACTCGGTGCCGGTCGTCGCCGATCACGCCTCCGGTCCGGCGGGGGAGCACGACCTCTACAGTCGACAGGTCGCCGAGGCGGCCCGATTGTGCGCCGCCGCAACCGGATTCGACGACTACGACCTGGTGTGGCAGTCGCGTTCCGGCCCGCCGCAGGTGCCGTGGCTGGACCCCGATATCGTCGACCACCTCGACACCCTGGGTGAGCGCGGCGTGGACGCGGTCGTGGTGTGCCCGGTCGGGTTCGTCTCCGACCACCTCGAGGTGATCTGGGACCTCGACAACGAGGCGAAAGAGCGTGCGGCGGAACTGGATATGGCGTTCGCGCGCGCCGCGACTCCCGGCCCCGACCCGCGTTTCGCCCGCATGGTGGCCGAGCTCGTCGACGAGCATCTCGCCGGTGCCGAACCCGCGCGCCTGAGCGATCTGACCGCCCTGGGTTGCACCGTCAACGGTGTGCCGTGCGCCGTCGGCTGCTGTGCCCTGCCGCCACGCCGACCCCGGGTCGCGCCCGCGGCCGCCGAATTGTAGTCTCGCCCAGGTGAGTACACCCGGACGCGGAGCAACCCCGCAACGTCGCCAGCCCGCCAGCAGCGCGCCCGCCGCCCGCCGGCGCACCTTCGGCCCGCCCGACTACTTCGTCTGGGCCCCTGTCCTGGCGCTTTTCATGGCGGCCGGAATCGTCGGCACCATCGGCCAGTCGGTCACCATCGCCGCGATCTTCGTGGTGGTCGCGGTCGTCATGGTCGTCCTGGACATGTTCATCAACCGCTGAGCAATCCCGGGGGCGGTTGCGTTCGGTGCGGGTTTCGGGTTGCGGATACCATCGCGGGGCACTGTCGATGGAGGAAAACAAGCGATGCCCGAGCCCACACCCGAACGGCGCCAATATGATCGGGTGCGACCGCCCGCCTACGCCCCGCGCACGTATCAGCCGCCGCCGTTCGGTCCGCCGCTCGCCCCGCCGCGCCGCTCCCGCATCCCGATGGTGATCGCCGGTGCGGCCGGAGTTCTCGCACTTGTCGGTATCGCCGGGTCGGCCGCCGGATTCGTCGAATACACCGGTGCGCAAAGGGATTTGCGCGCGGAGCGGATGGCCGGTGACCAACTCCGGCAGCAAGCCGTGTCGGATACCCGGCGCGTGGCCGCGCAGAAGGCCGCCTGTGATTTCCTGGGCCTGGCGACCAATTACGAGGCGGCGAAGCTGGATCAGTTCGTTCCGGCGATCCTCAACGTGACGACCACGCAGTTCGGCAAGGAGTTCGCGAGCCCGGCGGTGCTGGATCTCATCAAATCGATCCAGGGCACCAGCAAGGCCCTCGAGACGCACTGCGGTCTGGAAGTGCTCAACGGCCAGCACGCGACGGTGGTCGCGGTGGTCAAGCAGGCCACGTCGAACGCGAACAATCCCGAACCTGTCATCCGCGTCGCGACCATGTCGGTATCGGTCGAGGAGCAGCCCGACGGCCGGTGGCTGGTCAGCAGCATGTCCTCGGCGACGACGTGACGGTCATTTCAGGACATTGATCGCGCGGGCGATGACCAGGCTGACGGTGATCAGGGAGATCAGCGACTGCGCCATCATCAGGCTCTTGGCCCAGCGCGACATGGGCATCACGTCGGTCGGGCTGAACGCGGTGGCATTGGTGAACGACAGGTACAGGTAGTCGGGGAACTCGGGTTCCCACTCGGGGTCGGCGAGATCCGGGTTCTGCATCTGCACCCACAGGAAATCCGGGTACGGCTTGCGGGCGTGGGCGCGCGCGGCCGGACCGCCACGATCCAATTCCCAATACCAGAGCGCGAATACGAGCACATTGGTCAGCCACACCGCGCCGCCGGAGGTGAGCAGTCCGGCCGCGTTGTCGCTCACCGAACCGTTGATCAGGCCGCGCACCAGGTGCGCCACCGACCACACCATGGCGAAGCCGAGCAGCGCCATCAGGCACAGGCCCAGGCGCCGCAGCCGCATCTCCTCGCGGTCGACGCGCACGGGATTGCCGATGATCAGCACGATCAGCAGCACGAGGCCGATGCTCGGCACCAGCCAGCGTGGCCCGGGGACGAACTGTTCGGGTAGAAAGAATTGCAGGGCCAGGATGCCGACGATGGCGGCGGTCGCCGCCCACCGGGATTCACCGGCGGTCCGCCGCGCCCACGCCGGGACCGGGTTGTCGGTGGTGTCGTCGCCGGCGGTGTTGTTCTCGGTCGCGCTCACGCGAGTGAGTATGCCCGCCGGGCGATCTGTGACAGAAGTATGACGCGGGGTTGCCGGGGAACTATCCGCACCGGAGCGGCGGTTGTAGAAGAGGCCAACCGAGGAGGTCATGTGGCGCAGGAATACCACCGGAATCCCGCGGCCGTTGCCGCGCTCTCGCCCGAGCAGTACCAGGTCACCCAGAAGAACGGGACCGAGCGGGCGTTCACCGGAGAATACTGGGACAACCACGAGCCCGGGATCTATGTGGATGTGGTGTCGGGCGAGCCGTTGTTCGCCTCGACCGACAAGTTCGAGAGCGGTTCGGGGTGGCCGAGTTTCACCCGGCCGCTGAACACGGACAATGTGGTGGAGAAGCGGGACCGCAGTCACTTCATGGTCCGCACCGAGGTACGGTCCGCATTCGGGGACAGCCATCTCGGGCACGTCTTCCCCGACGGGCCGCGCGACGCGGGCGGGCTGCGCTACTGCATCAATTCGGCGGCGCTGCGGTTCATCCACCTCGACGACCTCGAGGCGGAAGGCTATGGGCAGTACCGGACTTTGTTCAAGGAGGAGGAAGCGTGACCGATACGCGGAAGGCGATTCTGGCCGGCGGATGTTTCTGGGGCATGCAGGATTTGATCCGCAGGCAGCCCGGAGTGGTGTCGACGCGGGTGGGCTACAGCGGCGGCAGCAACGACAATCCCACCTACCGCAACCATCCCGGTCATGCGGAGGCCGTGGAGATCGTCTACGACCCGGCGCAGACGGATTACCGTGCGCTGCTGGAGTTCTTCTTCCAGATCCACGATCCGTCCACGAAGGACCGGCAGGGCAACGACATCGGCTCGAGCTACCGCTCCGCCATCTTCTACCTCGATGACGACCAGAAGGCGGTCGCGCTCGACACCATCGCCGATGTGGACGCCTCGGGTCTGTGGCCCGGCAAGGTGGTCACCGAGGTGACCCCGGCGAGCGCGTTCTGGGATGCCGAGCCGGAGCACCAGGACTATCTGGAGCGCTACCCGAACGGCTACACCTGCCACTTCCCGCGACCGGGCTGGAAGCTGCCCAAGCGGCAGACCACCGCGTAGCGGGCAGGTAGTGGCGTAGTACCGAATCCGACGGCGGGCTTTCCCGGGAGATCTCCGGGGAAAGCCCGCCGCTGTCGTCTCCGCAGCTGGAGATAAGTCGCGAAGAAACTAGTTGCCAAGAAACTAGTTGTGTGGATACTATTGCTGCATCGGTCGCGCAGACGATCGAACTTCCCGGAGGGCGGCAGCAATGAGTGGCATCGAGACGGCACTGGTGATCGGCGGCGGCATCGCGGGACCGGTTGCGGCACTGGCACTTCGGAAGGCGGGCATCACCGCCACCGTGTACGAGGCCTACGACAGTGCCGCGACCGAGGCGGGCGCGATGCTCACCGTCGCCCCCAACGGCCTTGCGGCACTGGAGATCATCGGCGCGGACAAGCTGGTGCAGGCCGCCGGGCATCCGCTGCACAGCATGGTCATGGAGACCGGGACCGGCCGCACCCTCATGCGGGTCGACACCCTGCCGGGTCTACCGCCCAGCTGCACCATGCTGCGTGCGGACCTGTTCCGGGTGCTGCACGATCATGTCGTCGCCAACGGCATCACCATCGAGCACGGCAAGCGCCTGGTCGGCATCGAACAGTCCGACACCGGCGTCACCGCGCGCTTCGCCGACGGCACCACCGCGACCGGTGACATCCTCATCGGCGCGGACGGCATCCACTCCACCGTCCGCACCCTCATCGATTCGGACGCTCCCGGCCCCGAATACACTGGCCTGATGAGCTTCGGCTTCGGCGAATTCACCCCGGACGGAAGGCTTTCCGACGGTGGCGACGGCGCGATCGACGCCATGCACTTCGCCTTCGGCAAGCGCGCCTTCTACGGCTACTGGCGGCAGCCCGACGGCAAGCACGTCTTCTTCAGCAACTATCCGCAGGCCGAACCCATGACCCTCGCCGAGGCCAAGGCCGTCCCCGCCGAGGACTGGCTGGCCAAACTGCGTGCCGCCCACGTCGGTGACAGCCCCGGCGAAAAGCTGTTCGCCGAAACGAGTTCCGCCGACATGCTCGTCACCGGCCCGATGGAACGCATGCCGCACGTCCCGACCTGGCATCGCGGCCGTGTCGTCCTCGTCGGCGACGCCGTGCACGCCCCGTCCTCGAGCTCCGGCCAGGGTGCGTCGCTCGCCATCGAATCCGCCGTCGAACTGGCCCGCTGCCTGCGCGACCTCCCTACTCCCGCAGACGCTTTCGTCGCCTACGAGGCCCTGCGCCGCCCCCGGGTCGAATCCATCTCCGACAACGCCGCCAAAACAAACAACGGCAAAACCTCGGGCCCCGTGGCCAAGGCGCTCTTCGCCCTGATGATGCCCATCGCCACCCGCACCTTCCTGCAGCCGGAGAAGATGTTCGGCCCCGTCCACCGCCACGTGATCGACTGGGATGCCTGCGCTGCGTGATCCCACCGAGATCAAGGAGCTCTCACCGTCGAGAATCGGACAGATTTGCACGGTGAGAGCTCCTTGCTCTTGTGGTGAATTAGGTTGGAGGGATGGGGCTTTCTGCGGCTGAGGTGTTCGACAAGCTGGGTAAGGACTACGAGAGTGCGTTCGCGGGCCTCGGGGCGCAGCGCGAGGAGCTCGAGTGGCTGCTCGACCGGCTGCCGGATGGGGCGCGGGTGCTCGATATCGGCTGTGGCACCGGTAAACCCACCGCGGAGGTGCTCTCGGCGGCCGGGCACCGGGTGACCGGGATCGACGTATCCCCGGGCATGGTGGAGATCGCCCGCGCGCAGGTTCCCGCCGCGCGGTTCGAGGTGGCCGACCTGCGCACCCTGTCCTACCCGTCCGGCAGCTGGGACGCGGTGATCGCCTTCTTCCCGCTGTTGCAGCTGACCCGCCCCGAAATCGATTCGGCGCTGGCGGGTTTCGCGGAGTGGGTGGCCCCGGGCGGTTATCTCCTCTTCGCGACGGTTCCCGTGGACATCGAGAACGTCGACACCGAATTCATGGGTCAGCCGGTCACGGTCAGCAGCTATCCGCCCGAGATCTTCGTCGAGCGGCTCACTGTCGCGGGGTTGACAGTGCTGCGAAATCGCGTGGTCGAGTTCCTCCCCGACCATCCCGGCGCGACCACCGAACCCGACCTCTTCCTGGCCGCCCAGCGCTCCGCCTGACCCCTTCTCGAGGCCTCTGACCTGTCGGTACTGCCCGCTAGAGTGATGGTGTACCCGTTGAAAAGCGTTGGGGGGCAGTCATGATGAGCACACTGTGGGTCTGCACGGGATTCAGTCCGTACGAATCATGGTTGCGGGCGGATCGGGTCACCGGGGTCGCCGTGAAGGCCATGCACCCGGGTGGCTGGCAAACTCCCGAGAGCGAGTTCTCGGTCTTCGTTCAGCATCTGGCGGAGACACCGATCAGCGAGGAAGAGGTGGCGCACGAGCTGCCGACTCGGCAGGCCGCGAATCTGCTCGCTCGGGACCTGATGCACGCCTTGGCGGTTCACCGCGACGATGCGGGTGTGCTGATGGTGCAGGGCAACGAGGTCAGATTCGTCAGCCATGCCACGCGTCCGCCGCGCCCTGCCCCGGCGACCTGGTGGCCTTTGAGCCGGTTGCCCAGCAAAACGTGATCAGTTGCTCTGCCGCCGCAGGGTGGCCGCGCCGCCGAACAGCGTCGCCACGGCAAACGCGGCCAGCACCACGAGATCCACCCAGAGGCGGGTGGTCGGCAGCGGGAAGGTGCCGACCTCGCTCATGGCCTCGGCGGCGTAGCGCAGCGGCATGACGTCGCTGGCGATGCGCAGTACCGACGACATCTGATCGCGTGGCCAGATCAGGCCGCACAGCAGGATCTGCGGAAACACGATGGCGGGCATGAACTGCAGGGCCTGGAACTCGGTGCGAGCGAAGGCGCTGGTCAGCAGGCCGGTGCAGCAGCCGAGAATCGCGGTGCTGATAGCGATGAGCAGCACCGTCACGACCGCGCCCTGGGTGCGCAGACCCAGCAGTCCGTAGGCGACCGCGCACGCCACTCCGGCCTGCACGGCGGCCAGCGCCGCGAAGGCCAGCGCGTAGCCGAACAGCAGATCCAGTTTGTGCAGGGGAGTGCTGAGCAGGCGTTCGAGGGTGCCGCTGACCCGCTCGCGCAGCATGGCGACGCTGGTGATCAGGAACATCGAGGTGAAGGGGAAGATGCCCAGCAGCATCAGGCCGATCTGATCGAAGATGTCGAGGCGATCCACGAAGATGAAGCGCAGCAGCGCCAGCAGCAGACTCGGCACGGTGATGACCAGCGCGATGGTGCGGCGGTCGTGGCGAACCTGAGTGAGCACGCGCAGCGTGGTGGCGAAGGTCAGCGAAACAGACATCACGCCAGCACCTTTCGATCGTCGGAGGCGTCGGTCTGACGCAGGATCAGGCGCAGGAACGCTTCTTCGAGGTCCGGTGCGCCGGTGGCACCGCGCAATTCGGCGGGTGTCCCGTCGGCGAGTAGTCGGCCTTCTCGCAGCAGTAGCAGCCGTTCGCAACGGTCGGCCTCGTCCATGACGTGGCTCGACACCAGCAGCGTGGTGCCCGCCTCGGCGAGAGCGTGGAAGCGAGCCCAGATGTCGCGGCGCAGTACCGGATCCAGGCCGACGGTCGGCTCGTCGAGGACCAGCACCGCGGGTTGCGCGAGCAGCGCGCATGCCAGCGACACCCGGGCCCGCTGCCCACCCGAGAGCGCGTCCACCAGCCGGTCCGCGATATCGGCCAGTCCCACATCGCGAATCGCGGCTTCGGCGGCCGCGGCGGACACCCCCTGGATCTTGGCGAAATAGCGGGCGTTCTGGCGAATGGTGAGATCTCCGTACACCGACGGCTGCTGTGTCACATAGCCCACCCGCTCGCGCAGCGCGGCCGTCCCGGCGGGCAGACCCAGCACGGTGACACTGCCCGACCGGATGCGCTGCACGCCGACAATGGCCCGCAGCAGCGTGGTCTTACCCGATCCGCTGGGGCCGAGCAGTCCGGTCACGCTGCCCGGCGGCAGCGCGAACCCCACTCCGTGCAGCACCTGCTGCTTTCCTCGACTGACACTCAGATCGACGACTTCGACCGCGCTGTCCGGCATTTCGAATTCCTTCACGACTTGATCCCCGGCACCGAGGCCGACTGTGGCTTGGACACCGTGACATTCAGGTGAGCGTCCGGATGCTGCGGAAACCCGAGCGTGGTCTGCAACGGGAGATGCGCGCCGCGCACCGGCACCCATACCGTCAGCGTCGAGTCCGAGGTGGTGCCCGGCAGGATGGCGGCCAGCGCTCGGGCGGGCACCACCGCCTCGATCTCGAACGCGTCGACGCCGGTGAACTGTGCGCGCGCAACGGTTTTCGGGTCGCGCAGCGAACGCAGCAGTTGCGCCAGTCCGCCATCGCGCCCGATCAGCCCGCTGGGGCTCGGGAATCCGGCGGGCATCGGCACCAGGGTTCCATTGTCGGACTTGCTGAACACCTTGCCCTGGGAGGCGACGAACCGCGTCACCGATCCGGTGGGCAGGGTCGCCGCGCCGGTGGCGCTGCCGCCGTCACTCTTCGACACATCGGCCTCGAGCGCGCGCAGTGGGAATCCCGGCACGCTGCCGTCGGCGCGCAGGGCGACATGCGCGGAACCTATCGCGCCGGCGGAGATCGCCGCGTCGCGCATCATCAACCCGGCATCGGGCAGTCCGCCCGAGCCGTCCCCGCAGCCGGTGAGGACCCCCGCCGCGATCAGCGCGCACACCGCGCTCACGATCCTGAAGCGCACCGGCAACCTCCTATGGGTAGGGACGCTACCCATAGGCTAGGCCACTTTTCCGCTGAAGGGTAGGCTCACTACCTATGAGTGCAGAAGTGCTGAAAGGGCACCTGGACGGCATGATTCTGGCCGTGCTCGCCGACGGCCCGCGCCACGGCTACGGCGTCATCGACGCGCTGCGCACTCGTACCGGCGGTCGCTTCGACCTCCCCAAGGGCACCATCTACCCGGCGCTGCACCGGCTCGAACAGGCCGGACTGATCGACGGCGCCTGGTCTCGCGAAGGTGGCCGCGAGCGGCGCACCTACACGCTCAGCGCCGCCGGTCACCGGCGCCTGGGCGTGGAGCGGGCCTCCTGGCGGGACTTCGTGGCGGCGGTCGGTGGATTGATGGAGGGGAACACCGGATTGGGGGAACAACCATGGCCCGCAGTGTGATCGACGATTATCTCGACGACCTGAGCACCCGGCTGACCGGAACCTGGTGGGAACGCCAGGCGATCCTGGCCGAGATCGGCGACGGCCTGCACGATTCCGCGGACTACCATCGCGCACAGGGGCTTTCGGTCGAACGTGCGATCGCCACCGCCGTCGCGGAGTTCGGTGGTCCCGGTGTGCTGGCCGAGGAATTCCTGCCGGTGTTGTCGGGCAAGCGGATTCACCGCTACGGCTGCACCTTCACCACCATGGGCCCGGTGATCGGCCTGCTCTGGGGAACGGCGGCCCTGCTCGGCTCCTTCAGCGCGGTACCTCGGCCGCTGACCATCCTCGGGCTGGTAGCGATGGCGCTGGCCGTGCTGATCGGTGCCCCGTTCACGGTCGCCGCCATCGCCTCCACCGGCCGCGCCAGCCGATTCGTGCGCATCCCAACGAGATTGGCGGCCCGCGCCCTGCTGGTCACCGCCATCGTGGCCATGTTCATCGACGGCACCCTGCTGACCACGTTGCTGACCTTGGTCGCCGAAGCGCCCCGAGATCTCGTGGTGCTGCCGCTGGCGCTGGGTGCCCTGGTGAGCGTCGCGCGCATCAGCATCGCGGTGACCAGCGTGCCGCGCCTGCGGCCCGCCCGCACCATGGGCGCGACCGCGTAACGGTCACCGCGCCGGAATATCCACCGCGATCTCGCCGCCGAGGTGATACCCCTCGGCCAGTTGCAGGTTGTCGCCACTCCAGAACCGGCCCGGGTCATACCAATTCGGCCGCTTCTGCGGCAGCAGCCCCATCGCCTGATAGGTCATGGCGACGATCTCCGCGCAGTACGCGTTCTCCAGGTTCGCGTCGGCATCCTGGTCCTTCGGCCGTTTCGGCACCGGCACCCGCCCCCGCAACCACCGACCCGCCAGCGCGCTGGTCGCGGGAAACGGAGTCCCGTCCAACCGTGCCACCGTCCGCAGCGCGGCGTCCTCCATCTCGCGGGTGACCGGCCGATCCAACTGCCGAACCCACGCCTGCTGCTCGTATTCATTGGCCCACCGCAATGCGGCCGCCCGCAGATCGTGCAGCTGGGCGCCGCGATGATGATTGCCCGACCAGATATCCGGCAGCGCCTTGCCCAGTTCGGCATGCCAGATCAAGGCCGGCAGATCATCGATGACCACCGCCATCCCGACATGATTCACCGGACTGTTGGTCAGTCCCCGAATGGCCCGGTCCGCACCGGAATGCCCACGGAACAGCCATAGATCGCCCGTCCGAGTGAGCTCGATCGCCTTGTCCAACCCGACACTCGACAGCGCTTCGCGTGACACAGGGACTACCCTAAGCGCATGCGCTGGTGGAAGGTACTCGGTTTGGCCGGTGCCGCAGGTGTCGCGGCAACCGGAGTTGTGGTCGTCCGCTCGGAACGCAAACGTCGCGCCTACACCCCCGATCAGGTCCGCGACCGCCTACACGCCCGCCTCACCGAACCCGCCGCCGACGACACTCACTGACCTTCGGCGGTTGGACCGGTCGTCGACCGTAGCCTGGCCAGGGACAAACCCGGCATTCAGGAGGTTCGGTGACATCAGGTCTGAACGGCTACGGTCAGCCCGTCGGTGAAGCGCTGCCGGAGTGGACTTCTCGTCCCGCACCCGCGCGGGTCGAACTCGACGGCATCCACTGTCGGCTCGAACCACTCGATCCCGCGCGTCATGCGGCCGATCTCTACGCGGCCTATGCGAGCGCACCCGACGATCGGAATTGGACCTACCTGCCCGTCGGTCCTTTCGCGGATGCCGCCGACTACCGCGCGTGGGCCGAAACCGCCGCTGCCAGTTCGGATCCCCTGCATTTCGCGGTGATGGACCACGGCACGGGCAAGGCGGTCGGAACGCTCGCGCTCATGCGGCACGATCCGGCCAACGGCGTCATCGAGGTCGGCTTCGTGGTGTTCTCGCCTCTGCTGCAACGCACCCCGGTCTCGACCGAGGCGCAATCGCTGCTGATGGCCTACGCCTTCGACAAGCTCGGCTACCGCCGCTACGAGTGGAAGTGCGACGCCCTCAACGCCCCGTCGCAGCGGGCCGCCGCCCGCCTCGGCTTCACCGCCGAGGGCGTCTTCCGTCAGGCCGTGGTCTACCGCCAGCGCAACCGCGACACCGCCTGGTACTCGATCATCGACCACGAATGGCCGCTGATCCGCGAGGCCTTCCAGGCCTGGCTGGCCCCGGCGAACTTCGATGAGACCGGCCGCCAGCGGCATTCGCTGATCGAACTGCGAGAGGCGCTGGCGAACACCACGTCCGGCCGCTCGAACCGCTGACTCGTAGGTCAGCTGCTGGCCAGACTCCGGGCGATGACCAGGCGTTGAATCTGGTTGGTGCCCTCGAAGATCTGGGTGATCTTGGCTTCTCGCATGTAGCGCTCGACGGGGAAGTCCTGGGTGTAGCCGTAGCCGCCGAAGACCTGCACGGCGTCGGTGGTGACCTTCATGGCGGCGTCGGTGGCGATGAGTTTGGCGACGCTGGCCTGGCGGGAGTAGGGGAGGCCGGCGTCTCGGCGGCGGGCGGCGTCGAGGTAGGTGGCGCGGGCCGAGTCGACGGCGGCGGCCATGTCGGCGAGCAGGAAACCCAGGCCCTGATGGTCGATGATGGGGCTGCCGAAGGCTTCTCGATCCTTGGCGTAGGCGACGGCGTCGTCGAGGGCGCGCTGGGCGATGCCGGTGGCGACGGCGGCGATGCCGAGACGGCCGGAATCCAAGGCGCTGAACGCGATCGAGAGGCCCTGGCCGGGGTCGCCGAGGAGGCGGTCGGCGGGGATGAGGGCGTCGTCGTAGGCGGCGGAGGTGGTGGGGACGGCGCGCAGGCCCATCTTCTCCTCGGGCTTGCCGAAGCTGAGCCCGGGGGTGTCGGCGGGGACCAGGAAGCAGGAGATGCCGCGGGAGCCTGCGCCGGTGCGGGCGAAGAGAGTGTAGTAGTCGGCCTTGCCGCCGTTGGTGATCCACGCCTTGGTGCCGGTGATGCGGTAGCCGTCATCGGTGGCCACCGCACGGCAGCGCAGGGCGGCGGCGTCGGAACCCGCGTGCGCCTCCGAGAGGCTGTAGGCGCCGATCAGATTGCCGGACAGCATGTCCGGCAGCCAGCGCTGCTGCTGCTCGTCGGAGCCGTAGACGAACAGGGGATGGCAGGACAGCGAGTGCACGCTCACCGCGACCGCGACCGCCGCCCAGCGCGCACCCAGTTCCTCGAGGACCTGGAGGTACACCTCGTACGGTTGCCCGCCACCACCGAACTCCTCCGGATAAGGCAGGCTCAACAGCCCGGCCGCGCCGAGCGCACGGAACGCCTCCTCCGGATAGCGCTGCTGCTTCTCGAATTCGACGACCTGCGGTTCGAGCACCTTGTCGGCGATATCGCGGGTCAGCTCGATGAGGTCGCGGGCTTCGGTGGTGGGCAGCAGGCGATCGACAGGCATGTCGATCACAGTACGACCGGCACCCAATTGCGTGCAAGGCAGCACGCAATTTCGGTCGTTGGCTATGCTGACCGGGTGGTATCCGAGCTGCCCCCGAACAAGCATCAGGAGAAGAGCCTGCGCACCCGCGCCCTGCTCCTGGACGCCGCCATCGACAGCCTGGCCGAGGCCGGATACGCCAGCGCCTCCATCGCCGACATCACCGCCCGCGCGGGCGTCACCCGCGGCGCGCAACTGCACCACTTCCACACCCGCCAGGAACTGTTCGCGCAGACCATCGAACATCTGACCCAGCGGCAGCGCGAAGCCCTGCACCGCCGCACCCGCACGCTGGCGGCGAGCGCGTCGGCGGGGGAGGTGCTGGTCGAATACGTGACCGCGCCGTTCTCCGGGAAGATGGGCAAGGCCGCGGTCGAACTGTATGTCGGCCTCGCCAACGATCGGGAGCTGCGCCGCGACATGCTGCGCGTGCAGCACGATCTGACCGCCGAGATCCTCGACGCCTGCGGGCAGCGCATCGACATCCCCCGCGCCCGCCTGGAGTCCGCTTTCTGGATGACCATCAACCTGGTGCGCGGCACCACCCTCGACGAGATGGTGGGCCGGGATCGGTTGCGGCGCAAGCAGGTTCTCGCCGACTGGATCCGGATTGCCGACGATCTGCTGACCTGACAGCGAAACGCGGCGCTCCCCGCCCGCGATAGTCGAACCGGAGAAGGTTCGACCTCGGGGGAGGAACGCCGTCATGGCAATCGATCGACGAACACTGCTGCGCGCGAGTGGAATCGGCGCGACACTGGCCGCGCTGAGCGCTCTGGACACGGGTTGCGCGATGAGCAGGCCGGGCGCGGAACCGCCCGGGGGACAGGTGGATTGGGGTGCGCTGCGCGGCCGCCTGGCGGGAACCCTGAACCTGCCCTCGGATTCGGGCTATGCGACCGCCAAACTCGCCTACAACCCGGTCTTCGACGTGCGCACCCCGGCCGCGATCGCCCAGTGCGCCGATGTCTCCGACATCCAGGCCTGTGTGACCGCCGCCGCGCAGGCCCGCATGCCGATCGCCGCGCGCGGCGGCGGCCACAGCTACGCGGGCTACTCGACACCCGATCACGGCCTCGTCGTCGACACCGGCGCGATGAAGACCGTCGAGGTGCGCTCCGACGGCACCGCCGTGATCGGCGCGGGCGCGCGCCTCATCGACGTGTACTCCGGACTCGCGCAGGCCGGTCGTGCGCTGCCCGGCGGATCCTGCCCTACGGTCGGCATCACCGGCCTCACCCTGGGCGGCGGTCTCGGAGTCCTCGCGGGCAAATACGGATTGACCTGCGACAGCCTGGTTTCCGCCCAGGTCGTCACCGCCGACGGGGTGCTGCGGACCGCCGACGCGCAGTCCGAACCCGACCTGTACTGGGCGCTACGCGGCGGAGGCGGCGGCAATTTCGGCATCGTCGGCTCCCTCACGTTCCGCACGGTGCCCGCCCCGCAATTGGCGGTGTTCCAACTGCGCTTCCCCGCCGGTTCGCTGACCGCGGTACTCGGGGCCTGGCAATCGTTCACCGCGTCCGCCCCGGACGAATTCTGGTCCACCCTTTGCGCTTCCGCGGGCAGCCCGCCGACCTGCAAGATCAATGGCTGCTATGTGGGCACCGAAAGCGATATGAACGCCCTCGTCGACAAATTGGTGGCCGCCACGAATACCCGCCCCGACGACCGCTATTCGCTGACCAAGGACTATCTCCCCGCCATGCAGTATTTCGGCGGATGCGCGAATTACTCGGTGGAGCAGTGCCATCCGAGCTGGAATGGCGGCGGAGTTCTCGACCGCGAATCCTTCACCGCGTCCTCGCGGGTGCTGACCCGCCCGCTCTCGGATCCGAGTCGATTCACCGCATTGCTCACCGGTCGCAGCGGAATGGACGTGCTGCTCGACAGCCTCGCGGGCGCGCCCTCGCGAATCGGCGCGGCCGACACCGCCTTCCCCTATCGCGGCGCCTTGGCGACCGCGCAGATCTACGTCGGCGCGACCACCGCGCAGGCCCGCACCGCCGTCGACGAGGTCCGCGACGGACTCGGTGAGCTGACCGGCAACACGGCCTTCGTCAACTACATCGATCCCGGCCTGAAGGACTGGGCGAACGCCTACTACGCGGGCAACGCGGCCCGCCTGCGCGGCATCGCGCGGCACTACGACCCGAACGGAGTGTTCAGCTTCGACCAGTGCGCCGCGAAGGTGTGAGCGCGGCCCGGGACCTGTCGGAGTCGGGGCGTACCGTCACATTCATGACGTCCTGGACAGAGTTCGTCGCTGCCGCGCCCCGGGTCTCGGCCATCTTCACCCGCCGCCTGCGGGCCACCGGCAACCTGTGCATGCTGGCCACGCTGCGCGGCGACGGCTTCCCGCGCATCAGCCCCCTGGAACCCCGTGTCTTCGAGGGCGAACTGTGGCTACCCGGTATGCCGGGCACCTTCAAGTTCGCCGACCTGCGGCGTGATCCGCGCTTCTGCCTGCACACCGCCACCGTCGACACCCATGTCGGTGACGGTGACGCCAAACTGTTCGGGACCGTGCACGATGTGCAGGACGAGGGTCTGCACGAGCGGTTCGCCGCCGCCCTCTTCGAGGAAACCGGTTTCGACCTGCGCGGCAGCAAGTTCGAACCGTTCTTCGCCGCCGACCTCACCGGAGCCTCGGCCGTCGAGGTCGTCGACGGTGACCACCTGGACATCACGGTGTGGAAGCCAGGCGAACCGGAACGAGTGGTGCGCAAGCATTGAAAAATGGTGCAGCGACGGCAGTGTATGCATAGTTGCAGTGAATGCAACTATGCATGAACTGCTTTCGCGCACGAAGTGCCGAACAAGGCGGGTTTTCAACGTCTTTCAGATGCCCAGGTCAGGGAGGTGACACCGGAATCGTGGAAGTGCATGCACCGGAAGGCTATCGGGAACGACCCGCCGCTGTCCCCGACGCGGTCGTCTGGACCCGTGGTGTCCCCACGGGCACCGACCTCCCGGTCCTGCCCGACGGTTGCATGGATCTGCTCGTGATCGAGGGCCGACTCTCGGTCGCGGGTCCCGACACGCGCGCCTATCGTCCACCGCCCGGACTCAGCACGCAGATCGCGGGCATCCGCTTCCATCCCGGCGTCGCCCCGACCCTGCTCGGTGTCCCGGCGCACGAACTACGCGACGGCCGAGCCGATCTCGCCGACCTCTGGTCACCCGCCGACCTGCGCCACGCGATCGAACTGCTGGAGCGCGCGCCGACACCGGCCCTGGGCCTCGAGCGGATCGCCTGCTGGCGAAGCGCCGAACGCGATCCAGCCGACCCGCTACTGCGCCCGATCGCCACGGCTCTCGGTGCCGGTGCGTCCGTCGCCGCCACCGCCGACGCCCTCGGCCTCAATCCGCGCCGTCTGCACCGCCTCTCGCTCAACGCCTTCGGCTACGGACCCAAGACCCTGGTTCGCATCCTGCGCATGCAGCGCGCCCTGGCCCTGGGCCGCGACGGTGTCGCGCTGGCCGAGATCGCCGCCCGCGCCGGCTACGCCGATCAGGCGCACTTGAGCCGGGAGGTCCGGGAATTGAGTGGCTTGTCCCCGAGCGAATTGATGTCGCGCCCGGCCTAGTTCATCGTGGCGTACAGATCGATGCCATTCCCGTCGGGATCGTGCACCACCGCGTACCGCTGCCCCCAGAAGGCGTCGAACGGCTTCATCTCCCCGTGATATCCGGCATCCATCATTTCCTGGAACTTCGCGTCGACGCCGCCCGGGGAATCGCATTGGAAGGCAATGGCCATCCGCCCGGCTCCCGCGACCGCCTTCCACTCGGGCTTGAACGAGCGGATTGTGTCCTCGGTATCGAAAGCCAGTCGAATACCGCCCGCCAGTTCGATATCCAGGTGGGGCTCGTTCTCCGAGCCCTCGGGGAATTCGAGCCCGAGCCGTCGATAGAAGGCCAGCGCGGCCGCCATATCCGCCACCACGATCTCGATCACGTTCAGTCGAATACTCATGCCCGCAACCCTAGGCAGTCGGCCGGTACCGGGTCTTGAACGAATCGGACACCGTCAGCGCGCGTGGACCGCCGCCAGCCGGGCGTCGCGAATGGCGGTCCACAGTGGCCGCAGCAGCGCCTCCTGTGCCGCGAGCGCGGTCGACGACGCCGGAGCCGAGTCGGGTTCGCGTTCGGCGACGGTCAGGATCGCCGCCACCTGATCGGCGGTGTCGAGAATCCGCCGGGCGCGCAGCGGCATCGAATCCGGGTACCGATGCCGAGTGTGCCCGGCCAGTTCGGCCTCGATGAGCTCCCGCGGCCCGACCCCGCCGGACCCGACCCGCGTGGTCTGCAACTGCTGCAGCGCGTCGGCGGCGTCGCGCACCGCCTCCCGCATCGAGAACTCGGCCTCGCCCAACGGCATATCGGGCACCGGCGCCAGCGGAATCGGCGTCGAGTAGACCTGCCACAGCAGCGCGTCGTCATCGGTCCACACCGGCACGATCCCGGTGCCGAGACTGCCGGGCGTCCCCGCCAGCAGCCCTTCCTCGGCTTCGATTGCGGCGGCGCCGAATTCGGTGCCCACGGGTAGTCCGCGCACGTCCCCGGGTATCGGCAGCACCAGCCGCAGCTGCGCGTCCGGCCCGCCCATCGCCTCCCGAATCAGCTTGAGCAGCACCATGATCCCGGTCCCGGCCACCTCGTCGGCCAACTCTTCGGACGCCCACGGCAGTCCGGTGTGCCCGCCGGTGACCGGATCCCCGGCCGCGACGGACTGACGCGTCGCCCACACACGCAGCGCGTCCAGCAGGTCATCGGGGGCGCTGCGACCGGACACCCAGGCGGCAGCCCAGACCGTCAGCGTGGCACTCGGGGAACTCATAGATTCGAGGATAACTGCCGGGCTACCGGGTGTTCGCTAGGTCCTGTATCCAATGGCTCGAGCCCTTCGATGATCAGGCCCAGGATGAAACCGGCACGGTAGGTTGCGACGTTTGTCGCCCTCGTCGTAGCTCGGTGCACGGTCAACCGGTACGGCCACAGCGGTTGCCGTTGACGACCGGATCGGAGCGTTCGTGAATCACGGCCTGGATTCGTTTGTGGCGTAACGGTGTTCGGTTCTACGCCCCCGACTGGGTGGGTCGGCGATCACACCCGCAATGCCGCCCGTTTATATCGCTGTATTTCGCGATAGATGAATGCGAAACTGCCTGGGTGCAGCTCCGATACCAGTTCCGACTCACCCCCACTCCGGGGCAGCGAGTGGCATTGGCGAAGGCGTTCGGGTGCGCACGCGTTGCGTTCAACGACGCACTGACTGCCCGGCGGGCTGCGTTCGAGAGCAAGTCGCCCTATATCTCCGATGGCGAGTTGTCGAAGTTGTTGACGGCGGCGAAGCGGACTCCTGAGCGGCGCTGGCTCACCGAAGTGTCAGCGGTGGTGTTGCAGCAGGCGCTGGCCGATCTGAACTCCGCCTATCGCAACTTCATTGAGTCCGCGACCAACAAACGTAGGGGTGCGAAGGTCGGGCCGCCGAGGTTTCGGTCCCGTAAGGACAGTCGGCAGTCGATCCGGTTCACCCGCAACGCCCGGTTCATGGTGACATCGGGTGGGAGACTTCGGTTGCCGAAGATCGGCGATGTGCCGGTTCGCTGGTCGCGGGAGCTGCCGTCGGATCCGTCTTCGGTGACGGTCGTCAAGGACGCGGCGGGCCGATATTTCGCGTCTTTCGTTGTCGAAGTGGAACCGATGCCGTTGCCCCGAGTCGATGCCGAGGTCGGGCTCGATCTGGGCTTGTCGACGTTCGCGGTCGGATCGGACGGGAGGACTATCACCTCGCCACGGTTCCTGCGGAACGCTGAACGCAAGCTCCGCAAGTCTCAGAAATCGTTGTCCCGCAAGGACAAAGGCTCGGGAAACCGGGCCAAAGCCCGGGTGCGGCTCGCGAGGGCACATGCGAAGGTGGCCGACACTCGCCGTGATTGGGTGCATAAGCAGTCCGCAAGGATCATCCGCGACAACCAAGCGGTGTTCGTTGAGGACTTGTGTGTGAAGGGTTTGGCTCGCACCCGCTTGGCGAAGTCCGTTCACGACGCCGGGTGGAGCATGTTCATCCGTATGTTGGAGGAGAAGGCCGCCCGGTATGGACGGGTGTTCGGCAAGGTTAACCGTTGGTTCCCGTCGACTCGAATGTGCTCGCATTGTGGAGTGGTCGGCGAGAGGAAGCCGTTGCGTGTACGGAAGTGGACTTGCGTCTGCGGCGTCACTCACGACCGAGACCTGAACGCCGCGATCAATATTCACGCCGCCGGACGGGCGGAGTGGCTAAACGCCTGCGGAGGGACTGTGAGTCTTTCCGTCTAGGCGGAAAGCAAGTCCCGGTGAAACAGGAACCCACCAAGAGCGCCCGACAGGGCGCTGGTAGGAATCCCTGGCCTTCAGACCAGGGAGGATGTCAATCGGGCTCGGTCACGAAGTCGATCAGTCGTTCTACGGCGCCGATGAGTGGGGTTTCCAGGTCGCGGTAGGAGTTGACCGAGGAGTAGACGCGGCGCCAGCCGTCCTGGGGGGTGCCCCAGCGCAGGCGGGTGCAGATTCCGGTTTTCCAGTCTTCGCCGCGGGGGACGGTCGGCCAGGCGGGGATGCCGAGTACGGACGGCCGAACCGCCTGCCACACATCGATATACGGGTGGCCGGTGACGAGGACGTGCTCGCCGAGGCCGGTGGTCAGGCCGGTTTCCTTGGAGCCGGTGACCAGGTGGTCGACGAGGACGCCGACGCGGCGGCCGGGGCCGGGTTCGAATTCGGCGAGGCGCTGGGCGAGGTGGTCGAGGCCTTCGAGTTGTTCGACGACCACGCCCTCGACTCGCAGGTCGTGTCCCCATACCCGTTCCACGAGTGCGGCATCGTGGACGCCTTCGACCCAGATGCGGCTGGTGCGCGCGACGCGGGCCTTGTGGTTCTCGACCCGGGTGGATCCGGATGCCGTGCGGGTGGACTTCACCGGTGCCGCTGCGGTCGGGCGGATCAGTGTCACGGGGCGTCCGTCGATGAGGAAGGCCGCCTCACGCATGGCGAACAGTCGTACCCGGCCCGCGCGGTCCTCGAGTTTCACGAAATCGCCGTCGTAGCTGCGGTCGAAACCGACTACGGCGCCGCAGAATCCGGTCGCGGCGTCCTCGGCGACGAGGTCGCGTTCGGCGACCACCTTCGGTATCTCGCGCGGCTGCTTGCGCGTGTGTCCGGAGAAGATGTCGCCGTACCCTTGTTGCCCGCTCACGGCGTCGAGGGTACCGGGCGGGCGCGGGCAAAGCCGCTCGCGCCGCGCCCATTCCGGCCCGTGCGCGGGTGTGTGACGCCCCGGTCGCAGCGCGGAGTGATCACGAATGACGGCCTCGAGCCGGGACAACGTCTACTGTTGGTGGCGTGGCCGCAATAGTTTGGCTGGTCGCGGGGATACTCCTCGCGGCGGCCGAGATGCTCACGGGCAGTCTCGTGCTGATCATGCTGGGTGCCGCCGCGCTGGTGACCGCAGGCGTGGCCGCGGTGACCGGCTCCTCGATTCTGGTGGACGCGGTGGTCTTCGGTGGCACGTCCATCGCGCTGCTGCTGGGGGTGCGCCCATTCCTGTTGCGGCGCTACGCGATTCCACCGCCGCATCAGACGGGCGTGGACGCTTTGCCCGGAAAGACCGCGAAGGTGCTCGAACTCGTCGACGAGCATGGAGGTCGCGTGAAGATCGGAGGCGAGGTGTGGAGTGCGCGTCCCTATGACGCGACCGAGTCCTACCCCGCCGGTTCGACCGTTTACATCATGCGGATCGACGGTGCGCATGCTGTCGTCATGAAAGGGCCGTGATGGCTGTACTCATAGTCGCCGCCGTGCTCGTACTGCTGGTTGTGGTGGTGGTTTTCAAGTCGGTGGCCCTGGTGCCGCAGGCGGAGGCCGCTGTCATCGAACGGCTGGGCCGGTATTCCCGCACGGTGTCGGGGCAGTTGACGTTCCTGGTGCCGTTCGCGGATCGGGTGCGCGCCAAGGTGGATCTGCGTGAGCGGGTGGTCTCCTTCCCGCCGCAGCCGGTGATCACCCAGGACAACCTGACCGTCCAGATCGACTCGGTGGTCTACTTCCAGGTGACCAGCCCGCAGGCCGCGGTCTACGAGATCTCCAATTACATTGCGGCCGTAGAGCAGTTGACGATCACCACGCTGCGCAACGTGGTCGGCGGCATGACCCTCGAGGAGACGCTGACCTCCCGCGACGCGATCAACAGCCAGCTGCGCGGCGTACTCGACGAGGCCACCGGCCGCTGGGGCCTGCGGGTCTCGCGAGTCGAGCTCAAGGCCATCGATCCGCCCCCGTCGATTCAGGAGTCGATGGAGAAGCAGATGAAGGCCGATCGTGAGAAGCGTGCCATCATCCTGACCGCCGAGGGCCAGCGCGAGGCGTCGATCAAGACCGCCGAGGGCCAGAAGCAGGCGCAGATCCTCTCCGCCGAGGGCGCCAAGCAGGCCAACATCCTCTCGGCCGAGGGTGAGCGGCAGTCCCGCATCCTGCGCGCGCAGGGTGAGCGTGCCGCCGCCTATCTGCAGGCGCAGGGCCAGGCCAAGGCCATCGAGAAGGTGTTCGCGGCCATCAAGAACGGCAAACCGACCCCCGAGCTGCTGGCCTACCAGTACATGCAGACCCTGCCGCAGGTCGCCAAGGGCGACGCCAACAAGGTGTGGCTGGTGCCCAGCGATTTCGGCAAGGCCCTCGAGGGTTTCGCGCGCGGCTTCGGCAACAAGGGCGAGGACGGGGTCTTCCGCTACGAACCCGCCCCGGACGACAGCCCCCACGAGCCGGCCGAGGACGATTCCGACGAGGTCGCCGACTGGTTCGACACCGCGACCGATCCGGCCACCCAGCGCGCGGTGAAGGCCGCCGAGGCCGACGCCCGTCAGCCCGTGGAACCGGCGGTGGGTTCGGCGCCTAGTCGTCCGCGCATCGAATACCAGCCGCCGCAGAACCGCCCGCCCGCCCAGCAGCAGTACCGGCAGGAACCGCCGCCGCAGCAGCCGACGCACTGGCAGGAACCGCCGCGCCCGCTGGGCCAGTAACCGAGACAACGAATGAGGGCTTCCCGGCTGATGATCGGGAAGCCCTCATTCGTGTGCGCCGAGCCCTGCACGCCCGGCCGTCTGTGTTCAGTTCACTACTGCGGTGAACCGACGAACTGTGCGCCGGAGATGGACACCGACGGATGCCCGTCGACACCGACCGGCACCTCGCCTTCCAGGGTGGTCCGATACAGCACCCGCGTCACGTCGAGATGGTCGAGGTCACTCGGCGCGAGGTGCGCGGTGGCCCGGTTGTCCCAGAACGCGAGACTGCCCTTCTCCCAACGGAATCGGACCGTGTAGGCCGGATCCGCCAGCTCGGCGTACAGCAGCTCGAGCAGCGCGTCGCTCTGCCGCGGGCTCAATCCCACGATGCGCGTGGTGAATCCGGGATTCACGAACAGCACGCGTTCCCCGGTCACCGGATGCACGCGCACCACCGGGTGCTCGGTGATCAGCGGCGCGGCCGCCACCTTCTTGGCGTAGTCGCTCTCGGCCGCCCACTGCGGCTGCTTGCCACCGAAGCGGTGTTCGGCACGCAGCCCGTCGAGGAACGTCCGCAGCGATTCCGGCAGTCCCTGATACACGGCGGCCAGGTTGGTCCACTGCGTGTCCCCACCGCGTTCGGGTGCGATGTCCGCGCGCAGCAGCGAGGCCGCGGGCGGGTTGATCAGCGGCGAGACGTCGGTGTGCCAATGGTTGGTGTAGCTGAATTTCCGCCGCCCGAAACGCTTTTCGTAGAGGCGGCTGTCGACGGCCAGGATCTCCGGATATTCGGTGGGTGCGTCGCTGTCGTAGGGATGCGACGGCGTGACCGCGCCGAAGCGGCGCGAGAACGCGATCTGCTCGGCGTGCCCGATCTGCTGATCGCGGAAGAACAACACCTTGTATTCGTGCAGTGCCGCGGCCAATACCGCGATCTGCTCGTCGTTGAAGTCGTGGCGCAGATCGATCCCGCTGATCTCGGCCCCGATGTGTCCGGCGACCGGTGCGATACGGAAAGTGTCGACCGGGTTTTCGGCGACTGTGGTCATGGTCGTTCCTCTCGGCTCAGGCGGTGGCCTGGATCTGGACGGGGGCGAACTGGCTTTCCACCGGTGCGAGACCGTAGTGGCCGCGCAGGGTGTCGGCGGTGTACTCGGTGCGGAACAGGCCGCGCTGCTGCAGGATCGGCACCACCCGGTCGACGAAGTCGTCGAGGCCGCCGGGCAGGTAGGGCGGCATGATGTTGAAGCCGTCGGCCGCGCCGTTGTCGAACCAGCTCTGCAGTTCGTCGGCGATCTGCTCGGGGGTGCCGGCGAAGGTGCGGTGGCCGCGGCCGCCGCCGAGTTTGCCGATGAGCTGGCGCACGGTCAGCTCCTCGTTCTCGGCGAGCTCCTTGACCAGCGTGAACCGGCTCTTGCCGCCCTCGATCTCGCTTTCGGCGGGCAGCGGCGGCAGCGGTGCGTCCAGCGCGTGTTCGGTGAGGTCGATGCCGAGCATCGAAGACAGCTGCCGCAGTGCGTAATCCGGGGAGATGAGGTCGGTGAACGACTGCTCGAGCGCGCGCGCCTCCTCCTCGGTGTCGGCGATGAACGGCACCAGTCCGGGCAGCACCTTGAGGTCGTCGGCCGAGCGACCGTACTTGGGCAGTCGCGACTTGAGGTCCTGGTAGAAACGCTGTCCCTCTTCCAGGGTGCGCTGCGCGGTGAACACGGCCTCCGCGTACTGTGCCGCGAATTCCTTTCCGCTCTCGGAAGATCCGGCCTGCACCAGCAGCGGCCGCCCCTGCGGGCTGCGCGGCGAGTTCAACGGTCCGCGCACGGTGAAGCGCTCACCGCTGTGGTCGAGGGTGTGCACCTTGGCCGGGTCGGCGAAGCGCCCGGTCTCGGTGTCGAGCACGATGGCGTCGGATTCCCAGCTGTCCCAGAGCTTCACGGCCAGGTCCACGAACTCCTGGGCGCGCTCGTAGCGGCGGGCGTGCTCGGGGATGGCGTCGTAGCCGAAGTTGTACGCCTCCTCCGCGTTACCGGAGGTGACGATGTTCCACCCCGCGCGCCCGCCGCTGATGTGGTCGAGCGAGGCGAACTTGCGCGCCAGGTTGAACGGCTCGTTGTAGCTGGTCGAGGCGGTCGCGATGAGACCGACGTGCTCGGTGGCGGCGGCGATCGCGGCCAGCAGCGTGACCGGCTCGAACACCGCGAGGGTATTGCGCTCGATGCGCGGTCCGACCGCCAGCCCGTCGGCGAAGAACACCGAGTCCAGCCGCCCGCGTTCGGCGATGCGTCCCAGCTCCTGGAAGTGCTTCACGTCCAGCACCCGGTGTGCCTCGGTGCGCGGATGCCGCCAGGCGGCCTCGTGGTGGCCGACACCCATCAGGAAGGCATTGATGTGGAAGGTCCTGTGTCCCTCGGACATTCGGTGGTGCTCCTTTCGAGCGGTCGATCAGTTCTGGGGCTGATTGCGCCAGCGGGAGAGCCGCTTTTCGATGGCGACCAGCACCGCGTTGTAGGCCAGACCCACCACGGAGATGGCGATGATGCCGACGTACATGTCGGGGATCTGGAAGTTCTGCTGGGCGGCGGTGATCAGATAGCCCAATCCGGCACGCGCGCCGAACATCTCGGCCGCGATGAGCACCAGGATCGAGGCCGAGGCCGCCATCCGGATGCCGGTGAAGATCTGCGGCACCGCGGCGGGCAGGATCACCTTCTGGAACAGGCGCAGCGGCGAGAAGCCGAGGGACACAGCCGATTTCACCAGCAGCGGATCCACTGTGCGCACGCCGGTGATGGTGTTGAGCAGGATCGGGAAGAACCCGGCGTACACCACCAGCGCGATCTTGGAGGTCTCGCCGATGCCGAGGATCAGGATGAACACCGGCAGCAGCGCCAGCGCCGCGGTATTGCGGAACAGCTCCAGCAGCGGATTGAGGAAGTCGGCGACCTGCCGGTACCAGGCGATGGCGATGCCGACCGGCACCGCGGTCACCAGCGCGATCGCAAACCCGACCAGCGAGCGAACCAGGCTGGTGGACACGTTGTCCCACAGCTGCCCGTTGCCGATCAGCTCCCAGCCGCTGCTCACCACCGTGCTGAACGGCGGCAGGAAGATGTCGTCGACGAGCCCGAGCCGGGGCGCGAACTCCCAGACCGCGAGGAACAGCGCGATCACCAGGGACCGCTTGAACAGCGTCCAGCTCGCCGAACGCAGCCAGAGTCCGACGCGTCCGGCGAGCCCGACGGTGCGCCGGGTCTCGGTGGTGGCGGTCGATTCGGTGGTCGACTCGAGGGTGGCGGGCACCGAAGCCCCGACCGGGTTCGCCGCTCCGACTGCGATCGCTGGGGTCTGCGGCCCAGCGGTCGTCTCGATGGAATTCGGCAGGGCCCGTACCGTTTCGGTCCCGACCGGAAGTGTGGTGGTCATGGTCATCTCCTGTCGGTGGCGGTGAGGTCGGCCGTTTCGAGGTCCTGAGCGCGCGCCACCTCGTCGTGCAGCAGGGTCCAGATGTGGTGGCGGATCTCGCGGAAGCGTTCGCTCGAGCGCACGTCCGCCTCGGCGTCGCGGTCCAGGTCGATGTCGACCGTCGCCTTGACGCGCCCCGGCCGCGAGGTCAGCACGGCCACGCGCTGCCCCAGGTAGACCGCCTCGTCGATGCCGTGGGTGATGAACAGGATGGTCTTGCCGGTGGTGCGCCAAATCCGCAACAGCTCGTCCTGCAACGATTCCCGGGTCTGCGCGTCCAGTGCCGCGAACGGCTCGTCCATCAGCAGCACCTCCGGGTCGAAGGCGAGGCTGCGGGCGATGGCGACACGCTGCTTCATGCCGCCGGAGAGCTCGTGCGGGTACCGGTCGCCGAATCCGGCCAGCCCCACCAGTTCCAGGTAGTGCTCGGCCAGCGCACGGCGTTCCTTGCGGCGAATCTTCTTGGCTTCCAGGCCGAATTCGATATTGGCGCGGGCGGTGCGCCACGGCAGCAGCGCGTACTGCTGGAACACGATGCCGCGATCGAGGCCGGGTCCGGTGACGGGCCGCCCGTCGAGCAGGATCTGCCCGCGGGTGGGCCGGGTGAGCCCGCCGAGCAGGTCCAGCAGTGTGGACTTGCCCGAGCCGCTGGGCCCGACCAGCACCAGGAACTCGCCGTCGCGCACGTCGACGCTGATGTTCTCGATGGCGGTGAACGGTTCGCCGTTGCCCCGCGCCGGGAATTCCTTGCGGACGTCCGTGAGCGCGAGTTTGACTGCGGTGGAGGTCATTTCGCTGATACCGCCTCACCGGTCGGTCCGCTTGCGGGCGGATACGTGCCGTTGGAGTAGGGGTTGTACTGGTTGGTGAACAGGTCCTTGGCCTTCAACTTGCCGTCGGGCAGCTCCCCGTTGCGCACCAGCCAGTCGATCCAGATCTGCAGTTCCTTCTCTTCCACCACCGCGCCGGGCACCGGGATGCCGGAGGACTTGTAGTACTGCAGCAGGTTGGTGTTCTCGTTGCGTCCGCGCTTGTGGATGATGTCGGTGAAGCGCGCCACCACCTGATCGCGCGGCGTAACTTGCAGCCAGCGGGTGGCACGCGCGGTGCCCTGCACGAAGTCGGCCACCGCGTCGCCGTGCGCCTTGATGTAGTCGTTGCGGAAAACGTAGGTGCCGTAGTCGAATTGACCGAACAGGTCCTTGTCGGTGTAGAGCGTGTGGATGCCGCCGTGAGCCAGCGCGGTGTCCTGGAAGACATTGCCGAGGGCCGCCACGTCGATCTGCCCCTTGCGCAGTGCTTCCTCGGTGTTGGCGGGCGGAATGACCACCAGCTGCACCTGTTTGATCTCACCGTCGCTGAGGCCCTGGTCGTGCAGCCACTGGCGGGTGATGAACTCGTGGTGTGCGCCCAGGGTGTTGACGCCGACCTTCTTGCCGATGAGATCCTTGGCGGTCTTGATGCCGGAGTCGTCGCGCACGTAGTAGCCGGTGTAGTTCTGGGCGTCCGCGCCGTAGGAGCTGAGCACCGAGGTGACCGGTGCGCCGCCCGCGACGAGCTTGATGACCGCGCCGTTGAAGGCGCTGCCGAACTCGACCTGCTTGGTGGCCGCGGCCTGGATATTGGCCGGGCCGCTGGTGGTGTCGCCCTCCCAGTGCAGGTCGATCTTGGTGAAGTAGCCGAGGTCGGCGGCGAGTTCGTAGGCGGCCACGGTGCCGGTGGCGCCCTGGTAGCGCAGCACGGTCTTGCCGTCGGCGGTGGTGCCGGGATCGGATTTGCCGCAGGCCACCGTGCTGAGCAGGACGGCGGACAGGGCGAAGGCGACGGCGAGGACGCGCCGCTTCCGGGGTGCGGAGGTGCGGTTGATCATTCGGAATCTCTCGTGGACACGGTTGTGACACACCGTGTTTCGGGCATGACGACGACACTGGGCGAGCGGTGCGGGTGCGGCCGGGGCGACAGGCCGGGTGCTCGCTACGGAATCAGGCGCGACAGCGGCCGGCGGCGACGCGCATCAGATCGACGGTGCGTCGGCGCGTGAGGGAAATGAGGGGGATCATTCCAGGTCCTTTGCGGGAGTGCGGAAGTGGCAATGATCTGGGCTGCCCACCATGGTGCGGGGGCCGACCGGCCACAACAACCGGGATTTCACGATGTGGAAATCACCGTGATCCGAATTCGACGTGCGAAAGCACTGTGCCGGTGGCGGTTTGGAAGAAGGGCGCGATCCGGCCCGCCGCACTGCGCATGGCGGGCACCACGGCACGGATCAGTTCGTCGTCCAGTCGGGCCGAGCGGGCCTGCACCGCGAGCGCGCCGCGCACCTGCCGTCCCGGCCCGCCGACGATCGGTACCGCGATCGAGCGGATCGGGTCCTCGGTCTCGATGAGCTCCGAGGCGTAGCCGACGTGCCGCACCCGATCCAGATCCAGATCGCCGGTGGCCCGGGCGGGGGAGTAGGCCAGTAGCGCGTGTCCCGCGGCGCTGGCCTGCAGCGACTGGCGGGCGCGTGGCACCTGGTGGTGGCAGAACTTCACCGGCGGGCGGGCTTGGAAGACGGTGACGGCGTCCTGGTCCTCGAGCACGCTCACGCTGACGGTGATCTGGATGCCCGCGGCCAGCGCGTACAGATGGGGTGCGGCGGAGTCGAGGCCCAGCCGGGTCAGGGCGGGCCGCGCGAGCGACGCCAGTCCGTGACCGATGCGGTAACGATCGGTCGCCGAGTCCTGCTCGAGCAGCCCGCCGCGCACCAGCGCCTGTGCCAGCCGATGCGAGGTGCTGACGGGCAGCCCGGCCAGCTGGGCCAGTTCGCTCACCGAGAGCTCCGGATCGTCGCCCGCGAAGCAGTTCAGCACCACGATGGCACGGTCGACGGCGCGGGCGCCGGAACGGGGTTCCTCGGGGGCGGCCATGATTCCTCCTGGGGAGCGGGACGACGTTCCAGGAACTATGTCCGTGCTTCTGACCTGGGGCAATGATTGTGTGCACCACGATTCGAGCCGGTCGGAGGCGGTTCTCCGGCGATCATCGTTTTGTTGCGACTTTTGATTACGCGATCGGCGTCACGATTTTCTGGTGACGCTCGTCACAAATTCGACCGTAAATACCAGAAATGTCATTCCGCGACACTCCGACGTGAACTGCGAATACGGAATAAGTGCAATGGATCCCGATTTGTCAACCGGCTGTGATCGCAACGTGATTTGCCGTGATGGTTCCGTTACCGTCGCTCTCGGCTCGGATTCACCCGAACCCGTACTCGAATCGCCGAACACCGGAGACCTCGTCCCGCGATTCGAGAGAAACCGAAAATCCCTGGGGACGGGGACCCGCAGTGCGCGGGCCGGCGGGCGCAGGCCAGGAATCAAACTTATGCATCGCAACCGGAAGCTCACCACCCGCATGCTCGCCGCCACCGCGGCCATCGGCGCGATCGTGTCCGTCCCGTTCGCGCTGTCGTCGGCGACCGCCTCGGCCGCCGGACACGACTGGGACGCCGTTGCCTCCTGCGAGAGCAGCGGCAACTGGGGCGCCAACACCGGCAACGGTTTCTACGGCGGCCTGCAGTTCACCCAGAGCACCTGGAACGCCTACGGCGGCGCCGGCAGTGCCGCGAACGCCAGCCGCGAGGAGCAGATCCGCGTCGCGGAGAACGTGCTCGCCGGTCAGGGCGCGGGCGCGTGGCCGCACTGCGGCGCGTACCTGTAAGGGTTACGCACCCGCCTGCAAAGGCTTTTCGCTTTCGAGAGCGAAAAACGATGGTCCCGTATCGCAGTGTCGCGATACGGGACCATCGTCGTAATCGATCAAGCTAATTGTGTGCCGTATAGATCGCTTCCGCCAATTCCAGCTTGTACGACTGGAATTCGGGCGTAGCGGTCACTGCGAGTTCGCGAGCGGAATCAGCGCTGTCACCGGGCAATTCGATGCGGCGATCGAGAACGACCCGCCCCGGCCGGGCGCTCATCACCAGCACGCGGGTGGACAGCAACACCGCCTCCTCCACCGAATGCGTCACGAACACAACCGTTTTGCGAGCTTCGCGCCACAGCCGCAGCAACTCCACCTGCAACCGCTCCCGGGTGAGCTGATCGAGCGCCCCGAACGGTTCGTCCATGAGGATGATGCGCGGATCATTGGTCAGCACCCGTGCGATCTGCGCGCGCTGCTGCATCCCGCCCGACAGCTCGTAGGGCCGCTTGTCCCCGGCATCGCCGAGCCCGACGAGGTCCAGCAGCCGCTGCGCGTCCGCCCGGCGCGTCTTCTTGCCCACGCCACGGCATTTCGGCCCGAACTCGACATTGCCGCGCACCGACAGCCACGGGTAGAGCGTCGGAGCCTGGAACACCACACCGCGCTCGGGACTCGGCCCCGCGATGGGGTCCTCGCCCACGAGCAGTGCGCCGGTGCTGGGTTCGAGGAACCCGCCGAGCAGTTGCAGCAGCGTCGTCTTACCGCATCCGGAGGGCCCGACGACGCTGACGAACTCGCCGGGCTCGATGACCAGGTCGGTGGGCGACAGCGCCACCGTCGGACCGGAGGCGCTCGCATAGGTTTTCGAGACTTCGCTCAGCACGACCCGATCCCGCTGTGCGAGCGCCGTGCTCATTTGGCGCTCACCGCGGCGGCGGCCTGCGGGTACACCGCGCCGCTGTACTTCTCCGGCGTGGCCAGGCCCTGAATCTCGCCCTGGCTCAACAGGAACTGCGCGGTGCTCTGCAGATCGACGCCGAGCTGCTTGCCCAGATACGGTGCGCCCGCCTGGGTCGCGGCATCGAGGTAGGTGTATCCGGCGAGCTGTGCGCGCACGTCGTCGACCGGGATGCCGAGCTGCGCGGCCAGCCGCGTGGAGGCACCCTGCTGATCGGTGCTCAACTGCTGGACCGCCCAATTCTGTGCTGCCGTCCAGACTTCCAGGAACTTGGCGTTGCCGCTGACGAAGCCGCCGCGCGCGCCTTCGAGATCGAAGGTGGGCTTGCCGGCCTTGGCGGTGTCGGATGCGGTGGTCACCACATGCCCGGTCTTCTTCAACTGTGACAGCGTCGGATCCCACACGAAGGCCGCGTCGATACCGGAGTCCTTCCACCCGGCCGCGATGGCGTCGGGCTGCAGGTTCACCAGGGTCACATCGTGTTCGATCCCCGCCGCGCTGAGTGCGGCCAGGAGGCTGTAGTGCGAGGTGCTGGCGAAGGGCACGGCGATCTTCTTGCCACGCAACGCCGCCACCGAGGTGATGGCCGGATCCTTCACCACGAGGGATTCGGCGGGACCGATCACGTCGTGGATCCACACGGCCTTGACGTCGAGGTTCAGCGGAGCCGAGAGGGCCCGCGCGACCGCCGCGCTGCCGAGCAGCCCGAGATCCAGGGAGTTCGCTCCGAACGCCTGGATCACCGTCGCGCCCGAATCGAACTTGGACCAGGTGATGGTGGCCTTGGGCAGGCAGGTCTCGAGCAGTCCCGCGTCCTTGACGACCAGGTCGCCGTTGGGGATCTGCTGATACCCGATGCGCACCGTGCCGGTGTAGCTGTCATCCACCGCGACCGGGCAGGCGGGCTTGGCGTCACTGCCCCGCGACTGGTCGGAACGCCCCGACTGCACGCATCCAGACATGACCAGGGTGAGGACACCGGCTGCCGCCAGTGCCGCGATACTGCGCTTCACGCCTTACCTTTCCAAGGCACGACGAGAGCGCCGACCCCTTTGATTGCCGCGTCCAGTGCGAGCGCGGTGAGACCGATGACGATGATGCAGGCCATGGTGAGCGGTGTATTCAGCTGCTGCCCGGCCAGATACGCGAGCCCGCCGATGCCGGGGATGCCGTTGTTGAGCTCGGCCGCGACCACGGTGGTCCAGGCGAACCCGACCGCCACCCGCACCCCGCCGATGATCTCCGGCAGCGTGGACGGGAACAGCACCCGCGTGATCACCTGCAACCGGTTGGCGCCCAGTGATCGGGCCGCGTTGATCCGATCGCGCGAAACCCCCTGCACCCCGGCCACGGTCGCGATCACCACCGGCGGGAACGCGGCCAGGAACAGCAGCCAGTCCTTGGAGGTGTCGCCGATCCCGAACCACACGATGAGCAGGCCGATGTAGCCCAGCGGCGGCAGCATGCGCAGGAAGTTCAGATACGGCTCGACGATCGCGCTGACCACCCGGGAGGTGCCGAGCGCGAACCCGACCGGCGGCCCGAGCAGTACCGCCGCGCCCGCCCCGATCCCGATGCGCTGCAGGCTCGCGATCAGGTGCTCCCACAGGAAGTAGTTCTGTTCGCCGCGCACCTCACGCGGCACCCCGGGCGCGAGCTGATGCCAGCTGTTGGCCCGTGTGAACGCCTCCCACACCGCGTGCGGTCCCGGAAGGAATTGCGCGTCGACGACTTTCGTGGCCGTGACCGCCCACCACAGCACCAGCAGCACGAGCAGTGACCCCGCTCGGACGGCGAGTCCGCGTGCCCGCGAACCGAATCGGATGCTCGTGGCGACCCGCGATCGGGTGAGCCCGTCACCGGGAATGGCGACGGTCGAAGGGGGCGTCACGGGGGCTCGTCCTCTCGGGCTGGGATGCGGCGATCCCGGGCCGGGACCATCCGGTCAGATCCTTACCGCCGCACCCCGCCACGACGAGGTTCACGATCACCGTGATCGCAACCCCCTACACGTACTGGTAGTCCTCCCGGTCGAATCGCGTCGCCTTGCGGTAGGTCTTCCACAGCGACCACGGCCGGATATAGGGCGACTTGCCCTGCGAGTTCACGAAGTAACTGTTGGACCCCTGGCACCGAGTCTCCAGGTAGTAGGCCAGATTTCGCCCACTGCGCAGCATCTCCTGATGGAATCGCTCCTGCGCCTGCGCCCGCACCTCCACGGTGGTGGCCCCGCGCCGCCGCGTCTCGTCGATGACGGTGGCGATGTGTCGCATGGCGTTCTCCACGAAGTAGTGGAACGCCGTGCCCGTCCACGAGTACGGCCCGATCATGATGAACCGGTTGGGAACTTGCGAGACCGAGGTGCTGTAATACGCCTTGAGCTCCTCGGTGTTGTAGAAGTGCCCGAGGTCGAATCCGTTGCGCCCCAGCACCGTTCCCGGCTTGTAGCTCTCCGGATCGGAGAACACCTCGTACCCGGTGGCCAGCACCAGCGCGTCGATCGGCCGCTCCACGCCGTCGACGGTGCGGATGTGGTCCGCCCCGACCTGCGCGATACCGCTGGCGATCAGCTCCACGTTGTCCCGGTTCAGGGTCGGCAGGTAGTCGCCGCCCGCCCCGCCGCGAATGCACACGATGCCGAATCCGGGCCGCAACTGTTCGCGGGTCTCCTTGTCGCGCACCTTGATTCGCAGCCAGCCGCCGTAGAGCCGCCGCCCGGCCGCGTCGACGCCGCGCGTGGCCAGCCGCCACACCGGATGCGGGGTGTAGACCGCGACCCGCAGCGCCGCATCGACGATGGTCTGCGCCACCCCGTTCGCGACCGCGGACCCGCCGGGCAATCCCAGCAACCCCTGCATCCAGGGCCGCAGCACGAAGTCCGGTTTGGGCAGATACACCTGCGGCGTCCGCTGATAGATGTCCAGCGTCGCCGCCTGCGGTGCGAGCTTGGGCGCGATCTGCATGGTGCTCGCCCCCACCCCGATGATCGCGACCTTCTTACCGGTGAAGTCGTAGTCGTGATTCCACTCCGACGGATGCATGGACACACCGGTGAAGTCGCCCAGCCCCGGAATGTTCGGCGCGAGTTTGGGATTGATGTAGGCCCCGACCGCGCTGATCACGAACCGTGCCGTGAGCACCTCCCCGGATTCCAGGTGCAGCCGCCACAGGTTGTGGGTGTCGTCCCACACCTCCTGCAGCACGTTCACGTTGAACCGCATGTGGCGCGGCAGGTCGTAGTCGGCGGCCACCTCCTGCAAGTACTCGAGAATCTGGTCGCGTTTGGCGAAGAGCCGATCCCAGTCCGGTTTCCGTGCGAACGAGAACTGATATGTGGTGCTCGGGATATCGCAGCCCGCGTCCGGATAGCTGTGGCTGTACCAGGTGCCGCCGAGCCCGCCGACCCGATCGATGATCAGGAAGTCGTCGATCCCGATCTCCTGCAGCTTGACCCCGGCGCAGATGCCGCCGATCCCCGCCCCGATCACCACCACCTCGTGCTGCGGGGTCTCGAGCCGCTCGGCCACCGCTGGTTTCGCTGTGCGCTTCGTGGTCATCGGGCGTCTCCGGGAACGGTCTCGGTGGGAGCGGCCTTGCCATTGGCTCGCACGATGCGCGTGACCGGTGCGGCGGTGGGCTCGAATTTCCGCATATGCCTGCGGAAGCTGTTGCCGAGCCCGACGTGGTAGGCCACCTTCCACACCGGTGGGAACCAGGTGGCGAAGCGCAACGGCAGTCGCGGTGTCACCGCGACGGTCCACCGCACCTTGGTGCCACCGTCGGGTAGTTCGTCGAAGGTCATGTCCTCGGCGTAGTGCCGCACCGCCAGGTACTGACTCCAATTGCCGCTGACCACACCGAAGGTGATGCGCTTGTCGGGTTCGTAGCGCCAGAAGCGTTCCCGCTCGACCCAGCCGAACCGCCAGGGCGCGAACACCGATCCCATCTCACGCACAACGCCCACCCCGCGAGCCGCGGAGTCGTAGTGGACGCCGACGCCGGGAAACGGCAGCCATTTCCAGGCGTGATCGTTGTCGAAGGCGTCCCACACCGCGCTCACCGGCGCGGCGAATTGCTGTTCGATGGTGAAAACCAGTGCGGCATTGTCGAAGATGGCGTCGTCGCCGAGTGGTACCGCGGGATGCTGCGTGTGCAGGAAGGGCAAGAGTGCCACGATGGTGCTCCGTTCGGGTGTGTGCTTGGGAAGGTCAGCGGGCGGCGAGTGCGCCCGAGATCGCGCCGGTGTCCTCGGCGCGCGCGGTGCTCGTGTACCGGTAGTGGTCGAGCGGGAAATGCCGGTTGCTCCAGTACATTCCGGCCTGGGTGGTGGCCCGGAACGCGGGCCCGTCGCCCTGATAGTTGATGTAGTAGGTGCGGGATTCGGCGCAGCCCTGCTGGAACAGGTAGGTGTTGCGATTGCGGGCGTACATGCGCGCGAAGTAGTCGTCGTGCGGCGCCTGCCGGATCTCGGCCCGGGTCGCGCCGCGCCGGACGGATTCGGCGATGACCCGCGCACTGTGCGCGGCGGTCGCCTCGATGAGCGGGATCACCGATCCGGGCGCGTACCCGTAGGGGCCGAAGATATGGAACATATTCGGGAAGCCCGGCACCGAGACGCCCTCGTACGCCTGGTACTTCTGCGCGTCCCAGAACCCACCCAATTCGACGCCGTCGCAGCCGTATACGGGGTAGGGCGGTGTCGCTCCCTTGGCCATCACCTGGAATCCGGTCGCGGTGATGACCAGGTCGAACTCCCGCGCCTGCCCGTCCGAGGTGACGATGCCGCCGCTGGTGAACCGCTCGATCGGAGTGGTCACCAACTCGACATTCGGTCGCGTGAACGTCTTGAAGTAGACATTCGAGATCGATGGCCGCTTGCAACCCAGCCGATAATTCGGCGTCAGCCGGGCGCGCAGGTCCCGATCCCGAATCTGGGTGAAAAGGTAGCCCTTCAAGGCGGTCTCGCCGATCCCGAGCACGCCCGAGGTGACGCGCGGATAGTCCGACAGCGCCAGCCCCAACCCGAGAAACGCGTTGACCGCGACATTCCCGATAAACCGCACCGCCTGCTGCGCGGGTGCGAAATCCAGCGCCCGATTGAGTCCCTCACCCATCGCGAAGTCGGGCTTGGGCGCCACCCAGATGGCGGTGCGCTGGAACACCGTCAACTCGGCTGCCGTGCGCGCCAACTCCGGAATGACCTGCAGCGCAGTGGCTCCCGTGCCGATCACCGCGATCCGCTTGCCCCGCGGATCGTAGGAGTGATCCCAGCGTGCGGTATGCACGACCGCCCCGGTGTAGTCACCGAAACCCTCGATATCGGGTGGCTTGGGCTGTTCGAGCGCCCCGACCGCACTGATCAGGAACCGTGCGGTGATCTCGTCACCGGCGTCGGTGCGCACCCGCCACAGATCGGCGGCCTCGTCGAAGACCGCGTCGTCGGCAGCACAACCGAGCCGCAACTTGCCGCGCAAACCCTGCTGATCGGCTACCTCCTCCGCATACCGCTGAATCTCCCTGCCGGGCGCGAAGAATCGCGACCACCGCGACCGCTGCTGAAACGAGAAGTTGTAGATCGGCGAGGGCACATCCACCGCCACACCCGGATACGTGTTGGCGTTCCAGGTGCCACCCACCCGATCCCACTTGTCGATGATCAGGAAATTTTCGACACCGGCCTTGCGCAGGGCCGTGCCCGCGCCCAGACCACCGAACCCGGCTCCGACCACCAGTACTTCGTATTCGGGTGTCCGCGAGTCGTCAGAACTCATGAAGATTTCTCCATTTCCACTGTGCGGCGCAGGAATTCGCCGATGTCGCTGATGGCTGTGTCTGTTTTCCGTCTCGCGGAGTCGTTCATCCCTGCCTCACTTCGTGATTCGGCTCAACAGCGGCTGAGCGAACGGCAGTAGGGCATCCGCCATGGCGAATGTGCCCAGCCGCCCGGCCAACCGCATGGCGCTGGGGGAGAGGCGGAACACCGCGTATGCCAGCCAGGCTTCGGGGTTCACCGGCACGATCGCGCTGTCCCGGCGCACCGCGCGTTCGATGGCGCGCGCCACCTTGTCCGGTCCCGCGAACGCGAGCTGCTGCACACTGCCGGTGCCTTCGCGCCACGAAGCCTGCTCGACTCCCTCGAGCCCCGCCCGTTCACCGTGCGCGAGCAGATCGGTCCGAATCGCCCCCGGACAGATCGCGGTGACCCCGATCCCGTACCGCCGCAACTCGACTCGCAGCGCCTGGCTGGCCATCA
The DNA here is from genome assembly GCF_045161165.1 of Nocardia sp. NBC_00511. Taxonomy (NCBI): domain Bacteria; kingdom Bacillati; phylum Actinomycetota; class Actinomycetes; order Mycobacteriales; family Nocardiaceae; genus Nocardia; species Nocardia sp. NBC_00511. The sequence goes on from NZ_CP107849.1 coordinate 2,119,078, forward strand.
GCACCGCGAACTTGGCCGTGGCGTACGCGGGAATCACCCGCGCCGGAAAGAACGCCCCGGCCGAGGACAGATTCACGATGTGCCCGCGTATTCCGCCGTCGATCATCTGCCGCGCGAAGACCCGCGACCCGTAGATCACGCTCATCACGTCGATGTCGACGGTGCGCTGCCACTGCGCCGCGCTCGTCTCCACGAAGCCGCCGGTGTCGAGGATCCCGGCATTGTTGACCAGCACGTCCACCGCACCGAATTGCTGTGCGGCCCAGTCCGCGAACTGCTCCCACTGTTCCTCGGAGGAGACATCCAGCCGATAACCGTGCGCGGTCCCGCCCGCCGCGGTGATCTCCGCGACCGCGCGCTCCGCGCCGAGGTGATCGATATCGGCGATGACCACCCGATCGCCGTGCTTGGCGAACCGCTCGGCGGTGGCGCGGCCGATACCCGCCGCGGCCCCGGTGATGACGACTGTTCTCATCGCCGTCCCCCCAGCACCCGATCAGACAGTCCGACAACCTGTTCCGCGAGCGGTATGGTGGCCAGCCCGCACGCCGCCCGCATCAGGGCCGGTGAGAGTCGCCACGCGTACCAGCCCGCCCAGGCTTCGATCCCGACCGGCACCGTGGCCAGGTTCCAGCGCACCGCGCGTTCGACCGCGTCGGCGACCCGTTCGGGGGAGCGGCCCAGCTGTCGTTGCCCGCGATCGAGTTTCGCCGCCCAGTCGGCCTCGGCATCCGCGTCCGCTCCGGCCCGGGTCCCGTTGGCCGACAGCGAGGTGGCGATCAATCCCGGGCACACCGCGCTGATTCCGATTCCCTTGCCGGCGAATTCGGCCCGCAGCGCCTGCGTCCCCATCCACGCCCCGGCCTTGGCCGTCGCATACGACGGCCCCAGCGGCGTCGGCAGGAACGCCCCCACCGAGCAGATGTTCACGATGTTGCCGCGCACTCCCGCATCGACCATGCGCTGCACGAAGACTCGCGAGCCCAGCAGTGGCCCCATCATGTTGACGCCGATCATCCGCCGCCAGTCCGCGCCGGACTGCTCCAGGAACCCGCCGGATATGAGGATTCCCGCGTTGTTGACCACCACCCGCGGCAGCCCGTGATCGCGGCACACCCGCTCGGCGAACCGCTCCCACGCGTCGGCGTCGGAGACATCGAGTTGATGGAACTCCGCGCGCCCGCCGACCGCCCTGATATCCCCGACGGTGTCCACCCCGGACCGCTCGTCGATATCGGCGACCAGCACCGTCGACCCGCGCCGCGCGAACCGCAGCGCCGTCGCCCGGCCGATGCCGCTGCCCGCTCCCGTCACCACCGTGACTGTCATGACCGCACCCCCGGCGCGGCGGCGACTGCTTGCTGGGTCATGTGGCGACTCCCTTGTCGGACACGAGACGGGCGTCTCAGACGATTGCTGCTACGCGCCTCGTCAGCGCTGCCGGAGATGCCCGTGCAGATGACGGCCCTCTGAAAATAGGGGCCTGGAAGGCGGTATCGCAATTAAATGACGAGTATGTCATGAAACTATACCCGTCTGGGACGGTCGATCAAGAGTCTCTTGGAATCCACCTGTCACCCGCACAATGCCGAGCCGCATACGATGTGCTGAATGACCGAGCCAGCCAAGCGAGGTCGCGGTCCGGGACGGCCACGCGACGAGCGCAACACCGAACGCCGCCGCCGCGAATTGATCGCCGCCGCCTACCGGGTCTTCACCACCAAGGGCTATGCCGCGGCCACCGCCGCGGATATCGCCGCCGAGGTGGGCGTCGGCTACGGCACCTTCTACCGCTACTTCGACAGCAAGCGTGCGATTCTCGACCCCGTCGTGGACTACGGACTCGACCGGATCCTCACCGAGATCGTCGGCGACCTGTTCGAACCCGACGCCGCCGATCTCGACATCACCCTGGAATCGCTGGTGCGCAACTGGGTTTCGGCGGTGGAGCGCATGTGCCACATCGCCGAGTCCGATCCGGCGCTCATGCGCACCCTGCTGTTCGACCTGACCGGTATCGACGACGACCTCAACGCTCGGCTCGCCGGATTGGGCGGCGTGCTGGCCGCGACCCTCGACCGCATGCTCGCCCGTGCCGTCGACAACGGGGTGCTGCGTGCGGACCTCGACACCGGCAATGTGGCGTGGATGCTGATGGCCCTGACCATTCCGCCGGTCATGCGCACCCTGCGGGGCGAGGGGGAATCCGAGCGCGGGCGCTACGCGGAAACCGTGGTCGCGGTGCTCTCACCGGGTCTGCGGGCCCAGAACCCCGATTAGCCGACGCGCGCGTCTGTTAATCTCGGCGGCAGCAGAACGGGGGTGTCCGGATGCCGGACGACGTCACCAATGCCCGGGTCCGCCGTGGTGCCAAACTGGGCAAACTCGTTGCGGGCCAGGCGGTTCGCGGTGCGGGTGTCAGCCTCGCGGTGGTGCGTGCCGGTGACGAGGAGCGGGCGGCGCGCACCGAACGTGCCCTGGTCGCCGCAGCCGAGGACATCGTCACCGTGCTCGGCAGCATGAAGGGTCTGGCCATGAAGGCCGGACAGCTGCTGTCGATGTTCGATCCGCTCGAGGCGCTCGGCCAGACCAATATTCCGCCCCAGCAGCGGGAACGCTTCCAGCGCAAGCTCTCCGAACTCTGTGACCGCGCACCCGCGGTGCCCTTCGCCAAGATGCGCGCGGTGCTGGAGGCCGACTACGGCCGTCCGCTCGCCGAGGTGTTCGCCCGCTTCGACGCCGACCCCGTCGGAGCCGCCTCGATCGGCCAGGTCTACCGCGCCCGTTTGCACGACGGCCGCGAGGTGGCGGTCAAGGTGCAGTACCCCGGCATCGATGTCGCGGTTCGCGCCGACGCCAAGAACCTGGCCCTGCTCATGCGCATGATGCGGGTGGTCACCCCGGTACTCGACGACAATGCGCTGTTCCGTGAGATCTCCAGCCATTTCGTGGACGAGATCGACTACCGCGTCGAAGCCGAGAACCACCTGGCGATGAGCGAGCTCTACCGCGAGCACCCCTTCATCCGCGTCCCCGCCGTGGTCCCGGAACTCAGCACCGCTCATGTCCTGGTCAGCGAGTTCGCCGAGGGCGTGCGATTCGAGGAGATCGTGGCGATGCCCGGCCCCGTGCGTGACCGGGTGGGCGAGATCGTGTTCCGCTTCTTCGTCGGATCCATGCTGCGCTTCCGCCACTTCACCGGCGACCCGCACCCGGGCAATGTCCTGCTCGCCCCCGACGGCGCGGTCGTCTTCCTCGACTTCGGCCTCGTCAAACACATGGACAGCGCCGCCGTCGACTTCGAAATGGATTGCGTGCGAGCCGCTGCCGACTTCCGTGCCGCGGACCTGCGGGCCCTGCTCGTGGGTTACGGCGTCCTGGACCAGGATTCACCGGCCACCGCCGACGAATGCCTGCGCCTGTTCCACGAACTCTCGGGCTGGCTGCTCGCCGACGCCGACATCCGCATCCCCGCCGACGCCGTCTCCACCGCCCTCTACGCGCTGATCGACCCGCGCCGAGGCAATTTCGATCGCTGGCGCGACCAGTACGCGCCCGCCGAACACGCCTTCGCGCGCCGCGTCGAATACGGAACCCTGGCGCTACTGAGCAAACTGGGCGCGGGCGGCAACTGGCATCGCATCGGCCGCGAATGGGTGCACGGCGACGACCCCGCCACCGAACTCGGTGTGCTCGAACGCGACTGGCTGGCCCGCGCTCAGACCGACACCGGCTCCTGAACCCGTTCGCCCGGAACCGCCATCCGGGAGTCGATCACCAGACCGATCACACCCACCGCCAAACACGCGACGGTGACGATGATCTGCGCGGGCGACGTGCGATTGGTCAGCGCGTCACCCAGCAGCACGGTGCCGATCGTCCCGGGAATGATCCCGAGGAACGTCGCCGCCAGATACGGCGTGAACCGCACCGAAGACAATGCCGCGCAATAGTTCACGATCGAGAACGGCGCGAACGCGATGAGCCGCAGCGACCCGATCGCCAGCCAGCCGCGTCGTGCCAGCCGGGCATCGACGGCTTGCACCGTCGGATGCGTGAGGTGCGCGCGGACGCGTTCGTGCCCGAGGGCGCGAACGAGCCACAGTGCCAGCACCGCACTCAAAGTCGTGGCCGCGATGGCCAGGGTGAGCCCCTCCGTCGACCCGAACAGCATCCCGGCACTGAGCGTGAAAATGGTGCGCGGGAACGGAACTATGCAGACCAGCGTGTGCACCACGAAGAACACCAGTGGCAGCCACGGTCCCACCGAATCGGCCCACTGCCGGATCTGCTGCGGCGCGGGATGCGGCGCGAACGCCGCTAGCCCGAACAAGACCCCGCAAGCGATCAGCAGAGCCAGGTTTCGCGGCTGACGAAGTCGGCTGAGCAGCCCCGATACTCGTCGTAGCGGCTCACGGACGGTTGTTGGCACCGCGCCAGGTTACCCGCTGGTAGTGGGACTCCGTAGTCGGTAATCGGACAGGTGCCGCTAGCATCAGGATAAAGACCATGAATGCTCGTTAACCAAAGTGGCCGTTGAGCTGTGCGAATGACACGAAAACGGTCATCCGGTCAGGGAGTGGAAGAGAGAACAGCAGCTATGCCGATTGCTTCCGACTCGGGCACCGAACCGGTGCCCGAGTATGCCGCCTGGCGCCAGGGTGTCGCCGGGGTGCTGGCCAAGGCCCGCAGGGTGGATGCGAGCGAACTGCCGGCCGAGCCGGAGAAGCTGCTCGCGGTCACGACCTACGACGGCCTGACCGTCAACCCGCTCTACACGCGCCGCGACGAACTGCCCGAGCAGCCCTTGCCCGGGCAGTTCCCCTACGTGCGCGGTGGCGACGCCACCCGCGACGTGCACCGCGGCTGGTTCGTCGGTCAGCGCTTCGGCGGCTCCGACGCCAAGGCCGTCAACACCGACATCCTGTTCGCGCTCGACAACGGCGTGAGCGCGCTGTGGCTGGGCGTCGACGAGCGGGGTGTGCCGATCGACGGCATCGCCACCGCGCTGAAGGGGCTGCTGTTCGACCTCGCGCCCCTCACCCTCGACGCCGGTCCCGCCGCCAATGAGGCTGCCGCCGCGGTGTTCTCGGTGCTCGACGGCTATGAGGCGAAGGACCGCAAGGACATTCGCGTGTCCCTGGGCGCGACCCCGCTGACGAGCCTGTTCGCGGGCACCACCGCGATCGACCTGGACGGTGCGATCGAGCTGGCTCAGTTGGCGGTCGCGCGGTCGGAGACGGTGCGCGCCATCACGGTGTGCGGTATCGCCTTCCACAACTCCGGCGCCTCCGATGCCCAGGAGTTGGGCGCGGCCGTGGCGGCCGGTCTCGAGTACCTGCGGGCTCTCACCGACGCCGGTGCCGATATCGCCGACGCGCTGGGTCAGCTGGAGTTCCGCTTCGCGGCCACCGCCGACCAGTTCGAGACCATCGCGAAGTTCCGTGCCGCCCGGCGGCTCTGGGCTCGCGTGGCGCAGGTCTGCGGTGCCCCCGCCTTCGGCAACGCCCCGCAGCAGGCCGTCACCTCGCCTGCCATGATGACGCAGCGCGACCCGTGGGTGAACATGCTGCGCACCACCCTCGCCGCGTTCGGCGCGGGCGTCGGCGGCGCGGACATCGTGACCGTGCTGCCCTTCGACGATGCCCTGCCCGCCGGGGAACTGGATGTCTCGCAGGCGTTCTCGCAGCGCATGGCGCGCAACACCCAGCTGCTGCTGCTCGAGGAATCCCACCTCGGGCACGTGCAGGATCCGAGTGCCGGTTCCTGGTTCGTGGATTCGCTCACCGATGAACTCGCCGCCGCCGCGTGGGCGTTCATGCAGGAGATCGAGGCCGCGGGCGGCTACCTGGCCGCATTGCAGGCGGGTCTGCTCGCCGAGCGCATCGCCGAGACCAAGACCAAGCGCGATTCGGATGTGGCGCACCGTAAGACGGCCGTCACCGGCGTCAACGAGTTCCCGAACCTGGGGGAGAAGCCGCTGTCGGAGGCGGCGCGCGCACTGAGCAAGGACACCGCCTACGGTGCCGCGTTCGAGGCGCTGCGCAACCGCTCCGACGCCTACCTGGCCGCCAACGGCGTGCGCCCGCGCATCCGCCTGGTTCCGCTGGGGCCGGTGTCGGAGAACAATGTGCGTGTCACCTTCACCAACAACCTGCTGGCCTCCGGCGGTATCGAAGCGGTCACCGAGGCCGGTCCGTCGATCGCGGTGCTGTGTGGTTCCGACACCCGCTATGGCTCCGATGCCGGTGCGGCCGTGGACGAACTGCGGGCGGCCGGTATCACCACCGTGCTGCTGGCCGGACCCGAGAAAGCGGTCAAGGACCTGACCGGCGCGCAGCGCCCGGACGGTTTCGTGGCGGCGCGGATCGACGCGGTGGCGGCCCTGTCCGGCCTGCTCGAACAGCTGGGAGCGTAGAGATGAGCGTTATCAAGCATCGGATCGGCAATTTCGCCGAAGTCCCACTGGCCGAGGGCGATTCGCCTGCTGCCGAGGTGAACGCCGAGCAGGTCGAGGCGTTCGTCGCCGAGGCCGCGACCGCCAATCACTATGCGCCCGAACAGCTCACCTGGTCGACCCCCGAGGGCATCGACGTGCCGCCGGTCTTCACCAAGGCCGACCGTGACGCCATCGTCGCCGAGGGCTACCCCCTCGACAGTGTGCCGGGTCTCAAGCCGTTCGTGCGCGGTCCCTACCCGACCATGTACGTCAACCAGCCGTGGACGATTCGCCAGTACGCGGGCTTCTCCACCGCCGCGGACTCCAACGCCTTCTACCGCCGCAACCTGCAGTCGGGTCAGAAGGGCCTCTCGGTCGCCTTCGACCTGGCCACCCACCGTGGCTACGACTCCGATCACCCGCGCGTCACCGGCGATGTGGGCATGGCCGGTGTCGCCATCGACTCCATCCTCGACATGCGGGAACTGTTCGATCAGATTCCCCTCGATCAGGTTTCGGTGTCGATGACCATGAACGGCGCGGTGCTGCCGATCCTGGCGCTCTACGTCGTCGCCGCCGAAGAGCAGGGCGTCAAGCCCGAACAGCTGGCCGGAACCATTCAGAACGACATTCTGAAAGAGTTCATGGTCCGCAACACCTACATCTATCCGCCGACGCCGTCGATGCGGATCATCTCCGACATCTTCGCCTTCACCTCGGCCAAGATGCCCAAGTTCAACTCGATCTCCATCTCCGGCTACCACATTCAGGAAGCCGGAGCGACCGCCGACCTGGAGTTGGCGTACACCCTCGCCGACGGCGTCGAGTACATCAAGGCCGGTATGGCCGCGGGCATGGAGGTCGACAAGTTCGCGCCGCGCCTGTCGTTCTTCTGGGCCATCGGCATGAACTTCTTCATGGAGGTCGCCAAGCTGCGCGCCGGGCGCCTGCTGTGGAGCGAACTGGTCGCCGAATTCGAGCCCAAGTCCGCGAAATCGCTTGCCCTGCGCACACACTCGCAGACCTCCGGCTGGTCGCTGACCGCGCAGGACGTGTTCAACAACGTCGCGCGCACCTGTGTCGAGGCGATGGCCGCCACCCAGGGCCACACCCAATCGCTGCACACCAACGCCCTCGACGAGGCGCTGGCCCTGCCGACGGACTTCTCCGCCCGCATCGCCCGCAACACCCAGCTGCTGATCCAGCAGGAGTCCAACACCACTCGTCCGGCCGACCCGTGGGGCGGCTCGTACTACGTGGAATGGCTGACGCATCAGCTGGCCGAGCGCGCCCGCGCCCACATCGCCGAGATCAAGGCGCACGGCGGTATGGCACAGGCGATTTCGGAGGGTATCCCGAAGCTGCGCATCGAAGAGGCCGCAGCCCGCACCCAGGCCCGCATCGACACCGGCCAGCAGCCGGTGATCGGCGTCAACAAGTACCAGGTCGAGGAAGACACCCCGATCGAGGTCCTCAAGGTCGAGAACTCGCGGGTCCGCGCCGAACAGAACGCGAAGCTGGAAAAGCTGCGCGCCGAACGTGATTCGGCCGAAGTGGAACGTGCGCTCGGGGAACTCACCCGCGCCGCCACCGCCACCGAGGGCGGCATGGGCAACAACCTGCTGGCCCTGGCCATCGACGCCGCCCGCGCCAAGGCGACCGTCGGTGAGATCTCCGACGCTCTGGAGAAGGTGTACGGCCGCCACCAGGCCGAAATCCGCACCCTCTCCGGCGTTTACCGTGAGGAGGCCGGAAAGGTGAGCAACATCAGCAACGCCATCGAACTGGTCGAGGCGTTCGCCGAAGCCGAGGGCCGTCGCCCCCGCATCCTGATCGCCAAGATGGGTCAGGACGGCCACGACCGCGGCCAGAAGGTGATCGCGACCGCGTTCGCCGACCTCGGCATGGACGTCGATGTGGGCCCGCTGTTCCAGACTCCCGAAGAGGTGGCGCAGCAGGCGGCCGACAACGACGTGCACGTCGTCGGTGTGTCCTCGCTGGCGGCAGGCCATCTCACGCTGGTGCCCGCCCTGCGGCAGGCGCTGGCCGATGTCGGTCGCCCCGACATCATGGTCACCGTCGGCGGCGTTATCCCGCCCGGTGACTACGACGAGCTGTACGCGGCCGGTGCCGCGGGCATTTTCGGCCCGGGCACCATCATCGCGGACGCGGCGATCGATCTCATCAAGAAGCTGGCCGTCGCTCTGGGCCACGAGATCGGCAGCGGCACCAGCGAATGAGCGATCACCCACGTTTGGGTACGACCGCCGGAGTCGGCGGTTCGGGCACTCGGTCCCGGACCGCCGCCCCCGCGGCCAGACGGGTGATCGACGTCGACAAGCTGGCCGACGATGTGCGTGCCGGTCAGCGCGCCGGGCTCGCCCGCGCCATCACCCTGGTCGAATCGACCCGCACCGATCACCGCGAACTCGCACAGCAGCTGCTGCTGCGCGTGACGCCGGACGCCGACAAGATGGTGTCGAATCGGGTTGGCATCACCGGTGTTCCGGGTGTCGGCAAGTCGACGTTCATCGACGCGCTCGGCATGTCGCTGATCGGTGAGGGGCACAAGGTCGCCGTCCTGGCGGTCGACCCGTCCTCCACTCGCACCGGCGGCTCGATCCTCGGCGACAAGACCCGCATGGCCCGGCTGTCGGTGGAACGCGACGCGTTCATCCGCCCGTCCCCGACCGCGGGCACCCTCGGCGGCGTCGCGAAAGCCACCCGCGAGACCATCGTGCTGCTGGAAGCGGCAGGCTACGACACCATCCTGGTGGAGACGGTCGGCGTCGGTCAGTCGGAAGTGACTGTCGCCAACATGGTCGACGTCTTCTGCTTCCTGACTCTCGCCCGCACCGGTGACCAACTCCAGGGCATCAAGAAGGGCGTCCTGGAACTGGCCGACCTGGTCGCGGTCAACAAGGCCGACGGCCGCCACGAACTCGAAGCCAAGGCCGCCGCCCGCGAACTCCAGGGCGCGATGCGTCTCATCCACCCCCGCGACTCCCTGTGGCACCCACCGGTTCTCACCATGTCCGGCCTCAACTCGGTAGGCCTCGACACCTTCTGGGATACGGTCCTCACTCACCGCCGCGTCCTCACCGAAGCGGGCGAGTTCGCCGAGAAGCGCCGCCGCCAGCAGGTCGACTGGACCTGGACTATGGTCCACGACAGCCTCCTGCGCCGCCTGACCGACAACCCGAGGGTGAAATCCCTTCGCCCCGACGTCGAATCCCGGATCCGAGACGGCTCCCTCACCCCGGCCCTGGCCGCCGAGGAAATCCTGAAAGCCTTCGACGACCGCCCCTGACGGTCTAAACGGCGGCGACCGACCGCTTCCCGGTCGCCCCCGTCAACCGATCGATCCGCCGCAACCGAGTACTCACAGCCGCGATCGAATACACCCCGAGCACCAAGCTGGCCACCTGGAACACGGTCGCATGAGGTGCGAACCCGACCACGGAAACCGCGTACCCGGCCAACCCGAGACTCTGCACGGCCACCGCCCACCGATGCCCGGTCCGCCTGTCCGACAAGAACTTCGACCACTCGGCGGCATCCACCCCAGCCGGTGCGCTGCTGTCCCCGGTGCGCAATGCCCGCTCGAAAGGCTTCCAAAGCCGCGCGTACTCGCCGGTCAGATTGCGGTGGACCCACACCCCGAGGGCCCAGACGCAGGGAGCGACAGTTGTTGCGAGGATGAATATCCCGGTCATGACCTACTTCGCCTTCAGTCGGTTCGATGGTGATTCGAGTGTGCGGCCGGCGGGAGGCTGGCACTACGTACCCCAGGTGTGGGTGGGCAATACCCACGTGGTGGGAATTGAGCGGGTGGTGGCGAAGAGGTGCCCATCACCGGTTCACAATGCAGGCTCAGAGACTTAGTTAGCGTGGTTACCTCGCCTGCCCTACCGGACTTTGGCTGACGCGACTTGGGAGCCGTGACCCTCAGTCCCAGCCCACGGACTGCACGCATCACCTTTCAAGACCAAGACCGCCCGGACAAGAACAAGCAAAACAAGACCCGAAAGACGCACGCCTCCAAAACAATCCGTGCAGAGACAAAACGGGCGCGACAATCGCCCTCATACCCCTGGCCCGAGTCCCGAACGCCCTCGATCATGATCAGGGAGCTCTCACCGTGGTGAACCGGACAAAATTTCATGGTGAGAGCTCCCTGACCTTGATACCGCGGTACGCGAACGTTGGGAGGGTGCGCGGATCGGACAATCCCGGCGATGGACGGGCTCTCCTCGGATGGGTCACCAAGGGGAGGGATCAGGAGAACGTAATGCGTGCAGTCCCTGGGCTGGTACGAGAGGAGACGGCTCCCGGGGTGGCGTCAGCCCAAGTCCGGCAGGGCACCCAACGCGACCACGCTTCCCTATTCTTTGTGCCTGCATTGTGAACGAGAGTCGGGTTTATCCAAGGGTACGGACTGGCTCTATCGCTGATGCGGATTGTCCGACAAGGCCTGCAACGGCTCCATGGCCCATTGGCCTGCACCAAACGCACGATGCCGTGCTGAGGGCAGCCCTCGGCACGGTCGGTGCGGCGTTTGGATGTGGGAAGGCCGAGCTGGGGACAGCTCCCTACTCGGGCGCGCGGTGGGAGATGCGAGCCTGGTAGGCCAGTTGAGCGCGGCGGGTTCGGCTGCGCGCCAATGATTGTGCGATCTGCTCGGCCGCGTGATGGCGGTGGTTGACTCGGGGTGTCCCGGTCGGGTCCATGTGTCGTGGTGCGATCCAGCCGGTTCGGCCCGGGTAGGGGGAGTTCTTGTCGAGCTTGACCGTCTTCCAGCCGTTGGGGCTGTCGTTGACCAGTGCGTGGCAGTGGTCGCAGGCGAGGGTGAGGTTGTTCAGGTCGGTGGGGCCGCGCTTTGCCCAGTCGGTTACGTGGTGGACCGCGCACATCGAGGCGGGGGAGTCGCAGCCGGGGCGGGTGCAGCCGCGCTCGGAGGCGATCAGGGCCAGGCGCTGTGCGGGGCTCGCGAGGCGGGGAGAACGGCCGAGGTACAACGGCATTCCCGCCGGATCGAGCACCGCGAGCAAAGGACGGGTGTTTCCGGCCAGCTTCAGCGCTTGTGCGATGGACAGGTCGCCGCCGGTGGCGGTGGTGGCCACTCCGGCACCCTGCTCCAGGTCGGTGACGCTCATGGTGAGGATCAGTTCGACCGGCAGCCTGCGGTGTGAACCCAGCTTGCCCGCATCGATATCCGCGCCGAGCAGAGCGGCGAAGGCGTCGTGGTTGCGCTGGGCTGCACTGCGGGTATCGCGGCGTGCGGCTACTTCCAGAACGTGAGAGTCGACGCTGTCGCCGATCGCGATTCCCGGGCTGTGGGGGTCGCTGCCGTTGCACATGCCGGGTCGCGCGAACTTGGCGAGGACGGGCTCCCACACCGCGCGGGCCTGCGGGGTCAGCCAGCCGGAGATGCGGGACATTCCGTCGAGGCGCTGACGGCCGATCTCGATGCCGCACAGGCGCTTCTGGTCGCGTTCGGTGGTGAGTGAACCGTCGGGGTCGAGGCGGGCGAGGATGGTGCGGCCGATGCGGGGCAGGTCATCGGGCCAGCCGGTGCGGCAGTAGGTGACCAAGATCTGCTCGGTGTCGGCGCGGACGTCGGCGTCGACGGAGTCGGGCAGGTGGTTGATGACCTCGGTGATGCCGCGGACATGGTCGCGGGAGATCTCACCGGCTTCGAAGGCCTGGGCGGCAACCGGCAGGGCGGGCGCGCGCAAATGGCCGGTCGGGTCACGGAATTCACCGACCTGCCCGGCGACCCGCACCCGGCACGAGGCATCGAAGCGGGACAGGTTCAGCGTTTCGCGCAGGAACCGCACGCACCCGCCCGCGCCACAGTGCTCGGGAATGGACCGGTCCGAGGCTTCGATGAGCAGGCGCGAATCCAGGGCCGCCGAGCGACGCTTGCAAACCTCGAGTCGCTGCATCAATTCCACGACGGCGCTATCGGAGAAGCGGGTGAGATCCGCGGAGGCGAGAGAGTCCATGGCGGCCTCCAGTTCCGTGATACCGCAGCTGCTCAATCCCTCCCCCGAATTCATACCTCAATTATATCGAATATCCCCACCCTGCGAAATACGAATAGCGTTGTGATATAAGAATATTCAGAATCTCGACCGTTTATCTATCGATGCGATCTCGACCCTGTGCGAATCAAGGATGAACGCGATCCAACAGGAACTTCGAGATGAGATCCGCGACCAGATCCGGCTGGTCGGCATGCGGGTAGTGTCCTGAACCCGGTGCCAGCGCAACGGATCCCAAACCGCCCGTCATCTCAGCGACGATCGCCTCACCCTCGGCCTCCGGGTCCGCGAAATCGGGATCGGCGGTGCCCATCACGACCAGCGTCGGGCACTTGATGTACGGCAGTTGCGCCTCGGCGTCCGCGGGAGTCGACTTGCCGGTCTTCATGAATTCCTCGAACCGCCCCGGCTCGCTGAGCTTCGCCGACAGGTCGGCCATATAGGCGTCGTAGTCGGCGGGCTTGATCGGGTACGCGATATCCAGATACCGCATCCACACCCGGAGACTGCGCAGAACGAACGTCCCGATCACCGCCAACTGACCCCGGCGATACCGGCGAATCGTGAACAGCGACCCCAGTGAGAACGATTGCACACGGGTGAAAGGATTCAATTCGACCACGGCGCGCACCATTTCGGGATCCTGCGCTGCGGCGATCGTCGCCCCGCCACCGGAGATGGAATGCCCGACGACCACGGCGGGCTCACCCAGTTCGTGAATCACCGCGAGAATATCGTTCGCCACATCGGTGCGCGAGATCGCGGTGCTGCCGTCGTGGGATGTCCAGTTCATGCTGGATTCCCCGTGCCCGCGAATATCCAAGGCGGCCACTCGATATCCGCATTCGACCAGCCTCGGGGCAAGGAATCGGAAGGCGTGCCGATGGTCTCCCATCCCATGCGAGAGCACGATCAGCGGCCCCGATCCGGCCACCTCGTATGCGATACGTCCACCGTCAACTTCCAAGAACTCAGTCACCTCTCCGACGCTAGATGCCACCGGTGACCGCCACCGGTGGCTCTACGCGCCAGAGACGGGGCAATAGACGCCACCGCGTCTGCTGCGAACCGGGAATACTCAGGAATCCGTTCGGGGAGAAGCCATTCGGTACCGGACCAGCACCTCGTGAATCGGTTCGGGCCACTGCGCCGACCGCACCACCAGGATTCGCTCGCTGACCGCCGCGATGACCCCGCAGACGATCCACGGCAGCACGCTCACCAGTTGGGAGAACAAGTTGTCGGTGGTTGTCACTTTCCCATCGGAGAAGCGGTAGTCGATGGTCGTGGTGACTCCCTCGACCGAGAACTTGTACAGCACCGGGATCACGCAGAGCACGAATATCGCTCGGGCGACGTGCACGGGCTGGAGCTCGAATACCACCGGGCCGGTGGGCACTTGACCGTTGGTGCTCACTGATCCTCCGGGTGCTCGATCGGGCGGGGCCGGAATTCCGACAGGTCAGGTTCGGGTCGGTCCGCGCGGTAGGTGCCTTTGGACCAGAATCGCCACGATGACCAGAAGATCAGCGCCACAATGCCTATCGTGATGAGATCGGACATGGCGGGCTACCCGGTGCGTTCGGTGATGGCCACGTCGGCGCGCGGGTCCTCGGCGCGGATCGCGTCCGCGAGTTTCGTCATGAAGCGCTTGTAGAGCCCGTAGCCGTTCATCGTCTTCGGGGAGATCGGGATCATCATGTACGTCTGCTGCGTGGTCTTGTAGCTGTCGATCACGGTGCGGCCGGTGGCCCCGTGGGCGGCATCGCTGATCACCACGTGGAAGGTCAGGTATTCGACGTGATTGCCCCAGCCGCGCACCGAGAAGTCGGTGCGTCCGACGCCGGCGCCCTCGAACCGGATGGCGGTGACCCCGGACTTGATCTCCTCGCCCACGTACTTGCTCAATTCGGCGATGCGAGAGGCGGGTAGCCCGGTGCTGATCGCCAGATGGGAACCCGCGTATTTGTGTCGTTTGGACATGGAAAATCAGCCCCTCGTAGAGCGAATCGATTGTGGCGGAGACACTTCCGCCACTCGATGGTAAGGAGCTGGATCCGGGGATTTCGTCGTTCGGCTGTCCGGACCTGTCCGAACTTCCGCTCGTACGAAGCGATCAGACGCCGAGCGCTCCGGCGAACACCTGCCACGAATCGTGCAGATCGTCCTGCCAGTACGGCCAGGCGTGCGTGCCGTTGCGGAAGGCGACGGTGGCGGGAATGCCCAGCGCGCCGAGGCGGTCGGTCAGGGATTGGGTGCAGTTGCGGACGACGGATTCCATTGCGCCGCCGACCGTTACGCGGTCGAACAGGCCGCCCGCATTGCCGCCGAGCGAGGCGTCGGTGAGGGTGTCGTGGATGCCGGGGATACCGCTGCCCGCCGAGATGTAGAGGGCGACGCCGCGCAGCCGTTCCGCATTCAGGACCGGATCGTGTGAGGTCCAGCCGGGGCCGTCGAGTCCGCCCCACATATTGCCGCTGTTGCCGCCGAAGAGCCCGACCTCGGAATTGACGAGGAAGCGGGCGAACGGGTCACTGGTGCGGGGGCAGCCACTGTAGGAGGCGGCGGCCTGGTAGAGGCCGGGGGCGTCGATGGCCAGGTCCAGGGCGGAGGTGGCCGACATCGAGACGCCGGCGACGGCGTTGCGGCCGGTCATCTGGAACTGGTTCTCCAGCAGCGGCGGCAGTTCCTGGGTGAGGAAGGTGGACCACCTGTTTCGGCCCAGGGTGGGGTCGTCGGCGATCCAGTCGGTGTAGAAGCTGGCACGACCGCCGATCGGGGTGATCACGTTGACCGGCTTGTCGGCGAAGAACTGGGCCACATCGGTGCGGGCGCTCCACGGGCCGCCGTCCTCGCCGCCGTCGACCGCGTTGAGCAGGTACAGCGCGGGCGCGGCGAAGTCGGGGTGCGAAACCCAGACGGGGACAGTGCGGTTCATGGCCGCCGAATAGACGTCCACCTCGTACTGGCGGCCGCCCAGTGGGCGTACCGACTGGATCGAGGAACCGCCCGGATCGGCCGCGGAGGCTATCGGCACGAGGGCAGCAAATGTGGCGACCAGGGCGACGAGGCAGCGCGATAGCCGATGCATCACAGCAGTATCCCGCGACAAGCGTCCAAGTCAGTCGATCAGCGCGCGTGTTCGTCCGCGGAATGTGCGCGCAGCGCGGTGATCAGCTCGGCGGCGGGACCGTCGATCCGCATCCGCTCGGCAATCTTCCAGCGCAGCGGGCGGGGGAGATCGGGGGCCAGGTGGGTGAAATAGGCGTACAGCCACTCGGAGCGGGCCACCAGGAACGGGAAGTCGGTGCTCATCATCGGGCGCAGCACCAGCATCGGGTAGGGGGCGTCGAGGGGATGGAAGTCCGCATGCCACAGGCCCGGAACGGTGCAGCCGGGGTAGAACTGGCCCAGCATCGAACCTTCCGACACCACCTCGGTTTTGCGGGCGGCGTGCACGGCGTCGACGATCCCGTAGCTGGACAGGGCGGGGAACACGGTGACGACGGTGGTGCCGCGGGCATCGGCCGGATGTTCCTGGCGGATGCGGCGATACAGGTCCAGGGCGTCGTCGACGATCGCGTTCATCCGGGTGGCCGAGGGGTCCGACTCGGTCGCGAGGCCCGCCCACAGCAGCCGGTGGTGGGCGGTGTGGCGCACGAACGGGCATACCGGTCCCGGGCGGCCGAGGTCGGGGTGCGGATGCATCAAATGCTCACTCACCCAGCGGGTCAGCCCGGTGGCGACGGGGCCTTGGCGCTGCCACTGCTCGGGGTCGTCGTACACGTTGTGCCATCGCACGCCGGTACGCGGGCCCGGCCTCACCGATCGTCTTCCTGCCGCAGGTGGACGTCGAGAATCGGTCCGATGAGCGCGACGACATCCGAATTCGTGAGTTGGGCGTGGGTGGCGGGGACCGGGTGCTGGACTAGCGAGCCGGTGACGTACGGCCGCCACATTTCTGCGCCGAAATCGGCGGTGACGCCGTGGGTTGCCGAAAAGTACAGCAGGCCACCGTCGTACACGCCGGGGCGGTAGCCGTGTGAGAGGCGGACACCGTCGACGTAGCCGCGATGCAGGCGCGTCAGTTGCTCGGCGGTGAGGCCGGTGCCGAAAGAGGCTCCGGCCGTGGACAAGTGGGTGGCGGCCTGCTCGGCGGTGACCTCGGGCAGCTGGTCGGCGTCGTCGGGCTCGTCACCGAGGAGGTGGGTGAGCAGGTCGCGCATGCGGGGCGCGGGCGGGGGTGGCATGTCTTCGGGGAAGACGACGCTGTCCAGCATCGCCAATGTCGTTACCGCTGCGCCCTGTTCGGTCAGGCGGACCGCGACGGCATGGGCCAGCTGTCCGCCCAGTGACCAGCCGAGCAGATGGTAGGGGCCGTCCGGGTGGACGCGTCGAATTTCGGCTACATATCCGTCGGCCAGGTCGTCGATGGTGGCGGCCAGGGGATCACCGGTCGGGGAGAGGGCTTGCAGGCCGTAGACGGGGCGATCGGTCAGGTACCTGGCGAGTTCGGCGTAGCACCAGGACAGTGGGACCGCCGAGTGCACGCAGAACAGGGGTGGGCGGGAACCGTTGCGGCGCAGGGTGAGAACGGCTCCCAGTGCGTCGTCGGAGGTGTCGTCGCGGTCGGCGAGGCGGTCGGCGAGTTCGGCGACGGTGGGGGTGGTGTAGAGCCAGCGGACGGTGACCGGCTGGCCGGTGGCGGCGGCCAGTTCGGCGCAGACCGCCACGCCGAGTAGTGAATTGCCGCCCAGTTCGAAGAAGTCGTCGTCGAGGCCGACGTGGTCGGTGCCGGTCGCGGTGGTGAAAGTGATTGCTACGAGGCGTTCCAGCTCGGATTCGGGGGAGCGGAAGGGGCGGTGTTCGATGGTGGGCCGGGGTAGGGCCGCGCGATCGAGTTTGCCGTGGGCGGTGATCGGGAGCTGGTCGAGTTCGACCAGCTGGGCCGGGACCAGGGCGGCGGGGAGTTGGGTGCGGAGGCGGCGGATCAGGGTGGTGGTGTCGAGGCGGACCTGCGGTGCGGCAACGACGTAGCCGATCAGGCGGGGGCCGGTGGGGCCGTCGTGGGTGGTGACCGCGGCGTGGGCGATCTCGGGGAGGGCCATGAGGGCCGCTGCCACCTCGCCGGGTTCCACACGGCGGCCGCGCAGCGCGAGCTGGTCGTCGGCGCGGCCGATGAAGTCGAGGGTGCCGTCGACATGGGCGGTGACGAGATCGCCGGTGCGGTAGAGGCGTTCGCCCTTGCCGAACGGGTCGGGCAGGAAGCGGGCGGCGGTGGCGGCGGGTTGGTGCAGGTAACCTGCGGCGACTCCCGGGCCGCCGAGATACAGCTCGCCCGGTGTGCCGGGCGGTAGTCGTCGCAGGCGGGAATCGAGGACCACCGCGCGGACGCCGGGCAGGGGCGGGCCGATCGATACTCGGCCGTCGGCGGGCAGGGCGTCGGATTGGGTTGCCATGACGGTGGTTTCGGTGGGGCCGTAGCCGTTGAACAGGCGTACCGCGGTTGCCCAGCGGCGTACCAGGTCGGGTGGGCAGGCTTCGCCGCCGACCACTGCCACGCGCAGGGCGGGTACGTCGGCGGGAGCGAGGGTGGCCAGGACGGCTGGGGTGGTGAGGAAGTGGGTGATGGACTGGTCGGCCAACAGGGCGGCGAGTTCCGGTCCGGCGACCACCTCGGGTGGTTCGATCACGAGTCGGGCGCCGGTTGCGAACGCGGCTAGCAATTCCAGCAGGTGCGCGTCGAAGGAGGGGGCGTGGGCGTGCAGGACACGCGAATCGGGGGTCACTGCATAGTGGTCGACGATGTAGTCGGTGAGGGGGCCCAGGCCGCGATGGGTGACGGCGACGCCCTTCGGGGTGCCGGTGGTGCCGGAGGTGTAGATCAGGTAGGCGGGATGGTCGGGGTGCAGGGACCGGGTTCGGTCGCTGTCGCGCAGTGGCGCGGGTGAATGGCGTGCTGCCTGTGCCGAGACTTCCGGCTCGTCCAGGACGAGCCAGGTGAGTGCTTCGGGCAGGTTCGCGCGGACCGATCTGACCGTGATTCCCAGTCGTGCGCCGGAATCCATTGTTACCGCCGCTAGTCGGGCGGCCGGATCGCCGGGGTGGACGGGCGCGAAACCCGCGCCGGTTTTGGCGACAGCCCAGAGCGCGAGCACCGATTCGGCTGATCGGGGAACGGCGACGAGCACGAATTCGCCGGGTGCGGCACCGTGTTCGATCAGCGCTCTTGCCCATCTCGAGGACGTCTCGTCGAGCTCGCGGTAGGTCAGGTTCCGCTGTCCGTCTCGGACTGCCACAGCGTCGGCCACCTGCGTTGTTTCCGGTGTTCCGCGATCACCGATAACGCTGGTACGCAACAGGTCCGGTAGGAGACGGTCGGTGCGGGCGGTGTCGAGCACCGGTAGCGGGTAGGCCGAATCGATGGGTGGCACCGGCTGTCGGAGGTCGAGGAGGAAGCGCTCGAGGTAGTCGAGGAATCGGCGATGGTGCCAGCCCAGGGTTTCGGCGCTGTAGAGGTTCGGATTGCCCTGAAGGTCGATGGTGACGGTGCGCTCGTCGGGGCCGAGTTGATATCCATTGAGCAGCAGGTCTTCCACGGGGCCGAGGGAGAGCAGGCGCACCTGGGCGGCCAGTGGGCCCACGTGTGGTGGTTCGGTGAAGCGCAGCATGTTGACCGCGGGGCCGAAACTGCCGCGCACTGCGAGGTTTTCGCCACGGTCGCGCTGCATGTCCTCGTAGCGGTAGCGCTGGTGGCGTAGCGCGCCGACCACTGTGGCCCGTACCTGCTCGATCAGGTCCGCGACGGTGGCGGTGTGAATGCCGTTGAGACGCAGCGGGACCACGTTGGAGACCGTGCCGCCGGAGCGTCGCAGGGCTGCGGAGGGGCGGGCGGGGACCGGGAGGGACAGCACGATGTCGTCGCTGCCGGTCGTGGCCGCGAGGTAGCAGGCGAAGGCGGCGATGGTGAGTTCCGGGAACGGTATTCCCTCGTGCTCTCGAAGTTCGCGCAGGCGGGCGGCGACGGCTTCGGGTACGGCCGCCTCGACTCGGTGTGGTTCGGGTGCGGGTGGGGCGATGGCTCCGGCCAGGCGGGTGGGGTCCGGCATTCCGGTGAGTTGGCCGGACCAGTATTCGCGGTCGGTGCGGGCGCGAGCCGAGGTCAGGTAGGCGCGTTCGTCGTCGAGGAGTTCGGCGATGGTGAGGAATCCCGGGTCCGGTAGAGGTTCGCTGGATTCCAGTGTGGCGCTGTACAACTCGGTGGTGCGGCGCAGCAGGGCGGCCGCGCCCAGTCCGTCGAGGACGATGTGGTGGCTGCGCAGGTAGAGCAGGTGGCGCTGCGGGGCGATGCGGTAGACCGTGCCGACGGTGAGCGGGTCGGTCAGCAGGTTCAGCGGCCTGCGGTGATCGCGGGCCATGGCGGCCTCGGCATCGGCGATCGGGTCCGGGCGGTCGGCTAGGTCGTGGAAAGGCACCTCGCCGAACGCCTCCGGATCGAGGTATTGCCGGGGGAGGCCGTCCACCAACCGGAATCGCAGCAGGGGCGATTGCAGTTCGCGGGCGGCTCGGGTGCCGCACGCCTGGAGGGTGGCGCGGTCCAGGCGTCCGGTGAGATCCAGGTAGAGGGCGACGGTGCTGGGGAGTTCGGGGTGTAGCTGCTGGGCTACCCACCAGCGCAATTGGGCTGCCGACAGCGGGAGATCGGGACAGTGCGCACCGCTCTCACAGCCCTCGGCCCGCGCCAATCGCGCCTCCTCGAGTCCAGTCCCGCAGTCGCCGACCGTACCCTGGCAAACCTACGGCATCACTCGGGAGTTACGGGTGCGAACCTTCCGCGTGGCGGCCGACCGCGTCGAGATGGCGTAGCGCCTGGCTGTAGGAGTCGAGCAGGCCGGTTTCCGCGTAGGGGATATCGAGTTCGGCGCAGTACTCCATCACCATCGCCTGGGCCAGCGGCAGATTCGGGCGGGGCATGTACGGGAACAGGTGGTGCTCGATCTGGTAGTTCAGCCCGCCGAGCGCGAGGTCGGTGATCGGGCCGCCGCGCACATTGCGGGAGGTGAGCACCTGGCGGCGCAGGAAATCGGGGCTGTCACCGGCCTCGAACACGGCCATCCCCTTGTGATTGGGTGCGAACGTGCAGCCCATGTAGAAGCCGAACAGGCCCTGCTGCACCGCGATGAACACCAGCGCCTTGCCCGGAGACAGGACCAGGAACACCGTCGAGAGATACAGGATCGCGTGTGCGACCAGCAGCGCGCCCTCCTGCACCCGGTTCGGAATCGGCCAGCGCAGCACGGCGCGTCCGCTGGCGAAGTGCAGGCTCGCGGCCTCCAGGGTCAGCAGCGGGAAGAACAGCCACGCCTGGTAGCGGAAGATGAAGCGCCGCCAGCCTTTTCCGGCCGCGGCCCGGCCACCGGAGTGGGCGAGGATGCCGGCGATGTCCGGATCGCCGTCCTCGGTGTTGGGGTGCGCGTGATGGCGATTGTGGTTGCTGGTCCACCAGCCGATGCTCAGCCCGGTGGCCAGATTGCCCGCGATCGTGCCGTACACGTAGTTCGCGCGGCGCGAGCGGAAGATCTGCCGATGCCCGGCGTCGTGGCCGAGGAAGGCGAACTGCGCGAACACCGCCGCCAGGAACACCGCGGTGAGCAGTTGCCACCAGGAATCGCCGCCCAGGATGAGCACTGCCCAGCCGCCGAAGAAGGCGGCGGCCGTGAAACCGGTCTTCCAGGCGTAGTAGCGCAGTCTCCGATTCAGCAGTCCGGCCTGCCTGGCCCGGCGCAGCAAACCCGCGTAGTCACTGCCACGCGTTTCGGCTTCGGACGCGGGTCGAAGCCGCGTCATCTCTACTACCACGGGGTTCGCACACCCTGCTTTCGCTGTAGTTTCAGCATGACTCGACTCGGTCCGCTGCGCCACCAGCATGGCATGCCGCTGCCACCGCGAGGTGAACGCCTGTGCCGCAGGGCAACACATCCGCGTAACCATTCAGGTAAGAGCCCGACTGGTTTGTACTGTCTGCGGCTTTCGGCGTCAGATCATCGCTCGTAGCGCACCTTCCGGTTCCAGTCCCATCGAGGTCAGGGCGGTGGAGTGGTACAGCGAGCCGGGGGTGTGGATGGCGTGCTGCAACCCGACGTGCGCATCGCGCCAGAACCGCTGCATGACGTTCTTGCGCCGCACCGCGTTGCCACCGGAGCGCGCGAAGATCTGATCCACGGCCGCGACCGCGCGCCAGGCGCAGCGAACTTGATTGCGGCGCACCAGCGAACGATCAGCGAACGTGATCTCCTTACCCGCGTCGGCGAGATCGTAGAGGCGGCTGACACCGTCGAGCAGTTGGGTGCGGGAGGCGGCGATCTCGGCGGCCGCCTCCGCGATCGCGGACAGTACGTAGGGGTCGTCCTTGATCTTGGTGCCCATGGCGGTGACTCGATCGCGCTGATAGTTCAGGTGTGCGGCCAGTGCGCCCTCGGAGATGCCGACGACCGCGGCGGTGATGCCCAGCGGGAACATCGCCCAGAACGGCAGTCGGTAGACGGTGTCGGTGCGTCCGGCTCGCTCGGCGGCGATCTCGCCCTGCGCGACCGCGTCGGCCTCGATGGTTCGGTACGCGGGGATGAACGCGTTGTCGACGAGCACGTCCTTGCTGCCGGTGCCGGACAGGCCGATGACATCCCAGGAGTCGTCGACGATGGTGTAGTCGCTGCGGGGCAGCACCACGTGCAGGATCTTGGGTGGCATGACCGGTTTGCCGGTCGCGTCACCGACTATGGCGCCCAAGAAGATCCAGTCGCAGTGGTCGGTGCCGGAGGAGAAGTTCCAGTGGCCCTTCAGGAGGTAGCCGCCGTCGGTGGGGACCGCGACGCCCTGGGCGGCGTAGGGGGACGCGATCCAGGTGTCGGGGTTCTCGCCCCACACCTCCTGCTGTAGTCGGCGGTCCATCAGGGCCATTTCCCACGGGTGCACGCCGCCGACGCCGCATACCCAGCCGGTGGATCCGCAGTGCTGGGCGACGGCCATCACGGCCTCGGCGAAATCGCGGGGGTGCGCGGCGTAACCGCCGAAATCGGTGGGTTGTAGCAGGCGCATCACCCCGGCCTCGCGGATGAGCTCGACGCTCTCCTTCGAGAGTTTGCCCTGCCGCTCGGTCTCCTCGGCGGTGGCCGCCAGACGACCTCCGAGCTCATGGACCCGGTCGACTACTTCGTGCGTCATCGCACCTCCAACTGCTCATGCCGAACCGCCCTGTGACGGGCTTCACATCGAAGGTATCGGCAATCTTCTTGTCCGCGACCGACTTTCCCGCTGTTCGGTACCGGCCCTTTCGCCGCGGCCGGGGGTGTGATCGAGGCGACACCGGATTAGATTGTGCACAATCTAATTGCGGACTAGTTTGTTGTTCGTGACCGATGAGCTCGCGCTGGAAAATCAGCTGTGCTTCGCGCTCTACGCGGCGTCACGGGCGATGACGGCCATGTACCGGCCCAAGCTCGACGCCCTGGGGCTGACCTACCCGCAGTACCTGGTGCTGCTGGCGCTGTGGCAGCGCGACGGCCGCAGCGTCGGCGAGCTGTGCGCGGCGCTGGAACTGGACTCCGGGACCCTCTCGCCGCTGCTCAAGCGGCTCGAGGCCGCCGGATTCGTGCAGCGGCGGCGTTCGGCCTCCGATGAACGCCGCGTCGATATCACGCTCACCGAACAGGGGCGTGAGCTGCGCGGGCAGGCCTGCCCGATCCCCTCGCAGTCCGCCGAGCGGTCCGGCCTCACGCCGATCGAACTCGACGCACTGCGCGACACCCTGCGCCGCCTCACCGTGGCGCTGACCGACCACACCCGATCCGAGGAGAAACACCGATGACCATGCGTGCCGTAGTAATCGAGCAGTTCGGCGAGCCGAAGAACGTTCTGGGCGTTGGTGATCGGCCGGTGCCGGAGCCCGGTGCGGGTGAGGTGCGGATCGCGGCGGACCTGGCGCCGATTCACAATCACGACCTGGCGATCATTCGCGGCGTGTACGGCTACCGACCCGCGCTGCCCGCGATTCCGGGCACCGAGGCGGTCGGGCGGATCGATGCGCTCGGTGAGGGCGTGACCGGGTTCGAGGTCGGGCAGCGGGTCGCGGTCTCCGGTGTACAGGGCGCCTGGGCCGAGTACTTCGTGGCCAAGGCGGGCGGGCTGGTGCCGGTACCGGATTCGGTGTCCGACGCCACCGCGAGCCAGCTGCTGGCGATGCCGTTGAGCGCGCTGATGCTGCTCGAGGATCTGCAGGTCTCGGCGGGGCAGTGGATCACCGTCAATGCCGCCAACGGTGCGGTCGGGCGGCTGCTGAACCTCTTCGCGCGCGAGCGTGGGGTGCGTGTGCTGAACCTGGTGCGTAGTCCTGCGGCGGTGAAGGCGTTGGAGGAGTTGGGTTTCGACGCGGTGCTCGATACCGAAACCCCGGATTGGCAGCAGCGGGCCGCTCAGCTCACCGGCGGGGACCCGATCGTGCGGGCGGTCGACCAGGTCGGCGGCCCGGCGTCCAATGATCTGCTGTCGCTGCTGGGCGAGCGCGGCGAGCTGATCTCCTTCGGTGCGCTCTCGGGCAAGCCGATGGTGATCAACCCGGGACCGATGATCTTCAAACAGGCTGTGGTGAAGGGTTTCTGGGGTTCCAAGCGGGCCGAGGAGATCGGTGGCGACGAGCGGCGCCGGCTGATCGGCGAGCTGGTCGGGCTGGCCGCGCGGGGCGTGCTGGACCTGGCGGTGGAATCCACCTACCCGATCCAGGACGCCGCGCAGGCCGCGATCGCGACCGAGGCTCCCGGCCGCAATGCCAAGGTGGCGCTGGCGCTATCCGGCCAGTAGTACCGCGATCAGGGTGATCGCGCCGGGCAGCGCCTGCGCGAACAGGATTCGACGGCTGGCGGTGGCCGCACCGTAGAGGCCCGCCACCACGACACAGGCCGCGAAGAAGATCTTCGCGGCCTGTCCGGTCGGATCGGACGCGATCAGACCCCAGATCAGGCCCGCGGCCAGGAAGCCGTTGTAGAGGCCCTGATTGGCGGCCAGGGACTTGGTCTGTTCGGCGAATTCGGCGGTCAGGCCGAAGCTCGCGCGTACCCGCGGGGTGGTCCACAGGAACATTTCCATGATCAGGATGTAGACGTGCAGGGCCGCGAGCAGCCCGACCAGGATCTCTGCCAGCAATCGCATGATCAACCGCCTTCCCGTTCAGCCGAGTCCGAAGACCCGGGCCGCGTTGTCGTGGCAGACTCCGCGCAGCCAGTCGTCGCCGAGTTCCAGACGTTCCAGAGCGTAGAGCGCGTGGGCGTAGGAATACGGGATGTTGGGGAAGTCACTGCCGAACAGGATGCGATCGCCCAGGTCGGCGAGACGGGGGCGGTCCGCGGGCGGGAACGGGTCGGCGGCCTCGAAGAAGTCGGTGAAGTTCATGGTGGTGTCGAGCAGGACGCTGTCGTGCGCGGCGGCCAGGTCGAGGAATTCGGTGTATTCGGGTGCGCCCATGTGCGCGATGATCGGCCGCAGGCGTGGAAAGCGTTGCAGCAGTGCGGCCATGGGGCCGGGGCCGGTGAATCGTCCGGCGGCGGGGCCGGATCCGCAGTGCATGACGATCGGGACGCCCGCGTCCTGCACCAGGCCCCACACCTCGGTGAGCAGGGGGTCGTTGGGGTCGTAGTCGCCGACCTGGATGTGCAGCTTGAAGATCCGGGTGCCCGCGTCCAGGGCGGTGCGGACGTAGTCGAGGGCTCCGGGTTCGGGGTAGAA
Organism: Nocardia sp. NBC_00511; assembly: GCF_045161165.1. Classification (NCBI taxonomy): domain Bacteria; kingdom Bacillati; phylum Actinomycetota; class Actinomycetes; order Mycobacteriales; family Nocardiaceae; genus Nocardia; species Nocardia sp. NBC_00511. Next base: position 2,144,338 of record NZ_CP107849.1, read on the forward strand.
CGTCGAGGTGTGCAGGCAGTCGGGGGTGCGGCGGGCGAAATCGGCGGACCAGTCGTTGAGCCAGGCGGCCATGCCGGGCTTGTGCGGGTAGACCATCGAGGTGAAGGCGTGAACGCCGAAGCCGCGCAACGTCTTCAGCCGCACCTGCTCCTCGTCGCGGTAGGTGATCGGCCATTCGCGGTGGCCCAGCAGCGGTCCGGCGGTGTCGAAGTAGCCCCACACCTTGCGCAGGACCGGCTCGGGCATGAAGTGGGTGTGGACGTCGATCAGCCCGGAAAGCCCCAGGCGCGCACGGAATTCGGGGAGGTAGTCGGTGTCGGTGACCGGTAGCGAGGTCACTGCGGGAACGCCGTGCGCGCGTAGTCGCCGACGCGGCTGATCAGCCGGTCGAAGAAGACTTCCGGGTTGGTGCCGACCACGATGTCCGCGTTGGGTTCCCGGCCCCACATGCCCGCCCAGTCGGCGACCGTGGTGGCGCGGGTGATGGTCCCCGCCAGTTCGACGTCGACGGTCGCGGGTTTGGTGACGGCCAGGTTCGGGTCCAGGGCGACCGCGGCGGCGAACGGGTCGTGCATGTGCGCGAGATAGCCCTGGTCGTAGAGCTGGTGGAAGTCGAAGTAGAAGCGGATGGCGTCGGTCAGATAGCGGACCAGCGGATTGCTGGCGGCCGAACGGGCTTCGGGGGGATCGTTTTCCGTCACCAGTTCGATCGGGGTGCTGCCCGCGCGTTCGGCCAGGCGCACCAGGTGTTCGGGCTTCATCTCGATGGTTTCGGTGATGTCGAGGGCGCACACGATGGGGCGGCGGTCGGCGGGGGCGGCGGAGAAGGCGTCGAAGACCTCCTTGGCGGCTTCCGGGTCGACGTGCACGTTCCATTCGTTGGTGGGGGTGGTGTTGCCGGGGTGGTTGAACGCCCCGCCCATGATCACCAGGCGCTGAAGTAGCTGGGGGAGTTGGGGTTCCAGGCGCAGGGCGAGGGCCAGGTTGGTGAGCGGGCCGGTGCACAGGCCGACGATCTCGCCGGGGTGCGCGCGGGCCAGGTCCACCCACAGCTGCGCCGCCGACCGGTCGGACAGGGTCCGGGTGGTCGGCGGCAGCTCGGCGTAGCCCACGCCCTGCGGGCCGTGGGTGTCCTCGGTCGTGCGTAGCGGAATCGCGAGGGGAGTCAGCGCGCCCTGCGTGACCTCGATGTCGGGGGCCCGCACCAGCTCCAGCAGCGCGAGATTGTTGGAGGCCACCTGGGGCGCGGGCACATTGCCCGCGCTGGAGGCGATTCCGACGATCTCCGCCTCGGGCGAGGCCAGGAGGTAGAGCAGACCCAACGAGTCGTCGATGCCGGTGTCGTTGTCCATGAGGATCTTCTGCCGCACGGGATCGAGGGTAGCGGGGGCGGTGCTGCGGGCCGGGGGCGGTGGGTCAGTAGCTGGGCAGCACGTAGTCGGCGGTCTTGGGGGCGAACAGCTTCTTGGCCACCGGGCGCAGCGGACGCGACATCAGCACCCGCATATTGAAACGTGCGGCGGCCGTGACGAACCGGCTGGTGGGCAGCATGACCTTGATGCCGCCGCCGGGCAGCTCCTTGGCCTTGTCCAGGAAAGGCAGTAGCTTCTCCTGGTAGCGGGCCTGCGCACCGGCGAGATCGGTTGGGGTGGCGGCGATTTCACCCGCCAGCAGGTACGCGCCGACCACGGCCATGGCGGTGCCCATTCCGGTCAGCGGGGAACCGCAGTAGCCGGCGTCGCCGAGCAGGGTGACGCGGCCGCTGGACAGGTCGGGGACGTCGATGCGGGCGAGCTGATCGAAGTAGAAGTCGGGGGTGGAGTCCATCGAGGCGAGGATCGTCTCGGCCTTCCAGCCCGCACCGGTGAGCGCCTCGCGAATCCGGTTGCGCTGCGCCACCGGATCACGCTGCAGGGCCGGATCGAAGTCCTGGCGCAGGGTGATGATGGCCTTGGCGGTCGCCGGATCGCGATCGGGGCGGATGGCGAACATGACGCTGGGGATGTTGGACATCATCATCCAGTCGGGCTCCAGATCGGCGGGGGTGGGGATGGTGAAGAAGGCCATGTAGCCGTCGAGGTGGGTGGCGAACTGTTCCTCGGGGCCGAAAACCATTCGGCGGGTGGCCGAGTGCACGCCGTCGGCGGCGATGACCAGGTCGTAGCGTTCGGTGCGGCCGGAGGCGAAGGTGACCTCGACGCCGGTCTCGTCCTGGGCCAGGTGCTGGATCCAGTCGCCGTAGCGGTAGTCCAGCGGGCCGTCGGTCTTGGCGAGTTCGTCGAGGAAGACCTGGTTGAGGTCGCCGCGGGTGATCTCGATATCGGCGGCCGGGCCCTCGCCGTCGAACATCTCGACGGTCATGCGGGCGTAGACCTTGCCGTTGCGGTCGACGTAGGCCCAGCCGCGCTCGTCGAGCTTGACGTCGCGGATCTCGGGCATGAGGCCGAGGCGCTCGGCGACGTCCTTGCTGGCGGTGCGGAGATCGACGGCCTGGCCGCCGGGGCGGGGAGCGGTGGCCCGCTCCACGACGGTGGTGTGGATACCGGCCCGAATCAGTTGCAGGGCAACGGTGTTGCCGCCGATGCCGCCGCCGGAAACGAGGATGCGGGGGGTGGAGGTGGTGGTCATTGGAACTCCCGGTGTGGTGAGGTACGTCCGTCTAAGACATATGTCTAACAGAGATTGACACGGCTGTCTAGAACAAATGTCTAAGACGCTGGTAGGGTGGGGTTATGGGAAATCGAGAAGACCTACTGGCGGGGGCTCGGCAGGCAGTATTGGAACGCGGGCTCGCGAAGGTGACCGCCCGCGACATCGCCAGCGCTGCCGGGGTGAGCCTGGCCGCGATCGGCTATCACTTCGGATCCAAGGACCAGTTGGTCACCGAGGCCATCGCGCTCGGGATGGGCAGCGATATCGGTGACGACCTGGACATCGCCATCAACGCCACTGCGGGGCGGTCACTGGGGGACTGGCTGCCCGAGCTGTTGAGCGCACTGACCGAAGTGGCGCGGCGGCACCGGGATTCGCTACTGCTCAGCTTCGAGAACGGGATGCAGATCGCGCGCGATCCGGCGCAGCAGGCATTCATGGCGCAGGCGACGGAGGGCGCGTTGCAGGACATGGGCGCGACCGTGCGGACGGCGCATCCGGACCTCACCGCGGATCAGGCGGCTGTGGTCGGGCAGTTGCTGTTCCTGCTGTTCCAGGGCATGGGCGTACAGCAGCTCATCGTTCCGGACGCGCCGCCCCTGGACGGCGCGGCGCTGGTGGATGCGTTGGAGGCGTTGCGGGGCAGTCGATCCGGCGGGTGATCTAGCCCGGCGGCACGTGCCGCAGCCGGGTCACCGCGATCACGGCCAGCAATAGCGCGGCCACCGCGGCCACCGCGGCGGTGAGGTGCATGCCGGTGAGGAACGCGTGCTTGGCCGCGTCGGCGACGGCGGTGCCGAGCTTGTCGGGCAGCGTCCGGGCGACCTCCATGGCCTCGCCGAGGGTGTCTCGGCTGTCGCGGACGTCGGAGTCCGAGAGTCCGGCGGGGAGATTCTCGTGCAACTGGGTGCGGTAGATCGCCACGCTGATACTGCCGAGAATCGAGATGCCCAGCGCGCCACCGAATTCCGCTCCGGTCTCCGAGAGTCCGGAGGCCGCGCCCGCCTGTTCGGGTGGTGCGGTGCCGACGATCAGCTCGGTGGTGATGCCGAAAACCGGTGCCAGGCCGAAGGACACCAGCAGCGAGGCGATGATGGTGAGCTCGACTCCGCCGGTGGTGGTGATGCGGGTGAGCAGCAGCAGGCCCAGTGCCGCCATGGCCATGCCGAAGCCGATCATGTACGCCGGGCGGACCACCTTCATGATGCGCGGGCCGATCTGCGAACCGATCATGAAACCGAGTCCGGCCGGGATGGTGGCGATTCCGGCGCGCAGCGGCGACATGCCCAGCACCAGCTGGAAGTATTGGCCCACGAACAGGGCGTAGCCGAAGGCCACGAAGATGGCGACCATATTGATGGTGAGCGCGGTGCGGAAGCTGCCGAGCCGGAACAGGCGCAGATCCAGCATGGGTTCGGCGGTGGTGAGCTGACGGCGGACGAAGATGCCGCCCAGGATGATTCCCGCGGCCAGCGCGCCGAGTGCGGCGACACCGGGGCCGTCCTGTGCGGTCTTCTTCATTCCGAAGACGACCAGCAGGACCGCGATCGTGCACAGGGCCGCGCTGATCAGGTCCAGGCGGCCCGCGTCGGGGTCGCGGAACTCGGGGAGGACGCGCGGGGCCAGTACGAGCAGCAGCACCATCACCGGGACCGCGAGCAGGAAGACCGAACCCCACCAGAAGTGTTCGAGCATGATGCCGCCTGCGAGCGGGCCGATGGAACCGCCCACCGAGTAGGAGCCGACCCAGACTCCGACCGCGACCGAACGCTGGGTGGCGTCGCGAAACATGGTGAAGATCAACGAGAGTGTCGACGGGGCGAGGGTGGCCCCGGCTATGCCGAGCAGGGCGCGGCAACCGATCAGCACGGGCGCGGTGGGCGCGAACGCGGCGATCACCGAGACCGCGGCGAAGGCGGCAGCGCCCACCATCAATAGTCGGCGGCGGCCGATGCGGTCGCCGATGGTCCCCATGGTGAGCAACAGCCCGGCCACCATGAAGCCGTAAACGTCTATGATCCAGAGCAATTGGGAGCTGGTGGGCCGAAGTACCTCACTGATCTGAGGCACGGCCAGGTGCAGGACGGTCAGGTCCATCGAGTACACCAGACAGGCTAGCGCCAGCACCGCCAAGCCTGCCCATTCCCGCTTCCCCACGGAGACAGTGCCGGGATCTCCGGCTGCGAGCGCTGGGGCTGGTATGTCCACGATGACGTCCTCCATCCGATATGCCGCACAGATGTCGGCATTAATGATGTCGGTTTCAGGATCTCATCTATTAACGAAAGAAATACGGTGTCCACGAAAGGAATTCGCATTGTTCGCTGATGTACTTGCGAGTGTGCGTGCAGCGCCTTGTATACATTCGCGACTACGACGAACCGTCCGGTCGGACTTTCCAGGCGGGAGTGCTCGAACCATAGCCGGGAGCGGGCCACGGATGGTCCGGATACTCCGCCAGCACGGGTACGGCGGTCCGCACCGAGCCGTGCGAAATGGCATAGCGCACATCGGGGATTGCGGGCTGCGGGTGATCTGTCCGCCGACCCGGCGCCGTGAGCAGCCAGGATGCCGTCCGGGCCAAGGCGACTCGCACATCGCGGCCGAAACCGTCGAGGCTGCGGGCGCTCAGGGCGTCGAGCACGCCCGCCGCGAGCAGGTAGCCGCTGGCGTGATCGAGAGCCTGGGCGGGCAGTGCGCCCACGAATGGTTCGCGCTGCGAATTATCATGTGCGACTTCGATGAGCGAAATTCCCGATGCCGCCTGTACGATGCTGTCGAAACCCCGTCGATCGCCCCACGGACCGTGTTCACCCCATGCGGAAACACGGCCGTACACAATTCCCGGACGAATTTCTCGAGCGTGCGTACCGAGGCGTTCCAGGGCGCCCGGTCGGTACCCCGTGATGATTATGTCCGTATTGCTGATCAATTCATGAAAAACAGGAAGATCGGTTCGCAAATCGACTACAGTGGAACGCTTCCCCTGACAGGTGTCCAGAAACTGCCAGTCGATCTCCGGCAGTCCCGGCGCGTCGATCCGCAACACATCGGCTCCCAGCAGGGCCAATGCGCGCGTCGCCACCGGCCCGGCGATCACCCGCGTCAGATCCAGCACCCGGATCCCGCGCAACGGCAGCGACCGGGTCGCGGTCGCGGGCAATTCGAATTCGCCACGATCGTCGCGTGATTCGACAGCCACCAGCGGACCGGTGGCCGCGGCCCGGCCCGGGGCGCTCTCGGCCCACTCGCGCTCGGAGCGCACCCGCACCGCGATCGCGTCGTGCGCGTGCGCGCCGTTCGATGTCGTCGCCGGTGAGTTCGGCTACCCGCCGGGCGAATTCGTCCCGGGTGGTGTCGGTGGGCAGGTCGAGGGCCCGCAGCAGCCGGTCGCGATGATGCGGATAGTTCGCGTGCGTCCGCACTCGGGAGTCCGCACTCGTGAAGAAGCCCGATAATTCTGCGAAGGCGTGCGGTTGCTGATCCTTGATGCGGAACAGCTTTTCGCTCGCGAAGGCCGCCGCCACCCGGCCGGGATCCAGGACCGTGGGCTGCGCGGGCAGGCCGATGGCCTCGCGCCAGCGGTCGGCGGCCGCGGCGAAGACCGCGACCGCGCCCCCCGCGAGCGACCAGACCGGCAGCGCCGCCGCCAGATTCGCACCCGGATCGACCTCCGGCACCACCGATCCGGTGACTCCGACACCGGATTCGTAGTCGCGCACCAGCTTTTCGAGGTTCCGCACGGACCGACCCTAACGGGCAGGTGCGATTCCGGCGTCGACCGGACGCGGGGCATACTCGATCGGGTGACCTTCACCAAACCCACCGGTACCGCCTGGCTGCGCGAGATGAAGTCCGACCCCGCCCCGCGACAGGTGCTGGTGTGCTTCCCGCCCGGCGGCGGCTCGGTGACCGCGTACCGGGCGCTCGCCCAGCGATTCGGCAGCGGCACGGCCGTATTCGGCGTGCAGTACCCCGGACGCCAGGACCGGCTCGGGGAACCGCTGGTGCCCGTGCTGGTCGAATTGGCCGAGGCGATCGCGGCAGATCTGCTGGCGTGGCCGCGGGAGGTGCCGATCGGCCTGTTCGGGCACAGCATGGGCGCGACCGTGGCCTACGAGACCGCGCGGCGACTCGAGGACGATGGGCGCGCGGTGACACAGCTGTTCGTATCCTGCCGTCCCGCACCGGGATTCGAGGAGACCGGGCGCGTCCACGCGGGTTCCGACGACGTGCTCATCGGTGATCTGGAGCGGCTGTCCAACGATCCGGAGTCGGTGCGGATCCTGCGCGACGAACCCAGCCTGGCCGAGTTGGTGCTGCCCGCGGTGCGCAACGACTACCGCGCCGTCGAGACCTACCGGCACGTGCCCGGAGCGAAACTACGCACGCCGATCACCGCGCTGGTCAGCACCGCCGACGTGACCACCAGCGCCGCCGAAGCGGGGGAGTGGCGCGACTACACCGGCGGCGACTTCGAGCTCGCGAGCTTCCCCGGCGGCCACTTCTACCTGGATCTGCCCGAAAACCACGCAGCCCTGGTCGATGTGGTCGAGCGCCGGGTGAACCAGGCGTTGTCCGGCCGCAACGGTTAGGTCGGTCAGCCCGGGTACTGCGACTCGCGGACCCGGCCGTTGCCCAGGGCGTGCTCGGTCATACTTGCTGGGTGACGAACATAGCCAGCGACGGTGATATCGGCGATCTTGCCTCCGGAGAGCTGAACGCGGTCGAGAAGATCGTCGGTGCGGGAGATCCGGTGCCGGTCGGCTCGTTCAGGTTCTGGTTCGACGAGCGACGCTGGGAGTGGTCCGACGAACTGGCGCGCTTGCACGGTTACGAGCCGGGTTTGGTGGAGCCCACCACGGAATTGCTGTTGTCACACAAGCACCCCGACGATCGTGACCGGGTCGAGGCCGAGCTGGTGACCTCGGTACGTGATCACGCGCCGTTCTCGAGCCAGCATCGCATCGTCGATGCCGCCGGTGTCGAGCATCAGGTGGTGGTGGTTTCAGAGCCGATCACGCAGGACGACGGGACGGTGATCGGGACCAGCGGCTACTACCTCGACATCACCGATATGCTGCCCGAACTCGAGTCCGAACGGATAGGGGAGGCGCTCACCGATATCGTGGCGCAGCGGGCGGTGATCGAGCAGGCCAAGGGAATCCTGATGACGGTCTACGGGCTTTCGGCCGATCAAGCGTTCGGCGTGCTGCGGTGGCGTTCGCAGGAAACCAACACCAAACTGCGCGACCTCTGCGCCACCTTGGTGACCGAGTCCAAACCCCTCACCCCGATGGACGTCCGGGCCCGCACCGCGTTCGATCATCTGCTGCTCACGGTTCACCGGCACCTGCCTCAGTGAGCAGGCGTTGGCGAGAGATCTGCGCATCGATTACCGCTCCCAGTAGGAGCGCGAAATTCGACAGCCACATCCACACCAGCACGGTGACGGCGGCCGCGAGCGATCCGTAGAGCCGGTTGAACGAATCGAAGCGGTCGGCGTAGAAGGCCAGGCCTGCCGAGGTCACGATCCAGGTCGCCACCGCCAGGAGGCTGCCGGGAGTCACCCACCGGATCCGCTGGTTCGTGACATTCGGAGCGACCCAGTACAGCAGTGCCAGGGCGACGCTGGCGATGAGCGCCAGCACCGGCCATCGCAGGATGCGCCAGACGGTCAGCACCGTCGTCGTGGTGTGCAGGGAGCCGCCGACCCTGGTCGCCACACCGGCAGTGACGGCGAGCCCCACGACGGTGACGACGATCGAGACGACCAGCAGGACGCTCAGCAGCAGTCGAAGCCCGATTGTTCTTGCTGTCGAACGGTTTTCGGAAACTCCGTACAGCGAGTTGGCCGCCCGTATGAAGGCCCCCAGGTAGCTCGAGACCGTCCAGATCGCCGAGACGAAGCCGATGATCGCGACCGGGCCCGACCAGGTGGCGGAGGGTTGCAGGTGCTGGATGGAGTCGACGAGAGCCGCGCGACTGTCGCCGGGGCCCAGCTGGCCCGCCGCGTCGGCGAGTGAATCCGCGGAGCGTGGTTCGAGCAATCCCAGGACCGCCGTGGCTATCAGCAGCGCGGGGAACAGCGACAGCATGCTGTGGTAGGTGAGTGTCGCGGCTCTGTCGGACAATTCGTCCGACCATGCTGCCCTGATGGTGTGGATACCCACGCGGATCGAGGGCACGCGCATGATCGAGTAGCGTCGCGCCCACGGCGAATTCCAGGTCACCCTCACACCTCCCCGAAGTTCATTGACAGCGATGTCCGTCTTCAAACACGGCCGTGAGATGCGTAACCGGGAGCAGCCCCAACGACGCGTGTCGACCGCCTACGTGATGGCCCGACCGTGTCCGCGATGCGTGGCTCGCAGCCAGAACCCGGTCCACGACCCGATTACACACAGCGCCAACAGGATTCGCACCAGGTCGAGGGCGTCGCGCGGGTAGAGGACGCCGGTGATGGAGTGATGGCGGGGCAGCTGGGTTCGCGTGGTCGCCGAATACGAAATGATGGCCCCGGAAATGATCGGCGTGCATGGGCCCGGGCGTCACCACCGGCCCTGGACAATTCACCGCGAGCGCGATGTAGCCCTGGCGAATTCATCTGGCCGAACCGGTGACCGGCGTGCACCCCCGCGGAGTGACGCCGAGGCGGCAGCCGGCGCCTCGGCGTCATCGGATGGAGCGGGTCGCCAGGACGACTTCGGCTAGTTGTTCGCGCCGTTGTTCGGGTTGGTGCAGATGGTGCCTTCGCACGGGACCGTGCTGCCGTCCCCGTTCGGGTTGGGCATGACGTTGCCATCGCCCTGCGGATCAGGTCCCGCGCCGTTGTTCGGGTTGGTGCAGATGGTGCCTTCACATGGAACCGTGCTGCCGTCCCCGTTCGGGTTGGGCATGACCGAGCCGCCGTTCTCCTGCGGGTTCGTGCCGGCGCCGTGATTGGGGTTGGTGCAGACCGTGCCTTCACACGGGGCGGGGGCCGGGTTCTGGGGCTTCGTGGCAGGGGCGGGAGCGACCGCGGTGGTACGGGGGGCGGGCGACTGCGCGGGCGGCGTGGGAGCGGGTGTGGTGGTGGAGCTCTTCGGCGCGGTCGTGGTCGACGCGGCGACGGGCGTGGTTGTCACCGTGGTCTTGGCCGAGTCGTTGGAACATGCTGCGCCGAATAGCATCACGGCAGCAATTGCGGATAGAGCGGCAATCTTGGACATCGGATGATCATTGCACGGCACCAGGCGCGTTCTTGGCAACCTGTCAAAACGACGACGAACAGCATATGTGCGCAGATACGTGGCACTCTCGACGGCTCCGGCTATTTCGGAGTGTCCTGGCTTTGGCTGCCAGTCGAAAGATTGCTTTCCAGTAGCCATTTGGTCGAGTGTCTCGACCGGCGGGCGGAGTTGGACGACGGCGGACGCTACCTCGCGACTCATGGACGACTCGGTGCTTCCTACGGGAGTTCGTCGGTGGGTGGGGTGAGCCGGGCCATCAATTCAATGCCTGTGAGGTCGAGTAGTCCGAGGTAGCGTGCGAAGGGGGCGATGATCGCGTCGTTGTGAGTGCGGGCAGTGTTAATGCCCGCAGCGACAACCTGTTTGGTCATGCTGCCGAAATTGTCCATGCCGTGGACGGCATCGTTCGGGACACCGCGGTCGGATAGTTCCACGCTCACACCGTCGATCAGCGGTGAGGTGCGGATATCCCGCACCCGTACAGCAGGATTCGGTCAATGACGACGATCTGGGAACAGTCCTCGAAGCCGCCGGTGTCGACGAGGCTGCCTTCCCGATGGCTCAAGTACGTTGGCATTCATGCCGCGGTCATGACCGTCGGCCTGGCCCTCGGGTCTTTTCTCGTCGGGGCCCTTCCCTGCGTGTCAGGCTGAGTTGAGACCGCCACTTCACAGCAACTCGACCTGACGCGGGGCGAGAGACGGACCGATTCCCCTTGAGAACTTCCACCACCGTGCCGATGACCGACAATGGTCGGATGGATTCGACCCAGCCGCGCTCGGGCGGCGGCAAGCGCCGCAGTTTCACCCCGGCCCAGAAACTCGCGCACCTGGTCGCCTACGACCGCGCGTGTGAGGACGGGACCGGCGGCGGGGCGTACCTGCGCAGCGTGGGCCTGTATTCGTCATCGATCGTAGAATGGCGAAAACAACGCGACGCCGGTGTGCTGCAAGGCAAATCCCCCGGCGAGAAGGTCGGCAAACTCACCCCCGAACAGGCCGAGATCGCCCGCTTGAAGCGGGAGAACGACCGGTTGAACAAGCGCCTCACGACCACAGAGGCCGCGCTCGACATCATGGGAAAAGCACACGCGCTCTTGCAGACGATCTCCGAGAGCGCGGAGCACGAGCAGCGACCGAACAAACGTTGAGCTACACCTACACCACCCTCGCCGATTCCGGTGTAACCACCAGGCGAGCAAGCGATTTGACCGGACTCGTGCGCGGAACCGTGTTCCGCCGCGCCACCGCCGCGGCGGGGCCGGCCGTGGCCGTCACGGTAGCGCCGGCCGAGCCGAGCAACAAGCTCACCGATCTCGAACGCCGCCGAATCCTCGAGGTACTCAACAGCGACGAGTTCGTCGATTCCGCACCGCTGCAGGTCTACGCCCGACTACTGGACGAGGGCACCTACCTGTGTTCGGTGTCCACAATGTATCGGGTCCTGGCCGAAAACCGGCAAGTCAAAGAACGGCGGCGGCTGGCACGCCACCCGGCGAAAGCCTGCCCCGAACTGGTCGCGACCGCACCCCGGCAGGTGTACTCGTGGGACATCACCAAGCTCGCGGGACCGGTGAAGGGCACCTATTACGACGCCTACATGATGATCGACATCTACTCCCGCTACATCGTCGGAATCCACGTCCATACTCACGAATCCGGTTTGCTGGCAAAGGAATTGATGCTGCAGATCTTCGCCGTCCACGGCATCCCGCAGGTCGTGCACGCCGACCGCGGCACCTCGATGACCAGTAAAACCGTCGCCGCGCTGCTCGCCGACCTCGAAGTAACTCGCTCACACTCACGGCCCCGGGTATCGAACGACAACCCGTTCAGCGAAAGCCTGTTCAAGACCCTGAAGTACGGGCCCGAATTCCCCGAACGCTTCGGATCACTCTGGGAAGCAAGGCAATTCATGTCCGAGTTCGAGCAATGGTACAACCACGAACACCGACACACCGGCCTCGGACTGCACACCCCCGCCGACGTCCACTTCGGTTTGGCCGCCGCCAAAGCCGCCGACCGCCGCGACGTCCTGGCCGCCGCACGCGCACGACACCCGCACCGATTCGCCACCACCACAGCCCCGAAGATCCTCGACCTGCCCGACACTGTCTGGATCAACCCACCGACCGAAAAACCCACCACCAGCCAGGAGCCCGCAACCACCGCCGCTTAACACCGACTGGTCTCATACGGCTTGAAAAATTCCGAGTTTGCTGAACTCGTCCAAACGTGCCAGCAGTTCGTAGTCGTGGAACGGCCGTTTGCCCGCGCCGAGACCGACGTCGATCACGATGTTGTCCTTCGCGATCCCCGCGCTGGTCAGCGTGTCGATGCGCTCGGTGAAGAAGTCCGTGACCTGTCCGACGACATCCTGGTACCGGGGGCGATTGAGCTTGCGGCCCGCGTGCCCGCCGGGCCCTTCCAGATGCATGAGGAAGACCGGCACCTGGTGCTCGGCGGCCAGCGCGATCATCTCCGGCGCGAAATGCATTGCGGTGACGTCGTTGATGGCCCGCGCCCCGGCCGCCAGTGCCGCTTCGGCCACCTTCGGGCGGAACGTGTCGATGGTGACAACCACCTGCGGGAACTCCGCGACGACCGCCTCGACGAACGGCAGTGTGCGTTCGAGCTCGGTGTCCTCGCCGACCCGGTGCGCCGCGGATCCTCCTGAGAGGCCGCCGATCTCGATGAAATGGGCGCCCTGCTGGATATGTTGACGTGCGGCGGCCACCGCGGCATCGACGTCGGTGGTCACCGAGCCGGAGAAGTAGCTGTCCGGCGAGGTGTTCACCACCGCGACGAGATCGACGGCCCAGTCCAGTCGTGGTGGCCACGTCGTGGCGAGTCGGCGCAGGTCAGCGTCCGGTTGCATGGCGATACCTTTCGTCGGTCGAGCTGTCGAGGTGCAGGTTCACAGCTGCCGCAACGCGGTCAGCGTCGCGTGCAGGGTCGGCAGGTCCACGGCCCGATCCACCGTTAGGCCGCGTCGCGCGGCCCGCTGCGCGGGACTGACCGTGGCCGGCACCATCGCGCCGCAGTCGACCAGTTCGGTCAGCGCGGCGGCTTTACGCGGACAGCGCACTGCCCGGCATCCCTTGTGCTCCTGCATGATTCGATGAGCCTCCGTTCGGCCCATCGACCCGCCGGGATTGGTGTGTCCGCCCGGGAGTGGCACCAGAAAGGGCTGCAGGAACGACTCCGGCAGCGGCGCGAGATCGGGCGCGGGCTGGCAGGTGTCGTCGGCGGGCTCGTAGGCCCTCGCCCAGGTTTCCGGCGGGTTGATCGTGATCAGATCGACGTGGTCGCAGACCGGGCCCGGCCGGTGATCGACGTGCGCGAGGTCAGGAACGATCAGTGCTGACACCTGCAGGCCTCGGGCGAAGTCGACGATCAGCTGCAGCAGATTCGGTGCCATCTCTGGCCACATGCGCACGACATGAAGCATGTCGTAACCCAAAGCGTGTGCCGCAGAGATGATTAGCGCGGTGTGCCGCTCCAGGCGGGGCCCCGAGAGGTCCTCGCGGATGAAGCCCAGCGCGGTGGGCCTGCGTCGTGGTCGCCCCGGCGGAGCCAGTGGTACCGACGGGCGAAGCGCACGCGAGGGCAACGGTGCCGGGCACGAGGGGGAAGGGTGGTGTCGGGGTGTGCTCACCCCGGGGGCCACCGCACCCGATGGTCGTTGTGTCATCTGCTGCTCGCCTTGTCCGTCAGCTGTCCGATCCACCGCAGAGCGGAGGTTCGTGTGCGCGCGGAGCGCCTGATAAGTGTTGTTTCCCAATGCATTCCGCAACTCGGTGTGATCTCAGGGTCGTCCACTCGTGGGCGATCGGGAAGGTGGAGCATGCGGACAAGAGGTCTTTGTCCGCATGGTCGGCGCAGTGATCGCGACCCGGATCACCCGGGGTAATGGCGAGGCGAATCATGCTGTAGGCCAGCGGTTTCAGAGAACCCTTGCTGTGAGCTTCACGTGAGAGCCCGTTTTTGCGGACTGGGGTCGAGGTAGGACTTCAGGATCCAGCGGCGACCGAGCGGAAGCCAGGTAAGAGCTGACAATTCAGCCCCGATCTGCTGGCAATAACTCACATCGCCACGCAGCGGTCGCGCTTCATATGGTCGGTGCCGCCGAACGTGAGATCGTGAGATGCTGCTCAGCATGGACACCGATTTCCAGTCGGCGCTGGCCGCTCGCGTGGTGCGTGAACAGAGCGCCGGGCGGCTGCCGAGTCTGAGCGTTGCGGTCGGTGTCGACGACGTGCTGCGCGCCGAAGCATCGGCGGGATTCGCCGATGTCGAAGGCCGCATCCTGGCCGGCGGTCAAGCCTTCCGTATCGGCTCGATCACCAAGACGTTCACCGCGGCGCTGACTTTGCGGCTGTGCGAACGAGGTGACCTCGCGCTCGACGCACCGATCAGTCGATACCTGCCTGAGGTGCCTGACATCGGTCACCTCACCTTGCGGATGCTGCTGTCACACAGCAGTGGTCTGCAGCGCGAGGTACCCGGCGATATGTGGGAAAGCATGCAGGGACCTTCGGCCGCGGAACTGCTCGAGGCCCTGGGCCAGGTCGAATTGATCGCCGAGCCCGGGCAGCGATGGCATTACTCCAATCTCGGCTACGCGGTGATCGGATCGGCGATCGAGCACGTCACCGGCCGCCGGTGCCAAACGCTGATCGACGAGTTGCTCATCGACCCTCTCGAGCTGACACACACCAGCTGGACCACCCCGGCCGGCGCCGCGATCGGCTACCGCCTCGATCCCTATATCGACCGTGTCCACCGTGAACCGGGCATGGACCAGGCCGCCGTCGGCGTGGGCGGACAGCTGTGGTCGACCACTGGGGACCTGCTGCGGTGGGGACATGCCTTATGCGCAGGTCAGCCCGATGCTCTGCCGCTTACAGTCGTCGATGCCATGCACCGGATGCAGGTCATGGTGGACACCGAGTCCTGGACGAAGGGCTGGGGGATGGGCCTGATACTCGAACGGCGCGGCGATCACATTCTTGCAGGCCACACCGGTGCGATGCCCGGATTCGGGGCGGCACTGTCGATCGACCGCAAGAGCACCACAGTCGTTGTCGCACTGTGCAATGCGACCCGCGGCATCGCCCTGAGCGACCTCGCCGGCGACATCGCTCTCGAGGCCATCGCCGCCCGGCCCGCGCCCACTCCGCCGGTGTGGGAACCGGCGCCGGCGTGCCCGCAGGATGTCACGGATCTGGTCGGCAACTGGTGGTCGGAGTCCGATGAGATCGCCATCCAGTGGCGCCGCGGCGGCCTGCACGCGCATCTCGTGGCGAGTCCGGCCACCACCGGCACCTCCTTCGCCATGGAGGCACCCGGACGATTCCGCGCGGTCGCCGGACGGCTACAGGGAGAACTCCTGGTGGTGACACGCACACCAACGGGGGTCGAATTGCGTTGGGCGACTTACCCGCTCACCCGTTCGCCGCGATAAATCCCCGCAGCCGCCCGCGGGTCACCGCTGTTGTCGACTCATCGGCGGTGACCGACAATGCGCGATCGGTGCTGCGGAAGACCTGCAATACCCGAGGGGTTACCGGTGTGCCAGCGGCATAGGTAAGTGTTCGTTCGATGGCGGACATTGCGGCATCGACTTGTCCGGTCTGCAGGTCGGCGATCGAGCGCTCGAGCTGCCAGATGAGGTTGTTCCTGACGAAAGTCGCAGGACCGGTGCTCTGCTGCTCGGTCAGGGCCTCGACGGCGTCATGGGGATTGCCGAGGTCGAGCAGGCACGATCCGCGATGACCGGCCAAGGCTGTGTGGTCGAAAACGGTGAGCCAATCCGGATCGTTAGCCTCATCCTGGTGCTGGTCCAGGTGGGTCTCGGCGAGGGAGAGCATCTCCCGGCAGAGGCTGGCTTCGTTGAGTTTGGCGTGCGCCCGGGCAGCCATGGCGGCGACGAACGCGATCAGCCGCCGGTTCCCGCTGCGCCGAGCCCACCCCAGAGCGCCGTAGGCGAGCTCCACCCCGCGAGCCGGATCCCCGTTCCAGGTGTGAATGAACGCCGAGTTCGGCCCGCCGATATAGGCGACCAAGTCCAGGGCATTCGCCTTCTCGGCATTGCTGCGGGCACGTGCGAGAGTGGTCTCCGCTTGCCGCCGGTACCCGTGGTCGAAGCTGATCCAGGCTGTCAGTTGCTGAGCTTCCGCGACTGCTCGCCACAGCCCTGCATGTTGGGCCACCGAGGCTTTCGCCGCAAGCGCTTCGACGGCTTTGATGCAGTGTGCGACCTGCTGGAGCTGGCCTGCGGCCATCGTGTGGTCGTGGCAGCGGACATCGATGATCAGCGTCCGCAACGTCTCCTCAGCGGTATCGGGGGTGAGGTCCTCAGATTCGAAACCTCGTTCCGGCTCGAGGAATGCCGACGCGAGACGTACCAGTTCACCGCTGGCGTCGAATACTTCATCCAGCTGCCGCACCAGGTCCGGGTGCGGCCGTCGCTCCGCTTTTTCGATCCGGCCGAGTAGGGCACCGCTGACGAACACCTGTCTGCCCAGCTCGGACAGTGACCAGCGGGCGCGCACCCTGCGATCACGTAGTTCAGCGCCGAAGGCCGCAGCAGCGGACGCGCATGGGCTGAGTTGACGTAGGACCTGCCCCACGTGGGGATTATGCGCGTGCCAGTCCACTTTCACCAACGGAACGCATCGGAAGCCCGTCTTACGTAGGCTGTTTGAGCCAGTGTCCGTTGCCAGCTGACGTGACGTACTGACGCGGTCGTGAGCTGACGTGCATCAGGCGTGGCTGCAGCGAAGTCCGCTGCGGCATCGTTTGCGATTAGAGCCCGAGCTTCATGTCAACGCGCCGTTGCTCAGCGAGGGAGTGTTCGGTTTTCGGTAGTCCGTGATGAGGGTGTCAGTCTCGGCGGTGAGTACTTCGGACACCACTTCGGGCCTGTGGTTGAGGCGCTGGTCACGAACCAAGTCCCACTGAGAGCAGACGGCACCGTTGTGCAGCACTGGATTCCCTCACCGGCGCCTTCGCGACCTACCTCGCTCTGATCAGCGACCCACCCGCCACACAAGTCGGCACGTCGTCCATCCGAGACTGACGCAGCAGCTGCCGCGGCTAGTCATCGCGGCCGGCGAGGCTGATTGCGCAGGCGCGCAGTGCGATTCGCGTGTCGGCGGCGGCCACAGGGCCGCAGACTCGGCGAGCGTCGAAGCTTCACCGCCGGACGATCGGCAGGCGGAGCCCACGGCCTCGGTCGCCCGGTTCGGATGTGACCGTGCGCAGGGCAGTTGAAACCGACTGGGTACTAACGGTTCGGCAACTGTGTGCGGAAACCGGGCTGACTTCTGGATCTGCCTGTGCCGCTCTGCGCCGACTCGCGGATATCGGCCTCGCGCTGAGTACTCTTCACAGCCCGTCCGCCTGGGGTGCTACCGAACGCGGTCCGATCACCGTAAGCAGCAACGGGGGATACAAAGACTATCTCGTCGCGCAGGCACCCCAGTGAAGCCCGAACACCCAACTGGTCGCTACCGCGCCGAGGACAACCACCGGTCGGTCACATCGCCTCCGGCGCCGCCGCGGCGACTTGCCGCGTCGAACCGGGCACGGACAACTCCATCGATCGGCAAGCCCTTATCGACGCCGACCTTGAACCCGATGACCCCGAAGTGTGGGGACCGCGCGGAATTGCTTCTGATGCAAGATCGTTCGGCTGATCCCACGGTTGAGCTGCGTCGACAGTAGCATCGTCCTCCTGCTGTCTCTGTGGCCTCTATCAGCAGGTTTACAGCCGTGTCCTATCTGATGCATGATTCGAGCGTCAGGTGGGAGGTGACGTGGCAGACGACCCCTTGGGATCGGCCCGGCTCGAATTGGTCGGGGGCGTGGTCTTGCTGCGGCCGGAAGATGCTGTGTTCGAAGCGATGTTGCATGGCTGGGAGATGCAGCAGCGCGGCGGTAGACGACTGGACCGGAGCACTGTCGTCGATCGCGACCGACATGTGCGGCGGTTCGCCAATTTCACCAGCGAGTACCCGTGGCGCTGGACCGCCGGTCATATGGACGAGTGGACGATGCATTTGATGTCCGACGGCGCTTGGCGCCGTCCACGATCCGCGGTTACCAGACGGCGATTCGGCTGTTCTGCGACTTCATCACCTCGCCGCATTATCGCTGGGCCGCTGAGTGCGAGGAACGGTTCGGCACGCACCCGGTGCAGATCTGCCACGAATGGAACACCGCGGTCCACCTTGAGGATTACGAAGGTCTTCCGGAGCGAAGGCCGATGACTCGCAACGAGATTCAAACTCTTCTCGACTACGCTGACGACCAGGTCGACCGGGCTGTTCGCCACGGCCGCAAGGGTGCTCTCGCTGCTTACCGTGACGCCACGGTGTTCAAGACCATCTATGGCTGGGGCCTTCGGGCCACCGAGACCAGCCGGATCGACACCTACGACTTCTACCGCAACCCCGAAGTGCCTGAGCTGGGTGAGAGTTAGTAGCGCTACGATCCGCGGCCATTTCACTGCCGGGTGCATTCGCCCGATCTGCACGGTTATTCGGCGGTCACGGGCACATTGCTCCACGTCACACTCTCGCCCACGATGTGATGCGGGACAAGGCAATTCCCCGACACGGGTAGGCGTGCGACCGGCAGGTGCCGACGCTTCACGCTCCTTATTCGAGGGTGGCTGCCCGCTCGAAGCAATCAGGAAGGGGAGGTCGTGATGTCGTCGACCATGCCGAACCGGACCGGTTCGAAATCGCTGGGGCGGGAGATCCGTGGCAATGTCGCCGACGTCGTGCTGTCGAGCCTGCGGACGTTCGGGCGGGCCATCGCCTTGGCATGCGGCGCGGTCGCCGGTGGGTGCGTCGATTTGGTCACCGGCAGGTTTCACTGGCGCGAAACTCTGCACCAGGCTTGGTATTTGGTGACGGTGACGGCGATCCCGGCCGTGCTCATGGCGGTGCCGTTCGGGGTGGTCGTCTCGGTGCAGGTCGGCAATCTCATTCATCAGGTCGGTGCGGATTCATTGCTGGGAGCTGCGGGTGGGCTCGGCGTCATTCAGCAGGGTGCGCCGATGGCGACCGGGCTGCTGCTCGGCGGCGCGGGCACCGCGACCATTGCCGCGGACCTCGGCGCGCGACGCATTCGGGAGGAGATCGACGCACTCGACACCATGGGTATCAGCCCGCTGCACCGGTTGGTGATTCCGCGTATGGCGGCGATGCTGTTCATCGCGCCGCTGCTCAATGTGCTGATCATCTTCACCGGTGTGCTGTCGGGTTACGCGGTGGCGACCGGTATTCAGGGCGTCACGCCGGGCAGCTACTGGTCTGCCTTCGGTTCTTTCACCTCGCCTACTGACCTGGTGATCTCGCTGGTCAAAGCAGCCCTGTTCGGGTTGATCGTGGTGGTGGTGGCGTGTCAGCGCGGGCTGGAGGCGGCGGGCGGACCACGTGGCGTGGCCGACGGTGTGAATGCCGCGGTGGTCTTGTCCATCGTCGGGATCTCGGTGACGAATGTGATTGTCACCCAGTTCGTGACGATGTTCCTGCCGACGAAGTTCGCCTGATGGCCGCACCGTACGCCCCGCGCGGGCTGGGTCGGCTGTTCCGCATGGTGCGCGGGCGCGAGCGGCTGCTGGGACCGCTGGATTCGGCGGGTTTCGCGCTGGCCTTCGTCTGGCAGGTCTTCGCGTCGGTGCCGCTGACGCTGCGCCGCTACCGCCCGCAGACCATGCGCACGATCACCGATATGACTTGGGGCCGAGGCTCTTTCATTGTCGGCGGCGGTACGGTGCCGGTGCTGATCGTGCTCGGCGTCGCCATGGGTGCGGGTGTGGGTATTCAATCCTTCGCCGCACTGGACCTGCTCGGTATGGGACCGATGACGGGAGTGGTATCGGCGTTCGCGAACACCCGGGAGCTCGCGCCGATTGCCGGGGCGATCGGTTTCGCCGCGCAGGCGGGCTGCCGCATGACTGCCGAGATCGGTTCGATGCGCATCTCCGAGGAGATCGACGCGCTCGAGGCGCTGGGCCTCAAATCTGTTCCGTTCGTGGTGACGACGCGGCTGATCGCCGGTGCGCTCGCCGTGGTGCCGACCTTCCTGGTGGCCCTGCTGCTGAGCTATGTGTCCTGTTCGGCGGTCGTGCTGGTGGTGCACGGGCAATCCACCGGGGTCTACGACCACTACTTCTCCCAGTTCGTGAGCGGCTGGGATGTGATCGCCGCAGTCATCAAAATGCTGGTGTTCAGCATCGCCGTCATACTGATCCATTGCTATCAGGGCTTTTTCGCCACCGGCGGACCCGAGGGCGTGGGCATTGCCTCCGGACGCGCCGTGCGCGCCAGCTTCATTGCCATCATCACCCTCGACATGGTGCTCACCATCATGCTCTGGGGCATCGACTCGACCATCACGTTCACGGGGTAGACGAATGCCTGCATACGCAATGCCCGGAGTCGCCACCAGCCCACGCCGTGCCCGGATCACCGGCGTCGTCATGGTGCTGCTGGTGTTGGCCTCGCTCGTGGCCTGGCGCGGCACGGAGGCGGCGCGGCAGCCGCACTTGTTGCGAATCGACTTGCGCACCAGTCGAATCGGCGACGGCATCAAAGCCGGAGCGCCGGTCAGCCTGCACGGTGTGCGGGTGGGCAGCGTCACCGGAATCACCAGTCTCGCTACGGGGCGCCAGTTGGTGTCCCTCGCACTCGATCCCGCCGAATTGTTCGGCCTCACAGATAGTTTCGATATCGATTACGCGCCGGCGAACCTGTTCGGCATCAGCGAGGTTGCGCTGAAGGGGCGTGGCGGCGGCGCCCCGCTGCGTGACGGTTCGATCGTGGAACTCACGGGGGCGGGCCGGGTGACCGACGTGACCATGGGCAATCTGCTGCGGTCGGTATCGGCCGGTACGACCAGGGTGCTCACCCCGGAGTTGACCGAATTGCTGACTCATGCGGGGGCCGATATGGCGGCGTTCACGCCGCTGCTGCGTGCGATGGTGACGGTCGCCGAGGCTGTCGCGGACACCCAGCACTATCCGTCCGCCTTCCTCATCGACCAGTACGCCTCGTTCATCGACGGGGTCGGCAAGTTCGCCGACGGCACGGTGCGACTGGTGCACGAGACCTACAACATGCAGGTATTCCGCACCGACCGTGCACGTTTCGATATCGGCGTGAGCCTGGTGGTGGACCGGCTGTTCCCCGGGATCGCGGCGCTGGGGTTGTCGGCGAAGCAGTCGCTGCAGGGCTACACCGACAGCGCCGCGGTGCTGGTGGATCAACTGGCGCGGATGGTGCCCGACCCGGCGCTCGTCACTGCCGATTTCACCGAACTGCTGGACCGGCTGGACCGGAGCTTCCGCGACGGCCCGAACGGACCCGCGCTCGCCCTGGACGTCACGCTGCGCGGCGTACCCGGCGTCGCGGTGCCGCTACTCGGCGGGCGGCCGCTGCCCGGAACGACTTCGGAGGGAGGACGATGAGCACAAGCCGTTCGATCTTCGGAACAGTGTGGCGTCTGGTGTTTTTCGTCGCATTGATCGGGGTTCTGCTGGCAGGCATCCTGCTTGCCATCCAACGCCCGGTCGGCGGTGCGAGCCGGGCAATCGATGTGGTGTTCACCGATGCCAACGGTCTCAAGACCGGTGACGATGTGCGCATGTTCGGCGTGGCGGTCGGCAAGGTCGAGCGAATCTCGCTGGACGGCACAATGGCCCGGGTGCGGATCGGGGTGCGCGATGACCGGCCGCTCTACGACAGCACTCGGTACTCGATCCGATACCAGAACCTGGCCGGTCAGCGCTATGTCGATATCCAGCAGCCGGCCCAGCCCGGCAGGCCGATCGCCACCGGCGTCACGGTCGGCGCCGATCACAGCACCGGATCGATCGATATCACCGCGCTGTTCAACGGTATGGAGCCGGTGCTGAAGGAGTTCTCGCCCGAGGCGGTCAACGAGTTGGCTGTCAATGCGCTGGCGGTCTTCGAGGGCGACGGCAGCCGGATCGGCGCCACGCTCAATGCGATCGGCACGCTCAGCTCCTACGTCAGTGACCGGCAAGCGGTTATTTCCCTGCTGCTGCACAACTTTCAGCAGGTCTCCGATCAGATCGGCGGGCACTCGACGGAGGCGCAGACCCTGCTGCGGGGGATCTCGGATGTCTTCGTCAATCTTCAGCAGCAGTTCGACGGCCTGATGGATGCCGTAGATATCGCGCCTCCGGTGCTCGGGGCGTTCAATGATCTGCTCGCCACCCTCGGATTCACCCATCCGGGCAACCCCGATCTGAATGCCGATCTGCGGCAGTTGTTTCCGGATCCGAAGGCAGCGCTGGACGCACTCGGAAAACTGCCCGCGGTGGTGCAGGGCCTGACCGCTCTGATCCCGGCTCCCGGGCAGAGCGTCGATCTGACCTGCACGCACGGGCACGCGCAGGTTCCGGTCCTGGCCGATGTGCTGATTCACGGACAGAGGATTTCGGTATGCAAGAACGGCTGAGCGCGGCACCGCGCCTGCTACGGGCACTGGTGCGCCTGCTGCGCGGCATCGATCGGCACGAGACGGCGCAGCGTCAACGGCAGTTGGTGTTCGGCCTGATCGGCCTGGCGGGCGCGGCGTTGCTGCTGGCCGTCTGTGCTGTCACCTATGTGCTGCCGCTGGGTAAGCACACGTATTCGGCGGCGCTCGAGGACGCCCGTTCGGTGCGGGTGGGCGAGGACGTGCGCATCGCGGGTATCACCGTGGGCAAGGTCGTATCCCTGGATCTGCGTTCGGATTCGGTGTTCATGCGCTTCACGGTCGAGGACGCAGTCTTCCTGGGCGAGCACACCACACTCGATATCCGCATGCTCACCGCCATCGGCGGGCACTATGTCGCCGTCGTTCCGGCGGGCGAGCATGCGCTGGGTGCGGCGACCATCTCGGCCGATCATGTACGGCTGCCCTACAACCTGGCCGATGCGCTACGCGATGCCCAGCGGCCGCTCACCGCCGTCGACGGAGAGACCCTGCGCCGCAATATCTCCGCGGTGAGTGCCGCCCTGGACCGCAGTCCAGGCTCGTTGCAGGCGATGACCGACGCGCTGGTCTCGGTGGTCGATGTGATGAATCGGCAGAACGCCGATGTGAATCAGGCACTCGATGTCGCCGATGAATATCTGAGCATGCTGGGCCGTTCTCGAGGGGTGATCGGGGCCATGCTCACCAAGATCGGCGCCATGGAGACGACTGTGCTGGGCCGTCAGGGCGAGGTCATCGAGGCGCTGCGGGTGGTCAGCGAACTGCTCTCCCGGCTGGCCGCGGTCGAACCGGCCTGGCGCGTGAATCTGGAACCGCTGGCGGACAAGCTTGTCGAGACCTATCCCGAATTGGAGCGACTGGGTGCGCGACTGGGGGACGTGGCCGGTGCGATCGGCGGGCTCGGCACCCGGCTGAAGGGCCTGGCGGCCGAGCCGGGGCCACTGACCATCGATCAGTCCGGTACCACACTGACGGTCCCGGATCTGTGTATTCCATTGCCGGGGAGGGGTTGCTGATGCTGCGGCGCATTCTGCTCACGCGTGGGTTCGTTACTGTTCTCGGCGGCCTGCTGGTCGCTGTGATGACGACGGCAGGTGCGTTCGTCCTGCTGGATCCGATGAAGAAGACAGTCGGATATTGCGCGATCATGCCCGATTCCATCGGCCTGTACGACGGTAACGCGGTCACCATCCGGGGGATGAAAGTCGGTACCGTGCATGGCATTCGCCCCGATGCCGCGGGGGTGCGGGTGGATTTCGATATCGATGCCGCGCATCCGCCGCAGGGGACCGTGCGCGCGACGACCGTCTCGGACACGCTGCTCGCGGACCGGACCCTCGCGGTGGTGGGCGACGCCGGCGGCCCGGTCTGGAACCAGGGGACCTGCATCACCCAGACCGCCACGCCCAAGAGCCTCACCCAGACCTTCACTGCGCTGTCCAAGGTCGCCGACGAGTTGCAGGGCGGCGACGATCCGGTCAAACGGGACCAGGTCCAGCATGCGGTGACCGCGTTCGATCAAGCCACTGCGGGCAGTGGACCCAAGCTGAACGGACTGATTCGCGATCTGGCATCCGCGGTCCGTTCGCCCGACGCCGCGATCGGGCATATAGGTTCGCTGATCGACACGGTCGACGAACTGTCGATGAGCGTGGCCGGCGGCTGGGGAAAGCTGCGCGAGATGCTCAACGGTTTCGCACCGATCCTGCAGACCGTCAATGACGTATGGGACCAGGTCGTCGAGATGGTGAATTCGATTGTGACCCTGCTGCCCCTGCTCAATGACATCACCACCAAGTACGGGAAGCCGATCCTGCGAGCTCTCGACAGTTCGGTGCCGCTGCTACATCTGATCGGCGCCAATGTGGGCAGCCTGTCGCAGCTCATCGACATGATCCCGGTGGTGAACGGGCTTTTCCAAAAGGTATCGGATCCAGATACGGGTCGACTGTCGGTCGCGTACGCACCGCCGAAAGTCGCACTGGCGCAGCCGGATGCGGATCAGGTGTGCCAGGCGCTGAACGTACTCGCGCCCGGTGGCTGTGCGGGGACCGGCGGCGGCACGGCGACCGCTTCTCTGGTGCCGATGCTGCTCGGAATGGCGGTTGTGCGATGAGGTTGTCTGTGATCGGCCGCCGCGCAACGGGTGTGGCGTGGGCTCCGGTGCTGCTGGTCGCCTTGCTCGGCTGCTCGATCGAGCCGTCGCAATTGACGCTGCCGGGCGCCGGGGTGCGGGGGCCAACCTATCCGGTGCACATTCAGCTGGCCAACGCGCTGAACCTGCCCGCCGGAGCGAAGGTCGTATCGAACGGCGCGCGGGTCGGCACCTTGGCCGGCGTCACCATCGTGGACCCGTCGGCGACCGCGCCCGGTTACGCGACGATCGAGGTCGACATTCAGAAGTCGGTCACGCTGCCGAGTTCCGTTCGCGTGCAATTGCGGCAGGACACCGTGCTCGGTGATATCTATATCGCCTTGGACTCCGGTGGGCCGGACCAGGGTGCGCCGCTGCCGCCCGGTGGCACGGTTCCTGTCACACAGACCGAGCCCGCACTGCAGATCGAGGACGTGATCACCGGATTGGCGACCTTCGTCTCCGGCGGCGCGCTGCAGTCGGCCCAGCATGTGGTGGAGCAGATCAATGCCGCCCTGCCGCCCGATCCGGCCGACACGGCGCGGATGGCGTCGGTGCTGAAGAACGACCTCATCGATGTCGCCGCGAACCTGGACGCCTCCGATGCGTTTCTCGCCGCCGTCTCCACGAACGTGAAGACGGTGCAGGACAATCGGGACGCGCTCGATACCCTGCTGACTCCCGAGGGCGCGGCCACGATCACCGCCATCGCGCAGTCGCTCATCCACACCGTCGGCATCGTCGGTGCGATCGGGGGCATCGCACACGCCCTGGTCTGGATCACTCCGCTGGTGCGGGCGGGCGATGCCGCCGCGAAGGCGTTCGTCCCGCTGGTGCTCGCCGCGGGCAGACCGCTCAACCTGAGCGCCCCGTCCAATCTGAATCGAGTGGTGAGTCTGTTGCGGGACAAGCTGATCCCCTTCTTCGAACGAGGCCCGGAGCTCACCGTCACCGGGTTGCACGCCGAGAACCAGGCGGGGCCCGTCGCGGTGCCGACCGACGAACAGGTCGACAATATGATCGGCGTACTGCGAATGATCGGCATGGTCCGATGAGGGTCCGGGCGAGTTCGGTACTGTCGCTGACCGCGATTGCCGCCGTGTTCGTGCTCGGCAGCGCCTACCTGACCTTCGCCGTGGTGAAGGTGGACTGGTTCACCGGCTACCGCACCGCCTCGATGGAACTGTCCGACGCTGTCGGGCTGGTGGCGCATTCGCCGGTATTGCTCTCCGGCATCAAGGTCGGTGAGGTGGAGTCGATCTCCAACGCGCCCAAGGGCGTTCGTGTCCAGTTCCGCGTCCGGGACGAATATCGCATCCCGGTCGACAGCGGCGTCACCATCGAGCAATTGTCCGCGCTGGGGGAGTCCTACTTGGAGTTCAGGTCCGGGTCGGGCGGCCCGTATCTCGAAGACGGCCAGCAGGTCCGGGCGACGGCCGTGCAATTGCCGGTCTCGATTCCCGAGATGGCCGACACCGTCACCCGCATGCTCGAGCAGTTCGACCCGCAGATCCTGGGCCGGTTGATCGACACCTACGCGCAGGCGCTGGCCGGGACCCAGGAGCTTGTCCCGCAACTGGCGCACGCCTCGGATCTGCTGGCGGCCACGCTACTCAGCCGCGCTCCGCAGATCCGGAACCTGCTCACCAATGCCCAGGTGCCGGGACCTGACGTCGCCGGGGCCGGGGCCGATATGGCCGCAGCCGGGCCGCAGTGGGGTGAGTTCGGCGCCAAGGTGCGCGGTGTCGTGGAGTCGCTGCAGCATCTGCTCGATGCGCGGCCGGTGCCCGATGCCTACGACACCGGCACCGGACTGCTGCCCTTTCTCGGATCCCTGACCGACTATGTCGACAAGATCGGACCCGATCTGCGCACCCTGTTCCCGCTGGTGCAGCCACTCATGGCGCATGGGGCCGCGGCGTTGCCCGGCGTGGATCTGTCGGCCCTGATCGCGCAGGCGCTGCGCGGCGTCAGCCCGGACGGTGCGGTGCGGCTGCAGATCGATCTCAGCGCACCCGCGCACTGAATATCCGTTCATCACACCATCTTTGCCATTCGGAGGACCGATATGACCACCACCAGCCAGAGCTCCGAACAGGAGACCGCAGATAGTTCGAAGGCCGACAAGGCCACCGCACCGTCGCGTGCCACCGCCTCGAAGCGAGTGTCGCTGCGACTGTCCACCCTCGCCACGGCCGCCGTGGTCGTCGTATCGTGCACGGGCTCAGCGATATTGGGGTTGCTGCTGTGGCAGTCGCATTCCGATGTCTCCGGGCGGGACCGCGCTGCGGCCGACACCCACCGTGCCGAGCAGGCGGCGACCGACTACGCCGTCGGCGCCGCGACGGTCAACTATCAGGATTTCGCGGCGTGGATCGGCAAGCTCAAGGCGGGTACGACACCACAGCTGGCCACTACCTTCGACGCCACTGCGCCGAAGCTGGAACAGGTGCTGGCCCCGCTGAAATGGACCTCGAGCGCCACCCCGATCGCCGCCAAGACCCGCTCCACCGCAGGCAGCGTGTACACCGTGGACGTGTTCGTCAATGTGAGTTCCACCAGCGCGCAAACCCCGGACGGCAGCCAGACCACGGTCACCTATACCGTGACAGTCGACCGGAGCCAGGATTGGAAGATCACCGATGTCGGCGGGGCCTCCGCCGCGCTTCCGGCGAAATGACCCGCGCACAGGGGTAATTCGATCCCCGGCCCGCCCATCGGGCTTTCGGGTCGGGTTATGCCGGGGCCGCGGCGCTGAGACCATATGCTCGCAGGGCCAGATAGAGCTCGGCCGCTCCCAGCGGCGTCGAGGGATCCTGTCCGGTGAGCTCGGTGATCCGGTTGATCCGGAAGCGGACGGTATTGCGGTGGCAGAACAGCGATTTCGCCACCGCTGCCACCTCACCGCCGTACTCGTACCAGATATGCAGCGTGTGCAGCAGCACGTCACGATCACCGGCCGGCAACTCCAGGATCGGGCCCAGGCGCGCGGCGCTGATCCGTGCCGCGAGATCCGGGGAGCCGGCCAGCAGTATGGGCAGTAGCGCCTGGTCGTAGTGGACGATGAGATCCGACAGGGATTCCGCGGCGATGGCTGCCAGTTCGGCCTGACGCAATGCCTCCGGCGCGGCCGTCAGCCCGGCGAAGACCGGGCTGACCCCGGTGCGGCCGAGGGTGCGTTCGGTCAGCGCGGCGTGCAGGCGATCGATGGTGAAGGTCGCGGTGAGGGCGACGATACCCACATGGCTGTCGAGGCGCACTCGCCACGCCGAGCGCACACCGAGTGCTGTGATCGCCGCGCCGATCCCCGGAATCGTCTCGGCCGCAGTGGTAGTCGAGCGTGCGCACGCGATCACGAATTAAGGACAGCAAAACCGCTGGTTCCCAACGTATCCCGTCGTGACCCATCAATCCGGCATCGGCGCAGGTAGGCGTTACAATCTGTTCCCAACGCTTTCCGGCGTGGCCCCGTTGATGCCCAACAAAACTGCGTGCAGATTCGTAGAAAATTCGTAGAAACCGGTGATCTTGAAACGTTTTCATTCGATTGCAGCGAGTTACTAGCAACCCCCGGCACCAGGGTGGCGGCGCCGATCGGCCTCCAAGATCGATGCCCATGCAGTTCGGTGACGCAGGTTCGAGCCCCTTGGGTGGCACGTACAGCATCGACACCAAATCACACCCGAGGCGAACAGATTAACGCCGAGATGCCGATCGTTCGTCGGGTTCATCGGCGGTCACCGTAGTTGCTGGCTTCGGTGGACTCGAGTGCGAGCTCGTGTCGAGTTAAGGATGCCGGCGCGGTCGCCATGATTGCCCTCGGACGTTGATCAAGATCAGATTCTTGGTTGGAAGCTGGTGCCGTAACGGTGGGAGGCTGCCCGTGCCCCTACTATTCCGGTGACCGGTGGGCACTACCGATCAAGCTGAAGGTTTTCGACCGTCTGGGAGCATTTGAGGCACGCCGCGCGGGGTGACCGATGTACCAGTTGGAACCCGTCGAGCTGACACGAGTACGGCCCTTGAATCCGGCCGGGTAAGCCGGATTCAGGGACGTCGGGGAGATTCTACTCCGGGAAGGGGCCGAACTCGCCCGCCTGGTAGTCGCGGACGGCTTGCTGCAGCTCAGCGCGGGTGTTCATGACGAATGGGCCACCCATGGCGACTGGTTCGTGCAGCGGTACGCCCGTCCAGAGCAGGAATTGCAGTGGCTGGGAACCGGTATTGCGAACCTGCAGCACATTCGGCTGTCCGGTGCTGGGCTCGAGCCGCACTACCTGCCCGGCGTGAGCGGTGTCGCGCGCGAACTCGCCGCTGCCGCGCAGCACGTAGGCGAAACCCTCCTGCATCGCGGGGATTTCGTGATCGAGGGTGGCATCGGGTTCGAGCACCGCGTCGATCATGGTGACCGGCACATGATTTCGCGCGGGCCCGCTCACCTCGCCGGACCGGCCGGAGAAGACCTTCACCACCGCACCGGGTTCCACACGGGTGGGCATGTCGGCGGCGCGCAGATCCTGATAGGTGGGCTCGGTCAGTTTGTCGGTGGCGGGCAGGTTCAGCCACAACTGCAATGTGTGGACCTGTCGGCCCTCGAACGCGGTCTCGGCGTGCAATAGGCCCCGACCGGCTGTCATCCACTGCACATCGCCCTGTCCGAGAATGCCGTTGCCGCCGCGATTATCGCGGTGCTGGAGTTCGCCGTCGACCACGTAGGTGATCGTCTCGATACCCCGATGCGGATGCCAGTCGAAGCCCACGGTGCTGAACCAATCCTCCATCAAGGCCAGGAACGGGTCCGTCTCGGCGGGCTCTCCGGGAGGCAGCACGATGGCTTTACGGTCGACCTGCGAGTCACCGCCGTACTCGGCGCGATCGGTGACACTTTCCACTCCGCGTACAGGCAGTTCTTGGGTAGTCATGAGCGACCTTTCTGGTTGGCGTGCGATACGGGGCCCTCGGTTCGTGGCGCGGTTGTCGGCGTATTCGATGAGTCGATTACCGAGTCGGTCCGGGACTTAGGCCGGGCCGGCGTCGACTTTGGTGCGGTACAGGTGAAGAGGCTTCTGCCGCATGTCTTTACCGTCGTTGAACGGCGGCAGCGCGTTGAGCTGATTGACGGTGAAGTAGAGGTAGCCGTCCTCGGCGACTGTCACCGAGTCGATCCAGTCGAATCCAGGATCCTGCACCTGGGTTTCGTAGCGGCCGTCGGGCAGCCGTCGCAGGATCTGATTGCGTTCCTGGTCGGTGGTGTAGAGATTGCCCTTGTCGTCGGCGGTCATCCCGTCGCTGACACCTTTGACACCTTGATCCACAACGGCTTTTGCCAGTGTCGCGTCGTTCTGTGCGGGGTCGGCGAGCAGTGCGGCGTCGATGCTGTAGAGGTGCCGGGAGGTCATGGGGCTGTAGTACAGGGTCTTGCCGTCATGGCTGAGCGCGATGCCATCCGCGGCGGTGTTCACATATCCGGGTGCGGATCCGGGGTAGCGGGTCATCATCGGCTTGTCGTTGATCATGGGCGTGAATTCCGGGACGGCGCTCACTGATTCGGTCCCGGCCAGACGTCGGGTGGCCGCCCCGGTGGCCAGGTCCACCACGATCAGGGCACTGGAGCCGGAGTCGGTGATGTACGCGGTGCCGTCGGGGCCACGGTTCAGATCGAAGCGCACATCGTTGAGGTAGCTGTTGGATGGGGCGGCGTCCGGGCCGATCACAATGGTGCGCTCGACCTTGTTCGACTTCAGATCGATCTGCACGAGTTTCGGTCCGCCCGGCACGACGGGGCCCCACTCGACGCTGCCGGTATCGAGCACCCAGAGCCGATCCTGGGCGTCGATCACCACCGCCAGGGGGCTGATGAATCGGGTGGCGGCGTCGCCCTCGGCGGCGTTGTGTGCGGCATCGGGGTAGGCGACAGTCTTGCCGTCGACGATTTCGGCGACGGTGTAGGGAGTGCCGTCGTCACCCCATTTCGGGAAGCTGACGAACTTGCGGCCCTGCGCTGACACCGCGATGCCGGACCACATGCCGGTATTCTCGGCGACCTTCTCGAAAGCGCCGATTCGCGGTGGGGCGCTCTGGGTTCCACCGTCGGTGTTCTCGGCGGCCCGCTCGGGTGTGGAGCTACAGCCGACAAGTGCCGCGATCGAAATCACGGCCAGTGCGGTGGCTGCGGAAGACTTCTTCGAGTTCATCGTCGATCCCTTCGGTATGCCTGGACTGGCGCGAATGGGCCGTGCTGGTGTGTTCCCGAATTGGACGGTGCCGCGACCGATTCAGACCATCGGCAACGGGTTGCGACTGAGCGGGTCGACCGTTTCGTGGACTTCCCAGTGTTCGGCCAGCTTGCCGTCCTCGAGTCGATACACGCTCGCGACCGCGATTGCCTCGCCTTGGGGGCCATCCATCATGTAGGTGCCGTGCACCACGGCGTTGTGCTCGTCGGCGATGATCCGCCGCACCTCGAACAGCACATGCGGTTTGGTCTGATGCAGACCCTTGCCGTAGTTCAACAGGCGCTCGGATCCGGTACCTGCCCCGCCCGGCGCCGCGTACTGGTTGTGCTCGGTGTAGTCCGGGGCGACGTACAGTTCGACTGCCCGACTCGGATTCTTCTCCGCGTAGAACAATTCGACGAAATGCTTGGCAATACGACGGTTTTCGACTGCGTCGGTCATTTTCGTACCTTTCGTCCGTTCGGGTCAGAAGGCGATGACATTGAAATGCGCACCGGCCGGATCGGCCAGGCGAGCGCCGAATCCGGTGCCGACCGGAACCGGGTAGACGGGCCGGACGATCTGCGCGCCCAGGGCGACGGCCCGGTCGACCGCTTGCTGCGCGTCGTCCACCAGGAAGGCGACCTCCCAGCGCGAATGCGGCACATCGGCGGGCAGTTCGAAGATGCCGCCGCGCGGCTGATTCTCATCGTGCACGGTCGCGAACCGCGAACCCGGTGTGGTGGACTGGTTTTCGGTGTGCACACCGAAGGTGGCGGTCAGGAAGTCGACGGTGACCGGCCAGTCCACGGTCTCGATCTCGGTCCACACCGGGGTGCCCGGGCCTGCCGGCGCGGTCTGGGTGTCGGCACCGAGCTGTGCGACACCGATCGAGGACCGCACCGGGTCGGTGAGTACCGCGAGCTCGCCGATGCCCACGACCTCGAGCGCGGGCCGCTGTGTTTCGCCTTTGTTGGCTGCGGCCGTGGTGAGGGTGGCCTGGATATCGGAGGTGGAGAGATAGGTCAGCCAGCCATCGGGCTGCGTGGTCCCGGGGCCGCGTTCCACCAGTCCGGCCACTGGCAGCCCGTCCTTGTGGAACAGCAGGTACTTGCCGTATTCGGTGTCACTGAGGGGTTTCACGGTCCACCCGAACAGCTCGAGGTAGAACGGAATGGATGTGGTGGGTGCGCTGGTGGTGACATCGAACCAAGTGGGCAAACCGAACATGATGAACTCCCGGTGGTGAATTGTCTCCTGAGTGAAATCGGTGGTGGCGGTGGTACGCCGGGCCGCTAATGCGGTTGTCCGACCGGATCGGCGACGTGCTCTTCGAGGTAGCGCGCCACCAGTTCGAGCTCGGCCGTGGAGTACCGGTCGTTGCGGGCCGTATTGGCCGCCCGCAGCGCCTGGTAGTTGCGCTCGCGATCGGCGAGCCGTGCGGTGTCCAGGGTCAAGGTCACCTTGCGCCGATCGGTCGGATCGGCGACCCGATGGACGAACCCGGCGGCCTCGAGTCGGTCCACCACCCGCGTGGTGGTGCTCGACGGCAGTCCGGTCACCGCGCTGATGTCGCCAGGCGTGACCGGACCGCCCGGCAGCGACATCAGGTTGAGGACCTGCATGTCCACCAATCGCAACCCCAACTCCCGGGCGATCGCGTCGTTGACGAAGACCGCTCGCGCGATGAGTCGCCTGATACCGGTCTGAATCCGGGCGTCGGCGTCGGTGCGGCTGGACATATCGACCTCAACTCTCTCCGTAGTGGGACTATTCCGTTATGGGATGTTCCCGTACTGGAGACTACTGATAGTTAGCTGCGTGGGCCAGAGAGCTGGCTCACACCGGGGTCAATCGAGGCGCACATGCCGAATATCCGAGGTCGGCAAATGCCGGTGATGGCGGTCGTGGACAGCGGCGACGAGCGTGGCGTGCGGGAGCCTGCGACGAATGGCTTCGAAGGTGTCGCGGATCTGCGCGGGATCCAGGCCCTCGGTGGGTTCGTCGAGGATGAGAACTCGGGGATTGCCGGCGACCGCGCGCGCGATGGTGAAGCGGCGGGTCTCACCATGGGAGAGGGTATGCGCGCCCGCGCCGAGCATTGTCTCCGCCGTGAGGGCGCTCAGCCCGAAATCGTCGAGTAGTTGTCGTAATTCGGTGTCTGTCAGCTCGGGTGCGGCCATCCGCAGGTTCTCGGCAACCGAGCCGGTGAACAGCGGATCGTCATGCCACACGGGCACCAGGGCACGTGGCGGCAGGGGAGTGGTGGCGAGTGCGCGCAGGGCGGTGGTCTTGCCGATTCCCGAAGGCCCCGAAACGATGGTCGTGGTTCCGGGCTCGAACGGCAGATCCAGTAGCCGCGGCGTCGGCTGGTATCGGGCCGAGGTGCGCAACATCGTCAGACGTTCTGCTGCCGAGCAGGATTCGGCACATTGCCGGGTAATGCCGACGACGGCTTCAAGCTGTTCCATGAGCAGAACTGTCAACAGTGTCACCATCGTCGCCGTGGGCAGGACCAGCGTCGACGTACCGGTGTGCAGTGAGAACAACACCAACGCAACGACTCCCATGCCCAGTACGCGCATCGCGAGCAGCGCCCGGGCGTCACGGACAGCGGCGCGCGCTTCGATGCGCTCGATCCGAGTCAGCTGCGATCGAAGTTCGCGTTGCAACTGAGGGGCCGCGCCGAGGCATACCAGTTCCGGTGCGGCGCTTGCGACCATCGTGATTCTGACGCGGGCGGCGCCGCGTGCGTCGGCCAGCTCGGTCGACAATGTCCGCCGTGTCCGCATGCGAACGACCATCGCGAGTGCGGCCGCACTCGCGCCGATCGCGCAGCCGATCGCGGCCGGGACGAACATCCAGGCCAGCACACTGACTCCGGCGAGGAAGGTGGCCCCGATCGCGCACAGCGGGATGACCACGCCGACGAGTGCGTTGTCGAGGGACTCCGCGTCGTTCATGACCCGGTCCAGCGCATCGGAATGGGTAGCCTCGCGCTGTACCGAGGCGGGCGCCTCGGCCAGATCGTCGAAGAGTCGCAATCGGATTCGTGCCAGCCAGTCCAACGCGCAGGCGTGGGCTCCGAGGCGTTCGCCGTAACGCGCGCCGATCCGGGTGAGCGCCAGCGCACGAACTCCGCCGCTGGGCAGGTAGTAGTTGAATCCGGGCAGCACTCCGGCCCCGGACAAGGCGCAGGCGGCCAGGAACCAACCGGAGAGCCCGAGCAGGCCCACACCTGCCAGCGCCGCGACGCAGGCGCAGAGCGAGACCGCGCACAGGCGCAGCACGGCCCGGCGATCGAGCAGCCCGAGGAAGCGGTGCAGTGCGCGGGATGTCATCGGCTCGCCTCGGCGGGAAGCGGTCTCGCAGTTGGAGGCGATATCGCCGCGAGACGGTCGGCGAGGTCGAGGGTTAGATCGGCCAGCGCAGCCACGGCGGGTGAATGTGTCGCCACCACGACGGTGCGGCCGGACCAGGCTGCCGCCAGGGTGGGCAACAGCGCGGCTTCGGTGGCCGCGTCCAGATGCGCGGTGGGTTCGTCCACGAGCCACAGCGGAGCGTCGCGCAACAGTGCGCGGGCCAGCGAAAGTCGTTGCGCCTCACCGGTGGACAGCCCCGCTCCGTCGGCCCCGACCGCTGTGTCGATGCCGTGCGGCAGGCTGTTCAACAGTGCGGACAGTCCCGCACGTTCGAGTGCGTCCCGAACCTGGGGTGTGGAAGCCTCCGGCGAGCCGAGCCGGACATTGTCGGCGAGCGAGCCCGCCAGGATCGCGGTTTGATGCCCCAGCCATGAGCAACTTCCGGGCAGGGGCGGCCGGTCGTCGATCGTGACGTGTCCGCGGTCCGGTGTCATCAACCCCGCGAACAGGCTCAGGATCGTCGTCTTGCCGCTGCCCGAGGGGCCGGTCAGCGCGAGGATCGTGCCGGGCCGTACCTCGATATCCAGCCCGCGTAGCGCGCGCACCGCCACATCGTGGGCGGAGAGGGCGGGCGGATGGGTGGACCGACTGATCGGCGTATCGGCGCTGGTCGCGGAACCAGCTATCGCACAGGCCAATTCGGCCGTGGCCGCGAGTGCGGAGTCACGCAGGTGGTAACCCGTCGCGAGATCGCGCCACGGTGCGAAGTAGACCGGTGCGAGCACCAGTACGAAAAGCGCGGCGCCGAACGACAGCACGGGCGTCGCAGTGAGTGCCAGATAGCCGAGCAAGGTCAGCCCGCAGTAGGTCGCGATCACCGCCACGGCGATGGTGACCACGGCGTCGAGCACCGTTCCCGCGAGAATCGCCCGGCGCAGCACCATCATGGCCGAACGCTGCAAACCCGCTGCGGCACTGCGGATTCGCTCACGCTCGCTCGCGATGGCATGCAATGCGGTGAGGGTGTGCAGGCCGCGGAACCGATCGTGCAGCCGGGCCGAGAGCAGGCGCGAGGCCTCGAGTTCCGCCGCGGCGGCGGCCCGCGTCGACAGGCCCAGTACCCATAGATTGGCGGGGATGATCGGGGTCGCTAGGAGCAGCAGAACCGCTGCGGGCCAATGTGTCACGGCCACTACCAGCAGGACAGCCGCCGCGCTCGGCGCCGCCGCCAGGCGAGCCGGAACATGGTGCCGCTGGAATTCCCCGATCCGGCGTCCGAGATCGAGCATCCGCCAGGCGGTTCCGGCGGGATCGGCGGCCGCGGTCGCCGGATTCGCGACCGGAGTGACGGATTCGGCGACGTGTGCGGCAATCGCCGCTCCGCCGAGTCGTGCGGCTCGATCGGCGTAGTGGTATCCGCACAGCCGCAACAGCGCACCACCCGCCAGCACCGGCAACCACTGTGCCGAGTCATCGGAGGTGAGTGCTGTGACAACCGCGCCCCACATCGACACCGTGCCGAGCAGACCGAATACCCGGGCGATGGCCGAACGCCGTAGCGCGGCCTGCCCCGGTGCGGCCAGGGCACCGAGTAGAGCTGTGGTGCGGTCACTTCCGCGACCGTGGACCGCATCAGGCATCGCGATCATCATCGGCTCGTCGAACCGCTTCCCGTCGTTCGTCGGCGATCCACACCAGCAGGCCCAACAGGACGCAGACCGCGATAGCGGCGATATTGAGTGCGCGATGCAGTGGCGTTCCGCCGAAGATGCCGGTGAAGGTGAACGACAACAGAATCCCGAACGCGACCCATGTGATCGCGGAGACGACCCGTCCGACACGTCGTGCAGTCGACGGCCCCCTGGCAGGGCCACTGCGGTGCGCGTTCACCGCGCCACCGCCGTGGAGGCCGGGCCCAGTGCGTGGCCGCTGGGAGATTGCGCCGGGAGGTCGGGTCGGTATCTGCCGCGGAACACCCGATGCGCGAACCAGTTGTAGAACAGCAGCAGCGGGAGGTTCACGCCCACGCCGATAAGCACGAAACGCAGTGAACTATAAGGTGATTCGGCCGCTGCCACGGTGATGTCGGGCGGCACCAGCAGCGGATACAGCAGTGCGCCGACCGCGACGATCACCCCTGCCTGTGTCAGCACCACAGCGACGAGCGGTAAGGCATCACCTTGGCGGCCGAACAGGATCGCGGCCGCCATCAGACCGGCGATTCCCGCGCCGGTACCGGTGTAGAGAAGTACCGTTCCCATCCCCGTCCCGGACACCCAGTGCAGCGGGGTGGCCGCGGTCAGTGTTGCCGCCGTAGCCGTCAGGAGCCCGAACGCGACCACCGCCGCGATACGGCCCCGTGTCGCCGCCCGTGCCCGCAGGGCTCCCTCGGACTTGTGTTGCAGATACGCGGCTCCGGCCGCCGCGTAGAGCGCCACCGTCGCGGTCCCGGTCAGCACCGGGAACCAGCCGAAGAAGTCGAAAGTGCCACCGGTGAACCGGATTCCGGAGTGCGAGACACCCGTCAGCAGTCCACCGACGAGCATGCCCTGCCCGAACGCGGTCACCACCGACGACCAGCCGAACACCCCGCACGGCAGCCTGGGCACACCCGTGGAAGCGGACACGAACTCGATGGCCGCCGCGCGCAGGAACAACCCGAACAGAATCACCAGGAACGGGATGTACATCGCGGGCAGCAGCACCCCGTAGGCCAGCGGGAACGCCCCGAACAGCACGATTCCCAGCAGCACGATCCAGGACTCGTTGGCGTCCCAGGCGGTCGCGACGATCTCGACCATCTCCCGGCGGTGCGCGCCGTCGCGCACGCTCGGCATGAGAATGCCGATCCCCAGGTCGTATCCGTCCAGGGTGACGTACATCAGCAGGCAGAACAGCGCCAGCGCCAAACAACCGTTCGCCATCAGACCTCCTGTGCGATCGCCGGTGCGACGGCGTCGGGTCCGCGCCGAACACAGCGCACGACATAGCCGATCCAGAGCGCGAGCATCGCGCCGTACAGCGCCGCGAACACCGCCAGCGAGGCCACCACCGCACCCGATGCCAGCTCCGAAACACCTTCGGCGGTCAGAAGTTTCCCGTACACCACATAGGGCTGGCGACCGGTCTCTGCGAGCACCCAGCCGCCGATGATCGCGATGATGCCCGCAGGTGCGAGCCAGGTCACGAAGCGGTGAAATCGCGGTGCGGTGTACAGCTTTCCGCGCAGGCGTAGCACCACGCCCGCCAACGCCGCGGCCAGCAGCAGCTGCGCGGTGTAGTACATGATCCGGAAGCCCCAGAAGGTCGGCCACGAATTCGGCTGTTGGTCACGGGGTATCAGATCCTGCCCCGGTACCGGAGTATGACCGGACAGGTCCTTGCCGATCCAACTCCCCATCTCCGGGACGGTGAGTTGGGCCCGATTGCGCTGCGCGTTCTGATCCGGGATGACGAACGCATTCCACCCGGTATTGGTGGAATCCCAATTGCCTTCCATCGCAGTGAGTTTCGAGAGTTGATACTTGCCGACCATATCGCCGACGCCGTCACCGACGTACATCTGAATCGGTAGCAGCAGCGCCACGATGCCCAATCCGATGGACAGCGTGCGACGCGCGAATTCCTCGTGCGAGCCTCGGCGCAGGTGGTACGCGCCGACCGCCGCGACCAGTATCGCGGCCGAGATCAGGACGGCGAGCAGCATATGGGGGAACCGCCAGCCGAACGATGGATTGAACATGATCTGCGTCCAATCCACCGGCACGAACCGGCCGTTCTCCTCCCGGTATCCCGCCGGTGTCTGCATCCACGAGTTCGCCATCAGAATCCACGTGGTGGACAGCAGTGTCCCCAGCGCCACCATGCAGCAGCTCAGCAGCATCACTCGCGGTGCGACCCTGCCCTCCCCGTAGAGCATGACGCCGATGAATCCGGCCTCCACGAAGAAGGCCGTCACGACCTCCATGCCGATGATGGGCCCCAGAATCGGACCCGTGCGGGCCGCGAATTCGCCCCAGTTCAAGCCGAATTCGAAGGTCAGCACCGTTCCCGCGACCACGCCGAGGCCGAACCCGACGGCGAATATTCGCTTCCAGAATCGAAACATCTGAAGATAGGTCGTGTTTCCGGTGCGCATGTACAGCCCGTAGACCACCGCGAGGAAGACCGACAACCCGACGGTGATGGCCGGGAAGGTCATATGGAACGCGACGGTGATCGCGAACTGCCAGCGCGAAACATCGAGCAACGTCGGCGACGGCACGAATAACCAGCTTTCGGTAATCAGCGGGGAACGGGGTCGGCTAGCCCACGGCTTCGCGAATCACTGCCACGACCTTGTCGGGGTGTGCGAGTGCGACCAGGTGCGGGGAGGCGACCTCGACCACCTTCTTGGGGTTGGCGCGGGCAGACATCATCTTCTGTGCGTCCGGCGGGATGGCCTGGTCTTCGGTGGTGACGACGAACCAGGACGGCACCGTCTTCCACGCCGCCTCGGTTACCTTGCCGTCCAGTGCCAGGGGGGTGGCGGGGCGGCCGGAGGCGGCGAGTTCCTTGGCGAGTGCCTCGGGCAGGCCCTCGGCGAACGCGCCGGGAAACTTCGCCGGGTCCACCAGGAGTTCGGGGACCTGAGCGCCGGCGATGTCGACGGTGTACGTGGAGGGCACGGTGGCGGCCGCCAGTTTGTTGGGCGGGTAGGCGCTGACGATCGACAGGCAGGACTCGCCGGCGTCGGGGGCGAAGGCCGCGGAGTAGACCAGTCCCTTGACGTTCGGGAACTTCGCGCCGATCTCGGTGATGATCGCGCCGCCGTAGGAGTGGGCGACCAGCACCACTGGGCCGTTGATCGCGCCGACGACCTTGCCGATGTAATCGGAGTCGATGCCGATGCTGCGCAAAGGATTCGCGGGCACGGTCACCTGATAACCATCGGCTCGCAGTTGCTCACTGACCTTGGCCCAGCTGCTGCCGTCCAAGCCCGCCCCGTGCACCAGGACCACCGTGGTGTCCTTGGCCTGCTGCGAGAGCGCCGCAGCAGCAGCACTCGATGACGAGGTGGAGCTCTTGGCATCGTCGGACTTCGAGCAGGCCGCCCCCGCTGCTAGTGCGGCGGCACCAACAATGCTGCCTACCAGAATATTTCGCCGGTTCATGGGTGTATCCACTGCGGGGACTCTCCTTCTGGATGCGAATGGGTCTCGGACTGTGGAGCCGAAATCAGGTGGCGTCGTAGGTGCCGATGAGAATCGCGCGGGCGGTCGCGGTGGCGAAGAGGTTGAACCCGAGCACCGCGCCACTGGTGAACTCGTCGACCTCGAGTCGATCCAACGGGATCGCGTGCACGGCAAAGTAGTAGCGATGCACACCGGTGCCCGGAGGTGGAGCCGCACCCGTGTAGCGGGCCGTGCCCGCATCCGCACGCAGCACCAGCGCCCCGGAGGGGAGCGCGGTCCCGTCTCCGGCCCCACTGGGCAGTGAGGTGACCGTGCCGGGAATGTCCGCCACGCACCAGTGCCAGAATCCGGAGACGGTCGGCGCGTCCGCGTCGTAGACGGTCACGGCGAAACTCTTGGTGTCCGAAGGGAATCCGGACCAGGACAGCTGTGGGGAGATGTCGGAACCGCCGACTGCTGCGGCGGCGTGTACTCGCGGTAACGGTGCACCCTGCGCGAAGTTCTCCGAGGTGACAGTGAATCCGGGGAGTTCGGGAAGGTAGGCGTACGGATCCTGGCGCACAGCGACTCCTCTCGTCGAGCGATTTCGGAGCGGGACCCTCAGAACATGCCGCTGGACTCGGCCATCACATTGCACTCGATCAGGTGCGGTCCGGGCTCGGCGAAGGCTTTGCCCAATGCGGCGACGGTGGCCTCCGCTGTGGAAACCCGTTCGGCGGCAACGCCGTAACCGGTGGCGAGTGCGACGAAGTCGATGTCCCGGAGTTTGATGTCGGGCAGCTGTGCGTGCAGCAGGGTCGCATAGTCCTCGAGCACCTGATAGGTGCCGTTGCGCAGGACGAAGAAGGTGACATCGCAGTGATGCTGTGCCGCGGTCCAGAGTCCGGCGATGGTGTAATTGCTGGCTCCGTCACCGAGGATGGCGATGGTGTGCCGGTCCGGGCGGGCCAGGCTCACTCCGACCGCGGCGGGTAGGCCGAAGCCCACGGTGCCCGCGCCCGGCGCGAAATAGCTGCCCGGCTGGGTGATCGGGACTCGATTCCACCAGCCGATCATGGACGGTGCGTCCCATACGAACTGCGCACCGGACGGGAGCGCTTCGGCCAGTACATCCCACACCTGGTGCTCGGTCAGGGTGCCGGTGCGGGCCACCGGCTCGGGGGTCGGGCGCGGTTGTGGCAGTGGCAGATTCGATGGTCCGACCGCAGCGACGAGGGCCGCCAGCGCGGCGGCTGGATCGCCCACGACCGATCGGCCCAGCGGTGCACGGGCGGCCTGTGCGGGATCGGCGGTGACGTGAACGAGCTCGGTATCGCCCAGCAGGTACGGCCCGGCGTCCCATCCGTGATAGGGCAGCAGCGCGCCACCGACCCAGGCGATGAAATCGTAGGGTTCGAGCTGGTTGCGCACCTGCTCGATGGTCGCCCCCAGTGCGCCGCGAAAGCAGCGGTGATCGGTGGGGAACGGCATGCGCGAATATTCGCCACTGCCCAGAAATACTTCCAGGCTTCGTTTTTCGGCGAGCGCGATCCCCGCGTCCCAGCCGCCGTACTTGTCGACGTCGGGGCCGAGCACGAGCAGCGGATTCTTCGCCGATTCCAACCGTTGCGCGATGTGCTCGATCTCCACCTGCGGTACCTGCGGATTGCCCGAAATGCTCCGCCCCACCGCGAATTTCGAGATGTCGGCATCCGCGTCGCGACGCCAGTCGTCGAGCGGAATCGATACGCACACCGGCCCAGTGGGCGCGGTCAGCGCACACGCCGCGGCGCGGGCCAGCACGGCGGGCACCGATTCCGGGCTCGGCGCTTCGAAACTCCACTTCACCAGCGGCCGCGGCAGCATGGTCGCATCACGGTTGGTGACGATCGCCTCGAGCGTCATCAACGACCGAAACTGCTGTCCCGCAATGATGATCAACGGCGCGCCGTTCTCGAAGGCGTTGGTCAGCGCACCCATGCCGGTAGCCAACCCGGCCGCCGAATGCACCGACACCACCACCGGCTTGCCCGAAGCTTGTGCGCATCCGTCGGCGATCGAGATCACCGACCCCTCCTGCAAGGCCAGCACGAACTGGAAATCCGCCGGCAGCCGATCCAGGAACGGCAGCTCGTTCGACCCGGGATTGGCGACCACCGTGGTCGCGCCGAACGAACGCAGCACCTCGTACGACGCTTCTCGGACAGTCACCATCGAGTCTCCTGGCGGTAGTGGGCGCGCGGACTGTTCGAACGGGTCATCGGACCCGCTGAACTGTGAGGATGTGTGGCGAGGCATCGGTTACCCTACTCACGATCGGGAAGATTGCTGTGGATTTGCTATGTTCTGATTCGCGGCCGTTATGGAGATCGATTCAGTGCGCAAAGAAATTCGCATCAGTGCAACGAATTGCGGTGTGCTGGGAATTCGTGAATGACGATGATCGAGTGGAAGCGAGGGAACCATGTCCGAAACAGCGGCTCCGATCGATGCGCTGAATGCCGACGAGAGCGTATTGCTGCTGATCGACTATCAGCCGCACATGTACCTCGGAATGGGCGACCGCGATCGCGACGGAGTCCACCGTGCCGCCCTCGCAATCGCCACCGCCGCACGGATACTCGATATTCCGACGGTGCTGACCGCCCTCAATCCTCCTGGTAACGGTGAGTTCCGCGCCGATATCGTCGCGGCATCGCCAGGCAACGACGTCATCGTCCGCACGGTGCCGGGCTTCGATGCCCTCGCCGATGAGACCGTGCTGACCGCCGTCCGCTCCACCGGCCGCCGCAAACTCGTGCTGACCGGCCTGTGGACGTCGATGTGCATGACCTTCAGTGCCCTGCACGGCCTGCGGGAAGGGTTCGAGGTCTACGGCATCATCGACGCCGCGGGCGACATGTCCGCCGAAGCGCACAACAGTGCGATCACACGCATGACCCAGGCCGGCGTCGTACCGGTGACCTGGATGCAGGTGACCTCGGAGTGGATGAACAACTGGGCCCACCCGAAGTCCGGCGAACTCATCGACAAGGTCTACGGCGAATTCAACGTCACCATGGGCATGTAGTCTGATCCGGTTCAGAGTCGGAGGAAGCGGCGCGCGTTCTCCGACTCGATGGCGGTGACCTGATCGGCCGGGATTCCGGACTTGCCGATGTAGGTCAGGTGGTTCATCAGCGATTCGCCGGTTTCGAAGGGGAAGTCGGTGCCGATCATGAGTTGTGAGGCGCCGACGACGCCGATGGTTTGCTCCAACGCACCGGGGGTCGGGTTCGCGGTGTCGTAGTGCAGCGACTTCAGTTGCTCGGCGACCGGGGGGCGTCCGGCGGGGAGGTACCAGTCCGCGTGCAGATCCAATCGCTGGGCGATGAAGGGCGCGTATCCGCACATGTGGGGGAACAGGTAGCGGATTTTCGGGTAGGTGCGCAGGAGATCCTTTTGAATGAGCTCGACGGCGGCCAGGGTCAGCTCCGTGGCGTGTCCGGTGACCCATCCGAGTGCGGCCAGCAGTGGGGAGCCGAGCCCGTCGCCGACCGGGTGAACGAACAGGATGGCTTCGCGCTCGTTCAGGTACCGCAGTAGCGGGTCGAAGTAGTCATCGGCGAGTGATCGGCCCAGCACGGTGGCTCCCGTGGCGATGCCGTCCAAACCCAGTTCTTCCAGTGCGCGGTGGGCTTCGTCCAGCGCATTGTGGGTGTGCGGCATGGGCACCACCGCGAGTCCGCGGAAGCGGGCACGGTTGCTTCGAACCACCTCTGCCACACCGTCATTGGCGAGCCGGGCGGCCGTAGATCCGTGCTCGGGGTCCTCGAATGCCGGGAATTGCGGCGCGACCGAGAGCAGTTGCAATTCGACATCAGCATTGTCCATGACTGCGAGTCGGGTCGCGATATCGTCCGCGGTGGTGCCGGGACCGGGTCCGCGCACCGCGGCGGTTCCGTCGC
Organism: Nocardia sp. NBC_00511; assembly: GCF_045161165.1. Classification (NCBI taxonomy): domain Bacteria; kingdom Bacillati; phylum Actinomycetota; class Actinomycetes; order Mycobacteriales; family Nocardiaceae; genus Nocardia; species Nocardia sp. NBC_00511. The sequence continues at coordinate 2,187,554 of NZ_CP107849.1, forward strand.
TCGATCCCCGGAATTCATCGAGGGCGTCGAGGTAATCAGCGGGGAAGATGTGCGCGTGAACGTCGATTCGTGCCATGTGAGCCTCCATCGCATCGTTGGGTGGTGGATTGCGTCGGCGTCAGTTCGTTTCGGAGCTCAGGACGGTGTCTTTTCGGATTCGTCGAGAAGCTTGGCGGCGATCTTGTCCAGGGCCTGATCCAGAAGTTCTCGATCGGCGGGGTCGGTGCAGTTCCAGTCGTCCAGCTGCCCGCCGAGCCAGTCTCGCCAGGCGGCGTGGATGCGGTCGAATTCGGCTTGCCCGGCGGGTGTGAGGCTGTATCGGTCACCGTCGATTCGAACATTGCCACTGCGAAGTGCCTTGTCGTACACCGGTTCCAGGGCCTCGGGCGGCATCCAGTGCGCCCGCGCGATAGCGGACAGAGTGGCTTGGCCGTGTGCCTGCTCGAGCATGCGGACCTGTCCGATCGCCCAGGCTTGGTCGCGGGTGAGCGAGCTGCCCGCCGCGGCCAGGATCAGCGGGTCCGGCACTTCGTCCCGGCGCAGCTTCTGCCAGAGGCTGGCCACCGAATGCTCCAGTCGCACAGCACGATCGGCGGAGTCCGGCATGGCGAAACCGGAGCCCACGTCGGCCACGTCGGCGCGGATGCTCTGGCGCAGCGGTACCTGCTTCAGGGTCCAGGCCACCAGGAAACCGATCACCGCGACAGGCACAACCCAGCGGAACACATAGTCGAGGGAGTCCGCGTACGCGTCGATGATCGGATACGCCTGCTCCAGTGGCAGACTCCGCAAAAGCTGCGGGTTCTCGGCGACCGCCGCCGGCACCTCGGGGACCTGCGCCAGCGCCGCATTCAGGTTCGGGCCGAGTTGGCTGGCATAGAGGCTGCCGAAGATCGCCGTGCCGAAGGCGCCGCCGATCGTGCGGAAGAACGTCACTCCGGCTGTCGCGGTACCCAGGTCGGTGTAGGGCACGGTGTTCTGTACGACGATGGTCAGCACCTGCATGGCCAGCCCGAGTCCCAGCCCCAGCACCAGCATGTACAGCGATTCGCGCAGGGTGCTGGTGCCTCGGCCCATGGTCGACATCAGCAACAGGCCCACCGCCATCACCGCGGTGCCCGCGATGGGAAAGATCTTGTAGCGTCCGGTCTTTCCCGCCACCTGGCCCGAAATCACCGAGGTCACCAGCAAACCCGCCACCAGGGGCAAGGTCCGTACCCCCGACGCGGTCGCCGATATTCCGTCCACGAATTGCAGATACGCGGGCAGATAGGTGAGCACGCCGAGCATCGCGAAACCGACGACGAAACTCAGGATCGAGCACACGGCGAATACGTTGCCGCGGAACAACCGCATCGGCAGCATCGGTTCGGCCGCGCGCTGTTCGACCAGGACGAACGCCGCTACCAGCACCGCGGCGGCCACGAACAGCCCAACGATGGTCGCCGAGCCCCACGCGTACTCCTGCCCGCCCCATTCCAGACCCAGGATCAGGCAACTGACCCCGACCGCGATGAGCCCGATGCCCGCATAGTCGATGGTCGGTTTGGCGGGCGCGCGCATCGTCGGAATCGCCCGCGCCGCAACGATGATCATGATGAGCGCGAGCGGGATGTTGACGTAGAAGCACCAGCGCCAACTGGCGTGATCGGTGAACAATCCACCCAGTGTCGGGCCGACGACGGTGGCGACACCGAACACCGCGCCCAGCCCGCCCTGATACTTACCGCGCTCACGCAGCGGAATGACATCGGCGATCAATGCCATCGAAGTCACCAGCAGGCCACCGGCGCCGACGCCCTGAATCGCCCTGCCCACGATGAGCAGCGACATTCCATGTGCCATACCCGCGACGAGTGACCCCGCGATGAATATCGCCGTGCTGAGCTGGAAGATCAGTTTGCGGCCGAACAGATCACCGAACTTGCCCGCGAGTGCGGTGGCGACCGCCGCGGACAGCAGATAGGACGTCACGACCCAGGACATATGCCCGGCACCGCCGAGATCGGCGATGATCGTCGGCAGCGCGGTCGAGACGATCGTCTGGTCCAGCGCCGACATGAGCACGGCCAGGGCGACCGTACCGAAGACGACATTGGCCTGGGCGCGGCCTACGAGCGTGGTGGCCGGGGCGCGGGTGTCGGCAGCGGTCATCGGGCAAGTATCGGACCTTGCGACGGGGGTGCGGGTTCGACACGTGCTGTGTGGCGACACATATTGATCTCGTATTTCGGTGTATTCCGAAAATGTCGCCTCTTGCGGGTGATCTGCCCTCGGAATTCGATAGAAAATATTCTCGTAACAGCTCGTGATCTATTTGCCCGCTGAACTGATCGGAAGGAGCGGGTGAGAAGAACGTTCGATTTTGGTCGCGGTAGACCGCTCGGCCATTCGAGTGTGACGACGTCGATGGGATGCCATATATTTGCTGACGAGCACGGCGTGTATTCGGCGGTCATAGACTTCGAAGGAGCCAGCCATGGCAGCGTTCCGGGTTATCGCGCTCGCGGGCAGTCTGCGAGAGGCCTCGATCAGCCGCGGGCTCGCTGAAGCCGCAGCACGGGTGGCCCCGTCCGGGATCGAGGTCGATGTCTTCGACTCCCTCGGTGCGGTGCCGTACTACAACGAGGATCTCGACACCCCACATCCGGTTCCGGTCGAGGTGATCGCACTGCGCTCGGCCATTATCGCAGCGGACGCGGCCCTGATGATCACGCCCGAGTACAACGGTTCACTGCCCGGCGTGCTGAAGAACGCCATCGACTGGGCATCACGTCCGCACGGCCGAGGTGCGTTGTCCGGCAAGGGAACCGCGATCATCGGATTGTCGACCGGCGGGCGCGGGGGAGCGCGGGCGCTCGAAGAGCTGCGGGTGATCGTCGGCATCGCCGGTGGAGTGGTGGTGGAGGGGGCGTGCCTGTCGGTCGGCCGCGCCGGGCATCTGTTCGGTGCCCGGCGAACCGCGATGGATGACGAGGTGGAAGGGAAGATAGCGCACTCACTGCAAGCGTTGGCCGATGCGGCGGGTCCACATGCCGACCGAAAGGCCCGCAATGCCCACCTCTGATCGGGCCATCGTCGTGGGCGGATCGATCGGCGGCCTGACAGTCGCGATCGCACTGGCACGCAAGGGAATCGAGACGACAGTATTCGAGAAGCGGGACACGTTCGCCGGACGCGGCGGAGTCGGCGTGGACTACCGCATGCTGTGCGAGGCCACCGGGGAGGATCCGGATACCTCACTGGCCTACATTTTCGGCTACCGGCGCTCGACCAGCTTCAACGCACTGTACGAATGGCTCGCGGACGTCGCCACCCGGACCGACGGGCTGCGGTTGCGGCTGGACACCCCGGTCCTGGCGGTGAGCCAGGACGCCGAGCAGGTCTATGCCGATATCGGGTCCGAGCTCGTCGCGGCCGAGATATTGGTGGGCGCGGACGGTTTTCGTAGTCTGGTGCGCGGCGTCGTGAATCCGGTCGACTCCCTCACCGATTACGCCGGATATCTCGCCTGGCGTGGATGGATCGCCGAATCCGATCTCCCCCAGGGGACGCCGTTACCGGCCGACGATCTGGTGGGATTCGACTCGCCCCCACAGTCTTTGGTCGCTTTCCCGCTGCCCGGACTGAACAATGTCGATCGTGCGAAAGGACATCGCACGATCGGTTTCGCGTGGTTCGACCCCACCCGCACCGCTCTGCTCGAGCAGACGGGCTGTGTCCAGGACGGCAAAGTGCTGCGGGGACTCGAAATGTCGATGTTCCCCGCAGGTCTCACCGACGAGCTGATCGGCACCGCCCGCAGGCTGTGGCCGGAACCGTGGTGCCAAGCTGTCGTCACATGTCTGGAACAAGGCATCGCGTTCGGTACTCCGATCGGTGAGTACTACCCCGAGCGAATGGTGCGCGGGCGAATCGCGGTAATCGGTGACGCCGCCCACGCGATGGCCCCGGCCACCGGGCAGGGCTACAACTCCAGCGTCCTGGATTCGATCGCACTGCGCGACAGCGTGATACACGGTCTCCGAGGTGCGGCAGGTCCGGCCGTGCTGGCCCGATTCGAACGCGCACGCCTGCGCCCGTCGCAGGAATTGGTGTCGGCGAGCAAATCGTGGAGTCGCCGGTTCGCGGCCGCTGCGCACTGAGCTGGCAACTCTCTGTCCGATCGCGACCCGGTTTCACCCGAAACAAGGAGACAGCGCATGAAGGTCGGATTCATCGGCACAGGCCGTATCGGCGGCAACCTGGCGCGATTGCTCGCAGCGGGCGGGCATGAGGTACTGCTCAGCGCGACCAATCCCGCAGGGCCGCAGCAACTCGCGGACGAACTGGGCGGGTCGGCGCGGGCGATGCCGACCCTCGATGCGATAGCGGCCGCAGAAGTGATGGTGATCGCGGTGTGGTGGGAGGCGTTCGGAGAGATTGCTCAGCAATACGGCACAGCCTTGCAAGGCCGGATCATCATCGATCCGAGTAATCCGATCACCGAACAGAACGGCGAGGTCGTCGCCCTGACTATCCCCGATGGCCTGACCAGTCCGCAGTACCAGCTGCGCCGACTCGGTTCGGTGCGGTCGGTCCGCACCTTCGGCGACCGGGTCGCGGACGCGCTGCTCACCGATGGGCAGCGCGGTCAACGCGACGGGCAGCGCACCGACATGCGTTACTGGAGCGACGATCCCGAGGCCGCAGCATTGGTGATCCCACTCATTCGCGATGCCGGTTTCATCCCGGTCGACGGCGGCGGACTCGCCGAGTCCAAGAACGCCGGTGATGCATAGTTCAGCCGATTTCCCTGTCCGATACGCGAATTCGAGGAGTGAGATGACCACCGCCGTACCGGTGCCAGACTTCGATTCCACCCGGCCTTTGCTGATCACCGGGGCCACCCTCATCACTCTCGACCCGCCGACTCAGGTCTTGGAATCGTCCGACGTGCTGATCGTGGACGGCAAGATCGCCGGCGTCGGCCAGAACCTGCCGCGGCCCGACGCGACGCAGGTTTTCGATGCCACCGGCAAGATCGTCATGCCCGGCCTGGTCGACTCGCATCAGCACACCTGGCAGAACCATCTGCGCGGTATCGGCGTGGACTGGTCGCTCAATGACTACTTCCAGTATTTGATCTTCACCTGGAAACCGCACTTCACCCCCGAGGACATCTACGCCGGCACGCTGCTGGGAGCGACCGAGGCGTTGACCCATGGATCCACGACGATGTCCGACTGGTCCGACGGCGCGGCCACCCCGGACATGGCGGAGGCCGCCGCGCAGGCGCTGGTCGATGCGGGTATTCGCGGGCGCTTCACCTATGCCAATGCGGGTGTGCCCGTGGAGAAGTGGGGGACCGGCGCGCATGTGAAGCAGATGTGGGACGCGCACAACGATTTCGATCGGCTGGTCAGCATGCAGATCGCGATCGACTCGGGGATGGACCCCGCGTTCCCAGAGCAGGTGGTGTGGAAGTTCGCGCGGGACAATGGAATTCGGGTGGCCACACACGGCGGGCTGTTCGGTTGGGACCAGTCCATGTGGATTCCGCGCCTGGTCGATCACGGACTGCTACTGCCCACGAATATGTACATGCACATGGTCTCGGTACCCGACGAATTCATCAAACGCGTCGCCGACAGTGGCGGCACCATCGTCAACGCCCCGATCGGCAATCTTCGTCAAGGGCAGGGCTTTCCGCATGTGCTGACCCCGCATCGATTCGGCGGCAATATCGCGCTGGCCACCAATAGCGAGACCTGCCATGCGACAAGCATGTTCGATGTCATGCGCACCGAGACCGACCTCTGCGACCTCTACGCTCACCTCGACGCCGAGCAACGTGGATATCTCAATACCGCGAGCCCGGTGCGTTCGCCCGACCTGCTCGAGTGGGCCACCGTGGGCGGCGCGACCGCACTCGGCCTGCAGGATCGAATCGGCTCGTTGACCGTCGGCAAGTACGCGGACCTCATCGTCCTGACCCCCGATCCATTCGCGATGCCCTCCCGCCTGGACCCGATCGGCCACGTGGTCAATCAGGGCCGACCCGAGCTCATCGATCTCGTCATGGTCAGCGGTGTGGTGAAACGCCGGCGCGGTGCGGTCGTCGACGGCACCGGTGTCAGCCACGAACAGGTGCGGAAGTTGGTCAACGCCAGTCAGGAACGCCTCATCGCGGCGATCGGCGAAAAAGAGGTCAGGGAAGCCATCCGTACACCCGCAAACAGGGACGGGCACCCCATGCGCACCTTCTTGGACTGACGAAGCTCCCGGAGTCCGGGGAGTCCCGGACGTCGCGCACCGGGCAAAGGTTTACCAAAGGTTGTCTTTGCCATGATGTCCGGCGTGACGATCGGACCAGGTGTGGTGGCGGCATGAGCCGGGTGGGGATCGAACAGATCAGGACGTTTCTGGCGGTATATCAGCTCGGGTCGATCAGCCGCGCGGCTGATCGCCTCGGGCTGTCCCAACCGACCGTGAACGCCCAGCTGACCGCGCTCGAAAAAGGGGTGGGCCGAGCGCTTTTCGTGCGCGGCCCGCGAGGATTGAAGGCCCTGCCGGCCGCCTGCCACCTAGCCGAGGGCGCAGGGCCGCGACTGGAAGCACTCGAGCAGTTCATTCGGGGGAGCATCGCTTTCACCGGTGCGCCCGGAATGTTGCTGACCGTCGGGGGACCCGCCGACCTGACAACGACCCTCGTGCTGCCGACGCTGGCCGGGTGCAGAGAATCCGGTACGGCGATCCGCGCGGTATTCGGTACCGACGAGCAACTGATCGATCTCCTGACCGATGGCTGTGTGGATCTGGCGATCACCATGCGGCGCCCGTCGGTGCCCGGGCTGCGCGCGGTAGCACTGCTGGAGGAGGAATTTATCCTGGTCGGCAAGCTCGACTCGATGTCGGCCGAGGTAGCGGACGACGCGAACCTCTTGGCCAGGAACACACTTCCGGCCGTGGCATGCGAGGCGGATCTGTCGATGGTGCGCCGTTACTGGACCGCCGTTTTCGGGCGGGCGCTTGACGAGGATCTCATGATGGTGGTCCCGGACACCCGGAGTGCGGTCGAGGCGCTGCGCCGCGGTGGATCGGTGGGAATTCTGCCGCACTACATGGTGGCGGAGGCGGTCGGCCGTGGTGAGCTGGCGGTGTTGTGTTCGACGGTGAAGCTGCCGTCGAACCCCATATTCCTGGTCGATCGGGGTGAGCATATGCCCGCTCATATAGCGGGCACGCGTGACCAATTGCTCATGGCCGCGAAAGCGTGGGATCTCGAGAGCCTTGTCTCAGCTGTGTCAGGAGTTCGCGATGGTCGCGTCGATATTCTTCGGCGCGATCTACGCCACTTTCAATAGACCTCAACGTAGGTTGAGTTCGTAACGTTGTTCGCGTCCGGAGTTTCGCCCCGATCCGCTGACTAGCGGTCGGCCAGGAGCAAGGAGCGTCGCATGGGAGCCACACGCACACGGGAACTGTTCCAGCAACATCTCGAATACTGGAAAGTCGGCGATCTGGACGGTTTGATGAAGGATTTCCATCCCGACGCGTTCATGATCAGCGGCACCGGGGTGATCAAGGGTCTGGACAACATTCGGGACTTCTACGCCTACGTCTTCGAGAAGGTGTTGCCCGCCGACGTGCGCGCCGGGTTGGTTTTCGACAAGCAGCAGTACGAAGGCGACGCGGTCTTCAGCGAGTGGTCGGGGCCGGGAATCGTCTACGCCGCCGACACAATGGTGGTCCGGGACAACCTGAAGTGGTGTGAAACTTTCGCCGCGGTCTACGCGACCGGCGCCTGACAGCTGCCCGCCGGCCGGGTCGCCATCGTGTCGGGGTCCGGCACGGTCGGGTGAGGTGAGATCGGTTCCACGCGGTATCCGAACCCCCGGACCGTCCGAATCACCGAGGGCTGGCCCAGTTTGCGACGCAGGAACGTCATCGTGACATCGAGGGCATTGGATTTCACATCGGCCATTTCATCCCAGCACTGTTCGAAGAGGCTGGTGCGCGAAACGGTCCGGCCGCTGTCGATCATCAGTTGTTCGAGCACGCAGAATTCCTTGCGCGACAGGGGAACCAACCGGCCACTTCGCTGCACCTCGTGGCGGCAACGGTCCAACTCGATATCACCGCAGCGCAGGACCCGCGGACCCAGACACGCCGCACGCCGACACAGGTTCCGCACGCGCAGAACGAGTTCGGGCATGGCGAACGGCTTCTGTAAGTAGTCCTCGCCGTGTTCGAGGCAGACGACGCGATCGTCGAGGTCGCGCAGGCTGGAGAGCACCAGTATCGGAACCGAACCATCGGCTGCCTGGTTCCGCAGATACTCGATTGAATCCGCACCGGACAGGATGCGATCCAACACCACGCACTGATAGTGGTGTGTCATCAATGCCTCGTCCACCGCCAGTAGATCATCGGCGACATCTACCGCCAGCCCCGCCCCGCGCAGTGCGACCACGAGCGCATGGCGGGCACTGCCGTTGTTCTCCGCTACCAAGACACGCATGACCGTCCTAGTCCCACGCCGGTGTGCGGCCCGCACGGCCGCCGAATCTCCTGCCTCTGTTGGTATTTGCGAGCGTACGGTCGCCCGATCCGACGGGTCGATATGCGTGTGCACAATGCTCGGGCGGCCTCAATTGTGCGTGGCCGTCCAGCTGGTCAGTTGTCTGACAATATTCGCCGCGCGCAGGGCAAAGTGCAGTTCGGTTGCCTCGCCCGGGACCGAGAGGTTTTTACCGGTCAGTTCGGTGATCCGGTTGAGCCGGAACCGCACCGTGTTTCGATGCACGAACAGTCTTTCGGACAGGTCGGTGATATTGCCGCCCCAGCGGAACCAGGCCGACAGAGTGGTGAGCAGGGTCGTGCGGTCGTGCTCGTGCAGCGCCATTATCGGGCCCAGGACCTCCTCGACCAAGGAATGTGCGACCTCAGGCGAACTAGCGATCAGCACACCGAGCAACCCCTGTTCGTACCGGAGTACCTCACGTTCGCCGGAATCGGCCGCGGCGCACGCCAGCTCGGCCTTTCTCAGCGCGGTGTGCGCGTGCGCGAGGTCGCCGAATACGGGGCTGATGCCGACCGCGTCACGAGCGCGTTCGCGCAGCAATCCGCCGAGTCGTTCGATCGTGAAACTTTCCGTCAACGCGACGATTCCGACACCGCTGTGCAGTCGGGTCTGCCACGCCGACCGTATGCCCAGTGTGGACAGGGTCTCGGCGGTGCCCGGAATCGGTTCCACCGCAGTGGATTCCGCTGCGGCGCAGACCACCGTGTAGCTACCCGGTATCGGGATGCGAATGGTGTCCGCACACGCGCGCAGTCGCTCCGCTCCCTCTACCTCGCCGCGAAGCAGCGCTTCCAGTGCAGCGGCGCGGGCGCTCGCGTCCCGGCGGTGCTGCTCGGCGATCGACTCTTGGTATCCCGAGGTCAGTGCTTGGGAATAGTCATCCACCAACCGCCAGATATCCGAAGCCCTGGACAGCAAACTCTGCGCGGCGACCGAATCGCCCCCGGTCATGACCACCATGCGATCCCAAACCACCCTGGTGCCGATTCGATAGGCCCGCAACACAATCGGCAATGGCACCCCCTGCTCTGCGCGCAGCCGTCCGGTCGCCACCGCGAATGCGGTCCCGGTACTCGGTTTTCCGGCCAGGTGCGCGAGCACCCCGCGAAGGTTTTCTCGATTGTTGTTCCGCAGATCGGCTGCCGCCACGGCTCCGGCGGCTCCGTACGTGGGTTCCTCCCGCATGATCTCCCGCGCGACCTCGTCCACGAGTGTGTCGATGTTTTCGAGCAGTGCATGACAGGTCTGCACAACGAAGTCGCCGGGGTCCATATATCGATCATCGGCGGGTGATCCGGCATCGGCATCGAATCGGCGATCTTCGACTCTCGCGGTGGGCGTGCAGGGAATCAGCGTGTTGCCGCAAGCCATGCGGGCGGCACCAGAGGTGGAATCCGTCATTCGGGACAATCTGCGAGTGGCGGCTTTCCGCGCCGCGGGCACCCCGGAATGGGGTAACGGAAAATTCTGCGCACTGCGCGATAAGGTCGTTGTGGTCCGCAATGGTGATCCTCGCAGCACGTAACCATCCGAACCCGACCGCGCTCGACCTGCGGTCATCCCGAGGAGGTCGAGTGATACCGGAGGCAGTCGGTGCGGAGGAGTTGTTCGGCAGTGTGGGAACCGACGCGGCCGAACGATTGCGATTGCTCGCTGAAATCCTGAACCCGCACACGACCGGGATCCTGGGAAAACTGGGGGTTCGGCCTGAATGGAAATGCCTGGATCTCGGTTCGGGGAACGGTTCAGTCGCGAACTGGCTCGCTGGGACCGGCGCATCGGTGATCGCCACCGATCCGCACCCGGAGCACATCCAGGTGCCCGACACCGTCGAAGTCCGGGTGCACGATGCGAACAGCGATTGGCCTCCGGGCACATTCGATCTCATCCACGCGCGCTTGCTGCTCATGCAGCTGCCGGACAGTTCGAAGGTCTTGAAAATGCTTGCGGGCGCGTTGAAACCGGGTGGCGTGCTGGTCGTGTCGGACTTCGATCGGCCGCCCCGCGACTGGGTGATATCCGCGCCTGATCGTGAGCTGCATTCGGCCGTAGACAGATACAGCACCGCGTTGGTCGAGGTCTGCGCCCGGTCCGGTATAGATTTCGATTGGTCCCGGCGAACTCCGGCCGCTTTCCTGGCGGCTGGGCTCAGCGAGGTGCGGTCCGTGATGACCGGGACCGCGTGGGGAAATGGCGACCCGGGTATTCGGCTGCTCGCGCACTACACATGCTTCGAATCCGGGCTCGAGGCTTGCGGATTGCCGCCGAGTGCCCTGGCCGCCGTGCAGCGAGCCCTGAACGACTCCGGCCTTCGCCTGTGGTCACCCCACCTGTACACCACAACCGGAATTCGCCGACAGGTGTGACGGCGCAGTCCTGTGAGCGTCAGTCTGTCTGCTTCACCATTCGGGTTCCATCGCCGATGCCTGGGTGGCAACGACGTCGGGGAGTAGTTGGGAGAAGGGGATCGGGTCGGTGTAGGGGTCTCGGGTTTCCGATGCTCGGCGGTACACGATCAGGTCAGAGAATTCGACCGCGGCCCGAGTGATTCGGTCGCTCAGCTCACCTTGTTGTTGTTCCCGCGATGGTCCCCAGTCTTCCGAGGCCGCGAAGACCGAGGTCGGTGCGGCGGCGGCGCGCAGGTAGCAGAACATGGGGCGGATTACGTAATCGAGTGCGAGGGAATGGCGTTCGGTACCGGCGGTCGCGCCGATCAGAATGGGCTTGTGGTTCAGTGAATCCGGTGGGAGTACGTCGAAGAACATTTTGAAAAGCCCGCTGTAGGAGGCGTTGAAGACGGGCGTGACGACGATCAGCCCGTCGGCGGTGGTGACCTGGTCCAGCATCGGCCCGATCTGGCCGGAGGGAAATCCGGTCAGTAGTTTGTTGACCAAATCGTGTGCGTAGTCCCGCAATTCGAATATCTCGAAGGACGTGGTGCGCCCGGCACTTGTCAACTCGGTGTCAGCGGCGGTGACGAGGCGGTCGGCCAAGAGCCGGGTCGTGGACGGCTGCGACAGTCCGGCCGAGATGACGCTGATGCGAATGTTCGTCATGCTGCGGCTCCGGCCTTGCGCGCGGCCTCATCGCGCGCGGCGACCAGCGACGCGTGTGTCGGTGCGTCCGGGACATGTGCGGGCTTGAGCCGGTCGTACTCCTTGTGCAGTGTCGGCAAGACGTGTTCGCCCAGCAGGTCGAGCTGTTCGAGCACGATCTTCAGGGGAAGTCCGGCGTGATCCATCAGGAATAGCAGCCGCTGGTAATCGCCGAAGCTTTCGCGGAAGGTCATGGTCTTATCGATGATCTGTTCGGGGCTGCCGACGGCCAAGGGGGTGCCGGCCAGGAATTCTTCCAGCGTCGGCCCGTGCCCGTAGACCGGGGCATTGTCGAAGTAGGGCCGGAATTCCTCGATCGCGTCCTGCGACTTCATCCGCATGAAGATATGCCCGCCCAAACCGACGATCGCCTGTTCCGCGCTGCCATGTTCGTAATGCTCGTACCGCCGCCGATACAGGTCGACCAGCCGCTGAAAGTGCGAAGTCGGGAAGAAGATGTGATTGGCGAAGAAGCCGTCACCGTAGAAAGCGGCCTGTTCGACGGTTTCGGTACTGCTGATCGAGCCGTGCCACACGAAAGGTGGCACACCGTCCAGGGGGCGTGGCGTCGAGGTGAAACCCTGCAGGGGAGTGCGGAATTTCCCGTGCCAGTCCAGGACGTCTTCGCGCCACAATCGGTGCAGCAGATTGTAGTTCTCGAACTGCAACTCTTGCTGATCACGGATGTCTTTGCCGAACCACGGGTACACCGCTCCGGTGTTGCCGCGACCCAGCATCATGTCGACCCGCCCGCCGGCCAGATGTTGCAGCATCGCGTAGTCCTCGGCGATCTTCACCGGATCATTGGTGGTGATGAGCGTGGTCGAGGTGGAGAGCATGATCCGCTCGGTTCGTCCCGCGACATATCCCAGCATCGTCGTCGGGGAGGACGGGACGAATGGCCGATTATGGTGCTCGCCCATCGCGAATACGTCCAGCCCGATCTCCTCGGCCTTCTCCGCGATCCGCATCAACGCCGCAATGCGCTCGCCTTCGCTGGGGGCGTGGCCGGTGGTGGGATCCATGGTGACGTCACCGACGGTATAAAGACCGAACTGCATGCGGACCCTCCTGAGCTCTGAAGACAGGTAACGAACCGGATCAGAACAAGATCAACGCCTGCTGGACCTTACGCTGCCGAGAACAGTCCCGAAGCGGGGCCTTCGGTCATCGGTCGTAGCTGCCGCGCCTATTCGCCACACTGCGGTCCATGACAACGCGTCGGGCGCGGTTGACCTCGCCGAGTGGACGGTGTTCAGCCAGGGCATTCCAAGGTGCGAAGGAGATTCGTTCGGCCTGCGCTGCTAAATCGGGGTCGAGGGGCTGGGTCGGAAGGGTCAGGTGCGCAACGGTGATCCAGGGTGCGATGGCCTCGGGCCAGACCTTTTTCGCGTCCTCGATCGGTGTGTCGTCTTCGCTGACGAAGAACTGGAGTTGGAATGCGTAAGTGAGTGGAAGCCGGCGGTAAAAGTCTGCGCCCCAGTCGTTCTCGGCATTCGGATCGGGCACGTGATCGGCGGCGGGCACCACTCGCGCACGAGCCGCGTAGGGCCCCACCTGAAAGGGCGTCGTGGTATTGAACACCGTACCGGCGAATCCTGAGATGTGCAGGCGGCGAATCGCTTCCGTGGATGGCGGGGAAGGTTTGTCGAACGCGAGCGACCACGCCGCGTCGGTGAACTGCTGACTGGTCAGCCCGAAGGGATCGACCTGGATCATCAGGAAGTCCTGACTCAACGCCGGTGCGCCGTCGCGCGCATCGGGACCGTCTACACCGAAGACCTTGATCGCGAAACCCCGGATATCGGGCACCGGGTCGGGATTGATGTCGAAGATCCCATTCGACAGGCGCACCCACGCCTCGTGCGGGCCTGGCGTGGCGAACAGACCGAATCGCGCGTAATCAGGCAGATCTGCCAGGACATCGAACTCTGCGCGCAACGCGAGCAGCGGCTTGCGATGAAATCCGCGGCCGGGCTCTCCGTACCGTTGGGCTCGGTCGTTCTGGATCCGGGTGAACCGCTCGGCTTCCTTCGCGAACCGCTCCTGCTCGTCCGGAGCAATGATCTCTCGCCACTCAGTGCTGGGCGCGGGTTTACGGTCGTCCACGGAGATACCTCTCGTCGGCAGCACGTTGTCGAACCTGGGCGATGAATCCGATGCTATGTACCCGGCTTGCCCGTCTTCGTCAGAAGTTTGCGTGTTGACCTTGTTCTTCATTTTTCTGCGTACTGCGTGGCAGTGATCTTGTTACTGGATCGGTTTTCCACTGGGTACCGAAAGGTGGCGGCACCTATTTGACTCCGATCGGTTTGCCGAGGAACGAGGCCAGGGTCTCGCCGAAGGTCTGGCCGACCAGCTGCAGTCCGTCGGGATTCATTGCGAGCCAGCCCACGTCGCTGGTCGAGCAACCCTGTGATGCGGGAACGCCGTTGAGTCGGTCACGCAGCCACAGCAGAGCCGGGCCGGTACCGAAAAGCTCGGTGGTGATGTGTTCCGACAGGTGTTCACGGGTGTACTGCACGCTGGCCGCTGGATCCTGGCAATAGGTGTTGATCAGGGTGTTGACCTGGCCGACCGGGATCAGTTCATCGGGATTGCCCTGCCAGATGTACATCGGCATGGTTGGCACCGATTTACCCATCCGCGTCGAATCGAGCACCTCACGCACTACCGGGTGGTCGAGCGGGTCACCTTGAGTCCGGAGGAATCCCTTCACATTCATGAAAGGGGCCAAAGCGGTGTTCCACTGCACGCACAATCCGCCCTTGATCACGGAGAGCGCTTTGCCGAGCGGATCCATGGTTTGGTCGAGAAGTGCTGAGAACTCGGGGTATTCGCGACTGAGGCCGATGACGGCCGCCATCGCCATGCCGGACCAGATACCGTTGATGCTGTTGTCGAGCACGGGTCCGAGATCGGCTGGTACGCCACCTTCGGCGACGCCGACAATATTGAGTTCCGGTGCGTAGGACTGGTGGAGTTCGGCCGCATGACCGGTTGCGATCGCGCCGCCCGAGTAGCCGTACATCGCGATACGGGCATCGGTGGCAAGCTGCATCGGTTCGAATGCGCGGGTCGCGCGAATACCGTCGAGGGTGATCCTTCCGGCGAGCGGGCCCGCCGCGTACGCCTCATTCGGGCCCTGGTGATCGGGGATCACCACCGCCCACCCCTGCTGGACCGCACCCTGGGCGATCATGAATTCCAGTGGCGCGACGATCTGGCCGGCAAGCGTCGCGACCGACGACTGTTGAACGGCATAGGAGGGGGCGCAGTACGCCCCGAGCGAGTCCTCGGCGACCTGCATCGACACCAGCTTGTCCGGTGCCGATCCGCGCGGTTTGAGCACGGTGGCCACCGCTGCGATCGGCTCGTCACGGCTGTTGTTGGACCGGTACGAGACTTGCCACGCATCCACATTGAGCGGGATCAATCCGAAATTCGCGAGGTTTACCAAGCGGGCCGCGATGATTTCCCCTGGTGCCTTGGCTGCGACTGCATCGGTGGAGGGGTGGTAGAACGCCGGATCGAGTTCCGGTGGAAGAGGAATCGTCGCCGCCGGTTGTATCAGTACCGTTTCGGGTCCGCTGGTTTCCGGGGCGGCCACCGCCACGCCGCCTGCAACCATCATCGCCGCCGCGAAGCCCACGCCACTGATGATCAGCCGTCGACTTCGTCGTCCTCTGTAACGCATGTCTGTCCCCTCCGGCGATGTGACACCGCCTGGTCTCACACATTGCTTCGACTGTCAAATGGAAGTGATGCAGATTGCAACAAGCATCGAACTAGGACCGGAATCACATGTTTTCCGCGGGCTGCAGTAGTGGGGGAGGAGTGCGTTGCCGCGCAGGTCAATCGAGTGGCTAGCGCCCCTCTGGGCGTATTCCTGGGCCGTGCGTACCATATCTGAGTGATGAGCATCACGCGGGCTGATGCGGTTCGGAAGGATAGCGAACGTGGGTTCGCTACGACTCGTCGTTCTGCTGATCGGCGAAGATACCGCTCAATATGCCGGTCGCCTGTCCGACCTCGATGAGATATCCGTCGGGGTCGACGAGGTAGCACCGCAGCTCGGCCTTGCGGTCGAGGGGCTCGGTAAGGAACTGTGCCCCTTTGGCCTTCGCGTGAGCATAAAAGGACGCGATGTCAGCGACTCGCACGTTCAGAAACGACGAGACCGGATCGCCCGGCTGTGGTGGGGTCAGCGTTACCTCGGGCTTGTCCGGAGTTGGGCCGCCACCGGGATTCATGATGATCCAGCCGTTGGCGATCTTGACGATCGCAGGGTTCTCCGCCAATACCACTCGCCCGCCGAGGATCTCGGCATAGAAGTCGCGTGAGCGGGCGACGTCACGCACCGTCAGGAAGTGGGTTAGCAGCAGTCCGGCCGCAGGAAAGGGTAAATCTTCCTGATCGCTCAAGAGAACTCCCGTTCGTCCGCTTGCGCTGATAGCAGAGTTGTCAAGCGTGGATTGGCTACATCCTCCCAATGCCTGGCTGGAAAAGGTGCTCAGCCGCAACGACGAGTCGGGCGCGAACCTCGGAGTACCAGAGCAACGATCGATTATGTCAACGATTTGCTAGGACTCGACCGTGATGAGGGCGGTCGCGATAGGGGCGAGCAGTTCGACAAGGCTCTCGATCGGCGGTCGCGAGCTCGACAGCGCCCATTCGTGGCCTATTCCGTTGACCGCCCCGATCAATGCCGTCGCCGTTCGGGTGATGCCTCCGCGGGCGCGCGCATTCGGCCCGCCGACGGCGGTCACGACCGAATCCATTACGGTCGACCATGATTGGCGGCGTGCGCGCCGGTGTCGTTCCACCCGTTCGCTGATGCCGACGACCTCGACGAAGACGATTGCCGCCCCGACTGCGTCTGTCGCATCGTCTTGGATCGAGTCGTAGGCGGCGAGCAGGACGTCCTCCTTGGAGTGGAACGTCTCGTAGAATTGCCGTTTGGACAGCCCCGTCGCAGCGCAGAGGTCGGCGAGCGAACAGTTCGTGTAGCCACGCTCGCCGAAGGCTACGACCGCCTCGTCGATGAAGCGCTGTCGGCGTGCGGCCTTACGTGAGAACAGCGATACCCCGCGATAGGCGCGGCCCACCGTGGTTGCTGCGGGAGTGGTTGCCAAAGCGATGCCATTCCGTGAGCTCAGAGGATTTCGGTGCTGGTGGTATGTCACCGTCCGGATTCACATTCGCGAGCCGTGATATTCAGGCCGGGGCACGGAACGGATTGAGCAAGGAGAGTGCGCCGACGGCGGCGGCGACGGTGAGTCCGGACTTGGGTTCGAAGGGCTGGCGCCAAAGTCCGCCGTGATTGGCATCCGCGGATATCAGTGCCTCGGGATGGCGGTGTCCGGAGTGGGCGGGTTCGGCGAGGTCGGCGGCGAGTTTGGCGGCCATGAGGTATCGGGAGGTGTCGGCGGCGAAGACTTCGACGCCGAAATGCTCGACGCCGGAGTACGCGATGCGGAACATACGGTTGCTGGTGACCGATCGTGTCCAGGAGGCGGGGGCGACATTGAACGAGACTCGATGGCCCTGCGCCGTGGCGGCGATGGTGCGCCAGCGTTGAATGCGTTTTGCCAGGGCGTAATTGGGGCCCTGTGCGGGAAGCATGATGTCGGCGACGGCCCAGTCGATTCCCGCACTGTCGGTGAGGGTTTCGCGATATGCGCGCCGGAACCACTGCTGGGCGGACATCATACGGATCGCGTCCTGCACGTGAGCGGTGGCACGGGGGCGTGCGTTCCAGCGGCGATGTGCGTCGTTCATCACCGCGGCCGGCACCAGGTAGGCATCGGTGGGTGTGCCGAGGTAGGCCAGCGCGGTATCGGGTCGCACGGATAGCAGGTGTGCTGCGAGGGCGTCGGCGGCAGCCGAAAGCCGCACGTGCAGACCGCTGTCGGCGTACCCGTACATGCCCAGTCCGAGTGCGGCACCGGGCGTGGCGTTGCTGAGAATCCACGCCGCCGACTCACGTAGGTCTCGCAGGACATCCAAGCCGACATTGCCTTTCAGAACGGGAACAGTGACCCGTCCGGCTCCCGCGCGTGCGGTGGCCTCGATGCGATCGGACACCCGGGGGTTGGGGATGTCGATGGCCAGCAGGTCCGTACCCCACTCGCAAAACGGTTCCAGGGGACCCATTTCCGCACCGGCACCCAGGAGGGCGAACTGCCGGCCCGGCAACCTCAGGAGCTCTGGTTCGTCGATCACCCGGTTGATCGCCGTGACGAATCCCGGTTCGACTGTTCCGGTGTCGCTCCAGTGGGCCAATTGGTCCCGTAGTTCGGTTCCGGACAGGGTCTTGCCGCGGTACGGAACCCTCAGCTCCGTCACCGGAGACCGTTCCCCGTTGACCGTGCGCGCCTCGATGGCACCGCCGCCGCCCCACACCATGGCTTCGAGCGGTACTTCGGTGTCACCTTGTCGATAGTTCAGATGAGCGTGGACAGCGTCGAGCCCGTGGCGGGCGATGTTCACCGCCGCGTCGGCTTCGACTCCCCGAGCGGTGATCGCGGCGAAGTGCTCGATATAGCGGCCGCGCCAGTTCTCGGTGGCGGTGATTTCCTGCGCCAGTCGCGGATCCGTGGCCGAAGCGGCAGCGGCCAGGATGGCGCGCCCACTGGTCAGCGAGCTGCGACCGTCGTGCCTTTCCTGGAAGACGACACCGTTCTCCGCAGGGGAACTCGTGAGCGCTTGCCCCTTATCGGCTACGGCGGTATTTCGAGCGGGATCGAGATTCATGTTTCCCCCAGTGTGCAGAATGGATTGTCCCGGGCCGCCGCTCATGGGTTCATTTCGTATGCGCCCGAGAGGTTTTCGATCTGCTTCCAGACCGTGTCGAAGCGTTCGGCATCGGCCACCGGTTTGCGTACGCGCGTGAGCGCCCACTCCTGTTGCGCCGGTGTCGAGGAGGACTTTCCGTGCAGCTGCACCGCCAGTTCGGCGAAATCCCTGACGAACACCTCGAATACGGTGTCGAGCACAGCGCGGTCGAAATCGACGATCTCGGCCTGTTCCAGAATCAACTGGCCGTAGACGAGCAGTGTGAACATCTGGCCGAGGGTGAGCAGGAAATCCAGATCGCGCTGCTGCTCGGCGTCGGGCGCTGCGGTCTCCAATAGATGAACCAGGCCCCCGGCCTGTTCCAGGAAGAGCGCCACATTGGGCAGATCGGCGAAGGCTTCGTAGGCGCGCCGCCAATCGGCGAAGGTGACCTTGCTCAGTCCGCGCGCCGGGCCCTGATGGAACAGGAACTCGTCGTCACCGGCCTGCTTGAATGCGGGCACGGCGCTGTGCTCGGTGGGAGCGAAAAGGTAGTTCGGCATGAACTTGAGCACCAATGCCAGGTTGACGTGCACGGTGCCTTCGAGTTTGGTGGGCGCGAAGATGTCGCGGGACGCACCGTCGAAGTAGGTGTCGGCCTCGAAACCCTTGGCCGCGATGACATCCCACATGGCCGCGACGGACTTCTCCGACTCCTGCGTCACCTTCATCTTGTTGATCGGGTTGAACAGCAGGTAGCGGCGGTCATCGGGACCGGCGGTGCGGAAGTAGTCCACGGCGCGGTCGCTGTAGAGCTTCATACCGAACAGGCGAGCGTAGGCGTCTACGAAAGACCTTCGCGCGTGCGGGAATTCGGTGACGCGCGTGCCGTACAGCACCCGATTGTGGGCGTGGGTGATCGCTTCGTACAGGCAGTGCTCGGCCATCCCGATGGAGGCGAAACCGATATTGAACTTGCCCACATTGACCGTGTTGAGCGCGGCGTCGAAGGCTGCTTGACCGGTGTGCAGCACGTTCTCGACCGGCACCGGGTAGTCGGTCAGCGTGAACTCTGCGACGAACATCTGCGAGTTCACGGTGTTCTTGACCAGGTGATAGTTCGGGTGCTGTGAGTCGGCGGTGAAGAAGACATATCCCTCCGGACCGTCGATGTCCGATCGGCGGCCGAAGACCGAAACCACCCGGGCCACATTGGGGACTGCCCCGAGTTTGGTTGACTCGCGGGTGTAGTGGTTCAGGCCGCGAGCGCGGGCCGGTTTATTGTCTCAAACTCGATCGGGGTGAGCCGGCCGAGTCGGCGTTGCCGACGAGTGCGGTGGTAGGTCTTCTCGATCCAGACCACGATCGCCAACCGCAGTTCCGCGCGGGTCGCCCAGCGCTGCCGGTCGAGGACATTCTTCTGCAGCAGCGCGAAGAACGACTCCATGGCCGCATTGTCACCACACGCCCCGACGCGGCCCATCGAGCCTCGTAAACCGTTGACTGACAATGCATTCACGAACTTTCGGGAACGAAACTGACTGCCCCTGTCAGAGTGAACGACCGTCGCGTCTGGTGAGCGGAACGCGACGGCGTGATGCAGCGCCGATACCGCGATCGATGCCTTCATCCGAGAATCGATCGAGTAGCCCACGATCCGGTTGGAGAACACGTCCTTGATCGCGCACAGATAGAGCTTGCCCTCGCCGGTGGCGTGCTCGGTGATATCGGTCAGCCACACGGCATCCGGGGCGTCGGCGGTGAATTTGCGGTCGACGAGGTCGTCGTGGACCGGTGGGCCGGACTTGCGGTTCACCCCGCGTTTCTTGGCGAATACGCTCCAGATCCGTTGCTGTGAACACAATCTGGCGACTCGGTTCTCACCCGCGCGGATGCCGCGGGCGGGCAACTCATCGGCGATGAACCGGTAGCCGAACGCAGGGTCGTCGGCATGGATGTCGTAGGCGGCATTGATCAGATGCGCATCGTCCCAATCCCGTTGCGAGACAGGGTTCTTCTTCCATTTGAAGAATGCTTGGGTGGAGAATCCGAGTACCCGACAGGTCACCGCGACAGGAATCTTGTCTGCGGCCAGGTCCAGGACCAGCGGGTACATCATTTTGGGTTCACATCGCGCGAGAAGTAGGCGACCGCACGGCGCATGACCTCGGCTTCTTGTTCGAGTTGCCGGATCCGTTTGCGGGCCTCGCGAAGCTCGGCCGACTCATCACCGGTGACGCCGGGGCGATGTCCATCCTCGATGTCGGCCTGTTTCACCCAGTTCTTCACGCAGCTTTGCGAGATCCCGAAGTCCTTCGCGATCTGGGTCAACGGGATCTCGCCCTTGCGGGCGACCGCGACTACGTCGCGGCGGAACTCCTCGGGATAGGGCTTGGGCATGTCGGTGATCCTTCCACTGCGAGGAGGTCCTCACAGGTCAGGAGTCAACCAAACCGGGGGCAGTCCCTTGCCATTGCCGATGTAGTACTTCTCGCCGTTTGCGGTGAAGCCGCCGTTGCCGTCCGGGGTGAGGATCATGTCGGTGGAGTAGATGTCGGCCCCGTGCGCCCGCTCGGACAGGGCGAACGCGGCTACGGATCCATCCGATAGCCACTGCGTGGCCGCCGCGCGGGCGGCAGCGTTGTCGCTCTGCCAGATAGGTCCGACGCCGAGGATGGAGACCTGGCCGGTGTACCAGTAGCCGAGCCCGTAGAAGGCGAGGATCTCGAAGAGTTCGGAGATCCGCGCGGTGTCCCAGCGCTTGTCCGGATCCTCTGCCGCGTCGCGGGCGGGAGTCATGAACGTGGCGAACAGACCCTCGCGTGCCTGGAACTCCAGGAAGTCCGCGTACCAAGAGCGTTCGCGATACTGCTCGAGCAACTCACGCTTCCCTCTGGCCTCGAACCAGTCGACGGTCGCACGCAGCAGTCTGCGAGTTTCGGGATCGAAGTACCTCGGGTCGTAGGTGTGCGGGTTGAACAGGACCGCTGCCATCAGATGTGAACTCCTCGATGGGATGGTTTACGGCCACACCGGAATCTGGCGACCGGGCCAGCCCATCGTGTTATCGGGGGGTCCGCGCGGCAATGTCTGTACGCACGGGCGATATCGAGTACCGATGTTTCGTCGCACAGCGGCATTTCGGCCCCGCTGTGTTCGTGAGTCCTCGTGAAAGTCGCAACGACCCGGCGGTTTTATCGGAGACGTGCTCTTCCAGGTATCGGGCCAGCGACGTGCCGCGCATTACTGTGGCTGATGTGCGGCGCCGGATCAGCCTTGGTCTACGCCTGTGCCGGTCCTGGCATTCGACAGGCGCGGAGTGCGAGATACAGCTCGACGGCATGAGCGGGGGTGGACAGGTGTCGGCCGGTGAGATCGGCAATGCGGTTGAGCCGGAAGCGCACTGTATTGCGGTGGCAATAGAGGTGTTCCGCGACCGTCGTCACTTCGCCCCCGTGGTCGAACCACGCGCGCGCGGTTTCGATCAAGCTGGTCCGGTCGTGCTCGGGTAGCGCGAGGACCGGCCCGAGGACGTTCTCGGCGAGGGCGGCCGCGATATCGGGTGCGGTCGCGAGTAACACCGGGATGAGTGCCGAGTGGTAGCACAGTACCTCGTTGATCGCGGGATCCGCTGCAGCGCAAGTTGATTCAGCTTGTCGTAGCGCGACTGGGGTGTCAGCCAGTGAATGGAACGGCGTCGCTATGCCGACGCGCCCGGCGGTACGTTCGGCGATCATCGTCTCGAGTCTTTCCACCGTGAACCGTTCGGTCAACGCCACCAGGCCGACGTGATGGTCGAGGCGGATCTGCCAGGCCGATCGGATACCGAGGATCGATAGCGCGTCGGCAATACCGGGAATGGCCTCCCCCGTGGGGGAGCCGGTGGTGGCGGCGACCGCGACGTAGGTGCCCTGCACGGGCAATTGCAGGGTTCGAGCGCAGTCCCACAATCCAGCGCCGTCGGTTTGTCCGGTGAGCAGGGCATCGAGCGCCGCATACTGCGCGCGCTCGTCGCGGCGGGCATGTGCGGTGACTGTCTCCTGGTAGCCGCGGGTGAGTGCTTGTGAGTAGTCGTCGACCAGTTTCCAGACCTCGGACGCCATGGTCAGCAACGCGTGCTTGGCCGCGAGGTCATCATCGGCCAGTGCCACCAGTTCGTCCCAGACCACGCTCGACCCGATCCGATAGGCGCGCAACACGGCCGGTAGCGGCACTCCGTCCTCAGCCCGGCTGCGGCCGGTGGCTTGCGGGGTGTCGAAGCCTGCGCCGGGGTCCCCGGCGAGGTAGCCGAGGACGGCGGAGAGGTTGTCGCGGTTGGTTTTTCGCAGGTCGTCCGGATCCACCAGATGCAACTCCCCGTACACCGGTTCGGTGCGCTGGATCTCGGCGGATACTCGGGCGGTCAGGTCGTCGATTCGGTCGAGCAGGATGCGGCACGCGCATGCGACGAATCCGTCGGCCCACAGAGGCTGGTCGTTCACGGGTTCTGATACTAGGGGCATAGATTGTTCTTGCGCACAATACTTATCAGTGTCAGGCGGTCACGCTCACTATTGGTTCTGCGGTATCGGGGAGGTCCTTCTTGGTGCATTGTGCGTGGGCACATCTAGATCTGATTCTGCAATGTGCTGCGGTCCATTGCTGACTGATACGGACCGCCCGCAGGATGTGAGCCGGGACAACATCGGGGGTGCTCTTCGACGAGGCGGAGTGCTGTCCGATCACCGCAATCGGAAGGTCCGCACACATGGAGAACTCGGTTCGGTCGACCTCGCGGCTGGACACACTGCTCATCGATCCCATGCCGGGCCTGGCCACACGCTTCTTGCCGGACGGATCGACCCTGAAGTATCTGGCCAAGCTCGCCGCCAAGCCGGATGTCACAGCGGGTCGGGTCGGTGAATATCTACAGGAGCTGGGCGATATCGTCGCTGGCGATTCCGAACTGGCGCCACACCCGAAGGACCGCCGGTTCGCCGACAAGGCTTGGCGGCATAATCCGATTCTCCGTCGCACGTTGCAGTCGTATCTCGCGACATACAGCGCGACAATGGATTTCATCAAGATCGCGGATATGGACTGGCGGGCCGACAAGCGTGTTCGCTTCCTGGCGCAAAACTTGCTCGATGCACTCGCCCCCAGCAATTTCCCACTGGTGAACCCGATTTCGGCGCGGGTGGCGCTCGAGTACGGTGGCCTGAGCCTGGTGCAGGGCGTGGCCAACTTCGTCAACGATATGAAGTCCGCGCCGCGGATTCCGCGCATGGTCGACGCCTCGGAGTTCGAATTGGGCGTCGACCTGGCAACTACCCCCCGGTGCGGTCGTCTACCGCAGCGAGGTGTTCGAACTCATCCAGTACCGTCCGGTCACCGAGACCGTGCATGCGATACCGCTGTTGATGGTGCCACCGACGATCAACAAGTTTTACATCACCGATCTGGCTCCCGGGCGCAGCATGGTCGAGTACATGGTGGCTTCCGGTCATCAGCCGTTCGTGATGTCATGGCGCAATCCGGAACGCGCACATGCGGATTGGGGCCTCGCCACCTATGTGCGGGCGGTCTTCGACGCCATGGACGCGATCGAACGGATTACCGGCTCGGAGCAGGTGCTGTTGGGGGGCGCCTGCTCCGGGGGGATGTTGGCGAGCTGCGCGGCGGCGCTGCTGGCCCAGACCGGGCGCCTGGATCGGCTGGCGGCCTTCACTCTGATGGTGACGGTGCTGGACAACACTCGAGCCGGTGAACCCGCGGCCTTCGCCAATCGACCGCTGGCCGAGGCCGCGAAGCAGATGTCGCGGCAGGCCGGATATCTCGATGGCAAGCATCTTGCGGAGGGTTTCGCTTGGCTGCGCCCGAATGACCTCATCTGGTCGTACTGGGTGAACAACTACCTTTGCGGTAACAAGCCGCCCAAGTTCGACCTGCTGTATTGGAATGCCGATGTCACCCGCATGCCCGCCCACCTGCACGCCGACTTCATCGACGTCGCACTGCACAACGCCCTGGCTCGCCCGGGTGGCGTGCTAATCGACGGTGTTCGCGTCGATATGGTTTCCGTTACGACGGATTCTTATGTGCTGGCAGGTATTTCGGATCACATCACCCCGTGGGAGAACTGTTATCGCAGCGTTGGCATGCTCGGCGGCGACACCCGTTTCGTGCTGTCCCGCAGCGGTCACATTGCCGCGCTGGTGAATCCGCCGACCAACCCGAAAGCGGAATATCAAGTCAACGAGACGAATCCAGCCGACCCGGTCGAATGGCTGGCGGGCGCGGTCACCAGCGCCGGCAGTTGGTGGCCGGACTGGCGGGATTGGCTGGCCGCACGTGCCGGTGACCATATTCCAGCACCGCAAACCCTCGGTGGCGGTGGTCTCGAGCCGCTCGAGCCGGCCCCGGGGCGCTATGTACACGCCACCTGACCCCGGCCGAAAGTCCGCCGAAACGGAAGTTCGGCCGCGACGAATCGCGGTGCTGGGCCGCGGTGGCGCGGGCAAATCGGTCTTGAGTCGCAGCCTCGGCGTGGCTGCTGGACTACCCGTTGTCGAGTTGGATGCCCACTTCTGGCAATCCGGCACTACGGCACTGCCGCCGAACCGATGGCGGGTGGTACAGCAGCAGCTCGCCAACGGGGATCGCTGGATTCTCGATGGAGACCTGGGTCGTTTCGACATCGCCGAGGTTCGGCTGGCGGTAGCGGACACCATTGTGGTGCTGGACTTCCCGCTCTGGCTGTGTGCGTGGCGGGCGGTACGCCGTTCGCGGGAGAACCTCGCCTTTTGGCACTGGGTGGTGGGCTACCGCCGCCACAGCCTTCCTTTGATCATGGCCACCATCTCGGATTACGCGCCCGGGGCAGCTGTGCACCTGCTCCGGAGTTCTCGTGATGTCGAAAGCTTTATCGCTGGTCTGCGCGTCCAGGGTGCTACCTGATTCGATCATGCGGTGCGTGCGATGGCGGCGTTGGCGGTAAGGAAGGCTGCGATCGACTCGACGACGACATCGGGTTGGGTGGCGCTGAGCATGTCCTGATGCGAGTATCCGGGGGCGTCGATCTCGTTGGGCCGTGGCCCGCGTCGGGTTCGAATCGGGGCGAATACGTCCCCGGCGATGGTCAGGTGGGGTCGATGATCGGTCCAGTCTCGGTGCTGTAGCCCCCGTAGAGCACCGGTGCGGGCGCCGATCAGGGCGAGCACCATCTCTACGGGCAGTCGACGCGACTCGTAGGTATTGAGATAGCTGAATTCACCGTTTCCCCAAGCGAATACGGTGTCGTCGAAGCTGGAAATCGCATCCGAAGAGGTGCGCCAGCCGGTCAGCGTTCCGTGCGGATCGGCAGGCATCAGCAGCGGCCGCTGCGTCAGCACCGCGCCGAGCAGCTCACCGGCGAGCGGAATCCGGGGGAGGTCGGTAAGCAGGGCGCGCTTGTGCCTGACGGCTCCGGCATAGGTGCCCATATCGTTGGCCAGTGTGGTCGCTTGCGCGACACGTCCGAAGAGGGTTCCGAACAACGCCGCGTTGGTCAGGCGCCAGCGGCGCGGACCACCTCGCGGATATAACAGCAGGAACAAACCGTCAAGCAACATTCCGCGCGGAACATGCTGCAGGATATCGGTTTCCGAGTCCGGTTCGAAGCGTGCTGCGATTGCCGCGATTCCGGTCAGCACCGCGAGATCACCGAGCCGCAGCGGCCCCCAGTTGCTCGATGCGGGCAGAGCGCCGGTCCGTGTGGCCGCGGTGAGCGCCCGGTGGGCCGCACCTGCCGCCGCCGATACCGGCCGCAGTCGGGCGATCTCCAATGGATCGACCGTGATCGGCCCGTCTACCCCCAGCACACCCGCAATTTCCTGATAGCCGGGCCCGTCCGCGAAATCCCACTGGCAGTAGAAGTTCGCCAGCGGACCGCCGAGTGAGTGTCCGCCCACGAACAGCCGGCGTGCTCGCTCGGCCGGCTCCGGTATTTCCAGCGTATGCAAAAGCTGCCAGTCCCGCACCGCGTCGCGCACCCCGAAATCGGTGAGAAAGCGTTGTTTTCGCGCGGGCAGCCACCCCTGAAAAGTGCGGCCGCCGATCGAGCGGCCGCGGTAGTAGTAGTCCACGGCCACCCGATAATCGGCGGCGGCCACCGCCGCCCGCATACCGGTGCGATCGGCCAGATGCTGGCTGCGCCGCTCCATCGCCCAGACTTCCGCATGAACGCCGTGTCGAGACAGCACCTGAATGATGTTGCGCGCCAGTGGGTCGAAGCTCGATGGTCCGCCGGTGTTGCCCGGCTGTAGTGAGAGGACCACATCTGCGGGCCGTGCTCTGGCACCGCCATCACCGCAGAAATAGCGCAAATAGCTCAGGACATCGCACTCCGGGGTGCCGAGCGCGTGTGCGCGGGCTGGTGCCAGCTGACCGTGCTGACGCCGACATCACCGAAGCGATAACGAAACTGTTCGTGCCGCAGGGGCATCGTCGCCTCCGGTTCTTGCAGTGCGGGCACAATGCCGATCTGTCCATTGTGCCGCCTGAAACTGGGAAGCGGGAGCGAAAGCGGCCGGGTCAGCGACCTGCTGACTCAGGTGCGTTCGTTGCGGGCGAACCGAACGACTCGAGCAAAGAGAGTGTGCCGACCGCGGTCGCGATGGTAAAGGCGGAGTTGGGCGAGGGCGCAGGGTCGATTTTGTCGGGACTACTGCACATTGTTCGCAAGCGCATTGCGCTCCACGCTGTAAAAGGTCGGGTCATTGCGCAGCTGCCAATCCGGACCGACGAAGAACTGCTTCGCTGTCTCGTTGCCGAAGGCCAGATACTCGAGCCAGGCAACGGCGGTGCCGTCGGCGCGGTAGTTGTCGAGTCCGTCGACGGGCGAGAAGTGGCTCACGCCGCGGGCGTTGGCAATCCACGCCGGTGCGTTCGCGGTCAGGTTGTACTGCCACCAGCGCACCCAGCCGAAGTCCGGAACCACCCAGTCGTTGTAGCCGGTGAGATACAGCGTCGGCACGTTGATCAGCGAGCCCACGGCCAGCGGTCCGGGTGCGATGGCGAGTACGCCGGCCAGTTTCAGTGTGGGATCGATCTGCGAGGCGATGGCGGGCAGCACTGCGGCCAATTGCTGGGATGCCTGTCCGCCCGCGGAGTGTCCAGCCAGGATGGTGCGGCCCAGATCGATCTTGTTGTGCAGCGGTGAATTCGGATCTCGGTCGGCTATCAATGCCACCGCGAGCCCCAAGGCCGGCACATGGATCAGCGAATTCGTGAAGTCGTGCGGGATGGTGACGACGAATCCCCGGCTGACGAACTGCCGTGCCATTTCGTCATACATACCGGAGTCGACGGCGATGCCGGGGGTCAGCACGATCAGTGGGGCATCGTCGAGATCAGCGATATCAGCGGGGTAGTAGGTACTCACGCCAATAGGCGAATCCAGGCCATACGGGAAGGCCTGGGTACAGGTCAGATCCTCACGGTTGCCGAGCATGTGCACGACGATGTGCTGGAACATGCCGTAAGCCGAGTCCTGACATGGATTCACCCGCACGGTGGTAGCCATCGGATGGGGCCCCCGACCGCCGAAAAGGGTCTGCGCTGTCGCGGCGGCCGTGACGATCGGCCCGGTCGTTGCGTCGTCGGCCCGGGCGGCCCCCCAATCCTGGTCCTGTGAATATTGCGGCCGCTGTCAGCGCTGCGGCTGCTGCCCGGCGTGCTCCCGAACTCCTCATCTATGAGGCCCCCTCGTCTCTTGAGCCCGCCGTGTAAGTCGTGAGCCGGTCGGGCTCAGGGCAGGCTAGCGAAGAAGTGGCGGAGGCCACAACGAGCCCTCGACTGTGACCTGGCATCGAGGTCCGGTGCACGGCCCATATCGAGTTTGATTGTCCACGCGACTATTGCGCTATTCGGACGAGCCACTCCGAGTGGGTCACCATAGCTCCCGGGAATCCGCTGACGCCTCCGACGCGTAGCGCAGAACTGCGCGCACACCTCAACGGGCGAGCCGCGGTGCGTGCGTCCATTGTCACGCGCGGTCCGACATTCGAGCATGAACGAATGACAACAGCAGGGGTCACCCCGGGAAAGTTCGAGATTCCGGCGTCCTACGACATGGCCGAGAATGCGGCACTGACCGATATCCTCGATGAATTGTCCCGTACCGCACCAGAATTCGTTGCATTCCAAATACCCGGATCCGGAGGTTGGTCCGACGTGACAGCTGCGCGGTTCGCCACGCAGGTGCGTGCGGTGGCCAAGGGACTCATCGCCTCGGGAGTCGAGGTGGGGGACCGGGTCGCACTGATGTCGTCGACTCGTTACGAGTGGACGCTGTTGGACTACGCAATATGGACCGCCGGCGCGTGCACGGTCGCCATCTATGAATCCTCAGCGACCGAGCAGGCGCGCTGGATCCTGGAAGACTCCGGGGCATCGCTGCTGATCGTGGAGAACGACCGGCACGTGCGTACTGTCGGTGAGATCGTCCTTCCCGACCTGCACGGGGCGCTGCGCATCGACGCCGGTGCAGTGGAACTGCTCATCGAACGCGGAAAAACCTTGGGTGACAGCGTTATCGCCGAACGCCGCCTGCGGGTGCGGGCCGACTCGCCCGCCACTCTCATTTACACCTCCGGTACCACCGGCAGGCCCAAGGGCGTGGTGCTCACCCATGGAAACCTGCTGTGCGAGGCCATCTCCGGCAAACTCGCGCTCAGTAATCTGCTCGTCGAAGGCCAGCGCACCCTGATGTTCTTGCCGCTCGCCCACGTCTTCGCACGCGCGATCTCGGTAGGAGCGCTCAATGCCCGGGTGACGGTGGCGCATACCTCCGACTGGTCCACTCTCACCAGTCAATTCGCTTCGTACCAGCCGGATTTCATCCTCGCGGTGCCGCGGGTGTTCGAGAAGATCTACAACGGCGCCAAGCAGCGCGCACACGACAACGGCCAGGGGCGCGTCTTCGATATGGCCGCCGATGCTGCCATTGCCTGGAGCAAGGCCCAGCAGGCAGCCGGGCCCGGACTCGGTCTGCGGCTCTCGCACGCCGCATTCGATCGCCTGGTCTACGCGAAACTGCGTGCGGCCCTGGGCGGCCGGTGCGAGGGTGCGATCTCCGGCGGCGGACCCCTGGGCGAGCGACTCGGCCACTTCTTCCGCGGCATCGGTATGCCGGTCTACGAGGGCTACGGTCTCACCGAGACCAGTGCCGCCCTGACCCTGAATACGGTCACACACATGCGAGTCGGCACGGTCGGCCGTCCGCTACAGGGCAATGCGGTTCGAGTGGCCGAGGACGGTGAGCTGCTGCTTTCGGGAAACCTGGTCTGCGATGGCTATTGGAACAACGAGTCCGCCACCGCGGAAGCCTTCGAAGAAGGCTGGTTCCGCACGGGCGACCTGGGTGCGATCGATGCGGACGGGTTTGTCACTATCACCGGCCGTAAGAAGGAAATCATCGTCACCGCCGCAGGCAAGAACGTTTCACCGGCACCCCTCGAGGATGCCCTGCGCGCACACCCGCTCATCGGCCAGTGCATGGTGGTCGGTGACGGCAAACCCTTTGTGGGAGCGTTGATCACACTCGATCGTGAGGCGCTACCGGGTTGGGCACAGCGCCACGGCCTCGACGTTGCGGATGTTGCGGATTTGGCACGCCACCCCGCGCTGATCGAGGAGGTCGACGCAGCGGTCGCGGCGACGAACACGACGGTCTCGAAGGCCGAAGCCATCAAGAAGGTTCGTATCCTGGCAGCGGACTGGACCCAGGAAACCGGCGAACTGACCCCGAAAATGTCCCTCAAACGCGCCGTCGTACTCGCCGAGTATGCCGCCGACATCGAAGCCATCTACTCTTGACGACCGCCCGAACGATCATGCGATCACTTCGGCTGCCTACTCGAGGGACTGCGGTATGGCCGCGAAACTCGACGCAGCACGGCAGCCGGGATTGCCTGGAGCTGCCCTGCATCTCGGTGCGGTTGGTTTGCCAGCACCAAATTCTGCGCGACCTGGCTTAATCTCCCTTGACTGACCGACTGAGCTTGGGTCCGAGCTACGAAGCGGTGCTTCCCCGTGGTTAAGGTGTACCTGCGACTCGCCGAGTAGTGGTTCTTGTCCACCGGCCCTCAAGAGGGCAGTATTGCGGTCGGCCGGATGGCGGCCACTCCCGGCACCGCGCCGCCCCTTAAAGCGGTGCTATCTGGGATAGAGAAGCCGTAGCCTCACCATCGACCCTTGTCAGCTCACCTGCGCTGCAGCAGATCACAGTTTCGGGCATTTCGGGGCGGCGATGGCCGGGAATGGTGCTTCGATGGCTGCTGGTGGACGCGTCGCTGACCTGATTCGCACTCGCCGCCTATACACAGGCGAACCTCACAGTGACCTGAAGGGTCGCACAGTATTCGATAACGCGGTCCCCATCCCCGCCGCGCACACCTCGGACCAGGCTCTGCTGGAGTCGAAGGTATTCAGGATCTTCGGTGACTACGGCGAGTGGTTGGCGCACCCGGTCGGAATCGCGCGAGTTCGACTCGGAGTGGACGGTGGGCTCACGGCATGGATCGATAGTCACGCGGAGTTGCATCCAATTCGGCGCGAGCTGGGGGATCGCAAGCCCGGCAAGATCTTTCACTTCAGTCAAACGTTGGTTCCGATGTTGCTTCCCCATGCACATCCCGGAGACGAGCTGACAGGTATTCCTCGCCTGCGGGTCACCTCCGTTCGTGGTGCCGACCTCACGGTCTCGCTGATTGGCACCAATACGCAGGTGACACTTCGAGGTGCGCCCGGCACGCGCTGGAAGAATGACATTGAGCAGTTCCGAATCGAGAACGCCACGACAGGGCTTGTGCCGATCTGGACCGCACCCGAGTTGACCTCGGAGGAAAGGGAATTCGAGGAGGAGTTCGTGGGCGTCACTGCCAGCACACGGGACCTTTCCTGGATCGGTAGTGGTCTTTTCCGGCGAGTGGCTGTGCTCCAGACTTCGAGCAACGCCTACCGCACGAGGTACTGGTCCAACCCTGATCACCGTACGGGGGGTGAATGGATCTTCGAGCTGTGTACGCGGCGAGACGTCCCCGTCGATCACAACGGATTGCTGGCGCGGCTCCTAGACCCTGTCTGGGGGCTGCCAGTTCGAGTTGATCACCAACTCTGCATGTGCGAAGTCGACGCTCTGTGGGACCGGGAGTGCAACTACGACCTCGTACATACCGGGGGACAACGCGGAGTATTGAAGCTGCGGTTCGCACATCTGCTGCGGTACTACGATGGCCACGATCGCCGCGACTTCGCCGCGCTCGGTTCCGATGAAGCATGGCTCGATCGTGTCCTGCCCGAACCTCCCGGCAATGACGTGTTCGACAACGACGAACTCCGAGCACGCAGGCGCCGATATTTTCAGGTAGCGCTACAAGCGGACTGAAACCGCACAGCATCCAAGAAGCCCGAGCGAGCGGGATCGACATCCTTGTGCGCGAACGGATTTCCACCGCCTCGCTCGCTGCTGATGGTAAGTCGGGTACCAGCCCGGGCGTTACGCCCGACTGTCGCGCATTGACTGGCGATCACGGACGACCTTGATGGATTCGCCTGCCCGCACTGGCTGTACACGCATGGCCTCGGCTACCGATTCCGGCTGCGTGAGCAGGACGGAAAGAGCCCGGAAATGCTTGTAAAACGCCTCGGCGTCTGAGTCTTCGGTGGGGTGCCATCGCTGGAGTGCGTGGCTGAAGTCATCTCGTACGGGCTGTCCCACCCCTGCCAGGAAAGCCTGCTCCAACAGGGCGATGCTGTCTGGG
The DNA here is from genome assembly GCF_045161165.1 of Nocardia sp. NBC_00511. NCBI lineage: Bacteria > Bacillati > Actinomycetota > Actinomycetes > Mycobacteriales > Nocardiaceae > Nocardia > Nocardia sp. NBC_00511. Next base: position 2,219,773 of record NZ_CP107849.1, read on the forward strand.
CTCGGTTGGTATTTCGCTGGTTTCGAAGTTGGTCGGGCGAGCGTGTCGTAGTGCTCACCGAGGAGCTGCCGGAAGGCGTCGTCGATGTCGATCGCCGCGGCGGCCTGCACTTCGTTCTCGGCCCGGTCGTACCCACACATGATCTGGACGTGAGTGGGGTCGGAGCTTGGTGTCAGCGTGGGAATCGGCAGCTCGACGGTTTGGATACTGGCTATCGCGGCAGGATCGATGACCAACGACACCGCTTCTGTGTGGCTCCCGCATAGTGCCCACGCACGCCGAGCGTTGTTCGGGGCTGCGGCCGAGGGGGGAGATTGACGGCTCGGGAGTCCGGCCCCGGCATCCACCCGGCCGTGCCGAATCCGTGCGCGAACCGGCCCGGGGAATACCAGACGGCGGCCGGTGGGTTGCGAAAAAGGTATGCAAAATCGTAGAGATTTCGTAGACGGTCGGGGGATACCCCAAGGTTGCGCAGGTCAACGATGGGATAGGCTTTGTCGGTCATGAAGTCGCCGTAGAGCGGGAGCCGGAGCGTCTCGGCTTGTTCCCGCAGGCGTGTCACGTCACCGGTTCCGGTCAGCAGGGCGTCCACCGCGGCGTCGCGTAGTCGGGCGTCGTGCTGCGCCTGCTCCGTTCCCCATTCCTGATAGCCGACCGTCAGCGCCTGCGAATAATCGTCGACCAGTCGCCAGATCTCGGTAGCCGATTCCAGCAGCTCCTGTTTGGCCTCCGGATCGTCGCCCGCGAGCAGCAGCAGCCGATCCCAGGCGACCCGGGTGCCGATGCGGTACGCGCGCAGCACCGCCGCCAAGGGAACGCCGAGTTCGGCGCGGCGGCGCCCGGTGGTGCGAGCGGTGGTCAGGCCGATATGCGGATTGCCCGACAGGTATTCGAGCACCGACGCCAGATTCGCGCGGTTGGACTGCCACAGTTCCTGGTGGGTGATCAGATCGAAGGTCCCGTAGGCGGGTTCGGTGGTTTCGATGACCTCGGCGACCTCACTCACCAACTCGTCGATTCCGGCCAGCAGGGTGCGGCTGGCACGGGCGATGAAGGGCTCGGGGCGGTCAGTCATGACGCGATGTTAACGCTGCAAATGCGCTGGCTGAGACGGTCTGGTGCGCGGCATGCCGACGCACAGTGCGGCAGCGGTGAGCCTGTGCACACGCCTATGCGATCGCCGCGACGGCGGCAGGACAATCCAAGGACGTTGTGTCTGGGGATCACGCAGTCGAAAGAGCTTGCGGAGCACCGGGAGCGCCGTCTTCATCGTCGAGGGGCATCAATGAACACCCGAACAGAGCAGTTCCTGTATTCGTCCGGATCGATCTCGGTGAGCCGGGTCGGCTGGCGGCGTCCACGCCCAGTACTCGGCGCCCCGGACTCGTGCGACACGATCGGATATCTGCGCTTCCGTTCCACTCGCCCGATGCGATCGAATCTGGTGCTGTCGCTGCAACCGGGAAATACCGGCGGCCCGTCCAGTTTCGATCCGGTCGCCCGCAATCTGATCACCGAACTGGAACGCCGCGGCGTCGGCTGCGAAGTCTGGGCGATGGAGCGCTGCGGGCAGCGTCTCGTAGACGACCGCGGCGTATGGGCAGCCGTCGCCGCGGAGGACTACCGGGTGGCGATCGACTATTACTACCGGGGCGGGGCCGTGGACGGCGCCCGCTTCACCGGATGGCCGTCAGGCCGTACCGTTCGGTTCCTGTCCAGAATCGGCATTCCGCAGGTGATCGAGGATTGGCATTTCATTCACACCCAGGAGATGCCCGACCGATCCGAACGGGCGCGGCGGTTGTTCATCGGCGGACACTCGCTGGGTGGCCCGCTGGCGAACTACTACTGCCAGTGGGATTTTCCCGCAGGCCCCGGGTATGACGAAGTGGCCGGTGTGCTCGGATTGGACGGACCGATCGCCGTCGACGCGCTGCGCGTGCATCGACTGCCGGGCAGGCGGCCCATGGCCTCCGCCGCCGCCCGTGCGATGCCCTTCGCGGCGGCGTCCATGCGTGCGCGCATGCTGCCGGCGTCGGCGAGTTCGGGACTGCTGCGGCTGACCGATATCGCCCTGCTGACCACCATCGCCGCCATCGGTGCACGATTCGAGCCGGACGCCGAAAGTGTTCTTCCGCAGCAGATTCCGCACTCCATGACCTTGGACCCGATGCTGCGCCTGCTGTTTCCGCGCGGCGGTCTGCGCTCCTGGCGATTGAGCAATGCGGCGGTCTTCGGCAGTCTGTTCGGCCGCTCCGCGCAGGGCACCACCCTCTCGGGCGATATCGGCTGCTACACCGGTCCTCTGCGGACCAAGCACCGCATGGTCACCCGGCTGGCCAACCAGCCGATCATCGGCGAACCGTTCGCGGCGCTGCTGAGCCCGAACCCCAGGTACATGCCGGCCGATCCGCGTACGGTCGTGGCGGGCTGGGCGGAGTCGCCCGATTCGATCAGCAGTTTCCAGGACACCGTATTGGCTTGGTCCAACGGTGATTTCAGCTATCTCAACAGCTACGAATCACGGCGATTGCGCAGTGAGGCGATGGTCGCCATGATCGGCGGCGTACCGGCCGGATGCGAGCGACTGGTCCATCGGGACTGGGAGCAGCACATTCCCAGCTTGGTCTTCGCCAGCGACGTCTGGGCGCCGATCCGTACCCGACGGACTGCTGCCGTGAACGAAGTCGACGCGGCCGGGTATTCCCACCAGGACATGCTCTGTGCGCGACAACCCGACGTGGTGGTCGACCGCATAGTGGAATTCATTGCCGCGCAAGAGATTGCGCGGCAAACGGCCTGACCCCTGCGGTCAGCCCGGAGTCAGCGAGAAACGGGAGCATATGAGCAGTAGGCCGGAACGTGCGCCGATCACCGATGGCGTCGCCGAGCAGCACGATCGAATGGTCCGGACACGGCAGCGGTTCTTCGGCGCAGCCAATGTCGATCCCGGCAGCGGGCAGGTGCGGGCAGATCGGGTGATTGTGTCCTGGTTCGGCTGCACCAGTTACGCGGTCGCCTTCACCGGAACGGTGCTGCTGCTGGACGCGTGGATTCCGCGCGGTATGCACAGCGGATATGTGCCCACCGAGGTCGCCGAGATCGGGTGGTTGCGGCCCGCCGCGATCTTCATCGGGCACGGTCACTTCGACCACGCCGGTGATGCGGGGCCGATCGCGCAGGCGGCCGGGGCGCGGATCTTCGGCACCGCCGGGCATTGCGAGGGCATTCGCAAGCAGCTGCGCGGTCACCGGATCCGGTGTGAATTCACGGTATTGGGTGATGACACGGCCGCGCCCGGGACCCGGCACGACTTCCGGCTCACCGAAGGCGTCGAGGTGAGTGCGATCCATCATCTGCATTCGGCGCGTAAACGTTCGGATGGATCGTCGCCGCGGCTGATACCTCGTCCGTATCCGCGCGACATTCTGGACCATCCGCCGACCCTGCGTGATTTCACCGACTCGGGACGCCGTCTCTTCGATGCGCACGGCGGTGTGCTGCTTTACCAGTTCCGCACACGGGGATTCACACTCACCTGGCACGATTCGTCCGGACCGTTGGCCGAGGATGGGCCGCAGGTGCTGAGGGCGCTGCGTGAACTCCCCGGCACGGATCTGCATCTGGGCGCGATTCAGGGTTTCAACCAGGCCACCAATGGGTTGCGCGACCCTCGGCACTACATCGAGGCCCTGCGCCCGCGCGTGTTCGTGCCGGGCCACCACGACAACTGGGGTCCGCTCTTCACCAGCCGCGCAGCCAGTTACGAGGCGCCGCTGCGGGCTGAGCTGGCGCGCATCGACCCGGCTCGGCGGCCGGAGCTGCGATTCCTGGGTGATCCGGTGGATTACATCAGGCCCGATCGGCTGACCTTCGAACTCTGATCGATGTGCTGGAAAGTGCTGTGCAGCAGCACAATGCGTCCGACGCCGGGCGGTGGGGCGGCCCATTGTTCAGCGTATGCGCGGCGCGCAGAATGTGGAGTGCAGGGGAGATCGGCGTGGGCACAGCGGCTTTCAGGTCGCGCGCGCCGCTACGCCACGCATTTCTGAACCCAAGCGCATCAACGCCGTGGCGGCCGGGGACGTTCGCGCCTGATCGCAGCCGCGCCCGATCGAGGAGTCTCTTCGTGCCCGTATCGTTTCGTGATCCCGATATCGCCGACGGCGAGAAGTCGACCTACTCCGTCGCCATCGGTGATCAGCCCGCTGTGAGCGAAATCGTCAGCATCGTGACCGTCGATGCTGACGATCGCTACCGGTCACTGCTCGAACTCACCATGCCGGGGGACTTCCGGATGAATGTCGAGCAGACCTTCGATCGTGTCGAGGGTGCGCTCTCCTGCCGCGACTACCGTGCCGAGAGCCGGGTCGGCGCGATGTTGGTCAGCAGCGAGCACGGAAACTTCGCCGATACCGCGCATCTGCAGTTCGGCGGTGTCGTCGAACCCTTTCCCGGGCGAATGGTGCCGCTGCTGGGCGGTGTCACCGCCTTCCGCGGCCTGGAGTTCGCGAAGGGATCGAAGCTGAATGCCGATCTCTGGCTGGGCTTCTCGGTGCACTGGCCGATCGAGGTGAAGGTCGACAAAAAGGTCACCCTCGATATTGCCGCGGGCCGATTCGATGCCTGGCAGGTGCGCGTCCGCCCCAGCTTCTCGCATATCAACGGCCTACTGGACAAGGTGATGAGCGGCGTGCTGCCGCCGTTCGTCATGCACTTCGACACCGCCCCGGGCCACCGCATGCTGCGCTTCTCCTTCCCCACCGGACCGATGCCATGGAATCCCAAGGGCCTGGTGGTACTCAACCGCACCGAATAACGGCTCCGGCCCGCACGGATGAGCGCGGCATATCCACTCGACGGGTGGCGGCAGGGCAATGCTCTGCCGCCACCCATTGTCTTATGGGGCAATCGAGCTAAATAGCGCGGCGCAATAGTGATCCCGCAATGTCAATGGTCGTGTACACACCGGTGCGCGGTCATGACTGTGCATCCGAATACGGTTTCGGTGAATCGCGGCAGATGCCGAATTCCCGGCCCCTGTGATGGCACCCTTCTCCGGGGAGATATGTGTCGCGAGACACGCATTCGGAGGGATCGATGAGAATGAACTCGAAGCGGGCGCGTGCTGTCGCGGCATTGGCCGCGAGCGCTGCTCTGCTGGCCGTCGGCGGGGTGGGATCGGCTGCGGCCGATGATGGAATTGCACCGGGTGTGACAGCGCAGAGCGTGTTCGAGACCACGGGCCCGCATCCGGTGGCCACCGCGGTGCGCACCAATCCGTGTCAGGACTCGGTCTACGGCATGCTGCAGCACATTGTGGTGCACGCGCTCGGCAATCGGGACGATTTGACCTGCACGCAGGCCTTTCCCTACGGGCTGGATTCGCCGATCGGGGTGAACACCTACTACCCGGCCGATATCGCTGATCTCGGCGCCGCACCGCTGATCGTGCTGACCCCGGGCGTCATCGTGGATGCCGGGATGTACGACGCCATGGCGCGGCAGTGGGTCAGCCACGGTTTCGTCGTCGTGGTGCCGCACGACTTCTTCAACTCGCTCGCCTATGTGCCGGCGCTGGGATTGGCGGTCGCGCTCTCGGCCGATCACGATCCGAATTCCGTGCTGTACAACAGGATCGACCTCGGACGCACGATTCTGGCCGGACACTCCGCGGGCGGTCAGGCCTCTCAGCAGCTCGCCGCCGTACTGCCTGCGGTCGCCGCGCAGATCGACCCCGCGCTGCAGCTCGCCGGTGTACTCGCCATCGCACCGGGCCCGTTGGCCGTAGGTGCCCTGATTACGGTGCCCACCCTGTATCTCACCGGCTACAACGATTTCGTCGTTCCGGACTTCGCCTGGGTGCGCTGGTGGCAGTACGACCAGACGGTCGGCGCTCCGGCATGGATCGCCAATGCTCGTGGCGTGAGCCACTTCTCGCCGGTCGACGGTCTCGACAACTACCTCGGGGAGGGAACGGCGATGGCATGGCTGGAGTATCTGGGCTTCGGTGACGAGAGGGCGAAGCAGTTCTTCGTCGGACCGGACTGGCTGCTGCCGGCCGACAAGACCTTCTACAGCGTGGAGCGCAATGCGCTCGCCGACCAGCTGCGGTAAAGCGGCCGGATCGACTTCGCGGAGATTCTCAGGCCGGAGTAGGCCCTGGAACTGGTGATATTTCGAATACAGCGCACTGCGTATTGTAAATATGCTACGTTCGCCTTCCCTCGCACCCCTGTGCCTGTGTGAGGGAAGGCGCGGGCCCGCCGGGCAGATCTCGGCGGGGGCCGCGTCGTCACTGCTCATTACTCGAACACTGGAGCGCGGCGTATGACGATCCCGCCGAAACCCCTGCCCCTCGTGCCTGTGGGCGCGGACGGACGCCATCTGCATCAGTGTCCGCTGTGTGAGGCGATGTGCGGCTTGGAGATTCACGTCGAAGGTGGCCGCGTCGCTCGCGTTCGCGGCAATCCGGACGACGTGTGGAGCAAGGGGTACATGTGCCCCAAGGGGGCTTCGCTGGGCGATCTGCACCACGATCCGGACCGGGTGCGCCGTCCGCTGGTGAAGGTCGAGGGTCGGTGGCGAGAGGTCGACTGGGACACCGCGTTTCGCCGCTGCACGCAATTGCTCGCACCGGTGATCGAACGCCATGGAATCGCTGCGGTGACCTCGTTCACGGGTCAGCCGACGGCGCACACCCTGGGTCTGTCGCGCTATATCCACGTGCTGCTGGGCATGTCGGGTATGCCGACGTCGTACTCCTCCGGCACCGTGGATCAGTGGCCCAAGAACCTGTCCTCGCATCTGATGTACGGCGGCTGGTGGACGATTCCGGTGCCCGATATCGAGCGCACCGATCTGCTGATCATCATGGGCGCCAATCCGGCCGCGTCCCAGGGGTCATTGCTGGCGGCGCCGGACATCATGAGCACGATCGGTGAAATCGCCGGCCGGGGAACCGTTATCGTGATCGATCCGGTGCGCACCAAGACCGCCGCACGAGCGAGCGAGTGGATTCCGATCGTGCCCGGCACCGACGCCGCCCTGCTGCTGGCGGTGGTGCACACGCTGTTCGCCGAGGATCTCGTCGAACTAGGCGCACTGGCCGGTCATGTCGAGGGCCTGGAAGTCTTACGCGAGGTGGCGGTGGACTGGCATCCCGAGCGCGTCGCAGAGACCACCGGTGTGCCCGCCGAACGCATTCGCGCGCTGGCACGGCAGCTCGCCGGGACCGATCGCGCCGTCGTCTACGGGCGGATCGGGCTGTGCAATCAGGAGTTCGGGAGTCTGTGCAGTTGGCTGGTGGACGTGGTCAATATCCTCACCGGGCACCTGGACCGCCCCGGCGGCGCCATGTTCGGCAGGCCGGTGCTGCGCTCGCTGCTGCACAGTCCGCAGCCCGGTCTCGAAGACGGCAAGGCGCTGTTCGGGCGATGGCGCACCCGCGTACGCGATGCTCCCGAAGTACTCGGACAGGTACCGGTCGCCTGCCTGGCCGAGGAGATCGAGACGCCGGGGGAAGGGCAGATCAGGGCGCTCATCACGGTCGCCGGCAACCCGGTGCTGTCCGCGCCCTCCGGTGAACAGCTGGATCGGCTGTTGCCGACGCTGGAGGCGATGATCTGTGTCGACAATGCGATAAACGAGACCACCCGGCACGCGGATGTGATCCTGCCGGGGTTGTCTCCGCTGGAACGCGCCCACCTCGACGACCTGCAACTGTCCTTCGCGCTGCGCAGCATCGCCAATTACTCTGCGCCCGTGTTCGATCCGCCCGATCCGGAGCGCCCCGACGAGTGGGAGATCCTGCTCCGGCTCACCGGGCTGTGCCAGGGCACGCCCGCCGAGAGCGTGGATATCGCCGCCATCGACGACGGCTTCACCGATTATGTCGCCTACACACTCGGGTTGGACGGGGCCTTCGTCCGTTCCCATTACGAGCGGGGCGGACCCGAGCGCATGGTCGATCTCACGCTGCGCGGCGGGCCTTTCGGCGATCGCTACGGTGAGCGGTCGGACGGGGTGAGCCTGGAGATGCTCGAGCGCGAACCCAACGGCGTGGACTTCGGCCCGACGGTGGCGCAGATCCCAGGCATACTCGGCACCGCCGACCACAAGATCCGGCTGGCACCCCGATACCTGCTCGACGACATTCCTCGGCTGGCGCGGCGACTGCGGCGACCGGCCGCGGAATTGCTGCTGGTCAGTCGTCGGGATCTGCGCTCGAACAATTCGTGGATGCACAACGCGCCCAACCTGATGCGCGGCATGACGGGAAACAATCGCTGCACTCTGCTCATCCACACTGATGACGCGGGTGCGCGCGGGCTGAGCACCGGCGACGTGGCGGTGGTGCGGTCGGAGGCCGGATGTATCGACGTACCGGTCGAGGTGACCGACGACATCAAATCCGGAGTTGTCTCCATGCCGCACGGGTGGGGTCACGGCCGCGAGGGCAGCCGCCTGACGATCGCCAACCAGCACCCCGGAGCAAATACCAACGCCCTCTCGCCGCCTTTGTTCATCGACGACCCCTCAGGCAATGCGGCAGTCAACGGCATCCCCGTCACCGTCACCCGCAGTTGACATCCGGTCTGAGGGGTCGCAGAACGCAGGGCGAAAATGCTCCTCCGAGGGTCGTGTCGATCTTGGGCGGTAGCGGTGGAATGGCGTGCACGGCGGGCAGGGTCAGACCATCGGCAGCGGGTTGCGGCTGAGCGGATCGATGGTTTCGTGGACTTCCCAGTGCTCGGCCAGTTTGCCGTCGGCCAGCCGGTACAGGCTCGCGACCGCCACCGCCTCGCCAGTGGGCCCATCGATCAGATAGGTGCCGTGTACAACGACGGTGTGCTCATCGGCGATGATTCGCCGCACGTCGAATTGCACGTGGGGCTTGGTCTGATGGAGGCCCCTGCCGTAATTCAGCAGCCGTTCGGAACCGCTGCCGGTGCTATCCGGAGCCGCATGCTGGTTGTGTTCGATGTAATCGGGGTCGACATAGAGCTCGACGGCGCGATACGGATTCTTCTCCGCATAGAACAATTCGGTGAAATGCTGTGCGATGCGGCGGTTCTCCTCGGCGGCGGACATTCTCTCACCTCTCATCGAATGAATCAGAAGGCGATGACATTGAAGTGCGCGCCGGCGGGGTCGGCCAGGCGGGCGCCGAACCCGGTGCCGACCGGGACGTTGTAGACGGGGCGGACTACCGTCGCGCCCAGCGCCACCGCGCGGTCGAGGGCCTGCTGCGCGTCGGCCACCAGGAAGGCGACCTCCCAGCGGGAGTGGGTCACCTCGGCGGGCAGTTCGAAGACGCCGCCGCGGGGGTGGTCTTCGTCGTGGATTGTGGTGAACCTGGATCCCGGGGTAGCGGACTGGTTTTCGGTGTGCAGGTCGAAGGTCGTCGTCAGGAACTGCAGGGTGACAGGCCAATCGACGGTCTCGATCTCCGTCCACACCGGGGTACCGAGGCCGGCGGGCGCGGTCTTGGCGTCATCCCCGGCCTGCACGATGCCGATCGCTGAGTCGACCGGATCGGTGATAACGGCGATCTCTCCGATTTCCGGGATCGGCAGGACCGAGCGTAGCACCGAACCCTGATTGCCCTGCGCCGCTGCAATTGTCGCGGGGGCGTCCTCGGTGGACAGATAGGTCAGCCAGCCGTTCTGCTGCGTGGTGTCCGCGCTGCGCTCGAGCACTCCGGCGACCGGCAGTCCCTCCTTGCGGAAGAGGATGTATTGCCCGAAGTCCGTGGGACCGATCGGTTCCGCGGACCAGTCGAAGAGCTGCATATAGAACTCGATCGTCTTGGCGGGCTCGGCAGTGGTGACGTCGAACCAAGCGGGTAATCCGAACATGGCAATTCTCCTCGGGTGAATCTCTCCTGGGTGTAAGGGGTTTGGCGGTGGTGCGCCGGACCGCTAGCGCGGTTGGCCGGCCGGGTCGGCAACGTGCTGTTCCAGATAGCCCGCGACCAATTCGAGTTCTGCCTCCGTGTACAGGGTCTGGCGGGCCGCGTTGGCCGAGCGCAATTCCCGATACCGGCTCTCGAAATCGGCGAGCCGGTCCGTATCGAGCTCGAGGCTGACCTTGCGCCGGTCGGCCGGGTCGGAGACCCGGCGCAGGAAACCCGCCGCCTCGAGCCGATCCAGCACCCGGGTTGTGGTGCTGGAGGGCAGTCCGGTCATCTCGGTGATGTCACCGGGTGTGGCCGGGCCGTCCGGGAGGGACATGAGGTTGAGAACTTGCAGGTCGACCAGGCGCAGGCCCAACTGCCGCGCGATCGAATCGTTGACGAAGACCGCACGGGCAATGAGCTGCCGGATGCTGATCTGGATTCGAGCCGTGGCATCGGTGCGCTTCGACATTCCCACCTCAATCTCTCCGATTCAGGACTATCCCGTTTCGGGAAGTTCCCTATTCAGAGCATACTCATAGCGCAGCGAAAGGGAACGAGAGCTGCCTCACAGATCCTCCGGCGCGGGCCGCAGCATCAGCAGTCTTTCGAGAGCTCGCGGCAGATACCAGTTCCAGCGGCCCATCAGCGACACCGTCGCCGGTAGCAGTAGTGAGCGAATCACTGTGGCGTCCAGCAGAATTCCCAAACCCAGCCCGACAGCCATGACCTTCTGATCGGTGCCGGGGCCGGTGGACAGCGCCGCGAAGGACAGGAACAGGATCAGCGCGGCGCTGGTCACCAGGCGCCCGACCCGGCTCAGCCCCGCGATCACGGCTTGATCGGTGGATCCGGAGCGGCGGTACTCCTCCTGTATGCGGGCGAGGAGGAAAACCTCGTAATCCATCGAGAGACCGAACAGGAACGCGAAGACCATCGGCGGGATCCACACCGCGACCGCATGGGTGGCGGAAATGCCGTAGATCAGTTCGGAGCCGACGCCGTCCTGCCAGAACAGCACCATCGCGCCGATCGCTGCCGCGAGTGAAAGCAGGTTCATCACCACGGCTTTGAGCGGCAGCAGCAGTGAGCGGAAGGCTCGCACCAGCAGCAGATAGGTCAGCAGCGACAGCACCAGCAGCACCAGTGGGAAGTTGTCGTACACGGCGTGCTGGAAGTCGGTCTGCGCGGTGCCGACGCCGGTCACGCCGATGACCCCGTCCACTGCTGCGGCTCGGTCCTGTACCTGCTCGACCACCGCGACCGTGCGCTGATTCACGGTCTGTTCGCGCGGTATGGCCAGCAGCATCGTCACCGGCGGCCCGTCTCCCGACAGCGGCCGGTTGAGATGCACGTCGCCGGCCTCGGCGACCACCACGTGCGTGAGCCCGTCGATCCCCGTCAGTGCGGCGGCGACCGCGGGCGCCCGATCGGTACGGGCGAGGATCTCGATCGGAGACAGGGTGCCGGCGGGAACGCCACTGTGCTGCAAGGCGGCGTAGGTCTCGTACGCAGGTCCGTTCTGCGCCAGCGAATCCGCCGACGAGAAACCGATATTCGCATGGGCGAACGGAACCATCAGCAGACCGAGCACCATGAGTGCTGTCGCCGCCGAGATCCACCGCCGTCGCACCACGAACGCGGTCCAGCGCGCCCAGCGGACCCCGGCGGGACGGTGCAGACCCCGGTTGTCCAGCCACGGCCCGGCCACACTGAGAATCGCCGGGATGAGAGTGATGGTCGCCAGCACCGTCACCAGCGGAATGAGCGCGCCCGCGATACCGATGCCGCGCAGGAACGGCACCGGCAGAATCACCAGCGACAACAATCCGATGGCGACTGTGATGCCGCTGTGCACCACCGCGGTGCCGGCGGTGCGCAGTGCGGTCACGATGGCGGCGTCATTGTCGAGTCCGCGCCCACGCTCCTCTCGCCAGCGTGTCACCACCAGTAGTGAGTAGTCGATGCCGATACCGAGCCCCACCAGGGAGATCAGATACTGCACGATGAACGAATAATCGCTGAGGTAGGTCAACGGCAAGAGCAACAGGAGAGCCCCGGGGATCGACACCGAGGCGATGATCATGGGCAGCACCGCCAGTCGCGAGCCGAAGACGAAGGCCAGCACCAGCAGTGCGCCGCCGCCGGCGACGAGCAGCTCCAGGATCACCCCCAGTCCGATGCCGCTGCCCTGGCTCGCGGCCAGCACGTCGGTGCCGGTCATGCCCAGTGTGGCGCCGACCGGCAGCAGCGGGGTGATCGCCGCGCCGACCGTAGCGGCCGGTGTGGCCGGGGTGGGGGTGCGGGTGATCGGATAGAACACATACGCCAGGGCGGTGCGCTCATCGGCGGTGCCGAATGCCGTCCGATCCGCGCTGTCGACGGTGTTGTAGGCGTCGAACACCTGCACCGGCTGGTCGTACATGCGCACTGCGGACAGCGATCCGAACGCCGACTTCAGTTCTGCGGCATGGTCTCCCACGCGCTGGCCTCCGGGCAGGGTGACGCTCACGATCAGCGGGGAACTGTTCTGACCCGCGGTGCCGAAGGTCGAGATCACCGCATGGGAGGCGGTGTCGCCGGGTTGCCCCGGCAGCGAGAAGTCGACGGTGAGGCGACCGGTGGTGAAGGTCGCCAGCGCACCGCCGGCGATCAACACCAGCAGCCAGACGGCGATGACCCGCCAGCGGTATTTCAGCGCCGCCTGGGCGATTTTCTGCACGGTGGTGGGCCCTTCTCGGTGCGGGGGATCAGGACGATGTCGCGGTGGGTGCGCGCCGCCCGGTGACGGTGCCGGTGCCCGGGACGATGCGTGCCCGCACGGTCCCGGACAATTCGTCGCCCTCGATGGTGGTGGTGAAGATGAGATTGAGCCGCATAGGATTTCGGATCGACTGATGCCAGATGAGTGAATCGCCGCAGACCTCGACCTTCGACAGTGGCGCCAGCTCACCGGATTTCGGATGCCGGGCGTTGCCGGTGACCGAACCGTCGGAGGCAGTGGTGAATTCGACGATCGCGGTCTGACGGCCGATCTGCGAGTCGATGGTCAAGGTCCAGGTTCCGTCGAGTGTCATGCTCGAATATCCTTTCGGCGCAAGGGAAGTGGGGGTTTCGCGGTGGGAATGTTCAGGCTCTCGTGCAGCGACTCGATGTGTTCGCCGAAGCCCAGGCGGCGCGGCGTGCGGTCATCCAGGCGCAGGGTGAGGGTGAGGCAGTCGTAGCGGGCCCCGTTCTCGCGGTGCCAGCCGGGCAGGTAGGCGCTGGCGGTGAAGCTCCTGCCGGTCGCGTCCGGCGTGCAGAGTTCGGCGATGACCGCCCGCTTGTCCGCGAGCACGTACACGGTGAGGTGATCCACGCGGGACGATGCGTGGTCGAGGACTTCGTGCAGCAGTCGCCGCACGTCGGCCGGGCTTCGGGCCTCTATCCCGGCGATGACCGCCGCGTGACTGGGTTCGAACAGCGAGAAGGCGATGCGGCCGTGCTCGGATTCGTGCAGGTACTCAGCCGAGTGCACGGCCGCGATTCGCTCCGGATAGGGACCGTCCTCCGTCCGGCCGACCATCGCCCGCAATTCGGCATCGACGAGACTGTCCGCGACCACCAGCGGGTGCGGCGGCAGCATCCGAAGCGGCGGATACTCAGGGTTGAAAGAGACGCCGATCAGGTGCTCTTCCCGGTCCTCGCCGACGCGGTGCATACCGCCGTCGGTGCCGGTCCAGTGAATGGTGTGGTCGATCCGCTCGAACAGGTAGCGTGACCGCTCGCTGCGGGCGTAGCCGTAGATCAGCTCGTTCTCCGGACGCGCCGCGGCGTCCGCCACGGTGGCTTCGAAGAGTACGGCGAAATTGCCGCGACCGGCGTACTCCAGCCGGACCGCCGCGCGCCCGAGCTCGCAGGTGCCATTGACCGAATCAGGCACGGCGACACTGGATCCCACCACGGCGTCGTCCGCTGTCGCCAGGAACCAGGAGTAGTCGCGCTCGGACAGGACGGTGCGGATCAGTGCTGGGTCGGTGCATTCGAGGATGGGATAATTGCCCCCGTACACGCGGTCGTACAGGTCGGCGATGCCCTCGGCATCGGCGGGGGCGGCGCGGCGGAATTGCAGTGGTGCCGTCGAGGTATCGGCGGAATTGGGCTGAACAGACATGGCCTGGGCTCCTATTCCGTTGTCGCCGGGTAGATATCGAGGTGCAGGGCGAGCGGCCGGCGCGGTGTGAGTACCAGGTCGGCGGTCACCGGTCCGGCGACCGCGCGGAACACGATGGCCAGTGGCGCGTCGGCATCGGTGATCAGCACCCTGCGGAAATCCGCCATCTGAGTCTCGATTTCGGCGCGTTCCCCGGTGGTGAACACCTCGCCCTCGGGCCCGCTGAGCATTTCGGCCTCGAACATCAGCGAGGTGGTGGGATGCACGCCGACGCCGAGCACGGTGGCCGCGAGCCACATTCGCTGCAGGGCGCGCCCGGCCTCCACGAAATCGCGGCGGGTGGTACCGGCGGCGGTGATCGCGCCCACCGCGGAGGCGCCCGCCGCCCAGGTGCGGGTGTACTCGAGCAGTCCGGCGCCCTCGCCGCGCTCGTGCAGGAACTCGGCGACCGTGGGGCGGCTCAGGATGCGCAGCGCGATCCGTTCGGGCAGCAGAATACCCAGATTCTCCAGCGGCACACCGTCTTCGCGGCCGGGCTCGTCCGAGCGGAAGTAGAACTCGTCGAAGGTTTCGGTATGCATTTCCGCCACGAGGGTGCGCAACCGATTGCCGATCGCCGTCCCCTCCCCGTAGACATGCTTGACCTTCTCCTCTCCGCTGAGCCACAGCCGCGCCGAGTACGGCTCGACGGCTTGGTGCAGCGCGTTGATCTCCGCGTCGGTGAGCAGGCGTCCGGCTTCTCGGGTGCGCTCGCTGTAGCGGCCGATCAATGCCGCACCGAGCGCGATTTCCGCCGCAGTGGCAGCAGACCCGTTCTCGCCGACCGTGACTCGGGTGTAGACCAGCGAATCGGCGCCCTGCGGGTCGTATTCGACCTCGGCGGAGAGTCCGCGGGCGCGCGCGGCGACCACGATGGATTCGGTGACCGCGCCCAGCACCACCCGGCGCACCGTCTCCCGGCCTTCGAAGAGCCGGTGGGTGTGCGAGCGTTCGGGCATGTGCACGACGTCGATCACGCGACCGCGCACCGCGAATCGCCACTGCTGGGTATTGCCGCCAGAGGGTGAGCGCATGGCCAGTTCGAGGATGTCGCGCACATCGGCGGGCAGCTGCTCGACCGCCGCCTCCGGCTCGGGATCCTTTGCGGCGGTGCTGGTCTCACGCGGCGTCCGGCCGATCCCGTAGGGCAGTTCGACGTGCCGGCGCACCGAGGGAACATCATGACCGAGCAGAATCGCGCGTGCCACGGTGGCCACCACCGCGCCGCCGTGATTGACCTCGGAGGCCAACTGCGGCCACGTGGTGAGCGTGGCGTCCATCTCGACCACCGACACCGCCGTGCGGTCGGAGATATCGTCGACGCCGACAATGGTGGCCATTGCCGCCAATTGCCCGTCGCGGTCCATGTTTTCGAGTTCCGCGGTGGTCAGATCACCGATCAGGCCGTGTAGCAGCGGGCGCGCCGGCTCCAGGTCGAAGCGCTCGATATCGAGCATGCCGCGGTCACTGGCCTCCATGAGCACCGGAATGCCGCGCCTGCGGGCGTGTTCGCGCGAGAGGACTTTGATCCACGGCATATCGCACTCTTCGACCAGGAGATCGACCTTGCGCCCTCCATCGAAGAAGGCGTCGATATTGAGATCGTCGATGCCGTCGTTGAAGACCTCGACCTGCAGATAGGGGTCGAGTTCGGCGATCTGGCGGGCAGCGAGGACCGCCTTGTTGACGCCGAGGTCGCAGACGTCGGCGCGCAAACGGTTCAGATTGGACAGATCCAGTTCGTCGAAGTCGGCGAGCTTGATGCCGCCGGCGCTGCGTTCGGCGGCGATGGTGAGTGCCACCGCATTACCGACCGACAGGCCGAGGATGTCGACCGTCTTCCCGGCGAGTGCGCGCTGCTCGTCGCTGGTCAGCTTGTTGCGATTGGCCGCAGTGCGGACCTCGACGAATTCGGGCTCGTCGAGGATGTGCACGAGTTTTCCCGACCACGGGTAGAACACCCACGCGCCGATCTCGTGGCGGGGCCGGCCGGCGATCAGGTCCTCGAAGACATCCGCACGCTCTCCCATGCGTCCGCGTTCGGGTGTGCGGATCTTGGCGAGATTCTCCAGCTGCAGCGTGAGCATGTCGTGCCGCGCGGCGACGACGCCGGAATGCTCCAACTCGGCCAGTGCGGTGACGTCCGCGGGCTGAGAGAGGCGGAATAGTGTTGGCGGAACATAATTGTCGACGTAGTCCGACAAGATGAGATCGGTGAATTGCATGCTTTTCCTCTGGCGTTCGGAGCCCACTTCAGGGGCGCTTCACCGCACTGCATTTGTGGTGTATGCAGGCAGCATTCATCCAGCACCTCTTTGTGCCACAAGAAATTCGGGAGAAAACGGTGGTGCGTGCGGCCGTTCAGCCGACCCCGAGTGCGGTCTCGAGCTCGGTGAGCGCCTCGCCGGTGAAGAGCGCGAGCCGTTGCAGGTGGGGGAGTCGATCCCGGTCGCCGATGAAGCCGATATTGAATCGGCTCGCCGTCGACATGGCCGTGATATTGAGCGCCTGTCCGTGCAGCACCACCGAGACGGGATACAGCTCATCGAGCCGGGCGCCGCGGAGGTACCGCGGATCGCCCGGGCCCGGCACATTGGAGATCACCAGGTGATACGGCGGACGAACCCGCCCGGCGAGCCCCAGCAGCAACTGTCCGACATAGGGGCCCTGGGTGAGCAACCCGAAGTTGTCGGAGGCCGCGTGCGGCAACCTCGCGAGTTGCTCCTTGGCCGCTGTGCTCGAGCGGTTGATGAAGGTGATGCGCTCGAGCGGGTCGGCGATATCGGTGCCGAGTTTGATGGTCAGGAATGCGATCGCATTGCTGCGATCGTCCCCCGCCATTCGCACCGAAACCGGTGCACCGCTGAGTAATCCGTGTGCAGGCAGCTCACCGAGCTCATCGAGGTAGCGGCGCAGTCCGCCCGCGCAGATCGCCAAGAAGACATCGTTCACGGTGACGCGCGCTGCGGTCGCCACCGCGCGAATACGCTCGAACTCGTAAGACTGCGTGCTGAAACGGCGATGGCGTCCGACCCGCCCGTTGAGCAGCCGGGCCGGCGGCATGGCGAACGGCACCCCGACCTCCTGCGGTGTGGGCGTGAGCGCCTCACCGATCAGCTCCGCCGTCACCGAGGCGAGCGCGCGCACCGCACCCAGTCCGGTGCGCACCGCGGCGAGTGGCCCCGGGGCGGCCCGCGCGGGCGGGAGCCTGCGCTCGGGCCGCATCTCGGACCACGGCGGTCGCACGGTCCGGTCGGCGCGGTCGCTGCTGAGGATCGCGGTGAGCCGCCGCGCGCCTTTGACGCCGTCCATCATCGAATGGTGCACCTTGAAATACAGTGCGAACCGGCCGTTTTCGAGCCCTTCGACGAGATGGCACTCCCACAGCGGTTTGGTCGGATCCAGCGGCCGCGCGTGCAGCCGGGAGATCAGCGCGCCCAGCTCCCGCTCGCCGCCCGGCGCGGGTAGCGCCGAATGCCGCAGGTGATAGTCCAGGTCGATCCGATCGTCCGGCAGCACCTGCCACGCCGGTGCGAGTGAGACCGGTCCGGAGCGGCCGAGCAGAAAATTGAAGGGCGGCGCGAAGGAATCCGAAGCGCGCAGTTCGATCATCAACTGCCGCAGGAAATCCGGCGGCGCATCCGGTGGCGGCGAGAACAGTGCGAGCACCGCCACGTGGGCTGCCACCTCGGCGGAATCGATGGCCAGGAAGGCGCGGTCCACCATGGTCAGCTGTGCGATCGTCATTCGGTTTCCCCCTCGTGACCGAAATCGGCTCACGGATTCATTTCGTATGCGCCGGAGAGGTTTTTGATCTGCTTCCACACCGAGTCGAAACGGCCGGGGTCAATCGCGGGCTTGCGTACACGCGTCAGCGCCCACTGCTGCTGTGCGGGGGTGGAGGAGGATTTGCCGTGCAGTGCAACCGCCAGTTCGGAGAAGTCCCGGACGAACACCTCGAAGAGGGTGTCGAGGATCGCGTGGTCGAAATCGGTGATGGCGGCCTGCTCGAGGATCAACTGGCCGTAGACGAGCAGCGTGAACATCTGGCCCAAGGTGAGTAGGAAGTCCAGATCGCGCTGCTGGGCGGCGTCCGGTGCGGCGGTCTCCAACAGGGTGGTGAGGCCTTCGGCCTGTTCCCGTAGCAGCGCCACATTGGGCAGATCCGCGAAGGCGTCGTAGGCCTGCCGCCAATCGGCGAATGTGACCTTGCCGAGTCCGCGGGCCGGGCCCTGCCGGAACAAAAACTCATCGTCACCGGCGTCCTTTCGGGCGGGTACCGCCGCATGCTCAGCGGGGCTGAACAAGTAGCTCGGCATGAACTTCAGTACCAGTGCCAGATTGACATGCACGGTGCCCTCGAGCTTGGTCGGCGCGAAGATGTCCCGCGAGGCGCCGTCGAAGTAGGTATCGGCCTCGAAACCCTTGGCGGCGATGACATCCCACATGGCGGCGACGGCCTTCTCCGCCTCCTGCGTCACCTTCATCTTGTTGATCGGATTGAACAGCAGATAGCGCCGGTCCTGCGGGCCGGCGGTGCGGAAGTAGTCGACGGCCCGGTCGCTGTAGAGCTTCATGCCGAACAGCCGGGCGTAGGCGTCCACGAAAGATCTACGGGCATGCGGGAACTCGGTGACCCGTTTGCCGTAGAGCACCCGATTGTGCGCATGCGTGATCGCCTCGTACAGGCAGTGCTCGGCCATCCCGATGGAGGCGAAACCGATATTGAATTTGCCCACATTGACGGTATTGAGTGCGGCGTCGAAGGCCGCCTGGCCGGTGTGCAAGACATGCTCCGCCGGCACGGGATAGCTGTTCAGTGTGAACTCGGCGACGAACATGTGCGAGTTCACGGTGTTCTTCACCAGGTCATAGTTCGGGTGCTGAGAGTCCGCGGTGAAGAAGACATACCCCTCCGGCCCGTCCACATCCGAACGGCGGCCGAAAACCGAAACCACCCGTGCCACATTGCCATTGCCGATGTAGTACTTGCCGCCCTCGGCGGTGAAACCGCCGTTTCCGTCCGGGGTGAGGATCATGTCGGTGGAGTAGATATCCGCACCGTGCGCCCGCTCGGAGAGTCCGAACGCCGCCACCGATCCGTCCCGCAGCCACTGTGCGGCCGCCGTGCGGGCCGCTGCGTTCTCGCTCTGCCACACCGGTCCGACGCCGAGGATCGAGACCTGGCCGGTGTACCAGTAGCCGAGGCCGTAGAAGGCGAGGATCTCGAACAGTTCCGAGATCCGGGCGGTGTCCCAGCGTGCCTGCGGATCGCCCGCCGCGTCCCGGGCCGGAGTCAGGAATGTCGCGAACAGACCCTCGCGCGCCTGAAACTCCAAAAAGTCTGCGTACCAAGTGCGTTCGCGATACTGCTCGAGCAACTCGCGCTTGCCTCTTGCCTCGAACCAGTCGACGGTCGCGCGCAGCAGTCAGCGGGTTTCGGCATCGAAATAGGTCGGGTCGTAGGTTCGCGGGTTGAACAGGACAGCTGCCATCGGGGGTGATCTCCTCGGCGGAATGACTTTCGGGCACGTGGGCACCAGTGCGCACTGCGGGCCAGCCCATCGTGTGTTCCCAGGCTCCGCGCGGCAATGGGCATGGGCACAGCCCGCCTCGAATCCCGGTGTGTTGCCGCACAAATGTCACAGTGAGCGCGGGTGAATGTTGACCGGGTCACTCAGCGTGGTCCATAGTGACGTACGCAACGTTACTTAACACGGGGGTAACCCAGGACATGCGCGAACCGGCCACGCTCGAGGAGCTGCCGCGGATCACCGAAGGCGTCTTCTTCACCACGCCCGAGCGGTTGCCCCGCGGCCCGCACACACTCGGCCGCGAGCAGGTGCTCCAGGCACAGCGGGAGCGGTTGATCATCGCCTTCACCGAACTGGTAGCCGCGCGCGGTTACCCGGCGGTCAGCGTCGGTGATATCGCCACTCGCTCCGGCGTCTCGCGCACCGCGTTCTACGACTGCTTCGACTCCAAGGAAGCGTGCGCCGACGCGGCCTACGAACGCTTCATCACTCATCTGCTCGCCGAACTGGGCCGTCGGCTCGACGGCAGCGAACTCGACCGGGAGGTCACGGCCGTACTGCACGCCTATTTCGCGACACTGCAACAGGATCTGGTGGTGGCCAAGGCATTTCAGCTGGAAATGGATGCTGCCGGCCCGATCGCGCGGGCGCGGCGCCGCGGTGCGCTGCTGCGTTTCGCCGAACTGATTCGCTACGAGCAGATGCGGCTCGCGGATACCGACCCGACCATCAACACCGACTTGCCCATACAGGCATACCTCGCCGCCGTCTACGCCGTGCGCCAGCTGGTGTCCGACGCCCTGGACCGTGAACCCGCGCCCGACCTGGTCGGGCTCGTGTCGAGGGTGACCGGCTGGCTCAGCGCCGGCTTCCGGCGACCCGCCGCCACACCGATTCCCACCACACCGGAGGACTGATGATCGACCCCGCCAAGCCCTCACTGTCGCGCCGCGCCCTGCTCCGGGGGGCTGGAGGGGCAGCAGCGCTGACGTTCGGCGCTACCGTCTCCGGGCGCGGTGCCTGGCTGCCCCGCGCCCGTGCCGAGGATCCTTCCGGCCTGCCCACCGTGGATGAACTGTGGAACTCGGTGGTAGCGATGAACGATCTCGGGCCACGGCACACCGGCAATGCCGCGCACCGGCAGTTCGTCGATTCGATCGATACCTCGTTGCGGGACTTGAACATTCAGGTGCTGCGAGACCGGGTCAGCTTCACCCGGTGGGAGGCCGGGCGGATGGCACTGTCCGTCGACGACATCGCACAGCCGGTCGCCGCCTACGTCCCCTACTCCGGGTCGACCGGGGCGGAGGGCATCGAAGGTGAACTGGAGTACGTCGGTATCGCCCACCCGGACGGCTTCCCGGCCCAGAGCTTGCAGGACAAGATCGTCGTCACCGACGCCCTTTCCCCGATCATCCCGATGCGGCTTGCCCGGCCCCTGCTGAACTACCTGCAAGACCCCAGCGGGACCGTTACCGATGACGATGTCGTCAGCGTCATGGCGCTGAGTATGACGGTGCCGCTGACCGTGTTCCGCCTCGCCGGGGCCAAGGCCGTGATCGTGGTGCTGGATGCGGCACCGGACAATGCCGCCGGTCAGTACGTGCCGTTCCTGTTCCCGATGGCAGGCATCCCGGGACTCATCGTCGACCGCAAAACCGGCGCCGAACTGCGTGAGCGTGCGCGGGCCGGCGGCCGTGCCCGGGTCACCCTCGAGGCCACCATCGAACACGGGGCCACCACCGACGACGTCATCGGCATCCTGCCCGGCGCCAGCTCGGACATCAGCCTGATCAACACCCACACCGACGGACCCAATGCCATCGAGGAGAACGGCCCGGTCGCGGTGCTGGCCCTGGCCCGCAAGCTCGCTGCCATACCCCAATCGCAGCGGCGCCGCACCTACGTCTTCCTGTTCGCCACCGGGCATATGGCCGTCGCGGTCGGCGATACGGAGCGTTTCATCGGCAATCACCCGGATCTGATTCGCCGCACCGCCTCCGCGCTCACGATCGAACATCTCGGCGCCACCGAATGGGTGGACGACCCGGTACTGGGCTACCACGCGACCGGCAAGCCCGACCTCACCCCGATCCTCACTTCCCAGAACCCCGCACTGTGGGAGGCCGCACGCACCGCGATCCAGGCGAACAATCTCGAACGCGCAGGCATCCTGCCGGCCGTCGCCAACAACGGGTTCGCCGGGGTCGGAGTCTTTTTGAACCTGATCGGCGTACCCACCGTCGCTCTCGCCGGGACCCCGGCGTATCTGGCCTCCTGGGCCGCCGACGGTCATATCGACAAACTCGACCGCGACATTCTCTATCGGCAGGTGCAGACCTGCGATTCCATCCTGCGCAACCTCGACGCCACACCGCGGCTCGATCTCGCGCTGGGTGGCACCCTGCTCAACGGCGGCGGGCAGATCCTGCCCGAAGTCGTCGGTGCTGGTTGGGACATCGCCCGCACCGCACTACCTTTTGCGGGTCTGCTGGGAACCACACAGTAGGGCCGGGCACCGGGCGATGTCTATTCAGCCTGTGGCACAGGCGATCCCGCGACGGCGAGGAGGGCATCGGCGATTTGCCGACAGAATTCTTCGGCATCGTCGGTGCCGTGTGTGAGTGCCCGGAACAGAGTCGCCCCGCGCAGTAGTTCGAAGATCGCGTCGATATCGCAGTCCGGGGCAGCCTGTCCGGAAGCCACTGCGCCGGTCAATAATTCGCGCAGCGCACCCCGCGTCGGCTGCTCGCCGTGGTCGAGCAGCCGACGATAGCTGTCGTGATCGTTGTGGTACTCCGAGAGCAGGCCCGGAATGGCCGAGCGCGCGGCCGGATGTGCCGACGCGGCCAGGAACAAGTGCGTCCACGCCAGCAGGTCCGCACGCAGATCACCGCTCGGATGGGGGTGGTCGAAGGCTTCCAACGCGAAAATGGCGTCCTCGACCAGGGCCCGCTTACTCGGCCAGCGTCGATAGATCGAGGTGGTGACGACGCCTGCCCGGCGTGCCACCGCTGCGATGGTGGTGGCCTGATAGCCCTCACTGACCAGCAATTCCTGCGTCGCGGCGAGAAGCTGGGCGTCCAGCTGCGGGTCACGGGGCCGGCCGGGTCCGGAGCGGGTGCCCGGGGGTGCGCTCACGGAGTTCTCCCAACTGGTTGAAAAAAATTCTCGATTGAGGTTACATCTAGAACCTGTTTCAAATACGCTACGACCCGTATTCGAATTATGTGGCTATGGCCACAGCTCACTCGAGAGGTACTCGTCGATGTTGACGCCCCAGGACGAACTGCTCTGCCACCAGCTGCCCACCACCTTCGACCACGTCCAGCAGAGCGATCTGCGCTGGACCGAGCGGGTGGTCATGTACGGCTTCGACAAAACCCGCCGGGTGAGCGTGATGACCGGCATGGCGCGCTACCCCAACCGGAACCTGATCGACGCCTACGCCATGATCACCATCGGCGACAAGGCGCACACCATCCGCATGTCCCGGCAGATCGACGCCCGCTACGACGGGATCGGCTCCTGGCAGGTCGGGCCGTTCACCTACGAGATCATCGAACCGCTGCGCAAGGTGCGCGCCACCCTCGCCGACAATGAGCACGGCATCAAGCTGCAGCTCGAATTCGATGCGCAGTTCCCGGCTTACGAGCAGGAGCCAGCCTTCTTCCGCACCCGCGGCCGCGTCCGCGAGGATGCCCGGCGGTACTACCAGAACGGCCGCGTCTCCGGCTGGCTGGAGTACGACGGCGAGCGCATCGATATCGATCCCGCGGACTGGTGGTTCGGCCGCGATCACTCCTGGGGCACCCGGCACGGCGGTGGCGGCGGCGCCATCAACGAGGGCGCCGGAACACTGCAGCCGAACGAGATCCCGGACGGCGTCCTCTACTACATGGGCATCTTCCAATTCGAGGATGAGCTGGTGCATTTCGCGCAGCGCGAGACGCCCGAGGGCGCCCGCTGGCACTTCGAGGGCAATATTCTCTCGCCGCTCGGCGCCGATACCGAGCCGCAGCCGGTCCGCGACGCCGGCCACGATCTGACCTTCCGCGACGATTTCCGCATTGTCAGCGGCGGCACCTTCACTATCGTCGACGCCCTCGGCAAGACCCGGGAATTCACCATCACCCCGGTCGGCGACTTCTGGCCCGGCATCGCCGGTTACGACTTCTACCGCGGGTACGCCTCCGGCCTGTGGAAGGGCGAGGACTGGAGCGACAGCTTTGTCGCCGACCTCACCGACACCGCCGACCTGAAGCAGGCCAGCATGCTCAGCGAGACCTTCTGCAAGATCGAAACCGAGGGCAAGGTCGGCTACGGGCTCGTCGAAATGGTCTTCATGGGCCGCAACGAGCGCTACGGGTACGAGGGGTACTGACCTTGAGCACTGAGCGACTGTCAGCAGAGCGGCTGGCAGCGGCACTGGAACCGGCTGTGCACCAGAACTTCCCGGTGTCCGGCACGGCCCGCGTTCGCAATTTCAACCGCACCGATCGCGGATTCGCCACCGAGACCTTCCTTTTCGAGGTCGAAGACGAAAACGGCGCACTGCCACTGGTTTTCCGCCGGCCACCGGAGATGTCGCTGTTTCCCGACTACGACCTGCTGCGGCAGGTACTGGTCATGCAGCGGCTGGCCGGCACCGATATCCCGGTCGCCACACCGGTATGGCTGGACCGCGACGGTGGCGACCTCGGCAGCTCATACTTGGTGATGACACGGCTGCCGGGTGAGGCGCCCAGCGACTACCCCTCCTATCACGTAGCGGGTAATTACTTCCATGCGACGCCGCAGCAGCGCGAACGCATGTGGTGGGGCTGCATCGATACCATCGCCGATATCCACCGATTGGATTGGCGGGCACTGCGACTGGACTTTCTGGCACTTCCGCAGCACGGCGCGGCGCCCGTGGAGCAGATCGTCAACTATCTGGATGCCGCGCTGACCTGGGCCACCGAGGGCGATCAACCCGATACCTACCGCAAGGCCATCGCCTTCCTCCGGGACAATCTCTACGAGCCCGAGCATGTCACGCTCTGCTGGGGCGACGCGCGTATGTCGAACATTCTGTACGACAAGGACTTCCAAGTCAGTGGCGTATTGGATTGGGAGATCGCGTATCTCGGTGATCACGAGGCCGATCTGGGCTGGCTGCTGTTCCTGGACTGGGCCAGCAGCGAATTCGAGGGTCATGCGCCGCTGCCCGGTACGCCGACCCGCGAGGAGACCATCGCGTACTACGAGAAGCGCACCGGAATGCCGGTCCGCAACCTGGTGTTCAACGAGATCCTGGCGGCCGTGCTGCTGTCGGTTCCCCTGCTGCGCATGGCCAATCGCGTGCAGTTGCCGCCGGAAATGAATATCACCGGCTTCTGCACCGCCCGAATCGAGCAGTTGCTGCCCTGACCTGTTCCCTGTGAATGGCACAGCAGTAGCTGCATCGGAAAAGAACTCCGTTCCCGGAACTGGCGCCGGGAGCGGAGTTCTTTCTGAACCACTTTCTGTATATGGTTTCGATGGCAGGCTCCCGCGGCGGCCGATCGCGCTGTCGCTTCGTCGCGAAGGTTGCCGCCCCGACTCGCTGCTCTGGCTTGCCGCCTATTTCGGAGTGGGTACTGGGAGGATGGCGGCATCACCACTCGAGGAAACCAGGAGGGCTGCGTGAGCAACCAGGAAGACTTACCGTTTCCTGCGGACGGACTGCTGTTGACTCACTTCCTGACGGTTCGTGACGTCGCGCGTTCACGCGACTTCTACGCCGAAATCCTCAGTGGGCGAGTGGTATCGGAGGAAAACCCGGCGATCGTCAAGGTCGCCAACAGCTGGATCATCATGAATCCCGGCGGTGGCCCGACCCCGGATAAGCCGGAGGTGACGCTGACTCCGCCGCGGCCGGGTGATCCGGTCTCGTCATTTCTGAATGTTCGGGTCGCTGACATCGCAGCCTTCTACGCAGCGGCGCAGGTCAAGGGGGCGCGGTTCCTGACCGAGCCCCTCGACCGCAAGGCCGAACTCCGGTGCTACCTGGTCGATCCCGATGGTTATCTCATCGAAGTAGGGCAGGCGACCGGCATACTGCGCGGCATCCTCGCCGATCTGCCCAGTGGTGAGTCCTAGGCGCAACGACGGCGGGTCGCGCGCTGTGTTGTTGCTCGCATTTACAATACGATACATAGCGTATTAGAAAGGTGGTGGTTCATCGGCCTGTTCGGTACGCATCGGCCGGGTGCCCCAGAATTTCGAAAGGATCGCCGGATGCCGACCATCGGAGATGATCAGATCAAAAGCCTGCGCGGAGGGGCCCTGGACCCCGGCCCTGGAGCAGGAAGGTCAGTAATGCGCAATCGCGCTTTTCGAGCTGCACTCGTGGTGACCGTTGGGCTGTCGGCGGGCTTCGGTACGGCAGCCACGGCGATCGCCGCCGACCCGCCTGCCACCACCAGCGCGGTGCTGGTGAACACCGACGGTCGTTCCCTCGGGCTCGCCGGCGTGCTCAATGCCCGCGATGTCGGCGGCTATCGCACCGCTGACGGCCATACGGTGCGGACCGGACTGGTGTTCCGCACCGGTGATCTGAGCAAGGCCACCGACGCCGATCTGACCACACTGGCCGGTGACAATGTTGTTGCCGTCCATGATCTGCGCACGGGGTACGAGCAGACCCTCGCGGGAGCGGACCGCATCCCCGCTACTGCTGTCGAACATCATGACGATGTGATCGGGCAGGCTCCGCCGCAGGTGCTGATGTCCACCCTCAGCGCCGGCACCGACCTGTACCGCGCGTTCATCACCACACCGGGCGCCGATGCGGGGTTTGCGGATGTGTTGCGCGATATCGCCGACAACCCCGGGGGCGTGCTCTTCCACTGCACCGGCGGTAAAGATCGCACCGGCTGGACTTCGGCTGTGCTGCTGACCATCCTGGGCGTGGACAAAGACACGGTGTACTACGACTATCTGCTGTCGAACTACTACCGCAACGCCAAGGACGGCGACGCGCTGAACGGTGTGTCTGCCCCGGCTCTGGATGCGGCCTTCGACCAGGTGGACAAGAGCTACGGCACCTTCGACAACTATGTGCACAGCGGGCTCGGTCTGACCGACGGTGACCTCACCGCGCTGAAGGCGAAAATGCTTGACTGATAAGAGCCGTCCTGAGGCTCATATCGTTCCGCCCGGGCATTGATCCGGGCGGAACGATACGGTCGACCGATTCCGATCAGGGCAGCGTCTGGTCGATCCGGTGACCTCGGGGGTCGGAGCCTTGATGGTGGGATCGATGAGAATCTTCGCGTGGTAGTCGGGGGAGGCGAGTGCTGTGAAGGCGCCGCCGACACCGTCGAGGCCTACTGTTCCGGTGATCAGCGGGGTGGGATCGACCTTGCCGTCGGCGATCATATGCAGGGCGTCGCGGAATTCGCCCGGATCGTAGCCGAGAGCGAAGCGCAGCTCGACTTCCTTGTTGATGGCCATGACCGGCTGGAACCGATCGGTTTCCATGCAGACGCCGACGACCACCACCCGAGACCGGGGCGGGGCGGCGGCGATGATCTGCTCGATAATGCCCGGCGCGCCGACACATTCGAAGACGTCCGGACCGGTGGGGCCGAGGTCGAAGGTGTGCAGGGCGCGAAAAGCGTACCACCAGGGCAGGTGGGGGATTCGGCGCAGCCGCTCCATGATGTCGAAGCCGAGATTGAGGGTTTCGACCGCGTCGGCGGCACGGTCCTTTTCGGGGGCGTGGTCCCACGGGCCTTCGACGGCGGGGTCCACGACGATATCGGCTCCGCACCGGGTGGCGAGTTCTCTGCGGCGCGGGGAGAAATCGCTGGCGATCACGGTGCGCACCCCGGACGCTTTCAGCAAAGCAATGACCGCGAGACCCACTGGGCCGCAACCGATCACGAAGGCGGTACGCTTCGAGCTGACCCGGCCCTTGCGCACGGCGTGCCAGGCCACAGCCATGGGCTCGGTCAGCGCCGCGTGGTCGGCGGAGAGCCCGTTCGGCACCGCGAAGGTCATGCACTCCTGAGCCAGCACCTGCTCGGCGTAACCGCCGGAGGCGTGGGCCGACAATCCGGTGGGGTGCGGGTCGCGGCCGTGCCGCAGTATCGGCATTGCCACGACCGGCGTTCCGGGCTTCCACCGCCGGCGGGTGCCGGGCCCGTATTCCACTATCTCACCGCAGAATTCGTGCCCCATCACCACACTCTGGTGCGAGCGCATCATGGCGTCGAAGCCGCCGGCGGCGAACAGATCCGCCAGTTCATCGCAGTGCGATCGGGCGTGCAGGTCCGAACCGCAGATACCGCATCGCAGGACGTTCAACAGCACCTGCCCGCTGCCCGGCTGGAGCGCGGGCAGCGTCTGCACACTGAGCTCACCATTGGCGCACACGACGGCGCGCATGCGGCTCACCCCTCCCTGGTCGCGGATTCGGGTGCGGCGCCCGTGTGCACCAGGTCGATATAGGCCTGGGGCAGTTCCTCGAAGGCCAGTTTGGTGATGCTCGCCGGGCCGGAGTGGTAGGAGTCCTCGCCCTGGAGTTTGCCGTTCTCGTCGACCGGCCACAGCAGCAGCTGCCGGAAGACGATGAGGTAGTCGGCGCTCTCATCGTCCACGGGCATTCCCATCCGGGCCGCGACCGCACCGGGGTAGATCTGCTTCAGGAAGCCTTCGGTCACCACGCAGTGGTCGTCCACGACGAGCCGATCCAGCTCGAAGGCAAGGATATTGGTGCGGCTCTCCAGGAATGCGGTGTAGTAGGCGTGCACGGCCTCGGTGCCCTTGGAGCCGACATCCTGGCCGTCGAACCAGAAGTGGTAGTCCGGGTTCGGCGAGAGGGTGGCCATGAGGCGATCCATATCGGGGGCGGCCTCGGCCTTCATATGCTCGAGTACGACGCTCAGTACTGTGCGGTGGCGCTGGTTCGTGGTCTCCGCGAGTCGCTTCTCGACGAGTTCCCAGGTGCTGCTCTGGTTGATGACGGGCATGACTGTCTCTCTTCTGTGGTGGATCACAGCAGCCGCCTGCGGCCGAATCGCTCGAATTCGGCTTCCAGGGCGGCCTTTTCGGCTGCGTTCATGGGGTGGTATTCGGGTTCGCCGCGTGTGGACCAGCGGTAGACCGTGTCGGTGGTGCGCCAGAGTTCCTGCTGGAGTTCGCGTTTGAGCACCTTGTTGGAGCCGGTCATGGGCAGGTGCGGGGATACGCGCAGAAAGCGCGGCGTGGCCTTGCTGCCGAGATCGGGCCGCGCGCTCAGGAAGGCGGTGAAGGCCGCGATATCGAAGGTCGCCGGATCGGCCACCTCGAGGGCGGCCATGACCTGATCGCCGGAGCGCGGGTCCGGTACCGCGTACACGCCCGCGGCGATCACTTCGGGGTGGCGGCGCAGCACGCGCTCGATGACCAGCGCAGAGGTGTTCTCGCCGTCGACGCGAATCCAATCACCCTGGCGCCCTGCGAAGTAGATGAATCCGGCGGTGTCGACGTATCCGAGATCCCCGGTCCAGTACCAACCGTGGCGAATGCGATCGGCATCGGCGTGGTCGTTCTTGTAGTAGCCCTCGAAGGCGCGCACGCCGGCCTTGTTGACGACCTCGCCGATGGCCTCGTCGGGATTGCGCACCCGGCCGTACTCATCGAGCCGGGCCCGCTCGCATTCGCGCAGCGTCTCCGGATCGATGATCGCGATGCCCGCGTGCGCGGGACGCCCGAGCGCGCCGGCGGGGGTGTCCGGCGCCAATTCCACCGCACCGGCGCCCTCGCTGGACCCATAGCCCTCGAACAGCTGCGCACCGAATCGGCGCACGAATTCCACCTGATCCTCCGGCGAGGCCTCGGTGCCGAAGGCGCGCTCGAGGGTGTTGTCACCGTCGCCGGTCAACTCCGGTGTGGCCATCAGGTAGCCGAGGGCCTTGCCGACATAGGTGAAGAAGGTCGCGCCGAAATACCGTACGTCCGGCAGGAATCCGCTCGCCGAGAACTTCGGCGTCAGGCAGACGGTCGCACCGTTCACAAGAGCCGGGGCCCAGAGCGCCATGATGGCATTGCCGTGGAAAAGCGGCATACAGCAGTAGTCGACATCGCCGCGATGGTGACCGAATTTGGCGCTCGCGGCATAGGCCGTCCAGGCCAGCCGGCCCTGACTGCATTTGACGGCCTTGGAGGCGCCGGTCGTCCCGGAGGTGAACAGCAGCAGGAACAGATCGTCTTCGCCGACGCCGGGGGCGATGGCGGGCTCGGCGCGGTGCGCATCGAGCAGGGCCGCGTAGCCGGGATCATCGACAAGGAGGAACCGATCGGCGTCGAGCCCCAGATCCAGCGCCCGCAGCCGGGTCATCCCTGCGGTATCGGTGACGATGAGCTGGCAGTCCACATAGTGGATCTCCGCCGCGAGCTCGTCCGCGCTCCGGGTCGGGTTGATTCCGGCGATGGTCGCACCCGAGAGCGCGGCGCCGCCCAGCCAGAAAATGAAATCGGGGACATTGTCGAGCAGGACGCCGATATGGAACGGCCCCGGACGCCGCATCGCGAGCGCCAGGGCGGCTCGTGCCGCCGACTCCCGCACTACGCCGTCCCAGGTCCAATCCTGTTGGCGGGTGCGGAGTCCGGGGTGCTGATCCCCGAGCCGGTCGATCAGCAGGTGCGCGATATCCGCGTATTGCGTCGCCGTCGAATCGGCATTCACGGCCCTCGTCATCGAGTCCCTCCGCCTGGAGTTCTGAATATCGCTACGCCGTGCAGCGATATTCAGAACCATAGACAGCGACCAGCGCGACGAGCACTGCGATCCCGGTCAGCGAAACTCTGTGCTCGAACCCATTGCCTCCGTGCGCGGCCCTTGCGAGACTGCGGGATTTCCGGTTGCGCCCGCCTGGTCGAGGCGCAGGTGCTGGACGCCGTAATTCGGCAGATGGGCGTGGTGGCGGTCGTGAACGGCCGCGATGACGGCCGCCTCGGGCAGTCGGCGGCGAATCGCCTCGAAGGTGCGGCGGATACGAGTTTGCGGCGGCCGGTGGCGCGTATCGCGTCCAAGACGGTCTCATCAGTTGCTGGTTGAATGAGTTGATGTCGTTCGTACTTGTCGGCGGTCTCCGTTGGTGCGGGCCGATGAGAGTGTCGTCACTCGTCGGCGACGCGAAGACTCGGCGGGCACTACCAGTTCGGGAAGTTGTCGTTGACGTCATCAATGTCGTGCTCGTGCGATGCGTCGTCAGCAAATGAGGGCACTGCGGCACCGAGGAAGACCATTCGAGTGTCGAGGTGGCCGCGATCTCCCACGAGGAGCTCTAACGCCATCCCCCAGAAATGCCCGAAAACCGCGAGCCCGCGGAAAGAGCTGTCCGCGCATGAGTTCGCCGGCCGTCACCGGTGGTTCATCCCGGGAAGTCAGTCACCGGGTGTGGTCGTTGAAAGCGAGTTAACCGAAGGGGTGGTTGCCGCGCACCTGTTGTCGCAGGTCGGTGTAGATCTCTTCCAGCGCATGCGCGGCGGCGGTCGCTGTGACGAGCGCTGGCCGCAGGGAAGCCGGGGTCGGGGGGAACGCATCCAGCAAGGCCGCTAACCCCACATCGACCCGACCAGAATTCTGGTGTGATCGGTGATGGTGGCGCACGCGATGTGCCCGAGTGTCCGAGGATCGATGGCGTGGGTATCTGGTGGAGGGCTGCTGTGCCGGGCGATGGTGTGCGACCCGAGTGCGTCGGCGAGCGCAGTGATCGCGGCATCGGACGCCGATACAGCTGCGGCAGTGGGGATTTGGCACGCGGCCAGAACTTCGGACACCACGCGTACGGTGACGAACGTGCCATGCCGTCTGGCCGGGCGTACGACAGGGGAAGTGGTGGGCCTCCACCAACGCGGTGTCGGCGGCGCGCAGAGCTCTAGGGTCTGATCCGCTGCTCGGATCCATTCCAGGATGATCTTCTCCGAGGGCCGCCCACGCCGAGCGACGGCATCGGCCCTTCGGTCGGCGTCGTTCACGACCCGCGTGCCCTTCCGGTTGCGGTAGTTCGGTGTTCGCGGACCGATCCTACTGCTGCGCTGGTTATTCGGGAGGCGGCAGATTTGACCTACGGCGCCGAATGCACAGGTCAGGGTGACAGGAAAAACATGCATGCGTTACCGGCGTGGACAGGTGGTGATCTGAGTTCACAACTCGGGGGACATGTCGCTCTGCAGAGGCAGGCGGTTCTGGGTGGCGGCGTCGAAGTCGACTGGTTCTGGTTCGAGCGCGTCGAGGTAGTTGGCGCGAGAGGTGTCTTCGGCAGCGGCTTGAGCGGGTGTGAGGTGTGTGCGCCGGAGTTGTTCGTTGTGCAGTTCTGTCAGTTCCTCGCGTAGCCAGGTGGTGTCGGCGGCGTCAGCGGTATCGGAGATACCGGTGGCGTCGAATGTATTCGGTGCCGGCCCGTACAGGATGGCTTCGTTGTCGGCGAGCGCGAGACGCCGCTCGATATCCAGGATCTGCTGCGCGATCTGGTCCTCGGTCAGCGCTCTCAACGGACCCCAGGTATCCACGTCCGCAGGGCGCGGCACCTGGTCGTCATTGGTTGAGTGCGTGCTTGTGTCGAGGACAGGGTGCTCGGTGACCCAAGCCGCGATCGCGTCGCGGGCGTGCGGGGAGCGTGCGTTGCGCCAATCCCGGCGCAGCATCGTCAACGCAGCGGGGACCGGGTAGGTGTCGGTGATGTGCGCGCACCGTGCGCGAATGTGGTCGATGGGGTCGTGGTCGGGGATGCCGTCGATGTTGTTGTCGCGGCAGTCTGCACAGAGTCCGTCGTCGCTGCGGCGGGGTCTTCTCGGGAGGGCGTCGGCGACGGCGCGTTCGATGCTGCAGTGCGCGCAGCAGAAGCCGCGGCTGTCGGGGATAGCGGCGAGGTCGTAGTCGAGTGGATAGCCGTCAGCATTCGTCCTTTGAGGACGGCCTTGGTAATAGGGATGCGGTGCTCCCTCGGGCACCGGCATGTGACGGGGTGCGTCGTCGACATCAGCGCGGGAATCGAGGTACTCCTGTGCTGCGCGCGCAGCGTGTGCCGCCGCAGGGCTTGCTGCGGGGCGTCGGGGTTGAGGGTCGAGGCGAGTGTCGTTGTCGCGTGCGGCACGGTTTCGGAGTTCGTCCCGGCTCGGTGTTGGAGGGGACGTCTCAGGCTGGTAGACGTGCGGGTCGCTGAGGGGTGTGGCGGCGTCGATGAGCGCGCGATGCTGCGGGAATTGGTGGGCCGCCCACCGTAGTCGGGCGGCGGCGACAGGGAAGCTGTTGCGGTAGAGGGTGGTCGCGATGAGATCGAGGGTTTGGATCTGTTCGTCGGATACCTCGCGTGTCACGGCTCTGATGGCTGTCCTTGCGTCCTGGAGGCGTCCGGTGCGCACTAACTCTGCGATGGTGCGCAGCGATTCCGGCAGGGGTTCATCGGTATCGGTGCTGGTGTCGGTCGAGGATTCGGGGTCGGTTCGCGATGGCCGGTTGGTGTTGTGCGGTGTTGTTGCGGCGGTCCGATCGTGGGCTGGTTCGGTCATGGTTGTGTCCAGAGTTGCTGCGGAATACGGGCTTTCGGTTTCGGTGCGGGTGGGGTCGGGTCGGTGTTCGGGGATGTTGGGGTGTAAGAGCGCTTCGATGCGCCAGGCGAGCGCGGTGGCGAATTGGTCGGGCCGAGGCTGGCTGGCGTTGTCGGTGTGGGCTGCGATGAGGAGCTCGTGTGCGGTGTCGAGCAGGTTCGCGGGTGTCCAGCCGGTCGCGGTGCCGTGGTCGACGGCGGCCACGATGCGAGGCCATGCCGGGTCGGTGAGGACCTGTTGTGCGGTGTGGTCGCCGAGCAACTGGTGCAGGTGAGGAGTCCACTCGGGCTGAAGATTGGGGCCGCCGGCTTGGGGCGAGAGTGCCGAGGGGTCGAGTCCGAGCCGGAACCAGAGGGCGGCGGCGGGCATGTCGTCGGGCAGAGGACGTTGGGTCGCGGCGGCGGTGAGGAGGGTTTCGACGTCGAGTCCGGCGCGGGCGGCGGTGTCGAGTTTGTCGGCCAGCACAGGCCACCACGGATCGTCGAGGACTCGGGCCTCGAGTTGTTTGATCAGTGGCGACCACGTATTCAGGGCGGTGTGCAGGTCGCCGAGGGTGTCGGTGACGCGGGCGTTCAAGAGCTGTTGATGGTCACGTTCACCGGCGGTGAGACCTGCTGGGCCGGTAGGGCGTATATCGGTGTCGGGTGTGTGGTGCCCGGCCCGCCACACGGCCAAATCGGAGACCAATCCGGGACTGCCCAGGACCGGTCGCGCCCAGATCGGCGCCGTCGAGGTTGTCCACGCCTGCGTGTCGGTGCGGATCTGGTCGGCGAGAGCGGTGATCAGGCGGGCACGAGCGCGCAAGTGTTCGCTGGCGAGTGTGTCGGGAAGCTGGCGCGGCAGTCCCCGCAACCACGGCAGCGGACCGGGATCAGAGAAGCGCGATTGCCCGGCGTTCAAGCGCCAGTCCAGCACTGCGGCGGGATCATCGGCGGTGTCGAGTTCGCGGGCTGCGATCGCCGCGGTCAATGCTTGGCGTGGGTCGTCGCCGGACAGTGCGAGGATCGCCAGGTGCTGGCGCAGAACCGGGTAGGCGGGTGCGTCGGGGAGCCCGGGGTGTAGCTGTTCGGCGAGCGTGTCGAGGCTAGCGAGGCCTTCGGCGCCGAGGGTGTGTTCGCTGGCGACGCCGAGTGCGTCGAGGTAGGTGTCGATGGCCCGGCCGAGGCGGTTGTGCGGGTTCAGGGCGTCGCGGAGTTCGGTGTGCGCGGATTTGCCGGTGCCGTCGCGGGCCAGGATGCGTTGCAGCACTTCGGTGGCGGTGCGGGGAAACATGCCCGGTTCGGTCCAGAACGAGGCTTCACTGCCGTCGATCGCGGTCGGGACATACACATGGTTTTCCAGGGCGCCGCGGGTCAGGGCGACGTAGAGCTGGTTGCGGGATTCGAATCCTGCTAGGACGACGTGGCAGGTGTCGGCGGTGATGCCTTGCGCGGAGTCGATGGTTACCGCGTAGCCGAGCCGTACATGCTCGCGCACATAGGAAGCGGGCAACACCGTGCTGTGACCCTGGTGACCGCCCGGACGCAGATGGGTGACGGTCATGCTGCCGTCGGGGTGGATGTCGGTGACGGTCCAGCGGTAGCCGTTGCGGACCCAGTCCCGCTCGCCCAAGCGCAGGCGGGGGTTGTTGTGGCGGGTACAGACGAGGTCGCAGACGGACGCGAAAAGCCCGTCAGTCAAGGCTGTTTCGAGGGAGGCGGGTGTGTCTGCGCGCGCGAGACGGTCGGCGCGAGCTTGATCGTTCAGCTGGGTGACGATCTCGTGGGTGGCGGCGAGCATCACGGTGTCGCGGCCGCGCAGGTGGTCGGCGATCCACCCGGCGTAGCCCTGCTCACGGACCGCGGCAGGAGCCCCGGAGTGCACGCGCTGGTGATCGAGGTAGTAGCCGAGTGCGCACGGATCACCCTCGCGGACAAGGAGACTTGCCGAGGCTTCCGCGGTCGAGGCGAACCGGACGACATGAGTCAGGGTCGAGGCGCGTGCGGCATCGGCGGTATCGGCCGCCGCCCCGCCCGCCTCGATCGGAGAGAGCTGGTGATCATCGCCCACGCACCGCACGCTCGCCCCGCGCGCGAGGAGGAATTCGAACAGCTGCAGGCGTTTGTTATCGCCGAGGCGTACATGCTCATCGACGATCACCACAGTGCGCGAGTCGATGTCGAGGACCCACTGCGGCAGCGACGCCGGAAACGGCCGGTCCTGGTCAGCAGCGGCGACGGCGGCGGGGGAGTGGCTGGCGACCGTGGTGAGCAGTTTGTCGACGGTTTCGACGCGGGCGCTGGTCGCTTCACCGAGTACCGCGGCCGCAGCGGCGGTCGGTGCCAATCCCAGGACGGTGCCACCGCCGCTGCGCCAGGCGTCGGCGAGCACACGCATCGCGGTGGTTTTGCCCGCGCCGGCCGGTGCGTTCGTGGTGGCGATGTGCCAGGGCGAGCGCGCGAACTCCGTGATCACCGAGATCTGTCCGGCGTTGAGTTGGCGGCCGAGGTTGGCGGGGTCGGTGTGGTAGGCGCGGATCGCTTCGGTGACAACATGTTCGGGCAGTGTGCGGGCACCGAGCTGCAGGGACAGTTCGATCAGGCGCTCGGTCACATCCAAACGATGGACGGACGTGAAAGGAGTGGCTGCGGCACTGGTGTAGACGCTGGCACCCCCGAGGCGTTGATACATCGGCGGGGTTTCCCGCAGCACGGGTTCGGCCGCCAGATCGGGGTCACCGCGAGCGACCGCTTGCGTCGGTGAGAGCGCCTCGGCCACGACCTTGTCGACGGTGTCGGCCCAGTCGTCACGACCGACCCGCCCGCGCAGTGCCCGTTCGGCTTCGGCGCGCACATGGTGCCACTGCCAGGTCGGTCGCTGGGCCGACACCGTGGCCAGCAGCTCTCGCGCGGTACGCGCGACATCGTCGACAGTGAATCGAGTGCGCGACGCCGGTCGATGCGACAGGATCGCGGAGACACGGCGCGCCAATGCTTCTCGCCCGCCCAGAACTGATTCCGCCTGTGCGCGCCAGTCCGCGCGTTGTTGCGCCCAGGAGCGGGATCGGTGCTTGGCAGGGCGGGTCTCGAGGGTTGCGCGCTGCATGAGGGCGAACACCTCCTTGGCGATCGGTTCGCGTCCGACCTCGCGCTGAAACTGGGCCGTGAGCTGCCCGATGCGGGCGGTGATCGCGGCATCGCGCTGTGACCAGAACTCGATCAACGCCAGTGGCATGCCGACGATTTCGCGGATCGGACGCTTGGCCGGGTCGGTGCCGGGGCGTTCGGTGAACGACAACCCCAGCTCGGCTTCCAGATGGTGTTCCAGACGCGAGTTGTAGATTTCACTGACGGTGACCATCAACCGGTAGATGACCGCCGCGTCCAGGGTGCGCCACTGCCCATCCAGGGTGCGCACCCGGTTGGCGATCAACACGTGTGTGTGGAAATCGGGGTCACCACACCGTGATTCACGGTGCGAGAAGCGCGCTGCGACAATCCCTTCCACGTCCACCTGCCGGACCCCGTTGCGCCCCAACCGGGTGAATATCCCGTGGGTTTCGAGCCATCCGATCGCGTCATCGACCGCCGAATCATCGGCCTTGGCGATTTTCTCGGCGACCGGCAGGGGTGCGATCGCGCGTAGTGCGGACACGCTCTTGACCGGGCTCAAGGTGATATCGAACCCGGCGACTGCGGCTGATGTGGGGCGTGAGTTGCGGGCCACCCACCCGGACAGTTCCCGTGTATCGAGTGGTGCGCGTCCGATGGCTTCGGTGAACATGCGGGTGGCCACGCGGGTGCGGATCCGGGCGCGGATGTCGTCGGGGATCGCTGTGGAGCGGTGAACACCGTGTGCCACATTGTGTTCGGCGAACGCCTCGGCGCAGTGCGATCGGAACTCGTTGTGGTGGTCGTAGACGCGGTAGAGGTTGCCGAGCCGGGTGGCGCGGTCCGCGGCACGCTGGGCGTCTTTGGGTTTGGCGCCTTTGCTGATCTCGGCATCGATGATTCGATCTTGAATGAGATCGGCTTCCGGGTGTCTCCCTTCGCCGAACAGGGCTTTCATCTGGGCTTCGGTGACCTGTTGTCCCGGCGTCAGTCCCAGTGCGGCCAAACCTTTGCCGTGCCAGCGGCCCGGTGATTCACCGCGCGCGGAGTAGTAGTCCGCGAGCGACCCGGGGCCGCGGTCGGTGGCGTCGTCGGCCGCGACGTGGCGTAGGTAATACAGGTAGCCGTTGCCGGCCAACACTTTATGGAGCGTCGCTGTCACACATCCATCGAAACCCTGTTGCGGTGAGCTCTTCTAGTGCCTCGAGTGATAAGGAAATTATCAGATTCCGTGTTTCCGCTGGTCGTTACTGAATTGTTCCCTCTATGCAAGAGGTTTGAATGGCGCGAATAGGAGGAAGAAGGGGGGATTGGGGTGTGGGAGAAGAAGTAAACATTAGGTGAGGAAGTGTGATTGAGATGGTGTGGGGGTGGTGCTGTGAGGGATGTGGGTGAGATGGGGAGGAGAGAGGGTAGGGGTTCGGCAGGTAAGCAGAGTGGACTGCTGACCTGCCGATACCGAACCTGGAGGCGGACAGCCTGTTACGTCGCACGAGGAATAGGACTGCTAGGCGGACAGGTGACCTGGATCGGAGGGTTCAGGTCGACGGGCAGCACATGAATGAGCAGGTAGACGGCGCAGTAGAACGCGGCGAACAGGAGGATGTAGAGGAGATAGATGATCGTGTACCGCAGCATCTCGGATGCAGGGGGCATGGGCAGCTCCTTCGTGGATGTGGGTGGTGCGGGGTGGAGGCCGGTCCGCCGCAGGAGCGGTCGCCGCGGCGGACCGGGGAATGTGATGCCGTGTCAGGCGTGATGTGGATGGGTGCCGAACTGTTTGGTCCAGCAGGCCGGGCAGATCCGTGACCGGATGTATTCGCGGTCGGGCGCGGACAGGTGAGCGAACGTGTCCTGCACGGGAATCCGGCGGGCGGCCCAGCCGATGAACGCGGCGAGATCCACAGGAAAGTCCTGTATACCGCCACAGTCGCGGCAGGCCACGCGGACCACGTAGATGGAGAGGGGGTCGGGGGCGGGATGGTCACTGCGGTCGGGGTGCTCGCTCACACAGACTCTTTCGTCGATCGCGGATGTCGGGTCAGTAAGGACACCGGCCCGCACCTCCGTTCGGGTGCGCGGGCCGGTGTCGTGGGTCAGGCGGCGTGGCGAGGGGTCGCGGGTGTGTCGAGCCCGATCCAGACCAGACAGGGGGTGCACAGGTTGTCGGTGTTGACGGCGGTGATCCGGGTGCAGGCGTCGCAACGTCCGGTGCGCTGCCCGGCACCCAGGACGGGGCCGCGTCGACGCGGCTGCCGCTGGGCCGGAGCCAGCGGAGGTTGCGGATCGGGCTCGGGTGTCGCGCCGGGAAGGTGTGCGGTAGCGAGGAATTCGTCGATCAGCGCGATCAGCCATTGCGGTGCGCGTCCGCGGACCTCGGCGAGCAGGCCCCGCGCGGCAGCGGGGTAGGTGTCGGCGAAGAACCGCATGTAGGTGCGGGCGAGGTCACGCGCGGTGAATCCGGCAGGCAGCGGCGGCAAACCGGGGCGATCGTCGGCGCGGCACAGGTCGCAGAGTCCGTCGTCGCTGTGGAGTCCGCCGGTGTGGGTGTGGGTGAGGTGTTGGTCGGTGTCGGCGCGTTCGATGAAGCAGGACACGCACCGCCACCCGCGCACCGGGTTCATGGCTTCGTGGTCGTAGTCGAGGCCGTTGCCCTGGAACGGGATTGCGGTGCGCCGGTCGCTGTAGCCGTGCAGGGCGGTGCGGGTGGCGGCATTCGCGAGAGCGCGGTCGTCGCTGACCGCTGACTTCCCTGAAAGCGCCACGGCCTGCTGATGCTGTTCGGCGACATAGCCGACGTAGAGGTGGTTCCACAGCGCGCGGGCTTCCTCGGAATCCAGTGGGGGCTTCTCGCCGGGGAATCGCGGTGTCCACGAACCGGATTGCGGCGCGGCGAGCAGGCCGCGTTCGCGGGCGCGGGTTTCCGCGGCGCGGGCGTCGGCGAGTTCGGCATCGACGGTGTCGGTGTAGAGGTTCTCGGCGACGTAGCGGGTGACGACGTCGGGCTCGACGTCGACGGGGCGGCGCTTGGCGCGGCGGGCGATGCGGTATTTGATCTGCTCGGC
This sequence comes from Nocardia sp. NBC_00511, assembly GCF_045161165.1. NCBI lineage: Bacteria > Bacillati > Actinomycetota > Actinomycetes > Mycobacteriales > Nocardiaceae > Nocardia > Nocardia sp. NBC_00511. The sequence goes on from NZ_CP107849.1 coordinate 2,259,114, forward strand.
GGTGCCGCGCGACTTCTCTGTGGTGCGACTCGGTGCCAGGTAGGTGCGTGCGGGCGGGTTGCGCCACTGGCGCATCGGAGTGCGCGGAAGCTCGGCGGTCGGCAACCCGGCGTGGGTGGCGGAGTATTCGTCTTCGACGCTGGTGTTGTTGCGGGCGGCGCGGGCCTGCATCTCGGCGAGCCGATCGGCGCGGTCGCGAATGAACAGCGCGGGGTCGGTGTCGGGCACCAACGCCACCAGGCGGTGCTGGTTGTCGGGCTCGGCCGCGTACTGCGCCTCGAGGCGCTTCATGGCGCTGGCGAACGGATGAAGAGTGAAGGTGTCGGCGAGCCGGTCGAGGAATTCACGATCTTCCGGGGTCGCCAGTGCCAGGGCAGCGGGGAAGGCTTTACGGGCGGCGCGGCGGTCGGTGGTGAATGTGATGTCAATTTCGGCGATGGCGTCGAGGAATGCGCTGGATTCGGTCACGAGTAGGTTCCTGTCTGGACAGTGATTCGAGTGGCGACCACGGCGCGTGAGCAACCTCGGCAGCCGTGATGGCCGGCTGGTCGGGGCGACCAGCCGAGGGCGTGAGACCGGGGCCGGGGGCGACGCGCAGGCGCAGAACGCGCCGGGCGTGCGGAAGTGACTTCCCGTGCGCTCAACAACGTCTCGGGTGTTGGCGAAGAGGACGGTGCGCACGGGAAGTCGGTTACGCCGGGCGCGGGCTGTGTGGCGCGGCGTACCCGGAACCGGTAGCCCTCGAGATGGCTGGTCGCCCCGACCAGACGGACATCGCACCCTCATCCCCGTACCGGCCGATCAGGCGGTCCGGAGCGCCCGGCTCATCCGGCGGGGCTGATGACGGCTCCGGGCGTGTGCTGGGGTGCTCAGGATGTGAACCCGAGAGTCTGTATGTCTGCCAGCAGCGGTGCGTAGAGCCGGTGGGAGCGTACCCAGGTGAGGAAGCCCGCCCAGGTCCTGCCGGACCGTCGAACCATTTCGGCGGTGTTCAGCTCGCTGTTGTAGTCGACCGACGCGGCCACGAACGCGAGCACGGTCTGAACCTGTTGGGGGTGAAGGGAACTGAGGGGGATGCGGATTTCGTAGACGTGGGCGGGATAGCTGATGATTGGATCGGACAACAGGCGTGTCAACCGTGCGCTTGTCGTGTGGTTCTCGTTGTCCGTCTTCTCGCTGGCATCGGCGTCGAATTGTGTCCACGTGCAGGTGCGCCGGGCGCGCTGGGCGGCCCGGAACTCGTTGCGGTAGACGAACTTCAACCACCGATAGAAGTGTTGCGGGTCGGTGAATCCGGAGCGGGACACGCGCACTCCGATACCGGCGTCGGGCTTGATGAACGCCCCGTTCTCGCGCAGTTCCGCCAGCACGGTCCAGGGGAAGTTCGCGATCGCCCACGAGTAGGTCATGGGGTGGGTGACCAGTTGGAAGCCGTAGTCCTCGTCTGTGCTCGACCAGTTCTCTCGCAGATACCCGAGGTCGCCGAGATGCTCGACGGCGAGGTCGACGCAGCGATTCAACTTCGACGGGCCGGTTTCCACCGCGAGTTCCAACCCGAGATACATGTCGCCGTCGCCGTGGAAAGCCGGTGGGGGTGTGTAGGAGCAGTACTGGACGCGGTCATCGCGTCGGCGGTCGCGGCAGTCGCGGCACACTGTCCGGAAGCGCTCGATCAGTTGCGAGCAGTCGCCGCACTTGTGGTAGCGCTGCCGACAGTCCGAGCACACACGAATCAGATCCGCGGTGTCGTGCAGGGACAGCGCACCACGGAAGCAGTTGAAACAAGTCTCGTAGTGGTCGCGCGCGCACTCGTCACAGGCGAAGCCGCCGTCGCTCGTCCGCGTCATCTGGAAGTGGGGGCCCTCGCTGTGGCATCGCTCGCACTGCCTCGTCATCTGTGCGCATGGGCCGCAGATCAATTCACGACCTTTGTTGCGATCGTAGGGGGCGCGCTCACCGCACGCGCCGCAGCGCGGCAGAGATGCACATTCTCGACAGAGCAGATCAGGACGACGCTTCGTCGGGGTGTCAGCGGGAGCGGAATGACATCGGGGACAGGTTTCAACCGCACTGCTGGTGTGGGACAAGATGATTGTGTCCTTCGAACAGGGATCTTGGTGGTCTCGGCGGCCGCTTCGGGCGGGCGTGGTCTGTGCCGGTTGCTCTCGAGATGGATCGAGCGGACCAGCAGGACATTCGTCCCACCCTCTGACTGGTAGACGTAGGCAGCCAGAGGGGAGGGATTCAGAAGGCGGGTTCGTCAGTGAAGCCAGTTCCTCCAACCACCGCAAGTGCCGGTGTGCGCCATAGATCCTCGTCGCGGGCGAAAGACTCGGGATCGTGATTGGGCTGGCCGAACCCGTTCCCGGTCGCCGCGCGTGGTGCGGGTCCGGTGCTGTTGGCGGTCTGGTTCTTCGTCACCTTCGCGGTGGCGTATTTGAGCGAGGGGCCGACCTCGTCGACGTCGAGCTCCACCACGGTGCGCTTCTCACCTTCGCGGGTGACGAAGCTGCGCTGCTTCAACTTGCCCGAGACGATGACTCGGGCACCGCGAGTGAGCGTTTCGGCAACGTTCTCCGCTGCTTGCCGCCAGATATTGCAGCGCAGAAACAGCGGGTCACCGTCGCGCCATTCCTTGGACTGGGGATCGAAGTAGCGTGGCGTGGCCGCGACAGTGAAATTGGTGACCGCGGCACCGGCCGGTGTGAATCGGATTTCGGGGTCGCCGGTCAGATTCCCCTTGATGGTAAGCAGGTCCTGAGTCATCGCTCGGCTCCTTTCCTCGAGAATAGATCGGTATCTAGACGCGCCGGAGTGCGCCGTGGATCAGGCGGCCGCAGCTGTGACGGCAACGGTCAAGCCGGGGTCGGCGTCGATGTCGATGTCGCGGTAGTCGATGAGCCCGGCGGCGGCCTGCTCGACATCGACGAGTTCGAACTCCAACTGCTCACCGACGACGGCCAGAAACTTCAGATACCGCTGCAAGCCACGGTCGTTGTAGCGCCACGAGTCCTTGCCCGCACGGGATTCGAACGCTCCCAACACCATTGCCAACACGATCACCCACGCCCGGCTCGCGGTCGCGGACTGAATCGAGGACACCAACTCGTCGGTGAACCCGGACACCCCCAGCAGATCCCGCGCAGCCTTCGGCGCATGGAATGACCCCAACAGATCCGATTCCCGCGCCAGCGATTCGGCGACGAACTGCCCGGCCTGCGCAGGCGGAGTTCGCCGGGACAACAACCGGGTCAGGAATTCGGTCCGTCGTTCCTTGGCGGCGAGCCCGCGCTTGTTGAGCTCACGCACCCGCCGTCGTTCGAGCCGGGCGGTCTCGCGCTCGGCAGCGGCCTGAAGGGCGTCGAGACGCAGCGCCTCGGCGCGATCACTGCCCACTTCCGCATCGACGGCGAGTGGGCGCAGCTTCAGACCGGAGTCGGCCAACTGATCCGCGGGAAGGAAGTAGCGGGGAATCCAGCGGTCGCGGTAGTCCACCGAGTCGACATGACGCAAGCCGTCGGCGGGCTGGGATTCGCTGCGGCCCGGGGTGTCCCAGTCAACCTGATCGGGGTCGACGAGTTCACCGCTCTGGACATCGACGAGTTGCCCGTTCTCCTCGACGTCGAGGTAGACCAGCCACCGGTGCGCCTGCGCGCGGATCACCTCTTCGCTGACCGGCGCGGAGTCGGCGGTCTTGAGCAACTCCGGGGGAAACAGCGTCGAGTCCGGGGAGCCGGTGTCGGGTTCGCCGGTCAGTATCCCGAATCCGAGGGCCGCGCAGAACACGGCAGCCTCCATCCGGGCGCGGGTCTCGTCGCGGTCCGCGGCGATCTGGTTGGCGGTGTAGGAGAAGCTCGACCGTGCTACCCGCAGCAGTCGTTCGACCGCGTCGGTGTCTCCGAGGGTTTCGTAGTCGGCGATCACCGCGAGCTGATCGAGACTGTAAGTTCCCTCATCGACCAGACCGCGCGCGGTCGCTGAGCCCGCGATCGTCGCAGCGTGTTTGATCTGGGATCGCTTGCGCTGTAGCCCTTTCGCGACGCGGGTGACCGACGCACCGAGATCGAGCATCAATGCGATGCCGTCGGCGCGGTCGGCTTCGACCATCGCCACGCGCCGGTCGTTGACGTTCATCTGCATCAGCGTCGTACGGATGCGGCGTTCGTTCTCCGGCAGATCGGGGTCGGCGTCGCGGACCCAGACCGGGACCGTCGTGAGCTTGAGGTCGAGGGCGATCAGCGTGCGCAGTTGGCCTTCGGTGACGTGCAGACTGCCGTCGGGCTGGCGTTCGGCGATGATCGGGACATCGACACCGAACTCTGTGATCGAAGCGACGACGTCGGGATGCTCGGTGAGATCGAAGGTTTTGCGGACGTTTTCCGCGATTACCAACTCCGCTGGATCCAGCCACAACGCCTCCACATGCGGAAGCGGCTGCGCATCGGAAGCCGGATCCGGCTCGCCGGACGGATCGGAGGCAGCGGAATCGGTGACCTCCGCGGCGCGGTCGTGTTCTTCGAGAACGGATGTATCAGGGGCAAGGGCAACGGATTCCACGAGACAGACCTCCTTGACAGGGGACTGGGGCCACCACTCGACGCGGTCGCATTGAGTGGTGGCCCCAGACGGGTGAGCGGGCGGTGTGGGTCAGGCGGCGAGCGGGCGTCGTTCGGCGCGAGCGACATTGACCGGGTGTAGCCGAAGGACGTCGTGGTCGTCGGCGACGAAGCGCCAATGCCGACCGCGCCAATCCGGATGGGCGTCGCGCCAGTGATCCAGGACGGGGGTGGACTCGATCGCCGGCACGGCCCCGGCGCGGCCGCGATGAACCAACTGGTCGTACTCACTGCGCGAGATCGATGCGACAGCAGCGGATTTCACGACGGCGAAAGATTTGACGGACATGAACAACCTCCGGGAACAATCGAGAACGAGCAGTGCGAGAAACGCGGAACGCGAGTGAGGCGCCGAGACGGCATCGCTGCGTCAGATGTCGCGGGGCGCAGGGCCGGCGGCGTCAGCGGGCGAGTGCGTCGAGGACATCCTGGGCATCGACGGCGAGCGTGGCTTGACCGGTACGGATGAATTCGTGGCAGCCACGTGAAGCCGCGGAGTCGATCGGGCCCGGGACCGCGGTGACCGGCCGCTGGAGTTTGGTGGCCCAGCCCACCGTGTTGGCGGTGCCGCTGCGCAACCCGGCCTCGGGCACGACCATCCCGACAGCCAGCGCGGCGACGATCCTGTTGCGCGCCAAGAAATTCGGACGGCTGGGCTCGACACCTGGCGGGTACTCGCTGAGCAGCAGCCCGGTCTCTTCGATCCGCGCCAACTGGTAGGCGTTGCCGTGGGGGAACAGCCGATGCAGCCCGGCGGGCAGCACCGCGACCGTCGGGCGTCTCGCGTCGAGCGCGGCCTGATGCGCAGCAGCGTCGACACCGAACGCGCCACCGCTCACCACGGTCCAGCCGTGCTCGCCCAGTCCGGTCGCCAGATGGGTGGCGACCTTCTCGCCGTAGCTGGTCGCGGCCCGCGAACCGACCACCGCGACAGCGCGTTCGGTCAACAGGTTCAGTTGTCCGCGCCCGCGAGACCACAACGCGATCGGCGCGTGCGCGCCGACAGTGTCGAGGTCGGCGAGCACGGCCGGCCAGCCGGGGTCATCGCGGGTCACCAACCGTGCACCGGCGCGCTCGGCACGCTCGAGGTCGTAGGCGGCCATCTCCCGGGTCACCGGCCCGAAGCGCGAATCACGGGCGTCGGCAGCGATATATTCCGCCGCAGCCAGGGGGCCGTGTTCGATCAGCAACGCGTGCACAATGATGGGCGAGGCCAGCGCTGCTCGCGCCAGCAGTGCCCATGCGTGCAGGCGTTCATCGGGACTTGTCACGTTCACCTTCCTTGGTGTGTGAATGGGGTTGTGGCGCACCGATATCGATGCGCAGTTCGGCGGCGGCCTCGATCGCGGATCGGCACAACTTGTGCAGGCGTGTGGGGTTCATGCCGTGGGACAGACCGATATGCAGCAGTCGCGCCATGACATGCTCGGGATCGGACGACAACGCGGCCTCGAGCGCGATCCCGGCCAGCGGGCACTCGCCGCGCAGGTAGGCGTGGAAGGCCAGGAGGGTGGCGGCTTCGGCGCGGTCCGGGTCGGGCAGAGCTCGGGTTAGGATCGACCACAGCTGTTCGGCACGCGCAGCGTGCACGCCAGCGGCGACTCCGAACATCGCATCGCGAATAGCGCTGTCGCGCAGGGCGACCGCGACCTCAGCCAGCACGCGCAGGTCGGGTGATCCGGTCGGGGACCATGTGGAGATGGCGTGCACCACTCGCCATAGTGTCCGGCGCGTGTCGGCGTCGGGGTCACCGATTCGCGCGGTGCGGACCCATCGCTCGTGCGCATCGGCGGCGGCCGCCGCCAACAGAGGGGCGAGGCGATCGCGCATCGCGGTGTCAGTGGTCACCGACTCGGCGAGTGCGCTGCGATTGCGGTGGATCGTGCGACCCGCACCGGTATAGGCGAGGGCCACCGGTGAGGTATCGGGGTCGGGCAGGAGTCCAGACTCGCTGGGGTCGAGTGCGTTCCACCATTCGGCTTTCGGCGCGAGCGCGCGAGCCGCCCACGTGCCACCGAGTACTCGGTTCACCGACTCGAGATGGCGGGCCAGGACTTCGAGCACGGATCTGTGCCGCGGATCGGCGGTGCCGGATGTGAGCGGCGGGGTCAGGCGGTCGTCGACGAACACCACGAGCACCGCGACCGCGTCGAGGCGGGCGCACATGTCCATCGCGTAGTGCGCGAGTGCGGCGTCGGAGAGCGAATCCTTGTCTCCAGGAGAGTTCGCGCGGGCGGCGAACGGTAGCGATACCGCTGTGCCCGAAGGGGATTGGGGATTCGCGAACAGCAGCACGATCGATCGGGTGGGAGTGAAGCCCAGCACTGCGGGTACGGACGCGATGAGGTCGGCCGGGTTGCCGAGAAACACGGGTGAGGACATAACGACGACTCCTCGGTGTCGATGGGTAGACGAAAGCGAAGCGGCATGACGCGAGGTGCGGATACACGCAGGTGAGTTCGGTCGGCGGCGACATCTCCTCGACCGCGACGACGCCGATAGGCAACGAATTGAGCGCGGGGTGCGGCTGCGCGGGGTGTGATCGGTATCGTCGGGGGTGCGAGGGACTGATCGGGTTATCGGAACGCCCGTCAGGAGCTGTTGACCATGACCGAATCTCCGCGCCCGCAACGTCGTCGATCACGCGGCAAGGATTCTCCGGAACTTGTTGCTCGCCTGCAACGCTCACACCAACGCAGCCTCGAACGCCGCGCTGCGGCGACCGAGCGCGAGAAGACGATCACCCGCGCAGTGGCCGACTACCTCAGCGCGTGGCAGGCGATCAGCGCACTTGAAGACCGGCGTGAGGGTGACGTGGCCGCACTGCGTGAGCAGATCGACGCCGTGCTGGCGCGGGCTGCGGGCGAGATCACGACGCACGAGCAGGCACAAGCTGCGGCAGCCGCGGTGGTGCGTGCCCACGTGCAGAGCGACGAAGAACTCGCCGACCTGCTCGAGATCACCGTCAAACGCGCACGGCAGCTACTGGCTGCGTGGCGCACGGCCGACACCGGACCGCTCTCGGCCCCCACAACCGTGCCCGAGCCAAGTCGCCGAAACCCGCGTGCATTAGAAGTCTCGGCATCTCGAAACGTGGGTGTGAACGAACAATCCGACGGTGAGGCCGAGCCGGTCACCCCATCCGACGAGATCCCAGGCCCGGAGGCTTCGCAGGCCGACAAGGACGTGCGGGAACTGTAAGTGGTGGCCCGTACCCGTTGCGCCACCAAGGCAGTGCCGGATCGGCGGCCGAGGGAGAAGGCCCGGCCTTGCGCGGCATCGTCGCGTGGTCGAGGAAGCCTCAGCCGCGTTCAGTTAGGCGACATGGGGCGGGCATTCGAGCGCCCGCCCCATTGTGGGTTTGGTCGGGCGTACTGCGGTCTCCCGCAATGACGGCTACAGGTCCCCGGGGCGCGGGCAGCGAGATCGAGATCGAGTTCGCCGGAGCGAACGACATCTCCACTCGCGTTGGAGTGACGGTGAGGACAAGCCAACCAGCGCGTTGTGCGTACCTGTGAAACAGATCGATCGTCCGAGTAACACGGCTGAATTGTGCTGTGAGATCTATGCGTTCGACGAAGTCGTCACCGATCACTGCGTCGTCCAGCAGCGAGCCGCAGGGGTCCCGGTGGCCGTTGCTGACGCGATGCAGCGGAATCCCTGCGGGCGTGGCGATCTCGCGTTCGATTCTGTCGAGATGCCGGTACACCGCTTCGGGTTCCCAGCCGGTGTCAGCGAAGATCGCGGCATCGATCATCGGCAACTCGCCGTGCGCGATCAGCAACAGCAATGTCGTCGACTGCACGCCCGCACCGAGCGAGAGCACTCGCAGAGACGATCCCACCCGAGAACTCCTTTCCCGGTCAGGTTTGGGGACCCCTTTGACCGTGGCCGCTGCTTCTTGGGGCTCGGTGTTCACGGTGTGAGTCGATCGAGATCGAGCATCGCGGCCAGCCGGTCCAGGATCGTCGGTGCGCTAACCGTGGTGCCCCGCACTTTCCGGAGTCGTCGGATGCGCAGCCCACGCAATTCGACTCCGTAGGTGACAGGCCCGGATTCGGTATCCCGGACGGGGACGATCCGGTAGTCATTGGCGTCGATGAGGATCGAGTACCACGCATCGGCAGGGTGGCCCGCCCGAGTGGCTTCCTCGGAGCTCGGGCCGGGCTGAATCCATTGGGGGCAGTCGCATTCGGGATCCTCGCAGGGGGTGATGCGTGCGGCGATCGCGTTGGATCGGTAGGTGGGCATGCGCCCAGCCAACATCGGACAGCCCCGGGTGGAGTAGGCGGCGCACTCGGGGTGAAGCCCGGCTTCCGGGCCGACACCACGGACCCAGTCCTGGGGGCGCACGAACACCACGACTTGCTGCCCGGGCCCATGCCCCCTGCCGAGTTCCTCACCGCAGACCTGACACAGGCGAAGCCCCAGCACCAGAACGTGTCGTTCGGGGTCGATCGCACCCCAGACCGGGGAGACCCGGCCGCGGTGGCATAGCGTGAGAAACGGGATGGCCAAGCCCTGCGCGGTCGGCGCATCGTGCAGACGAGCGAGAATCGGTGGCCGGGCCGAATTCGGTGACGGCGCTGGAGAATTCACGGATCACTCCTGACTGTCGATGATGGATACGCGCCACGGCGCACTAGCGAGCTGGGTGATCGCCGGTCGTGCGACATGCGGAGAGGGCGACGACGATGGATTGCGTTGGCCGAGCGGCAGACTCGACTCGCACGTGGATGACCGCGGTGATCGCGTCGGGTGTGGGAGGTTGGGCGAGCCAGGGGCCGAAGGTGGTGGAGTCGATGTCGGGGAGTGCGGCCTCGATCCACCGCATCAGCGCGGCGGCGCTCGAGATCACCACCGTTGCGCGCCGGTGTGCGGATCGGCGTTGTGCACCGCCACCACCGGCGGCGCGAATGGAGCCTGGGTGAGGGTGGAGCGGGTGAGCACAGCCTCATATCCACTGGCCGACCAGGCGCCGCGCGCGACGACGAATCCGCCGTCGGACGAGGCCACTACAGGCAGCAGATGCCATCGGGTACCCGAATCACCGAAAGCGGTGAAATAGTACTCTTCCCAGCTGATTTCGGTACCACCGCCGGTGTGGATACGGAGCCTTTGAGTGGCGTGTTCGACCGAGATCAACGCCATCGGCGTCGCCGTCCGATCTACGGCCCTGGCCGTGAGGGCATCGAAACGCGAGATCGGTGTGCCAGGTGCCGCTGCGGCGGCGAAGCACGCTCGGTAGCCGACGACCATCACTTCGGTCGAGGGCGGGGCAGGCACAGCCGCCTCGTAGCCGGGCATGACGCGCAGGCGGGCGAGGTAGCGGCTCGGATCAGTATTCACGGAGACACCGCCGGTGGGAGTGTGGACAGGATGACGGGCGCACGTCTATGAGTGGGGGCGAGACGGAGCGGGTGTGAATCATCGGGGACCTCCATTTCTCGGGTCGCCGCGACAACCGCGGCGGCCGGACGGCCTGCGGTGTGCGTGAGTGGTGGGGCTAATCGGCGCTGTGACGCGCGGTGAGAGCCGCGGAGCGGGTTGGATAGCGCCAGTGACAGCCGGAGCCGGTGGGAGCAGGACGGAGGAGCAGTGGGCCGGTAGGAAACGCGCCCGGGGGCCCACCGACGGCGGCAATGACGCCCGCTTCGTAATCCGCCATCAGCTCATGTCTTTCTGCCGACCACACCAAGCCCGGCTATCCCGCTCGCAGGGATGTCGCTGCCGATCTAGGCGTGGTCGACGAAGGTCAGGTCGGCGTATCGTTCTGTGCCGGTGAGGAATTCGCATTCGCAGTGTGGGAATTCGTGCCAGCATTGGTCGCAGTAGCCGCACACCGGGCAGTGCGGGCCGGTGCTCTCGAGGCCGTACTGCCCGCAGTAGTCGCAGTAGTCGTAGAAGCGGTGTTCGGCCTTGTCGTCGGTGCTGGCGGCCGGTCCACGCCACACATAGGAGTGGTTGGAGTACCAGATTCCGTCGCGGCTCCAATGCCCGTGGTGTTCGTTGAACAGGTACGCGGTGTGTTTGTAGCGGGGGTCGACGGTGAGCAGGATCATCTTGTCGCCGTCGAGCCATTCCTCGAGGTCGGCGCGGCCGGCCCAGGAGTCCAACGACCCGAACGGGCGCAGGGGAAAGAAATCCTCGGCCGCGACACGGGTGTCCGAGCGGGGATCGCCTTTCACGGGGTGCACGATTGCAGGGAGAATCCCGTTGTGCGCCAGCACAGTTCGGGCGTCACCGCCGACGGCGAAGGGATGGCAGTTCTGTTCGCTGATGTAGCCATGGGTGGCGAAACGGGAGTGGAACAATGCCGGAGTGTCCGGGAAACGGGCACGCACGGAGCCGAATTCCTCGATCACTGCGGCGGCGTCGAGTCCGCGCCCGACGAGGATGCGGTCGTCGGCGACGACGGCGTAACCGTGCCCGTGTGGGTTGGCCAGCGCGCCGTCGCGTAGTGCGGCGAGATCCAGTGTGACGCCGGGCTTGTAGAAGCTCAGGATGCACATGCGAGGGCCTCCATTTCCGCCAGCAAGGGCAGATAGATCGGGTGGGCTCGCACCCAAGTGACGAATACGGTCCATTCCCAGCCGCGTCGACGCGCGACGTCGCCGGAGGTGAGGGTGCGGGTGTATTCCACCGACGCGGCGATGAACGCCAACGCCGCTTGAACCTGTTGGCGGTGCAGGGAACTGGCGAAGATCCGGACTTCGAACGTGTCTTCGGGGTAGACGTTGATGGCCTGGTAGCGGCCGTAGCCGAAACGTTCACCCTTGGCGAACTTGGCGATCCCGGCGCGGGTTTCGGGCGTGAAGCTGGCCCAGTCGTCACTGCGGCGACGAGCCAGCTGGACCGCGTGAGATTCGTTGCGGTAGAAGAACTTCATCCACCGGTACACGTGCGCCGGCGAATCGAATCCCTTGCGGGAGACGTGCACGTGGATGCCGACATGGTCGTCGACATACGCGCCACGAATCCGTAACTCGCGCAGCATCTTCCACGGGAACTCTTCGATGGCCCACTCGTAGCTCATCGGGTGGGTGACGATCTCGAACCCGCCTTGGTAGCCGATGGATCCGTCTTCCTTGAGATAGCCCAGGTCGCCGAGGTTGTCCGCGGCGATCTCGGCGCAGGCTTGCAGGGAACGGCTCGGGGTTTTGATCTCGAGTTCCAAACCCAGAAAGACCGGACCGTGGCCGTGGAAGTACGGGTCGGGCTTGTAGGAATAATCGTGGATGTGGTCATTGCGGCGGTCGCGGAAGCACGAGGTGCAGTAGTCGTCGCTGGTGGTGAGGTAGTCGCAGTCGTCGCATACGCGGTAGTTGGCCTGGCAGTCGCGGCACACCTCCTCGCCGTTGTCGACACTGCGCAGGTATCGCGACAGCAGACGGCAATCCGAGCAGCGCCAGTAGTGGCTGTCGTGGCAGCTGTCGCAGACGATGTCGCCGCTGACGGTCGCCTCACCAGCGGTGGTGCAGCGCTCGCAGTATTCGCATTGCGACCAGCGCCGCGCGCAGCTCGTGCAGAGAACACCGTCATCGACGGTCTCGTGGATGTCGTTGACCCGCTCGTCGCAGTCCTGGCAGAAGGGACGCTCATCGCAGTCCTGGCATTCGGTAGCGGGATCATCCAGAAGCGGATCGTCAGGGATCGGTGCGGAACAGGCGCGGCACAGCGCGATTGTGTCCAGTATTTCGGGCATGGGTGTGGGACCTCTCTGAGAATCGAGGGAGGGTAGAGAAGCGGTGAAAACGAATCAGGTGCCCCGGTGGCAGAGGTGCGCGAACGACGCACGCACCGTCAGTTCGGGCTAGGAGCGAATCGCTCGATCAGCGAGGGTGTATCGGTGACGCCGGCTCGGCGGATGCGCAGGGGCGTGAGGTCTAGCGGACGGTCTGGCGACGCAGTGTTACGCCCGTGCCGGTGCGTTGTGCGCAGTCGCAGTGGGGGAAGGGATTGGCGCACAGGAAACACCAACCGCAGCTACCGCAGTAGCGGCCGCGTCGGCCGAAGTCGACCTCTCCGCAGCTTTCACAGACATACAGCCACGCTCGTGCGCGCAGCAGCGCCGGTTCCGGTTCGGGGCGGTAGCCGGGATTGGAGTACCAGATCCCGTCGTCCCAGATTCCTGCCGATTCGTTGAATATGTAGGCATTGTGGGCGAAGCCGGGGTCGATGGTGAGGATGACGAGTTTGCTTGCCCCCAACCAGGACTCCAGTCCGCGGCGGCCCTGCGTAGTGTCGAGCGACCCGAAAGGCATGTGCGGCAGGTAGGTTCCGGCCGCGATCCGGGTGTCCGAGCGGGGGTCGTACGGGGCGGGCCGTACTCGTCGGGGTAGAACCCCATTGTGCGCCAGCACGGTGCGTCGATCACGGCCGAGCCGGAAGGGGTGGCAGTTGTCGATGCTCACCGCACCGTGGGTGGCGTAGCGGCTGTGGAACAGCGCCGGCCGATCCGGATACCGGGCACGGACGGCGGCGAACTCGTCGAGTATTTCCTCGGCGTCCATGCCGCGCCCGACCATCACGCTGGCGTCGGTGACGACGGCGAACCCATGACCATCTTTGTTGACTCGCGCGCCGTTCCTCAACGCCGTCAGGTCCGGGGTGGCGCCGGGTGGGAAGTAGGTCAGTAGGCACATGCGAGGGTCTCCATCTCCGCGCGCAGTGGCGCGTAGTCCTCGTGCTGGGCGACCCAGGTCGTGAATTGTTCCCATTCCCAGCCGCCGTGTCGGACGACTTGGGTGCAGGTCAGGGTGCGCGTGTATTCGACGGTGGCCGCGACGAACGCCAGTGCCGCTTGAACCTGTTGGCGGTCAAGGGAACCGGCGAACACTCGGACCTCGAGGCTCTTGCGTGGGTGCGGGTTGATCGCCTGATACCGGTCCATCCCGAACCGCGGCAGATCGTCCTTGGCGGTGTGCTTGACCCGTGCTCGCGCGATGGGGGAGAACGCCGCATAATTCGATCGCCGCCGCGCCAACGCGACGGTCTGGGATTCGTTGCGGTAAATGAGCTTCGCCCACCGGAAGATATGTGCCGCGGAGTCGAAGCCGTCGCGGGAGACATGAACATGGATACCGACACTGTGATCGGAGCGGCAGCCGAGCTCTTCGAGCAGTTCGAGCAATTCCCACGGGAACTGCTCGACCGCGTACCGGTACTCCATCGGATGGGTGACCAGTTCGAAACCCGACGGTTCGATCGACGAATCGTGCTTCAGATACGCCAGATCCCCGACGGACTCCCCGACCATCGACGCGCACACCTCGTACCTGTGCCGGGGAACGATGATTTCCAGCTCGAGACCGAGAAACACCGGGCCGTTTCCGAAGAATCGAGGATCGGGTTTGTAGTTGTAGTTCCAGACACGGCCAGGTGATCCACAGCTGTCGCACTCGGTGCCATCAGGTAGCAAAGCGCCGCAGTGGCCGCACGAGTTGTAATTCTGTGCGCAGCCGGAACAGACACGTGCGCCGCCCGATACATAACGGCTCTCGGCGGTGTAGAGGCTGCATGCTCCGCAGTGATCGAAGAACCTGTTGATACACGCCGGGCAGACGCGGTCGCCGGTATCGGTGCGCCACGTGGTCGGGCTGGTGTATCGGCAGCGCGCGCATTCCGACCACCCAGGCACGCAGGTGCGGCAGATCTGACCGAATTCCAGGGTCGTGGCCAGCTGCTGGCTGGGCTCGCCGCAGCGATCGCACCGTGCCACAGCACTTGCGAACGAGGGAGCGACTGGCTCGGCGACAGTCGTTCGTGCCTGCTGTGGAGAAATAGTGGGCTGGCAGACCGCACATGAATGAGCTGAGGAAGATACAGGGACAGGCATCGGGGTCGCCTTCCAGCGATTCGGAGAACGACAAAGCCGCGACAGGAAATTCCTATCGCGGCTTTGGGTGGGGAGATTATGGACGCGAACGATTGATGGTTCGCGGATGTTAGGTGCCGTGAACGCGTAAGCGGTCGGTGTCGATTGCCGAGGTGTGCATTGCCGGGTTCAGAGCGCGGGCTACATGACTTGACTAATTGTCAGCCGGGGTGGCATTGGTCGGCGGGTACGGTCCAGCGCACGTTCACTCGCCACCTAGACTCAAGGGGAACGTTGGTGGAAACCGGGCTATCCGGCCACTGTGAGTTCGTCAGAGGTTGGCGTATCCACCGGCGTTCCACACGATCCGGCGATAGTTTTCCGGCGTGATGGAATGGCGTGCCGGAATTCCGGGTGCGATCGGATATGGCCAGAAGCAGTAGCCGCACCGATGGCAATAGTGGCCTGCGCTCCAAATGTTCTTACTGACAGATATGCCTTTGGAAATTCGACTGTTCCGGCGAGTTCTGTGAGACGCGATCCAGAACAAGAACAGCGAGGGAGTAGCCATCGTGGAGATCAACAGAAAGTTGGCGACGAGAAACACGGCCAACGGCGTTGTCGCTTTAGGATCAGAGAAGTTGACGATGGCGATCAAGAGGAAAATGAGAGCAGGAATCGCGAAGATCAAGCCGAAAAGCACCAGCTTGCCCGAACCGCGTTGGAGGGGTGCCAATGCCAGGGAGTTGGAGAGGCTGGTCGAGTAGGTGCGGTCGGTCGCTGTTGAACCGATGACCGGGATCAGTCCCCCGGAACTGACGGCGACGCCGGAGTGGTAGTCCTGCCCGTAGACCGTGGTCGTTCCGGTCGCCCGAACGGCCGGGACTCGCTGAACTCGGTCGTCGTGCCCACAGGTCGGGCAGGTGATGTCGATTCCCACAGTGGCGTCCCGTCCCGGTGCGGCTGCGCCGCGACGTGGACGGTAGCCGCGCAACAGCGCCTGTGCTGGTTCCCGGTGATGCGATAGTTTGACCCATCGAACACCGCGAAACGCCGCTTGTCGAGAGGGATTCCTCGTCGAAGGATCGGAAGTCATTGTCGGGCCTTCCTGCTGAGGTGGCGTGATTGCATTTCCATGCTGTGCAGCGAGTCGTGGTGTCACACAGCCGCACTCGCTGGCGGTGCGCAATCCCAAGGGCGGGTCGACTCCATGTGACTCGCCGACGGTTGACGTCGCCCGGCAGCAGTCTGAGTCTGTACGCACTGCCTCGGCCGGGTTGCTCTGGCCGAGGCAGGGGGCATGCTGCGATGCCGGCGCAGCCAGGAGACAAATGGGAAATCGAACTTCTGGTAGTCGCTGGAAGTCGCCTCAGCCGTGCAGATCTCAGCCAGCCGTAGCCGTCCGGCATGTTGAGTGCTGCGACTTCATCCTCGCGGAACAGCCCAGCTTCCATGTGCTCATGGGGGAGAGCGCCGGTTCCGCAGTCGACATCCGCGTCGGTGTCCGGGTAACAGCCGTAGATCACGATGAAGACCGTCGGGACTGCCCCGAGTTTGGTTGACTCGCGGGTGTAGTGGTTCAGGCCGCGAGCGCGGGCCGGTTTATTGTCTCAAACTCGATCGGGGTGAGCCGGCCGAGTCGGCGTTGCCGACGAGTGCGGTGGTAGGTCTTCTCGATCCAGACCACGATCGCCAACCGCAGTTCCGCGCGGGTCGCCCAGCGCTGCCGGTCGAGGACATTCTTCTGCAGCAGCGCGAAGAACGACTCCATGGCCGCATTGTCACCACACGCCCCGACGCGGCCCATCGAGCCTCGTAAACCGTTGACTGACAATGCATTCACGAACTTTCGGGAACGAAACTGACTGCCCCTGTCAGAGTGAACGACCGTCGCGTCTGGTGAGCGGAACGCGACGGCGTGATGCAGCGCCGATACCGCGATCGATGCCTTCATCCGAGAATCGATCGAGTAGCCCACGATCCGGTTGGAGAACACGTCCTTGATCGCGCACAGATAGAGCTTGCCCTCGCCGGTGGCGTGCTCGGTGATATCGGTCAGCCACACGGCATCCGGGGCGTCGGCGGTGAATTTGCGGTCGACGAGGTCGTCGTGGACCGGTGGGCCGGACTTGCGGTTCACCCCGCGTTTCTTGGCGAATACGCTCCAGATCCGTTGCTGTGAACACAATCTGGCGACTCGGTTCTCACCCGCGCGGATGCCGCGGGCGGGCAACTCATCGGCGATGAACCGGTAGCCGAACGCAGGGTCGTCGGCATGGATGTCGTAGGCGGCATTGATCAGATGCGCATCGTCCCAATCCCGTTGCGAGACAGGGTTCTTCTTCCATTTGAAGAATGCTTGGGTGGAGAATCCGAGTACCCGACAGGTCACCGCGACAGGAATCTTGTCTGCGGCCAGGTCCAGGACCAGCGGGTACATCATTTTGGGTTCACATCGCGCGAGAAGTAGGCGACCGCACGGCGCATGACCTCGGCTTCTTGTTCGAGTTGCCGGATCCGTTTGCGGGCCTCGCGAAGCTCGGCCGACTCATCACCGGTGACGCCGGGGCGATGTCCATCCTCGATGTCGGCCTGTTTCACCCAGTTCTTCACGCAGCTTTGCGAGATCCCGAAGTCCTTCGCGATCTGGGTCAACGGGATCTCGCCCTTGCGGGCGACCGCGACTACGTCGCGGCGGAACTCCTCGGGATAGGGCTTGGGCATGTCGGTGATCCTTCCACTGCGAGGAGGTCCTCACAGGTCAGGAGTCAACCAAACCGGGGGCAGTCCCGTCTACGCCGATTTCACGCTGAATCAGCCTGACGCTTTGAAGGTTCTGATGTCTTAGGCTGGTGTGACTACGCGGCACGGAATCGCCAGTTCAGGCCGTGTATCCATTGTGCCGACAGTGTGCCAAGGCGGGTACGCACAGGCTGGACAGATCGGTACCGGATGGACGCGAGCGGGTCTCTGACCTGGACCCGCCAAACCCTCATTGGACGCAGAATGACGGTTTCGGGCTCACTGGGGGTCAAGTGGTTGCAGGTTCTTCCCTCGAGTGCCGAGTTGTCGTGCTGTTTATGTCTGCACGCGAACAGAGGCGTCGTTCCGGCGCTTGGTTCGGGCGGACGAGCCGGGTTGCCAAGGGGGCAGGTTTGACCAGGTCAGACTGTGTTCCCATCTTGCCAAGAAGTTGCCAAGACAGCGCCGAACAGGCCGGACCGAACGGCACAGGACGGACGGAACGCCTCCGGCACGCCGCCGATCCGCGACGCCTCCGAATACCGAATCCGCGGCCTGCGGCGGTGATCCCGAACTCCGGATCACCGCCCGTCGGGGTCGGCGCCCTCAGCCCGCCATCGGACCGAATGATGTCTCCACCTGCGTAAACGTGTTCACGGAAGCCGCCTACTCGATGCCGACCGTATCGGCGCGGCGGCGGGATCGCCACGCCAGTCCGGCCCACGACACGATCACGGCCACTGCCACAAGTACGCGCACCAGCTCGAGCGCACTGCGGGGGTACAGGACGCCGGTGATGTAGTGGTCGATGAACCCGCTGGACGGGAGGCCGGCCACGCCCGCCCGGTGGCGGGCCCAGTTCTCGAGGTCGGTCAGCGGGCATTCGAACCTGAACAGGATCGTGCTGAAACCCCAGGCGACGGCGAGGATGTGCAGCCAGATGGTGCGTGGCCACCGCCAGGCGATGAAACCGCCCACCACCACGTAGGCCACGAACAGAAAATGGACGACGGCGGTCAGGTCGGCGAGCAGCCGGTAGAGCATGAATCCAGAATAGGAGCGGTGCGTGGGAACCGGCAGCTCCTGTCGGATTCGTGGAGTGGCTGGTTCAGGCCTGGGCGGGAATGACGTGGCAGATCTGCCCGGCCGCTCGGACGACCGCTTCGAGATCGGGTAGGGCAACCACATCGGGCAGAATCACCCGCATCTGGCTGCCGTGGCTGAGGACGGTCACCCGCGGGCCCACCGGTCCACCGGCCGCCGCCTCGATGAACACCGGAACGTCGAGACTGCGCGCCTCCACGTCGATGAATCCGTGCGGTGTGCCTTCCTCGTCGGCGCCGGCCAGGCGGTCGATGAACAGCCAATGCCCCGGGCCGTCGGAGGGGGCTTCCTCCCAGTGCTCGGGGAACAGTTGCCGGATCCGGCGGGCGATGATCGCCCCCGGGTCGGTCTCTTCGGTGAGCGAGGCGGGAGGAACAGTCGTCACGATGAGTCTCCTACTGAGAAAACAGCGCCATTGGAATGTCGATATCGAGACCGGGTTACCGGACCCATGCTGTCTCGGAGTTCTGCTGATCGCGCATGTTTCGCGAAAACGACGAGTACGCATCCATCGGCACACGCGGATATGCGCATCTGACTATGGATCCCTGGGTCAGTCGTGCGCGGCGAACATGTGCAGCAGACCCGCAGGGGCGTTGTCGTCGTGGCAGGTCAGGCCGAAGAGGTCGACGGCGTCCTCGGCGGCGGCGGTGCTGCGGGGGAACAGGGCCTGCTCGTATTCGGCGAGGGCGGCCTCGACGTCGCCGGGGTGTGCGGCGAGTGCCTTGCCGAGCTCCGCACCGTCGAGCATCGCGAGGTTCGCGCCTTCGCCGGAGGGCGGCATCAGGTGTGCGGCATCGCCGAGCAGGGTTACGCCGGGGATCCGGTCCCAATGGTGGTCGAGGGGAAGCGAATTGATGGGGCGCAGGACGGGCGGGAGGTCCGTCTCGGAGATCAGCGCGGTGAGTTCGGGTGCCCAGCCGTCGAATTCGTGTGCCACCCGCGCGGCGGCCGCCTCGGCATCGGTGAAATCGATGGCGGCGAACCACTCCTGCGAACGGTTGAGTGCCGTGTAGGTGTGGATGGTGCCGCCGCCCTCGTGATGTACGTGCAGGCCCTTGCCGGGGGCGATGGCGAACATCGCGCCGCTGCCGACCGCCTTGCCGGTCGCGGGATGGCGGGCCGCGCCGTCGAGCAGGAAGGTCTCGACGAAGGAGGTGCCCACGTATTCGGGTGTGGCCGTGGACAACAGGGGGCGTACGCGGGACCAGGCGCCGTCCGCGCCGACGAGGACATCGGTGGTGACGGTGGTGCCGTCGGCGAAGGTTACCTCGTGGCGGCCGTCGGTCAGCGAGCTGACGCTGGTGACCTTGTGGTTCCACTGCACGGTTCCGGCGGGCAGCGAATCGAGCAGCAGTTGGCGCAGTGCGCCGCGCTGGACCTCGGGGCGGCCGCGCGAACCGCCGGCGGGCTCGTCGTAGAGGACGCTGCCGTCCTCGCCGAGGATTCGGACGACCTCGCGGCCCTCGAGGATGAGGCTCCGGAATTCGTCGAGCAGGCCCGCGGCTTCGAGGGCGGGCTGGCCGCTGTCGTCGTGGATGTCGAGCATGCCGCCCTGCGAGCGGGCGGTGGGGGATGCCTCGGCTTCGTAGACCGTGGCCGGGATGCCGTGTACATGCAGAACGCGGGCCAGGGTGAGTCCGCCCAGTCCGGCGCCGATGATGGTGATGTTGGTGGTCATGGCCATTTCCTTTCTCTGGAACGTTGTTCCAACAGTCTGGAACAGCGTTCCAGGATTGTCAAGATGGAACGCTGTTCCAGGGATGTGGCAGGATGTGAGCATGGCAACCAGGACGCGCCGACCTGAGCGGCGAGACAACCCGCTCTCCCGCGAACGCATCGTCGAAGCCGCCATCGGGCTCCTCGACGCGGCGGGGGAGGGGGGACTCACCTTCCGTGCCCTCGCCGAGCACCTCGCCACCGGTCCCGGCGCGATCTACTGGCACGTGGCGAACAAGGGTGAACTGCTCGCCGCCGCCACCGACGCCGTCATCGCGGACGCCCTGGCCGCCGACGCGTCCGCGGACGCGGCCACCCCGCGGCAGGCGCTCGACGCGGTCGCGGTCGGGCTGTACGAGGCGATCGACGAACACCCTTGGCTCGCAGCGCAACTCGCCTCACAGTTCGCCCGCAGCCCAGGAGGCTCGGTCGCGCCCCGGATCTTCGAGAGCATCGGCAGCAAGTTGGACGCGCTGGGGGCGCCGCGGGAGGCGCAGTTCGTCGCGACCTCGGTGCTCATGCACTACATCCTCGGCGCGGCCGGGCAGAACGCGGAGAACGGCCTGAGCGCCCGTAGCCTCCCGCCCGGCACCGATCGCATCGGATTCCTGGACTCCGCCTCGAGCGCCTGGAAGAACCTGGACCCGGGGGAGTACCCCTTCGCCACGGCCATCGCCGACGAACTTCGCGACCACGACGACAGGGCGCAGTTCCTCGACGGCATCGCGCTGATCGTCGCGGGCATCACCGGAATCGACGGGTAGGAAGGCGATCGCAGGCATCTGGTCTGCACGATTGTGCCCGTAATCATACGTATACACGGATATGCGCATCTAAACATGAATTGCGACCTTCACACCTCATAACGCAAGCAACCCCTCACCTCAAAAGATCAGCATTGAGGGGAGAGGCTGGAAGTGCTTGCGGCGGTTACCAGTTGGAGGGTTCGTAGTCCTTGATGAAGACGCCGAACAGTTCGTCGCCCGCTTCGCCGCGGACGATCGGGTCGTAGACGCGGGCCGCACCGTCGACCAGGTCGAGGGGTGCGTGGAAGCCTTCCTCGGCGAGGCGGATCTTGGTGTAGTGCGGGCGTTCGTCGGTGATCCAGCCGGTGTCGACGGCGGTCATCAGGATGCGGTCGGCCTCGTACATTTCGCGGGCGCTGGTGCGGGTCAGCATGTTCAGCGCGGCCTTGGCCATATTGGTGTGCGGGTGGCCGGGGCCCTTGTAGCCGCGGGCGAAGACGCCCTCCATAGCGGAGACGTTGACGACGTACTTGCGGTTGGCGGCTGCGGCGGCCAGGGCGGGGCGCAGGCGTGAGATCAGGATGAACGGGGCGACCGAGTTGCACAGCTGCACCTCGAGCAGCTCGGTGGCGTCGACCTCGCCGACGTTCTGCACCCAGCTGTTGGTGTGCGCGAGGTCGGGCACCAGGCCGCCCGCGTCGATGGCGATGCCTTGCGAAATGCGTTCCGGCGTAGCCGATCCCGCGATGAGGGCGAGGTCGGTGATGTCGGCGCCGGACAGGCTCGGGGTGAGCGAGGCGGTCAGGGAGGCCGGGTGGGCGGCCATGGTCTTGCCGAAGGAGATCATCTCGGGGAGCTCGCCGGCGGGCAGCGGGCTGTTCTCGGCTTCGACGAGGGCGCTGTAGGAGCCGGTGGTGCGGCGCACGGTCTGCGCGGCGTTGTTGATGATGATGTCGAGGGGGCCCTGGGCGGCGACGTCGTCGGCGAGGGCGACGACCTGGGCGGGGTCGCGCAGGTCGATGCCGACGATGCGCAGCCGGTGCAGCCAGTCGGTGCTGTCGGGCTGGGCGGCGAAGCGGCGGATGGCGTCGTTGGGGAAGCGGGTGGTGATGGTGGTGTGGGCGCCGTCGCGCAGTAGGCGCAGGGCGATGTACATGCCGATCTTGGCGCGGCCGCCGGTGAGCAGGGCGCGGCGGCCGGTGAGGTCGGTGCGGGCGTCGCGTTTGGCGTGGCTCTTGGCGGCGCATTCGGGGCAGAGCTGGTGGTAGAACGCGTCCACGCGGGTATAGCGCTGTTTGCATATGTAGCAGGGGCGCGGTCGCAGCAGGGTTCCGGCGCTGCCGTCGTCGGTGGCCGAGCTGATCGGGATTCCGGCGGTTTCGTCGTCGATCCGGTTGGGTGAGCCGGTGGCGGTGGCGGCGACGATTTCGCGGTCGGCGGCGGAGATGGCGTCGCGGACTTCGATTCGCTTGCGCTGCTTGAACTTCTTGAACATGTGCCCGACGGCGCGCTGCACCTGGATGGAGTCGGGGTGGGTCTTGTCCAGCTGCCCCGCTTGTTCGAGGACGCGCAGGCAGGTGGCCAGCTCGTCGGGGTCGATGGCCGGTGCGTCGGTCGTGGGTACCGCGGTGGTGTGCTCGGCCATCGGAAGCTGTGGTGGTCCTTCGTGCGGGGGTGGGGGGCGACCCATTCTCTCATTGTGAAAAGCCCGGCCACCGAGGTGGCCGGGCGGTAGCGGGTTTGGTGCCGCTATTCGGCTGTGGCGCCTACGGGTTGGAGTTCTCCGGCGTCGTCGTCGCGGCCGAGTTCGCGGGCGCGCCCGGCGAGGAGGGTGAGCAGGCGGGTGGGTATTTCGGTGCGGACTTCGCGCAGGAGTTTCCAGATGTCGTCGGAGGTGTCGTCGGTGAGGGCGGCGAGGAAGTTCTCGGCGTCGTCCATGGCGTCGATGATGTCGAGGGCGCGGCGGCGGTTGTCGCCGGTCATGGCCAGTGCCAGCGGGATGAGGGCTTCCCAGAGTCCGGCGGTGTCGGCTTCGCGGATGAGTTCGGCGAGGCGGTCGTCGGTCTGGTCGCCGACGCGGGCGGCGATGAAGGCGAGTTGGGGTTCGGGGAGGTGGGCTGCGAGGGGCAGCAGGTTGGTCCAGTGGCCGTGGTCGAGGGCGGTGTCCATGATGGCGGCGAGGACGGTTTCGTCGTGGACGGCGGGGCGCTGGGCGAAGGTGGTGAGGCTGTCGTTGCTCATGGCGCTGGTGATGGGCAGCAGGGTGGCCCAGGCGTCGAGGCGGGCGACGGCGGTGATGAGGGCGTCGAGGGTGTCGTCGCCGAGGCCGGCGGTGGTGTCGCCGATCCAGGCGCGGTTGTGGGGTGCGATGGAGTCGAGCAGGTCGATGCCTTCGGCCCACATGTCCTGTGCGGCGGCGGCGCGGATGACGCCGGGGACGCGGTCGGCGACGATGTGCAGGACGTTGTCGATGGCGGTTTTGTCTTCGAGTAGGAAGGCGATGCGCAGTAGGTCGCTGTCGCTCATGACGGGTGCGGCCGCGCGCAGTGAGGGTTCGGGGACGACGTGTACGAATCGGCCCATGGTGATGTGGTCTCGTTGTGAAAGTAGTTCGCGCGCAACGTCTGTGACCATTTTTGGCGGCACGGCGGCGATGATGGCGGCGGTGCGGCGGGGGTCGAGTTGGACGGCGCAGGCGGCGAGGAATTCGGCGGGGAGGGCTTTGGCGATGTCGATGGCGCGGTTGGCGTCGACGGTGCTGGCGACGGCGGCGCACAGGACGGGTCCGAAGGCGCGTTCGGCGACTTTGGCGCTGATGGCGGTGGGGACGAGTTTGACGGCGGCGGCGACGCCTTTGAGGCGTTTGGCGTCGCGGTCGTAGAGGCGGTCGGTGACGCGTTCGCGGTATTGGCGGATGGCCTCGGGTGGGAGGTCGATGAGGAAGTCGAGTTCGGTGGGGTCGGTGAGCCCGAGGAGGCGGGCGAGTTTGGTGGTTTCGGCGACGGCGACGAGGTGTTGGCTCACAGGCCCAGTGCTTTCTTGACGGCGGGGCGCATGAGGCGCGGGACGAAGTCGAGGGAGGTGTTGACGGCGGCGTCGATGGTGTCGGCGCGGCGGGTCATGGCGGCGTTGAGGAGCCGGTCGAGTTCGGTGTGGTCGGCGTCGGTGAGTTGGTCGAAGGCGGCGGGCAGGGGTGCCCGCAGGGTGGTGGTGAGTTGGTCTGCTGCGTCGGACATCGTCGTCTTTCCGGTTGTGCGTACTGCCGGTACGGTCTCCGATACTGGCAGTACGTTCTGTCTGAAATCAATCGAGTGTGGTTGACCTGGCCTGTGGTATCCGTCACGTGACCGGCCGGTAACCTGGGGCTAATTGTCGGTCGGGGTGAAGCCTTCGGTGCGTACCGTCGGTACGTGTATGCTCCGCGTGTGGCTCGCAGCAGTGCCGATTCGGCTTCGCGGACGGTGACCCGGGACGACATCGTGGATGCCGCGATCCGGGTGATCGATCGGGCGGGTCCGCGCCCGAGCATGGAGGACATCGCGCGCGAGGCGCAGATCACCAAGCCGCGGCTGTATCGGCAGTTCGCCGACAAGGGGGATCTGTTCACCGAGATCGCGGCGCGGATGTCGCGGCAGGCGTTCGCGGCGGCGGGCACGGATATGACGTTGATGCTGCAGCCGCCGCGGGCGGCGTTGCGGCGGATGTTCGGTGAGTACGCGCGGGGAATTCTGGAGCACCCCAACGTTTTCCGCTATCTGGGGCAGGCGCCGGTGTTGCAGCAGTCCGGTGCGGGGGTGTTGCAGTTGGATCTGGGGCGCGACGCGGCGCGACGGTTGGCGAAGCTGGCGCGTTCGGTGGCCGAGGCGGTGCCCCTGGATACCTCGGGCATCGATTACCTCTCGCGCGGATTGGTGGGGGTGGTGGTGGCGATCACGGATCTGTGGTTGTCGGATTCCGATACCCCGACGCCCGAGCAGACCGAGGAGTTCGTGGTGCAGGCCGCGGAGTTGTCGTGGGGGTTGATCGATGGGTTCCTGCGGCGGCAGGGGATCGTCGCGGATGCGGACACGCCGATGTTCACCACGTTCGCCGAGGTGAATCAGGCCCGGTCCGCTGATCATTGATCGCTGCCGCCCGCATTGTTGACACTGTGCCAATAGCCGTGCACGCTGAGGGGCGAGGCGCTTTTCGCGCACCCGCAGGCAAGCGAAGGAACGACGATGGCACGCCCCGCATGGAGCGACGACGAGGTCGAAGCGGTACGAGGACTGGCGAGCACCTTCTTCGAGAAGGAGGTGCTCCCGCACGAGGAGAAGTTCGTCGCCCAGGGGCACCCTGATCGCGCCCTCTACAACCGGGCCGGTGAACTGGGTCTGCTGTGCGCGGCCATCCCGGCCGAATATGGCGGCGGCGGAGGCACTTTCGCGCACGAGGCGGCCATCATCGAAGCCCAGGCGCACTGCGGTGACGGCGCGCTGGGCATGTCGGTGCACTCCTCGATCATCGCGCCGTACGTGCACCAGTTCGGTTCCGAGGAGCTCAAGACCCGGGTGCTGCCCAAGGCGGCGTCCGGGGAGATGGTGCTCTCGATCGGCATGACCGAACCGGGCACCGGCTCGGATCTGCAGAACATCAAGACCCGCGCGGTGCGTGAGGGTGACGAGTACGTCATCACCGGGTCGAAGATCTTCATCTCCAACGGCTGGCTGTGCGACGGCATCATCATCGCCTGCAAGACCGACCCCACCCAGGGCGCGTCCGGTGTCTCGCTGATCTTCGCCGAAGTCGGCGACGACACACCGGGATTCACCCGCGGGCGCATCCTGTCCAAGATCGGTGGCAAGGGTCAGGACACCGCGGAGCTGTTCTTCGACGGCCTGCGCGTGCCCGCCTCCAACCTGCTGGGGGAGGCCGAGGGCCGGGGCTTCTATCAGATGATGCAGATGCTCGCGCAAGAACGCCTGGTCACCGCGATTCTGGCGGTCGCGATGACCGAGAAGGCCGTCGAGCTGACCATCGACTACACCAAGGGCCGTGAGGCGTTCGGCAAACCGTTGTTCGCCATGCAGAACACGCGTTTCGAGCTCGCGGAGTGCGCGACCATCGCGCGCGTGGGCCGGGTGTTCCTGGATGATTGCATCGCCAAACACCTGCGCGGGGAACTGGATATCCCCACCGCGGCCATGTCGAAATACTGGTTGACCGACCAACTCGGTAATGTGGTGGATCGCTGCCTGCAATTCTTCGGCGGCTACGGATACATGACCGAATACCCGATTTCCCAGCTGTACACCGGCGCTCGGGTCCTGCGGATCCTCGCGGGAGCCAACGAGGTGATGAAGGATCTCATTGCCCGCTCACTCTGACACCGACCCCGCGGCCGTGGCACCCACCGCCGCCGATCCCGCGACCGCGCCCGAGGATTCGGACGCGCCGTCGCGGCGTCGCCGCCTGGAACCCGACGAACGTCGCGCGCAGATCCTCTCGTGCGCGATCGACATGTTCGGTGAACGCCCGTACGCGGCCGTGTCCACCGCCGAGCTGGCCCAGCGGGCCGGGGTGGCGCGCGGACTGATCAACCACTACTTCGGCAACAAGCGCGACCTGTATCTGGCGGTGGTGCGCCGCATGGTGACCTTGCCGCGGCCGGAGAAGATGACCATTCCCGACGGCAGCACCCGCGAACGCGTGGACGCGAGCGTGGCGTGGCTGCTGGACACCATCAGCGAGCACGGCAGCACCTGGGTGAAGGTCACCGGACACGAAGGCGTGGGCGATGATCCGGAGGTGCAGCGCATCCTGGACGAGGCCGACTACGCCGCCGCCGACCGCATGGTGGCGATGATGGGTCTCGGGGAATCACTGCACAGCGCGGAGTTGCGGGCGCTGATCCGCTGCTACGGCGGGCTGGTGAAAACCGCGGGCCGCGAATGGATCGTGCGCGGCAGCCTGTCTCGCGCCCAGGTGCATGTGCTGTTGGCCGACGCGCTGGTCACTCTGGTGACCGAGACGTTCCCGAAGGTCGACACCATCACCGGCTGAAACAGGCCCGGTCGTCGCAGGATCGCGGCGACCGGGCCTTGGATCTTTCAGAACTGGCGCGAAAGTTCCACAGCGCCAGCTGTTTTCATCCCAGCTGTGGTGGCTGGAAGCCGCCGATGGATTCCTCGAGCAGTTCGGCCAGCCGCAGCGGGGTGCGGTCTTCGAGCATGGGGCCGATGAGTTGCACCCCGACCGGCAGCCCCTCCGGTGAGCGGCCGACCGGAATCGCGGTGGCGGGCAGGCCGGGCATCGTCGCCATTCCCGCCAACACCAGTTGATCGGCGTACGGGTGGTCGGTGCCGTCGATATCGAGTTGTCGCTCGCCCCACTGCGGATTGTGCTCGTGCGGGAACGCCGGGGTCGGGGTGATCGGGCACAGCACCACGTCGAATTCGTCGAACAGCGCGCGCCATGCGTGGCGGTGACGTTCGCGGCGGGTGTTCGCCTCGAGCCAGTCGCGGTAGCTGGAGGCCGCACCGCGCAGCCTGGCCGCGTTCAAGCCGCGGTCCTCGGGGTCGAGTGCCTCGGCGGCGGTCCGCATGAACTCGTAGGCCTCCGGCGGATATCCGGACGCCAGTGTCGCCAGCAGCAACTGCTGATAGAGGGTCGCGGCATCGGTCTGATCCGGCAGCAGCGCACTGTCATACGCGACGCGGGCACCGGCGGCGCTCAGGGCGTCGGCGACGCGGTGCACGGCCGCGCGCACCGCGGCACCGGTGGGGATGAGCGGATGCTCCTCGAGCACCAGGACCCGGAAATCAGCGAGCCGGTCGTGGCGGGCGGGCGGCAGCCGCAGATCGTAGGCGACACCCTGGGTCAGGGGGTCGGGTCCGGCCATCACCTCGAGCAGCAGGGTGAGATCGGCGGCGGTGCGCGCCATCGGGCCGACCACCGACAGGTCACGCTCACTGGGCAATGCCGGACCCGGCGGCGGGACGTGACCGCGGGTCGGCACCAGCCCGAAGGACGGTTTGTGGGCGTAGACGCCGCAGAAGTGCGCCGGGGTGCGCAGCGATCCGGCGATATCGGAACCGATGGACAGCGCACCGAATCCGGCCGCCAGCGCCGCCGCCGACCCGCCGGAGGAGCCGCCCGGGGTGCGGGTGAGATCCCACGGATTGTTGGTGGTGCCGTAGATGTCGTTGTAGCTCTGCACATCCCCCAACATGAACGGCACATTGGTCTTGCCCAGCACCACCGCGCCCGCGGCCTTCAATCGGGCCACCGCGAGTGCATCCTGATCGGGAATGTAGTTGGCCTGCAATGGATTACCCCACGTGGTGGGTAGTCCGGCGATGTCGTAGGACTCCTTGACCGTGACCGGGATGCCCAGCAGCGGGCGCTCCTCACCGCGGGCGAGGGCCGCGTCGGCCTCGCGGGCGGCGGCGCGTGCCCGCTCGAAATCCGGGACACAGATCGCGTTGATCGTCTTGTCCTCGCGCTCTATTCGAGTGATCGCCTCCTCGGTCAATTCCGTCGAGGTCACATCACCGGTGCGCAATGCGGCGGCAAGCTGTGTGGCCGCCCGAAAAGTCCACTCCACCAAGGCGACAGTACCCCTGGGACGCTGACGTGCGGCCGCAACCGCGATCCCGATACCGCCTGGACCGCGCGGTCCCTGGCCACCCGCGCCGGACTCTCACGTTCGGTGTTCGCCCAACGCTTCACCACCACCCGGGGCCTCGGCCCGCTGACCTATCGGCATCTCGCCGGGCCGTTTTCGCACTGGGAGCGCGGCCACGGCGGCCTGAACGGCCGGCGCCGGGAATGCGTGCGCGGTGGGTGCGGTTGCTGGCAGATATGGCCTTGAACAACGTTGGAAAATTCGGTGTCTGGCAGTCACATACGATCACCACACCGCAAGCGGTGGCCGAGATGGAAGAGCTCGGGTACGGGGCGATCTGGCTGGGCTCCTCACCGGCCGCGGACTGGGACGGCTACGACAAGCTGCTGAGTGCGTCGAACTCGATCGTCGTGGGTACCAGCATCGTCAATATCTGGTCCACCCCGGCCAAAGCGGCCGCGCAGACCTATCTGCGGCTCGAGGACAAATATCCGGGACGGTTCCTGCTCGGCGTCGGTGCCGGGCATCGCGAAGCCACCGACACCTACACCAAACCCTATGACGCGCTGGTCGACTACCTCGACGTCCTCGACGCCGAAGGCGTCCCGCAGCACGGGCGCGCCCTGGCCGCCCTCGGACCCCGGGTGGCGCGGCTGGCACGCGACCGCACCGCCGGGGCGCTGCCGTATCTGACCGTGCCCGCCCACATTCGTGAACTGCGCGAAATCCTCGGCCCGGACAAACTGCTCGTCGCCGAACACAAGGTCACCCTCGACACCGACCTCGAGCGCGCACGGGAGACCGGACGCCGACGGGCCGGGTTCTATCTGGGCCTGTCCAACTACGCCAACAACCTGCGCCGCATCGGATTCGACGACGCCGACCTCGTGGCCCCCGGCAGCGACACCTACATCGATGCCGTTGTCGCGCACGGGACCGCCGAGCAGATCGCCGATCGTGTCACCGAACATGTCGCCGCGGGCGCCGACCACATCTGCGTGCAGGTACTCGCCGACGACACGTTGCCCACCCTGCGTGCACTGGCCCCGCTGCTGGCCGAGCGCACCCGCTGAGGCGTTCGTCAGGCGAGGGCCTCGAGGGCCTTCGCCAGGCGGGCCGCACGAGTCTTCGGGGTACGGGTGCGCCACACGTCCAGCACGATCGCGTACTGACGGGTGCGATCCAGGGCCTCGAAAGCTGCCAGCGCACCGGGGGTTTCGGTCAACGCCGTCGCCAGATCGGGCGGGACGGTGAAGGTGGCCTGCGGTGGGTAGGCCGCAGCCCAGCGGCCATCGGCCTGCGCGGCCGCCACTTCGGCCAGACCCGGTGCGCGCATGCGCCCGGCGGCGGTCAATGCCGCGACCTTGTCCACGTTGACCTGCGACCAGAAACTGCCCGCCCGGCGCGGCACATACTTCTGTAGATAGTGCTCAGCGTCGAAACCCTTGCGCTGCCCGGAGATCCAGCCCCAGCACAGGCCCACGTCGACCGCTTCGTCCTCGGTCAGCGACGGCAGCCCGGACCCCTTCTTGGCCATGCGAATCCACGCGCCGGAGACCCGGCCGTGATGCTCGCTCAGCCAGGTGTCGAATGCGTCGGCATCGAGAAAGCTCACCGCGTCGTCCATGGCTTCTACCTTGGCAGATGCCACCGACACCCGTGCGCTCTACGATTCGGAGGAAAACCCGGCACCAATTGTGTCTCAGACACCTATTGTCGGGGTGGGTCGGCCCCGCTACCGTGAATGGATGAACGCATCGCGCATCGACACCGCCGTCGAGCTGCCCGCCGGAGTCAGCGGCAGCGCTGATCCCCGATTCGCCACGGCCGTCAAGGTTTTCGCCCGCGTCTTCGCCGGACGCACCGGCAACGGCGGCGCCCTGGCCGTCTACCAGCACGGCGAACCGGTCGTCGAGGTGTGGGGCGGATCCGCCGATGCCACCGGCACCCCGTGGACCGTCGATACCGGGGCCATGATCTACTCCGCGTCCAAAGGTGTCTCAGCCACAGTGCTGCACCGGCTCGCCGATCGCGGCATGCTCGACTACGCCGCCCCCGTCGCCGAATACTGGCCCGAATTCGCCGCCAACGGCAAAGCCGCGATCACCGTCGAACAGCTGCTCAGTCACCGCGCCGGCCTCTCCGCGCTACCCGCCGCCACCCCGGCCGAAGTCCTCGATCACGAACTCATGCAAGCCCGCCTCGCCGCCGCGAAACCCGATCACCTGCTGGGTGTTCCGATCTACCACGCCCTGACCATCGGCTGGCTGATGGCAGGACTCGCCCGCGCCCTCACCGGCCGCTCCATGGCCGAGCTGTACCGCAGCGAGGTCGCCGACCCCCTCGGCGTCGACGGCATCCACCTGGGCCGCCCGCCCGCCGGATCGCGCACCCGCGCCGCCGACCTGGTCGGGTCCCTGAAGGTGTTGTCCGAGCGCACCATTCCCTCGCAGGTCTCCGCCCTCACCGCGCGGCTGCCGCGCAGCGTGCGCGCCCCCATCAACTCCATCTACGTCCCCGGCCTGGAATCCATCTTCCGCGGCGAGCACCCCACCATCCTCGACACCGCCCTGCCCGCCGGCAACGGCGTCGCCACCGCCCCGGCCCTGGCCAAGATGTACAGCGCACTGGCCTGCGACGGCTACGTCGACGGCCACCGCTACCTGTCCTCAGCGACCATCAAAGAACTCGAACGCATCCGCACCTACCAACTCGACCGCGCGCTGCTGGTCCCCTTCTGGCACCTGGGCTACCACAGCTTCCCCTCGCCGCGTGCCCCCCGCGGCTACGGTCACATGGGCGCCTTCGGCTCCATGGGCTGGGCCGACCCGCACTCGGGCGTCTCGGTCGGCTTCGTGCACAACCGTATGTCGCTGGGCTGGAGCGCGATCGACCAAACCTTCATGGTCCCGCTGCTGCACCTGGTCCTGTCCGCGGCACGGCGCACCGAACCCGCCGTCATCGCCACCCGCACCGCCGGGGCCGCCTGACTCGAACCCGCTGTGCGACAGCGCGGTTCACACCAGCCCGGCGCGGCGACGAATACCGGAGTCGCCGCGCCGGTGTCCACCGGACACCCAACCCGAGAGCCCCGGGGCGAAAGACGCTGTGACGCGACCCTATTCGGCGTCCTTGCGGGCCTTGGAGGGTTGCACGCGCGGCGGCTCGTCGGGCATCTTCGGATACACCGGCGGCCACGGGGCGTCCATCAGGCCGTCGGCGAGATCCTTGGCCGACATCTCGAGCAGCGGGGCCAACGATTGCGGGACCCGGTCGGCCCACGGGTCACCGTGGGCGACGACGCGGGCGGGCACGGTCGCGATGGTCAGTTCGTCGGGCACGATCGCGGGCAACTCGTCCCAGGAGATCGGGGTCGAGACCTGCGCGCCGACTTTCGGGCGCACACACCACGCGCCGAAAACTGTTCTGTGCGGGGCGTTCTGGTTGAAGTCGACGAAGACGCGGGAGCCGCGTTCCTCTTTCCACCAGGCCGCGGTGATGGTGTCGGGGTGACGGCGTTCGAGTTCGCGGGCCAGCGCCACCGCGGCCGCACGCACCTGATAGCCGTCCCATTGTGGGGCCAGCAGGGCATACAGGTGCAGGCCGCGCGAACCCGAAGTCTTCACGCGCACATCGATTCCCAATTCCTGACACAGGGCGCGGGTGGCCAGGGCGGCGGCGCGCAGGTCGTCGAAGGAGATACCGGGGGAGGGGTCGAGGTCGATGCGTAGTTCATCGGTGACACCGGTCGGGGGCAGCTGCGCGCCCGCGGCGTCGAAGACCGGGGGAAAGGTGCTGGCGGCCTCGGCTCCGGCGTGGGTGGCCCACACGTGAAATCCCAAGCAGCCCAGGTTGACCGCCCACAGGATGTGGGCCATGTCCTTGGCGACCAGGGCGTCGCTGGTGGTGCCGTTGGGGGTGGAGACCTCGGTGGTCTGCAACCAGTCGGGCACCGACTTCGGGACACGCTTCTGAAACCACGACTTGCCCGAGGCGCCGTCGGGATAGCGTTCCAGCAGCAGCGGCCGATCGCGGATGGTGTTCATGATCGGCTCGGCGACAGCCAGGTAGTAGTTGACCAGATCGAGTTTGGTCTCTTCACGTTTGCTGAAGTAGATCTTGCCCGGATTGCTGATCTTCACCGTGTGCCCGTCGACCTCGAGCTCCACCGAATCGCTCACCGCGCAGTCCCTTTCGCGTTCCTGGCCTCGGCGAAGATATCGGCCAGCTCGGCGGGGGCGACCTCGTCGAGCTGCGCGTACGTACACGACTGCGGCGTGCGGTCGGCACGGAAACGCGCCAGTCGGCCGCCGTGGCGGAACCGGCCCGCCATCACATGCTCGTAGCGGACCTCGGCGACCAGTTCGGGCCGCAACGGCTCCCACGACAGATCCTTGCCGCCGGTCCAGCGACTCACCCCGCCGGGCATCTTCCCGTCGGCCTTGGCCGCCTCCGCCGCGTCCGCCCAGGACCGCCACGGATGATTCTCGAGCGCGTCCACCCGCAGCGGCGCGAGTTCCTCGACCAATTCCGCACGCCGTTTGGCGGTGAAACTGCTGGCCACCCCGACATGATGCAGATTGCCCTCATCATCGAACAACCCCAGCAGCAGCGACCCGACCCCGTTGCCGTCCTTGTGCCAGCGGAACCCGGCCACCACACAGTCGGCGGTGCGCTCATGCTTGATCTTGAGCATCACCCGCTTGTCCTGCAGATACGGCAGATCACCCGCCTTGGCCATCACCCCGTCGAACCCGGCACCCTCGAACCGGGTGAACCAGTCCGCCGCCACCTCCGCATCGGTGGTGATCGGGGTCAGGTGCGTGCGCGAAAACGCCCCGTCGAGAACGGTTTCCAGGATCCGGCGCCGTTCGGAGAAAGGCCGATCGGTCAGATCCTCGTCACCCAGAGCCAGCAGATCGAAACCCACGAAACTCGCCGGCGTCTCCGCCGCGAGTTTCGCCACCCGGGAGGCAGCCGGATGCAGACGCTGCTGCAGCGTGTCGAAATCCAGCCCGTTGTCGGTGACCATGACGATCTCCCCGTCGAGCACGACCCGCGCCGGCAGCGCCTGACCCAGTAGCTCCACCAGTTCGGGGAAATACCGGGTCAGGGGCCGATCATTGCGCGAACCCAGTTCGATCTCGTCGCCGTCTCGAAACACGATGCAGCGGAAGCCATCCCATTTCGGTTCATAGAACAACCCCGGTTCACGGGGCAGTTGCGACACCGACTTGGCCAGCATCGGTTTCACCGGTGGCTGCAGCGGCAGTGGCACACGACCTCCTCGGTTCACGGTGGACCCGACAACGATCGTAATGCGAACCGGTCAGTTTTCGATCCAGCCGTGCTGATCCGCGAACGCGGTCAGCCGATCGCGGATGGTGATGATCTCCCCGGCCGTCAACTGCGGTGAGGCGTCCAGCAGCAGTTCGGTGATCAGGCGGCGATGCTCGGCCGCGCTCATCTGCCCCGATCCGGCCACCCGATCCTTACCGCCGCTCTTGTGCGCACGCACCGGCGGCGGCTGCCCGGCCACCAACGCGAGGTTGATCGCCTTGGGCCCGCGATCACCCTCGGTCACATCGAATTCGAAAACCCGCCCCTGGCGCAACTCGTCCTCGTCCAGCCCGATGTCGTTGACGTGAACGAACACGTCCGGACCACCCTCTTCCGGTCGAATGAACCCGAAACCCCGCGAGCTGTCGAACGACACCAATTTCCCGATGGACACCTAAACACCCGCTCCTCGTCGCCGCGTCCCTCTGGCGAGCACTCTACTTCTCAGGTTGATCATTGTTGGAAGAAAGTGCCTTTTGCAACGAATTGAACACTGTCAGGCCCTGTCCCACCATGCCGTTGACGAGTTCGCCCACCCCGTCGGGGCCGTTGAGCACCGTCAGGTTGGCATTCGACAGGCCGGTCGCGGCCTGCTTGACGATCTCCGGAAGCTGTTCGATGAGCAGCTGATCGAGCGCGATGCGGTTGTTGGAGGCGGCGGCCTCGGCCTGGATGCGGGTGCGGTCGGCCTCGGCGACCGCGAGGATGCGCACCCGTTCGGCCTCGGCCAGCGCGGGCTTGACCACCTCGGTCTGCAGCTGCTGCTCACGCAGCTCGGCTTCCTTGCGCGCCTGCTCGGCCTGCGCGGCCAGCACGCTCTGCAACGCGGTGGCCTGCGCGAGCGGACCCGCCTGTGCCGCTTCGGCATTGGCCTTGTCGATATCGCGCTGGTACTGCGCGCGCAGCACCGCGGTCTCACGCTGATATTCGGCCTGCTTGCGCTGCGACTCCTGCTCGGCCTGCGCGGCGAGCTGCGAGGCCGAGGCCTGCGCGATCTGCGCGTCACGCTTGACCGCCGCGTTGTGCGGAGCGGCCAGGGCGGTGATGTAGCCGAGGTTGCCGTCGTCGATGGACTGGATCTGGAAGGCGTCCACCCACAGTCCGATATTGCTCATCTCCACCTTGGAGGCCACCAGCACCTCATCGGCGAGCTTCTGGCGTTCGCGAATGATCTCCTCGACCGTCATCGAGCCCACGATCGAACGCAGATGACCGGAGAAGATGCGCCCGGTCAGCACGCTCATCTCACGTTCCTGCTCGGAGAGGAACCGTTGTGCCGCATTGACGATCGACTGCGTGTCGTTGGCGACCTTGAACGCGATCACCGCGCGCACGTCCAACTGGATGGCCTGCTTGGTGACGCAGCGCTCCCCGATCTCGGCCTCGAACATGGCCAGCGACAGGAATCGCACCTTGCGGAACAACGGCATCACCCAGGCGCCGTGACCGATCACCACACGAAACGGTGTGGAGGTGTCCTTGCCGCTGCGCGAACCGCTGACCAGCATCGCCTCGTCCGGATCGGGTACGTGATAACCCAGCATCGACTTGTCTCCCTTGAAAAGTGGTGGAATACCCGACTATCGATCGCTCGGAAGGTCTATCCACGCAACAACATCGACGACACGACCGGGATGGGCGGCCACTACCAGCACGGCGGTACCGGCGGGCAGGGCCTCTTCGGCGCGCGCGATGTACAGCTCGGTTCCCCCTCGTATAGCGACCAGCACCTCTCCGAGCGTTCCCGCGCCACGGATCGGCGACGTCAGCGTACCGGTCAGTCCCACTACCGGGTCGGTCATCGCGTTTCGAACTCCTCGGATGCAGCGCTGCTTCGCCAGCGTACGCGCGTGTCACGGCGTGTCGCGGGTCGCCGCGAAATTGCTTGTGAATTGCTACCGCTCGGTATGATCGGCCTGATCCGGCCGGACGGCGGTAGCCACGCTGATCGCGCCGGTAACCATCGTCCGAGTGAAGGGTGCTGACTATGTGCCGTGGCGTGTCGCTATTAAATCGTGCTGGTTTCGTCACCAACCGGCTGGCAGGCTGAAGCGGTGACCACCCCTCCGGATACCAAGGCGGCCGGGCCCGCCGACGACAAACTGGACGCCGGCGTACTGAAAATCGCCGGTGTCGTCGTTCTCGGCGCCATCATGTCGATTCTCGACGTGACCGTCGTGACCGTCGCGATCCCCACCTTCCAGCACGACTTCGACACCACCACCGCCGTGGCGGCCTGGTCCATGACCGGCTACACCCTCGCGCTGGCGACCGTGATCCCCCTGACCGGCTGGGCCGCAGACAGATTCGGCACCAAACGCCTCTACATGATGGCGCTGGTCTTCTTCGTCCTCGGCTCGATCCTGTGCTCCACGGCCTGGAACATCGAGTCGCTCATCGCGTTTCGCGTGATCCAGGGCCTCGGCGGCGGCATGCTCATGCCGCTGGGCATGACGATCATGACCCATGCCGCCGGACCGCAGCGCATCGGCCGCGTGATGGCCGTGCTCGGGGTGCCGATGCTGCTGGGGCCCATCATGGGACCCATCCTCGGTGGCTGGCTCATCGACTCCTTCAGCTGGCACTGGATCTTCCTGATCAACGTGCCCATCGGCGCGATCGCGCTGGCACTGGCGTTCATCGTCTTCCCGCGCGACAACCCCGAACCCTCGCAGAGTTTCGACCTGCTCGGAATGCTGCTGGCCTCACCGGGTTTGGCGGCCTTCCTCTACGGTGTGTCCTCGATTCCCGGTGAGGGCACCGTGAAATCGGCAAAGGTGCTCATTCCGGCCATCGCCGGCGTGATCCTGTTGGTGGCGTTCGTGTTCCACGCGCTGCGCACCGAACACCCGCTCATCGACCTGCGGCTGTTCCAGAACAAATCGCTGCGCTTCGCCGTGCTGACCATGACCTTCTTC
This sequence comes from Nocardia sp. NBC_00511, assembly GCF_045161165.1. NCBI lineage: Bacteria > Bacillati > Actinomycetota > Actinomycetes > Mycobacteriales > Nocardiaceae > Nocardia > Nocardia sp. NBC_00511. Next base: position 2,295,722 of record NZ_CP107849.1, read on the forward strand.
GCCATGGCCTTCTTCGGATCCGGACTGCTGCTGCCGACGTATCTGCAACAGGTGCGCGGGGAATCCACACTCATGGCCGGTCTGCTCATCGCCCCGCAGGGTTTGGGCGCCATGCTGACCATGCCGGTCGCCGGACGCCTCGTCGACAAGATCGGCCCCGGCAAGATCGTGCTCACCGGTATCAGCGTGATGGCCGTCGCGATGGCGTTTTTGACCCAGGTCGACGCGCACACCTCCTACGGCATGCTGTGCGCGGTGTTGTTCGTGATGGGTCTGGGCATGGGCTGCACCATGATGCCGACCATGACCGCCGCCATCCAGACGCTGACCCAGGCGCAGGTCGCGCGTGGTTCGACGCTGATGAACATCGTCAACCAGACGGCCGGATCCATCGGCACCGCAACGATTTCGGTGGTGCTGACCAGCCTGCTCAACCGGGGTGTCACCCTCAGCGACAAGGGGGCGGCGGTGCCGCCGGGCGCACCGGACCCGACCCTGGCCAACGCGGCCATCGGATCGCGCTACAGCGACCAGCTCGCGCATCTGCCCCAGGCCCTGCTCAACGAGGGCTTCGATCTGGCGAGCAAGGCGTTCGCGCACACCTTCATCGTGCCGGTGTGCCTGCTGGTCATCACCGTGATTCCGGCGTTCTTCCTGCCGCGCAGCAAGCCCGCCGCGCCCGTCGAGACCGGCGCGCCCGCCGCGGTGCCCATGCACTGAGACCGCCGCGTCACCCCGCGAAAAGCGCTCGCCCGCACCGTCATCCGGTGCGGGCGAGCGTTTTTTCGCGGGGGTTCACCCGGACATGGTCAAATGCTCGCCGTAGAACAGGATCAGCCCGACCGCCGCGGCGATCGCCGCCAGCAGCCAGAACCGGATCACCACCGTCGTCTCCGCCCAGCCGCCCAACTCGAAATGGTGATGGAACGGGGCCATCTTGAACAGTCGGGTGCGCGTGGTGCGAAACATGACCACCTGCAACAACACCGAGAGGATCTCGGCGAAGAACAACGCCCCCACCACCGCGGTCAACAGCTCCGTGCGCGAGGTGATCGACAATCCCGCCAGCAACCCACCCAGCGCCAGCGACCCGGTGTCGCCCATGGCGATGCGCGCCGGTGGCGCGTTCCACCACAGGAATCCCGCGCACGCCGCCGCCGCGGCCGCGCACACCACCGCCAGATCCAGCGGATCGCGCACCGTGTAGCAGCCCGGCACCGCGCGCACCGCACACGAATGCGTGTACTGCCAGAACGTGATCAGCACATAGGTGCCCACCGCCAACCCCATCGACCCGGCCGCCAAACCATCCAGGCCGTCGGTGATGCTCACCGCGTTCGACCACAGCACCACCAGGCCCACCACCGCCAGCAGAAATCCGATCACCCCGAACGACAACGTCGGAATATCGCGGACGATCGAAATCTCCTTACTGCCCGGCGTCAACCCCGACCCGCCCCGAAACCGCAACGCCAGCACCCCGAACACCACCGCCGCCGCGGCCTGCCCCAGATACTTCCCGCCCGCGGTCAACCCGAGACTGCGCCGCTGTGACAACTTGATCCAGTCATCGGCGAACCCCACCACCCCCAACGCGGTAGCCAACCCCAGCACCAGCACCCCCGACGCCGAAAACCCCACCACCCCTTGACCGGCCGCCAGCAGATGCGCCGCCAGATACCCCGCCCACATCCCCACCACTATCCCGATCCCACCCATCGTCGCCGCCCCGCGCTCCGCCGACCGACTCACCCCACCCGCGCGCACCTGCCACCCCAGCCCGCTGCGTCGGAACACTCGAACCAGCAACGGCGTCACCACGATCGACACCACCAACGCCACCATCGCCGCGACCAGAATCTGCCGCATCGGCCCCCCTCACCACCCGGCCCGGCCCATCCGACACCGTCGAGTTGCGACACATGCAACCACACCCGCCCCACTCCCGCACCGCATGCGACCCACCCACCCGGTCGAACCCGCTGCGCGCGTGCGCCTCTCACCACAGGTTCGACAGCGGCGCACGCCGCGGTGCGGCCGATCCGGGCCGAGTCTGCGGCGGCCGCTTCAGGTATCAGGATCGCCTCCGCTCCCGCGGTCCATCCGGCCGGTGACACGGATCGAGTGATGGTGCGAAACAGGCTGCTGCACAACCTGATCGAATGCCGGCACGCGTACACCGATTGACCGCCGCGCGTTGACCTCCGCGCCCGGAGAGCGACTGTCGCGCTGGTCATTTCGGTGAGTAGACGGCGTGCGGTCGATCGGTGCTCAGCGGGCGGAAGGCGCGGGGGAGTTCCAGGTCGGGACCCAGACATCCCGCAGGGGCGCGGCATCGCGGTGGGCGGTGAGGTGTGCGCGCAGCAGCGGCAGGGCCGGATGGGGGTTGTCGGCGTGCCAGATCAACGACATCGGGTAGATGGGGATCGGGTCGCGCAGGGGGATGCGGCGTAGGTCGTAGCGGTCGGGCCACAGGTATTGCGAGCCGGTGCCGATCAGGTTGGCCAGCTGAGGGGAATCGGCGATGTCCTGCAGGATGGTTTCCTTCGAGAAGAGCGGGGCGGTGGTGTCGAGGACGCAGGCGAAGGTGGCGGCGAATTCGGCGTAGTAGGCGGCTACTTCGCCGTGCGCGGGCAGGCCGGGCATCCAGACGCGGTGTCCGGCCAACTGGGCGGGCGTGATCGAGACGGCGTCGGCGAACGGGTGGTGGGGGCCGACGAGCAATTCGTGAGGTTCGTCGATGACCCGGATGGTGCGGATCGCGGTCGACAACGGCAGACCGGTGGGGACGGCGTGGAAGGTGACATCGACGGTGCCGGACTCGATCGCGGCGATCGCGCCCTCGACATCGGCGTCGAGAGTCACGACATCCAGGTCGATGCCGGGATGGGCGCGATGGAACTGCTGCAGCAGGCCCGCGGTCGTGATGCGGCGCGCCACCACATCCACCCGCAAGGCGCGCCGGCCCGGGCGGATCGCGGTCTCGGCGCGCTCGGCGACGCGCAGCAACTCGCGTGCGTGCGGCAGGAACGCGCGACCGTCGAGGGTCAGCTCGGCGCCGCGCGCGGTGCGGGCGAACAGCCGGACTTCGAGGTATTTCTCCAGTGCCGCAATACGTTTGGACACCGCCTGCTGGGTGATCGACAGCGTGTCGGCGGCCTGCTGGAACTGGCCGGTGTCAGCGACGGCCACGAAGGTGCGTACAGCGGTCAGATCCACCCGCCACACCCTAGCCCCACAACCTGTGGTTGTGGCTCGCGGCGCTTTCGCGGGCGAGAGGCCAGCGAGGGCGGCTCGCGGAACGCGGACGGGCCCGGCGTTGTTACCGTGATCTATGACCGGTTCCTCCGAAGTGCGACGCGAACAGCTGCGGGAATTCCTGCGCGACAGGCGCGCTCGCCTCACCCCGGCGCAGGCCGGACTGCCCGACGCCGGCCGCCGACGCACCCCGGGACTGCGCCGCGAAGAAGTCGCCGTACTCGCCGGGGTCGGGGTGTCGTGGTACACGTGGCTCGAACAGGGGCGCGACATCACCGTCTCGGCCGAGGTGCTCGACGCGATCGCGGGCGCACTGCACTTGGACGCCACCGAACGCGGGCACCTGTATGTGCTCGCCGGCCTCAACCCGCCGTGCGCCGCGCTCGACAGCGGCAGCGAGATCAGTGCCGAGGTGCGCGGACTGCTCGACGGCTGGTCGGGCAAACCCGCGGTGCTGCGCGACCGGTACTGGAATGTGCTGGCCTACAACGACACCGCCCGCGCTGTATTCGGCTACCGCGGAACCGGGCACAACTGCCTGGTCACCTACTTCACCAATCCGCGGTATCTGGCCCTGCCCGAGGCGTGGGCGGTGGCAGCGCCCCTGGTCGTGGCCGCCTACCGCGCGGACTACGCGCGCTGCGCCGACGATCCGGAATACGCGCGCCTCATCACCGAACTCGCCGAGCGCAGTCCGCAATTCGCGGCCCTGTGGCAGCGCCACGAAGTCGGGGTGCCCACCCCGGCGATCAACGTGCTGCACCATCCCGAGGCGGGCGAACTGGCCTTCGACACCACCACCCTGACCTTCGCCGCGCAACCGGATCGGCATGTGGTGCTCTACAACCCGCGCCCGGCCACCGGCACCGCCGAACGTCTCGAAACCCTCCATCAGCTGCGGCTGGCCCCACCGGCCTGAGACCGCGACGGCGTCGATCACCGCCGCCGGGTACCCGCCAGGGTGGTGGTGGCACACCCACCATAAACACGCACTGCCTATCCGGGTTGTCAGTCGGCAGGCTGAAAACCATGACACACACCGCATTCCGATTCCCCGGCACCGTGGCCCTGATCACCGGCGGCAGCAGCGGCATGGGCTTGGCCACCGCGCGACGCCTCGCTGCCGAGGGCGCACAGGTGATCATCACCGGACGCGACAAAACCCGCCTCGACGCCGCCGCGGAACTCCTCGGCCCCGCCGTGACCGCCATCGCCGCCGACGCCGCCGACCTCGCCGACCTGCGAGAGCTGATGCGCGTCATCGGCGAACGTCACGGCCGCCTCGACGTCGTGTTCGCCAACGCCGGAATCGGCGCCTTCGGACCCTTCGACGCCATCACCGAAGCCGAATTCGACCGCGTCGTGGCCGCCAACCTGAAGTCGGTGTATTTCACGGTGCAGCAGGCCTTGCCGCTGCTGGCACGCGACGCCTCGGTCATTCTCAACGCCTCCTTCACCCCCTACCGTGGCGTTACCGACAGCGCGCTCTACAGCGCCACCAAAGCCGGCGTGCACGCGCTGACCCGCGCCCTGGCCGCCGAGCTCGCGCCACGCGGCATCCGCGTCAACTCCGTGAGTCCCGGATTCACCGACACCCCTGCCTTCCGGGCCGAACTCTCCACCGAGGCACAGGCTGCCGCGGCGACCCTGGTCCCCGCCGGGCGTCTGGGGCGACCCGAGGATGTCGCGGCCACCGTCGCGTTCCTGGCCGCACCCGAGGCCGCCTACCTCAACGGCCAGGACATCCTCGTCGACGGCGGCCTCATCCACGCCACCCCCACCGCCGTGGTGTGAGCCGCGCGGTGTGAGCTCACGCCGGTTGCAGATCCGCGGCCGGGTCGGCGGTGATGCGCCCGGAATCGGTGTCGTAGTCATAGAGTTCGGCGTAGCGGCCCCACTCGATCGCCAACTCCAACTGTCGGCGCGCGTCATCGTCGGAGAAGCCGCGCTGCAGCAGATCCAGGATGAAATCCGCGCGCACCGACTGATTGCCGCTACCGATCAACGCACTGCACACCGTGCGCACCAGCGGCGCGCGCTGCCGGGCCTGCTGCGCGAATATCCTTTTGCTGGCCTGGATATCGGCGTGCGTGAAATTGGATCCGACATTGGTCAAGATCACGTCACCGGAATCCACCAGCAGGAAACCCAGCAGCGCCGCGGCGTCCACGAGCGGCATCAGATCATCGAGCTCGAAATTCAACTCATCGGCGATCACCGGCAGATCGGCGCGCCCACTGTTGCCCTGCACCAACTCCAGCAGACCCGCGATCCCGCCCACCGAGGCGTCCGGCAGCGGCACCGCGAACGGGGTCGCCGTATCCTGCGGTGCGGCAACGGTTTCGGTGTCACGCCCGGTCAGCAGACCGTAGATCTGATCGACCATCGCCACGAACGCGGGCGCACGCCGGTTACGCGGGCGCGGCTGCTCCACGACCACCTCGGCGATGATGCGGCCCGGATTGGAACCCAGCACCACCACCCGGTCGGCCAACTGCACCGCCTCCTCGATGTTGTGGGTCACGATGCACACGCATTTGGTCGGAAAGTCCTCCGTGGCCCACAGATTCACCAGTTCGGTGCGCAGATTCTCCGCGGTCAACACATCCAGCGCCGAGAACGGCTCGTCCATCAACAGCAGATCCGGCTCCAGCACCAGCGCGCGAGCGAAACCGACGCGTTGACGCATACCACCGGACAGCTCCTTGGGATAGGCGCTCTCGAACCCGTCCAAACCGATCCGGTCGATCGCCTGCAACGCGCGCTGGCGTCGCTCGGCCGGAGCGATACCGCGCGCGGCCAGACCCAACTCCACATTGTCCTGCACGCTCAGCCACGGCATCAGCGCGAAGGACTGGAACACCAGGGCCGCACCGGGATTGGTGGCCCGCAACGGCTGCCCGCGATAACGCACCTCACCGCTGGTCGGGGCCAGCAGTCCGGCGATCAACCGCAGCATCGTCGACTTGCCCGAACCCGAACGGCCCAGCAACGCCACGATCTCACCCTCGCGCAGCTGCAGGTTCACCTCGTCGAGGACATTGAGCCGTTCCCCGGACGCACCGGTGAACGACATGTCGATAGCGCAGAGCTCCATCAGGATCTCGCCGCCGGCAACAGAATTGGTCACGACATGCTCCTCTCAGAGCGAGTAGCGGCGCTGCGCGAGCGCGTACATCCGCCGCCAGAACCCTCGATTGATACCGACCACGAACGCGCTCATCGCCAGCACGCCGACCAGGATGCGCGGCGAATCGCCGGCACGGGTGGCCTCCGCGATATAGGAACCCAGACCGGTCGCGGTCAAGGTGGTGTGACCGTAGGTGACGATCTCCGCGACGATCGAGGCGTTCCACGCCCCACCCGCCGCCGTGATCGCACCGGTCACGAAACTGGGAAAGATCGCCGGCAGGATCAGCTTGCGCCACCACAGCATGCGCGGCAGCGCCAGACTCGCCGCCGCCTCGCGCAGATCATTGGGCACCGCCGAGGCCCCGGCGATCACGTTGAACAGGATGTACCATTGCGCACCCAACGCCATCAGTAAGATCGCCGCCCACTGCAGGCTGGCACCGGTGTACACCAGTACTGCGGCCACCAGCGGGAACAGGAAGTTCGCCGGGAACGACGCCAGCACCTGCACCACCGGCTGCGCCAAACGCAGCACCCGCGGATTCAACCCGATCCACACCCCGATCGGCACCCACACGATCGACGCGAAGATCAACAGCACGATCACCCGGCCCAGCGTGATCACACCCAGCAACAGTGCGTGGGCCACCTCGTGGTAGCCGACCGTGCTGCCGATGTAGCGGGCCATCGCGATCAGCCCGGCGAGCACGCCCGCCCCGACGATCACCGTGAACGCCACATCCCCGGCGCGACGACGCGCCACCGGCACGTAGAGGGGATGCTCGGCCAGCCCGAACACCCGCATCGCGCGGTCCATCGGAAACACCAGCCGCCCGAAGACCCGCCCCAGCAGGCCCGGAATGTGGCTGCGGCGCAACAGATCCAGCACCAGGCTGCGGCCCTTGTCCGAGGACGCGGTGTCCTCGACCCGGAAGCGCTCCGCCCACACCGTGATCGGCCGCCAGAACAGCACGTTCACACCGATGATCATCACGATCATCACCACGATCGCGAGAAATACCTTGCCGGTATCGGAATTCGCCGACGCCGTCGCCACATACGACCCGATGCCCGGCAGCACGTACTGGCGGTTGTTGACGCTGATCGCCTCGGCCGCGGTCAGGAAGAACCAGCCGCCACCGAAACTCATCATCGCGTTCCACACCAGCGGGAACATCCCCGAGGGCACATCGACGCGCCAGAACCGCTGCCAGCGCGACAAGCGCAGATTGCGGGAGGCCTCATCGAGTTCGCGCGGCTGCGACACCAGGCTGTGATGGAACGCGAAGGTCATGTTCCAGGCCTGCGAGGTGAAGATCGCGAAGATCGAGGCGCACTCCAAACCCAGTGACGAGCCCGGGAACAACGCGATGAACCCGGTCACCGTCACCGACAGGAAACCCAGGATCGGCACCGACTGCAGAATGTCGAGGATCGGCAGCATCACCTTCTCCGCACGCGGCAACCGCGCGGCCGCGGTGGCGAAGACGAAGGTGAACACGATCGACAACCCCAACGCCAGCAGCATCCGCAGCAGCGAACGCGCCGCATAGAACGGCAGCTCGGAGGCGTCGGTGGAAATCGTTGCCGCAGGGGCGTTCTCGTCGAAGGGCACATGCATGCCCGCCGAGATCTTCACCACGATCCAGATCAGCACCGCCGCCGCGGCGAACACCGCGATATCCGCCCAGCGTGAGCGCGGCCGATCCAGTGCTCCGCGTGAGGGATACGAGTGCAGCGGAGTGCTCACTGCTCGACCTCCACCGGCGCCGGCACGGTGCGCCAGCCGACACTGGTCACCGACGGCTCGAGGCTCAGCCGGCTCACCGCGGCCTCCATCTGCCGGTCGTCGCGGCGATCACCGGTCAATTCCGCGCGCACCTGTACGCGGCCGGGCTGGGTGTCGTGGCTCGAGACCGACACCAGTCGGAAATCGGTGCGCGTCAACGACTGCACCAGCAGTGCGCGCACATGCGCCTCGTGCGAATCATCGGTTTCGGCGGTGAACGCGTAGAGCGCCTCGTGGGCTTCGGGGCCGTCGGCGATCGGCCGGTCGACTGTGCGCGCCACCGTGCGCAGCGCGGTATTGACCACCACCACCGCCACGGTGCCCGCGACCGCCGTCGACCACATGCCCGATCCGGCCAGCGAACCCACCGCCGCCGAACACCACAGGGTCGCCGCGGTGTTGAGGCCGCGAATATTGAATCCGTCGCGCAGGATCACACCCGCGCCCAGAAAGCCGATACCGGAAACGATCTGTGCCGCAACCCGAGTCGGGTCGGCGTTACCGCCATTGAAGCCGTGCGCCGACAGCAGCACGAACAAGGTGGCCCCGGCCGCGACCAGCGCGTTGGTGCGCAGCCCGGCCATGCGCGCCCGGAACTGGCGCTCGAATCCGATCACCGCACCCAACCCGACACCGGTGGCGAGTCGGAGCAGCATTTCCCACGTGGTCATGACGGTCTCCTAGCAGAGACGGCGCACTCGAAACCGGACGCTACAGGCACAGCACGGCTGTGCAGCGGAATTCGGGAGTGTCGCCGAGTGAACGATTGGCTAACGGGCATATGTCTGATCCGTCGGGCACGGCAACCACCTCCAGGACCAGCTCGAGCACACGCGCCAGGGGAGTGGGACCGGCAGGAAACGCCGGGTACGGTAACCACCCCTCGTAAGACCTTCAGCACTTCACGGCGTAAACCCGTCCAATGGCGGGAGCCGGTCGGGGTATCCCCTTAGCTCGGGGAAACCTGTCCTGATCCGGGGCGTCTCTCGACGTTCGGGATCGCCGGCCTGTATCCGTGAAGGAGCCTCAGCTAACGACGGCACCTTGCGACAGCGAGTAAACACCCCCGGCGGCGATCGAGCAACTCGACAGCACGAGGGTGTAAGCAACCCGTCAACGCCTCAGCGCGACCACCACCGCGATCCGATAATGACTCGCGGTGGCCCGCGCCCGCGGACTCTCAGTCGCGGTACATGCCTCGATAGGCGGCGATGATCGCCACCAGATGATCGATGATCTCCTCGCGACTGGCACGCAGCGTGCCATTGAGCCACGCCGAGAACATGCCCGCGTTGCCGCTGGCCATCGTCACCGCCGCCAGCCGCCGCCGCACCGGATCCTCGATATGGGAGAACAGATGATCCTGGATGAGCCGGGTGAACACCGGCATCACCGCGATCGTCGTCTGCCCCAACCCCGTCGAGGAATACGGCTCCACCAGAAACAACCGCGACTTGCGCGGATCGGCGAGCACCTTGTCCACCAGCAACTCCGAGAGCGCCCGATCCCGGCTCGGATCATCGGCCACCGCGAACGCCGTCATCGGCCCCAGATACTCCTCGGCGATCAACCGATACAGCACATCGAGCAATTCGTCACGGCTGGAAAAGGATTCGTAGAAATAGCGGTCCGTCAGATTGGCGCGCCGACACACCGCCCGCATCGTCACCGCCCCGGCCCCGGACTCCCCGATCAGATCCAGCGCCGCCTCCAACAACGCCCCACGCCGCGCCTCGCGACGCTCGGTCAGGGTCGTCCCACCCCAGATACGCGGCTCGGACTCGGAGGGCGGCTGCTCGGTCTGCACCGGAACCAGGGTAATGCCCGCACCGACCACCCCACGCGCACCCGCCGTTGACCGCCACCGAACCGCGCTGGGCCGGTGCCGGTCGCCCGCGGGTGGCACCGGCATCGGTCGGATCGTGCTCAGCTGCTCACGATGCAGGCGCTGCCGAGGTTGATGCCGGTCTTGACCGTCAGCAACGCCCACTGCGAACCGTTGTAGGACCAGGCCTGCACATAGTGGGTGCCGGTCGAGGTGGGGGTGAAGCTCGAGGTGGCGGTGCCGCCGGTGCCGAGCGAGAACTGCTGGGGGCTGAAGGTGGCCGAATTGCTGTCGTAGAGCCAGACGTATTCGTTGGGGCTGCCGTTCACGGTGACCGTGTAGGAGCAGTTGGTGCCGTAGCCGCCGCCGATACTCGAACCGCTCGAGACCGTCACGCTGCTGACGTACGCCGACGCGCCGGGCGCGGCGACCACGAGTGCGGCCGCCCCCGCGGCGGCGAAGAGGGTGGTTGCGGCGAATGCCGACTTCCGAGACCCGAACATGTCGATCATCTCCTGGATAGATCAAATAGTGCCAGGTGAAAGGCTTATTTTATCGCTGCGTGAGTGCCGGGGTGCCGGTTTTGTACCGGCCCGAGTGGTAGGCCCGAATTGCGGTTGCGGTAGCCGATAGGGTCGGGACATGAGCCTGTCCCCGCTTGCCCTGCCCGCGACCGACTGGCCGCAGTGGCTGACCGACCATGTGGAGAGCGGATTGCGCAGTGCGCGTGAGACATTGCAGCGGCTGCGGGGCGGCGCGGTGCGTGACGCCCGCGAGGTGCTCGAGGTGTGGAACGACGCCGATATCGCGTTGCGTGGTGCGGAATCCGCGGCCGGACTGTTCGTGCAGGTCCACCCCGACCCGCAGGTGCGCGAGCTGGCCGAGAAACTGTTGCAGGACATCGAACGCGCCACCACCGACCGCACCCTCGACCGTGAACTGTTCGAGGTGCTCAGCGCCACCGACCCGGCGGGGCTGGACACCGACAGCGCACGCATGCGCGCACACGTGCTGCGCGACTTCCGTCGCAGCGGCGTCGACCGCGACGAGGCCACCCGAAACCGGTTGCGCGACATCTCCGAACGGCTCACCGTGCTCGAGCAGGAATTCGGGCGCACCATCCGCGACGACGTGCGCAGCATCCAGCTGGCCCCCGACCGCCTCGACGGGCTGCCGCAGGACTTCCTGGCCGCGCACCCGCCCGCCGCCGACGGACTGGTCACCGTCACCACCGACTACCCCGACTACCTGCCGTTTCGCACCTTCGCCCGCGACGCCGCCGCCCGCCGTGAACTCACCGTCGAATTCGACTCCCGCGGCTGGCCCGCCAATGACGCTGTGCTGCACGAGATCCTCGACCTGCGCGACGAGAAGGCGCGGCTGCTCGGCTACGACAGCTGGCCCGACTACGACGCGGAGGTGAAGATGATCGGCTCGAGCGCGGCCATCGCCGAGTTCATCGACCGCATCGCGACCGCCGCCGCGCCCGCGGGCCGCCGCGACCACGACACCCTGCTGGCGCGGCGCCGCCTCGACGACCCCACCGCCACCGGCCTCGACCGCGCCGACAACGGCTACTACAGCGAACTGATCCGCCGCGAGAACTACGACGTCGACGCGCGCGAGGTACGCCGCTACTTCGACTTCCCGGCCGTGCGCGCCGGACTGCTCGAGGTCACCGGGCGGCTGTTCGGACTGCAATACCGCCTCGTGGACGCACCGACCTGGCACGACGAGGTCACCGTCTACGACGTGTACGCCGACGGGCACCGCCGCGGGCGCATCTACCTCGATCTGCACCCGCGCGACGGAAAATACAAGCACGCAGCACAATTCGACCTCGTCGGCGGCATCACCGACCGGCTGCTGCCCGAAGGCGTACTGGTGTGCAACTTCTCGCGCGGGCTCATGGAACATCAGCACGTGGTCACCCTCTTCCACGAATTCGGGCACCTCATCCATCACGTGCTCGGCGGCGATCAACACTGGGCACGCTTCTCCGGGGTGGCCACCGAATGGGACTTCGTCGAAGCCCCCTCGCAGCTGCTCGAGGAATGGGCGTGGGACCCCGCCATTCTCGGCAGCTTCGCCCTCGACGCGGACGGCAACGCCATCCCCGAGGCCCTGGTGCGGCGCATGCGGGCGGCCAAGGATTTCGGCAAGGGCATCAACGTGCTCACCCAGGTCGTCTACACCGCCATCTCGTTTCTGCTGCACCGTGATCGCCCCGCCGACCACCCCGCCGCCGTCTCCGAGGCGATGGATCGCTACGGCCTCATCGCCGAGGTGCCCGACACCCACTTCCAGGCCTCCTTCGGGCATCTGGCGGGCTACACCTCGGCCTACTACACCTACATGTGGAGTCTGGTCATCGCCAAGGACCTCTTCGCCGCCTTCGACCCCGCCGACCTGTTGAATTCCGCAGTGGCGCACCGCTACCGCGACAGCATCCTCGGCCCCGGCGGCTCCCGCGACGCCGCCGACTCGGTCACCGCATTCCTGGGCCGCCCCTTCACCTTCGACGCCTTCGCGGCCTGGCTCGACCGCTAAGAAAGCGTGAAAGCGGGCCCGGTGGGCTTGTCCCGTCTGCCGGGCGTGGGTTTATATCCTGGTATGGCAGCACCTTTCGACTCCGGCCGCACCCCGTGCGGGTCACTGGAGGCTGCCCGGCACCGCCACGAAGCCATGCCGTCCGCCCTGGAGCTGTTCGGCTTCGGCAGCGAGGACGAGCCGCCCAGTCCGGCCTAGCCCGGGTCGTCGAATCCAGCAGTGCCGCGTGCCACGCGGCGTCACCGCTGAAACATGCGGCCTTCCAATACATTCCGCGACGCCTGCTCGCGTGATTCCTTCCGCGTCACCTGCACCCCGTGCGCCGTCGCGGGGGCGGCGGTGACGCACACCTGATGGGAGAACTATGTCCGCAATCTCGTCCGCCGCCCGCACCGTGCTGGTCACCGGCGCCGATCAGCGCCTCGGTTTCGCGACCGCCCGGCGCCTGATCGCCGACGGCGCCACCGTGATCGCACACGTCGGACAGCAGGACCACGCCGACGAGACGATGCAATTGCTCACCGCCGGTGCGCAACCGGGGCGGGTGCGCATGATCCACGCCGACTTCGCCCACCTGGCCGAGGTCGACGAACTCGGCCGAACCCTCGCCACCGACCTGACCCGCCTCGACGCCCTGATCAACACCGCGTCCATCCCGGCTCCCGAGGGCCGCACCATCACCGGCGACGGGCACGAATTGACCTTCCAAGTCGACTATCTCGCACCCCAGCGCCTCACCGTGGCACTGGTTCCCGCCCTGGCCGCCGCCCGTGGCCGCGTGGTCAACGTGACCTCGAAGCTGCACCGCACCGGCAACATCGACTACACCGACCTCGACCGCAACCGCGGCATCTACACCGCGCATGCCATCTACTCGCAGGCCAAACTCGCGCTCACCATGTTCGGCCGATCGCTGGCCGAGAGCGGCCCCGAGGAGATCACCGCGGTCAGTGTGCACCCCGCCGACTTCGAGATCGATCTGCCGCAGCTGCTCAGCCATCGAGGCGCGCCCCTCGACGCGGCCGCCGCCGTCGTGGCCGACCTCGCCGATCTCGCCGTGCCGGTCGTGAACGGCGGCTACTACGAGGGCACGGAATCGGCGAAAGCGGCTGCGCTGGTGCGTAACTCACGCGCCCGCGCACGGCTTGCCGCCTGGACCATCCAGTTGGCGGCGGCCGCCTAGACCGATCGCCGGATACTAGACCTCGATGCGCGCGCCCATGATCACCGTCCGCTCGCCGGGCAGGCCGAAGTATTCCGCGGCGTCGGCGGTGATGTAGGAGGTCGCGATGAACAGGCTCTTGCGCCACGACGCCATCGTCGGCTCCGGGCCCTTCGCGAGCTCGATCTTCGACAGGAAGTAGGAGGCGTCCTCGATCGAGAGGACGCCCTCCGTCTGCGCCGGGTCCAGCAGGGCCAGCGCGGCCGGGATGTTCGGGGTTTCCATATAGCCGAAATAGGCGTTCACCTGGATGATTCCGTCATCGGTGTACCCGAGCGGATCGATCTGGGTCCGCTGCGCCGCCGGCACCCGGGGCACCGGCAGCGTCACGATCGACATGATCACCACGTGTTCGCGCAGCACCCGATTGTGCTGAACGTTGGCGCGCATGGCCAACGGGGTGGTTTCCTTGCCGCGGTTGAGGAATACCGCGGTGCCGGGTATCCGCAGCAGTGGCGGTCGATGGTCGGGCAACTCGTCGACGAAGGCCCGCAGCGGCCCCTCGACGCGTTCGCGGGCGCGGGTGACCACATCGCGTCCGCGCGCCCAGGTGGTCATCACGGTGAACGCGCTGATCCCGATCAGCAGCGGCAGCCACGCACCGTGCACCAGTTTGGTCATGTTCGCGGCCAGGAACAGCACGTCGACCACCAGCAGCGGGATCGCGCCGATCAGCACCAGCCACAACGGAGTTCGCCATTTGGTGTGGGCGATGTAGAAGAACAGCAGCGTGGTGATGGTGATCGTCGCGGTCACGGCCATCCCGAACGCGAAGGCCAGCGCCGCCGAACTGCGGAACGCGAACACCAGCGTGATCACCGAGACCATCAGCACCCAGTTGATCCAGGGCACATAGATCTGCCCGATCGTCGACTCCGAGGTGTGCGCGACCCGCAACCGGGGCAGGTAGCCCAGCTGTGCGGCCTGCGCCGCCACCGAGAAGGCCCCGGTGATCACCGCCTGCGAGGCGATCACCGTCGCGGCGGTCGCCAACAGCACCAGCGGCAATCGCGCCCAGCCCGGTGCCAGCAGAAAGAACGGGCTGCCCACCGCGCTCCGGTCGCCGAGCAGCAGCGCGCCCTGCCCGAGGTAACTCAGCGTGCACGCCGGCAACACCAGACCCAGCCAACCCCGGGTGATCGCTTTCCGCCCGAAATGGCCCATGTCCGCGTACAGCGCCTCGGCGCCGGTGACCGACAGCACGATCGCCGCGAGCGCGAAGAACGCGATACCGAAGTGCCCGACCATGAACGAGAGCGCATACGTCGGCGAGAGCGCCTTGAGGATCTGCGGATGCCGCGCGATACCGGAGACACCCAGCGCGCCGATCGCCACGAACCAGACGATCATCACCGGCCCGAACATCCGCCCGACCACCGCGGTACCCCGGCGCTGCACCGCGAACAGCCCGATGATGATCACCACCGTGATCGGCACGATCAACTCCTCGAGCCCCGGCTGCACCACCTTGAGACCCTCCACCGCCGACAGCACCGAGATCGCCGGAGTGATCATGCTGTCGCCGAAGAACAGTGCGGCGCCGAAGATTCCGAGCCCGGCGAGCACCGCGGCGGTACGGCCGCCGGCGCCTCCGGTCAGTCGCCGCAGCAAGGTGATCAGGGCCATGATCCCGCCCTCCCCGTCGTTGTCGGCGTGCATCACCAGCGTCACGTAGGTCAGGGTCACGATGATCATCACCGACCAGAAGATCAGCGACACGACGCCGTAGAGATGGTCGGTGCCCAACGGCACCGGGTGCGGGTCATCGGGATTGAACACGGTTTGAATCGTGTAGATCGGGCTGGTCCCGATATCACCGAACACCACACCCAGCGCGCCCACCACCACGGCGGACCGCACGCCTGCGCCACCTCCACCAGCAGGTGCCGGAACCTCTACCTCGGACCCTGTGCTCATCTGCGCGCTCCTCGATTGTCGATCTGCGCCCTATCGTGCCGTGGTGGCGGCCGATCGTGCCGCAGCGACGCGAATCGCGCGGCGGTGCCTGCGGGCATGTCACCGGCGATGAGCGGGCGGGCACCGCTACGCCTCCGATGACGCGACGTCGCGCACCGCGTCGGCGACCGCGCGAAAGTCCTTGCGCAGGATACGGTCATGGTTGCTGGCGACCTTCGCGCTGATGCGGAGATTCGCATTGCGGGCGACCACCGCGTCGACGCCGGCGCGGATGCGCTCCTGCTCGTCGCCATGGCTGCCCAGCGACGACCCCGAGGCGAGCACATACCGGCCCGGCACCGTGATGCTGTCCATCACCGGGCCCAGCTCGGCCTGCCGTGAGATCCGGCCGAGTTCGATGTTGCACTCCGCCTGCTGTTTTGCGGGCATACGCGGAGTCAGGCCGGTCGGTCGCAGCAACGTCGTGATCGGGCTCAAGCGCTTGAAGAGCTTGCGAATGCGCGCCTCCATCGCGTCGTCGAGCCAATCGAAGGGCTGCGCCCCATCGACGAGCACCACTCCCACCGCGCGGCCGGGATTGCGGGCGGCCCAGTGCGCCGCGACGAACGCCCCGTAGGACCAGCCCACCACCAGCGCCCTCGACACACCCCGGGCAGCCAGCACGGCGTCGACATCACGCACGAAGGTCTCGAAGGTGTAATCGGCCGAGGTGCGCGACTTGCCACGGGCACGTTCGTCGAACGTGATGTGGCGCAGGCCGGGACCGAGATCGGCGATGACCTTGCGCCAGTAGCCCTGGGTGGCGAACTGACCGTTGAGATACACCACCGCCATCCCGCTGCCGCCGGTATCGGTGACCGCGAGGGCCGTGTCATCGACGGCCACCAGGCCGGTCCAGGTCGAACTGTTCGGGGAGAGGCTGTTTTTCGTCATGCCCATACCCTCGGCGTCAGGCCTGACAACGCCCTGACATCGACCTGACATCGCCGCTTGGACGATGACTGCCGGGGGCGGGCGAGCTCGGACCGCTCAGTCGGGCAACCGCGCACCGGTGCGCAGCCCGGTGCTCCACTTCTCCTCGATGCGGCCGTAACGCCACGTCAGCACCGCGGCAGCCCAGGTGATCACGAACAGTCCGACGATCAGATAGCCGATCAGGTTGAGGTCGAGATCGCCGATCCGGTCGAAGAACGCACCGCGCCAACCGAACTGGTCGGCCAGTAGACCCAGTAGTTCCACCGTGCCGACGATCAACGCGACCGCCACCGACAGCGCGGTGATGGTGATGTTGTAGTAGACCTTGCGCACCGGTTTCGCGAACGCCCAGCCGTAGGCGAAATTCATGAACGTGCCGTCGATGGTGTCGAGCAGGCTCATGCCCGCCGCGAACAGGATCGGCAGGCACAAGATCGCATACCAGGGCAGGCCCGCCGCGGCACTGGTCCCCGCCAGCACCAGCAACGCCACCTCGGTGGCGGTGTCGAAACCCAGCCCGAACAACAACCCGATCGGATACATCTGCCACGACTCGGTGACCGACTTCATCACCGGCGCCAGCAGTCGATTGACCAGACCACGTTGCGCCAGTTGGTTTTCCAGCTCCGCCTCGTCGAACTCGCCGCCGCGCATGCGCCGAAACACCCGCACAATCCCCACCAGCACAGCGATGTTCAACGCCGCGATCACATACAGGAACGTGCCCGACACGGTGGTGCCGATCAGCCCGGTGTAATGGTGCAGCGCCGAGGAATCGTCCTCGACCGGCCCCACGATCGCCTTGATGCCCAGCGACAGCAGCAACGCCAGCCCGAACACCACCGACGAATGCCCCAGCGAGAAGAAGAAACCCACCGACAGCGGCCGTTTGCCGTCGTGCATGAGCTTGCGGGTGGTGTTGTCGATGGCGGCGATGTGATCGGCGTCGAACGCGTGCCGCATACCCAGGGTGTAGGCGGTCAGCCCGACCCCGATGCCCAGCGTGCGATCACCCAGGCTGAAATGCTGCGGAGCCACCAGCGCCACCAGCGTCACCCAGCCCACCACGTGCAACACGATGATGACAGCCGCCATCACCGCCAGCCGCGACCACTCCTCACGAGTCAGGGCCAGGCCGGCGGCGAGCGCGCGAAACGATCTGCGCTGCGGTGTTTTCGACCCCACGATCTGCCCTCTTCCTCCGTACCGAATTCGTCGAAGGTAAAGCGCGCACGGCGTTGTTGCAACTCATTGGCAAGACGGGCGTTGGTGGGGGAGCACCCGAGACGGCAGACTGGGCGCATGGCGCTCGCTCCACACCACACCCACGCCCCGGCCGGTGAGCAGTACGCGCGCCAGCTGCTGCGCGCGCACGGACTGCGCTGCACCGCACCGCGGCTGGCCGTGCTGTCGGTGCTCGACGATTCCCGTGCACACGGGCATCTCACCGTCGCCCAGATCCAGCAGCGCCTCACCGAGACCGGCCACGACGTGGACCTGACCACCGTCTACCGCACCGTCTCGACCCTGGTCGACGCGAACGTGCTGCACGCCTTGGTGATCGACGAACGCGTCACCAGCTACGGCCCCACCGACATCCCGCACCACCACGCGGTGTGCACCCGCTGCGGCGCGATCGACGAGGTCCCCTCCGAACGGCTCACCACCGCCCTGGCCGAAGCCCGCACCGGCAGCCACTTCGCGCTGCCGGAGAGCGCGGGGCTGACCCTGCACGGATTGTGCCCGGCGTGTCAGCGTTCCGCCGAATAGCGCGACATCCGAACATGCGGGGTCGGTCAGCCCGCCGGGGTGGGTTCGGGGCCGCTCGCGGCATCGCCGTTGGCCTCCCGCGCGGCGTTCGCGGCGGCGGTGAGGCCGGTCGCGGCGCGGTGGGAAGCGGCCGCGACGCTGTGCGCGTCCAGCGCCGTCGCGGTCAGTGACCGTCCCAGCGCGATCATGTAGTCGGCCCGGTGGAAATCCATGGTGCCGCAAGCGTTTTGGGGCACCGAGATGACCAGATCCGACGGATGCGCCGCCAGTTGGTGGCGGGTCAGCGCGGCCAGCATCAGATCGATGGCACGCTGCGCGACATCGGTGGCGCGAATGCTGGTGAGCGGGTGCGGTTCCGCGGGCGCGCGCCGCTGCGCGGGGGTGCGCAGCCATTGGGTGAACCAGTTCGGGCGCGGCTGCACGCGATCGAAGGCCGGATCGACCGGTCCGGACAGATCGACACCGATGGTCAGATCCGCGGGCCCCAACGCCATGGTCGCCACCACCGGCAGCGGATCGAGGACACCGCCGTCGACGAGGACATGCCCGTCGGCCACCACCGGGGTGATGAAACCGGGAATCGCGATCGAGGTGCGGATGGCGCTGTCGAGGGGCCCGTCGCGAAACCAGATCGAGCGGCCCATGGTCAGATCGGTGGCGACCGCGATATAGGGGACCGGCAACTCCTCGATGCGCAGTTCGCCGAGCATCTCGCGGATGCGGTCGAGGATCTTGCCCGCCCGGATCACCCCCGGTTCGGACAGTGAGGGATCCAGCAGCCGCACCACCTCGAACTGGCCCAGAGTCGTTGCCCACGCGGTGAACTCGTCGAGGCGACCGGCCGCGAACAGCCCACCCACCAGCGCACCCATCGACGAACCCGCCACCCCGACGATCTCGTAGCCACGCTCCTGCAATTCCGCGATCACCCCGATATGGGCGTATCCGCGCGCACCCCCGCTGCCGAGTGCGAGCTTGACCTGCTTACCTGTCGTCATCCGCGCTCCCTGTGCTCGCCTGCCGCCGCGCAACCCCTTCGACCGTACGACCCCCGGCGATCTCCCCGCAATTTCCCGGGTCCCGACATCCCCGAACGATCTGAAACAGTGACTCTCACCCCTGGTGAGAGGACCGCGCATGGCCTTGCCAGCTGGCCGGAGCGCGCCGTAGGCGGTCGGGGGTGGTTCCGGTCCAGGCGCGGAAGGCTCGGTAGAAGGAGTTGGGTTCGGTGAAGCCGAGCAGGAAGGAGATTTCGGCGATCGAGAGGGTGGTGTGTTCGAGGTAGTGGGTGGCCAGGTGGTGGCGGGTGGTGTCGAGGATGTGTTGGAAACTGGTGGATTCGGCTTCGATGCGGCGTTGCAGGGTTCGTTTGCTCAGCGCCAGTTTTCGGGCGATGGCGTCGATGGAGGCCGAACCGCTCGGTAGGGCCTCGAGCAGGGCGGCGCGGACTCGTTCGGTGGTGCTGGCGGCCACCTCGAGGTCGGCGAGGCGGCGGCGCAGTTCGGGTTCGAAGACTGTCCAGAGGGGGTCGTTAGAGGTGAGGAACGGCAGGGTGGCGTCGGCGGTGGTGAACACGAGTTGGTGTGCGGGGCCGCGGCGCAGGGGAGCGGCGAGGAAATCCTCGTACTGGCGCAACGACTCCGGCAGGTCTGTCGTGGTGACCTCCACCGGGTGCACCGGCTGGCGGGTGCCCAGGCGGGCCAGCGTGACGAAGAACAGCAGCTCCAGCATCACCAGTGAGGTCGGTGGCTGTGGCGTGATGTCCGGCCACGACAGTTGAATGACCACGCGGAAACCGTTGTCGGACACGGTAAGACGCATCGGGCCGATCAATGCCTTGTACCGGCCGATGCGCTGCACTCCGACCAGGAAATCGGGACTGCACAGGGCCGCGAACAGTGGCGGGGAGAAGGATTCGGCGCGAAAGACCTCGCACAGCCGGATCGGCAGGGCCGCAGCACCGACCTCGGCTTCGATGCTGTTCCAGAGCCGGTAGTAGTCGGCAGGCTCCAGTCGCGCCGACGGTTGCGCGAACAGATCCTCGGGCAGTCCGGCCCGACGCAGCACATCGGCGGGGCGGACACCGAGATCCGGCAGCACGGTGCGCCAGGTGGTGTCGAGCGCGTAGCTGTTGCGCATCAGGAGGGCTCCCGTCTCGCCGGCGAGTTCCCCGGTCATTGCATCACACGCTCAGACCTCGAGGCCGAACTGTGCGCGCATGCCCGCGAAGAACGCGGCGTCGTCGGAGCTCGTGCGGGTCTTCATCAGCTGCTGCGCGTCGTCCCCGGCGACGTAGCGCAGGGTGTCGGTGCCGTCGGTGACGGCCCGGTGCACGATCTCGGCGATGTCCTCGGGTGCCGAACCGTGCTCCATCATCGGACCCACGCTGCCCATCACCGCCGCCACCAGCGGCTGGTATTCCAGCAGTCGTGCATCGTTGGTGAAATCGAAGGAGCGGCCACCGAAATCCGTTCGGATACCGCCGGGTTCGACGATCTTGACGCGCACCCCGATCGCGGCGAGTTCGTAGTGCAGCGATTCCGACAGGCCCTCGACCGCGAATTTGGTGCCGTGATACAGCGTGCCCAGCGGGAAGGTGATGCGCCCGCCCATCGAGGAGATATTGACGATGGTGCCCGACCCGGCGGCACGAAAATGCGGCAGCACGGCCTTCGTGGTCGCCAGCAGTCCGAAGACGTTCACGTCGAACTGCCGGTGGATCTTCTCGAGCGGTGTCGCCTCGAGCGGGCCGTACGCGCCGTACCCGGCATTGTTGACCAGCGCGTCGATGCGACCGAACCGGGTCAGCGCGGCCTCGACGGCCGCGTCGATGGATGCCGTGTCCTGCACGTCGAGTCGGGTGACGAGCACATTGTCGAGGTCGGTGAGCTCGCGTTCGGCGTCGGGATCGCGCATCGTCGCAACCACGTTCCACCCCCGAGCCTGGAAGAGTTGCGCGGTCGCACGCCCGAGTCCGCTCGAAGTGCCGGTGATGAGAATGGTCTGTGTCATGGTGGCTCCTTTCCCCACCAACACTAGGAACGCGCACCGGGCCCGGCAGTGGCCTCCGACGACAACGTTCTATCCGATCGTGCCACCCCTCGCGGGTGCGAGAGGTGGCACGGATACCGATCGGACACCGCTCAATTGGGCGGTGTGGTCATGAAATTCGCGATATAGGTGCTCGCCGACTCCGGCATGCCACTGTTCTGCTTCTCCGCGGCGGTGACGATGTCGTAATGGCGATAGCCGGGGATGAGCTTGGCGTTGTACGGCAGCAGTCCACCCAATCCCGCGTTCTGCAACGGTGAATCACCCGCCAGCAGCGTGAGATTGCGTCGCCCGGCGGGCGTGCTCTGCCAGCGGTCGCCGTGCAGCAGGAAATTCAGGATGCCGCCGGTGCGGTACTGCATGTGCGACAGGTCGCCGTCGCGACCCAGACCCATGGCGAAGACCATGTCGGTGATCAGCCGCAGCGGCGTGTACTCCTCGAAGAAGTCCGTGGGCTGCCCGCCCGGATTCATCGCGTGCGCGAACTGCCGGATATCGCTGACCTCGTGATCACGGTCGGTGGGCGGTCCGCCACCCAGGTTCGGGCCGTCGATGCTCGAGGGCCACACCTGGTCGTAGTTGCGCCAGCCGCAGAGCTGAGTGTGATCGGCGGGCACATAGTTCTGCCCGTAACCGACCCGCTGCGGAATGATGAACAGCGTCGGGCCCAGAATCGGCACCGAGGCAAGACCATTGGGCACCGGATAGGTCTTGCCCGCGACCGGGCAGTCATAGAAACCCAGCCCCGCCTGCAACACGTACTCCGCAGAGTTCTGGTCGAAGAGCATGCCCAGCCCGGCGGTATTGGTCAGATGGAAATCGCGCGGCAGGTTCGCGCCGGTGAACAGATCAAGATAGTCCTTGCCGTAGAACAGTCGCATCCACGGTTCGGTGCGCAGATCGGCGGGAACGATTGCGCCCAGGTCACTTTCGCCGTCCGGATGCTGATCGGCGGCCATGGCGGCGAGCTCGTAGGTGTTCATCACCTCCGAGGCCGACAGCACCGGCCACTGCGCGGTCGAGAGCCCGTTCTGCAGCAGCGCGTTCACGGCGGTCTTGACCACTCCGCCTGCCGCCGAAGCGAACTGGTCGAGCAGCCCGGTGCCCGACAGGCCCGCCGGATCGGTCATGGCGAACCCGTCCTCGGGGATGATGCCGCCACCGCACAGATTGAATCCGGCCGCATCGGTGTTCGCGGGATCACCGGAGAAATTCCACGCCATCATCGGCCCGGTCAGGAACGCACCCAGGGAATGCCCGCCGCAGAACATCTTCGTGCGCTGACCCGGATCCGGCAGCACGTGCTCGATCACCGCACGCCAGTCGTCGAGGGTCAACGCCAGCCCGTACTCGCTGACATAGTTCAGGTCCTGCGGCGTCTGATAGTGGTAGGTGTGCCCGTCGATGGTCGCGCCGTGGAAGTAGTAGTTCGCGGCGAGGTGATAGTCCCCGGCCGCCTGCGCGGCATCCCAGCCGGTGTGGTCCTCCGCGCAGTTGGCGCGACGCTCCAGCGAAATGTACTCGACGTGCTTGCCCTGCGCGGCAGCCTTGCGAACCACCTGCGGCGCTTGAATATTCAGATTCGCGGCACCGGAGAAGGTGCCCGGCTGCACGGTGAGCACCGCGTCGGCGTCGGCGGTCTCGGCCGGACCGCTCGTGGAGCGATAGCGCAGATAGCTGATCCAATCGCACGCCTCCGGATGCGCCATCGTGGACAACGGGCTCGGATAGTGCAGCCGCACCAGGGTTTCCTCGACATCGTCACCCAGCAGCGGATCGCCGGTGACCGGCGTGACGACCTCGCGATCGGGGACCCCCAGCGTCGCCGGTTCGGCCGCGCCCCGCACCGGCGACACCAGTGCGGCCAGACCGCACACCGCGGCGAGCGTCAGCGCCGCGGTGGTCGTCGCCCGCGTCATCGCAGACTCCGGACGAACGCGGCGAGTTCCTCACCGCTGTAATCGGGTCGACCGTCGTTCTGCACCGCGGCCGCGCCGATGGTGTCGACATGGTTGTAACCGGGCAGCGTCACCACCTGCGCGGTGGCCGGGGCGGGGAAGAAGGTGCCGACCCCCGGCTGCACCGGGCTGTCACCGGCGAAGGCCACGAAGTTCGGTTTGGCGCGGCTGGTGGCGTGATACTTCAGCGGCGTCATCTCCCCGTTGCGCGAACCGCCGTAGCCCGCACCGATATCGATGAGGGTGCGCAACGGGAAATAGGTCTCCCAGTAGGCGACCGGTGACCCGGTCGACAGCTGCCGCGCCACATCATGGATATCGGCGACCTCGTGATTGGGTGCGGTGTAAGGGATTCCGCTGACATTGTCGTAGTTGCGCCAGGTGTAGAGGACGCTGCGATCGGTCGGCGCGACCCGGGTCTGGGTGCCCGCGCTCAACCGCAGGAACGAGCCCAGCAGCGGAATCTGCGCCACCGAACCGGGAGTCGGGAAGGTCTTCTCCTGCACCGGGCCCCCGGCGAGCGCGCCCACACCCTGCTGGAACAGCGTGAAGTTGCTGGAGTTGTTGTCGATGAGCTCACCCAGCAGCGCGGTGTTGGTGAACCGGTAGTCGCGGATGGTGCCCGAGCCGTCCGCGCCATTGCTCGCGAACCCGGTCCAGGTGGGCGCGAACAGATAGTTCAGCGTCGAATCGATGACCGGATCGTGCGGCAGATGCGCCAGCAGCGCGCTCTCCCCGTCCGGATCCAGGTGCGCGGCCAGCCCCGCCAGTCGCAGGATCATGAACGATTTCGTGCCCAGCACCGGCAGTTCACCGAAGGTGCGCGGCAGCACCCCGGCCCGAAAACCGCTCTGCAGCATGGAATCCGCGGGCGTGAGTACCGCGTCGGCGATATCGCGCAGGATCGGCAGATTGCGCAACGCCACCGGATCCGAGGAGATCATGGTGTCCTGCGCGGCGAACGCGGCGCACTGATCCGAGCCCGACCCGTCGGCGCCGAAATCCCAGTCGGAGAAGAACCCGGTCACCAGACCACCCAGCGAGATCCCGGTGCACACGTACTTCTGCTGTCGCACACCACGATCGGGGATCTCGTGCCGCATCACCTCGTACTGGTCGGTCACGATGCGTTCCATGCCCATGTCGTCGAGCACGGCGAGCTGATCGTTGGTCTTGAACCCCGGGAACACCTGCCCGTCGAGGGCCTTGCCGTTGAAGTAGTAGTCGACCGCGTCCAGATAGTTGCCGCTGCGCAGCGCGAAATCGAAGCCCGCGGTCTCATCGAGACACGCACTGCGGCGCGCCAGCGCCCAGAACTCGATGTGCTGGCCCATGTTCCGCGCCGAGTGCACGGTATTGAAGGCCACGCTGTCGGAGTTCATCGCGCCGCCGCCGAGACCCTGCTCCTGGATCACCACATGATCGGCGTCCGCGGAGGCGGTGGGCCCGTCGGCGCTGCGGTAGCGCAGGAATCCCACCCGGTCGCACGCCGCCGGATGCGCGGGCGCCGAAGCCGGAAGCGGCAGCAGGAAACTCACGTACGAGACGACGATTCCGTCGCGGGAGTCGATCATCTGTTCCTGCCGGTCGCTCGCGGCGCCCACGTCCGCGGATTCGGCCCCCGCGAGCCCCGGCCCCCACGTCAACGCGGCCCCCATCGCGGCCACGGTCGCCACCGCGAAGCCACGTCTGCGGCGTCCCCGCGTGGAAACGGCGCGTCGTTGCGCTGCCCTGCTTTGCATCATGAACGGATGCTGTCAGCGGCGTGTGCCCGGCGTCACTTCACAAATCGACAGAAACGGCCCGCAGTTTTCGTCAAAGCGTGCACGGCTGTGCAGTGCGATAGCCGCACTGTGCACTCTGATGAAGTGAAACGGGCCGTGCCGGACCTCAGCAGGACTTGAGCAGGTTGGCCATCGCGTCGTGCTCGGCCTGCGTCACCCACAGTCCGTAGATCTGCTTCACATTCACCTGGCGCTCGACATAGGTGCAGCGGTAGGACTGCTGCGGCGGCAGCCAGGCCGCGGCGTCACTGTCACCCTTGGCCTCGTTGGTCGGCCCGTCCACGGCCTCCAGATTGCGCGGATCATTGGCCAGATCCTTGCGCTTGTCCGCCGCGAGTCCCTGCGCGCCGGTGATCCAGGCATTGCCCAGCGGCACCATGTGATCGATCTGCACCACAGAGCTTTTCGGCCCGCGCACGAAATCGATGGACTTGCCGGTGTACACGTCGTGCAGGGTGCCGGACTCGATCTGGCAGCCGGTCGCCGGCTTCACATCGACGAGGTCGCGGCGCAGGATGTCGTCGCGGGTATCGCACTTGTTGTGTCCGCCGGGGGCATTGTTGTCATCGGTCCACGCCGACCCGAACTGATCCCGCGAGTACCCGTTCATCGAGCCCGCCGCCTTGATCGGCAACTGCGACAGCACCTGCAACGCCGCCGACCCCGTCAACGGCGACTGCGGCGTCGCCCCCGAGGCGGCCGAGGTCTGTTGCCCCGCCCCGACATTCGCGGGCGCGTTCGGCGCCGAACTCGTCGACTTACATCCACTCAGCACTGCGGCGGCCAGCACCACAGCCGACACCATCACCACGGCCCTCATCGAACATCCTTCGCCAGACTACAAACTCGGCGTCGGGCCGCAACCACCCAGCACGCTCACGTCCCCAATTGTGCGGTATGGGAACCGATTCGGCGTACCAGTGTCCGAATCCGGTCCGCGCGCAGGCGCGTCGCAGGGCGTGTCCGGCCCGGCCACCGCCCCACGGTCGGGGATGTCAGAGCCTGCGCATCACCGGCCACAGAACCGACCACGACTGCCTCGGCCCATCACAGCGCCAAATGGTGACACCCCGGGTGATGCCCGGGATACCGAGCACGACATCGGATTTCGCGACCGCCTCGACGCCCCCGAACCATCCCCGCAGTTCGGGGTAGACCGAACCTCCTAGGCCACAGCGACTTCCGAAGGAAAGTCACCACCACATCAGTCAGGGGTCGGACCGCTGACCTCAGCTCTTCGGTCGCAGCATGCGATGTTCGCCGGTCTCGTCAGGCGCTGCACAGTCCTGGAATCCGTGGCGCCGATAAAGGCGGATCGCGGCCTGGTTGTCGGCCTTCACCGACAGGCCGACGTCGCGGGCATGGGCCCAGTGCAGGACCGCGCCGACGGCCGCGTCGCCGACTCCCTGGCCTCGTGCCGACGGTGCCACCCACAGGGAAACCAGTTCGGCTCGTTCGTCGTCGGGGAGGAACGCGCCGACCATGCCTGCGGGAGTTCCGTTCCAGTGGACGATCGCGTTGAACGGGACACTGGTCAGTCGGGCCCGCCACCGGGGCTCGGTGTCGCCCGCGCCGCTCCAATCGGCCAGTGTCGCACCGAAGGTGGCGGGCGCTTCGGCCAAGGCTTCCAAGCGAAGTCGACGCCATAGCTGCCAGTCGTCGGGATGGAGGACCTGTACCTCGAGCATGTCGCCTCCTCGAATAGTCATGCCGGCGCGCAGTGTCTCGATCATCGTGCCGACCTGGCGACAATATGTGGCGGAGACGGCGGGACGCGAACGCCGCCCGCCTCGACGACGCCATCACCGAAATCTGGACTGTTCAGGTCCGTCCCAGCGGGGGAGTCGTGGTGCACGGTTCGTGCACGAGCGCCTCGCCTGAAGCGCGGGTCAGCCCAGCAGTTCGTCGATGTAGCACCAGCGCCAGGATTCCCCCGGTTCGACACTGCGCATCACCGGATGGCCGGTGTCGTTGAAATGCTTGGTGGCGTGGTTACCGGGGGAGGAGTCGCAGCAGGCGACATGGCCGCACTCCAGGCACATGCGCAGATGCACCCAGACCAGACCGTCCTCGAGGCATTCGTCGCAGGCGTCCGGATGGTCGGGCTTGCGGACGGTGGGGGCGTCGCGCAGGTGCTCGCAGGCTCCGGCGGTGAGCGGTGCGCTCAGCGGCAGGCCGTCGTCGTCATCGGCTTCGGCGATGCGGTCGATGGTGGATTCCTCGAGGTCGAGGGTCGCCATCACCGCCTGCAGCACTTCCTGATCGATCGCGCCGGAGTCGCGGATGCGCAGCACCACGTCGCGTTCGGCGGCCAGCATGGCCAGGCGCAGTCGCCGGTATTCGCCGCTGGGGGTGACGCGCTGGGATTCGGAGCGGCCCAGCAACTCCCAGGCCGACTGGGCTCGCACCACGACTCGGTTGCGCAGGGCGTCGACCACGTCGGGCGGGGTTTCCGGGACGATGTTCGCTTCGAGGGCCGCCAAGCCCGCCGTCGTGGCCTGCTGCAGCAGGTTGGCTTCCTGCAACAGGTCTTCGGCTTGGCTGGGGCCGCGCAGCCGCAGCAGCCGCACCAGGGTCGGGAGCGAAAGTCCTTGCAGCAGTAGCGTTCCACCCACCACGACCACCGCCAGCAGGCGCAGGGTGGCCAGTTCCGGGGTGTCGCTGGGCAGCAGCAGGGCGGCGGCCAGGGTGACCACGCCGCGCATGCCCGCCCAGCCCACCACGGCCGGACCGGTCCACGGCGGCTTGGGTTTTCCCTGCCGCTTACCTTCGATCGTCCACGCGAAATAGGTGGCCGGGAACACCCAGATCGGACGCACCACGACCACCGTCACCAGCACCACCGCGCAGGTGATCAACAGCGTGGTGTGCGGCAGCCCGCTGTGCCAGGCGGCCTCGACGATATGGCGCACCTGCAAACCGATCAGCAGGAAAACCGCGCTCTCCAACAGGAATTGGATGGTGCGCCAATTGGTGTGCTCGGCGATGCGTGAGGCGGCACTCTGCCACTTGGGCGCACCGTGCCCCAGGATCAGACCGCAGATCACCACCGCGATCACCCCGGACCCGTGAATGGCCTCGGCGGGCAGATACGCGATCCACGGCGCGAGCAGCGACACACTGGTGTCGAGCACCGGATCGTTGATGCGCCGCCGCAGGAACGACAGCACCAGGGCCGCCGCGAATCCGACGAGCGCACCGAAACCGGCCGCCCGCAGGAAGTCCGCACCCGCCTCCCACATGGTGACGCTGCCCGCCATCGCCGCCACCGCGGTCCGCAGGGTCACCAGCGCGGTCGCGTCGTTGAACAGCGACTCACCCTCGAGCAGTGTCACGATCCGCCGCGGCATCCCCACCCGCCGCGCGACCGCGGTCGCCGCCACCGCATCCGGCGGCGCGACGATCGCCCCGATCGCCACCGCCGCCGAGAACGGCACCGGCAGCAGCCAATACACCACCCCGCCCACCGCGAACGCCGTGAACAGCACCAACCCCACCGACAGCAGCGTGATCGACACCTTCTTGGGCCGGAAATCGATCAGCGAGGTCCGAATCGCCGTCGTATACAACAGCGGCGGCAACAACCCGAGCAACACCAGCTCAGGCTCCACATCGAACTCCGGCACCAACGGCAGATACGAGGCGACCACCCCGGCCACCGTCAATACGAACGGCTCCCCGACCCCGAGCCGCCGAGCACCGGCGGCCAACGCCACCGCCACCGACACCAGCACCACGAGCCCGAACGCCAACTCCACCCGCCCATCGTGCCAGCCCCACCCCCCATCCCGCGCACCGGCTCGCACACACAGACACCGCTTCCTTTCACTTCCACCCCCAACCCACCCGCCCCCCAACCCAATCGGGAGAGTCCGGACAACCTCCCCTCAACTCGCACAATCTTTCGAACCTATCTCGATAGCGTGTTCGAATGGTCGGCTCGAAACACGAAGCGATGCGCCGGCTCTTCCAGCACCACCCCGAGGTCTTCGGCCGCGCCTTCGACGCCCTGAACCTCCCCTTCCCCAGACCCACCACGGTCTCCCTGCTACCCAATGACCTCACTGAAATCGAACCCCTCGAACGCCGAGTGGACACCCTGCTCCGCATAGACACCGACGAGGGCCCATTCCTCCTACTCGTCGAAGCCCAAGGCAAAAACGAGAAAGGCAAACCCAGCGCCTGGGCCTACTACCTGGCGCACGTCCATGCGAAATACGACCTGCCACCGGTATTGCTCGTCATCTGCCAAGACAAGGCCACCGCGTCGTGGGCGTCGAAACCATACGACATAGGCCCAGCCCAGTGGGCCAGCCTCATCCTGCGCCCTCTGGCCCTCGGTCCTCACAACGTCCCGATGGTGAACGTCGCGGACGACGCCGCGAACGACATCCCACTGGCGACACTGTCAGCCATCACCCACGCCAAGGATCCAGCGATCGGTGCGATACTGAAATCACTGGCCACCGCACTACAGAGGATCGACGAGGACGACGCTCTCATCTTCGCCGAACTCACCGAACTCGGATTGGGCAAGAGTCCTGCAGGACAACTCTGGAGGCAGTTGATGACCGTGGACCTCTCTTTTTTCCGCTCCGAAACCTCTCAGCGCATGCGAGAACAGGCCCGCAGCGAGGGAATCGAGGAGGGACGCACTGAAGGACACGCCGAAGGGCTTGCCGAAGGGCTTGCTCTTGCGGTGTTGCACATGCTTGACGGAAGGGCTGTAGCCGTTTCCGATCAGGTCCGAGAGCGCGTCATGTCGTGTACCGATTCGGATCGCCTGTTGAAGTGGTTGGACAAAGCAGCAACTGCCGTCAGTGCTGATGTGCTCTTCGGGGATGAGGACTGACCGCTTACCCACTGAAATGCAAGGCCGGTGCCGTGATTGGACCGGCCTTGCATTGATGTCGGTGGTGGCGGCCGTTATTGGGGGCGAGGGGAGGATTCGAGGGGTTTGGTGGCGTCTCGCCAGGCTGTGATGCCGCCGGCGAGGCTCGAGGCGTTGTAGCCGGAGCGGCGGGCGAGGGCGGCGAAGCGGAGGGAGACTTCGCCTATGGGGCAGACGAAGACGAGGGGGCGGGAGCGGGAGAAGGGGATGCCCTGGGTGAGCATGTCGTCGAGGACGTCGTCTCGGATGTTGAGGGCGCCGGGGACGTGGCCTATGCGGTAGGCCATGGCGCCTCGGGTGTCGACGATGGTGGGGTTGGCGGTGGCGTCGAGGTGTTCGAGGTCGTCGGGGGACAGGGTGGGGGTGGCGGCCAGTTCTTCGGCGGTGGGGGGTGGAGTGCGGGAGGGTTTGCCGAAGAGTTCGGGGCGGCGTTTGCGAATGTAGGAGAGGTACGGCTCCAAGCGATCACACACGATGATGACCGCTGTCAAAGGTTGGCCTGCGGCCTCATCCGAGGGGGAGGGAGTCAGGGTGCGGAGGTGGTCGAGGGCGGCGGCGTAGGTGGCTCCGCTGGTGGGGCCAGCGAGAACGCCGTGGGCGGTGGCCAATTCGAGGGTGGCGTCGACGGCGCGGCCGGATTCGATGGGGATGATGCGGTCGTAGAACTCCGGTTGGAACAGGCCGACGTCCCACATCTCGGTTTCCGAGCGGATGCCGGGGATGAAGTCGCCGCGTTCGGAGACCACGGCGATGGTCTTCAGTTCCGGGTTGTGCTTGCGCAGGAATGTGGCTGTGCCGCGGGTCGATCCGGTGGTGCCGAGGCCGCCGATCAGGTAGTCGACGCGGGTGATGCCGTCGCGGGCCAGGTCGTCGTGGATTTCGCGGCCGGTGCCCTCGTGGTGGGCCTCGATGTTCTTCTCACTGGTGTACTGCGAGGGGTGATACCAGGCGCCGGGGTTGCGGGCCATGGTGGATTCGATGACCGTATAGACGTCGTTGGGTGCGGTCGGGTCGGGGCATTCCGACAGGCCGGGCAGTTCCTCGATCTCGGTGCCCAACAGCTGCAGCAACTCTCGCACCTCGGCGACCTTGATGCGGTTGGTGACCGCACGCAATCCGAGGCCGTGCATGGCCGCCAGTATGCGCAGCGCCTTGGCGGTATTGCCGCTGGAGGCTTCGATGAGAGTCTTCTTGCCGCTGACGATCTCGTCGAGGTCGTCGCGGATCATGCCCCACGCCACCCGATCCTTGACCGAGCCGAACGGGTTGTAGAACTCCAGCTTCGCGTACAGCTCGACGTTCTCGAGCCCGTGCACCGCCGGATCCAGCCGCAGTAGTGGCGTATTGCCGATGAGTTCGGTGATGTGGTCGTAGCGCATCAATGCACCTCGTGCCGTCTCGCACCGTCGATCCCCGGCCGGGGCCGCGGGATCGGCCCGGATTCGAATTCAACGTCGCGGCACACCTGAAACGTCCCGTCCCGGTGTGTCACCGCGACTTTCGGTGGCAGCGGATGCATGGACGCACGCGCTGCCGACAAATCCATGTGGTAGGCACCGGTATTGGGGAACGCGATCAGATCCCCGGGCACGGGGCGGCGTGGCAGCCACACCTTGTGATTGGTGATCAGGTCGCGCTCCAGGCACAGCCGCCCGGCCAGGAACACCCCGGCCGCAACGGGATCCGCGCCCTCGGCGGTGACGAGAATCGGATCGACCATCACTTCCTGATCGGCCGGAGTCACGGCGTCCCGGCTCAGATCCAGGTTCACCAGCGTCGACCCGTCGGAGGTCTCCTTCACGAATTCCACCCGCGCCACGGTGATCCCGGCATGATCGACGAGCGCCTTGCCGGGTTCGAGCCACAGCTCCAGCATGTTCTCACCCACCAACTGCGCGATGCCGCGCCCGCCGTGCGCCTCGAGTTCGGTATCGAGCAGATCGGTGAGCATGGTGTCGGCGGCAACCGTGTTCGCGTACTTGTGGAACACCGGCGTCCCGTGCACCGCGCCGTCGTCGAGATGGAACCCGAAAGTGTTGCCGCCCCACGTCATCGGCTCACCGCGCCCGAGCAGCGATTCCCGCAGCGCGTGCACATACGCGTCGAACGCCGCCACATCATCGGTGAACACCTGCCGGAACCCGCCCCCGATATTCAGCACCGACGGTGTCAGCCCGTGATCGTAGGCGCGTTCGGTCAACGCCAGACAGGTGTCGACCGCCCGCACCCGCTCCGCGGGCTCTCCGGAATCGAGATGGAAAGCGAACCCGCGGAACTCGATTCGATCCCGCGAGGCCGCCAACACCTCGAGCGCCGCGTGCACCGTGTGCAACGGCATTCCGAACCGGCTCACCGGTGTCCCGGGAAACCCGCAGACCCGCAGCAACACCGGGACCGGCTCCCGCGCATCGGCCAGCGCCGCAATCCGTTCCAATTCCCAGGCGTTGTCGACGTTGATCGTCACCCTGGTCCCGATCAGCGCCCGCAGGAACTCCTCGCCCTTGGGTCCGGTCACCTCGATCAGAGCGGGATCGAATCCGTCCGACAGCGCACCGTGCAACTCCGCGGCCGATGCCACATCGATGCCGACCCCCGCGGCCGCCGCCGTCCGCACGAACGCCCGCGACTGATTGACCTTGTGCGCGTAGCAGATCCGATACCCGGGCACCCGCGCCGCCAACGGCGCCCGCAACCGCGCCAAATTCTCGGCGAACACCTGCGGAAACACCAGATGCGCAGGCGACCCGAACCCGTCGATCGCGTCCCGAACCACACCGGGCGCAGCCAGGAACGCGCGCACCAGCGGATGCATCTTCGCCGGCAACCCCGGCGGAACGGCAGCGGTCATACCGCGGATTCGGTGGGCGTCGGCTCGCTGGGCGCGGGCAACTCCACGGTCGGGTTGTAACCGCCGTCGCGCAACGCCTCGAACGCGCGCTGCCGGTTGCGCGGACTGCGGAACTCGGCGATCACCCGCTTGCTGACCAGGTCGACCTCCTGCACCCCGATATCCATCGACTCCAGCACCCCGGTAATGGTGCGCACGCAGTGTTTACAGCTCATATCCGGCACATAGAACACCCGATCCTCACCGGACCCGGTCTCGACCTCGTCGGCGATCTCGACGACCGTCAGCCGCGCGACGGTCGCGATGAACACCTCGGTGAACTTGTCGACCACCACCGGCAGCAGGCTGTAGTGCTCGCCGTCGAGCTGATGCGGCATGGCCGCCAGGCAGGCGGGCCGGGTGCCCGGCGGCAGCAGCGCGTACTGCCGCGAGATCAGATCCAGTTCGTCGTGATACTTGGTGATGGCGTCGGCGACGCTCAACCCCTCGGCATGCGTGGCGCGCCGCATGATTCGATGCGCGTCCTCGATGGTGGTGTCCTTCATCGCCCGCAGCGTCGCCACCGTCTCCAGCGAATACCGCACGGTCCCATCGGGTTGGGTGGCCAGCGTGACCGCGATCATGCCGCGCCGGTAGCTCGACGCCTGCAATTCCCAGTACCAGCGGGTCGCGACCGCGGCGTAGATCCCCGAATCCCGCATCCCGGCCGCGAATTCCGTGGGCGTCCGGTACGGCGTCCAGCGCGCCAGCAGCGCGTGCTGGGCCAGCGCCCGCCCCGTCGCCTCGATACCGACCCGGAAGATCTCGATCGGATCGTGGTCGGTGGTGGTGCCCTCCAGCACGGCGGCGTCGCGAGCACTCAGCCCCGAGACCCGCTGCGCCAGCGCGGTATCGGCCCGCAGTGTGTGCCACAGCGTCAGCACCGCCTCGCGCATGGCGATCGGCACGATCGGACCCAGGCCGCCGGAATGGAAGTGCCCGGTATTGGGCACCCCTTCGCTGTCGGTCCAGGCCATCCGATGGGTGGCGCTGGTGACCTGATCGGCCCGGCACGGCCGCATGAACCGTTCCAGATACAGCCGCTGCGACAGCGTCAGATGTGAACCGGTCTCCGGTTGCAGTGCCGCACTCGTGTATTCGATGCGCCGCACCGGCGGCGTGGCAACCGATCCACCGAGTCCGGGCCGGGCCAGCGCGGCCAGCACCCGGGATGCGGCGCGGCGGTCGTAGCGGGGGTCGGAGCCGGTCATGAGACCTCCTCGGCAATCGTGGCGACACACTCGGTGAACCGGTCGATCTCGTCGAAGGAGTTGTAGATGTGGGTGCTCACCCGCACCGAATCCTCGTCACCGGAGCCTTCGCCGGGAACGCAGTGCGCGCCGGTGCGAACCAGGTACCCCAGTTCGCTCAGTACGAAGCCCGCATCGGTGGCACTGATTCCCGCGAGAGTGAAAGACAGTGTGCCATAGCCGGTTTCACACGGGGCGTAACCGGGACCGGGCAGCAGCTCCAACCCCGGAACTTCACGAAGCCCGGTCAGCAGCCGCTGGGTCAACGCCCGATTGTGCTCGGCGATGGTGTCGAGCCCCAGGTCGTCGAGCACCTCGAGCGCCGCGCCCAGCGCGAGAATCCCGGGAATGTTGGGCGTCCCGCCTTCCAGCAGTTGCGGCATCGGCCCGGCGATCAACCCCGATTCCCCCAGTGACACGGCCGAATTGCCGCCCGGCAGGAACGGCACCAGCTCGGCGTGGCGGCGGCGACGGCAGTACAGCACCCCGGTCCCGGGCGCACCGAACATCTTGTGCGCGGAGAACACCGCGAAATCCGCGTCCAGCTCACCCACCCGCACCGGCAGATGCCCGCCGGACTGACTGCAGTCGAAACACAGCGCGATCCCCGGATCCAATTGCCCGCGCAGCTCTTCGAGCGTGGTGAGCGCCCCGAACACGTGATGCAGATGCGAGGCGGCGATCAACCGGGTGCGCGGCCCGACCCGCGCCGCCACATCCTCGAGGTCGGCCTCACCCAGCGCCGTGACCCGGTACGGCACCAACCGGATGGTGCGCCCGAACCCGCGCAGCAGCCCGGCCAGCTGCCGCCACGGATACACGTTGGACGCGTGATCGCGTGGGCTGTACAGGATTTCGTCGCCGTCGCGCAGATTGGTCAGCCCCCACGCGAGCGCCACCGCGTTGAGCGCGGCCGTCGACCCGCCGGTGAACACCACCTCATCGGGTTCGGCCCCGATGAACGCCGCCATCCGCGCCCGCACCTCTTCGATGCGCCGGGTCAGCCCGCTGGCCCACGGGTAGGTGCCGCGTCCGGCGTTGGCGGTGCGCGCGCTGTGATACCCGTTGACGGCGTCGATCACCGCCTGTGGTTTCTGCGTGGTGGACGCCGAATCCAGGTAGACGGGCGCACTCTCGCGCAGCGCCGGGAACAGTGCGCGCGCGGCGTGATGCGCCGGTTCCCGGGTGGCGGCGGGACCGGCCGGGGACACGGGTACGGACGAGCGCACCGCTGCCCTCCCTCCCAGGAGTCGCGCTGGACGCCACCAACGATACGCACATTTACCGGCACGCTCGAAGATTCTCGGCGGCAAGCGCTTTCGCCGGGACGGCTTCGTTACTGCGGCGAAGGAGGGTCAGTGGTCGGGGCTGGGGTCCGGTCCGCCGGGGTTGCACAGCGCCGCCACGGTGGCCTGATAGCCGACGGCGGGACGCCACGGTTCCAGATTCCAGCTGGTCTTGTCGGGGGCGACGACGCGCGCCCACTCCCAGTGGCAGCGGAACTGATCGGCCATGCCGGGGGTGTCGGCGTCGGGTGCGTCGGTGAGCACCTCCTGCCAGGCCCGGTCCTGTGCGGCGGGGAAGGTGTCCTTGCGGCCGGCCGGGGTCGGGTAGACCCGCAGGCGTCGCCCGTCGGTGTCGTCGGTCCACTCGGTGTGGTCGATGAGGGCTTGATCGGCGAACTGGTCGACGGCCGGAACCGCCGACAGCGCGGCGGCGGTGGTCGAGGTGGCGGCGGGCGTGGCCGGCGGTGGCGGTGCGGTGTCCGGCACCGGCGCCAGCGAACCGACGATGACCGGAGCGGATTCCTCGGCAGCGCCGCAACCGGTCAGTACCAGTGCGGATGCGAGCAGCGCTGCGCCACCTGAGAGTTTCCAGTGTCGCCGCTCGGGCATCGCCCCACTCCTTACTTTCCGTACCAGGTGAATTCGACGCTACCAGCGGCTATCACCTTGTTACAGCGCACCCGGCGAGACCGGAAAAACAACGTTCCAGATTTGCCAGCGCTGGTGTATTGGCCCAGACAGACCCTACGATGTCACGCGCGGGGCGGTTCCCGGAAGCAGGGATCCGCTCGGCACCCGTGGTACCGGATGGTTGCTGTAACCGCTGTCGTGTGACAGTGGCGAGGGGACTGGATCGACTGTAGGGGCACGATTGAACGCCGCGACTGTGAAATTGCTTGTGTGGGAAGTGGACAACGCCCTGTGGGACGGGGTGGTGTGTGACTCGACCGCGGGTGCACTGCGCCCCGAGGCGGCCCGTTCCCTGCGCATCCTCGCCGAACGCGGGGTCATGCACGCCGTGGCCTCCCGCGGCGAATGGGGTTGGACTGTAGATCAACTGCGCCGCCACGGGCTGGCCGAACGCTTCGCGGTGGTGGAGGCGGGCTGGGGTCGCAAGTCCGCCGCCATCGGCCGCATCGCGCAGACCCTCGGTGTGAATCTCGAACAGGTCGGCTACCTCGACGCGGAACCGCTCGAGCGCAGCGAGGTCGCGCACGCGCTGCCGCAGGTGCGCTGCTACGCGGCCCGGCACGTGGATGTGCTTGCCGCGCTTCAGGAATTCCGGGCCCCGGTCGGCGACGTCCCGCCGCCGACCTCACCCATGGGTTTCTCACACATCCACGCGCGCTGAACCGCGGCGCACCCGCGCCTCAGGCGGGGGTGGATTCGATGCTGCCGCCCCGGATTTCGACGATCGGCAGGACCAGCGCCGCCGGAGCGCTCGCGGGGACCATCGGATGCAACGGTGCAACGGGTGCAATGCGACGGTAGCCCTCGGCCTGCGCGGGCCGGTTGTCGAGCTCACCGTTGTTGGGCCACATGGCCGCCGCGCGTTCGGCCTGCGCGGTGATGGTCAGCGACGGGTTCACGCCCAGGTTCGCCGAGACCGCCGCACCGTCGACCACGCTGAGTGTCGGGTA
The DNA here is from genome assembly GCF_045161165.1 of Nocardia sp. NBC_00511. Classification (NCBI taxonomy): domain Bacteria; kingdom Bacillati; phylum Actinomycetota; class Actinomycetes; order Mycobacteriales; family Nocardiaceae; genus Nocardia; species Nocardia sp. NBC_00511. Next base: position 2,332,907 of record NZ_CP107849.1, read on the forward strand.
GCCGTAGACGCGGTGGTAGGCGTCGATGACACCGCTGCCCGCGTCCGCGCCGATCGCCGCGCCACCCAGGAAGTGGGCGGTCAGCGGAATATTGAACACCTCACCCCAGGAGCCGCCCGCGACGCCGCCGATCTTGTCGGCGACCTTGCGGGTGACGTCGTTGCCCGCCGGGATCCAGGTCGGATTCGGTTCGCCGTGGCCCTGTTTGGAGGTCAGCTTGCGGCCGAAGAGCCCACGCTTGGTGTAGGTGGTGATCGAGTTGTCCAGATGCTGCATGACCAGTGAGATGATGGTGCGCTCGGACCAATCCTTCACGGACATGAACTGCAGCAGCATCATCGGATGCCGCAGCACGATGCCCAGGAAGCGCAGCCAGCGCGGGATCTTGCCGCCGCCGTCGACCATCAGGGTCTGCAGCAGGCCCATCGAATTGGAGCCCTTGCCGTAGCGCACCGGCTCGATGTGGGTATCCGGCGTCGGGTGGATCGAGGAGGTGATGGCGACACCGCGGGTGAAGTCCACGTCCGGGTTCACCTTGCGGGTGGCCGCGCCGACGATGGATTCGGAGTTGGTGCGGGTCAGCACGCCGAGGCGATCCGACAGCTTCGGCAGCACCTTGCGGTCGCGCATGGCGAACAGCAGTTGCTGGGTGCCGCGCGTGCCGGCGGCCAGCACCACGTGCTTGGCGGTGTAGGTCTTGGGCTGCTTGCGCACCCAGGTGCCGGTGCGTTCGGTCTCGACATCCCAGGTGCCGTCGGCGGTTTCGCGCACGGTGGTCACCGTGGTCATCGGGAAGACCTGTGCGCCACCCTGTTCCGCGAGGTACAGGTAGTTCTTGACCAGGGTGTTCTTGGCGTTGTGGCGGCAGCCGGTCATGCATTCGCCGCATTCGATGCAGCCGGTGCGCTCGGGGCCCGCGCCGCCGAAGAACGGGTCGGCGACCTTCTTGCCCGGCTCGCCGAAGAACACGCCGACCGGGGTCTGCACGAAGGTGTCGCCGACGCCCATGTCATCGGCGACCTGCTTGAACACCTCGTCGGCGGGGGTCATGTGCGGGTTGGTGACCACGCCGAGCATCTTGCGAGCCTGCTCGTAGTAGGGCATCAGCTCGTCGTGCCAGTCGGTGATCTCACGCCACTGCGGGTCCTGGAAGAACGGGGCGGGCGGAACGTAGAGGGTGTTGGCGTAATTGAGCGAACCGCCGCCGACGCCCGCGCCCGCGAGGATCAGGACATCGCGCAGCGGGTGGATGCGCTGGATGCCGTAGCAGCCCAGCTTCGGGGCCCACAGGAACTTCTTGAGGTCCCAGCTGGTCTCGGGGAGTTCATCGTCGGCATAGCGCTGACCGGCCTCGAGCACGCCGACCCGATAGCCCTTCTCGGTCAGGCGCAGCGCACTGACGCTGCCGCCGAAGCCGGACCCGACGATGAGCACATCGAAATCGGTGTCGCGCTGGGTCATCAGAACTCCTGTGTCGTCGTCGACAGTGTGGCGGCGGTTACGCTAACGCGGACAGTTGTGGCTGTCAACGTTGCTGGGTTGCGGTATCTATGCTGTTCGCGTGGATCGATACAGCCGCCTGCAACTCGCCGAACTCAGTGGGGTGGCCGCCCGCACCATCCGCTACTACCACTCGGTCGGTGTGCTGCCCAAGCCCGGCCGGGCGGGCAAGGAGGCGGTCTACGACGCCGGGCACCTGCAACGGCTCGAGGCCATCACCGCCATGCAGGCGCGCGGACTGCGCCTGGACGCCATCCGCGAGGTCTTCGACGCCGAGATGCCGCACGACGGCGACTGGCGTGAGGTCTTCGACCCGCGCAGCGGCGACAACGCCGACGGCACGCTGCTCGACGACGAGGCACTGAGCGAACTGCTCGGCGATCGCCGCCCGGAGATCCTCGAGGATCTGATGGCCGCCGGATACCTTCAGCAGCAGGGCCTGCGCTGGGCGGTCCCGGAACCGGCCATGCTCACCGGCGCGCTGGTGCTCTACGACCTCGGCACCGACATCTCGCTCTCGGGCGTGCTGCGCAAGCTGATTCGCACCCACCTGGCCGTGCTGGCCGACGAGATCGTGCGCACCTTCCGCGACGCGGCGGGCGCGGAGTACACCGGCGAGGGTGTCGGCCCGGATCTCGACCGCTTCGGTGACCGGTTGCGCGCCGCGGCCCGCGAGGTCGGCGGCGCGACCCTGGCCGAGGAGATCGAGCGTGCCGCACGGGAAACCGACGGCTGAGCCCATCAGGGCACGGTGACGGGTCCGTCACAGCTGGCGGGCGGATCCACCAGCTTGCAGTCCGCGGGCAGGCGCACCGGTTCGTAGCGCGGCGGCACCCCGCCCCGGGTGACGATCTGCCGGTAGGTGTCGACCGCGTCGGTGGGCGTGCGGGTCAGGTTGGGGTCGTTGCGCACGTCGACGGTGTAGAGGCCGAATCGCGGTGTGTAGGAGCCCCATTCGTAGTTGTCGGTGAGGCTCCAGTAGTTGTAGCCGACCAGGTTCATGCCGTCGGCCTTGGCGCGCTGCAACCAGTAGACGGTGTCGCGCAGATGATCGGAGCGGGTGTAGCCGTCGGCGCGCGGCTTGCCGTCCTCGGTGGGCATGCCGTTCTCGACCACCCACAGCGGTTTGCCGGGGAACATGCGCGAATAGTGCTGCAGCGCATAGTAGATGCCCTCGGGGCGGATCGGCAGATCCCACATGCCCTGCGGCGGCGCGGCCGAGCCGTCGGGCATATTGACCGCGTTGGTTCGCGGCGGCTCGTAGCCGAAGTAGTAGTCGACGCCGACGAAGTCGAGCTTGCTGCCGATGCGTTCCATCAGCGGCCCGTTGACCTGCTCCTCGGCTCCGGCCACATAGCCGACATTGCTGGTGACCAGGGCTTCGGGCTGCACCTGGTGGATGTAGTCGTAGATCTCGTTGTGTGCCTGCGCGACCCGGTCGAGCATCTGATCGGCGTTGGTGTCGTTCTGGCGGACCTCGTGCTGGATGTAGGCGACCGGTTCGTTCACGGTGACCCACACCGGGTTTCGCGAGGTGTAGCGGTCGACGACCTTGCGGGCGTTGGCCAGCCAGTCGGTGACCATATCGGGGTTCTTCCAGCCGCCGCGGTCGTACTCCCAGCCCGGGTACACCCAGTGGTCCAGGGTGAGCATGGGTTCCATGCCGTTGGCGACGATGGTGTCGACGAGTTGGTCGTAGAAGGTGAACGCGGACTCGTCCCAGACGCCCGGCTGTGGTTGTAGCCGAGCCCATTCGATGCCGATGCGGAACACCTTCACGCCCAGGCTGGCCGCGAGGGCGATGTCGCCGGGGTAGCGGGAGCGGAAGTCGATGGAGTTCTCGAAGCGATCCCAGCTCGGATTGTTGTCGATGTAGCGCAGCCAATTGCTGTCGGCGGAATGGCCTTCGGATTGGAAACCGGAAGCGGCGACGCCCCAGAGGAAGTCGGCGCCGAGGCTGCCGCGCAGGCCTGGCGCGGGCGCGGGGGTGGCCGGGGTGGCGTGCGCGGCGACGGGCAACAGGGTCGCGGCGGCGGCGAGTCCGGCCAGGACGAGGCGGTGCAGCCGGCTGCGCATCGGATTCCTCCTCCGGGACGGGTGGTCGGAATGTCCCGTTCGGAGCGTAGCTGTCAGATAGCTGAATCTCGGGTCAGGAATCGGCGTGTCGCGGGGTCGGCACCCGGCTCCGGACGCGCCGGACAACCCTCGTATTCCGGACCGGAAAACCGGCGCACGGGTGCTGAGCAGTGCGGCAGTCCGGCCCGGCGGCAATTCCGGTGTCCGGTCCGGTGATCACGGACCTACCGTTCGAGTCGTACCGGCCTGTGGCCCAAGCAAAGTCCGAGGGGGAGTCACAGCCCGGTGCAACCAGCTACCGAAGGATTGCTCATGCCCAGCAACTACGACCGGATCGGCGGAGCCCGCGTGCTCACGGCGGTGGTCGAGGACCACTATCGGCGCGTCCTGGCCGATCCCACCCTGGCCCACTTCTTCACCGACGTGGACCTGGTCCGCGTCCAGCGCCGCCAGGTCGAATTCTTCGCGGCGGTGCTCGGGGGCCCGGTCCGCTACACCGGCAGCCCGATGCGCCGCGTGCACCGCGGCCTCGGCATCACCCGCCGCCATTTCGAGCGCGTCGTGTACCACCTCACCGAATCGCTTGCCGCGGCGCGTGTTCCGGCCGACCTCACCGCCGTCATCCTGGCCGCGCTGGCCCCGCTGGCCGGCGACATCGTCGACCGGCGGGTCACCCGCGGTACGCCTCGGGGCAGCGGCTCGCGAATCTGGGTGTGGTCGAGCGTCTTCGGTTCGACCGCGTGACCCCGTGTGAACACGGCGCTACCGGCGCGGCAGGCTCACCGGGTCGGCGCAGCTGTCGATCGCGTCCACCAGCGAGCAGGTCGCCGGTGGACGCGTCGGCAGATACGTGGCGGGGACACCGTCGGCGTGGGTGATGGCGCGGTAGGCGTCGACCGCGTCGGTCGGATGCCGGGTCAGGGTGGGATCGGTGAGCGCGTCGACGGTGTAGAGGCCGAATCGCGGTGTGTAGGAGCCCCATTCGTAGTTGTCGGTGAGACTCCAGTAGTTGTAGCCGATCACGTTCATGCCGTCGGCCTTGGCGCGTTGCAGCCAGTACATGGTGTCGCGCAGGTCGTCGGCGCGGGTGTAGCCGTCGGCGCGCGGCTTGCCGTTCTCGGTGGGCATGCCGTTCTCCACGATGTAGAGCGGCTTGCCGGGGAACAGGTGCGCGAAATGGCGCAGCGTGTAATAGATGCCGTCGGCCTGCAGCGGCAGCTTCCACAGTTCCGAGGACGCGAAGGCCGAGTACTGGGTGACCACGTCGGGCGACATCCCGTAGTAGTAGTCGATACCGACGAAATCGAGCTTGGCCGCGATCAGATCGAGCATGCCGCCGTTGACGATCGGGTCGGCGGCCGGAACGTAGGCGACATTGCTGGTGACCATCGCGCCGGGCTGGCGGGCGTGAATGTAGTCGTAGATGCTGTTGTGCGCCTGCGCGAGTCGATCCTGCATGGTCGGCACCTCGGTGGCGGGCAGCCCGCCGTTGCGCACCTCGTTGAGGATGTAGGCGAAGGGCTCGTTGATGGTGACCCACATCGGATCGTCGCCGGTGTAGCGGTCCACCACCGTGCGCATATTGCTCAGCCAGTCACCGACCATGCCGGGGTTGTTCCAGCCGCCGCGGTCGGCTTCCCAACCGGGGTAGACCCAGTGGTCGAGGGTGATCATGGGCCGCATGCCCGCGGCGCGGATGGCGGCGATCACCTTGTCGTAGAAGGCGAATCCGTTCTCGTCCCAGCTACCGGGCTGCGGCTGCACCCGCGCCCATTCGATGCTGAGCCGATAGGTGTTGACGCCCAGGCTCTTCGCCAGTGCGATATCGGAGGCGTAATGGTCGTAGAAGTCGACGCTGTCGCCGTAGCGGTCGTAGTCGGGGTGGGTGTCGACGTAGCGCAGCCAGTTGCTGTCGAGTGCGTGGCCCTCGTTCTGGAATCCGGCCGCGGCCACGCCCCAGTGGAAGTCGTCGCCGAGTCCGGGCACGGTGTCCGGGGTCGGTGTCGCGGTGGCCGGGGCGGCGCTCGCCAGCAGGGCGGTCGCGGCGGCGGCCAGCGCGAGGGCGTGGCGACGGGGGTAGGCGCGCAAGGGGACTCCTCATCCGGCGGGCGGCTTCAGCTGGGCAGCCGTCCAGCATTATGGCGGACGCGGGCCCGGGCAACGCGGAGTTCGATCGAAACGGCAGTGGGTGTCGCGTGATCGAGATAGCGCGAGGCTAGCGCGCGGGAATCGAGTTCCTCCAGCATTTCCCAGCCCGTGTCGCGCAGCAGCGTGACGGTGCCGCCGCGGAACTCGGGTAGGCAGTCGAAGACGATCTCGCTGCCCGGCGCGCAATCCCCGAGGAGACCCAGCGCCGTGGACAGGCGCGGACCCGCGGTGCATCCGCCGAGATGGACCGCGAACACCGGATCACCCGTGCACAATGCGGCAGGCTCGAATCCCGCAGTGGGGTAACGCAGAATCCGCACCCCGTAGGGATTGTGTGCCGCGAACCCGTCGAGTGCCGCCCCGAACAACACCACCTGCCGGATCCCGGCGGAGACGGCGTCGGCGAGACGGTCCTCGGCGTAACGGTCGCGCGCCACCGTGAGCAGCCGCCGCTGCGCGCGCTCGAGGCGGGCACGCGGCGGCTGGGTGTCGGACACGGTCGCGGTTCTCACTCGCCGGTCTGGTCGGGGCCGTGCTGGCGCCCCGGGCCGCCGGGCCAGCCCGGAATGTTCGGCATGCCAGGAATATTCGGCATCTCGGGCATCCGGGGCAGATTGGGCAGCGGCGGCATCGGCGGGACCTGCGGCATCGGTGGTACCGGCGGCAGATGCGGGTTCTGCGGCATCGGCGGGATCTGCGGCATGGGCGGTTCGCCGCCGGGGCCGCCGAAGCGCTGGAACGCGGCTTGCCGTGAGGTGCCGAAGATTTCGCCGATCTCGGCCCAGGTGCGGCCCTCGTCGCGAGCCTGACGGACCAGCGAGCGCAGCACGTCGTCGACGACGCCGTCGAGGCTGCGGGCCGCGCGCAGGGCGGCCATCACCGATGGAGTGGGTTTGCCTTCGGCCGGGCGCAGCACCTCGGCGACGAAATCGGCATTGGTGGACAACAGTTTTGCCAGGATCGCGCGCTCGTCGGCGGTGTCCCGGGGTGAGGTATCAGCCATGTGTAAATGTTGCCTTTACATGAAAGATGTTGTCAAGACACGGTTTACAACGCGAGGATACTGGGCAATAACTGAAAGGGGGGCGCTGAATTTGCCACCCCTATAACGTGTGCGTCAGCGAGCAAGAGGTGCGCGGGTGAGGACACCGACGAAATGACCGATCCGGATAGACACGCGGTCGAGCACGAGCTGTTCGAGCTGGTCCGCAAGACCGGCTTCGAGGGGCGGGCGTGGGATCTCCTGGCGGACAATCTGGTTCGCCACGGATTGGCGGTACTGGGGCCGTGGATACGCAGCGGCTGGATATTCGCCGTCGCCGCCCACAAGGGCATACCACTACATCCGAGCCCGCAGGAACTGGACCTGGTGGCCACCCGCCTGGCCGAGGACTTCCTACAGGAGACGGTCACCACCGCACTGGAACGCTTCCGGCGCAGGGCGATCGAGGGCGACGGCTGGAGCGCCGACGGCGGGACCAGCCTCGCAACGTATTTCATCGGAGGCTGTGCGCTCGCCTTCATCGAACAGTTCCGTCGCAGCCGCCGCTCCGGAGACCTCTATCAGTTCCACGCGGTGTTCCCGCTCTCGATCGCACCGGACGGTACGGAGCTGTCGGCTCGCTGGCCCGCCGCGGACGATGTCGCGGGCACGGTGGTCGACCGGCTCGCCTTCCGCAGCCGCCTGGCCGCACTCGCCGACCGCGATCGCGGACTGGTCTGGGGCAAGGCAATGGGATTGCGCGGCGAGGAGATTCGCTGCCTGTTCGACTTCCCGTCGGTCAAGGCGGTCGAACAGCGCTGGGCGCGCCTGAAACGCGACAACGGCTGGATGGATGGCCTCGACGGCAAGGAGCAGCAGCGATGAGCCCCGAACAGGGCCCGGACCCGGTGGCCCGGGTGGCCGAACTGCTGACGCGATCCTCGCTCAACGAGCCCGCGCTGCAGCGGCTCTACGCGCGGGTGCCCCGCCGGGGCTTCGAACCGCCCCCGCGCGTGACCGTGCTGGTCGCCGATTTCGCCGCCCGGCTCAACGAGCTGTTCGATCCGGTGCCCGAGCAGCGCGCGCACACCAACGGCGAGGTGGCCGCCCAACTCACCGCCTGGGGCCACCCGATCTCGAAGCGGTATCTGAGCCAATTGCGGGCCGGGGAGCGCACCGACCCGTCCGGAGAGACGGTCGCGGCCCTGGCCCGGTACTTTCGGGTCCGACCCGATTACTTCTTGAAGGAGGACTTCATCGACAAGTCCGTTCACGACCTCGAGCTGCTGACCCGGCTGCAGTTCTACGGCCTGCGCCGTCTGTCCACGCACGCCTTCGACCTGAGCGAGGAGTCGCAGAACCTGCTGACCAGCATGGCCGACCGGCTGCGGATCACCGAGGGGCTGCCGGAGGTGCCCGCCCGCGACCCGGAGTAGGGCCGCTTCCGGTGTGCGGCGAAAGCGACCGGATGTATTTGATATATGTTGCCCTGAGCTGCGCTCGAGGGCCCGATCGTCTGTCACTGTGGCGAGGTGCCGAATCAGGATGTTCCGGTGATCACGCCCGTCGACCGCCCACTGCCCTCGCCCGTGTGGGCGGAGGCGGCGCTACCCACGGCACCGTCGCTCGGCCGCCGACTGCTGGCCGAATTCCTGGGGACCGGTCTGCTCGCGGTGGTGGTGATCGGTTCGGGGATCGCCGCGGCACAGCTCTCACCCGGCGATATCGGCCTGCAGCTGCTGGAGAACTCCACCGCCAGTGCCTTCGGCCTGGCCGTGCTCATCCTCATGTTCGGCCCGATCTCCGGCGCGCATTTCAATCCGATCGTGTCCCTGGCGGATTGGCTCGGCGGCCGCCGTCGCGGCACCGGGCTCGGCACCCGTGAGCTGGGCGCGTACGCGGCCGCGCAGACCGCGGGCGCGATGTGCGGGGCCGTGCTGAGCAATGCCATGTTCGATCGCTCGGCCTGGCAGCTCTCGACCCAGCACCGGGTCACCGGCGGTCATCTGATCGGCGAGTTCGTCGCCGCCGCCGGTCTGATCGCCATCGGTTTCGCCATGACCCGTCACGGCCGGGTGGCCGCCGCGGCCGCGGTCGCGACCTACCTGGGTTCGGCGATCTGGTTCACCAGCTCCGGCTCGTTCGCCAACCCGGCGCTGACCCTGGGCCGCATGCTCTCCGATTCGTTCACCGGCATCGCCCCGGCCTCCGCGCCCGCGTTCATCGCCGCGCAGCTGGTCGGCGGGTTGGCCGGGCTCAGCGTGATGACCCTGCTGTATCGCCCGGCCACCGCACGTTAGACCGACCGGCTGGTGCCGTGCGCGGCGAAGGACTGCCGGTCCCCGCTCCAGCCCTCGGCCGGAACCAGTTTCGCCAGTTCCGCGAGATCCTCGGGCCGCAACTCGACGGCCGCGGCCTGCGCGTTCTCGACGATGCGGGCCGCGCGCCGGCTACCCGGGATCGGTACCACGTCAGGCCCCTGCGTCAGTAGCCATGCCAGCGCCAGCTGTCCGGCTGAAATATCCAGTCGCGCAGCCAATTCCCGCAGTGCCGCCACCTGCGCGAGGTTCTCCGCGAGGTGTTCGCCCTGGAATCGGGGATCGTTGCGCCGGAAATCGCTCTCGACCACGGTCGTGGAATCCAGTGTGGCGGTGAGCAGTCCGCGTCCCAGCGGGCTGTAGGGCACCAGCCCCACCCCGAGCTCGCGAGCGGTCGGCACGATATCGCCTTCCGGTTCCCGCCACAGCATCGACCACTCGAACTGCACCGCCGCGATCGGATGCACCGCGACCGCCTCCCGCAACTGCGCGGGAGTGGCCTCGGAGATCCCGAGGTGCCGCACCTTCCCGGCGGTCACCAATTCGGCCATGGCTCCGATGGTTTCCGCCACCGGCACCTCGGGATCGACCCGATGCAGGTAGTAGACGTCGACGGCGTCCCGCCCCAGCCGCTGCAATGAGGCGTCGCAGTATCCCGCCACGTGCTCGGGCCGCCCGTCGAGCCCGACTCCGGAGTCGGTCCGCACGATCCCGAACTTGGTGGCCACCTTGACCTCTGCCCCGTGCAGCGCCCGCCCCACCAGCTGCTCGTTGTGCCCGCGCCCGTAACTCATCGCGGTGTCGAAAAGTGTGATCCCGGCGTCGATCGCCGCCCGGATCGCCTGCACCGACTCCTCGTCGTCGGTCGCCCCGTACCCCTGTGAAAACCCCATGCACCCCAGGCCGATAGCCGAAACGGTCAATCCATTTCCGAGTTCCTGTTCACGCATCCCCCCATCGTGTCAGTCCTCGGCGGACGCGACCACCCCGCTGAAAACCGTTGCGGTGCTTCAGTCGGTGAGCCGGGCGTCGGCGTAGACGGCCATGGCGTCGCGCTGGTATTCGGCCAGGCCCTGCGCGATCGCCTCGTAATTGGCCTTGAATCGCTCGTCGTCGACGTACATCTGACCCAGGCACCGGTAGGCGGTGCGGTTGGGAGTCCAGAACCGGACCATGCCCTGGTAGTGGGTGTCGATCTCGTTCTGGACGGCGACATCGTCGACCGGGGTTCCGGCGGCGAGGAATTCGGCCATCCGGATCATGGCGGCGGTGACCTCGCGCTGCATGCGGGCGACGTCCTCGTCGGTCATGCCCGCGGTGCGGCGGCGCGACTCCTCGAACTGTTCGGGCCAGCGCTCGCGGGCCTCGTCGTCGTACTGGGTGTGGTCGAAGCCCTCGAAGAGGTTCTCCGGTCGGTTGATCTTGATCGCCATGTCGGTCTTTCCTTTCAGTTCGATGATGGTGCGCGCCACCGTCTCGGCCATCCGGGCCAGCCGGTCGCTCTCGCCGAGCAGGCGGGTGTGCTGGCGTTCGAGGGCAGCGAGGGTGTCGGGTTCGGAGTCGACCGAGGCCGCGATATCGGCCAGGCCGAGGCCCAGTTCCCGCAACACCAGGATCTGCTGCAGGCGCAGCAGCTGTTCGTCCTCGTAGTACCGGTAGCCGTTGGCCCCCACGTAGGCGGGCGTGAGCAGGCCGATGTCGTCGTAGTGCCGCAGGGTGCGGGCGGTGACACCCGACATGCGAGCGACATCCGCGATCGACCAGCTCATGGCGTGCGTCCCATCTGTTGATCGGGCAGGTCCGTCCTGCCACCTCTTCGACGGTAGAAGTTGCCGCTACGGCAAGGTCAAGCGACGCGCGGCGAGTTAGCTGCCGAGGGCGATCGCGGAGGGGTAGCGAGCGGCGGTCGCCGCCGGTTGTGGTCACGTGTCCAAGCCGGCCGACCGTCCACGCGGACGCGGACGTCGTGCGGCACTGGTGCGGGCGGCCCGGATCGGCCGGGCCCTGTCGTAGCGAGGATTTCGTCGCGCAAGGCACGGGCGAAATGCGCTGAGCTGCACCGGGTCCGGAGTGAGTTTGCTCGGAGATACCGAAAGGTACGGGGAGACAGAGGGTTCTGCTATGGTGGCCACGCCGATTTCAGGATCGGCCGGACGACAAGAGAATTGATGAATCAAGACAACGCCGTACTGCTCTCCTGGATTCTCGCTGCCGCGCTCCTGCTCGCTCTCGGAGCCGCGGTGTATTTCTGGCGATCCGCGCGCCTCGGGCGCGATCGGATCGCGGTGCTCGAGCGCGAGCAGACCGAGCGTGACGCGGCCGTCGAGACGATGGTGTCCAACCTGAGTGACACCATCGTCCCCGCGATCGGTGCGGCCGTGCGCCGCAGTGACCCCGACAACCCGACCGTCGATCTGCCGGTGGTGCTCGAACAGACCCGGATCGCGGAACTGGTGTGGCAGTGGACCGCCCGCTGTGCCGAGGAGTTGCAGTTGGTCGCGGCGCAGACCCGGGAACGGGTGCAGCGCGAAGCCGACGAGGCCACCAAGCTCGCGGTGCAGCAGGTCGAGGTGGCCGCGCAGCAGGCCGTCGCGCACGCCGAATCCGCCACTCAGCTGGCCCGCAGCCAGGCCGAGGCGACCCTCGCGCAGACCCGCGCCGACGCGCAGCTGACCGCGGCCGAGGCCGCCGACGCCGCGCGGGCGCAGGTCGAGGACTCCGCCCGCGAGGCCACCTCGGCCGCGGTGCGCGCCTTCGGCGCGTCGGTGGTCAGCCTGGGCGCCGACGTCAGTCAGGTGCTCAGTGGCGCGCTGCGGCTGCACCGCAACGACGAGATGTTCGAAACCCTCACCCGCATCGACCATTCCGTGCAGCAGATGATCCGTCAGGCGCAGTCCTACGTGATCGTCTGCGGTGGTCTGCCGGGTCGTCGCTGGCCACAGCAGACCCTGACCGATGTGGTGGGCGGCGCGACCGGTCGTGTGCGCGATTACACCCGGGTGCGCGCCACCGAATTGGATCGCACCGTGGTCAGCCGCGTGGTCGAGCCGCTGGTGCACACGGTGGCGACGCTGCTGGACAACGCGCTGCGCTACTCGCCGCCGACGTCGTTCGTGGACATCGGCTTTCAAGAGGGTCACCACGGGGTCACCGTGATCATCGACGATGCCGGTGTCCGCATGAACGCCGAGCAGCTCGACGAGACCCGCCGCATCCTCTCCGGCGACCAGGTGGTGGACATCCATCAGCTGGGTCCCTCGCCGCGCGTGGGTTTCCCGGGTGTGGCCGCGCTGGCACGTCGCTACGGGTTCGCCGTCTACGTCGACGGGCCGAACATGTACGGCGGCATGCGCGCCATGGTGTTCATCCCGGACACCCTGCTCGCACCGGTCGCACCCGCGACCCTCACCATGCCCGTGGCCCGCCCGGTACCGGTGCCGGTGGCCGCGGCCCCCGAGCCGAAAGAGCCGGTAGCGGTGGTGGATTCGATGCACGATCTCACTGCCGGTGGCCTGCCCAAGCGGCGGCGCCGGTCCGCGACGGCCGGATCGGCCGCCGTACGCTCGGTCGCACCGGATTCCGGTTCCGCGCGACCCGATATCGCCGCTGCCTGGTACAGCGGCTCCCAGCGCGGTCGTGCGGCCGCGTTCGAGCACTCCGAAGGGATGACATCGTGACGACCGGGACACCCGCGACGGCAGTCAGCGACAACAACCGGCTGGCCTGGCTGCTCGATGATCTCGAAGCCCCCGGTGTCCGTTTCGCGGTGCTGCTGTCCGAGGACGGCCTGCGCATCGCCCACACCGCCGGCGTGAGCATCGACGACGCGGAACGCTTCGCGGCGGCCGCGTCCGGCCTGCGCGCGCTGGGTAAGGCCCTCGCCGAATTCTGCGGCGGCTCCACCGGAAACGCGGTGCGCCAGAACATGACCGAGTACTCCGACGGGATGATCTTCATCACCGCCGCGGGTGCGGGCGCGCTGCTGGGCGTCTCCACCACCCAGGACGTGGACGTCAGCCTGGTCGCGCACCGGATGAACGAGCTAGCGGTCCGCGTCGGCCGAGAACTCGGCAGTATGTCGAGGACGCGGGCGGACTCGCCCCGCTGATGAGCCGGCCGCGGCGCGACCCCGATCTGGTCCGGGCGTATGTGCGCACCGGTGGCCGATCGCGTGCGACACGGACCCTGGACCTGGTGAGTCTCGTTGTCTCCGCGGCTGATCCGGCCCCCGGCGCGTCCGCGGACGCGCGGCGGATCCTGCAGTTGACCCGCCGCGGCGTGCTCACGCTGGCCGAGCTCGCCGCCTATCTGGATCTGCCGCCGTCGGTGGTGAAGATCCTGGTGTCGGATCTGCTCGACAGCGGACATCTGGTCATACCCGCCCCGGTGGAAGCCCTGCCGGGACGATCCCTCTTGGAGGAGGTACTCGATGGACTCCGCGCTCTCTCCGCCTGAGCGCGTCGTCGACTATATGCCGCAGACCGTGACCCGCACCGTGAAGTTGCTGGTAGCGGGGAATTTCGGCGTTGGAAAGACCACGTTCGTGGGCAGTGTGTCGGAGATCCGGCCGCTGCGCACCGAGGAGACGATTACCGAGGCCAGTGTCGGCGTCGACGATATGGCCGGGCTGCCGGGCAAGACCACCACCACGGTCGCCATGGACTTCGGCCGGATCACCCTCAATCCGCGACTGGCCCTGTACCTGTTCGGTACCCCGGGCCAGCGTCGCTTCGTGCCGATCTGGGAGGACCTGGCGGTCGGCGCGCTGGGTGCGCTGGTGCTGGTGGATACCCGGCGGCTGGAACGCGCCGATGAGTCGCTGTCGATTCTGGAGGAGCGCGGCGTGCGCTACGCGGTGGCCGTCAACGACTTCGAGGGCGCGCCCCAGCATCCGCTCGACGAGGTGCGCGACGCCCTCGATCTCGATGTCGGGACCCCGCTGCTGCGGTTGGATGCCCGCGATCGGGAGCCCTGCCTGAACTCGTTGATCACGCTGGTGGAGTATCTGCTGGAGCCGGGTTCGTAGCGAAATCCGTTGTCCGCGAAGATGAACGGCGCGTTGCCTGCTCGGATCTGTTGTACGGTTGGCGATCCAGCAGGTGAAGCGAGAGAGTTTCTGAATGCCGTTTGTCAGCCGGGGGGCTGTGAAGATCCACTACTCGGATTCGGGCGGCGGGGGACCGGCGGTGGTACTGAGCCACAGCTTGTTCATGGACCACGAGATGTTCGCACCACAGGTCGAGGCCTTCGCGCCGAGATATCGCATCATCGCGATCGACGCGCGCGGGCACGGCGGCACCGAGGACGACGAAACACCGTTCAGCTACTGGGATCTGGCCCGCGACGCCTGGGCGGTGCTCGACGAACTCGGCCTGGAGCGGGTGGTGGTGGGCGGGGTCGCGCACGGCGCGTTCACCGCGGTGCGCATGGCGCTACTGGCGCAACCCCGGGTCTCCGGCGTGATCGTGTTCGGTTCCAGCGGTACGGCCATGACCCCGCAGCGCAAGGTCGGCTATCGGGAAGTGTTCGACGCCTGGACCGGTGACACGCCGCTGGCGCCGACCATCAAGATGGTGTCCTCGCTGATGATCGGCGCGACGCAGACCGATCAGGAGCCCTGGCGCGCCAAATGGGCCGTCAATGAACGCCGCCGCGTGCGCCTGGCCACCGAATGCCTGATGAATCGCGATTCGGTGCTCGAGCTGCTCGGCGATATCCGCTGTCCCGCCTTGGTGATTCGCGGGATGGGCGATCAGACCAACACCGCCGAGGAGGTCGCCGAGCTGGCCGCGGCGTTCGGTCAGCCGACCACCGTGCACACCATCGCCGGAGCCGCCCTGACCCCGAACCTGACTCACCCCGACGAGGTGAACGCGCTGTTCGACGCGTTCCTGGGCGGCCTACCGGGGTGATCACCCCAGCAGGCCGATGAACAGCTGATGCGCGGGCCCGGGCGCGGTACTGCGATAGCGCTGCACCGCGACCTCGAAAACCGCTGCGGTACGGGGATTTCGCAGCGTGAAGGTGGGAGTGGCCCGGCCGATGTGCACATGCCCATCGCCCCACAGTCGCCGGAAGTCGGCCTGCTCGCCGAGTTCGCGCAGCAGCTCGTCGATCTCGTCGCGGTCGTGGGCTCCGGCCGCGTAGGCGCGGAAGCGGCCGACCATCAGTCGCGCCTCGATCTCCCACTCCTCGACGACGATGCGCGCTCGCGGATCGGTGAACATCCAGCGCAGCACGTGCCCCTTGCGCAGCAGCCCCGGCAGCGCCTCGTCGAAGGCGCTGTTGCAGGCCACGATGTGCCAGCCGTCGTCGAGGGCGGCCGCCAGATTCGGCAACAGTGCGTCCAGGGTGGTGCGCACGGCGTCGGCGGCGGAGTCGCCGTGGCGCAGCGGGCGCGGGTTCGAGCTGGCTGTCCGCTGCTGCGCCAGGTGGTAGAGGTGAATGCGTTCCGCCACATCGAGTTCCAGCACGCAGGCCAGTGAATCCAGGATGGCCGTGCCGGGCGTGAGCGCCTCGCCCTGTTCGATCTTGGCGATATAGCCGAGGCTGGCGTGGGTGGCCTCGGCCAGCTGCTTGCGGGTCAGGCCGGCCGGGAAGCGGGTGGTGGCCCGGGCCCGCCGCTCGCGGACGAAATCGGCCAGCGTGGGCGCGCGCAGGTCGTCGAACGGACCGAAGTCGTAGTCAGCCAACCGCATTCCCCTCGAGCAAGATCGTCGTCGTCCACCCTAGGTCGCCGCTGGCGGCGGCGTACGCCCGAACGCCGAGCCGGGGTGCTCCGCCGCGCCGGTACCCCTGCCGGTGGTACCGGCGCGAAACCCGCACTCGCCCAGGGGTACCTGGTCGCGGTCGTGGTTCTCACTGGGGTATCCCAGCGGTTGCCAATGTCCGATTCGACCTCGATATTTGCCATACGAGGGGCGGCGTCGAGGCCGGTCGGGGGAATCGCGGGGGGAAATATCGGCGAACCATGAGGAGCGACACCGGAAATGGTCAGTAATTCACTGTCGCGCGAAAGCACGGCACTACGATCGCGCACCGTCGTGATCGGTGAACAATCCTTCCCCTACCATTTCGGCGAGGACTGCCTCACCGAGATCGCCGCCGCGATAGCGGCACTCGACCCCGACACCCTGGTGTTCGTCACCGACGACACCGTGCGCAATCGGTACAGCCCCGAAATATCCCGTCTTGCGGGCGGAATACCGTCGATCACGCTGAGCCATTCGCCGGGTGAATCGATGAAGACCCTCACGTGTCTGTCCGCGCATCTGGAAAGCGCACTGCGCGCGGGCATCACGCGCCGCTCGGTGGTGGTGTCCTTCGGCGGCGGCGTGCCCGGAAACCTGGCGGGGCTGATGGCGAACCTGCTGTTCCGGGGAGTACGGCTGGTTCACATCCCGACCACCACCATCGCCGCCATGGATTCGGTGCTCTCACTCAAGCAGGCGATCAACAGCGGAGTGGGCAAGAACCACCTGGGCACCTACTACGCGCCGGTCGCGGTATTCACCGACGTCCGGTTGTTCGCGACCCTGCCCGAGCGTGAATTGCGTTCGGGCCTGTGCGAAATGGCGAAGAACTGCCTGGCGATCGATCCGAGCACCCTGACAGCAATGCGGGAGCTGGTCGCGAAAGGTCTTTCTGCCGCGCCGGATTCACTGCTGTGGCTGCTGGACGCCAGCATCGCGGCGAAATCCTCGGTGACGCGCGAGGACACCTTCGAACGCGGTACCGGATTGGTGCTGGAATACGGGCACACCGTCGGCCACGCCATCGAGATCAGCGATCATCGGGTGCGCGGGACGGCGGGGATCTCGCACGGCGCGGCGATTGCGGTGGGAATGCTGGTGGCCGCGCACATCTCGCATGCCCGCGGCTGGCTCTCCGACGACGAGGTCGGCATCCACTACGAGCTGACCACCGGCCTGGGTGTCGAGCCCGCGCTGCCCGCCGCGGTGAGCGTCGAGGACGTGCTCGCGGTGGTGGCCGACGACAACAAGCGCGGCTATCTGCCCGTGCGGCCCGACTCCATCCCGTTCGTGCTGCTGCGCGCCCTGGGCCGACCGGAGAGGACGGGGGACCTGCCGCTGACGGCGGTGTCGCTGACCGAGATTCGCGCGGCGCTCGACGTCATCGCCGCCACCGCCGAAGTCGGGTGACGACATGCTGGCGATACACGGCGGAACGGCGGTACGCGGCGGGCGCGAGTGGCCGGGCTGGCCGCAGTACGACGAGCGCACCGAGGCGAAACTGCTTGCCGCACTGCGCTCTTCGCGCTGGTCGGTGAGCTGGTACAGCCCGCGCGGCGGCAAATCACGCGAACGACTCTTCGGTGAGGCCTTCGCCCGCTACCACGACGCGGCCTACGGCGTCAGCGTCGATCACGGGTCCTCGGCGCTGGTGATCGCGCTCGAGGCCCTGGGCATCGGCCCGGGTGACGAGGTCATCGTGCCCGTCATGACCTGGGTGGCGCCGGCCACGGCGGTGCTGCGGGTGGGCGCGCGCCCGGTGCTGGTCGACGTGGATCCCGTGACCGGCTGCCTGACCGCCGAGCAGCTGCGCGCGGCCACCGGGCCGCAGACCAGGGCCGTCATCGTCGTCCATCTGGCCTGTACCGCAGCGCGTATCGACGAGATCACGGCGGTGGCCGACGCGGCCGGACTCGCCGTGATCGAGGACTGCTCGCAGGCGCACGGCACCCGATGGGCCGGACGAGCTGTCGGAACCTTCGGGGATATCGGGGTGTTCAGCCTCGGAGCCGCCAAGGCCCTCGCCGCGGGCGAAGCGGGCGCGGCCATCACCGGCAACCGCGAGCTCTACGAGCGAATGCTGATGCTGCGCGCCGACTCTCGCGGCTACACCCCGCAAGCGCCCGAGCCGGGAGCGTATGAGCTCGTCGAATACGGCACCGTGATGGGCGCGAACTACTGCATGTCCGAACTGACCGCCGCGATCCTGCTCGATCAGCTGCCACGCCTCGATGACCAGCACACGCGCCGCGAGGCCCGCGTCAAGGAACTCGAAGCGGGACTGCCCGGCATCACGGGCCTGGCCCCGATTCCCGTCCCCGCACCTGTGGACCGACGCGGCATCTACGAGTACGGAATCCGTTTCTCCCCGGGGACTTTCGGTGCGGCCCCCGTCGAACAGGTCGCCACCGCCTTGACGGCAGAACTCGGCACGAAGGTGTATCCACCCCGGACCCCACTGCATCGCAGCGTGCTGCTGCGCCCGCAGACCAAACCTCGTTTCGCGCGCGAATGGGCCGCCGCCGCGACCCGTGCCGCGGACCGCCCGTACCCGGGTGCCGCCCACTACCGCGCACACACCCTGCTCATGCACCACAGCGTCCTGCTCGGCGAGCGTCGCGAGGTCGACGACATCCTCACCGCCCTGGACAAGGTGCGCTTCCATGCCCGATCCCTGCCCACGGAAGGCCCCGCATGACCTCGGAACTGATGGCGGACTGGGAAAGTCGCACCATCGACGGCATCCGCACCCGCCGCGCCCTCGACTCGGACTGGGAGTCGCTGCGCGACCGCTACGCCCGCGCCTTCGGCGGTGTCGCCACCCACGACTTCGAGGCGTGGAAACGCCAGTTCCGCCTCGAGGACATCGCCGTCGTCGAGGACGTCGCGGACGCCGCCGATCCGCGAATCGTCGGCACGGCGGCCATCATTCGCACCAGCGTCACCGCGCCCGGCGGCGCGCAACTCGAGGTGGCCGCCTGCGCCCAGGGCATGGTCGCGACCACCCATCAGAAGCTCGGCATCTACGCCAAGGTGCAGGCCGAGTTGATGGCCATCGCCATGGAGACGGGCGCGGACGTGCTGGCCGCCATGCCCGGCCCCGGCGGCAGCTACTCCTATGTCGGCGTGACCAGCTACACCCGTCACCTGCGCATCGACCGGGCGCGCTCGGCACTGCGCAGCTTCCAGGCGAATTCGGGTTCGGTGCGCGAGGCTCGCTTCCGCGACGCGGTGCCGCAGCTGCGGCGCATCTACGCTCGCTGGCAGCAGGCGACACCGGGCGCGCTGGCGCGCAGCGAACACTGGTGGGCGAGCTCGGTCGGCGCGGACGCGTTCATCATCGTCCATCCCGACGGTTACGTCGTCTTCGAACTAGCGGGAAAGTCGGTGCAGGTCAAGGACTTCTGCGCGCTGACCGTCGCCGCGCACCGCGAATTGCTGCGCTGTCTGCTCGGGCAGGGCGAGTACGACGAGATCCGGATGGACACCGCCCTCGACGATCCGACCCCGCTGCTGCTCGAGGATGCCCGCACCGCCACCGTGACGGGTGTCGACGCCGGGGTGTGGGCGTGGATTCTCGATCTGCCCAAGGCGATCGGGGTGCGCGAATTCCGTGCCGACTTCCACGGGGTGGTGGAGGTCGCCGACCCGTGGGGTCTGAGCACCGGCACCTACGGCCTCGAGATCTCCGGCGGTCAGGGTCGCTGGCAGCCGCTGCCGGACGCGTCGCCGGATGTCCGCATCGGCCCGCTGGAGCTGACGACCGCCTACTTCGGCGCGCACGGCATCGGCGAACTCGAACGTGCCGGGCGGGTGGAGGAATTCACCGCCGGCGCGGCCGCCGCCCTGGACCTCGCGTTCGCCCCGCGCCGAAAACCGTTCAACACCACCCCTTTCTGACCGCTCCGCCTTGTTCGAGGAATCCGCTATGACCACCCATCGCGCCGGGCACCTGCCCGCCGCCGCCAAACGGTTCCTGATGTGGGACCCGAATCCGTCGATCCTCGGGGTCACCATGCCCTTCCCGACCCCGAACGCCATGCCCCCGGACCGGGTGCGCGACATGCTGATCGCGCTGGCCGACAACCACGAGACCCTGCGCGGCCGCTACGGCTACGGCATGGACGCCAGCTGGGAGATCCTGCCGCCCTCCGACATCGAGGAACCGGCGATCGACTTCCGGACCGTCGACATCGAGGACGTGCCCGCCACCGAGATCGGCGCGCTCATCGAACGCGAGACCGTGGCCGCCAATGCCCGCCTCGACCCGCCGTCGGGCCGCATCATCTCCGCGACCCTGTTCACCCGCGTGGCCGGTGGAAACATCTTGCTGCTCACGGTGCATCACGTGGCCTGCGACGCGGTGGCGCTGTGGATCCTGTGGGGCGATATGGCCACCTACGTGCAGCAGTGGGAGTCCGGCGCGCCGATCGAGCTGCTGCCCGAATCCACCACCTGCTCGGAGTGGGCCACCTTCCTCACCGAACATTCCAAGACCCGGACGGGCGAGGCCGACTACTGGCTCTCGACCAGCGACAGCGAACCCTATTCACCGGATCGGCCAGACAGCCCGGACCCGGTCTACCTCGACGGCGTGATCGACGGGGAGCTCTCCGCGCGGCTCTTCGACGAGCTACCCGCCGCCTACGACGCCACCCACACGCGAATCATGCTGGTGGCCTTGGGATTGGCCGTCGAAGACGTGCTGGGTGTGCCGCGTCCGATCCAGGTGCAGAAGCACGGCCGCTACGCCCGTCTGCGACCCGGCACCGACCTCGGGCGGACCGTCGGCTGGCTCTCCGACGACTACCCGTGGCTGCTGGCGGCCGTCCCGGGTTCGCACGCGCAGCGCCTGCACCACGCCATCACCGAATATCCCGCCAGCCCCGAGGATTTCACCCTGCTGCGCTGGTACAACGCCGACCTGGCCGAACAGTTCCTCACCTTCAACCACCCGAAGTACTACTTCAACTTCGTCGGCGACATCGGCGGCTACGTCCCCGGCTCGCGGTCGCGCGAACTGGCCCGCATGACCGTCTTCGACCTGAGCATGCTGCTGGGCGGCTACCGCGAGGACGGCGTCCGCAAGGTGCACTATTCGGTGCATTCCCCGCGCGGTGGCCTCGGCGAGAAGCGCGTGAACGAGATTGTCACCCAGTGGCTTTCGATCCTGGAAAGCGTGGAACTGTCATGACCGAAACCACCTGCCCGGTCACCCGGATCACCACCGCGACCGGCGATCCCGCCTGGCTGGCCACCGGCTACACCCTGGTGCGCGACCTGTTCAGCGACCCGCGCCTGGGCCGCGCGCACCGCACTCCCGACACCGCGGCGCGGCTGGGGGAGTCGGCGTTCTCCGGCGGCCCGATCGGCAACTTCGACACCGAACTCGAGGACCACGCGCGCATGCGTGCCCTGCTGCAACCGCACTTCTCCCCGAAACGGATGCGGGAGTTGCGTCCTCGCGTCGAGACCATCACCGCGCGCCTGCTCGACGACATGGCCGAACAGGGTTCACCCGCGGATCTGCAAGCCGCACTCGCTCTTCCGCTACCGCTGCTGGTGATCTGCGAACTGCTCGGCGTGCCCTACGCCGACCGCGACCAGTTCCGTGACTGGGTCGACGCGGTCGGCCATGTCACCGACCGTGCGAAGGTCGAACAGGGCGTGGCCGAACTGTTCGAGTACTGCCAGAAACTGGTGCGCGACAAGCGCAACAGCCCCGGCGACGACGTCGTGTCACGACTGTGCGCGGTCGCCGACGCCACCGACGACGAGATCGCCACCCACGCCATGGTGCTGCTGTTCGCCGGGCACGAGACCTCCGCGGTGCAGATCGGCGTCGGCGTGCGCATGCTGCTCGAGAACCCGTCGCAATGGCAACTGCTGCACCGCAATCCGGATCTGGTCGCCGATGCCGCCGAGGAACTGCTGCGCGCCTGCGACGCCAGCAGCCTGCCGCGCTACGCCCGCGCCGACCTCACCGTCGAAGGCGCCGAGATCACCGAGGGCGACCTGGTGCTGCTGGGTATCGCCTCGGCCAACCACGACCCGTCCCGGTTCACCGATCCCGGCCGCCTCGACATCACCCGCCAGGAAGCCCCGCACTTCCTGTTCGGCTACGGCCCCCGCTACTGCCTGGGCGCGCCGCTGGCCCGCATCGAATTGCAGGTCGCCTTCGCGCAACTGGTCGCCCGCTTCCCGACCATGACCCTCGCCGTCGACTCCTCGGCCCTCACCGAACGCGACGACATCTTCACCGGCGGCCTCACCGCGCTGCCCGTGCAGTGGTGAAACACCCCGAACGACAAGAGGATTCACTAGCTATGGCACTCGCCACCCCCGTCGCCGCGCCGCTCGTCATGACCGGCCGCCGCATCTGGCTGATATTCACCGCGCTCAGCGCCGGCCTGTTTCTGGCCAGCCTCGATCAGATGATCACCGGCGCGGCCATGCCCACCATCGTCGGCCAGCTCGGCGGCGTCCCGCACATGGCCTGGACCACCACCGCCTACCTGCTGGCGACCACCATCGTCATGCCCGTGTACGGCAAGTTCGGTGACCTGTTCGGCCGCCGCCACCTTTTCCTGTTCGCCATCACGATCTTCACCCTCGCGTCCCTGGGCGCTGCGGTCTCGACCGGCTTCTGGGAGTTCATCGTCTTCCGCGCCTTGCAGGGCGTGGGCGGCGGTGGGCTGCTGATCCTGGCCCAGGCCACCATGGCAGACGTGGTGCCCGCCAAGGATCTCGGCAAATACGGTGCACCGATGGGGGCCATCTACGGCCTCACCGCGGTAGGCGGCCCGATCCTGGGCGGTGTGTTCGCCGACCACATCGGGTGGCGCTGGTGCTTCTGGATCAATCTCCCGATCGGCCTGGTGGCCTTGGCAATTGCCACCCGCTACCTGACGCTGCCCAGCAAACGCCCCACGGTGCGACCCGACTACTCCGGTGCCGCCCTGATGACGATGGGCACCACCCTGCTGATCCTGGTCAGCGACTGGGGTGGCAAACGCTACGGCTGGAGTTCACCGGTGATCGCCGCCATGATGATCGCCTTCGTAGCGGTGGTCGTGATCTTCGTGCGCGTGGAATCCCGTGCGGCGGAACCGATGTTGCCGCTGCGGCTGTTCCGCAACCGCACCTTCACCACCACCACGCTGCTCGGATTCATCATGGGCCTCATCATGTTCGCCTCGGTCGCGTTCGTGCCCACCTTCCTGCAGATGGCGACCGGGGTATCGGCCTCCACCTCCGGGCTGCTGTCCATACCGATGACCATCGGCATGTTCCTGACCGTGTCGACCTCACTGGGCGTGGTCACCCGCACCGGCAGCTACCGGCTCTATCCGCCACTGGGTGTCGCGGTCATCGCGGCGGGCATGATCTGGATGACCCGCCTGGACGCGCACACCCCCGCTTGGGTGGTCTCGGCCATGCTGTTCGTGGTCGGCCTGGGCTTGGGTCTGGTCATGCAGTTGCTGGTGATGCTCGTGCAGAACGCCGTCCCCTCAACCGATGTCGGCACCGCGACCAGTGCCAACAACTACTTCCGGGAAATGGGCGGCGCACTGGGCGTGGCCATCTTCGGCTCGATCTTCACCCACCGCCTGACCGGCAACCTCACCGACGCGTTCACCTCCCACCCCCGCGAGGTCGCGGCCACCCGGCTCAACCCCGCCGCCCTGCCGCCCGCCGTGGTCAGCCACCTGCCCGGCCCGCTGCGGGACGCGATCGTCGGATCGTATGCCGACGCCCTGGTCCCGGTCTTCGCGTATCTGCTTCCGGGCCTTGCGATCGCGTTCGTCGTCGCCCTGCTGATCCCGCATATCCCGCTCGCGGAGGTATCGGGTCTGGTGGCACGCAAGGAAGCCGTGCACGAGGCGGAAGCGATCATCGTCGAGGAGAAGGAGCCCAGCGGATTCCTCGGCACCCAGCCCGCGTGAGCGTGCGGGCTCAGGCGATGCCGGGGACCGGTTGCCGCGTCGCGTTGTTCTCGGGCGAGTTCGCCGCATCGCGTTGCTCAGCGATTCGGCGGCCGATCTCGGTCCAGGACAGTGGCGGCTCGTTCGCGGGCGCGGTGAAGAACACGAAGGTGGCCTCCCGCATGACTTTTCGCTTGCGCGCGACCGTCGAGCGGTGCGGCTCCGCACCCGCATAGGCGTAGATCGCCGCCTTGTCCTCCCATGCGGAGTAGGTCCAGAACGTGCCCTTCAGCATCTCGGCTTTCAGTGCCACGCCCAGCGCGCCGGGGGAGCGACGGGCCTGCCGCCACAGCGTCAGCGAGGCGATGAGGAAGCCGGGGGCATCGAGCAGCGATCTGACCTCGAGGCGGGAGGCCATGCACTGGACCTCGGGGGTGGTGGGCGGGGCGACCGTTGTCCACGGAATCGTCGGCATCGGTATCACTTTCGATAGGGAGGGCGGTGGACTGCCCACTGTTCGAGTTGTCGGTTCTTTTCAGCCTCGGTTCACGGCGAAAATTGATCAACGGCGAACTGCGTATGATGCGATAAGCCACCGTGATTGATAGGAAAACCGCATGGACCTGCGCGATCTGGATCTGCGCGACATCGAGATCTTTTTGATGTTGTCCGCCGAATTGCATTTCGGCCGGACGGCCGAGCGGTTGCACCTGTCGCAAGCCCGGGTCAGTCAGGTGATCGGGAAACTGGAACGCCGCATCGGCGCGAAGCTGTTCGAACGCTCCAGTCGCACAGTGACATTGACGCCGATCGGGCTTCGGCTGCGCGACGATCTGCAAACCAACTATCGCGACCTGCGAGCCAGCTTCGGCCGGGCGGCCCGCGCCGCGCACTACGGCGACGCGGGTGTGCTGCGGCTGGGAATCACCAGCAGCAACCTCGACGATGTCCGCCCCGTGCTGAACGCCTTCCAGGTCCGCCATCCCGATTGCACCGTGCATATCGAGCACGTCCACTTCGGCAACCCGTTCGGTGCGCTCCGCGACGACGAGCTGGACGTGCTGGTGAGCTGGCTGCCCATCGAGGAACCCGATCTGGTGGTCGGCCCGACCCTCTATTCGGAACCGTTCATGCTGCTCGTCGGTGCGGATCATCCACTCGCACAGCGTGAGTCGGCCTCCTACGAGGACTTGGCCGACTACGGCGTCTTCGGAGTGCCCCCGTCCGATCCGGCCAACCTGCCTCCCGACTACTGGACGGCCGCCGCGGTCCCGTTCTTCGCCCCCAGTGGTCGCCCTATCTCCCGTACGGCGCACGCCGCCAACTTCCAGGACCTGATCCTGCTCGTGGCGGCAGGCAAGGCCATCACCCCCGTGCACGCCCATGCCGCCCGCTATTACTCCAGGCCGGACGTCACCTACATCCCCATGCCCGACGTCCCGCTCGCCCGATGGGCGCTGACCTGGCGGCGATCCGCGGAGACCGACCTGATCAGGGACCTGGCCGCCACCGCGAGCGCACTGGTCGGCCAACCTATCGATCAAATGTCCAGATTGCAGTAGTGTCCGGTGCGCTACTGCGATGGACCAAGGAGTTCGGGTTGAGACGCCATTCTCTCAGGCGTGGGATGTCGGTGCTGGTTTCCGGTGCCGTACTTGCGGTTTCGGCCGTCGCGATGGGTGCCGGCAACGGTCAGGCCGAGACCGGTGATCCGATCATCGACTCCAAGAAGCTGACCGCCGACCCGGTCGCCCCCGACGGTTCGAAACTGGTCTCGGGCACCATCGACGGCCGCAACATCACCCTGCAGGTCCATTCGGTGGCGATGGACAAGGACATCACCGTTCGCGTGCAACGCCCCAAGGACGCCTCGCAGCCGCGCCCCGGGCTCTACCTGCTCAACGGCGCGGGCGGCGGCAACGACATGGCCACCTGGTGGCACAACACCGACGTCGGCGACTTCCTCGCCGGACAAGACGTCAACGTGGTGATGCCGATCGGCGGCGCGTTCGCCTACTACACCGACTGGCAGCGCGAAGACCCCGAACTCGGCCTCAACAAATGGCGCACCTTCCTGCTCGACGAGCTTCCCGCGCTGGTCGATCCGGCGTTGGGCACCAACGGAATTCGCGCGATCGCTGCCAACTCCATGACCGCCACCGCCGTCCTGCAACTGGCCGAAGCCAACCCCGGCTTCTACTCCGCCGTCGCCGGTTACAGCGGCTGCGCGCAAATCTCCGACCCGATCGGCAAACGCTTCACCAAACTGGTCGTGGAAACCTACGGCGGCGGCGACGTCCGCAACATGTACGGCGACGACAACGACCCCGCCTGGACCGCCAACGACCCGGTGGTCAACGCCGAAAAGCTCCGTGGCACCAACCTTTTCATCTCCACCGGCAGCGGCATGCCCGGCCCGCACGACCACATCGGCGACCCGTACATGATGAACCCCACCCAGCCCGGTCTCGCCAACCAGCTGCTGGTAGGCGGCATCATCGAAGCCGCCGTCAACTACTGCACCCACAACCTCCAAAACCGCCTCAACGACCTGCAAATCCCCGCCACCTTCGACATGCAACCCTCCGGCACCCACTCCTGGGGCTACTGGCGAGACGCCTTCTACGCCTCCTGGCCCCAGCTGGCATCCGGCCTAGGCCTACCCCAGTAGCCCGCTCACTCCCTCCACCGCCTCCAACTCATCGACGTCGAGAGCCCGCATCCCGAGCAACTCACCAACCGTGATCGGCATCCCGACCCGCCCATCCCGCCCGACCGGACACCACGACCCATCCGCATATTGCAGCCACCCGGCCGGCAGTTCCCCGCCCAGCAGTGCAAGAAGACCCTCGACCGTCATTGCGCGGCCTCGCTCGGGTCACCGGTGCGGGCGTACGTATTCTCTGGCGAGATCGTGACAATGTCGGCAACGGCGACTACCTCTGCCGGTACCTGACCGTCGAAATGCTCGAGGCTGGGCACGATTACGGTGTCTACACCCGCTCGGGAGAGCGCGATACGTAGCCGGTAATTCTTTCGAATTGTGTTCTCGCTGAACACGACTGTCTTGCGCAGGTCATAGCCCTTCAATCGGGCCGTGCGCTCGATCTGCCGCTCGTCGTGTTCCCGGCGAGTTCCCGATATGTCGCTGCGCAGGAACCCAACCGCGGATGGCAGCAGCCCCAATGTCACCAGCTCCCCAGTAGACGCGATCGTGTGAAACGACTCCCCGGCGTGCAGGGTTGTGGACCGGACAGCTCGCCGAGGTCGCCCGTGGCAATTGGCCACGAAGCGAACGTTATTGCCGTTCAGTCCGCTATCGGTAGGACAATGTGTCCTACTGCCGCGCGCTGTACTCGGTACGCTCGAAGGGGCCGAACTCGACTTCCGCGAAGGGCCCTATTCCCATGAAAGACGCCTCGATCGGCGAACGTATCCGCGAACTCAGAGGCTCTACGCTGTCGCAGCGACGCCTGGCTGAGCGGGCCGAAGTCAGCGTCGACCTGATCCGAAAGTTGGAACAGGGGAGTCGCACAGGCGCTTCGATCGCAAGCCTCCACAAGATCGCCCGGGCACTCGATGTGGATATAGCCGACCTGCTGGGTAAACGGCACGGCTTGCCGTCGCCTGATCCAGACGCGGGTGTGGTCGCGATCCGGCGTGCGCTCACGACCGTGGATGACCTGCTCGACTCCGTCGCTGGGCAAGAACCCGTGAGCCTGTTGGAGGCTACCCGCGCAGTCGAATACGCCTGGGGCGCTTACTGGTCCGGGCGATACGGGGTGCTGGCATCCATCCTGCCGTCCGGGATCGCCCAACTGCGCGCCGCCGCGCACGCCGCCCAGAGCCAGGACATCGCGCCGGTAAACGAACAACTCGCCCGAATGATGTGGGTGACCGGGTGCACGCTCGTACATTTCGGGCAGACCGACCCGGCTTTCATCGCCATCCGCGAGGCATTGCAGGCGGCCGAACGTGGCAATGATCCGCTCCTCGCCGCGACGCTCCGAGGCTCGGTCGGCTGGCAACTGCTGGTACAAGGCCGCTTCGAAGAGGCACGCGGCGTCGCCCTCAAGGCCGCGGCCACCGTAGAGCCTGCCGGGGATGTCCCACCCGCACACCTGTCGGTCTACGGCGCACTACTGCTCCAGGGTGCAACGGCAGCCGGTAGGAACCAGCACACTGGAGAAGCGATTTCACTCGCGCGGGAGGCGAGGGAGACCGCCACCCGTCTCGGCCGGGATCGCAAGGACTATGAAACCGACTTCGGGCCAAGCCAAGTCGTCATGCAAACGGTGGATATCAACATATCGGCCGAGAAGTACTCGGAGGCAATCCAAGTCGCGAAGACCATGCCCAACCACGGCGCCGGTCTGAAACCCGTTGCGCAGGCTCGCCACCTTGTCGATCAAGCGCAGGCACTCGCCAGAACCGGCCAGCACCAAAAGGCACTGGACATGCTGCTGACCGCCGAGCGGGTCGGAGGTTCGGAGTGGGCGAAGTATCAGACCCTGTTGCGCACCGTGATTGCCGAGCTGCTCGACCACGACCGGCGGACCTCCCTACGTGATCTCGCCCAGCGGGTGGGCGTGAATTCGTAGGGCACTCGGACCGACTCGTACCCCAGAAGGTTGCCTGACTCGCTCGTGCCTCAATCCCTCAGCGGGAAGCCGACATTCGATGCGTCAGCGACGGCTATCGCGGGAGTTGGGCGCCAGCTTCACGGCTCGACACCTGGGGCTGGAAAAATGAAATCCATCCAGGTCCCGGTGCGGCGGAAGCCGATTCGCTCGTAGACGGTGCGGGCGGGATTGGAGTCGGTGACCGACAAACCGAGGGTAGGCAGGCCCGCAGCGGTGGCTTGGGCGATGACAATCTGAAGCAGGGCCGTGCCGAGTCCCGCGAATTGTGGCTCGGGGACCCTGAAGATTTCCGACAGCCATGGCCCGTCCGATTCGGTGTCGTTGACCAATGCCGCCGCCACGACCCGGTGTCCCTCGACTACCGTTGTGCTGCATGGCGACAACGGCCCCATCAGTGTGCCGTCGTAAAGCCCGTCGAGTGCCGCGAATGCCTCGCTGTCGAAATCGGGATGAGAAGGCGGATACGCGGCCGACAATGCGGGGCGCAGTGCCGCGGCCGACATATTCCGAGCCGGGACCGCGCGCAGGCCCGGGCGTAGATCCGGCTCGATAGTCGCCGATGAATCCGTCAGATTCATTGTGTAAGTGTGGAATACGCGCACCGACTGTGCTCCGTTGGCAATGAACGGACCAGCGACCTCCGCGATGGCGGTGGCGCCCCAGCCTGCCAGTGTCGTGGCGACCAAGGACACGACACGCGGATTCACCGTCGTGACTTCATCGTCCATCGACAAGTCCGCAGCCCAAGGTCGACCACTGCGCCACTCGTGCTCGTAGTGGGCAATCGGCACCCCATCGCCATCGCGGATCGTGCATACCGGGTCACCGGACACCGGCGACATACCGGAGTTCATCGGACTCGCCGCATCATCGGTCACGCTCTGGATCATTCCGCAGCAGTCCAGGATCGCAGTCAGGTGGTCACGGCGGTGGCGGAAATCTCGATCAGCCAATCGGGACGGCCGAGGCTGGCGACACCGACCAGGGCACCGGGTTTGATCGGGTTGATGCCCAGCGTGGCTGCTGCGGCTCGCATGCCTTCGGCCAGAGCCGGATACTTGGATTCGTCCCAGTTGGGAACGTAGAACGTCAGATTCACAACGTCGTCGAAGGTGGCTGCGGCCGCGGCGAGCGCGATCGCCACGTTGCCCAGCGCGCGTTCGGTTTGAGCGGTGAGGTCTCCCGGGCCGACGATAGTGCCGTCGGGGTCGTGGGCTGCCTGCCCGGCTATATGGATCAGCCGCGAACCTGTCGCCACCGAGACATGGGCGTAGCCCTTCGGGGTGGGCAGCCCCGGCGGGTTGATCGTGGTCACTGACATCGGAGCCTCCGTCGGAGCGTCGGGCCGTGGGCTGTGGGTCGCAGACCCGGCTTCACCAGGTCTTGCCGCCCGGCTCCCGGATCGTGTGGTTGATCCGGTTGAAGAAATTGGTGATCGCGATGTTCAGGACGATCGAAAAGATCTGCTTGTCGTCGAAGTGGGCGGCAGCCGCCGCCCAGATCTCGTCGGTCACGCCCGGCGAGCCGTCCTGGATCCGGGTGGCCGCCTCGGCCAGCGCGAGTGCCGCCCGCTCCGCCTCGGTGAAGAACGGGGTCTCGCGCCAGGCGACCACGTTGTGCAGTCGCTCGTCGGTCTCCCCAAGCTTCTTCGCCGACTGGACGCCGGTGAAAACGCAAGGGCTGCACCCGTTGATCTGACTGGCCCGCAGATGAACCAGCTCGAGCACGAGCGGGTCTACTCCACCTGCGTGAATCGCCTTCTGGAGATGCTCGATCCCGGTGATCAAGTCGAGGCTCGCCACGGTCTTCATACGTGCTTCCACCGGTTCCACCGTGGACTCGCCGCGCCCCGTTGGGGTATTTGTATGACTCATGCATATAAACTAGAGCCATGTCTCGAACCCCGTCAAGCCGCCAGCACGCCGCCAACGTCCTGGGCGCGTTGAGTCTCGCAATCGCCGATCGGATGAACACCGCCGTCGAAGCGATCGCCGCGCTCGGCCCGTCGGCCCCGGCCGCCCTCGCCGCCATGCATGAGTTCCTCGACGGCACATCGGTAACGCAGCTGAGCTCCGTGCTCGGCCTGACCCACTCGGGCACGGTCCGACTGGTCGACCGCCTCGTCGCCCAAGGCCTCGCCGAGCGTGTCGGAGCACAGGACGGACGGGCCGTCTCCGTGGTCTTGACCCAAGATGGCCGCAGCACGGCCGAACAGATACTTCGAGCACGCGAGCAGTCATTGGCGAGCGCACTGTCCGCACTGCCCCCGGACGAGATCGACAATCTCGCAGCCGCGTTGGACGCGATGTTGACCGCGGTCACTCAGTCCAGAGCCGAGGACCGCGCCACCCGCACCACCGACCGTCCACAACCTTGGTTGTGCCGCCTCTGTGACTTCGCCGCATGCGGTCGCAGCGAGGGCAACTGCCCCGTGAACAACGCGAACACCACCAGCACTAGTCGAGGGCGTTGACGGAAAGGCCCAATCGCGTTGCTATTGAGCTGCGGCAGTACACTTCTCGACCCAGTCGACGTAACCTTCCGTCGACCACGCAACCGGCGTCGCGATGATCTCCGGCCCACCGGCCCACGGATGCAACTCCAGAATCCGTGCAACGAGGCGATCCCGCACCGCCGCCGATGTTTTCAGCGTGACCCGCCATTCCTGGCCCTCGCCGAGTTGATCGAGGTGCCAGAACACCGACCACGCCGGACCCGTCACCTCCGCACCCGCTGCCAGGCGCTCGGCCACAACCGTGCGAGCAATCTCCCTCGCATCTTCCTCGGTCGGCGTCGTAGTAGTAACCGACCACACCCGTGCCTCCGCCATGGATCCAAGACTATTCAGCCGGAAGCAGTGCCAAGACCGCCGCCAACGCAATCGGGGCAGTAGGAGAGACTTCACGCATGAGTCTTGCAGCGCGTCTCGAGCAGCTCGGCCGCCCGCTGGTCGAGGAGCAGCTGGCGCATCCGACCGTGGCGGGGATCGCGAAAGGTGATCTCGCTGAGCCGGTGTTTCGGTCCTGGCTGGAGCAGGACTACCTGTTCCTGCTCGACTACGTGCGCGTCTTCTCCAGGCTCGCGTGGCAGGCACCGGCCGCCCATCTCGGCGATCTGGTCGACCTCGCGCACGCGACTTTCCACGACGAACTGTCGATGCACCGCAGTCTGGCAGCGGAGTTCGGCGCCAACCTCGATGGCGCCATCAAGGGTGAACCGTGCACGAAATACACTGCGTTCCTGCTGGATTCGGCCGCGAACTATGCTGATGGCCTAGCCGCCCTCTACCCCTGCATGTGGGGCTATTCGACGCTCGGCGCCATGCTCGCCTCAAACCCGCCCGCCGACCCGCGCTACCAGCGCTGGATCGACACCTACGCCGACCCCGGCTTCGCGGCGCTCACCGCCCGCTGCGCCCAGATGCTCGACGAAGCGGGCGGTGACAACGCGGAGGAGCTGTTCCTGACCGGTATGCGTCACGAACTCGCGTTCTGGGATGTGCCGCTCAGCCGAGGGTGAACCGGTAGATCGTATCGGTGAGCGGCGGCCGCCTGTATATCGTTGAGGCTCAGTCGATTCCGAGGTTCAGGGTGTACGACGCATCGTTCGTGGGCGACATGATCGTCAGGTAGTAGGTGCCGGTGACCGGGAGGTAGAGCTCGGATTCGGTGGTGTCGACGGCGAGCAGTTGGCCGGTGGGTGCGGTGAGGGTGTAGATGCCGGTTCCGGAGGCGGACGTGTAGTGCGAGGCGAGTACGGCGCTCAACTGTTGACCGCCGCGGGCATCGAAGCGCCACACGTCGGAGTATCCGCGGTTGATGTAGCCGTCCACGCTGCCGTGGTCGGCGCCGTACGCGAATTTGATCTCGGCATTGACCCCGCTGGCGTGGGGCGCACCCGCACCCGTCAGCGAGACGAAGAGTCCTGCGGCGATCGCGCTCATGGCGACGGCCGCCTTGCGGGTGCCGGTGGCAAAGGCAGTCATGTGGTTCCCCCTGGTTCGGCCGGAGGTGCTTCCATCCGGCACTACCGTTCTATTCGCATCTGGAGCCAAAACCGTTGCGCCCCTACTCCCATGGGCACGCAAATTCCCGACTCGGACCGCACTCGCACCCGGCAGGGACGCTGACATCGGCAGGTATCGGGAAGTTATTCTGTGGCGGCTGATTCGGCCTGTGCGTCGTTGCTGGCGTTGGCGCGGTCGATCTCGGCCATATGATCCTCGGCCCAAACGCGCAACGCCGCCAACGGAACCTCCAGGGACAAGCCGAGTTCCGTGAGTCGATAGTGCACGCGCGGTGGCACCGTCGGCTCCACTCGGCGAGTGGCCAGACCGTCGCGGACCAGACTCTGCAGAGTCACCGACAGCATCTTCTGTGAGACGCCGGGCATGCGCCGCCGCAGCTCGGCGAACCGCACCTCACCCGGATCGGCCTGCGCGAGCACCTTGACCGCCATCGACGTCCATTTCGTTCCGACACGGTCCAGCAACTGACGTGTCGGGCATTGGCTATCGAACAGATCACCGCGACGTGGCGCCTCCACATCAGCTGATCGAGCAGTCACCTGGACCTCACCACCTGTACTCAACGTGCCGTCTTGGCAGCGTAGCAGCTGTTACCTACCGTTTCATGGTAACCAATAGTTACCACCTGGAGGGTCGATGTCCCGCACGCCACCACCCCGCACCGCGTCGATCGAGCTGCGCCAGATCGAGACCAACGGCATCCACGCCAACGTCGCCATCGCCGGTTCCGGCCCCGCGGTCGTTCTGCTGCACGGCTTTCCGCACACCTGGCGACTGTGGAGCGAGATCATCGGCCCGCTGTCCGCCGACTACCGCGTCATCGCCCCGGACCTGCGCGGATTCGGCGCCAGCAGCCGCGCCTCGGACGGCTACGACGCCGACACCCTGGCCACCGACATCGCCGGAATACTCGACGCCCTCGGCGAACCCACCGCGGCCGTGGTCGCGATCGACGCAGGCACCCCGGTCGCGGTCCTACTCGCCCTGCGGCACCCCGCTCGAGTGCGACGGCTGGTGGTCATGGAAGCCCTGCTGGGCACTCTCCCCGGTGCCGAGAACTTCCTCGCCGCGGGCCCGCCCTGGTGGTTCGGTTTCCACGCCGTCCCCGGTCTCGCCGAAGAAGTCCTGGCCGGCCACGAAGCGCGGTACATCGAATGGTTTCTCACCACCGGCACCCGCGGTCGTGGCGTGTCAACGGATATCCACGACGCATTCGTCGATTCCTTCACCGAAAATGACGCCCTACGTTGCGCCTTCTCCTACTACCGTGCACTGCCCACCAGCGCACGCCAACTCGAGCACTCCGCAACGACTTCCAGGCTCACCGCACCGACCCTGGCGATAGGCGCCCACCCGGTCGGCGACGCGCTGGAACGGCAACTGCGCCCCATCACCGACAACCTTGTGGGACAGGTCATTCCGGATTGCGGTCATATCATCCCGCTCGATCGTCCGCAGGAACTGCTCGACCTCATCGTGCCATTCCTCGCGGCAGAACATGTTTGACAGCGCACTCGTGCGGAG
This sequence comes from Nocardia sp. NBC_00511, assembly GCF_045161165.1. Classification (NCBI taxonomy): domain Bacteria; kingdom Bacillati; phylum Actinomycetota; class Actinomycetes; order Mycobacteriales; family Nocardiaceae; genus Nocardia; species Nocardia sp. NBC_00511. The sequence continues at coordinate 2,366,802 of NZ_CP107849.1, forward strand.
CGACGCAACCGCTGAGGTGGATGATCGTCACCGCTGTCGGCTCGGCCGCACGATGATCTCGTTCACGTCGACGTCGGCAGGCTGGTCGATGGCGTAGGAGACGGCCGCAGCAATGGCGTCCGGCGTGATGGCATGCGCCCGATAGGCGCGCATTGCCTGTGCCGCACCGGATTCGGTGATGGAGTCCGCCAACTCGGAGGTGACCACGCCGGGGGAGACGGTCGTGACCCGAACCGAGGGATCGCACTCCTGCCGCAGCCCTTCGGTGATCGCCCAGGCGGCGTACTTGGTGCCGCTGTACACCGCGCTGGTCGGAACCACCTGGTGAGCGCCGATGCTCGCGATCGTGACGAAGTGGCCCGAGCCCTGCGTGGTGAAATACGGTAGCGCCGAGGCGATTCCGTGCAGGAGGCCGCGCACGTTGACATCGATCATCCGGTTCCATTCGTCGACCAGCAGCGAATCCAGCCGGGACAGCGGCATCACCCCGGCATTGCTGATGAGCACATCGACGCGTCCGGTCTGCTGGTGAGCGGCCGCCACGAATGCGGCGACGTCCGCCGGGTCGGTCACATCGAGCCGGATCGGGTGCAGATCGCCCTTGGTACGTTCGGCCAAGGCGTGCAGTCGGTCAGTACGCCGGGCCCCCGCGACGACGCGATGTCCCGCACCGGCGAGCCGAGTGGCGATGGCCTCGCCGATTCCACTGCTGGCACCGGTGACCAGCACTGTCTTCTGTTCCGTAGTCATGCCGACCACACTGGCTGTGCCGCAGCCGATGCGGCAGGACGCCGTTCTCCTGGGAGTAACGCACCCAGGATCACCGTGCCGCCGCGACCTACGATGACCGTTATGGCCCCCACCGAGCTAGGCGACTACCTGCGTGCCCGCCGCGCGCAACTACGTCCCGAGCAGGTCGGTCTCCGGTCGGCCGGACAGCGTCGCGTTCCGGGTCTGCGTCGCGAGGAAATCGCGCTGCTGGTCGGGGTCAGCGTCGACTACTACATCCGGCTCGAACAGGGCCGTGAACGCGGCCCCTCGGCTCAGGTGGTCGATGCCCTGTCCACCGCGTTGCGGCTCGACGCCGACGGTCGACACCATCTGTTCCGGCTGGCCGGCCTCGCCCCGCGTACCCGCACATCCACCACACCCGACCGCATCGACCCGAGCCTGTCGCAACTCATGGCGGCCTGGCCCGACAACCCGGCAATCGTTTACAACCGCGCCTGCGATGTCCTCGCCTCAAACGCGATCGCCGACGCGCTCTTCCACGACTGGACCCATTCGCGCAACCTGATGCACATCGTCTTCACCGATCCCGCCGCCCGACAGTTCTACACGGACTGGCCCGACGTCGCCCGCAACTCGGTGGCCGGATTCCGTTTCGGCCACGGCGAAGCCCCCGACGACCCGCGGATTCAGCAGGTGCTCAACGAACTACTTTGCCGCAGTGCAGAATTCGCCCGATTGTGGACCACTCACGATGCGTGGGGAAAGTTCCTGCAGAGCAAGCAATTCCACCACCGCGACGTCGGTTCGCTCACCCTGACGATGCAGACCTTCGATGTCCGTTCCAGCCCCGGTCAAACACTCGTCGTCTACCACGCTGCCCCCGACACCCCCAGCAGTCACGCCCTTACCCTGCTCGGTTCGCTGGCCGCTACCGCTCGCGAAAGCCGCTGTGAGGAGCCACGAACAATTGCCGCGAACTCCGAGGGTTATCCGCCGGACCTAGATCAGCGGTCCGCGCGGTGATCCGGAATCGGATTCGCCTGACCGGGGCCGGGTGGGTCTGAGAAGGTCGCCATATGAAGATCGGTGTCGCACTTCCACAAATGGCTCCCGGCTACGGACCGGGTACGACGGTCGATTGGGCTCGGCGGATCGACGCGGGCCCGTTTTCGAGCGTCTCGGTGGGGGAGCGGGTGACGTTCTCGAATCCGGAGATGGTGGCGACGCTGGGCGCCTGTGCGGCGGTGACGGAACGCGTGCAGGTGCTGGGGAACCTCTGGGTGCTGCCGCAGCATCCGGTGGCGATGGTCGCCCAGCAGATCGGCACCCTCGACCAGCTCTCGAACGGGCGCCTCGAGGTCGCCGTCGGTGTCGGCGGTCGCGAGCACGACTACCGGGCTCTCGGTGCGAACTTCACGGGACGGCATCAGCAGCTCGATGACAAAGTCGCCGAACTGAAGTCGCTGCTCGCGGGCGAACCGCCGTTCGAGGGCGCGGACCCGGTCGGGCCGACGTGCGTGCAACCGGGCGGGCCGATCATCCTCGCCGGTGCGATGGGGCCGAAGGCGATGCGCCGGGCAGCGCGTTGGGCCGGCGGCATTTCCGGCTTCAGCATCGCGGGCAACGCCGAGGAGATCGCCAAGGTGGGCGAGCTCGCCGACCGATGCTGGGCCGAGGCCGGTCGTACGACGACCCCGCGCAAGGTCAGCGGGTGCTTCACCGCGCTGGGCGTCGGCGACGCGTCAGAGGCGTTGCGCTCCTTCACCGCTCACTACCTCGGTTTCCTCGGGCCGAAGCTGGCCGGGATGGTCGCCGCCTCGGCGCGCGCGTCGAGTCCCGAGGTGCTCGCCGACATTCTCGACGGCGCCGCGCAGGCCGGTTGCGACGAGTTCATCCTGGTCCCGGCCGTCACCGACCTGAAATTCCTCGAGGTGGCCGCCGAAGTGGTGGCCGCCCGGTCTTGACGCTCGAGGATTGAAACAGGTTCTATTCCTTGCATGACTCTGCGAGTGATCCAGTGGGCCACCGGCGGCCTCGGCCAGGCCGCTATCGGCCAGATCCAGCTGCACCCGGATCTCGAGCTCGTCGGGTGCTGGGTGCACTCGCAGGCCAAGGCCGGTCGGGACGCCGGTGAGCTCGCCGGGATCGGCCCGATCGGCGTCACCGCCACCAACAGCATCGACGAGATCCTCGCGCTCGACGCCGACTGCGTCCTGTACTCGCCGCTGATGCCGAATCCGAAAGAGGTTGCGGCGCTGCTGCGTTCGGGCAAGAACGTGGTCACACCGCTGGGCTGGTTCTGGCCGACCGCGGAGGAGAAGGAGCGGATGGCGGCACCGGCCATCGAGGGCGGTGTGACGCTGCACGGAACCGGCATCGATCCGGGCGGTGCCACCGAGCAGCAGCCACTGTTCTTCACCGGCCTCTCCAGCGCGATCACCTTCGTGCGCGGTGAGGAGTACTCCGACATCCGCACCTACAACGCCCCCGACGTGGTGCGCCACCTCATGGGTTTCGGTCAGTCGCCCGAGCAGGCGATGAACGGTCCGATGCTGGCGTTGCTGGACAACGGATTCGACCAGTCGGTGCGCATGTGCCTGGACACCCTCGGCTTCGCCGACGCGGACATCCGCAGCAGCCGCGAGGTCGCGGTCGCGACCGCGCCGATCGATTCGCCGATCGGCAAGATCCAGCCCGGCCAGGTCGCCGCCCAGCGCTTCGCCTGGGAGGCCTTCATCGGCGACACCAAGGTCGTCCGGGTCGCGGTCAACTGGCTGATGGGCGACGAAAACCTCGACCCGCCTTGGAAATACGGCGACGGTGGCGTCCGCTTCGAGGTCGAGGTGAAGGGCGACCCCGACTGCCAGGTGACGATTCACGGATGGCACCCGACCAGCGTGGCGCTCGGCCTGGAACGCAACCCCGGCATAGTCGTCACCGCAGCCCACTGCGTGAACTCGATCCCCTACGTCTGCGCCGCCGAACCGGGCCTGCTGACCTTCGTCGACATGCCGGTGGTCACCGGCCGAGCACACCCCGACCTGGCCCGCTGATCACCCGGTCGAACTAGGACCGGAACTGACCTGTATCCCCGACATACTCGGGTCATGAACGACATCGAATCGACTGCGGGACAGCCCGATCGGGCCGAGATCACCGAGTACAACGATCCGAACGCGCCATGGAACCAGGCACGCGACGACGAGGGCAGCATCGCCACCTGGAACGACGATGTGATCAAGGAATTCCGCGAGAACTCAGGCAAGGTCGGCGGTGCCTACGCCGGCGGAGACCTCATCCTCCTCACCACCACCGGAGCCAAAAGCGGCAAGCGGCACACCACCCCGCTCGGCCCCCTGTACCGAGACACCACCATGTACGTGAGCTCGTTCGTCGACGACAGATACCCGGCCTGGTGGCACAACATCAAGGCGAATCCGCAGATCACCATCGAACTCCGAGACAAGACCTACCAGGCCACCGGCAAGGTCCTCGAAGCCGAGGCCTACGACGAATTCGCAGCCTGGGTACTAACCGAAAACCCACTGCTGGCGGATTTCCAGTCGAAGATCGACCGCCCGATTCCCTTGGTCGTACTGACCCTCGACGGCGAGAGCTGAACGCGGTTCCTCAAAGTACAAGGCGGGCAGGCGGTCCCGAGCACGGTGCCGCCCTTGCCAGTTGGCTCTAGGCTCGAGTCTTGTGAAGGTCGAACGTAATCCGCAGGAAGTTCATGCCCCCGTAGCGGCATACTCCCACCAGATCGAGATCGGGCCAGGAGGACGCTGGCTGATGCTGTCCGGCCAGATCGGCATGCGCCCCGACGGCTCGGTCCCGGACGACGCCCAGTCGAGCAGATCGCCGTAGCCTTTGAAAACGTGCGCCACAACCTGTCGGCCGCGAACATGACTGTCGCAGACCTGGTGAAGGTGACGGTCTATCTGGTCGGCGAAATCGACAGCACAGCCCGTCGCACCGCTTTCGCCAACTTCTTCGGTACCTCTGCGCCATGCATGACCCTGCTATACGTGAGCGGCTTGGCTTCTCCGGCTTTTCGCGTGGAGATCGATGCCATTGGTTGGTCGGACGACGAACGGCGGTGACCTTGACAAACGCAACGCACGACCCGATCGGGAGTGACGGATGTCCGTGCGCTGCGGCCGATCCCGCCGGAAGCCTTCCTCCGCCGGCCGGTTCGGATCTGTCGGCGAATGGGTTCCCGCGCTTGGCTGAGGTACTTCCAGACCTCGTCACCGAGATCATCGAACTGTTGGATTGCGAGGATGAACGTCTCGCTCAAACCGTCGCAAGCTCGAGGTTCTACGGTGTGTGTACCTGCACGCCCACCTGTCCACTCTTGTTGACCGCGCCGCCCGGCTCACCGAGTGGCGGGGTGGTGATTTTGGAATCCGACGGCGAATCCGTCATGTTTCTGCATATCGATCCGGCAGGTTCAGCTCATCGCGTGACGGGGATCGAGGTGCTGGACGGTCGTGACATGGTGCCGGTGTAGTGCGAGGTGACACTGTCCTGCCCGGTGTAGTTCGGTCCGGCGTGGGCATCGGCGCCGAGGTAGTGAAACTCCCAGCGCGGAGTTGACGGCCCAGTGCGGGTGAGGCGATGGCGCTTCGCGTCGTATTGGAATCCGTTGTCACGCAACGCGGCAATGAATGGCGCACCGATCGGTGCGCCGTCCGCTCCGCGCACCGAGGTGGCATCGAAACTGGCGACGAGTCGTCCATCAGGGGTGAGCCAGGACGCCATCCGTGTCAGTGCCGCGAGCTTGTCTCCGACGTAGTGCAGCACATGGACGGCGGTGATGAGGTCGACCGCGATGTTCGGGGCCCATGCCAATACCGACCCGGTGACCAGATCGACCCCGGTGTCGGATGGTTCGGCGAAGTATCCAACGAGGTCCAAGCCGATGATCTCGCACCGCCCTGACAGCGATCGGGACGCCTCCGAAAGCGCCCGCCCGCTCCCACATCCGATATCCAGCCACCGCTGCGGCGAGGGCCTATCCGTCAGCCACTCCACCGGATCGAACCCGAGCTCGCGACGATAGGCAGGCAATCGGCGCTCACGATTCATCTCGGAGTTCGCCACCACCGCGGTCTGCTCCAAGCGAGCGTCGTCCAAAAACTCGATCACATCGCTATCGTGCCGCACAGCAGGGGCACACTCACCTCCGGGACGAGCGAGAGCCATGAGCCGAAGCGAGGCTGATCGTGCAGATTCCGCCGAGTCATTCTGTAGAGCGACCACGGCGACTGCCAGGGGTACGGCAACGATGCTTGCAGCCCATATCAGAGACGCGAAACAGGTACGTGCACAAGGAACTTCATGGCACTGGTCTATCCTGTCCGGGGGAATGAGCTACAGGGCCAGGCTCGAGCATGATCCCTACTTCCCAGATGCGTAGAACCGCGCGAATTCGTCGAGCAATTGTGTGGAAGCCGCGCGCATCGCACTCGAGGTCATTCCCGCCATATGCGGTGTCAAGGTGGCATGGGGGTTGCCGGCCAGCGGGGAATCGAATTGCTGACCTTCGCGCGCGAAGACATCGATGCAGGCATGGGACGGACCCGAGTTGGTCTCGCGCAGTACGGCGTCGAGGGCTTCTTCAGGGACGACGCTCGCCCGGGAAGTGTTGACCAGCAATGAGTTCGGCCTCATCTCACGTAGCTCTGCCGCACCCAGCAATGCGTTGGTCTCGGACGTACCCGGAACATGGACGGTGACGACATCGCAGCTCGAGAGGAGTTCGCTCAGCGATTCGGTGCGCCGTCCCGGCCATCCGGCAGCACTCTCCGGGGTGAAGCGGGTAGAGCCGTGAACCCATACCTCGGTGCCGAACGACGCTAGGCGCGTTGCGACTTCGCGGGCGATCGTGCCGGTTCCGATGATCCCGACCCGGGATTCGCTCAAACTTCGGGCGGGCAGGTCACCGATCGCGGTGGACCAGTCAGCGGCGTGCAGCGCTGCGCTGCGGCGGCTGATTCCACGCAGTCCGTCGAGCATCAGTCCGATCGTGAATTCGGCGACCGCGGCCGCGTTGGCGCCCGCCGAGAACCGGATCGCGACGTTCAGCGCGCGGGCCGCATCCAAGTCGAAGGTGTCGAGGCCCGTAGCGGCCCGGCCCACGAGGCGTAGCGGTTGGTCCAAGGTGTCGGCGGTCGCGCGCTCGAGAACGTCCGAGGTGAGGGGGATGCCCGCACGGCATTTGAGGGCGTCGTAGCCGCAGCCGCGTTCGATCGTGGCGACGAGCTCTTCGGTGTCGAACCCGTCGATATCGATGCAGTCCCACCGTGCGGCGATCTGAGCGCACACAGCCGGGTCGGTGACTCGCCGCAGGTTGACGGTCGGAGCGAGGCCCAGTGCCGTGAATCGCTCGAGCTCCTGTACTGCGAACGCTGCGGGTGCGGGATCGATGATCAGAACTCGGGGCGTCGAGGGTGCACAGGTTTGGATCACAAGCTCACCTCACCACTCGGACGGCGCGAATTTCGAACGGGCGGTGGGTCCTTGAGCCTTCTCACTCCAGGAACGTCACTGCCTCCGCGAGCGGAGCTCGGGGCATCGAGGGGTGGGGAGAGTCGGGGTTGGCGTAGCCGATTGACATGCCGCAGAAGAGGATTCGGTCGGTCGGTGGGGAGATCACGGCGTCGACGGTGTGGTGGTATTCCGCCCATGCGATTTGAGTGCAGCTGTGTAGTTTTTCGGCGCGAAGCAGCAGCATCACCGTTTGCAGGAACATGCCTGCGTCCGCCCATTGTGGTGGTGGCATGTCGCGGTCCAGGTAGCAGAACAATGCTGTGGACGCGCCGAAGCAGTTCCAATTCTCGGCGCGGATTCTTGCACGGGACTGCGCGTCATCGGCGGCGATACCGAGTGCGCCGTATCGGCGAGCACCCATATCCGTCAGGCGTTCTCGAAATGGTGATGTCAGTTGCAGCGGGTAGAACCCGAATTCTGGTTTGTCGCCGGAATCTCCGGCGGTTACGCGATCGTCGGTGAACGCACGAATCGACTGCCTGCTCCGCACAGCCTCGTAGACATCCATCCGGCCGATCGTATTGGATTGCCGGTCAGCGACATTCGAACATCGGTGCTGCCTGCGCGTTCACTGATCGTCAGGCGCGCAAGGTGGGGAGTTCCTTCTCGTGCATCGACAGGATCTGCCTGGCGTAGCGGTCGACTTCCTCGGCGTTGGTCAGCAGCTTCGCCATGTCATGACCGTGCTCGGAGTGATTGGTTTTCTCCTGGTCACGATGCCGCCGCAGATGTAGTTCCTCGCGCGCGTGCTCGATGAGTTTCTCCAGCGCTGTCTCGATGGTGTTGCCCATGGAACCGATCCCTCTCGTAGAGGCCGATGTATGACCGATGTGCACGAGATAGGTAGCGGATGGGATCACTTGTTGATCAACTATCTCAAGGTACTCGTTTTCTGCTGGGTCGGACTCCGAGCGGATCAACAAGACCAGGTTGCCTCGGAAATCGAGGCGCTTGGACGCCGACGTTCCGTATCTCGAAAAGGCGGTGCGCACGGTCCTCGTGTATTTCGTGGTGTTGCTCCTACTGCGACTGGCGGGCAAGCGGGATCTGGCTCAGCTCAATACTTTCGACTTGATCGCGATGCTATTGCTGGCGTCCACACTCCAGAACGCCGTGATCGGCCCCGACAACTCGGTCACCGGAGCCGCTTTCGGTGCGCTGGTCCTGATCCTGATCAACGGCGCGATGGTGCGGGCCACGATCATGTCGCCTCGTTTCAGCCGCCTGGTCGAATGGCTTCCAGCCACGTTGGTCAGTGACGGCAACTGGATGCCCAAGGAGATCAGTCGCAATCGATTGCGCCGCTCGGATTTGGAGTTGGCGGTACGCAATCAGGATGGTGACGCGGGTGTCGAGGCGGCCGAGGTGGTTCTACAGCCCAGCGGAATGCTTCTGGTGACCCTGCGCAAAGGCGACCAAGCCGCTGACAAGAACGATGTCGCCGCTCTGCGGGCCGAACTGGCCGCTCTGCGCCAAGAGTTGCATGAGCGTCTCTGACGAGGACCCGGGCGCTCTTCGGGATCAGTGTTGTTGTGCCAGTAGATGAAAGGCGCCCCGGATGATGTGACGGCCTTCGGCGAGCGTGTCCATGCTGTCGAGTGGCTCAGTGAGGTCGGAGACCATGAGGCTGACCGCCATGGCGCGACCGGATGCGTTGCGGGCCAAGTAGTTCAGCGTCATCACACCCGGCTCGCTACCGGGCTTGTACCAGACCGTGGGGAATTCGTCGGGATCCAAACCCAATCCGCCGGTGTCGAGGGAAAGGGCATGGCCGATTTCGGGCTGGTCGAGGCGGAGCAGGCCAGCGTAGGCGCGGCAGATATCGGCGGGGGAGGCGAACCATTCGATCCCGTCGATGTTTCGCGGTGCTGTCCACGGCTGGGAGGTGTCGGGCAGAGGGAGTTGTTCGAGCTGCTCGAGCACGCCGAGTCGTTCCGCAACCGGCATCGACAAGTACCGTCGCTCTTCGGTGGTGCGAAACCTGAACTGGAAGAACGCCTTTGTCGTCAAGAATGGCTCGTTGACATGAGGCTGCTGATGGCTGAATAGGCGGAGTTGGCGGACCATCGCGTCCCGGCCCAGGCGGTGGATCAGGTGATCGGTGGCGGTGTTGTCGCTGATCGACATCATGAGGTCGGCATGGTCGGCCAGTGGGAGTGCGTCACCGGCGGGGCGGTCCTGAAGGATGCCGGATGGCAGACTCTTGTGGTCCTCGCGGATCGCCAATGACTCGCTCCAGCTTGCGCGCCCCTCAGTGACAGCTTGGCCTAGTGCCCCAAGGACATACAGCTTGAAACCTGATCCGATCGGACGCAGTGTGTCGGGATTGAAACCGTGCTCGATCCGGCATGTTCCGTCGGGTTCAAGCGCGGCCGCGGCGAACGACACGCGCCCACTCAACGCGGTCAGGAGGGTGTCCACCTCCGGCCAGGAAGCGGGCAGAACCTCGTCGGGCGTGAGTTCGAGGTGGCTTATCCGGCCTGTCCCATCCACGCGCACCGTGAGCAGGTAGTCACGACCGCCGCCACGCACCACGCTCCGGGCATGGTCGGCGCGGTGCGCCGCAGTGGCCGCACGAACGACGGTCAGCGGGCCTACCGCCCCAGCCGCCGCGTTGAAGCCCGCCGTACCTCCGCTGGCAGTCAATAGCGCTGGGGCTACGCGCTGCTGAATCTCATTCTCGGACAGCGGGATCCGAGCGGATGCGGTCACCAGCCAACCCAGCTGCTCGTCCGCGGTCGTGACGGCCATATCCGTGCCTGTCTGCCCGATCATGCTGTCCTCGGTTCGATTGAAAGCCGACACTCCATTGATTCCATAAATGGAAATATAACCGACATCGGATGCTTGCTGCTAGCTTTGTTGTCGTGACATCCGCGGATCTGCTCCTGCACCCGATCCGCCTGCGCATCGTGCAGGCGTTTCTCAACGACCGAGCTCTGACCACCAGCCAGCTGCGAGACGAGCTGTCCGACGTCGCACCGACCACCCTGTACCGCCACATGACCCGTCTGGTCGACGGTGAGGTGCTCACCGTCGTCGCCGAACGACGCATTCGTGGCACGGTCGAACGCACCTACGTCCTCCGACTGAGCGCCGCCAGCCTCGGACTGGACGAGGTCGAAGCGATGACCGTCGAGGACCACCGTCAAGCGTTCATGGCCTATGTAGCCGGACTGCTCGGCGATTTCGATCGCTACCTGGCGCGCGGCGACATCGACCTGCTCCGCGACCAGGTCGCCTACCGCCTCGCCGGAATGTGGCTCAGTGACAGCGAATTCGCCGACCTACGCAGTCGGCTACTCGAGGTGCTCAAACCCAGCCTGGCCAACACGCAGACGCCCGACCGCACCCGCCGCATCTACGCGAGCATCCTGTTGCCCGGCGACGCCACTTCTGATCGGTAGTACCGGCCACGGCACGCAATGGCAATTCAGCGAGATCGGGATGCCGGGCGGGCAATAATTGCTGGACGACGTCCTGATCTGCGATCACGAGGGATGCGCCAACAAAAATAGGAAGGAGATAATCTCCTTCCCACTTCTAACTTATATCGCACCCCGGGGCTTGCGGCAAGGCCCGGGTGATGCCGCACAATCGCTCATCGACGCTGGAACCTGCGGTTATGAGGAGTTGTGAATGGGTGCTGCCGACGTGAATCCGCTGACCGTCGACGTGTTCAACCTGCCGGAGCGGCTGGCCGCCAAGGCCGACCCGGCGCTCATCGCCGATGACCGCAAGCATTTCGCGGACATCGGATTCAGTCTCGAGCAGACCACACGTGAATTGACCGACCGGCTCGAGGCCGTGCGCAAAGCGCCGGTGTCGCTGGGACAGGAGGCGGTCGAACGGGATCAGGAGGTGCGTCAGCTGACCGGCAGGCTGCGGGCGCTGGGCCGCTTCGGGCTGGATCTGTGCCTCGGCCATTTCGTGCCCGCCGACCGGTCCGAACCGGTGTATGTCGGGCGGCTCGGACTCACCGACAATGTCGGCAACCGACTGCTGGTCGACTGGCGCTCGCCCGCGGCCGCGCCGTTCTTCGGTGCCACGCATGCCAATCCGATGGGTCTGCTGCGGCGGCGTCGCTACCGCTGGACGCTCGGTCGCATCAGCGACTACTGGGACGAGGTCTTCACCGCCGAGGGACTCGCCAGTGATGCCGCGCTCGACGACCAGTCGGCGTTCATCGCCAGCCTGGGCAGCAATCGATCCGCGCGGATGCGGGATGTGCTGGGCACCATCCAGGCCGACCAGGACGCGATCATCCGCGCGGGATCGCCGGGCGCGCTGATCGTCGACGGCGGCCCGGGCACCGGTAAAACCGTTGTGGCACTGCACCGTTCTGCGTATCTGCTGTACGCGGATCCGCGGCTGGCGCACCGTCGCGGCGGCATCCTGTTCGTCGGCCCGCATCAGCCCTACCTGGCGTATGTCGCCGACATTCTGCCCAATCTCGGTGAGGAAGGCGTGCAGTCGTGCACGCTGCGTGACCTCGTCGTCGAAGGTGCCGGGGCGGTGGCCGAATCCGATCCGGAGGTGGCTCGCCTGAAATCCTCCGCGGACCTGGTGCGGGCGATCGAGACGGCGGTCGCCTTCTACGAAACCCCGCCCGCCAAGGGCATGATGGTCGGATCCGATTGGGCCGATGTGTGGCTCAGCGCCGAGGATTGGGCCGAGGCGTTCCGCGCCCCGGAACCCGGCACCCCGCACAACGAGGCGCACGAGCAGATCTGGGAAGTGCTGCTCACCATCCTGGCCGAGAAGCATGATCCCGACGTGCCGCTCGGCCCGCTGCTGGAGTCGTTGCGGCAGAACCGGGAACTGCGCACCGCGCTCAACAACTCCTGGACGCTGATCGAGGCGGCCGACCTGGTCGCCGACCTGTGGTCGGTGCCCGCCTACCTGCGCAAGTGCGCGCCCTGGCTCACCGCCGAGCAGGTCCGCGCCTTGCAGCGCGCAGACGCCAAGGCCTGGACGCTGTCGGATCTGCCGCTGCTGGACGCGGCCCGGCATCGCCTTGGCGATCCGCAAGCGGCACAGCACAAGCACCGCTACGAGGCGGCCGTCGCGGTGGAGCGGGCTCGCATGGCCGACGTCATCGACGACCTGATCGCCTCTGCCGTGCACGACGATGGCGAGGGTGTGATGACGATGCTGCGCCAGCAGGACCTCAAGGACAATCTGGTGGACGGCAGCGCTCTGCCCGGCACCGATCCGGATTTGCTGGGTGGGCCGTTCGCGCACGTCGTCGTCGACGAGGCGCAGGAGTTGACCGATGCGGAATGGCAGATGCTGTTGCAGCGCTGCCCTTCTCGCAGTTTCACCATCGTCGGCGATCGTGCGCAGGCCCGGCACGGGTTCACCGAAACCTGGCAGGAACGCTTGGAGCGGGTCGGTTTCGATCGAATCCGGTTGGCGGCCTTGAGCATCAACTACCGCACCCCCGAGGAGGTCATGGCCGAGGCCGAACCGATCATTCGCGCCGCGCTTCCCGATGCCAATGTCCCGACCTCGATCCGCAGCAGCGGCATCCCCGTGCGGCACGGGTCGGTGACGGAACTGGACTCGGTCCTCGAAACCTGGCTGGCCGAGCATGATGAGGGAATCGCCTGTGTGATAGGCGATCCCAGTTTCCAGGCCACCGCGCGAGTCCGTTCGCTGACGCCGGTACTGGCGAAGGGCCTCGAATTCGACCTGGTGATCCTGGTCGACCCGGACCGCTTCGGCGATGGCATCGAAGGTGCGGTCGACCGCTATGTCGCGATGACCCGCTCCACGAGCCAACTGGTCATCCTCGCTTCCGACTGAGGACGCAAGCGGGGTACGCCGGAACCGTAATCGGTTCCGGCAGCGGCATTCTCGTATCGTCCTCTACGGTCGCAGGCGTTTGCTCACCGCCGGGACGACGAGCTGTCGGCACGTGACCGGTTGGCGCTGATCTCGTCGTGATTGTCCGCGACCCAGCCGATCAACTGCATGACGATCGTGTGCAGTCCGTGCCCGAGCGGCTCGAGGGTGTATTCGACGCGCGGCGGCACCTCCGCGTAGGCGGTCCGGTTGATCAGGCCGTCCTGCTGGAGTTGCCGCAGCGTGTGGGTGAGCATGCGCTGGGAGATGCCGGGTATCCGGCGCTGCAGGTCGGTGTAGCGCAGTGGGCCGTCGTGCAGGACAGTGACGATCAGCATGCTCCACTTGTCGCCGACCCGGCCCAGTACCTGGCGGATGAAGGCCATCTGGTCGGCGGGGATGTTCGCGCACGGCCCGAAGTCGGCCGCCATCTCGACGTCTGCTCTGTCCTGCATAGCGCCCATTCCTCGCTGTCACGCACACCCGTGTGCCTTTTGTACCGCCTCCAATACTGGCGCAGGATGTCGTTGCGAACAAATCGTATGAATTGGAGGTAGAGGCCCGAAAGATGCCTCACCCGCCTCCTCTTCGCTCCCCGTCGAAAGGCGCAACAACCGTGTCGTACCTTCTGCACATCGACTCCTCCTCGCTCGGCGAGGCGTCCGTTTCCCGTCGAGTCGCCCGGTCGTTCCTCGACGAGTGGCGTGGTGAAGTCGTCCACCGCGACCTCGCCGCCACCCCTGTACCTCACCTGAGCGGCGCGGGCATCTCCGCCCGCATCACCGACCGCGCCGTGCACACTCCCGAGCAGGCCGAGGCGGCCGCGCTACAGGATCAGCTGATCGAGGAGTTCCTCGGCGCGGAGGCCTATCTGTTCACGGTGCCGATGTACAACCTCACGATGCCGTCGGTGTTCAAGGCCTGGATCGACCAGATCGTGGTCGACGAGCGCACCTTCCACCCGGGCGGCACCGCCCCGACCGCCGGTCGTCCCGCCGTACTGATCTCCGCGCGCGGCGGCGGCTACGGCCCCGGCGCCCCGAACGAGGGCTTCGACTTCGTAGTGCCCGTACTCGAGGCCATCCTGGGCGAGGACCGCTTCCTCGGCCTCGACATCACCACGGTGATCCCGGAGCTCACCATGGCACCCCACGTACCCGCACTCTCCGCCCTGTTGCCGATGCACGAGGCCTCGATGTCCGCCGCACACGCTCAGGCCCGCGACCTCGCCTCCACACTACGTACGCCCCGCGCGGCTTGAGCAACGGCACGGTCTCGGCAATCCCATTGCCCCGCAACGGGTCCAGTGATCCCCGGACTACTGGGTCGCCGAGCGTGAACGTGTGGATCCCGGCGGCCAACGCGCGGGCCGCCGGGATCCACGCCGAAGCGTCCGAGACCCTGACCCATTGCAGTCGGCGGCCTTGACCTTGCCCCTGGGTCAACGTCCAACACTGGGATCGTGCGATCGAAACACAGTGAAAGAAGCCAGGAATCCGGGTCTGCGATTCGAGTGGCCGGCCTGCGGAAGTCCTATGGTGACCATGTCGTGCTCGACGGCATCGACCTCGATATCGATGCGGGCTCGATCTTCGCCCTGCTCGGGCCGAATGGTGCGGGTAAGACGACGGCCGTTCGGATTCTCACCACTCTTATTCGTGCTGATGCCGGTGACATGTGGGTGGGCGGGCACAGCGTGACCGGTGATCCGGATGCGGTGCGGGGCATCATCGGGGTCACCGGACAGTTCTCCGCGGTCGACAAATTGCTGACCGGGGCGGAGAACCTGATTCTCATGGGGGATCTGAATCATCTGTCCCGCAACGAATCCCGTCGCCGCGCTGCCGAGCTGCTCGAGCAGTTCGACCTGGTGGCAGCTGCCGACCGGCACGCGTCGACCTACTCGGGTGGAATGAAACGTCGGCTCGACCTGGCCATGGGTCTGGTGGGTAACCCACGGGTCATCTTCCTCGACGAGCCGACCACCGGGCTGGACCCGCGCAGCCGCCAGACGATGTGGCAGATCGTGCGCGGCCTGGCCGCTGGCGGGGTCACCATCTTCCTGACCACCCAATCGCTCGAGGAGGCCGACGCGTTGGCCGACCGTGTCGCAATCCTTGACGGCGGCAAGCTGGTCGCCGAAGGGACCCCGGCCGAGCTGAAGCTACTCGTGCCGGATGGACATGTGACGCTTCGCTTTACCGATGCCGCAGCGCTCGACGCCGCGGCGACTTTGCTCGGGGAATCCCTCCGAGACGGCGACGCGCTCACCCTGCAGGTGCCGAGCGATGGCAGCTTCGCGTCGTTGCGGAATCTGATAGATCGCTTCGCGGACACCACGATTGCCGTCGAAGAACTCTCGATCCACGCACCGAACCTCGACGACGTCTTCTTCGCCCTGACCGGCACCTCCGAGACCACCAACGGGGCCGTCGACCTGAAAGTGAGCCGATCATGACCACTCTCGCCTACACGATCGCCGACTCGGCCACCATGCTGCGACGCGTGCTCCGGCACACCGCACGCAATCCGGCCGTGGTGATCATGTCGTTCGTACTGCCCTTGGTGATGCTGCTGCTGTTCAACTACGCGTTCGGCGGGGCAGTGAATTCGGAGGATATGAGCTACATCGACTTCGTCGTGCCCGGCGTCCTCATGATGGGCGTGGTCTATTCCGTGCAGGCGACGGCCCTCGCGGTCAATGCCGATGTCAGCGAGGGGATCGTCGATCGATTCCGCACGATGTCCATCGCTCGTTCCGCGGTACTGGTCGGCCATGTCGTGGGCAGTACGCTGCGCACTCTGGCCGGTCTGGCACTGGTCATCGTCGTTGCGTTGGCGATCGGTTTCCGTCCCACTGCCAACCCGCTGCGCTGGGTCGCCGCGATCGCCTTGGTGTCGTTGCTGCTCTTCGCGCTCGCCTGGCTCGGCACCGCCTTCGGCCTGGCATCCAAGACGTCGACCGGCGCGGGCGGCCTGTCGGCGATCGTGTCGCTGTTTCCGTTCCTGAGTGGAGCGTTCGTGCCGACCGATACCATGCCCGGCTGGTTGCGGGTGTTCGCCGCCAATCAGCCACTCACCCAGGTCATCTCGGCCCTGCGCGGATTGTTGAACGGCGGCCCGGTCGCGGACCATGCCTGGCTCGCGGTGGCCTGGTGCGCCGGTATCGCCATCGCCGGATACTTTTGGGCACGTAGCTTGTTCGGCCGTCGCGCCGCGCAGTAGCCGAGGAGCACACGATGTTGACCATTGGACAGCTCGCCAAGCATGTCGGGGTCACCGTCAAAGCTGTCCGCCACTATCACCGGCTCGGGCTGCTGCCGGAGCCGGACCGCGACAGCTCCGGCTACCGCCGCTACGACGCGCGAGCGGTGATGGAACTGACCCGGATTCGAGTGCTGCGCGATGCGGGCGTCCCACTGCGGGACATCCCCGAACTGATCCGGGCGGACGCCGAGGCGCTCGCCGCGGCTGCCGCGCAGATCCAGCAGGACCTCGACGCGCAGATCGAGGTCCTGCGCCACCGCAAAGAGCAGGTACGCCTGCTCACGGCGGGCGAAAGCCTGTACCTCGCTGCCGACGTGGTGGCCCTGCTCGACCAACTCCGCGACCTCGGAATCCCTGAATCGACAGTCGAATTGGAGCGCGACGGCTGGGTCCTGTGGTCCGCGGTCGCACCGGACGAGGTGGCGGACTGGGCGCGGATGAAGCGGAAGAACCTGACCGATCCGAGGGTGCTGTCGGACTACCGGGAATGGGTCGACGCCGCCATGTGGGACCCGGCCGACCCCCGCCTCGACGAACTCGCGGCCCGGCTCGCGGCGAAGTTCGATGTGACCCAGATCGACTACAGCTCATTGGAATCCCGAAGCCAGTCCACACAGGCCCTGATCATCGACCGATTCAGCCGAACCGCACCCGGCCTGGCCCGCCTCGCCGAACTCTTCACCGCATACCTGCGCGCCCGCGTCATCGACGAATTGTTTTAGGGCTCAACAGGAGTCAGCCGGGCATTCTCGGTTGCTCGGACGTCGTCCTGCGCTGTGGGTCGGTGGTTCATCGGACCACGAACGACGATATAGAGGAACAGCGCGCCCATGAGAGCGGTGCCTGCCCACATGGCCTGCTGCCACCCTTCGACGAAGGATTGCTGGGCCGCGTGCACCAGGTCTTGGGCGTGCGAGCCCGCGCTACCCGCTGCCTCGAGGGCGTTGGCGACGCCTTGGCGTGCGGTGTCGGCGGTGCCCTGCGGGATGTCGTTGAGCCTGTCGTCGATGGCATTGCGGTAGCCGGTCGCCACGAGCGCACCCAGCAGGGCAACACCGAGTGCGGTGCCGAACTCACGGGTGACATCGTTGAGTGCCGAAGCGACGCCCTGCTTTTCGCGCGGCAGGGAGCTGGTGATCGCTTCGGTGGAGGGTGTCATCGACAGGCCCATTCCCAGCCCCATGGCCGCCATGCCGGGCAGCACGGACAGGAAACCGCCGTCGACGGAGACGATCGCGGCCATCAGCACCAGCCCGGCACCGGCCAGCGCGATGCCGGTGGCCATGGTCGCGCGAGCGCCGATGCGCGCGGCCAGCAGCGGGGCGAGTCCGGAACTCGCCATCATCATCACGGCCATCGGCATGATCGCCGCGGTGGACAACAGTCCCGACCAGCCGAGCACGGACTGGAAGAACGGGAACAGGACCACCGCGATCCCGGCTTGCACACCGAAAAGCACCAGCAGCGTGAGGGAACCCCCGGCCAGGCCGCGCTCACCGAACAGGCGCACATCCAGCAGAGCTGCCTCCCGGCGGTGTAGCTCCCAGACCACGAAGGCGACCGTGGCCGCGACACCGACGCCCAGACTGATCAGGGTGACGGGTGCGGTCCAACCGCGCTCGGGTCCCTCTTGCAGGACGAAGATCAGACCGACCACCGCAACCGCGGACAGCAGCGCGCCGACAGTGTCGAAGGCGTGCGCCGAGCGCTCACGGGAGTTGGGAACCGACTTCAACGTCATGGCCAGGGCGACGACGACCAGGGCGACCGGCAGTGCGAACAGCCAGCGCCAGTTCGCGACATCGACGAGCAGGGCCGAGAGGAACATGCCCAGGATCCCGCCGCCACCGGCGACACCGGTCCACACCCCGATTGCCTTCGCACGCTGCTCTTCGGGGAAGGTGGAGGTGATGACGGCGAGGGTGATCGGCATGATCATCGCCGCACCGACACCGGCTGCCACGCGCGCGGAAAGCATGAGCGCCACCGACGGGGCCAGCGCCGCAACAACATTCGAGACACCGAACACGACCAGCCCGGCGATCAGCATGGGCTTGCGGCCCAGACGGTCACCGAGCGCGCCGAGCGGCAGCAGCAGTGCGGCCAGGGCGAGGGTGTAGGTGTTGATCATCCACAGGACCGTGCTCTGAGAAGCGGAGAACTCCACGGCCAGGTGGGTCTGGGCGACGTTCAGCCCGGACACCGAGGCGATGACGGCCATCAGCGCGACCGATACGGCGATCAGGATCGCGCGGAGTTCGCGCGCACCGGGCACATCTCCGCCGCCTTCGGTGGCTGGGGTCGGCGAAAGTTGGTTCGTAGTCATGGTTTTCCTCTCGGAATGGGCATGCCAAGCCAGCGCCGAAGCATCGTCGGTCGCTGAATTGCTGGATCGGAGGCCCGCCGGCCACCACCTGTCAGCGACCGTAAGCCCGTCTTGCACCAAAGGCATAGGATCTTGCCTATGACGCAAAATGATGGTGAGTTGGACAGCCTCGTACGCAAACGCATCCGGGCACTGCGGGTGGCGCAGGGCTGGTCGCTCGAGGAACTGGCGATCCGCGCTCACCTGAGTCAGTCCACGCTCTCGCGTATCGAGAACGGCCAACGTCGGCTCGCGCTCGATCAGCTGGTCACCCTCGCGCGCGCCCTGGGCACATCACTGGACCAGTTGGTGGAGACCGCTGCCGACGACATAGTCACCAGCCCGATGATCGACGCCGCGCACGGTCAGATGCGCTGGACGATGAAGGGCGAGCCGGGCATGAGCGTCGTGCGCCAGCGCATGACCGAACCGCCGCCGGACAACCCCGCCCGAATGCGCGCGCACCCCGGCCGTGAGTGGCTCGTGGTGCTGTCCGGGACCGCGATCCTCATGCTGGGCCACAAGCGCTTCCGCGTCGAAACGAACCAGGCCGCGGAGTTCCCGACCATGCTCCCGCACGCCATCGGCGCCGAGGGTGGCCCGTGCGAGATCCTGGGCATCTTCGACCGCGACGCCCAACGCGGCCACACGCGCGACACCGTCGGCGCACCCGCGTAGTCGATCAGCGCGACCGATGCCTACCGCGCATCAGGCGGCCCTCGTACCTGACCTGTCGCAGCGACCGCGGTGCGGAACTCAGAGGCCGAGTTTGGTTACGGCGTTGTCTTCCAAGGGGTTCGCGGTGCGGATGTAGCCGTGCACGGTGCGTGGGTTGGACCAGCGGCCCTGGCGCATGATCTCGCGGTCGCTGGCGCCGCCGAGGGCGGCCTGGGTGGCGAAACCGGCACGCAGGGAGTGGCCGGAGAAGAGGTCGGGGTCGAGGCCCGCGCGGGCCGCGTAGCGCTTGACGAGTTCGGCTACGGCGCGGCCGGAGACGGCGGTGTCGGCCAGGCCGCCGTGGCGCGAGATCGCCGGGAAGAGTGGGAGATTCGGGTCGGCGAGGGTGGTGCCGGTGAAACCGTGGCAGCGGTGGATGTTCGGGTCGGCGGGTGGGGTGGCCGACAGCCAGGTGCGCAGGTCAGTGGTGGCGTGGGCTTCGCGCAGGCGGATCCAGTCGGCGAAGGCGCAGACCGGGCAGGTGTGCGGGCGCTGGCCGCGGGGGAGCGCGACACGCTGTTCACTGACGCCGGTGGGGTCGGTTTTGGTGGTGGGAAGCTGGATGAGCAGCACCGGTTCGCCGGTGGCGTGATCGGTGTGGACGTGGACGTCGGTGATCCGCAATCCCGCGATCTCGCTGCGGCGCAACGCACCTGCGAAACCGACGAGCAGTAGCAGGGTGTCACGGCGGCGAGCCGGTTCGGTCGGCCAGCCGGGGGCGGGCAGTTCGGCCAGCAGCTGGTCGAGGGTGTGCAGCAGGACCGGGCGTTTACGCTTCGGCTGAGTGCGCCGGGTGCGCCGGATGCCGCGCAGGGTCAGGCGCACCACGTCGGAGCGAGTAGGGGAGGGCAGGCCGTTGGCGGCGTGCACCGCGGCCAGCGCGGCGGCCTTGCGTTCCAGAGTGGCTGCGCTGAAAGCCCATTCGCCGTTGTCGCGGCGGGCGTCGGCGGCGGCGGCGAGATACACCGCCACGTCGAGCGCGTCGGCGGGCAGCGCCTGCCGGGATTCGCCCGCACACCAGGCCGCCCACGCGATCCAGTCGGTTCGGTACGCGCGCAACGTATTCGCCGACTGCGACGCCTCCAGATAGCGGCGCAGCGACACCGCCTGCACATCATCGAAGCGATCCCGCACCAGCTGCAGCGCCGCGGCGTCCACCAGGACGCTGCGAACCCCGCGCCGCAACTCCGTGCGCACCTCGTCGGGGACCGCGATGGTGGTGTGCTCCAGCATGACTGCGACCCTACGGCAAGGAGACTGTGCAACCCGGCTAGCTTTCAGCGATCCCGTCCGACATGCGACGGTGACCGAAGTTCATCAGGGGACTTGACCCGCTGTGCCTGCGCTGAGAGGTTTCAGACCAGGCCGTTTGCTCTGTGGAGGACGACAATTGGGATCTCCCAGGCCACTTTCGATTGGAAATCGGCCAGAAACGGTGCGTTCGCGAGCCCGAGACGCCACAGCCGATCCCGCTCGTCGCCGCTCGCGATCGACGCGGTGACCTGCCACCGCGAGGTCCCCACCTCGACGTCTCCGCCCGGATTCGCCACCAGATTGTGGTACCAGCCGGGCCGATTCGGCCGTCCGCCGTTGGCCGCGAACACCACCCAGCGGTCACCGTCGCCGAAGTACGCCAGCGGCCAGGTGCGCGACTCCCCGCTGCGCGCACCGGTTGTTGTCAAAAGCAGCAGTTCGGTTCCGGCGAACTGGCCGCCGACCTTCCCGCCGCCCGCCCGGAACTCCTCGATCACGTCCAGATTCATCCGTTGCCGCGCGTCTTCGCTCATGTGCGCTGCAACTGCGGAGTGCCGCAACCCATTCCGGTATCCCGCCTACGGTTGCAGCCGCCAGGCCGCGTCGGGCTTGGGAACCAACCAGGTCCAGCCCCGTTCCGACCGGATTTCCAGGAGCTGTTTGCGCCGTCCACAGGATTGCTCGGTCTCGCCATCGCCCTCGATACAGTTGCGATGACTCCACATCATTGCTTCCACCGTGCCCGAGAGGCGCATGGCGTCATGCTCGGGCATACGATGATGCTTGAGCACAGACGGCGTGTCCGACATGGCCCAATCATCCCTCACAGTGGGCGGTCTGTCGTGGAGTCCCAGGGTGTTCTCATCCGAAAGAAGGAATCTGCATGTGCCGGTTGTTCGGATCGACCGCAGCGCCACAGCGGGTGCGAGCCACGTTCTGGCTGCTCGACGCGCCCGACAGCCTGATTCAGCAAAGCCACCGCGAACCCGACGGTGTGGGCTTGGGCACATTCACCGCCGATGACGCACCCCTCGTCGAAAAGCAGCCCATCGCGGCCTATGCGGACCTGCGCTTCGTGCACGAGGCCCGCGAACGCGAATCACGCACCTTCGTCGCGCACGTACGCTTCGCCTCGACCGGCGGTCTGGCGGTGCGCAATACGCACCCCTTCGAACAGCGCGGCCGGATCTTCGCCCACAACGGCGTGCTGCAGGGCCTCGACGAACTCGAGTCGGAACTCGGCGAATATCGCGGACTCGTGCACGGCGACACCGACTCCGAACGATTCTTCGCGCTGATCACCCAGCGCATCGACCATCAGCACGGGGATGTCACCGCCGGAATCACCGACGCGGTGCGCTGGGTCGCGGACCGACTGCCGCTCTACGCCCTCAACCTGATCTTGACCACGGCCGACGAGCTGTGGGCACTGCGCTATCCCGACACCCACGAGCTGTATGTGCTCGAGCGCGCCGCCGGTGGCCCGCACGGGGATCGGCGGCTCGAGCATGCCGCCCGCACCGGTATCGCCGCGAGCAGTGACAGTCTCGTCGATCATCCCGCCGTCGTGATCGCCAGCGAACGCATGGACGACGACCCGGGATGGCGGCCGCTGGACTCCGGGGAACTGCTGCACGTCGACGGTCGTCTCCAGGTCCGCTCGGCGCGGGTACTGGAAACGCCACCGCGCCACCTGCTTTCGCTCGCCGACCTCGATGTGAAGGCCGCCTCGTCGCAGTCGGCGCGGTAGCCGCTTCAGCCCTCGCGCGAGACCCGGGTCAATTCGACCGTGGCCGAACGCAGTTCGCCGATCGAATCGATCGGCGCGAGATAGCCGATGCGGGTTACCGCGATCCCACGCGGTGTGGTGACGCGCAAGTCCAGGCCGTAGCGGTCGGCCCGCTCGCAGACGGCCGCGGTCGCGTCCGGGTATCCGCCGCGTGCCTTCGCCATATCGAGCAGGGCGTCGGCATGGTCGTCGTTGAGGTGCGTGATCGCCCGGGCTGCCGACGGAATGACCGGATCGGCCGCGGCTGCCGCGTACTGTTCGGCGGTCGCGGAGTCCATTCGGCCGTATCCGCCGACCCAGCGGATGCGCTCCACGCGCAACACCCACACGGTGAAATCGCTGAAGTCGATGTAGTGCTTGGCCGCCGGTACGGCCGCCAGATGCGCGTCGCGGGCGGCGTCGGCCTCCGCGCCGGTGGGCCGTTCGGCGATGCCCGCCAAGGTCATTCGCGCCCCGGCCAGCGGATCCGACGGCAGCTCCGGGGTGACGATGGAGACGCTGGCGCGTGGATCGGCGGCCAGATTGCGCCCGTGTTCGGCGAGCCGGGAGACGCACAGCACCGGCTGCCCGTCGAGGGCTCCGTAGGTGACGAAGCTGGCCCACGGGCCACCGTCGGCGGTCAGCGTCGCCAGGGTGGCCGTATTGGTCGCCGCCGCAATGGTTCTCGCTTCGTCGGCGGCACTGGGCCGGGTGGTGATCGCGATCGGGGTCAGCGGTGGGGGCGTCGACGGTGCGTCGCCCGGGTCGCCGTGGTCGAGGGCCATGGGTGACAGGCTACGCGCGGGTTTCCCGCGCGCCACGCCGGTAGGATTTCGAGTGTGGTCGAACTCGATTTCAGCCCCATTCCGGTCACCGGCATCAGCATCGCCGAGGCCGCCGAGCGCAGCGGCGTCAGCGTCCACACGCTGCGATATTACGAGCGTGCCGGATTGGTGATCACCACCATCGACCGCAATCACGCGGGCCGCCGCCGCTACCGGCAGGTTGATCTGGACTGGATTTGCATGTGCACCCGGTTGCGGGCCACCGGCATGCCCATCAAGACGATTCGCCGCTACGCGGAACTCGTCGCCGCCGGTCACGGCAATGAACGCGACCGCCTGGCGCTGATGGAGGAGCATCGCCTCGAGGTGCTGGCGAAAATGGCTGAGCTGCAAGACAATCTGGCTCTCATCGACCGCAAGATCGGCGTCTACCGCGGCCGTCTCGAGGCCGGTGACGCCGATCTGCTGTGGGCTCCCGGTGCGTGACCGGCTAGCTCCTACGACGACCAGACGACGTGGTACATGTTGTTGCTGCCGATGGTCTCCACGTAGATGTTGGGGGCCGCCGCGCCGGTCGAGGCATTCCATCCGGTGATGCCGAAAGTGGGCGAGCCGCCGGAGTGTGCGCCGGTGCCCCAGAGGTAGCCCTGATTGTTGCCCGGTCCCGTGCCCTTATAGATCACGAAATTTCCATCGCCCTGCATAATGGCGAAAACCTGGGAATGGCCACTCGTATTACTGCACCAAATCCCGCCTTGATTCTGGGACGGATCAGCTCCCCGGTAAAGGCACAGGTTGCCGTCGCCTTGCAGGATGGCGAAGTCGGGACCGCCCAGGCCGGTTCCCGTTCCGGTGCTGAGGTATTGGTTCTGGCTCATGACCGAATTTGTTGCGAGCGTGCTTCCGATATAGCCCGGATAGGTGTCATGAGCTGGTCTTACTTGCGAGTCGGCCTGACCTGCGGTAACGCCGAGTATCAGCATCAGCGTGGAAAAAATGAATACGAATGACCGAGCTTTGCGGAACATGGGGGACCCTTTCGATGAAGAACCGACAGGTTCAATACGCGTGAGGCAACGCTGCGGCCTGGTTTCTCGGACAGGCGTGCGCCGCAACCGAAGTAATCGATAAATGGTTGGGTACGTTGCGTCGATGCGTAGTCGACGTTTTGTGAAATGTTGTCGTGTCTGTCGGCACGCACATGTTGCCACGGCAAACCTGAACCGCGCAACGGAACGCAAAAATCAACGGCCGCAAAGGGATCGGAGCGCCGGGCTCAGTCCGGGAGGATCGGAACCGACAGCCCCTCACCCCGCCGCAGCAGGGCCGCCCGGGTGACGGTTCCCGCGCCGAAGCGGTCACGCAGCGCGTCCAGGGTCGAGTCGAGAGTGGCGTCCGCGCGTGGTTCGAACGGCAGCGACAACTGCATGGTGTCGGCGTTGTCCAAATTGGTCAGCGACAGCCCGACCAGCGTGATGCCGCGCTCGTGAATCAGGGTCTGTGCGTCGGTCAGCAGAGTCCGGGCGGCGCGCAGGATCACCGCGCTGCTGTCGGTGGCCTCGGCCAGCGTGTGTGAACGCGAGGCGCGTCCGAAATCGTCGAACCGCAAGCGCAACACCACGGTTCGGCACACGCGCTCGGCACGGCGCAGGCGATGGCCGAGGCGGTCGGACAGGCCGTGCAGGAAGGCTTCGATCTCGTCGTCGGTGCGGTGGCGGCGGCCGAGTGCCCGCTGTGCGCCGATCGAGCGCCGTCGTTTCCCGGTGTCCACCCGGCGTGGATCGCGCGCCCACGACAGGGCGTGCAGGTGCCGTCCGGTCGCGGGTCCGAGCACCGCCGCGAGCGGTCCTTCTCCGAGTTCGGCTAGCTGGCCCACCTTGGTGATCCCGCGCTCGTGCAGTTCCCGCGCGGTCACCGCTCCCACGCCCCACAGTCGCTCCACCGGCAACGGATGCAGGAATTCCAGCTCCTTGTCCGGCGGAACCTCCAGCAGCCCATCGGGTTTGGAGACCGCGCTGGCCACCTTGGCCAGAAACTTGGTGCGTGCCACGCCCACCGAGATCGGCAACCCCACCTGTTCGCGCACTCGCGCGCGCAGTTCCCGTGCGATGTCGACCGGGGTCCCCGCGATGCGCCACAGTCCGGCGACATCCAGAAACGCCTCGTCGATGGAGATCCCCTCCACCTCGGGTGTGGTGTCCCGGAAGATCTCGAACACCGCCTTGCTCGCCTGCGCGTATGCCGCCATTCGCGGCGGCACCAGGATCGCGTTCGGGCACAACGCCATTGCCTGTCGCACGTTCATGGGGGTGCGAACCCCGTACGCCTTCGCCTCGTAACTGGCCGCGAGGATGACGCCGCCTCCGACGAGCACTGCCCGCCCGCGAAGTCGCGGATTGTCGCGCTGTTCCACCGAGGCGTAGAAGGAGTCCAGGTCAGCGTGCAGAATGGCCGCGCGTTCGGGCCGCGCGCGAGAACTGTTCGGACCACTGGACACGAACATATGTTCGCATACCCGCCGGTCTGTTGTCTTGGGACTCCCGACCTCAGCCCGCGAGCCTGCCGCGCAATTCGATCGATATCTGTGCGGCGTCCAGGTTCATCAGGGCGTTCGCGAGTACTTCCGCATCGAACGTGCCGGCGTCGCGTTCGTCGAGCAGGGCCGCTCGCTGAGCATCGATCACGGCAAGTCGGTGCTTCTTGGCGAAGGCAAAGGTCTGCTGGGTGGGCTCGCCCTCGGGATGTGGTGGTTCGGGGACCGCTTCGGCGGTCGACCTGAGCAGTTCCATCAGCCGGGTGTGCTCGGCGGTGATCTGCGCGTCGACGACGTCCTGATCGGCCCGGTCCGGCACGAGCTTCAGCAGCGGCCCGATGGTGCCACCTTGAATCAGCAGGGAAAGCATCGCGACCGAGAAGGCGATGAGTATCAGCACCGACCGCAGCGGCGTGTCCTCGGGCAGGGTTTGCGCGGCGGCCACGGTCACCGCGCCGCGCATGCCCGCCCACACCACGGCCGCCCCCTCCCGCCATCCCAGCGGTTCGCGCAGAAAGTACTCGATATTGGCCAGGCCCTGCGTGATTCGAGTCGCGAACCGGTCGAGTTGGCGTTCGGACATCCCACCCCGACGTCGCGCCTGCGCTTCCTCGAACATCTCCTGCTTGCCCTCGGGCGTGCTCATCTTGTCGTGCATGTCCTGGATTCGCGGTTGCATGGCCTCTCCGTGGCGGGCGCGCCAGGCCAGAATGCTCAGCAGCGGACCCACATACACCGCGCGCACCAGCAGGGTCAGCGCCAATGCGCCCAGGGCGATGAGCACCGACATCCCGACCGCGCCGTGATCGTGCTGGACGCTCGTGACAATCGAGCGGATCTGCACCCCCATGGTCAGGAACACCGTGCCCTCGAGCACGAGTTCGATGGTGCGCCAGTTCTGCGAGTCCGAGAGCCGGTTGCGGGGCGAAAGATCGCGCGGCGCACGGATTCCGGTCATGATCCCCGCGACCACCGCTGCCACCAGGCCCGACGCGCCCAGCGCCTCGGCAGGCACCGACGCCACGAACGGCACCGCGAACGAGATCACGGTATTCACGGTCGAATCGGTGACCCGCTTGCGCACCGCCAGGTTCAACCAGCCCACGAACCACCCGACAGCCACCGCCGCCACCACCGAATACACGAACGTGGCCACCGACCCCCAGAACGAAAACGATGCCGCCGTAGCGACAATCGCGGTGCGCAGCAACACCAATGCGGTCGCGTCATTGAGCAAACTCTCGCCATCGAGCATCGCCACCACACGCTTCGACACCGACGTCTGCTTGATGATCGAAGTCGCCACCGCATCGGTCGGACTCACGATCGCCCCCAGCGCCACACCCCACGCGAACCCGAGATCCGGCAACACCACCATGAAGAACACACCGAGCACCAGCGCACTGGCCACCACCAACAACACCGACAAACTACTGATCGCCCCGAACTCCCGCCGAAAGTTCATGGCAGGCATGGACACCGCCGACGAATACAACAGCGGTGGCAACACCCCTTCGAGAATCCATTCCGGCTCGATATGCACCGAACCGAACATCGGCATGAAACTCGCCCCCACCCCGATCGCCACCAACACCAGCGGCGACGCAATCCCCAACCGCGGCCCCAACTCGGTCGAAGCAGCGATCACCAGCAGCGCACTAACCATCACGACCAGAAGTTGGGTCACGGGAAACAGACTGGCATCCACTGCGGCCGAATGCCGCGATCGACGCAGCGGTTTTCGGGACGGTATCGCCTCCAGGGTTCGAGGGTTCCGGGGTGATCGGTGAGCGAGGAGGATCAGGTCGTTGGCGGCCCGGTCATCGACTCGACGTCGGCGCGGACCGTCCCGGCAAGGATCGCCCGCAGCCCTGCCGTGAATCGCCGGTCGCGATCACCGGTCACTGTCGACCGGATATCGCCCGCCGCGTTGATCCGGGTCCCGTGGTCATCCAGGCTCTCCAGCAACGATTCCCACTCACCGGATCGTTCGAGCTCGAGATAGGCCTGCTCGTCGATGACGAATCCGATCGTATGAGAACGCAATACGGCCACCAGGTCGCCCGGCTCGAACTCCGGCAATGCGACGCCCTGTACCAACCGCATCAACGTAGCCGACAGCTTCAGTGTCGCCGCGAACGGTGAATACGAGCCCGCGACGATCCGCCCGCCATCGCGGAATCCGAGCATCGCCGCCCGCATCCGCTCGCAACAGGTGATCACCTGCGCCACGGTGGGCCGATCCAGCTCGAGATCGGAGAAGTCGATCGTCGCGTAGATGGCATCGGACATGGCCCGCTGCAGATCCCTGCGGTCGCGCACATGCTTGTACAGCGCGCCGGGGGTCACCTCTGCCGCGATCGCCAGCCGCCGCATGGTGAGCGCTTCCAATCCGTTGTCCGCAACGTATCGGTGCGCGATGGCCACCAGTCGGTCACGGGTCAATCCACGTTTGACCATTGAGCAAGAGCCTAGCCGCGAACCCGTGGGCCCTCGTGAACCGGTGATGCTGGCGCTGATCCACAGCCTCTACGCAAGTCGTTGCGTGGCAGCCGCTTCGACCCGCCGCGATTGACAGTTCCGGAGGGTGTCTCTAAATTCCGTCTGGTGAACAATGTTTACCAGACGGGTGTGGTGATCGCCGGAGCCGGCCCTACAGGGCTGTGGCTCGCCTGCGAATTACGGATCGCCGGAGTGGAAGTGGTGCTGCTGGACGCGCTTTCCGAACGCTCGGGACAGTCCCGCGCCGGTGGGATCGGGCCGCGCACCATGGAAGTGCTCGACCAGCGCGGGCTGCTCGACCGGGTCTTGCCGCACGGACGGCAGCTGCTGTTCGGGCATTTTGCCGGTCTACCAATGAATTTCAGCGACTTCGCCACCCGCTATCCGCGCGGATTGGCTATCACCCAGGGGGTCCTCGAAAGCCGACTCGACTGCTGCGCAGCCGAACTCGGGGCTCCCGTGCACTGGGATTCACCGGTCGTTGCGGCGGAACAGGACGCGGACGGTATCACCGTCGAGATCGGAGGCGGCGATCCTCGTCGGGTTCGAGCGGGCTACCTCATCGGCTGCGACGGTGGCCGCAGTACGGTGCGCAAGCTGGCCGGAATCGAGTTCACCGGAACCGAGGCGACCATGCTCGGGATGGTCGCCGACGTCGAATTGACTCGACCACCTGCGGGTTTCGTATTGACCACCCGCGGCGGACCCGGTGACTACTCGGTCTTCGAACTTCAGCCCGGCGTGTTCCGGGTCATGGTCCAGCGCCACGATCGCGTCCTGGACCATGCCGATCGACCCGACGTCGAGGACCTGCGCGAATCCTTCCGTCTGGTGGCCGGAACGGACTTCGGAATGCACTCGCCGCGCTGGGTATCCCAGTTCGGTGATGCCGCTCGACTGGCGGACACCTATCGATCTGGACGGATACTGCTCGCCGGAGACGCCGCGCATGTTCACTATCCGGCAGGCGGCCAGGGCCTGAACACCGGAATCCAGGACGCGGCCAATCTCGGCTGGAAGCTAGCCCAGGTGCTGCGCGGTACCGCCGCGAGCGGGCTGCTCGACAGCTACGAGGCCGAGCGGCGTCCGGTCGCCGCGCGCGTGCTGCGAAACACCAAGGCGCAGACCGCGCTGATGCGGCCGGGTCCGCACACCGATGCACTGCGCACCACGCTGGCCGGGTTGTTCGACATCGACGAGGTGCGCGAGCGGATCGGACACATGATGTTCGCGTTGGATATTCGCTACGACGTCGGATGCGGTCATCCACTGGCCGGATATCGGGTGCCCGATATGGACCTGACCGTCGCGGGCAGGCCGAGCCAGGTATTCGAACTCATGCATGCCGGACGTCCGGTTCTGCTGTCACTCAACGGGTATCGACTCCGGGGCTACGAAGGGGAGCGCCGGGTCGAGCAGGTCGAGGCGCGGTGCGCCTCGGGACAGTGGTCGATTCCGGGGCTCGGTGACATTCCGGCCCCGGCTGCGGTACTCATCCGCCCCGACGGGCACATGGCCTGGGCGGGTGATGGAAACGGCACTGCCGGGCTGGCCGCTGCGTTGGACGCTTGGTGCGGTCAGCCCGGCAGGGAGCCGGAATCTCAGTGAGCCGGGACCGTCAGGTCGTAGACGGCCAGGTCACCGATGTGGCGGGTGACCGTGTAGTGGGCCGAGACCCAGTCGAGGATCTCCTTGTTGCCGGCCGGGCGGAAGAGGCCGCGGTTCGGGTCGGCGGGGAGGGTTTGCGGTGCACCGGGTTTGGTGTCGGTGCGCCACGAGTCGGGCAGATGGACCTCGGGGACCAGGTAGTAGCCGATTTCGCGCTTGGCGACCATGTCCTGGAACTGGGGGAGGGTCGGTACGGGGTCGTCGGAGGTGAAGCCGCCGATCGCGAGAACCGGTTTGCGGCTGGCCAATTCCATGCCCGCCGCGGGGGAGGAGCGGTCGATGGCTGCGGCCCACTTGGTGTCGGTGGACTGCAGCAGGGTGACCATCTGCGGGTCGACTTCGCCGCCGAAGAGCTTCTCGAGCTGCTTGCGGAACACGTCGGCGGGTCCGGGCTTGGGTTTGCGCGCGGGACCGACGGATGGGCCGCCGCCGGTGTGCGACTGCGGCAGCGTGGCCACCGCGTAGGCCGACGAACCGGCCAGGCCGGCGAGCACGCCGATGGCCAGCAGCAAGGCGGTCGCCCGGCTGCGGGTCCGATCCCAGCGCGCGGCGGGCGGCAGTGCCAGCAGCATCAGGCCCAGCGCGGCGACCGCGGCGACGATCACGATGGTCCAGCGCAGCCAGGGCAGCCAGTCGGCGTTGCGGTGCAGCACAACGTAACCCCAGATGCCCGCGGTGAGGATCACCAGCGCGCCCCCGACCCGGCCGAACGCGTCGGCCCGTCGCCGCCACAGTTCGTGCAGGCCGATCGCGAAGCAGGCGGCGATCGCGGGCGCGATGGTCAGCGTGTAGTAGGCGTGCATGCCGGACTTCATGGTCGTGAACAGCACCGTGTCGATGATCATCCACAGCCCGAACACCAATGCCCCGCCGCGTACCAGATCGGTGCGCGGGCGCCGCCAACGCGAGACCAGCACCAGCAGGAAAGCGACTCCGGCGGCGGGCAGCAGCCACGAGATCTCGAAGCCGATCTCACCGGTGAACATGCGCGTCGGCCCGTTGCCGAAACCACCGAATCCGGCGCCGAAACTCTGCTCGACCACCTTCGGGATCGCGTAACCGTCGGGCAGTTCGAAAGGGTTCTTGCCCATATGGTTCTTGCCCAGATACCGCGCGAACCCGTTGTAGCCCAGCACCAGATCCATGAACGTGTTGTCCTTGGATCCGGCCAGATACGGCCGCGACGACTCCGGCCACAGAATGGTCAGCAGCACATACCAACCCGAGGACACGATCAACGCCACCAGCGCGGCCAGTGAATGCAGCACCCGGTTGCGCAGCGAAGTCGGCGCGACGATCAGATACGCCAACCCGAGCGCGGGCAGCACCATCAGACCCTCGAGCATCTTGGCCAGGAACGCGAATCCCAGTGCGACACCGGCCCACATGATCCACTTCAGACTGGCCTGCTCCAACGCGCGCACCGTGAAGTAGGCGGCCGCGGTCATCAGCAGCACCATCGCGGCATCCGGGTTGTTGAACCGGAACATCAAGGCCACCACCGGAGTCAGCGCGAACACCAGCCCGGCCAGCAGGCCCGCCCCGCGACTCGACGTGACCCGGGTGACCGCGCCGTACATCAGCGCGACCGCGGCGACGGCCATGAATGCCTGCGGTGCAAGCATGCTCGCACTGCTGAAGCCGAACAGCTGCCCGGAAACGCCCATCACCCACTGGGATACGGGCGGCTTGTCGACGGTGATGAAGTTGTTGGGATCCAGCGACCCGAACAGGGTCGCCTTCCAGCTCACCGATCCGGACCAGGCGGCCGCGGCGTAGAAGCTGTTGCCCATCCCGTTGACGGTGATGTTCCACAGGTAGGCGACGGCGGTGGCGATCAGCAGCAGGGCCAGCGCGGCGCGCTCCCAGCGGCGGGCGGGTGGCAGACCTCCCGGGGTGTCGACGGACGGGATGTCCGGTTCGGACGGGGCCAGCTCGGCATCGGCAGTGGTCACGGTCACTCGGCGGAGTGTGTCGGGCCAGGCGGTGAGTAGCCTGGCTCCTGCCTGGGAGCTGGCTGTGAATGGAGTTCTCCCTATGCTGGTCGAATGAGCCCTGCGACGACAGCCCTGGTGCGCATCGATCCCGACCTGGACGCGGTGACCACCGTCGGGCCCGAGGACGAACCGGCGGCGGCAGGTGTGTCGGCGGCGGCAGTGGATGCGATCTGGCAGTCGGTGCAGCAGTGGTATCTCCTCGGGACCACGCCCGCCATTCAGGTGTGCCTGCGCCGGGACGGCAAGATCGTGCTCAACCGCGCCATCGGCTACGGCTGGGGCAATGCGCCCTCGGATGAACCGGGCGTCGAGAAGCGGCTGGTGACAACCGAATCGCCGTTCTGCGGATTCTCCACGGCCAAGGGCGTCGCGGCCGCGGTCATGATGATGCTGGTCGAGCAGGGTGCGTTCGCGCTGGAAGAGCCCGTCTCCCGGTATGTTCCGGAGTTCGCCGCGCACGGCAAGGACCGCATCCGCATCGGCGACGTGCTCTCGCATTCGGCGGGCGTGCCGTTCATCTCCGCGCCCTACCGTGGCACCGAGCTGGTGCTCGACGAGGAGCTCGCGGTGCGCGGCCTGTCCGATCTGGAACCGAGTTGGCGGCCCGGCCTTTTCCGCGTCTACCACGCCCTCACCGGCGGGCTGATCCAGCGTCTGCTGGTGCAGCGCGCCACCGGCAAACGCATGCGCGACCATCTGCGCGAGCAGGTTCTGGACCCACTCGGCTTCCGCTGGACCAACTTCGGAGTCGCTCCCGAGGACGTGGACGCCGTCGTCCCGAGTGTGCGGGTCGGGCCCGGACCGTCGAAGGTGTGGCGTCACCTCGCGGGACGAGCCCTCGGCGGCGGGCTGTCCGGACGCACGACCGAAGCGGATACCCGGGCGTTCATGACCGCTGAGCTGCCGTCCGGCAACCTGATCACCACCGCCTTCGAGCTGTCGCGCTTCTACGAGATCCTCGCGCGCGGTGGCGAACTCGACGGCGTCCGCATCATGCGCCCCGACACGATCCACACCGCGGTCCGCCCCGCGCCCTGGATTCCCGGTGCCGCCGGACTGGTCTCGATCGCCGGGTACGAACTCGGTGCCCGCCGCTCCAAGTTCGGCCGCCACACCGAATCCCATTTCGGCCGCAGCGGTCTCACCACGCAGTACGGCTGGGCCGATCCGGCGCGCTCGCTCTCCGGCGCGATCCTCACCAGCGGCAAGGCGCAGGCCGACATGAACCGCCCGTCGCAGTTGGTCGCTCAGATCTCCGAGGCGACAGCCCGCTAGAACTCATCCCGGCGAGATGGACCACCCGCCAGATTCATCGCAGAACATGATGCAGCCCGCCGGTAACCCTCGCTCCGGCAACACATTCGCCGATGGCGGTGCGCTGCACAGGATCACGCAGGAGTCCCCGGGTAGCCCGGTGCCCACCTGCGGATAGTTCGGATCCTGATAGCCGCTCAACGCGATCGCCGGCAGCACCGCCACCGCGACAATCCCACCCCCGAACCCACCGAACAGGAACATGTCCTGGTCGTGCCCAGCCCGATGATCGGTAAACCGGATGCAAGGGCACTGTCCCACATCTGGCCGACCCGGCCATTTTCACACCAGCCCTCGCGCCGCGAGCTCATCGGGCATCCGAGGGTGTCGCAGTACGGCCTGCCAGACCCGCTCCCACGGAAACTGCTCGTGGATTTCGGCCCCCATACCCGGATCCGGCTGCCGATCAACGAGCATGCTCACACCCCAATCGGATAGCTTCCGAATCGAGTCCTGATGCGCGGGAAACTTGATCAGCGCCGCATTCATCATCGGCGCGGCCGCCACCGGCAACCCCATCCCCACAGCCTCGACCAGCATTGCCAACGGCAGCGTATCGGCGATCCCACAAGCCCACTTCGCCAACGAATTCCCCGTCAACGGAGCAACGATCATGGCATCGGCAGGCGGCAACACATCAGGAGTCCCCGGCTCCTTGAACACGCTGCGCACGGTATGCCCCGTCTGCGCCTCCAACGCTCCGACATCGATGAACCGCATCCCGTCGGGTGAGGCGACAACGCATACGTCCCACCCGACACCCTGTGCGAGGCCAACCAGTCGTCCCACGAACTTCGCCGCAGGCGAACCGGTGACCATGGCGTACAAGACCGGCACTCCTCGATCGTTCATCGCTCTATCGTGCCGTGTCGCTGCCCCCACCGGGCGTACGTCTGTTCAGGACTCACTGTGATGACATCGACTCGTCCCACGAGATCATCCGGGACCTGCCCGCCGTCGAAGTGGCTTGCGGCAGGAACGATCACCGCCTCGGCATCCAGCCGTGTTGCCTGCGCTTTGAGCGCCGCCAGCGGTGGACGGTTCGATCTCGGTTCGAAGATGACCATTCCGGCGAAGTCGTATCCCAGGCGCGCGGCGAGGGTACGAATCTGGGTCTCGTCCCAAAGTTGCGCCTGCCGGGACACATCCGTTCGCAAATAGCCCAGGGCTGTCGGTCGGATTCGCATGGTTGCAGAGTGCGGCGGTACGCGACTGCGAACTGGCACAACATGTGCCATCCTCGGGATCAGGGGAAGAGTGGAATTGAGGCCGTGATGGTCGATGATTCAGCCGGTGTCGGCGAGCGCGTGGCGCAGGCTCGGAAGTTGAAAGGCTGGTCGCAGGCGCGGCTCGCTCTGGAGTCGCATCTTTCCGTCTCGTTGATCAGCAAGGTGGAGGGTGGGCGGCGCGCGGCCACCGGTGCATTCGTCGCCGCTTGCGCTACCGCACTGCACACTTCATCGGCCGAACTGCTCGGGCAGCCGTACAAGCCGACAACTTCCGAAGACCGAGAGCTGCACGCGGCCATCGCGTTGGTGCGCACCGAGCTGGCCGCTTGGGACATGGATGCGCCAGGTATCGAGGCGCGGTCGGTCCCGGAGTTGACCGAAGCGGTGCTCGCCACCCGGAAGTTCCGCCGTGACGCGGCCGCGTCCAAGCTCGCAGTGGTCCTGCCCCCATTGCTGACGGAAGTCCGTGCCCTCGTTCACAACAGCACCGGCCACGGCCGCGAGCAGGCGACCGCATTGCTGGCCGAGCTGTACTACAACGCGCGATCTTTGGCGCACAAGCTCGGCTTCCAGGACCTCGCCGCACTGGCGGTCGATCGAATGACCTGGGCCGCAAACGAATCCGGTGATCCCCTGTGGATCGCAGCATCGCAGTTCCATCGCGCGACGCTGCTCACCAACGGCGGCGATTGGAGGACGGCCCAGGCCTACCTGGAACGCTGCCGGTCCCAGATCGAGGACCGTCTCGGCATCGGCGACGAGTCGACCCTGATCGCTTGGGGCGGTCTGCATCTACAGTCCGGTCTCGCTGCCGCCCGCGCCGGTGCCCGGGATCTGGCCGACACACACCTCGCGGAGGCCGTGACCACCGCGGCACGTATCGGCCATGACCGAGACGAGATTCTCGTGTTCGGTCCGACCAACGCCGGAATCTGGTCCGTCGCACTGGCCGTCGAGATGATGGACGGTGCCGAAGCGATCCGCCGATCAGCCAACCTGCACATCCCAACCGGAACGCCTCGCTCTCGATCCGGTCATCACCAGATCGATCTCGCTCGCGCGTATCAGCTGCACGGCAACCGTCAGGGCGTTATGGAATCACTGTTCGCCGCTCGCGCCCTGGCACCGTCGATGGTCCGGTATCACCCGATGGTGCACGAAACCGTCCGGGTACTGGCCCGCGACGACGCCCGCCGCTCGGACAGTGTGCGCGGATTCGCGGCTTGGCTCGGGCTGGGAAACCTCTGACGCTGGTCGTCAGGTGCGAGAAGCGACGTGTTCGTCTTCTGCGGCGTAATCGAAGGAAGACGCGAAGAAGTCCTGGTCGATTCTTGGCAGCCGCCAGGTGCCGTCTTCGTCTGCCACTGCGGATGCGGCCAGCCAGTCGAGTTGTGGGGCAACGGTTGTGGCGTAGTCGCCGAGTGGGCGGTAGCCGAGGTTCGTGGCTTCGGTCATGTCGAGGATGATCGGTGGGCGGGCGTCCCAGGGGTGGCGGCCCAATTCAGGGTCGGCCTCGTTGTCGAGCAGGAGTTCGGTCCAGTGGTGGTCGAGGTGGCGGGCGATGGTCGCGGCGATCTCGCGGCCTGTCGGTGCGTTCGGGTCTGCGCTGTTCAGGATTCGGCGACCCGGGTTCGCTGCGACGGTAGAGATGAGGGCGGCGAGGTTGACTGCGGCTGTTGGGTGGTCGATGCCGAGGCCTTGGCCGGCTAGCAGGACCGTCTTTCGGCGGTCGAGCACTCGTTTGACGAAGTGCCATTCGCGGGGACGCTGACCACCGACGCCGTGCACCTTGGACGGC
The DNA here is from genome assembly GCF_045161165.1 of Nocardia sp. NBC_00511. NCBI lineage: Bacteria > Bacillati > Actinomycetota > Actinomycetes > Mycobacteriales > Nocardiaceae > Nocardia > Nocardia sp. NBC_00511. Next base: position 2,403,133 of record NZ_CP107849.1, read on the forward strand.
CGCAGCACTGTCACAGGTGCGCCGCTGTCGAGCAGGATCCGCTCTGCGGCAACCTTGTTGGCGCCGTATCCGTCCCGAGTGGTGTAGTCACCGTTCCCGGGAGCCAACGTTCTGTCGTCCTCCCGGATCGGGGCCGGAAATTCGGGCGGGGCGGCGGAATTCGAGTGACGGCCGTTGTCGTCGACGTAGACGGCCTTGCTCGAGATCATCACCGTTGAATCGGCGTCCCGCGCGAACGGGAGTAGTTGCCGGGCGTGTTCGGCGGTGAAGCACAGGCAGTCGACCAGTAGGTCGGCGCCATCGCCGTAGGCAGCGGCCAGTTGGGCACGATCATTGCGATCTGCCGGGATGAATCGTGCACCGGCGGCAGTGAGTTCGGCGGGCATCCGCGTGCTGTCTCGCCCGACCAAGTCGACTGTCCACCCGTCCGTGAGCAGTCGATGGGCGACCGCAGTGCCGATCACGCCGGTCCCGCCGAGCACAAGCATCCGAGGCACGACCACCACACTATCGGCGACGCACTAGTCCTTCGGTTCGACTCGGCTGCGCCGCTATGGCTTCGCGGCGATCAGAACTTCCAGAGTCACTGGCTCGAGAAGGATTCCGCTCGGTTCTGCGGCGGTCAGTGCCTGGCCGACTTCCGCTTCGAAGTCGGCACGACGGTTGCCGAGTAGTCGTCGCAGTGGCAGCGAGGTCGAGTAGAGGTAGCCGATGGCCTGTTCTCGGGTCCAGACCCGGTCGAATTCGTAGGCGATTCGTTCGACGCGTGGGAATGGGGAGTGGGTCAGGACCTGCTCGTGGGTCCGGGTGTCGGCGTGGTCCGGAAGAGATGGAGGTGCCGAATCCCTTGGGAGATAGCGGGCCTGGACGGCTTCGATGGCTTGTTGCCAGGCCGTGGCAGGTCGGATCATGCAGCTGTCGTTGGCCAGGACGACTGTGCTGTTCTTGTCCGTCATGCGGCCCAGCGCGGTCAGGACCTTTTCGCGATCCATCCAATGGAACGACCGCCCCATGGTGACGAGCTGGAACTTGCCGAGCTGGGCGGGGAGGTCTGTCGAACTGGCTTGGATCCACGTCGCATTGGTGATTCCGGCGGAGTGGGCACCATTAGCGGCCTCGAGAAGCATGTCGGGTTCGGGGTCCAGGCCTACGGCTTCGATGAAGTGCGGAGCCAGTGGAATGGTGAGTTGACCGGTGCCGCAACCGAGATCGAGTAGTCGGCCGGATTTGTCGGGCCGCAGTCGGTTCAGGATGTCGTCGAAGAACTGCTGCGGATAGCCCGGCTGGTAGCGCGCGTAGTGCCAGGCGGTTCCTGCGAACAAGCCTGGCGGCGGGGGACTGCTCATGGTGTCCGATTCCGTGGCGGGTCAGTCGAGTGTCTTGATGAGTTCGAGGGTTTGGAGGCTGCGGATGGCCTGGCAGCCACGGTGAATCATGGCGAGCATGGCGTCGTCGCCACGGTCGGTGGTCGCGGCGAAGGCGTAGCCGAAGGTGGTCAGGAGGGGGATTTGGAGCATGCCCAGGCGGTAGTCGGTCCAGCAGTCGGCTCGGGTGTAGTCGGTGACGCCGTGGGCGAGGAGCCGGTGGTGGTAGGCGCTGACCAGGGAGTGTTCGGTGGTGGCGCGCAGATCGGGGGAGAGACTGGTGCCGAGGAAGTAGGCGAGGTCGCGGGCGGGGAGGCCGATGGTGATGGTCTGCCAATCGACAACCGTCACAGTGGATTCGGCCGGATCGAACAGGAGGTTGTCGAGGCGATAGTCGCCGTGCAGGAGACAGAAGCGGTCGGGGCCGGTGATCAGCCAGGGTTCGAAGAGTGCGGCTGAGGCGGTGAGGGTCTCGCGATCTGCTGCGCCGATCCGGTCGCCGAGACCCGAGAGAACCGCATCCAGGGCGACCTTGCCGAGTTCCCCCATGCCGCGGGCGAAGTCGGCGTCGGCCTTCGGCATGGTGACGCCTTCGAAACTCAGCCACGCCGGATCGCACCAGCGCGGTCCGTGTAGACCGGCCAGCGCCTCGACCGCGAGGAGCGCGTCCGCCTCGGAACACCCGCGAATCTGATCACCCTGCGTAGCGGGCGCGGAATCCGACATCAACAGTACGAATTGCGAAGCATCAGTGGTGATATCGCAGTAGTAGACCGACGGCAGCGGCACCGAGACGGTATCGGCGGCACGGGTGTAGAAGGCGTGCTCCGCGCGGTAACCGAGCGCAACCCGCTCACGCACATCCTGCTGCTGGGACGGCAGCTTCGCGATGAAAGTGCGGGTGGATCCGCAGGACTCGGCGGTCACCCGATAGGTCGACGCCGTCTGTCCCGTGCCGACGGGCTCGACCCGCACCGAGGCGAACTGCTCGTCCATCACCGAACTCAGCCACGCGGCCGTGATCTCGGCAGGGCTGGAAGGTATCGAGTCGGGCCGGGCGCCGGGCGGTCTCGGTGAAGCTGTCATGATGCGTTCCTTGTTCCGGGGTCCTGCCCACCATGCACCGATCCGGCAGCGCCGCGCAGGGATTCGTCGGCACTCAACACGGCGCGACGGCGGCGGAACGCGCGCCGAACACGCCGAGCGGGAGGGGCTCTCGCGGTGTGCGGTCCCCACCGCTGCACACCGCGAGAGGATCATGGGACGGCCGACACCATCCGAATACGTTGCGTCGCGTGCAGCGCGGGGAGCGCTGCCGCAGGCGCGGACACACGGTGACCCGAGCCGTGGCGCAATGCCGATTCGGTTGCGTCCGGGCAGGTCAGCTGCTTGTTGATCATCAAAACATCGGCCTGCTCCGCCGCGCAAGCGTGGACGGCCAATCCGGCTACCCTCTTGGTGAGTAGCGATTTCGCCTGTACTCCTGATACTGACTGGAACGAGTACTAGGAAGGTCGCTACATGCTTGCGGAAATTCGGATGCCGACATTGGGCGCGTACACCAAACAGCTACGGGATCGCCACGATTGGACGCAGCCACAGCTCGCCGACAAGGCCCGGATCGGGTTGAGCACACTCCGCAAGCTCGAGCAGGACGTTCAGGTCGACTTCCGCGGGCACACGCTCGACAACCTCGCGAACACGCTGTGCGTCAGCGACGACGAGCGTGAGCACTGGTGGGCGCTGACGGGACGCAAGATGCGGACACTCGGCGCGCCGACCATCGCGGAGGACGTGAATCTTCTGGTCACGCAACTGGATCCGACGCCCGCGGCCTGGATCGCGAACTGGCGGGTGGACCTGGCGAACGACGCCTACACGCGATTGCTGCCGGGATTGGTGGGTGCGGAGTCGTTGCCGCAGTGGATGTTCACCTCACCGAAGGCCAAACTGGTGTTGCCGGACTGGTGGGCGGAGGCGCGCACGCTGGTCGGTCTGATGCGGCATATCGCGGTCGTCGACGGCGGGCACGGTCGCACGATGGAGGTGATCGACGCGGTGAGCACGGTCCCTGATTTCCGGCGCCTGTGGGACAGCGGCGTGGTCGCGGTGGCCGGGCGTCCGGCGGGCCTGCGCCGCATCTGGTCTCCGGCCACCGAATCGACGGTGACGGTGCGCGAAGCGATCTACCCCACGGGGGAAACCGGTGTGCTGGTCATCGGTTTCCCGGCCGGGGACAAGAAGGTCAGGCAGACAGGCCGTCGAGCCAGGTCCGCAGGATCGGATCGGTGACCTCGGAGTGGGTGTAGCTGGGTGAGTGGTTGGCGTTGACCCCGTCGATGGTCTCGACCTGGGTCCGGCCGCCGAACCGCGCGGCCAGCGCCTCCTGATGACTGCGGTGATACACGGGGTCGCTGATCCCGTGCATGACCAGCACCGGCGAGGTGATGACCTTCAGTTCGTCGTCGATGGTTTCGCGGTTCATCAGCGCCCACCCGGCCTGCTCGAGGCGGCGGCGGTCGTCGGCCAGCCAGCGATCCAGCCAGAAGGCGCGGTGTTCGCGGGTGCCGCCTACCATCTGCGAGGCGATCGGTTCGGCCAGCGCCCGCAGATCACCATCACCGAGAATCCACTGGTTCATGATGATTCGCTTGTAGGCCGGGTACTCGTAGGGGTCGTAGGCATCCGAACGCGATCCGATCAACGCCAGCCCGAGCACCCGCGAGGGCTGCTGCAACGCCATCCGCATTCCGATCCATCCGCCCTGGAACTGGCCGATGATCGCGAACTTCTCGATCCCGAGGTGGTCGGCGACGGCGAAGGCGTCGCGCGCGAGGGTCCAGTAGTCGAACGGTTCGTCGCCGTCGCTGCTGCCGCCATGCCCGCGACTGTCGATGGAGATCAGCCGATAGTCGGGGGCGAGGGACTTCTCCTGCGGCTCCCACATCACCGAATCCATGAAGAACCCGTGCAGCATCAGCACGGCCGGGCCGTCGCCGCCGGTGTCGCGATAGGCCACCTGGGCCTGGTCTTCGGTGGTCACATAGGGCATGGCATGCGCCTTCCTGGCTGGTGTGCATTGCGCCAGTGACAGATTCGGCGCTCGCCCGACGATAACCTGTTTCAGTTTCGCGGGCATATGTGCACCCCGGACGAATTTACGCCGGGTTATCGGCCAGCCAGTCGAGGACCTGGGCAGCGTGCCGATCGGGTGGGAACACCGGGTAGAAGACGTGCTCGACGATCCCGCCACGAACGATCAGCGTGAGCCGCTTGTAGAGGCGCGAGCCGTCGATTTCGAAGGTGGGCAGCGACAAGGCCGCGGCCAAGGACAACTCGGGATCGGACAGCATCGGGAACGGCAGCGCGAGGCGGGCCGCGACCTCGCGCTGGTAGAGGGTCGGCTGGCTCGACAGGCCGAACACCCCGGCGGCACCCGCGGCCCGCAACTCGACGTGATGGTCGCGGAAGTCGCAGGCCTGCACGGTGCATCCGCGCGCACCCGGAATGTCGTTCCATCCGGTGGGGAGGTCGGTGTCCGGGCGGCCGGTCAACGGGTAGAGGTAGATGACCGTGCGTCCGGGATCCAGCGCCGAGAGGTCGACCTCCCGGTCGTCGGTCGCGGCCAGCGTCAGGCCGGGCATCGCGCGGCCCGGAAGGTGTTGCGCCGCACCGTCATCGGCGGGCTCGGGGACATTCGACGGCAGGATCGTCAAGTCCGTGACCGGTGCCGGAGGGACGCTGCTGTGCCGATAGGCCGCCTGGTGCAGCCGCTTCGAGAGCAGTTCACGCCGCGCGGTGAGCGCCTCGATCTTGGCGTCGAGCCCGTCGATGGCCTTGCGATACTCGGCCATCGAGGAAGGGCAGTCGTCGCCGAAACTGCTGCCCGCCATCAGGCACTCCAGGAACGGCCGCGTCTCCTCGACCGGAATACCGAGCAGGTTGAGCGTCCGGATCTCGCGCACGAGCCGGACCGCATCGTCGTCGAATTCGCGGTAGCCGTTGCCGGTGCGCGCCGGAGCCACCAGCCCGAGGGTTTCGTATCGCCGGATCGCCTTCGGGCTGATGTCCGTGAGCCGAGCGAGTTCGCCGATCTTCATGCCACCGAATGTAAATCCTGCCCCCGGGGGCAAGGTCAAGCCCGAGTGCCGACCCGGGACTTGGAGGCGGGCCGCCGGTGCGGCAGCGCGTGCGCGGCGATCGGCCACGCGATCCCGTGCACCACGATGCTGCCCAGCACCACATAGAAGGTGGCGGTCAGCGCGGCATCGGCATCGGTGTCGTGCAGCCGGTTGAACGCCAGCAGCCCGAACACGATCGAGGTGGTGCCGCGCGGCCCGAGCCAGCCCACCATCTGCCGCTGCGGCCGAGTCAGATCCGACCCGATCAGCGACAGCACCACCGGCACCACCCGGACCACCGTCAGCGCCGCGAGCGCGAACAACAGCATCCGCCAACCCAATTCGGTGAACACCACCAGCACCGACACCAGCCCGAACACGAACCACATCACGATGCCGAGCACGAAGCTGATGTCGTCGAGCAGTTCGAGCTGCCGCTCGTAGGTGGGCGACTTGCGCAGATAGCTGGTGACGATGCCGGCCACGAACGCCGCCACGAATCCATTGCCGCTGATGCCGGTCGCGACCGCGAACGTCAGCACCGGAACAGCCATCAGCGCAATGCGTTTGGACTGTTCGCTCATGAGGTTGCGGCCCTCGGCCTGATTGGCCGCCCAGGCCAGCACCGCCCCGATCCCGATCCCGACGATCAACGCCTTGACCGTGGCGGGCCCCGCCGTCCCCAGCGCCTCCCACGGCGTCTTCTCGTGACTGAGATCCCCGGCCATCACCAGCGCGAACACGAAGATCGGCGACGCGATCCCGTCGTTGTATCCACCTTCGACATTGAGCGTGTCGCGCACGCGGGCGGGAATCCGCTTGTCGCGCACGATCCACGACGCGGGCGCGAAATCGATCGGCACCACCACGCACGCGATCACCAGCAGCACCGCCCACGACAGCCCCGGCAGCAGCCATGCGCCCATCAGCATCGCCAGCGCGATACTCGCGGGCAAGGCCAGGAACAACACCCGGAACGCCGTCCGTGGCGACTTCCCGAACAGCCCGTCCTTCACTTCGGTGGCGTCCACGAACAACAGCACCGCGAGGATCAACTCCGCCGCCGTCAACGCCGTCTGCGTATTGAGCGCCGCCCCCACCGAATCCCGCATGACGAACCCGACGGCCACCCCGGCCGCCACCATCAGAATCGGCGCGGACACCAGCCATTGCCCGAATTTCGCCGCCACCAGCGCCCAGCACAGCACAACGAGACTGATCGTGATCAGAGACAGGGTCACGACGTCATGCTCCCATATCCGATCGCTACCGATTTGCCCGATTCATTCGGGCGTGCCCCGGTGTCGTCGCTCCACCGCATCGGCGAAGGCCCGGGCCAGCGGAGTGAGCGCATCCCAGCGCCGCACCGCCCAGCCCACCGCCAATGGCGGCACGAACGGCAAGGCCAGATACCGCACCCGGCTGTCCGCCGCCGCACCCGAGTCATAGGGCAGCGCCGGAACAATCGCGTGCCCGGCCCCGAGTCCGGCGAGCAGCACCGCGGTATTCCAGTCCGTCACACCGGTTTCCGAGGCCGCTTCGACCCCGAGCCGAGCCAGCGCGGCGTCGAGATGGCGACGCGAGGCGGCGTGCTCGGGCAGCCGGATGTGCTCGAGCTCGGCGAGATCCGCGGCGGTGACGGCGAGCCGACCGGCCAGCGGATCGTCATCACGAACCGCCAGCACCCACGGCAGCTCCACGATCGGCCGCAACTCGATACCCGGTACCGGCGCACCGATGGTCACCCACGCCAGGTCGACGGCCCCCTCGGCGAGCGCATCGAAACTCTGCCGACTGGACACCGTCGTGCGGAATTCGAGTCGCGCGCGCGGAAATCGCCGACGGAACTCCACGATGGCTTCGGCCATGAAGTGCCTGATCGTCGTCGCCCCCGTGTGCACCCGCACCGAACCGGCTTCGCCCCGGGCGAATTCGCGCAGCCGATGCAGTGCCAGGTCCAGACCGGCGATCCCCTCGGTGGCGGCCGCGTAGAGCACCAGTCCCTCCGCTGTCGCCGTCACCCCGTCCGAATGCCGTTCCAGCAGCCGAACTCCCGTCGCCCGCTCCAGCCGTTTCACATGCTGACTGACGGCAGGCTGGGTGCAGGACAGCTCTCGGGCGACGGCACTGAGATTCCCCGTGTCGCACACCGCGACGAAGACGCGCAGGTCGTCGAACGTTATTCGCACCCCTGCCACCGTAGTTTCCGAACGCCCCAAGCCGGATCTTGGGGCGTGCCAAGACATTCCGAGAATTGACCCGCGCAGGCGGGGCAGCCGATGATCGTTACGGGCCCAATGGCGGCAACCCGTCCCGGCTTCTCCGCCACGTCCGGACATTCGCGGACCTGCCGGGACGGGTGCCGACCCGCAGCATTTCGCCGTACCCACGCGAATTCCTCCGAGGAGGCACAGTGAGCAACCTGAATACCGGCGGCACAGTTGCCGTTCCGTCGATGCACCGCCGGGCCCTCATCACCTGGATCGCGGTCTACCCGACCATCACCATCGCGCTGGCCCTGATCGGCCCGGCGACGGCACAGCTGCCGCTGCTGGTGCGCACCTTCGTTCTCACCGCCATCGTCGTACCGTGCGTGGTGTACGTGCTGGTCCCGATGCTCACCCGAATCACCCATGCGGTGAGCGTCGGGTATCGCCGTCGAGTCCCTACGACACCGGCGTCGCCTCGGGGAAGGTCCACTGTCCGTTGAGGATCGGGGCCTGCGGACGGTAGAGGCGGACCATGTAGTTCCACCCGGGTTCGATGGGCAGGCAATTGAGTACGGTGGGGTTGCAGCCGCCGAACTGGATGTCGACGGTCCGGTCCGGTTCTGCTTTCGCGGTGACGTTGTCGACGGTGTAGGCGTTGGCGGAATTCGGCTGGAACTGCCCGGCGGCGTTGTAGACGCTGATCGACCAGAAGCCCTCCACCGGAACGTCTTTCACTCGGAGGCGATAGATCGTGTTGCCGTCGTTGCGACCGGGTGTGACGGTCAGGTACTCGGCATCCTCGGGCGGGTTGCCGCCCCACGCGGACGCACTGCCGATGAGATGGTTGATCGGGTCGACCTTGTCGCGGGGACCGAACGCCCCCGCGGTGCTCGGCAAGGTGGACGCCAGAGTCAGCAGGGCCTGGCGGACCACCACGAAATTGTCGGGTGTGACCATGACCGGCTGGTTGAGCGGGTAGTCGGGTGCGGGAGTCGTGCTCGGCATGGTGGTGTCCTTGGTTTCGGTCGGCTTGGTATCGGCGTCGCAGGCGGCGACGGCGAGTAGCGCCACGGTCGTCAGGGCTGCCAGGCGAACCGTGGCTGCTCTCACGCGAAATGGTTTGCCTTGCAGTGAGATCGGCACAGCGGTTCTCCTAGGTCAGGGGGTCGTCACCGGGGGTGGGGTCCAGGTGCGGTCGACCGCCGGGGATTTCGGGGCGTAGAGGCGCAGCGTGAGAGTGAATGCGCCGGTCTCGGGGATGGGCAGCCAATTGGCGGACGGGATCTCCGGGCCGGGACGTTCGTATTGCGCGGCGATATCGACGCTGCCGTCCGCGTTCGGCGTGACCGGCACCTGATGGCCGACCGCGTAGATCCCCGCCGGATTCGGGATGAGGAAACTGTCGGCCGCGTAGGCGGTCAGCGACCAGAAGGCATCCACGGGTGGCAACTGCCCAGGCTCGAAATGGATGCGGAACGTGCGGGGTACGCCGCTGGCATCGGCGGTGCCGTAGAAATTCGGGTAGATCGCGTCTTCCGGCACGTTCGCACCCAGGCCGCCACGCGCGACGTAGGCCCGCTGGTCGTAATTGGTGCCGTAGCGGCCCGTGTCCGCGCTGTAGGTCCACCCGTTGAAGTCATGGCTGCCCGGGTCGCGGTAGTCCTCGACCCGCCCGAGCCCAGCGGTGACCGCGGCGTCGAGCACGTCGGCCGCAACATCGTCGACGCTGCCGCCAGGTCTGATCCCGAGATGCGCGAAACGTTCCAGTGCCGCAGCGTCTTCCGACGCGGGCGCGTCGATCGCCATCACCGCGCACAGCCGGTTGAAGAAGGTGCGCCCGTCCATCTTCGCGACGATGGCGACCGGATCGGCGGGTCCCGGCGCGGCCGCGGCCGGATTGCCCGCACCCGGCCGGCGCGACCATTCACTCAACGGCGCGATCAGCAGTTGATCCTGAATGGCATGCACCGCAGGCAGATCCGCCGCCCCGTTCACCGCGATGCGCCCGAGGATCCAGCCCTGCGGCGTCGGCATCGGCAACTGTGTGATCCCGTCGGGCAGCGTCCCGTTCCAGCCGGGCGGGGTGAACGCGTAGGTGAACGGCCCGGTGGCTCCCGATTTCACCTGCGGCCGAACACTGCTCGGGTTCTGGGCCACATTGGTCCACATGTCCATGGTCTGCATCAGCCAGTACCGGCCCGCGTCCATCGCGGGCACCTGCAACACCACCGGTTCGGTGCGCAGATCCAGCCAGGCCTTCGAGTAGAGGGTGTCCTCGTTGGGCCGCACCAGTGAGCGGTTGGCCGCGTCGGGCAGTGAGCGCGCGTGATCGAATCGATTCTCCGGCGCGCTGTGCTCGCGGGTGACATCCATGATGACGAGCGGGTAGCCGAACACGTAGGCGTCGGTGGCGATGGCCTCGTCGGGTCCGGGAGTGCCCGGCGTGGGCACGGTCTGCGGCGACCCCGAGTTGCGACCGCAGGCCGCCACCCCGAACACGCCGACCGCCAGCATCCCGGCTCCCAGCAGTATCGACCGCCGACCGACACCCGGCCGTACGACATCGGCGAAATTGATCGCCGCCGAGCCGAAATTGATGATCGGGAAGTTCATGGTGGCCTCGTTTCGAACGGATTCGAATGACCATTCCGACCTTTCCGTCGCGATCGGGCTCGCGCTTCACCTGCTACGTGTGAAGTCGCACCCGGGCTATCCGTCACCGCATACGTCGGGTCCTGGCGGGCTCGCGGACGCGCGTGCAAGATGGCGGGTACGGCAGCGGAGCGGCGTTCGTCCGTCGACGATCCAGTCGCAACCGCCCCCTCGGACGCTCGCTCCGCTGCCCGGCGGATGTCAGCTGGTCAATCGGAATCCGTGCGCGAAGTCGACATCGGCAAGCTGCTCGCGCCGGACCAGGCCGAGCTTGGCGAATTCACAACCGCCGTCTGCGGCGCTACCGCAAATTCCGCATCGCGAACTCGGGCATGAATTTGTTCACACTCGGCCCGGATCGGCAGGTCAGCCGAGGTCTCGCACGGCTTCGTCGATGAGATCCACGACCGCCTTGGGCTGGGAAGCCAGCGAGGCGTGACTCGCGGGCAATTCGATGAGTCCGCGCGGCTTAATGCGCTCGGCCATCCGACGTTCGTTGTCCGGGTTGATCATTCGATCCTCGGTCGACACCTGATACCAGCTGGGCTTGGCCTTCCAGGCGGGCGCGGTGATCGTGTCGGCGAAGGTGGAGCCCAGCGGGGCCTTCTGGGTGACGGCCATGACGAGGGCTTCCTCGTCGGACAGGTCCTGGCAGAAGCTCTCCTGGAACTTGTCCTGTGCGATCCAGAGGTAGCCGTCGGAGTCGGGGGCGATATTGGCGAAGGCGGCGGGCGGCAGCTGCTCGCTGATCTGCCCCGGGCTCTCGCCCGCGTCGGGCGCGAACGCCGCGATATAGACCAGTCCGGTGACATTGGGCAGGTCACCGGCCTCGGTGATCACCGCGCCGCCGTAGGAGTGCCCGACCAGCAGGACCGGGCCGTCGATCTGGCGCACCATCTTGCGGGTTCGTTCGGCGTCGTCGGCCAGTGCGGTGAGCGGGTTTTCCACGGCGTGCAGGTTGCCGTACCCGCGCTGCCGCAGTTCCACGATGACCTTCGACCAGTGGGCGGCGCCGCCCCAGAACCCGTGGACCAGAACGATTGCCGGTTTGTCGGCCATGACTTGCCTTTCCTCGGTGACGTGCGCTGCCTGCTGCTCTTCGATCGGCACCAGAAGAGAACTCCGATGCGCCGGCCTACCGGCCGACCGGGACGTTCACGCTGTTCGGCTCACCGCGCCGGTCAGTCCGCAGAGCTGCTCGGCGTCGCCTTCCAGAATGACGTGCGCGTCCGCTCCCGCGACACTCGGGTCGCTGATGTAGTGACCGCGCGGGCGAACCCGGGCAGCGCGGCACTTCGGCGAATTAATCAGATCAACCGGATCTCCGGCCGTTTTGCCGAGTCGTCTCGGTCGGTTTGTTTGCGGCCGCAACGGGGGGCTATTTATTGCGTTCCGAGTGAGTTCGGCTGTGGCTGTTCATGATTCCATCATACGGTGGCAACACATCCCTTGTATTCATCGCGACTCGGCGCGAGAATGATAATGCGCCTCACGGCCGGCGGATCATCGTCGCACCGCTTACGTGACCGCTGGCGGAGCCGAGCTGCTACGGCGTGCCTGCTGGTAGACGGTCCCGGGCTGCGCCGCCCGAAAATGAATATCTGCCCCTGGAGGACTCGATGTCCGAACAGTCCAATATTGCAGTAGTGCAGGATCTTTACGCTTCCCTCGGCAAGGCCGATATGGCCCATGTGCAGCAGGAGCTTCTGCATGATCAGGCCGCGGTGCAGGTGCCCGGCCAGCATCCGCACGCCGGAACCCATCGCGGCAGCAAGAATGCCGTCGAATTCTTCACCAAGATGCGCGGTGCCAGCTCCGAGATGTCGCTGGAACCGCAGACCATCGCCGCGGCGGGCGACCAGGTGATGGCGCTGGTCCAGGTGCGGGGCCAGCGCAAAGGCAAGAACAAGACGATCGACACCCGCGACGTTCATGTCTTCACCGTGTCCAACGGAAAGATCACCCAGTTCAGGAGCTTCCACGGCGATCAGAACGCCACGGACGACTATCTCTCCTGATATCTCCCCGAATTTCGGAGGTCTGGTGGCTCGGGGAATTTACCCAGGGCCACCGGTCCGGTATGGCAAGGGATTCGAAAGATGAAGTTCGGCATCCTCGGTTCTCTCGTCGTGACGGAAAATGACGAGCCGCGAACGCCGACGGCGCCGAAGCAGCGGCAATTGCTCGCGCTGCTGGTGTTGAATACGAACAGGGCGGTATCGGTTGCCGAGTGTGCCGAAGAGCTATGGGACGGAAACGCTCCCGCCTCGGCAGTGGCCACCGTACACACGTATGTCATGGGTCTGCGCAAATGCCTGGCCGGCTCCGGGAAATCGCTCGCGCCGACCGTGAACCCGTTGCTCACCGGTCACCAAGGCTACCTACTATCCATCGAACCGGGCAGCCTCGATTTGCGGGTGTTCGAGGAGCTTTCTCGAAATGGTCGATCGGCGTTGGAAAATGACGACGAGCACACCGCCGCGCATGCGTTGCGCGACGCGCTCGCGCTGTGGCGCGGCCCTGCCCTGGCCGACGTGCATCCGGGTCCGGTGTTGCGAGCCCGACTGGCGGGCATCGAGGAACTGCGCCTGAGCACCCTCGAACAGCGCATCGAAGCCGACCTGCGGCTCGGGCATCACCACGAGTTGCTTTGCGAGCTGGCCACTCTGGTGCAGCAGCATCCGTTGAATGAGAACCTGCACGCGCAGTTCATGGTGGCCCTCTACCGCTCGGGCCGACCGGCGAGCGCACTGGCGGTCTATCAGGGTCTGCATCGTGCGCTGAAGCTGGATCTCGGGCTCGAACCGTCGTCCCGCGTGCGCAGGCTGCAGCAGGCTCTGCTGGTGTCCGATCCGGCGCTGGATATCGTGCCGCACGCCTGTTCGCGGTTGTCGCTGGACCTCATCGGTGTGGCCGCCGGCTACTCGCGCCAATCCTTCGCGATGCGCCATCGGCTGCCCGGGGCTCACGGCGTACTGGGCTGACTGCCGCCGCTGGCGGGCGACCCGTTCGTCACCGTGGCGGCCAATGCCTCGACCATGACCGATAGCGGTGCCGCCAAATCGATTTCGTCCGCGGCGAATTCCACGCGGTAGCGGCTTTCGAGGGTGATGGTGAGCTGCATCGCGGTGAACGAGTCACCGCCGACGTCGAGGAACGAGGCCGATCGGTCCACGGGTGCGTCGGCGTGCAGGGCCGCCGCCAGTTCGGCGAATATCGACTCGGTGATGGAATCGAACGAGCGGGTGCGGGCGTCCGGCGGTACGACGCGGTCCGCGGGGGCTGTCGGCCGGGGCGATTCATCCAACCAGTACGGCTTCCGCTGGAATGGATAGGTCGGCACGGTGGGCAGGATCGCGGTACCCGGTGCCGCGAGTGCTGCCAGGGAAATATCGATGCCGGATCGGAACAGCTCGGCGACCAGGGCGAGGAACTCCCGCACCGGGTCCTGGTTCGTCAGTTCCACGGTGTGTTCCGCCCAGCTCGCCCGCGCGACGACCGCCGGGTCGGTCGGGCGGCCGGTGGGATCGACGGTGAGACCGAGTGCCGCGCAGGCCGCGATCAGCCGCTGCGCGGGCTCTCGGTCGGGGGTGGTCCCGGCGAACAGCAGCGGGAACCTGGGTGCCAGCGCTTCGATCATGGATCGCAGACGGTTGTCGTTGTCGGACAACGCGATCGACACCACGCCGAGATGACCGGATGGCGGCGCGATATCGGTGGCTGCGATGAGCGCGGTGCGGAGATCGGCGATGCTGTCGGCGACCACGGCATGGCGATATGCGTGCGCTACCCGGCCCGCCCGCAGGGTGTGGCAGGCCGCGGCGACGGATTCGGTGTCGAGGTCGGCCAGGAAACCGTGTATCGCCGCGATGGAATCGCGCAGTGCCGGAAGGGATTTGGCGCTGACGGTCAGCAACTCCGGCCATCGGGTGTGACCGGACTGCGACGCCGGCGGCCGATACTCCTCGAGCAGAGCGTGTGCGTTGGTACCGCTCATCCCGAACGAGCTGACCGCGGCGACGCGGGCCGCGGGGCCCGGGAGCCACGGTCGAGTGCCACGGGGGACCTCGACGTCCAACCCCTCCCAGTCGACCAGGGCGTTCAGGGGTCCGTCTGCCACGCTGATCGATTGCGGCACTTGGCCTTCGCGCACCATGAGCGCGGCCTTGATCACGCCGGCGATGCCGGCCGCGCCCTCGAGGTGCCCGAGTCGCGCCTTGACCGTGCCGACCTGCAGCGGTGTCCGACGCTGCGGTGCCCCGGACCCGAGCACCGTGTCGATGGACCGGATCTCGATCGGATCGCCTACGCGCGTGCCGGTTCCGTGCGCTTCGACATAGCCGACGCGGTCAGCGGTGAGTCCGCTGTCCGCGAGCGCGGCCCGGATAACCTCCTGCTGGGCGCGGCCGTTGGGGACCGTGAGCCCGGAGGACGCACCGTCGTGGTTGACGGCGCTGCCGCGCAGGACAGCCATGATCGGGCGGCCTTCGCGTTCGGCATCCGAGAGCCGCATCAGTACGACGACGCCGACGCCCTCGCCGCGCCCGTATCCGTCGGCGGAGTCGAGGAAGGATTTGCACCTGCCGTCGGATGCCAGCGCGCCGCTCTGGCACAGTGCCACCATGGTGCCGCCGGAGAAGATCAGGTTCGCACCGCCCACCAGCGCATAGCGACATTCGTTGCGCCGCAGGCTCTGTGCCGCGAGATGCAGGGCGGTGAGCGACGACGAGCACGCGGTGTCGACGCTGAGCGCGGGTCCGCCGAAGCCGAAGGTGTAGCTGATCCGCCCGGCGGCGAGTGCGTGCCCACCGCCGACCAGGGTGAGCGGCCCCGGCTCCGGGGTGCCGCTGACGGGCCGCTCGGCGTAGTCCGAGGACATCATTCCGATGAAAACGCCGACGGGTAGGCGGTGCCGTCGTTCCACCGCGATGCCCGCACGTTCCATAGCCTCCCAGGTCGTCTCCAGCAATAGTCGCTGCTGCGGGTCGCAGGTCGCGGCTTCACGACTGGATATGCCGAAGAAGCCGGCATCGAAGGCGGCGACGTCGTCGAGGAATGCCGCCCGGCCGACATAGGACCGGCCGGGCCCCGCCCTGCCCGGCTGATGGACCGCACGCAGCCCGGGGCGGTCCGGGGGAATGGCGGTACTGCCGTTCCGCTCTCCGAGTAGGAATTCCCAATAGCTTTCGAGGTCGCTGATACCGCAGGGGAAGCGCAGTGCGGCACCCACCATCGCCAGCGGTTCGCGCGCGGCGAGTTCGAGTTCGGCCACGCGGGCGCGAAGCCTGCGCAGCTGACCGAGCTGGCGTACCAGCAATTCCCTGGCCTCGGTGATCTGCATGGCCGCCTCACTGCTCGCTGTCGAGGTCTCGCTCGATGGCGCTGATCAGTTCCGCATCGGTGAGGCCGCGGATCAACGCGTCGTCTTGTCCGGACTGGTCGGCGATCGGTACAGGCTCGCAAGCGCACACCTCGAGCAGGTGCGTCGCGAGGTCGTGCACGCAGGCGTGGTCCATCGCGATGGTGGACGGCAACACGATGCCGAGCGAGTGGGCGAGATTCGCGCCGATGTCCAGCATCATGATGGAATCCAGTCCGCTGTCCTCGAAGCCCCGGTGGTCGTCGAAAAGCGCGGCACGACTGTCGTTTTCACCGAGTGCCCGGGCCATCTCACCCCGGATCTCCCCGCAGATTCGTTCGAACCGGAAAGCGGGTCGCAACCCGATCAGCGCGCGGAGCAATCGGCCGTGATCGGCGGGGACGGTCCCGGCAGTCCGCGTGATGGGAGCGGGCGTCGCCCTCCCGGTGCGGTCGCCGAGCTGCCGGAGGTGATCGATAGCCATGGCGGACACCGGGTTTCGCTCGCAGGTGATCGCCGTGTGCAGCAGACTCCAGGCCTGTGCGTCGGAGAGGGTTCCGACGCCGCGGTTCCCGGCCCGCATCGCGATCCGCGGGCCGGCCGCCAAGCCGCGTCCGGAATCGGGCAGCCAAGGGCCCCACGCGACGGCCACCGCGGGTATTCCGGCAAGCCGCAGTGTGGAGGCGAATCCGTTGAGGTAGCCGTTCGCGGCACCATAATTGGCCTGACCGGGCGATCCGACGGTCGCGGCGGCTGAGGAGAACAGTACGAAGCCCGCGAGATCTGTTCCGGTGCAAGCCCTGGAGAGTGCGGCGGCTCCGGCGGCCTTGGCAGCGAAGACGCGATCGAAATCAGCGGGGGTCAGCTCGTCGAAGCGGCGATCGGCGACGACAGCGGCGAGATGGAACACATACCGCAGGGGAGCGCGCGTCTTCGCGATCCGTACCGCTTGCTCGCAGACCTGCGGGTCGGTCACGTCTCCCACCACGATGTCGACTCCGACGCCCGACTCGGACAACTCCGAGAGCGTTTGCTGGGCAGCGGCATTCGGGGCATGGTGGCCGACCAGTACGAGGTGCCGCGCGCCGTGTGCGGCGAGCATTCGCGCGAGCGCGCCGCCCAGTCCGCCGAACGCACCGGTGATCACGGTGCTGGTCGCGACGAGTTGCAGCGGTGTCGCGGGCAGCGGCAGCGCGACAGGCTGGCGGGCCATGATGTCGGACCCGTGCAACCGGACCGCGGACAGGTCCTGGTGCGCGCCGATCCACGACTCGACGACAGTGGCGAATGCGCCGGTGTGGAATGCGTTTCCGAGGGTGATGCTCAGAATTCGCCGTGCGGGTTGTTCGGCGGTGAGGCAGGCCAGCAGGCCCTCCACCGCAGCGGTCAGCGGCGCGAGTTCGATCCGGTCGTCGAGCAGGACGATGCGGGGCGTGGCGGGATCGGCCCGTCGAAGGTCCGCGGCGAGGTCGGCACAGCTGGCGGCCACCTGATCGGGTGTGGTTGCCGCCGTGTCGATGTCGTCGGCCACCAGGCGGGTATCGACATATAGCGTCGGCGGCCCGGTGTAGGCATCGGGCTCGGAGTCGATCACGATATGCCCGGCGAACCGCAGTGCCACGCGTACCCGTTGTGTCGCAACGGTATCCACGCCCAGGACGCTGACCAGACCGGTCTCGGAGCCCCCGAAGACGGTGGCGTCCGCGACGGTGGTCGCGGCCCAGGGGGATTCGAAAGCCGTCGGGATCGGACCGGAGCGGCGGAGCTCGGAGCGGGCGATCTCGCGGACCCGGAGTCCCTCGACCACCAGCAGCGGACGCGCCGCCGTGTTCCAGAGCGTGATGTCGGCGGTCTCGACGCGCAGTCCGCTCTCGGTGAGCGGGCGCGTCCGGGTAGCCCTGGTGTGTGCCCACAGTGCCGTGTCCCAGCGGGCCGGTCCGGTATGATGGACGCTTCGCATCGAGAACGGCACCGCGAGTCCGATATTCGGGGATGTCGGTTCGCCGATGCGGAAGGCTCCGATCGTTTGAAGGCACGAGTCGATCAAGCCGGGATGCAGGACATAGTCCTCGAGCCGATCGGGCAGCTCCGGGAGCTGGAATCGGGTCAGTGCTTCATCGCCGCGGACCCATATCCGCGAAACCCACTGGAACGCCGGTCCGAGCGAATAGCCGAGTGCGCGCAGGAACTCGTAGAAGCGGATGCCGTCGATGCTGTGATCGGCGTCGGCGATGAAGTCCTCGACGTCCACGGTCGCGGCGTCGGGGGGCGCGGCGTCGGGGACGAGGTTCGCCGTCAGGTGGGTGCGCCAATCTCGGCGCGGGCCGTCGGTCGGTGTGCTGACGATCGAAAGCCGCTGTGGCGCGGGGCCGGTCGCGGTCAGCAGTTGCAGGGTGAAGGCGTCCTCGTCGCCGACGATCAACGGGTCGGTGCAGACCACGTCGCGCAGGGTCACCGGGGCACCGCCGCCCGTGTCGGCTTGTAAGGCGCTTGCGATGGTCGCCAGATGTGACGAGGCCGGCACCAACACTGTCGCTTCGATGCGGTGATCGCGCAGGCATGCCGGGAAGTCCGCGGTTCGCTTGAACTCGAACACCCGCTGGGTGACTGCCGGTGACCGCAGTTCTCGACCCCAATGGGGTTGGTGCGGTGCTGAATACGATGCTTCGGCTGTCGGAGGTTCGGTGTGCGGGGTCCAGTACCGCACCGGAGCGAAGGGATACGACGGTGCCGCGCAGGCGGGGTAGCGCAGTGCCGGATAGACCTGGTCCCAGGCGATGTCGACTCCGAGCTCATAGAGCTGCGCGGCTCCGATCACCATGACGTCGCGGTCCGGCGTACCGCGCGTCATGGAGGCGAGGGCGCCACCGGACGGAGTCAGCGCGGCATCGGCGATCATATTGATCGCGGTCCGATCGGGCCCGAGCTCGATGACTGTGTCCACCCCGGCCGCCACCATCGCGGCCACTCCGTCCTGGAACCGCACGGGCTCGCACAGATGCCGGACCCAGTAGTCCGGGTGATAGGAGCCGGGTACGGCCACCGTGCCGGAGACGTTGGACACGATCGCGATCTCGGGCTCGGCGAAGGTGAAGCGGGCGCAGACGCGCGCGAACTCGGCTGCGATCGTGGTCATCGATCGAGAGTGGGCGGCAATGGAAATGGCTAGTTCGTGGTACTTGATGTCCGCCGCGCGCGCTGTTGCCGCGACAGCGCGGACGGCGTCGGGCGGCCCCGAGATCACCACCGCCGCAGGCCCGTTGACGGCCGCGACATCACAGTCCGTGCCCACCAGCCAGTCCCGGACCTGGTCGAGCGGTGCCGCGAGGGCGAGCATCGCGCCCGGCGCGGTGGCGTGCATGAGCCGGGCCCGGTGGGCGATCAAGCTGAGGCCCGAGGGGAGGTCGAGGACGCCCGCCACGATGGCGGCGGTGATCTCGCCGGTGCTGTGCCCGACCACCAGATTCGGTGTCACGCCCCATGATCGCCACAGCCGCGTCAGCGCCACGCCGTGCGCGACCATGGCCGGCTGGGTGTAGTGGATCCCATCGAGCAGGTCGGCGGCCTCGCCGTAGAGCACGTCGCGCAGATCGACATCGAGATGTTCGGTGAGCAATTCCGCGCACTCGTCGAGAGCCGCCCGGAACACCGGTTCGGTCTCATAGAGTCCGCGCCCCATATCGGGGTATTGGCAACCCGCGCCGGGGAATACGAAGCCGATACGTGGTGTCCGCGCGCTGATGTGCGCCGGATCCGGTGCGGCCCACCGCTCCCGCAGTTGCGTGGTGGAGTCGGCCAGCAGTACTCGGCGATACCGGTGCTGGGCGCGACCGCGGGCCGCGGTCGCCGCCAGCGACTCCAGCTGCCCACTCGACGCCGCCGCGTCGACGTAGGGCTGCCAGTGCTCCCGCACCCGTTCGAACGCCGCGATATCCGGCGCGGAAACAGGTAGTGCCACCACTGTTCCGGCCGCCGGGGCCATTTGCCGGTCGCGATCACCGGGCAGTGGGCCAGGATCCGAAGCGGCCTCGAGGACGACATGTGCGTTCGTGCCGCTGAACCCGAAACTCGATACCCCGGCTCGGCGCGCGCGTCCTGTCCGCGGCCACGGTACGGCGGTCTGCGGGATCCGCAGCGACATCTCCGCCCAGCCGATGTGCGGGTTCGGTTCCGTGGTGTGCAGGCTCGGCGGAATCACGCCGTGCCGCAGCATCGTCACGGTCTTGATCACACCGACGATGCCCGAAGCCGACTCGGTATGCCCGACAGCGGATTTCGCGGCACCCACCCAGAGCGGTTCGCTCGACGTCCGGGTTCCGCGCAGCGCGTTCCACGCCGCTCCGATCTCGATCGGGTCGCCCAGGGCTGTGCCTGTTCCGTGTGCTTCCAGATAGTCGATGTCGTCTCCGGTGAGACCCGCGTCCGTGAGCGCCTCCGTGATGACGGATGTCTGCGCTGCCCCGTTGGGCACGGTGAGCCCGGCCGAGGCCCCGTCCTGGTTGACCGCCGTACCCCTGATCACCGCGAGTACCCGATCACCGTCGCGCCGGGCGGCGGTCAGGGGTTTCACCAGCACCACCCCGCACGCCTCGGCGCGCACGAACCCGTCGGCGCGCGCCGAGAAACTCCGGCATCGCCCGGTCGGCGAGAGCATGTGCGCCCGGCTCACGGCGATCGAACTCTCCGGTGCGCACACGATATTGACGCCGCCCACGATCGCCTGCCCGGACTCACCCGCGCGCAGCGAGCGCACCGCCAGGTGCAGTGCGACCAGCGACGAGGAGCACGCGGTGTCGATCGCCATGGCGGGCCCGGTGAGCCCGAGGTGATAGGAGATCCGTCCGGCCGCGGCGTTGAGTGCGGTGCCCCCGGCGAAATAGGCGTCCAACCCGGTCGGTCCGCCGCGCGCCAGCAGCCGGGCATAGTCGGAATTGCTGATCCCGACGAAGACCGCGGTGCGGCTGCCGTGTAGGCCGGTCGGGTCGATGGCGGCGTCTTCGAGGGCATGCCAGGTGGTTTGCAGCAGCAGTCGCTGTTGCGGATCCATGTTCTCGGCCTCGCGCCGGGTGATGCCGAAGAAGTCGGCATCGAAAATATCTATGTCAGATAGGAATCCACCCTGATCGTTGCTGATCGTCCCCCGATCGCCGCCGCCCGGTCGCGACCGTAGCGCGCCGCTGTCCCAGCGCTCGGGTGGTACAGGTCCGACCGCGTCGGTGCCCGCCTCGAGCAGCTCCCAGAACTCGTCGACAGAATTCGCGCCGGGGAACCGTCCGGCCATGCCGATCACCGCGATCGGCTCCGAGGTCCCGGCGCTTCGATCCTCGGCAGCGCCGCGTCCGGCGGGAACCGGTGGCAGGGTGCGGCGCGGCGGCGGACGGCGGGAGGGGTGCGCTCCGGCCGGTCCGGCTGCGCGTTCGGTGAGATGGTCGGCCAGCCGGGCGACCGTGGGGTAGTCGAACACGTCCGAGACCTTCAGCGTCACGCCGGTCGACGCGCCGAGGTTGCGCGCGAGATCGACCGCCATGATCGAATCCAGGCCGAGGGCGACGAATCCCACCTGCTCGTCGACGAGACCCGGATCGGCATGACCGAGGGTGGCGGCCAACAGGTTTCGCACCCGCTCCCGTGCCGCGTCGGCGCGCTCCGCGACGGGCAATCGCACGAGTGGCACGCAGCCGGACGCCGCCGATCCACCGCCGCGCACCCGATCGAACAGCGCCCGCGGCCGGATGGTGTCGAGCACCTCGGTGAGGCGGACCCAGTCGACCGCACAGGCCAGCGCATGTGCCCGGCCCCCGGGCCCGGCATCCGCGAGCAGCGAACAGGCTTGTGTCGGTGACACTTCGGGCAGTCCCATGCGCGCCAGCTCGTGCCGGGCAGCACTGTCGGCCATACCCGGCACGTTCCATGAACCGTATCCGAGAGCGAGCGCGGGCATTCCGAGGGCGTGTCGGTGCGCGGCGATGGCGTCCAGACCCGCGTTCGCGGCGGCGTAAGCCGCGTGGCCCTCGTGGCCCCACCACGCGCTGGCCGAGGAGATCAGGATGAAGAAGTCCAGAGCGGTGTCCCTGCTCAGCAGATGCAGCCACCAGGCTCCGCTGTATTTGCCGCGCAGTGCCGTGTCGAAATCGGCTGTGTCGGCATCCCGTATCGGTTTTCCGGACAGGGTCCCGGCGGCGTGCACGATGCCGCGAACGGGTGGATCGCTCTCCTGCCACACCGTGCGCAGCGCGTCGGGGTCGTCGCAATCGACAGCTGCGTATCGCACCGCCGCGCCGCCCGCGCGAAGTGCGCCGATCCGGTCGAGACTCTCCGGCGGCAGCGCGCCTTCGGGTCGCCTGCCCAGCAGCAGTAGTGAACGCGCACCGCGTCGGAGCAGGTCAGCGGCGATGGCGGAGCCGACACCGCCCGCGCCGCCGCTGATCAGATAGGTCGCATCCGATCGCACGGTGAGCTCGGCACGGGATGTCGGCTCGGCGGGCGTGATCCGAGCAGCGTGGGCCACGCCCGCCCGGACGGCGAGCAGGTCGTCGTTGCCGTGCCCGACGACGGCGCGTACGGCGGCGGCGTAGTCCGCCGTGGTCGGCGTCACCGGCAGGTCGATCGTTCCGCCGAAGACCGGCCCCAGTTCGAGGCCGAGCACCGGCGCCAATCCCGACAGCACCCCCGAGTGGACCGCGGTGGCCGGATCACTCTCGTGAATCCGGTGCGCACCCAAGGTGATCAGGACACCGCGGGCATCGGGTCGGCAGTTTGCCAATTGCCGCAGCGCGGAGGTCGCCCGCGTGCACAACAGTGCTGCGCCCCCGGCGGGGTTCGCGCCGCGGTCGGGAGAGTCCGGCAGCGCGCCTGCCCGCAGAACGAGCAGAAAGACCGGAGTCGCGGCATCCGTGCCGTGAAAGATGGTGCGCCACTCCACATCG
The DNA here is from genome assembly GCF_045161165.1 of Nocardia sp. NBC_00511. NCBI lineage: Bacteria > Bacillati > Actinomycetota > Actinomycetes > Mycobacteriales > Nocardiaceae > Nocardia > Nocardia sp. NBC_00511. The sequence continues at coordinate 2,425,765 of NZ_CP107849.1, forward strand.
TCGTCCGGCAGTGGATGCCTCGACCATCCGGGGGGAGGATGCTGTGCGGATCCGCCCAGGACCATCCCGTGCGCGGCCCTCGCCGCAGCCGCCGCGACGAGCGCGTCGACGGTCGCCGGATCGTCCCCGGCGACAATCGCGACCGGCAGCTCTGGTTCGCCGAATTCTATTGGCGTCCAGTTCAATACGTGCAGTGTCGGCGCGCGTTCGGGCTCGCTCGGCTGGGTCGATCGATCGTGGCGGTCGGCCACCACGGCCGGGAGGGGGCTGGGTAAGGGTGGCCCGCACCGGATCCGCTGTGCGGGGACGTGGGGTAGATCGAGGATCAGGTGTTCGGCGCGGATGTCCGCGCCCTGATTCTCGCGTTCGGCCTCGATCTGCGCGGAATCGCCGGTGCATTGCGCGGAATGTGTTTCGGACGCAGCGAAACTCCGCAGCGCCGCGGCCGCCGTCGCGCCGTCGCCCGCGGTGATGCGCAGGCGGACCGGATGACGGGGACGGCCATGAGTGATGGTGTAGGCGAAGGCCACGAACTCGTTCGTGCTGAGCGTGTCGGCGCGTTCGGCCAGCGCGGCGGCGTATCGGCGCAGCGCCGTTTCGCTGCGCGCGGAGGGTTCGAATCCGGCTGTCGTCGAAGGGATCCCGGCCGCTCGCGCCGCTGCGGGGGCCGGTCCCAGCAAGACATGGACATTCGTTCCGGTGATACCGAAGGAACTGACTCCCGCCAGCGGTCCGGATTCCCGCAGTGACCACTCCTGCCGCTCGTTCGACACCCGGATACGGGTGCCGGTCAGATCTATGCGCGGGTTCAAGGTCCGGAAGTGCACCAGCGGCGGCACTTCCCGGTGCCGCAGGCACAGCAGTGCCTTCACCAGCCCCACCACGCCGGAGGCGGCCTCCAGATGCCCGGCATTCGTCTTGACCGAGCCGACGTGCAGCACCCGCCCTCCGTTCCGGTGCCCCAGGGTCGCCGCGATGGCCGCCATCTCGATGGGATCACCCAGGGGCGTACCGGTTCCGTGCGCCTCGAGCAAGCCGACGTCGGCCGCGTCGCATTCGGCATCGGCCAGTGCGGCTTCGATGACCGCGCGTTGCGCCCGCTCGTTGGGCGCGGAGAATCCGGCGGACCGCCCGTCGTGATTCATCGCCGAACCTCGCACGACCGCGAGAATCCGATCGCCGTCGCGCTGGGCGTCGGCCAATCGCTTCAGAACGGCGATCGCGCACCCTTCCCCGCGCACATAGCCGTCGGCGGTGGCGTCGAAGGTCTTACAGCTGCCGCCCGGTGACAGCGATCCGGTGCTTCGGATGCGCCGGGTGGAGCCGGGCGCGAGCACCAGGTTCACGCCACCGGCGACCGCCGCATCGCATTCGCGGCGGCGCAGGGCCTGCACGGCATGATGGACAGCGGCCAGCGAGGATGAGCACGCGGTGTCGAACACCATTGCGGGACCGGTGAAGTCGAGCGCGTAGGCGACGCGGCCTGCCGCGAAACTGTGGCCCATCCCGGTTGCCCAGTAGGTGTCGATGCCGGTGCCGGGCCAGTCCGCGTAATCCTGGCGGCCGGTGAGCCCGAGGAAGGTGCCCACCCGGGTGCCCGCCAGGCTTCGCGGAGGTATCGCCGCGTGTTCCAGTGCATCCCAGACCACCTCGAGCAGTAGCCGATGCTGTGGGTCCATCGCGCAGGCTTCCCGGGGACTCAGTCCGAACAGCGCGGGATCGAAGTCGAGCGGATCGTCGAGGAAGCTGCCCCGGGCGCGCAGCTCGGACCACTCCGAGTCGAAGGGCCATCGCCGCCGCGCGGGCAGGTCGCCGACCAGGTCGCGGCCCGAAGACACAGCGGCCCAATAGCTGTCGAGGTCGTCGATACCGCCGGGCAGTCGCAGTCCGACGCCGATCACGGCGATCGGACCGCGCCCCTCGGTGGCGGCGAGCGCCGCACGCAGTCGCGCGATGGTGGCTGTCGCGCGCCGCAGTGCAGCATCGCCCGCATCCCCGTTCAGATTCATCGCCGTCTCCTGTCCGGGTCACCGAGTCGGTGGTGCGGTGGCCGAAGCGGTGCCGAGTCGGTCGCACAGCGCACCGGCGAGCGTGTCGGAGCTGCCGTAGGTCCACAGCAGGGTGGGCGAAAGCCGCAGTCCGAAAGCCGATTCCAGCCGGTTGCGCAATTCGAGGCTCAGCAGCGAATCCAGCCCCAGCGTTTTGAAGGGCGCCCGGCCGTCGATGCCCGCCGGGTCCAATCGCAGCACCTGCCCGGCCAGTTCGCGGATCTTCCCGCCCACCAGCGATTGCCGGGCGGCCTGGTCGACGGTGTCCAGCCGGGTCATGAATTCGCTTTCGTCGGAATGCGTCCGGCCGCTGGCTGCGGCGTGCCGCAACCGCTCCCAGCTCGGCTGCGCGGCGGTGTCGGGATAGGTGTCCAGCCACTGCCGGATGTCGAGCGGCACATAGGACATCACCGGTTCGTCCACCGTGAGGAAGCGGCGTAGCGCCGCCCACACCTCGGCGACCGGGAGACTACCCATACCGTGCGCGGCCAGCCGCGCACCCCGCTGTGCGGTCGCGGCCGCCAGGCCGACCTCCGCCACCGGTCCCCACTGGATGCTGAGCGCGGGCCTGCCATCGAAGCGCCGGGCCTGCGCGAAGGCATCGAGGTAGGCGTTCGCCGCCGCATAGGCGGCCTGACCTGGATTGCCGATCAGCGTTGCGGCCGAGGAGAACAGGACGAAGAGGTCCAGTGGATCCTCGGCGGTCAGCTCGTCGAGATTGCGGACGCCGTCCACCTTGGGCGCGAGTACCCGTGCCAGTCGATCGGCTTGTAGGCCGAGGACGGTCGCGTCATCGAGAACCCCCGCCGCGTGGAACACCCCGCGCAGCGGCGGCAGCTCGGTCCGCGCCGTTCGCAGCACGTCCGCCAGCGCGTCTCGATCGCAGACGTCGGCTCGTACGCTGCGGACCACGGCCTCGGGACGGTCGGCGGTGATACGTGCGATCCGGCGATGTACGTGCTCACCGGGAACCGATCGGCCGACGAGTAGCACCGCGCCCGCTCCGGCATCCACCAGGAATTCCGCGAGAGACAGGCCCAGCGCGCCGTGCCCACCGGTCACCAGGTAGGTCCCGGCGGCGCGAAACCTGCCGCCGGGCATGGGTTCCGGCTCGATCGAGGTGATCGACTCGGGTCGGGTCAGGACGAACTTGCCGATGTGCGCGCCCCGCGACAGCTCGCGCAGCGCCTCGGCGGCCTCGGCGAACGAGTACTCCGTCACCGGCAACGTCGGCAGCCTGCCCGCGGTGATCTCGGCCCAGACCTCACCGACCAGGGTCGCGAATCGCTCGGGACGGCGCTGCATCAGACCGGCAAGGTCGACCGCCGAGAAGCTGATCCCCTTGGCGAAACTTCCCAGCGGGAGACTGCTGCCACGGTGGATGTCCTGTTTGCCGACCTCGATGAACCTCCCGTCCTCGGCCAGCGCCGCCAATCCCCGCTGAATGCCCGCGCCGGTCAGCGAATTCAGCACCACATCGACCCCGCGCCCCGCGGTCGCCGCCCGCACCCCGGTCACCCACCGCGGCGATCGCGAATCGAAGACGTGCTCGATGCCGTTGTCGCGCAGGTACTGTCGCCGCTCGGGACTGCCCGCCGTCGCGATCACCGTCGCGGAACAGCGCCGCGCGACCGCGATAGCGGCGAGCCCCAGTCCGCCGGTCCCGGAATGGATCAGCACGGTCTCGCCCGGTTGCAGCCGTGCCACGGTCACCAGCCCGTACCAGGCGGTCGCGGTGACGAGGGGCAGCGCGGCCGCCTGCGGGAACGGCAGTCCGGCAGGAACTTTCGACGTGTGGTCGGCGCGTACCCGGATATGGGACGCGAGGGCCCCGGCCCGGTAGGCGATCACGGCGGCGCCCACTGCGGGCTCGACCACGCCGGGACCGGTCGCGGTGACCACACCGGCGCAGTCGATGCCGAGCAGCTCCACATCCGCGGAGCGGTCAGGATAGGTCCCCGCCGCGGTGAGGACATCGATGAAGTTGAGCCCAGCCGCCCGAATCCGAACGACCACCTCGCCCGGCCCCGGGACCGGGGCGTCGAGCGGACGATAGCGCAGGCCGTCCCACACCAGATCCGGTCGCGGCCGCAGCTGGAACGGCTGGGCCGGTCCGGTCCAGGGACGCTGCGCGACAACCGGATCCGCGGCGGGTATGTCGCGCACGAGCCGGGCCACGAAGCGCCCGCCTGCCCGTAGGAGGACCTGATCCTCCTCGGAGTCGCCGCACACCTCGGCGGCGCAGTCGTTCCACCGGTCGGGACATTCGGCCGACGCGAGGTCCACCAGACGGGTTCGCAGTACCGGATGTTCGCGCCGCAGCACGCGGCCGAAGCCCCAGAACATCGCACCGCCCGCATCGGGGCGCTCGCCGCGATCCACCGCCTGCGCGGTGTCGGTGGCGATGACGAGCCGAGGCGGGTTGGCTCTCGATGCGCAGTCGGTCACCAGCCGCGCGAGCGACAGGAGCGCGGCACTCTGGGCAGCCGGTGTCGAGCCGGCCGGCGGTGCCAGAAAGACCACCACTGCGGCTGGTGCGTCGGTTTCGGCCATTCCGGTGATCTCGGCCCCGGCTCGGCGCAGTGCTGGAATCAACTCGGCCGCAACGGGGTTCGGTGCGACGGCCACCGTTGTCGGCGCGGACGGCGGCGATGCGGCGGGCACCGCGACCATCGAGAGCCGGAACTGGTAATCGGCGCGGAGATCGTCGTCGTGCGTGCGCTCTATCGCGGCGAACTCCAGCCCGACAATGCTCGCGAGGGGTCGGCGCGTGAGATCGAAAAGCTGGATATCGACCGAAGTGGCCGACCGCCGCACCACGTGGGACCAGATCCCCGTGATGTCCACTGCGGGATCCAGGTGCGTTCGCAGGCTCGCGACTCGGACCGGTACCAGCGTCCGGGCGTCGTCGAACACGGCCAGCGCGGCCTGCAGAGCGTTGTCCAACAGCACCGGATGCAAACTGCCGCGCACGGTTTGGGCGCGCCCGTGCTCGCCCAGTTCCACCGCAGCGAGCACCTGCCGGAGATCCTGCACGAAAAGCCTTCGCAGACAGCGGAAGTCGGGACCATAGCCCAGACCTCGAGCTGCGCACGAATGGTAGAACGCGTCGAGGTCGTGGGCCGCGGCGTCGAGCAGTCCGGTCGGGAACGCGACCGCGACCGCGTCGGGGTTCCGCTCCGCTGAGCATTGCGCATGGGTGGTCCAGGACCTGTCGTGCGGCGGCTGCGAGCGGATGTCGATCTCGACCCGGTCCGGAAGGTCTTCGCGCAGTACGACGTGGACGGTGACCGCGGGACCCGGCACCGTCAGAGCGCTGCGGAATTCGACGCCGGTCAGTTCGACGGATGTGCCGCCGCCCCACAGCTCGGTTGCCGCCGACAAGGCCAGCGTGACGAGCAGCGCGCCCGGCGCGACCACGGCCTGGTCCACCCGATGATCGACCAGCCACGGCAGCTCGGTAGCGCCGACGTCGACCGCGCACTGCCAGGTACCGGGCTCGACCGGGGAGGCCGTCAACCGGGTGCGCGGACCCGGTGCCCGGCTGCGGCTGTCGGGCAACCAGTGGGTCCCTGGTTGCAACGGGTACCCGGGCAGGGGAGTGCTGACCGAGGTCACATTGCCGAACGGCGCCAGCCCCGAGACGAAGGCCAGCGCTCTACTGCGCGTCAGCTCGGCCACCGGATCGCTACCGCGATGCAGCGACGGCAGCACGACCGGTGGGTCCGGTCGCAGCGCCGCCAGCTGCTGTACGGCGTGCGACAGGATCGGATGGGGTGAGATCTCCACCGCATGGGTGACCCCGGCGTCGAACAGCGCCGCCATGGCATCGGCGAAAAGCACCGGCCTGCAAAGATTCTCCACCCAGTACTCGCCGGTGAGCTCGTGCGATTCGATCGGTCGAACCAGCGTCGTCGACATCATCTCGACGGTGCCCGCCTGCGGTCGCACGCCGGAGAGCAAGGCGCTGAGCGACTTCCGCAACGGCGTCATGCCGACGCTGTGCGAGGCGTAGTCCACGTTGACCGGTCGGCAGAACACGCCCTCCGCCTCGAGCACCTGCCGCAGCAGGTCGACGGCGTCCGCCTCACCCGACAGCACACACGAGGTGGGCCCGTTCACCACCGCCAACGACACGCGGTCGGCGAATCCGTCGAGTGCGGAGGGGATCTCGGCGACCGGCATCTCGATCGCGAGCATCTTCCCGGTCCCGGCCGCCGCACGCACGACCCGGCTGCGGCGCGCCTGCAGCAGGGCCGCGTCGGTGCGGGTCAGATGACCGGCCACGGCCGCTGCGGTGATCTCGCCCTGGCTGTGGCCGATCACCGCATCCGGCTCGACGCCCGCCGCGCGCCAGCTCGCCGCCAGGCCCATCGAGACCGCCCACAGCACCGGCTGGACCTGGTCGACCCGCTCGAGCCAGTCCGTGCCGGAACCGCCGGTGATGATCGGTATCGGTTCCCAATCCACGTGCGGTGCAAGCGCTTCGGCGCACGCGTCGACCTCGTCGGTGAAGGCCGGGTCGGTGCCGTACAACCCGGCTGCCATCCCGTGCCACTGCGAACCCTGGCCGGGAAAAACGAAAGCCACCCGACCGCGCGTCCGGATTCGCCCGGACACGCGGTCGGCAGCGGGGGTCGTCGGGTCATCGGCGTAGCGGCGCAAGGCCGCGACCCGAGCATCGGGATCGGCACCGACCACCGCACAGCGCCAGGTGTGATGGTCTGTTCGATCGGCCAGCGCCGCAACGATGTTCGCGCCGTCGGCCTCGGCCACGGTCAGCGAGTCGGCGATGTCGCGGCAGCGCTGCCGGAGCGTGGACTCGGAATGCGCGGAGACGGGCACGAATCCGGGGTCGCCCACCGGCGCGAGCGGCCGTTCGGCGGGCGGCGTGCGCAGCACGACATGAGCATTGGTCCCGCCCCAGCCGAAGGAGTTGACGCCGAGGTACAGCGTGCCGTCCGCGGCGAGATCGGTGCGTTCGCGCACCACCTTCAGGTTCAGCAGTTCGAACGGTATGCCGGGATTGAGTTCGTGGGCATGCAGACTCGCGGGAACGCTGCGATGCTCGGCGCACAGTACGCATTTGATCAAGCCGGCGATTCCCGCGGCGGCCTCCAAATGGCCGATGTTCGTCTTCACCGAACCGATCAGCAGTGGGCCTGCCTGCGGTGGTCGCCGCACCCCGAGGATCTCGCCGATGGCTGCCGCTTCGATCGGATCGCCGCGGCTGGTCCCGGTGCCGTGCGCTTCCAGGTAGGCCAGGCGCTCCAGCGGCACGTTGCCGCACCGGTAGGCGCGGCGCAGCAGATCGCGCTGGCCCTGCGGATTCGGAGTCACCAGGCTTTCGCCGCCCCCGTCATTGTTGACAGCTGTCTCGACGATTACGGCCCGCACCCGGTCGCCGTCGCGTCGCGCCTGCTCCCAGCGCTCGAGGAAGACCGCCGCCACGCCCTCACCCCGGACGAAACCGTTGGCCGTCGCCGCGAAGGCGGCGCAGCGACCGTCAGGGGACAGCCCGCCGAAATGGGTGAGGCCGATCGAAACATCCGGGGCCAGAATCAGATTGACGCCCCCGACCAGCGCGGCGTCGATATCGCCGGAGCGCAGCGCGCGCACCGCGAGGTCCAGCGCGACCAGCGCCGACGAGCAGCCGGTCTCGACGGTCAGGCTCGGGCCGGTGAGACCGAGGAAGTAGGACACCCGACTCGAGATGATGTCGAGTGCACCGCCGACCGCGCTGTGCCGGTCCGCACCGAGACCGCGTTCCTTGCGCAGGATCTCGTAGTCGTGCCAGGACGCACCGACGTAGACCCCGACCCGTCGGCCACGCAGCCGGCTCGCCGCGACACCACCGTCTTCCAGTGCCCGCCAGCAGGTTTCGAGCATGAGCCGCTGCTGCGGATCCATCTCCCGAGCCTCGCGCGGCGAGATCCCGAAGAACCCCGCATCGAACTCTCCGACACAGTCGATGAATCCGCCCACCGGCTGAATGCGATGCACCGGATCCCAGGGGGTGGCGGTGTCCCACCGGTCGGACGGCACGTCGACGATCGCCGACCGCCCGTCGATCAGCAACTGCCACAACGCCGATACGTCGCGCGCGCCGGGAAACCGGCACGCCATCCCGACCACGGCGACCGAGTCGGCCGCGTCGAGTTCGGATTCCGTGGCGGTCATCGCCGTACTCGTGCGGACGGGCGCCCGGACCGCGGTCGATCCTGGATGGCCGGGGCGGGTCGCAGCCCGGAGCCCAGCCGTGCCAGTCGCGCCCCGCGGCGATGCCCGGATTGAGTCAGCAGGGCCGCCGCGACAAGGAATCTGATGCGTCGCAGGTGGTGTGGAGCGCCGTGAATATCGTCGATCGGATAGCAGCTCAGCCGCGGGGCCAGGGCCTGCGCCCAGCGCCAGTCCGGTGCCGCCGCGAGTTCGTCGCGGGTGCTGACCACGAAGTCCACCGGGCAGCCGATCTCGGCGACCTCGGACTCGGTCAGTGCCAGCGCTGGAAGACACTGCGCCAGCTCGCCGGAAGTCACACCGCAGCAGCGTGCCAGGGCGTGTGCGGTGATCACGGGCAGCTGTGCGCGCGGATCGGCACGAATGAAGAACGCTCGCAGCGGGGCATCGACGGTGACGATGCGGGTGATGCGGTGATCGACGGTCGCGGCGGCCAGGGCGAGGTGTCCGCCGAAGCTCGGTGCGATCAGGACCGTCCGCGTCGAGTCGCACACCGTCCCGACCGCGCCGATCAGCGCCGGGAACAAGGCCGTCGCGGCCCGGTCGTATCGCATCGGATTCTCGCCGACACCAGGGAAATCCACGAGCGCGATACTGCACCCCACCCGGGGGGCGAGATCGAGATACGCCGCCCACTGCTCCTTGAGCGAGACGATGCCGCCGATCACGATCGCCAACGGGGTGCCAGGTCCCGCGCTGCGGAACAGGAACGGCACCTCGCCGTGCGGCGTCCGCGCGACTTCGCGACTACCCGCGCCCCGGTCCACGAGATCGGTCGCCACCAGGCGGGCCGCCTCGGCCGCGGCCGCCTGTTTGGGCGCGGTGTCGGCACACGGGAATCGAGCCAGACCGTACAGATCGGCTCGGCGTCGCACCGGCGCGGCGGAATCGGCGGCCAGCTCGGTGAATACCCCGAGCCAGCTGCCGGTCTCGGTTCCGTCGAGTGAGGTGATCCGCGCCAAGAGCGCCTCGATGTCGTCGATTCCCAGAAACTTCGCGTGCAGCAGCACGAACGACTTCGCTTCGGCCAGTGCCTGATCGGTCTCGTTCATCGTGGGCTCCAGTTCTCGAGACGTTCCTTGACCTCGGCGAGCAGCTCGGCCGCGGGCGCTCCGTCGATGACGCGATGGTCGAAGGCCAGCGTGAGCATGAACGCGGGTGCGACGACGACGGCGCCGGACTTGACCAGCGGTGTCGCTTCGATGTGCCCGATGCCGAATCCGAGCGCACCCGAGATCAGCGGGTGAATCAGCGTCACCGCCTCCTGTCCGACGGAGGTCACCGCCACCGTGCCCTGCACCCGCGCCCGCCAGGCGGGCCGCATCGCGGCGATTCGGTAGGCCAGGCGTACCAGCGGCAGCGGAAGGTGTTGCAGTCGAACGAGATCCGCGAGCGGGCCGGCGCCGTCGAGTGGAGCCTGGCGGTACCGATCGATGGTCTGCTGAATCTGGTCGGCCGAAAGACGCTGTGCTGCTTCGATCGTGCACGGCAGCACACACCGGACGCCATCCCAGGTGCGGTCGAGCAGCACTTTGGCCTGGACATCCGCCATCTCGGTGAATCGTGGTCCGCGCGGCCCGGTCCGCAGCACGGTCCGCCCGGCCGGGTGTTTGGCGACCACCCCGGCGACGGCCGCGACGACCATCGCCACGTAGCCGAGCTCTGCGGCGCTGTCCGTGCGTGCCTGCGTCATTCGGGTGGCGTCCACCTGGGTGGCGAGATGTACGTGCTTGATGCCGCGGGTTCCCTGATCGAGAAAGGTCCAGGTTCCCCGGCGTGCCATCGGAAGTCCGGAGGTATGCGTCATCGTCAACCCGCCTGTGCTCGTGGTGAAGGGAGCGCGGACCGGACCACGACCAGCAGCTCGGCCGGTGTCATCGCCGCCATGAACTCGTCGAAGTCCACCGGTACGGTCAGGCGGCGCTCCAAGCGCACCAGGAAACGAAGCTGGTCCACCGAATCCCAGTGCGCCAGATCGGAGAGCACGGTGTGTGGCGTGAGCTGATCGGCATCAACGTCGAGCAATTCCTCGATCAGGTCGGCGAGCATCTCGTACGAGAACATCGAGCACCTCCTCGGCACCGGCGACCGTCAGATGAGCCGGTCCCGACGCGTCGTTGTCGGCCGGACGCCGCCAGCGCGTCGCGCCCGGTCGCGGGTCCGGTGCGATCTGTTCGAATCCGTTGCGTCCGAGCAGGTCCGCGCACATGCTGTTCCTGCCGGTCGGCACGAAGCTGGCCGTGACGGCGGCCCGGTCCGTTCGGGCAGCGGCCCGAGCCAGCACTGCGAGCAGGGCGCTCTCGACTCCGCGCCCGAATGCCCGGCAACTCAGTACCAGGTTCTCGATGGACCACTCGTCGCCGTGATCGCGCAGTGCCACCGCGATCACGATGCCGCTGTCGCCGAAACGGTCGCTCAGCCGGCCGCACACGAAGAAGCTCGCCGCGTGCGCGGCCGGTTCGGCCATCTCGACGACGGTGTAGCGCTGCCCGGTCAGGTTGAACTGGTTGGTCTTTCCGAACAGCTGCGCGACCCTGATCCGGTGCATCGGTCCCGCGCAGTGCAATTCCAGACGCTGATCCAGGCCGCGCAGGTAGTCGTCCAGGTTGTCGGGCCGTTCGGGAAAGCGCTGCCGGTCGGCTCGCATCATCGCGGGGCGAGCGGAGTCTTCGGTGGTGCGCGCGAGCACGTTGAAGTGACCGGCGGCCAGCAGCACCGCCGCGTGATCGGCGGGATCACCGGTCGGCTCGACGACCGTGACTTCCGGTGCGGCCGCGCGCATCAGCCCGCGCTCCACCGGACTGTCGTCGAAGAACACCAGGGCGTCGGTGTGAATCCCGAGTTCGGCGGCGATGGCCCGCAGGTTCGCGTGTTTCGGTGCGAAATCGATGCGGTGGGCGAGTAGATCGGGCGGACGCAGCAGCATCTCCGGGTGCCGTTCGAAGGCGGCCATCGCCACGTCGTGATCGTTCTTGGAGGCGACGGCGAGCAATACGCCCTGGGCCGCCAAAGCGGCTGCGGCGCGCTGCAATTCGGCATGCCCCGAGCCGGGGTAGACGCCGCCGACCCGGATCCCGTCGATATCGTCCTCGGCGATCGTGCCGTCCCAGAGCGTGCCGTCCAGATCCAGCACCAGGCATTTGCGCGCCAGGCCGAGCTGCGCGACGAATATCCGGGCGAGTTCGTCGGCCAGTCGGGCGAGATAGGGCATCGCGAAGGTGACACCGGCGATATGCCGAATACGGTGGGATTCGAACACGATTCCGCTGTGGCCGCTCACTGCCTCGTAGGCCAGCGCCACCACCCCGGTTTGTTCGCCCAGCCGCAGGATCGCGGCATTCATCAGCGACCAGGCCGCGTCCAGCCGGGCCTTGCCGCGATAGTCGATGACGACATCGCGACGGCGCGGACTCATCGGAACCGTCGTGACGATCACCTGGGCCCGCAGTTGTTCGCGCGCGCGGGCGATCCATTCCTCGAGCTCACCGGGTAGCTGCGCGCAGCTGCGGGCGATCGCCTCGACATCGCTGTCGGCGCAGGCCATATCGAACACGACGTGATCGTCGAGGACCAGTACGACCACGGCAGGGGAGCAGGGCCATCGACCGGTCAGCGCGTCATGCCGCCAGGCGTCGAAACCCGCGGCGGTGACCTGCGGCAACACGCCTTGGCGCAGCAGGTGTGCGAACACCAACGGCGGCACAGACGTCAGGGTCGAATTCCCGTAGAGCAACACCGAGGTCTCGGGCATGATGCCCGAGCCACGCCACGCCGCCAGGGTGCTGTCGGCGGTCAGCAGCTTGCCCGCACTCTCCAGTTCGAACGGGTCGGTCAACCCCCACAACAGATTTCGTACCGCACCGAGGTGCTCGGCCACACCGGCACGGCGCAGTGCGCGCAACCGGTGCAGTGGACGTGGCATCGCGGCGGACGTCTCGAACGGAGGCCCGGTCATGCGGCGGGCCTGCCCCGGTAGCGCAGGGCGGCTCCGGCCACGATCCACTTGGAGGATTCGATGGTGACCACGACGAGGCGGCGTTCGCCCGATGCGCGCGGATCGATTCGTTCGAGCGCGCGGGTGAGTTGAATGAACGGCAGCGCGTTTCCGTTGTTGCCGGTGTCGGCGACACACGAGATCGCCTGCTGCTCGGTAACTCCCAGGCGGCGGCGAATCAGCTCGGACATGATTCCGTTCAGTTGCGGCACCAGTACGAAATCGACCTCGCCGCACTCCCATCCGGCGGCGGCCAGGACCTCGGCGAAGGTGCGATCGGCGAGGTCGGGCACCTGCTGCGCGATGGCCCGGTAGTCCTCTTCGCCCATCGGTTCGCGCACGATCGATCCGTCTGCCGCCTGGATCTTCGGCGCGCCGTCGGTGCCGTACCAGCGCACCACCTGCGCCGGTTTGCGGCCCAGGCCAACCGTTTTCAGCACGATGTGGTCGAGAACCAGCCCCGGGTCCCCGTCATCGGACTCCACGATCACCGCGCCACCGCCATCACCGAACAGTGCGAAGTTCACCAGTTCGGCGGGTGGCATGCTGCGGGACAAACCATCCGCGGGCCACAGTCTCGAGACCGAATCCGCGCCGATCACCAGTCCGCGGCCCAGACCGGCCGCAAGTAGGGCGCGCGCGGTGTACAGACCCTGCATCGCGCCGGCACAGCCGGAGGTGAGCTGAAACGTCGGAATACCGTTGATGCCCAGGCGATCAGCCACGGAGTTGACCGTCGCGGGCATCAACGCGTCCGGTGATGCCGTGGTCAGAATGAGGAATTCGAGGTCCTCGGGTGCGACCGCGGCGGCCGTCAGGGCCTTTGCCCCGGCTGCGGTGGCCAGATCCCCGGTATTGCGTGGTCCGCCCGCCGCGTCGCAGAAGTACCGAGTCCGATTTCCGGTCATCCGATCCAGCCAGCGCTCGTGCAAACCGAATCGCGCGGCCATCTCCCCGTTGCCGACCGGCGAGCCCGGAAGGACTTCGGCGAGCCCACGAAGTTTCATACGCGCTTCCCGTCTACCGCTGCACGAACTCGTCGACGTCGACGCGCGCCGAAATGCTTTCGGCCTGCCGAGAAAAAGTTACAACCAGCGCATAGAGGACCAATGGAGGATCGATGGAGGCCCGATCCCGGTACCGGCTTCCGGCCCCCGGGTGGCTGGTCGGGCGGATAACGTGGAATTCGTGGACGCATTGATCGTTCCCGGGCAGGGATCCCAAACACCCGGAATGCTCGTTCCGTGGCTGGCCTTGCCGAATGCCCGTGAATTGCTGGCATGCTGGTCGGATTCCGCGCAACTCGATCTCCTGACCCTCGGCACCACCGCCGGACCGGATGCCCTCACCGATACCGGAGTGGCACAACCACTCCTGACAGCGGTGGCTCTGCTGGCCGCGAGCGCGCTGCCAACGCCGCGACTGGTGACCGGGCACTCGGTCGGGGAGGTGGCGGCGATGGCCCTGGCCGGGGTCATCACCCCCACCGAGGCCATCGCGCTGGCGGCCACGCGGGGGCGAGCGATGGCCGCGGCCTGCGCGCTCGAATCCGGCGGCATGGCAGCCGTTCTCGGCGGCGATATCGCGACGGTCTGCGAGTCCGTCGCCGATGGCGGGCTCGAGGTCGCCATCGTCAACGGGGTAGGTCACCACGTGGTTGCCGGGCGGTCGGATCGAATAGCGGCCTTCACCGAAACTCCGCCGCCCGCAACGAAAGTCAGAAGGCTGACGGTCGCCGGGGCGTTCCACACCCGCCACATGAACCCCGCTGTGCGGCAATTGGCCGATCACGCGGCGCGGCTGCGTCCTCGCGATCCCGTCTGCGCCCTGATCTCCAATTTCGACGGCAGAATCGTGCGGACCGGCAGCGAGGCACTCGCGCTGCTGGTCGCACAGCTCACCCGCACTGTCCGCTGGGATCTCTGTCAGCGGACCCTGCACCGAGGCGGTGCCACGACCATTGTCGAACTGCCGCCCGCAGGTGTTTTGACCGGAATCGCCCGGCGCGCCCTGCCCGGCGCACGAATCGTATGTTTCCGGAGCCCGGCCGACGATCCAGCCAGTACGTCCGCCGTGTGAGTCCGCACCGACGAGCACCGGGCCACGTCATAGCGAGCGATTCCGTTGGCTACCGTCGGTCGGCAGCAGTGAGCGAATAGTCGGGCAGCGGGTACTCGGCGCGCTTGGCGAGCAGTCGGGTGAGCAGACCCATGACCAGACCGGCGGGCCGGGACGCCAACACCGCTACGAACAGCAGCGCTACCCTGACGCCGCGGCGAGTGTCGGGATGGCGCAACCGCACCGAGGTCTCGGTGCCCTTCTGCACCTCGGTGACCAGCGGCCGCAGCCGGTTCTCGTAGCGGGTGAGGGCGTGCACGTGATCGGTTGGGGCGGCGGCGATCTCACCGGCGAGCAGGTACGCGCCGATCAACGCGAGAGCGGTACCCATGCCGGTCATGGGGGAGCCGCAGTAGGCGGCGTCACCGAGCAGCACGACCCGGCCCTGCGACCACAGCGGCATCCGGACCCGGGTGACCTCATCGAAGTAGAAGTCGGGGGAATCGGGCATGGCGGACAGGATTTGGGGGATCACCCAGCCGTGCCCGGCCAGCCGATCCCGGATGAGCCGCTGCTGGGCAGCGACATCCCGGCGCAGGGCGGGATCGGCCGGAATCTGGGTGGAGATGATGGCCATCGCGGTCGCCGGATCCGGATCGGGGCGCACCGCGACGGCGGTGCCGGGGACGGGACACACACCGACCCAACCGCTTTCGATGCCGGAATCGACCGGCGCCGGAATGGTGAAGAAGGTGATGTACGCGCCGAGATACTCGGTGAAGCGTTCGTGCGGGCCGAAGACCTGTTCGCGCAGATCCGAATGCAGGCCGTCGGCGCCGATCACGATGTCGAATTCGGCGGTGGCGCCGGAGGCGAAGTGCACGGTCGCCGCGTCCCGATCCTGGACCAGCTTCTCGACCCATTCGCTGTAGCGGTATTCGAGGGTCCCGGATTCGGCGGGCAGCGCGGCGATCTGGTCCAGCAGCACCTGATTGAGGTCACCGCGCGCGATCTCGATATCGGCGACCGGACCCTCGCCGCCGAATGCCTCGGCGGGCAGCGCGGCGTGCTTGCGGCCGCGTTCGTCGACGAACATCATGCCGCGCTCGTGCAGTTGTCGCTCCCGGATGCCCGGCATCAGCCCCATCCGCTCGGCCACCTTGCGACTGGGTCCGCGCAGGTCGACGGCCTGTCCGCCCGGCCGCGGCACGGCGGCGCGTTCCACGACCATGACGTCGATCCCCGCGCGCAGCAACTGCAACGCGACCGCGTTGCCCGCAATCCCGCCACCGCAGACCAGAATTCGAAGTGATCCCGACATTCGACAACCTTCCCCGTCCACCCGATCCTACGATGGCGCT
Source organism: Nocardia sp. NBC_00511 (assembly GCF_045161165.1). Taxonomy (NCBI): domain Bacteria; kingdom Bacillati; phylum Actinomycetota; class Actinomycetes; order Mycobacteriales; family Nocardiaceae; genus Nocardia; species Nocardia sp. NBC_00511. Next base: position 2,441,463 of record NZ_CP107849.1, read on the forward strand.
CGAAATGCGTTGCAGGTCAGCCTCCCCGGGCGTCGATCACACAGCGATTTCCCAGCTGTGCCACAGTGCGGCGGGAGTGTGACCGTCTACATTGGCGGGGATCGGTGCGTCGACGCTGGGCGATTGCCGCCGATCGGATGTTTGTGTGGATCGGATTTCGTGGTGGATTCGCCGCCGCCGCGAGATCTGTTGTGGTAGTGCGTTATCGGCGACATGGAACTGTGTGCCGGGTAGGTCACCCGGCAAGTAATGTGACAGTTCACCAGATGAGGGAGAGGGAGCCGAGCGATCGATACCACCACTAGCGCTTTCTCGCGTGGCACGTTCCTGCGAGGGGCACTCGGGATCGCGGCAGCCGGACTGGCTTCCGCCGCTGGGCTTCCCATAGCGCACGCCGACCCGTCACCGTCCTGGATCGAGCTGGCCGACGAGGCCAACTGGCAGCGGCTGGCCAAGGAGATCGCAGGCCGTGTGGTGCGCTCCGACGATGAGGATTACTCGTCGGCCAAACAGATCTTCAACACGCAGTTCGACGAAGAGCAGCCGGTCGCGGTGGTCCAGGTGGCCAACGCCGACGATGTCGCCGCGGCAGTCGCTTTCGCCGCCGCCAACGATCTGCGGATCGCCGCCCGCTCCGGCGGGCACTCCTATGCGGGGGTGTCCTCGGCGACCGGCGTGATGATCATCGACCTGCGCAACCTCAACAACATCACGTATGCCGACGGGCAGGTGACGGTCGAACCCGGTCTGGTGCTGTACGACGTGTATCAGGCCCTCGACCCGTACGAGCAGACCCTGCCGACGGGGATGTGCCCATCCGTCGGCATCGCGGGCTTGACCCTGGGCGGCGGTCTGGGTTTCGAGTCCCGTCGCTATGGCATGACATGCGATCGGCTCATCGGCGCGAATCTGGTGCTGCCCAACGGCACCAAGGTCGAAGTGTCGGAAACGTCGCACCCCGACCTGCTGTGGGGCCTGCGCGGCGGTGGCCACTTCCTCGGCATCGTCACCTCCTTCACCTACAAGACCTGCCCTGCGACGCCGAAAGACCTGGTGCGCCTGACCTTCCCGGGTGACCGCGCCGCCGACGGCATTCGCGGCTGGCAGCAATGGGTGACCAAGGCGCCTCGTGAACAGTGGGCGGATTTCAGCGTCGACTGCGACGGCAATGGCAGCCTGGACTGCTGGACCCAGCTGGTGTGCGCCCCCGGCACGGGAGCCGCGGCGGCCGCAGAGTTCACCGCCGCGGTCGGCATGCTCCCGCTCAGCGTGGAGATCCGGGCCCTGTCGCACATGGAGACCATCCTGGCGCTCGCGGGCGGCAGCGCCACCCAGCCACGCGCCAGCTTCACCAACGGGTCCGACGTAGTCACCACCCTGAACGACGAGGTGATCGGCGTGATCATCGCATCGCTCACCAAGTTCTCGCAGGCGGGCAATACCGGCTGGGTCCAGATCAACACCCTCGACGGAGCGGTCCGCGACACCCACCTCGACGCGGCCGCCTTCCCGTGGCGCAATCACGCGGCCCTGGTGGAATGGGGTGCCTACGAACCGATTCCGCCGGATGTGGCACGCGCCTGGGTGGTCGACTCCCACGAGATGATCAAGTCCGCCTCGGCGGGCGGTTATGTCAACTACCTCGAGCCGGGCGACCCGATGCAGCGCTATTTCGGCGACAACTACACCCGCCTCGACACCATCCGCAGCATCGTCGACCCCACCTACCGCGTCTACAGCGCCCTCGACGGCTGATCGCGAACCTCGGTCCGCGCACGCTCACTCGGCGGTGCGCGGACTCCGGGAGTCGAGTTCCTTTCGGGCGGAATCGAACCAGGCCTGCGTGCCGACCAGTCCGGCGGTGATGTCCTTGCGTGCGCCGTTGAAGCCATAGAGGCTCCCGGCGTAGCGGGTCAGGACCGAGCCCTCGGGCTCTTCGAGTTCCTCCAATACCGCAGTGTCGCCGAGCAGGTAGGCGACTCCTGCGGCATCTCCGGCCGTCCAGGTGTCGCGGTGGTCGGCCCAGCCGTCGCGGCGGACAGTGACGGCCCGGTCGACCAGTTCGGCCCGCAGCGTGTCGCGGTCGGCCTGGGTGGGCTCCCGCTTCTTCAGGTGATCCCAGCTGATCGGTTCGTCGGGCACTCGGACTCCGTCCTTCGAAGATTCGCGGCGGCGAAGAGGATTCAGCTACCGAGCCTATCGCCTCCGGTTGCCGCGACCCAGCAGGGCGGCGTCACAGTGACGGTTTTCGCCTGCGAAGTGGCCTCGACCCGGAGCGCCGCGAATGCGTTTGCCACCAAGATCAATCGCGCGGGAAGATCGAAGACATGGACACCCGCCCCGCTTCATACGCCGGATTCCGACTGATGGCCGTACACGCCCACCCGGACGACGAATCGAGCAAGGGCGCGGCCACTATCGCCCTCTATTCCGAACTGGGCGCCGAAGTCATGGTCTGCACCATGACCGCCGGCGAGCGCGGCGACATCCTCAACCCCGCCGTCGACCGCCCCGAAGTCCAGGCCAACCTCATCGATGTGCGCCGCCAGGAAATGGCCAGCGCCGCAGCGATTCTCGGCATCCAACACCGCTTCGTCGGCTTCATCGACTCCGGTCTCCCCGCCGAAGGCGAACCACTCCCCGCCGACAGTTTCGCCATGGCCCCCCTCCCAGAAACCACCGCAGCCCTGGTCCGCCTCATCCGCGACTTCCGCCCCCACGTGATCGTCACCTACGACGAGAACGGCGGCTACCCCCACCCCGACCACATCAAAACCCACCAAACCGCAGTAGCAGCCTTCACCGCCGCAGCCGACGCCACCCACCACCCCGAAACGGGTGCCCCCTGGCAGCCCCTGAAGCTGTATTACACCTGCACCCACAGCAAGTCATACTTCCAAGCCATCTACCAGGCAATGACCACAGCCGGCCTCACCTCCCCTCACAGCAACGTCCTCGACGAATGGGACGACTCCACCCCCACCTGGGAAATCACCACCCAGATCCCGTGCGCCGCCCATTTCCCCACCCGCCACCGGGCCCTCTTGGCCCACGAAACCCAGGTGGACCCAAACGGCCCCGCCATGTCCTGCCCCGTACCCCTCGAAATGACCGCTTGGCCCACCGAGGACTACCACCTGGCATACACCCACGTCTCAACCACCTTCCCCGAGAACGACCTCTTCGCAGGCATCGAATTGCCCACTGCCTGAACCTTTGTGGAAGGCGCTTCCAAGACCAGCCCGGGTCTAGCCTGCGGTAATGATGGATAGGCCGCCCCGACCTCTACTGTTCCTCGACGTCGATGGACCATTGATCCCGTTCGGGACGAACCCGACGCACGAGAGCACGCCACCACCCAGGCGATAGTGGATTGGCCGCAACGTCCAGACGATCCCACCGACGAATGGTTCGGGCTGCATTGGAAGACCCGACCACTGACCGAATGGGCGGCAGGACGATCGTTCATCTGGATCGACGACGAGATCACCGACCGCGACCGGGAATGGGTATCGGCACATCACCGTGGACGAGCTCTCCTGCACCACGTCGACCCGCGGATAGGACTGCAACGGAACGACTTCGAGACCCTCATCGAGTGGATCGCCGCCGCGGACAACTAATCGAGTCGTGGGTTCGCCAACGTTCGTGGTGGGATCTGTGTCGTGAAGATCAGGCAGTATTCCTATTTCTCGGTGAAGAGCACCTCGCTGTCAGCCGCTGCGATGGCCGCTCGGATCGAGATGGAACCGGACGAGGTACTCGTGATGGGTAGCCGGTCAGCCGAATATGTCCTTCCACGTGTTCATGCCTGGAAGATCGTCTGCCGCGGCGATCAGAGCATCGAGGATCAGATCCAGCATCTGATCGATCGGTTGGAACCGGTTCGCGCGCAACTGACTTCCCTCTGCACCGACGAAGAGGTCACCACCACAATGCAGGTCGTTCGCTATTTCCGTGACGCAGGCGGCGTCGAGGCCGCTCCGCATGACACTGGATGGGATCGAGCGCGGCAATATCCTCGACCGCTGGGGTGGCATCTATCGCCGTCCGCACTCCAGTTCCTGGTGTCGACCCGAGCAGCGCTCGACGTTGACGAGTACGACATGGGCGATGACTACGACAATTAAGTGAGTTGCACATCTCGGCCCGAATCGGTTGTCAGCAAGTGATATTGAACGTCGTGCCGTCTTGAACCGGTTGCATACCTCGTTTGCGCATGTAACCATCGATCCTCATGATCGAAAGAATCGAGCACCCCTCCGCCCGGTGACGGCCACCGCAGGTTCGGCTCGGCTCGGCCCCCGCATTGCGTTCTACGAGCATGCCCGAGCGCTGGAACGTCGGCATCCAGGTATCCCGTTGCCCGCGAACGGCGAGCCGTATCCGGACACCGACGGCCTGGGCGCCTCGCATTCGGATGGCAGACCGTGCGACAGAGACGGCGTCCATACGGCTCGGATTCTCGACGCGTTTCTCAGCACTTCGGGGAAGAACTGCGATGTCGCGCAGTTGAATCGAGAGCTCGCCGAGCACCGGCTGCCGATTCACCGACAGGTCGCCATCGTTGAGGCAATCGGGCGTGCAGACCCTGAGCGGGTTCGTGGGCTTGCCCGTCTTCTCACTCGGACCAGTGTCGAAGAGGCCCCGACCGTGCTGGGTATGGCAATGCTCGCCGAGGTCGGGAGCGTGGAGGATGTCCCCCTCATTCAGACGGTGGGTCTGCTCTCCGGCACTTTCGGCCCGCTCGCTGCCCGGGCTCTTGCGCGGCTCCCTGATGCGGCGACCAATCTCATCTGGCTCGCCGACCGGACCGCCGGTTGGGGCCGCGTGTATCTCGTCGAGGCCATATGTGACCTCCACGATTCCGCCGCCGAACCGTGGCTGCTTCGAAAGGCGTGCGACGGCCATCATCTCAACGGCTACTTTGCGCACCAGGTCGCGCGGACGGCGCGGATGCATGAAGCGATTGCGCGGCCGGACGCTGATACAGACCTCGTCGACCACACCGGCCGGTTGCTGGCGATCCTGGTAGGGAGTTTCGGTATGAGCGACTCGATTCTGGACTACAAGCACGCAGAACGGGCGCTTGCGCAATATCTTTCGCATGTCGGGCGGCTCGAGCCGAATCAGGGCCGCTGCTACGCGGTGCGGACTCTCTCCGAGTTTCTGAGTGGTGGGGCCTACATCCGTCCGCCGGACTGGGCATCTCTGGACTCGCTGCGCGCAGGGTACCGTTCGATGGCTACTTGGCCAGAACCGAGGTCGGGCAATCTGCCGATATGGTGCGGCTAGGCTCGGGTGCTGTGGGGGAGCGAAACAGCTTGCGGCGCAGGGGTATCAACCTGGGTCGTCGCGTTATTGGCCTAGATACACCGCCCGCCGAGGACTCCATCGCTAATCTGCACAGCGACGAGGTGGAGGTGCCGGGGCTCGATCGGCGGGAGACCGTGCAGTTTGGGCGGATCCGGATGCTCGGGGCCACTGGAACAGTATTGATGGCGATCAGCGCGCTGGGGGTGGGCGCCCAGCCGGTGCATCAGAATCCGGTGTCGGGTGTGCGGGTGGTCGGATTGTTCGCACGGATGCCGACATCCATGCTGGCAACGAGCATGATCGGCACGGTTGCGGTGGTGCTGGCCTGGTTGCTGTTGGGCAGGTTCGTGGTCAGCGGTAGCAGTGGGGCTCCCGCGCAGCGGATCAGCCGCTCTCAGCTAGCTCGCACCCTTTTGCTGTGGATCACTCCACTGATCATCGCTCCGCCGATGTTCTCCAACGACGTGTATTCGTATCTGGCACAGAGCGAAATCGCGCACCGCGGCCTGGACCCGTACGTGGTGGGTCCGGCAACCGGGCTCGGCTTGGACAATGTGCTCACCAATAACGTGCCCAACATTTGGCGTGAGACGCCGGCGCCGTACGGCCCGTTGTTTCTCTGGATCGGCCGCGGGATCGCCGCGATCACCGGTGACAACATCTTGCTCGGGGTCTGGGCGCATCGGCTGCTCGAACTCGGCGGGATGGCGTTGATCGTGTGGGCGTTGCCGCGATTGGCACGCCGCTGCGGGGTAGCGCCGGTGAGTGCATTGTGGCTCGGCGCGGCCAATCCGCTGGTGCTGTTTCACCTCGTCGCGGGGGTGCACAACGACACGCTGATGCTCGGACTGATGTTGGTCGGGCTGGAGTACTGTCTGCGCGCGCTCCCCACTGGTGTTGGCGTGGAGAGGGATTCACCGCCGTCGTTGGACAGGCGCGCTTGGGCGCTGCTTGGGTTCGGTGCAGTTCTCATCACCCTCGCGGCCATGGTCAAGGCTCCGGCGATCATTGCCCTGGGTTTCGTCGGCATGGTGCTGGCTCGGCAGTGGGGCAGGCGGATCGGGTCTGTGATTCGTGCCGCGATAGTGCTCGGCGTCATCGCCGCGCTCACCACTCTGCTGATCTGCTGGGGTAGCGGTCTGGGTTTCGGCTGGATCTACACCCTCGGCACGGCCAATGCGGTACACAGCTGGCTGTCGCTTCCGACGGCTCTGAGCATCATCACCGGATTCGGCGGTGTACTCCTGGGTCTGGGTGATCACACCAACGCGTTGCTGAGCCTCACGCGTCCGCTCGCGATGGCGGCAGCCGCGTTCCTGAGCCTGCGCATGCTGGTGGCCACCTGGACCGGGCGCCTGCACCCGATCGGTGCGCTCGGCCTGTCGGTGGGTGCAATCGTTCTGCTGTCATCGGTGGTGCAGCCGTGGTACCTGCTGTGGGCGATCGTGCCGCTGGCCGCGTGGGCGACGAAACCGACGTTTCGAGGACCGGTGGTGACATTCTCTGTGGCAGTAGGGGTATTGGAGATGCCACGCGGCGCCGAGTTCACGGTCTTTCAGATCGTCGAGGCTGCCTCCTCTGTCGTCGTCGTGTCGGTTCTGTTCATCGCGTTGACCCGTAATGCGTTGCCGTGGGGGATTCGGCGCGCTGCCTGCTCCACAATCCCGAAGGTGCTACGCGCCGACGCAGAGTAGCGGCGCTGGTTCGCTCCAACCCACTCGTTCGAGTCTCGGATGTTTCGTTTCTGCGGGAATTGGGACGGCCGTACAAGCGAGCACAGTTTTTGGATGAGTTACGTCGAAATACGTTGCGTTGGTGCGACGCAAACGGAAACGTAAAAATACCGTGCTGAATTGGGAGAAGCGGGAAGCCTGACCCCCGATAAGGTTCACTTATCGGGGGTCAGGACGGCGCCGATTGATTTGGGCCACTTGGGCTTTCGTTTCGTGTTGTTCCGTTGGAAATGACGAAACCAACGCTACGATTTTCGTTGTGTCGAGCAACTGCAACTACCCGGGCTGTACGAAACCGATCACGCGCGCCGGGGGACCGGGACGGCCGTCGGAATACTGTGAGCACCCCGACCACACGCGGTGGCGGGCCTGGAGAGAACGGCAACGTCAGCAGCAGGCGGAGGGTGAGGGTCCGGTTGCGAACGTCACTGTGACGCAACAGGGTCCGGCGGCGGTGGCGCGGCTACGGGCGGATGAGTTGCTTTCGCAGTTTCGGACGTTGGCCGATCAGCTGGGGACGACGTTGACGGCTGCGGTCTCGGAGTTGTCGACGTTGGCGGATCCCGCGGTGGCGGAGGCGCAGATTCAGGCTGTGCAGGCGGATGCGGCACGGCGTATCGCGGAAGCGGAGATGAAGGCTGTGGCTGCCGAGCAGGCGCGGCGGGATATCGACGAGGTGCGGGCGGCGGCCGAATCCGCGGCCGAGGACGCCATTCTCGCCACCGAGGAAGCGGAGGGGCGGATCGCGGAGGCACTGGCCGCTCGTGACGACGCGATGCGGGAAGTCGAGCGGGTGACCAAGCAGGCGGCCGATGACGTGTTCGGCGCACGTGCCGACGCGGAGGCCGAGATCCGCACCATCCGAAGGGAATCGGCAGAGGACGTGGAGCGGGCCCGCCAGCAGGCCACCGAGGATATCGAACTTGCACGGTCCAAGGCGGCGACCGAGACCGAGCAGGCGCGGCGCGATGCGACTCAGCGCATTACCGCCGCCGGCGCGGAGCGCGACCTCGCGGTACAGCGGGCCGCCGATGCCGAGCGTGCCATCGAACGTGCGGAAGCCGCTGTATCCGAACGCAATCAGGTCCTCGCCGAAACCCGCGACGAGATCAAGCAGATCCGCACCGACCTCGAGCGAACGCGCGTGGAACTAAGCGACGTCCGCCGCCAAGCCGCCGCCGACATCGCGACTGTCCGTCAGGAATCCACGACGGCCCTCGACAAGGCCCGGCAGGAGGCATCGGAACGCCTCGCCACCCTCGACGATGCCCGAGCCCAAACCCTCACCCGCGCCGAACGCGCCGAACAGCAGCTCGATGCGCTACTGGCGCAACGCACTCCGGAACCCGCACGCCAATAGCGGTTCACTCAGCGGCGAAGCCATCCTCCAGATAGACCGATGCCCTCTCGCTCCGAGCTCGCCGCGCCGCCATCACGCGGCGAGCCAGTATCCCGGGTGGAACCCAATCCACTGCCAGCAGACGACCGAGAGTCACCGTCAGGCCAAGCTCCTCGTCGATCTCCCGGACGGCCGCGGCCAGGGGAGATTCGTTGGCTTCGACGACCCCGCCCGGCAATTCCCAGTAGTCCTTATAGGTCGGTTCGACCAGTAGAACCCGGTCGAGCTCGTCGACGAACAGTGCGCCCGCGCCCATCCGCTTGCGGGGGAGTGCGGCGACATACTCGGCCCGTTCGGAGTCCATGGGGCACAACAGTATCCAGTCGACTCGGCGAATGGGTGCGGCCCAGGCTGGCCTGCGGATTAGGGCATCTGTCCGATAGTGCGGGGGTAGAGGGATCCCATACCGTTCAGTTGTTTGTCGTGCAGCGGATGAGTTGGGGCTGGGGCTGCGGTTGTTCAGGAGGTATGGAATGTCCGCGATGACGGGGTGGCGTGGTCGATCACGTCTGCAGATGGGTACGCGCGCAATGGTTGTGGTGGTGACACCGCTGGTCGCGCTGGTGGCGGGCTGTTCGAGTGATTCGGGCAAATCGACTACGACGGAGGCGAAGTCGTCGGTCAGCGCGACGGCGTCGGTGTCGGCCACTACCATCGCGCCGACGACTTCGGGAAATGGCAGTCCAGGTAGCGACCGTCCAGGACGACCACACGGGCAACAGCCGGGCAACGCCCAACAGCCGCAAGGGAATCCGCCCGGCGACGTGGCGGCCCCCGGTCCGGACCCGGCGACGGATCAGAGTGGGCCCGCACCCGCGCCGAAATGTACCGACCAGATCAACTACGCGGGTGACCCCCGATCCAACGCGGAGATCAACTCCATCGGGGATCAGACCGGGCATTGCCCCGACCCGATCCCGGCTTCGGCCACTACTACGGCGACTTCCGCCGCACCGACGACCACAGATTCGGCCACGCCCGTTCCCACGACCACTCCGCCGGTGACGACCACCCAAGCGACCGTAACCAGCGCGCCCGCCGCGACCACGACGCCCGCCGCGACAACAACCAACCAGTAGGATTCACATCCCCGGACAACCCGAGGTCGAATGTGTGGATGGAGCAGGATTTTCTGGCGTGTAGCGGTATCGTCGGTGGGGAAAGACTGCTCCACTCGAGCCCGATCTGCAATGATCTCCGATCGAGGTGCCGCCGTACCGGTGGACTACCGCGCGACCACGGATTCGGGTGCGCGGAAGGGTAAAAGGGGTGTGACTGTTGAACATCAACGCCATGCGAGCGCGGCAATCCCGGCCGAGCGTGGCACGTGTATACAGCTACGTGCTCGGCGGGCGCGACAACTACGGTGTCGACAAGGATCTGGGTGACTACTTCACCGAAGATCTACCCGGTTCTGAGCAATTGGCTATCACCAACCGGCATGCGGTGCTGCGGGCGGTTCGCGCCATGGCAGACGAGGGCATCCGGCAGGTGATCGACATGGGCTGCGGCTTACCCGCAGAACAGAACGTGCACGAGGTAATCCGGCAAGTGCATCCGGATGCCTGCGTCGTGTACATCGACGACGATCCGTTCGTGGCGGCGCACGGCAGGGCACTGCTGGCCGTCGACGACCGAATCGCCGTGCTGGAGGCGGATATTCGAGATCCGGGCACGATCGAGAAGCATCCGGAAGTCCAGCGCCTGATCGACTTCGACGAGCCGGTGGGACTGCTGTTCGCGGTCACTCTCAGCTTCGTCACCGACGATGAGGACCCGTCGAGCGTGGTGCAGTTCTGGACCGACCGCATCGTGTCGGGCAGCCGGACCTACATCTCGCACTTCCGGACCGGCGCCACCCGCGAGGCGGTCGCCACCCAGCGCAAGATCCTGGAAGCGTTCGGCCGCGGGTACTTCCGTGAGGACGCGGATATCCAGGCCTGCTTCGGCGATCTCCAGATCGACGACGACGGGTTGCGTCCGTGTGCCCAGTGGCGTCCGGAATCCCTCGATGATGGTCCCGCACCGGAGCTTTCGGTGTGGGAGGAACTCATCGTCGGTGGGATGGCGCGCAAGCCCTGATCGACAGCGAACGCGAATGCGCTGGCGTGGAGTGCCGAGAGGCATTCCGCACCAGCGCATTCGCGTTCCTCAGGGGTCCGTGGGCTACTGCGGCCCGCACTGGGTCATGGTGACCTCGGCGATGCGCAGGCTCGCGGTGCCGACTTCGGTCGCGACCTGGTCCATCGTGGTCTTGCCCGCGCCGATGGCGCGATAGTCGGTGGCGACGGTCTCGATATCGGGCTGGATATCCTGCGGCGCATAGGTCTTCAGCTTGTCGTAGCCTGCTGCCGTCGCGGTGTAGTCCTTCGGGTCGATGGCGGGTTTCGAGGTGATCTGCCGTGTCGACTTGGCCAGGTCGGCCGCCACGGTGCAGTAGCTGTCGCCCTGCGCCGTCCCCGCTGCCGGTGCGGAACTCGAGGCGACCGCGTTCCCGCTCGGAGCGGCGGCGGTGGTCTGGTCGTTGCAACCGGCCGCGACGGCCACGGTCAGCCCGGCCAGCAGCGTGACCGTGAGGAGTCGTGAATTCATCGGGTCAGGCTCCCAACTGCTGCACGATGGCGGCGAAGTCGAGCCAGACGTTCTCGCGGCTGATCTTGCCGTCCTGGACCTCGCAGACGTGCAGGATGCGGAAATCGAGCGGCCGGTTGTTGCCCGGGATGCCGACGAACATCCCCGTTGCCTTTCCGTACCAATGGGATTCGTCGACGAAGAAGTCCTCCCCGTAGTACCGGCGCACATTGACGAACTTGTCTTCGCTGAGCGCGTCGAACAGCACGCGGTAGCGCTCTCCGATGGCTCCGGGCTCACGCAGTACGCCCTGCGGGTCCCCGACCACATCGTGCTCGGCCCCGGCGGTCAGTGTGGCCAATGCTCCGGCCACGTCGCTGGCCGCCTCGGCGGCGCAGTGTTCGGCGAACAGTGCGTCCATTTCCTCGCGAGTCATGTCCATCCCCTCCTGTCGTGTTCGTGAGTACTTGGTTATCATGATGAGCATGGGCACCTCACGTCAAGACGAATATCTCGCCGCGGGCCGACAGAATCAGAAACTTCGCACCCGGGAGGCCCTGCTGGACGCCGCCCTCGCCCTGGCTCGTGACGGACAGTCCCCGGCCATCGCGCAGGTCGCCGCCGCGGCCAAGGTCTCCCTCGCCACCGCGCACCGCTACTTCCCGAATCGTCAGTCGCTGTGGGCCGATCTGGCCTGGCGACAGTCCTGGTCCGCCACGCGCGCGGGGTTTTTCGACCAGCTGCCCGAGGACCCGGAGCAACGGATCGACATGGTGGTACGGCGGATCGCGGACATGCAGTTCGACGACGAGGTGGTCTGGCGGGAGGTGGTGCGCGCGTCCGCGGACCGCTGGTTCGCGCAGCGCGACGTCCCCGAGGAAGAGCGCGCGCCGACCCGGGGCACCAACCGGCTGGACATGGCCCGCACGGCACTGGAACCGCTGCGGGAGCGGCTCGCGCCGCAGGCTTTCGAGAGGCTGGTGAACGCGGTGGTGATGGTCTTCGGAACCGAAGCCATGATCACCACCCGCGACACCAGCGGCCTGGACCGTGTCGAGGCCACCGAGGTGATGAGCTGGGCCGCAAGGGCACTCGTTCGAGCTGCCCTCGCGGAGGCGGAGAGCTAGGCGTCGGGGAAATGGATCTCGGGGACCTCGGCGACGTCGAGCAGGAAGTAGCCGAGGAAGGTGACGCCGTCGTCCTGCGCGTCGAACCGCGCGACGCGCGCGCCCTCGGGCTCGTGGAAGACATCGCCGGGACGCAGCACCACGGGCGGCTCACCGTCGATTTGATAGACGGCCGAACCGGTTTCGATGGATCCGAAGACCGGCCCGTTGTGCACGTGCAGCCCGGCCGGGTAGCCGGGGGCGATGGTGATGCGCCGAACCTCGACCCGGTGCACAGCCCGCGCGGTCGGCAGCGCGTGATCAAGCACCACGGATCGGGTGACCGGCGTGACGGGTTCATCGGTTCCCGCAGGTTCACCGAGCTGGTACTCAGCCTCGCTGACCGCGGCCCCTAGCTCGGCGGAAGTGCCTGCCGCGGGTATCTCCTCGATCGCGATGTGCGTCATGCCGGAGGTGGAAGTGGCTCCGTGCCAGTGCCATTCACCGGGGTCGATGCGCACCGTGTCGCCGACCCGAATGGTCTCGACCGGTCCGCCACGCCGCTGCACGAGCCCGACGCCCTCGGTCACGGTGAGAATTTGGCCCAGTGCGTGTCGATGCCAGACGGTGCGAGCGCCGGGGGCGAATCGGACGCTGTCGACCTGGGTCCGCGATGATCCGTTCGGAGCGGCCAGCGTGTCGAACCAGACCTGGCCCGTGACCCATTCGGCCGGGGCCGCCGTCGTTGCGGCAGTGTGTGAGATCTGCATGTCGGTGGATCTACTCCGTTTCGGGGCGGCGGTATGCGGCGAGCAGCCCGAGGATCCCGGTGGCGGCTTCCTCGAATCGCTGCGGGGAATCATCGGCGCGGGCAAGGACGTAGCCGCCCTGCATCACCGCGACGATCGCGAGCGCAGTGGTGGAAGGGTCTAGCGTGCCGGGGAATTCGCCATGGTCGAGGCCGTCCTGAAGCACGGCCGTGAGCCGACCGCGCAGCCACGCGAAGGTCTCTTCGACCGGAGCGCGCAACGCGGGCGTCGCCATGACGTCCGGATCTTGGGTGAGCCGTCCGATCGGACAGCCTCGCAGCACGTCGCGCTCACGTCGCAAGAACGCCTCGATGCGCGCGTAAGCCGTTCCCTCGGTGGACAACTGGGCGTCGGCGACCTCCCGCAGCACCTCGGCGCTGCGCTCGATGGCGGCGAGAGCGAGCTCTTCCTTGCCCGAGAAATGGTGATACATGCTGCCCTGGCCCGCCCCGGCGCGCTGCTGGATCGCCTTAGGGCTGGTCCCGACGTACCCGCGTTCCCACAGCAGGGACCGAGTGCTTTCGATGAGGCTCTCTCGACTGCTCACACGATCACTGTACATACCAATAGGTACAGAGCAACTCGAACGGCGGTTGGCGGTGGAGGTTCGAGCCTTTTCGGCGGTCGATGACTCGCGGTCGAGCTACCCCTGGTGCGCGTCCTCGGGAGTCCGCCACATCGGCCACAGCGGCGGGCCGCCTGCGGTGGCGTCGAGGGTGCCGGTGACGGTGAAGCCGAATCGTTCGTAGTACGGGACGTTTTCGGGTTTGCTCGACTCCAAGTAGGCGGGGATGCCCGCCGCGTCACAGCGGTCGAGGCGGGAGTTCAGGAGGGCCTGGCCGTAACCCTTGCCGCGGACTTCGGGCAGGGTGCCGATCACCGCGAGGTACCAGTGCGGTTCGGTGGGGTGGTTGGACATCATGATGTCGGCCAGCTTCGCGGCCACGCCGAGGCGGCTGCGGAAGGCGCGCACCAGGCCGGGGAGTTGGCGCAGGGTGGTGAGGTTCGAGGCGTGCCAATGTCCGGGCGGGGCCCAGAGTGTCGCGCCACCGATCCGTCCGGACTCGTCGCAGGCCACCTCCACGCCACCGGCGCTCAGGAAGTGGTGCCGGGTCTGGGCCGCGAACAGCGATGCCGCCCGCTGCGGGCGGGCGGCATCGTCGGGGATCAGCCAAGAGATGATCGGGTCGTCGGCGAAGGCGATGCCGAGGACGCGCGATAACTCGGGAATATCGGACATTCCGGCGGGCCGGACGGTGATCGACATGCCCTCACGGTAGCGGGTGGACCGCCTCGGCAGGGGATGAGGCGAGCTGCTGCGCCGCCGCGTGGTCATGGGTCGGGATCACCCTGGCGGACTCGCGGGCCAGGTGCAGGCGGTGCAGGCTCTTGAAGGTCAGGTCCCGGTCGTTGTCGGTGAAATTGCCTGGGAAACTGGCCTTTTGACGAATGTCGTCGACCTGCAGCGAATGCCAGGCCGCATCGCCTGCCAGCAGGATCCAACCGCGCGGCGTATGTGCGAGCACGCCGACACTGCCGGGTGTGTGCCCGGCCAGATCGACGAGCACCACGCTGCCGTCACCGAACAGGTCCAGGCTGCGTTCGAAGGTCAGCACCGGCGGACCATCCAGGTCGTAGGTGACGAGGGGACGGTCGAGCAGCGAATCGCGGACGCCACCGACCGGCGGCACCTTCCCGGCGGAGATCCACTGCTGTTCGATGCTGTGCATGTGCACCGGCAGCCCCGGCAGATCCAGCAGCCCGCACACGTGGTCCCAGTGCGCGTGGGTCGGCAGGGCGAAATCGAGTGCGGGCAGCCCGGACTCGGCTTGCAGGGCGGTGATGGTCGCGATGGTGTCGGCGGGCGGGCGCACCACCGGGCGCAGCACCGAGGACAGCTGCGAGAGGGCGCGGCGTTCGGCGTCCAGGCAGAAGCTCGGGTCGACGATGAAGGTGGCGTCGGGGTGCGTGATCACGAAGGAGTTGAGGGAGTTGGTGATTCGCCGCGGGGCGAAGCGTCCCTCGACCACCGCCGCGGTCGGCACCGATCGTGGCGTCTGCGCCAGCGCCGTCACGGTGACGGTTCGCCGGGCGGTGGGCAGGCCCGCGTCGGTCAGGGATTTCAGAAAGCGCTGGTCGGCGCGGCGGGGTCGGACAGCACCGCGGATCGAACTGGCCGCGGCGGCACAGCATTCGAACAAGCTGGGGTTTGGCACTCGATCGGACATAGTGGCACGCTAATACTTAAGGTCGACATGAAGTAAAGAGGTGAATCGTGGCCACTGCTCAGGACATGAGGATCGGCGACGCGGCCGCCGCGCTCGGCGTGGAGACACACGTGCTGCGGCACTGGGAATCGATGGGCCTGCTCGCGCCGCCGCGCAGCCCGTCGGGGCATCGCAGCTACAACGAGCACATCCTCGACTATGCCCGGGTGATTCAGATCCTGCAGCGCACGGGTCTCTCGCTCGATCAGATCCGTCAGCTGGGGCTCGGCGTCCATCCGGAACGGCTGGCCCTGCTGGCCGAACGGCGTGCCGATGTGCAGGCGCGAATCATTCTGCTGCAGGCCACGGATCGGTTCCTGGAGCATCTGGGTGAGTGCAGTCATCCGATCATCGCCGAATGCCCGGAGTGCCTGGGTTTCGTGCAGTTGTCGGGTGATCATCGGCCGGGGGAGTTCCCCGGCCGCCGCCAGCTCACACCAGGACCGGGTCGGCCGTCACCACCACGGGCGCGCCGTGCGCGGGCACGTGGGTGATATTGCGCGTCCGCGACGTCTCGGCGGCGGTGCCTGCGGGCAGCGAAAGGCGTTGCCGGGTAAGGATTTCGCGCAGCACCGCCGCGCCCTCCATGAGCGAGAACCCCGCGCCGATGCAGCGGCGCACGCCACCGCCGAACGGCAGCCAGGTATTGGCCGCCACTTCGCCTTCGAGAAAACGCTCGGGCCGGAACACCTCCGCGTCCGGGAAGGCTTCGCGGCGTTCGTGCGCGAGCAGGATCGACGTGGACACCACGGTGCCGCCGGGCAAGTCGATGCCGCCGACGGTCGCGTCGCGGGTGAGGCGGCGCGCGGTTCCGGCGATGATGGTGTGCCGTCGCATGGCTTCCTTCAACACCGCCTCGAGGTACTTCTCGTCGCCGTCGAGGGCGGCGCGGCGAGCGGTGGCCTGCACGTCCGGGTGCGCGGCCAGTTCGTGGCAGGCCCACGACAGCGCCGAGGCCGTGGTCTCGTGCCCGGCGAGCAGCAGGGTGATCAGCTGGTCGCGCAGTTCGGCGTCGGACAGTGGTGCGTCGGTGGGGTTCTCACCGGATCCGGCCGCCAGCAGCCGGGACAGCACGTCGGTGCGCCGGGTCAGGTCGGGGTGGGCGCGGCGTTCGGCGATCTCGCTGTAGAGCAGTTCGTCGATGGCGTTCTGGTTGTCGCGGAAGCGTTTCCACGGTCCCCGTGTTTGCAGGGCCGGATACTTCCAGCCGAAGAAGATGATCGGATTGACGTTCACGATCTGCCGCAGCCGCGGGGCTAGCTGATCGCGACGGCGTTCGTCGGTCATCCCGAACACCACCTGCATGATGACGTCGAGGGTGAGTTCGTTCATCCGATCCAGGGTGTGCACGGTCGACCCGGACGCCCAGCGATCGACATGTTCGGTGGCGATGGATTCGACCAGCGTGCGGTAGCCGCGCAGCGAGGAGCCCACGAACGCGGGCATCAGCAGCCGTCGCGCCCGCGCGTGCTCGGCTTCGTCGGTGAGCAGCACCGAATGTTCGCCCATGATGTGCACGAGCAGCCGATTGCCTTCTCCGGCATGGAAATCCGCGGGGTCGCCCGCGAAGATCTCCCGGATGTGCTCGGGTCGGGTGAACACCACCAGGTTCTCGGCATAGGGCGCGGCCAGGTGCAGGGTGAACACGTCGCCGTGGCGTCGCTTGGCCGCCCGCAGCAGGGTGCCGCGCCACTTGGCGTAGAGCACGGTTTGCAGGGAGGCGGGCAATCGCGGACCGGATGGATAGGTGGTGCTCACTGCGCCGTCCCTTCGTGGAGCCGCCTCACTGCGACTGAAGTCCTTGCCCTACAGAGTAGAACGGTCGTGATATTTCGGAAGGGCGGCGACCACTAGGACGGAAAGTGGCCTAGTTCTTTCCTACTGTAGGGGCATGGCGATTTTCGAACCGTTCAGCATCGACATTCCCGGCTCCGACCTCGAGGACCTGCGCACCCGGCTGGCGGCCACCCGCTGGCCGGAGGAACTGCCCGGCGTCGGCTGGGAGTACGGCATCCCCACCTCGTATGTGCGCGAGCTCGCCGAATACTGGGGCACCGGCTACGACTGGCGTGCGCACGAGGCCGACGCCAACCGCTATCCGCAGTTCGTGACCGAAATCGATGGGCAGCGTGTGCATTTCACGCATGTGTGCTCGGCCGTAGCCGACGCGCTGCCGCTGCTGCTGGTGCACGGCTGGCCGTTCGAGGACTTCACCGCCATGATCGGCCCGCTGACCGATCCGGCCGCGCACGGCGGCGATCCGGCCGACGCCTTCCACCTGGTGATTCCGACCCTGCCGGGCTTCGGCTACTCCGGGCCGACGCGCCGGGTCGGCGACGCGGCCACCGAGCGCAGTGCCGAATTGCTCGCCACCCTGATGGCCGAGCTGGGTTACGACCGCTACGGCGTGCACGGCGGCGACGCGGGTTCGTTCATCGCCCCGCAGATCGGCCGCATCGCCACCGAGCGCCTGGTGGGCGTGCACCTCAATGATCCGATCACCATCCCGGCCTGGGGCGATGACGGATCCGATTACAGCGCAGCCGATCAGGAGAAGCTGGCGCGCATGCAGGATTGGAGCAGCAAGCAGACCTCCGGATACGCGGGGATGCAGTCCACCCGGCCGCAGACCCTCGCTCCGGCGGTATCGGACTCCCCGGCGGGTCTGCTGGCCTGGGTGCTGGATGTGGTGAACACGTATGTCGATCCGGCGCAGCCGACTCCCGATGCCGCCATCGACCGCGACCTGCTGCTGTCGAATCTCTCGACGCTGTGGTTCACCGGGACGATCGGTTCCTCGATGCGGCTGTACAAGGAATCTCAGCATTGGGGTGCGACGCTGGCCGACTCCGGCGTGCCGACCGGCGTGGCGGTGTTCCCGGGCAGCGGCACCGTGCGCGGCGTCGCGGAGAAACAGAACACGATCGTGCACTGGTCGGAGTTCGAGCGCGGCGGCCACTTCGCGGCGATGGAGGCGCCCGATCTGCTGACCGGTGATCTGCGGGAGTTCTTCGGC
The DNA here is from genome assembly GCF_045161165.1 of Nocardia sp. NBC_00511. Lineage (NCBI taxonomy): Bacteria > Bacillati > Actinomycetota > Actinomycetes > Mycobacteriales > Nocardiaceae > Nocardia > Nocardia sp. NBC_00511. The sequence continues at coordinate 2,459,680 of NZ_CP107849.1, forward strand.
AAGCTGCGCTGAGGTTCGAGGCGGACTCGCTGACAGTCTCCTTCGAATTCTCCACACGCACAGCGTCTTTCGCCTGGCCGCGTCCATCCTCTGGCAGGATGGGCGGATGGCCGAGATCCATGAGACAACCCTGACTCCGGGCAAACTGGAGCTGCTGTCCGTGTGGTTGCCGACCCGGCACTGGTTCGCCGGTGCCGGGTCGCCCGCGCTGTCGAAGTCGGGTGGTTTCCGCCTGGATGACCCCGACGGTGCGGTCGGGATCGAGGTCATGGTCGTCACCGATACCGCCGCCGGCAAGCCCGTCACCTACCTGGTGCCGATGACCTATCGGGGTGCGCCGCAACAGGAGCTGGCCGAGGCGCTGATCGGCACCTCGGAACACGGCGTGCTCGGCACCCGATGGTTCTACGACGCGGCCCACGATCCGGTCTTCATCGAGCAGGCCGCCCGGCTGCTGTCCGGGCACACCGCGCCGCAGGACCAGAACCTCAGCGACACCCCCGATCCGACCGTTCACGGCGCGGTCGCCGAGATCCGCACTCCCACAGCCGGATTCGCGGCCACCACGATCGACACCGACGACCACACCGATATCGCCTACGACTCGCCGCGTTCCCGAAACGCCGGAGCTGAGCTTTTGCGCGTGCACCGGATCCTGGTGCCCGGCCACGCGGGGAGCGGCCGTGCCCACATCGAAGGGCCCTGGTGCGGGCCCGATCAGGTGATTCTGCGCGGGGTTTTCCTGAGTGCTCCCTGACCGATTCCGGGACTCGCCGAACGCCAGAGATACGCAAACGTCCAGTTAAGGGCCGAATCGGACATATGATTTCGGTATGCCCGCCAATCGGATCGAAGGGCGAACCGACGTATTCGCCGACTGGGCTTGGCAGGCGCTGCTGGTGAGCGGCGCCTGTTCTGTCGTGCTGGGGGCCGTCGTGCTGGCCTGGCCGGACAAATCCGAGACCATCAGCGGCACCTTGTTCGGGCTCGTTCTCGTCGCCACCGCGGCGACCCAGTTCGTCGTCGCGTTCGGCGCCCATATCGCCGGCGGCCTGAAGTGGCTGGAGTTCTTCGGCGGCGCGCTGGCGCTGCTACTGGCCGTATGGTGCTTCGGCAGTGGACAGTGGGTTGTGTTGCTGGCCTTGTGGACCGGCCTCGGCTGGATGATCCGCGGAATCCTACAGGCGATCGTCGCCGCCTGGTCCGAACGGTTCGCCGGGGCGGGCCGTCAGGAGATCATCGGCCTGCTGACCATGATCGCCGGTCTGGTCGTCGCGCTCGGACTCTTCGAATCGATGACCGCGCTCTCGATCGTCGGCGGGGTGTGCACGATGGCCCTCGGCGTATCGGAGATCATGATGGCCGCCCGGTTCACCGGTACCACCGTGGAAACCGTCTGAGCATTCCGGTTCACGCCGGAGACAGCCCGTCCGAATCGTGCCACCCGAACCGACTTTCGATTGCTGACCGTTTGCGTGTGGTCGGGCAGTCGTTGCCTGGGTAGGGTTCGGCGGGTGGCGAGGATTGCGTTCCTGGGGTTGGGCCGAATGGGTATCGGCATGGCGGGTCGTTTGGTGCGGGCCGGACACACGGTCAGCGTGTACAACAGGTCTGCGGAGCGGGCGGCGGAACTCGTCGCGGCCGGTGCGGTGGCAGCGCCGACCGCGCGTGCGGCGGCCGAGAACGCCGAGGCCGTGATCGCGATGGTCGCCGATGATGCGGCATCACAGGCGGTTTGGCTGGGCGAGGACGGTGCACTGGCCGGGACGCTCGCACCGCACGCGTTCGCGATCGAATGCTCCACCCTGTCGCGGCCATGGGTGCTCGAACTGTCCGCACACGCCGCCACTCGTGGCCTGCGCTACCTCGACCTGCCGGTCACCGGCCTGCCCGACGCGGCGGCCGCCGGTACCCTCACCCTCTTCGCGGGCGCATCCACCGAAGACCTCGACGCAGCACGGCCGCTACTGAAGCCGTTGTGCTCCAACATTGTTCACTTCGGTGATGTCGGCGCGGGCACCTCCTACAAGCTCATCCAGAACCTGCTCGGCTCGGTCCAGATCGCGGCGACGGCCGAGGCCCTGCGCACCGCTGAACTGGCCGGACTCGACCTCGCCACCGTGGTCGATACCCTCTCCCGCGGTGGCGCGGCCAGTCCCACCGTGGTGCGCATGGCCCACCTCATGCTCGATGACGTCCACGATCGCGACATCGCCTTCACCGCCGCCCTGCGTCTGAAGGACACCCGCATCGGCGTCGAACTGTCCGACGCCGTCGATGCCCCGGCCGCGCTCGGTCACACCGCTCTCGAGCTGTTCGACTCCCTCGTCGGCTCCGGTCACGGTGCGCTGTCCGAGGCAATCCTCCTGAACCACCTCCGCGCCTGATTCGAACCGCTTGCCAGCCCGAGCAATTGGATCGCATCATCGCCGCCGTCACCGAACTGCTCGGCTGACCCCCTCGAGGACGCAGGAGAGTCCGAAGGCGAACGACTCTGCGGCCGTGACGTCGTCGGCCTCGCGGATGCGGCGGGCGAAGTTCGGGTAGGCGCCGGTTTCGAGGGCGGCGCGGAGGTACGGTGCGACACCGGCGCGCCACTGGTCTTCGGTGAGACCGGTGCGCCGCTGGGCTCGGAGTTCGGCGAGCTCCTGTGCGACCGCGCCGAAAACGAATGCGGTGACGGTGTCGACGCTGTGTGCGGCACGGGTCACGTCGGCGGTGAGGGCCAGGGCGGCGGCCATCGCGAAGTCGTAGCGGCGCAGGGCGTTCGGGCCCAGTGCCGGGCGACCGGAGAGTTCGGGGCCGAGCCAGCGGTGGCGCAGCAGGGTGTCGCGCAGCAGGTGGGCGGCGGTGGCGAGATCGGCGAGGCCGTCACCGGAGAGTGGGGGCGGATCGCCCTGGGTGGCATCGATCATCAGGTCCAGTAGTTCGTCGCGGTTGGCCACGTAGCGGTAAAGGGAGGCCGTGCCCGAACCCAGTTCGGTGGCGACCCGGCGCATCGAGACCGCTTCGAGCCCTTCGGTATCGGCGAGGGTGAGGGCGGTGTCCACGATGCGCTCGACGCTGGGAGCACGGCGAGCCGGGGTGCGGCGGTCCTTGCTCCACACCAGCTGCGGAGTGTCCTCGGTCATCGATTTCCTTTCCGGTCGAACGCATTGCGGTGAGCCTAGCACTGTGGTTACGGTGTAACCACTACGGCTACGGTGTATCCATAAGGAGCTCGACCATGATGCAGACACGAATCCCCGTACTCATCGCCGGTGGCGGAACCGTCGGCCTGGCTGCCGCGCTGTTCCTGTCGGGCAAAGGTGTCGACGCGCTGATCGTCGAGCAGCAGGATGGTCCGTCACCGCACCCCCGGGCCACCGGCATGGGGCGGCGCACGATGGAAATGCTGCGCGCCGAAGGACTTCAGGACGCCGTGAACGCGGTGTGCGTGAACATGACCGGCGGGCTCGGGAAGATCTATGTCCGGACGCTGGCCGACACCGATTTCGACAGCCTGCCGGTTCCCGCGCACCAGACTCGACTCGGTGACGGCGGCGATGACAGTCCCGCCGTGGTTCGCGGCACCTGCCCGCAGCATCGACTCGACTCGGTGCTGTTGCCCGCTATCCGGGAACGCGGTGTCGAACTGCGATATTCGACCCGGCTCGAGTCCTTCACGCAGGACGCGGACGGTGTGGAGGCGACGCTCTCGGACGGGAGTGTGGTGCACGCCGACTACCTGATCGCCGCCGACGGGGTGCGCAGTGAAGTGCGCACGGCGCTCGGCACCGAGGTCGGCGGGCCCGGGCCGCTCGGAAAACCCATGATGAGCATCATGTTTCGCGCCGACCTCACGCCTTACCTGCGGGGGCATCGGTTCGTGAACTGCACTGTCGACAACCCCGCGGTCTCGGGACTGCTGGTCACCATCGACGGTGCGAACGAATGGATTCTGCACGTCGAATGCACCGATGCAGCCGATGAATTCACCCCGGCTCGCTGCCTCGAACTGATTCGCGCCGCGATCGGTGACGACACCTGCGAGGTCGACGTGGTGAGCGCGTTGCCGTGGCGGCCCAGAGGGCAACTCGCACAGCAATTCCGGGTGGACCGCGTCTTCCTCGCCGGGGACGCCGCGCACACGGTGCCGCCGCTCGGCGCGTTCGGCCTCAACACCGGGATCGCCGACGCGCACAACCTGGCCTGGAAGATCGCCGCCGTGCTGCGGGGAGAGGCGGGGGAGTCGCTGCTGGAAACCTATGACAGCGAACGCCGTCCGGTTGCCGCCATGACCCTCGACCAAGCGGTGCGCCGCCTGCGGGATCCGCGCCTGCACTGGGACAACACACCCGAGATCGTCGCGGCCCGCCAGGCTGCGGGCGTCATCCACGCCCCGCTCGTACACATCGGCTACCGCTACGACTCCGCCGCGGTCATCGACCCGCAGCCGGAACTGCCGTCCACCGAGGATGTTTCGCTGGCGCTGGACGGCACACCGGGCTCGCTGCTCCCGCATCGCTGGGTGCACCACCATGGCCGACGGGTGCCGACGATCGACCTGATCGACGGATTCACGCTGCTGACTCCGGCCGAGAACTGGGCTCGGGCCGCCCACGAGGCCGCCCACGAACTCGGGGTGGCCTTGACCGTTCATCGCATTCCGGCGGCGGATGGTGACTGGGCCGGTGCGGTCGGTATCGATGAGGACGGCGCCCTGCTGGTGCGCCCCGATCACATGATCGCCTGGCGATCGACCATGCTGCCCACGCACCCGCGCGGACTGCTGATCGATGTGCTCGGCGCAGTGCTCGCGCGCATCGAACCCGCTGCCGCAGCCTCGAATCGGTCGTGAATGGCACTGAATGGCACTGAATGCGGAGTTGCAGTCAGTGATATGTCCGGCGTGAGGATGAGTGAGGGCGGCCGTCAATACCGCTCAGGTCGCACGCGAATCAGGGGTTGCGGCGGATGTGCGGACGCAGGGCTCCGGCATACCGTGACGGCATGTCGGAGCAGGTCGAGTCGCGAACAACCAGGACGGGCGGGGTGCGACGGATCGGCGAGGTCGACAGCCTTCGAGGGTTCGCGCTGTTCGGGATTCTCGTCACCAATGCCGTGGTGGCGACCATGCTGTGGAACAGCGACGGGAATCACCCCACGTTCGACGCGACCTCGGATCGGTTCGTGTTCGCACTCATCGAAGGGTTCTTCCTCGGCAAGTTCTATCTGCTGTTCGCGTTCCTGTTCGGGTACTCGTTCACCTTGCAGATCGCGGCGGCGGAACGGGCCGGAGTCGCACCCGTACCGCGACTGTTGCGACGCTGCGGCGTCCTGTTCCTGATCGGCCTCGCGCACGTGCTGTTCCTGTGGCTCGGCGACATCCTCACGCTGTACGCCGGACTGTGCCTGATCCTGGTGCTGCTGCGGCGGATTCGGCCGCGCACCGCGGTGACCACCGGGGTGGTGCTGTACATCCTGTTCGCCTTGCTGGCGTTCCTGCCGAACTCCGCGGGATTGTCGGGGCTGGGGGACATCTTCGATTTGCAGCGGATGCATACCGGCTACACCGGCAGTTTCGGGGACACGCTCCATGCGCAGCTGTCGTTCGGGCCGTGGTTCATGCTGTTCATCTGGATCGGTCAGGGCATTCCCGCGTTCGGGATGTTCCTGATCGGGTTGGCGGCGGGTAAGAAGCGAATCTTCGAGGATTCCGAATGGCTGACGCGGTGGCTGCCACTAGCGGCGAAGCTGGGATTCGGTGTGGGGCTCCCGGTTTCGCTCGTCACTGTGACGTTGTGGACCGCCACCGGAACCCTGCCGGGACTCTGGTCCGGGGTGCAGGAATTGGTGAATCCGCTGCTGACAATGGGTTACGTGGCGGGGATCGTGTGGCTGACCAAGTATCGATGGGCGGGACCGGTGCGATGGCTGGCTCCCGCCGGGCGGATGGCGGCGACGAACTATGTTTTCCAGTCGGTGGTGATGATGCTCATCTACACCGGTTACGGTCTGGCGCTGGCGGATCGGGTGCCGCCCGCCGGGGTGGTGTGCCTCGCGCTGGTCACCTATGTGGCGCAGCTCTGGTTGAGCACCTGGTGGCTGCGGCGGCATCCGTACGGCCCACTGGAATGGGTGCTGCGGGCCGGGACCTACCTGTCGATTCCCCGTTGGCGGACTGCGGTTCCGGTCGAGAAGTCCGCTGCGTCACCGAGTGTCGGGTAGCTCTTGCTGCCCGAGTTCGATCACGTTGCCGTGTGGATCCTTCACGCGGTAGCGACGAATTCGTGCCTCGTCGACGACAACGTCGTGACCGGCGGACGTGAGCCGGTCGGCCAGCGCCTGCGCGTCGTCGACGAACAGGCTCGCACAGATGCGTTCGGCGGGCCGGAAATCGGCTTCGGCCGTGAGGCGCAGTTCGACTCCGCCCATATCGAAGGCGCACTCCTCGGCGGAGTCGAGGTTCGGTATCTCCGGAAAGCCCAGCGCGCGACCGTAGAAGGCGCGAGACAACTCCTGTTCGCCAGGTGGGCAACCCAATCCGAGCTGCCGCATCACGACCGCACCGGCCGCCGAACCCAGGGTCGCCTCCCATACCGCGGTCAGCGAATCCACCAGCTCGTCGAGTTCCGCGTCGGAGGCCTCGGGGCGCAGTTCGAGCAGCCGGTGCACGTTCATCGTCACCAGTGCCGTCGCGACCGCTCGGGCATCGGGAAACCGGTGCGGTGCCAGCGTTCTCACCGTTGCCTCCGCGGCGACGATCACCGGCTCGACCAGTGCCGCCCGCGCGGCGGTGAGATCGGGGTCATCGACGCTGGACCAGAACACAGCCCGCAGAATTGCGCCGTGGCGGCGATAGGTGCGGGCCGCGCTCGCCAGTGCCGCCCGGCCCGCCGGAACGGGATCGGTTGCGGCCCGCCAGCTCTCGACGGCCTCATCGGTGTCCGTGCGCAGCGGCTGCACCAGCGCCGCGAGGAGTTCGGCTCGATCGCGGAAGTACACATAGAACGACTTGCGGGTCAGCGTCGTATCGGCCATCACCGCCGCCACGGTGAGTTCGTGTGGTGGAGCCTGCGCCAGCCGCCGGGCCGCCGCCTCCAGGATCTCGCGTCGCGCGTCGTCGGGTGTGCGTCGTCGCCTTCGTCCATCGGTCGCTAATGCCACGGTGGCAGTATATGCTCGCCGCGTTAATGCCACAGTGGCATTAAGTGAGGATGTCAGAGATGCGCACCTGGAGTGCTTCCCGCTGGTATTGCCTGATCGTCGCGGTATTCCTCGGAATCCGCGCCACCACCACCCTCGCCGCAGGCGCGAGCTTCACCACCCCCGGCACCGGCTGGCGCGCGACCTGGCAGCTGCTGGTCGTCGCGATCCTGCTGGCGGGGCTCTTCGTCACCCGCCTGGCCCGACCTGCCACCGCTGCGACCGGGCTCATCTACTTGGCCGCCACGGTCCTCGAATTCTTCGACGGCGCAACCCTGCTGGGCATCGTCCCGGTCGACATGCGCGACCGATTCGTTCATCCGCTACTGGCGGTGGCTGCCGCGCTCTGCCTCGCCGTAGCGCTGCGGCGCACGACAGCTCGCGTCAGCTGACCGGTCGGGGGACTACCGAGTTCGGCGGCGCGTCAACGAGATTCGAGGCCATCGCGGAGGAGATCGAAGGCTCGATCGGCTGCCCGTACGGCCTCCGGATAATGCGCGTCGGCGGACTTGCCATTGACCAGGGAATCGTGGTTCAGGAAGGCTAGCTCCTGCTGGACCACGATGACCTGTCGAGCCACCAGGCGGGCGGTGAGGGCGTCGAAACCGCTGTCGCACAGGGCTTCCGTCAGCAGGTCCGCGCCGCGATTCGTGTAGCGAATGAGCCTGGCGGCCAGACTCTCGGTGCCGAAGATCAGGCCGAGGAAGGCCATGATCTCGGGCTTGTCGTTGAGTCCGGCACTCGGATCTCGCTGCTCGAGCCGATCCAGCAGTGCGGCCCGTAATGCGTCGAGTGGCGATTCGTCGGCGCGCCGGGCGCGGACGGTGCGGGCGGCCTCGTCCTCGTGGTCGGCGAAGCGTTGCAGGACAAGGTCTTCCTTGGTCGGGAAGTAGGCGAACAGGGTGCGGCGGGAGACGTCCGCGGCCCGCGCGATGTCGGTGATCGAGACCTGGTCGAAGCCGGATTCGAGAAACATGCGGATCGCCGTGTCCGCGATCGCCGCGCGGAGCTGCGCCTTCTTGCGTTCCCGCAGGCCCATCGGTTCGGTCATGCGAGCACTATAGCGCTTTGGTAGATCGAGTGTATTATTGCACTCAGTCTACTTTAGGAGTTGTCGTGCGGACCGAAGTGATCATCGCCGGAGCCGGCCCCACCGGACTCATGCTCGCCAGTGAACTGACCCTCGCCGGAATCCCGGTGGTCGTCGTCGAGAAGGAGAACGCGCGCAGCATTCAGTCGCGGGCCAGTGGGCTGCAGCCACGCACCGCCGAGGTGCTCGACCTGCGGGGAATGCTGGATCCGCTGCTCGATCGCGCGCTGCCGCGCGGTGAGTTCGGCGGGCATTTCGCCGGACTGCCGGTCGAATTGGATTGCCGGCCTTGGCGGACCCGCCACCCGTACCCGGTCTCGGTGCCGCAGGGTCGGTTGGAGGCATTCCTCGAGGAGCGACTGCTGGCGCAGGGCGTTCCGGTGCTGCGCGGGCACCCGGTGACGGAGATCGAGCAGGATGCCGACGGTGTCACCGTCGGCGATATTCGCGGCAGCTACCTGGTCGCCTGCGATGGCGGGCACAGCACGGTGCGCAAGCTGCTGGGTGTCCCGTTCCCCGGAACCCCGGGCAAGGTGCACGCGGTGGTCGCCGACATCATCCTCAGCTCCCGATCGGCCGAAGTCCCCAGTGCCTCTGAGCATTTCAGCCGCTACTTCAAATCCGCGAACGGCTACTTCACCGTCCTGCACCCCGGCGAGGGCGAGCTGTACCGGCTGATGTTCGGCAAGCTGTCGGCCGAGGGCCCGGCGCGCTACGTGCCGATCTCCGCCGATGAGGTGAGCGAAGCGCTGCATGCGGTGTACGGACCCGAGACCGTGCTGGGTGAGCTGCGTGCGGCCTCACGGTTCAGTGACGCCACCCGGCAGGTCGAGCAGTACCGCGAGGGCCGGGTGTTCTTCGCCGGGGACGCGGCGCACATCCACCTGCCGATGGGCGGTCAGGGCGTGAACCTCGGCGTCCAGGACGCCGTCAATCTGGGATGGAAACTCGCTGGGGCAGTTCATGGTTGGGCACCGGAGGGGCTGCTCGACAGCTACCACGCCGAGCGGCATCCGGTCGCCGCCCGCGTACTGCACAACACCCGCGCACAGGGCGTGCTCAACAATCCGGCCCGGGATCCCGATATCGCCGCGGTGCGAGACATTTTCACCGATCTGCTCCGGCTACCGGAGGCCAACCGGCTCATCTCGGGCATGATGTCCGGGCTCGACGTCCAGTACGCCGGGCTCGGTCCGCGCATGCTCGATCTGGATCTGCTCACCGCGGACGGCCCCACCCGGGTCAGCCGATTGCTGAATTCCGGTCGAGGCCTGCTGCTCTCCCTCGATGACACGCCGCGCTCGATCGAACAGTGGGCCGGTCGGGTCGACCACGTGCGGGCCAAGTCCGACGAGGATCTCGCCGCCGTCCTGATCCGTCCCGACGGGTATATCGCCTGGTGCGCCACCGACGAGCAGCCGCTCGAATCCGCACTGACTCGCTGGTTCGGCAACTAGGCCTCACCCGAAGCGGCTGCCGCCCTTGCTCTTTCGATCTAGAGATCGATGACGATCTTGCCCTGCACGTGACGGTCGGCCTGCACCTCGGCCGCGCGGCGGATCTGCTCGATCGGGAAGCTCGCCGCGATGGGCACCCGGAGTTGGCCCGCCGCGATCAGGCGGGCGATCTCCTCCAGCGCACCGGGTGCGGCGTTCGCGCCGTTGGCCGCCGGTACGCCCTCGAGCGCCGTGGCGATGGTGCAGATGCGGGCGTCCGGGACGCCGAGTTCCCTTGCGGTGTGCACTGTTTCGGTCCCGTGCAGGTCGATGGCGGCGGTGATGCCATCGGGGGCGAGGGCCCGCACCCGATCGGCCAGGCCGTCGCCGTAGGCGACCGGCTCGGCGCCGAGCTCGCGCAGGTAGTCGGCCGACGTCGCCGATCCCGTGCCGATCACGCGTGCTCCCGCGATCCGGGCCAGCTGCACCGCGAACACGCCGACCCCGCCGCCCGCACCGCCGATCAGCACGGTGTCGCCCGGTCCGGGATCGATCACGGCGAGGGCGGCGGAGGCCGTCCGTCCCGCGATCGTGAGGGCGGACGCGGTGCGGTCGTCGACGCCGTCGGGGGTGTGGTGGGCCTCGTTCGCCGCGACACCGGCCGGATCGACGACCACGTATTCGGCGACCGCGCGGGACAGCGCGCCGCCGAATACCCGGTCGCCCAGCGCGAATCCGGTCACCCCGTCGCCGACCTGGTCGATGACTCCGGCGTAGTCGGTGCCGAACCCGACCGGGAGGGTCAGGCCGAATCGGGCGGCGGTGTCCGCGTCGGCGGTCATGATCCAGTCCATCGGGTTCAGACCGGCCGCACTGACTCGCACCCGGACCTGTCCGGGACCGGCCTGCGGGGTGGAAACCTCACGGACATCCAGGAATTCGGGGCCGCCGAACGAATCGAGTTGGACCGCCCTGCTCTTGCCCGTCGAGGATTGATCACTCTGCTGCATGTACGCCTACCTCCTGTGGTCCGAGGGAACGCATTGAAACGGACTATGCTCCGGTTACATGGACGACAGTAACACAACCGGAGCGTGATCCGTTTTGGCTGAGGTGAAGATGCGCGCCCCCCGGGCGGACGCGACCCGCAACCGTGACCAGCTGCTCGCGGCGGCCACCCGCGTGTTCGTCGCGGCCGACGCCGAACCGTCGATGCGTGCGGTCGCCCGTGAGGCCGGAGTCGGCATCGCCACCCTCTATCGACACTTCCCGACTCGCGAGTCGCTGGTCGACGCGGTCTACCGCGACCAGGTGGTACGGCTGACGACCGCCGCCCGCGACCTGCTCACCCAGCAGCCCCCGGCCGCTGCGATGCGGCGCTGGATGGACCTGTTCGGCGACTGGATCGCGACCAAGAACGGCATGCTCGACACGCTGCTCGCGATGATCGAGTCCGGCGAGATCGCCCACGCGCAGACCCGGGCGGAGTTGCTGGCCGCGATCACCACGATTCTCGACGCCGGTCGGGAGGCGGGCGACCTGCGTTCCGACGTGACCGCCGAGGACATCGCGGCCTTCCTCATCGGCGTATTCACCGTGGCTCCGCGGCCCGTGCACGAGGCCAAAGCCGGTCGGCTGCTGGACGTTCTGATGGACGGGCTCCGACCCGCAGGCCGTTCGACCTGAGCCGGGCTCGCGGAAAGCGCCGGCGGCAGAGTCGAATTCGCTCAGAGCGCCGCGAGGCAGGCGCGAGCGACCTCCACATCCTGATCGGCAGTCCCGCCCGATACCCCGACCGAGCCGATGACGTGGCCGTCGGCATCGGCGATCGGTAGTCCGCCACCGAAGGTGATCAGTCCGCCGTTGCTCGCCTCGATGCCGAAGATCGGCCCGTCCGGGCGGGAGAGCCCGCCCAGGGTGGCGGTGGCGACCTGGAACAGGGCGGCTGTCTTGGCCTTTCGATGCGCGATGTCGATGCAGCCGAGCAGTGCGCCGTCCATGCGGGCGAAGTGCAGCGGCTGGGCGGTGGCGTCGTAGACGGCGATATTGACCGGCACCCCGAGTGCGGTGGCGGCCTTGCGACCGGCGTCGGTGAGGCGGGAGGCGATGTCCAGGTTGAGCGTTGTCATGAGAATCAGCCTCGGGGCTGTGGGCGCGGGGAACCAGGCGCTGTCGTACCCGGGGGCCGGCGTCCCTGGGGATGACAGCACCAGGAACACCGGGCACGCCGATGCGACACTGAGTGCGTGAGCGAGCTCGGGGAGTTTCTGAAGTCCAAGCGGGCAGCCGTGTCTCCGGCCGAGGTCGGATTGCCCGCGATCGGAAATCCGCGGCGCGTCAAGGGATTACGGCGCGAGGAGGTCGCGCTGCTGGCATCGGTCAGCGTCGATCACTACACGCGGCTGGAACAGGGCCGGGTATCGGCGGCGTCTGACAATCTGCTGGAGGGGATCGCGCGCGCCCTGCGACTCACCGCCGAGGAGCACGACTACCTGCGGATGCTGATGCAGGCGCGCCCGCGCCGAACCCGCACGGAGACACCGGAAATCGGAGTGCCGCTGCGGGATCTACTGGAGGCGGTGCAGACCCCGGCACTGGTTCTCGGGTTACGCACCGACATCCTCGCCTGGAACGCGGGGGCCGCCGCGCTGTTCATGGATTTCGCGGAAGTGCCGGTCGCACAGCGCAGTCTGGTGCGCATGCTGTTCCTGGAACCGCGCATGCGGGGACTGTTTCCGGAATGGGAGCAGGTGGCCGCCGAGGCCGTGGACCGACTGCGTGTGGCTGCGGCTCGGGCCCCCGGCGATACTCGGCTCACTCAACTGGTGGGGGAGTTGTCGGTGCACGACGCCGACTTCCGCCGCTGGTGGGCCGGGCACGGCGTGCGAACTCTGGCCGGAGGCCGTAAGCGGGTGCGGCATCCGGTAGTGGGTGAGCTGGAGTTGGATTGGCAAGCGCTGCAGGTGCTCACGGCCACCGACCAGACTCTCGTCACCTACACCGCGCCTGTCGGTTCGCCTACCCGCGAGGCATTGCGCATCCTGGCGTCCTGGACTACCGAGAACCCGGTGCGGCGTCCGAACTCCGTGGATTTCGGGCGCTGATCCACGAGAGTCAAATCACTACTACATTGAGTCGTTTTCCTTCTACGATGAGGGAATCCGCATCGCGAAGGGGAGCGAGAACATGCGAGCGACTACTCGAATCAGCCAGTACCTGAAGACCTTCCGGCAATCACGCCGCCATCGCACCGATTTCGTCGGGTGGTTGATCCGCCGCCCGCAACTCCTGCTGAGCACCTTGTTCTACGAAACGATGCTGCTGCTGTCGAATCGGTTGGATCCGCATCTGAAGGAACTGGCCGAGCTGAAGACAGCAGCCCTGGTCAACTGTGAATTCTGCTTGGACATCGGTTCCGCACTGGCCCATCGCGCGGGCATGAGCGAGCAGCAGATCACCGATCTGCCCCGCTACCGTGACAGCGATGCCTACTCCGAACTGGAGAAGCAGGTCATCGGGTTCGCCGAGGCGATGACCGTGACACCCACGTCCCTGGACCTCGAGGAGTTGCGCGAGCAACTGCTGCAACAGCTCTCGAAAGCCCAGCTCACCGAACTGGCCGCGGCCATCGCCTGGGAGAACCAGCGGGCGCGGCTCAACCAGGGTCTCGGCGTGCGGCCGACGGGTATGGCCGAAGGCATGGCGTGCGCGCTGCCCGAGGCGCGCAGAGCTCAGTAGATCCGCACGGCCGAAGCGACTTTCGGTTCTCGTGGCGATGAATTGCGGGCGGTCGTACCGTCGTTAGTGGTGACCGTGTCGTATACCGCTTGGAGCAGCCCATGACCGCACCCGCCACATCCGGAACCGTCGCCTCGCCGGACGGCACCCTCTACTACGAGATTCGCGGGAGCGGCCCACTGGTCGCCCTCGTCGGCGCGCCGATGGACTCCGGTCCGTTCGCGCCGCTGGCCGATCTGCTGGCCCCCGACTTCACCGTGCTGACCATCGATCCGCGCGGGCACGGGCACAGCCCGGTCACCGATCCGGACAAGGATTCGACGCCGGAGTTGCGGGCCGACGACCTCGCGCTCGTGCTCGAGCACATCGGCAAGGGGCCGGCGGTGGTCCTCGGGTCGAGCGGCGGCGCCATCACCGGTCTGGCGCTCGCGCTGTCCCGGCCCGATCTGGTGCCGACCCTGATCGCCCACGAGCCGCCGCTGCGCGAGCTGCTCGTCGACCGTGCCGAGTTCGAGGCGCAGACCGACGAGGTCGTGGCGGTCTACGAATCGGGCGACACCCTGGGCGCGATCCGCAAATTCTTCGTCATGACGGGGCTGTTCATGCCGGAGGAAGTGCTCCAGCAGATGTTCGGCGGCGAGCGCGACCAGGCCGCCATCGCCTCCGACGACTTCTTCTACAAGCACGAATTGCGGACCACGTCCGGCTGGCAGCCGTCACTGGACGGTCTGCGTGCGACTCCCACGCAGATCATCATCGGGATCGGGGACGAGTCCGCCGACAAGTTCTGCGACCGCACCTCCCGCGCGCTGGGTGCCGAGCTCGGCATCGAGCCGGTGCTGTTCCCGGGCGGGCACGGCGGGTTCATGGAGCAGCCCGAGGCGTTCGCCGTGCGCCTGCGGGAAGTGCTGCAGGAGAAGTAGATTCGCGCAACCCGGTCGCTACTGCGGCCGGGTTTTCTCATGTCAGGACGTCGGTGGGGCGCCGAGGATGAGTGCGGCCGCGGCATCGATGCCGGATCGGATCTCGGATTCACTGACGTCCTGTAGCCCGGTCGCGCCGCGCAGGAACGGTTCGAACAGCTGCCAGCCCAGGGCCAGCGCCGCGATATTGGCGGCGGCCAGCGCTGCGCTGCGATCGTCGGGCTGCTTGGTGCGCGCGACCTCGACGATGCGTTCCACGGCCGGAAACTGTTGCTGCAGTTCACCTACCGGGTAGCCGTCGAGGATCGCGCGGGCCAGCACCGTCCAGTGCCGCCGCAGCATCGGATCGCCGGGGGAGAAGCGGTGTCCGGACTCGATCTGGACCGCGGTGTCGGCGGCGAGGTGGTTGAGCACCGCGCCGACGAGCTGATCCTTCGCGCCGAGGTGACGGAAGACCAGGCCGTGGTTGACGCCCGCGCGGTCGGCGATATCGCGGATGGAGGTGGCCGCGGGTCCGCGTTCGGCGAACAGGTCGGCGGCGTGTTCGAGGACCGCGGCGACGACCGCGTCGCGTCCGACGGGTCCACCGGTGGAGTCCGGTTCTCGCGTTGCCGAGTCTGTAGTCACGTGACTACACTAGCGGAACGCCAGCTGTAGTCAGCTGACTACATGGTGTATTTCGAACTCTCGAAGGAGCACACGCATGACCGTGACTGCCGAACCGAACCCCGCCGCCACTCGGCCCTTCACCGTGCACATGCCCGGATATCCCACGCTCAGTGGACCTTTCACCCATCTGGTCGACGAGCGGGACCGGCTGGCGGGCCTGCGCTGGGAACACTTCGAGGCCCGGCAGGTCGGCTCGACCCTGGGCGCGGAGATCTCCGGCATCGACCTGACCGGGGAGTTGCCGGACGCGGCGATCGCGGAGATCCGCCAGGCCCTGCACGACTACAAGGTGATCTTCTTCCGCGATCAGCCGCTCACCTCGGCCGGTCACGTCGCCTTCGCCCAGCGCTTCGGCGAGCTCGAGGTGCACCCGTTCATCCCGTCCAACACCGCCGAGCCGGAACTGGTCCGCTTCGAGAAGAGCGCACAGGTCGCCGGATTCGAGAACGCCTGGCATCACGACGTGACCTGGCGTGAACTGCCCTCGATGGGCGCGGTGCTGCACGCCGTCGCCGTCCCCGAACTCGGCGGCGACACCCTGTTCAGCGACATGTACGCCGCCTACGACATCCTCGACGACGAGGTGCAGGCCCGCATCGAAAACCTCGACGCCGTACACGATTTCGCGCGGGTGTTCGGTTTCTCGCTCAGTGAGGAGCAGCGCGAGGAGATGCGCTTGAAGCATCCCGAGGTGCGCCACCCGATGGTCTGCACGCACGCCGCCACCGGCCGCAAGCACCTCTACGTGAACCGCGTGTTCACCGATCGCATCGAGGGCCTCGAGGTCGAGGAGAGCCGCGCCCTGATCGATCAGCTCTGCCGCGCAGCCGACTACCCCGAGCATCAGGTCCGCCTGCACTGGGAGCCCGACACCATCGCGTTCTGGGACAACCGGGCCGTGCAGCACTACGCGACCAGCGACTACTGGCCGCATGTGCGCGTCATGGAGCGCGCCTCGATCATCGGCACCCGTCCCGCCCGCTGACCCGCGAACCGGTTCCACCACCCCAGAACAGGACTAAGCTGCTGTTTCTAGCACTCATCCGGCCATCCACGGGAGGCGTGATGAAGAGTCGGACAGCACGAACAGCGGTATTGGCGACGGTGTGGCCCGCGGTATTCGCTGCCGGTCTCGCCGTCGCACCACCCGCGCAAGCGGACACCCAGCGCTACCTCTGCGACCAGATCCAAATCGTCGACACCCACGGCATAGGCACCGGCAATTGCGTCTCGGCAGGCGGCAATGCCCCCGCCATGGGCCTGATCACCGGAGCGTTCGACATCACCCGCCGCAGTGACAACTACACCGTCCACTGCAACGACAACAACGGCATGGCCACCGGCGAATCCTGGCTCCCCGGAGAGGTGAACGGCGTCGCCGCCCACTGCGCAGCAGCTCAATGATGTTGTGCACCAGGGATTCAGAGCGCAGCCAGCTCGCGGGCGAGTGCGTCCAGCCCTAGTGATCCCTGCGAGATGGCTGCCATGTGCCAGGCCTTGATGTCGAAGTCGGCGCCGTGGGCTTTGCGTGCGGCTGCTCGGCCCGCGAGCCAAACCCGTTGGCCGAGTTTGTAGGTGATGGCCTGTCCGGGGAGGCTCAGGTAGCGGATGATCTCGGCGTCGAGTTGATCGCCGGGGAGGCCGCAGTAGGCGCCGAAGAATGATCGGGCGTGCTGGGCGGTCACCGGTTGGCCGGCCAGCATCGGGGCCGAGGTGGGGAAGTTCAGGCCTGCGTGCATGCCGATGTCGATGATGACGCGTTGGATGCGCTGCATCTGTGCGTTGAGATAGCCCAGGCGTACGGCGGGATTGTCGGCGTAGTAGCCGAGTTCGTCCATGAACTGTTCGGCGTACATGGCCCAGCCTTCGGCGTTGGCGGCGACGAAGCCCATGGTGCTCTGATAGACAGTCAATTCCTTTGCCAGATAAGTCCATTGGCCCAGCTGAATGTGATGGCCGGGGACGCTCTCGTGATACCACAGGTCGACCAGACGCCAGATGGGGAACCGGGTCTTGCCGCCGGTCGGCAGCCAGGTGCGACCCGGACGGGAGAAGTCGACGGCCGGTGGGCTGTAGTAGGGGGCGGCGGCCGACGCGCCGGCCGGGGCGATCATCGCCTCGACTTGAAGGAGTGGGTCGGGCAGGTCGAAGTAGATGCCCTGCATGTCCTTGATCGCGCGATCGATCTGCTGTTGCAGGTAGCCGCGGATGGCGTCGGTGCCGTCATAGGCTTCGCCGTGTTCGTCCAGCCATGCCATGGCCTGCAACGGTGTCGAACCCGGCACGACCGCGGCGGCGAGCTGCCGCATCTCGGCCTCGACCTGGGTGAACTGCTCCCAGGCCCAGTTGTAGGCCTCGTCGAGGTCGAGGTCTGCGCCGCACCAGTATCGGACCCAGCGCGCGTATCGCTCCGGTCCGACGGTGTCCGGTTGCGTGACTACCGCTGGGGCGTAAACCTTTTCGAGCCAGCCCTGCATTTCGGTCATCGCGGCATTCGCGCTCTTCGCCGCCGCCTGCACTTCGGATCGCACCGATTCCGGTGCGCCGGAGCTGAAGTCGCCGAACCAGCCGTCGGCATTGTTCCCGGAGACCAGCTGCCCCAGCGCGTCGAGTACTTCGGCCACCTGCCTCGGACCGCACAGCAGTTTTCGATCGATCGCATCGGCCAGCGTCGCGCGATACTGCCGTAGTGCGGTCGGGATATTCGCCATCCGCCGACCGATGACCTGCCACTGCTCGAGGGTGGCGGTCGGCATCAAAGTGAAGATGTCGCGCAACCCCATCAGCGGTGACGCCGATGGCGCGGTCAATGTCAGGACATTGAACGGCAGCACCGAGCGCCGGTCCTCACCCGCGGCCCGCAATGCCAGCTCGACGGTCAGGCGCTCCCGAAGGAGCTTGCCGCAGCGCTGTTCTCCCGGGTCGGTGACCTGTCCGGAGTTCTCGATGGCGTCCAGATCCGTGAGGGTGCGGCGCGCGAGACCCGCCACCGCCGTCAGACCGTCTGGCGACAGATCGGGAAGCTCACCGTCGGAAGTGTCGAGTCCGGTGCGCACCGCGAGGTACGCATCCCGCCCCGCCAAGGCGTGCACGTAGTCGTCGGCAAGAGCGCGGGGCGTGCGGACTACGGCGTTCGGGCTGTTCGGCACGGACATCGCGGGTTTCCTCCATGGTCAGCGATCGGTGGTCGATTGCCTATATGAGAAGTCCAGCAGTTTGCGGTGCAGTCGCTCGTACAGTCTCGCAGACCGTGCTCGACGCATTCCGGTCGGCATGAGCGGGCGTGTGCAGACAGTCTCGGCCCGGGAGCCGTCACTCGACCGGCGGGATTGCCCAGCGCGCGTACGTGTTTTCGGGGCTGACGGTGATGACGTCGGCGATGCGGACGATCTCGTCGGGGATGCGGCCACCGAAGTGGTCGAGGTTCGGGATGATGATCGCGTCGGCTTCGGTGCGGGAGACCATGGTTCGGACCCGGACCAGGGGGCGGTCGGTGTCGGGACCCAAAATCAGGGTTCGGCACAGGTCATAGCCGAGGCGGCGTGCCAGATGTTGTATCTGGGCCTCGTCCCATTGCTGTTGTTCCCCCGACACGTCGTGACGGAGGAAGCCGATGGCTGCCGGTTGTGGCCGCATTCCGCCGATCTCCTGTGATCCTCTGCGATCCCATCTTCACGCTACGGCCGGATGGTGGGAGATGTCCGGCGATCCGCCGAGAAATTGCTTGTCGCAAACGTGTCGCGACTGGAGTGTCGAGCTGTCCGTGTCGTGAATGGTCCGCGAAACCGCTTGCTATGCAATGCATTACCTAATTTTGGTGAGCCTTTCATTGCTGGCGGGAAATTCGGGCAACCTATACCGTTTCGGACGTGAGGGACGATTTGGATGGGTCGGTGGCGCTCGTGCACCCGACCGAACCGCATGTGGCGGGATTGGCGACACGGCTGAACTGGTTGCGCGCCGGGGTATTGGGAGCCAATGACGGCATCGTCTCGGTGGCGGGCATCGTGGTCGGGGTGGCCGCGGCCACCAGCAACAGCACCGCGATCCTGACCGCGGGCGTCGCCGGTCTGACGGCGGGTGCGGTGTCGATGGCGCTGGGCGAATACGTGTCGGTGAGCACCCAGCGCGACAGCGAACGCGCGCTGCTGGAAACCGAACGCCGTGAGCTGGCCGAGGAACCGGAAGCGGAATTGGCCGAGCTGGCGGCGATCTACCGCGCGAAGGGCTTGTCCGCGGCCACCGCTCAGACGGTCGCCGAGGAACTCACCGCCCGCGACGCGTTCACCGCGCACGCCGAAGCCGAACTCGGCATCGACCCCGACGAGCTGACCAACCCGCTGCACGCCGCGCTGTCCTCGGCGCTGTCGTTCACCCTCGGCGCGCTACTGCCGCTGCTGGCCATCCTCACCGCGCCCGCGATCCGGGTGCCAGTGACCATGATCGCGGTGCTGGCCGCGCTCGCCCTGACCGGTGCGGTGGGTGCGCGCCTGGGTCAGGCGCCGGTGGCGCGCGCCACCGTGCGGGTACTGCTCGGCGGCGCGCTGGCCATGGTCACCACCTTCGTCATCGGACATCTGGTCGGGATCGCGATCTGAATCACCAGGGCAATTCGCCGGACCGGTCGAAGTAGCCGCCGGTCGGGCCGTCCGGGCCCAGCTGCGCCATCCGCACGATGATCTCCGCGCCCTCCTCGACGGTCTGATGCCCGTGGTGGCCGTTGAGTGCGGTCTTGGTGTAGCCGGGTTCGACGGAATTGATGCGAATTCCGGGGTACGCCTTGGCATATTGGATCGTCAGCATGTTGACGGCCGTCTTCGACGCCGGGTACGCGACGCCCGGATAGCCGTGAGCGTGATTGCCCGGGTCGGTGGCCCAGGCCAGTGACGCCAGCCCGCTGCTGACATTCACCACCACCGGCGCGGCCGAGCGCTCCAGCAGCGGCAGGAACGCGTGCAGCACCCGCACCGTTCCGAAGACATTGGTGTCGAACGTTTCTCGCATCATGTCGGCGGTGAGATCGGCCGCGCCGAGGACGGTGCCGTCGGCGGCCATCTCGGCTTGGATTCCGGCATTGTTGACCAGGACGTCGAGTCCGCCCGCAGCCGTGAGGGTCTCCACCGCGGCCGCCACCGAGGCGTCGTCGGTGACGTCCAGCTGTACCGCCCGCGTGCCGAGTTCCGCTGCTGCCCGCTGCCCGCGCTCGGCATCGCGGCTGCCGATCCACACGGTGTGCCCCGCCGCGATGAGCTGACGGGCCGCTTCGTAGCCGAGCCCCTTGTTCGCTCCGGTGATCAGGATTTTCGTCATGCTTCGAACCTAGGAGTTGAAGCGCGCTCTAAGTCAAGGGTCGAGGCGGTTCCGATGTGCGCGAGCGCGTGTCGCTCCACGTACCGGTGCAGTCTGGCGACCGCCGGGGTCGGGCGATGGTTTCCCGACACCAGGCCGATGGTGCGGTCGCGGGGGATGCTCAACGCGATGCGATGCAGATCGGGGTGCGGGGTTTCGGGTTCCGGTAGCAGGGCGATGCCCAGGCCGTGCGCGACCAGCGAGCGCAGGGTCTCGAACTCGGTGATCTCGAAGACGACCTCCGGGACGAATCCGGCGTCGGCACACCAGGAGTCGAGCATGTGCCGCAGATGGTAGGTGGGCGGGTTGGCGATGAAGCGTTCGTTCGCGAGGTCCGTGAGATCGACCGCGGCCGCGGTGGCGAGCCGGTGGGTGCGGGCGACGTAGAGGTGAATGGGCTGCCGCCCCAGCGGTGTTGCCGGCAGATCGGCAGGTGCGGGGATCATGACGGCGAGGTCGAGACGCCCGTCGCGGATCTGCTCGGCGAGCGCCTCGCCGTGGGCCTGGACGAGGTGCAGCCGAATTCGCGGCGCGGCGGCATGGAATTCGGCGAGCAGCGTGGGAATGCTGATCGGTCCGAGGGTGAGTGGGAACCCGAAGCGGACCAGTCCGCTGTCCGGGTCGGCGTTGTCGCGCACCACGTCGACGGCGTCGTCGAGAGCGCGCATGAGCTCGCGGGTCCGTTCGAACAGTTCGCGACCGGCGGGCGTGAGCGCGATTCCGCGTCCCTGTGGCTGGAAGAGCTGTACTCCCACCACCTTCTCGACACTGCGCAATCGCCGACTCAACGAGGACTGCGGGACACCCAGCAGCTGCGCGGCGCGTGTGATGTGGCCCGCACCGGCGGCGGCGTCGAAGGCGGCCAGCAGTGGAGCCAGGGCTTCCAGCTGCGCCGATACGGACTCATCCATATTCGGATGATAACTCTCCAATCTTGGTCGTGGACGGATGGTTCCGGGCTGGCCGACGATGCGATGAACACCGAAGAGGGGAGTCATCGTCATGACGGCAGGACACGGTTCGGAGTCGAATTCCACTGTCCCGGAGCAGGTTCTCGACGTGGTATTGATCGGCGGCGGCATCATGTCGGCGACGCTGGGCACGCTGCTGTCCAAGCTGCAGCCGGACTGGTCGATGGTCATGTTCGAGCGGCTCGACGAGATCGCGGGGGAGAGTTCGCACCCCTGGAACAACGCGGGCACCGGGCATTCCGGATGGTGCGAGCTGAACTACATGCCCGATCCGCAGGATTCGGCGAGGACCGAGCAGATCGCCGAAATGTTCCAGGTTTCGCGGCGCTTCTGGAACATGCTGGCCGAGCAGGGCGACCTCACCGAACCTGAGTTCCTCAATCCCGTCCCGCATATGGACGTCGTCTTCGGCGAGCGTGACGTCGCCTATCTGCGCCGCCGATACGAGACCCTGCGTGCGCTGCCGCCGTTCGCGGCGATGCGGTACAGCGAGGATCACGCCACCATCGCCGAGTGGGCTCCGCTCGTGATGACGGGCCGTGACCCCGCCGAACCGGTGGCGGCCACCCGCTACGAGGCGGGCACCGACATCGACTTCGGAGCTCTCACACACGCTTTGGCCGAGGTCATGACCGCGGCCGGCGGGCAGATCCGGGTCGGGCACGAGGTGACTCGATTGCGGCGCACCCCGGACGGACTATGGGCGGTCACGGTGCGCGAGCGTGCCACCGGACAGCGATTCACCGTCCGCACCAGATTCGTCTTCGTCGGTGCAGGCGGGTATGCGCTGAGGTTGCTACAGCGGGCGCGGGTTCCCGAGATTCACGGGTACGCGGTCTTCCCGTTCGGTGCCCGATTCCTGCGCACCGACAATCCGGCGGTGGCAGAGCAGCACGACGCGAAGGTCTACAGCCAGGCGGCGCTGGGCGCACCGCCGATGTCGGTGCCGCACTTGGACAAGCGTGTCGTCGACGGCGAGGAGTCACTGCTGTTCGGCCCGTACGCCACCTTCAGCACCCGGCTGCTGAAGCACGGCCGCCGCACCGACCTGTTCAGCACGCTGCGCCTGCGCAACATCATGATTCTGCTGGCAGTGGGGGTGCAGAACCTACCTCTCGTCCGCTATCTGATCACCCAACTGCTCTCGACCCGCCGCCGCGATTTCGCTCAGCTGCAACGGTTCTACCCGGACGCGGACCCCGCCGACTGGTACCCGATTCAGGCGGGTCAGCGCGCCCAGTTGGTGAAACCCGACCCCCGCCGGATCGGTGTTCTGACCTTCGGCACCGAACTCGTCACCGCCGCCGACGGCACCATCGCGGGCCTGCTCGGCGCTTCTCCGGGCGCGTCCACCGCACCCGCGATCATGCTCGACTTGCTGGCACGTTGCTTCCCGGATGAACATCCGCGCTGGGAGCCGTTGCTGCACAACTTGATTCCTGCCGCAGCGATGTCCGGCGACGCTGCCGGAAAAAGGACTGGCGGCCAACCGGTACAGGGTGCTACCTTGCTCGAGCCGTGAAAGAACGTAAGGAGGTGAGTCCCGTGTACGTCGTATCGAACTGGGTGCTCCCCCTCAACACGGTTGGGCGAACGTTTTAGGTTTCGCCACCGGGAGCGCCTGACAAGGCATCCTGAGAGGCAAGCCCATGAATTCAATCAATTCTGCCGCTGGTGGGGAAGAACCCATCGTGGCTATCCGGCGGGTCGCTGACTCGCAGTGGCACGCAATCGAAAACGAGCGGGTCGTCGGCAGTGCGGACGTGTCGGATCGGCCCGACGGACGCAGTTTCGTCAGCATCGATTCCTGGCACGGCTCGGTCTTCGACCAGCTGGCCGCCGCGATGGTGGAAGACCTCGCGCAACCGCTGTACACAGTGGTCGACGAGACCGACGAACAAATCAGATCCGGTTGGGAGAGAGTCGGATTCGCCACTCGGCGACGGGAGTGGGAGTACCTGGTTCCCACCGATCCGGCGGTCACCGGACTCGGCTCGACGCTGCCGGACGACGTGGCGATCCTCGCGGCCGGAACGGTGCAGGAGGGTCCGCTGCGGGCGTTGGATCGGGCGATCCGCGACGAAGTCGAGGCGTCCGTCGGCTGGCAGCAGATGCCCGCCGAGGTGATACCGCGCCGAGACGGGGACACGCTGGTCGATCCGTCGAAGTATGCCGTGGCCACGCAGGCCGGTGAATACGTCGGGCTGATCAGGGTCGTTCAGGTGACCCGGCTGCCTCGGATCGGACTGCTCGCGGTCCGATCCGACCGACACCGCCAGGGCATCGCCCGGGCACTGCTGGCGCACTCACTGGGTGTGCTGCATGAGCGTGGAATCCGCACGGCGTCAACGGAAATCAATGAATCGAACGCGGCGGCGCTGGCGTTGTTCGACGGTATCGGTGCTCGCCGGATGAGCAGCAATCTGGAGTTGGTGCTGCGATGACGAGTCCTTCCAAAAACGGCAAAGGTATCGAGATCCAGGGCACCGTCGTCGAGTGCCTGCGCAATGCCACCTTCACGGTGGAACTGCCCAACGGGCACAAGGTGCTCGCGCACATCAGCGGGAAGATCCGGAAGAACTACATCAAGATCCTGCCCGAGGACCGGGTGCTCGTGGAGCTGAGCCCCTACGACCTCACCCGCGGGCGGATCCTGTTCCGGTATCGGAACTGAGAGTGCTCGCGGCGGCCGGACACTCGTCCGGCCGCCGCGGTCCTCAGCGCAGGGTGAGCGTGGTCGGTAGTGCGGTGAAGCCGTGCACGCTGGCCGCGTGGGTGCGCACGGCCCGTTGCTCGTCGATGTCGTAGTCGCTGACGTGGGCCGCCAGTTCCTCGAGGACCACCCTGGCTTCCAGTCTGGCCAGCGCGGATCCGAGGCAGAAGTGCGGGCCGGCACCGAAAGTCAGCATCGACCTGGTGTCCCGATCGAGGTCGAAGCGCTCGGGATCGGGAAAGACCCGAGGGTCCCGGTTGGCCGAACCCAACAGCAGCAGGACCCGTTCTCCGGCGGGAATGGTCACGCCGTTCAGCGTGACCTCCTCGGTGAGCAGCCGGGCCGACGCGGGGGACGGATGGTCGTAGCGCAGCGATTCCTCGATCCAGTCGGTGACGCGCCCACCGAGTCCGGCCTTACGCTGCAAGGGATTTCGCCACGCCCAGTACCAGGCATTGCCGAGCAGATGAGCGGTGGTCTGGTTGCCCGCCCCGATCATCAGGAACATGAAACCGATGATCTCTTCGTCGGTGAGGCGATCTCCGTCGACTGAGGCGTTCACCAGGGCCGAGATCATGTCCTCGCCTGGACTTTTGCGTCGATCGGCGAGGATCTCGGCGTAGTGGCCGAACAGTCCGATGGCCGCCTCCATCGCTTCGGGTGGAATGCCGGGCACACCGTCCACCCGGTACATCACGTCGATCATCATCCGACCGACGGCGGGCCAGTCCGACTCCGGGATGCCGGTCAGTTCGCAGATCACGTCTGTCGGCACTCGCCCGACGAGGTCGCTCACCAGGTCGAATTCGTCGGATTGCAGAGCCGCGTCCAGGTACCCGCGCACGATGCCCCTGATGCGGTCCTCCAACTCCGCGATCCGGCGCGGGGTGAATCCGCGCGACACCAGGGTTCGCATCCGGGTGTGCTGCGGCGCGTCCATCGCCAGGAAGGACAGGAACCTCGGGGCCACTTCGGGATCCCACGCCCCTTCTTCGAGCAGCACCCCGTGCGAGTTGGAGTACCTGCGCGTATCCCGCAGTGCCGCACTGACTTCGGCGTGCCGTGACACCGCCCAGAAGTCCAGCTCCTCGTTGCGAAAAACCGGAGCCTCCTCCCGCAGCCGCGCGTAGACCGGATACGGGTCCTGGTTGATCGAAAAGTCATACAGGTCGAATTGCAGCCCCACTGGGCCCCTCCCACAGATCACCGACACGATCCCATGATCATCAACACCCCAGCGCCGCCGAACAAGCACTTGCTTGTTAAGTGATGATCAACACTGAATGTTTCTCCACAGCACCGGGTTTCACGCCCAGCCGACTCCCAGCGTCGGGCGCCTCGACATCGGCTCAGCATCACGCTCGGGTATCGCCTCCGGCTGTGTCGAGTCGCACAGCCGCGAGACACGCTCGCGGACAGAGATTTACGATCACCGAAACTGAAGAATCAGGGGGATCGGCAATGGGTGGAGTCGTCGGACGGGCCGGAATCATCGGTGGCGGGATCGGTGGATTGTCCACTGCGATCGGCTTGCGTGCGGCCGGATGGGACGTGACGGTCTACGAGCAGGCAGCGCGATTCGGTGAGGTGGGTGCGGGAATCACCCTGGCCGCCAATGCCTTGACCGCGCTGGATCTGCTCGGCGTGGGTGAGAGGGTGCGGGCCTCGGTCATCGCCGATCGTCGCGCACTGTCGCGCGCTCAGCACGGCAGGGTGCTGGTCGACGCCCAGGTGACCGACTTCTTCGGACCTATCGCCGTCCTGCATCGAGCCGACCTGATCGCGATCCTGGCCGCTGCTGTCCCCGCGGAATGCGTGCGTTCGGGCAATCGGGTGATCGGGGTGCACGCCGACGGTCGGATCGAAACTGAGTCGGACACAGTTCAATATGATCTCGTGGTCGGAGCCGACGGGGTGAACAGTGTGGTCCGTCAGCGCCTGTGGCCGCAGGCGGGGCCGGTTCGACGGACGGGGATGACCGCGTGGCGGTGGGTCCTCGACACTCCCGCACCCGACCCGGTCGGCGTAATCCTGGGCAGTCACGCCGAATTCGGGGTGGTGCCGATGGCGGGTGAGCGGACCTACGTGTTCGCGGCGGCCCGGCCCGGGATCTCGAGCCTGGAACACTTCGCCGACTGGCCGGATCCGGTGGCACAGGTGATCGCCGCCGCCGATCCGTCTCGCATCGTCACCGATGAACTGCTGGAGATCCCGGTGCCACGCCGACTGTGGAATGACCGCGTCGTGCTGGTCGGTGATGCCGCGCACGCGATGCGGCCCACACTCGGACAGGGCGCGGGCATGGCGCTCGAGGACGCCGTCACGCTGGCGGCCTGCGCCCCGGATCTGGCTGCGTATTCGGCCGCCCGGCGACCTCGGGTCGCGAGGATGAGCCTGCTGTCGCGGCACGGAATGCGTTTCAGCTCACCGGGATCCGGGCTGCTGGCCGCGGTTCGCGACGCGGCGTTGATGGCTACACCCAACGGCGTGGCGATCCGGATGTTCCGCTCCAACAACAAGCGGACCGTTCACGGCTGGCAGCCGCCGACGGGGCCGAGCTCGACGGCAGACAGCAATGTCTTACCGTGACTGCTCGACCGTGCGGACTCCCAGCGCGGCGGTGGGCACCGAGATTTCGGGGATCGCGGTGAGCGCCGAATCAGGGGTGGTGGTCGGTCCCGAGCGCAGGCGCAGCGGGTCGACGATTCGCAGTGACGTCGCTGCGACCACCGCCACGAAGGTGGCTGCGGCGACGTGCCAGAAGTTGTCCAGGCCGTGGTTGCCGTCCGGGTTGAACACCAGCATCAGCCAGGTGCACAGGCCGACGAGCGCCATCAGAGTATTGGTGGACAGTGCGAAACCGGCGGCCAGCGCCAGCGGCCAGGAGTAGTACCAGGGCAGTGCGGCGGGGGAGAGGATGACGATGCCGACGAAGGCGATCACGATGCCCAGCACCGCTTCTCGCTCGCTGTGCCGGAATCGCCACCAGGTCCAGACCAGCATGGCGGCCAGCGCCAGCATGCACAGGGATCGGATCGGGTCGAGCAGCTTGTCGGGATTGAGCGGCGTCACCCAGGTGATGACATTGCGGATGATCGTCGGCAGCGAGAGCCACTGGATGATCTTCTTCGACCCCGACAGTGCGGTCAGCCAGCCGATGCCGACACCCGCGCTCGCCGACGCGGCCGCGAAGACCGCGGCGAACACCGTCAGGCCCAGCCCGCCGATCTTGGCGAACATCAGCGCGGGATGTGTGGTGTCCTCGGTCGATTCGGCGGCCCGACGCTGCCGCTCGTGCAGCATCCAGATCCACACCAGGAACGGCAGCGCGACACCAGCGGTCGCCTTGATGGCCACGCCTATCGAGAGCACCACGATCCCAGCCACATGGTGTCGCTCGAGCATGAGCGCGATGGCCGCGCACATCAGCCCGACCATCAGCATCTCGTTGTGCACGCCACCGAAGAGGTGGATCAGCACCAGCGGGTTGAGCACCGCGAGCCACAGTGCGATCGTGGGCTTTCCGCCGAGGTGCCTGGTCAGATACGGCACCGCCCACATCATCAGCGCGAGCCCAGGGAGCATCACCAGTCGCATCGCGATGGTGCCCGCGACGACATTGTCACCGGTGATGCTGGTGACCGCGCGGGCCAGCAGCAGGAAGACCGGACCGTACGGCGCGGTGGTCGTGGTCCACACCTGGCTCACATTGTCCAGCAGCACACCGGGATTGGCGACCGGCCCCACCGCATACGGGTCGAAGCCGTCGCGCAGCAGGGCGCCCTGTGCCAGGTAGGAGTAAGCGTCGCGGCTGAACATGGGCACCGCGAACAACAGTGGGGCACTCCAGATACCGACGATGGCGCGCAATTCGTTCAGCGTCACCTCGGTGCCGGGGCTGTCGCCGGTGCCGATCATGGTGCGGCCCAAACGCACCCACGAAGCGATCATCAGCAACACGCCGATCCAGATGACGATGGTGGACAGCCCGTAGCCGTGGCCGAACCGCAGCCACGACAGGTGCAGCGCCTCCAGCAGTGGATCGTGCACGCGGGTGGCGCCCGCGCCGAACCCGCCGACGGTGATCATGATCGCGCCGAGGAAACCGGAGATCGCGTGATGTCCCTCGGGGCTGCGGGCAAAGTCTGCGAACGCGGCCGTCGCTGGTGTGGCGACAGCACGAGTTTCGGAGTCTGCCATGCGTTTTCGATCCCCCTGAATGGCTGGCGGCGGGGAATATCTACTTGTCGTTCACCACCGGTCAAGGTGCTCGACGCTACCGCCTCGGCCGCGAAATAGTAAGCAATGGAAATAGTCCAGACCGGTCCTGCACCAACCGTTTCGGGATTTCGGGGCTGTCGGGCAGTGCGTTCAATTCGTGGGAGCGCCGAACCAGTCGGGCAGCGAGCCGAGCAGATCCTGCTGATCGTCACCGACCCACGCGATGTATCCGTCCGGCCGCAGCAGCACCGCGGGCACCGCCAGTTCGTCGCTGACGTCGACGATGTGGTCGATGCGATCTGCCCAGCCCGCCACCGAGAGTCGCCCGGTCTGATCGAGCAGTAGGCCGCGCCCGCCGTGCAGGAACGAGTAGAGGCGACCGCGCTTCAATTCGATGTCGCGCAGTCGCCGCCCGAGCAGCTCGTGTCCCGCGCCGAGGTCGTAGCGGATTCCGATCGCGGTGATCTTCTCGGTCAGGTAGCGGTTCACCTCGTCGAGGTCCATCAGTTCCGACAGCAGTCGGCGCACGGACTGTGGACCGGGCGTGGCCGACATGAGCTCGGATTGCACGCGGGTGCTGTTCAGTGCGTCGTCGGCTACCGGGCGGCGCTCGGATTCGTAGCTGTCCAGCAGTTCTTCCGGTGCCCAGCCGTCGATTTCCGCGGCGAGTTTCCAGCCAAGGTTGAATGCGTCCTGAACTCCCAGGTTGAGACCCTGGCCACCCATCGGCGGATGGACGTGCGCGGCGTCGCCCGCCAGTAGCACCCGGTCCACCCGATAGCGGTCGGCGAGCCGGGTGGCGTCGCCGAAGCGTGAGAGCCAGCGCGGGGAGTGCACGCCGAAGTCGGTGCCCGCGACCACATTCAGTCGCTGCTTGAACTCCTCGAGAGTCGGCGGGACCGAGCGATCCTCGACGACCGTTTCGGCGGGCACCACGACACGGTAGATCCCGTCACCGGAAGGTCCTGCGCCGAAACCCTTTTCGGTCTTGCGGACCTCGGTCATCACCGCGAGCACCACTTCCGGTGTCGCGGTCAACTCCATCTCGCCCAGCAGCCATTCGGATCGGGCGGGCTCCCCGGGGAATTCGATGCCGAGCAGCTTGCGGACCGTGCTGCGGCCGCCGTCGCAGCCGACGAGATAGCGCGAGCGCAGTCGGGTGCCGTCGCTCAACTCGACGGTCACCCCGTCCCGGTCCTGACTCAACCCGATCAGTTCGGCCCCACGACGGATCTCGGCCCCGAGGTGGACCGCGTGCTCGAGCAGCAGCCGTTCGGTGAGGTTCTGCGGGATACCGAGGGTGTAGGGGTGCGCGGTGTCCAACTGTTCGGGTCG
Source organism: Nocardia sp. NBC_00511 (assembly GCF_045161165.1). NCBI lineage: Bacteria > Bacillati > Actinomycetota > Actinomycetes > Mycobacteriales > Nocardiaceae > Nocardia > Nocardia sp. NBC_00511. Next base: position 2,489,313 of record NZ_CP107849.1, read on the forward strand.
CGGTTTGACGATGCCCGCGAAGAACCCGCCGATCGGATGCTGCTTGCCCAGCGCGAGAAACCGTTCCAGCAGTCCGCGCTGATCCATCACCTCGACACTGCGTACATGCAGGCCCAGTGAGCGCACCTGCCCGGTCGGTTCGGTGTCCTTCTCCAGCACCAGGACCTGCACGCCGTGCAGCCGCAACTCGCCCGCCAGCATCAATCCGGTCGGTCCGCCGCCTGCCACGATCACGTCGATCATCAAATCCCCTTGTTCGGCGAGGCGGCCGATCGGCCGACCGATTCTGGCTTCGGTGGAAATTCTGCGGTACGACCCGGATCGCACCGAAAGCGGCCGAGTAATAGAGCATTCGCTCTGTTAACCTTCGGGGCGAGCCATCACCACAGGAGCAGACATGAATCGCATCACCGGTTTCGCCAATGCCGTCTATCCCGCAACGGATTTGGATGCCAGCGTCAAAGCGTTCACCGCACTGCTCGGAGACGATCCGGTCTTCCGAACCGCTGACTATGCCATGTACGCGACCGGCATCGCGCTGTCCTCGAAGCCGTGGGTCCAATTCCCGCTGCCCTTCTGGAACGTCGACGATATCGCCGTCGCGCATCAGGAGATGATCGCGGCGGGCGCGACGGCGCTCGGCGAGGTCGCCGACGGTTCCCTCGCCGAGATCGGCACCGCCGTCGTCACCAACGGCGACCCGGCGACCGGAATCGTCGATATGCCCGGCAGCAGGCTCGCGGTGCTGCGTGCGGCTGACGGCAATCTGATCGCGATCAACCAGACCACCGGCTGGTAGTGGCTCTGCGACAACGTCGCGAAAAAGTTTCTTCGGGGCCGTGTCGATCTGTCGGGTTTGCCGTTCGACCTTGAAGTGAGAGGGTCGGACAGCGACCCGGAAAAGGAGAACGATCGTGAAGTACATGCTGATCTGGCGGGCCAGCGACGAGGGCAACGCGTCGATGGCGAACGCCGACTTCGAGAAGATGATCGAGACCGTCGGCCGGTTCAACGACGAGATGATCCGCGCCGGGGTGCTGCTCGCGGCCGAGGGGCTCGACGGGCCAGAAGAGGGTGTGGTGGTGGACTATTCGTCCGAGCCGCCCGTCGTCACCGATGGCCCGTACGGCGAGACGAAGGAACTGTTCGGCGGGTTCTACCTGCTGAATGTCGCCTCCAAGGAGGAGGCCGTCGAATGGGCGCGGCGCGCACCGTCGTTCGGGGCGGGCTTCAAGACCGAGATCCGTCGGGTGACGACCATCGACGAATTCCCGCAGGACAACGAGTGGGTCCAGAAGGAACGGGCGTGGCGCGAAGCCACCGGACAGCTGTAAGGCGCTGAGCAGATGGTCGATACCACCGGCCGCGAGGCCGTCGCCGCCGTCTGGCGGATCGAGTCCGCGCGAATCGTCGGCGCGCTCGCGCGCTACACCGGCGACTTCGCGCTGGCCGAGGACCTCGCGCAGGAGGCATTGGCCGAGGCGCTGGTGAACTGGCCGCGGGACGGGGTGCCGCACAATCCCGCCGGTTGGTTGCTGACGGTCGGGCGGCGGCGCGCCATCGACGCGTTCCGCCGCCGCTCCGCCCTCGACGACCGGTACTCCGTCCTCGCCCGCGATCTGGGCGAGGGCGGGGTCGCCGCCGGCGGTCCGGCCACGGAAGTTGTTGACTCCGAACCACTCTGGGACCCCGACCAGGTCGATGACGATGTCCTCGCGCTGATCTTCATCGCCTGCCATCCCGTGCTGACCCGTGAGGCCCGCATCGCTCTCACCCTGCGCGTGGTCGGCGGTCTGTCCAGCGACGAGATCGCCAAGGCCTTCCTGACGCCGACCGCGACCGTCCAGGCCCGCATCACCCGAGCCAAGAAAACCCTTGCCGCAGCCCGTGTTCCGTTCGCCGTCCCCTCCGCCCAGGACCGCCACGAACGCCTCGGCTCGGTCCTCAGCGTCCTCTACGTGATCTTCACCGAAGGCTCCTCGGCCACCTCCGGCCCCGACCTGATCCGCCTGGACCTGGCCGCCGAAGCCCAACGCCTGGCCCGAGTCCTGTCCCGCCTGATACCCGCCGAACCCGAAGTCCACGGCCTGCTGGCCCTATTGGAACTCACGGCCGCACGCTTCCCGGCCCGCACCGACGCCCACGGCCACCCGATCCTCCTCGAACACCAGAACCGCCTCCGCTGGGATCACGCGGCGATCCGCCGCGGCCGCGCCGCACTGGACCAGGCAACCAAGGTCGGCCGCGGCTTGGGCGCCTACGGCATTCAAGCCGCCATCGCCGAATGCCACGCCGTCGCCCCCTCGGTCGACGCCACCGACTGGAACCGCATAGTCCTGCTCTACGAAGCCCTGGGCCGCCTCGCACCATCCCCGATCGTCGACCTCAACCGCGCAGTCGCAGTCTCCATGGCTCAAGGGCCCGCCGCAGCCCTCGACCTCGTCGACAACCTCGAAACCTCCGCCGCCCTGGCCAATTCGCACCTACTCCCCAGCGTTCGCGCCGAACTGCTCATCCGTTCGGGCCGCACCGCCGAGGCCCGTACCGAACTCGACCGCGCAATCGCCCTGTGCGGGAACGAATCCGAACGCACTCTCCTGACCAAGAAGCTCGCCGACCTGACCTAGAAATGGGCCCGCGCTGAACGTACGCACCGAGGCGCTCGGGTATCGATCCGCGTCAGCACTAGAACGAGGATCCGCCTCCTGAAAAATCGACACCCTGCCCCCGATCGCTGATGTCCCGACGCCGATATTCCTGCAGGTAAACGTCCCGCCACCGCGGCCAATCAAGATACTTCTCACCAGCTCCCGCCCGATAGCGCCGATACTGCCCCTTCCTGGTCCGCCCCACCGACCGCTGCGCATCCCGCGCAGCTTTCCGCGCGGCATGCTCACCCCGCCTCTGCTCCGGGCCCGTGAGCGTCACTGGCGGATCCGCGAAAATCCCCGACCGCTTCCACCACATAGTGACCCCCTCAGCTGGAGATATAGGGAGTACTTCCCCACCGAACGCTTCGATGTTAGGGACCGACGCTCGTGCCGGACTATCAGTCGATTGCCCTAATCGCGGTCTAGGGCATCGCAAAACGAGGAATAGCGCCCCGCCCAATCCCTGAAACGCCAGCGCCCGGAACCTGCCAGAACATCCCTGGGTAGAGGAGGCCTGAGCATCGTGGCATGCAGAGCTGTAGCTGAATCGGTTCGCCGACCCTCGTCTGGATGCCACTTCGGCATTGCCCTCGGCACAGGGACTGCGCCCAGGCATAGCTCGATGCCGGGGTCATACGGGTTGGATCACGAGCCTGCGACCGGGCGCCGTCCGATCGCTATTTCGCTGCCCGCAAATGCTATTCGCGGGGTGGTCCTGCGCGCCGCCGGGAATGTCGGATGGCGCGGGTGCGCAGGTCGGTGAGGGTGGCCACGGCCAACTCGCCCACGTGATGTCGGGTGTTGACCTTCGGGATACCAGTCGGATCCAGGGGCGGTGGCGCTATCCAACCCGTTCGGCCCGCGAATGGTGAATCCGGTGGCATGACAACCGTTTTCCAGCCGGTCGGGGTGTCGTTGACCAGTGCGTGGCAGGCATCGCAGGCCAAAGTCAGATTCTCGATATCCGTCGGGCCACCCTTGGACCAGTCGCGGATGTGATGCACCGCAGCCAACGTCGCAGGTGCGTTGCAACCAGGACGCGTGCACCCACGCTCTGCGGCGATCAACGCCAGACGCTGTGCCGGGTTGGCGAGGCGGTGCACCTTACCCAGGTGCAGGGGCATCCCGTTGTGGTCGAAGATCGCCAGGAACGGGGTCGACTTCTCGGCCAGGCGCAACGCTTCCGGCAGCGGGACGCTGCCGCCGGATGCGGTGGTCGCCACACCAGCCCGCGCTTCGACCTCGGCCAAGCTCATCGTGAGAATCGTGGAGACCGGCAGGCCGCGGTGGTCGCCGAGGTTGGCGGGGCCGCGTTCGGGGCGCAGGAATGCCACCAGCGCATCATGATTGCGTTGCGCCGTCGAACGCCGGTCACGGTTTGCGGCAGCGTCGAGGATATCGCGGTCGACATGCTCGGGAGCCCACGGGCTTTCGGGGTCGGCTGGGTTGCACATGCCGGGGCGGGCGAGTTTGGCCAGAACGGGTTCGAGCAGTTCACGCAGTGTCGTGGTGATTTCACCACTCAGCGGCGACATTCCATCCACGCGCCGCTTACCCAACGTGACACCACGACCACGCTGACGGTCTTCGTCCTCGGTGAGGCTGCCGTCCGGGTCGAGGTAAGCCAGGATCCGATCACCGATTTTCGGCAGATCATCCGGAGTGGTGTTGGTGGCGAATTCGGCGAGTTGGAATTCGACGGTTTCGCGTTGTTCGACATCGAGTTTCACCGGCAGCCGGTCCATGATGCGCCCGATGACGCGAGCGTGCTCAGCCGACACCAGCCCTACCGATTGGGCGGCCGCGGTCCACGGCAGCCACGGTGGCAGCATCTGTCCGGACACTTCGCGCATGCCGAGCAGGGTCGCGGCCCGACACCGAGCGCGTGCGTCGGCAGCACCGAGGTGCAGGGTGTGTTCCAGGAAGCGTGGCATCGACTTCAACCCGGATTGCGCCGGGATGCCACGCATTTCGATTTGATTGAGCACCCGATGCTGCACCGCGGCCATCCGGCGCGAGCACGACTCCATCTCCTGCAACAACTCGACAACCTCGGAATCCGACATCGGGTCGAGGTTGTCTTCGGCCAGGAAATCCACGTCATCGGAGAGGGCTGCCACATGTTCTGCGGCAGTCGCTACGAATGTTCCCCCTCCCGAAATCATGAACCAATTCTACGCCGCAGAAACCGCCGAATCGACTGAATTATATTGTGATTCAGTTAGTTTCAGAGTTTCCCACGTTTGATAACTCGGGGGCGAAACGGGTCGGCCGTGGTGCTCGCACAGCATTTCGAGCATGGCTAGCGCGCGTTCAATTTGGCGTGTGTTCCGCTCCATCTGGGCCTGAATTGTCGACAGGCGACGCTGGCGGGACTCTATACCATCAAGCCACCGCAACCATCGCTACCGCTCGGCTGCATGCCACGGGTGCGTCAATGCGGCGGCCCACGCCTTGTCCCACGGAAATAGATGGATGTAGTCGGCGCCGGTGCCGGGCTCGTGTTGCTTGTAGACCTCGTCACCGACCAGTACCGTCACGCCCCACTCGGACAGGTCGCGGATCGCGTTCTGGAGTGCGGGGAAGCTGATCTGCGCCCAATTCGAAAACGGCATGGCGACAACGGGCAGCCGTTTGCCGACCGCCTCCACCAGCAGACCCAGGGGCAGGGTGTCCGAGATCCCAGCGGCCCACTTGGCCAGCGAGTTACAGGTGAGCGGCGCGACGATCATCGCGTCCGGCGGAGGCAGGACGTCCGGGGCGTCAGGTTCCTTGTACTGGCTGCGCACCGGGTGCCCGGTCTTGGCCGCCAGGGCGTCAGTGTCGATGAACCGGCGACCGTCCGGGGAGGCGATCACGCACACCTCCCACCCGTCGGCCTGCGCGAGATCCACCAGCTTGCCGATATCGCGGGCGGCAGGTGAACCGGTGACGATGGCGTAGAGAACGGGTGCCCCGTGATCGTTCATGCTCCCCAGTGTTTCACCTACGCACCCCGCACCAGGCCGCAAAGTTCGACAAGCTCGTGGTGGAACGCGAATCGCTCACTGCCAGAGCGCGAACCATCTCGTGGACTTGCGGGTGATAGCGGGTCAGCTGCGGCGCGATGGCGCGGGCAGTGTTCAGTGATTCCAGAGCGCGCGTACGGTCGCCGTGCAGCAACCATGCCCGCGACAGGTCGATGAAATAGTGTCCGGTACGACTTGGAGCGGCTCCACGCGGCAGCTTGATGGTTGCAGCACGACTGACAGCGGTTGTGCCATCGGACAATTCGACCGGCACCGCTACACGATGAATATCGACGTTGGCGGCGGAGAACTTTGTCCCATAGTGATTTGCCTGTTCCTGCTGGGCCATGGTTCGTGTGGCGGCGGCACTCAGATAGTCGTTGGCCAGGTCGGAGTTTCCGGTGCGGGCAGCAAGCACGGCGGCTCTCAGGTCCAACGCACCCCGGACCGCCTTGGATGCGTCGGTGACAGGCGCGAGATCGGCGTAATCGGCTGCGCGGCCGATGGTTCGCAGGCCACCCTTGTACGCCCCATCGAACAGCAGGATCAGCGCATGGTTCCACTCGGCGGTCGCGGCACGCAATGGGTCGCCACCGAGGGCCGCATTCGCACGTGCGCGTTCGTCGGCGAGATGAGCCAGGTCCAGGTGACCGAGGCGGTACAGCGACACGACCGCGTAAGAGTATGCGGCAGAAAGCATTTCCCGGGCCGACGGTTGGCCCGCGGCGGGCATTTCATTGCACGCGCGGTGCAGGTGGCGCAGCACGTCAGGCAGCGCCCCCACCACCTGGGCGTGCTTGGTCTTGCGGTCCCATGCCTTTACCTCGGCAAGTGCTGTCGCGAGGTCGGCCAGTGTGCGGGTCTCGGTGTCCACCTCTGGGTCGTCACCTTCGACCAGCGCTTGCCGAAGCGCCGGCACGCTTGCCTGCTCCGAGCTAGGCAGCGCGTTGCGGGATCCGTAGGGCTGCTCGGTCAAATCGGTCACGCTCACCGACAAGGCGCGTGCGACAGCGGCAGTCAGGCTGTGCGTCGCGGGACGTTCCCCGGACTCCACTTTGCTGAGTAGCGAATTCGAAACGCTCGCCCGCCGGGCAAGCGCGAGCTGCGTCAACCCGCGCAGTCTGCGGACCTCAGCGATACGGGCACCGATGCTGAAATGTCGCTCCACGGTCACCATTCCAGCGTGACCCGTCTGCTCTGATCATTCAATACCCGCTGGTGTGGCAATCCTGTGGAAGCTCACGCCTGAGTTCGCGCGCACGCTCACCTCCACGCATTCGCTTCCGGCCGAGGCCATCTCCCGGCGGCGGGCGCTTTCAACCGAGACAAGGGCAGAGAAATGCATCGGAGGGGTACCGGTGAGGCGGGAACCAACAGCACTCGGACATATCAACGACGACGTGACCACAGCGCCGGAATGGGACAAGGCGGTGTGTTCACGGTTGGCGCGGCGGCTCGGCTATGTGCTGCTGTGGCCGCCCGAGGACTCTCGGCTCGGACTGATTGATCTGGTGCGCGAAATCGACGTAGACGCCGTGATCACACCATCCTTGGCTCATATGGACGCGCTCACCCTGGATCGGATCATGCACGCGTGTGATGTCGAAACAGCTTGTGCGCGCGAGACGTACGGCCGCTATTTCGGAGGAGGGCGGCACGGATGTCCGGCCTGACTCCTCTCAACCTCACCGATTTCGCTGTGGTCGCGGCCTTGCACGCTGGTGAAGGGGCAGATATCGGCCGCGTGGCGAGGGCGGTCGCGGCCCCGCCGTCAGGTCCTGGTGTGCGGTTGACCGAGGACTCCGTGCGCCGCGTGCTGACCCGCCTCGAGGCGCGTGGGATCGCCGAGAATGCCTCCGCCAGTTGGCAGCTCACAGCCCGAGGTCGTGCTCTGTGGGCGAGCAAGGGTGGCAGTTACACGCTGTGAACTTCCACCCGGCGAACGGGTGGCAGGTAATAAGAGTAGTGAGGGAAAACTAATGCTACGCAATACTTCTCGTGTCGGACTGCTCCTATCCTCGATGGCCGCGACGCTCGCGGTCGGCGTCGGAATCGCCGCCGCCGGGGGCACCTACGGCGACAAGGATTGGTGCGACTCGCAGGACAAATGGCACTCCCAGGAGTGCTACGACGCCTACACCTATCAGAGCCCCGATCAGGCGCTGTGTCTCAAGAACGCCACCTCGTGGCTGTCGGAGTGCTACAGGGGCAACTGCCCGGTGTGGACCTCCCCCTACGGAAACAAACCCAGCTAAGGTGCCTGCCATGCCTTCCACATTTGACGGCGTCGGCGAGTTCGGCGAACCGGTTGCCACTCGCGAACTCGAGTCCCAGCAGCACGGCGGGCCAGTGACCGTCGCGATCGGCAAACCACGCCCAGACTCGAACCGTGACGGGATATGGCTGTGCCCGTGGCGGATCGACGGCATCGGCGAGACGTGGGCCACCGGCAACCCTGGGCGCGGTATCGACTCGTGGCAGGCCCTCGAATCCGCCATGACAATCGCACTGGCTGCGTTGGAGGGCTCGGGATACCCAGTGCAGCCTCCCGGCCGCGACGCCGAAGACGAATAGCCGACTATCGACGCACTCCCGTCACACAGACAAGCGCCCCGCCTCTGGAGTTGCCCAGGGGCGGGGCGCTTTTCGCTACTCAGCTAGCTCGTATTCGGTCGTATCAAGATGTCGGGGAGTGGTCCGGATGTTTCGGGGCGCAGGCCTTCCTCGGCGAACCATTCCCACCGGAATATGCGTGTCTGAATCGGTGCGGGGATTCGGCGGAGGGTGCGCGCGATGCGGCCGAAGCGGCTTTGGCCTTCGAGGATGGTGCGGTGTTCGGCCAGGGCGCTCATTCGCTGGGCTGCGAAGGCTCCGACGTCGATACGGTGGGTGATGTCTGCGCGAGGGGTGTAGCCGTCGCGGATTTCTGTGGCGTCGTATCCGAGTAGGCGGGCTGGAGTGGTCAAGCGCTGCAATAGTTCTCGTGGCAGTGTCGCGTTCAGTACTCGTGGGATGCCTGCCATTTTGGCGGCGAGTAGGCCGACTTCGTGAACTCGAATGTGGTCGCGGTGGCCGTAGCCGCCGTTTCGGTCGTAGCTCAACAGTAGGTCCGCGCGTTCTTCGGAGAGGATCGAGGCCAATCGTTGGGCGGCCTCGTCGGGAGTTGCTCGTACGAAAAGTGTTCGGCCGGGCGGGTTGGGATACAGGATCGGGCCGTGTCCGCTGTCTGCGTAGCCGAGGTGTTCCACCCTGGCTACTCCGAGAATCGCCGCGCTCGCACGCAATTCCAGGAGCCGGGGAGCAATGGCCCCCTCGAACTGCTCCATATGCCCGTCGCAGGCCACCACGATCACCGTGCGATGCCCCGCAAGCGCCAGCTTGGCGAGGGTGCCACCGGTCAGCGTGATCTCGTCGTCAGGGTGCGCATGCAGTGCCACGATCGTCGCCACCGCACCAGTATGGCTGTGCTACTGCGTGATTCATCGGCGAACTCCGGCGATGGCGGTCGCAGTCAGGAGTTTCGGAATGCTCGTCGGTAGGCGCCCGGCGTGGTGCCGACCTGGTTGCGGAAGCGGCGGCGCAGATTCACTGCTGAGGTGAGGCCGACGCGGGTTGCGATCGCGTCCACGGGGAGTTCGGTGTCTTCCAGTAAGGCGCGGGCCTCGATCACTCGCCGCGATAGCAGCCACGCGCCCGGGCTGGTGCCTAGTTGGTCGGTGAAGCGGCGGGCCAGGGTGCGGGGTGAGACGTTGAGGTGCGCTGCCATATCGCCAACCGACAGTGACGTCCCCAGCCGTGCGGCCGTCCACTCGAGGAGGCCGTCCAGTGCGTCCGAAGGTGGTGGGGGCGGGGCGTATTGCGCCTGGCCGCCTTCGCGGTGCGGCGGCATCACCATGTGCCGTGCGATGAGCGCGGCGTGCGCGGCACCGTGGTCCTGCCGGACCAGGTGCAGGCACAGATCCATACCGGCGCCCGCACCCGCACTGGTGGCGACATCGCCGTGGTCCACGTAGAGGACGTCGGGCTCCACCCGAATCAGCGGGAACTGCGCGGCGAGTTCCGCTGCCCGCGCCCAGTGTGTTGTCGCTGATCGACCATCCAGCAACCCCGTTCGGGCCAGTGCGAATACACCAGAGCAGATCGTGACGAGTCGCGCACCGCGGCCGTGCGCCCGCAGCAACGCGCGCCGCACCCGATCCGAAAGCGGTGTCTCCGTGGACGACCAACCCGGAATGAGCACAGTGTCCGCGGACGCGAGCGCGGAGAGACCTCGCGTGACCGACATCGCGTACCCAGCCGTGGTCGGTACCGGTCCGGGCGTCTCGGTGCACACCTCAAACTCGTAGTGCTGCGGTATCTCGGCTCGCACCGTGCCGAATACCTCGAAGGCGCAGCCGAGTTCGAATGTCGGCTGCACCGGCGTAACCAAGGCAACCACGCGATGCATGGCAGAAAAGTACCCGATGGTGTCCAACTCGCCACTGTCGTCACGGCATTGCGGACGGCAACGTGGTCGGCATGCACCCCGAGATTCTGACTCAAGACGGATACGCCTATGCCTCTGTCGACGATGCCCCCACCCGAGAACTCTTCCCCGGCATCCGGGTTCGTCCGCTCTGGTCGAGCCCATCCGGCGCGCACGCAAACGTGCTGGAGATGGACGCGGGCACATCATGGCCACGACGAGACATCCACGCGCCCGGCCCGGAAGAGGTCTACGTCGTCGCGGGCATCTTCAATGACGGCGCCCGCGATTACCCCGCCGGAACATTCCTGCACGCACCGGCCGGATCATGGCATGTGCCCGCAACCACAATCGGCTGCACACTTTTCGTCTTCTACCCCGAGGGCTAGCGGCGGTCCCGCCCGAGCGCTATCAAGAAAAACAAAGGCCCGCCGCGGAATTCGCGGCGGGCCTGTTGGGGTTGGGGGTCAGTGAGCGAAGGTCGAGGCGTTCTTTGCCAGGTCGAGGAGGGGTTGCGGGTAGATGCCGAGGACCAGGGTGGTCGCGGCGGTGAGGGCGATGAGAGTGGTTGTCATAGTCGGGTAGACCACCGTGGGAGCCGGGCTGGGGGCGTCGGTGAAGAACATCAGCACGATTACGCGGATGTAGAAGAAAGCCGCGATGGCGCTGCTGATTACGCCGACGATGACCAGGGTGGAGGCGTCGCCGGAGGTGGCGGCGGTGAAGACGCCGAACTTGGCGATGAACCCGCTGGTGAGTGGGATGCCGGCGAAGGAGAGCAGGAACAGGGAGAAGATGGTTGCCAGCCAGGGGGAGCGGCGGCCCATGCCCGCCCAGGCGGGGAGGGCGGTGGCTTCTTCGCCTTCGGCGTCGCGGACCAGGCTGACGACCGCGAAGGCGCCGAGGGTGCCGAGGCCGTAGACGGCGAGGTAGAACAGGACCGACGAGACGCCTGACTTGTTGGCCGCCACCAAGGCGGTGAGGATGAAACCGGCGTGTGCGACAGAGGAATACGCGAGCATGCGCTTCATGTCGGTCTGGGTGACGGCGAGGATCGCGCCGACCACCATGGTGGCGATGGCGATGGCCGCCAGCACCGGACGCCAGTCGTTGCGCAGGGCGGGCACCGCGACGTACAGCACGCGCAACAGTGCACCGACTGCCGAAATCTTGGTCGCCGCGGCCATGAACGCGGTGATCGAGGTGGGCGCGCCCTGGTAGACGTCGGGAATCCAGGACTGGAACGGCACCGCGCCGATCTTGAACAGCAGCCCGACCGCGAGCATCGCGACCCCGAGAATGGCCAGGGTGTGCGAGTTTCCGGTGTCACGCCCGACGGCCTCGGCGATGCCCTGCATCTTGATGGTGCCCGAGTACCCGTACAGCAGCGCCACCCCGTAGAGGAAGAACGCCGACGAGAACGCCCCCAGCAGGAAGTATTTCAGCGCCGCCTCCTGCGAGAGCAGCCGCTTGCGCCGCGCCAACCCACACAGCAGATACAGCGGCAGCGACAGCACCTCGAGCGCGATGAACATGGTGAGCAGGTCGTTGGAGGCCGGGAACAGCATGAGCCCGGCGACCGCGAACAGGGTGAGCGGGAAGACCTCGGTGGTGGCGACTCCGGCTCGGGTGGCGGCGATTTCGTCGGGGCTGCCGGGGGTGGAGGCGGCCTGCGGGGCGAAGGCGTCGACCCCGCCGCGGGATGCGGTGAGGCTCCAGGTGCCGGGGCCTTCGCGCCGGACGGTCATCCGGTCGGCCCGGCGTTCACCGATGAACAGGATCCCGAGGATGGCGACGATCAGGATGGTGCCTTGCAAGAACAGTGACACTCCGTCGATGGCGACCGCGCCGACGACCGCCGTCTCCGACACGTCACGCAGTCCGATCACCGCGCCGAACGCGACGGCCAGACCGCCGAGCGCCAGCACCATATGGCTGGGATAGCGGAAGCGCCTGGGCGCGAACGCTTCCACCAGCACGCCCGCGACCGCGACACCGAAGACGATCAGCATCGGCGAGATGTCACGGTATTCGATGCTGGGCGCCGGAACGGTCGCGGCGAGCGGTGAATCGAATACCGCGGCGAGCAATCCTCCACTCATTTGTGGGCACCTCCCGTGTTCGTCTGGGCGGCTTCCGGTTTCACGGCCGGTGCCGGATCATGCTGTCCGATGGTGGTGAGGGTGCGGGCCACGGCCGGATCGATGCGATCGAGCACGGGCTTCGGGTACGCGCCGAGGAACAGCAGCGCCGCGATCAACGGCACCACCACGACGAGTTCGCGCGGCAGCAGATCGTAGAGCCGATCGTTGCCCTGCTTGACCGGGCCGGTCATCATCCGCTGGTACATCCACAGGATGTAGATCGCGGCCAGCACCAGCGCGGTGGACGCCAGGATCGCGGCGACCGGATAGCGCGTGAATGTGCCGATCAGCACCATGAATTCGCTGATGAACGGCGCGAGACCGGGCAGCGAGAGGGTGGCCAGACCGGAGATGAAGAAGGTGCCCGCCAGCACCGGCGCGACCTTCTGCACCCCGCCGAACTCGGCGATGAGCCTGCTGCCGCGACGCGACACCAGGAATCCGGCGATCAAGAACAGTGCGGCCGTGGAGATCCCGTGGTTGACCATGTACAGCGTCGCCCCGGTGCCGCCCTGCGTGGTGAGCGCGAAGATGCCCAGGATGATGAACCCGAAGTGCGAGATCGAGGTGTAGGCGATCAGCCGCATCACGTCGGTCTGACCGATGGCCAGCAGCGCCCCGTAGATGACGCCGATGACCGCGAGCACGCTGATAACCGGCGCGTAAGTCGATGTGGCGTGCGGGAACAGCAGCAGGCAGTAGCGCAGCATGCCGAACGTGCCGACCTTGTCGACCACCGCCATCATCAGCACCGCGCTGGCCGGTGTCGCGGAGACCGCGGCGTCCGGCAGCCAGGTGTGCAGCGGCCACAGCGGCGCCTTCACCGCGAAGGCGAACATGAATCCGAGGAACAGCGCGTTGAGTACAGCCGGGGTGGCCCCGAGGTGCCCGGAGTTGGCCGCTTCCATCACAACCCGGAAGTCGAAGGTGCCCGCGCCGTCGGTCCCGAGCTTGTCGCGCGCGGTGATCACGTACAGCCCGATCACCGCGGCCAGCATGATCAGCCCGCCGAACAGGTTGTACAGCAGGAACTTCACCGCGGCCCGAGACCGCTGCTGCCGCACCGTGACGTCCCCGGTGCGCGGCCCGAAGCCGCCGATCAGGAAGTACATCGGGATCAGCATGACCTCGAAGAACACGTAGAACAGCAGGATGTCGAGCGAGGTGAACGAGATCAGCACCATCGATTCGACGACCAGCGTGAGTGCCACATAGAAGTGCGTGACCCGCGGCCCGGAGCCGACTTCGCGTTCGTCCTGCCATCCGGCGAGCAGCAGCAGCGGCACGAGTCCGACGGTGAGCAACACCAGCACGAGCGCGATGCCGTCGATGCCGAGCGTGTACCCGGCACCGAATGCCGGTATCCATTCATGCTTTTCGACGAACTGGTACTGCTCGCCGCCACTCTTGAACTGGGTCGCCAGCCAGATCGCGATCCCGAGGGTCCCGAGGGACACCAGCAGCGCGAACGTCCGCACTCCGGTACGCCACCCGGCCGGGAACAGCAGCGAGAGCGCCGCCCCGGCCATTGGGACCACCCAGAGCGTGGTGAGCCAAGGAAATTCACTCACAGGAACCTCACCACCAGCAGGGCGGCGACCACCAGGGCCGCGCCGGTGAACATGGACAGGGCGTAGGAGCGCACGAATCCGGTCTGCACGCGCCGGATTCGGGCGGACAGTCCGCCGATGACGGCGGCGGTCGTGTTGACCAGACCGTCGATGCCGCGGTTGTCGACGAACACCAGCGACCGGGTCAGATGCTGACCGGGGCGCATGAACGCGGCCTCGTTGGCGGCGTCACCGTAGAGGTCGCGGCGAGCGGCCTCCACGAGCGGTGTTGCGGCGGGCGCGGATTCGGGAATCGGGTGCGACGCGTACTGGTCGTAGGCGACCCAGATACCGGCCGCGACGACCGCGAGCGCGAAGAACGTGATCGACCAGGCCGGGATGATCGGCTCGCCGTGATGCGTGCCGACGACCGGCGCCAGCCAGTTCTGCAGCGAGGACCCGTAGGCGAAGATCGCGCCGGAGAACACGGATCCGAAGGCCAGCAGGATCATCGGGCCGGTCATCGACGCCGGGGACTCGTGCGGGTGCGTACCCTCGTTCCACCGCTTCTCACCGAAGAAGGTGAAGATCATGACCCGGGTCATGTAGAAGGCGGTGATGCCCGCGCCGCACAGTGCCGCTATACCGGTGACGATGCCGCCGAACCCACCCTGCGTGAACGCCGCCTCGATGATCCGGTCCTTGGACCAGAACCCCGCGAAGGGCGGAACACCCAGGATCGCAAGGTATCCCAGCCCGAAGGTGACGTAGGTGACCGGCAGCAGTTTGCGCAGCCCGCCGTAGCGCCGCATGTCGGTTTCGTCGTTCATGGCGTGCATGACCGAGCCCGCGCCGAGGAACAGTCCGGCCTTGAAGAACCCGTGCGTGAGCAGGTGCATGATCGCGGCGGCGTAGCCGATCGGCCCGAGTCCGGCCGCGAGGACCATGTAGCCGATCTGGCTCATGGTCGAGGCGGCGAGAGCCTTCTTGATGTCGTCCTTGGCACAGCCGATGATCGCACCGAAGATGAGAGTGATTGCACCGACTGCCATTACGGCACCGCGCGCACCCGGGGCCAGATCGAAGATCGGGTTGGAGCGCGCGATCAGGTACACACCGGCGGTGACCATGGTGGCCGCGTGGATGAGCGCCGACACCGGGGTCGGGCCCTCCATCGCGTCACCGAGCCAGGACTGCAACGGCACCTGCGCGGACTTGCCGCACGCACCGAGCAGCAGCAGAAGGCCGATGGCCGTGAGGGTTCCGGTTCCGGCGAGATGCGCGGACCCGAATACCGTCCCGTAGTCGACGCTGCCGAACGTCGCGAACATGACCATCAGCGCGATCGCCAGACCCATGTCACCGACCCGGTTGACCACGAACGCCTTCTTGGCCGCCGTCGCCGCGGACGGCTTGTGGTACCAGAATCCGATCAGCAGGTAGGACGCCAGGCCGACGCCTTCCCAGCCCAGGTACAGCACCAGGTAGTTGCCCGCGAGCACCAGCACCAGCATGGCGGCCAGGAACAGGTTGAGGTAGGCGAAGAAGCGCCGCCGCCCCGGATCGTGGGCCATGTAGCCGATCGAATAGATGTGGATCAGCGATCCGACACCGGTGATCAGCAGCGCGAAGCACATCGACAGCTGGTCGAGTTGCAGCGCGAAGTCGACCTTCAGCCCGGTCACCGGCAGCCATTCGAACAGGCTGTAGTGCACGGCCCGTAGCGAATTCGTGCGGTCGAGCATGTCGGTGAACGCCCACACCGCGACCCCGAAGGAGGCCAGCGCCAGCGCCGTGCCGAGCAGGTGTCCCCACTTGTCGGTGGTCTTGCCCAGCAGCAGCAGGAAGACGGCACCACCCAGGGGCAGTGCCGGCAGCAGCCACAGCATCATCTGTGCGGTGTCCACGTCAGTACCTCAGCAGACTGGCGTCATCGACCGAGGTCGAGCGGCGGGCACGGAAGATGCTCATGATGATGGCCAGGCCGACAACGACTTCGGCGGCCGCCACGACCATGGTGAAGAACGCGAAGACCTGTCCGTCGAGGTTGCCGTGCACGCGCGCGAAGGTGACGAAGGCCAGGTTGACGGCGTTGAGCATGAGCTCGATGCACATGAACACCACGATGGCGTTGCGGCGCACCAGCACTCCGGCCGCCCCGATCGTGAAGAGCAGGGCCGAGAGGTACAGATAGTTGTCCGGGTTCACCGCAAGCCTTCCTCGTGGGAGTCGTTGCCGTTCTTGCCGTTCGCGGCTTCGCCGTCCCCGCTGCCGTTTTCATTGGCGCTGCCGCTGCCGACGGTCAGCACGACCGCTTCGGTGTGGGCGCGGTTGCGGCGGTGACGCAGAATCGTGCTGACCGACAGCTCCTCGAAGGAGCCGTCCGGCAGCCGCGCGGGCGCGTCGACGGCGTTGTGGCGGGCGTACACGCCGGGCGTCGGCAGCGGCGTGACCCGGGTGCCGTCGCGGAAGCGCTGCTTGGACAGGGTGCGCTGATCGGTTGGCGGACCGAACTTCTCGCGGTGCGCCAGCACCATCGCGCCGATGGTGGCGGTGATGAGCAGCGAGCCGGTGAGTTCGAACGCCCACACGTAGCGCACGAAGATCAGTTCGGCCAGCGCCCCGATGGTGTCGTTGCCGCCGAGGCCGGGGCCGGTCTCCGCGACGCTCTTGCTCGCGACACCACGCGCGATGCCGCCGATGAGCAGCATTCCGAATCCGATGCCGACCACGATCACCGCGAGCCGCTGTCCACGCAACGTTTCCCGCAGTGATTCAGCGGAATCCACGCCGACGAGCATCAGCACGAACAGGAACAGCATCATGACCGCGCCGGTGTAGACGACGATCTGCACGATGCCCAGGAACAGTGCGCTCTGGGCGATGTAGAACGCGGACAACGTGATCATGGTGGTGGCCAGGCACAGTGCCGAGTGCACGGCCTTGCGCGCGCACACCATGCCGAGCGCCCCGGCCACCGCGATCACCGCGAGGATCCAGAACTGCACGGCCTCACCGGTCGAGGTGTGGGTGACGATCTGCTGCCCGGACTGGGCGAGGAGGCCGGTCATCGCTTGACCCCTTCCGTGGCGGTGAGTTCGCTCGGCGCACCGGGGACTTCACCGCGGTAGTAGGAGCCCTCGTCCGCGCCGGGGTACATGGCGTGCGGCGCGGCGACCATGCCGGGCTGCATAGGCGCAAGCAGGTTCTGCTTCTCGAGGATGAGGTCGGCGCGGTTGTCGTCAGCCAGTTCGTACTCGTTGGTCATGGTCAGCGCCCGCGTCGGGCAGGCCTCGATGCACAGGCCGCAGCCGATGCAGCGCAGGTAGTTGATCTGGTAGACGCGGCCGTAGCGCTCACCCGGGGAGAAGCGCTCCTCCTCGGTGTTGTCCGCGCCTTCGACGAAGATGGCGTCGGCCGGGCATGCCCATGCGCACAGCTCGCAGCCGATGCACTTCTCGAGGCCGTCGGGATGCCGATTGAGCTGGTGGCGGCCGTGATAGCGCGGCTGCGTCGGCGTCTTGACCTCGGGGTAGTGCTCGGTGTTGGGCTTCTTGAACATGGTGGCCGCGGTGACCATGAAGCCGCCGAGCGGTTCCAGCAGACCGGGTTTCGGGGTGGCTGCCATCGGAGTCGCGGGCATGGGTGGCACCGGGAAGTCCGAGTACATGCGAGTGGCGTCCTCGTCCGGCGCGGCCTTGCTGCGGTCGTCGCCCGCGTGCCCGGCTTTCAGCACCATGCCCAGCAGCACCAGTGCGACGACGATGCCGCCGATCACCATGCCCGGTGTCTGGATGTGAACCCCGTTGTTCTGCAGCACCTTCAGCGTCGCGACGAACATCACCCAGGCCAGCGAGACCGGGATCAGCAGCTTCCAGCCCAGGTTCATGAACTGGTCGTAGCGCAGTCGCGGCAGCGTGCCGCGCAACCAGATGAACACGAACAGGAACGTCCACACCTTGGCGACGAACCAGATCATCGGGTACCAGCCGGAGTTCGCGCCCGACCACAGGCTGATCGGGAACGGCGCGTGCCAGCCGCCGAAGAACAGCGTGGTGGCCAGCGCGGAAACCGTTGCCATGTTGATGTACTCGGCCATCATGAACATGGCGAACTTCAGCGACGAGTACTCGGTGTGGAAGCCGCCGACCAGCTCGCCCTCGGCCTCGGGGAGGTCGAAGGGCGCGCGGTTGGTCTCACCGACCATGGACACCGCGTAGATCAGGAACGAGGGCAGCAGCAGGAAGACGTACCAGGTTCCGTACTGCGCCTGCACGATTCCCGAGGTGGCCATGGTGCCCGAGAGCAGGAACACCGCCGCGAAGCACAGCGCCATCGCGATCTCGTAGGAGATGACCTGCGCGGTGGAGCGCAGCCCGCCCAGCAGCGGGTAGGTGGAGCCGGAAGCCCAGCCCGCCAGCACGATTCCGTACACGCCGACCGAGGCCATGGCCAGGATGTAGAGCACGCCCACCGGCATATCGGTCAGCTGCAACTGGGTCTTGTGCCCGAACATGGTGACCTGCGGGCCGAACGGGATGACCGCGAACGCCATCACGGCCGGGATCAACGCGATCACCGGCGCGAGAATGAAGATCGGCTTGTCCACGATGGCCGGGACGATGTCCTCCTTGAGGAGCATCTTCACGCCGTCGGCGATGGACTGCAGCGAACCGCGCGGGCCGACCCGGTTGGGGCCGACGCGCATCTGCATGAACGCCACCACTTTTCGTTCCGCGTACACCGCCAGCATCGGGATGAGCAGCAGGAACACGAAGATGCCGACCGATTTGATCAGCACCAGCCACCACGGGTCGTGGCCGAACATACTCAGGTCACTCACGGTGGTCCTCCCGACGGATGCGCACGAGGTGTCCGGGTGTGGTGCCGAGCTGCACCAGCACGTCGGACCCGGAAGAGTTCATGGGCAGCCACACCACGCGGTCGGGCATCTCGGTGATGACCAGGGGCAGGGTGATGTGGCCGTGATCGTTGCCGACGGTGACGGGATCGCCTGTGGTGGCGCCGATTTCGGCGGCGGTGGTCGCGGACAGCCGCACCACGGGGGTGCGGGCGGTACCGGCCAGGTTGGGTTCGCCGTCCTGCAGGCGTCCCCGGTCGATCAGCATGCGCCAGGACGACAGGATCGCGGTGCCCGCATTGGGCTGGGCGATCGGATGCGGCCGGTGCACGGGGGTTGCGGCGGCCGGTCCGTCCCAGGTTCCGAGGTCGGCCAGTTCGGCGCGAGCCGCGGCCGCGTCGGGAAGACCGAGGCGGATGCCCATTTCGGCGGAAATCGCGTCCAGTACCCGGTATTCGGGCAGGGGCGCGGCCTCGCGGCGCACGGTGGAGTCGCGCAGCGCGGCGTCGAACTGGCGGTGGCGGCCTTCCCAGGTGAGGAAGGTGCCGGTCTTCTCCATGGCCGAGGCCACCGGGAACACCACGTCGGCGCGGTCGCTGATATCGCTGCGCCGCAATTCCATACACACCACGAAGCCGGCGGCGTCGATGGCGGCCAGGGCCGCGTGCGGGTCGGGCATGTCGCCGACCTCGACGCCACCGATGAGCAGTGCGCCCAGGGTCGGTGCGGCGG
Organism: Nocardia sp. NBC_00511; assembly: GCF_045161165.1. Classification (NCBI taxonomy): domain Bacteria; kingdom Bacillati; phylum Actinomycetota; class Actinomycetes; order Mycobacteriales; family Nocardiaceae; genus Nocardia; species Nocardia sp. NBC_00511. The sequence continues at coordinate 2,508,724 of NZ_CP107849.1, forward strand.
CGAGGATGCCGGACAGGTCCCGGCCTGCCGTGACGGGCAGGTCCTCGACGTTCCAGGCCTCCCGAACCTGCTGGCGTGCAGCGAGATCGGCGACCGGGCGACCACCCGGCAGCAGCACCGGCAGGGCACCGGCCTCGAGCGCGCCGCGTTCTCCGGCCCGCCGGGGGATCCAGGCCAGGGCCGCACCGGTCTCGTCGGACAGGCGCGCGGCGGCGGAGACGCCACCGGGGATGCCGCCGAGACGTTCGCCGACGAGGATCAGCGCGCCGGGCTCGCGCAGCAGCGAGGCGATGTCTCGCAGTTGCGTCGAACTCAGTGCGGTGGAGTCGGGTTCGCCGGTGCGAATGGCTTCCAGGATGTGCGGCTCGCCGCCGGGCGCGGTGGAGAGCAGGGTGCCGGACAGTCGTTGCAGGCCGCGGGTCATGTACGGGGCGAGTGAGTAGATCGCGGTGCCGTACTTGCGGGCCGCCTTGCGCAGCCGCAGGTACACCATCGGCGATTCTTCCTCGGCCTCGAAGCCGACGAACAGCACGAACGGCGCCCGTTCGAGGGCCGCGTAGTCGACCGTGATGCCCTGCCCGGCGATGCGGGCGGCCAGGAAATCGGCTTCCTCGGCGGAGTGCTCGCGGGAGCGGAAGTCGATGTCGTTGGTGTTCAACGCGACTCGCGCGAACTTGGAGTACGCGTAGGCGTCCTCCATGGTCACGCGCCCGCCCAGCAGCACCCCGGCATTGCCGCGCGCCGACGCCAGCCCGCGCGCGGCCACCGTGATCGCCTCCGACCAGGAGGCCGGTTGCAGGGTGCCGTCCTGCCAGCTGCGCACCAGCGGTGTGGTGAGCCGGTCGGGTTCGGTGTTGTAGGCGAACGCGAAACGGCCCTTGTCGCAGTTCCATTCCTCGTTGACCTGCGGGTCGTCACCGGCGAGACGGCGCATCACCTTGCCGCGGCGGTGATCGGTGCGCTGCGAGCAGCCGGACGCGCAGTGCTCGCACACCGCCGGGCTCGACACCAGGTCGAAGGGCCGGGCCCGGAACCGGTAGGTGCTGCCGGTGAGCGCGCCCACCGGGCAGATCTGCACGGTGTTGCCGGAGAAGTAGGAGTCCATCGGCTCCCCGGCCGCGATGCCGACCTGTTGCAGCGCACCACGATCCATCAGTTCGATGAACGGGTCACCGGCGACCTGCTGCGAGAAGCGGGTGCAGCGCGCGCACAGCACGCAGCGTTCCCGATCCAGCAGGATCGCCGAGGACAGCGGAATCGGCTTGGGGTAGGTGCGCTTCACACCGTCGAAACGGGATTCGGCGCGCCCGGCCGACATGGCCTGATTCTGCAACGGGCACTCACCGCCCTTGTCGCACACCGGGCAGTCCAGGGGGTGATTGATGAGCAGCAGCTCCATCACTCCCTCCTGGGCCTTCGCGGCGGCGGGGGAGGAGAGCTGGGTGTGGATCACCATGCCCTCGGCGACGGTCTGCGTGCACGACGCGACCGGCTTGCGCTGACCCTCCACTTCGACCAGGCACTGGCGGCACGCGCCGACCGGGTCGAGCAGTGGGTGGTCGCAGAAGCGGGGGATCTGGGTGCCGATGAGTTCGGCGGCACGGATCACCAAAGTGCCCGGGGGCACCGAAACCGTTGTGCCGTCGATGGTTACGGTCACCATGTCGGTGGGTGCGACGCCCCCACCGGTACTGGGTGTTGCGGTCTGGGTCATCGCGCTCCTTGGGCCCACACCGTGGTGCGGGCCGGGTCGAACGGGCAGGCACCGAGGTGGATGTGCTCGACGTATTCGTCGCGGAAGTACTTGAGGGAGGAGAAGATCGGGCTGGCCGCGCCGTCACCGAGGGCACAGAAGGACTTGCCGTTGATGTTGTCGGCGATGTCGGCGAGCTTGTCCAGGTCGGTCTCGTCGCCCTGGCCGCGTTCCAGGCGTTCCAGGAGTTGGACGAGCCAGTAGGTGCCCTCGCGGCAGGGGGTGCATTTGCCGCAGGATTCGTGGGCGTAGAACTCGGTCCAGCGCAGGACCGCGCGCACGACACAGGTTGTCTCGTCGAAGATCTGGAGGGCCTTGGTGCCGAGCATGGAGCCCGCGGCGGTGACGCCCTCGTAGTCGAGGGGGACGTCGAGGTGTTCGGCGGTGAAGATCGGGGTCGAGGAGCCGCCCGGGGTCCAGAACTTCAGGGTGTGGCCCGCGCGGACGCCGCCGGCGTATTTCAGCAAGTCCCGCAGGGTGATTCCCAGGGCCGCCTCATACTGGCCCGGTCGCGTCACGTGACCGGAGAGCGAGTACAGGGTGAAGCCCGGCGACTTCTCGGAACCGAAGGACCGGAACCAGTCGACACCGTTGGCGATGATCGACGGCACGGACGCAATGGATTCCACATTGTTGACCACGGTCGGGCAGGCGTACAGGCCCGCGACGGCCGGGAACGGGGGACGCAGCCGCGGCTGACCGCGACGGCCCTCCAAGGAATCCAGCAGCGCGGTTTCCTCACCGCAGATGTAGGCGCCCGCTCCGGCGTGCACCACGATCTCCAGGTCGAAGCCGGAACCCTGGATATTGCGGCCGAGATAGCCTGCGGCATACGCCTGCTGGACCGCGGCCTGCAAACGGCGTAATACGGGCACGACTTCGCCTCGCACGTAGATGAACGCGTGCGAGGCGCGGATCGCGTAGGCGGCGATGATGACGCCCTCAATGAGGACGTGCGGGCTCGCCAGCATGAGCGGAATGTCCTTGCACGTACCGGGTTCCGACTCGTCGGCGTTGACCACCAGGTAGTGCGGCTTGGTGACGCCGTCCGGGCCGGGGCCCTGCGGGATGAAACCCCACTTCATGCCGGTGGGGAAGCCCGCGCCGCCGCGACCGCGCAGACCGGAGTCCTTGATGCTCGCGATCACCTCGTCGGGCTGCATGCGCAGCGCCTTCGGCAGTGCTTTGTAGCCGCCCTGACGGCGGTACGCGGGCAGTGTCCAGCCCTCGGGATCCGCCCAGTGCTTGCTCAGGACGGGGGTGAGAGCGATCGTCACTTGACGCCTCCGTCGGTCGAATCCTGTTCGGCGACTTCCAGTCCGGCGAGGGTCGCGGGTCCGGGGGCGCCGTCCGTGGCCCCGGGGCGCTGATCCTCGTAACCGGCGAGAATGCGGGCGGTCTCGCGGAAGGTGCACAGCGGAATACCGCTGCGCGTGCCGGTGACCTCGTCGCCGCGACGCAGCGCGTCGACCATGCCCTTGGCGGAGTCGGGCGTCTGGTTGTCGAAGAACTCCCAGTTGACCGTCATCACCGGCGCGTAGTCGCAGGCCGCATTGCATTCGATGTGCTCGAGCGTGACCGCGCCGTCGGCGGTGGTCTCCCCGTGCTTGATTCCCAAGTGCTGCTTCAGCTCCGAGAAGATCTCGTCGCCGCCCATCACCGCGCACAGGGTGTTCGTGCAGACCCCAACGTGGAAGTCACCGGTCGGTGTGCGCCGGTACATCGAATAGAACGTCGCGACCGCGGTGACCTCGGCATCGGTCAATCCGAGCTGCCCGGCGCAGAATTCGATGCCGGTCCCCGACACGTACCCCTCCACCGATTGCACGAGATGCAAAAGGGGAAGCAGTGCCGAACGGGGATGCGGGTAGCGCTCGATGATCTCCTTGGCTTCCAGCGCCAGCCGGTCGTACACCTTCTCCGGGTAGGGAATCGGCCGCACGGTCAGGTTCAGCATGATCTCGGTCATCGGTCCACACCACCCATCACCGGGTCGATGGAGGCGACGGAGGCGATCACGTCGGCGACCAGGCCGCCCTCGCACATCGCCGCCACCGCTTGCAGATTCGTGAAGGACGGGTCGCGATAGTGCACCCGGTAGGGCCGGGTGCTGCCGTCGCTGATCATGTGCACGCCCAGCTCACCGCGCGGGGATTCGACCGCCACGTACACCTGGCCGGGCGGGACCCGCAGGCCCTCGGTCACCAGCTTGAAGTGGTGGATGAGCGATTCCATCGAGGTGCCCATGATCTTGCCGATGTGCTGCGGAGAGTTGCCGAGGCCGTCCGGCCCGAGCTGCAAGTCGGCAGGCCATGCAATCTTCTTGTCCTCCACCATGATCGGGCCCGGTCGCAGCTTGTCGAGGCACTGCTCGACGATCTTGACCGACTCCTTCATCTCGTTGACGCGGATGAGGTAGCGGCCGTAGCAGTCGCAGCCGGTGTCGACCTGGACATCGAATTCGTAGTTCTCGTAACCGCAGTAGGGCTGGGACTTGCGCAGGTCGTGCGGCAGACCGGTGGCGCGCAGCACCGGGCCGGTGATGCCGAGGGCCATGCAGCCGGTCAGATCCAGGTAGCCGACATTGCGGGTGCGGGCCTTCCAGATCGGGTTCTCGTTGAGCAGCAACTCCATGTCCCGCAGGCGCTTCGGCAGCAGGTCGAGGAGTTCGCGCACCTTCTGCACGCCGTCCTCGGGCAGGTCCTGCGAGACGCCGCCGGGTCGGATGTAGGCGTGGTTCATGCGCAGACCGGTGATGTTCTCGAACACGTCGAGGATCAGTTCGCGTTCGCGGAAGCCGAACAGCATCGGGGTCAGTGCGCCCAGTTCCATGCCGCCGGTCGCGAGGGCCACCAGGTGCGAGGAGATGCGGTTGAGTTCCATGAGCATCACCCGAATGACGCTGGCGCGCTCAGGGATGTCATCGGTGATGTCGAGCAGCTTCTCGACGCCGAGGCAGTAGGCGGTCTCGTTGAAGAACGGCGACAGGTAGTCCATCCGGGTCACGAAGGTGACGCCCTGGATCCAGTTGCGGAACTCCAGGTTCTTCTCGATCCCGGTGTGCAGGTAGCCGATTCCGCAGCGGGCCTCGGTGACGGTCTCGCCCTCGATCTCGAGAATCAGGCGCAGCACCCCGTGGGTGGAGGGGTGCTGCGGACCCATGTTCACGACGATGCGTTCCTCGGCGACGCCGTCGAGCTGGTTGCGGATCTCGTCCCAGTCGTTGCCGACCACGGTCACCGCGCGTTCGGGGCGGCCCTCCGTCTCGGGGAGCGAATGCGTGTCGATGTCGTTCATCACTGGTAAGCCCTCCGCTGGTCGGGCGGCGGGATGCGCGCGCCCTTGTATTCGACCGGGATTCCGCCGAGCGGATAGTCCTTGCGCTGCGGGTGGCCACGCCAGTCGTCGGGCATGGCGATCCGGGTCAGCGAGGGGTGCCCGTCGAAGAGGATGCCGAAGAAGTCGTAGGTCTCACGCTCGTGCCAGTCCACGGTCGGATACACCGAGTAGAGCGACGGCAGGTGCGGATCGCTGTCCGGCACCGAGACTTCCAGCCGCACCCGGCGATTGTGGGTGATGGAGGTCAGGTGGTAGACGGCGTGCAGTTCGCGCCCGGTGTCCTCCGGGTAGTGCGCGCCGCTGACACCCAGGCACAGTTCGAAGCGCAGGGCTTCGTTGTCGCGCAACGTCTTCGCTACCACCGGCAGGTGTTCGCGGTGGATGTGCAGGGTGAGTTCGCCGCGGAAGACGATGATCTTCTCGATCGCCTCGTCGAACTTCGTCGCCAGCGCCAGGCGCAGGTGCGCGATGATCTCGTCGAAGACCGGACCGTAGGGCGGCGGGGTGCCGCCGGGCATGCTGACGGTGCGCACCAGGCGGCCGTAGCCGGAGGTGTCGCCGGTGCCGGAGACGCCGAACATGCCCTTGCGGACCCCGATCACCTCATCGGCGGGGGCCGTCTCGGGCTCGGGTTCCGTTGTTTCGGGCGGGTTTTCGGTCTGGTCCACGGCGTCCTCCGGGGGACGTTCGGTGCCGGTGGGTGCCGCGGTGTCCGTCGGTGCGTCGAATGTCATCGGAGCAGCCCCTTCAGCTGAATGGTCGGGGTGCTGGCGAGTGCGGCGGCCTCGGCGGCGCGCACGGCTTCCTCGCGATTGACGCCCAGCGGCATCTCCTGAATCTTCTCGTGCAGCTTCAGGATCGCGTTCAACAGCATCTCCGGCCGCGGCGGGCAACCGGGCAGGTAGATGTCGACCGGCACGATGTGGTCGACGCCCTGCACGACGGCGTAGTTGTTGAACATGCCGCCCGAGGATGCGCAGACCCCCATGGCCAGCACCCATTTCGGTTCGGTCATCTGGTCGTAGACCTGACGCAGGACCGGGGCCATCTTCTGGCTCACCCGGCCCGCGACGATCATCAAATCGGCCTGGCGCGGGGAGGCGCGGAAGGCCTCCATGCCGAAGCGGGCGATATCGAATCGTCCACCGCCGGTGGCCATCATCTCGATCGCGCAGCACGCCAGGCCGAACGTCGCCGGCCACAGCGAACTCTTGCGCAGATAGCCGGCCATATCTTCCACCGTGCTCAGCAGGAACCCGCTGGGCAGTTTTTCTTCGAGACCCATGTCGGACTACATCTCCCGTGTGGCTGATCCCCGCGGGCGGGGATTCCGATTCGAATTCCGCTGTGCGGCAATCAATCCCAGCTGAGCCCGCCGCGTCGCCACTCGTAGGCGTAGGCGACCGAGACGTTGAAGACGAACAACGCCATCGCGACCAGCCCGAACACTCCGAGCGAATCGAAATGCACGGCCCACGGGTACAGGAACACGATCTCGATGTCGAAGATGATGAACAGCATCGCGGTGAGGTAGTACTTCACCGGAAAGCGTTGGCCCCCAGCATCTCCCGGACCGCCACCGACCGCGTGCGGGGTCGGCTCGATGCCGCATTCGTAGGCTTCCTGCTTGGCCCGGTTGTAGCGTTTGGGGCCGATGAGGGCCGCCAGGAAAAGGGAGAACACCCCGAACCCGGCGGCTACCGCGCCGAGAACCAGGGTCGGTACCTCGATATTCACAACAGCACTACCCCTCCTGCGAGCTGGACGACGCACTACGGACGGCAGCTGCCGAGGCGCGGGCCGACATCGCCGGCCGGTCTCCGGATCGCCCCCGCGTGTGCGGGGTATGGACGATGTCAGTGGGGCATCACCAGTGATGCCTCACCCGCACTCGGTGTGAGCTACGGCACAGACTACAACTCGGGCGTCAAGATACATGACGATTCGCGATAGCGTTTGATCGAATTCGGAACGGTCTTTTATGACCGATTGGACGCAATCGCGAATGTCACGTGACATGGGTTTGCCCAGGTAGGGCGACAACCGGCACAGCGGTCGGAAACACTCGGCCCGAAACCCTCGAACCGGCACCCGAATCGGGCTATTTATGCGGCGAAGCTACTACCGAGCACGCCGAGGACCGCGTCGGTGAGGCGGATCGGGTCGATCGGGTGCGAGACCGCGGCCTCGGCACGCGACCAATTGGCCAGCCAGGCATCGTCCGGGCGGCCGGTGAGTACGACAATCGGTGGGCAGTCGGCGATTTCGTCCTTGAGCTGCTTGGCCAAGCCCAGACCGCCGGTCGGCGCGGACTCACCATCGAGGATCGCCAGATCCACCTTCGCAGCATCCATGCGTTCGATCACGACCGGACCCGTAGCCACCTCGGTGTATTCGATAGGCGGCAAATCCGGATGCGGCCGTCTGCCCAGAGCCATCATGATCTGGCTCCGAGTATCGGCATCATTGCTGTACACGAGAACCCGCAGTGCGGCGGGGCGTTTACCTTCGGCCACGCTCCGGATGGTACGGCCAGGGCACCGCAGTTCGGAGCAGCTTCGACCGAACCGGTCGGCGCGTCGCGGGATTCCGCGGCACGAAGCGGATATTCCACGCATGACGGAAGCATGACGCACATCGTGCGGACGGCGAGCCGGACTTACCGGCCCCTTGCGGCCCCGATAGCGTTTCCGAAGAGCGTGTCGTCGAACGAAGGAGCTGCTGTGCCTGCGGAATCCGTGGATGTCGTGGTCGTCGGAATGGGTCCGGGAGGCGAGGACGTGGCAACCCGGCTCGCGCAGGCCGGGCTCACCGTCATCGGCGTGGAAGGGCGGCTGGTCGGCGGCGAATGTCCGTACTACGCCTGCATTCCCACCAAGATGATGGTGCGGGCCTCCGGTGCGCTGGCTGAGGCGCGGCGGGTGGACGAGCTCGCGGGCAGCACGACGGTGCGACCGGATTGGGCACCGGTGGCCGCGCGGATTCGTGATGAGGCGACCGATAACTGGGATGACACTGTCGCGGTCGAGCGCTTCGAGAAGGCGGGCGGACGATTCGTGCGCGGGTGGGGGCGGATCAGCGCGGCCGGAGAGGTGACGGTGGCGACGGACGCCGGTGACCGGGTGTTCCGGGCCGGGCGGGCGATCGTGCTGAATCCGGGTACGGCTCCGGCGGTTCCGCCACTGCCGGGGCTCGAGGGCACGCCGTACTGGACCAACCGGGAGGCGGTGACGACGACCTCGGTGCCGGAATCGCTGATCGTGCTGGGCGGGGGACCGGTGGGCGTGGAGTTCGCGCAGATCTTCGCGCGGTTCGGGTCGCGGGTCACCGTGGTGGGACGGCTGGTGCCACGTGACGAACCGGAAGCCGGGGAGTTGCTCGCGAAAGTGTTCGCGGCGGAAGGGATCACGGTGCGCAGCGGGGTGCGCGGGGCCGGGGTGCAGCATGACGGGAGCGAGTTCACGCTCGAGCTGTCGGATGGCTCGTCGGTCAGCGCCGCGCAGATTCTGGTCGCGACCGGGCGTCGAACGGATTTGGCGGGCTTGGGAATCGGTGCGATCGGGCTCGACGAGGGCGCGAAGTCAATCCCGGTGGACAACCGGATGCGTGCCGCCGACGGGGTGTGGGCCATCGGTGACATCACGGGTGAGGGCGCTTTCACTCATATGTCCATGTACCAGGCCCGGATTGCGGCGAACGACATCCTCGGTGACGGTTCGGAGGTCGCGCAGTACCGTGCGGTGCCGCGTGTGACGTTCACCGATCCGGAGATCGGGGCGGTCGGTATGACCGAGGAGCAGGCCCGCGCCGCCGGACTGCGAGTTCGCATCGGATGCACGGAAGTGCCTACGTCCGTTCGTGGTTGGATCCAGAAGGTGGGCAACGAGGGCTTCATCAAGCTCATCGAAGACGCCGATCGTGGCGTTCTGGTCGGGGCAACTTCGGTCGGCCCGCAAGGTGGCGAAGTACTCAGCGCGCTCTCGGTGGCAGTCCATGCAGAGGTGCAGACCAGCACCCTGCGCGAACTGATCTTCGCCTACCCCACCTTCCACCGCGCCATCGAAGCCGCCCTCGAAGCCCTCGCTGCCGGTTAGACATCCCCGCGTATTCGTTGCTGTTCACCGCCCCCGCTCCAGCGGCATTCTGGTAACCATCGAAAGTCCCGAGCGTTGGGCGGTGGACACATGCGAATATCGGAAATTCTGCGTCGGAAGGGCACCGACGTAGTCACCATTGCACCGGATGCATCAGTGCGCGAACTACTCAGAATCCTTGCGGCACACAATGTCGGCGCGGTAATAGTCTCGCCTGACGGCACCACCATGGCAGGCATAGTCTCCGAACGAGACGTGGTCCGCCGCCTCCACACCACCGGCGCCGATCTCCTCGATTCCCCGGTCTCCTCGATCATGACGGCCACAGTCCACACGTGTTCCCCCGAAGACCGCGTCGAGACCCTCAACGCCACCATGACCGAACACCGAATCCGCCACATCCCCGTCCTCTCCGACGGCCGCATGATCGGCATCATCAGCATCGGCGACGTAGTCAAAAGCCAGATCTCCGAACTCCAAACCGAACGCGAGGCCTTGGTCCGCTACCTCCACAGCTGACCGTTTGCACTCACGAATCTTCACCGGCATCTCACTGTCCGTGCTGTGGCGCGGACACCGGTTGCGCAATGCCGTAGAGGATGTGTGCTCTCCGAAGGTCGATCTGCCGGGCGTCGTGAAGGTCGAGAAAGTAGTCGCACTGCCACTGCTGGGTCCGCATCGCTTGCCGGTTCCGGGTCGCGGACCACGGGGGATACACGCGAAACCCGCGCTTCCCACCTCGGCCCTCCACGGAAACGATGTCATGCTCGACCAGCGCGTTCTTGGGGAACGCGAACTGACCGACGTGCTGTCCCTCCCGGACGGTGATCACCAACAGATCGGTGCCATCCTCGGCGGCGAATGGCTCCGTCGACCCATCGGCCGCCCGTTTCCACACCGTCACGAACATTCCCACCTTCTTCGGGGTCAGCTTGCCGACTCGGAACCTGGCCGACCCGCGACCGACGCGAGAAACGAACGCCCCGTACTCGGCGTTCTCCATCTCGGGAACCGCGCCGGAAAACTCCAAACCCAGACAGCCGAAAAGATGTACTGCCTCGGCCACCGCGACCTGTCGCGGGTCCGATGCCATCACCCAGCCAACCCGAGGTCGAGTCCGGCTTCCCGTTGCCGTGTCGCGGTCGCCATGGACGGAAATGTACCGGAGTCGTCGTCATCCGGCGGCAATCACGTTCGGCCGCGGCGCCTCGCGACTGCGCTGAGTCCGTGTGGAGTCAGGGTGCGAACCGCTGCCAAGGGGCCGCAGCCTTTGGGCCCCGTAGGTCAAGCGTGCGAACTGCCCTGCGGTGTGGCCCTTCCAATCACGGAACGCCATCGCGAATGCCGATGTGCTGGTGTGCCCGAGATCAACCCGCCACGCAACCTTGCACAGACTGAAAACCAGGGCAGCCCCGTCGCGCAGCTGTCTCGTATCGCCGCCGAACTCTCTCGCGCAGCAGCCGAACTCGACCACACCGCGTCGGAACTCGGTCGCACAGCTTGAAATTTGGCATCGCCCGCCGCCTGCCGCTCACCAATCCGCGCGGACCGCAATCAATCATGATCAAGGAGCACTCACCGCGAGAATATGTCCGATTCTTGACAGTGAGCGCTCGTTGATCATGGAGAAGCTTGTCGCGATGGCCACCCTGGGGAGAAGCAGGGCTACTACGCTGGATTCATGAGCGGCGACTTGGGGCAGCGCCTGCAATCGGTGCGTAAGCGACGAGGGCTCACGCAACGTGAGCTCGCGGGGCAGTCCGGTGTTTCGGTGTCTTTTGTTCGGAAGATCGAACAGGGGGAGCGCGATGATGCGCGAATTGCGACGTTGCGGAAGCTTGCTGTGGCGTTGGGGTGTCCGCTCACGGCGCTGATCGGGTCTGCGCCTCGGCCTCCGGATAGTCGAAATGGTGAGAACTGGGCTGAGACTCGGCGGGCGCTCGACGTTATGGCAACCGGTGATGGTCGGGGTGAGCCAGGAGGAGGGGATGGCATCGGCGAATTGCTCAGTGGGGCAGTTCGGCTCTATCACGACAACGAGTACGGTCAGCTCGCGCGGGTGCTGCCGGGGCTCATTGCGGAAGGGGGAGAGGCGTCGCCGTTGCTGCGGGCTCGGATCCTGCAGTTGGCTGGATCGGTAATGGTGCAGACTCGGCAATTGCGCAGTGGGCGCATCGCTTTGGAGCGGGCCATGGTGGAGGCCGAATCCACTGGCAATCCGCTCGACGCGGCATCGGTGGTTGTCACGCTGAGCTGGCTCATGTTGGTGGAGAGGCAGTTCCAACAGGTCGAGGATCTCGCGTTGGGCTGGGCCGACCGCATCGAGCCGCGCCTGTCGTGTGGCACCGAACGTGAAATCTCCACGTGGGGATGGCTACTCCTGCGGGGCTCTGCCGCCGCGATCCGCGACAACCGCCCCGACGAGGCGGACGGCATGATGCGGCTTGCCCAGGCTGGGGCCATCGCGCTCAGGCGCGAACCTGATGCACAGCGCGACTATTGGACAATCTTCGATGCGGCTACCGTGGCGATGAAGCGAGTGGAGAACGCCGTTATAGACGAACGGCCTGACCTTGCTCTCCATCTTGCTGCGGATGTTCCGGCCGATCTGCGTCCCACTTCGGACAACCGCAACCGCCACCTCCTCGATGTCGCGGCCGCCCATATCGAACTTCGCCACTACGACGCCTCGCTCGACGTCCTCATGAAGCTCTCCCGAGAAGCTCGTTCCTGGCTCATCGAACAGCGCCTCGCCAAGGATCTCCTGACCGGCATGATCGACAAACGCCGCACTCTTACCTCGGATATGCGAGAGCTCGCAGACCTGATCCAGTTGGAGTACTGAGCCGAACGGTCAGTTGCGGGTCTGCCGCGTGGCACTTCCGTCCGGTGCCTGGCGAAAGTGCCATTGTCGCTGAGCCGTTGGTGAACGAACCTGGTTCCACGGCTCGAGCCCACCGAAGAGGCGAAGTGCACGCGGCGCTGATTTGCGTCAGGTGAATTCGGAGACAGCAATGTCCCGGGACCTTCGCCGAACCCGTTGTGGCCATTGCCGCAATTTCGCGCAGGCCACGTCCAGGATTTGAGAGGAGTCAACGATGAAGCCAGGGGCCATCGGGTATCTGCGACAAGATATATCGGGTTCGCGGCAGCAGTGGGATGAGATTCAGATTCGGAGTTTGGCGGCGCGGTTGGGGTATGACCTGCGGAAGACCGTGGTGTTCGGTCCGCATACGGATCGGCCTTTGCATCGACTGCGGGTTTTGGTGGGCAATCTTGGGGTCGAGGCGGTGATCGTGCCTGGGGCAGAGCATTTCGAGGGTGGGGAGGTGCCGTCGGAGCTGGTGGAGCGGGCCGATGTGATCATCGTTTCGCCGGAGCAGACCTTTGCGCGGTGGATCATTCCGCCTGACGCACCCGCCGATATGGGGTGCCACTGATCCCGTTGGGGCTGAGCAAGATCAGGGAGCTCCCACCGTGAGAATCATGCCGATTTCAACGGTGAGAGCTCCTTGATCATGAACGCCTGGCTGGCGGGTTTGGTCAGACCTTGAGGTTGCGGTCGAAGAGGGCGAGGAGTTCTTGGTAGTGGCGTTCGGCGGAATCGGCGTCGTAGGCGGAGGTGTCGGATTGGGTGTAGCCGTGGTGGGCGCCCTCGTAGACCTCGGTGCGGTGGGGGACGCCGGCGGCCTCGAGGGCCTTGTCGAAGGTGGCGTTGTGTTCGGGGGTGATGTGGCGGTCTTCGCCCGCCTGGGCGATGTAGACCTCGCCGGTGATGTTTGCGGCGGAGAGGTGGGGGCTGTCGGGGGCGTCGGTTACGAGGGGGCCGCCGTGGAAGCCACCGACTGCCGCGACGCGGTCGGGGAAGTTTGCGGCGGTGAGGACGGCCAGGCGGGCGCCCATGCAGTAGCCGGTGACGCCGACCTTGCCGTCGGTGACGAGCGGAGACGCGGCCAGCCAGTCGAGGTAGACGTTGGCGTCGGAGCGGAAGGACTCCGGGGTGAGGCTGCGGATCATCGGGATGATCTGCTGGAAGATCTCCGGGCGCTCGGCGGTGTCGATGAAGTCCGGCAGCTCCACGACGGGGGCGCGGCCGCTGCGGTAGAAGGCGTTGGGGGTCAGGACCGTGTAGCCGTGGGCCGCAATGCGATCGGTGAGTTCGCGCAGGCTGGGACGCAGGCCGAAACCGTCCTGGATCACCAGGACGCCGGGGTGGGGTGCGCCGTCGTCGGGGTGGGCGAGGTAGGCGTCGGCGACACCGTCGGGCGTCGGGATGTCGAGCGAGATGCCGTGTACCGCAGTCATCGTTGAGTTCTCCTGTTGACCGGTAGGTGTTCGGCCGAGGCCGAACAGGTGGGTGGGGTCGCTGGGGCCGAGTTCGTTGAGCGCCGCCACGATTCGACGCTCCTCCCAGCGGAAATGGGATTCGAGGATGGCTCGCAGGCCATCCAGTTCGCGGCGGATCTCGGTGGCATTGGCAGGGCTCACCGTATCCAGTAGTGCTGTGAGCTTGCCGAGAATGCCCGCCACCAGCGTGTGGTCGGCGCGCAGTTCCGCCAGGACCGGCGCGAGTTCGGGGTAATGCCGGGCCAACTCGGGGAAGGCCGTGTCGTCCTCGCTCATGTGGTGGCGAGTGACTGCCTCACAGAACGTGAGGCAGTGGGCGCGCAGGTCGAGGGGGTGTGCACCGCCGCTGATGTAGAGGTCGAGTTCGCTTGCGACACGTGACAGTTCGCCGCGCAGCCAGTCGTGAACTTCGACCAGTTGACGGCCGAGCGCCGAAGCGCGATCCGGAATCGCGGTCGACGAAGGGCGAGAAGGGGTTTCGGGCACGAGGAAGCCGTTCTATCGAGACCTGGACGCGCGCCGACCAGATTCGACGCGCATAAAGGAACGCGCCGGACCGATTCGGTAGGGCGCGGGGGAGCAGGGCTCAGACGACTCGGAAGTAGTTGTGCACGGCGGCCTCCTCGATACCGGTGCCTCCATGGCGCTTGCCGTCCTCGTGGCAGCGTCACGCGACACCGCCTCAACATCTACCACATGAGGTCCGGATCACCCTGAAACTCGCTTGACTGAAAATTCAGTCAGGAACTAGTGTCCTTACTTGCCGCGGGGTCGCCACCTCGCAGATGGACGCCACCACGGCATGCGTGGGCTGATGATTTTCGACCCGATTCCAGGAATGATTCGGATCGAATGCCCAGGAAAAGGAGACAGAGGATGCGACGGCGCACATTCGTACAGTCGACGATGGCCGCGCTGAGCGGCCTGTTGCTGACTGGTTGCAACGACAGCGCACTGCCCTTCGGCAGCAGCGGCGACAACTCACGCGATGACGGAAGGAAATGGCTGATGCCCGACGAGGGACAGCCGCACACCCGCACCTGGATGGCCTTCGCGGCCAACGAACGCATCTGGGGTGCCAACCTCGTGCCGGAGGTGCAGCGCAACCTGGCCACCATCGCCACCACGATCGCCCGCTACGAGCCGGTGTCGATGCTGGTGCGCGCGGGGGACATGGGCACCGCGAAATCGCTCATCGGCAACGCGAATGTGGAACTGATCGCCACCGACCTCGACGACCTCTGGATGCGCGACACCGGCCCGGTGTTCGTGAAGTCCGGAAACACCAAGGCCGGAGTCGATTTCAACTTCAACGGCTGGGGCGACAAGCAGCAGCACCGCAACGATTCGAAGGTCGCGCAGTTCGTCACCGGGCGCGCGGGCGTCGAAACACTGCACACCGATCTGGTTTTGGAGGGCGGCGCGCTCGAGGTCGACGGCGAGGGCACCGCGATCATCACCGAGAGCTGCGTGCTCAACAACAATCGCAACCGCGGCTGGAAGAAGCGCGATGTCGAGGAGGAACTCGACTACCTGCTCGGGATCAAGAGGGTCATCTGGCTGCCGGGTATCGCGGGCAAGGACATCACCGACGGGCACACCGACTTCTACGCGCGCTTCACCAGCCCGGGTGTGGTTGTCGCGGGCCTGGACACCGACCCGGATTCCTTCGACTACGACGTGACGCGGCGTCACCTCGACATCCTGCACTCGGCCACCGACGTCAACGGCCGCCCGCTCGAGGTCGAAACCCTCGAGAGCCCGAGCATCGTGCGCGAGAAGTTCGAAAACGATGATTTCGCAGCCGGATACATCAACTTCTACGTCTGCAACGGCGCGGTGATCGGCCCCGAATTCGGTGACGCCGACACCGATGCCGCCGCGAAATCCACGATGCAGCGCCTGTTCCCGAACCGCGAGGTGGTGCAGATCAATATCGACGGTATCGCCGCCGGTGGCGGTGGCATCCACTGCACCACGCAGCAGGAACCCGCGTAATCGGCCGCACACCCACCCGTACTGTGAGGACTCGTGTCAGAGCGTCAGACCCAGATTCTGGAAGCCGCCGTTCGCGTCATCGCGCAGGACGGGGTGCGTGGGCTGCGCGTCGAGAAGCTCGCCGCCGAGGCGGGCGTCTCGACCGCACTCATCTACTACCACTTCAAGGACCGTGCCGGAATCCTGCACGCGGCCCTCGAGCACATCAATCATCGAGCCCAGGGCTACACCGACGCGGCGTACACCGGATTCGAGGATCCGCGCGCGCAGCTCGAACATCTGCTGCTGCTCGAGCTTCAGGACGAGGACGAAGTCCGCGAAACCAGCTTGGCGTGGGGCGAATTGCGGGCCAGCGCCGTATTCAACACGGACCTTCGCGAACCGCTGCGCACCACGACGCACTCGTGGAACGGCGATATCGAAGAATTGATCAAGCAGGCGCAGGACTTCGGCACCATCGCCCCCGACGTCGACGCGGCCGCGGCCGGTGAACATCTCACCGCACTGGTCGAGGGTCTCAGCGAGCGCTGGCACAGCGACTCCATCACCCTCGACCGTGCACGTGAAATCCTGCGCCGCGCAATCACTCTCGAATTCGGCACGTAAACGACTTACTGTTCGAGTGCCTCGATCAAAGTGCCCAGCGACGCCATCAGCACCTCACGCTGCTGCGGCTCGATGTGTTCCATCGCCGCCGCGAACCGCTGAATCCGCGCCGAGGTGAGACCCGTGACCAGGTCGTGCGCGGCCGGGGTGGCCGTGAGCAATTGCGCGCGACCATCTTCCGGGTCGGCGTCGCGGGTGAGGTAACCGGCCTTCTCCAGGCCGGTCACCATCCGCGACATGGTGGGCGCGCTGACCCGCTCGACACCCGCGAGATCACCCAGCCGCAGCGGGCCCGATCTGGCCAAAGTGGCCAGCGCGGACGCCGCTCCGGGGCTCAACGAACCCAGATCTCCGGAATGGCGCAGCAAGCGCAGCAGGCGGCCGATGGTGTGGTAGAGCTCGGCGGCCTCGGTGAGCTGGTCGGGATCGGCGACACTCGCGGGCTCGGGCAGCGTAATCTCCTCCGGTCAGATTCCCTCGCGGGCGGCTTCACTGAGTTCGGCGGCCTCGGTTTTCACCTTCGGACTGCCCGCGAACCACGAGGCCACCGCGCCGATCAGCATCATAATCGCGGCTCCCAGGAAGACCACGACCAGACCCGAGTGGAACGGCCCGGAAATCAAGTGCGGGAAGAACTCCTGTCCGGTGAGCACGTCCTTGTGCACGCCCGCGTGGTCGAGGACGCCGGTCGGGCCGAGTAGCGCTTCGATCGGATTCACGCCCAGGAAGGCCGCGAACAAGCTGCCGACCGGCGGCAGTCCGGAGATATTGTGCGCCACGTCGGCGGGCACACCCTGCGCCTGTAGACCGGAGTTCATCACGCCCGGCAGCGAATTGGACAGGCCGACGATCATCAGCGAGAAGAACACGCCGATCGACAACGCCATACCGCCGTTGAGCAGCGTGCCGCGCATACCGGAGGCGACACCGCGCTGTGACGCCGGCACCGCGGACATCACCTCGGCGGTATTGGGCGAGGCGAACATGCCCGACCCCAGGCCGTTGAGCGCGATGACCGCCGCGAACGCCCAGTACGAGAAGTCCACCGGCAACACCACCAGCAGCACGAAGGTCACACCGGTGATCGCCATGCCGACGGTCGCGAACAATCGCGGACCGTAGAGGTCCGACAGCTTGCCCGAAACCGGTCCTGCGATAAGGAAACCCACGGTCAGCGGCAGCAGATAGATACCGGCCCACAGCGGCGTCGACTCGTAGTCGTAGCCGTGCAGCGGCAACCAGATGCCCTGCAGCCAGATGATCAGCATGAACTGCAGACCACCACGGCCGAGCGAGGACATCAGACCCGCGAGGTTGCCCAGCCCGAACGCCCGATTCTTCAACAGCGACAGATGGAACATCGGCTGCTCGACCTTGGTCTCGATCCAGCAGAACAGACCCAGCACCGCGATACCGCCGAACACTCCGGCCAGCACCCACGGGTTGGACCAGCCGGTGGTCGAATCACCGTAGGGCTGAATGCCATAGGTGATGCCGGTCAGCAGTGCGGTCAACCCGACCGCGAAGGTGATGGTGCCAGGAATGTCGAGTGATCCCGGGTTGCGCTGCCCGTTGTCGTGCAGCGACCGGTAGGACCACACCGTCCCGAGGATGCCGAACGGCACGCTCACCCAGAACACGGCCTTCCAGTCCCACTGCGCGAGCAGACCGCCCAGCAGCAGACCCAGGAACGAACCGGCAACGGCCGCAACCTGATTGATGCCCAGCGCGAACCCGCGCTGCTCGGCCGGGAACGCGTCGGTCAGGATCGCGGCCGCGTTCGCCATCAGCATGGCCCCGCCGATGCCCTGGAACACGCGCCACCCGATCAACCAGACCGCGCCGCTGCCGTGCGTGAACGGATCGAACGACAGCGCCACCGCCGCGATCGTGAACACCACGAACCCGTAGTTGTAGATCTTGACGCGCCCGACGATGTCGCCGAGCCGCCCGAACATGACCACCAGCACCGCGGACGCGAGCAGGAAGCCCATCATCATCCACAGCAGGTAGCTGACGTTCCCCGCCGCGAGCGGGTTGAGATCGATGCCGCGGAAGATATCCGGCAGCGAGATGATCACGATCGACGAGTTGATAGTGACCATGAGCATGCCCAATGTTGTATTCGACAGGGCCACCCACTTGTAGTGCGGATGATCGTGCTCGATCCGGAGGCGCCTCCGAATGGTCTGGACATCACCGGCATCGAGCTCGGTGGTGGGGGCCGCAGCCATCTTGCCTCCCAGGGTATGAAACAACGAACAGTCTTCAAATATAGTTGCATGAGGCTAACTAAAGAAATGCTGTGATTTGTTCCACTGACCAAGACCGGGTGTTGACGTGCGACGAAGCGTGAAAGCGGCACGTCAGCGATCGAATCCACGGCGGACGGACGGTGTTCGCGATCGTCGCAGGTCTCGGATCGTCGCCTTACAACCCGGGACCGAAGGGCCAGTTTCAGGCAGACCGAGGGGCGAGATTCGTACTCCAGGATCGCGCAGGCCATGCCTTCGGGAAGGGCTGCCAGGTCGAGCCGAGAGGGGATCCCGGTGGGCCGGAGGGTTCACATCGCCGCGGTCGCATACCCCTGCGGCTGAACGTGGTTCGAAGTCGCGCGTCGCGCGCCGCTCAGGCGATGGGGTTGATGGAGTCGCCCGACAGTAGAAGCTGAGGCAGCTGGGTGAAGTTCCAGCCGTTGGTATTTCGAGTGAAGACGTAGATGACGTCGTAGCGTTCGCCCGGCCAGGACGTGGGCGGTGCCGGGGTTGGTTGGCCGAGATGGCCGATAATCGCGTCGATGTTCTCGTGCTGCCAGGAGATCAGTACCGGGCCTGGGGCGTTGTTCAGGGCGGCGACCAGGTCGGTCTCCTGGCCTTTCGGGAATCGGTTGTCGACCTTCAGACCGAGGGCGGCCGCGAGTGGTGTCACGGTTTCTTCGGGGCGTTTGCTGCCATGTTTATCCGGGTTCGACGCGAAGATCGTTGCGGGACGGGACAATCCGGGACGCAGGGAAGCTGGGGACCCGTCCGTGTTGCGCGGGTTGAACAGGCCGACCAGCGCTCCGGCGCGGGTCCAGCCTCGGACCGTGAGGGATTCGTCGTCGCGGTCGCCGTCTTCGGTGATGCCGTAGGGCTTTCCCGAGCCGTCCGGTTTCTCCGCGTGACGGATGATCATGATGGTCGTCGGTGGGGTGCCGGTCGACGCGGGTGGGGACATCGGGGCGGTCGAAGCGACGACCCTGTCGTGTTTCTTTCCACCGCCGCATGCCGACAGGGTTGTTCCCAGCGCCACCGCGGAGGTCGCGGTGAACAGCGCGCGTCGTCCCAGCTGTACGTCCATGGGTTCCGACGGTACCTACCCGTGGGACGAGTGGGCCCACAGCATTCGCGCAGTCCGGTCAGCGCACCGGCTTCTGCGTCTGGCTCAGTAGATCCTGGACGGCTTCGTAGCCGAGTCCGATGTCGGGGGTCAGCCCGTCACGGATCTGGGTCGCGGTTCGCACGGTTGCCTCCATGGCGGCACGGAACAGTAGGGAGCCGGTGCTGATCCGGCGAACGCCGAGGTCGGCGAACGTGTGGATGTCGCGCTGCGCCAGCAGGTTCAGGGGGAGCGGGACGGCTTTCACCAAGGCTTCGATTTCGGGGGCGGTGGTCAGCCCGGGCACGAAGATGCCGTCGGCGCCCGCGTCGGCGTACCGCAGCGCGCGGTCGACGGTGCTGTCGCGGTCGATGCCCAGCCAATAGGTGTCGGTGCGGGCGTTGACGAAAAGACCGGGGGCACCGGCTTTCAGACCCGCGATGAGTCGCGCGTGGACCTCGGGGCTCCCGGCCACGTCTTCGATATTGACTCCGGCGACGCCGAGTTCCCACAGTCGGGCGGCCAGATCGCGGGGGTCCATGCCGAAACCCGACTCGATGTCAACGGTGATCGGGACGGGCAGGCGGACGAGTTTGCTTGCCAAGTCCAGGGTTTCGGCCAGGGTCGCGCCCTCGGCGTCCATCAGTCCGTGTGCGGCCGCGACGCCGAGGCTGGTGGTGCCGATCGCCGGGAATCCGGCGTCGGCGAGCATCGCCGCCGAGGCGAAGTCCCAGGCGTTGGGCAGGACCAGCGGCAGGCTGCCGTAGTGCAGGCGGTGGAAGTCGGTGGCGGCCAAGGCCAGTGCGTGTGCACGGCCGGGGCAGGCGTGGACGCCCTCGCCGAAGGGGCGGCCGGTGAGGTCCACTTCGACGATCTCGCCGGAGGGTGCGACGCGGCGGGTGACGGGGACCGGTGGGTTTCGGCCCTCGATCAATGCGGTTGTCGCGTATGCCTGCACGAGGATGCCGATCCGATTCGCGGTGTGCTCGTCGGCCACTCCGCCACACGCGGTCACCAGTCGTTCCACCGCGCGATCCGCCTCCACGGTGGCCGGGATGTGAGGCTGATAGCAGTGTGCGACGAGCGCGACGTCGGAGTCGACCGTCGACGGCAGGCCGAGGGCGAGGGCAAGCCTCGACACTGGAGACCCGGTGCCGTCCCGCAGAGTTCCGGGACGCACTCGCCGCAACTCGGACTCGACGAATGTCCTTCTGCGCGTGTGCGTCTCACCGTCGCTGAAGCGGGCGACGTTCGCCCGCAACCAGGTCACGCCCGCCGTCGCCGCAGGCACCGGAGGAACCGGAAAGTTCAACATGGTGACGACGGTAGGACCGGAACCCTTCGGCCGGAGCCGAAGTGTCGCAGGGTGACCGTCAGTCGCAGGAATGAGTGGCAGCGATGGCCTGGTCGGCGGCGGCCTGCTGCTGCTGGGTGGTCAGCGACGACCAACCGGGCTGATTCGGGAGGAACTGCTCACGCAGCCAGGTGCGGATCTCCTCCGGCTCGGCGCTGTGGCCGACGACCTGCTGATACTGCTGGATCGTCTGTTTCCACTGGTCGCACTTGGCGGCCTTCTGGTCCGCCGCGGACTGGGTGCTCGTGGCGACCGCGGAGGTGGGCTTCGCGGGGCTGGAGGCGGCGTCTGAATCCTTCGGTCCGCACGCTGCCAGCATCAATGCCGCCACGGGAATCAGAAAGAGACTGAAGTACTGCTTTTTCACATGTGGGTTGTAGCAGAACCTAGGACACCTCACACCGGTTTCCGGCGCGATCCGAAGCGGAGAACGCCGAAACACCCGTCGAAGGAAGGAAAACCTCAGGCCAGCCGGACCTCGGCGGTGGCCAGGCCGAAGATCTTCTTGCCGCCGGATTTGGCGATGATGACGACCGTCGCGGTCCGGTTCACCGGGTCGAGGGACTTGATGCGACCCGAGAACTCGACCGAGCCGATCGAATCCGCCGCCACGATCGTGAAACTCGAGAGCCGAACCGAGTAGCGGGTCAACGCGCCCGGGTCGCCGAGCCACTCGGTGAGGAAGCCGGCGCCCAGACCCATGGTGAGCATGCCGTGCGCGATCACATCGGGCAGACCGGTGAGGGCGGCGACGCTGTCGTTCCAGTGGATGGGGTTGGCGTCACCGGAGACGCCCGCGTAGTTGACCAGATCGCCGCGGGTGAGGCTCGCGGTGCGGGGCGGCAGCTCGTCGCCGACGGCAACCTCATCGAAAGCGAGTGCGGTGCGCGGAGTTCGGGCCCGCGAGACCTCCGACAGCGGCAGGACCGGTGCCGGTTCGATCGGGCCGACGGGCGCGGTGGGTGCTCCCGCGCCGATGCCGAAGTCGACGCCGTGCATCAGCACGGCAGCCATGGCCGCGCCGACTCCCGGGTCCACGTCGTCACCGGTGATGCCGACGACGGTCGTGTGCATGACGTGCACGACTTCGCCCGACTCGTCGCTGAAGGTGTTCTTGACCGTCAGCAGATCCTTGCCCGCGATGCGCCGAATGGCTTCGAGCTCGACATCGCTGGTCAGCCGCTCGCCGGAGACCACGGGCTTGAACAGTTCGAAGACCTGGTCGGTCTGCACGAACCCCTCGTAGCCGGTGATGACGCTCTCGAATAGTCGCCGGTTGGCCAGCATGGCGACGATCGAGAAGAACGTGGTCGGCGCGACCAGACCGGAGTAGCCGAGCACGGCGGCTTCGGCTTCCTTCCAGTGCGCGGGATGGAAGTCCTGAACCGCCCGTGCGTATTCGCGGATCTTCTCCCGTCCGACCTCGTAGTAGTCATCGATCCGGTAGTGATAGCCCACCAGTGTGGTGACGTCCAACGTTGCTTCCACCAGAACTCCTCAGCTCAGCTTTTGAGGCATCGTAAACGGTGTACACAAAACGAATTCACAAACCGAAGGGAACGCTCGGGGTACCCCGGTCAGGACGCTGTCGGCGTGGCGGCCATCGCCTGCCAGGCTTCGCGGGCGCTGGGGTAGCGCGGCGACCAACCGGCAACGGCCCGGAATCGCTTGTTGCTCACCCGGAGCGAGCGGGTCAGGGAGGTACTGCGGTCGCCGCCGAGCTGTGCCAGTCGGCCGGGCAACCACAGCCAGGGCTTGGTCTTCGCCGCCATGGCAGCCGCTGCGGCGTAGTCGCGTTTGGTGAGTGGCTCGTCGTCGACGACGTTGTAGATTCCGGCGGGGGCGGTGAGCGCGGCAACCACGGCGGCGGCCGCGTCATCGAGTTGGATGGACGAGGTGTAGTTGCCCGGCGGGCCGAGCACGGTCGCGATATGCCGTTGTGCCGCAGCGAGAATCATCTCGCTGTGTTCGGCTCCGGCACCGAGGAAGACGCCGAACCGCAGCACGATTCCGGTGCCGCCCGCGTCGGTGAGGCGCTGTGCGTTGGCCTCGGCGGCAAAGCTGCACCTCGCTCGCGGGTAGTGGTCCACCGATTGGTCCTCGTCGATCCAGTCGGCTCCGCGATCTGGATAGACCATCGCGACGGACTCCTGCACGAAGCGGCCGACCCCGGCGGCGAGGGCCGCGTCGGCGAGCGCCGTGGACCCTGCGATTCGGACGTATTCGTTTCTGCGCCATGCCTTGTCGGACAGGAAGCTGAGAGTGCCGGGGAGCGCGGTGGCCATATTGACCACGGCGTCGTGCCCGGCGACAACGGCCGTCAGCGGCTCGCGATCGAACAGCGAGGACAGTTCAGGAGTCGCGTCGTGCCCGGCCAGCCACACCGCCTTGTCCGCAGTCCGGGCGAGAGCGGTCACCTCGTGGCCTGAGTTCACCAGCGACGGAACGACATACCGCCCGATGGCCCCGGTCCCGCCTGCGACGAAGATCTTCACACGAACCCCCGTAAGTACTACAACCCATCGTAGAACGCGGAAGGTCCGCGCCGCCAGCAGTTCTGGCAGCGCGGACCGTGTGGCCTTTTCAGACCTTCAACCCGTGACGAGTGACGTACACCGTGTGGAAGGTCAGCAGGACGGCCAGCACGACGAGCCACTGCAGCGTGTTGACCAGAGGCACAGTGTCGACCGGCAGCGTCGACGCGAACACGACGCGGATGATCGCGTCGATGGTGAAGCCGAAACCCCAGGCGGCCGTGATGATCCGCAGGTGCTTGCGGAAGGAGGCGTCGGTATCCCAGCGCGCGTCCCACTCCCGGTAGCCCGCCTCCCCGATCTTGACCGTGACGATGGTGCGGGCCAGCGTGCGCATCAGCGGGTACTGGGTGAACAGCGTGCCCAGCGTCCAGAGGCCGAGGATCCCGAAGATCCAGCTGTCTCGGATGAGCAGGGTGCGAGGATCGCCGGTGATCATCGACATGACCGTGCCGGACACAATGAACAGCAGCGTGAACAAGGCGGTCGGGTCGACGCGGCGTTCACGAATCGCGGTGTAGGCCAGGAACGGGACGATCAGCAGACCGGACACGACCAGCGCCAGCCAGGCATTGAGCCCGATCCCGCGCAGCACGTAGTAGGCGGTCAGGGGCAGCACGAGTTCGAGAATCACTTGCCGCGCAACATGTTTGCGCAGCGCGGCACGGCTGCGGTGGGGCATCCCGGTTTCGCTGCTCGACCGGGCGGGTTCGGTGGCATTGCTGTAGAACATGATCGGTCTACTTTCGAGTCGCGTGGTCGAACAGTTCGGCCAGTTCATGAGCGCAAGCGGCGGTATCGAAGGCCGGATCGGCCCCGGCGCGGGCAATGGCGGCATCGAGCGCACCCCGGGTGGCCATCACCATGACCGCCGGGTCGAACTCGCGGAACTCCCCGGCCCGCTGTCCCGCCCGGAAGATCTCGATCTGCGCGTGTGTGATCGCCCCGAGTTGATCGACCAGCCCGTACATGCTCGGATCATCGCTCCGAACATTGGCGACCAACGTCGACAACGCCCGCAGATGCCGCGGATACTCGTCGAGCAACGCCAGATTGGCGGCGAAGTACCCTCGCAGCCGCCCCCGGAACCCACTCTCCGCCGCCAGCTTCCCCGTTACGAATTCCGCTGACACACGCATGATTTCGGCTGCGACAGCCTGAATCAGGTCATCCTTGCCCTGAAAGTGGTAGGAGATCATCCCCGTACTACTGAGCCCGGCCTGCTTGGCGATCTTGGCGAACGACGCCTTCGCCAGCCCCACCTCGGCAATCACCTCGATGGCAGCGTTCACGATCTGCGCCCGCCGAGCCGACTCGGTGAAGGTCCGATCCGTTTCTTGCTTAACTGGGCTAGCTTTTGCTTGCATGAGCAAAACCATATCCCTGTTTGCTCAACTGAGCAAGACTTGCGACTTCGGTCCGTGGGCGGCTGCCGACAGGTGGGGCTCAGACTCCTCGAAACGCCTTGTCGCCCACGCGGTCCGGGTCGGTGATGTGCGAAAGGAACAGCCGAACGGTCGGAGTTGGGGTACGCGTGGTGACGACGTGCCATGGACGGTTGAGGGGAGTGCCGTCGAAGGGGATCACCTCGAGGCGCCCGGTGGAGAGGTCACTTGCGACGGCGTCGGAGTGGATGAGGGTGATGCCGAGGCCTTCTCGGGCGGCGGCGAGTGCTGCGCCGTGGGTGCCGAGAGTCAGTGTGGCGGGGTGGATTTGGAGGCGGTCGAAGAGGGCGAGGGTGGTGTCGCGGGTTCCCGAGCCGCGGCCGCGTAGGAGCCAGGTCGCTTCGCACGGGTCGGTCCAGCGGTTGGGGGCGCCGACCACGACCAGTTGGCAGGGGCGGCGGGCCCTGGTGATCAGGCCTGCCTCATGGGGTGGGCGGCCCGCCACAACGAGATCTGTTTCGTGGTGGGTCAGTTCGACGAAGAGGACGTCGCGGGGCTGGATGGACAGACCCAGTTCGATGTCGGGGTAGCGGGTGCGGAAGGAGGCGAGCAGGCGCAGGAGGACGTACTCACCTGCGGTGGCGACCACGCCGATGCGCAGGCGGCCGGTTTCGGCTTCGCGGACCGCGGCGTGGGCCTCCTTCATCAAGCCGAGGATGCTGCGGCAGTAGTCGGCGTAGACGCGACCGGCTTCGGTCAAGGCTATGCCGCGACCGGATTTCGCGATGAGTTTCGCGCCGAGTTGTTTCTCGATGTGTGCCACGGCCGCCGATGCCGCGGCTTCGGTGATGTGTAGCTGTGCGGCGGCTCGCCTAATGCTGGAGTGGCGGGCAACGGCGAGAAAGGTTTCCATGCGCACCGCGCTCACCGTACCCATCTACAGACGGTAGCAAACCCGACGAAACGGTTGAGCGAGACCAGAAACAATCGAATTGTTTGTCGTTAACGTCGCCGTCATCCTGGGAATCGTAAGTGGCCCAGCCCGATTCGCAGGAGGAATGATGGCCGAATCTGTCGATGATCAGCGGGGCCGGTGGGATCCGGGTGTGCAGACGTACGCGTCGATGGGATACTACGCACCTGATTATCAGCCCAAGGACACCGATGTGCTGGCCGTATTCCGGGTGACGCCGCAGCAGGGTGTCGATCCGGTCGAGGCCTCCGCCGCTGTCGCGGGCGAATCCTCCACCGCGACATGGACCGTCGTGTGGACCGACCGCCTCACCGCGCACAACCGCTACCAGGGCAAGTGCTATCGGGTAGAGGAGGTGCCGGGGCGCGCGGGCGAGTACTTCGCGTACGTGGCCTACGACATCGACCTGTTCGAAGAGGGCTCGATCACCAACCTGACCTCCTCGGTCATCGGCAATGTATTCGGTTTCAAACCGCTGAAGGCATTGCGCTTGGAGGACATGCGAATTCCCGTTGCATACGTGAAGACGTTCCAGGGCCCGGCCCATGGAATCGTTATGGAACGGGAATATCTCAACAAATACGGCCGCCCGCTGCTGGGTGCGACGGTGAAGCCGAAATTGGGTCTGTCCGCGCGCAACTACGGCCGCGTGGTGTACGAGGCCTGCAAGGGCGGTCTCGATTTCACCAAGGACGACGAGAACATCAACTCGCAGCCGTTCATGCGCTGGCGTGATCGCTTCCTGTTCGCGATGGAGGGCGTCAACCGCGCCACCGCCGAAACCGGAGAATTGAAGGGACATTATCTCAATGTCACGGCCGCCGACATGGAGGACATGTACGAGCGCGCCGAGTTCGCCAAGTCCCTGGGCTCGGTCATCGTGATGATGGACCTCACGGTCGGTTACACCGCCATGCAGTCGATGTCGAAGTGGTGCCGCCGCAACGGCATGCTGCTGCACCTGCACCGGGCCGGTCACTCCACCTTCACCCGGCAGAAGACGCACGGCGTCAGCTTCCGGGTATTGGCCAAGTGGTGCAGGCTGATCGGCGTCGATCACGTGCACGCGGGCACCGTCGTCGGCAAGCTGGAAGGCGACCCGCACACCGTGCGCGGCTTCTATGACACGTTGCGCGACGGCTTCATTCCCACGAATCCCGCCAACGGCATCTTCTTCGACCAGGACTGGGCGAGCCTGCCGGGCGTCATGCCGGTGGCCTCGGGCGGCATCCACGCCGGGCAGATGCATCAGCTGCTGGACCTCTTCGGCGACGACGTCATCCTGCAGTTCGGCGGCGGCACCATCGGGCATCCCATGGGCATCTCCGCGGGCGCGGAGGCCAACCGCGTCGCGCTGGAAGCAGTTGTCAAGGCGCGCAACGAAGGTCGCGATCTGCTCAAGGAGGGTCCGGACGTGCTGCGCAAGGCCGCCGAGATCAACCGGCCGCTGGAGGTCGCCCTGGCCACCTGGGGTGACGTCACCTTCGAGTACACCTCCACCGACGCACCCGACGCGGTGCCGACGTCCACGCGCTGACCGACCGACGAAAGCCGAGGAATCGCCATGCATCTGCGTCAGGGCACGTTCTCCCACCTGCCGGATCTCGACGACACCGAGATCGCCGCCCAGGTCCGCTACGCACTGCTCAACAACTGGCCGGTGTCCATCGAGTACACCGACGATCCGCACCCGCGCAACAACTACTGGGAGATGTGGGGCCTGCCGCTGTTCGATCTGGACGAGCCCGACGGGGTGCTCGCCGAGATCAACGCGTGCCGGGCCACGTTCCCGCAGCACTACATTCGGGTCAACGCCTACGACGCCTCCTACGGTCGCCAGACCACCGCGGTGAGCTTCCTGGTCCAGCGTCCCGACCACGAGCCCGGCTTCCGGCTCGACCGCACCGAGGGGCCGGACCGCACCCAGCACTACAGCTACCACCCCTACGCCCTCGACGACCGTCCCGGTGAAAGGTACGGCCGCTGAACGCCTTTCGAGACGGAGGGTTTATCGTGAGCGCGGAACATCCCATGACACCGGGCGGCCGGCAACCTGCTGCCGACCGCCCGGCGGGCGGGTTCCAGATGCATCGGCCCGGGGCCACGAGCCCCGCGTCGATGCGCGGCACGGTCGCCGATTTCCCTGCCCGACCGGAGGATTCGGCGACCGACCACCTGTCTCCGCTGGAGGACGACGCCCTGCTGGACCTGTCGACCGATATCGCGGGCAAGGACGTCGAGGACACCCTGTCGCGGCTGGACGCCGAGCTGGTGGGTCTGGCCAATGTCAAACGGCGGGTGCGCGAGATCGCCGCCCTGCTGCTCATCGATCGGGCCCGGCAGCGGTTCGGGCTGCAGGCCACCCGCCCGACCATGCACATGAGCTTCACCGGCGGCCCCGGCACCGGCAAGACCACGGTCGCACTGCGCATGGCCGAGATGCTGCATTCCCTCGGGTATATCCGGAAACCCAAGGTGCACACCGTCACCCGCGATGATCTGGTCGGCCAGTTCATCGGGCACACCGCTCCCAAGACCAAGGAGGCCCTCGCCAAGGCCGCCGGGGGAGTGCTGTTCATCGACGAGGCCTACTACCTGTTCCGGCCCGAGAACGAGCGTGACTACGGGCAGGAGGTCATCGAGATCCTGCTGCAGGAGATGGAGACCGAGCGCAGCAGTCTGGTCGTCATCTTCGCGGGGTATCCGGATCGGATGGAGACGTTCTTCTCCGCCAATCCGGGCCTGTCCTCGCGGGTGGCCCACCATATCGAGTTCCCCGACTACACCCACGTCGAGTTGACGGCCATCGCCGAGCTGATGGTGCGGCAGGAGAACTTCCGCTTCGATCCCGAAGCGGCAGAGGCCTTCTCGCGGTACCTGGAGCTGCGGATGGCCCGTCCGCGTTTCTCCAACGCGCGCAGCGTGCGCAATGCCCTCGACCGGTGCCGGCTGCGGCAGGCCAAGCGGCTCGTCGAGCTGCATCGGCCGGTGAGTCGCACGGATCTGATCACCCTGACGGACAGCGATGTCCTCGGCAGCAGCGTGTTCGCGGACGCCCTCGCCGACGAGGGGGCCGGCCCATGAGGAAATGAGAGGGATTGTGCCCGAAGGATTGAAGACCCTCACCCGCTACACCATCGAGCAGGAGCACCGGCATCCCGGATCGTCCGGGGAGTTCTCGGCGCTGCTGAACGTGGTCGCCACCGCCACCAAGATCATCGGCAATCAGGTGACCCGGGGAGCTATCGTCGGCTCCCTGGGCGCCACCGAGGCCGACAATCTGCCGGTGACGGTGCACCGCACGATGGACGCCATCGCCAACGACATCATGGTGGCCGAAAGTCAGTGGACCGGACCGCTTTCGGCGCTGGTGTCCGAGCAGATGCACGAGGTGCATCCGGTGCCGACCGAGTATCGGCGCGGGAAGTACCTGCTCGCCTTCGATCCGCTGGACGGCTCCAGCAATATCGACGTGAATCTGCCGGTGGGCACGATCTTCAGCGTGCTGCGCGCGCCGGAGGACGGGCGTGCGGTCGCGGGAACCGACTTCCTGCAGCCCGGCGTGCATCAGGTGTGCGCGGGCTTCACCCTCTACGGTCCGGCCACCATGCTGGTGCTGACCACCGGCAACGGGGTCGACGGGTTCACCCTCGACCGGGAGGTGGGCGCATTCGTGCTCACCCATCCACGCATGCGAATCCCCGAGGACACTTCGGGTTTCGCGATCAATGCCGCCAACGAGCGGTTCTGGGAGCGGCCGGTGCGGCGCTACGTGCACGAATGCCTGGAGGGTCTGGACGGTCCGCGCGGGCGGGACTTCAATATGCGCTGGGTGGCCTCGCTGGTGGCCGACACCTTCCACATCCTGACCCGCGGCGGGCTGTACATGTATCCGCGCGATACCCGGATTCCGGCTCGGCCGGGCCGGGTTTCGCTGCTGTACGGGGCCAATCCGATCGCGTTCATCGTCGAGCAGGCCGGCGGCGCGGCCAGTACCGGGCACGAGCGCGTGCTGGATGTGCGCCCGGAGGCGCTGCACGAACGGATTCCGTTCATCTTCGGGTCCCGCAACGAGGTCGAGCGGATCGAGCGCTATCACCGCGAGCCGGAGGAGGGCCCGAGCTTCGACGCCTCCCTGTTCGGCTCGCGGTCACTGTTCCGTCCGGCCCGCCGCTGAGGACACGAAACCCGTTGTCCGGCAATCGATGGAGGTGCCATGTCGGTCAAACATCCCGTGGTCGCGATCACCGGGTCATCCGGTGCGGGAACGACCAGCGTTACGCGAACCTTCCAGGAGATCTTCCGCCGTGAGGGCATCACGGCGGCCATCGTGGAGGGGGACTCGTTCCATCGCTTCGACCGCAGCGAGATGAAAATGGCCATGGCAGAGGCGGAACAGCAGCGCAATCTCACCTTCTCGCACTTCGGTCCGGAGGCGAACCTGCTCGATGAGCTCGAGGCGCTGTTCCGCGACTACGGGGACAAGGGTGTCGGTGCGGTGCGCCGCTATCTGCACGATGACGAGGAGGCCAAACCCTTCGGTCAGCCCGCGGGCACGTTCACGCCGTGGGAGGAACTCTCGCCGGGCAGCGATCTACTGTTCTACGAGGGCCTGCACGGCGCCGCGACAGGTGAGGACCTGGATGTGGCCCGCTACACCGATCTGCTGGTGGGCGTGGTGCCGATAATCAATCTGGAGTGGATTCAGAAGGTGCACCGCGACAAGACCGAACGCGGATACTCCAGCGAGGCCATCATCGACACCATTCTGCGGCGCATGCCCGATTACGTGAAGCACATCTGCCCGCAGTTCTCGCGGACCTATGTGAATTTTCAGCGGGTGCCGACGGTGGACACTTCGAATCCGTTCACCGCGCGCACCATTCCGACGGCGGACGAGAGTTTCGTGGTGATCCGTTTCGCGGATCCGAAGGTGATCGATTTCCCGTATCTGCTCTCGATGCTGCACGACTCGTTCATGTCGCGGCCCAACAGCATCGTGGTGCCGGGCGGGAAGATGGATCTGGCCATGCAATTGATCTTCACTCCGCTGATTCTGCGGCTGATGGACAAGCGCCCCAAGCGCCTGCGCTGAATCCATTGTGCCGCAATAACAACGGCGGTCGTTCTCCGAGGAGAGCGACCGCCGTTGCTATTGCGAGGTGTTTACAGGCCCGCGGGCACGTCCTTCGCGCCGCGCTTGACCTGGAAGGAGCTGACGATCTCCATGATGCCGATGAAGATCAGCCACCAGCCCGCCACCAGGGTCAGGGTGAGCAGCGAGGCGAACGGCACCGAGATCAGCCAGCCACCACCGATGACCAGCATGATGCCGAAGAAGATCGCCCAGCCGCGGCCGGGCACGCCGTCCGCGGAGATGCCGACGATCAGCGAGGAGACGCCGCGGAAGATCCAGCCGATGCCGATCCAGATGGCCAGCAGCAGCACCGCGGTGCCTTCACCGCGATCGGTCCAGTCGTGGAAGCACAGGAAGCCCAGGATCAGCGACAGGATGGCGCTGATGAAGGAAAGGATTCGCATGCCCGCACTGAGATGGGTGCCGAATGCCGCGACGAGTTGGAGGAGACCGGAAACAATCAGGTAGATACCGAAGAGGACGCCCGCGATGAGCAACGTCTTCCCCGGCCAGGCGAGGATCAGGATGCCGAGCACCACCGAGAGAATGCCGGTAACCAGAATCGACTGCCATGCGCTCCGGGCCAGTGTGTGCACCGG
Organism: Nocardia sp. NBC_00511; assembly: GCF_045161165.1. Taxonomy (NCBI): domain Bacteria; kingdom Bacillati; phylum Actinomycetota; class Actinomycetes; order Mycobacteriales; family Nocardiaceae; genus Nocardia; species Nocardia sp. NBC_00511. The sequence goes on from NZ_CP107849.1 coordinate 2,540,200, forward strand.
CCCTTCCTTTAGATCACCAGTGCTGGTTGTCATGTTCGTCAGAATATGACCAGTTCGGGTGGATTGCGTTTAATTGAGCGAGTGTTGCGCTGCTGTGACGTTGCTCAACCTTCTTCGGCCGCGCGTCGCAGATTGCGTTTCACCCAGCGAATATCCGCGCGCCAGGTGTAAGCCGCGACGAGCAGCGATCCGAAGAACGCGGCATTGAGCATGTAGGTGCCGTCGACCACCAGCGACACCAGGCCACCGATGAGCGCGCCGAGCGCGAACGAAATGTATTGCAGCGCATAGCCGAGCCAGTCGAACACACTGCCCTTGCCCAGCACGTGCCGTTCCACGCCCTGGGCGAATTTCACCAGGGTGCCGGTCACGTAACTGACCGGGATGGAGACCTCACCGTTCTTGACGAACGAGGTGTTGATCGCGCCCATACCCATGGCCACGAACAGAATCGGCAGCAGGCCGATGCCGCGCTCATCGAGGATGTCGTCGACGACCGCGGCGACCAGCAGCGCACCGGTGGTCAGCATGGTCGCGCCGTGCGGGTGGTTGGTCCACCAGTAGCGACGGCACACCGAGGCCACGAAGACACCGCCCAGGAAACAGACGATGATCGAGGCCGCGCCCAGCGCGAGGGTGTGATCACCCGCGAAGTTGCCGATGATGGCGCGCTCGGTATTGCCGGTCATGAAAGTGACGAAGTAGCCCTGGGAGTGGGCGTACGCGGCCGCGCCGATGAATCCCGCCAGCATCGACAGCACCGCGGACAGCCGCATCTCGAGATCCCAGAAGGGTTCGCCGGTCTTCGTGTTGGTGAGGGGCACAGCAACAGGCTAGCAATCCAAATCACAGTGTCCGGGAGGTGAAAAACCTCGAGGCTGACGGCGCGGCGACGCTGGGGTACAGTGCATATGTTAACCGGAATTCACATCCGGTGTTCCCGCCGTACGCTAGGAGCAGCCATGCCCTCCGCCGTCATCGTCGACGCTGTCCGCACTCCCTCCGGTAAGGGGAAAATTGGTGGCGGACTGTCGGAAGTACATCCCGCGACACTGCTCGCGGGGGTGCTGCAGACCCTGGTCGAGCGCACCGGAATCGATCCGGAGCTCATCGACGATGTGATCGGCGGTTGCGTCACGCAGAGCGGTGAGCAGGCCTTCAACATCTCGCGCACGGCGGCGCTGGCGGCCGGATTTCCCGAGTCGGTTCCTGCGACAACGGTCGATCGGCAGTGTGGATCGTCACAGCAGGCCGCCCACTTCGCCGCCCAGGGCGTGCTCGCCGGGGCGTACGACATCGCCATTGCCTGTGGCGTGGAATCGATGTCGCGGGCCCCGATGTTCTCCAGCGCCCAGGGCCAGGACGCGAACCGCGCGCCGCTTGCGCACCGGTACCCGAATGGGCTCATCCAGCAGGGCGTGGCGGCCGAGGTGATCTCCGCGCGCTGGAAGCTCGACCGCTCGACGCTCGACGAATTCGCCGCGCGCTCACACCGATTGGCCGCCGAGACCGCGGCGGCGGGCGGCTTCGATCACGAGCTGGTGCCCGCGGGCGCGCTGACCGCCGATGAAACCATCCGTGCCAGCACCACTCCCGAGGGTCTGGCCGGGCTCAAGCCCGCCTTCGTGGACGCCGAGTTCAAGGCGCGCTTCCCGGAGATCGAATGGTCCATCACGCCCGGCAACTCCTCGCCGCTCACCGACGGCGCGTCGGCGACGCTGATCATGAGCGAGGAGAAGGCCGCTCAGCTCGGGATGCGCCCGCGGGCACGCTTCCACTCCTTCGCGGTGACCGGTGACGATCCGCTGCTCATGCTGACCGCGGTCATCCCGGCCACCCGCAAGGCGCTCGCGCGCGTCGGACTCTCGATCGACGATATCGACGCCTTCGAGGTGAACGAGGCGTTCGCGCCCGTGCCGCTGGTGTGGGCACGCGAGCTCGGCGCGGACCCGGCCAAGCTGAACCCGCGTGGCGGCGCGATCGCCCTGGGTCACCCGCTCGGCGCGTCCGGCACCCGCATCCTGACCACCATGCTCAATCACCTCGAGCAGACCGGCGGCCGCTACGGGCTGATGACCATGTGCGAGGCGGGCGGGCTGGCCAACGCCACCATCATCGAACGGCTCTGAGCGCGTAGGAAAGACGCCGCGCCTGCTCACGACCACGCCGGTTGCCGCCGCCGGGTCGTAGATCTCGGTGCGGCCGCGCTGTCGCTGATGGGTTCGGGGCGCAGCTGGGAGAAGCCTTCCTGGACCAGAACTTTCGGCGCGACACCGGCGGACGTCGCCGCTCTGATGAAGGCCGTCGGGGAGATTCTCGACGGCCGGGTGCTGACCCGCGACGAGCTCAATCGCACCGCCGGGTGGATCTCACCGCTGGTGCTGCTCGGCGGGCGCGTCGCGGGGACGTGGGAGCAGAGCAAGGGAGAACTCGTCGTCTCCATCTTCGATGGTGTGCCGGTGCCGGTCTCCGGGATCTCCGCCCTGACCGACCGATTGGCCCTTGCCACCGGGCAGCCGATCGAGAAGGTCCGCGCCGCTTGATCTTCCGGTAAGACGGATCTTCTTATTCGAGGCAATTAATTACATCGCAACCAGTCGGAACCGAATTTACCGAACTCGGAACACTATTCGCGACTTGTCGGTCTGAATTAGCTGTGAACGTTCGAAATTGACGGCAAACAGGACATATCTACACGTGCGGTAGTAGCATGATGGCCGGGCTCACCGGGTGTTGTCGGGGGTATAACCACCTTGGCCCGCACGTGAATGACCTTGTCCGCCTTGCGCGCCGGTCATTCGCGCTGAAAGTAACTCGCAGTGAGGATGACCCATGCCTGTCAACGATCATATTCTCGAAAAGCCATTTCAGGACGCATTGTCGAGGGCGAAGGAACTCGACAAGCAGGGGATCCCGCCGACCGGTGTCGGTGAGAATTTCCACGATCACACGCCGACGAATGTCGAACTCGTAAAGGCCTGCACCGACTTCTATCACAAGAATCAGGACACGCTGGATCGGGCGGTGCGCGATGCCGTCGACTTCCTCGACAGCCCGGACGGAGTCGCCTACGTCAAGGCCCTGGAAGGGGCCATGGAGGGCGAAGCGCCCAACAATCCGCTGAGCATCGGCATCGCGTCGGACCTGTTGCGCGAGGGCGCATTCGATATCGGGGTCGCCGCACCGCAGGGCCTGCGCGGGTTCGGCATCGGCGTCTCGGCTGGGGTCAGCGCGGTGGTCGGCCTGCTGGTCGGCGCCGATGTCGTGTTCGACTTCAAGGACACGGCGACCGTGCACGGCCGCACCTGGGTCGGCGGATCCGTGAAGGGCGGGCTGTCCGCGAGCGCCGGGCTCGAAATGAGCTTCTGGGTCCAGAAGCCCATGACCGGGGCCATCCGCGGCCTGCTGCTCGACATCTACATCCCGACCAAATACATACTGGCGGTGTTCATTCGGTTCATGTACATCGAGCAGCGCGCCGAGGGCACCACCGAGTTCGACTTCGCCGGCGTATCCCTGCAGTTCCCGTTCGGGATCGGCTTCCCGATCCGGCACGATCAGGGCAAGGACGGCGCGCTCGCGGTATTCGGCGCGGCACAGAAGGCCTACGACCGGCCGCGGCGGGCCACCGTGACGGTCATCAACAAGGCCACGGGCATCAGCACCATCGCGGTCAAGGAAACCGCCACCCTCGAGGTGACCTTGAAGAACACCTCGGGCAATGACGTCAACCTGAGCTCCGGGGCGACCATGACGATCGGCATGCCCCAGTACTTCGAGCCCGCCGATGTGGCCGCGATGGGCATCAACTATCCGGGCTGGAGTTTCGCCGACGTCGACGGAAAATTGACGCTGACACTTTCGAAGAATTCCACCTGGACCTCGGGCAGCACTTTCGATTTCGTCATCACCAATGTCAAGAGCAGCAATCAGCCGCCGGTCGGGCAGCAGTCGACACCGGGCAAGGTGAGCGTCGGATTGAACGACATCTCGTTCACCGCGCCGATCCTGACCACCGCCGATTTCAGCCTGGTGTGGGCGAATTCGATGGCCACGCTGGAGTGGGCGGCATCGGTATCGCCGGATCTGTTCAAACTCACCGGCGACGGGGCCGGGACGGTCACGGCCTACGCGGAACCGGGCAATGACATCGTCACCCTGACCACCGCGGTCGACACGTCCGGTGCGACCTGGATTCTCGGCTACATCTTCAACTACAACACCGCCGTCGGAGACAAGGTCATTCCGCAGGTGACGGCGGCCTGGTGGAAAGACGGCACGGTGAAAGTGCTGAACAAGACCGTGTACTACAGCACCCCGAGCGACACCTCCGGCACACCCGCGAAGTGCTACTACGGCGGCACGAGCTCGAGTGCCAGCTACATCCAGGTGACTCCGAAGTTCAGCACGGCCACCCCACCCGGTGGCCCGAAGCCGCAGCCGCCCAAGCACTGAGTGCCCGGACGGTTCACCGTCCGATCAGCCCCCGGCGCGCGTATCCCGCCGGGGGCTTTCGTTCGGCCGGGCTCCGAATACGAGAGCCTCGACCCTGTTTCACGGGGTGCGACCGAGATAGTGGTCGTCGAGCACTCCGGCGATGATCGGCAGCGCGTGCGGCCCGGTCAGCTCGAGGTGGGTGACCTCGAGGTCGTGGTTGGTGATCGCACCGGTCACATAGGGCCGCCACCCGTCGGGGCCGAAGATGTCCGACGAGTCGACGGTCGCGCTGAAATACACGATGTCGCCGTCGAATACGGGGCGCTGATAGCCCGTCCGCGTCCGCGCGGCGGCATTGAACGATGCGGCCATCCGCTCGATGGTGGCCGCATCGATGAGCGATACGCCGCCCAGGCGTTGCCGAATCAACTCGGCTGCCTCCATCGCGGTGGCGTCGGCAGGAACGTCGTCGATCCCGAAGACCGAGCCGAACGAATTGACGAAGCCACCGGCGGTGAGCCTTTCGATGCTGTCGCCGTCGATATCGGTGGTGTCGGCATCCAGTAGCGCGACGGTGCCCACCGGATCGCCCGCCTGCCGCAGCTTCGTCGCGATGGCGTGGGCGATGAGTCCGCCGAACGACCAGCCGAGCAGATGGTAGGGCCCACGCGGCTGCACCCGGCGCATCTCCCGGATATACCGATCGGCGAACTCGTCGATGGAACCTGCCGGGGGTTCGTGACCGCTGAGGTCGGGAGCCTGGAGACCGTAGATCGGGCGACCGGGACGCAGTGCGTCCGCCAATCCCAGGTAGGTCCAAGAGACTCCGGACGACGGGTGGACGCAGAACAGCGCGGGTTCGTCGCCGCCGAGGCGAATCGGCAACAGCACGTCCAAGCCGAGCCCGACCGGTGTGGCCTCGATCCGGTCGGCCGCATCGAGGGCCGCTCGCTCTTGCTCGGCGGCCGCGCGCGCCGCAGCTGTGCCCGCGAAGTCGACGGCCGCTTCCAGCGCGGTGAGCCACAGCTCCGCCAGCGCCTCGACCTCGGAACGGTCCAGCAGATTCGCCGGGAAGCCGAAGCTCACCTGCATCCGTGACCCGAAGACCACCGCGTTCACATCGATCACCGATTGCAGTGCCACGTCCGGGCTTTCAGCGGGAGTGGGGTCGCCGAGGTCGTCGGTGGGCAGCCACCCGATGCCTTCCAGCCCGGCCGGAACATCGGTGGTCGAGTATCTGCCGAGATAGTTGAAGGAAATCTGGCCGGGCAACCGCTTCGGAAGTCGCTGCGCCGTATCGGGATTCAGGTAGCGCAACAGCCCGAAGCCGATTCCCCGGTCGGGCACGGCGAGCAGTTGGTGTTTGACCGCGCGAATCGCCGTGCCCATGGCCGGGCCACCGGACAGGGCGTCGTCGACGTCGATTCCGTTCGTGTCCAGCCGGAGCGGATAGACGGCGGTGAACCAGCCCAGCGTGCGAGACAGGTCCGCACCGGGAACGATGTTCTCCCGTCTGCCATGGCCTTCCAGCCGCACGAGGGCGGTGGGTTCGGTCGTGCCCCGATCCGCCCGCCAGCGCACGAGGGCCAGCGCCAGGGTGGCGAGCAGGGTGTCCTCGACGCTGCCCTGGAAGAGTCCGGGCAGGGTGGTGAGCAGGGCCGTCGTGACCTCGGCGGAGACTTCCCGGTCGATCGTGCGCAGGGTGTCCGCCCGATCGACCGCCGGGTCCAGTGCCCGGGACCCGATTATCGGGTCCGGCCCCTCGAGGGTCCGCGACCAGTGCTCGATTTCGGAAGCTCGTCGGGCGGTGCGGGATTCGTCGAGTAGCGCGTGAGTCCACCGGCGCATCGAGGTGCCGGTGTCGGCGAGCACGGGGATATTGCCCGCGGACACCTGCGCCCAGGAGGCGATCAGATCGGGCACCAGGATCCGCCAGGACACGCCGTCGATCACGAGGTGGTGCGCGATGACGACCAGGCGACCGGGAGCCCTACCGGCCTGATCGGGGTCGAGCCAGAGGAATTGCAGCACAGTGCCGTTCGCCGGGTCCAGCCGATCGGCCGCGGCGTCGGTCAAGGCCCGCACGTGGTCGCGGAGCTCAGCCGGAGCAGCCGCGACGGCGAATTCGACCCGGTGCAGCAGGTCGCCGACCGCGATCGTCCCGGGGGCGGCCACCGAAAGCCGGGTGTCACCGTCGTCGGACCGCATCAGCCGGGAGCGCAGCATGTCGTGCCGGTCGATGACGGCCGTCAGTGTCGCGACGATCCCGGCCCGGTCGATGCCGACCGGGAGATCGAGCACGGCGCACTGAGCGAAACGCCGGTGGTCGCCGCCACGTTCGAGCATGTAGTGCGCGATCGGGGGGAGCGGCATATCGCCGATACCGCCGCCGGGCAGTTCCTCGAGCGACGCCGTGGGCTCCGCCGCCAGGATAGCCGCGGCCAGGGCCGCCACGGTCCGATGCTCGAACACCTGCAGCGGAGTGCAATCCAGGCCGCGCTGCCTGGCCAGCGTCACCAGTTGGATGGCCAGGATGCTGTCGCCGCCGAGCGCGAAGAACGAATCGTCCACGCCGACCTTCTCGATGCCGAGCAGTTCGCCGACGATCTCCGCGAGGGTCTCCTCCTCGGACGAGGTCGGCGGCCGGTACTCGGCCCGATCGGCGGTGAAATCCGGTGGGGGAAGCGCTTTTCTGTCGAGTTTTCCGACCTCGTTGCGCGGGATCAGGTCCAGCACCACGAACGCGGACGGCACCATGTAGGCGGGCAGGGCGTCGGCCGCCACGGCCTTGACCGCGGCCACATCGAGTTCGACGCCGGGTGTCGGCACCAGGTAGGCGGCCAGCGCGGTGCTGCCGGTCGGTCCCGGAACACCGAGCGTCACCGCGAAATCCACGCCTGCGGCACGACCGAGGACGGCGTCGATCTCACCGAGCTCGATACGCTGCCCACGGACCTTCACCTGGAAGTCGGTGCGGCCGAGGTATTCCAGCTCGACCTCCGGCCCGGTACCGGTCCAGCGGGCACGGTCGCCGGTGCGATACAGGCGATCGCCGGGTGCGCCGAAGGGATTGGCGACGAAGCGGGCGGCGGTCAAGCCCGGGCGGGCATGGTAGCCGCGGGCCAGGGCGGGACCAGCGAGGTAGAGCTCCCCGGCGACCCCGACCGGCACCGGCCGCAACCGATCGTCGAGGACCAGGACCGACGCGCCGCGCACCGGCGTCCCGATCGTGACCGCGCGATCGGGCGACAGGGGAGCCGAACCTGTTGCCCAGATCGTGAATTCGGTCGGACCGTACAGATTGACCATGATCCGATCGACCGCCCAGCGCTGCACCAGTTCCGGGCCGACCGCCTCACCCGCCACCGCGAGCACCCGCACGCTCGGGATCGCGCCGGGGTCGAGCGTGGCCAGTGCCGAGGGCGTGATCACCAGATGAGTGACCTGCTCGGCGGCGATCAGCGCGGCCAGCGGACTGCCCCCGAACACCTCCGGCGGCGACACCACCGACGCGCCACCGCTGCCGAAAGCCATCAGGGCCTCGAAGATCGAGGCGTCGAAGCTCGGTGAGGCCACCTGCAATACCCGTGAGTACTCGTCCAGGCGCAGTGACTCGCGTTGTGCGGCAATCAGATCGGCGAGTCCGCGATGGGAGACGCTGACGCCCTTCGGTGTTCCGGTGGATCCCGAGGTGTAGATCATCCAGGCCGGGTGCTGCGGGCGAATCCGGGCCCGGGATCCGGCCTCACACAATGGGTTGCCCTGGTCGGCCGCAGGGCTCGTGCCGAAGGCCGCATCGTCGAGCACCAGCCAACGGGCACTGTCCGGAAGGACCGGTCGATGTGCGGCGAGGGTCAGACCGATGGTGGCGCCCGAGTCGGTGAGCATGTGCGCTATCCGGTCCGCCGGATAGCCGGGATCCACCGGCAGGAACGCCGCACCGGTCTTCGCGACGGCCCACATCCCGGTCAGCAGTTCGGCCGAGCGCGGAAGTGCCAGTGCCACCACGGTTTCCGGTCCGAATCCGGCGTCCCGCAAGATGTGCGCCAGCTGATCGGAACGCCGGTCGAGTTCACGATAGGTGGTGGTCACGCCGTCGACGACCGCCGCGGGACGGTCCGGATAGCGATCCGCCGTCTGGGTGAGCAGGCGGTCGAGGGTTGTCGTGCCGGTGGTTTCAAGTCCCGCTACCGGGACCAGCATCGCTCGCTCTTGGTCGTCGAGGAGTTCGAGGTCGGCTACGCACACGCCGGGCCGGGCCACCACGGTGGCGAGAACCCGCTGCCAGCGAGCGACGAAGGCGGCAGCCGTGACCGCGTCGAACAGGTCGGCGGCATAGGTCAGCACGCCGTCGAGCCCGCCCGGTTTCGAACCGTCGAAGCGCTCCCTCAAGTCGAGTGTCAGATCGAATTGTGAAGTGTCGCGGTCGAAGTCCTCCACCGCGAAGCGCAGGCCGGGCAGTTCGAGTACCGGTTCGCTGAAGTTCTGCAGGGTCAGCGACACCTGGAACACCGGATGATGCGCGGTGGACCGAGTCGGGTTCAGGATCTGCACCAGCCGCTCGAAGGGCACGTCGGCGTTGGCGAACGCGTCCAGATCCACCGACCGGACGGTGGCCAGGAATTCGTCGAAGCCCGCGGCAGGGTCGATGCGGGTGCGCAGTGCGAGGGTGTTGACGAACATCCCGACGAGATCGTCGAGTGCCTGCTCACCGCGGCCCGCGACCGGTGTGCCGACCACGACGTCGTCCACGCCCGCCAGCCGTGACAGCAGTACCGCGAACGCGGCATGCACGACCATGAAGAGGCTTACGTGCTGCGCCTGCCCGAATTCGGTGAGCGCACGGTGGGTTTCGGCATCGAGGGCGAAGCCGAATTCGGCGCTGCGCATGGTCTGCACCGCGGGTCGGGCGCGGTCGGCGGGCAGTTCGAGCACCTCGGGCGCACCGGCGAGCGTCGTGCTCCAGTAGCCGATCTGCTGTGCCGCCAGCGCTGCCGGATCGGATTCCGCGCCAAGCAGTTCGCGCTGCCAGAGTGCGAAATCGGCGTACTGAACCGGAAGCGGCGGGCGAGCGGTATCAGCGCCGAGTGCGTGGGCGGCGTAGGCGGCGGCCAGATCGGCAGCCAAGGGCGCCATCGACGCGCCGTCGGCGCTGATGTGATGCACCACGAGCACGACCACGTGCAGGTCGTCGGACCCGAGCCGGAACAGCCCGGCGCGCACCGGCGATTCGGTGGCGAGATCGAAACCCCGGCCCGCCAGCGCGTTGATTCGATCCCGCAGGGGCGCACCGGTTTCGACGTCGAGCACCGGCAGCGGGACCGCCGTGGGGGCGATCACCACCTGGTGCGGTCCTTCGGCATCGGCGGGATACCGGGTGCGAAGGCTCTCGTGCCGAGCGATCAGCCCGGTCACCGCAGTCCGCAAGGCGTCCAGGTCGAGTTCGCCGGTGAGTCTCAGCGCGATGGCGATGTTGTACGCGGACGACTCCGGATCGAGGCGGTTGAGCACCCACATTCGTTGTTGAGCCGGCGACAACGGAATTCGATCCGGCCGCACCCGCTCCACGAGGGCCGGACGGCCCGGCCCGTGGTCGAGGACCACCCGCCTGGCCAACTGGGCTGCCGTGGGCGCGTCGAACAGATCCCGCAGTGCGACAGTCGCGCCCAGCGCCGTATTGACGCGTGCCACGACCCGGGTGGCGCTGAGCGAGTTGCCGCCGAGCTCGAAGAAGGATCGGTCGACGCCGACCGGTGGCGTGCCGAGCACCTCCGCGAACACCTCGGCGATGGTCGCCTCGACGGCGGTGCGCGGCGCGAGGTACGGCCGGTCGGCCTCCGAGAAGTCCGGTACCGGAAGCGCTCTGCGGTCCAGCTTGCCGACCGGGGTCAGCGGAATGGCGTCGAGTACGACGACATGGCTCGGCACCATGTACCCGGGCAGCTCCGCGGCGACACTCCCGCGCAGACGCTCGGTGTCGATGCGGACCCCGGCGGCGGGCAGCACGTAGGAGACCAGCACCGTGGCTCCGGCGGGTCCGTCGCGGCCGATGGTCACCGCGTATTCGACCTCCGCGTCCTTGGACAGCACGGCGTCGATCTCGCCGAGCTCGATCCGCAGTCCGCGGATCTTCACCTGGAAGTCGCTGCGCCCCAGGTACTCCAGCTCGTACTCGGCTGCGCGCCCGGCCACCCAGCGCACCATGTCGCCGGTGCGATACATGCGTTCGCCGGGCGCGCCGTACGGATTCGCGACGAACCGACTCGCGGTCAGCTCGAACCGCGCGAAATAGCCGCGCGCGAGAGCGGGTCCCGCCAGATACAACTCTCCCGGCACGCCCACCGGCACCGGACGCAGCCAACTGTCGAGCACCATGTTGGACGCACCTCGGATCGGCCCGCCGAGCGTGATCGGTGCGCCCGCCACGAGCTCACCGGGACCGGTGGCCCAGATGCTGAATTCCGTGGGGCCGTACAGGTTCACCATCCGCCGCCCTGGCGACCACCGTTCGATCAGTTCCGGGGTGGCGGCCTCGCCCGCGACGGCGAGCACGCGCAGCTGCTCGAGGCCCGCCGGGTCCATGGTCGCCAGCGCGGACGGCGTGATGACCGCGTGGGTGACCCGTTCGGTCCGCAGCAGCGTCTCCAGCGCCGCCCCGCCGTAGACGTCGGGTGGCGAGACGATCAGCCGACCGCCCACAGCATGCGCGGTGAGCATTTCGAAGATCGAGGCGTCGAAGCTCGGTGAGGCCACCTGCAAGCTGCGCGCGTCCCGATCCAGCGCGAGGGTCTCGCGCTGTGCGGCAACAAGATCGGACAGCCCGCGGTGAGCGCACAAGACAGCCTTCGGCTTTCCGGTCGAGCCCGAGGTGTATATCAGGTACGCGATCTGGTCGAGGTCGATCGGACCGCCGCGGTCGGCGTCGGTGACGGGAGCGTCGGAGACCAGCATGGCCCGGCGGACGGTGTTGAGATCGTCGAGCAGCAGCCAGTCGATACTGCCGGGCAGGACGGCGCCGACCGCGCTGTTCGTCACACCGATCGGCGCCCGGGAATCGGCGAGCATGTGCTCGATGCGTTCCACCGGATAGTTGGGATCCAGTGGTACGAACGCCGCTCCGGTCTTGGCCAGCGCCCACACCGCGACCACCGACTCCAGCGACCGGGGTAGTGCGAGCATCACGAACACCTCTCGGCCGACACCGCGCGCGAGCAGCACCCGCGCGAAGCGGTTCGACCACGCATCCAGATCGCCGTAGGAGATGGCCGCCCCGCTCGCGCTGATCGCGATCGCATCACGGTCCAATTCCGCCCCGGCGGCGAGGATTTCGGGCAGCGTACGCGGCGGTGACGACACCGGCCCGCGTACCGAGAGCAGGGCGGACCGCTCAGCATCGTCGCAATTGTGCAGTCGCGAAACCGGGACATCCGGGTGGGTGGCGAGCTGGGTGAGCAGGCCGACGAAGCGGTCGAGGAACGAACGGGCCGCGGCGGACTCCAAATGATCGGTCAGATACTTCAGGCTGATCCGGAGCGTGCGTTCGCCGTCCGCCGCGAGCTGCGGAACGACGATCAGGCTGAGCGGGTACGGCGTCGCGTCGGCGGTGTCGATGTCGATCACCCGCATGCCGGCGATATCGAGGGCCTGCGACAGGGCGGCCCGGTCGACCGGGAAGGACTCGAAAACGACCAGCGTGTCGAACAATTCGGCCAGTCCGACCGCCTGGTGGATTTCGGCGAGCCCCACATGCTGATGATCCATCAGCGCGGCCTGCTCCCGCTGTACCCGCGCGACGAGATGGGCGACCGGCTCCACGGGGTCGAGGCTGACCCGCACCGGAAGGGTGTTGATGAACAGGCCGATCATCTCCTCGACACCGGCCAGTTGCGGCGGCCGACCGGAGACCGTGCCGCCGAACACCACATCGGTGCGCCCGGTGACCATGGACAGCAGCATCGCCCATCCGACCTGCACCATCGTGTTGACGGTCGCTCCGGATTCGCGTGCGGTACTTTCCAATCGGGTCATCATGGTGGGGGACAGGTCGATCGAGTGGGTCGCGGTTTCGCTGGATTCGATCCCGGCGAGGGATCGCAGTGCGCGGGTGGGGCTTTCGATCCCGGTCAGCGATCGGGTCCATGCCGCCCCCGCGGCGGTGTCGTCCTGGTCGTGCACCCACGACAGGAAGTCGCGGTAGGCGGGCGGGGCCGGCAGCGTGGCGGCGGGTGCGGCGTACAGGGTCAGCAGCTCACGCACCAGCAGCGGTCCGGACCAGCCGTCCAAGACGATGTGATGGTTGGTGAGCACGAAACGGCAAGCGTCGGCGTCCGTCCGGATCAGTGTGCAGCGCAGCAACGGTGGCTGCGATAGGTCGAACGACGTGTGAGCGTCGAGGTCGAGCAGTCGTTCGAGTTCTCGGCCCCGAGCCTCGGGCTCCAGGTCACGCAGGTCTATTTCGCGCCAGGGGATTTCGACCCGGGGGAGAACGAGTTGGCGAGGGCCGTCACCGGATTCCACGAAGGCCGCGCGCAGATTGTCGTGGCGTGCGGCAAGTGCCGCGACGGCGGCGCGCAGACGTCCGGAATCGACGGCGCCCGACAGGGACAGCAGCGATTGCACCGTGTAGACGTCGGCGGTATCGGTGTCGTAGAGGGTGTGGAAGAACATGCCGTACTGCAGTGGCGAGAGCGGCCACACGTCGACGAGGCCGGGGTACCGGCGCTCCCAGTCGTCGATGTCGTGCTGGGAAGCCGTGACTAGATCGAAGTCGGACGGCGTGTGACCGCCGGACCCGGTTGCGGAGGCGTGGTCGCCGAAGGCGCGCAGCGCCTGCTCCCAGATCTGCGCCAGCTCTGCGACATCGGAGGCTGTCAGCAGCCGGGGGGCGTAGGACCAGGCCACCTCCAAGCCGATGTCGGTGCGCACCACATCGACAGCGAGGACGGCTGTCGACGACGTGTCGGAATCGGGCGAAACATGTTCGGGGAGAGCCTTTTCCCCACCGCCAACGGTTCGCTCGCGGAATCGGAAGTCGAGCTGCGGCGCGGGCAGATCCCTGAGCGCCACGACACCGTCCGAGTCCAGGTAGCGGAGCATCCCGAATCCGACGCCGGACGCGGGCACCGCGCGCAACTGCTCCTTCGCGGCCTTGATCAGGGCACCGGCGGCAGCGTGCCCGGCGAACGCCTCCTCCAGATCGATGCCGTCGAGGTCGACCACGACCGGGAACGTGCTCAGGAATCGGCCGACGGTCCGGGTGACATCGGCACCGGACACCGGTTGTGCGTCCCGCGCGTCGACGGTCCGGGTCAGTGACACCGATTTCCTGGCCCGCCAACGACTCACAGCCAAGGCGAGCGCGGCGATCAGGACCTCTTCGGCATCGCAGTGGAACCGTGCCGAAACCGTCCCGAGTAGGGCGTCGATGTGCTCGGCGGCCATTCCGGTGCAAAGCACCGACCGGGTGGAGATCACATCGATCGTCGGATCCAGCGCCCGCGATCCCAGCACCGGATCCGCGGTGCTCAGTATCCGCTGCCAATACGGCAGTTCCGTTCGATGCTCGGCCGCGTGCTGAACCAGACCGTGTGCCCAGCGCCGGAACGAGGTGCCCACGGGGTCCGGCGCGGTGCCCGCGACAGCCGCGGCCAGGTCCGCGAGCAGAATACGCACGGAGACCTCGTCGATCACCAACCGGTGCAGCACGATCCAGCACAGCGGCCCGGCGTCTGCATCCTCGACGAGGACCACGCGAATCACCCCCGACTCGAGGTCGAGCTGCGTGCATACCTGGCCGGTTGCCCGCACCGAGTCGATGCCGACAGTTGCGGGCAGCACTTCCAGCACCGTGGCGGCGTCGATAGAACCGCGATCGGCGACAAGCCATTTCCAACCCTGCTCGGCGCGTCGCACCGTGGATCGCAGCACGTCGTGATGATCGATCACGGTCTGCACCGCGGCGGTGACGCTCCGCCGATCCGTACCGGAGGGCAGGCGGATCGGCACCGCATCGCCGACCCGCCACCGGTGGTCCCCCTCATCCAGCAGGGCGTACGCGGCGGGCGTCAACTCCACCGGACCGCAGCCGCCGCCGGGAAGTTCGGGCAGGATCTGAGACGCCTCGGTGGCGACCACCGCCAAGGCGGCCACGGTTCTGCGCTCGAAGACATCCCGTGGGCTGAACCGAATTCCGGCGCCCTGCGCCCTGGCCACCAACTGGATGGCGATGATGCTGTCCCCGCCGAGGGCGAAGAAACTCTCGTCCACACCGATCGAGTCCAGACCCAGAACGTCCGAGAACAACCCCGCCAACGTGGATTCGCGCGCTGTCGACGGCGGCCGCCGCGACTCGGTCCGGGAGCTGAAATCCGGTGCCGGGAGCGCCTTTCGATCCACCTTGCCCGCAGGCGTCAGCGGGAGATTGTCCAGCACGATGACGATCTCCGGGACCATGTACGCCGGAAGCGTCTGTCCGGCGGCGGCCTTCAACGCCTCAGGATGCACGCTCGTACCGCCCTCGGCGAGCACATACGAGACCAGGGCGGTCGTTCCGGCCGGTGTCCGAGCACCGACGGTGAGGGCGAAAGCAATGTCCGAGTGTCGTTGCAGCGCCGCATCGATCTCTCCGAGTTCGATCCGGAAGCCGCGGACCTTGACCTGAAAGTCGCTGCGTCCCAGGTATTCCAGTTCGAGCCCGCCGTTGCGAACGATCCAGCGCACCAGGTCGCCCGTGCGGTACATGCGCCCGCCCGGCTCGAACGGATCCGCGACGAAGCGCGTGGCGGTCAGCGCCGCGCGCCGGTGATAGCCACGCGCCAGTCCCGGCCCGGCCAGATACAGCTCGCCGGTGCTCGCGACCGGGAGCGGCCGCAGCCACGGATCGAGCACCAGGGCACGGACGCCGGGGGTCAGACCGCCGAGGGTGACCGGCTCGCCCGGGACCATCGGATCACTCAGTGTCACGGTGACGGTCGTTTCCGTCGGTCCGTACCCGTTCAGCAGGGTTCGACCGGACCATTTGGTCACCAGGTCCGGTGGGCAGGCGTCACCGCCCACGATCACCGTGCGAAGGTCCGGGAGCATCGCGGGGTCGAGGGAACCGGCAACCGCCGGTGTGGTGTTCAGATGGGTGACCCGATCGGCGCGCAGCACGGCGGCCAGCTCCGGTCCGGCATAGGCCGCCGGGGGCACGATCGCCAGCGTCGCACCGACCGACAGGGCGACCAGAATCTCTTCGATCGAGATATCGAAGCTCGGCGAAACCGCGTGTGCCATCACCGATTCGGCAGTCACACCGAAGCCGGCGCCGGAACCGGCGACCAGGTTCGCGAGTCCTCGATGCGACACGGCGACACCCTTGGGCAGGCCGGTCGAGCCCGAGGTGTAGATGATGTACGCGACCTGATCCGGATGCGGCGGCGCTGCGAGTTCGGCGTCCGTGATCGGCCCCGGGTTCGTGTCGAGGTGTCGGCGCGCGGTGTCGGCGCTGTCGAGGATCAACCACTCGACTCGGTCCGGCAGCGCGGGCCGGGTCGCGGCGACGGTGATGCCGGTGACGATGCCGCCGTCTTCGACCAGGTATGCCATCCGGTCCGCGGGATACACCGGGTCGATGGGGACGAACGCCGCGCCGGTCTTCGCCACGGCCAGTGTCGCGAGCACCGACTCGACCGAACGCGGGATCGAAATCCCGACCGTGCGTTCGGGTCTCGCCCCCGCGGCGATCAGGAGACGGGCGAGCCGATCGGTGTACTCGTCGACCTCCCGGTAGGTCAGGGCAGTCGCACCGGAGCGGATCGCGACCGCGCCAGGATTCAGATCCACACCGGCCCTGAGGATTTCGGGCAGGGTTCGGGAAGGCACGGAGGCCGGACCTCGGACGGGTGCCAGCTCCGCGTGTTCCTCGGTGGAGACGATAGGCACCGATAACAGCGTCGCATCGGGTCCCGCCTCGAGAAATCGCCTCAGATACCCCGAGAATCGCCGGTGATGCGCCGCGAGTTGGGTTTCGCTGTAGAGGTTCGCGTTGCCTTGGAGGTCGATGTGCGTGCTCTCGCCGCCCACACCCGGATAGAAGTTGACGAACAGATCGTCGATGAGTCCCGAGGTCAGCACATGGAGTCGGCCGGTGATCGGTCCGAGCTGAATTCTGGTGTCGGCCATCATGAGATTGATCGACGGCCCGAAGGAGGCGGTCTCGTCGGTGAGCCGGCCCAGATCGCGCAGGATGTCCTCCTGGCGGTAGCGCTGCCGCCGCAGCGCACCGGTCAGCTCGGCCTGCGCGGCCCGGATGATCGCGCCGACCGTCGTCGCCGGGTCCAGGCGCAGGCGCAGCGGCACCACATTGGCGATCATGCCGCCCGAACGCCGCAGGGTGGCCGTGGTGCGGGCCGAGACCGGGAGGCTCAGCAGCACTTCGGGCGCGCCTGTCATCGCTGCCAGATAGGCGCCGAACGCCGCCACGATCGTCGGCGCCACACCGGAGGACGCCGACTGCGCCACCGACTCCAGCAGCGCCGCGGTCTCCGGCTCCAGCGCACCCGCGACACGATGCGGGTGGGCGTCGATACCGGCAGCGCGGCCGGCCAGGTTCACCGCGTCGGGCGCGCTACGGAGGTGTTCGAGCCAATGGTCGCGATCGGCGGTGAACCGTTGGGAGCTGCGGTAGGTCAGATCGGCCTCGACGATCCGGCGCAGGTCCTCGGCTTTCGCGGCGGGTGGCTCGTGGCCTGCCAGCGCGGCGTTGTACAGCTCGCCGGTGCGCTGCACGAACGCCAGCGCACCCATGCCGTCCAGCACGATGTGGTGGATCCGCGAGTACCAGAACCAGCGGTCCTCGGCGAGCCGCAGCATTCGCACACACACCAACCGGTCGGACGTAAGCCGCAGCGGCGCAGTGTATTCCGCGCGCATCCAGGCGTGCGCGGCGGCGTCCGGGTCCGGATCGCCGCGGAAGTCCACGATGACCAGGCGATCGTCGAGGTCTTCGTCGATGAACTGGTAGGGATGCCCGCCGACTTCGATCAACCGCAGGTAGCCGGTGCCGAACTCGCGGCCCGCCTGCCGGGCTGCGGGCGCCAGCACATCGAGATCCAGCGGTCCGACCAGTTCGATGTACTGGGCGATGGAGAACGGGACGGTGCCCGCGATGTGCTGGGCGAACCAGATACCGCGCTGCGCGGCCGAGAGCGGGAACGCACCCTCGGGGACACCCGTGGTCGGTTCGGACAGCGAAGAAGTGGGCTGCGGCATGGAGGTCCTACGTTCTGCCCGCGGCGTCGTCGACGCCCGGCATCGAATCGGCGCAGGCCTGCTTCCCCGATGGGGCGACCCGCTACCCACTGTCGTCGCCGGAAACAGCGTCGGATAGCGACCCCAGCGCTGACCGATCCGCGCCAAGGGTGGCGCTTCCAAGCCCAAGGTGACCCCACGGCACCACCGGGCAGTGCTACCCGAGATCGTTGATCATTCGGGGCCGCACGAGATTCAGCGAATTTTCGACGGCACAGATCGCCTGTGGCAGATCAATCATCGATATCCGGGCGAACCTCGGGTGGACCGTCAGCGCCGCGTGGGCAGCAGACTCGGGTCGTGAGCGCCGGGGCCCAGTTGGGTCCGAAGGTCCTTCACCGCGACGTGTTCCCCACACTCGGAGCAGACCGGACGAACGGTCATGATGTGGCCGCAGGGCTTGTGCACCGATTCGATCGGAGGACCGTCGGGAGCCGCCCACTCGTCGCCCCACTGACGCATCGCGGAGACGATCTGCCAGAGCGAGCGGCCTTTGTCGGTGAGCAGATAGTCGTAGCGAACGGGGTTGTCCTGGTAGGGGGCCTTCTCCAGGATGCCTTGGTCCACAAGGTGTTCCAGCCGCTGGGTGAGGACGTTGCGGGCGATGCCGAGGCGGGAGCGGAAGTCGTCGAAGCGGGTCACGCCGAACAGCGCGTCGCGGACGATGAGCAGGGTCCACCATTCGCCCACTACCTCCAGGCACTGGGCGATCGAGCAGTTCATGTCCTCGAAGCTGGTTCGACGCATGAGCGCAGCATAGTCGGTTGCTTCATGGAACCGACTGCCCTATGGTCCGTCTTATGAAGCAACTCACTGCGGTGCGGGCCTGGGCCCAGACCGCGACAGCCAGTACCGGCGGCCCGATCCTCGCCGGGATCACTCAGCGATCGAGCAGGGGAGCGCGATGAGTGCCGTTGTCGCACAGCAGGAACGGCGGACCACCGATTCCCGGGTGGTGCTCGCGATCGTCGCCGTCGCGGTGGTGCTGTCCAGCCTGGATCTGTTCATCGTCAACGTGGCACTGCCGCGTATCGCCGTCGATTTCTCCGGCTCACAGATCTCCGGACTGTCATGGGTGCTCAACGCCTACGCGATCGTCTACGCCGCACTGCTGGTCCCCGCCGGACGACTGGGCGACCGCAACGGCAACAAGCGAACCTTCCTGCTCGGGCTGGGTGTCTTCGTATTCGGTTCGGCGCTGTGCGCGCTGGCCTGGGATACCGGTGCGCTGGTGGCCTTCCGAATCCTGCAGGCGGCCGGAGCGGCGCTGCTGACGCCCTCGTCGCTGGGCTTGCTGCTGGCCGCCACACCGGCCGAACGCCGGGCCACCGCGGTGCGGCTGTGGGTCGCCTTCGGCGGACTGGGTGCGGCGCTCGGCCCGGTGATCGGCGGGTTGCTGGTCGAATTGGATTGGCGCTGGGTGTTTCTGGTGAACGTGCCGCTCGGCGTGATCGCCCTGGTGATCGGCTGGCGGCTGCTGCCCAGCCCGGCCGGAAGCGGCGGCACGCTGCCCGACGGGTTCGGGGCGCTCATGCTCATCGCGTCGGTGGCGTCGCTGATCCTGTCGGTGGTCAAGGGCGAGGATTGGGGCTGGGGGTCGGCGGGTGTGATCGGCGGATTCGTCGCGACAGCGGCGTTCGGGGCGGCGTTCGTGTGGTCGTCGCGGCGGCATCACAGCCCGGTGGTGGATCCGGGACTGCTGCGGGTGCCGAATTTCGTGCTCATGCTGGGCAATTCGGCGCTGTTCAATATCGCGTTCGCGGGGATGCTGCTCTCGGCGGTGCTGTGGATGCAGAACGTGTGGGGGTGGTCGGCTCTGAAGACCGGGTTGGCCATCGCGCCGGGGCCGGCGGTGGTGCCACTGGTCGCGATCTCGGCCGGGCGGCTCATCGCGCGCTGGGGTGTGGGGCCGGTGCTGGCGCTCGGCGGGATGTCGTTCGCGGCCGGAATCGTCTGGTGGGCACAGGGAATCACGCTGCATCCCGACTATGTGAGCGGAGTCCTGGGCGGCATGATCCTGAGCGGTATCGGAGTCGGGCTGACCATGCCGACCAGCGTGGCGGCGGGCACCGCGGGGCTGCCACCGCAGCAGTTCGCGACCGGTTCGGCGGTGCTCACCATGGCCCGCCAGATCGGAATGGCTGTCGGCGTGGCGATTCTGGTTGCGGTGCTGGGTACACCGGGCGCACCGCAGGCGACGCTGACCGCGTTCCACCACGGCTGGTATGTGATCGCGGGCGCGTCGGTCGCGGCCGGACTGCTGGGACTGGCCGCGCGACTGCCGAAACCCGCGGCGACATAGCGGTTTTCTCAGGGGCGGATACGGCGGATTTCTCAGGGATGGACTCAGGGCTTGTCCGGATGTCCGGCAGCGTGGCGGTTCGTACGGTCGATTCATGAGAATCATGCCGACAGTGACAGTGCTGGCAGTCTTCGCGACGGCCGGGTGCGCCACCGCGATCGACGGCGGTCCGGTGGCGGTCTCGACCACCCCGATGGCGGTGTCCGCCAAGCGGGTGGACCAGGTCCGCGACGATATCGACGGCCTGGTCCGCTCCGGCGTTCCCGGGGTGATCGCGACGCTGACCGAGAACGGGCAGACGATCACGCTCACTTCGGGGGTAGCCGATAGCGCCACCGGCGCGGCGATTCCGATGGCCCCGCCGCAGCAGGTCCGGATCGGGAGCATCTCCAAGACCTTCGCGGCCTCGATCGTGCTGCAGCTGGTGGCGGAGGGGCGGGTGCGGCTCGACGACTCGATCGACACCTACCTGCCCGGGCTGCTGGTCGGCGACGGCGTGGACGGCAAGGCGATCACGGTGCGTCAGATCCTGCAGCACCGCAGCGGTTTACCGGAGCTCACCGAGTTCCCCGAGATCGACGAGTACCGCGCCGGTGTCATCGGTCGGACCTTCACGCCCGCGGAGGAGATCGCGCTGGTGCTGCACCATCCGGCGCAGTTCGCGCCCGGGGCTCGGTTCAAGTACACGAACACCAACTACATCGTGGCCGGGATGCTGATCGAGAAGGTCACCGGCAGACAGTATTCCGACGAGTTGGCCGCCCGCATCATCACTCCCAGCCAGCTCACCGGGACCTACCTGCCGAACACCGGTGAGCTCACGCTGCGCGGCCCACATCCCGAGGGCTACAACGACATCGACGGTGTCCGCACCGACGTCACCAAGTCCGAGCCGTCGGTGCCGTGGGCAGCGGGCGCGATGGTCTCCACCGGCAACGACCTCAACCGGTTCTTCCTAGCGCTGCTCGCCGGGAAGATCGTCGCCGACGCGCAGCTGAAGGAAATGCTCAGCACGCAGACCGGCACCGACGTCGGGATGGACTACGGTCTGGGCATCGGCGGCACCCAACTGCCCTGCGGCGCACACTATTACGGCCACACCGGCGGCATCGCGGGCTTCGTGACCGTGTCCGGAGCCAGCACCGACGGGCGGGCCGTCACCATCGCGCTCACCGAGAGCGACCCGGGCCCGCAAGATATCGTCGCCCTGCTCTCGCACGCCCTGTGCCCGTGAACCGCCCGGCGCTCAGCCGAAGTGGAATTCGGTGGCCAGGGTCAGCAGGTCCGGATTGTGCGGGCCATCGGTCGCTGCCAGCACGACGGCCTCCGCGAGCGGGAAGGTCGCGACCTCCAGGATCTGTTCGGCGTCAGCGGGATTGGTGGGCCGACCACCCAGGGTGACATCGGCGGTGCACCACAGCCACGCCTTGTGCGGGTGCGGCTGCCACGGCCGGTAAGGCTTCGCGCGATCGGTGGTGGCGTAGTGCGCGCCGAAAGGTCGCAGCGGACCAGCTAGACGCGCGCCCGCTTCCTCGGCGAGTTCACGGATCGTGCACTCCTCGACCGACTCACCCGCTTCCCGCGTTCCCCCGGGCAGCAGCCACACGTCACGGTCGTCGCGGCACAGCACGATCCGATCGCCGACGAAGCAGACGACATGAATGTTGGTGACGAGTTCGTCGGCGGGCAGGTCGGTGGAGAACCGGACATCCAGTCCGCCCCACTCCCACCGCGCGGGCGTGTGCAGAATCGGATACCGCTGCGCGAGACTCATCCCGCAACGGTACTGTCACCGCCACTTTCGGCCCCGGACCACCAGTTAGAACCCGTTTCAGTATTGTTCCCTCATGGCCTTCGTCATCGACAACAGCGTGGAGATCGAAGCACCCGCCGAACTGGTTTGGCAGGTGCTCACCGATGTGGACAACTACGGCGATTGGAACCCTTTCGTCATCGAGTGCAAAACCACCCTCGAGCCCGGTTCCCCGATCGACATGCGAGTCCGCCTGATCGGCCCGAGCCCCCGCAAACAGCGCGAGTTCATCGCCACCAACACCCCCGGCAAAGAATTCAGCTACAACATGAAGCCCGCCCCCCTCGGCCTCCTGAGCAGCAAACGCACCCACACCCTCACCCCCCTCGGCGACGGCCGCACCCGCTACGACTCCCACTTCGAACTCAACGGCCCCGTCTCCCCACTGGTCGCCACGTTGATGGGCAGTGCCCTCCACAAGGGCTTCGGCGGGATGACCGCGGGCGTCAAGCTGCGCGCCGAGTCCCTGCGAGAGCCGGTGAGCGACTAGCTCATTCGCGCGACACCGCCGCCGACGGCGGTGTCGCAGCGGATCACCTGGGCGATCTCACGCCTCGAACGGCACCACGTTGCCGAAGGCGTCGATGCCTCCGGTCTCGCCCTCGATCGCGGTGGCGAGTTCCGCGGTGGAGGACCAGGTTCGGGGAGGTTCGTCGTCGAGGTTGGCGATGGTGTACCAGGTGGTGGTGTCGCGGTAGCGGACGAGGCCCTGGCTCGAATCGTTCAGGGTGACATCGAGATCGCCGGAGATGGTGCCCTCTTCGAGGGTAATGACGGCTGCTGGGAGGCCGATCTCGATGATGGGGATTATGTGAACTCTCCTCGGTCGATGCAGGTCTGGACTGCGGTTTTCAGGCCTGCTTGTTCTTTGGAATCCACGCTCAGGCCGTATTTTACTTTGACCGTGAGGTAGCGGCCGATATAGGCGCACCGGAAGTTGCCGGGTGGGAGGTAGGTGGAGGGGTCCTGGTCGCCCTTCGAGCGGTTGGCGGTGGGGTCGGAGGGGGAGAGGTTGAGGGTGTCGTTGGCGATGCGGCGGCGGGTGTCGATCGGCATGGTGGCGGCGCCCGAACGCCAGGCTTCGGCGAGGGCGACGATGTGGTCGACGTCCACGCCCGCGGAATCGGTGATCCACTTGTAGGGCTTCAGGTCTCCGGTTTTCTTGTCCGGGACGCCGTAGGTGTCGCGCCAGCCGCCGTCCGCACCCATGGTGAATTTGCAGGTCGAGGGGTCCAGGCGGACCGAGCCGACGGCGTCGCGCAGCAGCATGACCTCACGGGTGGTGCAGCGGCTGTACTGGGCGAAGGCGTCGCCGAAGCCGTGCTCGGGCTTGTTGGTGTCCCAGTGCGGGAACTCCTCGCGGCTGTAGCCGGTCATCGGAGCTTCTTTCGCCACAACGAGTTTCGCGAGCAGGCCGTTGATCTCCCGGGCGGATCCGGCGGCCTGGGCGGGGCGATCGGGGGCGGGTTTGCCGGTGTTCGTCCAGTGTTCGAACACCGCCGTACCGACGATCAGCGCGACCAGCACGAGCATGGACATAAAGAGCGGGATCAGTTTCCGTAACCGAGACGGCTTCTTCTGCAACATGATCCGACCACCGTGGCAATCGGATGGCCCGAACAGCAAGTCGCACGCGGGATTCGGAGACGCGACTCACACCGGGAGCAGGCCGTCGGTCACGGAAGTGGTGTCGGCGCAGTCAGATCTGATGCAACCAGGCTATGAAGAAGGCGACGCCACCCGCGGACAGTACGGCGGCGAGGAGCAGCGGCCACCACGGGCCGGTGCGGCTCAGCAATCGTTGGGCCACTCGCAATTGCAGGACGCCGATCCCGGCGATCAGCAGTACCCAGAGGGGCAGTGGGAGAGCGCCTCCGGCGAAATGCACCGCCCAGGCTCCGGCCAATGTCGGTCCGCCCCAGGAATGTTGGTAATCACCGGCCGCGACGAGGGGATAGAAGATGCCGCGCACGGCGGCCAAGACCATCAGGAACGCGGCGAACCAGGCGAGCAGGCCGAGCAGGATCGCGAACACGGTATGGACCGCGGAGCGCCAGCCGCCGGGGGTGTGCAGCTCGAAGGGGATGTGGAATACCCGCCGCGTCACCCGTGCCCACACCGCGGTGGGCGCGAAGGCGACCGGTAGCGCCGCCACCGCGTAATACGCTCTTCGTGCCACTTGTTCGCCGAACTCCATTCGCCCACGGTAACCCGCGGACGATCTGATCGGCGGCAACGCACCGGGCGGGGGCGAGCTGGATTCGGCAGGCCGCGGGAGCCCGGTGCGGCCTGCCGAAATCCGTTGTGATCAGCCGTTATTGAGCTTGTTGAGGCGCTCGACGGACTCGATGTACTCGGTGATCAGACGCTGCACCACGTCGGCGGAACGTTCGATCTTGTTCATCTGGCCGACGACCTGGCCGACCGGATTGAAGTTCACGTCCTTGGCCTGCTCGGGGTAGCGGTGCCCGCGCTTGACGCCGTCGAGGGCCACCATCATCTGCAGTGGCATGCCCAGTGGGCTGGGGGTGTCCTCGCGCTCCCAGGCCTCGGTCCAGTCGTTCTTGAGCATGCGGGCGGGCTTGCCGGTCCAGGACCGCGAGCGCACGGTGTCACTCGAGGTGGCGTCGATGTAGCTCTGCATCTGCGCGGGCGGCACATTGGCCTCCTCCACCGTCAGCCAGATCGACCCGGTCCACGCACCCGCAGCACCCATGGCCAGCGCGGCCGCGACCTGACGGCCGTTGCCGATGCCACCCGCGGCGAGCGCGGGCAGATCGCCGATCGCGTCGATGACCTGCGGCCACAACACCATCGAGGCGATCTCGCCGCAGTGGCCGCCGCCCTCGGTGCCCTGCATGACGACGAAATCCAGCCCGGCGCGCTTGTGGTTGAGCGCGTGCTTGACCGAACCGCACAGCGCGCCGATGAGGCGGCCGGAGTCCTGGATCTGCTTGATGATGTCGTCGGGCGGGGTGCCCAGCGCGTTGGCGACCAGCTTGGCCTTGGGGTGCTTGAGGATCACCTCGATCTGCGGGGCGACCGTGGTGGCGGTCCAGCCCAGCAGCTGGTTGTGGCGCTCCTCCGGCGGCAGATGCGGCACGCCGTGATCCTCGAGGATCTTCTCGGCGAAATCGCGGTGGCCCTGCGGAACCAGCTTGGCCAGTTGGGCTTCCAGCTCCTCGGGGGACAAACCCTCGACGCCCTTGCCCTCGTACTTCGACGGGATGACCAGGTCCACGCCGTAGACGCCGGTGACATGGTCGTCGAGCCACTGCAGCTCCACCTCGAGCTGTTCGGCGGTGAAACCGACCGCGCCGAGCACGCCCAGGCCGCCCGCGTTGCTCACCGCGGCGGCGACGTCGCGGCAGTGGGTGAAGGCGAAGATGGGCACGTCGATGCCGAGGCGATCACAGATCTCGGTACGCATGGTGTGGTGGGCTCCTCTGAACTTTCCGGCATTGGAACGTTGTGTGCACCACACTAGAACATGTTCTACATTGTGACCAGCCTGTGTATGATTACCGGCGAGTACGGTATCGGTACGTGTTCCAGTTTCCTGGACGCGTCAGTTCAGCGCGCCAGTAGGCCGTCGGCCACCAGATCGTCGAAGAGCAGCTGATCCACCGGCGGCACGTGCGGTCGATCGGCGTAGGTGAACCAGGCGATCTCCTCGATCTCGCTGCTCACCGCGAGCACGCCGGAGTATTCGGCGGTGTAGCAGGCCATGCGCACCAGCGCGTCCGGGATCGGCGCTTCGTAGGTGCCGACGTGCGCGATCGAATCCGCGGCGATCTCCACCGTCAGTTCCTCCCGGATCTCACGGATGAGGGTCTCCGGATCCGTTTCCGCCCCTTCGCGTTTCCCGCCGGGGATGTAGAAGATGTCCTTGCCCGCCGGGCGCGCGCACAGGATCCGTCCGTCCTCGATCCGCACCCACGCCACCGTGTCGATCAGTCGCTGCTCGCGCTCGGTTCGCATGCGCGCAGCCTAGCGGCCGCACGGAAACCCTTCTGGGCTGCGACGATCGGATCAGCGCAAGACGTGCGCATGCGCGATGACAGGTTTTGTGTGCACAGTAGTGGCATGTGGACAACAACCGACAGCGTCGCCTCGGCCGACGGCACCCGCATCGTCTTCCATACCCTCGGCGACGGGCCGCCGCTGGTGGTCCTGCACGGCGCCCTGGTCACCACCGAGATGTATCACCCGCTGGCCGAAAAGCTAGCGGACGATTACCGCGTGGTCGTAGTTGGTCGCCGAGACTACGAGCCGAGCGAAAACGGCACGCAGCCACGGGTGTTCGCCCGGCAGGTGGAGGATCTCACCGCGATTCTCGAACGGCAGGACGGTCCGAGTTTCGTGTTCGGGCACTCGGCTGGCGGCTTGGTCACGCTGGAGGCACTCGCCGCGGGCATTCCGAATATCCGGAAGTTCGCGTTGTACGAGGCGCCCCTGGCCTTCGCGGGTGGCCCACTCGGACCGACATTGGACCAGGTTCGCGAGCTCGTCGCCGATCACCGGCCCGCCGACGCGGTGTTCGAGTTCTTCCGGGCCATCCTCCGTGAACCCGCCCCGGCCGACATCCTGCGTGGGATAGGAGTGGCCATGGCGCACCGCGCAACCGGGCTGGTCTCCGACCTCGAATGCCTCGCCGCGATGGATCCCGACCTGGACCGCTGGTCGGCCGTGGCCACACCGGCCCTGCTACTGGGCGGCTCCGCCAGTGATCCGTACGGGCAAGAGCTCACGGAGAAACTCGATGCGACCCTCCAGGATTCACGCTTCACGCTGCTGGAAGGACTGCATCACAACCCCGACGATTTCACGCCGGTCGCGGCCGCGTTGCGCGAATTCTTCCGCTAGCCGGTCACTCTCGCGTCAGGACGGCGTGGGTTGTCAGCAGCCGGACCGCGCTGTCGATGCGGTCGGTGTCGCCGGTGATCCACCAGTCCATGATCAGCCCACGCATGCCGGAGATCAGCAGTGTCGCGGAGGCTCGGGGATCCGGGATATCGGGGTCGATGCGCGCGAGCGAATCGGCCATCGCTTCGACGAGGACCTCGATGGCGGCGGTGGCGTACGTCTTGAAAGGGCTGCTGGGCACGGTCGCCGCGCCCAGCACCTGCAACAGCACCCGCAAGCTGGTGCTGCCCTGCCCGGCGGTATTGATAGTGAACGACACCGACAGTCGCGACCGCAACTCCTCCGGAGTGTCGATGCCCGCGAACAGTGCCGCGATGTCGGGGCGCTGAGTTTCCAAGGCGGACACCAGCATCTGCTCCTTGGTGCCGAAGTAGTGGATGAGCATGCGGGAGCTGGTCCCGAGGTATGCGGCCAGCGGGCGCAGCGACAGTTCGGCCAGGCCGTGATCGGCGATGTAGGCGATGACGCCGGCGAGCAGTTCGGCGCGGCGGGCGTGGTCGGGTGGGCGCGGCACGGGTTGACTGTAGCGGGTGCTACAGGTATCCATGTCGACATGGGTGTAACAACTGCTACAGAAACTCGGCCGTCGGTGGTCGTCACCGCCATGTCGGCCACGACCTGCCTCGGGGCCGATCTCGAAACCACGTGGTCGCGGCTACTGGCCGGAGACAGCGGAATCGGCTTGCTCACCGATGATTTCGTGACCGCCCACGACCTGCCGGTGCGGATCGGCGGCCGCCTGGTCGCACCGCCGGGGGAGCAGTTGACCCGAATCGAGCAGCGGCGCATGTCCTTCGTGCAGCAGCTGGCCATCGTGCTGGCGCGGCAGGTCTGGCAGCAGGCCGGAACGCCCGAGGTCGAGCCGGAACGCCTGGCCGTGGCGGTCGGGACCGGACTCGGCGGCGGTGACGCGCTCATCCACGCCGTAGATGTGATGCGCGCGGGCGGCTACCGCAAGGTGCCGCCCATGACCGTGCCCATGGTCATGCCGAACGGGTCCGCCGCGACAGTCGGCCTGGAGATCGGCGCGAAAGGCGGTGTGTACGCACCGGTTTCGGCGTGCGCGTCCGGCGCCGAGGCCATCGCGCACGGGTGGCGGCTGATCACCACGGGCGAGGCGGATGTGGTGGTCGCGGGCGGCGTCGAGGGGCACATCGACGCGGTGCCGATCGCCAGTTTCGCCATGATGCGGGCCATGAGCACCCGCAACGACGAACCCGAGCGCGCCTCACGGCCTTTCGACGCCGCCCGCGACGGCTTCGTCTTCGGCGAGGCCGGGGCGCTGCTGGTGCTCGAGTCCGATGCGCACGCACGGGCGCGTGGGGCGCGGATTCTCGGCCGGGTGCTCGGCGCGGGCATCACCTCCGACGGCTACCACATCACCGGCACCGCGCCCGATGGTGACGGCGCGGCCCGCGCCATGGGAAAAGCCCTGGCCACAGCCGGATTGACCGGCACCGATATCGGCCATGTCAATGCCCATGCAACCGGCACCCAGGTCGGTGACGCCTCGGAGGCCAACGCGATCATGGCCGTCACACCGCACGCGTCGGTGTACGCCCCGAAGTCCGCGCTCGGGCACTCCATCGGCGCGGTCGGCGCCTTGGAGGCCATGCTCACGCTGCGCACCCTCGCGGAGCAGATCGTCCCGCCCACTTTGAATTTCGAGCACACTGACCCCGGTGTGGAGCTGGATGTGGTGGCCGACAAGCCACGGCATCAGGAGGTGCAATACGCCCTGAGCAACTCCTTCGGCTTCGGCGGACACAATGTGACTCTCGCCCTGGGTCGCGCCTGAAGCCCTCGAAAACGACTGCGCCCCAGCCCGATCGGGCTAGGGCAGCTTGTCGGTCTGAACCCGGGGATCCAGTTTGCGCAGGGTGTCGGGGCGATCGGTCAGACACGGCCAATCCCGGCTGACTGCCTCGAGCGTGGCGTGCCCGGCCGGAATCAGGGCGTCGGCGTCCATCCGGTCTGCGAGGGTGTCGCCGAGAGAGTCACTGGCCGACCGGTCCAGGGGCTGGATGACCGTATTCGGCAGATCCAGCAGCACCGAGAGAATGTCCAAGCGTCCCGGCGGAATCAGCGCGCGAGCCGCGGCCAGCGCGGTCGCCGGAATGATGATGGTGTGCCCGGCATCCGCGGTCGCCCAGACCACGGATTGGACGTAGGCCACGCGGTGTGCCCAGGCGGTGAGTGCGGCCGTATCGAAGACGACGCCACCGAGCGTCGGGCCGACGGGGGTCACGCCGCGCCGGCGTGGTCGCCCGCGGCGTCCTCCTGTTCCTCCGATAACGGTGGCAACCCCTGTACCGCCCGGGCGCGGTTGATCAGATCCAGCGGCGGTCGCCCGCCGAGCGCGTTCTCCAGCCGAGCCAGGGATTCGGCGCGATCGACGCGGGCCTTCACCGATTCGGCGACGAACGCCGACACCGAGGCGATCCGTCCGGACCGGCGCCAATCGTCGAGGGTGGCGGCGATCTCCTCCGGCATCGTCACGGTGATCTTGCGGGTGCGACGCTCTCTCGCCATACCGCGATAGTAGAGCGGTATGTATCGGGACGCGAGCTGACACCTCGATACCAGCACTCGGCCTCGATGACTTCCGAACGGGCGATTCGGATTCCGCTGATCCGAAACCTGCCGGTCAGGCGTCGATCCGAGTTCGATACGGTGGAGTGTGCCCGCAGCCGCGGGCGTGATGACCCTTACCAGTCAAGAGGACAGAACTAGATGGATCAGAGTTCGATCGCGTGGGTTGACGGTGCGCTCGTCACCATCGACCAGCGTGCGCTGCCGCACGAACTGCGGGAGCTGCGGATCACGACGGTCGACGAGGTCATCGATGCCATCAAATCCCTGGCTGTGCGCGGCGCGCCCGCGATTGGGGTGGCGGGTGCGTTCGGTGTGGTGATCGCGGCGCTGGCGGCGACCGCCGACGGTGTGGTCGACATCGCGCAGGTGCGTGCGGAGGCCGCGCGGATCGCCGATGCCCGGCCGACCGCGGTCAATCTGGCGTGGGGTGTGCAGCGCACGCTGGCCAAGCTGTCCGACGGGGTGCAGGCCGTGCTCGACGAGGCACTGGAGATGCTGGCCGAGGACGCGCGCGTGAATCTCGCCGCCGCGACCGAGGCCGCCGACCTGATCCAGAAGCTGTGCGGCGAACGGCCGTTGCGGCTGCTCACCCATTGCAATACCGGGCGGCTGGCGACCACTGCCTGGGGTACCGCCATCGGCGCGCTGCGGGTGTTGCAGCAGCGCGGTGCGCTGGCGGAAGTGATCGTGGACGAGACCCGGCCGCTGCTGCAGGGTGCGCGATTGACCGCGTGGGAGATGGCCGAAGCCGGTATCCCGCACCGGCTCACCATCGATTCGGCGGCCGCGTGGGCGATGGCGACCGAGCAGGTGGACGCGGTCGTGGTGGGTGCGGACCGGATCACCGCGGATGGCGCGGTGGCCAACAAGATCGGCACCTACATGCTGGCGATCGCGGCTCGCCACCACGGCATTCCGTTCATCGTGGTCGCGCCGGAGTCGACGCGGGACATCTCCACCGCGCGTGGCAGCGACATCGTGGTGGAGCAGCGCGCCTCGGCCGAGGTCACCGGATTCGGCGGCGTCACAACGGCTCCCGAGGGGACCGCGACCTTCAACCCGGCCTTCGACGTCACGCCCGCCGAGCTGGTGACCGCCGTGGTCACCGAATACGGCGTGCTCACCGATCCGGCCGTGGCGCGCTCGGAGGCGGTCGAGATCAGCGCGCACTCCGCGCTGGCGGCCGGGGCCGAGATCGCCGAGATCGCGCGCGGGTTGTACGCGAACGGGTGGATGCCGGGTACGGCGGGCAATATCTCTGTGCGCCAAGCGGATACGGCCGTGATCACCGCCAGCGGGTTGCCGAAGGGGGAGCTGGCGGCGACCGATACCGTCACCGTGACGGTGGCGGATTCGACGCCGGTCCACACGGCCGGACTGCGGCCGTCGGCGGAGACCACCATCCACACCGCTGTCTACCGCACTCGCAGCGCCGAGGCCGTGGTGCACGTGCATCCGCCGCACGCGACCGCCGTGTCGATCAAGACGGCTGGATCAGGGGTCAGCACAACCCGTTTCGCAGGATACGAGCTGATCAAGGGCCTGGGCGGGGAACGCCCGGACCTGATCGACATTCCGGTGTTCCCGAATCATGCGGATGTCCCGCAGATCGGCGTGGACATCGAGAAGTATCTGAGCGAGCACCCCGACGCCCCGCCCGTGCTGTTCATCGCGGGCCACGGCATCACCGCCTGGGGCGCGACCCTGGCGCAGGCGCGTGATCGCGCCGAATGCCTGGAGGCGATGTGCGAGCTGACCACCTTGACCGGACACCGTGAAATCCCAGTGGGCGACAACTAGTTCCGAGGAGAACCCCCGATGACTCTGCTGCAGATCATGTCCGACAAGGACGCCGGTGACGTCGTCCTGCGCACCACCGATGAGTCCGTGATCGCCGCCGAGCTGAACAAGCGCGGCATCACCTTCGAGCGCTGGCCGCTGCTGGAAGGTTTCAGCGCCGCCACCTCCACCGAGGAGCTGCTGGCCGAATACCAGGGCCGCATCGACGAATTGAACGCCGACGGCCGCTACCGGCACATCGACGTCGCCCGCATCCATCCCGACGACAGCGATCCGGAGTGGCCCGCCAAGGCGGTCGCCGCTCGCACCAAGTTCCTCGACGAGCACCGGCACGCCGAGGACGAGGTCCGCTTCTTCGCCGCCGGGGCGGGCTGCTTCTACCTGCACCTGGGTGACGAGGTACTCGCCACGGTCTGCACTGCGGGCGACCTGGTTTCGGTTCCGGCGGGCACCCTGCACTGGTTCGACATGGGCACCCGCCCGGAGTTCGTGGCGGTCCGCTTCTTCGAGGAGGCCGACGGCTGGATCGGCGATTTCACCGGCGACCAGATCTCCGGTGGTTTCCCGACCCTCGACGAGCTGCTGGCCCCGGCATGATCAAGGCGGTCGTACTCGACATCGAGGGCACCACCAGCCCGACCAGTTCGGTGCGGGAGGAGCTCTACGGCTACACCCGCACCCGCCTGCCGGGCTGGCTGGCCGAAAACCCCGACGGCGCAGTCGATTCGATCATCGAGGCGACCCGCGTCCAGGCCGCCCGGCCCGACGCCGACGCCGCCGAGGTGGCCGCGATCCTCATCGACTGGCTCAACACCGATGTGAAGTCCGAACCGCTCAAGACCGCCCAGGGCATCATCTGCGCCGAGGGTTTCCGCAACGGCTCCCTGCACGGCGAGTTCTTCCCGGACGTCCCCCCGGTGCTGCGCGCCTGGCGCGACGCGGGCCTGGAGCTCTACATCTACTCCTCCGGCTCGGTCCGAAACCAGAAGGACTGGTTCGCCTTCGCCCGCGGCGGCGACCTGTCCCCGCTCATCAGCGGCCACTTCGACCTGTCCACCGCGGGCCCGAAACGCGAACCCTCCTCCTACGAGAAGATCGCCAGCGCCATCGGCATCCCCGCGAACCAGATCCTCTTCCT
The DNA here is from genome assembly GCF_045161165.1 of Nocardia sp. NBC_00511. Classification (NCBI taxonomy): domain Bacteria; kingdom Bacillati; phylum Actinomycetota; class Actinomycetes; order Mycobacteriales; family Nocardiaceae; genus Nocardia; species Nocardia sp. NBC_00511. Next base: position 2,572,501 of record NZ_CP107849.1, read on the forward strand.
GTCGGATCACCCCGACGAAGTGGACGCGGCAGCGGCAGCAGGCTGGGAAGCCATCGGAGTCACCCGCCCCGGCGAACCCAACGCCCCCCGCGGCGACCACCGCTGGATCAGCGATTTCACCGACGTCGAACCGAATTGACCCGCTAGACAACCCGATATGATCCGCGCCTCGACTACCTGTAGTCGAGGCGCGGACCGGTTTAGCGTCTCTTCATGATCGGTTCTCCGCAAAGCCCCGCGCCACAGGACCCGTACTACACACTGCCCAACGAATGGGACTCCGCCGCCGAACGCCTAGCACTCCTGGGCGCGGCCTACGACCCCGAAAGCATCACGCTCGCCGAAAGTCTCGGCGTCACGGCGGGCTCGCGCTGCCTGGAGGCGGGTGCCGGAGGCGGATCATTCGCACGCTGGCTTTGCGCCACCGCCCTACCCGGTGGTCGCGTTCTCGCCGTCGATGCCGACCCACGCCACCTCACCGACCTACCCGACCGTGGCGGCGAGGTCGCCCGCCTCGACCTCACCACCGACGACCTCCCACAACACGAATTCGACTTCGTCCACACGAGATTCGTCCTCCTGCACATCGCCCAACGTGACACCGTCCTGCCCCGACTGGCCCGCGCATTGGCCCCAGGCGGCATCCTCCTGCTCGAGGAAGGCGACGGTCTCGGCGTCCTGAACGAGATGCCGGGTGCCTTCGGTGAGGTATGGCGAGCCTTCGCCCGTTCGACCGAGCTCGCGGGCGCCAACCAGTCCTGGGCCCGAAACCTCCCTGCCCACCTGGAAGCGCTCGGCCTCATCGACATCCGAGCGAACGTGGAGATCCCCGTATTCCGCGGCGGCTCCCAGATGGCACGAATGTGGAGCCTCACCTGGGCGCAGGTACACGAAACCCTGACGGCGCTCAGGGTTTCACCCCAGGTTATCGCCACCGCACGGGCCGAGCTGGCGGACGAGGAGCGCTGGTTCTACGCACCGCCCACAGTTCGTGCCTCGGGGCGAGCTCCCCGAGAATCGGTCGCGACGCCGTAGGCTCTCGAAACTGCCGAAGCCCCAGCCGGATTGCGGCTGGGGCTTCGAAACCTGTTGCGGGAGGTGTCAGCTCACGCGGGCGGTGGCGGCTCGGTCGATGAGGTATTCGACCAGGGTCATCAGGACGTTCTTCGAGGAGGCGCGGTCGCGGGCGTCGCAGAGTAGGACGGGGATTCGTTCGTCGAGGTCGAGGGCCTCGCGGACTTCCACGGGGGTGTAGAGGGGGGCGCCTTCGAAGCAGTTGACGGCTACGGTGAAGGCGACGCCTCGGCGTTCGAAGAAGTCGATCGCGGCGAAGGAGCCGTCGAGGCGGCGGGTGTCGGCGAGGACCACCGCGCCCAGGGCGCCGCGGGCCAATTCGTCCCAGAGGAACCAGAATCGGTCCTGGCCGGGGGTGCCGAACAGGTACAGGACCAGGTTGCGGTCGATGGTGATGCGACCGAAGTCGAGAGCCACCGTGGTGGTGGTCTTGCCTTCCACGCCGCGCAGATCGTCCACGCCCGCGGACAACTCGGTGATGAGCTCCTCGGTGCGCAGGGGCGTGATCTCGCTGATCGAACCCACCATGGTGGTCTTGCCCACGCCGAAACCGCCCGCGATGAGAATCTTCACCGAGGCGGCCATGGGCTGGGCGGAATCAAAGTTTTCGGATGCCATCGAGTACCGCTCGTAGAATGTTGAGGTCACCGGGCGCGACCTCGGGGGAGACCGGGGCCCGGAAGTTGAGGATGTTGTCGGAGATCAGGTCTCCGACAAGGATTTTCGTCACCGCCAGTGGCAGCCGCATGGCGGCCGACACCTCGGCCACCGACAGCGGCAACCGGCACAACCGCACGATATCCGCGTACTCCGGCTCGACACGACGCAGCGGCGGGGCGGCATTGGGCACCACCACCACCGTGAGCATGTCCAGATCATGTCCCGCGCCCATGGTTCGGCCACCGGTCCGTGCGTAGGGGCGCACGAGCGGACCGGCCGCGTCATCGAACCACTGTTCCCCCGGCCCCGGTGTCATGACAGTCGGGGGTTGCCTTGTCCGGCCAGGTTCTGGCGGGGCGTGGTGGACAGGTAGGTGCCGACACGCTGCACCGTCAGGTTCATCTCGTAGGCGACCATGCCGAGGTTGGCCTGCTCGGTGGCCTGCAATGCCAGGCAGGCGTGGCTGCCCGCCGCGGTCACGAACAGCACGGCCCGCTCGAGCTCGATGACCGCCTGGCGCACGCCGCCGCCGTCGAAACGGCCGCCGGCGCTGCGCGCCAGCCCGTAAAGAGTGGAGGACATGGCGCCGAAGTGCTCGGCGTCCTCCCGGCTCATGGCGGAGGAGCGGCCCAGCAGCAGCCCGTCGGTGGAGTGCACCACCGCGTGACGGACGCCTGCGAGCCGGTCGACCAGATCATCGAGTAGCCAGTTGAGATCACCAGCGTTTGAGGTGGTCACCGTCGCCTTCCTGTCGATCCGACTTTGTTGCTTCGAAAACGGTTTGTGACTCAGACCCGTACGCACCGGGGTCGGCCCTGCGGCCCTGCCTGGTTCCGTTTTCGATGGCGGAGAAAAGGTCTCGGGCCTGCTCGGCCGTCCGGGTGGGTTGGGACTCCGACTCTGGGGTCGGCTGGTCCTTCGCCAATTCCGGTGCGAGACTTGCCTGCCGGTGCCTGCGCGGGAGCGCGGGCCGGGCGTCCGAGCCAGTGTAATGGGAACGTCCGAAATCACGTGCACGGAAACCGTTTTCCGCTTCCGGCTCCGGAACCGGCTCTTCTCGCGAGCGCGGATCGGTCGGCGGATCGAAGGGCCGCGCCGACCCGAACGACATGGGCGGCAGCGGTGCATACGAACCATTGTTGACCTGCGGGAACGACCCGGTGTCGGGTGCCCGGTAGGAGCCGCTGTCGACCGGCGGGAAGGCCGGCTGGCCGGGCGCGGAGTACGAGCCCGTCGACGGACCGAACGGTTCGAAATGCGGCGCAACAGGTTCCGCACCAACACCGGTCGGCGACTCCAGCGCGGCGGGCGAGTCGTAGGAGCGGCCCGGCAGCTCGAAGGATCCGGTGCGCTCGGCCGCCGGTAGCTGCGGCATGGCTGCCACCACGTCGGCGACATGTTCGGCCGACCGCGGCACCATCGGGATCTCGCCGGTGCGGGTCGTGGCGACGGTGAGGCTGGTGGGCACCAGCACGATGGCGCGCACGCCGCCGTAGTCGGATTCGGTGAGCCGCACCGAGATTCCATTGCGCTGCGCCAGCTGTGCCATCACGAATCGACCGAGACGGAAGTCGTCGGGCAGGGTGCTCATGCCGAAGTCCGGCGGGTTGCGCAGCACCTCGTTGATCCGGACCAGCTCTTCATCGGACATGCCCATGCCCTGGTCGATGATCTCGATGGCGACGCCCTTGCCGACCGCGTTGCCGCGCACCTCCACCTGCGACTGCGGCGGCGAGAAGTGGGCGGCGTTGTCGACCAGCTCGGCGAGCAGGTGCACGAGGTCGGCCACGGCGGTTCCGGCGATGGCGATCTCCGGGAGCCGGGCGATCTTCACCCGGGTGTAGTCGAGGGTCTCGCCGACCGCCGAACGCACGATCTCCAGCAGCTGCACCGGATTTCGCCACTGCCGACCCGGCTGACCGCCCGCGAGAATGATCAGGTTCTCGGCGTTGCGGCGTTCACGGGTGGCCAGGTGGTCGAGGCGGAAGTAGACGTCCAGCAGGGACGGATCCTCCTGCTTGGACTCGGCGGCGTCGAGGATCTCCAGCTGGCGGTGCACGATCACCTGGCTGCGGTGCGCGATATTGAGGAACATCGCCTTGACACCCTCACGGGTGCGGGCCTCGGTGACGGCGGCCGCGACGGCGGCGGCGTGCGCGTGCGTGAACGCCTTTGCCACCTGGCCGATTTCGTCGGTGCCGAAGTCCAGCACGGCGGCGTCGGTGGCCGGATCGACCGGCTTGCCGTCACGCAGCTTGGCCATGATCTCCGGCAGCTGCTCGTCGGCCAGCGCGAGGGTCTCGTTGCGCAAGCCCTTGAGCCGCCCGATGATCCGGTTGGCCAGCACCAGCGAGACGCCGAAGGCGAGCAGGGCCACCAGCAGCATGCCACCACCGGCCAGCGCCGAATTGCGGGCGCTGGTGTCGGCGACATCGCCGGCCTCGGACTGGGTGATCTTGCTTTCCTTGTCCCACAGCGTCAGCATCGCCTGGGTCAGGCGCGAGGAGGTGTCGCGGAATTCCTGCGGGGTGAAGATCAGCGGCGCGACCGGGGCGGTACCGCCCGGCTTGGTCGGCGGCAGGGTCATGGGGTCGAGCGCCCGGGAGATGAGCACGTCCTCCATGGCGACGATATTGGTCCAGTCCGGACCCGCGAGCAGCGCCATCAGCGCCGGGTCGCCGCTGCTGCCGTCACCACCGGCGAGCACGCCCAGGTTGACGCGGTAGGTGCCCAGCACCCGCGAGAACTCGATGGCCAGGTCCGGGGACAGCGTGCCGCCGTTGATCAGCACCTCACCCAATGCCTGTGCCCGGGAGAGCATTTCGGCGGACTGCACGATCTGCAGGGTGTCGGCGACGCCCAGCGCGACCTTCGGGTTGGGGGCGGTCTTCTCGACCTCGCGGGTACCGATCCACACGAACTCGAGCATCTTGCCGTAGAAGTAGTAGGCATCCGACATCGCGATGGCGTTGCCGTCGATCTGCGTGCGGACACCGGCGAGCGCGCGGGTCAGCGTGAGCAACCCGCCCACGTCACCGGTCACCGACTGCGGACCCAGCTTGTTCATGTTCGCGGTCACCGGAGCCATGTTCTGCAGCGCGGTGTCCAAACGAGAACGTGCCTGTGCCAGGACCTTCGGATTGGGGTCCTGTCCACCCATCTCGACCAGCGATGCCAATCGTTCCGCTTGGACGGCGGTGATGACGTCGCTGGTGGGAGCACCCGCGGCGGTCAGCGCATCTGCCCATTCCCGTGCGTTTTTGCCCTCTACTACCAGGTACCCCGCGCCACCCACACCGATCACGAGCAGCGCGAGGCTCGGGACCAGTGCGATGGCGAGAACACGGGTGCGGACACCGAGTCTCGCTCTGAACATCGGCACAACGTATCGGGACGTAGGTCACATACGCGGCGCCGATCCCGTTGAGCGGGAGCATGATTGACATCTCTTGTTATGCCTGCGGTGGAATAACCGACCGATTTGCGCCGCGCGATCCCGTGTGAGACGGGAATCGGCGGCGGCACAGCGGAATTCGATCGCTGGTCAGGCGTGGTGACGCAGCCCGGTGGACAGGAAAGAGCCCACCCGCTGCACGGTCAGATTCATCTCGTAGGCGACCATGCCCAGGTTCGCGTCGGCCCCGGTCTGCAAGGCCAGACAGGCGTTCGAGCCCGCGGCAGTCACGAACAGGACCGCGCGCTCGAGTTCGATCACCGCCTGCCGCACCCCACCTGCGTCGAAACGGTGTCCGGCACTGCGGGAAAGTCCGTAGAGGGTCGAGGACATGGCGCAGAAGTGCTCCGCGTCCTCACGGCTCATGGTGGCGCTACGGCCGAGCAGCAGGCCGTCGGTGGAATGCACCACCGCGAAGCGCACGCCTGCGAGTTTTTCGACCAGATCGTCGAGGAGCCAGTCGAGATCACCAGCGGGGGAAGTGTTCACCGTCGCCTTTCTGTGGGGGAGTGGCGGGCGGCAGCGGACCCGGGTCGGCCTGCCTGCCCTGTCGGGTGCCGTGCTCGATGGCGGAGAACAGGTCTCGCGTCTGTTCGGCACCGGAGGCGTCCCGCTCGGGTGCGGGAGTGTGTGGGGTCGGCCCGGGCCCGTGCGCGAGTTCCGGCGCGAGGCTGGCCTGCCGTCGACGGCGCGGCAATTCCGGGCGGTCGTCCGGTTCGGGTTCGGGAGGATTCACCTGGGTGTGGGCGGGACCGGTGCCGATAAAGCCCCAATCCTCGGGTGCGCGAGTCGGTTCGACATCGCCGGAAGGGGCCGCCATTCGATGGCGTCCGGGCGGTTCGGAATGGGGTAGATCGGCCCATGCGTCGAATTCCGGCGCGGCCGGCGCGGGTTTCGGTACAGGCGGGGAGAATTCGGGGGCGCGGGTGCGGCGATCGGGAGCGGCTATCTCGCCGTCGATAATGGTCGAGGGGATCAGAACGATGGCGCGGATGCCGCCGTAGTCGGAATCCGACAGGCGCACCGAGATGCCCTGACGGCCCGCCAGTTGCGACACCACGAACAGACCCAGACGCGAATCGGCGGACAGGGCCGTGAATCCGAGCTCCGGCGGAGCGGCGAGCATCGAATTGAGCCGGGCGAGTTCCGCTTCGGGGATACCCATGCCCTGATCACTGACCTCCACGGCGACACCGCGGCCGACCGACGTGGCCGAGACTTCGACCCGCGAGGCGGGCGGTGAGAAGCTGGCCGCGTTGTCGATGAGCTCGGCGAGCAAGTGGATCAGGTCGGCGACCGCGACACCGGTGATGAAAGCCGCTGGCAGACGCCCGGTCCGGACCCGCGTGTAGTCGGCGGTCTCGCCGACGGCGCTGCGCACCAGATCGACCAGCGGGACCGGATCGCGCCACTGCCGTCCCGGTTGACCACCGGCCAGGATGATCAGATTCTCGGCATTGCGGCGTTCCCGGGTGGCGAGATGGTCGAGACGGAACAGGGTGTCGAGGATTTCCGGATTCTCCTGCCGGGATTCGGCCTCGTCGAGCAGTTCCAGCTGGCGATGCACCACCACCTGGCTGCGGTGCGCGATATTGAGGAACACCGACTTCACACCCTCGCGAGTGCGGGCCTCGGTGACCGCGGCGGAGACGGCGGCGGCGTGTGCGTGCCCGAAAGCGTCGGCGACCTGGCCGATTTCATCGCGGCCGAAGTCCAGGCGGGGTGCCTCGGTGTCGACCTCCAGGTGTTCACCGGCGGCGAGTCTGCGCATGGTCTCGGGCAATTGCTCATCGGCCAGCGCCAGCGTGCGGTCTCGCAGCCGCTTGAGCCGGCCGATGATGCGATTGGCCAGCACCAGGGCGACCGCGATCGCGCCCAGCGCCACGAACACCAGACCCGTACCCGCCCACAGGGATTTGCGCGCGGTATCCGAGGCGGCCGCGCTGGCCAGCCGCTGCGCGCCGGTGTTCTCGGTCTGCCACAGTTGCGCGAGACCACGATTGACCTCGTTGGCGGCCGCGAGCCAGTCGGCGAGCGGAATCGGCAGTGGCTGCACAATTGCACGGCGTGCAGTCGGGTCGATGAGCGTGTGCTGCGACAGCACCGGCTCCACCTGACCGAGCTGCTGCCAGGCCGCGCTGGTGACAAGGGGTTTCGCGGCGGCCGATCGACCCGAATCCGGTTCGGCGGCCATGCCTTCCACGTGGGTGCGGTAGTAGCCGACCAGGCTCAGGTATTCCGCGCCCAGGTCCGGAGTGAGGCCGTCGCCGTCGACCAGCGCGGCGGCGAGGGCGTCGGCGCGGCTCATGGCCTCGAGGCTGTGCAGCACCTCGTCGGCCTCGCGGAGTTCGGCGGCGGTGGCGGCGTCGGGTGCGCTGTGCTGCGCGATCTCGACACCGGCGATGACGACCTGCGGGATGCGGTTGTAGAAGGCGTACACGTCCGGCAGTGCGACGGTATTGGCGTCGACTCCGCTTCGGGTGGCGACCAATTGGCGGCCCAGATCCGAGAGCGCGTCGGTCGCGGCGGCCATCGACTCGGGTCCCAGCCGCGCGAGCCGGGACTGCGCGGGCGCGAGGTCGCGCAGGGCGGTGTCGAGCTGCTGGCGCGCCGAAGTCAGTGCGCGGACATCGGAATCGGCACCCGCGACCCGCCACACTGTGAGCCGCCGTTCGAGCTGGACGGCCTCGATGAGTTCGCGGGTGGGCGCGATACCGGCGTTGAGTTCATCGGCCCAGCTCCGGGCCTGCTCGGCGCGATCGACCAGGGTTCCCGTCGCGCCGAGGCCGATGATCACCAGGACGAGGCTGGGCACCAGCGCGATGGCCAGGATCCGGGTCCTGACCCCGAGCTTCGGAAAGCGCATCGCTGCAACGTAACTGCGGCGTGAATGGCGTGCCGCCACGAGTCCTCTTGTGCGGGACGGGATTTGACAGTGCCACACGGCTGCCGTATGCCACGGAATAGCGGGGGACCGCCTTTAGCAATGTCCGATTTCGTTCATCTGGGAGACGGCTGTGAGTTGTCTGTGAGTCGGATGCGGGCAAACCTCCAGCGTTACCTTCGGCGCGCCCGGGCACCACGGGCCGCAACCGGGCGACCGGAGGCGCGACGACGGAGGAGACGCAGTGCAGCACGGAAAACGGGTGTGGCCGATCGCGATCGGAGTGGTCGCGGCCACCGTGGCCGGGACGACGCTGGTCGCCGGATGCGGGTCGGAGAGCAAGTCCGGCAACGAGGTGCGCAACATCATCTACCTACTCGGCGACGGCATGGGTCGCTCGCACGTCACCGCGGCCCGGGAACGCTTCGTCGGCGCGAACGGTCGCCTGGCCATGGAGCAGCTGCCGTACCTGGGCGCGGTCGCCACCTACGCGGTGGAACCCAACAGCGCCAAGCCATCTCTCGTGACCGACTCGGCGTCCTCGGCGACCGCCTGGTCCTCGGGCGTGAAGACCTACAACGCGGCCATCGGCGTGGATGCCTACGGCAAGCCGGTGCAGACCCTGATGGAGCAGGCCAAGGCCGCCGGGTTCGCCACCGGTGACGTCAGCACCGCCGAGATCACCGACGCCACCCCGGCCGCCATGGTCAGCCACACGCTGCTGCGGGGCTGCCAGGGACCGGTCTTCAGCGAATCCTCGTGTCTGCCCAAGAAGTCCGACGGCAGCTACGAGGCGCAGCCTGCGGACAAGACGCTGGTCACCCCGATCGCCGAGCAGATCGCGCGCAACAACACCGCCGACGTGATCCTCGGCGGCGGGATGGCGCGGTTCGAACCCGATGATCAGAAGGCGCTGCAGGACAACGGCTATCAGGTGCTGGGCAGCATGGGCGATCCGGCGCTCAAGGCGCAGACCGCGGACAGCCAGAAGGTCGGCACCGCCGCGGATCTGAAGGCGGTGACCTCACAGAAGGTGATCGGCCTGTTCAATCGCGGGAACCTGACGGTCACCAATGCCCGCAACGCGCTGCCCGAGTCGGCGCCGGAGCGCAAGGAGCCGACCCTCGCGGAGATGTCGACCAAGGCGATCGACCTGCTCGCGGCGCGCAAGGACAGCAAGGGCTTCCTGCTGCAGATCGAGGGCGCGCAGATCGACAAGCGCTCGCACGCCAACGATGCCGCGCAGACCCTCGACGAGGTCAAGGCGTTCGACGACGCGGTGGCCGCGGCGGTTGACTTCGCCAAGAAGGACGGTCACACCCTGGTGATCGTGACCGCCGATCACGAGTGCGCGGGCTTCAACATCATCGAGAAGAGCACCTTCACCAATGCCGAAGCGGTCGCGCCGCCCACCAATGTGGACACCGGCAACGCGGCCAACAACAGCCGCCCGTCGCGCGACGGCAAGGACAACGTGAAGGACGCCGCCCGCTCGACCGGGCCGGTCAACGGTGCGGGCCAACAGGATCCGCGCAACTTCGCCCCCGCGACCTTCCGCACGCCCGATGACGCGGCCGAGGTCAAGGACGGTTCGCCCGACGCGAGCCTGTGGCTGACCTACCTGTCGGGCAACCACACCGGCGCGGATGTGCCGATCTACGCCTACGGTCCCGGCGGACAGGTCTTCGCCGCCAGCCAGGACAACACTGCGCTCTACACGGCCATGCACAAGGCGCTGCTGCCGTGATCCCGGGAACCGGTGCGCGGACGCGGGTTTCGGCTCTGCTGAGTGGGCTGGCCGTGGCTTCGGTGGTGTTCGGGGCGGGCTGCGCGCCTGCCCCGAACACCACCACCGCGGCCCCGGCGCCGTCGATGCCCGCGCCGAAGACCGCCGCACCTCCCGTTGCCGCCCTCATCGCGGCAGCCGGAGAAGTGCGGGTGGAGCCCGGTCCCTTCACCGATCGGGTGCGGGTGACCGGGACTCGCCTGGATGGATCGACCGTGCACGGCACGCTCACCGTCACCAGCGACATCAGTGATGTGCTGGCGCTGGAGGTGCACGCCGCTTTCTACGATGCCGCGGGCCGACTTTCCGGCACGGGCATGTTCCAGCACGCCGACGCGGAGTCCGTGACTGCGGTCCACGTACCCCACGGCACCGGCATCGACTTCACGATCACCGCGACCTCGGCGGCTAACCCGGTGTCCGCGGTGGTGTTGTCGATCCCCGTGCTGGTCAACGAATAACCTTCGACCCCACCGGTTTCCGCTGGCCCGCGCGCACACCCCTCAAAACGCGCGCGGGCTCGGACATCACCCGGTAAGGCTTTGAAGCTGTCGAGCTCCCTCGATGCGGGTGCTCGGGTGGAACTGCTGTGTTGTTCGCCCGGAGATCGCGAAGAGTTACAGAATTCGCTGATCAGGCGGATAAACGCGGCAATCCGGACGAATCGCAACCGGATGTTCTAGGCCCGCAGGCCGTTCACGAGCAATCCGAACAAGCGCTCGGCCCTGGCGGCGCTGTCCGCGGTGTCCTGAACCGCCCACGCGATCGCGCCGACCATCCTCAGCACATCGGCCTCGTCCACCTCCGCGGCGACCACACCCGCCCGCCGTGCCCTCGCGAGCAACTCGGCGCCCACCTCGAAAAGCCGCGCATGCCAGGTCGATACCAGCCCGACCTCATGATCCAGCGCCGAATTCATCACCGCCGCGGACAGTCCGCGGTAGGTCAGCGCATGAGTGAGCGTGGCGCGCAACCAGGTGGCCAGTGCATCGAAGGCGTCCTCGGCGTCGAGCTGCCCCCGGCCGAGCTCGACCAACTCCGCGATCTGCTCCGCGAGCACCGCCTCGATCAGGTCCAGCCGAGTGGGGAAGTGCCGATACAGCGTCCCGCTGGCCACCCCGGCCCGCCGCGCGATCTCGTCGAGCGAGGCCTCGACCCCGAACTCCGCGAACGCGATTCGCGCCTGCTCCACCAACTGCTCATAGTTGCGTCGGGCATCCGCACGCACCGCGACCACCGATCATTGCTAACCGGGGACACAGTCCGCTACCGTGCCCTACTAACCGGACCATGCCTCACTTTAGGGCGGGGCGCACCCGAGCACGAAGGGGCCACCCGATGGCACTCACGGACCGCGACCGCATCCAGATCACCGACCTCGTCAATCTGCACGGCCATCTCACCGATTCCGGCGACCTGGACCGCATGGCCGAACTCTTCACCCCCGATGTCACCTACGACCTGACCGATTTCGGCCTCGACTCGCTGCACGGTCCCACCGCGATACGCGAGGCCGCCCTCGCCCTCGGCGACGCCAACCCGGTAGGTCATCACGTCACCAATATCGTGATCACCGAGATCGACGACCGCTCGGCGCGCGTCCGTTCCAAGGGCATCGGCATCAAGGCCGACGGCTCGACCGGCAGCGTCGTCTACGACGACACCGTCACCCGAGGACCCGACGACTGGAAGATCCACTACCGCAAGGTTTCCGCCCGGCGCGCGCCCCTCGGCTCATCACACCCCACACCCCGTGACGTGTTGGAGCGCTGGCGTCGAGCCGCGATCGACCGGTCCGCGGACGCCATGCGTAAGCTCTACGCCCCCACTGCGATTCACGAATTCCCCTTCGCCCTCCCGGGCGTGCGGTCTCGTCTCACCGGTCGCGAGGGAATCGTCGCCTGGATCGCCGCAAGTTGGGCGGCAACCGACGTGAAATACAAAAGCTACCGGACCCTCTCCGTCCATGCGACCACGGACCCCGACACGATCATCGTCGAACAGGAAGCTATCGGAACTAGCGCCACCACCGGCGATTTCACGCTCCCCAACCTCCTGATCCTCACCACCCACAACGGCGAGATCATCCACCTCCGCGACTACATCGACACCGCCGCTGCAGCGGTCGCTCTCGGACACCTGCATTCGACGACGCCGGACAGGAAGCAATAGGTAAACGTGTCCGCGGCGCCGCTGCGCACGTTTTCGACGGCCGAATGTCGAAAACCGTCCGCTGGCTCCGTGGTACCGGCGAGGAACCATCAACCGAAAGGAACTCTCGTCATGAGTACCTCGATCTCCGACCTCGACCGTCTTGTCGGTACCTGGCGGGTGTCCGGCGGCGCCGACGGCACCACGACGTACGCGTGGCTCGACGGCCGTGCCTTCTTGTCTCAGCGCGTGGACATGGACCACGACGGGCACCACGTCTCCGGACTCGAAGTCATCGGCCACGAACGGCCGTTCGGCGGCGAGACGAGTGAGGCGGTCACGTCACGCTTCTACTCGAGCGACGGCGAAACGCTCGACTACGAGTACGAACTCGACGGCGACGTGCTGACGATCTGGGGTGGCCGCAAGGGCTCGCCGGCATACTGCCGGACCACGTTCAGCGCCGACGGCAACACGCTGTCCGGCGCGTGGGTGTGGCCCGGTGGCGGTTACGAGGCGACGATGACGCGCGTCGGTGAATAGCGGGAGGATGGAGCCGTGAAGTACATCCTGCTGGCCTACACCAACACGGCGGACTGGGCGTCGGTCGACTACTCGAGTCCCGAGTTCGCCGCGATGTGCAAGTTCTACGAGGAGCTCGGTGCCGAGCTGACCGAGTCCGGCGAGCTGGTCACGACGATGGGGCTCGCCGATCCGTCGTTGACCCGGACCGTGCGGAAGACGGCTTCGGGTCCGGTCGCCAGCGACGGGCCGTACGCCGAGGTGAAGGAGGTCCTTGCGAGCTTCTCGGTCGTCGACGTCGACTCCCACGACCGCGCGATGGCAATCGCCGCACGGGTCGCCGACAACATCGGCGACACGATCGAGGTCCGGCCGCTTCCCGATGGACCGCCCGCCGACCTGTGATCGCCCGGGAGATCGAGGACCTGCTGCGCGACCTGGCGCCGCAGGTCCTCGGTGCGCTCGTCCGCCGGTACGGGCACTTCGACCTTGCCGAGGACGCGGTACAGGAGGCATTGCTCGCGGCGACGACACAGTGGCCCCTGTTGCCGGACGAACCACGCACCTGGCTGATCCGGGTGGCCTCGCGGAAATTGATCGACCTGCTGCGCAGCGAGCAGGCCCGCCGCGAGCGGGAGGAAGTGCCGGTTGCACCGTCCGGACCCGTTTCGGCACAGGATGATTCGTTGATCCTGCTGTTCATGTGCTGCCACCCCGCGTTGCCGCGCACCGGTCAGATCGCGCTCACCCTGCGCGCGGTCGGCGGCCTCACGACGGGAGAGATCGCCCGCGCGCTGTTCGCGCCCGAAGCGACGATGGGGCAGCGGATCAGCCGGGCCAAGAAGACGATCAAGCAGTCCGGCGTGCCGTTCGCGATGCCGGCCGAGCACGCCGAACGCCTCGACACCGTGCTGCAGGTGCTGTACCTGATCTTCAACGAGGGCTACACGAGCACCTCGGGGCCGGTGCTTGCGCGGGTCGAATTGTCGACCGAGGCCATCAGACTCGCCCGGATGCTGCACCGCAGCCTGCCCGGCGACGGCGAAGTCGCCGGCCTGCTCGCGCTGATGCTGCTGACCGACGCCCGCCGTGCCGCGCGGACCGGGCCGGGTGACATGCTGATTCCGATGGCCGAGCAGGACCGGACGTTGTGGGACCGCGCGCAGATCGCCGAAGGTGTTGCGCTGGTAATTGCCGCGATGTCACGAAACAAGCCCGGTCCCTACCAGATTCAGGCCGCGATCGCGGCAGTCCACGACGAGGCGTCGACACCGGACGCGACCGACTGGGAGCAGATTCTCGCGCTCTACACCTTGCTCGACCAGATGTCGGACAATCCGATGGTGACGCTGAATCGTGTTGTCGCCCTGGCGATGGCACGTGGCGTGCCCACCGGGTTCGCGTTGCTCGAGCAACTGCGCACCGACCGGATCTTTGCCGAGCATCATCGTTTCGCCGCAGTCGAAGCGCATCTCGCGGAACTCTCAGGCGATCTGGAACTGGCCGCCGTGCAATACCGTTCGGCAGCGCACAGGACACTGAGCGAACCCGAGCGGCGCTATCTCGTCACGAAGGCAGCGCGGCTCGAATTATGACCGAATGGATCTGCACCTTGACCCGAGCAGTTCCCAGCCGCGGTCGAGAAGCGGCGCAGACACGAATTGCGTGACATGCCCAGTTACTCCCTCCCTGGTAAACCGTGCCTCGCCAGGTCGCCGGTACCGATGTCTGATGGAAACGTCCCCCGCTGGAAACGGTGACCTCGATATGACCGGAGACGTCGGTCTCGGAGATTCCCAACAGCAGCAGGCTAAGACCGCATGTAAAAGGAATGAAGAGCACGGACAACGCAATCACCCAGCCCGGAATCCGCTTCTGCTGATGCGAGTTGTCCGATACGGTCCAGATCGCGCCGCGCAGTGGGAGCTGGCCGGAAGGGGTGATGATCATCCCGGGTAGGACGGTGATATCGGCGATGGTCACCAGTATCGGCAGCGCCGAGCCCATAGACGGCGATGCGACTGGTGGAGCGGGTTGTGGAACGGGTGCGGGCAACCACGGGCTGGGCTCGGTCATCGGCGGCCTTCGGATTCTGCAACGCAGGGGCTATCGGTCTGGCGTGCACGATTCTCGCCCCGGAAAGCTAACGCAATCCCCGCTCGCGCCGATGGCACGCAATGTCAGGTGGTCGGCAAATACTCGACAATCCCTGCCTACGAAGAGTTCCCGCCGGGGCGAGTCTCTCGATAGGGCCGGTGCTGCGCGGGATTGGCGCAGAACCACAGCCACAACGCCTTGAAATACCCACGGGCACTGCACTGTTCGTCGGCGCATCCCTCGTGGTCCCGCCAGCCCGCCTCGATCTCTTGTTGATCGAGCACCGGGCGCGAGGGCATTTCATGGGTGCCGCTCACGCTCCACCTCCGAGGTGGGGAGCGTCGGCGGGCACCATGATCCGGGCCTCGACCAACCGCCGCTTGGCCTGATTCTTCACCGGGCACACCGACACCGGACAACTCCGGTGCCGCTGCATGATCACGTGTGCGTATCCGATTGTCATCACCGGCAATTCGCTGTGGTCTGTCAGAGGAAGATCGGTCATCTGCGTGCTCCCGCCTGCTCGGTAGATGAGCCCGTGCCTGGATCGGCCCAAGTATCAATTGCCCTGCACCGCAATCTATTTCGGAGCAGCGGCGTTTCGAACTGGACGACTTTCTTATAGAAGATCGGGCCTACTGCAAGTAGAATTCAATCGGCCCGGACCTGAAAGTTCCATCCAGGCAAAGCGAGACAAGAGCTGCCAACCTTTCATATTGAGTACTTCCAATTTCCGCACTTCCAAATTCAGACACCCTCGATAGCGAGGCTAAACATGCCTGGTTCCACACTTCCCGCACGAGCGCTGGGCAGGATGCTCGCGCAGCGCCGCGAGCAAGCGGGTCTCACGAAATACGCTGCCGCACAAATTGTCGATACCTCGCAGCAGACCGTTGCTCGGATCGAGGATGGGTTGAAGGCGAAGGTATCGCAGCTCTGGATCAATACCTGGGCAGACAGTTACGGGCTGACATCCGATGAGCGAAGAGTGATGCTGGGTTTGGCTCAGGAGATCGGATCGGCGCAGAAGTCCTGGTGGCGCGCATACGCTGACGAAATGCGTGTCGGCTTCGACCATTACGTCAGCTTGGAAGACTCCGCCCGGAAGCTGTCGGTCTGGAAGCTCGCAATCGTCCCCGGGTTGCTTCAGACACCCGGCTATCGGCGCGCGATTGCGTGGGCCGAAACACCGAATGCCCCAACCGATCAGGTTGAGAAGCGCGTGGAATTCGCGGTCAGGCGACAAGCCCGGCTCGTCGAACCGAAGTTCCACCTCGATGTGATCCTGTCGGAGATGGTTCTCCGCGATCAAGTGGGCGGCGTCGGCGTGATGGGCGAGCAACTGCGCAGTCTCGCCGAAGTAGGACAGCGTTCGAATGTGTCGCTGCGGGTAGTCCCGTTCGATGCCACCGGACACCTCGGGTCGTTGGTCGGTTCGTTTGTGCTGCTGGAGTTCCCGAAACTTCCGGCGACCGGGATGACCGAGCCGCCGGTCGTATTCGTGGAAGAGTTCGCCGGTGACCTCTACCTGGAACGCGAGGCTGAGGTGCAGCGCTACAGGTACGCTTTTGCTGAGGTCAGCCGGGCGGCGTTGGACCTGGACAGAACACGGCAGCTCTTGCTGTCCATAGCCAAGGAGTACGGTCCGTGAGAATCGACCTATCCGGCGCACAGTGGTTCAAATCGAGCTATAGCAGTTCACAGGGGGAGTGCGTCGAGGCGGCGCACCTGAGCGGGGGCCTTGTGGCCGTCCGGGATTCGAAGCTCGCGGAGTCGAGTCCGGTGCTGGTGTTCACGCCCGGAGTGTGGGACGCCTTCGCCGCGCGAGTGCGGGCGGGTGAGTTCGACCGCCGCTGAGCGGTGGCGCGAGTCGTCGGGGAGTTCGGGCCGAGGCCCGGGCTCCTTTTTTGTGAGTCGCCACAATATGTGCGCGGCCCGGCCGAAATGGTCGGTACGGAGGCGGGTAATGGGAGCCGGGCGTACGGGACATGCGCTACGTTTGATGTACCCGACGGTAACTTGTAGTAGGAGGCGACGATGCCGGTGCCGGCAGCTGCGGTTTTCGAGCGTCTGCGGACGTTCGCGGCCGTGGATACGACCCAGAACCCCGCGACCCGTGCGATCACCGAGGTGTTCAGTGGCGCGACTCTGGGTTCGGTGCCGGTCGGCACCGCCGAGGATGTCGCCACCGCTGTCGCCAAAGCGCGTGTGGCGCAGGCGGAGTGGGCCGGGCGGACGCCCAAGCAGCGGGCCGAGGTGTTCGAGCGGTATCGGGCGCTGGTGGTGGAGAACCGCGAGTACCTGATGGATATCGTGCAGGCCGAGACCGGTAAGGCGCGGTGGGCCGCTCAGGAAGAGATCATGGGGCTGATGTTCGCGGCCCGGTACTTCGCCAAGGTCGCGCCGCAGCTGCTGGCTCCGCACAGTGTCTCGGGGGCGTTCCCGGTGTTGAACCGGGCTTCGGTGCGGGCGGTGCCCAAGGGCGTGGTCGGGGTGATCGCGCCGTGGAACTATCCGATGCTGCTGTCGGTGGGTGACTCGATTCCGGCACTGCTGGCCGGTAATGCCGTGGTGGTCAAGCCGGACAGTCAGACGCCGTACTCGTCGCTGGCCAACGCGGAGTTGTTCGCCCGCGCCGGGCTGCCGCGCGATCTGTTCTCGGTGATCACCGGGCCGGGGACCGTGGTCGGCACCGCCATCGTCGAATCCTGCGACTATCTGATGTTCACCGGATCCTCCGAGACCGGGCGCACGCTCGCCGAGCAGTGCGGGCGGCGGCTGATCGGGTTCTCCGCGGAGCTGGGCGGCAAGAATCCGATGATCGTGGCCAAGGGCGCCAACCTCGACAAGGTTGCCAAGGCCGCGGTGCGCGCGTGCTATTCGAACGCGGGGCAGCTCTGTATCTCCATCGAGCGGCTCTACGTGGAGCGCGCGGTGGCGGCGGAGTTCACCGAGAAGTTCGTCGCCGCGGTCGAGGCCGCGAAACTCGGTGCCGCATACGACTTCTCGACCGATATCGGCAGCCTCATCTCCGAATCTCAGTTGGAGACGGTGACCAAGCATGTCGCCGACGCGGTCTCCAAGGGTGCGAAGGTGCTCGCCGGTGGCAATGCCCGGCCGGATCTCGGACCGCTGTTCTACGAGCCGACCGTGCTGGCCGACGTCACCGACGCCATGGAGTGCGGCCGCAACGAAACCTTCGGCCCGCTGGTCTCCATCTACCCGGTCGACTCGATCGACGAGGCCATCGCCCGCGCCAACGACACCGAGTACGGCCTCAATGCCAGCGTGTGGGCCGCCAGCAAGGCCGAGGGCGAGCGGATCGCCGAGAAGCTGCACGCGGGCACCGTCAATATCGACGAGGGCTACGCGCCCGCCTGGGGCAGCACCGGCGCGCCGATGGGCGGCATGGGCATCTCCGGCGTCGGTCGCCGCCACGGACCCGACGGCCTGCTCAAGTTCACCGAGCCCCAGTCCATCGTGGTGACCCGCCTGCTCAACCTGGATCCGCCCGCCTTCCTCCCGCAGGAGCGCTGGCAGCCCCTGCTGATGACCCTCGCGCGCAGCTTCCGGTTCCTGCCCGGCCGCTGAGCTCGCTGGATCACGAAAGAGGCTGGGCTCGTACGCTGTACGCATGACGGATGACGCGGTAACGCGATGGGATCGGGTTGCCGAGGGATATGACGAGCTGACCTCGGAGATGATGCGGCCGTTCGCGGAACGGGCGCTCACGGTCGCCGGGGTGGGTGGCCGGGCTCGGATCGTCGATGTGGCCACCGGGCCCGGGGTGCTGGCGCTGCTGGCCGCGCCCCGGGTTCGGGAGGTGTGCGCCGTCGATGTGTCCGAGGCGATGATCCTGCGATTGCGGCGGGCGATCATGCGCGGCGGGATCGGCAATGTGCTGACCGGGGTGGGCGACGGACAGCGATTGCGGTACCCCTCGGGGACATTCGACGCGGCGTTCTCCATGTTCGGGGTGATGTTCTTTCCCGATCGGGCACAGGGGTTCTCGGAGTTGTGCAGGGTACTGCGGCCGGGCGGGATGGCGGTGGTGTCGAGTTGGGCGCCGATCGCACAGTCGCCGTTGATGACGCTGCTGTTCGAGGCGTTCCAACACGGGATTCCGGGTTTCGCTGCGCCGCAGCCGAATACGGCGAGCCTGGAGAATCCGCAGGTCTTCGAGCGCGAGATGTCGGCCGCCGGGTTCACCGACGTGCAGGTGCGGGCGCACGCCGAGTCGTTCGCCTACGACAGCGCCGAGGAGCTGTGGGACAAACTGACGCGGGGGAGCGCACCGTTGCAGGCGACGCGCGAGGCCACCGATCCGGCGGTCTGGAAAGTCCAGGAGCAGAACATGATCGAGTTCCTGAGCGAGCGTTACGTGCCGGGCACACCCTTGTCGACCACGGCGTGGCTGGGTACGGGGCGCGCACCGGTGTAACCGGGATCGCAGCGGTTGTGGTGCGATGGCGCGGCCGACCCGGAGAAACCGGCCGCGCCACCCTCCTTCATCCGGTCAGTTCGTTACCGCGCAGCGGGGCCGGAGCCGCTTCCAGCACTGCTGCTTCGGCATCGGTGAACAGTCGTGACCGGATGACGAATCGGACCCCTCTGGGGCTTCGAGGGAGAAGCGGAAGGTGCTGCGGGTCAGATCATGGCCGCCCCGGGTTGGCGGGAGGTTGGCGTCCGGTTGTCGAATCGTTGCTGATTCACTCAGTAGCGCAGCGCGGTGTGCAGTCGCGCCGCCGCCACGGCCCGTCTGCTGTCGCCGTGCGCGAGCAGCCGCAAGGCGTGCTCGTGGATCTCGATATCGTCGGGGCAACGCTGGCCGAAGCGCAGCGCGTGCTCGGGATTGTGGTCGGCCAGCACCGCGGTGCGCAGACAGACGTCGAGGTGCTCGCGCCACTGCACGATGCCGGGCACATCCGAATCCGCCAGCAGCGGACCGCGATACACGCGCACGGCCGTGGTGAGGTCACCGGCCTCCAACGCGGCGAGCAGTTCGACCGCGTCGCAGGCCAGGGGTTCGGTGAGCATGTAGCGGCGATCGGCGACGCGGCCGTCGGTGGCCGAACGCAGCCGGGAGACATCGGCTTTCAGCGTGCTGGCCGATACCGACCGGTCGCCGTAGACGGCCTCGTGCAGGCGTTCCGGCGTGAAGCCCTCCGGCTCCAGGGCCAGCAGGGTCAGGATCTCCAGCTGGCGCGGCCTCATGGCGAACAGCTTGCCCTCCTTGTAGAGGCGAGGCGCGCCGAGCACCTCGAGCCGGGTATGCCCGGCGGGCCGCGATTGCTCGGCGTGCAAACGGGATTCGATGGCGGACACCAGCGCGCGCACCGTGGTGAGGATGAGCGGATGCGAACGATCCCAGTACGTCGAGAGATCCAGCACGCCGAGCTGACGGCCGTCGGCCGCGCGGATCGGCGCGCAGTAGCAGACCCAGCCGTGCAGCGCCTCGACCAGATGCTCGGCCGCCCACACCGACCCGGGTCGCCCGCTGTGCAGCGACAGCGCCACCCCGCTGGTGCCCATGTAGGGCTCGTCCCAGCAGCCGCCCGGCGCGAGGTTCACGGATTCGGCGCTGCGGCGCAGGGATCGATCGCCGCAACTGAACAGCACGGTCCCCTCCTCGTCGGTGACGACGGCGACCAGGCCGGAATCCTCGGCCAGTGCCCGTAATTCGCCCGCCAGCTCGGTGACCGGTGTGCGCAGCGGGGATTCGGCCCAGCGCGAACCCAATTCGTCGCGATCGGCGGCCGGGGCCACAGCGCGTGCCGGATCCACCGTGCGCAGCGACCGCTCCCAGGACGCCACCACCTCGGAGCGCAACACCATGTCCAGGCCCGGCCGGCGCCCGGAGGTGGTCGTCCAACGCGCCCAAGCCTTCTCCAGCTCGGCACGGTGGCGGGCGGGGGCGGGCAGATTCGTCATGGCGCAAACTCCTCGCGGTGCGTCCGGACCGACCGATAACCCATGATGACGGGCGGTTGTGCCGGGCGGGCGGCATTGGTGGCAGTCGATGCGTTATTTCATCGAGTGCCAGCGGATCGCGCTGTCCGCCAAGGCCACTTCCACCGCACCGGTTTGATGCCGCGGCTGCGAGGCATTGCGTCGCCAGGACAACAGACTCGGCGAGGAGGATCGAATGTCGGGTGCAACAGTGACACTCATCATCGTGCTGGTGGTGATCGTCGTGGTCGCGCTGCTACTGGTGGTGGCGTTGGGACCGCGGCGGCGCAGCCGTCAGCTGCAACAGCGGTTCGGGCCCGAATACGAACGGGCGGTGGAGGAATCCCCGAATCGGCGGGAGGCCGAACGCGAGCTGCTCGACCGCAAGCAGCGGCACGACAAACTGCAGTTGCGTGAGCTCTCCGATCCGGAGAAGCAGCGCTACGGCGCGCAGTGGGGCCACATCCAGGAGCAGTTCGTCGATGATCCGCCGGGCGCCCTGGACGCCGCGGACCGACTGGTCACCCAGGTGATGACCGATCGCGGCTACCCCAGCGAGAGCTACGACCAGCAGCTGTCGGATCTTTCGGTGGAGCACGCCCGTCCGCTCGAGCATTTCCGGGCCGCGCACGACATCGCGGCGCACGCCAACGGAGGCGCGGTGTCCACCGAGGACCTGCGCACGGCCATCGTGCACTACCGCGCGTTGTTCGCCGAACTGCTCGACGGCGCGCCCGCCGGAAATCCCCGGAACAACTAGAAAGGCAGCACCATGACCACAGAGTTCAACCGGCGCAACGATATTGCGCCCGCGGCGGAGGACGTCGATCCCGCACAGCACGGCGATCACCCGGAGCAGCCGGACGCGGAAGCTCGAACCGCGCGGTCCGAAGGCGTCGACCTGGGCGCCCACGGTCGGCAGGCGAGCTCCGCTCCCGGGCAGCCGCCGCGGGATCCGGCCCTGGATGCGGCGGAGACGCGTCCGCCCGGTCTGGGCCCCGACAGCCCTCCGCAGTATCCGCGGCCGCAGGGCTTCGACCCGGAAGCGCACGGGAGAGGCTCGCAGACACCGGGATTCGATCCACGCGGGGAGATCGCCGGGGATCCGATGGCCCATCACGCGCAGGGCCAGCACGTCCAGACGCCGGGACGCCCGGAGCGGGCCGACGCGGCGGATCGCAAGCCGAACGGCGGCGCGGGCAATGGCGGGCGCATTCTCGCCGATGCCGATCAGGGCCAGCTGCGTGAGCAGTGGCGCGAGGTCCAGGGTAGCTTCGTCGACGATCCCAAGGACGCGGTCACCCGCGCCGACGGACTGGTCGGTGACGCCATCGCGCAGTTGACCGACCGCTGCGGCCGGCGCCGCGAGGAGCTCGAAAGCCAGTGGTCGCGTGGCGATGCCGCCGACACCGAGGCGATGCGGCAGGCCCTGCGCGGCTACCGTGAGCTGTTCGATCAGCTCTTGGGGACCGCGTCGGGCGCGACGAACATGTAGCTCTTCTCCTCGACCCGCTGCTGGATGCGCCAGTCGCCGTCGACGCGGACGAAGGTGTCGAGATACCAGAGTCCGCACAGCATCAACTGGGTGCTGCCGTCGGCGGAGGTCACCAGCATCGGGTTGTGGCACATGGTGCGGGCGGTGGCCTGATCGCCCTCGACCCGGATGGACGAGTTGCTGATCATGTGCTGAAAAGCGGAGAAGTTCGGCATCACGGCGGCGAGGAATTTCTTGGTGGATTCCACGTCGCCCGCCGGTCCACCCATGGCGGTGTAGTCGATATGGGCGTCGGGGGTGAAGATTTCGTCGAGGGTCTCCCACTCGTGGGTGTCCACGGCATGCGAATAGCGGACCATCAGGTCCGCTATTTCCATGCGGTCGGAGATCTCCTGTAGGGACAGCATGTGGTGCCTCCGGGTGGTGCCGGTAATTCGGGGTGACGGTGCGCAGCATAGGACGGCGGCGCGGATGATCTTGTGCTTTCAGGCAACCCCGTCCTGCCTCGATCGTCTCGGTGAGGCATGGTTGGGCGGTGCCCAGCATCGTTTTGGAACGGGTGAGCCTCGGTCACGGCGACACCCCCGTTCTCGTCGACGTCGACGCGACCTTCGCCACCGGGCGGTGTGCGGCCGTCGTGGGGCCCAGCGGCGCGGGCAAATCGACGCTGCTGCGGCTGCTCAACCGGTTCGCCGATCCCGACAGCGGCCGGGTGCTGCTGGACGATCGGCCGATCGCGAATCTCGATGTGCTCGCCCTGCGCCGGCGTGTGGGTCTGGTCGCGCAGCGCCCGGCACTGCTCACCGACACCGTCGCCGAGGAGGTCGCGGTGGGTCGCCCGGTCGACACCCAGCACGTCGAGACGCTGCTCGAACGGGCCGGGCTACCGGCGAGATTCGCGGCCAGGCGGTGCGCGGAACTCTCCGGCGGTGAGGCGCAACGGGTTTGCCTGGCGCGGGCCCTGGCGGTGGAACCGGAAGTGCTGCTGCTGGACGAGCCGACCTCGGCCCTGGACGGCGACTCCGCGGCGGCGATCGCCCTGCTGATTCGCGGACACGTGGCGACCGGTGGCAGCGTGGTGCTGGTGAGCCACGATCCGGGTTTCGTGGCTGAGGTCTCCGACGAGGTCTGGACGTTGACGGCGGGCCGCCTGACGCGCGCCGCGGATGCGGGGAATCAGCGATGACCGCCGATCTCGCGGTACCGGATTGGACCGGGGTCAGCGCCTCACTGGTGCTGGTGGCTCTCGCGGCGCTCATCGCCTACCGGCAGCGCCTGCATCTCACCCGCGAACTGCTGATCGCCGCGGCGCGGGCGGGTGTGCAATTGATCGCGGTCGGCGCGATCCTGCTGATCCTGTTCCGGCACACCGGTTTGCCGGGCGCGCTGGGCTGGGTGGCGCTGATGATCGTGATCGCCGGACGGGTCGCGGGTCGGCGCGGGGCCGGGCTGCCGCGAGCGTGGCGCTCGGCGACCATCGGGGTGGCGTTCGGTTCGATCATCACGCTGGGTTCGCTGATCGCGCTGGGCATCATCTCCACGCACGCGCGGGTGGTGGTTCCGGTGGGCGGCATGATCGTGTCCTCGGCCATGCAATCGACGGGAATCGCGCTGCGCCGCTTGGTGGAAGACGCCCGCCGCGCCCGCGATGCCGTGGAAGCCCGACTGGCGCTGGGGCTTTCGGCACACGAGTCGTTCCTGCCGAATCAGCGCTCCGCATTGCGGACCGCGCTGATCCCTGCTATCGATTCCACCAAGGTGGTCGGTTTGATCAGCCTGCCGGGCGCGATGACGGGATTGATTCTGGCAGGGGTGGATCCGCTCACCGCCATCCGCTATCAGATCGTGGTGATGTACATGTTGCTCGCGGCAACGACTTTGGCGGCGCTGGCGGCCACCCGGGTGGCGCAGCGCAGCCTGTTCGATTCGGCGCAGCGACTGGTCCCGCTGCCAGACTGACGACCGACCAGCCCGCAAAATCCTGGTGAGTGGGACCCCTGATGCGGGTGAACATGCCCGAAATGTCGTGATGCTTACGATATGGTGGGTAAAATGGCTGGGGGATAGGTAGTTTCGTATGGAAGCAATTGATTTCTTCATGCCGTTCGACCCGGAGGGGCTCAACCCCACCGAGATCGACGCGGAGGCGGCCACCTGGGCCTGGTTGGAAGCATTCGACCTGGTGCCAACCGAATTGACCCGCCGCCGCATGGAACGCACCAGACCCGCGCGCATGTACGCACTGTGGTGCCCGCGGGCCGACGTGGACGAGCTCACGCTGCTGAGCCAGTACACCGCATGGGCTTTCGTGGTCGATGACCAGTTCGACATCGAAATCCCGGATCCACAGCGCTGTTTGACCGCCGTCATCGCGCTCAACGCCGTATTGGACGGCAGCACACCACCTTCCGGCGTACTCGCGGTCGCCTTCGCGGATCTGTGGGAACGACTGTGCCGCAACCGGTCGGTCGAGTGGCGCGAAAGCGTGCGAGGGGAGATCCGCGACTGGCTCTGGACCTATTACACCGAGGCGGTGGGACGGCTCTCGGGCAATCTCCCCGACCTCGAGACCTACCGCGCCCATCGACGAGACGGCGTGGCACTGTACGTGTTTCTCGATATCAGTGAACGCGCCGAGGGTGTCGATCTGGCTCCCGGCGCCCGGCACCTGCCGTCCGTGCGCAGCCTGCGCGAGGCCGCCGTCGAGCACATGGGCCTGTTCAACGATGTGCTGTCGGTCGCCTCCGACGAGGCGTCGGGCTACCTCTACAACTCGGTGCTGCTGGCGCAGTACCACTACGACCACAGCCGGGCGCAGGCCCTGCAACTGGTCAACGACATGCTCACCGAATGCATCGGGCGCATGATGGATGCGCTGCAACGGCTTCCGGCCGAACTGGAGGACGCCGGCGTGACCGGCCGGGATCGGGCGGACACCCTGACCACCGCCCACAACTACACCCTGTACGTGCGCGCCAATCACGACTACCACTATCAGGCGGCCCGATACACGAGCGCTCCCGCAGAGGCGCTCGAGCACGGACTGCCTCTCACCTGAGTCCCCATCGCGGCCGTTGCCGAAATGGAACCGGCAGGCCACCTCCAGGTTTCGGCCCACGATGGGACCATGAGCTTCTTCCACAGCATGGCTGCCCAGCTACCGACGGGTGGCTGCGGCGTCTGTGTCCGAGCGAGCGGGGCCGAACATGCGAGCGTCGAAACCGACCAGAATCACCGTGGGACCGAATCCCGAGACCAGGCGTCGATGGGGGCTTTCCCGCCCGTCCGTCGCCGGATTGACCGGTCACGCGCAAGTGCGCGTCCCGGAATCCCTCTCGAGTCCACTCGAAGTCGCCGTCGAAGACCGGGCCCGGCACCGGCTCACCGAGGCCCGCCAGGCCATCGAACCGGTGCTCCGGTCGGCGATCGGGGGGCTGGCGCGGCCGCTGGATCTGATGGCGGGATATCACTTCGGCTGGTGCGAACCGGACGGTACGGAAAGCCTTGGCGTACAAGGTAAAGCGCTCCGCCCGGCCCTCACCTTCGCCGCGGCCACCGCGTGCGGCGGCCGTGCCGAAGACGCGGTGCACGCCGCCGCCGCGGTCGAACTGCTGCACAACTTCTCCCTCGTGCACGACGACGTGATGGACACCGATCCGTTCCGGCACGGCCGCGCGACCGTGTGGCGGGTCTGGGGCGAGACCAACGCGACCCTGCTCGGAGATGCCTTGCAGGCCTTGGCACTCGGCGTCCTGTGCGACGGGGTGCCCGAGACCGTCACCGCCGAGGCGGTGATCCGGCTGACCCGCGCCACCGTCACGCTGTGTCGCGGCCAGTACGAGGACTGCGCCTTCGAGACCCGCGACGCCGTCACCGTCGACGAGTACCTGAACATGGCGGCCGGGAAAACCGGTGCGCTGCTGGGTTGCGCGTGCGCGCTGGGCGCACTGTGCGCGGGCGCCGACCACCGGGTGGTCTCGGCCATGCACACCTTCGGCTGCGAACTGGGGCTGGTCTTCCAGCTCGTCGACGACGCCATCGACATCTGGGGTGATCCGGCGGTGACCGGAAAACCCGCGCACAGCGACCTGATTCACCGCAAGCAGTCGTTCCCGGTGGTGTGCGCACTCGAGTCGGGCACCGTGCCCGGGCGCGAGCTGGCCCGGATGTATCACGGCCGCCACCCCATGACCGCCGCGCGTGCGGCCCACGCCGCCGACCTCATCGAGGAGGCCGGGGGCAGACAGCGCACCCTGGGCCGAGCCGCCACCGCACTCGAAACCGCGTTCGCCGCACTGGGTCCCGACCACACCTCCGACGACCTGTCGGCGCTGGCGCAGCTGGTGGCCTGCCGGGAGAAATGAGGTCGCTCACTCCGGAGCGGCCGGTGCGACGGCCGGTGGGTCACCGCCGAATCGAATTCCCCTGGCCTCCTTGCCGATCGCGGTGAGGATCGCGACCGCCAGGAACACCGGGATCGCGGTCGCCGCGAGCGCGAACGGATAGCCGCGCGATTCGGCCAATCGCTCCTGGATCGGAAGGTTCAGCGAGGCGAGCAGATTGCCCAGCTGATAGGTGACGCCGGGGTAGAACCCCCGGATGGCGTCGGGGGACATCTCGGTCAGATGCGCCGGGATGACTCCCCACGCGCCCTGCACCGCCACCTGGATCAGGAACGAGCCCAGGCACAGCATGGCCGCGGTGCGCGAGTACGCGAACAGCGGCACGATGGGCAGACCCAGCAGCGCGCAGAAAATTATGGTGTACCGGCGGCCGTAGCGCTGCGAGAGCGTGCCGAAGATCAGCCCGCCGATGATCGCGCCGATGTTGTAGATCACCGCGATCCACTTGGCGGTCACCGTCGACAGGCCCGCGCCGCCGTGCTGGGTGGCCGACAGGAAGGTCGGGTACACGTCCTGGGTGCCGTGGCTCATCCAGTTGAAGGCGGTCATCAGGATCACCAGGTAGACGAAGCGCCGCACGATGACCGGGTTGGAGATGATGTCGCGGAAGGATGTTCGGGTCGAGCGCAATTGCGCGCGCGTCGACTGCCACACCTCCGATTCCCGGACCCGCGCCCGCAGGATAAGGATGATCAGGGCCGGGACGATGGACAGGGCGAACAGCCAACGCCACGACAGCCCCAGCCAATTCGAGATCAGCAGTGACGCCAGCGAGGCCAGCAGGTAGCCGAAGGAGTAGCCCTCCTGCAGCAGTCCGGAGAAGAACCCGCGTCGCTCGGCGGGGATCTTCTCCATGGCCAACGCCGCGCCCAGCCCCCATTCGCCGCCCATGCCGAGGCCGTAGATCATCCGCAGGATCACCAGCACGGTGAAGTTGGGTGCGAACGCGCACAGGAACCCGACCACCGAGTACAGGCCGACGTCGACCATCAGCGGGATCCGGCGTCCGACGCGGTCGGCCCAGAGCCCGAACAGCATCGCGCCGACCGGCCGCATGATGAGCGTCGCGGTGGTGATGAACGCGACCTCGCTCTTGGCCATGTGGAAGCTGACCGCGATATCGGCGTAGACGAAGACCACCACGAAGTAGTCGAAAGCGTCCATGGTCCAACCGAGTTGGGCGGCCAGGAACGCGTTGCGCTGATCGGGCGTGAGCTTGGTGTGTGCCGCCATGGTTGCGATCCCGTCCTCGGGGACGACGAACCAGTCAATCTTGCGCGTGGCTCACGAATCGCGCCGGAGCTTTCCCGGAATTGCCGGATCGGCACGGGGACCGGGGAAGGGGCCGAAAAGCAAAGTACCTGTAACCGACGGTTACAGGTACTTTTAGGATTCGCAATATGAAGTAGTAGAGCCGCAGCTTAACAGATCATCCGAGGCCAGGGGTTCAGAGGCGCCGGATACGGGCGATCCAGGCCGCTACATCGACCAGGCCGTCGGGTGAGACAGCGAGGGTGGCGGCCTGCTCGGCGACGCCCGCGGTGACGCGGCCGCGATAGCGCGTCGGATCCAGGCGCTCCAATTCCCAACCAGTGGTGAAGGATTCACGAATCACCGCATCGCTGATCCGGGGGCCGAAGCCGGGTTCGGCATCCGAGAGCGCCAGCAGGTGCAGGACGCCGCCGGGCTTGCAGACCGTATGCAGGCCCGCGACGTAGGCCGCCCGCGACTCCGGATCGGTGCCGAAGACGTGGAACAGGGCGCTGTCCACGATGGTGTCGAAGGCGGGCGCGGATCCGGGCGGATTCCCGGCGAAGGCCGGATCGTCACCCAGGGCCAGGGCATCGGCGACCGCGAAGTTCACCTGCGGGACGCCGTGCGCGGCCGCGTTGGCCCGGGCCTGGTCGATGGCGCTGGGGGACAGGTCGACACCGAGCACGTCGTAGCCCAGCCGGGTCAGCAGAATCGTGTGTTCACCCGCGCCGCAACCGGGTTCGAGGATGCGGCCCTGGATCTCGCCCGCGCGCTCGACGGCCACGATCGCGGGTTGCGGTTCTCCGATCACCCAGGGGGCGGTGTCATTGTCGTAGGCGGAATTCCAGAAGTCGGCGGGTCGAGTCATGCGATCCAGCATGCAACCTCGAGCCGGGTAGAGGTCAATAACGCGTGTTGCCGCGCCCCCGCGGAAAGCGACCGATCACAATGTGTGCCATGGGCAAGCCCTGTCTGCTGTTGCAGCTGCGACCGGAACCGGCCGCCTCCGACCAGGAATACGACGCCATCCTGCGCGCCGGCGGGCTGCGGCCCGACGAGGTGGTGCGCATCGAGATGAATCACGGACTGCCGGATCTGGTGCTGGACGAGTACTGGGGCGTGATCATCGGCGGCGGGCCGAGCAACCTCAGCAATCCCGAGGCCGACAAGTACGACTACCAGCGCGTATTCGAACCCGAGCTGAAGAAGCTGCTCATCGAGATCGTGCGGCGGGACTTCCCGTACCTGGGCGCCTGCTACGGGCTGAGCGTTCTCGCCGACGCTCTCGGTGGACGAGTCGGGCCGCAGCACTACAGCGAGAACGCCGGGCCGCAGACCATCGAACTGACCGAGCAGGCGGCCGAAGATCCACTGCTGCAAGGGCTTCCGGAGAACTTCCGGGCCTTCGGCGGGCACAAGGAGGCGTGTCAGGATGTGCCGCCGGGGGCCGTGTGGCTGGCCCGGACCTCCGGATGCCCGGTTCAGATGATCCGGGTCGGGCAGCGGGTGTACGGGACGCAGTTCCATCCCGAGCTCGACAGCGCGGGGTTCGCGTTGCGGGTCGCGATCTATCGCAACGAAGGGTATTTCGAGCCCGACGAGGCCGGTGATCTGACGCTGCTGGGGCATCGGGAGGAGATCGTCGTGCCGCAGGAGATCCTGCGGCGCTTCGTATCCCGCTTCCGGGTGTGACCCGATCCCGAATGTGACAGCCGGTCAGCCCAGCCGGGAGCCGAGGTCGGCGGCGGCCGTGCGGACCGCGGCGGCGAAGACCGGTTCGGATTCGGCGGTCAGGCGGCCGATCGGCAGGTTGACGCTGAGGCTGGCCACCGGACGTGATTCCGCGTCCAGGACCGCGGCGGCGATCGCGCCGACATCTGAGCGCCATTCCCCGCGATTGACCGCGAAGCCTTGCGCCCGAACGAGATCCAGCTCCGCGCGCAGCGCCTCGGGTGCGGTGATGGTGGTGTCGGTGTAGTGGGGGAGATCGTCGAGCAGCAGCTGCCGTAGCTGTTCGGGCGGGGCGAAGGCCAACACGGCCTTGCCGTTGGCGGAGGCGTGCATGGGCAGCGCGTGCCCCAGCGCCATGCTGGTGCGGACCGGCTTGTCGGTCTCGAGGCGTTCGATCAGGACCATCTTGCCGTTCTCGGGGATGGTGAGATGGATGGTCTCGCCGGTGAGGCGGCGCAGGTCCTCCATGATCGGCAGGGCGGTGCCGCGCATGCCCAGGTCGCCGCCCGCGCGTCCGCCCACGGCGAGCGCCTTGGTGGTGATGGCCCAGCGGGTGACCTCACCGGCGGCGGGCCGGATCCATCCGGCGGTGTCGAGGGTGACCAGTGCGCGCTGCACGGTGCTCTTGGGTAGATCCAGCACCCGGGCGAGCTCGCCGACGCCGATGGGCTGCCGCGAGGCGACTTCCTCCAGAACTCGCAAGGTGTTCAAGACATTTCGCAAGGTATCGACTCCTTCATCGTGCGTCCCTAACCTTGCTGAACCTTTTCGCGGCACAGTGTGCCATATCACGGCACGGAATGGAAATTCGAGCACATGACAGCCCACAGCGGACGCCACTTCCTGCAGATCCCCGGCCCGACCAATGTCCCGGACCGGGTGCTGCGCGCCATCGCGCAGCCGACCATCGACCATCGCGGACCCGACTTCGCCGAACTCACCCTCGATCTGCTGCCGCGGGTGCGCGCGGTGTTCGGGACCAGCGCGCCGGTGATCGTCTATCCGTCCTCCGGCACCGGGGCCTGGGAGGCGGCCCTGGTCAACACCCTGTCGCCAGGGGATCACGTATTGGCCTTCGAGACCGGGCATTTCGCGTCACTGTGGCGGGAAATGGCCGAACGACTCGGTCTCACAGTCGAATTCGTGCCCGGCGACTGGCGGCACGGTGCGGATCCGGTGGTGCTCGCCGAACGGCTGGCCGCCGATACCGGGCATCGGATCGCGGCGGTCACGGTCGTGCACAACGAGACCTCGACCGGGGTCACCAGCCGGATACCGGAGATCCGCGCGGCCCTCGATACCGCGAATCATCCGGCACTGCTGCTGGTCGACACCATTTCCTCGCTCGGGTCCATCGACTACCGCCACGAACAGTGGGGGGTCGACGTCACCGTCGGATGCTCACAGAAGGGGTTGATGCTGCCACCGGGGTTGGGGTTCAACGCGATCAGCGAGAAGGCGCTCGCCGCGTCCCGCACCGCGCGGCTGCCGCGCTCGTACTGGGAGTGGTCGACCATCCTCGACTCCAACGAGCAGGGATTCTTCCCGTACACCCCGGCCACCAACCTGCTCTACGGGTTGCGGGAAGCGCTGGTAATGCTCGAGGAAGAGGGCTTGCCCGCGGTATTCACCCGCCACGACCGGTTCGCCGCGGCCACCCGCGCAGCGGTGCGCGGCTGGGGGCTCGAGGTGCTGTGCGCGGATGAACGCGAGTACTCGAGTTCGCTGACCGCCGTGCTGGTAGGCGGGGCGCACGACGCGGACAAGGTGCGCCGAATCATCCTGGACCGCTTCGACATGTCGCTGGGGACCGGGCTCGGCAAGCTGTCCGGGCGGGTGTTCCGGATCGGGCATCTCGGCGACCTCAACGACCTGACCTTGGCCGGAACTCTGGCCGGCGTGCAGATGGGCCTGGAGCTGGCCGGGGTCACCATCGACCCGGGTGGTTTGCAGGACGCCCTCGAGGTCTTGCGCGCCGAGTGAGACATCAGCCGGTGCAACGGTTTTCGCTGTTCGAAAGCCAGCGGCACGGCCCACCGCACGTTTCCACTGTTCCCTTCGCTCTTCGCTGGGCGGCCGGATACCCCGGCCTGCTGGTCTCGACTCGCACTGCTCCGCTCCGAGCGACTTCCCGGATTCCGCAGCGGAATCCGGACGCCGACACACGCCGACGGATCCGTCGGCAACCTACGAGGAGGTAGGTCGTGACCGAGCGGACTTCCCCTGTCCGGCGACTGTCCCAGATGAAGCGATGGACGCATATCCTGCCGATCGTCGTCTTCATCTACGTGATCTGTTATATCGACCGCACCAACATCAGTTTCGCGCTGCCACACCTGAAGACGGATATGCATCTGAGCGGGGCCCAGCAGGGACTGGCCAGCGGCATCTTCTTCTGGGGGTATCTGCTGCTGCAGATTCCCGGCGGCTATATGGCCGAACGGTGGAGTGCGCGACAGTGGGTCGCGATTCTCATGGTGCTGTGGAGTGTGGCCGCCATGGCTTCGGGGCTCACGCATTCCGTCGGGCAGCTGCTGCTGGCGCGGTTCCTGCTCGGCGTCGCCGAGGGCGGCGTGCAGCCCGCGCTGATGACCACTATCCGGGCCTGGTTCCCGTTCGCCGAAAGAAGCCGGGCCTTCGCCATTTTCAAGCTGTACACGCCGATCGCGGCGATCGTGGCGGCGCCGTTCTCCGGATTCATTCTGACGTACCTGGATTGGCGGTGGATGTTCCTGATCCAGGGCGGTGCGCCGCTGGTGGTGGGATTGATCGCCTGGCTGGCGGTGGTGCGCGACACCCCGGCCAAGGCCAGCTGGCTCTCGCAGGTGGAACGCGACTACATCGAGCGGGCCCGCGTCGAAGAGGGTGAATCCCTGCAGAGCCGCGGCACTTTCAAGGCGGCGTTCACCAGTCCGGTGGTGTGGCAGTTCGCGCTGATCTACACGCTGACGCAGATGGGACTGCTCGGGCTGACGCTGTGGATGCCGAGCGTGCTCAAGAAGGCGTTCCACACGGACCTGACGGTCGGGCTGATCGCGATTCTGCCGCAGCTGGCGGCGGGTGCGGCGATCATCCTGGTCGGTCGGTCCGCGGACCGGCGCGGCGGGCATATCGCGCACATGTCGGTGGTGCTGGCGTGCGCCTCGGTGATCCTGGTCGGCGCGAGTCTCGTGTCGGCGCAACAGAAATGGCTGGTGCTGCTGGCGATGATCCTCGGCACCGCGGCCTCCATCGCCTGGTACGGGCCGTTCTGGGCGACGGTCACCAAGCTGACGCCGGTGGCCGCTGCCGGTGCGGGCATGGGGTTGATCAACGGGGTCGGCAATCTGGGCAGCTTCTTCGGGCCCTACATCGGGGGCTGGCTCAGTGATCTCAGCGGCGGCGGGTACGCGCTGACCCAGGTGTTCTTCGGGATCGTGTTCGGGATCGCCGCCCTGCTCGTGCTGACCCTGCGCAAGCGACTGCGCGCGGCGACCGCCGTGGACACGGCTCCCGTGCGTGCGCCGTTGCTGCCGATGACATCGGACCACAAGGACTTTCAATGACGATGACAACGAATCAGGGACCGGATCCACGGCTGGGTGAGCGGCTCGAACGAGCGCTCCGGGCCCAGCTGGAGGGGGAGGTCGCCTTCGACGACTACAGCAGGCATCTGTTCTCCCGCGATGCCAGCATGTACGCGATCACGCCACTCGGCGTGGCGTTTCCGAGGCATGCCGATGATGTGGCGTGCGCGGTGCGGGCGGCCGCGGACCTGGGTGTCCCGATCGTGGCGCGGGGCGCGGGCACCAGCCTCGCGGGGCAGACGGTGGGTCCCGGGCTCGTGCTTGACCTGTCCCGGCATCTGGACCGCATCGTCATCGATCCCGGGACACAGACCGCACTGGTGGAGGCGGGAGTGGTTCAGGATCAGCTCAATCGGGCCGCCGCCGCGCACGGGCTGATGTTCGGGCCCGACACCTCCACCAGCAACCGGGCCACCATCGGCGGGATGATCGGCAACAATTCCGCGGGCAGCGGGTCGCTGCGCTACGGGATGACGATCGATCATGTGCGGGCGTTGGACGTGGTGCTCGCCGACGGGTCCAAGGCCCGGCTGGAACCGGTCGACGAGCTGGAACGCAAGCGGCGGGCGACGGCGAACACGCTGGAAGGTCGCATCTATCAGGAGCTTCCGGAGATCGTCACCGGCAACGAGGCCGCCATCGCGGCCGGAATGCCGATGTTCTGGCGGCGAGCGGGCGGCTATCGGCTCGACCGGCTGGCCGGATACGGGGCCGACAAGCCGTTCGACACAGCCAAATTCGTGGTGGGCGCGGAGGGGACGCTGGTGGTGGTCACACACGCGCTGGTGGATCTGATCCCCAAACCGGCGCACACCGTGTACGCGGTCGGCCACTTCCACGACACCCAGTCCGCCATCGAGGCCACCACCGACGCGCTGAGCTGTGATCCGCATCAGGTGGAGTTGATGGATCGCACCATCCTCGAACTGTCCCGGCGGAAGGTCGAATATGCCGGGCTGGCAACGATTCTGGCCGGCGATCCGGGGGCGCTGCTGTTCGTGTCGTTCACCGGGGACGACGAGGCGGAGCTGACCGATCGGCTCGACCGGCTCGAGCGGGTGTGGCGGCGCAACGGGCACGGCTATCACACGCTGCGGGCGGTGACCGCCGCCGATCAGCAGGCGCTGCTGAAGGTCCGCAAGTCCAGTCTCGGGCTGCTGATGGCGGCCGGGGAGGGGACGCGGCGACCGCTGGCGTTCGTGGAGGACACCGCCGTCGATCCGGTGCACCTGGCCGACTACACGCGGCGTTTCAAGCAGATCCTCGACGAGCATCAGCTCGAGGCCGGGTTCTACGGGCACTGTTCGGTGGGCTGCCTGCACATTCGGCCGTTCGTAGACCTCACCGATCCGACGCAGGTGGATCGCATGCGGTCGGTGGCCGAGGCGGTCAAGGATCTGGTCGCCGAGTACGGCGGGGTGAACTCGAGCGAGCACGG
Organism: Nocardia sp. NBC_00511; assembly: GCF_045161165.1. Classification (NCBI taxonomy): domain Bacteria; kingdom Bacillati; phylum Actinomycetota; class Actinomycetes; order Mycobacteriales; family Nocardiaceae; genus Nocardia; species Nocardia sp. NBC_00511. The sequence goes on from NZ_CP107849.1 coordinate 2,606,965, forward strand.
GGACGGCCTGGCGCGCAGCGAGTTCAACCGGGAGATCTTCGGCGACGAACTCTACGAGGCGATGCGAAAGGTGAAGCGGCTCTTCGATCCCCGCAACATCCTCAACCCGGGCAAAATCGTGGACGCGCCGTCCATGACCGACAACCTGCGCGATCGGGATGCGCTGCCGCCCGCGCCGCCGATCACCACCACGCTGAATTTCGAAGTGGTGGGCGGGATGCGCGGGGCGGCGGACCGGTGCATGAACATCGGGTTGTGCCGCAAGGCCGGGCCGGGGGTGATGTGCCCGTCCTACATCGCCACCGGCAACGAGGAGCACGCCACTCGCGGTCGGGCCAACGCCCTGGTCAAGGCACTGTCCGAGCCGGACCCCCATGCGGCGCTGGGCGGTGAACGCCTGCACGAGATCCTCGACCTGTGCCTGATGTGCAAGGCGTGCAAGAACGAATGCCCGATGAGCGTCGACATGGCCACGCTCAAGGCCGAGACCCTCGCTCACCATCACGAGATCCACGGCACGCCGCTGCGCTCCCGGATCTTCGGCGCGATCCGCACCCTCAACCGGCTCGGATCAGCCACCGCACCGCTGTCCAACGCCCCGGGGCGAATCCTGCCCCTGCGCCGTCTCCTGGATCGCACGCTCGGCATCGCCGCCGCGCGACCGCTCCCGGAGTTCCAGCGCACCAACCTGATTCGCTGGTTCCGCCGCCGCGGCGACACCGGCGCGCCCGTTTCACTGGGAACGGTGAACTGGCTGGCCGACTCGTTCACCACCTACACCGAACCGCACATCGGTCAGGCCGCGATCGAACTCCTCGAACGCGCGGGCTGGCAGGTCGAGCTGGCGACCGGCGGCTGCTGCGGCCGGTCGAGCATGTCCAAGGGCCTGCTCGACGATGCTCGCAAAAAGGCCGGGGGACTGGTGGATTCACTGGCGAACACCACGGTCCCAGGCTCACCCATCGTCGGCTGCGAACCCTCCTGCGTGTTCATGCTCCGCGACGAACACACCGCACTGCTACCCGATTCGGAGGATGCGAAGGAGGTTGCCGCACGGGTCCGTCAGGTGGAAGCACTCCTCGTCGAAGCCATCGACGCGGGCCGTCTACGCTTGCGTTCCGGCTCACGGTTCGCGGGTCGCCGCATTCTTTACCATGGTCACTGCCATCAGAAGGCCGAAGTCGGCACCGCCGCCACCATGGCTCTGCTGCAACGCATTCCGGGCGCACAGGTGGTCGAAATCGACTCCGGCTGCTGCGGCATGGCCGGTTCCTTCGGCTTCGAATCCGAACACTACGACCTGTCGCTCACCATCGCCGAAGATCGCCTCCTGCCCGCCCTCGCCGCCGAACCCCCGACCACCATCGTCGCCGCCACCGGAGTCTCCTGCCGTCAGCAGATCTTCCACGGCTCCGGCCGCACCGCCTGGCATCCCCTCGAACTGATCCGAGAAGCCTTGGCAGAGTGACCAATTCCCGATGAGGGGCCTGATGGCCGAACCCGCGCGGGCTCGGCCATCGGGTGTGTTCAGAGCGTGCCCTCGCGGGCCGAGCGCCAGAGGTCGACCGCTCCGTCGTCGTCGAGCAGCGCGTCGATTTCGGTCAGTTCGTCGGATGCCAGCTCGAGGTTGTCGAGGGCGGCGATGTTCTGTTCGAGCTGGCTGGTGCTGGACGCGCCGATGACCAGCGAGGTGACTCGCGGGTCGCGCAACGCCCAGACCAGGGCGAGTTGCGCCAGGGACTGGTTGCGGCGTTCGGCGATCGCGTTCAACTTCCGCAGCCGGTCGAGCATTTCGGGGGTGAGCAGGTCGGTCTGGAAGGACTTGCCCTGGGTGGCTCGCGAACCCTCGGGGATGCCGTCGAGATATTTGCCGGTGAGCAGGCCCTGGGCCAGCGCGGTGAAACCGATGACGCCGAAACCGTGGTCGGCGGCCGCGTCGAGGAGGCCTTCGGTTTCGATCCAGCGGTTGAGCATGGAGTAGGACGGCTGATGGATCAGCAGCGGGGTGCCGAGCTCGCGCAGCAGGTCGGCCATGCGAGAGGCGTTGTCAGCGGTGTAGGAGGAGATACCTACGTAGAGGGCTTTACCTTGACGGACAGCCGAATCCAGGGCGGTGGCGGTTTCCTCGAGCGGCGTGGTGGGGTCGAATCGGTGGGAGTAGTAGATATCCACATAGTCGAGGCCCAGGCGGGTCAGCGACTGGTCGAGGGAGGCGTGCAGGTATTTCCGGGAGCCGCCGCCCTGACCGTAGGGGCCGGGCCACATGTCCCAGCCCGCCTTGGTGGAGATGATCAGCTCGTCGCGGTAGGGGGCGAGGTCCTCGCGCAGGATACGGCGCGCGTTGATCTCCGCGGACCCATACGGCGGGCCGTAGTTGTTGGCCAGGTCGAAGTGGGTGATTCCCAGGTCGAAGGCGCGCAGGGCAATCTCGCGCTGGGTCCGATACGGCCGATCGTCACCGAAGTTGTGCCAGAAACCCAGTGACAGCAGCGGCAGATCCAGTCCGGATCGGCCGCAGCGGCGATACCGCATCGTTCCGTCGTACCTCGTCGGATCCGCTCGATGAGTCATGGGATCCATCCTGCGCTATCGCGTGCGGTGCCCTGTCGGCGACGTATCGGTGGGCTGTCAGCGGCGAGCCGCATCGTCGTAGGCACACCGGATGACCGGCGGAGACCACCAGCGAAGGACGAATCATGAACGCGCAGAACTATGAGCAGATCATCGTGCAACTCCGTCAGGAGAACATCCAACTGCGCCAACAGATCACGCTGTTGCGGCAGCAGTTGGAGACGGCGCGGCGACAGCCCGCGCCGCAGCGGGAATCGGGCATCGGCGATTTCCTCGCGGGTGCCGGGCAGATCGCGCTCGGTGTGGGTGGCGGCATCCTGGCCGCCGAAGCTCTCGACGGGGTGGCCGACGGGATCTTCGGCGGAGACGACGACGACACCTGGTGGTGACCGGTACCCCGTGGTCAGCGGCCACGGGGTAGCGACGGGCTCACCAGAATGTCGTTGCGAATTCTCAGTGCGGGCAGTTGTTGCCGCACAACGTGTTCCATGCGCTCCCGGTGTTCGGCGCTGCGCACCTCACCGGAGAGCACCACCACTCGGCCGCGAATCGCGACCTGTACTGCGGATTCCGCGACCCGGGCGTCCTCGGCCAGGAGGCGGTGCAGCTTGGTGATCAGATAGGCGCTACTGTTCATATCGGCGATTACCTCCGCGGTGCTGCGATATTCGACGACCGCGGTGTCGCCGTCACGACTCAGACGCCGGTTTCCTCCTGCCGACGAAACCGACCATGTTCTATGGTGATTCGCAACACGCCGGAGAGCAAGGCGATCACCGCGATCGAGACCCCGGCAACCGTGCCGGCATCGGCGCCGGGCGAACCGGCGGTACAGGCCAGGGCGACGACCCCGGCGAACAGCAACGCGAAGCCGGGCCAGCCGACTCCGTCAAGGATGGTGGGTGGGATTTTCGAGGTTTCCGGAGTTCCGTTGTAGTACGTCATCGAGGACACTCCTCCAGCTTTCGGACCTACTTTGTTCGAATTCCCGCCGCAACGCCTGTGAAACCGGTCAACTCGTGACACGAATGCGACACGCGGGACGAAACGCCGCATCGGCGTGACTGTTTCGGAACCGATATCGCGGGTAGGTCGGTCAAGAGATCGACAATCCAGAAGGACGCAACGATGAATGGTGGCAACAAGATTCGAAACAAGGTCGACAGGATCCGCGGACGGGTACGGCAGTTCGCGGGCGAAACCCTCGGAGATCGCCGAATGGCAGGGGAGGGGCGTCGCCTGCAGCGCCGCGCTGACCTGAAGGATGTCGGCGAGAAGCTCAAGGACGCGGTTCGCCCTCGGCGCGCTCGCCGAGGCGGGAGCCGCACCGATGCAGCGACGCCGCGTTGACCGTCGCCAGGAACGAAACATGGTGACCACATGGCCGGACCCCAGCCCACTCGACGGATGGTGGGAAGCCGTCATGTTCGGCCCCGAACCGATTCCGAGCAGTGACCCTGAAGAACTCGATCACGCCGAAGGAGACTCGTAATGGCGAACCCCAAGAATCCCGGACAGTTCGGCAATCGTCCCGACACCCGGGAGCAGGCCCGCCGCGGCGGCAAGGCCAGCAGTGGCAGCTTCGGCGCCGAGCACGGTGCCGACCCGCGCGAGGCCGGACGCAAGGGGGCGCAGGCGCAGCCCGTCGAGGCCAAGGCAGAAGGCGGACGCCGCAGTCACCGCAGCCGCTGACCTACAGCGCGAAGGCCGGGCCGGGTGGATTTCTCCCCCCGGCCCGGCCTTCGTTTGCGTGCCTGCGACGCTAACCGCGCACCCGATCCGCGAGCTGCGCGCCCCGTTCGCGAGCCAGCTCACCGAGGTGAGCGCCGCGATCGGCGGCCACCTCGGCAGCCTGATCGCGCCGGGCCCGAGCGGTTTTCGCCAGTCGCCGAGCCCGGCCACGCGTGTGATCGGCCAGCTCGCCACCGCGGTCGCGAGCCGTATCCGCCAGTTCACCGCCCTTGTCACGAGCGGTGTCCGCCAACTCGTGAGTGCGCTCCCGGGCCAGTTCGGCGAATTCGCCACCCCGGTCCCGCGCGGTCTCGGCGAGCTCGCCGCCCTTGTCACGGACGGTTTCCGCCAGCTGCGCGCCCTGTTCACGGGTGACCTCGGCGAGGTGACCGCCCTTGTCGCGCAAGGACTCCCACACCACCGGGGCCTGCTGGGCGACGGCTTCCGCGAGGTGGGCGACCGGGCTGGCGCCCTTGTCACCCACCTTGCGGGAGAGTCGATCCGCCGCGCGACGCGCCCGCCAACCAACCGATGGCCGCCCGCCGGTATCCGCGGCGGCGATCAGCAGGCCGCCGAGCAGTCCGGCATCGCGCAGGAACGCGGTGCGTTTTGCGGAACGGCGCTGCTGATCGGTCTCGTTCCAGAAGTCCCGCTCGGTGAGGGTGGCTGGAACCGTGGTGGCGGCCAGTATCAGCGCGGAAATCCGCGGCAGCCGCCCCGTGGCCAGCATGAGCCCACCGCCGACCCGGACCGCCGCGGTGACCTGCACCAGGCGGGCCGGATCGTTCGGCAGGACGGCGGCCGCGCGTTCGGGTAGCACCTGCTGGCCCCGCTGCACCAGGTCGTTCGCGGATTTCACGCGCGTCTCCGGATTCAGCAGGGTGTCGACCCCGTCCACCACGAACGCGGCGGCCAGCAGCGGATGGGCGATTCGTCTCAGCATCATGAATTCCTTTCCAGGAGAGGAGGAATCAGTAGTAGTGGCTGCGCCCGCCGATCGGGCGGCCGACCGCACCGAGCAGCATCAGCACAGCGCCGACCACCAGCAGAATGACGCCGATGGTGGTGAGGATGGGTATACCGAGCAGAATCCCGGCGAGAAGCAGGATGAGCCCCAGGGCGATCATGCAGTGTTCCTTTCCGATGGCGAGGTCGTGATACGGCCGCAGTTCCCGGCGCACCCGTCCTCAAACCCGGGAGATCAAGCATTCCCAGCGGTTTTCACCGCCCACAGCGGGGTACGACGAGATCGAAAGGTCCGAGATCGACAGTCGGAATTCGATGGGTGGTGAGAATATGCAGGAGTCACCACGAGGTGAGGGTGCCGGTTACGCGCCGGGCGCCGGGCTCGTGCATGACCGGGCGGCCGCGCTCGCCGGGTCGCAGGGCGTTATGGGACCGCACGCCGGAGATATCGGGCTGCGGCTGCGCGCCGAGGTGAAGCAGTTGTCGATGCTGCGTGCGGTGGCCGAAACAGTATTGCTGACAGCGGATTTCACGATCGATGTGGTCACTGACGTGCGGGTGGCACTCGATGAGGTGGCCACCGCCGTGATGTTGTCGACCGTGCCCGGTGGCGCCATCGAATGTGAATTCCGTTGCGACGACACCCAGGTGCACGTGCGGGTGGCGGGTGTGGTCACCACCGTCGACGCGTTCGACGAGCACAGTTTCAGCCGCCAGATCCTCGCGAGCCTCACCGATTCACTGCGGACCAGCCGCGCGCCGTTCGACCCCGAACTGCGCGGATACCCGCTGGTCGTGCGCTTCAGCCGGCTACGAAGTCCGGATCGTAGCCGCTGACGGTCGCGACAGTTCCGACGTGTGCTGCTGCGGACCCTCGGATCGCTGCGGACGGAATCGTCGCAGCATCGGGCGGCACCCGAGGGCCGCCAGCAGCACCAGGGTCAGCCAGATGTAGGCGTTGTGGTCGAAGACCGCGAACGGGCCGTGGCCGGGGAGGTCGAAGACGCTGCCGTAGTGCACCCCGACCAGGTCCATCAGGCCGCCGGAGGTGACCACCGCCGCCACCGCCAGCCCCGCCCCGATCAGCACGCTGCGCTCGCGCAGCGCCAGGTCGGCCAGGCAGATCAGCAAGGGGGCCAGCCACACCCAGTGATGGATCCAGCTGTAGGGGGACACGACCGTGGTGATCACACCGCACAGCGACACCGCCGCGAGCTCATAGCCGGACCCCGAGAGCCGCCGCGCCAGCAGCAGACACACCGCTGCGAAGGCGAGAGCGCCTGCCAGCCACAGCAATTGCATGCCGGCACCGGTGCCCAGTGAGCGGGCGATCATGCCGCGCAGTGATTCGTTCTGCGGGTTCTGTGGCACACCCACCCGGGTCGGGTCCGCGAACGCGCCGGTCCAGAAGGTCCACGAATCCTTCGGCAGCACAACCGCACCCAGCACCATGGTGGCGACGAGCGCGCCGATCGCGGTGGCCGCGGCCCGGAAACGGCGAGTCACCAGCAGATAGAGCACGAAAAAGACCGGGGTCAGCTTGATTCCGGCGGCGACACCGGTGAGCACGCCCTTCCACCGAGAGGAATCCGGCAGTGCCATATCCACCAGTACGAGCAGCATCAGCAGAATATTGACCTGCCCGAACGTGACGGTCTCGCGAATCGGCTCGCACAGCAGCATGAGCCCGGAGATCGACACCGCCAGCACCGCGGTCCGCCGATCCCGGCGCAGACCGAGCACATCCAGCGCCGCCCACATCGAGGCGACCAGCAGCGCGAAATTGCCCAGACCGCCGACCCAGGTGAAGACATTGCCGTGCAACCACGCCAGCGGCACGAACATCAGTGCGGCGAACGGTGAATACACGAATTCCCAGACGCCACGGGTATGTCCGCGCAAGGGATTGTCGTACACGGAAATTCCGTCGACCACCCGTTCCGCGGCGATCTGATAGGTGCCCAGATCGACCAGATGCATGAAAGCGTGCGGGGCCGCGGCGACCTGTTCGATGAAATGCCAGCCGGACAGTATGCCCAGCACGGCCGCCACCCACACCACGCTCAACGGGACCACGCGTCCTCGCGCCACTTCTCGTTCCGCGACAACCCGCTGTTCAACCGTCGTCAACGCCATAATCACCCCGTCATCGGCTCCGAATGCCCGCCCCACCGTAGTGACAGCGCCATCGACCCGCCACCCGGCCGACACTCCGGCGAGGTGGCGTGAATGCGTCGAGAGATGTTCCGGCGAGCCCACTCTCGCAGTGTCCGACCGGTGATACGCACGCCCATCGTTCTGTTCACCGGACATCGGCGCATTCGAGCCGACCGGTTCACCCGGGTCGCACGGGAACCGAATTCACGGCGAATTCACAGCCTGCATTCGGACAATTCGCCCACGCAATCTCCGGGTTCGGTGCCGCGGCGATCGCCGCGACACCGATGCCGTCAGTGCCGGGTCACCACTCGACGGGGAGGCGGTGGATGCCGTACACCATCGCCTCCTCCTTGAAATCGATCTCGTCGTAGGAGGCCGTCACCCGCAACCCGGGAATCCGGCGGAAGAGGGTCTGCAGGGTGATCGCCAGTTCGATGCGGGCCAGCTGGATCCCGATGCAGTTGTGGCGGCCGGCGCCGAACGAGAGGTTCTGCGCGGCGTTCTCGCGGGTCACGTCGATGCGCTCCGGATCCGGGAAGACCTCCGGATTCCAGTTCGCCGCACCGAGATCGAAGATGATGCCGTCGCCCGCGCGGATGGTCTCACCGGCGATCTCGATGTCGGCCACCGCGACTCGCCGCAGCCCGATGTGCGGGATGCTCATGTAGCGCACCAGTTCGTCGACCGCGTTGATCAGCAGCTTCGGATCGTCGGTGTCACGGATCAGCGCCAGCTGCTCGGGCTGCTCGAGCAGCGCGATCACGCTGAGCCCGATCATGTTCGCGGTGGTCTCGTGACCGGCGGCCAGGAAACCCACGGCCTGCAACGAGGCCTCCCACGGCTGCAGGTCGCCCGCACGCACATGCTCGGCCATATCGGAGATCATGTCCTCGGCGGGACTCTCCGTCTTGATCTCGATCAGCTTGTTCAGGTAGTCCAGCAGCTGCAGGGTGTTCTGCATCGCCTCCTCCTGGGAGGTGTTGCTGTCGAACCCGACCTCGGTGTGATGCTGGAAGAAGGCGTGATCCTCGTAGGGAACGCCGAGCAGCTCACAGATGACGCCCGACGGCACCGGCAGCGCCAGGGACTTGACCAGGTCGGCCGAATTGCCGCCCGCCAGCATGGCATCGATGCGATCGTCGACGTGCTGCTGGATGAGCGGGCGCATGGTCTCGAGCCGCTTGGGCGTGAACGGCTTGGCCAGCATGCGGCGGAAGCGGGCGTGCTCGGCGCCCTCGGAGTTGAACATGGTGCGCGGGCTCAGCGCCGCCAACCCCTTCATCGAGGCGTTGGTGTGCGGAAACTCGGGGTGCAGGTTGTCCAGGTGGACATCGGGATTCGGGAACAGCTCCCGCGCCTCGTCGAACCCGGTGACCAGCCAGTACTCCTTGTCCTCCCAGGTCCGTACCCGGGAGATCGGTCCGGCCGTGGCGATCTCGCGCACCTCGGGGGCGGGAGCGAACGGGCAGCCCGCAGCACGGGGCATGGGGTAGAAGGGCGCCTCGGCGATGGATTCGGTCGATGTATCAGACATGGATATCCGCTATTCCTCGATCTGGATGGCTTGCGCTGGGCAGAGTTTGGCGGCCGTGCGCACCCCGTCGGCCTGCTCGGGGCCGGGGCGCTCGGTCAGCAGCTGGACGAGGCCGTCGTCGTCGCTCTGCTCGAAAACCGCCTCGGCGTGCAGGGTGCACTGGCCCGCCGCGATGCACTTGTCTCGGCTGACAATGACTTTCACGGACTACCGGTCGCCGCTAGCGCGCCTCGATACCGGCGAGACGACGCAGCTGCTCGCGCATCGCCTCGGTGACCCGGCCGAGCTGTTCGTGGGTGTGCTCGACGGTGTCGTACTCGACCTGGATGGTGAGGCGATCGCCGATGGTGAACATGGTCATCGCGGGCGGCATGCCGGGGGCCTTGGCGTAGACGAAGTTGCGGACCAGCTCGAGCTCGTCCGGCACCGGATATGCCGGAATCCGGCCGATATTCGACAGCCCCAGGGTCGGCAGCACCACCGGCATGCCCGCCGCGACCGGGTCGATGCCGCGCACCAGCGCGCGCAGGATCAGGGCCGGGAAGCGGGCCTCGACCGCGCCGCGCACGCCCACCTCGACCATCTTCGCCAGCTCCACCGGATCCACGTCGGCGGCGGCGAAAACCGGTGTGGGGACGCCACCCACGCAGTTGAGGACGGTCGGCCCGGGCAGCGGCGGCGAGAGTTCGGCGCGCACATCCACCGCGTGCCCGGCCAGCATCATCACCGGTCCGGCGTCGGCGTCGAGTTCGCTGCGGACCGCGGCGAGGGCGGCGCCGCTGAGCAGGCTGTTGACCGAGAATCCGTGTGCGGTCGCGGCGGTGACGACGGTGGCGGTTTCCTCGGGACTCAATTCGATGGTGTGCAGCGCGAAACGGCCGCGCGCGTCGGCGGTGCCGTCGCTGTCGAAAGGCAGTTGCAGCGGAACCAGATTCGGATCACCGGCCGCCACGATGAACGCCAGCTGCTCGAGGAAGGCGTCGACCTCGGCCTCGGTGACGGTGCCCGCCAGCTGCGCGTCGACGCCGTCGACCAGCACGGAATCCGAATCCGACACCGGCAGCGGCGAACCCGCGCGGTGCGCGCTGTAGCGCTCCCACAGTTCACCGACGAGCGGGAACATGGAGCGACCGTCGCAGATGCCGTGATGCACCACGATCACCACGCGGTGCACGTCGCCGTCGCTGATCACGTGCGCCTTGAACAGGCCGGTGCTCCAGTCGGGGGTGCTGTTGATCAGCCGCAGGTACTCGTCCTGCGCGCCGGTCCGCACCTCGAGCGGCGGCTGGTAGTCCGCGAGCAGTTCGAAGCGCATACCGCCGTGGCCGTCCGCGACGGCCACGGCGTGCAGCAGCGCGTGCGAGGCCGCCAACTCGGCGAGCACCTCGCGGAGCGTGTCGAGATCGAGGTCCCCACGCACGGTGGTGCCGATCCACAGTGCCACTTCGGCTTTCGGCACGTTGCCCAGCTGGGACTCGCGATCGAAATGCGCGAGCTCGAAGGGAGTCAGAGGGCGTTGATTAGTCATTCGTGATCCGTGCTCCTGTGCGAGAAGTTGCCGAGCCGACCTTACACACTCGGCAGGCGGGCGGCAGGGACGCCGAGGCGCGCGACGGCCTCGGTGACCTGCGCTCTGTTCGCCGGAATACGCTCCGGCGCAGCATTATCGGTCAGCAGCGCGGGAATCGCGCGGCGAGCCATCGCGTTCCGGGACAGTCCGCCACGAACATGCTGCGCCCGGCACGAAGTCGACGCGCATTCCGATCGGGCAGCGGGCGGGAAGGGAGGATTGCGAAACCTGCGGGCAATCACCGGTCACCGGGGTTTTACGGCCGACGCGGCAGCGCGAAACATGTCGGCAGGAGTGTATACAGACATGAATTCACGTGCTGCGGGCGCGATGTCCGATCTCAGACACCAGGTGTACACCCAATTGCGCGGGCGGTTGATGTCCGGCGACATCCCGCTGCGGGGTCGGCTCGTCGAAACCCGGGTCGCCGACATGCTGGGCGCCTCGCGCACCCCCGTGCGTGAAGCGCTCGTCCGGTTGCACGCCGAAGGCCTGCTCACCTACGACAACGGCGGATACTTCCCGGTCATCCCCGACCTCGCCACCATCCGCGACCTTTACGAGGTGCGAATCACGTTGGAACTGAGGGGAATTCAACGCGTCATCGATTCCCCGCGGCTGCGCTACGACCTCGACGGGCTGCGCGCGCTGCACGAGGACTGGAGCGGATACGCCGACAACCCGCCCGAACCGGGACCCGACGTGCTGCTGCTGGACGAGGACTTCCATCTGCGCTTGAGCGCGGCCGCCGGAAACCCGTCGCTGACCCGGATGCTCGCCACCGTCAACAGCCAGATCCGGCTGGTGCGCGCCTACGACTACGGCACCGAGGAGCGCGTCACCGCGACCGTCACCGAACACCTCGGCATCCTCGACGCCATCCTCGACGGCGCGCTCGAGCGCGCACTGACCCTGCTGCACGAACACGTCGGCAACTCCTACGAGGTCGTCGAGGCGGCGGCCGCCCGCGCGGTCGCCGCGCACTTCCTCGGCAGCCAGGCCGGACAGCTGGAATGGAAGGAGGCCGGGCGATGACCGGCGTACTCGATCCCGACAAATCCACGACCACCACACCGGATGTGCTGGCGGAGTACGAGAACGAACCCGTCCCCGCCGCGGCGCGGCGCGGTCTGGCGTCGGTGTCGGCGGTGTGGGTGGGGTTCCCGATGATCCTCACCTGCGCGGTATTCGGCGGGCTGGTGGTGTACTCGCAGGGCTTCTGGCGCGGCATGCTGGCGATCCTGCTCGGCAACCTGGTGCTGATGGGCTACGTCGGCGCGCTCAGCTACGTCGCCGGTGACACCGGGCGCAGTTTCGCGCAACTGGCCGCGCGGACCTTCGGGCAACGTGGGCGGGTGGTTCCGGCGGCCTTCCTGGCCACCGTCGTGATCGGCTGGTTCGCCTTCCAGACCGGGCTGACCGGGTCGGTCATCCACAGCACCGTCGGCTGGAACGAGGCCTGGACCTCCGTGCTCGCCGGAGTCGGCTACGTACTCGTCACGCTGATCGGAATCCGGGCGCTGTCGGTGATCGGAATCGTCGCCGCGCCTTTGTATCTCGTGCTCGCGGCGGTGGCGCTGATCTTCGCGACGAACTCGGTGTCGCTCGGCAGTGTGTTCGGGTATCACGGTGGTGGGGGAGCGTTGAGTTTCGGCGCGTGCGTCACGCTGGTGATCGCCTGCTTCGCCGACTCGGGCACCATGACCTCGGACTTCACCCGGTGGTCGCGCAACGGCCGGGAGGGATTCCTCGCTGCCGCAGCGGCTTTCCCGGTGGCGAACGTGATCGCCAATGTGGTCGGCGGAGTGTTCGTCGCGCTCGGCGTCACCCATGACACGGCCGCCAACGGCGGCAACTTCCTCGGAATTCTCGTCGATCACGGCGGGTGGGTGGTGCCGGTGGCGATCGGGTTCGTGTTCGTGAACCTCGGATCGGTGTGCGCGCACTGCCTGTACAACGGGGCGATCGGGTGGGGTCAGCTCAGTGGGCGGCCGATGCGGACGCTGACCGTGGTGCTCGGGATCGTCGGCATCGTGCTGGCCGGCCTGGGGGTGTGGTCGCATTTCGACACCTGGCTCAACCTGCTCGGGGTGGTGGTGCCGCCGATCGGGATCGTGATGATCCTGGATCTGCTGGTGCTGCCCCGCTTCGGCATCACCCGCACCGAACGCGCCTGGCATATCGAACCGTTCCTCGCCTGGGCGGGCGGCGCGGCCTGCGCCATGGCCGCACACCTGTGGGCGCCGGGACTCTCCGAGGCGATCGTCGGAATGCTCACCGGCGCACTGTTCTTCACCCTGCTGCGGATGACCCCACGACCGCGGGCGGTGACCCGATGACCTCCCAGGTTTCCGCGAACCCCTACACCTGGCCCTTCGACGGACCCATCGTCGCGGCTCGCACGGCACTGCTGTTGATCGACTGGCAGGTCGACTTCTGCGGCCCCGGCGGTTACGTCGAGGCCATGGGCTACGACATCGAATTGACCCGCGCCGGACTGCTTCCCACCACCAAGGTGCTCGCCGCCGCCCGGACCAGCGGGCTGACGATCATCCACACCAGGGAAGGCCATCGCCCCGACCTCGCCGACCTACCGGCCAACAAACGCTGGCGCTCGGCGCGCATCGGCGCGGAGATCGGCAGCCCCGGACCGCAGGGACGCATCCTGGTGCGCGGCGAACCCGGCTGGGAGATCGTCCCCGAAGTCGCGCCGCTGCCGGGCGAATTCATCATCGACAAACCCGGCAAGGGCTCCTTCTACGCCACCGACCTGGACCTGCTGCTGCGCACCCGCGGCATCACCCACCTCATCCTGACCGGCATCACCACCGACGTCTGCGTCCACACCACCATGCGGGACGCCAACGACCGCGGCTACGAATGCCTGATCCTGTCCGACTGCACCGGCGCCACCGACCCGGGCAACCACGAGGCCGCACTGAAGATGGTCACCATGCAGGGCGGGGTGTTCGGCGCGGTCGCCGACTCCACCGCCCTGCTCGAAGCCCTGTCCTAGTCCAGCCCTGAGCGTCCCGGATGGTCCGCTACTCGCGGATCATCCGGGACCGGGTCGCTGTCGGCAGCTGCGCCGATGCCGGTGATGCGCCCCGGCCACACGCAGACGTATCGCGCGCCTCGCGCTGCGCCGCCGCAATCAGCGAGCGTCCGGTTCTCGACGCCGCCGCCACCGGATCCTGCCCGGGCAGCTCGGTTTTCGACCCCACCGAGTGCGCGCCCATGGTCATTCGAAAACCATTACTCAGGCGAAATTGAATCCTCGCAGCAAAATATTTGCCGGAGCCTGCCGTGGCGCATTCTCCGCTCTGGTCTCGAAGATCGCAGCTACCGATTTGCTCATTCTGGTTGCAGGGCAAACTAGAATCTGTTCTACTTCTCCGTGACCGCGGGTGGACGCTGAAGGCGTTGCGGCACTGGGGGTTTGGGGTGTTCCCAAATCAACCGTTCAGGTGGAGCTGCGGGTTACGCATAACGAGGTGCGTGGACCGGTGGTGTCAATTTTCGATTCCATTCTTTCGAGGATTCACGACGCATGTTTGTTTCGATCAATCACCTTGGTGTCCCGGATGGCCGGGAGAACGAGATCAGTAGCCGATTCGATCAGGTCAAGGGGCATTTGGAGAAGGCCGGCGGGTTTCTGCGGTTCCGGCTGCTGCGGCCGCAGAGCGAAGGGGCGAAGTGGCTGGTGTATACGGAATGGGAGACTGCGGCCGACTATGACAGCTGGAAGAACTCGCCGCTGTTCGGGCGGATGCATCCACACCACGGGTCGCCGCACGACGCACCGATATCCGCCAGCGCCGAGGTCGTCACCTATGACGTGGTGACAGACTGTGCGCCTTGAATCACCCAGTGGCCCGGCCCTGGACGGTGACCAGCGCACGGTGCGTGACGCACTCACCGTGATGGTCGCCGCCAAGGTGCCGAACATGGTGCTGGCCAGCACCTATGTGCCACCCGAGGGCGCGCAGGCCTGCTACCTGCTGCACCGGTTGCTCAGCGGCGCGGACACCACCGGCGTGCAGTGGCATTCGGTGTTCGTCAACTCCGGCGTGGAAGCGCTCGGCACGGTGCTGAAGTTCGTGCGCAACAAGCACAATCGCGACGGGGGACCGCAGCCGTGCCGGATCCTGCTGCTGGATCCGACGACCACCAGCCGATACGCGTACGCCCATGCGGTGCCCGGCCTGCGTGACGCCGTCGACGACGGGCTCACGATCCTCACCGAGCCCGCCGAGTTCCTCGAGCGCGCCGACGAACCGTGGACGGCGGTGATCGCGGTCCGAGACCTGCTCTCGGACAACGACATCGACGCGGTCGACGCGCTACTGGCTACCGCCGCCCGGCATGGGGCCGTCGTCGCGACCGGGGTGCTGCGGGACCCGAAGGCATTTCGCGCCCTGGCGACCCGTCCACCCGCCGCCGCTGCCGTCTTCCTCGGCGAAGTCTGCGTGGAACGCGAAATGCCCTGCGGCACCGTCTCGTTCACCCGCGAGGCGTTCGCACTGTGGAACAACCCGATGGACTGCGTCGCCCACGTGTCGACCTTCGGCGGCAACACCGTCGCCATGCGACTGCTCAACGCGACACTGCGCGACCTGCGACCCACCGCACCCCGGGAGGACGCCGCACTCGAGCGGATGCGCCGCCACCGGCTGGTGCGCCGCACCCGGCTTCGCCTGCACGGCAACACCTGGCAGACCCGCGCCATCGACCTCGCGGGCATCAATATGACCTTCGAACAGGCCGACGGTGTGCGCTACACCGCGGGTGGACGGCAGTACGTCGATGTGGCCTCGGGGGCCGGGCCCGCCTTTCGCGGGCACAATACGCGCTCCCCGGAATCCATTTCGCGTCTCAGCGCGGACTCCGACGCCATCGAACAGCTGACGGCGACCCTCGGCAGGCTCACCGGACTTCCGGTGATGGCTCCGGCGGTCAGCGGCGCATCGGCGGTCGACCTGGCGGTGCTCGCCGCCCTCGGCGCGCGGCCCGGCCGCCACACCGTGGTGACGTTGCGCGGCAACTACTCCGGCAAGGGCGCGCTGTCGTTGATGATGAGCCGCACCAGCGACCACTTCCGCGACCGCGACCAGCACGCGTTCGCGCCCTATCCGGCGCGGATCATCGATGTGGCACTCGACGATCCGACCGGACTGCGGGAGGCCCTGCGACGCGACGATGTCGCCCTGGTCTGGCTGGAGCCGGTGCAGGGCCTGGAGTGCGTGCCGATCCCGCAGCGGGTGCTCGACGAAATCGATTGCCACCGTGCGCAATCCGGCTACCTCGTCGGCTTCGACGAGGTGCTTACCGGATTCTGGCGGGCCGATCCGAACCACTTCGTGGTCGGCGCGGGCACCACGCTGCGACCGGACATCGTCGCGCTGTCCAAAGCCATGAGCGACGCGCTGCTGCCGATGGGCGCGGTCATGATGTCGCACGACGTGCACGCCGACCTCGCCCGGCGCGCACCGGATCTGGCGCACTGGATCCTGACGCACTACCGCAATCCGCTCGGCGCGGCACTCGCCGTGGACGCCCTGAACTCGGGCGAAGACCACCCCGCGAGCGACCGGGCCGCAGTGGCCGCCGCCCTCGACGACGTGTTCGCCGCGGCCGCGCAATCACCGGTCTTCGCCGGAGGACGACGTTCCGGACTGCTGGGACGACTGCTGCTGTCACCCGCGACCGTCGGCGCGAGCCCACGTCCGGACATGCTCGACCACGTCGACGCGACCATCACCCGCATGGCCGCACAGCAGTGCGGGGTCATCACCCTGCAACTTCGGGTGATGCCGTGCACCGCCGGGCACGACACCGCCGTAGTCGTCGACGCGCTCGCGCGGCTCGCCGAATTCCTGCGCGGACTCGGCAGATTCGCGGTCTACCGCACCATGGCGACCGCGGCCCTGGCCTGCGCGTGCCAGGAGGCCGCGGCGACCGCGATCGGCGTGCGCGAACGGTTCACGGACCGGCGGCGACTCCCATGACCGAACACCGAGAGAGAACCTCATGATCACCGAATACACGCCGCGCTCAGCGGAATTGATGGACGACCCCTACCCGATCTACCGCGACATCGTGGCCGCCGGGAAACCGGTGTTCTCCCCGGCCGCCGACGCCTGGATGTACGGGGAGTACGAGCTGTGCGTGCGCGCCCTCGCCGACGGCATCACCTACTCGGTGGCGCGCGGCGTGCAGCTCGACGACGAGGAAGAATTGCCGATCGGCATCCCGCTGCTCACCCTCACCGATCCGCCGGAGCACACCCGGCTGCGGCGGTTCATGGGTAATGCCTTCCGCGCCAACACCGTCGCGGATTTCGCCGACGACTTCCGGGGCAATATGCGGCGGGCCATCGACGCCCTCGACGGCGCCACGAAGCTCGATCTCATGCAGGACCTGTTGCTGCCGTGGGCGATCGAGAACAGCCTCACCCTGCTCGAGGTCCCCGAAGCCGATCGCCCCGACCTGCGCGAGTGGATGGGGATCTACCTCAACCGCGAACGCGGCGTGCTCGGCTTCACCGACGCGGGCAACGCGGCACTCGAACACGCGATGATCTATCTGGCCGCCGTGCACCTCAACGCCCTGCGCAAGGACGGCGACACCTTCATGCGCCGCATCCTGCGCCACGAGGTCGACGGCGAACGCATGTCCGATCCGGAGGCCATGGGGCTGCTGATGACCATGGCCATCGTCGGCGCGGAGGACACCGCCCGCTCGTTCGCCAATATCCTGTATCACCAGGACCGTTCGCTGCCCGCCGACACCGGGCGCGAGCTGACCGAGGAGCAGGCGTACGCGGTCATCGACGAGACCATCCGGCATTCGCCCTCCACCCACTACGTGCGGCGCACCACCACCCGCGAGGTCACCGAGGGCGGGGTCACCATCCCCGCCGGAGCCAAGGTGCTGATCCTCTTCGGCGCGGCCAACCGGGATCCGGGTGTCTTCACCGACCCCGACACCTTCGATCCGGCGCGCGAGAACGCGCAGCGCGCCCTGGGATTCAGTCGCGGCGCGCACAGCTGCCTGGGCATCCACGTGGCCCGGCTGCAACTGCTGGCCGGACTCGAGGTCCTCACCGAACGCACCGCCGGCCGCGACATCGACTACGACTCCGGCGAATGGGTGCACGCCATGAACATCTCCGGATACCAGCGACTGCAAGGGAGCATTCAATGGACGTAGCGCGAACCGTGGTGTCGGCCACCGACATTCGCAAGAAATATCAGCGGTCGGCCGGAGACGTGCTCAAGGGTGTCTCGCTGACGGTGCGGGCCGGGGAGCTGGTGTCGATCACCGGCGAGAACGGGTCGGGGAAGAGCACCCTGCTGGGCATCATCGCGGGGGAGACCCGGGCGAGTTCCGGTGAGATCGCGCTGTCCGGGCGGGTGGGTTACTGCCCGCAGATTCCGGCGCTGTACCCGCGTCTCACCGTCGACGAGCACTTCGCGCTGTACGCCTCAGCGGGCGGGCTAGAGGCCGCGGAAGTCGAGCAGACCCGCATCGACGTGCTGAAGACCCTGGATTTCGAGCGTTTCGCGGGCGTGCAGTCCCGCGCGTTGTCCGGCGGCACCCGCGCGAAACTCAACCTCGGACTCGCCCTGCTGGGCACACCCGATCTGCTCGTGCTCGACGAGCCGTACGCGGCCTTCGATCTGTCGAGCTACCAAGCCTTCTGGGCGCTCATCGACCAGCAGCGCGGAGCCGGACGGGCGGTGATCGTGGTGGCGCATCTGGAACTGGACGCGACCCGCTTCGATCAGCGCCTGGTACTGCGCGACGGACTGCTCACGGAAGCCGCCTAGATGCTGACCCTGACCCGATTGACCCTGCTGTCCACGCTGCGGCAGCCGCCGGTGCTGGCCGCGTTCCTGGTGATCCCGGCCGTACTGGTGTTCCTCACCGCCGACGCCTTCGACAAGTTCAGCTCGGTGCTGGGCGTCGGCATGCACGATATGCCCGGCCACGGCGCGCATTTCGCCATCCTGTCGGGGCTGTGGGCGGCGGGCATCACCGCCGCCATGATCAGCGCCCTCACCGTCACCGAGGCGCTGCGCGCGGATTCGGTACTGGCACTGAAGCATTCGGCGTGGCGGTGGGCGCTGGCGCGCGGTGCGACGTTGATCGGCGTCGGGATGCTCGCGGTGCTGGTCAGCATTGGATTCGTCGCGATCCGTGAAGACGGGACCGGAGTCGGCGTCTGGCTCGCGGCCGCCTACAACACCGCGCTGTACGTGCTGGTCGGGCAGCTCGTGGCGTACTTCGCGCGCGACGCCATCGCCGCCGTCGGCTGCGTCAGCTCACTGTGGATCGTCGACGCGCTGCTCGCGCCGTCCATGACCGAGGGCACCTGGTGGCAACCGGTGCTATCGCCCTGGTACAGCGCCGAATACGCGGCGATGGGCTATCACCTCGGCGGCGGAGAGATCGCCGCACTCGTGGTGTGGCCGCTGCTGCTGGTCACCGGATTCGTGGCCGTGTTCCGGCTGCGGCCACGAGCACCCGAACTGGGCTTCGGGGCGGCGGCGTCGACCGCCGTCACCAAACCGAGCCGGGCGCACGGACTTCGACTGCTGCTGGTCGACCTGCTGCGGCATCGGGCACTGCTCGGTTTCGCGGTCGCCGGGCCGCTGTGCCTGATGGCCAGCAGTCTGTGGCTGTTCCGCGGCGTGCACGTGGCCGTTCCGGCGATGGAGCACGGTCACCGGGTGCTGCTGGCCACCACCATGCCGCAACTGCATGCCGCCTACATGGGCATGATCGCGGTGGTGAGTTTCAGCGGCACCGCCGGATTCCTGATCGCGATCGAATTGCACGGTCCCGATGGACGATTGGGCCGCAACTTCGGGCGACTCGGTGCGATCACCATCCTGCGCCTCGGCACCCTGCTGGCCGTCGGAACCGTCGCCACGCTCGCGGCGCTGGTGCTGGTGGCGGCCGTGCGGCAGCCCGAACACTGGGGCTGGTTCATCCTCGCGCACCTGCTGGCGGGCTGGACGTTCACCTTCCTGGGCTACTGCGTCGGGCTGCTGCTGGACCGCGTCACCGGCATCCTGCTGATGATGTTCTTCCCGTTCGTCGACGTCGGCATCGCACAGGACTACATGCTCGGGCCGGCGCTGCCGCGCTGGGCGGTGCTGCTGCCGTCACATCCGTTCGCGCAGTTGAGCATCAGCTCGTCGTTCGGGGACGCGGTGTTCGACACCGGGTACCTGGCGTGGGGTGTGGGAATTCTGGCGGTGAGCGCGGTGGCCGTCGCGGCGGTGAGCGGGCGACGACTGCGCCGGGCCGAAGTGGCTTGAGCCCGGGCCGCATTCGAAGCGGACCCGGTCAGGCCTTGCGGCCCACCGCGCAGTAGCAGTTGACCTTCGCGTCGTAGGAGGGTGGCATCTCGATGCCGTCGTCGAGATTCCACCGGTGCGGCGGCACCACACCCGGGTCGATCAGCTCCAGGCTCGAGAACCAGCCCGCGACCTCGTCGTGGGTGCGGGTCTGCGCGGGCAGCTTGCGGACCTTGTAGACATCGGCCGCCCTGGCCACCGAATCGGGCGAGAAATCGGTCGTGATGGTGCAGATCGCGAGGTAGGAGCCGGGGGCGAGCGCGTCGAGGAAGGTCGTGACGATCTTGTTGATATCGGCCTCGACGAAATGCAGCAGCGCGATCATGCTCAGGCCGACCGGCTTGCTCAGGTCGAGGGTCTGCGTCAGTTCCGGTGCGGTCAGGATGGACACCGGATCGGTGACGTCACCATGGATATAGGTGGTCGTCCCCTGCTCGGTGCCCGTCATCAGCGCACGGGCGTAGGCCAGCACCAGCGGATCGAAGTCGACATAGACCACCCGGCTGTCCGGTGCGATCTCCTGGGCGATCTGATGCAGGTTCGGCTCGGTCGGAATCCCGGTACCGATATCCAGGAACTGCCGCACCCCCCGCTCGGCGAGATACCGGGTGCTGCGGTGCATGAACTCGCGATTGATGCGCGCCGCCGTGCGAATCTCCGGCCACGCCTTCAATATTTCCGCGGCGGCCTGCCGATCGACCTCGTAGTTGTCTTTCCCGCCGAGAAAATAGTCGTAAATGCGGGAAGTGTGCGGTGTGCCCAGTGAGATGTCTCCGTTCATCCAATCACCGCTTCAATCGCCTGATCGAACACAAACCTATCCGAACAGGCTAGACCGCAAGTCACTCGGACCGAGGGGTTTCGTATCGAAGTGGTGCGGCGCCGAGCGTAGCCTCCGCAACCTCGGACGACAGCGGGCAGGGTAGGCCGTTGGGAGTCGAAACCGCTTACTCGACAGCGTGATTCACAAGATCGACGGCCGCTCGGGCGTCGTGCTCGGGCAAATATCGTGTGGTGCACCGCATGTCACCCGACCCGCGGTCGAGCGCGCGGGGTTCGGCCGGGACGAGATAGAGATCAATTCGTCGGGATGGATCCAGCACGGCTCATCGGGTTCGACATCGAGCACGAGCCCGGCGCCAGCGTCGTCACCAACCCCGACACCTCCGCATACGAAGGAACGGTCGGCCGCCTGATCACCCGGTCAAACCTTGCGCACACGCGCCTCGTCGCCACCACGGCTCATCGGCATCGAAGACTCCGGGATTCGGGTAGGTGAACGTCTCACTCTCGTGCGGCAGATACCGCGCTCGCTCGTCGAGGAACCGGGTCAACAACTCCCGCCAAGCAGACCGACCGATTGGTTCACCCACTGGGCAATTGTCGCGGCGGAAGGAAACCGTGTTGCGTCAACCCCGGCCGGTGGGGTTGTCTGTGGACCCGTGGCCCACGTGAATGTTTCCGATGTCGAGTATTTCCTCGCGGATGGACGACCGCTGCTCAATGGGGTGAGCTTTCGGATCGGGGATGGGGTGAAGGCCGCGTTGATCGGGCCCAACGGGACCGGGAAGACGACCTTGATGCGGATCGTCGCGGGGGACCTGGTGCCGGATGAGGGGGCGGTGGCGCGGTCCGGGTCGCTGGGGATCATGCGGCAGTTCATCGGACAGATCGATGACGAGTCGACGGTGCGGGATCTGTTGTTGTCGGTAGCCGCGCCGGAAGTCGCGGCGGCCGCACGGGCGCTCGATGCCGCGGAAGACGCGATGATCGAAATCGATGACGAGACAACGCAGTTGGCCTATGCGCATGCGCTCACCGGGTGGGGTGACGTCGGCGGGTACGAGATCGAGACGTTCTGGGACAAGGTGACCACGGCGGCGCTCGGAGTCGAATTCGACCGGGCCAAGTGGCGGGCGGTGCGGACCCTCAGCGGCGGGGAGCAGAAGCGGCTGGTGCTCGAGGCGTTGTTCGCCGGGCCCGATGAGGTGCTGCTGCTCGACGAGCCGGACAACTACCTGGATGTGCCGGGCAAGCAGTGGCTGGAACGCACCATTGCCGGGTCGAGCAAGTCGGTGCTGTTCATCAGCCACGACCGCGAGTTGATCGCGAATGCGGCCACTCGGATCGTGACCCTCGAGCCCGGCGTGAACGGGGCCACCTCGTGGATTCACGGCAGCGGCTTCGCCGACTATCACCGCGCCCGCGAGGATCGCAGCGCGCGACTCGACGAACTGCGCCGCCGCTGGGACGAGGACCACGCCAAACTGCGGGCGCTGGTGCTGCGCCTGCGGGAGAAGTCGAAGTTCAACGACGGTGTCGCCGCGCGCTATCACGCCGCCCAGACCCGGCTGGCCAAGTTCGAAGCGGCCGGACCACCCGAAGCGGTGCCGGTCCGGCAGCAGATATCCGTGCGGCTGCGCGGCGGGCAGACCGGCAAGCGGGCACTGGTGTGCACGCAACTGGAGCTGACCGGTCTGATGCGGCCGTTCGACGCCGAGATCTGGTTCGGCGATCGGGTTGCGGTGTTGGGCGCCAATGGATCCGGTAAATCACACTTTCTGCGGCTGCTCGCGGGTGGCGGCACCGACCCCGATGTCGAGCATCTGCCGGTCAGCGATCGGGAGATCGCGCCGGTGCCGCACACCGGCGTCGCCGCGCTCGGCGCGCGGGTCCGCCCCGGCTATTTCGCGCAAACCCATTCCCGGCCCGACCTTTCCGGGCGGACGCTGCTCGAGATCCTGCACAGCGGCGACGAACATCGCAACGGGATGGGCCGCGAAGCCGCCAGCCGGGTGCTGGATCGATACGGTCTCGCTCGCGCCGCCGAGCAACTCTTCGACAGCCTCTCCGGCGGTCAGCAGGCTCGGGTGCAGGTGCTGCTGCTCGAACTGTCCGGGGCCACCATGCTGCTGCTCGACGAGCCGACCGACAACCTGGACCTCGCCTCCGCCGACGCGTTGGAAGAGGCCATCGCCGAATTCGCGGGGACCGTGATCACGGTGACCCACGACCGCTGGTTCGCGCGCGAATTCGATCGGTTCCTCGTATTCGGTTCCGACGGAATCGTTTACGAGTCCGACACACCGGTCTGGGACGAGGCGCGCGTGCAGCGCGCACGCTAGGGACGCCTCAGGGCTGGTCGAGGACGCTGGTCGGAACGCCGTAGGGCAGGAATCGGACCCGGCGGCGTTCGTCGGTGTTGTCGCGATGCGCGCGCAGGGCGTCGAGTTCGGTCGCGAAGACCTGCTCGACGCGGGCCTCGCTGGCGTCGTCGACGCTGTAGATAGCCCAGACGCCGCTGCCGGTCTCGCCGGTGGTGGCTTCCTCCGGCTTCGGCGTCCGCGTGCGCTCCGGCTGCGGCACGAACTGGCCGAACAGCGACGCCAGCGTGCTCACGGTGTTGCGGTCGAGGTAGCCGCTGGCCTTTCCGATCAGGTCACGGAATTCGATTCCGGCCTCGCGCAGAGCGCGTTCGAATTCTTCCGGATCGATCCCGAAGGGCCCGTTTTCTGCCATCTCACTACTCCCGGAGAGGAATTCGGTACTGCGTCTTTTCAGTATGCCGCGCTCGGGAGCAGAGGCGGTTGATCGGTCTGTGACCAGGCGGTTGTCACTCGGCGAGATCGACGCGCAGTACGTCGCCGGTGCCGGTGGCGACCATGAGGTCTCCGTCGGGGGATACCGCCACCGCTGAAAGGGGACCGGCGGTGAGCACGGTGCAGGTGCTGTGGGTGGCAGGGTCGATGCGGACCAGACTGCCCGCAGTGGTCGCCACGTAGAGAAGTCCGTCGGGGCCCACCGCGAGATCGTCGGAGAGGCTCAGGTTAGCGACCGTGGCCGACTGGTCAGGTGCGTCGATCGGGATGCGCACGATCTGTCCGTGCGGGCTCAGATAGACGGTGGCGTAGACCGAATCACCCTCGACGGCAATGCCATTGAGTCCGAACCTGCTGGCCTGCGCGGTCCAGTCGGCGTCGATGGTGGCGTCGGGGCGGACCCGGACCACGCCCGAACCGGTATCGGCGACATAGAGATTGCCCGCGGCGTCGAAGGCCGCGCCGTTCGGCATCGACAGCCCGCTCACGAACACCTCGGGAACCGGCGCTGCGGCAGTGGGATCGAAGCGAACGACACCGGCGTCGTGAGTGCCGGGAAACAGGTTGAGCGAGTTGTCGCCGTAGACGACGTAGAGCTGGTGATCGGGGCCCAGCCGGATCGCGCCCGGGGAGGTGACCGGCACCGTCGCGGTGACCCGGCCCGCGGAGTCGTAGCGCTGCACCTCGTTTCGATACAGCCGCGACACCCACAGGTTGCCCTGCGCGTCGAAGCCGAGATTCTCGGCCCAATCCAGAAACGGGGCGTTTGCCTTGCTGAAGGTGGCCGAGGTGGCGGGTGCGCAGGACGCCGATTCGGCATGCGCGGGCGCGGCCGCCGCGACTGCGGTCAGTGCCAGCACCAGGGCGCACGACGAGGCGAAACCGCGCTGCCGGAAGTGGTTGCGCGAGCGTGGTCCGACCGAGGGCCGCGGGTTCGGCACGAGTTCTCCTGCACGAGGTGATGGATTGCCGCGAGCATGCTCGCGGCGGGCTCATGCATGGTAGGTAGGGCCGATGCGATCGTGCCTGGGTGCGTGACACCCAGGCACCGCGGTCGTTCGATCAGGATCGGGATGCGGTGACGCTGCCGGCCATTCGAGCCAGGGCCTCGACGGTGGCTCCGGGCTCGGGCTGATAGAGCATCAGCCGTTGCCCCTGAGCCTCGCGCACATCGAAGGATCGGTACCGCAGCCGTAGCAATCCCACCTCGGGATGCACGAATTCTCGCGGGTCGGTCGTCGCGGCGCACAGCGTGTAGGAATGCCAGATCTCCGCGAATTCGGTACTGGCGGTAAGGAGTTCGTCGATCACACCCCGCAGGCGCTCACTGTCCGGATACAGTGCGCCCGCCTGCCGGAATCCCGCGACCATCGCCTGACACGTCCAGACCCAGTCGACACAGAACTCCCGGCTGACCGGTTCGAGGAATGTCATTCGTGCCAGATTGTCGATGCGTGGATACGCCGAGAAGAAAGCTTCCGCCATGGCATTCGTCGCGAGAATGTCCATCGCCGAATTCATCACGAATGCCGGTGCCGCCGAATAGTTTTCCAGCATCTGCCGCAGTACCGGGTCCACTGTTTCGACCGGGCGGCTGACCGGGACGACACCCGCCAACCTGTAGAGATGTTCCCGCAGACCATCGGAGAGCAGCAGTGTCCGGCTCAGTGCCTCGAGCATCTGCGCCGAAGGCCGTCGCTCGCGCCCACGCTCCAGATGGGTGTAGTAGTCGGCGCTCATCCCGGCCGCCTCGGCGACTTCCTCTCGCCGCAGCCCCGCCACCCGGCGACGACCGTAGGAGACCAGCCCGATCTGCTCGGGACGCACACTCGCCCGTCGCGCGCGCAGAAACTCCCCGAGTTGGTTGTCGACCACCTGCCCAGGCTAGGCGGCCCCGGCAACGTGGCGCCTACGGGCTCGGCTGCGGAAGCTCACAGTCGTGCACCTTGGGATTGAGGCCCGTGTAGTTCAACGGCCCCGCGACCACCGTCACCGCGATGGTCGCGAAATCAGCGCACTCCTGACTCACATGCGTCAGATACCCCCGCTGCCCCGACGCCACCGTACCGATGATCAACCACGCGAACACCAGCAACGAACTCAGCCGCATCATCAATCTCCCAGTCCTGGCGCACTTCCCAGCACGAGCATGCCAGAAGCCCGCGATGGCCAGGTCAGAGCCCGAACAACGGGAACAGCGCGGACCCGTGGAACGCGACGATCCTGCTGACACCGCCTGCGGTGAGGGTCAATACGTGCACCGCGTGTGGATGGCGTATGCCGCCGGGGCCGCGGGTGTACACCGCGAACGCGGGCTGCCCGTTGGCGGCGGTGGCGACCAGTTCGGCGGGACCGATGATCGGCATCTGCCTGGCCAGGAAGGCGATGACGGTGTCGCGGCCCTCGAACCAGGTTGCGATCGGCGGCATTTCCCAGCGGGCGTCCTCGGTCAAGACCGCGACGAGTTGATCGACGTCGGCGGTTTCGAATGCGGTGACGTATCGGTCGAGCAGGGCACGCTGGCGTGGCTCGGACGATTCGGTCAGACCGTCCTGGCTGAGCGGAACCTGGGCGCGCGCACGTTGCAGCGCACTGTTGACCGCCGCTGTCGTCATCTCCAGCAGATCCGCGACCTCGCTGGTCCGCCACTCCAGGACATCGCGCAGGATGAGCACGGCTCGTTGCCGGGGTGGCAGTTGTTGCAGTGCCCCGACCAGGGCGAGTCGCATCGTCTGGCGTTGCACCACAACCGTTGCCGGGTCGCTCGGCGCAACGGTGAACAGGAAGTCGGGTATCGGCTGTAGCCACGACACCTCTCGGGCCCCCGAGACCAGTCCGGCGTCCGGACTGGTCTCGGGGGCTGCGAGATCGGCGGGCAGCGGTCTGCGGCGGCTCGACTCCAACGCCTTGAAGCACGCGCGGGTCGCGATGCGGTAGAGCCAGGTGCGCAGCGACGACCGGCCCTCGAACCTGTCGTATGCCCGCCAGGCGTCGAGGTAGACGTCCTGCACCACTTCCTCGGCGTCGTCGATCGAACCGAGCATGCGGTAGCAGTAGGCGAGCAGCTCACGCCGGAACGGTTCGCTCAGCCGCCCGAAGTCCTGGTCGTCGGTGGTGGTCTCCGTCATGGGTTGCATGATCCGCCGATCCCGCTGTCCGCGTCGCTCATGATGATGTCCTTGGGATGGAACACGATTCGAATCAGTGGACGGTGATGGCGGCCATGTCGATTCCGACCAGCACGATCTGCTCATCGCCCACCGTGGTGTAGGCCCGGCGGGTGGCGGGGATGACGATGCCGTCGATATCGCGGTAGTCGGTCGCGAAGAGCTGCGATTCGGTGGCTGGATCGACGATGTCGATGGCGAAGTCGTGGCGACGCAGCAGGCCGTCCCGTCCGAAGCAGAACACCTGCTCACGGGTGTG
Organism: Nocardia sp. NBC_00511; assembly: GCF_045161165.1. NCBI lineage: Bacteria > Bacillati > Actinomycetota > Actinomycetes > Mycobacteriales > Nocardiaceae > Nocardia > Nocardia sp. NBC_00511. The sequence continues at coordinate 2,633,890 of NZ_CP107849.1, forward strand.
GCTCTTGATGTGGTCGGGGAAGGTCACGTGCAGCCGACGCCAGGTTTCGCCGTCGGATTCGATCGACGCAATTTCCTCGCAGACGAACCCCGGCTGTGTGAACAGGAACGGTGTGTTCAGATATGTCCAGAGCGCTTCGCCGGTGAAATATGCGAGATGCAGGGCGTCCCAGGGTGTTTGGAACTCGTGGCCCTCGAACGAGCGCTCCGGATCATCGCGGGCGTCGATGAGCGTGCCGTCGAATTGCAGTAGCTCGACGCGGTCGGGCTCGAACACCGAACGGCGGTCCACGAAGTCCATCGTCAGCCTTTCGTGTCTGGTGTCGACCTCGAAGCGAATGTCCTTCAGCGCGTCCGCCTTTCCCTTCATCTGCCAGAACGCGCCGGTTATGGATGCGTCGACTCGAATGGCGCGGATTCGGTTCCATCGGTCCTGACCACCGTGCGCGGCCACCGCGCTCGCGAGTAGATCGTTCATTGCTGTGCTCCTTCGCCGGGCGTTGTCAGTCGACGATGATTCCGCCGGTCAGGTTGGCGACGGTGCCGGTCATGGCGGATGCCCGGTCGGAGGCGAGGAAGGCCGCGACCGACGCCAGCTCGGCCAGTGTGGTCGGCCGTTTGCGATGGGACATGGCGCTGACGGCGGCGGTGAATTGGTCTTTGGGGATGCCCAGCGCGTCGGCGTGCAGCCCGAACACCACGTCGATCACCGGCGTCTCGACCATGCCGGTGGTACGCAGGCAGATCGAGCGCACACCGTGCTGAGCCCACTCGGCCGACAGCGCGCGGTTGAGGGCCTCCATCGCCGCCCAGCCGACGCTCATGCCGCCGACCAGGGGCATGCTCGCCCGGGCGGGTTCCGGGGTGTGCATCATGATCACGCCCGAACCCTGCGGGATCATGTGCCGCGCAGCCGATTTCGCGGTCACGAAGTGCGCCTGCGCGTAGGTGGTGACCGGGCGCAGGAAGTCCTCGACCGGCAGATCGGCGAACGGGATGCCCTGCAAACCTCGCGGTGAGATCCCGATCGCGTTGAACGACACGTCGATCCGCCCGGACTCGGCGACCAGGCGGTCGAGGTGTTCGGTCACGGACTGCTCATCCAGCGCGTCGACCAATGCGGTCTCGGCGGCACCGCCCGCGGCGGAGATCTCCTTGGCGACGGAGTTGACGCGCTCGAGGTCGCGACCGGTCAGGAAGACCCGCGCCCCTTCCTCCGCGAAAGCACGGGCGACCGCACCGCCGACCGCCCCACCCGCACCGTAAACGACGACGTTCTTGCTCTCCAACAACATGTCCTACTCCTTCTGACCGGCCACCTTCTACTGATATAGAGGCGGCCGCGGAGCGAAAGTCATCGGAAGCCGGACAGATTCACAGCCGGGCGCACGTCGACCGGATTCAGTACTGGCGCATCTGCACCGTCTTGCCGTCGTAGCGGGCCGGATCGGTGAGCCACAGACTGACCGAGCCGTCCGGGCGTGCACCCGCTTCCCGCCACAGCTCAGCGAAGGAGTAACTGCTGTACCACTGACCGTTCGAATCCTGGAAGGGCTGATTGTTCGAGTACCAGGCCGGGTCCACGAATTGATTGGGCGGCGTGGAGGTTTGGTCGATCCAGTCGGGAATCCCGGTATTCGCCAGGAACGCGGTCTCATTGTGATCGAGGTCGACATTCACATAGCCGTCGCCCGGATTCGGATGCCATTCGGCCGCCCCCGCGAATCCAGCGCTCACCACCGCGGCAGCCGCACCGATCGCCACCCCACCACCGACAACCCACCGTCGTGCAGTCATATCAACACCGTCCGTTCGGCTCGCTAGAGAAGTTTGCTGAACAATCACTGTGCGATGAAATTCTGCCCTGCCGCCCGTCTGGAATGAAGAGATCGGAGATATTTGTCATGCCGCTGCGCCGGTGAAGGGCACGTGAGGCAACCGACACCGAATCAGCATTCGGAATGCTCTAGGGTTGCGATTCATGACTCGCGACCGGGTATTTCGCGCAGCACATACCTCCGCAACCATCTTCTGGTGGGCCTTCATCGCCGCAACCATGGTCGCGGGCGGCATCCCCTGGTCCGGCGAAGTCGAAGATTCCGACGTCGGCTGGATAATCCACGGGCATACCGCCGGCGCGCCGCGCCGATACGCGGACTATCTCCCCTTCGACGGATTCGACATCACCCCGGGCCTGACCTTCGTCCCGTTCTGTCTGCTGGTTCTCGCCGCACTGGTCGAGGCGGTGGCAATGCGGCGGGTGATCACCGGAATCATCACTGTGGCAGTGCCATTCGCGTCTGCCGCCCTGATCTGGTACGCAATGCCCCGCGGGCATCAGAGCTTCTTCCTCACACCGATCCCGGCCGTAGTGGTGATCCTGGCGGCAGTGGCGATCCGGGAGCTCTGGGCGCGGCGTCTCATGCGGCTGCATCAGCAGAGCGCGTGAATCCTCTTTTGTGTCAAGGATTCACGCGCCGGTCTACGTCTCTGCCAGCCCACCTTGTGGGCCAGGCATTCAGCGGGCGGCGGCTCTGAGAGGTTCGCCGACGTGGTGGAGGTGTATGAGCGCCTCACGGTAGGAGGAGATCAGTCCGGTCTCGTGGTAGGCGACGCCGATCTCGGCGCAATAGGAGCGGACGATCAACCGGGCGTGGCGCAGGTTCGGGGTCGGCATGCTGGGGAAGAGGTGGTGCTCGATCTGGTAGTTGAGACCGCCGAGGGCGACGTCGGTGAGGAGGCCGCCTCGGACGTTGCGCGAGGTGAGGACTTGGCGGCGGAGGTAGTCGGGGCGGGCGTCGCCGGTCAGGGTGGGCATGCCCTTGTGGTTGGGAGCGAAGATGCAACCCATGTAGAGGCCGAACAGGGCCTGGTGGACGAGCAGGAAGGCGATGGCCTTGTCTGCGGGAAGGACCGCGAACAGGGCTGCCAGGTAGGCGAATACGTGCAGGAAGAGCAGGGCGGCTTCCAGGCGGCGATGTTTGATCGATCGTTTTCCGAGGGCGCGGAAGCCGGCTATGTGCAGGTTGAAGCCCTCGAGCAGCAGGAGGGGGAAGAACAGGAATCCCTGCGCGCGCCCGATGATTCGAGCCGCACCGCGACTGGCTCGGGCTTGGCGTTGCGACCAGACCAGGATGTCGGGTGCGACATCGGGGTCGAGGTCCTCGTGATTCGGGTTGGCGTGGTGGCGAGTGTGCTTGTCCTGCCACCAGCCGTACCCCAGGCCGATGCCGGCGTTGCCGACGACTCGGCCGACGATCTCCGTCGGGCGGCGCTTGCGAAACACCTGACGGTGCGCCACATCGTGCATGACCAGTGCGACCTGCGCGAACGTCACGGCCATGAACGCGGCGACCGCGAGTGTCCACCACGAGTCGCCGACGAGGGCGAACGCCACCCAGCCGCCCACGAACGCGATCCCGACCAGGCTCAGGCGGATGACGTAGTAGCCGGGACGGCGATCCATCAGTCCCGCCTCGGAAATACGGCGCAGCAGGCGAGCGTAATCACCGTCACCGCGTCGCGATGACGGCGGAGCAGGCTCGGGAACCAAGGCAGAGGTCGTCATAGATCTTCCTGAGAGCTGAATCGGCGAAGCCACCGTCGACCGGAAATCACTGCGGGGGCTGATGATTCGAAGCTATCGGCAGGAATCTCGTTGAATGTCATACTGCGGTATGGCATGGAACAGCACTGCGGCGTGATACACGTGGGTACCCGAAAAAGCCCCGAATCCTCTGCGATGCAGAGGATTCGGGGCTCTCGAGTGTCCGGAGGGGGACTTGAACCCCCACGCCCTAATACGGGCACTAGCACCTCAAGCTAGCGCGTCTGCCATTCCGCCACCCGGACCGGGGTGCGGCACAAACATTAGCCGAGGCCTTACCGGAAAGTGAAATCGGGGCTGGGCCAGGCGAAATGGGCTGCGCGGGGCGGCTACTTCTTGATCAGGATGCCCGCGAGGTCGGCGTTCTTGATCGGGGTGTCCTTGTTGGCCTGGACGGCGCACAGGCCCTGGACTGCGGCCATCGACAGGTCGACCTGGGTGCCGGCGGGCTCGTTGTCGTTGCCGGTCTGCTGCTTGATGAACTTGGTGATGGTGACGCGCTGATCGTCGGCCTTCTGGGCGAGGTAGTCGCTGCACTTGGTGTCGCCGCCCTTGTTGAGGGCGGACTGAACCTCGGAGCAGCCGGTCGACAGGGTCACGGCGAGAGCGGCGGCCGCCACGGCCGTCCATCGGGCGGTCTTGTTCATGTATTCCTCGGGGTCGTGCGCAGCGCTGGCCGCCGTGCGGTCGACCGCCACTGTAGATGGCCGCCATCGTCCGGCAATCGGGGTTCAACCCGGAGATTTGCCCGAAATCAGTGTGAGTTGCGTCACAATTCCCCGCACATTTCGGGGGTACGCAATGGCATGGTGGCGGTATGTCCATCGCTTCCGCCGAAACAATTCGGGTCCTCGGCGCCCGCGAGCACAACCTGCGCAACATTTCGATCGAGCTACCCAAGAACAAGATCACCGTCTTCACCGGGGTCTCCGGATCCGGCAAGTCCTCGATTGTCTTCGACACCATCGCCGTCGAATCGCAGCGGCAGCTGTACGCCACCTTTCCCGCGTTCATCCTCAACTTCCTGCCGCGCTACGAACGCCCGCACGCCGAGGCCATCGAAAACCTCACCGCGCCGGTCATCATCGACCAGAAGGCGGTCGGCGGCGGACCGCGCTCCACGGTCGGCACCATGACCGACATCTACGCGCTGATCCGAGCCATGTTCGCACGCTTCGGATCTCCCTCGACCGGACTGGTGTACGACTACTCCTTCAACACCCCGCAGGGCATGTGCCCCGACTGCGACGGACTCGGCATGGCCATCACCGCCGACCCGGACAAGCTGGTGGACAAGACGAAATCGCTCAACGAGGGCGCGCTGTTGTTGCCGGGCTACAACGTCGGCAGCGGCGACTGGCAGATGTACGCCAACTCGGGGCGATTCGACGCCGACAAGAAACTCGCCGACTACACCCCCGTGGAATGGCATGAACTGCTGCACGGCAGTGGCGGCAAAGTGGAACTGGCTTTCGCGAAAGGCACCTGGAACGCGAATTACGAAGGCGTCGCCGACAAATTCACCCGGACCCGACTCAACCGCGACACCTCGGGACTGTCGGAGAAGACCCGCGAGCAGATCCAGAAATTCCTCACCGAGGGCGTCTGTCCGGCCTGCGACGGGGCGCGGCTCAATCCGAAAGCGCTGGCCACCAAGATCAATGGGCGCACCATCGCGGACTGGTCGCGGGCACAGGTCAGCGACCTGATCGAGGTGCTCGCCGAGATCACCGACCCGGCCGCGCACGGCCTCGCCGACGCCACCCGGATCGCGCTGGAGCGGGTCGCCGACATCGGGCTCGGCTACCTGAGCCTCGACCGCGCCACCTCGACCCTGTCCGGCGGTGAGGGGCAGCGACTCAAGATGATTAAACACCTGGGCAGCACGCTGGTCGGGATGACCTACATCTTCGACGAGCCCAGCGTGGGACTGCATCCACGCGACGTGGGGCGGCTCAACCGGATGCTGGAAGCCCTGCGGGACAAGGGGAACACGGTGCTGGTGGTCGAGCACGATCCCGACGTCATCCGCATCGCCGACCACATCGTGGATGTGGGGCCGCGCGCGGGCGTACACGGGGGAGAGGTGATGTTCACCGGCAGCTTCGCCGACCTGCAGCGAGCCGACACCTTGACCGGGCAGGGACTGCGGCGAGCATTCCGCGTCAAGGACGAGTTCCGGGCCGCCACCGGCGAATTGACCGTCGCCGGGGCCAGCGCGCACAACCTGAAGAACGTCACCATCGGCATTCCCACCGGGATCCTGACCGTTGTCACCGGGGTCGCGGGCTCGGGTAAGAGCAGTCTCATTCGTGACGAATTCATGCCTCGCTACCCGGAATCGGTGTTCGTGGATCAGTCCGCCATCGCCGCTTCCTCCCGCTCCACGCCCGCCACCTACCTGGGGTTGATGGATCCGATCCGCAAGCTGTTCGCCAAGGCGACCGGGGAACCGGCGAGCCTGTTCAGCTTCAACTCCGACGGCGCGTGCACCGAATGCGGCGGCCGCGGCGCGATCATCACCGAGATCGCCTACATGGATCCGGTCACCACGCACTGCGAATCCTGTGACGGGCGCAGGTTTTCCGAGCGGGTACTCGCGCTCACGTTGCGCGGCAAGTCGATTGCCGACGTGCTGGAACTCTCGGCCGAAGAGGCAGTCGAGTTCTTTTCGGAAAAGGCGTTGAATGCCAAGTTGCGCACCATGAACGAGGTCGGGCTGAACTATCTGAGCCTCGGGCAGGCCATGAGCACGCTGTCCGGCGGGGAACGTCAGCGCATCAAGCTGGCCACCCAGTTGCAGAACAGCGGGACCGTGTACGTGCTGGACGAACCCACCACCGGATTGCACATGTCGGATGTCGACACTTTGCTGACGCTGATGGACGGGCTCGTCGAGCGCGGCAATACCGTTATCGTGATCGAGCACAACCTGGATGTGGTCGCGCATGCCGACTGGGTGATCGACCTCGGGCCGGACGGCGGCAAGAACGGCGGTGAGGTCGTGTTCACCGGAACGCCCGCCGAATTGCTCAGTGACGAAGTGTCATTGACGGGGGAGTACCTGCGCCGCTACAAGAACGCCCCGGCCCCCGTGGCGTGACGGTGTCGCGGAGGGCGCACGGGTTTCCGGTGAACAGCCTGGGCCGGTGCGCCTTTCGCGGCGCGCAACGTGAGCGCGCTTGCATCCCATGCGGATTCGCAGCGCCTGCAATTCAGTGCACGGATTCGGCGGCCGATGCGGCTCGCCACACCCGCGCCTCGCTGTGATTGCCCAGCCGGGTCAGCGCCTCGGCCAGCCCGGCCATGGCCCGGGCGTCACCGTGGGTCGCCGCGCTGCGCCACCAGTATTCGGCGTCGGTGAAGTTGCCGCGCCGGAAGTGGATCACGCCCAGGTCGTAGCAGGCGCCCAGGTGCCCGAATGTGGCTGCCTGCGTCCACAGTTCGCAGGCCTGCCCCTCGTCGCCGCGGCCGTGCATGGCGACGGCCAGGTCGTAGAGCGCCTGCTGGTAGCGGCCCGCGTCGGCGGGCGGTTCCGGGGGCGGCGGGGTGAGCGCGGTGGACAGCTCGACCACCAGTTCACCGAAGTCGGGCGGGCCGACGCCGCTGCTGCAGTGCAGCACCAGGCCGGTGCGTTCGCGGGTGATGAGCATGCCGTAGTTGCCCGACCAGGAGACCGTGGTGTCGGTGTCGTCGACCCAGACCGGGGTGAGCGTGATCGCGGCGGGTCCGCTCGGGGCGATTCGCAGGTCGATACCGCCGGACATGGCGTCACTCCAGACGTCAACCCCCCGCAACCGGCGGCCACCCAGCAACACATGCCCGCGCTCGACCGACAGCCCGATCCCGAGTCCGCGCACCCCCGAACGCGGCGAGGTGGTGCGCAGATTGAGGGTGACGGTCGCGGGACACGCGCCGATCGACTCCGAATGCAGGGGGTAGACCTGAGCTCCGTTCCAGGTCACGGGCTCGGTGCTGTCGTATCGGTCCGCCAGGGTCGGCTCGATTGTCATCGCTCCGGCATAGGTGTACGACCCCGTCATCTGCCCGCCTTCCGCAGGTCCCGCCGTGATGGTCGCGCCCACCGTAATACCGATCGCGGCTGCGGAGTCGTGGATTTGCCAGGCGGACCGTTTCAGCAAACTTCTGGTCGTTTGACCTGCGCCGAAGAGGCCGATTTCGCCGGTCGCTCGACGTGTCGGCCACGTCCGCGCGGTGTGTCGTACTTGCAGCGGGCCTGGTGTCATGTTGAATCGACGCCGACGTACCAGCGAACGAGTGAAAGGTAAGGACATATGGCTCTGCCCACCATGACCCCCGAACAACGCTCCGAGGCGCTGGCCAAGGCGGCCGCGGTTCGTAAGGCCCGCTCTGAGCTCATCGCGCAGGTCAAGCAGGGGTCGGTCAGCCTCTCCGAAGTCCTCAAGCGTGCTGACAACGAGGACTTGGTCAAGAAGACGAAGGTGGCGGCGGTCATCAAGGCACTGCCGGGGATCGGCCCGGTCAAGGCGGCCAAGCTGATGGACGAGGCCGAGATCCCGGCCGACCGTCGCATCGGCGGCCTGGGCTCCCGTCAGCGCGCCGCGCTGCTGGAGGCATTGAAGGTTTAAGTTCGGGGGGTGGCCTGCCGGGCGCGATTTCGGCCCGGCGGCAACCACTCCCACCACCACCTCTTCGAGCCCGCGTCCGCACAGAACTCGCAGGACACGGGCCGATTTGGTCCAAACGATCCGATCCGATAACCTTGCTGAGCACACCGGTCCGGGTGGCGGAATGGCAGACGCGCTAGCTTGAGGTGCTAGTGCCCGTATTAGGGCGTGGGGGTTCAAGTCCCCCTCCGGACACACTGCAGATCAGGCCCCGTTTCTCAACAACGGGGCCTGTTTTTATATCGAGAGAGCCCAAGTCGACCGCCGGATTCCGGATTCGCCACGATGGCCGAGTTCGAGCGCAGTCTCGAGAAGTTTGCTGAATTCCTCAGCGCCAGAACCGCGGTCCAACCTGGATTCCATTGCGGTCCAACATCTTCGACGCCCGACCCCGTCGTCCTAATTCCCAGGCCGAGCGCTGACGGGCTTGGAAACTCGTCTCGACCGCACCTGGCGCTGGTAGAGTTCGTGGTATGAAGGCCAATACCTCGATCACCATCGACGAGCATGTTCTCGACCGGGTGCGGGAGGTTTCCAACGGGAACATCAGCTCCTTCATGGAGCGGGCCGCGCGGCACGAGCTGATGTACTTGGCTGGGCAGGCGGTCACCGAGTGGGAACGGCGGCGTGGCAACGATGTCGAGGCCCGCGCGTTGGCTGATCTCGAACTACAACAGGCGGCGATGGGGCAGGTACGCGAAACGGAGCGGTAGGTGGCGGCTCAGCGCGGCGAGATCCGCTCCTACCTGCCCGGCATCAGTGGCCGTGACCGACCGTCGGCGATATCGGGCGACCGGGTGGTCGTGATCTCCAATGACGGCGCCAACCGCGCAATGTCCACTGCGCTGGTGCTCCCGATTCTCGACCGCATCGACGACGATCTCGAACCTTCCGCGTTCAGTTTGATCGTGCCGCTCGGTGATCTCGATCCGCTCCCGGGTGCCGCGGTCCAGGTCTACTGGCCGAAGGTGATACCGATGTCCTGGTTCACCGAGCCCATAGGTGTGATCAGTCAAGCGACCATGCGGCAGATCTTCGCGGCGTTCGTCGACTATGTAGGCGAGTAACGCCCGCAGCCATTTACCCGGAGGGAATAGGTCGTCGGCGGGGGCGCTTGTACGTGCGGCAACGCGCGGAGAGGCGGTTCTCGATGTCGGAAGAGACGGTCAGGGTGATCCGCAGTGCGGATCGGTATCACTGGAACAACGAATGGCTGCGGTCGCGGCAATCGTTCCCGTCCACTGGCAATTTCGACCTTGCCGGGAACGCGCACGGACTGCTGATGGTGCACAACGAGGATTTCGTTGATCCGGGTGAGGGATTCGATACCCATCAGCATCGGGATACCGAGATCATCACCTGGGTGTTGGAAGGCAGTGTGGTGCATCAGGATTCGGCTGGGAACTCCGGGATCATCCAGCCGGGGTTGGCGCAGCGGATGACTGCGGGGACCGGGATCATGCACTCGGAGAAGAATGGGGCGGGAAGGTACGAGAAGCCCGCTCTGCATGTGGTGCAGATGTGGCTGCCGCCGGACGAATCCGGGCTTGTACCCGGGTATCAGGAGATGGATATTGCCGGGGAGCTCGCGCGGAACTCCCTCGTCACTGTCGCTTCCGGGATGCGCCGGCACCGCGACGAGACCGCGATCACGCTGCACAACAGGTACGCGGCGTTTCATGTCGCACGGCTGGAGCCGGGATCGACGGTGGCGATCCCGGACGCCCCGTTCGGTCACGTGTTCGTCGCGCGGGGGCAGGTCGACTTCGAAGGTGTCGGGGGCCTGGATCAGGGTGACGTGGTTCGGCTGACCGGTACCGGTGGGCAATCGGTCACGGCGCTCGAATCCAGTGAGGTATTGATCTGGGAGATGCACGGGCAGTTCGCCTGACGGATTCGGCGGTGAAACAGATCTAACGGGTGTCGGCGCATTTCCGAGCGGACGGGATGGGAGTAGCTGTCCCCACAGTGGCGTGAATTGTCCCGTCGCGGAGCGGTGTACGAGAACTAGCGTCGGGTCCACTGTCTTCTTCGGGAAGGAATCTTCGGATGGACCGCCACGAGTTGGGTGTTCGTGAGTATCGGGAATTGATCGGTGGGGAGCCGGGCGAGAGATTGGCCGCGGTGCGGGCGGCATCGCCGGAAATGTACGAGACGATGATCGAATCGGTGTTCGCCGGTCCACTCGCCCGACCGGAATTGGCGCGCGCGGATCGGGAGTTGGCGACGGTGGCGATGATCGCGGCCATCGGTGGGGCGGATGACAAGTTGGCCGGGCATGTTCGTGCGGCCCTGGGGCATGGCTGGCATCCCTCGGAGTTGCGGGCGTTGGCCGAGCATGTTTCCGCGTACGCGGGATTTCCTCGCGCGCTGCACGCCCTCGAAGTGATCGATCAGGTGGTCGGTACCCGCTCGCCGCTGGTGCGGCGGGTGCGGGCCAGTGACCATGAGACGCTGGTCGCGTCGGCGGGGGAGAGCGGTCCGGCGGTGGTGCTGTCGGGGTCGTTCGGAATCGACTGGCGTATGTGGGAACCCGTCATGGCGCGGCTGGCGGTCGGACGGCGGGTGTTCGCCTACAACCTGCGCGGACACGGCGCGGCGGCCGGTTCACCGCGGCCGTTCACCATGTCGACGATGGCCGACGATGTGGTGGCGTTGATGGACAATCTGGGGCTCGAGACCGCGCACGTGGTGGGGTTGTCGATGGGTGGCGGTGTGGCTCAGGAGCTGGCGGTGCGCAATCCTGAGCGGGTCGATTCGCTGGCGCTGCTGGGCACTACCGACTATCCGTTCACCGAGGCGTTCCGATTCCGGGCACGGTCGGCCGAGATCGACGGTATCCCGGCACAATTGGAGCCCACACTGACCCGGTGGTTCACTCCGGCGGCGCTGGCGGCGAACACGTGGGGTGTGCGGTACGCACGCGAACGCATTCTGCGTTTCACCCCCGAGGACTGGGTCGCGGCCTGGAATGCGTTCGCGGACATGGATGTTCAGGGCAAGCTGACCGACTTCGGCAAGCCGGTCCTGGTGCTGTCGGGTGAGAAGGATGCCTCCTGCACCCCGGAGATCATGTCCGGTATCGCCGAGCGCATCTCGGGCGCCACGTTCCAGGTGCTGCCGGGCACGCCGCACCAGCAGACCCTGGAGCAGCCCGGCCTCGTGGCCGACGCGCTCGACAAATTCCTGCCCGCTGAGCGGTGAACACCGCGATCAACAGTCGGCTGATCATCTGACTCGTGGCTGATCAGCGGCAAGTGTCGCGATGCGTTCGACGGAAGACGCCGGGAGACATTCCTTTCCATCGAGCGAAGGCACGTCGGAAGGTGCGGGCGTCGGTGTACGCGAGGCGCGCGGCGACGCAGTCGACGGTGAGGTCGGTGTCGCGCAGCAGGTGGGTCGCGTATTCGTAGCGGACAGCATCGAGTTCGTCCCGCCAGGAGGTCCCCTGCTCCTGCAGACGGCGCTGAAGTGTGCGCGGGCTGATCGAAAGATGCCGAGCGACAGCGTGGAGATCGGACTCGCCGCGGGTGAGCATTTCGCGGATCGCTCGGCGTAGCTCGTTGCCGTCACAGTGGACCCGGAACGATGCCAGCTGCAGTTGCGCGTAGTGGCGGTGGATCCGGGCGACGTGTGGGTCACCGGAGGTGGGCAGGCGGTCGGCGTCGATGAAGACCAGCGTCGAGGCGGGAGCGTCGAATTCGATTCGCGCGGTGCCGAACTCGTCGATGAGGTGTCGGTGACTGCGGGGCGGGGACTGGGTGAAGGTGACTCGCACGGGGTCGAGTCGCTGCTCGGTGGCCTCGCGCATGCGCCGCAGTACCAGCGACAGCGAGAACATCTCGTGGGCCGGAATGACATTCTCCGGTGCCAGCGCGGCGGTGTCGTGCACGGTCAGCAGCCGTCCGTCTTCGATGACGGCGTTCCCGTGGTTGGGGTTGGCGACGACCGGCCACAGTTCCACCACGGTCCGCAGGCTCGCGGCGAGGGTGGGTGCGCTCGAGAAGAGATAGTCCCAGACCCCGAGGGTGCCCCGCGCTGCCATGGCGGACACGAATTGTCCGGCCTGCGGCCCACCGACGGCGTCGAGGAGTTCCCATGCCTGCCACACGGATCGGGAGGGAATCCTGAGCAGCCCGTCGTGGAAGAGGCCGGTATCCAGTTCCGGGATCGCGGCGAGTTGAGCGCGCGGAACTCCGGCGTTCCGTGCGGCGGCGTGCACCAGTGCGGCGGTGCGGACGGGGATGGTCCCTTCGAACATGAGACCGGAGGGTACGCAATGGGGTGGGTCGCCCCCTTTTCCAGGGGGGCCGAAAGGTCGTTCCACATGGATGATTCGGCGTTCCCGGTCCCCATCGCGGCGCGTCGGGTCCCACCCCGGTCTCGCTGCGGCTCTTACGTTCAGGTCAGCCTATTCACGTCATACCCAAGGAGCACTCATGCGCATCGACATCCACGCTCACCTGTGGAGCGAAGACTACCTCGACCTGCTCGACTCCTACGGGCGCACCGATACCGCCACCCAGCGCGGGATGGGTGCGGGCGACACGGCCGCGGAGCTGGAATCGCGTTTCGCGCTCAATGATTCGGCCGGTATCGAGCATCAGGTGCTGTCGGTCACCCCGCAGAGCCCGCATTTCGAGAACGCCGATCACGCCGTGCACGCCGCCCGCGTCGCCAATGACCTCTATGCCGACATTGTGCGGCAGCGCTCCTCCCGGTTCTCGGCCTTCGTCGCACTGCCCTTGCCGCACATCGATGCCGCACTGGCCGAAATGTCGCGCGGACTGGACGATCTCGGGATGGCCGGAGTCGCGGTGACCACCGACATCCTCGGCCGATCCCTGGCCGACCCGCTCTTCACCCCGGTGTTCGAGGAACTCGACCGCCGCGCGAGCGTGCTCTACATCCACCCCTCCGGCCACGACGCGTGCACCCCGCTGATCGCCGAGCATCACATGCGATGGATGGTGGGCGCGCCGATGGAGGACACCATCGCCGCCATGCAGCTGATCCTGGCGGGTATCCCCGCGCGCTATCCCCGGATCCGAATTGTGCTCTCACACCTGGGTGGAGCACTGCCGATGCTGTTGCAGCGGGCCGACAACCAGTACCTGTGGGAGTCGCCCGATACTCCGGAGAAGCCGAGCCTGGCCGTGCGCCGCATGTGGTTCGACACCGTCAGCCACGGACACGTGCCCGCGCTGCGCGCCGCCGCCGCGTCCTTCGGCGCCGACCGTCTCGTCCTCGGCACCGACTTTCCGTACCAGAGCGGCGATCTGCTGCGCCGCGCGGTGACCTCGATCCAGGACGCGCTGTCGACCGAGGACGCCGCCCGCGTGCTCGACCACAATGCCGCCACCGTGCTCAGCCGTTGAGCGCTCGCTTCGGCTAGATGGCTTCGGCGACAGCACGCGCGACGGCTCGGATACCCGCCGTGGGTCGGCCGGGCAAGCGCGCCAGCAGAACTCGGCGGAGTTCAGGTGCGGTGCCGTCGACTCTGAGCAGGGTGATGCCGGGCGGGAGGAGTGGTGCCAGGCGGGCCGGGACCGTTGTGATGCCGAAACCCGAGGCGACCAGGTGGAGTTTTGTCAGCCAGTCGCGGGTGCTGTGGAGGATGCGGGGTCGGCCGGGGAGACCGGGCCATACGCCGAGTAGAGGTTCGGCGACGGTGGACGGGGTGCCGATCCAGGCGGCGTCGGCCAGTTCGTCGACGTGTATCGAAGTGCGACCGGCGAATTGGCCGGTGGTCGCGGCGGCGAGGAGTAGTTCGGTGTCGGCGAGGGTGTCGATGTGCAGGTGGGGGGTGTCTTCGCCGGGTGGTCGGAAGGGCGGGCGCGACGCCAGCACCGCGAGATCGATCGAGCCCGCGCGCAGGGCGCGCACCAATCCGGGGGAGGAGCCCTCGCGGGTGGTGACCTGGATCAGGGGGTCCGTGGTGGCGAGGCGGGTGAGGACGGTGGGCAGGACGGCCGCGCCCGCGCTGAGGAACAGTCCGAGGCGCACGACCGAGGTCTGCGGGGTGGCGCCGGTGAGGTCACGTTCGGCGGCGTCGAGGGCGTCGAGGATCGCGCGGCCGTGGCGCAACAGGCCCAGGCCTGCCGGGGTGAGGCGCACGCCGTCGGGTCGCCGCTCGAACAGGGCCCTGCCCGCGGCTCGTTCGAGTGCTGCCGCCTGGCGCGAGACCGCCGACTGGGTGTAGCCGAGGTGGGTCGCGGCGGCGGTGAAGCTGCCGGATTCGGCCACCTGGCGCAGGACTCGCAGGTTCGTGCTCGACAGGTCCATGCCTATTACGCATACCAGGTGTGCGAGATCTTCGCTTCCCGCATGGTGTTCGCGCTCGTAGCGTCGAGGCGGAACACAGAGGAGGTCATGGACATGAGAGCAGCGGTTTTAACAGCGTTCGGCAGCCCGCTCACGGTGCGGGAGGTGGCCGATCCCGTGGCGGGCGAAGGTGGGGTCGTGGTCGAGGTGCTCGCCACCTGCGTGCTGCCCTACACGGCCGAGATCTTCAGCGGCGCAAGGCAATACCCACTCGAACCGCCGGTCGTCCCCGGGGTCGGCGGTGTCGGACGGGTGGTCGGGATCGGATCCGATGCGACGACCGTGCGCGTCGGGGACCTGGTGTGGTGCGATCCGCTGGTGCGTTCCCGTGACGAGGCGCTCACCCCGGATATCACGTTGCAGGGCTGGTCTTCTCGCGGGGAAGGCGGTGCGCGGCTGGCACGACACTGGCACGACGGGCCGTTCGCCGAACTGATGCGGGTTCCCGCCGAGAACGTGTACCGGCTGCCGGAGGATATCGGGGTGGATCCGGCGCGCTGGGCCGCGCTCGGGGTGCATCTCGTACCGTACGGCGGGCTGCTCGCCGGTGAACTCGCGGCCGGTGAGGCCTTGCTCGTGAGCGGGGCGACCGGGAATTTCGGCAGCAGCGCGGTCGCGGTCGGGCTCGCGATGGGGGCGGGCCGGGTCATCGCCCCGGGCCGCAACCTCGCCGCGCTGAAACTGCTCGCCGACCGCTTCGGACCGCGGGTGCGGACCGTGGAACTGACCGGCGACGCGGACTACGACCGCGCTGCCATGCTCGAAACAGCCGGTGGCCCGGTAGATATCGCGATAGACCTCCTGCCGCCGCAGGCACCCGCCACCGCCGTGCGCGCGGCCGCCATGACCGTGCGCGAATCCGGCCGGGTCGTGCTGATGGGTGGCGTCGGAATGCTGGGCGGCAGCGACCTCGAACTCCCGTATCCGTGGCTGATGCGCAACTCGATCACGGTGCGCGGACAGTGGATGCAACCCCGGACGGCGAACATCGGCATGATCCGCTTGATCGCAGCCGGTGCCCTCGACCTAGCGGCCGAACACCTGACCACCTTCGGTCTCGACGAGATCGACGCCGCGATCGCCCACGCCGCCGCACACGGTGGCCCGTTCGATCGCACCGTCCTGACCCCCGTAGCGCTCTGACCCCGCACCGAGCACTACGGAGCGAGGGAACTCAGTGGGCGTCGTCGGCGACCCAGCTCGAGGTGACCATCTGTACGGCGGCGCCGTCGAGGTCGCCGAGCTTGGTGGAGATGAATCCTCTTGCCCAGGAAGAGGTTTGGATTCGGAACGGAGGTTCTTCGGCGGTGAGGGCTTGAATGATGGACTTCGCGGCGTCGGCGGCGGTCTGGGCGTTGCTGAAGGCGCCCTGTGTGCGTTTGATGTAGGCCTGCATGGCCGGTGCGTAGGGTCCGGCGGCGGCCAGCAGGGCGGGAATGTCGAGGTTCTGGCTGGCGATGAATTCGCTTGCCACCGCGCCCGGTTCGATCACGGTGACCTTCACTCCGACGGTGGCGGCGACCGGGGCGAGCGATTCCATGAATCCCTCGACGGCGAACTTGGCCGCACAGTATGCCTCGTTGAAGGGCTGGCCGATCACGCCGCCGACGCTCGTCACGGTGATCAGCCGCCCGTGTGCTTCACGCAGGTGCGGCATCGCGGCATGCGTCACCGCGACGACACCGAAGTAGTTGACCTCCATGACATTCCGCACCGGCGCCAGTCCGGTCTGCTCGATCGGGCCGACGAATCCGGCGCCGGCGTTGTTCACCACGGCGTCCAGGCGGCCGTAGTCGGCGATCACCGTTTTCACGCAGCGCTGCACGGACTCCGGATCGGTCACATCCAGCGCTTCCACCCGTACCAGTCCCGCCACTCCTGCCGCATCGGCCGCTTCGAGCAGCGCGGTGGCCCGGGCGGGGTCGCGCATGGTGGCTATCGTCTGCCAGCCGGACCGCGCCGCGGCGACCGCGGCCTCCAGTCCGATGCCCGAGGAGGTTCCCGTGATCAATACGGTGTTGGCGGCGCTCATGGTGCCTCGCTTCTGATCGGATGGGTCGGTCATGCCGGTGGCGGTACGTCCGTGATTATGGACGGATCTCCGCTCCGGCGGTGGCAGCATCGCGAACCAGGGCGGTGTCGACGAATTGCTCGAAGCGGACGATCAGGCCGCCGCGAACCGTGAAGTGGTGGGCCACACGCACATTCAGCGGATTTCCGGTCGCGCGGTGGGTGGCGGTGTAGCGGGCCAGCACGACGACGTTCTCACCGTCCACGACGTAGGTGTCGTCGTGTGCGATCCAGCCTTTCCAGTCTTTGCCGAGGCGTTCCATCACGGCGGTCGTCACGCCCTCGGGTGTGCGATAGGTGCCGGCGAGCGGGAATCCCGCCATCTCGGTCCATTCCACGTCGGGGGCGAGGGTTTCGCGCAGTGCGGCCAGGTCGCCGGCGGCGGAGGCGAGGTATTGGCGGCGCACGACCGCGGCCGGGGAGTCGTCGAATTGGTTCAGCCCCATGTCATTTCCCCCTTGGCGACCTTGGTGCCGAGGTTGGCGGCGATGCGCAGCCCGGCGTCGGGGTAGGCGGCGAGCAGGGTGGATTCGGCGGTGGCGGCGTCGGGGGCGTCGGCCACGGTCTTCTCGAAGAACCGCAGGTATTCGCGGGTGTGGCGGATGGCGGTGAGGTCGGTCGGGGTGGCGGCGAGGCGATGCCCGGCGACCACGAATGCGGGGTTCAGGGCCTCGAGGTCGTCGAGTGCCTGGATCCAGGCGGAGCGCTGCCCGGTGGTGGCGCTGTCGGCGGTCCACACGTGCAGGCCTTCGAACAGCAGCACCCCGCCGAGCAGGGCGCGGCCGACGGGTTCGTACACATACCAGGAGCGGTCGCCGAGAGTGTCGCTGCCGCGGCGGATTTCCAGGGCTACGCCGTCCACGGTGACCGTGTCCGAAGTCAGGGCGGTGAGCTCGACCAGCCGGGTGGGCAGGTTCGCGCCGAGGTGGGCCCAGGCCTGCAGCTTGCCCTCGTAGCTGTGCGCGATGTGGTCGATGACGTCAGCGGGGGCGAGGAACCGGGCGTCGGGGAAGGCGTCGGCGATGACCTCCGCGCCGAAGTAGAAGTCCGGATCACCGGCGGTGACCAGCACGGTGGTGAGGCGTTTGCCGGAGTCGAGGACCTCGGCGACGATGCGGTGCCCGTCGGCGCGGGTGAATCCGGCGTCCACCACGAGGGCTTCGGCGGGGCCGGTCACCAGCACGCTGGTCTTGTTCAACGAGGAATCGGCGGCGTCGAAGATCCGGTAGTCGAGTGCGGTCATTGCGTTCTCCCTGTCTGGTCATGGGTTGCTGCTATGACATGAAATCTATGGTCGCCTACTGGGTTTTTCACGGTGCACCCGGGACATATCATGGTGAAAATGGGACACACCGTCGATCCGGCCATCCGGCCCGTGCGCTACGCGCCACCCGTGGGCGTGGTCGGCGAGATCGAGCTCAACTCACTGGCCGGTATCCGCGAGCGCGGCGGGCTCGCGGAATTCCGCACCCCGCAGCGGCTGGATTTCGATCTGCTCTACCGGGTCGAGACGGGCCGGGCCCGGCATCGGGTCGACTTCACCGACTACGGGCTCGGGCCGGGTGACGTGCTGTGGATTCGGGCGGGGCAGGTGCATCAGTGGGGTGCGATCGCCGAGATCGAGGGCCCGGTGGTGCTTTTCACCCCGGCCGTGGTGGATTCCCAGGCCCGCGAACGGATTCGGGCCGCCGATATCCTCACCCCCGGGCACTGGCCCGCCGCCGCCCTCGCCGGGCATCCCGCCGCGATCGCGTTGGACGCGCTGTTCGGGTCCGGCTACACGCCGAACAGTCGCGGCGGCAGCGAGATCGGTGACGCGGCGCGGGCCCGCCTGCTCGCCGGGGCGCTGCTGCTGCTCATGCTGGCCGCGCCCACCGACGCCGACCGTCATCGCGCACCGACGCGGGAGGCCTTCGTCTGGTTTCGCGAGGAACTCGAGACCCGCTTCACCAGCTGGCATCAGGTGTCGGATTACGCGACGCGCCTGGGCTATTCGACCAGGACACTGAATCGGCTGGCGCGGGAGAACGCGGGCCTGAGCGCCAAGCAACTCATCGACGAGCGCATCGTGCTCGAGGCCAAGCGGCTGCTGGTACACGGCGCCGACCCGGTGGCCCGCATCGCCGCGGACCTGGGTTTCGAGGATGCGTCCAATTTCTCCAAGTACTTTCGGCAGCGCGTCGGCATCACCCCGCTCGGATTCCGCGGCGACCAGGAGTTGCCTCCCCTTACCTGATTGAGTAACTTTTCTGCCTGTGCCGGTAAGAAGTGAGCGGGTCAGTCCTGCGGCGTCGGCGCGACGGGCGCAGATCGTGCAGGCGTCCATCTGCGCGCTCGCAGAATTCGGGTACGCCGGAACGTCGTTCGCGAAGATCGCGGATACCGCGGAGATCAGCAGCACGCGGCTGATCTCGTATCACTTCGACGGCAAGGACGATCTGATGGCCGCTGTGGTCGAGCAGATCGTCGAGACCGCAGTGCAATTCATGACGCCGCGGATCGCGGCGGAGGGTGAATATTGGGGGCGGGTGTCGACGTACATCACGTCGAATCTGGAGTTCCTGTGCCAACACCCGCAGCAGTTGCGGGCGTTGACGGAGATCCGGAATTTCGCGCGTACCGCGGGGGGAGTGTCGCTGGTCGACGCGGTGTCCTCGGCGGGCGCGGTGGCGGGGATGCACGCACTGCTGCTCGGTGGGCAGCAGGCGGGGGAGTTCGGGGATTTCGACACCCACGTGATGGCGGTGACGATTCGGGCCGCGATCGACGCGGCGGGCATCCGGTACGCGACCGGAATGGAGAGTGAGCTCGGCGGATACGCCGAACAGTTGGTGCGACTGTTCGGGCGGGCCGTGCTCGTGGATGCGACGCGCTGCTAGTTGAGCGCGACGACAGGGAGATTCGAAGCTGTGCTGGAAATGCGTGAGATCGAGGCCTTCATCGCCGTCGCCGAGGAACTTCATTTCGGGCGTGCGGCCGATCGACTGCATCGGTCACCGTCCAATGTGAGTCAGGCGGTGCGGGCACTGGAACGCCGAGTCGGCGGGGTGCTGTTTCAGCGCACCAGCCGCACCGTGCGGTTGACGACCGTCGGTGAGCAGTTGCTGGCCGAGTGGCGGCCCGCGCTGCGCAGCCTGTCGGCCGGATTGCTGGAGGCGCGGCGGTCGGTCGGCGTCGCCAACCGTCCGGCGCGGGCCGGATATCCGGCGAGCCTGCCGGAGCACATTCGGAACCTGTTGGCGCAGCGCTGCCCTCAGCTGGGTTCGGGGCGGCCGGTGGTGTGGCTGCGCCACGGAATCGACGACCTGTATCTGTGGGACGAGCAGTCCGACCACGATCTGGATATCGCGGTCCTGTGGCTGCCACCGCAGCACAGTGCGATCGGTAACCGATACCTGCGGACCGGGCCGCAGATCTGCCGTTCGGAGGCCGCGCTGCTGGTGTCGCTGGCGCATCCGCTGGCCGGGCGCACCAGCGTGGATGTCGAGGAGCTCGCCGATCACCTGCTGGTGAATCCGGAGCTGGCGACCACGATCCGGACCGAATGGGTACCCGAACGCACCCCGGCCGGGCTGCCGATCACCCGCACCACGGTCACCACCCGGCACCTGGATCGGGTCTACGAGACGGCCTTGGAACGGTCGGCAGCTCATCTGACCTTCCGATGCCTGCCGAATTCGCCCGCGTGGGAATCGATTCGCGGCCGCGCGACCCTGGTCCCGGTGACCGGGCTGCCGCCGTTCACCCTGCGCACCGTGTGGCCCCACAGCGAAACCGTCAGCGCCACCACGAAATTCGCACGACAGCTGGCATCAGCGGGCCGCGATCTCGGCGGCCGCATGTCGTAGCCGGGCCGGGGCATCGTGCGACGCGACCGCACGATGCGGGCTCGATCCGGGCTTGAAAGGTTCGCCGTGACGTCGGAAGCTTCTGGGGGCGGGATTTCGACCGATGAGGAGATGACGATGTACTTGGTTACCGGCGCGACCGGCAATGTCGGGTCCGAGGTCGTGAGCGCCCTGCGCGCCGGGGGACACCCGGTGCGTGCCGTGGTGCGTGATCCGGGTACGGCACATCTGGCGGCGGGGACCGAGCTCGTCGCGGGTGATCTCGACGCCCCCGAGACCTTGGTGCCGCTGCTCGACGGAGTGGAGGGCGTGTTCCTGCTGCCCGGCTATCGCGGCAACGCCGAACTGCTGGCTGCGGCCGCGCGGGCGGGAGTCGCACGGGTGGTGCAGCTTTCGGGCGGGTCGGCGGGTTCGCGGGATACCAGCAATGCGGTGACCGCGATGATGGCGGGCGCCGAGGACCTGGTGGCGGCGTCGGGACTGCCTGCGACCATCCTGCGTCCGGCGTCGTTCATGTCCAACACGTTCCGGTGGCTGCCGCAGTTGCGGGCGGGCGACGAGCTGCGGTTGCAGTTCGCCGGGATCCGTACGGCGGTCATCGATCCGGCGGATATCGGGGCGGTCGCGGCGGCGGCACTGGTCGGTGCCGAGCACTCCGGGCGGGTGTACACGTTGAGCGGGCCGCAGCCGTTGAGCGCCGGCGAGCAGGTCGAGATCCTCGCCGCCGAACTGGCGCGACCGCTGCACGTGGTCGCGTTGAGCGACGACGAGAGTTACGCCGAGATGCTCACCCAGATGCCCGCCTCCTACGCCGACGCGTTCATGAACTTCTACGCCCACGGCGGTCTCGACGAATCCGCAGTGCTGCCAACAGTTTTCGACATCACCGGCCGCACGCCGGGCGACTACACGAGCTGGGTGCACGCCAACAAGGACGCCCTCACCGCGCAGAACTGATCGTGCCCCTGCGCATCCACCTGCCAGGCCCGGATGCTCATGTCACGCAAGGGTTTCAACACGTGACACGAGCATCCGGTCGCGCTATACCCTCCCGAGGACGCTGCCGAGCGGGTTGATGGCCAGCCGGGCGTCGGTGGCGTCGACCGTCACCTCGTAGATCTGCTGGCCGTTCAACGTGGTGTCGATGAACCCGCCGAGTTCGGCGTTGTCCGGGTTGCGGGGGTCGGCGGGGCGCAGGTCGAGTGCGCCTTCGAGGCCGCGCGGATTCTGGTCGAGGCCGGCGCCGCGCGGGAGCAGGCGCAGTTCGTCGGTGGTGTAGAGGGCGATGGGGTAGTCGCGGCCGGTGGGGGAGGTGAGGGTGACGGCGTGTTTGGTTTGGGCCCAATCGAAATGGTCGATGGTGAGGGTCCAGCCGGCCGGGAGTGCGCCACGGAAGGACAGTTCGCTTTCCGGGGCCAGGGTGAGCGAGGACTGATCGATATTCGGGTTCGCGGCCAGAACAGGCTGCTGTAGTGGCTGATTCGTCACCGTGAACTGCCAGTCGGGTGCCGCGAGATCCTTGAACCAGTATCCGGTGGCACCGTTGTGGCGGCCTTCGACGCGGAGTTCGCGGTTCTCGACGGCCGGGCCGCTGTCGTGGATGGAAAGGCGGCCGGTGATGTCGCCAGGAATCTTCGGCTGCGCGATCCAATCCTGGGCGGGCAGCGAAATGGCGGCGTACTGCGGGTCGACGCGTTCCACCAATTGGTTGGGCGCGGAGGGTTTCGGTCCCTGTTCCTGCCAGGTGTAGCGGCCCGGAATGTGGTTCGACCCGGCCATATCCAGATCGTATTTGCGAGTGAACATGTCGCCGTAGCGGTTCATGACGAAGGTGACCGACCCCGACACCGACAGCGATTCGGAAATGAACCGCCCGTTCAACGGGCCCCCGATCTCATAACTGCGATCCGGCGGCAACCACGGATCCTGATACACGATGCGCGACCCGTCGCCGGTGAGGCTGACCAATTCGACCAGCCCCGCCGTGGTCGGATGCCGATACCCTTGCGCGTCATCGAAACTCGTCGACATGCGATGGCTGATCGCCCAGGTCTGCGCATTCCGGTCCGCCGCCGCGACCCGATCACCCGGCCACAACCAGATGGGTGCCCCGTAGGAGTAGGTCCAGTTCCACAGCATCGGCCCCGACAGCAGATTGTCGAGCGAGTAGATCCACCCGTTCGCATCCGCCGCGACCAGCATGTTGTTGTTCAACGACATTGCCACGATCTGCCCGTTCAAACAGTCGGGTGCCGCCACCGCCCGCCACGGCCCACCGGAATTCCGTGGCCGCGCGTACAGCGCACCGTCCCGCAGCACCACCTCGACGACATCATTGAATCCCTGTGTGATGTCCCGCAATTCGATGCTCGGCGGAAATTCCAGTCCGGCGGGCGCAGCCGGGAGATCATCGAACTCCGACGGCCCTTTGATACTCGGCAGCGGCAGGAACAGTCCGGGCAGCGGCGGAATCAGCTGCAGCGTCCCGATCTCGGGAACACAGCCCAGCGGGCGTGATTGCGCATCGGGTTCCGCGATCGCCGCGGGAATCGTTGTCCCCGCACCGGCCAGCACGCAGCCCAGGACGAATACCATGCGCGCACCGAACGCTGAACGCCCGTTCATGACAACCACTTTCCTCTGCCGATGAAGCTCCGTCGGATACGGCGCGTACTGTAGCCCGCCGCAGCTCCGGAATCGGGAATCCCGCGCCGTCAGAAGAATTCGGATACGCGGGTCAGGCCACGGCCAGGGCGTCGCACGCCAGCAGGACGGTGTGGGCAATGCCCGCTTCCCGATGCTGGTGGATGCGTTGGTATTCGGGGGTGGTGACCATATTGAGGAAAGCTTTTCGGTCGGGGTATTCGACCAGGGCGACGTAGTCCCAGTCGGCTTCGCCGATGAGGGTTTGGCGGGGTTCGCCGTGCCAGAGCAGGCGACCGCCCTGGTGGGCGACCAGGGTGAGCACTGCCGCGCCGTAGGCGGCGTATTCGGTGCGGTCGGAGAACTTGATCAGGTTGAGCATGACCACGGGGGAGTCGTCGGTGGCGGCGGCGAAGTGGGCGAACTGCTCGAGGTTGGGGACGGTGGCCATGGGGTGGCTCGATTCTTCGGGGGAATGCGGGAGATCAGTGCAGTAGGGCGGTGAGGACCGCGACCACGGCGGCATGGGCCGCGGGGACGGAGAGGTTCTGGTGGCGGCGCAGGACATCCCAGTTCTCCCAGGAGGTCAGGGAGTAGGCGGCTTCGCGCACGGGTGGGGACAGCGTTTCGAGTTCGGGGAGGTGTTGGCGGAGGTGAGCGCGCAGGGCGGCACGGCTTTCACCCAATCGTTCCGAGAGGACGACGGATTCGTGTTCGCGCAGCAGGGCGGCGCGGCGAATCCCGGCGACGCGTTCGAAGAGTTCGGCGCGCAGCGTGATGACGGCGTCGAGACGGGCGGGCAGGTCGCCGCTCACCGGTTGCAGCAGCAGTACCCAGTGCCGGGCGATCTGGGTTTGCGCCGCATCCAGATACAGCGATTCCAGATCGCTGAAGTGGTGATACACCGATCGGGTCGCGACCCCGGCCCGTTCGGCGACCGCCTGCGCGGTGGGTTGCAGGGTGCCCTCTTCGATCAGCGCCAGCGCGGCTTCGAGGACCGCCTGACGGTTTCTTGCCGCCCGTGCGGTGCGTCCGTCCATCGTGGACCACCCTAACAACGCGAGATAAAAGTTGCACGCGCCGTGCAAAAACATTTAGGGTCGGCCCATGCACGCATTGCGGACACCGGACGAGCGGTTCGCCGACCTCCCCGACTTCCCGTTCCAGCCGAACTACGTGGAGGTCGCGGCCGGGGACGGCGACGGCACCCGGCTGCGGGTCCACTACCTCGACGAGGGGCCCCGCGACGGGGAGGTCGTGCTGCTGCTGCACGGCGAACCGTCCTGGAGCTTCCTGTACCGCAGCCTGATCCCGATCCTGGTGGCCGCCGGAAAGCGCTGTGTCGCACCGGATCTGATCGGCTTCGGGCGCAGCGACAAGCCCACCGAGACCGCCGACTACACCTACGCCCGCCACGTCGAATGGATGCGCGAGGCGCTCTTCGACCACCTGGACCTCTCGGCGATCACCCTGGTGTGCCAGGACTGGGGCGGGTTGATCGGGTTGCGGTTGCTCGCCGAGCACGAGGAGCGTTTCGCCCGCATCGTGGTCGCCAATACCGGCCTGCCGACCGGCGACACCGCCCTGACCGACGCCTTCGCCGCCTGGCAGAAGTTCTCGCAGACGGCTCCGCAGTTCCCGGTCGGCGCGATCGTCGCGGGCGGCTGCCGCACCCCGCTGCCGCCGGAGGTGATCGCCGGATACGACGCCCCGTTCCCGGACGAGAGCTACAAGGCGGGGGCACGCATCTTCCCGACCCTGGTCCCGACGAGCCCGGACGATCCGGCGGCCCCAGCCAACCGGCAGGCGTGGGAACGCCTGTCGCGCTTGCGGATACCGGTGGTGACCGCCTTCTCCGACGAGGACAAGATCACCGCGGGCGGCTACCGCGTCTTCCAGGACAAGGTGCCCGGCGCGGCCGGACAGGCGCATACCACCATCGTCGGCGGCGGTCACTTCCTGCAGGAGGACCGCGGCCCGCAGCTCGCCACCGTGGTGCTCGACTTCATCGCCGCCACCCCCGACAGCACTGGAGGATCCGCGAAATGATCAGCAGGAGAGGGTTCTTCGGCACCGGTGCGGCCGCCACGGCCACCGCCGCCGCGGTCGCCGCCACCGGTCCGGTCGCGCACGCGCAGCAGCGCATGGACAACCATCCGGGCAAACCCAATATCCTCGTCGTCCTGGTCGACGAGATGCGCAGCCCGATGTGGTTTCCCGAGCAGTCGGTGCTGGACACCATCCTGCCGAATATCGCGGCGCTGCGGAACAAGTCGGTGTCGTTCCAGCAGCACTACACCGCGGCCAACGACTGCACGCCCTCGCGTGGTGCGCTGGTGACCGGGCTGTATTCGCATCAGACCGGGTGCCTGGCGACCTCGCAGTCGGAGCTGGCGGTGGGCTTCCCGACGTGGGGGTCGATGCTGCGTGAGCAGGGGTATCGCACCAGCTGGTACGGCAAATGGCATCTGGGGCACTTCGCCGACACCACTCCGGGTGGCCTGGACCGCTACGGCTTCGACGGCGGCACCTACCCGTCGCCGAACGGCGCGCCCGAGCAGGGCTTGCAGATGGACGGGCGGATCGTCGATCAGTTCGTCGACTGGTTCAATACCGATGCCGCGCAGGGCCCCTGGTGCACGACGGTGTCGCTGGTGAACCCGCACGACATCCAGTGGTGGCCGCGCTGGACGCGACGGACGTTGGCGTTCAACAACATTCCGCGCTGGATCAACGATCTGCCCGGCAATTTCGAGACCCTCGATCAGCTGTCGCGCAAACCGCGACTACAGAAGGCCCTGGTCGAGGTGTCGGCGGCGACGTTCGGGCTGGCCCCGTACGGGACGCCGGGCGCCGATCAGGAGTGGATCGACATGCGCAATCTGTACCTGTGGTTCCAGCAGCAGGTCGACACCCAGATCGGGCGGGTGCTCACCGAATTGGCGACCCGGCCCGAGGTCGCCGACAACACGGTGGTGGTGTTCACCTCCGATCACGGCGACTACGCCGGATCGCACGGACTGCACGGCAAGGGTGGCGGCGCCTACGACGAGGCCATCCGGGTGCCGCTGTTCGTGCACGATCCGCGTGGCCGTCTCACCCCGGCCCCGGGCACCCGCGATCAGCTGACCTCGAGCATCGATCTGGCCCCGCTGCTGCTGACCATCGGCACCGGCGGCAATGGCTGGCGTAGTGACGACCGGTACGCGCATCTGGCGCGGCGACACGATATCGCCGCTGTCGCAGCCGATCCCGGTGCCGCGGGCCGGCCGTGGGTGCTGCACACCACCGACGAGCATTCCATCGAGGAGGCCGCGGTCCGGTTCAACGACGACGCGCCCGGTCACGTGATCGCGGTGCGGACCGCCGATGCGAAGTTCGTGCGCTACTCGCAGTGGGTGCAGGGCTCCTCGGACATCGATCCGGCGCACGCGGAAGAGTACGAGCTCTACGACTATTCGACCGACGGCGGCCGGCTCGAGCTCGACAACAGCGCCGCGGTCGGTGGCGCGCTGCGCGACTCCATGAGCCGCCTGCACGACGAGGCGGTCGCCGAACTGCACGAACCGCTACCCTCCTACCTGGCCCAGGCGCAGCAGGACGGCTGGAACGACTACAACACGCAGACCTCGAAACCGTTCGGTGAGCAGCTCTCCGACTTCCTGCGCGACGGTATCGGCGCGAAATAGCGTGCGAACAGAGATTTTCCGGCGGGTTCACCCCGTCATGACCTCAGAGACCTTCAGGAGTACTACGTGAGTGGGCAACGTTCCCGCAGCGGCCTGGTCGCAGGCGCGAGCGCCGGGCTGTTCGCCGCTGTGGCCGGTACCGCTGCCGCCGTCCCGATTCCGGCCGTGCCCGCGACGCCGCCCGGGTTCCTCGGCAATCCGGCTGTCGCGCAACCGATCACCGATGTGCCGCCGGTGCCGCAGCATCCGTATCTGGCCTCCAACGGCAGCTCCGGGATCCACGACGACGGGTGGATGAGCAATACCAACACCCGGCCGGGACCGCTCGGGCATTCACCGCAGGTGGTGTCGGCGGTGATCGGCGGCGAGTGTGGGTCGATCACCTTCGATCGGGCCGGGCGGCTGGTCACCACCTGCATCGGGCCGGCTCCGGCGCTGTATCTGCTCGATCCGGTGAGCCTGAATGTGCTGGGCCGCACCGCATTGCCCGGTGATCCGGGAGCGTTCCTGAAGCCCGGCGCGTTCGGCAACTTCACCGGCGGGGCGTACTTCTATCTCGACAATCAGGATCGTGCGGTGGTCGCCTCGCGCGACGGGCACATCCGGGTGTTCGCCGAGAATCCGGGCGCGGACGGGTTCACCCTCGTCCACGATTACGACCTGAGCGGGCAGTTGCGGGCGGGGGAGACGTTCAACTCGGCGCTGCCCGACAGCAACGGGCTGCTGTGGTTCGTCGCCCGCACCGACGGCGTGGTCGGCACGCTGGATCTGAATACCGGTGTGGCGCACGTGATCCGGCTCGGCAATGGCGCGGACGGGGAGATCGAGAACTCCTTCGCGGTCGGCAACGACGGCGACGTGTACATCGCCACCAATCGGGAGCTGCTGCGCTTCGATGCCGGGACCGATGGTGCGCCGACCGTCACCTGGCGCACCACCTACGCCAACAGCGGCCAGCACAAGCCCGGTCAGGTCGACGACGGCACCGGCACCACACCGACCATCCTGTCGGGTGGCTATGTGGCCATCACCGACAACGCGGATCCGATGAATGTCGTTGTCTACCGCACCGATCCGCACGCCGCCCAGCGGCAGGTGTGCGCGGTGCCGGTGTTCGGCGCCGGAGCCAGCGACACCGAGAACTCATTGATCAGTGCCGGGAACGCGTTGATCGTGGAGAACAACTACGGCTACACCGGGCCGGAGGCGACGTTGCTGGGCAAGACCACCACGCCCGGGTTCGCGCGCATCGACATCGATGCCGACGGCAACGGCTGCCATCAGGTGTGGGCCAACAGCACCGAGGCCGCGCCGACCGTGGTGCCCAAGCTGTCGCTGGCGACCGGGCTGGTCTACACGTACACCAAGGGTGACGAGGTCAGCGATCCCTGGTATTTCACGGCACTGGACTTCCGCACCGGGGCGACGGTGTTCAAGCAGTTGGTCGGGACCGGGCCGGGGTTCAACAACAACTATTCGGGCATCGCGATCGGTCCGAACGGAACGGCGTATGTCGGGGTGATTCCGGGCCTGATCGCGGTGCACGACGGCTGAGGCGTCACACCGGGAGGCGATCGCAGCAGGTCCGGGGCTCGCCGCGCCGGGCGAAATCCGAAACGGACGCCCTTCGGGGTGACAGCATGACCGACCGTGGCAGGTATCCGGACGCTTCGGGTATGGCTTTTCGCGGCGCTGGCGACAGCGCTGCTACCGGTGACCGCGTATGCCGACCCGCCCGCGGATCAGGCGTCGGCGATGCACGATCCGATGAGCATCCTGCCGACGCCGCCGAGCGACAAGTTCTACACGCCGCCACCGGGATTCGAGCAGAAGCCGCTCGGCGCGGTGCTGTCCGCGCGCTCCGCCGGTGGGCTGTTTCCCACCGCGCGGGTGCTGCAACTGCTGGTGCGCTCCAGCGACTCCCATGACTTCCCGGCGGCCGTGGTGACCACGCTGCTGATCCCGCACGCGCCCTGGAAAGGGGCGGGATCGCGGCCGCTGATCTCGTTCAATATTCCGATCTCCTCGCTCGGCAACGGGTGCGCGCCGTCCAAGGAGCTCACCAGCGGGGTGTCCGCGGACTTCCTGTCGATCCAGTTGCTGCTGGCCCGCGGGTGGGCGGTGATCGTGCCGGACCATCAGGGACCGAAGCAGGCGTACGCGGCCGGTCTGATGGGCGGGCACGCGGTGCTCGACTCGATCCGGGCGGCGATCAGCGCGCCCATGCCGGGACTCGGGCCGGCGACTCCGGTGGTGCTCACCGGGTACTCCGGTGGTGCGATCGCGACCAGTTGGGCGGCGCAGCTGGCCGGGACGTACGCGCCGGAGATCCGGTTGGCCGGGTCGATGATCGGCGGCGGGCCCGTGGATTATCAACTGCTGCTGGCTTCCATGAACGGCGTGAACTTCGCCTCGGGCGTGCTGCTGGCCGCCACGCTCGGATTGGCGCGGGAGTATCCGGAGCTGCTGGGGCTGCTCAATGAGAACGGCTGGCGGCTCGCGCGGGTGTTCCGCGATATCTGCATCGGGCAGGAAGGCGCGCTGGGGGTGGTCGCGCCGGTGCGGATCGCTCAGCTCACCAATGTGCCGGATCCGATGAATCTGCCGATGGTGCAACGGATTCTGGCTGAGAATCGGCCGGGCGGGGTGGCTCCGAACGCGCCGGTGTTCCTGTTCCACGGGGTCAACGAGATCTGGATTCCGTACTCCGGGGCGCGCAATCTCTACAACGAGTGGTGCGCGAAGGGCGCGCGGGTGCGGCTGCAGCCGATGCCGGGCGAGCATTTCATCGCCGGGGCGCTCTCGATTCCATTGACCGGGTTCTGGATCGAGGATCTGCTGGCCGGGAAGCTGGTGCCGCCGGGCTGCACCACGCCGGGGCACTGAACCACCTCAGCGCACCATTCCGACGAAAGCCTCTGCGGAGCACGCTATTTCACCCTTCGGTGTCGCTCGTCGTGCGGCGATGCCGGGCGAGTTGCAGTTCCAGCAGCAGGCGATCGGCCGGATCCTCGAGGTCGATGCCGGTGATGTCCTGCACGCGACGCAGCCGGTAGCGCAACGTATTCGGGTGGATGCGCAGGGCTTCGGCGGCCGCGCGGACGTCGCCGTGGTGGCGCAGATAGTGTTCGGCGCTCTCACACAGGCTCGCCGCGTGGCCGCGATCGTAGTCGAACAGGGCGGTCAGACGCGGATCGTGCAGTTCCGGGCGGGCGGCGATCAGGTCGAGGATCTCGCCGAGCAGTACGGCGGTGCGGGATTCGGCGAGGGTGGTGACCCGGTCGCGCGGGTAGGTGGCGGCGGTGCTGTCGAGGACACGGTCCACCTCTCCGCGAGCGCGCGCCACCTGGGTGAGGTCGGCGACCGGAATCGCGATGGCGGCCCGCAGGTTCGGGATGCCGCCGGATTCCAGGCGCTCCACCAGCTGCCGGGTCCAGGCGGTCACCGCACGGGCGGACTGGTAGTGCGGGAGCAGCACGTAGGCGCGGTCGCCGATCGAGGCCGAGAGCGAGTCGCCGCGGAAAGCGCTCGCACGCAGGCGAAGTGCGCTACCGAGGGCGGCGCGGAGGGGGTCGGTGAGCGGGGTGCCGCTGATCGCGAACCCGATGACCGCTGCCGGGCCGTTCATCGGGATATTCAGCGCGCCCGCCAGCGACGGAACGTCGACACCGCTGCCACGCGCGCCGAAGAGTCGTTGCACCAGCAGGGCCTCGGTCGAGGGCGCGTCGAGGGTGCGGGAGATGATGCGCGCCGCGATGGCCGCCGCACCACGCAGCACCTCGGCGGCTTCCGGCGCGAAGGGCTGCTCGCCCTCCTGCAACCAGATGGTGCCGAGCACCGTGGAGTCCGCGCCGGGACGCCGGATGCCAACGGCCAGCCGGTGTTTGATGTCGAGTTCGGGGTGCGCGGGCAGGTCGATCACTTCATCGGAGTTGCGCAATCGATCGAACACGCCCCACCGCTGCAGGATGCGCAGGTATTCGCGCGGGCCCTCCCGTCCGAGGATCGATTGGATCCGCAGTCGGTCGGCGGCGTCGTTGGAGGCGGAGTAGGCCAGCACCCGAGAGTGCGCGTCCTCGACGGTCACCATGCCGCCCGCGTTGCGCGCCACGGTCTGCGCCAGGCCGAACAGGTCGGTGTCGGCGGCCAGCAGATCGTGCTCCCCGCCGTCGTGCCCGCCACGATCGAGCATCCCGCGAATCAGCGGATACACCTGGCCCCAGCGCGCCTGCGGATGCACGGCCACCACCGCGACTCCAACCTCCCGCGCCGCCTGCCGCAGTGCGGGGGACTGCCTCGCGGTCTTGGACAGCACCGCGCGCGGCCGCTGCCGGGTCGGCCGGTGTGCCAGGTCCCGCAACCAGTGCGCCGCTTCCGAATCAGTGACTCCGACATGCAGGTAGAGATCCGATCCGGGTGCCCGTGAACCGCTCTCGGCTGCCAGATCCGAGCCGTCGACCAACGCGACCGACCTGATCACCACCTCGTCGCCGGCGGGCTCGTCGAGCAGATCCACCAGCGTCGAGCCGAGGACAATCAGCAACTCCCGCAGTGGAATTCCCGGACGATCGCCAACCACGGGCAGCCCACCGGCGGGCGGGTGTGGGTTGTCGCTGGCCATGGGGCTGGTCTCCGATCCGATGGTGCGGCCGTTCATTCGAACGTACAACAATGTCGGGCCCATTTTGTCCGACCGGACCAATCCTTGTGGGCGGATTCGGAGTTGACTCGGGCTCGCTGTTCGCGTGATCCGGGCCACACCCGCGAGCGCCCGGGTTCTGGAATCGTCAGGAGGAAGTCATGGACGCCGTCACGGTCGCACCGCACCCGGTGAACGAACCGGTGGGCACCTTCGCGCCGGGCACACCCGAGCGCGCCCGGCTACAGGCCGCACTGATCGAATTGGCCGCCACGGCCGTGGAGATCCCGCATGTGATCGGCGGGCGCGAGCGACGCAGCCCCGGTGCGCAGGTGAAAGTGGTGCAGCCGCATCGGCACGACGCGGTGCTGGGCACGATCACCGTCGCCACAGCCCGGGACGTGACCGATGCGATCGAGGCGGCGCACGCCGCGGGGCCGGGGTGGCGGGCGCTGTCGTTCGACGAGCGCGCGGCGGTGTTCCTGCGGGCGGCGGATCTGCTGTCGGGGCCGTGGCGGGAAACGATCGCGGCCGCGACGATGCTCGGGCAGTCCAAGACCGCCTATCAGGCCGAGATCGACGCGCCCTGCGAGCTCGCCGACTTCTGGAGGTTCAACGTGCATTTCGCGCGCGGGATTCTCGCCGAGCAGCCGGTGTCGTCGCCGGGGGTGTGGAATCGGGTCGAGTATCGGCCGCTGGAAGGGTTCGTCTACGCGGTCACGCCGTTCAATTTCACCGCCATCGCCGGCAATCTGCCGACCGCGCCCACGCTGATGGGCAATACCGTGGTGTGGAAACCCGCACCCACGCAGGCACTTTCGGCGCATTGGACGATGCGGTTGCTCGAGGCGGCGGGGTTGCCGCCCGGGGTGATCAATCTGGTGCACGGGCACGGTCCGGAGGTGTCGGAGGTGGTGCTGGCCGATCGGCGGCTGGCGGGCATCCACTTCACCGGCTCCACCGAGACGTTCCAGCGACTGTGGCAGGAGGTGGCCGCCAATATCGCCGGGTACGACACCTATCCGCGGCTGGTCGGGGAGACCGGCGGCAAGGATTTCGTGCTCGCGCATCCGTCGGCGGATCCGAAGGTGCTCAGTACGGCGCTGATTCGCGGCGCGTTCGACTATCAGGGGCAGAAGTGTTCGGCGGCCTCGCGGGCGTTCGTGCCGAAGTCGGTGTGGGCGGCGCTGTCGGGGGATTTCCTGGCCGAGGTGTCGGCGCTGCGCTACGGCGACGTCACCGATTTCACCAATTTCGGTGGGGCGCTGATCGATCGGCGTGCGTTCGACCGCAATGCGGACGCGCTCGCCCGCGCCAAGGCAACGCCGAGCCTGACCGTGCTGACCGGCGGAACCGCCGACGACAGTGTCGGCTATTTCGTCGAACCGACCGTGCTGCTGGGGGAGGATCCCACCGACGAGGCGTTCCGGACCGAATACTTCGGGCCGATCCTGGCCGTGCACGTCTACGACGACAGCGTGCCCGGCGGATTCGACACCGCGTTGGATCTGGTCGATCGAGGTGCCGCCTACGGGCTCACCGGCGCGGTGATCGCGCAGGATCGGGCCGCCATCGCACACGCGAGTGACCGATTGCGGTTCGCGGCAGGCAATTTCTATATCAACGACAAGCCCAGTGGCGCGGTGGTCGGGCAGCAGCCGTTCGGTGGTTCGCGCGCCTCGGGCACCAATGACAAGGCCGGTTCGGCACAGAACCTGTTGCGCTGGACCTCGGCACGCACCATCAAGGAGACCTTCGTGCCGCCGACCGACCATCGGTATCCGCACCAGCAGAGCGACGTGACCGGCAGGGAGGCCCGCTGATGTTCACCACCGTCTTGCGTCCGGCGCTGCTGGCCGCGTCCCGGTCGCCACGCGTGAAGCACACCGTGACGGGACTGCACTCGACCCGAAAGCTGGTGGGGCGCTTCGTGCCTGGGGAATCCGAGTCACAGGCGCAGGCCGCGACCAGCGAGCTGCTGGCGAGCGGTCGTTACGTCAGCATCGACTATCTGGGTGAGGACACCACCGACCTCGAGCAGGCGCGGACCACTGTCTCGCACTATCTGGCGTTGTTGGCGATGCTGGCTGAACTGCCCGAAGCGCGGGAAGCGGTGCGGCCGCTGGAGGTTTCGCTGAAGCTCTCCGCGCTGGGGCAGTCGCTGCCACGTGACGGAGCGGCGATCGCCCTCGAACATGCCCGGCAGATCTGCACGACGGCACAGGCGGCCGGGGTATGGGTGACCGTGGACGCCGAGGACCACACCACCACCGATTCCACCCTGTCGATCGTGCGCGAGCTGCGTGCGGACTTTGCCTGGGTCGGAACGGTTTTGCAGGCCTACCTGCTGCGCACCGAGGGCGACTGTCGCGACATGTCCGGGCCGGGATCGCGAATCCGGTTGTGCAAGGGCGCGTATCGCGAGCCCGCGGAGGTCGCCTATCAGCACCGAGACGAGGTGGACGCGTCGTATCTGCGCTGTCTCGACGTGCTGATGCGCGGGCAGGGCTACCCGATGGTGGCCACGCATGATCCGCTGATGCTCGCCGCCGCCGAGCGCGCGGTGCGTGCCACGCGGCGCAAACCCGATGAATACGAGTACCAGATGCTCTACGGGATCCGCGACGACGAACAGCAGCGTCTCGTCGCCGATGGCGCGCATCTGCGCACGTACGTGCCCTACGGCGATCAGTGGTACGGCTATTTCATGCGGCGGCTGGCCGAGCGTCCGGCCAATCTCGCCTTCTTCCTGCGCGCGCTGCGTCCGCGGCGCGCCGAGGCGGCGAACTGAGCCGCTAGGACAAGGTTTCTGAACTTTATTTAACCAACCGCCCGATCCCGACACCGGTCGTGGTCGGATTAGCTGAGCCAGCTCGAAATGTGACCTGCGTTACTGCATCGTGGCGGTGCGCGGGGGAACCGAAGGAGGCCGCATGTCCCTCGCGGAAGTGCGCGGACAGATCCTGCGCCGCAAACCGATCGCCGAGATCGAGGACGACACACCCACCGATCAGCAGCTGTCCAAGCATCTCGGGCTGTGGCAGCTGACCGCGATCGGGGTCGGCGGCATCATCGGCGCGGGCATCTTCGCGCTGGCCGGGTCGGTCGCGCACAATACGACCGGCCCCTCGGTGCTCGTGTCGTTCCTGATCGCCGGATTCGCCAGTGCGTGTGCGGCACTGTGCTACGCGGAATTCGCGGGCATGGTGCCGAAGGCGGGCTCGGCCTACACCTACGGGTATGTGTCGCTGGGTGAGCTGGCGGGGTGGTTCATCGGCTGGGATCTGCTGCTCGAGTATGTGGCGGTGGCGGCGGTGGTCGCGATCGGGGTCTCCGGCTATTTCAATTTCCTGCTGGATCAGATCGGAATCACGTTGCCGCACTGGATGCTCGGGGCCTCCGGCACCGGCGACGGGCATGTGGTCGATGTTTTCGCGATGCTGTTCTGTCTGGGCAGCGCGTTCATCCTGTCGCGCGGGATCCGCAGTGTGGGCCGGTTCGAGACGGTCGCGGTGGGCATCAAGGTGGCGATCGTGCTGCTGATCATCGTGCTCGGCGTCTTCAAGATCGACAGCGCGAACTACAGCCCCTACTTCCCGCACGGTGTCGCCGCGGTGTGGACGGGTGCGGCGACCGTGTTCTTCGCGGTGTTCGGCTACGACGCCATGAGCACCGCCGCCGAGGAATCCACCGAGGCGAAAAAGCATCTGCCCAAGGCGATCATCTACTCCCTGGCCATCGCCATGGTGCTCTACGTGCTGGCGACGCTGGTGCTCACCGGCATGCAGAAGTACACGGAGATCAGCCCCACCAGCGGCTTCTCCACGGCATTCAAATCCGTGGGCATGCCCGGCGTCGCCAACATCATCGCCGTCGGCGCGATCGTCGGCATCATCACCGTCGTGCTCACCTTCATGCTGGGCGTCACCCGCGTCTGGTTCGCCATGAGCCGCGACGGCCTGCTCCCCGCCTGGTTCGCGAAAACCCATCCCACCCGCAAGGTTCCGACCCGCGTCACCTGGATCGTCGGCTTCGGCTCAGCGATCCTGGCGGGCCTGCTCCCCATCAACACCGTCGCCGAACTCACCAATATCGGCATCCTGATGGCCTTCATCGTCGTCAGCGTCTCGGTGATCGTGATGCGCTACACCCGCCCCGACGAACCCCGGGAATTCCGCCTGCCTTTGATGCCGGTGGTGCCCGTCGTCGGCATCGGCTTCTCCATCTACCTGATCTGGTCGCTGCCCTGGGAGACCTGGGTCCGCTTCGCGGTCTGGCTGATCGTCGGCCTCTGCGTCTACTTCGGCTACTCGCGCAACCACTCCCGCCTGGCCCGCCCGGCCGCGACAGCGGGTGCCGCCGAAACCCCCTGAGCCGCAATCAATTCCGATCGTTCGACGGCCGATTGCCTGAGCTGTCGAGTGCGTCCAGGTTCACTCCGAGCGTCGCGAATGGGGCCGCGGCGCTCGGGTGGATCTGCAGTACTCGATCTGTTCGGCGCGATACCCAGCCTCGGGCCAGCGCGTGTTCCAGGAACGCGGCCGGGAGCGCCCCGCTCAGATGCTGACGGCGTTCGGTCCAGTCCAGGCAGTCGCGTAGCACCGGACGGGAATCGACGGTCGGCAACGGTACGCCCAGCGCGGTCATCGCGTCCCGGCCCGAGTCGGTGACCGCCAGCCCCGCGCGGTCATCGATGAGCCCGGTCCGGACCATGCCGTCGCGCAGCGCCACGCCGACCACCCCGGCAAGGTGGTCGTAGCAGGTCCGCGCGTACGCGAACCGGCTGGCGCGCAAGCTTTCTCGCAGGCTGGTCGGGAGCTGGTGATCGGCATGCTTGTTGAGTTGCTCCACCAGTTCGGCCACCTGCTGGCCTGCCAGCCGAATGTGGCGGTAGCGGCCCCGACGGACAGTCGTCACGAAACCTGCCTCGGTCAGCCGGGCCACCTGTTCGCTTGCCGCGGACGGGGATACGCCCGCGACCCGGCCCAGCGCACCCACCGTCCAGGTGCCACCGTCCAGCAATGCCACGCACATCGCCGCCCGAGTCGGGTCGGCCAATACCTTGGCCAGCTCGGCCAGCCCCACGCTACGCATGGCCGCAGTGTAGGACCCGGACATATCGGCGGCGCCCGATATGTCGGTGGGCGAAGGTTGGCGACATGACCGACAGCTGTGTGATCAAACCCCCCGTGTTCTACCCCGGCAGTCTCGCGGTGCTGATTTCGACGGAAAACGCGGACGGCACAACCAATCTGGCCCCGATGTCCTCCGTGTGGACGATCGGCGAAACCGTGATGCTCGGTTTGCAGACCGCCGGACAGAGCTATCGCAACCTCACCGATCGCCCCGACTTCGTACTCAACTACCCCAGCGAGGATCTGTGGCCGCAGGTCGAAAGGCTGGCCCCGCTCACGGGCGCGGATCCGGTGCCGCCGCACAAGGCGGAGCAGTTTCGCACCGAGCGTGACAAGTTCACCGCGGCCGGGCTCACCCCGCGCCCGGCCGACCTGGTGACGGCGATGCGGGTGGCCGAGTGCCCGCTGCAAGTGGAATGTCGTGCGCGAACGGTGCGGCCCGCAGGCGAACTCGGACTCGGTGTAGTGGAAGCCCAGCTGCTGCGAGTGCACGCACACCCCGACATCGTCGAGGACGACCTGCGGCACATCCGCGTCGACGCGTGGCGGCCACTGTTCTACGTGTTCCGGCATTACATCCAGCGTGGGCCCGAGTTGGGCCGTAACTTCCGTGCCGCCAACACCGTCGGCGCCGGTGTCACCGGGCGGCAGTGACGCCGGACCGCTGAGGCTACCGGCGCGGTCCGGAAGCCTCGGCAACGACGTCCGTGCTGGGCTTCCGGGTTCGCCGCCGGAAAGTCAGCAGCGACAATGCCGCAGCCAGAATCGCCATGCCCGCCCAGGACAGCAGCGGAAGTCGTTCGCCGACGACCGTCACGCCCAGTACAGCGGCCACAGCCGGTTCGGCCAGGGTCAGCGTGGTGGCCGTCTCGACGCTCGTGTGGCGCAGGCCGTATCCGAAGAGGCGGTAGGCGAGGAACGTGGTGAGGACCGCCAGGTGCACGGCCACGGCCGCACCTCGGAACGTGCTCAGCCACATCGGGTTCGAACCCGCGACGACCGGCAGCACCAGCACCGCGGCGATGCCGAACATCGTGCCCATGACCGAATTCGAGGCATGCCCGCGGCTGATGAGCGTGCCGCCGAGGCGCGAGTACACCGCGTAGGTGAGCCCGGCGCAGGACGCGAGCGCTACGCCGCGGAGGTCGATCATCGCGTTCGAGTCGCTGAGTTCGGGCCCGGCGACCAGTGCGGCACAACCACTTACGGCCAGCAGGGTCGCCACGCACCAGCGGGGAGACGGACGACCACGACCGGTGCACCAGGCCAGCAGGCCCGCGAATACCGGCGCACTGCCGAGTGCGACGACAGTGGCGACCGCGACGCCGGTGCGCGCCACCGCAGGGTAGAACGTGACGGGATATCCGGCTACCGCGCAGGCGCCGAGCACGAGCAGCCATCGTTCGGAAGGTCGGTAGTGCGGACGATTACGGCGGCCGGTGACACACAGCAGGAGACCCCCTCCTGCCAGACCGGTCGCACCGATGGCGGCGGCGGAGATACCGGGCGGGGCCAGCGAAGCCGCGGTGCCGGTGCTGCCCCACAAGATCGAGGCGGACAGGATCGCGGCGGTCCCGGTACGGACGGACGCGGCGGTGGACGAAACAGGTTGGGAAAGGGTGCGATTGGGCACGGTGGAGTTCTCCGTCGTCGAATTCCGATGGGGAGGAATCGAAACGGGCGCATGCCGAAGCCCGGACTGCTGCGAGAGTCAGCCGGAACGGGAGAGGGAGGTCAGTCGATGCGCCCGGTCAGGCGACGGGCGGCGGGGTGACTGCGTGCCAATAGGTACCCATGCGATGAGGGTAGTCAGCGGTCGAGGCGGGGAGCGAAGGTGATGAATATTCGGGGGATATTGGGCTCAGGTGCGAAGGAATTTCGGTAGATTTCCTTTATGAAGAGAGTTTCTTCAGTATCCAGTGCTTCGGGTGCGCGGGCCGCGGTCCCGCTCGATGCCATCGATCGAGTGCTGCTCGATGCGCTATCGCGCGACGGGCGGATGACCAACAATGCGTTGGCGGCTGCGGCGGGGATCGCGCCTTCCACGTGTTTGGGGCGGGTGCGGGCGCTCGTCGAGCAAGGCGTGATCCGCGGGTTTCATGCCGATATCGATCCGGCGGCGGTGGGGCGGGATCTGCAGGCGATGATCGCGGTGCGGGTGCATTCCTCGGCGCGCAGTCATCTGGCCGAGTTCGGGGCGCAGATGGGGGCTTTGCGGCAGGTGGAGAATGTGTACTTCATCGCGGGCGCGGATGATTACCTGATTCATGTGGCCACCGCGGATTCGGGGGAGTTGCGGGAATTCGTGCTCGAGCATCTCAGTGCGCATCCGGCGGTGTCGTCGACCGAGACGATTCTGATCTTCGATCATCTGCGGCCGGGGCCTCGGCTCACGCCTTGAGTGCGAACGGTCCTTCCCCGGTGACCTGCGGGGCATCCCGGAGAAGGACCGTGCCGCGCATTCCCTCGGAACGCGCGGTCGGGACCGGGCCGCCGGTAGTGAGGTCCGGCGGCCCGGGGTTTCAGGCCGCCAGCGGGTGGGCGGCGTAACCGTGTGCCGCGGCAACCGATTCGGAGAGCAGTTCGCCGCGGTGGGTGCTCAGACCGGCGGCCAGGCCCGCGTCGGCGGCGACCGCGTCGCGCCAGCCCTTGTCGGCCAGGGCGACCGCGTAGGGGAGGGTGGCGTTGGTGAGGGCGACGGTCGAGGTGTGCGGGACCGCGCCGGGCATGTTGGCGACGCAGTAGAACAGGGAGTCGTGGACCCGGTAGGTCGGGTCGGCGTGGGTGGTGGCGTGCGAGTCGGCGAAGCAGCCGCCCTGGTCGATGGCGATGTCGACGAGGACCGAACCCGACTTCATCTGTGCGACAAGGTCGTTGGAGACCAGGGTGGGGGCCTTCGCGCCGGGCACCAGGACCGCGCCGATGACCAGGTCGGCCTCACGGACCAGGTTCTCCACCTCGAGGCGGTTGGACATGACCGTGCGCACCTGACCGTGATACAGGTCGTCGATCTCGCGCAGGCGGGTGATGTTGAGGTCCAGCACGGTGACGTCGGCGTGCATGCCGTGCGCGACGGCGATGGCGTTGCGGCCGGAGACGCCCGCGCCGAGCACCACCACCGAGGCGGGACGCACGCCGGGCACGCCACCCATCAGCACGCCGCGGCCGCCGCCGTTGCGCATCAGGTGATAGGCGCCCGCCTGCGGGGCCAGGCGTCCGGCGACCTCGCTCATCGGCGCCAGCAGCGGCAGCGAACCGTCACGGGCGGTGACGGTTTCGTAGGCGATGGAGGTGATGCCGGAGGCCAGCAGCGCGTCGGTGCATTCGCGCGAGGCCGCCAGATGCAGGTAGGTGAACAGCACCTGGCCGTCGCGCAGGCGCGGATATTCCTCGGCGACAGGCTCTTTCACCTTGAGGATCAGTTCGGCGATGCCCCACACCTCGTCGGCGGTGGCCAGGATCCGCGCGCCCGCGAAGCGGTAGGCGTCGTCCTCGAAGGTGGACCCGATGCCCGCACCGGCCTCCACGAACACCTCGTGGCCGCGAGCGACCAGCTCGTGCACGCCCGCGGGCGTGCACGCCACGCGGTACTCGTGGTTCTTCACCTCGCGGGGGATCCCGATTTTCATGTCCGCAGTCCTCGCTTCGTTCGATCCGGTCGGGGGGCGTGACCGCCACCACTCGCAGCGAAGTATGGAATATTCTGCGGAATGATCGCCACAGGGCTGAAGAAGATTCTTCAGTGGGCGAAAAGACTGTTCATTATTTCGGAGCGAGTGGTCACTCGGCGGTGCTCGTCGAAACATATTCGACGCCGCCGAGTGACCTCACGGCTGCGATTCGGGCCAGGTGTCGTCGACCGGCCAGCCGCCCGCGCGCAGGTGCTCGCGCACCCGCTCGAGGTCGGCCTCACGCGGCATCTCGTCGGTCACCTTGGTGATACCGACCCCGGCGTCGGCGCGGTCGGCGGGCAGTGCGCCCTCGAGCATCAGCGCGTCGGCCACCTGGCGCACTTCGGTTTCCGACAACCGCCGTGCCAGCACCGCCAGCAGCGGCAGGTAGTCGGTGTCGGGCACACCCTGCGGATAGCCGGCACGCAACCAGCCGACTATCCGGGCGAGCAGTTCGGACAGGTCCATCGGACTCCGGTTCTACAGCGCCAGCGGGTTTCTCACGCCTCCGACGGATGGCCGAGCGGCCAGCCACCGGCGGCGAGCCGGGCAGCGACCCGGTTCACGTCGTCCGCGCCGGGCTTCTCGTGCGCGAGCGCCGCGATGGCGTGCTCGATGGCCGCGTTGTCGACGACGCCGTCGGAGGCGAGCAACTGCTCGATCACCTCGTCGACCTCGGTGTCGGTCAGCTTACGGTGCAGCACCGCGAACAGGGCCACATAGTCTTCACGCGGCACACCGTGCGGGTAGCCCGCGCGCAGCCAGTCCAGTACGACGGAGAGGATCGAGCGGTTGGTCGTCATAACTCACTTCTTCGGGGGCTTGGCGCCGAACAGTTGGATATCGAAGGTGTGGCTGATGAAATCCTTTGCGACGTACAGGATTCCGGCAGCCACGATGACCAGGGCGACCGCGAACAGCACGTAGGCGATGGCATTGGTCACCGCGTTGCGGTTGGCGGGCACGGTGGCCGTGCCGCCGTCCGCGCCGACCGTTTCCGGTGCCCAGAAACGGATTCCGGTCGCCACGATCACCGGGACACCGACGCCCAGCACGAGCGCGATCAGCGTCACTTCGCCGAGGGACTTGGCGATGGCGTTGAAGGTGTTCATTGGTCCGATGCTCCTCAGGCCGCCGCGCGAGCGTTCTCGTCCGGCTGGTCGGCCGGGGTGAGCCCGCCCTCCCATTCGGCGTTGACGTTGTTGGTGTCGATCGGGTTCTTGCGCGACCGCAGGTACATCCAGGTGGAGGCCGCGATCAGGATGGCCAGCACGATCAGCACACCCAGCAGGCTGCCGCCCAGATCGGCGATGAACCAGCACACCGCGCCGACCACACCGGCCAGCGGCAGGGTGACCAGCCAGGCGGTGGCCATGCGGCCCATGACGCCCCAGCGCACCTCCGCGCCCGGCTTGCCCAGGCCGGTGCCCAGGATGGAACCGGTCGCGGTCTGCGTGGTCGAGAGCGGCAGACCGAACTGCGCCGAGGTGAGAATGATTGCCGCCGAGGAGGATTCGGCCGCGAAGCCCTGTGGTGAATCGATCTCGACGAGGCCCTTGCCCAGGGTCCGGATGATGCGCCAGCCGCCGAGGTAGGTGCCCGCCGCAATCGCCAGTGCGCAGCAGACCTTCACCCAGATCGGGATGTCGTCGTTACCGGTGTAGGTGCCGTGGGCGACCAGCGCCATGAAGATGACGCCCATCGTCTTCTGGGCGTCGTTGGTGCCGTGGGCCAGGGAGACCAGGGAGGCCGAACCGATCTGGCCCCAGCGGAATCCGGTGGAGACCTTGCCCTTTTCCGAGCGGCGAGTCAGCCAGTAGACCGCGTAGGTGCCCAGCGCGGCGACCAGGGCGGCGACGAAGGGGGCCAGCACGGCCGGAATGATGATCTTGCTGATCACCCCGGTCTTCTGATCGCCGGTCCAGATAACTCCGCTGGCGCCGAGCGCCGCGACCGCGGCACCGATCAGACCACCGAAAAGGGCATGGGAGGAACTCGACGGAATACCCAGCAACCAGGTCATCAGATTCCAGAGAATCCCGCCGACGAGCCCCGCGAACACAATGTGCAGCAGGGCCATATGGTGCACACCGCTGATATTCAGCAGGCCACCGGACACAGTTTTGGCGACTTCCACCGACAGGAAAGCCCCGACCAGGTTCAGCGCGGCCGATAGGGCCACCGCCGTCCGAGGTCCGAGGGCTCCGGTCGCAATGGAGGTGGCCATCGCATTCGCAGTGTCGTGAAACCCGTTGGTGAAATCGAATGCCAACGCGGTGACGATCACGATCAACAAAACCAGAAGCTCAGCGCTCACCCCCACAGTCTCGGGGGTGGACACGGAAACATCCGGGCGACACAGCCGCTGTTCATTCGAAATTCAAATGCCCGATTCGTCGCGTGCAGCTGCACGGCCGATTTCGTTACCCCGGGGTGAATTCCGGCTGCTGGCAAACATTTTCGCTGCGACCCGGCCACGGCTACGCCAGCAGTGAAACCGGCGGGCGCGGGCCGCCGTTCCCGGCCAGAATGGAGCTTTGGCCGCGGGGCCATGATCGATCGGGAGGCTGTGCGACATGGAGGATGTGCTGCTCACGGCGCCGGACGCCGCGGAGGTGCGGCTGGTGGCGCGAGGGGTGGTCACCGCGGTGACCAGCGAGACCGGGCTGACGCCGCTGCAGGAGTTGCTGATTCCCGCGATGTTCCTGTCGATGACCGGGCATCCGGTGGAGTTGGCGGAGCTGACGCCGATCGGGGCCGCGGAGTACGCGAGCGGGCTTGCCCGGCGCAATCGGATCTTCCGCGAACGAGTCGTGCAGACCATGCTGCTGGCCGCGCTGGTGGTGCGGCCGCTGCCGGAATCGGTGGCGAACCGGTTGCGCGAGTACGCCGACGCGCTCGGTGTCGACGACGACATGATCACCGTCGCGCGCGAGTACGCCGAGGGCGCGGTGGATCTGGCCGCGGTCGACTTCGATCGCAACGGCTACCTGGGCGGCATGGCCGCGCCGCGACTGGATGCCCTGCACACCGTCGGGCTCGACACGTCCTGGGGCGCGGTCGACAACGATCCGGTGCTCGCGGGCCGCTGGGCGCAACTGTGGGAGCTGCCCGTCGGCACGCTCGGGCGCGGTGTCGCCGACTTCTACCGCGATCGCGGTTTCGTCACCCCCGGCAAGCCCGGATCCGCGCCGCCGCTACTGGCCCAGCATGATTGGGTGCACGTGCTCGCCGGATACGGCACCACCCTCGAGAACGAGATCGAGGTGTTCGCGTTCATGGCGCGCGCCAACGACGATCCGCGCGCCTTCAGTCTGCTGGCGATGGTCATCTCGCTGTTCGA
Organism: Nocardia sp. NBC_00511; assembly: GCF_045161165.1. Lineage (NCBI taxonomy): Bacteria > Bacillati > Actinomycetota > Actinomycetes > Mycobacteriales > Nocardiaceae > Nocardia > Nocardia sp. NBC_00511. The sequence continues at coordinate 2,677,507 of NZ_CP107849.1, forward strand.
GACCGGTTACCTGCGCGCGGGCGCGGGCCTGTTCGAAGCCGACGCGGGCCACCTCAGCACCACCGGCATGGCGGGCCGCCTGGGCGATGCCATGCGTCGCGGCGCGCTGACCCAGGGCAGCCACGACTTCCTGGACCTGGACTGGTTCTCCCTGGCCGAACGTCCGATCACGGTGATCCGCAACGAGATCGGGCTGGTTCCCAAGGCCGCCACCGCCATCTCCGCGGGCTCGGTCGGCCCCTGGCAGCCCGGCGGCATCACCCCGTATCAGCTCAACTCCGCCAAATCCGCCGCCGCGACCGAAGGGCGCGACTACCTGCCCTGGCAGCCGGACCCCACTCGCGACTGAGCTGTCACCGCATCGAAGTCGCTGCCGCTGTCCGTCCGATCAACTCGGATGCGGTGCACCACCGAAGTCGAAGGCGATGAACAGCAGGGACAACGGCACGGATACGCACGCGAACACCACGGTCGCGGGCACGGCGGCAGTGCGTGTTCGCCGATACTTCGACCCCAGGACCCCGATCGCGAGTATCGCGGCGAACGTCGCGATCCAGCTCGCCCAGTAGCCGACCGACCCCACGCCGTACTCGACGGGCCCGTCCGGCGTGGCGGTCGCGGGTCGGTGCGGATCGGTGATTTCCAGATCTCGCTGAAGCACGATGATCGCCATCGGGTAGAGGAAACCCGCTACCGCCCCTCCGACTGCACCTGCGATGCCCCCGACCATTTCCAGCACGCCGCCGCGACTACCAACCATGCGCAGCACTCTCGCCGCACCCACTTGTCGAATTCTTAACAGCCGCAGGGCCGCTGCCGGTCGGCAGTCTTGATCAGCGGGTAGCGAGCAGGTCCAGCATGCCGGAAACGGCTGCGGGCCAGGTGAATTGCTCGGCGCGGGTGCGGGCGGCTCGGCGGCGGTCGGCCTGCGGGCGCGAGAGGACGTCGGTGACGGCTTCGGCGAAGGCGCGGGGATGGTCGGCGGCTACCGCGCCGCAGTCGCCGGTGACGATGTCGGCGAGGGCGGAGGAGCGGCTGGCGACCACGGGCGTTCCGGCGGCGAGGGCTTCGAGGGCGGCGAGGCCGAAGGTTTCGTGGGGGCCGGGGGCCAGGGAGACGTCGGCGGTGGCCAGCAGGGTGGCGAGAGTGGTTCTGTCGTCGATGAATCCGGCGAAGTGAACGGTGGGGCGGCCGTCGGCCAGGGGTGGGATGAGGCGGGCACGGCGTTCGAGGGCTTCGCGGCGGGGGCCATCACCGGCGACGATCAGCCGGGCGTCGACGCCACGGCGGCGCAGGGCGCTCACGGCGGCGATGCTGCGGTCGACGCGTTTCTCGACCGAGAGGCGGCCGCAGTGCACCAGCAGCGGGTATTCGGAGGCGGCCAGGTCGGTGCGCAGGCGGGTGTCGTGGCGGTCGGGGCGGAACATGTCCAGGTCGACACCGAGCGGGACCAGTTCGACGTTCTCCACGTCGATGCGTTCGAATTCCTCGCGCGCGAATTGTGTTGTGCAGACCACGATGTCGTAGTTCTGGGCGGTGCGGCGGTTGGCGACGTCGGCGGCCCGGCGGGCGGCGGGGCCGGGCAGCACCTGACCGAGCAGCCGGTCGAGGCGTTCATGGGAGATCATCACCCCGGCGATGTCGCGGCGGCGCGCCCAGCGCCCGAAACCGCGCAGTGTCAACCGATCCGACACCTCGAGCACATCCGGGCGCAACCCCGCCAGGGTGTCGGCGACACGCCTGGGTTCCGCGGCCCGATATCCGCCGGCCCAGGGAATCGCGGGCGCGGGCACCGTGATTCGCAGTACCCCCGACGCGAGCAGTTCCTCGTCGCGGCGCGGACCTGGCACGATCAGCACCACCTCGTGCCCGGCGGCCACGTATCCCGCACCGAGATGATGCAGTGCGGTGCGCAAACCCCCTGAGCGCGGCCCGTAGAAATTCGCAAGCTGAACGATGCGCACGGGCCGATCGTGCAGGGCACCGGGTTACCGGCGGCACCCCCGGTGCCAACGCCACATGAACACCCGCGTAAAACCGCGCGAACCACCCTCCAACCCGGCACAGTGGGATTCGCGAACACTGAACGCGGCGGTCCCGGTGCCGAGTCCGGGCCAGCTCAGCGACTGACACCCGGTGATCAGGAACGGCGAGCACCGGTGGTGGTCTCGGGGCGGACCGAGGTCCGTGACTGGTCTGGCCGCTTGACCTGTTTGCTGACTGGTCATAGCGTGCGAGGCATGGCCTTCAAGCGGATCGATCGTCGCACGGTGCCGGATACGGTTTTCGAGCAGCTCGTCGGGGAGGTGCTGGACGGGGAGTTGGCGCCTGGGTCGACGCTGCCCGCGGAGCGGGCACTGGCGGAAACGCTGGGGGTGTCGCGGCCGACCGTGCGGGAGGCATTGCAGCGCTTGGCACACACCGGCTTGGTGGAGGTACGGCAGGGTGGGTCGACGACCGTGCAGGACTATCGGCGGCATGCCGGGCTGGAGATGTTGCCGCGACTGCTGGTGCGCGGCAGCGGGATCGACCAGGCGGTGGTGCGCTCGGTGCTCGAGACGCGGCAGGTGATCGGGCGCGAGGTGGCGGGGATGGCGGCCAGGCGAGGCGGGCCCGGGTTGGCCGACGTGCTCAACGATGCGTTGGAAGCGCTTGCGGCGGAACGGGATCCGGTCGGACAGCAGTTGCGGGCGCTGGCGTTCTGGGATCATCTGGTGGATGGCTCGGATTCCATCGTGTACCGGCTGCTCTACAACGATCTGCGGGCGGTGTACGAGCCCGCGGTGCAGGTGCTCGCCGGGGTGATGGCCGACGAGGTGAGCAGTCTGGACCGCTATCGGGCGCTGGCCGATGCGGTGATCCAGGGGGATGAGCAGGCGGCCCGGACCGCGGGCGATGAGCTGCTGGCGCTGGCGGCGACCGCCTTCAATACCCTGCTGGGCAACGCGCAGGCCCGCGACTAGCCCGAAAACCGGTCTTGTCTTTCGCGAACCTCTCGCTACTATTGGTCTGACCACTTGGCCACCTGGCCAGGACCTGCTGATGTTCTCGACAAGGCGGTACGCGCATGACCCTTCGGCCCCCGGAGCCCGAGGTTCCCGACGAACACACTGGTGCGCCACCGCCCGACGGGCACCAGGACACGGGTTCGGTCGCCGATTCGTCGACGAAGAGTCGCGCCGCGGGAGCGACGCTCGGCGAGCGCGACGATCAGTTGTCCGCGCTGGAACTCCTGGAGCGGGCACGGGCGGTGCAGGCGGCATGGGGTGCGCGCAGTGTCGCCGACCGGGTGGCGGTGCTCGCGGGGCTGCCGCAGTTGTTGTTCGACAATCTCGAGCGGCTCACGGCGGTGATCAGCGGGGAGAACGGTAAGCCGCGTGCGGAAGCCGTCGCTCATGAGCTGGTTCCGGCGATCGCGCTGGCACGCCATCACCTCGATTCCGCCGAGGCGGTGCTGGGGCCGCAGCGGATTCCGACTCCGATCGCGCCGTATCGCAAGGCGATTCGGGTGCATCGCCCGTACGGCGTGGTGGTGGCCATCGCGCCGTGGAATCTGCCGTTCCTGATCCCGTTCAGCCAGGTGCTGCCCGCGTTGATCGCCGGGAACGCGGTCATTCTCAAGCCTTCCGAGCTCACGCCGGGAGTCGCTGAGGCGTTGGTCGAGGTGATTGCGGCGACCGGGCTGCCGTCCGGGGTGTTGCAGCTCGCCGTCGGTGACGGCTCGCTCGGTGCGGAACTCGTTGCGGGACAGCCCGACAAGGTGTTGTTCACCGGCTCGGTGGCGACCGGGCGCGCGGTGATGGCCGCGGCGGCCCGCTTCCCGATTCCGGTGGGTCTGGAGTTGGGCGGGGTGGATGCCGCGATCGTGCTCGACGACGCGGACCTCGAGTTCACGACCTCGGCTGTGGCGTGGGGTGCGACCTTCAATGGCGGGCAGGCCTGCTGTTCGATCGAGCGGGTGCTGGTGCACGAGAGCCTGCACGACGTGTTCGTGGCTCGCCTCGACGACAAGCTGCGGCGTATCGACACCCGCCGGGATCTGGCACCCGCCATCGATGAACGGCAGCAGCGGATTTGGCGTCGGCATCTGGAGGCCGCTGCCGAGTGCGGTCTGGATGTCAGTGGTGGCGCGCCGTTGCCGAATCGGCGGTGTGCGCCCGCGGTGATCAGTGGCGACACGGTGACCGAATCGGTGGTGTGGCAGGAGGAGACGTTCGGTCCGGTGGTCGCGGTGGCGGCGTTCAAGGACGACGAGCACGCCCTCGCCCTGCACAACGCGAGCGAGTACGGGCTCACCGCCAGCGTGTTCTCCGCCGATGTCCCACGCGCGCGAGCACTGGCAGCGCGGCTGCGGGCGGGTGCGGTCGCGATCAATGATGTTGCGGCGACGCTGTATTCGACGCCGGAGCTGCCTTGGGGTGGGGTCGGGCTGTCGGGATTCGGGCGCTCGCACGGGGTGGACGCGCTGCTGGACACCAGCTGGACGCAGGTCATCGACCTGCCGCGGGGTCCGGCGTTCGGACCCAAACGGCCCTGGTGGTATCCCTACGGTCCCGAACTCGAGGACGCCATGCGGGCGCTGGGCGCGAGCCTGCTGGCTCCGCACGCCGCCGGTCGCCTGCTCGGATACGGGCGGGCCGGACAACTACTGCTCGGCATGCTCAGCCGTCGCCCGAAACTGTGAGGACCACACCGGATATGACCGCCATCGCCTGGAACAACCCGCGCCTGCGACCCGGTACCGATCACGTCGAATCGTGGTTCGTGCGCGCCAACGATCCGCAGTCGCCGCGTGCGGTGTGGATCAAGGCCACGATCCTCACCGCCCGCGACGGCACCGCGATCGCGCAGGCCTGGTGCAGTGTGTTCGACGGCAAGCGCACCCATGCGTGGTGTCTCGACATGCCTTTGGAGGCAGCGCGATTCGAGGCGCACGCGTTGGGACAGGACTTGAGCCTGGGCCCGCTGTCGATGTCGCTGACCGGGCGGGGCGGCACGACCGCGGGGACGCTGTCGGATCAATCGCAGACGGTGAGCTGGGATCTCGCGTTCAGCAAGCCCGCCGGCGGGGGTGAGCCGCTGTCGATGCTGCCCACCGATCGGCTGCTGGGCAGCCCGGTCCCCAGCAACAAGCTCGTCACCCCGTTCCCGGTCGCGGCGTGCCTGGGGCAGGTGCGCTGGGGTGAGGAACAGTGGGATCTGACCGGCTGGCACGGCATGCAGGGCCACAACTGGGGGCGCGAGCACAGTCCCGAATACGCTTGGGGGCATTGCGTTTTCACCGACGTTCGCGACGGGTCGCCGTTCGCGGTGCTGGAGGCGGCCTCAGGGCGCACCCGGGTGGGCGGCAAAGTGACGCCGCTGATCTCGATGATGGTGATCCGTCGCGGTGAGCAGGAGTACCGCTTCGACCGTGTCGTCGATCTGTGGCGGCAGGAGCCTCACCTGGAATTCCCGCAGTGGAGTCTGCGCATGCGTGGCCGGCACGGCACCGCGACGCTGCAAATGAGTGCCGAACCCGAGCAGATGGTGTGCCTGGCCTACCGCAATCCGGCGCGCGCGACGAGCTACTGCCTCAACTCCAAGACCGCGGCGGTCAGCGCGCATGTCGCGCCGGTCGACGGCAATGCGTTCGAGCTGCGCAGCCCGCACGGGGGCGCACTGGAATTCCTTGTCCCGCAGCCGGTTGCCGCGGTTTCCCCGATCGTCTGAGCGAGAGCACCCCGATATGCCATTGACCTTCTTCGAGACGATGCGCGGCGAACTGCACGACGCCGCCGGGCACGCCCATCACGTGGCGGTCGATCTGCGGTGCGAATCCGGGCGGGCGCTCGGGTTCGTCACCAATGGCCGCTCGCATTTGACCGGCACCATCCGCGCGATCCCGTGGGCCGACGGGGCCGCGGTCACCGGGACCCTGGTGGCGTTGCCGGTCACCAAGCGGCTCATGCGCTACGAACTCGAGTTCCGCGACGACGAGGGTCGCGGGTGGCGGTTGAGCGGACACAAGGATGTGCGCTGGCTGCGCGGCGCCCACGCCAGCCTCACCAATCTCGACGCCACCCTGTATCGGGAAGGTGAGGAGATCGCGCACGGGCGAATGCAGTTCTTCGCCAACGACTATCCGAGTTTCCTGCGCTCGTTCCAGCCGTGGACGTCGCTGCGTGACGATCTGGCCGACGGCAGTCATCCGGTCAGCGCGTTCGGCGCGCACCAGCGCGCGACGGTGCGGGCGCTGGCCGAGGCGCTGATCGTGGCCGACGGGGTGGTGCCGCCGGTCGATGAGGGCACCGTGGATCGGATCGAAAGCTATGTCGGGCATATGACTCCGCTGATGCAGTCGGGGTTGAAGGTCGCGGTGCGCGGGCTGGACGCCGCCGCGCGCGCCTCGCATCGCAAGTCGTTCTCGGCGTTGCCGACGGCTGAACGGGGTGCGGTGCTCGAGGCCGCCCGCCACAGCGCCACGCTGCGGCACGCCGTGGACGCGGTCGAAACACCGGTGCGGATCGCACATTTCAGTGACCGGCGCTATCTCGACGCGATCGGTGCGCCCGACTATCGCTCCTCGTTGCTCGAGCAGCAGCCGGGCTGGATGGCCAATGTCACCACCCCCGACGGGCTGCCCGGACACGACAGCGTGGACTGTGACGTGGTGGTCATCGGCACCGGCGCGGGTGGGGCAGCGGTCGCGGCGCGGCTGACCGAGCAGGGGCTCGGTGTGGTGATGGTCGAGGAGGGTGAGTACGCGCGGCGCGCGCAATTCCAGGGTGATCTGGGGGAGCGGACGCAGAAGTATTGGCGCGACGGCGGATACAACCTGGCGGTCGGCAATTCGGTGCTGGGCATCAGCACGGGGCGCCTGGTGGGTGGCACCACCGCCATCAACTCCGGGACCGCGTTCCGCACGCCCGACGCGGTGCTGCGGGAATGGCTCGAGGCCGGGTTCCCGTCGGACTTCGAACCGGAGCGGTTCAAGCCGTATCTCGACGAGGTCGAGGCCGAATTGGGTATCACCGCAGCCGATCCGCGCTATCTGGGGCGGGTCGCGCAGATCATCGGGCACGGGGCGGATGTGCTCGGTGCGGCGCACGGGCCTTTGCCGCGCAACGCGGTCGGCTGTGATGGGCAGGGGCAGTGCGTCTATGGATGCCCGACCGATGCCAAACGCAGCAGCAATGTCAGCTGGGTGCCGCGCGCGTTGAAGGGTGGCGCGCAGCTGTTCACGAATCTGACCGTGACGCGGATCCTGATGTCGGGTGGGCGTGCGACCGGGGTGCTGGCCGAAGGTCAGGACGCCCACGGCGCCCCACGGACTCTCGAGGTGCGGGCGCGGGCGGTGGTGGCCGCGACCGGGACATTGATGACGCCACTGTTGCTGCGGCGCAATGGGATCACGCTGCCCGCGCTGGGCCGGAACCTGTCGGTGCATCCGTCGCTGGGGGCGGTCGCGTTGATGCCGTCCGCCGGGGCGCCCTGGGATCAGATTCCGCAGGGGTATCACGTGCGTGCACCGGAGGATGACCTCGTCACCTTCGAAGGGGTCGCGATTCCACCGCAGTTCGCGGCCGCGGTGTTGCCGTTCCACGGGGCGCGGCTCAGTGAGTGGATGAACCGGTGGGCGCACACCGAACAGTTCGGGGCGATGGTGCGCGACACCGGGACCGGCAGTGTGCATCACGGTCCGGGCGGGCGGACTCTGGTGCGCTACAGCGTGTCCCCGCGTGTGCAGTCTGCGTTGCAGTACGCGTGCGCGACGCTGGCGGAGCTGTTCCTGCACGGCGGTGCGGAGCAGGTGGCGTTGCCGATCGCGGGGACACCGCCGATCCGGACTCTCGATCAGGCACGCACGGTCGCCGAAGTGTCGTTGAGTCCCCGGCAGTTCCGCATGATGGGCCCGCATCCGCTGGGCACCGCGCGCATGGGTGCGGACGCGCGAGGTGCGGTGGTGGATTTCGAGCATCGGGTGTTCGGGACGACCGGGTTGTATGTCGTCGACGGGTCGGTGATCCCGACCTCGCTGGGCGTCAATCCGCAGGTGACGATCATGGCGTTCGCGTTGCGCGCCGCCGACCTGATCGCCGCCGATCTGGGGTGAGCCGTACCGTATCTCGCCCGTAGGACCACGTTTTCGGGGCTGGCGCACTGCCAACGATCTTGGTACACCTTGGTATAGCAAAAAGGGGTGATCCGGGTCATTCCGGAGATCGGGGACCAATCAATGGCAGCCAGAGGCGAACTCGAGCAGCAGCTGGGTGGGCCGCTGCCCGCTCTCGACCTACTCTCGGAGCAGGAGACCGCCGACCTGCTGACGGTCTTCCAGCAGGCGCAGCGCACCGAGACCGCAGCCATGGTCGAGGCCGTCGACAAGACGGTCGGGGCGCTGCCGTGGCCGTTGAGCACCGCGGCCAAGAAGATCATGTTCGGCAACAAGCTCGGGTGACACGATGAGCGACCTGGTGACCCGCGCGCAGATCACCCTGCTCTCGCGGACTCTGCACGTGCCCGAGGAACAGCTCGGGCATCTGGAACGACTCGGCGCGGCGCACCTGCACGAACTGCAGGAACGCCTCGCGAAAGTCATCTTCGATCAACACACTGCGATCTTCTCGCGGCTGTCGCTGCTGGTGCCGATCATCCCGCTGACCATTTCGATGCCGATCGTGCAGCGGATGGTGCCGCCGGTGATGGCCGGGCGCGCGGCGGGCGCGATCGGGGTGGATCATCCGCGCAAGGCCGCCGAGGCGGTCGGCATGCTCGACCCCGCGTATGCCGCGGCGGCCGCGCCGTACATGGATCCGCACAGTGTCGGGCAGCTCGCCGATATCGCACCGGTGAAACCGGTCATGCGGATCATCAACGAGCTGTTGAAGCGTGGCGACTATGTGACCGCCGGGCCGTTCCTGGCCTATGCGACACCGGAGCTCGTGCACGCTGTCGAGACGGACGTGCACGACGACGAGGGGCTGATCCGCTCGGCGTCGTACTCGTACTCCGGGGAGAACATCAGCGTCATCGTGCGGCATCTGCTCGCCGGTGAGGGGCGGCGCATGCCGAAACTGGTGCGCACCATCCTGTCCGGGTCCAAGGAGCTGCGGCTCGCGGCGCTGTCGGTGTTCTCCCGCTGCGACCTCGACGTCATCGAGGCGATCGGTGACATCCTGTTCGATCTGGGCTCCGCCGATGAGATCGGTGACCTGGTCGCCACCTTCCTCGCCGGTGACGCGGTGTCCGAGACCCTGCGTTTCGTCGCCCACCTGAGCCCCTCGGCGTTGGATCTGCTGGCCGCCAACTCGATTCTCGCCGAACCGGAATCGATCGACGCGCTGGCGGCGGCGGTCAGCGAGTCGACCGAGCCCGCGGTATGGCGTGGGCTGCTCGAACTGATCGAGCGCGCCGAACCGTCGATTGCCCGCCGTGTTGGTGCCGCGATCTCGCATTTCGACTCCGCGACACTCACGCAACTCCCGACCGTGGCGAGCACCGGGCACCTGTGGCCGCCGCTGTTGAAGGTCCTGGCGGTTGCCGAACCGGATGCGCAGTCACGCGTCGGCGAGCTGTGGTCGGCGTTACCGGTCTTGGAGCGCAACGAGATCGAACAGCGCATCGCCGATCTGGCGCTCGGCGACCAATTGTCGACATTGACTGCAACATTGCAGTTGACGCAGTAGGTGACGTGAACGGTGTTCGGCCCCAACGGATTATGCCGGTGGAGCCGAACACCGTTTGCGTTCAGTGCACCGCGCGCAGTTCCAAGGTGATGCGATCGAATGCGGCAGCACCATGACCGGCTGTGATCTGGCGATCCACGAGAGTCGCGAGCGCATCCACGGGTTCGGAGGAGACGCCCGCGTCGTGTGCGGCGGCTCGAATGGCATCGAGTGCGGATTTCGTGAAACGCAGGTCCTGCACAACGTGTTCCGTGTACTCGCCGGTGTCGATATTGCGGGCGAATCCCGGCAACTGCTGCGCCATCGCGGCAATCCAGGCGGTCGCGCGCGGCGCGAATTGCTCGGCCGAGATGCCAGCGGTCGACACCATCGCCGCGGCCTGGAAGAAGCCACCGAACATCGTGTACATCGCCGAAAGCAGCGCGAAGTCCAGCAATGCGGCGGTTCCGGGATCATCGTCGAAATACTCTGCGCCGCCGAGCAGCTCGAGGATCTCGCGGTCGGTGTCGAAAACGGTGCGTGAGCCGCTGTAGAGAACGCTCGCGGCCGGGCCACCGATCATGGCCGGTACCGCCATGATTCCGCCATCGAGGAAATCGATCCCGTGATCCGACGCCCACCCCGCCAACTCCCGCGACTGCTCCGGCGTCGTACTGGTGAGATTGATCAACCGGGTGCCCGCCAGCGCGGCCGCCACCGGATCGAGTTGCTCGTGCACCGAGGCATGATCCAACAGCACGGCAATCACCAGATTCGCACCTGCCACCGCCTCGGCGACCGTACCCGCCGCCACCGCTCCGCCCGCCACCAGCTCCGCATCCCTGCCCGGCGTGCGATTCCAGACTGTGGTCTCCACACCGGCTTTCACCAGGGTCGCCGCGATCGCGGACCCCATCGCCCCCAACCCGAGCACGGTCACCGCCGGATACTGCGTGTTCGTCATGCTGGAATACCTCTCGCCTCGATTCGACTGTCTCAGCGCGCGCTGGAATCGAGGCTGCCCTCCCCGGTGTTGCCCTGCAAGTACGCACTTTTCGCTCAGACACTGACCAAAAGGTGTGTCTCCAGCTCAGAAAGGTACCCGTGCACGACAAACGTTCCGGCCCCTACTTCTGCGGCATCGACGCCGCCATGGACGTGGTCGGCGGCAAATGGAAGTCTCTGATCCTCTGGGAACTCCACGAACGCGGCACCCGCCGCTTCGGCGAACTCCGCCGCGCCCTCCCCGGCGTCTCGGAAAAAATGCTCAACCAGCAACTCCGAGAACTCACCGAAGACGGCATCACCCACCGCGAACTCTTCCCCGAAATCCCACCCCGCGTGGAGTACTCACTCACCGAAGAAGGCGAAGCCCTGAACACGGCCCTGACAGCCCTCGGAGCCTGGGGCACCCGCCGCATCGCCCGCATCGGCGCAGACCGCGTCCACGCCGTCTAACGCTCAGCCCCGCCAAACGTCACTGGCGAGGAATGCATCCCACTGACCGCCCGAGAACACCAACACCGGCCCACCCGGATCCTTCGAATCGCGCACGCCGACAGCCTCAGCCGACAGATGCGCGATCTCGACACACGTATCAGCGTTAGGACTCTTGCTGGACTTGAACCACCGCGCGCCGGATAGATCGATCACGTCCCGAACTCCTCTGCGAACCTCGAAAACAGCTGCTTGGTATCGCTTTCACTCAACGCTACCTGCTCTATGTTCGCGATCGCTCGTCGATGACGTTCGATCACGCTGCTGTGCTCCAGGTACAGCGCGCCCTCGTAGCCCTCTACGTAGACGACCGGTGGCTCGGTCAGATTGCGACTTGACAGGGGCGGAAACTCCAGCAGGGTGAACGACTGAACGACCAGCCCGAGATGACCGTCGGCATCCGAGGGCACGATTCTCAGGGCGATGTTCGGCCTGGTCGTCAACTCGGCCAGGAATCGACACTGCGCGGCCATGACCTCCCGGCCACCTGGCCGGTGCCCCAGAACCGCTTCTGACAGTAGGCATTTCATGCCGACTGTGTCGGCTCGCTCAGTCAGCATCGACTGCCTACGTGCGGCCAGCTCGAGTCGACGTTCGATGTCGACTGCTGACAGCTCTGGATCAGCGATTCGGATCATGGCACGCCGGTAGTCCGGGTGTTGCAACAGACCAGGGATCAGCGCCAGCTGGAAGACGGTGATGCCGCAGGCGGTGGCTTCCAGTGCCAGGTACTGGTCGAAGTGGTACGCATACTGGTCGGAGTAGGCCCGCCACCAACCTGCCGACGATCCGCTACGTTTGGCTACCCGAATCTCCTGTTTGACCTCATCCCACAATCCGAGGATTTCAGAGCGCTCCGGGCTGGGCTCACCTATCGCATAAAAGTCGAGCAGCGAACCAATCTGGACGGTCGAGATCTTTATCTTCTGTCCGTCCTCCATTCGGCCGAGAGTCTGCGGCGAAATCTCGATATGCAGTCCGGCAGCCAATTGACTCTTGCCAGCATGCATCCGATGACCTCGGAGAAGGCGACCCATAGCCCTGAGCGGGAGAGTTGACCCAGCCATTTCGTTAGCCTCGCTATCCGGGAAGCTCCAAACTGATTGTTCCATACTGGTTTTCCAGTTGAATCTCTCGAATTACTAGTTTCGACGTTCCAATTCTATTGCCGCAGGTGTCTACTGATCCCACGAACGCGAATAGCTGAGGGGGAGCGACCGATGACAACCGGGCTACCGTCGAAGGATCTGCTGCTGAATGCCTGCTCGGGCACCGTCATCCATCAGCATCCGCTGCTGGAAGCCGCGTATGAACTGGCCGGACTGCACGAAGCTCGGCACCGTGCGGAACCGGCGGAACTCCTCGAAATCGACTGTGGTCGTGCACGATTGATCCACGATATCGATCGCTGGACAGCACAGAACCTGCCCCGTCCACTCGCGGCGGCGGCTCTGCACACCGAGACTCTCGGCATGGTTGTCGACCGTTTGGCTCGCTTCTCGGTCGATGCGCACAACACCCTGGACGGTTCGGTCTCCGAATGCAGGTCCCATTACGCATGGAGGCGGCTGGCCGAACTCGCTCTCGCCTACGCCGACCTCGCCCACGATCTCACTGCCCGCACGCGGCGCATTCCTGACTCCGTCGCCCCGCACCCGAAAGAACTTCGAGGCCAGCAGGTTTGAGACCGACCAGGAAGGAGGTGCGCTATGACCGCCATCTGGCTGCCATTCCTCGTCGGCCTGGTCACCGGCAGCGCCGTGGTCTTGCCGGTGACCACAGTGCGGACATGGGTGCATCCGCCACGGCCCGGCGAATGGAGTGTCGCCGCCATAGCGGCCCGGATCGAACGCGAACGTGGCGCTGACGGTCGCCGAAGGAGTGGCAGCGCCACTGGTAGCCTCCGGACGCATGGGAGAGGACCGGGGAGATTGGCGCGAAATCGGTGAGCCTGAGCGTCGATTGGCCGCTGCGATCATCGAATCGTCGGGGGTGACCGGGTGGGAGAACCTGGTCGAGGATTTGCAAGGTGCGCTGGTTCGCAATGAGGCCGATTGGGTCCTGGACCTTCGACCGCAATGCTCGAACGCGGGAGCCGACGTTCCGGACGGGCCGCTGTCGGTGGCTGCCTACGTTCCGAATCTCGAGGCGTTCGAAGGTGAAATCCTGATCTGGATCGACGCCGGTCATGTTTCCGGAATCGAATACGCATGGGTTACCGATGAACCACCGACCCTTTGGCCCGACTCCGAGTTGATCCAGATAATCCCGGATTGATCCTTCGCCGCTGTCGGATACCCGCGGCTTTTCGACTGATTACACAGGAGACAGAGTGTTCGAGTACCACGGGTGGGTGACGGTTCAGAGTTCCGCCGGGGACGAGGATGAAGCTGCGGCGGATGACGCTGTTCGGCGGGTGGAGGGGGAATTGGGTGCGCTCGCATCGTTGCCGGGGCTTGTCGATATACGGACGGTCAATGGGATGACGCAGGTTCAATTGGCTGGGTTCACGAATCATCGTGGTGGGCAGGGGGAGACTGTGGTGGAGGTGTTTCGGCGGATCGGTCTGGTGGCTGCGGGCTCGTATGGGCTGCTCTATGTTCGCGACGATGAGGATCCGCATGGTCGGGGCAACGAATTCCAGGTGAGGGTCATGCGGCGGGGAGCGATCAGTGATGCGTCCGATCAATTCTTGTCGCCCTGCATTCCGGAGATCGAAGACCTCGAAAGTCCTGCACGGTGACAGGATGGCATCTTCCCGCTGAGGTCGCAGGTCCGGTCTCGCTGTCGGATTCGGTTGTGGCGGAGGTCCTCTATCAGAGTCTGTCGGACTATGTGGCGCTGACGGTTCTACATGGGCTGGTCGAGGAGTCGACCCACGAGTGGTGGAGGGGTGAGGGCGCACCGGATCCGGCGGTCGTGCGGTGCAGATCATTGGAGATCTGCATGTATCTGCTCGGCGAGGGGCTGATGCGGGTGGGGGCGTTGTCCAACAGTGCAGCCGATTCGGTGGACTTTCTCGAATGGTCAGGTGATGCAGAGGAATTGATGGGGCGGATCTCCCGGGAGTGGGATCACCTGATGTCGCTGGAGCATTTCGAGCCGTGCTGGTTGCGCGGCACACCGGCGGGTTTGTGTGCCGGGGGACAGCTCTCGCGCTGAGGCCGGTTCATTCACCGGAACCGGCCTCGTTTGCGGCTACTGGGTGGCGGCGTGGGTTCCGGCGATGCGGCCGAAGGCTAGGGCGTCGGCTATGTGGAAGCCGCCGTCTTTGCACCAGGAGTAGGTGGAGCTGACGTTGCCTGCGGCGTAGAGGGCGGGGATCACCTGGCCGAAAGGGTCGAGGACTTGGGCGTTTTCGTTGCGGCGGGGGCCGCCGTTGCTCCAGGCCAGGAGTGGGGCGCTGGTGAACGCGTAGTAGGGCGGTTCGGAGACTGGGGCGAGAGTGCGGGCGGGGCGGCCGAATTGGTCGTCGTGGCCCGCCTCGCAGGCGGCGTTGTAGCGGGCGACGGTGGTGATGAGGGTTTCCGGGTCGACGTTGAGTAGGGCGGCCAGTTCGGGGAGGGTGTCGGCGCGGTGGATCCAGCCTTTGTCGATCTCGGCGGAGTTGTCAGCGCTCCAGTCGTAGCCCTCGATGAGGGCGGCCCAGCTGACGGCCAGCCTGTCGCGGCCGGGGACGATCGGGCCTGCGCGGCGGGCGGATTCGTCGAAGACGATGTGCATGGGGGTGGTGGGGAACAGTTGGTAGGAGCCGTTGAGGCGGGCGTGGCCGTGGGCGAGGGCTACTCGTTCGTTGCACAGGCGGCGGCCGTCGAGGCCCAGGTAGATGAAGCTGTTGGTGGCGGGGAATGCGGTGTAGAAACCGGATTCGAAGCCGGGGGCGCGCAGGCCGGGCAGGGTCATCATGTTGGACATGTGCCACAGGTCGGCACCGGCCTTCACCGCCATCCGCAGGCCGTCGCCGGTCGCGGCGGGAGTGCCCCACACCACGGGGTCGGTGAGGCGCAGGTGGTCACGCACCATGTCCGGATTGCCTTCGAAACCGCCGGTGGCGAGGATGACGCCACGGCGGGCCCGTACGCGCAGCGGTGTGCCGTCGGCGGTGGTGGCCAGCACGCCGCGCACCTCGCCGTCGGCCGTGATCAGTTCGCGCGCAGGGGTTTCCAGGCGCACCTCGATGCCGCGATCACGTACCGCCTGTGACAGTGCCGCCCACAGCAGGCCGTCGCCCATGCGGCCCTCGACACCGATCCAGCCGCGCATGACGTCGCTGCCGTCGAGTTCGGGATACTCCGGCGGTGCGGGGACCGCGAGAGCGACCGGAATGCCCAGCCCGCGCATCCATTCGGTGTTGCGGGCGGTTTCGTCGGCCCACGCCTCGACTACCGGTTCGGGGATGGGTCGGCCCGCGCTGAGGCTGCGCAGGTAAACCGCGGCGCGCTCGGGGTCCTGGTTGTCGAACCAGACCGCGCCGGAGACGCGCGTGCTGCCACCGGCGCGGGCATCGGATTCCTTGTCCAGCACCAGCACTCGCGCCCCGGCGTCGTGGGCGGCGATCGCGGCGGCGCATCCCGCGCCACCGAAACCGACCACCACCACCTCCGCGTCGAGATCCCACTGTGTTGCCGCTTCGACCATGACCGCACCGTCCTTCCCTCTCCCGGCGAACGGTCCCAGCCCGGCGTTCGCCCCGGAAACGCCGGTCCCGCTCAGCGGACCGCAGAGGGGTCACCGATCGCGCCGACGCTCAGCGTGCGAGGGACTGATCGCGCGGCCGCAGCCCCTCGAAGGCGAGGCCGATCGCGCGGTGTCGGCGCGAGGCATCCCAGCCGTAGTGTTCGGCGGCGGCACTCAGCCCGTAGAGCGCCATCAGCACGTCGGAGAGTTCGATATCGCCGCGCACCGCGCCACCGGCCTGCCCGGTGGCGAGCAACTCCGACAACACCGCACGCAGGTCGGCGGCGCTGGCCTCGAGGGCCTCGGACTTCGGTGCGCCGGGTGTTGTACTCGCGGCTTCGAGGTGCTTTTTCACCGCGACCTCGGCCACGATCCAGTCCACGACCTCGAACAGCGCGTCCGGCGAATCCGGTTGGGCGGCAAGGGTTCGCGCGCGATGCACCAACCGGCCCATGCGGTCGATGACGATCGCTTCGACGAGATCCTTCTTGGTCGGGAAATGCCGGTAGACGGTGCCGACCCCGACCCCCGCGGTGCGCGCCACCTCCTCGATCGGCACCTCCACACCCTGCGTCGCGAACACCGATTCGGCCACCTCGAGCAGGCGGGCGCGATTGCGGCGGGCGTCGGCGCGCAGCACTCGTTCGCCTGTCACGAGACACATCCATTGACAAGCGGAATCTGCATTCCGTATTTTCTAAGCGGAATCACGATTCCGATTCTAGCCAATGGGGAGGACACCCTCGTGCAGTACACGACCTTGGGCGCATCCGGACTGAAGATCTCACCGATCAGCCTGGGCGCCATGAACTTCGGCGACTCGGCCTACTTCGCCAGCTGCGACGAGACGCAGGCGCGGCGCATCGTCGACCGGTTCCTGGCCGCCGGACACAACCTGATCGACACCGCCGACGGCTACACCTCCGGCGAATCCGAGCAGATCATCGGCCGCGCCGTGAAGGACCGCCGCGACCAGGTGGTCATCTCCACGAAAGCCTTTCTGCCCCAGGGCGACGGCCCCAACCAGCGCGGGTTGTCGCGCGGGCATCTGACCCGCGCGCTCGAGGCGAGCCTGCGGCGGCTGGGCACCGACCACATCGACCTGTACTACTGCCACCAGTGGGACCCGGACACGCCGATCGAGGAGACCATGGCCACGCTGGACGGTTTCGTGCGCTCCGGGAAGGTCCGGTATCTGGGCTGCTCCAACTTCACCGCCGCGCAGATCGTCGAATCACAGTGGGCCGCACAGCGTGCCGGTGGCACCCCGTTCACCGCGCTGCAGGCGCAGTACTCGCTGGTGGCGCGCACGATCGAGGCGGAGATCCTGCCCACCTCCCACCGACACGGGCTCGGCGTCACCGCGTGGAGCCCGCTGGGCTCGGGGGTGCTCACCGGCCGCTATCGGGGATCGCGCCCGGCGGGTAGTCGGCTCGACCGGCTGCTGGCTTCTCCGGTGCCGATGGCCCACCGGTGGGCCGGAGACCTGCTCACCGAGCGCAATCTCGGCATCGCCGACGAAGTAGCGCGCGTCGCAGCCAAATTGGAGACCAGCGCGGTCGCCGTCGCGCTGGCGTGGGTGGCCGGTCGAGCGGGCATCGCCTCGACGCTGATCGGCCCGCGCACCGTCGAGCAGCTCGAGGAGAACCTCACCGAGATCGCGCTCCCGGCCGAACTCGCCGAGCGCCTCGATACGCTCTCGGCCCCCACCAACGGCCCGGTCAACGGAATGTTCACCAGCGCAGCCTGATTGCGCCTCCCGTCTCGAGCCCAACGCCCACACCGGGACCCGTCCACCGCGACCTGGGGCGACGCCGACCGGATCAGTGCGCGGGGGCGCCGAACCAACGTTCGAGGGCTGCGGACAGGCCATCGACCCCAGCGGAGTCCGCGGCCCAGGCGACAACACCGTCGGGACGGATCAGCAGGGCCGAAAGTTCGCGCGGCTGCGCCAGTTTCACCGTCACCACCCGCACCCGGCCATCCCACGCGGCGGCGGCTTCGCGCACGGTGGCGGATTCGGTGAGATCCAACAGCACCGCGTTGCCGTCACCGAAGTGTTCGGCCAGGCGCGTGCCGTCGGCCAATTCCAGGTCGGGGGTGACGGCACCGACGAGCGGATGGGCATCGCCGAGGTCGTAGCGGTGCAGGACACCGGAGAGCTTCTTGAACACCGCGGTGGTGGCGTCACGCGTGTCGAGGAGCTGTTCGGTGACCGCGCGCATGGCACGGCTGCGCGGGTCGGTGCGCATGATCGCGATCTGCGCGCGCGTCCAGTCCAGCACCCACTCCCCGATCGGGTGGCGTTCGCGAGTGTAGGTGTCCAGCAACGCTTCCGGGGACCGGCCGCGGATCACGGCGGCCAGTTTCCAGCCCAGATTCACCGCGTCGCCGATGCCCAGGTTGAGGCCCTGGCCGCCGAAGGGGGAGTGCACGTGGGCGGCGTCGCCCGCCAGCAGCACGCGGCCGCGGCGGTAGTCGGAGCTCTGGCGGGTGTTGTCGGTGAAGCGGGTCGCCGAAAGCACCTGGCTGATGGAGACTTTCACGCCGGTGACGGCCTCGAAGCTGGCCTCGAGTTCGGCGGCGGTGACCGGTGCGTCGCGATCGGCGGGCGGGCCGTCGAATTCGACGGTCAGGAAACGGCCGGGCATGGGTCCGTTGACGTAGACGCCGGTGGGGGTGGCATGCCAGCCCAGCGGGACGTTCTCCGCACCGGTCATCTCGACGATCGCCTGATGGCCGGTGATCTCCGGATCCAGGCCGGGGAAATCGAACCCGGCCCGCTTGCGGATACCGCTGCGGCCGCCGTCGCATCCGATCAGCCAGGCGGCGCGCACCTTTCGTGCACCGCAGTCGACGGTGACACCGACACCGTCGTCGACGAACCCGGTCACCTCGACGCCGCGGCGCACCGGCACACCCAGTTCGGCGGCGCGACGCGTCAGCATCGCCTCGATGGCCTGCTGGTCGATGAAACGGTATTCGGCGGCCGGACCGACATCGGCGAACGCCGGGTCGGTGACGTCGACATTGTCGTCCCACAGCATGATCCCCGCGAAATGCGCGCCCGCGGGTTTGCGGCGCGGCGCCTGCGGCACACTCGCGCCACCGAAGATCGCGGCCATCTTGTCCAGGGCACGTTGCTGGGTCTCGATCATCTCCGGCAGCAGTCCACGCCGGTCGAGGGCCTGGGCGGTCGGCACATTGATCGCACCGGCCTTGGCCGTCATATCCGGTTCGGTGCGGCGCTCCACGACCAGCACGTCCACTCCGGCCAGGCGCAGTTCGCACGCCAGCATCAAACCGACCGGCCCGGCACCGACCACCACCACATCGCGTGTCTCGTTCATGGGATTCACTGTGGCGATGGCCGATTGCCGGGCTCTTGCACCGGCTTGCGCGGAGCTTGCGCGCTCAGTTCCAGCCGCGCTGATCCTGTTTGAGCGCGGTGTCGATGGCCAGGCCCGAGGCGACGACCATCGACAGCAGCGGCTGCGGCAGCGGGCGATGGATCTGCACCACGTAGTTGTCGGCGGTGGTGAACATGGTCTTGAGCAGGCCCTCCCACGTCTTGGTGATGCGGGCGACCTCCTGACCGGTGTGATCGTGGATGGCGAAGTTCCAGGCCCGCCAGTTCTCGGCGCGAATCCCGCCGATCTTCTGGCCGTTCACCAGGAACGAGAAGTTGATCTTGCCGATCATGTTGTCCTGATGGATCTCCCCGATCGGGGAACCGTTGCCGTGCTCGAGCAGGAACTTCGACTTGAACACCTTGGCCGGGCGCGTGATCCGCATCAACGGCTGCCCGTGCGCGTCACGGATCTCGAGCTTGTGCGTCAGATACTGGTCGTAGCTGGACAGGAAGCGCACGGCCTTCTTCAGCGCGCTCTGCCCGATCTCGGCGACCGCGCCGATCTGGCGGCCGTGCTGATCGAAAACCGCGTACTCGTTGACCATTTCGATCAACTTGACCTTCTGGTTCACCACCAGCACCGGCTCGGTGAACAGGGTCCCGCCACCGGAACCCGCCGGGGCGATCCCCGCCTGCTGCTGCACCTGACGCTGCACATCGGCCGGATTCACCGGGCCGCCGATCTCGAGCTCCCACGGTCCGGCACCGGTCTGCGGCGGGTACGGGCCCTGCTGCGAAGAGGGCTGTCCCTGCTGCGGCGCGTACCGCTGCTGTGCCTGCTGCCCGTAGGGTTGCGCGGGCTTGGGCGGCTGCGGCTGCTGGTGCTGCGGGGCCGGCGGCCGCACCGGTTGCTGCGGTTGCGGCGGTGTCTGTGCTTGGGGCTGTGTGTGATTCGTCCACTGGCTGCCGTCCCACCAGCGCAGCACATTCGATCCTGGACGCTCGGGGTACCACCCCGCGGGTTGACTCATGGCCGCATCCTAACGGTGTACAGGGACTCTGCACTTTTTCTACTTTTGGTCCCGATGTCACCTCTATGATGGGCGATCGACATCGGGCGGTCGGTCGTTGATTGCCCGGGGAAACGGGGAACGCATGTCCGCCACAGCCGAATTCGCGGTTTGCCACCGGACAACCACGCGGCTGTTCTCATGACAGATCTGGTGATACGAGCGCAGCTCATCCTGTTGGCCAGAACATTGCACGTCCCCGTCGAACGCCTCGCCCACCTCGAGAAACTCGGCCCGCACCGCTTGCACGAACTGCAGCAACGCATGTCGGGCAAACTCTTCGATCAGCACACCCCTATTTTCGAACGGATCGCCAAACTCGTCCCCATCATTCCGTTGAGTATTTCGCTGCCGATCGTGCAGCGACTGGTCCCGGCGACCATGACCGGGCGTGCGGCCGGGGCGATCGGCGTGCAATATCCGGCCAAGGCCGTCGAAGCGCTGCTGCGCATGGACACCGCCTACGCCGCGGACTGCGCGCCCTATCTGGATCCGCGCACCGTCGGGCAGCTCGCCGACGACGCGCCGCCCGCACCGGTGGTGGCCATCGTCAACGAGCTGCTGCGCCGCCGCGACCACATCACCGCCGGACCGTTCCTGGCCTATGCCACACCCGAACTCGTGCGCGCCGTCGAGGAAGGCGTGCCCGACGACGAGGGGCTGATCCTCTCGGCGTCGTATGCCTATGAGGCCAGCGCCATCGACGCGGTGGTGCGCCAACTGCTCGCGGGTTCTCGGCAGAGATTGCCGCGGCTGCTCGAGACGGTCATCAACGGCTCCAAGGAATTACGGCTGGCCGCATTGTCGGTGTTCACCCGATGTAGTCCGGAGGTGGTCGCGGAGGTCGGCGACATCCTCTTCGACGTCGCACCGCCTTCGGCCATCGCCGATCTGATCGGCACCTTCCTCAGCGCCGACGCGACCGCGGACATGCTGCGGTTCCTCGGGCAGCTCGGTCCCGACGCGCTCACCCGCCTGGCACTCAACCCGGTGCTGGCCGACGTGTCCGACCAGTTGATCGCCGCCGTGGACGGCAGCAGCGACCTCGCGGTGTGGCGCGGGGTGCTCGAACCACTGGCCCGCACGCCCGCCGAGGCGCGACGCCGGGCCGGGGCGCGACTGCTGGGACTGGATCCCTCGACGCTGATCATGCTGCCCGCGCTCGCACAGGCGGCGCGGCTGTGGGCGCCGCTGCTGTGGCTGCTGGCGGCCACCGACGTCGACGTGCAGGTGCACATCGGGGAACTGTGGGCCGTATCGACGCGGCTGGATCCGGAGGTCCTCGAACGCCGCATCGCCGATCAACGCCTCGACACCCTGCTGACCACCCTCACCACGACCATGCGATTGCAGCGCTGAGCTGGCCGCCCGCAGCACGGGAAGCCTTGCGCGACGGCTGATTCCAACCCCGCCCGCCCGCGCCCACCTGCACCGCGGGTCCCGTGCCCGACCGCGGCGCACCGGGCACCCGCCCGAAGGTGGTAGGAAAGTGACGTGTCCGAAACCGCCGAAACCCGCACCTCTCGCGCCGTCTCGGAAGTGGTGGACCTGGTCAGCACGCTGATCCGGTTCGACACCTCCAATACCGGCGAACTCGAAACCACCAAGGGCGAGCAGGAATGCGCGCAGTGGGTGGCACAACAGCTGCAGGAGGCCGGGTACACCACCGAATACGTCGAATCCGGCGCGCCCGGCCGCGGCAACGTCTTCGCCCGCTTGAAAGGCGCGGATTCCTCGCGCGGGGCGCTGCTGATGCACGGGCATCTGGACGTGGTGCCCGCCGAGGCCGCCGACTGGAGTGTGCACCCGTTCTCCGGCGCGGTGCAGGACGGTTACGTGTGGGGGCGCGGCGCGATCGACATGAAGGACATGGTCGGCATGATGCTGGCCATCGCCCGGCAGTTCAAGATCGAGGGCACGGTGCCCCCGCGTGACATCGTGTGGGCGTTCCTGGCCGATGAGGAGAACGGTGGTCGCTGGGGTTCGCAGTGGCTCGTGGAGCATCGCCCCGAACTGTTCGAAGGCATCACCGAGGCGGTCGGCGAGGTCGGCGGGTTCTCGCTGACCGTGCCCAAACCCGATGGCAGCGAGCGGCGGCTGTATCTGGTCGAGACCGCAGAGAAGGGCCTGGGCTGGATGCGGTTGCGCGCCAAGGCGCGCGCCGGGCACGGGTCGTTCCTGCACGAGGACAACGCGGTCACCATCCTGGCGCAGGCGGTCGCCCGGCTGGGCACCCACACCTTCCCGCTGGTCGTCTCCGATTCGGTGGCCGAGTTCCTGGCCGCGGTCGCCGAGGAGTCCGGGCTCGAATTCGATCCCGCCGCACCGGGAATCGAAGGTCAGCTGGCGAAACTGGGCACCATCTCGCGCATCATCGGCGCGACCCTGCGCGACACCGCCAACCCGACCATGCTCAATGCCGGATACAAGGCCAACGTGATCCCGCAGACCGCCGAGGCGGTCGTGGACTGCCGCGTGGTGCCGGGACGGCAGGCCGAATTCGAGCGTGAGGTCGACGCGCTGATCGGGCCCGATGTGGAGCGCGAGTGGATCACCAAGCTCGACTCCTACGAGACCACCTTCGACGGGCATCTCGTCGACGCCATGAACGACGCCATCCTCGCCCACGACCCGGCCGGACGCACCGTGCCCTACATGCTCTCGGGTGGCACCGACGCGAAAGCGTTCGCCAAGTTGGGGATTCGCTGCTTCGGGTTCGCACCCCTGCAGTTGCCGCCCGAGCTGGACTTCACCGCCCTGTTCCACGGGGTCGACGAGCGGGTTCCGGTGGAATCCCTCGAATTCGGCACCCGTGTGCTGGAACACTTCCTGTTGCACAGCTGACGATTCGAAAGGACTGCTCGTGCCCGATTATTCGTACAACCCGTACGCGCCACTGCCGCAGCTGCCCGAGTTCACCCTCACCTCCGCCGACATCAGCGACGGCAAACCCCTGCACCTCGATCAGGTCAGCGCGCTGGGCGGTGCGGGCGGCAACGACATCTCCCCGCAGCTGAGCTGGTCCGGATTCCCCGCCGAGACCAAGAGTTTCGCGATCAGCATGTACGACCCGGACGCACCGACCGCGTCGGGTTTCTGGCACTGGGTCGTGGCCAATGTGCCGGTCACCACCACCAGCCTGGAGACCGGTCAGGCCAGCGCGGGCGGCAGCCTGCCCGCCGGTGCGATCCACCTGCGCAATGATGCTGGGCTGCACCAGTACACGGGCGCGTTCCCGCCCGCCGGACACGGGCATCACCGATACTTCGTGGTCGTACACGCTGTGGGCGTCGAGCGCCTCGAGGTCGACGAATCCGCGTCCCCGGCCTATCTGGGCTTCAACCTGTTCATGAACGCCATCGGCCGCGCGACGCTGATCGGCACGCACGAGCAGAAGTAGCGGTCAGGTGATGTGCGCTGTGGCCCCGAGCGAATCGCTCGGGGCCACAGCGCTTTCCGGTCCGGAGTGCACGGCATCTCCACCGTGCCGTCCGGGAATTCGACGAGGGTGAACTGTCCCCGCCACTGGAAGCAGTGCGCTTTCACGGTTTCCAGCAGTGCCCGCGCGGAATCGCGATGCACGTACACCTCGTAGCTGTAGTCGATTCCCATGTGCTCACCTCCGGATCGGTCTCGGCGCGCTCCTCACGCTCAGCGACGGAGCGCCATTCTCATTGCGGGGCAAGCTGATCGGCGAGGGCGCGCAGCCCGGTGGCGAGGGTTTCGGGGGTCGGGGCGCGGTCGGGGTCGATGAGGTGCTGGACCAGCAGGCCGCCGATGAGGGTTTGCAAGACGGCACCGGCGGCGGGGTCGCCGTTGCCGAGGGCGTGGGTGAGACCTTCCCTGGCTTCGGCTTGTTTGTCGGCGGTCTCGGTGCGCAGCGCGGGGGAGTGCAGGGCCTGGGCACTGGATTCGATATTGGCGGCCCACAGCGGGCGGTCGGTGGCGAAGGAACCGATGAGCTTGTGCCAGAAGGCGTTCAGGCGTTGGGCCGGATCGGTGTCGGCGGGCGGAAGAGCGTCGAGGAGGGCCTGGACCGCGGTGCCGGTGGATTCGAGCATGGCCTGGTGCAGCAGGTTGTCGCGGGTGCCGAAGTGGTAGTTGATGGCGGCGAGGTTGGCACCGGAGGCGGCGACGATGTCGCGCACGGTGGTGCGGGCGTAGCCGCGTTCGGCCAGGCACTGCTTGGTCGCGGCCAGGAGGTCTTCTCGGGTTCCCACCCGGTCAGGGTAGCAAGGGGTTCATACACGCGTTTGTGACATGTGTTTCAAACATTTGTTTTGAACACCTGTTTGAAACACATGTATGGTCGAGTTCTCCCCGCTCCGCCACACGAAAGCTCGAGCTCGCCATGACTCAGACCCGCGTTCTGTCCCCGTTCGAGACCGGCTACTTCACCGAGAACACCCGCCTGGGCAGCGTGCCGATCGGCGGTA
The DNA here is from genome assembly GCF_045161165.1 of Nocardia sp. NBC_00511. Classification (NCBI taxonomy): domain Bacteria; kingdom Bacillati; phylum Actinomycetota; class Actinomycetes; order Mycobacteriales; family Nocardiaceae; genus Nocardia; species Nocardia sp. NBC_00511. Next base: position 2,702,186 of record NZ_CP107849.1, read on the forward strand.
TGCCGCTGTTCGTCGGCACCACCGTGCGCGGTGAGGTCGACGTGGCGATGCTGCGGCGGGTGCTCGGTGAACTCGCCGCCGGGCATGTGCTGCTGCGCAGCCGCCTGAGCCCCGACGCGACCCGTTTCGAGGTCGACGCGGGGTACCGGCCCCCGTTGCGGGTGCTCGACGGTGAACTCGACGAATATTGGCGGCTGGTGAACTCGCGCCCGGACTGGTCGAACGGATTGCTGCGCGCGGTGCTGCTGCGCGGGCGCGAGCAGACCCGCCTGGTACTGATCGTCCACCACGGCATCAGTGACGGCCGCTCGGGTTTCGCACTGCTCGAGGAACTTTGGCAGCGGTACAGCGCACACTTGGCGGGAACCCCGCTGCCGCCGATGGATTCCGATCGCGACCTGATCGACGGTGTCGACACGCTGCTCGCGGCGGTCACCAGCGACGCCGAGGTCGACGGGTTCCTCGATCAGGTGCGGGCGATGGCCGGGCAGCCCGGCGACGCCCCGCACGCCCTGCCGCTCGACGGCGACGGGATCGGCGACCCCAATGGGCGGCTGGCGTTGCGGCGCATCGAACTCGACGCCCGCCACACCGCGGAACTGGTGACTGTCGCTCGCGGACACCGCATCTCGGTCAACAGCCTGCTGACCGGGGCGGCGCTGAGCGCGGTGCGTGGCGAGGTGCCCGCGAGCGGGCCGGTGGCGCTGATGTGCGGGCACGCGGTGGATCTGCGCCCGGAACTCACGCCGCGGGTGCCGGTGTCGACGGTCCTGAACTGTGCTTCCGGGGCCGGGACTGCGGCTGTGGTGGACCATGATTCCGATCCGATCGCTCTCGCGGTGCAGGCCGACGCGATGCTGCGTCAGCTACTGGACGGGCGTTTCCCGGCGCTGTTCATGCGGGCCTCGCAGCGGCCGCTGGAGGCGTCCATCGCCGCGGTGCTCGACGCCGCTCCGGCGATCGCGCTGTCGAATATGGGCCGCCTGCCGGCACATTCGATGCCCGCGACACTGCAGTTCGTGCGTGACGAGGTGTTCGCCATGGCCGCGGGCATGCCACCGAAGATGACGATCTTCACCGTGGGCGCGCGGCTCACCATTCAGGTGGAATACGACACGGCCGAGCACAGTCACGCCCAGATGGGTCGGGTCGCCGAGGCGATGAGCGCGCAGCTCACCCGCCTGGCGCGGACCGCGTCCGCACGGGCTTGACCCTCCGGCCACGGGAGACCGCATGCTCGACGGCAGCCGACCGTGAGGAGACAGCAGTGAAATTGGATCTGGCCCGCACCGACAAGCCCTACTACGACGCCCCCGGCGAACCGGTAGTGCGCACCTTCCCGGTCCACCGGTATGTGACCGCGACCGGTTCGGGCGCGCCACTGGGTGAGCGGTACAGCGAGGCGGTGGCGGCGGTGTACCGGGCCGCCTACGGGGCCAAGAAGATCGCCAAGGCGGCGGGCACGGATTTCGTGGTGCCCAAACTCGAGGGGCTGTGGTGGGTGGAGTCCGATCAGCCGCCGTTGAGTGTGCCGCGCGAGCAATGGCATTGGACGATGATGATCCGGATGCCGGACTCGGTGAGCGCCGACATGATCTCCGGCGCGGTGTTCGAAGAACTGTCCGAGGGCGAGTGTGTGCAGGTCATGCATCGCGGACCGTATGCGGACGAACCCGAAACCCTCGCGCGCATGGCCGCTTTCATGGACGCCGAGGGGTTGCTCATGAACGGTCGCCACCACGAGATCTATCTGACCGATCCGCGTCGCACCCAGGACTCCGGGATGCGCACGATTCTGCGTCACCCGGTACGGCGCGGCTGAGCGGAGACGAGTGTGGGCCCGGACGAAAGGTCCGGGCCCACAACGCGTTCAGAGCGTTCAGCCCAGGTTGATCACGCCCTCGGGCGCGGGGTTGAGGTAGAGCGAGGCGATCTCGGTGCCGTACTTGGCGGAGATCGGGTTGCGCTTGAGCTTGAGCGTCGGGGTCAGCTCGTCGCTGCCGGGTTCCCAGTTGTCGGCGAGCAGGGTGAAGCGCTTGATCTGCTCGACGCGCGCGAGTTTGGTGTTGGCGGCGGCGACGGTGGCCTTGATCTCGGCGATGATGTCCGGATGCGCGGACAGCGTCTTCAGATCCGCGTCCGGGATACCGAGCGCCTTGGCGCGCACCACGGCGGTGTCGGGGTCCAGCACGATCAGCGCGGAGATGAACGGCTTGGCCTCACCGATCGCCACCACCTGACCGACCAGCGAGGACACCGCCTTCACGGTGTTCTCGATATTGGTGGGAGACAGGTTCTTTCCCGCCTCGGTGATGATCAGTTCCTTCTTGCGGTCGACGATGGTGACATACCCGTCGCCGTCGATGGTGGCGACGTCGCCGGTGTGCAGCCAGCCGTCACCGTCGATGGCCTCGGCGGTCTTGTCGGGCATCTTGCGGTAGCCGCCGGTCACGATGCCGCCGCGCAGCAGCAGTTCACCGTCCTCACCGAGGCGGATCTCCACCCCGGCCATGGGGATTCCGACGGTGCCGGGCTTGGGCTTGTCCAGTGGCGTGTAGGTGCCGACGCCGGAGGTCTCCGACATGCCCCACACCTCGGTGACGGTGAAGCCGAGACCCAGCATGTATTCCAGGGTCTCCGGCGGGATCGCCGCGGCTCCGGAGGCGGCGACCTTGAGCTCGTCGAAACCCAAGGCGTGCCGCAACTTCGAGAGCACCAGCACGTCGGCGAGCTTGTGCTGCAGGTCCAGCAGCGGGCCTCGCCCGGTGCCGGCGAGATCGGCGCGCGCGGCCTGCGCGCCCACTCCGATCGCCCAGCCCGCGAGGGCCTTCTTGACCGGGCTGGACTCGGTGGCCAGCTTCGCGTCGATGCCGGCCTTGATCTTCTGCCACACCCGCGGCACCCCGAAGAACGCGGTCGGGCGGGCATCGGGCAGGGCGGCGGCGATCTCGCGGGGATCCGGCACGCAGGTCATCTGCACGCCGGTGAACAGGTTCGCGCAGTGCCCGGAGATGCGGTCGGCCACGTGCGCGGCGGGCAGATACGACACCGAGCGATCGTCGAGACCGACGGTGAGCGGGCCCGCCACCAGGCCCACGATCTGGGCGACCACATTGGAGTGGGTGAGCTCCACACCCTTGGACGGGCCGGTGGTGCCGGAGGTGTAGATGAGGGTGGCGATATCGCCGGGCCGCACGGCCTGCCAGGTGGCGTCGAAATCGAAGTCGGCGGCCGGTGCGGCCTGCACCTCGGCGAGGCTGATCGTTCCGGCGGCCGAACCCTCCACCAGCACAATGTGTTCCAGTTCGACACCGGCGCCGCGTACCGCTTCGAGGAAGACCGGTTCGGTGATGACGATGCGGTTCTCGGCATTGGTGAACAGATGGTTGATCTGCTCGGCGGAACTGGTGTTGTAGATGGAGAACGGGGTCGCGCCCAGGTGCAGGGCGGCGGTGTCGACCAGATTGAACTCCGGCCGGTTGGTCAGCATGATCGCGACCGTGTCTCCGCGCCCGACACCCAGGCCGGCCAACCCGGCCGCGATGCTGCGCACCTGCTCCCCGTACTCACGCCAGGTGACCTGGCGCGTTCCCCCCACCGTCCGCAACGCCACCTGCGCGGGCCGCAGTGTCAGCGTTTGCTGGAATGCCTCCGGAATCGTGTGAACCGTCTTCCCCGATGCGTGCACGTACCCGATATCAGTCGTCATATCCCTTTTCCCGATTGCCTCTCGCTTCACCCGCCACCCCGCGCGCACCCACCCGCGCGAACCCGACGTCCGAGAGAACGACCAACCCGATCACGCGATGGCCACGCGCCGTCTGTGGCGCGGCTCACTCATCGTAGCCAGAAATTCACGACTGTGTCGCGGGCTACAACGGACAAACCGGTCAGGAGGTGGTGGCTCAGACACGTCACCGCCGCAACGATTGCTCACCGAGTCGATGCGTGAGCATGCGCACCCGCAATCGCGCCGCACGCGCCACCGGGTGGGTGAAAACGACGGCGAGGACCAGCAATTCGTGGATGATCAGCAGTTCGCGCGCGAGCAGGAGGATCGCGCCGACACCGCTGAGCGCCAACGCGGCGATCCCGAGGCGAACACCCCAGATCTCGAGGCGCCACGCACCACGCGAGGGCAGACGGTGTGCTGCCTTGCGCCGCTTGGACTCCAGATAGCGCAGGGCGCGGCGATTGCGCGGGGTGGTGGGCAGCGCCTCGGTGTCGACGTGCAGGCCGTGCTCGGCCAGGGTGTGCGCCTTGCGTGGATTGTTGGTCAGCAGCCGGATTCGCGAGAGCCCCAGTACGCCGGTGAGGAACTGCGCGGCGTAGGCGAAGCTGCGCAAGTCGTGGTCGAAGCCCAACCGGGCATAGCTATCGAAGGTGTCGATACCCGCACGCTCGCTCAGCCGCAGGCCCTGCGCCTTCACCGTCAGCCCGGCCCCGCGGCCTTCTTGTTCGAGATACAGCACCACTCCGGCGCCCGCGGCTTGGATCTTGTCGAGGGCCAGTTCGAGTTCGGGCCCGCAGTCGCAGTCCTCGGAGTCGAAGGCATCACCGTAGAGGCAGCGAGAATGGATGCGCACCAACGGATTACGGTGCCGTTCGGGGTCCCCGACGAGTACCGCACAGCCGCTGCCGTCGTCGAATTCGGCGACGCGCACCGACAGTTGCAGCCCACGGCGGGTGAGCAGATGCCGGGTATCGGCGGCGAACTCGGCGACGGTGAGGTTCGGCGGCGCGAGACGCGTCTCGGCGGGCGGGGTGGCGCTCTGCGCCACCGGCGAGACCAGCGCGTCCGATCGTCCCCGGCCGGTCCGCAGACGAGGCAGGGTGATCAGGGCGGTCCGCACCTTTGCCGGGTGGGTGCCCGGCTGATCGACGGTAGAAGTCACGGCAGCACGCTACTGGATGGTGACGTGAGTCACGCGGGGCGAGCCGTGCATCGAATTCGCGGCGGCGGCAGGTCGCCGGAAACTCGCTAGAAGGCGCCCGGAATCCGAGCGACCACCCGGTCGATGGCCGCGGCGGTTATCGCACCGGGCCGCCCGTACTCGCGGATTCGTCCCCGACCTTCGACGGGTTGGGCACCCGCGCCGCCGGCGACCACCATGGCCGCGGTCGCCCACACGAAGTCGGCGCGCGCCGCTGACCGGTGGGTGCGGATGAGCCGATGAGCCAGCGCCACCACGAACGGCGCGTAGGTACCCGCGGAGTCCGCGGTGAAACCGGCGAATTCGTCGATGCTGAACTCGTTTTCACCAGTCCAGACCCGGCAGGTGTAGCCATCGATGGCGCAGACCGCACGCACCCCGGTAGTGAGCAGATCCCGGGCCACCGCATCGAGTGCCGCGTCACCGACCGAGATCAGGCGGCTCAGTTCCCGGGGCGTACCCACGAGGTAGTCGACCCCGGTCATGTCCTTGCGCAGATGTCCCGGATCCGCCAGTGTCGGTGCGGCACTGACCAGCACCCACGGTCGGGGTGCCGCGACGGCGCGCACGGTGTTGAGCACCCACTGCACCATCTGCGCGGATTGTTCGAAGGTCACCACCACGGCTTCGGCCTGGGTCAGCGCGTTGTGCAGGCTGACCTGATCGTGTTCGCGCGCAAGCAGAGTCAGGCGTTCGTCCTTGGACGGGATGGTGCCGGGGCGGCCCTCCTGCGGCATGAGCACGGCGGTCACCGGGGTGCGGATGGCGGGGACCACGCCGACGAGGCGGGTGTCGACCTGGTGGGTCTTGAGGAATCCGAGGATGGTGCGGCCTTCCTCGTCGTCGCCGAGCGCGCACACCAGGCGGGTGTCGAGGCCGAGTTCGGCGCCGGCGACGGCGCGGTTGAGGCCCTTGCCGCCGGGTTGGCGTTTGAGGTCGCCCCAGACGGTGTCACCGCTGCCGGGCAGCACTTCCACGGCGTAGAGGTGGTCCATCACCGCGTCGCCGACCACGGTCAGGCCGCCGGTGAAGGTGGGGGCGCGCGCGACGAGCAGTTCGGCCAGGGCGGCGAAGGCGGGGCGTTCGTGGTTGGCGCGCAAGGTGCTGACCGACGGGGGTTTTCCGGCCTGGTGATCGCCGAGGGCGGAGTGCAGGCGATGCCATTGCGCCAGCAGCGCGGCGCGGCGCGCGCCGAGGTCGTCGGCGTAGAGCCCGGCGAGGTCGAGGTCGGAGGGTGGATCGGCGCGCAGCAGGCCCAGATTCAGTTCGGCGTCGACGATGAGGCGTTCGGTGGGCGGTAGCTGCTGGGCCAAGCGCGGCAGCAGTTGCAGCACCGCGTCCTCGGGGCTGAGCGACGCGCGTTCGGCGTGGTGGGCGACGGCGGGTTGCCGCAGCAGCGGTTCGACTTCGATTTCGGTGCCGCCCAGTAGCTTCCGGCTCAACCCGGAGCGTTTGCGCAAGCGCATGAGCAGCTCGCACACGATGGCGACACCGGAATTCTGCGCGGCCGAGGCCGACTCGCTTCTTCCGGGAGCAGGGTTTCTCATCATTCGCTACCAACGGTACCGCCGGACTGGTTTATCTGACAGCAGATCTGGCAATTCCCTTGTCACAAGCGGCAATTGCCGTCAGGACTGGCAAATGCCATTCTGGACACAGCGAATCTTCGCACCCGCCAGACAGTTCGGGAGGTCCTGGTGACCGGAGCGATACGCCTGATCCGACGTCTCCGCCGTGGCCCGCGCGCAGCGGCCGGTGAACCCGAGTCCGAGCGCGACGTCGAAGCCGGCGCTCGTTAGCCGCGCACCAGCGCGGCGCCCCCGTCCACCACCCGCCCGTCGTCCCCGCCACCCCGCATTCCGGGCTCCGGCAGCGACAGCCCGGCCGATCGGTCCCATCGCGATCGGCCGGTTGCGGCATTTGTTCAGCAGGCTGTCTCACCGGGCGACGACGTCCACACCACTGGAGACTCGTCGTGATCTATGAGAGCAGTCGATCGATTACCTGCAGCGTCAGCCCCGAGTGGGCGCGGCGGCTGGCCGGGCGCGCCGAACCGGCGTGGGAGCTGAGCTGGCGGCCGGCGCCGCTACTGACCCGCGAGCAGGCGTGTGCGGCGTTGGCGCTGACCGAATTGTGCAGCGCCGGGAGCGAACCGGACGAATCGGCCGAACTGCTCGCAAGGCAGCTGGACACGACCGTGGCGCACGTCATGGCCGTTTTGCAGCAGCGTAGGCGCGATCGGGGGGAGGGAGCGTGACGATTTTCTACTCCGATTGGCAGATGACCAGTGATCTCACTCCCGAAGCGGCGCAGCGGGTGGCAGGGTGGGAGGTCGAGTGGAAAGTGAGCTGGCTACCCGAGCGGCGGGTGTCGCGCGGTCAGGCTTTGGCGGGGATGGAGCTGGCGGAGATCTTCTCCGGCAATCACCGTCAGCAGGACGCGATCCTGGCGGTGCGCGCGCATGTCAGCGCGCAGGAGCTGGGGGTGAGCCTCGAGGAGGCGCGGGCGCGGGTGCTGGGAAGGAGAGCGCGGTAGCGGAATCCGCACAAAACGGACTGGTCGGGATCGACATGAAATACCGACTGTCCGGAACCCGATGAGGGGTGAAGACTCGATGAGGGATGCAACTGCCCGGCGTGGTCACAGCAGCCGCGACAGGCGACCGTTCGGCGCGCAGGCGCGGAGATCCCGCGGCGCGCGTGCACGACCCGAGGGAGGACCTTGTGACGATCGACATCACCGCCCGGGAGATGACCAGCGACCTGAGCCCGGAATACGCGTTCCGGGTACCGGGTACTGGCACGGGGGTGTGGCGGTTGAGCTGGCTGCCGCGGCGGCCACTGACCCGCGAACAGGCGTACGCGGGAATGGAATTGGATGAAGTGCTCTCCGATCCGGACGCCGTCTTCGACGAGGGCGCGCACAGCAGCGCCGCGACGCTGGCCGCGCGCATCGGCATCGGGGTCGAACGCGCGGTGATCCTGCTGGCGCAACGGCTGGCCGAACGCCTGCACAGCACCACCGTCGCCGCCAGCGCGGACGGCGAGCCCGGCCGAGACCTGGCGTCCGGCACCGAATCCGAGCACGGCGCACTCGATTTCGGGATCAGCGCCGCCCTGTTCGAGGGCCGGGTGCGCGGGATCGCGCGACCGGCGCCGGTGGGGGCGCGCACCCGGCATCGGTGGGGTTGAGCTGCGCGGCGCCGAGTGCGACAGCCGGTCAGGCGCGGGTCTTGTGCTCCGCGCCGACCGCCTCGGCCAGATTCGTGTAGCCGTGCGCACGCAGTTTCGCGGCCAGGCCGCGATGAATGCGCTTGGCCCAGAACGGACCACCGTAAATGAACCCGGTGTAGCCCTGCAGCAGCGAGGCCCCGGCCAGCACGCGTTCGAAGGCCTGGTCGGCGGTTTCGATGCCGCCCGCCGAGATCAGCGTCAACTGATCACCGACGCGGGCGTAGAGGCGGCGCAGCACCTCGAGGGAGCGGTCGGCCACCGGCGGACCCGACAGCCCGCCCGCCCCGATCGGTTCCACGGTGGCCGCGGGGGTGGCCAGGCCGTCGCGGCGAATGGTGGTGTTGGTGGCCACGATTCCGGCCAGGCCCAGCTCGACGGCGAGGTCGGCGACGGCGTCGATATCCTCGTCGGACAGATCCGGGGCGATCTTGACCAGCACCGGCACGCTCACCGATTGCTGCACCGCCTGCAGGATGGGCCGCAGCGAGGTGACCGCCTGCAGGTCACGCAGGCCCGGGGTGTTGGGCGAGCTGACGTTGACGACCATGAAGTCGGCCAGCGGGCCCAGCAGTTTGGCGCTGATCGCGTAATCGTCTGCGGCGTCCTCGGGTTCGACGACCTTGGTCTTGCCGATGTTCGCCCCGATCGGCACGCCACCGGGCAGGCGGCGCGCGAGGTGATCGGCCGCGGCGGCGGCACCGAAGTTGTTGAAGCCCATACGGTTGATCAGGGCGCGATCGGCCGGCAGCCGGAACAGTCGCGGCGCGGGGTTACCCGGCTGCGCCGCTGCGGTGACGGTGCCGATCTCGGCGTAGCCGAACCCGAGGGGGCCCCACGCGTCGACGCCGTCGGCGTTCTTGTCGAAGCCGGCGGCCAGACCCAGAGGCGCGGGGAAATCCACGCCGAACACGCGGGTGCGCAGGATCGGGTCGTCGGCCACGAGCAGGGCGCTCGACGCCCGGCGACCCGGGGTGAACCGGGTGGCCAGGGTCATGGCGGCGAAGGCCAGGTGGTGGATGCGCTCCGGCGGGAGCAGGAACATCACCTTCAAAAGCAGAGCGTAGAGTCGCTCGCCCGGACTTTTTCGCGGGGCCATACGGGTTACATCACCGCCTCGGGTGTCGGGGATAGTTGCGGAGTCTTGCGGCGGCGCAACAACACTCGACGACTGCCGTCGGTGTAGGCGCGTACGCGCGAGAGTTCCCAGCCGCCGTATTCGGCGTGGATGGACAGGCGCAGGGTGGCGCTGACGCGGGTGACGCCGGGCGGTAGCCGCAGCGGCACGTATTCCCATTCGTCGTCGCTGGATTCCTCCCAGCCTGGCGGTGAAGTGCGCATGCGGTGCGCCGAGGCCCGAGCCATCATTGCCCTCTCTTCCGCTGGTCCGCGCCGATCCGCTGCAGACCGTCGCCGGTCGCGGATCCCACGAACATGTCACCGGTGCGGCTGTCGATGGTCACCGCGTTGGGCTGGCGCACCGTCGGGTAGCGCCCCACCTCTACCGGTATACCCGTCGACAGGTCGAAGCCGACGACTTCGTTACTGCCTGTCAGCGTCACCCACGCGGTCTCGGACCGCTGATCGTAGGCGAGTGCGTAGGGCGAAAAGCCTACCGGGAAACGCTGGTGCAGGACCAAGGGTTCGGCGGTGTAGACCAGCAGTTCGGCTCCGGCGGTGTCGGCGACGAGGCGGCGGCCGAAGTGGTCGCCGATCATGGAGGTGGCGCCGTCGCCGGTGCGCAGCGACAGCCCGAGCTTGTTGTCGCGCAGGTCGAGCTGGGTGATGGAGGTCTGGCGGCGGTCGAGCACCACCACCTGATCGTCGGAGGCGTCGATGGCGTCCGCGGACGACAGGCCCGTAATGGTGTGGCGCACAGCACCTTCGGCGTCGGTGAGCAATACCTTGCCGTTGGCCAGTCCGATGACCAGGGAGCCGTCGGCGCGCAGCGCGACCGCGTGCACGTCCCCGTCGACCTTGATCGGGGTGATCGCGCCGCTGGCGGCGTCCACGCGCAGTACCGTGGCGGGTTCGGCGGCCAGGATCTCCCCGGGCTTGCCCAGGCTCAGCGAGGCGGGTGCGGCGGGCAGCGCGATATCGCTGGATTTGCCGGTGGCCGGGTCGAGCAGGCGCAGCACCGCTTTGCCGTCGACGGTGGTGGCGGCGGCCACCTTGCCGGTGGCCGGTTCGCTGATCAGTGCGGTGATCGCGGTGCTGGGGCTGACCTGCCCGGCGGGGGTGGCGGTGAGAGCGGGGGCGGCGGCGGGGGCGGCCGGTTCCCGGGTGACGTTGTCGGAGTTGTTCTCCTGGGAGGAACACCCGGCCAGTAGGGTGACCGCGGCCGCGCCCACCAGGGCCGACCGGATCCAGCCGCGACGGCGCATGCAGCGAACTCCTTAACTGACCGACGAAATCATGCGTGCTCTCCAATCTGACCATGGCGGGCCGGTATGCCCGGTAGGCGGGGGTGTTCGCGCCCGCGTGGCGGCGAGATTGCGGGTGCGGCGGCGGGGTACTCCGGGTTGCATCCCGTGCACGTTTGCATGATGTGACATGGGTGTTCGTCATCGCTGTCGGCGGTGGCGGTTACCGTGGAAGCACAGCGCGTTTATCAGGGAGATCTGTTGGCAGCCGACCACCTTCCGGGCTTCACCGTCGAAGACGTCACCGTGGGTCGTTACGCGCACGGGTTCGGTGTCACCGCCGACGGGCGCTCCTTCGCCTTCCGCACCAACCGCGCGACACTCACCTTGGAGATCTATCGCCCCGACCTCGATGCCGCGGTACCAGGCCCCGAGGATGTCGAAGCGGTGGCGGTCGCGCGGGTCACCGATATCGATCTCGACGACGAACGCAGCGTGGTGGCGCTGGTGCGCGATCTGATCCCGGCCGCGGTCGCGGCGACACAGCCGCGCGAGGCGACGACCGTGCGTGCGCTGCTGGGCCGGTTGAGCGCGGTCATCGACGGCATCTGAGGGACCCGAACTCGGGTGTCTGTGACACAGGAATCCTGCTGGCGCGCACCGCATGACAGACTGTCGGCACACAACCGCAGTTCGAGGACCCGAGGATGTTGATGCGACTTCGACGACCGGCCGCCGCCGCGCTCCTGTTCACCGTGCTCGCCACGAGCGTCGCCGCGTGCGGGAGCTCCGACGACGAGTCCTCGGTGGCCGCGGCCCGCTCCTCGGCCTACGCGGCGTTGAGCGCGTCCTCGGCGGTGGTGGCCTCGAGCAGCGCCAACCGGCCGCCGATCCCGACCGCCGCGCAGCTGGACGCGCAGATCAAGTCCGCCCTGGACCCGAATCTGCCCGACAGCGAACGCACCGCGCTCATCGAGGACGGCCAGGCGTTCAAGGACGCCATCCCCGATATGTACAAAGCGCTGCAGGACAATCCGCACGCCGTCTACGGGGTGCGCGATCCCGTCTTCGACAATCACGACGGCACCCTGACCGCGACGTTGAGCCTGGACAAGGATGGTTCGGGCAGCAATGTGCGCACCACGGTGGTGCATTTCGTGGATCAGGACGGGCACTGGAAGATCTCGCGCACCGACCTGTGCGGGATTCTGCGCTCGGCCGACTACAAGACCGCGGCCTGCGGCTGATGCTCGAGGCCGGATCCCTGCGGTGGGGGCGTCTGATCCACCGCTTCCGGTATGCGGTGTTCGCGATATTCGTGGTGACCGTCGCGGTGTCGGGGTTCTACGGACGCGATCTGGGTGCCCATCTCACGCAGGAGGGCTGGTTCGACGAGTCGAGCCAGTCGGTGGCGGCCTCCAAGCTGGCGGACTCGACCTTCGGGCGTGACACCGACGCCGATCTGATCGCCGTCTACACCGCCCCACCGGGCGCCACCCTCGATGACGAGCAGGTGCGCGGTGCGGTCGCCGCGGAGTTGACGCGGCTGCGCACCGACAATCCCGACCGCATCCTCAAGATCGACTCGTATTTCGACGGCGCGCTGATGGGTCAGTTCGCCGACGCTTCGCGCACGCACGCCTTCGCCAGTATCGGGTTGCGCGGTGAGGGCGGCACCGACACGGTCAACAACTACATGGCGATCAAGTCCCAATTGCACGCGGGCGCACCGGGTTCCGGCCCGGGTGGCACCACGGTGCAGTTGGCGGGGATGCAGCCGGTGGTCGAGGGCATCAACACCGGCATGCAGGAGGACATTCATCGCGCCGAGTTGATCGCGTTGCCGCTGGTGGCGATCCTGCTGTATTTCGTGTTCGGCGGGGTGGTGGGTGCGCTGCTGCCGGTGCTGATCGGCGGGATGACGATTCTGGGCAGTCAGGGCATCATGCGGCTGCTCACCAACTATCTGCAGGTCAACGTATTCGCTTCGGCGGTGGTCACTTTGGTGAGTCTCGGGCTGGCCATCGACTACGGCTTGTTCGCGGTGACACGGTTTCGTGAGGAGTTGGCGGCGGGGCGCAGTGTCGAGGAGGCGAGCGCGCGCACGGTGGCCACCGCGGGGCGCACGGTGTTGTTCTCGGCGGCGATCATCGCGGTGAGTCTGGGCGCGTTGTTCATCTACCCCAACGGGGTGCTGCGTTCGGTGCCCCTCGGAGGCATTTCCTCGGTGCTGCTGGCGGCGGTGCTGTCGGTGACGGCGTTGCCGGCGACGTTGTCGATCGTGGGCGAGCGTATCGATCTGTGGGGCTGGCATCGGCTGGCCAGTATCCGCACCGCCGAGCAGGTCGATGCCGGGTTCTTCTCGCGGCTGGCGTTGTTCGCGATGGCCAAGCCGTGGCGGGTGATCGTGCCGGTGGTGCTGGTGCTGCTGACGTTGATCCTGCCGTTTCGCCATATCGAGTTCGGTGGTTTGAGCGAACGCTATCTGGCGTCGGACAATCCGGCGCGGGTGGCGCAGCAGGACTTCGACCGGATGTTCCCGCAGTTCCGCACCGATCCGTTGAAACTGGTTGTGGTGGGCGCGAATCCGCAGCAGCTCTCCGATATCCGCTACGCCGCCAACCAGGTGACCGCCGCGCAGATGACCGGGCCGTTCGATCCGGCCGCACCGACCAAGGATCAGGTGACGGTGCTGGCCAGCGGCCTGAAGGACAAGCGTGACGCCGATCATGTGATGGCGGAACTGCGCGCGATTCCCGCCCCGGACGGGGTGAAGGTGATGGTGGCCGGGGTGCCCGCGCTGGAGCGCGACAGCATCCAGGGCTTGATCAAGGGTCTGCCGTTGCTGGCGTTGATTCTGATCGTGGCGGCGGTCGGGTTGATGTATCTGGCGTTCCGGTCGCTGGTGCTGGCGATCAAGGCGGTCGCGATGAGCGCGTTGAGTCTCGGTGCGACACTGGGGGTTCTGACGTGGGTGTTCGTGGAGGGGCACGGGGCGGGTCTGTTCGATTTCACGCCGGGCCCGCTGATGTTCGCGGTGCTGGTGTTGATCGTGACGGTGCTGTTCGGTCTGTCGACCGACTATGAGGTGTTCCTGCAATCACGAATGGCCGAGGCGCGGGCGGCGGGTGCCGACGCGCCGGAGGCGATCCGCTACGGCATCGCGCACACCGGTGGCGTGATCACTTCCGCGGCAGCGATTCTCATCGTGGTGACCGGGGCGTTCGGGTTCTCGGATCTGGTGTTGATGAAATACATTGCCTACGGCATGATCGCCGCGCTGGTGTTGGACGCCACGGTGATCCGCATGCTGTTGACTCCTGCGGTATTGAAGTTGGTGTGGCGATGAACGTGCTCAAGGGCGCGAACCTGCTGGTCATGTTCCTGCTGGAACTGTGTGTGCTGGGTTCGGCGATCGCGTGGGGGTTGCACCTGTCCACGCCGGTGATAGTGCGGATTCTGGCGGCGATCATCGCGGTGGCGGTGTTCGTGACGGTGTGGGCGGTGTTCGGGGCGGCCAAGGACGCGCGGATCCCGCTGAAGGGCTGGAAGCGAATCCTGTTGGAGGTGCTGTGGTTCGGGGCCGCGGCGGTGCTGCTGGGGTTCGCGTGGACGCCGGTGGCCGGGATCGTGTTGTTCGTGATCTGGCTGGTCAACGGTGCGCTGCGGCTGGCCTGGGGTCAGCAGGAACTCTGAACACCTGCCGTGCAGACACATTCGCCTGCACGGCTCGTTCAACCGCGCAGTGGTAGCACCAGTTGCGCGCCGGTCACCGGATGGTCGAACACGTCCACGGGATGCTGGTAGACGCGGGTGAGCAGTTCGGTGGTGAGGATGTCTCGCGGCGGCCCGTCGGCGGCGATGCGCCCGTCTTCCAGGACGGCGACGCGGTCGGCGTAGGCGGCGGCGACACCGAGATCGTGCAGCACCACCACCACTGCCGCTCCGGCACTGGCGCGTTCGCGTGCCAGGCGCAGTACCTGTTCCTGGTGCCCGAGATCGAGTGCGGCCGTGGGTTCGTCGAGCAGCAGTGTCGCGGTGTCCTGGGCGAGTACCCGGGCCAGTGCGACGCGGGCGCGTTCACCGCCGGAGAGGGCCGGGAACGGGCGGGTGGCGAAGCGGGTGACGTCGGTGGCGGCCATGGCGGTGGCGATGTGGGTCTCGTCGTGGTCCTGGCGTGGGGTGCGCGCCCACGGGGAGCGGCCCATGGCGACGACTTCGCGCGCGCTGAACGGGAATCCGACGGTGTGCGATTGCGGCAGGACCGCGCGTCGGCGTGCCATGTCGAGGTGGGTCCAGTGGCTGAGGGCGTGTCCGTCGAGTTCGATGCTGCCGCCGGTGAGGTCGAGTTCTCCGGCGAGGGCGGCCAGCAGCGTGGATTTGCCCGCGCCGTTGGGGCCGACGAGGGCCACGATCTGCCCGGCGATGACCTGGAAGTCGACACCGTCGAGGACGCCGCGTCCGCCGCGTTCGGCGCTGACGTCGCGGGCGCGCAGGGTGACGGTGCCGGGTTCGGCGGGTGGTGGCAGGTGCTGGTTGTGGCCGAAAACCGTTGCCAGGGTGTCGCGCAGGCCGCTCATGCCCAGCCTCCCGATCGCGACCGGGTGCGTCGCAGCAGCCAGAAGAAGAACGGCCCACCCACCAGCGAGGTGATCATGCCCAGTGGCAGGTCGGCGTTGTGCACCAGGGCGCGCGCACCGATGTCGGCGGCGACCAGCACGAGCGCGCCGACGATCGCCGAGAGCGGGATCAGCACGCGGTGTCCGGGGCCGACGACCATGCGCACCAGGTGCGGCACGATCAGTCCGACGAACAGGATGATCCCGGTGAACGACACGCCCGCGGTGGCCAGCACGGCGACCACGACAATGGTGTTGCGCCGCAACCGTTCCACGTTCACGCCCAGATGCCGGGCCGCGGATTCCCCGAGGGCCAGCAGGTCCAGGCGTGGCGCCATCCAGATCGCGGCGAGGATGCCGATCAGGGCCAGTGGCCACACCACGTTGACCGCCTGCCAGGTGGCGCCGTTGAGGGAACCCATCTGCCAGAACACGATCTGATCGCGCGCGGCCGGGGACGCCTTGAACAGCAGGAACGAGATCAGGCCACCGGCGAAGGCGTTGATGGCGACACCGGTGAGGATCAACGTCACCACTTCGGTGCGCCCGTTGGAACGCGAGAGCAGATACACCAGCAGCGTGGTGGCCAGTCCGGCGACGAACGCGCCCGCCGCCACCGACCAGGCCGCCGCGAACGCGCCACCGACCACGATCACGGTGCCCGCGCCGACCGCGGCTCCGGCCGAGACGCCGATGACGCCGGGTTCGGCCAGCGGGTTGGCGAACACGCCCTGCAGCAGGGCTCCGGCGGTGGCGAGTGCGGCCCCGACGAGCATGGCGAGCACGACGCGCGGGAAGCGCACTTCCCACAGCGTCACGTATCCGGCGGGGTGTTTGGGCATCGGCCCCCAGTCCAGGCCCATGCGGTGAAACACGCTGCCCGCCACTTCGGCCGGGCTGGTGGGCACCTGTCCGATGGCCGCGGAGATCATGGCCAGCACGACCAGTGCGGCCAGTGCGCCGGCGAAGATCAGCGCGGTGCGCGACCAGCGTCGCGGGCGTGCCGTGCCGGTGTCGTGGCCGGGCTCGGCTGTCTCGGCGGCCGCCACGGTCTGCGCGGCAACGGCTTTCGCGGACGATCCGCTCGCGGCGGCGAGGGTGTCGCGCTCGGCGCTGCCCTCGACCGCCGGTGCGGTGGCGGAGTTCGAGGCGGTGCCGGTCGACACGGTTCGCGTGGAGTGTGCTGCGGCGGTACCGGATTCGGCGGGCGACGCTGCGGCTCCGGCGTCTGCTCGCTCATCGCGGTGGCCGGTCGCTGCCCCAGATGTCGAATTCTGGTGTGGGGCAGCCGTTCGTGCGGGGTGGATCGGGTCGGTCATGCGGTGGTCGGGCCGTAGAGGGCCTTGACGAGGGCGGCGACGACGCGGCCGGTGTTGGGGCCGAAGGACAGCAGCACAGCGTCGGACATGTCGACGACGCGGCGGTCTTTTCCGGCGGGGGTCTGCGCGACGCCCGGGATCTTCTCGAGGCCGTCGATGCCGCCGACGGAGGCCAGCCCGTCGCTCATGAGCAGAAACGCGTCGGGGGCGGCGGCGATCATGGCTTCGCTGGTGATGGGCAGGAAGTCCTGGGTGATGCCCGAGGCGGTGCCGGCGTCGATGCCGCCGATGGCCGCGATGAGCGAGTCGGCGCCGGAGCCGGGTCCGGCGATCATGGTGATGGCGGTGCTGCGCAGGTACAGGAACGCGATCTTGGGTTTGGCGTGCTGTTCGGGTACCGAGTTGGTGGCCGCGGTGATCTCGTCATTGGTGCGCTGCGCCAACGCTTTGCCCGCGTCGGGGACGCCGAGGGCGGCGGCGACGGCCTGGATCTGCGGGACGACGCCGGCCATGGTGCGTTGCGGGTCGAAGTAGACGACCGTGATGCCCAGTGCCCCGAGTTGATCGCGCAGCGCGGGGGTGACGGCGGTGGTGTCGGTGAGGAACACCGTGGGCCGCAGTGCCGCAACCGATTCCACGCTCAACGTGCCGCCGCCGCTCGAGACGGTGGGCAGGTCCTTGACGGCGGGGAAGGCCGCGGAGTTGGAGCGGCCCACCAGTTTCGAGCGCAGTCCGAGGGCGACGACGGTCTGGGCGAGGGTGCCGTAGCGGTCGGCGGCGATGATGCGGCTGGCATCGGTGATGGTGACGTTGCTGCCGTCGAAGGATTTGACGGTGGCGGGCAGGACCGGGGTGGGTTCGGCGCCGACGGGCACCGGGTCGAGGTTGCCGACGTCGGCGGTGACGGGTCCGTGCACGCTGCTGCTGGTGGTGGTGCTCGACCCGCAGGCGGTGAGGCCCGCGACCAGGCCGAGTCCCACCAGCATGATCAGCAGCGGGCGGGCGGCGGTTCGGGCACTCACGAGACACCTCATGCAGGCAAGGCTAGCCTGGCTCATTCTGTGCGTGCGCTCACGTCTCCGAGTGCTGCGGCGATGGCGCGTGGCAGCTCGAGGGTTTCGGCGGCCAGGATCCCGGTGAGCTGCCCGATATCGCGGGCTCCCACCAGCATCGAGGCGACGCCGGGTTGATCGCGGATCCAGGCCAGCGCCACCGCCAAGGGTGAGGTGCCCAGTCCGTCGGCGGCCGTCAGCACGGCGTCCACGACGCGGGTGGCGCGGTCGTCGAGTCCGGCGATGATCTCCGCGGCGGTGGCCTCGTCGGCGCCGCGGGAGTCCGCGGGTACGCCGTGGCGGTATTTGCCGGTGAGGATGCCTCCCGCCAGAGGTGCGGTGGCGACGACGCCGATGCCGTGATGCTGTGCGGCGGGCACGAATTCGTGTTCGACCGAGCGTGCCAATAGCGAGTACGGGATCTGGGTGGCGGTCAGGGGCGCGGCCGCGGCGAGGGTGGCCAGCTGCCAGCCGTCGAAGCCGCGGGCTCCGGCGTAGCGCACGCGTCCCGTGCGCACCGCCCAGCGCAGGGTGTCGGCGATCTCCTCGAGGGGGGTGTGCGGGTCCCAGGCGCTGATCGACCACAGGTCGAGGTGGTCGGTGCCCAGCAGCGTCAGGGTGGTGTCGAGTTGGCGCATCATGGTGCGCCGGGAGGCGTCGACTTTCCAGCGCAGTGGCGCCGGGGCCGGGGAGGCGGCGTCGGCGAGTACCGGTGTGTGCCCGGCGGTTCCGGACAGCACCAGGTCGTCGCGGCCGACTTCGCGCACGAGTTGGCCGAGGATGCGCTGGGCGGCGCCGTCACCGTAGGCGGGTGAGGTGTCCACGAGGGTGCCGCCGGCTTCGGCGAAGGCGACCAGTTGCGCCGCGGCGTCGTCGGCGTCGGTTTCTCTGCCCCAGGTGTGGGTGGCCAGTCCCAGCCGGGAGACTCGCAGTCCGCTGCGGCCGACGGTCCGCTGTTCCATCACCGCGCTTGCACTTTCGTCACACGCGTCAGCCTAGGCGCACCTGTCGCATCTGCCCGGCTACGGCCCGCGGCGGTGTCGGCGGGTCGGGCTGAATTCGTGTCGGACGGGTCAGGATTCACGGCTGTAGCGGGTGGCGCGGGCCAACTTCGCGCCGCCCGTGGCGGATTCGCGCGCGCCGTCCTCCGCCACGTCGGCGTTTCGCCCATTTTGTCGTGATGTCGTCGCAGGTCCGCCGATAAATGTCCGATTTACCGCGGGTGCCCGGTAGGGTCGCTGCCGTGTTGCGGCGGCAGCGTGGCACGGGCTCGGCGAGCGGTACCCGGTCTGGGCGAATTGTCCACCGGTGGGCGAGGATTCGAGACTGGAGGATGTGTGGGCGAGTCGATGACGTGGGTGCAGGCGCTGATACTGGGCCTGGTGCAGGGTTTGACCGAATTCCTGCCGATCTCCTCCTCCGCGCACCTGCGGATCGTGTCGGCGGTGTTCTTCGGTGACGACGCGGGCGCCTCCTTCACCGCGGTCACCCAACTGGGTACCGAGGCGGCGGTGCTGGTGTATTTCGCCAAGGACATCTGGCGCATCCTGGTGGCCTGGTGCACCACGATGTGGTCGAAGGTGGCCGCGCCGCAACGGGATTCGGTGCCCCTGAGCGAACGTCCGACCACGCAGCTGCCGGTGGTGAACGCCGACGGTTCCTTCGCGCACGGCCCGGATCCCGATACGCAGCGGCTGCTGGACTACCGGGTCGGCTGGTATGTGATCATCGCCACCGTCCCGATCGGTGTGCTGGGCCTGTTGTTCAAGGACCAAATCCGTACCGGCGCACGCAATCTGTGGCTGATCTCGATCATGCTGATCGTGTTCGCGCTGGTGATCGCGGCCGCGGAGTACTACTCGGGCAAACGTTTCGGTACCCGCCAGCGTCCCATCGAGCTGCTCACCACACGCGATGGCCTGATCATGGGTCTGGCGCAGTGCCTGGCGCTGATTCCCGGCGTGTCCCGCTCGGGTGCGACGAGTTCGGCGGGCCTGTTCTGTGGGCTGACACGCGCGGCGGCCGTGCGCTTCTCGTTCCTGCTCGCGATTCCCGCGGTGCTGGCCTCGGGCCTGTTCAGCCTGCCCGACGCCTTCGAACCCGCCGGTGAGGGCCTCAACGCGTCGGGTCCGCAACTGTTGGTGGCGACGTTGATCTCCTTCGGCGTCGGGTACGCGTCGGTGGCGTGGCTGTTGAAGTTCGTGACGCGGCACTCGCTGGATTGGTTCGTCGGCTATCGCATCGTGCTGGGTGTGACGATGCTGGGACTGCTGACCGCCGGAGTCGTGTCGGCGACCTGAGCCAGTAGGCTGTGCCGGTGACGGTGATCCTGTTGCGGCACGGCGTGTCCACGTCGAATACCGCTCGCACCCTGGCCGGCCGCAGCGCGGGCGTCGATCTGACCGACCGGGGCCGTGAGCAGGCCCAGGGGCTGGTCTCGAGGCTGGGGTCGCTGCCCATCGAGCACATCGTGTGCTCGCCGCTGCTGCGCTGCCAGCGCACCGTCGCCCCGCTGGCCGACAAACTCGGTCTGGAACCCGAACCCGACGAACGACTACTCGAGGTCGATTACGGCGACTGGACCGGCAAGGCACTGGCCGACCTGGTGACCGAACCGCTGTGGAAGGTCGTGCAGCGCCACGCCTCGGCGGCGGTATTCCCCTCGGGGGAAGGCTTGGCGCAGGTACAGTTTCGCGCGGTTTCCGCTATCCGCGAACGAGATCGTCAGTTCGCGCAGCGGCATGGTACCGATGTGTTGTGGGTGGCGTGCACGCACGGCGATGTCATCAAGTCGGTGATCGCGGACGCGTTCGGCATTCATCTCGATGGTTTCCAGCGGATCGTGGTGGAACCGGCGTCGCTGAGCGTCGTCCGATACACCCCGACCGCCCCGTACGTGTGGCGAGTGAACGACACCGGACCGGATCTCTCTGGTTTGGCGGCGATTTCACCGCGAACCGGCGGCGAATCGCGTACCGGGCCGGTGCCCGGCGGCGAAACGGGTACCACCGGGAGTACGGGTAATGGGGACGCGGAACGCCCCGATTCATAGTGTGACGAGCTGTCAGGAGGTGCCATGAGCCGTGCAATCCATATCTTCCGCACCCCCGATCGTTTCATCGCCGGCACCGTCGGCGAGCCGGGCGACCGCGCTTTCTACCTGCAGGCGGTGCAGGAGCCGCGGGTGATCAGCGTGCTGCTCGAGAAGCAGCAGGTGAAGGTGCTGGCCGATCGGATGGGTCTGTTGCTCGACGAGGTGGCGCGCCGCTTCGGCACCACGGTGCCGCCACAGGCCGCCGAGGTCGCCGATGTGGCGCCGTTGATCGTCCCGATCGATGCCGAATTCCGGGTCGGCACCATGGGTTTGGGCTGGGATGCCGACGCGAACGCGGTCGTGGTGGAGTTGCTGGCGATCACCGAGACCGAGGTCGACGAATCGGTGGTGCTCGATGACACCGAGGAGGGTCCCGACGCGGTGCGGGTGTTTTTGACCCCGATCCAGGCGCGGGAGTTCGCCCTACGGTCGACCCGGGTGATCGCGGCGGGGCGGCCACCGTGTCCGCTGTGCGGGGAGCCGCTCTCGGCGGCCGGGCACATGTGTGTGCGCACCAACGGCTACAAGCGTGGCGAGATCTTCGGCGCCACCGATCTCGAGGAGTGAGGCGATGTCCGCCGACCCGCTGCGTACCGCGGATCTGACGGTCATCGGGCAGGTCACCACCGCCAGCAATATCACCCTGGTCTGCGAGGCCGACGGTGCCGACCTGCGGGTGGTCTACAAGCCGATTCGCGGGGAACGCCCGCTGTGGGATTTCCCGGACGGCACCCTGGCCGGGCGTGAGGTGGCCTCCTATCAGGTGTGCGCGGCGCTGGGCTGGGAGGTGATCCCCGAAACCGTGTTGCGTGACGGGCCTTTGGGTCCGGGCATGGTGCAGCGCTGGATCGAGACCGTCGAGGACGGTGACGGCCCGGATCTGGTGGATCTGTGCCCGGCCGGGCAGGTGCCCGAGGGGTTTCGGGAGGTGTTGCGCGCCTTGGATCCCGCGGGGCATCCGGTGTCGCTGATCCACGCCGAGGATCCGCGCCTGCATCGCATGGCGGTGCTGGATGTGCTGATCAACAATGCCGACCGCAAGGGCGGGCATGCCCTCGACGGTCTCGACGGGCGCGTCTACGGGGTCGATCACGGGATCTGTCTGCACACCGAGCCGAAGCTGCGCACCGTGCTGTGGGGGTGGGCCGGGGAGCCGATCGCCGACGAATTGCTCACCGACATCACGGTTTTGGTGAAGGCGCTGCCCGGTGAGCTCGGTGAGCGGCTGGCGGAGTTGATCACCGACGCCGAGATCGAGGCGCTGGGCGCGCGTGCGCGTGCCCTGCTGGATCATCCGGTGATGCCGTTGCCGAGCTCGCAGCGTCCGATTCCCTGGCCCGCGTTCTGAATTCGACGCCGCCGCGGCCGCGAGTGGTCCAGCCCCTCGCCGCCGGGGCGTAGCGCATCCCCTGCTACGCTCGCGCCACCAACAGCGCCGCGTCGTGGCGTGCGGGAACGCTTGTGGGGGCGCGACGTTCGGTTTCTCCTGATTGCAACCGTTGACATGCCTGCGCGCCGGACTAGAGTCCTGGTCGGCCGGTTCGGGTGAGTGCGGTGCGCCACGTCGGGGCGGGGGTGGCGCGGGCGGCCCGCGATCGCGGCGTTAACCTCGATCCATGCAGTCCTGGTCCGATACCGCTGTCCCGACCGTCCCCGGATCCGGACCAGCGTTGCGTTTGTTCGACACCGCCGACAAGCAGGTGCGCCCGGTCACCCCGGGTGCGACGGCGACGATGTACGTCTGTGGCATCACCCCCTACGACGCCACCCACCTCGGGCACGCCGCCACCTACCTCAGCTTCGATTTGGTCAACCGGATCTGGCGCGACGCCGGGCACGACGTGCACTACGTGCAGAACACCACCGACGTCGACGATCCGCTGTTCGAGCGTGCCGCCCGCGACGGCATCGACTGGCGTGAACTGGGCACCCGCGAGATCAACCTGTTCCGCGAGGACATGGCCGCGCTGCGGGTGATCCCGCCGCGCGACTACATCGGCGCCATCGAATCGGTGCAGGAGGTCGTGGACCTCGTCGACAAGCTCCTCGCTTCGGGTGCGGCCTACATCGTCGAGGACCCGCAGTACCCGGATGTCTACTTCCGTCACGACGCGACCGAGCAGTTCGGCTACGAGTCCGGCTACGACCGCGCCACCATGGAACGGTTGTTCGCCGAACGCGGCGGCGACCCGGACCGCGCGGGCAAACGCGACCCGATCGACGCGCTGCTGTGGCGTGCCGAACGTGCGGGTGAACCGTCGTGGCCGGCACCGTTCGGGGCGGGCCGTCCCGGCTGGCACATCGAGTGTTCGGCGATCGCGTTCAACCGCATCGGCACCGAGTTCGATATCCAGGGTGGCGGCTCGGATCTGATCTACCCGCACCACGAATACTCTTCCGCGCACGCCGAAGCCCTGGTCAAGGGCCGTCGTTTCGCGCGGCACTATGTGCACGCGGGGTTGATCGGCCTCGATGGCGAGAAGATGTCGAAGTCGCGCGGCAATCTGGTGTTCGTCTCGACGCTGCGGCGTGCGGGCACCGACCCGGCCGCGATCCGCCTGGGCTTGTTCGCCGGTCACTACCGTGCCGATCGCGAATGGTCGGATGCTGTTCTGGCCGAAGCGCTCTCGCGGCTGGCGCGCTGGCGTGAAGCGGCCGCCCTGACCTCCGCCCCGGACGCCACCGACACCGTGGCGCGGCTGCGTCAGCACCTGGCCGATGACCTCGACACCCCCAAAGCGATTGCGGCCGTGGACGCGTGGGTTCAGCAGGCGCTCACCTACGACGGCCCGGACACCACCGCGCCGGGCCTGATCCGTGACGCGGTCGACGCTCTGCTCGGCATCGAGCTCTGATTTCTTCGCTCATCGGGCCGCATCGTGCATTCGGTGCGGCCCGATGCTGTTTCACCAGTTTCTCGCGGGCCTCTGCTCGCAGCGTGCCGCTACTGCTGCTGGAAGTCGCTGAGCACAGCCGATGAGACGGCGGATGTGGTCGCGCGAATCGTCAGAACCTGCCATCCACTCATCAATATCGACACTGACGACGGCCGCTCGCGCGGGTCGGCGGGGTGCGAACCATGAATTTCCGTGGAGCGATGGCGTGGAGGCGGGCATCCTGGAGCACGGTGTTGTCGGGCGTGGGTGAGGAGTCGTAGTGGGAGTTTCCGAGAGTGAATCCGCGGCGGTGGCGTTGAGTGCGGCGCGGTTCGCGCGGGCCACCGACCGGTTGCTCGAGTGTGCGGGGTTCTATCGCGAGGTGGTGGGGCTATCGCAGTTGTTCGCGTTCGCCGATCACGCCGAGTACAGCGGGTTCGTGTTCGGGTTGCCGGATGCCTCGGCGCAATTGGAGTTGGTGCGGCTCGAGGATGAGACGCCGACACGGGTTCCCGATCCCGAGGATGCGCTGGTGCTGTATTTGCGCGAGGGCGAGAGCGGGGTTCGTAAGCGGCTGGCCGATCACGGTGTGTCCGAGGTGGTTCCGGACAATCCGTACTGGGTGGCGTTGGGGGCGTTCGCGGTGCTGGATCCCGACGGCTGGATGGTGATCTTCGTACCGCCGATCGCCACCGACGGCCCGTATCTGGGGAATGTGCGTTTCGAGGAGTTCTCCGGGGCGCGCGCGGAGATCGCGTGGTCGTTTCGGCTGGCCGAGGATTCCGAATCGGCGCTGGCCGGGTATCTCGAACGCGGGCGCGTGTGGGTGGCGCGCGACGGCGACGGGTCGGTCCTCGGCCACGCCCAGGCCGCCGCGACCGGTGACGGATCGGTCTGGGAGATCCTCAATACGGCGGTGGCGCAACCGTTTCGGGGTTCCGGGATCGGACGGCGGCTCATCGAACAGGTCGTTGATGCCGCCGCGACGGCCGGTGTGCGCCGGGTGGAAGTAGCCACCGCGACGGCCGATATCGGCAATCTACGGTTCTATCAACGCTGCGGATTCCGCATGACACGGGTGGTGGCGGATGTGTTCACCCCTGAGGCCGGGTACCGCGACGGCCTCGAGGTCGATGGGGTGCCGGTGCGTGATCAGGTGTGGTTCACCCGGGTGCTCTGAGCGGCGGCGGCTTTGGCGTAGTTGTCCTGCAGGGCGGGCCAGCCGCCGTCGGAGGCGACCGCGGTGCGCATGGATTGCCAGCCGGGCCCGTGCTTGTCGAAGTCGCAGTGCACGAGGGTGACCCGCGTGTGGGTGTCGTCGAGGGCGGTGAAGGTGACCTCGACGCGGCTGCTGCGCTGCGGATCGGTTTCGGCGGTCCAGTCCAGGGCGATGTCCCAGGAGAACGCGAAGTGGGTCGGTGGTTGCCACACCAGCACGGTGCCCCACGGGCATTCGGTGCCGTCGGTCTCCCGGGTGAGCAGTCGCCCGCCGACCCGAGGTTCCACCACGGCCTCGTCGAAAGTGCCGGAGCCGATGTGGTGTTCGCGCGGCCACCAACTGTTGATGCCGGTGGTGAACACGGTGAAGGCGGTGTCGATCGGTGCGTCGACGGTGATCTCGAGGCGCACGGCGTCATCGGTGTTCGTGCTGTCGGGCGTCGTGTGGTCGCTGGGTTGGGTCATGGCTGCTCCCGGGTGCTGTCGTGGCTATTGATCTCGTCGCGGAACGCCGACAGGGCTGTCGACCAGAACTGGGTGAAGTACGCGCGCAGGGCGTCGATGCCGTCGGGGTCGAGGTGGTAGACGCGGCGAGTGCCGATGGCTTCGTCACGCACGAGTCCGGCCTGCTTGAGGACCTTGAGGTGCTGGGAGACCGCCGGGCGCGAGACGGGTAGTTCGGCGGCGAGTTCACCGACGGCGGCGGGCGCGCGGCCGAGGCGTTCGAAGATGGCGCGCCGGGTCGGATCGCCGAGGGCGTCCAGAGCGGCGCTTGGGTAAGTCCCCACGAACCGTAAGTCTACGCTTACGCAGCGTAGGCGGGAAGGTGCAGTAGTGAATCGGGATTCTTGGGGTGCGAACCCGCTGTCGCCCTTCCCGTGGGCCATGACCGGCCGATAGCGTGAGGTTCGGTTGGTGTTGTGAACCCTCATCGAGGAGGTTTGACCGTGACGATGGTGCCGGGTCTGGGACGTTTCCGGGCAATGGTCGAGCAGGGGCGCAGTGCGCTCGACAGGGACGGCAACGTGCGCGCGCAGTTGCGGGCCGGGGGTCAACTGCTGGGCAGTGTGCGCCGCGATCCGCGTATCGTGCGTGAGCTGATCGCGGGATTCGCCGGTCACACCCCCGACCCGGTGCTGCCCGACGCCACCGATCGAGTACTGCCCGAAGGTTTGTCGGCGTATCCGCGTAGCGCGCACGCCGAAGAGGATCTCGACCTGGCCCCGGCGTCGGTGCTGGCGTATCTGGTGCAGCTGCAACGGCTTCCGGAGTGGGTGGGTTTCCACACCGGCTGGCGTGGGGACCCGCCGGGTCCGGCCGCGCTGGGTGTGGAGTTCACGCAGATCGCGAAATTCATGGGGATTCCCGCGGATCTGCGCTGGATGGTCACCGAGGTCGGCGACGGCGGGCTGGCGTTGCGCGGTACTGGCCCGCAGGGTTTGACGCTGGGGTTGTGGATCACGGTCGCCCCCAACGGTTCCGGCTCACGTGTCTATCTGGATGCCGGGTTGGCCGGGCAGCCGATCGAGGGCCCGCTGGGTGCGACAGTGGCGCGCGGCCTGGGTGATTCGCTGCGTGATTCGCTGGCGAGCCTGCCCGCCGCGATCGGCGCGGCCCGCACCGTGCCGGGCAAGGCCGCCCCGAAGGCGGTGCGGCACCGGGCTTCCGGCGTCGTGTTGGCGCCGACGACCCCGGTGCTGGTGGGTGTCGGGCAGGTCGTGGATCGCACCCCCGATCCGGCGTATGTGGATCCAGCGACCTTGGCGGTGCGCGCGTTGCGCGCCGCGGCCCTCGATTCCGGCGCCGGGGACGCGCTGCTGGCGCGCGCGGACGCGGTGTTCTCGGTGGCGCCCACGTCGTGGCAGTACCGCGATCTCGGTGCGCTGGTGGCTTCGGAAGTGGGTGCGCGCGACGCCGATACGGTGCAGTCGAGCCCCTTCGGTGGTGACGGCGGCCAGTTGCTGCTCAATGAGGCCGCCGCCGCGATCGCCGCCGGTGACTACGAGGTGGTGCTGGTGACGGGCGCGGAAGCCGGTGCCACGCAGGCATTGGCGCAGCGTTCGGGCATCGACGTGCAGTGGCCGGTGCAGAACAGCGTACTGCGACCCACGCGCACCGTCGGTATCGACAAGCCCGCCAACAATGCCGCGGAGTCCGCGGCCGGGTTGCAAGCCCCGATCAACATGTACGCGCTGCTGGAGTCTGCCAACCGTCACCGTCTGGGCCGCACCCTCGCCGAGCACGCCGCCGCGGTCTCGGAGCTGTGGTCGCGGTTCTCGGCGGTGGCGGCGGCGAACCCGAATGCGTGGCAGCCGCAGGAGTTCTCGGCCGCCGAGATTGCCACGGTCTCGGAAGCCAACCGCATGATCTCCGCGCCGTACACCAAACTCGAATGCGCCAATCTGACCGTCGATATGGCCTCGGGCATCATCGTGACCAGTGCCGCCGCCGCGGAAGCCGCCGGGATCCCGCAGGACAAGTGGGTGTTCCTGCACGCGGGCGCCTCGGGCACCGACGACTGGTTCGTCACCGAACGCACCGAACTGGCCGCTTCCCCGGCCATTCGGGCCCTGGGCGCGGCGGTCTTCGACCACACCGGTATCACCGCCGAGGACCTCACCCACGTCGACCTGTACGCCTGCTTCCCGGTCGCGGTGCAGATCGCCGCCCGTGAGCTCGGTCTGCCCGCCGACGACCCGAAGCGCCCGTTGACGGTGACCGGCGGCCTCACCTTCGGTGGCGGCCCCGGCAACAACTATGGCGGCCACGCGGTCGCCACCCTGGTGGCGCGGCTGCGTGAGGACCCCGAATCCTTCGGTCTGGCAACCTCTCTGGGCTGGTATCTGACCAAGCACGCGGTCGGCGTCTACTCCGCCACCCCGCCCAGCGCCCCCTACCGCCATCTCACTCCGGTCATCGAGCATCCCCCCACTCGCCCGGCCCGCACCGGTTACGAGGGTGAGGCGGTGGTGGAGGCCTACACCCTCCCGTACGACCGCACCAACACCCCGGAGGCGGCGATCGTCAGCCTGCTGACCCCGAAGGGTGAGCGAGTGGTGCTGCGCAGCACCGACCCTGCCCTGCTCTCGGCCCTCACCGTCGAAGACTGGCTGGGTGTCCCGGTCACCGTCACCACTGATTCCCTCATCCCCGCAGCCGTTTCCGCACCGTCGAGCGCTGTCTCGGAGACCACGGCCGCACCTGCCGCCGAACTGCCCACGCCTTCGGACGCGACAGCAGCCGCGGTGACAACGTCGGGGGGTAAACCCACAACATCCACGCCGGAGCAGTCCGCGACCTCCGCGACCTCCGAGGCAACCGAGGCAACCGAGGCAACCGAGGCAACCGATACACCCCAGGCCGGTGAGGTGCACGAGGGTGGGGTTGTCGCCGAAGCGCTTACGTCGACCGATGCGGAAACACTCGATCTGGAGGCCTCCGATGTCGTGGGCGATCAGGCATTGAGCGCGGCCGGTGTCGCGCGGGTGGAGTTGCCTGCGCCGCCTGCGGCTCCGGTGCTGATCGAGCGTCGCGGTCACGTCATGATCATCACGATCAATCGGCCGCAGGCGCGCAATGCGATCAATCTGGCTACGGCGTTGGGGTTGGAGCGTGCGATCGACGCTTACGAGGCCGATCCGAATGCCCGCATCGCGGTGTTGACGGGTGCGGGTGGCTATTTCAGTGCGGGAATGGATCTCAAGGCCGCCGCGCGTGGTGAGGTGCCGGTGACGGAGAAGCGCGGCATTCTCGGCATCGTGTCGCAGCCGCCGCGTAAACCGTTGATCGCCGCGGTGGAGGGTCCGGCGTTGGCGGGTGGCTGTGAGCTGGCGTTGACTGCGGATCTGATTGTCGCCGCGAGCGATTCGACCTTCGGTATCCCCGAGGTCAAACGCGGTCTGGTCGCGGTCGGTGGCGGTGTGCTGCGCCTGTCGCAGCGGCTACCGCGGGCGCTGGCGATGGAGTTGGCGTTGACCGGTGATCCGATCAGCGCGACCCGTGCCGCCGAGATCGGGCTGATCAACGAGGTCGCGGCTCCCGGCCATGCGCTGGAAACCGCACTGGCACTGGCTGAACGCATCGCCGTGAATGCCCCGCTGAGTATCGATGCCAGCAAGCAGATCATCGAGCAGGCCCCGGATTGGTCGGTCGCCGAAGCGTTCGACAAGCAGGGCCAGGTTGCCGCGGCCGCACTCACCTCCTTGGACGCGGGCGAGGGCATGCGGGCCTTCGTCGAGAAACGCCCCGCAGTCTGGCAGGGCAGGTAGCGCGCAGTGATGCGATCGGACACCGCCCGCGTGCTGTGGCGCGCGCGTGGTGTCCGGGAGGCCTGCGCGGTATGCGAGCCCGCGCCGAATTCATGGGCCGTGCCCTGCTCGCTGAGTCGCGGCCGGGTGCGAGTGGGTTGCTCAGGCAAGCCCCGGGAATCGCTCGCACCGGGCCCCTGGTCGCATACGCGCCGAACTCGGGTCACTGGATCTTTCGAATTCGCTACCGCCCGGCCGGGTCTGCTCGGGACTGCGGCGCGGTGAGCTCGTATCTCGTTCGGCAAGAACATGTTGTGAGGTGGTCTGTCGGCCACCGTCGGAAAGTGAGTCCCGATGCCTGTTGCTCCCGATGTCCGCACGCTCACGATGCGCCGAGATGGCCTGGAGTTGTCGGCGTTGCATTACGGTCGCGCCGATGCGCCGTTGGTGATCGCGCTACACGGGTTCCCCGACACCCCGCATACCTGGGACGGGGTCGCACCCCTGTTGGTGGCGGCCGGGTTTCAGGTGCTCACTCCGTGGCTGCGCGGATACACCCCGGGTTCGGCGTCCCGGAGTGCACGCTATGACCTGATGGCTGTGGCCGGGGATGTCTCGGCCTGGCAGGAGCTGCTCGCCGCACGGCACACCCATCTGGTCGGGCACGACTGGGGTGCGTTCGCGTCGATGATCGCGGCGAAACAGCAGCCGGGGCGCTGGGATTCGCTGGCGCTGCTGGCGATTCCCCCGTTCGGTGGCGGGTTCGCGCCCGGTCTCGTGCGCTATCTGCCCCGGCAGGCGCTGCTGTCGTCCTATATCCCGGTGATGCAGTCGGGGTTCTCGCCTCGGCTGCTGGCTCGCAACGACGCGGCGTTCGTGCGCGCCCTGTGGCGGCGCTGGTCGCCGGGTTGGGAGTTCTCCGAGGCCGAGTTCGCGCCTACCGCCGCCGTTTTCGCGGACATCGACTGCGGCTGGGCGGCGACCCGCTACTACCGCTCACTGTTCACGGTGCAGCGCAGCGCGACTCGCGAATTCTCGCGCACCGTGATGGCGACCCCGCCGCCGCTACCGACACTGGCGTTGGCCGGACTGCGCGACGGCTGCATGTCCCCGGATCTGCAGCGGGTGCTGGCACAGCATGCGGGCGTGCAGCACGCGCAGCTAGCCGACTGCGGGCACTTCCTACAGGCCGAACGCCCCAATGAGGTCGCCGCACAGCTCGTTTCACACCTGAAGGCCGTACACGACGCGCAGTGAGAACACGCTCGGCGCTCGCACCTATCCGGTCACCGCACAGATCGCCACGGGGTCTCGCCTGCCCGATGATGCACCGGTCCGCGAGTGGCGCTGCGGCGCACCGTTCATCGAATCGGTGCGGTGTCGGAGTGACGGTCGTGTGCGGGTTCAGTGGCCGTGCGGGCCGGATCCCATGCCGGGCATGTCACCCATTTGCGGCATGTCGTGCATGTCTGCCATAGGTGTCGGGGTGAAGGTGGGTTGCTGGCCGGGGTCGAGGATGAGGAATTGGCCCATCATGCCTTTGTCCTCATGGTGCAGCAGGTGGCAGTGGTACATGTACGGGTGGGCGGGGTCGGCGGGTCCGGTGAAGCGCATGGCGAGTTCGTAGGTGCGGGAGGGTTCGGTGTAGACGGTGTCCTTCCAGCCCGACAAGGCCGCCGGTGGCGGGGTGGCGTCGATGCTGCGGATCTGGAATTGGACGTCGTGGACATGGAAGTTGTGGGGCCAGTCCTCGAGGTTGCGGACCTGCCAGACCTCGGTGGCTCCGGTGGGGATGGTCAGATCGATGCGGTTCATGTCCATGCCCGCGCCGTTGATCTTGAACCATTTGAGGTCGAAGGTGCGGGTGACCGGCAGTGTGGCGGCGAGCGGTTCGATGACGGTCAGGACGGCGGACAGGGCGGGTGCCGGATCGGCGGTGGTGGCCGCGCGCAAGGTCAGGACCTCGAAGGTGTCGTCGAAGCCGAAACGTTCGGGGCGGTCGATGCCGGCGCGCAGGTCGACGGGAAAGGCACGCAGGGTGAGGTTTTCGGCGGCGGCGAGGTCGACGACGATGTCGGCGCGTTCGCCGGGGCTGAGTTGGATGCGTCGCAGCGGGACGGGACCGCTCAGCAGCCCGCCGTCGGTGGCGATGAGTGCGAACTCGCGATTGTCGGCGAAGCCGAGGTTGAGCACTCGGCTCGAGGAGCCGTTGAGCAGGCGCAGGCGCGCGCGGCGGCCGGGCAGCTGATGGTGGGCGGCGGTCGCGCCGTTGACGATGAGGGTGTCGCCGAGCAATCCGTAACTGCTGGGCAGGGTTTCGTCGAGGTGCCCGTCGGCGGTGAAGCGGCGGTCCTGGATGACGAGGGGGATGTCGTCGCGGCCGTAGTCGCCGGGCAGGCCGAGCGTGGCGCTGGTGTCGTCGTCGAGCACGAACAGTCCGGCCAGGCCGCGGTAGACGTGGGCTTCGGTCACGCCGTGCGGGTGCGGGTGATACCAGAGGGTGGCGGCGGGCTGCTCGATGCGCCACAAGGGCGTCCATTCCCCGCCCGGCGCGATCATCTGGTGTGGTCCGCCGTCGCTGGCGGCGGGTACGTGCATGCCGTGCCAGTGCACGCTGGTGGCTTCGGGCAGCGTGTTGCGCACGTGGACCTCGACGGTTTCCCCGCGCCGCGCCCGCAGTGTCGGCCCCAGCATCGAACCGTTGTATCCCCATGTGGGAGTGGAGATTCCGGGTTTGATCTCGCTGTTGCCGGTTTGCGCGGTCAGGGTGAAGCGCCGCACTCCGTCCGCGCCGAGGGCTCCTGCGGCCAAAGGCGGGATAGGCAGCGCCCGGGTCGCACCCGTGGCGGTGCGTGTCGTCGGGCGTGCGCAGGCGGCGCCGGCGCTCAGCGCCAGGGGCAGGGCGGCGGCGGTGGCGAGCAGGCGGCGGCGCGAGATCACGGGGGAGGGCTCCTCGGGTCGAATATGGTCGCTTCCCAGCCTGATCGGCGCGCGAGCACCGCACCCCCTCCCACGGGTTCGCCTTCGGACCGTCGGTCGGGTCCTGCGGACCCTTGTGGCCGGGC
This sequence comes from Nocardia sp. NBC_00511, assembly GCF_045161165.1. Taxonomy (NCBI): domain Bacteria; kingdom Bacillati; phylum Actinomycetota; class Actinomycetes; order Mycobacteriales; family Nocardiaceae; genus Nocardia; species Nocardia sp. NBC_00511. The sequence goes on from NZ_CP107849.1 coordinate 2,734,203, forward strand.
AACCTCTGTGCTATCCGCGACCCACCTGCGGCGACGCCTGTCGCGAGTCTCTACCGTGGGAACCGTGATCGACCTCCGTGTTCCCGCCGACCGCTGGAAAGCCGCGCGCGTGCTGCCGCTGGTGCTGACCCCGGCACTGCTGGCGGCGAGCACGTTCCCGGGCGAATACCGGGTCCCGATCGTTTACTGGCTGCTTGCTGTCGCGACCACCGTGCTGTTCGCGGTCGGCGGCCGCTACCCGTTCGAACTGTCGCTGACGATCTCGGCACTGGCACTGCCGCTGTTCGTGATCGAAGCGTGGGGCCCCTCGGAGCTGGTGCCGTATCTGGGCGCGGTCGCGTTGGTGGAGGCGGTGACACGTCGTGGGCCACGGGCAACGGTGATCGCGACCGCAGCCTGGGCGCTGGCGTGGATAGTCGGACACTGGGGTGGACATTCGCCGACGTTCTGGCGCGGCGCGACCCTGGTCGAGGCGTGCGCCTATGTCGGACTGCCACTGCTGCTGGGCTTGTATCTGCGTGGGCAACGCCAACTCACCGCGAGCCTGCGGGCGCGCGCCGCCGACGCCGACACGCGTGCCCGCACCGAGGAACGCATCGCCCTGGCCCGCGAATTGCACGACTTGGTCGCGCACCATATGGCCTCGATCGTGTTGCGCGTCAAGGTCGCCCGTCAGGTGCTCACCGACCCCGACCCGCGCGTGCGCGAGGTCTTCGACGATGTCGGCGACACCGCCTCCGGTGCGCTCACCGATATCCGCCGCCTACTGGCCGCCCTGCGTGATCCGGCCCTCGGCGCGGTCCCAATACTGGACGCGCAGGTGGTGCGCGCGGAGATCCTCAGTGCGGTGGATCGCGTGCGCCAGGGCGGTTTCACCGTGCACGCCGATATCGCCCCCGACCTCGAGGGCCTCGACGCGATCGGCCGCCTGACCTTGCTGCGTCTGGTGCAGGAGTCGCTGACCAATGTCATGAAGTACGCCGACCGCACCCACCCGGTCCCGATCCTGCTGGCACACAACAGTTCCGGCGTCACCCTCCGCATCACCAACACCGTCGCCCCGGGTGCGAGCACGCGGGCGGGCCACGGTGTCGTCGGGATGCGCGAGCGCGCCCATCTCGCGGGCGGCACGGTCACCGCCACCGCGCACGGCCGCGATTGGGTTGTCGAGGCACGGCTTCCGGCCGACCTCCCCTCGGCGAGACCGGAAGTCCACACCGAACACCGTCGGGCCGCGACCACACCCCCGGTGACGACCGTGCACACCGACGGTGCGGCACCGATTCCCGTACCGCCCGCCGCCGTACCTACACCACCAGGCCACGATCCGGTCCAGTACTCGAGCACCTCGCCGATGCCATCACCCGATCCCGCACTGTCGCAACCGGTTGTGCCACTTGGCGAATGCGAGGATCACCCGGTGTCGTATCCCGTCAGGAGGCCGTCATGATCCGGGTTTTGCTGGTCGACGATCAGCGGCTGGTGCGTGCCGGGTTGCGGATGTTGGTGGAGGCGACGGCCGATGTCGAGGTGGTGGGGGAGGCCGCCGACGGGGTGGCGGCGGTGCGCGCGGCCGCGGCGTTGTCCCCGGATCTGGTGCTGATGGATCTGCGCATGCCCGGCATGGACGGGGTGGAGGCGACCCGGCAGATCCTGGCGGCCGGATCCGCCTCGAAGGTGCTGGTGTTGACCACCTTCGACGACGACGAACACCTGTATCCCGCCCTGGCCGCCGGAGCCAGCGGCTACCTGGTCAAGGACACCGACCCGCAGCAGCTGGTGGAGGCGATGCGCCGCACCATGGACGGCGAACTGTTGTTCTCCCCGTCCCTGTTGCGGCGGCTGGTGGATCGCGCGATCACCACCCCGAACCGATCCCGCCCGCCCGCAGTCGAACTCACCCCACGTGAACGCGAGGTGCTGGCTCTCGTCGGTGACGGGTTCGGCAATCAGGAGATCGCCGAGCGCCTGCATCTGGGGGTGAGCACGGTCAAGAAGCATCTGGCGCAGTTGATGGACAAGACCGGCACCGACAACCGTGTCCGGTTGGCGGTGTTCGCGATCGAGTCCACCCGCTGAGGGCCCCGTTCAGGGGTTGGTGAGTGCGGTGACGGCGTCGGCGAACATGACGGTCTTGATCGCGCCGAGGGTGCCCTGGTCTTTGGCACCCAGCGGCGTCACGATCGAGATCGCGGTCTCGAGGACCGCGGCCTGCTCGGCGATGGCGTCGACCAGGTCGTAGGCCAGCGCGTCGGGCCCACCGAAGCGCCGCCCGGTGGTCATGGAGGCGATCGCCGACTTCGGGGTGAGCTTGCCCTGGATGAGCGCGGCCATGCCCCGGGTGAACGGGATGCGGATATCGGCTTCGGGGAAGCAGAAGTAGCCGCGATCCTCGCGCATCACCCGGAAGTCGTGCGCGACCGCGAGCATCGCGCCCGCGCCGAACGCGTGCCCGGGCAGTGCGGCCACCGTCGGCAGCGCGAAGGTCAGCATGCGGGCCAGCAGCGACTGCACCTGCGCCACATACCATTCCGCGCGTTCACTGTTGGCCGAGAGCCAGTCCAGATCCAGGCCGTTGGAGTAGAACTTGCCGCTGGCGGTGGTGATCAACGCTTGGCTGCCGTCGCTGAGCACGGTGTCGAGCAGGGCGTCGACCTCGGTGAGGTAGGTGGGGGAGAAGCGGTTCTCGTCGCCGCCGAGGTCGAGGACGGCGATCTTGTCGTGATGGGTGAGAGTCGGCATGGCGGTTCCTTATCGCGGAGGTGGAGCTTTATCGAGAGGGTGCAGTGTCCTCGAGGTCGGGCGGTCCGATATCGAGGACGGCACGCACGGCGGCGCTCAGTTGACGGCGTGCCACGGGGTTGGCCAGGCGGTCGCGGTCGAGCAGGATCGCTGTCGGCAGGTCGACCAGGCAGATGGTGAGGGTGTCCACCGCGGCCGCGTCGGCACGCTCCCACAGTCGGCGGGCGAGGGTTTTCATCAGGCCGACGAGTTCGCGTTGCGGGGCGTCGAGTTCGGCGCGCAGATTCTCGGGCAGGTCGTCGCCGAGCAGGTCGGTGCGGCGCACCCGGAAGAACAGTTGCGTCGAGGCCGGGTAGCGCGCCGCGAATTCGGCTGGCGCGTCGGCGGCGGCGAGGACCGCGTCGATGGCCGCTCCGGCATCGTCGACCAGGTCGGCCTGCAATGCCAGGAAGCGGCGAGCAGCGCGAATCCAGGTGCGGCTCAACAGTTCTGCTCGTGACCCGAAGCTGTGATAGAGCGCGCCGTTGGAGATGCCGGTGGCGGTGGCGACGGCGCGGATGGTGACCGCAGCCGGGCCGGACCGTACCGCGAGGGTTTCCGCGGCGTCGAGCACGACGTCGGGATCGTGGATGCGGGGCCTGGGCACACCTCACGATAACAGAGCACATGCTCTGTTATCGAGGGCGTGCGCCGACCCGCTACGTCACACTGCGTGAAAACGACTGCCGCGCAGCTCAGGACACGATCGGCGCGACCTCCGCCACCGGCTCGTGCACACCCTCGGGCCGCGTCTCGGCATACATGCGCGAGATCTCCGCGGCATACTTCGCCGCGATCGGCTTACGGCGCAGCTTCATCGTCAACGTCACCTCGTCACCACCGGGCTCCCAGAACGTCGACAGAATCGTGAACCGCTTGATCTGCTCGACCCGCGACAACCGCGCGTTCCCCGCCGCGACCCCCCGCGCGATCTCCGCGATCACCCCCGCATCCGCCGCCAACGCCGCCGCCGAGGCATCCCCGAGCTGATGCTGCGCCGCATACGGCCCCACCGACTCCGCGTCCAGCACGATCAACGCCGTGTTGTACGGGCAACTGTCACCGATCGCCGCCAGTGTCCCGATCAGCGGCGTCGCGGCCTTGATGGTGTTCTCGATATTGGCCGGGGACATGTTCTTTCCCGCGGAATTGATGATCAGTTCCTTCTTGCGATCCACCACCCGCAGATACCCGTCGGCATCCTCGGTGATGATGTCACCGGTGTGCAGCCAGCCCTCGCCATCCAGCGCATCCGCCGTCTTCTGCGGCTCGCCCCGGTATTCGCGCATCACCAGCGGCCCGCGCACCAGGAACTCACCATCCTCCGCGATCTTGGATTCCAGGCCCGGCAGCAGCCGCCCCACCGTGCCCAGTCGCGCCTGATCCGGGGGAGAGACACTCACGATGCAGGTCAGCTCCGACATGCCCCACACCTCCGAGATCGGAATCCCCAACCCGAAGAAGAACGCGAGCGTTTCCGCCGGAATCGGCGCGGCCCCCGACAACGCCCACTTGAGTTGATCCAGGCCCAGTTTCGCGCGCAACGGACCCAGCACCGCCGCATCCGCCTTCGCCCACTCCGCGGCCTGCAGATCATCCAACGCCACACCCGCCAACTGCGCGTCGGCCTTCCGTGCGGCCACCTGCAACGCCCACGTCAACGCCGCCTTGCGCGCCGCATCCGGTTCGCCCGCGACCGAATACTCCACGGCCGCTTTGAGTTTCTCCCACACCCGCGGCACCGCGCCCCAGATGGTGGGATGCACGTCCAGCAGCGCCGCCGACAGCAACGCCCGATCCGGCACCACGGTGATCTGCGTGCCGTAGAACTCATGCAGATACAGGTTGGTGACCCGGTCGGCCATATGCGCGGTCGGCAGGAACGAGGTGATGCGATCACCCGGCTCCACCGACATCACCGACGCGTACGCATGGCATTCGAAAGCCAGGTTGGCGTGCGAGATCTCCACGCCCTTCGGATTACCGGTGGTCCCGGAGGTGTAGCACAGCGTCACGATGTCGTCACCGGTGACGGCCTGCCAGGTGGCGTCGAAATCGAAGTCACGCCGCCCCAACTGTTTGAGCTGCGCCACCGTCAACGTGCCCGGCGCGGGCGCGTCCACGCACACGATGGTCTGCATCGGAATCCCGCTGGCGCGCACCTTGTCCACGTACTGCGCTTCGCAGATCACCACCCGATTGCCCGCATTGGCGAACACATACTGCAACTGTTCGGCCGAGAGCGTGTTGTACACCGAGAACGACGTCGCCCCCGTGTGCTGCGCCCCCACCTCCAGCGGATAGAAATCCACCCGGTTGCCCATCATGAACGCCACCGTGTCCCCACGCCCGACCCCCAACGCACTCAGCCCGGCCGCCACCTCCCGCACCTGCTCGGCATACTCCCGCCACGTGAGGGCCTGCTCACCACCGATGGACCGCACCGCGATCGCATCCGGGTCGATGGCCGCGGTCGCCTGGAACGCGGCCGGGGAGGTCTTCGCTTCGCTCATCACATCTCGATCCACTCACCACCAAAGCCTTCTCAGACGGTAAGGCGCGAGACGGGTCCCGCGTGGGGATTTGCGCGCATCGACCCGCAGCCGATGCGGGATCGACGAGTTCGGTTCCGGCGCATCACAAATAAATCGTCACAGTGACGTATCAACGGTACATCGACGGAGGGGAGGGGCAGGGGAGTACCGGCGACCTCCGACACCGCAGGCCAGCACCACCCCATGAAAACCCTTGCGCGCACGTTTCATTCGATCGCCAACGTCGTCGCCACCCGAGCCGACCAATCCGTCGCCCGGACCGCCTGGCGCGGCATCCACATCGGCGATTTCCAGTCCCGCCGACCGGTCCGCACGTCACCGTAGACGAGATGGACATTCCCGCACATATCAGAGAGCAAGATCATCGAATCCCGACCGCCCGTTCAACTCCCTGACACCAATGACCGCCGTTGACCATGCCGAGCAGCGACCACCGACCACCCCTCAATACGTCACTGTGACGTATTGAGGGGTGGTCGGGATGCCAGGGGAGCGCCGGCCAAGAACCGGCCGAACCGCAAAATCGAGCCAACAGCCTCAAACAGGAAAATTTCCACCCAGGAGGCACCTGGGCAAGAATTTCCACTTATCGAGAGTTACCGCCAGCCAAGCACCACGTACACACATTCCACGAGACCGCAGGGGACCTAGGCAGCCGCCTGCCACACACCGAAAGCGCACGAATACCGATGTGCCACAAGCGATTAAGTTGATCTTGATGTCCCGGTAAGTGCGCCGATAATCAACATTATGTCAGGTTGTGTCAGCGTGACCGTCCCCATCGTGGTTCTGACCATCCATCCCGGTCTCCTGATGTCCGGTCTCACCGTTTCTGGGATTCGTCGCAGCGCAGTTGTGTCTCAAGGTATCTGTCAGCGCGATGCCTGCGACCACGCCAGCGCTGCCCGCGCGAACTGAAGATTCCTCAACGCGGCGACCCGGCCGTTCGACGGTCACCTTCTACGGCTCACGCCTGGCTGCCCGGGTGTACAAACCGGCGCAGAATGGCCACGAAAATGGACCGGGTCATCGCCACGAGCATGCTTGCTGCGGTCGAATGCCGAGTCGGTGGCGAGGGCTACAGTCGTGAGAATCACTGCGGTGCAAGCAATGTCGGTGCTGGAGATCGTTGCGGCGAAGCCGATCGAGAGTGATGATTGCAAGGGATGCGGACGCGGTTCCGCGAATGTACAGCCGAACCGGCTGTCCTGGGGGGAGACAAAATGGTCACCGGCGTTGTGCTCATAGTGATTGCGGCCGTACTTGTGGCATTGACGTGGCGGGCCGCATCCGCCAAAAGCCGACAGCCACAACAGCTCAACCGTCAAGACGGCGCTGATGCCACTGCGCGCACCTGGGTGTGGAGCTGGATTCGCTGATCGGGTGTCCTTGATCAGGCCTCAGAGACTCGATCGGTGATCGAGCTCTGAGGGTCGCCGCTGGCCTTTGCGGGGGCGTCCCCGACCTTCATCGCGTGCGCGGCGCGCAACGCGTCGTCGAGGCAGGTGAATGTGCGGTCGGGGCCGGTGTAGGTCTCCCCCTCCGGGATGTCGATGGACAGGCCCCAGTCGTTGTCTTTGCCTTGGATGACGGCGAAGTGTCCTGGCCAGCGCAGTAGCAGGCTGATGGCTCCGGAGGGGAATTCGGTGAACGAGGACAGGGCGGTTCGGGGTCCGAACAGGGCGCGGACTTTGTGGGTCACATCGCGTTCTCGTTCGCTCATGGGCAGCCACCTCGAATTGTTCGGGTTTACCGGCCTTTTCGATGGCTTCGCCGACATCGATCCGGCCCGGGTCGATGTCGCCGGGATACGCCGTGGGTTTCAGCGTAGCGGTGCAATGTTGGCTGGATGTGTCGGCTAGAGGTCGGGCGTCAGCGGGTTGCCGGGGGCGATGGCGCCGCAGCTGGTGTCGGCGGGCTGTCCGGCGAAGCGGGCGTCGATCCAGGGCATGACGCTGGGGATCCAGGCGAGCATGCTGGGGACGTGGCTCAGGGCGTCGTACTGGTGGTATTCGACCAGGGGGTTTCCGGTGTCGCAGTAGTGCTGGGCGAGGGCGCGCACGTCGCCGGCGACCATGACGCCGTCGCCGCGGCCGACGGTGGGTTTGCTGCCGTCGCTGCCTTCGAGTTCGCCGCCGGCGCCCTGGGCGATGTAGAGCGGGATGGTCGGGGTGGGGGCGGTGCCGAGGTTGACTTTGGGGACCGAATCGACCAGGGGCGCAACGGTGTTGGGGTCGGCGTATTCGGGTTTGACGAGTTGCGCCCAGGTGAGGCCGGGGTATTCGAACAGTACGTTGGCGATGGAGGCGTCGTGCAGGCGTGCCACGAGCCCGCTGCCGTAGTCGCTGAGGTAGGGGGTGAAGTCGATGTCGTAGGAGCGGGCGACGCCGAGGATGGCCATGGCGGCGACGCCCGACCAGCCGATGCTGCCGCTGACGTAGCGCAGGTTGTGGGCGGGGTTGACCAGCACTCCCCCTTCGGTGGCGCCGACGAGGCGGTTGTTGATGTCGGGTGCGTAGGTGGGTGCCAGCGCGGCGGCCCAGTCGGTGGCGATGGCGCCGCCGGAGTAGCCGACCAGGCCGATGCGGGTCTGCTCGTCGAGGCCGGTATCGACCGAGTGGGTGGCGGCGCGGATGCCGTCGAGGGTGGTCATGCCGTATTCGGGTCCGGCGGCGAAGTCTGCTTGCGGGCCTTCGGTGTCGGCGATGATGACGGTGTAGCCGCGGCTGATGATGTCGGCGACGAGGATGGCTTCCGAGGTGTTGACCATGCCGCCGAAGCTGACGTCGCCGGCGATGGCGCGCGAGGGTCCGTGTTCGGGGTTGAGTGAGTCGTAGAAGCTTTGATAGGCAACGGCTTTGGCGGGGTCTACTCCCCCGGGCGGCAGCAGTACGGAGGTGACGGCGGCGCTGGCGCGGTCTTGGGCGTCGGTGCTGCGGTAGAGCAGTTGGATGGCGGTGATGGGGGTGGGGATGCCGGCGAGGTGGTAGCTGAGGGTGCGGGTGGCCAGGATGGTGCCGGGTGCGAGGTCGTCGAGTGCGGTATCGCCCTGGTAGTCGTAGAAGCTGTCGGGGGCCGTGGCGTGCGCGGGTGGCGCGCTGGTGGTGGCGGCGAAGGCGAGGGAGAGGGCGGCGATCGCTGACATCATCGGGGCGATCGTGCGTGCTTTGTTCACATGTGTTCCCGGTGCGAGCTGAACCGGACACTGTTGTCCGGTTACCGGTTGGTAGTTTGTACGGGTTCACGCGGATTCGTCAAGGGTCCGAATCCGCTGGGATCCAGAATCTTTCAGTGCCGCAGTGCCCGCAGCAGCAGTGCCCAGGACCGCTGCGCGACGCGCGCACGCTCGGCTTCGGGGGTCTTGTTCAGCAGCGCCCCCAGCATGCCGACGGCCAGGAAGATATCCCCTGCGGTGACGTCGGCGCGGATGCTGCCGCGATGGGTATCGTCGGCGAGTTCGGTGGCCAGCAGCGCGTGCATACGGGTGATGACCGCGCTCAGTCGCGGGTCGGAACTGTCGGCGGGTTGCAGGAATTCGAACAGCCCGACCGCCCCGGTGAGCTGCGTGTATATCTGATCGAGGAGTTCATCGAGGGTGGATTCGTGATTCGCCACCAGGTCTTCGAGTTGCCCGATATTCTCCTCGAAGACGGCCACGATGATCGCTTCCCGGTTGGGGAAGTGCCGGTAGAGACTCCCCTGCCCCACTCCTGCGGTGCGCGCGACGAGGCTCAGGGGTGCGTCGAGTCCGTGTTCGGCGAAGGTGGTGCGGGCGGCGGCGAGCAGGGCGGCGCGGTTGTCGGCGGCGGCGGCGGGTCCGCGGTTGGCGCGGCGCGGGGTGCTCACCGGATGCACCGTATCGGAGTTTTCAAGCGCGCTGAAGACTTGATTGATTCCAGAAAAACGGGCAGAGTGGCGTCCGTGCCCACGCCTACGGATTTCGAGCGCATGTTGCGCGGGGCCGCTTTGCGTGTGACCGCACCGCGCCTGGCGGTGCTGACCGCGGTGCACCACCACCCCCACTCCGATACCGACACCGTGCTCGGTCACGTCCGGGAAACGCTGGGTGGGGTATCACATCAGGCCGTGTACGACGTGCTGCGCGCGTTGACCACGGCGGGCCTGGTGCGACGGATACAGCCCATGGGGTCCGTCGCCCTGTACGAGACCCGCGTCGGCGACAACCACCACCATGTGGTGTGCCGTTCGTGCGGTGTGATCGCCGACGTCGACTGCGCCGTGGGTGATGCCCCCTGCCTGACCGCCTCCAACGACAACGGTTTCGCACTCGACGAGGCCGAGGTCATCTATTGGGGCCTGTGCCCCGACTGCTCGGCGAACGCTGCCGAATGACGATCACAAACCCGTGATCCCAGCCCGATCACTCCCTCATGAAAGGACACATCGTGCCTGAAGACCACCCGCCCATCGGAGAAGCCCAGACCGAACCCGCCGCCGGGGGTTGCCCCGTCGCGCACGAGCGGCTTCGTCCCCCCACCGAGGGCGGCAGCAACCGTGACTGGTGGCCCAACCAGCTCAACCTGAAGATCCTGCAGAAGAACCCGGCCGTCGCCAACCCCATGGATGAGGGCTACGACTACGCCGCGGAGTTCAAGACGCTGGATCTGGGTGCGGTCAAGGCCGACATCGTCGAGGTCATGCACACCTCGCAGGACTGGTGGCCCGCGGACTTCGGCCACTACGGCCCGTTCTTCATCCGCATGTCCTGGCATGCCGCCGGCACCTACCGCGTCAGCGACGGCCGTGGTGGCGCCGGTGCGGGCATGCAGCGTTTCGCTCCGCTGAACTCCTGGCCCGACAACGCCTCCCTCGACAAGGCGCGCCGGCTGCTGTGGCCGGTGAAGAAGAAGTACGGCAAGAAGCTGTCGTGGGCCGACCTCATCGTCTACGCGGGCAATGTGGCGCTCGAGGACATGGGTTTCGAGACCTTCGGCTTCGGTGGCGGTCGCGTCGATCAGTGGGAGCCCGAGGAGGACGTGTACTGGGGCCCCGAGCACACCTGGCTCGGCGGCGATCAGCGCTACACCGGCAAGCGTGACCTGGAGAACCCGCTCGCGGCGGTGCAGATGGGTCTGATCTACGTCAATCCCGAAGGCCCCAACGGCAATCCGGATCCGCTGGCCGCGGCCATCGACATCCGCGAGACCTTCGCGCGCATGGCGATGAACGATGTCGAGACCGCCGCGCTGATCGTCGGCGGGCACACCTTCGGCAAGACCCACGGTGCCGGCCCGGCCGATCACGTCGGCCCCGAGCCGGAGGCCGCTCCGCTCGAGGAGCAGGGTCTGGGCTGGAAGTCGTCCTTCGGCACCGGTGTCGGCAAGGATTCGATCACCTCGGGTCTGGAGGTCACCTGGACCCCGACCCCGACGCAGTGGGACAACTCGTTCCTCGAGACCCTCTACGGCTACGAGTGGGAGCTGAGCAAGTCCCCCGCCGGCGCCAACCAGTGGGTCGCCAAGACCAGCGACGAAATCATCCCCGACGCGTTCGAGTCGGGTAAGAAGCACCGTCCGACCATGCTCACCACCGACCTGTCGATGCGCATCGACCCGGTCTACGAGCAGATCACGCGGCGCTGGCTGGCCAACCCGCAGGAGCTCGCCGACGAGTTCGCCAAGGCCTGGTACAAGCTCACCCACCGTGACATGGGCCCCAAGGTCCGTTACCTGGGCGCCGAGGTGCCCGCGGAGACCCTGCTGTGGCAGGACCCGATCCCGGCGGTCGATCACGAGCTGATCTCCGACGCGGACGCCGCGGCGCTCAAGGCGAAGATCGCCGAGTCGGGTCTGAGTGTGGCGCAGCTGGTGTCGACCGCGTGGGCGGCGGCGTCGTCGTTCCGTGGTTCGGATATGCGCGGTGGCGTCAACGGCGGCCGTCTGCGCCTGCAGCCGCAGGCCGGCTGGGAGGCCAACGAGCCCGATGAGCTGGCTCAGGTCATCCGGGTGCTCGAGGGCATCCAGACTGGTTTCGGCAAGCCGGTGTCCTTCGCGGACGTGGTGGTGCTGGCCGGTAACGTCGGTGTCGAAAAGGCCGCGCAGGCAGCCGGTTTCGAGGTGACCGTGCCGTTCCGTGCCGGTCGTGCCGACGCCACTCAGGAGCAGACCGACGTGGAGTCCTTCGCCGCGCTCGAGCCCGCCGCCGACGGCTTCCGCAACTTCGTGGGCAAGTCGGCCTCGATTCCGGCGGAGTACCTGCTGCTGGACAAGGCCAACCTGCTGACCCTGTCGGCGCCGGAGATGACGGTGCTCGTGGGTGGCCTGCGCGTGCTGGGCGCCAACCACAAGCAGTCCGCGCTGGGCGTGTTCACCCAGAACCCGGGCGCGCTGAGCACCGACTTCTTCGTCAACCTGCTCGACATGACCACCAAGTGGTCGCCGGCCTCTGCCGATGACGGCACCTACGTGGGCGTCGACCGCGTCTCCGGCGCACCCAAGTGGACCGCCAGCCGCGTGGACCTGGTGTTCGGTTCGAACTCGCAGCTGCGGGCGCTGGCCGAGGTGTATGCCGAGGACGACTCGAAGGCCAAGTTCGTCGCCGACTTCGTCGCGGCCTGGGTGAAGGTCAACGAGCTCGACCGTTTCGACCTGGTCTGAGCGTGATCGGATAGTTGCACCGCGTACTGCCCTCGAATCGAAAGGTTCGGGGGCAGTACGTGTTTCAGGGTCGCGATCGATTTCCCCGCGATCGGTGTCGCCGCGTCGGGCGGTGGTGTCGCGCGCTAGCGCCCTGCCGTGCTCACTTTCACGCTGCCGACGAAGCGACGCGAGATGTCGCTGCCGTCGTGGTTGTAGGCGTTCATCAACTCCACCAGTGCCGCGCTCAGGGCGCGCAGGGCCGGGGTTTCGAGGCCGTCGTGCCAGCCCCAGTGCGAGGGCACGGCGTCCACGACGATCACAATGCCCGCGTCGTAGGGTGTTTCGACGGTGAACCGTATCGAGGCGGGGGCGTCGCGCAACACGTCCGGCAGCACCATCTCCCCCACTGTCTGCTCGCCCGCCACATACTCGGCGTCCCCCGAGACCTCGTCGTCCAGGCCGGTGTCGCCGGTGAGCAGTCGGGCCAGTGCGATGTCCTCGCTGATCATTTCCGCGATGCGCGCGAGGCTGGCGTGGCGGCCGGGTCGATCGTGGCGGGCCCCGTAGCTGCGGTCGCCGACGGTGATGGTTTCGCGGGTGTGAGTGGTGATGCGGTCGAGCAGCCGTTGGGCGGCGGCGCGTTCGGCGGCGCCGGTGCGTGGATGTTCGATGAGGTTGCGCAGCCGGGCAATTCGGTGCGTGGTGGCGGTGGCCATGGGTCCCCTTTCCCCGTTGCGCAGATCATGCCAGGGGTGGCGGGCGTGCGGCCAGACTCCGGTAGTACGGCGCGGGATTCGAGACGGGTGGCCGGGGGTGGGGTCGCGGTGACCCCGAAACCGTCACCGCTGCCGCCGGATCCAGGCTCCCCGTCGCGAATCCCACTCCTAGCGGACGCTACGCCCACCGGCACGCCACCACCACCTCGCGGCGTGCTGCGGTCACGTCACGGATCGGTCGGCGAACGCGTGAAACTCCCCGGGGTGAATGCCCCGGGGAGTCCATGCCGCGAATGTGGTTCAGGCCGGGCGGTTCTCGTGAGCGATGCCCGCGTGCTCCTGGCCGCGACGGAAGCGCAGCAGCCGCAGCGCGTTGCCGACGACGAGCAGCGTGGAGCCTTCGTGGATGAATACCGCGGGCCCGATGGGCAATCCGAGCAGGGTGGCCGGGACGAGGGCGGCGACGATGAGCAGGGCGACGGTGAGGTTCTGGCGAATGATGGCGGCGGTGGCGCGGCTCAGGGCGACGGCGAACGGGAGTCGTCCGATGTCGTCGGTCATCAACGCGACGTCGGCGGTTTCGAGGGCGACCGCGGAGCCGCCGGCACCCATGGCGATGCCGACCGAGGCGTTGACCATGGCGGGTGCGTCGTTGACGCCGTCGCCGACCATGGCGGTGCCGCCGCGGGCGTTCAACTGCCCGATCATGGCGACCTTGTCCTGCGGGAGCAGTCCGCCGTGGGCGGCGTCGAGGCCGAGCCCGTCGGCGACGGCGTCGGCGACACGCTGGTTGTCCCCGGACAGCACGACCATGTCGTGGATGCCGAGGGCGCGTAGTTGGGCGATGACGGGTGCGGCTTCCGCGCGCGGGGTGTCCATCACGCCGAGTACGCCGAGGTAGACGCCGCCGTCGCGCACGATCATGGTGGTGCGTCCGAGGCTGTGCAGGTGTTCGACGGTGGCGGCGATGTCGTCGGGGATGCCGTCGCTGTCGAGTTCGGTGAACATGGTGGTGTTGCCGATCTCGACCGCGCGTCCGTCGACGAGTGCGGTCACGCCGCGCCCGGTCACCGAATTGACTTGTGTCGCAGTGTTTTCGGTTCCCGCGGGTGCCTGCTGGGCGAGGTCGCGGGTGATGGCGGCGGCGAGGGGGTGGTCGCTGAAGGATTCCACGGCGACCACGGTGGTGATCAGTCGGTCGCGCAGGCTCTCGCGCACGGGCACGAGGTCGGTGACGCGCGGTTGCCCCCAGGTGAGGGTGCCGGTCTTGTCGAAGGCGATCGAGGTGACTCGCCCCAGTGATTCCAGCGGCCCACCTCCCTTGGCGAGTACCCCGGCCTGTGCGGCGCGCGCGACTGCGGCCAGTACGGCACTGGGGGTGGCGATCGCCAGGGCACACGGGCTGGCGGCGACGAGCACGACCATGCCGCGATAGAAGCTCTCGGCGAAGGGTTCGGACCCGGCGACCATTCCGACGCCGATGACCGCGAGCACTCCGGCGATGACGGCGGGCACGTACCAGAGTTGGAAGCGGTCGATGAAGCGCTGGGTGGGTGATTTCTGGGTGTCGGCGTCCCGGACCATGGCGATCACGCGTGCCAGGGTGGAGTCCTCGGCGCGAGCGGTCACCACCACGTCGAGAGCCCCGGAGCCGTTGAGGGTGCCCGCGAACACCCGATGGGCTTCAGTGACCGCGCCACGCCCACTGAGTGCCTGTTGGCGGTCGGCGACGGGTTGTTTGTCGACCGGCATGCTCTCCCCGGTGACCGAGGATTCGTCGACGGCGCTGACTCCGGCGACCACGACCCCGTCGGCGCTGAGTCGCGAATTGGGCAGCACCACAACGGTATCGCCGATGCGCAGCTCGTCGATGTCGATCTCCTCGACGTCGCTGCCACGGCGTACGAGCGCGGTGCGCGGCGTGAGTTCGCCCAGGGCGGCGATGGAGCGTTGCGCGCGGCTCATGGCGTATTCCTCGAGGGCGTGCCCGAGGCTGAACAGGAACAGCAGTACCGAGCCTTCGGCCCATTTGCCGACCGCGGCGGCTCCGGCGGCGGCGGCGAGCATCAGGAAGTCGACTTCGAAGCGGCCGCGGCGCACGGTGTCGATCGCCGAGCGCACGGTGAAGAACCCGCCGAGCAGGTAGGTGGCCGCGAACAGGCTCGCCGGTAGCCAGCCGGGTGTGTCGAGGAGGTATTTGCTCACCATGCCGCCGGTGTAGGTGACACCGGAGGCGATGGCGGCGACCATTTCGGCGCGTGGGCCGAGCAGTCCGTGTCCGTGCGCGCTGTCGGCGCGAGGTGGCCGAGTGTTGGCTGCTGCTGTGGTCATACCCCCGAAGATAACATCAATACATGCGTATGTCTGCATGTTAGAATCTGTGCGGTGGCCCCCTACTGCGTGGCGAGCGCCTCGACGAGCTGTTCCAGCCCCGCGACACTGGATTCACCCCCGGCGGTCGCGGTCTCGGGCAGCCCGATGAACCGGTGCGCTCGCCCGGCCGGGGTGGCCGCGAACAGGGTGCGCAGTCGCGCCTCGATCCCCGCGCGTTCCTCGTTGCTGCGATAGCTGTAGACGACGACCTCGGGCTGCCGTGGCAGCAGCGCCTCCACCGCGAGTTGCGCGCTGTAGTCGCCGGGATCCATCTCCTGCCGGGTCACCAGGTTGCGCAGGTGCGCGGCGTCGAGGATGTCGCCGTAGAGTCCCCCGGCATGGCTGTAGACCTGATCGGCGTACAGCGTCACCTCCAGCACCGAATACCGCGGTAGCGCAGCGGCTTTCGCGGTCGCGGCACGCAGCCGGGCGTCGAGCCGGTCACGCAGTGCGCGTGCGGTGTCGGTCACCCCGAGCACGGTCCCCAGATCGGTCAGGTCATCGAGGCTGCCGGAGATGGTGGCGTCGAGCTTGTGGGGTTCCCACAGTGCCTGATTGATGTACACCGCGATCCCGACACTCGCGAGTTCGTCGCGGCCGGGTAGTCGTGTGCCGTCGAAGTGGTATTCCTGATCGGCGACCACGAGGTCGGGATGTGTGGCCAGCAGTGCCTCCCCGGTGGTCTCCGATCCCGACAGCACCCGAATCGCCGAGGCGGCGGTGGCCACGTCGGGGGCGTACGGCGCGTAGTCGGTCCCGGCCTGTGCGATGACGCGATCGGCGACACCGAGCCGGATGAGCGTGTCGGTCATTCCCGGATACAGCGACACGATGTGCTGTGGTGGCCGCGCGAAACTCAGTGTGCGCCCGGCATTGTGCACCTGGATGGCGGCGGCGGTGTCGGAATTCGGGCCGGGTGCG
Organism: Nocardia sp. NBC_00511; assembly: GCF_045161165.1. Taxonomy (NCBI): domain Bacteria; kingdom Bacillati; phylum Actinomycetota; class Actinomycetes; order Mycobacteriales; family Nocardiaceae; genus Nocardia; species Nocardia sp. NBC_00511. Next base: position 2,750,148 of record NZ_CP107849.1, read on the forward strand.
GTGCAGGCGGCGGCGAGCAGGCCGATCCCGCACAGCAGGGCCAGCCGTCGTGGCAGTGTCGCGGTGAGGTTCACGCTGGGGCTCCCTGGTCGGTTCGCAGTGCGGAGAAGGTGTAGCTGGGTCGTCCGGTGCGGGTGTTGACGCCGATCTCGGCGGCCACCCCGAACACCTCGGCGATGGTCTCGACCGACAGCACGTCGGTGAGCGCCCCGGCGGCGGCGATGCGGCCGGCGCGCATCAGGTAGGCGTGCTCGCAGTAGCGGGCGGCGACGTTGAGGTCGTGGGTGACCATGATGGTGGTCAGCGCCAATCCTTCGATGTGGTCGAGCAATTCGATCTGGTGGCGCAGGTCGAGATGGTTGGTGGGTTCGTCGAGCACCAGCACTCTCGGTTGTTGGCACAGTGCGCGCGCCAGGTGCACGCGTTGCTTCTCCCCGCCCGAGAGGGTCGAAAAGCGCGCGTCGGCCTTGTGGGCGAGCCCGACGTTGGCCAACTGCCGGCTCACCAGTGCGCTGCCGCCGAGGGCGGTCACTTCGCGCACGGTGAGGTCGAGGTTGTTGTCGTTGTGCTGCACCATGGCCGCGACCCGGGCGGCGGCGTGCCGGGCGCTGAGCCGGTTCCAGACGTCGTCCCCGCCGACGCGGACCACGCCACCGGTGGGGCGCAGGGCCCGGTAGAGGGTGCGCAGCAGGGTCGATTTGCCGCTGCCGTTGGGTCCGAGGATGCCGACGAATCCGCCGGTGGGGATGTCGAGGTCGACGCCGGTGACGATGGGGACCTCACCGAGGTGGGCGTCGAGGCCGGTGACGGTGACCTGCACGCGCGGTCAGCTCCGTTCGGGTTCGCGGCGCACCAGCCACAGCAGGAACGGCACACCGAGGAAGGCGGTCAGAATGCCCAGCGGCAGTTCGGTATTCGACATTTCACGGCCGGCGGCGTCGACGAGGGTCAGGAACGCGGCCCCGGCGGGAATGGCGGCCGGTAGCAGCAGCCGATGGTTGGAGCCGATGAGCAGTCGCAGCGTGTGCGGCACGATGAGCCCCACGAATCCGACACTGCCCGCCAATGCCACCGCCGCCCCGGTGAGCAGCGCCGCCACCACCAGCAGTTCGATGCGTACCCGGGTGACATCGACACCGAGGGAGGCGCTCGCGTCATCGCTGAGCAGCAGCCGGTTGGCGGTGCGCGCGCGGGCCAGTGCCCACCCGAGCCCGGCTACGGCCAGGGCGGTGACGATCGTCAGCTGCTGCCAGTGCACGCCCGACAGAGAGCCGAGCAGCCAGAACATCACGGCCGCAAGCTGATCGGGGGTGGCGCGGATCTGCAGATAGCTGGTGAGGGCTTGCAGCAGGTAGCCGACCGCGACCCCGGCCAGCAGCAGCCGTCCCGGGGCGAGTATGCCGTGGCGGCGGCCGACGAGCAGGGCCAGCAGCAGCGCGAGCAGGGCTCCGGCGAAGGCCGCGAACGGCAGCAGGCGGGCGGCGTAGGCGCTACCGGCACCGAGGGTGACCACGGCGACGGCCCCGACCGAGGCGCCCGCGGACGCACCGAGGATGTAGGGCTCGGCCAGCGGATTGCGCACCAGGGTCTGCAGCAGTGCTCCGGCGGCGGCGAGGCTGGCTCCCACGAGTGCGGCGGCCAGGGTGCGTGGTGCGCGCTGGGTCCACACGATGTGGTCGTCGATGAGGTCTGTGGCCCCGGGTCCCAGGCCGGTGACGTGATGGCACACGCTCTGCCACACCTGGTTCGGGGCGATCGGGGCCGCGCCCGCGCACAGTCCGGCCAGGATCGCGGCGGCCAGGGTGATGATCAGCGCCAGCAACAGCATCGGATAGCCGGTGCGGGTGATGCGGTAGCCGTCGCCGGTGCGCGCAGGCCGCCCGGACTCGGGCCGCGAGCCAGCGCGGCGACGCGACAGACCGTTGAACAGGAATCGCCACGTGGGGCGTCGGCTGCCGTTCTTCTCGATCACACCGTCCTTCGCGATCACCGCGTCCGCTACCGCTGTGCCCGAATCACCTTGGCCGCGTGCAGGTTCGGTGTGTGAAGCCCCGTGGGGACGGGTGTCGGTGGAGGTGCCGGGCCGCAAGGCCGCAGGCCACGCCATAGTCGCCTCTCTCGATGCTGCCGGGGTGGAGGTCCGGCCGACCCACCACCGGATTATTGACAATCATTATCAATAGACGATGAGCGTGGCAGCCGCCAGTACCGGTGACCCGCTTCACAACCAACCCCGACCTGTCGCCTGGGTCTCATTCCCGGCCAATCCATTGCCCGCACTCCGCGCCGGTCACTACCTTGACGACCGCTAATGGAAACCGTTTCCATTAGCGGAAGGAGAAGTTCATGTCCGAGCTGTTCTCGTTCACCGATTCCCAGGCCGAATCGCATCTGGCGGCCCCGCAGGCGCCGGGCACCCACGCCCTGGTGCAGAACCCGTTCGCGTTCGACGAGGTCGAGTCCGCGCAGTCGCTGGCGGCCCCGCAGGCGCCGGGAACTCATGCGCTGGTGCAGAACCCGTTCGCCTTCGACGAGGCCTGATCCTTCGCTCGTTTTCCCTCCGTGAACGCGTGCGCCCGGACTCGTCCGGGCGCACGCCCCCGAAAGGACACCGCAGTGCTCGACTTCGCCGACGGCTACCAGGTTTTCGCCGATGACCGCGCGCAGTGGCTCATCGCCCGCCCCGATGGCCGCTTCCTGCGCCTGGGCGGTCCCCCCGAGGTGATCGCCGCACTGATCACCGCCGTACGCGCGGGCACCGCAGAGCGCACCGCACTGGATGGTGTGCCCGGTGAGCTCGCCGAGCAGTTACTGGCCCGGGGCGTACTCGTCGACCGTGCCCACCGGCCCGTGCGTTCCGGTCGAGTGCTGCTCGACGGCGACAACATCCTCGCCGACGCGCTGGAAAGTCTGTTGATCACGTTGGGCCACAGTGTCATTCGTGGCGATGCCCTGACCGCCGAGCTCTCAGGGTGCGACGCGGTCGCCGCCTGTGCGACGGTGTTGCCCGATACCCGCTGGCAGCGTCTCGATGCCCGCTGCGCCGAGACCGCGACGGCCTGGCATCGAGGCTATTGCGAGGGTGACAGTCTCGTCCTCGGCCCGTGCACGCTGCCCGCGCGCACCGCCTCCTACCGTGACACTCGCGGCCGGTTGCTGGCCGCCAGCCTCACCCCGGACGAGCTCGCCGCCCTGTGGCGGCACGGCGACACCCCCGACGCGCACCGCCCGCGCCCGGATGCCGCCGCGGCCGCGGTGGCCGCCGGATTGCTGGCCCTGGATCTCGATGCCCTGCTGCGCGGCGACGAGCTACCGTCCGAGGGTCGGCAGCTGGTGTTTCATCCCGGCAGCGGCCACCTCACCCGTCATCCGGTGCTACCACTGCCCTCGACCGCCGCCCTACCTTTCGACAGCAGCGAATTCCTCAGCGGCGCAATGGTTTCCGGCAGCGCATGATAATCGACACCGATCTGCGGGTGCCCGCCGCCGACGGCAGTGTGCTGGCCACCGACCTGTATCTGCCCCAGGACGCGCACGCGCTGGTGATCGTGCGCACCCCCTACGATCGGGCCGCGTTGCGCCGCGACGGGCTCGGGTGGGCGCGCGCCGGGATCGCGGCACTGATCCAGGATGTGCGCGGCCGCTACGGCTCCACCGGAATCTGGCAGCCCTACGCGCACGAACGCGCCGACGCCACCGCCCTGCTCACCTGGCTGGCACACCAACCGTGGACACCGGATCACGTGGTGGCCGTGGGCGCCTCCTACGCGGCGTGGACCGCGTGGGCGCTGGCCCTGGAAGGCATCGGTCGCGTGCACGGGGTGATCTCGATGGTGCCCGCGACCGGTATTCACGCCGTCAACCACACCGCGGGCATCCTGCGCCTGGCCGAACACCTCACCTGGTGGAGCGAACACGGGCAGGGCCCGATCAGCCGCACCGCGCTGCCCGCCGCCGCCCTGGCCGCCGATCCCGGCCTGTATCACCGGCTTCCGATCCGTGAACTGGGCGCGCATCTGGGATTCGAGGCACGACAGTGGTGGCCGGTGGTCTCCGACGACCCCGCCGAACACCCGTGGCAGCCCGAAGTAGTCGATGCGGAGTCCTTGCGCGCGTTGAGCATTGCGAGCCTGCATGTCGGCGGCTGGTACGACCCGTTCCTGCCCGCCACCCTCGATCAGTGGCGGCAGGTGGGCGCGGACGCGCCACAGCGTCCACCCCGGCGTTTGATCGTCGGCCCGTGGGCGCACGCCCTGTCGTCTCCGCACACCGCGACCGTCGGCGACCGTCACCACGGCCCCGATTCCCGACTGCCACTGGGCCGCATCCAGGTGCAGTGGGTGCGCGATCTCCTCGACGCGGACCCGCCCACCGGTGAATCGCTGTATCCGATCGGCGCGAGTGGCTGGCAGTCCTGGCCGTCGAGCGCACCGACCTGTCTGTGGCCCGCCCCCGACGGCACCCTCACCGACAGCGCCGTCGTCGGTGTCACCCGCGACTACCGCTACGACCCGCGAGACCCGTATCCCAGCAGCCTGCCCGGCCACGCCCACACCCCCGGCACCCGCGGCGACACCCTGCGTTTCACCCTCCCGCGACAGCACACACCGCTGCGCGTCATCGGCACACCGGTGCTGCACCTGGTCACCAGCGCCCCCGTGCCCGCCGACCGGGTCGCGTTGCTGATCGAAACCACCGCCGACGGCACCGAATTCGTGCTCGCCGACACCGCGGCCAGCCTCCCCGCGGGCCGCCACCGCGTCACCCTCACCTTTTCGCCGGTGGCCGTGGAGATCCCGACGACCTCCACGTTGACGCTGCTGCTGACCGGCGGCTGGTTCCCGGCCCTGGCCCGCCATCCGCAGACCGACGAGAACCGTTACCGCGCAACCACTCTCGCCCCGGCCACGCATACCGTGCAGCTGGGCGCGACCCGGCTGCAATTCCCTCTCGCGAAAGGCTGACCCATGCCCTCGGTGAGCTCACCGCTGCCCGGCGACCCACTGCTGGATGCCCGCACCGGCATCGTGACCGCCCTGCACTCCTTCGCGCCGAGTCCGCACGCACCCCCGCACTGGGTCGGCGCGAGCGCGCGGCTGGCCGACACCGGGCGCTTCGGTGAATTCCGGGCCGACCGCTACGGATTCGGTGCCGCCCTCGGCGACCACGAACGCGCTCGGCTGGCCGCTTTGGGGGAGGCGGTGGAACGCTACTGCGGAAACGCCGTCCCCGACACCCTGATCCGCGCCTCCTGGCGGCAGCTGCGACTGGATGGCCGCGCCGCACTGGATCCGGACACCGTGGCGCTCTACAGTCCCGCCCAGTACGCGACGCCCGGTTTCCCGTTCACCCCCATGACCCGCGACCATGTCACGGCCTGGGTGCCCGGACGTGATCTGCACACCGGCGCACCGGTTCTCGTGCCGGCCGCACTGGCCTACCTCAACTACTTCACCGGCCCCCGCAGCAGCGAGCCGCCCACCAATTCGGTCTGCTACGCCGGGATCGCCGCCGGAGCCGATCGCGCGCACGCCGAACGCTCCGCCCTCGAAGAGATCATCGAACGTGACGCCGCCACCCTGTGGTGGGCCGCGGGCGGCCCGGCGCGCCCGGTCACCGGGTTCGACACCGGATATCGCGGCGAGATCGCCACCCGCATGCTGTGGATCCCTTCGCAATTCGCGCCCCCGGTGCTGGCCTGCTTCATGCACAACCGGGAGCACGCCATGATCGCGTTCGGCAGCGCCTGTAAAGCCGACCCGCGCGAGGCCGCCGCCAAGGCCCTGGTCGAGTGCTACGCCATGTACGAACTCACCAGCGAGGTCGCCGATCCGGACTCCGCGCTGTGGCAGGCGGTGGCGCGCGGCGACTTCCACCCGCACACCTTCCGCCCGTATCGCGCCGATCGCGCCTACCACCACGACTTCCGCCCCGACCTGCGCGACATGATCGACCTGCCCACCCTCGCCCAGTACTACCTCGACCCGCGCCATCAGGGCACACCCCTGGACCGGTTGCGTGCGGGCGGCGACGCGGTGGAGCTGTCGGCGCTACCGCGCGCCGACACCAGCGACCCGCTGCGCACCTATCTCGATGACCTTGCCGCGCAAGGGTTCTCGGCCTATTCGGTGGATCTCACCACCGCCGATGTCGCCGCGGCCGGGCGTACCGTGGTGCGGGTGATCGTGCCCGGCACCTACGGCAACGCCCCCGCCGCGTTCCCGTACCTGGGTGGCACCCGCCTCTACGAGATGCCACGGCGGCTGGGTTTCACCGACCGCCGCCTCACCGAGGACACCATCTACCCGCATCCGATCCCCCACGTGTGAGGACCTCCATGACCTCGGCTCTGCTCGACGACCGCACCGGCATCATCCGCCGCCTCACCCCCGTCACCGCGCCGCAGTTGTTCCCGCCCGGCTTCCACCTGTTCGACTCGGCGCTGGCCGACACCCGGCGTTTCGGGCCGTGGCCGGTCGACTCCGCGGGCGGCGGCTGCGCCTTCGACGATCCCGACGCCGCCCGTCACGCCGCCATCGGAGAGGCCGTCGAACGCTACTGCGGAAACCTGGTGCCGCCCGGCCTCATCCGAGGCTCGGCCCGCGAGCTGGGTGCGCTCGGCCACCGGATGCTCGATCTGCGCAAGGTCGCGCTGTTCGCCACCGAACAGTACGAGCGGCCCGGCTTCGCGTTCCATCCCCTCACCGCGGACCTGCCACGCGAATGGACCACCGGCACCGACCTGGTCAACGGCACCGAGCAGCTGGTGCCCGCCGACCTGGTGTGGGTGTCCTACCTGCACGCGGTCACCGCGCGCGGCCTGCGCCACACCAACCCGATCATCCAGGCCGGTCTCGCCGCCGGACCCGACCTCGACTTCGCCACCCGCGCCGCCCTCTACGAACTCCTCGAACGCGACGCCATGGCGTTGGCCTGGCACACCCACCAGCCGCTGCCCGACCTGGCCCCCGGCCCCACGATCACCGCCCTCACCGACCCGATCGGTGAACGCATGCGGCCGCGATTCCTGTTGTTCCCCAACGAATTCGGTGTCCCCGTCGTCGGCGCACTACTGCACGACCAGCTCGACGGCTACCTCACCATGGGCACCGCCGCCCGACCGACCGCGACCGCCGCCGCCCGCAAAGCCCTCGCCGAAGCCCTGCAACTGCAACGCTTCGTGCGCGAATACGACGACCCCACCGGCCCCTACATGCGCGCCGCCGCCGACCCGCGCAGCCCCCTGCTGCCGTGGCGCGCCGAGCGCGACTACGCCGACGGTTACGGCCCCAACCACGTCAAGGCCGTCGACTACGGCTGCCATCTCCAGCTCTACCTCGACCCGAGCATGCAGGCACGATTCCTGAGCGCCCTCGACTCCGTGTGCACCACAACCCGATCCATGACCGACCTCGACGCCGACGCCGTGCCCGCCACGACAGACGCCGTCCTGCAGCGCTTCACCGCGCACGGCATCTCCGCGATCCGCTGCGATCTCACCACCGCCGACATCGCACCCACCGGCATGCGCGTCGTACGCGTCATCGCCCCGGGCCTGTACTCCAATTCCGCTGCCGGACTCCCGTTCCTGGGCGGCACCCGCCTGGCCGCCGCCCTCGGCGGCACCGTCCGGCGCACCCTGCCGCTACCGCACTGACCCCTCACACCCGCCCGAGAGCGACCACCAGAACCGGGAACGCGCTCTCGGGCGTACCCAGCAGTTCAGCCATCGCGTCGTCATGGAATCCCGCGATCGCGCAGCAGCCCGTCCCCACCGCCGTCGAGGCCAGATACAGATTCTGTGCCACCACACCGGCATCCACGTGCAATGTCCGGTAGTGCCGCAGCGGATACTTGCCCATCGTGCGATCCATGCGCGCCACCAGGATCACCAACGTCGTCGTGAACTGCACGAACTCGGGCTGAGTCAGCAGCGCCGCGAACTCCGGCACCCGCGGAGCGGCCCGAAACAGGTTCAGCTCGTGGCGGATCCGCTCATACCGGTACACCCCGGCAGGTACCGCCGACCCGGCCAGATCCACCACGCACACATCGATCGAGGCCAATCCGCCCGCACTCGGCGCCGTCATGAACACATGCTCACCCCCGGCCCGTGTCAAGCGCCGCTGCTGCGCCCCGCACGCATGCCCCAGCACATCCGACAACTCCGCTACGGCCAGGGGTCCCGCGAACCGATGCACCGAACGCCGCCGCGCCAGCACCACATCCAGCGCTTCGGACCCCAACCCTCGACGCGGCGGCAGCACGATGCTCGGTGCCGTCGCATCGAGGTGTGTCGAGCAGTGCCCGGGACGGCGTGCGACACAGTCTGTCTCGGGCAGGCCCGACAGTGTCCGGTGCACCCGGGCCGCCGCCGCGATCCGCTCGTTCAGCATCGGCCCGAACCCTCACCGGCCGTACGGGTCACCGCGGCCTCGTCGACTGCGCGCCGCCGCTCGTCCGGTATGGGGTCCCGCCCAGCCGCCGCCGGCCCCATCGGCACGAGTGCCCCGGCGATCGCGGTCGCCACCAGGATCGGGATCGCCAGGCATACGGTGGCGCGAATACCCCACGCGCCCACCACCGCTCCCGCACCCAGCGCGCCGAGTGGCTGCCCGCCCCAGGCGAGCATGCGCGCGGTGGTGTTCACCCGCGACTGCAACTGCCCGGGCGTGCGTTGCGCGCGCACCGAGACCCCGTTGAGGATCACCACCATCGCCGCACACTGATACACCGCCAGTGCCGCGAGCCCGGCCCACAGCGTCGCAGCCCACACCCATCCGGCCACCGCGACCGCCGCCGAGAGCAAGCCACCGACCGCGACCGCGCGCACCGGCAGTGCGGTCAGGCGCGGCAGTAGCACGCTGCCCGCGAGTCCACCTGCCGCGAGCATCGAATAGGCCAGTCCCACCGCGCCTCCCGTGCCACCGCGATGGACCTCGACGACGGTCACGACCAGTAGTCCCATCACGATGCCCTCGGCGATCGCGTTGCCGACGCCCAGGGCGGTCAGCGCGCGCACGATCGGGGTGCGGGCGATGAAGCGCAGGCCCGCACCGATATCGGCGAGTACCGAGGCATCCGGTGTGGCGCGTGTCGGGGTCGGGATCGCCATGCGCGCGAACAGGGCTGCGGCGCACAGCATCATCACCGTGTCCGCCAGCAGCGCGTAGGTGGGGGTGATCAGCGCGGCCAGTACGCCACCCGCGCCGGGGATCGCCATGCGGATCACGCTGTACACGCCGGTGGAGGTCGAGAACGCGTGCGGCAGCGCCTCCGTGCTCACCAGGGCCGGTAGCGCGGCGAAGGTGGCGGCGTCGAAGAACACCAGGGCGGTGTTCACCACGATCGCCACCGCGAACACGTGCCCGATGCTCAGCAGTCCCAGGGCGGCGCTCAGGGGGATCGAGCCGCCCGCCAGCGCGCACACCAGACAGCACAGTGCCGCAAGCCGTCCCGGCGGATACCGATCACCGAGTGCGCCCGCGATCAACCCGACGGCCAGATACGGCAGCGCCTCCACAGCGGTCAGTGCGGCGACCAGTGCCGGGTCGCCGGTGTGCTCGAACACCAGCAGTGGCAGCGCCACCGCCGAGACGCCACCGGCGATCCAGACCGCGGCGCGTGCGATCAAGAACACACGAAACCCGGTCGGCCGCAGTGCTTGACGGTCCACAGTCATGGCCGTAATGATAACCATTGTCATTAGCAGGTCCAGAGTGACCCGCGCCATAGCACCACCGAGAACCGACGAAAGCTGGCTTCACATGCGACACCGCGCCACTCGATACGCCTTGCTCACCACCGTCATCGCCGGCGGCAGCGCCTTCACCCCCACCGCGCTGGCACCCACCGCGATTGCCGCGCAAGGACAATCGAGCACGCTGCAGTCCGACGGGGGCACCACACTCACCGTGAGCGTCACCGACACCGACACCACCGGCGCGGGAGATCAAGCCCCCGGCGGAGTTCCGTTCTCGCACGCCGTACAGGTCGCCGGACGCTACAGCGTCGAGGTCGCACCCGCCGCGGTCACCGCCGGAACCGTCGCGGTCGGCTACATCGTCGGCTGCGGCGTCGACCTCTCCAGCGGCATCACCGTCGGCATCAGCCCCAACCAGAGCGGCACCGCGGGCATCACCCCCTCGATCACCCTGGGCGCGCCGCCGTCGGTGAGCATCGCGCCGAGCCTCTCGGGCACCGCCGGACTCAGCGAATCCCTCACCGCCACCCTGATTCCCGGCCAGGTCACCACGCTGACCACCGCGACCGCCACCCTCGATTCCACCACCAGCTTCCCCTACCGCATCGCGCATCAGCGCACGCCGCTCAATGTCGCGCGCTGCGCCTCACCGGTCACCGCGGTGCCGTTCGTGACCGCCTCGGTCGCCACCACCGACGGGTTCCTGCAGAACTCCGCCTACGGCAACCAGTTCGCCTTCTGAGTTCCGGGCAGGCTCTTTGTGTTTCGGGGTACGCGAGGACGAGTCGGCACATGCGTATGTCCGCATGCAGAGATATCTCGAATTGAAACGTGTTCTAGTGTGATGGTGTGGACGTCACATACGAAGGCACACAACGAGAAATCAGCACCGACAAAGGTGTCCTGCGCTACCACGAGGCCGGCGACGGCCCGCCCCTGATCCTGCTGCACGGCTCCGGCATCGGCGTCAACGGCTGGCGCAACTTCCGCGGCAACCTCGGGTTCTACGCCGAGCACTTCCACTGCTACGTACTGGAATTCCCCGGCTTCGGCGTCAGCGACCCGGTGCCGGGGCATCCCGTACTCACCGCCGTGGACTCGGTCATCCGCTTCATGGACGCCCTCGGCCTGGATTCCGCCGCCCTGCTGGGCAACTCGATGGGCGGCGTCGTCGCCGTCAACGTCGCCATCGCCCACCCGCAGCGCGTCGAGAAGCTCATCGCCATCGGCGGCGTCGGACACAGCCTGCTCTCGGCCAACCCCAGCGAAGGCACCCGGCTGCTGTCGGAATTCGCCGACGACCCCAGCCGCGAAGGCCTGCTGCGCTGGCTGCGCTGCATGATCTACGACCCCAAGATGATCACCGACGACCTCGTCGAGGAACGCTGGACCGCCGCCAGCGAACCCGACGCCCAACACAGCCTCAAAGCCATGTACGGCTCGCAAGCCCTTGCCCTGCAACAGCAGTTCATGGAGAACTCCCCCACCCCGCCGTACTGGTCGATGCTGCACAAGGTCAAGAGCCCGGTCCTGCTCACCTGGGGCGCCGATGACCGCCAATGCCCCACCGACATGGCGCTCATACCGCTACGGCAGATCCCGCATGCCGAACTGCACGTGTTCCCCAAATGCGGGCACTGGGTGATGTACGAGGCCCAGGAGGCCTTCGAACGCGTCACCCTCGAATTCCTGCACCGCTGAGGCGAACTCAGCGACCGCCGAACACCGCCGCCTGAGCGGCATCCAGCAGCTTCACCAGCTCATCGCCCTCGTTGTCGTCCAACACCGCGAACGCGGGGGCGATGAGATCCTCGGTGATCGACTCCGCCTGCATCCAACGACCCTTGAGCTCCGCGGTGATCTCCTCATACGGTTCCGGCCACCCGAAACTACGAGCATGCTCGGGCCCCGACTCCAGCGGCGACCCCGCGATCAGCACCGCCTGCACCGGCGTCAGACCACTGCCGAGCACGCCGACCAGATGCAGACCGCCACGCAGTTCCCGCAGCGTCTGGATCAACTGCAACGCCAAGCCCGGACCATCGCCGGCACGCGGCAGCGCACGCCAGCCCGCGAACAGCGGCGCCGACACCGGATCCGCCGCGGCCACCACCGCGCCCAGCAGTTCCGCGAGCCGATCGGCCTGCGCGAAATCAGCCAGACGACGCCGACCGAAATCCTGACAGACCCCCAGATACCGCACCGCCGCCTCGGCCGCCGGGATGTGCGCGGTCGACTCCCACGCCGTACGCACCGTCTGCGGGCGGAAGAACCCGAACGCCGCCGTCACCACATCGGCGTCGACCTCACCCAGCACACCGCCGCGACCCCGCGTGTAGACGGGCAGGAAGCCCGGCACCCCGGTCTCGTCGGCGAAGGCCCGAGCTTCCCGGGAGAACATGAATCCCCCACCGATCTGCTGGATCTGATCCTTCACCGCGGACGCTACCGACATGTCCGTTCCTCTCTGAGCGGAAAGCGCAATCCACCCGAGACTATTTCAGCCCCGTCGGCGGCCGCACACGGGCCACCACAACCGCCGCTCAGCAACAGGTGGACACCCAGACCGACTGCGCGGCAACCGTTTTCACACCCACCCCAGCCCGTCACCGGAATCGCCTGCGCGGCAACGTCCCTGAACTCACAGCCCAACCTGCGAGAACGATCTATGACATCCGCTAATCTTCAGTCGGTGCTAGGACATTCACATGCGACCAGCGGAGCCCTCGCCTGGTCAGCGGCCGCCGCGGCGCTACCGTTCACCGTCTTGACCTATCCCGCAGTGGAATCCGGGTCGATACGCGCCGTAGACCTGGTGATGGGCACCTTCCTCACCGCGGGCGCCGCACTGCTGCCCGACGCCGACCACCCCAACGGCACCATTTCGCATGTGCTGGGCCCGGTTTCGCACTACGCGTGCAAAGGCATCTCGAAAATCTCCGGCGGCCACCGCCACGCCACCCACTCCTTCGCCTTCGTCGCCGCCATCACCTACGGCACCTGGGCCGGCGAACACTGGCTCGGCCGCTACTTCACCCTCGCCCTGGTGTTCTTCCTGCTCGCCCTCGCCATCAAGGCCCTCAACTTCGCCCCCAGCGGCGACGGACCCAAATCCTGGGTCACCGTCGTCATCCTCGCCGTCTGCGGCACCTTCGTCATCGACCACTGGATCAGCGACAAACCCCTCTGGCTGCCGTTCTCCGTCGGCCTCGGCGCCCTGGCCCACCTCATCGGCGACTGCCTCACCGACCGCGGCTGCCGCCTGCTGTGGCCACTGCAGATCCGCACCCGCGTCCCGATCATCGACCGCACCGGCAACAAGGTCGAAACCCTGGTGCTGGTACCGATCTTCGCCCTCGGCACCCTCGCCCTGCTCTGGTACACCATCACCCACCAGCCCTGAGCCCGCCTCGTAGAATCCGATGACCGGTGACGCAGCGAGAAACGGAGTCGAGCATGAGCGATCGTGAGGAACTGACCTGGGACCTGTTCGGCACCGCCGGGCGAGAACTCGCCCAGGAGATCGCCGACGACGGATTCGAACCCGACCTGATCCTCTCCATCGCCCGCGGCGGCCTGTTCGTCGCCGGATCCCTCGGCTACGCCCTCGACGTCAAGAACCTCCACGTCATGAACGTCGAGTTCTACACCGGAGTCGACCAACGCCTCGACCTACCGGTCATGCTGCCACCGGTACCCAGCGCCGTCGACCTCACCGGCGCCACCGTCCTGGTCGCCGACGACGTCGCCGACACCGGCAAAACCCTCAAACTGGTGCGCGACTTCTGCTCCGACCACGTCGCCGAAGTCCGCTGCGCGGTCATCTACCAGAAACCGCACTCCGAAGTGGACTGCGAATACGTGTGGAAGCGCACCGACCGCTGGATCAACTTCCCCTGGTCGGTGCAAGCACCCGTAGTACAGCGCGACGTCCGCGTGCTGGACGCCTGAACCGCGAAACATCCACTCCGACAACGACAACGGCCCGGAACCTCTAGGTTCCGGGCCGTTGAACTGTCGATACCGAAAAGCGGATCAGACCAGCTCGGCGGACAGGATGGTGATCGCCTCGGTCGGCACGTCCTGGTGGCCGGACTTGCTGCCGGTGCGCACCTTCTCGATCGCGTCCACGACATCGATGCCGTCGACAACCTTGCCGAACACCGCGTAACCGAAGCCGTCCTGGCCCGGGTAGTTCAGGAAACCGTTGTCGGCGGTGTTGATGAAGAACTGCGCGCTGGCCGAATGCGGAGCCGAGGTACGCGCCATGGCGACGGTGTACTTGTCGTTCTTGAGGCCGTTGCTGCCCTCGTTCTCGACCTGATTCGGGGCCGGCTTCTGCTGCATGTTCTCGGTCAGGCCGCCACCCTGGATCATGAAGCTCGGGATCACCCGATGGAACACGGTGTTCGCGTAGTGGCCCGCCTTGACGTAGTCCACGAAGTTCGCGACGGTCTTGGGCGCCTTGGCCTCATCGAGGTCCAGGGTGATGTCCCCGGCGGAGGTCTTCAGAAGCACTTTGGTCATGCGACCCATCGTATGGGAGCCCGAATCACCGCGACCGAGCGGCATCGAAACGCGGCTCCCCGCTTCACCGTTCACCCACCCGCCCCCACCCCGCTCACCTCACGCTTCGTACAGCTCGAGCGGCAGCTCATCGGGGTCGGCGAAGAACGCGAAACGCTTGCCCGTGTACTCGTCGACCCGGACCTCCTGCACCGCCACACCCCGCGCCGACAGCTCCGCCAGCGCCGCAGCCACATCCGCCACCACGAACGCCAGATGCCGCGCCCCCGCCGCCTCCGGCCGCGACGGCCGCGCGGGCGGATCCGGGAACGAGAACAGCTCGAGCTGCCCACCATCCGGCAACGCCAGATCCAGCTTGTAGGAACGCCTTTCGGCCCGATAGTGCTCCGCGATCACCCGCAACCCGAGGATCTCGGTGTAGAACGCCTTCGACTTCTCGTAGTCCGAGGCGATGATCGCGACGTGATGAATCCGCTGCAACTCCACCCCACCGACGCTATCCGACCACCTGACACGAACCAGGTGGACCCTTCCCCATCAAGGGCGGTTGTTCTTCCTTTTGGCCACGGGCCGGGCGGGACCACCAAAAGGGCGGAAACACATGTTTAGATTCGCATATTTCCATGTACATATTTTTTATGATGGACCGTGCCGGGTGCGCACCGACGGAAGTTCCTCAGCTCGGCCACTGATCCCCGATCAGCCGCAGCGGCCCTCGGCTCGAGCCCCCTACCCCGACAACGCGGCGGCCGCCGCGGACAGGGCCATCCCCCGGTAGGAGTCGCCGAACAGCACCACGTGCACGAGCAACGGGTGAAGTTGATGTAGTGGAATGCGTTGCCGCCAGCCGGAACCCAGCGGGGTCGCCTCGTCGTAGGCGGCGCGTATCCGGTCCAGATGCGGCGCGCCGAACAGAGCGAGCATGGCCAGGTCGGTTTCGCGGTGGCCGCCGTGGGCGGCGGGGTCGATCAGCATCGCGCGATCGGCAGACCAGAGGATGTTGCCGGACCAGAGGTCGCCGTGGATGCGGCTGGGCGGCTCGGGTGGTCCGGCGAGGTGGTCGATGCGGTCCATGACGCGTTCGATCAAGCGGGTGCCGTCGCGGCCGAGGATCGGGGCGGCGGTGCGCAGGTAGGGCGCCAGGCGGTAGTCGGCGTACCAGCTCCCCCACTCCCCCGTGGTGATCGTGTTGTCGAGGGGTAGCGTCGCGATGAAGCCGGGCCACGACGCGCCGTAAGAGGACACGCCCGTGGCATGCAAGGCGGCCAGGTCGCGACCGAGTTTCTCCGCGGCATCGGCAGTGGCGGATTCGGTGGACAGCCACGGCAGTACGAGCATGGTGGAGTCCGCCGCGAGCACGGGCGGGACGATGTCGATGCCGCTGTCGGCCAGCCAATGCAGCCCGGCCGCCTCCGCCTCCAGGACACCGGTCGTTATCGCGCCGGGCTTCGAGCCACCCGACATCGCATCCGATGCCGCGTCACCCGATGCGATGCCCTCCGACTCCGATCCGTCTGTCGCTGCGGATACCGAGTCGAGGGATGTCTCCACGTCCGAACCCGCTCGCGTGCCGGTCACCGAATCTGGATTCGTGTCCGCGACTTTGACGAAAACATCACGGCCATCCGACAATTCGGCCTGGTAGAGATTCCACGCGTGGCGGTGTCCGAAATGCCGGAGCCGGGCGGTGGGGACGCCGGTCAAGTGGGCCAGGTGCGCGGACACGTCCATGGGGTCTCATTGTGGGGTATCCCCCACCGGTTGCGGACCGACTAGTCGGCGGGGACCGCGATGCGTTCGCGCAGCAGGGTCGCGGTGGCGGCGTCGGCGGGGAAGAAGGCTTCCAGGGCGATCTCGGCGACGGTGACGTTCATCGGGGTGCCGAAAACCGTTGTGATGCTGAGGAATGCGAGGTCGTGACCGTCGAGGCGCAGGCGCAGCGGGACCACGGCCTGATCGGGCTCGGGCAGGCCGGGTGATTCCTCGCCGCCGGGGTAGGCGCGCAGTTCCTGCAGCAGGGCGATGAGTTCGGGTGCGCCGCTGACGTCGATCTGTCGTTGCAGGCGTTCGAAGAGATGTCCACGCCATTCGGGGAGGTTGATGATGCGCGGGGCGAGGCCGCCGGGATGCAGGCTCAGCCGTAGCGCGTTGACGGGCCCCTCGAGCAGTCGCGGATCGACACCCTCCAGGAACAGGGCGATACCGGCATTGGCGTCGATCATGTTCCAGCCGGCGTCGACGGCGAGCGCGGGGTGCGGTTCGTAGCCGGTGAGGATCTGGCGGACGGCGTTGCGGACGGGTTCCATGGCGGGGGTGTCGAGTTCCGGTTCGGTGTAGACGGGGGCGTATCCGGCGGCCAGCAGCATCCGATTGCGTTCGCGCAGTGGGATTTCGAGTTCGTCGGACAGGTGCAGCAGCATCTGGCGACTGGGGGTGGCACGGCCGGTTTCGATGAAGCTGAGGTGACGGGTGGAGGTCTCGGCGCGGCCCGCGAGCTCGAGCTGACTGAGCCTGCGGGTGGTGCGCCAGTGCCGCAGCAGATCACCGGCCGTTTGTGTACGCATGTCCTGATCGTACGAAGGCGGAGTACGCGAAACCATTACCTGTCGGGTCATGGCCGAGAATTCGAGGCATTCGCGGTGACTGTGCCGCTCAGGCGGTCTCGCGGGTGGCGGCCGTGGCCAGTGGTGTCGCCAGGAAGGTGAGGCGGCTGGGGTGGTCCGGGTCCAGGAGGATGTCCTGACCTTTGATGTGGCGGGTGACGGCCGGGGTGAGGAAGTAGCGGGGCCAGCTGGTGCGGGCGACGGCGACGCGCAGGCGGTGGCCGTGGCGCAGGACAGCCTCGGTGGGAGTGAGGTCGATGTCGAGTTCGTGTGGCACACCGGGTTTCACCGGGAGAACGGATTCGGCGGTGAGGGGATGGTCGGGGGTGAGCAGTTCGCCGTCGTGGTAGCCGCTGGTGGTTTCGTCGACGGCACGGCGGGTGGAACGCAGCGCGCCGCGAGCGATGACGCTGGACGCGCCGTCGGGGGCGACGTCGCAGACGGTGACCGCCCAGAAGGCTTCGGTGCCCGCGGCGTTCACGTTCAGGTGCAGGTTGAGTGGGCCCGACAGCAGCAGGTCGTGGTCGAGGGCGTCGCTGGTGAAGGTGACGGCGGCGGCCTCGTGGGCGCGGTCGTCGATGGACCAGCGGTTGCCGAGGAAGGCGGGCAGCCCGCACATCATCCAGGTCGTGGTCTGCGAGGCGATGCCCGGACGCTTGCGCGGCAACCGGATTCGGGTCGGGCGCCGGTCGGGCTCCGACCGCAGCGAGCCGTCGGTGGCGGCATGCGGTGCCGCGCCGCTCGTGCGCGCCGAGAGGTACCAGTGGTGCGGCCGGGCCGCCGGATGCGGGTAGGCGTCTCGGCCGACCCAGTCTCCGCCCAGCTGGCGCACGGTGACCGGACCGTAGGCGTCGATGCCGTTGTCGATGCCTTTGACCCAGCGGTCGAAGAAGGCGCATTGCAGTTCGTCGAGGCGCTGCGGGTGTTCGGCGCTGCCGAAGCCGGTGCCGGGGCCCACGTGATAGCTGTCCTCGATGACGAGTTGGGCCGCGCCCGTGGGCAATCGGAGGCGCTGGTGCAGGGCGGGGCCGGAGCGCGCGAACACGTCGTGCCAGCCGGCATGAATCCAGGTGGCGGCCGTGAACTGCTCCAGCCGGGGGCGGCGGGCGCGGGCGTCGGCGTCGTAGTAGTGCTGCGGATGCCGGTCGTCGACGAGCGCGCCGGCGATATCGGTGAAGCGGGTGAACGGGCTGGCGAGGCGGTCACGCAGGAAGTGCCCGGCGGCACCGGTTTTCACCAGGCCGGGGATGGACGGCAACCATTTGCTGCCGTTGACGGCCGCGAGCCAGGCGAGGCTGAAGGTGGATTGCGCACCGCCGGTGAGCATCAGGTCGCGGGTGGGGTCCTCGGAGCCGACGAGGGCGAAGACGGCTTTGAGGCCCTCGGGCGCGCGCCCGGCGGTCTGCAGGGCGGTCATCGCGAGGTAGGAGATGCCGGTCATGGCGAGATCGCCGTCGCACCACGGTTGTTCGCGCACCCAGCGCAGCACTTCGAGGTGGTCGGCTTGTTCGCGTTCGGACATCATCTCGAGGCGGCCGGTGGAGGTGCCGGTGCCGCGCACGTCGACGGCGACGTGCACGTAGCCGCGGGCGATGAGAGTGCGGTTGGCGCGGATGGATTCGAGCGCGCCGCCACCGAGGGCGCGCAGCATTTCGCGACCGCCCGCGCGACCGTGCGGCGACGGCGGCACCAGGCGGTAGACGAGCGGGGCGATGGTGGAGACCGCGTCGATGAGCGGGTTGGCGCGGGTCATCAGGGTCTTGTTGTAGGGGGTCAGGGTGATGACGGCGGGCAGCGGGGTGTCGACGGGTGTTCCGGTGGCGTCGGCGGGCCGGGTGATGTCGGCGGAGAGGATGGTGCCGTCGGCGAGCCGGATTCCGATGCCGCGCCGGATGTGCACCCGCGGGTATCGGGCGGGGCCGATGTCGAAGCGGGCGGCGGGCGGCAGGGCGGGGCGGATGCCCGGGAGTGCCGTCGTGTCGAGGGGTTGCGCCATGGCCCGGCTCCTTTGCCGCTGAGGTCAGCCAGCACGCCGACCTACTGTCTGGGACAGTACGGGACCGGCGGCGGTCTGTCACCTGGCAGCGCGCACCATTCCGGACCCCCGCGTTCGTGCACCCGGACAACGATGCTGATCCGTTGCGCGACAGTGTCATTCACGAAATCCGAATCACGATCACACCCCCGGACCCGAGACAGCCGCAGCGCGATATGGCAGGCTGGCAGGGCATGAAGACCATGCTGATCACGGGGGCGACGTCGGGAATCGGCCTGGCCGCCGCGCAACAGCTCGCCGCCACCGGAAATCATCTGGTGCTGGTCGGCCGCAATCCCGAAAAGCTCGCCGCCGCAGTCGATCTGGTGCGTGCGGCCGGGCGCGGAGAAGTCGACGCCCTGCAATGCGATCTGAGCGCACTGGATTCGGTCCGCCGCCTCGCCGACACCCTGCACGCCCGCTACGACCGCCTCGATGTCCTGGCCAACAATGCCGGAGCGTTCCATACCCGCCGCACCGAGACCGGGGATGGGCTCGAAGCGACGTTCGCGGTCAACCATCTCGCCGGGTTCCTGCTCACCGAATTGTTACTCGACCTGCTGCGCGATGGCGCGCCCGCGCGCATCCTGTTCACCTCCTCGGTCATGCACTACGGCACCGCCCTGGACTTCGAGGACCTGCAACTGCGGCACGGCTACAGTCCCAACACCGCCTACGGGCGCGCCAAACTCGCCAACGTCCTGTACGTGCGGGAACTCTCGCGGCGGCTGACCGGAACCGGCGTGACCGCCAACGCCTTCCACCCCGGCATCGTGGCCACCGATATCTGGAACTCGGCGCCCTGGTTCGCACGCCCGGCACTGGCCGTCGGCAAACGGCTGCTCATGATCACCCCCGAGGAGGGCGGCCGCGCCCTCACCTATCTCGCCACCTCCCCCGACGTCGCCCCCGTCACCGGCTGCTACTTCCAGCACAACCGGGTCCGGGCCCCCTCCCCCGCCGCCCAGGACGATGCCGCCGCCACCCGCCTGCACCGCGCCTGCGCCGAATTGACCGGGCTCAGCGCATAACCCGCGAGATGCTCACAGCGAGCGGATGACGCGCGCGGGATTGCCTGCGGCGAAAACCTTTTCGGGCAGGTCGCGAGTGACCACGCTGCCCGCGCCGACCACCGTGTTCGCCCCGATCGTCACCCCGGCGCACACGATGACGCCGCCACCGAGCCAGACATTGTCGCCGATCGTGATCGGGGCCGCCGATTCCCAGCGCTCCCGGCGCAACCCGTGATCGGCCATCGGGTGCAGGGCGGTCAGCAGCTGGGCGCGCGGGCCGATGGAGACATCGTCGCCGATGGTGATGGGGGCGCAATCCATCAGGATCGCGTCGTAGTTGAGGAAACTGTTGCGGCCCAGCCGGATCAGATAGCCATAGTCGCATTGCAGGCGCGGCATGATCCAGGAGCCCGGGCCGATCTCGCCGAGCAGATCCTCGAGCAGCACCCTGCGGTGTGTCTCCTCGTCGGCGCCGGTGGCGTTGAACGTGTCCAGCAGGCGTTGACAGTGGCGGCGTTCGGCGACCAGTTCTGGATCGTTGTCCCGGTAGAGGTTTCCGGCCAGCATCCGGTTCTTGTGTTCTCCCATCCCGCCCATCCTGCGCAGCCCCGACCCGGCGCGCATACCGCGCAGGTCACGGGTGGATGGGCGCGGCGGGGTCGGGTTCTGGTATCACCGGAAGGATGAAACTCGGGTTCTCGCTTCCGCAGTACGGTCCGCAGGCGCGGCAGGCGGCACAGGTCGCGCAATACGCCACCGCGCTCGAGCAGGCCGGGGCCGACAGTCTGTGGGTCGGGGAACGGTTGATCGCGGCCACCGACCCCAAGGTCGGGTACGCCGGGAAGGACACCATTCCCGTCGAATTCGATTCGGTGCTCGACCCGTTCGTGGTGCTGGGCATCGCGGCCGCGGTCACCGAGCGGGTGACATTGGGGACCAATGTGCTCATCGCGCCGCTGCATCGGCCTGCCCTGCTGGCCCGGTCGCTGACCAGTATCGACGTGGTCAGTGGCGGGCGGTTGATCGCCGGGCTCGGGATCGGGTGGTCGCCGGAGGAGTACGAGGCGGCGGGGGTGCCGTTCACGCACCGGGGTGCGCGCCTGGACGAGACACTCGATGCGCTGCATGCCATCTGGACCGAGGATCCGGCCGAGTATCGCGGCAAGTATGTGACGGTGCCGCGGCATCGCAGTGAGTTGAAGCCGGTGCGGCGGCCGCCGATTCACCTGGGGTCGTTCACGCCGCCGGGGCTGGCGCGCATCGGGGCACGCGGGGACGGATGGTTGCCGGTGGTGCCGGTGCCGGGTCCGCCCGGGTG
The DNA here is from genome assembly GCF_045161165.1 of Nocardia sp. NBC_00511. NCBI lineage: Bacteria > Bacillati > Actinomycetota > Actinomycetes > Mycobacteriales > Nocardiaceae > Nocardia > Nocardia sp. NBC_00511. The sequence continues at coordinate 2,771,347 of NZ_CP107849.1, forward strand.
GGGCAAGCAGCTGCTGAAGCTGCGGGCAGTCATCGATCAGGCCGCCGAGACCGCCGGACGCGACCCGCGCGACATCGACACCATCGTGCGGGTGAACGTCGCCGCGGGCACCGATGCGGAACTCGTCGCGAGCACCATCGAATCCGTCGCCGCCGAAACCGGATTCGAGCACTTCTTCGTCGATCTGATGTATGTCGCCGAATCGGTCGAGGAGCTGCGCGAGACCGCGTTGGGCCTGGTGCGGCGGCTGCGCGGCTGAGACCACGCGACTCGTGCCGTATGCCCGAATCGCCCGCCCCGGATCCGGTTGGGCGATTCGAATCGGCACCGGGCATACTCGATCCCGTTGTGTCACAGGGCAGCCCGGGTGAACCTCCCGGGAACCGGCCCGGCAGTGTGTCGAAGGGAGACCCGGCCAGTGGGGTTGCGGACTGATCCGGTCGTTATCGCAGGTCTGGCCGCAGTCGGGGCGCCGGTGCTGGCGGCCGCGCTCGTCGCCGGACTCACCATCCAGGACCACGACTCCGCGAGCGCGTCGCCGTCCACCGCGGCCGCCGCGTCCGGTAGCGCCACCCCGGCCCCGGAGTCGAGCCCGCCACCGCCCACCACCGCCGCCCCGAATCCGGTCGGCTTCCAACCCGATTCGTTCACCTTCGCCACCGCCGACGAGGGCTGGGTGCTCGGGCGCACCTTCCCGTGCACCAGTGCCAACTGCCGCACCCTGCAGCACACCACCGACGGCGGGCAGACCTGGAAGCAGCTCAGCCTGCCGGCGCCACTGCGCGACAGCACCGCGGCCAACCTCGTGTCGCTGACCTTCACCGACCGCCACAACGGCTGGATCACCGTCGACGATCAGCTGTACTCCACGCACGACGGCGGCGCCGCCTGGCATCCGGTCGACGTCGGGTTGCGCAGTTTCGGCAAGCACTGGACGCTGTCGTTCTCCTCCGACGCCGTGCACGTCACCGGTATGGGCTCCGACAACAAGGCCGTGGTCATGATGTCGAGCCCGCTCGACAGCGAAACCTGGTCCACCACCAGCACCGGCGCGTTCACCACCGGCGGCGGGCCCGTCCCGTCCCCGGTGTTCACCGCGGCAGGCGAACGCTCGTGGCTGGTGATCGACAATCGCGGCGTGACCGGATCACGGCTGGTGGGCGACACCTGGGCGCAGTGGACGCCGCCGTGCGGGCACAACGGTCCTGCCTCCTGGCATGCCATCACCGAGAGCCGACTGGTCGCACTGTGCGGCCGCACCGGCTCCTACGAGGACGAACCGGCCACCTCGCATCTGATGACCTCCCGCGACGGCGGTGTCACCTTCACCGAGACCGGGCAGGTGTGGCCGAGCATTCCGCGCTCCTCCACCCTGATCGCCGCCGACACCACCCATCTGGTGGCCGCCATCGACAATCAGCTGCTCACCTCCAGTGACGGCGGCACCACCTGGACCAGCACCTACACCGCGCCCGATCCGGAAGCCAAGATCTCGCAGGGCGAATTCGTTTCCGCCACAACCGGTTTCGTGGTCATCGGCAAGGGCAGTCACGACGACCCGAGCACGTTGCTCACCACTCAGGACTCGGGACGCACCTGGGAGCCGGTCGTAGTCCCCTGACCGGGGCGCAATCGAATCCGGTGGATTACTTCGCGTCCCAGTAGCACTCGACCACGGCGGTCGTGAACGCGAAGCGCACCGGGGTCCGGCCGAACGCGAGTTCGCCCGCGGTGTCGGCGGCAGCGGTGATCGCCTCCACCACCGTGGCGGCCTCCTCCTCTGGGCAGTGCACGATCACCTCGTCGTGCTGGAAGAACACCAGTTCGGCACGCAGGTCGGCCTGCGTCAACGTGGTGCGGATACCCGCAAGCAGCAGCAGCGCCCAGTCGGCGGCACTGCCCTGGACGACGAAATTGCGGGTGAAGCGGCCACGGGCGCGGGCCGCGGAAGTGGTGCCGAAACCATTGCGCGGCAGGGCGTGCGGTTCGTCCTCCTCGAAGCCCGTGACGGTGCCGGGCGGGCAGGTGCGACCCAGCCAGGTGCGCACCAGGCGGCCCTCCTCACCGGCGTGCGCGGCATCGTCGACGTAGGCCATGGCGGCCGGGAAGCGGCGGCGCAGCTCGGCCATATGGGTGAGGGCGTCCCCGGAGGTCTGCCCGTAGATCGCACCCAGCATGGCGATCTTGGCCTGGGCGCGATCACTGCCGAAGGCGCGCGCGGCCAGGTCCGCGTACAGGTCGTCGCCGCGCCCGGCCACCTCCATCAGGCCGCGATCCCGCGAGATGGCGGCCAGCACCCGCGGCTCCATCTGCGCGGCGTCAGCGACTACGAGCCGCCAGCCCGGATCGGCGCGGATGGCGCGGCGGATCACCTTCGGGATCTGTAGTGCCCCACCACCATTGGTGGTCCAACGACCCGAAACGGTGCCGCCGGGCAGATATTCGGGCCGGAAGCGGCCGTCGTGCACCCACTGCGCCAGCCACGACCAGCCGTGCGCGGTGTAGACCCGGTAGAGCGACTTGTACTCCAGTAGCGGTCCCACCGCCGGATGCTCGACCCGCTGCAATTCCCATTTCCGCGTCGAGGCCAGTTCGATGCCGACGCGCCCGAACGCCTTGACGATCTCCTGCGGCAGGTCCGGCCGCACCCGGGTGCCGAACGCCGCCGACACCTGATCGGCCAGCTCCGCCATCCGCCGCGGCTCCATCCCGCCCGGAAACCGTTCCCCCAGTAGCTCTTCGAGGAGATCGCGATGTACATCGGCCCGCCACGGGATTCCGGCCAGCGACATCTCCGCCGCCACCAGCATCCCCGCCGACTCGGCCGCCAGCAGCAACCGCATCCGGTCGGGATGCTCGGCGCGCGCGGTGCGTCGCAATTGGCCCGCGTACACCTCGAGCAGCGCGTCGAATTCGTCGGTGCCCGCGGGCAGCGGCACCGGCCCGGACTCGAACAGCGACGGCTGGGTCTCCGCGGCGCGCAGCGGCGGATCCGCGGGCACCGGCAGCCCGCGTAGTCGCGCCCAGGCGGCCGCCAGTGACCGGGCCTGCCCGGCCTGCCCCTCCTCGTGTCCGATCAGCAGCGACTCGGCCGCCTCCACGTCGTAGCAGCGCGCCACCCGCACCCCCGCTGCCAGCAGCGGCCGATACACCTCCGCCGTCGAGCGCCACACCCACCGCTCCACCTCCGGCCGCGCCCGCACCGCCTCCACCAGCGATGCCTCCCGCAGCACCGGGCCCGCCGGTCGTCCGTCACGGTCCAACGGGCACAGCCGCACGGCACCGTCCGCCGTCTCCGCCACCGCCCATCGCATGCCCCGAGTCTGGCACCCGCCCCCGACAAGCCCGGCCATCCCGGACCGGGTGTTGACATTGACGCGGCGTCAACCCGCACGCTGGTGAGCGTGAACGAACAGGAATGGTCCATCGAGGAATTGGCGAAGGCCGCGGGCACCACCAGCCGCACCCTGCGCCACTACGGCCAGACCGGTCTGCTCACGCCCAGCCGGACCGGAGCCAACGGCATGCGCTACTACGACGCCGGAGCCCTGGTCCGGTTGCAGCGCATCCTGCTGCTGCGGGAGCTGGGACTGGGACCGGTCCGCGTGGCCGGCCAGGAACGGTAGTCGCGCAGGGACTTTCGCTGCGTTAGCTGGTCGGCCTCGCCGTCCGCGCCACCCTCCCCACCGGGTGATCGGGGTCAGTGCGCGCGGGCCCGGGAAAGGTTCCAGGAATACCAGGTGTCGGGGGTGAGGCGGGCGCGGACAGCTGTGGCGATCTCGTCGCGTTCGGCGGGGGGCAGCCGGTCGATGGCCGGAAGGACATCGGTGGACAGGGTGCCGAGGTAGTCCGCGTCCAGGGACCTGCCGGACTGCCAGCGGGCGATATTGCGTTCCGCCACATACTGTTCCGGGTTCAGCACGGCCAGTACGAGCAGGGTGGCGGCGGCCGCGCCGAGCGCCGCACGCGGCACCCAGCGGCGATCCAGGCGTACCAGGCTGGCCAGCACCAGCAGGTACACCACCGCGATCCACACCTCGGCCACCGAGACCAGCACCCGCAGCACCGTGAACCCGTACGCCTGCTGATAGGTCCACATACGATGCAGCGCCGAGGCCACGATCACCAGGGTCAGGACACTGAGGATGGCCACCGCGAACCGCAGGCGGACCCGTTCCGCGCTCACCACCTGGGCGGCGAAACCGAGAACCGCCGCGATCACCGCCAACGCCAGCAGGCTCACGATCGACAACTGCCAGAAACCACTGCGGGCGTACTCGGCGTAGGTGAGACCGGCGGTGCGCTGCACGTAGCCGTCACCGCCGAACAGCACGGCCATCTGGGTGCCCAGGAACGCGGCGAACACCACGATCAGCGCCGCCACCGGGATACCCCACTCCAGCTGTGAGAACCGTCGAACCCGCTGTCCCAGCATCGAACCCGCGCCCTCCGCGACCGGCGGCGGCCCGGCCAGCACATAGAGCGCTCCGGCCGTGCCCAGCCCGGCGATGACGAACACCAGCGACCAGCGGGTCAGCGCGGCCGCGTCCACCCGCGGTACCAGTCCGTTCACCAGGTCGGCGAACACCGGGTCGGCTCCGGCCAGCAGTGGCACGAACACCAGCAGCAGTCCCGCCGTAACCGCCAGCGACCACCACAGTCGCCGCGAACCCTCCGCCGACCAGCCGCGCGCCCGGCGCACCCCGCCAGCCAGCCACGGCAGCACGGTGGTCGCCGCGAACGGCACGATCAGCGCGTCGAACAGCAGCCCGTACATCGACCGTTTCCCCACCACGGCCAGCGATCCCGTGACACCGGCGACGAGGACACACAGCACGAAAAGCCAAGGCGCGCCGCGGATCACGCCGACGCCCAGCAGGGCCAAGGCCAGTCCCGCCCACCAGATCCGCCCCAGCAGGGCGCGGCTGCGCGCATCCAGCCACACACCGGCCGGTGCGGCAACCTCACCATCCGAATTCGCAGACCGCGCGGCGTCGGTGTCCGACTCATCATCGAATCCGCCCGGATCAGTGGTCCCGACACCGCTCGGACCGACAGCCGTGGAGGCTGCCTCATCGTCGGCGGTCACGATGTCGAACTCGTCACCACCGTGCCCCTGAACAACGGTCACGGCGGCGGGCCCATCACAGCCACGGCCTGTTCCGACCGCCACCGTGTCGGGCTCGTCACTGGCCCGACGCTGTCCCATCAATTGGGTATCGGGCGCATCATCGGTGTGGCGTTGCGCGCCAGTCGAATCGAATGTGGCTTCGTCCGCTGCGGCCTCGCTGCCGTCCATTTCATTCGTGGTGGAGGTCGCGCGGCGGGCGTGGCGGTCGACCATGTACACAGCGCCTGCGGTGGCCAGTCCGGTCAGTAGCCAACCCAGGCCCGGGCGGTCGACGGGTACGAGGAAAGCGGCGACTACACCGGTGGCGAGGGTGGCGGACAGGACACCGGGTACCAGTGCGATGCGGGCGGAGCGCGGTGCAGGCCGCATCGGCTGGAGGCGCATCGGGTACGGGCGGTAGACCGGGACGTCATCCGGTCCCGGATATGGGTCGGAAAAGGTTGCGGTGGTGTCTGTTTCGGAAGTGACTGGGGGTCTTTCGGGCATGACGGAACCTCCGGAAGGTATGCGGGATCATCCCGGGTGCGCGAGGCGCACCGGGCATCTGCGAGGAACTATTCGGAAAGTTGTTGTCGGGCAGCTCATCCGGCGCGGAACGCCGGGAGCCGGATCAGGTTGCGGGCAAGGTGACGCGGATGCGGGAACCAGGGTCGGCGACCGCGATGCTGCCGCCGTGCAGTTCGACGATCCAGCGGGCGATGGCCAAGCCCAGCCCGGTGCCCCCGCCGGAGGTGGGCATGCCGCGGGTGAAGCGTTCGAAGACGCGGGCGCGGTCGGCGAAGGGGATGCCGGGTCCGTCGTCGGCGACATCGATGACGAGGCCGGTGCGGTCGGGGCGGGCCTCGATGCGGACCTCGCCGGAAGCTGGACCGTGGCGGGTGGCGTTGTCGAGGAGATTGAGCAGCACCTGGTGCAGGCGGGCACGATCCGCGTCCACGGTCAGGCCCGCTCCGGTGACGGCGATGGTGAAGCGGACCGGACGGTCGACGGCGGCGGCCATCACCTCGGCCTCGGCGACCACCTCCTTCAGCAGTGGCTCGAGGGCGAAGCGTTCCCGATCCAGCGCCACCGCACCGGCTTCCACGCTCGACAGCGCCAGCAGTTCACTCACCAGCAGGCTGAGTCGTTCGGTCTGGGCGAGCGCGGTGCGCAGGGTCGCCGGATCCGGTTGCGACACGCCGTCGACCAGGTTCTCCAGCACCGCCCCCAAAGCCGTGATGGGCGTGCGCAATTCGTGCGAGACATTGGCGATGAACTCGCGCCGCTGCTGATCGGCGGCGGCCAGGTCGGCGGCCATCTGGTTGAACGCTTCGGCCAGCTGCCCCACCTCGTCGCGGGAGGTGGCGCGCACCCGCCGCGAATAGTCGCCCTGCGCCATGCGTTTGGCGGCGGCGGTCATCTCCCGCAGCGGCAGCGTCATCCCGTGCGCGAGCACCTGCGAGGTGAACAGGGCGATCAGCATGGCGGCGAGGGTGGTGTTCTGCGGCAGCCAGCCGATCCGCAACGCGAAATATCCGAACGCGACCGCACCCGACACCAGCATGAGGATCGCGAGCTTGAGTTTGATCGAACGCACCCGGTCCAGCGGACGCGGCCACCGCAAGGGGATCGCGCGCAGGCGATCGAAGCGGCCCGCCGCCGGGCTGTCGAGTTCGGCGGTCATCGGGTCTCCAAGGCGTAGCCGACACCGTGCACGGTGCGGATCAGGTCCGCGCCGAGCTTGCGGCGCAACGCTTTCACGTGACTGTCGACCGCGCGGGTGCCGGACGCGTCGGCCCACCCCCACACCTCGCTGAGCAGCCGTTCGCGGGCCAGCACCGTGCGCGGCCGCCGCGCCAGATGCACCAGCAGCTCGAATTCCAGTGGGGTGAGCTGGGTTTCGTCCTCACCGCGCCAGACACGGCGCTGATCGGTGTCGATGCGCAGATCCCCGACGACGATCGCGGCCCCCGGCGCGGCACTGCGCTCGATCCGCCGCAGCAGGGCGTGCACGCGCGCGGCCAGCACCCGCATCGAGAACGGTTTGGTCAGATAGTCGTCCGCGCCGACGCCGAGCCCGATCAGCATGTCGGTCTCGTCGGTGCGGGCGGTGAGCATGAGCACCGGCACCGGACGCCGCGCCTGAATGCGACGGCACACCTCCAGGCCGTCGAATCCGGGCAGCATCACATCCAGCACCACCAGGTCCGGATCGCTCGCGGCCTCGGCCGCTACGGCGGCGGGACCGTCGTGGGCGATGTCGACCGCGTAACCTTCGGCGCGCAGCCGGGCCGCGATGGATTCCGCGATGGTCGGCTCGTCCTCGACCACGAGAATGCGCCGGGGCGCCGGACTCCCGGCGGCGGCGGTGCGCGACGGACTGTGTTCCATGCAGGTGACACTAGGCAACGGCCGTGGAGATGGTTCGCGCCGATTGTGAAGATTGTGTGGAGACCCCGGCGCTACCACCTGGAAACTCCGCCCACGACGCCGCGTCGTAGCATGTCCGGGTGCGCTCATCGACGGATCACACCGCGCGCCTGCGCGGCGCTGCCGTCGGCGCGGCTTCCGGTGCGGTGGCGATTCTCGCGCACGGCCTCGGCGGTGGCGCGAGCGGGCTCGACGGGTCCGCATTGGCTCTGCTGCTGGCCGCGTGCACGCTGATCGGGGTCGTCGTGGCCGTGCGGGCTGCCCGGCCGGGACTCGTCTCGGTGATGGGCATGCTGGCCGCCGGGCAGACCATCGGGCATCTCACGCTGTCGATGTCGCCGGGGCATCACCATCACGCCTCGTCGCCGTCGATGCTGGTGGCACACCTGGTGGCGATTCCGCTCGGCGCACTGGCCATTCGGGCCGCCGAGGTGGGGTTGCGCCGCGCGATCACCAGCGTGCGGCGGTTCATGCTGGCATTGGCCGAAGCGCTGCGACCGACGGCCGGACCTTTCACACCGCGTACCCGCGACGATCGCGCCGAGGTGCGGCGTCTGCTGGTCACCCCGGGTCTGGGCCGTCGCGGCCCGCCCCGAAACGCTCCGCTGCTCTCACACCTCGCTCGGGCGTAATACCGCGCATCCTCGGCACGACAGTGTGTGCCGCGCACCAGGTTTCACCGCGCCCGGAGTACGGGGTGTCCTCCCCCGCTCCCGAGAATCGGAGATACCTCATGTCCCAGTTCCCCCGCAGTCGTGTCCGGCGTTCGCGCACCGGAGGTTTCGCGCACCGCGTCGGCGCGGTTGCCGCCGTTTCCACCCTGGCACTGCTGCCGGTGGCCTGTTCGTCGTCGAACACCTCGAGCACACCCGCGCGGGCCGCCAGCCAGGTCAGCATGAGTGATCAGTGGATCAAGGCCGCCGACTCCGGCATGTCCGCCGCGTTCGGCACCCTCGAGAACAAGGGCGACCAACCGGTCAACCTGGTCGCCGCCGCCAGCCCGGCCTCGGCGACCGTCGAAATCCACGAGGTCGTGCCCGACGGGGCGGGCGAGAAGCAGATGCGCCCCAAGGCCGGTGGCATCACCATCCCCGCGCACGGCCGCGCGACCCTGCAACCCGGCGGCGAGCATCTGATGTTCATGGGGCTCGAGGCGCCGCTGCGCACCGGCGCGGAAACGCCCATCACGCTGACCTTCTCCGACGGGTCGACCACTACCGTCACCGCGCAGGTCCGCGACTTCGCGGGCGGTCAGGAGAACTACGCACCCTCCGGCGACAACGCCAACCACGGTGGCTGAGCACTCGCCTTCCGCCCCGGCCGAACAGCCTTCCGCCGCAGCCGAACAGCAGCGACCCGAGCCTCCGCGACCCGAGCGGCCGCGTTCGGCTCGACTGTCCCGGCGACGCTTGCTCGGCGGCGGCGCGGCTGCTGCCGGAGTGGCCGGGGCCGCCGGGATCGGCTGGGGCGCGGCCACTCTCGCCCACCGCGAACACGACCGCGATCCGGCGGCCGAGACGGTCGAGTTCTACGGTCAGCATCAGGCGGGCATCGCCACCGATCCACCCGGGCATGCCGCGTTCGTCGGGTTCGACCTGCATCCGGGCACCGATCGTGACGACATCATCGGACTGCTGAAGATCTGGACCGACGATGCCGTGCGACTGACCCAGGGCAGGCCCGCGCTCGCCGACACCGAACCGGAATTGGCGCTGCGCCCGGCTCGACTGACCGTGACCGTCGGCTTCGGACCCGAAGTGTTCGCTGTCGCCGGGCTCGACGCACAACGACCGGCATGGCTGAAACCGTTGCCCGCCTACAGCATCGACCGCCTCGACCCCGCCTACACCGGTGCGCATCTGCTGCTGCAGATCTGCGCCGACGAGGCCACCACGGTCTCGCACGCCGTGCGGGTGCTGTCCAAGCATGTGAAATCCCTCGTCGGCGTGCGCTGGGTGCAGCGCGGTTTCCGCAATGCCGCCAAAGGCCAGACCATGCGCAATCTGATGGGTTCGGTGGACGGCACCGTCAACATCGTCCCGGGCACACCGGATTTCGAGCGTCTGGTGTGGGACGACGGCGCGGCACAGCGGTGGCTGGCGGGCGGCACCTCGATGGTGTTGCGGCGCATCGCCATGAACCTCGAGACCTGGGACGAACTCGACAAGGACGGGCGCGCGATCACCGTGGGCCGCACCGTGAACACCGGTGCGCCACTGTCGGGCGGCGGTGAATTCGACGAACCCGATTTCACGGTGACCGACCAGTACGGCATCCCGCTCATTCCGCCGTCCTCGCACATCGCGCGCGCCCACCACGCGCACGACGGAGAACGGTTCCTGCGCCGCGGCTTCAACTACGACGACGCGCCCGCACCCGGGCAGCTGTCGAATTCGGGACTCCTGTTCGCGACGTTCCACCGCGACATCGACGCCCAGTACCTACCCGTGCAGCAGCGCCTCGCGGAGTTCGACGCCCTCAACCAGTGGACGACACCGGTCGGTTCGGCGGTCTTCGCGATCCCGCCCGGCGTGCCCGGCCCCGGCGGATACCTCGGGCAGCAATTGTTCGAGAAGTCCACGGACAACTAGCTATCCGGACCGGTCGGACCACCCCCGGGGTGGTTCGACCGGTCGCAATCTCTCCACCTCTAGGGTTGATCCCCATGACCGTCCTGCGATCGATCGTGCTGTTCGGGCTCGCCGCCGTCGCCGAAATCGGCGGGGCCTGGCTCATCTGGCAGGGGGTGCGCGAGCATCGCGGCTGGGCCTGGATGGGCGCGGGTGTGATCGCCCTCGGCCTCTACGGCTTCGTCGCCACCCTGCAACCGGACGCCACCTTCGGCCGCATCCTCGCCGCCTACGGTGGCGTGTTCGTCGCCGGATCCCTGTTGTGGGGCATGGCCTTCGACGGCTTCCGCCCCGACCGCTGGGACATCACCGGCGCCCTGGTCTGCGTGCTCGGCGTCGCCCTGATCATGTACGCCCCCCGCTCCGCCTGACCCGACCATCCGACACGCCGGAGGCGACGCGCGCGTCGGCTTCACGTGAAACCGCCTGCGCCGGAGGCGCATTCACGCATTCGATGCACACTTGCACGAGGGCAACCGATTATGACTTCGCCCCGGTCAACCCGTCGATGATGGTGCGCGCGGTGCCCAGCGCGGTCTCATCGCCCATGCGGGTGGCGAGGTTCGCGGCCGCCATCAGGGCTTCGAACTGGAAGGCCAGGGCATGCGGGTCGTGTCCGGTGGCGTAGCCCTGCTCCTGCGCACGGCCGATTTCCTTCTCCAGGACGGCGAACCAGTCCGCTCGGTCGGCGGCCAGGGCGTCGCGCACCGGGCCCGGGCGGCTGTCGAATTCCGGGACGCTGGCCCCGCGGAAGCAACCGCCCGGCAGGCAGGGTTCGGCGAGGTAGTCGAACCAGTGGTCGAGTAGCGCGGTCAGGCGCGGCATGCCACGCGGTTGGCTCAGCGCGGGGCGGACCACGTGTTCGATGAACAGCTCGCGGGCGGACTGAACCGCGGCCAGTTGCAGGTTCTCCTTGGTTCCGAACAGGGTGGCCACCCCGGACTTGCTGACGCCGAGGTCGCCGGCCAGCCGACCGAGACTCAGCCCGGTCAGCCCCTCGACCGAGGCGACCTCGGCGGCGTGCCGGGCGATGGTCGCGCGGGCTCGGGCGCCCTTCAGCAGACGCTGATCGGAAATCTCCTGCTCGGCAGGCTGCTGCACGTCGCTCACTCCTCCATCTTCGCACCAGGTCTTGCATAAACGCACGATCGGTCGTACTTTTCAACAATACGCACGATCGTGCGTACAGTTTCATTCCGATTCAGCTACGTCGAAAGCGCTGCCATGACCGACGTCACCGCCCGCCACGACATCTCCCCACCCCACCCGGAGCGCGAAACCAACTCACCCGCAACACCTTCCACGAGCCCTGAAACACCCGGGTCCAGCGCGGCCCGGCGCGCGCTGCTGGTCGCCTGCGGTGCCGCATTCGTCGCGTTTCTCGATCTCTCCGTGGTCAATATCGCCTTCCCCGAAATCACCCGCGACTACCCGCACACCGCACCCAGCACGCTGACCTGGGTGGTCAGCGGCTATGCGGTCGCCTTCGCCGCATTCCTCACTCCCGCCGGACAATTGGCGGACGCGCTCGGGCGGGGCCGCGTATTCCTCTACGCCCTGGCCGGATTCGCGCTCACCTCGCTGCTGTGCGCGCTCGCGCCCGGCGCGGACTGGCTCATCGCCGCACGACTGCTCCAGGGTGCGACCGCGGCGTTCCTGATACCCGCCGGACTCGGCGTGGTGTTGAGCGTGACCGCGCCCGAACGCATCGGCGTCGCCATGGCCGGGTGGACCGCTGCCGGTGGCTTCGCCGCCACCGTCGGGCCCGCAGTCGGTGGCGCACTGGTCGATTGGTTCGGCTGGCGTTCGGTTTTCGTCATCAATGTGCCGATCTGCCTGCTGCTGATCGTGGCCGGGTGGACGCTCACCCGCCGCGACATCCGTCACGGTGACGGGTTGCCCGATCTGCTCGGCACGGCCGCCACGGCACTCGGCATCGGGGCGATCGTCGCGGCGGTCACCCAGGGCCAGCAGTGGGGTTGGGGCGACTGGCGCACCCTGGTGTGCGGGCTCGCCGGACTCGCACTGCTGGGCCTGGCGCTGTGGCGATCGGGGCGGCACGCGCGACCGGCCATCGCGGTCGGACTGTGGCGCAGCCACCGCTACGCACTGGTCAACGCGACCGCATTCGTGTTCGGCGCCAGCATGTTCGCGTGGTTGCTGGCCGGGCCGCTGTGGCTCGACAGCGTCTGGCACTACAGCGTCCTGCAATCGGCGGCGGCCATGACCGTCGGCGCGATCGCGTCCATGGTGACCGCGGTGATCGCCGGGCGCACACCGGTCGCCGCCCAGCGGTGGCTCGGCGTCCTCGGGGCGCTGATGTTCGCGGCCTCCACCTTCTACATGGCCACCGACGCCTGGAACGGCACGCCCGCGCTGTGGTCGGCGTGGGTGCCCGCCGGAATTCTCGGCGGCGGCGGCATCGGGATTCTGATCACCGTGCTGGGCACCGCGGCCGCGCGCTCACTGCCGCCGCAGCGCTTCGCGGCCGGGGTCGGCATGAATCTCACTGCCCGCCAATCCGGTGGCGCACTCGGGGTCGCGATCCTGGCCGCGGTCTTCGCCGCCAATCCCGGGCAGCCGCTGACCGCTTTCCACACCCTGTTCGCCGTGTGCGGCGCCATCGCGGTCGCGACCGCCGTGCTCGCCGCCCTGCCCGTCCGCAGTCAGGAGTCCCTCGCATGAGCATCGAAGCCATCGACCCGTTCACCCTGTCCGCCGCTGCCGCAACGGAAATGCTCGCGGCCGTGCCGTGGCGGCGGCTGGCGGTGATCGGCGATTCCACCGCCGAGGGCACCGGCGACCCGTGGCCGGGCTACGACACCGTGCCGTGGGCGCATCGGCTGGGGCGCTGGCTGACCGCCGCGCACCCGGAGGCCGCCTACCTCAATACCGGCCGCATGGGGGCACTCATCGCCGAGGTCGCCGACCAGCAGATGAACGCCCTCACCGAGTTCCAGCCGGATCTGGTGCACGTAAGTTGCGGCGGCAACGACCTTTTCGTACGCGACGCGAATCTCGACGACGTCGAGGCCGCCCTCGACGACCTGTGTGCCCGGGTCATCGCCGACACCGGTGCGCGCCTGTCGATGTTCACCCTCGCCGACGCCTTCACCGGCCGCATGTCCCGCTTCCGGCCGCTGTTCGCCGGATTCGCGGACGCGGTGCGGCGGGTGGCGCACCGCCACGACTCCGTTCTCACCGAATTCTGGGATCACCCGGCGCGGCTGCGCGAGAACTGGCTCAGCGCCGACCGCATCCACCTGACCATGGCCGGGCATGCGGTCGTCGCCGCCGATCTCGCGAAAAACCTTGCCCGCCAAGCCGCGCGCGAAACTCCGGCACGGCTGGTCGAGGACCGGCTCAGTGCCAGAGCACCGCGATGAACACGTTGAGGATCGCCAGCCCGCCCGCGGCGTGCGTCATCCACGCGACGTCCTTGCCGCGCTTGGCATCCGCGCGACCCATTTCCGCGAACGCCGCGACCAGTACGGCGACAACGAGTTTGGTGATGATCTTCGGCATGTTCGGGTCCTTGCCGAGCGAGTGGATCGACTCGGCCATACCGACCAGCACGATGCCGGTCAGGATCTGGATCCGCGCACCCCACACCATGAGCTCGGACACTCGCGGCTGCCCGGCGACATACCCGCCGACGACGGCCGCCATACCCAGCAGATGGGCGGTCACCATGAGGTTGTAGACGAAGGTCATGACTGCACACGCTAGTGGACGAACCGGTCACAACGACAACCGGTAGTACCTCGCGAATCCGCAGCTGATGGCCCTGCGTAGCGGGTTTCGCAGCGCTGCGGGCCGGGTAACCCGGATCCAATGGCTCTTCTCATGTGTCCTGGAGGGTCGTCGCGTCGTGGGCAGTGTGGCCGGCTAGGAGAGTTCAGGTGGCGGTTGTACTAGTGCTGCGGGCACGCGGGCTCGGTGACCTGCTCACCGCGGTACCCGCGCTGCGCGCACTGCGACGGGCCCGGCCCGACGACCACATCGCACTGGCCGCACCCCATCGCCTGAAACCGATCGTCGATCTCATCGCCTCGGTCGACGAGATGGTGCCCGTGGTCGACCCGCTCGGGGTGCGCTGGGACGGCGAGAAGCCCGCGCTCGCCGTCAACCTCGACGGCACCGCCGACGCGCTGGGCCAGCTGGTCCGCACCCGCCCCGACCGCATCCTCACCTACCGCAATTCGGCCTTCCCCGAGCTGAGCGGTCCCGAGTGGGACACCGACATGCACGACGTCGAACGCTGGTGTCATCTACTCGAATCCGAGGGCATCACCGCCGACCGCCGCAATCTGGGACTGGTGCCGCCGGTCGCCACCACCAGCCACCGCGACTGCGTGGTCGTGCACATCGGCGCGGGCTCTCCCGCGCGGCGCTGGCCCGCCGACCGCTTCGCCGCCGTGGTCCGGCATCTGCTGGTGCAGGCCCGCGAAGTGGTGCTGACCGGTGACGAATCCGAACGCGAGACCGCGCTCTCCGTCGCCGCCCGCGCGGGCTTGTCCCTGGACCGCGTGCTCGCCGGACAGCAGAACCTCATCGAATTGGCCGCCACCGTCGCCGAAGCCGACCTTGTCGTGTCCGGTGACACCGGAGTCGCCCATCTCGCAACGGCTTTCGGCACCCGCACGGTGCTGCTGTTCGGGCCCACCCCGCCCAGCCGCAGCGGCCCGCCACCGCATCTGCTGGGCCGCCACGCCGTGCTGTGGGCCGGGCAGATCGGCGACCCCGACGCGCAGAGCATCGATCCGGGTCTGCTGAAAATCGGTGTGCCCGAGGTGATCAACGCCATCGACAAGCAACTACGCAAACGCCCCTGGCCGGGCACCGGCCTGGACCGCCGCAGTCAACCGACCTACCGCCGCGTCGGATAACCCGCGATCCCCGCAGACCTCGCCCCGGAGTCGATGTCCACGGGAATCCGCACTCACCCGCTACTGTCCGATGCCGCCCGGACCGTCGCGTCGCAATCCCAGCACCGGATAGTTCGGATCGTCGTGTCCGGGCTGCCCTTGGCCGTGGCCGAGAAATGAAGTGGCGGCAGCCAATCGGAGGCCGTATCGCGCACCGAGCGCGGTGAGCCGGGAACAGCTGTCCGACGGCAGCTCCCGAGCCTGCGGCGGCGCACCCGCCGCCACCCGCATCGCCGCGTTCTTGTCGACGGTGGTCAGCAACAGTCCACCGGGCCGCAGCACCCGGGCCACCTCGGTGACCACCGGTTCGGGATCGTCGAGCAGGTGCAGCAACCAGACCGCGGTGACCGCGTCGACACTGCCACTGGCGATCGGGAGCGCGGTCGCATCCGCCCGCAGCACCCGTCCGGGCAGCCGTAGAGCCGCACGCTCGAGCATCCCGCGCGACAGGTCGAGTCCGATCACCCGATGCCCCAACCTCGCCAATTCCCCTGCGACGATGCCGGTTCCGACAGCCAGATCCAGCACCACACCGCCCGCGGGAAGCAGCCCGTTCAACGCGCCCGCCGCCGCCCGCGCCCGCGGCACCCCACCCCGCGTGCGGTCGTACACGGTGGCCTCGTCGTCGTAGTCCAGCACAAACCCATCCTCGATGGCGGTCGGCCGGTGCCGCAACCCGGCGGCGCGTCGGCGGCCCCGACAGGCCGGGCCGCCTGACACCGCGGGCTCGGCTCGTGAAATCCTGTGCGTTCGAGCTTGCTGCTGGATTGCCAGTAGTGCGAATTCGGGTGGATTCGGGAGGAGATGCGCTGTGGTGGCTGCGGCCGGTGGCGGGTTCGCGGTGGTTCCGGCCGAAGTCGGCGACACGGGCACGTTCGTACAACAGACTGCTCAGAATCTGCTGGACGGTGTGCGTTCCGCCGATTCCGAGGTGCGATCGTTGCTGTCGGGCTGGACCGGAGCGGCGGCCAACGCCTACGGCGAGGGCTGGGAGGAGACCCGCAGGGGCGCGGTCGACGTCCTGAAAGCCCTCGACACCATGGCCGAACTGTTGGGCGTGGCTGCGGCGTCCTACACCGAACTCGACGACGCCAACGCCGCGGCGATCGGCAGCCGGCAGAGCTCTCTCGATCTGCCCTGACCACGAACTCCCAAGGACAGCAAAGACTTTGAGCGACTACAGCTACCGCGTCGACCTCGCGCACCTCGAACAGGTGACCGCGCGCATCGCCGCCCTGCGCGGCTTCCTCGACGACTCACTGGCCGGGGTGGACTCGCGTATCGCGGCGGCACACACGAATTGGAGCGGACCCGCCGCCGACCGGCACGCCGAAGCGCACCGGCAGTGGCTCGCCGCGGCAGGCGAGGCGGCCGAGGGCATCGAGGCCATGCGCGCCGCCGCCGCGGCCGCACACCGCAACTACACCGACGCCGTCGCCACCAACCTGCGCATCCTCGGACGGTGACGCGGTGACCTCGGCCCTCGCGATCGCACCGACGGTGTTCTACGACGCCGCCGACGCCCTGCACACCGCGGCCGCCGACTTCTTCAGCGGCGTCGACGGCCACTGGCAGGCGCTGACCGCGGGCGCACACATGGCGGGCACCTACAGCGAGGCCACCAAATGGGCGGACTCCTACGACCAGCACGCCGCCGACGCCCTGGATCTGGCCACCACCCTGGCCGGAGCCATGGACTCCTACGCCGACGTGCTGCGCAACCTCGGCTACAACCACGCCGCGGCCGAACACGCCTCCATATACGGCATCGACAGCCCACCCCCGCCACCACCGCCCGCACCCACGCCCGCCGTCTACCTGTGCCGGGTCCCGCTGCCCTCGGCGGGCGGACCGTCCAACGGGCTCGACGACGCGGTCGCGCTCGCGGAGAAGGTGGGCATCACCGTGCCCAACGGCGACACCGCGAAACTCGCGGCCGTCGCCGACGTGTGGACACAGTTGCAGACCCTGCCCGCGGTCGCGGGTCTGGCGGGCGAACTGGACCGGATCACCGGCCTGTTCGACGAGATCGCTTCTCCCGAGCTCGATTTCATCGAATCGGATCTGCGCAAACTCAAAGCCTCCGCCGACGCGGTGCCCGCGGTGTTCACCACCCTGGCGACCGCGTGCCGGGATCACTCCACGTCACTGGGCGCGCTGCGCGACGATCTGAAGGCCAAGCTCGAGGAGCTCGGTCGCGAACTGTTGAAAGAGGTCGCGATCACCGCGGCCATCGGCATCGCCGCCAGCCTGATCACCTTCGGCATCGGGGCCGCGGTGGCCAGCGCCCGGGTCGTCGAGATCGCCGCCCGCTTCGCGCGACCGATCCGGCTGATCATCGACGCCTGGAAAGGCAAGAAGAAGCTCGAAGCCGGAATCAAGCTCGAACAGGATATCGCCGGACACACCCAGGATCTGCGGGCGATCACCAGACTCGGCGACAATGTCCGCGCCGCCGCAACGGCGGACAGCAAGCTCACCGCCGCCGACCGTCAGGTGCTACTTCAGGGACCCAGCGACACTCGCGGCACCAGCCTGACCCGGGTACTGCGCGGCGACGTCCCGCCCACAGCCGAACAGCAGCGCCAGATCGACGCGTTGAATGAGGCGCTGGGCAAGCTGCCCGCCCATGAGGGCCCGGTGATGCGGCACACCAACCTCACGCCCGAGGAGTTGGCTCGGTACGAGCCGGGCAAGACGACCACAGAGCTGGGGTTCACCTCGTCGAGTACCAATCCGGCCGGAGTCAACGAGCTGACTGTGCTGAACTCGGATGTGGAGTTCCAGATCCTGAGCAAGACCGGACGGAACTATTCACAGTACGGAACCCCGGATGAAGTCCTGTTCCCTTCGGGCACAGACTTTTTCGTACGATCCAAGATCTTCGACCCGGCAACCGGCCGGACGGTCATCAAGATGGTGGAGAGGTAGGAAATCATGCCGGAGAAGTTCGGCGGCAAACTCTTCTACAGCGCCGAGGAATCCGAACAGCTCGGATTGGTGCCCTCCGACGAGGAGCTGGCAGCGGCGGATCGCATGTTCGAAGAGTTCGAGAACCGCCGTCGCACCGCGCCCCCCGCACCCGACGGCACGACGCCCGGGTTCGGGGGCCGATTCAGCAACGATCACGAAGGCACCGAGTTCGAAGGCTGGACCCGAGACCCGGTCACCCGCCAGTGGTACGACCAGAACGGCCGTCTGGTCCCAGACCAGGGACCGGACAACTCCGCCGAACAGCAGTGACACCAGACCGATTGCGTCAGTTGTCCGGGGAGAGGTCGGTGCGGGCGGCCGAGAGGGCGGCGGAGTAGGCGGCTATCGCGCTGGGCCAGAACTGTTCGAGGTAGTCGCGGGCATCGGCGAGGCCGCGCGGGTCCAGGGAGTAGAGGCGGCGGTTGCCGTCGGGCTGCATCATGACCAGGCGGGCTTCGCGCAGGACTTTGAGATGCTGGGAGACCGCCGAGCTGGTGATGCCGAGGTCGGCGGCCAGGTCGCCGACCGCGCGCGGACCCTGCGGGAGGGCTTCGAAGACGGCGCGGCGGGTGTTGTCGGCGAGCGCGCGCAGCACTTGAACTCCGTTAGTGGGCACTTAACGAGTGTGCCCGCGAGATGATCTCGGGGTCAATACACCGCTTGGCACGTCTCGCCTAGGTCATCCGGAAATTACCTGCGTGTCGTTACCTGGCCGTAACCGCCGAACTGGCGTTTCACGGCGAAGTGACGGTCCCCACACGGTTTCTCAACTGGTTATAACATCTCGTACGTTCGAGACATGTCCGTAACCGTTCCGTTATCCCGATTCGCTCGGGCCACCCGGTCCCGGTCGGCCGCAACTCGCGCGGTGGCCGTCACCGCCGTCATCGGCGCCTCCATGGGAGTGCTCGCCGCCGCCGACCCGACTGCCGCCCGCGTCTCCGCCAGCGACGACATCACCACCGTCGCCGCGCAGCACACCGCCGACTTCACCGCCTTCACCCCGCGCGAGGCCCAGATGCCGCAGTTCGTGCCGCAGGAGGTCCTCGACTTCCTGGCCGGGCTCACCGCCGAGCAGGCCCGCCCCAAGACCGTGCGGCCCGTCGCCGGACCGCTCACCTCCGGCTTCGGCATGCGCTGGGGCGCCATGCACGCCGGGATCGACTTCGGCGACGGCTTCGGCGCGCCGATCGCGGCCGTCACCGACGGCACCGTCATCGAGGCGGGCCCGGCCTCCGGGTTCGGCCTGTGGGTGCGGGTGCAGCAGGACGACGGCACCATCGGCGTCTACGGCCACATGCAGGACATCCTGGTGCAGGTCGGCCAGCAGCTGCGCGCGGGCGATCTGATCGCCACCGTCGGCAGCCGCGGCTACTCCACCGGACCGCACCTGCACTACGAGGTGCACACCAGCCCGGGCGTGCAGGTCGATCCGCTGCCGTGGCTCGAACAGCGCGGTATGCCCGTCGGCTGACCCGCGAGCGCACCACCGCCGCACCGGAGGCCGATGAGGGGCACTCGGATCGGCTTGCGCCACAACCGCTTCGGCGGACCCCGAACACAGCCCCGGCTCATACCGCCGGGGCTGTTGTCATACCCGGGTATGAGACCGCGATCGGCACCGCAGGGGGACGTGGCCGAGCCGGGCACGCTCCTAGCGTCACCGCTATGACACCGCGCGCTCCCCTCGCCCCCGGACCGCTCACCGCCCGGCGACCGCATCGCCCCCTGCTCGTCGCCACCGCCGCCATGACCGCGCTGGCCGTATTCTGCCTGTGCGCCATGGCCTTCGACGGCCGCATCCTGCTGCACGAATCGGTGTGGCTGAAACCGCTGAAGTTCGCGTTCGCCTTCACCCTCTACACCGGGACCCTGGCCTGGCTGCTGTCGTTCCCGCATCGCGGGCAGCGGCTGACCTGGTGGATGGGGACGATGTTCGCCGCCACCGCCGTCCTGGATGTCGGGTTCATCGTGCTGCAGGCCGCGCGCGGGACGTTCAGTCACTTCAACGATCAGACCGACTCCGTCAACCACATCGGACAGCTGGTGTTCATGACCGGGGTGCCGGGCCTGTTTCTGGCGAATCTGGTGATCGCGGTGACGCTTTCGTGGCAGCGGGTCACCGACGCGCCCACCTCCCGCGCCATTCGCGCGGGGCTCGGCATCGCCGTGGTCGGGATGGGGCTCGGCTATCTGATGGGCTTCACCGGCAAGCAGCAGACCACCGACGCCTACGGACACCCGGTCGACCTCGCGGCCGGGCACACCGTCATCCATGGTCAGCCGCTGGTGCGCGACGGCGGCCCGGGCCTGCCGGTGACGCACTGGAGCACGGTCGGCGGCGATCTGCGCATCCCGCACTTCGTCGGCCTGCACGGCATCCAGGCGCTGATCGTGGCCGCCTTCGTGCTGGGATGGCTGGCCCCGCGCGTGCCGTGGCTGCGCACCGAACGCACGCGTGCCCGGCTGATCGGGGTGCTGGCGCTGGCCTATGCCGGACTGGTCGGGGTGCTGGCGTGGCAGGCGCTGCGCGGGCAACCGGTCACCGCGCCCGATGCCGCGACGCTGACCGCGCTGGGCATCCTGCTGGCGGTCACGGCCGCCGGTGTCGCGCTGGTGTACCGATTCGCCACCGCGACACCCGCTTTCGCGCCCACGGCGGTCAGCGCAGTCGTTCCGCCTCACGCGTCAGTGCCACCAATGTCGCGGTGAGATCGGCCAGTTCGATCATTTCCGCGCCTTCGGAGACCGCGGTGGCGACGTCCTCGGCCGCACAGCGGGCCGCGAACCAGCGGTCGGACAGATCCGCCACCTCCTGCGCGCTGAGCACCACGGCGTCATCGGGAATGCCGGTGCCCTTCACGCTGTTTCGATGTTCGTACGCACGCTGACGGCACGATTGCCGGCAGTACCGACGGCGGCGTCCGATTTCGGATTCGGCGATCTCCCTCCCACACCAACTGCAGCAGGACAGCACGCGGCGAGACATGGTCCGTCACCTTAGTCATGGACATGCCCCGGCACACACCGGGCACGCCGAAACGGCAGTGGTTCACGGCGCGTCGCGTGCGCGACTCGGACTGCGGAGCGCAGGCGACGCGGGTGGGGCGGAGGGGACCGTCGGCAAAGAGTAGGATGGAACGGTTCTCCCCACGGGAACCGAAACTTACGCAGCGACGTTGATCCAGTATCAGCAAGTTGCAAGTGACACTGATGTAGAACATTGCCGACAGGCGAGAAGGGACCGCACCCATGGCAGATCGCGTACTCCGGGGCTCTCGACTCGGAGCGGTGAGCTACGAGACCGACCGCGACCACGACCTGGCGCCACGTCGGATGGCGCGGTACCGCACCGAGAACGGCGAGGAGTTCGACGTCCCCTTCGCGGACGACGCCGAGATTCCCCCCACCTGGCTGTGCCGCAACGGGCAGGAGGGCATCCTGCTCGAGGGCACCACCCAGGAGCCCAAGAAGGTCAAGCCCCCGCGCACCCACTGGGACATGCTGCTCGAGCGTCGCAGCAAGGAAGAGCTCGAGGAACTGCTGCAGGAGCGCATGGATCTGATCAAGAGCCGCCGCCGCGGCTGATCGGCTCCACACATGCCGAGGTCCCCCGCACCGAATTCGGTGCGGGGGACTTTTGTGTATCGGCGGTCAGTGGCTGGCGACCTTGCGGTACTGCAGCAGGGCCAGCGGGACGGCCACGGCGAGGATGGCGATCGAGCACAGCACCGAGTATTCGACGCAGTGGGTGGCGGGCCAGCCGGTGGCGGGGGTGAACGACGGCGGGGAGCCGTTGACGAAGAGCTTGCGGCCCGCCGCCGAGACCGCCGTGATCGGGTTCCAGGCGGCGACGCCGCGCAGCGGGCCGGGCAGGGTCTCCCCCGAGATGAACGCCGAGGAGATGAAGGTGAGCGGGAAAAGCCAGATGAGCCCGGCACTTTGGGCCACCTCGACACTCGGCGAGATCAGGCCGGTGATCGCGCCCACCCAGGACATGGCGAACGCGAACAGCAGGATCACCGCGAAGGCGAGCACGGCGTCGGCGATGGAGCCGTTGATCCGCCAGCCCACGCAGTAGCCGCACGCCACCATGACCGCCAGGGCCAGGAAGTTGACCACCAGATCGGACAGGGTGCGGCCCATCAGCACCGCCAGCCGCGACATGGGCAGCGTTCGCATCCGGTCGATGATGCCCTTGTGCAGGTCGTTGGCCAGGCCGACGGTGGTGAACGCGGCGTTGAAAGCGACTGTCTGCGTGAAGATTCCGGCGAGCAGGAATTCCCGGTACTCGCCGCCGCCGAGTGACGCGCCGAAGACGTAGGCGAACAGGAACACGAACATCAGCGGCTGGATGGTGGCCGACACCAGCAGGGTCGGCACCCGCAGGATGGTCAGCAGGTTGCGGTAGGCGACGATGGCGCTGTCGCGAATCACGCGCGGTAACAGCAGCATCGGGCCCGCCGCTCGTTCACGACCGGGCTCGGTCACCGCGGGCGGCGCAGGGGGCGCGGCGGGAACGGCGGGAACGGTGGTCACGACAGGATCTCCTCTTGCACTGATTCGGTGGCGGGGACGGTGGGGAGGCGTTCACCGGGTTTGCCGGTGAGGGAGAGGAATACGTCGTCGAGGCTGGGCCGGTGCACGCCCGCGTCGAGGACGCAGACTCCCGCGTCGTCGAGGCGACGCAGCGCCTCGACCATGGTGCGGGTGCCGTCGCCGACGACAACGGCCAGCTGGTCGGCGATCTCGGTGGTCTGGGGTTCGCCGATGCCGACCCCGGCCAGCACCCGCCGGGCGGGCGCGGGGTCCTGCCCGGCGGCGAGGGTGACGGTGAGTTTGTCACCGCCGATGGAGGTCTTGAGTTCATCGGCCGACCCGCGGGCGATGACCCGCCCGCGATCGATCACGGTGATGCGGTCGGCGAGCAGGTCGGCTTCCTCGAGGTACTGCGTGGTGAGCAGCACGGTGGTGCCGTCGTCGACGAGTTCGCCGATGACCCGCCACATGTCCAGGCGGCCACGGGGATCCAGGCCGGTGGTCGGTTCGTCGAGCACCACCACCGGCGGCTTGCACACCAGCGCACCGGCGAGGTCGAGGCGGCGCGCCATACCGCCGGAGTAGGTGCCCGCTCGGCGCCCGGCCGCGTGTTCGAGGCCGAGCGCGCCGAGTAGTTCGGCGGCGCGGTCCCCGGCCTGCTTGTGGTTCATCCCGTAGAGCCGGGCCACCATGCGCAGATTCTCGAATCCGGTCAGGTTGGCGTCGACGGCGGCGTACTGCCCCGACAGGCCGAGCCGGGTGCGCGCCCGGGCCGGATGCTTCAGAACGTCCACGCCCGCAACGTGAATGCGCCCGGCGCTCGGGCTCAGCAGGGTGGTGACCACCCGCACCGTGGTGGTCTTGCCGGCGCCGTTGGGGCCGAGCAGGCCCATCACGGTGCCGGACGGGATCTCCAGGTCGATCCCGTCGAGCACCCGGACCTTGCCGTAATACTTGACCAGTCCTTCGATTTCGACCGCGAGACTCATCGTGTCCCCTCCCGTCCGGCCCGGGCTTCCAGGTCCGTCAAGTGATCCCGCAGTACCGGCCCGATGACGGCCAGCGATTCGGGTGTCGTCATGCCCGCGTGTGTGCAGCGCACCAGCTGGTCGTGCACCGCGCCGGTGACGTGCGGGGCCCAGGCCGCCGCGCAGCGGTCGGGGTCGGCGCGGTTGATCTCGTCGTCGGCGGCGGTGAAGAACAGCAGGTCGCCGTCGAAGACGCGGGGGGTGAAGTCGTGTGCCTGTTCGGCGCCGTTGACGTACCCGGTGTAGAGCCGTTCCATGTGGTCCACCGTGAGCGCCGCGAACGGGCCGGAACGCCCGCGCAGCAGTTCCGCGGCGTCGTGCAGGGTCAGGCGCGGATCGATGTCGGCGTCGCCGCCGAGCAGGTCGCTGCCGAATTCGGCGACGATGGAGGCCACGCTGGGCACCGCGTGTTCGAGCCACTGATCCGACAGCTGGTAGCTGTCCATCAGGCCCAGCAGCGCGACCTCGTCGCCACCCTCCTGCAGCTGCACCGCCACCTCGTGGGCGATGAGCCCGCCCAGCGACCAGCCCAGCACATGGTAGGGACCATGCGGCTGCACCGACTTCATGTGTGCCACATAGTATTTCGCGGCCTCGTGGATGGACCGGTGGCTTTCCTCACCGGCCACGTGCGGGGCCTGTAAGCCGTACACCGGGCGTTCGTGCGGCAGCTGCGAGAGCAGTCCGGCGAAGCACCAGGACAGACCGATCGCGGGGTGCACGCAGAACAGCGGCGGCACCGCCGCATCGGTGATCGGGCGCAGCGGCAGCACCGCACCCAGCGCCGCGGCCAGCGCGGCTCCGGCGTCACCCTTGGCGTCGGCGAGACGGCGTGCGATGGCAGCCGGGCTGGAGTCCCCGAACATGGCCTGCACCGGCAGGTCGATGCCCGCGCCGCGCAGCTGCGCCACCACCTTGGTGGCCAGCAGCGAGTTGCCGCCCAGTTCGAAGAACCCGTCGTCCGCGCCGACCCGTTCGATGCCGAGCACCTCAGCGAAGGCGGCGCACAATGCCTCTTCCGCAGCGGTTTCCGGCGCCCGGTAGCCCTCGCTGGCCGCGAAGACCGGTTCCGGCAATGCTTTTCGGTCGAGCTTGCCGACCGGTGAGAGCGGCAGTCGATCCAGCAGCATGATCGACTGCGGCACCATGTAATTGGGCACCAACTCGGCCACATGCGCGGTCAGCTCGGCCGCCGTCGGCGCGGTACCGGGGCGCGGCTCCACGTAGGCGACCAGCGCCGTGGTTCCGGCCGGGGTGCGATGCCCGATGGTGGTGGCGAACTTGACGGCGGCGTGTTTGGCCAGCGCCGAGTCGATCTCACCGAGTTCGATGCGGAACCCGCGAATCTTGACCTGGTGGTCGGTGCGACCCACGTACTCCAGATCCCGAGCGCGGCCGCCGCGTTCGACCCAGCGCACCAGATCGCCGGTGCGGTACATGCGCTCACCCGGCTTGCCGAACGGGTTGGCCACGAACCGCTGTGCGGTGAGACCGGGCCGCCGCAGGTAGCCGCGGGCCAGAGCCGCACCGGCCAAATGCAATTCGCCGGTGACGCCGCCGGGCGCCGGGTGCATGCGGCCGTCGAGCACCGCCGCGCCGACCCCGCGGATGGGTCCGCCGATGGTGATCGGCCCGCCCGGTGTCATGGGCTGCGAGATCACGGTGACGATGGTGGTCTCGGTGGGCCCGTACACGTTGTAGAGCTTGCGGCCGGGAGCCCAGCGGGTGACCAGGTCCGGCGGCAGTGCCTCGCCACCGACCAGGACGTGCCGCAGCGCGGTGACGCCGGTCGGGTCGACGGTGCCCAGCGCGGAGGTGGTGATGAAGGCATGCGTGATGCCCTCCTCGATGAACACCTGCCCGAGCTCCTCGCCACCGACCACGCCGGGCGGCGTGATCACCAGGGTGGCCGCGCCGCCGAGGGCGAGCAGCAGATCCAGCATGGCGGCGTCGAAACTCGGTGTGGCGAAATGCAGTACCCGGCAGCCGGGGCCGACGTCGAAACGGTGCGCGGTCTCGGCGGCGAAGTTGGACAGACCGCCGTGCGTGACGACCACACCCTTGGGGATACCGGTGGAGCCGGAGGTGTAGATGACGTAGGCCGGGTTGTCCATGCGCAGCGGCAGCAGGCGTTCGCTGTCGCTGATCGGACCGTCGGTGGTGGCGAGCACGCGCCGCCGGAACGACGGCGCGTCCAGCACGGTCCAGTTCGCGCCGTCGGGCATGCGCTCGCGGTAGGTCGACAGTGTGATGCCGACGGCCGCACCGGAGTCCAGCAGCATGTGGCTGATGCGCTGTTCGGGATAGTTCGGGTCGACGGGGACGAAGGCCGCACCCGCCTTGGCGATGGCCAGCATCACCGCCACCGATTCCGCCGAGCGCGGAATACCCATGGCGACCAGGGTTTCCGGGCCGACCCCGTAGCCGATGAGCACCCGGGCCAGCCGGTTGGTCCAGCGGTCGAGGGCGTCGTAGGAGATCTGGGTGCCCGCCGCCCGCACGGCGATGGCCTGCCGGTTGAGGTTGGCGGCGGCCTCGAACACCTCGGGGAAGGTGATGGGCAGCCCGGGTTCGCTGCCGCGCACCGGTGCCAGCGCCGACCATTCGCGGGAGTCGAGCAGTTCCAGATCACCCACGGCGACGGCCGGATTGGCGGCGGCCGCGCCGAGCAGTCGCACGAATCGGTGGGCCAGGCGCTGCGCGGTCGGCTCGTCGAACAGGTCGGCGGCATAGTTGACCGACACCGTGATGCCGTCGGGTTCGCGTGCGGGCGTCCAGGATTCGGTCAGCGTGAACTGCAGATCGAACTTGGCGATGCCCGGATCGGCGTCGTCGGCTTCGATGCGCAGGCCGGGCAGTTCGAGCACCCGCACCGGCTGGTTCTGCACCGACAGCATCACCTGGAACATCGGGTGATGGGCTTGCGAGCGCACCGGATCGATCACCTCGACGAGGCGCTCGAACGGCACGTCGGCGTGCGCGAAGGCTTCCAGGTCGGTGTCGCGGACCGCGTGCAGCAGGTCGCCGAACGCGGCGCCGCTCTCGATGCGGGTGCGCAGCACCAGGGTTCCGACGAACATGCCGATCATGCGGTCGAGGGCGGGATGCCCGCGTCCGGCGATCGGGGTGCCGACGGTGATGTCGTCACCGGCGGTCAGTCGATGCAACAGTGCCACCAGTGCCGCGTGCAGCACCATGAACATGGTGACGCCGTGTTCGCCTGCCAGCATCTGCAATTCGCGATGCGTGAACGCGTCGAGGGTGCATTCGACGGTGCCGCCCCGGTAGCTGGGCACCGGCGGGCGCGGCCGGTCGGCGGGCACTGACAGCAGCTCGGGGATGCCGTCGAGGGCGCGCCGCCAGTAGTCGAGCTGACGGCTGATGACGGAGTCCGGTTCGCTCTCGTGCCCGAGCACATCCTGCTGCCACAGCGTGTAATCGGCGTACTGGATGGGCAGTTCGGGCCATTCCGGAGCCTTCCCGCCGGTGCGCGCCCGGTAGGCGGCGGCCACATCGCCGGCCAGCGGCTGCAGTGACCAGCCGTCCATGGCGATGTGGTGCACCACGAGCACCAGTACGTGTTCGAGGGCGACGGGTCGGCGTGCACTCACTGCCATATTGCCGTCGCCGCCGTTGTCGGCGGGCCTGGCCGAATCGCTGAGGCGCAGCAGTGCGGCGCGCAGCGGAACGCTGGTGGCCAAATCGAATCCGCCCGCGGTGACCCGGCGGATCTCACCGGGCACATCGGCGGCGGTCACGGTCCGCACCGGCAGCGAGACCGCGGCTTCGCCCGGTTCCAGGATCAGCTGGCAGGGTTCGCCGTCGATCTCGGGGAACACGGTGCGCAGCGTTTCGTGCCGCAGCTGCACATCGTGCAGGGCCGCACGCAGTGCCTGCACGTCCAGTTCGCCGTGCAGGCGCAGCGCGACGGGAACGTTGTACGCGCCCAGGGCTTCTCCGGCCTCACCGGCGGAGTTGAACTGCTCGAGGAACCACAGTCTGCGCTGTGCCGCCGAGAGCGGGATTCGGTCGGGGCGGGTCCGTTTGCGCGGCGCGGGCCGCAGATCCGCCGACGCGGAGCCAGCGTCGAGGGCGGCGGCCAACCCGGCCACGGTGGGTGCGGCGAACACGGCCCGCACCTCGACCCGGACACCGGTGGCGTTGGCCAGCCGGGCCACCAATTGGGTGGCCAGCAGCGAGTTTCCGCCGATCTCGAAGAAGCTGTCGTCGGCGCCGAGCGCGTCGAGGCCGACGAGCTCGCCCATCACCTCGGCGACGAGTCGCTCGGTGTCGGTCTCCGGGTCACGTGACACAACGACCACCGCAATCTGGGGCTGCGGCAAAGCGTCACGGTCGAGCTTGCCGACCGGGGTGAGCGGGATGTGGTCGAGCAGGGTGATGGCGCTCGGAACCATGTGCGCGGGCAGGTGTTTGGCGCAGTGCGCGCGCAGTTCCTCGACGTCGGGCTGTCCGCCTTCCAGCGGCAGCACGAACGACACGATGCGCTTGGCTCCGGCGATATCGCGGACTTCGGTGTGCGCGAAGCGGTTCGCGGGGTGCGCGGCCAGCACGGCGTCGATCTCGCC
The DNA here is from genome assembly GCF_045161165.1 of Nocardia sp. NBC_00511. NCBI lineage: Bacteria > Bacillati > Actinomycetota > Actinomycetes > Mycobacteriales > Nocardiaceae > Nocardia > Nocardia sp. NBC_00511. The sequence goes on from NZ_CP107849.1 coordinate 2,799,571, forward strand.
GAGTTCGATGCGGAATCCGCGCACCTTCACCTGATGGTCGCTGCGTCCCAGGTACACGAGTTCACCGGCCGGGTTCCAGCGCACCACATCACCGGTGCGGTAGAGCCGGGTGCCCGCGGGCCCGTACGGGTCGGCCACGAACCGGGCGGCGGTGAGGCCCAGCCGGTCGAAATAGCCACGCGCCGTGCCCTGTCCGCCGACGTAGAGCTCGCCGGGCACGCCGACGGGCACCGGCCGCAGCCGTTCGTCGAGGACCACGGCGCGCGCGCCGCGCACCAGGTTGCCGATGGTGACCGGCACGCCGGGGGTCATCGGTCCGGCGATGCTGACCACCACGGTGGTCTCGGTCGGACCGTAGCCGTTGAACATCATGCGGCCGGGTGCCCAGCGCGCCACCAGTTCCGGCCCGCAGGCCTCGCCGCCGACCATGATGGCGCGCAGGTGCGGCAGTGCCCAGCGGTCCCGGTCCAGGGTGGACAGGGCGGCCGGGGTGAGGAAGGTGTGGCTGATCTCCTCGCGGTCCATCAGCGCGGCCAGTTCGTCGCCGCCGTAGATGTCGGGCGGGACGATGACCATGGTTGCCCCGGAGCCGACGGCCAGCAGCAGGTCGAAGATGGCGGCGTCGAAGCTCGGCGAGGAGAAGTGCATGGTGCGTGAGTCGCGGTCGACCCGCATGCGATCGCGCAGTTCGTCGGCGAAGGCGGACAGGCCACCGTGGGTGACGGTGACGCCCTTGGGTTTTCCGGTGGATCCGGAGGTGTAGATCACGTAGGCCAGGTCCGCGGTCCACAGCGTGGTGGTGCGGTCGGCGTCGGTGATCGACCCGTCGTCGAGGACCTCGAGCTCCTCGAGCAGTTCGGCGTCGTCGAGCAGCAGCCAGTCGACGCGGTGGTCGCCACCGGCGGCGTAGAGGTCGTCGGCGTGCTCGGTCATGCTGATGCCGACCCGGCAGCCGGAGTCGGTGAGCATGTGCCGCACCCGATCCGCCGGATAGTTGGGGTCGACCGGTACGAACGCGGCACCGCTCTTGGCGACGGCGAGCGCGGCCAGCACCGATTCGACCGAGCGGGTCAGACCCAGCGCCACCCGGTCGCCGGGGCCGAGGCCACGGTCGATCAGGGCCCGCGCCAAGCGGTTCGAGTAGACGTCGGACTCGAGGTAGGTGAGTTCGGTGTCGTCGAAGCGCAGGAACACCCGATCGGCGTTGAGGTGCGCGGTGGCGGCGAAGCAGGCCGCCAGGCTGCACTGCGGTTCCGGGGCGGGTCCCCAGGCGGGACTGAACATCTCGCGTTCGTATTCGGTGCGGGCGTCGATGTCGCGGACCCGGATGCGGGGTCCGGCGGCGACGGCGTCGAAGACCCGCAGCAGCCGTTCGGCCAGCGTGTGGATGGTCGGCTGGTCGAACAGTTCGGCGGCGTAGACGAATTCGAAGACGCGGTCGTACGGTGCGAGGCCGGGCATCACCCGCAGTTCGAGATCGAACTTGGCCAGCGCGATATCGAGTTCCTCGGCCTGCAGCGACAATCCGGGCAGCCGCAGTGCGGGCACGGGCGTGTCCTGCACGGTCAGCGCGACCTGCAGCAGCGGTCCCGCACCGTAGCGGCGCTGGTTGTCGTTGCCCAGTTCCTCGACGACCCGCTCGTAGGGCACTTCGGCGTGCGCCATGGCGGCGAGCTCGGTGTCGCGGTCGGCCTGCAGCAGTTCGGCGAAGCTGCGGTCCGGGTCCACGTCCGAACGCAGGATCAGCGTATTGACGAACATGCCGACCAGGTCGTCGAGGCGGGTGTCGGTGCGTCCGGCGACCGGGGTGCCGATGACCACGTCGCGGCCGCCGGTGACGGTGCGCAGCAGTACCGCGAGGGTGGAGCGCAACACCATGAACAGGCTGACGCCGTGGGCGCGGGCGAGTTCGGCGAGCTTGCGCTGCAAGGCTTCCGGCACCTCGAAGCGCACGGTCCCGGCCCGCTGGGTGGGTTCGGCCGGGCGCGGCCGGTCGTAGGGCAGCGGCAGTTCCTCGGGCAGGTCGGCCAGCGCGGTGCGCCAGTAGGCGAGCTGTACCGCGGCGGCGCTCTCGGTGTCGGAGTCCGCGCCGAGCAGTTCGCGCTGCCAGAGGCTGAAGTCCGCGTACTGCACCGGAAGTGGCGCCCAGGTGGGTGCCGCGCCGCCGTGGCGGGCGGCGTAGGCGACCGCCAGGTCCCGGGTGAGCGGGCCCAGCGACCAGCCGTCGGCGGCGATGTGGTGCAGCGCGATGCCGAGCAGGTGGCGGTGGTTGCCGGTGCGCAGCAACGCCATTCGCAGCGGGATCTCCCTGGTGAGGTCGAAGCCGCGGCGCGCCAGCGAGCGCAGGGTGGTGCGCGCACCGACGTCGTCGGTCTCGACGACGTCGAGGGCGGGCAGGCAGCGGGCGGTGTCGAGCACCCGCTGGTAAGCCCCCTGGTCGTCTTCGGGGAAGACGGTGCGCAGTACCTCGTGCCGTTCCACGACGTCGGCGAGGGCGTCGCGCAGCGCGTCGATGTCCGGATCGCCGTCGATTCGAAGCACGAATGCGATGTTGTAGGCACTGGATTCGGGGGAATATCGATTGAGGAACCACAGTCGCTGCTGCGGCAGCGACAGTGGCACGCGCTCCGGGCGCGGGGTTCGCACAGCCAGCGCCACCCTTTGCGTCCGGGGCGCTTCCGCGAGCAGGGTCGCCAGACCCGCCACCGTCGGCGCCTCGAAGATGGCCCGCACCGGCAGTTCGACCCCGAACTCGGTGTGCAGGGCCGCCGTCAGGCGGGTGGCCAGCAGCGAGTTGCCGCCGATCTCGAAGAAGTTGTCCTCCGCGCCGGGCGAACCCGCGCCCAGGACCGCGCCGAACACCAGCGCGACCTGCTGTTCCATCTCCGTCTCGGGAGCGCGGGTGGGTGCCGCGGCCACGAATTCCGGTGCGGGCAGCGCCTTGCGGTCGAGTTTGCCCGACGGGGTGACCGGCATGGCGTCCAGCACGCTGACGGCGGCGGGCACCATGTAGGCGGGCAGTCGGCCGCGAGCGGTCTCGAGCACGTCGGCCGGATCGATCCCGGCGTCGGCGGTCACGTAGGCGATCAGGCGCGGGATGCCGCGCTCGTCCTGGTGAACCATGGTGAGCGCGAACGAGACTCCCTCGTGCGCGGCCAGCACATGGTCGATCTCGCGCAGTTCGATGCGGAAGCCGCGGATCTTGATCTGATCGTCGGCGCGTCCCAGGAAGCGCAGCTGTCCTGCGGTGTCGGCGACGACGAGGTCACCGGTGCGGTACATGCGCTCACCGCGACGACCGTGCGGGTTGGCCGGGAAGCGTTGTGCGGTAAGGGCCAAACGGCCCAGATAGCCGCGCGCCAGGCCGGGACCCGACAGGTACAGCTCCCCCGCGACCCCCGGCGGCACCGGGTGCAGCCGCGAGTCGAGGACGAACAGTCGCATCCCGCGCACCGGCAGGCCGATCGGCACCGGCTGCCCGGCGAGCATCGGTCCGGTGGCGGTGGCGGCGACGGTCGCCTCCGACGGCCCGTACATGTTGTGCATGCGTCGCGCCGGGTGCCCGGGCCGCGAATCCGCTGCGGTCCACAGGGTTACGAGCTCTTCGGGGCAGGCTTCGCCACCGACGATGACCGCCTCGAGTTCCGGCAGGTCCGCGGTGGGCACGGTGGCCAGGGCCGCCGGGGTGACGAACGCGTGGGTGACGTGTTCCTCCCGCAGCAACCGCGCCAGCTCGACGCCGCCGTAGATGCCCGCGGGTGCGATGACGAGGGTCGCGCCCGCGGCGAATCCGAGCAGCAGTTCCAGCACCGACGCATCGAAGCTCGGCGACGAGAAGTGCAGTGTCCGAGCCGAATCGGTGACCCGGAACAGGTGCGTCTGCTCGTTGGCCAGTGAGGCCAGACCGGCGTTGGTGACGACGACGGCCTTGGGTGTGCCGGTGGAGCCGGAGGTGTAGATGAGGTAGGCGGGCCCGCCGGTGCGCAGCGGATGATGCCGGTCGGTGTCGGTGACCGGGGCCTGCGGGAACCGCTCGCACTCCTGGCTCAGTTCGTCCGAGCCCAGCAGCAGCCAGTCCACGTAGTTCTTGCGATGCCGCCCGCGGCTGCCGGGCCAATCCGGCATGTCCTCGCGCCGTTCGGCATTGGTGATGCCGAGCATGGCGCCGGAGTCGGTGAGCATGTGCGCGATGCGGTCGGGCGGATAGTCCGGGTCGACGGGCACATACGCCGCACCGGTTTTCGCGACCGACCAGATGGCGAGGATGCTGTCGAGGCTGCGCGGCAACGCGATCGCCACGACCACCTCGGGGCCCGCGCCGTGTTCGATCAGCACCCGGGCCAGGCGGTTGGAGCGTTCGTCGAGTTCCCGGTAGCTGGTGTCGATGCCCTGGTAGCGCACCGCGACGGCGTCGGGCATGCGTTCGGCGGTGCCGGTGAGCAGCCCGGCCAGCGAGAGCGCGGGCTCGGCCGGGGAACCGGTGATGGGCACCAGTTTCGCGGTTTCGCGGGCGTCCAGCAGTGGCAGGTCGCCGACCGGGGTGGCCGGATTCGCGACGGCCGCGGCCAGTACCGCTCCGAAGCGGCGGGCGATGGCCTCGACCGTGCTGCGATCGAATACGTCCGCGGCGTAACCGAATTCGGCGGTGAATCCGGCGTCCGGTGCGCCGATCGGTTCGTGCACGGTCAGTTGCAGGTCGAACTTGGCGATATCGCTGGCCAGCGGCATCACGGTGGCGTCGACGCCGGGCAGGTCGATCCGCAGTTCCGGGCTGGAGTCGTAGGACAGCATCACCTGGAACAGCGGGTGCCGGGCGGCGGACCGCTCCGGATTGACCACCTCGACGAGCCGTTCGAACGGCACGTCGGCATTGGCGAAGGCATTGAGGTCGGTGTCGCGGACCTCGGTGAGCATGCGGTCGAATCCGGCGGCCGGATCCACCCGGGTGCGCAGCACCAGGGTGTTGACGAACATGCCGACCAGCTCTTCCAGCGCCGGGTCGCTGCGTCCGGCGATCGGGGTGCCGATGGCGATATCAGGCGTATTGCACAGGCGCGCGAGCACGGTCGCGAGCGCGGCGTGCAACACCATGAAGGTGCTGACCCCGCGTTCGGCGGCCACCGCGGCCAGGGCGCGACGCACCTCGGCCGGGATGTCGAACTCGACCCGGCCGCCTTCGGTGGAGCGCTGGCGCGGGCGCGGCCGATCCAGCGGCAGGTCCAACTGGTCGGGCAGGTCCGCGAGGGCGGCCCGCCAGTAGGCGAGCTGCCGGGCCAGGGCGCTGGCCGGGTCGGCCTCGTCACCGAGCAGTTCACGCTGCCAGAGCGCGAAGTCGGCGTACTGCACCGGCAGCGGCGTCCACTCCGGTGCCGCGCCCGCGGTGCGGGCCGCGACCGCGGACATGATGTCGCGGGTCAGCGGTGCGATCGACCAGCCGTCACCGCTGATGTGGTGCAGCACCATCAGGAACAGGTAGCGGCCGGGTCCGGTGGCGTAGAGCGCCACCCGCACCGGCGACTGGCTGCGCAGATCGAAGGCGTAGCCGGCGAATTCGGTGGCCAGGGCGACCACGTCGGTGCCGGTGGCGTCGATCGGGTCGAGGGTGAGCGGGATCTCCGCGGCCGGATGCACCAGCTGGCAGGGCCCGTCGGTGCTGTCGGGGAAGGTGGTGCGCAGGCTCTCGTGCCGGTGGAGCACGTCGACCAGACCGGCCCGCAGTGCCGGAATGTCCAGCGGCCCGGTGATTTCCACCGCGAGCGGCATGTTGTAGGCGGCGGCGTGCTCGGCGAAACGGTTGAGGATCCAGAGCCGCTGCTGTGCGAGGGACAGCGGAATGTGCTGTGGCCGTGGGCCCGCCACCAGGGCGGGTGAGGCGGCCTCGCCCTGCGCGCCGGACACCCGGGCCGCCAGCGCGGTCACGGTGGCCGATTCGAACAGGTCGCGAATGGTGAGCGAGACACTCAGCGCGGCGTTCACCCGGGCCACGGCCCGGGCCGCGGTCAGCGAGTTGCCGCCGAGGTCGAAGAAGCTGTCCTGCACATCGAATTCGTCGGTGCCCAGCACATCGGCGAAGATCTCGGTGAGCCGGTGCTCGACCTCGGTGGTGGGTTCGGCGACGGGCCGGGCCGGGCGGCGCGCTCCGGCGACCGGCTCGGGCAGGGCCTTGCGATCAACTTTTCCGTTGGCGCTCAACGGTAGTTCGTCGAGCACCATCAGCACCGCGGGCACCATGTAGCCGGGCAGGATGCGGCGCAGTCCGGCGGTCAGCTCCTGCGCGTCGAGACCTTCGACGCCGGGTCCGGCCACCGCGTAGGCGACGAGTTCGTCCCCGCCGCGGCCGCGGCGGGCCACACAGACCGCGCGCGCGATCCGCGGATCGGTGAGCAGGGCGGCCTCGATCTCGCCGAGTTCGATGCGCAGACCGCGCACCTTCACCTGGAAGTCGCTGCGGCCCAGGTACTCCAGCACGCCGGAGTACTCGCTGACCCGCCAGCGCACCAGGTCGCCGGTGCGGTACATGCGGGTGCCGGGCGTGAACGGGTCGGCGACGAAGCGGTCGCCGGTCAGCGCCGGGCGGCCCAGGTAGCCGCGGGCCAGCTGCACACCCGCCAGATAGAGCTCGCCCACGACACCGGGCGCGACCGGTTGCAGCCGCGCGTCGAGCACATAGGTGCGGGTGTTCCAGATCGGTGAGCCGATCGGCACGTCGGTGTCGCCGGGCTGGCAGTGCCAGGCGGTGACGTCGACGGCGGCCTCGGTGGGCCCGTACAGGTTGTGCAGTTGCGGCGACTGCGGCCCGGTGCCCAGCGCGGCATGGAATTCCGCGACGGTGGCGGCGGGCAACGCCTCACCGGAGCAGAACACCCGCTCGAGGCCGGTGCAGCCGCGCACATCGGTGTCGGTGAGGAACACCGACAGCATGGACGGCACGAAATGCGCCGTGGTGACGGCCTTCTCGGCGATGATCCGGGCCAGGTAGCCGGGATCGCGGTGACCGTCGGGAGCGGCGATGACCAGGCGCGCGCCGATCTGCAACGGCCAGAAGAACTCCCACACCGACACGTCGAAGGTGGCGGGGGTCTTCTGCAGCACCACATCGCTGGAATCCAGCGGGTAGGCGTGCTGCATCCAGCGCAGGCGGTTGACGATGGCGGCGTGGGTGACGCCGACGCCCTTGGGTTTTCCGGTGGAGCCGGAGGTGAACAGCACGTACGCCTGATGGTCCGGGCGCAGCGAGGCGCACCGGTCCGCGTCGGTGACCGGGCGGCCGCTGTGCGCGGAGAGATCCGCGGTGTCGATGTCGAACCGGGTTGTCCCGGTGGGCAATTCGAGCTCGTCGCGCGCGGTGGTGAGCACGCACAAGGGCCGGGCCTGGCTGATCACGGCCTCGATGCGGTCGGCCGGATGATCGGGATCCAGCGGCAGGTAGGCGGCACCGGACTTGATGACCGCGTACATGCCGATCAGCAGTTCCAGGCTGCGGCGCATGCCGAGGCCGACCAGGGTGTCGGGACCCGCACCGCGCGTGATGAGTTCGCGGGCGAGCCGGTTGGCCCGCTCGTCGAACGCGGCGTAGGTCAGCGTGCTGCCCTCGAAGTCGAGGGCGACCCGGCTCGGGCACATGGCGGCACGGTCGGCGAACAGTCCGGCCAGGGTGCCCTCCTGGCGGGCCACCTGGGTCGAATTCCATTCCAGGAGCACACGTTCGCGCTCCACGTCGGTCAGCACCGGCATGTCCGCGACCACGGTCTCGGGGGCCGAGGACACGAAACGCTCCAGGTAGTCCAGGAAACGGCCGTGGTGCATCGAGAGTTCGGTGTCGCCGTAGAGGCGCGGGTTGGCCTCGAAATCGATGTGGGTGCGGTTGCCGACCCCGTTGTAGAGGTTGATCGAGAGGTCCTCGACCGGGCCGGTGGACAGCACGTTGAGCGAGCCGACCAGGCTGCCGAAGTTCAATTCGCTGTGGAACAGCATGAGATTGACCATCGGGCCGAAGAATCCGCGCGCGTCACGGGAGTACCCGCAGTCGCGGCGGATGTCGTCGCTGCGGTAGCGCTGATGGCGCAGCGCCCCGGTGATCTGCAGTTCTACCGCGCGCACGGCGTCGGCGACGGTGTCGGAACCGGTGAACTGCACCCGGATCGGCACCACATTGGACACCACGCCCGCCGAACGCCGCAGCGCGACGGTGGTGCGCGCGGACACCGGCAGACTCAGCACCACGTCCTGGGTGCCGGTGACCGCACGCACGTAACCGGCCAGCGCGGCCACGAACAGGGCGGAACTGTTGGAGCCGAAGGCGGTGGCGGCCTCGGAGATCGCGGTCTCAACGTGCGGGGCCAGCACCGCGGTGGCGCGGCGTCGGCCGGCGTCGGAGATGGCGATGGCATTGCCGGACAGCGTGATCGGCTCGCCCGCGCCCGCCAGCTGTTCGAGCCAGTAGTCGCGGTCGGAGACGAAACGGGTGGTGTCGCGGTAGCGATTCTCGTCCGCGTAGATGGTGGCCAGCGGGGTGGCGCGGGAGATCACCGGTTCGGTGTGGTTCTCCAGGGCCGTATATATCTCCGCCGCGCGGGTGGTGGCGTTCATCGCGCCGTACCCGTCGATGACTATGTGGTGGCCGCGGGTGTACCACATCCAGTCCGAATCCCCGACGCGCAGCACCACATTGATGGTGAGTGTGTCGTGCTCGATATCGATGGGTGAGCTCGCGTGCTCGTTCATCCAGGCCCGAGCCGCGGCGCGCGGATCGGGTTCATCTCGCATGTCCAGGCGCGCCCAGCCGGGGCGCGCGGTGGGATCGACCACCTGGTGCGGGATCCCATCGATCTCCAGCAGCCGGACCTGGCCCACTTCGCTTTCCGCACCGAACCGCTCGATGGCGTACAGCAGACGGCCGACATCCAGATCGCCGTGGATCTCCACGTACTGCGCGATGGTGAGAGGAATGTCGGGCCGGATGCGCTGTGCGTACCAGAGTGCCGATTGCGCGGGAGAGAGCGCGAAAGGTTGAGCCGAGAATTCCCCAGATGAACATTGGTCGACACGATCGGTGGCCAATGAACTCATCAAACACTCCGTTCTGCCGCTGTTGACGCAACTCCCCGAGCCCCGAAAATGCGATCACCTCGGCGTTCGCGCGCATGCGCGAGCCGTAGGACGTGATCCACGCCCTATGATTCGGAGCATCCCGCCGATCGGATCGGTGGTGATCTCGAGTTGCCCGCAACGAACAGCGTTGGCGGAGCATATTTTTGGATTAGTTACCGCACAGCAAACCTCGCGATTGTCGCATTACTCGCGTACTGGAACCGCACAGAATCGGACTAACCGGACACTTCTGTAGCAATTGGCAACTATCAGGCGAATTTTCATCGCCGCAGCGGGACGGCCCTCGTCTACGTACCCGCGTCATTCGCGCCGGAAGATTACCCGGCTAGTGACGGACGTCACTGCCGGGATCACCGCGCAGAGGTCTTCATCCGTCGAATCACGGCTGCGCCAGCGCCAGCCGCGGCCAGAATACACAAAACCACTTCCGGCGCGGGGCCTAACCGCGTCGCGAGTGTCGTGTCCGTGCGCAGCGGCAGCGTGGCCACCAGTGCCGCCGGGACGAACTGCGGAGTTTGCTGCTGAATGGCGCCATCGGCGGTGATCATGGCGCTCACCCCGGTGGTCACCGAAACCACCACGGCGCGACCGTGCTCCACCGCGCGCACCCGCGACATGGCCAGTTGCTGATAGGTCATCTCGCTGCGGCCGAAGGTGGCGTTGTTCGACGGCACCGTCAGGATCTGCGCGCCCGCGCGCACCGCCTCCTGGAAGGCGCGGTCGAAAACCACCTCGTAGCAGGTGGCTACGCCGATCGGGACCGCCGGGCCGCCGCTGTCGGGCCGCGCGTGCACCACGCCGTCGCCGGTGCCGGGCACGAAATAGCCTGCGCGGTCGGCATATTGCGAGAAATGCCGGAAGAAGTCGCGATAGGGCAGGTATTCACCGAAGGGCTGGATGATCTTCTTGTCGTGCCGCTCCCCCGGACCGGCGAAACCGTTCCACACCATCACCGCATTGGTGTTGGTGCCGTCACTGTTGACCAGGACCGCGCCGACCAGGATGGGAGCCTTCACATCCACCGACGCCTGCGAGATCTCCTGGGCCGCATCGTCATTGCGGAGCGGATCGATATCGGAGGAGTTCTCCGGCCAGATCACCACGTCCGGCTGCCGCGCCCGGCCGGCCGCGATATCGCGGGCCAGTTCCTCGGTGCGGGCGACGTGATTGTCGAGAACCGCGCGGCGCTGGGCGTTGAAGTCCAGTCCCAGCCGCGGCACGCTGCCCTGGATGGCGGCGACCGTGATCGGCCGGTTGCCGTCCTCCGGGCCGGGCAGCGCGGTCCGGAGGATCACTCCGGTGATCGGAACTATAGCCACAAGCATTGCCGCAGCAACAATCCGATTCCAGGATGTGAGACGCAACGCCCCCCATCTGGGCGAATCCGACGTGACCGCCGCCACTTCCGGGCTAACCCCCCACCGCCGGTGCAGACTCACCGCGAGCGCCGCCAGCCCGGTCCCCGTCAGCGCCACCGCGAAACTCATCAGCGGCGCGCCACCCACCATCGCGTACGGCAGATACCACCCGTCGGCCTGCCCGAAAGCCAGCCTGCCCCACGGGAATCCACCGAACGGAAAACTCGACCGCCCCCACTCCGTCAACGACCACATCGCCGCCACCCACAGCGGCCACCCCGGCAACCGCCCCACCAGCCGCGCCAAAACCCCGAACAACCCCACATACACCGCGCACACGGCCGACAACGCCAGCCACGGCGCGGGCCCCACATAGATCCCCGTCCACGGCAGCAGCGGCAGGAAGAACGCCAGCCCCGCCACGAACCCGATCCCGAATCCCCCACGCGCCTTACGTGTTCCACGCACCGCGAGGGTCAGTACCGCGATCCCCACCGGCGCGAGAAACCACAACGTCCGAGGCGGAAAGCTGGCGAAAATCAGCAACCCGGCCACCACCGCCGCGACCATCCGCGTCACCCCGGGCCGCCGCATTGCGAACCCGATCAGCCGCGCGACGAATCCGCCCGGCCCGTCGGTGCGGTCCGACGAAACGGCTTCGTCCTCAGTCTTTTCCGCGTCCGAGGCGGACGTCGTTCCGATGGCGTGGTTGTCGGCTATCTCGGTATTCGCCTGGCGCACAGCCGAGTTCTCGACGGCGGTGGCCGTATCCGCTGAGACTGCGGCACTGCCGTCACTGTCGGTGGTCGCGGGGCGGGTGGGGTCGGTCATCGGGGAACCTTTGCGGTGGAGTCCGTTTCGGGGGTGGGCTCAGGCCTCATGGATGGTGGTCCCGCGGTGCACGGTGCGCAGGCAGCGTGGGAGTTCGGCGTCGGCGGTCAGGGGCGGCAGGCCGGGGACGCGGGAGCGGGGGTCGGTGGACCAGCGCTGCACGGTGTCGGCGGCCGCGGCGACGACCAGTTCGCGGGCGTCCCAGATGGCGTAGGAGGCGGGGGCGCCGGGGACCAGGGTGCCGGCGACACCGTCTCGGACACCACCGGCGCGCCAGGCGCCGCGGGTGGCGGCGGCGAAGGCGGCGCGCGGGGAGATCCGGTGGCCGGGGGTGCGGTGATTCACGGCGGCGCGCAACGCTTCCCAGGGGGCGAGGGCGGTGACGGGGGCGTCGGAGCCGATGGCCAGGGAGACGCCCGCGGAGGCCAGGGCGGCGAACGGGTTCAGGGTGGCGGCGCGGTCGGCGCCCAGGCGGGTGGCGTACATGCCGTCGGGGCCGCCCCAGGCGGCGTCGAATCCCGGTTGGACACTGGCGATCACGCCCCAGGCGGCGAGTTTCGCGATCTGGTCGGGGTCGATCATCTCGGCATGCTCGAGGCGATGGCCGCGGGAGGCGATGGCCGGTCCGCCGAGTTCGCCGACGGCGCGCTCGAATCCGTTGATCACCGCGTCCATGGCGGCGTCGCCGATAACGTGGAATCCGGTCTGGATTCCGGCTTCGGTGCAGGCCAGCACGTGTGCGGCGACGGTGTCGGCGTCGAGGTAGGAGGTGCCGGAGGTGTCGCGGTCGGTGTAGGGGGCGCGCAGCCACGCGGTGTGCGAGCCGAGCGCGCCGTCCACGAACAGGTCACCGCCGAGCGCGTGCACACCCAGCTCCTTCACCAGGGTGCGGGCTTCGTCGGTGGTGCGGACGGCCTGTCCCCAGTACGCGCGCACCTCGACCCCGTGCTCGAATTCGAGGAGTTCGCGCACGTCCTCGACGCCGGAGATCTCCGGGCCCGCGCATTCGTGCACGGCCACAATGCCATTGGCGGCGGCCGAGTCCAGGGCCGCGCGGCGGGCGGCATCGCGCCGCGAGCGATCCAGTGCGCCCAGGGCCGCGCCGCGCACGCGATGGTGGGCATCGGCGCGCAGCGGTTCACCGCGGGTGAACCCGGTCGCCTCGGTGATGCCGGGCACCAGCTCGAGCAGCGCGGTGGACGCGACGGCCGAATGTGCGTCCACGCGAGCCAGATACACCGCGCGCCCGGGTGCGGCGGCGTCGATCTCCTCGCGAGTGGGCGGTCGTCCCTCGGCCCAGCGGGTTTCGTCCCAGCCTTCGCCGAGGATCACCCCGTCGGATTCGGCGGCGGCGTAGGCGGTCACCGCGTCCAGGCACTCGGCGAGCGAACGCGCCTGTGTCAGATCGAGTCCCGTGAGCTTCAGTCCCAGCGCGGTGACGTGCACGTGCGGGTCCACGAAGCCGGGAGCGACGAACGCCCCGTCCAGCTCGATGATCTCGGCGTCCGGGTGCAGTGCGCGGCCCGGCCGGTCCAGGCCCACCCACACCACGGTCCCGTCGGTCACGGCCATGGCCGTGGCGTCGGGATTACTCGAGCTGTAGATATGACCGCCGACAAGCAACTGGGTACTCACGAGTCGCCAGTCTGCCCGATACGCGTCCGGCCCCCGTCACCGCATGGACGGTGATCGGGGGCCGGTGGTCGCGTTCGGCTCAGCGCGGGTCGATCATGCGGTGCGCGCTGCCCTGACCGTCGTCGTAGTACTCGGTGACGACGGTGGCGTCGATCACTTCACCGTCGGGGTCGACCACGACATTGCGGTAGCCGTACGGGCCGACCACGGTGGCGACCCGGTTGAGTCGTCGCGCCGCGAAGGCGGCCACGACCGGGCGGAACAGGAAGCGGGTGAACGGAATCAGGGCCAGCAGGCCGAGCGCGGTGGTGAGCAGACCGGGCACGAACATCAGTACCGCGCCCGCGGTGACCAGGGCGCCGTCGGCGACGGCGGTGCTCGGGTCGAGCTCACCGCGCGAGGCGCGGCGGAATCCCTCGAACACCCGGCGACCCTGCGAACGCACCAGCACCAGGCCCACCGCCGACCCCGCCAGCAACAGCAGGATCGTCGGGAACACCCCGATGAGGTGACCGACCGCCACCAGCGTGGCGATCTCGGCGACGAAGTAGGCGACGAACAGAAGGGCAGGCATCACGCGATCCTTTCGATCGATCTACCCACCCCAACGCACGATCCCCCGATTTTTCTCCCGCCTGCGTCGCCCGTCACATCCTCAGGCGTTGCCGGGCCGGACCAGCCCGGTCTCGTAGGCCAGTACCACGGCCTGGACCCGGTCGCGCAGGCCGAGTTTGGTGAGGACCCGGCCGACGTGCGTTTTCACGGTGGCCTCGGACAGGAACAGGGCCGCGGCGATCTCGGCGTTGGAGCGTCCGGCGGCGATGTGCTCGAGCACCTCACGTTCGCGCGCGGTGAGCACATCCAGGATGCCCGGGTCGCGTCCGGCGGCCGGATCCTCGGCGATGAGCCGATCCAGCAGCCGCTTGGTCACCTTCGGTGAGACCACGGCGTCCCCGGCCGCGACACTGCGGATCGCGGAGATCAGATCCTCCGGCGGGGTGTCCTTGAGCAGGAACCCGCTCGCCCCGGCCCGCAGCGCGCCGAGCGCGTGCTCGTCGAGATCGAAGGTGGTCATCACCAGAACCCGGCTGCCGCACCCGGATTCGATGATCCGCGCGGTCGCGGTGACCCCGTCGGTCACCGGCATCCGCACATCCATCAGCACCACGTCGGGCCGCAGTTCCGCGGTGCGGGTGATCGCGGTGGCCCCGTTCTCGGCCTCCCCCACCACTTCGATATCGGGGTGGGCGCCCAGCACCATCCGCAACCCCGCCCGCATGAGTTCCTGGTCATCGACAACTAGAACGGTGATCGGCACGGGCTCCAACCTATCGGTCGGCCGATTCGGGCAGCGCCCCCGCACCCCGTGGCGTGCCGCCGCCGCGCCGCTACGGTGGCGAGGTGAGTCGAAATCCCCGAGGCCGCACCTCGGATACGCGCGCCCGCGAAGCGGATTCGGGCGAGCGCGATCCGCGTACCCGCGACCGGATTCTGCATGCGGCCGCCGAGTGGGCGGCCGAGACCGGGCTGGGCAAGCTGTCGATGGACGACATCGCGGCGCGGGCCGGGCTGGCGCGCGCCACGCTGTATCTGCATTTTCCGGGGCGGCAGGCATTGATCGGGGCGGCGGTGCGGTTGGAACTCGACCGCTTCTTCGCCGAGTTGTCCGAGGCCACCGCGGGTGACGCGAGCGTCGAGCAGCGGGTGGTGCACGGGTTCGCGCAGGCGCATCGAATGCTGCGACGGCATCGGACGCTCGAGTCGGTGCTGCGGCTGAATCCGCAGATCCTGCTGCCGTACATCTTCGGCGAGGCTCCGGCCATCGCGCGGGGGCGGCACGAGATCGTGGGCTGGGCGCGCCCGCAGGACCTGCGAGCGGATGTGACGCCGGAAGAGTTCGCGGAGTTCGCCGTTCGCCTGCACCACACGTTCATCCTCGCCCCATCGAGCGTGTTCGATCTCGATTCACCGGGCGGCGCAGAGGATTTCGCGCGTCGGTTCCTGTTGCCTCTGCTGCGATCGGGCAGCGACGCACCCCAACCCTCATAGACAAAATAGCCAATACTGTCTACCGTCGAGAGTGATCCGGACCCGCGCTGGAGCGTCTCCGGGCACCCTCAGGAGTGACGCGATGACACCTCCGATCACCGAATCCCCGCAGCCCACAGCCGCATTGCCGCCGGACTCGCTGCCGCAGCCACCGACGCTGCCGCTGACCGCGCTACCGGGATTCCTGCTGCGCGCTCGCCGCGATATCGTGCCCGCGCTGACCACGCTGTTCGAAGTCGGCTCCCCCGTGCGGCTCTCGGCTCCGGGCACGCGCCTGGTGTTCGTGGACCGGGCCGCCGACGCCGACCGGGTGCTGGTCGGCCGCCAGGACGTGTACGTCAAGGGCCCCGAATACGACATTCCCGCACTGGGTTTGCGCGCCGGTCTGGTCACCAGCCGTGGCGCGCGCTGGCAACGCGACCGCGCGATGCTCAACCCGCTGTTCGCCAAACGCGGCGTGGCCCCGCTGATCCCGCTGATGCGCCAGCGGGTGCTGGCGCAGCGGCAGCGCTGGGAACGCTACGGCGACGGCGACCGGGTGGATGTCGCGCACGAGATGATGCAGGTGACCCTGGATATCGCCGCCCGCACCATGTTCGGTGTCGCCCTCAACGACACCGACAGCGCCCGTTTGGGAGTGGTGGTCGAGCGCATCCTGCGCGACATGCTGCTGGTCGGCAATTCACCCGTCACCTGGGGCGCACAGGCGCTGCCGGGCATGACGCTGGGCCGCGCGGCACGCCTGCACTGGCGTTCGGTGCGCATCCGGCACGGTCTGGCCGAGGCCGACGAGTTCATGCGAGAGGTGTTGCGCCGCCGCGCCGCCGACCCGTCGGCGCCCGGTGACGACTTCCTGGCCCGGCTGCTGTCGGCCCGCGACGAACTCACCGGCGCACCCCTGCCGATCTCCGAGATACTCGAACAGTCGCAGACCTTCCTGGCCGCCGGGCACGAGACCACCGCGACCGGCCTGACCTGGATGTGGCATCTGCTGGGCGCGAATCCGCAAGCCCGCCAACGCCTCTTCGACGAACTCGACGAGGTGCTGGACGGATGCGACCCGGAGGTGTCCGACCTGGACCGATTGCCGTGGACGCGAGCCTGTTTCGCCGAGGCCCTGCGCATCCATCCCCCGGTCTACCTCTCGATGCGCACCGCCACTCGCGACGACGAGCTCTCCGGCCGGTTCATCCCGGCCGGAACGATCGTGGTGGTGCTCACCCATCTGCTGCACCGCGACCCCGAGATCTGGCCGGATCCACTGCGTTTCGACCCGGCGCGTTTCCTGCCGGGTGCGGGCCCGGCCCGCCCGCGCGGCGCGTATCTCCCGTTCGGCGGCGGCCGCCGCGTCTGCATCGGCGCGCAATTCGCCACCGCCGAGACCACGCTGCTCACCGCCGCACTGGCCCAGCGATTCCGCCTCGACCCGCTGCCCGGCGTGCGGGTCCGCGAACAGGGCTGGACCACTCTGCGCCCGCGCGGCGGCCTGACCATGACCCTGCACCGGCGTGCGGTCCGCGCCTAGTCGAACCCGTCACGGTCGAGGGGAATGGTGGCGTGGACGGTCCAGCCGCCCTGCGGGTTTCGCCCGGTCGACAGGGTGCCGCCGAGTACCGCGATGCGTTCGCGCATACCGACCAGCCCGAGACCGCTGCCCACGATGCCCGCGGTGGGCAGCGGTGCGGTCAGCGTGCGGGGCGCGACGCCACGATCCGGGCAGGTCGCCGGTTCGGTGCGGGGCACGACCGGACGCACCCCACCGTCGACGACCTCGATGAGAACGTCGGTGTCACCCCGCACGACCCGGACCTCGGCGTGCGGGTCGGGGCCCGCGTGTCGCAGCGTGTTGGTCAGCGATTCCTGCACGATGCGGTGAATGCCGAGGCTGACTTCGGGCGTGACGGAATCGATTTCGCCGGACAGTTCCAGGCTGACCTCGAGGCCCGCGTTGCGCATCAGATCGACCACCTTGGCGATGCCCGCGGTGCCGTGCTGCGGAAGTTGTTCGGGCGCATGGTCGGTGCGCAGCAGTTCGACGGTACGGCGCAGTTCGCGCAGGGCGTCGCGACCGGTTCCGGCGATGGTGGACAGCGCCTGTTCGGCAGTGTCGGGATTGTGGCGCAGCGCGTAGCGGGCGCCGTCGGCCTGCACGATGATCACGCTGACCGCGTGCGCGACCACATCGTGCAGTTCGCGCGCGATGCGGGTGCGTTCGGCGGCGACGGCGTCGTGGGAGCGGCGTTCGCGGTCGTAGTCGGCGACCACCAGCCGGGCGGCGACCTCGGCGTCGTAGGCGTGGCGGGCGCCGACGAATTCGGCCAGGGCCCAGCACAGTGCGTAGTAGAGGACGGTGAAGGCGGCATCGGTGGCACTGGGCGCGCCGATCGCGGCCGCCGACACCAGGCTGTCGATCAGCAGCACGCCCAGGTACCAGAGTCCTTCGCGGCGGCCCACGTACGCGACCAGCGTGTAGAGCATGACGCCCAGCCCGAGCAGCGCCGGATGCACCGCCGGATCACCGACCGACCAGTGCACCAGCGACGCGGTCATCGAGGTGGCGGCCATGGCCACCGCGGCGGCCCGCGGGTGGGTGCGGCGGAAGACCACCGGGATCGGGAGCAGAAAGCTCATCACCAGGTAGGTGGCCTTGTGCTGACTGGTGGACAAGGCGAGGACATCGATGGTGAGCAGCATGAGCGCCACCATCGAATCGGTGATCACGGGCTTGCCACGCAGCCACAAACTGAACCGGCGCACGACACCACCCTACGGTTTGCCTGCAGTTGTCGGCTTCTGGTTGGGTCGTCGGGTGAGCCTTGCGGACTGGGCGGTCTTGCTGACCGCGGCGACGGCGGCCGGCTGGGTCGACGCGGTGGTGGGCGGTGGTGGGCTGATCGTGCTGCCCACCCTGTTCGTGGTGCTGCCCGGCCTGGTACCGCAAACCGCCCTGGGCACCAACAAGATCGCCGCGTTCTCCGGCACCAGCGCCGCCGTGATCACCTTCGCCCGCAAGGTGCCGATGCGCTGGAAGGTCCTGCTACCGGGCGCGCTGATCGCGGCGATCGCGGCCGCCTGCGGGTCGGCGGCGGTCGGGCTCATCGACAAGAAGTACTTCGTGCCGATCGTGATGGTGGTGCTGGTCGGGGTGGCGATCTTCGTCACCCTGCGCCCGTCGATCGGCGTCACCATGGCCACCCACGCCCCGACCCGGCGCAAGACGATCCTGGTGGTCGCCCTCGCCGCCGGCCTGATCGGCCTCTACGACGGCATTCTCGGGCCGGGCACCGGGACGTTCCTGATCATCACCTTCGCCACCATGCTCGGCACCGAGTTCGTGCGCGCCGCCGCGATGGCGAAGGTCATCAACTGTGGTTCGAACTTCGGCTCGCTGGTCTTCCTGGCCAGCACCGGTCACGTGCTGTGGGGCCTGGGCCTGTCGATGGCGGTCGCCAATGTGGCGGGCTCCGTGGTGGGTTCACGCATGGCACTGGCCAAGGGCGCGGGTTTCGTGCGCATCGTGCTGCTGGTGGTGGTGTTCGCCATGGTGATTCGGCTGGGCTGGCAACAGTTCGCCTAGCCGGTCCCGGTTCAGACGTATACGCCGTCCAGCCGGTGCACGGTGGCGATCGGAATGTATTCGGGCTCCGTGCGTAGCGGCTCCGGTAGTAGCGCCGTCTGCTCCCCGACGCTCTCGGTGGCCGCTTCCACGGCGGGCCGAACCAGCCACGGCGCCAGCACCTTCGAGGTGGTCTCCTGGATCTTGCGTTGCAGCGCTTCACCGTCCCCGAGTCCGGGCCGCTGGAACAGCACGGTCAGCGCACCCGACACCGCGCCCACCACCGCGCCGACCAGCGCGGCCGCGCCGACATCGTCGAGGTCGTCGGGGAAGGCGGTACGCAGCTGACGCGCGATCTCCTGCTGGGAGGCGAGCTGCGCGTAGGCGGCGCGACCGGAGACGGCGGGCACCGTGCGCGAAACCTGGGCTCGCAGTACGGCGATCCGCGCGGCCAGGGTGTCACCGAGGTGATCGCCCGGATTGTCACCGGCGGCGCGCAGGGCCCGCAGCAACACCTCGACCGGCAGTTCACCGGGTCTGCGGCTGGCGATGGCGCGCACCGCGGCCTGCACCCGTTCATCGGGTTCGGGGAAGAGCAGTTCTTCCTTGCTGGCGAAGTAGTTGAAGAAGGTCCGGGTGCCGACTTCGGCGGCGGCGGCTATATCGGCGACGGTGGTCGCCTCGTAGCCTTTGCTCTCGAATTGTTCGACGGCGGCTTCGAGCAGGGCTCGGCGGGTGCGTTCCCGTTTGCGATCGCGGAGTGCGGATGGCGGCACGCGGACGGACAGTACGGCATCTCGCGAGCAAAACGTGGCATGTACAGCGGTTGTGCGCGGCGTTTCATGGTGTGCGTCTTGACACTTCACGCATCGTTGCAGCGTGTGCACTATTGCGGCCTGTGAATTTCCTTCTGCCCGCGTGGATTGTTGAACCTCCGGCGTGTCGACCTTTAGCGTGGAGCGGGTGAGCATCGCAACCAAGGTCGTGGACGAGCAGTTCCGCGCGCTGCCGCTGGGCGCGCTCGCCGACGCCGCGCTGTCCGCGGCCCGCGCGGCCGGGGCCGAATACGCGGATCTGCGCGTACATCGACTCGTGCAGCAGTCCATCCGATTACGTGACGGCCGCGTCGAATCGGTGTCCGACAGCACCGATCTCGGGTTCGCGGTGCGGGTGATCGTCGACGGCACCTGGGGTTTCGCCTCGCACGCCGACCTCACCACCACCACCGCCGCCGAGGTGGCGCAGCGCGCGGTCACCGTGGCACGCACGCTGCGGGCCTTGAATCGTGAGCAGGTCGCGCTGGCTCCCGAACCGCGCTACGACGACGTCCAGTACGTCTCCGAATACGCCGTCGACCCGTTCGCGGTGCCGACCCCGGAGAAAGTGGCGCTGCTGCTGGACTATTCGCAGCGGTTGCAGGCCTCCGACGGCGTCGACCATGTGACGGCCGCGGTGCTGCAGGTCAAGGAGCAGACCTTCTACGCCGACAGTCTCGGCTCCCGCATCACCCAGCAGCGGGTGCGCCTGCACCCCCAGATCGAGGCCATCACCGTCGATCCCGCGGCGGGCGTGTTCGAATCCATGCGCACCCTGGCGGCGCCGGCCGGGCGCGGCTGGGAGTACGTGACCGGCGCGGACGGAACCTGGGACTGGGCGGGCGAACTCGCGCGCATCCCGGAGTGGCTCGCGGAGAAGGTGAAGGCCCCCACCGTGACCGCCGGACCCACAGACCTGGTCATCGACCCCACCAATCTGTGGCTGACCATTCACGAGTCCATCGGGCACGCCACCGAGTACGACCGCGCCATCGGCTACGAATCCGCCTACGCCGGGACCTCTTTCGCCACCCCCGATCAGCTCGGCACCCTGAAGTACGGCACCCCGATCATGCACGTCACCGGTGACCGCACCCAGCGCCACGGGCTGGCCAGCGTCGGCTGGGACGACGAGGGCGTGGCCGGGCAGCAGTGGGATCTGGTGCGCGACGGCATCCTGGTCGGCTACCAGCTCGACCGCTCCTTCGCGCCCCGGCTGGGCCTGGAACGTTCCAACGGCTGCTCCTACGCCGACTCCGCGCATCACGTCCCGATCCAGCGGATGGCCAATGTGTCACTGCAACCGGATCCGGTGCGCGACACCAGCACCGCGGAACTGATCTCCCGGGTCGAGGACGGCATCTACATCCTCGGCGACAAGTCCTGGTCGATCGATATGCAGCGCTACAACTTCCAGTTCACCGGCCAGCGGTTCTTCCGAATCCGCAACGGGGAGCTGGCCGGTCAGCTGCGCGATGTCGCCTACCAGGCCACCACCACCGATTTCTGGGGTTCGATGGAGGCGCTCGGCGGCCCCTCGACCTGGGTGCTCGGTGGCGCGTTCAACTGCGGCAAGGCGCAACCCGGTCAGGTGGCGGCGGTCTCGCACGGCTGCCCCTCGGTGCTGGTGCGCGGCGTCAACATTCTCAATACCCGCGCCGAAGCCGGACAGTAGGAAAGGATCGACACGGTGAGTGTGCTCCCCGCCCCCGAGGTCGTCGATCGTGCGCTGCGGTCCTCGCGCGCCGACGAGGCCATGGTGATCGTCACCGACGTGCACGAGGCGTCGCTGCGCTGGGCCGGAAACTCCATGACCACCAACGGTTCCGCGGTGTCGCGGGACTGGGTGGTGATCTCGGTGTTCCGCGACGGGCCCAACGTCGCGCGCGTCGGCAGCGTCAGTTCCACGAGCGTGGATCCCGCCGACATCGACTACGTGGTCCGCGCCAGCGAGGAGGCCGCGCGCACCGCGGAACCCGCGCGCGACGCGGTACCGCTGCTGGACCCCGACGCGGTCGGCGCCGACACCCTCGACCGGCTGCTGGACTGGGCCGGTGACCCGGCCACCACCGACATCGGCGTATTCACCGGGCTGGCAGGCGATCTGGCGGCCGGGTTCGACGGCTCCGATCAGCTCTACGGGTTCGCACACCACCAGATGCATTCCACCTGGCTGGGCACCTCCACCGGAGTGCGGCGACGCTGGGTGCAGCCGACCGGGTCGGTGGAGATCAACGGAAAGCGCGGCACCGGCGCCGAATTGGCCAGCGCCTGGGTCGGTACCGGCACCACCGATTTCGCCGACGTCGACACCGCGGGTCTGCTCGGAGAACTCGCGCGCCGCCTGGACTGGAGCAAGCGCCGCGTCGAACTGCCCGCGGGCCGCTACGAGACGCTGCTGCCGCCGTCCGCGGTCGCCGATCTCATGATCTACCTGGCGTGGAGCATGGAGGGTCGCGGCGCGCACGAGGGCCACACCGCCTTCGCCCGCGCGGGCGGCACCCGAATCGGCGAGCGACTCGGCACGATTCCGCTCACCCTCTACTCCGACCCGTCGGCCTCCGGCCTCGAATACCGCCCGTTCGTGGCGACCCCCTCGTCCTCGGAATCGCTGTCGGTCTTCGACAACGGCCTCACCGCGCGACGCACCGACTGGGTCCGCGACGGCGTCATCGAATCCCTCGTCTACCCGCGCGCCACCGCCGCCGAATTCGACGCCCCCGTCACCGTCCCCGGCGAAAACCTGCTCATGACAGGCGGTTCCGACGCCTCACTGCCGGACATGATCGCCGCCACCGAACGCGGTCTGCTGCTGACCTGCCTCTGGTACATCCGCGAGGTCGACCCCGCCACCCTGCTGCTCACCGGCCTCACCCGCGACGGCGTCTACCTCGTCGAGAACGGCGAAGTCACCGGCGCGGTCAACAACTTCCGCTTCAACGAGAGTCCCCTGGATCTGCTGCGCCGTGTCTCGGAGGCGGGCCGCACGGAGATCGCCCTGCCGCGCGAGTGGAAGGACTGGTTCACCCGCACCGCCATGCCCGCCCTGCGCATCCCCGACTTCCACATGTCCTCGGTCAGCCAGGCCACCTAGCGCACGCTGGACCGAATCGACGAAAGGCGCGAAACCCGCTTCGGCTGCCCCGACATTCGGGGGCAGCGGATTTCCGCCGCGATCGCACGGCCGAGACGATGATTTCTTCGTGTCTGCACCGTCTACACAGCTAGACGCCTTACCGCATTGGTTGGACACAAGGAATCTCTAATGACCATTTCCACCGTTGTTTCCAAAGACGGCACCACCATCACCTACGAGAAGATCGGCAGCGGCCCCGCCGTCGTGCTGGTCGACGGCGCGTTCTGCACCCGCGATATGGGGCCGTGCCGTCCCGTCGCGACCGAGCTCGCCGACAACTACACCGTCTACTTCTACGACCGGCGCGGGCGCGGCGAGAGCGGCGACACCCAGCCCTACGATCCGCAGCGCGAGATCGAGGACCTCGAGGCCGTGGCCGCCGAGGCCGGAGAGCCGGTCAGCCTGTGCGCCTTCTCCTCCGGCGTGCCGCTGGTGCTGGCGGCCGTGCGCTCCGGGCTGGCCGTACACAAACTCGCGCTCTACGAATTCCCGCTCGTCATCGATGATTCCGCGCGCACGCCCGTCCCGGCCGACTACCACCGGCGGATACAGGATTTCATCGACGCGGGCGACAACAGCGGTGCCATCAAGTACTTCATGCACACCGGCATCGGCCTCAATTCCCTGATCGTGGCGCTGTTCCCGCTGATGCCCGGCTATTCGAAGCTCGAGCGCACCGCACCGACGCTGACCTACGACAACCGGTTCATGGGCGACGCCCTCACCGGATCCCCCATCCCGGCCGGACGCTACGACTTCGTCACCGTCCCCACCACCGTCTACTACGGCTCCAAGAGCCCGCAGTGGATGCGCGACGGCAATACCGCACTGGGACAGACGATTCCGGACGCCCACACCGTCGAGTTGCCGAAGCAGACCCATCAGGTCAAAGCCAAGCGCTTCGTCCCCACACTGAAGGAGTTCCTGAAATGAGCAAGGTGGCAGCGGGCGCGACGATGTCGCTGGACGGGTTCATCGCCGGGCCGAACGAGAGCGGGTTCGAGCATCTGTTCGCCTGGTACTCCGCGGGTGATCACGAATACGCGAGCACCCATCCGGAGATCCCCTTCGTGATGACCGAGAGCGATCTGGCGTATTTCCGCAAATACCTCGATGCCACCGGCGTTTTCGTAGTCGGGCGGCGGCTGTTCGACCTGACGGACGGCTGGGGCGGCACCCATCCTTCCGACAAGCCGATCGTGGTGGTCACCCACCGCGACGCCGACGAGTGGGTCGCCGCGCATCCGGACGCGCCGTTCACCTTCGTCGGCGGCATCAAGGAGGCGCTCGACGCGGCCACCGAGATCGCGGGCGACAAGATGGTCGGCGTCGCGGGCGGGGAGATGGCGCGGCAGTTCCT
Organism: Nocardia sp. NBC_00511; assembly: GCF_045161165.1. Classification (NCBI taxonomy): domain Bacteria; kingdom Bacillati; phylum Actinomycetota; class Actinomycetes; order Mycobacteriales; family Nocardiaceae; genus Nocardia; species Nocardia sp. NBC_00511. Next base: position 2,823,422 of record NZ_CP107849.1, read on the forward strand.
GGAAGCCGATCTGCTCGACGAACTCTGGGTGGATCTCGCCCCGGTCATCCTCGGCGCCGGCGTGCCGCTGCTGGGCCCGGTCGCCGGTGCGCCGATCGTGCTGCGGGATCCGGACGTGCAGCTCGGCACCCGAGTCACCCACCTGCACTACCGGATTCGCTGACCCTGGTGGGTTGCGCTGTCGGCGAACGGGTTGTCGCGCGGGTCGTACCGCGCGCATTCTGGGAGGACAGCACAGTAATCATGTAATCGGGACGGTGGTCGTCGTGGATGACGAGACCTCCGCGCCGCCCGGCTTCGGTACCCCGGACGCGGCGGCGCTGGATTCCTACTCACGCACGGTGATCGCCGTCGCGAAATCGGTGACACCGCATGTGGCCAGCGTGCAGACGCGGCGCGGCGGCGGTTCGGGCGTGGTGTTCACCGACGACGGGTTCCTGCTCACCAACGCGCACGTGGTCGGGCAGGCCGACAGCGGCACGGTGATCTACTCCGACGGTGCCGAAACCCGGTTCGACGTGGTGGGTGTGGACCTGCTCTCGGATCTGGCGGTGCTGCGCGCCCGTGGCAGCGCGCCCGTCGCGGTCGAACTCGGCGACGCCGACCGCCTGGTGGTCGGGCAACTGGTGGTCGCGGTGGGCAGTCCGCTCGGGCTGGCCGGGTCGGTGACGGCCGGGGTGGTCAGCGCCCTGGGTCGATCGGTGCCGGTGGGCAATCGGCGCGCCGCCCGCGTGATCGAGGACGTCATCCAGACCGACGCCGCTCTCAACCCGGGCAATTCCGGTGGCGCGCTGGCCGATTCGGCCGGACGGGTGGTCGGGATCAATACCGCCGTCGCCGGAATCGGCCTGGGACTGGCCATTCCGATCAACGCCACCACCCGGCGCATCATCAGCACCCTGCTCAACGAGGGCCGGGTGCGCCGCGCCTACCTCGGCGTGGTGGGCGTGCCGGCGCCCCTGCCCACGGCGGTGGCCGAGAAGACCGGGCAGAACGCGGGATTGCGGATCATGGAGGTGGTGCGCGGCGGCCCGGCCGAACATGCCGGGCTGCGGCGCGGGGATCTGATCCTCAGCATCGCGCGCACGGAGATCCGCGACGCGCAGGGTATTCAGCGGCAGTTGTTCGCCGACGCCATCGGCCGTTCACTACCGGTGACGGTGCTGCGCAACGGCGCGATGGTGGACGTGATCGCGGTGCCGATCGAGTTGAGCCCGGACTGACCGCTCAGGACGCCGAGCGCTGACGCGACGCGTCGGGCTGGCAGATCTCGGCGAGCTCCTCGAGCGGAAGACCGAGCGCGCGACTCAGGGCGACGACGGTGCCGAAGGCCGGGGTGGGCAGGCGTCCGGACTCGATCTTGCGCAGGGTCTCCGGCGAGATGCCCGCGGCCACGGCGACCTCGACGAGCTCCCGGTCGGCGCGGGCGGTCCGCAGCGCGGACCCCAGGCGGCGGCCGGACTCGAGCTGGGCGGCGGTGAGGGGCAGTCGGACCATGCCCGCCACCCTACGTTTGGTATAAAAATACCGCAACCGCTACGGTCGGTATTAAAATACCAACATACGGAGGATGGTTGCCATGGTGGAGCTCAAGAGCCCGGCCGAAATCGAACGCATGCGAGTGACCGGCCAATTCGTCGGCGGAGTCCTGGCCGAACTGCGCGAGGCCGCGCGCGTCGGCGTGAACCTACTGGACCTCGAGGCCGTGGTGCGCGCCCGCATAAAGGAGCGCGGGGCGGTGTCCTGCTATTGGGACTACGCACCTTCGTTCGGGCGTGGCCCGTTCCGCAATACCGTCTGCCTGTCGGTCAACGATGCCGTGCTGCACGGACTTCCGTTCGACTACACCCTGGCCGAGGGCGACGTGCTGAGCATGGACCTGGCGGTGAGCATCGACGGCTGGGTCGCCGATTCCGCCACCACCGTCATCGTCGGCACCCCCGACCCGGAGGACGTCCGCCTGGTGCGCACCACCGAGGAGGCCCTGGACGCGGCGATCGCGGTCGCGCTACCCGGCAACACCATCGGCGATCTCTCGGCGGCCATCGGTGCGGTCGCCCACGCGGGCGGTTACCACGTGAACACCGAATTCGGCGGCCACGGCCTGGGCCGGACCATGCACGAGGACCCGCACATCCCCAATATCGGGCGGCCCGGACGCGGTTTCCGGCTGCGGCCGGGTCTCACCATCGCCATCGAGCCCTGGCTCACCCGAGGCAGCAATAAGATAGTTACCGATCCGGACGGTTGGACCATCCGCTCGGCCGACGGTTCCCGTACCGCTCACAGCGAGCACACGGTGGCCGTCACCGAGGACGGCGCAAAAGTACTGACCCGCGTCGTCTGAGTACGGAAACACCGACGGCACTTCGGGTTTCCGCACCCGCCGGCTCGACTGGCCCGGCCGCCATTGCCGCGTGACACACGGTGGCGGATACGTTCGCGATGATCCGCTGCGATCGATTCCTCTCATGACCAGAAAATTCACGATGTGGCCTTGACCACAGCGCGGCGGGCCGGTTAATGTCTGGCCTCACTAAGCGCCCGCTTAGTCTACATGTGACCGGGACCACGCCGCACTCGCTGCGGCAGCGGCCCGGACGTCGCCACCTGACCCCAGGTGCAGGCTCGTGAAGGACCGTTGATGAGCAAGATCGCCGCCACCTCCGCCCTGCTGATCGGCACCGCCGTGCTCGGCTGCGGCACCGCCAACGCCACCCCGGCCGCCGACCCGGCACCGGTGCGTTTCACCGCCGCAGCCACCGCGGACGGCAGCGCGGTGGTGCGCACCGACGCGGGCTCGATGCGGGTCGACAATGGCGTCTTCAAGATCGAGGCGGCCGACGGCTCACTGCTCGCGGGCACCGAATTGTCTTTCCGCGTGGACGATTTCGTGTTCCCGGTGACCGCCGACATCGCCGATCACACCGCCACCCTGACCCCGCGCTTCGATCTCGCCCACGCCGCGTATCAGCCCATCGCCCTCGACGACGGTGCGCAGCGTGAGGCGCTGGCCTGGCAGCGCTTGACCAGCACCATCCTCACCGGCGCGGCCCTTGGTACCGCGACCGGAGCCGTCGGCGGCGCGGCGATCGGCTGCCTGGCGGGCGGCCTCATCGCCGGTGGTGGCGCGACCCTGGCCACCGGCATCATCGGCGGCATCTTCGCGTTCCTGCCCGCGGCGGCCGTCGGCTGCCTGGCCGGGGCGGCCGCCATTTCCGCACTGGGCACCGTCGGCGGCGCACTGCTGGTGACGCTGCCGGTCGCGGTCGGCGCGGCCGTGCAGTACTACTCGACGATCAACACCCCGTTGCCGCAGGCCAAGCCCGCCTGAGCACCGACGAGCCGGGCCGCCGCCCGGCTCACCACCGGCCGTGCCGGGCGTTCCGGCAAACGTCGTGGTCCCGGGCGGCGATCTTGCCGCCCTCCGGTGCGAGGGTGAAAGACCCTCTGGGAGATACTCATTCGATGGCTACCGAAGACGCAGCGCCGATCGCGGGGGACAGCGGGCAGGGCACTGCCGCCGTGGCGAATCTGGAGCTCACCCAGCGGCGCTTTCCCGAGGGCCAGCGCCGGATCTTCCTGGCGGCGATCGACGCCTTCTCCGAGCGCGGCTTCCACGCCACCACCACCCGCGACATCGCCGCCCGCGCGGGCCTGAGCCCCGCCGGCCTCTACGTCCACTTCGGTTCGAAGGAAGAGGTGCTCTACCGCATCTCGGTCTCCTCGATGCGCCTGACCGAACAGGTCGCCGCCGCCGCCTCGACCGGCCCCGGCACCCCCGCCGACCACCTCGCCGCCGCCGTCCGCGACCTCACCGTCTGGCACGCCGAACACGCCGCCTCGGTCCGCGTGGTCCTGCACCACCTCACCGACCTCACCCCCGACCACCGCGCCGAAGTAACCACCATCCAATCCGGCATCCACCGCCTGATCCGCGACCTGGTCACCCGAGGCGCCACCGAGGGCGCCTTCACCGTCCCCGACCCCACCTCCACCACCCTCGCCCTCCTCTCCCTGATAGTCGACACCTCCCGCTGGTACCGCCCCGACTACCGCCGCACCCCCGACGAAATAGGCGCCGACTACGCCGCCATAGCCCTCCGCATTGTCGCCGCCACCCCCGCCTGAAATCCCCTCACCCCGCTGCATAAATCCCATCGACCACCAAATCAATTGCGAGCGTCGGGGATTGGTGGGCTACCAGTTGCGCGGGCCGCAATCGCCCCGAGGTCAGGGCTTCTCGGGCTGACGGATCAGGCCCGGCCGGGGCGCGTGATCGCGCTCGCGGGCGGGACAGCCGATAGGCTGCGGGCGTGGACAATCCGTTCGGGCCCGCGGGCACCGCGAACTATGTACAGCTGACCACCTTCAAGAAGGACGGCACGCCGGTGGGCACGCCGGTGTGGGCGGCACTCGACAGCGGAAAGCTGTATGTCTGGACCGTCACCGACAGCTGGAAGGTCAAGCGCGTCCGCCGTAACCCGCAGGTCACCCTGCAGGCGTGCGATGTGCGGGGCAAGACGCGCGGGGAGGTGTTCAACGGCACCGCCGTCGTGCTGGACGCCGCCGGATCCGAGCGGACGCGCGAGCTGGTGAAGAAGCGCTACGGCATCCAGGGCTGGCTGGTGGTGACCACGAGCAAGCTCCGGCGCGGCGCGACCGGCACCATCGGACTCGAAATCTCGCCTGCCTGAACACTTTTCACCACAGCGGAACCGCCGAACCGACGGGGACCGGTCCGGCGGCCGCTGTGGCGACCCTTCGCGAGGTCAGGGTTGGTCGCCGGCGATGATCGCGCCGAGCAGTCCACCGACGCCGCAGCCGATGATGGCTCCGACCACGAAGAAGAAGACGCCGATCACCGCGCCGACAATGCAGCCGATCACGGCTCCGGCCACGATCGATCCGGCGTTGGCGACATTCTGCAACGCCGAGATATCCGCGTTCGGGGCCGCGACCTCGGTCGGATTCGACGGTCGCACAGTCAATGTGGTGCCGTCACCGCTGACAGCGGGTACGACTTCGAGACTGCGATCGGCGGCCTGATACGCCAGCGGCAGTGACGCGAGGGTCTCCCCCGTCGGCGCGATGATCTCGACGGTGTTGCCCGCCAGCTCGAAATGCCCGGCGGTGAGCGTGGTGGTGACGGCGGAACGATCCGGCGCCAAGGCGATGGAATAGCCGACGCCCCGGTCCACACCGCTGATTCCCGGTGTGGTGACGGCGGGTTCGCCCTGGGCGGTGGCGGCGGCAATACAGAGGGTGGCGACGGAAAGTACGGCAGTGGCGGCGATCCTGGCAATTCTCATGACGGTTCCCTGTACTAGAAGTGCCGATTCACCGCATGGTCGAATAGGCGCTTCACCGGAAACGCCGGAAGACGACAGGTCGATTGCGCGTACTCGGGACGCGGCGAATCGGGGAATCCAAATCGAATTATCGACCCCAACAATCTCATTGGGTGACCCGGTGTCTCCCCGAATACGACGCCGGGATCATTCTTATGATCCTCACAGACACGCCCACGCGGAAGACCCAGGTGCCGGGGTTGTCCGCTGTTGTCCTGCGCGTTCGACCCCGACACACCGCCGCTATCCGGAATTCCCTTATTCCAGTTCGCCTTCGGTCTCCAGATAAATCTGCCGCAGCCGATCGAGGGTCTCGGTCTCGGGCTGCTCCCAGAGTTTGCGTTCCGCGGCTTCCAGCAGTCGTTCCGCGATCCCGTGCAGCGCCCACGGATTCGACTGCTCCATGAACTTGCGATTGGTATCGTCGAAAACGTAGCTCTCGGCCAGCTTTTCGTACATCCAGTCGGCCACCACATTCGTGGTCGCGTCATAGCCGAACAGATAGTCGACGGTGGCGGCCATTTCGAACGCCCCCTTGTAGCCGTGGCGGCGCATCGCCTCGAGCCAGCGCGGGTTCACCACGCGCGCCCGGAACACCCGTGCCGTCTCCTCCGACAGCGTGCGGGTGCGCACCGCGTCCGGTCGGGTGCTGTCGCCGATGTACGCCTCGGGGTTCTTGCCGGTGAGCGCGCGCACCGCCGCGACCATGCCGCCGTGGTACTGGAAGTAGTCGTCGGAGTCGGCGATATCGTGCTCGCGGGTGTCGGTGTTCTTGGCCGCCACCGCGATTCGCCGGTACGCCGTGCGCATATCGTCGGCGGCCGGAGCGCCGTCGAGATCACGCCCGTAGGCGAACCCACCCCACGCGGTGTAGACCTGCGCGAGATCGTCGTCCGTACGCCAGCTCTTGGAGTCGATCAACTGCAACAGTCCGGCACCGTAGGTGCCCGGCTTGGAGCCGAAGATCCGCGTGGTGGCCCGGCGTTCGTCACCGTGCTCGGCCAGATCCGACTGACTGTGCGCGCGCACGTAATTGGATTCGGCGGGCTCGTCGAGTCCGGCGACCAAGCGCACCGCGTCATCCAGCAACGCCAGCACATGCGGGAACGCGTCGCGGAAGAATCCACTGATCCGCACTGTCACGTCGATGCGCGGACGGCCCAGCTCCTCGAGCGAGATCGCCTCCAACCGCGTGACGCGACGACTCGCCTCGTCCCACACCGGCCGCACGCCCAGCAGCGCGAACACCTCGGCGATATCGTCACCGGAGGTCCGCATGGCCGAAGTCCCCCACACCGAAAGCCCCACCGAGCGCGGGTATTCGCCGTGGTCGGCCCGATACCGGTCCAGCAGCGATTCCGCCATCGCCTGCCCGGTCTCCCAGGCCAGCCGCGACGGCACCGCCTTGGGATCCACCGAGTAGAAGTTGCGCCCGGTCGGCAGCACATTGATCAGTCCGCGCAGCGGCGACCCACTGGGCCCCGCCGGAATGAAACCACCGTTGAGCGCGTGCAGGATTCGCGCGATCTCGATGCCGGTCTGCCGCAGCCGCGGCACCACCTCGGTCGCCGCGAAGCCCAGCACCCGGCGCACGTCACCCAGTCGCGCGGGCACATCGGAGATCCCGGCGTCGGCAGCGAGCTCCCCGCCGAGCATGGTCTCGGTGACCGCGTCGATGGAGTCGACATCCCAGTCGACCTCCTGCATGGTCATCACCAGTTCGCGCGCCAGCTTCTCGAAGCCGTCCACCCGCTCGCGGGACTCGTCCCCGGCTTCGCTGAGCCCCAACGCTTCTCGCAGCCCCGGCACATTGACCTCGCCACCCCACAGCTGCCGGGCACGCAGCATGGCCAGCACCAGATCGACCTCGGACTCACCCTCGGGCGCCTGCCCGAGGATGTGCAGTCCGTCGCGGATCTGCACGTCCTTGATCTCGCACAGCCAGCCGTCGACGTGCAGCAGCATGTCGTCGAAGACTTCCTCGTCCGGGCGTTCGGCAAGCCCCAGATCGTGGTCCATCTTGGCGGCCCGCATCAGCGTCCAGATCTGCTGGCGGATGGCGGGCAGCTTGCCCGGGTCTAGCGCCGAGATATTGGCGTGCTCGTCGAGCAGCTGCTCCAAACGCGAGATGTCACCGTAGGTTTCGGCGCGCGCCATCGGCGGGATCAGGTGATCGACCAGGGTGGCGTGCGCGCGCCGCTTGGCCTGGGTGCCCTCGCCCGGATCGTTGACCAGGAACGGATAGATCAGCGGCAGATCACCGAGCGCCGCGTCGGTGCCGCAGGACGCGGACATGCCGAGCGTCTTGCCGGGTAGCCATTCCAGGTTGCCGTGCTTACCCAGATGCACGATGGCGTCGGCGGCGAAACCCTCCGGCGCGGCCAGCCAGCGGTAGGCGGCCAGATAGTGGTGGCTCGGCGGCAGATCCGGGTCGTGGTAGATGGCGACGGGGTTCTCACCGAACCCGCGCGGCGGCTGCACGATCAGCACCACATTGCCGAAACGCAGTGCGGCGATGACGATCTCGCCCTTGGGGTCGGCCGAGCGGTCGACGTACAGTTCGCCCGGCGGCGGCCCCCACGCCTCGATCACGCTCTCGCGCAGGTCGTCCGGCAGCGTCTCGAACCAGCTGCTGTAGAGGTCCGCGCCGATGCGGATCGGATTGCCTTCCAGCTGTTCGGCACTGAGCCAGTCCGGGTCCTGCCCACCCGCGGCGATGAGCGCGTGGATCAGCGCGTCACCATCACCCTGCTCCAGGCCGGGGATCTCGCCCTCGACACCCAGATCGTATCCGACACTGCGCATTTCGGTGAGCAGCCGGATGGCGCTGGCCGGGGTGTCGAGGCCGACGGCATTGCCGATGCGCGCATGCTTGGTCGGGTACGCCGACAGCATCAGCGCGACCTTCTTGTGCTCGGCCGGAATATGCCGCAGCCGCGCGTACCGCACCGCGATCCCGGCGACCCGCGCCGCCCGCTCGGTGTCCGCGACATAGGTGGACAGCCCGTCGGCGTCGAACTCCTTGAACGAGAACGGGACCGTGATGATGCGCCCGTCGAACTCCGGGACCGCCACCTGGGTCGCGACATCCAGCGGCGAGAGACCGTCGTCGTTGGCCGCCCACTGCTCGCGACCACTCGTCAGGCACAACCCCTGCAGGATCGGCACATCCAGATCGGCGAGCGCGCCCACATCCCAGGCCTCGTCATCGCCGCCCGCAGACGCGGTCGCGGGCTTGGTGCCACCCGCGGCCAGCACGGTCACCACGAGGGCGTCGGCGGTCCGCAGCCGAGCCAGCAGGTCGGGTTCGGCGGTGCGCAGCGAGGCACAGAACACCGGCACCGCGTGAGCACCCTTGTCCTCCACGGCCGCACACAGCGCGTCGATGTAGCCGGTGTTCCCGGCCAGATGCTGGGCCCGGTAGTAGACGACCGCCACGGTCGGCGCGTCGGCGGGCAGCTCGCGCGAATCCCGTTCCAGCTCACCCCAGCTGGGCGTATCCACCGGCGGCTCGAATCCGTGCCCGGTGAGCAGCACCGTGTCGGACAGGAAGTTGTGCAGCGCGCGCAGATTGCGGGGCCCGCCCGCGGCCAGATAGTTGTGCGCGTCGGCGGCCACACCGCCGGGCACCGTGGAGCACTCCATGAGCTCGGCGTCGGGTGCGATCTCGCCGCCCAGGGCGACCAGCGGAATCCCGCTGGCGCGCACCGTCTCCAGACCCTCTTCCCAGGCCCGTTTGCCGCCGAGGATGCGCACGATCACCAGATCGGCGCCGGTCAGCAGGCCGGGCAGATCCGCCGGCAGCAGACGCGCGGGGTTCGCGAGCCGGTAGTCGGCGCCGCTGGCACGCGCGCTCAGCAGGTCGGTATCGGACGTGGACAGCAGCAGAATCACAGGGTTACGGCCTTCCTCGGGTGACGCGCCCAGCACGGTTGGTCGCTCGACGGGAAGGTCTGACTGTCACAGTGGCGCGACCGCACCGGAATTGCACCGGTTTTCTTCCGTTCGACGAGCGCGCCGATGCTATCGCGCCGCACCCGGGACCTGCGTATCGCGCCCTCGCCGCGCGTCCGCGCGCCCGGATCACAGTGCGGCAAAGGCTCGTCCGAGAAGCTGGGCGGCCGACCTGCCGACGCGTACGCTGCCGGTATGCCAACCACTCCAGGATGGGTCAGGCGGAACCGCTTTGCTGCCTGGTCAGGATACTTTTGCGCCTTGGTTGCTTTCGCAACGCTGGCAATGGCTCTCACCGCCGCCGGCTCCGGTCACACCCAGTGGGCGATGCTCGCGGGCATCATCTGCGCGGCCACCGTCCTCTTCGGCATCACGGTCATGACCACGACCGTGCGCCGCGACCACACCGAACACCACAACGTCCCCAACCTGCTCAACGACACCTGGGAAACCAGCCCGGCGTTCGCGCGCCGCCGCGGACTCCCCAAACACATCGAACCCCGCCGGGCCCGCTGACTCGACCCGTCCGACACCGCCGCCACCCGGCCCCGCAGTCCCCCGACTCGCGGAAATCCCTGGGTGGCGGCCTTTTTCATGGCCTCGTCACGTCATTGCGGTTTTGATCTCTTCCACGAAGCCCGACCGCACTCCAAAAGGCGTGCAATTCATGCTCAGATTGCAATATCTCTAGATAGGGATACATGTCGCTGATGCACGCGATCGCCGTCTGCTCCACGGTCGTAGGCTGGGCTGGTCATGACGCGATCCGATCCTGATTCCTGCCCGGGCGTGCTGCGCCTGCACGAGGCCGCCGACGGCCCGCTCGCCCGCATCCGGGTGCCCGGCGGCCACCTCTCCCCCACCCAGTTGCAGACCCTCGCCGAGGCCGCCGTCGAATTGAGCGACGGCAGTATCGAACTCACCTCGCGGGGCAATGTGCAGTTCCGGCAGGTGCGTGACGCCGCCGCGCTCGGTGAGCGACTGGCGGCGGTCGGCCTGCTGCCCAGCGCCACGCACGAGCGGGTGCGCAACATCGTGGCCTCCCCGCTGTCCGGCCGGGTCGGCGGCTGGACCGACGTGCATCCGCTGGTTCCCGCTCTGGACGCGGGACTGCGCGCGGACGACCGCCTCGCCCAGTTGCCGGGCCGGGTGCTGTTCACCCTCGACGACGGCCGCGGCGACGTGAGCGGCCTCGGCGGCGACATCGGCGTGCACGCCCTCGACGAGAACACCTACGCGTTGCTGCTCGCGGGCGGCGACAGCGGAGTGCGGGTGCCGCCCGCCGACGCCGTCGATCTCATGCTCGCCGCCGCACACGGCTTCCTCGAACTACGCGACGGCCAGTGGCGGTTGCACGAAATCCCGGACGGCACCGCCCGACTCACCGAACACCTGCTGACCACCCGGCCCGGCCTGGCCACATCGACCGATACCGTCGAACCGGCCGCGCAGCACGACATTCCGATCGGCTGGCTCACCCAATCCGACGACCGGGTCAGCCTGGGCGCGGGCGTCCCCCTGGGTTCCCTCCCCGCCCGCACCGCGGAATTCATCGCCGCCGTCGAACGTCCGGTCTACCTCACCCCGTGGCGCAGCCTGGTCATCACCGATATGGACGAATGGACCGCCGAACAGGTCGTCCGAGTCCTCGCCCCCATGGGCCTGATCTTCGACGCCAGCTCCCCCTGGCTGGCTGTCACCGCCTGCGCGGGCATGCCCGGTTGCGCCAAATCCCACACCGACGTTCGCGCCGACGTCGCCGCGGCCGTCGACTCCGACCGCGTGATACCCACCGGCACAGCCCAATCCGTGCAGGAGGGCCTCGACGCCACCGAGGTGGTAGCCGCCGGCCGTCAGCACTGGTCCGGCTGCGACCGCCGCTGCGGCCGCCCCAAGGGCCGGGTCACCGACGTCATCGCCACCACCGACGGCTACCGCATAGTCTCCGCCGAATAGCCCGCCCGACCCACGCCCCGATGACAGAGCGGCCCGCCTCGGTGGCGCGTTCTCCTCGCGGCATGGGCCTATTCCTGCAATCACCGCCTCCCGCAGTCAGTTTCCTGACGGAGAGCGCATCAGATTGCAGGAATAGGCCCACTTCACCCCAGCCCACGCAGCCCGCCATGTCGTCGACGCACCGATGACGCCGGTCAATCCTGTCCGCGGCGATGGAATTCCATGGTGCAGCACTTGACGCTGCCACCGGACTTCAGCAGTTCGGACAGGTCGATGCCGACCGGGTCGTAGCCGCGCTCACGCAGTCGTGCGGTCAGTTCGGTGGCGCGGTCGGTCATGAAGACGTGGTAGCCGTCGCAGACGCCGTTGAGGCCCAGCACGTTCGCGTCCTCGTCGGTGGCGATGATCGCATCCGGGTAGAGCTGGGCGAGCAGGCGGGCGCTGGGGCCGCTGAAGGCGGCCGGGTAGTAGGCGATGGTGTCGCCGAGCACCATCAGGGCGGTGTCGAGGTGGTAGAAGCGCGGGTCGACGAGATCCAGTGAGACGACCGGCATTTCGAAGAAGTCCGCCACCTCCTGGTGGGCGCCGCGCGCGCTGCGGAAGCCGGTGCCGGCCAGGATGCGGGTCGGCGTGATCGCGAAATCGCCTTCGCCCTCATTGGTTTCGCGGGCCGCGGCGACATCGGCGAACCGTTGCGCGGACAGCCAGCGGTGATACGCCGGACCTTCGTCCGCGCGTTCGGGATTGGCGAAGCGGGCCGAGAGCGCCCGGTCGCCGATGGCCAGACCACCATTGGCGGCGAAGACCATATCGGGCAGACCCGCGACGGGGTCGATGACCTCGACCCGATGGCCGTGCGCCTCGTACGCGGCGCGCAACGCGTCCCACTGGGCCAGCGCCAGCGCGCGATCGACGGGCTCGGCGGTGTCCATCCACGGGTTGATGGCGTAGGTGACTTCGAAGTGTTCGGGGCGGCACATCAGATACCGGCGTGACACCGGACGGCGGGCGGATTCCTGAACCGGAAGGGTGGCGATAGACGTCAACGAGACTCCCTCGGAAGCGGCGTGGACCGGGTTGTCCCGAAGATAAATGGCGTACCGTTGCGCTCGAAAGAGCGAATCGTTGCGTCAATTGGCTTTCCAGCGGCGATTCGTTGCGTCTCGACCCGCATCGCGTGTCTCGGCGGAAGGACGACCGTGGACGATCTCGACCGGCGTATCCTCGCTCATCTGCTCGAGCACGCCCGCGCCTCGTTCCAGGACATCGGGGCCGTGATCGGATTGTCCGCGCCCGCGGTGAAGCGCCGCGTCGACAAGATGGTGGCAGGCGGGCAGATCACCGGTTTCACCGCGGTGGTCAATCCGGCCGCGCTCGGCTGGCGCACCGAGGCCTACGTCGAGGTCTTCTACCGCGACAACATCTCTCCCGCTGAATTGCGCCGCAGCCTGGAACCGATCCCGCAGGTGGTGGGTGTGTGGACGATCGCCGGTGAGGCGGATGCGCTGGTGCACGTGATGGCCACCGATATGGCCGAGATCGAGGCCACGGTGGAGCGGATCCGGGAGAACGCGCGGGTCGGGCGCACCCGCAGCAATATCGTCATGTCCCGGCTGCTCGAGCGTCCGCGCACCTGACCCGCGCCTGCTACGGACCGGTCGGTGTGGCCGGGCGCACTACCCGCCCCGCGGCGTCCCGACGGCGAAACCTAGGGTGGAGCCCATGTCCGACGTGCGTACCAGCTACCTCACCGACGGGGCCGAGATCTATCGGCGCTCGTTCGCGACCATCCGGGCCGAAGCGGAATTACAGCGCTTCCCCGCGGACGTGTCGCAGGTCGTGGTGCGAATGATCCACGCGTGCGGGCAGGTCGACCTGGCCGCGGACATCGAGTTCAGCACCGAGGTGGTGGCGCGCGCCCGGGCCGCGCTGCGCGCCGGAGCGCCGATCCTGTGCGACGCCAACATGGTCGCCTCGGGCGTGACCCGCAAGCGGCTGCCCGCCGACAACGACGTGCTCTGCCTGCTCGGCGACCCGCGGGTGCCGGACCTGGCCGCCAGCATGGACAACACCAGATCCGCTGCGGCCCTGGAACTCTGGCGCGACCGCCTGGACGGCGCGGTGGTGGCGATCGGCAACGCGCCGACCGCGCTGTTCCATCTGCTCGACATGCTCGACGCCGGAGCGCCACGACCCGCCGCCATCCTCGGGATCCCGGTCGGCTTCATCGGGGCCGCCGAATCCAAGCAGGCCCTCGCCGAATACGGCGGGGTCGAATTCCTGACGGTGCGGGGTCGGCGCGGCGGCAGCGCCATCACCGCCGCCGCCCTCAATGCGATTGCGAGCGAACAAGAATGAGCAAGCTCTGGGGTGTCGGGCTGGGTCCCGGCGATCCGGAACTGGTGACGGTGAAGGCGGCGCGGGTCATCGGCGCAGCCGACGTGATCGCCTTCCACAGCGCCCGGCACGGACGCAGCATCTCCCGCGCCATCGCCGCACCGTACATGCGCGCGGGCCAGCTCGAGGAGCACCTCGTCTACCCGGTCACCACCGAGACCACCGATCACCCGGGCGGCTACCAGGGTGCGATCGACGAGTTCTACGAGCAGGCCGCCGCGGTACTGGCCGAGCACCTGGCCGCCGGACGCAGCGTCGCCTTGCTCGCCGCCGGTGACCCGCTGTTCTACAGCTCGTACATGCACATGCATCGCCGCCTCGCCGACCGCTTCGACACCGAGATCATCCCCGGCGTCACCTCGGTCAGCGCCGCCTCCGCGGCCCTGGGCACCCCCCTGGTCGAGCACGATCAGGTCCTCACCATCCTGCCCGGCACGCTGCCCGTCGACGAACTCACCGAGCGCCTGCGCTCCACCGAGGCCGCCGCCATCATGAAGCTCGGCCGCACCTATCCCGGTGTCCGCCAGGCTCTTTCCGACTCCGGTCGCCTCGCCGACGCCTACTACGTCGAACGCGCCAGCTCCACCCGCCAGCGGGTACTGCGCGCCGCGGACGTCGATGACGCCGATGTCCCGTACTTCGCGATCACCATCGTCCCGGGCCCGACCCCGACCAATCGGATCTCTTTGACCGACAAGGCATCCGAGTCGACGGATGCCTCCAGCAAGACGAGTGCACGCCCCAGCATCGAACCCGTCGCTGCGCCCGCAGCCACCGTGGGCCCGGAATCAGCTGCGGCACAGCCCGACTCACGCGGCGAGGTCGTCGTGGTGGGATTGGGCCCCGGCGATGCCGAGTGGACGACGCCGGAAGTTGCGCGGGCGCTGGCCGAGGCGACCGACATCGTCGGGTACACGACCTACGTGAACCGGGTGCCGGAGCGGGCCGGGCAGCGGCGGCACGCCAGCGACAACCGGGTCGAATCCGAGCGCGCCGGAATGGCTTTGGATCTGGCCAAGGCGGGCGCGAAGGTGGTCGTGGTGTCGTCCGGCGACCCGGGCGTGTTCGCGATGGCGGCCGCGGTGATCGAGGAGTCCTCGGATCCGCAGTGGCGCGACGTGCCGGTGCGAGTGCTGCCGGGGGTGACTGCGGCCAGTGCCGTGGCCAGCCGGATGGGTGCTCCGCTGGGGCACGACTTCGCGATGATCTCGCTGTCGGATCGGCTCAAGCCGTGGGAGACGGTGGCCGCGCGGATCGCGGCGGTGGCATCGGCGGATATGGCGTTCGCCGTGTACAACCCGGCGTCCTCGCAGCGCACCTGGCAGGTGGCGGCGATGCGGGAGCTGGTGCTCGAGCATCGCAAGCCGGAGACACCCGTGGTGATCGGCCGCGATGTGGGCGGTCCGACCGAGTCGGTGCGGGTGGTGACGCTGGGCGAACTGGATCCCGAGCAGGTCGATATGCGCACCCTGCTGATCGTGGGCGCCTCCACCACGACGGTGTTCGACGCGGCCGGTGGACCCCGGGTGTTCACCTCGCGCCGCTACGCGGGCTAGTATTCCGGAAGACCCATATTCCAAAGTGGAATATTGCTCGGTCGGTTCACGGAACTGAAGGAGTGTGTGGTGGCTGTAGAAAAGACCCGACGCCCGCTCAACTCGACGGCCGCGTCCTTACTCGGCTTCCTACACCAGGGCGAACTGTCCGGCTGGGACCTGGTCGCGGTCGCCCAGGACCGCATCGGCGACTTCTGGACCATCACCCAGTCCCAGGTCTACCGCGAGCTGGCCACCATGCACCAGCTCGGCCTGGTCGAGAAGGGCGAGGCGGGCGCACGCGACCGCACCCCCTACCGCATCACCGAGGAAGGTCGCGAGGCCTTCGCCGAATGGATCGCCCGCGACCCCGGCGCGGAGACCATCCGCGTCCCGCTGCTGCTGACGCTGTCCTTCGGCGAATTCGTCGACCCGCTGCGCCTGCAACGCATCATCGCCGCGAATCGCGGTGTGCACGAACAACGTCTGACCGGCTACCTGTCCGGCCACGACGAGCAGCGCATGTCCCCCTTCGAACGCGCCACCCTGGATTTCGGCATCCGCTACGAACGCGCCGTCCTCGAGTGGTTCGACCGACTCCCCGAACTGTTGGAAGCCACCAGCCGCCTGTCCTGAACGGTCAGCCGCGGGCGCGCAGCCAATCCCATGCGGCGGCAACGGTTTCCACGGTGCGCGCGCCGGGCGGCAACGGGGGCCGGTCGATCATGACGACCGGAAGGTGCAGGGCGCGGGCGGCGTGGAGTTTGGCTTCGGTGAGCGCGCCGCCACTGTCCTTGGTGACGAGAACGTCGATGCGATGGGCGGTCAACAGGGCCGTTTCGTCCGTGACGCTGAACGGTCCGCGCGCCAGCAAAAGCTCGTACGCCGCGGGGAGCGCACCCTCGGGCGGATCGATCGCGCGGATCAGGAACCAGCCCGGATTGGCCGAGAAGGCCGCGACGCCCTGGCGGCCGATGGTGAGCAGTGTCCGATCGCCCAGCCCGGCAAGCGATTTCGCCGCGGTCGCCAGATCCGCAACACGATGCCAGTCATCGCCCGCACGTTCGTGCCAGCCCGGCCGACGCAGGTGCAGCAGCGGCAGCTCGAGGTCAGCGGCCGCAGCGGCGGCATGGGCGGTGATCCCGCCCGCGAAGGGGTGAGTCGCGTCGATGACGGCCTCAATCCCATTGTCGGCCAGCCACTCCCGCAGCCCGTCGACTCCCCCGAATCCCCCCACGCGAACCTCGCCCTCCGGGAGGACGGGTTCGCGCACGCGCCCGGCGAGCGAGGAGACGATCTCGAATCCCCGCTCCCCGGAAGCGATGGCGGCGAACTCCCGGGCTTCCCGGGTACCGCCGAGAACTAGGGTTTTCAGGGCTGTCCGCCGAAGTAGGCCGAGCCCGAGTCGATCAGCGGCTGTCCGCCCGCGACGAGCAGTCCGATGAGCGCACCGAACGGCAGGCCGATGCCGAAGAAGAAGGTGCCGATGATGGCGCCGATGACGCCACCCAGCGCGGCGTGCTGCAGCTCGGAGAAGAACCAGTCCTGCGAGCTGATGTCCTTGGCGGTGACGATCGGAGCGGTCACCGGGGTCAGCGTCAGCTGGGTCCCGTCATTGTCGACCGCGGCGTTGAGATCGATGTGCTGCCCCTGCAGCACGCCCGCCAGCGCGACCTGGGTAACGGTCGTCCCGGCGTCGTTCTTCAACACGACGGACTTGCCGTCCTCCGACAGCCCGAACTTCCCGCCGGTCACCTGGGTGATGATCCCGTTGGTCGCGTTGGCCAGCTGCACGGTGTAATCCACACCCTGCTGCGACCCCTTCACCTGCGAGGTCTGCTGCTGCACGACCGGAGCCGGATCGGCGTAGGCGGTGCCGGCGGCCACGCCGGTAGCGGCAATGGCCAAAACAGCGGTAGCGGCAAATTTCCTGTACTTCATGGATCTCCCAATAGAGTTAGAGCCGGATCCGGCAACAACCGGATCACCGCCGGTCACCCTACCGTTGACCGAGCGACGTTTCATTCTGAATGCTTCGCTGGCACTCCGGATTCCTGTTCCGCTCGCGAATTGTCCGGTGCGAGCTCCTCGATGGCCTCGGAGTTGTCGACCACGGCAGGTATACGGCCCGCCCCGTCGATATACCGCCGGAAGGAGCCACTCACATCATCCGAGTGGCCCAATTGCGCACCGGCACGATGACTGTCACCTGTCCTATATGCGACATGGGTCGCCCCGGTGTCTCGAAAGTTGCCCGGTCGTGCGTGACTGGGGGCCACCGGCAAGCCGCTGCCCGACATCGACGCCGAGCACTATCACCGCGGGAATCAGCGACCCGCGCGGCGGAGGTATCGGCCGGTTGGCTCGCCGACCACGCTGCCGCCGTGCAGGATCCGCTTGCCACGCAAGAAGACATCGGTGACTCGTGCGCTCATCTCGAAGCCTTCGAAAGGGGTGTACTGCTGGGCGGACTCGGAGTCGGTGGCGTGGACGGTCCAGCGCGAATCCGGGTCGACGAGCGCGATGTCGGCGTCGTAGCCCGCCTCGAGGACTCCTTTGCCGGTCAGCCCGTAGCGGCGGGCGGGGTTGGCGGCGGTGATCTCGGCGATCCGGGTCAGCGGCAGTCCGCGTTCGATGCCCTCGCCGACGAGGCCCGGCAGCAGGTATTCGGCTCCGCCGAAACCCGACTTCGCCAGGAACACGTCGTCGGTGTCTGCGCCGAACTTCTGTTCGGTTCGGCAGCACGCGTGATCGCTGACGACCCAATCGATCTCGCCGGCGAGCAGGTGCCGCCACAGCGCTTCGACGTCCGCGCGCTCGCGCAGCGGCGGGTTGACCTTGCCGCCGATGCCGTGCGCGGTGTCGACGTCGGCGAGCAGGTGGCCGATGGTCACCTCGCGACGGAAGTCGATGTGCGGGAAGGCTTTCGCCATGCGCAGGGCCGCATCCACTGCCTTCGCGGAGGACAGGTGCAGCAGGTTGATTGCCGGAAAGCCGGTCTCGTGAGCGAGATAGGAGGCCATGGCGATGGCCAGGCCCTCGGAATGCGGTGGCCGGGAGGCGCTGTAGGCGCGCAGACCGGTCAGTGTGCCCTCGCGCTCGACGAGTTCGGTGTACGCGGCCATGATCTCGGCGGTCTCGCAGTGCAGCGAGAGGGTCACGACATCGCCGTAGTGTTCCCGGGCACGCCGCAGGCCGCGCATCACGAACTCGAAGTGGGCCAGGTCGTAGCGCTCATCCGGCGGGATCATCAGAAACTCGGCCTGATCACCGGAGCGCCCGTGCAGGCCGTGGCCACCGTAGAACATGAAGATCTTGAACGAGGTGATGCCGAATTCCTCCACCAGGTACGGGATTTCGTCGATGTGCTCGCGCGTCATCGGGGCCAGGTGAATGGCGTGATCGACGTAGGAACGCCCGGCGATTCGGTCGAGTACCTCGGGCACGAAGTCCCGGTAGGACCCGCCGCGGTTGAGGTAGTAGCGACCGGTGCGCAGGTAGCTCAGCGAGGTGGTCACGCCGCCCTGCGCGCAGGCCCGGCTCTCGGTCTCGGCGTCGGCGGACAACTCGGAGTAGATGCCCCAATGTTGGTGGGCATCAACCACGCCGGGGAATGCCAGCAGCCCATGGGCGTCGACGATTTCGGTGGACCGCCCCGCCGCGAGGCCGGAACCGATACCGGTGATGACCCCGTCGGTGACGGCGATGTCGAGCGGTTCGGGATCGTTGCCGGGGTGGCCTTCCGGGCGCACGACGCGGGCGTTCCGGATCAGCAGATCGGTCTCCGCCATGACTCACTCCAGTTTCTCTGTGCGAAACACCTTTAGCAGCAAGGCGATCATGGCAGCAGTATTTGCAGCCAGTCAATCGGATCAGTGCTACTTTATGTTTCGATGAGGGAAACATGCTCGGCTGTTAGGAGTTTGGCGATGTCGGGACCACTCACCGGAATCCGCGTCCTCGATGCGGCGACACTGTTCGCCGGACCGCTGGCGGCGACCCTGCTCGCCGACTTCGGCGCCGAGGTGGTCAAGATCGAACATCCCAACGGCGACCCGGTGCGCGGGCACGGCGCACACCGCGACGGCATCGGCCTGTGGTGGAAGATGCTGGGGCGCGGCAAGAAGTCGGTGACGCTCTACCTGGGCACGCCCGAGGGCCAGGACCTGTTCCGCCGGATGGCCGCCGACGCCGATGTGGTGATCGAGAACTTCCGACCGGGCACCCTGGAGCGCTGGGGCCTGGGCTATGACGTACTGCGGGAACTCAATCCGCGTCTGGTGCTGGCCCGGGTCACCGGTTTCGGGCAGATCGGCCCGTACGCGCGTCGCCCCGGCTTCGGCACCCTGGCCGAGGCCATGAGCGGCTTCGCGGCCATGACCGGTGAACCGGACGGTCCGCCCACGCTTCCGCCCTTCGGGCTCGCGGACGGGATCGCGGCCCTCACTGCGGCTTTCGCGATCATGACCGCGTTGCGGGCCCGCGATCGCGACGGGCACGGACAGCAGATCGACCTGTCGATCGTGGAACCGATCCTGACCGTGCTGGGCCCGCACATCCTGGCGTACGACCAGCTCGGGCAGCTGCCGCCGCGCACCGGCAATCGCTCGGTCAACAATGCCCCGCGCAATATCTACCGCACCGCCGACGGTGGCTGGGTCGCGGTGTCCACCAGCGCCCAGTCCATCGCCGAGCGGGTCATGCGCTTGGTGGGACGCCCCGAATTCATCGAGCACCCCTGGTTCGGCGACGGCACCGGGCGCGCCGCGCACGCCGATGAACTCGATGCCGCTGTCGGCGAATGGATTTCGCGGCGAGACACCGCGGACGTGGTGGACGCCTTCGAGAAGGCGGAGGCGGCGGTCGCGCCGATCTACACCGCCGCCGACATTCTCGCCGATCCCCAGTTCCGCGCCCTGGAGGCCATCATCACCCTCGAGGATCCGGAACTGGGTCCGATCCGCATGCAGAACATCCTGTTCCGGCTGTCGGAGACGCCCGGGCGGATTCGGTGGACCGGGCCACCGCTGGGGGCGCACACCGCCGAGGTGCTCGCCGGTTACGGGATCGACGAGGCCGGGCTGGACCGGCTGCGCGAGCGGGGAGTGGTCCGATGAACCCACGAGATACGTTGCTGGACGCCATATCTCGTGGTGTCGAGTTGATCGAGCTGGGTCAACCCTTCTTCACCGGCATGCCCTGCTCCCCCAATCACCCGGGCTTCCGGATGACTCTCGTTCGCCGCCACGGCGATATGGTGCGCGCCGACGGTGGTTCGGCGGCCAACGAGATCATCGTGACCGGCGGCCACGTCGGCACCCATATCGACGCGCTGAGTCATGTCAGTCACGACGGACTGTTGCACGGGGGCGTGGACGCGGCGGCGGCCCAGCGCGGCGGCGCGTTCACCCGGCACGGGGCCGAGCACCTGCCGGGTTTGCTGTGCCGCGGTGTGCTGCTGGATGTGGCGGCCGTGCACGAGGTGGAAACCTTGCCGGGCGGCTACGAGATCACCGCGCGGGATCTGGAGTGCGCGGCCGAAATGGCCGGAGCCGAACCGGAATCCGGTGACGTGGCATTGATTCGCACCGGATGGTCGCGGCTGTTCGATCATCGCGACGCCTATCTGGGCGCGAACTCCGGGGTTCCGGGAGCGGGAACCGACGCGGCGCGCTGGCTGTCCGCACGCGGTGTCGTCGCCACCGGCGCGGACACCACCGCCTACGAGTGCATCCGGCCCGGAGCCGGGCACAGCGTGCTGCCCGTGCACCGACTGCTGCTGGTGGACTCGGGGATTCATATCCTCGAGCACTTGGCCTTGGAAGAGCTTGCCGCGGCGGGACGGTCGGAGTTCGTGTTCGTCCTCGCGCCGCTGCGCATCGTCGGCGGCACCGGTTCGCCGGTGCGCCCGCTCGCGGCGGTCAGCCGATGAGCGAGCAGACGATCGTCGCCCGGTTGGCCGAATTCGCCGCCGGAGTGCGTACCCACGGCGTCGGCCCGGAGTTGCGGGCCGACGCCGCGCGGCGGGTACTGGATGTACTCGGCAACAGCCTGGCCGCACTCGACAGTCCACCGGCGGTGGCCGTGCGCACGCTGGTCGCCGAATGGGGCGGGCACGCCGGAGCCACCGCACTCGGCCTACCGGGCGGACTACCCGCACCGAACGCGGCACTACTGGGCGGAACGCTCGCGCACGCCCTGGATTTCGACGACACCCACCTGCCCTCGGTGCTGCATCCCTCGGCCTCGGTGATCCCAGCTGTGTTGGCGGTCGCCGAATCCCGGGGCGCGAGCGGCGCGGCGGTACTGGACGCGGTGACCATCGGCATCGAGATCACCGTCCGCGCCGGAATGGCCGGATACGATGCGGCACTGCGTAATTCGATCTTC
The DNA here is from genome assembly GCF_045161165.1 of Nocardia sp. NBC_00511. Taxonomy (NCBI): domain Bacteria; kingdom Bacillati; phylum Actinomycetota; class Actinomycetes; order Mycobacteriales; family Nocardiaceae; genus Nocardia; species Nocardia sp. NBC_00511. The sequence goes on from NZ_CP107849.1 coordinate 2,845,005, forward strand.
TTCGAACGCGGCCTGCACGCCACCGCCATCTGCGGAGCGGTCGGCGGCGCGGCGGCGGTCGCCATGCTCTCCGGTCTCGACGCCGACGGCATCGCGCACGCCATGGGCATCGCCGCGAGCATGGGTTCGGGCCTGCTCGAGGCCAACCGCACCGGCGGCACGGTCAAGCGCGTGCACTGCGGCTGGGCCGCACACGCGGCAGTGACGGCCGCGGGCCTGGCCCGCACCGGCCTCACCGGCCCACCCACCGTCTTCGAAGGCAGATTCGGCCTGCTGCGGGCCTTTTGCGGCGATCGCGCCGATCCGACCGCACTCACCAGCGAGCTCGGGCAGCGCTGGCTGGTTCAGGAGGTGTGCTTCAAGCCCTACCCGTGCAATCACTTCACCCACGCCGGTATCGACGCGGCCTTGCGACTGCGCGCGCAAGGCTTGCGCCCCGAGCACATCGCCGAACTCGAACTGGGCGCACCGGCGGCAGCGCTACGCACCATCGGCTTCCCACCCGAACTCAAGGCCCGCCCCGAATCCGGCTACCACGCCGCGTTTTCCGGCCCATACACGGTGGCGGCCGCCCTCACCGGCGGTGGCGGCCTCGGAGTCTTCCACGAAGACTTCACCGATACCGCCGCCCGCGACCCTCACCGCCTCGCCCTGGCCGCCCGGGTCCGCTGCATCCCCGACACCCGCAGCGACGCCATCTTCCCGCACCAATTCCCCGCCGTCCTCACCGCACACCTACACGACGGCCGCACCCTCACCGAACGGGTAGAGGTCAACCGCGGCGCCCCCGGCAATCCCTTGTCCGAGACCGAACTAGCCCTGAAGTTCCGCCTCAACACCGCCCCGGTCCTCGACCCCGCGACCGCAGACCACCTCAGCGAGTGCGCCTACAGCCTGGCCGCCGCGCCGAACCTGCAACACCTGCTCGCACCGCTGAGCAAGCTCACCGTAACCACCCCCGGGTAGCGAACCCCGGGGTGATCTTTGCGCGGGCGGCCGGGCCAGTCACGGCCCGTTAACGCTGTGCCGCACCCGGATCCGGGAAGATGCCCGCACGGCCCAGGAGCGCGGGAACGGGTGTGCCGAGCACGCCGCCGAGCCAGTGGGCGGTTTCGATCACCGGCTCGATGCGTACGCCGGTGTCGATGCCCATTCGGTCGAGGGTGTAGAGCAGGTCTTCGGTGGCGATATTGCCGGTGGCGGCGGGGGCGAAGGGGCAGCCGCCGATTCCGCCGATGCTCGCGTCGAGGACGCGGACGCCGGATTCGAGTGCGGCCACCGCATTGGCGTAGCCGGTATTGCGGGTGTTGTGGAAGTGGCAGCGCGGCAGCACGTTCGGGGCCGCGCCGACCAGGCCGGTGACCAGGCGGCGAACCCGGTCGGGGGTGCCGACACCGATGGTGTCGGCCAGGGCGATCTCGTCGGGGCCGAACTCGGCGACGCGGTCGATGAGGTCGAGCACCCGGTGTTCGGATACTTCCCCTTCGAAGGGACAGCCGAAGGCGGCGGCGATGGTGACGGTGCGCCACAGGCCCGCGTGGGCGGCGCGGTCGGCGAGCAATTTCCAGCGGGCGATGCCCTCGGCGGTGCTACAGCCCTGATTGCGGCGACTGAAGGTGTCGGTCGCGACCACCACCACGTTGATCTCGTGGACGCCCGCCGCGAGCGCGCGATCGAGGCCGCGTTCGTTGAATACCAGTCCGGCATAGGACATTCCGTCGGTGCGGGGCACCCCGGCCATGACGGCTTCGGCGTCGGCCAGCTGCGGGACCCGGGCGGGGTTGACGAAGCTCACCGCTTCGACGCGTCGCACACCGGCGTCGGCGGCGCGGGTGATCAGCCCGATCTTGTCGGCGGTGCTGACCAACCGGGATTCGTTCTGCAATCCGTCCCGGGGTGCGACTTCGACGAGGGTGATATCCACGAATCCTCCGTAATGCCTTGGGGTTCGGCGGGTCAGGCCGCAATGCGTTCCCTGATCTTGCTCGCCGTTTCGCTACGGGATACATTGTATCCATTCTTCCGGGCGTCGCGACACGATTCGGCCCGGCAACCGTGCAGAAACGGAGTAGGCCACATGGCAGACGACAGCACGCCCGCATCCGGACCACTGGCCGATCTGCGGGTCATCGAAATGGGTCAACTGCTGGCCGGTCCGTTCTGCGGACAGCTGCTGGGCGACTTCGGCGCGGAGGTGATCAAACTCGAATCACCCGGCCGGGGCGACCCCATGCGGGAGTGGGGGCGAGAGAAGCCGCACGGCCGCTCACTGTGGTGGCCGGTGGTGGCGCGCAACAAGAAATCGGTCACCTGCAACCTGCGCACACCCGAGGGGCAGGCGATGGCGCGGGATCTGATCGCGAGCGCCGACATCGTGGTGGAGAACTTCCGGCCCGGCACCCTGGAACGCTGGGGCCTGGATTACGACACCCTGCGCGCCGCCAACCCGGGACTCATCCTCACCCGCGTCACCGGGTACGGCCAGAGCGGACCCTACGCCCCGCGCGCCGGATTCGGCTCCATCGGCGAGGCGATGGGCGGAATCCGCTACACCACCGGCGATTTCGGGCAGCCACCCGCCAGAACCGGCATCTCCCTTGGTGATTCGCTGGCGGCGGTCTTCGCCACCATCGGCACGCTGGCCGCGGTACACCACCGCCAGCGCACCGGACGCGGTCAGATTGTCGACTCGGCCATCTACGAGGCGGTGCTGGCGATGATGGAATCCCTGCTCCCGGAATGGCATATCACCGACCACCAGCGCGAACGCACCGGATCGGTACTGCCCAACGTCTCCCCCAGCAACGTGTATCCCACCGCCGGTGGCGAAATGATCCTCATCGCGGCCAATCAGGACACCGTCTTCGCCCGGCTCGCGGACGCCATGAAACAGCCCGAGCTCGTCACCACCGCACGCTTCGCCAGCCATTCCGCGCGCGGGGAGCACATGACCGAACTCGACGACATCATCGCCGACTGGACCCGCGGCGGATCCGCCGACGAGTTGCTCGACACCCTGCATGCGGCGGGTGTGCCCGCGGGCCGCATCTACACGGCGCGCGACATGTTCGCCGACCCGCATTTCGCCGCGCGCGAGGCCATCGTGCGGCTGGCACACCCGGATCTGGGTGAGTTCCCCATGCAGAACGTCTTCCCCAAGCTGAGCGAAACACCGGGCAGCGTGCGGCATCTCGGCCCGGAACTCGGCGAGCACAACGCCGAGGTCTACGGGCGACTGCTGGGGCTGGGACCCGACAAGCTCGCCGAGCTGTCCGGCCACGGCATCGTCTGAGAGGGATCGCATGTCCGACCTGGCCGAGGACTATCGCCGTCACGGCTTCGCCGCCCGAATCGGCGCGGGTGAGCGACCCGCCGTGTTGGTGATCGACGTCTGCGCGGCCTATCTCACCGACGGATCGCCACTGCGCGCACCGGTGGAGGACGCGGTACGCGCCATCTCGGATCTCGTCGCGCTCGCCCGCGCGGTCGGCCGACCCGTCGTGTTCACCCGCGTCAGCTTCCGGCCCGGCAGTGCGGACGGCGGACTGTTCCGACGAAAAGTACCGGCGCTGAGCGTCTTCGAGGAAGGCCACCCGCTCGCCGACTTCCTCGACGACCCCGCGCCCGCGCCGGGCGAGGTGGTGGTGACCAAGCAGTACGCCAGCGCCTTCCACGGGACCTCGCTGGCCGCGACGCTGGTCGCCCAGGGCGTGGACACCGTGCTCGTCACCGGCCTGACCACCAGCGGTTGCGTCCGCGCCACCGCCACCGACGCCATGCAGAACGGCTTGCGGCCACTGGTCGTCGCCGACGCGTGCGGCGACCGCGATCCACGTCTGCACGAAGCCAACCTGCTCGACCTCGACGCGAAATACGCCGATGTCATCGACCTCGCCGCCGCGGCGTCGATCCTGCGCTCCGATTCGACGACGTGATGTCGCGTCTGCGTGCGGATCTCATCCTCGAGAGAGTCGGCTCCTGTGGTGCCGCACACTCTTTCGCTGTCTCGATTGGGTAATCATGGGCCAACACCACTACGGCTGGTTGATACTGCTGCACCTGGTGCTGTTCGTTTTCTGGCTGGGTGGAGACCTCGGTGTCTTCTACTCCAGCCGATTCGTGATCGACCCGCGGCTGACTCCACCCGCCCGCGCGACAGCGCTGGCGATCATGAGCGGACTCGATCTCGGACCGAAGATCTGCCTGGTGCTGTTCCTGCCCAGCGGAGTCACTCTCATGGCGGCCGCCCCGCACGGCGCGCATGCCTTCGGGATCGCGCTGTTTCCCTGGTGGCTGGTGACATCGGTGTGGCTGTTCGCCGCGGTATGGCTGACACTGGCGATCGTGGCGCACCGCACCCACGGCCGCATCACCTGGGTGTATCGCGGCGACTTGACCATTCGGCTGGCGGTGATCGCGGGCATGGCGACGGCCGGGGCCTACACCCTCGTCGCCCGCGACCCGTTCGGCGTCACCACCGATCCACGCTGGCTGGGCGGCAAGATCCTGCTCTACTGCGCCGCCATCGCCGCCGGTCTCGGCATCCGGATCACATTGCGCCCCTTCGGTCCCGCCTTCGGCCGGATGCAGGCCGAGGGCTCGGGCACCGAGGCGGAGGCCGTCCTGCGCCGCAGTGTCGACGGCTGCCTACCGTACGTGTGGGTGATCTGGGGCAGCGTGCTCGCCGCCGCGGCGCTGGGCGTGTTCAAGCCGGGCGCACACCTGTGACCCGGCCGATCCTCATCCCGTGTAACCGAGTTGGGTCGAGAGCGCTCCCGCCGCCTTGAGCAGCATCGGCACGTACTCGGGGATGTGCGGTTCGAAACGTGAGAGCGGCCCGCACACGCTCACGGCGGCGACCACCCCGCCGTCGTGGTCGAGGATGGGCGCGGCGATGGACGCCGCGCCGATCTGCCGTTCTCCCAACGACATCGCGTAACCGCGCTTGCGGACCGCCGCCAGCTCGGTGCGCAGCGCGCGCTGCGCGGTGATGGTGGCGGCGGTGAACGCCGCCAGCTCATGGCGTTTGAGGTATTCGTCGATCTCCTCGGCGCGCAGATTGGCCAGGATCACCTTGGAGGAACTCCCGGCGTGCAGCGGATACGGTTGTCCCAGCGCCACTTCCATGCGCAGTTCCTGATCCGGCACCACCTGATCGACATACATGCGGGTATCGCCGCGCCGGATGGACAGTGTCGCGGTCTCCCCGGTCAGGGTGGCCAGTCGGCGCAGTTCCGGACCGGCCATCACCCGCAGGTCGGTGCGCGCCAGATAGGCGCGCCCGAGCGCCATCGCGGCATGCCCGAGCGCGTAGCGGCGGGTGGTGGGCTCCAGGGTGATCAGGTCGCGGCTGCGCAGCGCTGTAAGGATGCGGTGCACAGCGGCTTTGGTGATGCCGAGCTCATTGGCGATCTCGGTGACACCGAGGTCGGGACGACCGCTGCGGCCGAAGAGCAGCAGCACGTCCATGGCGCGCTCGACCGCGGCGATGGACCGGCTCTGAGTGTCGGATTCGGTTTCGGGCACGCCGCCATTCTAAGGGTCGAATTTCCCCATGCGAAACACCATCACCCTTCGTTCCACTTGCGTGGCACCCAGCACGGCGTTACCTTGTGCGTAACAGCGTTTCCACTACCGAAACGGAGTAGAGCATGGAACCGCAGTATCTCCGTACGGTGCTGTCGCAGTGGGCGACCGGAGTCGTCGTGGTCACCACCCGCGCCGACGGCGGCGGGCACCACGGCATGACCGCCAGCTCGTTCACCAGTGTGGCGCTGGATCCACCACTCGTCTCGGTATGCGTGCTATCGGACGGCACCACCTGCCGAATGATCAGGCAGAGCGGCGTTTTCGCGGTCAATATGCTCGGCAGCGACCACGAGGACATCGGCCGCCGCTTCGCCGGCCCGGCCACCGCGGATCGTTTCGCCGTGGGCCGCTGGGGCCACGCCACGACCGGCGCGGCCGTGCTGGACGACGCCGTGGCCTGGGTGGATTGCGTTGTGGCGGCCTGTTATCCGGCCGGTGACCACACCATCGTCCTCGGGCTGGTCCAGGACGCCGCCACGCCGCGTCCGGCCGCCCCGCTCATCTATCACGACCGCACTTATCACGAGGGGATCGCCCGATGATCGGACAACGACTCGTCGAGGACATGACCAGCGCCGAACGCGAACGCGCCGAACGTGTCGAATCCGTCCTGCCCGCATTGCGAGCCGCCGCCGAGGAGGCCGACCGTACCGCCACTTTCCCGGCCGGACACGTCGGGCTGCTGCGCGAGGCCGGACTGCTCGGCCTGGTGGTTCCGGAGAAGTTCGGTGGCCTCGGCGGCACGCTGCGCGACCTGGCCGCCGCGACCTACGCCATGGGTACCGCGTGCCCCTCCACCGCGCTGGCCTACTTCTTCCACAACACCAGCGCTTCGCGCGGACTGTTGCCCCTCGAGGCCATCGACGCGGGATTGTTCGACGACACCGAGGTTCCCGTGGTGCGCGCCTTCGCGGAGAAGGTGCTCATCCGCATGGGCGCGGGCGTGTGGCTGGCCAACTTCGCCTCCGAATCGGTCAAGACCGCCGGCGCCAACATCACCATCGCCACCACCGCGCGCAAGGTGGACGGCGGCTGGATGCTGAAGGGCGAGAAGTCCTTCGGCTGCGCCACCGGAATCGCCGACTACTACCTCACCTCGGCCAAACTGGAGGGCTATGACACCGCCGAGGGCCTGGCCACCTTCTTCGTGCCGCGCGACGCCGCCGGCGTCAGCATCCGCGCCCCGTGGGACGGGCTGGGTATGCGCGCCACCGCCAACAACGGCATCCGCCTCGACGACGTGTTCGTCCCCGACGACGAAGCGCTCGGCGTACCGGGTGCTTTCACCAGAATGCTGACCATGAGCCGGGGCAGCTTCGTGGGCAACCAGCTCGCCATCGCCGCGGTCTACACCGGCTGCGCACAGCGCGCCTACGACGAAATCCTCACTGCCACAACGACGAAGACCTTCGCCGACACCGGTGACCCGATCGCCTCCTCGCCGGTGCACCAGGTGCTGTTCGGGGAGATGACCCGCAGCCTGCAGACCGCGTATCTGTGGCTGCGCTACCAGCTCGCCATCGAGACCGCCGAACCACCGTTCAAGGCCAAATCGGAGGTGTTCACGCAGTGGCGGCTGGGCAAAGGCGCGGTCACCGAGGCGTGTTTCCAAGTGGCACTGGGCGCGCTGAAGGCCGGGGGCACCTCGGCGGCGTCCATGAACGGCTTCGCCGGGCGCGCGCTGCGCGATCTCGCCATGGGACTGGTGATGACCTTCCCGGCCGAACGCGGCATGCTCGAGGTCGCCCGCATCGTCACCGAGGCCCGCGCCAACGACCTGTTCGCGACCGCCCCGGAGGCCGCGCGATGAGGCTGCCGGAGATCCGTGATCTCGTCGACGGCGAATGGGGTACGCCGAGTGTGGATATCGGTGTGGCACTGGAGGATCCGGCGACCGGGCTGCCGGTGGCTCGCGCCGTGGCGACCACCGCGGACCGCGTCGAGCGCGCGCTTCGCGTCGCCGACCGCACCACCGCGCGGCTCGAAGCCGACACTCTCGATGCCATCGCCGACGCGCTCGAGGCACGACTGGAACAGCTGGCCGCTCTCGACGCCTTCGCCACCGGCGTGCCCATCCGGCAGACCGAGCCGCTGAGCGCGATCGTCTCGGCCTCGTTCCGGTTGGCGGCCGGGCTGATTCGCGCCGGAGCACGGCGTGACGACCGCGACGGTGTGGAGGTCCACCGACTGCCTCTGGGTCCGGCCCTGTGCCTGGTGCCGTGGAACGCGCCCGCGCCGATGGCCGCGCACAAGGTCGCCAACGCGCTCGCTGCCGGGTGCCCGGTGATCCTCAAGGTCAGCGAGCTGGCGCCCTACAGTGCGGTGATACTGGCCGAGGTGGTCGCCGAACATGTTCCGGCGGGCATGTTCCAGCTGGTGCAGGGCGACGCCCGCACCGGGGCGCAACTGGTGCTCGACCCTCGCATCAAAGCTCTGTCCTTCACCGGAGGGGTGCCGGGCGGACGAGCGGTGGCCACCGCGTCCGCACCACTGTTCCGTCCGTGTCAACTGGAGTTGGGCGGCAACAATCCACTGGTGGTGCTGCCGGACGCGGATCTCGACATCGCCGCCCGCATGGCCTGCGAGCTGTTGACCACGCTCAACGGGCAGTGGTGTCGCGCGCTGGGCCGGCTGATCGTTCCCCGTTCGCGGCGAACGGAATTCCTCGAGGCGATCGGCAAACGCCTCGAGGCCCTCCGGGTGGGTCCGCCGCTGGATCGGGACACCGATTTCGGGCCCCTGGTGCATTCGCGGCACCGGAGCGTCGTGCGCGCGGCGGTCGAGCATCGCGACAAACACAGCTTCGGCGATTTGCCGGAGTCCGGAAACTACTTCGCACCCACGCTTGTCGAGGGCGACCTGCCCGAGGAGGTGTTCGGACCGGTCGCCGGAGTGATCGCCTATGACCGGGTCGAGGATGTGGCCCGGTTGGCCAATGCCGTGCCCTACGGGCTGGAAGCCTATGTGTGCGGGGCCGATACCGAATTCGCGCTGGCGGTGGCCCGCCGCATCCGCGCGGGTGAGGTGAAGGTGAACGGGTCCTCGATCATGAGCATGCACCTCATGACCCCGCGTGCGGCGTGGGGCATCTCCGGTCTCGGGGAGGAGGGCACCGCGGAGACCTTGCGGTTCTTCACCGGGGCCCGGGTGGTCGGCGTCGAGGGGCGTTTCGCCCTGCACACTTCATGAGCACCGTCGCCATCGCCGGGGCCGGGCCGGTCGGACTGACCGCCGCGCTGGTACTGGCCCGGCGTGGTGTCGATGTCGTTGTGCTGGAACAGGAACCGGGACTGGCCGCGGAGTCACGGGCCTCGACGTTCCATCCGCCGACGCTCGAGATGCTGCGTGACCTCGGGGTCGTGGACGCGCTGCTCCGCAAGGGCCTGGTCGCCGAGACCTTCCAGTATCGCGAGCGCGGCGGCGACGCCATCGCCACGCTGAATCTGGAGGTCCTGGCCGACGACACCGCGTTCCCGTATCGCGTGCAGTGTGAGCAGAGCAAGCTCACGCCCATCCTGCTGGACGCCCTGCCCGATACCGCCGAGGTGCGGTTCTCCCACGCGGTTTCGGACGTCTCGCCCCGGGGGCCCGGCGTGGCCGTCACGACCTCGCGGGGAATCGTCCACTGTGACTGGCTGATCGGCGCGGACGGCGCTCATTCGGCGGTCCGCCGCAGCCTCGGGGCCGACTTCACCGGCACCACCTACCCCGAACGATTCCTGGTCGCCTCCGTCGCCGAGGATCTCACCGCGGCGCTGCCCGGCATCGCGCCCATCAACTACGTGTTCGATCCGCACGAATGGCTGGTGCTGCTGCGCACCCCCGACCACTGGCGAGTGCTGCTGCCCACCCCCGGTGACACCCCGGACGACCACGAATTGCGCAGGCTCCCTGATCGTTTGACCGCGGTCGCCGACCTCGGCCGCCCGTGGCGTCTCGCACACGCGTCCCTCTACCGCGTGCACGAACGGGTGACCTCACACTTCCGCGACGGACGCGTACTGCTCATGGGTGATGCCGCGCACGTGAACAATCCGCTCGGCGGACTCGGCATGAACAGCGGCATTCATGACGCGGTACGCATGGCCACCGCGCTGGCCGAGGTGCTCGCGGGTGCACCGGTGGGGGTGCTGGACCAGGCGGCCCGCACTCGTCGCACCGTTGCCGTGGACCATGTCCAGGCCGCCAGCCGCGCCAACTGGGCGCGGCTGCACGGGCATGACGACGAATACCGCCGCCAGCTGCGAGAATTGGCGGCCGATCCAGTCGCGACACGGGCCTATCTACGCCGGGCGTGTCTGATGGATTCGCTGGAGACGACGGCGTGAGAATTCACCGCGAGAATCCGGCCCACCCGTCCGAACTCGTCGGCTCGGTGCCGATCACGCCGCCGCAGGCAGTGGATGTCATTGTGCGGGAAGCAGATCGACGATTCCGGCAGTGGTCGGCGCGGCCGCTGGCCGAGCGGCTGGCCCGGCTGCGGGGGGCGGCCGACGCACTCGCCGACGACGTCGCCGAATTGGCGGAGCTGCTGGCGCGGGAAACCGGCAAGCCGGTGGCGGACTGCCGGGGCGAAATCGGTTTCGCCGCCACCTATCTGCGCTGGGTCTGCGATCGAGCGACGGCGGTGTACGTGGCCACCGAGGCCGACGACGCTCACGGGCGGCTCACCATCACCCCCGAGCCCTACGGGGTCGTCACCGCCATCACCCCGTGGAACGCCCCGATCATCCTGTCGCTGCTCAAACTCGGCCCCGCACTCGCGGCCGGAAACACCGTGCTTCTCAAGCCTTCCCCGCTCGCTCCGCTGACCGTGACCCGGGTGGCGCAGCTGCTGCCGGAGACCACGGTGGTTCACGGGGGCCCGGAGCTGGTGCAGGCCCTCATCGCGCACCCGCTGGTCGGCAAGGTCGCCTTCACGGGCGGTGACGCGGCCGGGCGCGCCATTGCCGCGGCGGCCGGACAGGCGCTCAAGCCCGTCGTTCTCGAGCTGGGCGGCAACGATCCGGCGGTGTTCCTCGACGACTTCGCGCTCACCTCGGACGATTACGAACGCCTCGTCCTCGCCTCCTTCGCGACGGCGGGCCAGGTCTGCATGGCCGCCAAACGACTGTATGTCCCGCACCGGCGGGCCGGGGAATTCCTCGACGCCTATCAGGCTGCCGCCCACCGCATCCTGCGCGTCGGCGATCCACTCGACGACGCGGTCACCATGGGCCCGGTCGTGACCCGCGCGGCCGCGGCCCGCCTCGCCGCGCTGATCTCCGACTCCGCCACCCGTGGCGCGGACATCATCACCTTGGCCGAGGGTCCCCGGGGCGAGGGCTACTTCATCGATCCGGTGCTCGCCGTGGGTCTCTCGGATGACGCCCCACTGGTCCGCACCGAGCAGTTCGGCCCCGCCGTGCCGTTTCTCACCTACCGCACCGAGGACGAAGTCCTCTCCCGGGCAAACGATTCCGACCTGGGTCTGGCCGCCTCGGTCTGGTCCGCCGACGAGGATCGCGCCTTCGCCTTCGCCACCCGCGTCGAGGCCGGATTCACCTTCATCAACACCCACAACCGCACCGGCATGTCCCTGCGCGCCCCCTTCGGCGGCATCAAGAACAGCGGGTACGGCCGCGAATACGCGGAAGAGGGCCTACGCGAATACACGCGGCCCACTGTCATCCACTCCCCCGCCGCCTTCCGCCCCGGCGGCACCGGCATGCCCGCCCGCGCCTACCCGCCCGCGCGCTGATCCATACTCGACGATCAACAGCGGAACGACGGGAAATCGGGCCGTCGAAATCGGGACTCGCGCAACCACACTGATCGATGCGACCGCGGCATCGTCCACGGCCGCTACGACAGACAGCGTCGCCCAATTGCTGGCCGACGCTGTCTGTCGCGGTGGGCGGGGTGTAGCCCGTCGTCGGCCTCCTCTCGCCGAGACGTCCGGGCGAACTCACCCCTGTCTGGTGCGGCGCCGGTACGACATCACGATCACCCCCGCAACGACGAGCACCACCACGACGACCGCTCCGACGATCAGATAGACAGTGCCGTTGTCGCTGGAAGACTTCGCGGCGGCGGCCGGGGCCTGGGTGGATTTCGTGGCGTCCGGATGCCCGAAAACCAGTGGCACGGAGGTCAGGATGTGGCTCGGGTCGGTGAGGCTGGTGACCGCGAGGGTGCAGGCTCCCGGCGCGGCGGTGCAGTCGAGGCTGCCGACGGAGGCGGTCAGCACGATGGTGCGGCCGCGCTGGCCGGGTTGCCAGACGCCCTGGGCATCAGCGGTGCCGAGCAGGGAGCCGCTCAGATTGCAGTCGGTCGGGGCCACCACCGCCGGTTTGCATTGTCCGACAGCGACGGTGGGCAGGTTCGGCGGCAGCCCGTCGAGGGAGATGGTGATCGTCTGGCCCACGGTGACGTCACCGGCCGGGCTCGGGTGCAGGGCGGGCTCGGCGGCGGCCGACGGCGCCGTCGCCAGCAGCGCGGCGGCCGTGACCGCCGCGCCCGCGATACCCCGGAAGAGGTTGCGCATCATGGCTTTCTTATCCGAAACTCAGCGGCACCGAGGCCAGGATATTGTTCGGGTCGGTCAGGCTGGTGACGGCGATGACGCACGCGCCCGACGCCGCGGTACAGTCCACGCCGCCGACCGAGCCCACCAGGCTGACGCTCCCGGCCTGCCAATTGCCTTGCCCGTCAGCCGTTCCCAGCAGCGAGCCACCCAGATTGCAGTCCGAGGGACCGGAGATCTGCGCCTTGCACTGCCCGACCGCGACCGAGGCGAGGTTCGGCGCGAGACCACTCACCGAGACGCTGACGCTCTGCCCGGCGGCCACCCCGCCGGATTGACTCACCTGCACCGAGGCCGCCTGGGCGGTGGCACCGCCGAACATGGCGATCGCGGTCAGGCCGGTGAGCACCGCGCTCAGCCGGAGTGTGTATCGAAACATGTTGTTCTCCTTGGATTTATCTAGAGCCGTCGCCGATCGGCGATAGCGATTGCGGCGACGATGACGAGCAGGCCCGCGGTCGCCGACCACAGCGGGGTGGACGGGCCGCGCGTATCGGCGGACGCCGGCACCGCCGCGGTGACCACGGCAGGACCGCTCGGGGTGAATTGCGCACCGGCGAAAGCCATCGCGGTGGCGGCGGAGTTGGCCGCGATGACGGCCGCCGGTTCGGTGCCCGGCAACGGTGCGGCGGCTACGACGCACTGCTGACGCAGGCAGTCGATGTCCTTGAATCGCGTGTGCAGGGTGAGGGTGAGGGTCCGGAACGTCCCGTCGGGGGCGATATTGACGAAGGTCGCGCCACCGTCGAGATCACAGTCCTTGATTCCGTTGGTGAATCCCTGCTTGCACAATCCCACCGCCACCGCCGCGAGCCCGGGCTGGAAACCCGTGCCGCCCACGGTCACTCGCTGCCCTTCACGCAGATCGGCGCTGGCACTGAGCTGGAGTGCGGCGGGCGTGCCGGAATCGGCGATCGCGGGTCCGGCCGGGCCGAGCATCGCGCCGGCCAGCACACCTCCGCACACGAACGCGCGCATCATCGTGGTTCTCCTTCGTCCGAGAGCTGTTGTGTCATCGTCGGATCGACGTCCGCGTGACCGGCGGCCGATGGTCGAAGGGTCGCCACCGCGGCGGCGAGCACCACGATCGCCAGCAAGGTCAGCGCCGAACCGGTCCCCCACACGCGTGCCAACCCCGCCGTGGCGGCGAACCCACCGAAGCCGCCGAGAGCCAGGGCAGTACCGGTCACGGCAGCCCAGCAGCCTCGTTGGCCGTACGGAATCTGTTCGCGCAGTGCCGAATCCGTCACGGCGGTGGCTCGCACCGCAGCTGTGACGGTGACCGCCACACCGAGGGCGGTCTGCCAGGCTCCCGGAGCCGTCGCCACCAGTAGCAGCCCGCCCGCCGCCAGAATCAGCGACAGCGCCGGGTCGGGGCGACCGTATCCGATCAGCGTCGCCGCCAGGGGCGCTGGGACCAAAGCGGCGGCGAGGTAGGCGGGCTGGTCGGCGTCGAGCACGTTCCAGCGAAACAGCAGCAGGTGCAGGGCCGGAAGCACGGTCGCTCCCACAGCGAAACCGAGTGCGCCGTAAGTACTCGAGTATCGGCCGAGCCGCCTGGCGCACGCCCGGATGCCACCGTCGAATCCAGCGTCCAGGCCCGGATCGGCAGCTGCCGCAACCAGACCTGCCGCCACGGCCACGCTCGCCGCCGTGAGCAATGCCAGCCGGGGATGCTCGACGAGCAGCGCGGCCGCGAGGGCACCGGCGAGAGCGCCTGCCGACATGGCGACATGGAAGGCGCGCACACGCGTGGCGGCGCGAGCCGCGAGCAGTAGCGGACCCGCTCCGATCCCGGTCGCCAGCAGCCCGGCGGTGAACGCGCCGACCGCCGGAACCACCGCTGCCACAAGCAATCCCAGGCCCGCGATGATCGCCGCGAATCCCGCGCGCCGCCCGGTGGCGGCGAGTCGCCAACGCCAGGCCGGCAGCACCGTCGCGGCGGCGAGGGCCAGTGCGGTCAACCCGGCGTATCCCACCACCGCGCCCGGCAACCCGGTCGCTCCGCCGAGCGGCTTGCTCAGCAACGCGATCTCCGTCGCCGCCATCGGTCCCGCCGCGGCCGCGCCGATCAGCACCGGCCACGATCCCGGTCGGCCGGAGAGCAAGTGGATGCCGAACGGCGGTGACGACCGCAATGTGGACCGGTTTCCGGTGGATGCGCTCGATGTCGCCATCCCTCACCTCCAACACGCGTTTCGCAGAAGGAAACGCGGTTTCGCAGTTGCCATATTGAACCCGCGCCAACGGCAGGTGTCAAGCGCAAACGACCACGTAACAGCCTGGAAACAGCGACTTTTGGGTGCGCATCGAGCGCCGTCGCGGAAATCTCGACCGCCCACTGGACAGATCCCGGACACCGGTACAGAATCACAAATGGAAACGCTGTTTCGAACAACGAAACGGTTGGCACTCAGGAGGTTCGGGCCCATGACGCGAGTCGCCGCCGCCCAGCTCGCCGCCGGTACCGATGTCGCGGTCAATCTCGAAACATGCCTGCGGATGATCGACGCCGCCGCATCGGTCGGAGTCGAACTGCTGGTACTGCCGGAGTTCTGTAACCACCTATCGTGGTACGACAACCGCTCTCATGCGCGCCGAATGGCCTGCCGGACCGGCGACTCCTTCCTCACCGCCATCGCGCGACGCGCCGCGCGGCATCGGATGTACCTCAAGATCGGCGTCACCCTCGCCCGTCCCGACGGTCGCACCACCGGTACCGGCCTGCTCTTCGGTCCCGATGGAACCCTGCTCGGCGAGTCCGACAAGCAGATCCTCATGGGTGCGGAGAACGACCATCTCGACTGCGGCGACACCGATTCCGAGGTCGTCGACACCGCACTGGGCCGCCTCGGCATGTACGCCTGCATGGAGGGCGTGGTCTTCGAGGTCGCTCGCTCGCTGGCGGTGCGCGGGGCCCAGGTGCTGCTCAACAGCCTCAACTCCTTCGCGACCGATGAAGCGAGCCTGCACATTCCGGTGCGCGCCGCGGAGAACAGGGTCTGGGTGATCGCCGCGAACAAGGTCGGTCCGCTGCTGCCCGAGGACCGCCTGCCCGACATCGCGGCCCGGCTCGGCGTGCCCGCGGACCGCCTGCACGGTGCGGGCGAGAGCCAGATCGTCGCCCCGGACGGCGTCACCGTCGCCAAGGCCCCACCCGCCGGTGAGGCACTCGTGGTCGCGGACATCGACATCGCGCGCGCCGACGACAAGACGCGCACCGACGGTCTCGACGTACTCGGGGCCCGTCGGCCTCGCGTCTACGCCCCGCTGCTGACCCGGTCCGCTACCCGCGATACCTCCGCAACGGACACGCTGCACGTCGCCGTCACCCTGCCCGACTCCGATCTGATCGCCGAGACCGCCGCAGCGGGAGCACAACTGATCGTGTTGCCCGAACTCACGGCCCAGGCGCGCGCCCACCAGCTCACCGTCCCCACGGTCGCGGCGGCACTCGACGGCACCTCGTCGCACGCGGTGCTGACCGTGCGCGACGGCAATTCCCATGTCGGCCTGCTCATCAGCGCCGACGGCGTGATCGGCCGTCAGGCACAACTGCACCGCAGCCACCGCTACACCTGGCTCACCGAGTTGGGCTCCCGGGTCGAGGTATTCGATCTACCGTGGGGCCGGATCGCACTGGTGATCGGCGAAGACACCCTCTTCCCGGAGACCTTCCGCCTGGCCGCGATTCAGGACGCCGACGTGGTCGCGGTCGTGAATTCACCGCAGGAGCAGTGGGAGCGGCGACTCGGGCTGACCGAGCGCGCGGCCGAGAACCGGCTCAATCTCGTTGCCGCAGGACTGGATTCCACGGGCGGCCTCACTGCTGACGTCTACGCCCTCAGCCCCGACTTCACACTGTGGACCGCCTGGCAGGGCCCGTTCACCGGCCTGATCAGCCATCCGGAGGTGACCTCGGCGCCCCCCGGCGCCGACCGCCTGCACGCGACCGTCCGCCCGGCCCAGGCCGTCAACCGCTCGGTCTCGCGCGGCACCGATCTGGTGGCCGGACGACCCCGGGCCGCCACCGTGTCCCTCACGCGCGAACCCGCCACCGCGACAACCGAACCGGAGCTGCCATGAAGGAAACCCTCCAGCACGTCGAGCAGATGGTCGACGAGCATCCCAGAATCGATGTGACCGAGACCTTCCAGGAATGGCAGCGGCTGCTGTCGGGGCTGAAGTCGCGAATCGAATCACGATTCGAGCTCACCCGCGATCCCTCCACCGCGGACCTGGATTCCTACGGCACCGGCGACTCCGGCCCGTCGGGCAGTCTGGCCGCCTACACCGGACCCGAGATCGACTGGCTGGTGCACTCCTGGATCGGTGATCCGGCAACGGGTTTCGTGAACCTGCACCTGACCGCCTGGCTGGGCCCCCAGGTGCGAGTGCCGCATCTGGGTTCGGCGTTGCTGCTGTGGCCCGAGGGCTGGTTTTACGTCGACGGCGTCCCGCGCGGTGATCTGGTCGGCGACGGCGACTATTTCGACGCCTACTACACCGAGGCCGACGAGCCGTGGCTCACGTTCAAGCAGGACCATCCGGACTTCACCTGGTTCACCAGCCGAACCGGATTCATCCGAGCCAGCCTGTCTCCCACCGCCTACTGCTATTCGTTCCCACCCACCCGGCCCAACCTCGACACCGTCGCCGAACTGCTCACCGCGAAGGTCGAGCAGTGGCTGGGCTGGGTCGAGACGGCCGAGGTGGTTCCCGAGGGTGAACGCGCCGGCCTCGCCGCACGGGATCTGCGCGTGCGCCGCAATATCGCCGAGCGCGATCCGGCGAATGTCATGGCCGAGCGCATGTTCGGGCCCGACCTCACCCAGCGTCTGGTCCGCGCCCTGTGGGGCGGAGACCGCGTGCTGCCGAGGCCGGAGGGATCCGCATGAGCGCCACCGTGATCCGTTCCCTGTGGTGGTCGGTCCGCACCGACGGCGACGCGCCGTTCGACACCGCGCACCTCAAGGTCTACTACCCGGCCACCGTCACCGGCGACGACGCCGAACGCCTCACCGGCGTGTTCGCACCCGATGCCACGGCAGCCCCCTACCCGGTGGTGCTGTTCCTGTCCGGAGTCAATGTCGGGCAGGACTCCTATCGCCGATTCGCCTCCGCCATCGCCGAATCCGGCTTCGTGGTGGTGACTTTCGATCGGGTGGCCGACCTGTTCGGCGGGCAGCGCGGCCTGACCCCCGGCGTCGACCTGGCCGCCGCGCGACCCGACGCCTACGGCACCCGGCCCACCTGCCCCACCATTTCCGCCATCCTCGACGCGCTCGCCGAACTCAACGAGACCGAACCCCTGCGCGGCGCGCTCGATCTCACCCGGATCGCACTGGGCGGGCACTCCGCGGGCGGCACCGTGGTGTTGCAGTCCGCCCGGTTCTTCCCCCACGTGCGGGCCGTATTCGCCTGGGGTGCACACACTCTGGTGGCCACCATGCTCGGTTGGGATCCCGGCACGGTGCTGCCCGCCCAGGTGGAGTGCCCGGTGCTACTGGGGGTGGGCACCAACGACGGTGTCATTCGAGGCAGCGCCGACCGCTACGGCGAGGGCGAGGATCGGCCCGACCCGGTCGAGCGCACGTTCACCGAGGCGCTGCCCGACGGCGAGCACCTGCTGGCGGTGGTGCCCGGCGCCAACCACTTCGGCATCGCGGACGCCGACCCCACCGCGGCACGCGCCTTCCTCGACGGCGAGTCGACCACCGACGCGCTGGCCCGTTTCGCCCATCTGACGACCCTGTTCCTGCGCGCGCATCTGCGCGAGTCGGCGACCGCACGCGACGAGCTGGCGGCCTTCGACGACGGCATGCTGATCAAGCGGCGTTGAGGAGATCGCATTGCTCAAGAACTTCTGGTACGCACTCGAATTCGCCGACCGGGTCGGCCGCGAACCCCGCAGGGTCACCTGCCTGGGCCAGGATTTCGTCCTCTACCGCACCGAAGCCGGGGCGGTGACCTGTCTTTCGGATCTGTGCGTGCATCGCGGCGGCGCGCTGTCGATGGGCACGGTCACCGGGGATTGCATCACGTGTCCGTATCACGGCTGGCAGTACGACGCCGACGGCGTCTGCGTGCGCATCCCCGCCAACGCACCCGAACGCACGATTCCACGCAAGGCCCGCGTCGACGCGTACCCGACCCTCGAACGCCACGGGATGATCTGGGCCTACCTCGGTGATCTGCCCGAGCAGCAGCGGCCGCCGATCCCGGAGATCCCGCAGTGGGACGATCCGACCTTCCGGGCGGTCGAGTACGAGATGGTCGTCGACGCCAACTACGAGCGCACCTTCGAGAACGTGGCCGACGCCTCGCACACGCCGTTCGTGCACGGCACCGCGTTCGGCAATCCCGACAAGCCGGAGATCCCGGATTTCCGGGTGCGGCAGACCGATTGGTCGGCCGAAGCCGACATCGAGTTGAGTCCACCGCCACCCAAGGGCCTGTGGGGGCTGCTGTTCCGGGGCAAGCCGCGCCCGGAATTCGTCACCGTCACCAACGCCTGGTACCTGCCCAACATCGTGAAGCTGCACGTCCGGCTGCCGATCGGGGACCTGATCCTCTACGACTTCAATATCCCGCTATCCCAGGACCGCACGCTGGTCAAGATCCTCGGCTTCCGCAACTTCTTCACCGGCGGCTGGGCCGACGCCAATACCCGCAAACGCATCGAGAAGATCCTGCTGCAGGACCGTCCGGTGGTGGAATCCCAACGGCCGGAGCTGCTTCCGTTCGATCTCTCCGACGAACTGCACGTGCGCAGCGACTCCCTACAGGTCGCCTACCGGCGTCGGCGCGCCCAGCTGATCAAGGACGGCTGGTGGGTGGGCGGCGACGACATCATCACCGGCGACGGACCGCGGCGCACCGCCACCGTCATCGCCTCACCCGGCCGCCGCGACAACCCCGAACTGGCCAGCGCCTGGGTACACAAGGCGCGCAATGGAGGACAACCGCATGTCTCTGCCCGCGACCCTGAGTGAGCGCACTCTCGAAACACTGTCCAGCGCACTGGGATTGAGCATCACCGAGGATGTGGCGCTGACCAGCGCCATGTCACCGGACCCGGTGGGGCGGCTGCGCGTGCTGCGCGGCGGCCCGATCGACAAGGCGGTGACCGTCGATCTGGTGGTGCCGCCCATCGGGCTCGACAGCCACATGATCTTCGCCTTCACCGGGAAGGAATCCGCCGTACCGCATTTCACCCTCGACTCGGTCTACGGCGGCGAGTACTACGCCATGCACCTCGACCTCATCCCGCGCGCGGACCTGGCCGTGCACCTGGAGTACCTGGACGCGGCGTTCCTGCCGTTGACCCCGTTGCTCGAGGCAGCCTGGTTGACCGACGGGGTCTCTCCAGCGGCCGTCGGACCGCGCCAGCGAGCCATGATGTCGCCGTGGATGGTGGTGTGCCGCGCCACCGAAACCGCCTTCGGCGCACTCGGCGGCACCGTAGACGCCTACCTGCGGCACTGGCTCGCCCTCGTCGACAAGGGGGTGCCCGCCGTGCACACCGATCTGCCCGCCCGCGATGCCGCCAACCGGGCCAATCTGTTCAGCCCGCAGGTGGATCCGGTCTGGACACAGGTCACCCGGCTGCTCGGGGCCGAACAGGCCGAGCGCGTGCGACGGGAACTGCAAGCATGAGCACCGACACCGCACCGAGCGCGTTCCAGCAGCGCATCGCCGGGGAATGGGTGGGACGGCCCTCCCTGTTCGACGCCGAGGGCGTGTGGCTGGGGTTCGAGGACATCCGCCGCTCCTCGGTGTTCGACCACGGTGAGACCACCTACTACATGGACGGCGGACTCACCGGGGGTGGCAGGCTGGCCGGTCGCTTCGCGCTGGGCGCACCGTTCGCCTTCGGTGTCATCGATTCCGACGGCGACCGCATCTACACCGGCCCCGACTTCTACGGATCCGGCCAGCCCTACGGGGGTTTCGTGGATGCCAATTACTACGGCCCCGGCTGGCAGGTGTCGCTCGAGACCTGGAATCAGACCATCGACGACACCCAGGCGTACTCCTCGGTCCTGTATCAGGGTCCCGCTGTCATCGGGGTGTTCAACGGCGTGTACACCCGGGATCCGAACCTGGTGGACGAGCGCATCGCCACCGAAACTCGTTGCGGCGCGGTGCCTTTCACCGTGCCCACCAAGGACGAGACCCGCTATGCCGGCGATCTCGAGCTGTGGACGGCCGATCAGGTGAACATCGGTAAGACCCGCATGGAACTGACCATCGATCCGCTGAGCCTGCTCACCGCCGAGCACCACCTGACCATGTCGGGGGTCGTCGAATCCGACACGCGGTTCACCGTGCGCCGCGACGGCGCACGCTCCTTCCACGAGGGACCCGATGTGTGGGGCAACGGATCGGCCTATGGCCGTGCCCATTTCGTACGACTGCATCAGACCGACGGACGGCGGCTGGTGGGCCGGGAATTCATGATCGACGCCGAACCCGGCATGGGATCGGGCTCGACGCTGGCGGTCGTCTACCAGCTCTTCGACCACAATCGCCTGGCCGTGGTCATGCACGGCGTCTTGGAGCGGGCGTGAGTACCGCGAAACGCACGGTCGTCATCACCGGCGGCACTCGCGGAATCGGGCTGGGTATGGCACGCGCGCTACTGGCGGGCGGGCATCGGGTGGCGGTGTGCGGCACCGACCTCGACCGCATCGAGAAGTTGCGTGCGGAGTTGACCGGAACCGTCCTGGTACAGCCCGCCGACACCTCCGACCGCGTCCAGCTGAGCGAACTGTGGGACGCCACCGTGGACCGTTTCGGACCGGTGCATGTCTGGATCAACAACGCGGGCGTCTCCCACCGGCGCGCCCCACTCTGGTCACTGACCGAATCAGAGACCCGAAAAGTGGTGGACACCAACCTGATCGGCGTCATCAACGGCTGCGCGGTCGCGATCGCGGGCATGGCAGAATCCGGCGGCGGGCACGTCTGGAACATGGAGGGCCTCGGCAGCGACGGCCGCTCGGTGGCCGGGCTGACCGGATACGGGGCCACCAAACGCGCTGTCACCTATCTCACGAAGGGCCTGGCCGACGAGGTGCCCGCTCAGGTGTCGGTCGGCCTGCTGAGTCCGGGCATGGTCGTCACCGATCTGCTCACCCACGGCTACGGTGACGACGCCGAACTGGCCAAGGCGCGCAAGGTCTTCAATATTCTGGCCGACCACGTCGACACCGTCGCCCCGTGGCTCGCCGACCAGGCCCTGACCCAGACCCGCAACGGCGCCCACGTCGCCTGGCTCACCACCGGCAAGGTGATGCGCCGCTTCGCCGCCGCTCCCTTCCGCCGCCGTGACCTTTTCGACTCACCCGAATCCGCCTGAGCAAGGGGAACTTTCATGCCAGACGTGCTGGGCTGGCGCGCCAAGTTCGGCGTACTCGCCCCCTCCACCAACACCGTCGTCGAACCGGACTTCGCCCGCATGGGAGTACCCGGCGTCACCGCCCACTTCGGCCGCATCCACATTCGCGACCAGAACATGAGCGACGACGCGGGCATGGGACGCTTGCTCGACCAGATCCGCGCCGAACTCGTCGCCACCTGCGAACGAGTCCTGACCTGCGAACCGGACTACATGGTCATGGGCATGTCCGCGGAAACCTTCTGGGGCGGCGTCGAGGGCAATCGCCGCTTCGTGCGCCAAATCCACGAGGCAGCCGGCCTCGAAGTCGCCACCGGCGCCGAAGCCTGCCGCCGCGCCCTGGAACTGTACGGCGCCAAGCGAATCGGCGTCGTCACGCCGTATCAGCCCGTCGGTGACGAGAACGTAGTCCGCTTCTTCGGCGAACTCGGCTTCGAGGTGAAAGCCATCAGCGGCCTGCGCTGCCCGACCGCCGTCTCCATCGCCCATGTCACCGAAAACGACCTGCGCGCGGCACTGCTCGATGTCGACGGCGACGGTGTGGACGCCCTCGTTCAGTGCGGCACCAACCTGTCCATGGTCCGCCTCGCCGACGAGGCCGAACGCTGGCTCGCCAAACCGGTCCTCGCCATCAACGCCGCCACCTGGTGGATGGCCTTGCGCGACAACGGAATCACCGACCGCGTCGAGGGTGCGGGCGCACTACTGCGCGACCACTGACCCATCCGATCCACCCGGGCCGGATCCCGGCCCGGGTGTTCACTGACGGACTACTGATGGGTCGGATCCGCCCACTCGCCGACCGATTTCGACCGCACGGGGGTAATCAGCTTGGGGCCCAGCGTGTTCGGGTAGCCCTCGCCCCAGTTGGTGGGGTTACCGGTCGCGACGACCTTGGCGTTGTCGGTGTACCAGTCGACCAGGTCGGCGTCGGAGCGCACGATCCAGGTGCAGCCGCGTTCGGCGTCGGCGGTGAAGTCACCGTGGCGGATGAACGGGGGGCGCCAGAAGTAGGTGCCGGGCCACATGGTGCCGAAGTTGTATTCGAAGCCGCCGTCGAGACAGTAGGCCTCCTCGCTGCACGGGTGGTGGGCGAGGGGGACCTCGCGCCAGCCGGGCTTGGCCTTGATCAGGCGGCTGTAGAAGCCGGTCTTCTCGTCGCGGTGCAGCAGTTTGATGTACAGGCCGGGAACCGGGGTGCCGCCCAGGTCGAAACGCATCGGGCTGCCGTCCTTGACGTCGATCCACGGCATGGCGGCGGAGTCGAGGACCACGAATCTCTGGTCGGGACGGACGAATTCGCGATCGGCGTCCGCGGGCTCGAAACCCCAGCCACCGCCCTCCCGGAACAGCAGGATCTCGGTGTCGGCGGCGACCCGGATCTCGGGGGTCAGGACTCCGATCGGAGCGATCCAGAAGCCTTCGGGACCGAGTTCGGTGTCGCCCACCGTCACTCGGCCCGACAGCACCAGCCATTCGGTCGCGGCGGTGTGCACCCCTGCGGGCCGCGACCAGTCGCTGGTGAAGCGGACCTTCAGCGAGGCCGACCCGTCCTCCTCGTCGTAGCTCAGATTGCGCTGTTCGGCGGTTCCGGTGGCGTGCTGGAATTCCGCGAGGTGCCAGATCAGGTCTTTTTCATCGATGAGCTCTACGTGCGGTCGCATGAATCCTCCTGCGGGAACAGTGTTTCCGATACAGAATGTAGTGCTTATCAATATCCAAAACAAGATGTATCGTTTATTCTCGTGACCAGACCAGGACGCCCGGCCGGGCCCGCCACCGACACCGTCGAGATCGTGCTCACCGCCGCACTCGAGCTGATCCTCACCGAGGGCGCGGCGGCGTTGACTCCGCAACGACTGCACGGCATCACGGGAGTCGCGCGCACCACCATCTACCGGCACTGGCCCACTCCTCGCGACTTCCTGGCCGCCCTCATCGCCGTCGCCCCGCACGCCGCCGTCGAGCCCACCGCCGACCCGGTCGCCGACCTGCACACCGAGGTCGACCTGCTGTGTGATCGTTTGCGCGACAAGCCCGTTGCCGCGTTCCTGCGTGCCCTGGTCACCGCCGCGGTGACCGATCCGGCCTGCGCCGAGCTGCGGCAGCGCTACGTCACCGACCTGCTCGCACCCTTCCACGCGGCGGTGCGCGCGGTGGGCGTCGAGGACGACGCCCGGGTCGAGGAGATCGCCTCGGCCATCGTGTCCCCGCTGCTGGTCGACGCGCTGCTGCTGGATCGTGCCGCCGACCGGGAGCGCGCACACCGCGCGGTCGCGGATGCGCTGTCACGCCACGCCATTCGTGCCCGCTGATCGTTTCCCCACCGAATACCAGGCACCACAGAGGAATCCGATGACCAACGCCGTAGGAGCCCGCGCCGTCTTCGGCGTCATCGTGCCCAGCACGAACACCGTTGTCGAGCACGACTACTGGCGGGCAGGGCTGCCCGGCATCGCCTACCGCGCGGGCTCGATGTACATCCCGAACCCGGCCATGGGCGATGACAACGACTTCCAGGCACTGCTGGGGCAGATCCGGGCGTCCATCGACACCGCCGTCCGCGACGCTCTCACCGCCGAGCCCGACCGCATGGTCATGGGCATGTCGGCCGAAACCTTCTGGGGCGGAGTCGAAGGCAACGCGGCCTTCGAGCAGCGGCTACGGGACCGGACCGGCCTGCCGGTCACCACCGGCGCGAGCTCCTGCCGCGCGGCACTGCACGACCTCGGCTGCCGCCGCATCGCGGTCTTCTCCCCCTACCAGCCCATCGCCGACCGGGAGGTCGGCCGCTTCTTCACCGAGGCCGGATTCCAGGTGGCCGCCATCACCGGCCTGCGCTGCCCCACCGCGATGGACATCGCGAAGGTCGGCCGGGCCCGCCTGCGCGAGGTCATCGCCGAACTCGACTCTCCCGGCGTCGAGGCCATCGTGCAGGTCGGCACCAACCTCTCGTTCGTCGCCCAGGCCGACGAACTGGAACGCGAACTCGGTAAGCCGGTCATCGCCATCAACGCCGCCACGCTGTGGCACGCGTTGCGCGAGCACGGTTTCGAAGATCGGATCGA
Source organism: Nocardia sp. NBC_00511 (assembly GCF_045161165.1). Lineage (NCBI taxonomy): Bacteria > Bacillati > Actinomycetota > Actinomycetes > Mycobacteriales > Nocardiaceae > Nocardia > Nocardia sp. NBC_00511. Next base: position 2,869,630 of record NZ_CP107849.1, read on the forward strand.
CGGCGCGGGCACACTGCTGCGCAATCACTGAGCGCTCCAACCGACGCCGTGCACCGGCCCACGTGACCTCGCCGATGAATCCTCAGTTCGGTACGTGCGGTGCGTCGGCCAGGAGCCGACGCGCGCGGCGCACGACCGCCTCGTCCACCATGCGCCCACGGTCGTCGAGGGCGATGCCGTCGGTCGCGGAGTGGAAGCGCGACAGTAAGTCTCGGGCGCGCGCCAGCTCCGCGGCGGTGGGCGTGAACACGTCGTTGACGACGGGGATCTGCGCAGGGTGCACACAGGCACGCCCCCGAAAGCCGAGCCGGGCCAGTGCGCGCGTCGACCTCCGCAGTGCGTCGAGGTCACGGAAGTCGGTACTCACCGGCGCCAGCGGCGACGCGATGCCCGCCGCGGCGCTCGCCAGCACGATCTGCGTTCGGACGGCCAGCAGTTCGGTGCGCTCGGCGTCCGGCTCGATGCCGGTGTCGGCACACAGATCCGCTTCGCCCAGTTGCAGGCGGGCCACCCGCGGCACGGTGGCGATGGCACGAGCCTCGAGGACAGCGACAGCGCTTTCCAGCAGCGGGCAGATCTGGATGTGAGCGCCCGACCCACCCTGGTCCAGGATTGCCACGGCCGCCCGAACCTGTTGCGGCGAATCGGTTTTCGCCAGGCAGACCGCCGCCACCGCCGGCACCGCGGCGGCGCGCAGGTCGGCGGGCGCGAGGTCACCCGGGTTGACGCGCACCCAGATGCGCGGCCGGTCGACCACGAGCCCGCGCAGCCACGCGGCGACCTCGGCGCGCGCGAACTCCTTCTGCGCCAATGGAACCGAGTCCTCGAGGTCGAGCAGCACAACGTCCGCGGGTCCGGCGAGCGCCTTGTCGAACAACTCCGGGCGATTGCCCGGAACGTAGAGCGCGGATCGCAAGGGAGGACCTCGTTTCCGATTCGGCCACGGCGGGGGCCACCGGCCTCTAGCATCGAAACACTGTTTCGATGAAGGAAACATAGCGGCAACCATATTGCACTGTCCAGCGCATATCGTCGCCACGAAGCCGTCGAGAGCAAGATCGCGAGGCCGTCCCGGCAACGCATTTGGAGTCACCATGGGCCTGAGAGCCGCCACCTTGACCGTCCTCGCCGCCGCGTGCGCGGCGAGCCTCACCGCCATCACACCCGCCGCGGCCGACACCGTCCGGCTGCCCGCCTCGATCGACCTGCCCTGCGCCGGTGGCGAACTCCACCAGGAGGCCGACTGGTATCTGCCCAGCGGTCGACCTCGCGGTCTGGTGTGGCTGCAACACGGCTTCGCCCGCGCCTCGGGCAATGTGGCCGCCCTCGCCCGATCCCTTTCCGACGCCGGATATCTCGTGTTCACGCCGAGCCTGCCGTTCCTCGACGTCCACGGCTGCACCCTGCAGAACCTCGGTGACAACACCGCGTTCCTCGATCAGGTCGCGGGCCTGTTCGCCACCGCGAACGACCCCACCGGGCCCCTGGCCACCAGCCTGGGCACCGCCGCCGCCAGCGCCGGGCGCACCGCACCCGCTATCCCGGATCGGTTCGTGTTCATCGGCCATTCGGCCGGGGCGGAGGCGATCGAATACGTGGCCCACCGCCTGCACACCGACTCCCCCGTCGCCTGGACCGGACTGCGCGGACTGGTGCTGCTCGATCCGGTGCAATCGTTCCTGGGCGACAACACCGCGACAGCCCTCACCGACCTCGACCCGACCGGGCTGCCGATTCTCTCGATCTCCGGTCCGCCATCGGCCTGCAACGCCCTCGCGAGCGGCACCACCGCCGTGCGGACCCTACTGCACCGGACCTTCACCGGCGTCCTGCTCCCCACCGGCGAACACACCGACGCCGAAGGCGAAAGCTCCGACCTGGTCGGTGAATTGGCCTGCGGCGTACCACAACCCGTGAACGCCACCACCGTGGCGAGGCTGACCACGGACTGGACCCGTTCCTACTTCGACGGCGTTTCCTCGTTGGACGAACTCGCCCGGGATCCAGCGACAGCTGGCACCGTCCCCCTGGCGCCCGCGTAGACCCGGGGCGCACTGCCGCACCGCCCGAACCCGCAGTCACGCGGATTCGGGCGGCCGCTGCTCGTTACGCGGCGTCGGCCTTGTTGTACGCCTCGATAACCTCTACGGCGACGCGTCCGCGAGCGGACACGTCGAATCCGTTGGCCCGGGCCCAGTCCCGGATGGCTCGGCTCTGCTCCCGGTCGACGGCCGGAGCGCCCTTCGCAGCGGCGGCCTTACCCTTCGTGGTTCGACCGACCTTGCTCGCATGCGCAGTCCACCGTTCGAACTGCCCACGCAACGCCGCCGCGTTCAACGCGGACAGGTCGATTTCATAGTCCACGCCGTCGACCGCGAACAACACCGTCTCCTCCGCGATGGACTCGCCGTCGAAGTCATCCACCATCTCGACGATGACCTTGCGTGCCATGACAACTGCCTTTCGATCGAACTGATGTAGTCGTGCCGGGGAGGACCTTAGCGGAGGCGCCGCGGCTTCCGCCGGAGGCCGCCTCGGGCCGGTCGTATCCGAAGCGGCGAGAGGGTGGGCCTCGGTCCGGCTACCACCTGAGACCGAGCAACCTTCCCGACTGCACGGTGGCATCACTCGGCCCAGAAGCAATCCGACGCATCCACGATCCCCCAACTGTTCAGCCAGTGCGCCAGTGCATAACTGGCGATGATCTCCTTGTCGTCACGGTCAGAGGTCGACTTCGTCCCGTCGGCCAGTTGCTGGACGCGGCGATGTAGCCAACGCAGGTTGAATCCGATTCGCTCCAGTGGGGCGTGCCCTCGATCGAGTTCGGCAAGGATGTGGTCTTTGTGGGCCGCGTAGCCACGCGAGGTCACGCCGTCCCAAGGAACCTTGCCGCGGCGATGAGTGACAGCCTCGGGCAGATCGGACGCGAACGCCTCGGCGAGGATCGTCTTATCCGGGCCCGAACGGTCCGATAGGCGGGCCCAGGCCAGGCCACATCTGATCCAGGCGACATCGGTGAACGGCGAACGCGTTGTGATGCCGAACTTTTCCTTGAAGGCGACATCGAATTGGGAACTGTGCGAGAACGTCAACGTGCTTCGCTTCATCAAGGGGTCGAGACGCGCAGTCTCCACGGTGCGCTGGATCCGGCGCCAGGCAGCGTCCGAAAACGCCCCCGGGTTCAGTGGGCGCGGCGAGCGTTCGCGATCGAGAAGCTCCTCGGCGAACAGCTGGTCGCCACCATGACCGACGATGATGCGATCAATGCCTTCCTGCAACGCGACACGGGCAACGGTGAGATCGCGTTTGAGCCGGAGGACCCCGATCGAAGGCTCGTCGAGCCGTGGTCGCCAATCAGTGGGAGCATAGACGAAATGCTTTGTGCCATCGATACATACGCGAGTGATTCCGAGGATGTTCGCGACCGAGTCTTGAATCCCTTCCTCGAATCTGAATTCGTAGAACGGCATCGACTCCGACACGCCGAACAGATCTACACCGTGAGCGCGCGCGCCCACGGCAGCGATCGTGCTGTCGAATCCGCCCGAGAGCTCGAGCAACGCACGCGGACGAATCGCCTGGCGCTCACCGAATGCGCCCGCAGCTGATCGCAATGCTGCGATAAGTCGGCCGCGATCGAGCGCCACAACCTCACCGGAAGCGAAGTCCACCGGCCGTTCCGAGAGCGAGCCAGCAGGTGCCGACAGGTGGGTCACTGCCCCTCGCCGACAACGGAACCAACCAGCCAACGGTGTGCACTCGGAAAGATTCGGTTCATTCTGATTCGCAACCGAGACAACCGCGACCGATGCCAGAAGCCCTGAGACGGACAGTCGTCGCGCCGAATCGATCGGAAGTGTCGTACTCAGGACCAGCGCCTTCTGCACGCATGTCCAGTACAGGGGGAAGTTCGATGCCCCACCCCGCCGAACGTGGAAGGTCCCGTCGTGCGCCGCGATGACCACGGCGTCGGTGGGCTCGAGTGCGAACGGGTGCTGCGCCATGCCTCCGCCCGACAGACTCCCGGCAGCGGAGAGGAAGCCCTCCAGCCGTTCATCTATCTCGTCCTCGAACAAGCTGAGGTAGTAGAGCGGCACACCTTGGGCCACTGTGCGACGGGCTGCTACGCCCGCCCGCACGTCCATCGTCATGTCGCCCTCGACGAACTGCGACGGTTCGCCGGGACCCGAGGGAACTGCGGAGCGCCTCAACAGGATCCGAACACGATCAAAGGACTGTAGATCCAGTGCTCGGAACGAGGCTCGTAGGGTACGACACCGTCGACCGAGCACCAGGCGTGCATTTTCGTGGTGGGCGAAAGGATACCGACCGCTACTTCACAATCGAGTGGCACCGTCATACACAAAAAGGAGGTGATCAACGCCCGGGGATAACAATCGGAAGTTCCGAGCGACTGTTCCACGGCCATCACCGCATTGCCGACATCCTCAGGCCCCCAGGCCGGGTGTTTCGAACCGACCCGGGCCATCCAGCGAGACAAGCGCATTGCACGGCTGATCGACAACAATGTTCGGTGGCGATGAAAGAGCAAATACAAGAACCGGATGAACCATCCAACACTCGCTGTCGTCTCCGCACAACCGACCAGAGCAATGCGGGAAGCAGGGTCCACCAAGGGATCCCGATATTCGGACGCTCTCAATCCCAACAGCAACGGAAGGAGAGAACCCGTAGCGAGACCCCTCGGCATCCGGTATGTCGAACCGAAACGCGGACCATGAACGATGATGTCCTGCATTCCGTCGACATGCAGACATGTCCACCGAGCGTAGATGCCCACTTGGCTCCGCGTCCGAATCGCGACGTGAGTCCTGTCAGTTGTACTGCATATTGGGGTTGGTCTCCTGCCACGGACCGGAACTACCGGCGATGGCCCGCGGACCAGCGAAGCGGCGGAACAAGATTGAGTACACGATACGCAACGTCTTCATCGTACTGAGCCTTTCGGCATCGATCTGGACTCTCTGCCAACGCATCAACTGTCGTTGGCCTGTCGATGGTACGCCCGGCACTGCCCACACGGTACTGAATTCACCTGTAGCACAGTACGGATCGAATTGAACCGAACGGTCCCGACGGAATTGTCGAAAGTTGACACCTGCTTGCCGCTACCCTCGGCCGCCCGGGAGGTTCTCGACGGTGACCGGATCGATGGCTTCCCCGGCGGGGAGGTCGAATCCGAATACCTGTCCGTAGAAACTCAATTCGGAGTCCAATGCTCTGCGGATGTTCTCCGCCCGTCGGAACCCGTGCTGTTCCCCTTCGAAAAGGACATAGGCGACCGGGATCTGTCGTTCTCGTAAGGCGTCGACGATCATCTGGGACTGATTGGGCGGGACTACTGGATCGTCGCTGCCCTGCAAAACGATGAGGGGGCTGCGGAAGCGATCGACGTGGTGAATCGGGGAGCGCTCTCGATAAAGATCCTTCTGGGCGGGGTATTCACCGATCAGGCCGTCGAGGTAGCGGCTCTCGAATTTGTGGGTCTCGGCGGCGAGGGCCTCGAGGTCGGCGACTCCGTAGTGGTCGGCGCCCGCGGCGAAGGGGGTGTCGGTTCGAGCCAGTGCGGCGAGGGTGGTGTAACCGCCCGCCGAGCCGCCTCGGATGGCGAGGCGATGGGGGTCGACGCGGCCGTTGTCCGCGAGCCATCGGGCGGCGGCGATGCAGTCGGCTACGTCGACGACGCCCCAGGCGTCGCGCAACAGTTCGCGGTAGGCGCGGCCGTAGCCGGTGGAGCCGCCGTAATTGACGTCCACGACGGCGAAGCCGCGGCTGGTCCAGTACTGGGTGCTCGGCGACAGCACGGGCAGTGCCTGTGAGGTCGGGCCGCCGTGGATCATCACCAGCAGTGGCGGCAGTTCCGCATCGCCGCCGCGGTATCGGGTGCTGGCGGGCGGGTAGAACAGGGCGTGTGCCGTGCGTGGCGCACCTGATCGATCCGTCGATGGGAACGAGATCGGCTCGGGTACCGACACTTCGGCGGATTCGAGACCGAGATCGCGTGGCGCACGTAGGGTTTCGACGAGGTGGGTCGCACCGCCGAATTCGATGCGGTAGATGCCGAGTTCGGCAGTGGGTGCGCCCGCCACCACGACCACGGCGTTCTCGTCGGCTCGCTCGATCGTGACGAGCGCCGAGAAGGGCAGCTCGAGATCGGTGACCGACCCGTCCGGGCGACGCACCGCGAGTCCGTCGTAGCCGTCGCGCCAACGGGCGAACACGATGCTCCGGTCCTCGAGCACGACGTAGCGCGCCGAGCCCAATTGCCATGCGGGCATGCCGATTTCGGCAGCCATCTCGATGACGGCCTCGACGCTGCCGCCGGGCGTCCACCGGTAGAGATTCCACCACCCGTTGCGGTCGGAAAGGAACAGCAGCGACCCGTCGTCCTGCCAGCGCGGTTCCTGCACCGACTCCCCCGGACCACCCGCGATGACGGTGTCCGTACCGGTCGCCAGCTCACGCACCCGCAGCACGGTGTCGTCCCACGGCATCGACGGGTGATCCCACGCGACCACCGCGAGCAGTCCCCCGTCCGGGCTCACTCGCGGTGCGGCAACGAAATCCGGTCCGCTGACCAGCACCTCCGGCTGCGAAGGCCGATCAGCCGACAGCCGCACGATCTCGTTACGCACATCGATCGCGCCCCGTCCACCGGCCGGGTGGCTCTCCCGGACCGCCACCATGGTGGTGCCGTCCGGGCCGAAAGCGCCATCGCCGTAACGGTCCCCGCGTCGCACCGCGGGCTCCGGGCTCAACGCGGCCGGAACCCCGCCCCGCTCGAGTCGGTACAACCGCTGGTCGGCCCAGTTGACGAAGTAGAGCACCCCGGCACGCACCCACCATGCGGCGCCGCCGTATTCGTGGATCGCCGTGCGGGCGTCCATCCCCTCCGGCAGCAGGTCGGTGCGTGTCCCGTCGGCCGCGCGCCGCACGATCTGGGTCCGCCCGCCTTCGGTGGGTCGCCCCTCCGACCAGTACACCTCGCCCCCGTCCACCCGCACCTCACCGAGGCGCACCGCGGCGCTCACGACGCTCTTGGACGTGGTGGAGGTCGGCCAGGACCCGAAGGGCAACTCGGTAGTCGTCACTCGAACAGGCTAGCCGCCGCCAACCGCACGTCCGGGTCAGGCCGAACGCCGACAGTCCCGGCATCTACCGGCCACCACCGACTCTGCCTACCCCTCAGCCGATTTGGACGATGCTGCCGCGACAGCTACTCGCCCGATCCGGCCTCGACGAACGTTCGCCGGCCGCGATTCCCTGCGGATCATCGCGAGCGTAAGTCTGTTGCCGATGCGATACCGGCCAGCACGATCGTCGGATGAATTGCGTTCAGCGGACCGCACCGGTCCCTCGATGACAGACACCGAACCCCTGTCTGTCGAGTCGAGATCGGAAAGCGGTCATGCAGAAGCCGTGCCTGTCGGACCGACCGCGATCTACCAGCGGAATTCGGCCCTGTGGTCATGTTTCGGCGCGGGGTTCGCGACGCTGCTCGACGGTGCGGTGATCGCTTTCACCGCGCCGAGTGTGCAGTCCACTCTGGACCTGACCGACTCCGACATCCAATGGTTTCTCGCGTCCTACTCCCTGATGTTCGGTCTCGGCCTCGCTCCGGCGGGTCGGCTCGGCGATCTCTACGGCCGCCGTGGACTGTTCATCGCCGGTCTGGTGCTGTTCCTGGTCGGCGCGGTCGTGTCGGCGACCGCGGGCGCAGCCTGGTCGGTGATCGGCGGACGTCTCGTCCAGGGTTTCGGGGCCGGGGTGATCAGCGCCCAGGTGCTCGCCGTGATCCAGGACGCGTTCACCGGACCGTCTCGACTGCGAGCGCTGGCCGGTTACACCGCGGCCGGAGCGTGGGCCGCCATCGCGGGTCCGCTGTTGGCCGGGCTGATGCTGTGGTCACTGCCGGCCGAATCGGCCTGGCGGGCAATACTATTGCTGCCCGTCCCCTTCGTCGTCGTGACGATCGTGCTCGGTGCCCGGGGTCTGCCGCGAGCTCCTCGGGTGCGTCACCGCACCGATTTGGATCTGCCCGCGATCGCCATGCTGGGAGTGCTCGTAGTGGGCGTGACGATCCCGGTCATCGATCCGGGTCTACCGGGTCTCATGATCGCGGCGGTGTCGGCGGGGTGCGCGCTGCTGGTCGTCGGCCTGGTGCTGTGGGAGCGCGGGTACACCCGACGCGGCAAGCTGGCGTTGTTCGCGCCCGAGCTGATGCGCTCGCGCGGCTTCGTGACCGGAAATGCGGTGGCGGCGCTGTGGTTCGGGGCCGCGCTGGCGTTCACCACCGTCAAGACCATCTACTTCCTTCAAGTGTGTGATCTGCCCGCACTCGTCATCGCGGTGTCGCTGATCCCGTCCGCCCTCGCGCGGATCGTGGCGACGCGCTGGGGTCGGCGGCGCTTCGTGACGCACGCTCCGACGATGATCAGCGGCGGGCTGTTCCTGCAAACCGCAGGTCTGCTGGCGAGCGCGCTCGCCGCGCTCTACAGCGACGGATGGACGCTGTTCCTGATCATCTCGGCGTTCCAGATCGCCGTGGGTGCCGCCGGTGGTCTCGTGGAACCGCCGCTGCGCGCGGTCACCCTCGCATTCTCACCACCGTCGCTGCACGGTGTCGCGGCGTCGTTCCTACAACTGACACAACGCCTTTCGGCCACCTTCTGCATCGCGCTGACCACCGGTGTCCTACTGTCGTTCGCGGGGCATCATTCGACGAATCCGCTGTGCTGGGCGACTCTGCTGTGTACCACCGCGACGGCCGTAGCCACCGTGTCCTCGTGGTCCCACCACCTGCGCGCCGAGCCCCGATCGCACACGGCAGTCAGGTAATTCACCTGCCGGGTCGGCGCGGCATCGCGGGCGCCAATCGTGGCACCGGCGGCAGTGGCACGGCCGCCGGTGACGCTCGAAACGCTTGAATCATCAGGGCGGCGAAACGACGGGAGGCCGCCAGGCGTGCAGCCTGTGTCCCCGCGTTGATCCCGTTGTTGGCCATGATCATCAGGATGAGGTCGTCGATCCCGACATCGGCGCGCAGGCGCCCGGTGGCCTTGGCGCGGCGGATCAGTTCGGCGGCGCCGGTGATCGAGGCGGTGCGGATCGCGGTGAAGTCCATCGCGTGCGGGTAGGCGGCCATGAAGGCCGCGGTGAAGCCGTGGTCTCGTGCTTGCAGTTCACAGAGCTGCTCGACGGTGTGGCAGAAGCCTTGCCAGGGATCAGGATCGGCCAGCCCCTCGTCGACCAGGGTGCGGCAGGCCAGCATCTGGTCGGTGAACGCGGCGGCGACCAGCAGCTCCTTGGTCGGGAAGTGGCGGTAGAGGGTGGCGGGCCCGACCTCGGCGCGGCGGGCGATCTCCCGCATCGGCACCTCGAGGCCTTCGGCGACGAACACCGCCCGCGCCTGATCGAGGATGCGTTCGCGGTTGTCGCGGGCATCCGAACGCAGGGTGTGAGGCAAACGGGTGGTCACCGCTCTCACTTTAGCTAAACGGACGGGGGTGTCCGTTACCGTCCGTTTGGTCCGACCCGATCGAACAGAACACGGAGAAACCAATGCGTGCAGTCACAGTCACGGCGTTCGGAGGTCCCGAGGTCCTCGCCGTGGTCGAACTCCCGGACCCGACTCCGGCGGCCGGGCAGGTGGTGATCACGACCGAGGCGATCGGCGTCGGCGGGGTCGATGCCCTGATCCGTAGCGGCGCGCTGGCCGCCTACGGCGTCACGCCCGGTCACATCCCCGGCCAAGAGGTCGCGGGCATCGTGACCGAGGTCGGTGCGGGTGTCGACACGGAATGGATCGGTCAGCGCGTGTGGGCGTTCACCGGTGAGGGCGGCGGCTACACCGAGCGCGTCGCCGTCTCGGCCGAGGCACTCGTCCCTCTCCCGAAGCACCTGTCGGCGGTCGCGGCGGTGACACTCGGCACCTCGGGTCCGGTGGCCCAGTTCGCTTTGCGCCATGCGCATTTCGCGCCCGGCGAGTCGGTGCTGGTGCGTGGCGCGGGCGGTGGCATCGGAGTCATGGCGGTCCAGCTCGCCGCGCGCGGCGGCGCCGGTGCGGTCGCGGTCACGACGTCATCGGCCGAGCGCGGCGAGAAGCTGCGCAAGCTCGGCGCGACCCATGTGCTCGACCGCGTCGGCCGCAGCGCGCAGGACGCCCCCGACCGCTACGACGTCATCGTCGACATCGTCGCCGGTGCGGACCTGCCGTCCTTCTTCGATCGACTCGAACCGAACGGCCGCATGGTGGTTGCCGGTGTGATGGCAGGCCTGCCACCCGCGGACTTCGGCACCGCGATGATCGCGGGCTTCCGCAGGTCGATGTCCTTCGCGACCTTCAGCGCCGACACCGTCCCCATGCCCGCCCGCCGTGCCGCGACCGCCGAACTGTTCGCCGCCGCGGCCCGGGGTGAGCTGGAAGCGGTTGTGCACGAGCAACTTTCCCTGACACAGGCCGTACTGGCGCACCAGAAGATGGAAACCGGCGAGGTATTCGGCAGAATCGCACTCACACCGTGACGACCAGCTACGGCCGAACGAGTACCTTCAGGGCTTCGCGGTCGTCCATGGCGCGATAGCCCTCGGCGGCGTCGGCCAGCGGAATTTCCCGGTCGAAGACCTTGCCGGGGTTCACGCTGCCGTCGAGCACTCCGGGGAGCAGGGTGTCGATGTAGGCACGAGCGGGGGCCGGACCGCCGGTCAGCGTGATGTTCGGCCCGAACAGGGTTCCGAATCCGACTGGGGCAGAGGCATATTGGGGTACGCCGACGCGACTGATGACACCGCCCGGTCGTACCACTCCGATGGCCTGCTCGTAGGCGGGCATGTGACCCACGGCTTCGATGACCACGTGGGTGCCGTCGCCGCGAGTCAGTTCGCGCACGGCCGCGATCCCCTCCTCACCACGTGCGGACACGACGTCGGTGGCACCGAATTCGCGCCCCAGGTCGGTGCGATCCTTGTGCCGACCCATCAGGATGATCTGTTGCGCGCCAAGCTGTTCGGCGGACAGCACCGCCATCAACCCGACCGCGCCGTCACCGATCACCGTGACCGTCGTCCCGGCGCCGACCCGCGCCTTGACCGCCGCGTGATAGCCGGTCCCGTAGACGTCGGAAAGTGTGAGCAGCGATGGAACCAGGGGCGAGGACTCCTCGACCGCGACGGCGACGAGGGTGCCGTCCGCGAGCGGCACGCGCACGGCTTCGGCCTGGCCACCACGCACATCGCCCGAGTTCCAGAACCCACCGTGCCGACACGAGGTCTGCAACCCTTCGCGGCAGAAATCGCAGGTGCCGTCCGACCACGCGAACGGCGCGATGACGAAGTCGCCCTTGCGCACCGTGCTCACCTCGCGACCGACGTCTTCGACGATCCCGACGAACTCGTGGCCCATGGAACTGCCCCGGGGCGTCGCCGACATGTTGTGGTACGGATGCAGATCCGAACCGCAGATGCAGCTGCGGACCACTCGGACCACCGCGTCGGTCTGGTGTTGGATGACCGGGTCGGGCACGTCGATGACGCGGACGTCACCGGCGCCGTACATGTAGGTCGCTCGCATGCGATTTCTCCGATCGTGCCGGGCCGAGTGGGCTGTGCGTTCACGCTTCGGGAATCTTCTGACCATAGTTGCCGAGGGTCTGGCCGTCCTGTTCGGGTCCGCTACACACTCCGGTACCGAGGCTGTCAGGCGCGCCCGACCCATCGCCCGCTTCCCGATGCCGGACGTGCCGACACGGGCACCCGGATCGCACTGGTCAAATCCCGGCCGGGCGCGCACCCGCCGCAGCAGGCCCCGGTTCCGCGTTGGGGCTGAGGTGTCGCCCCGCCCTACCCGTCGGCCTGAGGTGGACCTCCGGCCATCCGACTCACCGACCGCGATTGCCGAACGAGTTACCGAGAAGGTTCACGGATTCTTCTGCTGCAGCAGAGATTTCGACAACGGCCCGGAGAAGGCAGCGACTGCACCGTGGCGCCCGATGTCCACAACTGTCCGATCGCGCCGCCGCCCACCGATATCCGCTCGGCAGACGTACCCGCGTTCGTTCGATCCGAGCGAAAGTGCGCCTGGTGCACGCCCGCACGCGGCGCGGGCTCGCACCCGGTGATGATCACTCGCGAATGCGGCTGTCGCCGAGCCGCACTGCTGGTACCGACCGTTCGGCCTGCTGACGTAGGGTGACCCTCGTGCAGGACGAAGTCACCCTCCAGATGGCCGCTCCGGCGGAGCGGATCTGGGAACTGGTCAGCGATGTCACCGCTATCGGGCGCTTCAGCCCCGAGACGTACGGTGCGGAGTGGGTGGGGCGCGCCACCGGGCCGGTGGTCGGTGCGAAGTTCCGCGGGCACGTGAATCGCAACGGGTGGGGGCTGAAGTATTCGACCGTGTGCCGGGTGATCGCTGCGGACCCGGGCCGCGAATTCGCCTTCACCGTGGTCGGGCCCGGCGGTATGGAGATCAATACCTGGCGCTACCTCTTCGAATCCAATGCCGAGGGGACGCTCGTCACCGAATCCTTCCACCTGCACAAGTCCCTGCCGCTGCGCGTGTATTGGCTGCTCGCAGGCTGGACGCGCGGCGACACGAACCGCGAGGGCATGCGCAAAACCCTCGAAAATCTGAAGGCGTACGTCGAGTCTGCGCACTGACTTTCTCGATCCGGACCAAACCGCCGACGCGAGGAACACGAATCTTCGGATCGGCGGCGCGATTCCGCGCTGCCCGATTTCCGAAAGGCGATGAGGGTGGACGCGAGCAGATCGAGAATCGACACAGTCGTACGGTGGGCGCTGGCCCTGATCGTCGCCTCGGGCGGACTGGCGGCGGCCGCCGGTCCCGCCGCGGCCGCACCGGATACCGCCCGCGTGGTCTCCGCGCATCCCATCGACGATCGCACCGATATGGTCGCGGTGCACTCCCCCTCGATGGACAAGGACATCGACCTCGAGGTGATCCACGCCGCGACGGCGAATCGCCCGACCCTGTACCTGCTCAACGGATCTCAGGGCGGGCCGAACGGCAGCGGCTGGGACTCGCAGACCGACGCGATGGCGTTCCTGCGCGGCAAGGACGTCAATGTGGTGAATCCGATGGGCGGCGCGAGCTCCTACTACACCGACTGGGTGCGCCCGGATCCGGTGCTGGGAGTCAGCAAATGGCAGACGTTCCTCGACGAGGAACTGCCCCCGGTGATCGAAGAGTGGCTGGGCGCCAATGGAACTCGCGCCGCGGCGGGGGTGTCGATGAGCGGCACCTCGGTGCTGAACCTCGCCATCGCCAAGCCCGGATTCTGGGCCGGTGTCGCGTCCTACAGCGGCTGCGCGCAGACCTCGGACCCGGTCGGGCAGGAGTTCGTGCGCATCACCGTCGAGAACTGGGGCGGCGGCAACAGCATCGAAAACATGTGGGGCCCACTCGACGGGCCGCTGTGGCGCGCCAACGACCCCCTGCTCAACGCCGATCGCCTGCGCGGCACCGCCCTCTACCTGAGTTCGGGCACCGGCATCGCGGCCGCCCCGCACGACACTCCGTCCGACCGCCGGGTGGCCGAGGGCCGCATCCCGCTGCCCGTGCAGATCGGCATCGGCGGTCCGATCGAGGCCGCCGTGCACTATTGCACCACCAACCTCACCAACCGCCTGCACGAGCTGTCCATCCCCGTGACGGTGGACGAGCGCCCGGTCGGCACCCATTCCTGGGGCTACTGGGAGGACGACCTCCACACGTCCTGGCCGTTCCTGGCTCAAACCCTCGCGATCGCCCCGAACTGAGCGCACGGGAGTAGCCCGCGAGCGATCCGTGCCGACAACTGCGGCCCACCGACCAGCGGGCCGGACTACGCTCGACGCGTGCACCTGGAATTGGTCACGATCATCGTCGACGAATACGACGCCGCCATCGAATTCTTCGTCACGACACTGGGTTTCGATCTGATCGAAGATTCCCCGTCCCTGACGAACGATGGACGGCCCAAACGCTGGGTGGTCGTGCGACCCCCGGGCGCGACCACCGGCATCCTGCTCGCCCAGGCCGATGGCGACCGCCAACGTCAATCCGTCGGCAACCAGGCCGCCGGACGCGTCGGCTTCTTCCTCCGAGTCCCGGATTTCACGACATCCCACCACCGATTGACCGCCGCCGGTGTGCATTTCGTGACCACCCCACGCACCGAGCCCTACGGACAGGTAGCCGTCTTCCTCGACATCTCCGGCAACCGCTGGGACCTGCTCGGCCCACCCGAATCCTGAGCGGCGGGCGGCGTCCTGGCGTTGGCACTGTACCGACACCTCGAGCAATTCCCCGATATTTACTAAGGCAGACTTATCAGTTAGCCTTACCATCATGGATGCTGATCTGGACCCCGCGGAGGTCGCCGCGGCACTGCTCGCGGGTGTCACCCTGCTCGTGCGGCGGATTCGTCAGACGCCGGCGCCGGGGGAACTCACCATGCCCGAGCGGGCCGCGCTGGCGCAGCTGGGCCGGTCGGGACCGTCCACGTCGTCGGCACTCGCGCGCGAACTCCAGGTCACCGCCCAGTCGATGGGGTCGACGGTGGCCGCCCTGCGCGAGCGCGGGCTGATCGAACGGCGGCCGGATCCGGACGACGGGAGACGCGTCGTGCTGACCGTCAGCGACGCCGGTCACCAAGCGCTTCGCGACAAGCGCAACGCGCGCACCGAGCTCGTCGCCGAAGCCCTCACCAGTGGCACCTTCTCGGCACAGGAGATGCAGCAACTCGCCTCCGCCGCAACGCTATTGGAGCGTCTGGCCCAGCACATCTGACCGGGGAACAATGAGCACCAACCTGATGACGGACAGACCCGCACCCACCGCTTCCGGCAAGCCCGGCGACCGGTACAAGTGGACGGCGCTGACCAATACCACCGCCGCGGTCTTCATGTCCGCGCTCGACGGCTCCATCGTGCTGATCGCGCTGCCCTCGATCTTCCGGGGCATCCACCTCGATCCCCTGGCACCGGGCAATATCGCCTACCTGCTGTGGATGATCATGGGATACCGGCTGGTCCAGGCGGTATTGGTGGTCACAGTCGGCCGTCTGGGCGATATGTACGGGCGGGTCAAGATCTACAACTCCGGATTCGCGGTCTTCACCTTCGCCTCGATCCTGCTGTCGGTGGACCCGTTCGACGGCGGGCACGCGGCCATGTGGTTGATCGGCTGGCGGGTGTTGCAGGCGGTCGGCGGGTCGATGCTGACAGCGAATTCGGCCGCGATCCTCACCGACGCGTTCCCGCAGGAGCAGCGCGGGTTCGCGCTGGGCGTCAACCAGGTCGCTGGGCTCGGCGGCATGTTCATCGGACTGGTCGCGGGCGGGCTGCTGTCGGCCTGGGACTGGCGCGCGGTGTTCTGGGTGAATGTGCCGGTGGGCGTGTTCTTCACGCTGTGGGCCTACCGCACCCTGCGCGAGACCGGCAAACGGTCGGGCGGTCGCATCGACTGGTGGGGCAACATCACCTTCGCGGTGGGCCTCAGCGCGATCCTGATCGCGGTCACCTTCGGACTGCAGCCCTACGGCGGGCACACCATGGGCTGGACCAACCCGCTGGTCGACGGATTGATCATCGGCGGACTGGCCTTGCTCGCCGCCTTCGTCGCGATCGAGAACCGGGTGGCCGCGCCGATGATCCAGTTGAGCCTGTTTCGTTCGCGCGCTTTCACTTTCGGCAATCTGGCGGGCCTGGCCATCTCGATCGGGCGCGGCGGCATGCAGTTCGTGCTGATCATCTGGCTACAGGGCATCTGGCTACCACTGCACGGCTACGACTATGCCGACACCCCACTGTGGGCGGGCATCTTCATGCTGCCGCTGACCGCCGGATTCCTGGCTGCCGGACCGGTTTCCGGGTATCTGTCCGATCGCCTCGGTTCACGCGGGCTGGCCAGCGGTGGAGCGCTGCTGTTCGGGGCCAGCTTCCTGGGATTGATGCTGCTGCCGATCAACTTCAGCTACTGGATCTTCGCGGTGTTGATCGCGCTCAACGGGATCGCCAGCGGCATGTTCGCCTCCCCCAATTCGTCCTCGATCATGGGGAGTGTGCCCGCCCGCTCGCGCGGTGTGGCCTCCGGAATGCGCTCCACGTTCCAGAATTCCGGTACGGCGGTGTCGATCGGAGTGTTCTTCTCGCTCATGATCGCCGGGCTGGCCAGCAGCCTGCCGCACACGCTCACCGACGGTTTGCGGCAGCACGGTGTGCCCGCCGACGTGGCCGCCCAGGTCGGCAATCTGCCTCCGGTGTCGTCGCTGTTCGCGGCGCAACTCGGGGTGAATCCGGTCCAGACGCTACTGGAACCCAGTGGGGCCCTGAACCAATTGACGACCGAGCAGCAGCAGACGCTGACCGGACGCGAGTTCTTCCCGACCCTGATCTCCGGGCCGTTCCACTCGGGCCTGGTCATCGTGTTCGCCTTCGGCGCGGTGCTCGCCCTGCTGGCCGCGATCGCCTCTCTGCTGCGCGGGACCGGCACCCCGCGTCCCGCCGAAACCACCCAGCTCGACCCGACCACCAGCGAAGGAAAAGCCATGGCACTCAGCACAATCGACCCCGCCTCGGCGCTCATCGTGATCGATCTACAGCAGGGCATCGTCGCCTCCCAGACCGATCCGGCCGTCGCGGGCATCGTCGAGCGTTCGGCGCGGCTGGCGGCCGAGTTCCGTCGCCACGAACTGCCTGTCGTCCTGGTCAACGTGACCGGCCGAGCCCCCGGCCGCACCGAATCCACCCGATTCGCGGGCGGCACGGAATTGCCCGCAGGCTGGGCCGATCTCATCGACGAGCTCGATGTCCAACCCTCGGATCACCTGATCACCAAGCGGCGCCGCAGCGCCTTCCACGACACCGGCCTCGACACCCTGCTGCGGGACCTGGGCGTGACCCAGATCGTGCTGGCGGGCATCGCGACCAGTTCCGGCGTCGAATCGACGGCGCGCGCCGGATCCGACCACGGCTATCACGTGGTGCTGGCCACCGACGCCATGAGCGATCCCGACTCCGACGCCCACCGCCACAGCGTCGAACGCGTCTTCCCCAAACTCGGCGAAACCGCCACCGCCGCAGAGGTTATCGACATGGTCGAGGCGACCCGCTGACGCCGGTCCGGTGAGTGTGGTGATTTCGCCGCGCCGACAAGTGTTTCCGATGCGCATTCGATGCAATCGGGGCGATCGCGCCTACAGTGGACTGGTGAGCATCGAATGTTCGAGCACCATCGCGGTACCTCGGGCGGAAGTGTTCGAGTGGTTTCGCAGGCCCGGCGCGTTCAGCCGCCTCGCCCCACCCTGGATGTCCGCGAGCATCGAGTCCGAGGCCGGGTCATTGGCCGACGGGCGCGCGGTGCTTCGCTTGCCGGGCGGGTTGCGCTGGGTGGCGCAGCACAGCGCTGCGGATTTCGATCCGCCGCAACGGTTCGTGGATCGGACCGCGGTCGACGGTTTGGCGTCGATGCCGGTGGGGCGGCTGTTGCCGTGGCGGCACACCCACGAATTCGAGGCGGTCGACGACGGGCACACCCGGGTCGTGGATCGGGTGGACACTCCCGTTCCCGCGATGCTGTTGCGGCCGATGTTCGACTACCGGTATCGGCAGCTCACCGATGATCTCGCAGCTCACGGCCAGGCGGCCGAGCGCGGATTCGAGAAGTCGACGATCGCCGTCACCGGCGCGTCGGGACTCGTCGGGTCGGCGCTGACGGCGTTCCTGACCACCGGCGGGCACCGGGTGATCCGCCTGGTCCGGCACGCGCCGTCGAATCCCGATGAGCGTCAATGGGATCCGGACGCACCGGCGGCGGATCTGCTGGACGACGTCGACGCGGTCGTGCATCTGGCGGGTGCGTCGATCGCGGGCCGGTTCACCGCCGCCCACAAGCGCGCCATCGCCGACAGCCGGATCGGCCCGACCGCGCGGCTGGCGGCACTCGCCAAGGCGACCGGCGTGCCCACGTTCGTGTGCGCGTCCGCGATCGGCTACTACGGCGCGGATCGCGGCGACGAGATCCTCACCGAAATCGATTCGCGCGGAACCGGATTCCTCGCCGATGTGGTGGCGGACTGGGAAGCCGCCGCGAATACCGCCGCCTCCCCCGCGACGCGCGTGGTGCGGGTGCGCACCGGCATCGTGCAGTCACCGCGCGGCGGCACCCTGCGTCTACTACGCCCGCTGTTCGCCGCCGGGCTCGGTGGCGCGATCGGCAACGGCCGCCAGTGGCTGCCCTGGATCGGCATCGACGACCTGGTCGACATCTACCACCGGGCACTCTGGGACACGAACCTGACCGGTGCGGTGAATGCCGTTGCCCCCCAACCGGTTCGCAACCGCGACTACACCCGCACCCTGGCCCGCGTCCTGCACCGCCCCGCGATCCTTCCGATCCCCCGCTTCGGCCCCGCTCTCCTGCTCGGCCGCGAAGGCGTAGCCGAACTGGCCGCCGCGAGTCAGCGCGTCCAGCCGACCCGTCTCACCGCGGCCGCCCACCCCTTCCGCGACGAGGACCTCGAATCCTGCCTGCGCCACCTCCTGGGCCGCACCCGCTGACACGGCGGTGCCGGGGCACCCTACTCGGCACCCCGGCAACCGCTGACGCGAATGTCAGTCGCGGAAGGCGTCCTTCACCTTCTCGCCCGCATCCTTCAGGTTGGACTTGGCCTGGTCGGCCTTCCCCTTGTTCTCCTGCTCGGAGTCCCCGGTGACCTGCCCCAGCTTCTCGCGGGCCTTACCGGCCAGTTCCTCGGCCTTGTTCTTCGCCTTGTCGGTTGCGCTCATCGCGTTTCCTTCCATAGAGGGCGGATCCAAGGGCCATCCAACGACCCATCCCCGCCCTACCCGCCCACCCCACCTCCAAACAGCCGCCCGCCCGCGCGGGCCCCGATTCACCCGCGCAAACCGCACTCGACCAGCAGGAACAGCGGGCGCACGAAGTTGTCGTCCCACCACGAATTCTGTTGTCGCTGAGCCTGGCTCGGATGCGGCTCCCACAGCCCCGTCACAACGAAACCGGCCGCCGTCAACATCCCGATATAGGCCTCGAGCGAGTGGAATTGCTGCACCGAAGCAGCCGGAGACCGCTGCCCCGCCACCGAGAACGGCTGTTCCACGGTGCGAACCCCGAAATACTCGTCGACAGCGAAGTCCCCACCCCCCACATCCGGCATCCAGCACAACCATCCCGGCCACATCCCCGATCACGTCGAGCAGAGCCGGATCGGTCACCTCGACCTGATACGGATCCACCCCGTCACGAACAATCCCGATCCAGAACTCCGCATTCCGCGCATAAGCCGGTTCCGGGGCGGGTGGTCAGGGGCGGGGGCGGGGTGTGGTGCGGCGGGCGTTGGCGCGGTCGGTGAGGATTTGGGTGCGGCGGGCGGTCATGGCGGCGGCCGGGTCG
Source organism: Nocardia sp. NBC_00511 (assembly GCF_045161165.1). Lineage (NCBI taxonomy): Bacteria > Bacillati > Actinomycetota > Actinomycetes > Mycobacteriales > Nocardiaceae > Nocardia > Nocardia sp. NBC_00511. Next base: position 2,889,065 of record NZ_CP107849.1, read on the forward strand.
CTGTCGGCGCGGATGGCCTGGAAGACGGCGTGGGCGTCTTCGGCAGCGTCGCGCGCGCCGATGCCGGCTGCCGGGGTGATCGCGTGGTCGGCGTCGCCGATGAGCAGGGTTCGTCCTGCGGGCTGGGCGGCGTTGTCCAGGAGCACGTCGCGGGCATTGGAGACGTGGATCGAATCGGTGTGTGAGAGCAGCGTTTCCAGGAGCTGCCGGTTGTTCGGGGCGGCGTCCAGGATCGTGGTGGCCCATTCGTCGACCGGGCGCAGGCCCAGGTCATCGCGCTCGAGCGGGGAGCGCGGGATGCGCAGGAACCACAGTGCGGTGGTGTCGTCGGCCGGTGACCAGACGTGGCCGAAGGTGCTGCCGGGACCTTCGGGGCCGACTTCGGCGTAGAAGTGCAGGACGTCGGGCACGGTCTCGAGATTCAGTCGGGTGGTGGTCATGCCGTACAGCACGACGTCTCCGGAGTAGGTGGGGCGGCGGGCCGGTTCGAGGTGTGCGCGGACCGCCGAGTCGATGCCGTCCGCGCCGATGATCAATCCGTCGGCGATCGCGATCGATTCCCCGCCGTCGAGATGCAGCAGACCGGCGCTATCGGACACGGTGAGCCCGGTAATCGCCGCGCCCCGATGGACTTCCGCGCCCGAACCGTCCAGGAATCGCGTCAGAACGGCGATCAGGTTGCGGCGCAGCCAGAACCGATGGCCCGCGTCCGGCCGCGCACTCTTCACCCCGGCACTGTTCCGATAGTCCAGACCGGTGATCGCGTGCGAGGCCGCATGCAGTTCGGCGATATCCACCCCGAGTCCGATCAGGGCGTCATGACCACGCTGGTCGAGGAACAGGAAAGCGCCACCGCCACCGCTGTTCTCGGCGTCCCGCCGCTCGAAAAGGCTGACTTTGTGCTGCGCGCGAGCCAAGGCCGCGGCGAGTGCGATTCCGGCGATCCCGCCACCGATGATGGTCGTCATACTCGGTCCTCCTGTGCCGTTGAACGGACGGTGGGGCGGCACGCCGTCGAGCGCCAGACCGCCTCGGGACCAAGGGTATTCGGGTCAGCTGGTGTAGCGGACGAGGACGGAGTTGTCGCCGGGTTCAGGCTCGACTCGCCGAGGGGACTCGCCGATGGCGTTCGGCGACGATCAGGTAGAGCACGAAACCGAAAGCGGCGCTGGTGAACAGGCTGCTGACGAAGAACAGCCACGGTTTCGGGAAGCCTTTGCGCAGGCCGCCCGCGATCGACATGAGCGGCAGGATCAGCACGTTGAGGAAGACGTAATCCTGGGAGGCGGAGTCGGCGGCCCAGTTCGGGAACATGAGGTAGACGTACTGGGTCCAGCTCGAGCCCGGTCCCCACAGCGGATTGCTTCCGGCGTGGTGGTATTCGAGCACGAAGCGGATATTGAAGTACCAGCCCAGGATCACCGAGGCGAAACCGATTGCCCAGTAGGCGAGTTCGAGGGCGGTGACGCGGGGGCGGGCGGCGGTGAACACGGTGCGGTTCAGGCTGATGATCCAGGCGGTGACCGCGATCCCGAGAATCGCGTGAACGATGAGGCTGAGCGCGTACATGGGCGGATTCTAGGACCGGCTTACGTCAGATATGACAGTTTTCGCATTCATTTTGTCACTGTTGACATTTTACGGACGCGGTGGGACCGTTCGGCTCATGTCGGACTATGACGCCATCGTGATCGGTGCCGGGCACAACGGACTCGCGGCGGCCGCGATCCTGCAGCAGGCCGGACTGCGAACCCTGTGCCTGGAAGCCAACCACTACGCCGGCGGCATGGCCTCGACCGTCGAACTGATCGACGGATACCGCTTCGAGATCGCCGGTTCCGAACAGTTCCCGACCTCCGCGCGCCTGAGCGCCGAACTCGGGCTCGACACCGTTCCGACGGTGCCCCTGGAGGTCATGTCGGTCTCCACACTCGGTCGCGGTGACCCGCCGTTCATCTACTACACCGACCCGATGAAGCTCGTCGAGCACGTCAACGGCGTACACGGCCTGGACGTGCTGACCGGCATGGCGGGGCTGATGGCCTGGGCACAGGCCCCGGCCCGCGCGCTGGGCCGTTTCGAAGTGCGCCGCGAACCCAAGACCATCGACGAGATGTTCGCCTGCGCGACAAACGAATTCGAGCGCTCCGCCATCTCGGAGATGCTGTTCGGCTCACTGTCCGAGGTCCTGGACCGCTACGTCCCCGACAACGACCGCACCCGCGCCCTGCGCGGCATGATGTCGTTCCTGGGCCTGAACATGACCTTCCGCGGCCCCGAAACACCGGGCACCGCAATGGCATTGGCGTTCGGCCTGGCCACCCCGGAGGGCGACGGCACCCTGATGCGCAAGATCCAGGGCGGCATCGGCGCGCTCACCACGCATCTGCGTGAGCGCTTCGAGAAGGCGGGCGGCACGGTCAGGTTGCGGACGCCGGTGGCGCGCATCGACACCGACGGCTCCCGGGTCACCGGGGTGCGCACCGCCGACGGCGAGCAGATCACCGCCCCGATCGTGGTGTCCTGCATCGCACCGGATCTCACCGTCGGACAGCTGCTGGACCCGGCGGTGGCGGCGACGGATCTGCGATCGCGGCTCGCGCGCACCGATCATCGCGGCAGCTATCTGCAGATGCATTTCGCCCTCGACGCCATCCCGGAATTCGCCGAACCCTATGCGGTGCTCAATGATCCGGTCATGCAGTCGGCGATCGGCATCCACAGCACGCCCGAGGAGTTGCAGCAGCAGTGGGAGCAGTGCAGGCGTGGTGAGGTGCCGCAGGAACCGGCGGTGATCCTGCAACTGCCCTCGGTGCACGATCCGGCGGTCGCGCCCGCGGGCAAGCATGCCGCCTCCGCGTTCGCGCTGTGGTTCCCGATCACCGACGACCGCGAGCAGTACGGCCGGCTCAAGGCCGAGATGGCGCAGCGGGTGATCGCCCGAATCTCCACGCTGGCACCGAATTTCGCCGAGGTGATCAGCCGTCAGATCGTGTTCACGCCCCGGCACATGGATCGCATGTTCGGCGCGCCGGGCGGCGACTACTGCCACGGCCTGGTGCATCCGGAGCAGATGGGCCCCAATCGCCCGGGCCCCACCGGTTTCCGGGATCTGCCGCTGCCGGTGACGGGCCTGTATCTGGGCAGTGCGGGCTGTCAGGGCGGTCCGGCGGTGTCGTTCATTCCCGGATACAACGCCGCGCACAGCGCCCTGGACGAGGCCGGGCAGGATCCGGCTACCTAGAATGCGGTTCATGCCCGCCGCGACCACCGCCACCAAGGCCGAGCGCACCCGCGCCGCGCTCCAGCACGCGGCGCTGGCGCGTTTCCTCGAGCACGGCGTGGACGCCACCTCGATCGCGGATATCGCCGCCGACGCGGGCGTCACCGAACGCACCTTCTACCGGCACTTTCCGTCCAAACAGCACATCCTGTTCGCCGACTACGACGCGCGGCTGGGCTGGTTCCGTCAGGCGCTGTCGGTACGGCCGCCCGGCGAACCGGTGACCGCGTCGGTGCGGATCGCGGTGGAGTCGTTCCCCTATGACGCGGCCCTGCATCAGCTCGCGGTGCTGCGCAGCGAACATCTGGAACAGGAGCTGGTACAGGCACACATCAAGACGGTGCAGGCCGAGTTCGCGCGCGAGATCGAACAGTTTCTGCTCGAGCGCACCGGCGCGGCCGCGGTGTCCGACGAGGCCTACCGGATCTCGATCACCGCGCAGTGCGTCAGCGCGGTCATGTTCACCGCCACCGAAACCTGGTTCGCGCGTGGCGATCTCGATGTCGCCGAGCTATCCCGCCTGGTCGAGCTGGGGTTGCGCACGATCGGCGACGGGATCTCCTGAACCCGGACCGGGGCGGGCGGGCCACGGAATGTACACGGGGATATAGCGTCCCATCGCCGCCGCGCCCAGCAGCGCGAGCCCGCCGACCGCGAGCACCGCGACCGACAGCGGCCCGGCTGCGGCCAGCCCGCTGACGGCGAGGGGTCCCGCGAAGTAGCCGCCGTCGTGGGTGAGCCGCCACGCGGCCAGGAATTCCGCACGAGTGGCGACGGGTGCGATATCCGCACCGATGGTCATGATGACCCCGTTGCCGATCCCGTTGCCGATGCCCAGCACCACGGCCGCCAGGCCCAGTGTCAGCGCCGAATGTGTCAGCGGCACAAGGAAATACCCGAGAGCGAGGATGGTCAGCGACGGGACCGCGATGAACCGTCTGCCGAAGCGGTCCATGACATGCCCGGCCGGGTATGCGCACAGCACGTCCAGTCCCGCACCGATCCCGTAGATGAGGCTGGCGGTGGCCGCGCCGACACCCAGGTGGTCGGCCCACAGCGGCAGCACGGCGTCGCGGCAGGCGCGGGCGGCTCCCATCAGCAGCGATCCGGCACCGAGGGTGAACAGCAGCGTGTGATGCGCGCGGCCGATCTCCAGCAGCGACAGCGGCGGCCGCACCACCGCCCCCGCCGCCCCGACCTGCGGATCCGGCAGTCGCGCCATCAGGTATCCGGCGATCACGATGGCGATCAACTGCACGAGAAACCCGCCGCGCGCACCGAATCCGGTTATGGCCAGCGCCCCGAGGATCGGGCCGAGGAAGAAGCCGAAGCGCATGGCTCCGCCGAACAGTGACATGGCCCGCGCTCGGCGCTCGAACGGAATCACCTCCGACAGGTAGCTCATGCGCGCCAGACCCCAGATCGCGTTGGACAGTCCGACCACGGTGAGTCCCGCGCACAGCATCGGCACATTGCGCGCACACAGGCACAGCAGCACGCCGAGCACGCCCGCGCTGCTGGCGGCGATGATCGAAACCCGTTCGCCCAGCCGGGAAACGACCTGACCGGCGGGGATATCTCCGAGCACCTGGCCGAGTCCGACCAGCGCGACGGTCAGCCCGGCGACGGCGGGCGACGCCCCGAGGTCGAGTGCGGTCAGCGTCATGACCGGGGCGGCGGCTCCCATGCCGAGCCCGTACGCGGCGGCGGGGACGTAGACGGTGAGCAGCAGCGGTCGCAGTGACGGGGGTGCGTCGGTGGTCATCGGGCGGCTCGGACAGACACGGGCAAGACGGTTCACGCTCTCGGGAGGTCGGTGACCGCACGGGGGTGCGATGCCGCCTCACTGTGCGAAGTGGGCCGCCGCCGGGCAAATTCGATTCCACGACATGGAAATCACCGTGATTCGATCACGTCTGCCGGGTCCCGCCGCCCGCTATTTACATTCCGGCCGATCCCAAACCTGGGCACCGACGCCCGGTTTCGGTTGAATCCGGCACCGTGGCAGCACAGTTCACGACCGTGTCGTTCCTGACCCCGGGCAACTTCCTCGACGACGATCCGTACACCGGACTCGAGGACACCCTGCGGCTGTTCGAATACGGCGAGCGGCTCGGATTCGACGGCGGCTGGATCCGGCAGCGGCATCTCGAGCACGGTGTCGGGTCGGCGGCGGTGTTCCTGGCCGCGGCCGCGCAGCGCACCGGTCGAATCGAGTTGGGCGCGGCCGTGATTCCGATCGGCTACGAGAGCCCGTTCCGGCTCGCGGAGGACCTCTCACTGGCCGATGTGCTCTCCAAGGGCCGCCTGCAACCGGGTTTCAGCGCGGGCACACCGCCGCACGCCGAGCTGATCGGCGACCTGGTCTTCGACGGCGATTGGCGCAGCTACGACCTGTCACACGGCCGCATCGAACGGCTCATCGACAATCTGCGCGGCGACTTCCTGGGCGACGCGGACACCGTCATCCAGTCCCCCGGCAATACCCAGCGGCCCCGGCTGCAACCGCACAGTCCCGGTCTCGTCGACCGGCTCTGGTACGGCGGCGGCAGCGGCCGCTCGGTGCGCTGGGCCGGTACGCACGGCCTCAATCTGCTCAGCGGCAATATCGTGACCGGCGAGCACAGCGACGACTTCGCCACCGCGCAACTGACTTTGATCGACGAATACCGCGGGCGGGTGGATTCCGCGCGCCCGGGCCGGGTCGCGGTCGGCCGGGTCATCGTGCCGCTCGACAGCGCCGATCGGGCGACCCGCGAACGCTATCGGGCGTACGCGGCGTCCCGGCACGAGCGCACCCTGGCCCCGCGCGGGGAGCGCCGCATCCTGTTCGCCCCGGATATCGTCGGCACCTCCGAGGAGATCATCGAACGGCTGCACGCGGATCCGGTGCTCGCGCGGACGAGCGAGCTGCGGCTGGAGCTGCCCTACGAATTCCACCGCGAGGACTACGAGCAGATCCTGCACGACACCGTCGAGTCGATCGCCCCGGCCTTCGGCTGGAAACCCGCGACCGTCGACGCGCGCTGAGGCGTCGCGCACGTGTCGTGGTCGGCTGCGGCCGAATTCACTCCCGCCGACGCGGCGCGTCGCATACCGGGCGGCCGTGGTCGCTGAATATCGTCGTCCGAAGACCTATTGGTCCGGTTTCATTCGCGAACGGCGGGGAATCGTCACCGGGGCGGCCGCATCACCGGGGTCGCGGAAGGAGCGGGCGAATGTTCGAACGGGCGGTGCAGAAGTCGGTCGAGTTGGTGTTGCGCGGCGGCACCAATGTGCAGGTGCCACTGGCGTCGAGGTACGTCGACCGGCTGCGGCGCAAGCATCCCGAGCGCACGCCCGACGACATCGCCCAGGCCCTCGCCACCCGCTACAAGGTGCTGGTCACCGCCAGCGGCACCATCGCGGGCCTCAGCGCCGCGGTGCCCGGGGTGGGCACGCTGATCGGATTGGCCGTCAGCGGTGTGGAATCGGTGTTCTTCCTGGAGGCGTCCGCGCTGTACGCGGTGTCGGTGGGCACCGTGCACGGTTTCGAGTCGATCTCCCCCAAGCGCCGCCGGGCGCTGGTGGTGGGTGTGGTGCTCGGCGAGAGCGGCGCGGAACTGCTGGGCAAGAACGCCAGTCAGTCCGCCCGCGACTGGGCCACCGCGGTCGCCGACCACCTCCCGATCGTGCGCTCCATCGACAACGCGATGGCCAAACGCTTCATCGTGCAGTTCATCGTCAAGCGCGGCGTCCTGGTCTTCGGCCGCACCCTGCCCGCCGGCATCGGCGCGGTGATCGGCGCGGTCGGCAACCGCGCCCTGGCCAACTCGGTGATCACCAACGCGCACAACACCTATGGCCCGCCCCCGGCGACCTGGGCGGACGCCGACACCGCCCGCGTGATCGACGTTCCGTCCCCGACGCACTGACACGGGGCCTCGGCGATGGTGGCTCGCTACCAGAAACTCTCGACCACGTCACGTACATCGCTGGCCTGCACCGTGCTGTGCTGACCGGCTGCGGCCCGACGCCGGGGTAGCACCTACGCGGCCGAGCCCGGGGCTTGCACGAACGTGAGCCCGGAACGCTTGCGAATGGTGAACCCGAGCGTTTCGTAAAGGCTGATGGCAGTGGTGTTCTCGGCGCGGGCGTGCAGGAACGGAATCTCGCCGCGCGCGCGGATGCCCGCGCCGACGGCGCGGATCAGCCGGGAAGCGTAACCGCGGCCGCGGAATTCGGCGTCGGTGCACACGGCGCTGATCTCGGTCCAGCCCGGCGGGTGCATGCGCTCACCGGACATCGCCACCAGTCGACCGTCCACCCGCACGCCGAGGTAGGTGCCCAGCTCGATGGTGCGGGCAGTGAACGGTCCCGGATCGGTGCGGGCGATCAGCGCGAGAATCTCGGGAACATCGGCGGCGGTGAGGATTTCGAGCTCCGGATCGGCGGCCACGCGCAGCGCGCTGCCGTCCATCTGCACCGAGCCGAAGCTGTCGAGCACCGTCCAGTCGGCGGGCGGCACGAAGTCCAGGCCGCGCAGCGCGGTCGCACCGCCCGGGCCCAGGACGGTGGCCAGGTCGTCCCAGTCGCGGTCGGCGAAGGTCCGCGGGTGGCCGATGAAGCGCGCGACCTCCGGATCGTAGCGGCCGATCCGCCCCACCCACTGGGCGAAGCGAGAGTGCTGGCCCCGCAACGACTCCCGAACCGGGTCGTCGAGCGGGTGCAGCGCGGGGTCGGTGTCGATCGTCGATTCAGCGGTCACTTGCCACCCTCCTTTACAGCATGGTCGAACAAGAACGTTAGCGAACCGTATGACCACCCGGACCCATTGCACTCAGCGGGATTCGGTACCCGCGCCACCCCCGATCGCCGATTTTCTTGCGAATGAAATTTCATTTGCAACATCAGGGTTCACCTGGTTTTATCCCGGTGTTGTGCAATGGTTTTCCGTATGCCAAGATCAACCGCGTCGGCGCGGGGGAAGCGCTTGTGAGGCAGTCGGCGCAAGGAATAGGCACCATTTCCGACCTCACCTGTGCACCCGAAGGGTTACTTCCCCTTGATCTCACGACTATTCGGTCGCCCACTACGCCACCTGTCGCGCCGCGCCTCGCGCCACCTACCGCGACCCGCGCGCTAGCGTCGCCCGCCGGGCCGAACCGCCCGCGCACGGCATTCACACTCGTACCGAATCACGTACGGCCACTTGGTCATCGGCGCCTCAGGGACGCGGTTGCCGGTACCCGGCCGAATACTCGATGCCAGCTCAAAGGACTTGAAGGAACACAGTGGGAGCCATAGTTCTCAGCAAGGACGTCCCGGGAACCCCGGAGGCGCTGTTCCGAACCATCATCTCCCCCACCACCTGGGAGCACTGGTTCGGAATCCATCACGACTTCATCGGCCGCCCGCCCGAATGCCTCACCGAGGGTTCGACACTGGTCTCGGAAATCCTGCTGCACGGCATGACCGAGGAGGTGGCGTGGACGGTGAAGACCCTCGACGCGCCCACCCATGTCGCACTGCAGGGATTCGGACAGGACGGTGTCCGTTGCGATTTCACCTATCACCTCCAGCCGTCGGACACCGGAACAACTGTAACCGCCGGTATCGCCTTTACCGGCCCGTTGATCACCAAGACGGTGACCAAGGCGCTCGAGCAGCGCGGCTACGACGATCTCGATTGCACGCTGGGTCAGCTCGCCGAACTCGCCTATGCCCTGCACGGTGAACCCGCGCAGCTGAGCGGAATGTGACCGTTTCCGGCGCGTCGTGATGCCAGGTAATTGCCGATCCTGAATATCGTCACCGGAGAGGAGATTTCTCCGGTGCGATCGGGAAGGCGAGGCAGATATCATGGATCAGACCGGTGGCTTTGGCGCCGAGCGGGAGCTCTCGGCGGAACTGGATGTATTTCCACCCCCGCAGCAGCGCCGATGGACGGTGCTGCTGCGGCTCATCCTGGCGATTCCGCATCTGGTGGTGCTGTGGGCACTGAGTATCGCGACCTTCTTCGTCGCCCTCTGCGGTTGGTTCGGGGCACTGTTCACCGGGAGGTTGCCACAATGGTGCGGCGATTTCCTGCGCTCGTATATCGCGTATCTGGCTCGGGTATCGGGCTATTTGATGTTGATGGTGGACGTCTATCCGCCCTTCAGCCTCGACATCGCCGCCGATTACCCGGTGCGGACCTGGTTCCCGCCGCCGACCGAACTGAATCGGGCCGCGGTGCTGTTCCGGCTCTTCCTGGCCATCCCGATTCTGGCGCTGACGAGTTGGTTCATGTCCGGCTGGGCGTTCATCTCGCTGATTCTCTGGCTGATCGTGCTGATCACCGGCCGCATGCCGCGCACCATCTTCGAGGCGACCGCCGCGATACTGCGGATTCAGCTGCGGGTGGACACATATTTCTACATGCTCTCCCCGACCTACCTGAAGGGCGTTTTCGGCGACGGTCCCGAACCGCCGCCGGGAACGGTTCCGCTGGCCTCGCCGACGCGGCCGCTGTTCATCTCGCAGGGCGCGCGAATTCTGATGATCGTCATGCTGATCATCGGAATCCTTTCCGGCTTCGCCAATTCCGTGACCAGCTCGGACGACACCAACGACGACTCCACCTCGCAGTACTCGAACTGACCGCACCCGACGACGGCCCCCGGCGAATTGCGCCGGGGGCCGTTCTCGTCGAATTGCGTCCCGCCTCAGACCAATTCGCGATGCTTGTGCAGACGACGTCGCACATCGGCCATCATCGAGCGGGTCCCCGCGGTGCGCAGGAACCGGGGAATGAACCGATTCACGAATCCCACGAACAGGAAGAGGTGTTCGAAGCGGCGCTGATCGGCGGCGCTCCATGCCACCCCGAGCTGTTCACGGAAATACGGCGGCAGGTAACCGACGGTGAGAAACCGCAGCAGGCCGCCGAATACGACGCGCAGCCACCAGGTGATCATCCGCAGGTGCAGCAGGTCGTCGATATAGCCGCGAATCAGATCGTCGGCGACGACCTGGCGGCAGGCGTCGTTCCAGTACAGGTCGAATTCGGCGCGGGTGGCGGGCCACATGTCGGCGGTGACCTGCAGCGTGGTGCCGAGGGTGGCCGAGGTCGAGTAGAACGCCTCGGCCTGTTCGGCGTTCATCCGGCCGTTGAGCAGCTGGTAGGAGTCCTCGAAGCCGATGTAGAGGCAGGCCGCGACCCACAGTTGCAGGTTGCGGTCGAAGGCGTTGTATCTCACCGCCGCACCGGGATCGGAGTGCACCTTGCGATGCACCGCGTCCACGGCCTCCCGGAAGGCCACCTTCTCCTCCGGGGTGCCGAGGATGGCGACCGCGAGGTAGGAGGCGGTGGTGCGCAACCGTTTCCACGGATGCACCATGAGCGCACCGGATTCCACCTTGCTACCCGCCACCCCGTGGCCGACACCCGGACGGGTCATCTGCATGGCGACATTGGCCGCGGCGCCGGAGAACTGCCAGAAGTCCAGTGCGTCTTCGAGTTTCGGCGGCCGCTTGGTCTCGGCGCGGTGCACGCCGGGGATGTGGATGCGAGTCTGCTCGACGGTGAGTTCAGCCGCAGCGGTCATGGTTACCTCTCTCCATTGACGAGAACCATCCATAACTTATAGCGCAGCGTCGCGGTCGGTCAACGCTGCTTCCTGCGGGTCAGGACAGCAACTCAGCCGCATCTGCAAGATTTTCCGAAACTGCTTTCATTCTGAGGAATGGTGAGTAACATACGCTGCTGCGGCCGGCTGCCGGGGAGCGCCGGGCAAGGACCTGAAAGGACCGACGCGACATGCTCCAACGCCTGGATCGAATACTCAGCTACGAGATGAAGGTGTCCGAGTTCCTGGGCACGCTCATCATTCTCGCCATCCCCTACGGGCTGATCGGGATCGTCTGGACCCTCACCCACACTTCGCATCTGAAGCAGCTACACGGCATCGACGTGGTCATGTCGTTCCTGGGGTCGATCGTGTGCTGGCCGGTGCTCACCTTCTCGAATGTGTGCATGACGTAGATGATGGCGCTGGTCTGGCTCATCGACATCCTGGTGATCGGGGTGAAGATTCTCGGTGGGCGTATGGAAGTCAATCCTGTTCTGCGCGTAGCACTCTGGCTGGCGGTGCTGTGTGTGCTGGCCGCCGGGATCGCGGTCCTCGGCGCGGGGCTGGTCGCGCTGCAACACACCCTCGAGGACCTGTCCTGATGACGACACTCGACAAACCGTCCCCGCCGGAACTCGGCGAACTCGACCGGATCGGCGCGAGCCTGCGCGGACTGTGGCAGCGCCACCCGCAGCGCTCGCTGGAAACCCTGGGCCGGCAGGTGGATCTGGGGCGGGAGGCGCTGCGGCAGCTGATCGTCTCGATTCTGCGCCGCCGGTTCCCCTATCAGGAATTCATCAAGCAGTGCGCGTTCATGACCAATGTGTCGGCCGCGCCGACGGTGCTGGTCGCCATTCCGATCGCGGTGGTGGTGTCGCTGCAGGTGGGCGCGCTGGTCAATCAGGTCGGCGCGACCACCTTCATCGGCGCGGTCGCGGGGCTGGGCATCATCCGTCAGGGCGCGCCGCTGGTCACCTCGCTGATGATCGCGGGCGCGGTCGGTTCGGCCATCACCGCCGACCTGGGTTCGCGCACCATTCGCGAGGAGATCGACGCCATGATGGTGATGGGCGTCGACCCGATCCGCCGGCTGGTGGCCCCGCGCCTGGCGGCCGCGGTGCTGGTGAGCATGCTGCTGTGCGGATTCATCGTATTCGTGGGCTTCGCAACGGCTTACGTGTTCAACGTGTACGCCCAGTCGGGCACGCCGGGCTCGTTCATCGGCTCGTTCGCGTCCTTCGCGGTCGCCAACGATCTGGTGGTGGCGCTGGTGAAGGCGGCCATCTTCGGACTGCTGACCGCGGTCATCGCCTGCGATATCGGGCTGCACGCGCACGGCGGCCCGGGCGGGGTCGCCAATGCGGTGAACTCGGCGGTGGTGTCCTCGGCGCTGATGCTGTTCGCCACCAATGTCGGGCTCACCCAGCTCTACAACACGCTGCTGCCGACGAAGGTGGTCTGAGATGAGCAGCACCTACACTCCCCCGGCCCTCAAACCCGTGCGCATGGCCGCGAATGTGGCCGCCGCGCCGATGCGGGCCAATCAGCGCCTCGGACATCAGGTCATCACGTTCTTCCGGGCGCTGTTCGCGATTCCGTTCGTGCTCAAGCACTATCGGCAGGAGGTGCTGCGGCTGACCGCGGATGTCGCGTTCGGCAACGGCTCCCTGTTCGTGGGCGGCGGCACCATCGGGGTGGTGGTGGCGCTGTGCGGATTCGGCGGCATCACCGTCGGCATGGAGTCGTTCACGGCGTTGAACCTGCTCACCATGAGCCCGCTGACCGGCGCGATCTCCGGCTTCGCCACCACGCGTGAGCTCGCCCCGATCATCGCCACCCTGGCGTTCGCGATCCAGGCGGGCTGCCGGTGCACCGCGCAGCTGGGGTCCATGCGCATCTCCGAGGAGATCGACGCGCTGGAATCCATTGCCATCCGGCCGCTTCCGTACCTGGTCAGCACGCGGATGATCGCGGCCACGCTGACCATCATCCCGCTCTACAGCGTGGGACTGGCGACGGCGTACCTGGCGACCAAGCTGTCGGTGCTGTTCCTGGGCGGCACCACCGCCGGCACCTACGACCACTACTTCTTCCAGTTCCTGCTGGGCCCGGACGTGTTCTGGTCACTGCTGAAAGTCGTTGTCTTCGTGCTGATCTCGACGTTCATCCAGTGCTACTACGGCTTCGTCGCGACCGGCGGGCCCGAAGGCGTCGGGGTGGCGGCCGGACGCGCGATCAAGATGGTCATCGTCGTCATGGTCTTCACGAATCTGTTTCTGACCCTTGCGATCTGGGGCGTCGACCCCGGATTCCGGATCTCGGGATAGGGGGGATCACATGCTGCTCGATCCCAGCGGGCGCGGGCCCACGCCCCGCCAGCTCACCCAGGCCGGACTGGCCATGATCACCGTGGTGGCGCTGCTGCTGTATCTGCTGTCACTGCGCTACACCGGGCGCTTCGAGGACAAGGTGTCGGTCACCGCCGTGCTCACCAGCACCGGCGACGGCCTGCCCGCGCACGCCGACGTGAAGTTCCGCGGCATGCTGGTCGGGCGCGTCGAGGACGTGACGGTGGTCGCCAAGGGCGAGAGCCAGCGCGCCTCGCTCGCCCTGAAACCCGTTGTGGCGGGCACGATTCCGGCGTCGGTGGCGGCGCGGGTGATCCCGAACAACATCTTCGGCGTGACGGCGATCGAACTGGTCGACACCACGCCGACCCGCGATACCCTGCACTCGGGGGCGACCATTCCCGAGGACACCAGCGCCGCGACCGTCCAGTTGCAGACCACGCTCAACGTGCTGCGCAATGTGCTCACCAATATCCAGCCCGAGAAGCTGGGCCGGGTGCTCTCGACACTGTCGGCGGCACTGGATCCGTCCGCGCGGGTACCCGGTTCGACCATCGAGCGCCTCGACCACTGGGTCACCGAGGTGCGCGATATCGACGGGATCGGCGATCTGCTCGGCAATCTGGGGCGGGCCGCGTCCGCGCTGAGCGCCTCCGCGCCGGATCTGGTCGGGACGCTGGCCAAGTCGGTGACCACCGCGCGCACGCTCACCGAACAGCGTGCCGCGCTGGTGAACCTGCTGACCAGCGGCGGGCACACGGTCGACACCGTGAACGGGCTGTTCGCCCGCAATCCGGACTCCGGGAAGTTCCTGGTGTCGGGGCTCAACCAGCTCTTCGGCAGTCTCGCGCAGGATCCGCAGGCGATCCCGTACGCCATCGCCAATCTCAATACCGCGCTGCAGCGGTTGCAGGGCGTGTTCAGCTTCGGCCCGCACCAGCAGATGGTGTGGAAGATGAACGTGTCGTTCACGCCGTTCCAGCAGTACACCGCGCCGGACTGCCCGCACTACGGGGAGCTGACGGGGCCGCGCTGCGGGGGCTCGACGGTGCCGGAAACCGCTCCGGCGCAACAGTTCCCGGAGCAGATGCTGCCCAAATGGCTCGATGCGGCAGGTCCCGCGCCCGCCGCCGCGACGCCTGCCCTGCCCGCGATACCGGGGCTCCCGGTGGTGCCCGCACTGCCGTCCATTCCGGGACTGCCCGCGATACCCGGCGTCACCGCGCCCGCGGCGGACACCTCACCGTCGACTCCGGCGCAGCCCGCCGGGCTCACCGGTGACGCGGCGGTCGCCGCGGTCGTCGGCGGCACCCCGAATATGGCGCAGCTGCTGCTGCTCTCACCCGTCCTCGCCGGTGGGTACCTCGTCCCGACCGATGCGGAGGCCACCAAGTGAAATCCGGGAAGGCCCTCGCGGGCTTCAGCATCTTCGCCGTGGTGGCGATGCTGCTGACCTACACCATCTGGTCGACATTGCAGCGCTCGGTGTCCGGTGGCACGCACCACTATTCGGCTGTCTTCTCCGACGTGCTCGGTCTGCGGATCGGGGACGACGTGCGGATGGCGGGCGTGCGGGTGGGGCGCGTCGACAAGATCGCCTTCGGCGACGGCTATCGCGCCCGCGTGGACTTCCGGTTGCAGGACGATCAGCATCCGACCACCTCCACCAAGGCGCTGGTGCGATACCAGAACCTGATCGGGCAGCGCTACGTCGCACTGGTCGCCGGTAAGGACGCGGGCGCACCGCTGCCCGCCGACGGTCAGATCCCGATCGAACGCACCGAACCGTCCTTCGACGTGTCCTCGCTGCTGTCGGGTTTCGAGCCGTTGTTCAGTGTGCTGCAACCCGATCAGATCAATTCGCTGTCCGAGACGCTGATCCAGGCGCTACAGGGCAACGGGGTGTCGCTCAGCGCGCTGGTCACCCAGGCCGCCCAGCTGGCGAGCACCTTCGGGCAGCGTGATCAGATCCTCGGCGAGGTGGTCGGCAATCTCAGCAGCGTCATCGCCGGGCTCGCGCATCGCAGCAACGAGCTGGAAACGCTGATCACGCAGGCGCGTTCGCTCACCGAGGCGTTGTATTCGCAGGGCACCGCGTTGAAGTCGTCGGTGGAGCGGGTGGCCACGGCCACCGACTCGCTGGTGAACGTGGTCGCCGCGGTGCAGCCGGGAATCGCGAAGGCGCAGACCGATGCCGGAGCCGGTGTCGCGCTGCTGCTGCTCAACGGGGCGTCCCTGGACAAGGCGGCCGTGGAGCTGCCCGTCGTGCTCAACGGGGTGGCGCGGTTCTCCAGCTACGGCACCTACGGCAATGCCTACATCTGCAGCCTCGATGTGTCGCTGTGGGGTGTGCTCTTCCCGCCCGGTCTGTTCAACCAGGTCGGCGGCAATTCCCATTCGGAGGTGTGCCGATGACGAAGCCCGTGACGCGACGACGGCCGCGGATCCGCTACCCCGGATTCCTGGCCAACCGATATCTGCGATTGGGACTGTTCGCGGCCGGATTCGTGGTGCTGCTGCTGGTCGGCTCGACCGTGCTGCAACAGGCTCGGCTGGGCGACAAGACCATTCACGCCGAGTTCGAACAGGCCGCCGGGCTGCGGCCGGGTGCGACCGTCGACGTGTCCGGCATCGAGGTCGGGCAGGTCAGTGCGGTCGCGCTCGACAACGGCAAGGTACTGGTGGCCATGAAGGTGCACGACGACATCAAGCTCGGCGACGACGCGCGCGCGGCCATCAAGATGTCGACCATCCTGGGGCGGCTGCACGTGGAACTCACACCGGGCCAAGGCAAATCGCTGCCCGGCGATCGGATCAAGCTCGATCACACCGCCGTGCCCTACAACCTGGGCAAGGTGGTGCAGGACCCGCAGTACAAACAGTCCTTCGATCGCATCGAACGGCTCGATCCGCAGAAGCTGCGCCAAGCCCTGGATCTGGTGGATCAGCAGATGGGCGATTCGCCGCAGCTGACCGTGCAGGCCCTCGACAGTGTGGGAGCGCTGGCCAAGGTGATCAACGATCGCCGCGACGAAGTGGACACGCTGCTCAAGGGCATGGACACGGTCTCGCAGCTGGCGTCGGACAATCAGAACAGCGTGCTGTTGCTGCTCACCCGCGGTGAGGCCATCGGCAACGCGGTGCAGCAGCGCCAGGCGCTGCTCAAACAGCTGCTCGACAATGTGGCGTCGCTGTCGAAACTGTTGCAGCAGATGGGGTTGGAGAACAACAACCAGCTCGCGCCGCTGATCGGCGACCTCAACACCATGTCGGAGGGGCTGACCAAGAACAAGGGCAACCTCGACCGGCTCTACCAGGTGATGCCGGTGACACTGCGGCAGTTCAACAATGTGCTCGGGGACGGGCCGTACGGAAACGTGTACGCGCCGTGGCTGTTTCCCGACAACTGGCTGTGCTTCGCGCAGGCCGTGGCGGGATGCAAGTGATGAAACTGCGTATCCGACTCAAACTGGCCGCCGTCACCGGGGCCATGCTGCTCACCGCGGGCTGCGGACTGCTGCCCGACACCTTGACCGCACTGCCCGAGCAGTACCTCGGGGCCCGCATGACCGTGACCGCCGACTTCGAGAACGTCGCGGGACTCTACGCGGGCAACGAGGTTGCGGTACTGGGGGTTCCGATCGGGTCAGTCACCTCGGTGACGCCGAAGGGCAGCTACGTGCAGGTGGTGATGTCGCTGGACAAGAGCGTCAAGATCCCCGCCGATGCCGTCGCGGCACTGGTGAATCCGCAGCTGATCACCAATCGGCACGTGGAGCTCGCCCCCGCCTACACCGGCGACGGGCCCGCCCTGTCCGACCACGCCTATATTCCGTTGCAGCGCACCAGGGTTCCCGTCGAACTGGATCGGATCCTGGCGAACTTCTCCCAGCTCGGCGCGGCGCTCAAGGGCGACAACCAGAGCGGGCCGATGGCCAGCCGAGTGCTGTTCCCGCTGTTGAACGGCAATGGCGACAAGCTGCGCGACACCCTCGACGCACTGTCGTCGGCGTTCGAGGTCACCTTCGCCAACAAGGACCAGATCTCCAACACCATCATCAAACTCAACGACATCACGCAGGTGATCGCCACCAACGATCAGACCGTGCGTGACTTCAGCGGGCGGCTCACCGAACTGGTCGACCTGCTCGGGCAGCAGGCGCCCGGCATCCAGGCGGTGCTGACCCAACTCGACGACTTCGTCACCAACACCGCGAGCCTGGTCGGGCAGAACAGGGATCAACTGGCCGGGGCGCTGACCCGCTTCGTCGCCATCACCGCCCAGATGCGCGCCAACGCCCGGGGACTCACCGAGATCGTGGACGTCGGACCGCTCATGTTCCAGAACCTCGCCAATGCCACCAGCAAGGACGACCAGGCGCTGCGCCTGCACGCGCTGCTGGACAAATCACTGCTCGACAGCGAGGCGCTGTCCACCTTCTGTGAACGCATCCAGCTGCGGCTCGACGGCTGCCGAACCGGCAAGATCGCCGACTTCGGACCCGACTTCGGGCTCACCGCAGCACTTCTGGGAATGACGAACGCCAAATGAGACTCCGCACAAGCACGATCGGCGGGCTGCTCGCCGCGGTCACACTGGTCACCGCGTCGGGCTGCGCGGTCACCGTCGACAGCCTGCCGCTGCCCAAACCCGGCATCGGCGGGCCCGGCTACACCGTGCACGCCGCCTTCACCGACGCCCTCAACCTGCCCGACCACGCACACGTCAAGATCGGCGGCACCGATATCGGCGTCGTCACCGCCATCAGGACCACCAACTTCCTGGCCGACGTGCGCATGCTCATCCGCGACGACATCCGGCTGCCCAAGGGCACCACCGTCGAACTGCGGCAGGCGACTCCGCTGGGCGACATGTTCGTGGCCATGACCCTGCCCTCGGCGCAGGAGGCCGGGGAACCGCTGCACGACGGCGACACCATCGGCACCGACCACACCGCCGCCGGGGCCTCGGTCGAACAACTCATGATGTCGATCTCGCTGCTGCTCAACGGCGGCGGCATCAACCAGGCCGCCAAGATCACCACCCAGATGAACTCCATGTTCGCCGGGCGCGCACCAGAACTCTCGCACCTCATCACCGAGCTGACCGGGACCATCGGGGCACTCAACCAGCGCACCGGGGACATCGACGCGGTGCTGACCGGATTGAACGGCCTGTCGGGCGAATTGGCCCGGCGCAAGGCCGAACTCGGGGCGGCCGCCGACAGCTTTCCGGCGCTGCTGGGATTGGTCAGCGAGAACAACCAGCAGATCGTGGATCTGCTCACCAAGATCGCCACCACCACCGACGCGCTCGGCGACTTCTCCAACACCACCGGTGGGGATTTCGTGAGCCTGTTCAACAGCATTCAGGCGCTGATGTCCGGGTTCGCGCAGAGTGATCAGCTCACCGGGGCGCTCGACGGACTGCACGGCATCTACCCGTCACTGATGGCCAGCCTGCGCGGGCCCGCCCTCGCGGTCGCGGCGACCGTGTCCTACCTCAGCATCGGCGCGCTGACCGATCCCAGTGGCAGCCGCTGGCCGCAGCTCGGGGACGTCGGGCAGTTCGCGGGCAGCCTGCAGCAGGTGCTCGAGAAGGTGTTCGGGCGGCTCACCAGCCCGCCGCAGACCCCTGGTGCCACGCAACCCGCTGCGCCGCAACCGGATTCGGGACAGCCGAGCAACGATCAGGGAGGCACGCGATGAACTCGCCGCTGTGGCGCTGGGTGCTCGCCCGGCGCATCGCCATCGCCAATCTGGGCCTGATCGCGGTGCTGGTGCTGGGCTGCGGATACATCGGGGGCGCGGTGCTGCGGTTCGATCCGCTGCCGCACACCTACGACGTCACCATCGAACTCACCGGGTCCGGTGGACTGCTGCCCGGCAACGACGTCAACTTCCGGGGCAGCCGGGTCGGCAAGGTCACCGATGTGAGGGTGTCCGGCGACGGGGTCGCCGCCATCGCGCGCATCGACGACAGTGCCCGAATCCCGGTGGGCGGCACCGTCGCCGTCGGACGGCTCTCGGCGGCCGGTGAGCAGTACCTGGACTTCCGGCCCGACTCCGACACCGGCCCCTACCTTCACGACGGGGCGACGGTGACGCGGGCGCAGACCAGCGTGCCGGTGCCGATCCAATCGGTGTTCACCAACCTCAGCGACCTGATCGGCGGGATGAACCCGGACCGGTTGAACGTCATCATCGACGAACTCGACAAAGCCCTCGCTGGTGGCCCGGATCGGTTGCGCAACATGATCTCCGGCGTCAGCCACGCCATGAACGGGCTCGACGACCTGCTGCCGCAGACCCGGCAGCTCATCGAGAACCTCGAGGTCGTCGCGGGCACCACCCAGCACGCGCAACCCGACCTCGGCACCCTCACCAAGGCGGGCAGCGTGCTGTTCGACCAGTTCGCCTCCGCCGACCAGGAACTGCGGAAACTGTTGCAGCAGGGGCCCGGCCAGCTCGCCACGCTGGGCGGATTCATCACCGACACCCAGGACCCGATCACCGACCTGGTCACCAACTTCGTCGCCGTCACCAAGGCCGCCAAGCTGCGCGCACCGGCCATCGCCGCGCTGTTCCCGGCGCTGCGGGTCGGCACCGAGGCGCTCGGCGTCCCCGCTCACGACGGCGCGTACTACACCCTCGTCGATCCCTGGCCGCGCCCCACCTGCGACTACGACACCATCCCGGTCGTACCCACCAATGTCCAGACCGACGACCGGATACGGCTCTACAACTACTGCGTGACAAGCGATCCCGCCATCCAGATCCGCGGCTCCGCCAACGCGCCCCGCCCCGACATCCCGGACAACGGCGCTTCCGCCCCGCCGGGCGTCACCGGCAACGAACTATCCCAGCCCATCCCCCGGTAGGAGAAAACCCATGAGCGACACCGACGTCGACAACACCGATACCGAAACCCTCGGCGCGAAGTCCGAGAACACCGGGACCAGCGACGGCAAGACTGCACCGGTGGCCGTGAAGCGACCCCGAACGGTCAGCCCGGCAACACCATCGGCGGATCTCGAAGCCGAGGACTGCACCACGCAAGACGCCTCCGCGGACACCGAGAACGACACGGCTGTCACCGAATTCACGACCGCGTCGGCGGCGGAATCGGACAAGGTCCCCGTTCCGGGGGATGCCCTGTCGCCGAATGCGGCTGCGGGCGACAAGAAGTCGCGGCGGATCCCGCTGCCGAGCCTGACCTCACGGGCGTCCGGACCGCGAGCGCGACTGCTGCTGGGCGTCGTCGTGGTCCTGGCGCTGGTGGCCTCCATCGCCTCGAGTGTGGTGTTCTATCAGCGCGATCACCACAACCAGCGCATCCTCGAGGCGCAGAACGAGGCCCGCGACGCCGCCTGCAAGTACGCGCCGGTGCTGGCCACCTACGACGCCAAGAACCTCGACGCGTATTTCACCGCCGTGCTCGACGGGGCGACCGGGGACTGGCGCAAGCAGTTCGACTCCACCAGTAAGGATCTGCGCGACGTGCTCACGCAGGGGCAGGTGGTATCCAAGGCGACCGACGTGCAGTGCGCGCTGCGCAGCGGGGACGAGAATTCCGCGGAGGCGATCGTGGTGATCGGGCAGACCATCACCAGTGTGGGCACCCAGGGCAAGCCCGCACCGGGACAGCTGTCGATGGTGATGCGGATGGAACGATCCGGGCACGGCTGGCTGGTGAACAAGGTGAATTCGCCACTGGCGCAGCAGCCGCAGCAGTGAGCCGCACCGCGAAACCGCCCGTCCCCGAATCGGGTGCGGGGGCGGTGCGCCGCCGCCCCAAGAACCGGCGCGCCCAGATCGCGGCGGTCTCGGCGGCCGAGTTCGCGGCGCTCGGCTATCACCGGGTCAGCATGGAGGACATCGCGGCGCAGCTGGGCATCACCTCCACCGCGCTCTACCGGCACTATCCGAGCAAGTACGCACTGTTCGCGAGCGAACTGCTGCGGTTGGGCCGCTTGACCGTGGCCGCGGTGACGCTGCCGGAGAGCACCGCGGCCGCGACACCGCGTGAGCGGCTCGGGCACGCCATCGACGCCATCATCGCCGATACCCTCACCAACCGACAGACCACCGGGCTGGCCCGCTGGGAGGCCCGCTACCTCGACAGCGCCGACAAACACACGGTGGACGAGTGTTTCGCCACCGCCATCGCCATGCTCGGCACGCTCATCGCCGAGTACCGGCCGTGGCTCGACGCCGCCGACTGCCGGGTGCGGGCGGTCGCGATCCTGTCCACGGTGAGCAGCCTCGGCGACCATCGCATCGCGCTGGCCGCGAAAACGCTGACCGCCCTGTTGAATTCGACCTGCTGGGCACTGGTGGAGGTGGAGCTGCCCGCCTCGGCGGGACCGCCCGCGCCGCCGCGCGCAGTGGAGCATCCACCCGCGCTCAAGCACGAACTGCTGCTGCACAACGCGATTCGGCTCTTCGCCGCGCACGGCTACCCGAATGTGAGCGTCGAGGACATCGCGGTAGCGGCGGGGCTGCCCTCGGCGTCGGCGGTCTACCGCTACTACCGGGGCAAGGCCGACCTGCTCACCGCCGCGTTCCGCCGGGCCGCCGACCGCATGTCCGCCGTCATCGGCCCCACCACCGCCGAATCCGCCGGGCCCGGTGAGGCTTTGCGCAAACTCGTCGACATGTACGTGGCGGGGGCCTTCGACGAACGCGACCTCACCTTCGTCTACTTCTCGGAATTCGGCCATGTCTCCGATGCCGAGCGCGCGACGCTGCGTGCCGTGCAACGCCTGGTGGTCACCGAATGGGCCGCTTTGCTCGCCGCGGCCCGGCCGGGGCTCTCACCGGTCGAGGCGAGCATTCTCGTGCACGCCGCCCTCGGCCTGGTCGTCGACTACGTGCGCGTCTTCGGCGACCACGATCGAATCTGCCCGCGCCAGTGGGTGATTCGCCTGATGGAGGCGGTGCTGTTCGGCTGCCCGGCGGCGTGACCGTCGTCAGTGCGCGCCGGGGCGCACGATCATGAGGACGACGACCACGGCCCACAGCAGGTTGTAGATGCCCGCCAGCATGCTCAGCCTGCGCAGTCGGGTGCCGTCGTCCGGGCGGTCGAGGGCCTCGCGCTGGATCGGGTGGATGAACGCGGCCAGCAGGCCACCGGCGGCGAAGGTGAGCACCATGGCCAGGGTGATCCAGATTTCACCCATCCGGCCCTGGATCGCGGCCAGGATCATGCCGATCACCGGGACGCTCAGCGCCAGTACCGCATAGCTGCCGGTGATGCGGTGAAATGCCTTGGCCACGGCCGGATTTCGTTCGGTGTCGACGGCCTCGCCGACGGTCGCCAGGGGCGCGTAGCGCGGAAACAGGCTCGCGGCGACGGCAGAACCGCCCACGAAGATGATTCCGGCCAGCACGTGTATCGACAGCAATGCCTTGTCCATGAACAGCGTCCACCCTTCAGTCAAGCTGAAGCTTAGGGCTCGAGCTTCAGCCTTGTTGAAGGTTGTGGGAAACGTCACCGCACTCGCGGAAACCGGGGATCAGGAGACGTTTCGGTTCATGAAGGCGGCCACGATGGCGCTACCGACCCGATGCTGGAAGGGATCGGCGTCCGGCCCGAACAATCGCTCGTCCACCTCGGCGACCACCACCTCCGCGGATCGCAACAGCCTGCGGCCCTTGGCCGTCAGCTCGATGGTCGACGCCGAGCCCGCCCGCGCCGTGCGATCGCGCACCAGCTCCGCGGCCACCATCGCCTTCACCGCGGCGTGCACGCTCTGCACGCTGATCGCACCCAAGCGGGCCAGATCGCTGAACGACGCGCCCGGCACGCTCGCGATATGACCGAGCAGCGCGAGCCGGGCGACCGTCAGATTCAGCGGTGCCAACGCCGCGCCCAATTCGGCTTCGACCCGATGTGCCAGGGTCAGCACGAGAATCGACGCACTGGCGGGCGGCGGCACGGGGCGAGCGGTCTGGTTGGTCACTGTCCTATCTTCGCGTACCCCACCTCGGGTTCGACCGACTGCCGCGGCAGGGTCACCGTGAACGTCGCACCCTGGCCGGGTTCACTGCTCACACTCACCGTGCCCTCGTGCGCGGCGACCAGGGCCTGCACGATCGACAGACCCAGTCCGCTGCCACCACTGGCCCGAGCCCGCGAGGCGTCGGTGCGATAGAAGCGTTCGAAGACTCGCGCCGCGGCCTCCTCCGAAAGCCCCGGGCCCTCGTCGCAGACATCCAGGCGCACCTCGTCCACACTCGGGGTGAGCCGCACCGTGATCGGCGTACCCGCGGGCGTGTGGGTCAGCGCGTTGCCGAGCAAATTGGCCAGCACCTGACGCAGCCGCGCCTCGTCGCCGATGATCTGCAACGTCCCCTCACCGGGCGACACCTCGAGCCGGATGGACCGGGTGCTGCCGTCGGTCTGATGGGCGGCCACGGCCTGCGCGTTGTGCACGGCGTCACCGGCGATCGTCAACAGGTCCACCGGTTTCCGGGCCAGCGGGCGCTTGGCGTCCAGCCGCGCCAGCATGAGCAGATCCTCCACCAGCAGGCCCATCCGGGCCGCCTCGGCCTCGATGCGGGCCAGCAGCATCGACGGATCCTTGCTCGCCCCTTGCCGATACAGCTCCGCGAACCCGCGAATCGTGGTGAGCGGGGTACGCAGTTCGTGGCTGGCGTCGGCGACGAACTGCCGCATCTTGGCCTCCGAACGCCGCGCGGCCTCCTCCGAAGCCTCCGTGGCCACCACCCCGTGCTGGATCTGCACCAGCATCTCGTTGAGCGAGCGCGCCAGGTGATCGACCTCGGTATCGATGCCGCGCACCGGAACTCGGCGATGCAGATCACCGCCCGCGATCGCGGCGGCCGTCTCCTCCACCTGCCGCAGCGGGCGCAGACCGCGCCGCACGATCAGGTAGCCGCCGACGGTCAACAGCACCAAAGCCGTGAAACCCGTACCGGATTCGAACAGGATCAGATGCGAGACCGTCTGCTGATTGTCGGCCAGCGACATGCCGATAGTGGTGGTGCCGTACTTGTTGGTGGTGCTGAGCACTCGCCAGCCGGGCGAGGAGCCGTCCACCGAATCGACGGTGATCGGGGAGGTCGCGGTGCGGCCCGACAGGTCCGGAATGGAATTGTCGCGATCACTGGTCAACTCGAAATACACCTGACCGCTTGGGGCAGTGCGCAATTCGTAGAATCTGCGCGGCTGTTCGGTCGCCGACTTCACCAGATCCGGGGAGACGGGCGTGCCGTCCGCGGGCACCCAGTGGGTGCGCCCGTCCGCCGCCGTCACCTGCTTCATGGCCTGCGGTTTGCCCCAGGTGCGCGCCGCGTCGTAGAGCTGCTCGTCGGTGCGCGTGGTCAACGATCTCGACAAGGCCGATGTCACAGCGAAACCCGACGCCACCAACACCACCGCCGCCAGTGCCACCATTGCCACGACCAAACCGATCCGCAGCGGCACCGAGGACACCCGCCGGCCCACGCTCTCGCGCACACTCATCGGCGGCTCGTCCCGGATGTCTTCCTCATGGCGTCAATCCTGTGCCCGGTTCCACCACCGAACCTTTGCGCCCGCTGAACGTTTCCTGTGAGCGTCCGGCAGCGATCAGACAGCGGCGGACAGCCGGGAAACCGTGGCCAGCGGGGCGCGGCCGATGGTGCGGCGCAACTCGTCCACGGGCAGCGCGCCCGCCGCGAACGCCCGGCGCATGCGGCGAATCCCCAGCAGGTCCTTGCGAATCGTGTCCACGATGTCCACCCGGCTGTCGGGATCGTCGATCCAGTCCACCGGCACCTCGTGAATGCGCAACCCCGCCCGCTGACCCAGCACCAGCAGTTCGGTGTCGAAGAACCATTCGTTGTCGGCCACCAGCGGCAGCACCCGGCGGCCCACATCGGTGCGGATCGCCTTGAAACCGCACTGCGCGTCCGAGAACGACGCGTGCAGAGACATTTTCAGGATCCGGTTGTAGGAGCGGGAGATGAACTCGCGCTTGGGTCCGCGCACCACCCGGGAGCGACGGTCCAGGCGCGTGCCGATCGCCAGGTCCGAATGACCCGACACCAGCGGCGCGACCAGCGGCAGCAGGCCGTTGAGATCGGTCGAGAGATCCACGTCCATGTAGGCGACCACGGCGGCGTCCGAACCCAGCCAGGACGTCCGCAGCGCACGGCCGCGACCCTTCTGATCGAGGTGCACCACCCGTACCCGGTCGAACTCCTCCGCCAGCAATTCGGCGACCTGCAGGGTGGCGTCGGTGCTGGCGTTGTCGGCGATGGTGATCCGGCTGGAGAACGGGAAACCGTCCGCCAGGTACCGGTTCAGTCGCTGCACGCACACCCCGAGATCCCGCTCCTCGTTGTAGACGGGGATCACCACATCCAAAACCGGTGTAGTGCCGAACATTTCGATGTCTTCCGCCCCGCGGGGCGCGATCGCGAGCTCTGTCATGCCCTGAAGCCTCGTCCCCGAACTTGTCGCCCACCTCCAGTCCACCTGGGAAGTTCCTGGGCTCGTAGACTCCCCCGGATGCCGGATCCCATGCACTTCGAGGCACACGCGGCGCTCTACGACCAGGCCCGGCCGCCATATCCGGACGCGCTGTGGACCTGCCTGCGCGAGGAACACCTACTGGGCGTGGGCACCCGGGTGCTGGAACTGGGGGCCGGAACCGGACTGGCCACCGGACCGATGCTGCCGGCCGGAGCGCAGGTCACGGCGGTCGAGCCCGGCGCTCGGCTCGCCGCACGGCTGCGCGCGCACTGGCCGAGTGCCGAGGTGCGGGTCGCCACCGCCGAAGCCGTGACACTGCCGGACGCGAGTTTCGATCTGGCCGTCGCGGCGACGTCGGTGCACTGGTTCGATCTCGACACGGTGCTGCCGAAGGTGCATCGAGCGTTACGGCCTGGGGGCCGTTTCGCGGTGTGGCGCAATGTCTTCGGCGATCCTTCCATGCCCGTCAGCACTTTCCGGGAGCGCGTCGCCGCCATCACCGCGCGCCGCGACGACCAGGCCGGGCGGCACGCGTCCACCGAACTCGACACCGAGATGTGGGCGCGGCGGCTGATCGCGACCGGACATTTCGTGGTCCGCCGGATCGAGCATTTCCGGTGGGTGATCGACCTGGACACCGAGCAGACCCGCGCACTGTTCACCACCTTCAGCAACTGGACCGGCGAGGAGGTGTCGGAGGCCGCCGACACGGTGCACGAGCTGGGCGGCGTCGTCACCGAGCACTACCTCACGCCGCTGATCATCCTCGACCGCGTCCACCGTTAGCCTCACGGTGCGCCGATACCTTGCCCCGGACGGCCTTTGCGACCACGGTCGATGCGCACATGTGCATGTCTTCACCACCCCTCGGAGAAGGAGCGACCATGTCCGCCACCGACGACTACCTGGCCAACAATGCCGAATACGCGAGCGGGTTCGCCGGGCCGCTACCCCTACCGCCCAGCAAGCACGTCGCCGTGGTCGCGTGCATGGACGCCCGGCTCGACGTGTACCGCATCCTCGGCCTGAAAGACGGTGAGGCACATGTGATCCGCAATGCGGGCGGTGTGGTCACCGACGACGAGGTGCGCTCACTGGCCATCAGCCAGCGGCTGCTGGGCACCACCGAGATCATCCTCATTCACCACACCGACTGCGGGATGCTCACCTTCACCGACGACGATTTCAAACGCGCCATCCAGAACGACACCGGGATCAAACCGGCCTGGTCGGCGGAGGCCTTCCCGGACCTCGACGAGGATGTGCGGCAGTCGATTCGGCGCATCGAGGCCAGCCCGTTCGTCACCGCCACCACCTCGCTGCGCGGGTTCGTCTTCGACGTCGCCACCGGCAAACTCAACGAGGTCGTCGCCTGATCGCCACCCCGGGACTCACGCGCGGGGCGTGAGTTCCGGGGTCAGCACGATCCGGCGGGTGGTGTGCGCCGACTCCGACCAGGCCGTCTCCACCTCCGACAGTGGGACCGGTTGTGCGTCGATATCGAAAGTGCCCCGGCCGATTTCGGTGGCCAGCGCCGGGAGCTCGGCGAGGATCTCCCGGGTGCCGACCGAACCCTGACCGCTGCCGACGATCTGCAATCGGGATGCTCGCAGTGCGGCCGAGGGGATGGGGGCGGTGGCGCCCGCGACCGAGCCGATCTGCATCCAGGACAACGGCTTTGCGCGATCGGGGCGCTGGGTGACGAGGGCGGCCATCGCTGCCGCGGTCGGATCGCCCCAGAGATAGTCGATCACCACGTCGACGTCGGCGGCGGTCTTGCCCAGGGCGGTCGCATCACCCAGGCGCACCGTGTCGGTGGCTCCCAGTTCGGGCAGTTCGGCCAGCCGTGCGGTATCGCGTGCGGCCGCCACGATGCGGTCCGCGCCGAAAAGTTTCGCCACCTGCACCGCCATCCGGCCCGCATTGCCGGTCGCGCCGAGAATCAGGACGCTCTGGCCGGGCTGGAACGAAATCCGTTGCCGCAGTGCCACCCACGACGACATGGCCGGATTCATCGCGGCGGCCACCGCGATCGGGTCGACGGTCTCGGGGAGCGCGATGCTGCGGCGTACATCGATGAGGGTGCGTTCGGCCATGGAACCCAGGACGGTGTCGGGCAGCACGAAGTAGCGCAGCGATCCGTCGGCGGTTCTCCCGACTCCGTCGATACCGGGGACCAGCGGCAGCTCATCGGTGCTGGTGTAGTGCGTGCCATCGGCCTGAGAGCGGACGCGCGGGTGCAGACCCGCGGCGATCACCTCGACGATCTGCTCGACCTCCGACGATGCGACGGGTTCGTCGAAATCCTGGTAGGCGGGCACGGAATCGAATGCGGAAACTACTGCGGCCTTCATGGCGGACTCCTGATCGACAGCTTCAACTGGTTGGTATTACGAACTAGATTAGTTGGCATTACGAACCAGGTCAACTATGCTTCCGATATGACCGAACCCACACCGACCGGCGCGAACGAACAGGACAGCCTGGTCGACACCCTGGTACACAGCACTTTTGTGACCACGGCCATGCTGAATCGAATCGGCGCGGAGCACGACCTGTCGCTGACCCAGGTGCGGGTACTCGGGATCCTGCGCGACACCCGCGCGGGCATCACCGCGCTGGCCGAGCATCTCGGGCTGGAGAAATCGACCATGACCGGGCTCGTCAGCCGCGCGGAGAAGCGCGGGCTGCTACGGCGCGAACCGCATCCACAGGACGGGCGTGCGGTCGACATCGTGCTCACCGACGCGGGGCGGACACTGATCAACGGGCTGCGGGATCAGATCGACGGGCTCTTCGCGCCGATGACGGCGGAACTCACGGTCGCCGAACAGCGGCGGTTGCAGACGCTGTTGCAGCGGATGCTCGCACCGCGTCAGCACTGAGGGTGCCGAGGCGGGCGAACATCGTTGTGGCAGAACGTCAGTCGGACTTCACGACCGACCACTGGACGACCGGGAGCTGCGGGCGCCACGAAGTGAAGCCGCCCAAGGCCTCGGCCCGGTAGATCTGGAAGCGGCGCAGCGTGCCGCCGTGACGGGCCGTCAATTGCAGTAGCAGCGACTCGGATTCGGCGGTGACCGCGTTCGCGACCAGGCGGCCGCCGGGGCGCAACCGCTCCCAGCAGGCCTCGACCATGCCGGGCTGGGTGAGGCCGCCACCGAGAAACAGCGCGTCCGGGGCGGGCAGCTCGGCGAAGGATTCCGGGGCGGGACCGAGGACCCGCACGCCGGGGACGCCGAGGGCGGTCGCGTTCTCGGCGATCTGCTTGCGGCGGGGCTCGATTCGCTCGAAGGTGACCGCGCGGCAGGCAGGGTCGGTGCGACACCATTCGATGGCGATGGTGCCCGAACCACCACCGACGTCCCACAGCAGCTCACCCGGTGCCGGGGCCAGCGCCGACAGGGTCAGGGCGCGCACTTCGGACTTGGTGAGCTGACCGTCACCGGCGTACGCGTCGTCCGGCAGACCGGGCAGCCGGGTCAGGCGCGGGACCGTCGAGTCGGCGACCGCGTCGATCGCGATGAGGTTCAACGGGTCTCCGGGCACCTGCGGCCAGTGTGCGGCAGTGCCCGTCAGCACCCGCTCCCCCGGCCCGCCCAGCTGCTCGAGGACCGTCAGCCCTGATTCACCGAACCCATTGCGCGCCAGCAGTTCCGCCAGCACGACCGGCGTGTGCTCGTCCGCGCTCAAGACCAGGATCCTGCGCCCGTGCGCCAACTCCGGGAGCACCGTCTCGACCGGGCGGCCCACCGCGCTCACCACGGGTGTCTCCTGTAGCGCCCAACCCAGCCGCGCACAGGCCAGCGACACCGACGACGGCTGCGGGATCACGCGCAGCGCCTGTGCCCCAACCAGTTTGGACAGCGTCACACCGATGCCGAAGAACATCGGGTCGCCGCTGCCCAGCACGCACAGCCGCCGAGCGGAGTACTGCTCGAGCAGACCGGGCAGGGCGGGCACCAGCGGAGTCGGCCACGCGACCCGCGCCGCGGCGGTGCCATCCTGCGGGATCAGCGCCAATTGTCTTGCGGAGCCGAGCAGTACCTCGCTCGCCGCGATACCGCGTCGCGCGGAGCCACTCAGACCGTCCCAGCCGTCGGCCCCGATCCCCACCACGAGGATCGGTTCCGACACTCCGGACGTGCCCGTCATCGCGGTGCCCGACGCCACAGCGAATACGGGACATAGCGAATAGCCAGGAACAGCAAACGGATTCGACGCGGCACCGCCACATCCCGCACTCGGCGGTAGAGGCCCGACACCACCGCGTCGGCG
Source organism: Nocardia sp. NBC_00511 (assembly GCF_045161165.1). Lineage (NCBI taxonomy): Bacteria > Bacillati > Actinomycetota > Actinomycetes > Mycobacteriales > Nocardiaceae > Nocardia > Nocardia sp. NBC_00511. The sequence goes on from NZ_CP107849.1 coordinate 2,919,050, forward strand.
ACCTGGTCCGGGGTGCTCGACAGCGGCGCGGGCGCCATACCCGCCGTCATCCGGCCGATCACGAAACCCGAGCGCACCATCAGCAGGTGAACTCCGCTGCCGTGCAATGCCATCTGCAGACCGGACGCGAAACCGTCCAGGCCCATCTTCGCCGACCCGTACACATAGTTGGCGCGGCGCACCCGCACCCCGGCGATCGAACTGAACACCACGATCTGGCCGTCGCCCTGCTCGCGCAGCAGGTTGGCCAGGGTGGTCAGCACACTGACCTGCGCCACGAAATCGGTCTGCACGATCTCCACCGCGTGCGCCGAATCCGCTTCCGCCCGAGCCTGATCGCCCAGGATCCCGAACGCCACCACCGCCACGCCGATGCGTCCGTGCTCGGCGATCAGCTTCTCCAGCAACGGCCGATGACCGGTCAGATCGTCGGCATCGAACTCGACGCAGTGCACCGCGGCCGCCTCCGCGATCACCAGCTCGCGTGCCTGCTCCTGTAACTCGTCACTGCGGCGCGCCGCCAGAATCACCGTCCGTCCCGGAGACAGCCGCCGCGCCACCTCCAGCCCGATCTCACTGCGCCCACCCAGCACCAGCACGACACCCGCATCGACGTCCCGCGATCCGAAACCCATGGCCCACAGTGTGCCACTCACCCCCACCCCGCCTGTGCGCCCGATCGGCTTGTCCACCCGATTGCTAGCGTCGAGGACATGACCAGCACCGCCGCGCACCCCGAGCTGTCGCCCGCCGCCGCCGAATTCGTCACCGAACGCCACCTCGCCACCCTCAGCACCCTGCGGGCCGACGGCACCCCGCACGTGGTCGCCGTCGGATTCACCTGGGATCCCGAGGCCGGGATCGCCCGCGTCATCACCAACAACGGGTCGGTGAAGGTCAACAATGTGCGCCGCTCCGGCTACGCCGCCGTGAGCCAGGTCGACGGACCGCGCTGGCTCACCCTCGAGGGACCCGCCACCATCCTCGAGGATCCGGACTCGGTCGCCGACGCCGTCGAGCGCTACGCGGGACGCTACCGGCAGCCCCGGGAGAACCCGACCCGCGTGGTCATCGCCATCACCGTGAAACGAGTGCTGGCCAGCAGCGTCTTCAAGCCCGGGGTGGCCGCGCCCGGGCACTGAACCGCTCGGAAGTCGTTCGCGCGGGGCCCGATTCGCGGGCACCGATGAATTCCGGGCCGCCACACCGTCCTTGCTGACAACGGTGACGAGAGAGGTGCGAGCATGTCCGGACTTCGAGAAGTACTGCAGGCGCAGGTCGATCGGGGCGCCGTGCCCGGCGCGGTGGGGCTCCTCGCCCGCGGCGATCGGCGCGAGATCGCAGCCGTCGGGGTCGCGCACGCGGACGGCGCCGTGCCGATGACCGCGGATTCGATCTTCCGGTGGGCCTCGATCACCAAACCCGTCACCGCCGCCGCGCTGCTGATGCTCATCGAGGACGGGGTCTTCGGGCTGCACGATCCGATCGCCCCGTGGTTGCCCGAGCTCGCGCATCCGATGGTCGTGCGCACGCCCGGCGGCCCGATCGACGAACTGGCGCCCGCGCATCGGCCGATCACCGTGTTCGATCTGCTCAGCGCGCAGGCCGGATACGGGTTCGCCTCCGACTTCGACCTGCCCGCCGTGCAGGCGCTGTTCCCGGTCCAGCGCGACGGACGCGAGGTGCAGAGCTTCCCGCCGATGGACGAGTGGCTGGCCGACCTGGCCCGCGTCCCGCTGTTGAGCCAGCCCGGCACCGCCTGGCTATACGACACCTGCTCGGTACTGCAAGGGGCGCTGATCGTGCGCGCTTCCGGGCAGTCTCTGCCCGACTTCCTGGCGGAACGGATCTTCGAGCCGCTCGGCATGAGCGACACCGGGTTCGTCGTCACGCCCGACCGGCGCTCCCGCTTCACCAGCTACTACCGCCGGAGCGCGAACGGCCTGGAACTCGCCGACGGCCCCGAAGGACAGTGGGCCACCCTGCCCGCGTTCCCGCTCGGCAGCGGCGGCCTGGCCGGAACCGCCGGTGACTGGCTGCGCTTCGCCGATCTGCTGCTCGCCGACGGCGTCACCTCGGATGGACGGAAACTGTTGTCCGCCAACTCCATCCGGCTGATGACCACCGACCACACCGAGCCGGCGCACCGAGCCTTCGGCGAGCTGTTCCTCGAGGGTCAAGGCTGGGGCTTCGGCGGCGCGGTCGACATCACGCGCACCGATCCCTGGAATGTGCCCGGCCGTTACGGCTGGGTCGGCGGCACCGGCACCAGCGCCCACCTGACTCCCAGCACCGGCACCGTCGCGATCCTGCTCACCCAGGTCGGCATGGACAGCCCCGAACCCGACACCTGCCTGCACGAATTCTGGCGCTACGCGGCCACTTTCGGGGAGGACTGAGAGCGCCGCATCTACTACGGCGATCGGACTCCCCGGCGTTCCGACGCGGGCCGACTCCACGGGCGGTGACAGCGAATGTTCGATGTCACCAGCCGTCGCGACTCGACCCGCGGCCTCGAAAAAACGCGCTGCCGCAACCGACATCGAGCCGACCAGTCCCCGCCCCGGCTGCTGCCGACTACAGCCGGGTCAGTCCGTGCGGACGGTTGTTCACCGATTCACGGCCGTCCTCGGTGACGATCACGATGTCCTCGATGCGCGCGCCCCACTGGCCCGGGAAGTAGATGCCCGGCTCGATGCTGAACGCCATGCCCTGCTGCAACGCGATATCGTTGCCCGACACGATGTACGGCTCCTCGTGCACCGACAGTCCGATGCCGTGACCGGTGCGATGCACGAAGTAGTCGGCGAGACCGGCCGCGGCCAGCACGTCGCGCGCGGCGGCGTCGATGGACTCCGCGGTGACGCCCGGACGGACCGCGGCCACCGCGGCGGCCTGCGCACGCTCGAGCACCGAGAACTGTTCGGCGACTTCAGCACTCGGCTCACCGAGCACATAGGTGCGGGTGGAGTCGGAGAAGTAGCCGGGCTCCACCGGGCCACCGATATCGATGACCACCACATCGTCGGGCTCGATCACCCGCGCCGAGACCATATGGTGCGGGTCCGCACCGTGCGGGCCGCTGCCCACGATCACGAATTCGGCTTCGGTGTGGCCCTCTTCGACCAGGGCGGCCGCGATGTCCGCGCCCACCTCCGCCTCGGTGCGGCCCGGGCGCAGGAATTCGCCCATGCGCGCGTGCACCCGGTCGATGGCCGCACCGGCCCGGCGCAGCGCCTCGATCTCGCTGGGGTCCTTGCGCATTCGCAGTTCGCGCAGCAGCGGGGTGGCCGACACCGGCAGCGAACCGAACTGATCGGCGATCGGCAGCAGGTGCAGCGCGGGCATCACCTCGGTAACCGCCACGCGCGCACCGGCATTGAGCACATTCCTGACCAGACGGTACGGGTCCACCCCGTCCACCCAGTCCACCACCTGCAAACCCAGCTCACCGGCGGCAGAGCCCTTCAACTGCGCCAGCTCCATCTTCGGAATCACCACCGACGGCGTCTCACCGCTGGCGGGCACCACCAGACACGTCAGCCGCTCGAACGACTGCGCCCGGGAACCGATGAGAAACTGCAGGTCGGAGCCCGGCGTGCAGAGCAGTGCGTCCAGGTGCGCGTTGCGCGCCAACTCCGCCGCCCGCTCCAAGCGCGCCCCGTAGACCTCCGCCGCGAACCGTGACTCGTCATGAGAGCTCATGCCGACCGACGTTACCCGGTCCCTCAGCCACCCTCCAGCCACCCGAGAGGTTCGCAACCGTCATACCCGGGACTGTCGGCCGGTCCCGGTAGGGTCGTGGGCTATGAGCAACCCTGCCGCCGGTCCGCTGCTGCTGCTCGATGGGGCCAGCCTGTGGTTCCGGGCGTTCTACGCCATCCCGGAGAAGATCACCGCCCCCGACGGGCGACCCGTCAACGCGCTGCGCGGCTTCACCGACATGATCGCGGCGCTGGTCAAACAGCATGCGCCGAGCCGCCTGGTGGTGTGCCTGGATCTGGATTGGCGCCCGCAGTTCCGTGTCGACCTGCTGCCCTCCTACAAGGCGCATCGCGTCGCCGAGGAGGCTGACGTGGTGGACGGGGTCGTGGCCGAAGAAGTGCCCGACACCCTCACCCCACAGGTGGACATGATCATGGAGGTGCTCGCGGCCGCGGGCATCGCCACCGCGGGCGCCGAGGGTCTCGAGGCCGACGACGTGATCGGCACCCTGGCCACCGTCGAACGCGACAGCGAGGTCATCGTGGTCAGCGGTGACCGCGATCTGCTTCAGCTGGTACGGGATACGCCCACTCCAGCGGTGCGGGTCTTCTATGTCGGGCGCGGACTGTCGAAGGCGGAGCTGTGGGGCCCCGCCGAGGTATCCACCAAATACGGTGTGCCGCAGGAGAACGCGGGCCCGGCCTACGCCGATATGGCCACCCTGCGCGGTGACGCCTCAGACGGCCTGCCGGGTGTCGCGGGCGTCGGCGACAAATCCGCCGCCCAGCTCATCACCCGCTTCGGATCGGTGGAGGCACTGCGCGCCGCCGCGGCCGACCCGGACTCCGACCTCGCCAAGGGCGTACGCGCGAAACTCGTTGCGGCGGACGACTATTTGAAGGCCGCCGCCCCCGTGGTCCGGGTGGTCCGCGACGCCAAGATCGACATGTCCGGCCCCGACCTCCTGCCCGCCACCCCGGCGGATCCGGACCGATTGGCCGAACTGGCCGTCGCCTACAACGCCGAGAGCCCGGTCAAACGGTTACTCACCGCAATGGCCAAGCGCTGAGCGTGCACTCGCGCAGGACTTCCAGCGAAGCCGCCTCGCCTCGAACCTGAGTTGCTGGGTGGGTACGGCATCCGGTCAGCGCGGGGCAATCCTTGGCCAGACTTCGGGATTGCCGTTCTCGTCGGTGACCACAACTTCCGAGAAGTAGGGACCAGGATCGGTCGCCTTGCGCAGAGTGATGTGCGATCCGAACGTAATCTCGTGTCCGGCAGCGCAATTGGGCTGGCAAATGACACGATGCTCGGTGCCGGTTCCTTCGGCGCGCTCCGGCCCCCAGCTCGTCCAGGCGATGTCGGTCACCGTAATCCCACCATCGCCACAGGCAATCAACATTCTGGAGGGTTGGACGGTCGCATGGCCTGTTATGCAGTCCTCCACCACCGGGGCAGGTGGATCAGCCTGCGCTGCGGGCATTGCCGCAGGCGCGCCGGCAACGACCGCTACCAATCCGCTACCAAAGATTGCATTCGCCAATAACCTCATCGCACACCCCGGGGCCTCGATTGATCACGAACGCCCCAAGCGTACGCCCTACCGGATCCTTCACCGCGACATGCACACGCCTGAGGACGCGACCGTAGAGCAATCATCCAGGGGCGCTTCGCAACACAACGGCCCGGTCACGATGGTGTTCTCGTGACCGGGCCGTTGCGTTGCAGCTATGCGATCAGCTGGGACGGCCGACCTCGTAGGTGCCGTCATCCTTGGTGATCTTGATGGTGACCTTCTTGGCGTCGCCGCCGACCTTCAGGGTGCAGTCGAAAGTCTTGTCCACCTGGACTTTCTGGCCCGACGGGCAGCTCACGTTCTGGACATCGTCGATGCCGTAGGAATCCTTGAGCACCTTCTGCACACCGGACTGCACGGCGCTGTTGTCCAGCTGATCCTTGCTGGTCAGCCAGACCACACCGGCCACGACGCCGGCCAGCACCAGCACCACGATGGCGCCGATGCCGATGAACAGGCCGGTCTTCTTCTTGCCACCGGCAGGCTGCGCGGGCTGCGGCCACTGCTGACCGGGCTGACCCGGCTGCTGCTGACTCCAGTCCTGCGCACCGGGTTGACCCTGCTGCGGCCACTGCGGCTGACTCTGCCCCCACTGCTGACCGGCCTGCGGCTGCGGCTGCTGCTGGCCCCATTCGGGCTGGCCGGGCTGCTGCCACTGCGGCTGACTCTGTCCCCACTGCTGCTGCGGCTGCTGTGGCTGACTCTGACCCCAGGGCTGCTGCCCGGGCTGCTGCTGGTCACCCCACTGCGTGGTCGGCTGCGCGGGCGGCTGACCACCCCACTGCTGAGCACCGGCGCCGCCGGGCGCGGGCTGACCGCCACCCCACTGCTGCGTCGGATCGTTGCGTCCGTCCCCCTGACCAGGGGCGTCGTTCGGTCCGTACGGGCCGCTCATGTGCTTGCCTCCACTCGCAAATTCGTTGTCCTCACGCTAGCCCCCCGAGCGGGATCACGCCGTGTCCCCACTGCGGTCGGTACATCAAAGAATCAAAGCACAGTCGTTTCTACTACGCCGCGTCCACGGCGACGACACCCCGCCGGATGGCCCGCACCGCCTTGGCCGCGGTCCCCGCCACCTCGACATCGTCGGCGGTGCTGTGGATCTGGTCGAGCAGATCGATGACCTGTCGGCACCAGCGCACGAAATCGCCCGCGGACAGCGGGTTTCCGCGATCACCGCTGGCCATCAGGGCATCGGCGAGGTCGTCGCCGCGCGCCCAGGTGTAGATCCCTGTGACGAAACCGAGGTCGGGTTCGCGGGTGGGCGCGACCCGGTGGCGGGATTCGTCGGCGCGCAACTTCGTCCACACCCCGATACTGGCGTCGACCGCGCGGCGAATCGGTTCGGTCGGGCCCGAAGCACCCAGGTATCCGCCCTCCTGGCGGGATTCGAACACCAGGATCGACACCGCGGCCGCCAGTTCCGCGGGACCCAGACCGCGCCACAACCCCTGCCGAAGGCTTTCGGCCACAACCAGATCCGTCTCCGCGTAGATGCGCGCCAGGCGGCGGCCGTCGGCGGTCACCTCACCGTCGGCGACGTACCCGCGCTCCTCGAGCAGGGCCAGGATGCGGTCGAAGGTGCGGGCGAGGGAGTTGGTGGTGGACGCGACCTGCTCGCGCAGATGCTCGGTCTCGCGTTCGAGGCGGTTGTAGCGTTCACCGATGCGCGCCAACTGTTCTCGATCCGGGCGCGCGTGTGCCGGATGGTTGCGCAGGGCCCGGCGCAGGGTCTGCAGATCGCGATCGTCGGCGGCCTTGGACTTGGCGCTGACCCGGCCGTGGCGCGGTGCGGTGAGCCCGGTGCTGCGCAAGGCAGAGGCCAGATCCCGACGCACCCGCGCGGTGCGATGGTCGACGTGCTTGGGCAACCGCAGGCGGCCCAGCGATTCCGCGGGCACCGGGAAGTCCGCGGCCGAGACCCGGCCCGCCCACTTGTCCTCGGTGAGCACCAGCGGACGCGGATCACCCGGCGTCATATCGGGTTCCAGCACCACCGCCAGTCCCTGTCGGCGGCCGGACGGGATCGCCACCACGTCACCGCGGCGCAGCGCGCTCAACGCCGTCACCGCGGCCTGGCGGCGATCGGTGCGGCCCTGGCGTTCCAGGCTGCGTTCGCGTTCGCGAATGCGTTCGCGCAGTTGGATGTATTCGAAGAAGCTCTCGTCACCGAGCTGCGAGCGCAGTTTGCGCTGCTGTGCCTCGTTGCGTTCGATGCCGCGCACCAGACCCACGACCGACCGGTCGGCCTGGAACTGGGCGAAGGACCGCTCCAGCAGTGCCCGCGACTCCACCACACCTACGCGATCGACCAGATTGATCGACATGTTGTAGCCCGGCTTGAACGAACTGCGCAGCGGGAAGGTCCGGGTGGAGGCCAGACCCGCCACCGCACTGGTGTCGACCTCCGGCTGCCACAGCACCACCGCATGCCCCTCGACATCGATGCCGCGCCGCCCCGCGCGCCCGGTGAGCTGCGTGTACTCCCCCGGCGTCAGTTCCGCGTGGCTCTCGCCGTTGAACTTCACCAGCCGCTCCAGCACCACCGTGCGCGCGGGCATGTTGATGCCCAGAGCCAGTGTCTCCGTGGCGAATACCGCCCGCACCATACCGCGCACGAACAGTTCCTCGACCGTGTGCCGGAAGGCGGGCAGCATGCCCGCGTGATGCGCGGCGAAACCACGGTGCAGGCCCTCGCGCCACTCCCAGTAGCCGAGCACCTCGAGGTCGCTGCGCGGCAGATCCCCGGTGTGCCGTTCGATGATCGCGTCGAGCTCCTCGCGATCCTCCGCCCGGGACAGATCCAGCCGCGATCGCACGCACTGTGCCAGTGCCCCATCACAACCCGCGCGGCTGAAGATGAAGGTGATCGCGGGCAGCAACCCTTCGTCGTCGAGGCGGGCGATCACCTCCGGACGCGGCATCGGCCGGAACGAACGCCGCTGACCGCCGCGCCCACCCCGCCCCGGCACCGCCCAATTGTCCATCCGGTCAGTGGATTCGCGATGCTTGATATAGCGCTGCAGGTCCTCGTCCACCACCACGCGCGCGTCATTGGACTTCGCGTCGAACAGGTCGAACAGCCGCCGCCCCACCATCACGTGCTGCGAGAGCGGCACCGGCCGCGTCTCGTCCACGATCACCGCGGTGTCCCCGCGCACCGTCTCCATCCAGGCGCCGAACTCCTCGGCATTGGAGACCGTCGCCGACAGGCTGACCAGGCGCACCTCCGGCGGCAGGTGCAGGATGACCTCCTCCCACACCGCGCCGCGGAAGCGGTCGGCCAGGTAGTGCACCTCGTCCATCACCACGTACGAAAGCCCGCGCAGCGCATCCGAACTCGCGTAGAGCATGTTGCGCAGCACCTCGGTGGTCATCACGACCACCGGGGCATCGGAGTTGATGGACTGGTCACCGGTGAGCAGGCCGACCGTCTCGCGACCGTAGCGCGCCGTCAGATCCGCGAACTTCTGGTTCGACAGGGCCTTGATCGGCGTGGTGTAGAAACACTTTCCGCCCGAGGCCAGCGCCAGATGGACCGCGAACTCACCGACCACGGTCTTACCGGCGCCGGTGGGCGCGCAGACGAGCACGCTGTGCCCGCTCTCGAGCGCCTCACACGACTGCCGCTGAAACGGATCGAGCTCGAATTTCAGTTCGGCGGCGAATGCCGCCAATTCGCCAGCAAGCGACTTGGATGCCACGGTCAGAGGGTATCGGAGTAATCCGACATGCCTCGCGTTGTTTTCTCCACGGGTGTCGCGCTCACCGGCTCCGGACGCTCGACCGGGTCCGGCGCGTCCACGCCGCCGGGCTGTTCGCCGAGCGGTGACGCCTCGTCGTCGGCCAGGTTCGACCACTCGGCGGCGTTGCGCGCCTTGCGTTTGTCGTTGATCCGCGCGAACTGGACCGCGATCTCGAACAGCACCGTCAACGCCAGCGCCAGCGCCAGCATGGAGATCGGGTCCTGCGGGGTCACGATGGCCGCGAAGATGAACAGGCCGAAGATCAAGCCGCGCCGCCACTTCGTGAGCCGCTCATAGGTGAGCACGCCCAGGAAGTTCAAACCGACTATCAGCAAAGGGGTTTCGAAGCTGACGCCGAAGATCACCAGCAGCTTGATGATGAAACTGAAGTACTGCCCACCGCTGAGCGCGGTGATCTGCACGTTGTTGCCGATGGTCAGCAGGAAGCTGAGGGCATGGGCCACAACCCAGTACGCGAGCACCGCGCCGGTGACGAACAGGGCCGCGCCCGCCGCCACGAACGACACCGCGTACTTGCGCTCCTTGGCGTACAGGCCGGGGGTGATGAACGCCCACAGCTGATACAGCCAGAACGGCGAGGCCGCCACGATGCCCGCGGTGGTGCCCACCTTCAAGCGCAGGGTGAACTGCTCGAAGGGCGCGGTCGCGAGCAACTTGCACGACCCGTCGGCGCTCAGATTCGCGCGCGAGGACGCGGGCAGATCGCAGTAGGGACCGCGCAGGATCTCGCCGAGGCTGTCGATCCCGAAAATTGAATGCGAGTACCAGAAGAACCCGAACAGGGTTCCGACCGCCACCCAGGCCAGCGCGATCAGCAAGCGCCGCCGCAACTCCTGCAGGTGGTCGACCAACGACATGGTGCCGTCGGGGTTGACGCGGCGCTTACTGCGCCGGGGATCGAACGGGATGCGCATGTGAGTGTGACTGCCTCCGCCTTGCGGCCAACGAAGAAGGGGCAGCCCGCGAGCGCCCCGGACCCGGACAACGCCTCACCCGGGATGAGCGGAGCTCACCCCGGGAACCTGGTTGCTGTCTAGGCCTTCTGCTGGTCGTTCGGCAGCGGGGCGGCCGGCTGCACCGGCTGAGCGGGCGGCAGCTGCGCGGGAGGCTGCTGCTGCGGCTGAGCCTGGGCCTCCGGAGCGGCCTCGCCCGACTTGCCCTCGCTCTGCATCTGGCTGACCTCGGTCTTGAAGATCCGCATCGAGCGACCCAGACTACGGGCCGCGTCGGGCATGCGCTTCGAGCCGAAGAACAGCAAAAAGATCAGCACAACGATCAGCAAGTGCCACGGGCTGATGGCGCCTGTCATTCTTTACCTCCAAAGACTGTGGTGGGTCCGATGCTACCGGACCCGCATACGGCCAACCTTGTTGTCAACCCTCGTTCGTCGCACCGACACGTGCGGCGGTCGTGAGCTGATCCAGCAATTCCGCGCCCGACCAGGTGCGGCGGTCACCGTTCTCCGCAGCTGTCACGAGTTCGACGAGCCGTTGGTTCACCGGTGTGGGTATTCCTACCATGGTTCCCAGGGTCACGATTTCACCGCACAGCCAAGGGATTTCGGTTTTGCGGCCCGCGGCCAGGTCATCGGCCATCGAGGAGCGCGCCACCGGATCGACTGCCAGCACCTTCGCCGCGACCCGGCGGAACAGCCCGTCGGGTGCGGCCAGCAGCCGGGCCATCACCGTCGGGGGGAGTGGCGTCAGTCGCGCCGGGCGGATGCGTGCGCGATCCATCACCGCGAGCGCCTCGAGCTGAGCGAGCGAAAGGCAACGCCGGTAGTCGCGCGAACCCAGCTCCTCGCGCAGCGGGCGGCCCGAGAGCGCGTTGATCGGATTGTTGAGATTCAGCAGCAGTTTCGCCCACTGGATCGGCAGCAGATCCGCGTGCCGCTCGAACACCAGGCCCGACTTGCCGAACACCGGGGCGAACCGATTGAGCACCGGATCGTCGGCGACCTCCACGATCCCGGCGGTACCGCGATGGAAGTGGCCCTGCCCGTGCTGGACCACGTTGAACATCACCATGCCCGCCAGCACCACGCAGGACGGCAGCACCTCGCGGATGACGGTGTCGTTGCCGATGCCGTTCTGCAGGCTGATCACCACGGTCCCGGGTTTCACCAGGCCCGCGAGTTCGGCGGCCGCGCTCGCGGTGGCCGCGGACTTCACGGTGACGAGCACCAGGTCGGCGTCTCCGGTCGGCTCGGTCGCGGTCCGGAACGCCGCGGGCTTGACCCGGACGTCACCGCCGTCGAGATCGGTGAGCCGCAACCCGTTGGCGTTGATCTCGTCCAGTACGCGCGGTCGGCCGACGAACGTGACCTCCGCACCGGCCGCGGCCAGCCTGCCCCCCACGTAGATTCCGATGCTGCCCGCCCCCAGCACCTGTACGCGGAAACTCAAGCGGTACCGACCTCCTCGGCCAGCACGGAATAGGCGGCCAGCGCCGACCCCGAACGTTCCCGCACGCCGGTGACCAGTTCGGGCGGGCCGAGCACGGTCACGCCCGCCCCGAAACCGAGCAGCAGCCGGGCCATCCAGTCCAGGGTGGCGAAGCGCATGGTGGCCTCCACGCTGCCGTCGGCGTGCGCGGTGACCCGGTGCATCGGGTACTGCTCGAGCACCCAGGCGTAGTCGGGGCGAATCAGCAGGCGCGCCAACGGAACCGCGGGATCATCGACGAACAGGTCCAGGGCCGCGGTCTCGTCGGCGGCGGCCTCGGCGGGCGGGCGCGCGGGCTCGTCGAGCTCGGTGGCCTCGTCGATGCGATCCAGGCGGAACAGCCGCACGCCCTCGGCCTGGCGGCACCACGCCTGCAGGTAGCTGTTGTTGTCCACCAGCACGATTCGGATGGGATCGACCACCCGCTCGGAGACCACGTCGCGGCTGGCCGAGTAGTAGACCAGGCGCAGGGCATGCTCGCGCGCGAGTGCGGACCGGACGGTCGCCACGGCGGGCGCCTCGACCGGGACCGGCAGGATCGGACCCTCGAATTCCCTTCCGGAGATGGCGGATTCGATCTTCGCGGTCGCCGACTGCGCCGCGGACGGATCCACCATGCCGGGTAGGTCGGCGATCGAACGCAACGCCACCAGCAGCGCGGTCGCCTCCAGGGAGGTCAGCCGCAGCGGCCGGTCGATGCCCGCGGAGAAGGTGACCTCGATGCTCTCCTCGGAGAACGACAGATCGATCAGGTCACCGGGACCGTACCCGGGCAGTCCGCACATCCACAGCTGGTTCAGGTCGGTCATCAGCTGCTTGGTGGACACACCCAGCTGGGCCGCCGCCTCCGCCGCGCTGATGCCCGGATTGGCCTGGAAATACGGGACCATGTTGAGCAGCCGCGCCAGCCGGGTCGACAACCGGCTCGACGCCGTCGCACTCCCCCGGCGCTCCTTGGCACCCTCCGACGCTCGCGCGTTCATGCCGACACCTCCGTCCGCTCCAGCACCGACTTCAAGCGCGCGATCACATTGTCGCGCAATTCAACCGGGGCCAGCACCAGCGCGTCGGCACCGAGACCGGTGATCAGCCGGGCCAGCCAGTCCCGCGAACGGATGGGCACCTCCACGATCGAACCCTGGCGACCGCCCAGCGACCGCTCCTCCATGATCGGGCCCAGCCGGCGGATCTCCTGACCGCGGCCGTCGGCCACCCACACCGTCGCCGACCCGGTGATCGGCGTCTGCGCGGTCACCTCCGCGACCACCGCGCGCAGGTCCAGGCCCTCCGGCTTGTGCACCTCGTTGGCGGGGCCGTACTCGGTGACGTCCTCGTCGATGCGGGAGATCCGGAACACCCGCTGCGCGTCGCGCGCGTTGTCGTGCCCGACCAGATACCAGCGGCCGTGATGGGTGACCACACCCCACGGCTGCACATCCCGCTCCACCGGATCCCCGTGTGACTGACGGTGATTGAAGGTCACCGACCGACCGGCGTCGATGGCGGCGAGCAGCTTGCCGAGCACCGGCTCCGAACCGCGGGTGCGCGCCGGGACCGCGGGCACCGCCGACACCGCGGCGTCCGGCTCCACGTGCACCCCGGCCGCGCGCAGCTTCAGCACCCCGCTCTCGGCGGCGGCCGCCAGCTCCGGGGACTCCCACAGCTGCACCGCGACCGCGACCGCGGCGGCTTCCGCGCTGGTCAGGTCGATATCGGGCAGCTCGTAGGCATCCCGGTTGATGCGGTAGCCCTCGACGCTCGAATACCGGCTCACCGCACCGATTTCCAGCGGAATGCCCAGATCGCGCAGCTCGTTCTTGTCCCGCTCGAACATCCGGCTGAACGCCTCGTCGCTCGCGGAATCCTCGTAACCGGCAACCGATTCGCGGATCCGCTCCGCGGTCAGGAACTGCCGGGTGGACAGCAGCGCGATAACCAGATTCATCAACCGCTCGACCTTGGATATCGCCACCCCGTAGAGAGTAATGGGCGCGTCGGCGCCGTGTGGCGCGGCGGTACCCGAAACTCACAGACTTCCCGCGACGGCGGTGACGAAACAGGCCGTGCACCCCACGGGTACACGGCCTGCTACGAGCCTTCGGCTACCACTCACATGGAGGCGATGAGCCGATCCACGCGCTCGTCGACCGAGCGGAACGGGTCCTTGCAGAGCACCGTGCGCTGGGCCTGATCGTTGAGCTTGAGGTGGACCCAGTCGACGGTGAAGTCGCGGCCCGCCTCCTGGGCGGCGGTGATGAAATCACCGCGCAGCTTGGCGCGCGTGGTCTGCGGCGGCGTGGTGACCGCCGCGTCGACCGCCTCGTCCTCGGTGATGCGCTTGGCCAGACCCTTGCGGGCCAGCAGGTCGAAGACGCCGCGGCCGCGCTTGATGTCGTGATAGGCCAGATCCAGCTGCGCGATCTTGGGATCGGACAGCTCCATGCTGTAGCGGTCCTGGTAGCGCTGGAACAGCTTGCGCTTGATGATCCAGTCGATCTCGGTGTCCACCTTGGCGAAATCCTGCGCCTCGACGGCATCCAGGGTGCGGCCCCACAGATCCACCACGGCATCGACCTGCGGGTCGCGGTCGCGGTTGCGGAGATGCTCCACGGCGCGGGCGTAGTACTCGCGCTGGATCTCGAGCGCGGAGGCCTGCCGGCCGCCCGCCAGCCGCACCGGACGGCGACCGGTGAGATCGTGGGAGACCTCACGGATGGCGCGAATCGGGTTGTCCAGAGCGAAGTCTCGGAACGCGACGCCCGCCTCGATCATCTCCAGCACCAGCGACGCCGACCCCACCTTGAGCATGGTGCTCGGCTCGGCCATGTTGGAGTCGCCGACGATCACGTGCAGGCGCCGATACTTCTCGGCGTCGGCGTGCGGCTCGTCACGCGTGTTGATGATCGGGCGCGAGCGGGTGGTCGCCGAGGAGACGCCCTCCCAGATGTGCTCGGCGCGCTGCGATAGACAGAACGTGGCGGCCTTGGGCGTCTGCAGGATCTTGCCGGCCCCGCAGATCAGCTGACGGGTAACCAGGAAGGGCAGCAGCACATCCGAGATCCGGGAGAACTCGCCCGCGCGCACCACGAGGAAGTTCTCGTGGCAGCCGTAGGAGTTTCCGGCGGAGTCGGTGTTGTTCTTGAACAGGTAGATATCGCCGCCGATACCCTCCTCCGCCAAGCGTTGCTCGGCGTCTATGAGCAGATCTTCGAGCACCCGCTCACCGGCTCGGTCATGAGTGACCAGCTGCACCAAGCTGTCGCACTCGGCCGTCGCGTACTCCGGATGGGAACCGACATCAAGGTAGAGCCGGGCACCGTTGCGGAGGAACACGTTAGAACTACGGCCCCAGGAAACTACCCGGCGGAACAAGTACCGGGCCACCTCGTCAGGACTCAACCGACGGTGACCGTGAAAGGTGCACGTCACCCCGAATTCGGTTTCGATCCCCATGATTCGTCGCTGCACCCTATCGACATTACAGCGCTGAAGTCCCCGGTAAGGGCGCTGTGAGACAGCTTGTGCAAACGTATTCACAACGATTTAGCAGTGGCTGCAACGCTGCACGCACCGTAGCCAGCGAAAAAGCAAGGCGCCTTTGCACTCTGCTATAGCGAGTGCAAAGGCGCCTTATCCCGAATAGCGGGATCTGCTCGGGCCCTAGGACGGGTCCCCGCCCGACGGCTTGTCGGCTTCGGCGGCCGCGGAGGCGCTGGGAACCTTGCCGGTCACCAGTTCCTGCAGGGCCGCACCCTGAATGCGACGGAACGCCCGGCGCGGACGGCCTTGCTCGAGGGTTGCCACCTCCAGCGAGGAGACGCCCACCGCGCGTTTGTCCTTGTCGCCCTCCGGCACTGCCTTCTGCAGCGCGGCCAGCGCGAGGGTGACGGCGCCGTGCAGATCCAGGCCGGACTGGTAGGAACCCTTGAGCGCGGTGACGATCGGGTCGGTGTTGCCGCCCATCACCACGAATTCCCGTTCGTCGACGATGGATCCGTCGAAGTTGATCCGGTACAGCACCGAGTTCGAGTCCTGCTGTGGGTATCCCACCTCCGCGACACAGATCTCCACCTCGTAGGGCTTGAGCTGGTCGGTGAAGATGGTGCCCAGGGATTGGGCGTACAGGTTGGCCAGGAAGCGGCCGGTGACGTCACGCCGATCGAACTGGTACCCACGCAGATCCGCCTGCAGGATGCCGCCGCGACGCAGCGCCTCGAACTCGTTGTACTTGCCGACCGCGGCGAAACCCACCCGGTCGTAGAGCTCACTGACCTTGTGCAGTGTGGCCGAGGGATTCTCGGCCACGAACACCACACCCTTGTCGTACACCAGCACCACGACACTGCGGCCGCGTGCGATGCCCTTGCGCGCAAGTTCGGTCTTGTCGCGCATGATCTGTTCGGCCGACGCGTAATACGGCAGAGTCATGCTTCGCCGATCCCTTCCGCCGCCTGGGCGGCCCGCTCCTGCACCATGGCCCGCGTGATCTCCTCGAGCCGCTCGCGAGAGACTTCCTCGGAGCCGTCCGCGTCGATCACGATGGCGGTCGGGTAGATATTGCGCATGGTGTCGGGCCCGCCGGTGGCGGTGTCGTCGTCGGCCGCGTCGAACAGCGACTCGATGGCGATCCGCAACGCCCGGCTCTGATCGAGCCCGCGGGTGTAGGTCTTCTTCAGCGACGATTTGGCGAACAGTGAACCCGACCCCACCGCGGTGTACCCGAAACGCTCCTCGCTGCGTCCGCCGACCACGTCGTAGGAGACGATGCGGCCGGCTTTGTCCTGATCGAGTTGATCCGGATCGAAACCGACCAGCAACGGCACCACGGCCAGGCCCTGCAACGCCGCAGGAAGGTTGTCGCGCACCATCTTCGACAGCTTGTTGGACTTGCCGTCGAAGGTGAGGGGGACGCCCTCGATCTTCTCGTAGTACTCGAGCTCCACCGCGAACAGGCGGATCATCTCGATCGCCATGCCCGCGGTGCCCGCGATGCCCGCCGCGGAGAAGGTGTCGGTGATGTACACCTTCTCGATGTCGCGGCTGGCCAGCAGGTTGCCCATGGTGGCCCGGCGATCACCGGCGATCAGCACACCGCCGCGGTAGGAGACCGCGACGATGGTGGTGCCGTGCGGAGCGATATCCGACGGCACGCCCGGATTAGGGCGCGTGCCGACGGAGCGGAAGTCGTTGCCCGGCAACAGTTCCGGAGCGTGCAACCGCAGGTATTCGGAGAAGGAGGATTGGGCGAACCCCAACTGGAGCCGCAGGGGGTCACCTTGGGTCACTGGCCGCCCTTCTGCACGTATGCGCGGACGAAGTCCTCCGCGTTCTCCTCCAGCACGTCGTCGATTTCGTCGAGCAGGTCGTCGGTCTCCTCCGCGAGCTTCTCGCGCCGCTCCTGTCCGGCAGCGCCGTCTCCGACCGGGCCCTCATCCTCGTCGCCGCCACCGGCGCGCTTGGTCTGCTCTTGTGCCATAGCAGCCGACCTCCTCTGTGATCATCGGCGAGCACCGGAGAAGACCCGATGCTCGTAGCCCCAACAGTACCCATCACCGGCGACAACATGCCGGATTAAACATCATTGTGCTGTTCCCGCGATCTCCCGGCAGCCATGTCGCGGACACGAAAAAGGGGCACGGAGTTCAGCCTCCGTGCCCCTCTCACCTGCCTAGTGGGTGAGCTGCTCGACCAGTTCAGAGGCGGTCTTGACGCCGTCGAGGAGCTTGCCGACGTGGGATTTGGTGCCGCGGCGCGGTTCCAGGGTGGGGATGCGCACCAGCGAGTCGCCGCCGAGGTCGAAGATAACCGAATCCCAGCTCGCCGCAGCGATATCCGCGCCGAAGCGGCGCAGGCACTCGCCGCGGAAGTAGGCGCGGGTGTCGGTCGGCGGGTTGGTCATCGCGTCGGTGACCTGCTGTTCGGTGGTCAGGCGCTGCATGGAGCCGCGGGCCACCAGGCGGTTGTAGAGGCCCTTGTCCAGGCGGACATCCGAGTACTGCAGGTCGACCAGGTGCAGCTTGGGGGCGGCCCAGGACAGGCCCTCGCGGCTGCGCATGCCTTCCAGCAGACGGAGTTTCGCGGGCCAGTCGAGCAGATCGGCGCATTCCAGCGGATCACGCTCGAGCAGATCCAGGACGTGCGCCCACTTCTCGATGACGTCGGTGACGCGGGCGTCCTCGACTCCGGTGCGGCTCATGAACTTGTCGACCCGATCGAGGTAGATGCGTTGCAGCGCAAGGCCGGTCAGTTCGCGGCCGTCTGCGAGCGCGACGGTGGCGCGCAGGGTCGGGTCGTGGCTGATGGTGTGCACGGCGGTGACCGGGCGCGCCAGCTGCAGATCCGAGAGGTCCTCGCCCGCCTCGATCAGGTCCAGCACCAGCGCGGTGGTGCCGACCTTGAGGTAGGTGGACCATTCGGCCAGGTTCGCGTCGCCGATGATGACGTGCAGGCGGCGGTACTTGTCGGCGTCGGCGTGCGGCTCGTCGCGGGTGTTGATGATGCCGCGCTTGAGCGTGGTCTCCAGGCCGACCTCGACCTCGATGTAGTCCGAGCGCTGCGAGAGCTGGAAGCCCGCGGTGTCGCCGGACTGCCCGATCCCGACCCGCCCGGAACCGCAGATCACCTGCCGGGAGGCGAAGAACGGGGTGAGCCCGGTGATGATCTGGTTGAACGGGGTGTCGCGGCTCATCAGGTAGTTCTCGTGGGTGCCGTAGGAGGCGCCCTTGCCGTCGACGTTGTTCTTGTAGAGCTGCATCCGCGGTGCGCCCGGCACGCTCGAGGCGTAGCGGGCGGCGGCCTCCATCACCCGTTCGCCGGCCTTGTCCCAGATGACCGCGTCGAGGGGGTCGGTCACCTCGGGCGCGGAGTATTCGGGGTGGGCGTGGTCGACGTAGAGGCGAGCCCCGTTGGTGAGGATCATGTTCGCCGCCCCGACCTCGTCGGCGTCGATCACCGGGGCGGGCCCGTTGAGCCGTCCGAGATCGAATCCGCGCGCGTCGCGCAACGGTGATTCCACCTCGTAGTCCCAGCGTGTGCGCTTGGCGCGCGGCACGCCCTCGGCCGCGGCGTAGGCGAGCACCGCCTGGGTGGAGGTGAGAATCGGGTTGGCCGACGGCTCGGTCGGCGTCGAAATGCCGTACTCGACCTCGATTCCGATGATGCGCTGCATGCCTCGAGCCTAGGCGAAGGACACACCCCTACGCGGGTGGACTGTCCGGGTTGGGGTCATTCGCGAGTCGCACGCGGTATCAGCCGCGCGGGCGATCCGCTCCCACCAGCGGTGACGCGACAATGACCGAATGGTCGAATCGATCACGGATCCCGTTCCCGCCGAAGTGCGTTCGTCGCGGCTGCCCGCCCTGGACGTGCTGCGCGGGATCGCCATCCTGGGCACGCTGGGCACCAATATCTGGATCTTCACCAATGGCGAAGGCCTGCTGGGCTACGTGGCACACAGTGACGCACCGCACGGGGTGTGGCTGTGGGTCGAGCGGTTCCTGCAGCAGTTGGCGCAGGGCAAGTTCCTGGGTCTGCTCACCATCATGTTCGGTATCGGACTGGCTATTCAGCAGCGATCGGCGGCGCGCGCGGGCCGAGCGTGGCCGGGCGGCTACCCGATTCGCGCCGCACTGCTGCTGCTCGACGGCGTGCTGAACTTCTTCCTGGTCGCCGAATTCGATGTGCTGACCGGCTATGCCGTGACCGGCCTGGTGGTGGCGTTCGTGCTGGCGACGGGCCCGCGGGCGCAGCGGGTCTGGCTGATCGTGGCCGCGAGCATTCACATCGCGATGCTGACCTTCATCGCGGTCGTCATAGTCGCTGCGCCGCAGGGTGATTCGACGCCCCGCAAACCACTGGATCCGAATCCCTATGCGGACGGCTCGTTCTGGGATCTGGTGGCCTTCCGCTGGGAGCACCTGCTGGTGTTCCGCCTGGAGCCGCTGTTCATCTTCCCGATGTCGATCGCCCTGTTCCTGCTGGGCGCGCGGCTGTTTCGCGCCGGGGTGTTCGAACCCTCGGGTGCGCGAATCCGCAAGCGCCTCATGGTGCTCGGCTTCGCGGTGGCCGCGCCGATCGACCTGGTCGCCGGGATGACCGGCGGGGATCTGATCCTGCTGACCCGCTACGGCACCGCCCCGCTGGTCTCGCTCGGCATCCTGGCGCTGGTCGCGGAGTTCTACACGCGTCGCCCCGCACCGGGTTTCCCGGCCCGCCGCTTCGCCGAGGTCGGCCGAATGGCGTTGAGCTGCTACGTCCTACAGAACCTGGTGTCCGGATTCCTCTGCTACGGCTGGGGTCTCGGGTTGACGACTCGGGTCTCGGCCGATGCCCGGGTGCCGTTCACGGTGGGGATCTATCTGCTGGTGTGCGCGCTCATGCTGGTCTTCGCACACCTGTGGCTACGGCGTTTCGAGCGCGGCCCGGTGGAATGGCTGTGGCACAGCGGCTATCGAGCGCTGGCGCGCGGCTAGTTCACCGAGTCGATGCGGCGCAGATACGGGGATTCGCCGCTGGTGCAGCTCGACAGCCGGTATCGGCTGTGCGCCGGGACCTTGTCGGTGAACGGATCCTGTTGCGAGGATCCCCCGCCGTTGCCGTCGGCGTCACTGCTCTCGCACCACATGTAGCCCGACACCGTGTAGGTGGTGTCGGTGTCGTTGGTGCAGTCCAGGACATCGCAGTGCAGACCGGCGGGCAGCGCCACGTCCTCGTCGGCCGACGCGACCGGGGCCAGCGCCACCGCGGCCGATCCGGCGAGCAGCAGTAGGCAGGCGAGTGAGCGCGGGGCCATCGGAATCCTCGGTGCGGTGGTCACGCCCGTGCCGCCTCGGTGCGTGAGAGCAGTTCGGCGACGACGGTGTCGCGGCTCAGCGGCACGTCCAGACTACGGGCATTGCCCTCCAGCAACGACAGCACGGACTCGGTGAGTATGCCCTCGACCTGCTCGGAATTGAGTGTGGGCACCGCGCGCCAGCTGTTGACGACCCCGTCGACGAAGCCCACCATGCCGAAGGCCATGGGGCGGGCGCGGTTTCGATCGATGCCGAACCGTTCGAGGGCGTCGGCGAACAGATCGGCCAGCCGTCCGCCGATACGGTCGCGGGCCCCGGCCAGTGCGGCATCGCCGGGCGGATCCCCGGCCGAAAGGAAGCGGTGCAGGTTGGGGTGCCGCGCCACCCAGCCGACATAGGTGCCGACCGCGCCGCGCACGGCGTCGCGCACGGTGCCGTCGGGGCTGAGCCGGGGTAGCAGTTCGGCGAGCAGCGCGTCGAGGATGTGGCGGCGGATGGCGTCGTCGAGATCGGCGCGGCCGTCGAAGTGCCGGTAGACGACCGGGCGCGGGACGTGCAGGCGGTCGGCGATCTGCTGCACGGAGATCTCGGTGCCGTTGTCCTCGATGACCGTGAGCGCGGCGTCGAGCATGTCGGCGCGGCGGCGGGCCTTGTGGCCGTTCCAGCGGGTGCTGCGGCCGTCGGCGGCGGGGCGCGCCGGTTCCACTTCTCTGCGTCTGGTCCCGGTCACCCGGCTCACGATACCCATCCGATCATTGACCGATACAGCGTGTACCACTAATCTGAGTGTAACAGCCTGTATCACTAAAAGAGTCAGGAGCTGCCATGGGCGACAACGCCGTCACCTCCAGGGAGCCCTTGGCACACCGCCTGCTGATCGGATCGGTGAAGAAGTCCTACGACCCGGTCGTCGACCTGGACTGGGACGCCGCCCTCGATCCCGACAAACTCTTCCTGCCGCCCGAGGTGGTCTCGCTCTACGGCACCCCGCTCTGGGAATCCATGACCCACGAGCAGCGCCGCGAACTATCGCGGCAGGAACTGGCCAATGTGCTCTCGGTGGGCATCTGGTTCGAGAACCTGCTCAACCGGCTGCTGCTGCGCGAACTCATGAACGGCGACCCGACCTCGCGGCACGCGCACTACACCCTCACCGAGATGGGCGACGAGTGCCGCCACATGATGATGTTCGGCAAGCTCATCGACCGCATCGAGGCCCGGCCGTACTGGCCCAACCGCTATGAGCGCCTGACCATCAGTGCGCTGCAACTGTTTCTGCGCGGCTCGATGGTGTGGGTGGGCGCACTGGTCGGCGAGGAGATCTTCGACGCGCTACAGCGGCGCACCCTCGACGATCCCGAACTACAGCCACTGGTGGCGCGCGCCATGCGCATTCACGTCACCGAGGAGGCCCGCCACATCGGGTTCGCCCGGGATGCGCTGGCGCACCGGGTGCCGACCATGTCGCAGGCCGAACTGCGGTACACCCGGTTGTGCGTGGCCTTCGCCGCCCCGCTGTTCGTGCACTTGATGACCAACTGGCACATGTACGCTCGCGCGGGCGTCGAGGACGGGCGGGCGGCCCGCCGGATGGCGCGCGCCAATCCGCATTCCAAGCGGGCGCTCGGACTGGGCGCGGCGAATCTCGGTGCGTTCCTGGAGAAGCAGGGGCTGATGGGGGCCGTCGGCAAGCGCATCTGGCAGCGCCAGGGGCTGCTGTGAGGTTCGGACGCGGGCGGCGAAGCAGTACCCGCGTCCCGGACCGATCCACCGAACCCGCACCCGCCCCGGACTATTCGGGCCCGGCGCTGCTGGACGCGCCGGGCGCGGAGGTGGCGGTCCGGGTGGCGCTGACCGGGCATATGGATCCGACCGACGGCCAATTCCACTGGTACGGCAGGGTTTCGGCGGTCGAGGGGATCGAGTTGCCGGAACCCGGTCGCGGACAGGTCTTTCTGACCGTGCCGGGCAGCGCGCCCGCGCCGGGCACCCTGCAGGAACGCGACCCGTGGGGAAATCTGCGCATCGTCGGCGTCGGTACCCCACCGTTCCCGTTGTAGCCGAGCTGTTCTCGGCTTTCGGGCGTGCGGCTAGGCGGGCAGCCCGATGAGGTCGGCCAGGGTGTCGACCGCGTAGGCGAAGAACGGGCCCGCCGGATCCATGCTGTTGTTCAGTTGCCCGAACAGTTCGAAGGTGACCGCGCCGAAGAGCTGGGTGAAGGCGATGAAGACCCGGGCCACCACGACCTGCGGCAGGCCGGGCGCGATCACAGTGGCGATGGCGGCGGACTGGGCCGCCAGCTCCGGGGTCAGACTGTCGTCGGGTTCGACGAGTTGTCCACTCTCCCAAGCACGGTGGACGATGGTGAGCGCCGCGATGCCCGCCCTCGATGCCGGGCCGATGGTGCTCTCCGGCGCCTGGTAGCCCGGTACCGGCGAGCCGTAGATGAGCGCGTATTCGTGCGGATGCTCGGTTGCCCACTGCCGCACCGCGTTCGAGATGGCCCGCCACTGCGCGCGCGGCGTCCCGGCCGCGTCCACGGCCGCGTCGACTGCGTCCCCGAGGGCGTTGTACGCGTCGATGATCAGCGTGGTGAGCAGTTCGTCGCGACTCGGGAAGTAGCGGTAGAGCGCCGAGGACACCATGCCCAGTTCGCGGGCGATGGCACGCAGCGACAGGGCGGGTGCGCCGGATTCGGCGAGTTGCCGCCGGGCGGCGTCGGTGATCTCACGGGTGATCTCGGCTCGGGCCCGGGCGCGGGCGGTGCGGGGCACGCTCATGCGGCCAGTGTGCCACGTTTCGGATCACCGACAAATATCGAGAGCACTGCTCTTGACAGTCGCGTCGCGCTGCGAGCACACTGGTCGCAACAGAGAGCACCGCTCTCGAAGATTAGGAGCAACCGCCATGGACCCCAACACCGCCGCCACCCGCTACCTCGGTCCCACCGGCCTGGACCCGATCATGAACCGCATCGCCAACTGGATCCCGCGCCTGGGCATCAGCGTCGCCGGCTCCCGCCTACTGGCCGTGCGCGGCCGCAAATCCGGCGAATGGCGCACCACCCTGGTCAACCTGCTGACCGTCGACGGGGACCGCTACCTGGTCGCCCCGCGCGGCCACACCCAGTGGGTGCGCAACCTGCGCGTCGCGGGCACCGGCGAACTGCGCCTGGGCCGCAAGAGCGAAACCTTCACCGCCACCGAGGTTCCCGACGCCGACAAGCTCCCGCTGCTGCGCGCCTACCTGGACCGCTGGGGCTGGGAAGTCGGCCGTTTCTTCGAGGGCATCACCAAGAACAGCACCGATGCCGAATTGATCGCCATCGCACCGGGATTCCCGGTCTTCGCGTTGCACTGACGGTCGGCGTGCGGCCCGCGGTCGTGCGGTTCGCCGAATTCGGATTCCGGAAACGCCTCAGCGCCGACACTTCCGATCGCCCACCCGCCATCGGGGCCACTCGTCAGCGGTCTCCCCGTGATCCCAGGCCTTGCGCGACCTGTGCCGCGCAGGGCCACGCCAGACAATCAGCGCAGTCGGTCGAGGGTTTCGTCGTCGCGCGCCACATACGCCCGGCCGTCATCGGTGAAGACGATGGGGCGCTGGATGAGTCGCGGGTGAGCGGCGAGGGCTTCGATCCACTGTTCGCGGTCGGCGGGGGTCTTTCCCCACTTGGACACGCCGAGTTCCTTGGCTTCCGCCTCGGCGGTGCGGGTGATCTGCCAGGGTTCGAGGCCGAGTTTGGCCAGCGCGTCGCGGATTTCGGCCGCGCTGGGCGGGTTGTCGAGGTAGCGGCGTTCGACATAGTCGCTGCCGCTGCCGTCGAGCACGGCCTTCGCCGCCCGGCTCTTGGAGCACTGCTGGTTGTGCCAGATTTCCGTCGCTGCCATGGTTCGTAGCCTAGGCGCGGCGGTTCAGACCCAGTCCACGACCCAGCGGTAGGGGCGCAGCCAGTACAGGCCGCCGTCGGAAATCGGCCCGCCCCAGCGCTGTTCGGCCTGGGTGAGCTGCCAGCGGTATTCGGGGCCGGGGTCGCCCTCGTGGATCTCGTAGAGGTGCCGCCGCCAGGTATTGATCATGGCGGGTACCACCTGGGGGTCGTTCTCGTAGGCCCATTCCAGGTTTCGCGCCATCAGGCTGTCGACGGCGTGGTTGGAGGCATTGCGGTCGCCGGTGCTCAGCGAGTGCAGGAAGGCCGCGACCAGGTTGTAGGCAATGGCGTCGTGCACCGAGGTCTGGCCGTTCTCGAGCGACCACACGCCCAGGTGAGTGGGGCTCTGCTCGTCGATCCAGACCGCGTGCGCCTCCCCGACCCGATTGTCGAAGATGAGCGCGGTCAGCAGCCCCAACACGGACTTGCCCATGATCAGCGGATCCGGCGATCCGGAGGCGACCGCGTCGTCGACCAGCGCGCGATAGGCGGCCGCCGCGATGCCCGGCCGGTTGGCGTCCATCAGCGCGTCGGCGGTCTCGCCGCCCGCGACCTGCTGGGCGGGCGGCTGCCCAGGCGCGGTGACCACCTGCGGCGCACCGTCTCCCACGCGCAGGTACTGGGTTTGCGCGGCGGGCGGGTCGCTCACGGTGAGGCTGGTGCCGAGCGGATCGGCCAGGTCCAGGTTGACCAGCAGCGGATCCACGGCGTTCGGGTTGGCCACCGGCGGCACCACGAATTCGGGTGGCAGCGGCGGAGGTTCGATCGGGGCCGGGGCGGCTGGTGGTCCGTGCGGGTTCTGCAGAGCGGGGGCGTTCTCCAGGTATTCCAGTGCCACCCGGGCGAATTCGTTGTCCTGGCTCTCGAGCCATTCGCGGCCCGCGCGCAACGTGTCGACCAGATGCCCGCCGACGCCCTGTTCGATGGCGGCACACAGCGCGTAGTAGCCGTAGCCGCGGTAGTCGTCGTGGCCGACGCCCTCGGCGATCAGCAGCTGCGCGTAGCGGCCGGCCAGATCGTGGCGTTCGATATCGCCGAGCAGTGTGCAGGCCGTCATGGCGGCCATCAGGACCTCGGCGTGATCGCCGTTGCCGCGCCGCAGTTCCAGGCAGCGGTCGGCCATGGTGACGGCGGCGTCGGCCTGCCCCTGCTGGGTGGCGGCCTCCACGGCCATGGAGTACATGGTGGCCAGGGTGGCGGGCGGGATGTCGGCGGGGAAGCGGGCGGGCCCGTGGGTGGCCAGGTTGAGGGCCTGCGCGAAATCGCCGGCCGCGAAGGCGGCCCGGAAGCGGTAGGACACGATCCAGCCGTAGTCCTTGGGGTCGGGCGCGTCGGTGAGGGTGTCGTCGAACGCCGTCAGTCGGGTCAGCGCCTCCTCGGCCAGCCCGGCTTCCAGCATGCCGCTCGCCTCGTTCATCACCTCGACGAACGCATTTCGATCCATGGCCTACTCGCCTTCCCGCATATGTCAGCCCCGGATCGTATGGCCGCTCACCTGCCACGCGCGGGCAGTGAGGTAAACGTCATAGTTTGATGCCACCCCACATGACCCACGACGTCTATCGCGTGGCACGTTGCGTCACAACCACATTCCCGCACCCGATCGTGAACATGGCTCGGTGCGGGCGATTCTCGCGTCTCGCCCGCACCGCTACCTGCTCACGACTCAGGCCGGAACCTTGTCCAGGAAGCCCAGGACCCGGCTGATCCGTCCGTCCACCAATGTAATGACATCGAAGCCGACCACCAACGGGTCGGAGCCCGGCGCGCCGAGAGTCCAGGTGAATCGCGCGATGTCGTGATGCCCGTCGACCGGGCCGAGCCCGAAGTTCAGTCCGGCGAACTGCTGCTGTGCGCCCGCGACCATCGCGTCGATCGCGTCGGTGCCGGTGAGTTCGACCAGCGGGTCGGTGAAAGCCACATCGGCGGTGTACAGCTCGTCGATCAGAGCGCGGCGCTTGCCCGCGTCCTGCTCGTTCCAGGTGTCGATGTAGCGCTGTGCAATGTTGTCGTATTCGCTCATGTACCAAGCTTGTTCGTTGCGCGGCACAGAAGCGATTACGCGTGAGGTAAAGGGCGCTACAGCGTCGGCAGGAGGGTGCCGGGCTCGGGCGTGAAGGTGATGATGCGCTGGCGCGGATCGCCGGGCAGTTCGAGGTTCTCGTAGCTGAAACGAAGCTCGCCCGAGTGCGGATGGTCGATGAGCTTGCCGCCGAAGGTCCGCAGCTCGACATCCCCGGCGCGCCACAGCTCCGCGAATTCGACACTGCCGCTGGCGAGTTCGTCGACGATCGCCTGCGTGGCCGGGTCGCCCGGGTAGCGTCCGGCGACGCGGCGCAGCTGGGCGACGGTGGCGGCGGCGACCTCGGGCCACTCCCGGTAGAACTCTCGCGCCTCGGGCTCGAAGAACAGTGCGCGCGCCATGTTCTCGTGCGCCATGTCACCGAATACGTAGTGCGCCAGCGCATTCGCGGCCAGCACGTCGAACAGATCGGTGATGACCAGGGCGGGCGCCTTGTCGATGAGGTCGAGCATCCGCAACAGTTCCGGTCGCGCGGCCGTGGCCGCGGTGTCGCCGCCGCGAGCCGGATGCGCCAGCGTGCGCAGGTGGTCGCTTTCGACGGTGTTGAGCCGCAGCGCGACGGCCAGCGCGTCGAGCACCTCACCGGAGGGGTTGGCGGCGCGGCGTTGCTCGAGGCGCTGGTAGTACTCGGCGCTGATTCCGGCCAGGTGGGCGAGCTCGGAGCGCCGCAACCCGGGTACCCGCCGCATTCCCGAAGGCGGCAGCCCGGTGTCGCGGGGATCGATGCGGGCGCGCCGGGATTTCAGGAATTCCGCCAGATCCTCACGCACCGCCATGGCGGCCAGTCTGGCACAGCGTGGTCGTGGGTGGCCCTGGCAGTACGAGGCACCGCGTGCGCTGGTTACGGCGACGCGCACGCGGCAGGCTTGCTCGTATGAACGAACGCTACCGCCTCGGGGCGGCGCGGCAGGCCGAACTCGGCGGGCCGGGCGGAGTGCGTGCCCGCGTCTACGACGAGCTCGCCGACATCGCCCCGGATCTGCACCGCTTCGCCGTCGAATTCGCCTACGGCGACATCCATTCCCGCCCCGGCCTGGATGCGGGACGCCGGGAGCTGGTGATCCTCGGCGCCCTGGTCGCCCTCGGCGACACCCGGCCGCAGCTGGAAGCCCACCTCGGGTCGGCGCTGCGGGCCGGTGTCACACCCGGCGAGCTCGTCGAGGCGATCCTGCAGGCCCTCCCCTACACCGGCTTCCCGCGCGTACTCACCGCGATGACCGTCGCCCGCCAGGTCTTCGCCGAACGCGACCTGCTTCCCGTCACCAATTCCACCGCAGCACAGGAGAACTGACATGACCGCCACCGCCCAGCAGCGCGCCGACATCATCGACGCCGCCACCCGCCTGTTCTGGTACATCGACATTCGCGATTGGGACACCTTCGAGTCGGTCTTCGCCGATGAGGTGACCCTCGACTACACCAGCATCTGGGGCGGCTCCCCCGCCACCGTCACCCCCGGCCAGATCCGCGCCGACTGGGAGAAGCTCATCGGTTCCTTCGACGCCACCCAGCATTTGCTGGGCAACCACCTGGTGACCGTCGACGGCGACCGCGCCGAACTGACCGCCGTCTTCCAGGCGATCCATCTGCTGGCCAACACCTTCGGTTCCCCGCGCTGGACGCTGGGCGGCACCTACCGCATCGGGCTGACCCTGATCGAGAACACCTGGCGGATAAGCACTGTCACCATGACCGCCACCTGGGCCGACGGCAACAAGGACATCCTCACGATCGCCTCCGGCGGTCAACGTCCCGACGCGGCCTGACCGTCACCGCTCGGCGGCTTTCGTGGCGGTGACGAGGCGGGTCGGCATCCACGGCCCGCCCCACCACATCCGCCAGCCCAGCGGCCGCAGCGCGACGTCGGTGGCCTTCAGTTCCACCACCCGGGTCTCGTATTCATCGGTGTGCTGGATGTCGGCGATGCGCAGCCGCCCACCGGGTTTCAGCACCCGCAGGGCTTCGGTGACAGCGGCGATCCGGGCGTCCGGTACGCCGATATTGTGGATGACCAGGCTCGACACGACCACGTCGAAGCTGTTGTCCGGGAACGGTAGTGCGGTGATGTCGCCGGTGAGCAGTTCGACGCGGTCGCTGACGCCCTCGGCCTCCGCATTGCGCCGGGTGACCTCCTCGGCATTGCCGGACTGGTCGACGCTGCGCCACAGATCGATGCCGACCGCCTCGCCGGTGGGCAGCCGCCGCGCGGCGGCGAGCAGTACCGCGCCCCGGCCGCAGCCGAGATCGAGCACCCGTTCGTCGCCGCGCAACGCGAGTTCGTCCAACAGCTCATTCCAGACCGCGAACTTCCCGCGCCGGGTGGCGTGCAGGTAGAGCCCGAGCTGGCCCACACTCCACACCGCGCCGAGCGTGAACAGCCCTGCCAGCCAGTCGATCCCGCTGAACGCGGACACGACAATGCCCGCGATACAGACGACCATGGCGGATGCGAGTCCCATCACCACCGGTGGCGCGTCGACGCCGTAGCTGCCGTGCCGTGTACTGCCGCGCTGATCGACCATCGTCGCCTCCTCGGCCCCGCCGTACCCTCGGATTCGGCCCCCGCTCGTCCCCGGATGGTACTGCGCTGTCGCTCGCCGATGCGCGACCGGTGCGATCCCGCGCCCGCGAGTGTCTACACGTCGAAGTACAGCTCGAATTCGTAGGGGTGCGGGCGGACATTGATCTCGGCGATCTCGTTGTCGCGTTTGATGCGGATCCAGGTCTCGATCAGGTCCTCGGTGAAAACGCCGCCCTGCGTGAGGTATTCGTGGTCGGCCTCGAGGCGGTCGATGACCTGATCGAGGCTGCCGGGCGTCTGGGTGACCTCGGCGCTCTCCTCGGGGGTGAGTTCGTAGAGGTCCTTGTCGACCGGGAGCGCGGGCTCCATCTTGTTGGTGATGCCGTCCAGGCCCGCCATCATCATCGCGGCGAAGGACAGGTACGGGTTGCCCGAGGAGTCCGGACAACGGAATTCGAGGCGTTTGGCCTGAGCGCTGGCCCCGGTCACCGGAATTCGCACGGCCGCGGACCGATTGCGCTGGCTGTAGACCAGATTCACCGGCGCCTCATAGCCGGGGACCAGGCGCTTGTAGGAGTTCACGGTCGGGTTGGTGAAGGCCAGCAGCGACGGCGCGTGATGCAGCAGTCCGCCGATGTAGTGCCGCGCCAGGTCGCTGAGCCCGGCGTATCCGGCCTCGTCATAGAACAGCGGCGTACCGTCGCGCCACAGCGACTGGTGCACGTGCATGCCGGAACCGTTGTCGCCGAACAGCGGTTTGGGCATGAAGGTGACGGTCTTGCCGCCCTCCCAGGCCGTGTTCTTGATGATGTACTTGTAGAGCATCAGGTCGTCGGCGGCCGCGAGCAGCGTGTTGAACCGGTAGTTGATCTCGGCCTGTCCGGCGGTGCCGACCTCGTGATGCCCCTTCTCCAGTTCGAATCCGGCGTTCTGCAGGTTGGTGCACATGCGGTCGCGCAGATCCACGTCGGCGTCGTAGGGCGCGACCGGGAAGTACCCGCCCTTGGGCCGGATCTTGTAGCCGCGGTTGAGGGTGCCGTCGGCATTGCGCAATTTCCCGGTGTTCCAGTCCGCCGACACCGAATCCACCTCGTAGAAGGCCCCGTTCATGGTGGTGTCGTAGCGCACCGAGTCGAAGATGTAGAACTCGGCTTCCGGACCGAAGTACGCGGTATCGGCCAACTGCGTGGAGCGCAGATATTCCTCGGCCTTGCGCGCCACATTGCGCGGGTCGCGGCTGTAGGCGGCGCGGGTGTGCGGATCATGCACGAAGCAGCTGATATTGAGGGTCTTGGCGGCCCGGAACGGATCCAGCCGGGCGGTGCGCAGGTCCGGCAGCAGCAGCATGTCGGATTCGTGGATGGCCTGGAAGCCGCGCACCGAGGAGCCGTCGAAGGCGAGGCCGTTGTCGACGAGGTCGTCGCCGAACATGCTCGCGGGCACCGAGAAATGCTGCTGGATGCCGGGCACATCGCAGAACCTGATGTCGACGTATTCGACTTCCTGCCGGTCGATGAAGTCCTGCACTCCGCTGGTGGTAGGGGTGATCACGGCTGCTCCTCGTTCGCGCGCACGCCTACCCGATCGGACGGCCCGGTCGGGGTCCGGCGGTCCTGTTCGTGGTATCGACGATACGTCTCATGCATGACCGGCGGACTCGAATCCGGTTGTCCGGCAAGCCGAACCATCCGCGGGCCGCCGCGCCCGCCCGGTCCGACCGGGCACCCACCCCACCTTGTCACTATGCACAAATCGGCGGATACAGATCTTCTCCATTGCCAGTGGACCGCCGTGTCCTTTGTGCTGTGTGCTGTACCCGTGAGTTCATCAACCGCTGCGGGGACCGCCCCGCGCACCATGTGCGAGGCGTTCCAGGCCAAGGTGGCCGCCTACCCGGATCACGGTGCGCTACGCACCCTCGACGGCACGGTCGCCATCACCTGGCGCGAATACGGCGCCCGGGTGCGCACCCTGGCCGCGGGCCTGGCCGGACTGGGGATCGGCCCGAGCGACACCGTGGCGTTGATGATGACCAACCGGCCCGAATTCCACCTGTGCGACACCGCGATCCTGCACACCGGCGCGACACCGTTCTCGGTGTACAACACCAACCCGGTGGATCTGCTGGTGTACCAGTTCGGCAACGCGGGCAACAAGGCCATCATCTGTGAACGCCAGTTCGCACCGCAGGTGCTCGAAGCGGTGGAAAAGGCTGCGGCACAAGGTGTCACGGTCGACCACGTGATCTGTGTGGACGAGGCGCCTGCGGGGTGCGTCTCGATCGCCGACATCGAGAACAACCCGGCCGACGGCTTCGACTTCGAGGCCACCTGGCGCGCGGTGGATCCGGAAGGTCTGCTCACCATCGTCTACACCTCCGGCACCACCGGACCACCCAAGGGCGTCGAGCTCACGCACACCAACTTCATCGAGAACGCCCGCGTGGTGGACGAATTCGGCGGCGGCTCCCCCGCCGACCGGGTGGTGTCGTACCTGCCGGACGCGCACGCCGCCAATCGCTGGTTCGCGCACTATCTTTCGATGCTGACCGGCGCGGAGATCACCACCTGCCCGGATCTCAAGCAGGTCGCGGGCGCGCTGGCCCAGGTACGGCCGTCGGTGTTCCTGGGCGTGCCACGCGTGTGGGTGAAGGTGAAGGCCGCCCTCGAGGAGCGCTTCGCCGCCGAATCCAGCCCGGTCAAACGGCTGCTCATCGATTGGGCGATCCGCACCGGGCGGGCCCGGGCGCGCGCACAGTCCGACGGCAGCCGCCTCAACCCGTTCGAAGCCGCGCAGTACCTCCTGGCAGATCGCCTGGTGCTCAAGACCATTCGTGAACAGCTGGGCATGGATCGCATCCGCATCGCGGTCACCGGATCCGCACCCATCCCGAAGGACACCCACGAGTTCTTCCTCGGCCTGGGCCTGCCGCTGTGCGAGGGCTACGGCATGACCGAATGCACCGCGGGCGCGACCGTCGACCGCCCCGACCGCATCAAGATCGGCACGGTCGGCCGCCCGCTACCCGGCGCGGAGGTCCGCATCGCGGAGGACGGTGAGGTCCTGGTGCGCGGCAAGATGGTGATGCGCGGCTACCGCAACGCCCCCGACAAGACCGCCGAGACCCTCGACGCCGACGGCTGGCTGCACACCGGCGATATCGGCGAACTCGACGACGAGGGCTTCCTCAAGATCGTCGATCGCAAGAAGGAACTCATCATCAACGCGGCGGGCAAGAACATGTCGCCGACCAATATCGAGAACACCGTCACCGAGAGCACACCGCTGGCGGGCACGGTGGTGGCCATCGGTGAGGGCCGCTCCTACAACACCGCGCTCATCTGTCTGGACCCCGATCTGGCGGCCGCCTTCGCGGAGCGTCACCAGCTAACCGATCGGAGCCTGCCCGCGCTGGCCGCGGATCCGGCCGTGCTCGCCAGCCTGCAGGAAGGCGTCGACGCGGCGAACGCCAAGCTCTCGCGGGTCGAGCAGATCAAGCGGTTCGCGGTGCTGCCGGACGTCTGGACCCCGGGCTCCGACAACCTGACGGCCACCGGAAAACTGAGGCGCAAACCGATAGCTATCAACTACGCCGCTACTATCGAGTCGCTGTACGGGTAGTAGGAGAGTTATGCAGGCGCGATTGCGGGACCGGGCGCTCGAGGAGCTGTATCGGCGTGCGGTAGTGGCACGGGACGACATCCCGGCCTCCGTGCCGCCCTATCGAACGCTGCCGGAACCGTTGGTGGCCACCGGTTTCGAGCGCGGCACCAAGCTCAATGTGGATCTGTTCTTCGACTTCGTGCGCTCGGGGCGGGTGCCGACACCCGAAGAGACCCACGAGGTGGTGGAGATCGCGCTGGGCCGGGTCCGCGACGGGGAACCCCTGGAAGAGGTGCTCGGCCGCTACAGCATCGGGGCCCAGTACATCTGGTCGCGCCTGAAGACGACCGCCGCCACCGAGGCCGAACGCGACCTGCTCAACGATGCCGCGCTGGCGCTGCTGCAATACATCACGCTGCTCACCACCCGGATCGCGACCGCCTGCGTGCAGCGGGCCCACGATCCGCGGTGGGAGCTGCTCGAACGCCGCCGCGCCATCGCCGACGCCCTGCTCACCGGGCACGACCCGATCGAATGGGCCGATGAACCGGCGATCTCGGTGCCGGACGCGTTCCTGGTCGCGGTCTTCCGCCTGGGCGCGGCCCGCGGCAGCGACACCAGCGAACTGCGCCATCGCATCGAGGCCATTCCGGGCGTGTTCCTGCGCCTGGACAGCGGCGGCTGGACCGCGCTGCTGCCGCTGCATCCCGGCGACGACGGCAGCGCAACCCTCGCCTCGCTCAGCGGCCGACTGCCCACCCAGGGCGGTCCGCTGATCGCGCCGCGGCTCGCGGTCGGCCAGACCACCCCGCCGGCCGAGCCGGCACGCGGCGTGACACCCGCCCCGTTCTGGGTCGGCGTCGCCACCGCCGACTGCCGGGCAGCGGTGCCGGAGGTGTTCGCCGAGGCCCGGGTGCTCGCCGAACTCGGCCGCTGCCTGGATCGTTCGCAGGTGCTGTGCCGCCGTCCGGATCTGATGTTCGAATACACGGTCGCCGCAGGCGGTCCCGCGCGCGCCGGGCTGGCCGCCGTGCTCGCCCCGCTCGACACGCAGCCGCTGCTCGCGGAGACCCTGGCGGTGTTCGTCGACACCGGGTTCAACCAGCTGGCGACGGCCCGGCTGCTCAATATCCACCGTAATACGGTCACCTATCGGCTGGCGCGCGTGCACGAGCTGACCGCACTGGACCCGCATCGTCCGACCGACGCGATGACACTGTCCGCGGCCCGCATCGCGCGCCGCCTCGAATCCGCCTCCTTCGCACCGTAATCCGGGCACGGCACGCCTCGACTGCGCACAGACCCAGGTTTTTGGTCTTGTGCACAATGGCCCCGGTCACACTCTTGGCGATTGCCAGTGGTGCGCCCGGGCCCCTGTGCGGTGTGCTGAATTCCGACGACGAGGTCGCGCGGTTCGACGAATTCGGCGCTGCCGCAGCGGCCCCCGACCATCCGCAGAGGTAGATCGTTGAGTAGGAAGTCCCGGCCGCGTCGATGCCGTTTCGCGCCGCTGGCCATCGCCGGTTTCTCCGTCCTGGCCATGACCGTCTCCGCCGCCTTGCCCGCCGGGGCCGCGCCGGTCTTCGGACCGGTGCCCGACGCCCCCGAGAATTTCGGCCTGCCCGCCGGATATCAGCAGACGCCCGCCCCCTACGGCGTGGGATATCAACTGGGGCAGGTGGTTCCGATGTCGGACGGTGCCCAGTTGCAGGCCGAGGTGCGGTATCCGACCGATCCGGCCACCGGGCAGCGCGCCACCGGCGAGTTCCCGGTGATCGTCAACTTCACCACCTACGGCGCGGTGACGAGCGCGCTGGTCGCGGCCATCACCGGCGTCATCGACGATCTGCACATTCAGCTGCCCGATCAGTTGAAGGACGCGCGTCGAATCATCAACCAGGCCACCAGCATGCAGGACGTGCTGGTGCGCCACGGCTATATCGAGGTGACCGCGGATGTGCGCGGCACGGGTGGCTCGACCGGTGCGTGGAGTCCGGCGTCGCAGCAGGACGGCCACGACGGGTCGGAGCTGGTGGACTGGGCGGCGAAACTGCCCGGATCCAATGGCATGGTCGGCATGTACGGGTATTCGTTCCCGGGTTTGTCGGCGATGCGGACCGCGGAGACCGTCGGCCCCGATTCGCCGTTGAAGGCGATCGTCCCGTTCGCGGTGCCCAACAACATCTTCGACGAGGTGCTCAACCACGACGGCATGATGAGCCCGCTGCTGCTGACCGTCATCTCGCTGATGGTCCCGTATCTGAGCCTCATCGGCCCGTTCCTGACCGCCGTGGTGACGCCGCAGACCTTCCTGCAATCCCTCGGCGATCACCTGAAAGCCCTTGTCGGAGCGGACACCAGCACGGTCAAGCTGCTGTTCGACGCCTACACCGGTGGCGCGACCGCCTACGACAACGACTTCTGGAAGGACCGCCGCTTCGAGACCGACCTGCACAATCTGGTCGACCGGGGCATCGCCATGTACCAGGTGGACGGCTGGTGGGACCTGTATCAGGAAGGCGCGGTGCGCAATTACGCGCAACTGC
This sequence comes from Nocardia sp. NBC_00511, assembly GCF_045161165.1. Lineage (NCBI taxonomy): Bacteria > Bacillati > Actinomycetota > Actinomycetes > Mycobacteriales > Nocardiaceae > Nocardia > Nocardia sp. NBC_00511. The sequence goes on from NZ_CP107849.1 coordinate 2,954,018, forward strand.
AGAATCTGGCGGCCGGGCGCGACCAGTTCGCGCCGATGGCTCCCGACCAGCAGGCGGACGGGCGCTACCAATTGCTCATGGGCCCTTGGTATCACGTCGGTCTGGGCCTGGGTCCCGGCTCACGCATGGACACCGATCAGATCACCCTGGCGTGGTTCGACCGCTGGCTCAAGGACATTCACAACGGCGTCGACGAGACCCCCACCCCGCTGCACGTGATCGACGCGAACAACAATGCCGCCGACACCGCGCGCTACCCGTTCGAGCAGGCCGCCATCCAGCAGCGCTACTTCGACGGTAACCGGCTGGTCGCCGACAAGCCGTCGGTCGCCGACGCGTCGGATCAGTTGAGCTACACCGGGATCGACACCATCTGCAATCGCGAGACGCTGGGCCAGTACACCGCGGGCCTGCTCGATTTCGTGTTCCGAATCTTCACCGTCTCCAATCCGTGCACCGAATGGGTGCAGGGCCCGACCGCCGGGCTGGCCTACACCACGGATGCGGTCACCGAGCCGACCGTGCTGGCCGGGCCGTCGAGTGTCTCGCTGTACGCGTCCTCGACCGGAACCGATGCCGCCTTCCAGGTGTGGCTCGACGATGTCGCGCCCGACGGCACGGCCGTGAACATCACCGGCGGTGCGCAATTGGCCAGTCAGCGCACCCTCGACGACGCCAAGACCTGGAAGTCGGACGACGGCACCGTGTACGCCCCGGAGCACACCGTGCTGAAGGAGAACGAGCAGCTGCTCGCCCCGGGCGCGGTGGTGCGGATGGATATCAAGATTCGTCCGGCGTTCCATCGGCTCGAGGCGGGGCATGCGCTGCGGTTGCGGATCACCTCCGGCACCTTCCCGTCGACGATTCCGAACCCGGCGGATCTGGGTCGGATGCTGGGCACCTCGCAGCAGATCCAGAAGAATTCGGTATTCCCGTCGAGCCTGGTGGTGCCGCTGGCACCGGCCGGTTCCTTCCAGCACTAGCAATGCCGTCTCAGTCAGTCTATTAAGGGGATTCTGAAGCACTATTGGTCGCCATTGACAGCTTCGCTCGGGCATATCAAGCTGAGTTCGTCCAACTGTCCGAGACAGAGGAGCTGCAATGGCGCCGCGCACCGACAGCAACACCGACACCGATCGGCCCAAGAGAACACCCCGACGGTCGAAACCGGCCGAGCCGCAGGTGATCTCCGAGCCCCGGCGCTCCACCGTCCGCAACGGTGAGATCGACATCGCCGTCTACGAGCAGGGCGTCCCGGACGGGCCGACCATCGTGCTGGTGCACGGCTGGCCGGACTCGCATCGGCTGTGGGACAACGTGATTCCGCATCTCATCGACCGGTTCCACATCGTGCGCTACGACTCGCGCGGCCACGGTGCGTCCACCGATCCGCAGGACTACCGGGCCTTCCGGATCGCGGAGCTGGCCACCGACTTCCGCGCCGTCGCCGACGCGATGAGCCCCGACGCCCCCGTGCACGTGATGGCGCACGACTGGGGTTCGGTGACGGTCTGGGAGGCCGTCACCGAACCCGACGCCGAGCAGCGCATCGCCTCGTTCACCTCGGTGTCGGGCCCCAACCTCGATCACGCCGGACGCTGGGCGCGCCGCCGCTTCGCCCGTCCCACCCCACGCAATCTGGTCGCGCCGCTGGCCCAGCTGGCCTCGGTCGCCTACCAATTCGCGTTCATGGCCCCCTTCACCCCCGCCCTGGTGCGCGGCGGCCTCACCGAGCGGACCTTCCGGCTCGGCCTGCGCCTGGCCCAGGGCACGCCGGTCGAGCAGGTCACCCTCGGTGACACCTTCACCGCCGACGCCGCCGCCGGGTTGCAGATCTACCGCGCGAATCTCGTTGTCGGGAAGGTGTTCTCGGCTCGGGATCGGCACACCAGGGTGCCCGTGCAATTGATCGTGCCCGCCTACGATCCGGCGGTGCGGCCCGCGGTCTTCGACGACGAGGCCGAGTGGACGCAGCGGCTGTGGCGACGAGACCTGAAGGCCGGTCACTGGGTGCCGTATTCGCATCCGCGGGTGCTGGCGCAGGCCGCGATCCAACTCGTCGACGCGGTCTCGGGGCAGGAACCGGCCCGGGAACTGCGCCGCGCCGAGGTCGGCCGCCCGTCCGGTCGGCCTTTCGACGATCACCTGGTGGTCGTCACCGGAGCCGGTTCGGGTATCGGCCGCGAGACCGCCCTGGCGTTCGCGCGCGCCGGAGCCGAGGTCGTCGTCTCCGATATCGACCGGGACGCCGCCCGCGACACCGCCGCCCTCATCGCCGAATCCGGCGGTGCCGCCTACCCTTACGCCCTCGACGTCGCCGATCGGGCCGCGGTCACCGCGCACGCCGCGGAGGTGGCGGCGGTGCACGGCGTCCCCGACATCGTGGTCAACAACGCGGGTATCGGGCAGGCCGCCCCGTTCCTGAAGACTCCGCCCGAGAGCTTCGAACGCGTCATGGACATCAACTTCAACGGCGTCGTGCACGGTTCGCGCGCCTTCGGCACGCTGATGGCCGAACGCGGTCTGGGCGGGCACATCGTGAACGTGTCCAGCATGGCCGCCTACAGTCCGCAGCAGGGTTTCAGCGCCTATTCCACCAGCAAGGCCGCCGTTTTCACCTTCTCCGACTGCCTGCGCGCCGAACTGGCCGCCGACGGGATCGGCGTCACCACGGTGTGCCCGGGCATCGTGCACACCAATATCGTTCGCACCACCGAGTTCTCGGGCGTCACCGCCGACCGTGAGCAGGCCCGCCAGCAGCTCTTCGACACCCTCTACCGGCTGCGCAGCTATCCCCCGTCCAAGGTGGCCACCGCGATAGTGCGTGCGGTGCAGCACAATCGGGCGGTGGTCCCGGTGACCCCCGAGGCCTGGCTGGCCTACTACGGCTCCCGTCTGACCCCGCCGAGCCTCACCCGCTTCGCCATCGCCCGCGCGAGCCTGACCCACTGACGGACACCGGCCGCGACGTCCCCGCCGACGCCGCGGCCGTTCCCCCGCACTCCGCCGCGCGAGCCCCCAGCACCCGCACGACGGCAGTATGAGAGCGCGGAAACCCCGCCGCGCCCAGCTCTTTCAGCCGACGGTGTCCGCTCGCCTGGCCGGTCCCGCGTCGAGTACCAGCCGCTGTCCGGGCAGGCCGCGGGAGACGCAGATCAACATGTCGCCCTGGGCGCGCTGGGCGGCGTCGAGGACGGTGTCGCGGTGCTCGACCGTCCCGGCGAGCACCCGAACCTTGCAGGTGGCGCAGAACCCCTGGCGGCAGGAGTAGGACACGGCGGGGTCGGTCTCGGCGACCACCGAGAGCACGCTGCGATCGGCGGGCACCTCCAGCACCGGTCCGCCGCCGCCCCATTGGACGGTGAACGGCTGCCCGTCCACGATCGGCGGCGGCGCGAACCGCTCGTGATGGAATTCCAGACCGGGGACGTGAGCCACCCGGGCGGCCACCACGTCCAGTAGCGCGGGCGGCCCGCACACGTAGACCGCGAGCTCCGAATCCGGTTGCGGCACCAGGTCTTCCCCGGTGGGCAGGCCGTCGATGTCGTCGGTGCGCACAGTGACCCGGTCGCCGTAGCCGGCGAGCTCGTCGAGGAAGGGCAGTGAGTCGCGGTGGCGGCCGGTGTAGATCAGTGACCAGTCCGCGCCGGCCCGATCGGCGGCGCGGACCATGCCCAGGATCGGGGTGATGCCGATGCCGCCCGCCACGAACCGCAGCCGCGGTGACGTGCCGAGGTGACCGGTCAGGCTGAGCGGGAACGCGTTTCGCGGTCCTCGAAAACCCACTCGCATACCCGGTCGCAGCTCCTCGTGCAGCTCGATCGATCCACTGCCGCCCGGAATCCGGCGCACCGCGATCCGATAGTGGAACGGGTCGTCCGGGTCGCCGCACAGCGAGTACTGGCGCATACGCCCCGACGGCAGCACCACGTCCAGGTGCGCGCCGGGCCACCACGTCCGCAGCACCGCGCCACGCGGATGCGCGAACACGAAGCTCACCACGTCCGCGTCGGCGGCCACCGGTTCGCGATCGACCAGTACCAGTTCGCGGGCGTGGCCGTAGGTTTCGCGTGGCATACCGCGTGGTGAGAGCAGCGCCAGGATCCGCGCGCCCGGCGCGATCAGCTTGTCGGCGACCATCAACAGCGGATCGCGGCGCAGCGGCGCCCAGAACGCGGGCGGCACACCGCGCCCGCGCAGCTCGGCGATCCGACCCTCGAGGGTGGGTGACGCGGGGGCCTCGGTCATGAGGCGTGCGCCAGCTTGGCGGCCGGGGACTTGGCCAGATACCGCAGCGCCTGCGCGGTGTCGCCGGTGTCGGCCGGGTCGTAGCCGGGACGGATGAACGACCTGAAACCCTCGCCGATCAAACCCCAGCGGGGCAGCACGCCACGCCGCATCGCGCTGTTGATCTCCCGCAACACCTGCACCGGTCCGAGGTTCGGCAGACTCACGTCCTTGCGCACCAGCCACCAGGCGATGGCCACCAGCCCGGCGGGCAATCCCACACTGGTCCCGAGATAGATGGTGACCAGTCGCGGCCGCCGTGCCCCGAAGTAGCGGGCCACGTTCCAGGCCACACTGCGATGCTCGACCTCCTCGGCACCGTGCCAGCGGAACAGATCGGTCAGTGCCGGATCGGCGTCGAGGGCTTCGAAGTCCTGGTTGAGCAGCCAGTCGCCGCCGAGCGCGGTGAAGTGCTCGAGTCCGGCGATGACGGCCAGCATCTGGGCGACCACCCGGTGGCGCAGCTGCGGTGGGAGCGTGTCCAGGCGCACGATGGCCCGGTCGAAGAGGTATTCGGCCTCGGCGAGGATGGGCGCGGGGTCGATGCCGTGCCGTCGCAGGAATTCCCAGATCACCCGATCGTGGGATTCGGCGTGCACGGCCTCCTGTCCCATGAAGCCGATCATCTGCTCGCGCAGGTCCTCGTCGGTGACGTAAGGCAGTGCGCGGCGGAACATTTCGACGAAGCCGCGCTCGCCGAGCGGCAGGATCAGGTTGAGCCCGGAGATGGCGTGGGAGGCGACGGGTTCACCGGGTATCCAGTGCAGCGGGGTGGCGGAGAAGTCGAAGGCTACCTCGCGCGGGCGCAGGGCCACCGCGCCGATGGGCTCTTTCATGATCATCCGCTCCTTTGCGTCAGGAACAGTCTGAGACAGTTTGCTGGCATTGTAAATGGGCCATTTACCCGAAAATGACACGCCCGATGCCGGTTTCTGACCTACCCAGGAAGATCGACGGCATGCCACACTGGGTCACTCGGCGAACACACTGAGACACCCCCGGAATTCGGAGGACATCGATGCCCGAACCGCGCCAGGGTGAGCCACGTCGACCACGCCGCCGCCGGACCGAGCCGGACGGACTGCCGCCGACTCGCACCGCCGTCCGCAATGCCAAGATCACCGCCCTGCCGGTCGCCTACGCCGCGCGCCGCGTCGGCGGCATCGGGCGACGGGCGTTCGGAACCGCTTCGCGCGACGTGGAATTGGATATCCAGGCGCGCACCGCCCAGCACATGTTCGAGGTGCTCGGCGAGCTCAAGGGCTGCGCGGCCAAACTCGGACAGGTGCTGGCCCTCTACGAACTCGCCCTGCCGCCCGAGCTCGGCGAACCATATCGCGAGGCGTTGAGCCGATTGCAGGATTCTGTCCCGGCCATGCTGCCCGGTGCGGTCGCCGACGCCATGGCCACGAGTCTGGGCCCCGATTGGCGAAACCTGTTCGCCGAGTTCGAACCTCGCGCCGCGGCCGCCGCCTCGGTGGGCCAGGTCCATCGGGCCACCTGGTCCGACGGCCGCCGGGTCGCGGTGAAGCTGATGTATCCCGGAGCCCGCGAGGCGGTCCGCTCCGACCTCGAGCAGATTCGCCGGATGGCGCCCCTGGCAAAGGTTTTCGCACCCGACGCGGATACTCGCGGACTCGCCGAGGAGTTCGCCGCCTGCATCATCGAGGAACTCGACTACACGAAAGAGGCCGCCACCCAGCGCATCTTCGCGGCCGCCTTCGCCGACGATCCGGATTTCGTGGTCCCGGACGTGGTGGCGCAGCAGGGCGACGTGCTGGTCGGCGAATGGCTCGACGGCATCCCGCTCAACCGGATCATCGCCTCCGGCGCTCCGGCCGAGCGAAGTCGGGTGGGGCTGCTGGTGACCCGGTTCGTCATGTCGAGTTTCGCGCGCACCGGCCTGGTCTACACCGATCCGCACCCCGGCAATTTCCGGATCCTGCGCGACGGGCGCCTGGGCGTCGTCGACTTCGGCGCGTGCTCGCCGTTCCCGCTCGAATTCCCGGTCCTGGCAGGCGATATCGGTGATGCCGCGCTCAACGGCACCGACGCCGATCTGGAAACGGCGCTGCGGCGGCACGGCTTCGTGCGCCCCGAACGCGACCTCGACATCGCGGCCCTGGTGACCATGATCGCTCCGATCCGCGATCTGTTCCATCAGCGCGAGGTTCACCTCACCCAGGCGTTTCTGCGCAAACAGGTACAGCGCGTCATCGAACCGCGGCTGTCGAATGTGGGCCGCCAGCTCACCGCGCCGCCGCAGTACATTCCGATCGGCCGCACCATCCTGGCCACCATCGGGGTGCTCGGTCAGCTCGAGGTGCAGGGCGCGCTGCGCGACGAATTGACCGCGCGGCTACCGGAATTGGCGGCGGCGGTGGAACGCTTCCAGCTCGGTGAGGGCACCGCCGCCACGGTCCGGCGACTGCGTCCCGCGCTCACAGATGCATCCAGTGCGGCCACTCCCGCGTCCACGATTTCTTCAGGCCCGAGCACTTCCAGATGGTGACGCCCTGGGTGTTGCCCTGGAAACCGAGGCGGGTGTCGACCTTGCCGACCGGGTCGACGTGCTCGTACTGGCTGCGCCACGCCGCCTCGTAACCACCCACCGCCAGCATCACCGACGCGTCGTCCGGTGGCGTGCCGAAGTAGCCGAAGCCGCGGCTGGGACTGTAGATCGGCGGCAGGTGCGCGCGACCGAACTGGTCGAGAGCCGCTGCCTGCCAATAGGTGTCGGCGATGATGACGGCGTGCTCGCGCTCCGGCGGAGTGAGGCCGTCGTAGACGCGTTCGACCTCGTCGGTGAGTTCGTGCCAGCCGAAGGAGCCGTAGGTGCCGATATTGATGGCCGCCTCGGCATCGTCCTTGGGCGGGCGCACCTCGTCGGCGGGCCGCCACGGGGTCGAATAGAGCGTGAAAACCGTTGCCCCGACCGTCAATACGATCGTTCCCGCCGTCAGCGCGGTGCGCCATCGCGGTGCCGCCCGCGTCGCCGTCGCCACCAGTCCGACCGCGCCCGCCGCGATCATCACCGCGTACATGCCCGCCGCATAGTAGATCCGGCCGCCGGTGATCAGGAACGCCGCGTACAGCAGCAGTAGCGTGACACCGAGAAACCGGTAGGGCCGCAACGTCTGCGACAGCAGCAGCACCGCCAGCCCCCACAGCAGCAACAGCGCGCCCAGATATCCGGCCAGGCTCACCGACATGGGCACGAACAGCAGCCGCCCGCCGAGAATGCCCTGCTCGTCGCCGATCACCCGGCCCATCTCTATCTGCGGCCACGAATGCTCGCGCTGCCACAGCAGTTCCGGAATGGTGGCCACCACCACGATCACCCCGCCCGCCCACAGCAGTGGCCGCCGCACCAGCTCGCGCGGCCCGAGCACCATGCTGCTGGCCGCGACCGCGATCCAGAAGAACGGGATCAGCCACTTCACCTGCATGTCGATCGCGGTGACCAGCGCGGCGGCCAGCAGCAGTCGATCGTCACGGGTCCGCACCCAGCGCACCACCAGCCAGGTGATGATCGCCCACAGCGCGGTATCGACGGCATTCGTGGTGAGCATCGCACCCTGCAACAGCAGGAACGGCGAGGTGGCGTACCCCGCCGCCGCCAGCACCTGCGCCCAGCGCCCGCCACCGAATTCACGGGCGAGCATGGCGCACAGCACGATCGCCAGCACCGTCAGCGCCACCGCGGGCAACCGCAACACCAGGAACGAGCCGGGCGCGAGCAGGTCCATCAACCGGGTCAGCAGCGGCAGCACGGGTCCCTGGTCGGCGTAGCCGAAGGAGGGTCGCCGCCCGGCCGACAGGAAGTACAGCTCGTCACCGAAGTAGCCGTAGCGGCTCGCGGAGAGAATCAGGACGATCGCGGCGGGGACGACCACCGCCGCCACCGCTCGCCACGCCATCGGCGGCCGGTCGTCGACCGTCTGCCGCCCGGATCGTTCCGGCGGGGCCGGGCTATCCACCACATCGGTCAACACGCGCTCCTGGACGGCTGGTCGTGCTGCGGACCAGGCGAATCTACCGCGTGCCCGCACCGGATCCCGGCAGCGACCTAGACTCGATGTCTATCAAGCTGTGGTGCAAAGCATTTCGATTCAGGAGCGACGCCATGACCGAACAGCAGCCCGCACCCAACCCGTACGGCACCCCCACCACCTCCGGCCCCGAGGCCATCCGCCCCTATCAGGGCCTGCTCAACCGGTTCGTTCGCACGCTGTTGCGAGTGCCGGTGCTGTCGGGTCAGGTCGGCAAGAGCCTGCTGGTGCTGACCGTGGTCGGGCGCAAGTCCGGCAAGGAGTACAACATTCCCCTGGCCTACACCCGGCACGAGGGCAATCTGCTGATCGGCACGGCCATGCATCCGTGGGCGCGCAATATCCGCAAGGATGTTCCGGTCCAGGTGTCGACGGGTGGGCCGCGCTTCACCGCGGACGCCGAGGTGATCAGCGACAGCGAGACCGTGGTGACACTGGCGGAGGCGATCGCGCGCGACAACCGGCAGTGGGCCAAGTTCGCCGGAATCACCCGGGACGCCGACGGCACGCCGAATCGTGCCGACGCGTACCAGAGCTGGCAGCAGGGCACGGTGATCATCCGCCTGACGCCGCACTGACACTGGGCAGCGGCGCGGGCGGTCAGGGTAGGCGGCGGGCCTGCACGTAGTAGGGCGCCGACAGCGCCACCAGCACCTGCCGCACCACCGGCGGCGCCCAGCCCGCGGAGGCGTCCTCCCCCACCACCGGTTCGGTCAGCTCGACGGTGCGCCCCCGGGTCTCGAATTCGAAGGTGCCCGCCGCGCGAATGTTCTTGAGCCAGTCCACATCCCGGCCGTAGGTGAGGGCGATGCGATAGCCGTCGCCGCGCGCGAACACCATGACCGGGGATCGATACACCCGCCCCGACTTCCGGCCCCGGTGGATCACGATCCCGAATCCCGGTGCGAGGCGGGCCATCACGCCGAGCACCGGATTGCTGATCCTTCGGTTGATCTTCGCGAGTGTTCGGGGCAGCGGCATGGTCTCGTCCTCCCTGACGAAAACGGTTGCGTCCCTGAGGCTACGCCGCGGTGGTCGGGACCGGGCGGCATCGCCGAGGTGCGCTCGACCTCGCGGAGTCCATTCGGCCGTATCCGCCGACCCAGCGGGGATCATTTTCCGGATCCCGGCGTACCCGTAGGCGGGTGCTGTGCGAGGCTGAAGCACCGAGGAGAGGAGCGCTGTCGGCATGGCGGAGATGATCGCGGTGTACGACGCGACAGGTCGCGAGATCGGTGTCGAGGAGCGCTCGGTGGTCTACGCGCAGGGCATCTGGCACGCCAGCGCGGGCGTCCTGGTCCGCTCCCGTGACGGCTCCCGCGTCTACGTGCACCGCCGCACCGATACCAAGTCGGTGTTCGCGGGCATGCACGACTGCCTCGCCGGTGGCGTCCTGGGCCCCGGCGAGGATCCCGGAGAGGCCGCGGTCCGCGAACTGGGCGAGGAACTCGGCATCATCCTGGGCCCCCGCGACGAGCGCCCCCTGCCCCTGGCCAGTGGCTCCTGGAACGGGGTCTGGGCCGACCGGCCGATGCGCTGCCATCTGTTCGCCTACGAGTTGCGCTACGACGGCCCGATCATCCATCAGCCCGAGGAGATCGCCGACGGCTGGTGGTGGACCGACGAGGAACTCCGCTCCCACCTCGAAGATCCGTCCTGGCCCTTCGTCCCCGACACCCGCACCATGATCCCCGATCTACTGCGCTGAGGCCGGACCCCGAAACAGCGAACAGCCCATCGAATCCCGCGCGATTCGATGGGCTGTTCTGTTCTACAGGCGTATCAGGCGCCGGTGCCGGAGCTACCCTGGCCACCGCCGCTACCCGAGAACAGGCCTTGAATGGTCTTGATCAAGACCTGGGCCAGGAAATCTTCGGCGGATCCGGTCACGTGCCACTCCTCATCATCAGGTGTTCAATGTAGACGAGTGAATAATGCATGCTTCAGATTCTCCCGGAGACCGTTTCAACAGGAAAATCTCAGACTTCCATCAGAAAAACTGAACTAGAACGTGTTCCAGCAGCACTTATATACATTACGCACAACTGTGAGCTGCATCACGATTACGGCCGACGAGCCCGCCCGGGCGACGAATGCTCCAAGGTTGCGGGTCTGCGGCAGCACTCGTCCCGCACCGATGAGATCAACGACCGGACCCGCGCCCGGCTCGGCGCATAGGTGGGATCCGGGCGCGTCGGGCGCTCGGTTCCGGCCAACTCGTGGCGCGCGCGGCCCGCAGGTGCAATGATGCCGACCGCAAGGTCCGTCCCGCCATTCCGGCCGAAGGAGCACCCCGCCTGTGAGCACCGATCAGCGACCGCACGCCGATGACGCCCGCACCTCCCGCCGAATCCGGTTGGACCGCAAGGCACTACGGCGGATCGGCCTGCTCGCCGCGGGATTGGCGCTCACCGTGCTGATCTCCGGACGCGCCCAGGCCACCCCCGCGCCCCGGCACGACACCGTGCCCGGCTGCTCGTCGGCCGCCCCCGCCCAGCCCAACGGCATGCAGTGGCAGTCCGAGCCCGGCATGTCGATCGACACCGGTGCCGCCTACAACGCCACGCTGCACAGCAATTGCGGTGACATCGCCCTGAGTCTGGACGCCGCGCGCGCCCCGCACACCGTGAACTCGTTCGTATTCCTGGCCGGACAGCAGTATTTCGATCACACCAAGTGCCATCGGCTGACCACGCAGGGCATCTTCGTGCTGCAGTGCGGTGACCCGACCGCCAAGGGCACCGGCGGCCCGGGCTACGCCTTCGGTGACGAGAACCTCGCGGGCGCAACGTATCCCGCGGGCACCGTGGCCATGGCCAATGCCGGTCCGAACACCAATGGCAGCCAGTTCTTCCTGGTGTACCGGGATTCCTCGCTGCCCGCCAACTACACCCCGTTCGGCAAGATCACCGCCGGAATGGACGTGCTGCAGAACATCGCCGCCGCCGGTGTGGTGGACGGTTCCGGCGACGGCACTCCCGCCGCGGACGTAACCCTGGACAGCGTCTCCGCCGCCCAGGGCTGATCGGCCGATCGAGGAGGGCGGCTACTTGCCGCCCTCCGTCAGCGACACCGTCTGCGGCGCAAAGGAATTGCCCGTGACATCGATATTCTGGGATTTCAACAGGTCCAGAGCCTTGGTCACGTACTCGACGCTGTACGCGTCGGCATCCGGCGTCTTGGTCAGGACGGTCTTGCCCTCCTGATTTTTGGTGGTCTCCGCGATCTGCACCGTGCGGTCCCAGGCTGCCTTGTCGATCATGCCGATCCCGTTGGGCGACGGCCAGATCAGCTTGTCGACCTCGTTGATCTGCCACCGCTGATGGCTGTCGCCCAGCGTGGAACCCGCGGCCACGGTGATATCGCGGCACTTGTCGAGATTGTCGCGGCAGAACGCCCAGCCTTTGAGCGAGGCCGCGACGAACTTCACCGTCTGGTCGGCGTATTTGCTGTCCTTCAGCTTCTCGGTGTTGGCCCAGATGGCGTCCTGCAGCATGGCCACACCCTGGTCGTTCCAGTCGATGGTGGCGAAATCGGCCGGGGTGTAGAGCTTTCCGGTGGCCGGGTTCTTCACCTCGAGCAGCTGCGCGTATTCGTTGTAGGACATGGCCTGGGCGGCGTCGATGTCGTGGGACAGGAATGCGTTCATATCGAACTGCTGCTGCACCAGGGTGACGTCCTTGGCGGGATCGAGTCCGGCCTTGGTCATCCCCGCGAACAGCTCGAATTCATTGCCGTAGCCCCAGTTTCCGACCTTCTTGCCCTTCAGGTCGGCCGAGCTGTTGATGTTCGCGGTCTTGAACGAGACCTGCTTGGTGCCCGAGCGCTGGTAGATCTGGGCGACGTCGGTGATGCCCGCCCCGGCCTCGCGCGAGGCGAGGGCCTTGGGCACCCACGCGATGGCGTAGTCGGCCTGCCCCTGCGCCAGCACCGTCTGCGGCACGATATCGGTTCCGCCGTCGAGGATTTCGACGTCGAGGCCCTGCTCCTTGTAGAAGCCCTGATCGACCGCCGCCAGATATCCGGCGAACTGCCCCTGCTTGAACCACTGCAACTGCAGTTTGACCTTGGTGAGCCCGTCGGACGTGGTCGTCGAACTCGTCGTGCTGCATCCGGTCACCGCCGCCGCCACCAGGACGGCGGCGGCCAGACAGGCTCGGACGCGGAATCTTGCGGTGGTGTTTCTCATTTCGATCTCCCAAGGATGGTGCGGGGTCTGCGGGTCAGCTGTTCCAGCGCGACGACGGCGGTCAGGAACAGCAGGCCGAGGATCATGGCGGCGACGACATACGCCCAGGCGCGCGGATAGGCGGTATTGGCGGCGGCGGAGGTGATGCGGCTGCCCAGACCGTGTTGCAGGCCGCCGAAGTATTCGGCGATCAGGGCGGCGATCACCGCGCCGGGAGCGGCGATGCGCAGCCCGGTGAACAGGTACGGCAGCGCGGCGGGCAGCCGCACGGTGCGGGTGATCTGCCAGCCGCTGGCGGCGTAGGCGGTCATCAGGTCGGTGTGCACGCGCGGCACCTGACGCAATCCGCGTGCGGTGCTGACGAAGACGGGGAAGAACACCACGATCGTGGCCACCACGCGCCGCGGCAGATCGGTGGTGGTGGAGTACATGGAGTTCAGCAGCGGCGCCAGCGCCACGATCGGCACCGCGGCCGCACCGGTGGCGAGCGCGCCGAGAACGCCGTCGACCACCCGGAATCGGACCGCCAGGATGGCCGCGGCGATGCCGAGCACGGCTCCGGCCAGCAGTCCGGCCAGGGCGTTCTTGCCGGTGGCGACGGCGGCCTCGGTGATGGCGGTGTGGTTGTCGCCGAAGGCTTTCGCGATATCGCTGGGTGCGGGCAGCAGGAACGACGGGACGCCCGCGGCGACGGTGAGCACCTGCCACAGCAGCAGCAGGATCACGCCGAAGAGCACCGGCGGCAGCCAGCTCCGCGCTATCCGGTTCATCGGAGGTCCTGTCCCGCAGTGGTTTTCGCGACGGTGCCGGGCCCCTCGTGCAGGGCGGCGCGCACGGCGGCCACCGCACTGAAGAAGGCGTCGGTGGAGCGCACGTCCTCCTCGGCGGCGCGATCCCAGCCGCCGGTGTCGAGGACGGCGGTGACGCGGCCCGGACGCGGGGACATGACGACCACCCGGTCGGAGAGGAACACCGCCTCGGGGATGGAGTGGGTCACGAAAACGACTGCCGCGCCGGTCTCCTCGGCGATGCGCAGCAGTTCACCCTGCATGCGTTCGCGGGTCATCTCGTCGAGTGCGCCGAAGGGTTCGTCCATCAGCAGCAGTGGCGGTTTGCGGGCCAGAGCGCGCGCGATGGCGACGCGCTGCTGCATCCCACCGGAGAGTTCGGCCGGAAAGCGGCGCGCGAAGTCGGTGAGACCGGTGATCTCGAGGAGTTCCGCACTGCGCGCCCGGCGTTCGCGTTTCGCGACGCCGTGCAGTTGCAGCGGCAGTTCGACGTTCTCCTGCACGGTGCGCCAGTCCAGCAGTCCCGCCTGCTGGAAGGCGATGCCGTAATCCTGGTCGAGGCGCGCTTGGCGGGCCGTCTTGCCGTGCACCACAACGGTTCCCGCGCTGGGCTGTTCCAAGTCGGCGATGATCCGCAGCAGCGTGGACTTGCCGCAGCCGGACGGTCCGATCAGCGAGACGAATTCACCGGCGGCCACGGTGAGCCCGATGTCCGCGAGCGCGGTGACCGCACCGGCGCTGAAAATCTTTCCGACCCCGGCCAATTCGACAGCGGGGATGGGCTGGACGGTCACCGATACACCTCCGGGTAGAGCGGGTAGAACTGTGCTCACCGAGCGCCTGCCGCGGTGTGACCGGGACGGCTGTAGCGGCGCAGCCCCACCTCGGCCAGCGACACCAGGCCGGTGAGCACCAGCCCGAGTAGGGCGGCCGCCACCACGGCCGCGTACAACCGGGCGGCATTGCCGGTGGACTGCTGGGAGAACACGATGATCTGACGGCCGATCCCACCCGCCGTCCCGGTGGAGATCTCCGCGACCACACTGCCGACCACCGCCGCGGCCGCCCCCAGCCGCAGCGCGGGCAGCAGGTGCGGCACCGCGGCGGGCAACCTCAGGTGCAGCAGCGTGGCCCACCATCCGGCGGCACAACTGTGCAGCAGCTCCACCGAAGCCCGTGCCGGAGACTGCAGCCCGCGCAGCGTGCCGATGGCGACCGGGAAGAACACCAGGTAGGCGGCGATCACCACGATGCTCATCCACGGCTGCCACGGTCGGCCCGCGATCACGACCCGCCCGCCCCAGCCCGCGACCAGCGGAGCCAGGGCGATCAGCGGAACCGTCTGCGAGACGATCACATACGGCAGCAGCCCGCGCTCCACCCAGGAGAACCGCTGCATCAGCACGGCCAGAGCCATCCCGACCACCGTGCCGAGAACCAGGGCCAGCAGCGCCAATTCGAGGGTGAAGCCCGCCGTCCGCAGCAGGGTCGCGCCCACGGTGGTCTTACCGTCGCGCTCCCCCAGCACGGTGACGACGGCCCAGGCATGCGGCAGCGCGCCATCGGTGGTGCGCGGCAGGATCCGCTGCTGCCCGATGCTGACGCCGCCGGCGGGCACGAGCGCCTTCACCAGTTCCCAGACGGCGATCAGCAAGACGAAGGCCGCGACCGGATACAGCAGCTCCCAGCCGCGAAAGCGTATGCGGCGAACGGTGGATCCCACTGTCACGACGCGGTCACCGTCGCGTCGACCGGATGCGCGAGCCGAGGCAGGACGGATTCGCCGTACGCCTCGAGAGTGGAGGTCTTGGCGTCGTGCTGTAGATACACCGCGAACTGGTCGACGCCCATCGCCTCGAGTTCACGCAACCGCGTCAGATGCTGATCGGGCGTGCCGAGCAGGCAGAAGCGGTCGACGATCTCGTCGGGCACGAACGCGGCGTGGGTGTTTCCGGCCCGGCCGTGCTCGTTGTAGTCGTAGCCCTGACGGCCCGCGATGTAGTCGGTGAGTGCCTTGGGCACGTCACTGTCCGCGCCGTAGCGGCCGACGATGTCGGCGACGTGGTTGCCGACCATGCCGCCGAACCAACGGCATTGCTCGCGGGCGTGTTCCAGGCCCGCCGCGCTGCCGTCGGTGATGTAGGCGGGCGCGGCCACGCAGATGGTGACGTCCTTCGGGTCGCGTCCGGCGCGTTCGGCCGCCGCCCGCACGCGCGCGACGGTCCAGGCGGTGATGTCGGGGTCGGCGAGTTGCAGGATGAATCCGTCGGCCACCTCCCCGGTGAGATCCAGTGCGCGCGGCCCGTATCCGGCCACCCACACCGGCAGCCGCGAGTCCACCGCCCACGGGAACCGGATCACGGTGTCGCCCACCTGCGCACTGCGGCCGTTGCCCAATTCCCTGATGACGGTGATGGATTCGCGCAGGGTCGCGATGGTGGCGGGCCGCCCGCCCAGGGTGCGCACGGCCGAGTCGCCGCGCCCGATCCCGCACACGGTGCGATTGCCGAACATGTCGTTGAGGGTCGCGAAGGTCGACGCGGTGACCGTCCAGTCCCGGGTGGACGGGTTGGTCACCATCGGCCCCACCGCGACCTTGCGGGTCGCGGCGAGGATCTGACTGTAGATGACGTACGGCTCCTGCCACAGCAGATGCGAGTCGAAGGTCCACACGTGCGAGAACCCGTGCGTCTCGGCGATTCTCGCCAGCTCGACCACCCGCGAGGCGGGCGGCGTGCACTGCAGCACCACACCGATGTCCATGCGGTACTCTCCCGTCGTTGGTTCGGATTCAGAGCAGGTTCTGCGACAGTCCGCGTTTCACGAACCGGCCGTGCCCGGCCGCGCCGAGGTAGTCGCCGCCCTCGACGATGACCCGGCCACGCGATAGCACGGTGTCGACGTGCCCGTCGATCTCGTAGCCCTCATAGGCCGAGTAGTCCATGTTCATGTGATGGGTCTTGCCGAGCCCGATGCTGGTGTGCCCGTTGGGGTCGTAGATCACCACGTCCGCGTCCGCGCCCGGACTGATCACGCCCTTGCGCGGATACATGCCGAACATGCGCGCGGGCGCGGTGCAGCACACCTCCACCCATTTCTCGAGTGAGATGCGGCCGTCCTTGACGCCCTGGAACATCAGGTCCATCCGGTGTTCGACGCCGCCGATACCATTGGGGATCTTGCTGAAATCCCCTACGCCCATATCCTTCTGGTCCTTCATGCAGAACGGGCAGTGGTCGGTGGCCACGGTGGTGACGTCGCCGGTGCGGATGTAGCGCCACAGCTCGTCCTGATGACCTTCGGCGCGGGCACGCAGCGGCGTGGAGCACACCCATTTCGCGCCTTCGAATCCCGGCGCGCCCAGATTCTCTTCCAGTGACAGATAAAGGTATTGCGGGCAGGTCTCACCGAAGACGTTCTGCCCCTTGCCGCGTGCGTGCGCGATCTGCTCGAGAGCCTGCTTCGCCGAGACGTGCACGATGTACAGCGGCGCACCCGTCACCTGTGCCAGCATGATGGCGCGATGGGTGGCCTCCTCCTCCAATTGCCAAGGGCGCGTGACACCGTGGTAGTACGGCGCGGTTTCGCCACGTGACACCGCCTGTGCGACAAGCACATCGATGGCGATGCCGTTCTCGGCGTGCATCATCAGCAGTGCACCGAGGTCCCCGGCGGTCTGCATGGCGCGCAGGATCTGGCCGTCGTCGGAGTAGAAGACGCCCGGATACGCCATGAACAGCTTGAAGCTGCTCACCCCCTCGGACACCAATTCGCGCATGCCCTTCAGTGCTTCGTCGTCGACCGATCCGACGATCTGATGCAGGCCGTAGTCGATGGCGCATTTCCCGGCGGCCTTCTGCTGCCACAGCGCGTGGCTGTCCTGCACCCGCTCCCCCGGCTTCTGAATGGCGAAGTCGACGATGGTGGTGGTGCCGCCCCAGGCCGCGGCCCGGGTGCCGGTCTCGAAGGTGTCGCTGGCCTCGGTGCCGCCGAACGGCATCTGCATGTGGGTGTGCCCGTCGACGCCGCCGGGGACCACGTATTTGCCGGTGGCGTCGATGACGGTGTCGGCGGCAGCGGCGAGGTCGACGCCTAGGGCCGTCGAACCCGGTTGCAGCACCGCAGCGATGGTCTCACCGTCGATGAGGACGTCGAGGAGTTGAGATCCGGTGGCGGACACCACGATTCCGCCGCGGATGAAGGTGCGGCTCACGGCTCGACCAGCTTCCCGTAGGCGTCCGGACGGCGGTCGCGGTAGAACGCCCAGCGGTCGCGCACCACCTTGATGAGATCCATGTCGAGGTCGCGGACCACGAGTTCGGGTGCGGTGTCGGAGGCGACGTCACCCACGAACTTGCCTTCGGGGTCGACGAAGTAGCTGGTGCCGTAGAAGTCGTCGTCGCCGTACTCCTCGATGCCGACCCGGTTGATCGCGCCGATGAAGTACTCGTTGGCCACCGCCGAGGCGGGCTGCTCCAGCTTCCACAGATAACTCGACAGCCCGCGCGAGGTCGCCGACGGATTGAACACGATCTCCGCGCCCGCCAGCCCCAGCGCCCGCCAGCCCTCCGGGAAATGCCGGTCGTAGCAGATGTATACGCCGATCCGCCCGACCGCCGTATCGAATACCGGCCAGCCCAGATTGCCGGGCCGGAAGTAGAACTTCTCCCAGAACCCGTTCACGTGCGGAATGTGATGCTTGCGGTACTTGCCGAGGTACGTGCCGTCGGCGTCGATCACCGCGGCCGTGTTGTACAGCAGCCCCGGCTGCTCCTGCTCGTACACCGGCAGCACCATCACCAGCCCGAGTTCCCGGGCCAGCGCCGCGAACCGGTCCACCGTGGGCCCCGGCACCGATTCGGCGTAGTCGTAGAATTTCGTGTCCTGCAGTTGGCAGAAATACGGCCCGTAGAACAGCTCCTGAAAGCAGATCACCTTGGCCCCGGCCGCCGCCGCCTGCCGCGCATAGTCCTCATGCGCCTTGATCATTGACTCTTTGTCACCGGTCCAGTTCGTCTGCACCAGCGCCGCTCGAACGATTCCCATGCTTTGTCATACTGCACGGGAAACGAATTCACTTGTGTTACAAGACGGACGAAACGGTTTCGTGACCGTAAATCTCCGCGCACGCCCCTCGGACCCGCCCCACCATCGAACGCACAATGAGCCAGTGACCAGCGAACTCGGAGCACCGCACGCGGCCGGGAACGACGACACCGCCGCGATCGCCACCGCCGCCCACGACCGCACCGCGGCGGGCATCGCGGCAGCTGTCAGCCACCTCATCCGGGCGGGCACACTGCCACCCGGTTCCCGGCTGCCCACCGTCCGCGAGGTCGCCCGCGAACTGAAGGTCTCCCCCGTGACGGTCACCCAGGCGTGGCGGGCCCTGGCCGGAGCGGGTGCCATCGTGGCGCGCGGCCGCGCGGGCACCTTCGTCGAGAACACCCCGCACCCGCCGTCCGCGCCCGCCGCCAGCCGCTACCAGCGGCTACATCCGCACTCCGACAGCGCTTTTCGCATCGACCTCGCACGCGGCACCCCCGATCCGGCGCTGCTCCCGGATCTGACGGCCGCCCTGCGCGCCCTCGCCGCGGACGGGTACCTCGACGACCTGTCCGCCACCTATCTCGGTGAGGCCGTCCTCCCCGAACTCGAGGCGGCCGTCCGCGCCGACTGGCCCGCCCGCGCCGAACGCTTCACCGTCTTCGACGGCGCGCTCGACGCCGTCGACCGCCTGCTGGGCGCCCACGTCCGCCTCGGTGACGCCGTGGTCGTCGAAGACCCGTGCTTCCCACCGTTTCTCGACCTGCTCGCCCGCCTGGGCGCTCGGGCGGTCCCCGTCGAACTCGACGATTCCGGCATGCTCCCCGACCGTCTGGCGGTCGCCCTCGCCGCCACCTCCCCCGCCCTGATCCTGCTGCAACCCCGAGCCCAGAACCCGACCGGCGCGTCCCTCACCCCCCAGCGCGTCCGCGCCCTGGCCGATGTCCTCGCCGACGCCGCGGTCGTCGCCGGATCCACCCCCCTCATCCTCGAAGACGACCACAGCGCGGGCATCGCCCACTCCCCCCTGCGTTCCCTGGCCGCCCGCCTCCCCGCCCGCACCGTCCACATCCGCTCCTACTCCAAATCCCACGGTGCGGACCTGCGCCTGGCCGTCGCGGGCGGCCCCGCCGAATTCCTCGACCCCGCAATCGAACGCCGCATGCTCGGCCCCGGCTGGTCCAGCCGCCTGCTACAGCGCGTCCTGCTGCACATGCTCACCGACGACACCGCCATCGCCACCGTCGCCCACGCCCGAGCCGTCTACCGGGGCAAGGCCGAAGCCCTCCGAAAAGCCCTGTCCCGCCACGGCATCCACCTCACCCGAGGCGACGGCATCAACCTCTGGTTCCCGGTCGCCGACGAGAACGCCGCCATGATCTCCCTGGCCGCCGCAGGCATCAAAGCCGCCCCCGGCGGCCCCTTCGAGGCCACCGACCACCCCCTCACCGACCACCTGCGGATCACCGTCGCCGCACTACCCGTCAACGACATCGCCGAGGTGGCACGCCAATTGGCCACCGCCGCACTCGCGGAACCGACCTATCGGCGGGTCCGGCGCGGATAGCACCCGCATCCCCACCGACCTGCCGCGCGGCATGCCACCGCTGCCGGGGAGTAGTACTGGAGGCGTGGATCATCTCGAAACCCGACCGGCTCTACGTGAACTCGTCGAGCTCTACGCCTCCTACGCGGACCGTCGGCGCGACGCCGACATCGCCGGACTGTTCACCGCCGACGGCGCGCTCGTCATTCAGTGGGCCGATCGGCCGCCGACCACCGTGCGTGGGCGCGACGACATCGCCGCGACGATGAAATCCCTGGACCGGTATCGCGTCACCCAGCATGTGGTGGCCAATCAGCTGCTCGACCTCGCCGCCGACCCCATTCGCGGCGAAACCTATTGCACCGCTTCACATGTCTACGACACCGATACCGGACCGCGGATCTTCGTCATGCGGATCCGCTACCAGGACACCTTCGTCCAGGACGATGCCGAGTGGCGCTTCCAGGAACGCCTGCTGACCGTCGACTGGACCGAGGACCGGCCCCTCAACGGGTGAGTCACAGCGGGGCGGTCGGCCACCAGCGGTCGAAGAGGTCCTGGCCGGTCGCGCCGCCCGCCGCCACCATGCGGCAGAAACTCTGTGCGGGATTGTCGAATTGAATGTCCATATTGCCGGTGGGCTGACCGTAGAGACCGATGTCGTTGCCCCAGCGCAGGCGGCCGGACCCGGTCGCACGCTGCCAGCGCTGGTCGCCGAGTACCGCGGACATTTCGGAGTCTGCGGGAAGTGTGGCGGGGCTGCGGTCGGTATTGCAGTAGATGAACAGCCAGTCCAACGGGTTGCCGTTGCCCGCGCAGCGCATACCCGCCAGCGCGCCCGGAGTGGAGGTGGGTTCGACGCGGCCACCGTCACTGTTGATCACCACACAGCGGACGCCCTGAAATCCGGTGGACAACGGATCCGCGGGCAAGAGGGTCGGGAACGTTTGGACCATGAATTCGTAAGCGCCCCACGCATTCCGGGTGTCCGCGACGACAGGATTCGGGGAGGCGCTCACCGAGGTTGCCGCCGGGGCGGGTGAATTGCCCTGCCCCACGAGCAGAGTCGTGGCCGTGACCGCGACAGCCGCGACCACTGCCACCGCCAGCGCGACGGCGGTCCGCCTGCCGAACCGCCGACGACTTCGCGGCACCGGCATTGTCGTGCCGTCGAGCGCGGCGGTGGCGGCCGCGGCCAGCGCACCACACGATGCGAAGCGGTCATCACGATCCTTGGCCAGCGCCACGGCGATCACGGCGTCCATCGCGAGCGGCAGCCCGGGACGCCGCGCACTGGGCCGTGGCGGCGGCTCGGTCAGGTGCGCCCGGACCGCGGCCGCGGGGCTCGAGGCCGGGAACGGCGGTGTCCCGGTGAGCAATTCGTAGAGGGTGCACCCCAGCGCGTAGACGTCGACCCGGCCGTCGAGGTCGCCGCCCGCGAGCAACTCCGGCGCACCGTGCGCCAGGCTCGTCACCAGCGTGCCCGCCTCGGTCAGCGCCTCGGTGGAGGTGGTCTGCCGGGCGATGCCGAAATCAGAGATGAACACCCGATCCGGTTGCCCGGCAACGGGTTCCAGCAAGATGTTGCTCGGCCGGACGCTGCGGTGCAGTAGTCCGCGCCGGTGCGCCTCGTCCAGACCGTGCGCCACCTCGGTGACGATGTGGACCGCCGTCCGCGGGTCCACTCCGTCCGGATGGCGTCGAATCAATTCCCCGGCGTCGACGCCGTCGACGAATCCCATGGCCATCCACAGGCATCCGCGCTCGAACCCGCGATCGTGCACCGGCACGATGGCCGGATGCTCGAGCCGCGCCACCAGTTCGGCACCGCGAATGAAGCGGGCACTGAACTCGAAATCGCCACTGTGCACGGGTGAGAGCACCTTGAGCGCGACAAAGCGGGGCAGCCGCGGATGCGCGGCCAGATACACCGCGCCCCGATCACCGTGCCCGAGGACGCGTTCGATGCGATATCCGGCGAAGATCTCACCCGGTGCCAGCGGCGCTGTCATCAGCTGTCGCCGTTCACCAGCAGGCCGTACTGCGCGGTCAGCCGCTGCTGCAGATTGTGCAGCTGACTGCCCTGCATCCGCGCCAGGTACTTCCCGTAGATCACCTCGCACAGGAAGCGGCTCGGTTCGCCCTCGGGGATGGAGGTGTGCTCCGCGCACAGCGCGTCGGGTACTCCCTGCGGACCGGACACCGGACGTGTGGACCCCGTCGAGCGCCTGGTGTCGAACTTCTCGAGCGCATGGCGCGCCGCGGCGCTGGTCGGCATGCGCAACAGCTGGGTCGCGCCGTTGACGGCCTCCAGTTCGATCGGCGGATCGGCCGCCGAATGACCGTTCCACAGCCGCGCCGCGCGCGGCCCGAACACCACACCCTCAGCGCGGATCACCGAGGTCCAGACCGCGTCGCGCTGCGGGACATTCACGATCACCTTGGGATACGGCCAGCGGCCCGGGGCCTCCGGAACCAGCCGCCGCAGCATGCCCTCCCGATCCAGGGACAGGCTCGCCACCCGGTCGGCGGGCGTGGGAACGAAATCCCGCAGGCGCGGCAGCTGCGCGTCGAAACCCTTGCGCACCAGGCCGGTCAGCGCCGCCACATCGGTGGAGGTGTGACCGGCGATCGAACTCAGCACGTAGACGCCGTCCGCGACGGTCGCCGCCAGGGTGGGCACGCTCGGCCGCCAATGTGCGTGCGCCGCCGGGTAACCCGGGATCGCCACCGACACATTGTCCGGGTTGACCGCGGCGTCCGCGGCATCGATCGCGGTCGCCGCCCGCGCCGCGGCCGCAGCGTCGGGGAACCGCAGCACCATCATCGACAGCACTCGGGAGGCGCCCGTCACCGGACCGCTGTAGCCCGGGTCGACATCGGTGCCGCCGACCGCCGCACCGGTCACCATGCCCTCCCGGTCCAGTACCGCCCGCACCGGCGCGGCAAGCAGCAGCGTCGCCTTGGCCGGTGTGGAGAGCAGGTAGACGCCGTCGGAGGCCACCGAATACTGCAACGCCGCATCGGCTTCGGTGGGGTCGATCAACGCTTCGGCCAACCGCGCCGCCTCGACGACACGGCCGTACTTGTCGTTGCCGGGCGGTTCGTCGAGCGGACGGCTGCTGTACTTCCCCACATCCAGGGCCTGCGGATCGGGATACTGGGGCACCGAATGTCCGCGCACCACACAGCCTGTCGCACCGAGCAGCAGTACCGCCGCCAAGCTCGCCCGCAGCAGCACGAGGGTTCTACAACGGCGCATCGGGCCACCATTTCGCGCGCAGTTCGGCTCCGGTCTGGGTATTCCCGTACACCTCGATCCGGCAGAAACTGCGTCCCGGGTCATCGAAGTACAGATCGAGCACGCCCAGCGCACGGTCGTCGATCGCCAGGCTGCCGCCGCCCGAAAGGGTCAACGCTCCGGTGCCCCAGTACAGATGCCCGGAACCCGAAGGCCGGGACCACTTTTCGTCACCCTCCACCTTGGCCACGGAGAAGTCCGGGGTCATCGGCTTGCGGTCGGCGTTGCAGACCAGAATCAGCGAGAAGACCGGATCGGCATCACCGATGCAGTACACATCCGGGACCGCCACCGACGTCCCGATCGGCACCGCCCGCCCACTCTTGTCGGTGAAATCCGAGGCGAAGCACCCGGTCAGCTCCTGATAGCCGCCACCGAACGGCGTGGCGGGCAGCAGATCCGGAAAGGCCTCGGCGACATACGCGTACGCGCCCCATTCGGCCGGTTCGACGGTGCCGGTGATCGGGCGGTTCGGTGTCGCCGACGAACCTCCGGAGCGCCCACCCCAGGTCAGCGCACCGGCGACGAGGGCAGCCGCCACCGTCACGAACGCCACCGCCGCCACCGCGATACGGCGGCGACCGAACCGTTTCGCGGCGACCGGGGCGGACACCACCGGATCCCGCAATGCCGCCTGTGCCGCTGCCGCCAACTCACCGCATTCGGCGTACCTGTCGTCCGGACGCTTCGCCAGCGCCCGCAGCACGATCGCGTCGAAGGCCGCCGGTACCGTCGGATTCACTGCCGAGGGTCGCGGCGGTTCCTCCTGTAGATGCGCGTAGATCAATGAGCCGGGCGTCTCACGCGGAAACGGCAACGACCCGGTGAGCATCTGAAACAGCGTGCAGCCCAGCGCGTACACGTCGGCCCGCCGGTCGATCGCGCCGTCGTCGAGCTGTTCGGGCGCGGCATAGGCCAGCGTCCCGGTGAATCCGCCCTCGGCCGCGGCGGATTCGTCTGCACGGCGCGCGATCCCGAAGTCCGTCACCAGCACTCGATCGAGCCGGCCGGGCTCCTCGGCGATGAGGATATTGCCGGGCTTCACGTCACGGTGCAGCAGTCCCGCCCGGTGCAGTTCGTCGAGTCCACGCGCGACCTCGGTCAGAATGTGCACGGCACGTGCGGGTTCGAGCGCTCCGCCGCGGCGCAGCAGCCCGGACAGATCGGTGCCGGGCACGTACTGCATGGCGATCCACAGTCGCCCGTCGTATTCGCCCCGGTCGTGCACGGCGACCAGGTTCGGATGCCGCAGCCGCGCGGCCACTTCGGCCTCGTAGAGGAACGCGGTGCGGAACCGCTCACCGCTCGATCTTTCGGCCGAGAGCACCTTCAACGCGTCCGAGCGCGGCAGCCGCGGATGCCGGGCCAGGTACACCGTGCCCATCCCACCGGATCCGAGTGTGCGCTCGACGCGGTAGCCCGCGAAGGCGCTACCGTCGGCGATATCCACCGGTCTTCCCCCACCCTCCCACGACACCGCTATGAAAATGACCGTGCCGCACCAACTCTCATCGGACTATAACAGCCACCCCGGGTAGCGGGCGCGACGCCGGAAACAGCGGATGGACAGTGAGTCGCGTCACATAATTCACAGGTAGGTCACAGCAACCGCGGCGGAACCGATGGACTGATCGATGACCGACATCAATCGACGTTCTGTGGAGGGGACCGTGAAAACCAACGCCCGACGCATCACCCGATTCACCACCGCCGCCGCGCTCACCGCGGCCGCCGGCGCCGCACTCGCCCTCGGCGCGGGCGCGGCCCACGCCGACGAATGGCCGGTGCAGCAGCCCAACAGCGCCATCTACGTCTACGAGGCGCACGACTTCCTCACCCCGGCCGATCTCGACTACTGGAATCCCCTGGTGGATCGTGCCCGGCTGACCTCCCCGTACGGCAACAGCACCCGCATCGTGTGCTCCGGCTTCCACGGCGTGGCCACCAGCTGCTTCCAGGCCGACGCCGACGGCAATCCGCATCAGCTGAAGCGACTTCCGATGAACTACCCCAACGTGACCGGCTACCTCGCCCCCGGCGGCGGCGTCAGCCACTGGGTCTACCCGGGCTTCGTCCCCGGAAGCTGATCCGCCGCACCCCGATTCACGCCATGCGAAAGGGCCCGCCTCCAAAAGGAGACGGGCCCTTCGCGTATCGGCCTTACAGGTACTGGCCGGTGTTCGACTCGGTGTCGATGGCGCGGCTGGCACTGGCGTTCTTGCCCGTGAATCGGACGCAGCCGGATGTAGACGATCCGCTCGCCCGATTCACCAGAAGACCTCTACAGGTATTGACCCGTGTTGGATTCCGTGTCGATGGCGCGGCTGGCACTGGCGTTCTTGCCCGTGACCAGCGTGCGGATGTAGACGATCCGCTCGCCCTTCTTGCCCGAGATGCGAGCCCAGTCATCGGGATTCGTGGTGTTGGGCAGGTCCTCGTTCTCGGAGAACTCGTCCACGATCGAATCGTAGAGATGCTGGATGCGCAGACCCGGGGTGCCGGTCTCGAGGACCGACTTGATGGCGTACTTCTTGGCCCGGTCCACGATGTTCTGGATCATGGCGCCGGAGTTGAAGTCCTTGAAGTACAGGACCTCCTTGTCACCGTTGGCGTAGGTGACCTCCAGGAAGCGGTTGTCGTCGCTCTCGGCGTACATGCGATCCACCACACGCTCGATGGTTGCCTGCACGCACTTGCCGCGGTCGCCGTCGAACTCCGCGATGTCCTCCGAGTGCAGGGGCAGCGTCTCCGTGAGGTACTTGGAGAAGATGTCCTGTGCCGCTTCGGCATCCGGGCGCTCGATCTTGATCTTCACGTCCAGGCGGCCGGGCCGCAGGATCGCGGGGTCGATCATGTCCTCGCGGTTGGAGGCACCGATCACGATCACGTTCTCCAGGCCCTCGACGCCGTCGATCTCCGAAAGCAACTGCGGCACAACGGTGGTCTCCACATCGGAGGAGACGCCCGAACCGCGGGTGCGGAAGATGGAATCCATCTCGTCGAAGAACACGATCACCGGGGTGCCCTCGGAGGCCTTCTCGCGTGCCCGCTGGAAGATGATCCGAATGTGACGCTCGGTCTCGCCCACGAACTTGTTGAGCAGTTCGGGACCCTTGATATTGAGGAAGAAGGACTTCGCCTCCTTGGCGTCCTCGCCACGTGCCTCGGCGATCTTCTTCGCCAGGGAGTTGGCAACGGCCTTGGCGATCAATGTCTTACCGCAGCCGGGAGGGCCGTAGAGCAGCACGCCCTTGGGCGGGCGCAGCGCGTACTCGCGGAACAGATCCTTGTGCAGGAAGGGCAGTTCCACCGCGTCGCGGATCTGCTCGATCTGACGGGTCAGGCCGCCGATGTCCTCGTAGTCGACATCCGGCACTTCCTCGAGCACGAGGTCTTCGACCTCGGCCTTGGGGATGCGCTCGAACGCGAAGCCGGCCTTGGAGTCGACCAGCAGCGAATCACCCGGCCGCAGTTTGCGAATGGGGCGATCCGGATCGTCGAGATTGTCGACGTCGACCAGCGCGGACAGCGGCCCGGACAGCCACACCACCCGCTCCTCGTCGGCGTGCCCGACGACCAGGGCACGACGCCCGTCGTCGAGAATCTCGCGCAGCGTGCCGAGTTCACCGATGGCATCGAAATTACCGGCCTCGACGACGGTCAGCGCTTCGTTGAGACGCACGGTCTGACCGTAGGTGAGGGTGGTGGTGTCGATATTCGGTGAACACGTCAGCCGCATCTTGCGCCCGGAAGTGAACACATCGACCGTCTGATCGTCGTACACGCCGATGAGGATGCCGTAGCCGGAGGGTGGCTGGCCCAGGCGATCCACTTCCTCACGGAGCGCGACGAGTTGCTGACGCGCTTCCTTGAGGGTATCCATCAGTTTGGTGTTGCGAATCGTCAGCGAATCGACGCGCGCTTCCAATTCCCGTGTGCGATCCGGCGTGTCGGCGAGTTGCCTCCGGAGTGCAGCCGACTCGGCTCGGACTGCCTCGAGTTCCCTCCAGGCGGCCGAATCCGAATGTTCGTTGGGGCTCATAATGCTGCTCCTCCCAGTCCCGGTCTATCAACGCTACCGGGCGATAACCGTTCCCGCTTTCCGACATGGTTTCGTCGTGATCACATCTAGGCTGCGGCCAGTTGGCCGGACCGACATGTTAGCCTGCCCTAACCTATTACCGGCGAGTTAATCGCCGGCCCGAGCCGAAAGGCGCCGTTGATGCTCCTTCCCACCTGCCGGACTTCTGGTATGCGCAACGCCACGCGGACGCTTCGTGTTTCCGTGGCTACCGTCGCCGCCGTGGCGGCCGTTACGGCATCCCTGGCCGGATGCAGCTCCGACGACAAGAGTTCCTCCGACGCCAAGGGCAGCACCACCACCAGTTCGGCCGCCGCCGTCACCGCGCCCGCGCCGACCGCCGACACCCTGCAGAGCGTCCTCACGGCCTTCGCCGACCCGGCCAAACCGGCTGCCGACAAAGCCAAGTTAGTCGTCGACGGCGACAAGCGTCTCGGAAATATCGACACCATGAACCAGGGACTTGCTCATTACCAGGTCGGGTTCGCCGTCGGTGAAATCAAGCAGGACGGCACCAAGGCCGACGCCAAGGTCTCGGTCACCTCGCCGCACGGCACCATGCCCGACGTCCCGATGAGCTTCCAGTACACCGACAGCGCCTGGAAGCTGTCGGACGCCGGCGCCTGCACCATCCTCGGCATGGCCCGCGCCGCCTGTCAGTAAGCCCACCTCAGCACCTCGAAAGGTCTTTCGTCCCATGTTCGTTCGCTCCGCCCGCACCTGCCTGACCGTCCTCGCCACGACCACTGCGCTGCTGTCCGGAGCGGGTCTGGCCCACGCCGACACCCCCGCCCCCAGCACCGAGGAACTGCAGAACACGCTCACCCGCTTCACCGATCCGACGGTCTCGTCGGCGGACAAGGCCGGGCTCATGGTCAACGGCGGCGCGCGGACCGCGAACCTGGACAAGATGAATCAGGGCCTGGCCAACTACGGCACCATCGGCTGGAACGTCTCGGACGTGCGGGCCAACGGCGATGCCGCCGACGCCAGCGTCGCCATCGTCTCCCCGCACGGCACCATGCCCGGCGTCCCGATGAGCTGGCAGCACACCGACGCGGGCTGGCAGCTCTCCGAGGGCACCGCCTGCACCATCCTGGCCATGGGCAAGGCCCCCTGCTGACAGTGCTCGCCTGAGATCCTCGAAAACCGAACGCACCCCTGCCCATTCGGGCGGGGGTGCGTTTCGTCGTGCGCGATCCGGGTCGCGAAATATATCTTCGCGCGGCCGTTTCGAGGACCGGTTCAGCCCTTGGAGGGCCGCCGCTGCGGACGCGGCGCGGTGAAGCCGTCGGCCAGGCGGCGCGCGCTCACCAGGAACGCGGTGTGGCCCTGCATGCGGTGCTCGGGACGCACCGCCAGCCCGACCACGTGCCACGGCCGCACCATGGACTCCCAGGCGTGCGGCTCGGTCCAGCAGCCCTGCCGGCGCAGGCCCTCGACCACCTCCGAGAGCTGGGTGGTGGTGGCGACGTAGGCCAGGAACACACCGCCGGGGATCAGCGCCTTGGCGACGGCGTCGAGCACGTCCCACGGCTTGAGCATGTCCAGCACCACTCGGTCGACCTGCTCGCCCGCGTAATCGGCGACATCACCGAGGGTGAGTTCCCAGTTCGCGGGACGTTCGCCGAAGAAGCGCTCGACATTCTTGACCGCGTGCTCGGCGTGGTCCTCGCGGATCTCCCAGGAGATGACCTTGCCCTCGGGTCCGACCGCCCGCAGCAGCGAGCAGGTCAGCGCGCCCGAGCCCGCACCGGCCTCGAGCACCCGCGCGCCGGGGAACATGTCGCCCTCGTGCACGATCTGCGCGGAGTCCTTGGGGTAGATGACCGCCGCGCCGCGCGGCATGGACAGCACGTAGTCGGTCAGCAGCGGGCGCAACGCCAGGTAGGGGGTGTTCTTGGCGGAGTTCACCACGCAGCCCTCGTCCGAGCCGATCAGGTCGTCGTGGGCGATGTGGCCGGCGTGGGTGTGGAACTCCTTGCCGGCCTCCAGGATCACCGTGAACTTGCGTCCCTTGGCGTCGGTCAGCTGGACCCGGTCACCGATCTGGAAAGGGCCGGTGCGTCTGCCCGTCATGAAGCTCCGTTCTGCGTGGTTGTTGCTGCTGCGGATTCGCATGCACCTTGTCGGTGCTTGCGTTTAGCCTGCCAGGTATGTCGGTTACCGCGATCACTACCCCGGAGACC
This sequence comes from Nocardia sp. NBC_00511, assembly GCF_045161165.1. NCBI lineage: Bacteria > Bacillati > Actinomycetota > Actinomycetes > Mycobacteriales > Nocardiaceae > Nocardia > Nocardia sp. NBC_00511. The sequence goes on from NZ_CP107849.1 coordinate 2,983,497, forward strand.
GCGCGGTTCGGTCCGCGCGGTCCCGCATTGTCCCCTTCGCGCGCAATCGATTTCAAGCAGTGTCCGTTGAAATACCGCCTGCGCGTCATCGATCGGATCCCGGAGGCCCCCTCGCGGGTGGCCGTGCGCGGCACCCTGGTGCACGCCGTGCTGGAGGCCCTCTTCGGCCTGCCCGCCACCGAGCGCGACCCGGCCGCCGCGCAGGCCCTGATCGAACCCGCGTGGGCGAGCGTGCGCGAGTCCCGCCCCGAGGTCGAGGGCCTGATCCCCGATGAGGATCTGGCCGCCTTCCTGGCCGAGGCGAGCAAGCTGCTCGACGTCTACTTCCAGCTCGAGGATCCGGCCGGATTCGACCCGCAGTCCTGCGAGACCTTCCTCGAGACCGAACTGCCCGACGGCACTCCGCTGCGCGGCATCGTGGACCGCATCGACCGCGCCGCCGACGGGGCCCTGCACGTCATCGACTACAAAACCGGTAAAGCGCCCGGCCCGGCCTACGAGACCCGGGCGCTGTTCCAGTTGAAGTTCTACGCGCTGGTCCTGCTGCGCACGCTGGGCGCCGCGCCCGCCGAGCTACGCCTGATGTATCTGGCCGACGGGGTGACCCTCAGCTATGAGCCGGACGCCGAGGAGCTGCTGCGTTTCGAGCGGATCCTGTCGGCCCTGTGGGCGGCCATCGTGACCGCCGCCGAGACCGGGGACTTCCCGCCGAGTCGCAGCTGGATGTGCGGCTACTGCGAATTCAAGGCGCTGTGCCCCGAATTCGGCGGCACCACACCGCCTTTCCCGTCCGGTGCGACCGAATCAGATCCGGTCGCACCGTAGCGGGAAGGCCTAGAACGCGCGGCAGGACCGGATGTCGGTGGCGAGGATGGCCTTCGCGCCGAGATCGGCGAGCTGGTCCATCAGCTCGTTGCCGTTCTTGCGCGGGACCAGCGCCCGCACCGCGACCCAGTCCGGATCGGTCAGCGGGGCGATGGTCGGCGACTCCAGGCCCGGCGTGATCCGCACCGCGGCGTCCAGCAGGTCCTTGGGGCAGTCGTAGTCCAGCATCAGGTACTGCTGGGCGAAGACCACGCCCTGCACGCGGGCGACGAGCTGGTTGCGGGCCTTGTCGCGCTGGTCGGCGCCCTTGGCCTCGATCAGCACACCCTCCGAGTCGCACAGCGAGTCGCCGAAGGCGACCAGGTTGTGCTGGCGCAGCGTGCGGCCCGAGCCGACCACATCGGCGATGGCGTCGGCGACGCCGAGCTGGATGGAGATCTCGACCGCGCCGTCGAGACGGATGACCTCGGCCTCGATGCCGTGCTTGGCCAGTTCGGTGAGCACCAGATTCGGGTAGGAGGTGGCGATGCGCTTGTCGTAGAGGTCGGCGACCTTCCACTCCTGCCCGGCGGGAGCCGCGAAGCGGAAGGTGGAGCGCCCGAAGCCCAGGGGAAGCCGTTCTTGAACGGGCGCACCGGAATCCAGCGCCAGATCGCGACCGGTGATGCCGAGATCCAGCTCGCCGGAACCGACGTAGATCGCGATGTCCTTGGGCCGCAGGAAGTAGAACTCGACCTGGTTGGCCGTGTCCAGCACGGTCAGGTCGCGGGCATCGCTGCGCTTGCGGTAGCCCGCCTCGGACAGGATGGCGACGGCGGATTCGGACAGTGCGCCCTTATTGGGGACGGCGACGCGAAGCATAGGGGGTCCTTTCGGGACGGGTGGGAGGACGAGACGACGGTGGACGGGCGGACATCGGCCGCACAGGCTGTGCGGTGAATCGGCGCATCACAGATGTCGGTAGACGTCCTCGAGCCGCAGACCGCGGCCCACCATCAGGACCTGCACCCAATAGAGCAGCTGCGAGATCTCCTCGGAGAGCTCGGCATCACTCTGATATTCGGCGGCGATCCAAACCTCGCCGGCCTCCTCCAAGACCTTCTTGCCCTGCGCATGCACGCCGGCGTCCAACGCGGCGACGGTGCCGGACCCCTCGGGGCGATTGGCGGCACGATCCTGCAGCTCGGCGAACAGGGCTTCGAAAGATTTCACGGGGAGTCATTCTCTCAGACGAGCGCACACTCCCCGCAATCGGTTGTACGGTGGCGGGTTGCGCTACCCGCCCAGCAGCCCCGTGAGTTCGGCCACGGCGATGCGCAGCTGCTCAGCGAACTCGTGCATCTGCTGCGCCACGTGCTTGGGCGTGGCGAGATACAGGTTGAAACGCTGGGGCAGCAGCACGTAGGCGATGCCGATGCATTTCGGGCTGGTGGACCCGAATCCGAAGAACTCGATATTGACCGACGGGGCCGAGCTGGTGCTCAGGTAGTCGTCGCGGGAGATGATCCAGCCGGGGCTGTCGAAGAAGGCCATCGGCTCGGTCGCGCCGAGCTCCTCGCCGCGGCGACGCTGGATCCACTGCAGTTCCCACAGATGCTGTTCGGGCGCCTCGCCGCGCTGGCATTCCTGGGCGCGGCGCACGTGGGCCTCGGCGGCGGTGCGCAGGGCGGCCAGCTTGCCGTCCCGGTCGACGGCCGAATCCTCGACGGCGGCAACGAAATCCAGCATTTCCTGGGTCACCACGCGCATGGCCTCGGTGCGGCCGTTGCGGAACTGGCGGGTGGCGATGGATTCGTAGGTGGCGCCGGTGATGCCCTTGCTGCGCCGGTGCGCGAGCTGATAGCTCAACTGCGCCAGGGCATCCGGGGAGATGCCGAGCTGCTTGGCGCGCGCGGTGCCGAAGTCGAAGGACACCGTGGTGGTGGCGGTGTCGGCGGCGAACTGCGCGAACGAGGCTGCGGCGGTTGCGATCTCGGTCTTGGACTCGGGGCCGAGCAGGAAGTCGATCGGTTCCGCGGCGGGCAGGCCCTGCGGCTGTGCGCCGGACTGCTCGGTGTGCGCGGTGACCGGGGCCTCGAGCAGGGTGTCCACGAACGACAGGATGGTGGTGCCGTCCAGGCCGCAGTGCTCGACATTGATGCCCGAGGTGCCGTCGGCGAAGACGATGAACGACACCGCCTTGTCGAACCAGCGATTGCCGCTGTCGCCGTGCAGGAGCTGATCGCATGCGTGGTGGGTGTCGCGGGGCGCGAAGTCCTCGAGGCAGACGCAGAACAGCGCGGTCTCGATGGTCTCGAAGGCGGCGGAGTTGGCCGGGCGCAGTGCGGCGTAGACCGGGGCCCAGTCGGCGCGAGCCAGGGTGGTGAGGTGTCCGGGCGCGGCATTGGTGGCGGCGCGGCGGGTCCCGGCCTTCATCAGCGCCTGCAGGCCGGCGGTCAGGTCCTCGACGGTGTACGGTGCGCCGCCGGGGCCGATGACGTCCATCCGGAACATGTTGCCGCGGTAGAAGACCACGATGTGGCGGGCCTCGGAGTGGCCGGGCCAGTCCGCGCTGTAGGGCACCCGCACGGTGTCCTGCGGCGCACCCGGGATGCGGGTCTCGGAGAACAGGAACTTGTTCTGCGCCATATTGAGTCGGGTGCCGCGCTGGGTGGCGGGCGGGATCTCCTCGCGGTCCAGGCGCAGCTTGTAGTTCACGGCGGCCGCGGTGAGGGCGGCGGCGCGTTCGCTCTGGTCGGCGCTGGTGGAGGTGGCCAGCGCGGTGTCGTCGCGGAAGAGGAAGAAGAAGTTGGCGTTCAACGCGATTCGGTCACGACGGCCGAGGTAGCGCGAGGGCCAGAACTCGTCGAGCCAGCTGCCGACGCCCGGCGTCTCGTTGTAGCGCTCCAGGTCGGCGTGCAGGACGCGGGCCGGACTGTCGGGGCGCAAGAGGTCCTCGACGGTGGCCGCGGTGGCGGCGTACTCGTCGGAGGTGAGCAGGGGCGCGCTCCAGTGCAGGAAGCGGGTGCAGCTTTCCTCCAGGGTGGGCAGGGGCACGCGGGGCAGCTGCTCATCGTAGGCAAAGGTGCTGTCGCTCAAGGATTGTCCTCGTGGTCGATGGAGTTTCGGGCAGCCTGGATTTTGCACACGTGTGTCCGCCCCCCGTCGCGGACACAGCCCCCATTCTCACCATCGACCCGCTTGCGCGCCAGCGTTCGCGCGAAACCGACCTCAGACACTGTTTTGCTGCACCACAACAGTTTTCATGCGGGTAGGGTGGACGGCTCGCGGCGGGTCGCGAAGCTACACCGGGTCGGCTTCCCCGGTCTCGCTCAGGGCCTTGAGCAGCAGCGGCACCTCGTCGTTGCCGAGATAGCATCCGGTCTGCTCGAACCCGCCGATGGTGTGCTGGTCGTAGTCGCCGTAGCCGATGCGCAGGAAGTCGTCACCGAACAGCCCGTGCACGCCCCAGTCGAAGGCCACCCGCGCCCGCGCGACGACGGTGCGCAACGCCATCAGGTGATAGCTGCGGGCCACGAATTGTGCTGGGATGCCCCGCAATCCGATGCCCAGCGGTCGCGCCAGCGCGTCCTTGCCGCCCAGATCGACCACCATGCCGAGGTCGGGATGGTGGTAGGGCGCGATCGGTTCGCCACGCAGCGTGGCCAGCAGATTGCGCGCCAGATGACGGCCCTGGCGAATGGCGTGCTGCGCGGTGGGAGCGCAGATGCAGCCGTCGCCGCCGTCGGCCAGGTCCGGCACCGCGGCCGCGTCACCGATCGCCCACACGCCCTGTAGGCCGGGCACACTCAGGTCGGCCTCGGCGATGATGCGGCCCTTGGCGGTAGCCGCGCCCAGGTGCCCCGCCAGCGGGCTGGGGGCCACGCCCGCGGTCCACAGCACGGTGCGGGTCGGGATGAACCGGCCGTTGGTCAGCAGCACGCCGCGCGCGGTCACCTCCTGGGCGGACGCGCCGGAGATCAGCTCGATACCGCGTTCGGCCAGAATCCTTTTCGCCTCCGCGCCCAGGCGCGGGCCGAGTTCGGGCATGATCCGGTCGCCGTGGGTGACCAGATGCCAGCGCACCATGCTCGATTCCAGGCGTGGGAAGTATCGCTTGGCCGCGGCCTGGCACACCTTGTTGAGCACCGCGGTGGTCTCGGTGCCCGCGTAGCCCGCGCCGATGGTGACGAAGTTGAGCCGCTCGCGGTCGTCGTCCTCCTCGCCGCGCACCGCCGCCACGTCCAACTGCCGCAGCACGTGGTCGCGCAGGTACATGGCCTCCGAGAGGGTCTTCATCCCGAACCCGTGCTCGTGCAGGCCGGGCACGTCCTGGATGCGGGTGATGCTGCCCGCGGCCAGGATCAGCTGGTCGTAGTCCAGGGCCAGTTCGCCGCCCGAGGGCCGCCGCACGATGACCTGCCGCAGCCCGGAGTCCACGCCGATCACCATGCCGGGCACCACCTCGGTGCGCCGCAGCACCCGCCGCAGCGACACCGAGACCGAGCGTGGATTGAGTGTGCCCGAGGCGACCTGCGGTAGCAGCGGCAGATACAGCAATCCGGCATCGGGAGTGACCAATTGGACAAAGGCTTCGTCCGGGCGCAGATGACGCTCCAGATAGCGGGCGCACTCGACACCCGCGAAACCACCGCCGACAATTACGATCTTCGCTGGACCCACCGAATCACGGTAACAATATCGGGGGCGGTTTCAGGTGAATCCCACATGTCGTTTGGATTCACCCGGCGATTCGGTAAGCACGGGTTCACAGCGTTCGTCCGGGGTATTCCCAGCCTCACTGCTCGACGGCCTCGGCCCCGTCCGGGCGCGAGAGGTACAGGCGCGCGTAGAGCCAGCCTTCTGATTCGTAGCCCTCGGTGTCGATCCCCTTGTCCCGCAGCGTGTTCAGCACTCGCTCCCGTTCATCGCCGGAGGCGAAGCGGCGCTGTTCGAAGAATCCGTCGGCGAGTTCGGTCTGATAGCCGAGCGCGGCCAGCCGGGTGGCGATCGGATCGAAGTCGAACATGCGCAGCACGAAATGCGCCATCCACGGCAGTTTTCCGCCGTGCGCCTGCGCGACCCGCAGCAGCGTGCGGTCACTGATGTAACCGACACAGCCCGTGGAGATGACCAGGTCGGCCTCGGCGAGCGTACGGCGCTGCGCGTCGGTCGGGTCCGCGGACTCCAGGTCGGCGTGCACGGTGTCGTCGAGGAATCCGGCGGCCCGCGCGTAGTCCAGGGCGGGTCCGGAGGCGTCCATGCCGAGGAACCGCACGCCCGGCAACCGGTCGGATCCGGCCAGCAATCGCTGATCCCGCTCGATCAGTCCGGCGGTGTCGTCATCGGCACGGCCCTGATAGTGCCCGGCCAATTCCGCCATATCCACGTCCAGCCGCAGCAGCGCGGCGTTGACGCCGTAGGAGCAGCCGATATCCAGGACGGTGGGGGCGGCGATTCCGGTGGCGGTCCGATATTCGGCGAGCAGTCGCTGAAAATGCGGTTTCGCCAATTCCGGTATCCGATAGTCCAATTCGGCCATGCGCGCGTAATATTCGCGTGGATCGGACCGGTCGTAGATGTGATCGAACGAGGCTTTTCCGGTGGAGCTGTGCAACGAAACCGGCACGCGCTGGTCCCCTCTCAGTCGAGCAGACGGTCGCCGCGCACCGCGCCGGCGACCAGGTGTTGCGGCAATACCCGCCCGAACAGCTGCCGGGAGCGTTCGGCGGTGCCGATCACCCCGGCCGTGTCGCTGTAGGCGAAGATCGCCGAATGCCGTTGCACCGCACCGGCTACGGGCGCGACCCGGTGCAACGAGAATCTCCCCTGGAACAACTGCAGATCCCCCGGCCGCAGCGCCAGGCGGCGCACGAACGGTTCGCCGTCGCCGGTGAGCACCGCGCGCACGTCCCCGAGGTGCTCCGCGCTGCGCGAGCGGATGTTCGGGCAGTACTCGAACACGCCTCCGGCTTCGGGCTCCTGGGTGAGCATGCTGACGGTGAACTCGTTGGTGTCGAAATGCCAGGGGTGCGACATTCCGGGTGCGACCACGTTGAGGCACAGCCCCGCCAGCGGATCGGTGTACACGTGCAGTTCGTCGAGGCCGAAGCAGTCGGCGACGAACCGCTGGAAGCGGGTATCGGTGTAGAGCTGATGGATCAGCGCCTCGGCCGGAATGAGATCCCTTGCCACGAAGGCGTTTCCGCGCTCGAGCACGATGCGACCCGGATGAGCGGGCGGCAATTCGGTGTCGAGGGGAATGTTGTAGGCGTTGACCTGCTCCACCGTGTAGTACGCCCGCGGCGCCAGCTCCGCGCCCTCGGAACGCAAGGTGCCCAACAGATCCGGGCGAATGAACCCCGGCAGCACACAGCAGCCGTCTTCGCCGAGGGCCGCACGTGCGACCGCCACGGCCGCCACCCATCGCTCGCCGCCGGGCTCGTCGAGCGGATACCGCTCCAGATCCACCCCCGGCACCGTCCCGCCCGAGTTCAACCCATCCTCAGCCGCAACCATGTCGCTCATTCTTGCCGCAAAACCGACCGACACGCCCGGGATGTCGCCTGATTGTGAATACTCACTTTTCCTGTGTGCCAAGAATATTGATGTGATACCGACCGTCCTCCCCGCAAACCGACGTGCCGGTCCGCGGCACCGGGACCAGCCGTTATTCCCACCCGGCCGACCCTCACCCGAGCCCGATCCCCCATCGCCGGGCCCCGCAACGGCGTGGCTCCCGGCGCCGCGATCCAGGATCGGTCCCAGCGGATCCATCAGCGCGACACGCCGTGCGCGCCACCGCACGCGCTTGCGACGGCATCTCGCCCGCGAATCCGTCAGCGCGGGAACGCTATTCGCCAGCATCGGGACCACGAACACCAGGCGGCCACGACCCGCATTTCCGGCGCATTCCGGTTGGGCCACAGCTCGATTCGCGCACTGTGCCGACCCCGCTCACCGGGGTATACCGGAGGTGAGAGGACTGCGGCATGGGTACCGATCGATCGTGGGACACCATCACCGCGGCGCTCGATCGAGTGTCGGGCCCGGGGCGGCGCAGCGGCGACTGGGTGCGGTACCTGTGTCCGGTGCACGAGGGTGACGGGCGGCGGCATCATCCGTCGCTCGGCGTCGTCTACAACCCGTCGCGGCAGCGCACGATCGTGCGGTGTTTCGCGGGCTGCCCGGACGAGGAGATCCTCGAACGGCTCGGCCTGGGCGTACGGGATCTGTTCGATGTGCCCGGCGCCCGCCGCGGCGCCGGCGAGCGCAGTGGCGCAACCGAACTCGCGCTGGCGGATCGAGCGATCCTCGCGGCCGGGCTGGCGCTGTCGGTGCACAAACCCGATCCCGGGCCGCGGATCAAACCGCCGCGGCAGGCGGCCACCTATCTGTACCGGCATCCGGACGGGCGATCCGCCGGGTGCGTGATTCGTGAGGTCGCGCTGCATCGGCAGGGCTATGTGAAGTCCTTCTTCCAGTATCGGCGCACCGATTCCGGTTGGGAGCCCGGCGGTTTCGGGCACCTCCCGTTCCGCCTGCCCGAGCTGCTCGAGGCGGTGCGCGCCGGACACGACATCTATGTCTGCGAGGGCGAGGCGGACGTGCTCACCGCGACCGACGCTGGCCTCACCGCCACCTGCAATGCCGGGGGCGCGAACGCCTGGCACCCGGACCACGCCCGCTGGTTCGAGGGCGCGCGGCGAGTATGGGTCGTCGCCGACCGAGACGCTCCCGGCTACCGCCATGCCGCCAAAGTCGCGCGGTCACTGAGTGATTCGGTGGGCGAAGTGCGGGTGGTGCAGGCGCGCGACGGCAAGGACCTCACCGACCACCGCGCTGCGGGGCACGCGATCTCGGACCTGGATCCGGTGCCGGTGCTCGACGACCATTTCCGCCGATGACTCAGTCGCCGACCGCGCGCCCGTAACGTTCGATCAGCACCCGCAGCGCGGCAACGAGTTCCGGCGAGTCGACGATCTCGAAGTCGGCCTCCAGCATGCCGAGGTAGAGCGCCAGTTGCGCCGGATGATCCGAGCCGGGCTCGAACGCGCAGCGGTCGGCGGCCAGTTCCTCGACGTCGACCGGAATCGGAATGCGTTCGCGGACATGGGCGGCGGAGGCGTGGACGATGACGCGCGCCCGGAATCGCCAGGTGGCCTCCCCCACCCCGCGTTCCACCCGGATCATGATCTCGGCATCGGGCGGCAGTGGCCGGGGCGGGAAGCGCGGCCCGGCCGGTAGGCGGGGATCCATCCGATCGACCCGGAAGGTCCGCCAGTCGTCGCGGTCGAGATCCCAGGCCAGCAGATACCAGCGCTGCCGGTTGCTGACCAGGCGATACGGTTCCACCGAACGCCGGGCCGCCGCCCCGGAGTGGGTCCGGTAGTCGAATCGCAACCGCTCGTGGTCACGGCAGGCCGCGCCCACGGCGGTCAGCACGTCCGGGTGCACGCGTGGGCCGCGGGCGGGTACCGGCAGCGTGTGCTGGAAGGCGCTCACCCGGTGCCGCAGCCGCGAGGGCAGGATCTGCTGCAGTTTGGTGAGGGCCCGCAGTGACGTCTCCTCGATCCCGGCGATGGATCCACTTGCCGCCGTGCGCAATCCGACCGCCACCGCGACCGCCTCGTCATCGTCGAGCAGCAGCGGCGGCAGGGTGCCGCCCGCCCCGAGCCGATAGCCGCCGTCGACGCCCGACCGGGCTTGCACCGGATAGCCGAGTTCACGCAGTCGCTCCATGTCGTTGCGGATGGTGCGTCCGGTGACCTGCAGTCGCTGTGCCAGTTCGGGTCCGGTCCAGTCCCGGCGGGACTGCAGCAGCGACAGCAGGCGCAGCAGCCGGGCCGATGTCTCCAACATTTCCCGATCGTAGCCGCCGATCGCGGAACGAACCTTTCCGCGATGGCTTCTACCTTGAAGCCATGAGCAGCGACATCCGCCCCTTCCGCCTCGACATTCCGCAGTCCGACCTGGACTACCTGCACGACCGCCTGGCGCATGCCCGCTGGGCCACCCAGCTGCCCGGCACCGGCTGGGAGCGCGGTATCCCGGAAGCCGAGCTGCGCGAACTCGCCGACTACTGGCGCACCGAATTCGATTGGCGCGCCCAGGAAGCCGCGTTCAACACCTTCCCGCAGTTCACCACCGAGATCGACGGCCAGCACATCCACTTCCTGCACGTGCGCTCCGAACACCCGGACGCGCAGCCGCTGCTGCTCACCCACGGCTTCCCCAGTTCGGTCGCCGAGTTCCTGGGCCTGATCGACCTGCTGGTGAATCCCGCCGCGGGCCAGGCCTTCCACGTGATCGCCCCCTCGCTGCCCGGGTATGCCCTGTCCACCCCGCTCTCGGATGTCGGCTGGTCGATGGGCCGCACCGCCCGCGCCTGGATCGAGCTGATGGCCCGTCTGGGCTACGACCGCTACGGCGTGCACGGCGGCGATGTCGGCAGCGGCGTCTCCGGCATGGTCGCGGGCCTCGACGGCGAACACGTGACCGGCGTGCACGTGGTGACCGACCCGCGCACCGCCGCCAATGTCGCGACCTTCCTGCCCGGCCTCGCCGACGGTCTCGACCCCAACGATCCCGTCGACAAGCTGATCCTCGACCGGATGAACAGCTTCCGCCGCGATGGCTCCGGCTATCTCGCCATCCAGAACAGCCGCCCCCAGACCATCGGCTACGGCCTCACCGACTCCCCGCTGCTGCAATTGGCGTGGATCGCCGAGAAATTCGAAACCTGGACCGACCTGCCCATCGACCGCGATCAACTGCTGACCACGGTCAGCCTGTACTGGTTCACTGGTTCCGGAGCCTCGGCCGCCCACACCCTCTACGAGCAGTCGCACTCCACCGACTGGGGCGTCCCCGCCACCGTCCCGCACGGCTTCGCGATCTTCGGCGCGGACGAGACGGTCCGCCGGGTGGTCCCGGCCCCGCCCGGTGCGCACTGGTCGGAATTCGAACGCGGCCTGCACTTTCCGGCCATGGAGGATCCGGCGACGCTGGCGCGGGATCTGCGCGATTTCTTCGGTCCGCTGCGCTGACGCGGACGAGGTGTCACCGGTCCGGTGTACTCACCGGACCGGTGCCCGGGCTGTCGAGTTGGGCGACAAGCGTTTTCGGAGCGACCATCCGGTAGGCGTCAGTGACGATCTCGGCGATCTCCGCCCAATCCACCGCCACATCGAGATACACCCCCAGCCACCCGCGATGCCCGACATAGGGCGGCCGGAAGAACTGCTCCGGCGCGGCGGCCACCAACTCCTGCTGCACTCCGGCCGGTGCCGGGCACCAGAATCCGAGCCGATCGTCGTGGTGGTGGTCGGCGAACATGACGAACACCTTCTTGCCGCGCACGAACCACGTCGGCTCTCCGTGACTGAGCCGCTCACTCACCTCCGGCAGCGCCGTGCACAGCGCCCGCAACGACTTCAGCGCATTGTCCATACCCGCAGGTTAGGCGATCGAACGCCCGCCGCCTTGGACGAATGGGAACCGCTCAGCCCCGCATGCACCCGCGCAGCGAATCCAGATACCCGGTCATGGCGTCGCGATTGCGGGTCAGCAGCTCGATGCGCCTGCTCATCCGATCCCGCTGCTGCTCGAGCGTCCCGATGATCTCCGGTGTGGCATCGGCGAAGTGGATATCGGACGGGTCCTCGAGACAGGGCAGGATCTGCCTGATGATGCGGGTCGGCAGCCCGGCATCGAGCAGACCGCGAATGTGCACGACCTGATCGACCAGCCGTTCGTCGTAATCGCGGTAGCCGTTGGCCAGCCGCCCCACCCGGATCAACCCCTGATCCTCGTAGTAGCGCAGCAGCCGCGGGGCGATATCGGTGCGCTCGGACAGCTCGCCGATCCTCATATGTCCCACCTCACAACGACTCTCGGTTGACCTTCACACGTATGTGAAGGTTCGAGCATAGCGACATGAGCACAGACCAGACCCTCTACGACTACTCCCCCATCACCGAGCGTCCCGCCATCCACTGGCCCGACGGCAAACGCGTCGCCTTCTACGTCGGGCTCAATATCGAGCACTTCTACGTCGATCTGCCGGGGACCGCCATCTACGAGGGCACTACCGGCCTGACCCCCGACGCGCTGAACTACGGCTGGCGCGACTACGGCCCACGCGTCGGCTTCTGGCGGCAGCTCGAACTCTTCGACAAGCACGGCATCCGCGCCAGCGCCCTGCTGAACTCCGATGCGGCCGAGCGGTATCCGCAGATCATCCAGGCCGGGCGCGACCGCGACTGGGCATGGCTCGCGCACGGCAGCAGCAACAGCCATCTGCACACCGGATTGCCGCTCGAGCAGGAGCGCACGGCCCTGCGCGAGATCGTCACCACCATCGAGAAGGCCACCGGGCAGCGGCCGCGCGGCTGGATGGGACCCGGCCTCACCGAAACCTTCGACACCCCGGCGCTATTGGCCGAACTCGGCCTGGACTACGTGCTCGACTGGACCAACGACGATCAGCCCTACCGCCTGAATGTGCCCGGCATGCTGAGCCTTCCGTATTCGGTGGAACTCAACGACATCGGCATCTTCGTCAGCAAAGGCCTGACCGGACCCGACTTCGTGCGCATGGTCAAGGATCAGGTCGATCAGCTCTACGCCGATTCCGCCGACAGCGGACGGGTGCTGGCCCTGGCCCTGCACCCGTTCGTCACCGGTCAGGCCTTCCGGCACCGCTACCTCGACGAGGCCCTCGACTACGTCGTCAACCATCCGGGCATCTGGGTGACCACCTCCGACGAGATCGCCGAGCACTATCGAAAGACGGTCTGAGACCGCCGGATCAGGACGCGGCGCGGACCCGGATCAGGTCGTGCAGATCCTCGAGGGTGAGACCGACGAGGCTGTCGCGGAAGGTGCGGCCCGGGGCGTCGGGCACCGCGACCTCACACGGCACGACCAGCAGCGTGCATCCGGCCGCCTGCGCCGCGATCGCGCCGGTCGGCGAATCCTCGATGGCCACAGCGTGTTCCGGTGCGACCCCGAGCAACTCGGCGGCGCGCAGATACAGGTCGGGGGCGGGCTTGCCCTCGGGGACCTCGTCGGCGCACACGGTGGCCCCGAAGAACTCCCGGCCGATGGTGTCGAGCCCGAATTCGGTCAGCGACCGTTTGGTATTGGTCACCAGGGCCATCGGCACACCCGCCGCGCGCAAGGTCTCGAGGGCTTCGCGCGCGCCCGGCCGCCACGGCACCGGCCCGTGGAACAGTTCGGTGACCCGCTGCTCCATCCAGTCCGACGCCGCCGTGGTGGCCGCCTCGGTGGGCTCGAGCCCCAGCCCGCGGAAGAGGATCTGCATGGCGTTGGGCCCGGACGCGCCGATCAACGCGTGCCGGACACCGTCGGTCAGCTCCGATCCGAGCTCGCCCGCGAGTTCACGCAGTGCCAGATCCCAGAGCTTCTCCGAGTCCAGCAGCGTGCCGTCCATGTCCCACAACACCGCATCCAACCGCGCCACCGCGCCGTCACTCCTTCCGGCGCCCGTCGGGGCGCACACACCGGTCTGAACCGGTGTTCACCCTATCGGTGCCGGTGCACGCCTTCGCGTGCACGCGGCCCGAATCAGACGCCGGAGGCCGCGATCAACGGCCGGCCGCTGGACGAATCGACCTGCACCCAACGGTTTTCGCTGGTGGTCTGACCGTTCTTGAGGTGGTAGGTGAGGTTCGCCACCGCGCGATTGTCACCCTGCTGGGTGACGCCGCCGACGCTCACCGAAGACACGCTGTTCCAGAACTCCGCGTACGAGTTGTAGCCGCCGGTGGAGGCCTGGTAGCCGGGCGAGAGCATCCCCCAGGCGCCACCCACATTGCCGGGCAGCATCCCGTAGTAGCCCTGCACGAACGAGGCCACCGACACCGCCGCCGCCGGAGCGGGCGGAACCGTCGTGGTGGTCGGAGGCACCGGGGTCGTGGTGCTCGGCCGTGCCGAACTGCTCGGCGCGGCACTGCTACTCGGTGCCGACGAGGACGGCGCGGTCGTCGGAGCCTGGGTCGCCGCACCGGTGTCACCGGTGCGGGCGGGCTGCTGACCACCGGCGTCGGTTCCGCCACCGGACTGGGTCGAGCCCCCGGCCGACGGTGTGGTGGCCGGGCTCGCCACCGAACTGGCCGGACTGGCCGCCACCGGTTGATTGTTGCTGTCGCCGCCACGGCTCAGCACCACCGCGAGCAGCACCGCCACGACCAGCGCACCCACCACCCCGGCCGCGATCAGCACGCGCTGTCGCGGATCACGGTCCGCACCACCGGTTTTCAGTCCGGAAGTCCCGGTGGGCGGCGGTGCGCCACCCGAACCGGCCGCCGGCTTCGCCATATCGACGTGCATGGTCGCGTCGTCCGCGTTACCCGGCACACCGGTACCACCGGTCGAGATGACCGTCGTCTTGTCCGCCGCAGCGGCGGCGGCCGCGGCCGCACCGGGTTCCACCGACGGCAGCACCTTGGTGGCCTGCACCGACACCAGCGGCGCCCGCCCCTCGGCGACGGCCTGCAATCGTTCGGCCGCCTGCTCCATGGTCGGCCGGTCGTCCGCCTCGGCGGCCAGCAGATCCATCAGCACCGGCCCGAGCGCACCGGCGCGCTTCGGCTGCGGCACCTTGGCGCGCGCCACCGAATGCAGGACCGCGAGGGGATTGTCGCCCTCACCGAACGGCGGCTTGCCCTCGACGGCCGCGAAAAGCGTTGAGCCCAGCGCGAACACATCCGAGGACGGTTCCGGGTTCTCGCCGCGCGCCACCTCCGGCGACAGGTAGGCGGGCGTGCCCGCCAGGAAGCCGGTCGAGGTGACGGTGACGTCGCCGGTGGCCCGCGAGATGCCGAAGTCGGTGATCTTCACGGTGCCGTCGTCGGCCACCAGAATGTTGGCGGGCTTGACATCCCGATGCACGATCCCGGCCTTGTGCGCCGCAGCCATGGCCTCGGCGACCTTGGCCCCGATCCGGCCGACCTCGACCGGATCCAACGGCCCCTTCTCCCGCATGATCGCCGCCAGGCTCAACGCGTCGACGTATTCCATGACCAGCCAGGGCTGGCCGTCCTCGTCGGCGACGTCGAACACGGTGACGGCGTTGGGATGATGCAGTCGCGCCGCGATGCGCCCCTCACGCATCGCCCGCATCCGCGCCTCGACGGCCTGCGCCCGGGTCAGCCCCGGGGTCAGCAGCAACTGCTTGACCGCGACCGTGCGCCGCAATCGCACGTCGGTCGCGCGCCACACGACCCCCATCGCACCGGTGCCGATCGGATCCGTTAGCCGGTACCGCCCCGCAATCAACCGGTCTGAGCTCATGTGGTGGTGCCCCTCCTGCTGGCTTTCGCGCCGAGCACCCTGCAACTCTGCGCGAAAGCCCGGAAACCTCTTGGAAATTCTAAGCGTTGAAGTACTTCGCTTCGGGGTGCAGCAGCACGAAAGCATCCGTCGACTGCTCCGGATGCAGCTGCAGTTCCTCCGACAGCACCACTCCGATCCGTCCGGCCTCGAGCAGGTCCACGAGTTTGGCCCGATCCTCCAAGGTGGGGCAGGCCCCGTAGCCGAAGGAGTACCGAGCGCCACGGTATCCGAGTTTGAAGTAATCCAGCACATCGGCGGGATCGGACTCGGCGACCGAATGTCCTTCCAGGGTCAGTTCTTCGCGGATGCGCCGGTGCCAGAACTCCGCGAGCGCCTCGGTGAGCTGCACACCGATACCGTGCACCTCCAGGTAGTCGCGGTAGTTGTCCTCGGCGAAGAGCACATTGGCGAAATCGGCGATCGGCTGACCCATGGTGACCAGCTGGAACGGCATCACATCGACCTGACCGGTCTGCACGGCCAGTTCGCGCGAGCGAATGAAATCCGCGATGCACAGGAACCGGTCGCGCTGCTGGCGCGGGAATGTGAACCGGAAGCGTTCCGGCGCATCGGGTTTCGGCTCGGTGAGAACAATCACATCGTCACCCTCGGAGACGGCCGGGAAGTAGCCGTACACCACCGCGGCGTGCTGCAAAACACCTTCGGCGATGAGCCGGTCGAGCCAATACCGCAGCCGCGGACGGCCTTCGGTCTCCACCAGCTCCTCGTAGGAGGGTCCCTCACCGCCGCGCTGACCGCGCAACCCCCACTGACCCAGGAACAGCGCCCGTTCGTCGAGCAGCCCCGAGTACTCGCTCACCGACAGGCCCTTGACGATCCGGCTGCCCCAGAACGGCGGCACCGGCACCACGGCCTCCACCGCCACATCCGAGCGCGCGGGCACCTCCACCGGCTTCTCGGTGGCCTTGCGCTGCTCGGCGATCCGCTTGGAGCGCTCGTGGCGGGCCTTGCGCTCGGCGGTCTTCTCGCGCTCGGCGATGGCCTCCGGCGAATCCGGATCCAGACCGCCACCGCGCTTGCGGGTCATGATCTGGTCCATCAGGTTCAGGCCCTCGAAGGCGTCGCGGGCGTAGTGCACATCACCGGCGTACACGTCGGTGAGATCGTTCTCCACGTAGCCGCGAGTCAGCGCCGCACCGCCGAGGAGTACCGGGAACTGCTCCGCGACACCGCGGGTGTTCATCTCCTCGAGGTTCTCCTTCATCACCACCGTGGACTTCACCAGCAGCCCGGACATGCCGATGACGTCGGCCTTCTTGTCCACCGCGGCATCCAGGATCGCCGAAATCGGTTGCTTGATACCGAGATTCACGACCTCGTAGCCATTGTTGGACAGGATGATGTCGACCAGGTTCTTGCCGATGTCGTGCACGTCACCCTTGACGGTGGCCAGCACGATGCGACCTTTGCCGGAGTCGTCGGTGGCCTCCATGTGCGGTTCCAGATGCGCCACAGCGGTCTTCATGACCTCCGCGGATTGCAGCACGAACGGCAGCTGCATCTGCCCGGACCCGAACAGCTCACCGACCGTCTTCATGCCCGACAGCAGGGTCTCGTTGATGATCCGCAGCGGCGGAACCTCTTTCATGGCCTCGTCGAGGTCGGCCTCGAGGCCGTTGCGCTCACCGTCGACGATGCGCCGCGCCAGCCGCTCGAACAGCGGCAGCGCCGCCAGCTCCTCGGCACGCGACGCCTTGGACGAGGCCGTCGAGACGCCCTCGAACAGCTCCATCAGCTTCTGCAGCGGGTCGTAGTCCTCGGTGCGGCGGTCGTAGACCAGATCCAGCGCGGTCTGGCGCTGCTCCTCCTGGATGCGCGCCATGGGCAGGATCTTGGAGGCGTGCACGATCGCCGAATCCAGTCCGGCCTCGACGCATTCGTTCATGAACACCGAGTTGAGCACCTGCCGGGCGGCCGGGTTCAGACCGAAGGAGATATTCGAAAGCCCCAGCGTCGTCTGCACATTCGGGTGCTTGCGCTTGAGTTGCCGGATGGCCTCGATGGTTTCGATGCCGTCCTTGCGCGACTCCTCCTGACCGGTACCCAGGGTGAAGGTCAGCGTGTCGATGATGATGTCGGACTCTTCGAGGCCCCAGTTGGTGGTGATGTCCTCGATGAGCCGCTCGGCGATCGCCACCTTGTGCTCGGCGGTGCGCGCCTGGCCCTCCTCGTCGATGGTCAGCGCGACCACGGCCGCACCGTGTTCCGACACCAGCCGCATGGTCTGCTGGAAGCGCGAATCCGGGCCCGCGCCGTCCTCGTAGTTCACCGAGTTGACCGCGCAGCGGCCGCCCAGATGCTCCAGACCGGCCTTCAGCACCGGGGTTTCGGTGGAGTCCAGCATGATCGGCAGCGTGGACGCCGTGGCCAGCCGCGAGGCCAGCTCCCGCATGTCCTTGGCGCCGTCGCGTCCCACGTAGTCGACGCACAGGTCCAGCATGTGGGCGCCGTCGCGGGTCTGGTCCTTGGCGATGTCCAGGCACTTCTGCCAGTCCTCGGCCAGCATGGCCTCGCGGAAAGCCTTGGAGCCGTTGGCATTCGTGCGCTCGCCGATCATCATGATCGAGGCGTCCTGCTCGAACGGCACCGCGGAGTAGATGGAGGACACGCTCGGCTCGTGCAGCGGCGTGCGCTTGGCCCGTTCGACCTCGCGCACCGCGGCGGCCACCTGCCGGATGTGCTCGGGGGTGGTGCCACAGCAGCCACCGACCATCGACAGCCCGAACTCGGACACGAACTGGCTGAGCGCGATCGCCAGGCCCTCGGCCGAGAGCGGGTATTCCGCGCCCTTGGCACCGAGCACCGGCAGACCGGCGTTCGGCATCACCGAGACCGGCAACTGCGCGTGCTTGGACAGATGGCGCAGATGCTCGCTCATCTCGTCCGGGCCGGTGGCGCAGTTCAACCCGATCATGTCGATGCCGAGGTTCTCGAGCGCGGTCAGCGCCGCCCCGATCTCCGAACCGACCAGCATGGTGCCGGTGGTCTCCACGGTCACGTGGGTGATGATCGGGATCCGGCGACCGGCCTTGGTCATGGCGTGGTGGCTACCGGTGATCGCGGCCTTGACCTGCAGCAGGTCCTGGCAGGTCTCGATGAGGATGGCGTCGGCGCCACCGTCGAGCATGCCGAGCGCGGCCTCGGCGTAGGCATCGCGCAGGGAGACATAGGGAGCGTGGCCCAGGGTGGGCAGCTTGGTGCCCGGACCCATGGAACCCAGCACGTAGCGGGGGGTGCCGTCGGCCGACGGTCCCATCTCGTCGGCTACTTCGCGGGCGAGGCGGGTGCCCCGCTCGGACAGGTCGCGAATGCGGTCGGAGATGTCGTAGTCGGCCAGGTTGGGCAGGTTGCAGCCGAAGGTGTTGGTCTCCACGGCGTCCGCCCCGGCCTCGAAATAGGCGCGGTGGATGTGCCGCAGCACGTCCGGGCGGGTCTCGTTGAGGATCTCGTTGCATCCTTCGAGGCCACGGAAATCGTCGAGCGTGAGATCCGCGGCCTGCAGCATCGTGCCCATCGCACCGTCCCCGATGACAACACGCCGTCTGAGCGTGTCCAGTAGGGTGGTGTCGAATTCGGCGCGGCTGCGTACAGACATGTACTCAAGAGTAGTGGGAGCCTGCGACAAGCTGAATTCCGCGTGCACCGCGCGATTGCGCGTCGCTGATACGCATGTGCAGCCCACACCGTAGGCTGACCGGGTGAACGCCAGTGAATCCCCGGTGCCACCCGAATCGGACCTGCCTACGCTGCGGGATCCGGTGCTCGTGGCCGCCTTCGAAGGCTGGAACGATGCCGCCGACGCCGCCAGTGGGGCGGTCGAGCATCTGGAACTGATCTGGGACGCGCAGCCGCTGGCCGAGCTCGATTCCGAGGACTACTACGACTATCAGGTCAACCGCCCGACGGTGCGCCAGGTGGATGGAGTGACCCGGGAGATCGCGTGGCCCTCGGCCATGCTGTCGGTCTGCTCGCCGCCCGGCAGCGACCGGGACGTGGTGCTGTTGCGCGGGGTCGAGCCGAACATGCGCTGGCGCAGTTTCTGCAACGACATCCTGGAATTCGTCGAGCAGCTCGGCGTGACGACGGTGGTGATCCTCGGCGCTTTACTGGCCGATACCCCGCATACGCGTCCGGTTCCGGTGACAGGTACCGCATACAACAAGGAAGCCGCCGAGCGCTTCAATCTCGAGCAGACCCGCTACGAGGGACCGACCGGTATTACCGGGGTGCTCCAGGATGCCTGTGTGCGAGCGGGTGTTCCGGCCATTTCGTTCTGGGCGGCGGTGCCGCACTACGTCTCTCAGCCGCCGAACCCGAAGGCCATCATCGCGCTGCTGCACCGGGTCGAGGACGTGCTCGATGTGGAGGTCCCCCTCGGTGCGCTGCCCGAGCAGTCCGAGGAGTGGGAGGGCGCGGTCAACGAAATGACCGCGGGCGATGAGGAAATCGCGGAGTATGTCCGTTCCCTCGAGGAGCGCGGCGATGCCGAGGTCGACCTGAACGACGCCATGGCGAAGATCGACGGCGATGCCATCGCCGCCGAATTCGAGAAGTATCTGCGCCGGCGCGGCCGGGGCGGATTCGGCCTCTAGCGGATTTCGCCTGTAGCACTGTCACTTTCGGGAGGAATGTCCCGAATTGTCCCGAAAACCTTGTCGCACCTGCGTTCACGAACGCAGGTGCGACAACTGTTTCCGGGCAGCCACAGTGCCTATCGAGGTAGCCAGCAGGCGGGCTACCTCGGTGCTAGTGGTCGACCGTCCAGACTTGCGCGGACGCTTCGTGCACCAGCTTGGCGATGAGCAGATCACGCGGGATCGTCTGCCCGGCAAGATGATCGAGCGACGGGACCACCACATGGTGGGCATCGGCACGCTTGAGTTCGGCGGTCAGCTCCGCGAATGCGGTGCCGTCGCCGGGAGTCGATTCATGGAACGTGGCCGCGAAGCACAGACCGGCGGACTGAGCGAGGCCGCACATGGCGTTCTCCAGCTCTTCGCTACGACCGTCGGTCAGATCATCACGCACGTACCCATAGATCAACGCTTCCACCCGAACCTCCGTTGGATTGGGGACCGCTGTCTTGAAGTGTGCCCGGTCACCAGCATGGCGTTCTCGCGAATGCAATTGCAGATGTCAACCCACTGACATCCAGATGCCCTATCCGGGTCCATCCGGCGTTAACTGGTGAGATACTACAGAGCGTGTCCGCCGCTGACGATCGACCTGTCTGGGCTGTCCGAATGCGAGCCGAACGTGACGCTCGGGGGTGGTCTCAAGCCGACGCGGTTCGGGCCATGCGGTCCAAATCGAGCCACAATCTCCCCACCGACAGCACTCTGCTGCGCAACTGGCGGCGCTGGGAATCCGGTGAGTCCCGCCCCGACGATTTCTACGCCCCGATCATCGCGGCGGCATTCGACACCGTCACGGCCGCTTTCTTTCCCAAGGCGCGGCCCAATCGGGACGACGAAATGCTTTCCGCCACCGGCATGGACACCCTCGAGTTCATCGGACGGCTTCGTATGTCGGATGTTTCGGCCGCGACACTGGACGCCATTCGGATCACCGCCGACCGTCTGTGTTCGGAGTATCCGTGTGCCGACCCGCACGAATTGCATGCCGAGGGCACCGCGTGGCTGCGCCGCATCACCTCGCTGCTGGACGGCCGTCTGACTCTGGGACAGCACCGGGAGGTCCTGGTTTTGGCGGGATGGGTTGCCCTACTGGTCGGTTGCGTTGATTACGACCTCGGCTGGCGCACCGCCGCCGAGGCCACCCGCCGCGCCGCACTGTCCCTCGGCCACGAGGCCGACCACCCCGAAATCATCGGGTGGGGAGCCGAAATGGCCGCTTGGTTCGCCTTGACCCAGGCCAACTACCGTGGCGCCATCGACGCCGCCGAGGCCGCCCACGCCACCACCGACCGGCTCGGCGTCGGCGTCCAGCTCGCCGCCCAGCGCGCCAAGGCCTGGGCCCGGCTCGGCGACCGCCACCAGGTGGAAATCGCGCTCGCCCAGGGCCGTTCGATCCTCGACACCATCGAGCACCCGGCCAACCTGGACAACCACTTCGTGGTCGACCCGGGCAAATTCGACTTCTACGCCATGGACTGCTGCCGTGCCGCGGGCGACGACCGGCTCGCGGAAAGCTATGCCCGCCAGGTGATAGCGGCCGCCACCCGCCCCGACGGCAGCATCCGCAAACCCATGCGGGTCTCCGAGGCGCATCTGACCCTGGCGGTGGTCGCGGTGCGCGATCGCAATCTGGAGCTCGCAGTCGACGAGGGTATGCGGGCCTTCGCCGGTAAGCGCCGCTCGCTGCCCTCGCTCATGTGGGTGGCCGGGGAGGCCGCCCGCGAAATGATCGAGCGCTACCCGGGCGATCCGCGGACCCGGAGCTATCTCGACCAGTTGCGCGCGCTCGCGGCGGGCTGAAAAGGATACGCTCCAGCGCATGGACTTCAGTCTGTGGACCTGCGCTGCCCGAGGGCACGAGACCTACGCCCCGACCGAGCCCGAGCTCGCGGCACGCCTCCACGTCGCCACCCCGGCCGGAGAATCCTGGCGCTGCCTGCGCTGCGGCGACTTCGTGCCCGGCGAACCACGGCGCACCGGACCGGCCGACGACGCCCCCGAGGTGCCGCGCGGCCGCCTACTGCGCGACCGCGTCATCATGCGGCTGCTGGCCGCCGAGCGGGTCATCCGCGGCATCGTGTTCATCCTGCTGGGCGCGGGCGCGCTGAAACTGCGCAGCGCCCAGGGTGATTGGAAGCAGAACTGGGACAAGGACCTGCCGCTGATCCGGCAGCTGGCCGATCAGCTGGGCTGGAATCCCGATCACTCGAAGATCATTCACACCATCGACAAGGCGTTCACGCTCTCGCCGAATGTGCTGACCTGGATCGCGGTCGGCCTGTTCGCCTACGCCGCAATCGAATTGATCGAGGCGGTGGGCCTGTGGCTGGTCAAGCGCTGGGGTGAGTACTTCGCCGTCATCGCGACCTCGATCTTCCTGCCCCTGGAGATCTACGAGCTCACCGAGAAGGTGACGGTGTTGCGGGTGGGCGCGCTGCTGGTCAACCTGGTCGCGGTGATCTGGCTGCTGTGGAGCAAGCGGCTGTTCGGCATCAATGGCGGTGCGGCGAAGTACCACGAGGAGCACCACTCCGAGAGCCTGATGACCGTCGAGCGATCCGCGGTGGCCGCCCAGTCCGAACAGCAGACCGAGCGGATCACCCGCCGCGCACGCTGACGGCGATGGGTCGTCGCGGCGTGACGGGAGGGGGGACATCGTCACGCCGCGACGGCTGGGTCAACATCTCACGGTGTGACGATGTTGAAGTTCGGGTCCGGCTTGTCCATCACGGTCTTCAGCTGCGCCAGCTTGGTCGGATCGCCACTGACTTTGATTGCGCCGGACTGGATTTCCTTCACGATGTCCTTCGCGCCGGTCATGGTGGCGATCAGCTCCAGTCGCGAGAGCGTGAAGGTGGCGTCGGGCGCTTGGCCCTTGAAGTCCGCGGGCACCACGTAGTGGATGAGCACACCGTTGCGTAGCTCGGTGCGGTAGGTCCGGTTCTGGTCGCTGATGACCCAGTCGTTGACCAGGTGCAGATCCCACGCCTTGGGCCCGTTGATCAGGAAGGCCGCCGAGTCGAAGACCTGATCGACGCTCAGGGCGCTGATCATGCTGGCGGAGTTGGCCTTCGTGGGCGTACCGAAGGTCCCGTTGCGCAGCTCGTAGGCCCCGGAGAGGTAGAAGTTGCGCCAGGTGCCGTTCTCGGAACCGTAGCCCAGCTGCTCGAAGGCGCTGGCCTGCAACATCTTCGCCTTCTGATTGTCGGGCTCGGCGAAGATCAGGTAGTTGAGAACCTGTACGCACCAACGGTAGTCACCGTCGGAGTAGGCCTTGCGCGCGACCTTCAGCACCCCGTTCGCACCGCCCATGGCGTCCACGTGCCGCTTGCCGGACTCGACCGGGGGATGCTCCCACAGATGCGCCGGGTTGCC
Organism: Nocardia sp. NBC_00511; assembly: GCF_045161165.1. Classification (NCBI taxonomy): domain Bacteria; kingdom Bacillati; phylum Actinomycetota; class Actinomycetes; order Mycobacteriales; family Nocardiaceae; genus Nocardia; species Nocardia sp. NBC_00511. The sequence goes on from NZ_CP107849.1 coordinate 3,006,695, forward strand.
GTCGAACCAGCCCATGTAGCGCTGGTAGATGGCCTTCACGTCGTGACTGACCGAGCCGTAGTAGCCGTGGTTGTACCACTTCTGCTCGATGGTGGGCGGCATCTGGATGATCTCCGCGATCTCGATGCCGGTGTAGCCCTGATTGAGCATGCGCAGCGTCTGATCGTGCAGGTAGGCGTACGTATCCCGTTGCAGCGACAACCATTCGGTGAGTTTGTCGCCGCCCCAGGTCGGCCAGTGGTGCGAGGCGAACGCCACATCCGAGATGCCCGCGAACATATTGATGGTCTCGGTCAGATACTGCGACCAGACGTGCGCGTCCCGCACCAGCGCCCCGCGCAGGGTGAGCAGGTTGTGCAGCGTGTGAGTCGCATTCTCCGCCATGCACATCGCCCGGAAGTCCGGGAAGTAGAAGTTCATCTCCGAGGGCGCCTCGGTGCCCGGCGTGATCTGGAAGATCACCCGCACGCCGTCGACGACCTCCTCCTGCCCGGTGTGGGTGACGTCCTTGTTGGGCGGGATCAGGCTGATGGTGCCGACCGAGGTGGTCATGCCCAGACCGGCGCCGACCTGGCCCTTCTCACCACGCGGCAGTTGCGCGCCGTACATGTAGGCCGAGCGCCGCGCCATGGCGGTGCCCGCGAAGATGTTCTCCTCGACCGCGTGCTCCATGAACCCCTGCGGCGCGATCACCGGAATCCGCCCGGAGGCAGCGTCTTCGGTGGTGATGACGCCCATCGCGCCGCCGAAGTGATCGACGTGCGAGTGGGTGTAGATCATGCCGGTGACCGGCCTGTCCCCGCGGTGCGCGCGATACAGCGCGAGCCCCGCCTCGGCGGTCTCGACCGAGATCAGCGGATCGATGACGACGATGCCGGTCTTACCCTCGATGATGGTCATGTTCGACAGATCCAGGCCGCGGATCTGGTAGATGCCCGGAACCACTTCGTAGAGGCCCTGTTTCACCACCAGCTGCCCCTGCCGCCACAGCGAGGGGTTGACCGAGTTCGGGCAGGTGCCCGACAGGAAGCCGTAGGACTCGTCGTCCCACACCACATTTCCTTTGTCGTCCTTCACCACGCCCGGTTCGAGTTTCGCGATGAAACCCCGGTCGGTGTCGGCGAAGTCCTGGGTGTCGGAGAAGGGCAGCGCGGAGCGCACCTGCCGCTGCTGATCGACGATCTGTGCGCTGGGGTCGGCCTGCGCCTTGGTGGTCTCCTCGGCCTCGGTCCCCGAGGAGGTGTCCGAATCGCAGCCCGCGACCGCCGCACCCACACCGACCGCCGCCAGCGCGACAGCGCCGACTCCGAACACTCCGCGTCGCGACACCGTGAATCCGCCGGGCTTGCGGTCGTCCCCGTGGTTGGTGAGGTCCTCGTCGGTCATCAGCGCTCTCCTGTCTCCATACGGTTGACATGACCGGCAGCGCGTTGCGGATGGTTAGCCATCGCGTCGCTGCCTAGTGGAACACACTTAATCACTATTGCAGTCTCACTGCAATATACTGATCGGGTGACCTCACCCACCCAGCCCCGGAGCCCGCGCGCACACGCCGCGGCTCGATGTGATCGGATTCCTCTCATGAGCGAGGGCAGAGTCATCGGCGCGGGCACCGCCACCGGCGACGGCAAGAGCGGCGCTCCCCGGCGACGACGCAATCCCGAGCAGACCCACCGGGCCATCATCGAGGGCCTGCTCTCAGCGGTGCACGAGGGCGATTTCGACCCGACCACCCGCACCATCGCCGAGCGCGCGGGCGTGTCCGAGCGCAGCATCTTCGTGCACTTCCCCACCCGCATCGCCCTGCTCACCGCCGCGGTCGATCAGCAGTCCGCCCAGGTCGAGACGCTGATCGCCGACGTCGATCCGCAGCTGCCCCTCGATGAGCGCATCGACGCGGTGGTGCGCCAGGGCGAGGCGATCTTCACCCTGCAACGCGAACCGCGCGTGCTGGGCCTGGTCGAATCGCTGCGCACGCCCCCGGTCGACGAGCGAATGCGATTGACCGACAAGCGCATTCGCGACGGCCTGAGTCAGGTGTTCGCGGCCGAGCTGGCCCGCGACGAAGGCGACCACCTGCTCGACATGATCGACGCCACCGCGGGCTGGCCCTACCGCCATCACCTGGTGGACCGCCGCGGCATGTCCGCGAGCGCCGCCTCCGAGGCGGTCCGCCGGGCCCTGAGCGCCATCCTGACGCTGCCGCACTGACGCGGCGCACGACGACGTCGCGAGCTCTCACCCTCGCGAATCGGGCACTGCCCCAGTGGCTCCCGCGCGTCCGAACCCGGTCCGCCGCAGCCCTCGCGGATGACTCGACTGCCCGAAATGCACCTTTTCCAGATTAGTTGCCGCTACGTTGCTGCAGTCGGCTGTCGCACAGCCGCAGTTTTCGACGCAGGAGGATCGATGAGCACCGCGGGACAGCACGACTTCCCGTCCGCAGGACCGGACCGCTCGACGACACCGGAGCAGACCCCACTCGTATTTCCCACGCTGCACCGCGAGCGGCTACTGCGTCACCTGGACGAGGCCGCGCACCGCGGAGGCGTGATCCTGCTGTCGGCCCCGGCCGGAAGCGGCAAATCCGTACTGCTGAACGACTGGACCGACCGGCTGCGTTCCACCGATCCCGCCCTCCGCGTCGCCCGGCTCGTACCGGGCGATCCAGTTGCCGCACAGCACTCTTGGACCGCGCTGCGCCACGACCTCGGACTGCCGCCCGCCACCGGAAGCCGTCCCGCCGCTCGGCTGCTCGACGACCTGGCCGCGAGCACCGCCCGCACGATGCTCGTGCTCGAGGATGCGCACCGCATCACCGACCCCGGTTCGCTCGCCGAACTCGACCATCTGGTCCGGCACGCGCCGCCCACGCTGACCGTGGTGATCTCCACCCGCAAGGACCTGCCGCCGCAGTGGCACGACCTCGAAATGCGCGGGCGGATGCGACGTTTCGGGCCACGCGAACTCGCGCTGACCCCCGCCGAGGTCCGCGAGGTCTGCGCCCAGCACGGCTGTCGCCTCGACGCCCGCCAGCTGGCGACGGTAACGGCGCTGACTCAGGGCTGGCCCGCACTGGTGCGGATGGCGGGCCGCGCCCTGGCCGAATATCCGGACGATCACACCACCGGCCTGGCGGTGCTGGCGTTGCCACCGCATCCGGTATCCGTCTTCCTCTCCACCGAAGTACTCGCCGATCTGCCCGCGCCACAGCGTCGATTCCTCACGCGCACCGCCGTTCCGGACGCCTTCACCGAACAGCTCGCCGATCAGCTCATCGGCCGTCCGGCCCGGCCGTTCCTCGACGAGCTGGACCGCCACCACATCCCACTCGCCCGCGAGTCCCGCGACGGCGCACTGTGGTTCACCCATCACCCGCAGCTGCTGGCCTGCCTGCGCACCGAGGCCCGCCGCCTCGACGAGACCGCGCTCACCGTGCTGCGACTGACCACGGCACGCTGGTGCACCGCCGTGGGCCGCCCACTCGCTGCCCTCCCCCACCTGCTCGACGTTCCCGGCCCGGGTCCCAGGCGAATGTTCCTGCGCGACAACGCGCTCGGCCTGGTACTGGACGGCTCCGGACCGGCCCTGTTCGCGCAGCTCGATCGGGCCGATCCGATGCTCGCCGTCGACCCCTACATCCGGCTGCTACGCGCACTCGATGCCCTGTCGCGGGAAGAAAACAGCACAGCCACCGCCTATCTCGCTCTCGCCGAACAGCATTCACCACACGGAGTGCCCGAACCCAGCTCCTGTGTGCCCGCGGACTGGTTGCGCACCATGCGCCGCGCGGTGTCGGTGGAGCTGGCGGTGCACACCGGCGGCCGGCTCGACCAGTCGGGTCCGGTCGAAAACTCCACTCCGACCGGCAATCCGGATATCGACGCCTACGCGGCCGTGCAGGACGCCATGCTGCTGCTCATGCGGGGTGCGAGCGCGGACGGTGAGCAGCGACTGCATCGCGCGTCGACGCTGGCCGAACCCGCCCGCCACGCCCGGCTCGCGCTGCGCTCGACGGTCCGGCTCGCCGTGGTGTCGGCGGTGGAGGGCCGGGTGGCAGCCATGCGCGAACGCGCGCAACGCGCCCTCGACATCGCCGCCGAACACCGACTGCTCGACTCGCACGACGCGCTGCAGGCGGTCGTCATGACCGCGCTGGCCGCCCGAATGCAGGGCGACGACAAGGGTATTCAGTTCTTCGCCACCGAGCTGGCCGGGTATGCCCGGCGCGGGAAATTCGGCCCGGACAGTCACGAACATGTGGTGACCCAGCTGCTCGCCTTCGATACCGCCACGGATCGGTACGCGGCCGCGCAGGGTCTGCGGCACAGCATGTCGATGCTGCTGCATCGTTCGCATCCGCCGCTCATCCAGGGACTGCTGGTGCAGGCCGTGTGGACGCTGCTGCGGATTCCGGACAGCCGCCCCGCCGCTCACCTGATCGAGGAGGCCAGGCAGGTGGCGGGCGACCTCGCCGCGGTGACACTGTGCGAGGCGGCACTGGCGCAGGCGGTGAACAAGGCGCGCTCGGCACTGGTGTTGACCGGTCCGCTGCTCGTGCCGGCGGCCGGGCTCAATCCGATGATGACGGTGCTGGCCCGACTACTCGAGGCGACCTCCCATGCGGCCCTGGGCAATTCGCTCAAGGCCTACGAGGCGATGGCGACCGCCCTGTCCTGCGCGGAACCCGAGCACCTGATCCGCCCCTTCGTCGAGGTGCCCGCCGCATTGGACCTGCTCGCCACCTTCAGCGGTCGTTTCGGCCACGACGACGCCTTCGCCGACCGAATCCGCCTGCACCCGGCGGCACGGCGCGAACGCGAGTGCGCCACCGCCCATCCGGGGCTGACCACCACGGAACTCACGGTGCTCAAACAACTTCCGTCCGGCCGCACCACCCAGCAGATCGCCGACGATCTGGGCGTCTCCATCAACACCGTGAAGACCCACATGCGGGGCATCTACGGCAAATTGGGGACCAGCACCCGCACCGAGGCGCTCGATCAGGCACGACGCACCGGCCTGCTCTGACGATCCGAACCCGCCCTGCCGACACGAAAAAGGGCCGGTGCGACGGGATGAGGGTCCGTCACACCGGCCCGCCCGCCTCGATCACCACCGGGCAGGGCGGATCGAGGCGGGGACTCGGGATATCGCTACGCGCTGCCCCAGGACTGCAGGATGTAGGTCACCTGCGCGGTGATCGAGGTGATCGTCTCGGCCAGATCCAGGGTGGCCGAGCCGAGGTTGATCAGCGGGAAATTCATTCGAGCTCCACTCCATTTTCGGACTTCTTCGGCGACTTCCAAGCTATCGAGCCGGTCGACGCCTGCAATCACCCGAAACGGGTGAGATGCGAATCGGTCCATGGAATCAGGCAATTACCTGGCTATGCTCAGCCGCGCCTGGACGAGTTCACCGCGGCCTGATGTAGGTGGTCGCGAAAAGCGCTGGGCCCGGCCGATTTCCGGCCGGGCCCAGCGTCGTCAGGGGTGGTTAGGGGGTGACGATGTCGAAGTTCATGTCCGGCTCGTCGAACAGCGTGGTCAACTTCGCGAAAGCCTGTACGTCACCGTCGATCGAGATCTTTCCGGCCTGCGCGGCGGCCTTCAAATCCTGACCACCCAGCAGTACCCCGATCATGGCGGGCCGGGTCAGGGTGAAGGTGACGTCCGCGGGCGGCAGCTTGTCGCCGTCGCGACGGTCGTAGTGCACCAGCAGTCCGTTGCGCAATTCCAGCCGGTGCACCCGGTTCTCGTCGGTGAAATGCCAATCGCTGACGGCCTTCTCGTGCCACGCCTTGGGTCCGTCGATCCGCAGCGACAGCGCGTCGAAGACCTGGTCGACGGTCAGCGCCGCCACCATGCTCGGGGATCCGGCCACGACCTGCGGTGGGAACTTACCGTTGCGCAGCTCGTAGGCGCCGGAGAGGAAGAAGTTGCGCCACGGCGCGTTCTCCGCGCCGAAGGCCAGCTGTTCGAAGGCGTCGGCCTGAAGTTCCTTGGCGGCCTTGTTGTCCGGGTCCGCGAAGATCACATAGTTGACCACCTGCACCACCCAGCGGTAGTCGCCGCGATCGAAATACTCCCGCGCCCGCCGCAGCACCTCGTCGGCGCCGCCCATGAATTCCACGTGCCGCTTGGCGCCCTCGACCGGCGGATGCTCCCACAGGTGTGCCGGGTTGCCGTCGAACCAGCCCATGTAGCGCTGGTAGATGGCCTTCACATTGTGGCTGACCGACCCGTAGTACCCGTGCGTGTGCCAGACCTCGGTGAGCGCCGGCGGCAGCTCGATCATCTCGGCGATCTCGGCGCCGACGTAGCCCTGGTTCAACCGGCGCAGGGTCTGGTCGTGCAGGTAGCCGTACAGATCCCGTTGCAGCTCCAGGTATTCCACCAGGGTCTCGGTGCCCCAGGTGGGCCAGTGGTGGGAGGCGAAGACCACGTCGGACTCGCGCCCGTAGAGCAGGATCGACTCGGTGAGGTAGCTCGCCCACACGTGCGGGTCGCGTACCAGCGCGCCGCGCAGGGTCAGCAGATTGTGCAGGGTGTGCGTGGAGTTCTCGGCCATGCACAGCGCGCGATGGTCCGGGAAGTGGAAGTTCATCTCCGAGGGCGCCTCGGTGCCGGGGGTGATCTGGAAGACGATGCGCACCCCGTCGACCGTCTCCTCCTGCCCGGTGTGGGTGACATCGAGAGTCGGTGCGATCAAGGTGATCTCACCGAGCGAGGTGGTCTGGCCCAGGCCCGCACCGATCTGGCCCTTGGGGCCGCGCGGCAGTTCGGCGCCGTACATGTACAGGGCGCGCCTGCCCATCGCGGTTCCGGCGTAGACGTTCTCGGCGACCGCGTGCTCGAGGAATCCGGCGGGCGCGATCACCGGGACTCGGCCGGACTCGGCGTCTTCGACGGTGATCACACCCATGGCCCCACCGAAATGGTCGCCGTGCGAATGGGTGTAGATCAGCCCGGTCACCGGCTTGCGGCCGCGATGCGCGAAGTACAGCTCCAACCCGGCCGCGGCGGTCTCCTTCGAGATCAGCGGGTCGATGACGATCACACCGGTCTCGCCCTCGATGATCGTCATATTGGACAGGTCCAGGCCACGGATCTGGTAGATGCCCGAGGTCACCTCGTAGAGCCCCTGCCTGATGACCAGCCCGCACTGCCGCCACAGGCTGGGGTGCACCGAGGACGGGCAGCTGCCCTGCAGGAAGCTGTAGGAGTCGTTGTCCCAGACCACCTTTCCGGCCGCGTTCTTCACCACACCGGGTTCCAGCGCCGCGATGAAGCCCCGGTCGACGGCCTCCTGATCGGCGGTGTCGGCGAACGGCAGCTCCTTGGCGGCGCGCTCGTTCTGCTCGATGATGAACTTGCTCGGTTCGGTTACCGCACTCACTGTCAACCTCCTGTTGCCGCCGGGAGCTCCGACGTATTCGGGAATGTGTTCAGGGTCGAGAAGATTTGGTGCCCAACGGGATCCGTGCAGCCGATGACGAAGGCCACCACGGTCACCACCAGCACGGCGACCGTCGTCACCACCACCACCGGGCCGTGCCCCCAATTGCCGTGGTGCAGCGAATGATTGCGCCGGAAGCTGATCCCGGCGATGAACAGCAGCACGATCGCGCCGACGGCCGGGGCGATGGCCGCCTGATGCCAGCCGCTGGTGGCCGCGTGATTGACGAACAGCGCCGCGGTGCCCATGGCGGCCAGTGCGGTGCGTCGCCAGGCCAGCGCGGTGCGCTCGGCGGGATAGGTGGGCGGCGCGGTCACGGCCACACCGTCGCGACGGCCGCGAATACCGAGACGACCGCGATACCGGCCGCGAGCACCGGCACCAATATGGTGTTGCGCAGCGGTTCACCCTTGCCCATCCGCTCTTCGACGTCACGCCAGTGCGTGTACGCGCCCGCCGCCAGCAGGATCGCCAGCACGATGCAGCTCAGCGACAGGGTGCGCCGCACTCCAGCGTGATGGAAAGGCTGGACCAGGGTGTGCACGGCGACACCGGCGGCCAGCAGGCCGAGTGCGGTACGAATCCACGCCAGGAAGGTCCGCTCATTGGCGAGGGTGAAGCGGTAGTCGAGCGGGACGGGCTCCGGTTCGCCACCGGATCCGCCCGCTGTGTCGCTGTCCTGGCCGTGGTCGACCACTGTCACCACCTGTCCGGTTCCGCCATTGCGTTCCGCTTACAGCAAATGATCAGCAATGGCGATCATTGCATGGATCGGAGCGCAGTGGTGGACATCCGTCGCCGGGTGAGAAATACGAGCGAGCCATGCCCGCAGTCTGATCCACCGCACCCCGGTGCGGGCTCACCCGATTCGGGTGAAGTCCGGGCAACCGTGGTGCGGGGTCGACCCGCTAACCCAGCAAACGCCGTTCGTGCGCCACGGTGACCGCCGCGGCGCGAGTGTCGACGCCCAGCTTGTCGTAGATGCGGCCCAGGTGGGTCTTGACCGTCGCCTCGCTCACGTGCAAGGTACGGGCGATCTCACGATTGCCCAGCCCACCCGCCAACTGGCCGAGGATGTCGGTCTCCCGGGCCGTCAGCGCCGGTTGCGGATTGCGCATCCGCTGCATGACTCGGTCGGCGACCGGCGGCGACAGCGCCGTACGACCCTGTGCCGCAGCGTGAATGGCGGCGAAGAGGTCCTCGGGCCGCTCGGCCTTGAGCAGGTACCCGGTCGCTCCGGCCGCGATGGCCCGGGTGATGTCGGCGTCGGTGTCGAAGGTGGTCAGCACCAGCACATACGGCGCGGGGTCGGCGAACGCCGCGATGCGGCGGGTGGCTTCGATACCGTCCATCTCGCCGCCGAGCTGCAGGTCCATCAGCACCAGGTCCGGTCGCAGCCGTTCGGCGAGCGCGACCACCTCGGGTCCGCTGCCCGCCTCGGCGATCACGTCGATGTCCGGCGCACTGCCCAGCAGGGCGCGCAGACCCGCACGCACGACCGCGTGGTCATCGCAGATCACCAGGCGCACAGTCGCTTTCATATCCGCTCCAACGGCACCGCGGCCGACACGACGGTGCCGTCACCGGGCGCGGACTCGATGGTGAGGGTGCCGCCCAGCTGCCGCAGCCGCGCCCGCATGGCGGGCAGACCGTGGCCGCGATGCCCGGTGACGACGAGCCGGTCTGGCGTGAAACCCCTTCCGTCGTCGGCGATGTCGAGCACGAGCCGGTCACCTAGGTCGGTGAGGGTGAGGGTCACGGCGGTGGCGTCGGCATGCTCGCGAGCATTGGCGAGCGCACCCTGCGCGATGCGCAGCAGAGCCGCCTCCACACCACCGGGCAGCTCCGACGACTGTCCTTCGATGTGCACGCCGACCCGCAGCGCATCCCCGCTCTCCCGTTCGGCCAGAGCGGACAGCGCGGCCGCCAACGAGCCGCCGCTCGCCAAATCCATTGGGGCCAGATCACTTACGAATCGCCGGGCTTCGGCGAGATCACGTTCGGCCCCCGCCGTGGCACTGCGCACATGCCGACGCGCGGTCGCCGGGTCGCTGTCCCAGATCCGGTCGGCGGCCTGCAACAGCATGCGCTGACTCGACAGCCCCTGCGCGAGGGTGTCGTGAATTTCCATGGCCAGCCGCTGGCGTTCGGCGAGGGCGCCCGCGCGGCGTTCGGTGGCGGCCAGGTCGGCGCGGGTGGCGCGCAGATCCGCGATGAGGGCGGCCTGGCGTTCGTTCTGCCGCCGCAGTCCCACGAACAGCGCGGTGGTCAGCGCCGCGACCGCGGGCGGCGCGAGCAGCAGATTCGGGTCGGCCCAGCCTGCGAGTCTCACCTGCGCGTAGACGACCAGCGCGGTCAGTCCGGTCACCAGCGCCAGCGCGACGCGCAGCGGCAGCAGGCGCAACCCCGTGTACAGCAACGGCACCGCGCACCAGGCGAAACTGGGTGCGAGCAGGACGAGTACGGCCCACCCGCTGACCAGCAGCGCGAACCACAGCAGCCGCCGCGAGGCACGCACCTCGCTCACCGCGTACAGCAGCGCCAGCCCCAGCGAGAGTCCGATCACCCACGGTGCGCGCGGATTGTCGTGGTGCCGTAGCAGGAATCGCAGCAGCGACGCGGCCAGCAGCACGTAGAAGGCGCTGTGCACCAGGGTGCCGAGCAGGCGGGTGTCGGTGGGCGGGGACGACGGCATGCGGGCACCTCCTCGGCGGCATCGGTCCGGCAAACACCCTCATTCTGCCGTGCTCACCCACCCGCCCGGGTCATCCGATCGGCTGATACCCGCGTCCCCCGGACCGCCCGCCGATTCGCACCCGGTACGCCGATGTCCCGGCTCCCAACGCGCAGCAAGGTGGATGACGAACAGCGAGAACAGCTTTCACGCCCAGGAACCCGGAGGATCCGTCATGACCGAGCAGCCCACCTCTCCCCGCAAGAAGCTGATCATCGGCGGCGCGGCGGCCGCCGTGGTCGCGGCGGGCGTCATCTGCGTGGTGTCGGTGAACGCCCAGGACCCGGATCCGGGCAGCAAGACCCCGGTCGTCGCCGATATCGCGAACACGAACCTGCAGCAAAGCACCCATCTCACCATCGCCGCCGCGACCAAGGCCGCACAGGCCGCACTCGACGCCGCGGGCAAGGACAACCAGCACGTGACCGTGGCGGTGGTCGATCGCGACGGCAACACGGTGGTGGTGCTGCGCGGTGACGGCGCCGGGCCGCAGTCGTATCAGTCCGCGCAGCAGAAGGCCTTCACCGCGGTCTCCTGGAACGCGCCCACCTCGCAGCTGGCCGACCGGTTGAGCACCACCCCGCACCTGGCCGACATTCCGGGCACGCTGTTCCTCGCGGGCGGCACCCCGGTGACCGCCAAGGGTGGTGCCCCGATCGCCGGTATCGGGGTCGCGGGTGCGCCCAGCGGCACGCAGGACGAGAAGTTCGCGCAGGCGGGCCTGGCCGCGCTCGGCAACTGACCCGCGCGCTGACGGTGCGATTCGGTCGCCGGGGCCGGTATCGGGCGCGCCGACACTCGGCACGATTCCGAACCGGTCGGCGGGGAGTACTAACCTTCTCCCGGTGACCGAGTCCGCTGACGGATTGCTGCCCGACCCGAGCCGGGCCGGGTCCGAGGAGTTTCCGCACTCGGAACGGCTGCGGTTGTTCTCCTTCGCCACGGCCGAGAAACGGGCCGACTACCTGTGGGTGTTGCGGGCCTTCGACACGGCGCGGGCGGCCTATGTGGTGCTGCTGCACGCCTCGGATGTCGCGGCGACGCTCGAACGTTGCCCGGGCGCACCACAATTGACGGCCACCGAGGTGGGCCCGCTGCTCGAGCAGCTGCACCAGTGGTCCGTCCTCGAGCGCAGCTACGACGGCACCCGGGCCGCCACCCTGGCCGAATACCGCAACCGGCACTTCGTCTATCAGTTCTCGCAGGCGGGATATCAGGCATATCGGGCAGTTTCGGATGTGCTGGAGGCCCGCCTCGACGAAGCCGCGCTCTCCCGCCTGGTGCTGCCCGAACTACTCGCCGATCTGCACACCCTCGCCGAGGCCAACAAAGGCGCCGACGCACCCCGCGTCTACCGGGTGCTCAACCGCCTCGACCGCGCACTGTCGGATCTCGCCGACCGGGCCGCGCACTTCTACCTCACCCTCGGCGACCTGGTCCGCATCACCGAGGCCACCCCGGAGGCGTTCCTCGCGCACAAGGACGCACTGCTCGCACACATGCGCGAATTCTCCATGGACCTCGCCCGTTTCGCCCCACGCCTGGCCACCGCCATCCACGAGGTCGAGGACACCGGCGTCGACGAACTGATCGAACGCGCCGCCCGCTGCGACGAGCGCTTCCTGCTGAGTCCCGCTGAGCGCGAAGCGGATTGGCGGGCCCGATGGCAGGGACTGCGGGCCTGGTTCATCAGCGACGGCGAGAGCTCGATCACCGAATGCGACCGGCTGCGCGAGGCCACCATGAGCGCCATCGCCGCGGTGCTCTCGCTGCTGCGCCGAGTGACCGAGACCCGCAAGGGCGGCGTCAGCCGCGAATCGGCACTGCGGCATCTGGCGGGCTGGTTCACCGCCACCCCCAGCGCCGACGCCGCACACGCCCTCTACGACGCCGTCTTCGGCCTGGGCCGCCCCCGGCACCTGGCCATGCACCACCCCGACGCCGATGTGATCCCGGCCATCCGATCCTGGTGGGACGCACCGCCTCTGGAGATCGCGCGCACCCTCGCCGAGACCGGCCGCCCACCCACCCCCGGCGCACCCGCCCGGCTGCAACGCAACGACGCCGGGATCCGCAGGCTGCGGCAGGTGCAGCTGGACACGCAGCGAGCCCGCGCCCAGGCGGCACGCTCGCTGGCCGCCGCCGATCTGCACGAGCGCGAACTCGACGAGGGCGAGACAGAGGTGCTGCTCAAGCTCCTCGACGCCGCCTCGACCGCGTGGGTGCCGGTCAGCGGCCGCGTCCCGGGCACCAGCGGTTCCGACAACGGCGTCACCCTCACGGTCTCCGAATGCGCGGGTTCCACGCTGGTGCGCACCGCCAAAGGCGTTCTCCACCTCAATAATCGGCGACTCGACGTGCGCGAGACCGCCGCGCTGCGCCGGAAGGGCGGGAGCTGATGCACGCGCGCCGCATCGATTCCCTCGCCCTCGACAGCTACCAGCGGGCCGCCCGGGTGATCCTGGCCAACCACCTGGTGACCGCGACCTATCCCGACCGCATCGCGCTGCCGCTGCTGCGGCGCTGGGCCACCGAACTGCGCGAGGATCTGGCCGACCTGTTCGGCTACCGCCTCGAGGTCACCGAGACCACCGCGCGCCTGTTCCCGGTGCTGGACGTGCTCGACAGCGGCCGCCCGGCCCGCACCACCGGCGACCGCCTCTTCGACCGTCGGCGCTACGCCTACCTGGCCCTGAGCCTGGCCGCGCTGGGTCGCGCCGGAGATCAGATCACCTTGTCGGAGTTGGCCGATCAGGTCGCCTCCTACACCGAGCGCGTCGACGGCCTCGAACTCGCACCGGATCGGGCCGCGGACCGCGACGCGTTCGTCGACGCCGTCGGCTGGCTGGCCGCGCGCGGCGCGGTGACCCTCGCCGACGGTGACGCGGGTGGCTGGGCGAGCGATCCGGAAGCCGGTGAAGCCCTCTACGACATCGATCGGGCCGTGGTGTTCGCGCTGTTCCGGCCGCCCCGGGCGCTACAGCATCTCAACAGTGTCACCGGACTGCTGGGCGAGGAGGCGGGCGGAGCCGACACCCGCTCCCCCGCAATGGCATTGGCCGCCCGCAAGGTGCGCCGCGCACTGGTGGAACAACCGGTGGTGTACGCCGACGAACTCGGCGAGCCGGAGCGCGGACTGCTGGCGCAGGAGAAACTCGTCGCCGAGGTCGAGTACGTGACCGGCCTGCGCGCCGAGCGCCGCGCGGAAGGTGTCGCGCTGATCGACAGTTCGGGCAGGCTCTCCGACGTCCGCTTCCCCGGCACCGGCACCCTCGCCCAGGTGGCGCTGCTGCTGGCCGGTGAAATCGCCGACCTGGTACTGGATCTCGACGATCCGGTGACAAGGATGCCGCGTCCGGACCGGCCCTTCACCGATCTGGTCGAACAACTCGACGGTGCCATCCCGTCCGCCTCGGTGTTCGCGCCGCTGGCGGATCCGGTGGCGGCCTTCGGGATTGCCGAGGAGGACGAGGAGTCCGAGACCGAGCCGGAGATCACCCGGTACCCGTTCGTGGAGTCGTCCTGGGTCGGTGACACCGTGCGAATGCTGACCGGCCGCTACGGCAATACCTTCGCCGCCCAATGGCAGGCCGACGTGCCCGGCCTCACCGGCGAGGCGGTATCGCTGCTGCAGCGGCTGCGCCTGGTCGAACCGGTCGAGAACGGGCTGCTGATCCTGCCCGCGCTGGCCCGCTACCGCGGCGCCATCGTCACCATCCGAACCCGCGCGGAAACCGAATTGTTCATCTCTCCAACGGAAGTCGGCGAAGTCGCCGCAGTAGGCAGCTCGACAGCGAAGGGATCGGGGAACTGATGGCCGACGACATTCACGGTGGAGTGCGCTTCGTCCCCACCCGCGCGGGCATCGTCAACCTGTGGGACTACCGCGACCAGGAGTTCTGCTTCGCCGACGGGCGTCTGGTGCTGCGCGGACCCAACGGTTCCGGCAAGACCAAGGCCCTCGAGGTGCTGTTCCCGTTCGTCTTCGACGGGCGCATCGAGCCACGGCGACTCAACCCGTTCGCGGGTGAAGAGCGCACCATGAAGTCGAACCTGCTCTACCGCAAGCAGGAATCGGCCTACTCGTACGTGTGGATGGAGTTCGCGCGCGGCAGCTGGGACGCGCCGGAAACGGTGACCATCGGCATCGGCATGCGCGCCACCCGCTCCAACGACAAGGTCACCCGCTGGTATTTCGTCGCCGACGGCCGAGTGGGCGTGGACTTCTCACTGCTGGGCCCCGACGACCGGCCACTGACTCGCAAGCAGCTGGCCGAGCAGATAGGGTCGGACACCATCGTGGACCGGCCGGTGGAATACCGGGCCGCCATCGACAGCCGCATGTTCGGGCTCGGTCAGCAGCGCTACGACCAGCTGATCAATCTGATTCTGACACTGCGCCGTCCACAGCTGGCCAAGAACCTGGACCCGCGCGGACTCTCGCAGGCCCTGACCGACGGCCTGCGGCCCCTCGACGAACAGCTCATCCTCGACGCCGCCCGCTCCTTCAGCGATATGGAGGAGGTGGGCCGCACCCTCGAGGGCCTGATCCAAGCCGACTCCGCCACCAAGGCGTTCGTCGGCGTCTACCGCAAATACCTTGCCGTGCAAGCGAAAACGGATGCCGACCAGGTCCGCACCCGCCTGGACGCGGTCACCCACGCCGGAACCGCCCTGCACGCGGCCGCCGCCCTGCGCAAACGCCGCGACACCGACCGCGCCACCGCCGAGACCCGCGCTGACGACGCCGACCGCTCCTACGAGCAGGCCCTCTCCGATCGCGAAACCCTGCAGCGCTCCAGCGCTTACGAGGGCAAGCAGCAGCTCGACGACCTCGCCGACGCCGTGCGCCGCCTGGAAACCTCCTCCGCCGTGCACCGCGACAAGGCGATGAAATCCCGCCAAACCGTGGATCAGCGCCTGGAGGAATCCGAGCGCGCCCGCGCCGCCGTCAGCAACGCCGCCTCCGCCCTGGCCCGCGGCGAGGACGAATTGCGTTCCGTCGCAGAGGAAGCCGGTATCAACTGGACCGCCCTGCCCGAACAGGCCCGCGCCGACCACCTCACCACAACCGTCCGCTCGCACGCCGAGGAGCGTGACGCCGACGTCCGCGCCGTCCGCCGCGCCCTCACCCTGGTCGACCAGGCCGCCGCCGAACGCACCCGCGCCGAACGAGCAGGCCAGCGCGCCACCGAACTGCGCGAATCCGCCGCCGCCGAACTCGCCGAAACCGAAGCCGCGGTGGCACTGGCACGCTCGGAAACCGCTGCCGCCCTGCGCGACTGGTGGCAGCAGCATCGCGCGGTCTACGCCCCGGTTCAGGACGGCCTCTTCGAGGCGCTCAACGACGCCCTCGACCGCACGGGCACCGAGCCCACCACCACAGCTGCGGCGCAGGACCATGCCGCCGCACCGCTCACCCCCGCCGAGGTCCTCGCCGAGCGTAGCGAGCCGCTCACCGAGACGATCCGCACCGACCGCCAGGAGTCCAAGCTGCGGGCCGCCCAGGCCACCGCACGCGCCGCCGAACTGCGCACCGAACGCGAACAGGTGGCCGCCGAACACGACGACGCGCCACCGGCTTTCGCGGGTCGCACCGATGTGCGTGGCCCGCGCGCCGGAGCCCCACTGTGGCAGCTGGTGCGCTTCGCCGACCACATCGCACCGGATGTGGCCGCCGGAGTCGAAGCCGCGTTGCAGGCGGCCAATCTCCTCGACGCCTGGGTATGCGCGGAAGCCGAACTGCCGCAGCATGCTTCCGAGCAGTTCCTGGTGCCACTGCCGCCGCAGCAGCGCCCGTCGGGCCCGACCCTGGCCGACGTGCTGGTCGTGGAGGACGACACCACGACCCTGAAGGTGCCGCGCAAGACCGTGTCAGAGGTACTCGCCAGCATCGCCCTGGTGGAAACCGCCGCACCGAAGTCGGGGAAGTCCACCGCTGGTGAATCCGCTGACAGCGCAGCGGGACTCGCGAACCCGGTGACCGGTGCCGCCGCACAGCCCGTGGGCACCGAGGGCGATACGGCCATCGCCACCGACGGCCGCTACCGCCTCGGCGTACAGGTCGGCCGCCATCACAAGCCCGACGCCGAATTCATCGGCACCACCGCGCGCGCCCGCCGCCGTGAACTGCGCCTCGCCGAACTGGCCGAGGCCATCGCGACCGCCGAAACCGAGGCCGAGTCCGCCCAATCCGCCGAACAGGCCGCCACCGCCGAGCTGGCCCGCATTTCGACTGCCGCCAAGGCACTTCCGCGCGCCACCGCCGTCACCGCCGCGCTGCGCGCGGTCTCGGAGGCCGCGGGCATGCTGCGCTCCCGCGCCGAGGCGGCCGGACAGTCCGAACGCGATCTGGATCAGGCGGTCGCCGAATACTCCGCCGCCGACAAGAAGGTTCGCGCCATCGCCGCCGATCACAAGGCGCCCCGCGATCCGGCCGAACTCGACGCGCTGGCCGCCGCGGTACGGCATTTCGAGAACGCGGGCACCGCCCTGCTGCGCCTGCGCGGCGACCACCAGCGTGAGCACGAGCGCGCCCGCGAGGCCGGCGACCGCCTCGACGAATCCAAGGATCTCGCCGAGGCGTTCGCCGAGGAGGCCGAGGCCGCGAGCTCGGGATACGAAGAGCAGCAACGCAAACTGGAGATGCTGCGCGAGGCCCTCGGCGCCGGTGCCGCCGACATCGACCGGGAACTCGAACTGGCCCGCGAGAAGATCGACGCCGCCCGCGCCGAGCAGAAGGCGGCCCGCAAGGCCGCCCACGAGGCGATCGAGGGTGTCGGCGCGGCCGAGGGCGCGCATCGCGCCGCCCACGACGCCCTCGGTATCGCGCTCACCGAATTGCTCGCCGACGTCCGGCATCTGGCCCCCTACGCCCGCCCGGATCTGCTGAGCCTGCTGGGCGCGCCCGCCGAGAGCCGCTGGCCCAGCAGCGACGCCGCCTGGTCCACGCCCGAGCAGCTGCTCTACCGCATCGAGAACAGCGATCCGGAGCAGGAGCCGACCGTGCTGCCCGCCGAGGTGGCCGCCCTGTTCGAGAACCTGGCCGCCGCAACGGCTTCGGTGCGTGCCGGTGAGGCGGCCCGCAAGACGACCCGCAGCGCGGTCACCACCGCCCTGCAGGAGTTCGACGCCGCCCTGACCGCCGCCCGCCAGGATTACCGCCTGCACTGGGATGCCGCCGACGGTCTCACCGTGGTGCAGGTGCACGACGATCACGGCCTGTCCGCGCTGGCCGATTTCGCCGAGCGCATCGGCGGGGCGCGCCGCGATCAGGAGCTGCTGCTGACCGATGCCGAGCGCCGCATCCTGGAGGACGCGCTGCTGACCGGGCTGGCCCAGCAGATCCACGAACGCACCTCGGACGCACGCGAACTCATCTCCCGCATGGGTGCCGAGATGAAGCAGCGCCGCATGTCCTCGGGCAACACCATCGGCGTGCACTGGGTGCTGGCCGACAACCTGTCGGAGCCCGCCCGCGCGGTCTGCAAACTGCTGGACCGGGATTCGGCGGATCTCACGCCCGAGGACCTCGCCACCATCCGCGCCTATTTCGCCGCCGAGATCCGCACCGCCCGCACCGCCCACCCGGAGCGCTCGTTCCCCGAAATCCTCGCCGCCACCCTCGATTACCGCACCTGGCGCACCTTCTCGTTCACCATCGTGAACGCCGACGGCAGCGAGGACCGCCTCACGGTGGCCCGCCACAGCGCCCTCTCCGGCGGCGAACAGTCGGTCTCCCTGCACCTTCCGCTCTTCGCCGCCGCGCACGTCATGCTCGATTCCGCGGACCCGCAGGCCCCCCGCCTGCTGGCCCTGGACGAGGCGTTCGCCGGTGTCGACGACAACGGCCGCAGCGAACTGCTCGGCCTCTCCGTGCAATTCGACCTCGACCTGTTCATGACCGGTTACGACCTCTGGATCACCTACCCCCACGTCCCCGCCTGCGCCCACTACGATCTGGCCCACTCCGCCGCCGAGAACACCGTCAGCGCCACCCTGCTGGTCTGGGACTCCGCCGACCTGCTCGCCGAACACGACGGCACCGACCTCACCACCGCCCTCGGCTCCCCCAACCGCCGCCGCCTCCCGCACGGCCTGGAGGGTGCGATCCCGCTCGACGAGGAACTCGAACTGACGAGCTGACATTCGGGGGTGGATACGGACGCGACCGTCACGCTACGAAACGTCCGTCGATCCCATGTGTCCCATAGCGGCTGATTCACGACCGGTCGACGCGCCGCAGGCCCGGGCGGACTCACTCACGCGGCGGGCCGTGTCGATCTTCGATTCGGCCGCGACCACGCGTGTTTCATGGGGTATGTCCGGGTTTCCGCACCGAAACCTGTTGCAGTCAGCCGGTTCGGCAATCCCACTGGACAGGTCGTCCGAGCGGTCTGCCGTACTGCCCCGACACACACTAGATTCCGCGTGTCGCAGGGCGGCGCGCCGTAAGGATTGGACCATTGGCTAATCAACAGTTTCGCACTTGGCCGTGTATGGACTAGAAATAGTCTCCGTGCCGATCCCTACCGGAATCATCTGTGAGCCACCGAAACTCCTTGGACGGGGGTCCATGTGACGATTGAACACTCCCGCGAGGACGACGTCACTCAGCTGGCGCAGCGGGTCGAGAGAGCTCGGGGTCGGCTGGCATACCAATACGATCCCGCCCTCACCGACGCGCTGTCGGAGAACGAGCTCGTCGCCGAACGCGACCTAGCCGAACGCATTCGCGAGCAGGAACGCGCGCAGCGCTGGAAGCAGGCCGAGGCCGCGGCGGGCGCCGCCGACCGTGCCCGGCAGACCACCGAAGAGATTGAGAAGGCCGACATTCGCGACTTGCTGCTCGCCCGCAAGGCGATCGCCGCACAACGGCGAGAATCGAGCCCACACGCCAAATTGGCGTCGTTGTACAAGCATCGGGCGTGGTCGCAGCGCGCGCTCGCCGGCGTGGTCGCGGCCGGCATGCTGTGGTCCGCGGTCAACGTGCAGCACAACATCGCGCCCGGCGGGCCCGGAGATCCGCTCTACTGGTTCAGCTATCTGCTCGAAGGCATGATCAGTGTCTGCCTCGTGATCATCATGATCGGCACCAACAAGGTGGCCGAGTGGGGTGTGATCGACAGCCGCAGGCAGGTCGTGGTCGCCGAGATGGCGTTGCTGAGCCTGACGGTCGTCTTGAACACGTATCCCTATGCCCGCACCAGCGATTGGTACGACGCGGCCGTGCACGCGATCGCACCGGTCATGATCGGCGTGGCACTGCTGATCCACAATGCCGCGTCCGGACGCTACGGCCTGGCCATCGTCCGCGCCACCGACCAGATTCGGGATCTGCCCGATCCCGGTGAACAGCTTCGGCGGAACATGCCGACGGTGGTCACTTTCCCTACCCGACCGTCTCACGTGCCCACACAGGCCCACGTGCAGACTTCTACACCCGCACTGCCCGCGGCTCCGATCGAGGCAGATAAGCCGCGTCAGCCCGAACCGGGCCCGGTTGTCGAGGCGGACGAAGCGCCGCGCAAGGAACCGGCCAAGCCGGTCGAGAAGGACAATCGAACCTCGGCAACGGCCAAGGGCCGCAAGGTCACCGAAGAGGACGAGAAGTCGCCGCTCGCCGATCTGACCGATCCGGGCCCGCCGCTCAACGTCTACGACACCGGCCAGTTCCGGATCGCCGAGACGCTCGAGCAGGAACTCGCAGAGCTCCAGGCCGCCCGCCGCCGCGCCCGCGCCGCCTCCCGCTCCCGCAACGGCAGCGGTCTCGACGACTGACGTCGCAAAGACCCCTCAGCACAACGCAACCCGGCCCAGCGATGCTGGACCGGGTTGTTTGCTGTCCGGGGCCGGAAAGCGGCGTCAGTGCCCGCTGGGGCCCGCGGGGACCACGACGGCGGAACGCGGTTGCGCCGGGGTGCCCGCGTGCTGGACATAGCCGAGCCAGCCGGTGCCCACGAAAACCGCCAAAAGCACTGCGGTGGGCAGTTCGACGATGAGCCACCCGGTGGAGGCGACGGTGTCGCGGGCGGCGGGACGGCGAGGCGCGGGACGGACGGGCGGACGTTGCTGTCTGAGCGTGCCGTGGGTCGAACGGTTCTGCCTGCCTTGCCTGGCCACCCATGCCTCCGTTGCTAGGAATGTGCACACTCGCACCAGGGAGTATGCCCAACGGCACCGGCATTGTGGTCGCATTGCCCGGACATTCGACCCCCGCGTCCCGCGTGTCGCGCTTCAACGCGCGGGGCGCTCCGCTCGCAGTCCTGAGAAGTCCCTGCGCACAACGTGATTGCGGTCCGCGAAGCTGCCCAGCGAATGGTCCGGATGCATGCCCATGTACTGACTGCGAGTTCGGGTGCTCCAGCGCAGCGCCGCATCAGCCCGCGTCTTGTGGAAGTTCACCATGTAGCCGCCCTCGTAGATGCGCAGCAGCGTGTACCCGCCCGGATACTCCTTGGCCGCCGCGACCTCGAGGAACTCCACGCCCGTACCGGAATCCGGACGACTCAGGCGATTCCGGTGCGTATGCCCGCTGTGGTGCAGGAACACTCCCGGCGCGGACTGATACATGGCATGCAGGGCGGCGGCGTTGGTGCGGTCGAGCACGAAGCCCGGTCCGCCCGGATTGCTCACCGCCGCATGCCGGGTCACCGGGTGGTGCCCGAAAATCATTGTCGGCCGATCGGGTTCGCCACGCAGTAGCTCACGCAGATGCGCCAGCTGCGGCGGTGTGAGCGTGCCACCCGCGCCACGCGCACGCGTGGTGTCCAGGCCGATCAGCCGCAGCCCACCGGCGAAGTACTCGACCAGCCGTTCCCGCTCGTGGAACACCGCACCCCAGTGATCGGGTTCCTCGGGCGGACGCACATCGTGATTTCCCCTGCATACGAAGTAGTCCCGGCCCAGCGTGCCCCACTCGTCGAACAGCTGCCGTACGCCACGCGACTGCTCGGCGGTTCCGGAATCGGTCAGATCGCCCGCAACGATCAGGTGGTCCGCCCCCCGGTCGGGTCGGCGCAGCTCCGCGAGCATCGACCGCACCATGAGTTCCGGATACTGCTCACTGTCGTGGCGCAGACCTTCGAAAACCCCTGCAACCCACAGTCCACTCACGGTCTCACCGAAATGAACGTCGTTGGCCAGCGCCAGCACCCGCAACAGCCGCCCGGGTGGTGGCGTCAAAGTCGTGAACACACCGGTGGATTCAGGTGTACCGGACCTTCTGGTCACCAGGGTGCGGGCCGGAACCGCCCTTCTCCCCTGCGAATACGCCTCGAACCGGTAGCTCCGCCCGGCTTCCAGCCCGTCGATCTCGGCATAGTGGAACGGTGTCTCCCGCGCCTCGTAGAAGGCGGTCCGCATAGCCCCGCGGCCGTCAGCGGGCCGGATCCGCACCTCGGTATCGGCGGGCGCGGGACGCAACCTCCCCGCCCGGTTGCGGGAGCGCGTGGTCCAGGTGATGATGGCCGAACGATCGGTCACCGTCACCACTTCCAGATCCGACGCCACCACGGTATCGCGGTCGCCACGCCAGGATTCGGTGGCGAACACCGGGCGCGGAGCACGCACGGCCACCGCCGCCGCGCCGCTCGCCGCATTGGCCAGCCACATGGTTCGAAGTCGCGGTTCCAGCATCACATCTCCGTCCGCCGTGCACCTCTGATCGCGACGGTACGGTTACCAGTTGAACCCCTCAATACCCGGACATGACTGATCAGCTGCCGATTCCGGACATCCAGACCACCGGGTTGATCTTCATTACCTGTTGCACCATCGCTGACCTGGTCTCCGGTCGTTTGCATCCCAATGGATACCGGCCTAGGTGAACTCTCGTTGGCAAGACAGTGACTGGTTGGGTCCTAGACGGTGGGATGAGGTTCTGCTCTCGTAGCGGAGGACGTGATAGTCGCTGGATGAGGCTCTCCCTCCTACCCTTGGATAAACCCATCACCGGTTCACAATGCAGGCTCAGAGATTTAGTTCAGCGTGGTTACCTCGCCTGCCCTACCGGACTTTGGCTGACGCGACTTGGGAGCCGTGACCCTCGGTCCCAGCCCACGGACTGCACGCATCACCCTTCAAGACAAACCCGAAAAGACAAAAGCCCCAGCCACTCTCGCATTGGAGACCTCCCGCCCCGAACCAAGGTCAGGGAGCTCTCACCGTGGTGAACCGGACATAATTTCACGGTGAGAGCTCCCTGACCTTGATACGGCGGGGCTCGGACATGAGCAGTGTCAGGCCGTGCAGCGGGCAGCCTTCAGCACGAGGAATGCTGTGGTGGATGTGGCGGGCCGAGATGCGGCTGCCCGCTATTCGGGTGCGCGGTGGGCGATGCGCGCTTGATACGCCAGGCGTGCGCGCCGATTCTGGCTACGTGCCACCGACTGCGCGATCTGCTCCGCCCGGTGATGGAGATGATTCACGCGTGGAGTCTGCGTCGGATCGACCTGCACAGGCTCGATCCACCCGGTCCGACCAGCGAACGGGGAATCCTTTCCCATCACCACGGTTTTCCAGCCGTTCGGGCCGTCATTCACCAACGCATGGCAGTGATCGCAGGCAAGAGTCAGGTTCCGCAGGTCGGTGGGTCCGCCTTTTGCCCAGTCGGTGACGTGATGCACGGCGCACATGCTCGGTGGTGCGTCGCAACCCGGTCGCGTACAACCCTTCTCGGAGGCAATAAGGGCGAGACGCTGGGCGGAGCTTGCCAGGCGGCGAGCGCGACGCAGGTGCAGCGGCATGCCGTGACGGTCGAAGATCGCCAGAATCGGCTTGGTGCCCGCCGCCATCTTCAAGGCTTCGTTGATCGAAAGCTGCGTACCGGTCGCGGTATTGGCGATCCCTGCCGCGTTCTCCAGATCCTCGAGGCTCATGGTGATGACCGCCTGGACCGGAAGGCCGCGGTGCTTGCCGAGCTTGGCGGCATCGATGTCCGGGTTCAGGATCATCGCCAACGCGTCATGAATACGCATCGCTGCGGTACGAGTATCGCGACGCGCAGCAGCCTCGAGCACAGCCTTGTCGACCTTGCCGTAGAACAAGTTCGGGCTCTCGGGATCATCGAGGTTGCACACACCCGGGCGCGCGTACTTCGAAATGATGACGTCCCACACCGTTCGTACTGTGGGCAGGATCCAGCCCTGCACCCACGACATCCCGTCGGCGCGCTGACGTCCAATTATGAGGCCCCGCATACGCTTACGATCCGCATCGGTAGTCAAAGAACCGTCGGGATCCAGGCGCGCGGTGATCTCGCGACCGATGCGCGGGAGGTCGTCGGGCCAGCCCTCACGCGAGTAATCCAGCAACTGCGTCTCGACCTCGGTACGCGTTTCGGCGTCGACCGCGTCGGGCAGCTGGTGCAGGACTTCGATGATGTTGCGAACATGGTCGCGGGAGATCTCGCCGATCTCGTAGGCGTGCGCGGTAGCCGCCAACGCTGGCTCGCGCAGATGTCCTGTGGGGTCCCGGAATTCACCGACCTGTTCGGTGACCTTCACGCGGCAGGTGGCGTCGTATTTCGTGAGCCGCAACGTATCCCGCAGGTACCGCACCACCCCACCCGCACCCGAAGTCTGCGGCATCGACCGGTCGGAGACTTCGATGATCAGGCGGGAATCCATCGCCGACAACACACGCTTGCACATCTCACACTGCTGCAAGAACTCCGTGAGCTCATCCTCGGAGAAGTGAGTGAAATCGGTGGAGGCGACAACATTCACCGCGGCGACCAGGTCGGCCATACCGCTCATGTTGGATGATTCCCCCGAATTCATACCCCCATTCTACTCCTCAATAGCAAAGTAGAATAGCCCAATTCCGTTGTTAGATAAGACTATTCAACGTTTCTCAACCAGCGATGACAGCCATCTTCGGACTCACGTTCAGAACCTGGATTCATTGCCAATGGTGGTCGCCGATGAGTTTCGCTTCCGCACCCCCGTCAGCGAAAATGATTTGCCCTGTGACGAACTGGTTTTCAGGACTGGTCAACCAGCACAGAACCGACGCAACCCATTCCGGTTTGCCCGGGAACCCGCCGAATGGTTGTGGGGCCGTGGTTTCGATGGCTTGCCGAACCTCTTCATCGGCGAGGATCCAGGCGGCTGCCGGGGTGTCTACGACGCCGGGAGCGACCGCGTTCAAGGCGATGCCCGAGCCTGCCCAGTCCGGAGTGGGGGCGGATCGGCGGATCCAGCGGTTCAGGGCTCGTTTGGCGATGCCGTAACCGTCCATCGGAGCGTGGGTTTCCAGGTGGGCGATGGCGGTGGGCTCGTCGCCGTCGAGGCAGGCCTGGACGATGCGGTCGTCGGCCGGGGCGAGGGAGGAGGTCGAGGAGACGGCTACCGCGCGTGGGGCGTTGCCGCGGGCGAGGAGGGGGCGGAGGCCTTCCAGGGTGGCGACGGTGCCGAAGTAGTTCGATTGGAGCAGGCCGGTTCTGCCGCCGCCCGCGATCGCGAGCACCGCGTCGATGCGGCCGTGCGCGGTGATCTGGTCGATCAGGGAAATGCGGCCCTCGGGGTTGGAGATGTCGGCGTGGACTTCGGCATTGTCCAGGTCGCAGCCGATCACTTCGGCTCCTCGCGCGCGGAGCAGGGTTGCGGTCGCCGCGCCGATACCCGAGGCGGAACCGGTGACCACATATGTGCGACCGGTTAGTTCCTCGTTCGACGTCATCGCATCCCTTCCGTTGAAACATCCGGGCTCCACACTATCGACACGTGGCGAAGGGCAGCGAAATGTCAGCGGATGCAAGGATGGTCGAGTGATTTGGCCTGTGCGCGTGCCCGAAACAGGGTTCGAAGGTGGGGACGTGTCGGTGCGGCCGTACTCCCCCGCCGATGCGGTGGAGTTGTTCGAGGCGTTGCGGGATGAGCGGGTGTGGGAACACATTCCGAGGCAGCTGCCGCAGGATGCGGACGAGCTCGATGGGCTGGTGCGGGGTCCGGCGGCGGGGATGCAGCGGGCGGCGTTCACGGTGCGGCAGGGTGGGAGAGTTGTCGGGATGACATCTCTGCTGTTCGACGCTTCCGCATCCCAGGGCGTGGAAATCGGTGCGACACAGTTCGATCCGGCGGTGTGGGGTACCGGAGTGAACTCCATCGTGAAAGCACTGATGATCCAGGAGCTGTTCGCGCAGGACGCGCAGTGGATCCGATTCCGGACCGATGAACGCAATGGCCGGTCGGCGGCAGCGATCCTGAAACTGGGTGCGACCGATCTGGGAGTCCGCCAGGACACGCTGGTGCGGCGAGACGGCAGTGTGCGCAGCAGTCGGTTCTTCCAGCTCGACCGGCCACTCGGCTAGGTCCGGTCCGGAAAGCGCGCCCGAGTCGCTGAGCAGCGCGGATGTGCGCGCTTTTAAGGATTCCGATAGCTCTCGAAAGGCAGCGGAACCTAGCGTCGTAGACGACCGGCACGCGATGTCACCGCATCGCCCCGGCCGAGGCGAGAGGAGGCGCTGCGCAATGGAATTGGAAGATCTTCGACGGGAGGCCACCGCCGGTCAGGTCGAGGCCATGAACGATCTGGCGATCACGCTGTATCGACGCGACGAGCGGTGGGAAGCCCACACCTGGTGGGAGCGGGCGGCCGAGAAGGGCGACCCGGACGCCATGTTCAACCTCGGGGAGCTGCTGCGGCAGAGCGGGCGGCTGCACGAAGCCGAAGGGTGGTGGCGGCGCGCGGCCGAACTCGGGCAGCCGCAAGCCATGTACGCGCTCGCGATCCTGCTGGAGCGGTCCTCGCTGCGCTGGGAATCGAAGATGTGGCTGCAGCGAGCCGCGGAAGCCTGCTACCGCAGACGGCGGTGACGCGCGTCCGGCGGTTTCCGGACCGGAATTCCCATCGCACGCCCGGGAGCTGGCCGAACAGGCCGTCAACAGGGCTTACCGCGTGGTTCACCCGGGCCGTCGAAACTAGCGTTCATGGCGCCCGGCATGCCATGCCGGGCAACCGATCTCCCTTCTCGAAAGCGATACCCGCCGTGCCGGATTCACCATCGTTCGCGAATGTCGAACGCCCGCCGACATTTCCTGTCCGCAGCGCAGGATCACGTTCCGGCCGCAACCGAACGGCCGCCGAGATCGTGATATTCGGTATGTGCGAAGCAAACACCCGTGCCGTGGTGGTGCGTTGATGTTCTCCTGGGGAAAACACCATCTGGACACCGTGATCCACGAATGCCCGGTCGACCTCGCGCCGCCCGAACCGATCGGCTTCCCGGAGCCTTTCGAGACCCGCGAACCGCTGCCGAGCCCGCGAGAACTGGCCACCGACGCACCCGCCATCGGCGAAGGCCCTGCGGCGCAGCCGTTGCCGATCATGTCGGGGCTGCCGTTCGCGCTGCCCAGTGTTCGTGCCGACGGTGGCGAACTGCGCGACCGGTGGGTCGCCGCGGCCAGCATCGCGGGGACGATCCATCAGTCCGAGGGCACCACCGCGCAGGACTCCTACTTCTTCATGCCCGCACAGGACGGGTCGGCGCTGATCCTCGCGGTCACCGACGGGCTCGGATACCGGCCGTGCACCGCGCAGGTCGGCGCGGAACTGCTGGCGCGACTGTGCTGTTCGCAGGCGGCCGCCATCACGCACGCCGACGCGGTGACGGACGGCACCGAAACACTGGTCCGAGCCATCGAATACGCGAACATCCAGCTGATCGGGATCCAGCGGGCGCAGCTGCCCGGCTGGCATCCGTCCGACCTACACACGACGCTGCTGCTGTGCCGGTTGCCACTCACCGCCGACGGCGGGCCGATGCTGTTCGCGCGGGCCGGTGACACGGCGGCCTACCTGCTCGACGACGCCGAATACACCCCGGTCTTCGCCGAGGTCGACCGCGAGGAGCCGAGCAATATCGTGGAATCGCCACTGCCGCATCCGAATCCGCGCGACATCATCCAGGTGGCCACGGCGGCGATGCGGTATTGCGGAGCGCTGGTCCTGACCACCGATGGTCTCGCGGAAGACATCACCGAATCTCCGCAGACCCGAGCCTGGCTGGCCGCCCGCTGGACCGAACCCTGTGGGGCCCATCGCATGATCGACGCCCTGCGCTATCGCCGTCGCGACTCGCACGACGACCGCACCGCACTGGTGGCCTGGCTGCGACCGATGAGCGGCGATGAAACCTGGAGCGACGCAGCGGATTCCGACGGCTAGCGGTCGGCGCAGGGTCCGACCTCAGCGCATGCTGGCGTCGGGCAGACGGGCGGGGCAGGAGCCGTCGGGGACGGTGGCGAGTTCGAAGTGCCACCATTCGTTGTCGTACATGCGGCACAGGCCCCAGTGGTTGCCCCGGTCCTCCAGCCACGCCGCGCCCTCCTGCGGGCCGACGTCGATGGCTTGACCGGTCACATGGGTGGATTCTCCGGGCGGCAGCACCCAGCGGCGCGCCGCCTCGGGGCTGCCGTAGGTGTTGATGCCGTCCTCCCACAGCGATTCCTGTTCGGCGGGAGTGCGATAGCCGGAGGTGATCGACAGCGAGACACCCTCGGCGTACGCCTGCGAGGCCGCCGCGGAGTAGGCGGCGGCCAGGCGCGGGTCGAGGCCCTCGGTGCCCGCGGCGATGGCCTTGGCGGTGGGGACGCCCTCACCGTTGACGGCCGAGCCGGGTCCGGCGGTGGTCGCGGGTGCGAGGTCGGCGCGGGCGGGGTGAGCGGCGGCCAGGGAGCCACCGGCCAGACCTGCGCTGGCCAGTACCGCCCACGCCGCTACCCGGCGGGCACCGGTATGCCTTGCCGGAGTTCCGCGTTCGCTCACCACTCGCATCCGTTCGTCTCCTGGGTCGTCCGGGTCAGACGCGTTCCTTGGATCGCTCGCGCACGCGCAGGGCGATCGGCTTCGAGGTTTCGGCGAAGAAGTCGTTGCCCTTGTCGTCGACGACGATGAAGGCGGGGAAGTCCTCGACCTCGATCTTCCAGACGGCTTCCATACCCAGCTCGGCGTATTCGAGCACCTCGACGGACTTGATGCAGTCCAGGGCCAGGCGGGCGGCGGGGCCGCCGATGGAACCCAGGTAGAAGCCGCCGTGCTCCTTGCACGCCTTGGTCACCTGCGCGGAGCGGTTGCCCTTGGCCAGCATCACGTGCGAGCCGCCCGCGGCCTGGAACTGATCGACGTAGGAGTCCATGCGGCCGGCGGTGGTGGGACCGAAGGAGCCCGAGGCGTAGCCGTCGGGGGTCTTGGCGGGACCGGCGTAGTAGACGGCCATGTCGCGCAGGTACTGCGGCATGGGCTCGCCCGCGTCCAGGCGCTCCTTGATCTTGGCGTGCGCGATGTCGCGCGCCACCACCAGCGGGCCGGTCAGCGACAGGCGGGTCTTCACCGGGTACTTGGAGAGTTCGGCGCGGATGTCGGCCATCGGGCGGTTGAGGTCGATCTGGACCACGTCGCCGCCGAGGATGGAGTCGGTCTGCTCCGGAAGGTACTGCGCCGGTTCACGTTCCAGCTGCTCGAGGAACACACCCTCGGGGGTGATCTTGGCCAGTGCCTGACGGTCGGCCGAGCAGGAGACGGCGATGGCGACCGGGCAGGACGCGCCGTGGCGGGGCAGGCGGATGACGCGGACGTCGTGGCAGAAGTACTTGCCGCCGAACTGCGCGCCGATGCCGAAGGACTGGGTCAGCTTGAAGACCTGCTCCTCGAGCTCCAGATCGCGGAAGCCGTGCGCGGCCATCGACCCCTCGGTGGGCAGGTTGTCGAGGTAGTGCGCGGAGGCGTATTTGGCTGTCTTCAAAGCGAATTCGGCCGAGGTGCCGCCGATCACGACCGCAAGGTGGTACGGCGGGCAGGCCGCGGTGCCCAGCGAGCGGATCTTCTCGTCCAGGAACTCCAGCATGCGGTCGGGGTTCAGGACGGCCTTGGTCTCCTGGTACAGGAACGACTTGTTGGCCGAACCGCCACCCTTGGCCATGTAGAGGAACTTGTAGGACGGCTGTGCGGGATCGCCTGCCTGCGAATACAACTCGATCTGCGCGGGCAGGTTGTTGCCGGTGTTCTTCTCGTCCCACATGGTGATCGGGGCGAGCTGCGAGTAGCGCAGGTTCAGCTTGGTGTAGGCGTCGAACACGCCGCGCGAAATCCATTCCGCGTCATCGGCTCCGGTGAGCACACCCTCGGACTTCTTGCCCATCACGATGGCGGTGCCGGTGTCCTGGCACATGGGCAGGATGCCGCCCGCGGAGATGTTCACGTTCTTGAGCAGATCCAGCGCCACGAAGCGATCGTTGCCGCTGGACTCCGGATCGTCGATGATCTTGCGCAGCTGCTGCAGGTGCGCGGGCCGCAGGTAGTGGCTGATGTCGTGCATCGCCTCGGCGGTGAGCAGCCGCAGCACTTCGGGATCGACCTGCAGGAAGGTCCGGCCACCGGCCTCGAACGTGCTCACACCCTCGGTGGTGAGCAGCCGGTACGGCGTCTCGTCCTTGCCGATGGGCAGCAGATCCGAATACAGGAAGTCAGGCGCGGTCACGAATCGCACTCCTCGAGCAGGGCTGGGGGCTGTCAGCCGACGGTTCAAGCAGAGTGACTGTACCGAGCGGGCCCCACCGGCCGACCGGCAGGCAGCGCTAGCGCGCAGGGGACGTGTTCGCATCCACGTTGCGAACTTCGCAGGTTGCACCTTCAACCGAGCAGGTGTTACCTGTGCATGATGCGATTGTCGGAGGTGGGGAGGACTTAGCATGGGATCAGACTCCGGGAGTGGAACCGTGATCGAAACCCGTTGGCTCGACGATGTCGAGATGCGTGCGTGGCTGGGATTCGTGTTCACCCGCGACCTCATCGCCGCGGCGGTGGGACGTGATTCGCTACGCGAGGCCAACCTCACCTACGTGGAATACACCGTGCTGGCCCGGCTGGCCGACGCGCCCGATCATCGGCGCAGTTTCGCCGCGCTCGCCGCGGTGCTGGAGTGGTCGCAGAGCCGACTCTCCCATCAGATCACGCGAATGGAGAAGCGCGGGCTGGTCGCCCGGGAATCGATTCCCGACGATGCCCGGCGCACCGCCGCGGTACTCACCCAAAAGGGCGCGCAGGTGCTCGATTCCGCCGCTCCCGCACACGTGGACAGCGTGCGGCGGCACATGATCGACGTCCTCGATCGCAGTCAGCTCGATGCCCTCGCCGACATCTACGACACGCTGCTGGCACACCACCGGCGACCGGAGTCGCGCGAGGAGCCGACCGCGTGAGGAAAAGGCGGCCCACCTCGGTTTGGTTTGGCACCCACGGGGTAGTGGGTAAGACTAGGCTCGGCAACGGCTTCCGACGGTAGTCGGCACCGAGCGCACGGTCGGCTGACCGGACCTGAAGTGAGCACCCGACCTGGCCTTAGTGAAAGGGGCAGGAATTTCCATGTCCGACGTGTCCATCGGTCTCTCGACGGATTCGCTGCCCGCGGGTCCCGTCGACAACCTGCTCCCGCAGCTGGTCGAGCACCTGCGACAGAATCGCACCGAGTTGCGCGAGGAGTGGGCCCGCCGCATCACCGATGCCCAGCTGCTCACCGCCATGACGCCCGAGGAAATCTTCTCCGAAGCCACCTCCGTCTACGACAACTACGTCGAGGTCCTCGAGACCGGTAGCGTCGAAGCCCTGCAGGCCTACGCCCGCGACCTGTCCGAACGCATCATTCCCAGAGGAGTCGAGACCGACGAGGTCGTCGGCATCGTGCTCCTGCTGCGAGACGTGCTGGCACGCAGCCTCTTCGAGAAGTACCAGACCGACTTCGAGTTGCTGAAGCTGGTTCTCGACGCCTACGAACCGGCCGCCAACCGCATCGCCAACACCGTGGCCGTGTCCTTCGTGCAGGAGCGCGAACGCGTTATCCGCCAGCAGCAGGAGGCGATTCGAGAACTCTCGACGCCGGTGCTGCAGGTGCGTGAGCAGTTGCTCATCCTCCCGATCATCGGTGTGCTGGACTCGCAGCGCGCTCGGCAGCTGACCGAGCAGCTACTGCGCGCGATCCGAGCGAACCGTGCGAAGGTGGTCGTCATCGACATCACCGGTGTGCCCGCGATCGACTCCACGGTGGCCAACCACCTGGTGCAGACCGTCGACGCCTCCGGACTGATGGGTGCGAATGTCATCATTACCGGCCTGTCGTCCGAGATCGCGCTTACCCTGGTCACCATCGGGCTGGATCTGTCGAAGATGAACGCGGTCGGCGACCTCCAGGGTGGCATCGAAGAAGCCGAGCGCCTGCTCGGCTACGAGGTGTCGCGCGTCACCGATCGCGACGCAAGGTAACCAGGGCGGGGCAGATGCCGGTACCCATTCTGAAGCAGGGCACCTTCCTTATCGCGTCGGTGCAGTCAGCTCTCACCGACGCGGATACCGAACGCCTGCAAGACGATCTGATGACCTATGTCAGCCGCTATCGCGCGCAGGGCATCATTGTCGACGTCACCGCGATCGACGTGATGGACTCCTTCGCCGCGCGCTCGCTGCGTACCATCGCCCACATGACCAAGCTGCGCGGTGCGGAGACGGTCATCGTGGGCCTACAGCCCGAAGTCGCGTTCGCCATGGTGCAACTCGGGCTCACCTTCGAAGACATGCACACCGCACTGGATCTGGAAGAAGGGCTGGCCTGGCTCAACTGGAAGATCCTCAATCGCGGCCAAAGAAACAGTCGTGATCGTGGCCGCTGACGACTTGGTGATCGCGGTGAACGTGTCCAACGACATCGTGACCGCTCGGCAAGCGGGGCTGGAGTTGGCAAGCAAACTCGGCTTCTCGCTCTCTGATCGCACCATGATCGCGACCGCCATTTCCGAAGTGGCGCGCAACATCACGAGTTACGCGGGCACCGGGGAGATCCGGCTCGCGATCGCCGATCGCGAGGGTCGCCGATCGATGGTGGTGCAGGCCCAGGACAAGGGCCCCGGCATCATCGACATCGTGCGGGCCATGGAGGACGGCTACTCCACGGGACGTGGTCTGGGACTTGGACTTCCGGGTGCCAAGCGCCTGATGGACGGCATGGAGATCACCTCGAGCCCGGGCCAGGGCACGCTGGTCGAAATGTGGAAGTGGGTGCCCACCGGTGCGTGAGGACGGCTTCATCGGCGCGGTCGAGTGGGCCGTCGCTGGGCGCGCGCTTCCCGGACAACGGGTTTCGGGTGATCGGTCGGTGATCCTCGACGCGGGTGGTGGTTCGGTGCTCTTCGCGGTCCTCGACGGTCTCGGCCACGGCGCCGCCGCCGCCGACGCCTCCGACCGCGCGGCCCAGGTGCTGTCGGAGAATCGAGCCGAGCCGCTGGATGTGCTGTTGCTGCTGTGCCATCGCGCCATGTCCGACACCCGCGGTGCGGCAGTGTCGCTGGCGCTCTTCGATTCTCGCGACCGGGTGCACTGGCTGGGCGTCGGCAATGTCGAATCGCGCATCGTCGCCGCGGCTCCGGGCAAACCCGCCATTCGTGCCACCGCGCTGCTGGGCGGTGGCATCGTCGGCTATCTGCTGCCGCCGAACCTGTCACCGCAGACCGTGCCGGTGCGCCCCGGCGACCTGCTGCTGATGTCCACCGACGGCATCACCAGCAATTTCGCCGACGATATCGATCTGGGCAAATCAACCGCCGAGATCACCGCCGACGTCCTGGCCCGGCACGCCAAGGACACCGACGACGCCCTGGTGCTGGCCGCCCGCCACCGCGGGCATTCCCATGCCGCACAACCAGTTCCAGGGGCCAAGTGATGACAGCGAATCCGGGCGAACGGGCCATGGCGTGAGCACGGTGCTGGCGGCGTTCCGCGAGGCGTACGCCGCCGCGCTCCGCCTGCATCTGCGCGCGCCCAATCAGATCACCCTCGCCGAGGGTTTCGAACTGGGCCGCCGCGCCCTCGTCGAGGGCGTCAGCATCCTGGATCTGACCGAGCATCACTTCCGGCTGCTGGAGAGCGACGGCGTGCTGCCGGTGCCCGACGGCACCGACCGCTCCGAGGCGGCCCTGGAATTCCTGCTGCAGACCATGGCGGCACTGGATGTGGCGACGCGCGGGTTCCTCGACGGCAACCGGCGCTACGAGCAGGAGCGTTCGCGCGCGGAGGATCTCGCGGGCCGCGACGTGTTCCGCACCGCGCTGGTGGAGTCGCTGCAGGACGGATTCTTCGTCGTCGATTCGCAGGGCACGCTGGTCGAGGTGAACTCGGCGTTCGGGGCGCTGACCGGGTACGGGCCCGACGGGCTGCCCTACCAACTCCCCCACCCGTGGACGATTCCGAACGCCCCGCGCTATCCGGCGCTGGGCACCGACGCGTCCCGGTTCGTCACGCCGATCAAGCATCGCGACGGACGGCAGCTGTGGCTGGCGGTGTCGACCAGTTCGCTGGTGAAACCCGAGAACGGCGAACGGATTTTCGTCGGCACGCTGCGCGACGTCACCGCCGAACACGATGCGCAGGCACGTGATCAGGCGGTGTCGCGGCTGGCGACGGCGGTCGGCGCGGCCACCAGTGTGGTCGAGGTGCTGACCATCGGGCTCGAGGAGCTGCGGCGCACCGTGGGCGCGGAGGCCGCGGTGGTGTCGGTGTGGCCCAACCGCCACACCGGGCCGGAACTGTATGTGTCCGAAGATCTTCCGGCCGACGGTGCGGAATCGCGGCAGGTGCTGGACGCGCGGGCGCGGGCGCTGCTGGATCGGGCACGGTTGCAGCCGGGGCGCACCATGTTCGCGATTCCCGAGGGCACCACCAGTTCCGAGGGCATCGTCGCGCCGCTCGGTGAGAGCGGGGATTCGGCGCTGTGGCTGCGGTTCGCGGCGCCGCGGGTGATCGCGCCCGGCGACTGGGCGCTGTTCTCGCTGCTGGTCGGGCATCTGAGCCTGGCGGTGCAGCGGGCCCGCAACTTCGACCAAGCCCGTTCCACCTCACTGACTTTGCAGCGCGCCATGCTCGGGCCGATCGAACTGCCGCCGCGGTTCTCGGTGCACTACGAGCCCGCGCTGCCGCCGCTGGAGATCGGCGGCGACTGGTACGACGTGGTGCGCCTCGAGGACGGCACCATCGGCGTGGTCGTCGGCGACTGCGTCGGACGTGGACTGTCGGCCGCGGTGGTGATGGGTCAATTGCGCACGGCCGCACGGGCATTGCTGCTGCGTGGCGCGGGTCCGGCCCAGCTGCTGGCCGAACTCGACGCGGTGGCAGCACGGATTCCGGGGGCCATGTGCACCACCGTGTGCGCCGCCATCCTGGATCCGGTGCGCGGACTGGTGCGCTACTCCAATGCCGGGCACATGCCGCCGGTGCTGGCCGAACCCAATACGCGCGGCAGGCTTCTCGAAGGCGGGCGCGCGGTTCCGCTGGCCACCTTCGACATTCCGCGACGGCCCGAGGCCACCACCGCGATGGCTCCGGGTTCGACGCTGGTGCTGTTCACCGATGGTCTGGTCGAGCAGCGCGGCGTCGATATCGGGGACCGCTTCATCGAACTCGCCGACGAATTGACCGGCCTCGCAGGCCGATTGCCGCGCGAGGTGGCCGATTCCGTGCTGTCGCGACTACGGCCCGAGGGCGGCTACGACGACGATGTGGCCCTGGTGGTCTATCGGCAACCGCCGAAATCGCTGCGGCTCGAGGTGCCCGCGCAGGCGCACGAACTGTCCGGAATCCGGCGCGCGCTGCGCTCGTGGCTGGCGGCCGCGGCGGTGCCGCACGACACCGCGGTGGATCTGGTGGCGGCCGCGAACGAGGCCTGTAGCAACAGCATCGAGCACGCGTACCTCGACGGTACGCCCGCACATGTGCGGATCAGCGCGGAATGCGAAGTGGATACGCTGACCGTCGAGGTGACCGATACCGGTGCGTGGCGACCGCAACCGATCGATCCCGGGCATCGGGGCCGGGGCATCACCATGATGCGGGCGCTCACCGAGGAACTCGACATCGACAGTTCCGGACCGGGCACCCGGGTCCGAATGTCGGTGAGACTACCGGCCGTTTCATTCTCGGCGGCCGGACGGGTGTGAATCACCGCCTGCCGACACGTTTTCGGCAGACTTCTTCCGAAACACCGAAGTGGCACGGTATCCGGGGTTTTCATGACAGTGCCGGTTACCGAACCAGTACCGATGTGGCCGACGATGCAGCGCGAACGGACGGATCATGGCAGATTTAACAAACGTGACCAACACTTCCGGAGACGGCTATCCATTCGCCGACACGATGACCACCTCGGTCACCGAACGCGATGAGGCGACCGTGCTCACCGTGGCCGGCGACGTCGATCTGGCGACCGCCCCCGCGTTGGAGAACGCGGTCGACGCGGCCCTGGGTGGTAAACCCGCCGCGCTCGTCATCGATCTGTCCGCG
Source organism: Nocardia sp. NBC_00511 (assembly GCF_045161165.1). Taxonomy (NCBI): domain Bacteria; kingdom Bacillati; phylum Actinomycetota; class Actinomycetes; order Mycobacteriales; family Nocardiaceae; genus Nocardia; species Nocardia sp. NBC_00511. The sequence goes on from NZ_CP107849.1 coordinate 3,042,207, forward strand.
GTCAGCTTCCTGGCGTCCGCGGGCATGGCGGTACTGGTCGGCGCGCACAAACGCGCCGGCGGCACCCGTATCGCGGTGGTGGCCGACGGCCCCGCCACCAGCAGGCAGTTGAAAGTGACCAGCCTCGATCAGGTCTTCGCACTGCACACCACCCTCGAGGAGGCGCTGGCCGCCTTGCGCTGACAGCAGACAACGAGCCCGGGCGCTTGCTGCGCGCCCGGGCTCGTTGTCGTTTCGCGGTGTCTACTAGACGAGTTCGCGCAGCTGCTCGATGAGCTTCACGCGCTCGGCCGGGGTACCGGCCATCGGCACCACGTTCAGCACGGTGACACCGGCCTCGCGGAAGGCCTGCACGCGCTCCTTCACGAATCCGGCCGAACCGATCAGGTTGATATCGCGGACCAGATCGTCCGGAACCACCTTGGCGGCCTCTTCCTTTCGGCCTTCCAGGTACAGCTCCTGGATGCGGTCGGCTTCCTTGCCGTACCCGTACTTGGTGGCCAGTGCGTGGTAGAAGTTCTTGCCCTTGGCGCCCATGCCGCCGATGTAGAGCGCGAGGTGCGGCTTGACGCCGTCACGCCAGCTGTCGACATTGTCGCCGATGGCCAGGGCCGGACCGGCGAAGATCTCGAGGTCACCGCGGGCCGGATCACGCTTGGCCAGACCGGCTTTCACCGATTCACCCCAGACCGCGTCGGCCTTCTCCGGCAGGAAGAAGATGGGCTGCCAGCCCTCGGCGACCTCGGCGGCCAGCTCCACGTTCTTGGGGCCGAGCGCGGCCAGCAGCACCGGAATGTTCTCGCGCACAGGGTGATTGATCAGCTTGAGCGGCTTGCCCAGGCCGGTGCCCTGCCCCTCGGGCAGCGGGACCTGGTAGTACTTGCCCTGGTACTGGACGCGCTCGCGCTTCCAGACCTGCCGGCAGATCTCCAGCGCCTCACGGGTTCGGCCGATGGGGGCGTCGTAGGGCACGCCGTGGAAGCCCTCGATCACCTGCGGGCCCGACGCGCCCAGGCCCAGGATGAACCGGCCGTCGGAGACGTAGTCCAAACCGGCCGCGGTCATCGCGGTCAGCGTGGGCGTGCGGGTGTAGAGCTGCAGGATGCCCGAGGCCAGCTGCACCCGTTCGGTCTTCGCGGCCAGGTAGCCGAGCGCGGACACCGCGTCGAACGAATACGCCTCCGGCACGAAGACGATGTCGAGGCCCGCCCGCTCGAGGTCGGCGACCTCGGCGGCGATCTCCTTGAAGCCGTCGGTGTAGTTGATCGACAGTCCGATACGCATGTGCGGGACCTTACCCACTATTGGCATACCGACAGCGACCGGGTTACGGCGCGGAGTCGACGAACGGCTACGGTAGGCGGCGAAATCGCACGAATTCCGCGTACTGCCAAGGGAGGCCACCCCTCATGACTCAGGACACCACCACCTTCGGTGACTCGACGCTGCGGGGGTACCTGGACGAGCTGGCCGCCAAGGTGCCCGCGCCCGGCGGTGGCGCGGTCGCCGCGCTGCACGCGGCGCAGGGCGCGGCGCTGGTGGCGATGGTGGCGCGCTACACCACCCGAGCCAAGGACGCGGACAATCGGCCGGTCATCGACCGGATCATCGAGGCCGCCGACGCCGCGCGCGAACGTTCGCTGGCGCTGGCCGACGCCGATGCCGCCGCCTTCACCGCGGTCGGCAGCGCCTACAAGCTGCCCAAGGAGACCGCCGCGGAGCAGGCAACCCGCGCCGAGGCGATCACCGCGTCGTTGCTGCAGGCCGCGCGCGTGCCCGCCGCCGTGGTCACCGAGGCCGACGAAATCGTCTCTCTCGCAACGGAACTGCTGCCCATCGGCAACCCGAACGTGGTGACCGATATCGGTGCGGCCGCCGACTGCGCGCGGTCCGCCGCCGGTAGCTCGCAGCTGAACATCGCGATCAATGTGGCCTCGCTCGACGCTGCCGCGGGCGCGGAGTTCGCTCCGGTGCTCAAGCAGATCGAAGAGGTCATCGCGCGCGCCGACGGGCTGCACAACGACGTCGTCACGGCCATTCTGCGCTGATCGCCACGCGGCTTCCGGACACCTTCCAGCATCACGATTCGGGCACGGGCCGGTTTCCGGCCCGCTACCGGGCGATGCGACATTCGCAAAGCGCCCACGCCGGGGCATAGGTCACGAACCGGGAACTTTTCCGGTTGGAACTGATCATCAGGCCATAGTCTGAGGACCCCTGGACCACACCCTCTCGAAGGGATGGAACGATGCGGAAAGTCATTCGCACGCTGTTCGTCGCAAGTGTTCTCGCGGCGGCCGCCGCGTTCGGGTCCGGAGCCGCCGGTGCGGCATACGCGACATCGAGTCTCCCGGCAGTGCAGGCGATTACGCCGGGCCCCGGTCAGGTGGTTGGCATAGCCACACCAGTGACAGTGCAGTTCACGCAGTCGGTCGCCGATCGCGCTCGCGCGGAGCGGATGGTCGACGTCCACGCCACGAACGCGCTCGCCGGGCACTTCTCCTGGGTAGACGATCGGCAACTCACCTGGACGCCGTCCGGCTACCTACCCGCCTCTTCACCGATCACGGTCTCGGCGGGACGCCTGCACAGCAAGTTCCAAACCAATGGCGGCACGACCGCGGACGCGGACATGTCGGCGCACACCTTCACCGTCTTCATCGGCGGGGTTCCGGTGCGCACCATGCCCGCGTCGATGGGCAAATCCGGCTGGGAGACGCCCACGGGCACCTTCCCGGTCCTGTCGCACGACCGCACCGTCACCTTCGATTCACGCACGATCGGGATCCCGCTCAGCGATCCGCAGGGCTATCTGATCACCGGTGAGTTCGCCGAACGACTGACATGGGGTGGCGTGTACGTACACTCCGCGCCGTGGTCGGTGGATTCGCAAGGCAATTCCAATGTGAGCCACGGGTGCATCAACCTGGCTCCGGCGGATGCCGAGTGGTACTACGACAACGTGTCCATCGGCGACCCGGTCACCGTGCACTGGTAGCCGTTCCCGTCGCATCCGAGCGCGATCCCGAAGATGCAGCGCCGGTTCAGGTATTCCTGGACCGGCGTTTCGCATTCACACGGAACCCGTTGCCCGGCTAGCCGATTCGATACCAGGCGGGCGGATTCGGTTGCTCAGCGGGCGGATTCGGCGGCCTGGACCACGTGGCGCATCAGCAGCGCGGTGGTGACCGGGCCGACTCCGCCGGGGACGGGGCTCAGGGCCGACGCCTTGCCGGTGACCGATTCGGCGTGCACGTCGCCGGTGATGCCGCCGTTGTCGTCCTCGTTGGTGCCGACGTCGATGACGACCGCGCCGTCGCGCACGTGCTCACCGCGGATCAGGCCCGCGCGACCCACCGCGGCGACCACGATGTCGGCGGCCGAGGTGATCGAGGGCAGATCGACGGTGCGGGAGTGGGCGACGGTGACGGTCGCGTTCTCGGCCAACAGCAGCTGCGCGAGGGGCTTGCCGACGATATTGGAGCGGCCGACGACCGCGACGTGACGGCCCTCGAGCGGAATGGCATGCGCCTTGGCCAGTTCCACCACGGCCTCGGAGGTGGCGGGCGGGAAGCCGGGCAGACCCGAGGCCAGCAGGCCCAGCGACAACGGGCTCACGCCGTCGACATCCTTGGCGGCGGCGATCGCCGAGCTGACGTCGTCGAGGCCGACACCCTTGGGCAGCGGGGTCTGCAGCATGATCGCGTCCACGGTCCCGTCGGCGGAGAGCTCGGTGAGCTTCGCGCGGATCTGCTCGGCGGTGGCGTCGACCCCGAGTTCGACGTTGTCGCAGACGATTCCATTGCGTTCGGCGGCGCGGTTGAGCGACTTCACGTACCAGGCGCTGGCCGGATCGTCATTCGCGATGACCAGGGCCAGGCGGGCGGGGGTGCCCGCCTCGGCGAGGGCGGCGGCGCGCTGCTTGGTGTCGGCGTTGATGGCGGCGGCGAGTTCCTTGCCGATGAGCGAAGTCGTGTCCACGGGAAAACACCTTATCCCGCTGCCGAATCGGGCTCGTGGGCGGAAGCGTCTCGCGCGCGTGCCCTGATGTGACTTGGGTCAAACCTGCGAAATGGGTTCGGCAAATACCCGACAACCGGCCTGTGCAGTCGTATCGTGTCCCCATTCGGTACCGAGCCAACCATCAGCTACGTACAAGATAGCCAGCTTCGCATGCGTGACCCCCTCCGAAAGGTCGACAGCAGTGCAGATCGCCAGGCGTTTTCCCACCTTGCTCGCGGCGGCGGCGGCCGCCTTCACCCTGCTGGGCACCGGCACCGCGCATGCGGACGCCACCGCCCTCTACAACTCGGCACAGGACAACTTCACCAGCGGCGACGAGGGCGCGGGACTCGCCGACCTGCGCGCACTGCTCGCCGAATCACCCGATGACGCGCAGGCACTGGCGTTGCAGGCGATCTGGTCGGACTACACCGGCGACCTGATCACCCGCGAAGTCGCGCTCAACCGGCTCAACGGCCTCGATCCGCGACTCGCGGGCGGGACCCGGGGACTGTTCGGGGCGATCGGCGCGGCCGTCGGCACCCTGCCCAATCCGATTCCGGCCATCGCGGGACCCTCGACCGGGATCGCGGTGCTGGGTTACGGGCTGCTGCCCGACGGGTCGATGCGGCCCGAACTGGTGAACCGCATGCAGGCGGCCTGGTTGCAGGCCATCGCGTCGCCGATGTCGCCGATCCTGGTCACCGGCGGCAATCCGCAGAACGGCATCACCGAGGCGGCGGCCATGCAGGGCTGGCTGATCGGGCACGGCATTCCGGCCAGCCGGATCCTGGCCGATCACCGCGCCGGATCGACGGTGCAGAACGCGCTGTTCGGCGTGAACATGCTGCGCGACGCCGGGGCCACCAGCGCCATCGTGGTGACCTCGCCCAACCACATTCGCCGGGCCGTGGCCGATTTCATCGTGGCGGGCATCCCGGTGGTCGGCGCGACCACCTCGCTCGAGCAGTTGGTCTCGCAGCTGCCGCCGCCCGCCAAGGCCAGTCAGCGCGGCATCTACCTCGACACCACCCGCACCCTGCGGTTGCCTGTCGAACGCTGATCGACCCGCACGCCCGGACCCCGCCCGATTCGGGCGAATGTCCGGGCGTGCACAATAACGCGGTGAGCTCTGCGGACACCGGGACCCTGGTCGCGCGACTGCGTGCGGCCGGTTGCGTCTTCGCCGAGGACGAGGCGGAGCTGCTACTGGCCGCCGCCACCGACGGTGAGCATCTGGAATCTCTTGTCGCGCAACGCATCGCGGGATATCCACTCGAGCACCTACTGGGGTGGACGGAATTTCGCGGCCTGCGAGTCGCCGTCACACCCGGCGTCTTCGTTCCCCGGCAGCGTACGGGTTTCCTCGTCGAGCAGGCCATCGCGCTGGCCACGGACGCCGCCGACTACGTCGACCTCGCCGAGATCACGGCGCTGGATTTGTGTTGCGGCTGTGGCGCATTGGGGCTGGCGTTCACCAATGAGCTTGCCGCGGCGGGGATTCGGGTGCGGCTGATCGCGGCGGATATCGAACCGGCGGCGGTGGCATGCGCGCGGCGCAATCTCGCGGCGATCGGGGGTCAGGTGTTACAGGGGGATCTGTTCGAGGCGGTTCCGGTGGAAGTGGCGGGGCGCGTGAACATTCTGCTGGCGAACACCCCGTACGTGCCGTCGGAGGAGATCGCCCGGATGCCGCCGGAGGCCCGCGATCACGAGCCGCGCAGCGCGCTCGACGGCGGACCGGACGGACTGGACGTGCTGCGGCGGATCGCCGCGGTGGCGGGCGAATGGCTGGCTCCCGGCGGACATCTGCTCGTCGAGGAGAGCGAAGAGCAGGCGGAGGCGGCGGTGGAGATCATGCGCGGATACGGGTTGACGGCACGCATCGCCGACGACGACGAACGCGGGGCCACCGTCGTGATCGGCACGCGCGCATGACGATTCGCGGACTGCTGTTCGACATCGACGACACCCTCATCGACTATTCGGGGACCGCCCGGACCGGGATCCTCCGGCATCTGACCGCCGAGGGGCTGCTCGACCGCTTCGCCTCGCCCGATGAGGCGGTGGCGCTGTGGCGGGAGATCGAGGAGCGGGAGTATCCGCGCTTCCTGGCCGGGGAGCTGACCTTCACCGGCCAGCAGCAGGTGCGCACCGCGATGTTCCTGGACCACATCGGCGCGAGCACCGAGGACGCGGAAGCCTGGTTCGCCCGCTACGCCTCACGACGCGACACCGCGTGGACGACATTCCCGGACGTGCTGCCCGCGTTCCAGCGGTTCGCGGGCCGCGTCGGGCTCGGCGTGGTATCCAACGCCTCTCTGGACTATCAGACCGGCAAGCTCTACACCGTCGGACTGCTACACCACTTCGGTGAGAACATCCTCTGCTCCAGCGAATTCGGTGCCGCCAAACCCGACCCGAGCATCTTCCTGGCCGGATGCGACCTGCTCGGGCTGTCCCCGCACGAGGTCGGATTCGTCGGCGACCGCTATGACGTCGACGCGCTCGGCGCGAGAGACGCGGGGCTGCAAGCCTATTGGCTCGATCGCGAAAGCCTCGGACGCGCACCCGAGGCCGGTGTGACCATCATCCACTCGCTCGACGAGTTGGCAGCGACGTTGAACTGAAGGCACTGAACGCCGCGTTCGACTGAAGAGTGCGCCCGTTCGCGAGCAGGTATCGCGAATTGCCTTGCGGCACGGCGCGACCGACCGATGTCGGCCGCGCTGTGCTGCTATCTCAATGCGTTTCGAACGATCGGCGGATCTCGGCCTCGATGTCGAGTTGCGCGCGGGCCGAGGTCAGTCCGGCGGACACGTCGGCGGCGGTGCGCTGGGTGGTGGCCGAGACGTACTGTGCGACAGCGTCTTCGATGGACTGCACCGCCTTGGTGGCCGCGCCGCGCTGCTCCTCGCGGGCGGGTGCGGCGGGCAGCGCGGCGATGGCGACCAGGCGGTCGTCCCAGGCCAGGGCCGCCTGCTCGAGCTCGGCGCGCAGCACGATGGTGGTGCCGTCGTCGATCGCGTTGGCGGTGCGCAGAGCGGTCATGGCATCGCGCAGGCGGCGGTGCAGGCGGGCCTCCGGATCGTGCGAACCCGCCCAGGAGGCGGGAGCGCGGGTGGCGGTGCCGGGCACCACCTGGTTGGCGTCGGCGACAGATTGCTTCTGCCGCTTGTTCAGCAGCACCACACCGCCGACCGCCGCGGCCAGCACGATCAGGATGACGAGTACGAGTATCACCATGGGGAACTCACTTTCCGAGGGTGATCAATGGTGGACGGTGGTCGGGTGCGCCGGGCCGGACGGCACCGGGGCCACCACGCTGTGTCCGGGTTGCGTCGGATGCTTCGGCGTGGAATGCCTGGTGGCGCTGTAGATCCCGACGGCGGCGATAATGGCCGTGAGGACCGCCAGGATCGCGGCGATGATCTTGACCTTGCTGTACGGGCGGTCGCCGGACACCTGACCGGTGAGGCCGTTGATGTAGACCTGGTACGGCTTGTTCATATAGACGACGGTGAGCAGCCAGATCGGCAGCAGCAGATGCTTGTACGCCAGCCAGTTCCACGAGGTGTTCAACTCGTGGATGCGCTGGTGGTCGCCGCCGATATCGGAGCGCACCGAGGATTCGATCACCTGCTCGATGCGCTGCTGCGCCTCCGGGAACGCCTGCTCGGCGTCGTTGTCGTAGGTGCGGCACAGGTGCCCGGCCACATACTCCGGTGAGTAGGAGCGCGCCTGCTCGATCGGCCACGGTTCCAGGGAGCGAATCCGCTTGCGGTTCAGGTTCTCGTTGGCCAGCACCGGCAGATCAGCGAAGTCGTTGGCGACCTGACCGGACACCGAATACCAGCGGGTGCGGGTCTCGTAGATCGGATCACCGTCGGAGTCGGTGCCGGTGCGCACCTGGTAATCGTCACCACGCTCGCCCTGATACCAGCTCTCGGTGTCGGCGTCGTAGCTGAAGTACGCGGTGTACAGGCTGGAGAACGCGCCCACCCGCCGGTACTTGCGGAAGTTCGACGGCGCGAACCATCGGCTCGACACCCACTTCTCGACCAGCTGCTGCGCCTGCTTCTCCCCCACCTGGAACGGCAGCAACCCGTCCACGGGCAGTCGCGCGGGCGCGTTGTGCACATCGTCACGCTGAATCGGCGTGGCGCAGTAGGGGCACTTGGTGGCGGTCAAACTGCCGGTGAAACTCGTTGTCCCACCACAGTTCTGACACTTCACCTCCCATTCCCCGGTAACCTGCGGCCCCGACTCCCGAGCCTGCAACTCGTGCAGCGCGGCCATCGCGGGCGCCAACTCCCGAGCCTGCACCGGCTCCTGCGGTGTCGTGATCGCCGACCGATTCCCACAATTCGGGCACAGCAGATCCTGCCCGACCGGATCGAACGCCAACTGCCCACCACACGAGCTACACGGATAGGTCCGCGTCAACTCCGTCGCATGCAGCATCGCCCGATCCGGCACCACCGAACCCTGTTCCGCCGCAGCCGCTTCCGGCTGCACTGGAGCCTCTCCCCCAACCTGCGGAATGATCACCGGAGCCACGAACACCGGCTGCGGAGCCATCCCCACCGGCGAAGCCCCGGGCATCGGCGCATACCCCGGCTGCTGCCCGGGCATGGGCGGCGGACCACTCTGCGGTCCGGCACCCGGAAGCGGCGGCGGCGCAAGCGATCCCGCGCTGTACGCGGACGCTGTCGAGACATTCGAGCCCTGTGGCATCGGAGGGGGGCCACCCTGAATCGGAGATCCCGGAGGATTCGCACTCTGCCGTGGCGCGTCCGACTGCTGCGGGAGCGGCGGCGGTGTCATGCCGTACTGGCCCGGTATCGGCGGCGGCCCACCTTGGAACGACGCGCCAGATCCCGGAAGTGGCGGTGGCGCAGCGGATCCCGGGCCCTGCGCTGCGAACTGTGGTGCGTTCGGCGGGACGGGGTACTGACCTGGCAGCGGCGGCGGACCACCCTGCGCGGGCGATCCCGGGGTCGGATACGGCGGCGGCACAGGCGATCCCGGGCCGGATACGGGCGGCTGGTGCTGCGCTGGTACGGGTCCGCCGTCGGGCTGGTCCGCCTGATACGGCGGGTTCCAGGGGCGGGGGTCGGCGGTGCGCGGGTGGGCGGGGTCGCCGTTGGGAGGTTGGGTGTCGTTCATGAGGGCTCACTCAGGTGGCGGACCGGGAGGTCACTGCCGTTGGTGGGGAGGGAGATTCGAGGACGCCGGGGTGTGGGTAGCGCGAGAGGCCGATCGTGCGGAACTGGGTTCGTGATCACGATCGGCCTGTCGGGGTGCCACTCGGCGGGGCGCTACTGCGGGGGCAGGGGCGGCGGGGTGCCGGGCAGCGGCGGGGGTGCGGCGAAGAGGGTTTGCAGCGCGGGGACCGTGGAGGCGGGGGCCCAGCCGGCCATGCCTTCGGCCCAGACGTTGGTGTCGCGGGTGAGCTGGCCCGCCGAAACGTACTGGCGCAGTTGGTCGATCGGGAAGGGGCCCGCGGCCTGACCGGCGTTGTCGAAGTGGAACTGCTGCTGGCCGGGCATCGGCGGCGGGGCCTGCTGCGGGGCGGGCTGCTGCTGTTGCTGCGGCTGGGCGTAGCTGCCCTGCATGGCTCCGGCCATCTGGCCGCCGAGCACGACACCCATGCCGGCCTGCATGGCGGCTCCCATTCCGCCACCGGGGTTCTGGGCGGCGGCGAGCATGGCGTCGGCGGCCTGCATCTGCTGGTAGCGGTTGAGGTCGACGTTGTTCATGAAGCCGCCGGCCTCGACACCGCGCGCGACGCCGCGGGTCATGGCCTGCTGGATCTCCTCGGGCAGCGAGATCGACATGGTGACGCCCTCGACGCCGATGCCGAAGCCCGACAGTCGCTGTCCCACGAATTCGCGCAGCTTGTCCGACAGTTCGACCTGGCGGCCCTGCAGGTCGATCGCGCCCAGACCGCTGGCGAGGACCATGTCGGAGAAGGCGAGAGTGACGTTGCCGCGCAGCTGTTCGCTGAGCACGTCGGCGTCGACCTCACCGTTGGTGCCGATCATCTGGCGCAGGAACACCTCGATATCGGTGACGCGCACGTTGGCGGTGCCGTTGGCGCGGATCTGCACCATCCGGAAGTCGGGATCGCGCACGGTGACCGGTTGCGGTGTGCCCCAGCGCAGATCGGTGACCGGGCGGGTGTTGATGAAGTACACCTCGGACCGGAACGGGGAGTTGAAGCCGTGCCGCCACCCCTGCAGGGTCGACATGATCGGCATGTTCTCGGTGGTCAGGGTGTAGTGGCCGGGCCCGAACTTGTCGGCCAGCGCCCCGCGGTAGACGAACACCGCCTGCTGCCCCTCGCGAACGATCAGCTCCGCGCCGTTCTTGATCTCGTTGTCGTAGCGGGGAAACCGCCACGCGAGTGTGGTGCGGGTGTCGTCCAACCATTCGATGATGTCGACGAATTCGCCGCGGATCATGTCGAACAGGCCCATTGCAGTTCTCTTTCCTCCCTCGGGGACACCGCCCCCGGGCCGAGTATGGCACAGCGCGGGTACCCACGCGGTCACCGTCGATTGCCTATCGAGCACAGCACGAGCAACGTTAATTAATCATGAACGAGCCCGGCCCGCGCGAAGATTCTCGCGCGGGCCGGGCCCGGTGATCCAACGGCTACTTGCGGCCGGTGAACTCGTCCATCGAGTGGTAGACACCGACGGTGTTGAGGTAGAAGTCGCGCAACTTGAGCGGCAGCAGACCGGAGATGGCGCGGTTGAGGCGAGAGGTCCACGGCAGCACGACCAGCGCGGACCCCTTCTTCATCTCGTCCCAGGAGGTGTCGACGACCTCTTCCTGATCCAGGATCGGGGTGAACCAGAAACCCTTGGCGCCGTCGAACATTCCGGTGTTGATGTAGGTCGGGCACACCGTGGTGAAGGTGACGTGGTGGTTGCCGGACTGCTCGAGCTCCAGGCGCACCGAATCCGACCAGCCCAGCGCCGCCCACTTGGACGCGGCGTAGACGCTCATGCGCGGGTTGGCGACCAGGCCCGCCGAGGAGGCGATGTTCAGCACCCGCGCCTCGCCGGTGTTGCGGACCATGGCGGGCAGGAATTCCAGCGTGATGTACATGGGCGCAAGGGAATTGATCGCCATCGTCTTGTCGATGTCGGCCTTGTTCTCGGTCTCCCAGAAGTACCCGTTGCCGCGCACGATGCCCGCGTTGTTGACCAGCACGTCGATATCGCCGACCTCGGCGCGCACGGCGGCTCCGGCCTCGGCGATGGCATCGCGGTCGGAGACGTCCACCACGTAGTAGTGCACGTGGGTGCCGCCCAGCGCCGAGAGTTCGGCGGCGGTCTCCTTGAGGGCGGTCTCGTTGATGTCCCACAGCACCACATCGGTGGCCTGTTCGGTGACCGCGCGCTGCGCGAACGATTTGCCCAGACCCATAGCGGCGCCCGTGACGAGGACCTTCTTGCCCGCTACCGTCTTCATGCCCCTTGGTACCCCTGTCGTCTCGTAGTCAGCCGGATCACTTCTGGCGCAATGCCTTCATGACACCCAGGTAGAGCGTCATGGTCTTGGCCCACAGCTGCTCGGACATGCCGGGCAGCGGCGCGATGGGCAGTACGCGCTGCACCGCGATGGTCTGGGTGTCGATGTATTTCAGCAGGCCCTCGGGTCCGTGGCGGCGGCCGGTGCCGGAGATGCCGAGCCCGCCCGAGGGTGCGGCGACCGAACCCCAGGCGGCGATGAAGCCCTCGTTCACATTGACCGAACCGGCGCGCACGCGGGCGGCGACCTCGCGGGCGTGATCGATATCGCGGCCCCACACACTGGCATTGAGGCCGTAGACGGTGTCGTTGGCCCGCTCGACGGCTTCGTCGTCGCTGTGCACGCGGTACACGGAGACGACGGGACCGAAGGTCTCCTCGCGGTAGACGGTCATGCCCTCGCGCACATCGGCGAGCACGGTGGGCTCGTAGAAGTAGGGGCCGAGCTCCGGGCGGGCCTTGCCGCCCGCGAGCACGGTCGCGCCCTTGGCCACGGCATCGTCGACATGCGTGCTGACGGTCGCGATCTGGCGCGGGAAGGTCAGCGAGCCGATCTCGTAACCGAAGTCGAGGGTCTTGCCGAGGGTGAGTTCCTTGGTGTGGCCGACGAATTCGGTGACGAACTGGTCATACACCTTGTCGTGCACGTAGATTCGCTCGATCGATTCGCACAGCTGCCCGGCCGAGGCGAAGCAGGCGCGCACGGCGATCTTGGCGGCGGCGGACACATCCGCGTCCTCGAGCACCAGCAGTGGGTTCTTGCCGCCGAGTTCCAGGGAGTACCCGATGAGCCGCTCCCCCGCCTGCTGGGCGATGGTGCGGCCGGTGGCGCTGGAACCGGTGTAGTCGACATAGTCGGCGCGCGCGATGACCTCGGTGCCGACGACCGCGCCGCGCCCGAGTACGGCCTGCCACAGTCCCTTCGGCAGTCCGGCACGCTCGGCGATGTCGATGGCCCACAGCAGGGTGAAGGCGGTCTGGTTGTCCGGGCGGCCGATGACGGCATTGCCCGCCAGCAGCGCGGGCAGTGCGTCGGAGGCGCCCAGCGCGAGGGGGTAGTTCCACGGGGAGATGACCGCGACCACGCCCTTGGGCCGGTTGCGCACTTCGACCTGGGTGAGCAGCGGCATCACGCCGCGCGGTTTGCGGTGCGCCAGAATCGATTTGCCCTGCGCGGCGTAGAAGCGGGTGTTGACCGCGACGTCGGAGACCTCGTCGAAGGCGTGCACGCGGGACTTGCCGGTCTCGAGCTGCACGATGTCGAGGATGGTGTCCTGTTCGGCGAGCACCAGGTCGTGGATGCGGCGCAGCAGGGCGGCGCGCTCGCCGACGGGGACCTGCGCCCATTCCTGCTGCGCGGTGCGCGCGGTGTCGAAGGCCGCGTCGATATCGGCGACCGAGGACTGCGGGAGGTCGGCGATCTTGGCGCCGGTGGCCGGTGCGAACACTTCCACCGAGGGCGCGCCGCCCGCGACGGCGTGGCCGAGCAGGCGCTGGATCAGATCGAACGGGAGCGCATCTGCGGCGGCGAGCTGCGGGGCAGTCGTCATTGGTCGCCCTCTCGAGGGAGTCGGCGGCGGGTGGACCCGCCTATTTACTGAACACCAGTGTTACATGAACACCGCTGTTAGATTAATAGGCGTGACGCACCCCATGTCAAGCGCGACGGGCAGTATTCGCCCATGACCCAGGCCCCCGCCACCGGCACGTCCGCGCCCGGCCGTCGCGGCCGCCCGCCGCAGACGGAGAAGCAGGCCGACCAGGTGCGCGCCCGCATCATCCTGGCAACCGCCGAGGTGTTCGCCGAGCAGGGTTCGCGCGGGTTGAACGTCGCCCGCATCATCGACAAGGCCGGGCTGGCTCGGCCCACCTTCTACCGCTACTTCGCCAATGCCACCGAACCGCTGCACGCGGTGCTCACCATCTCCAACGACGATCTCGTCGGCGGCATCGCCGCGGCGATGAAACGCAGTGTCGAGCCGGTGCAGCTGGGCATCAACATGATCGAGGCGTACCTGTACTGGGCCAGCGGCCACGGCCCCATGCTGGCTCCGCTGTTCGCCGAACTGCACGACCCGACTTCGCCGGTATCCACCTATCGCGAGCAGGCGCTGGAAGACATTCGCGCGCTGGTCCGCAGCAAGTTCGCCGACCTCGGCCGCCCCACCCCGGTCGATCTGGACCTCGAAACCGCCATCCAGATCTGCGAATTCGTCGTATACCGCATCTCGGCCGCGGCCCCGCACGCCGAACCCGACGCGGAAACCATCGCGGCGGCACGGCTCACCATGATTCGCGGAGTGCTGGCCATGCTCGGGCATCGCGGTGATGTCGAGCAGGCGCTCGCCATCCCGGGGCTCTTCACGCCGCCGAGTTCCTGACCGGACGCGAAAGCCGGAGTGGTTACGAGCGCGCAGCCGGGGTGAAATCGCGGTCGTAGACCACGATGACGACCTCGGCGCGTTCGGGCGAGATGGAGCGCAGGCGATGCGGGGTGCCCGCGTCGAAGTAGAGGCTGTCGCCCTTTTCCAGAGTGATGACGCTGCCGGGTAGCGACATCTCCACCGTGCCGCTGTGCACGAAGACGAACTCGTCGCCGGAGTGTTCACGGTCGGCCGGGCCGGATTCGGGGCTGGGCCGGACGATGAACGGCTGCATGGCCTTTCCCACGATCCGGGTGGCGATGGGGTGGTACTGCGCGGCGATATCGTCCTGCTCGGGATGGTCGGCGGCGCGCGCGATGGCGAGCATCGAACTGTCGGGTTGATCCGAGAACAGTTGGCTCACATCGGTTTCCAGTACGTGCGCGATCTTTATCGCCACCGCGATGGAGGGTGTGCTGAGGCCGCGCTCGATCTTCGACAGATAGCTCTTCGTCAATCCCGTGCGTTCGGCGAGCCCGTCCAGGGACAGTCCCGCGCGGCGGCGGTGCGATCGAAGGAACGCGGCCACATCGTCTCCTTGGCTGCCCGCGCCCGATGCGCCGGATGACACGAGGGTAGCTTGAGGACACTTTGTGTCATATAGTGCACCCAGTGTCTTGACGAAAGGGGAGCCAGTGCGCACCACGATGAATCTCGGCAAGCCCGAGTTGATGGGTGCGGCCGAACAGGCCATGAGCGCCGAACAATTCACCGACGGCTGGACCGATCGCCAGAAGATCGCGCTCACCTGCCGGTCATTGTTCGACGCGGGCCACGATTCCGGTCTGGCCGGGCAGATCTCCGCGCGTCAGGCGCACGGCACCTTCCTCACCCAGCGCCTGGGACTGGGCTTCGACGAGATCACCGACGCCAACCTGCTGCTGGTCGACGAAGACCTGCGGGTGCTCGAGGGCGACGGAATGGCCAACCCGGCCAACCGTTTCCACAGCTGGATCTACCGCGCTCGCCCCGATGTCGAATGCATCGTGCACACCCATCCGCTGCACGCGGCGGCGCTGTCGATGCTCGAGGTGCCGCTGCAAGTCGCGCAGATGGACATGACGCCGCTCTACGACGACTGCGCGTTCCTGCCGCTGTGGCCGGGGGTGCCGGTGGGAAACGAAGAGGGCGAGATCATTTCGGCCGCGCTCGGCGAGAAGCGGGCCATTCTGCTCGCGCATCACGGGCAGCTGGTCGTCGGGGGCACCATCGAGGAGGCGTGCGCGCTGGCGCATCTCATCGAGCGAGCCGCGCAATTGCAGCTGCTCGCCATGTCGGCGGGCGAGATCAAGCCGCTGCCACCGGGTCTGGCCAAGGAAGCCCACGACTGGACATCACTGCCGAAGCGCAACGAGGCGAACTTCGGCTACTACGCCCGCAGGGTGCTGCGGCGTCATCCGGACGTATTCGAAGCATGAGAAGTCGGAGTTTGCCATGACCACAACACTTTCCGGGATCGTCGCCTACCCGATCACGCCGTACACCGCCGACGGCGAGAAGATCGATACCGCCGCGCTGCACCGGCTGCTGGACCGGATGATCGACGCGGGTGTCGACGCCGTCGCACCGCTGGGCAGCACCGGCGAGAGCGCGTATCTCACCGATGACGAATGGACCTGTGTCGCAAGCGAAACCGTGGCACACGCGGCGGGGCGAGTGCCGACCGTGGTCGGCGTCTCCGAGCTCACCACCGCGGGGACCATCAAGCGAGCAAGGATCGCGGAGCGCAATGGCGCGAGCGCGATCATGGTGTTGCCGATCTCGTACTGGAAGCTCGGGCCCGAGGAGCTGCGGCAGCATTTCACGGCGGTGGCGGAATCGGTATCGCTGCCGGTGATGGTCTACAACAACCCGGCGACCACCGGAATCGATATGCCGCCGGAATTCCTGGTGGACCTGGTGGACACCGTCGAGAACATCACGATGATCAAGGAGTCCAGCGGTGACATCGAGCGGATGAACCGGATCGTCGAACTCGGCGGCGGATCGGTGCCATTCTTCAACGGCAGTAATCCGCTGGCGCTGCGGGCTTTCGAGGCGGGGGCGGCCGGATGGTGCACGGCCGCACCGTGTCTGGTGCCCGAGCAGGTGGTCGAGTTCTGGCGGCTGCTGCGCGCGGGTGAGACCGCTGCGGCCAACGAGCTTTTCGAGCGGCTGCAGCCGCTGCTGACACTGCTGGTGAGTCGCGGGCTGCCCGCGACGGTCAAGGCCGGACTGCGGTCACTCGGTGTCGAGGCGGGCGATCCGCGCAGGCCGATGTTGCCGCTCGAGGCCTCGATCACCACGGAATTGACGGATCTCATTTCCGCCGTGCGCAATTAATCGAACAACAGTCGAAATCCGCCGGGAGAATTGTTTCTTTCACTCGGCGGATCTTCGGCATGTCCACGTATTGCCTTCCAGCACACTATTTCTCATTAACGGCTAATTTACGTCGCTGTCCCGCAAGGAAACATGCGGGCGTCACCCTTCTTCGTATACCGCAAAGTCGGAAATTGCACGAAGGAGCTCGCCGTGACCGACATAGAAATTCCAGTCCAGCCGACGACCACCGCATCCCCGCCCGGACTCCGCACCGGCGTCCTGGGTTTCCCGGCCCTGCTGGCCCAGTCGATCGCCCTGATCTCCCCGACCATGACGGCGGTGCTGATAATTCCGCTCGCGTTCTCCAACGCGGGCGAAGGCACCTGGCTGGCGTACCTTTTCGGGACCGGGATGCTGCTGTTCGTGGCATCGAATCTGAATCAGTTCGCACGCCGATCCACCTCGCCGGGATCCATGTACGCCTACATCGGTCGCGGTCTGGGGCCGGTCGGTGGCGTGATGGCCGGGTGGACACTACTGTGGTGTTACCTGTTCATCGGTATCGCCGGATTGACCGGGTTCACGATATTCGGCCGCGCCGCACTCGATCTCATCGGAATCCACGGAGCCATTCCATCGGCGTTCTTCTTCGGTGTCAGCGCGGTCATCGCCTGGGCTTTGACGGTGAAAGACGTCCGCCTGTCCTCGATGCTCACGCTGATCCTCGAAGGACTGTCCGTATTGCTCATTCTCGGACTGGCATTCGTGGTGTTGTTCAAACACGGCGTACACCTCGACACCGATCAGCTGACCTTGAAAGGCACCTCGTTTCGAGGCATGAGCCTGGCCGTGGTCGCCTGCATTTTCAGCCTCGTCGGTTTCGAGAGCGCCACCGCGTTCGGCGGCGAAGCCCGTAATCCGCTGCGCACCATTCCCCGCGCCGTCGTCTGGAGCCTGGTGATCGCGGGACTGTTCTTCGTGTTCATGGGCTACGTCGAGGTCTACGGCACCCGCGGCGGTGATTCCACCCTCGACACCCTCACCATGCCGCTGAACACCCTCGCCCAGGTCTACGACGTCTCGTTCCTGCGCCTCCCGCTGTCGCTCGGCGCGATGATCAGCTTCTTCGCCCTCACCCTGTCGTGTCTGAACGCGGGCGCGCGCATCATCTATCCGATGGCCCGCCATTCCGTGTTCCCCGCCGCGCTCGGAAAAACCCACCGCGCCAACGCAACCCCCGCCGCCGCCCTCACCACCTACATCCTGATCATGTTCGCGGTCCCCGCCGTCTGGTCCTCCCGCACCGACACCCTCACCATCTTCAACGACGCGGGCACCCTGGCCGCCTTCGGCTTCCTGCTCGCCTACTTCCTCATCGCCATCGCCGCCCCCGTCCACCTCCGCAAACTGGGTGAGCTGACCCGCCGCACCACCGCGGTCTCGATCCTCGCCATCCTGTTCCTGCTGGTCCCCACGATCGGCAGCTTCTACCCCCTCCCCGCCTGGCCGGTCTCCCTGTTCCCCTACCTCTTCCTCACCTACCTCGCCCTGGGCGCGGCCTGGCTCACCGTCACCGCCCGCCGTCATCGGGGCATCCTCCCCGCCATCGAACAGGACCTCGAACTCCCCACTCCCCCAGCCTGATCCACCATTGCGGGCGGCGCTTCCCCTGATCGAGATGCGAAGCGCTGCCCTCACCCCGTGCGAACCGGTCAACTGCGGCTGGCATGCTTCGAGGCGTGATCAACAAGGGAACACTTGTCACTGGCGTTGCGATCGCGGTTCTGTTGACCGCTGGATGTAGTGGGGGAAACGACTCGTCGAATTCGAAGAACGCGGGGCTGCCGGATACGCCGCGGGCCCAGTTGGTGCTGGCCGCGGCGGATTTCCCGGCGGGTTCCAAGCTGATGGATATTCCGCAGGACAAGCTGAAGTCGGCTGCCGGTGATGCGACCGACGCGATGAAGAACACGACTGTCGAACCGGCCGAATGCAATTCGCAGCAGGGCCAGGATTACGGATCCATCGCCAACAGCCTGCTCACGGACGCGACGATCGCGGCGGCCTCCACCGATACCGCGATCTATGTCGACGTCGTGTCGGGTCGGACCACCGATCTGAAGCAGATGGACGCCGCCAATACGAAGTGCCCGAAGGTCTCCGGCACCACCACCATCAGCGGCCAAACCATTCACAGCACCACGACCACCGAGAAACTCCCCGCTCCGACCGGACTCTCCGGCGTGGACGCGGTGGTCTACCGCATCAGCAGTTCGAGCGATACCGGCGACGGGCAGTCGATCCAGAACAGCACGCTGTCGGGCTGGGCAGTCGTGCGCGGCCTCACCGTCGGGGTGCGCGCCGTCTTCCTGAGCGGCGACCCGGATCAAGCCACCTTCGACAAAGTGCTGACCACCGCGGTCGACAAGGTGCGCACCGCCAAATAACCGCCGCACCCCACTGCCCGATCAGCGCGGACGGCCCACCTCGTAGGTGCCGTCGGCGCGGGTCACGGTGACGGTCACCGACTTGTTGTCACCGCCGATCTTCAACGCGCACAAATACACCGCGGCGAGTTGAGACGGCATGGCCGGCGGGCATTGGATGTTCGAGACGTCGTCGATGCCGTAACTGGATTTCAAGACCTTGGCTATCCCGGATTCCACTGCCGCGTGGTCGAGATTGCCGGTGGGTGCGGTAATGGTCACCGGGGGCGGGGTGGACGTCGGGGTCGCGGTGTCGTCGCGGTTGATGAGGATCGTGGTGATCACCATCAGCAGGCCGAGGATGGCGATCACGCAGACGACCAGGACGATCATGAGGGCGTTGGATCGGGGCGGCGGCGCGGTCACTGGGGAAATTCTTCTCGGCCGAGGTCGG
Source organism: Nocardia sp. NBC_00511 (assembly GCF_045161165.1). NCBI lineage: Bacteria > Bacillati > Actinomycetota > Actinomycetes > Mycobacteriales > Nocardiaceae > Nocardia > Nocardia sp. NBC_00511. The sequence goes on from NZ_CP107849.1 coordinate 3,061,360, forward strand.
CTGCGGCGGCGATCGGCCGTTCGCGTCCGGTTCGTCCGGTGAATCCGATGCCAGTGCGGCGGGGGCGCAACGCTTTTCGCGTGGGATGCGAAAAGCCAGTGGGATCGAAGGGGAGGACGACATATGAGGCGAATGATCGGGATCGCGGCCGTGGTGGCTGCGGCGACGTTGGCTACCGCGTGTGCGGACGGGGGCACGACGGCGGTGAGCGCATCGGTGACGTCGACCGCTACTGCCGCGCCGACGGGGGTCGCGGGGCCGTCGAGTACCCGGACGCCGACCGGTAGTGCGCAACCCGCAAGTGGGGGCGTGCCTGCCACTGCCGGGAACGGGAAGTGCTTGGACCCCAAATCTCCGGTGGTGACGGCCGCGGTCGCCACTCTCGGCCCTGCTGACGATCACTACCCGTGGGGCGCGACCGACGAGGGCACCGATGCGGCGGTCGGGTCCTGCCCCGCGCTGCTGTGGATGTTCGCGGGACCGATGAACGCGTCCGCAAGTACGGCAATGTACGTGATGCTGTTCAACAACGCGGGCTATCTGGGGACCGCCACCGCGAAGCCGACCTCGTACCCCTGGGTCGTCGGCTCGTCGGACCGCAGCGTACAGATCGAATATCAGTGGCTGACCGGCGGCGAGGCGATGTGCTGCCCGTCCGGTGGGCCGGTCGTCGTCACCCTGACCCTGGATCAGGACAATCACACAGTGACTCCCGACCGCGAATTCCCCAGGGAGGTAACCGATCCGGCCCCGTACGGCACGGTGCCGATCTGCCCGGTGGCCAAGGCCCGGCTGCTGGAAGTGTTGAAACACAGCGGTGCCAAATCACTTCCGGCGCAGCCGATCGAGCTCGAGGATCAGATCACCTGCTCGACCGGCTGGGCAATGGCTCACACCACCACCAACCGCACCCAGGTCCTGTTCCATTACCGGACACACGAAGGTTGGAACTTCGTCGACATCGGCAACGACCTGAACTGCACCGACCTCGGCGTCCCCGCCGACCTCACCACCCAACTCTGTGCAACCCATTGATCCGCGAGCGCAACGATTTTCGGCCCCGGCGCGAATACATGGGTAATACCTAACGGGAGGGGCAGTTGTGAAACGGATCCTGGGAATCACCGCCGCGATTGCCGTGGTCGCCCTGGCCACGGCATGTCAGGACGATGGGACTACGCCCGTGGCAGGCGGGTCACCGACCGTGACGACCGCACCTTCCGGGGCCGGTCAACCCTCCGGCGCACAGGCACCCGGTGGCGGCCAGCCGTCCGGCGGTGACCAGTCGCCGAGCGGTGCACAGTCACCGGGCACAACCACGCAGTCCGCGAGCAGCCACGCACCCGCAACCGCCGGAAACGGCAAATGCGTCGACCTGAAGTCTCAGGTGGTGACGGCCGCACTCGGCAAGCTCGGCGGGAACGTCAACGACGCCGGTTTCTACGCGGACAGTGGCACCGACGCCGCGATCGGTTCCTGTCCCGCCCTCATGTGGGTGCTGGCAGGCACGCCACACGGAACAGCAAGCTCCCCATGGCAGGTCATGCTCTTCAACAACAAGGGCTTCCTCGGCACCGCCACCAAGAACTGGACCTCATACACCTCGATCGTCGGCTCCACGGACCGCGCCGTACAAATCCAATACCGCTGGCTCGCGAACCAGGACCCCAGCTGCTGCCCCTCCGGCGGCCCGGTCGTCGTCACCCTGACTCTCGGCTCCGACAACCACACAGTCACCCCCGACCGCGACTTCCCCACCCAGGCAACAAATCCCAGCCATTAGCCCCGTCGACCTTGGTTGCTCGGGCGCGGTGATCAACTGTCCAGGGGTCATCGGGCTGGCGTGGACGGGGCCTTTCCAGCCGCACCAGCCGCCGCATTCGGCGACGTCCTGGGTTTCGGTGCGGCCGTCGTCGAATGTGGCGGTGATGCGGCGGGCCCGGGAAGGGTGGTCGCAGACAGGGCATTTGCCGAAATAGTTCAGGATCTCCTGGACCTGCGAGTCGACGACGTGCCGGTGGTGTGCCATTGCGGACCTCCCTGAGCCGAGGGTATTTCGCGCGTCGGGGTCACGGACGCGAATTGGCCATGGGCCCGGTCACATTCAGATCGGGTCGGGAGTGGTGCCGTTGGGTGATCGGCGGGAGCGTTTGCGGCGCATCCAGCGGGTGGCGCGGATTGCCAGCCAGGTCAGGGCGATCAGAAGGATTACGACGGCTATGAAGGCGAGGACCGGGACGGCCAGGGCGAGGATGGTGAGGACAAGGGAGGTGCCGTCTTCGGCGGAGGAGACGAGGGGGTTGCCTACGCCCGCTGTGGTTCCGGTGATGAAAGGGCGGGCTACGGTGCGGCCGATGTGGACGCTGCCTGCGGTGAGGGCACCGAGGACAGCGGTGACCGCCGGGGGGAGGTGGGAGTTGAGGCTGGTTTCGGCCGTGAACAGGATTGCCCCCGAGGTGGGGGCAACCACGGTTCCGATGGCGTGCAGGATCGAATCCAGTACGGGGACTTTGTCTCCGATGAGGTCGACGACGAGCAGGACGGCGATGACGAGCAGGGCGGGGGTCGAGGACAGCCAGCCGTAGGAGCTACCCAGGTCGATCCAGCCGAAGCGGTCCGCGCCCCCCACCAGCAGCAGCGGCAACCAGGCGTTGAGGCCCGCCGCGCCCGAGAGGCCGAAGGCGCCGAGCACCGCCCCGACCGCCGATGTGATCTCCATGCCAAGAGTGTGACGGCTGAGTCCGACAGGGCGCGGGATTTGGCCATCGCTCGATTCGTCAGTGCCTTGTGCGCGATTCGAGCGCGAGGTGTCCGGTGACCAGACGGTGGATGAGTCGCGCCGCCGTGCGCGCCGTGCGGGAGTCGATGTCGAATTCCGGGTTGAGTTCGGCGATGTCGACGACGGCCAGTTTGCCGCTCGCGGTCACCCGGTCACAGACGCGCTGGATGATCTCCAGGGGGACGCCGTAGGCGGCGGGCGCGCTGACGCCCGGAGCCACCGCCGCGGGCAGGACATCCAGGTCGATGGTGAGGTACACCAGATCCACGGATTCGAGCAGAGCGTCCACGAAGGTGTCGACGGCCTCGGCACCGGTGCAGCCGCAGCGGTCGTCGAGCAGATAGCGGACGCCCAGGCTGCGCGCGGCAGCGAACAGGGCGGCGGTATTGCTGGGCTGGCTGATGCCGAGAACCCGGTAGTCACAGTGTGTTCCGGCGGCCTGCTCGGCCTCGAGGATCTGCCGGAACGGGGTACCCGAGCTCGGGGTGGTATCGGCGCGCAGGTCGAAATGGGCATCCAGGTTCAGGATTCCCAGACGCGGGCGGACGCTTCGCAGCCCCGAGCCCGTGACACCCAGATAGGTGCCGAAGGCCACCTCGTGACCGCCACCGAGCACCACCGGTAGCCGACCCGCGTTCAAGGCCGCCGACACCGCGCGTCCGAGCCGGGCCTGGCCGCCCTCCAGATCGCCATCGGTGACCGCGACGGTCCCGGCGTCCTCGAGCACGAGGGGTTCGGCCAACGCCATCGACGCGAGAGCGGCGCGCAGCGCATCCGGTCCCGCCGCTGCCCCGCGTCGCCCCCGATTGCGTTGCACGCCTTCATCGCTGGCGAAGCCGATCAGCACCGACCGGCCGCCGTCGGCCGGATACGGGTGGATGGCCTGGTGCCAGCGCAGATGCTCGGGGGTCTCGCCGTCGACGCGGCCGGACCAGGTCGGTGGCGGCAGGTCCACCACGATGTCGGTGCTCACGCCCGCGACCCCGATACGATCCCGATTCCCATCGACGCCTCCGGCATTCGCATCTCCTCGCTCGTGTGGCCCGCTGTGCAGCTCCATTCCGTCACGAATGCACCGTTCCCACCGGCATTGCCGGGGTGGTGTCCGTCACCGCCAGACGGCCGTCCTGCCACACCTCACGGATGAGCGGCACACCGGGACGGTAGGCGAGGTGCAGGTACGACGGGGCGTCGAGGGCGAAGGCGTCGGCGCGGGAGCCGGGCGTCAGGCGGCCGATATCGTTGCGGCGCAAGGCCGCCGCACCCCCGGCGGTGGCGGACCAGACCGCTTCGTCGGGGGTCATGCGCATCTCGCGGACAGCCAGGGCGATGCAGAACGGCAGGTTGGTGGTGTAGCAGGTGCCGGGGTTGCAATCCGCGCCGAGGGCGACCGTCACGCCCGCGTCCAGGAGGGCACGGGCGTTCGGGTACGGGTTGCGGGTGCAGAAGTCCGCACCGGGGAGCAGGGTGGCGACGGTGGAACCGTTTGCGAGAGCGTCGATGTCGGCGGGGGTGGTGTGGGTGACGTGGTCGACCGAGGCCGCGCCGAGTTCGACGGCCAGGCGGACGCCGGGGCCCGCGGTCAGCTGGTTGCCGTGCACACGCGGGGTCAGGCCGTGTGCGATACCGGCTTTCAGGACGGCGCGAGACTGGTCTTCATCGAAAGCCCCGCGCTCGCAGAACACGTCGATCCAGCGGGCATGAGGCGCGCATTCGGGGATCATCCGCTCGATCACCATGGTCACGTATTCGTCTGCGCGCCCGGCATATTCGGGTGGTGGGACGTGAGCGGCCAGCAGCGTGACCTCGTCGCTGAACCCACTCGCGATCAGCAGCCCGCGTAGTTCGTCCGGGGTGGTCTGCCCGTAGCCGGTCTTGCACTCCATGGTGGTGCTGCCCGCCCGCAACGCTTCCTCGCGCAGCCGCCGGACATTCGCGGCCAGCTGTTCGTCGGTCGCCGCGCGGGTGGCGGCGATAGTGGTGCGAATTCCCCCGGCCGAGTACGGGATTCCCGTCATCCGGGCCGCGAATTCCTCGGCCCGCTCCCCGGCGAACACCGGATGGGAGTGGCTTTCCACGAAGCCCGGCAGCAGGGCCCGCCCGCCCAGATCGATCGCGTGGTCTGCGGCGGGGGCCTCGCGGCTGTCGCCGACCCATGCCACTCGCCCTTCGGCGAAGACCACGGCCGCGTCGCGGCGGATGCCGAGCGTCCCCTCCCCCAGTTCCGGATCGTTGGTGACCAGCGTCCCGATTCCGGTGACGGCGGTGACGGGCGGTTGGCCCACAGCAATTCCTTTCAGGTGCGCGCCATTTCGGCGTCGGGCGGGTAGATCATCTGCGCGGGCGGGTTGGCGGTGCGGCGGGCCAGCGGGTAGTAGAGGGCGGCGGTGACCACGATGCCGACGATCCAGGAGATGTCCGCGCCGCCGAGCCGGTCGGTGATCGGACCGGTATAGAACTTGGTGGCCAGGAACGGGATCTGCACGGCTACCCCGAGCACGTAACAGGACAGGGCGCGCACATTCCAGGATCCGTAGCGGCCGGTGCGGTCGTAGAGCGCGGGGATGTCGATGCGTTCGCGGGAGATCAGGTAGTAGTCGATCAGGTTGATCGCGCTCCACGGGGTGAACACCATGAGCAGGGCGAGCACGAAGTTCTTGAAGTTGTCCAGGAAGTCGGCGCTGGCCGCGACAGCGATCAGGGTGGCGACGGTGGTGAAGCCGACGATGTAGGCCCCGCGCGCGAAACTCGAAATCTTCGTGCGGCCTTCGAAAGCCGTGACGGTGGTCAGGATCGACATGAACCCGCCGTAGGCATTGAGGACGTTGACGGTGAGCTTGCCGACCACCAGCACCAGGTAGATCAGGATGGCGACGGCGGCGGGTCCGGCCAGATCGCCGATGAAGCCGACCTGATCGCTCATGAAGCTCTTGCTCGCCACGGCTGCGATGAGCGCGCCGAAGGTCATCGACCACTGCGAGCCGATCACCGTGCCAGCGAAGGTCGACCAGAAGGTGGTGCGGTCGCTGGTGCTGCGCGGCAGATAGCGGGAGTAGTCGGCGACGTACGGGCCGAAGGTGAGCTGCCAGCCCGCGCCGAGGGAGATGGCCAGCACGAAGGTCGGGATGTCGAAGGCTTTCTCACCCAGGTGTGCGCCGATGTCGTACTGCGTCACCAAACGGATTGCGAGATAGGTGAATCCGATGATGCCCACCACGGTGGCGATCCGGCCGACGATATGGATCAGCTTGTATCCGGTGACGGCGATGACAGCGGTCAGCGCCCCGAAGATCACCATGCCCAGCACCGGACTGTGGATGTGCAGCAGCTTGTTCACCGCCTGCCCGGCCAGCACGGTCCCGGTCGCCGCGAAGCCCAGATACATCAGGATCGCGAGCAGCAGCGGCACTACCGCGCCGCGCACCCCGAACTGGGCGCGACTGGAAATCATCTGTGGCAGCCCGAGTTTCGGGCCCTGCGCGGAGTGCAGCGCCATCACCGCGCCACCGGCGACATTGCCGATGAGCAGGCCGAGGATCGCCCACAGCGCGTCCGCGCCGAAGATCACCGCCAGTGCGCCGTCGACGATGGCGGTGATCTGCATGTTCGCCCCGAACCACAGCGTGAACTGACTGCGGGGGCTGCCGTGCCGTTCGGCGTCGGGGATGACGTCGATGGTGTGCCGTTCGGGGGTGAGAACGACTTCGGCGGGACCGTCGTGCGTCATGGTCTCGGCCTTCTTTCTACTGGTACGGCGGTGGATCAGTGTTGCTCGGACATGGGGATTCGGACGCCGCGTGCAGCGGCGGTGGCGCGGGCGTGGTCGTATCCGGCGTCGACGTGGCGGATGACGCCCATGCCCGGATCGTTGGTGAGGACGGCCTCGAGCTTGCGGGCCGCGAGCTCGGTGCCGTCGGCGATGCACACCTGACCGGCGTGAATGGAGCGGCCCATACCGACGCCGCCGCCGTGATGGATCGATACCCAGGACGCACCGGATGCGGTGTTGACCAAGGCATTCAGCAGCGGCCAGTCGGCGATGGCGTCGGAACCGTCGAGCATGGACTCGGTTTCGCGGTACGGGGAGGCGACCGAACCGGCGTCGAGATGGTCGCGGCCGATGGCGACCGGGGCGGAGAGTTCGCCGCTGGCGACCATCTCGTTGAGTTTCAGTCCGGCACGGTGGCGTTCGCCGTAGCCGAGCCAGCAGATGCGGGCGGGCAGGCCCTCGAAGGCGACTTTCTCACCGGCCAGGGTGATCCAGCGGCGCAGATGTTCGTTGTCCGGGAACAGTTCCAGGATGGCGCGGTCGGTGGCCGCGATATCGGCCGGGTCGCCGGAGAGCGCTGCCCAGCGGAACGGGCCGCGGCCCTCCTCGAACAGGGGTCGGATGTAGGCGGGGACGAAGCCGGGGAAGTCGAAGGCGCGATCGAAGCCGCCCTTGCGGGCTTCATCGCGGATGGAGTTGCCGTAGTCGAAGACTTCCGCGCCCTTGTCCAGGAAGCCGACCATGGCGGCCACGTGCGCGGCCATGGATTCCTGGGCCTGCTCGGTGAACCAGATCGGGTCCTTCTCCGACATGGTCTTCATGTCCGGGAAGTCCACGCCCAGTGGCAGATACGCGAGGGGGTCGTGGGCGGAAGTCTGGTCGGTGACGATGTCGATGGGGGCGTCGCGGTCCAGCAAGACCGGGAAGACCTCGGCCGCATTGCCTTCCACGCCGATCGAGAGGGGGCGACGCTCGTCGCGGGCGGCGATCGCCAATTCCAATGCGTGGTCGAGGTTGTCGGCCTTCACATCCAGGTACTTGTGTGCGATCCGGCGGTCGATGCGGGTGACATCGCAGTCGACACAGATGGCGACGCCCTCGTTCATGGTGACGGCGAGCGGCTGCGCGCCACCCATTCCACCCAAACCGGCTGTGAGCGTGATAGTTCCGGCGAGGGTGCCGCCGAACCGCTTGCGCGCCACCGCACCGAACGTCTCATAGGTGCCCTGCAGAATCCCCTGGGTGCCGATGTAGATCCACGACCCGGCGGTCATCTGCCCGTACATGGTGAGACCGAGGGCTTCCAGCCGCCGGAACTCCTCCCAATTGGCCCAGTCCCCCACCAGATTCGAGTTGGCGATGAGCACGCGCGGAGCCCACTCGTTGGTGCGGAACACGCCGACCGGCTTGCCGGACTGCACCAGCATGGTCTCGTCGTCGCGCAGGGTCTTCAACGTCGCGACCATGGCGTCGAACGCATCCCAGCTGCGCGCCGCGCGCCCGGTGCCGCCGTAGACGACCAGGCTGTCGGGATGCTCGGCCACCTCCGGATCGAGGTTGTTCATCAGCATGCGCAGCGCCCCCTCCTGCTGCCAGCCGAGGGTGGTGAGCGCGGTGCCTCGCGGCGCGCGCACGGTCCTGGCCTCGTGGCCCGGGGAGCTGACGTCCATGGTTGTCCTCGATCTCGACTGCTGGCGGGGCACCCGGCCTGTGACCGCGGGCGCGGTCCTGCCGTGGTGTGTGCTGGGTCGCACTCTGCGTCAAGTTGTATAGTCCTGTCTATACAACTGTCAAGCGACACGAATCAGCCCGGTAGGCTGCGTGATCGAAGTGGAGCCGGTGTTGAGGAGCAGGTGCGGGGATGACGACCAGCGACGGTGAACGCGAACTCGCCACCCTCTACGCCGAAGCCGGCGGCGACGCGGTCCCCGCCTACGACCGCGTCAAGAAACTGGTCACCGCCCAGATCCGCGCCGACCGCTGGGTAGAAGGCGACCAACTCCCCTCCGAACACCAATTCGTTGCGGCCCTGGGCCTTTCACGAATGACCATCAACCGGGCGCTGCGCGAACTCACCGCCGACGGACTGATCGTCCGCCAAGCCGGCGTCGGCACCTTCGTCGCCGCCACCAAGAAATCCTCCCCCCTGTTCGAGGTCCGCAATATCGCCGACGAGATCACCCGTCGCGGCCACCGCCACCGCACCGAAGTGATCCTGCTGCGCGCCGAAATTATCGACCCCACCCACACGTTCCTGCGGGAAACCCTCGGCCCCAAGGCTTTCCACTCCGTCCTGGTCCACTTCGAAGACGAAGACCCCATCCAGGTAGAGGACCGCTACGTAGACCTCACCCAGGCCCCCGACTACCTCGCCCAGGATTTCACCACCCTCACCCCCAACGACTACCTCACCCGCGTAGCCCCGCTCACTCGCGGCGAACACGTAGTGGAAGCAGTCCTCGGCAGCGCCGAAGAATGCCGCCTCCTCCGCATCGACCGCGCCGAACCCTGCCTCCTGATCCGCCGCCGCACCTGGTCGGCCACCGGCCCCGTCAGCGTCGCCCGCCTTGTGCACCCCGGCTCCCGCAACCGCCTCGAAGGCGTCTTCGGAAACTGAGGTCAGCGCACTCCCGCCGTGACCGCCTCACCGAACACGTCGCGATGCCCACGCGCGGTATCCATGTACTCGCGAACCCGATGAATCAGCCCATCACGCAACTCGAACACGAAGCAGTAGTCATTGCGATACGAATTCCCGTTCGCCAGCGTGGCACTCATCGTCTCCTCCACGATGACCCGATCGCCGTCGGCATAGAAGCCGTGGAACCGACGGCCAACGGCGAGGCCAGCCGATCTCGCTGAGCTGCCTTCTGGCACTATATGATTGAGGTGTTCCACCGGCACCGAGCCCACGTGGCCAAGCTGGTCGATCCCACCAGCGGCTACCGGCGAACTTCAGCGTTACCCGCCCACGCTGAGATCCGTTGACATCGGCGAACTCTGACGTCATCGACAAGCGCATCCCGACGCTTGGGCGCGTCCGCCATACGCCCTGTAATGCCGAATGACGTGCGATCCGTGGGCCGCTGGGGCGCGTTGTGGATATTGGCCTCGCGGAGGTGCGGCAGTGCCGCCGATTCCCCGAATCGGGTAGCGGCTAGTTGTGTTCGCGGCTGCTGAGTCTGCGGACGGCGTCGGGGTCGCGGTGGTCGAAGAACAACGATGCGCCGGTGTCGAGGGTGGTGATGTGTGCCATTTCCTCGTCGGTGAGGGTGAAGTCGAAGATGTCGAAGTTCTGCTGCATGCGTTCGGGGCGTACCGATTTCGGGATCACCACGACGCCGCGTTCGGTGAGCCAGCGCAGTACGACCTGCGCCACTGATTTGCCGTGGGCGTCGGCGATCGCGGTCAGGGTGGGGTCGGTGAAGAGGTTGTTGCGGCCCTCGGCGAACGGTCCCCAGGACTGGATCTGCACGCCGAGCTCTTCCATCTGCTTCTGGTAGTCCGTGCGCTGGAAAAAGGGGTGGGTCTCGATCTGGTTGACCGCGGGAGTGATCTCGTTGTGCTCGATGAGATCCACCAGCCGGTCGGGGTAGAAGTTCGCGACCCCGATGGCGCGGATCAGGCTCTGGCGGTGCAGGTCCTGCATGGCCCGCCATTCGCCGTAGTAGTCGCCGAAGGGCTGGTGGATCAAATACAGGTCCAGGTAGTCCACTCCGAGCCGCTCGAGAGAGGCTTCGAAGGAACGTTTGGTCGCGTCCTCGGCCGACCCGCCGCGCGAGTCCTGGATCCACAGTTTCGTGGTGACGAACAGCTCATCGCGAGGCACACCGGAGGCGGCGATGGCGCGGCCGACCGCTTCCTCGTTGCCGTAGCTGACGGCGGTGTCCAGCAGCCGGTAGCCGGTGGCGATCGCGTCGGTGACGACCTTCTCGGTGTCGGCGTCAGGGATCTGGAAGACCCCGAAGCCCAGGATCGGCATCTCGACGCCGTTGTTCAGAGTCACGTTCTGCATCAGGGTGTTCCTTCCGGTATGGACGGCTCTGGTCTCTCGGATGGACTCCATTGCACGCTAGACCAGCCGTGGCAGGAAGTGACCGCTGTTCCGTGTACTGCCAGTCACTGCTTGCCGTGAACGCCGCGGTTTACCGTGGTCGGTATGGACAACCAGAGCGAGGTGCGTGAGTTCCTGCGGACCCGACGCGCCCGCATCGACCCCGCCCAGGCCGGGCTGCCCACCGGCACCGGGCACCGGCGGGTGCCGGGGCTGCGCCGCGAGGAAGTCTCGCTGCTGGCCGGGATCAGTGTCGACTATTACGCGCGGATGGAGCGTGGCAATCTGACCGGCGTCTCCGACGAGGTCCTGCACGCGCTCGCTCGTGCCCTGCAACTCGACGAAGCCGAAACCCAGCATCTGCACGATCTCACCCGCGCCGCCCAACCTCCTGCGGTCTCGCGGCGAACCAGACGTCCGACCGATCAGAGCGTGCCTGCGCCACTGCAACGGTTCCTCGACGCGATCACCGGCACTCCCGCCTGGGTGCGCAACCGCCGCATGGATTTCATCGCTGGCAACTCGCTCGCGCACGCCCTGATGTCGCCGCTGCTCAGCGACCCCGCCAACCAAGCCAACAACGCCCGGTTCGTGTTCCTGAATCCTGCGTCACGCACCTACTACCCCGACTGGGAACGCGGTGCCGACGACATCGTCGCCACCCTGCGCACCTACACCACCCAAAACCCTCTCGACAAAGACCTCACCGACCTCATCGGCGAACTCGTCACCCGCAGCGACACCTTCCGCCACCGCTGGTCGGCCCACAACGTCCGCTACCACCGCACCGGCATCAAACACATCCACCACCCCGACGTCGGCGACCTCGAATTCACTTACCAGGCAATGGAACTGCCCGACACACCTGGCTGGACGATGTTCGGCTTCACCACCGAACCCGGATCTGCCAGCGAAGAACGCCTGCGACTGCTCGGCAGTCTCGCTGCCACCGCAGCTCACCACAGGTAGATCTCCACCGTCAGTGCCCTGAACCTGCCTTCCACGGCTGTCCGGACCCGCAAGGCCGAGGCCGACCGAACGCACTATCCTGCCGCTGACAGCTCGGTCCACGTCAGTCCCAGTTGCCTCAGCGGGCGCATGGCACTCTCGAAACATGGACGACCCGATCGCATTCGATCACGAGCAATTGATCCACCTGGATTCCGGCCCATATCACTGGGTGAGCCTGAAGGCCTTCACGATCACTGCCAGTCGATCCGACAAAGACCTGATCGCCGCCATGATCCGTCACCCGCAATACCGCGACAACTATGCCGGCGGCGGTCCCGACGACCAGAGCTCGCCCAGTCTGCACGGGCCCTACCGGCTCGACCTCATTTCCGCCGACAGCTTCATCCACCTCAGCTCAACGACCGCCCAGCTCTCGCTACGGCAATGGGCCGAGCGTGCCAGCAGGACCGTATCTGCCACCGTCCAAACCGAATTGGACCGGCTGGTGTACCCGGTGCTGACAAACAGTGCCGTGTTCGAACTTCCCAGCCTGGGTCAAGATGCCCAACACGACTGGGGCGGGGTTGTCGGAGCTATCAATGGCTTTCACGAGCTCGTCGCCATCAACCGACCCGGACGCGTCATGACACTGGTCGTTGCCGCAGACGACTGACATCCGACTCGTCGCCAATATCCGCTCATGCCGACCACACGACGTGTGGCCTCCTGTTGTGCAGAGGGCGCCCAGGTAGCCCAGGAGCCCGATCTGGTTCTGATTCAGTTTGGGTGTGCGGGGTCTGGGCGGTCTGGGAGTCGCCAGCCGAGTTCGTCCGAACGTAGGACGAGTAGGTCCATGCAGTCGTGAAGGTGTGGCAGCGGTTCCCCGAGATGATCGCGGACCGAGCGGATGGCATGAACGGGTTTGCCCGACATCATCAGATGGTCGAATTCGGCTCGCGCCTGTACTGACATCCGATCCCATAGTTGTTGAGGCGGAACACGTCGGCGTGGTTCGAGCTCGTGCAGCGCATCCCTGCACGCTGGGCCAGCCGTTCGTTTCCGACGAACAGGTACAGGTAGTTGCCCCATCGGTCTCAGAAATCAGTATCCGGCGGCGTCCATGGCTTCGCGCATCGCCTGGCACAACCGTAGGCTCAGCGCCCCAGGCTCGATCAGCGAATCAGCCTCGGCGAGAAGAGCTTCCGCTAGAGCGGGGAGGTCACGAGAAGGATGGTCGTCGTCGAGCTCTTTCAACCCCATGGCAGTCCATAGAATCTCCACGCCCCGGCTGTGATCGTGAGGCAGGTCGCGGATGTGGTACCAGACGTGGTTCATGCGCCACATCGCCAGTATCGCGTCGAGTAGGCCCAGTCGCCATATGCGTCCGTAGAGACCAGCGACCACGTCCCAGGGGTCCGCGTGCGGGCCGCCCGCGAGATCGAGTTCTGTTTGAGCGGCAAGGTCTTTCAGTTTTCCGAGGACCAGGTACTCCTCGGGGTCGTTCATCGCCGCGAGGTCGTGAGCGGCCTGCCATCGGTAGCCTTGATCGAGCAGGACGCGGGCGACGGCGGGCCAACTGGACTCGTCGAGCAGGCCCTTGTCGGCCAGGACGGCCAGCGCATGGATGACCTGGGCGACAGTGTGATCGCTTGTCGGCACGGTCATCGGCTCACACCATGGTGATCGTGACGAGCAAGTATGAGCCGACTGCGACCGACACCGGCCAACGTCCCCTCCGAGGATTGCGATATACCAACACGCTCAAGCTACTTCAGCCCTCAGCGTGCACTTCCGGCGGCGACCTGTCCCGCGCTCCTCACCGACGATGCGGGCATCAACCGCAGCAATGCGCGCACGCTGCTCCCCAGATTCGAAGCCGTGCCAGTCACGCGGTCGGCGAGGTAACCGTCCGGCCGGATGAGGATCAGTTCTCCGGGCGCGGGTGAATAGAGCTGCTCGAATTCGCCGTTCCCGTCGAACATTCCATCGCCGAGGGTTCTCGTGATCCGGTACGCGTGCAGCTCGTCGGATTCGAGGCTCTCGATGAGATCCTTTGCGCTGCCGTCGATGTCGAAGGCGAGCAGGGTCCACTGGGGACCGCGGGTCAGGTCGAACAGGCCCAGCGTGCTTTCGGGGCCGCGCAGCCCGGTGGCGTTGGGGGCGCGGTCACCGGCGACCGGATGCGGGTCGCCGTGGACGGCGGCGCGATCGCCGTAGTGGATGCCGAGCCCGGTGGTCAGTGCGCTGTCGGCGAGCTTGGACAGCGCGTCGGCCGCCTGCGTTATGTCGCCGTTCGCGCCGTCGGTGACGCTGGCCAACCGCTGCGTGCTGAGTTCCAGCACGGTCCGCGCGACCGGAATGCGTTCGGCGGCATAGCTGTTCAGCAGATCCGGCGCCGCGCCCGCGATCACCGCGCCCAGCTTCCAGCCGAGGTTGTAGGCATCCTGGATGCCGGTGTTCATACCCTGTCCGCCAGCGGGCGAATGCACGTGCGCGGCGTCGCCGGCCAGCAGCACCCGGCCGCGGCGGTAGTCGTCGACCATGCGGATGTTCACCCGGTAGATCGACAGCCAGGTCGCGCTTGCGAGGGTGATGCCGGCATTGCGGTCGTCGAGCAGGGACTGGTACAGCTCGAGCGACGGCTCGGCCGGGTCGGCATCGTCGGGGATGCGGTTCTGGAACTGCCAGATATCGGCGGTGGGCAGGGGTGTGAGGATCAGCATGCCGGAGGCCGAGGTGAAGACGTGGATGCGGTCTCGGGGCAGGCCGGGGATGGTGACATCGCCGAGATACCAGCGCTCGGTGTCGCGAGTCTCGCCGTTCATCGGGAGATCGATGAGGTGGCGGACGGTGCTCTTGCCGCCGTCCGTGCCCACGGCATAGCGCGCCTCGACGGTGCACTCCCCCACCGCGGTTCGCACGGTCACCGCGACGTGGTCCGAATCCTGCTTCAGGGCAATCGCTTCCGCGCCATATTCGATCGCGCCGCCCAGCTGGTACAGCCGTTCGCGCAGGGCGTGCTCGACATCGAATTGTCCGATCCAGAGCATGTTGGGGTAGGGCGTGTGGAAGTAGGGCGCGGCCGGGACGGTGGTCGGCGGGCGATCGACCGTGGCGCCGGACGGATCATGGAAGCACACCGGCAGCTCCACGATGCCCTGTCGCACGATGTAGCCCACCGCACCTAGATCGTCGAGCACCTCGAGCGAACGCGACTGGATGCCTTTGGCTTTGGAGGCGCGGCTGGGTGCGTCCGCGCGTTCGATGACATGGCAGGCGACGCCGCGGCGGGCGAGATCGCAGGCGAGGGTGAGACCCACCGGGCCGGCGCCGATGACGAGGACTTCGGTCTGAATCGTGTTGCGTGCGTCCATGACTTCCTCCACGATCACTATTTAGATGCAGATCTGCATCTTATGAAATCGAGAGTACTGTGGCCTGATAAGATGCACAAGTGCATCCTAATGACGTTCAACCGGTCCAACGCCGCCGCGGCGCGGCCCTGGAGGAAGCGCTGCTCGACGCCGCCTGGGCCGTGCTGCGCGAGCACGGCTACGCCGGGTTCACCCTCGAAGCCGTCGCCGGTCGCGCCGGGACCAGCCGCCCGGTCCTGGCCCGACGCTGGGCGGGCCGACACGAAATGCTGCACGCCACCATCGCGCACGCGAGCCAGATGCGACCGGTCACGACCCCGGACACCGGAACCCTGCGTGGTGACCTCATCGCCCTGCTGCGCGAACTCAACAACTCTCGCCTCGATCTCGCGACCGTCATGGGCGTGCAACTGGGCGGCTACTACCAGGAGACCGGCGCAACCCTCGCCGACCTGCGCGAGATCTCATTGAGCGGGCACCCGCCCACCGTGATCGACGAAATCCTGGCGGCAGCAGCCGAACGCGGCGAGATCGACCCGGCCAGGCTCACCCCGCGGCTGCGCGCGCTGCCCGTCGACCTCCTGCGTCACCACATCTTCATGACGATGCAGTCGATGGCCGACGCGGATATCGAGGATGTCGTCGACAGCATATTTCTGCCACTGGTTCGGCCCGGCGGGTGGCATGAGCGGGGCTGAATCAGGCTCGTTCACAAGACTTTTCGGTACGTCGTTCCCAAGCGGACAAGGCACGCGGCAGGATGTCGAGGAACAGGCCGAACAGGGGTGTGGCACGCACGAAACGTGAGCCGCCCTCCGGTGACGCCTCAGTCCGCAGCTTCCTGACGTGATTTGGCGCGGGCCGCCTGAACGGCCGGAGGCACCTGCTGGAGATACCTACGGAACCCTTCAGCCTCAGGCTCGAACCCCATTGACGAGTACAGCCGATGCGCGCCATCCACGATGTGACGTTTGTGGGAGAGGAGTTGAATCTTGTTGCACCCGGCAGCCCTCGCATCATCGAGAAGCCGTTGCATCATCGCGCGGGCGATTCCTTTGCGCCGATGTTCAGCCGCCACCACAACAGCTTCGATGAACGCGGTCGGTGCGCACTGATAGGTCACGTGAGGCATCAGCATCTGAGCCGCTGTACCGACCGGCTCGCCGCCGAGTTCGGCCAGGTAAACCGTCAGATCGTCGGAGCGCATCACGCGGTTCCAGGTTTGTTGCTGCCGATCGGAAGGTGCCGGATCGGCACTGTCATTGGCACCCAACTGGCCGTGGATCGCCAAGACTGCCAACAGATCTCCGGGACCTGCCGCTCGGATAACGAAGTCCGTCATGCGAGCAGTATGTGGTCGCGCATCGGTATCAACGAGCCGCATCGACGGGTCCGATCGCAATAGCCGCTCATGCCGTTTATCGATCGGTAGGAATAACCGTCCGAGTCGGCCGAACTCGTCGAAGCCAAAGCACCGTGGGCTTCGTCAGGCACCACGATTGGGCACTTCCGCGACGAAGCGCGAGTGTGACGGCCCGTTCGGCCTACTGTTGATCAGCATGGGCCACAACAAGATCGAGGTCACTGCGGGGCTGGTGCAAGATCTACTGCGTGACCAACACCCGGATCTGGCCGATCAGCCGGTGCGGCTCGGTGCGCTGGGGTGGGACAACCAACTGTGGCGCCTAGGTGAGAATCTCGCGGTCCGATTGCCGTGGGCCACAGATTCCGCAGACGAATTGATTCGCAAGGAGTACACCTGGGTACCGACCCTGGCTGCGACGCTTCCGCTGCCGGTTCCGGTGCCACAGCGCTTCGGCGAACCCTCACAACGGTTTCCACATCCCTGGATCGTCACCACCTGGGTGCCGGGCACACCTGCGGACCAGGCTCCCGTCACCGACGCGACCGAAGCCGCAGTCACCCTGGCCACGTTTCTGACCGATCTCCATCGCCCCGCCTCCGAACACGCTCCTCGGGGCCGCGACCGAGGTGGGCCGCTGGCGGACTATTCGAGCGGGTTCGCCCGGCTGCTGACTCAGGCAACAGAGTTCGGATTGATCCCCGATCCCGTTGCGGTACGCGCGGTCTGGGAACGAGCCCTGCGTGCACCGACGTGGGATGGACCTCCGCTCTGGCTACACGCCGACCTGCATCCTGCGAACGTCCTCACCGCGCAAGGGACGATCTGCGGCGTAATCGATTTCGGTGATCTGTGCGCTGGCGATCCGGCCTGCGACCTTGCCGCCGGATGGATTCTGCTCCCCGACGGTCATTTCGGTCGCTTCATCGACAACTATCGGCCGTCCTGTAGCGCTGATACTTTCCATCGCACCCGCGGATACGCCGTGCTGCGCGCCCTGGCCGGAATCCTGATCGGAGATGCCGGCGTGCATGGTCGACCAGGCGGCAAACCCACGTGGGGTCCCCCTGGCCACGCTGCCCTGCGACGTCTCATCGCAACCATCGACGACTGAGTCCAACGCTCCTGCTGCGGAGCGGGCGGAGATGCGTCGATTCGTCAGTCGACAGGCCCTCGGGCCGTCAGGACGATCCTTAGGACGTGCTCGACCGCGGACTCGAACAATGCTCCCCGCAGCTCATTTCGGGTGGCGAGGTTGCGGGTGGCGAGGTCGAGCATCTGATCGGGGGTCAGGCGGCGCACCACCAGGGCGGCAACGTCTTCCAGGTCGAGTTCGTTGTTCGCGTTATCCAGTCTGGCCAGGGCAAACGCGACGACGATCTCCTCGTCGGTCATGGTTCGCCTCCGCCGTTCGCTGTTCGGCCACGCCGTAGTAGCCAGGAGCAATACTACGGCTGTAGTCGATCGGTTCGCCCTGCCGATGGATGGAGTAGTCGGGTCCTGACGAATACGCGGCTGAGTTTCGGACTGCGGAGGTAGTCCCGCACTTCGATGGCCGGGCGGGTCTGGTCGGCCAATTTCGCTGCAGTAGTGCGGAATTGGGCCGGATTCTATTTGGCAGCGTATGCGGGCGTTGTAGCCATGGCGGCACCGACGATACCGGCGTCGTTGCGCAGGGCGGCCGGGACGATCTCGGCTCGGATGCCTTCGAGCAGTGGGAGGAACTTGTCGGCTTTCTTGCTGACACCACCGCCGATAATGATCAGGTCCGGGGACAGGAGGGCTTCCATGTACTCCAGGTAGTTCTGGACTCGGCCTGCCCACTTGCCCCAGCTCAGGTCGTGCAGTTCGCGGGCCTGGTCGGAGACGCGCTTCTCGGCGTCGTCGCCGTGTATCTGGATGTGGCCGAACTCGGTGTTCGACACCAGTTTCCCGTCGGTGAACAGGGCGCTGCCGATACCGGTGCCGAAGGTCAGCATCAACACGGTCCCGGTGACGCCCTTCCCGGCACCGAAGGCCATCTCGGCGATTCCGGCCGCGTCGGCGTCGTTGAGTATCTCGACCGGACCGCCAGCCGCCTTGCCGAGCAGGGCTCGCGCGTTCGTGCCGATCCAGGAGGAATCGAGGTTCGCCGCCGTGCGGGTCTCGCCGCCCGCGACCACACCGGGGAAGGTGATTCCGATCGGGCCTGACCAGTCGAATGCGGTGGTCAACTGGTGGATGACGTCTGCCACGGCGTCCGGCACCGCCGGGTGTGGAGTATCGATCCTTTTGCGTTCCGCCAGGAGTGTCCCGGCAGCCAGGTCGACAGGAGCCGCCTTGATGCCCGTGCCGCCGATATCGATTCCGAGCGCGTGCATGCCTGCCAGCCTAACGGCCCGGTCACCTTCGCGCACTGATCCACGGCGCCCGGCATGACTAAACCACCAGGCGCACGGCGGCCACGCGTGCCATGGGGAAGTCCCATCCCGGGTTTCCCAGCATCTGGTTCTCGAGGCAGATCTCGAGCAATAGCGCCAATCGGCCACACGTGCGGGGCGTACAGACGGTGTGCGTGGTCAACATGTTCTCGACGGTGCCGGGATACTGCATCGCCTGATGGCGAGTGCCGCGCTCGTGCGACACCACGCTGGGCTCGTAGGTCATGATCGCCGCCGATGCCGACCGTGGCGAACAGCGTCGTCCCGATGTTCGGGCGGCTCGCATCCACGAATGCGGATCGAGGCCCGACGCACCTCGTCGCCCCTGGCGCGCAGCTCACGATCGTAGTTCCCGGCTCCCCTGATGTCCTCGATCAGCGCGCCGACGACGATCACGACAGATATCAAGATCAGAAATGTCAAAACCCAAGCATCCCAAGGCATTGCGACTCCCGGTGCATTTCGGACGAATCCCCCAGGCGGGCAACTTTCTTCGTTGTCGCCGCCGGAGCTATGAATCAAGTAGACACCTACTCACCCCATTTTGAACCGCTCACAGCGTGATGCAGACAGAATATTATGGGTGCACATTTTGTGCGTGCACACTCTCTGCGCGCACGAAATGTGCACGCACAGTTCGAACCTGAACATCACTGAAAGCTGCGGATAGCGAGGCTCAGAAATGTCCGGATCGACGGTTTCTCGCAGAGCGTTCGGAAACTTCATGCGCGAACTGCGCGACCGGTCAGGCAAAACACTCCTAGCTGCCGGACTGGAAGTTGAGACGTCCCGAATGACCATCCAGCGTCTCGAGGACGGCTTGGGCACGAAGATCAGCACAATGCAGCTCAGAAGCCTCCTCGACTTCTACGGGACCGACAACGAGAAGCGGGAGGAGGCGCTCAGCCTCTGGGAGGAGGTCAAAGAGCAGGCGAAAGTTGAACGCCTGCAAGGAGCTTCGAAGGGATTCTGGAAGTCCTACGTCGACCAGATCGCACCCAACTTCCCCAAGTTTCTCCGCCTGGAATCGGTGGCGGAGTCGCTGATCACGTATCAGCCGACAATGATCCCAGGCCTCTTGCAGACGCCCGCCTACCGGCGCGCGATCATCTTGATCAACGAACCGGACCTCTCGGCGGTAGATATGGAACGTCGCCTGGCATTGACGCAGCAACGCCGATCTCGGCTCGACGATCGCGGATTTCAGCTCGAAGCCTTTGTCTCCGAGGCTGTTCTGCTACACCAACCTGGCGGTGGGTCCGTCATGGCAGAACAGCTCCGGGCGCTGGCTGAGATCGGTGAGCGCGACCAGATCGGAGTCAGGATCGTGCCTTTCCGAGCCGGCGCCCACCGAGGCCTGACCATGCAGGGATTCTCGCTGCTGCGGTTCCCCGACAGCGCGCACGGCACCTCGCTGCCGTCAGTGGTATTTGCCGAAGGCGCACTGGGTAGTACGTTCCATGAGCATGAGGAGGAGGTCGACGAATACCACCGGGCGATCGATAACCTCCGAGCTGTAGCGTTGACGGAAGAGAGCTCAAGAGACCTCCTGTCTCGAGTTGCGAAGGAGTACGCGGCGTGAAGCAGCCGATCGCGGGCGAGTGGTACAAGTCGAGCCGGTCTGAAGGCGGCAAGCAGTGTGTGGAGATCTTCCACGCGGATGAGTCGACGTCGGTCCGGGACACGAAGGACCGCGGTCGCGGCCCAGTCCTCACTTTCCCGGCTACCACGTGGGCGACGTTCGTCGAGAGCCGCGTCTGGGAGCGCTAGCTCTCAGACGCGTGATCCAGACCCTCCGCTCTGTAACGGTGACGCACAGGTGCTTTCGAGTCCTCGTGTTTCGAGATGCGAAGGAGTACGCGCTGTGAAGCAGCCGGTCATGGGCAAGTGGTACACGTCGAGCCGGTCCAACCAAGGCAATCAATGTGTCGAAGTCTTCCACGCCGCCAACGCGGTTGGTGTGCGCGACTCCAAGAACCCCGGCGGGCCGGAGCTGTTCTTCACCGTTGAACAGTGGAACAGCTTCATTCGGCTAGCAGGCCAATAGCCGAACCGTCGAGCCCCCGGCCGAACCCTTCTCGGCCAGACGGCTTTTCACTACAGTCAGGAAAGGCGGTTACCGTCACTCCGCACAGCATGAGTCTCACCACCCAGCAGGCCGCCGATTTGCTGGACGTCTCGCGCCCGACGATGGTCGAACTGATCGAGAATGGTGACCTGCCCGCAGAACGAATCAGTTCTCGGCTGCGGCTGCGGCTGCGTGATGTGCTGGCCTATCAGCAGGCCCGCAAGCAGGCCCAGTACGAGGCGTTGGCCGCAAGCAGCGACGAGATCGACGACAACGAGGATCCCGAAGTCGTGCATCGGCGATTGACGGAGGCCCGCCGATCAGTATCGGCACGGCGAAAAGCCAAGGGCTGAAACAATTATCGCGCGTTCACCGCTCGGTCGGGCCGCCCTTGGCGCGACTGAAGGCGCGAGCGCCACGGTTGGACGCCGAAGCCGTGATCAGCTCGCATCTCCGGACACGGATGTTCGTGTCCTACTCCCGGTTGCGGAGGCCGCTGGCGCGGAGGACTCGGCGGGCGATGGCGGCGCGGATGGAGTCTTCGGTGCCGAGGACTCGGACGTGGTGGCGGGCTCGGGTTATGGCTGTGTAGAGGAGTTCCCTTGTGAGCAAGGTGGATTCGGGGCCGGGGAGGACTACTGAGACGGTGTCGTATTGGCTGCCCTGGCTGCGGTGGATGGTCATGGCGTAAACGGTTGTTACGCCGGGGAATTGGGTGGGGTGCACCAGGTAGGGTTCGGTGCCTCGTTGGAGGGCGGCGCGGAGAGTTCCGTCGGGGAGGCGGATTATTACGCCGGTGTCGCCGTTGTAGACGCGGGCCTCGTGGTCGTTGGCTGTTACCAGGAGGGGTTGGCCCGGGTACCAGTGGCCGGCACCGGGATCGGTGGTGATCCCTGCGCCGACTACCCAGCTGCCTGCCAAGCGGTCCCAGCGTTCCACGCCGTAGGGGCCCTGGCGGTGGGCGCAGAGCAGGCGGTGGGATTCGAGGGCGGTGAGGGCGGCGGAGGCGTCGCCGGTGAGGGCGGCTTCGGTGGCTTCTCGGGCGGCGCGCAGGACGTCGGTGCGGACTGCGGTGATGTCTTCGGGGTCGTGGAGGGACAGTTCGTCGCCGCCGTCGGCGAGGAGGGCGAGGGCGGTGTCGGAGTCGCCTGCTCGGATGGCTACCGCCAGTTCGGCGATGCGGCCGCCGAAGCGGCGGCCTCGGGTCAGGCGGACTATGCCGCCGCGGAGGCGGTCGCGTTCGCGGGCGGAGAGGGCGTCGGGGTGGGAGGCGGTGGCGCGCAGGTCGGCGCCGAGGATGTCGTCGAGGGCCGGGTTCGGTTGGCCGGGAACAGGTCCGGCGACGAGGTCGGCGAGGACGGCGCCCGCGTCTACCGAGGCGAGCTGGTCGGGGTCGCCGACGAGGACCAGGCGGGCGTCGGGGCGGACGGCGGGGAGCAGGCGGCTCATCATGGTCAGGGAGACCATGGAGGTTTCGTCTACCACGATCACGTCGTAGGGCAGGCGGTTGAATTCGTTGTGGCGGAAGCGGCCCGCGCCGCCGCGCTGCCAGCCCAGTAGGCGGTGCAGGGTGGCGGCGGTGAGTTCGGGGAGGCCGATGTCTCCGGCTTGCTCGCGCACCGACTCTTGAAGGCGCGCAGCCGCTTTGCCGGTGGGGGCGGCCAGGGCGATGCGGAGGGCGGGTGCGCCGGGCATGGCCTGCTGATGTGCCACCAACAGCGCCAGGATGCGGGCGATGGTGTGGGTTTTACCGGTGCCGGGGCCGCCCGCGACGACGGTGGTCCACTGGGTGGCGGCCAGACCGGCGGCCAGGCGCTGACGGTCGGGTGGTTCGCCGGGGCCGCCCTGCTCGGGGAAGAGCCGATCCAGTTCGCGGCGAACCAGTTTCGCGTCCACCATCGGGTGGGTTTCGGCGCGCTCGGTGAGAACGCGGCGGATCGTCTCCTCCTGCCGGTAGTACCGGTCGAGATAGAGCAGCGGTCCGCTGGACGCGCCGGGCGGGTCGATCAGGCGCAGGGGGCGCAGCGGTCCGGCCGGGCTTCCCATCACCAGGGGGCTGACGCGCAGCGCGGAGATCACCGACTCCACCTCGGGCCAGGGCAGGGTTGCCGGATCGATGGCGGATTCCTCGGTGCCCTCGGCGTCGACGCCGATCTCGTGCATGCGACGCACCTCGAGGCACACCGAACCCGAGCGCACCGCGCGCACCGCCAGCGCGGTCGCGAACAGCACGGAGTCGGACCGCTCGCCGCCGAGACGGCACAGCCGCAGCGCCACATGGACATCCGCGGCGTTCAGCACACCGGCCGCGTTGAACACCTGCAACAGGCCTGTCCCCCGCTGCGCCAGCTGGATCGAGGGGGCGGGGCCGGTCATGGCGCGAGCCTTTCGTTCGGCAGGCCGGTGTCGTCACCCGCGAGCAGCAGGGACAGTTCGATGATCAGGTCGGCGGGCGGCTCCCAGTCGAAAACACCGCAGCCGTTCGGTGTTTCGGGCCCGACCATGCCGCGCACGAACAGGTAGCGGATGCCACCCAGGTGTGTGGCCGGATCGTAGCCGGGCAGCCGCCAGCGCAGATAGCGGTGCAGGGCAACCGAATACAGGATGGCTTGCAGCGGATAGTGCGAGCGCATCATCTCCGCGGCCATCCGGTCGTGGGTGTAGTGCGCGACGGTGAGATCGCCGGTGCCCAGACGGTTGGTCTTGTAGTCGACGACCACGAAACGCGGTCCGGTGACCCGCAATACGGCGTCGATGCTGCCGGTGAGGAACCCGCGCAGCGGACTGTCGTCGAGGGTGGCCAGCTGATCGGCGTACGGGGCGAACACATCGTCGGCGGGTAGGTGGCGGCGCAGCAATTCCGCGATGCGCGGCACGGTGACGCGGACTCCGGTGGGGGTGTCGCCGCCCGACAGCGGCAGTTCGAAGTCGAGTTCGCTGAGCCGGTCGCGCGCGGAAACACTTGCCAGCGTGCCAAATCCGATCGGGGTGTGCATGACGGCCAGCAGTGCCGCCGAGAGCACCTCGGGATCGGCGTCGAACATCTGCTCGGTGACCGCGTGATCGCAGCGGGTGCGGATCTCGGCGGCCAGATCGGCGGCATCGGTGTCGACGTATTCGAGGACCTCGTGCACGAGGGTGCCGAACTCGGCACCGTAGGGCAGCGAATTCATCAGGGAGACAAGGGCCCCCGAGCCCAGCTCGTGATCGTCGGCGAGGACGGTCGGGGTGGCCGGTTCGTCGGCGACCGTGCTGCCGTCGGGCGGTTCGGCGGCGTGGGACGCCTCGTGTGCACCGGCGGTCAGCGCCGAATACGAGGTGCGCCGCCACGCCTGATCCAGGGTGCGGTCGAAATGGGCGGCCGCGAGGGGCCCGGAGTCGGTGGCGGCGAGGTCGCGCGAGAGGCGGGCGGGCGTGAAGCGGTGCACCGGTTCGACGGCGATGACGCCCGGGTCCGCGGTCGACGCCCACTCCTGAATTCGTTTGAGCACCACCGAATCCGCGGGCACGGCCACCTTGTCGGCCACGGCGGGACTGCCCGGTTCGCGACCCAGCAGCATGCGGTGCAGGGGCGCCGTCTGTGTGTCGAAGGCCGGAGCCCACCACGCCACCACCTGCGCGCCCGCGCGAGTGAGTGCGACATACAGCAGGCGCAATTCCTCGGCCTGCTCCTCGGTTTCGGCGCGCAGTCGGCGACCGCCATAACCGGGGGCATCGGGACCGCCGACATCGAGGACGCGGCGGCCCTGCTCGTCGTGGAACAGCTGGGTCGGTGGGTTGCGCAGTTTGGCGGCATCCCAGGCGAAAGGCAGGTAGACGACCGGGAATTCGAGGCCCTTGCTGGCGTGCACGGTGGCGATCTGCACGGCGGCGGCATCGCGGTCGAGGCGGCGGCTGCGGTCGGCGACACTGCCCGACGCGGGGTCACGGACCCGGTCGGCGAGCCATCGGGTGAGCGCGGACAAGCCCAATCCCTCACGCAGGGCGGCATCGTCGAGCAGCTGGGCGATCTGGCGCAGGTCGGTGAGCTGGCGTTCGCCGCCCTCGAGGGCGAGCAGGCGCGGGGCGAGGCGGGTGTGGGCGGCGAGACGTTCGGAGACGGCCGCGAAACCCGCACGGGCGAAAAGCCGGGCCGATTCACGTAATTCGGCGCTTAGGCGACCGACCTGGTCGGCTCCCCCGGCGTCGATGTCGGTCGCGCTGTATCCCAGCAGTGCGGTACCGGCGGCCAGGCGCACCCGGTCGGCGCGGTGCGGCTGTTCGAGGGCGTGCAGCACCCACAACCATTCGGTGGCGGCCGGGGTGCCGAACACGCTCGCACCGCCCGCCAGCACCGAGGCCACTCCGGCGGACTCCAGCTCCTTGCGGACCAGGTCGAGCTGATTGCGGTTGCGGGTCAGCACCGCGATATCGCCGGGGCCCAAGACCCTTTCGTTCGCGGTGCCCGCGTCGATGAGCACACCGGATTCGAGCAATCCGACGATATCGGCTGCCACGTCCACGGCGATCCGCTCGCGCTGACGGCCTACGGTCGGGAACCCCGACCGGTTGAGCGGTCCGGCACCGGCACGCGGTAAACACCGCAGCCGCAACGGAATCACGCGTTCGGCCGGACCGGACAGGCGACTGAACGGACGCGTCGCCGCCACCCGGTGCACGGTGATCTCCTTGTGCCCCAAGGCCGCACCGCCGTGCAGGTGCTCCAGGGCCGACAGCAGGCCTTGATCGCTGCGCCGGTTGGTGGTCAATTCCCGGCGGCTGTCGGCGTGCGCGACCGCGTCCAGGTAGCTGAGCACCTCAGCGCCGCGAAACGCGTAGATCGCCTGCTTGGGGTCGCCGACCAGCACCAGGGTGGTGTGGCCGTGGAAGGCGCGGCGCAGGATGTCCCATTGCAGCGGGTCGGTGTCCTGGAATTCATCGACCAGCGCGACCCGGTAGCGCTGGCGGATGCGGTCGCACGCACGCGGGCCGTGCTCGGGATCGGCGAGCACGTCGTGCAGCAGCACCAGGAGGTCGTCGAAGTCACGCAGGCCCGAAAGCCGTTTGCGGCGCGCGGTTTCCGCGCGGGCGGCCGCCGCGAACGCGACGCGTTCACCCGCCGGATCGTCATCGGATTCAGCTTCGGGGGCGAGCAGCGCCGCCGAGTCGCCGACCGCGGCGGACGCCAGCCGCTGCGCCTCGGCAGGCGGGAACGGCGCACCGCCGCGCGCGTACCGGCTCAGGTACAGGTCGTCGGCCACCGTGGACACCACGTCCTCGATGCTCTCCACCAGGCGCACCCCGGGGTCCTGCTCCCCCGCCAGGCCCAGCTCGTCGAGCATGCGCTGACAGAAACTGTGGGTGGTGGCGATGGTCCCGGCATCGAAATCCGACAGCGCCGCCAGCAGTCGCTCCCGCCGCAACGCCACCTCACCCGGCACCCCCTGCGCCAGATGCCGCACCAGCTCGTCTCCGGTGGCGAGGGCCCGCTCCGGATCCCGCAGCGCCGCGGCCACTCCCACGAACCGGTCGCGGGTCCGTTCGCGCAACTCCTGAGTCGCCGCCCGACTGAACGTCACCAGCAGCAACTCCGAGACATCCACGCCCAACTCGGCCACGAACCGGACCGCCAAACCGACGATGGCGTACGTCTTGCCGGTCCCCGCGCTCGCCTCGAGTACCGTGGTGCCCGTGGGCAGCGGGCCCGTCAAATCGAACCGATGCTCCGAAACCGGTTCGCCCGCAGCGGATATCGCCGAGACGTCCGGCTGATCGGCGACAGCCTCGATACCGAACAGCGGCTCGGACTCCGCCGCGGTGATCGGACGCGGCGCGGGCTCCCGCGTGGCGTCCGTCGCCGGCCCGCTCCCCGTACCGGTCACCGCCTGGCCGAAAAGATCCGACGCGGCAGCCTGCTCGGGCCGATCCTGCGTCGCAGCAACAGCTTTCCGTCGCGCCGTGGCGGCGGCACCGGTCGGCATCGGAAGACTCCCGTCCTCGGCGACGGCGAACAGCTCACCCTCCACAGGAGCCCCCGCCTGCGCAGCGGGGTCGGTGGAAGGTGCTGCGGAGCGGGGATGTGAGCGCGCCGGGGCCGGTGCGGGGGCGAGGGCCGGGTCCGTGACGGAGAACAGGTCGTCGGTCATGTCGGGCTCCCGGACGGGGTGGCGGGCAGGGGGCGGCTCCTCGGGGCGGTCACGGTTGGCCCTGATTCTCGTTGGTGAGCAAGGGATTCCAGAGGCGGCGCGCCAGTTCACCGAAACGGGTGGGTTCGGATTCGATGCCGGGGGCGGCGGTTTCGGTGAGCTGGTGGAAGCGGGGTGTGGGGCCCAGGACGTAGCGCAGGTAGCGGTCGGTGTGTTCGCCGTAGCGACCGGGGCCGTCCTTGCCGCCGTCGAATTCCTGCTCGGCGGACAGCAGGGCGTCCTCCGGATTCGCGCCCGCCAGACGGCGTTCCGCGTACACGGACGAGGCGGCGGGGGCGATGGGCAGCGGCTCGGCGAGGCCTTCGACGCGCAGGGCGGCGAGGTCGCGCAGCAGGCTGCGGGCCAGCGGGGCGGTGGGTGCGGTGAGGGTGGACTGCCAGGCGGGACGGTGATGTTTGCCGCGGCCGATGGTGATGGCGCGCCAGCCCTGATGGTCGGCCGAGGCAGCCAGCGCCAGCAGTCGAATCCAGGCCGCCACCCGATGTTTCGGGGCCAGGCGCGAATAGGTGGTGCGCAGTACCGCGTCGTCATGGACGTCGGGCACCGTGCCGGTGAGGCGGCAGCCGTCACCCAGGTCGACGGCGATATCGATGGTGCGCGAAGGGATCTCGTGCAGGGGCCGCGCGACTCGGAACAGCTGGTCGACGGTGCCCTCCACCTCGTCGAGCACCGCCGCGCCCATGGCGAACGGGGGCAGACTGCCGCGCCGCCATTCGGCCGCGCGCAGCACGTTCGGATCCACCCCGGTCAGCCGCGCGGACAGCATGCGCTCGCCCATATTCCATTTGGACAGCCCATCGAGTTCGATGGGGAGCCGGTCGGCGATCTCCTCCTCCTGCTCCGGCACCCGAATACCGAGGCGCTGCCACAGGAACGCCCGCACCGGATGCTCGGCGAAGGCCACCAGATCCGCCAGCTCCACATCACCGCGCTCGCTCCCCGGCAGCGTGGCCCGCAGGAACGCCGGGCGCGACACCGGTGGACTCGCGGCGGCCTGCGCGCCCGCCAGCGCGACAGTGTCGAAGCTGAACGGGTTCTCGGGCCGGAAGTTGCGACGATCGAAGGGCTGCAACGGATGCCGGGTCACCACCTGCGCCATGGCGGCGGTGCCGACGTGCGCGCGCACCGTGTCCAGCAGTTCGGCCAGCGGAATCGCGGGCGGGCGGTGCGCGCCGGAGACCGGGTCGGATCCGGTGTGCAGCAAGACCAGTCGCTCCCCGGCCGCCATGATGGCGTCCAGCAGCAGCTGCCGGTCCTCACTGCGCGGATCGCGGTCGCCGGGGCAGCGCTGCCGCGCCAGCACATCGTCGCCGTTCACACCGCCCGCGCGCGGGAACACCTCGTCGTCGAGCCCCAGCAGCACCACCACCCGGTGCGGCACCGAGCGCATCGGCACCATGGTGCACACGGTCAGCTCACCGGTGCGGAAGTTGGCGCGCGACGCCTTGCCGGCCAGCCGTGCCGCCAGCAGGGCTTCGATATCGCTGAGCCGCAGGGGAATCCGGTCGGCGGGCAGCAGCGCGGCCGCCAGCTCGCGCCGCGCCTGCACCCCCATCCAGCCCTGAGTGCGCGGCACCTCGGTCAGCAGGTCGAGGGCACGGCCGAGCACGGTCGCCCACTCGGCGGCCGGACGCGCGGATCCGGCCGGTTCCTCCAGGGTGGAGCCGCGCAGATCGCGCAGGCAGACCGCCAGCCGGTCGACGAATTCCGCGAAGCGCCCCGCCAAGTCGATGTCGTTGCTGTCCACGTCATCCAGCGGCAGCACCAGATCCAGCCAGTCCTCGCTGGATTCACCGGCGGCCACCCCGAGCAGGATCCGGTCGACGGCCGCGTTGAGCGTGTTCTGCGCGAAATCACCGAGTCCGAACGCCTGCCGCTGCCGCTGCCCGATCCCCCAGCGCGCGCCGGTCTCGGCGGCCCAGTCGCGCAGCCGCTCGATATCGTCGTCGTCGAATCCGCAGTGCAGCCGAACCGGTTCTGCCGCACACAGATCCAGCGCCTCGGTGACGGTGACCCGGCCGTCGGCCAGCCGCAGCAGCGTCGCGATCACATCGAGCAGAGGATTGATGGCGCGCTGTGCGCGATCCGCCAGCCGCACCCGCAACCCGTGCGCGGGATGCCCCGGTTCGGCACCGTCGAGCGACCACTGCCCGAACGCCGCACGCACCAGTGGCGCATAGCTTTCGACGTCGGGGCACATGACGATGACGTCGCGCGGCTCCAGGGTCGGGTCGGCGACGAACAGGCCCAGCAGGGCGTCGCGCAGCACCTCCACCTGTCGCGCGGGACCGTGACACGAGTGCACCGCGACCGTGCCGTCGGCGAGCGTGGGTTCGGGCATCAGCGACCAGCGGTCCTGACGGATCGCGGCCTGCAACTCCGACAGCAGTGTGCGCCCGGCCGCCGCGGGCGCCACCGGGCCCGGGTGATAGGTGTCGATGTGGTCGTAACCCGAGAGCCGCTGCTGCAGTTCGCGCACGTCCCGGCCCAGTGCCGCCAGCAGTGGATGCCGCACGCGCACACCGGAATTCGGTGTGATCTCGGCATCGGCCAGTTTGGTCCACAGCGCCGGGGAGGAGTGCACCAGCCACAGGTGCACCTGCCGCCCGATCGACAGCGCCGCCAGGACATCGAGTTGGGCGGTGGTCAGTCGGGTCACGCCGAACAGCGAAATGCGTTCCGGCAGCGCCACAGCCGAGGGTTCGGCCCGCAGGCGCGCGCACGCTGCTTCCAAGCGCTCGGCGGGGCTCGGTACGCCGACCGCCGATCGCAGCCGCCGCCACAGCATCGGCTGCCACAGCAGATCGTCCGGCAGCGGCGAGCCCGCACCGTCGGTGTCTCGACCGGCCGCCCAGTCCGTAATCAGCGCGGGGCGTTGTGTCCCATAGCCATCGAACAATCCGGCGATGCGCGCCGCGGTCGCGTAGCGCCGCCCCACCCGATGCCCGCCCGGATCACCATCACCCAGATGCCGCGCCAGCACCGCGCTCCACGGTTCACCCAGCACCTCGTCCAGCACCGGCAGCAGCGTCCACACCAGATGCTCCGGCGACCACGGATCCTGCTCCGGATCCACCCCGGTCGCCTCCGCCAGCACCGCGGCCACCAGTGCCGCCGGATCCGCGAAATCGATATTGGCCGAAATGCCGTCGCCCGCCGCACCGCCGCCGAGCACCGTGGCCAGCCGCTGATTCAGCCAGCGTTCGATGCCCTTGGCCGGGACCGCGACCACCTCCGGCGTGAACGGATCACCGAGCGGTTCGGCGAGCAGCTCGGCCAGCGCGTCGGCGAGCGTGTCCGCGCGTTCGGCCCGGTGAATGTGCACCAGCTGTGTCTATACAGTCGGCGAACGACATGCAAACACCGCGCTGTCCGGCTCGCCGGGTGACACGTGCCACACGCCGTCCGTTTGCTAGGGCGCGTCACTCCGAATTTCGACTGTGGTATGCGACAGTGCGTTTCGGGGAGGTTTCCATTGGTTAGGAAAGGCTGGTTCGCGTCGATGTCTGCATCGGTGATTCCCCTGATGCCCAGAACCGGGTTCACGGTACGCCGGGTGGGAGAGCACTGGGAGTTGGTGAACTCGCGTCATTACGGCCGCACGGTGGTGTTGAAGTCCTGGCCACGCGATCGCCACGCCGAAGCTTTCGAACACTGCTATCGACTCAACGGCCGCAGTATCGAAGAGCTCCGGGCCGCATTCCACTGAGTCCGCGAAATTCGCTGCGACAGTGTCGATTCGATAACACACGACGCCGCTGACCTCAAGACGTGCATACCGGGCATACGGGTGTCTATTGTGATGCCTCGTGCGTTCCCCCATGGCCCGGCGCGTGGCCACCTCCGCCTGTGTTCTCGCTGCCGCTGTCGTCATTCCGGCCGCGCCCGCCTTCGCCCCCTTCGCCGGAGCGGTCCCGGTGCACACCCAGGGCCCGATCTCCGGCTTCGACGCCGATATGAGCAGCCGCATCGCCGCGGTCGACGCCTACCTCGCCACTCGCCCCGGACTCACCGGTTATGTGATGCGCGACCGGGTCAGCGGCGGCACCTATCGAAATGCCAATGCGGACACCAACTTCTGGACCGCCTCCACCATCAAACTGGCGATCGCGGAGGATCTGCTGAACCGCGCCCGCGTCGGCGCCATCCAGCTCGGTCCGGACGATCGCGCGCTGATGGAGTCCATGCTGGCTACCTCCAACGACGAAGCCGCCGACTTCCTCTGGAACAAGTTCGCGGGCCTGGACCGGATGTCGTTCAACAACGCCTTCCGCGCCAACGGCATGACCGGACTGGTCCCGCTGCCGCCGACCACCTCCCTCGAACAGGTCAAGCTGTTCCCGGACTGGGGTTTTCAGCAGTGCAGCCCGGCCGACCTGGACCGGCTGATGGACAACGTGCTCACCCGCATGCATCCGGACGACCGCGCCTACCTGCTCGATCGCATGCGCCACGTCGACACCAACCAGCACTGGGGCATGTGGGGCGCGGGCGCGGCCATGACCCCCGGCCTGAAGAACGGCTGGTCGGACGAGCAGGGCGGCTGGGTGGTCAACTCGGTCGGCTTCGCCGGTCCCGGTGAGCGATACACCCTCGCGATCATGACCGATCAGGGCAGCCAGGGCGGCTACACCGACGGCGCGGAGACCACCACGCACGTGGCGCAGCTGCTGTTCCAGGGCCGCTGACCCGGTTTCCGAGCAGGTCACACCGACCCGGCCGGGGCGCGGCCGGGTCAATGCTCCCCAACCGACCGACCGTCTTGTATTTTCAAGGTGGTTGCCCGAAAGGTCGGATTCAGTCCGTCCCGGATTGGTCGTCGCACCTCACGCCGTACTACCGTGATGCGTGAGTTGTCGTAGTTTCACCGTCTGGCGAGGAGCAGGACCAAGATGAACGCCGAGAATTCCGTCGCACAGCGCCATCGGGTGGTGGTGATCGGTTCCGGTTTCGGTGGACTGTTCGCCTGCAAGCACCTGCGCAGGGCCGACGTCGACATCACCCTCATCTCCAAGACCTCCACCCACCTGTTCCAGCCGCTGCTGTACCAGGTGGCCACCGGCATCCTGTCCGTCGGCGAGATCGCCCCCGCCACCCGCATCGTGCTGCGCAAACAGCAGAACGTGCGGGTCATCATGGGCGACGTCGACGATATCGACGTCGAGGGCGGCACCGTCACCTCACGACTGCTCAACCAGGACTACGTCACCCCGTTCGACAGCCTCATCGTGGCCGCGGGCGCACAGCAGTCCTACTTCGGCAACGACCACTTCGCCACCTACGCGCCCGGCATGAAGACCATCGACGACGCCCTCGAACTGCGCGCCCGCATCCTGGGCTCCTTCGAAGAGGCCGAGCTGGCCTCCGATCAGGAGACCCGCGACCGGTTCATGACCTTCTGCGTGGTCGGCGCGGGACCCACCGGCGTCGAATTGGCCGGGCAGATCGCCGAACTCGCCGACCGCACCCTCGACGGCACCTTCCGCAATATCGACACCCGCGACGCCCGGGTCATCCTCATCGAGGGCGCGGGCGCGGTGCTCGCGCCGATGGGACCCAAGCTCGGCAAGAAGGCGCAGCAGCGGCTCGAGAAGATGGGCGTGGAGATCCAGCTCAACGCCATCGTCACCAATGTGGACGCGCGCGGCGTCACCGTGAAGGACCCCGACGGCACCGAGCGCCGCATCGAATCCGCCTGCAAGGTCTGGTCGGCCGGTGTGCAGGCCAGCGGGCTGGGCAAGATCCTCGCCGAGAAGTCCAAGGGCACCGAGGTGGACCGGGCCGGGCGCGTCATCGTCGAACCCGACCTCACCATCAAGGGCTACCCGAACATCTTCGTGATCGGCGACCTGATGTCGGTGCCGGGCGTGCCCGGACAGGCACAGGGCGCGATCCAGGGCGGCACCTACGCCGCCAAGGCCATCAAAGCTGAAGTGGCACACAAGCAGACGCCCGATCAGCGGCAGCCGTTCAAGTACTTCGACAAGGGCTCGATGGCCACGGTGTCGCGGTTCAACGCGGTCTGCCAGGTCGGCAAGCTGGAGTTCAGCGGGTTCTTCGCCTGGCTGGCCTGGCTGGGCCTGCACCTGTGGTACCTGGTCGGCTTCCGCAGCCGATTCGTCACGGTGCTGGAATGGATGATCTCGTTCCTGGGCCGCCACCGCGGCCAGATGGCGGCCACCGAACAGTGGGTGTTCGCGCGACTCGCGCTCGAGGCGCTCGACAATCCGGACGAGGCGCGCCAGCTCGCCAAGCAGATCGGCACCGAATCCTCTTCGGGCAATGGCAAATCCGTGGCGAATGCCGAACCAGGCGGTTCCACCGGTCAGCGCGCGGGCTGAGCGGTTCCAGACCACGAGGTCCCGACAGGGGCCTGACCGGGCTGCAGCCCCGACCAATCCGGCACACCGACCGGATCCGAATGTTCGACGTCCGTTGAATATTCGCGAGAAAGGTCATTCATGGGCAAACGCCAACCGGTCGATTCGATTTCCGAGTCGACCGCGGTCACACGGCGGCGGCGCCTCGGCTCCCTGGCAGTAGCCGGAGCACTGCCGCTGGTCGCCGCGATCGTGACGGCCGGGTCCGCCGCGGCGGATCCCGCCACCGCGGACGACCAGCCCGCCGTGGTCGACAACCAGCCCGCCACCGCGGGCGACCAGCCCGGCACCGACGCGGCGCCGGGCGTCTCCGTCGACACCCCCTTCGGCAAGCTCTCGGTGCCGATGCCGCAGGGCATGAACAACCCGGTGCACACCTACCTCAGCGCCACCGAGGCCGAGATCGCACCGGATGCCGGTGCGCTGACGCCGGATTCGGTGCCCGCGCCCGTGATCCGGGTCGGCCGCAACTCCGTCACCGGCGTGCGGGACATCCCGAACGCGCCGCTGGCCGCGGTCGACGCGCAGAAGCTGCACCAGCCCAACCCGCTGTCGGCTCCCGAGGTTGCGCCCATCGCCGCACCCGAGGGCAAGCTGCGCTTCGGCGACACCCAGATCGACATTCCGTCGTTCCTGACGCCGGAGCAGGCCGCCACGGTCAACGCTCTGTCCGCGGGCGCGGAAGCCGAACTGGCCCGCACCTACGACTCGGCCGGCTTCGAGCCGAGCCGTTCGGACCGGATGGCCGCGCAGACCGTGGGCACCGCGGCCGTGGGTGCGGCCGTCGGCGTCGGCGTCGCGGCTCCGCTCGAGGTGGCCGGGATGGCACTGGGCGGCTTCGCGGGCGCGATGGCGGGTACGCCGTTCGCTCCGGCGGGCTGGGTCTTCGGACCGGCCATCGGGGCCACCGCGGCCGCGAGCATCATCGGGGTTCCGGCCGCGACGGTGGGCGCGGGCATCGGCGCGGTCGTCGGCGCGGTGCAGGGCTACATGGCTCCGGCCACGCCGGGCGCACCGGCCGATACCGCGGCCCCGGCCGACAGCGCGGCTGTCGCCGGGTAGCAATTCCTCAGTACCGCTTCATGAATCGAGGCCGGAATCCCTTCATCAGGGATTCCGGCCTCGATTGCATTCCGGCACAAGATCACCCGTTCATTACCCGCCAGTTGGCTAATCATCCGCAACCATAACGGTTTTCGGGACGTCCGATTCGCCACCAATCCAGGCGACCGGCGGGTTCGAATTGCGGTGGTCCATGTTCCGCTGATGCTCTGTCATTGAACAGAAAGGTCTTGCATGGCCGCAGGTAAGCACCGCGCCCTCAACCCCCACCGCACCAAGGTAGGCAATGTGGTGGCGGCAGGAGCGGTACCACTAGTCCTGGCGATCGTCGGGTCCGGTAACGCGAATGCCACACCGGTGGAGGCCAATTCGGTCACCCAGCACGACGACGCCCCCCGGGCGCAGTGGCCGGCCGCCGACTCGCCCAACGTGTCGCCCTATGAGGGGCTGCACATTCCGGGCGACACCAAGAGCTCGCTCCAGTGGTCGCGTCAGGCCCCGGACAAGAGCTATCTGGCACCCGTCGGCGGGCTGCACGCGCCCGTCCCGGTGCCCGCGGTTCCGCCGATCGCCCCGCCCGCCGGCATGTTCCGGTTCGGCGATGTGCAGGTGCCCGCACCCGACTGGATCGACAAGGAACAGGCGATCCAGATCAACGACCAGTCCGCGCAGACCGAGGCGAACCTCGCCACGTTCCTGGACTCGATCGGCATGGAGCGCAGCCGCTCCGACCGGATCGCCGGACAGACCGTCGGCACCGCGGCCATGGGCGCGGTGGCGGGCGCCGCCGCGGCGATGCCCATCGAGCTCACCTCCGCCGCCGTCGGCGGCGTGCTGGGCCTGGTGGTCGGCGCCGGATTCGTTCCGGTCGGCCTGGTTGCCGGTCCGGCGCTGGGCGCGGCATTCGGCGCCGGAGTCATCGCGGTTCCGGCGGCGGCGGCAGGCGCCGCGGCGGGTGCGGTGGTCGGCGCGATCAACAGCTTCAACGCTCCGCCCCGCGTCGTCGGCGACTGATAGTTTCGCCACTCGACACTGCTCGACCACGGTGGGAACCGGCGGTGAGGTTCGGTTCCCACCGTGCAGCTGTGATGTGAACTACCAAGTGCGACAGTCGTGTATGAATGAGGACATTTGTCCGTTCAAGGTCAAGACTTGGTAAATTATCGTCAGTTGCATGGACGTAACTGCGGCGAACAAAAAGGGGCTCAGCCTCTTTGCCCTGATCATGATTGGCATCGGCTCGATCTTCGGATCGGGGTGGCTGTTCGGAGCCGGGCGAGCAGCCCAGGTCGCCGGACCCGCCGCACTGGTCGCCTGGGTGATCGGCGCCGTATTCATAGGCATGATCGCCATGTCGTATGCCGAAGTCGGAGCGGCCTATCCGCTCCCCGGCTCCATGGCGAGATTCGGCTCCATCTCCCACGGCCCCGTACTCGGCTTCATCACCGGCTGGGCGGTCTGGATCGCCATCGCGGCACTGATTCCCATCGAATCCATCGCGGGCACCCAGTACATGGCCTCCTGGAACTTCGACTGGGCGCGCGGACTGATGTCCGGCGACTCCCTCTCGACCACCGGTATGGCGATGGCACTGTTGCTGACCTTCGCGCTCTGGCTGGCCTGCTACTGGTCGATCGGCATGCTCGCCAAAGCCAACAACCTGCTGACACTGGTGAAGTTCGCGATCCCCGTGCTCGCGGTCATCGCGCTGGTCGCGTCGGGCTTCCACACCTCCAACTTCACCCAACACGGCGGCTTCGCGCCCTACGGCTGGTCCGCGGTGCTCACCGCCGTCACCACCTGCGGTGTCGTGTTCGCCTTCAACGGTTTTCAGGCCGTCGTGAATCTCGGTGGCGCGGCGAAGAATCCGGGCCGGGCCATCCCGATCGCCCTGGTCGGCGCGCTGTCCATCGGACTGGTGCTCTACCTGGCATTGCAGACCGCGTTCCTGGGCTCGGTGCCCGCCGAGAAGCTCGCCGAGGCCGGTTGGCACGGCGTCGACATGACCTCGCCGTTCGCCGACCTCGCCAAGATGCTCATGCTGTTCTGGGTCGTGGTGATGCTGCAGTTCGGCGCGTTCATCTCGCCGCTCGGCGCGAATATCGGCAACGTCGCCTCCGCGTCGTTCATGGCGCAGAACCTCGCCGCCACCGGCTTCTTCCCCAAGAAGCTGCGCGAGACCCACCCGAAGTACGGCACCGCTCGTCCGGCCATGTGGCTGAACCTGGCGTTCTCCGTGCTGCTGCTGGTCACTGTCGGCCACAGCTGGGAAGCCCTCGCCAGCGTGGTGTCGGCGGCCATGGTGGTGTCCTACCTGATCGGCCCCATCGCGGTCGGCGTCTTCCGGATCACCAAACCCGAACTGCCGCGGCCGTTCCGGCTGCCCGCCGCGAAGATCCTGTGCCCCATCACCTTCGCCTTCGCCGCCTGCGCACTGTACTGGTCCAAGTGGCCCGACACCGGCAAGGTCGCCCTGCTGACCCTGGTCTCGGTGCCGATCGCGGTGCTGGTGCTGTGGCGCAAGGGTGAGCAGAACCTGCTGCGGCAGCTCGCCCCGGCCTGGTGGATGATCACCTTCCTGCTGTGGATGTCGGTCCTGTCCGCGCTGGGCTCCAGCGAATTCGGTGGCCACAACGTGATTCCCGGCGGCATCGACATCGCCATCGTGGCGGTCTCGGCGATCGGCTTCTACTTCTGGGCCGTCCGCTCCGGCGTCGCCGCCCACAATGCCGGACTGCCCGGACCCGATCCGGTGCTCGACCAGCCGGTGCAGCCGCTCGCCGACCTCGACGCCGAAACCGGTTCGGACACCACCGATACCGAACAGCCGGGCCGCACGCTCCAGCCCGCCTGACCCCAATCCACCTCCAGCCCAGAAGGTCCCATCATGGCCATCTCCGTCTTCGACTTCTTCTCCATCGGTATCGGCCCGTCCTCCTCCCACACGGTGGGCCCGATGCGTGCGGCACGAATCTTCGTGGGGCGCTTGAAAGAAGACGGCCTGCTGGCCCAGACCGGCTCGGTGCGCGCCGAACTCTTCGGCTCCCTCGGCGCCACCGGCCGCGGCCACGCCACCCCCAAGGCGGTGCTGCTCGGACTGGAAGGGCATTCGCCGCAGACCATCAACCCCGATATCGCCGACGTCGAGGTGGCTCGCATCCGGGAAACCGGACGGCTGCGGCTGCTCGGCACCGAGATCGGCGACATCCACGAGATCGCGTTCGACGAACCCAGCCAGCTGATCATGCACATGGGCAAGACGCTGCCGTACCACGCGAACGGCATGACGCTCTTGGCTTTCGACCATGAGGGCACGCTGCTGCTGGAGAAGACCTACTACTCGGTGGGTGGCGGGTTCGTGGTCGACAACGACGCCATCTGCGCCGATCCGGACAAGCTCGACAACACCATCCTCGCGTACCCGTTCCACACCGGCGCGGAACTGCTCGCCTTCGCCCGCGAGACCGGGCTGTCGATCTCCTCGCTGATGATGGAGAACGAAAAGGCCTGGCGCACCGAGGAAGAGATCCGCGCCGGACTGCTCGAGATCTGGGATGTCATGCGGGCCTGCATCACTCGCGGACTCGCCCAGGAGGGCATCCTGCCCGGCGGGCTACAGGTGCGCCGCCGCGCCGCGGGCTCCGCACGCCAACTGCGCGCCGAGGGCGATCCGATGATGCACCGCACCGAGTGGACCACCCTCTACGCGATGGCGGTCAACGAAGAGAACGCGGCGGGCGGGCGCGTGGTCACCGCACCGACCAACGGCGCGGCCGGAGTGCTGCCCGCGGTGCTGAGCCACTACGTGCACTTCGTGCCCGGCGCGGACGACGAGGGCGTGATCCGCTTCCTGCTCACCGCGGGCGCGATCGGCATGCTGTTCAAGGAGAACGCCTCGATCTCCGGCGCGGAGGTCGGCTGTCAGGGTGAGGTCGGTTCGGCCTGCTCGATGGCGGCGGGCGCGTTCGCCGAGGTCATCGGCGGGACCCCGGAACAGGTGGAGAACGCCGCCGAGATCGGCATGGAACACAACCTCGGGCTCACCTGCGATCCCGTCGGCGGGCTGGTGCAGATCCCGTGCATCGAACGCAACGGCATGGCCGCGGTCAAGGCCATCACGGCCGCCAAGCTGGCCATGCGCGGCGACGGCAGCCACAAGGTGTCGCTGGACAAGGTCATCAAGACCATGAAGGAAACCGGCGCGGACATGAGCGTCAAATACAAGGAGACCGCGCGCGGCGGGCTCGCGGTGAACATCACCGAGTGCTGACCGGGCGGTGACCCGACCCGGCACTCAGGCCATGAGCAGAGTGCCGGTACGGGTGTAGAGGGTGCCGCCGGAGGCGAGCGGCAAGCGGGCCGAATCCATGCCGGTGGATTCGGCCTTTCGCTCGTCGGGGTAGGTGAGCACCGATTCCAGAGCGCGCGGACCCGAGAGGCGATCATCGGTGACCGCGTCCGCACCGAGTTCGAGGCGATGCCGCAGCAGCGGGGTATCCCCCACGTCGGCGGTCAACTCGCCGCTCCACCAGCCGTGGTCCTCGCCGATGCGGCCGATCTGTACGCGCTCCCGAATCCGCAGGCGCGCACCGGGTTCCAGCGAAACGGTGGTGAGCGTGTCGTGTTCGGCTCCCCCGGCGACCACGGTCGGTTCCGGATCGAAGTCCAGTTCACCTCCAGCGGCGACCTCGAAGCGCCAGTGCGCGAACGATTTCCGGGTCTCACGGCCGGGCAGCGCGATGGTGGCCGCCACCGACCGCACCCGCAGGCACGCGCCCGCACCGACGCTGATCGTGATCTCCAGGGTGTCGCCGCCCAGAGGTGTTGCCGCCGTGCCGATCAGGTGCACGGTGTCGATCGCGTCGGCGGAGCTGGTGCGCCGCGCCGCCAGGCCGCCCACCGCGTGGATCTGCGGCAGGCGCCCGGCGGTCGCGGTGATTCGCAGTTCAGTGCGCACCGTGCGCCCCGGACAGGTCAGTGCGTGTGCGCAACGCCCGCTGCCGCATCGTGTTCGGCGGCGTGCGCCAGCTGTTCGCGCACCCAGGCCAGTACCGGCGTGGCGGCCGGATCCTCGGTCAGCGAGGTGAAGACGAACGGCCGTCCCTCGCGCACCTTGCTCGAATCCCGGTCCATCACCGACAGATCCGCGCCCACCATGGGTGCGAGGTCGGTCTTGTTGATGACCAGCAGGTCCGACCAGGTGACGCCCGGGCCGCCCTTGCGCGGCACCTTGTCGCCGCCCGCCACGTCGACCACGAAGATCTGCGCGTCGATGAGGCCGGAGGAGAAGGTGGCGGTGAGGTTGTCGCCGCCGGATTCGACCAGGATCAGGTCCAGGGGCGGGTTGGCCTCGATGAGATCGTCGATGGCGTCCAGGTTCGCGGTGATGTCGTCGCGAATGGCGGTGTGCGGGCAGCCGCCGGTCTGCACCGCGGTGATGCGTTCGTCCGCCAGCACGGCGTGCCGGCGCAGGAAGTCGGCGTCCTCGGTGGTGTAGATGTCGTTGGTCAGCACCGCGAGTGAGAGTTCGTCGCGCAGCTGCCGGCACAGGGCCGCGGTGAGCGCGGTCTTGCCGGAACCGACCGGTCCGCCGATGCCGATCCGCAGCGGCTCCCCCGGCGTGCGTTCCCGCTTGGGCCGGTCGTGGCTGTGATCGTGCGGTTCCCCGTCGATGAGGTGAGGTGGCATGTGTCGCTCTCCTTTCACCCCCATCCTTGCCCAGCCACGTAAACCCGGTGTTACCCGCCCCGCGACCTGCCGGTTACCCGGCGCTCAGGACGCGAACAGCGGCATTTCGCGGAGCGGATGGCGTTCGGCCAGCACATCCTGGAGTGGATCCGACAGGGCCGCCGGGCCTTTCGCGGCTTCGAGAGCGGTGGCGTCGCACACTGCGGCCAGGCGGATGGTGCAGGCGGCGACGGCGGCGGGGTCCAGGGCCAGCAGCCGCTGGGCGGCGGTCGCCGCACCGGTCATGGTGGTGTAGACGGTGACCGACGCGATGTCCTGCGGGGATGCCCCGCAAGACGTGCCGACCATGCCGAACACTGTTGAGAGATGCGGCCGGGGGCCCAGTACATGCCAATCCGCCTGCGGCCACACCTGTTTGGCGAGGCGCAGCAGTCCGCGCCCCTGCGCGCGGGAGGCGGCACGGGCGGCGGGTGACGGGGTTCGAGCATCGGCTTCGAGCTCCGCACGGGCTGGATCCAGCGCACCCGAACAGACCGCCGCCGCCAGCGACGCGGCGACCAGACCGGAGGTGCGCACGCGGCGGCGTAGATACAGCTCCACACTCGCCACATCGCGCAGCAGTCCGGAGGCGACGGCCTCCTCGACACCGCCGGAATGCACGTGGCCGCCGATGGGCAGCCGCGAGTCGGCGAGGGTGAGCAGCGTGGCCAGGCTCATCGGCGCACGTCCGGGTATCGCATCGCTGCATCCTAATCCGACGGCGGGCAACCCTTCGCGCCATGGACGGGCTGCCGCACCGGATCGGCGACCTGCGCCGGGGCGTCGATCGGCACGTGACCCTCGGCACGGTGCCGCTCACGCCTTGACCTGAACCAACGTTCAGGTTGCAGGCTGAAGCCCGAGATCGACTTCGTCCCGAGGAGCCACCGTGCACGCCGTCCGCCTTCACCAGTTCGGGCCCGCCGAGAATCTGCGCTACGAGGAGGTACCGGATCCGGTGCCCGGTCCCGGGCAGGTGCGCATCGCGGTGCGCGCCGCCGGGGTGCACCTGATCGACACCGTGCTGCGGCAAGGGGCGGCGGCCGGGCCGGCACCGCTGCCGGAGTTGCCGACGGTGCCCGGGCGCGAGGTCGCCGGGGTGGTGGATCTCGTCGGACCCGGTGTCGACGAATCCTGGCTCGGCCGTGCGGTTGTCGCGCACATCGGACAGGTGCCGGGCGGGTATGCCGAGCTCGCGGTGACCGAAGCCGAACGGCTGCATCCGATTCCGGACGGGCTCGATC
Source organism: Nocardia sp. NBC_00511 (assembly GCF_045161165.1). NCBI lineage: Bacteria > Bacillati > Actinomycetota > Actinomycetes > Mycobacteriales > Nocardiaceae > Nocardia > Nocardia sp. NBC_00511. The sequence continues at coordinate 3,102,736 of NZ_CP107849.1, forward strand.
CCGCGAGCGCCGTGGCGATGATCGGCACCGGCCGCACCGCGCTGGGCATCCTGGGTTTCGCCGACGTCTCCCCCACCACGGTGGCATTGGTCCCGTCAGCGGCGGGCGGGATCGGCACGTTGCTGGTCCAGCACCTGAAGAACGCGGGCGCGACGGTGATCGGACTGGCCGGAGGTGAGGCGAAGGTCGCGCAGGTCGCAGCAAATGGCGCGGACCTCGCTCTCGACTATCTGAATCCGGAGTGGCCCAAGGAGATCCGGGCCCGCTACGGCGAGCGGCCCGCGACCGTCCTGTTCGACGGCGTCGGCGGCGACATCGCACGGGCGGGGATCGAACTGCTCGCACCCGGCGGTATGCGGTTGATCTTCGGCTGGTCCGGCGGCCAGGTCGCGATCGACGAACAGGAACTGACCGATCGCGGCATCACCTCGCAGGTGGTGCTCGGCCCGCCCATGCTGCAACGCGGCGGCGGTCTGCGCGCGCTCGAGGAACGCGCTCTCGACGAGGCCGCGGCGGGCCGCCTGCGTCCGGCGGTGCGGTCCTTCCCGCTCGCGGAAGCCGCTGCCGCACACCGGGCCCTGGAGTCCCGGGCCACCAGCGGCAAGGTGGTGCTACTCCCCTGACGGTCGCCGGTAGCTGCGTTCCATGAACCGCTGGGCCGCGCCCCGGCGCAGATCCGACCATGCCTGCACCGGACCGGTCCACCACGGGGAGATCTCGCGCGGGCGCGACACCACCGCGTGGCAGATCAGGTCGGCGGCCTCCTCGGCGGTCAGGCCGGGGACGCCGGAGAAATCGGTGGGCGCGCTCATGCGGGTGTGCACCAGCGGCATGTAGACCGACGTGGTCGTCACCCCGTCTGCCGCGATCTCGGTGGCGACCGTGCGCAGCCAGATATCGAAGGCGCCCTTGGACGCTCCGTATGCCGCCCACCTCGGGGCGGGTGGCATGCGCAAACCCCAGGTGGAGATGTTGACGATGTGCCCGCAGCGGCGTTCGCGCATCCCGGGCAGCAGCGTCAGCAGCAGCCGTACCGGGCCCAGATAGTTGACGTCCATGGTGCGGGTGAAATCGTGGAAGCGGTCATAGGATTCGTCCAGTGGTCGACGAATCGAGCGGCCCGCGTTGTTGATCACCACGTCGACGCGGCCGTGCTCGGCCAGCAGCGCCTCACCCAGTTCGGCGACGGCATCGAATTCGGTGATGTCGGAGCGGTATACGTGCGCGATGCCGCCCGCCTCGCGAATATCGGCGGCGACCTGTTCGAGGTCCTCGAGGCTGCGTGCCACCAGCAGCAGGGTCGCACCCGCTGCGGCCAGCTTCTTGGCCGCCGCCTTGCCGATGCCGTGCGAAGCGCCCGTCACCAGCACCACGCTGCCGGAAACGGCGGCGCGCAGGTCTTTTTCACGCGGGCGGGAGGTGGGATAGAAGATCCTGGTCGCCACCCGTTCGGCGAACGGGCGACCGTTCGCGCCGGAGGTGCCATCGTTCGGAGCGTCGTGCTCGGTCACGCTTCGAGGGTAACCGCCTGACCGGTACGCGATCGAGGTCTGAGTGGAAATACGCTGGGCGAGAGGCGCTTCCCGCAGCAGGATGGGTGCGGTAGTCCGGGGGAAGGATCTCACTCACATGTCGTCACCTGCACCGCAGGCAAACTCGCACCCGCCGCAACAAGTTGCGCCGGAACCGGTCTCGCTCGGGATCTGGATCGCACGCGCGCTAGTTCTGGTGGTGTTCGTGCCGCCCCGGCTGCTGTGGGAGGCGATCACCCGCATCCCCGGCCTGATCGCCGCCGCCGCGCGCCTGGTCGTGAATCACCTGCTCAAGCCGGTCTCGATCCTGTTCCGCGATTGGGTGTATCGACCGGCCGTCAACTTCGTGCGCAACTATCTGTGGCACCTGGTCATCCAGCAACTGCTGTGGGGCATGGTGCTGACGCCGCTGGGCGCGTTCCTGCTGTCGTTCCTGCTGCGGCCGCTCCAGCACGCCGTGGAGGACTTCCTGTGGCGACGGGTGCTGAAACCCGGCATTCCCTGGGTTTTCGATCATCTGGTGATGCCGGTCGTGCGTGCGGTCGCGTGGCTGGTGATAACCATCGTGAAATGGGTCGTCGTACTGCCGATCTCGACCCTGTGGCTGCGCGTGCTCAAGCCCGGCGTTCCGTGGATCTGGAACCGGGCGGTGGTTCCGGCTGGGCAGGGCATCGTCCATCTCGTGAGCAGCGCGGTGAACCTGCTGATCACGCAACCGCTTTCGATGCTGTGGCGGCGGGTCGTGCAGCCCGGCGGTCATTGGGTACGGATCCGGGTCGTGGAGCCGGTGACGGCCTGGATGCTGCGCTGGGTACTGCGTCCCGCCGCGAGAGCGGCCGCCTGGACCGGCGAGGCGCTGCTGGCGACCGCGCGTTTCCTGGTGACCTGGCTGCTGATCTGGCCCGCGCGGCAATTCTGGCTCTGGGTGCTGCGCCCACTGCTCTACGGGCTGCTGATTACCGTCGTCTTCGGATGGAAGGTCGCGACCACGGTGGTCGGGGTCGTGGTGATCGAGCCGTGCAGGTGGTTCAACCGGGTTGCGCTGCAACCGTTGTTCGCGGCCATCGCCCGCGCCTGGCGGGCCCTCGCGGGCCCGGTGCGCTGGACATATCAGAAGGTGATCATGCCCTGGCGCGCGCGGGCCAGCGAGGTGTGGACCATGGTGTTCCGCTGAGCCGCAGGCGGTCAGTGCACCGATTCGGCCAGCGTCGCACCGGTTTTCGCGGTGCTGCCCGACTTGGCGAAGAACGCGACCACGGCCATCGCGGCCAGCAGCACCGCGCCGGTGGTGGTGGCCACGTGCATACCGGTCACGAACGACTCCCGGGCCGAGGCGATCACCGCCTGGTTGTCTCCGGCCTCGGCGAGAGTCTCGCCCAGGGTCGGTGCGAAGTCGCCGCGTGAGCGGAACACCAGTGCCGCCAGCGAACCCAGCAGCGCCAGCCCGAGCCCGTTGCCCAGTTCGAAACTGGTCTCGGAGATGCCGACTGCGGATCCGGCGCGCTCGGGCGGCACCGAGGACACCGCCACCTCCGACACCAGCGTGAACGCGATGCCGAAGCCCGCGCCCGCGACCACGGAACCGGCGATGTACCAGCCGATTCCGCCGTTCACGCCGACGCCGAGCAGCATCAGGTTGCCCGCCGAGGCCATGCTCAGCGCGAGCACGAAGGTGGATTTGGTACCGAGTCGACGCCCGACCTGCGCACCGCTCATCGAGCACAGGAACACCACGACCGCGCCCGGAATGCCCAGCAGCGCCGACTGCAAGGCGTCACGTCCGGTCACCGATTGCAGGTACATGCTGGTCAGGTAGCTCATTCCGGCCAGGGCCAGCATGCCGACGGTGCTCGACCCGATCGCCACCGAGAACAGTCCGCGCCGGAACAGGCTCAGATCCAGCAGGGGTTCGGCCAGTTGCCGCTGTCGGCGCACGAATGCCGTCAGCAGCAGCACACCGACCACGCCGATCCCCAGGGCGGGCAGGTCGAATCCTTCGGCCGCACAGCGCTTCACCGCGTACACCAGCGGCAGGATGCCGCCGATCGACAGCAGCACGCTCGGCCAATCCAGTGGCCCGCGTCCGGCATCGCGATGCTCGGGCAGCAGCAGCGGTCCGAAGACCAGCAGCACCAGCAGCACCGGCGCATTGATCAGGAACACCGAACCCCACCAGAAGTGGTGCAGCAGTACGCCGCCGATGACCGGGCCGACCGCCGACCCGCCCGCGAAGAACGCGGTCCACACGCCGATGGCGGTGGCCCGGGCGCGCACGTTCGGGAACAGCGTGGAGATCAGCGCCAGGCTGGAGGGCAGCAGGGTCGCGCCGCCGACGCCCATCAGCGCTCGCGCGGCGATCAGCACCCCGGCGCTCGGGGCGAACGCGGCCAGCGCCGACGCGATTCCGAAGATGCTCGCGCCGAACAGGAGAATATTGCGGCGGCCGATGCGGTCGCCGAGATTGCCCATGGTGATGAGCAGGCCCGCGATCATGAAGCCGTAGATGTCGAGGATCCACAGCTGCTGGGCGGCCGAGGGGTCCAGACTGTCGGTGAGGGTGGGCATCGCGAGGTAGAGCACCGACATATCCATCGACACCAGCAGGACCGGCAACAGCAGGACCGCCAAACCGGCCCACGCACGGCGCGGTGTCTTCGCGTCGGGACGCGCGAGGGTACTCGTCATGACCTATCCTTCGGGCTGATTCCGGGCGTAATGACCGGTGCTGACCAACAGAGTGCGCGCGTACACCGTACGCGCAATAGCGGGTACAGTGTACGCATTGGCGGCACAGGAAGGGAAGAATTCGTCCGATGACCGAGGCCAAGCTCACCAGGGCCGCCATCGTCGACACCGCGATCACCCTGGCCGACGAGTCCGGACTGGACGCTCTGTCCATGCGCCGCATCGCCGAGCGCATCGGCGCGGGCGCGATGTCGCTGTACCGGCACATCCCCAACAAGGACACCCTGCTCGCCGCCATGACCGACGAGGTCTCGCGCCGCAACCCGTATCCGCCCGCCGAAGGCCAGCACTGGACCTGGCGCGACCGGGTGCGCATCGCCGCCGAGGTGGATTGGCAGCTCTACCAGGAACATCCGTGGGTGCTGTTCACCTTCGCGGTGCCGCGCTACAACTTCGGCGAGCACAGCCTGCTGGTGCTGAGCTGGCTGGTGGAGGGGTTCGCCGAACTCGGCGTCGACACCCGCGAGGCCACCCGGATGTCGCTGTCGGTGTGGAGTTACATCGCCGGTGTCGCTCTGCAGCAGGTCAGCGCGCGACTGCTACAGAGCCGCGACAGCGAGGGCGAGGAACGCTCCGGACTGAGCGCGCTACTGGAAGGCGATCCACACTGGCCGCCGCCGCCCGCGCTGGCCGACCTGGTCGGCACCGGCAATTCGGCGCTGCTGCAACCAGAACACCTCCTCGACACCGGGCTCGCCGCCCTCTGCGACGGATTCGAAGCCCGCGCCGCCCGCTGACCTCGCCCGATCATGGAGTGGCGGGCCAGGATTCGCCCGCCCACTCAGCGGCTCCCGGCCGTGCGACGTCAGTTTTCTGCACGCTGCGCATTGTTGCGCGCACCGCACGGCGACATTCCGTGCGGACGTGCTCCTCATGACAAGGTCGGAGCGGGCGGAGCCGCTCAGTCGGCGATCACGCCGTCGAGGTAGACCCAGTGGCCGTGATCGCGGCGAAAGCGACTGTTCTCCTGCAGCACGCCCGCCGCGCCACGGGCGCGATAGTGGGCGCGGAATTCGACGGTGCCCTCGGTGTGGAACGGACCGCCGGCGGTCGCGCCGAGGATCTCGAGGCGCTCCCAGCGCATGGCCGGGTCGAATTCGACGTCGGCGGGCCGGGTTTCGGGGTCCCAGCTGTCGAGCAGGTAGGCCTCGTCGTTGACCGCGAAGGCGCTGAAGCGTGAGCGCATGAGCTGTTCGGCGGTCGTGGCCCGCGCCTGCCCCCGATGCAACCGGCCGCAGCAGTCCGCGTAGGTCGCGGGCAGGCCGCACGGGCAGGCCTGCGGTTCGGGTCGGGGGTTGCGGCGTTTCGACATGGGCTCAAGCGTAGAAGGAGCGTCCGCCGAGGCCGCCGGACACCGACCAGACCTCCACGATCAGGCCGTTCTCGGTGCGCAGGATGTCGGTGCCGCTGACGTCGGAGACGCCACCGCCGGGCAGTTCGATGCGCGCGCCGTAGGGCTGCGCGACCAGGCCGGTGTGGGTCTCGTCCATTTCGACCACGGCGATGCCCTGTGGCGAGAAGGTCAGGCCGCGGATCTGCTCGTGGAACGCATCGATCTGCGTCGCAAGGGCTTTCGGGTCGTGGATGTCGTCGTACACGGTCGCGCCGGGCTGGGCGTAGCGCAGGGTGAACTGCGGGGCCATGATCTCCTCGGCGGGCAGTTCACGGTTCCACAGGGCGGCCCAGCGCAGGTACAGGTCGATGCCGAATTCGCGCACCATCACTCCTAGACAGTCTCATTGATACGGTTTCGCTGAAATGAACGTATAGTCTCACTGATACCGTGTCAACAGCTCCGAGTGAAAGGGATTGCCGGATGGCCGAACTCGGCCCACAGGACCAGATCGTGCTGGGTTTGATCGCCAAACACGGGCCGCTGACCCCCTACGACCTGAAACTCCACCTGGGGGACAGCGTCGAGAAGTTCTGGCCGATCCCGCACGCCCAGCTCTACCGGGTGCCGCCGCGGCTGGCCGAACAGGGACTGCTGCGCGAAGAGGCCGAGGAGGGTGGGCGTCGCCGCCGGGTGTTCCATCTGACCGAGCAGGGCCGGGCCGAATTGGCGCGCTGGCTGGGTGATCCCGTCTCGCCACCCCCGGAGACCCGCGATCCCGCGCAGCTCAAACTGTTCTTCGCCGACCTCGGCGCGCCCGGCGATGTGGTGGCGCTGGCCCACGATCAGGCTGCGCAGCACCGCGAATGGCTCGAGCTCTACCGGGAGCTCTACGCGGAGCTGGGTGCGGACGACAGCGTGCGCGAGGTGTCACGCGCGCGCATTTTGCGGCTCGGCATGGCGCACGAGCAGGCGTACGTGGACTACTGGGAGGAACTGGCCGCCCACCCGGACGGCCCGGCGCGATCCTGAAAACCGCTGTGGCGCGGCCGGTTACGAGGCGGCGACGCTGTCGACGTCGGGAACACGCTCGGTCGAGACGGTCGCGCGCCGGCCGGGATCCGAACCGCCCATCGCATGGTCGGCCTGATAGAAGATGGCCGCGATGAGTCCGACGACCATGACGAGCGCGGCCACGGGGGCCACTGTGAACGCACCGTGCCGCACCCGGGCGAGCGGGCCGCGCCGCGCGCCGGACTCCCCGGGGGCCGGGGACTCCGGCGGCGGGAGGGTCGGATCGTAAGGATCGCTCATGAATCCGACCGTATTGACCAGCCGCTCAGTTGGCTAGCAACGATTTAGCAAACTCTCAGGATCGGGACGGTCTCGATAGGAAAAGCCCAGGTCGAAGCCGCAAGTGAGCTGCGCCTCAATCGTCGTCGCCGAGCACCACGGCGTAGGCGAAACCGTCCCAGCCCTTGCCGCCGACGGTTTGCAGCACGGTGCCGTCCAAACGCGGTTCGGCCGCGATCAATTCGATGACCTCACGGCTGGCCCGCACCGCCGCATCCCCGGAATCGGCGTGCGCGATACCGCCGTTGCGGACCACATTGTCGACGATGATCACCGAGCCCGGACGAGTCAGCTCGAGTGCCGCGCGCACATAGTTCGAGTTGTTGGTCTTGTCGGCGTCGATGAACACCAGGTCGAACGGCTCGGGGCGTTCCGCGGTGAGCACCGGCAGCGAATCCAGCGCCGCGCCCACCCGGATCTCGACGCGCTCGCCCACCCCGGCGCGATCGAGGTTGATGCGCGCCACCTCGGCGTGCTTGGGCTCGAATTCGAGGGTGACCACCTGGCCGGACTTGCCGACGGCGCGGGCCAGCCAGGTGGTGCTGTAGCCACCCAGGGTGCCGATCTCGAGCACTCGGCGCGCCCGCAGGGACTTCGCGATCAAATACAGGAACTTGCCCTGGGGCGGCGAGACGTCGATGGCGGGCAGGCCCGCCGCCGCGTTCGAGCTCAGGGTCTGCGAATCCCCGTTCCCCACCAGGGTTTCCACGAGATAGCGGTCAACGTCTGCCCAGTCCGCGTTGGTCATACGGCCAGTCTGCCACCGGGTGAGAGGCCGCCCCAGCATTGCACGCGACGCGAGAGAAATCGCACAGGTGAGGCGGCCGCCCGGTCAGAACAGGAAATACCGTTGTGCCATCGGCAGTTCCGTGGCGGGTTGTTCGGCCCACACCTCGCCGTCGACGCGCACGGTGAAGGTGTCGGGCTCGACCTCGATGCGCGGCATGGCGTCGTTGCGCGGCATATCGGCCTTGGTGCGCTTACGAACATTGGCCACCGGCACCAGTTTCCGGTTCACCCGCAGGCGTTGCGCCAGACCGTCCTCGATGGCCGCCTCCGACACGAAGTGCAGCGAGGTGCCCGCCGCGACCGCCGGGGACGCCCCGAACATGGGTCGCGGCAGCACCGGCTGCGGGGTCGGGATGGAGGCGTTGGCGTCACCCATGGCGGCCCAGGCGATAGTGCCGCCCTTGAGCACCGCGTGCGGGCGCACGCCGAAGAACGCGGGCTCCCACAGCACCAGATCCGCGAGCTTGCCGACCTCGACGGAACCGATCTCGTGATCGAGGCCGTGCGCGACGGCCGGGCAGATGGTGTATTTCGCGACGTAGCGTTGCACCCGATTGTTGTCGGCGGCACCGTCGCCGGGCAGTGCGCCGCGGCGGCGCTTCATGACGTGCGCGGTCTGCCAGGTGCGCATCACCACCTCGCCGATGCGGCCCATGGCCTGCGCGTCGCTGCCGATCATGGAGATCGCGCCCAGGTCGTGCAGCAGGTCCTCGGCCGCGATGGTGGACGGTCGAATCCTGCTCTCCGCGAAGGCCAGATCCTCCGGGATCGACGGGCTCAGGTGATGGCACACCATGAGCATGTCGAGGTGCTCGTCGAGGGTGTTGACGGTGTGCGGCCGGGTCGGGTTGGTGGAGCTGGGCAGCACGTTGAGATGTGAAGCGACGGTGATGATGTCGGGTGCGTGCCCGCCGCCCGCGCCCTCGGTGTGATACGAGTGGATGGCGCGGCCGCGGATCGCGGCGAGGGTGTCCTCGACGAATCCGGCCTCGTTGAGGGTGTCGGAGTGCAGCGCCACCTGCACGCCCGCCGCGTCGGCGACGGTCAGGCAGGCGTCGATGGCCGCGGGGGTGGTGCCCCAGTCCTCGTGCAGTTTGAATCCGGCCGCGCCGCCGCGCAATTGCTCCCACAGCGCCTCGCCGCGCACCGTGTTGCCCTTGCCGAGCAGCACGATGTTCACCGGCCAGGAGTCGGTGGCCTCGAGCATGCGGCCCAGATGCCACGCGCCCGGGGTGACCGTGGTGGCCTTGGAGCCTTCGGCGGGTCCGGTGCCGCCGCCGACCAGGGTGGTGATGCCGGAACCGATGGCCTCGTCGAGGATCTGCGGGCAGATGAAGTGCACGTGGCAGTCGATGGCGCCCGCGGTGACGATGCGGCCGTTGCCGGAGATGATCTCGGTGGACGGTCCGACCACCAGGTCGGGATGCACGCCGGTCATGGTGTCCGGGTTGCCGGCCTTGCCGATGGCGCTGATGCGGCCGTCGCGAAGACCGATGTCGGCCTTGATGATTCCCCAGTGATCGACGATCACCACACCGGTGATGACGGTGTCGGGGGTGCCTTCGGCGCGGGTGGCGCGGGCCTGGCCCATGGATTCGCGCAGCACCTTGCCGCCGCCGAAGACGGCTTCGTCGCCCGCGAGTCCCGGTCCGCCGCTGCGGTCCTCGGTGATCTCGATGAGCAGATCGGTGTCGGCCAGGCGGATTCGGTCGCCGGTGGTGGGCCCGAACAGTTCGGCGTAGCGGGCACGGGACAGTTCGGCCATCAGGCGTCCAGCTTTCCGGGTGGGGTGAGGCTGATTCCGTGCACCTCGCGGTCGCCGCCCAGCGGAACCAGCGAAACCCGCTGTCCCAGACCGGGTTCGAAGCGCACCGCGGTTCCGGCCGGGATGTCGAGGCGGCGGCCGTGGGCTGCCTCCCGATCGAATTCCAGGGCCGTGTTGGCCTGCGGGAAATGCACGTGGGAGCCGACCTGAACCGGACGGTCACCGGTGTTGACCACGTCGAGTTGGATGCGGTCGGCACCGGAATTGAGCTCGATAGTGCCTTCGGCACACAGGTATTCGCCGGGAATCATCGCCGCGTCATCCGATCGGGTGATGGACGGTGACGAGCTTGGTGCCGTCCGGGAACGTGGCCTCGACCTGCACGTCGTGAATCATCTCCGGGATGCCGTCCATGACGTCGGCGCAGGTGAGCACGGTACGACCCGAGGCCATCAACTCCGCGACGGTGCGCCCGTCGCGCGCACCCTCGAGCACGTGATCACTGATCAGCGCGACCGCTTCCGGGTGATTGAGTTTGAGTCCACGGGCCTGCCGCCGCCGGGCCAGTTCGGCCGCATAACTCAGTAGCAGGCGTTCCTGCTCGTGCGGCGACAGTCGCATCGGACTCCTCGTCGAATCGCGGTTTCGGGGTCGTCGGCCATTCTGGCACGACCCGCGTTACCAGCATGTTTCGCCGATATCAGAGCCTGCCGAACGATGAATCAGCCCTGCGCGCCGAGGTTCTGAAGCCGCACCTGCCCCCGAGCCACAGTCCGGTCCTGCTCATCGGTGATCACCACAACCCACAACTGCTGCGACCGCCCCCGATGCACCGGCGTCGCCACCCCGGTCAACTTCCCCTCCCGCACCGCACGAAGGAAGTCGGTGTTGTTGTTCACCCCAACCACAGTCCCCCGATCCCCCAGCCACACACTCCCCGCCACACTGGCAAGCGTCTCGATGACCGTGCAATACACGCCCCCGTTCACGATCCCGGCAGGCTGAAAAAGCTGCGGCGTAACCACCCACTCCCCAACCGTCCGATCCGGCCCGAGCTCAGTGAACTTGAACCCGATGAGATCGCTGAAGGTCCCCGCGCTGAACTTGTTCATCAGGTCTGGCGTCACGTCCGCCATGGACTTGATCGAGGAGAAATCTGCGTGCTCATCGGAGGTCATATCTGGAGCTTAGCCAGCACCTGATTGACGGATTGAACAGACTGGTACAGCCCGATTCCCGCAGGTCCCGGAAGTTCACCGGCCGACCGATCCTCCGGCTGGAGGGAAGTCACGCGATGGAGGCACAGCCCAGCGGGCGTAGGTCTGCTCAGGGATCACGGTGATTACGTCCATCTGATGTACCAAGGCCCCCGGAATCTCCCCACCTTCGAAGTGTTCCGGGCCCGGGCTATCCAGGTATCCAAGGCTGAGAGGGACTATTTCGGTGGACTTCCGTCCCTCGATTGAGCTGCTACGGGAGGTCACCCTGGGCGGCGTGCCAAGGGCAGCGAAGGGCACAGTCGTAGTCGACAACTTCTTCATGTTCGACAACCGCTTGGTCAAAGTCGAAGGACACTCGGCGGGTATCCAGGCGATTGATCCGCGAAGCAACGGATTCCAGGAACGATGGCTAGGTCTTCTCAGCACCGGCGGTCCTGGTCTTCTCGGGAAACGTGTCTCGGCGCGATAGGTTGAGATGGGCTGTGTCAGCAGTCATTTCGGTGCTGTCGAATGGAAGCTAGACGGTCGTGAACAACGAGGAACTGTCGGCGGCGGCACGTGAGATGTGTGCGGCGATCGAGAACAGTGTCGGCGGAGCCGCGAAAGGGCTTGGGCGGGTATCCGAGCCGATGGCGGCGGAGCTGCGGAACGTGTCGATCACCGCTACCTCGGACGATGCGGTGATCGGGGAGGTGGTCGCGGGAGCCTCCGGTGGGCCGCTCGCGGAGCGCGGTTCGCCGATGCTTTCTGTGGACGAGTTCAGCGAACAGTGTGTCGCCGCACGGCGACTCGGGCCGCCGGACGCGGTCGCGGTCTGGTCCAGCGCCAACAGTGATCTGACGCTTTTCGAGTATCCTGGCGGACTTCAGGCCGTCGAGAAATACGGGCTCACCAGAGACGAACGGGATGCCGAGGTGCTCGTATCGGCGGTTGGTCACGCCATGGGCGCACCCGTGCCCCCGGTGATACCGCTGGCCGAGGACAGCGTGGTCATGCCGTGGCTGCCGGGGCAGCTCGTCGGAATCACCCGCGAGGACCGCTGGGGGTTCGAGGCCATGCGCGCCGCCCGGGACAACCCCGACGCACAGCGGCTGGGCATGCTCGATCTGGTGGTCAACAACTGGGATCGCAGTACCAACTGGCTACTCGACAGCGCTACCAATCGAATTCACGGGTTCGACCATGCCTTCGCCTTCAATCGGCCAGTGTCGCCCTCCGACAATCCGTTCGCCGAACTGTTCGCCACCGGGTTACGCGAGGGCGGCGGGCCCGATCCATACCTGTGGATCCCGGACAACCCGCTGCTGAGCCGCTCACAACTGACCGAGGCACAGCACAACATCAGCGCCCTCCGCCCGACGTTCGAGTACTACGGTCGGCTGGACTGGCACACCGGAGTTCTGACCCGTTTGCGCAGCATGATCGCCAGCGCCGGCGCACCCTGAAACGAAGCAGTTGCCACTTAGGTAAGGCTGCCCTACACTGAGGTCGGCGCTTGGATCGAGTGAGGCCCGGAGGGCTGCCGCGGCCCCCGATCCACTGCCGGCGGTGGGTTCCATGGAGTTGAATTCCTTGGAGCCCACCGCCCTTCGATTTGCGGTCAGGCCGCGGCGGCGGGGATGATGCCGAGCTGCGGGTCGAGGTGGCCTACACCACCGTCGACTCCCCCGTCGGCACACTGCTATTGGCAGCCACGACAAAGGGATTGGTCCGTGTCTCCTATGCCTGCGAAGACCACGACCGGGTCCTCGACAGTCTCGCCCAGCAGCTCGGTTCCCGAATCCTGCGCGCACCCGGCCGCCTCGACGAGACTGCCCGCGAGCTCGACGAGTATTTCGCCCAGCGCCGCAAGGCTTTCGACGTGACCTTGGATCTGTCGCTCCCCCATGGCTTCCGGCAGCTCGTGCAGCGGCACCTGCCCGCGATCGGATACGGCCAGACCCGCAGTTACGGCCAGCTCGCCGAGTCGGTCGGCAATCCGAAGGCCGTGCGGGCGGTCGGCACCGCGTGCGCGAGGAACCCACTGCCGGTCATCGTGCCGCGCCATCGGGTCCTGAAAGCCGATGGCAGCCTCGGCGGATATGTCGGCGGCCCCGACGCCAAGCGCGCCCTACTCGCTCTCGAATCCTCGTCCTGACCAGCAACTCTCACGATTGCCGTGCTCAGGCCTCGCGTCGAGCTCGCCGAAGCGCCACCTGCATTCGCGCGATGTAGAGCGGTGTCGGTGGCACCCAGCCGAGCTGAACAGCCTGGCCGAGATCGTCGCGGTTCGCCCAGTGTTCGATGAGTTGACCGGCACTGAACCGGCACCAATGACTTTGCGTCACTGCGAAAGTCTTGCCGGTCGCCGGGAAAGCCTGTGCGGGGCGAGCGGTTTCGTCGTAGACGATGAAGGGTCCGATCTGGCGTCCGGACATCGTGGTGTGGACGGCGATCAGGTCGCCGGTACCGACGATGTCGTGGATTTCCCAGTGCAGGTCAGCGAACGCACTGCGCAGCCACAGGGCGCTGGCCCAGGTTCCGGCCGGGCCCTGCTGTCGTGCGGCGGGCGGTTCCGCCTTGCTCTCCCGGTTGACGGCGGCGGGGTGGACGAGTTCGTCGAACTCCTCGCGGGTGCCGTCGCCCATCATCCGGATGCAGCGCACCGCGATTTCCTGAACCCCCGAGTAGGTGTCGGCCATGGCTGTCGTACCCCGTTCCGGTCGTGGTCGTTGCATTCGCCGCGACCGTAGGCAGGTCGGATTTCACCAGGATTACACCGAGATCAGGACAGTTTCGCTTCAGGGGCGAAGGCGGGCAGCTTCTCGAGACTGCTGCGCACGGCTTCGGCACCGTACTCGAACATTTGACGCTCGTACTCGTCGACCGCGCCGAGCAGGCTCTGCTGACCGTGATCGGCCTCGATCAGGCAGCGGCGCAACAGGTCCGCGTCGCGCAGCGCGGTGTTCGCGCCGTTGCCACCGGTCGGGGAAGTGGCGTGGATGGCATCGCCGAGCAGGGTGACCGGGCCGGACGCCCAGCGCGCACCGGGCTTGACCACGCGAATGGACAGCAGGGTGCTGTTGTCCGGGTCGGCCTGCTCGATCAGGGCGCGCAACTCCGGATGCCAGCCGTCCATCCTGGACAGCACGGCCTCCTGCGCGGACAGGTCTTCCAGCGAACCGTTCGGCGGCAGGATCATGGCCCAACGCACGTAATCGCCGATGTCGGGCAGGGTGACCTCGGGGGCGAGCTGTTCGGCGGCCTGCTTGGGCGGGGTGCGGAAGCGCATCGCACCGAGCAGCAGGCTGACGCCGTCGCCCGCAATCTTCGAGCCGTAAGCCTTTGACAGGCTGGCGAATTCGTCGGTCAGCGGGGTACGGCCGATGACGAAGCGGACACCGGTGTCGGTCGGGACGGTCTGCGGGGACAGCACGCCGCGCACCGCGGAGGTGACGCCGTCCGCTCCGACGAGCAGGTCCGAGGTGACCGGGTCGCGGCGGGTGAACCGGGCCTCGACCTTGCCGTCGGGCAGTGCGTCGTAACCGGTCAGGGCGGCGTCGGTGTGCACGGTGAGGCCGGTCAGCAGCAGGTGTCGCAGCACCTGCCGGTCGACGACGATGCCGGTGCGGCCCGCGCCGAGTTTGCCGATCTCGTTGAGTTGCGGGTCCAGGATCAACTGCTCGGCCGAGGCCTCCATGACGATCTCGTCGAGCAGCGGGTGCCAGCGCGTCGGCAGGCAGTCGCGCACCGACTGGAAACCGATGGGGTTGAGCACCAGCCGGTAGCCCTGGAACCGGGCGACAATGCCGGGGTCACGCTCGAAAACGTCGACTTCGATGCCGGTACCGCGCAGACCCTGCGCGAGAGCCAGACCGCCGAGACCTGCTCCGACTACGGAAACTCGCATCACGCACCTCCAGGAAAACGAAACGAACTAAGTTCGTCTTGACGATCTAAGTTCTACTTGACGAACTAAGTTCGTGTCAAGAGCTATAGTGGTCGGCATGCCCGTCGATCCCCACCGACGCCGCGCTTCTCGCCACGCTCAACCCACTGCCGAGACCGCCGCGCCCACGCCACGTAAGCAGCCGATCACCGTCGATCGCATCACGGACGCCGCGCTCGAGGTGGTCGCCACCGAGGGGTACGACGCGCTCACCATTCGCCGGGTCGCCACCGTGCTCGGCACCGGCCCGTCGTCGCTGTACGCGCACATCGTCAACAAGAACGACATCGACGATCTGCTGATCGGCCGGCTGTACGCCGAAGTCGTTCTCCCCGAACCGGATCCGAATGCCTGGCGCGAACAGCTGACCGGGGTCTACACGCAGATCCGCGACCTGTACCTGAAATACCCGGGGGTCTCGCGCGCCGCGCTGGCCATGGTGTCGACCAATCTGGAGACGCTGCGGGTGGGCGAGGGCATCCTGGCGATCCTGTTCGCGGGCGGCATCGAACCGCGGACGGCCGGATGGGCCCGCGACGCGTTGTCGCTCTATGTCAGCGCCTACGCGCTCGAGCAGTCCCTGGTCCAGCAGCGACGCCGCAGCGAGGACCAGGAGTGGGTGCTCAGCCAGGAGGAGTTGCTGGACCGGTTCAGCGCACTGCCCGCCGAGAAGTACCCGCAGACGCGGCAGTACGCGGCGGAATTGATTTCCGGCACCGGATCCGAGCGCTTCGAGTTCGCCCTCGGTCAGCTCATGAACAATCTGCGACCCGCATCCGACTGAACGGCGCGGCCGAAACTCCTTGCGCCGAACGATGAATGCGGTTGCTACACCGGCAGGTCAGCGACCGATGTGGTGAACAAGACGATCATCTCCGGCCACGCTGGAGCGGGGCCGCTGAGTGGCGACATGTCGAATGTCCGTCGAACCCGTTCCACCAGTTCGGGTCCCGCGAAACCGAGGTAGCGGAACGGGTCGGTGCCGAGGCGTTCGGCATGGGCGGCGACGGCGGCGTAGAGCCGGTTCGCGGTATCGGTGACTCCGATGCGTGCCAGCCCGTAGGCACCGGCGAGGACCGCGGCGAGTTCGTCGGAGAAGTTGGGCTGCTGCTCGAACGAAATCACCGCGCGCACCAGCAGATTCAATGCGTCGCGCACGGTCCCGGGACGGGCGTCCGGGTCGGCCAGCAGACACCAGGCCAGTAGTAGATCGGTGATGCCCGCGCCCGAGGTGAATCCGCTGCGCGCGCTGATCTCGTGCGCGCGGGTCAGCGTGGCCACGGCCCGGGCGTGGTCGCCGTCCTGGAATTCGACGATGCCGATCCCCCACAGTGCGGCGGCCTGCAGGTACGGCGGGGCGTCGCGACGGGCGCAGGCATCGGCGAAAGCGGTGGCGGCGTCACGCAGTTCTAC
Organism: Nocardia sp. NBC_00511; assembly: GCF_045161165.1. Taxonomy (NCBI): domain Bacteria; kingdom Bacillati; phylum Actinomycetota; class Actinomycetes; order Mycobacteriales; family Nocardiaceae; genus Nocardia; species Nocardia sp. NBC_00511. The sequence continues at coordinate 3,118,814 of NZ_CP107849.1, forward strand.
GGCATTTCCCAAGTCCGCCAAGGCATTACAGCGGCGCAGATGCGCTTCCAGGAGGAGGACGTCGTGGGCGGGATCGGTATCGTAGAGCAGGGCGAGCGCGTCTTCCGCGTAGGCGAGTGCACGCTGCGGCGATCCGGTGTGCGCCGAAGTCAGCGACAGCGCCACCGAGGCGCGGGCCCGGTCGGCATCCGGAGCATCGGGGCAGGCGGTGAGGGCCGCGTCCAGCAGGCGAGCGCCTTCCGGCACGACACCCGCGCTCACCCACAGGTAGGCGAGTGCGCCGGTGCTCCGAAGTGCTTGCAGCGGTGCGTGTTCCAGATCGTGGGCGATGCCCGCGCGCAGGTTGGGCAGTTCGCCGGTCAATGACCGCACCGCTTCGGGCAGGCGCGGTCCCGCCATCAGGGAGACCTGTTCGGTGATGTAGTGGCGCACCCAGGCGGCGTGCGCGGCCAGTGACGCTTCGGGGTCTGTGTCGAGTTGGCGGCAGTAACGCCGGATGGTTTCGAGTAGCCGGTAGCGAGCATGCCCGGAGGTGACATCAGCGGTCAGGACGGACCGGTCGACCAGCGCGGCCAGACCCGCGAAGGTGGCACCGTCGGCACTCGGATCGCGGACGGATTGCGCTGCCTGCCAGTCGAATCCGCCCTCGAAGGGCCACAGTCGCAGCAGGAAGGCACGGTCGGTGGCGGGCAGCTGATCGATGCTCCAGCCGATCGCGGCGTCCAGGGAGGCGTGCGGCGAGATCGATCCGTGCGGAGTCCGGCCGAGCACGTCGAGGTGTTCACGCAGTCGCTCGGCGAGATCGGCCAGTCCGATGGAACGCGTTCGGGCCGCGGCCAATTCGATGGCCAGCGGTAGCCCGTCCAGGGCAGCGCAGACCGCGCGGGCGGCGGTGAGGTCGGTGGCGCTGGGCCGCCAGCCGACGCGATGAGCTCGGGTTCGATCGAGGAACAACTCCACTGCGGCACTGTGCTCGTCGTCGACCGCCAGCGGCGGCAATGCCAGCAGCTGTTCGCCCTCGATCCCGGTCGGCTGACGGCTCGTCGCCAGAATTCGCAGCTGCGGGCAACAGGTCAGCAGGATCAGGACGGTCTCGGACAGGTCGTCGAGGAGATGTTCGCAGTTGTCGAGGATCAGCAGACCGGGCCGGTCCCCCAGTGCACGCGCGATCGCGGCCGGGGAGTCGGTCGCGATCTGGGTGAGCCCCACCGCCGCGGCAATGCCGGGCGCGATCCCGGCGGGTGCGCGCGTATCGGCCAGCCGCACCAGCCAGGCGTCGGCCTTACCTGCGGCGTATTCGATTGCCAACCTGGTCTTTCCGACACCGCCGGGCCCGACGATGGTGGTCAACCGTGATTCGGAAACCATGTCGTGCAACAGGATCGACTCGTGGCGGCGACCGACGAATCGGGTTCGCGGCGGCGAAATCACCGGCCGCGTTTCGCGAGGGACGGGCACGGACTCGGGGCGCGGCAACGGTTGCGGGGGAAGCAGATCCGGATCGTGCGCGAGCAGCCGATGTTCAAGCTCCTGGAGCGCGGGGCCAGGTTCCACTCCGAGTTCGTCGATGAGCATGCCGCGGACCCGGCGCAGCTCTGCCAGCGCCTGGGCCTGCCGACCGGTGCGATAGAGCCCCAACGCCAGCAACTCCCAACGGCGTTCACGGAACGGCACCTCGATCACGGCTTCGCTGAGTTCCGCGATCGCGCGGGCGGTGTCGCCGGTCGCCAGCCGCGCCGCCTGCAACTCCTCGACGGCGACGGCGCGTAACTCGTTGAGCCGGGCGCGAATTCCGGCCACGTGCACCGATTCGCCGAGCTCGGTCCACGGCGTGCCCCGCCACAGCGCCAGGGCTGATTCCAACCCGGCGGCCCCGCCCACCGCGTCACCATCGCCCAGCGCCTTCCGGCCCTGTTCGATCAGGCGAACGAATTCCCCATGATCGGTCGATTCCGCCGGAACCGCGAGCCGGTAACCTCCCGGCGCGGATTCCAGGCAGCCACGCCCCCGCGCGCCCAACGCGGTCCGCAATCGGTGTACGACCACCCGGATCGCATTGACGGTTTCCTCGCCCGGCTCGGCATCCCACACCAATTCCGCGAGCGCGAAATTGGATACCGGTACACCGCCGGTCGATGCCAGCGCGGTCAGCAATCGTCGCGGCACCGGGCCGCCGAGGTCGACCGAACTGCCGTCGACCTCGATCTCGATCGGGCCCAATATCCGGCAGAAGATCACCCGTGCACGATATCGGAGCCACCGGCAACCAGCGGGACGCCGTCTTCCCCGCCTGTAAGGCAACTGAAACGACAAACTGTCAGCGTGGGGTATGTGGCTCGACCCCGCCCCGGGCGATTCGGCATCCGTCGATGACATTCGCATAGTGACCGACCTCCACCATGACCTGACCTGCGGTGATCTAGACCGTGTCCGCCCGGTGATCGCATCCGAATTCATGATGCGCCAATCCACCCGATTACCCTGGGGCGGAAGCTATTACGGCCCGGACGGCTTCTTCGAATTCCACCTCCGCCGACTCGGCTACCTCGACACCCGATTGTCCATCGAGCAGCTCTTCGACGCCGGTGACCGCATTGTGCGAGTCGGCACCACGCACGGCGTAATTCGCGCGACCACCACCCCACTGCGATGCAGCCAGGTCGATGTATTCACGCTCCGCGACCGCAAGCTGATCACCTACACCACGCTCCTGGACGCACCCGCCCTGCTCACCGCCCTCGAGCAATCCGGCATGACACGGATCGGTGAGATCGATCCCGAGAGTCGGCCACGGTGAAGGCACTTCGTCGCAGAGATCTCGTTCACGATCGAGCCGTCCGGCGCGAACTACATCACATGATGTTCGTTGCGCGGTCCGGGGGCTGACAGAGATGGCGCACCGGCCCGGAGATCGACGCCATGCTCACCGAGCAGCCACCTAGGTTGCCGGGCGCAGTGCGGTGGCGAGGCGTTCCAGCAGGGGCGTGGTGCCGGGGTGTGAGAACCGGTAGACCGGGGACCACGGTGTGATTCGGTTGTCGCGCACGGCCGGTAGCGATCGCCACACCGGGTTCGCCGCGAGGGCGTCTGATTGCAGGGCGGTGGAGCGGTCGTCCAGGAGGATCAGGTCCGCCTGGTATTTGTCGGCGTTCTCCCAGCTGAGGGCTTCGAAGGTGCCGCCCGCGTCGACCTTGTCGGGGACGACGATGTTCACACCCAGTTCGCGAAAGTAGCCGAGATCGGACGAGATTCGAGGGTCGGCGATGTAGAGCAGGTTGGGTGCGCCCGAGGCCGCGAGCACTCGCACACCCGGATTCGCGGTGGCGGCCGCACGGACTGCCGACGAGGCCGCCTCGAAGCGATCGCGGTCGCTCACCATCGCGGGTGCGCCGAGGTCCGCACCCAGACCCTGGGCGAGTTGCGCGTACCGCTCGATCGTGAGGGGCATCGAGCGGTGCGCGGCGGCGATGGCCACCACGTTCGGATTCACCGTGAGCAGCTTGGTCTTTCGGTCGTCGGGCACGTACCAGAGGGCTCCGTCGCCGTAGGTGTCGGTGACGAGCAGGTCCGGTTCGAGCATGGCGTATCGCTCGACATCGAATTCGCCCCAACGGTTTCCGAGCACGCGCACCCGTCCGAGGTCGAGGTTCCCGGCGAGTTCGGATCGCGCGCCCGAGGCGGTGGTCGCGTCACCGAACACTCCGACGAGTCGGTCCTGCAATCCGTAATCGGCAAGTACGGCAGCTGATCCGGTGAAGGCGACGATCCGCGACGGGCGTGCCGCCAGACCCAATTCCACACCGCGGTCATCGGTGTAGCGCCACGCGTCGCCCTGGCCCTCGGCCGGATCATCGTTGCGCGCACAGCCGGTCAAGGCGGCCAATCCGGCCATCGACATGCCCAGCAGCATGCTTCGCCGCCCGATCCGCGGTGAGGTCTCCGGCAGCATCGATCCATCCCTTCGGCAGGCACAAACGGCAACGACACAGCTACCCTGCCTCAATCATCAGAAATTATGCAAGCCTTACCTAATAGACAGCCTCCGGGACGCAACGGGACTACTGTTCGGACACATGGCACCGACCTTCGACGACGTGTATCGCGAGAAGTACCTGCTGCTGACCACCTACACCAAGGATGGCACCCCCAAGCCGACCCCGGTCTGGGGTGTGCCCGACGGTGACAAGCTGCTGATCATCACCGACGACGGGTCCTGGAAGACCAAGCGGATCAACAACACTCCGCGCGTCACCATCCAGAAGTGCGGGGTGCTGGGCAAGGTCAAGGGTGAGCCCGTCGAGGCCGTCGCCCGCATGCTGCCCAAGTCCGAGACCCGGCGCGTCTTCGACAAGATCATCAAGCGGTACTGGAACCACGCGTTCTACTTTGTCCCGCAGGCGATCCTGCGCGGCGGCATCGACAAGGTGCACGCCGCCATCGAGGTGCGGGCGCTGCCCGCGGACTGACGCCCCGCAAAGCCGCTGCCCCGAAAAGCTAGGGCAGTCACAAGATCGAGCCACCAGCCACGATGGCAGGGTGTCCCCCACTCAGGTATCGCTGCGCGAACTGCCGCACCTCGGCACCCGCCACCTCGGGCAGATCGGTGGCCTGCTGCGCCCCGGAACCCACGCTTCCCCGCTGCTGGAATTCGGGGAACGGTTCGTCATCACGCCCCCGGGGTTTCCGGCCATGCTCGTCACCCACGACATGGACGATGTGCGCGAGCTGTTCGCCAACCACGAGGACTTCTCGGTCGGACAGGTGCTGAGCCGGTTCTCCAGCCACGACATGATGTTCGGCAAACAGTCGCTGATCTTCCTCGACGGTGAGGAGCATCGCCGCGAACGCCGCCTGTTCGGACCGCCGTTCCAGAGCAAGGCATTACGGTCCTACGAAGACCTCATGGTCGAGGTGGTCGAACGGGAACTGCCGAAGTGGCCGGTCGGCGAACCGTTCGAATTCCTGACCGCCGGCTACGACCTGGCCATCGGGGTGCTGCTCGGCGTGGTGTTCGGTGCTGTCGCCGAGGAGCGCCGAGACCGGTTGCGGCAGGCGGTGATCGGATGGTTCGGGGAGATCGAGAGTCGCGGCTTCCTCGCTGTCACCCTGATCACGCCGCTGATCGGCGGCTACACCCTGCCGTATCCGCCGCTGCGCCGCCGTCAGGACGAGGTCGACGCAGTCATCCTCGAGGAGATCGCCGCCCGCCGGGTCGCTCCCGATGGTGGATCCGATCGGCGCGATGTCCTATCGCGTTATGTCGGAACCGAATTGGATCAGCACGACGATGTGGCCCTGGCTCGCAATATGCGCGGCATCCTGCTGGGCGCCTACGAGACGACCGCGATCACCCTCGGCTGGATCGCGGCCATGCTCGCCGCCCATCCCGAGGCCATGGCCGAACTCGACACGGCGATCGACGCGGGCGACGACGGCCGACTGGACGAATACCTCGACGCCGTGGTGGCCGAAACCATGCGCCTGCGCCCGGTTTCCCCGTTCACCGGTCGCCGGGCACTGCGCGACACCGTGATCAATGGCGTCGCAATTCCCAAGGGCGCCATAGTGATCGTCCCGATTCTGCTGATCCACGAATCCCCGCAGCACTACAAGGATCCGCTGACCTTCCGCCCGGAACGCTTCCTCACCGACCGCCCCAACGGCCACACCTGGCTGACGTTCGGCGCGGGCGCACACCGCTGCCTCGGCGCGTCCTTCGCGCTGGCCGAGGCTCGCATCCTGTTCCGCACCGTCCTGCGACAGCGCCGCATCGCCGCCATCGACGGCCCGATCGAAGCCCCACGCCGCTTCCACACCGGACTCAGCCCGGCCGACAACGCCAGAATCACCCTGCTCCCCCGCTGACCGGACCCGGAGATCAGCCCCGAAGCCGGTCAGGAGGCGGCGGCGAAACCCGTACGCAGGTCGGCGAGGATGTCTTCGATGCCCTCGATGCCGACCGCCAGCCGCACCAGGCCCGGAGTCACACCCGCCGCCAACTGCTCTTCCGGGGTCAACTGGGAGTGGGTGGTCGAGGCCGGGTGGATGACCAGGGAGCGGACATCACCGATATTGGCGACGTGGCTGTGCAGGGTGAGGGCTTCGACGAAACGCTTACCCGCGTCGATCCCGCCCGCCAGTTCGAAGCCGATGATGGCACCGGCACCCTTGGGCGCCAACGCCTTTCCGCGCTCGTACCACGGGGACGAGGGCAGGCCCGCGTAGGCGACCGAGCTGACTTCCGCACGCGCGCTGAGGAACTCGGCGACCGCCTGGGCGTTGGCGACGTGGCGTTCCAGGCGCAGGCTGAGGGTCTCCAGGCCCTGGCTGATGAGGAAGGCGTTGAACGGTGAGATCGCCGAACCCAGATCGCGCAGCAGCTGCACGCGGGCCTTGAGGGCGTAGGCGGGCGCGCCCAGATCGGCGTAGACGACGCCGTGGTAGCTGGGGTCGGGTTCGGTGAATCCGGGGAAACGTCCACTGCGCCAATCGAAGGTGCCGCCGTCGACGATCACGCCCGCGATGGCCGCGCCGTGCCCGCCCAGGTACTTGGTCGCCGAGTGCACGATGATGTCCGCGCCGTGCTCGAACGGCTGGATGAGATACGGGGTGGCGACCGTGTTGTCGACGATCACCGGAATCCCGGAAGCGTGCGCGACCTCCGCGATGCCGGGGATGTCGAGAATGTGGTTCTGCGGGTTGGAGATCGTCTCGCCGTAGAAGGCCTTGGTGTTCGGGCGGATCGCCGCGCGCCACTGCTCGAGGTCGTCGGGATCCTCGACGAAGCTGACCTCGATGCCCAGCTTGGGCAGCGTGTAGCGGAACAGGTTGTAGGTGCCGCCGTAGAGCCGCGGACTGGACACGATGTGATCACCGGCCTGCGCGATATTGAGGATCGCGAAGGTCTCCGCCGCCTGCCCCGAGGACAGCAGCAGCGCGGCCACACCGCCTTCCAGCGCGGCGACGCGCTGCTCCACCGCGTCCTGGGTGGGGTTCATGATCCGGGTGTAGATATTGCCCGGTTCGGCCAGCCCGAACAGCGCGGCGGCGTGCGCGGTGTCGCGGAAGGTGTAGGAGGTGGTCTGGTAGATCGGCAGGGCACGGGCGCTGGTCGCGCCGTCGGGGGTCTGCCCCACATGGATCTGCTTGGTTTCGAAACTCCAAGTGGCGGAGGGATCTTCGGGCAGCGCGGAATCGGTCATCGGGGCCTCCGGACGTCGCGGGCGGGTGTCGTCACTCCCCGGCAAGCTACGACTCCGCCACTTGCGAAGACCATGGTTGCGCTCGCCGTGAATACAACGCTGCGGGCGCGGGCGATCTCGTAGCGTGCCGTCACCGCGGCCGGTCGGCCACCAGTGCGTTCAACTCCTCGGCGAACAGCAGGGCCGGATCGAAACCCATTCCGGCGAAGTGGCCCGCGAGTTCGAGGGACAGCACGCCGTGCAGGCGCGTCCAGACGGAGATCGCGCGATGCAGGGTCGCGGCCGGAACGGAATGCCCTGCGGCCCAAGCACGATGGCGCTCGAGGTGAGTGTCGAACGGTGTCGCCGGGGCGCTCGACGGCAGCGCGGCGCACGCCTCGATCAGAACCGCCATGATCTCCGAGGAGATGGCGGTGGTGTCCTCGGGGGCGTGATAGCCGGGGACCGGTGTGCCGTAGACGAGGAAGTAGCGGTGCGGGTCGTGTAGCGCCCAGTCGCGGATGGCGTGCGCGACGGTGGTGAGGTCGCCGGGGTCGAAGGCGGCGCGGACCGCGTCGGCGAGGCTGCGGTAGGCGTCGCGGATCAGTTCGGTGATGAGGTCGTCGCGGCTGGCGAAGTAGCGGTAGAGGGCGGGGCCGCTCATGCCCACCTGTTTGGCGATCGCGTTGAGCGACAACGCCGATGCGCCCGCGGCCGCGATCTGCTGCCGGGCACAGTCCTTGATCTCGGCCCGCATCTGCTCGCGATAACGCTCGCGGGGACTCCGCACACTCGGCTCCGACACGAATTCTTCCTCTCTCACCTGCACACTCTGCCCTTTTGGTTAGAGGCTATCACTTTCGCTCTTGCATCTCACCGAGATCGGTTATAGGTTATAACTGAAGCAAGAAGCACTAACCGCTCATCCCGAGCGGCTCGATCAGAGGGAGCAGAGCAATGACCGTCACTCGCCAGTCCGGCACCAACCACCGACGCACCCGGGCCGCTTTGATCGGAATCGCCTCGGCCACAGCGATACTCGGCGCGACCACCGGACCGGCGCACGCCGACGGCCCCGCGAATCAGGCCCCGCTGTCGTGCGAGGGGCAGACCATCGATACCGCCGCCCCGATCCACTACCGGACCGAGGCACTGATCAAAGCCCCCGTCGACAAGATCTGGAACCTACAGACCGATGTCGAGCGCTGGCCGTCCTGGCAGCAGCCGGTCGCCACCATGCAGCGCCTGGATCCCGGTGCGCTGCACCCGGGTTCACAGTTCCGCTGGACCACCCCGGTCCCCGCCACCGCGACCACCCCCGCCACCACCCTGTCCATCACCTCGACGGTGCAGCAGATGCAGCCGCAGCAGTGCATCCGCTGGAGCGGACCGGCCCTCGGCGACGGCATGAACATCGACGGCGGCATCCACGTCTGGACCTTCACTCCGGTCGACGGCGGCACCCTGGTCCGCACCGAGGAGAACTGGTCCGGCGCACAGGTCGAAGCCGACGTCCCGACCTCCACCTACTTCCTCGGCGCGGGCCTGGAAGCCTGGCTCACCAACCTCCGTGCCGCCGCGGAGAACTAGCGCAGAATGCCCGCGGAGCCGGCCGCGCGCAGCCAGTCCGGGAACTCCGAGAGCAGGCTGGAGTACAGGTCGCTGTCGGAAAGGCGGTCGATGTCATCGATGGCGAAAAAGCCCGCGTTGTCGACGACCCGGCCGCTCATGGTGTCGAGCTCGTGCAGGATGCCGAAGTTGTTGCGGCCCAAGCCGATGAACTGCCAGAAGGCGCGCTCACGGGAGGCCTTCTGCATGAGCTGGGTGATGGGCTTGCGTTTGTGGAAGCCGCCGTCGGTGAAGAACAGCACCAGGGTGGGCTCGGGGTGACGCTTCAGCGATCCGAGAATGTCGTTCATCACCGGCAACTCGTTGTTGTAGCCGCCGATATTGCGGTAATCGATACCGCCGTGAACCCCGTTGAGGTGCAAGAACTCCGCGCACCACTGGTCGGCGTGCTCGATGACGATATCGGGGAGTTTCGCGAAGTTCGCACCGTAGAGGTACGGCTCGAGGCTGCCGTCGTCGTCGAGTTGAATGGCGACGGGGATCATCCGCTCCACCACCCGGTGCACGACCTGGGTCTGATACAGCTGACTCATGCTGAGAGTCTTGTCGATGACCAGCACCACCCGCGCCCGCACATCCCCGGCACCGGCCTTCGCCAGCACCTTCACCACTTCCCGCTTACGCAGGTCCAGCTTCTGCCGCTTCTCCAGCGACAACGCCTGCTCGCCCTTGACCATCCGGACAGCGGGCGCGGACGGAACCTGCCCTGCCGCAGGCGGATACCCGGCAGGCGGCGGATATCCGCCAACCGGAGCCTGATTCGCTGACGGCGGTGGGTACCGCCCGGCAGGCGGCTGACCCGAGGGCGACGCGTAACCACCAACCGGCGCTTGTCCCGGAGGCGGCGGGTATCCCCCGACCGGAACCTGATTCGCTGACGGCGGTGGGTATCCACCAACCGGAGGCTGGCCCGACGGCGGCAGATAGCCGCCCAGCGGCGTTTGGCCCGAGGGCGGCGGGTATCCCCCAGCGGGACCCGAAGGCGGCGGGAACCCGCCCGCGGGCTGCGGCGCATAGCCCGAACCTTGCCCGCTGGGCGGCGGTGCGTACCCCGGAGCTTGCCCGGCCGGCGGCGGATACTGCCCGGCCGGAGCGTGATTCACCGGCGGAGGGGATCCAGCAGGCTGGGCTTGGGATGTGCTCGAGGGTGCGTCGTCGACTGTCACACCGTGATCGGTGACGAGGTCGGCGAAGCCACCGGCGTAGCCCTGGCCGACGGCGCGGATCTTCCACTGGCCACCGCGGCGGTACAGCTCGACCGCGATGACGACCGTCTCCGGGCCCAGGCCCTCGATCCGGTACTGGCACAGCGGGTTTCCGGCGCGGTCGGTGAGGGTGGCGGTCGGGGCGGGGAGGCGGCCGAAGCTGCTGTTGGCGTCCTCGAGGGTGAGGACGGCGCGGATCCGCTCGATGGCGGGCGGGACCTGCGCGAGCGAGACCGCCAGGGCCCCCGGCGTTCCGGGGAGCAACTGGACTCCGGGCGCGGCGGGCTGGTTGAAGAATACGAAGTCCGCGTCGGAGCGGACCTTGCCGGACTCGGTGACCAGCAGGGCCGAGACATCGGCGCCGGTGATGCCGTCGACGCGAACGACCACGTCGTCCCCGGTCACCGGCAGGTTCTGGCCTTTGACCAACTGTGCTGCATTACTCATGGTGTCCTCGTCCCATCCGCGGCCTTCAGCGTATCGCCACTCGCGGCGCTGTTCAGGGTGAAAGCTGTTGCCCGGCAGCACCGGGCGGGAAGGCCCAGACCAGCACCGACCGGCGACCGCTCAGTTGCCGCCGACCGTGAAGCCCGGATAGTGCCGGGCCGCCTCCCGAGCGGACGCCAGCAATCCGGGTGGCCCGTGCAGCGTCCAGATGACGGCCCGGGCGGCGGCCGGGTAGTCGGCGAACTGTTTCCAGATCTCGGATTCGGTGTCCGCGGTGAGGGTTTCGCGGATCACCGGGCTGGTGTCGACGGGCGTGACCGTCAGGATCTCGTCGAAGTCGAGTTCGAGGTACCCCCGCGGTCCGGTCTCGGATTTGCGAGCGGGGTGCGGATTTCCGGCGTACGCGACCGTAGGCACGGCGCTCACGGTGAGCCGCTGATGGACGTGACCCAACGCCCAGTAGTCGTAGTCGGCACCGGTGAGCGTATCGGCACCGGTCGGCGCGCAAGGGCGGCGGCTGTCGCGGCCGTGCAGGCTGGTGTGCAGGATTCCGACATTGGTCCAGCCCGATTCGGCGCGCGGATAGCCCGCAGCGAGGTCGCGCAGTTCGTTCGGGTCGGCCACGGACTGTGCGTGCACGGCGATGCCGAGGTCGGGCCAGTGCCGGGTAGCCACCTGCTCGGCGGGTGCGACCCAGCAGGTCGGCGGCGGCCGAAGCTGTTGTCGCAGTGGCGATTCGGCATCGTGATTGCCCCAGGCCAGGGCCACCCGGATCCCGGCGTCGTGCAGATCGTCGAGGGCGGCCTGCGCGGTGGCCAGCGCCCGCACTGTGCCCTCGTGACGGTCGAAGAGATCACCCGCGAGCAGCACGCCGTCGTATCCGCCGTCGAGCAGACGCCGCAGCAGGGCAGCGAAGGCCCGGTACGCCTCCTCGATCGGGTCGATGGCCGCCGCCCCCGGATACTCGGGGACCGCCCGCAGCCGGGCCCCGAGATGCACATCGGCGACGTGCGCGAGCCGGGTCATCGGGTGCGCTTGTCGCTCAGCCGGTTTCGCCACCACTCCAGGACGACCAGCACCGCCGTCGACCCGAGCACGCCGATCACGGTCATGGCCATGGCCTCGGCGCGATGCCCCTGATCGAACTGCCCGAGAATCCACGGCGAGAGCAGTTGCAGCGAGGACGGCCGGATCATGGAGGAGGCCACCACCTCACGCACTCCGAGCAGGAATGCCAGCAGCCAGCCCGCCACGATGCCGGGCATGAGCAGCGGAATGGTGATGCGCCACAGCGTCTGCCAGCCGGTGGCCCCGGCGGCCGCGGCGGCTTCCAGGAGTTCGTCGTCGATGGCCGCGTAGGCGACCTTCACGTTCTGCAACACCATCGGCAGGGTGATGACCACGTAGGCGAGCACCACCATGGCGCGAGTGTTGTAGGGCGTGATCGGCAGCCAGGGCGCGTTCCACAGGAAGATGAATCCGATGACGAGCACGATGGTGGGCACGATGTCGGGTGCGATTCCGAGCAGGTCGACGCCACGGCCCGTGGCTGCGCGCGCCCGATTGCTCGCCCCGCGCCGCACGATCACCATGGCGCACAGCACCGCCAGCACCGTCGCCAAGGTGGCCGCGATCAGCGCGAGCGTGACGCTGTTCTGCAACGCTTCCAGACCGCGCCCGGGCCGCAGCACCCGCGTGAAGTAGTCGAACGTGAGATTGTTCAACCCGGGTGGCTTGGAGCGCAGAATCGTCATGGCCCCCAACAGGATCGACACGTACGGCACCACGATCGACACCAGCAGTACGAGGGCGATCCACAGCCATCCGGGCACCGCCCACCAGCCCGCCTCGACCCGGGTACGCCGTGCCACCCGCCCGCCGAACGGCACTTCGCGGCGACTCACCCACTGCTGCAATCCCCACACCGTCATACCGAGGGTGAGCAGCACCGTCGACAGGGCGGCGGCGCGCGGAAAGTTCAGCGGGTCGATCGTGACGTTGCCGTAGATCTCCGACACCAGCACCGGGAAGCCGATCCGATTGCCCAGTGTCACCGGGGTGCCGAATTCGCCTGCGGCCCTGATGAACACGATCAGCGCACCGAGTCCGTAGGTCGGGGTTAGCAGTGGTGCGAGCACCAGCCGCAACCGCTGACCCACCGACGCCCCGGCCACCGCCGCCATCTCGTCGACCGAGGCGGGCACAGCGTCGAATCGATTGCGCAGCAACAGATACAGGAAGGTGAAGATCTCGCACGCCATGATGGCGGCCATCCCCACCGGCGACTCCACCACCGAGCGCACCACCGCGCCGAACGGTCCCAGCCAGTGATCGCCCAGGCCGTTGACGCGGGTGAAGTCCAGCCACGCCATGGCCGCCACGTACGGCGGTGTCAGGAACGGCACCATCACCGCGATATCGATCCAGCGGTGCCGCCGCAGCCGGGTCCACGACATGAGGAAGGCCAGCGGGGCGGCCATGGCGGTCGCGATGACCACCACCAGCACGCCCAGCAGCACCGTATTGCCGAGGATGCGCAGGTTGCGGGCGTCCAGCAGCTGACCGAGGGCCGACGGCTGACCGTCGTATCCGGTGACGGCGCGGATCAGGACGGCCGCCAGGGGCGCCGCGACCGCCACCACCAGCAGTGCAAGCAGCGCGTAAGCGCCTGCGCCGGAACGGCTTCGGGTGGCCGGTGCGGCCGGGTGGAGCTCGGTGGTCACGCGCCTCAGCCCAGGTATCGCTTGGTGAACTCGTCGAGCACGCTCTTGCCGTTGGCCTGCACCTGATCCCAGGTGAAGGTCAGCTGCTTGATGTCGCCGTAGGGGCGGGTGCCGGGCGCGGCGGCCACGTCGGTGCGGCCCGGAATCATCTTGCGGCTCGCGGAGATCTGCTGAGCCTGCGGCGAGAACATGAAGTCCTCCAGCGCTTTCGCGGCCGTCGGGTTCTTGGTGCTCTTGACGATGAACACCGGGCGCGGGGTGATGGTGGTGCCGGAGGCCGGGGCCACCACCTGCAGCGGTTCGCCCTTGTCGACGGCCGCGTAGGCGGAGTAGTCGACGCCGCCGAGCACCACGGCGTGCGAGCCCGCGGTCACGTCGTCGAGGGCGGGACCGTTGGCGCCGTGCACGGCCATGCCATTGGCGAAGAGCTTGTCGAACAGCTCCCAGGTCTTGTCCTTGCCCCAGGCGGCGACCATGGCGGCGACCAGGTCACGGGCGGTGCCGGATTCGCGCGGGTCCGGCATGATCACCTTGCCCTTGTACTCGGGCGCGGCCAGATCGGCCCAGTCCTTGGGCGAACCGGGCGACACCTTGGTGTTGACCACGATGGTCAGCGCCGAACCGTCACGACCGGTGTAGGCGTCATCCTTTCCGGCCCAGCCGGTTTGGATCTTGTCGGAGTCCTGCGGCTTGTAGGCCAGGGTCCTGCCGTCCGCGGCGTACTTGGCGACCGGGGTCCACGACGCCAGGTAGACGACGTCGGCCTGCGGGTTCTGCCATTCGGCATCGAGTTTCGCGGTGATCTTGCCGGTCTCGCCGCCGAAGACGTTGACCTTCACGCCGGAGGCCTTGGTGAAGGCCGCGACCAGGTCGTCGGTGAGTTCCTGCGGGTTGGCCGAGTACAGGGTCAGTTCCCCGGACAGTCCGGCCGGGGCGGTCCAGGTGGAGGTGGGGGCGGCGGCCGGGGTAGCGTCGTCGGCCTTGCCACATCCGGCGAGCACCAGTGTCGACGCGAGCGCGGCCGCGGCGAAGGCACGGCGGGACAAAGACATTGGAATGGTTCCTTTCGAACAGGATGGTGCGGCGAGCAGGTCAGGAGGCGGGGGTGATGACATCGGCGGCGTCCAGGCCCAGCCGCAGCTCGGTGCCGGGCGCGTGCGCGGAGGGATGCGGCACGATCCACGGCCGATCGACGCCCGCGACCTCGCAGTGCAGGTGGTAGGCGCCGCCGGTGAACACCACCGAGCGGACCGTGGCGGGCAACACCGTTGCGGCGGAACCGTTCCCGTTGGTGGCGTCAGCCGCGCCGGTGAGCACCCGGACCCGTTCGGCGCGCACTCCGCCCCCGTCGGGCAGCGGGTTGAAGGTGCCGACGAATTCGGCGACAAAGGTGTCAGCCGGGCTGTGATACAGCTCCTCCGGGCGACCGGCCTGCAAAATACGCCCGGCCCGCATCACCACGATCCGGTCGGACATGCTCATCGCCTCGGCCTGATCATGGGTCACGAACACCGTCGTGACACCCGATTCGGTGGTCAGCGAACGGATCTCGGTGCGCATCTGCTCGCGCAGCGTGGCATCCAGCGCCGAGAGCGGTTCATCGAGCAGCAGCAGCGCGGGCCGCGCCACCAGTGCGCGCGCGATGGCCACCCGCTGCTGCTGGCCACCCGAGAGCTGATGCGGCATCTTGCCCGCGGCCGCCGCGAGTTCGACCCGCGCCAGCGCGTCGGCCACCCGCCGCTCGATATCCGGACGTTCGACACCGGTAACCCGCAGCGGGAAGCCCACATTGGCGGCGACGCTCAGATGCGGCCACAACGCCAGATCCTGGAACACCATCCCCAACCGGCGCGCCCGCGGCGGCGCGAACACCCCCGCCGCGGTATCGCACACCGTCTCGTCGCCGAACCGGATGCGCCCCTGCTGCGGCCGATCCAACCCGGCCAGCAACCGGAGCAACGTCGACTTCCCGCAACCGGAAGGCCCCAGCACGGAAAGGAATTCACCCGGCTCGATGATCAGGTCCGTCGGCAACAGGCCGGTCCCATCGGCATAGGTACGGGACAGCCCCGTGACCTCGATTCGCGCGCCGGTGCGCTCCGGTTCCTGCATTTCGCAGACCGTAGGCAGCGATTCTGACCTGATGGGGCGTGCCCGGTGAATAGTGAGTGACTTTTCCGGTCACCGCCACTGGTTTGCGCCTACCCGCCCTGCTACACCGAACCCGTTGCGGCCCCCTCCGGCAACTGCGACGCCAACTTCTCCAGGAAGACGCGCACAGCGGTTGGATCGGCGAGGGCGTAGCGGGCGGCGGTGGGGCGGTCGCCGTCCTCGTCGTGACCGACGACCAGGGCGAAACCGGTGGATTCGACTGCGTCGAAGGCGTCTTCGTCGGTGAGGTCGTCGCCGATGTAGAGCGGCACCCGCGGATCGGTGAGGCGGGCGAGGATCCAGTGCAGGGCGGTGCCCTTGTCCCAGTCGATATCCGGACGCAGCTCGATCACCTTGCGGCCGCCGGTGACCCGCAGGCCGTGCGCGCGGGACAGCTCGTGGACGGCGGAGATCACCGCGCCGACGCGGGTGGGATCGGCCTGACGGTAGTGGACGGCGACCGCGAAACGCTTGTGCTCCACCCGGATTCCGGGGATGTCGGACAGGCGCGAGGACAGTTCGGCCGCGGCGTCGGCGAGGGCCCGTTCGGCCCCGGGGGCCGTGTCGTGGATGTGGGTCGAACCGTCGGGGGCGAGTAGTTCGAAGCCGTGGCAGCCCGCGTACCAGAGACCCTCGACCCCGACCCGGTCACGCAGATCCTCGAGTTCGCGACCGCTGATCACCGCGACCGGGCACCGCTTCGACAGCCGCGCCAGCACCTGATCCGCGCCATCGACCAGGACTGCCGCACCGGGATCGGGGACGACCTCCGAGAGGGTGCCGTCGAAATCCAAGAGCACGACCAGCTTTTCGGTGTCGCCGACCTCGAGGCCGGACTCGGCGTCCAGCGCGTCCGGCACCTCCGACATGCGCTGGAATCCGGCGCGCAGCCGCACCTGCGCGAGATCCTCGACCACCGCGTCCGCACCGCGCGCGATCAGCGCAGCGGCGTGGTCACCGCGATCGACCGCGATCACCAGCCCGAAACCGCCCGCCCGGGCCGCCCCCACCCCGGCCTCGGCGGCCACCACGACCACGGTGCGCGCCGGATCCGCACCCACACGGCGGGCGGCCGCGAGCAGCATCACCGGATCCCGGGTAGCCGAACACACCCGGACCCCCAGACCCGCGGCCCGCAACTCGCGCTCCAGGCCCGCCGTGCTGTCGGCGACCATTCCGTCCGTATCGAAGATCACCGCATCGTAGGACCGCGAATCGATCAGGGGCACAGCAGTTCTGCTCTCGCTCACAGCGTCCAGCGTGGGCCGATCTTGCACCGGCAACAAGGGGCGGAGCTTTTCACCCTGGTCATCCGGTGACTTTCGGCCTTATCGGCCACGGTTTTCCGCGACTATGTTGAAACCACCGCCGCGTGAAGGGTTCACGTCATGACCAAAGTGTTTCTCGTCGACGACCACGAGATCGTGCGCCGCGGTCTCGTCGACCTATTGGAAAGCGACCCGGACATCACCATCGTCGGCGAGGCCGCCGACGTCGCGCAGGCGCTGGCCCGGATTCCGGCCATGCGCCCGGACGTGGCTGTGCTGGATGTCCGGCTGCCCGACGGCAACGGCATCGAACTGTGCCGCGAATTGCTCTCGCGCCTCGATGATCTGCGGTGTCTGATCCTCACCTCGTACACCGACGAGCAGGCCATGATGGACGCCATCCTCGCGGGTGCGAGCGGCTACGTGGTCAAGGACATCAAGGGCATGGAATTGGCGAAGGCCATCAAGGAGGTCGGCGCGGGACGTTCGCTGCTCGACAATCGCGCCGCGGCGGCCCTCATGACCCGGCTGCGCCACAGCACACCGCAGCGCGGCCCGCTGACCGAATTGTCCGACCAGGAACGCAAACTCCTCGACCTGCTCGGCGAGGGCCTGACCAACCGGCAGATCGCCGAGCGAATGTTCCTCGCGGAGAAGACCGTCAAGAACTACGTCTCGCGGCTGCTGGCGAAACTCGGGATGGAACGCCGCACCCAGGCCGCCGTCTTCGCCTCGAAACTCCGCACCGGACAGGGCCGATAGCACTACTTCTCGACACCGCTACTTCTCAACGAAGCGGACACCGGTGACGAGCGTCGGCTCGATCGCGACGATGCTGTCCATCGGCCCTTCCACCCAGGGCCGCAACTGCTCTCGATACCGGGCGATGCGCTCCGGCTCGGTGACCGGACGCGCGATCCCGATGACCACCACCGACCAGCCGAGTTGCCGGGCCGGGTCGATATCGTCGGCCTCGTAGGCGACGACCACCCCGGGCTGCCGGCGCACAGTGGAGGTCAGGCGCGAACTCAGACTGGTGCGCACCACGATGGTGCCGTCCTCGTCGAGCAGATGATTGAGCGGGCGCACCGCGGGCAGGGCGTTGCGGGTGAAGACCACCCGGCCGTAGGACACACCGGCCAGCAGCCGCAGGGACTCCTCGCGAGGCAGCTCGACCGTCGCGCGGGTGACGATCTCTTGACAATTTTTCATTGGAACCGACAGCCCTCTCCGGAATCCCCTGCCCCAGACCCCTCATTCCATGTCAGCACCGCGCGGCCTCGGCTTCCAGGGTCAAAAGTCCTGATTCGCCCACTCGTGGGCGGTCGGTGACCGCCGGACCACACCGGATTCGACCGGATGGCCCCGCGGTCACGCCCACGAACTCGTCATGACCGGCGGCCGGTCGCGCGGAACTATCTCACGAAGCAGGTCCGGCGCACCGGCAGCCCGCGGTCCTCGAGCGCGGCCAGCACGGCCTGCCCGCGCCGCGCGCCCTCCGCCGAGGAGGTACCCGACAGCGCGGGCACGTAGGTCGCGGCTCCGACGATCGATTCGGCCACCAGACCCCAGAAGCGACGCACGCCGAGTCCGGCGCAGCGCAGCATCGCCTCCTGCACCAATGTCAGTGCCGGAACACAGCGGTGCGCCAGCCAGACGTAGAGCGCCGGTTCGCACGGCAAGGCGACCACGCCGTCCTGGCCACCGATGGGATCGCCGTCGACCACGCGAATCGTGGTGTCCGACAAGCCCGCCCAGTCGATGCCACCGTCGTTGTCGGTGTGCACCCACAGGTTCTCCAGGCCCGGATCCCAGGCCCGGCCCTCCGACACCACCAGGGCCATCACGCGGCCGACCACCGCGTGGATCAGGGCGGTGGCCACCACTTCCGCGGCGATGTCGGCATTGCTCATCTCGGCCGCGTGGCGTCGGTACATCAGTTCGATGCGGCCCTCTCTGATGCCGTCGGCCAGCCGCCACCAGCGGCGTTTGCCCTGATCGGCCATGGCGGCGACGGCGTAGACGCGCGGGTGTTCCGGTTGCAGGGCGCGCAGGCGGTGGCTTGCGCGCCCGAAGGCGAGCACGGAATCGCGCGGCGGGCACACGGTTACGGGTTCGAGCATCGAACCTCCTCATTCATCGACTTGCTGCCATCGGTACACAACGAATTCGGGAAGATAGGTTAGGCTTACCAGACTTAACGATCAATGAACGCGTCAGGAGTACTTCGTCACCGTGCCCGCCGTAGTCACCACCAGACGGCGACGTCTGACCGGACTCCTACTGCTAGCAGCGCTTTTGCTGTGCGCATTGGCCGCCAGCATCGCCCTCGGATCCCGCACTCTGGGATTGGGGGCGGTTTACGACGCCCTCGTCTGCCCCGGCGGCCTCCCGCTGTCCTGCCCCGCAGACGGCACCGCGGCCCAGATCGTGCGCGAATTGCGGCTCCCGAGAACCGGACTCGCACTCGTCACCGGTGCGGCGCTCGGCATGGCGGGCGCGCTCATTCAGGGCTATACCCGCAATCCGCTCGCGGATGCCGGACTGCTCGGAATCAACGCGGGCGCGGCCTTCTTCGCGGCACTGAGCATCCACCTGCTGGCCCTCACCACACCGGATCAATACATCTGGTTCGCGTTCGCGGGTGCGCTGGTGGCCGGGGTGGTCGTGTTCGCCGTCTCCTCGCTCGGCGGCGGCAAGGCCAGCCCCCTCGCGCTGGTCCTCGCGGGTGCGGCCATGACCGCGTTCTTGCAGGCCATGACCAATATCGTTGTGCTGCTGGACGACACGGCCCTCAATACCTACCGGTACTGGGTGGTCGGTGACGTGGCCGGACACGACGCCTCGGTGCTGCGCCAGGTGCTGCCGTTCCTGCTGGTCGGCGCGATTCTCGCGGTCGCCGCCGCGCCCGGACTGAATCTGCTGACCCTCGGCGACGACGTGGCTCGCGGCCTGGGCGTCAACCTCGGCCGCAGCCGCGCGCTCGGACTGGCCGCGGTGGTACTGCTCGCGGGCGCGGCCACCGCCGCCGTCGGGCCGATCGCCTTCCTCGGTTTGATCGTCCCCCACCTCGCACGCACTCTCACCGGCCCGGATCATCGCTGGCTGCTGCCCTATTCGGGTCTGATCGGGGCGATCGTGCTGCTGCTGGCCGACACCGCGGGCCGATTGATCGCCCGGCCCGGCGAACTCCAAGCGGGCGTGACGCTGGCCGCGCTGGGTGCGCCGTTCTTCATTCTGCTGGTCCGCCGCCGAAAGCTGGTGAGCCTGTGAGCGTTCCGTCACAAGACACCGAACCCGCCACCGCCACACCCACACCCGGCGAGAAGACGACCGACCGCGACGCTTCGAGCATCGTGAATTCGGCACCGCCAGCGGCGAATACCCGACAGCCGAACACCGCGTCGCTGCGTGGGGTCCGGCCCGCTGTTCGAGTCGGCGGCTTCTCGATGGTGCTGCGCCCCCGCGCACTAGTCATCGTCGCGGTCATGGCTCTACTGCTGTTCTGGCTGTTCGCACTGGACATCTCGGTCGGCGACTTCCACATCGCGGTCGGCAAGGTCCTCGATGTACTGGGCGGCGGCGGGACCCGCGCACAGCGATTCGTGGTGATGGATTCGCGGCTGCCGCGCGCGCTGACGGCCGTAGTGGTCGGGGCCGCACTGGGTTTGGCGGGCGCGGTGACACAGTCGATTCTGCACAATCCCCTCGCCAGCCCGGACCTGCTCGGCATCACCTCCGGCGCGAGTGTCGGCGCGGTCGCGGTACTCGTGGGTGCGGGCGGCACCGGAGCGGCTGCGGGACTGGGTGTTTCGGCCGCCGCGCTGGTCGGCGGACTGCTGACAGCCGTGCTGATCTATCTCCTGGCGTGGGGACGCACCGTGTCCGGCGACAGTGGAGTGATGGGATTTCGGTTGGTGCTCATCGGGATCGGGGTCAACGCGGCCCTGATCTCGGTGGTGAGCTGGCTGCTGACCCGGGCCACCCTCACCGACGCCGCGCATGCCCAGCAGTGGTTGAGCGGCTCGCTCAACACCGCCGACTGGTCGACGCTGACACCCGCCGCCATCGGCCTCGGGATCGCGCTGCTGGTGACCGCCGCCTCCGCGCGCACCCTGGCCGCACTGCGCTTCGGCACCGACACCACCCGGGCACTCGGGGTCCGAATCCAAACGCAGCAGGGCATTCTCATCGCCGCGGCGGTCGCGTGCGCCGCGCTGGCGACCGCCGCGGTCGGGCCGCTGGGCTTCGTCGGGCTGGCCGCACCGCAGGTGGCGCGCCGGCTGCTGCGCACGCCCGGCGAGCCGCTCATCGCCTCCGCCCTGGTCGGGGCGATCGCGGTGGTGGGCGCGGACCTGGTGTCGCGCACTCTGTTTCCCGTCGAGCTGCCGGTCGGTGTGGTCACCGCCGCGGTCGGCGGTCCTTTCCTGCTGTACTTGCTGGTGCGCACCAATCGGAAGGCCACGCTATGACTCTCGCTGCGGACAACATCACCCTCGGTTACGGCGACCGCGTCATCGTGGACGGTCTGTCCATCACCATCGAGCCCGGCGTGATCACCACCGTCATCGGCCCCAACGGCTGTGGCAAGTCCACCCTGCTGCGCTCTCTGGGCCGCCTGCTGCGCCCGCGCGCGGGCCGGGTGCTGCTGGACGGCAAGGCCATCTCCACCATGAAGACCAAGGAGGTGGCACGCCTGGTCGGCATGCTGCCGCAGACCCCGGTCGCACCCGAGGGCCTCACCGTCGCCGATCTGGTTGCGCGCGGCCGTCATCCGCATCAGACCTGGCTGCGACAGTGGTCCGCCGACGACGAGACCGAGGTGCTGGCCGCCCTCGAACAGACCGGCATCGCCGATCTCGCCGACCGCACCCTCGACGAACTCTCCGGCGGACAGCGCCAGCGCGCCTGGATCTCCATGGCCCTCGCGCAGGGCACCGACATCCTGCTGCTCGACGAGCCGACCACCTACCTGGATCTGGCGCACTCGCTCGAGGTGCTGGATCTGGTCGACCGGCTGCACGACGAGTTCGGGCGCACCGTAGTCATGGTGCTGCACGATCTCAACCTCGCCATCCGCTACAGCGACCAGCTCGTGGTCATGCACGCCGGGCGCATCGTCGCCCAGGGCGCCCCCGCCGACATCATCGACGCGGACCTGCTGCGCGAGGTATTCGGGCTGGAAGCGGAGGTACTCGACGATCCGGTTTCCGGGCGACCCATGATTGTCCCGATAGGCGCCCGCCACGTGCTGGAATCCGCCCGCCGCGACCCCCGAGTATGACCAATCACACACCAGCTACCACCCGGTTACGACGACCTGTAGTACGCATTCCTGTCGTTGCCTCCGTAAGCTGGTGGGATGGCAGGTCTTGGTGAACTCGAGAAAGCGGTCATGGACCAGTTGTGGTCGGCCGACGAACCGCAAACCGTCCGGCAGGTGCACGAGGCCCTCGCCGCGCGCCGGGAACTCGCGTACACCACGGTGATGACCGTTCTGCAGCGCCTGGCGAAGAAGAACCTCGTCGTCCAGCAGCGCGACGACCGCGCGCATCGCTACGCCCCCGTGCACACCCGCGACGAACTCGTCGCCAGTCTCATGGTGGACGCGTTGCAGCAGGCAGACGAGGTCGGCAGTCGCCGAGCGGCGCTGGTGCACTTCGTCGAACAGGTCGGCGCGGACGAGGCTGCGGCATTGCGTGACGCACTCGCTAAGCTCGAAGCCACCGAGGCTTCGCGCAAGGACAATCCCGACGTCAAATAGCTGTAGTAGCCTCGGCCACAAGCCCCACAACGCAGTGAGCTGAGGACTTTGGACTGGACAGCGCCGGTATTCGCCGGTCTCGCCTTGTTTCTGGCGGGACCGGCCCCTGCGCTGCTCAGCCGAGCCAACTGGCCCTACCGCAGTCCCCGTGCGGCACTGGTGCTTTGGCAGGCGATCGCACTGGCAGCGGTACTGAGCGCGTTCGGTTCCGGCCTCGCCATCGCATCCCGGCTGCTGGTCCCCGGTTCGGACGGCCGCCCCACCACCACGCCCAGCAAGGAGATCGCCGCGCTCGGCCTGCCCGCGTGGCTGCTGCTGGTCACCGTGTTCGCGCTGACGCTGCTGGTCGGCGGGCGGCTGATCTGGTCGGTGATCCGGGTCGGCATCCACACCCGGCGGCGTCGCGCCCGCCACCGCATGCTGGTCGACCTGCTGGATCAGAGCGCGGTGCAACGCAAATCGGCCGATATCCGGGTGCTGGCCGCCGCCGAGCCCATCGCCTACTGCCTGCCCGGTCTGCGCCAGCGGGTGGTGCTCAGCCAGGGCACCGTCACCAGCCTGTCGGACGCGGAACTCACCGCGATCGTCAGCCACGAGCGCTCACACCTGCGCGCCCGTCACGACCTGGTTCTCGAGGCGTTCACCGCCGCGCACGAAGCTTTCCCGCGCGTGGTCCGCTCCAAGTCAGCACTGGATTCGGTGAAGCTGCTCATCGAACTGCTGGCCGACGATTCCGCGGTCAAGGTCACCGGTCCCACTCCCCTGGCCCGCGCCCTGGTGGCCTGCTCCAATTCGCCTGCCCCGCAAGGCGCGATGGCCGCCGGCGGACCCACCACCCTGATCCGCATCCAGCGGCTCGCCGGGCCCATCGGCGATCTGCGCATCGCCGTCGTCGCCTACCTCGCCGCCGCCGCGATTCTGGTGGTCCCCACCATGGCCGTGGCGATCCCCTGGCTGGTCGAAGTCACCCGGCTGGTCCGACGCACCTGACGGTCCGAATAGGCTGTAAGCGACATAACCATCGATTCCAGCCCCCGGAGGCCATCATCCCTACCGACCCGACGCCCGCCGCCGAACCGACCTCTCCGGCCCCGGCACGCGACGATCGGAGCAGGCGTTTCGCGGCGTCACCGGGCGCGGCCCGCTTCGCGGAACTGGGATTGCCGCCGGTGCTGGTGCAGGCCTTGCGGCGCGGCGGAATCGACGCACCGTTCCCGATCCAGTCGGCGGTCATCCCCGACATCATGGCCGGGCGCGACGTGCTGGGCCGGGCCGCAACGGGTTCCGGCAAAACTCTGGCTTTCGGCCTGCCGATGCTGGCGCGACTGTTCGGTGCGCCGAGCGCGCCCCGCCGCCCGCGCGGACTGATCCTCGCGCCGACCCGGGAACTGGCCATCCAGATCGAATCCGCGCTCGACGAACCGGCGCTGTCGCTGGGTTTGCGGCTCGCCACGGCGGTGGGCGGGCTGCCGATCAAGAAGCAGCAGGAGCGGATCGCGCGCGGCGTGGACGTCCTGATCGCGACGCCCGGCCGCCTCACCGACCTGCTGGGCCGAAAGGCCGTGGAGCTCTCCGCGATTCGCGTGGTCACCGTCGATGAGGCCGACCACATGGCCGAACTCGGCTTCTTCCCGCAGCTCACCGCGCTGCTGAACAAGGTGCCCGACGACGCGCAGCAGCTGCTGTTCTCCGCGACGCTCGACGAGACCATCGATGGTCTGGTGCAGCGCTACCTGACCGACCCGGTACGCCACGAGGTCGGTGCCGCTCCGAGCACGAACGCTCCGGACAGCGCTGAGACCGATACGACAACCGATGAGGTCGATGCGAAAACCGCGGAGCCGGATGCGAATTCCGAAGCGGTAGAGCAAACAGGCGCGCTGTCCACCCCGGACATCACGCATTACGCGCTGCACATCCGGCGCACCGACAAGCGCTTGGTGGTCACCGAGATCGCGGCACGGGAGGGACGCACCCTGCTGTTCGTCCGCACCCAGCATGGTGCCGACAAGCTGGCCAGAAAGCTGCGCGAGTCCGGGATCGGTGCGGTCGCACTGCACGGCGGCAAGGCGCAGAACCTGCGCAGCCGCACCCTCGCGGCGTTCTCCGACGGGACCGCGCCGGTGCTGGTCGCCACCGATATCGCCGCGCGCGGCCTGCACATCGACGACGTCTCTCTGGTCGTGCACGTCGATCCCCCCGCGGATCCCAAGGACTACCTGCATCGCACCGGCCGCACCGCGCGTGCGGGCGCGTCCGGCATCGTGGTCACCCTGGTCACCCCCGACGACCGCGACGAGGCCGCCCAGTTGGCCCGCCGGGCCGCGGTCACCCTCACCGATGTCGACGTCCGTCCCGGCGATCCCCGCCTCGCCGAGATCACCGGCGCGCGCCGTCCCTCCGGTCGCCCGCTGGCCGACCCCTCGGCACCGGTCGCCGCGCAACCCGAGCCACCGCGGGAAGCGCCCCGCTTCCGGTCCCGGCCGAAGGGCGAGAGCCGCCCGCACAACAAGAAGCGCAAGCCGGGCGCGGCCCGGAAACCGGCCCGCTGACCCGACACGGTTGTAGGTTCCTACGACACGCACGCCGAAATAGCGGTGCGTTTCCGGCGAATCGGACGAGATCGAGATAACTGGAACTCGCGAATTGCCCGCAGCAATTGTTTGGCAACCTTCAGTACGCCACCATTCCCCGCAGGGAATCGCCCACACCTAACGCAACGACGAGCATTGCCGTCATGAC
This sequence comes from Nocardia sp. NBC_00511, assembly GCF_045161165.1. NCBI lineage: Bacteria > Bacillati > Actinomycetota > Actinomycetes > Mycobacteriales > Nocardiaceae > Nocardia > Nocardia sp. NBC_00511. The sequence continues at coordinate 3,143,924 of NZ_CP107849.1, forward strand.
CGAACCCCAGCACCTCCGCTACACGTGATCGAGACCACCGGCACCGGCGGGTCCGCCTTCGCCGATGCCGAAATCCCGCTCACCGACCGCACTTTCGCGCCCGGGGTGCCCGCCATGGCGACGGCCGGAATGTTCGCCGGAGCCGGCACCGCCTACCTGCGCAGTGCCGGATTCGACAGCGCACCGCACCCTGCCCCCGCCCGGCAGTGGGTGATCATGTTGCGCGGCACCATCGAAGTGACCACCTCCGACGGCGATCGGCGGCAGTTCGCGCCGGGTGATCTGGTGCTCGCCGCCGACACCTCCGGTCGCGGCCACACCACCGTGGCGGTCGGCGAAGCACCGTTCGAGGCATTGTTCATCCCTGCCGAACAGTGAATCCATCTCGTCACAATCCGGCTGTCACCAGCCGAATTCGACTCGCCGAGCAACGAATTCGCGCTGGGCGAGCGTGGGTCCAGGCACCGCCACGCGCTGCGTTCCACACCCGCGCCCTGTCGCTCATCACCGTCACACCCCGAGTTTGCCGCTGCCGCACCCGCCAGCCGTCATGACGTGCGGGTGCGTTCACCGTTGTCGGCACGGCCGGGCGCAGCGTGAATATCCGTCCTGGACGACGGGTCGCGGCAGGTCGGGGACCCCATCGACGATCGGTGGCCGAAATTCGCCTACCCCAATGCTCGGCGAACTCGCAGCATTCAGCTAATATGGTCCAACGTGCAGTTTCTTCCCGGGCAGACTCCGCCCTACGACCTGACCTACGACGACGTCTTCCTCGTCCCTCGCCGGACGGATGTGGCGTCCCGGTTCGATGTCGATCTCTCCTCCACGGACGGGACCGGCACCACCATTCCCCTCGTGGTCGCCAATATGACCGCCGTCGCCGGCCGCCGCATGGCCGAGACCGTCGCCCGTCGCGGCGGCATCGTGGTGCTGCCGCAGGATCTTCCGATCGCCGCGGCCGCCGACACCATCGGCTTCGTCAAGAGCCGGTCCCTCACCGCCGACACCCCCGTCGTGCTGGATCCCGAGCAGTCGGTCTCCGACGCGCTCGCGCTGATCCACAAGCGCGCCCACGGTGCCGTCGTGGTGGTCGAGAACAACCGGCCGGTCGGCGTCGTCACCGAGGCGTCCTGCGCCGACGTGGATCGCTTCGCCCGCCTGAGCACCGTCGCCGACACCGAGTTCGTGACCGCTCCCGCCGACGCCTCGCCGCGTGACATCTTCGGCCTGCTCGAGGCCAAGCACTCGAATGTGGCTGTGCTGGTGCATCCGGACGGCACCCTCGCCGGTGTGGTGACCCGTACCGGCGCCATTCGCACCGGCATCTACCAGCCCGCCGTCGACGCGAACGGTCAGCTGCGCATCGCGGCGGCCGTCGGCATCAACGGCGACGTCCCGGCCAAGGCCAAGGCCCTGGTGGACGCGGGGGCCGACGTGCTGGTGATGGACACCGCGCACGGCCACCAGCTCAAGATGCTCGAGGCGCTGCGCTCGGTGGCCGGACTGGGTCTGGGCGTGCCGCTGGTGGCGGGCAATGTGGTCGCCGCCGAGGGCACCCGCGACCTGATCGAGGCCGGCGCGGACATCATCAAGGTCGGTGTCGGCCCCGGCGCCATGTGCACCACCCGCATGATGACCGGTGTCGGTCGTCCGCAGTTCTCCGCGGTGGCCGAATGTGCCGCTGCCGCCAAGGAATTCGGCAAGCACGTGTGGGCCGACGGCGGCGTCCGCCACCCGCGCGACGTGGCCCTGGCCCTGGCGGCCGGTGCCTCGAACGTGATGATCGGTTCCTGGTTCGCGGGCACCTACGAGTCGCCCGGTGACCTGCGCACCGACCGTGACGGCAACCGCTACAAGGAGTCCTTCGGGATGGCCTCCAAGCGGGCCGTGGCCGCGCGTACCGCCACCGATTCCGCGTTCGACCGGGCCCGCAAGGCACTGTTCGAGGAGGGCATCTCCTCCTCGCGCATGCGGCTGGATCCCGAGCGTCCCGGCGTCGAGGACCTGATCGACCACATCACCTCCGGTGTGCGCAGCTCCTGCACCTACGCGGGCGCGCGCACGCTGGCCGAGTTCCACGAGCGCGCCACCCTGGGTGTGCAGTCGGCCGCCGGTTTCGCCGAAGGCCGTCCGCTGCCCTCGGGTTGGTGATCGCCCGCTAGCGCACTGCACAGCCGAACCCGGCGAATCCCCCAGGGGGTTCGCCGGGTTCTTCGTGAGACGTAATTCCCGCGCCGCCCTGGGACGTACTTCCCATACCGGACACCGCGACCCGCGGCCGGGCTGTGCGGATTCGGAAACACACAGCCGGTAGCATGGCTGCACAGCACGACCCGCTGCCACCCCCTGCGAAAGGAACCAGTTGTCACCCGCGTCCAAGGGCGCTGCACAGGAGGGCTCCTCTACCGAGCCGGGTGACAAACCCGGCGCCCTCGCTCCCGGAGCCCCGCGAACGGCCAGGTGGTCCTGACCGTGTCGGCCCTGCTCACTGTTCTCAGCCTGCTCGGCTTCATCGCTCTGACCGCCGGTACCGCGTTGTTCGTGGCCGCCGAGTTCTCTCTCACCGCTCTGGAACGCTCCACCGTGGAGGCGCACGCCCGCGAGGGCGATCGCCGGGCCCGGCAGGTGCGCCGCGCGCATCGGACCCTCTCGTTCCAGTTGTCCGGCGCGCAGCTGGGCATCACCATCACCACGCTGATCACCGGCTATATCGCCGAACCCGTGCTGGCCCGGTTCATCGAACCGCCGCTGCACGCGGTCGGCCTCAATAGCGGTACGGCCCATGGCATTTCGCTGGCGCTGGCGCTGATCCTGGCCACCTCGCTGTCGATGATCTACGGCGAGCTGGTGCCCAAGAACATCGCGATCTCCGCACCGCTGTCGACCGCCCGGTGGACGGCCGCGCCGATGATCGCGTTTTCGACCACGTTCAAGTGGATGATCAACTTCCTGAACGGGGCCGCCAACTGGGCGGTGCGCCGGATGGGCGTCGAGCCCGCGGAGGAGCTGCGTTCGGCGCGCTCACCGCAGGAACTCGGTTCGCTGGTGCGCACCTCGGCCCTGCACGGCGCGCTCGATCAGCGCACCGCGCAGGTGGTGGATCGCTCGCTGCAATTCGGTGAGCGCACCGCCGAGGAACTCATGACCCCGCGCGTGAAGATCGAATCCCTGGACCAGGACTGCACACTCGCCGATCTCATCGACGCCGCGCGCGAGACCGGGTTCTCCCGCTTCCCGATCATCGACGGCGACCTGGACAACACGCTGGGCGTGGTGCACGTCAAACAGACGTTCCTGCACCCGATCCGGGACCGCCGCAATATCAAGCTCAAGACCATCGCCAAGCCGGTGCCGGTGGTGCCCGCCAGCCTCGACGGTGACGAGGTGCTCGAGCGGGTGCGCGCCGACGGCATGCAGGTGGCGCTGGTGGTCGACGAATACGGCGGCACCGCGGGCATCGTCACCATGGAGGATCTGATCGAGGAGATCCTCGGCGACGTCCGCGACGAGCACGACGAAGAAGAGCTCGACGTGCGCCGCACCCCGAACGGCTGGAACTGCTCGGGCCTGCTGCGCGTCGACGAGGTGTCCCGCACCACCGGGTACGACGCCCCCGACGGCGAATACGAAACCCTCGGCGGCCTGGTGCTGACCCGCCTGGGCCGGATCCCGGTCGCGGGCGACGAGGTGCTGCTGCCGCAACCCGGCAACCAGTACCTGGAACCGCACACCCAGGGCGGCTGGATCGCCAAGGTGGAACGCATGGACGGCCGTCGCATCGACCGCATCCTGCTGCGTCCCGTCGACGCCGACGCCCTCGCGACCTGGGAGCACAGCCATGGGTGACCTCTACGCCGTCCTACTCGCGCTGGTGCTGCTACTGGGCAACGCCTTCTTCGTCGGCGCGGAGTTCGCGCTCATCTCCGCCCGCCGCGACCGCCTCGAAGCCCTTGCGGCACAGGGCAAACGCAGTGCGACCACGGTGATCGAGGCGGGCCAGAACCTGTCGATGATGCTGGCGGCCGCACAGCTGGGCATCACCATCTGCTCGATCCTGCTGGGCCGCGTCGGCGAACCGGCGGTCGCGCACCTGCTGGAGAAGCCGTTCGAGCTGATCGGCGTCCCGGATTCGCTGCTGCACCCGATCTCGTTCGCGCTGGCCCTGGCCATCGTGGTGGTGCTGCACATCCTGATGGGCGAGATGATCCCCAAGAACATCGCGCTGGCCGGGCCGGAACGCTGTGCGCTGCTGCTGGTTCCACTGCATCTGGCCTGGCTGCGGTTGGCCAAGCCGCTGATCGCGCTCTACAACTTCGCCGCGAACCTGACGCTGCGCGCGTTGCGGATCGAGCCGAAGGACGAGCTGGATTCCACCGTGTCCTCGGTGGAGCTGGCGGAGATGTTCGGTGAATCCCGTTCGGAGGGACTCCTCGACGAGGAGGAGCATCGCCGCCTCACCCAGGCGCTGGGCTACAGCGACCGGATCGTGGCCGATGTGATGGTGCCCCTCGACAAGACCCGCTCGGTGCCGTTGCGTGGAGACGGGACCACACTCGGCGATATCGAATCCGCCGTCGCCGAAACAGGTTTCTCCCGCTACCCGGTGCGCGCGACCGATGGATCACTGGTCGGCTACCTGCACGTCAAGGACGTCCTGGACCTGACCGCCGACGAGGACGCCGGTCCGGGAACACCCATCCCGCGCACCGATATCCGCCCGCTGCCGACCCTGAGCATGGGCACCACACTGTTCGAGGCGCTGGCGCGGCTGCGCCGAACCAACTCGCATCTGGGCCGCGTGGTCGACAGTCGCGGCAATACCGTCGGCATCGTGGCGCTGGAGGATCTGGTGGAGGAGTTCGTGGGCACCGTCCGCGACGCCACCCACCGTCTCGCCGAATGATGAACGCGCACACCGATCTCCGCGCGCTGCCCGGTCCCGAGTGGCGGGACCGGGCAGCCACCCACCGCGACCGCGTCGATGCCCTGGTCGGCCCGTATCTGCAGCAGCGGGCGGCGGGCACCAAGCATCCGGTGATCGACTTCCTGTTCACCTATTACGGGCACAAGCCGACGCAGCTCAAGCGCTGGCATCCGGGATACGGTGTGGCCCTGGCCGATTCCGGCGAGTACGCGGGTTCCCGTGGCTATCACGAGGTTTCGCTGGACGACGGCTCGGTCGGTCACGCCGCCGATCCCGCATTCCTCGACAAGCGCCGCGGCACCGTGGAATTCGTCGCCGAACTCCTCGCGTCGACCGCTACCCGTCCCGCGCAGCTGTCGTGCTTCGGACTGCACGAGTGGGCGATGGTCTACCGCAGCGACGACGTCCGCCATCAGCAGGTCCCGCTGCGTCTGGGTCACCAGGGCACGGACGCGGTCGTGGAGTCGATGCAGTTGCGCTGCACCCACTTCGACGCCTTCCGCTTCTTCACCCCCGAGGCGGTCCCGCTCAATATCGAAGCCCTGACCCGAGCCGATCAGGTGCACCGCGAGCAGCCCGGCTGCCTGCACGCCAACATGGACATCTACAAGTGGGGTTTCAAGCTCACCCCGCTGATCGGCTCGGATCTGCTCTTCGATGCCTTCGAACTGGCCTGCGCCGCTCGCGAACTCGACATGAAGGCCAGTCCCTACGATCTGCTGGATCTCGGCTACCAGCCCATTCGCATCGAAACCCCGTCCGGCCGTGCCGAATACGTCCGCGCGCAGTCACAGCTCGCGGAGCGCAGCGCCGTCCTGCGCGCCCGGCTGCTCGAGGCGTGCCGGGACCTGCTCGGGACTACCCCGTGACAGGGTGGATCTGTAGGTCGCAGGTGTCGATGCCCTGGTCGAGCGTGCGGGTATCGGTCGAATTCGGCGCCGTGACAAGAATTTTGGCGGACACCGATTCGGGCTTGTTGTAGACGCCGCAGGTGACGGCCTCGAGCACGGCCTGCGCGGAATGCGTCGCGGACAGGATCACCGTCGGCATGGTGTCGTCGCCGGTGGGCAGGCCACCCATGTAGCCGTTCAGTGAGCGGGTGGCGTGCACGGTGGCGTCCGCGCCCACGGCGTCCGCGCCGGGATACCCCGACAGCGAGCACGAGCCCTGTCCGGCGTCGATCAGCGAGAAGGTGAGCCGCACACCCCGGTGCCCGGCGGCCGCGCTCATGGTCTCGGCGGTGACGTCGACCGTTCCGGAGGCGCAGGGCGCGCTGCCCATCGCCGCGGTGAACGAGGTGGGCGGCTGATTCGACGTGCCGCTGCTGCCGTTCTGGCTGACCGCGCCCGTCGGGTTGCCACTGGATGTCGCGGGCGCGGTGGTCCCGCCCGAATCCGAGGTCGAGCACCCCGAGGCGGCCAGCGCGATCGCGCCTGCCGCCGCCACGATGAAAGCGGTCTTACTCATTACCGATCCCCTCCTTGGTCCATCGCGATCCCCCATCGCGCCGAGCCGTGCCCGGCGTTGGGGTTATCGAGCTGTCCGGGTGTCGTGTTATCGGGCGTGACAAGCGGATTCAGGCGGGTCGACACGCGGGAAAGCACCGATGACCTCGACTGTCTCAGAATGTCGCGCTCGGACCTACCGAGCAGTCAGTTTATCGGCTACGGTTCCGAGACGTAACCGTGACCACAGTGCACAACGAATGTGTGCGCGCTCACGGAAACGTCGAGGAACAGAGAAGACGGGGGATCCGCGATGAGGCGGTCGATTGTGCGGCGTTCCAAGCCCGCTGCGGTATTGGCGACCACGCTGCTGTGCGGGGCCCTGCTGCCGATGCACAGCGCGGGGGCCGATCTGCAGTCCGATATCCAGAATCAGGTGCAGCAGTTCTTCGACGTCGGGCGGACTTCCGCGCCCCGCGCGGACTGCGGCCCGGACTCGCTGCCGGAAACCGGGATGCAGGGCGATGTTCCGGCCGAGGATCGCAACAGCGGCCGCAGCACGCTCGGCTACCGCTGCAACATGTCGCTGGTCGGCGGGTACACCGGCCGGGGCGCGGGCATCACCTCGACCAGCTACGACCACTGCTCGTACACCGGTTCGATGTTCCCGGGCAATATCCTCGGCCCCGCCCAGGGCGTGCAGGTCCTCGACGTTTCCGATCCGGCGCATCCGGTGGTCACCGGCAGCCTCACCGAACCGGCCATGCTGGCGGGCACGTGGGAGTCACTGAAGGTCAACGCCGAGCGAAAACTGTTGGTGGGCACCGGCGTTCCGGTCGGCGAGGGTGCGGGTTACCTGTCGGTCTACGACATCTCCGACTGCGCGCATCCGCGACTGCTGAACGCGGGCTCGGGCACGAATCTGCTGATGCCGCTGCCGATCACGACGCACGAGGGCGGCTTCTCCCCCGACGGCCGCACCTACTGGGCCTCCGGTATCGCACCCGGTTTCGTCAGCGCGGTCGATCTCACCGATCCGGCGAATCCGCACGTGATCTGGCAGGGCCTGACCGGTATCGAGGCGCACGGTTTCGGCATCAGCCCCGATGGCAACCGCATGTATCTCTCGGCGCTGGCCGGGTTCACCGTGCTGGATATCAGTGCCGTACAACGCCGTGACCCGAACCCTCAGGTCAACCATCTGGGACGGGTGTTCTGGACGGACGGCATCGCCACCCAGCACAGCATTCCGGTCACCTACGACGGCAAGCCGTTCCTGTTCACCGTCGACGAGGGCGGCGCGGGCGGGGTGAAGCTCATCGACATCTCCGATGAGACCAACCCGCAGGTGGCGGCGAAGATCAAGCTGGAGATCAACCTGCCGGAGAATCAGGATTCGGCGATGGCCTCGTCGATGGGCGGTTCGGTGTTCTCCTACGACGCCCACTACTGCGCCGCCGACCGGCCCGATAATCCGACGGCGCTGGCCTGCGGTTGGGAGGAAGCGGGTATCCGCGTCTTCGATGTGCGGGATCCGTTCCACGCCAAGGAGATCGCCTACTACAACCCGCCCGCGCTCAAGGGCCACAATGTGGAGCTGTGGAATTCCCCGCACGCGCTGGCCTCCATCATCGGTGTGCCGCTGCTGGAGTTCCCGTCCGCCGCGCGCGCCATCCTCGAGGGCAAGTTCGATCCCAATCAGGCGCTCTCGTCGCGCACCGGCATGGTGGCCTTCGGTGATCTGTCGACCGACTGGTGCTTCTCGCCGCCGGAGTTCCACGGCAATCAGCTGTGGACCACCTGCAACGACAACGGTTTCATGGTGCTGCAACTCTCCGACGGCGTGTACACCCCGCCCGCCGATCAGCATTCCGTGGTGGGTTCGTGACGACGGCCCTGCGCGGGCGACTGCGCCCGCTCGGCACGGTGGTGCTCGCACTGGCGCTGGTGGCGGTCGGCATGCTGATCCGGCCGCTGCTGGTGCCCGAGAGTCAATCGGCCGCACCGGTTCTCACGCCGGTCGAGATCGGTTTCGCGCAGGATATGAGCAGCCATCACACGCAGGCGCTGATCATGGTGCAGCGCCTGGATTCCGGTGTGGATCCCTCGATTCGCCAGCTGGCCCAGCAGATCGGCGATACCCAACGCATGGAAATCGGCACCATGCAGGGCTGGCTGCGCCTGGCCAACGCGTCGCCGGACTCCCGGCATCCGATGGCCTGGATGAATTCCGATACGGCACACGATCATTCGATGCCGACCATGACCTCGGCGAACGGCACCTCGATGCCGGGTATGGCGACCCAGGCCGAACTGGACCAACTCGCGGCGGCCCGTGGCGCGGACGCCGAAACCCTGTTCCTGCAACTGATGCTGCGTCATCATCGCGGCGGGGTAGCGATGGCGAAGGCCGCCGATCAGCTCATCGCGTCGGGCCCGGTCAAGGAGGCGGCGCGCGGCATGATCACCGCTCAATCCCAGGAGGCGGGGCTGATGACGCTGCTTCTCGCGCAACGCAATGCGCAGCCGCTGTCCTGACCCGCCGATATCTGCGGCCGCGATGTGCTCTACTGGCCGCATGATCGAATCCGGTGAGTCGGCCGCGGTGGTCGAGCAGTCGTTGCTCGGCGGGCCGCGCCGCTATACCCGCACCGAGGTGGCCGAACTCTCCGGGGTGCCGGTGGAGCGGGCCCGCAAACTGTGGGTGGCACTGGGGTTTCCGGCGACGGCCAGCGATGACGAGGTCGCGTTCACCGATCACGACGTCGCCGCCATCCGCGCCTTCGCCACCTTGACCGCGACCGCCGCCGCGGGCGAGGCCAGTCAGATCGCGGCCGCTCGCACCCTGGGTCAGGCGATGGCCAGGCTGGCCGAATGGCAGGCGGACCTGATCACCCGCGAGGTCGGCGGACAACTCGGGGACGGGCCGTTCCCGGGCTCGGAGGCCGACGCGACCGCCGCGGCCATCGCGGTGCTCGGTGAGCTACAGGACTACGCCTGGCAGCGGCATATGGCGGCAGCGCTGAGCCGCTCGGTCGAATCCGGTGGCGCGACCCGGCCGCTGCTGGTCGGCTTCGCCGATATGGTCGGCTACACCCGGCTGTCGCGGCACCTGGATCCCGACGAGCTGACCGAGCTGCTGGACGCCTTCGAGACCACCACCACCGAGGTGATCACCGCGCACGGCGGCTGGGTGATCAAGAATGTCGGCGACGAGGTGATGTTCGCGGCCGAGAGCACGAGTGCCGGAGCCCGCATCGCATTGGAGATGCATCGGGCGATAGCCGTTGCGGGCCAGCGGATTCCAGAGATGCCGCAGCTGCGTACCGGGTTGGCCTATGGCCCGGTCCTCACGCGATACGGCGACCTGTACGGGACCGTGGTCAATGTGGCCGCGCGACTGACGGGCGTGGCACGTCCCGGCACGGTCCTCGTCGACGACGGCGCGGCGGCGGAACTCGACGGCGATGATGAGCTGGTGCTGCGCCATCTGCGCAGTGTCCGGGTGAAGGGCATTTCACGCCTGCGGTCGCATGTGGTCCGCGAGCGCAAACGCAGATAAGCGCAGTGCGAAACCTCACCGTCGCGCCGTCGGCCGTCCTGGGTATGGTCGAAAGACCCTGCGGCCGTCCGGCCGGGAAAGGTCGACGGTGACCATGACTCAGGCACAAGCCCTCTCCATTCCGGGCCATGCGCACGGCTACCCGGATATCGCGTTCGGCGGGTACGTCGCGGGCCTGCTGGCCGCGCAGGCCGGAGCCGAGACGGTTCGGGTGGATTTCCGGCGCGCGGTGCCGGTGGAGACGCCGATCCTGCTGTCGCGGCCGGAGACCGGCCGGGCCACACTCACCGCCGCCGATGGCACCGTGCTGACCGAGGCGTCGAACGCCACGCTCGCACTGGACATCCCGCCCGCGCCCTCCTGGGACGAGGCGGAAGCGGCTGTGGCAACGGCACTCTCGTCACCGCACCGCAGGATCACCGACTGCTACGGCTGCGGCGTGCGCTGCGCACCCGGTCAGGGTCTGCGCCTGTTCCCGTGGCGGGTTCCCGGCCGCGACCTGATGGCCGCCGCCTGGACGCCGGACCCGGGCCTGGCCGACGAATCCGGTGAACTGCCACCGGAAGTCGTGTGGTCGACCCTGGATTGCCCGGGCGGCATCGCGGCCTGGGTGCTGTCGAAGATGGATCAGGGCGCGTTCACCGCGGCGCTCACCGGAACCCAGCTGCGGCCGGTCCGCGCGGGCGAGGACTACATCGCGCATGCCTGGCCGCTGCATCGGGACGGGCGTAAACACACTGTCGGGGTGGCGCTTTCGACTCGGGACGGCGAGCTGTGCGCGCTGGCCGAGGCGCTGTGGGTGGTGCCGCGCACCGCGTAACCGCACCCGGTCCTACCGCGTAACCGCACCCGTCGCGGATGATCGTGTAAGACTGTGCGCGTGGCTGGATCGTCGTCGCTCAAGGCTCAGATCGACTCGATGTCCGCGGTAATCGATTGGCAGACGGTCGGTTCCGCCTTCAAGGATTTCTGGGACAGCACCTATGCCCTCGAGGTTCTCAATACCGGCAGGCTGACCAGCCGATTCCGCAACTGGGGACAGCTGCTGCGGTTCATCGCTCTGACCGCGAGCGCGGTGGTGACCGGCCTGGCCGGTTTCCAGGGTGACATCGTGCGCGTCTCGACCGCGGCGGCGGGCATTATCGCCGTGGTGGCCACCGGGAGCGCCTCGGTGTTTCGCGCCGATCAGCGGGTGGCCGCCAATCGCACCACCCAGCAGGCCCTGCTGGCCGAGGGCTGGCGGTTCGTCGCCGGTGCGGGCGACTACCCGGGCGGCCCGAACCAGCCCAACACCACCAAGTTCGTCGCGAACATCGAGAACATCCTCGACACCTATGTCGCGAACTATGTGAAGAACGTGGACGGCACCACCAACGCATCGTCCTGACCGGCGAGCAGTCGTCGCGATAGGTGTTGGGCGGCACCGCCTTCCGGTACCGCCCGACACCTTTCCCCACCGGTCGCCGTTGACCGGCTGCCCGCCCTACCCGGATTTCCGGGCGGTGATCAGCAGGTATTCCCACTCCATGCGCCCACCGCCGAGGTCGTAGGCGTCGGCCAGCTCGGCCAGCGCCCGATCCAGTTCCGCGACCCGCTCAGGTTCGGCGGCGATGGCCGCGTACACCGCGACGGTCGGCCCGTAGTTCGCCTTGAAGAACTCCCGGAACTCCACCCCATTCGCGAACGCGTCGACGATCACCCGCTCCCGCACCAGGTTCAGCGCGTGCACCCGATCCCCGAGCAACTCCCGCACATGCTCCTCGTCACCCCACAGCGGCGGCGGCTGCGCCCCGGGCGGCGGCGTGGGCGCGAACGGCTTCATGGTCGCGAACATCTGCCCGATGAACCCCTGCGGCGTCCAGTTCGCCATCCCGATGATCCCGTCCGCAGCGACCACCCGGACCAGCTCATCCGCGGCAGCCTGATGGAAGGGCGCGAACATCAGTCCGACAGACGATATGGCGCAATCGAATTCACAATCGGCATACGGCAACGCCTGCGCATCCGCCTCCTGCCACTCGATGGTCACCCCGTGCGCGGCAGCGGCCACCCGCCCCACCTCGAACAACTCCGGCGTGAGATCACTGGCCACCACACTCGCCCCGGCCAACGCCGCCGGAATGGCCGCATTCCCCGCCCCCGCCCCGATATCGAGCACCCACGTCCCCCGCTCCACCCCACACGCCTCCACGAGCCGCGCTCCGAGCTGCGGAATCACCGTGGCGGCGACGCTGGGGTAGTCACCGAGCGCCCACATCGCTCGATGTTTGGCTCGCAACGCGGCGGATGCCGGACCGTATTCGCCCGGAGGCGGGGCGATTTCACTGGGCTGAAGACGGGACATGATCTCTCCTGAGGGTCGTTGAACTTCCCGCTCAGCGTCCGTCCCACCCCACCACCCCGGCCAGTTCAACATCTGTACCGGCGGGGCCGGGCCGGGGGTGGGCCGGACGACCCCTGGGGTGTGTTCTCTCGTCGCCGGTCCGCCGGTGTACTGGAGCGATGCCCGGTTATGGAGAGTTCTGCCCGATCGCGAAGGCCATGGATGTGCTCGACGAGCGGTGGACGTTGCTGGTGATTCGCGAATTGTTGCTGGGTAGTCGGCATTTCAATGATCTGCGGCGGGGGAATCCGAAGATGTCTCCGGCGTTGCTGTCGCGGCGGCTGCGGTCGCTGGAGAAGGCCGGGCTGGTGGATCGGGCGGTGGACGACGGTGGGCGGACCAGTTACACACTCACGCAGGCCGGGCAGGAGCTGTCGACGGTTGTGCACGCGCTGGGGGTGTGGAGTACCCGGTGGATTCCCGAGCTCGGTGAGGTCGATCTCGATCCGCATCTGCTGCTGTGGGATATCCGGCGGACCATGCCGTTGGCGACCTGGCCGGATGCACGGACCGTGGTGGCGCTCGAATTCGCTGATCTGACCGGCAAATCCGCGCGCTGGTGGCTCATGGTGGATCGGGGTACCGCGCACGTCTGTGATTACGATCCGGGGTTCGAGGTCGCGGCGACCGTGCATACGACGCTGCGCACGCTGACCGAAATTTGGCGCGGTGATCGGGGCTGGGCCGCCGCGATGCGGGAGCAGACGGTCGAGATCAGCGGACCGGCCGCGGTTCGTCGTGAGGTGCCGGGGTGGATCGGGCAGTCCATGCTCTCGGCGGTGCCGCGGCCGGATGCCGAGCGCGAAGACCGGCCGATTCGCGCACTGCGCAGCGCCTGACAACCCATTCCGGCGCGTCCCGAAGAACCGGGACGCGCCGAACGATGTCAGAGGTTGCCAACGGCGTGTTCGAGTCGCCGCGCCACCAGTTCCCGGGCCTGCTCACGCAGAGCGGGTCGATATCCGCTGGGGTACACCGGATCTCCCGGCGTGTAGGCAGCGAGGACCTGCTTGGCGAGGGTGATCTTGTGGACCTCGGTGGGGCCGTCGGCGATGGCCATCACCTGCGCGTAGTTCATCATGTCGATGAAGGGCAGGTCGGTGCTGACGCCGATGGCGCCGTGCAGGTGCATGGCGCGCTGGGCGATGTCGTGCATGACCTTCGGCATGGCGACCTTGATGGCGGCGATGTCGTGGCGGACCTTGCGGTAGTCCTGTTCCTTGTCGATGCGCCAGGCGGTGCGCAGCACCAGCAGCCGGAACTGTTCCATCTCGATCCAGGATTCGGCGATCTTCTCCTGGGTGAGCTGTTTGCCGCCGAGCACGCCCTTGCCCATGGGCCGTGAGACGGCGCGTTCACACATCATGTCGAAGGCCTTGCGCACCAATGCGACCGTGCGCATGGCGTGGTGGACGCGGCCGCCGCCGAGACGGGTCTGCGCCACGATGAACCCCATGCCCTCCGCGCCGAGCAGCGAGTCGGCGGGGATGCGCACGTCGGTGAAGCGCAGGTGCCCCTCGTGTTCGCTGAATCCGGGGACGGTGAAGTTGCGCACGATCTCGAGGCCCGGCACGTCGGCGGGCACGATGAACATCGAGAGTCGCTGGTGCGGTGCGGCATTCGGGTCGGTCACCGCCATCACGATGTGGAAGGTGGCGAATTCGGCGGCCGAGTTGAACCACTTCTCGCCGTTGATGACCCATTCGTCGCCCTCACGCACGGCCAGGGTCTGAAAGGCGGTGGGATCGGATCCGCCGGTGGGTTCGGTCATCACATAGCAGGAACCGATCTCACCGTCGAGCAGCGGCTGCAGGTAGCGCTCCTTCTGCTCGGGCGTACCGAAGTGGGCGAGGATCTCGGCATTGCCGGAATCCGGTGCCTGGCAGCCGAATACCAACGGAGCCCACATCGAGGTGCCGAGCACCTCGTTGAGCAGGGCCAGCTTCAACTGCCCGTAGCCGGGTCCGCCCAGTTCAGGACCGAGGTGGCAGGCCCACAGCTCCTGCTCTTTCACCTTGTCCTGCAACGGTTTCATCAGCGCCCGGATCTCGGGGTTGGCGCGGTCGTAGGGGTTCGGGTAGAGCAGGTCGAGGGGTTCCACCTCGGTCCGGACGAACTCCGCGACCCAGTCCAGCTTCTTCTGGTATTCCGGATCGGTGTCGAAATCCCAAGCCATGATCAGCCTTTCGTGCTCTTGCGCGGTTGGATGAGTCCATCCAGGACGGTGGTGCAGAGAATGTCGGCGATCTCGCCGGGCGTGTGCTTGCCTTCGTCGCGGTACCAGAAGGTGACGGAGTTGAGCATGCCCAGGACGCCATTGGTGACGACGTGGTCGGCGGTGCGCAGCACGCCGGTGGCGTGACCGGCGTCGAGGGCCTGCTGCCACAGGGTTTGGATGCGGTCGCGCAATGCCTGTAGCTCGCGGGCGCGCTCCCCGGTCAAGGACGCGACATCACGCAGTTGGATGGCGACCGCGCTGCGGTTCTCGATGATCAACCGCACGTGACTGTGGATCAGCTTGCGCAGCTTGGTGACCGGATAGTCGTCCCCGGCGGTGATCTGTTCGGCCTCGGCGAGCATGAGCCGGGTGTAGTCGGCGAGGATCTGCCACAGCAGCTCCTCCTTGGACCCGATGTGGTAGTACAGCGCCCCGCGCTGCACGTCGGCCCGATCACCGATCTCGGCGACGCCGGTGCCATGGAAGCCCTTGTGCGCGAACAGTTCCAGCGCGGCCCGCATGATCCGCTCACGGGTCTCCCCGGCTTCTGAAGCAGGAGGTCTGCCACGCCTGCGCGCGGGAACGGCAGCTGTCATCGGAAGCCGCCGTCGAGGGCGAGCGTCGCCCCGGTGCAGTAGGCCGAGGCGTCGGAGGCGAAGAACAGTGCCGCGCCCACGATGTCGGCCGGACCGCCGATGCGCTTCAGCGCGGTGTGCCGGGCCAGTTCCGCGCGCAACTCCGGCGGCCACGCCTTGGCGATATCGGTGTCGAAGGGCCCGCAGCGAATGGTGTTGACCCGCACGCCCGGTCCGTAGGTGTGCGCGAGCCCGACCGACAGCGCCTCGAGTCCGGCCTTGGCGGCGGCGTACGGAACGGCCAGCGGTTCGGGGTGCGCGGCCTCGATCGAAGATATATTCACGATCGATCCGCCGCCCGCCGCGGCCATCCGCGTGCCGATGAGCGCCGAGAGCCGGAACGGCCCCTTCAGGTTGGTGGCCATCACCTTGTCGAACATGGCCTCGGAAACCTGCTCCAAACTGGGGTAGAGCAGTGACATCCCGGCATTGTTGACCAGTACGTCGACGACGCCGAACTCCTCGTAGGCGGCTTCGGCGAGGTTCTCGCACTGCTCCCACTCGCCCACGTTGCAGGCCACCGGCAAGGCCCGCTGCCCAGTCTTTTTCGTCACTTCCTCGGCCAGTGCGACGCAGGCGTCGAGCTTGCGGCTGGCGATCACGACGTCCGCACCCGCTTCGGCGAACGCCAGCACCATCTCGCGGCCGAGCCCGCGGCTGCCGCCGGTGACCACAGTGACCTTGCCGGACAACGGTTTTCCCATGATTCGCACCTTCGCGAGCGCCGCAGAAGAAATGTTCCAACCAGTACATTAAATGTACCGAGCGATACAATCAACCCCGGACCCGGACGCGCCGAACCCCGGTGCCGTGAAATACCGCCCGGTAACCCGGGTAATATGACGCCCGTACTTTTTCCACCCGGCTTCTCGAAATGAGGCAGTAGATGACAGAGCGGATTCAGGTCGGCGGGCTGCAGGTTGCCAAGGTTCTCCACGATTTCGTGGAGAACGAGGCCCTCCCCGGCACCGGCGTAGATTCCGCCGCGTTCTGGTCGGGTGCCGAGGCCGTCATCAATGACCTCGGTCCCCGCAACCGTGCTCTGCTGGCGGAACGCGACGACATCCAAGCCAAGATCGACGAGTGGCACCGCGCGAACCCAGGCGCCGGCTACGACAAGGCTGCCTACAAGCAGTTCCTCACCGAGATCGGCTATCTCCGTCCCGAACCGGCCGATTTCCAGATCGGTACCGAGAACGTGGACGCCGAAATCGCCACCCAGGCGGGACCGCAGCTGGTCGTGCCGGTGATGAATGCCCGCTTCGCCATCAATGCGGCGAACGCGCGCTGGGGCTCGCTCTACGACGCCCTGTACGGCACCGACGCCATCTCCGAGGCCAATGGCGCGGAGAAGGGTTCGAGCTACAACAAGGTCCGCGGTGACAAGGTCATCGAGTGGGCCCGCAACTTCCTCGATGACGCGGTGCCGCTGATCACCGGCTCGCACATCGGCTCGACCAAGTACTCGATCGAGAACGGCGAGCTGGTCGTCGGCCTCGAGGACGGCACCGAGATCGGCCTGGCCGACAACGATGTGCTCGTGGGTTACCTGGGCGATCCGGCGAACCCGACCTCGGTGCTGCTCAAGCACAACGGTCTGCACATCGAGATCCAGATCGACCCGTCCTCCCCCGTCGGTTCCACCGACACCGCCGGTGTCAAGGACCTGGTGCTGGAGTCCGCGGTCACCACCATCATGGACTTCGAGGATTCGGTCGCGGCCGTGGACGCCGAGGACAAGGTCCTCTGCTACCACAACTGGCTGGGCCTGATGAAGGGCGATCTGGCCGAGAAGGTGTCGAAGGTCGGCAAGACCTTCACCCGCACCATGAACCCCGACCGCGTCTACACCGCGCTCGACGGCAGTGACCTTGTGCTGCACGGTCGTTCGCTGCTGTTCGTGCGCAACGTGGGTCACCTGATGACCTCCGACGCGATCATCGACGCGCAGGGCAACGAGATCGGTGAGGGCATCATGGACGGCCTGATCACCGTCCTGATCGCCAAGCACGCCCTCAACGGCGACACCCAGCTGAAGAACACCCGCACCGGCTCGATCTACATCGTGAAGCCGAAGATGCACGGCCCGGACGAGGTGGCCTTCACCAACGAGCTGTTCGCGCGCATCGAGGGCGTGGTGGACCTGCCGGTCAACACCCTCAAGGTCGGCATCATGGACGAGGAGCGCCGCACCACGGTGAACCTGAAGGCGTCCATCCACGCCGCCAAGGACCGGGTGGTGTTCATCAACACCGGCTTCCTGGACCGCACCGGCGACGAGATCCACACCTCCATGGAGGCCGGGCCGATGGTCCGCAAGGCCGAGATGAAGGCCCAGCAGTGGATCAAGTCCTACGAGGACTGGAACGTCGACACCGGCCTGGCCACCGGTCTGCCCGGTAAGGCGCAGATCGGTAAGGGCATGTGGGCCATGCCCGATCTGATGGCCGACATGCTGGTGCAGAAGATCGCGCAGCCGAAGTCCGGCGCGAACACCGCCTGGGTGCCCTCGCCCACCGCCGCCACCCTGCACGCCACCCATTACCACCTGGTGGACGTGTTCAAGCGGCAGGCCGAGATCGCCAAGGGCGGCCCCCGCGCCACCGTCGACGAGATCCTCGAGATCCCGCTGGCCCAGGACACCAACTGGACCGCCGAGGAGAAGCAGCAGGAGCTGGACAACAACTCCCAGGGCATCCTCGGCTACGTGGTGCGCTGGATCGACCAGGGCGTCGGCTGCTCGAAGGTGCCGGACATCAAGGATGTCGGCCTGATGGAAGACCGTGCCACCCTGCGCATTTCGAGCCAGCAGGTCGCCAACTGGCTGCGCCACGGCATCGTCTCCGAAGCCGACGTCATCGCCTCCCTCGAGCGCATGGCCCCCGTCGTGGACCACCAGAACGCCGGTGACTCCTCGTACTTCCCCATGTCCCCGGACTTCAACGCCTCCATCGCCTTCCAGGCCGCGAAGGAACTGGTCCTCGAGGGCACCACGCAGCCCAACGGCTACACCGAGCCGATCCTGCACCGCCGCCGCCGCGAGGCCAAGGCCTTCAACAAGAGCGTGTAGGCACACATCCGCTTCGGCGCATGAAACGAATCCCCGGTCGACAGTTGTCGATCGGGGATTCGCTTACACTGGCGAAAGTTCCCTGACGAAAGGACAGGAGCGGTGAGTGCTGCCTTCGAACGCGACTACGGCTACGGGCCATACAACGTGCAGGATCTGCACGGTCTCCCAGATCGGGGCAAGGCACACGAACTCGTCGATGGCTGGCTGATCGAGTTGTCACCGAGCTTTCACCATGACCACTTCGCAAGGGTCCTGAAAAGCATCCTCGAACGCGCCGCCGAGGGCTGCGGCGTGGACGTATACGTGCAGGCACCGCTGGATATCTCGACGCCCTCCGGCGTGCGCAGACCCGATGTCGTACTTGTCAGCGCGGAGGCCGCACGTAACATCTTCGATCTCGGTCTTTCTGTATGCCCTGGTAGCGACGTTCAACTTGCGATCGAAATCGTTTCGCGAGTTTCGGGAAGCGAGCGAGAAGACCGCAGCCGCAAGGTAATCGAGTACGCACGCGCTGGCATCGACCAATACTGGCTGGTCGACTTCGAGCCTCATCCCCGAATTCAGATCCGCACTCTCGACGGCACTGCCTACGGCGAGCCGATTGTGCTCGGGGAGAAGGACATCCTCGAGATCTCTGAGCCATTCCCGATCTCGTTCCCGATCTCCGTCCTGACCAGGTTCTCCTGACCGACCCACCGAATAGCAGTGTGTTCTACTCCGTCGCGGCGTAGACGCGGGCCATAGCGGTCACCTCGGCGGCGAGTCGCTGTCGGAGAGGTTCGGGGGCAATGACTTCCGCGCCCGAGCCCAGGCGGAGGAGGTCGGGGAGGGCTCGGGCGTGGGATTCGATCGGGATGGTTACTCGGGTGCGGCCGTCGGGGGTGGGGGTTGCGGTGGTGCGGGCGGCGGTTACCGCGGCGGGTTCGAGGAGTTCGATGAGGCGGTCGTAGGCGGGGGCGGTGAGGAGGAGGGTGGCGGAGTCTCGGTGGCGGCGTTGGTCGAAGGATTGCAGGTAGGTGGTCCAGTAGGTGGGGAGGTCGAAGTCGGCGGGGCGGGGGGCGGGGGTGTCGAGGACTTGGATTTCCATGATTCGGGAGATGCGGTAGGTGCGGGTTCGGTCGTCGGTGCGGGCTACCAGGTACCAGTTGCCGGATTTGAGGACCAGGCCGAGGGGGGCGGTGGTGCGGGCGACGAGGTGGGGTTCGGCCCAGCGGATGTAGGTGAAGCGCAGGGAGCGTTCGTTCCAGACGGCGTCGGCCACGACGGGGAGGTAGGGGGCGGGTTCGTCTTCGCCGTACCAGCCGGGGGTGTCGAGGTGGAAGCGTTCGGCGATGCGGGTGGCGCGGTCGCGCAGTTCGGGTGGCAGGGCGGACATGAGTTTGAGGCGCGCACCGGTGACGAGGGCGCCGAGGCCGAGATCGGCTGCCGCGCCGGGCAATCCGGTGAAGAGCAGGGATTCGGCCTCGTCGGTGGTGAGCAGGTTGAGGCGGGTGCGGAAGCCGTCGAGGAGGCGGTAGCCGCCTGCGTGTCCCGGGTCGCCGTAGACGGGGATCCCGGCGGAAGTCAGTGATTCCATGTCGCGGTAGATGGTGCGCACGGAGACCTCGAGGTGGGTGGCGAGTTCGTCGGCGGTGACGCGGTCGCGGGTCTGCAACAGCAGGAGGATGGACATCAGTCGGCTGGCGCGCACGAATTCCATTCTGCCGAAATCCACTGACACAAGATGTCAGGGAAGCGCCGATACCTTGCTCCTCGTTCCGAGAACACCGAATGAGGAGACACCGCAATGCCTTTCATCGAGACCCGCGCCGGCACCTCGCTGTTCTACCGCGACTGGGGCACCGGCCGACCCGTGCTGTTCCTGTCGGCCTGGGGTATGGACAGCAACGAGGCGCGCGGTGTGATGACCGACCTGGTCGCGCGGGGATTCCGGGCGATCGCCCTGGATCGTCGCGGTCACGGCCGCTCCGACGACCCCGGCCTGGGCTACGACTTCGACACCCTCGCAGACGATCTCGCGGATCTGATCGACCACCTGGACCTGCACGACCTCACCCTGGTCGGTCATTCCATGGGCGGCGGGGAGATCGTGCGCTACCTGACCCGCCACGGCAGCGCCCGGGTCGAACGCCTGGTTCTGCTGGCGGCGACCCTGCCGTTCCTGCTCGCCACCCCCGACAACCCGGACGGCGTTCCCGCCGAACATGCCGACGCCCTGCGTGATTCGTGGCGGCATCACCTGGACCGCTGGCTCACCGACAACGGCGACGCCTACATCGGTGTGGGCCTGCCCGGCTGCGAGGTCTCGCGGATCGCCCGCGATCAGGTCCTGAACTCCATCGCCGGAACCTCTCGCCACGCGATCATCGAATGCAACCGCGCGGTCGTCGAAACCGATTTCCGCGCCGAACTCCCCGCGATCACCTTGCCCACCCTGATCGTCCACGGCGACTCCGACGCCTCCATCCCCGTGGAACTCGGCGGCCACCGGCAAGCCGCCCTACTCCCCCACAGCGAACTTCTCGTCTACGAGAACGCACCCCACGGCCTCTACCTCACCCACCCCGAGCGCCTCACCCGCGACCTGCTCGCCTTCCTCGCGGTACCGATTCCCGCCCGCGCCTAGGGCTTTCACCGCGACCGGTGAGCCCACACGGTACGGGCCCCCGGTCTCGAAAAGACGCCCGGGTCCGCGCTGGGTAGGGTGGGGGAAATGGATTGCAGGGGCGCGGCCGAGGAGGCGGCGCGGCGGGTGGCGGCCGTCCAGGACGAGCCCACGGCGCGGCTCGACCTGGCGGCGGAGGCGTATCCGCTGGCGCTGCGGCGCTACGGCCGCGCCGAATCGACGTTCCTGCGTTGGGAATTGGCGCGCGGGGTGCTGGATCCGGTGACCGGCAGCCCATGGTGGCGGGCGGTCAACGACCGGCTGCTGCTCGACAAACTCGAAGCGCGGCTGCTCACGGCGGACAGCGGCGTCGCCTCCACGCCGGGGGCGCGGCGGTGGCTGGATTTCCTCGCCGCGCCGTCACCGCTGACCTGGTATCGGGCACACAACCGCAGCATCGTGTCCGGGTATCTCGACCATGCGCGCCTCGCCGAAAGCGAATCCGCGGCGGAACGATTCCTGATCAATGTGACGCTGGTGCGCACGCTGTTCACCCAGGCGCTGATCGAGCGTCCCGATCTCGCGGTCGGCCCCTTCGCGCGCCTGGCCCCGTGGATCGGCGATCCCCGCACCCGCTCGGTCGGGCTGTTCCTGAACCTGCGCAATGTCTTTCCGGAGGAATACCCGCTGCACGATCTGTCCGTCGAGCAGGTGATCGCGCTCGAAGGCCGGATCGCGCGCACCATCGACTACGGCCTCATCCTGCCGAAACTCGACGCCCTCTACGCGTTCGCCGCCGAATCCCTGCACGAGCCCCGGCTTCCGGAGCTCGTCGCCGACGGCATCCTGCGCTATGCGGGCTCGACCGTGAAGGCCGCCGCGTTGCGCCCGGACGCGATGGCGCGACTGGTGGCCGTGGCGACCGCCTCGACCGCCGCCGCCCGCTGATTCACCCGCGCGGGCGAGTCCTGTCGACCCCACCTTCCTCGACGTACGAGTTCGGCGTGGAGCGATCACGAATGCTGTTGCCGCGGACCGAATTACCGAATTCCCACCGGTTCGGCTACGGCGCGTATCGCAGGATCGCCACGGCCTTCTCCCCGTCGGGGACGTCCTCGGCGCGCACAGCCAGGACACGGCCGCCCGACAACAGGGTGCGCCGGGCGATGTCGTCGAGGATGTCCGGGCCCACCGCGTCCCCGGAGGCGGCCGGGGTGATCGAGCCGTCGTCGGCGACCACACCGGGAATGACCGCGTCCATGTCGACCAGCAGGGTGCGGATGGTGCCGTAGGTGGCGGCGCGGGCGATGTCGGACAGGTCGGCGAGGCCACGGCCGTCGCTGCGGCGCTTCTCGAATTCGGTGCGCAGTTCGGTCAATTCGTCGGCGTAGTGCTGGTCGAGCAGTACCCGGGAGCGTTCGGCGAGTTCGGCGTCGGAGAGGTGTTCGGGGTTGCCGGGCAGGGATTCGCTCAGCAGGTGCGGGTAGCTGTTGACCGAGCGGAACAGCCCCGCGGTGGGTTCGGTGGCGGCCAGGATGAGGGGAATGTCCAAGCCGGTCAGCACATTTCGCAGTGCTTGGTCGACGGCGCGGCTGTATTGGCGCACGCGAACTTTGCGTCCTTCGCTGCCCTGTAGTCGCCCGTGCGGGCTGCGGCCCAGCGGCGGCAGCGCCAGGTATTCGTTCAGGTTGACCGGCATGCCCGGCACCTGCGCGTCCTGCGCGGGCCGATCGCCGCTGACCTCGACGAGCCGCACCGCGTTCTCCGAGAGCGCGAGCACGAATGCCGACTGCGGGAAGGTGACCGCGCGCAGCAGCGGCGTGATGGCGAAGCGGTCGGCGACGGTGGTGCTGGCCTCGAGGCGGTTGGGCACCCGATAGGTGAGTAGTTGCTCGGGAGTCGCCAGCGCGATGAGGGTGCGGGACTGATAGCGCCAGTAGTCCTCGTCGTCGAGGAGGTCGGCGAGTTCTTCCGACAGCGCGGCGTGCGCCTGCTTGTCGTCGACCCGTTGCAGGGCCTGCTTCACCTGATTTTCGAAGGCCACCCGGTTCTTGTCAGGGGTGGGGGTATCCGCCTCGGTGGGCGTGTATATCGAGAGGCACCAGGGCCCGGTGGCGGCGGCCAGGTTCAGGATTTCGCCGTGGGTCGGGATATCAGTGTGCAGCATGTGTCGTCCTCCACGAGTTCGTCATCGCCGGTTGCACCGTCGATCGGGCAGGAACGAACTCCAGAGTAGCCACAAAGTTGCGACAGTGGCGGCGATCGCCGCCTACCCGCTCGCGCGCAGGTCAGTCCCCGGATTCACGTTTGCGCCAACCGGTATCCGCGGTGCCGGGTCGTCGGTTACGCTCCGCACCGTTGTCCCTCGAACGCTAGGAATTATCGATGGGTTCTACCGTCCTCGACGTCGCCAATCTGATCCTGAGCCGCGTCAACGCGGCCTTCTCCTGGGCTACCAGCGGTTCCTCGGGCCCGCTGCCCCTCTGATTCCGGGATCCGGATCCGAATACGCGAGCCCCTTCGCCGCACCCGCGGCGGAGGGGCTCGGACGTTCCGCGGTCAGCCGACGGTGAGGACGATCTTCCCGCGTGGATGACCGGTGGTCAGGTGCTCGATCGCGGCCACGGCGTCCGACAGGGCGAAGACCCGATCGATGCGCGGGGTCACCGCACCGGCGGCCGCGAGTTCGGCCAGTGTCCGCAGCGCTTCGGGTTTCGGCAGGGCCAGCAGGGCGCGCAGGCGTTGCTTCGTGAACGCGGACAGCAGTTGCGCGCGCAGCGAACGGTCGACCCCGCCGATCCAGCGACCCCCGTTCTCACCACCGCCCAGCACCAGGGTCCCGGTCCGGGTGAGCAGTGCCCGTAGCTGTGACAGCGGACGGTTGCCTGCCATATCGAGGATGAGATCGTAAGTACCGGTGAGCTTTTCGGTCCGGTAGTCGATGACCCGGTCCGCACCGAGGGATTGCACGAACGTGGCAGCGGCTCCGGAACACACACCGGTGACCTCGGCGTCGAAATGCTTGGCCAACTGCACCGCGAGGTGTCCGACTCCCCCACTCGCGCCGATGATCAGCACACGTTGCCTCGCCGCGATCCGACCCGAGTCACGCAGCCCGACGAGCGCGGTCGTCCCCGAGATCGGCAGCGCCGCAGCCTCTTCGAAGCTCAGGTTCACCGGTTTGGGCGCGAACTTGGCGGCGGGAGCGCACGCCAGTTCGGCGAAGGATCCCGGCACCGTACCGAAAACCGCGTCGCCGGAGCGGAATTCGGTGACCTCGGGACCCACCGCCACCACGGTGCCGGAGACGTCCCAGCCGCGCACCCGTTCCCGCGGCCGCCGCAGCCCGAGCGCGAGCCGGGCCAGGCGTGGTTCGCCGGTCATCTGATGCCAGACGCTGGGATCCACGCCGGCCGCGTGCACGCGGATCAGCACATCGCCGGGTCCGGGCAGTGGATCGGGAATATCGTTGTAGGACAGTTGATCTGTGGTGCCGTAGGCATCCTGGGTGATGGCCTTCACGGGTGCTGCTCCTCGGGATAGTCGAAAACGTCGTCCAGTGGCGCACGGAAGATCCGCGCGATCTGGAACGCCACCTCCAATGAGGGTGAGTACTTGCCCTGTTCGATGGCGTTGACCGTCTGCCGGGTGACGCCGAGCCGGTCGGCGAGGTCGGCCTGGGTCATCTCGCCGTGCGAGAAACGCAGTGCGCGAATGTTGTTGGTGACCTTCGTGGGTTTCACCACGGCCACACCCCGTGCCGGTAGGCGACCAGTTTGGCGGCCGAGCCGACCACGGCCGAGAGCGTGAAGCCGAGGTAGATCACGTTCGCGATCCAGAACCGGTCGCCGTCGGCCAGCGCCAGGATCAGCGCGGCGACCGCGCCGAGCACCACGAACGCATTGCCGACATGGGTTCCGCGCCGGTCGATTTCACGGTCGCGCTGGTCGCGGCGATCCCGGTCGCGGGAGCCGATGGACACCGCGATGCTGGCGAGCACGGACGCCAGGATGGATCCGCCGACCGCCCACAGCAGCGGCGCGACGTACGCCACCTCCGTCAACGCCGAATGCCGCGCCCGCGCCAGCACGACGATCAGATAGATCGCGTACGAGACGACGGCCGCGGCACCCAGGATCCAGGTTCGCTTCTCCTCGTAGGGCATGCACCCAGAGTAAAGAAAACACGACACGATGTACAGAATCTTTTACATCACGAGCAACCTCAGGCGGGCTTGAACCCCACCTGCAGCGACTCCAGCCCGCGGATCACCACGTTCGGTTTGAACGGCGGATCCTCCGAAAGCAGTTCCAGCGCGGAGACTTTGCGCAGGATCACATCGAGCAGAACTTCCATCTCCAGCAGCGCCAGCGGCGCGCCCAGGCAGTAGTGGATGCCGAGGCTGAACCCGAGGTGCTTCTTGGCCGGGTTCATCGGATCGGAGTAGCGGGCCACGTCGGTGCGATCGGGATCGGCGAACACCCGCTCGTCGTGATTGGCCGAGTTGATCAGAATGACGACGCCCTCACCGGTTTCGAAGTCGTGTCCGGCCACGGTGATCGGCCGGGTGGCCGCACGGGTGGTGATCTGCACCGACGGTTCCAGGCGCAGCAGTTCGTCGGGCGCGACGGCAGTCAGCTCGGGACGGTCGCGCAACGCCTGGATCTGATCGGGGGCGCGCAGCAGCCGCAGCATGCCGGTGCCGATCAGGTTGGCGGTGGTCTCGTGCCCGGCCACGAAGGTGGTGATGCAGGTGGCCAGCAGCTCCTGCTCGGAGAGCACGTCCCCGCGATCCTCGACCTGCGACAGCACGCTGAGCAGGTCGTCCTTGGGATCCACCCGCCGCTCGTTGAGCAGCTCGCGGAAGTAGCCCATGAATCCGCGCGAGGCCGCGCTGCGGGCCTTCAGCGATTCCTCGGGCAGCGTGTAGTCATGGTCGAAGCCGCGCGCCAGGTCCTGCGACCACTGGTGCACCTGCCCGTAGGCCTCCTTCGGCACCCCGATGAGCTCGCAGGCGATGATCAGCGGCAGCGGGTAGGCGATCTGCTCGATGAGGTCGAATTCGCCTGCCGCCAGGCAGTTGTCGACCAGCTGCTCGGAGAGTTCCTCGATGCGCGGGCGCAGCCGGGTCACCATGCGCGGGGTGAAGCCCTTGGTGACGAGGTTGCGCAGCCGGGTGTGGTCCGGCGGCTCCATCCACAGGAACGAGGTGGGCAGCTCGTCGGCCGCGTTCTCGGGTTTGACGGTCGGGTGCATCATCCCGGCCTCTTCGGCGTGGCTCCACGCGGTGGTGGACAGCACGGCGGCGCAGTCCTCGTAGCGGGTGAGCACGCGATGCCCGAGCGGCGTCTGATGGATGGGTCCGGCCTCGCGCAGCACGCGCGCCGGGGTGTAGGGGTCGGAGCGGCCGTCGGGTCCGAAGAGTTGGACCAGTGCCGCTAGTACGGCCGGATCCTGTTCCTCGGCAACGGCGTGCACCTCTGGGGCGGCCATGGCTGTCCTCCTGGGGTTCAACGATCGGCGGAGCGGGCGAAGGCGGCACCGTTGCCGCGCAGCATGATTCGGCCCGCCAGCACCGGTTCGGCGAGTGCGGCGGGCGGTTCGACGAGGTGGGCGACGCGCATGAAGGTGCGCGCCACCCGGCGGTCGTGGTGGGCGGCGCGCTGGGTCTGCGCGACGAAGGCGTTGGTGAGCCGCGACAGCAGCGTGCGTTCGCCCGCCACGTCGGGGTGGCGCAGGTCCGAGGCGGCGGCGAGCTGCCAGGCGGTGGCGGCGGCCTCCGTGGCGGCGGTGTAGAACCGTGCGGGCAGATCGGCGAATTCGCCCTCGGCACGCAGGCATTCACGCAGGGCGTCGGCCTGAAGTGCGGCCACGGTCATTCCCTGCGCGTACAGCGGGTTGAATGCGCACTGCGCGTCTCCGAGCACGATCAGCCCCGCCGGGGCGGCAGTCTGCTGGTCGAAGCGCCGCCGCACCGATGCCCGGAATCGGTAGGGCACCGCGTCGTCGAGCGGCTCACTGGCCGTGATGATTTCGTGGATATCGGGCGCGGAGAGGGTAGCCGCGTACGCCTGGAACCCAGCCGGATCGGTGGGCGGATGATCCCCCATCATCCCTGCGAGGGTGACCAACCAGCGGTCTCCCTCCACATGCACCGCTCCCCCGCCGTGCCCGTCCGGACCGGTGGAGATGATCACCGACGCGTGCCCGCCGAGCTGCCCCTCGCGATGCCGGTACAGCCTCGAGGCATACCCCAGATCCACCTCGAGCTGTTCCTCGGCAGGCGACTGAGCTCCGATCTCCCTGAGCCACTCCCCGATTCGCGAACCCCTGCCGCTGGCATCCACGATCAGGTCGGCACAGATGACCTGCTCGGCCGACAGCGCTGCGCGCGAACGTCCGTGTCGGGCCTCGTCGAATTCATCGACAGGCGTCGCGCTTTCGGCCGGTGCGCCGATTGTCTGATCGTCGAGGGCTGGGCGGCCGTCGCGGTGCGGGGCCAGTCGCACACCGGTGACCCGGTTCCCATCGCCGATCAGGCCGCGCACGGTGATGCCTTCGCGCAGTTCGACATTCAGGAATTCGAGGGTGCGGCGACGCAGGACGGATTCCAGGAGCGGGCGGGTGGCGATGATCGAGGTGAGGCCGGTGGAGGTGGCCGTGAGTCGGGATCCGGCTATGTACCAGCGGGTTCCGACCAGGACCTCGGCCGTGTGCGCGCCCACTGCGGCCAAGTCGGCCGTGCAGCCGGGGTAGAGGTCCTCCATGATGCCGCGGCCGCGATCGAGCAGGCCGTGCAGGTGGCGGCCCTGGGGGACGCCGCGCCGGACGGCACTGACGTCGCCGGTGTCGCGTTCGAGAATGGTTACCCGCGTGCAGGATTCGGCGAGGACGCGGGCGGCGAGCAGGCCCGCGATGCCCGCGCCGATGACGATGGCGTGCCGGTCGGGGCTCATACCGTCACCGGCAGCGACCGCACGCCACGGTGGATCAGGCTGGGCCGGTATTCGATCTGCTCGGCGCCGAGGCGCAGATCCGGTGCCCGGTCGAGCAGCGCGCGGATGGCGGCCGCGGCTTCGAGCCGGGCCAGGGGCGCGCCGACGCAGTAGTGGATGCCGAGGCTGAACCCGAGATGCTTGCGGGCGGGCCGGTTTCCGGCGTAGCGGGTGATGTCGAAGGTGTCCGCGTCGGGGAAGACCCGGTCGTCGCGGCTGGCGGAGGCGGTGAGCACCACGACGCCGTCGCCGCGCCGGAACTGCCGCCCGCCGACCACGGTGTCTGCGAGTGCGACGCGGATGGTGAACTGGGTGGGCGCGTCGTAGCGCAGCATCTCGTCGAGGGCGGGCTCGATGAGTTCGGGTCGCTGCCGCAGCAATTCGAGCTGGACGGGGTTGCGCAGCAGGGCGAGCATGCCGTTGCCGATCAGGTTGATCGACGTCTCCATCCCCGCCACCAGCAGCAGCAGCGAGATCCCGATGACTTCCGCCTCGGTCAGCGTCTCACCGTCGGCGCTGGCCGCGACCAGTTCACTGAGCAGGTCGGTTCCGGGTTCGCGCTTGCGCCGCTGCACCAGCTCACCGAAGTAGCCCATGCACGCCAGGGCGGCCCGTCCGCGCGCCTCGATATCCGCGGGCGCGAGCAGCGCGTCCGGGTCGCTGCCGTGCGCGATGGCCAGCTGCCATTCCCGGAAGCGGTCACCGTAGGCGTGATCGCCGCCGAGCAGCCGCACCGGGATCATGGCGACCGCGAGGGGCACCGCGAGATCCTCGAGCACATCGAATTCGCCACGCGCCAGGGCGGTATCGACGAGGTCGTCCACCACCTGTCCGGCGACGGGCGCGAGGTCGGCGACCATGCGCGGGGTGAACGCCTTGGCCACCAGCTTGCGGTAGCGCCCGTGCTGCGGCGGATCCATCCGCACGAACGAGCCGGGGATGGCCGCGGTGGTGTCACGGAAGGGGCTGATCCCGGCCGCGTAGCCGTGTCCCCAGTCCGATCCGGTGAGGATGGCCGAGCAGTCCTCGTAGCGGGTGACGAGGGTGACCGGCACGTCCCCGAAGTGGTAGGGGAACAGTCCCGCCGCATCGCGCACCCGCCGATAGGCCGGGTAGGGATCAGCGCGGTGTTCGGGTTCGAAAGCGTCGAAGGTGATCTCGGGTACGGCGGTGCTCATCTGCCCTCCACACGAACATGCAATTCGGACATGCCGCGCACGACCACGTTCGGCCGGTACGGCGGTTCGGCCAGCAGGGTGAGGCCGGTGACACGAGAACCAAACGCGTGCAACACCTTCCGCATCTCCATACGAGCCAGCGGTGCGCCCAGGCAGTAGTGCAGGCCCAGACCGAAGGACAGGTGGCGTTCGGTGCGCCGACCGGGCAGGTAGCGGCCCAGGTCGAAGCGGTCGGGTTCGGGGAAGGCGTCGGGGTCGCGGTTGGCGGAGCCGAGCAGCACGATCACCGCGTCGCCGGGCGCGAAAGTCCGGTCACCGACCGTGATTTCGGCGCGCGCGGTGCGGGTGGTCAGGTGCACGGGCGCGTCGTAGCGCAGGACCTCGTCGACGGCGGGACCGGCCAGGTCGGGATCGGCGCGCAGCCGCTGGAATTCGCCGGGTTCGCGAATCAGCGCCAGCACGCCGTTGCCGATCAGGTTGACCGAGGTCTCGTGCCCGGCGACCACCAGGATCAGCAGGGTGCCGATCAGTTCGGTGTGGGTCAGCCGCACGCCCGCTTCCTCGGCCTGCACCAGCGCGGTGATCAGGTCGTCGCGCGGAGCCTTGCGCCGCTGTTCGACGAGATCGCCGAAGAACGCGGTGAATTCGTGTACGGCCTTGGTGCGCGCGGCCAACTCTTCGGGGCTCAGCAGCAGGTCCGGGTCGAGCCCGCGCGCGATGCCGGCCGACATCACCCGCACCTGCTCGTGCGCCTCGGCGGGTACGCCGAGCAGTTCGCAGATGAGGGTCAGCGGCACCGGATAGGCCAGTGTCTCGAGCAGATCCACTTCCCCCTCGGCGAGGATCGCGGTCAGCAACTCGTCCACGAGCTGGGTCGCGCGCTCCTGCAATCCGGTGATGGTCCGCGAGGTGAACGCCTTGCCGACCAGTCCGCGCAGTCGCGTGTGGTCCGGCGGTTCCATCCACAGGAACGAGCCGGGCAGTTCCACTTCGCTGTCGCCGTGCAGCAGCTCGGGTTCCTCGGCGTGGCTCCAGCGCGGGTCGATCAGGATGGCCTGGGCCTCGGTGTGGCGGGTGACGAGGTGGGTGTCGTGGGGTCCGGGGACGAAGGGCCCGGCGGCGCGCAGGATCCGATAGCTGTCGTAAGGGTTGTGCCGCAGGTGCGGCGCGACGCTTTCGACGACGGCCAGTTGCACCCGGCTCATTTCCTCGACCGCGGCGGGTTCGGGACTCACCGGCGACTCCTGAATTGTGAATGCGAATTTTCTGCGGTTTCATCCTCACGGGCCCGTCACCGGGGGCTACCCTGCCATCGCGGACGCCTATCGCCCGATCGCGGTATCCCTTTATCGGGCAGGCTGATTGGCCGATCGAGGCTGCTTATCACCGCCCGGGATTAACAACGCGTTCAGCACCCGGACACAATTCACTGTTGTCGTTTCGGTCATGAATTCCGCGAATTCCGAAGGCACCCTCACCGATCGGCTCGCATTCATCGCCGCCGAGCACCCGCGAGTGGCGGCGACTTTCTGGTCGACGGCCGAGTCCATGGATTACGCCGAGTTGCACCGCCGTGCACTGGCGGCCGCGGCGGCGCTGGTGGCGCGCGGCGTGCGCCGCGGCGAACCGGTGGGCATCCTGTGCCCGAACGCGCCGGAATTTCTGGTGAGCTTCTTCGCGGTGGCGGCGGCGGGCGGCGCGGCGACGCCGCTGCCGTTGCCCGCGAGCACCCGGCGGGCGGGCGGCTATCCGCAGCAGTTGGCCGCCATCACCGCGGCGGCCGAGATGCGCACGGTGCTCGTCTCGCCGCAGTTCACCCAGCTGCTGCCGCTGCTGGACGGCACGGTCGACCTCGAATTCGTGGACACGGCAGTGCTTTTCGAGGAGACCGTGGAGGGTGTCGAACTGCCGGTCGTGACCCCCGACGATCTGGCGGTCGTGCAGTTCACCTCCGGCAGCACCGCGCTGCCCAAGGGCGTGCGCCTCACCCACCGCAATGTGATGACCGGTCTGGCCGCGATCCGCGAGGGCATCGCCCTCGACCTCGATGATCAGGGCGGCTTCTGGCTGCCGCTGTTCCACGACATGGGCCTGTTCGGCACGCTGTCGGCGATCCTGCGCGGCATCCCGTCGCACCTGTGGTCGCCCATCGCCTTCGTGAAGGATCCGGCGCGCTGGCTGCGCGAGTTCGCCGCCGCCGGTGTCACCATCACCGCGATGCCGAGTTTCGGCTACGAGGCGCTGCTCGAAGCGGTCGCCCCCGAGCAGGTCGCCGAGGTGGATCTGAGCCGCTGGCGCATCGGATTCAATGGCGCGGAACCGATTTCGCAGGATGTGGTCTCGCGGTTCCTGGAGCGGTTCGCCCCGGCCGGGTTCGCCCCGGCGACCATGTTCGGCGTGTACGGGATGGCGGAGGCCACCTTGGCGGTGGCGTTCCCGCCGCTGGGCCGCCCACCGGTGTTCGAGTGGGTCGATCGTGCCCTGCTGGCGGATGCGCAACTGGCGGAACCGGTTTCGCCGGAGCAGCCGGGTGCGCGGGCGGTAGCGGGTGTCGGGGCGGCGGTGAACGATCTCGCGTTGCGGATCGTCTCGACCGATTCCGGTGTCGAACTGCCCGACGGCCGCGTCGGCGAGATCCTGATCCGCGGCGGCTCGGTGACCTCCGGCTATCTGACCGTCGATCCGGCCGCCGTGGCCGACCGTTTCCTTGACGGCTGGCTGCGCACCGGCGATCTCGGATACCTGCGCGGCGGTGAGCTTTTCGTCACCGGACGCTGCAAGGACATGATCACCGTGCGCGGCGTCAACCACTACGCCCAGGACGTCGAGGCCGCGGTGCGCGACCTCGACGGCATCTACAAGAGCCGCTGCACCGCCGCCATCGATCCGGACGGCGCCGACGTGATCGTCCTGATCGCCGAATCCGAGCTCACCGGCGACGCGGCCGCCGCGCTGAGCACCGCTATCCGCGAGCAGGCGGCCGCCGAGCTCGGTCTGGCCGCCGTCGAGGTGCATCTGGTGCCGCCGCGCACGATTCCCCGCACCAGCAGCGGCAAGCTCCAGCGGCTGGCCGCCCGTGAACTCATCACCCAGTGGCGATGACGCCCAGCACTATCCGATCCCGACGAACCGGAGTCTCCCGTGCACAGTTATGAAGTCTTCCGCCACTACGAGCGCCTGCACTGGTCGCTGAGCGACCTGCCCTTCGACACCATCGACCACGACCTGGTGCGCCCGGAGTACGTGACTCTGGCCAAGAGCGCCGCCATGGGCGAATCCAATGTCATCGCCGCGGTGCACGGCTTCCTCGAGGAGTTCGTCGACGACTACGACTTCTCGACCTTCGCGGTGGTGTGGGGCTACCAGGAGGTGCAGCACCACTACGCCTTCCGCTCCTGGCTGCGCGCCATCGGCGAGGACGTGCAGGACCGGGCCGTGGACGCGATGCGCGAGCCGTACGCGCCGGGCACCACGCCGTCGGCGACGCTGGCCACCAACATCATCTCCGAGCTGACCGTCAACCACGTGTACCGCGCGGTGTCGAGCTGGGTGCAGGAGCCGGTGCTGAAGACGTTGCTGCTCAACGCGAGTCGCGACGAGGCCGGGCATGCCCGCGAGTTCATCTACTACGCCACCGAGCGCCTGGCGCGGCGTCCCGAGGAGCTGCCGTCGGTGCTCGAGACGCTGTACGTGTACAGCTCGGAGGCCAAGATCAAGCATCCGGTGAGCACGTTCAAGGCCGGGATCGCCGAGCTGGGCGATCACGAGACCATCGACACCGGCTTCGAGCTGTTCCTGGAGCAGGTGGCCGCCGAGGGTGAGCTGGATGTGTTGCACGACAAGGTCCGTCGCACCTTCGCGACCATGACCGGCCTGGATCTGTCCAGCAATGCCAAGGTCCGCCGCGCGCTGGCCGAGGCGATCGCCTAGCGCGGCGGCCGTGGTCTCCCCCGCCGTCCCGGACGCCGTGCGCGTGCCGTGGTCGGTCATCCCGGACTATCACTGCTTCGGCTGCTCCCCGCACAACGCGTCCGGATTGCGGTTGAGCTTCACCCCGCACGACGACGGACTACAGGCGCGCTTCCGGCTGGATCGTTGCTTCGAGTCGTATCCGGGCATCGTGCACGGCGGCCTGACCGGCGTGATCTGCGACGAGGTGATGGGCAATCTCATCGTGCTGGCGCGGCAGGTGCCCGCGTTCACGGTGTCGCAGCGCACCCGGTTCCTCACGCCCCTGCTCATCGACCGCGAATACCGCTGTGTGGCAACACTGTCGGAGTCCGGCACCGGTGAACTGATCCAGGCCGGCGCCGAGATCCTCGACGCCGACGACGCCCTGTGCGCGTCCTCGGCCGCCACCTACCGGCCCTTCGACCTCGAGTCGGTGCGCCACCAGCTGTCCCTGCGCGACGACGAGGTCGCCCTGCTCGCCCAGGCCCTCACCACCGCAAATGCTCTCCCCAAGAATGGAGTTCGCTCATGACCACCGAAGAAATCCTGCGCACCGTCACCGAGATCGCGGTCACCGAGACCGGTCTGCCCGCCGAGCAGCTGACCCCCGACGCCGACCTGCGCGCCATGGCGGGCGTGGACTCGGTGCGGGTGCTGCGCATGATCGCCCGCATCGAGCGCACCTTCGACATCGAGCTCGAGGACGAGGACGTGTTCGGCACCGCCACCCTCGGCCAGGTCGCCGTGGTGGTCGACAAGGCGCTGCGGGACGCGGCATGACCGTCACCGCCGATACCAACCAGCACTACGACCTGGACCCGGAGATCTTCGGGCAGTTCCTGGATCCGCTGCGCAAGTACTCCTCCGCGCTCTACGAGAACGACAGCGACACACTGGAACTCGCGCAGCGCAACAAGCTGCGGTTCGTGGCGCGCCGTCTCGGCATCCAGGGCGGGGAGCAGCTGCTCGACATCGGCTGCGGCTGGGGTTCGCTGATCCTGTTCATGGCCCAGGAGTACGGCTGCGAGGCGCTGGGCGTGAGTCCCGCTCCGCGCCAGCACGAATACATCGCCGCGCAGGCCGAGGCGCGCGGTGTCGCGCGCCAAGTGCAGACTCGCGTAGGACATTTCGAGGAGATGGACCTGCCCGCGGGCAGCCGCGACGCGGTCAGCATGCTCGGCTCCATCGTGCACATGCCGGATCTCGACGCGGTGTTCCGCCGGGCGCGCACGGTGCTGCGTCGCGGCGGCACCCTGTACGTATCGGAGAGCTGCTTCCGTAATGCGGCCGCGCGCAGGGCCTTCGACGAGCGGGCGGGCACCGAGTTCGTGCGCTCCGACATCTTCGGCTGGGGTGATCTGCGTCCGCTGTCGGATCTGATCACCGCCGCCGAGGACGCCGGATTCTCCATCACCTCGGTCGACGATCTCACCGATCAGTACCGGCGCACCATCGAGGACTGGATCACCAATGTCGACGCGGCCGCCGCCGAGATCGACGAACGGCAGCCCGGGATGGCCGTCAAGCTGCGGCACTACCTCGAGGTCGCCAATGCCGGATGGGGTTACACCACCAAGCATTACGCACTGGGCTGCCGCAAGGCCCGCTAGCCGTCAGGAGCACACATGAGCATCGAATCGACGCTGCTGCCGGTGGACGAACTGGTGGCGGCGGTGGACGGCTTCCTCGCCGCGTCCCCGGCGGTACGCGCCTGGGATGTGGAGACCGCCTTCGACTGGGCCGCCGCCGACGCGGGGCGACTCAGCGAGGGACAGCGGTCGGCGGTGCAGTTCGTGACCTTCATCGAGGATCATCTGCCCGGGTATTTCGATGTGTACCAGCGGTGTTTCCCGGTGGATGACAGCGTGGACCTGCCCGCGTTCATCCACAATCGGGAGCTGTACCACTTCACGGTGCGCTGGGCGCTCGAGGAGGACACGCACGCGCGGGCCCTCAACCACTATCAGGTGGCCGCCGGCATCGCCGATCGCGCCACCCTGCGTCATGAGCTGGCGGTGGAGGGGCGCAAGCCCTTCGATCTGCCCTACGAGCATCCGGTGCAGTTCTTCGCCTACGCGCTGGTGCAGGAGAAGGCGACGCAGATGTACTACCACCAGCTGCGGGACGTCGTCGACGAACCGGTGCTGGCGGCGGTGCTGACCCGGTTGGCACGCGACGAGGCACGGCATTTCAGCTTCATGGCCGATGTGGTGACCCGGTATCTGCGGGTGCAGGGTGACGCGGCCGTCGAGCCGATCCGGGACGTGATCGCCGGATTCCGGATGCCGCTCTCGGATACGTTGCGCGGGTACTGGCGGTGGGCGTTGCGCATCGCCGATGTCGCCGACTACGACCACACCGCGGCGTACGAGCATCTGCTGAAGGTGATCGACCGGGCGGTCGACGCCCGTACCGAGAAGGTGGACGAGCTGGCCGATCTGATCGGGCAGTTCCGGACGCTGGCCTGACCGGAGTATCGAAAAGGCCCGGCCCCCAAGGGGACCGGGCCTTTTTCGCCGTCCTGTGGCTCGGGCTCACGCCGCCCGGTGCCGGGCTGTTCAGCCCTGCGGGCCCAGGACCAGAATGGTGGTGGAGCCGTGTGCGATCAGCTTGCCGTCGATATCGGTGATGCGGCCCTCGGCGGTGGCGGTGCGGCGGCCGACGTGCACGGCGGTGGCCTCGCAGATGAGCCGTTTGCCGTCGATGGCGACCGAGCGGATGAAATTCACCTTCAATTCGAGGGTGGTGTATGCGGTGTTGTCACCGAGTTTGGTGAATACCGCACTGCCCATCGCGGTATCCATCAGCGTGGCGATGACGCCGCCGTGCACGGTGAACATGGCATTGATGGTCGCCGGATTCGGGTCCAGGTAATACCGCGTGTAGCCTTCGCCCGCGCTTTCCAGCCGAATGCCCAGCGACGCGCCGACACCCAGCTTTTCCTGCAGGCCCCGCTCGAATACCTCGGTCAGTTCGCCGACTCGCTTGGCGACGGTCCCGTCCACCTGAATATCGGTGCTGGTCATGGATTCATCCTTCCTGGCCTACGATGCCCCCGAATTCGACCAGCCCCCGGTGAATTCCGCCTTACCGTCGCGCATTCCATTCCCAGGTCCGATCGACTGATCGGCATCCGTCCCGTCCCCCGCGCGCCCGCGGCCCGCCCGCTATCGTCGCGCCATGGCCGATATCGCAGCCCCCGACCGTATCGAGTCCATCGGCCCGGAGTTCTTCGCCGACCCGCACGCCTGCTACCGCCGCTGGCGCGAGGACGGCCCCGTGCGCCGAGTCCTGTTCCCCGACGGCGTGATCCGCTGGGTGGTCCTGGGACTGGCCGAGGCCCGCGCCGCCCTCGCCGATCCCACCCTGCACAAGGACGCGGTCCGCACCGACGAACTCGTCACCGCCAAACGCGATGCGCCCCCATCTGATCCGCGCGCCCTGGCGCTGCTGTCCAACATGCTCAACACCGACCCGCCCGAGCACACCCGCCTGCGCAAACTGGTCTCCAAGGCCTTCACCATGCGCCGAATGGCCGCCCTGCGCCCCCGCATCGAAGCCATCACCAGCGACCTGCTCGACGCGATGGCCGACCGCGAGGAAGTGGACCTGCTCCGCGATTTCGCTGTCCCACTGCCGATCACGGTGATCTGCGAACTGCTGGGCGTCCCGGTGTCGGATCGAGACGCCTTCCAGGAGTGGACCAAGGCCCTCGTCGGCGTCGTCGGCCTGGAGCACGAACGCGCCCGAGCCACCGCCGCCATGGCCGCCTTCCTCACCACCCTGGTAGCCACCAAACGCGGCCACCCCGGCGACGACCTCCTCTCCGCCCTCATCACCCCCGCCGACGACGGCGACAC
The DNA here is from genome assembly GCF_045161165.1 of Nocardia sp. NBC_00511. Classification (NCBI taxonomy): domain Bacteria; kingdom Bacillati; phylum Actinomycetota; class Actinomycetes; order Mycobacteriales; family Nocardiaceae; genus Nocardia; species Nocardia sp. NBC_00511. Next base: position 3,180,756 of record NZ_CP107849.1, read on the forward strand.
CCTCACCGCCCCCGAACTCGTCTCCATGTCCTTCCTCCTACTGGTGGCAGGCCATGAAACAACAGTCAACCTGATCGCCAACGGCACCCTCGCCCTCCTGACCAACCCACCCCGCCTCGCCGCCCTCCGCGCCGACCTGGCCGAAGTCCCCGCCGCCGTAGAAGAATTCCTCCGTTACGACGGCCCGGTCAACATGTCCACCCCCCGCTTCACCACAGTCCCCACCCTCATCGGCGAAACCCTCATCCCCCCAAACGAACTCCTCTACATAGCCCTCTCCGCCGCCAACCGAGACCCCAACCGCTACCCCACCCCCGACACCCTCGACCCCGACCGCGACACCGCAGGCCACCTCGCCTTCGGCCACGGCATCCACTTCTGCCTCGGCGCACCCCTCGCCCGCCTGGAAGCCGACATAGCCTTCACAGCTGTCCTGCAACGCTTCCCGGACCTACGCCTCGCGCCCGTCGCGGACCCGGCCGCGTGGCAGACCAGCACCCTGATCCGCGGCCTGCACACCCTCCCTGTCCTCGTGCACCCGCCGACCGATTCCGCTGTTTCGCAGCAGCGTTGACGTGACCACCGCGAAGTAGATCACCGGCGGTATCCCGCACACGATGGCCCGGACCCCGATCGGCATCTGATCCACGGCCGCGCTCATCGCGGGAATATAGCCCGGCTCCCCCGCCAGCCCGAGGCGCTCGATCTCGCCGTAGATCCATGCGGTGCACCACATCGATCCGAAGGCGAAGACTGCCGCAGTGGCAACTACCCAGGCCGCGCGATGCCGGCGCTCCTGAATCACGTTGTGCAGCAAAATGATCAGCAGCGGCGCGATCCACACCCAGTGATGACTCCACGCCAGCGGAGGAGTCACACAGGCCAGTAGTCCGACGATTACGATGCCCAGCAGATCCCGTCCGGCCCGCCGAGCCTTGACCGCCGCGCCGTACCCGAGCACCGCAGCCAGGATGACCAGCAGTATCCACACCGGGGCGGGAGGGGATTCGGGTGCCCACAGGTTCGCGAGCACGCCGTTGATCGACTGGTTCAACGGATGGGTGACCGGTCCGATCCGGTCGACATCATGCACCGCGTGCAGCCAATATTCACGACTGTCCGCCGGGACGGCGATCCAGGCGATCAGCACCGTCGCCGCTCCGAACACGGTGGCGGACAACGCCGCTCGCCACTGCTTCGTGAAGAGCAGGTAGGGCAGAAAGACCACTGCGGTGAGTTTGACCCCGGTCGCGAGCCCGACCGTCCATCCCCGCCACCTCGCCGACTTCGGCCGCGTCAGATCCCACACGATCACCGCCATCAGGATCAGATTGATCTGGTCCTGCCACAGCGTCCCTCGCACCGACTCCAAATCGACTGCAAGCAAAGACAATCCCAGACAGGTCACTGCCAGATTGCGATCGCCTCGATAGCCCAGCACACGGGAGCAACGCCACATGGTCACCCACAGCGCGGCGCAGGAGACGACGAACACCAGCGACTGCGCTGCGGCCAACGGCATCCAGGCCAGCGGCATGAAGACGATCGCGGCGAAGGGCGGATAGGTGAACCATCCGCCCGGCGGAACCGGCTCTAGGTACAGAGAAGCATTGTGCAGCACCTGCAATGCGCCACTGCGGTAGATCTCCAGATCGCTCTGGTTGGCCAGCAATCCGAACTGCGGCGCAGCGCGCAGCGGAATCAGGATCGCCTGCACTGTGAACGCGATGACCCCGGCCACCAGGGCGACTCCGGCCCATCGCCTCGGCACACCGGCCGCCGTACCGTTCGTTCCCCCACTCATCCATCCCCCTGCGTTTCCGAATGGAACTAACAGATGGATACAACATAGTGGTTGGCGGACAACATGTTCCGAATGGGGCGGTGATCAGAAGCAGGCTTCCGGGGGGAGCATCGGTGCCCGTCGGACATGCCGACGGGCGTTCCCGATCCTCCTCTTCAGTGCCGTCAGACGAGCTTGGGCACGGTGCCCGCGGGGACGGGGTAGGGAAGGCCGTGGCCCGGGATGATCAGTTTGGGGGCACTGTCGAGAAGGGTTGTGGCGGTGCTGCGGGTGCGGGGTTCGTCGTGGTTGAACACCGTGGGCAGGGTTTGCAGGCCGGTGCCCGGGAGCAAGGGGTGGGCGGTGACAACCGCGTCGCCGCTGAAGAGGATGCCTTCGGCGGGCATGAGATACGCGGTGTGGCCGGTGGTGTGGCCGTGGGCCGGGACGGCGCGGAAGCCGCCGGGGAGGGCGGCGAGGGTGGCGTCGTCGTAGGCGGTGGCGGTGGGGACGTTCATGCGGATGTGGCCTCGGATGACCCGTAGGGTCTGGCTGATCCAGAGGGGGCCGCCGGGGGTGCGGAGTTGGCCGACCATTTCGGCGGGGGTGATCTGCTCGATGAATTCTCGGCGGGCGTGGGCCGCTTCGTGTTCGCCGGTGTAGACGGGGACGCCGGTGCGTTCGACCAGGCCGGGGATGCCGCCCATATGGTCGAGGTGGGCGTGGGTCAGGAGGATGGCGGCCAGATCGTTGGTGTGGTGGCCGATCTGGTGGATGGAATCGAGGACCGCGGCGATGTCGCGGGGGTAGCCCGCGTCGACGAGGGTGACGCCGGAACCGTCGGTGACCAGCGACCAGTTCACGTTGGTTCCGGTCACCACGTAGACGGTGTCCGCGACCTGTTCGATTTTCATGCCGTTGCCTTGCTTTCGCCGATGTCGTGTTCGATCACGCCGATGCCGTCGATCTCCAGCCGTAACCGGTCGCCCGGCGCCAGCCAGCGTCCGATCTCCATGCCGCTGCCACCGGGCAGGGTCCCGGTGGCGAAAAGTTCACCCGGATAAAGTTGTTCGGAGGTGGAGGCGTGGGCGATCGCCTCGGCGATCGAGAACTTCATGCCCCGAGTCCCGGTGCGCGACACCGTCTCTCCGTTGATCCGCACACTCGCGGTCAGCTCGTCCAAACGCTCGACCAGCCCGGCGGCCTCGACCGCCGTCTCCGACATGGAGCTGGCGAAGTGCTTGGACTTCTGCGGCCCGAACCCCGACCGCATCTCCGCGAGCTGCACATCCCGCGCCGAGAAGTCGTTGATCACCACCACCGCCGCGATCGCCGCCGCGGCCTCCGCCGCCGACGCGTCCCGCAGCGGAGCCCCCAGCACCACCCCGAGCTCCAGCTCGAAATCCAGTGCGCCACTGTAGGAAGGACTCTCGACCACCGTGCCGCTGGGCACGATGGTCAACGCGTTCGACAGATAGTAGATCGGCTGCTGATACCACAGCTTGTTCGGCCGGAACGCCGGAAACGTCTGCCGCGTAACCGCTTCGAACGCCCGAGCCACCGGATACCCGGCAGGGATGAACCGCCGCACCATCCCCCGCGCCGCGTCCACCGCATGCTTCTCGTACAACATGAAGTCCCGGAACGACACCGGACTCACCGGCAACACCGCCGCCCCGTCACCCAACCCCAGTCCCTCGAACCGGGCAACCTCGAATTCGTCGCTGAACTGCGCCGGAATCCCGAACCCACCACCCCTTCGAGCCTCCCCCCGCGCCAGTTCCCACCCCGATCCGCCGTCGATATGCAGATCGATCCGCCCGTCGGCCCGGTTCAGCGTCCGCCGCACCCGCCGCCCCACACGTACATCGCTCATAAGCCAGCCTGTTCGAATTCCAGGAATGAACCGAGTCCCCGAGCACCCTACCGACAGATCCCGCACCGAGGTTGCCCAAGATCGAATTCAAGATCTCAACGAGCCGACCAGTTCCTCCGGCTGGTGGCGACCAGGTACTCGATCACGGGTCTGGGGTGGGCAGGAGTCGATGGGTCGCAACGGATCCGTAGGGTGCGCGGTGTGGAATTGGTGACGTCGCTTCCGGCGGATACGCGGTTGTCGCAGGTGGCGGCGCGGGTTCGGCGGATCGAGGAGCTCGGGTTCGATACGGTGCACGTCTCGGAGACGGTGCACGATCCGTTCGCGGTGTGCGCGCTCGCGCTGGAGCACAGCAGTCGGTTGACGGTGCGGACCAGCATGGTGGTGGCGTTCGCGCGGAGTCCGATGGTGACCGCGTGTGCGGCGTGGGATCTGGCCGAGCTGTCTGGCGGGCGATTCCAACTGGGAGTGGCCTCACAGGTCCGGGGGAATATCGTCGGTCGGTATTCGATGCCCTGGAGTGATCCGGTGGCGCAACTCTCGGACTACGTGGATTCGCTGCGCGCCATCTTCGCGGCGTTCCAGGACGGGACCGGGCTGAACCATCACAGCAGCCACTATGAATTCACCAGGCTGCAGCCGTATTTCAATCCCGGCCCGCTGGCGGTGCCCGCGCCCGCCATTTGGACCGGTGGGGTCAATCGGCGCATGTGCGAGCTCGCGGGGGCGACCGCGGACGGATTCGTGGTTCACCCGACCGCCTCGCATCCGGTCACACTCCGGGGACACCTTCTTCCCACCCTGAACGACGGTGCGGCCCAGCGTGGTCGAAGCGATGGCGGACCCCGGGTTGTGGTCGTCCCGAAGGTGGTTACCGGGCACGACGAGGCCGCCGTCGCGAGCCAGCGCGAAAAGGTCCGTTCGGAACTGGCCTTCCTCTATTCGACCCCGGCCTATCGCGGTCTCCTGGACGCGCTCGGATATGCCGACGCCGCATCGGACTTCACGGCGTACGCGCAGGCGAAGCGATGGGACGAACTGCCGCGACTGCTCACCGACGACCTGCTCGATCGGCTGGTGCCGCAGGCGACCTACGCCGATCTACCCGCCGTGCTCGAACGCTGGTTCTGCGGGCTGTGCCACGGCATCTCCCTCGCGGCACCGGAAAACCCTGACCACGACGCCGAATTCCGCGCGATGCTGACCCGGGTCCGCGCTATCTCACCGGCGTTGCAGGGTGGCGGGCAGGGCTGACGGCGACAGCACGAAGTCGCGATTGGAGGCGCGGACGCGGTAGCCGGGGGTGGGCGTGACGCGCCAGCGAGAGAGCAGAGCCGCTGAGGCCAGCGCTATTTCGAGCAGGGCGTAGTGGTCGCCGAGGCAGCGGCGGCGGCCGACGCCGAAGGAGATGCTGGCCTTCTTGGCGGTGTCGGCCACCTGGTCGGGGGCCCAGCGGTCCGGGTCGAAGGATTCGGGGTGCGCGAACCAGCGCGGATCGTGCTGAACCATGTAGGGGCTGAACATGATCGCCGAACCGGCCGGAATGGTCACCTCGCCGATGGGAAGATCGGCGGCGGCATTGGCGGCGCTGATCCACGGACCCCAGAACCGAATCGTTTCGGACACAACCTGTTTCAGGTACGGGAGCGCGGGAAGATGCGAGGGCCGCACCTCGCCGGTGCCGACGACCGCGTCCAGTTCGGCGTACAACCGTTCCGCGATCGCGGGACGCAGGCTGACCTCGTGCCACAGCCAACCCGTCAGCGACGCCATGGATCCGACGCCACCGGCGAGCATGAGGATCGCCTCGTCGATGATGTGGTCGTCGGACAGCGTCGCGCCGGTCTCACTGTCGGTGTGCCGGATGAGCGCGGACACCACATCGTTGAAATCCTCGTCGCGCCTGCGGTATTCGGTGACCACCGCACCGACCGCGGCCCGCAGGTGCCGGGACTTGCGGCGCCACCGGTACTCCGCGATCACCCGCAGCCGGCGCACTCGCGGCGGCAGGGCGGTGCGCACGATCACCTGACTGAGCAGCCACGGCACGCTGTCGCGGATCTCGCGCCGCGCGGTGGCGCCGAAGTCGGCGGTGAACAACGTCGCCGAGACGGTGTCGAGCACCAGCCCGTGCGCCTCGTCCATCAGGTTCACCCGCCGCCCGGCGGGCAGGGCGGCCGCCCAGGCGTTCGCGATATCGGCCGCGGATTCGGCGTATTCGGCCAGGCGGGACTGCCGCAGGGCCGGTGAGATCATCCGCCGGCGCAGCCGATGTTCGGTGCCGCGCAGCACGTTCACCGCACCGCCCGCGATATCGGCGATGGCCTCGCGCAGGTCCTCCCGCTCGAATTCGGCGTCCCCCAGGTTCACTTCGCGCAGCAGGTCGGGTGTGGTGAGGACGTAGCCGGTCTGGCTGCCGAAGTGCACGCGCACGATCGGGCCGAGCTCGGGCAGCGACTTCACGAACCCGGGCGCGTCCTGCAGCGCCCGAACGCTGTGCCCGAGCCCGGGGATCCGCCCCGGCGCGGTGGGGATCTCGGCGAGGGTGCGCGGCATCGCCTGCGGCGCAACCGCACTCAGCGTCACCCGCGCCTGCCGGTAGACCTCGACCATGGCCGCGATCTGCCGCGACTGCCGCACCGAGTCCACCTGCCCGGCCAGCTCCTCACGCAATCCGGCCAGCAGCGCGGGATCGGCGGCGAGCTTGCCGAGCGTGTCGGCCAGTGCGTCGACGGACGGATCAGCGGTGCGGATTCCGGCGGGCACGGATTCGGTCAGCGCCGGATCGCAGTACACCACCGGCAGTCCCATGGCTGTCGCCTCCAGCAGCACCATGCCCTGGGTGTCGAAACCGTGGGACGGGAACAGCAGCGCGTCCGCGGCGGCCATCGCGTCCAGGCACTGCGCCTGGCTGACCCGCCCGTGCAGCCGCACCCGGTCACCGAGCCGCAATTCGACGATGCGCCCGGCCGCCGGACCCCGTAGCTCGCCGTCACCGTAGATATCCAGAACGGTGTTGTCCGTGCGCCGAATCGCCTCGATCGATTCCAGCAGTCGCTTCTCCGCCGACAACCGCCCGCACCAGACCAGCCGCAGCGGACCGTCATCCACCCGCGGCACGGCGACCCGGGCATCGAGCAGGGCGTCGTCCACCCCGTTGGAGATCACCCGCAGCGGCCGGGTGACACCGTGCGCGAGCAGCAGTTCCGCGAAGTGGCGGGTGGGTGCGATCACCCGGTCGGCGGCCTGCGCCTGCCCGGTGATCGTCCACCAGGCGTGCCGGGCGGCCGTGGATTCCCCGGCCAGGTGCGGCATGTGATGGCGATGGGACACGAAGCGCCCGTGCAGCAGCCGCAGCGCCAGCGCGACCGGATACGGCGCGGGCACGGTGTGCTCGATGAAGGCGTCGTCGCGGCTCTGCGCGGTGTGCACCAGCGGAATCCGATGCCGCCGTGCGGCTTTCATTCCGGCGATGGCGACGCCGTAGGTGGTGTGGGTGTGCACGATGTCGAACGGCCCGCGCGCGGCGAAGGCGGCGTCGATGAGCGCGGCATTACCCCGGGTGGGCCCGACCACCTCGAAGCCGTTCACTGCGGGCAGGGAAAGCCCGTGCAGCACAACGATGTCCGGATCCGGAGCGGCCGCCGGGTCGGGCACGGTGAACAGCGTGACCCGATGCCCCGCGTGTTCGAGTCCGCGACGCAGGGCGGTGACGGCGGTCTGTACGCCGCCGAGCGAGGCCGGGTGATAGTCCACGAACATCGCGATGTGCATTCGCCGCACTGTACCCAGCCCGAACCCCTTCTGAAACGCCCACATTTCCATGGTCTGGACAAGCGCACAGGGCAGCAACCAGTGTCGATTGGTCCCACCACTGCGTCGAAAGAGACTGCGTGCGTATCGCGATTCCGCTGACGGGAACCCGGGGTGACGTGCATCCGGTGGTCGGGCTCGGCGTCGAACTGCGGCGGCGCGGCCACGACGTCCTGCTCGGCGCGCCCCCGAACCTGGTCGAGTTCGTGGCCGCCGCGGGTCTGCCCGTCCTGCCCTGCGGCCCGGACGTACAGCAGCTCTACTCCTCCGCGGAGGGCCAGCGCGCCCTCGCCGCGGGCAATACCCTGCGGTTGATGCGGCTGGTCGGCGAGCAGATGGCCGAGTACGCGGACCGGATGAACAGCGAAGTCGTCGACGTCTGCGCCAAGGCCGAACTCATCGTCGCCAGCACCGTCACCGAGGACCGCGCGGTCTCGGTCGCCGAGGCCATGGGTGTGCCGCTGGTGAGCATGCACTATTTCCCGTGCCGCTCCAATCGCGCTTATCCGTTTCCGGGAGTCCTGGCCCCGCACCGCAATCCGCCCGCCGCGGTGAATCTGGCGACCTGGACGGTCGCCGAGAACCTGCGCCGGGTGGTGTTCATGCGTTATCTCAACGACCTGCGGGCCTCGCTGGGTCTGCCGAAGACCTGGTCCAGCCCGGCGGCCATGCTGGCGCGCGCCGAGGTGCCGGAATTGCAGATCTACGATCCCGCACTGGTTCCCGGACTGCCGGAGCTCTGGGACGAGCGCCGACCGTTCACCGGGTTCCTCACCCTGAACCAGGAAACCCGTGCCGCCGTCGGCGAATTGGCGGGCGACCATCACGACATCCTCGAATGGGTGTGCGCCGATACGCCGCCGGTGTTCTTCGGGTTCGGCAGCATGCCGATCAAGGACGCGGGCGCGGTGCTGTCCATGGTCGACGAGGTCTCCGCCAAACTCGGGGTGCGGGCGCTGGTGAGCGCGGGCTGGAGCGATCTGGATGTGGCGCGGGCACAGCCCGGCGAGCACGTGAAGATCGTCGGCCCCTTCGCCTATGACACGATCTTCCCGTATTGCGCGGCCGCCGTGCACCACGGTGGCGTCGGCACCCTTTTCGAGAGTCTGCGCGCCGGACTGCCGACCCTGGTGTGCTCGGTGTCCTTCGAGCAGCCGCTGTGGGGCGGTCAGGTGGAACGCCTCGGCGTGGGCGCGCACCTGCGCTTCACCGAGCTCACCGCCGCCAAGCTGGAGCAGCGGCTGGCACCGCTGCTCAACGATGTGACCCGCGCGCGGGTGCAGAGATTCGCACGCACCCTGCGCACCGAGGGGACCGTCGAGCGGGCCGCCGATCTCATCGAGGCCGCCGCCCGGTGACCCCGCCGCCCTTTCTCGCCGACACCCTGGTCATGTTCCGGCGGTGCGCGCGCCGCACCCTGCGCAGCACCGACACCCTGGTCATCTCCCTGACCATGCCGATCCTGATGATGCTGCTGTTCACCTACGTCTTCGGCGGCGCGATCGACGTCGGCGGCTCCTACCTCGACTACGTGGTGCCGGGAATCATGCTGCTGTGCACGGGTTTCGGCGCGTCGATCACCGCGACCAGCGTGTGCACGGATATGACGAAGGGCAGCGTCGACCGCTTCCGCACCCTGCCCATGTACCGGCAGGCCCTGGCCGCGGGGCATCTCACCGAGGGCGTGGTGCGCACCATGGCGGCGATCGTGATCGCGGTGGCGGTGGCCGTGGCGCTGGGCTACCGGCCCGGTTCGGGACCGCTGGGCTGGCTGGCGGCGGCCGGGCTGATCGGCCTGTTCGTCACGGCGATCACCTGGATCGCGGTGGCCCTGGGCATGGCGGCCAGCAATCCGGAGGCGGCGGGCGGACTCACCTACGCCATCACGTTCATCCCTTATGTCAGTAGCGCTTTCGTGCCGACCCACACCATGCCGAGCTGGTTGCGCGGCATCGCCGACCGCCAGCCCGCCACCCCCGTGGTGGATTCGGTGCGCGGGCTGCTCGACGGCACCGGCGCGGACCGGGGTCTGGCGGCGGTGCTGTGGTGCACCGCGCTGGCCGCGATCGGATTCGCCTGCGCGAGTGTGTCTTTCCGGCGGCTGGCCTACCGCTGATCCGGACGCCCGGTCAGCGGGTGGCCACCACCGCCTGCGCGATGAGCGTCAGGTACAGCGTGAGAATGAACGCGACGGCGGGCAGCACCGGATATTCGGGATCCTCCGACCGCTCGAACCGCACCGAGCCGATGGCGGGAATCACGCACAGTACCAAGGGAATCCACCCGATCACGGCGGCCGCGCCGGACATGTCCCACGGTCGCGCCACGACGATCTCGGTGACGACGGCGGCTACCGCCAGCAGCACCGAGGCCGCCGTGCTTCCGCGCGCGCCCAGGGCATTCGAGTAGTACATCTCCCCCGGCCGGGCGACCCGCCAGGTCTTGCGAGCGAATTCGAATTGCAGGAACGCGCCCGCGAACACGATCGCCACCACCGCGACCCGCCAGCTCGCCGCCGCCTCCCCGGTGTCGACGGCCGAGAGCACCACGTAGGCGGTGACCAGCAGCTGTACCGGGTAGGTGACCACGAGGTTGAGCAGGATATCGGTGCGCACCGTCTCCGAAAGCTGTTCGAGCCCCCAGAGAATCAGCCCGTAGGCCAGCACGGCGGCGATCGCGACCGCCGAGCGCACCGACAGCGCGAGACTGCCGCCGATGGCGACGACCGCGATGACGGTCATCGCCCCGCGCAGGTCGGCGGCGCTCACCGCGCCGGTGACCAGCGGCCGATCGGGATTGTGCACCCGGTCGTATTCGAGGTCCTTCTGTTCGTCGACCATGCGCAGGTACAGCAGCACCAGGGCGACGATCGCGATGCGGGCGACGGTCGCCCCGGTCGGGTGCCAGCCTGATCCGGGGCGGGTCAGCAGCGCGGCCGTGCCCTCGAGGGCGAGCGTCCACAGGATGCCGTAGAGCAGGTAGTGCGGCTTGTACATGACGCGGGTGAACCGCATGATCCGCCCGACCGCGCCGAACCCGGCTGTGCTGGAGGGTCTTTCAGCCAGCTCGGTCACCCCCGCACTCCTTCGGCTCCGACCCAGCCGTCCCACCCGGTGACTTCCGCGGCCGGTGTGCGTCTCGGCGGTGCCGCTGCCCGGCCGGGCAGCAGGTGCGCGACCGGCAGCAGCGCCACCTGACTCACCTCGTCGAAGGGGATGCCGAGCAGCTCCGCGACTTCCCGCTCGTAGGCCAGGTGCGCGGTGGTCATGGTCGAACCCAGACCCTTTGCCCGCAAAGCCAATTGCAGATTCCACACCGCCGGATAGATGGAGCCGTAGAAGCTGGCCTGGCGGAGTGGCGGGGCATCGGCGGGCAGCCGCCCCAGCGAGCACACCAGGATCAGCGCGGGCACCTCGCCCAGATGATCGGCGAGGTACTGTCCCGAGCCGAGGTCAGCGAGCTGGTCCGGGCGTGGTGTCCGCCCGGACAGATTGGCCGCGAACCCCTTCCGGTAGTACTCGCCGATCGCCGCCTTGAGCCCGCCGTCGCGCACCACGACGAAGCGCCACGGCTGCCGGTTGGATCCGCTCGGCGCGTGCACGGCGATATCGAGGCAGGCCGCCAGCTCCGCATCGGAGACCGGACGGGTGAGATCCAGGCCCTTGCGTACCGCGCGGGTGCCGGTCAGCAACTCCACATTCACCGATCGGTCTCCGATTCCGCGGCACCGTCGGCGAATTCGAGGTCGATGCGGGCCGCGACGGCACCCAGCTGCCGGATCTCGCAGTGCACGACGGTGGCATCGACGCCGGATTCGGTGCGCTCGGCCACGCATTCGGCGGGCAGATCCAATTCCACGAAATGCTCGAAAGTGCTTGTCACGCTGACCAGCCGGCAGGTGCGACCGCCGAGAGTGGTCAGCGCGGTCTGCCGGCACGCCTCGATGAGCAGGTTGCCGGGCACGTGGTCGAGCTGATGGTCGAACAGGATCGGATGCGTGGTGTCGGTGACCACGGCGGCGCGGGTGCCGGTCGCGGTGGCTTCCGGCGGCCCGATCACCACATTGCGCGGGTTCTCCCGGCCCACCAGACCCGCCGCGGCCCGCTCCCCGATCGGCAGTGCGGTCTCGAAGGCCCGCAGCCCGAGGCGTTTGCGGAATCCGGCCCGCAGCGCACCCCACTGCTGCGGCGCGACCCAGGAGAACGAGCCGTCGACGGTCCCCATTTCGATTCCCCCGCAACTGATTTCCAGCACCAGGTCCAGACCTTGGAGCGTCTCGTCGCGGTGATGCTTGCGCAGCGCCCGCACCCGCAACTCCAGGTCGGCGGGGGCGACACCGATCTCCCAGCTCGGTGCGTCGACCCCGGTGCCGTTGAAGGTGCGCACCAGGAACGCGCAGTCGGTGGGCACCCCATAGAACTCGTGGGTGACCGCGATCGAGGCCTGCCGGGCGGCCTCCATGACCGCCACCAGATCGTGGTGGCGGGCGAGCTCGCCCGCGTGATCGCCGTAGTGCCCGTGCATGCGCGGCAATTGCGCACCCACCACGAAGCTGTCGGCGCTCGCCTCGTCCAGGGAGGTGACGAAGACTTCCGACACGGCCTGCCGGTGGGCGAGGGCGCGCGGAATGGTGCGGATGTGGGACGCTGTCGCGATTTCTGCCTGTGTCACGGTCTGGCCTCCAGCCAATCGGTCGCGCCCACGGGTCGCAGGGTTTGCGATCCGGTCCCGGTGCGCATGGGAAGGACGTGGGAACCGAGCACGATTGTCGACCACGGATCAAGATCGCGGCCCGCTGACCACGCCGTATTCAGCAAGGTCGCCTGTTCGGCATCGGATTCCGGTGCGGTGCGGCCGAGCGCGTCGCACACCCCCGCCAGGGCCTCGGCCCGGTCGAAACTGCGCGCCGGGGTGACCGCGTACAGTTCCTCGGCCAGCGCCGCGGCGACGCCGGAACGGTCGGTTCCGTCGGCCGCGCGGGCGAACAGCTCCGCCCGCTCGTGCTCGTCGAAGTAGATGGCGAGTTCGCGCAGCACGTCGGCCGGGTCGTCGGGCGAATGCACCAGATTGAGCAGATAGTTGTGGCGGCCCAGCAGGTGCCGCAGTTCCCCGGGCTGCCGTTTGCGCGGATCGGTCGCGCCCTTGGACGCGGTCAGCCGCACGGAGGTCGGCAGCTCACCGACGGGGCCGTGCACCACCAGCACCAGCACGTCGGAGATCCCGACCAGCAGATCCGCCAGCCTGCGACGCTCCGGCGAGGCGATGTTCCAGGCGAAATACCACAGGGCGCGCGCCACGTGCCGGTCGACGACCACGCGGCGGGCCTCTACTACCCGGAAGTCGTTGTCCGACAGCCACCGCAGGGTCGGTTCGACGGCACGCGCGACGATGGCGTCCGGTTTGAGCAGCAGCAGTGCGTGTTCGGCCGCGAAGCGCTCGGTGTCGATGCCGAGACGCCGGGTCTGATCGACGGTCTCGAGCAGATAGGTGTCGGTGAGATAGGCGTCGACCTTCTCCTTGGACGGCGTGAGCTGCTCGAGCAGGGTGCGCAGCGGGTCGCCGTTCATCGCGTCACCTCACCGAAGCTGGTGCGCGCCAACATGTCCTCGATCGACAGCAGCGGTGCGCCGAGGTACCCGGTCTCCAGGCAGTGGTCCAGCAGCAGCCGCAGGTAGTCCTTGCCGGTGCGGGGCGGCAGACCATCGAGCAGCCGGTCGGCGTCGGTGGTGTCGAAGCTCAGCCGACGCTGGAAGTAGCTGGTGTAGAGCACGCCGATGCGCTGGTAGTACTCGCGCTCGATGGGATCGAGATCCTCGGCGCGGAAGGAGGATTCGGGCACGAAGGTCGCGACGTCGAACGACGGGTATTCGGCCAGCACATCGGAGACCTCGCGCAGCGAGAGCGTGTCACGGCCGACGGCGTGCAGCGTCTGCCCCGCCACCGCGTCGAAATCCTGTACGGCGGCGGCGATCACGTCGGCGACATGATCGACGGGGGCGAGGGCGAGGGTGGCGTCGTAGCGGCCGGGCAGGGTGCGCAGTTTCCCCTCGACCATGAGTTTCACGACCGTGTAGAGGTTCTTGTACTCGCGGATGGCACCGTCACTCAGGCCGCCGGTGACGATCCCGGGCCGCACGATGGTCCAGCGCAGTCCGCGCTCCCCCGCCGCGTGCACCAGCTGTTCGGCCCGTAACTTGCTCTGCTCGTAGCCGTTTCCGAATCCCTGACCGGTGTCGAGTTCGTCCTCGCGGATGACCCCGCCGCGCAGCCCGCACACATACGCGGTGCTCACGTGCACCAGCGGCACATCCCAGTCGAGGGCCAGTTGCACGGCGTGCGTCGCACCACCGACATTGAGCTCCTCGTAGCTTTCCGGGGTGGCGTCGAAGGCGGTGGTGGCCGCGCAGTGCACGATCAGCCCGACCTCGGTGCCGAGCCGCGCCGCGATGTCGTCCGGCAGGCCGAACCCGGGCCTGCGGATATCCCCGGACACCCGCAGCGCCGGTTCGACGACGCTGCCGTTGTTGCATCGGATATCCGAATTGCTGTGCAGCACAGCGGCCACCCGGCGACCGGCGACCGTGAGGCGCGCCGCCACCTCGGCCCCGACCAGGCCGCTGGCTCCGGTCAGCAGCACGGTGTCGCCGCTCATGCCCGCACCTCCAGGCTCGTGACCACCAGATCCACGACCTGGCCGACGCGCAGCACGCCCATCAGCTGCTCGGGCCGGTAGCGCGGCAGTTCGAAGCTGCGTTCGAGGACGACGGTGAGCTCCATCAGCCGCAGCGAGTCGTAGCCGAGGTCCTCGATCAGGCGGCGTTCGTCGGCGGGGTCGGCCGCCGAGTTCGGAGCCATGGCGGCGACGATCTGCCGGACACGTTCGGCGACAGGGTTTTCGGTGGTCATGACCGCTCGCTTTCACGCAGGTGCGGCTGCTGGCCGCCGCTGGCCAGCAGATCGCGGGCCTCGTCCAGGGGAAGGTCGGTGTCGAGGTATCCGGCCAGGCGCAACCAGTCGTAGCCGAGGGCGAGCGTGCGCTGCCACTGCTCCCGGGAGTCGAAGGAGGCCGGGAAGTCGGCGGGATCGGCGGCGACGCCACGCACGGTGGTGACGAAATCGTCGAGGACGGCCAGTCCGGCGAGGGCGTCACTGCCGGGTGCCGAGAAGCGCACGCGCCCAGCGGATTCCAGTGCGGCGACGAGTTCGGCACGACCGCGAGTGTTGGACGGCAGCAGGCGGTCGACCGTGCCGACCGGGTCCACGTCGGCGGGCAGCGGATGAACGCCGAAGGCGCTCAACAGCACTCGCACGCTCATGGCGATCAGCCGGTGCGCGGCGATATCGGCCACCTCCACCTGAGCGTCCTTGACCGCGCCGACGAGATCCTCGCGGGCGTTCTCCAGCACCACGTTCGACCACACCAGGTTGAGACCGCTGCCGGTGAAGCGCTGCGCGGACAGCGGTGACAGCGTCGCGATCGCACTGTCACGGGCCGCCCCGGCCAGTCCGAGCGCCGGGGAGGCGACGGCGGCGGCCGGCGTGTACTGCTCGACCGGCTTGCACATGGCCAGCGCGGGCGTGAGGACCTCACCGCCGCGCCACTGCAGGCCGACGAATCCCAGTCGCACGAATTCAGCCAGCTCCGCACCGATCTCGTGCGGAGCGCGCGCGAGCACATCACGCACCGACTGCCGGAACACCACCGACCGCCACGCCTGCGCGGACCGGTCGGAGAGCACGAAGACCTCGCTGTCGGCGCGCAGCACGTGCACTCGCCCGGCGATCGACCAGGTGGTGACGGCCGGGCGGCGGGTGAAGATCAGCGCGTGCGCGTCGTCGGCGACACCGTCCACGCCGAGCTCCGCGGCCAACGCCAGCAGCGACTCCCACCAGTTCTGGTCCGAGTCCTCCCGCAGCAGTTCGCGATAGCGGTCGATGAATGGGTCCGCCCCGAGGCGGTCCAGCTGCCGGGGCAGCCATTTCGTCTCCAGGTAGGTCTCGCCTCGCCGGGCGGCCCATGCCTTCATCGACTGGGTCAGGCCGTCGAGAGCCCACCCGGCGGCTTCGGCGTGAACCCCGAAGGCGCGCAAGGCGATCGAGTGTCGCAGGGCGTGGCGGGCACGCTCGGTCCACCATCCCGCGACGACATCGGCGAACGCGCTGTGCCCGATCAGCGCCCGCAGCCCGTCCAGGTCCACGCTGCCTGCCCGCACCACGGTCGCCCGCAGGAACCGCTGACAGCGATTGAGGACATCCTCATCGGGTGTGCCGGTGACCCGTTCGAGCTGCCGCCGCAGCTGGTCGAGCGAGCGGGTGCGCACCTCCACCCGGCGGCCGTCGAGGAACAGCACGGTCGGCAACGTGGGCAGTTCCTCGGAACCGTCCGTCACCACCAGGAAGTCGATATCCGAACCCGCATTGCCGAATCCCTCGGCCAGGGAACCCTCGAACAGGACAGCGGCTTCATCCGGAATCGACACCGATCGCGACGCGGCCTCGAGCAGCCCGCGCAGCCGTTCGAGCGGCAGACCCGGTTGCGGCACATCCGGTTCGACCGCGGGCCCGGCGCTCGCATCGGAGTCGTGCAGCACCGCGCCGGGCAGTTCGTCGTCCTTGAACAGCTGCCACATGTGACGGCGGCGCGGCTTACCGCTGGAGGTCCGGCGGATCAGTCCGCGCGGACCGGTCACGATGTGCGCGGTCTGCGCGGGTCCGAGCTGCCCGCGAATGATGGCGCGCGCCTCGGTGATCCAGTCGCCGGGCGCGGTCTCGGCGAACAGGGCGACACCCTGCACCCCGGCCTCCACGATGCCGACGGCCGCGAGTTTGCCCTTGGTGAGCCCGGTTTCCTGCGCCACCCGCGATTCGATGTCCTCCATGAACACCGAGCGGCCCCGCACCTTGAGGCTGGTGCCCATCCGGCCCAGTACGAAAACCTCACCGCGGTACAGGAATCCGGCGTCGCCGGTGTACAGGCGGCCGTCCTGGAAGTGCGTCGTCGAACCGGTGTCGGGACTTCCGGAGTAGCCGAGCGCCACCGAATCACCGGTCACGACCATCTCGCCCAGCACACCGTCGGGCAGTGCACGGCCCTCGTCGTCGACCACCGTGACGGTGGATTCCGGCGTCGAGAACCCGAGTCCGGTGATCCAGCCCGCGCCGGACACCCGGTGGGTGTCGTCGAGGACGGCTTCCTCCAGCACCGGAATCGGTTCGCCGAAACGGAGTTTCGGGTTGTCCAGGCGCAGCGCGGTGATCGGGCGACGGGTCGGCGACGAGGTCACCATCAGGGTGGCCTCGGCCAGGCCGTAGGCCAGGGTGAGCGCGCCGGTCGAGAAGCCGCGCGGCCCGGTCAGTTCGGTGAAGGCCTGTAGGTCGGCGACCTCGACCGGTTCCGATCCGATGGCGAGGGTGCGCCAGCCCGACAGGTCCAGCTCCGCGATCTCCTCGGGCCGGACCCGGTGCGCCACATAGCCGAGCGCGAAGGAGGGCGACGCCGCGTGCTGGGCGTGGGTCATGGCGCGCAGCCAGCGGATCGGGTCGCGCACGAACTGGTCCGGGCGCATCAGGTAAAGGTCGGATTGGGCGGTGACACCGGTCAGGAACGCGCCCACCAGCCCCATATCGTGGTAGAGCGGCAGCCACGACACCATGGCGTCGCCGGTCCGCCAGTCGATCAGCCGGGTGATCATGTCGATGTTGTTGGCCAGGTTGGGCCAGCTCACCCGCACGCCCCGGGGCGCACCCGAGGAGCCCGAAGTGAATTGCAGCAGTGCGACTTCCGCTGCCGCGCCCAGTTCCCGCACCTCGGGCGCGGAGGGCAGGGCGGTGCCGATCACCAGCGGTTCGTCCTCGCGTCCGGCGACGGCGGCGGCCTCGCGCACGAACTGCTCGAACTCCGGGGAGGTCACCACCACCCGGGGTGCGGCCTGCTCCAGGATGCCCGCGATGTGGGCGACGATCGCGGCCAGGTCACCGAACATGGGCGGGGCCACCGGCGTGAACACGCCGCCGCAGGCCCATACCGCGTAGAACGCTGCCACACACGGGAATCCGGTCGGCATGATGACGCAGGCCCCGTCGCCGGAGCCCAGTCCGTGCGCGCGCAGCAGTCCGGTGATGGACCAGACCTGTTCGGCCAGTTCACGATAGCTGCGGTACTCCCACCCGTCGGCCTCGTCGGCCAGGTACAGCCCGGTGTCCGCGCTCGGCTCGACGAGCCAGTTCCGCACGGTCGTTTCGTCTTCGCGGTCGCTCACAGCTCTCCTTCGGGCAGCACGGTCACGGTTCCACCGGCGCCGTCGACTCGGATGCGCATCCCGGTGCGCAACTGGCGGGTGACGTCGGGAATCTGCACCACGGTGGGCACGCCCAGCTCGCGGGCCACGATCGCCACATGGGTGAGCGGACTGCCCCGCTCGATGATCAGCGCCGACGCCGACGGCAGGGCCGCCACCCAGCCGGGATCGGTGCGGTAGGCGACGAGGATGCCGCCCGCGACATCCCGGGGTTCGTCGACCACCACCGCGATGCCGTCGACCACACCGGCGGCGGACGGCATGCCCACCAGCACGGTGCCCACGGTGGCGGCGGCGGTCGCGGTGATCGGCACCCAGCCCTGCGCGGTCAGCTCCGCATTGCCCAGGCGCGGGCCCACGGTGCGGAATCGGGCCGGGGCGACCAGCGTGGAATCCCTGGCCCGCAACGCCTTTCGGGCCGCGACGACCGAACGCAGTGCCCCGGTGTCCGCGCCCTCGTAGCAGCCGCGCAGTTCGTGCACGGTCAGCTGGAAGACATCGTCGAACTCCGCGAGCACGCCGCGTGCCACCAGGTCGCGGCCCATGACGCGGATCATCCGCTTCACCATGCCGAAGGCCCGGGTGCGGCAGAAGCGCAGGCGTTCACGATGGGCGGCGCAGCGAGCGGTCTTGGCGCGCAACCGTTCATAGACGCGGCGGCGCACGCCGTGCAGGCGCGCGTCGAGGTAGTCCTCGGCCTCCGCGCCGCGCCCGGCGGCGACCGTGTCACCGACCCGGCTCGCCGCACTGCGCAGCATGACGAACAGGCTCGACGGATCCTCCCGCAGATCCGGGGTCTCCAGTTTCAGTTCGTCGAGGCTGCGGTAGCCGTAGCGGTTCACATAGTCCTCGACGGCCGCGATGAACCCGTGGTGGCCGCCCGTTCGCAGTGCGTCCGGAACAGCTTCCGGCGCAGTCGAATTGATGAGCTCGGTAAGCGTCTCATCGGCGCGGACCAGCAGCGCCAGTTCCGTCATCGCGCGGGCCGGTTCGGCGGATTCGATATCCGCGCCGGGACCCAGCACCGCGTAGAGGAACCATTCCGGAGCCTTGGGCAGCAGCAGTTTGGTGAGCCCGAACATCAGTCCGGTGAGGGTGAGCAGGATGGCGTCGAGCACCATCAGCGGTCCCCAGCGCTCCACCAGATCGCGGTCGACGGTGCGGTAGGAGCGGTAGGCCTGCTCGCCGGTCAGCGTGGTGTAGTCCAGCGAGTCGTATTCGTCGTAGACGCGGTAGAACTCGGTGGTGAACCGCTCCATCATGGTGTCGATGCCGAACAGCCGTCGCACATAGGTCGCGGTGGTGACCGCGCGCGAGCGCAGCCGGGCAAACGTGGAGTCGAATTCGAAGGGGCGCAGCGTCTTCGCGATCTCGTCCGGCAGCGGTTCGGCCACGCCGAGCGCGGCCTCGAGGACCTTGCGATTGAGCGGATAGCCCGGCGCGATGCCGACCATGCGATACCAGTGCAGCAGGTTGTAGTACACGCGACCGTGGAAACTGCCCAGCAGCACCGGTGTCCACGCGTCGGTCTGCTCCAACTGAGCGGGCGGCACCCGCAGTGAGGCCGCGTAGCCCCGATACACCCGGCCGTAGATGTCGGCCGCGGTGGTGTAGGTCAGCGGTGAGGTGACGCCGCTGAAACTCTCGATGATGTTGGAGTTGTCCCAGATTCGCGCCTCGTCGGGACCGACCTGCTCGCCCGCGCCGCGCAATTCCGCTGATCGATCCGCGGCGGTCGCGGCGACGGCGGTGATCGGGCGGGCCTGCAACAGCCAGATGCCCGCGTCGTCGATGGCCCACTCGATGTCCTGCGGCGCACCGCGTTCGACCTCGATCTTGCGCGCGAGCTCGGTCAGCTCGGCGATCTCGGCGGCGGCCAGCACCTCGGCACCACGCTGCGTCGCCTGCACCTCGACGGCCGCCACACCCTGGCCGTCCTCGGGTTCGTAGCGAATAT
Source organism: Nocardia sp. NBC_00511 (assembly GCF_045161165.1). Lineage (NCBI taxonomy): Bacteria > Bacillati > Actinomycetota > Actinomycetes > Mycobacteriales > Nocardiaceae > Nocardia > Nocardia sp. NBC_00511. Next base: position 3,200,483 of record NZ_CP107849.1, read on the forward strand.
CCTTGTCCCCCACCACGATGTCCAGCACCGCGCCGGTGTCCTTGTCCACGATCACCGAGTCGGCGTCCACCACACCGGAGACCAAGCCCTCCCCCAGCCCGTAGACGGCGCTGATCACCAGCTCGTCCCGGGCCCCGGTCATCGGATTGAGCGTGAACACCACACCGCTGGCGCGGGCGGCCACCAGCCGCTGCAACACCACGGCGGGCACGAGGGACCGAGACAGATTGCGCGCGAACGCATATCGCACCGCGCGCTCGGAGAAGGCCGACGCCCAGCAGTCCCGGATTCGTTCGATCGCCGCGTCCAGGCCGCGCACATTGAGGTGACTGTCGAACTGCCCGGCGAAGGAATGCTCGGCACCGTCCTCGGCGAGCATGGACGAGCGCACCGCGATCGTGCTCTCTCCCAGGGCTTCCCACGCCTCGACGAGCAATTTCCGCACGTCCGGCGCGATCTCGGCCACCGCGAGCGCGGCCCGCAGTTCCGCGGCCCGCTCCACCGCCGCCGCCACCTCGTCGATCGCGGCGAATTCGCGCAGTGCGGGCCCCAATCCCGCTGCGGCGGCGAACTCTTCGAACACGTCGCTGCCCAGTGCCACCCACCGTGGCACCGGAACCCCCAGTTCCCCCAGCGCATACAACCCCTGCGCCTTACCACCACCACTCGCGGCCAGGTCCCCCGATTCCGACCATGGGCCGAGTACCCGCACAAGTTCTCCCATCACCCCTGATGGTCACCTCGCTCAGGCGCTCACCGAGCAAGATCAGAGGGTCCCCTTCTGAATAATCCCTCTTTCAAATGCGCGCCAGCCCTTACTTCTCGGGTCTGCCTCAGCAGGCGAGCTTCCGCAGGTTCGACCGATTCGACCGATTCGCAGCGGTCACGGCGGCGGAGATGGCCACCAGCGGCGGCACCCAGCGGGCCTCGCCGGGCGCGATTCCCCAGCCCATCGCCGGATCCCCGGCGGGCAGCGCCACCCGCGCGCCGTCGGTGTACACGGTCGCGCCGGACTCGCGGAGCATCTCGATGGCGCGCAAGGCCTTGCCCGCGCCGACGACCAGGTGGATCTCGCGACGCTCGCGGCCCTGGATCTCGATCACCGGACCGGAGAGGTTGTTGGCCCGCAGGTAACGGCGCACCGTGGCCGCCTGTACGCCCGTCAACTCCACCGCCGCGATGCGCGCATCGGTGATCAGCTCGATGCCGTCGGCGGTCACCGACACGGTCCAGCCGTGGCCCCGGTAGTCGTCTGCGATCTGCGTCGAAGCCACGGGGACAGCGAGAGTAGACGTTGCGGGCACTGTGTTCTCCCATTCACCAGGTAAAGCGAGTTCACGCGTCGATTTCCGGATAACTGTCCGGACCCGCCCCAGCGGGTTCCGAGGACTACCCTCGTCCCCGCAGCTGTGCGTCGGATCCGTTGCGCCTGTGAGGTTTCCTAAAGAACGCTGGTGATCACGGGACGCGCAGGAAATTCTCCACCAGCGATCACGCCCTGCCATCCCCCTCCGGTAGTCGGCGGTATCAGCCTCAGGTCGCACCCCGCCCTCATTCCAACCGCGGCCCGGCTCAGGGTGTTCCACGAGTTCGTGCCTCGAGTACCGGGGTCTTGCAATCGATTTCGGCCGCCCGCAAGATCGAACCGCGCTGTGCAGGCACGATCGAGGAGTAAACATGAGCGTCAACCCGATTCCCCCGACGACCGAGGTGGCGATAGTCGGCGCGGGTCCGGTCGGCATGACCGTCGCCATCGCGCTGGCGGACGCCGGAGTGGATTTCGTGCTGCTGGACAAGATCTCCGAGGGCGCGAACACCTCGCGGGCCTGCGTGGTGCACGCCCGCACCCTGGAGGTGCTCTCGGAGTTCGGGATCTCCGCCACCCTGATCGAACGCGGTGAGGTGGTCGACACCTTCGTGCTGCACGACGGCAGGCACGAACTGGCGGAACTCTCGTTCGCGGATCTGCCGACCGACTATCCGTTCGCCCTGCTCGTTCCGCAGGAGATCACCGAAGAGGTCCTGCTCGAGCGGCTGCGGAAGGTGGGCGGTGAGGTCGCGCGCCCCTACGAGGTCACCGCGGTGACGCAGGACGCCGACGGCGCGACCCTCACCTATACCGACAGCACGGGCACCACCGGCACCCTGGCCGCCCACTATGTGGTGGGTGCAGACGGCATGCACAGTGTGGTGCGCGAACAGGCGGGCATCGGCTTCACCGGCTCCACCTATCCGGAGTCGTTCGTACTCGCGGACATTCGCATGACCTGGCCCGAACCGCGCCAGCAGGTCGGCCTGCACCTGGACCCGCAGGGCGTCACCGTAGTCGCGCCGCTGCCCGACCCGGACGGTATGCGCTACCGCGTCGTCGCCACCGTCGACGAGGCACCCGAGAAGCCCGACCTCGAGCATGTGCAGCAGCTGCTCGACGCGCGCGGCCCCGCAGGCGAGATCACCGTCCACGAACTGCTGTGGAGCTCCCGCTTCCGGGTACACCACCGGGTCGCCGACACCTACCGCGCCGGAAGGGTTTTCGTCGCGGGCGACGCCGCGCACGTACACAGCCCCGCGGGCGGTCAGGGCATGAACACCGGCATCCAGGACGCCGCCGTCCTGGGCAGACTCCTGTCCCAGGTCCTCGGCGGACAGCCCGACACCCTGCTCGACGACTACGAATCCACCCGCCGACCCGTCGCGACCGACGTCGTCAAACTCACCGATCGCATGACCCGCGTGGCCACCCTCTCCCCCAAACCCGCACGCGCGGTACGCAATACCCTCATCGGCCTGGCCACCCGGATCCCCGCCGTCCGCCGCGACATCGCCTACACCCTGTCGGAACTGGGCTACCGCTGACCTTCAAGATCAAGGAGCTCTCACCGCGAACTCTTGCCCGAATCGGCACGGTGAGGGCTCCTTGATCTTGGTCCTGGCGGGGGTCAGGACTGGGCGAGGCCGATCACGTTGCCCTGGGCGTCCTGGACCACGGCGACCAGCTTGCCGCCGCCGACGTCGTGGGGGTCCTCGGTGACGGTGCCGCCCGCTTCGACCAGGGCCTTGACCTCGGCGTTGATATCGTCGACCGTCCAGAACGGGGTGCCGCCGGTCAGGCCGCGGTCGCGGCCGTTGGGGACCAGGCCGACAGCCAGGGAGTCGGCGGGCTGGAAGTGCACGTAGTACGGCTGATCGACCGCGGGTTCCACCCCGAGCAGCGCGGTGAACTGGGCTTTCGCGGCTGCGATATCGGTGACGGGGTAGAGGATCGCGTCAAGTTTGCTGGCCATCGGAGGTGCTCCTTCATGTCGTGTCGAACTCCGTGACACCAACGCTATGGTTCGACCCCCGTCCGGGGCTTCTCGATTCCTGATCGGTCCGTCGCGGGTCGCTGACCGGTCAAGGGCACTTGCCTTGACCGGCGTGCGGGCGGCCGATAGAAAGGGCGGCGTGCATCGCACCCTGTCCCGTTGGCTCGCTGCTGGATTCGCCGGTTTGTCGCTGTTCGCCGTGTCGTGCGATATGGCCATATTGCGGCCGCACGAACGGGCGGTAGCGGCGGCGGGGGTTGCGGGCGGCGGCGCGATGCGGGATAAGGGGCCGGTGCTCGCGGTGCTGGGGGCCTCGTTCGCGGCCGGGACGGGCGCCGGATCGCCGCGGCAGGCGTGGCCGGAAGTGCTGGCCGACACGATCGGGTGGCGGGTGGTGGTGAGCGCGGATCCGGGTGCCGGATTCGTCGCGGGCGGGGCGCGGTCGCTGGGACCCCTCGATCGGCTGCTGCCGAAACTCGATCTGCCACATCTGCATCCGGCACTGGTGATCATCCAGTCCGGACACAATGACGTCGGCGCACCTCCGGCACTGTTGCGCGCCGGGGTGGAACAGTTGATCCGGCTGGTCCGAATGGAATCGCCGACCTCGGCCATCGCGGTGCTGACCGTGTTCCCGACCGGTGATCATCCCGCGCAGGCGGTGTGGGACACCGATGCCGAGATCGTGGCCGCCACCCACAGCGCCGACCCGCACGCGGTGGTCTTCGATCCGCTGGTGTCCAAGTGGCATTTCCCGCGCTTGGCCGACGGGTTACATCCGACCACGGCCGGGCATCGCTGGATCGCGGGAGAGCTCGCCTCAGGCCTGCGCGCGGACGGCGTCGTGCATGTGCCGACCGAGCCGGCGGCGCGGACCTCACACAGCTGACATCGGGCAACCCTCGCCGTGTCGGCGAGACTCGCCGGGACCGTGCAGGAACCTCACAGAAATGAGGTAACAATGTCACAGGTTCGACGCTCACGCTGGTGAGATGGAAGCGATCGCCGAGTTCCAGGAGCCAGGCGAAAACCCTTCACACGCGGGCACGCTCGCGGTGACGGTCGCCGAGCAGTCCCGAATATCCGGCCCGCGAACCTTTCTGGAGGATGCGCGCAGCGGCCGGACCCGCACCTACCGGCAGCTATGGGCCCTCACCCTGGGCTGGGCGCGCAAGCTCGAGGCGTGCCGGATCCGCCCCGGCGCGGTGATCGTCGTCGATCTCGACGATCCCCTCGACTTCGCCACCACCTTCCTCGCGCTCATCGCGGCCGGACGCTGTGTGCTGCCGGTCGATCCACGCGCGCCTCTCGACGAATTGCGGCGCACCCTCACGAGCGTGCATCCGGCCGCGGTCGTCGGCTCGCGCCCCGAACTGGCCGCGGACTGCGGGGTGCCACTGCTGTCCGCGGATCCGGGCCCGGCGCGGACACTGGGTGCGGTCCCGCACGCCGGTCGCGGCGCGGTGCTGCTGTCGACCTCCGGATCGACCGGGGAACCGAAAGCGGTGCGGCTCAGCGAAACCCAGCTGCTGCACGTGGCGGGTGCGGTGGCCCGGCACAATCGGCTGACCGCCGCCGACCGCGGCTACAACTGCCTGCCGCTGTTCCACATCAACGCCGAAGTCGTTGCGCTGCTCGCGACTTCGATCGCGGGCGGCACCCTGGTCCTGGACCGCCGCTTCCACGCGTCGGGCTTCTGGGAGCTGCTCGCCGAACGCCGCATCACCTGGCTCAACGCGGTCCCCGCCATCCTGTCGGTGCTCGGCACCGGCGAGCAGATCCCCGGCGGCACCGGGCTGCGCTTCATTCGGTCGGCCTCGGCCCCGCTGCCGGTCGCGGTGCGCGACCGCATCACCGCGCTCACCGGTGTGCCGATCGTGGAGAGCTACGGCATGACCGAGGCCGCCAGCCAGATCACCGCGACCCCGCTGGACGGCATCGCACCGCCGGGTTCGTGCGGGCGACCGGTCGGTGTGCAGGTCGAGATCCGGGATCGGCGTGGCACCGTGGTGCCGCCGGGAGACACCGGCCGCCTGCACATTCGGGGCGCGGGCGTGATCTCCGGCTATCACGGCGGCCGCGCCCACGACCGCTTCGACGCGCACGGCTGGCTCGACACCGGCGATCTGGGCCGGGTGGACACCGCCGGTTTCGTCTACCTGACCGGTCGCGGCGACGACGTCATCAATCGCGGCGGCGAACTGCTGTATCCGCGCGAGATCGAAGAGGTACTGCTGCCCGACCCCGGGATCCGCGAGGTGGTCGTCGTCGGCCGTCCGGATCCGGTACTCGGCTGGGTACCGGTCGCTTTCGCCATTCCGACCGGCGACACGGCGGGCCTGTCGCAGCGGCTCTACGAGCGCTGCGCGCGGCATCTGGCGCCGTACAAGCATCCGGTCGAGATCCGATTCGTCGAGGACTTCCCGCGCGCGCCCACCGGTAAGGTCCGGCGGCATCTGCTGCGCTCGGCCGCGGACCACTCATGATGACAGCCACCGACATTCAGCGCGCCGACCCGCCCCGCCGGGCGCCGGCGCGGCCACACCTGTACCAGGTCGACCTGTTTCGGGTGCTGACCTTCGCCTGCGTCATCGCGGTGCACGTCATCGACCAGGCCAACGACTCCGGCAATGACACCTCGCACGGCATCCTGACCCTGCTGCACTTCACCCGCTTCGCCTTCTTCGCGCTCACCGGTTTCGTGCTGGTCTACCAGTTCGCCGGAAAGTCGTTCCGCGCCACCACGTTCTGGCGGCGGCGCTTCGCCCTGGTCGGCATCCCGTATGTGGCGTGGTCGGTGGTGTACTGGGCGTATTCGATCCACCTGGGCCAGAACCACGGTTCGGTTCCCTGGCTGCTGAGCCGCCTGGGTCTGGATCTGGTGTGGGGCACCGCCTACTACCACCTGTACTTCCTGCTGGTGACCATGCAGGCGTACCTGCTGTTCCCGCTGCTGCGAAAGCTGTTGCAGGTCACCGCCGGTCATCACGGCTGGCTGCTCACCGGCAGTGCCGCACTGCATCTGGTCGTCCTGTACTACCTGCACTATCCGCCGTTCACGACCGGGCTGTCCGGCGAGCTGTGGACCCACGTTCCCGCCAGCGTGCTGCCGTACCAGTTCTTCACGATCCTCGGTGCGGTCACCGCCTGGCACATCGATGCCGTGCACGCCTTCCTGCGCGCGCACGGCCGCGTGATTGTGGCAGTCCTACTGCTGACCGGCGTTGCGGCCGAAGCGAATTACGTGTTCCTGGTCCATCACGGCCTGCCCCCGTGGGGTGCGAGCGATGTGTTCGTCCCGCAGATGACGCTGTGGTTCGTCGCGGTCAGCGCGGGCCTGTACCTGCTCGGCACCCGCTGGGCGGCCCGCCGCGATGACAGCGATGTGCTGGCCCGGGTCATCCGCTACGGCTCGGATCGCTCCTTCGGGATCTTCCTGGTGCATCCGCTGTTCATCGAGATGCTGATCCCGAAATTCCCGCACCTGCCGCAGCCGTGGAAAACCGTGCTGCTGTATCTGGCCGTGGTGGGCCTGGCCCTCGCCACCACCGAAGTGCTGCGCCGGATTCCGGGCAGTCTCTGGCTCACCGGCCGACCCATGCTGCGCACCGACGTATCGGTGCTGATTCCCCGGCGATTCCGCAACCCGACGCCATCCGACGGCGCCTCGAAGGAGGTCGTATGTTCACCCACACCCTGAATCTGCCGGGCCGCGATGCCAAACCCCGCAACCGCGGCCTGACCATGGTCATCGATCCGGGACTGCCCAGCGGCCAGTTCGACGACATCGTCTCGAGCTACGGCGATCTCATCGACTACGTGAAATTCGGCTGGGGCACCTGTCTGGCCACCCACGACATTCTCGGCAAGACCCAGGCCGCGCGCCGCAACGGCATCGAATTCTATTTCGGTGGCACGCTTTTCGAGAAGTTCGTGATGAACGGCCGGGTCGACGAGTGGTACAAGCTGTGCAGTGACGCCGGGGCGACCGTGGTCGAGATCTCCAATGGCGCGATCCCGCTGCCCAATGCCGAGAAGGCCGAGTACATCCGGCGTTTCGCCGACGAGTTCACGGTGCTCTCGGAGGTCGGGTTCAAGGATCCGAACCGTTCGGAGACCCTGTCCCCCGCGCGCTGGATCGAGTACATCAACCAGGATCTCGACGCGGGTGCGCAGCTGGTGATCGCCGAGGCCCGCGAAAGCGGCCGCAGCGGCATCTGCCGCCCCAATGGCGAACTGCGCTACGGGCTCATCGAGGAGATCGCCGAATCCGCCATCGACACCAACCGATTGATGTTCGAGGCCCCCACCAAGGAATTGCAGATCTACCTGCTGCGCCGTCTGGGCCCGCAGGTGAACCTCGGCAATATCCACACCGGCGACGTGATCGGCCTGGAAACGCTGCGCCTGGGTCTGCGCGCCGACACCATCACCGATTTCCCCGGACCGGAGGCCGCCCGTGCGTGACACCCGAGACGCCTTCCACCTCGCCATCCCCGCCCTCGACCTGGACGCCGCCGAGGAGTTCTACGTGCGCGGGCTGGGCGCGAAACTGGCACGCCGCTACCCGGATCGGATCACCCTGGACTTCTTCGGTGATCAGGTGGTGTGCCACCGCTCGGATATCGTCGACGCCGAACCGCGGATGTATCCCCGCCATTTCGGCGTGACGTTTCGGGAGCGCGAGGATTTCGATCGCCTGGTGAAGCTCGCGGAAATGCGCAAGCTGCCGTTCTTCGCCGAACCGGCAACGCGTTTCGCCGGAATGGTCGAGGAGCATCTGACGGTGGTGCTGCGGGATCCGTCCAACAACCTGCTCGAGTTCAAGCACTACCTGGACCCGCGCATGATGTATTGACCGCCGCTCACCCGGTGACGTCGGACAGGCACAGGCCCTGCGCCCCGGTGCCGACCGTGAAGGTCCGGGTGGTGGTGACGCCGGAGGAATTCCGCACCGGCACCGATACCGCGCTGCCGTCGGATTGCGTCAGCTTCACCTGATCGTCGGCGAATCCGATGGTGCCGGTGAGCCTCCCGGGATTGTTGGCCAGCGTCGAGCCCGCGCACACCAGCGGATAGCGGCCCTCGGTGTCGTCGGCCTGCACCGGATTTCCGGTCCACCGCAACAGATATCGCCGCACGGTGGTCACCGCGTCGCCCGAATTCGTCCACACCGCACCGCCGGCCGCGGTCGTCGTGCCGGGCGGCGGGGTGCTGCTCGGCACCGTCGCGCTCGGCGGCAGGATCTCCGCCTCGGGGGTGAAGGCCCAGGTGGTTCCGGTGACCACCGCGGCGGGCGTGGTCCCGGAGTCCGACGAGCAACCCGTCACCAGACCTCCCGCCGCGAGGACGGCGAAGACGCTGACCGACAAGCTGTTTCGCATCCGAGGCGCAGGCATCCCCAGACCCTTCCACGGCATCGTCCCCGGGACAAGCACCGCCGCGAGCCCCGGGACAACCTCCCGGTGACCTACTTGAGGCCGGAGCGCACGAACGCGTTGACGATATGACGCTGCAACAGCAGGTACAGCAGCAGCACCGGCAGACACGCCAGCCCCGCGACCGCCATCATCGGCCCCCACTGATCACCCTCGGTGCCCATGAAACTGCGCAAACCCAACTGCAGCACACCGTTGGAACGCCGCAGCACCACCGCGGGCCAGAAGTATTCGTTCCACGAGTTGATGAACAGCAGGATCGCCAGCGCCGCGAGCGCGGGCCGCAGGTTGGGCACCACCACGGTCCACAGGATCGACCACGAGCCCCGCCCGTCGATGCGGGCGGCGGCCACCAGCTCCTTGGGGAACGCCGACATGTGCTGACGCAGCAACAGCACCGCCAGCGCCGAGCACAGCGTCGGCAGCACCACGCCGACCAGCGTGTCGAGCAGTCCGAGCCGGGTCAGCAGAATGTAGTTGGGCAGCATGGTGACCTGGAACGGCACCAGCCAGGTGCCGACGAACGCCAGATACAGCAGCCGCTGGAAACGGAAGGTGTACATGGCGAACGCGTAGGCCGCCAGCAGCGCGATCAACAACTGCCCCGCGGCCGAGAGACCGGCGACGATGAAGGTGTTGACCATCAGCCCGGTGATGTCGACCTGCCGGGCCGCGTCGGAGAAGTTGCTCAGCGACAGCGGCCACGGGATCGGCGAGAGCGAGGTGACGTCCTCGGGACGGCGCAGCGCGGTCGCGAACAGCCAGTAGATCGGGAACACGCACACCACGGCGGTGACCGCCAGCAGCACATGGCTGCCGGCGGACCGCAGGCGTTCGACGAGCGATGTTTCAGTCATCGTGGAAGGCAACCTTTTCCGAGATCCAGACCAGCCCCGCGGCCACCACACCGAAGCCCACGAACAGCGCGACACCCGCGGCGGCACTGAGGCCCGCGTCGAAGTTGTGGAACGCGTACTCGTAGAGCAGGTAGTAGATATTGGTCGTGGCCTGCGCCGGACCACCCTGCGTCATGGTGTCGATGAGCGGGAATGTCAGTGTGGGACTGAGCAATACGGTGGTCAGCACCAGGAACAGCAGGGTCGGCGACAGCAGCGGCATGGTGATCCAGCGCCGGATCTGCGCCGGGCTGGCGCCGTCGACGCGGGCCGCCTCGTCGTAATCACCGCTGATACCGGCCAATCCGGCCCACACCACCAGCACCGCGAACCCGATCAGCTGCCAGCCGGTGATGCCGATGATCACCCAGTGCGCGGTTTGCACGTCGTACACCCAGTTGCGCTGCGAACCCAGCATGCTGTCGACGAAGCCGGTGCGCGGGTGCAGCAGCCAGCGCCACACCGCGGCCGCCGCCACCGGCGCGACCAGGAACGGCGTGAAGATCATGGCGTGATAGACGGTCCGGGCCCGCGCCCCCACCTTGCGGCTGGCCAGCGCGATCACCACCGGCAGGATGACGGTGAACGGCAGCATGCCACCGATCAGCACCCCGGTGCGGCCGATCGAATCCCAGAACGCCGGAAGATGCGCCAGCCGATCGTAATTGGCGGTGCCCACCGATTTCATCGGCGAGGTCGGCAGCAGGTTCCAGGAGTAGGTGGACAGCTGCAGCGCCTGTGCCAGCGGCTGATAGGTCCACACCACCAGCAGGATCAGCGCGGGCGCGAGGTACAGGTAGGGCGCCGCGACGCGCGCGACCCGGGGCCACAGTGCGCGGCGCGGACGCACCGCCGGTGCCGAAGCGATCACCGGCGGCGCGTCCGGTTCGACGATAGTGACGAACACCGCTACCCGGCTTCCGCCGCGAGCGCCGAGAGGCGTTCCTGCACTTCGGTTTCCGACTTGTCGTAGAGCTGCGTCGACGGGGCGGCCTCGACCGCGGTCGCGATCACCGTCTCACCGAGCACGTCCAGACGAGTGAATCCCGAACCCACGAAACCCTGCTGACGACCCAGCGGACCCATGGCGTCGATGCGGTAGGCCATGGCCGGACCGACCCATACCGGGATCCCGGACAGCACCGAGGCCGCCGTCATGTGGTTGTGCCCGCACAGGATCATCCGAACATCGGTGCCCGCGAGCACCTCTGCCAGCTGATCGGCGTCGCGCAGCTTGAGGAACTCCGCCGCCGGAATCGCCGAGGGCAGCGGCGGATGGTGCAGCACCAGCAGCGTGCCGCGCGGGGCGGGCCGCTCGAGCTGCGCGCTCAGCCAGGCCAGCTGTTCGACCTCGAGGCGGCCGTCGTGCAGCCCCGGGGTGGTGCTGTCCAGGCCGATCACCCGCAGGCCGTCGACCTCGATGACCTGGTCGAGCGGCACCGCGGTGTCCACCTGATCCGGGTCCTGCCCGAGTAGCTCGGTGGCGAAAGCGCCACGCTCGTCATGGTTTCCCATCACGTAGAGCACCTGGGCGCCGAGTTCGGCCGCCACCGGTTCGACGGCCGCACGCAGCCGCTGATACGCCTCGGGCGCACCGGTGTCGGTCAGGTCACCGGAGAGGATGAACGCGTCGATATTGCGTCCTCCGGTGCGCAACCGCTCGAGCACCCGCACCAGCGACGCGTGGGTGTCGACATTGTCGAGGACCTGTTCACCGGCCACCCGCAGGTGGGTGTCGGTGAGCTGGACCAGAGTCAGGCCGGTCATGACGCGGGCAGCAATTTGGCGCCCTCATTGCGGGCGGCGGTCAATGTGGACTGGGCGTCCTTGCCCTGGAACACCACCGACTCGACGGCGTCCATCATGCCGTCACGAATCTGCAGGTAGTCGTTGCCCGGCATGGAAACCCACGGCTCCATGGTGGACAGCTGCGCCAGGTTGGGCTGCAGCAGCGGGTTCTGCACCGCCCAGGAACCCAGCGCCGACGGGTCGGTCATCATGTCCGAGCGCAGCGGCAGGTAGCCGATGTTCTGCGAGATCTTGACGTAGGCCTCTTCGCTGGTGAGGAACTTGATCAGCTCCCAGGCGGCACGCTGCTTGGCCGGGTCGGAGGTCAGGATGTGCAGGCCCGCACCGGAATTGGTGGGCACGGCCGGCTTGTCACCGAAGCGCGGCATGGGCGCGGAACGCAGGTCCCACTTGTCCTTGGCGCCGGCCACGAAAGTGCCCTGGATGGAGCTGGTTTCGAGGATCATGCCGATCTCGCCGCGGGCGAACGCCTCGTAGCCCTGCTTCTGCTGCAGCTTCGGCATGCTGCCGGAGTTGACCAGATCCTGGGCCATCTTCACGGCCTCGACGCTGGGGGCGTCGGCGTAGGTGAGGGTGTGGCGATCCTGGGAGATCACGCGACCGTCATTGGAGCGCACCATCGACTGCAGGCACCAGTCTTTGGCGGCCTTGGTCAGGCAGTCGATGTAGATGCCGCCCTGATTGGTCTTGGACGTGATTGCCTTGGAGGCGTCGGCGACCTGCTGCCAGGTGACCGGCGGCTTGGCCGGATCCAGACCGGCCTGGGTGAACAGGCTGGCGTTGTAGTACAGCACCGGGGTGGAGAACACGAACGGGACGCCGAAGGTGTGGCCGTCCCAGTCGTCGAGGGTGCGGGCGCGCGGGTTGTAGTGGTACTTCGCGCCGTCGAAGTTGGCCTGTACCGCGTCCTTGCCGAACAGCGTGTCCAGGGGCTTCGCGCCGAGCTGGTGGATGGTGAAATCCAGGTCGCTGAAACCCAACTGGGCGACATCGGGCGGCGTGCCCGCGACGATCTGGTTCTGGATGCTGGAGATGGTGTCGGTGGCCGGGTTGGGGCTGTTGCCCTGCGGCTTCTGCGCGGTCACCTTGATGTTCGGGAACTTCTTGGAGAAGTCCGCGATCAGGCCGTTGAAGGTGTCGGTCCAGGCTCCGGCCATACCGTAGTTGTAGGACTCGAAGACGATTGAAACCTGCTGGTCCGGACGCAGTTCCGGTACTTTGCCGGCCGTAGTGGTGTCGCTGGCGGTGGTGCCGCCGAGCCCGCAGCTGGTCAGCGCGAGGCAGGCGGCGAACACCATGCCCAACATGGGCGCGGTGCGTTTCACGGTGTTCTCCTCATCGAACGGGGGGTGTGAAAATTCAGGCGACGGAGACCGCGACCGCGTCCTGCACGGCGGCCGTCTCGGGCTCCTGCCAGGTCAGGCGCAGGCCGGAAGCCTTGTCGAACAGGTGGATATCGGCGGGGTCGGTGCGCAGCGCGATGTCCTCGCCGACCGCGACCCCGGCGGGCCGGGTGGCCCGCACGCACAGCTCGACGTCGCCCGCGCTGACGTGCACCAGCTCCTCGCTGCCCAGGTTCTCGACCATGGTGATGCGGCCGCGCACGGCGGTCCCGGTGGGATCGATGCGCAGGCGTTCGGGCCGGATGCCCGCGAGCACCTCGGTGTCGGCGGGCAGCTCGGCGTCGATACCCAGCGCGACGTCGATGCCCTCGGTCCGCACCCGCAACGCACCGTCCTGCGAAACTACCTGCGCCGGAAACAGATTCATCGGCGGCGAGCCGAGGAATCCGGCGACGAACGCGGTGCGCGGACGGTCGTAGAGCTCCTCGGGAGTCCCAACCTGTTCGATCTGTCCGCCGTTGAGCAGCGCGATGCGGGTCGCCATGGTCATGGCCTCCACCTGGTCGTGGGTCACGTACAGGAACGTGGCCCCCAACCGGCGGTGCAGGGCGATGAGCTCACCGCGGGTGGCGCTGCGCAGTTTCGCGTCCAGGTTCGACAGCGGCTCGTCCATCAGGAACGCGCCGGGATCACGAACCATGGCGCGCGCCAACGCGACTCGCTGCCGCTGCCCGCCCGAGAGCGCGGCGGGGCGACGCTCGAGCAGCGCCGAGAGCTCCAGGGTCGCGGCGACCTCACTGACGCGCTGGGCGATCTGTGCCCGCGGGCGGCGACGCGCCCGCAGCGGGAAGCCGATGTTCTTGGCCACCGACAGGTGTGGGTAGAGCGCATAGCTCTGGAACACCATGGCCAGGTCCCGCCGCTGCGGCACCTCATCGGTGATGTCGTTGCCGTCCAGCAGGATTCGTCCCTCGGACGGCTGCTCGAGTCCCGCGATCATGCGCAGCAGCGTGGATTTGCCGCAGCCGCTGGGGCCGAGCAGGACCAGGAATTCTCCGTCGGCGATGTCGAGGTTCACCTCGCGCACCGCGTAGTCGGCGCCGAATTTCTTCGACACCGCGTCGATCTGCAGCCGAGCCACGTCTCTCCTTCAGGCCGGCGCGTTGCCGGTCGTGATCCAATTCGCCACGCCGGAGGCGATGGCGGGGGCGTCCTTGACCCACATGAAGTGGTCGCGGTTGGTGATGGCGGACGCCTCGTCGATGTGCCACTGCGTCACCCGTGCGGACGGCATGCGCGAGACCAGGAAATCCACATTGGATTTCGGTCCCAGCACGTCCTCCGACAGCGAGATGGCCAGCACCGGAATGCCCATGGCGGCCAGCAGCGAGTTGTACTTGCGCTTGGTGCCGCTGGGGCGGTAGTAGCTGGTCAGCGAATGCACCGACCAGTCGATCATCACGCCGCCGGGCATGGGCGCGGGAATCAGCACGCCGCCGGGCCACTGCCCCTTGAAGCGCGAGACCAGGCCGATCCACTGGATCTGGCTGATCGCCTCCCACCAGCGGCGCGGGCCGAACGCCCACCAGAACACCGTACCGGTGCCGATCACGGTGACGCTCGCGATCCGGCCGGGCTCGGCGGCGCTGAACAGCAGGGCGAGCTGGCCGCCGAGGCTGTGGCCGAACAGGTGCAGCGCGGCGCCCGGGAAGCGCTCCTCGACCGCGGCGACGATCGCGGGCAGATCGGCCTCGATCATCTCGCGGTAGCCGAAGTCCTTGTGCTCCCCCAGGATCGGGGTGGCCTCACCGTGTGCCCGCAGGTCCACGGTCGCGACCGAGAGCCCCTGTGCGTGCAGCGCTCGAGCCAGGCCGAAGTAGTTCTTGGCCTTCATCGCCATGGCGGGCAGGATCAGCACGACGGGCGCGTCGGCCCGCTCGGCCGGCAGGAAGCGCACGGTGAAGGTGACGTCGTCGGTGCTGGGCACCGAGATCGCCTCCAGCGCACGGAAATCCGGCTTGGACTCGGGCGCGGTGGTCATCACGCCTCCGCTTCGGCGATGGTCACGTCGCAGACATAGTCGAAGGTGAACTTGGCGACCTGTACGTCGTTGTCGTCGAGCAGCACCGCCTTGCCCGCCAGCTCGAAGCGCGCGGATTCCTTGGCCGACAACACTTCTGCCAGCTCGCGCAGGTCGACGGTGGCGATGGCGCGGATGCGGCCGACGGCGGGCTTGCGGTAGGCCGCGGTGCCGCCGCGCAGCACCAGGCGCTCCACCGTGTAGAGCCGTTCGGCGGCGGCGCCGACGAAGGCCGCGGCACCCGCGATGTCGGCGGCGGTGAACAGCGCACCGGCGTGCACGGTCCCCATGTGGTTGCGGACGCTGTCATCGGCGGGGATCTCCACCACCGAGCGGTCGCGGCTGATCTCGGTGATCTGGGTGCCGACGTGGCGGCCGAAGGGCACCATGTCCTGCGAGACGGCGCGCAGGTACTCGTAATCGATTGCGGCGTAGTCCAGTTCGGGGTAGGCGGCGGCGAATCCGGCCAGCACTCTGGTGGTCATCTCGGTGTTGCCTCTCGTATTCGGCGAATCGGTCAGCGGGGGCTGCGCAGCGCGCGCCGCGCGATCGACCAGCGCAGCACCTCGGACGGGCCCTCGTAGATGCGGAATGCCCTGGCCTCCACCAGGAATCGGGCCACCAGGTGGTCCTCGCAGACACCCAGTCCGCCGTGCAGCTGCACGGCGCGATCGAGCACCCGCCAGACCGCCTCGGAGACGAAGGTTTTCGCCACCGAGGTCTCGTGGCGGGCCTGCGAGGAGCTGGGGCCCTGCAGGTCGATGGTCTCGGCGACGCTGCGCACCAGGGCACGGGACGCGGCGATGTCGATCTCGTTGTCGGCGACCAGGCCCTGCGCGATGCCGTGCTCGGCGATCGGGACACCGAAGGCGGTGCGACCGGTGATGTGGGCGATGGTGAGCTCCTGCGCCCGCACCGCCAGGCCCAGCCAGTTCATGCAGAACGTCAAACGTGAAGGGGCCAAACGCACCTGGGCCAGCTCCAGCCCGCGCCCCACCTCGCCGAGCACGGCGGCGTCGGGCACCTCGCAGTCGACGAGCTCGAGTTCGCAGTGCCCGCCGGGGGCGCTGGTGTGATCCAGGGTGGGCATGCGGCGACCCACCCGCAGGCCCGGGTTGTCCTGATCGACCAGGAACATGGTCGCGCCGTCGGGGGTCATGGCGACCACGATGGTGAAGGCCGCGCCGTTCGCGCCGGTGGTGAAGTGCTTGGCGCCGTTGATGACCCAGCCGGTGTCGGTCTCCTGGGCGACGGTCCGCAGCATGCGCGGGTCGGCGCCCGCACCGGGGGCGGGCTCGGTCAACGCGATGGCCGAGCGCACGTCACCGGCGGACAGCGGGGCCAGGTAGCGCTCCTGCTGCTCGGCGTTGGCGACATGCGCCAGCAGGTGGATATTGCCGTCGTCGGGGGCCCAGGCGTTCACGGCCAGCGGGCCGAGCAGGCTCGCGCCCGCCGCCTCCAGCACCTGTGCCTGACCCCGGGTGTCGAGGCCGAGGCCGCCGTAGCGCGGGTCCGACAGGGGGCCGAAGACACCGGCCGCCTTGGCCTTGTTCTGCAGGTCCAGCCGCAGCGCGTCATCGGTGACGCGGCCGTCGACCACCACCTCGCGCTCGACCGGAATGACGTGCTCTTCCACGAACTTTCTGGTCAGTTCGACCAGCTCCGCCACAGCGCTCATGGGGTCAGTGTCGGCGTGTCGGCGCAGGTGGTGGCGCCTCGATCGGCAATGCCTATCGGGCGAATCGACTCGGGCAACCGGGGCGCGATCTTGCTCAACGCTCGGTCAGGCTCACACCGACTCCACAGAGAGGGGATGCGATGACCGACCTGACAGTCCGGGTGACCGATCGACGTGACGTGGCCGAAGGCGTTTTCGCCCTCGAACTGACGGCGCTCGACGGTGTGTTGCCGCAGTGGTCCCCGGGCGCCCACATCGACGTGGTCGCCGAAGGTGTTGGGGTTCGACAATACTCGCTCTGCGGTGATCTCGCCGGACAGCAGCGCTGGCGGATCGCCATCCTGCACGAACCGGCGGGTCGCGGCGGTTCCGACCACCTGTTCGGTACCGCGCACGTCGGTACCGAACTGCGGGTGTCGGTACCGCGCAACAACTTCGAACTGGAACCCGCGCCGGAGTACCTGTTCCTGGCGGGCGGCATCGGGATCACCCCGATCCTGCCGATGCTGGCCGCGGCCACCGCGGCCGGGGCCCGCGCCAGCCTGTACTACGGCGCGCGGACCCGGGCGCATCTGGCGTTCACCGAGGAACTCGGCGGCTATCCCCGAGTGAATCTGGTGCCGCAGAACGAATCCGGCCTGCTGCCGCTCGCGGAGCTGCTGGCCGACACCACCGCCACCGTGTACTGCTGCGGGCCCGAACCGCTGCTCGCGGCCGTCGAGGCCGAGGGCGCGCGCCGGGGCGTGACAGTGCGCACGGAGCGTTTCGTGCCACGCCCGGTCGACACCACCGTCGACCGGGCCTTCGAGGTACGCCTCGCGAGCAGCGGTCAGGTGCTGCCCGTCCCGGCGAACCGGACGATCGTCGACGCCCTCGAAGCCGCGGGCGTCGCGATCGTCACCTCCTGCCGCGAGGGCACCTGCGGCAGCTGTGAGACGAAGTTCCTGGAAGGCGAAGTGCAGCACCGTGATTCGGTGCTGACCGCCGCCGAACGCGCCTCCGGCGACACCATGATGCCCTGCGTTTCGCGGGCGATCTCAGATGTTCTCGTGCTCGACCTGTGACACGAGAAGCCGAAAAAACGAGCGAAAGAACGCAGAGAGAACCAGATGAGGAATACTGCTGCGGCGTCCGCGCTGCTCGCCGCCACGATCTGCATCGGCGCCGGCGTTACCGGTACTGCCCAGGCGGACACCGCCGATGTCACGAACTACACGGCGACCGACACCGGAACCTCTACGATCGTGCGCACCGACGCCGGTTCGATGACGGTCGAGGACGGCGTCTTCAAGATCAAGGCCGCCAACGGCACCGTGCTCGGCGGCACCCCGCTCTCCTTCCGGGTCGACGACTTCGTCTTCCCGATCGCGGCCGACATCAAGGACCGCACCGCCACCCTGACCCCCCAGTTCGACGAGGCCCACGCGGTCTACCAGCCGGTCGCCCTGCCGTACGAGGACCAGGCCCCCTGGAAGACCACCTACGACCGTGAGCAGGCGGCCTGGGGTCGCATGCGTGACACCATCTCCGTCGGTGCCGCCATCGGCACCGTCGTCGGCGGCCTCGCCGGCGCGGGCCTCGGCTGCCTCGCCGGTGCCGCTGTCGGCGCCACCCTCACCGGCGCCCTCGCCCTCCTCTTCGGCGCGGGCCCGCTCGCCGGTTGCATCGCCGGCGCCGCCGCCGTCGGCTTCCTCGGCACCATCGCCGGTCAGATCTTCGTGACCGCCCCGGTAGCCATCGCGGCTGTCATCCAGTACTTCACGACGATCAACCAGCCCTTCACCCCCGCCAAGTAAGGCGGTAGGACCCGGCGAGCATCGTCCGGGGGACACGACCCCGTTCGGATCGGTGATCCGAACGGGGTCTTCGTCGTCGAGTCGATCACGACAGGAATTCCACGTCCGGGTGTGCGACGCTCACCGCATGCTCGAACGCTCCACCACCTCACCCAACCTGACCGACCGCGGCCGAATCCCCGCCCTGCTTCGCGTGCTGACCGAACTCGTCGGCTGGATCACCCTGCCGTGGGGCCTCGCCCACTACTCCTGGGCCTGGTCGGTTCTCGCCGTTGTCATCCTGATCGTCGTCCCCGGCATCTTCGCCACCCCCGGCGACAAGGACCAGATCACGGTCCCCGTCCACGGCACCGTGACCATCGCCTTCATGCTGCTCGAACTCGCCGGCGCACTGTGGGGCGCGATCCTCATCCTCCCCACCTGGGGAGTCGCCGTCGTCACCGCCCTCGCCGCGATCACCGTCATCGCAGAACTCCCACGCTGGCGCTGGCTACTCACCGCCCCAGCCCGACCCCGCTGAATATCCCATATCCCCACTCGTGAATAGCTGGGGCTCATTCAGTCGTTCAGTTTCGGCCCGAGGTGTAGTAGTACATCCTGTCGAATTCGCTCACCCGCGGTATGGGCGCGGTCGGGTCTGGCGATGAGTGGGCGCGAGCCGAAGCGCGACCACATTCTTAGTTCGGTTTGGTCGCGGAGGGCTCTGCCGTTTCGACGATAATCCCGTTCTGGGGTATGGGGTTGAACTCATCGCGTCCGAGTTCGTGATTGACGGCCCAGGAAAAACGACTGTAATCATCATAGAACGCATTGATCGCTGCCCCGGTCGGGTCGAGCATGTTTGCCCAGTTCTCGATCAGGTTTGGCCCTTGATAAGCGTCACCCGGCTGAGGGTCGAAGTAGTGTGCAGTCTCCGGGTGTTGCTTCACATACGCCTGAACCCGCAAATAGGTCTCGTGGATCGGATCGGACTGTTGGCTCGTGGTGGTAAGAGTTGCGCTAGACGGCTTGGTGGCCTGCGATCCGCTGTCGTGGCTGTCACAAGCGCTGCAGCAGAGAGCGACAGCAACCATGGCGACGGTAGTCGCGCACATGAAAGGGGAAATCTTTGAGATAGTCCTCATTATTTGGCCCCTGGCGGTCGTTGGTCGCCTCGCGGCGCTATGTTGGATTCGGTAATGGGCTGCCCGGACGGGTTCGGTGCCGGGAAAGAAAAGTTGTGGAGTTTAGTATCGGCGTCGTTTGCAAATTTACTGTAGGCGTCTTGCCACGCGTTTACTCCTGAGCCGTCGGGAGTAGTGACATTATTCCAGTCGAGCAAGCTCCCACCATTGGGCTGGTCAA
Source organism: Nocardia sp. NBC_00511 (assembly GCF_045161165.1). Lineage (NCBI taxonomy): Bacteria > Bacillati > Actinomycetota > Actinomycetes > Mycobacteriales > Nocardiaceae > Nocardia > Nocardia sp. NBC_00511. The sequence continues at coordinate 3,220,172 of NZ_CP107849.1, forward strand.
AGAAATGGGCACTGTCGGGGTTGTTGCGAACGTAGCCTTCGACCTGCAAATACTGGTCGCGGACGCTGTCCGGCTGAACAGTAGTCAAAATGTCGTTCAGCGAGGTCGATACTTTGTCGTCCGGCAACGGATGCGCAGGATCTGCCGGGTTGGGGATCACGTCGGCCTTGATGTAGGAGTCGACCGTGGCGGCGATGCCCCCTGTGACCGAAGCGGCGATACCTCCCGCGACCGGGCTGCCGACGGTGGTGCCGCCGATCGCGGCGGCGGTCTGCACCACGCTGGTCACGCCGTCGGCGAAAACGCCCTTGTTGCCATACTGCGAGGCGGCCTGGTAGGCGCGCTCGGCCGCATGCGCGCTGATGTCGCACCGGCACCGCGCAATCCCACCGCGGGTGGCGACATCTACTTCGGCGTTCAGTTTCGGCCCGCGGTGATGTAGTAGTACATCGGGTCGATCATGTCGATCAGGTGCTCGATTTCCTTGTCGGTGAAGCGGTTTCGACGGCTGATCGTGACGAGTACGAGGTCGTTGATCGCCCTGGCGATGGTGTCGAATTCGCTGACGGGCGGTCCGGATACGGTGCTGGTTGCGTCTTGCGACGAGCAGGCACGTTTGAGTTCGGCGCTGGCGTCGGCGGCCGCGGTGCGGAGAACGCCACTCGCACCGCGGGGGCTGGCGGCGGCAGCGTGGTCGTAGAACTGGATGGCGGCTTGGATCAGTGCCGCCGGATGGAGATGGACGAGCGAGGTTCGGTCGATGTCTGGGTGGTTGGCGGACTCGATTGCCCCGCTGTCGATTTGGCCGAGAGATCGCGCTTTCGCGGTCAGGTAGCGGGCGACCAGGATGTCGCGGATGGTGCCGTATTCGGCGGTTCGGAGCAGGTCGATCGAGGCGTGTTCGTGGTCTTCCGTGAGATCGTCGAGGCGAAGTAGCGCTCGGATATTGCCCTCGTGGCGGTGACGCTCCTTGACTGTCGAGGGGAAGCAGGACAGCAACTTTCGTGTCCAGTCATCGATGTCCGGCCCGAAGATGGTGGCGTACAGGTGCCGGTGTTCGGGGTGGGTCGAATAGGCCAGGTGGATTCGGCGTAGGCCGACGATGACATCGGCGAGTTCGCTGGCTCGCAGAGTGTCCTGTGGTTCCCTGGCGATGCTCGGGGCGGGTCCGCACAGCTCGATCAGCGTGGTGGCGATCATGTGATGCGCGCCGATTTCGCGGTCGGGATCCTCCTCGCTCAGGGCACGGGCGAGCTCGGCATGAAAACTCGCGAGTTCGTGATGCACCTGCCAGCCGAGGGCATCGGCGAACATCATCTCGGTCTCCTTGATGGACCGGATGCGGCTCAGGCCGGTGGGCTCGTAATCGGGTTTGCGGCACAGGGTCATCTCGGCGGCCGCCGCGGCGCGGGTGCAGCGGATGCCCATCATGCAGTCCAGGCGAGCGGCCGGATCGACCAGGCCGATCCCCCGCCGCGCCCAGTCACGAGCAGCGACAACCGCTCGCTGATTGCCGCGACGCCGTTGCTGCAGGTGACGTTCGGCCAGCTCGGCCGCCCAGAACAGCATGTCGGAGTGCTCATCCCGGGTCGAGGCGTCGGCGAACTGTTCCTCGAGACGCGGAATGTCGTAGTGCCGGGCGGAAAACCGCGCCTCCAGCCGTTGCGCGTCGACCCCGTCACGCCGAGCGCCGACCTGTTCACCGCGCGCCGCGAGCGCCGAGAACTGTTCCGGCACAGGCCGATTGTCGGCCGTCAGGCTCTCGATGACCGCGGCGGCGAGCGCTTCGAAAGTCTTGAAATGCTTCCACATGGTGGCCTTCGGAATCGGCCCCTCGGTGCCGTCGCGCCGGATATAGCCGCGGGCACCCGCACACACCTCGGCCAGCGTGAGTCGCTCGATCGAACTTCCCGGTGGAGCTGCGGCGATCCGGTCCATCATCACCCGCTCGCCGGCAGCGACGATCATCGCCTTGGTGTGCTCTTCGACCGCACGGCCCGCTCGCGCCTGGTAACTCGCTGCACCGCTGTGTATTGCTGTAGACGACACAGCCTGGAGTTTATTGCAGTGCACATAGTTATGAACCCGTCTATTCCAGCTAGGGTCGGTCTCTGAACGTGTAACCGGCAGCCCCGGTTCGAGGGAGGACTCAGCTGTGGAGACCGCTGGCGCGAAACTCGCGCTGCTGCAAGAGAAACTGGCAGCCGCGTGCGAGCCGACAGGTGCGGCGGGCATCGCCAAGCGCGCCGCGAAGGGCATTCCCGGCCCGCGCGAACGCATCGAAATGCTATTGGACCCAGGCAGTTTCATCGAGAGCGGTGCGTTGGTGCGCCAGCCCGGACACTCCGATGCTCTCTATGGCGACGGCGTCGTCACCGGACGGGGCACGGTAGACGGACGCCCCGTGGTGGTGATTTCGCACGATCAGACGGTCTACGGCGGATCCATCGGAGAGATGTTCGGGCGCAAGGTCGCCGCGGCCATGGACTTGGCCGCCGACGTCGGCTGCCCGTTCGTCGCGATCAACGATTCCGGTGGCGCCCGGGTCCAGGACGCCGCGACCTCCCTGGCCTGGTACGCCGCCCTGAGCCGACGCCAGCTGCGCCTGTCCGGCGCGGTGCCCCAGGTCTCGCTGATGCTGGGCAAATGCGCTGCGGGAGCGGTGTATTCACCGATCAACACCGATGTGCTGATCGCGACCGAATCCGCCTACATGTTCGTCACCGGCCCCGACATCATTCGCGAAACCACCGGCGAGGAGGTCACTCTCGAAGAACTCGGTGGCGCGTTCACCCAAGCCCAGAACGGCAACATCCACCATGTCGCGGTCGACGAGCCCGCCGCATTCGCCTGGGCGCGTAACTATCTGAGCTTCATGCCGTCCAACTGCTTCGATCAGCCACCGGTGGTGAATCCCGGCCTCGAGCCCGACCTGACCGACAGCGACCGGGAGCTGAACTCGATCATCCCCGATTCCGACCGCGCCGGTTACGACATGTACGACGTCCTGGCCAGGATCTTCGACGACGGCGAGTTCCACGAGGTCGGCGATGCCGCCGCCCGCAACCTGATCACCGGACTCGCCCGCGTCGACGGCCGCAGCGTCGGCGTGATCGCCAACCAGCCCATGGTTTCCAGCGGCGCCATCGACGCCCGCTGCTCGGACAAGGCCGCCCACTTCATCCGGCTCTGCGACGCTTTCGGCCTCCCCCTGATCTTCGTCGTCGACACTCCCGGCGTGCTGCCCGGCGTCGAAGAGGAGCGGATCGGCGTCATCAAACGCGGCGGCCGCTTCTTCTTCGCCGTCACCGAGGCCACCGTCCCGATCGTGACCGTCATCGTCCGCAAGGCCTACGGTGGCGCCTACGCCGTCATGGGTTCCAAACAACTCGGCGGCGACATCAATCTCGCCTGGCCCACGGCCCGCATCGCCGTAATGGGCGCCGAGGCAGCCGTCAGCCTGACCCAGCGCCGCCAACTCGCAGCGGTCCCCGAAGCCGAACGCCCCGCCCTACGCCAGCAACTCATCGACTTCTACAACGCCACCATGGCCACCCCCTGGATCGCCGCCGAACGCGGCTACATCGACGCGGTCATCGAACCAGCCCACACCCGCCTGGAGATCCGCAAAGCCCTACACCTGCTGCGCAACAAGGACATCCAGCACAGCCCCCGAAAACACCACCTCATCCCGCTCTAGGCAGAGATGCGTCCCTTCAGGCCTCCGAGAGGCGCGGCAGCCACGCCGACCAGTCCCCTTCTGGATCTGTGGTTTGCCCGACCTCGATAATGTATCCGTCAGGATCGCGTATGTAGCAGCGGATCTCGTACTTGTGCTGGATCGGTGGCGTCAGGAATTGAGCGCCTCGGGCACTCCATTCGGTGTACGCGGCGTGGATGTCTTCGACGCGGAGATTGAGGAAGCTGCTGACTCGGTCGGGATCGCGGGGCGTCTCCAAGACGACCGTGGGCTTGTCGTCGGTCGGGCCGCCACCCACGTTGATGATGATGAAGGTATTGGCCAGCGCGACGTAGACGGGCCCGCCGGAGAAGGCGACCTTGCCACCGAGTACTTCGGTGTAGAAACGTTGAGAGCGTTCGACGTCGTCCGAGACAATGAAATGGGCCGCTACCATTCCGAATCCGGGCTGTGTGGGCTCGACCAATTGGCACCTCCACCGATCAGGACTCGCATCCCGTGCGAGACGGGTCCGAGACCACTGTTGCGAAGACCGCGATTCCTACTTGTTCCGCCGTACAGACACCGGCCTGAGATTGCGTTGCCAATGGCACCGGCCGCCTGTATGCGGCGCAGCCCTGACCCAATTGCCATGCTCATCATCCCACAGCCGGGAGCTGGCCGGTTCGGTCGGGACGATTCTCGGCAGGTACGGACGCGGGGATCGACTGTGGCGCAATCGATCAACTCAGATGCGGGTCAGGGCACGCTCAGGCTCCTGGGTAGCCTTCGGACCGTGGGGATCGAACCGAACAGTGACGACTGGCTGGATGAGACGAGGATGTCGTACGACACCGTCGCGACTACGTATGCGGACGTCACCCGCCACCTGCTGGATGAAACACCCGAAGAACGATCAATCCTGGCGTCCTTCGCCGAGACAGTGCGCGCACAGGGCGGCGGCCCGGTTGCGGATGTCGGTTGCGGGGCGGGACGAATCACCGCCCACCTGCACCAATTGAATGCAGACGCATTCGGAATAGACCTGTCGCCCGCGATGATCGACGTGGCCCGCCGCGATCACCCCGACCTCCGATTCGAAGTCGGCTCCATGACGAATCTCGCCCTCGCGGACTCCTCGATAGCGGGCCTGGTCGCCTGGTATTCACTCATCCACGTCCCCGACAACGAACTCGGCTCCGTCTTCAACCATTTCCAGCGAGTGCTTCGCCCTGGCGGACCGCTGCTCCTCGGCTTCCACGTCGGCGACGACACCCAGCTGAAAACCCAAGGCTACGGCGGCCATCCGATGCACCTCCACGTCCACCGCCGCCAACACAACCAGATGCGCGCATGGCTCGACGCCGCCGACTTCACCATCGAGACAGACCGAACTCTGACCTCACCAGAGAGCCCGCTCGGCGGAATCATCCTCGCGCGCGCATCTCGCTCATGACGCTCGAATGGGCCTATTCCTGCAAACCGATGGTGTATTCGTCAGGAAACTGATTATCTCGCAGGTCGTTTGCAGGATTAGGCCCATGCCGCGACCATCGGCTTCGCGTCGGCTGAGGCTTGATGACCAGCGGCCGCAACGAATCCGGCCCTGACGTAGATGTTCTCTCGGCGCGGGTATAACCAGTAGTTATGCGCCCCTTGATAATCCTGCACGGTGCCTGGCTGCAACCCGCCCACTATGACGAGGTCGCCGCACGTTTGCGTAGCGACGGGGTCACTGTCACGGTGCCTGATCTGGCAGGCCAGTCGCTCACCGACAGCACTCGGCGTGTTCAGGACCTCGTCGATCAGGCGGTCGAGTCCCCGGTTGTGTTGGCGCACTCCTTCGGCGGAGTCACGGCGACCGGGTTGAAGGGGGTCTCTCATCTGCTGTATCTGTCGAGCTTCGTCTTCGATGTCGGGGAGAACGCTCAGCAGTGGATCGCGCGGATCGAAGAGGAGACCGGTCAGCAAGGTGCTCCGCTGCCACTCACTGTCGATGACGCGGGTATGACACGGCTGGATCCCGCCGGTGCTCGCGAAGGCCTGTTCGCCGACTGCGCAGCACAAGTCGCGGACCGCGCTATCGATCTCCTTCGCCCCGAACCCGTTTCGATATTCGCCGACTCCCCCGCACACGCGGCGTGGAAAGACACCCCCACGACCTACATCGCGGCAAGCGAGGACCGGGCGATCCTGCCCGAAATGGTCACCCACTTCACCAAACGCTGCGACACCGCCGTCACCTTGCCGGGCGGTCACTGCCCGTTCCTGAGCCGTCCCGCCGACGTCGTGGCCATAATCCGCAACCACCTCTGACAGCTCAACCATCAGCACGAGCGTGCGGAGGTGGGCGGCGCACCTCGAATCGCTCGACCCCGGGGTATTTCTCCCCCAGAGAATTCACCTCGAACCCTACGGCTCGATAGAACTCCACGGCGTCACTGTCTGTTTCGGCGACGACGGCGCACCCGGGATGTCGAATTGCGGTCTCCTCGAGCAGGCGTCCGGCGACCCCGCTCCGACGGTTCATAGCCTGGGTCACAATGTGCAGCAACACTATTCGGCTGTCATGCACTTCGTAGCCGGCGATTCCGACTCGGATACTCGGTGACAGCCGACCGAGCCGGGCTCGAGCATTGACATTGATAGCCGGATTCTATGGTTTCCGTCCGCACCGCGTGCCGCCCGATTAGGGTCGTTGGCTGGCTGAGGTGACGATTCGGCGATGCCTCGGCGGCGTGGGATGGACGATCATCGGAAGCTGAAGGGGACGACGGTGTCTGGACGTGGCTTGCGGGTAGTGGTGGCAGTGTTCGCTGGGGTGCTCGCGGTGGCGGCGACGGGAGTCGCGCAGGCGGAGCCGACGGGGCAGGGGACGGCGACCACGTGGTTGTGTCGGCCGGGGATGACCGGGAATCCCTGTGACGGGTCGTTGCGGACCACCGATCTCGGGACGGGGCAGGTGTCGGATCCGCCTGCGGTGGCCGACAAAGACAAGCCGGTGGATTGCTTCTACATCTATCCGACGGTGAGCAGCCAGGTGGCGTTGACGCAGGATCTGGTGGCGCAGCCGGAGGCGCGGTCGATCGCGCAGTTCCAGGCGGGCCGATTCGACAGTGAGTGCCGGGTTTTCGCGCCGGTGTATCGGCAGGTGACATTGCCCGCGGTGCCGGTGGCGCTGGCCGGAGTGGATATCACGCAGCCGGGATATCAGGACATCGTCGATGCGTGGAACGATTACATGGCGCACGACAATCATGGGCGCGGTGTCGTCATCATCAGCCATTCGCAGGGAACACTGTTGGCGCGCAAACTGATTCGCGAGCACATCGAATCCGATGCCCAGCAGCGGTCACAGTTGGTGGGTGCGTTCCTCATGGGCGGCAATGTCACCGTCGCGCAGGGCAGCACCACCGGAGGCGACTTCTCCAGCGTTCCGCTGTGCACGCAGCGCGGCCAATACGGTTGCGTCGTAGCGTATTCGACGGCGCAGCACGATCCGCTGGTGTCGTTCTTCGGCAATGCCGACCCGGGCCTGATGTCGATGCGGTGGGGTCTGCCCTACGGTCCCGGATACCAGGTCGCCTGCACCGATCCCGCGGTGTTGAGCGGTGATGCCACACCGCAGCCGGTGACAGTTCCGTCTGATCCGTACGCGTTCGGCATCGTGTCGATCCTGCTGGACTACACGACACTTCCCGACGCGTTCCCGCATTCGGATTCGCCGTGGACCTCTACCTCGTCACGCGGCGTCGGGCACTGTGAGACGCAGGGCGCGTACACCTTCTACAAGGTGAGTCTCGACGGGCCCGACCATCTCAACGACATCCCGCTGTTCGAATCGCACCTGATCGACATGAACTACGGCCCCGACCGCCTGGTCTCGATCGCGCACCAGCAGATCCAGGCCTGGCAGGCCGCGCACTAACCCCGATCCCGGCGCGTCGACTACAGCCCGAAGACGCGCCGGGAGTTGCCGTCCAGGTAGAGCCCCCGCGTCTCGTCGTCGAGACCGAGAGCGTCCAGACCGGCGAGCGCATGCTCGGGAAAGATCATCGGAAAGTTGGTGCCGAACAACACTTTTCGACGCCCGCTGCGAGTCTTCAGATACGAGACCAGTTCCGGCGGCAGTCGCTTGGTGGTGTACGCCGAGGTGTCGATGACGACGTTCGGATGCTTGCGCGCGACCGCGATCATCTCCTCGGTCCACGGGTAGCCGATATGCCCGCAGACGATCGTCAGCTCCGGAAAGTCCAGAGCGACACGGTCGATGTACGGAATCGGTCGCCCGGACTCCGAGGAGCGCAGCGGCCCGGTGTGCCCGACCTGGGTGCAGAACGGAATGCCCAGGTCCACGCACGCGGCGTACAGCGGGTAGAACCGGGCATCGGTGGGCGGCACCTCCCACAACCACGGCAGCACCCGCAGCCCCTTGAAACCCTGATCGGTGACCCGGTGCCGCAGTTCACGCACCGACTCCATGGGCCGCCGCAGATCGACCGAGGCGATCCCGGAGAACCGGTCCGGATACTCCGTGACCCACCCCGCCACTTCGTCATTGGAGATGAGCACGCCCTCGGGCGCGTGCCAGGCAGACAGCAGCGCGTGATCGACACCCGCCGCGTCCATGGCGGCCAGCGTCGTCTTCAGCGTGATCTCACTCGGCGGAATGGCAGCGGTCCAGCGCCGCAGCGAATCGAACATGTCGTGGGCGAGAAACCGCGCGGTGGGGTGCTGCGCCCAGGCGTCGATGGTCATATACGCGAGCTCCTTCGCATTCCGGACGAATGCCCTCCATCATGCGCGTGCCCCCGCCCGCGCGGCGAGCGAACCGCGAGGCGAGGGCACGTTTCGGATGCCGCTACCGCGCTGCGGGCGTGTAGCGGCTGATGGCAGCGGGCAACCGCACACCGGCGGTCCGCAACTGGGCGATCCGGGTGAGATAGGCAGCGCCCGTCATCAACTGATCGGCGATATCGGCCACCGACCGATTGCCGGGCTCGGCCAGATAGGTTCCGGCCGTCCAGGTGTTGAACCCGCCCATGGCCGGGCCGCACCAGATCTGGTAGTCGGCGGTCCGCTCGGCGTCACCGCGGATGCTCCAGCCCGAGGACAGGCCCAGATACCAGCGGAAGATCAACGCCATGCGCGCCTTCGGGTCCCGTTCCGCCGAAACCAGCTGGGCCGGATCACGTTCGGTGAAGAACGACACGCAATCCTGCCACACCGTCTGCAGGGGACGGCGGAACAGCTTGGCTTCCAACTCGCCCCGCACCTCCTCCGGCAGGGCGTCGATGCCGTCGTAGGCTCGGTACAGGTCGTAGAGCCGCTGGGCGCGGGTGGCGAACATGGTGCCGCGCCGCAGCACCTGCACTTGCACGCCGAGCTCGAACATGTCCGAGGACGGAGCCATCACACAGTCCGCGAACTGCGCGGTGGCCAACAGCCGCTTGGTGGCCTCACACTGCAACGCCTCGCGCGCGGCCTGATTGACCGATCCGGTGACGATGTAGGCGGCACCCATGGCGAACGCGGTCGCCGCCGCGTCCGGCGTGCCGATGCCGCCCGCCGCGCCGATGCGCACCCCCGCCGCGGCCGGGACGCTCAATGCGATCCGGTCACGGGCGGCGATCAGCTCCGGCAGCAGCACCACCAGCGGGCGACGGTCGGTGTGACCGCCGGAATCCGCCTCGGCGGTGATGTCGTCGGCCATCGGCACCCGGGTCACCAGGTCACCCTGAACCGCGGTGATGCGCCCGGACTCGACCAGCTGTGTCACCAGCCGCTGCGGCGCGGGCCGCAGGAACAGCTCCGCCACCTCGACCCGCGACACCTTGGCGATGATCCGATGCCGAATCTCGATGCCGCCCTGCGGATTCACCGCGAGCCCGGCCGCCCGATACCGCACCACCTCGGCGGTGAGATCCATGAACGCCGAGGCCTCCACGCACCGCACGCCGTGACGCAGGCAGGCATCCACGATGGCCCGCTCCAGCGCGGGCTCGGACGGGCTGTGGATGAGGTTGCAGGCGAACGGCTTTCCCACCAGCCGGGTGGACAGTTCGGCCAGCGCCGCCTCCACTCCGGCGGGCGGCACCCCGGCCGCGCCGTAGCTGGCCAGGTAACCCGCCTCGGCCATGGCGATCACCAGCGCGGGCGAGGCGATGCCATTGGCCATGGCACCGGCCGCATACGCCGACCGCACGCCGTGCGCGGCCCGGAACGCGCTGTCGCCCAGCCGTTCCGGCGGCAGCGGACCGACCGCGGCGAGGACCTGACCGCGCGCGGCCAGTCCCTCGTCCGCCGTGGCGGCGACCCGGCCGTCGTGGCGCACGATCCAGCACGGCCGATCCAGATCCAGCAGCAACGCGCCGATGTCCTCGACCGTCTCGGCGGCCGGAGTGTGCAAGGTGGTCACGAGAGCACCTCCCGGTCGGCGAGTTCGATTGCCAGGTCGATCAATTCGTAGATGCGCAGGCCCGGCTTCCACAGCGAACCGTCCACCACCACGGTGGTCGAGTTCGGCCCGCGATGCACCGACTTGATGTGCGCCTCGAGCTCCACGGTGCCGTCCGTCGGCAGGAACTGGCCGCGATAACGCCAACTGAAGGCCAGGTCCTGCGGAATCCGGAACACCGGGTCCTGCAGTCCCGCGGCGTATCCGGCGTCGAGCATCCACTCCTGCACGGCGTGGATCACCGATTCCACACCCAGCGAGCCCGGGATCACCGGGTCCAGATGGAAGTGCCGATCGAAGAACCAGTCCGCCGGATCGATGGCCCGCACCGAATGCAGGTATCCCGCACCGTAATTGCCGCCCTCGTCGACCACCTCGACGCTGTCGATGAGCGCCAGCTTGCGACGCGAGCAGGCCGGAGCCACCGGGTCGGCGCGGCGGGCGGCCACGTCGATCACCCGCGGCGTCGCCTCGGGATGCGCCGAAAGCCAGCTCGGCACATAGCGTCCGGCGTCCAGGCCGGTCTGGTTGCCCAGCGCCTGATCGCTGAAGTAGCCGAACATGGTCTCACCGCGATAGAACGGCTCACCGTCGACGCTGAGGGTGTAGTCGAAGGTCTGCAGCGAGGAACCCGGCAGGATCGTGGTCGACAGCAGCCGGGAGGCCTGCTGAATCGTCTTGTCCCGCAGATCGACCTGCCGCAGCACCGTCGCGGTGCCGCCAAGGTTGCGCAGGCTCAGGGTGGTGCCGGGCTGAGTCAGCGTCGGCCCCACGTAGTAGCCCATCAGCAGCGCCGCCTGCAACGAGGTCTCCATGTACACGAAGTGCGGCATGGAGTCGTTGGCGGTGTCGCCGTAGTACCAGGAGTCGGCGGGCGAGTCGTATTCGGTGTCGTACGACGCGGATTCGAACTCACCGCGCGCACCGTCGAACCGGGTCACCCGATCCACCAGCAGCAGCCCGCCGGTGGGCAGGCGCGTCGCCCGCACCCCGGTGTATTCGGCGAATTCCTGGCCCATGGCGATGGCCTGATCGCCGCGCGCCAGGTGTGCCATGTGGAATTCGTTGAGCAGCACCCGCGGCACCGCCTGGCCGGGACCGACCTCGGCTCCGTGCCGCTCGGCGACCATCATGGTCACCGCCACCGACGTGCCGTCACCCAGGGTGGCGGTCGCCTGCAGGAACGGACGCGGCACCACATCGAGGCGGTCCACCACCAGATCGACAGTGCCGCTGCCGAATCCGGCCTCGGACTCCCCCACTCCACCGGTGAGCGTGCTGCCCGACAGGCACAGCGGCATCCCGGTGTAGAGGGCGAAGACCTCGGCCGCCTGCAATGCCGCCGCCCGTGGATCACCCTCGAACGAAGCGATGACCCGGCCATTGCCATTGCCGCCGTACAACTCGATCGAGGACACGGCGGTGAGGGTGAGCGGTGTGGTGGACGCCAGCCGTGCGGCCACCTCCACCCCCGCCCGGCGGTGCGACCCGCCGAACACCACGCTCGCGTCGCTCTCGGCCAGCTGCCGCAGCGCGGCGGCGTCCAGTCGCGAAACCTGCGTGCGTGCCAGAGCTTTGAACGATCCTTCGGCCGCGTGGGTCGCCGCGAGGATCGCTGATCCCTGCGCTCCGGCCGCCGCGACCAGAGCCGAGCCGGGGACGCTCGGGTGGGCGGCCACCAGCGCCTCCGACCGAACCGGCTCGATGGATTCAGCCTGTCGGCCAGCCACGCCGCCACGTGCCTGCCGCCACAGCTCACGCTGCAATGCGGTCTGCGCGTTGAGCGCCGACCGGTGCGCCGCGACGATACCGGCCCGAATCTGAGCGATCGCATCGGCCGCTACCGGGTGCACGGGCGAACCGTGATCCACCGGCGCGACTGCCGCACTATCGGATCGGGCCGCCACCGGCGCCGAATCATCTTGCCGCACCGCCGGTCCGGCCGCGGGTGCGGTCGCCCGCGCCCCTGCCGGATCGAAGGCGATGCCGTCGAAGTCGAGAGTTGTCATGCCGTCCACCCCCTCACCGAGGTCTGGAACTTCTCCGTCAGATCGGGTGTCGTGAGAACCGTGACATCCGAGAACCGTTGCAGCACCGTGCCGTCGAGGGCCAGTGCGGTCGCGTCGATCAGGGCTTCCATCCGGCTGGCCCGCGGGTTGTCGACGACCACCAGGAAGGGGTCGCCCGACGGCAGCGGATGGTGGTAGTCGATCCGGCCGACGCCCAGCGGCAGGCAGGCCGCGCCGAGCAACCGGTGTCCCAGCACCAGCGGGGACTGCAGGATCAGGTCGGCCTGCACCGGATCGTGCAGGCGGCTGGCGAAACTGCCGTGCGCCACCGGGTCCGCGGGCAGCGCGCATTCCAGGACGACGGCCTGGTCGCTCGCCGAACGGATGGCACGCAACCCCTGCAGGGCGGGGGCGTGGAACTCGATGCCGTCGCGGTAGAGGTAACTGGCGTCCTCCCCCGGTCCGGCCGGGACCTGTTGCCGGGCCACCGCTTCGGGCTTATCGCCCAGAAGCAGCGTGGCCCGGAATCGGGCGGCTCCGTCACCGAAGACGGTGGCCAGCACCGCGATCCGACCGTCGACCGGATCGGCGGGCTCGAGTTCCACCTCGAGACTCGGGATCGGGTGATCGAACACCAGGCCCTTGAGCACCTGGAAACCGCGCACCCCGACCACGATCCGGCCGGGCCGGGTGCGTTCGGCGAGGTTCGCCATGACACCCAGACCGAAGGTCGCGGGCAGCACGATGTGCTCACCGATGCGATGGGCGTCGATCACCGGAGCGGTCACCAGGTCGGCGATGCCGCGGCGGGCCCGCACCGGAGCCGGATCCGGATCCGCCTGCGAGAGCGCGGTGGCCGGGCCGACCAGCAGGATCGGTTCCGGGCGGCGAGCCGCACCGAACTGAGCGGTGAACACCGCGGCACCGGCGGCCGGTGCCAGCAGTGGCACGCCCTGCGACAGGAAGTGTTCCCGCAGTTCGGGAGTCACCATGCCGCCGTCCCAGGCGCCCCAGTCCAGAGCGGTCGCGAACCGTTGCGGATCGCGAGCGCCCCAGCTGACCGCGAAGCGACCCAGCGCCTCGTTGGCCGCCGCGTAGTCGGCCTGCCCGGTGTTGCCGAACAATCCGGCCACCGAGGTGAACAGCACCAGGTGACGGGGATCGCCCGCCGCCGCGAGCACCGCCGCGAGTCCGGCCAGCTTGGGCCCGAGCACCCGGCCGATGGATTCGACCGTCTTGTCGGGGATCAGCGAGTCCGCGAGCACACCCGCTCCGTGCACCACACCGGTGATCGGTCCGCGCACAACAGCTTCGGCATCCGTGTCGATCGAGCCGTCCGAGGCGAGGTGCTCGGCGTCTTCCTCGACGCGCCACGGTGCGAGAGCCGCCGTGAGCGCCTGTGCGTCGGTGGCGTCGACCGCGAGGTAATCGGCCCGGTCACCGAGTTCGGCCAGGGTGGTGCGGATTTCGCGCACCGCCCGGATCTGCCCGCAGGCCCGGTCGATATCGCGGGGTTTGACGCCGGTACCGGCCAGCGCGCGGACCGCGGCGGGCTTGAGGTCGGTGTCGGCGACCCCGGCCGCCCACTCCGGCTCGGCCGCCAGCTCGGTGCGCCCCAGTAGGACGAACCGGCAGTCGCTGTGCCGCGCCAGTTCCAGCACGCAGGTCGCGGTGACGCCGCGCGCACCGCCGGTCACCACCAGGGTGTCGGCGGCCGTCAGCACCGATGGACCGAAATCGGCTCCGGCGCGGACAATCTCGGTGGTGCGAGCATCATCGTGGCGGCTGGGCACCGGGGTGCGGCGCACGCCGTTCGCGTCGATGCCGACCTCCGCGGTGTCGCGAGCGACATCGCAGAGCTCCTCCAGGACGATCTCGGCCAGGCGCTGCGGCAGCACCTCCGGGTCGATGTCGAGGGCGCGGGAGAACAGCGTGGGCTGTTCGGCCGCCAGGGTTTTCACCAGGCCGCCGAGTCCGCCGAGCAGGGCCGCCACCGGTTCCGCGTCACCGCGGAAGCCGAGGTGGCCGTCGAGCCGGGTGATGGTCGCGAATCCGGCCCGGGCGCTCGCCGCCCGCAGCCGGGGCAGCGCCTGCCCCGCGACCAGGATGGCGTCGGTCAGGATCGCCTGTGCCTGCACCCATTCCGTCGCCACACCGGCGACGACCACGCAGACATCGACCGGACCGGTGCCCGCGACCGCGTCGGGTCCGGACACCCGGCGCACCGACCAGCTGCGCGCGCTCAGCAGCTCTTCGATGGCCTCACAGTCGGTTTCGGCCGACTCGTCCAGGCACACCAGCACGGCGTGCCCGGCCGGGCGGTAGGGGTCCACGGCCGGATCGACCGCGGGCAGCTCGACGAGTTCGACGACGTGCCGCGGCGTTTCGGCCGCGGCCTCAGCTTTTGGGTGGACATCACCCCCGGCCAGCTCGCCCACGATCTGATCGAGCGTGCGTAGCGTGCCGAGTTGCTCCGGTCCGAGTACCGGTAGTTCCGGGAACCGTTCCTGCAGTGCGCCGATCACCTGGACCCGCTTGATCGAGTCCACGCCGAGATCCGCTTCCAGATCCATCGTGGTGTCGACCATCTCGACCGGGTAACCGGTTTTGTCGGCGACCACTTCCCGCAGCGCCTGCCGCAGGGTGTCGGCGGAAACGCCCGCCGCGGCGGTGTTCGCGGCGGATTCGATGGTATCGGCGGCGGATTCGGTCGCGACCGGTTCGGCGGCAACGGTATTCGCGGCCGGTTCACCGGCGACCAGCTCGTCCACGACCTGGTCGAGGGTGCGCAGCGTGCCCAGCTGTTCGGGCCCGAGCACCGGCAGTTCCGGGAACCGTTCCTGCAGAGCGCCGATCACCTGAACCCGCTTGATCGAGTCGACACCGAGATCCGCTTCCAGATCCATCGTGGTGTCGACCATCTCGACCGGGTAACCGGTCTTGTCGGCCACCACCTCGCGCAGGGCCTGGCGAACCGCGTCGGCCGACAGTGCGCCGGACTCGACGGGAGCAGCCGCCGGAGACGTAACCGCCACGGGCACGGCAACTTCCACCTGCACCGGGACGGTCGCGATCGTCGGCGCGGCGACCGGAGCGACAGGCGCGGCGGCCGGGATGGCGGGAGCCGGGGCGGTCAGCGCCGCCGGAGCGCGGTACTCGACGGCCGCACCGTTGGCGACCGGATCGACGTAGACCGGCACCGACTGGGCGCGGGTCACCGTGGACCCACCCTCCAGCTCGGCCAGCTGCGCGACCACATCGCCTGCCCGGGAATGGCTTTCGCTGATGGCGACGCCGTGATCCTTGACCGCCTCGATGGCGCGGACCAGCAGCTCGTCGACCTGGCCGTGGCGCAGTGCGCCCGCCAGATCGCGGGCCAGTTCCAGCTGGCCGTCGAGGTAGTGGCGGTGGGTCTGCAGGTGCTGCACGAGCGCGCTGTCGAGCGCACCCGGCGTGGGAATGCGGTACTGGGGTTCCGCGGACACGTGATTCTCCAGAGGTCTGGGGGAAGTGGGCCGGTCGTGGCCGGGCTGGGTAGCACCGGACACGGCGGGGGCGAGCTGAGTGCTGCCGGGCGCGGCGGTGGAGAGTCGAGCGTCCTGAAGGTGGCCGTTGCCGTTCACGGCGGGCCCGGCGACGAGCACCGGGGCCGGGGTGGCCGCAGAACCGTTGACCGCCTGCGCCTTTGCCGCCGCCGCGACCACCGACAGCTCGTAGTCGTCGGACAGGGCGGCCGCGTAGGCCTTGCGACGGCTCTCCGGCACGTACTCCGGAGCCGAGAGCGTCACCGCCATACCGGGCTTCTTGGCCGGTGCCGCCAGCTCGGGCGCGCTGTGGCGGTTGATGCCGCGCAGCTCGAAGCCGAGCACCGCCAATCGCACGGCCGCCCGCTTGAGCGCCAGATCGCCGTTGCCGATCGGACCGGAGTCGGTGGCGATGGCGATGACCTCGTCACCGAAGGTGCGCCGCGTCAGCGAGGTCAGCACCTGCTTGGGACCGAACTCCACGAAGACCGTGCAGCCGTCGGCCCGCATCGCGGTGAGCGCGTCGTAGAACTCGACCGGGTTGCTCAGCTGGGCGGTCAGGGTGGCGCGATTCGCCTCGGCGTCCGCACCGTAGGACGCGCCGCGGGTGTCGGCGTACACGGTGGCGTCGGGGGTACCGATCGCCACCTTCGACACCGCCGCACCGAACGCCTCGACGGCGTGACCGACATACGGGGTGTGGAACGCGCCGGAGACCGGCAATGCCCGGGTGATCCAACCGTTTTCGGTGAATCGCTCGGTGGCGGTCGCGATGGCTTCGGTGCCGCCGCCCACCACCACCTGGTCGGGGGCGTTGTGGTTGCAGATCCACACGTCCTCGAGCTCGGCGATGATCTTCTCGATGTCCTCACGCGACGCGCCGACGGCCACCATGGTGCCCGCCTCGACACCCTCGGGCACCGTCATGGCCGCGCCACGCGCCCGGGCCAGGCCGAAGAAGTCGTCCGTGCTCATCGCACCCGAGGCCCACAACGCGGTGAGCTCACCGAAGCTGTGCCCCAGGTAGCCCTCGGCCTGGAACCCGAAGTCGCTCAGCACCCGGAACTGGCCGGCCGCGAGCGCACCGATCGCGGGCTGCGCGAATTCGGTGCGGCGCAACGCGTTCTCCTGCGCCGAACGGGTGTCGTCGTCGAACGCCGGGGGCGGGAAGACCACCGCGCCGAGACGCTGCGGCGCGACGGTGAAGGCGGCGTTGGCGGTGTCGAAGGCCGAGCCGACCGCCGGATTGTTCAGTGCCGCATCGATTCCCATGTCGACGTACTGGCTGCCCTGGCCCGCGAACAGCGCGCCGACCTTGCGGCCGGGCAGCGCGGCGGCGCGGAAGTACACGCCCTCGGGGTGATCCCAGTGCGGCGCTTCGGGATTGCGCACCAGCTCGTCGACGACCAGCGTCCGCAGGTCCGCGGCCGTGTCCTCGTCGAGCGAGACGAATCCGACACGCGCGTGGTCCTCGGGAATGTCGCCGCCGTCGCCGCCCTCGGTGGAGCGGACCGCGTCGATCAGGCCGGAGACGTCGGCCGCGTGCCAGATGTGGGCGCGCGGAGTGCGGTGCAGCAGCTCGGGGCGGACACCATCGGCTTCCTCGAGCACCAGGTGGAAGTTGGTGCCGCCGAAGCCCATTGCCGAGGCCGCGGCCCGGCGCACCGGTCGCGCCGGGTCCAGGATCCATGGGCGGGTCCGCGAGTTCACGTAGAACGGCGCTGTCTCGGGCGCGATTTCGGCGTTCGGCTGATCTACGTTGATGGTGCCGGGCAGCACCTTCTGGTGCAGCGCGAGCGCCAGCTTCATGATGCTGGCGGTGCCCGCCGCGCCCTTGGTGTGCCCGATCTGGGACTTCACGCTGCCCACCGCGGCGAAGCGGGCCTCCGAAGTCGCGTCTGCCAGCAGGCCTTTGAGCGCGGTCAGCTCGGTCTTGTCGCCGACCGCCGTGCCGGTGGCGTGCGCCTCGATGAGTTCGACGTCGGCGGGCGAGCAGTCGGCGTCGGCGTAGGCGCGATCGAGTGCCACCCGCTGGCCCTTGGCGACCGGCGCGTAGATGCTCTTGGCGCGGCCGTCGCTCGAGGAGCCGAGGCCGCGGATGACCGCGTAGATCCGGTTGCCGTCGCGGCGGGCGTCCTCGAGGCGGCGCAGCGCCAGCATCGAAATGCCCTCGCCCAGCAGGGTTCCGTCCGCGCCCGCACCGAACGGGCTGATCTGCCCGCCGAGCGAGAGCGCACCGACCTTGCTGAAGCACATGTAGATGAAGATGGTGTTCTCGGTGTCGACGCCACCGGTGATCATCATGTCGGCCCGGCCGTCGCGCAGTTCGGCGATCGCGGTGCGGATGGCGGCCAACGAGGCCGCGCAGGCCGCGTCGACGGTGCAGTTCATGCCGCCGAGCCCGAGGCGGTTGGCCACCCGGCCCGAGACCACGTTGGCCAGCAGGCCCGGGAACGAATTCTCTTCCCACGGAGCGAAAGCCGCGACGTAGCGGTCCGCGATGGCGTCGGCGTCGGCGTCGGACAGGCCCACCGAGCGGGCCGCGTCCTTGAGCACCGGCGTGGACAGCCGCGCCGCCAGCGGGTGCATGAGCGGCACCGGTCCGGTGGTGCCGAGCACCACGCCGGTGCGCGCCGGGTCGTACCAGTCCGACCCGGTCGCGCCCGCGTCGACCAGCAGATCGCGCGCCACACCGAGGCTGAGCGTCTGCATGGTGCTGGTCACCTCGAGCTGGTTGGGCGGCAGCCCGAACTCGAGTGGATCGAAATCGACATCGGGCAGGAACGCCCCGCGTCGCGAATAGGTCTTGTCGGGCGTCGCCGGATCGGCGTCGTAGTAGTCGTCCAGGCTCCAGCGGGAGGCGGGCACGTCCTCGGTGCAGTCCACACCGTCGACGATGTTCTGCCAGTACTCCCGATGATTGCGTGCCTTGGGCAGCAGGCCCGACATCCCGACAATGGCAATCGGGTCGCGCGCAAGCCGTCTGTCGTCTGTCACGGAAAATCCCTCTCGAACCAGATGTGGTGAGCCGTGTCGCTCAGGCGGCGACGGTGGTGGCGGTGGTGGACGCGATGAGTTCGGCCGCGGCGGCGGCGAACTGGCGGTGACCGGACGGGCTGGGGTGCAGGCCGTCCTCGGTCCAGGTGCCGGGCAGTTCCCAGTCGGGGCGGGCCGACAGGTCCAGCAGCAGGACGCCGTGGTCGGCGGTGACCCGGGTCATGACCGTGTTGGCGAAGGCGAAACGCTCGCGCAGCAGGCCGCGGAAGTTCTCCGGGACCGGCAGCCGGGCGGGGATATCCGGGTAGTCGGCGGTGAATACCGTTGCGCCCGTGGCACGCAGGGTGCCGAACAGGACGTCGAGGTTGTCCTCGAACGCCGCCGGGTCGAAGGAACTCACGAGGTCGTTGACCCCGCACACCACGCCGTACAGTCCGGCCCGACCGGCCTGCGGCACCTGGTGGCGCAACACGTCACCGGTGGTCGCGCCGTGCACACCCAGATTGCGAATCGCGTTGGGGCGCAAGCCGAGCTGGCCGCCCAGGCGCGACACCCAGCCGCGATACCCACCGGCCGCGGCCGGGTCGCCGCGACCTTCCACGAAGCTGTCACCCAGCGCGATCAGGCCCGGGGCGCTCATAGCGAGGCCTCGGCCTTGGAAATGTGGCGCGCCGCCTCCGGGAAGCCGACCAGCTCGTAGAGCTCGGAGAGCTCCTGCTCGCCGAAGAACTTCTCCGGCGGGTACAGCCCGGCGATCAGGCCGAAGAACTTCTTGATGTAGTCGGGGCTCATGCTGGTCGCGCGGAACACCGAGTCGTAGTACGGGGTCAGGGTCAGCTCCGAGATGCTGAGGGTCAGCTCGTAGGTGCTGGCGCTCTGCGCGTCGCGCTCGCGCTGGTACTCCGGCAGCGTCTCCTCGAAAGGCCGTGCGCCCGACAGGCTCTCGTCGGCCAGATCGGCCAGCAGCTGGGCGTACTTGAAGGAGTCGGTGATGCCCCAGCCGGTGAACGGGTCCTTGTGGTAGCCGGCGTCGCCGACCAGCGCCCAACCCGGGCCGAAGGACTGGCGGCGGTGGTTGTCCGGGTACAGCATGGGCCGGAACGGCTCCACCCGCTTACCCGTATCCCGCAGGCGCGCACCGAGTTCCGGGTCGATCTGCTCCACGATCTCCTGTACGCCCGCATCCGGGTCGGCACGGAACTCGCGGAAGCGATCGCGCTTGCGCATCACCGCCACCAGGTACTGGTCGTCATTGGTCGGCCAGGCCGCGAACTGCTGCTCACCGAAACCGGTGCGGTGGTTCATGCCCCAGTCCAGGCCCTCGTAGTAGGAGTAGTAGACGAAGCACGCCGCCTCCGAACCCTCGTAGACCTGCGCGCCCACCTCCTTGGCCACGATCGAGTTCGCGCCGTCCGCGCCGACCACGAAGCGCGCCCGGAACTCCTGCTCCGGACCGTCGCCGACGCGGCCGCGGATACCGGCGACCCGGTCACCGTCACGCAGCAGGCCGGTCACGGTGAAGCCCTCGATCAGCTCCGCGCCCGCCTCACCGGCGGCGTCGACCAGGATCTTGTCCAGGACCGTGCGGCGGGGGCAGTACACGGCGTCGATGCCGTCGACCGACGGATCGGCCATGCCGCGAATGTCGATGTCGGTGTAGGTGAAGTTCAGGTGCCGCACCGGCGGGCAGCCGGTGGCCACCACGCGGTCGAGCAGACCCCAGGTGTTGAGCAGGCTCAGCCCGGCCTGGTGGATGTAGTGGGTGGAGGGGGTGTCACTGGGGAAGTGGGCGCGATCCACACCCAGCACCCGATAACCCTTGCGCGCCAGCAGCATGGCCAGCGGGGAGCCCGACACGCGGGTACCGACAACGATGACGTCGTACATGCTCAATTCACTTTCGCTTCGTCGAGTAGAGGAGATCGATATCGGCCGAATAGGTTTCCGCGATAGCCGCGCGGCGCAATTTCAGTGACGAGGTCAACAATCCGTTGGCAACGGTGAAATCGCCTGCCACAATCCGGAACTCGCGAATGGATTCCGGGCGGGAGACCAGAGAATTGGCGTCGTCCACGGCGGCCTGGACAACGGTCGCCGGATCGATGCCGGGATGATCACGCTGCCAGCTTTCGGCGCGCTCCGCGTCGAGCGTCACCAGCGCGGTGACGAAGGCCCGGCCCTCCCCCACCACCATGCAGTTGCTGACGAGCGGATGCAGCCGCACCCGGTCCTCCAGCGGTGTGGGCGCGACGTTCTTGCCGCCGGAGGTCACCAGGATCTCCTTCTTGCGCCCGGTGATTCGCAGATAGTCGTCCTCGAGGACGCCGATGTCCCCGGTGTGCAGCCAGCCGTCCGCGTCGACCACCTGCTGCGCACTGGCCGCACCCCAGTAGCCGGGCGAGACGTGCGGGCCGCCGACCAGGACTTCGCCGTCCTCGCCGATGGCCACCGAGGTGCCCGGGATCGGCTTGCCGACGGTGCCGATGCGGTTGGTCTCCGGCGCGCTGACCGTCACCGCGGTCGCCGCCTCGGTCAGGCCGTAGCAGTTGAGGATGACGGTCCCGAAGCCCGCGTAGAACCCGGCGGTCGAATCGTCCAGGGACGCACCGCCGGAGATCACGTAGCGCAGTCGCCCACCCAGCGCCGCCGCCACCGGATCCGCGGAGGCCTCGGGCGCTTCCCCGTTCTCGAGCCGCAGCAGTCCGGTGATCACCGCCTCACGCTCGGTGTCCTCGTCCAGCAGCGAGCGGCAGTGCTTGCGAATCTTCTCCAGCGCGTACGGGATCAGCGCCAGGAAGGTGGGCCGCACCCGGGTCAGCGCCGGGACCAGTTCCGGAATGCCCGGCAGCAGGTGGGTGCGCGCGCCGCCGAAGAGGTTGGCGAACAACATGGTCTGGCCGAACACGTGCGAGAGCGGCAACGCCAGGACGGTGACGCCGTCGAACAGATCGCCGGTCTGGCGCACCGTGTTCGCCGCGGACACGTACATGTTGCGGTGAGTGATCATGCAGCCCTTGGACAAACCCGTGGTGCCGCTGGTGTAGACGATCATGGCCAGGTCGTCGATGCGCACCCGCGCGGTGTAGTCGTCGAGATCCGCGCGGACCGAACCCTCGGCCCAGGCAGTGATCTCGTCGAAGGTCCACACCTCACCGGCCCCGCCATTACGCAGCCGCTGCGCGTCCTGCGCGGTCTCGGCAGCGCTGAAGGCCGCGCCGCTGTCACTCAGGATGTGTTCGATCTGCGCCGCCGACGAGGTCGGATACACCGGCACCACCACCGCGCCGATCGCCAGCACCGCACAATCCAGCACGGCCCAGGCCAGACTCGTGCGGCCCAGGATCGCCACCCGATCCCCGGCCGCGACCCCGCGCCCCAGCAGCACCGAGGCCACCGCCCGCACCTGGGCGTCGAGCCGCGCACAGCTCAGTGGCGTGTCCTCGCCCGCGGCGAGGGTGTCCCGTTCCGGCCGCCGAGCGGCCGCCTCCGCGACGATCGCGTACAAACTCGCGGTGTCGGGGGGCGAGAATCCATTTCCGGTGACGGATCTAGCGATGACAGACGCTGTGTTCACATAATGAATTCTGGTCGGCCGCAATCATTCTCGTCGCCGCCGGTGCGCCGGTCCTACCGCGCGAAAGTCATTGCCTATCGAATCGCCGCGACCGAAACCGGCCGAGCATCATCGAGGGGTGCAGGTTCCGCCGATTCGATGCAATCCAGAAACGCCGCCACCGCGGGATTCGTTTCATCGGTCCGCCACACCGCATACAAATCCAGAGTGGGCACCGGATCCAATAATTTGACCGCCACCGAATTACTGCCCGGCGCACCCATTCCCATCGAAATCGCACGCGGCAGCGACGCGAACCCGACCAGCGGGCGCACCGACACCATGTGCGCGGTTGCCCCCGGATCGTCGGCGTGATGGGCCACGCTCAGGGCGATCCGCGTCTGTGCGGCCGCCCGGAAGATGGTGTCGTACATGGCCGGACACTGCTCACGGGTGAACAGCACACAGTCCTGGCCCTGCAGTTCGGCGAACGGCACGCCCGGCCGATCCGCCCAGCGGTGCCGCCGACCCACCACCGCGACCAGCGGCACCCGGTGTAGCAGGCGGCGATACTGGAACTCCGCGGTCGAGGGATGCCCGTACACCAGGGCGATATCCAGGGATCCGTCCGCGAGCGCGGTGAGCTGCGGCCCGGTCCGCTTCTCCCACAGCGACACCACGATGTCGGGGTGCCGATCGGTCATCCGCACCAGGGTCTCCGGCAGCACATGCCGGCTGGCGGGCAGGTTGTAGCCGATATTGAGGTTGCCCGCCCGGCCCTCCGCGGTGGCCTTGGCCGCCCGCGCGGCCCGATCCATCTGAGCGACGATCTGCCGGGCCTGTAGTTCGAACTCACGTCCGGCCGCGGTCAGCCGCACCTCGTGGGAGTTGCGAGCTACCAGCTGAACTCCAAGGGTTTTCTCGAGCTTCTGCAGCTGAGCACTCAGGCTCGGCTGGGTAAGGTGGAGGCGCTGCGCTGCGCGGCCGAAGTGCAATTCTTCGGCAATGGTGATGAACGAGACTAGATGTCGGAACTCCATGACGCCGGCTCCTTCCGAATACCGGTCACGGTAGCTGGGGCAGGTGAACGGCGATGAATCCCAACCACACAGCCGCTACCGGTTCGGTTGCCTGCCAGTGAATCCCACGCTTCGCAAGGCTCGCTGTGCTGGATTTCAGCTGGTCACCGCTGCCAGGTACACCCCCGTGCAACACCTCGCTGTGATTCCTGTCTCTCAGGAACAAAGCCGGGCATCGGTTCGTTGAAAGTCTACGGTGTCTTCACCGCCACGTCGCGGGGCCGTCACCGGGGGCAATAAATCAGCCGACAACGACCATGTCGTTGTGTCACCATGAAATTCACCGAGATCAATCGACCGCACCGGTCGTGACCAGCAGGAAGGAGGAGACGGCAATGAATCCGGAGTTCCTGCAACAGCATCCGAGCAAGTCGGGACAGCGAGCTTTGCTCGTGGGCGACCCAGAGCGCATCGCCCGCCCCGGCAGCCGTCTCCACGCGCTCGCGTAAAGCGACCCCTTCACACTTCCTGTTCTCTTTCTCTTCACCTCACTTCAACTGTGACACTTCACGCTCTGTCCCTTCACGAAACATGGTGACCCCCATGCTGTTCCGTCATGCAGACCACCCGGAGATAACCACCGACAACTGGATACACAGCGGCGTGCTGCTGCTCAACGCCTCCTACGAGGCGCTGACCACCATCCGCGCCGAACGCGCCGTGGTGCTGCTGCTCAGCGGCGCCGCCGAGCCGGTCACCGACCGGCAGCCACACTTCCCGATCCGCTCCAAGCGGCTCGAGATCGCGCTGCCCGAGACCATCCGGCTCAACCGCTACGTGTACCTCGAGCACCGGATCCTGGTGCACGACGACGACAGCCGCGCCACCCTCGCCGCCGTCCTGCGGCGCGACGAGTACCGCTGCGGGTACTGCAACGGCTGGGCCCGCACCGTAGACCACATCCGCCCGCGGTCCAGGGGCGGCCCCAACACCTGGTCCAACCTGATCGCGGCCTGCGGTCCCTGCAATACCCACAAGGCGAACCGGACTCCCGAGGAGGCCGGGATGCCGCTGCTGTGGGAGCCGAAGGCCCCCAACGACAGAGCCAAGCGGCAGCGTCGGATCTGGAAAGAACTGGCCGCCTCCTGAACTCGAAACATCCCAGCTGCGTGATCGGACACGAAAGGAGCGAGATCCGATGACCAACACTGCACTTCGCGAGCCGACCCTGGCGGATCTGCTCCCCATCTCCGACTCGAAGGACTACTGGCAGCACGCCGCCTGCAAGGGCGACGTCAACCACGAGGCCTGGTTCCCGTACCCCTCGCAGGACTTCGACTACGCGCGCGGCATCTGCGCGGCCTGCCCGATCCGTCGCGAATGCGGCGAGTTCGCGACCGCCACCGGCCAGTCCGGTGTCTGGGGCGGACACGAGTACGACCGCGGTAAGCGCATCCGCGACTGAATGACGACGGCGGTCACTCCCATTCCGGGGGTGGCCGCCGTTCCGGTATGCGCGTAACCGCCTGGCACAGGTGGGTTGGCGGGCGTCAACTTACACTGGTCGATCGTGGGTACTCATCGCTCCGAAGGCGGGTCGCGGGGAGTCAGCAAGGGACCGGTTATCGCGCTCGCCGCGGTACTCGTCCTGGTGCTGGCCGTCGTCGGCTGGGCCTGGCTGTCGAACCGTTCCAAGGAGCGCGACAGCGCCGCGGCCGCCAATTGCGTGGACGGCGTCTCGACCTTGGCGGTCATGGTCGATCCGGACATCGTCACCCAGGTCAAGGCCGCCGCGGACCGCTTCAACGCGACCAACCCGCACGTCCGCGACCACTGCGCCAAGGTCAGCGTGACCGGGCAGCCGTCGGCGGCCGTGGTCGCCGCCTTCGCCGCGGCCAAATGGGACACCGCGCTCGGCCAGCCGCCCGGCCTGTGGATCCCGCAGTCCTCCCGCTCCATCGAGGAGATGCGGATACCGGGCCTGATCGCGGGCAATCCGGCCCCGATCGCGGTCAGCCCCATCTCCCTCGCCGTCCCCGAGAACCTGCGCGCCGCGCTCGAGAAGGCCCAGATCCACTGGTCGGATCTGCCACGGCTGCAACAGGGTTCGCTCGGCGACGTCGGGCTCGGCTCCTGGGGCGGACTGAAACTCGGCCTGCCGGTCGGGGATCCGTCCCTCGCCGTGGCGACCGCGGTGGGCTCGGGCGTCTCCGGTACCGACCCGCTCGACGACAAGGCCGTCGCCACCGGTCAGGTCGTCTCGGCCATTTCGATTCTGGCCGCGAACGCACCCACGACCACCGATACCAACGGTGCGCTCAACGACCTCGCCACGGCCGCCGACCCGGCCAAGTCCCCGCTGCACGCTGTCGCCACCACCGAACAGCAGATCCACGCCCACCCCGGGCTCAGCGGATACCGCCCCGACAATGCCGGACCGATCGCCGACTATCCCGCCGCCCAGCTCACCGGCGGCTGGGTCGATCAGACCCAGAACCTGATCGCGGGACTGTTCTCCGACTTCCTGCGTGCCCCGGAGCAGCAGAAACTGTTCACCGACAACGGTTTCGGCGCGGCACCCCCGGCCGCTGCGGCCGTGCCCGCCAAGGCGGTCCTGGCCAGTGTGTTCAGCATCCTCAACCATCCGGTGCTCGGCGTGCAGGCCACCGTGCTGCTGGATGTCTCCTCCTCCATGGGCACCGCCGAGGGCAACACCACCCGGCTCGCCAATGCCGTTGCGGCCGTGAACTCCACCATGACCGTCATGCCGTCCGGTTTCGGGCTCGGCGTGTGGGAGTACTCCAAGAACCTCGACGGGAACAACCCGTACAAGGTGCTCACCGCCACCGCGCCACTCACCGATGATCAGCGCAATGCCATCGGGCAGGGCCTGACCGGCGTCACCGCGAGCCCTTCGAAACCCGACCGCACCTATCCGACGCTCGAGGCCGCCTACAAGGCCGTACTCGGCAATTACGCGAAGGCCCGCACCAATTCGATCCTGCTGATCACCGACGGGCCCGAGGACGACTCGAGCGTCACCGGCGATCAACTGCTCGCCGATCTCGCCGCGGTGAGCGATCCGGCCAAACCGGTGCGGGTCGACATCATCGTGGTGGGCGGGCCCGGCACCCAGACCCTGGAGACCCTCTCCCAGCGCACCGGAGGCACCTACACCAAGGTTGCCACCACCGCTGACCTGCCGTTCGGCACCGCGGTCTCGCACGCGCTGACCACACCCTGAGCGATAACCGACAAACCGTGCGAAACCGGCCCAAGCAACACGTTGGTATCGCTTTACGCATCCACCAGCAAACAAGTGGCATATTCGGCGAATGGCACACAGTACAGAACCCGACGCCACGTTGAAGCAGGGCTTGGCCGCGGGCACCTCCATCGCGGCCGGCATTCTGCTGTTCGTCATCGGCGTGCTGTCGATCCTGCAGGGCATCTCCGCGGTCGCCGCGGACGACCTGCTGGTCGTCGGCGCGGACTACGTCTACAAGTTGAACACCACCGGCTGGGGCTGGATCCACATCGGCCTCGGCATCATCGAGATCATCGTCGCCATCGGCCTGCTCAAGGGCACCACCTGGGGCCGCACCGCCGCAATCCTGATGGCGGCGCTGTCGATCGTGGAGAACTTCCTCTCGATTCCCTACTACCCGGCCTGGTCGCTGCTGATCATCGCGCTCGACGTGATCGTCATCTGGGCCATCGCCACCTACCGGCCCGTCACGGCCTGACAGTCCAGCAACAGCGCCCCATCCGTCGCGAAGACGGATGGGGCGCTGTGGTTTTCGAGGATCGAGTTAGCCGTGCATCACTCGGCGTAGGCGTCCAGCGGCGGGCAGGAGCAGACCAGGTTGCGATCGCCGTAGGCCCCGTCGATGCGGCGCACCGACGGCCACACCTTCGCGCGGGCGTGCTTCACGCCCTGCGGGTAGACCGCGGTCTCACGGCTGTACGGGTGATTCCATTCGCCGACAAGGCATTCCGCGGTGTGCGGCGCGCCGCGCAGCGGGTTGTCCGCCACCGGCCACACCCCGGCCTCGACCTGATCGATCTCGGCCTTGATCGCCACCATGGCGGCGACGAAGGCGTCGAGCTCCTCGAGGTTCTCGCTCTCGGTGGGCTCCACCATCAGGGTGCCCGCCACCGGGAAGCTCATGGTCGGAGCGTGGAAACCGTAGTCCGCCAACCGCTTCGCCACATCGTCGACGGTGACGCCGGTGCGCTTGGTGATCTCGCGCAGATCCAGGATGCACTCGTGGGCGACCATGCCGTTCTCACCGGTGTAGAGCACCGGGAAGTGCGGATCGAGCTGGCGTGCAAGGTAATTCGCCGACGCGATGGCGGTCAGGGTGGCGCGGCGCAGGCCGTCGGCGCCCATCATCCGGATGTAGGACCAGGTGATCGGCAGGATGGAGGCCGAACCGTACTTGGCCGCCGACACCGCGTGCGACCCGGTCTCGAGCGGATCGCCGGGCAGGTACTGCGCCAGGTGCGCGCGCACCGCGACCGGGCCGACGCCCGGACCGCCGCCGCCGTGCGGGATGCAGAAGGTCTTGTGCAGGTTCAGGTGGCTGACATCGCCGCCGAACTTGCCCGGCCGCGCCAGCCCGACCAGCGCGTTGAGGTTCGCGCCGTCCACGTACACCTGGCCGCCCGCCTCGTGCACCAGGCCGCACAGCTCGGCGACCTCGTGCTCGTAGACGCCGTGCGTGGACGGGTAGGTGATCATGATGCAGGCCAGGCGATCCGCGTGATCGGCGATCTTGGCGCGCAGGTCGTCGAGGTCCACGTCACCGTTCGGGCGGGTCTTGACGACCTCCACCCGCATGCCGACCATGGCCGCCGACGCGGCGTTGGTGCCGTGCGCGCTCGACGGGATCAGACACGTATCCCGGTGCGAGTCACCACGATCCAGGTGGTAGCGGCGAATCGCCAGCAGGCCCGCGTACTCGCCCTGGCTACCGGCGTTGGGCTGCAACGAAACCCGGTCGTAGCCGGTGACCGCGCACAGCCAGCCCTCGAGATCCTCGATCAGCTTGATCAGGCCGGGGGCGTCCTCGACCGGCGCGTACGGGTGCACGCGATTGAAGCCGGGCCAGGTGATGGACTCCATCTCGGCGGCGGCATTGAGCTTCATGGTGCAGGAACCGAGCGGAATCATGCTGCGGTCCAGGGCAATATCCTTGTCCGAGAGCGCACGCAGGTAGCGCAGCATCGCGGTTTCGGTGCGGTACCTGGTGAACGCGGGCGCGGTCAGGAACTCCGAGGTGCGCACCTCGATGTGCGGGCGCTGCTTGCCGTGGAACAGCGCGCCCTCCGGGCCGACCGGGATCTCCGCGCCGAAGCAGTCCAGCACGTCCACCACGTGGGTGTCGGTGGTGACCTCGTCGCAAGCGATCGAGACGTGGTCGGCGTCGACGAGGCGCAGGTTGATGCCACGCCCCTTCGCCTTGGACACAATGGCTTCCGCGCCGCCGGGCACGTTCACCAGCACGGTGTCGAAGAAGCTCTGGTGCACCACGGCGTCACCGAGTCCGGCCGCCAGCCACTGCGCGTGCCCGTGCACCCGCCGCGCCAGCGAACGCAGGCCGTCCGCACCGTGATACGAGGCGTACATGGCGGCCAGGATGGCCAGCAGCACCTGCGCGGTGCAGATATTGGAGGTCGCCTTCTCCCGGCGAATGTGCTGCTCACGTGTCTGCAACGCGAGCCGGTAGGCGAGGCTGCCGTCCGCGTCGACCGAGACGCCGACCAGACGGCCGGGCAGCTGGCGCGCGTGCGCCTCGCGCACCGCGAGGTAACCCGCGTGCGGGCCACCGAAACCCAGCGGCACACCGAAGCGCTGCGAGGTGCCGAAACACGCGTCCGCACCCTGCTCACCGGGCGGGGTGATCAGGGTCAGCGCCAGCAGGTCCGCGCCCACCGCGACCAAAGCGCCACGCTCGTGCGCGGTTTCGATGACCGGAGCCCAATCCACGATCCGGCCCGACGCGCCCGGCTGCTGCACGATCACGCCGAAGAAGTCGCCCTCCGGCAGCACGCCGGTGGACAGATCGGCCTCGACGATCTCGATGCCCAGCGGTTCGGCGCGGGTGGTGAGCAGGGTCCGGGTCTGCGGGAACAGATCGGAGTCGATGAGCAGCCGCTGCGACTTGCTCTTGCGATTGGCCCGCTGCAACAGCGTCATCGCCTCGGCGGCGGCGGTCGCCTCGTCCAGCATGGAGGCGTTGGCGACCTGCATGCCGGTCAGGTCGGCGATCATGGTCTGGAAGTTGAGCAGCGCCTCGAGGCGGCCCTGGCTGATCTCCGGCTGGTAGGGCGTATACGCGGTGTACCAGGCCGGGTTCTCCACCAGGTTGCGCAGCAACACCGGCGGGGTCAGCGTGTCGTAGTAGCCGAGGCCGATCATCGAGGTGGCCACGGTGTTCGAATTCGCCAGTGCCGCAAGCTCGGCGAGGGCCTCGTGCTCGGACAGCGCGTCCGGCAGCACGCTGAGGCCATTGGTCCCGGAGGCATCGAGAATGCTGGCGGGCACCGCCTTGGTGGCGAGTTCGTCCAGCGACTCGACGCCCACGGCGGCCAGGATGCGCGCGGTTTCGCCGCTGTCGGGGCCGATGTGGCGGTCGGCGAACGATCGAGTCCAGATCACGGCTGCTCCAAGGGGGTGGGCGTGGGTCGGCCCGGGGACCGACGATTCGTCTGCCCTCCCCCTCTGTCCTGGGCGCCTGAGAGATTCGCGCCCGGACCTGCCGAGCCCTTTCACCATGGGCGGATGGCTCGCGACCATCACTTTCCAGAGGCGTCGTAACTCCGCACGGTCCCTTGTGCCTGAGAGATTGACGGGGAGGTGCTGCTCCTTCGGCGTCCGAGACTATCCCCGGAACTCTCCCGCACGGCTGCGACGCACTGCCAGTTTAAGCGGCGTCAAGTTACGGCAATGTTGCCTGGGTTGATTTCACACCGGGTTGCCCGGGTTTCGCAGACAGCGAACGCGCGCCACCCGGTGGGCGACGCGCGTTCGAGGAGCGGGAGCTAACCGGTCTTGCGGTTGATCCGGGCCTTGCGACGGAAGGACAGCTCATCCTCCGGACGGTCCGAGGTGGAGCCGAGTTCGGCGCGCTCGGCCGGGAAATTGGCTATGTCACCGGTCAATTCGCGCATGGCGCCACTGACGGCGATACCGAAGACGCCCTGTCCGCCCTGCAGTAAATCGACGACCTCTTCCGGCGAAGAGCACTCGTAGACGGTGGCGCCGTCGGAGAAGAGGGTGATGCCGGCCAGGTCCTGGACGCCGCGGCTGCGCAGGTGATCCACCGCGATGCGGATGTTCTGCAGTGAGATGCCGGCGTCGAGCAGGCGTTTGACGATCTTGAGGACCAGGATGTCCTTGAACGAGTACAGCCGCTGGCTGCCCGATCCGGTGGCGCTGCGAATAGAGGGTACGACCAGCCCGGTGCGGGCCCAGTAGTCCAGTTGACGGTAGGTGATCCCGGCCACCTGGCAAGCGCTGGGCACGCGGTAGCCGACCAGCTCGTCCGGCACCGTGTCATCGGGGAACAGCCCTGGCTGCACCACATCCTTGGATTGCGGATGATCTCCCACTGACTACTCCCTTACTGCCTTGCCTATCAGGGCTTGTGCGTTTCGTCCGGCACAGCATCGACCTGGAGCGTGGCCTGACAATCGAGGCTACTCTCCTGATTGTCGCGGGAAAATCGGCCCGGTTAAAGCTTGGCCGAGCGCGTGTTTCTCACCCTAAACCTGAGGTAGAGACACGGAAATGTCTCTTTTCGAGATCATCGGCAGGTCAGCAGTTGGTCAGCTGTCCGTAGCCTTGAAGTCATCCGGCGAGACCGACTCGAGAAACTCCTTGAACTTCTCGACCTCGTCCTCTTTCTCGTCCGGCATGACGAGCCCGGCCTCCTCGAGCACCGGCTCCTCGGCGTAGATCGGGCAGCCGACGCGCAGCGCGATGGCCACCGAATCCGAGGGGCGCGCGGAGATCCGCAGATCGTTCTCGAAGACCAGATCCGCGTAGAAGGTGCCCTCCTGCAGATCCACGATGCGGACCTCCTTGAGGGTGTGCCCGAGATCCTTGATCAAGATCTTTATCAGGTCGTGGGTCAGCGGCCGAATCGGCGTGACGCCCTCCTGCTCGAGCACGATCGCGGTCGCCTCGGCCTGACCGATCCAGATCGGTAGGTATCTGTCGCCGGACACTTCGCGGAGCAACAGCACGGGCTGGTTCTGTGGCTGTTCGACACGGATGCCGATCACACGCATTTCGCTCACGGCCGTGCCTCGCTGACGCTCAGCCCACCCGTGCGCGAACGCGCGCTGTGTTTGTTGGTTCGCTCGCTTCGCTCACTCACGGCACTGCCTCCCAAATCAACCCAACCGACTGGCGAGCCCTGCCTTCTCCTCAGCCGTATCACCGAGTCTAGGCGAAGATTTCAGCCTCCGAGGGAAGCGCGCACGGAGGTCTTCACCAGGCAGGTGTGCAGTGTCAGCGACAGCGCCGCCAACTCGCGAACCGTCTCCTCGGCGCGGGCGCGGGCATCGGCGTCGCGGCTCTTGGCGATCGGTGCGGCGATCTGCGCGACCATCGCGGCCTCACGATCGGCGGCAAGTTTGAAGGCGCGCAAATGCCTTGCCTCCAAACCGAATTCGCTCAGGGCCCGGGCGGTACGGGCGAGCGTGACGGCGTCGCCGTCGAAATAGCCTGCCGCGCCGGGCGTGATCAGATTGGCGCGGATCAGTTCGGTCAGGAACTTCTCGTCGATCCCGGCCTGCTCGAGCAGATCCGCACGGGTGATGCGGATTTCGTGATCGAAGCGCAGCTCTTCGGGGGAAACCTCACCGGGCACGACACCCAGCCTCCGCAACCGGGCATTTCCATTGGCCGCCACGGCATCTGTCGAATCGGGCACGACGCCTCCCACGGCGTTCGCCCGGGCCCGGGCTTCCCGGACCCCGAGCGTCGCCGCCCCACTGTCGATCGCTTCGAGCTGTTCCTTGATCACCTTCAACGGCAGGTACTGATCCCGCTGTGCGGTCAGCACGAAGCGCAGGCGCTCGACGTCCGCCACGTGGAAACGGCGGTACCCCGAGGGCGTGCGCTCCGGGCTGATCAGACCCTCCGATTCCAGGAATCGGATCTTGGAGATGGTGATGTCCGGAAAATCCGGACGCAGCAAATCCAGCACGGAGCCGATCGACATCCCTCCGCGCGTCCACTGCGCTGCGCCTGTCATTCCGCTCGGCCCTATAGAGTGCCCGCCGCCTCGCTGGAAGCGGGGCGAGGACCGGTCAGGAACACCAAGCGGAACTTACCGATCTGAACCTCGTCACCGTTCTGCAGTTCAGAGGAGTCCACCGGTTCCCGGTTCACGTAGGTGCCGTTGAGGCTGCCCACATCGACGACCTGGAAGGTGTCGTCGTCCTGACGGAACTCCGCGTGGCGACGGCTGACGGTGACATCGTCAAGGAAGATGTCGCTGTCGGGATGACGTCCCGCGGAGGTGGTGGGCTGGTCCAACAGGAAGCGCGAACCGGCGTTCGGGCCCCGCTTGACCACCAGCAGGGCCGCGCCCTGGGGCAGCCCCTCGACTCCCTGCACCGGCTGCTCGCCGGTCTGCTCGGTGCGCGACGTGTCGACCTCGTTCAGGAAATCGGCGCGGAACACCGAAGTGGTCTCTGCTGCCGTCTCCTGGTAACCCGGGTCCTTGTTCTCGCTCACCCTTGCTCTCCTCCTCGAACCGAATAATCCATGCAAGCAATTGATGCCTTCAGCGATGCGGCTACCGGCCACTTCCCGCCTCGGACAGGCCCCGATTTTCCGGGCACCGGCTGCGCGCACTTCTGTTGGCATTGACCGTACCCTGCCAGGGCGTACCCGTGCAGGTAGAACTGTGAAGGCTGACTCAGCCTCCGATAACTCCTTGATAACCTGCGGCATCGAGCAGCTTGGACAGCGCTGCGTCGAGTGCTTCGGCGGAGTCGACCTCGATCTCGAAAAGCCAGCCGTCGCCGTACGCGTCGGAGTTGACCGTCTCCGGCTCGGCGTCCAGAACCTCGTTGATGGCAACGACTTTCCCGGCCAGCGGAGCGTAGATGTCCGACACGCTCTTGGTGGATTCGATCTCGGCGATGCTGTCGCCGCTGGCGACCTCCTGATCCGGCGCCGGCAGCTGTACGAACACGACGTCACCGAGCTGGGACTGCGCGTAATCGGTGATTCCCACCCGCACCCGGGTCGGACCGACCTTGCTGATCCATTCGTGTTCTTCCGAGTAGCGCAAATCCTCGGGTACTGCGGTCACTGGCAGCGTCCTTTCAACAGGCGTTCCTCTCGGGATCGTCGTCGATCCGTCTGTGCCACACCCTATCGGCTAGTGATCATGGTGTGGCGCGGGCGGTATCGCTCGGGCCACGGCTACGGCTTTGCCCAGGTAGAGGATCCCGGTCCAGACGTATACCGCCGTGCCCCAGATCAAGAATGCCCCACCGAAGGCGCGACTGAAACCCGCGGCGGCCCAATCCATCTGACCGGCCAGCGTCCACGGCAGCGCGGACATGAGCGCGAAG
The DNA here is from genome assembly GCF_045161165.1 of Nocardia sp. NBC_00511. Classification (NCBI taxonomy): domain Bacteria; kingdom Bacillati; phylum Actinomycetota; class Actinomycetes; order Mycobacteriales; family Nocardiaceae; genus Nocardia; species Nocardia sp. NBC_00511. The sequence continues at coordinate 3,254,012 of NZ_CP107849.1, forward strand.
GTGGCGGCCTTGCCGAGGTAGATGACATCGGGCGGGGGTAGGCCGCGGCGCCGGTAGATCGGCAACACCAGGGTCAGGATCACATCGCGAGCGACCAGAATCACCACCACCCACCAGGGCAGGATGCCGCGAATCAGGAAGCCGCCCAGGGTCGCCAGCAGATAGAGGCGGTCGACGAGAGGGTCGAGAATCGCACCCAGTCGCGAGGACTGATCGAGCAGGCGGGCGAGTTTGCCGTCCAGGAAGTCGGTGAACCCGCTGGCGATCAGCAGCGCGAAACACCACCCGTCGGCCTTCTCGACCAGCAGCAGCCACAGGAAAACCGGGACGCCGATCAGCCGGATCACGCTCAGTACGTTGGGCACGGTCAGAATCCGGTCGCTGTAGACCGGTTCGGCGTTGCGCTCGGATGTCACAACCCGGTCATACAGCAATCGCGGCGGCATCTCCATCCGGGCACGCCGCCGTCGGGAGGGGGAGGATGTAGACGATATGGTCTGCGCCATCCCCCGCCGGTGAGAGAATGAGATCAACACCTTCTCATTGATTGGCTAGGGTGACTGGACTACCGCACCTGGGAGAGGAAAGACCATGCCCGACTTCGACTACGACGTCGTCGTTATCGGCTCCGGCTTCGGGGGGAGCGTCAGCGCGCTGCGCCTGAGCGAGAAGGGCTACCGGGTCGCCGTCCTGGAATCCGGCCGCCGCTGGAACGCCGAGGACATCCCGAACACGAATTGGAATGTGCGCAAGGCGATCTGGGCTCCACGCCTCGGACTCACCGGTACCCAGCGCATCAGCATCCTCGGCAAGTGCGCGGTGTTCTCCGCGGCCGGGGTGGGTGGTGGATCGCTGATCTACGGCAACACCCTCTACGAGCCGCTGCCGAACTTCTACACCGACAAGCAGTGGGCCCACATCACCGATTGGCGCGCCGAACTCGCGCCCTACTACGACCAGGCGCAGCGCATGCTCGGCGTCGCGCCGAATCCGCGCATGACCCCGGCCGACGATGTGATCCGTTCCGTCGCAGAGGATCTCGGTGTCGCCGACACCTTCCACGCCACCAATGTGGGTGTGTTCTTCAACGAGGAACAGCCCGGCGTCGAGGTCGACGATCCGTACTTCGGCGGGGCGGGGCCGCGCCGCAACGGCTGCATCCACTGCGCGCGCTGTTTCACCGGCTGCCCGCACAACGCCAAGAACACCACCCCGAAGAACTACCTCTACCTCGCCGAGCAGGCCGGTGCGCACGTGTTCGAGCTGACCACGGCGTCCAAGGTGCGGCCATTGACCGGCGGCGGCTACGCGGTCGAGACCGAACGTTCGGATCGCTGGGTTCGCAAGGGCCGCAAGGTGTTCACGGCCGAGCAGGTGGTGTTCGCGGCGGCCGCGCTCGGCACCCAGAAGCTGCTGCACAAGATGCGCGACGAGGGCGTGCTGCCGAACCTCTCCCCCCGGCTCGGTGAGCTGACCCGCTCCAATTCCGAGGCCATCCTCAATGTGGTGAGCAAGGCCCGCGACGATTTCGCCGAGGGCATCGCTATCACCTCCTCGATCCACCCCGAACCCAGCACCCACATCGAGGTCTGCCACTACGGCAAGGGCCAGAACGGCCTGTTCCCGCTGTCGGTTCCGCTGATCGACGGCGGCGCGTTCCGGTTCCTGCGCTTCCTGCTGGCGATGGTGTTGCATCCGGTGGTGTTCGCGCGCAGCCTCAATGCCCATCGGGCGTCGGAGAAGTCGGTGATCCTGCTGGTGATGCAGTCGCTGGACAATTCGCTGACCTCGTTCCGGCGCTGGGGGCAGCTGAAGACGAAACAGGGTACGGGCAAACCGAATCCGACCTGGATCCCACTCGCCCACGACGTGAGCCGCCGCTTCGGGGAGAAGGTCGACGGCGATGTGCAGATGCTGGCGATGGACGTGTTCAACATCCCGGCGACCGCGCACTACATCGGCGGCTGCGTGATCGGCGAGGGCCCGGAAAGCGGTGTGGTGGACCCGTATCAGCGCGTGTTCGGGTATCCGGGGCTGCATGTGGCCGACGGTTCGGCGGTGACGGCGAACCTGGGCGTGAACCCGTCGCTGACCATCACCGCGCAGGCCGAACGCGCAATGGCGTTCTGGCCCAACCGAAGCGAGGCCGATCCGCGTCCGGAGCTGGGTGCGGCCTACCGGCGCATCAACCCGGTCGCGCCCAAGAGCGCGGCGGTGCCGGACTTCGCGCCGGGCGCGCTGCGGCTGCCGATCTTCCCGGTCGACCCGCCGGTGTCGGCGTACTGATCGAGGCGCTCCGCCAGATACTGAGAGAAGCGGCGTGCCAGGCGGTGTTTCGAACGCTCGAACCCGTAGGATGGCCGGGGGTATCGAGTCGACGAGGAGGGTGAGAGCTGATGCTCGTCCGAGTCCAGAACACCGCCGGCACGCATGCGGAGAAGGTGCTCATCGATTGGATGCGCACCTGGAAGGGCAGCACCGATCCCAAGGGTGTCGCCACCGTCAATTGCAGTCTGTTCCACGGTGATCGGCTACATCCCTTCGACGCCGTGGTGTGGACGCCGACCAGCTGCGTGGTGATCGAGGCCGAGGCGCTGTCGGAGAAGATGGACGGCGACCTCGAGGTTCCGATCAACGGCCCGTGGCGGGTCGGGGACCGCATCATCTCCTTCGACGGCGGCGATAAGCGCACCCCGCTGGACAAGTCCCGCGATCACACGTTCGCACTGCAGAATTGGCTGGCCGAGCGCGGTCTGGGGCAGCGGGTGATCCACGGCATCGTGCTGGTGGTGCCCGCGCCGGGATCCAATCTCCAGATCAAGCAGATGTGGACGGATCCGAGCTTCCAGGTGCTGCTGGGTGACGAGCGCCGGCTGCGCGATCATTTCACCGCGCTGCTCTCGCGCGGCCGCCCGCAGTGGTCGGCCAATGATGTGGCGTGGGCGTTCCGCGGCCTGGGCATCCTGCCGTATCTGCCCGCGCCGCAGGATCTCATCAACGAGGGCTTCCTGGGCCCGGTGGACATCACGCTGTGGCACGGTGGCCCGCAGCAGGCGCAGGCCGAGGCGTACGCCGAGGAGCAGGCCCGGCTCGAGCGCGAGCACGCGGCGGCCGGGCACGGATTCTCGATGCCCGCACCGTGGTTCGCTCCGAGCAAGCTCTACCCGCGCACCGGTGAGCGGATCCATGTCGGGCACAGCATGATGCGGGTGCTGCTCACCCTCGGCATGATCGTGGCCGTGCTGTGGGGCGCCTGGTTCATCGCCGCGGTGGTGCTCTCGTACTAGTCCCGCGTTGCGGTGAAATAGCGGAACGGCAGATACAGGGCGGTCACGAGCGCTACCGCGGCCGCCGTGCCGCCGAATACGTCGGTGGGATGGTGGTATCCGAAGCCCACCATGCCGATCAGCACCGCGGGCACGATCACGATCATCACCAGCACCGTCGCGGTGCGCACCCGCAACGATTCGGATACCAGCGCGAAGGCGGTCACCACGGCCACCAGTTGCACCGTGTGCCCGCTCGGGTAGGCCAGGTAGTGGTGTAGTTCACGATTCCAGAACGGTTTGAGCGCAAAGGAATTCACCGCCACCACCACTTCCGGGGCGATGAGCGCGAATCCGGCCGCCCACCACTGCCGCCGGTAGGCGTACCAGGCCGCGAACGCCACCAGCAGCGGCAGCACCACGTAGCTGTTGCTCGGGAACACCAGGACCCGGTACACCCAGGTGTGCGCGTCCAGGGCGGTGTGGATGTGCTCCTCGAGCACGCGGTCCAGGCGCGTCGATCCCCCGCCGGACGGAAAGGTCTGCGGGACAAGCAATGTGACGAGCACCCCCGCGACGATCAGGATCGGCAGGGTGGCACGGCGCGTGGAGTGCTCCGGGCGCACCGGGGCGGGGGCGATCGAACTGGTCACGCCCGCACGATACCGGTGCGCGGCGATGCGCTCATTCCCGCAGCGCGACCTTCTCCAGCAGTGGTCGTGAGCGGCGCGGAGCCCACCAGTTGGCGGTGCCCATCACCCGCATGAAGGCGGGCACCAGCACCATTCGGACCAGGGTGGCATCCATCAGCACCGCGAGGGCCAGGCCGACGCCGAGCATCCGGTTCATGGTGACGCCGCTGGCGGCGATCCCGGCGAAGACCACGGCCATCAGCAGGGCCGCGGCGGTGACGATGCGCCCGGAGCGGGCGATGCCCAGCGCGACCGCGTTGTCGTTGTCCGCGCGGGTGCGCGCCGAGCGCTCCCATTCCTCGGTGAACCTGGCCAGCAGGAACACCTCGTAGTCCATCGACAGCCCGAAGGCCACGCAGAACAGCAGCACCGGCAGCGTGGCGATGGTGTAGCCGGTGGCCTCGGTGCCGAAACCGCCGAGATGGCCGTCCTGGAACACCCACACCAGCGCGCCGAAGGTCGCCGACAGCGAAAGCACATTGAGCACAATGGCTTTCAGCGGTAGCACCACGCTGCCGGTGAGCAGGAGCAGCAGTACGAAGGTGATCAGCGCGATCCAGACGACCGCCTTCGGGAAGCCCTGGGTGATGCCGTGCGCGGAGTCGGCGTTCTGCTGCGCGAGCCCGCCGAAGAGCACCGGCCCCGGGGCCGGCACCGCGTGCAACGCGTCGAGCTGCTGCACGGCGCGCGCCGAGTACGGGTCGAGGCGGGTGGCGACGGTCAGGTGGGTGCTGCCGGGTCCGGTGGCGGCCGGGTCGGCGGGTGCGACCGGCATGCCGTGCGCGTAGGTTCCGGTCGGCCCGGTCACCGCCTCGACGTCGGCGACGCCGGACAGGGCGGCAGCGTAGGCGCTCGGGTCGATGCCCTGCCCCCGCACGATGATCTGCACGGTCCCGGTGGCGTTGTCGTCGAAGCGGTCTCGCAGCAGATCGCCGACCTGCCGGGATGCCAATGCGCCGGGCAGCACCCGGTCGTCGGGCAGGCCCAGTTTCAATCCGACGATGGGTGCGCCCAGTACCAGCAGCAGCGCCAGCACCGGCAGCGCGCACAGGGCGGGTCGCCGCTGCACGGTGCGGGCCACCCGGTAGAGCAGGCCCTGTTCGACGGGTGCGGCCTCGCGCAGGGGTTTGCGGTTGATGCGATCGCCCAGCAGCATCAGCAGCGCCGGAACCAGCGTCAGGGTGAGCACGATCGACAGCGCCACCACCGCCAGTCCCGCGAAGGCCAGCGAGCGCAGGAAAGCCATGGGGAAGAACGACATTCCGAGCAGCGCGATGCCCACGGTGATGCCGGAGTAGGCGACCGCGCGTCCACCGCGCTTCATGGCGATGCCCAGCGCCTCGGTGCGGTCGTGTCCGGCGGCGATCTCCTCGCGGTAGCGGCCGATGATGAGCAGTGAGTAGTCGATGGCCAGCGCCAGCCCGATCGCGGTCGTGATGTTGAGCGCGAACACCGACAGCTCCACCACATACGTGAGCAGGTACAGCACCGCGCTCGCCCCGGCGATGGCGGCCACCCCGGTGACGAACGGAATCGCCGCTGCCACCAGGCTTCTCAGGTACCAGACCAGCAGCAGGAAGGTGAGCGGCAGCGCGATGGCCTCGGCGATGGCGAGGTCCTTCTGCGTCTGGGTGTTGGTTTCCGACCAGACCATGGCCTGTCCCCCGGCGCGCACCGTGAGTCCGCCGCTGTCGCCGGTGAACTGGGCGGCCAGGTCGTGGGCCGCGCCGGGTGCGGTGTTCTCGTCGCCGCGCACGTTCGCGACGATCAGTCCGATCGCACCGTCACGGCTGACCAGCGCCTTGCTCAGCGCGGGCGTGGTCCACGGCGAAACCACCTGGGAGACACGGGGATCGCCGGTGAGCTGCCCGGCGATGTCCTTGCCGCGGCTGATCGCGGCCGCCGAGTTCGCACCGCCCGCGGCTTCGACGGTGAGCACCAGCTGCATGCCGGACATGCCGTAGTCGCGGTCGAGCAGGTCCGCGACGCGGGCGGATTCGGAGTCGGTGGCGACGAAGCCCCCGTTGGACAGCCGGGCGGCGGCCTGCGATCCGAGCGCACCGCAGAGCAGGAAGGCGATGCCCACCACGATGAGCACGAGTTTCGGCGCGCGCAACGCGGGTCGGACGAGTTTGTCGATCATCGCGTGATGTCCCCTCACAGCCTGGTGAAGTCCCCCGGTCGGGCTGATGTGAATCACATACTCGTGCTCCTACCGCGCGTAGTAGTCGGAAAGTGGTCAACCTCTCAACGATGCACGACGGCAATAGAGTTCACCGGTGCGCCGTGTCGGCGCACCGGTGTCCGGTACTCGGGTGTTCGGGAGGGTCAGCCCAGCATGGCCGCGTGCAGCATCCGCTCCGGCACGCCCAGCCCCTCGATCAGGGTGAGGGCCTGCGGGCGTAGTCGATCGACGAGCTCGTTGACGCCGCGACGCACCGCCTTCGCGCGTTCCACCGACATGAACCGGTGCATGATGTACCAGGCCTGGTTCTGCTCGATGGTCCAGTACACGTACAGGTCGCAGACGCTGTCGGCCAGTGCCCGCGCCTCCTCGTCCTCGATGTCGGCGATGCCGTCGATGAACGCCTCCAGCACCATGCGTTCGATATGCGCGGTACCGGCGGCCAGGATGTGGTCCTGCGCGTTGTTGAACGCCTCGAACGGCCCGGTCTCCTTGGCGCGCGCCTGCAGTCGATGCGCGGCCGTGCGGGTCATGTAGTCCTCGCGGTCGGCGAAGAGCTGCAGCTGGACGTCGCGTCGCGACAGGTCGGCGTCGTCGACGCTCTCGCCGCCGCGGTCGCGCAGACGCTGGATCATCTGCCGCACGCCCGATGCCTCGCGGACCACGTCGCGGGCGGCGGTGGCGGCGAAGCGCACCCAGCCCAGCGCGTCGAGGTCACGCACCTCGTCGGCGTAGGCGGTGAGCAGGTCCTTGGCGACGAGCTGGGTGAGCACCACGTTGTCGCCCTCGAAGGTGGTGAACACATCGGTGTCGGCCTTCAGGGTGACCAGGCGGTTCTCGGTGAGATAGCCTGCGCCGCCGCAGGCTTCGCGGCATTCCTGGATGGCCTGGGTGGCGTGGCGGGTCTGGGCGACCTTGAGCCCGGCGGCCCGGTTCTCGAGCGCGCGCTGGGTGCGCGGGTCGGTGTCGGCTCCGGTCTGCACCAGGTGCATGCGCCGCACCAGATCGTTCTGCGCGAAAGCCAGTGCGTAGGAACGGGCTACGAGCGGCAGCAGGCGGCGCTGGTGGCTGCGGTAGTCCAGCAGCACGGTCTCCTCGCCGGTGTCCGGATCGGCGAATTGGCGACGCTGTTCGGCATAGCGCACGGCGATGCTGAGCGCCACTCGCGCGCCCGCGGCGGCCGCGCCGCCGACGCTGATCCGGCCGCGGACCAGGGTGCCGAGGGTGGTGAAGAAGCGGCGGCTCGGATTGGTGATCTCGGAGCTGTAGGTGCCGTCGGGGGCCACGTCGGCGTAGCGGTTGAGCAGGTTCTCGCGCGGAATTCGCACCTGGTCGAACAGGATTCGGCCATTGTCGACGCCGGGCAGACCGCCCTTGAGGCCGCAGTCGGAGGTGGTGACGCCGGGCAGGTCGCTACCGCTCTCGTTGCGGATGGGCACCAGGAAGCAGTGCACGCCCTGGCTTTCGCCGCCGGTGATCAGCTGCGCGAAAACCGCTGCCATGCGGGCGTGTTCGGCCGCGCCGCCGATGTAGTCCTTGCGCGCGGACGGAGTCGGGCTGTGCACCACGAACTCCCGGGTGGCCGGGTCGTAGGTCGCGGTGGTCTCCAGGTTGGCGACGTCACTGCCGTGGCCGGTCTCGGTCATCGCGAAGCAGCCGAGCAGGCGCAGCGGAATGAGCTCCTCGATATAGCCGCGGTGGCGTTCGGTGCCGAGGTTTTCCACCGCGCCGCCGAAAAGTCCCCACTGCACACCGGATTTCACCCACAGCGACAGATCGGTGTAGGCGAGCATCTCGAGGGCGGTGACGACACCGCCCGGATCGCCGGGGCTGCCATCCGGATGACGGAAGCCACCTTCCACCCAGCCGAAGGACGCCACCAGGTGCATCTGCTCGAGCACCCGGGCCCGAGCGGCTGTCATATCGAGGGCGGGATCGCCGTAGAAACGGTCGTCGTCGAGGATCTCGCGGGCCTGTTCCCGAACGCTGCGCCAAGGGCCGTCGAGGGCTGCGCGGAGTGACTCGGCTACCGACTTCTCGCTGGTCTCCATACTCCGAAACACTACTGCCCCCGCCGTGCTCACCCTGGTGATCTCCCGCACCCGTGTACGTTTCTGGTGTGAGCAATGAGGTGGCAACCGACCCGGGCGGAGCGCCCCCGGGCCTACGAACCCGCTGGCAACGGCTGCTGACCGGCACCATGGATCGCCTGGTCGACGACAACCGCGCACCGGCCGACACGGTCGTCGACATGCCCGCTCCGGTGCGGCCGATCGACCTCACCGACGACGCGACCGTCACCGAGGTACTGGATCTGGCCGAGCGCGTCGGAGAGGTGGTGCTGGCGTCGGGAACGGCCGTCATGGACACCACCAATCAGATCGAATTCATCGCCGCCACCTACGGGTTGGAGAAGTGCGATATCGACGTCACCTACAACTCCATCCGCATCTCGGTGGACCGCGGCCCGAAGCTGCCACCCGCCAGCACCATGCGGGTCGTGCACTACCGCTCCCTCGATTTCACCCGGCTCGCGGCCGTCGATCAACTGACCCGCCGCATTCGCACCGAGCTGCTGCCGCCGCAGGAGGCCCTGGCCGCACTCGACGAGATCACCGGCGCCCCGCACCCTTACAACCGGTGGGTGGCGACCTTCGGCTGGGCGCTGATGGCCGCCGGGGTCGCGGTACTGCTCAATGGCGGATGGCTGATCGCGCTGCTGAGTTTCACCGCGACCATGCTCATCGACCGGACCAACCGGATACTCAATCGGCGCAAGCTGCCGTTCTTCTTCCAGCACATCGTGGGCGGCATCATCGCGGCCACGCCCGCGGTGCTGGTGTCGACCTTCGCCTCCGGCCTGCACCTGGATCCGGCTTTGATCATCGCGGCGGGAATCGCGGTGCTGCTGGCCGGTTTACAGCTGGTCGGCGCGGTGGAGGACGCCATCACCGGCGCTCCGATCACCGCGTCCGGCCGGATGCTCGAGGTGATCATGATGACCGGCGGCATCATCGCGGGCATCGCGTTGACGCTGCGGGTGGCGGAGGTCTTCGAGGCCACCGTCCCGAACGCGGACATGACCTCGACCCGCGACCTGACCAACCTGCCGCTGAAACTGGTGGCCGGTGCGGTCACCGCGGCGGCGTTCGCCCTCGCCTGCTACGCGGAACGCCGCGCGGTCGCAGCGGCCGCCGCCAGCGGTGCCGCGGCGACCATCGTCTACCTGATGATCCAGCACCTGGGCTTCGGCCCCATCGTCTCGACCGGAGTGTCGGCCACGGTGGTCGGTCTCGCAGGCGGCCTCCTGGCGCGCCGAGCCCTCACCCCACCCCTGGTGATCGCGGTAGCCGGCATCACTCCCCTGCTCCCGGGCCTGCGCGTCTACCGCGGCCTCTACGCCCTCCTCAACGATGAACTCCTGGTGGGCCTGAACCAACTCTTCAGCGCTTTCGCCGTCGGCCTGGCCCTCGCCGCCGGAGTCACCCTCGGCGAATGGATGGCCCGCGACCTGCGCCGACCACGAATCATCAAGCGATTCGGCGCGGTTCGGCGGCCCCGCTTCACCGCCAGCCGCATGTGATGTTGCCGCCCACCCGGGCAGCCACCGTAAGCGGTTGTGCGCGTTCATAGTTGAGGGGTTACCGGGGTTCTGGGACGGCGGTGCCTGATCTTGCTTGCTACCGTTGGATATGGCTCGAAGTAGGCGACGGCGGCGTGATTTGTTCGACTGGTGGGGTGGGCTGGTCGCACGCTGGCGTTTCGTGGTCATCGGGGTGGTGGCGACCGGGCTGCTCGCATTGGGCGGGTACGGATGGGGGTTCGAAAGTCATCTGAGCTCCGGCGGTTTGGATGATCCGGGCTCGGAATCCACCCAGGCGGCGGTGCTGGCCAGTGCGGCGTTCGGGCCGAACCACGATGTGGATGTCGTGGTCATGTACACCGCGCCCGCAGGGCGGACGGTGGACGATCCCGATATCGCGCAGCCGATCATCGACAAGCTCAACGGTCTGACGAGCGAGTATCCCGACGAGATCAGCGGAGTCAACGGCACCTACTGGCCCGGTGTCACCACCAAGTCGGGGACGTCGGCCGCGGCGGCGACCAAGGACAAGCGGCACGCGGTCGCGGCGATCGCGCTCGCGGGTGACGGCGGCGTCGTGCTGGAGAACTACCGGAAGGTGAAGGACGCCTTCGAAGTTCCCGGTGTCGACGTCCAGGTGGGCGGTCTGCAGGCGGTGGCGACCGCGCTGAACGACACCATCTCCTCCGATACCCATCGGATGGAATTGCTGGCCATCCCCGCGGTCGCGATTCTGCTGTTCTTCATCTTCGGCGGGGTGGTCGCGGCCGCGCTGCCGTTGATCATGGGTGTGCTGACGATCGTCGGCGCGAATGGGATCGTGAAATCGCTGACCTCGGTCACCGAGGTGAATTCGTTCGTGGCCCCGGTGGTTTCGATGATCGGGCTGGGCCTGGCCATCGACTACGGCCTGTTCATCGTGAGCCGATTCCGGGAGGAGTTGGCCGCCGGGTACGACACCCCCACTGCCGTCCGCCGCTCGGTGATGACGGCGGGTCGCACGGTGCTGTTCTCCGCCACCATGATCATCGCCAGCCTTGGCGGCATGCTGCTGTTCCCGCAGGGGTTCCTGAAGTCGATCGCCTACGGCGCGATCGCGACGGTGACCCTCGCGGCGTTGACCGCCGTGACGATTCTGCCTGCCGCACTGGCGATCCTGGGTCCGTGGGTGGATGCGCTGGGGCTCAAGCGCTTCCGGCGCGCACGTCCGGAACACGATGTGGAGGACGGCTTCTGGGGTCGTTCCACCGCCTGGGTGATGCGGCATCCCCGCGCCATCACCGCGATCGTGGTGATGGGTCTACTCGTCCTGATACTGCCGGTCCGCAATATCGCGTTCGGCGGGTTCAGCGAGAAGTACCTACCGCCGGACGACACCACCCGCGTCGCCCAGCAGATGATCGACACGAATTTCCCGCTCCGCAAGTCCGATCCGGTCGAGCTGATCATTGTCGCCAAGGACAGCACCGAGGTCGGCCCGCTGATTCAGCAGGCAAGTAGCGCACCGGGTCTGCTGCCCGCCGGGTTCGAGATTCCCCGCCGCTCCCAGCTGCAGCCCGATATCTATCACACCCAGGCCATCCTGGCCGATTCCGGCCACGCCGATCCCACCATCGACTACCTGCGTTCCATCGAGGTCCCCGATGACGTGACGCTCCTGGTCGGCGGTGTCCCGGCCATCCAGCACGACGCGATTTCCGCGCTGCTGAACCGGGTTCCGCTGATGATCGCGCTGGTGCTGACACTCACCACCATCCTGATGTTCCTGACCTTCGGTTCCCTGGTCCTGCCGATCAAGGCCGCCTTCATGAGCGCCCTGGGCCTGGGTTCCACCCTCGGCATCCTGACCTGGATCTTCACCGAGGGCCACGGCGCGACGCTGCTGAACTTCACCCCGCAGCCGATCCAGGCCAACATCCTGGTCCTGATCATCGCGATCATCTACGGTCTGTCCACCGACTACGAGGTATTCCTGGTGTCGCGCATGGTCGAAGCCCGCGCCCGCGGCGCGACGACCGAGGAGTCGATCCGCTACGGCACCGCCCACACCGGTCGCATCATCACCGCCGCCGCCCTCATCCTGCTGGTCGTCACCGGTGCGTTCGCCTTCTCGAAACTGGTGATGATGCAGTACATCGCCTACGGCATGATCGCCGCCCTGGTGATCGACGCGACCGTGCTGCGCATGATGCTGGTCCCCGCCGTCATGAAGCTGCTCGGCGACCGCGTCTGGTGGGCTCCACGCTGGATGAAGCGCGTCCAGCGCCACGTCGGTCTCAGCGAACCGGTCCTCGACGACGACCTCGACACGCTGACGCGAAATCAACTCGCGCACAGTAGTGTCAGCCGCACCGACTGACGCGGAGAGGACACGGGGTGGGGCAGGCACTCAGGGCCGGTGAGGTTTTCGCCGGATATCGGATTGAGCGACTGCTCGGCACCGGTGGGATGGGCGAGGTGTATCTGGCCCGGGATCGGAGTCTGCCGCGGCCGGTGGCCCTGAAGGTGCTCGGTACGGCGGTCAGCGGCGATCTGGACGTCCGGGCCCGGTTCCAGCGCGAGGCGGATCTGGCCGCGCGACTGTCACATCCGAATATCGTGACCGTCTACGACCGGGGCGAGAGCGACGAGCGGCTGTGGATCGCCATGGAATACGTGGAGGGCACCGACGCCGGTCACGTCGTGCGTTCCGGTCCGCTGGCGGCCGAGCAGGCGGTCGCCATTGTCTCGGCGGTCGCGCAGGCCCTGGATTACGCGCACGGCGCCGGGGTGCTGCACCGGGATGTGAAGCCCGCCAACGTGATGCTGGCCAACGGCCCGCACGCCCGAGTGTTGCTCGCGGACTTCGGAATCGCCAAGGCGCTCGACGAGAGCGTGAGTCTCACCCGGACCGGGGACATCTACGCCAGCCTGCAGTACGCCGCGCCCGAACAGCTGGCCGGGAACGCCCAGGTGGATCGACGGGCCGATGTATATTCGCTGGGCTGCACCCTGTTTCATCTGTTCACCGGCGAATTGCCTTATCCCGGAGTGAATTCCGCGCAGCTGCTGCACGGGCACCTGTATCTCCCCGTGCCCCTGCCGAGTCGGCGCAACCTGGCGCTGCCGCGTGGATTCGATCAGGTCATCGCCAGGGCGCTGGCCAAGGATCCGGAAGACCGCTTCCCCACCTGCGGGGCGCTCGCCGATGCCGCGAAGCTGGCGCCGTCACAGCAGGTTCCGGTCCCGAGCGCGGTTCGAGCGCGACGGTGGCCGTGGGTGGCGGCGGCGATCGCGGGACTGGCGCTGGCCGGGTCGGCGGTGGCCGCGGCGGTCACCCTGCTGCATTTCTCACCTTCTGCGCCCAGCCCCGAGCTGACGAATGATGCTGCGGTGCAGACGGCTTGCTCATATGCCCGGGTCGTCAGCACCTATGACATCAAGTCCGCAGCCGACTTCGACACCTACGCGCGAGCGATCACCACTGGCGCCACCGGCGATTGGCTACAGCACTGGAACGACGCGAGTGCGAACCTGCGCGACACTCTGGTCAACGTCCAGGCCCACTCCGAGGTCCGAGATGCGCAGTGCGCGTTGAAATCCGCCGACAGCGGTCAGGTTCAGGTCTCCGCCTACGTGACCACGGCGGTGACGAACACCACGACGCCCAACGCCAGGACCAGCGTGCTACAGATCATCCTGGCGATGCGGCAGGTCGAAGGCCGTTGGCTGTGCAATGCGGTGAACTCGGCGATGCCCGACGCCACCGCGACGCCCTCCGCGGTGACCAGCACACCGAGCGTGCAGCCGAAATAGCCTCAGTCGCTGACCAATCCGATGGTTCTGCCGATATCGGCGAGGGTGGTGTCGAACAGCACGTCCGGGTGGCTGATCGGGATCGGATAGTTGCCGAAGACTTCCAGGGTGACGTGCCCGTAGAGCCGGGCCCAGAACTGGATCATGACGTAGCTGACGCCGAGGTCCAGTTTCTCGGCGGGGAACTTCTGCCCGGAGTCCGACAGCACGCGCAGCAGATCGGTCTGGAAGGTGATCAGGTCGTCGCGCAGTTCGGCGGGGATGAGTTCGGTGGGCGGGGTCACCACGGTGTAGTTGGTGAGCAGCCGACCGGCCGCGCCTAGGAAGATGCGGCCCACCGGTTCGCCGAATTGCTGCATGACACTGGCGTTTCCGACGCCGACCGGGGAGGCGAAGACCAGGGTGAATTCGCGGGAGTGCGCCAGGGCCCAGCGGCGGAAGCCGCGGCAGATGGCGAAGAAGCGGATGCCGGGATCATCGGGCAGGCCGTCGGTGGCGGCTTCGAGGTCGCGGGCCAGCAGGGCGCACACGTCGGTGCGAACCGCGGCGACGAGGTCGTCGCGGGATTCGTAGTAGCGGTAGAGCGCGGGAGCGGTGACACCGAGTTCGCGGGCGATGGCGCGCAACGTGATCGCGTCGGGCCCCTGATCCACGAGCAGCGACAGCGCGACCCGCCGGATGTCGGCGTCGCTGACCGCGGGCATCCGGCCGCGGCGGCGGGGCTCGGTCATGCTGTCTCCCTGTCGAATACGGAATTGCCCCGCGTGTGGCACGCGGGGCAATCGGGGCCTGAGGGGCTTACTCGTAAGCGACCTGCCAGCTCTTGATGCCATTGAGCCAACCGGACCGCAGGCGCACGGGCTCGGAGACCTGGTGCAGGTTCGGCATCACGTCCGCGATGGCGTTGAAGATCAGGTCGAGCTGCAGCCGGGCCAGGTTGGCGCCCACACAGAAGTGGGTGCCGGTGCCGCCGAAACCGACGTGCGGGTTCGGGTTGCGAAGCACGTTGAATTCCCGCGGCTTGTCGAAGTATTCCTCATCGAAGTTGGCCGCGGAGTAGAACATGCCGACCCGCTGGCCCTGCTTGATGACCTGACCGGACAGCTCGGTGTCCTCGGTCGCGGTGCGCTGGAACGCGATCACCGGGGTGGCCCAGCGCACGATCTCGTCGGGAGCGGTGCGCGGACGCTGCTCCTTGAAGATCTCCCACTGCTCGGGGTTGTCGACGAACGCCTTCATGCCGTGGGTGGTGGCGTTGCGGGTGGTCTCGTTGCCGGCAACCGACAACAGGATCACGAACCAGGCGAATTCGTCGGAAGCCAGTGCGTCGCCGTCGATGTCGGCGTGCAGCAGGGTGGAGGCGATGTCATCCATCGGGCAGGCGCGACGCTGTTCGGCGAGGTTCCAGGAGTAGCCCATGACCTCGGCGGTGGCCACCTTGTGGTCACCGTTGAACTCCGGGTCGTCGTAGCCGATCATCTGGTTGGACCAGTCGAAGATCTTGCCGCGGTCTTCCTGCGGGATGCCGATGAGTTCGGCGATGGCCTGCAGCGGCAGTTCGGCCGCGACCTGCTCGACGAAGTTGCCGCCGCCGTTCTTCTTGGCCTCGTGCACGATTCGCTCGGCACGGTCGCGCAGCGCGTTGCGCAGCGACTCGATGGCGCGCGGGGTGAAGCCCTTGGAGATGATCCGGCGCAGCTTGGTGTGGCGCGGCGGATCCATGTTGAGCAGCAGGTAGCGCTGCACTTCGATCTCTTCGCGGGCGATGTCGCCGTAGAAGCGGATGACGGCGGTGTTCTCCTCGGCCGAGAAGCGCTCGGGGCTCTTGGAGATCTCCTTGATGTCATCCATCTTGGAGACGGCCCAGTAGCCGCCGTCGTCGAATCCGGTCAGGCCGTTTTCCTGCGGCACCCAGAACGGGACCGAGGTCGCACGGAGCTGCGCGAATTCCTTGATGGGCAACCGCTCGGCGAGCAGGTCGGGATCGGTGAAGTCGAAACCGGTGGGAATGGACGGCGCGGACACGGAACCTCCTTTGGAACACGTTCGAGGTCGAGTGAACCACACCACACCGCATCTTGTGAACACCTATTACTAAATAGCGTTAATTTGATGAGCCATCCCGGGCTCGGCATCCAGGCGCACGGCCTCCTCCGCGATGGCCGCCAGCAGCGCGGGATCGAAGCGCGCGATCATGTCCAGCGCCTCATACCAGCGGGTCTTGGCCAGAATCTCGGCCAGCAGCCTGCGGATTCGCAGGTTCGCGGCGGGCCGATCCGCAGCGGGCAGCCCACGGTAGACGCGGATCAGCGCATCGGCGTTGTGCTCGCGCGCCTCCCGCTCAGCGGCGGCGGGAACGCTCGCCGCACGCGCGCCGTAGATCCCGGCCGGGCCGCCACCATTGGACAGCCGCTGCGCCCGGTCGCTGTCACCCAGCGTCACCGAAAGGCGCACCAGATCGGCACGATTCGAGGACACCTCGACGAAACCGCCCGCCAGTACATCCTTCTCGAATTCATCGAGCATCGGCCGCAGCAATACTTCAGCAGCCTGCACGCCGACCTCCCCGATGACCACCCGGGCCACCGCGATGCGGGACGCGAGCCCGCCCACCCGATAGATCAGCGTGCGCGCGATCTCGTCGTGCCCGGACCGCACGAAGACCGCCGCGAGCCCGCCGAGCCCTTGATCGAGTCCCTCGTGTGGACGCGGCCAGGTCGAGTACAGCGAGACGAGCCGATCCGCCAGTCGCACAGCGGCTTCCAGCGAACCTCTGGCGATCAGCCGGTCGAGCAGTGCGGCCAGGGGCGTCTGCGCGGGTCCGACCGGGTGGCGGCCGAGCCAGTCGGCGGCGAACAGGGTGCGGCCGAAGTGCTTGGCCGCCTTGTCGTCCCAGATGTGCACCCGGGCCAGCAGCGCCTCGGCGATGCCGTGGGCCCGGTCGAGGTAGGCGCTCGCGCGCTCGGTCGTCCCGGCGGGCCGGGTGCCGAGGAACGCGCAGACCAGGAACTGGCAGCCGATGTCGTCGATCCGCTCGGCCATGGCCTCGGCGTGCGCGACGTCCCCGGCGACGAGCAGCGCGCGCACCACCGCGAAGAATTCGAACCCGCGCTCGTAGGGGTCGCTCACCTGGTAGGAGATGAGTTCGATCTCGGCGGCCAGCCGCCGGGCCTCGGTGGTCCGGCCCGCGCGCACCAGCGCCGGCAGCGTGCTGGTCCAGATGGCGAGTCCGTCGGTCTCCGTGGCGAATCGGCGGCCCAGCGTGACGGCGCGGTCGGCGTCGCCGAGTTCGCTCCGGCAGTGCACCAGTTGTTCCACCATCGCCAGCCGCACCAGCCGGGTATATCCGGTGAGCCGCGCCTCGAGGTCGTCGAGGTGTTCGCGCAGCCGGTCCTGGCGGCCGACCGCGACCAGATCGGCCGCGATCCAGGCCAGTAGCCGCGATCGCATCACCGGGTCGAAGGTCATACCCCGGATCGCCGTCAGAACCGAGCGCACGCAGCGCCCGGCGGCCTCGGTCTGTCCGTGCTCGGTCATGGCGCGCGCGATCCGGCATCGGGTCGCGGCCCGCAACTCCTCGGTGGTGAGGGTCTCGCTCAGTGCCAGCGCCCGGTCGAAGTCGCCGATATCGGCGAACGCGCCCGCCGCCCGGCGCAGGATGTCCTCGCGTTCCAGCGAGGGCCCCTTGGTCAGCAGCGCGTGGCGGTTGATCTCGCGGATCGCCTCGGCGACATCCTCGGGTGGCAGTCGCCGCGACGAAACCAGTTGTGCGAGCATGCGAGTCCGCTCGACGGGCAGCGCGATCTCACGCCCGAGGACCTGCGCGCCCGCGATATCGCCGACCCGGACCAGGGCGGCGGTGAGCCGGACCAGATCGTGATCGCTGAGCGCGTACCGATCCGACCGCAGCGAATCGATGAGCGCGCGATTGCCCCGGGCATCGCCGGCGGCGACGCGAACGGCGATCAGCTCGATCTGCGCGCTGCGCCGACGACCCGAACGCGGGATGCCGTCGGCCAGGCTCTGCGCCCGGGTGGTCTCCCCCATCAGTGCCAGCGCCGCGGGCAACCCGGCGGGGATGTCGCCGCCACGCCGGGTCAGTCGCCGACGGCGCATGGCGAGCTTGCACACCGCCAGCAGATCGGGATCCTTTGCGGCAGCCCAGACTCCGGACACCGTGGTGATCTCGGTGCGGGCCATGCCGTCGCCGCCGGTGAGCACCAGCATGCGGTCGTGTCGAACGATGTCGAGGGCCAACTCGGTCATCCGCGCGCGGTCGTTCTGCCCGCGCAGCATCGAGAAATACCGCGTCAGTAGATAGGTGGGTGTTTCGACCGGCCAGCCCTGATCGCGATAGCGCGCCGCCCAGGTGTGAATCCGGTTGCGGTACAACGTCATGAGGGCGCGGCCGAGCGCGGATTCGGCTTCCCGCTGCAGGGTCTCGTGCGCCAGCAGGTAGATCTGACCGGGTGCGAACCGGTTGGACCGGGGTTGAAAGGTGCGACCGGTGACGCCGGCGAGGATGGTGTCGATCCGGTACGGCGGCAGTCCGGTGAGGTCCTCGAGTTCGGTGCCGGTCAGTCCGTGCGCGGCGGTGATCAGGCCGAGGATCTGCTGGTCGACGTCGGAGCGTTCGAGGATGCCGTGCAACTCCAGGCGCGCCATCTGGATGATGTCGAAGGCCGCCAGCGAGCGGCCGAGTTCGCGACGGCGGCAACTGTTCAGGGGATGACTGCGCGGAACATCCAGCGGCAGATCGGGATGCGGGCGACCCGAGACCAGCACGCGCAAGCCCGGGTGGGGATACTTCGGCAGCAGTGACGCGATGCTGGGTTTGCCGCGATCCTCGTCGAGCCCGTCCACCAGCAGTACCACCCGGCCACCACTGTCGGCGGCCCGCTGCGCGGCCAGCTCGAGCAGGTGGCGGCGCAGGGCGTCGCGATCGGTGGATCCGCGGGCGACGGTCGCCACCTGGTCGGGCAGCAGGGCCGAGAGTTGTTCCAGCACAGCGTCGGTGAAGGCATTGTGGTCGTCGTGGGCGGCCAGCCGGGAGGTGACGAAGAACGAGATGACCCGCACGCCGGGAGGCGGGTGCAGCGCGAACCAGGTCATCAGCGCGGTCTTGCCCGCCCAGGGTCCGGCCTGCCACCAGACGTAGGGTTCGTCGCCGGAACAGAATTCGGCCAGCTCGGCCAGCTCGGCGTCGCGGTCGAGCAGCCCGTCGATCGGGGTGAGGTCGCGGACCTGCGCGGTGTACGCGGTGGCGGTGACGGGCGGCAGCCCCTCGGCCGCGAGACCGCCGGACCAGCGGCGGTTGGCCGCCAGCGCGAGCTGCCCGGCCGTACCGCGTTCCAGCGCTTTGGGTCTGGGCAGATTCGCGGCGGGCAGCCGGTCGCGCAGTTCGCGGTAGAGCACCGACATGGTCAACAACCGGTCCCCGGTGGGCACCCCGGTGCGCAGGATATCGAGCAGCATCCCGGTGAACGCGGTGCTCCCGTGCTCGCCCTTGGCGAGCGCGAACTTGCTCTTCTCATCGGTGGCGGTCAGCACGAACGCACCATCGATATCCGTGGCCGCCACCAGCAGTTCGCTGTCGCCGGAGAGCACGTCGCGGGAGAAGGCCTTGCCGCTGTGGCAGCAGTCGAGGATGACGACGACCGGCCCCCGCGCGTCCTTCTTGATCCGCGACCGGATGGTGCCGTACCCGAGCGCGGTCACATCCGCGTCGTCGGCGCGAGATCCCTTGTGCGTCAGGTGAAGCTGGTTGTCGACCACAGCTCCGTGCCCGACGTAGTAGACCAGCAGCAGCCCGGTCGCGGCCTTGGCGGCGGCGGTGATCGCGGCGGCGATCTCCGCATTGTCGGCGGGGTCGGCGATCACGTCGATGTGCCGCAGGCCGGTCTCGGCGCGCAGGAACTCCGCGAAGTCCGCGAGGCTGCGCGCCACTTCGGCGAAGGACTCGTAGCCCGAATCCGGGGCGTAGGTCGCCGACCCGATGAGGACCGCGCGGCTGGCCTCCGGATCAGGAAGCGTCATCCAGCGTCCCGCGCACCCGCTCGATGACCTCCAGTACCTGGACCTGTTCCACCGCTTGCGAACCCGTGGCGTCGATCTCGGCGCTGGCCCCGTCCGGCCCGGTGACGGTCAGCCGCAGTTTCGGCCGCCGCATGCGCAACCAGGCGACGACGCAGGTCGACAGCGCGGTACACAGCGCCGCCGAGTCCACGACGATCCGAATCGTCTCCTCCGCACCGAGGGTGTCGGTCCGGGTGGCCGCACGCTGCGTCGACTTGCTGGCAGTCCGTAGTTCGTCGTCTTCGACCAGTGCCTCGAACAGTGAGTGCAGTTCCTCGACGTCATCGTCGGAGGCCCCTACCGCCAGCACCAGTTCCACGTTCATCCTTCCCCCGCATGGCTTTCGGAGCAGTCTGCCATGGGCAGCGGACGGAGGAGAGTTCAACCGGTGCCAGCGAATTCGGCCGGGTCAGTACGCGCCCTCACCCCGGGTCACGGTCCCGATGGTCTTGGCGATCAGTAAGAGGTCCAGGACCATCGACCAGTTCTCGACGTACGAGAGGTCGAGACGCATGGCGTCTTCGGGGGTGAGATCCGAGCGGCCGCTGACCTGCCAGAGGCCGGTGACGCCGGGTTTGACGAGCAGGCGGCGGCGCATGATGCCGTCGTAGGAGTCGACTTCGCGCTGCACCTGGGGGCGGGGGCCGACGATGCTCATCTCGCCGCGCAGCACGTTGAAGAACTGTGGGAGTTCGTCGAGGGAGTACTTCCGGATCACCCTGCCCACGGTGGTGACTCGCGGATCGTCGCGGACCTTGAAGAACAGCGGGTTGCCGCCGTTGCTGTCGATGAGGGCGTTGATGTGGTGTTCGGCATCGGCGTACATGCTGCGGAACTTGATCATCCGGAACGGGTGGCCGTCGCGGCCGATGCGTTCGGAGAGGTAGAAGACCGGGCCGCGGCTGGTGCACTTGACGGCCAGCGCGATGCCGCACAGCGCGGGGGCGATGGCCAGCAGCGCCAGCAGGGCGAAGCAGAAGTCGAAGAAGCCCTTGCGAATCGACTTGGCGCGGTCGTACTGCGGCTTCTCCACGTGCAGCATCGGCATGTCGGCGATGACGCGGTGGATCAGGCGGGTGCCCGCGATGTCGACGAGACCGGGGGTGACGATGAGTTCGCCGCCGAGTTCGTCGAGTTCCCAGGCGATGCGCCGGAAGTCGGCGGGGCCGAGATTGTCGGTGGCGGTGATCGCCACGGTGTCCGCACCGGTGCGCCGCACCGCGTCGATCACCTCGTGATCGCTTGCGACAACCGGGATTTCGCGCCCGTCGACGTCGATGACGCGTTCCGCGAGCGCCTCCTCGTCGCGGGTGCAGATGCCGATCACCCGATAGCCGGAGTTGCCGTCGCGGGAGAAGGCCGCCACCATGGCGCGAGCCGCCTGCGGGCTGCCGACGACGAGCATGGCGGTCCGGAACTCACCGCGGGCGCGCCGCGCGGCCACCCAGCCACGCCACAGCCGCCGTTCCAGCAACAGGCCGAGCATGCCGAGCGGCAGGGCGATAGCCAGGTAGCCGCGGGCGACGTCGACCCGCAGCAGCAGCGAGACGATGGCGAGACCGCCGAACAGCTTCAGCGAGGCGGCCACCACCCGCCGGTATTCCTCTGTGCCGCTGCCGATTACGCGTGCCGAGCGGGTGCCGCTCAGGGTCAGCGTGGCCTGCCAGGCCAGCGCCAGCACCACGGACACCACGGTGTAGCCGACTTCGAGGGGCAACCGGGAGGCCAGTGGCGGATGCGCGTTGCCGCCGAAACGCATCCACTGGGCGAATCCGATGGATAGACAGAGAACGGCCAGGTCGCCGCCCAACAGCCGGCGCGCGTAGTCCGCTTGCCAGCGTTCACGATCCGAACGTGGCACAGGTCGAGGGAGCCGGATGACACGCACAGCGCGACCGGCGGAAATCTCGTAACTCATGAAACGAACGCACCTCCCCCTACGGGAAGAACTCGGTTCCGATCCCCGCTGATCAGTTCCACTGAACGGGTTGACGCCGGTTTCCCAAGGGCTTTCAGGCCATGCAAACCGATGGGGCCGTCGAGTCTTTCGGCGGCCAGGGACCGAATGTTACACACCGAAGCCGTCCGAGACATTCAATCCTGGTCCGCCTCAACGTTTCCGGAAAGTAACGGGCAGGAACACGACCGGTACCGGCGGGCGATCCCCCAGTTTCCCCTAATCGCAGAATCGCAGCTTGATCTACACAAGGCACACCGTGTGGGGTGGGCGAAACCCTTGTATTGCAAGACTCCTGGGTTCGCCACGTGGACGCTCGGTTCTGCGGGTCGCAGAAATCCACCTGATTTGGCACTATCGGTCACGTATGCGGCACGTGGGATGTTCCCAATTCTGTTGTAACGTAAGGCCGAACCGAGCCGACCCATGGGGTGTCCGTTGCTGCCCGGATTGCCGGGCTCGGTGAAAGGTGGGGAAACTTCGTGCAATGCCGACTATGCGACTCCGAGAGTTTGATCACTGTTCTCGATCTGGGCGCCACCCCGCCCTGCGAGAAATTTCTCACCGCCGCCGAGCTGGACCTACCGGAAACCACGTTTCCGCTCCACCTGAGGCTGTGCGAGAAGTGCCTGCTGTTGCAGATCCCGGCGTTGATCACGCCGGAGGAGACATTCACCGAATATGCCTACTTCTCATCGTTTTCCGATAGCTGGGTGCGGCACGCGAAACAATTCGTGGAGTCCGCAATTGATCAGCTAAATCTGAACCGCGATTGTTTCGTAATTGAGGTGGCCAGCAACGACGGCTACCTGCTGCAGCATATGGTCGCCGCGGACGTCCCCTGCCTGGGCATCGAGCCCTCGGTCAATGTCGGTGCGGCAGCAAGAGACCGGGGGGTACCGACCCAGACGGCCTTCCTCGACGAGCAACTGGCCGCGAGCGTGCGCGAGACGCACGGCCCGGCAAACCTGGTGGTGGCCAACAACGTCTACGCCCACATCCCGGATCTACTGGGTTTCACCAGGTCACTGCGTACCCTGTTGGCCGACGACGGCTGGCTATCGGTCGAGGTGCACCATGCGCTGAATCTGGTTACGCTGGGCCAGTTCGACACCATCTATCACGAACACTTCCAGTACTACACCGTGCTGTCGGCCCAACGCGCGCTCGCCACCGCGGGTCTCACCGTGGTCGACGTGGAACTGCTGGACACCCACGGTGGTTCGCTGCGCCTGTGGGCCCGCCCCGACGCGGTCGCGCAACCCACGCCGCGGGTGGCGCAGGTGCTGGCCCTGGAGGCCGAAGCCGGTCTGCACGAGGTGGCCGGCTACCTCGAGCTGCGTCCGCGCGCCGAACGCGTGCGCCAGGATCTGCTGCGATTCCTGTTGGACGCCAAGGCATCCGGTAAACGAGTCGTCGGTTACGGAGCGCCCGGCAAGGGCAATACGCTGCTCAACTTCTGCGGGATTCGCCCGGACCTGCTGGAATACACCGTGGACCGCAATCCCTACAAGCACGGCCGGTTCACCCCCGGCACCCGGATCCCGATCCACGCACCCGAACGCATCGAGGCCGACCGCCCCGATGTGGTGCTGGTGCTGCCCTGGAACCTGGAGCGAGAGCTCACCGCGCAGCTGCGGCCGGTCACCGCCTGGGGCGCGGAGATCGTCTACCCGCTCCCCCATCTCCACCATGCGACGCCCGACGATGCCGCCGCACTCGATCACGCAGAGAGGCAAGCGAAGTGAAGGTCGTACTGTTCTGCGGCGGCTACGGCATGCGCATGCGCAACGGCACCGAGGATCCGGTCCCCAAGCCCATGCAGATGGTGGGCCCGCGCCCGCTGATCTGGCATGTGATGCGCTACTACGCGCACTTCGGGCACAAGGACTTCGTGCTGTGTCTGGGCTACGGGGCCGCGCACATCAAGAACTTCTTCCTGACCTATCAGGAGTCGGTGTCCAACGACTTCGTGATCCGCGGCGGCCAGGTCGAGCTGCTGCAGTCCGATATCAGCGACTGGACCATCACCTTCGTCGACACCGGGGTGGAGTCGCCGATCGGTGAGCGCTTGCGCCGCGTGCGTTCCCACCTCGACGGCGAGACCTACTTCCTGGCCAACTACGCCGACGTGCTCACCGACGCCCCACTGGACGAGATGATCGAGCGTTTCCAGGATTCCGGTGCCGCGGCCTCGATGATGATCGTGCCGCCGCAGTCCTCCTTCCACTGCGTCGATGTGAACTCCGCGGGCGAGGTGAAGAACATCACGCCGGTCTCGCGACTGCCGATCTGGGAGAACGGCGGGTACTTCGTGCTCACCCAGGAGGTTTTCGAGCATCTGCCGCCCGGTGGCGATCTGGTCGAGGACGCCTGCGGCGCGCTGGCCGCGCAGGGTCGGCTGTTCGGCTATCAGCATCACGGGTTCTGGAAACCGGCCGACACCTTCAAGGAGCGCGCCGAACTCGACGCCGGCTATCTCAGCGGTGATCGCCCCTGGATGGTGTGGGAGAACGCGCGGGCATGATCGGATTGCACACCGGCGCGGTCACCGAGATCGCACTGCTGGCCGCGCACTGCGACGACCTCGCGATCGGGCTCGGCGGCACCCTGCTCACCCTGTCGGAATCCATTCCGGGACTGCGGATCCGGGCGCTGGTGCTCGCGGGCGCGGGCACCGAGCGCGAGGCCGAGGAACGCTTCGCGCTCGAGTCCTTTTGCCCCGGAGCGGATCTCGATCTGCGTATCCTGGATGTGCCGGACGGCTACGCACCCGCCCACTGGGAGCGGGTGAAGAACGCGGTAGGGACGTTGCGCCGGGGCAGTGCCGCCCAGCTGGTGTTCGCGCCGCAGCGTGGGGACGCGCACCAGGATCACCGGCTGCTGGCCGAACTGGCGTCCACCGAGTTCCGTGACCATCTGCTGCTGCGCTACGAGATCCTCAAGTGGGAGAGCGATACTCCGCAGCCCGCCGTCTTCCATCCGCTACCCGCCGGTTGTGCCGAGCGCAAGGCCGCGCTGCTGCTCAAACACTATCCGTCCCAGCATCATCGGGACTGGTTCGACGAGGAGTCGTTCCTGGCGTTGGCCCGGCTGCGCGGGGTGCAGTGCCGCGCCCGGTACGCCGAGGCGTTCCTGCTCGACAAGGCGTCCATCACTTTCGGAGGTAGGTAAGCCATGCGCGTGCTCGTCACCGGGCATCAGGGATATCTGGGCACCGTCATGGTGCCGGAGCTAGCGGCGGCCGGTCACGAGGTGACCGGCCTGGACTGCGGGTATTTCGCCGACTGCGTGCTGGGCGACGCCCCGGCCGCGCCCCCGACCCTGGACGTGGATCTGCGCGATGTCACCGAGGCGCAGCTGGCCGGGTTCGACGCGGTGGTGCACCTGGCGGCGCTGTCCAACGATCCCCTCGGCGCGTTGGCCCCGCAGATCACCTACGACATCAACCATCACGCCTCGGTGCGACTGGCGCGGCTGGCGAAAGCGGCCGGGGTGCGGCGGTTCCTGTACGCCTCCACCTGTTCGGTGTACGGCGCGGCCGGGGACGGCCTGGTCACCGAGGACGCGCCGCTGCGCCCGCTGACCCCGTACGCGGAGTCCAAGGTGCGCGTCGAGGACGATGCGGCGGCGCTGGCCGATTCCGGCTTCTCCCCCGTATTCCTGCGCAACGCCACCGCTTTCGGCTTCTCGCCGCGGCTGCGCGCCGACATCGTGCTCAACAACCTGGTCGGTTACGCGGTGCTGACCGGTGAGGTGCGGGTGCTCTCCGACGGCACGCCGTGGCGGCCGCTGGTGCACGCGCAGGACATCGCGCGCGCCTTCGCCACCTGCCTGGAGGCTCCGATCGAGGCGATTCACTGTCGCGCCTACAACGTGGGCAGCGAGGTCAACAATCTGACGGTCGCGCAGATCGCGCAGTCCGTGGTCGACGCGGTCCCGGCGTCCACGCTCGTCATCACCGGCGAGAACGGCGCGGACCCGCGCTCGTATCGAGTCGACTTCTCCTATGCCCGAAAGGAATTGGGCTACGAGGCGAGCTGGAGCATTCCGGACGGCGCCGCCGAACTGTACCGCGAGTACCTCGCGCGCGGACTCACCTCCGAGGCCTTCTTCCAGCGCTTCACCCGCCTGGCGCACCTGAAGTCGCTACAGGCGGCCGGGACCATCGACGGCGAGCTGCGGCGGATCAGGACCGGGGTGTGAGATGCCCGAGCAGCTCACGCCACGAGCCCGCCCCGGCGTCGCGCTCCGACACCCGGGTCACCGGCTGCGGCCATTCGATGCCGAGTTCCGCGTCGTCATAGGCGACGGCAAGGTCCTCGGTGGGATCGTGCGGGCGGTCGATGCGGTAGCAGACGTCGGCGATATCGGTCAGCGCCTGGAAGCCGTGCAGGAACCCCGGCGGCACGTAGAGATGCCGGAAGTCGGTGTCGTCCAGCCGGAATGCCTGCCGCTGTCCGAAGCTCGGCGAGCCGGGGCGGATGTCGACGAGGACGTCGTGCACCGCGCCGTGCGCGCAGCGCACCAGCTTGGCCTCCCCGCGCCCGCCACGCCCGTGCATGCCGCGCACCACCCCGCGATGCGAACGCGACTGGGAGTCCTGCACGAAACTCGCGGCCAGGCCCGGCACCCCCAGGTGGGCGTCGAACTCCCCGGCGTCGAAGGTGCGGGTGAACAGGCCGCGGTCGTCGCGGAACGGCTGCGGGGTCAGCACCAGGACGTCGGCGAGCTCGGTCGTGTCGATGCGCACCCGGTCATGGTGCCATGAGCGGGCCGGGCGCGCAGCGGTGTCGCGGATGCGGGTCGCGGCCGTTGATCCGGGTGCTCGATCTCGGGAAAGCCCCTGCGGCAGACGACTTTCCGATGTTCGATCCGGCCGGGGTGGGGGTGGTGACGACGCATCCGCTGGCGATGGACCTGTGCCGCGACTGCGATCTCGCGCAACTCGCCGAGGACGACACGGTGACCGCGGAACCGCGCGGGGTGGAACCGCAGGCGCTGCGCGATCAGGCGCGCGACGCGGTGGATCGGGTGGCCGCGGCGGGCCTGCTGCCCGGCGGCGGCACGGTGCGGGAATTCGGGAGCCCGCACGGCGGCAGCTGGCTGCCACTGCTCACCGAACGCGGCTACGCGGCGACCGCGGAAGCGGCCGATGTGGTCGTGGACTGCTTCGGCATCATGCACGAACCCGCGCAGGACATCGCGTTTCATGAGCGGCACCGGGCCATCGGCCCGGAGGGCGTGCTGCTGCTGCAATTCCATTCCCTCGCGGCCATCGTGGCGCAGGGGCAGTGGAACGCGCTGCGGCACGGCCACTTCGCCTACTACTCCCTGTCCGCGCTGCTCGAGCGGCTGCGCGCCGCCGGAATGGTGGCGGTGCGCGCCTGGGAGTTCGACCTGTACGGCGGCACGGTCCTCGTCGCGGCCGCCCGTACCGGTTCTCGACTCGCGGAGTCCGAGCCCGACGCGTCGATCGCCCGCGTGCTCGCCGCCGAGGCCCCGCTCGTCACCCCGGACGCCGTACGCGGCCTCCAGCACGCGGCCGACCGCCGAGCCCGGGCGCTGCGCAGCTGGCTCGAGGCGGAAGCCGCTGCGGGACAACGGGTCTACGCCTACGGCGCGGCCTCCCGAGCGGTCGCCCTGCTGCACCTCGCCGGTGTGCATCGCGGACTGCTGGCCGGGGTGGCCGACGCCTCGCCCGGCAAGCAGGGCCGCCAGATGCCGGGTACCGGCATTCCGATCATCGCGCCCGCGGACCTCGTCGCGGCGCGACCGGATCGGGTACTGCTGACCGTGCCCGATCTGCTGGGGGAAGTCCGGGCCCGCTGGCCCGGGCTGGAGGGAAAGTGGGTGATCGACGTACCCGATCCACCGTGAAGATCGGCCGTTTCGGCAGGGAAACACTTTGGCCGCGTAGGGGATACGCGGTCGCATCTGATGAGGGAACAGAACGAACATGCGCAACAAGCACCGCGCGCTGAAGCGCACCGCGGCCCTGGCCGCAGTCGGCTCCGTCGGCCTGGCATTGAGTGTCGGGAGCTCCTCCGGCGCAGTCGACGCGACCAATTCCATCGTCGATCAGCAGGGCCGCACCGTGGCGGCCGTCGAATCCGATACCAGGATCAACTTCGTGGCGCCGCTGGACGGCAACCCGCTGACCCGCGAGTGGTTCCACAGCGGGAAGGCCTGTTTCGACGTCTCCTCGCCGACCGGCGACCAGTGGAACGGCCACCTCACCATCGGCTACCAGGTCGGATACCCGCTGACGCTGTCGGGCAAGCTCGCGTTCCAGTACCAGACTCCGCAGCTCGAACTGGAGGTCGGCACCGATCTCAAAGCGGATCTCTACAACCTGATTCCGACCATCGGCGGCGAACTGGATGTGGGCTTCGGCCCCGGCATCCAGTCGGTGGACGCCGCGGGCGGTGACGTGTCGGGCACCCACGGCTGCATCACCATGTCGGGCTTCCACGCCACCGTGACCGGCGTGCTCGGCACCACCACCATCCGCCCGTTCGTCCGGTTGACCAGCGCCGGTGGCGACACCGTCGTCGCCTACGGCCCGACGTCGAGCATCTAGTGCAGTAGGTCCGGGCGGCGCAGGGCAGTCGCGACCGTCCGGACCCGCACCCGCTCGGCGGCGGCGCGCGCCAACCGCCAGTCGCCGCCGAGCACCGCACCCACGCCGATGTACTGCGGGTACTCCGCACCGAGCCGGTGATGGAAGCGCAGCATCTCGGTGAGCTTGCTGACCGTCGAGGTCTGGCTGCACAGGTTGAAGCTCGAATTGCGCCAGGCCGCAAGCACTTCGGGCATACCGAAGAAGGTGCCGAAGGCGCACACCCGGGCGAAGAGGTCCACGTCCATCGGGAAGACCAGATCGCCGCGGAAGCCGCCGACCCGGTCGAAGTCCTGGCGGCGGAACATGGCCGCGGCGGTGGGGCCGAAGTCGGCCGGGCCGCGGTGCACGATGGTGCGCATCAGCGCGCGAGCATCCCTGGGGCCCAACAGGTTCGGTAACCCCAGGTCGGTCTCCTCGACCTCACCGCGCTCGTCGATGACCTGGAACTTGGCCGAGCAGATGGCGATCGAGCGGTCGCCCATCACGTCGAGCTGGCGGTGCAGGGCGCCGGGCAACAGGATGTCGTCGGCGCACACCACCTTCACGTAGCGCCCGGTGCTGAGCGCGACCGCCTTGTTCCAGTTCTCGCCGATGGGCAGGGTTTCGGCATTGCGCTCCACGCGGATTCGCGGATCATCGAAGGATCGGGCGATCTCGCCGGTCCCGTCGGTGCTGGCATTGTCCAGGATCAGCACTTCCATCTCGGCATCCTGGTCGAGGATGGAGCGCAGCGTGGTCTCGAGGGTGCGCGCCGAATTGTAGGCGGGCACACACACCGACAGGTTCTTCATTCGTCCCCCTGTGCTGGTACGGCAGGTTCGGCGGGGCGGCGTTCACCCCCCGCCACGAGCCCGTACACGCGCTCCAGGCCCGCACGGCCGGCGTCGATCTGCTCAACGGCCTTCTGCTGCAAAGTATCTCGCAGTTCCGGCGCCGACTCCCATAGATCCCGGATGGCCGATGTCAATTCGGTATCGAGATCCTCGACGTCGAGGTGCACGATCCGCAGCCCACCGGCCACGCCGGTCCCGCCGCCGAACATGTCGGCCAACCCATAGAACTTGTCGTCGTAATACTGCGAAGCCGTTACAGCCACCGCCGGAATCCCCTGGGAGAGCGCGAAAACCGCGAGGTGATAGGCGCTGGTCACCAGCACCCGGCAACCCGAGACCTGCCGCGCCACGTCCTGCGCGGTGCCCGAGCGGCCGATGACCGCGCGCGTGCGCCCCGCACCGGCCAGCAGCGGCAGGGTGTGGCGGCGGTCCTCGTCGTCGTATTCGGAGATGATCAGCGGGGCGAGCGCGGTCCCGAGCGCCGCCGCCTCGCGGCGCACCACCACACCGAGGGTGTCACGGGCGCTGTCGCTGACCTTCGAGTAGTCCGAGATGCGCAGGCACAGACCCAGATCCGTGCCGATCACCGGTCGTCGCAGCCGGTAGGCGAACTCGACCGCGTCGTCCCCGGTGACCACCACCCGATCGGCGGAGACCCCGAGTTCGGCCAGCAGCTTCGGTCCGCGCAGGCCCTCGCGCAGGGCGATCAGGTCCACGCCCGGCAGCACCTCGGCGGCCCGGCGCAGCAGCTCGGGATCGACCATCGGGCCCAGCCCCTGCCCGAGCATGACGTTCGGAATGCCCTGGCGCTGCGCGGCTTCCAGCAGGTCCAGGGTGCGATGCGCCTGGTAGCGGTCGATATCGGTCATGTAGCCGCCGCCCTGCGCGACCACCAGTCCGGCGGTGTCCAGCGCGGCGGGTACCGGTGGCAGCTCCGGCATCCCCGAGTGCGCTTCGGGCGACGCACTTCCGGCGAAGGCCCGCACCCGATCACGCACCCCGCGCAGATGATGTTTGGGCACCTCGGTCACCGCCCGCCAGCGCACCGCGGCCGGACCCAGCACGTGCACGCCCGCGGCCTCGTCGACACGGCCCGCGAAACCGCCGCTGCCCCAGTGCCCGCCCTCGTGCGCCACCACCGGCTCGGCCTGCGGCAGCAGTCCGCGCAGGATGCGCGGCTGATCGGTGAGCATGCCGATGCGGGCCTGTGGCCAGCGATTTCGCAATCGCTCGACGGTCATCACCATCATGGCGATGTCGCCGCGATTGCGCAGCCAGTACTCGCCGTTGTCGACGAGCACTCGAAGTCTTCCGGCACCATCCCCCGCGCCAGCGTTCGCCACGCTCGATTCCTTCCGACGTCCGGTTCGAGCACGAATCCGTCGCGAATCTATCGCACGACCGGCCGCCCGCGCTACCGATGGTTAGGGCATGAAATCTGTTGTGTCAGCTGGGGAACAAGGGACTGACCCACTTGCTGCACAGCCACTTGCCGTCCACGAAGTCCATGGACATGGTGATCTTCTGATGGTCGGTGGTATCGGCCTTGCCCTTGGTCACATTGAGTTCGGTGATATCCGCATCGAGTTCGTAGTGCGTCGTGTTACCCGAGGTCACCGTGCATGCCGCGGCTTTTGCGCTGGTGTGCTCCGAATCCGCTTCCAGCAGTAGCCGGATGGTGGGCAGCAGCTGTCCGGCCTGTGTCTTCCAGGTACCTGTCGCACCGGCGAGCACCTTGCTCTGCCACCCGTCACCGTCGGCGTAGTCGTAGGTGCTCATCAGCTTGCTGTAATCGCAGGCAGCCTTGACCGCGGCGTCGCGGGAGGCGTCACCGCTCAGCGCGGGCGGGGCACCCGGTGCGGCGTTCGTACCGCCGATCGTGAAATGGATTGCTCCGGTGCCCAATCCGATCCCGGCACCGGCCGCCACCACCAGGGCCACCGCGAACGCGGCGATCAGCCCCCGGCGCCGACGCGGGCGAGCAACCGGCACGGGCGGCGGAACGCTGCCCGCCAACTGGGTCGGCGCGGCATCGGTGTACCTCGGACCGGTGCCGTCGAGTCCGCTGTAGCGCAGCGGCGGTTGGGTGGGAGCACTCGGCTGGGTCGGAGCACTCGGCTGGGTTAGGGCCCCGGTGAACCGGCTCGGGTCCAGCCGAGGCCCGGGACCCGGTGCCGCGCCCCACAGTTCGGGCACGGCGTCGTGGCGCAGCCACGGGCCCGACGTGGCGCTCAGCGCCTGCGCGGCGGCCGCCGCCAGTTCCCCGCAGCTGCCGAAGCGCTGGTCACGGCGCTTGGCCATGCCGCGCGCGATGACCGCGTCGAAGGCCGGGCTGACCGATCGATTGCGCTGACTGGGCCGCGGGATATCGCCGCCGATGTGGGCGGCGACCAACTGCGCGGTGCTCTCCCCCGGATATGGCAGCTCCCCGGTGAGCAGGTGGAACAGCGTGCAGCCCAGCGCGTAGATGTCCGCACGATGGTCGGTGTCGGTGCGCAGTTCGAACTGTTCGGGTGCGGCGTACTGGAAGCTGGCGTACATCTCGCCGGTGCGAGTCAGGCCGCTGGTCTGGTCGAAGGCCTTGGCAATTCCGAAGTCCGCCAGGTATACCCGCTGGTCGGGCCCCCAGGCGAGCAGGATGTTGGCGGGTTTCACATCGCGGTGCAGCACCCCGGCGCGGTGGGCGTGATCGAGGGCGCGCGCCGTCTCGGTGATGATGCGCACGGCGTGGTCGGGTCGCAATGGTCCGTCGCGCAGTACCGCGGCCACATCGGTGCCCTCGATGTACTGCATGGACATCCACAGCCGGTGCTCGTCGTTGCCGCGGGCGTACACCGCCACGATGTTCGGATGCGAGAGTCGCGCGGCGGTATCGGCTTCGCGCAGGAAGCGGGCTCGCACTTCGGGATCGTCGGCCTTGCCGGAGGCCAGTAGCTTGAGCGCGACCGAGCGCGGCAGATCCCGATCCCGGGCGAGATACACCTCACCCATCCCGCCGACGCCGAGCAGCCGCTCCACCGAGTACCCGGCGAAGATCTGCCCCTGCGCGAGTGTCCGCCCCAAGTTCGCACTTCCTTATAAGGCACCGTTTTCGATGCCACCACCGCAGCTCACCCTAACTCACGATCGCGTGCCCGACCCCGCGGTGTTTTCCGGCTCCGGGCTACCGGGCGGCTGGTCGATTGCAGACTGTTAGCGCGCCCGTCCGCACGGATTGGCATACACTTGCGCTGCAAGGGCGTTCGGCTCGTACTCCACGGGTCGAATGAGGGCGACGGACCCGGGGATGAGGGTTTTGATGCGGCCCGTTCGGGTGCATATGACCGGATCCGAGTGGTTTTCAGCCGCTCACGGAGGATTGAACCGGTACTTCACCGACCTGTACCGAGCATTGGCGCTCGATACCGAAATCTCGGTCACCGCAAAGGCTTTCGGTGACGCACCGGTCGGTGCCCAGTCGTGGGGCCCGACCGGTGGCTCCACGCTGCATCGGGCCCGCACGGCCTTCACCGACCGCGGCGCGCTGCCCCGCGGCACCGTGCTGGATCGGCACTTCTGCCTGTATGGCCCTGTGGCGGTGGGCAATCCGCTGGTGGTGCACTTCCACGGACCGTGGGCGGCGGAGAGCCGGATGGCCGGGGAGGGCGATCGCGCGGTGCGCGCCAAGCATTTCGTGGAGCGACTACGCTACGCACGCGCGGACCGATATGTGGTGCTGTCGGAGCATTTCCGGCGGTTGCTGGTCGGCGACTACGGGGTTCGGGAGGACCGGGTCCGGGTGATCGCCCCCGGCGTCGACCTCGACCGGTTCCCGACTCCGCAGCCCGCCACCGACAGCGGCGTGGTGCTGTGCGTGCGGCGGCTGGAGAAGCGGATGGGCATCGACGTGCTGATCCGCGGCTGGCCGGCCGTGCTGGCCACGCATCCACACGCCCGGCTGGTCATCGTCGGAACCGGCAGCGCGGAAGCCGAATTGCGGGAGCTGGCCGCGGGCGATCACACCATCACCTTCACCGGTGCGATCAGCGATCAGGAGCTCACCGACCTGTACGTGCTGGCCGAACTGACGGTGGTCCCATCGCTGGCGCTCGAGGGTTTCGGTCTGATCGCCCTGGAATCCCTCGCCGCGGGCCGCGCCCCGGTGGTCGCCGAGTGCGGCGGGCTGCCGGATTCGGTGCGCGAGCTGGACCCCACCCTGATCGTGCCGCCGGGTGACGCGGAAGCACTGGCGGCACGAATCACGGCGGCCCTGGCCGGATCCCGACCCGACGCCGAACAGTGCCGCGCCCACGCCGAGACGTTCTCCTGGGCGGCGGCGGCACGGCGGCACGGCGAACTGTATGCGGAGCTCGCCGCCCGATGAACCCACCGCACACCGTCTTCCTGGCACACACCGCCGCGCCCTCCGGGGCCGAACTGGCCACCATGCGCCTGGTCGCGGCCATGCCCGGCACCCGCTCGACCGTCGTCTACACCGAGGACGGCCCCATGCTGGGCCTGATGGCCCGGCGCGGCATCGACACCCGGGTGGTGACCGGCGAATTCGATTCCCGTGCCATGACCATCGAGCGCTCCGGCCCGCGCAGCCTGCTGATCGGCGGCGTCGGCCTGGTGCGCCTGGGCTGGACGCTCGGTGCGACCGTGCGCGAGCTGGAGGCGACCGTGGTGGTCGCGGGCAGCACCAAGGCGATGCTGATGGGCGCGGTCGCCGCCCGCCGCGCCGGGGTGCCGCTGATCTGGCATGTGCACGACCGCATTTCGACCGACTATTTCGGCCGCTGGCTGGCCCCGCTCATCCGGCTGCTGGGCTGGCTGGCGGCGCGCGGCATGATCGCCAACAGCCGCGGCACGCTGTCCTCCCTCCGCACCTGGCGACGCCACGCGGTGGTGGCCTACCCCGGAGTCGAATTCGCTTCCGGCCCTGAGAGTTCCGAGCTCTCGACCCGGCCGCCGCAGCGGCCCGCCGCCGAGACCGTCGTCGCGGTGGTGGGCAGGCTCGCGCCGTGGAAGGGCCAGGACCTGTTCCTGCGCGCCCTCGCCGAGGTGAAAACCCTGCCGCGCGAAGTGGTGCTGGTAGGCGGCACGTTCTTCGGCGAACAGGACTACCGCACCGAACTCGAGGCACTGGCCACCGCACTGAGCCTGCCGGTCACCTTCACCGGCCACGTCGACGACCCGCAACCCTATCTGCGCGACGCCGACATCCTGGTGCACTGCTCGGTGCTGCCCGAACCGTTCGGTCAAGTGGTGGTCGAGGGCATGCACGCGGGCTGCGCGGTCATCGCCACCCGTCCCGGCGGCCCGGAGGAGATCGTCGATCCGGGGGTGAACGGACTGCTCGTGCAGGCGGGTGACCGCGCCGAACTCACCACTGCCCTGGACACTCTCATCGCCGACCCGGCCCTGCGCGCCAAGCTGGCCGACGCCGCGCGGGTACGGGCCCGGGATTTCGATGTCGCGGAATCCGGCTGGATCGTCACCGCCCTGGTCACCGAGCTGTCGCGGAAACGGCGGCGACGATGACCGAACCGACCGACCCACGACCGCCGTTCGATCCGCCCACCACTCCGATGGTGCACCCGGGCACCCTCGACCGGCTCCGCCGCCGCCGGGCACTGCGCCACGCGATCCCGGACGTGGATCAGCGCGACGGCTCTTTCGAGCACGATCGCGGCCTGCCGGGAATCGTCAACGCGGCCACCGGCTCCACCGGCCACGCACCGCACGGCATCAGCAATGCCCAGCACGGCACCGCCAATTCCGAGCACGGGCCGCCCGGCTTCGAGGCCCCCGGTTTCGAGGCCAAGGCCGCCCGCTACGCCGCGGCCTCGCGCGGTCCGGTCGCACCCAGCCTGTACGGCGATCCGATCCCCGCCGACGCCGATTTCCCCACCGTCCGGCTCCCGATACCGCAGCGCGACGCCACCGGCGCCTACACCCCCGCCGCGACCGGCAGCGCAGCCGAAGAGCCTGCCGCCGAAGAGGTTTCCGACGACCACGGCCGCCATCGCAAACAGTCCGGCGGCGGGCTGGGCAGTATCGGCAGCCTGATCCGCGATATCGGGCTGGTGACCTTCGGCAAGTACGGCCAGTACGTCATCACCCTGGTCACCGTCCCACTGCTGGCCCGCATGCTCGGCCCGCACGGCACCGGTCTGCTGGCCATCGGCATGTCCTCGTATTTCATCGGCTCGCTGGCCGTGGACCTCGGGATCACCTCGTTCCTGGCCGCGCGGGTGCCCGACGACGATCCCGGCCATCGCGAGGTGAACCGTTTGCGCGGCACCTATCTCGCGATTCGTGCCACCAGTCTGGGTCTGCTCGGCGCGGCACTGCTGGCCGGTATCGCCTTCGACGCGTCACCGAAACTGCATATGGCACTGCTGGGTCTGTTCGCCGGTGGCTTCTGGTCGATCTCGGAGGACTGGCTGCTGATCGGGCAGGGCCGCTTCGGGTCCTCCACCATCTATCAGGGCATCGGCCGCATCGCGTATCTGGCGCTGCTGGTCGGGCTGCTCCCCCGGTTCCCGAGCGCCTCCATGGCGGTGCTGTGCCTGCTCATCTCCTCCATCGCGACGGTGGCGTTGACCTGGTGGGACTCCTTCCGCCGCTACGGGCCGCCCGCCAGACCGCACGGGGTGAAGGCGGTATTGCGGATGGCCGCACCGATTTTCACCTCGCGACTGCTGGTCACCGGGTACGGGCAGGGGTCGGCGGCGGTCTACGGCACCGTGCTGGAGGCGGCCACGCTGGGCCTGTACTCGGCGGGTGACCGCCTGGTGCGCGCCGTGCAGTCCACTCTCGATCCCATCGGTTTCGCGCTGCTGCCGCGAATGGCGCGGCGCAGCAGCGAGGATCACTTCTGGCGCAGTTCAGTGCGAATGCTGATCGGGTGTGTGACCCTCGCGTGCCTGGCGGTGGTGTCGGTGTGGATATTGGCCCCGGCGCTCATCCACCTCATCTACACCCGCGATTTCGACGGCGCGATCCCCATGCTGCGGGTCGAGGTGCTCATCCTGCCCGCGACCACCATCACCTCGTACGTCACCACCGCGGTGCTGCCGGTCAAGCGGGATACGGCCGGGGTGCTGATCGGTGCGGTGATCGGAACCTGTATCGCCGCAATCGCTCTGGTGACCGCGGTACGCACGCAATCGGTGTGGACGCTGGTCTACGGAACCGTTTGCGCTGAAACCGGCGTCGCACTGTGGTACATCATCCGGGTCCGGTGGCTCATCGTCCGGGAGCGGTCCGCGCGCGGTGGCGCGAACCTCCCGGACGCCGTTCTGGTCACCAAGGGAGACATGGCGTGAAGGTGCTGTTCGTGGGCGACGACTGGGTGGGCAGCAATGCCCGCTCGCTGGCCGACGGTTTCCGGCAGGCCGGGCACGAGGTGGTGGTGATCGACACCACCTCCGTCACGCTGCCCGCCCGGCTCTCGCCGCCGTGGGTGTACTCGAAGTTCGCGCACCGTCGCGCACCCTGGAATATCGAGCAGCTGCATCGCGAGATCGACCGGGCCGCCGCCGCATTCGCCCCGGACCTGCTGTTCGGTTTCAAGACCGTGCATCTGGACCAGCAGCGACTGCTGGCGACCCCGGCGGGCCTGCACGTGCACTACAGCCCCGACGACGTGTCCAACCCGTACAACACCAGCCCGGAGTACCTGGCCGCCGAATCCGGCTGGGATCTCATCGTCACCACCAAGTGGCACAACGTCCCGGAGCTCACCGCTCGGGGTGCGCGCGACGTGAAGTTCGTGCGCAGCGCCTACGATCCGGCCCTGCACCACCGCACCGCGCGACGCGGGGCCCGGCGGTATCTGCTGGGTTTCGTCGGCGCGGTCCGCCCCGATCGCCGTGACCTGCTGGTCTCCCTGGCCCGGGAACATCGCGGCGACATGCTGTTACGCGGTCCGGGCTGGCGGCGGGTGCGCGAACTGTGGGGCACCGGTGCCGAGGTGGGCGGCCCGGTGTACGGCGAGCACTTCTCCGCGGCGGTCGCGGCCGTCACCGCCAACCTGGTGCTGCTGAACTCCGAGAATCGCGACACCCACACCTGCCGCACCTTCGAAGTACCGGCCGCCGGTGGGCTTTTCGTCGGCGAGCGCACCGACGAGCACGCCGAACTGCTCAGCGACGAATCCGAATGCTTCCTGTTCTCCGGTCCCGCCGAGCTGCGCGAGGTGCTCGCCCGCTGCGCGCGCTATCCCGAGCAGGCCGCCAAGGTCGCCGAGGCCGGATACCACCGCATCGTGACCGGCGAGCACCGCTATGTGGACCGGGCCCGCGAGATCGTCGGCGCGCTGACATGACCGCCGCGGATGAAGCGGCCGAAAATACTGTCCCCCAATCGGGTAACGCCCCGGCATATCACGCGGACATAAGGGGGTGATGGGAGAGTGATGGCCCCCGCGCAACTCGCCGTGTTCCTGGTCGCCGCCGCATTGGCCACGATTGCCGTGGCCGCCCTCTACGTGCCCGGAGCCGCCCGCATCTTCCTGATCGCGCAGACCGCGCACTGGTCGCTGTCGTATGTCGCGCGCCCGGTGGTGCTGCTGTGGGTGCAGCCCCTGCCGAACTTCGGCGACAACGTGCCCGATCCCCGGCTCTACGACTACGGCTACGACAAGGGCATTCACGACGTCCTGCAACCGGTGATCTTCGGGCTGTGGGTGTACGCCGGGCTGGTCATCGCCTACGTGTTGTGGACCCGGCTGCGCGGGATCCCGTGCAAGGGCGAATCTGCCACGCGCCCGGTGCCTTTCGCGGGTGATCCGATCTTCGCGCAGACCCTGTTCGTGCTGTACGTGATCGGCACGCTGGGCCGGTTGGCCGCCTACGCCACCGGGACCACCGGCAAGGCCGGGGAGCTCGAGAGCCCCAGTCCGATCATCAACCTGGTCACCATCATGGCCACCCTCGGCGCGGTCGGGCTGATCGTGTTCTACCGCAACGACAATGCCCGCAGCACCTTGCTGGTGGTGGGGGGACTGACCTGCGGCGAACTGGTGTGGACGGCCATCGTGCAGTCCAAGACGCCGATCATGGGCGCGGCGCTGGCCATCGCGGTGCGTTTCGCCATGATCGGCTGGACCCGGGTGCGGGTGGCCGGGGTACTGAGCATCACCGCGGTGGCCATCGGTGGGTTCGGCTGGTTGCAGTCGCTCAAGACCGACGCGGCCGCCAAAGCCGATGCGGCACAGGTCGATGCGCAATACCCGACCGTGGTGCACCCGTTCCTGAGCATGTTGCGCCGCTTCGACCTGCTCGAGGCGGCCACCGACTCCTGGTTCGCCGGACCGAGCTCCTGGCTCACCCCGGGCCAGGTGGCGCTGCACTCCTTCCAGAGCCTGATCCCCACCCAGCTGCTGGGCGCGGACAAGTTCCGGTCGGGGGCGGCGTGGGCCGAGCAGGTGCGCGGGCGCTCGGTCGACATGTCGACGGTGGAAGTCTCACTGGCCGAGGGCAATATCAACGAGGGCTATGTGCTCGGCGGCTATATCGGGGTAGCCGTCGGCGTCACCATCACCTTCGTCATGCTGCTGATCTGGTCGCGCGCCCTCTACAGCCGCTATCTCGCGCTGGCGATCCTGGGGCTGTCGGTGATCGAGGTGCCGGTGCTCTTCGAGCGGGGCATTCTGGGCACCGTCGAGATGCTCGGCAAATATCTGCAGGCGGTGGTGCTGGCCTGGCTGACCTATCTGCTGGTCGGCGAATATCGAAGACGGGTGGACCAGCTGTCGGGGCCGCCACTCGGCGCGAGGGTGACGCCCCCGCGCACTGGGGTACAGAGGACCGGGAAACAGAGGACAGCGCAATGGGTTTGATGGATTACGTACACCTGCTGCGGCGGCGCTGGTGGATCGTCGTCGTCGCGGTGGTGGTGTGCACGGGGGCGGGATACGGGTACGCGAGCACCCTGCCGACCACCTACGTCGCGACGAGTTCGGTGTATGTGTCGATGGCGACGGGTACCTCGGTCAACGACTCGTATCAGGGTGGATTGGCCGCGCAGGCGCGGGTGCGGTCGTATGTGGATCTGGCCAGCAGTGTCACCGTGGCCACCTTCGTGCACGATCAGCTGGGGTTGAAGGAGTCGGTGGACGATCTGCGCGGCAAGATCACCGCGGTGGCCCCGCCCGCCACCACCATCATCGTTATCTCCGTGCAGGATTCGACCGCCACGGGCGCGCGCACCCTCACCGATGAGACGGTCTCGCAGTTCCGCGCGCTGATCTCACGGCTCGAGGTCACCCAGAGCGATGCCGCCCCCGCGGCCCGCGCCGAGGTCATCGACAAGGCGCAGACCCCCACCACGCCGACCGGTCCGCAGAAGAAGCGCTATTACCTGCTCGGGGTGCTGGGCGGGCTGGTGCTGGGCCTGGGCGCCGCATTCGTGCGCGACCGCCTCGACCGCCGGATCCGCACCTCCACCCAGCTGGAAGCCTTTGTGCCGGTGCCGATCCTGGGCATCGTCGACGACGGGCGGCCCGGCGCGGCCGGGGAACTGCGGCGACTGCGCACCCGGCTCACCGAGGACCCCGACCGGGTCAGCCTGCTGCTGACCTCGCTGTCGCGGGAGTCGGAACCGGATGTGGCGATCGGGCTGGCACGCACCTTCGCCGACACCGGCGCGCGGGTGATCCTGGTCGACGCCGACACCAGCGGCCGCGGTTCCAGCTCCCGGGTGCCGGTGGGCAGCGGGGCCGGACTCTCGGAACTGTTGCGCAACAGCGCCACCGCCGCCGAGACCGTGGTGGGCTGGCCCGAGGTCGGGATCAGCGTGCTGCCCCTGGGCGGCGTGGACTTCCGCACCCCCGACCTGCTGGACTCCGAACGCTTCAGCGATCTGATGGCCAAGCTGCACAGCGAATTCGACCAGGTGATCGTGGAGGCCGCGCCGGTCACCGCGGCCGCCGACGCCATCGCGCTGGCCCGCCGCTGCGACGCCACCATCGGCGTGATCGAACTGGGCCGCAGCACCAGCAATCAGGTGCGCGGGGCGCTGGCCACCTTCGGCCACGACAACGAACGGCTGATCGGCGTGGTCGTATTCTCCCGGCCGCCACGCACTCTCGCCCAGCTCGTGAAGCACCCGGGCGACCTGGTGAAGCGGTGACAGAGCCTCGCGGCGGAGACGCGCCGCGCCCGGAGCGACCCGTGGCCGCCGTGCGCCGGCGGCGGCTGCTGACGGCCGGACTCGGCGCGGCCGCCATCCTGCCGGTGGCCGCGGCCGCCTGCGCCAAGGACGACGCGAGCGGATCCCAGTTCCGCTCACCGCATGTCACCGACGCGCCCTCGGCCCGCAATGTGAAGGACTTCGGCGCGGCCGGCGACGGCAAGGCCGACGACACCGAGGCGTTCGCGGCCGCGGTCAACGTGGGCAACAAACCGCTGGTGCTCTACATCCCGGCCGGGCAGTACACGCTCAAACGTTTTCCGGCACTGCCGGATTACGCGACGATCCTCGGCGACGGCGCGGACGTCACCACCATCAACTACGACGGTGACGACACCTTCATCGCCCTGCACGGTCGCCAGCGAGTCCGCTTCTCCCGCTTGGGTTTCTACCTCTCGGGCACCAAGTCCACCGCCATCCGGCTGTCGAACTGCTTCCGCTGCACCTTCGACACCGTGGTGCTGCGCGGCAACCATCTCAGCGACAACGCGCCCCGCTTCGTCGAACAGCGCGGTCTGGTGCTCGACCAGAACACCGGCGGCACCGCCGTGATCGACTGCGACATCAACAATTTCGGCTACGGCCTGGTCACCTCGTGCATCCAGAACTACGTGACCTCCTCCAAGTTCACCAACAACCACATCAGCGTGCTGGGCACCGGCGGCGACCACAATGCCGGATTGGCCTTGGCCAATGTGGAATTCGTCTCCGACAACGATCCCAGGACCACCGACCGTCACCTGGTGGTCGACGGTCCGGCCAACGACTGGTGGCTGACCAATGTGTGGTTCGAGGGGTCCGACACCGCACTGTCGATCGGCGCGGCGGCCGGGGGGCCCGCGCAGTTCGGCATGGTCAACTGCAAAGTGGCCGCCCGCAAGGTGTGCCTGGACCTGATCAATTGCCGCCAGCCGTATCTGGCCAACGTGCAGTTCGATCCGGATCTGGACGCCCCACCGCTGGAGATCCGCGTCGACCCCAAGGGGGCCGCCGAGGGCACCGCGATCAACCTGATCTCGGGTTCCTTCCAGGACGTGGACCCGCGCTCGTTCCCGGACGGCTGGCACGTGATCGGCCGCGGCGCGATCCACGGTGCGCGCTTCGCCGGGACCACGGTGGCGCAGGCGACCCAGTCCGACGCCGACATCCTTCAGGTCCAGGATCAGAACGGCACGGTGCTGTCGGCGGTATTGAACAGTGGCGCATATCTTTCCGATCGCAGCGAGGGGGGCATCGTGATGAAGGACGCCGCGGGAGCGTACTGGCGGCTGTCGGTGGGGACCGACGGCGCGATCAAGACGTCACCACTGGGCAAACAGCGGCCGCACTCGTGAGCGCGGCCCTGACACGGCTGCGTCTGGGTCCGGCGCGACTGCACGGCAGCACGCTGGTGCTGCGCCTGCCCCGGGCGGCCGACTTCCCCGACTGGCGGCGGCTGCGGCTGCGCGATCGCGCACTGCTGCAACCGTTCTGGCATACCTCGCCATTGGACTGGGACACCCGCCACAGTGAGCGGCGCTGGGTGCGCGAATGCCTGGAGGCTGCCACCAACGCGCGCACCGGGCGGCGGGTGGCCACCGTCATCGAGGTCGACGGCCGCTTCGCCGGACAGGTGGAGATCGGCAATATCGACCCGCACACCCGGCAGGGCGAGATGGGCATCTGGATCGACGCCCGGCTCGGGCGGCTCGGATTCGGCGGCGTGGCAGCGGGTTCCATCCTCGACTTCGGCTTCGACACGCTCGGGCTGGAACGCATCATCGCGCCCATCTCCCCCGCCAACGCCGCCGCCACCCACGGGGCCCGCCAGCTCGGTTTCATCCGGGAGGGCCGGATGGTGCGCCGCTACGACGTGGGCGGCGCCCGCATCGATCACGATCTGTGGTCGATGACGCGAGCGGAGTTGCCGCCCAAGGGATTCACCGAGATGTGGATCGAGCGGACCCTCGCCCGCGGCACCGATCCGACACCGCCGCCGGAACCACTGCCGCGGCACTCCCCCGGCCGGGCGCTCGCGCTGTCGGTCGCCGCACGCTATCGCGCCGGTCAGGTCTGGCGGATCGGACAGCGGATGCTCCCCCCGGCCCCGGTGACACTGCCCCTCACCGGCCATCCCGGCGCGGTGCTGCGCACTCCGGATCGCCACCGACTCGAATTCCCGTTCGGGACAAGACCATCCAGCACCACCGAGAGCCTGCGACTACACCTGGACCTCGCGGGCGTCCCCGCCGGTGACGCCTGGATTCTAGAACTCGACCTGTTCGACCGCACCGCCCGGATCCAATTCCGGGCCGACCCCGCCCACGCCGACGACGACGTCCGCACGGCGGCCACCCGGGCCCTGCTGGCATACGCCTTCGAGGAGCTCGACCTGTTCCGGATATCCACCGCCGTCGCCGCCGGGGATACCGCATCTGCCGCGGTCGCCGCACGGGCGGGACTGCACAAGGAGGCAACCATGCGCAGCTACACCGGCATCGACGGGCACTTCGGCGACCACGACCTGTGGGCCGTCACGGCGGACGGTGACCACGATGCGTGACTACCACCGCAGCAACGAGATTCAGGCCCGCCTGCACGAACTCGTCCCCGGCGGCGCGCACACCTACGCGCGCGGCGCGGACCAGTATCCGGAGGACCGCGCGCCGATCCTGGTGCGCGGGCGCGGCGCCCGCGTGTGGGACCGCGACGGCAACGAATATGTCGAGTACGGCATGGGACTGCGCTCGGTGACTTTGGGCCACGGTTACCCGCCGGTGGTGGACGCGGTGGCCCGCACCATCGCCGACGGCGTCAACTTCTCCCGCCCCACCGAGCTGGAACTGCTTGCCGCACAGGACTTCCTGGATCTGGTCCCGGGCGCGGACATGGTGAAGTTCGCCAAGAACGGCTCCGATGCCACCACCGCTGCGGTGCGGCTGGCGCGCGCGGTCACCGGCCGCGAGCGGGTCGCGGTGTGCGATCAGCCGTTCTTCTCGGTCGACGACTGGTTCATCGGCCTCACCGACATGAACGCCGGCATTCCCGCCGTCTCGACGGCCCGCTTCGGCTACAACGATCTGCCGTCCCTGGCCACGGTCCTCGACGCAGGCGATATCGCCTGCGTCGTCCTCGAACAGGCCACCGCCCTGGCCGAACCCGCGCCGGGCTTCCTGGAAGGCGTACGCGCCCTGTGTGATCGGCACGGCGCGCTGCTGATCTTCGACGAGATGATCACCGGCTTCCGCTGGTCGGCCGGTGGGGCGCAACAGCTCTACGGGGTCGTCCCGGACCTGTCGTGCTGGGGCAAGGCGATGGGCAACGGCTTCCCGATCTCCGCACTCGCCGGTAAACGCGAGTTCATGGAGCTGGGCGGGCTGCGCACCGACGCCGAACGGGTGTTCCTGCTGTCCACCACCCACGGCCCGGAAACCGCGTCGCTGGCCGCGTTCCGCGCGGTGGTGCACGCCTACCGGACCACCGATCCGGTCGCCCGCATGGAGGCGGCCGGACGACGGCTCGCCGACGGGGTCAACGCCGCCGCCGCCGAACTCGGCATCGCCGAACACCTGGAGGCCCGCGGCCGGGCCTCCTGCCTGATCTTCCTGACCCGGGACGCGGAAGGCGTTGCCTCCCAGCCTTATCGGACCCTGTTCCTCCAGGAGTTGCTGGATCGCGGCGTACTGGGCCAGTCGTTCGTGGTCTCGGCCGCCCACACCGACGCCGATATCGATCTCACCATCGATGCCTGCCGCGCGGCCGCCAAGACCTACCGGCGGGCCATCGACAACGGCAGCGTCGACGGCCTGCTCACCGGCCGCCCCGTCGCCCCCACCCTCCGCCGCCACGCCGCCCCGCGCCGCGTGCCCTGACGCAGGAGTTCCCAGATGACCGAACCCCGAGTCGCCCTCGTACACGAGCGGCTGACCGAGTACGGCGGATCCGAGGCGGTGGTCGCCGAGTTCATGAAGGTGTGGCCGGACGCGCCCGTGTTCGCACCGATCGTCGAACCGGAGTGCCGCGACTTGCTGCTGCGCGCCGCCGGACTCGACACGACCGCAACCGATCTCGTCCGCGACACTCCCCTGTCCCGGCTGCACGCCGCCACCGGCGGGCGCTCGCACGCCCCGCTGCTGCCCTTCGTACCGCGCGCACTGCGCCGCCTACCCCTGGACAGCTACGACGCGGTGGTGATCAGCCACCACGCCTTCGCGACCCAGGCGGCCCTGGCCACCGACGCCCCCGTGATCGCCTACGTGCACAGCCCGGCCCGCTGGGCTTGGGATCCCGCGTTCCGTGCCCGCGAGGCGGGCGGCAGGGCCGGACAGGCCGCCCTGACCGTACTGGGCGGTCTGGCCCGGCGCGGCGAACTGCGCGCCGCCCCGAAACTGACCCGGGTGGTTGCCAATTCGCAG
The DNA here is from genome assembly GCF_045161165.1 of Nocardia sp. NBC_00511. Classification (NCBI taxonomy): domain Bacteria; kingdom Bacillati; phylum Actinomycetota; class Actinomycetes; order Mycobacteriales; family Nocardiaceae; genus Nocardia; species Nocardia sp. NBC_00511. The sequence goes on from NZ_CP107849.1 coordinate 3,298,598, forward strand.
GCGGTCGCCCGACGCGTCGAACAGTGGTGGGGATTGCCCGCCGATGTGGTGAATCCGCCGGTGCGCGTGGACCGTTTCGCCCCGGACCCCGCCCTCGAACGCGAGGACTTCTTCTTGTTCGCCGGACGCCTCGTCCCCTACAAACGCCCCGATCTGGCGATCCTGGCGGCCCGCAAGGCCGGGGTCCGACTCGTGATCCTCGGCGACGGCCGCTACCGGCGACAGCTGGAATCGCTTGCGGGACCGGAGACCACGTTCCTGGGCGCGGCCTCCGACGAGGTGCTCCTCGACACCTACCGGCGCTGCCGAGCCCTGCTCATGCCCGGCGTCGAGGACTTCGGGATCGTGCCCGTCGAGGCGATGGCATGTGGCACACCGGTGGTCGCGGTGGGCGCGGGTGGAGCCCTCGACACCGTGATTCCGGGCGTATCCGGCGAACACGTCGAAGCGGGTGACGATGATGCCGTGGTGTCCGGATTCGCCCGTGCCCTGCGGGAATTCGACCCGTCGGTTTATGACGTGACCACTATCCGAAAACACGCCGAAACGTTCTCACCGGAGGCATTCCGGGGTCGGATTGCCGACATTGTCTCGCGTAACCGCCGCTGACCGACTATTCATGAATCCGAAGGATTTCGTGGACAGTGGGACAGGGTGAGGCAGTGGGTGAAGTCGGCAGGGTGTCCGGCGCACTGGTGACGGGTGGAGCGGGCGATATCGGGCACGCGGTGGCGCGACGACTGGTCGCGGCGGGACGGCGGGTGTGGCTGGCCGACCTGGATCCGGGGCATACCCGCGACCGGGCAGCGGAACTCGGACCGGGCGCGGTGGCGCTGGAATTGGATCTCACCCGCGACGAGAGCATCGCGTCGGTGGCGCGTGCCGTCGAGGGCCGGATCTCGACCGTGGTGCACTGTGCGGGTGTGGCCGTGGTGGATCCGTTCCTGGAGAGCCGGATCGCCGACTGGGACCACATGTTCCAGGTCAATCTGCGCGGGCCGATGCAGCTCACCCGGCAGCTGCTGCGTGGATTGCAGGCCGCCGACGCGGCCCGCATCGTGTTCGTGGCCTCCGACGGCGCGCGAGCGGGCGCGTCCGGCGAAACCGCCTATGCCGCCTCGAAGTCCGGTCTCTTCGGTTTCGCCAAATCGCTCGCCCGCGAGATCGCCCGCCACGAGGTCACCGTGAACGTGGTGTGCCCCGGCCCGATCTCGGGTGCCATGGTGGCCGCCACCATGGCCGGGCACGGCAACGTGCTGCGCGCCCTGGAGCAGGCCATCCCCCTCAAACGCCTCGGCCAACCCGACGAAGTCGCCGCCCTCATCGCGTGGCTGGCGAGTCCGGAGGCCGGATATCTCACCGGTCAGCTGATCAGCGTCAGCGGCGGCATCACGATGAACTAGGAGTCGCGCCCTCATGCCCACCATTCCCCTCATCGACGCGCACATGCACCTGTGGGATCTCACAGCCCACCCCTGGTATCCGGGGCTGAAAGGGTATGTGGACGCGGGCTATCCGCAGTTCGGCGTGAACCACCTGCTCGCCGACTACGACCGCGCGCACCCCGGCACCGAGGTCGCCGGGCTGGTGCACGTCTCCGCCGCCACCGCACCGCACGCCTACCTCGACGAGCACCGCTGGATCGACGCCGTCGCCACCGCCGACCCCCGCCCGTTCGCCCTGATCGGCACCGTCGACCCGCGGCTGCCCACCGCGGAGCTGCTCGACCACCTCGAACAGCAGTCGCGCAGTACGCATTTCCGCGGCGCGCGGGTCTTCGCGGGCCTGTCGCCCAACACCCCCGCCGCCGACGCCCTCGCCGGGTGGCTCCAAGACCGCGACGCCGTCTTCGACCTGGTCGCCCGCCCCGCCGACATGCTCGACTGGATCGACTTCCTCGCGGGCTACCCCACCCTGCGCGTGGTCCTCGAACACCTCGGCTTCCCCGCCGCCACCGACCCCGACGCCCGCACCGCCTGGCACAACGCGATCTCCTTGGCCGCCAAGGAAACCCAGTGGTCCTGCAAGATGTCCGGCCTCGGCCTGATCTGCCCCGACCTGTCCTGGCCCACCCTCGAATACTGGCTGGAATCCGCCGTCTCGCTCTGGGGCTGGCGGCGCCTGTTGTTCGCCTCCAACATGCCCGTGGACACCCGCGCCGGCACCTACCCCGAACTGCTCGCCACCATCGACCATCTGGTCACCACCGACGCCACCGAGGCCGAAGCCGAATTCTTCTACCGCGACAACGCCATCGACACCTACCGCCTCGGATAGGACGACACCTCGGCTACGGCGGCGACTGCGGGAACCCGAACGCGGCGACCACCGCCGGGTCGTGGAAGGCCACCACACTGGTGATGCCGGTGGCCGTCACCGTGAGCACCGCGGCACCGTACGGCACCAGCACACCGCTCGCGTCGCGGAGGTACGTGACAACGGCGGGTTGACCATTGGCCCGGGCGGGCAGCATCCGCCAGTCGCCGGGCGAGCCCAGCACATAGGTCGCGAGCTGATGGATGCACGCCCCCCGGCCCGCGTACCAGTCGAGGAAGGGCGTCGCCTGCAAGGTGGCGTCAGCACGCAGCACCTGTTCCAGCAGGCCGGGATCGGAGTGCTCGAAAGCCGCGATGTAGCCCGCCAGCAGGGTGCGGGCCCGAGGGTCGTCCGGCTCGATCAGGTCGTCGGCGGTCGTGTCGAGTCCGGCGAGGCGGGTGCGGGCGCGCTGGAGGCCGGTCTTCACGGCGGCGCGGGTGGTGCCGAGGATTTCGGCGGTTTCGGCGGCGGTGAAGGCCAGCACCTCCCGCAGCATGAGGATGGCCCGCTGCTGCGGAGGGAGGTGTTGCAGGCTGGCGACCAGTGCCAGGCGCAGCGATTCACGGTCGATCACCTGTGATTCCGGGTCCGTGGCCGACGAGGTGATCAGCGCGTCGGGCAGCGGTTCCAGCCAGGAGATGCCGACGCCCGCGTCCGGGTCGGCCGGAGCATCCGGTCCCCGGTAGGGCCCGCCGAGCCCGGCAGGCAGGACGCGTCGCCGATGGTCGGCGAGCGCGTCGAGGCAGACATTGGTGGCGATGGCGTACAGCCAGGTTCGCACCGAAGACCGGCCCTCGAATCGGGCGTATCCGCGCCAGGCGCGAATGTAGCTCTCCTGCACCAGGTCCTCGGCCTCGTGCACCGACCCGACCATGCGGTAGCAGTGCGCCAGCAGTTCGCGCCGGTACCGCTCGGTGTCGGCGGCGAACTGTTCGTCGCGCGCCGCGACCCCCGGATCTTCACGCTGCGATGTGCCGCTCACGTGTCATCACCGTTCCTGCCCTGGCCGGGCCCCGCCGTTCGGGGCCGTCCCCAGTATCGACCGGACCGGAACGAGAAAGGTAACTCTGCGCAGGTCACGCCGCTCAGGGCTGGATGAACTCCTTCGCGAAGTCGCGGATCGCGTCCGGGTCGAGGGAGTCGTGGAAGCTGATCACCAGCTCGTCGACGCCCGCGTGCTCGTAGGCCGCGATCCGATCTCGGACGGTATCGAGGGTGCCGATGAGTCCGTAGTCAGCCAGCTCCCCGGGGAACACCATCGGTGCCCACGGCGGCACCTGCGCCCGCGCCTCGGCGTCGGTATCGGCGATGATGCAGTAGGTCGAGGACGTCCGCAGAATGCTGGTGTAGTCGCGACCGACTGTCTCGCAATGCTTTTCGAGAATGCCGTACTTGCGGACCAGCTCCTGCGGCGACACCTGCACATTGCAGGCATCGGCGTACCGGGCGACCAGCTTCAACGTCACTTTCTCCCCGGATCCCCCGATCAACAGCGGAATGTGCGGCCGCTGCACGCCTTTGGGATCGTTGAGCGCCTCGTGAACCCGATAGTGCGAGCCCTCGAACGTGGTCGTCGGCTCGGTCCACATCGAACGAATGATCCGCACCGCCTCGCCGAGCTGCCGCAGCCGCGTCGGCGCATCCGCGAGCGGATACCCGTAGGCCGCGTACTCCCCCTCGTACCAGCCCGCGCCGATCCCGAAGGTCAGCCTGCCGCGCGAGATCACATCGAGCGTCGAGGCCATCTTCGCCTGTAACGCGGGGTTGCGGTAATTGTTGCCCGTCACCATCTGACCGATTCGAATTCGGCCGGTATCCCGGGCGAGCGCGGTGAGTGTCGTCCAGCTTTCGAAGATGTAATCGCGCGACGGCAGGAACGGAATGAAATGGTCAGCTGCCCAGACCGTCTCGAATCCGGATTCGTCGGCCGCTCGGGCCAGTTCGGTAATGGTTTCGAAGGCCGCCACCGGATCGGTGAAGTCGGCGAAGTCCTGGCTGAGTCCGGTCGGCATGAAGAGGCTGAATTTCATATGGATAGAGACGGCGAGCGACTCCGAAAGGAAACTTCACGCAGGTCACGGACCACACCGACGTTCAGCGACCCGCCCGCCACCGCACCAGGTGAGCGCCCGCTCATGACCAAGATCAATAGCGAGCCAATTGCCGACTGCGCCCGAGAGTTACACCAAACCCTTTGTTACACATATCAACTCGATTAGCTCCGAGGTGACCAGTCACACACCGCCGAAACCCCCGTTTTGGTTGAACGGCCAACCGGGGGTCCGTAAAGTTACCCACTAGTTAGGCACGAAGGTGTTCCTACCTCGGCCCGACATTCTGCTAGGGGGCCACATCACACGCACCGTCCGCATCCACCGACGCATGTCGGACGAACCCTGTTGATTTCCAACAGGTTCGATCATTAAGGAGGGGACGATGGTTTCCTACATCGTCACGGGCGGAACCGGATTCCTGGGCCGACGCGTTGTCGCGGGCCTGCTCGAACGCGATCCACAGGCCGTGGTGCACGCATTGACCCGCGAGGCCTCGGTCGCCAAACTACGTGAGCTGGCCGCGGGCTGGGGCGCGGAGGACCGCGTCTTCCCGCTGGTCGGCGATCTCACCGCACCCGAGCTCGGCCTGATCGAAGAGCCGCCGCACGCCGACCACATCGTGCACCTGGGCGCCGTCTACGACATGACCGCCGACGCGGACACCACCTACGCCGCCAATGTGCAGGGCACCCGCGCGGTCGCCGACCTGGCCGTCGAGCTGGGCGCGGTGCTGCACCACGTGTCCTCGGTCGCCGTCGCCGGTGATCACCAGGGCAAGTTCTTCGAGGACGACTTCGACCTGGGCCAGGGCCTGCATTCGCCCTACCACCGCACCAAGTTCGAGGCCGAGAAGCTGGTCCGCGAGACGAAGGGCCTGCGCTGGCGGGTCTACCGTCCGGCCATCGTGGTCGGCGATTCCCGCACCGGCGAGATGGACAAGATCGACGGCCCGTACTACTTCTTCCCCGCCATCGCCGGACTGGCCGCGCTGCCCTCGGAACTGCCGGTGCCGCTGCCGGATCTGGGCGCCACCAATGTGGTCCCGGTCGACTACGTGGTCGCCGCCATGGTCGAACTGGTCACCAAGCCCGGTCTCATCGGCCGCACCTTCCACCTCACCAACCCGCGCCCGCAGCCCTTCGGCGAGATCTACAACGCGCTGGCCCGCGCCGCCGGTGCGCCGACCTCCATCGGCACCGTGCCAGGCTCGCACACCGCGCTGCACGCCCTCGGCGGCCTGCCGGGCGTTCCCGCGGTCCGCGATTTCCTGTTGGAGCGCTTCGGCATTCCCGCCGAGGTGGCCCCGCACACCGCCTTCGAATCGGACTTCGTCTCGGAATCCACGCAGGCGCATCTGCGCGGCACCGGCATCGAGGTCCCGGACTTCGCCGACTACGCCGCCACCCTGTGGGACTACTGGCGCGCCCACCTGGATCCCGATCGCGCCCGCCGCCGTGAAGGCGTGGACGGCCGGGTCGTGCTGATCACCGGGGCGTCCTCGGGCATCGGCCTGGCCACCGCGCACGCGGTCGCCAAGCGCGGCGCGACGGTGCTCATGGTGGCCCGCACCGAGGAGGACCTGAACGCGGCGGCCGCCGCCGTGCGCGCCGAAAGCGGTGCGGCACAGGCCTACATCTGCGACATCACCGATGAGAAGTCGGTGGAGCTGCTGGTCAAGCAGGTGTTGGCCGATCACGGGCACGTCGACTACGTGGTCAACAACGCCGGTCGCTCGATCCGCCGCTCGGTGCTCAACTCCACCGACCGCATGCACGATTTCGAGCGCACCATGGCGGTCAACTACTTCGGCGCGGTGCGCCTGATCCTCGCGCTGCTGCCGTCCATGCGGGAGCGCCGCTTCGGTCACTTCGTGAACATCTCCTCGATCGCGGTGCAGACCAAGGTTCCGCGCTTCGCCGCCTACGTGGCGAGCAAGTCGGCCCTGGACAACTTCAGCGAGATCGCCGCGGTCGAGAACGCCGACGCCGGAATCACTTTCACCTCGGTGCGGATGCCGCTGGTGCGCACGGCCATGATCGCCCCCACCGATCTGTACCGGTCCATTCCGGTGCACAGCCCGGATCAGGCCGCCGACATCGTGGTGCGGGCGCTCGAGCACCGGCCCAACCGCATCGACACCCCGATCGGCACCTTCGCCCAGTTCGTCGACACCGTCATGCCCTCGGTGAAACGCGCCATCCTGCACCAGGGTTTCCGGATGTTCGGTGAGTCCAAGGCCGCCGGGCGGCCCGAACCGGTCGAGGCGGCCGACGCGCCCGCCAAGCCGCAGGGCCGCAGCCCGCTGCTGGCGCTGGCCCCGATCGTGCAGCCGCTGATGGGCCTGCCCGCCCCGGCCGCGCGCTTCACCAACCGGATTCCTGGCCTGCACTGGTAACCGGCTGTCCCGCAACGGAGTTCGGCCCCGGTGAGCATGCTCACCGGGGCCGAACCATTTCGATGCCCGCGCGTTCGGAGGTGGGACAGAGGCTCCCGAGGCCGTGACCCCTGAAGCCCCTCGCGTGGGCATCGCCCCTCCCCGGGGTCAGATGTGGTCCGCCGCGAAGTTCGCCGCGTCCACCAGATCACTGCCGTAGGCCACATGCGCGTTGGCGTCGACGCCCGCGCCGCACACCGGATCGCCGCCGATGCACCAGTCGCCGGTCCGGGATACGAACGCGCCCGGCACATTCCAGCCCAGCGCCCGCACCGGATCCCCGAACAGCAGCACCGCCGACACATGGTCGCCGAGGTAGCCGGGCAGCTGCACCCGGCCCGGATACCAGGACACCACGCCGGTGCCCAGCGCCGCGTGCACGACCGCCGCACCCTGCGAGTAACCGACCAGGACGAACCGCTGCGCCGGGCAGGCGGCGACCTGAGCAGTCAAGTGCGACACCAGATCCGAGGTGCCCGCACCCACATTGAAGCTGTAGTCGGCGGGATAGGCGACGGCGTACGCGCTCGTCGAGACGGGCAATCGGGCTTGCAGCATGTCGTAGAGCGGATCGCCGACCTCGTCGCCGAGCCAGCCGGGTTCGCCTGTGCCCCTTGCCACCACGACGTCCACGTCGGTACATCCGTCCGCGTGGGCGGTCGCGGGTAGCGGCAGGAACACCGTCGCGATCATCGCCATGATCGCGAAACCCCCTGCGGTACGCCATCTCCCAGGAAGCAGCACCTTTCGGTAGCCCATTGTCCTCACCCCTCACGCCGTTGTGAGAAGCACGGTGACTCTTGTCAGTGACTAGAGAACGATCACCGAGCTATGTGACCCAAGGTAGGGACGACCGGATGGAGCGGCAACGAATTCTACTGGAGAGTCACCTTATTGGTACCCAACCGTTTCATCATGAAACTTGTTATCTACGTGCTACTTTGAGGCAACGAACCGGCATCGAACGGGATCCGGACCACACCGCGAACCCCGCGCAAAATGCAACGAGTTCTCATAGTGTGTTGGTATGGAACGACTTACCGGGCTCGACGCGAGCTTCCTCTATCTCGAAACAGACACCCAACTACTGCACGTCTGCGCAATGCTGATACTCGATCCGGGCGCGGACGGGGGCGAGTTCGACCACGAACGCTTCAAGGCCGAACTCGGGCGGCGCCTGTACCTGATCCCCGCCATGACCCGGCGGCTGCACCACGTGCCCCTCGACCTCGATCACCCGGTGTGGGTGCGGGATTCACACTTCGATCTCGACTACCACGTGCGCCGCATCGGACTGCCCAGCCCCGGCGGACGCAAGGAACTCGCCGAAGTGGCCGCCGACATCGCCGGACGCGCGCTGGACCGCAGTCGCCCGCTGTGGGAGATGTGGGTGGTGGAGGGCCTGCCGGGCGGCCGGGTCGCGGTCATCTCCAAGTACCACCACGCCATCGTCGACGGCATCACCGGCACCAACATGATGATGCACCTGTGCGACATCCAGCCGGGCGTCACCTACACCCCGCCCGCCGAGACCACCGACGACGACGGCGAACCCAACGATCTGCTGCTGGCCGGGGAGGCGCTGCTCAAGATCCCGGGCAAGCTCGGACTGGTCGGCATGGTGCCCAAGACCGTCGGCATCCTGGGCGGTCTGGTGCAGCGCCGCCGCGGGAGCGGATCACGCGGGATGCCGCTACCGTTCACCGCGCCGCGCACGCCCTTCAATCGGGCTATCACACAGCATCGTTCGCTCTCGTTCGTGCAGTCCGACCTAGCCGATATCAAGGAGATAAAGACAGCCTTCGAGGTCAAGGTCAACGATGTGGTGCTGGCCGTGGTCGGCGGCGCGCTGCGCAGCTACCTCGAATTGCACGACGAACTGCCCGAAACCTCGCTGATCGCCTCGGTTCCGGTGTCCACCCACGACTCCTCCCGGCACGACGAGGGCACCAACAAGGTCTCGACCATCTTCGCGCGGCTCTACACCGAGATCGAGGATCCGGTCGAACGGATGCTGGCCATCGCCGCGGACAATCGCGGGGCCAAGGAGGAGCACAATCTGATCGGGGCCGACTTCCTACAGGACTGGGCGAAGTACGCGCCGCCCAACACTTTTCAGCTCGCGGCGCGCGCCTACTCCTCGCTGAAGCTGGCCGAGCGGCATCCGGTGGTGCACAACCTGGTGGTGTCCAACGTGCCCGGGCCGAACTTCCCGATGTACTTCCTAGGGGTGCGGGTGGCCTCGATGTATCCGTTCGGGCCGGTCTTCCACGGGGCCGGTCTCACCGCGACGGTGATCTCCAACAACGGGCACCTGGACTTCGGCTTCATCGCCGCCAAGGAACTGGTGCCCGATGTGGACCGGATCGCCGACGCGGTGCCCGAGGTGATCACCGAGCTGCTCAAGTCCGCCCGCGAGAAACCGACCACCGAGCCCGAAACACCGTGAGCTACAACCGGTTCGCTACCGCTTGACAGGCCTCGAGGAACACCGGGACAAAGACGTCCGCCTCGAGTGCACACGCCGCATGGCCGGCCCGGGCAAGGAAGATCTCGGCTCCCGGAATCGCCTTCGCCATTTCCAGCTGACGATAGACGGGCATCGCCCGATCTCGCGTGGTGATCACCACGGCCGCCGGCACCTTCAGACTCGGCAACCAGTCCGAGGCATCGAAACGCCCGACCACCGCCAGGGCCTGCGCGAGCGCCCAACCGCTGGTGGCCCGGAATTCCGCCGTGGCCCAGACATCCAGGCGACCCACCGGCCAGGACGACTCCGGCAACACCGGCAGCCTGTCGCGACGCAATTCGGCCCGCTGGAACGACCATTCGGACATCGAGGCGGCGATCGCGCCCCAGCTGCGATGGAACGCCCGCTCGCGCCACTTTTCCTGGAAGCGATAGGTGGTCGCGGCCAGCACGATCCCGCCGATGCGATCGGGATGCCGGTGCGCCACCAGCTGCGCGATGAGTCCGCCCAGCGAGTAGCCCGCCACGATGGGGCGCTCGATGCCCACCGTGTCGGCCACCGCCACCGCGTCGTCGGCCAGATCGTCGAGATCGAAACGCTCCGAACGGATTCCGTGGCCGTGCCAGCGCTGGTCGTAGAGCACCACCCGGAAGTGCTCGTTGAGTTCGGCCAGCGACGGGAACCAATTCAGCATGGCGGTGGTGGCCATGCCGTGCAGCAGCAGCACGGTCGGGGACTCGGGCGTCGGGCCCGGCAGATCCACCAGATAGGTGCTGCCGCGGCCGGGCAGTTCCACCATCCGACCCTGCGGCACCTCGGTCAATCGTGAGATGCGCGGCGACAACCGGCGACCGCGCCGCGACGATGCGGTCGGTTTGTCAGTGGAGTGATCCACGCTGTGGTTCGTCATCGAATGCCTCCCGGGGCGCCGCCGCCGGATGCCCGAGGACGGCTCGGCCGCGGCACGGCTCGCACAAAATAGGAACACGTTTCACTTTGATGATGCCACACCGCCCGGGACGCGGCAGATCACGGCTTGCACGCGTTCGGCGGCGGGACCACCGTGGTGACGACCACCGGAGCCGAGGGCGGCGGCGGCACCGTCGTGGTGTCCTCCGGAATGTCGTAGAGGCGAATTCCGGTCTGGTGCAACTGCCCCGGCGTGACGGTGAGACCCGAGACGAAGGCGGCGTGGCCGAAGATGTCGGTGACCTCGGCGGTGAAGGGGCCGGGTCCCGCACCGGAGATGGTCCAGTAGTTGTCGTAGCCGCGGCGCAGCGGGCGATAGTCGCCGCCGGAATCGGCGCGCAGGGACACCTGAGCGATGGGATTTCCGCTGCCAGAGAACAACAATCCGATCCAGTCCGCCGAACTGCCCTGCTGCACACGGTAGAACAGGTCCGGGGCCGGGTTCGGGTCGCGAACGCGATTGACGCGGATCTTCGCCACCCCGTCCGAAGTATTGGCGATGGCCTCGAAAGCCGAACGGCTCAAATCGTATTGGTCGGGGCCGCAGCCCGGGCAGCGGTCGACGATCTGCGCGCGGACGCTGCCGAGCGGGCCGTCGATGTCGATGTAGGAGCCGCAGGGGGCGGAGCCGTCATACTGACTGGTCGGCACCCCGACGTAGTAGCCGTCCAGGGGCAGATCCGGCAGCGAGCACGCCACGCCCTGACTGAAGGCGTAGAACCGGGCCTCACCCTGTTGCGGGGCCGGTGGCTGATCCGACGACGGGATCTGCTGGGGAGTAACCGTACTCGGGCTCGCGTGGGCGGGGAGGGTGACGACGGTGGTGGTGGGCCCGGCCATCGAACAACTCAGCGACTGCGGGCGAATCCACCAGGTGGCCAATCCGACCACGACTGCTCCGGCCAGAATCGTCCAGAGCCACGGCCTGCCGTGGTGGACCTCTTCGAGTCCCGTGCGGTGCATGATCGGTCCCCAACCCTCCGAATAGTGTTTGCTGAATCGATGCTGCACTCCCCATCAGGAAAGCAGCCGGGCCCGTTACGACGGGCTCGAATCAGAAACTCGGACTGAAAAACTCGGCGTGTTGCCGGTGTGTCATGGATCCAGAACCATGCCGGGCGCTACCTCGTATCACCGGGTATCGGCACCGCATCACCGGGTATCAGCCCAGCACAGGAGAGTTCGCCATGGCCCGCCTCGCCCCCTACTACCGTCAGGTGCAATCCCACTACGACCTGTCCGACGACTTCTACGCCCTGTTCCTCGACCCGAGCATGACCTACAGCTGCGCCTACTTCGCCCGGCCCGAGTTCAGCCTGGCCGAGGCGCAGCAGGCCAAGATCGATTTGGCGCTCGGCAAACTCGAGCTGGAACCCGGCATGACCCTGCTCGACATCGGCTGCGGCTGGGGTTCCACCATGATCCGCGCCGCACAGGAGTACGGCGTGCGCGTCATCGGACTCACGTTGAGCCGCAACCAATTCGACGCGGTTCGGGCACGTCTGCGCGCGCTCGACATCCCGGAAGCCGAAGTGCGCCTGCAAGGTTGGGAAGAATTCGACGGCACCGCCGACCGCATCGTCAGCATCGGCGCGTTCGAACACTTTCGTGCCGAGCGCTATCCGGAGTTCTTCACCCGCGCCCACCGGATGCTTCCCGCCGACGGCCGCATGCTCCTGCACACCATCATCGGGCGCACGCTCGCCGAACTCCGCGCCGCCGACATCCCGGTGACCCGACAGGATGCGCTGTTCCACATCTTCGTCAAACGCGAGATCTTCCCCGGCGGACAACTCCCCCAGCCCGGAACCGTCACCCGCACAGCGGAATCCGCCGGCTTCCACACCGCGCGAATCCAATCACTGCAACCCCATTACGCCCGCACGTTGGACCTGTGGGCCGAGGCCCTCGAAGCACATCGCACCGAAGCCGTGGCCTTGACCTCGGAGGAGATCTACGCCCGTTACCGCCGCTACCTCACCGGGTGCGCCCACTACTTCCGCGCGGGCCACCTCGACGTCATGCAGTTCACGCTGACCAAGTAAGAGCGCCGCTGCTGCCGTTCAGGACGGCGGTAGTAGGCCGGTCAGCAGGGCATCGATTCCTGGTCCCGGATCGAATTCTGCTTGTGGCCAGGTGATCTGGTGCAGGATCATGCCGTCGATGTGGTCCAGGAGAATTCCGCAGTGTGCTGCGGGCTCGGATGAGCCGAGACGTTGGAGCCACGGGGTGATCCAGGAGTCGACGGCCGCGCGGCCGGTAGCGATGGGGGCCCGGAATTCCGGGCGGGCGGCCGCCTCCACGAAGAGGGTGTAGCGGGCGATCGTCCGGTTGCGCCCCGGGCCGAGCGCGTGGCCGATGATGCCGATCATGGCTTGCGCCAACGCGTCTCGGGTGTGGGGCCGGACCATCCCGCCGACGGCCTGCCAATCGCGTTGATCCAGCTCGACGAGGTGGTTCACGATCCCCATGACCAGGGCGCTGCGGGTGCGAAACGAATTCGACGCGGTGCCCGCGGGCACGCGAGCCGCCCGATCCACCGCCTGGAAGGTCAGACCACGCGAGCCCTCGGTGGCCAACACCTCGATCGCCGCATCCAAAACCTGCTCCCGCCTGCGGGACATGCTTCTCCTCTCACTACAGACCTAGTGTTTTTCACTATGTTTATAGTACCGTTGTGGTCGGCTCAGCTGCCGCACGTCTAGGAGTCGTCATGCCCGTGTCATCCGTCGCCAGTCTGCCGAGGGGCCATCAGACGATGCTCCTCGCCCACCGTGCCATGATCGGCGATTTGGACCGAATCCAGAGCACCGCAACCGAATTGGCCGAGACTCCGAACGGGGTACGCGCCGATGCGCTCAGTGCCTACGCGGGCAAACTCGCCTACGTCATCCACCATCATCACGAGGGCGAGGACGAATTCCTGTGGCCGCGGCTGCGTGCGGCAGGAGCCGATCCAGAGGCGCTGGAAACCCTCACGACCGAACACGCCGAACTCGCGGATCTACTCACCCGATGGACCGAGTCCGTCACCCAGCCAGTCACCGACGCCGCGTCGGCGACACGACTGTCCGCGCTGACCAAGGAGCTACGCGACCAGCTCACGGTGCACACCCAGGACGAAGAGCGAGAACTGCTGAGCCGCCTCGCACCCGCACTCGACGAGCGGGTCTGGAAAGCTCTCGAAAATCACATGCGCACAACGGCTCCCCTGTGGACGCTGCGGTTCATGCCCGCCTGGCTGCTGTCCGTCGCTGGGCCGAACGATAGTGCCGGGGTCCCGGTGCCACCGTTGGCGCGGGTGTTCAGCGGGTGGCTGCGACGCACTCAGCGCGCGGCCTTCGGCCCGAATTACTGAACGCTGCGGTTATTGACTCGCCCCGGGGTGTTTCACCGGGCTCGAGAGCGCAGGCGTCGTGGTTCGGAGGGGGCACCACGACGCCTGTGTTTTGAAATGATGAATTCAAATAGCCAATTTCCTTATACTGCAACGGCATTCAGTGTTCTTTTCCTTGTTGGAGGAGTAGAATGGAGGTATGAATTCGGGGGAATCATCCAACATGAGCGGTATGGCCGACCTGGTCGCCGCGGTGAATGTTGTCGCCTCCACCGATTTCACTCACTTCTCCGAGGATGAGCTCACCGAGTTCTTGCAGCAGTGCGAGATGTGCAAGCGCGTGTTGTCGGCGATGGATTCACGCCTGATCATCGAAGTCTCCGACCGCTCCATGCCGCAAACCTCCGGTGCCGGAGGAGTTGTTCGGTACCTGCGGGATACGTTGCGGCTCACCAAATACGACGCCACCTGCCGCGCGAAAGTCACCGAACAGGTCGGTGAATTCCGTGACCCCACAGGGCATCTGCGCGAGCCTGCGCTCGCTGCCACGGCACATGCGTACGAGATCGGTGAGATCTCCCGCGACCATGTCCGCAACATCGTCGAAGTACTGCACCAGCTGCCCGACGCCGTCGACGCCGAAACCCGTACCGAGGTCGAGACGCAGTTGCTGGATTACTCGCGCGAAGGCTGGCCGGATGACCTGCCGCGTATCGGGCGTGAGATCACCGCCCGTTTGGATCCGGATGGTTCTTTGACCACGGATGCGGATCGTAAGCGTATGCGGGGCCTGACAATTGGACGTCAGCGCGCCGACGGCATGTCCTGGGTGCAGGGCTGGATCATGCCCACTGTCCGCACCGTCTGGGATGTCATCATCTCGAAGTACGCGCGCCCTGGCGTCTGCAACCTCGACGACCCTCAGAGCCCGAACCTGTTCTACGGCAAGGTCGACAAGGCTGTCCTCGAGGCTGCCGCCCGGCGTGACACGCGTACCACGGCGATGCGTGTTCATGATGCTCTGGCGATGATCCTGAACCCGGACATCGACGCCGCCAAGCTCGGCAAGCACCGCGGCCTTCCGGTCCAGGCCGTGATCACCATGAGCCTCGAAGACCTGGAGAACGCGGCAGGGATCGCCAACACCGCTACCGGTACTCAGCTTTCGATCAATGAGGCGTTGAAGATGGCGGCGGGCACCAAGCCGATTCTCGCGATCTTCGACCGTCACGGCATGCCGCTGCACTTGCGTCGCGCTCGCCGCTTGGCAAGCTCCGCTCAGCGCCTCGCCCTTATTGCTTCCGAAAAGGGTTGCACGCGACCGGGATGCGATGCCCCGCCGAGCATGTGCGCGGTGCATCATGTCACCGATTGGGCCAAGGGCGGACCCACCGACCTGCGGAATCTCACCTTGGCGTGCGATCACTGCCACGCCCTGGTGAATGACGGTCCGAATGGCTGGAAAACCGTGGTGATGGGTAAGGATTCCCCGTTCGCTGGACGCACCGGGTGGATCGCGCCGATGCCTATCGATCCGACGCAAACTCCGCGTGTCAATCATCGCCACCATAGGGCGGAGCAGATCGCGCAATCGGTGGCACGCAGCCAGAATCGGCGAGCCCGGCTGGCGTATCAAGCGCGGATCGCCCACCGCGCACCCGAATAGCGGGCAGTCCCCCAGCACGACTCGCCACCTCCACCACCCACCGCGCTGAAGGCTGCCCTGTGCGCGCATTCGAGCGCGCACAGCCGGGCACCTCGCGAAATCGTTGCCAGCCAGCCGAACCCGCGAAACTCAGCTCGCTCGTGAGGCACGCATCATCCGCCACCCCGGCCAAGCACTCCTCGGTCCCGGCACTACCGGACTCCCTAATGCCCTGTGGGACACTCCGCATCAGCGATCAAGCCAGTCCGTACCCTTGGATAAACCCGACTCTCGTTCACAATGCAGGCACAAAGACCAGGGAAGCGTGGTCGCGTTGGGTGCCCTGCCGGACTGGGGCTGACGCCAGGTTGGGAGCCGCATCTCTCGTACCAGCCCAGGGACTGCACGCATTACGTTCTCCGGATCCTCCAATTGGCGTTCAGTCCCATGGGGCAACAGCCGCAAGGTTTGTCCGATCCGCGCCCCCGGTTTTGTCCGGGCCGTTTTTCATGATCAAGGAGCTCTCAGCGTGAAGAATTGTCCGGTTCAGCACGGTGAGAGCTCCTTGATCTTGGTTCGGGGGTTGGGGTTGAAATCGGTTGTGGGCCTCTGCACGTGGATGGAACACTTGCGCCCCTGAGGCTCGGCCGTTCGGGTGGGGCCATCGAACTTGGAGGGCCGATGCCGCTGCGCCGCAAGGGATCACGTCGGATCACGGTTGACGGTGTCGACTACCGCTGGAGGTTGCGCGGGCGCCCGACATACTGCCAGGCAATGGGATGGACACCGTGCACGTACGCGGTTGACCAGCCCGAACGTGGTGGCACCACGCTGGTTGTCACCACCGACCGCCTGCATCCGGATGCTGCCTGGATCAACGGCGAGGTCCGGCCGGTCCTCCCGGCAGAGGTTGCAGACAACATTCGCATGGGTCTCACCCGAGGCTGGAGACCAGCCGACAACGGCGCACCTTTCCACCTCGACTTCTCGAAGCAACGCCCGACCACCGCACTCCCCACACCCGAACCTCACCGGTAGCTCCAATGCCAGCATTCCAAGTTGCCGTCTGCGGCCCCCGCGAAGAGAACCCCACCGACAACGCGAACGCCCGCGAAGTCGGCCGCCTCCTCGCCCAGGCCGGGGCAACAGTCCTGTGCGGCGGCGGCCCGGGCGTAATGGCCGCCGTCGCCGAAGGCGCCTCCACCGCAGCCGGACTCGTAATCGGCATCCGCCCCGACACCGACCCCACCACCACCTGCCCCCACCTCTCCGCCGTCATCTACACCAACATGGGCGAAGCCCGAAACGCCATCCTCATAAACTCGGCCGACGCCGCAATCGTGATCGGCGGCTCCTGGGGCACCCTCTCAGAACTGGCCCTGGCCAACCACCGCACCACAATCCCCGTCATCTCCCTGGGTGGTTGGCGAATCACCGACGCCCACGGTCAACCGGTCGACGCTGGACTGACGGTTGCCACTCCATTCGAAGCCGTCGAGGCCGCACTGCGGGGCAGATCCGCCTAGTCACAACCGGGTCGGTGGGCCGACTGACAATCGGTGGTCTGGAAGAGTAGCGGGCGTGATGGTGCCGAGGTGGGGTTGGGCTGCGGTGGGGGCCGGGCTGGTGAGCGTTGTGGTCGGGGCGAATGTTTGGCTGCGGGTGGTGTCGGCGGGGCATCGGTTTTCGGTGGTGGATGTGCCTTTGGCTCCGGTGGTTATCGTGCCGGGGGCCAAGGTGGGGGTGGACGGGGAACCGTTGGCTTATTTGCGGGGGCGGCTTGATGTGGCGATCGAGCTGCTACAGGTGGGCAAGGTTCGGGAGATTTTGATTTCGGGGGATGCTGCGGGGGTTTCGGGGGATGAGATTGCTTCGATGCGGGGGTATCTGCTGGCGCGGGGAGTGGATGCGGGGGTGGTGCGAGAGGATGGGTTGGGGGTGACGACGCGGGCCACCTGTGAGCGGGCGCGGTGGGAGTTCGGGGTGGGGCGGGCGATCATTGTTTCGCAGCGGGGGCATACGGCGCGGGCGGTGGCGTTGTGTCGGGGGGTGGGGATCGATGCTGATGGGGTGGAGGCGGGGGCTGATTGTCGGCGGCGGACGTTGGTGCGCAACAGGATTCGGGAATTGTTGGCTGCACCCAAGGCCGTGGGGGCGTTGGTGGTGATGGCGCGGCGTTAGGGTGGCGGGGCGAACGAGGTGCGCAGGAACGTGGTCAGTTCGGTGCGGACTCGGGATTGGGTGAGGCCGTCGCTGCCAGCGCGCAAAGCTGACATCAGGGCTGAAACCAGTACCGAGAGTAGGACTTCCGCGGCGATGCTGGCGTCGAGGTCGGGGTCCAGGAAACCTGCGGCTATGCCTTCGTCGATGCGGCGGACCGATTGGGAGCCGTAGGTGCGGGCGTTGTGCAGGCAGCGGTCGAGGACGCGGTCGTCTATCGACGAGGCTTCCAGGAGAAAGAAGTTCACCAGGCCGGGTTCGGTGGCTACCAGGTCGTAGCAGCGGTCGATGACTCGGGCGTAGCGGGCGCAGAAGGCGTCCAGGGATTCGGGGACGGCGTCGCCTTCGGGGCCCAGGAGCCGGTGGCGCAGGTGGTCGAAGCAGTGGTCGATTACGGCGTCGAGGATGTCGCGTTTGTTGCGGAAGTAGTTGTAGAAAGTGCCGTGGCTGACGCCCGCCGCGGTGGCGATGTCGTCGACGCCGATACTGCGGAAGCCTCGGGTGATGACCAAATCGTAGGTGGCGGCTATCAAATCGTCGCGGCGGTGGCGGGTGCGGCCCGAGCGGGGGACGTGGGTGGGTGGGGAACGGCGAGTGGGTGGGGCGTCGCTCACGGGTTGGCACTCCTTGTGCGCAGGGAACGTTCCAGCATTCCGAGCACCGCGCTCATGCTGCGGTCCCGGTTCACCGGGTTGCCGCTGCCGGCCAGCTCGCGCAGCATCCACGGACCGACCAGGGCGAAAACGGTGTGCGAGAGGACATCCGCGTCGACGTCGGGGCGAATCCAGCCCTCCTCGACACCGCGCGTCAGCTCACCCGCCACCAGTGACGCCGCCATGGCCTCCAAACCCAGCAGCCGGTGCGCCAGTTCGGGGTCGATGGCTCCGGCCTCCACCGCCAGCAGCCGCACCAACTGCGGTTCGCGTTCGATGAGGGTGTAGAGCCGGTCCATCGCGGACCGCACGCCACCCACCAGCTCAGCCACCTCGGATGCCCGGCCCACCAGCAGCTGCAATTGCAGCGCCTCCATCACCTTCTCGACGCCGAGATCGATGACCTGGTCCAGGATTTCGCGCTTACTACCGAAGTACCGGTAGACGGTGCCCTGACCGATCCCGGCCCGCGCCGCCACCTGCGAGATGGCGGTGGCCTCGTAGCCCTGCGCGGTGAAGACCTCGTAGGCGGCCTCGATGATCTGGCGGCGTCGCCGCTGCGGCAGCTCCTGCTGCGGCGGACGCCCCCTGCGTCCAGAGGCTATTTCGCGGCCCCGTTCTGGGCCGGAGCGGGCTGCGCCGCGGCATCCTTCTTGGCCCCGATGTCCTTGGGGCCGTAGTCGGTCACCAGCCACGCGCCGTTGCTCTTGGCGACCGTCAGCACCAGCAGGTTGGGGACGGTCGCCGGGTCGGTCTGCTGCACGTTCTGGGTGCGCTGGGTGGCGAACACGGTGACCGTGTACTGGTCGTTGCCCTTGGCGTCCACCGAGGTGCCGACCACCTGGCCGGTCGCCACCACCTGGGCATCGGTCATGATCTTGGCGAGCGTGTCGTGCACCTGCGTGTAGCGGTCGCGCAGCGCGTCGGAGGTGCCGCGTTCCACGCCGTCGAAGAAGGCGGGCAGGTTCTTGTAGTCGTAGGTCAGCGAGCGCAGGGTGTAGTCGTGCGCGACCTCGGCGGCCCGATCCCGGTCGGCCTCATTGGTTTTCAGCGCGTCGTAGTCGCCGGAGGTGTTGTACCAGAGTGCGCCGAGCACGACGGTGGCGACGGCGAACAACGCGGTCACCCCGACCAGGATCGCGACGCGGCCCTTCATGACTCGGGCGGCGACGGTCGACCGCGAGACCGGCAGCAGCACCGGCCGCGCGTCTTCCACCTTCGTCTTCCCCACTATCACAACCGATTCCGTGGTTTCGTCGATATCACTCACGATTGCCTTCTCTCTATCGGGGCACGTCGATGGCCACGTGGGCGGAGCCGTCGCCGGGGAACACCGTGGCCAGCAGGTCCACGATCGATCCGGCGTCCACCCGCAGTGGTTTGATCACGCTGGTAGCGGGTTTCAGGACGGTTGCGATATGCGCCAGGTCGGGCCCGATCAGCTGCAGATACCCGTTGATCTTGGTGACCAGTGGGCCGATCGGGTCGGCGAAGATGTTCTCGCCGATGTAGGAGTAGTTCTGGAACGCGGCGATGATGTGCAGCAGCTCCGGCAGTGCGGCGGTGACATCGCCGGACGCGGCGATCAACGTCGGCGCGCGACCGTCGAAGTGATCGCCGAGGGTCTGCACGTTCGAGTACAGCCGCCCGATGGCATCGCGCTTGTCGTGCAACAGGTTCGCGGTGTCGATGAGCGTCTTGGTCAGGTTGGCGACATCACCGTCACGCCCGTCGAATCCGGCGGCCACCGTGCTGGCCAGGTTCTGGAGTTTCGCCGGATCCAGTTGCGCGGTAAGCGCATCCAGTTTGGCGAGGGCGTCACCGACGGTGGTCGCGGTGCGCACCTGACTGGTCGGCACGATGCTGCCGCTGTGCAGGTACGGTCCGGCGGTGCCGGTGGGCCGGAAGTCGAGGAACTGCTCCCCCGCCGCCGACAGGTTGGCGATCTGCACCGCGCTGTCCATCGGAATCCGGTATTTCGCATCGTATTCCAGGGTCACCGACAGCCCACGGCCGGTGGCGTCGATGGAACGCACCTTCCCGATCGGCAGTCCCCGCAGCGTCACCTGCGAAATGCTCATCAGGCCACCGGAGTTGTCCAGCAGCACCGTGACCGTGTTGTTCTGCCGTCGCGGATCCAGATCCAGCACGCCGACGGCCATGTAGCTGCCGCAGATCAGGGTGAGGATCAGCAGCAGCACCAGCGAAACCGGCCCGGAGAGTGAGAGTTTCATCTAGGGCACCATTCCGATCGATCGCAGGGTGGTGATCAGCTGGTCGGCCTGCACATCGGCGGAGACCTTCTGCACGTTCACATTCGGTGCCTCGAGGAAGGGGATGATCTTCTCCTTCAGCAGCGTGTGGAAGGCGTCGAGGTTCGCGGCCAGGGTCAGGTCGGCGTATCCGGCGGTCACCGCGGTGGGCGCGAGAATCGAGACGATGGACTGGAAGTCGCCGATATGCGGCAGCAGCAGGTCTCCGGCGTTCTTGGCCAGCGGTCCACCGCTGATGATCAGGCCGACCACGCCGAGCAGCACGTCCGACAGGCCCGCAGCGCGATTGGGTCCCTCGGTCAGGATCTCGTCGACCGCGCCCCGCCCGGCCTCCAGCTTGCCGGTGATCGCCTGCGCCGAGGTCAGGATCCGGTCGATGTCGGCG
Organism: Nocardia sp. NBC_00511; assembly: GCF_045161165.1. Classification (NCBI taxonomy): domain Bacteria; kingdom Bacillati; phylum Actinomycetota; class Actinomycetes; order Mycobacteriales; family Nocardiaceae; genus Nocardia; species Nocardia sp. NBC_00511. The sequence goes on from NZ_CP107849.1 coordinate 3,319,354, forward strand.
GTGTGGGAAGCCATGTCGTGCAGGGCGGCCCGGCCCGCGTTGTTGATCCGGTCGAGTTCGGCCGGATCCGACGGGAAGGCGGCGTTCACCTGGGTCACCAGCTGCTCGATATCGGCGAACCGCCCGCCGGAGATGATGTTGGACAGTGCGCGCAGGATGTCCTCGACGTTGGTGGCGGGGATGGTCTGCGACATCGGGATCACGTCCCCGTTGCCGAGGAATCCGGAGGTCGCGTTCTTCGGGGCCTCCAGGGCGATGTGGATGTCACCGAGGATGGTGGACTGGCGCAGTTCCGCGGTCGTGGTCTTGGGGAGTTTGGCGTCGGTGTGCAGCTTCACGGTGGCGACCGCGGTATTGCCGATCAGGTCGATGTGATCGAGCATGCCGATCTCGACACCGTCGGCGATCACCTTCGCTCGATCCGGCAGGTTGAGGACGGAACCGAATTCGATTCGCACCGTGTAGGTGTCGCCGGAGGGATAGGTGCCGGGAATCGGGATATCGGTGGCGCGCACCCCGCAGCCGCTGAGCAGCAGGGTCGCCGCCGTCACCACCGGAACCAGCCGGAGCAGGACCCGCCTCATTTCACACCGACCCGGGGAAGCTGGGCGGCCAGCGGCGGCAGCGCCGACAGCAGGGAGTCGATATCGCCCTGATGCTGCTGCACCAGTGTGTGTGCCTGCGGCAGGAACACATCCAGGAAGCTGTATGCCTGCGAATCGTATTTGCCGACATTGCGGGCGATCACCGGCAGGAATTCGACCGCGATGTCGACCGCTCCGGAGAACTCCGCGGAGAAGTCGCCGATCAACTGCAATCCGGCCCGCAGGTTGTCGAGCACGCGAGCCATGTCCGGCCAGTTGGTGACGAACATGGAGGTGAGCTTGTCGAGATTGTCGATCAGCCGCCGGAACACCGCGTCCTTCTGCGACGGGTCCCCGACCACCGCGGACAGCCGCTGCAGCAGTTGATTCCACTGCGGTCCGGTGCCGTCGATGGCGTTGTTCGCGGCGGTCAGGGTGTCGTCCAGCAGGGTGTCGGGTTTTCCGGGCGTGCCGCCTCCATTGGTCAGGTCCCCGGCCAGCCGTCCCATGGCGTCGAGCGCTTCGCTGATGCCGATGGGAGTCTTGGTGTGGTCCAGGGGAATACATTTCGACGTGTCGTAGTGAGCTCCGCCGGTGTACGGCTTGGTGAGCTCGACGTGCCGGTCGGTCACGATGGAGCTCGACATGGTGACGGCCTGGATGTCGGCGGGGAGCTGCACGGAATCCTTGACGCTCATGGTGACTCGCATCCGGTCGCCCTGCGCTTCGATCTTGGACACCGTGCCGATCTCGACGCCGAGCATGGTCACGCTGTTGCCCTCGTAGAGCCCGACGGTGTCGGTGAATTCGGCGCATACGCTGTGCTTCGCGTCGCGGGTGGTCTTCACCCACGTCACGCCGACCACACCCGCGGCCACCACGACGACCGCGACTCCGGCGGCGAGTGCTGTTCTGCCCCAACCCATCAGCACGCCTTCCCCGCGTAGGGAATACAGATCTGCACACCGGCCGCCGGTTGATCGACCTTCACCTGGGTGCCGAGCAAGCCGGTGAGCCGGTTGATGACGTCGCGCAATCCGGTGATCACGGTGTCGATCTGATTCGGATCGGTATTGAGCTTCGAGAACAGCTGCTCGAACTGCGTCACCGTCGGCTCGATGCTGTCGCCGTAGGCCATGATCGGCCGATCCAGCACCACCAGCAGGCGTTTGACCAGGTTGAACATGCTGACGATGTCGTCCTTGCGGTTGCCGAGCTCATCGGCGACCGCGCCCAGTTGCCGGACGAAGTCGGCGACCACCGCCTTGTCGTCGGCGATGGCGGCGATGTATTCGTCGGACACGTTCAGCGCCGTATTGAGCTGATCGGTGCGCTGTGCCAGTAGGCCGGTCAGGTCGTTGGCGTTGCCGATCAGGTCGCGCAGCGCGTCGGGCTGCTGGTTCAAGGCCTGGTTGAGCTGGCCGACGGTATTGCGCAGGGTGCCCGCGTCGACCTGTCCGAACAGCGGGGTGCCCTTGTCGAGGATGTCGCTGAGTTCGAACGGGGTGCCGGTGCGCTCGGGCGGGATGTGCGCGGAGCCGAGTGCCTTGTCACCGACCGGGGACAGCGCCAGGTAGTGGCCGCCGATGGGGGTCAGCATCTTGACCTCGACCGACGAGCGATCGCCCACGCGCACATCGGATTTCACGGTGAAGCTCACCTCGACGTGGTCACCGACCAGGTCGACGGAGCGGATCTTGCCGACATTGATTCCGGCCACCCGCACCTCGTCGCCGGAGCGCGCGCCGCCGGAGATCTTGAAGTTCGCGGTGTAGGTCTGCTGTCCGAACGGGATCACGTAGAGCGCGCCCGCGACGGCCAGTGCGATCACGCAGACCGTGACTCCGGCTATGCCCCAGCGCAATTGGGTGGGTTGGTCGCCGCGGCCGGTGAGGGTGTCGCGGATCAGTTCGCCGACATAGGCGATCAGGGCTCTCATTGGCAGATCACCAGCTTCTGGTTGGACAGGATGACCCCGACCACCGCGGGCAGCGCGGCCTCGCCGTGCGAGCAGGTGACGCGCGGCTGATAGCCCTGGCCGGGCACCGACTGATTCAGGCCGGTCACCAATTGCGGTGTGAGCGCGAGGATCTGGGTCAGCTGATCGGTCTGCGGCACCAGTCGGCGCAGCAGGCCGTCGATCGGGCCGTAGCCCTGGTCGTAGGCGTCGCGTCCGTCCTCCAGGATCGGAATCATCGGCGCGAGCACCTTTTTCGCGGTGTCGACGGCACTCAGCATGGTCTGGGTCTTGCTGGTGAACTGGTTCAGGATTCCCGAGAGTTGATGCACCAGATCGCCGACCGACTGGGACTTGCCGCCGATGGCCTGCGAGACGATGCCCAGGTTCTGGATCAGCAGCATGATCACCGCCTCACTGTTGTGGGCGTGCTTGATCAGGTTGTCGAGATCCGCGAGCACCGGGCCGATGCCGGAGCCGTCACCCTGGATGACCCGCAGCAGGTTGGTGCCGAACTGGTTGAGGGCGGCCGGGTCCAGGGTGTCGAACATCGGTTTGAAGCCGTTGAACAGCTTGGAGACGTCGAAGCTGGGGATGGTGCGATCGAGCGGAACCGTCGCTCCCACCGCGAGTTTCGCGCCGTCCGGGCCGTCGGTGAGCAGTTCGATGTAGCGCTGGCCGATCAGGTTCTGGTAGCGGACCGCGACCTTGGTGTTGTCGTAGATCGGGCGGGTCTTGTCCGCGGTGAAGTGCACGCGGGCCAGGGCCCCGTCCAGCGCCACCGTCTCGACCTTGCCGATCGCGACACCCGACATGCGCACCGAGTCGCCGACGAACAGGCCCGACACGTCGGTGAACAGGGCGTCGTAGCCGACCTTCTCACCCGGAATCGGGGTGCGCAGCGCGGTCACGATGAAGGTGGTGCAGGCGGCGACCACCAGCAGGAACACGGTGAGTTTGACCGCCGATTTGACGACGTCGTTCATTTCGTTCCCCCTGCCAGCGAATCGGCCAGGTACGGCATGGTTTTCGCGATCAGCTCGAGTTGCAGTTGCACGTGACCGTCGACGACCGGCATGGCGTCGTCCATGGCCCGCAGCAGATTCGGGACCCGGTTGTAGGCCGGGGCCACCGAACCCAGTGAGACGCTGATCGGGACGGCCAGATCCAGTACGCCGTCGAGTATCTTCTCCAGCTCCGGGTTGTTCTGTTGCAGCAGGTCCGAAATCCCGCGCAGCACAGCGTCGTTCACGCCATTGACGGCCTTGTTGGTGCGCTCCTGATTGCCCGCGTCACCGAAGTAGGCGCTCTGTTCGAGCACCGCCAGCACGGCGTGGCCGGCGGCGGGCACGAACTGCTGGAACGCACCGGTCATGTCGCCGCCGATGCGCAGGTAGTTGCCCAGCGGAGCCTGCTGCCCGTCCGCGAGCATGCGGGCGGTGTCGAAGAACGACTTCAATACCGGCGAGAGGCTCGAGGCATTGTCGAGCAGCAGGTCGAAGAGCCGGTGCACCGACGCCGAATCCAGGACCTGGGTCAGCCGCGCCGCACGGCGGAACACCCCGGCGACGGTGGCATTGGTGGCGTTCTCACCGATCTGGAGAATCGTGTTCTCCCGCAACGTCTTCCCATCGGTGCCCGGTACCAGTTCGATGGCGCTGGAACCGAAGACATTCGAGGAGGTGAAGCGTGCGGTCACGTCGTCGGTGAGGGCGGCGGCCTGTTTGCGGTCGATCTCGACGTCGATGCGCTGATGGCCGTAGCCGATGGTCTCGACCTTGCGCACGGTGCCGATGGCGAAGCCGCGGAACTTCACCTCCGCGCCGGGCGCGAGGCCCTCGCCCAGAGTCGAGGCGTCGACGGTCAGCTTGAACCGGTCGGCGAAATCGCCACGGGCATAAGAACTCACGAAGATCGCGGTGATCACGATGACCACGGCGATCACCACGCCGCGCAGGCGCAGCATCCACGCACCGGCACTACGGCCGGAATGATCCTTGAAGACAGCCATGATTCACCCCGAGATCCGGATGCCGACATCCAGGCCCCAGATCACGATCGTCAGGATCATGTCCAGGATGACCACCAGCACCAGGGAGGCGCGGATCGCGCGGCCCGAGGCCCGCCCCACACCCTCCGGCCCGCCCGAGGCGTAGAAGCCCTGGTAGCCATGGATGAGAATGATGGTGACCACGAAGATCGTCGCCTTGAGCAGCGAGGCCAGCACGTCACCGGGTTGCAGGAAGGCGTCGAAATAGTGGTAGTAGGTGCCCGAGGACTGCCCGTGCAGCACATTGACCACGGTCGCGCAGGACAGATACGACAGGATCAGGGTGAGCAGGTGCAGCGGCACGATGGTGATCGCCCCCGCGATCACCCGGGTCGTCACCACGAACGGCATCGGGCGGATGCCGATCGCCTCGAGGGCGTCGATCTCCTCGGAGATGCGCATCGCCCCGATCTCCGCGGTCATGCGGCAACCCGCCTGGGCGGCAAAGCCGATGGCGGCGACCATGGGCGCCATCTCGCGGGTATTGGCGTAGGCGGACACGAACCCGGTGAGCGGGCCCATGCCGACCATGTTCAACGCCGTGAATCCCTCCACGCCGATGGAACCGCCGACCGCGATGCCGAGGAACGCCAGCACCGCGACGGTGCCGCCGCCGACGATGATCGCGCCGGAACCCCAGGTGATGTCGGAGAGGATGAGCATGGTCTGGCGTCGGTAGACCCGCAGCGTGTGCGGGATGGCGGCGAGCACCTCGTAGACGAAAGTCGCCTGGTGCCCGAGGGTTTCGAAGACGCCGAGCGGGGCCTGTGCTCCGCGTCCGGCGGCGCGACCGACCGCGCCGAGCGGTGTGTAGCGCGCGGGTACCTGTGTCATCAGCCCACCTGCGTCGGAATGAACATCGAAACCAGCTGGGTGATCACCAGATTGACGCCGAAGGCCGCGATCACGCCGATCACCACCGCGGCGTTCACCGCGTTGGCGACGCCCTTGGGTCCGTGCGTGGCCTCCAGCCCCCGCTGGCACGACACGATCAGCACGATGACGCCGAACAGCACCGACTTCACGATGGCCACCCACAGATCGGCCATCTTGGCGAACGCCGCGAAGGCCGACAGGTAGGAGCCGGGCGTCACGCCCTGGAAGCCGACCGCGATCACGTAGCCGGTGAACACGCCCATGAAGATGATCAGCATGCACAGCAGCGGGGTGAGCGCGATCATCGCCGCCAGCCGTGGCGCGACCAGACGGCGCACCGGGTCGATTCCCATGACGCGCAGGGCATCCACCTCGTCACGGATGGTGCGCGCGCCCAGATCGGAGGCGATGGCCGAACCGGCCGCACCGCCCAGTAGCAAGGCCGTCACCATGGGCGCGCCCTGACGGATCACTCCCAGACCGCCCGCCGCGCCGGAGATCGAGCTGGCCCCGACCTGCTGGGTCAGGCTGCCGACCTGCACCGCGACGATCACCCCGAACGGTATCGAAACCAGTACCGCGGGAATCGCTGTCACGCTGACGATGAACCAGCCCTGCTGCAGCGTGTCACGCCAGGGATGGCGCAGCGCGACGATATCGACGATGAGATATCGGAACGCGGCGATCCCGAGTTGAATGGTGCGTCCGAAGGTCCGCAACCCTGAGAGTACGAATTCGATTGCCTGCCGCAGCAACGGCTCCGGCCCCCGAAAAGCCTTGTCGACCAATTGTTTACCACCCCACAGCCCCACTGTTTGGTCGATGCCGACCGGTCCCTCTGCTTGACCGGATCGAACTGACCGAGACAGTAATACAGATTTCGGACTGACGTGTCAGTCTTCACGGAAGTTTTCCCGGGGTTGACGGGGCGCTCAGGGCGGGTGCAGAATGCGCGCGCCGCGCGGATAGCATGGTTTACCAGCAGGTTTCAGCAATGGGTCGGCAAATGCGAAATGCCACTGGATCATTCACATGAACCAGTGGCATTTCAGATATTGCGAGCGGTTAGCTCAACTGCGGGCGGATGCCGTCACGACTGTCCGGACAGTGCCGCCGCGTCGGCCAGCGAGCGCGAATCGTCGGCGCAGGCCAGTGGATCCGGTCGCACGCCGCGCGCGATCAGATCGCGGGCGGTGCGCACCTCGGCGGGCCGGCCGACCGCGGCGGCACCCACGATAAGGCCGTCGCGCAGCGCCAGCACGGTCCCCTCCCCCGCACCGACCGGACCGCGCACCACCAGGTCGTCGCCGGGTCGAATCTGCCCGGCGAACTGGAGGTTTCGGCCGTATTGCAGCGACCAGCCCCAGGGCACGTCGACGGCCCCGGCCGGTTTGCCGAGCATCGACTTCGCCACCGCCACGCCTTGCGCCTGTGCGGAGTTCCAGTGTTCCTCACGACGGTGCGCACCGAGTGCGGAATCGAAACGAGCGGCCGCGTCACCCGCGGCGTAGATGCCCGCGGCCGAGGTCCGGTAGTGCTCGTCGACCAGAATTCCGTCTCCCACAAGCACTCCCGCGCGCTCCGCGAGGGTGGTGTCCGGGACAGATCCGATCGCGACCAGCACGGCGGCCGCCGACCAGGTGCTGCCGTCGGCGGCGATGGCGGTGGTGTGCGCGCCGTCGGCCTCGAGTCCGGTGAGCAGTACCTCGGTGTGGACGGCTACGCCGTTGTCGGCGTGCAGCTTCCGGAAGTAGTCGCCGATGAGCGCGGGAGCGACCCGGTCCATGGGGGTGGGGCCCGCGTGCAGCAAGCTCACCTCGACACCCAGGCCGCGTGCGGTCGCGGCGACCTCGCAGCCGATCAGACCGGCGCCGACGACGAGCAGCGGGCCGCCGCCCGCGAGCGCGCCGCGCAGTGCTTCGGCATCGGCGCGACTGCGCAGCGTGCGCACACCGGGGAGCGGATCGCCCTCGCTCGCAAGGAGTCTCGGGCGGGCGCCGGTGGCCAGCAGCAGGGTGTCGTAGCCGATGGCGCTGCCGTCGGCCAGCCAGACCAGGCCCGGTTCCGGGTCGATGGACTCGACGGTGACACCGGTGCGCAATTCGATGCCGTTGGCGGCCCAGAACTCCTGCGGCTGCAACAGCGTCCGGGGTTCGGCGGCGGTTCCGGCGAGCAGTTCCTTCGACACCATGGGCCGCCGGTACGGGGAGGTGGGCTCCGCGCCCAGCAGCACGATCTCGCCGCCGTAGCCCTCGGCGCGCAGGGTGCGGGCGGCGGTCGCGCCCGCCACGCCCGCACCCACGATGACGATGCGCCCGCTCACGCGCGGCTGACCTCGACCATCTCGAAGTCGGTCTTGGCCGCACCGCAATCCGGGCAGGACCAGTCCTCGGGGATGTCGGCCCAGCGGGTGCCCGGCTCGATGCCGTCCTCGGGCCAGCCCAGCGCCTCGTCGTATTCGAAACCGCATTGCAGACAGCGGAAGAGTTTGAAGTCGGTGCTCATCGGGGGTCTCCTATCGGGCGGGTTCGAAGTCGAGCTTTTCGCGGACCCCGCAGTCGGGGCAGCACCAGTCGTCGGGGATGGCCGACCAGGCGGTGCCCGCCGGGAAGCCTTCGCGCGGTGCGCCGGCGGTCTCGTCGTAGACGTACTCGCAGACCGGGCAGCGGTAGGCCGACATCACGCCACCCCATACTTCGCCAGCACGCGGGCACGCTTGCGAGGCTGGATATTGACCCGGGTGATGTCACCCGAATAGTGCTCGAGCACGCGGTGATCCATCACCCGGCGCCACAGTGGCGGGAAGTACGCCAGGCCGATCATGCTGGCGTAGCCACTGGGCAGGTTCGGCGCGCCGTCCATGCTGCGCAGGATCTGATAGCGGCGGGTGGGGTTCGCGTGATGATCGCTGTGCCGCTGCAGGTGGTACAGGAAGATATTGGTGACGATGTGGTCGGAATTCCAGCTGTGCTCCGGGGTGCAGCGCTCGTAGCGACCGGTGGCGGTCTTCTGCCGCAGCAGGCCGTAGTGCTCGAGGTAGTTGACCGTCTCCAGCAGCGAGAAACCGTAGACGGCCTGAATCACCAGGTACGGCAGCACCATCGGGCCGAAGACCGCGACCAGCACGCCCCACAGCACCACCGACATCAGCCAGGCATTGAGCACGTCGTTGTGGATCGTCCACGGGCGCTTGCCCAGTCGCTCCAGGCGCTTGGCCTCCAGCTCCCACGATGAGCGCAGGCTGCCCCAGACGCTGCGCGGCAGGAAGGTCCAGAAGGTTTCGGCGAAGCGGGCGGAGGCGGGATCCTCCGGCGTGGCGACGCGGACGTGGTGGCCGCGGTTGTGCTCGATGTAGAAGTGGCCGTAGAACGTCTGCGCCAGGGTGACCTTCGAGAGCCAGCGCTCCAATTCGTCCTTCTTGTGGCCCATTTCGTGCGCGGTATTGATGCCGACGCCACCCATCACGCCGATGCTCAGCGCCACGCCGATCTTGGAGACCAGGCCCAGACCGCCCTCGATACCGAGCCAGGACAGGTTGCTCGCGGTCCACAGGTAGCAGGCGAACCCGACGCTCAGCAGCTGGAACGGGATGTAGGCGTAGGTGCAGTAGCGGTAGTAGCGGTCCTGCTCGAGGTACTCCATTACCTCGTCGGGCGGGTTCTGGCCGTCCGGGCCGAAGAAGCGGTCCAGCAGCGGCAGCAAGCCGTAGACCAGCATCGGGCCGATCCACCACCAGACCGGGGCCACCGCGTCCCAGCCGAACTGGTTGAAGGCCGCCACCAGCGCGGTGGCCAGGAACAGGGCGGTCGGCGGGACCAGACCGAACAGCCACAGGTAGCGCTTGCGGTCACGCCACTGCGGGCGAGCCGGGGCCACCTGCTCTCCGATGCGAGACGTCGTCATTGCCGTACTCCTAGCGTTTACACTTTCCGAGAAACTGTATTCATTAGATACAGCTTGCTAGAATCTGTCAACGACGAGACGGAAGTTGGGCTGATGTACGATCGGGTCGTGGTTGAAGCGCCGAACTTCCAGACCGAGATGCGGCAACTCCTGCGCGAGCGGATCATCGACGCCGCGCGCCGCATAGTCGTCACCGAAGGCTGGGGTGCGGTGAACATGTCGCGGCTGGCCAAGGAGGTCGGCGTCAGCCGCCCGGTGCTCTACAAGGAATTCGACAACAAGCACGCGCTGGCCGAGGTGGTGATCGAGCAGGAGGTCGAGGTCTTCCTCACCGGCATCGCCGGGAGCCTCGCCGCGCACCCCGCCGACGTGATAGCCGGGTTGACCGAGGCGGTCGATTTCACGCTGCGCACGGGTGCCGACAACACCTTGCTCAAGGCGGTGCTCACCGGGCGATCGGCCACCGACACCACCCTGCTGCCGGTCCTGATGACCGAGCCGGAACCGGTGCTGGGACGCGCGATCACGGCGGTGACCGGGATGATTCGCAGCCAGTACACGCTGGGTGCCGTCACCGACGCCGAACTGGCCGCACTCGCGGAAACCCTGGTCCGACTGGCCCTCAGCCATCTGTTCCAGCCCACCGGGCCGATCGACCGCGCGGTCGTGCAGATCAACCGCGTGATCGTCGGCACCTTCGGGGCGACACTGGAATCGGCTGTGGCACAGCGGGACTGATCACCGCTCGAGCAGCGCCCAGGCCCAGTGCTGGGTATCGGCGTACTCGCGCATCTCGACGATGCGTCCGTCGCGGATGCGGAAGACCGCGCTGTTCTTCTGGTCGTAGGCACGCCCGGTCTTACCGGTGGCCCACGAATCCCATTCGGCGAACACCTGATTGCCCTCGCCGAACAGGTTGGTCACCCGCAGGCCGACCTCGTGCGCCGGATCCAGGTGATCGAAGGCCGTCGCCAGGAACCCGTCGATCACGGCGTCGCGCCCCTTCCAGGTCCCCGAGATCGGCAATTCCCCGCCGTACCAGCAGCTTCCATCCTCGGCCCACGAATCCAGAATGGTGGCCTGATCGCCCGCGGCCAGCGCCTCGAAGTAGCGGCGGACCACGTCCTGTGGAGCGAGTGCGGTGTTCGTCATCGTCTTGCCTCTCGTTGCCGTCTTGCTGACAACACAGAGTCAACCGTCCGCGGAGGCCCGGAACGAGGGCCGAAGCAGCCTGGTAGCGATAAGGATTGCTTATCGTCAGGTGCGGGCGAGCAGGGTTCGCACGATGCGCAGTTCGGGAATGCCGATCACACGGGCCGCCAGGAGGAACACTGCGGCGAGGGCCGCGGCGCCGACAGCGGGCGACAGCAACCGTTCCGGACTCGCGGTGGTGATCAGGTGGTGCGCGAGCGAAATCGCCAGCAGCCCAGCGATTCCCGCGCACGCCGTCGCCCACGCCACATCCCGGAACGTCGCCGCGACAGCGGAGAATCCGAGCAGGCCGTGGCGGCGGCGCAGCAGAAGGTGACCCGTGAGCGCTCCCGCCACGTACGACAGCGACCCGGAGACACCGAGCATCACGATCACCGACTGATGAGACAGGAACATCGCCGACAGCGCCACCGTGCCGACCTTGGTCGCGACCATCACCAGGTTCATCAGGGCGGGCGTGCGGGTGTCGTTGTCCGCGTAGAAGACCCGCATCTGCAGCATCACCAGCGCGAAGGGGCCGAGGCCGAAGGCCGAACACGCGACGACGGTGCCGATCAGGTGCGCGTCGGCGACACCGACCCGGCCGGTGAACACCAGCGGAGCCAGCGCGGGAACCAGCAGGATCATCGCCATGGTCACCGGGACCAGGGCGGTGGTGAGATAGCGTGCGCCCCTGGCCAGGTCCGCGAGCATGGCGGGGCGATCGCCCCGGGCGGCGGCCCGGGAGATCCTCGGCATCAGCACGGTCAGCACGGAAACCGCGAGAATGCCATACGGAACCTGGAACAGCAGATCCGCGTAGCCGCTGATGGAGACGCCGCCGTAGGCGAAGGCGATGCGCGTGGTCACGAAAACGCCGACCTGGCTGATCACGGCGTACACCAGCAGCCAGCCCAGCACCGGCACCCCGGCTCGCACCGGACGCCAGGTATAGGGCAGCGGGCGCACGCGCCAGCTCCATTCGAATCCGTTGCGGCGCAATGCCGCCACCACCCACGCCGCCTGTCCGGCGATGCCCGCGGTGGTACCGATGCCGAGGGTGAGCACCTGAGCGGTGGTCATGGTCGCGGGCGTCAGGGTGATCGGGCCGGGCAGTAGGACGAAGACGGCGCAGGTCAACAGGACGATGGCATTGTTGACCACCGGAGCCCAGGCCGCGGTGGCGAAGCTGTCGCGGACGTTCAGCACGGCTCCCGCGATCACCGTCAGGCCGTAGAAGAAGATCTGTGGCAGTAGCAGATACGCGAGCAGGGTGGTGAGATGCCGCTGCCCGGGATCGTCGACGAAGGCGCCGGCGATCAGCGGCGCGCACGCCACCGTCGCCGCCGTGATGACGGCCAGGACCAGCACGATCGCCAGCATGAGGCGCTGGGTGAACTCGCGGGAGTGCTTGCGGCCGTGGCGGCGTGCGCGGATCAGCACCGGCACCACCGCGGCGGCCAGCACACTGCCGAGCAGCAGCTCGTAGACCATGTTCGGGAAGTTGTTGGCGCCGTTGTAGGCGTCGCCGACCGCGGCGGTGCCCAGCACGGCCGCCACCGCGAGGGTCCGGGCGAATCCCGTCGCGCGGCTGACCATTCCGGCCACTGCCAGCTGGCGTCCGGCGCGTACCGCGGCATCGGGACGGGCGGACGGGTTGACGCCCTTCCATTCGACGGGCTTGCGGGGTGGTGCGATCGGCAGTGGCTGCGTGGGAAAGCTGCCGTAGTCGTGCACTGCGTCTCCCCCGGTCGGTGAACGAATTCTCTCCAAGCTACCGACCTACGCGCAACCAATGGTTGCCAATCAGCCCAGCGCGGGTTAGATTACTCGCAACCAAACGTTGCACATGGAGGAAGTTATGACCACTACAGAGTTCGGCAGCATCGAGCGGGAAATCCATGTCGACGCCTCGCCCGACATCGTGTTCGAGGTGGTGAGCAAGCCCGAGCACGTCGCGCAGTGGTGGAGTGATGACGCACGGTTCGAGGCGCGGGCGGGGGCGACCGGCGAACTGGAGTGGGGTGACGGGGCGCAGGTTACCGCGATCACCGTGGTGGATGTCGATCCGCCGCGGCTGTTCTCGTTCCGGTGGTGTGCGCCCGAGGGGGACGCTGCCGATGAGAGCAATTCGCTGCTGGTGACCTTCGAGTTGACGGCGGTCGACGGCGGGACGCGGATTCGGCTCGTGGAGACCGGATTCCGCGAAATGGGCTGGGAGGCCGCGAAACTGGAGGCCGAGTACCTCGACCACAGCAATGGCTGGAGCAAGTTCGTGCCGGACCTCGGTACCTATGTCACCGGGCTGGTAGCGGCGAAATGAGTACGGCCGTCGATGACGAGCTGTGGTCGGCGGTCGGCGATCCGACGCGGCGGCGCATGCTCGACCTGCTGCTCGGTGACGGGGGCGGGACCGCGACGAGTCTCAGTGAGCATCTCCCGGTGACGCGGCAGGCGGTGGCCAAGCATCTCGCGGTGCTCGACCGGGTCGGGCTGGTGCACGCGATGCCCGCCGGGCGGGAACGGAGATATCGGGTGGACGAGGCGCAGTTGGCGCGGGCGGTGGCACAGTTCGCCACCGTCGGTGCGGCTTGGGACGCACGGCTGCGGCGGATCAAGCGGATCGCGGAAACCATTCAGCAGCAACAGGATCGGTCCGGCGACGCGGGCTGATCGAGGTGGGCCGGGCCCGTTGCGGGTCCGGCCTACCTCGCCGCGTCGGCGGCATTGAGGACATCCAGTGCCGCCGCCTGGGTGGCGAAATTCGGTTGATCCTTGGCGATCATCGGCGGCTGCCAGCGGAACGGGTAATCGTCGATCGCGGTGTGCGGCATGGAATTCGCCTGCGTGGTGAGGAAAGTGGCGGTGGCTGCCCGGGAGCGGCCGGTGTCGAGGAGTTCCGCGTAGGCGCGCACGAACACGCCCTTGAAGGTGCCCGCGTCGTGGCATTCGGGACCGGGGCAATCGGTGGCAGAGGGTTCGGTGAGCACGCCGTTGTCGATGAACTCCGACCCGGATCGTGTTGTGGCGGTGGCGATCCGGTCGGCATCGCCCAGTAGGCCGGTGTCGCCGGTGGCCCGCGACAGCGCGACCAGGCCGCTGATCAGCTGGCCCTGGCCGTAGGTCCAGCGCTTTCCGGCGTCGACCACCACGCAGGTGTCGCCATAGCGGTCGAGGTGGTCCTCGACCAGGCCGGAGGAATCCATCAGCAGCTGCCCGGGCGGGCGGCCGAACCACTGCCAGGCGGTGCTGGCGCGGGACAGATAGCCCGCCTGTGCTTGCGGTTCCACCCGGACCGCCAACTGCGCGGTGGCAGTCAGGTAGAGCGCGTTGGTGATCGAGTTGACCTGGTCCCAAGGATGCTGTGGCGCATCGGTTCCCACCCGCGCCCAGATCAGGCCGCCGCCGCAGAACGAGGCATGCTGATCGTCGAGGGCGTCCACGATGGTGCGGGCGGCCGTCAGATAGCGGGCCTCGTGGGTCAGGTCGTAGGCGTCGATCCAGGCCAGCGCCCACCACAACTCGTCATCGTGATAGCCGGTCTGCTTGGGGACACCGGTGCGGGCGACATCGCCGTGGCGGTAGACGTCGTCGAGGTAGCCGACGTATTGGCGGTCACCGGTGCGGTGCATGTAGTCGATCAGCGCGGTCAGTGCGTTGGCGCTCTGCCAGGTGCCGCCGTCACCGGACCAGCGGCCGGTGTCGTGGTCGTAGCGGTCGATCAGGCGCTCGACGGCCCGGGTGCGGCGATCGGGGGTGGGATCGGCGGCCGAGGTCCAGCGGGTGCAGCGCACCACGGCCCGGTCATCGGCCTCGGCGCAGGCCCGCAGCAGGCCGCCCGCGTAACTCACGACGGCGGTCTCCCCCGCGATACTCGCCTCGGGAATCGTTGCGACGGTGAGCTTTCCATCAGCGACGCGGCTGCCGTCGACACTGCGATCCAGCCACACCCGATCACCGGGCCGCCCGCCGTCGATGCGGGCCGACGCACCGTCCTCCCCCGTCATCAGCGTGATGGTGCGCCACCACAGCCGCGCCTGCGGTCCCGCGCCGAACGAGTCGCCACCGGGCCGCGGCAGCAGCACCAGCGAGGCCACCACCGACAGCCCGGCCACCGCGCCGACCACGGCCCACCGGCTCCAGCTGCGTGAGGTCATCTCCGCCACGCTACCGCGCGGCGACCGAACCCCGGCTCAGCCCATGAGCTCGAACTTGCTCACCAGCTCCGGGTCGAATTCGATGCCCAGACCAGGTCGGGCCGGGATTCGCACCCGATTGCCGCCGTACTCGAGCCGGGTCTCGGGTGTGAGCAGCTTCTCGAAGTTGTAGATGCCCTTCTCCCCCGCGAAGTACTCCACGACCAGCGCGTTCGGTACCGCACCGCAGAGGTGGACGTGCAGGTTGTGATGCCAGTGCGGAGCCATCTGCGACCCGAAGGTGGCGGCGGTGGCGGCGATGCGCAGCCATTCGGTGACGCCACCCGCGACACCGGCGTCGCACTGCAGGATCGGGATGCCCGCCTCGATCAGGGGGCGGAATTCCCAGCGGGTCTGATGGATCTCGCCGGTGGCGACCGGGGTCGCGATGGTGCGCGAGAGTTCGGCGTGGCCCGCGAAGGCCTCCGGGGACAAAGGTTCCTCGAACCACCACAGTCCACGATCGCCCGCGGCGCGCTCGAAAGCGGTGATGGCGGTGCGGGCTTCGTGGACAGAGCGGTAGGCGTTGTTGGCATCCAGGGCGAGTCGGCCGGTGTCGCCGATCGCCGCGCTGGCGGCGGCCACCCGGCGGGCGTCCTCGGCCACGCTCAGCCCACCGACCTTGATCTTGTGGTCGGTGAAGCCCTGGGACGCATTGAATTCCAGTTCACGCACCACCGCCTCGGCCCAATCTCCCTCGTCCGGGCGGTAATAGCCGCCCGATGCGTAGGAGGGCAGCGAATCCGTCGAGCCGCCCAGCAGACTCACCAGCGGCAGTCCGGCGCGTTTGGCGCGCAGATCCCACAGGGCGATGTCGATCGCCGAGAGCGCCCGGATCACCGTGCCGCGGCGGCCTTCCAGGAGGGTCTCCTGAAAGGCCTTCTCCCACAGTCCCGTCACGTCATTCGGGTCCGCGCCCAGGTAGACGGGCACGAGCAGGTCCTCGGCCGCGACCTTCGCGAGCATGCCCGCGCCGGTTCCGGCATAGGTGTAGCCGACGCCGGTGACACCGTCGGAATCGGTCACCTCGACGAGCAGATAGTGGCGAACGTTCAACTCGCGGTTGGACATTCGGGTCGGCTTGTCGACCGGGACCGCTACCGCGCGGGTGCGAATGCTGGCGATGCTCATCGGAGGCTCCTGGGGGTCGCGGCGCTGCGCACCGTCTGGACGTTGGCGAATTCGGTGACGCCGTAGTGGCTCAGCTCGCGGCCGTAACCGCTGGCCTTGACGCCGCCGACGGGCAGCCGGGGATCGGATTCGGAGATCCGGTTCACGAACACGGATCCGGTGTGGATGCGCCGGGCCATTCGATCCACCGCGTCGAGGTCGGACCCCCAGATCGAACAGCTCAGGCCGTATATCGAGTCCTCGGCGGCGGTCAGCGCGGCCTCCTCCGAGGCCACCGACAGCACCGCGCCCAGGGGACCGAAGGTCTCCTCGCGGAACACCGCGGATCCGGTGTCGCGCACCTGCACCAGGGTCGGCGGGAACCACGCGCCGGGCCGGTCGTCGACGGTGCCGCCGAACAGCACCCGCGCACCCGACGCCACCGCCACATCCAGCTGGCGGCGCAGTTCGTTGCGCAGATCCGCGCGCGCCATCGGGCCGACATCGGTGCCGCGATCGGTCGGCGTGCCGTACACCAGCTTGCCCAGTTCGGTGACCATCGCCTCGACGAACTCGCCGAAGATGCCGCGCTGCACGATGATTCGCTTGGCGGCGATACAGCTCTGGCCGGTGTTGAGGAAACGGGAACGCACCGCCGCGGCAGCAGCCGCCGACACGTCCGCGTCCTCGAGCACGATGAACGGGTCCGAACCACCCAGTTCCAGCACCGATTTCTTGACCGACTGCCCTGCTGCCGCCGCTACCTGAGCACCCACCCGATTGCTACCGGTGAAGGCCACTCCGGCGATGACGGGATGCTCGATCAAGGGTGACACCCGGTGCGGCGGCAGCACCACGTGGGTGAGCACGCCGTAGCCGAACACCTCGTCGAACAGCGACTGCAGCACCCGCGCGCAGCCGGTCACATTGTCGGCGTGCTTGAGCACCACCGCGTTGCCGACCGCGATCGCGGGCAGCATCGCCCGGATCACCTGCCAGAACGGGTAATTCCACGGCATGATCGCCAGCAGCACGCCCAGCGGGCGCAGTCGCACCTCGGCGGTGTCGGGGGCGACGTCGACGCGCTGCGGGGTGAGCAGCTCGGCCATGTGGTCGGCGTAGTACTCACACGCCGCCACGCACTTGTCGATCTCGGCCCAGGACTGGGTGATCGGCTTGCCCATCTCCACGGTGATCAGCAGGCCGAGATCCTCACGGCGGGTGCGCAACAGCTCGGCCAGCAGCCGGAAGTTGCCGATGCGGTCGGCGATGTCGCTGTCGCCGTGCACCTTCACCGCGGTGTGCGCGCGCCGCAGCCGCAACTCGAGTTCGCGATCGGAGGTGAAGCGGTAGGTGTCGAGGGTACGACCGGTGGTGGGGTCGACAGTGCCGATCACAGCAGCACCTCCACCGGCGCCGCGATGCGGGCGCACAGCCAGTCCTGGAAGCGGCGGCCGAGGATCACCGGATCCTCCAGCAGCTTGGGCACATCCGAGGCATTGCCCACCTCGATGTGCACGTGCAGCAGCACCGGGCCCGGCAGCTCCAGGGCGGCAGCGACGGCCGCGGTCAGCTCGACCGGATCGCTGGCGCGCCGCACCGTCCAGCCGCTCGCCTCGGCCAGCATGCCCAGATCGATGGTGTCGGCGTAGGTGGGCAGGTTGGCGGTCGCGCCGTAGACGGCATTGTCGAGCAGCACCATCACCAGCTTGTCGGGACGCAGGAACCCGCCCGTGGGCAGCACATTCGGGTTCATCAGCAGGGATCCGTCACCTTCGATGGTGATCACCTTCGGCACCGGGGTGTCCGCGATCCCCAGGGCCACACCGGTACCCACCGAACCGGCCAGCCCCATCGCGTCGAGGAGATACAGGTGATTGGGCCGGTCCGCGACCGCCGCCAGCTCCCGGCTGGAGGCCGCGCAGGTGACCACCACCGGTAGGTCGGGCGTGAGGTCGGCGAGCACCCGCAGGGCATCGATACGCCGCATGATCAGGCCGCCTTTCCATCGGTGTTCCAGAAGTGGGCGAGCACGATCGCCGGGCGGAAGGTCATCCGGGCATGCACACCGGCCTCGGTTACCACCGCCTCCCAATCCGAAACCCCACTGCGCCTGTCGATTTCGAAAACCTGCAGGCCCAGGTCCCGCAGCAGGGCGGGCGCGTACTGGCTGAAGGTGTGGATCATCGAGTTGTATTCGCCGAGCCCGCCGCGGGTGTTCGCCACGATCAGCAGCGGCAGGTGGTAGGCGAGGTTGAAGGTGGTGAGCGCGGTCAGCGCATTGCCGAAACCGTTGTCCTGCATGACGATCGCGCCGAGCTTACCGGTCAGCGGGAGCGCGCCGAGCACGCCGGCGGCCTCCTCTTCGCGAGAGAGCGGGAAGACGGTGCGCGAGCGACCGTCCGCGCCACCGCTGGTTTCCACCAGGGCCGAGATGACGGGCGCGACGCTGACCGAGGGAACGTATCCGACCAGATCGACCTGCGCCGCCCAGATCCCCCGCGCGACCGACGCCGCATATGAATTGGGGTCCACAGCTTGTCCTTTCACAGGGACCGACTGCCGTGTGGCAGTTCACTATCCGTCAACAACATACTAATGAAGGTGAGTAGCATGCAACTGATTGATAGAAGTTAGCCAGCAGATCGGAAGGGGCCGGACCCTCAGTAGCTGATCTGCTCGCCCTCGGGCAACGACACGGCCACCCAGCGCCGCCACTCGGCCACCAGGCCGCGGTCGTTCTCACTGGAATGCGCGACCAGCAGATCACCCGAACGCACCAGATGCAGGCGCATCGCGCGCTCGGCGGCCGCGCCGTCGCGCTTCAGCAGCGCGTCCACGATCGCCCAGTGATCGCGCAGCGCCGTCTCCACCGGCTGATACCGGGGCACACTGTGCCGTCCGTCCAGGGTCAGCGTCTGGCGCAGTTCGCGAACCATCTTGGCCAGCCGCACATTTCCGCTCGCCTGCAGGATGAGTTCGTGCAGGCGCTCATCGGCGGCGAAGTACTCCGCGCCGCCGTCGGCGAGCCGCTCCATGATCCGGTACTCGGTCAGCATGGCCTCGTCGTCGCGGCTGGTCATCACCGCGGCGGCACTGCGGCACGCGGGCGGTTCCAGCAGCACCCGCAGACTGCACAGGTCCACGATGCCGCGGCCGTCCTGACCCACCACCCGCGCGCCCCGATTGCGTTCGATGCGCACCAGGCCCAGATCCGCCAGCCGCAGCAGCGCCTCGCGCACGGGAGTCCTTGACGCACCGAACATTTCACCGAGTTCGCGCGAGGAGTAGAGAATGCCGCGCTCCAGCCGCCCCTGCCGGATCGCGTCACGAATCTCCTCCGCGATCAGCTCGGACTTGCTGTCAGCTGGTGCATCCTGCGACACGAGACCTCTTCGGGGGCGAACGACGACCGATCGCCCGCGGCGGGTCGCCACGGGCGATTGCCCAGCCTAATCGGTTGCGCGAGGAACTCCTACGCGCCCACGCCGGGTGCCGGTTCGACCCCCGCCACCGCGACGCGCCCCGCTCGGGACCGCATCGCCAGCGCCGCCAGCACCCCGAAGGCGGCCACGTTCGCGAAGATCATCACGCCCATCGACAGACCGGTATCGCCGTGCGAGGCGTCCTGGATCCAGCCGAAGGCATACGGGCTGACGAACCCGGCGGCATTGCCCAGCGAGTTGATCAGCGCGATGCCGCTGGCCGCGCCCACCCCGGCCAGATACGAGGTCGGCACCGCCCAGAACAGCGGCTTGGCGGTCTGCGCGGCCATGGTGGCCACCGTGATGCCCGCGAAAGCGATTGCCGGGACCGCCAATTCGGCCGCCGTCAGCACGAACGCCACCACCGAGATGCCCAGTGCGATCAGCACCGGTTTGGCCGAGCGCTCGTCGCGCACCCGGCGGCCCGCGATATACATGGCGATGGCCGCGAGCAGGAACGGCACCGCCGAGAGCCAGCCCACCTGCAAACTGCTGAGCCCGTGCCCGGCCTTCTTGATCACCGACGGCATCCAGTAGGTCAGCGGATAGGCCCCGCACAGCAGCAGGAAGTAGGCCAGACACAGCGCGATCACCCTTCGATCGCGCAGCGCGCCCCGGTGCCCGACCGGGGCGGCCACCGCGCGCTCGGCGTCCTCGGCCGCGAGAACACCGGTGAGCCAGGCCTTTTCGCTGTCGTTGAGCCAGCGCGCCCGCTCCGGGGACTCGGTCAGCATCAGGAAGAACGCCACGCCCAGCACGATCGCCGGGACACCGCCGACCACGAAGACCCAGCGCCAGCCCGACAGGCCCAGCGCACCGTCGAAGGAGTCCAGGATCCAGCCGTTGAGCGGGCCGCCGATCACGCTGGCGATCGGGATCGCCACCATGACCGTCGAAATCACCTTGGTGCGCTGGGCATTCGGATACCAGCGGGTCAGGTAGACGATGATGCCGGGGAAGAAGCCCGCCTCGGCGACGCCGAGCAGGAAGCGCAGTACGCACACGGTGGTGAAGTTGGGTGCGAAGGCGGTCGCGGCCGCGATCACGCCCCAGGTCACCAGGATCCGGCTGAGCCAGACCCGCGCGCCCACCTTGGTCATGATGATGTTGCTGGGTACCTCCGCCAGGATGTAGCCGACGAAGAAGACGCCCGCCACGAAGCCGTACTGGGTGGCGCTGAGGCCGAAGGCCTTGTCCATCCCGAACTTCGCGAAGCCGATATTGATCCGGTCCACGTAGCTGACGATGTATCCGACCATCAGCAGTGGTACCAGCCTCAGCGTCACTTTCCGCAGGACGCTCGCACCGAAGGGCGAATCTTCCGGCCGGAGAACGACTCTGTCCATCTTTCCTCCACATGGACCTAGATCAGGCAGCCACTCAGAGGCGTGGCATGCCTTTCAGAATGAGTAGCATGCTACTCATTCTGTGACGGGGCCCACAAGACCCATTTCCCGCCAACCTCACCCGGGGGCGCGCGCGGGATAGTCTCAGTCGCGCGCCGCGGCGAGCATGCGTTCCTTGCCCGCCAGTACGTGCGCCTCCATCAGCGCTCCGGCGCGCTCGACCTCCCCCGCCGCCAGGCAATCGATGATCTCGGTGTGCTGGGTGTTCGAAACATGGCGGGCCGCATCGGTTTCCAGGCCGTGCCGTCGGAACAGGTGCAGCTCCTTGGACACCGCGTCGTAGAGCTCGATCAGGCGCGGATTGCCGGTGAGCCCCAGCAGTTCCCGATGCAGGTCCACGTTGCCGGGGTAGTACTCGTCCATCCGGGCCTCGACCTCGGCGAGCGAGTCCACCCGCGCGCGCAGTGCCGCCACCTCCCCGGCGGTCACCCGGGCGGCCGCCAAGCGTCCGGCCAGCCCGAACAGGCTCGCGCGGATGTCGTAGAGCTGGGCGGCCTCCTCGACGGAGATCTCGCGTACGAACATGCCACGGTTGGTGCGGAATTCGACCAGGCGGCTGCGCTCGAGCTGACGGCACGCCTCACGCACCGGGCCGCGACTCACGCCCAGCCGTAGCGCCAGCGACGACTCGTTGATCCGGTCGCCACCCGTCAGCACGCCGTCGATGATCATGCGCTCGAGTTCCTCGACGATCAGCTGTGGCAGTGAACTGGCCTGACGTTCGGCCAGGCGCTGCTGCAGCGCCGTCATCATCTCGGGGTCGTGGGCCATGGGGTTCCCTTCCGGCTCGCCGCGCAAATGAACCGCATTATGACCGGCCAAATTGTCGATTGCAAATCGTTGACAGTTGACAATCGCCGCGCGCATGCTCGGTCCACCGGCGGACCAGTCACCAGGTTCCCCGGAAAGCCAAGGGAGGCTTGCGATGAGGATCAAGGACATTCGCGCCAGCGTGCACACCACCTCCATCGAGGTGCCGCTGCTCGACGGACGGGTGCGCGGCTACGGCCGCGAGGAACAGAAGAACTTCGTGTTCTGCGAGGTGGAGACCGACGAGGGACTGACCGGGGTCGCGGTCACCGGGCACTTCCTGGCGCACGCCGTGGTCGTCGCCCTCGAACGGCACTTCCTTCCGGCCGTGCTCGATCTGGACCCGCGCGAGATCGAGGCCGTGCATCAGCGGATCTGGCAGCGGATCAACCCGCGCACCATGACCGGCGTGGTGTCCAGCGCGCTGTCACTGCTCGATATCGCGCTGTGGGACATCAAGGGCAAGGACGCCGGGCGCTCGGTGGCCAGCCTGCTCGGTGGGGCACGCACCGAGGTGCCGGTATACGTCACGTTCGGGTTCCCGCAGTACGACCGCGAAACCCTCTCAGCCGCCGCGCGATTGCATGTCGACCAGGGTTTCAGCGCACTCAAACAGGTTGTCGGCGTTGATGATCGGGGCTGGCGCGAGGACGCCGCCCGGGTGCACGCGGTCCGTGCGGCGGTCGGCGACGACATCGACCTCATGATCGACGCCAACTACCTGTTCACGCCCGTCGACGCGGCCATGCTGTGCCGCGAGATCGAGGACGACCGGCTGACCTGGTTCGAGGAACCGTTGCAGCAGAACGACGCTCGCGCCCTGGCCGACCTGCGCGCCCACACCCGGATCCCGATCGCCGCCGGGCAGATGGAGGGACATCGGTGGCGGCTGCGCGAACTCGTCGAACGCGGCGCGGTCGACATCCTGCAACCAAATGCCTGCTACTGCGGCGGCTTCACCGAACAGCGCAAGGCCGCCCACCTCGCCCAGATCTACAACCTGCCGCTCGCGCACGGCGGCGGCTGGCCGCTGTTCAACCTGCACGCGCTGGCCGGACTCATGAACGGGTGGCTGCTGGAATGGCATGTCGGGATGGCCCAGGTCGGGCAACTGCTGTTCCCGGATTCACCGCGACCGGTCAACGGCCGCATCACGGTTCCCGACCGCCCCGGGCTCGGCCTGAGCGTGGACCGCGACGCGTTGCGCGACACCCTCGTCACCGAAGCATGAGCGGGCGGCGAGTGACATGGACATCCTCGGCACCGAGAGCCTGCCGTCCACCGCGCAGGCCCGGCCGAAACCCCGCTGGCTGCAACTGATCACGAGCACCAGTCTCCAGGTGCTCGTCGCGGCGATCGCCGCCGCCGTATTCGGCATCACCGCACCGCATTACGCGGCCGGACTGCAACCCTTGGCGACCGTCTTCATCTCGCTGGTGCAGCTTGTCATCGCGCCGATTGTGTTCCTGGTCATCGTGACCGGGATCGTGACGGCGGGAGAACTGAAGTCGGTGGGGCGCATCGCGCTCAAGACCCTGCTGTACTTCGAGATCGTCACCACCATCGGGATGCTGCTGGGGCTCGCCGCCGTCAACCTGCTGCATCCCGGCCGCGGCGTGCACAAGCCCGCGCACGCCTCCGATCAGCTCTCCACCTATGTCAGCGCCGATCAGCACAACACGTCGCTGACCGGGTTCCTGGCGAAGATGGTGCCCAGCAACGCGGTCGGTGCGTTCGCCACCGGCGGCGTGCTACAGGTGCTGATCTTCGCGGTGCTGTTCGCGATCGCGGTGCTCGGACTGCCGAAGACCGTGTCGGAGCCGATCATTCGCGGCTGCACCACGCTCAGCACCGTGTTCTTCCGGATGATCGCGGTCATCATGCTGTTCGCGCCGATCGGCACCTTCGGGGCGGTCGCCTCGACCGTCGGGAAGAACGGGTCGCAAACCCTCACGGCGCTGGTGAAATTGGTGCTGGTGTCGGTGCTGGCGCTGCTGGTGTTCATCGCCCTGGTGCTGGGTCTGGTGGCGCGGCTGGCCGGATTCTCGCTGCTGCGGCTGATCCGGGTGCTGCGCAAGGAACTGCTGGTGGTGCTGGGCACCGCGTCTTCGGAAGCCGTTGTGCCCCAACTGATGGAACGCCTGGAATCGGTCGGCTGCCGGCGCAAGGTGATCGGCCTGGTGGTGCCCGCGGGGTTCTCGTTCAACCTCGACGGGGTCGCGGTGGTGGTGCCCATCTGCGTCATCTTCATCGGGCAGGTGTACGGCGTGCCGATGACCCTGACCGACCAGCTCACCGTGTTCGCGCTGTTCCTGGTGCTGTCGAAGGGCACCGCCGGGATCTCCGGGTCGGCGTTCGTCACCCTCGCCAATACCGTCGCGGCCACCGCCCTGGTCCCCATCGCCGGTCTGGCCCTGGTGCTTTCGGTGGACCGGTTCCTGTCCATGGCCCGCGCCGCCACCAATGTGCTCGGCAACGCCGTGGCCACCGTCGTGGTCGCGCGCTTCGAACCCGACGGCATCGACCGCGGCGTCGCCGCCCGCGTGCTCGGCATGACGCCGGGCAAAACCTGTGTCCCCGAACAACCCTGAGGAATCCCATGCCACGCATCACCGCCATCCACGAGGGCACCGTCGCCATCAGCTCCGCCATGAGCAACGCGTTCATCGACTTCAGCGCCATGGATTGCTCCATCGTCGCCGTCGTCAGCGATGTCGTGCGCGACGGCGAACCCGTCGTCGGCTACGGCTTCAACTCCAACGGCCGCTACAGCGCCGGAGAGATCCTGCGCCGCCGCGTGATTCCGCGCCTGCTCGCCGCCGATCCCGACGATCTGGTCACCGCCGACGGCGCGGCCGTCGACCCGGAACGTGCCTGGGAGGTCATGACCCGCAACGAGAAACCCGGCGGGCACGGCGAACGCTCGGTCGCCGTCGGCGTCGTCGACATGGCACTGTTCGACCTCGCCGCCAAACTCGCCGGGCTGCCGCTGCACCGGTGGCTCTCGCAGCACTACGACCTCGGCGCGCCGGATCCGGACGTATTCGTCTATGCGGCAGGCGGTTACTACGCGCCGGGGAAAGACCTACCGCAGCTGCAGGACGAGGTGCGGGAGTTTCTCGCGCAGGGTTACGACGTCGTCAAAATGAAAATCGGCGGCGCGGATCTGGCCACCGATATCAAACGGGTCGAAGCGGTGCTGGACGTGCTCGACGGTGACGGTTCCCGACTCGCCGTGGACGCCAATGGCCGTTTCGATCTCACCACCGCGCTCGCGTACGGCGAAGCGCTGGAACCGTATCGGCTGCGCTGGTTCGAAGAACCCGGTGACCCTTTGGATTTCGCGCTGCACGCCACCCTGGCCGAACACTATTCCGGCGCGCTCGCGACCGGGGAGAATCTGTTCTCCCACACCGACGCTCGCAATCTGCTGCGCTATGCCGGGATGCGGCCCGATCGCGACATCCTGCAATTCGATCCGGTCCTCGGCTACGGGCTCGTGGAATACCTGCGGATTCAGGACCTCCTTCGGCAGCGCGGCTGGTCGGCACGGCGTTGCATTCCCCACGGCGGTCATCAATTCGCGTCGCATATCGCCGCCGCCCTGCACCTGGGCGGCAACGAGTCCTATCCCGGGGAATTCCAGCCCACGGGCGGATTCGCCGATGACGCGGTGATCGCGCACAGTCGGCTCACCCTGTCCGAGAGCCCTGGAATCGGCTTCGAGGACAAGGCCGCGCTCTACCGGGTGTTCCGGGCACTGCACGCCTGAGCGCACCCCGCCCGGGTCACCGCGACCCAGCTCAGCTGGTACGGACGTAGTTCAGGCGACGACTGCTCTGATCCAGCGAGGTGAACGTGGTGACCTGGGTACCCGGCGCGGCGCACACGAAGGCCGTGCTCTTGACCATCGAGGTGGCATTGGCGATGCGGGCGATGTCCTCGCCCTTGTCGGACAGCCGCAGCGCGGCGGTGAATCCGCCGGTGGGAATCACCGCGTAAATGCCCTCGCCGGTACCGAATCGCACGCTGTGGAACGTGATGCCGCCGCCCTCGTCGAATTGCAGTGAATTCTGCGGATCGCCCTCGGCGGTGAACCCGCCGCGAAAGTCGGTGAAGTTGGTGCCACAGCCCGCGATGGCGGACCCGGAGGGCGCCTGCGCCACCATCGCGGCACCGCCCACGACAACCATCGCCACCGCCACCGCGATTCTCGAACCCGGCCCTGCCATACCGCTCCCTCCCAGCAATGAAATTAAGCAAGCAGTGAACAACACCGGCGACCCCGGAGTGTGAAGACACGCCCGGTCGGTATCGAAAAGTGTTCCGGCAGCGGCGACAAGGTCTTCCGAGGCCACACCGGGACGACACTCTGAAAACGATTCATTCCGCTGTTGTGAATCCTTGCGTCACAGCCCAATTCAATCCTGTATTGACACGATGCCCCGGTCACGACATTCCGAACACCCGCAGATGCCACGAATTGCATTGAGCTGGTTGTAGCGTCACTGCCATGACACGAAAGAAACTAACCGGTGTGCTCGTCGGAGGCTTCGTTTGTGCCGCCCTGCTGACCATGACCCCATCCGCCGCGTATGGCTCGGGTGAGATCGGCGGACCGGCCGCTCCCGCACCCGGAGCCCCCGCCAACACACCCGCCGGCGTCGTACCCGAACGCATCGTTCCCGTCCCCGCCGCACCCGGCGGCACCCCCGGCGCGGCCCCCGGCCCCGGCGCGGGCATGCTCTGCCCGACCCCCTGATCCATTTCCGGCATCGCTTCGCATGTCACTCCGATAAGGGCCCACCAAGCGGACAACGAAAGAGACCGGGCCCGAACCGCACTCGATGCGGTCCGGGCCCGGTCTTTTGCCGTCTCCGGAGTACGGCGGTCAGGCCGCCGCGGCCTTGGACAGTCGCAGATAGGTGGAGGTGGGATCGTCGGTGTCGACCACCAGCCGGGTGAGGCTGCCCCCGGCCAGGTCGATCTGCAGGGCACTGCCCTCGAAACGGGTGTCCCAGAACTCCTTACGACCCTTGCCGCGGAAGATACCGGCGGCGATCACACCGGGTAGGAAGGTGCCCGGAGCGCGCACCCACGGTGGGCGCAGATCGACCGGGGCCATCGTGATCCTGGCGACCTGGGACATGTCGAAGACCACGTTCTCACGCAGGGCCAACAGGCGATGGGTTCCGGTGATATGCACCGTCACAGTGGTTCCGGTGACCTCGAACTCGACCATTACGCACCTCGCACTTCTCGCCGTATGCCAACGAGATCCACAGTGCCGGGTGCGTCTGGCCGTAGCCTGAGCGTTTCCTTGCTTTTCCCTCTCAGGTTTCCCGGATCAGTCCACGGGCAGGGTGAGGCCGTCCTCGGCGGCCTTCGCGGCCACCTCGGCGGGGAAGATATTGCGGAACAGGTACAGGTCGCGGCCCAGCTTCCAGCCCGGCGCGAGCGCGACCGCGTAGCGCTCGAAGTAGCCGAGCTGCTTGCCCATCAGCATCAGCTGCTGCGGGCCCGACGCGCCGCGGCGCTTGCCGAACTCGAGCAGCCGCGCCGACACCAGGCCCAGGTCGAGCTTGTCGAGGCTGCCCGAGAGCACCGGGCCCAGCGCCACCGCGAGCTGCCGTCCGATGGTGGCGTCGTCGCCGCTGTCGTCGGCGACCAGGTCCAGTTTGCGCAGCGCGCGGGCCACCGGACGGAAGTCGTTGTCGATGGAGCTGGCGTAGAACAGGGCGCGCACGAACTCGCGCCACTCCGTCTCCATCCGGCCGACGATGCCGAAATCGAGCATGGCCACCCGGCCGTCCTCGAGCAGCCACAGGTTGCCCGCGTGCACGTCACCGTGGAAGAGCCCGTGCACCGCAACCGATTCCATCCACGCCTTCACCAGCCGCCGGATCAGCAGCTCCGGTTCGGGATGGGCGTCGCGGATGTCGTCGAAGCGGTCCAGCGGCATGCCGCGCATCCGCTCCATGCACAGCACGCGCGGGGCGCAGTACTCCCAATACACCTCGGGCACGGCCACATTGGTGTTGTCGCCGAAGGCCACCAGGTGCTCGCGGGCCCGGCTCTGGTTCTCGGCCTCGATGAGGAAGTTCAGTTCGGCGACGGTGGCCTCGTACAGATCCCGCACCACCGCTTGGGTATTGGCGACCCGCGCGTTCTCCGAGCGCTTCTCCAGGGTGCGCGCCAGCCGCATGGCCGCGCGCAGATCCACGATCATCCGGCGCGCGATCTCGGGGCGCTGCACCTTCACCACCGCGGGGCGGCCGCCGGGCAGCACGCAGGCGTGCACCTGGGCGATCGACGCCGCCGAGAGCGGCTTGTCGTCGAATTCGAGGAACAGCTCCGAGATCGGCTTGCCGAGATCGGCCTCCACGATGGCGCGCGCGTCGGCGCCCGGGAAGGGCGGCACATCGTCGAGGCAGCGCAGGCAGGCGTCGGCCAGCTCACGCGGGAACGCACCCGGCGAGGAGGCGATGAGCTGACCCAGCTTCACGAACATCGGGCCCAGCGTCTCGAAGCCGTTCACCACGCCCTCGGCGGCGGCACGCTTGCGTTTGGACGGCCGCAGGCCACCTCGCAGCACACTGCTCACCACCGAGCCGCCGAGTACCGCGCCGACGGCAGCGGTGCGCCGTAACTCGGAGAACCCGAACGTATCGAGATCCGGCCTGATCACCTCGGGCGTCCCCGCTCGCACAGTCATAGGTGAGCTCACGGGCCGCAGTGTATCCCCCAGTCGAGGCGGAAGTAGCAATGGCCGCACCGGTTCCGATACACGAATGGCAGCCGATCCCGGCTGTGACCGGCGGCACAGGTTACCCGGGCGTTCACTGGTTAGGAACCGGGTGCTCACGGTACCGTGCATGGTCGGGCCGCGATCCGGCTCGACCGGGTCGGCATCGGACCTGAATAGCTGAAGTCGGAAAGGCAAGACCTAAGTAATGACGGGTACAGCGGAAAAGCTGGCGGAACTGCGCAAGCTCCTGGAGATCGCCGAAGAACCCACCGGTGAAAAGGGACTCCAGAAGCGGCTTGCGAAGGGCATTCCCAGCGCCCGAGAACGGGCGCACATGCTGCTGGACCCGGGCAGCTTCGTCGAGATGGGCGCGCTGATGCGCCAGCCCGGCAACCCCAACGCTTACTACGGCGACGGCGTGGTCACCGGTCGCGGCACCATCGACGGCCGCCCGGTCGTGGTGATCTCGCACGACCCGACCGTGTACGGCGGTTCGGTCAGCGAGATGTTCGGCCGCCGCGTGCGGCTGGTGATGGAGTTCGCCTACAACAACGCCTGCCCGGTGGTCTGCATCAACGACTCCGGCGGCGCGCGCATCCAGGACGGCGTCACCTCCCTGGCCTGGTACGCCATCATGTGCCGGCTGCAGGAGGACCTGTCGGGCTACGTGCCGATGGTCGCGGTCATGCTCGGCAAGTGCGCGGCCGGCTCGGTGTACGGACCCATCAACATGGATGTCCTGGTGGCGACCGAGGATTCGTACATGTTCGTCACCGGCCCGGAGGTGATCAAGGCCGTCACCGGTTCGGTGGTCACCGCCGAGGAGCTGGGCGGGGCGCGCGCGCTCGAGCAGAACGGCACCGTGCACCACGTCGCGAAGACCGAGAGCGACGCCTTCACCTGGGTGCGGGACTACCTGAGCTACCTGCCGACCAGCTGCCTGGAAGCGCCGCCGGTGGTCAACCCGGGCCTCGAGCCCGAGCTCACCGACACCGACCGCGAGCTCGACAAGCTCATGCCGGACGCCGACAAGACCGGCTACGACATGCACGAGGTCCTGCTGCGCATCTTCGACGACGGCGCGTTCCACGAGCTCGGGGCCAAGACCTCGGAGAATCTCATCACCGGGTTCGCGCGTGTCGACGGCCTGCCGGTCGGCGTGGTCGCCAATCAGCCGATGGCGCTGGGCGGTGCGCTCGACGCCGCCTGCTCCGACAAGGCCGCGCACTTCATCCGGCTCTGCGACGCCTTCAACATCCCGCTGGTGTACGTGGTGGACACCCCGGGTGTGCTGCCGGGCGTGGACGAGGAACGCAACCACGTGATCAAGCGTGGCGGGCGCATGTTCCGCGCGCTGATCGAGGCCACCGTGCCGATCGTCACCATCGTGACGCGCAAGGCGTACGGCGGCGGCTACGCGGTGATGGGCTGCAAGCAGCTCGGCGCGGATATCGCGCTGGCCTGGCCGACCGCCCGGCTCGCGGTGATGGGCGCGGAGTCGATGATCCCGATCGTCGGCAAGCGGCAGCTCGAGGCGGCCCCGCCGGAACAGCGGGAAGCCGTGCGGCAGAACATGATCGACTTCTACAACGCCACCGTCGCCACCCCGTGGACGGCGGCCGAGCGCGGGTACATCGACGCGGTCATCGAACCGTCGGCCACCCGCCTGGAGATCCGCAAGGCGCTGCGGCTGCTGCGCGACAAGGACGCCGTGCGCAAGTCGAACCCGCGCAAGCACAACCTGTTCCCCATGTGACCGCAACCCGTTGCCCGGGCGGGGCTTTCGATGCGGTGCGTCGAAAGCCCCACTCCGGCACGGGATCACCTCAGCATTCGTCGGGCGCGGGGATGCCCTGGAGTCGTTGATCCAGCCATGCCAGTGATTCCGGATAGCCGGTGAACGCGGCGATGAAGTGCTCGCCGAGCACGTGCCGGTAGACGGCGCGCACCCCGAGGGCGCACTGCTCGTTGTAGAGGTTCTCCGCACCCACCGCGGGCACCCAGAACTCCTGATCGCCGTTGAAGATGTACAGCGGCACAGCAGATTTCATGCCGTCCATCCGCGTGACCGAGTAGATCTGGTGCGCGAGTGGACTGTCGAGCGGGTCGGGGATGTTCGAGAGCACGTCGATGGGCAGCAGCAGCGCGCCCGGCGTCGCGAAGGTCTCACTGCATTCGCTGTTGATCGACGAGGTCGCCACCCACTGGGCAAGATTGTTCATGGCCGCCAGGATTTCCGGGCGTTCGCGGCCGATGCCGAAGACCGCGCCCATGAACACCCCGGACGCCAGGTTGGCGTTCATGCTGTGCGCCAGCAGCGAGAAGTCCGCGGGCACACCGCCCATGGCCGCACCGACCACCAGGTTGTCGAGTTCGGGGGCGTAGGAGTCCATCAGCTTCACCGCGCCGTTGGTGGCGATGGCTCCGCCGGAGTAGCCGATCATGCCGAATCTACTGTCGGACAGCTCATCCGGGTATTGATTGCGCACCGCGCGAATGGCGTCGAGAATCGCGTGCCCGGCCACCACCGGCTCGGCGTAGGCCATCCGCGGGCCCTCGTGGTCGGTGATCAGCACCCCGTAGCCGCGCGCCAGCGCCAGCTGCGTGGTCGGTTGCAGGTAGCCGGTGAGCTCGGCGGCACGCGTGATCCCGTGCGTCAGTGTGTAACTCGGATTGCACTTGCGGCCCAACGCGTCGATCGGCAGGTTGTTGACCACGATCGGCCGCTCCCCCGGGCCGGTCCAGTCTCCGGCGGGCAGCACCAGGCTGGCGATGGCGTAGGAGGGCTTGTCCTGAGAGTCGCTGGTGCGGTACTTCAGTTGCAGCACCTGGCGGACCGGCAGCACCATCTCACCCCCGGCGAAGGCGGTGATGTCGCGGGTCTCCACGATCGCGCCGTTGTCGAGCGCGTCGAGGCCGTCGGGCCAGTCGTCGACGAACGGGTCGCCGATGGCGGCGGGCATGGCCGCCGAGCGCAGCGCCGCCAATTCCGGTGTCAGATCCGCCGTGTCGACCAGGGGCGAGTCCGGAGCCGCCGGGGCCAGCGCCGGGTGGGGCACCACCTCGTCGATCCACTTCTGGAAGTCCGGCAGCGAAATGCCGGGCGGCGGGCCGGGATTCGGCGTCGGAAGCGCGGGTTGGGCGAATCCCGGTCCCGCACCGGGGCCCAGGACCATCAAGCAGCCGATCATCAAGGTACCGGCGAGGTTTCGCAGGCAGCGCAGCACAGCAACCCCCACAAATCTGTAGTCGGTGGCCCGGGCATACTCATCTCGAGGGCCCGAGCGTACGACCGGGCGAGCGCCCGACACTCCCGAGTGGTCTGTTCGAAGCCACATCGAGACCGGTCCGTGGCCGGGGGTCGCAGCCACGTTGCCTGCGGGTCGCAAACGCCCTGTCAGCGCCGCATTCCGGACCTCACGAGCGCTTGGACATCACCATGTCCAATTGCGCGTTGCTGATCTGGCGGCCCGCGTTCGACACCGAAGTGACCATGCAGCTGCCGAAAGAGCCCACCCGGTCGAACAAAGTCGCCACGCCGACGGCCGTGCCGTGCTCGCTGAAGTGGCTGTCGGCCTCCACGCCGATCTCGTAGCCCGCCGGTAGCCGTGAAAGGCCGAGCGTCATATCGGTATTGATGAACCCGATGCCCTTGTCACCCCAGTTGGTCATCATGCTGGTGGCCTCGGCGACCACCGAGACCCGCACGAACGGCGAGAGCTCCTCGCCGGTGATCACCCGGATCGGGTTCTGCCAGGTGCGTTTGCGGCTGTTGTTCTCGTGTTCGGTCGGCACCGAGGACCAGGCGGTCATCTCGGTATCGCTGCCGAACAACGGAATCTGCGGCAGCGGCGAGGTGGGTGCGCGTTGCGGCGTCGGCGGCCGCGGTTCCCGCTCGCGGCGCCACAGCTCCCCTGGCGGCTGTTCGGCGGGCTGCAGCAGTACCGCGGTCGCCCGGGCGGCCATCGCGCCCTCCTGCATCACGCTGACATCGGCCACTCGGATCCGGCGGCCGTCACGCACCCGCACCGTGGGGGTGGTGGTGTGCGCGAAGCGGGCGGCACGGAACAGATCGACCGTGAGGCGCACCGGCACGAATCCCTCGGTGGCGTGCGCCCTTTCCAGTTCCCGGGCCAGCAGGCCGGTCAGCGCGGGCCCGACCACCTGCGCCGAGGACCACTGACTGGCCGCGTAGCCGGTCGGATAGAAGCCGCCGTCGACCTCATCGAAATATGCGGGCACGTCTACCACGGCACCGGCTCCCATCCACTCAGGTTGATCGATCCACCGTTTCCAGGCCTAACATACGAGCGGAGGCCGATCCAATCCGGCACCCACTGACCGGTCCCGGCCCCGGGGTGTCAGGTCCCCTGCGCCGAGACGGTTAGCGTGGCCGCAGACGGGTAAGCCATCCCAATGGTCCGCACCATCGGCCGCCAGCTCGACACCCTCTCCTCCGTGGTGAAAACGCTACTGGCCAATGACATTCCGGGCGCCGTCGGCGGCGCCTGTGCGGTCTATGCCCGCGGCGGGCCACTGCCGGACGGCTACTCGGCCGTCCAGGTGCTGCTGCGCCCGGCTGACGCACCGCGGGCACGGGCCGCGCTGCTCGGGACCGGGCTGCGCGCACCGGACGCGGCCGACGAGAGCCGAATCCTGCTCTACGACCGCGATGTCCGGGTCGATCTGCTCTTCCGCCCCAATGGGCAGGAGGTGAGCGCGGAGTTGCTGGCCCGCGCCGATCGACTACCTGTCGGGCGGATCGAGGCGCCGGTGGTGACGGTCGCCGATCTGCTCATCGGGGAACTGCTGGTGCTCGATCCGCACCGGGTCGATTTCACCCGGCTGCTGCACATCGCACGGGAATTACGGGCCCAGGTGGATTGGCCACGGGTGCATGCCGAGACGGCCGCCTCGCCCTACGCCCGCGCCTTTCTCGGGCTGCTGGACGACCCCGGTATCACCGCGCAGAAAGGATCTTGAATATGCCGGCTGCCCCCAGCGTCGTCGATGACACGCACAATCAACCCGGACCGATTCTGACGGCCGCCGGAATCGTCGCGATGGCTTTGACTTTGACGATGGTCGGCTACGGCGAACTCACCTGGAGCGCCCTGTGTGCCCTCGCCGCGCTGCTGTGCCTACGCTTCGGGATCGCTCTCATGATCGACGAACATCACCGGGTCAAAGCTGCGAAGGCCCGTGGAGCGGCTTCCAGCGGCTGGGTTTGATCTCCCGCAAATACCTGGATAAATCACCACAACGCGGCGCGACCAGAAGTTTCGTTCGGAATTACCCGGTAGGTCCGCTGATCGCGGGTTCCAACCTTTCGCCAACCATCGTTTCGCAAACTTATAGCATCCCGAAATTCACTCTGACGCTGCGAATTCGAGGTTGCAGATGTACTTGCATCTGCGCAATGCACGGTCATAGACTCATCGGTGCAAGGCACCAATAAGGGGACAACCAGAGAGCCGAGCGGTGAATCACCGGCGATTCTTCGCCCACGGTTAGCCGTCGGCCTGGCGTCAGGGGCGTTCGAATGAATCAGCCAATCAACCTCAGCCGACTCGGGTTTGCCGACAGAAGTCAGCCGGAGCAAACCTATTCCCGAGAAACGGCTACCGCTTTCGTTATCCGCCAGGTCGAATCCACTGGAGCGGCCACTCGGTATGATTTCGACATCGAGCGGATCGTCACCACGGCACATGCCATGGTGAACGACTGGGATCTGCACACCATGCAACCGGAGGCGTTCTGGCGTATTGCCTCCAGTTTCATCAGGCAGTAACCCGGCACGCCCGCCGACGCATTGACGGTGGACTGATAGGGGCCCCTTTGGGGGCCCCTTATTCATGTTCCGGCCGATTACTCTGGCGCACATACCCTTTCGATCCCTGCTCAACTAAGCATTACCCGCACAGCATTCAAGGCGGACCCACGGTGGTGAGTCCGCCTTGCTGATGCCTCAGTCTTGCCGATGCTTCAGTTGTGCCGCTGGCTCAGTGCAGTTCCGCGGCAATCTCCGCGAGACGTTTGCGGGAGCGCTCCGGCGCCTCCGCCTGCACACTCAGCTGATCCATCACCTGCCGGTAGAGCTCCAGATCCTGGCGGCGATCCAGATACAGCGCACTGGTCAACTGCTCCAGATACACGATGTCCGGAAGCTCCGCCTCCGCGAAACGCAGCATCGTGAACGAACTGCCCGCTGCCGCATGGCCACCCGCCGCGTACGGCAGAATCTGGATGGTCACGTTGGGCAGCTTGGACATGTCGATCAGGTGCTCGAGCTGACCGCGCAGCACACCCGAGCCGCCGATGGGCCGGTGCAGCACCGACTCGTCGAGGACGGCCCAGAAGCTGGGTGCGCCGTCGCGGGTGAGTAGCTCCTGCCGACGCCTGCGCAGCGACACGCGGCGTTCGGCGTCCGCATCGTGCCCGAGGGCAACGATGGAGCGCGCGTAGTCCGGGGTCTGCAGCAGACCCGGTACGAGCTGACCCTCATAGGTACGAATCGATTTGGCCGCGTGCTCGAGTCCGAGATAGGTCTCGAACCACTGCGGCAGCAGATCGCTGTATCGGTGCCACCAGCCGGGCTGATTGGCCTTGTGCACCAGGTCGAGGAACTGCTCGAGCTCACCGGGATCGGTAACGCCGTACAGCGCCAACAGATCCCGGATGTCGCGCTCCTTGAATCCGGTTCGCCCGAGTTCCAGGCGACTGATCTTGGCATGGGATCCGCGGATGTGTTCACCCGCGGCTTCCCTGGTGATGCCGCGACTTTCCCTCAGCTTCCGTAGCTGACTTCCGACCGCGATACGCAGTGCAGTCGGACCACGTTCGGCGACAGCGGAATCCGCCCGACCGTGGGCAACGGGTTCTGCGATCATGGGGTCCACTCCGATGCTCGGGTTTGCCGGCAGTGGACTCACAACGGCTAGTCGCGAACCACCGCGCCGATTGCCAATGCTACCGCTCAGCGCGCGAGGTCGTCGAATTCTCCGCTCTTCGCGCCTTGCAGAAACGCGTCGATCTCGGGACGGGTGTACACGATCAGGGATCCTTCGGGGTCGCGCGAGTTGCGCACCGCCACCTGCCCATCGGCGAGCGGAGCCAGCTCAACGCAGTTACCACTGGGGTTGCTGTAGGTGCTCTTGCGCCACAACAGGTTCGAGCGATCGAGCGAGATTGCCGAGATATCAGACATTTCAGACTCCTTGCCAGTACCGCCCGCAGACGGTCGTCCGGGTACTTGCAAATGTTCGACCAGATGTACTTACAGTTGCAACCGCAAGCTGAACGATAGCACGCAGATTGCCCGGCATCGATGGCACAAATGGGCACATCCTTTGCAACACAACAGCTTTGATCTTGTTGTCGCAAAACCCCTGGCGAAGTTGCGAAGAATTACAGACAATCCCGGCTAGTCGGTCCTGTTCGTCCGATTGCTCCCGAAGCGCCCGTCCGAATAGTCACGTGACGGCGGAATCCGGCCGCAACACGGGATGTTCGAGCGTGCAGATGTACTTGCATCTGCACCGTGCAGACTCCTAAACTCGGAGCACCATTCCATCGGCCAGAGGCATCCAATGACACAGATGCTCGCCCGCTCCACCGATCTCTCCGGTGACGACTGCGCGGTCGAACCACGCAATCTCACCTACCGCCGGGCCCGCACCATCCTGCGCGCCCACGATCAGCACTTCGCCTGTCGGCAGTACCTGGCGGCCATAGCGTACTTATCGGCCGACAACGACGTGGACTGAGGACCGACCGGTACGCGAGTTCGCTTGCGCGGCAATCACGTTTGCCGCCACGCTCGCGCCGGTTGCCGCTTGCGCGACCCACCTACGGCGAGTACCCCGGATAGGGGAAGAGCCGTCGCGTGGAAGAGCACCGGATGATCCTTACTGCCACTCACGATCTGCTACTGCAGATCCAGCACGCTCAGATCTTCAATCCGACCCCGGAGACGCCGCCACTCGCGGACAAGCTGCTACGCCTGGTTCGATACTTCACCTGGTTCGTACTGCTGTCCGGGGTGCTGGCCATCGTCTACGCCGGTGGCCGGTTCGCGTGGGAGAAGTGGAGCGGCAGCGCGCTGCAGGCGCCGAAGCAGGTGGCCGGCGCACTCATCGGCGGCATCATCGCGACCAGCGCGGGCACCATCATGAACGCGGTGATCGGACAGTAACGGGATTTCGGCTACCTGCCTTGACGGATTCCCGCCCGGTAGCCGCATCCCCCTCTACGCGGTGGCCGCGTGCGGAGCCGGAACTTCCTCGGCCGCGAGGTCGACGCCCACCAGCTCCTCGAAGCGGGCCAGCACCTTCTGGTGGTACATGCCGAAGAGGTCCTCGAACAGCGCCAGCTGCGCTTGACTCGGCCCGCCGTCGGATTCCCAGACGGCGACCAGCGCCCGCCACACCAGCACATGCAGATCCGGCGAGACCGCGAAGTAGGCCTGCACGGCCTCCGGCACCTCGAGGATCATCTCGCCGATGGAGTTGAGCACCGCGCGCTGTACCGAATGTCCGAGTGCGGTGAGCAGTCGGCGCAGCAGGCCCAGCTCGATGCTCAGCATCCGGTGCGGATCCGGATTCGCCCCGCGCGCAAGCGTTTCCAGCTCGTCGATGTCGTCCTTGAGGTCGGCGGGGTCGAGCGCCCGATCGCTGCCGGTGTATGCCAGCAGTGCGTCGAGCGCGATGCCGCGCTCCTCGTCGACGATATTGCCGAACATCTCCGCAGCGATCTCCGGCGCGGGCATCGACAGCCGGAACAGCCGCCGGTACACGTCCACGCCGCCCTCGGACCGCACATCGCGGATCACGAAGCCCTTGCCGCGGTAGGCGTCCACGAAGCCGTAGGACTCCAGCCGTCCCAGAATCAGTTGCGCCGTCGCACGATTCAGGTCGAATTCCTCGGCGACCTGGCGGACGGACGGCATCAGACCACCGGGCTCGTACTCCCCGGATGCCACTCGACGTGCCAGCTCATCGGCAACGTCGGCGACTACCGTCCGGTCTCCCATCGTGTCACCTTCCCACAAAATCTTTGTTCACGTCCCAGACAGTCTAGGTGGTTGTTGGATCAACTGCACAAGTCTCGGCGCCCACAGCACGAACTCTCGTCATTTGGGTTTCTTTACGAAATCCATACGGTGCGCGTTTCGGCTGGTTGCGGATTTCCCGCCTACGCTCGACCACCGTGGTTTCACCGATCGACGTCGCAAAACGACTGGTCCTGGGGCGTCCGTTTCGCAGCGATCGGCTGGGCGAGACGTTACTGCCCAAGCGCCTGGCACTGCCCATCTTCGCCAGTGACCCATTGTCGTCGGTCGCCTACGCGACTCAGGAGATTCTGCTCATCCTGACGCTCGGCGGGCTGGCGTATCTGCATCTGACGCCGATCGTGGCGGGCGGGGTGGTGGTGCTGCTCGCGGTGGTGGCACTGTCGTATCGCCAGGTGGTGCAGGCCTATCCCTCCGGCGGCGGTTCCTACGAGGTGGTGGCCGAGAACCTCGGGGCGCTGCCGGGATTGGTGGTCGCGGCCGCGCTGCTGGTCGACTATGTGATGACCGTGGCGGTGTCGGTGGCCGCGGGGGTGGACAACATCGTGTCCGCGGTGCCGGATCTGAATCCGTATCGGGTGGCCATCAATCTGGGGTTCATCGTGTTCCTGACCGCGATGAATCTGCGCGGGGTCCGCGAGTCGGGACGGGCCTTCGCGGTGCCGACCTACGGTTTCGTGGTCGGCGTGTTCGTGATGATCGTGGTCGGGCTGGGTCAGACAGCGTTCGGGCACGCGCCGGTCGCGGAGAGCGCGCACTTCCAGATCCACGCCGAGCAGGTCGGGCTGTCGACCGCGGGGCTGGCGTTCCTGCTGCTGCGCGCCTTCTCCTCCGGCTGTACCGCGCTCACCGGTGCGGAGGCCATCTCGAACGGGGTGCCCGCGTTCCGCAAGCCCAAGGCGCTCAATGCCGCTCGGACCATGACCGCGATGGGTGTCATCGCGATCGCCATGTTCGCCGGGGTCACCGCGCTGGCCATGATCACCAAGACCCGGGTGGTCGAGAACACCTGCGACATCATCGGATTCCCCGGCGACTGCCACACCGACGCGCAGAAGACGGTGATCGCGCAGATCTCGGCGGCGGTGTTCGGCGGGCACAGCGTGGCCTTCTACTACCTGATGGTGACCACGGCGCTGATCCTGATCCTGGCCGCCAATACCGCCTACAACGGTTTCCCGCTGCTGAATTCGATTCTCGCGCAGCGCCGCTACATGCCACGGCAGCTGCACACCCGCGGGGACCGGCTGGCGTTCTCCAACGGCATCATCCTGCTGTCGGTGGTGGCCGGGGTGTTGATCTACGCCTTCGACGGATCCACCACCCGTCTGATCCAGCTCTACATCCTGGGTGTGTTCACCTCGTTCACGCTGTGCCAGACGGGCATGGTGCGGCATTGGAACAAGGCGCTGCGGGCGGCGGAAACCACCAAGGAGCGCTTGCACATTCACCGGGCGCGCGCGATCAATGCCTTCGGCGCGTGCTTCACCGGGGTGGTGCTGGTGGTCGTGCTGATCACCAAGTTCACCCACGGCGCGTACCTGGTGGTGATCGCGATGCCGATCCTGGTCGGGCTGATGTGGTCGATCCACCGCCACTACACCTCGGTGCGGGCCGAATTGTCCATCGATCCGGACGATCTGGTGACGCTGCCCGGCCGGGTGCACGCGCTGGTGCTGGTGTCGGGCTGGCACAAGGCGACCCAGCGGGCGGTGCAGTTCGCGCGGGCGACCCGGCCCGACACACTGACCGCGGTCACCGTGAACGTCGATGACGACGACACCCGGCGGCTGGCCGCCGACTGGGACAACAACCAGGTGGGGATTCCGCTCAAGGTCATCGAGTCGCCCTACCGCGAGGTCACCCGGCCGGTGCTCGAGGAGATCAAGCGGCAGCGCAAGTCGCGCCCGCGCGATGTGGTCAGCATCTTCATCCCCGAGTACGTGGTGGGCCGCTGGTGGGAGAACCTGCTGCACAACCAGAGTTCGCTGCGGTTGAAGGCCCGGCTGCTGTTCGAGCCGGGCGTCATGGTGACCAGTGTGCCGTGGCAGCTGCATTCCTCGCGGGGTCGTGATCCGCTGCGCTTCGAGCACACGGCCGGTGAGGTCCGCCGCGGCATCTCCGGACCCGGTGATGCCGCGTGACCTCGATCCTCAGAGCGCGAGCAGCTGGGACACCGTGACGAAGCGATAGCCCTGATCCTTGAGCGCCTGCGCGATGCGCGGGATCGCGGCCAGTGACGGTGCGCCGCTGTCATACATGGTGTGCAGCAGGATGATCGAGCCCGGCCGCACATTCTCGACGGTGTCGGCGACGATCTCGTCGGTGCTCGGCGACTTGCCGGAATCCGGTTCCACATCCCAGGTGACGGTGACGCGATCGTGGCTGTAGAGATACAGCGGCAGCGCGAAGAGCTTCTTGCCGTTGGGCGGCCGGAACGTGACCGGCCCCTGGTATCCGGTCTTGGCGATCTCGGCGTCGGTGCTCTCGATCTCGTCGCGCACGAACCCCGGGGTCACGAACACCATCCGCCGATGGTGATAGGTGTGATTGCCGATCTCGTGCCCCGCCTCGGCGATGGCACGGCCGTCGTCGGGCCGATCGGCGAGTTCATTGCCGATCAGGTAGAAGGTGGCCGGAATATCCGCGTCGGCAAGGGTTTTCAGAATGTCCGGTGTTCTCTCCGAAGGCCCGTCGTCGAGCGTCAGCGCCACCACTCTCTCGTCGGTCTTCACCCGCGCCACGATCCGCCCGGCCACCTGATAGGTGCGCGAATTCATCAGCACGTACAACCCGGTCGCGATCAACAGCAGCGCGACCACCACCATGATCAACTTGCGCTTCATACCGTCCTACGGTCGTCGGAGTCCCCCGGCGGTGTGCACCGTATCCGACCGATCTCCGGTTCCCAGGTGGACCGCGCCGAGTCCTCTGCACCAATTGCGTTCCAGCGGTGGCCAACTCGAGGGGCGAGCGGACTAGGAGCAGCCGCTCCAGCGTTCGGACCATTCCCAGATCGGGGTGAGGGCCTGCGCGAGTTCTTTTCCGGCGGTGGTGAGTTCGTAGGACTTGTCGGGGAGTTTGGCGGCGATGCCCGCTTCGACGAGACGTTGCAGGCGGACCGACAGCATGCTCGACGAGCAGTTGTCCATGCGGCGGCGCAGTTCCAGGAAGCCAAGGGGGGTGGCGTCGAGTTCCCAGATGACGCGCAGCATCCAGCGTTGGCCGAGCAGCTCCATCGCGGCGTGCGCGGGGGCGGATCTGGGTGGGGTGGGCGGTGGTTCGCTTGCGCTTCTCATTTCGAAGCATCAGAGTAGTGCTTCTGGATTAGAAGTGGTTCGGCGGACGGAGTTATTGATGACGGCGAGCGGTGCGGATCAACGGATCGTGTTGATCACCGGGGCTTCCCGGGGTATCGGGGCGGAGACGGCGCGGGTGCTGGCAGCGCGCGGGGATCACGTGGTGGTGAACTATCGGGAGAAGCGCAGGCGGGCCGAGGTACTGGTGGCCGAGATCGTGGCGGCGGGCGGGAGTGCGTCGGTGGCGGGTGCGGATATCGCGGATCCGAGTAGCTCGAAGGCGCTCGTGGACGGTGTGGTCGCGGAGTTCGGACGGCTGGATGTGCTGGTGCTCAATGCTTCCGGCGGGCTCGAGCGCGATGCCGCGCCCGGGTACGCGATGGCGCTGAATCGCGACGCGCAGACCCGGCTGACCGCGCTCGCGCTCCCCCACCTGCCGGTCGGCGGGCGGATCGTGTTCGTCACCAGTCATCAGGCGCATTTCTCGGCGACCCGCGCGGTGCCGCCCGGCTATGAGCAGATCGCGGCGAGCAAGCGGGCCGGTGAGGACGCGCTGCGGACCATGAGCGCTGAATTCGAGAGCGGCGGTGTGGGTTTCGTCGTGGTGTCCGGGGACATGATTGACGGGACCATCATCGTGCGATTGCTCGAGCGGCGGGATCCGGACGCGGTGACCGCTCGCCGCGATCACGGTGAGCTGCCGACCGTCGAGGAGTTCGCCACGGCGGTCGCCGACGCCACCACCGTGGCCGCGGCGCTGGGCGACACCGTCTATGTCGGCGGCCGCGACTACGTGGCAGCGGGATAGGCGACCGCGATCGGCGTGGCGGCGGCTCCCGGACAGGACGACCATGGTGGTATCGGCGCGACGGGGGTATCCGCCGAGTGTGGCGAGGAGGTGCGGGCATGGTCAATGACGTCGAGAAACGCTGGAACGATCCATCGATGCTGCGGCACGCCGTGATCTACGCGGTGAGCGTGCTGATGGCCGCCGGTGTGGTCGCCGCGATCGTGCTGACCTGGGCGGCGGCCCGGCAGCGTTGTCTGAATGCCGACGGCATGGTCTGCGATACGACCGCGCGACTGGTGGTCGGATTGGGGCCGGGCCTGGTGCTGCTGGCCGGGGGCGTGGGTGCGTTCGTCCTGGCGTACCGGGCGTTCCGGGCGGGTCGGGCCTGGCCGATCTGGCAGGGCGCGGGCTGGTTCCTGTTCACGGTGATGGTGGTGTACCTGAGTATCGCGGGCACGCAGGGCTGACCCTCAGATCGGGCAGCGGGTCTGCTCGGCGGTGGTGTCGTGCTGGTCGAACGGCGTCGTGCGGATGCCGACGCGGGCGGCGAGGTAGCGGGCGATGCGGGTGTTGCGGTCCCACATGGGGTCGATGTGCCGGGCGCGCCGGATCATTCGAGTGCGCGCCCCGGGCAGGCGGTCGTCGAGGGCGCGGACCTTCACCTCGGTCCCGGCGGCGAGGCCGACCAGTGCGGAGAAGGGGCGCAGCGGGACCGATTTCAGTGCGGTGTCCGCGAACAGTGTGCGCACCAGGGGTTCGCTGCTGTAATACGCGAGCGCCCCGAGTAATGGTGCGGTGGCCGCGATCTGGAGTCGTCCGGCCGGGGTCGCCGAGGTGAAGCGGCGAGTGGCGGCACCGGCCATGGTGGCGGTCCACTGCGGGGCGACCCCGGCGGTGGCCACCATGTAGTCGGCCTGTTCCATGCCCTCGGCGGCCGAGCGCGGGATCAGTTCCTCCGCCACTCCGAACACGTAGGCGATGTACGCCCAGTAGTGCATGACCGCATCGAATTGTCGTGTGCTGCCGCGCCGTCCGTGCACGTGGTCGAAGCACATCGGCGACAGTCCGAAGGTGACGGCCGCGCCCATGGTGGTGGCGTTGGAGATCGGGTTGCCGTGCTGCGCGAAATGCTCGTCGCCCCAGCTGCGCCGGAGCATGGCTCGCACCTGGGCGTGCATGAGCCGCACCCGCACGGTGTCGTGGAAGATCGGATTGGTGCGTTCCAGCGCCCGCGGTGCGGTGACACTGCGGAACCAGACCGAGGATTCGAGTCCGCGCCGATACGGGTCTTTCACGAAGCGCCCGGTGCGCCCGACCGCCGAGGCGACCTCCGCGCCGACGAAGGTCCCCATGAAGTCCTGCACCCCCATCGCCATCTTCCCGGCGAGGGATACGTTGATCCACCGCTGCCGCCCGTATTCCCACAGGTCGGGGTCGTACCAGTCCGGCGGATTGTCCAGCAGCGCGAAGAGATTCACCAGTTCGGGCAGCGGGTCGTCGAGACTGTCGATGCCGTGTGCGAGGGCCTGGTCGAGCATGCGGCGTCCACCCGGAGCGCGCATGCGCCCGAATGCCGCGACCACCGCGTCCATCGGTTCGTCGCCCTGCCAGAGGTGGTCGGCCATCAGCCGGGTGCGCGGGGTGTCGACGGGTTCGGGTCGCACGTCGATCCACGGTCCCAGCATGGCCTTTCGCGGTTCGAACCACAGGTCGGAGGGCACGGCGCGCGCGGGTGGCGGGCGCAGCGGCAGGCCGGGGCGGTAGTAGTAGTCGTTGGGATGCTTCGCGGCGGTGGGCAGCATGTCGATCCTGTTCGGTCAGTAGCCGGTCAGCTGGCGGAATCCGGCGACGGATCCACCCGGGCGGCGGGCGTGGACGGGGCAGTAGTGCTTGGGGTCGTCGCGCTGTTCGGGTGCGGGCCACAGCATTTCGGGTGCTTCCGGCGGCGGCAGCCAGGCCGGGCGTTTCCCGGCGATGCGGCGGCGGGCGGCGTGGATGCGCGGGAAGAAGTACTTCAGGCCGTCGGGTGTCACCGCGTTCGCGGCCGACAGTGTCCGGCACAGGCGGTCGAATCGCGCTTGATCCCGGGTGCTCCAGGTGAATCCCATGGTGCGGCGGATCTCCGGATCGCACATGCCGATGGTGACGAATTGATAGAACCGTCCGCCCGCGGGCCGGATCAGGTGTTCCCACAGCGGTTCCGGCAGCTGCCGCACCAGCGGGAAAGGCGGCACGGACACGGTTTCGACGAGGTGGAACACATCGCGCGCCGCCTTGGTCGATTCGAGGGTGTCGCGGCACATGTCGCGCCAATA
This sequence comes from Nocardia sp. NBC_00511, assembly GCF_045161165.1. NCBI lineage: Bacteria > Bacillati > Actinomycetota > Actinomycetes > Mycobacteriales > Nocardiaceae > Nocardia > Nocardia sp. NBC_00511. The sequence continues at coordinate 3,363,144 of NZ_CP107849.1, forward strand.
CCGTTGGAAGGCGGGCCAACTGGGCGGCACCACCCGCATGCTCATCCCGTACAGCTCGTACCACCGGTAGTGCTCACGCCAGAGTTGTTCGCGCTGTGCCTCGTTCAGCCCGCCCATGAAGAGGTCTGCGGCGCGCAGGTTCTGCATGAAGAACACCGCGTGCGCCCAGTAGAAGGTGCCGGGGTCGAGGGCGTGATATCGCCGCCCCCGCGCATCGACGCCTTTGATGGTCCGGTGGTATCCGACGATCTCGCGCGCGGTCTCGGCGGCCCGGTCGCCGTCGAACACCACCCCGTAGATCGGGTACAGCGAACGCAGGATCCGTTGATAGAACTCCTGTTCCAGCCCGGAGTGGAATTCGACGCCCGCGCCGAGTCCCGGGTGCATGTTCTGCACCATGCCGACGAACAGCGCGCTGGGCAGGAAGTACAGCGAGCCGAAGGTTTTCCAGGTCAGCGAGTCCGGACCCAGGGGTGCGGGTTCACTGTGACGCTCGCGCGCCGTTGCGCCTTGTGACACCATGAGCCCACGCTGACACGAATCATCGCTCGCCTTCAATTCGCATTCGAAACCTCCACCGGATCGCCATGACATCGCAACCTCGCACCCCGAAAACCGCTGCTACGACACCGAAACCGGCGTCGGTGCCGCGTCGCGCGCCCGCTCCCCCGCGTCGTACCCCGCAGCAGGATCGCTCCCGCGCCATGGTGTCGCGGATCGTCGATGCCGGGCAGCGGGTGCTGATCGCGCACGGCTACGACGGCGCGTCCACCAATCGCATCGCGACGGCCGCCGGGATCAGCCCCGGCTCGCTGTATCAGTACTTCCCGAACAAGGACGCGGTGGTCGCCGCGGTGATCGAGCGCTACACCAGCACCGTCGCCGAGCGGGTGCGCGCCCGGGTGCTGGCGAATATCGGCGCGGCCCCGGAAGTGGCTGTCCCGGAGACGATCTCGGATCTCCTCGATGCCCTCGGCAATGATCGTGAGCTGTTGCGCGCGGTGGTCGAGCAGACGCCGCGGCTGTCGGTGGGCGGTCCGGTGCAGGCCTTCGAGCAGCAGATCGGCGAGCTGGCCCGGCTCACGCTGTCGATGGGCCGCTATTCCGCGCCACCGGACGTGGACACCGATGCCGCGGCCTGGATGCTGGTGCGGGTGGTCGAGCACCTGACCATCCGCTATCTGCTGGACGGCCCGCCGATTCCCCGCGAGCGCTTCCTGGCCGACATCACCCGGCTGATCCTCAACTTCTTCCGCCCGCAGGCGCGAGCCGAACGCGAGTGATCAGACCGAGGGCCCGGTGACGACCCGGGGCACGGGCAGCGCCAGCAGCAGTTCCACGGCGCGCGCGGCACTCTGGGCCGCGCTCTCCATGGTCGCCGACCAGTCGGTGCGCGTCCAATCCCCCGCCAGCACCAGGGTGGGCACCGAGGTGGCCTGTCCGGGCCGCAGCCCGTCGGTGCCGACGACCTGGGAGAAGGTGGCGCGCGGCATCGGAACCACCTGCGCGTGCACGATTTTGGCGTCGGCGGCGTCGGGGTAGTAGCGCCGCAGCAGCGCCATCTGCTCCTCGACGATCTCGTGCCCGGGTTTGTGCACCTGTTCGTAGGCGGCGCTGGTGGTCAGGCAGTAGAGCCAGCCGTTGAGGGTGCCGCGCCCGTGCATGCGCTGGCGGTCGAAGACCTCGTCGATGATGCCCGCGCCGCCGATCAGCGCCTCCATCGCGCCCTCGGTGCCGAGTGGCCGGTCGAGGTAGAGGTTGGTGCTGACGATGGGCGTGTACCCGAGTTTGTCCGCGGCGGAATAGATCCGGTCGTGTTCGGGCAGATCGTCGAGCAGGCCGCCGATGTAGGAGTTGGGTACCGCGCACACCACCGCGTCGGCGGGTTCGATATCACCGTCGGCCAGTACGACGCCGGTGACAGTGCCGTCCTCGATGCGGATGCGCCGCGCCACCGCCCGGTATTTCACTGTGACGCCGTGTCTTTCGAAGACCCGCTGCGCCCCGGACACGAACAGGGTGTCGAGGTCGGTGGTCGGGTAGCCGATGGAGACCGGCCGGCGATGCTTGACGCCCAACCGGATTCCGGTCGCCAGCACGTCGGCGAACACCTTGGCCGATTCCTGGCGCACGGGTTCGGCGGCGATGCCCAGGGCCAGCCAGTCCCACAGCGCTTCCCGCGCGGTCTCGGGCATGCCCAGTCGTCGCAGCCACTGGTCGGTCGTCAGATCGGCGAGGTCGGCGGGCTGGTCGAAGCACTGCCAGCCCAGCCGTGCGGTAGCGACCGCGGCGCGTAGCCGGTCAGCGGTACTGGCGTCGGGATGCGCCCCGAACAGCGCCTTCAGCACGGGTAATCCCTTGGTGCCCATGCGTGCCGTGCGGCCGCCGGGCCAGCGCAGTACGCCCTGATGCGGGAAGCTCACGTACTGCCGGGTGCCGACGCTGCTCAGATACCGGAACAGATGGTGATATCCGGTGGCGATGACGTGCTGCCCGTTGTCGGCCAGATCGCGCAGCGGTGCGACCTCGAGCGCGTGCGTGCGCCCGCCGAGTCGCCCGCGCCGCTCCAAAAGCGTGACCTGCTTTCCGGCTTCGGCCAGCCAGACCGCCGAGGCCAGTCCGGCCAGTCCCCCACCGATGACCACATACCGTCGCGGATCGTTCATGCGCGCCCCTCGAGCCGGAACCTTCACCAAGGAAGTTACGCCCGACTCCCGGCCGATATGTCCGAATCCCGTTACCTCACACAGGGGATCCCGCCGGTGTCCATCTGCGAGAGGTCGGTGGCCGCCGGTGCGTTCGAGCCCGGCGCGGTGGCCGAGACCGGTGCGGGCGGGGTGGTGGTGACGGTGGGCGTCGTGGCGGCGGTGTCGGTCGAATCCGGTTGGGCGGCGGCGAGATCCGCGATCGGCCCGGTCGCGGCGTCGGTGCCCGCGGTGAGTTTCACCGTCTGCGGTGACACCGCACTCGACGCGGTCGCGGTCAGCCCGAGCTGGGTGGCCAGCGCGGTCGCGGCCGTTTCCGCACCGGTGCCGTAGCTGAGGGTGCTGGCCGCGCGCACGCTGCCCGTGGTGGCCTGTCCCTGGGTGAATCCCTGTGCGGTCAGGGCGGCTTCGAGACGCGCCGCGAGGCCGGTGCCGCCGGAGGAATTCACCACGTCGATCGACACCCCCGAGGTGCCGGGGATACCGGTGGCGGTCGGTGTGGTCGTCGCGGAGCCGTCGCTGTCACCGGGGTTCAGCAGGTTGTGCACGATGGATCGAATCTCGGCGGTATCCACGATATTGATGGATTCGCCCGCGTCGTCGGTGCCGAAGTCCTTGACCGGCAACGTGAACAGCGACAGTCCGTCGTTCATCAGGCTCGAGGCCCGCTGCGCGAACTGCAGCGGATCCAGTCCGCTGTCGATGGCGGTGTTCTGCTTGGCGATATCGAGCAGGCCGCGCAATTTGGTGGGGCTGCTGAGGGTTCCGCCGTCCTGTAGCTGCCGGGCCAGCGACACGATGAACGCCTGCTGGCGCCGCGTGCGGTCGAGGTCGGTGAACAGCGGCTGATCCGGGTCGCGGCGCTGCCGCACGAAGGCCATCGCCTGCGAGGCGTCGATCTCCTGCTTGCCCTTCTTGAAATTCGCGCCCGAGTAGCTGTCGCTGGTGTCCTCGTTGAGGCACACCGTGATCGGCTGCACGTTCTCGGCGATCTGGAAGAAAGCGGCGAGGGTGACCTCGAAGAAGTGGTCGATGGGCACATCGCCGAGAAACTTGCTGACCGTGTTGCTTTCGGCCTTGCGGCCCGCGTCGCGAGCCTTCTGATCGAGGGTCTGCGGATCCTTCACCCCGGCGGCGCCGAGCTTGTCCTTGGCCGCCGCGTACGCGAAACCGTAGGCCTGCTTGATCTTTCCCTTGCACGAGGTGGATCCGGTGCAGGACGCGGAGTCGAGGCTCACGTAGTCGTCGCGGGGAATGGACAGGGCGGTGGCCTTCGAGCCGTCGCCCGGAATGTGAACCAGGATCAGCACATTGGCGTTGAATCCGCCTTCGCTGTCGTCTCCGGCGTGCAGGGCGTCGTACATTTCCTGCGGCAGCGGATTGCCGTGCTCATCGAGGCGGCTGTCGAGCCCCATGATGAGGATGTTCTGGGTCTTGCCGGTGGATTTGGGTCCGTCGGCGATGGCATCGGAGGTGGTGATGCCGCTGATCTCCACGTGATATTTGCGCCAGGCGGTGCCGGTCAGGGCCAGCACCGCCACCGCGATCAGTGCGATCGCGGTCCGGCCCGCCACCAGCGCCCCGTGCGCCCGCCGTTTCGGGCGGCCTCTGGGGCGACCGGCGGCGGGCGGTCTGGCTCGCGGCCGGGCCGGGCGTAGCGGCACCGTCTCGGGGTCGTACGCGGGCGACGGTCTGGCTCGTCGTCCTCGTGCGTGCGTCATGCCCACCGAGAGTAGCTGCTATGCAGTGCTTCCCGAGCGCTTGCGGGAAAGCACCGGGTAGCCCACGCACACCAGCGCACCCCACACCAGGCCCACGACCAGGGCCGTTCGACCGGCCTCGTTGAAGAACAGCAGCACCACGACCAGACCCAGGAAGGCCAATGCGAGCCAGGTTGTCACAGGTGCGCCGGGTAGTCGGTAATCGCTGGCGGGCAGCGCGCCGCGCGCGACCCGGGCCCGGTACATCAGGTGGCAGACCAGGATGACGCCCCACACGAAGATGATGCCCATGGTCGACACCGAGGTGATGTACGCGAACGCCTTGTCCGGCGAGAAGTAGTTGACGCCGACGCCGATCACCATGACCGCGGCCGAGACCGCGATGCCCGCCGCGGGCACCGAGCGGCGACTCAGCGTGGCCAGCTTCGCCGGGGCCTCGTCACGCTGCGCGAGGCTGCGCAGCATGCGCCCGGTGGAGTAGATGCCCGAGTTGCACGACGACAGCGCCGCGGTCAGCAGCACGAAGTTGATGATGGCCGCCGCACCGGGAATCCCGATCTGCTCGAACACTTCCACGAACGGGCTGCGGCCGGCGTGGAAGGTGCGCCAGCTCGACACCGACATGATCACGATGAGCGCGCCCACGTAGAACAGCCCGATGCGGAACGGCAGCGTGTTGATGGCCTTGCGCAGCGTGCGCTTCGGATCGCGGGCCTCACCCGCGGTCACGCCGACCAGTTCGACACCGACATAGGCGAACACCACGATCTGCAACGCCAGCAGGGCCTGCCCGGTGCCGTTGGGGAACACGCCCCCGTCGTTCCACAGATTGCTCACCGTCGGGTTGGTGGCATGCCCGAAACCGAAGATCAGCACGCCGATGCCGATCAGGATCATGGCGACGATGGCGGTGACCTTGATTGTGGAGAACCAGAATTCGCCCTCGCCGAACATCCGCACCGAGATCAGGTTGGCCAGGAACATCACGCCGAGCACCACCAGCGCGGTCACCCACTGCGGGATGTCGAACCAGTACTGCACGTACTTGCCGGCCACGGTGATCTCGGCCATGCAGGTCGCCACCCACACCGCCCAGTAGGTCCAGCCGGTCGCGAATCCGGCGAATCGGCCCAGGAATTCGTTGGCGTACTCGGCGAAGCTGCCGGTCACCGGGCGGTAGGTGAGCAGTTCGCCCAGTGCCCGCATGATGACGAAGATGGCGAGGCCGGCGGCCAGATAGCAGAGGATGAGCGCGGGCCCGGCCTGTGCGATCGCGCCGCCCGCGCCGTAGAACAGGCCGGTGCCGATCGCGCCGCCGATGGCGATCATCTGGATGGTGCGCGGTGAGAGACCGCGCGCGTACCCCTCGTCCGCGGGTGCGGCACCGGTGTCCGGTAGCTGCCTTTCCGAGGCTGTCATGCAGTTCCTTCCACGTGCGAGCGGCCGCGGGGGCTCGTGGTCGCGCATGGTGGAGGTACCCGGGCCGCGCCGAGCTAGCCGGCGGGTTGCCGGGCTCGGTACATCGGCGTGTCACGCTACCGCAGTGGTATTTCAGATCACAGTCAGCGGCAACCGTGGGTGGGAATCCCGAAGTCGGATCAGCCCTCGTCGTCGACCAGCTCGAGGCCGGTGACGATCTCGGTCTCGATCCGGATGACGTGGTCCATCGGCAGGTTGATCCACGGGTCGAGCAGCGTCTCGTAGCGCGAGACCTGTTCGGGGTCGGTGACCACCCGCGCGACGCCGGTGACGATGACACTCCAGCCCTGCCGGGTGTGCTCGTCGAAGGAGTCGGCCTCGTAGGCGACGACCTGACCGTCGCCCCGCAACAGGCTTGCGCCCAGATGCGCCCGCACCACCACGATGTCCTCTTCGACGATGTGGTTGACAGGCCGGATGATCGGTAGACCGCGTCGCGAGTACACAATTCGCCCGAATTGCGAGCTCGCCAGCCGTTTCAGTGCATCGGCAGCCGAGAGCTCGCGCAGCTTTCGTGCCCCTACGCCGCCCATACTTTCGATTGTGGTCGATTCATCCCGATTTCGCCAATTGCCTTGCCGGGACCCATGGTTCACTCCCAGCATCGGGGCCGGTTGCGGAAATACCCCCGCGACGAGTGTGATTTAGGGTTGCCTTACCGTGGCGGTATGGAGATTGCATCGCGAGGGTTCGCACGGAGTCGGCTATCGGTGATCCCGCTGGTCGTGGCCGCCGGGACGGGACTGGGCCTGGTGCAGGCGCTTCCGGCCGCGGCCGCCGAAGCGAACCCGTCGATCGAGCTGTTCGCCGCCGACGGCGTCACCCCGCTGGGCGCCGCCGTGGTGCATCCAGGGGATCGGATCGTGGTGCGCGGCAAGGGATTCGATCCCGCCGCCAATACCGGCGGGCTGCCGGTGCCGGTGCCGCCGGGCGTCCCGCACGGCACTTTCGTCACCTTCGGCGCGTTCTCGCCGCAGTGGCGGCCCTCGGAGGGCGCGCCGACCGCCGCGCGCGGGCTGGCTCGCGCCGATACCGCGTGGGTCCTGAGCGAGTCCGCGCTGCAGCGCATTCCGCAGGCTCCCCTCGATCTGCAGCGCACGGTCCGCAAGCAGTGGATCCCGCTGGCCGGTGACGGCACCTTCACCGCGACGCTGGAGGTCGCCAAGCCCGCGAAGATGCCCGCCGACGGCGTGTACGGGGTGTACACCTACGGTGCCGCCGAGGCGGTCAACGCGAGCCAGGAGCTCGCCACCACGGTGCGTTTCGATCCGGCCCCCGGCGTCAATACCCCGAAGCCGTCCGCGGCCGATCTGGTGTGGCCGGTCGCCGCCGGTTTCGCCGACACGGTGACCGGCCCACTGTCGGGCACGCTGTCCGGCTCGGGTGGCGCGGCGGTCCGCGACAAAGCGCTGAACTTCGAATTCGATTCCGCCGCAGTCGATCCGTCGACCGGCAAGGGCACGATCAAGTACCGGGGCACGGCGGTCGCCTCGACCCGCTTCCACCTCGGTGAGATCGCCATCGCGAACCCGTGGATCGAGTTCACCGACTCCGGAACCTGGCTCACCGCCGAGACTTCCACCTCCGACACCATCGGCGCGGATTCGTTGCGGCGGGTTCGGTTGGCGCAGCTGGACGCCGCCGCGCAGCCGGGCCGCACGGAGTGGTCGCAGGTGCCGGTGACCTTCGAGCCGACGCTGTCGCCGATGTCGTTGCAGCCCTATGCCGCTCAGCCGGGCGCGCCGATCAGCTTCCGATACTGATCACCGGCGCGATACCCGCCGGTTCACGCCCGCGGTCCTGCTCGCCCACCACACGGTGGCGGCCAGGACCGTCGCGCTGAGCGGCCAGCGCAGCCAGTCCACGTTCACCCCGAGGATCCGCGCGAGGGCGGCGGTGAAGACCGGTCCGCCGAACCAGTAGAAGAGGTTCAGCGCGACACCGGTGTAGACGGCGGTGAGGGTCGTGGTGGACGCGAATGTCGACAGCGCGCCGAACAGTGCGACACCGGCCAGCACACAGAGCCCGAATCCGAGATACCGCCCAGCCAGGGGCTGGCCCGCGTGGGTTGCAATGGTGAAGAACCCCACCACGAATCCGGGCAGGACGGCCGCGAACAGCTCTCGCGGCACGCGCCAGGAGCGGGCGCGATCGCTCAGGTCGGCGGTGTAGGCGTTCGCCGGTTTGCGGTCGTAGCAGTTCTTGGTGCAGCCCAGGCACGGTCGGCAGTGCGCGTTGCCGAAGGTGATCAAAGGCGTTCGCCCGTAAGCACGTTCGAGCGGCAACAGTGGGCAGACCGTGCTGCACCAGCCGCTCTTGCCTTTGAAAGCCAGGCCGCCGATGAACGCCGCGAGCAGGACGACCAGCAGCACCGCGCCCATGACCGGCCCGTTGCGGTCCAGGCCCGCCGGGCGCGCGCAGACCAGCCCGAAGAACAGCGCCATCGCGATCGGATACCCGTAGGAGTACAGCCATTTCGGCGGATGCAGGCGGCGGCTGATCCGCAGTGTGCGCGGCAGTTGATTCGCGCTCGCCAGCGGGCAGACATTGCGCCACAGTCCCGGCGCGATCAGGAAGGTCAGCGGCAGTAGCGGTATCGCGATCCCGAACAGCAGCGTCAGCCCGGTTTCGGGTCGCGCGAACAGCAGTACGACCACCGCCGCGAACGCGATGAACACCACCGCCTGCGCTACCGGCCAGATCAGCGGCGGCCGTCCCTGAATGGGCGAGGTGCGGCGCGGTGAGAGTTGCCCGGCCGCTTCATGATCAACTCCGACAGTGCCCGATTCGGTGATGCCCGGCATGGTTTCGCGTCAGACCCCGGTGCGTTCCCAGCCGCGCCGCTCCTCGCGCGTCCCGAGCTGACGGGTGTCACGCGAGCGGTAGACGATGTACGGCCGGAACAGGTACTGAATGGGCGCGCTGAACATGTGCACCAGCCGCGTGTACGGAATCAACGCGATCAACGCCATCCCGAACAGGATGTGCACCTGGAAAGTGACCGGAACGCCCTGCATCAGAGCGGGTTCCGGCTGTAGGGTCAGCACCCCGCGCGTCCACGGCGCGATGGTGGCACGGTAGTCGTAACCGGAACCGAGCGAGGCGTTGGCGAGCTTGGCCCACATTCCCATCAGCATGGCGGCCACCAGGAACACATACATGACCTTGTCGCCACGCGTGGTCGCCCGGTGCACGGCGGTGTTGCGGCGGCGACGGTAGATCAGCAGCCCGATCCCGACCACCGCCAGAATTCCGGCCGCGGTACCGCCGAAGAGCGAAAGCAGGTGGTAGGTATGGTCGCCCAGTCCCGCCGCGTCGGTCCAGGAGGCCGGGACGAGCAAACCCATGATGTGCCCGACGAACACGAACATGATGCCGTAGTGGAACATCGGCGACGCGACGCTGAGCAGCTTGGATTCGTGCAGCTCCGAGGAGCGGGTGGTCCAGCCGTACTTGTCGTAGCGGTACCGCCAGTACAGGCCCGCGACCAGCAGCCCGACGGTGATGTAGGGCAGTGCGCCCCAGAGGAATACGTTCATCGCCGGTCTCCGGTCGTGGTGAGGATGGGCAGCAGATCCAGGTGCCCGTAGGGTGCGACGCCGACTGTTTCGCTGCGTGGACCCGAGCGGGCCAGGGCGCGGGCGGCGGCCTGATCCTTCGGCGACGCGCCGGGCAGGGTGGCGCAGACCGCCTGCAGCACGTTCGCGTACGGGTCGTGCTGTTCGACGAGCGCCAGGCGCAGCAGTTCCAGGCCGGGGCGGTGCTCGACGAGCAGATCGATCGAGCCGGTGGCAGCGGCGAATTCGAGGATGGCGGGCAGGTAGTCGGGCAGTTCGCCGGTCTGCAACTCGAGGCCGTGGTCCCGGAACGCCTGTTTGATCGCGACCAGGGACTCACCGCGCCTGCGGGTGTCGCCGTCCATCCACCAGGTCAGGTGCAGGCAGTGGCGTTTGCGGAAGTCGAAGCAGGACACGTAGTTGCGGGCCAGCTCCGCCAGCTCGACCGAGGCGGCGTAGTCGAGGAACGGCCGCAGCTCCGGCGCGCATTCACGCAGCAGCGGAAGCCGTTCGAGGAAGTCGGCGTCGGGATAGTCGAGGCAGTGCGCGGCGGCCTGATACAGCGCCGGTCGGGTCGCCGCCATCACCGCTCCTGACCGGTCGACGCGGGATGCAACGATTCGATCGGGCTCAGCGGCAACGTCTTACGGCCGGGACTCGCCCATTCCGGACCGGCGCCGCCGAATCCGGGTCCGCCCTGGAAGTCGAGGCTGCATCCGTCGTCGAACGTCGCGTCCAGGGCCCGAGCCTCGCCGGTCGCCGCGGTCGGAACGACGTACCGGTCTTCGTATTTCGCGATGCCGAGCAGCCGGAACATGGCGGTGAGCTCCGCACCGGTCATGCCGACGGCGGCCGCGATCGACTCGTCCGGGGCGTCGCCGAGGTTGATGTCACGCTGATACGAGCGCATGGCGGCGAGCTTGGCCAGTGCCGCGCGCACCGGCACGACATCACCGGCGGTGAACAGTTCCGCGAGGTACTGCACCGGGATGCGCAGCGAATCGATCGCGCCGAAGAGGTTGCCGGCGTCCTCACCGTCGAACCCGGTCTCCGAGAGCGCGTCGACGACCGGCGACAGCGGTGGGATGTACCAGACCATCGGCATGGTCCGGTATTCCGGATGCAGCGGCAGCGCCACGCGGTACTTGCTGATCAGCGCGTGCACCGGGGAGCGGCGCGCGGCGGAGATCCATTCGGCGCTGATGCCCGCGAGTTCGGCGGCACGACGCACCTCGGGATCCTCCGGATCCAGGAAAGCATCCAATTGCGCTGCGTAGAGATCTTTTTCAGCCGCGGTCGCGGCCGCCGCGGCGACCTTGTCGGCGTCGTAGAGCAGCACACCCAGGTAGCGCATGCGTCCCACACAGGTCTCCGAGCACACGGTCGGTTGTCCGGCTTCGATGCGCGGGTAGCAGAAGGTGCACTTCTCGGCCTTGCCGGTGTGATGGTTGAAGAACACCTTCTTGTACGGGCAGCCCGTCACGCACATCCGCCAGCCGCGGCAGGCGTCCTGGTCGACCAGCACGATGCCGTCCTCGCTGCGCTTGTAGATCGCGCCGGACGGGCAGGAGGCGACGCAGGCCGGGTTGAGGCAGTGTTCGCAGACGCGCGGCAGATAGAACATGAACGTCTGCTCGAAGGTGAATTTGATGGCGTCGGAGACCTTTTCGCGGGTCTTGCGCACCATGGGGTCGTCGTCGCCGTGTTCGGTGGCGCCGCCGAGGTTGTCGTCCCAGTTGGCGCTCCACTGGATCGTCATCGGTTTGCCGGTGAGCGCCGAGTGGGCCTGCGCGACCGGATAGTCGTCGCCCAGTGGGGCTTCGGTCAGCATCCGGTAGTCGTAGGTCCAGGGTTCGTAGTAGTCGGCGAGTTGCGGCAGGGTCGGATTGGCGAACAGGGTGGCCAACTTGCGCAGCCTGCCACCGGCCTTGAGCTTCAGCCGTCCACGCCTGTCGAGTTCCCAACCGCCGCGCCACTTCTCCTGATCCTCGTGTGCGCGTGGGTATCCGAGGCCGGGACGGGTCTCGACATTGTTGAACCAGGCGTATTCCATGCCGGTGCGGTTGGTCCACACCTGCTTGCAGGTGACCGAGCAGGTGTGACAGCCGATGCACTTGTCGAGGTTCATCACCATCGCGATCTGGGCCATCGGTCTCATCAGAACTGCACCTCCTGTGCGCGGCGGCGAATGACCGTGACCTCGTCACGCTGGTTGCCGGTCGGACCGTAATAGTTGAAGCCCCAGCACAATTGGGCGTAGCCGCCGATGAGGTGGGTGGGTTTGAGCAGCAGCCGGGTCAGCGAATTGTGGATGCCGCCGCGCTTGCCGGTGGCCTCGGATTTCGGGACGTGCACGGTGCGTTCCTGCGCGTGGTTCATGTACACGGTGCCCTCGGGCATGCGGTGCGAGACGATGGCGCGCGCCACCACCACACCGTTGCGGTTGACCGCCTCGATCCAATCGTTGTCGGCGACACCGATCGCGGCCGCGTCCTGCGGCGACATCCAGACCACTTGTCCGCCACGGGTGAGCGAGAGCATGAACAGGTTGTCCTGGTACTGCGAGTGAATCGACCACTTGTTGTGCGGGGTCAGGTAGCGGACCGTCACCTGCCGGTCGCCGTCGGGGCCGAGCGCGAGCTCACCGAAGAGCCGGTGCATGTCCAGCGGCGGGCGGTACACCGGCAGTGCTTCGCCGAGTTCGTGCATCCAGTCGTGATCGATGAAGAAGTGCTGGCGGCCGGTCAGCGTGTGCCACGGCTTGAGGTGTTCGGTGTTGAGCGTGAACGCGGTGTAGCGGCGGCCACCGGACTCACTGCCCGACCACTCCGGCGAGGTGATGACCGGGACCGGAGCGGCCTGGGTGTCGGCGTAGGTGATGCGTTTGCCCTCGTGTTCGGAAGCCAGCTCGGCCATCGGCTGGCCGGTGCGCTGCTCGAGGGTGTGGAAGCCCTGGGTCGCCAAGCGGCCGTTGGTGGTTCCCGACAGCGCCAGGATGGTGTTGGCCGCCTTGACCGCGGTGTCCAGCCGGGGCCGGCCGTCGGCGGGACCACCGAGGACAGTGCCGTTGAGGGCTTTGAGCCGCTCGACCTCTTCGTCAGGTCGCAGCGCGATGCCCTTGACCGGCAGACCGAGTTCCTCGACCAGCGGGCCCAGCGCCTCGAATTTCGCTCCGACAGCGGTGTAGTCGCGTTCGACGACGGTCAGCGTGGGCAGCGTCTGTCCCGGGACCGCCGGGCAGTCGCCGTCGCGCCAGTCGGCGACCACGCCGCCGGGCTGCGCCATCTCACCGGGGGTGTCGTGCTGTAATGCGGTGGCGACCAGGTCTTTACGGACGCCGAGATGATCGGCGGCCAGTTCGCTGAACCGGTGCGCGATGGCCCTGAACGCTTCGAAGTCGGTGCGCGCCTGCCACGGCGGATCGATCGCCGGGGTGAAGGAGTGCACGAACGGGTGCATGTCGGTGGACGACAGGTCGTGCTTCTCGTACCAGGTGGCGGCGGGCAGCGTGATGTCCGAGAGCATGGTCGAGGACGTCATCCGGAAGTCCATGGAGACAAGCAGATCCAGCTTGCCCTCGGGGGCGTCCTCGTGCCAGGTGATGTCGCGGGGTCGCGCGTTCTCCGGTGCCTCGGCGGCCGACACCGATGAGTGCGTGCCCAGCAGGTGCTTGCTGAAGTACTCCGCGCCCTTGGCCGAGGAGCCGAGCAGGTTGGCGCGCCACAGCGTCAGCACGCGCGGCCAGTTCTCCGGCGCGTCGGGATCTTCCCACGCGAATTTCATTTCGCCGGAACGGATCTGCTCGGTCGCGGCGGCCACCGGATCGTCGGCGTCGGCGAGGTCGAGGGGGTTGCGGTCGAAGGTCGGGTACGACGGGGTCCAGCCCAGGCGCGCCGATTGAGCGAGGCAGTCCATGGCGGTCATGCCCGCGAAGCGGCCTTCGCCCAGCGGGGAGGCCAGCACGTCGGCGTCGAACTGGTCGTAGCGCCACTGGTCGGTGTGCACGAACCAGTAACCCGCGCCGATCATTTGACGCGGTGGGCGGACCCAGTCGGTCGCACCCGCGAGGGTGGACCAGCCGGTGAACGGGCGCACCTTCTCCTGGCCGACATAATGACCCCAGCCGCCGCCGTTGCGCCCCTGACAGCCGGTCAGTTGCAACAGGGCGAGGAAGGCGCGGTAGATGGTTTCGGAGTGGAACCAGTGGTTGGTGCCCGCGCCCATCAGGATCATGCAGCGGCCCTGGGACTTCTCGGCGGTGGTCGCGAATTCGCGGGCGATCTTCACGCAGGTCGCGGCGGGCACCGAGGTGTGCGATTCCTGCCAGGCCGGGGTGCCCGGGGAATCGGCGTCGTCGTAACCGCTGGGCCACTCGCCGGGCAGTCCTTCGCGTTCGACGCCGTACTGGGCGAGCAGCAGATCGAAGACGGTGGTGACCAGCGGTCCGCCGGAGCCCATGCGCCGCACCGGGACTCCGCGGGCGATGGTGCTCCCCCGGCCCTGACCGTGCACGCCGCCCTCGGTGTCGAAGCGCGGCAGCAGCACTGGCACGGACGCCGAATCATTTTGGTGCAGCGACAGTTTCGGCTCGATGCCGTCGAGGTCGAGGTTCCACTTGCCCTTGCCGGAGTCCGACCAGCGGAAGCCCAGCGAACCGCCCGGGATGGCTGGTGCGTCGGTGTTCTCGTCCAGCACAACGGTTTTCCACTCCGCGCCCTCCTCGGTATCGCCGAGGTCGGCGGCACGCAGGAACTTGTGCGGCACGTACGCACCGTCTCGCTCGCTGAGGGTCACCAGGAACGGCAGGTCGGTGAAGCGTTTGACGTAGTCGGTGAAGAACGGGACCTGACGGTCGATGAAGAACTCGCGCAGGATCACCTGCCCCATGGCCAGGGCCAGCGCGCCGTCGGTGCCCGGGTGCGGATGCAGCCATTCGTCGGCGAATTTGGCGTTGTCGGCGTAGTCGGGGGCGACGGCGACCACCTTCTGGCCGCGGTAACGCGCCTCGGTCATCCAGTGCGCGTCGGGAGTGCGGGTGACGGGAACGTTGGAGCCCCACATGATGAGATATGCGGCGTCCCACCAGTCTCCGGACTCCGGGACGTCGGTCTGATCGCCGAACACCTGCGGCGACGCGATCGGCAGATCGGCGTACCAGTCGTAGAACGACAGCATCGGCGCGCCGATCAAACCCATGAACCGCGCGCCCGCCGCATGCGACACCATCGACATCGCCGGAATCGGCGAGAAGCCCGCGATGCGATCCGGGCCGTACTCCTTGATGGTGTGCACGTGCGCCGCCGAAATGATCTCGACGACCTCGTCCCAGGTGGCGCGCACCAAGCCGCCCTTGCCCCTGGCCTGCTGGTAGCGGCGACGGCGCTCGGGATCGTTCTGGAGGTCGGCCCAGGCCAGCACGGGATCTCCGGTGCGGCGCTTGGCTTCCCGGTACATCTCCAGCAGGACGCCACGAATGTACGGATACCGCACACGGGTCGGCGAATACGTGTACCAGGAGAAGGCCGCGCCGCGCGGGCAGCCGCGCGGCTCGTACTCGGGGCTGTCGGGCCCGACCGAGGGATAGTCGGTGGCCTGGGTCTCCCAGGTGATGATGCCGTCCTTGACGTACACCTTCCACCGGCACGAGCCGGTGCAGTTCACCCCGTGCGTCGAGTGCACCACCTTGTCGTGACTCCACCGATCCCGATAGAACCTGTCGCCCTCGCGCCCGCCCTCATGACGGATGCTGCGCAGATCTTCGGACACTTCGGCACGCCGGAGGAATTTCCCGGTCCGCAGCAGAAGTGCGTCGGCTTCGGTCATCATCTCGTCCTGTCTTCCCGGGAACTCGCGGCACAGCGGTCGAATTGATCGTGCTATCGAATTTTGCCTTTTGCAAATCCGCTATACCAGAGCTGAATATTGAACCGCTGATTACAGTTCGACTCGAAGTAATTTGCGTCACTTAACCCAGCTGGGAGAGTATGCCCCGGTCACAGCCACATCCGAAGGGACATTTGTCCCTGGATCGAGGATTCTCCATCGCCTAGAATTCGATCCGTGACTATCTCCTCGAACAAGCCGGATATCACCGGCCGCGACGATCTCGAGGCATTGCTGCGCCGCTTCTATGTAGCAGCATTCACCGATTCACTGATCGGACCCTATTTCACCGAGATCGCCCGCACCGATCTCGAGATCCACATCCCGCGCATCACCGACTTCTGGGAACGCGCCCTGTTCCGCACCGCCGAATACCGCCGCAACGCCTTCGCCCCGCACGCGAAACTGCACGCCGCGATCCCGATGCGGGCCGACCATTTCGGCCGCTGGGTCCAACTGTGGCGAGCCGCCGTCGACGGCCGCTACGCGGGCCCCAACGCCGAGCGCGCCAAGGCCGTCGGCGAACGCATCGCCATCTCGATGTTCCGCCGCCTCAACGGCCCCGAAGCCACCACCACCGGCGACGGCCCCGGCTTCGTCGCCCTGGCAGCCGTCGGCCTGCGCGTCGCCTGACCCGAACGATCAGCTACCGGTGGCCAACCCCGTCACCGCGAGCAGTAGCGCACCCAGGAAGGCAAGTCCGAATCCGGCCACGACGGCCAGCGCCAGGCCGCGAATCAGCCTCGGCCCCACGGTTCGTGCACTGTAGTAGCCCGCGGCCGCGCCGAGCAGGAACAGTACCGGGCCCTCGCCCATGACCAGGTAGTACACCGAGGCCAGGCCCGCGTTGCCCGCTTCGGCGAGGCCGGTTGCGAAGTCGCCGAACGGGATCGGGAAGCGGTAGAGCAAGTCCAGCAGTGCCGCGGCGACCGGGGCCCACAGCACTGCGGCGATGCCGCCCCACGCCGCGACCGCCCAGCCGACCACCCCGGTGCCCTGATCGTGCTCGATGCTCATGTCCGTCCGTTCTCCGATTCCGCGTAGCTGAATCGTAGAGTCGGGGCGCGCGGGCGCTCTCGCGGCGAGGTGTCACCGGCGGGTCACACCCCGCCGATCTCCTCCGCCAGGGTGATCGAATCCTCTTGCGGCAGCCCCGACATCATCACCGGGTAACGCACCAGGCGGGCGCTGGTGAAGGTGAGGTCACGCACATGGGTGAAGTCCGACCACAGCAGTCGGCCGCCGCGCAGTGCCCGCATCGGGCGGACGCGTCGGCGCACCTTCTCGAGTTCGGCGTCGGTGGCCGGGCGGCGCGGTCCGGCGGTGCCGTAGAGGCGCACACCGGGCGGGGTGGCGAAGCGGCCGGTCAGCAGGGAGCGGAACCAGTACAGGGATCCGCTGTCGACCGACATCAGGCAGACGCGCGGGTCGGCGTCGAGGTTGCGGCGCAGTCCGGTGGCGTACTGGTCGAAGTAGAAGCCGCTGCGGTCGTCACGGAAGAACACCGTGCCCACCGGAGTGATGCTCGGGCCGCCGACGGGATCCAGTGATCCGATCGCGAAATGCCCCGTGCTGCTGCGGCCTCGGTCCAGCAACTGCCGGATCCGGGCCCATTCGACGTCGCTGTCCATGTCAGTGCTCCGTGGTCGAGATCGTCAGCGCGGATCGAGGACGATGATCGGGATGCGGCGGGTTCCGGCATTGGTGCGGTAGGTCTCGAAGGCCGGGAAGGCGGCCGCGAAGCCGGGCCACAGCCGCTCCCATTCGGCGTCGCTCGCCACTCGCGCACGGACGGAACGGGTTTCGGAGCCCAGTCGGATCGTCGTGTCGGGATTGGCGCGCAGGTTGTAGAACCAGGCCGGGTTGTCGGGCTGTCCAGCCTTCGAAGCCGCCACCGCGAGTACACCATCGACCTGCTGGAAGATGACCGGCGAGGTCCGCTGTATCCCGCTCTTCGCTCCGACGTGGTCGAGCAGCAGGATCCGCGCCCGCGGCCAGCCGGTGACACTCGCCCCGAGCCGACCGTTCGACCATCGGTACAGGGCCGCATGGATTTTCGTCGATCTGCGCCCCAGATAGATGCCGCGCCGATTGATCCGATCCGAGGCCGACAAAACCAATCCCCCAAGAGTCCCCATAGCGCCATTAGATACGAAACGTGCCCGGCGCGCACACTCTTCGGCGGACGTCAGGCTTCGGTGATCTTGTCGGCGAGGGCGCGCAGCGCGTGCAGCTGCTCGCAGTAGTGGTCGGCCGAGGTGGCGCTGATTCGGCAGGTCGCGAGCGTCGCACCGGTGGATTGCAGTCGCCGCACGGCGGATTCGCTGCCGTCCGGGTCGCCGAGCGGGTCCAGCGCGTGCGCCGGAGACAGGATCACGTCGAAACCGGCGGGCAGTTCCGCGCGGCTCAGCATGTCCGTCAGTTGATCCGGGTGCAGCCCGAACGGCATCCAACCGTCACCGAGTTCCAGCGCCCGCCGCAGCGAACGCCCGGTGCGGCCGCCGACCCAGAGCGGAACACTGTCCCGCTGCGCGGCCGGGGACACCAGCATCCCGTCTACCTCGGATTGCCCCCACGCGGCACGCAATTCGCGCATCCGCACATCGGTGACCGCGCCCCGGTCGTCCCACGGCGCGTCCAGCAGGTCGAATTCCTCACGCAGCGAACCGACCCCGACCCCGAGCACCACCCGGCCGCCACTGAGCCGATCCAGGGTGCCGTAGCGCTTCACGATCTCCAGCGGGTGGTGATACGGCAGCACGAGCACCGAGGTGACCAGGCGGATCGCGCGGGTGCGGGCGGCCAGGAACGACAGGGTGGCCAGCGGATCCCAGTAGGTGCCGCCGCGAATCGCCGCGACCTCGACCGGGACGACCACGTGTTCGGAGCAGGTGAGGTGGTCGAATCCCAGCTCGTCCGCACAGGCCGCGATCGCCCCCAGCTCGTCCGGTCCGGCCGTGGCCTCCCACGCCGAGGTGAGCCCGGGGACCGCGGTGACCACGGGGGTCGACAAACCGATGCGCATCCCAGCAGTTATACGCACCCCGGCAGCGGCGGATTCCGACAGGCCACGCAAACGGCCCATCCCGGTCAGTGTCGACGGGTGGGGTCGTTGCGGTCTTATCCGCTAGGTTCGAAGGGATGGACGGCCTACCGCGCGCGACGCTGATCACCATCGGCGAATTGGCGCGCACGACAGGGCTTCCGGTGCGGACGATCCGGTTCTACTGCGACGAAGGGATTTTGGCGGCGTCCCGCAGTCCCGGTGGGCATCGTCTATTCGATGCCGACGCCGCGACGGCATGTCTCACGCAGGTCCGCCGCCTGCGCGCGCTCGGCCTCGGCCTGCCGTCGATTGTCGAAGTGCTACAGGGGGAATGCTCACTCGCCGAGGCGGTCGCCGCCGAAAGCGCCCGGCTGGACATCGAATTCCGGTCGCTGGCCTGGCGGCGCGCCTCACTGCGCGCACTCGAAGCCGCCCCACCGGCCGATCGTGCGGATCGACTCTGCCTACTGGCCGGAGCGCAGGACACCCACGCCGCGCGGGACGGCCTCATCCGCTTCTGGCGACGAGTTCTCCCGGCCTTGAAGCCCCTCGACTTCGAGACTTTCGTCTGCGGCACCATTCCCGAACCGCCCGTCGACCCCACCGTCGACGAGGTCCTCGCGTACGCCGAACTGACCGATCTCGTCACCGATCCCAGCCTCTACGGTGCAGTGGCACAACAGATCTGGCGCGCGGATTCGCAGACCATCCGCGACCGGCGCGACCTGTTCTTCGCCGTCGGCGACATCCTGATGGACGTGGTTCCCTTGGCCGCCGCAGGCGTCGAACCGCACGCGAACCCGCTGCTGGACCGGTTCGTCTCCGCACACGCCACAGCCCGTCGCGAACGCGACACCCCCGAGTTCCGAAACCAACTGCGCTGCGGCGCAACCGATTCCGATCCAAGGATTCAACGCTACTGGGCGCTCACCTCCGACCTGCTGGACATGCCCGTCACTGTCGGGCAGGCGCACGGCTGGCTCTACACCGCGCTGACCCGCTCCGATGAGCCGGTCTCCACCGCACCGGAAGGGCTGTCGCCGCGACAAGGCTGTCGCGACAAGCCCGTTCAGCCCTGAGCGCCGAGCTCCATCCACCGCGTCGGTTCGGCGAGCGGCGCGAATCCGAGGTCGGCGTACACGCTGTGCGCATCGAGAGTCGCCAGCAGGATGCGCTTGAGCTGGTAGGGCGCGAGGTGGTCGCGAACGGCGGCGACCAGCCGGTGACCGAGCCCGATCCCCCGATGTCCGCGATCGACGTAGACGTCGCACAGCCACGCGAAGGTCGCCAGGTCGGTGACCACGCGGGCGAAGGCGACCTGCTCGCCGTCGCGGTCGTAGACCCCGAAGCTCAGCGAGCCCTGGACGGCGCGCTGCACGACGTCCAGTTCACGTCCCAGTGCCCAGTACGCGTCGGTTGACAGCCAGTGGTGGACCCGGGCCACGTCGATTCGCCCGCTGTCGGCGTCGATCTCGTACCCGTCTTCGTCGTGCGAAAGCATTGCCAAATGGTAATGACGACCGAACAGTTCACTGCGGCGGCCCGGCTCTCACCGGGTGCCCGTCCGGGCTAGGCGAAGGCCGCCCGGTTGGCGATGAGCGGTACCAGCTGCTCCGCGGCCGTCCGTGCGCCGTGGTGACCCAGCAGTGTCGACTCGAACGCCTCCGTCGTCGGCCGCACCAGAATGCTGTTGCCCTCCGCCACCGCGATGACGTCGCCGATGCGCCGGGTGATCACCGAGTCCGGTGGCGTCGGACCGAACCAGTGCTCATCCAGGGCCTGCTCACGGGTGACAACGGTTGCGTGCGTGGACAATTCACCGGCCCACGCGGCATGCACGGCGGCGAGGGCGTCCGGGTGCTCCAGGTAGACGTGGCGCACCCGCGCCTCACCGGCGATCAACCGCACGTCGCGCCGCAGCTCGGCCCGGGATTCGAGGTCGATGACGGTATCGGCCCGGATCATCCCGTGGTCGCCGGTGATGAGCAGCGTGCAGGTGGCGGGCAGCTCGGACAGCAGGTCGGCGACGAAGGCGTCCACGGCGCGCAGCACGGCCAGCCACTCCGGCGATTCGGGGCCGTACACGTGACCATTGGCGTCGAGGTCGGCGAAGTACGCGTAGGCGAATCGCGATCCGGTGCCGGAATGCCTTGCGACGGTGAGAATCCCGTCCCGTACCTCGTCCAGCGTCGCCGCCGGATGCACGATGCCGGTCGCCCGGAACGCCGCCCGCGTGAGCCCGGAATCCCGCTGATAGCCGGGAATCACATAGTGGATCTCCACCCCGCGCGCCGCGAATTCCTGCAATCGGCTGGGCTGCCGCTGCACGGTTTCCGGCGGGTAGGCCGCGAGCGCGTTCTCCCCTTCGGCCGTATCCAGCCGCCACCGCAGCGAATTCAACGACCGCAGCCCGTCCCCGTCCGGCACCGCGAACGTGTACCCGACGATCCCGTGCGTCGCGCACGGCGCACCCACCGCGAGGCTGGTGAGGCTGGTCGCGGTGGTCGCCGGGAATCCCGCGACCAGCGTATCGACCACGTGCCCCGCCAGCGTCGGCGCGGTTTCCCGGTGCCGCGCAACGAGTTCCGCCCCCAGTCCGTCGATCACCAGCACCACGACGTCGCGGTTACCCGCCAGGCCGAGCGGATTGGCTTCCGCCGACCCGAAGGTCGCTCCGACGGCGGGCAGGATATCGGCGAGCGTCTTCACCGCGAGCCCTCCAATTCGCGACCGAACACGTGGGAGCGGGTGCTGGTGTAGCCGAACAGCAGAATCATCAGCAGATAGAGGATCAGGGCGAGGATCGGCACGGCGAGGCCGATGGCCGCGATGACGTCGAACACCACGAACCCGATCACGGCCTGCTTGCTCTCGAGCCGCGCGAACTCCGCGTCGTATCCGGGCTCGAACAGATCCGGGTTGCGGCGCAACGCCATCCACATCACGAACCACGCCGCGGTCTGCCACGACGCCACCACCCCGTAGAAGGCGACCGCCACCCGGGCGTTCGGTCCCCCGTCCTCGAGGTGATGCGCCAGCACGGTGGTCGGGAACGGCAGGAAGGCGACCGCCAAGAGCAGCAGCAGATTTCCGACGTGCAGCAGCCCGTCCATGCGCCGGATGCGCCCGAAGAACCGGTGATGGCACAGCCAGATCACGCCGATGGTGAGAAACGATGCCGCATAGGCGAAGTAGCTGGGCCACAGGTGACCCAGGTCGTGGAGCAGATTCCCACCCTCGGTGTCCGGCAGGTGGATCTCGATGACGAGCAGGGTGATGGCGATGGCCATGACCCCGTCACTGAAGGCTTCGACGCGAGCGGTATCGGACGGCTCCGACCGGCGCTCGGATGACACAACATTGCGGGAGAACACGATCGAATTATGGGCCTCCCGGCCTCCCGGTTCCGGCTAGTCGCGATCCGGCTCAATCGTTTTCGGCCGGGATCGCGCGTTCCACGATGGTGTGCACCAGTTCAGCGGCCTGTTTCTCGTCGAAGATGTCGGGCAGCGTGAGGCGGTCGAGGATCAGCCAGTTCAGTGCGAGATAGAGGATGACCGGCGTGCGCTCGTCGCCGGGCATGCCGTACTCGACGTGATTGCGGACGTTGAAATCCAGGTCCGCGCGGACGCGGGCGGTGAGCAGGGCCTGCAATTCGGGGCGGCGGGTGGCTTCCAGCCGCAGTTCCAGGATCGCCAGGTATCCGCTGCGGAACCGCGTGACGCGCTCGACCACCTCGGTCATGAGTTCGGTGACGGTCTCCCGCGAGCGCAGTGCGTGCAGTTTGGTCATGGCCTCGGGTCCGGGCACCAGCCGCTCGTAGTACCGGTTGCCGACCTGTACGAGCAGTTGATCGCGGTTGGGGAAGTAGTTCGAGGTGGTGCCCGTTGGCACCTGCGCCTCCTTGTCGACCGCGCGAAAGGTCAAGCCGCGAGCGCCTTCTCGGGCCAGGACCTCGATCGATGCGTCCAGCAACGCCTGCCGTCGTTCCGGGTTCGTACGGACCACTTGACACCACTCCATTTGTAGTACTACGGTTCAAATCACTTCGCACAGAGTACTACAGATGAGGCGGTCGAAAATGCGAAAGCTCACCTACTTCGCGGCGGTTTCCATCGACGGCTACATCGCGGGTCCGCGGGGCGAATTCGACTTCTATCCGCTCGGCGAGGACCAGATCGCCTGGGTCAACGAGAACTACCCGGACTCGGTCCCGGTGCACGTCCGCGACTACTTCGGGATGCCGCGTGACATCCCGAACAAGCACTGGGACACCGTGCTCATGGGCCGCGGCAGCTACGAACCCGGCCTCACCGTCGGCGTCGCCAACCCCTACCCGCACCTGAAGCAGTACGTCTTCTCCCGCACACTGGCCGCGGCCGACTGCCTCGACGTCGAGATCGTCGACACCGACCCGGTAGCCCTGGTCCAGCAGCTGAAGAAGGAAGCCGGCCTGGACATCTGGCTGTGCGGCGGCGGCAACCTGGCCACGCAGCTCCTCGGCGAGATCGACCACCTGATCATCAAGAGCTACCCGGTGGTCGCGGGCGGCGGCATCCCCCTGTTCGGCGCCAACTTCCAGCCCACCCGGTTCCGGGTCACCGAGCGACGCCAGTTCGACAACGGCACCCAGATGAGCTGGTTCGACCGCGCCTGATCGGCGCACCGAAAATGGGCCCCGGGTTCGCGGCGGACCCGGGGGATGACGAAAAGTGTTGAGCCGAGACCGGAAACGGTCGAATACGAGAGGTGTGCAATGACCGAGGTGATCATCGTGGGTGCGGGCCCGACCGGGCTGATGCTGGCCGCGGAACTGCGGCTGGCCGGGGTGCGGCCGCTGCTGCTGGAACGGCAGCCGCGGCCCCGGGACACCCCGAAGGCGGGCGGGATCGGCGGCCAGATCCTGGAGCTGCTGCGCTACCGCGGTGTGCTGCAACGCTTCCAGGACGCGTGCACGGATCCGATTCCGGCGCCGCGCTTTCCGTTCGGCGGGGTACACGTGGACCTCACCCGGTTCGAGGACAGCCCCATGCACGCGCTGCCACTGCCCCAGCAGCAGCTGGAGCGGGTGCTGGGCGAGTGGACCGAGGAGCTCGGCGTCGAGATCCGGCGCGGGCACCGGGTGGTGGGCCTCAGCCAGGACGCCGAGGCGGTGACCCTCGACGTCGAGGGTCCCGACGGTGCCTATCAGGTGGCCGCCCGCTACGTGGTGGGCTGCGACGGCGCCCGCAGCCGGGTGCGCGAACTGGCCGGAATCCCGTTCTCCGGCACCGTCTATCCGGAGGTGAACCGGCTCGCGGCGATCACCGTCCCCGACTCGGTGAACCGCCACGACAACGGCGACCTCGAGCTACCCGGCTTCGGCACCCTGCACGCGGGCTTCACCCGCACCGAGCGCGGCCTGTTCGGCATGGGCGTCTCCCCCACCTCGGACGTGTTGTCCGTCTACACGATCGAGGACGAGGACACCGAATACGACGACGACATCCCGCTGACAGTCACCGAATTGCAGGACAGCATCCGCCGCGTCCTGGGCGCGGACCTGCC
This sequence comes from Nocardia sp. NBC_00511, assembly GCF_045161165.1. Taxonomy (NCBI): domain Bacteria; kingdom Bacillati; phylum Actinomycetota; class Actinomycetes; order Mycobacteriales; family Nocardiaceae; genus Nocardia; species Nocardia sp. NBC_00511. The sequence goes on from NZ_CP107849.1 coordinate 3,387,082, forward strand.
GGTGGCACACACCCACCGCCTGTCCCGCTTCACCTTCAAGGCCCGCCACGCCGAACGCTATCGCGACGGCCGCGTCCTACTCGCCGGCGATGCCGCCCACCTCTTCCCCGCCACCGGCGTCGCCCTCAACGCGGGCATGCTCGACGCGGTCAACCTGGCCTGGAAACTCGCCGCCGACCTCAACGGTCACGCACCCGCCGACCTGCTCGACACCTACCACGACGAACGCCATTTCGCGGGCGCCCGCACGATGATGCACACCCAGGCCCAGGTGGCCCTGCGCCGCGCCCACGACCCCGCCGCCGAGGCCCTGCGCACCCTCTTCCAGGAACTCCTCACCGACGACCAGCCCCTACGCCGGGTAGGTGCCCTAATCGGAGGCACCGACCTCCGCTACCCCTTCCCCAACCCCGGCAACCACCCCCTGACCGGCACCCTCGCCCCCAACCTCACCCTCCACACCGGCACCGGCCGAATCGAGCTGGCCGACCTCCTCCACCCCGCGCGCCCGTTCCTCCTTCTACTGTCCGACCGCACGGACCTGGAGGTCATCGCCCGAGAGTCGCACCCCCACTTCGATATCCACACCGCGAAGCTCGAAAACCGCCCGGCCGACGCCCTTCTCATCCGCCCCGACGGCCACATCGCCTGGGCCGCAACCCTCGACGAGCCCGCGGAAACCACCGCATCCGGCCTCCGCGCAGCCCTGCAACTCTGGTTCGGAACACCCCGCGTGTCCTGACCCACTCCGAGTCCCCGACGCGCTGGCCGACCCGCCCGAACGGGTCGGCCAGCCGAAACCCGTACCCCGCCAACCGGATAACGGCACCCGGCTCGACCACACCTGCCGCAAAGTTCAGACATGTGACCAGGTTCGTGGACTTCAATCTCAAACTGGCAGTCGTCGAAGAACTCATGTACGGCGACTCCCCCAAGCTCGCCCAGTGGTCCCTCGAGGACACGCTGCGAGCCCAGGGATTCGGCGGCGACCTCTGGGAGTACTCCGCCGACACCTATTGGGACCAGATCGTGCCCGAAGCCCGAACCTACTTCGAGAACCTCGAACTCTCCCCCGCCCTACTCGCAACAGTCGAACAACTCATCTTCGACGGAGCCTGCCAGATCTACTTCGAATGCTGCCCCCACTGAGACGGCGAAGGCCCCCAGTTCGACGTCACCACTCTCACCGACCTCCCCCTCCTCCCGAACCTCACCCGCATATTAGGAGCCGACCTGCTCGCCCCCACCTCCAGGAAACCTTGCGCACCCGAGGCATCGAGCTGATCGACTAAACTCCCCGCACCTTGATTTCGACTGCGCGACAGGCGAAATCAGTCTTCACCGGGTCGCTGGTGTCCTTGCTCCAGCTTGGAACCTGTCTGGTCGCGCACCGCGACATCCTGGCCTGACGCTGTCCATACAACAATCCCGGAATCATGCCAGGACACGTCGAAGTCCGCGTCGCCAATCATCTGTTCTACGCGATCGCTGTCATCGAACTCGACGGTGAAGACATCCCCCGGCCGCAGCCAGTACTCCTCTGCCAACGGCTAGACACAGATCGAAAACGGCTGATCCGAGTGAGGATTCGTGAATCTGATCTTGGGCACGGCGGAAGCGTATTGCAACCTATTCAGCGCTCTCACGCTCGGCCAGAAACTTGTCGAGGATGTCGTACAGAACCTCGAGCACGTGTGACTCCTGCTCGGGTGTGAGATCGTCCCCGCTGTTTGCACGGCGTGTTCGCAGGCGGTGAATGCCGCGAATTCTGTCTCGCGGCAATATGTCGGCGGGATGCCTTGCACCGCTTGCCCTTCGATCGCTGCGGCCAGTTGGTCCTCAGTCCCGCTGCGGTGACGGTGCAGCCAGCGCGGTATGCGCGGACACACCGGTCGAACCTGCGCGTGACCGGATAAGTTGGGTGTCATGTCGACTTTCATCTCCCGGTCGGTCCTGGTGACCGGCGGCAACCGCGGTATCGGTCTGGCGGTCGCACAGCGGCTGGCCGCCGACGGTCACAGGGTGGCCGTCACTCACCGGGGATCCGGTGTTCCGGAGGGCCTCCTGGGAGTGAAATGCGATGTCACCGACATGGATTCGATCGAATCGGCCTTCAGCGAAGTCGAGTCCGTTCACGGGCCGGTCGAGGTACTGGTCGCCAACGCCGGCATGGTCGACAACACGTTGCTGATGCGGATGAGCGAAGACCAGTTCACCCGGGTACTCGACGCCAACCTGACCGGTGCATGGCGCTGCGCCAAGCGAGCCAACCGGGCGATGTTGCGAGCGCGGTTCGGACGCATCATCTTTCTGGGTTCCATCGCAGGCCAATCCGGTATCCCGGGCCAAGTGAACTATGCGGCGGCCAAAGCCGGGCTGGTGGGCATGGCCCGCGCGATCACCCGCGAGATCGGGTCACGCAACATCACCGCCAATGTTGTTGCGCCCGGGTTCATCGACACCGATATGACCCAACAGGAGGTATCCGAGCAAGCGCGTGAGGCCGCACTGAAGGCCATCCCGGCAGCCCGTATCGGACGACCCGACGAGGTCGCGGCAGCCATCAGTTTCCTTGCATCCGACGAGGCCGCCTACATCAGCGGAGCGATCATTCCGGTCGACGGCGGTATGGGCATGGGGCACTGATCAACTCGCCCGACGGCATCCGGATCTGATCGACGCATCGTCGTACTCGCGCGGAGCTGTCACGCGCCCTAGGTTCGACGAGGTGGAAATCGTCACTGAATCAGCACCTTTCGCGGTGCCTTGTATCAGCTGTGGCTCCCTGACACAGTCCACACTCACCGAAGCGCTGGTAGGCGACGACCACCGGTGGGATATCGACGGGCACTGTTCGGCATGTGACGCGGTGTGGGCAGACTGCGGCTACACGCAACCAATGCCGGGCTTTCGTGATGCCATTCTGGCGGCGAACAGTACTGCTGTCCTCGAACTCGGATCGGTCGATGCGTCGGCGGCCACACTGATGCGAGCACTACGCCTGACGCGGTCCCTGTCGCTGGCACAAGCCAAAGCGCTGGCCGATGAGCTACGCACGACCGGTCTCGAAGGCACCCGCATCGAGATGCACATCATCGCGCGCCAACTCCACGCTGTGGGTGTGCACACGACAATTCGGCCTATTTGGGGTCACCCCGTCGACCGGAACAGCGACCCCAGCCCTAGAGCGACTGATGGCTCCGGTAGTCGCGACACTGCGCATCATCGGCGAGGCTGAGCGGCCAAGCGATCTCGCATTCGAGGCCTTCTCGAACTTCGGAGGGGTCGACGAAATGTCTTACGCGGCTGCCGAACTCGGCGTACCCCATGCCTGGTCTTCCGATGCCAGAAGATGCGGCGGGGACGCACTCCCCTAGAGATGTCCCAGCAGGTCTCGCCGCCGGTCGGCGCGCGCCGACCGGTTCGGTCAGCGTGGTATGTGGCAGTTGAGTGCGTTCGCCGGCGTTCCGCTGACAGGTTCCAATGGGCCTTTTCCTGCAATCCGACCGAGCATTCGTCAGATAACTGATTGTCTCCGCATGGCTTTGCAGGATTAGGCCCATTGCACGACCCTCGGCACCACAGGGCGTTCCGGCATCGGCGTTCTCGTGCCGCTACGCGTCAGATAGCGGCAGATCGACGCTGTCCGGGGACTTGTCGGGGCGGAGGCCGCGCCAGGAGGGGTGGCGTAGGCGGCCTTCGGAGGTTTGGTCGGTGAAGGTGACTTCGCCGACGAGTCGGGGTTCCACCCATACGGCGTCGGGGACGTCGGCGAGCACGGTGGCGGTGGCTCGTTGGAGGGGGGTGAGGCGGGACATGAGGTCGTCGAGGGTGGATCGGGTGAAGCCGGTGCCTACGTTGCCGAGGTAGACGAGGTCGCCGGAGGGGGTGTGGGCGGCCATGATCAGGGAGCCGATCTGGCCGGTGCGGCGGCCGCCGCCGGGTTTCCACCCGGCGATGATGACTTCGCGCGTGCGAATGTTCTTGAGCTTCGTCCACAGTGGGCTGCGGCGGCCGGGGAGGTAGGGGCTGTCGAGGCGTTTGCAGATGATGCCTTCGAGGCCCAGGCGTTCGGATTCGGCAAGGACCTCGGCTCCGGGGCCGAGCAGGCGCGGCGGTACCCGCCAGGAGCGGCCCGCTAATCCGATCTGCTCCAACAGTTCTCGGCGTTGCACGTAGGGCAGGTCGATCAGGGATCGGGTGCCGATGTGGAGTAGGTCGAAGATCAGGTAGGTGGCGGGGACGGCGTCGACCAGGCTGCGGATCTGGGCGGCGTTGCGCTGATGCATGCGTGATTGCAGCGCTTCGAAGGACGTGCGGCCGTCGGGGCTGAAGGTGACGATCTCCCCGTCGACGACGAATCCCGGAGCGACGGGACCCATTTCGGCGAATTCCGGCCAGGCGGGGGTGATGTCGTTGCCGTTGCGGGAGACGAGCCGCACCTGCTCGTCGAGGTAGCCGAGGGCGCGGATGCCGTCGAATTTGACCTCGTAGGCCCAGCGTTCGTCGTCGCCGGGCAACTGGCCCGCTGCCGCCAGCATCGGCGTATACCGGGGCAGCCCGGTCACCAACGTCTCGCCGCCATCGCCGGTCCTTCCCACGTTCGTGGAAATGCTCTGGACAACGAGACAGATAGTACCGACTGGTTGGGTTTGAATCCGCGAACCCTCCGCATCGAATCAGTCGCGGCGACCTACCGGGCAACACGCTGTCCTGCGGTTTGACGGCTTCGACGAGGGGAATCGCCGACATATGTTCATCATCATCGGGCTGATCGCACTCCTCGGCGCCGTGGCTGTCGGCGTAGCGGCGGTGCAGGCCAACAGCGGTAGCAGCCATGCGGTTCCGAACGGATTCACGGTTTTCGACCACAACTACGGCGGTTCCACCGGACTGTTGTTCGCCTACGGGATCCTGGTCGGTGTCATCGGCACCTGCGGCTTGATCCTGTTGCTGGCGGGCACCTGGACCACCTCCCGGCGTGGCATGGTGGCACGCCGCGAACTGCGGCACTCGCGGCGCGAAATGGCCGCGGCACGAAAGGAACTGACGAAACCTGGCATGGTGACCGAGCCCGCGCGTACCGTGGAGCCACCTAGCCGGCCGGTGGTTCCGATGGCGAAGGCGACGCCGAAGCGGTCGTTCTCGATGCCGACGTGGTCGCCCAACCGCTTCCTGAATCGTCCGGCGGGCCCGGCCAATCCGGAATCCGTCGCCAAATAGGGCGCTACCCGCCACCTAGGAATCCGACATGCTCGCCGTGTTCGGCCTCGCACTAGTGGATGCCGGGTGGCTCATCGCCACCCCGGCCCTCTCCAGTGTCGGCATCATCGTGCTGGTCGCGGCGTTGGTCCGCTGGCTGCTGGGCGCTCCCGCCCGGTATCTGGCGCATCCGCGCTACTGACCCGGACGATTGCCCGGCCCGCCGTGCTCCCCCACCGCACGGCGGGCCCTGCCATGTCCACGGTGAGTACGGCCGCCGCGCACCCGGTAGCGTTTCGACCATGACGGTCACGGTGCTGGTTCCCGACGACTACGGCTTCGACGCCGTGAGCAAGCTGGAGGGCGCGCGGCCGCTGCGCTACACCATCGGCGAACCCCTGCCCGCCGGAGCCGATTCGGCCGAGGTCTTCGTCCCCACCTTCCTGGCCCGCCGCGACGACGTCGTGGACCTGATGCGCTCGCTGCCGAAACTGCGACTGGTGCAGCTGCTCACCGCGGGCGCGGAGGCCTGGGTCGGCCAGATCCCCGGCGAGGTGATGCTGTCGACGGCGCGCGGCGCGCACGGAGCCAGCACCGCCGAGTGGGCGATCACCGGCCTGCTTGCGGTGTATCGCGAGTTCACCGGTTTCGCGGTGGCGCAGCGTGAGCACCGCTGGACCCAGCACCGCACGGATACCTTGCACGGCAAGCGAATTCTGATCATCGGCGCGGGCGATCTGGCCACCGAGTTGCAGCGCATGCTGATCCCGTTCGACACCACCGTCGCCCTGGTCGGCACCACGGCTCGCGACGGCGTGCACGGCAGCGATGAAATCCCCGCTCTGCTACCGCATTTCGATGCCGTCGTACTGATGGTCCCGGTCACCGCCGACACCATCGGCATGGTCGACAGCACGTTCCTGGCCCGCATGCCCGACGACGCCATCCTGGTGAACGCGGCCCGCGGCCCCGTGGTCCGCACCGACGACCTGCTCAGCGAACTGCGATCCGGCCGTCTGCGCGCGATCCTCGACGTCACCGACCCCGAACCCCTGCCCGCAGCGCACCCGCTCTGGGATGCTCCCGGCCTGCTGCTCACCCCGCACGTGGGCGGCAGCAGCAGCGGAAACGTGCAGCGCGGCTGGGCGATCGCCACCGGCGAGATCGCCCGCTACCTCGCCGGACAGCCTCCGGAGAACCTGGTCCGCGGCGAATACTGATCCCCCGCAACCGATTCCACCCGCTACAGGGTGTCCTTCCCGATCGGCCGGTTGATCCCCCGCCACTCCCGCTCCCAGCGGGAATGGCGTCGAGAATCCAGCACCGTACTGGTGAACCACACCGATGCCGCTGCCGCACACCAGGTTTCGACCAGCACCGCCAACCCGGTCCCGACCCCCTCGGCCGCAGCCGCCCCCGGCCGCGCCGGAGCCAACACCGGCTGCCCATCCTTCCCGATCCACAGCGACACCCGGGCCCCGGCCGCCTGCGGCCCCGGAACCTCGACGGTCGCGGTCTGCGCATGCCCGTCGAAGGTCCAATGCACCGCAGCCTGATACCGATCCTGATACGCCCCGTACTTGTCCCCGTCGGGCACCCGCGTCGCATCCGCCGTCTCGGTAGCACTCACCTGCGTCTTCCCCACATCCTGTGCTGCGATCCGGGTAACCGCCCCCGTATAACTCACGGTCCCCACCGCCCCCGCCACCGGCACCGCAGCAACCGCCACGACAACGGCCAACGCCCGCAACACCACTTCCACTCGATCCGAGGCCCGCATCAACGGATTCGGATTCCACGGCCGCACCCGCCACAGGCGCCCCGCCAATATAGGTCGCATCGACACCTGGACCGCCTCTCTCCACGGCGTCGCCATTCCGCTTACTCGGTAGCTGTACCCAGACTGATACGCCTCGAACCCGGTGAAAGTCAAGGTCAGCGCACCGGATGTCCACTACGGCCTCCAGATTCACACTTTGCTCACGTTTTGAGGGCCCGCAGCGTCTCCATTGCGACTACGTTGTCCCGTGCTGGACGGGTGTACCGTACTTCGACTGCTGCGCCCGAGTGACGAAAAAGCCGTACAGCGCTTCACGTTCGGACAGCCGTAGTGCCCGCTGCCGTCCACCACGCGCGGACGGATTCGATACCGGCAGCATCGGGCTGTGTTCGAACGGCCTGTTCAGTACATCGCACATCGAATCCGAGCGGTCCGGTCTGCACGCGCTCTCGAAGTGTCGACTGAAAGCGGTTGCCTTCCAGTCGATTCGGACGACAGGCGTGATGTGGTCAGGAGCATGTCGAAGATAGGCCCCACCAGTTCCCATAACCGAGTCAGCGACCTCGAACCGGTTGACGAATCCCGACACCGCCGTGATACTTAGGTTTGTGCCTAAGTATCACGGCGAGCTCGACTCGGTGCTCCGCGCTCTCGCGGATCCGACGCGCCGAGCCATCGTCGAGCGGTTGGCGAAGTCACCGGCTGTCGTATCCGAGCTGGCGGCACCGTTCTCGATGGCGTTGCCGTCATTGATGCAGCATCTGCGCGTCCTCGAGAGCGCGGGGCTGGTGACGTCACACAAGCTCGGACGCGTTCGCACTGTGAGCCTGCGACCGGGCGCGTTCGATGTCCTGCACCTGTGGCTCGGCGAATTACGAACTCCCGCAGAACAGCAAGCCGACCGGCTCGGCATCCACCTGACCCGCACCACTTCGAAGGAGACCTGAAATATGACCCGCGTTCGCATCAACTTGTTCGTCTCGCTGGACGGCTTCACCTCGGCGACCGACAACTCCCCCGACAATCCGATGGGTGAGGACTGGGGGCGTCTCGCGGCGGGCCACATCGCCACCCGCACGTTCCGCGAGCGGGTGTTCGGCGACACCAGCGGCGCCGGCACGACCGGCGTCGACGACCGCGCCACCGCCGCGTTCTTCGAGGGAGTCGGAGCCGAGATCATGGGCGCGGGCATGTTCGGTCTGCACGCGTTTCCCGGCGACCCGGAATGGAAGGGTTGGTGGGGTGATCGGCCGCCGTTCGGCACGCCGGTCTATGTCCTCACCAACACACTGCGACGCCAAGATTGGTCGAAACCGGCCCCTCCGGGTGGATACCCGTACCAGGTGGTCCCGCGGCCGTCGATCCCGATGGAGGGCGGGACGACATTCCACTTCCGCAGCGGCGCAATCGAAGACGTACTCGCCGAGGCGACCGATGCCGCGGGCGGTCTGGACGTGCGCGTCGGCGGTGGCGTCGGCACCGCGCGGGCCTTCCTGCGCGCGGGCCTGGTCGACGACTTGCACCTCATGGTCGCCCCGATCATCCTCGGCCGCGGAACTGGGCTGTGGGACGATCTCGGCGGTCTCGACCTCACCCACAAGGTGACGTCAGAAGTGGGCGAGAGCGGCACGATCCACGTCACCTTCACCCGTTAGGACAGGCGAATGACCACCGAACGCCGACTCGCCCGCGCCGAGTTCACCCTGACCCGCGGCTACCCGGTTCCCGTTGAGCGCGTCTGGGGCGCGTTCGCTGAAGAGCAGCAAAAGTTGGCCTGGTGGGGCGGCGGCGATGCTATGGAGCCCGGCGAGTGGGTCTTCGACTTCCGTATCGGCGGCCGCGATATCGCCGAGGGGAAGTTCCACGACGGCCCGGTGTCGCGGTACGAGGCCACCTACACCGATATCGTCGAGCACCTCCGCATCGTCACGACGTACGACATGTGGATCGACGGAGCTCACATGTCAACGTCGGTGGCCTCGCTGGAATTCGAGCCGAGCGCGGAGGGCACTCGGTTCACCCACACCGAGCACGGCGTCTTCTTCGACCAGTTCTGGGCCGACGGGCCCAACCGCGAGCAAGGAACCCGGGGACTTGTCGATGCCTTGGGCAACTACCTTCGATGACGACTCAGTGAGCTTCAGATCCGAGTCTGCGAACTCGCGCTGGCAGCAACGAATATCCGCTCACGCCGCATACCGCGCTGATCCGAGTGGCCATCGCGGCGCGGCGGAAGATCAACCAGCCGTGTCGACCTCAGCGCCGCGAATTGTCCCCTCATGCCTCCCGACCGACGGCCCGGATGGGAGGCGCAATGGACCTATTGCCCGATTGCCAATAGCTCCCTTACCATCCAGCGATGCTCCTCGTCGACAAGCACGATGCCGTTCTGACCCTCACCCTCGATCGGCCCGAATCGCGAAATGCCTTGTCCCCGCAGCTGATCGCGGAGATTCAGCGGCAGATCGCCGCCGCCGACTCCGACCCCGACGTCGCCGTCGTCGTGCTGACCGGCACCGACCCGGCCTTCTGCGCCGGCGTCGACCTCCGAGTGATCGGTGCCGAAGGCGGCTGGGACAATATGGGCGCTAGCGCTTCCGGCGCGGGCGATGCCCCGGCCGGACACCCGTGGCCGCCGATCAGCAAGCCGATCATCGGCGCGATCAACGGTGCCGCGGTGACCGGCGGACTCGAACTCGCGCTGGCCTGTGACGTCCTCATCGCCTCGGAGCGCGCCCGCTTCGCCGACACCCACGCTCGCGTCGGCGTCATGCCCCTGTGGGGTCTGACCGCCCGGCTGCCCGAAGCCGTCGGTTTCGGGTTCGCACGCCGAATGAGCTTGTCGGGCAACTTCATCGACGCGCCAACCGCGCTCGCGCACGGACTGGTCACCGAGGTCGTCGCCCATGACGACCTACTGCCCACCGCCCACCGGCTCGCCGCCGACATCGCGTCGAACAACCGAGCAGCCGTCACCACCTTGCTGGGTTCCTATCGCAGGGTTCAAGACCACGTCCTCGCATCGCAGGCCGAGATCGAGGCGGCGACCGCTGCGGCCTGGCTGTCCAGCGATGCCGGGCAGCACGTCGCCGAGGACGCACAGGCGGTCATCAACCGCGGACGAGCACAGCTGCATTGATCCGCCAAGCTGGGAAGTCTGCGAAACGAGACCTGCTGCCGCCACTACGTTGCCCGCTGCTGGACGTGCGCACCCTCCGGGTCGATGTAATTCACGGTATCGACCGTGAACGCTCGAGTCGGCTTCGCAAAGCACTCGACGCGAGGCGACCCCTCCGGTCCTTGATCATCCTCGGTGTGGATCGTGTGCCGATGCCTTTCGGCCACGCAGTAGACATCGGTGTGGGTCACCAACACTGGGATATCGTCCGGCCCCAGATGGTCGGCACAAGGAAGAAACACGGCATCAACGTCGTCGCGAAGGATGGAGTTGAGGACCCGGACGTAGTTGCCCTCACGGTGAGTGTCCGCGAAAAGCGTTGCATACCAGCAGAACCCCAGCGCAGCCGCTTGACGCTCCATGTCATCCTCATGCTGCCGGACATCCTCACCCGACACCTCTCGCAGAATGAATCCGATCGCTCGCACCTCAATCCCCCTTACCGATAACCGCATCGCCGATCACAACTTTGTTCAGAGTGCTCAGCGGATCAACGATCACCACGGCGGCCACCTCGAGCAATTCCGCTGGAACGACCCTGTTCTCGAAGTGGTCCAGGTTCGGCACGATCACTGCGCCGACCCCCATCCGTTCGCAGACGACCCGCAGCCGATGCATCGGTCGATCAGTCTTGCCGCTGAACGCGACGGTCTTTCGAAGGTCATAACCCGTACGCTTCGCCGTCCCGAGGATCCGCGATTCGTCGCGCGACTGACGGAGGCCCGACACATCGGTGCGCAGATACCCGATCGCGGATGGCAGCAGCCCCATAGTCAACACCTCCGACCCGTCGGTACGTAGGCGTGCGGCACCTCGGAAGCGAGTCGTGTCTGAATGTCGTTGACCGTCAGCCGTTTCGGCTGATCGCGTCGATCCGAGCTCGGCAGCGAGACCAGCGCGGTGCCGAGTAGGGCCAGCGCGGTGAGTGCGATCGCACCGATGATTCCCATGTCGGGTGTTCTCCATGTCTCTGGAATAGTGTTGGAGTGCACCCGACGCCGGGGGCCAGGCGGCTACGGCCGGGCGTCGCGTGCATATTCAACGTTGCTGCTCAGGGCATTCCGAAAGAAGTGACCGGGGGTGTACTCCACGAGTACTCTTCGGTGCATCGACCGGTACAGGGGAACCGATGAGCGTTTGCGTGCGGTGGACAGGCGTCGAGACAAAGGCATTCCGCGATGCGCTGCGAATGGCACAGGAACCCTTTGCGGCATTTGTCGGTGTCTCCTGCGATGCCGTCAAGAAGTGGGAGCGCCGCCTTGACGACATCACGCTGAGTCCCAACTACGCTCGGCGATTGGATGACAAGCTGTCGGCTGCGGATCCCGCTGTCGTCGAGCGGTTCTGGGCAATCCTGCACGAGCCGACCATCGCCGAATCCGAATCACTGGCGCCGGTGAGTGGGCGGGCCAACGCGAAGTTCGATGACGACGATTGCCTGGTGGTATCGGCCCGCGCGCTCACCGGCGAGATGGTGCTCGTCGCCGTACCTCGTCGGACATTCGTCCTCGGGATCGGTGCGGGCGCGGTCAGTGCAGTCATGTCCGGCGCGCTGCCGAGCACGCCACGGAACCCACTCGCGGCGATGTTCGCCGATGCCTCGATCGACCATGTCAATCACTTCGACAAGCTTCGGATGTCGCTCATCGAATCCGACAACCTGTACGGCTCAGCGCAGACCCTTCCGCATGTACTCAGTGCGCTCGATCTGCTCGGCCAACTCAAGCAAGCAAAGGTCGGCGATCCTCACGGAATCCTGCGTATGCAGGCAATGTTCGCGGAAACGGCAGCCTGGCAGTGCCAAGACCAGCGCAATTTCGTCAGCGCCGGGTACTGGGCAGCGCAGGCTCTGCAGCTGTCTCACCGCCTGGCCGACGACTATTTCATCGGTTTGTCGCTGGTGCGCCTGAGCCAGCTGGCGTGCGACCAAGGGGACGCGGGCGAGGCCGAGGAACTCGCTAGCGCGGCCCGACGCAGCGCACCACAGGACTCGCTGTTCTCGGCAGCGGCACTCACGTTCCGCGCGCACGCCCAAGCCCTCGAAGGCGACCAAACAGGCAGCGCCCGCGCCTACGACAACGCACGAAAAATCGTTTCCGTTGCACCCGACGATCCGAAATGGGGCATGTTTCTCGACCACTCGTACGTCGATGCCTATCAGGCCCACACCCGTGCCGAGACCGGCGACTACGTCGGCGCGACAACACAATTCGTGGAGGCTTTGGCCCAGATGCAGCCGAACTATCCCCGTGACAGGGGCGTGTACCTAGCTCGCGCGGCAGTCGCCTACATGGCAGCTGGACAGATCGAACCAGCCGCGATCGCGGGACGCCGCGCACTCGAAATCGGCATGGGCACAAGATCAGCCCGCATCCTGCACAAGGTCCGGCAACTCTCGGGCATGATCGACCCTGCCAGCACACAAACAGGTGTCGCCGAATTCCGCGACGCCGTCACCGCGTGGGAGGAACAGAGTTGGCCCGACCGTACGTAGTGCTCTCGGTCGCTGTGAGCCTCGACGGCTACATCGACGACACGATCCCCGAGCGCCTCTACCTGTCCAACGATCGAGATTTCGACGGCGTCGATGCGCTTCGCGCCGACTGCGACGCCATCCTCATCGGTGCCGAGACTGTTCGCCGCGACGATCCGCGGCTTTGGCTGCGCAGTGAACAACGGCGGGCGGCGCGGGTCGCCGCGGGCAAACCCGCGAACCTCGTCAAGGTGACGGTGACCCGCTCCGGCGACCTGGACCCGGCTGCGAAGATGTTCCACCAATTCATCGAGGCCGGAAAACCATTGGTGTACACCACGATCGAGGGCAGGGAGAAGCTCGGCGACCAGCTCGACGCGGTTGCCGCGGTCACTGCGATCACGGACACGGATTTCTGGGGGACCTTGCTCGACGACCTCGGCCACCGTGGCATCGAGCGGCTGATCGTCGAGGGCGGCACACAAATACACACCGCGTTCCTGTCGGCCGGTCTGGCAGACGAGCTGCGCTACGCGGTCGCACCGTTGCTGATCGGGCAGGCCGACGCCCCACGGTTCGTCCAGCCGGCCGATTTCCCCGGCGGCTCACGACGGCGGCTCGAATTCGTCGACGCGACTGTGCTCGATGACGTTGTCGTACTGCGATATCTGCCGAAGAGCACCCGCTCAATACCGACTGGTCAATCCGTCACCAGGTGAGACGGCGCCCCCAATGTCACCGATTTCGGTGCATACCACCCGAATCGGATCAACCTCGTTGACTGCCGGGAGAACCACGAGCAACCTTGGTACATGCCATCATCTGATGAGGACAGGTAGCTCGAGGAACTCACCGACCGGCTTGCCATCCGGTTCCCGGCAATCGGTACCTGGACCATCACCACGATCGTGAACGACACCCATCACGGCTTCGAGGGCCACCCGGTCCGAGACTTCATTCCACTGCTGGTCGAGCGGGCAGCCACGCGGCGACTCGTCTCAGCCGTCCGCTGAACCGCTGAACCACCCGGTTCCCCCCGCCCCCATCCAGCGAGTGCAATTTTCGAACGGGAGGAAAACTCTGGGTTGACAGTCCATGGTTCAATGGTTGACGCCGGATGCCGGTCCCGCCGTTGCGTCCCCCGTCGATGCGAGAATCATGTACGAGGACCCCGAAATAGCCCAGGCGCGAAACTTCGTGCGCGAGTTGACAATGCACGCCCAAGCCGTGCTCCGTCGCCGAGACGCTCAGCCAGTTGCAGCGGAGTCGGCCCGGCACAACGCCGAACTGGCTGCTGTCCGCCGCCAGATCGACCAGCTTCACGAGCGGTTCCCCACCCTGCGAACCGAAGGATCCGCCGCCACCGCCTGACAGCGGGCGGCACCAGCTATTTTCGCTTGCGTTGCTGCGGGAATCGCGTCTCGATCTTGTCGATGTTCTTGTGCACGGAGTTCAATTCCGCGGTCAAGCGCCGCCGGCCCTGCACATTCTTCTTCGAAAGTTGCTGCGAAATCCAGGTGGCGCGTATTTCCAGCTCGATGAGGAACATCCGGCCCTGAGCGGCCTCAGGATCCTCACCCACGGTCAAGTCGCATTATCAAGAACTTTCGATTCGATTCGGACAGTATGTCGTGTTCGACCGATCGAAGACGTTGGCGATAAAGGCTTCCTATGCCGTAATCGGTAGCTCTGCGACGATCGACCGGAGTCGGCTATCGTGCTCGAATAGACTGCCGCGCAGCCGGTTTCAGCGACAAAGTCGAATCCCGCAATACTCGGCCGTCTTTCACCTAGCATTTGCTGCGCGGCCGGTGAGACATCCCGTTGCCGCGATCGCGACTTCCAGCTACACGACAACGTGGGACGACCGGGAGTGTTCGGTGACCGACACCTTCGCAACACGGCTCAATGAACAGGCCTTCAGGTGGGAGCGAGAGAACTTTCAGCGACTCACGAACAAGGAGCTATCGGACTGGCTGGCGGAATCGGGGTGCGAAGTGTCCAAAACCTATCTGTCGCAACTGCGGTCCGGGGCCCGGACCAATCCCTCGACCAGACTGATGGAACATCTGGTCGGGTTCTTCGGTGTGGCTCCGGACTACTTCACCGCCCCGCGAGCGAACTCCCCCGACCGCGACAACGCCGTCGTCGATCGAATCGACATGCGGCCATTGCGACGTCTCGCCCGAACGGCGGTCGAGTTGTCGCCCGAGTCGCTCGAGTACCTGATCGCGGTCGCGGATCGGTTCCGTGTGGCCGAGGGATGCCTGCCGACCGAACACTCGGCCGAACTCTGATCGAGGTAGTCGCGGCTCATCCAGGTCAGGTCAATCGGCTTCGACCGCTTCACGCAGTGCGCGAAATTCTGAGGCGAGGCCGTCAAGCGTGTAGTGCGCGTTGAGTCCGCTGGGGTTGGGCAGCACCCACACCGCGGTGTCGCCGATCCCCTCGGTCTGCGGGCCGATGGTGGTGCGCGGACGACCGAATGCCGTGCGGTAGGCGCCGATACCGAGTACGGCCAGCACTCGGGGCCGATACCGCTCGACACGTTCGACCAAAGCGCGTCCGCCGACGCGCAATTCATCGGCGGTCAACTCCTCGGCCTTCGCGGTCGTGCGTGCGGCCACATTCGTGATCCCCAAGCCGAGCCCGAGCAGTTCCTGCTGCTCACTGGGTGCCAGTAGGCGCGGGGTGAAGTCGGACCGATGCAATGCGGGCCAGAACCGATTTCCGGGACGAGCAAAGTGAATTCCGGTGGCCCCGGACCACAGTCCCGGGTTGATTCCACAGAACAACACACGCAACCCGGGCCCGATCAAATCGGGAATGGTCTTGTCCTGCGCGGCGGCCAGATCCGCGGGCGACGGCCGAGCTGACGAACGAGAACCCATCCCCTCAGTCTGCCGCCTGGCCAGCCGATGACCTCGCGTGGGGGCTCGTGCTGTGGCCATGATCGCTCGCGTCGCCTGAGCACCTGCGTTCAGTTGGAGCGAAAGACGCGGCGAATCACGGCTGGATGCCGAATCAATTTGCGCCCCAGGACGATTGCCAGCAACGTCGAACCCAGCCAGGGGCGAAGGTGTGGAGTCATACGTCGGATGCGGCCATCGTCGGCGTGCTCGATCAGCACGGCGTCGCCGATACGCACTCCCGCGACGCGAGCTGCCGCGACGGTGACCGATATGCCGTCGCCGCCGACTCGATGCCGCCAGGTCAACCCGGACAGCGCGGGCAGCAGAGCCGAGAACAGCACACGCAGATCGTCGTGACCGCGAAATACGGCCCGCCCGAACAGCGGCGAGACCAGTTCGGCGTCCGACGCCAGAGTCTCGATCACCGCGTCGACATCACCCGCCTCCGTCGCAGCGCAGAACTGAGCAATCACGTCAGCTTCCATCATGGCAATCCCCCTCAACAATCTACTACGCAGTGTAGTTGCATTCGATCAGGGAGACCAGCTGCGCCGCTTCCACCCGACACCGACGCGCTCACCACGCCCAGTGCACGTGGGGCGCACCACCGGTCCGGCGATGCGCCCCACGATCATGTTGCGGATCAACGGATTTCCGGTACCACCCGCTCCCGCTGGTGGCCGCTACCCTTCGACATCAGCAACGCGGTGGCGGCCGCGCCCAGTGCCGCGATCACGATCCCGGTCAGGACATTGGTCCACGACACCGAACCCGGGTGCTGGTCGACGATCCACGGTGCGAGCAGTACCCACACACCGATCGGTACCAGGACCCAGCTCGGATCGTGTCGTCTGTCCCGCACGAGTGTGAGCGCCAGTCCCAGGATCGCTACCGCGACGCCGAGGACCAGGTTCTGGATGACCACTCGGGGCGCGTCGGCGTATCCGCGCACCACCCACGGGGAGATGGCGGTGAACAGCCCGGCGAGCACCACCAGTCCGTCGACCATTCGCGCCGGTGTGCCGCCGTGTCTTTCGCCATCGAGATCATCAGTGGCCGAGGACCGCTGAGACGTGGCCTGATGCATATAGTTGGCCATTTCATCGTCCTTCTGCTTCTTGTACTTCGCTGCGACCGAGTCACCCGGGGCGTCTGTATTGAGCCACTGATCGGGCGAACCGATCGCTTCGCTGTTACCCCGGCGGACAACCTTCAACCGTGTCGGCGCGACGCGAACCGGGCGTATTCCGTTGCCGGTCAGCAGCTTCCGCATGCTCGCCGAGATTCGGTCGAGTCGAACCGGTTGTTCCGATCCGGGCGGGGTATGTGCGGGATGTCCGACCGGCGCCGAGCCAGGCGCACACCGTCGATGTGGACGGGGACTCGAAGACGAGGGCCACGTGTGAGTCGGACCATCATCGAGCCGGGCGGCTGCCCGGCGGCCGAAAGCGAGTCGTCCATGCTCGAAATCTCTCCGCCTGTCTCCGAAGAGGTCGCGCGACAGGCGCTGTCACGGCTCGAGTTCGCGGACGCGATATTGCGAGCCGCGGCCGGTCCGGAGCGAATCGGCGCGGTTGTCGACCAGGTGGTGCGGCGACATCTGGAGGCGTGCTCGCTCGAGTTCGGGCCGCGGGGGCTGCTCGCGGTCGATGCGGTTGTGCGAGCCGAGGATTCGATGGTGTCGCCCGACCCGGACGACCATCGCACCTTCATGGTCGAGATTCCGTTGCTGATCCGGTTCGAGGCACGGCTGGTCGGGCTGACCGCTCGGTACCTCGCCGGTGTGCACCTGACAGTACGCCTGACTCTGGACCTGACGCGGCCCTGCGTGCTCGTGGTGCGCCTGCACCCCGTCCGCGCCGAGGACCTGACCGTTCGGGTGAAGGGCCTCAACACGTTCGGCCGTATCACGATTCGTGTAGTGCCCCTCGCCGCACTGCTGGCCACCACGATCGCCACGCGGGCCGACGCGTTGTTCACCGACCCGAGGCTGACCGATTCGACACGGATCGATGTCCTGGATCTGATCGAACGGGCCTGGGACGCCGGGTTGGTCGGTCGGGTCATACCTGCTCCGGCAGCCTCATGACGGTCCCTGCCGCGTCTCGCGAGACTGTGCCGCTGCCAGGCGGCCCTCGTCATGCCTAGACACAGTTCGCCCAGCGATTCGCTGCGCAGGGCACACGAGGCCCTGCTGTTCGCCCTGCATCACAGTGACGACCGACTGGACGCGGTCGCGCGGGTGGCCCGCATCTGTGTCGAGCTGCTGCCGGTCGACGGCGCGTCGGTGTCGCTGATCTTCGGCCCGGATCGTCGCGAAACTCTTTTCGCCAGTAATGAAGTCGTGGCCGGGATCGAGGCGCTGCAGTTCGGGCTCGGCGAAGGGCCGTGCTTCGAGGCGGCCCGGCTGCGCAGTCCGGTGCTGATCAGCGATCTGCGCGCCACCACCGTCACCGCCTGGCCGATCTTCGCCGCCGAGGCGGCCGATCGGCCGATCGGCGCGATCTTCGCCTTCCCCCTGATGAACGGCGAGATCAGTGTCGGCGCACTGGATCTCTATCGCACCGCCCCGGGCCGACTGTCCACCACCGATGTCGCCATCGCGATGCAGGTCGCCGCCATCGTGACCGTGGCGCTGCTGGGGGAACGCGCGGACGACCAGACCACCTGGTGGACCGACGTGCCGTTCAACCGCGCGCATATCCATCAGGCGACCGGAATGGTGAGCGCCGCATCCCATCTCACCGCGCCGGACGCGCTGGCACGGCTGCGCAGCTACGCCTACGCCACCGGACGCCTGCTCGACGACGTCGCGGACGATCTGGTCACGCGCCGGGTGGATCCCGTCGACCTCGACCGACCGTGAACCACGAGACGGGGAGAAACGGAGACTTCACCATGCCCGATACGCCGCAACCGAATCCCACCGGGGAATCCAGACTGCTCGACGCGTTCGCGCAGATGGCGGACGTCCTCGTCGACGACTACGACACCGCCGACGTCCTGCACGTCCTGGTCACCCAATGTGTTCTCCTGCTCGACACCGCCGCCGCCGGAATCCTGATGGCCGATCAGCACGGCGGGATGCAGATGCTGGCCTCTTCGAACGAGCAGGCCGCCACGTTGGAGCTCTACCAGCTGCAGGCCCACGAGGGTCCATGCTGGGACACGGTACGGTGCGGCGAACCGGTCTTCGTCGCCGATCTCGGCACCACGGCCGATCGCTGGCCCAGGTTCGTCCCGCGCGCACTGGCCGCGGGATTCGTCTCCGTGCACACCATCCCGCTGCGCCTGCGCCAGGAGGTCATCGGGGCGTTGAACATCTTCGGTCGTGAACCGAAAGCCTTGTCGGAACGAGACATTCAAGCCGCTACCGCCCTGGCCGACATCGCGACGATCGGAATCCTGCAGGAGCGAGCGATCGGCCGCAGCGTGGAGCTCACCGATCAACTGCAGCGCGCACTGGTCAACCGCGTCACCATCGAGCAGGCGAAAGGGATTCTCGCGCAAGCCGGCAACCTCGACATGAACCAGGCCTTCCAGGCGTTGCGCGCCTACGGACGGCGGCGCAGCACCCGGCTCACCGATGTCGCCTACCAGCTCACCACCGGAGCCATCTGGCCCGACACCATCCTCACCGACAACAACTACAGCGATTCGCAATGACCGCTGCGCATCCGGAGCTCACCGCACGGTTGCCCGGATCGCGAGCAGCGCGGTGTCGTCGCTGGCGAAGCCGCCGTGATACTCGGCCAGGACCGTGGCGAGCCGATCGACGGTCGCAGCCGCGTCCAGGCCGTGGGTTTCGCCGAGGGCGCGGGCCAAGGCATCCTCGTCGAAGATCGGTCTCGGCGGCCGCGGACCGTCCGGGTCCGGGCGGGCTTCACAGGCACCATCGGTGTAGAGCAGCAACAGATCTCCCGGACCGAGCCGGAACCGGACATCGTCCAATTCGACGCGCTCGAATACCCCGAGCAGCATGCCCGATGCGCCCAACTGCTGGACTCTGCCGTCGGCGCGGCGCAGCAGCGCGGGCGGATGCCCGGCCAAGCACACCCGCCCGGCGATACCCGCCTGAGTGGTACGAAAGGTCACCTGCACGGCGGTGAGGAACCGGGGCGCGCGCTGAGCGAGCATCGCGGTGTTGAGCCGGTCCAGCACCACCGCCGGTGAGAGGTGTTCACCGGCGTCGGCGCGCAGCGTGTAGCGGGCCAGCGCGGTCACCTTCGCGGCGTCGGTCCCCTTGCCGCACACATCGCCGAGCACCGCGGTCCACCACGGCCCGCGCGCCTGGAACAGGTCGTAGAAGTCGCCGACCACCGACACCTCGCCCGAAGCGGGCAGGTACCGCGCGGCGCTGTCCACACCGGGCACCGGCCGCAGCACCGGCGGCAAGAGACTCTCCTGCAAGCTGCGAGCCAGCTCCGCGGACTGCGTCAGCGCGTCCTGGGCGACTCGCAATGCCACCCGCGCGGTTTCGAGCGAGACGCGATGATTGACCTCGTTGGACACCGCCCGGGTCAGCAATGCGAGGGTGTCGAGATCCTCGGCCTTCCAGGCCCGCGGCGCCGCGTCGATGACGCACATGCTCCCGATCGCGTACCCGTCGGGACTCTCGATCGGGAATCCCGCCCACGCCCCCACGCCCCACGGACCGATCGCGGGATGCCCGGCGGTGCGGGGATCGTCGGCGGCGTCCTCGACGATGAACGGCCCGCCCATCCCCACCGGGAAGTAGCAGAAGCTCTCCCCCACCGCGTTCTGCCACGCCTCGAAACCCCCGAATGGCAAGTGCGGCACCGACTTCCAAAATGTGCGATGCTCTCCGACGAACGTGATCGCGGCGATCCCGCAGCCGGTCACCGAGGCAGCCAGCCGCGCCAGATCATCGAACACCCGCTCGGGCCCACTCCCGATCTGGCCACTGGCCGCGAGCGCCGCGAGCCGCACCGGGTCCGACAACACCGCCGGCAGCCCATCGGCCCGCACACCCTCGGGATACACCGCTGCTCCCCTCGATTCGCCCGTACATCCGCTTTCGACTCTACCCAGCGCGGGCATCCTCGATCGGTTGAAAGCCGGGCGGGTGGGTAGCCGCCCGGGATGACCGACGCGATGACAACACGACCGCACCCGACCCTGCCGGAGGGCATGGGCGAACTCGATCGCCGCGCGATCGACACCGTGCGGGTGCTCGCGATGGACGCCGTGCAGAGGACCGGCAACGGGCATCCCGGCACCGCGATGAGCATGGCCCCCACCGCGTATCTGCTGTTCCAGAAGTGGCTGCGGCACGATCCGGGCGATCCGAACTGGACGGGCCGCGATCGGTTCGTCCTGTCGATGGGGCATTCCAGCCTCACCCTGTACATCCAGCTGTATCTCAGCGGATACGGCCTGCAGCTCGCGGATCTGCAGGCTTTGCGGACGTGGGGTTCGCAGACACCGGGCCACCCGGAGGTCAACCACACGCCGGGCGTGGAGACGACGACCGGGCCGCTGGGACAGGGCGTCGGCAATGCCGTCGGCATGGCGATGGCCGCCCGCCGCGAACGCGGCCTGCTCGACCCCGACGCGCCGCCGGGCCGCAGCGTATTCGACCACACGATCTGGGTTTTCGCCTCCGACGGCGACCTCGAGGAAGGTCTCAGCGGCGAGGCGTCGTCGCTGGCGGGCACCCAGGAGCTCGGCAATCTGGTCCTGATCTACGACGCCAACCGGATCTCGATCGAGGACGACACCGATATCGCGTTCACCGAGGACGTCGGCATGCGCTATCAGGCCTACGGCTGGCATGTGCAGCACGTCGAGGACGGCGAGGACCTGGCCGGGGTCGACCGCGCACTGGACGCCGCCCGCGCGCAACCGGGCCGTCCCTCGATCATCGTGCTGCACACCATCATCGGCTGGCCCGCGCCGAACAAGCAGAACACCGGCGCGGCCCACGGGTCTGCGCTCGGCGAGGACGAGGTGCGGGCGACCAAGCGCATCCTCGGCTTCGATCCCGACCGGACCTTCGACGTGGACCTCGAGGTGCTCGCACACGCCCGCCGGGTCGGCGAGCGGGGCCGCGACCTGCATACCCGCTGGCAACGCAGCTTCGACGCATGGCAAGACGAGAACCCCGGTGGCAGAACACTTTTGGAGCGGATGTCCACCCGCTCCCTGCCGCCGGGCTGGGCGGACGCGCTGCCGACCTGGGACGCCGATCCCGAGGGCGTGGCCACCCGTGCGGCCTCCGGGGCGGTCCTCGCGGCGCTGTATCCTGCCCTGCCCGAACTGTGGGGCGGTTCGGCCGACCTCGCCGAGAGCAACAGCACCGCGGTGCCGGGCGCGCCCTCGTTCCTGCCGTCGAATCGCCAGACCAAGAAGTGGTCGGGCGGACCCTACGGGCGCACACTGCATTTCGGGGTCCGCGAGCACGCCATGGGCGCGGTCATGAACGGCATCGCGCTGCACGGCGGCACCCGCGTATACGGCGGCACCTTCCTCACCTTCAGCGACTACATGCGTGGCGCGGTCCGCCTGGCCGCCGTGATGCAGCTTCCCGTCATCTATGTGTGGACACACGATTCCATCGGGCTCGGCGAGGACGGGCCCACCCATCAACCGGTCGAGCACTACGCCGCCTTGCGGGCCATCCCCGGCCTGGACTTCGTCCGTCCCGCGGACGCGAACGAGACCGCCGTGGCGTGGCGAACCATCCTCCAGCACAATGACCGTCCCGCCGGACTAGCGCTGTCGCGGCAGCCGCTGCCCGTCCTGGACCGCACCGAATTCGCGTCCGCGGCGGGCACCGCCCGGGGTGGCTATGTGCTGGCCGAGGCCACCGGCGGCCTCCCCGAACTCATCCTGATGGCCACCGGCTCCGAGGTCCGGATCATCATCGACGCCCGCGCCGTGCTCGAGGCCGAAGGCATTGCCACGAGGGCGGTTTCACTGCCGTGCTGGGAATGGTTCGCCGCCCAGGACCCGGGCTACCGCGCGCGGGTGCTGCCGCCCACGGTACGCGCCCGGGTGAGCATCGAGGCCGGTGTGCCGATGGGCTGGCGCGAGTTCGTCGGCGACGCCGGACGCATAGTTGGCCTGAACCACTTCGGCGCCAGCGCGCCCTACACCACGCTCTACCAGAATTTCGGTCTCACCACCGACGCGGTCGTCGCCGCGGCCCGCGAAAGCCTCACCGCGGCAAGGGCAAAGCCGCTCGCCCCGACCGGCCCCGACGGCGCCGGCGTCCTGCGCACTCCCACCGGCGATCGCTGATCCTGGCCAGGACAGGCCGTTTGGGAGTCGGGGCACCGGGTAGCCGCGAGTCGTGTCGCGCCGAGAGCGGCATCAGCCGAGCAGGCAGGGCAGTGTGGCCCTAACGATCGGGTCCACGGACCGGAGAGAAGGCAGTCACCATGAGTACCGTCACCGCTTCCACCGATGTCAAGGCACCCATTCGGATCGTCTACAACCAGTGGACACAGTTCGAGTCCTTCCCGGAATTCATGAGCGGCGTCGAGCAGGTGAAGCAACTCGACGACACCCACACGCACTGGAAGGTCAAGGTCGGTCCGGTGGAACGCGAATTCGACGCCACCATCACCGAACAGCACCCCGACGAGCGCGTCGCCTGGCGTTCCGACAGCGGACCCGAGCACGCCGGTGTGGTCACCTTCCACCGGATCGACGACGAGACCACCCGGGTCACCACCCAGATGGATGTCGATCCCGAAGGCTTCCTCGAGAATGTCGGCGACAAACTCGGATTCCTCGACCACCGCGTCAAGGGCGACCTCGAGCGGTTCAAGACCTTCATCGAGGACCGCTCGCACGAGACCGGCAGCTGGCGCGGAGACGTTCCCCGCCCCGGGCAGTAATCGTCAGACGTCAATCCCGCCCGCCGGAGCGGCACGCGCCGCTCCGGCGGGCGGGTGCGGTCGGAACTGACAGCGAAACACCTTGCTAGCGGCCGTAATTCAGCGCGATTCGGGCCGGGCGATACGGGTATGGCGGCCAGACCAGTCCAGGCCGATGTCGAGGAGTACCAGCCGTGCACCCCCTGCTGTCCCCCACCACCCTCCCGCGACTACATCTCGACCAGCCGCAAGACTCCCCACTGCGCGGCATCGTTCTATGGTTCGACGCGGCAAAGGGTTTCGGGTTCATCGCGCCCGAAGCGCTGCCAGAGCGCACCGTCTTCGTCGAGCATTCCTGTATCGACCAGCCCGGCTACCGCACGCTCACCGAGCACCAGGCCGTCATGTTCACCTTCGAACGGGACGCGCATGGCGCACACGCCACCTGGGTGCGCCCTCGATAGCCGTTCGCGCTGCCGCCCCGGCAACAACCCGCGTCCCGCCGAGCTGTCACTGTTGAGCGGGTTTGCGTGGGTGGCCGCGGCGGCTGGTCGAGACACCAGCGCACCGCGCGGGTCGACCAGCAGGAACTCCGCTTCGAAACCTACTGTGCGCGTTTTTCGCACCAGAACCACTCTTTTCGTTACCGGCTGACACCTAGGCATACCCGGGCCTCGATCTTGGAAACAGCTCGGTTTCGATCCACCGGCACCGGGCATTCGGACTACAAGAAACAAGATCAACCGCCGAGCCTTGTTCGCGGTGGGGCGATGCGCCCCGCCGGGAACCGGCCGGGCTACACCCCGATCGCTGGGTTCCTTCAGCGGCCTCGAAGCTAGGAGTTCACCATGCTCGGTCTCGGCATTCTCGGTTGGATCATTATCGGCGGCCTCGCCGGATGGATCGCCAGCAAATTCATGAAAACCGATGCGCAGCAGGGCATCCTGCTCAATATCGTGGTGGGGATCGTCGGCGGATTGATCGGCGGGTTCCTGTTGAAGGTCCTCGGCGTGGATGTCAACGGCGGCGGGCTGTGGTTCAGCTTCTTCACCTGCCTCGGCGGCGCGGTGATTCTGCTGTTCCTGGTCAATCTCGTCACCGGTCGGCGCGCTGCCACTGATCCACACCCCCACGGCGGCGGCGATCTACATCGCCGCCGCCGTCGTGCGTTCCTAGCGGAGCCCGG
The DNA here is from genome assembly GCF_045161165.1 of Nocardia sp. NBC_00511. NCBI lineage: Bacteria > Bacillati > Actinomycetota > Actinomycetes > Mycobacteriales > Nocardiaceae > Nocardia > Nocardia sp. NBC_00511. The sequence goes on from NZ_CP107849.1 coordinate 3,411,657, forward strand.
AGGCTTCCTGAGCGAGGGCGGCGACACGCGATTCGGCGGCCGAAACCACATTGTGGCGAGCCTTGTTCGATTCCTCGTAGGCGAGAACCGCACGCACGTCGGAAGGCTTGGACAACTCCTTGATCGCGGCGACGGCCTGGCCGACATTCAACCCGTCGTAGTCGCGGATCGGCAGCTCGTCCGCGTCGAGGATGCCGGCTTCGGTGCGTACCGAGTGCAGGGCGTCGGCGGTGCCGCTGACGCCCTCGCGGCGGGTGACCTTCTCGGCGGTCTCGAGCGCGGCGTCACGAGAGGCGGTCAGCGTCTTGACCGTGACGTCACCGGCATGCGCGCCCCGAGCCCGCAGCTCGTCCAGTGCGGGCGGGACGGAGCGGAACATGTCCAATACGCGGTCGATGCCGCGCGCGGACCAGGTGAGCGGAATATTGGCCAGCCGCACCGCCATACCGGTGACGGCCTGTGTCGGTGTACGACGCAGGGCCGCCGGTCCGCCGAGTGCGTCCTCGGCCAGTACGGTGGTCAGCCAGTCCACGGTCGAGGTGTGCGCCGCGATCAGCCGGTCCGCCAACGTGACGAGGTCGCTGCGGCTCGCGGTGGTCGCGAGGGCCTTGATGTAGCGGGCCCGGCCCAGCAGCTGGCTTTCCAGAGCGAGGTCGCCCAGCAGAGCTTCGTCGAAAGGCTCTGCCTGCTCCCGCAGTGTTTTCACCGTCGCGACAGCGCGACCGACGAACGGGCCGATCAGGTCCGGCACACCGCCGAGTTCCCGGATGGCGCTGTCGATGTTCTGTGCGCGCATACGGGCATCGTGGGCGTTCGCGGACAGCTCGTCGCGTACCGCTTCGGTGCGAGCCTGCGCGGTCCGGGTGTCGGCGATCTGGATCTCGGTATTGGTCAGGCCGTGGACAGCACGTAGTTGGGTGAGCAAGGTCGATGTGACGGGTGTGGTCATGAAAGTCTTGTCCTTAGTTGTCGATATCGGTTCGGCGCGAATGCGCACCGTTACTCGGACTACCCGCTGAACCCATCTGAAACATTGTCCCGCAACCAATTTCGGCCGATCGACGCGGCAGCGCCAGTCGCGCAGCGCCTCCGCACGCAGTGCGGCGATGGCAGCGCTCTCCTCGGCGATAGCCCGCACGAGCCCGTCCGGGTCGCTGTAGTCGCGTGGGTGTTCTCGCATTCAAGCGTGGCTTCGCCCGATGGACCGAAGCCGACAGCGGTGACACGACCGGGCTCGCGCACCATACCCTGGCCGCCTTGGCAGAATTCCGCACCGCCGCCACCACTCTCGGCTGACCGCCCTCGTCCGTGACACCGCCGTCGCGTGACTACGGCCTCAAAGGCCGTGCACCCAACGCACTCATCTGCACAACTCCCGCTACTGCCGAATCTGGTGTGATGGACCTAGTCCTGCAAAGCGTTGTCCGCCAGGCTGTTTCGTCGGCGGGGCGGGCGTGGGACGAAACGCGGGATGCAGTCGATCACCTGCTGGTACGCGGGACGGCGTTCCAGGCTGCGTTGTTCCATCATGGGGATGCTGGCGCCTTGGAACATCGCGAACATGGCGATCGCGCCGAGTACTACCCACCACCAGTCCTGTGGTGCGGCGGACAGGCCGAAAAAGGCGAGGGCACACCAGAAAGCGAACTCGCCGAAGTAGTTCGGGTGTCGCGACCAGCTCCACAGGCCCTGGTCCATGGCTTGACCGGGGGTGCGGCGGGCTACGAAGCGGTACATCTGGAGGTCGGCGAAGAAGGACAGTAGTACCGCGCCGATGCCGATCACGGAGGCGAGGATGTCCAGTGCGCCGAGGGGACGATCGGTGTTGGCCAGTACCGCGTATACCGGCAGCATTCCGGCGAAGACCTGGAGGGTGGGCACGACGTGGATGCCGAACAGGTCGGCCAGGATCTCAGCTCGGCCCGCGCGGTCGCGAATCATCGCGTACCGCCAATCCTCGTGGTGCAGGCCGGGAAACGCGTACAGCCAGTTGCCGGTCAATCGGATCGACCAGAATACGATCACGCCCAGCACCAGCCAGCTCCGCGCCCGGTCACCGCCCGAGCCGATCTCGACCCACCACGCGACCATCAGCAGCGGCGGCAGCACACTCCAGTACGCGTCGTAGAAGCTGGAGTTGCGGTAGATCCGGCTGGCCGCGAACACCACGAGGGTGGCGATCAGGTCGGCGATCAATCCGTCCAACAGCAGGCTCGACGTCGCCGGGCCCCAGGCCAGCCACGCGCCGCCCGCCGCGAAGGCGAGAACGTAGGCAATGCCGACCCGCACGATCGACCCGGTCTTGTTCATACCCCGACCGTACCTAGAACGCGTTCTAGTTCGGGCGGGTTCCGGCTTTCCGGTTTCCACACCGGCACAGTAGAGGACTTCAGGGATCGCGATTCGACGCCAGCCAGAACCGATGGGTTGCCGAACGCAGGTATCGACATTTCCCGCCGTTGCCACTCCTCGCCGGGCGCAACCGGTCTACCTCTGCTAAAACGTTCGAGTAGTCGATGAGAGGTAGATATGTTGTCTCGCTTCACAACTCGGTCGTGGTCCGGGGTGGCGGTCTCGCTGGTTGCGGCTGGCGTTCTGGCGATGCCGGTGGCGCATGCGCTGCCTACCGGTTCGTCGGATCTGCCGACGGGCACTTCGCAGTCCGCCCCGGGGACACCGCCTCCGGCTGATGCGGCAGTGTCGACCGCATACGGGTCGATCGGGATGTGGATGCTGCAATCGTCGGGGGCGGTGGCGAATTGGCTGGGGCAGAGTTATCAGGGGAAGTCGCTGTACGAGCCGATCGATGTGGTGTTGGTCGACCGGACGTCGAGCACCGCCGCGGCGGCTACAGCCAAACTGACCGATAGTCTCGCTGCCGCAGGATTTCCCGTTCGATCGTTGCACAGCACGGGGTATCAGGCGTTCATCGATGGGCAGAAGTATTCGCAGCAGCCGCCGGATGGGAGCAATTCCGCGTTCTCGGATGCGATCGCCATCGAAACCAACGACCACGGAAGGGTTTTCGGGCCCGCGCCGTTGGCGGGTGGCGGGTTCGTGTGGACCGCGGCATTCAGTCGGGAGAATTTCGCGGTGGTGACGCACACCTATGCGTCGTTCACGCAGGCTCGTGACAATGTGCGAACAGCTCTGGTGGCCAAGGGCGCTACGGATCTGGGTTCGATCACTCTCGGCAATACCTATGACACCGACACCACTTCGACCGGTGACCATGACGGTCAAGCCGTGGTGATCGCGCTGCGATAGAAAAGCCTCAGGCCGCCGGTTCGGCCGCGAGCCGCCGCAGCGCGAGGTCCGCGTAGAACGCCGCCCCATCCCCCAGCACCGACTCGTCGAATTCCGCGAGCGGAGAGTGGTTTGCCGGTGCCCGGGCCGGATCCTCGATCCCGGCGGGTGGCGAACCGAGCATGATCATCGCGCCGGGCACCTCGGCGAGGACTCGCGAGAAGTCCTCGGATCCGGCGGATGGGTGTGCGGCCCAGTCGAATCGCTGTTCGCCGAACAGATCGATGGCGGTCTCGGCGGCGAATCGCGCTTCGCGGTCGCTGTTGACGGTGACCGGGTACAGCAGGTCGTATTCGAGGTCGGCGGTGAGGCCGTGCGCGTCGGCGATGCCGCGTACGATCCGCGCGAATCCGTCCTTCGCGATCGCGTGTGCCGCGTCGGAGTAGCTGCGCACCGTCGCCTCGAAGCAGACGTCGTCGGGGATCACATTGTGCTGGGTGCCGCCGTGGATGGTGCCCACCGTGATCACCACCGGGTCGTGGATGTCGAAGCGGCGGGTCACGAAAGCCTGTAGGGCGAGCACCATTTCGCAGGCGGCGGGGATGGGGTCGAGGGCGGTGTGCGGCATCGATCCGTGGCCGCCCGCACCCCGCACGGTGACCCGTGCGGTGTCGGAGGCGGAGAGGAAAGGCCCACTCCGCGTAGTGAACCGACCGACCGGCATCATGCTCATCACGTGCAGTGCGTACGCGGCCACCACCCGGCCACCCGCCGCGTCCAGCACGCCCTCGTCGACCATGTGCCGAGCGCCGTCGTAGCCTTCCTCGCCCGGCTGGAACATGAAAATGACATCTCCACATAGCTTTTCGCGCTGTCCGGCGAGTAGTCGCGCGGCTCCGGCCAGCATCGCGGTGTGCAGATCATGACCGCAGGCGTGCATCCGCTCGACCGGCGCGGCGAAGTCGAGCCCGGTGCGTTCAGCGACCGGCAGCGCGTCCATATCGCCGCGCAGCAGCACCGCGGGTCCCGGCCGACTCCCCCGCAGCACCGCCGTCACCGACGAAAGCGATTCACCGACAGTCACGTCCAGGCCGAGTCCGTCGATGGCGGTGAGCACCTTCTCCTGGGTGCGCGGCAGATACAGCCCGAGTTCGGGTTCGCGATGCAGTCGCCGCCGCAGGTCCACCAGCTCGCCCTGGATCTCACGGGCATCGTCGAGGACCGGCATGGCCGCACTCCTTCTTCAGCATCTCCTCGAGAGAATTGCGGAATCGATCACACTGCACCACACATTACGTGGTCGGCAGGTCGCATCGGAGCAGCATGCGTGGGCGGCCGGGTCACAGTACGACCGTCAGTCTTCCTCCGGGCCGAGGGAGATGCCGCGGCTGGCGAGCCAGGGCAGCGGGTCGATCTTGTCGGATCCGTTGAGCCACACCTCGAAGTGGCAGTGCGGGCCGGTGGAGAAGCCGCGATTGCCGACGGTGGCGATCTGGTCGCCGGCCAGGACCCGCTGTCCGACAGAGACCGTCGCGGTGTCGACGTGGCCGTAGACGGTGATGGTGCCGTCGTCGTGCTGTAGTCGCACCCACATGCCGAAGCCCTCGGCCGGGCCCGCGCTGATCACGGTGCCGTCCTCGATGGCGTAGATCGGGGTGCCGATGGGGGCGGCGACGTCCACGCCGAGATGTTCGACGCCCCACCGGGATCCGAAACCCGAGGTGAACGTGCCCGACGCGAACTTGGCGAAGATCGGGCGGAACTTGGAGGCTTCACGCGCGGCCAGATCTTCGGCGAACTGCTGACCGTTCTGCAGGATGTCCTGGAACTGGCTGAGGTCCTCGACCGGTGCGCTGTTGAGGATTTCGGGAAAATGCGCGTCGGTGCCGTTGAGTGCGGCGGGCGGCAGACCGTCGATCGCCCCGGCGCCGTTTCCGACCGACGAGGCCATCAGGACGGGCTGGGAATCCGAGGTCTGCAGACCGGCCTGGGTCGCCGCGACGGCCGCTCCGGCGGCGACGGCCGCGATCACGGCCCGTCCACGCGCCCGGTTGACGGTCGTGTCCTTGCGATGCGAGGCGACGCGCCCCGGCTCGGCGGGCGCGGGATCAGCGAAGGGCGCGGGGTCTTGCGCCTCCGACCAGTCGTCCCAGTCCTGAGTCGGTGATTCGTGCCAGCCGTCCGAGTCGTCGTAGTCGGTCTGCGGCCAGTAGTCGCCGGGGCTGTCGTACCACTCCGCCGCGCCCGGAACGAAGGACCGCGCGGGGTCCACATTGCGATGTTCGTCGTAGCCGAACGCCGTCGGTGCGTCCGGAAAAGCATTACGCTGCAATGTAACTGGAACCTCCTCGGTGCAGACCCCCCTCACGACCGGTGCGGTCGGTCACGATGCGGGGGAACGCGTCACGCGGTGCGAAACCCTATCACCGGTTCGTTGCGCGTCGCCTGTCGAACAGCCGTCTCCATGGTCACTCACAGCCGAACTCGCTATGGTTCGGCGATGCGCACCGAGTTCGCCCAGCACGGCAGCACGATCGTGGATCGGCTGACCACCACCCAGTCCCCGCCGCCGTGGCAGCTGGTGATCGGCACCGCCGTGGTCGCGCTGTTGCTGGTGGTTTTCCGCCCGACCTGGCGGATCCTGCGCAACGCGGTGACGATCGCGCACGAGGGCGGGCACGCGTTCACCGCACTGCTCACCGGCCGACGACTCAACAGCATCCGATTGCATTCCGATACTTCGGGACTCACCGTCTCCAGCGGAAAGCCCTACGGCCTGGGCATGATCCTGACCATGGCGGCCGGATATCCCGCGCCCGCGCTGCTGGGCCTCGGCTATGCCGCACTGCTGGGCGCGCATCGGATCACGCTCATGCTGTGGCTGACGATCGCGCTGCTGGCGGTGCTGCTGTTGAAGGTGCGCAACTGGTACGGGGTGCTCTCGATCCTGGTGACCGGCGGCATCGTATTCGCGGTGTCCTGGTTCGGAAGCGACACCACCCAGGCGGTGCTGGCGTATCTCGCGGCCTGGTTCCTGCTGCTGGCGGCGGTGCGGCCGGTGATCGAGTTGCAGCGAAACCGCGCGCACGAACCCAACTCCGACGCCGATCAGCTCGCGCACCTGACCCGCGTCCCGGGCCTGCTGTGGGTGCTGGCCTTCGGCGCGATCGCGCTGTGCGCGCTGGGGTTCGGCGGCCGCCTGTTGCTGGCCGATATCCGCGGCACCTGCATCCCGCCGCTGACCCACAGCACCTGCGTTTCCTCAACCGCTGCAAGCTTTCCCACGTTCGGCGGCTAACATTCGGACTGCAGCATCCGGGTGATCGGGCACACGGGTCCGCCCGGCGTGGTACGGGCCCGCTTTTCGAGCCGCTCGGCGAGAGTTCGATCGTGGTCGCAGGAGGGTTTCGATGGAAAGACCGGCATGGGCCCCGGAGGGCGTGGACATGGCGAAGGTGAGCCCGGCGCGAATGTACGACGCGCTGCTCGGTGGCTCCCACAACTTCGAAGTGGATCGCCAAGCCGCCGAGGTCGGAAAATCCCTGGTACCGGATCTGCCGCGGCTGGCGCTGAGCAATCGCGCGTTCCTGCGCCGGGCGGTCCGGTTCATGGTGGATTCCGGTGTGCGGCAGTTCCTGGACATCGGTTCCGGGATTCCGACGGCGGGCAATGTGCACGAGATCGCGCAGGAGATCGATCCGGAATGCCGGGTGCTCTACGCCGATATCGATCCGGTGGCGGTGGCGCACGCCCGCGCGATCCTGCGGGGCAACGAGCACGCGACCGCGTTCGAGGCGGATCTACGCAAGACCGATGATCTGCTCGCGCAGGCCCGCGACACCGGCATCATCGATTTCGATCAGCCGGTCGGTGTGCTGCTCTTTGCGGTACTGCACCTGCTCGGCGACGACGACCACCCCGCCGAGACCGTGGCCGCCCTGCGCGCGGCGGTCCCCGTCGGCAGCTATGTGGCCATCTCGCATCTCACCTCGGCCACCCGTCCGGAGGATGCGGCCAAGCTGGGCAACAACTCCGCGACGCGCAACAATATCGGTATCCACTTCCGCACCCGCGAGCAGATCACCGCCTTCTTCGACGGCTGGCAGCCGATCGAGCCGGGTGTGGTGGAATTGCCGCTGTGGCGGCCGGAATCCGACCGCGACCAGCACGAAACACCCGGTCGCTCGTTGGGTTTGGCGGGCGTCGGCCGGAAAGACTGAAGGCGCGCACGAGGTTCGGGGCAGGGGGTGATTTCGGTGGAGGCGCACGAGCTGGCGGTCCGGTGGGCGGATCGGCTGGATGGTGCTGTCGCGCCGACCATCACCCGGGCCCAGATCGAGAATCTGCTCGATGGTTTCGCCGCCCGCCTGATCTCGGTGGTGGGCGGCGCGGAGGACGATCCCGGCGCCGCCGAAGCTGCCGCGAAAGCGTTGGTGGCGGCCAACTATCGCGATGCGCTGGCCGTGCACCGCTCGGTGCTGGTGCTGTGCAAGGACCTGGTGCTGGCGGTCTGTCCCGATCCGGAGGATCCGGGCTATCCGGCCGCCCGGGATCGGGCCATCGACATCGCGGCCGTCTTCGCCGCCGAGTTCACCTCGGCGCTGCGCGCGGCCGCGCTGTCCGAGCAGGAGGCCACCCTGGCGGCCGCGCTCACCGCCGCCCGGGAGGCGGAGGCGCGCCGTCAGCTCTCGGAAGCCCGTTTCCAGGCCATCTTCCAGGGCGCGTCGGTGGGTATCGGCACCGTCGACATCACCACCGGTCAAGTGGTGGACGTGAATCAGGCGATGGCGGATGTGCTGGGCGTCCCGGCCTCGGAGATGCCGGGCAGACCGGTCAGCGACATTCTCGGGCCGGTGAACATCGGTGAGGCGTTCGGCCTGTTCCAGCGGCTGATCAGCGGTGAGATCGACCGCTTCCGGATGGAGACCGCGCACACCCGCCCCGACGGCACCGAGACGGTGATCGACCTGTCGATGACCGTGGTGCGCGACAGTGCGGGCGCGCCGCGTTTCCTGGTCGGCGTGACCGTCGACGTCACCGACCGCAAGCATCTGGCCGATCAGCTCTGGCATGACGCGCACCATGATTCGCTGACCGGACTGCCCAATCGGCTGCTGTTCTTCGATCGGCTGACCGCGGCCTCCGGTCAGGTCGGCGTCTGCTATCTGGATCTGGACGGCTTCAAGGAGATCAACGATCAGCGCGGGCACACCGCGGGCGATCGGGTGCTCTGCGATGTCGCCGAGCGGTTGCGCCTGGCGATGCCGCCCAACGGGGTGGCGGCGCGGCTGGGCGGCGACGAGTTCATCGTCCTGGTCGAAAGCTGCTCGGGCCGGGAGGAATTGGACAATGTCGCCGACAGCCTGCTGGCCGCGCTGCACGATCCGTTCGATGTGGCCGGGTTGTCGGTGCGGGTGGGCGCGAGTATCGGGACCGCACTGGTCGACACCCACGCCACCGCCATCGACGAGCTCATGCACGCCGTGGACACCGCCATGTATCGCGACAAGGCGCTGCGCCACCGGCGTTAGGTGTCACAGCGCCAGCGGCGTTGAGTCCAGCGCTAGACCACGAACGGCACCAGTGCTTTTCGCTCCGCCGGGTAGTCGCTGAACTTCTCGCGGTACCACTTGTGGGTGGCGAAGGCACGCGGCACCAGGTTGCCGAAGGTGATCAGGAAGATCACCACGCCCGGCAGCGCCCATGTCAGCAGGGCGAAACCGGCCCACGCCAGCAGTTCCCCGAGATACGTGGGGCTGGTGACGAATCGGAAGCCGAGGCCGAACGGGATCTTGTATTCCGTTGCGCCCGGGTTGTTCTTGTCGCGCAGGTTGCGCACGATCCGCTCGGAGCTGACCAGGAGTCCGAAACCGCTGAGGTACACGATCAATCCGATGATGAAGCGCGGATCGGTGAGCCAGCCGGTGCCGTAGCGCCCGAAGTAGTCGTGACTGAACAGCGCGCCGTTGAGGTACCCGTGCAGGGTGGTGACCAGCATGCCCATGCCGAGCACCGAAACGTTGAAACTACTGGTCTTGCCGGGGACTTGGCGAATGGAGAGGGGGAAGAACCAGCCGCGGTTGCCGTAGTGCAGAATCCAGATGGCCGCCAGCACCAGCGAAGTCGGCTCGAAACGGTGCGGACCGGACAGGTACGCGGCCGCGAAGACGACGGTGGCCGGGATCTCCATCAGCCACCAGCCGAGTTTCGGATTCAGGTTCAGCCCGAGTTTGGCGGTGGCGAAGCGGCCGTACGGGCTCTGCCCGAAGAGCCCGCCGATCAGAACGAAAGCAGCGAACGCGAAAGCGATCGTCAAGACGGTGTCGTAGACGGTATTGCCGGTATACCAGTTCATTCGTGGTCCTTCATGTGGAAAAACTAGAACAGGTTCTACCATGCCGACCGTGCCGACCGGTACCCATGAGCGGACATGGGCACCGACCGGCAGGTAGGTTGGCGAGAGCCTGGAGGGAGGCGCTGGTGGGTTCGCAGGGTTGGGATGTGTTGCTCAAGTCGATGCCGTTCTTCCTCGGAGAGGACGAGGACGGCGACGAATCAGGGCTCGGCTGGAACCCCCGTTTCATTCAGATTCGGGACGAACTGACCGGGCGCGGAGTGCATTTCGCGCAGCAGGGCGACGAGATCGAGGTGCTCGTCGCGGTCCCCGAGGACGCCGCCGACGCCGACCGCCTGCTGACCGTGCTCGGTCGGCAACCCGACGGCACGTGGGACCCGGTGCCGCTGCCCTCGGAATCCGATGCCACCGCGCCGGATCCGCAGTGGCGGGCCATGCAGCGCGTGCACCAGCAGCCCCGGCTGGCCCGCGAGTGGAGCACCGGCTGGCAGCGCGCCGAGGGCCTCGATCAGCGTCGCGCCGTCGCCGAATCCGTGCTCACCGTGCTGCGCGAGGGCCTCGACATGGACGGTGAACGCCTGCGCTTCACCACCTGGAGCATGGACGCCCCCGGCACCGGCAGCTACACCCTGCCCGCCGACCGCCCCAGCGAACGCGACGCGCCCGTAGTCTGTTCGGACTGGGACGATTTCGAGCGCCGCCTGGCCTGGGCCCTGACCACCCTGCCCTGGGACGGCGTGATCAACCTCAGCACCCCGCACCCGGGCCCGGATCCTTGCTTCGTCCAATTCCTGCACGGCAGACAGCTTTTCAACGAAGCCAGCGGCTGGGACGTGGCGGGTCTCGGCCCGGGCGAATTCGACCGCCGCATGCGTGACCTCGGCTGGAGCTTCGCCCCGCACAGCCTCCCCGGCGGCGCGGCCCTGATCTGGGAGGGCCCCATCGCCCGCGCCGGATTCAATCCACGCCTGCACGGCACCCCCCACCGCACCGTGGCGACCTTCACCGAGGTCTTCTCCGTCCACCACCCCCAGGACCTGGTCTTCCGAGCCTTCCGCAACGGCCGCCGCCGCGACCCGGACCTCCGCTACCTGGAGATAGAACTGGGTGTCCCCCGCGACGTGCGATAACCGCGAACGCCGCGCCGCCCGGATCTGGTCATCGACAGCAGTTGCTCGATCACTCGGCGATTCCGATGACGTGGGGCGGCGCGTCGGCCGCCGTCAGGAGTTCGGCCGCGGCAGCCCGTCTTCCGATTCGACAGAGCAACAAGGGATTCCCTGCGCCCGGCCGCCTGGTTGTACCAGTCACCCCGCCCGACGATCGCGGTCGGCCGTCGCACGGGGCACAGCGTTCACAGGCGTTGCAGGCGGATCGGTAGGCCGTCGGCGGGGGTCGGGCCGGTGCCCGCTACCAGGGGCACCTCGTAGCCGTCGGGGACGCTCCAGCGGTAGGTGAGCAGCATGCGGTGCATGGTGGCTTTGACTGTCATGCCGCCGAAGTAGCGGCCGATGCACTTGTGGGCGCCGCCGCCGAAGGGGGGCCAGGCGAAGCGGTGGGATTTGTCTTCGGCGCGGTCGGGGAGGAAGCGTTCGGGGTCGAAGACGTCGGGGTCGGGCCAGTATTCCGCGGAGCGCATCATGGTGTACGCGCCGACCATGACCAGGGTGCCTTTGGGGATGAAGTGTCCGGCTATGTCGGTGTCCGCCAAGGCTTCCCGCACCATCTGGCCGACGGGGCAGTACATGCGCAGGGTTTCCTTGAAGGCCAGTTCCAGGCTCGGCAGCCGGTCCAGGTCGGCGTAGTCGAGGGTGGGTTTGCCCAGGGCCTGGGATTCCTTGCGCAGCCGTTCCTGCCATTCCGGATTGCGGGCCAGCTCGTAGGCGAGCATGGAGATGGCGTTGGTGCTGGTGTCGTGCGCGGCCATCATCACGAAGATCATGTGGTCGACGATGTCGGCGTCGGTGAAGGATTCGCCGTCCTCGGTCACGGCGTGGCAGAGCACGCTGAAGAGGTCGTCGCCGTCGCCCGCGCGCTTGGCGGGCAGTTCGCGGCGGAAGTAGTCCTCGAGCAGGCGGCGGCCGCGCAGGCCCCGATTCCATACTCCCCCGGGCATATTCGTGCGGATCATGGCTTTACCGCCGTGCACGGCGTCTTCGAACGCGTTCGAGAGCCGGGTGGCCTCGGGTCCGAGTTCCGCGCCCGCGAAGACCACGGTGGCCTGTTCCAGCAGGAGCTCCTTGACGTGGTCGTAGAGCGGGAAGGCCGGTCCGGGCTGCCAGGCGTCGACGCCGCGCACGATGCGCGGGGTGGTCAGGTTGAGATACCCGACGAGCCGGGTGCGGGTGAACGCCTGCTGCAGGATGCGGCGGTGGTAGGTGTGATCGTCGAAGTCGCGCAGCAGGATTCCGCCGCGGAAGAACGGTCCGATCAGGAATTCCCAGCCCTGCTGCGCGGAGAAGACGTGCTTGCGGTCCAGCAGCAGTTCCTCGACGGCGGCGGGACTGCCCAGGCCGACGATCCGGCGTCCGAACGCGCCCATCCACTGCACCGGGCCGTAGCGCCGCATGCGTTCCCGGGAGAAGGCGACCGGATTGGCCATGGTCGCGACCATGTGCCCGATCCCCGGCGGCCCGAAGTCCCCCATCACGGGAGCGAGCCCACTGCCGGGCGGCGGCGCGGCCAGGGGGCGCACGGCGGCGGGATAGCGTTCCAGCACACCGGCGGCCCGGCCCTGAATTCGATGATGCAACACGGCTTTTCGAGCGGCCATGTTCCCAAGGTAGCGGAAACATGGGTTTCCGTAAACGTTTGTTTCCCGATTTCTGTGCGAAGCTGTGTGGGTGACCCGGGCTGCCAACGGAACCTATCGCGGCACCACCACCGACGAGCGCCGCGAACAGCGACGGCGACGGCTGCTGGACGCCGCGCTCGAGATCGTCGGCACCCAGGGCCTGGCCGCACTCACCGTGCGCGGCCTGTGCGAACAGGCCAAGGTCGGCCCGCGCTTCTTCTACGAATCCTTCACCGACCTGGACGCTTTGGCGACGGATCTGCTCGACGAAGTCCAGGGCGTGGCCCTGGAACACGCCGCCGCGGCCATGACCGACACCCCCGGCGACCCGGAGACCAAGATCCGCGCCGGGGTCGCGGCGCTCATCATCGCCGTCACCGACGACCCGCGCCGCGCCCAGATCGCCTTCGCACAGGCGTACGGCAGCGAGCTGCTCATGCGCCGTCGCTTCGAGGGCATGCGCCAGGTGGCTCAGCTGATCATCGATCAGACCCGGGTGCTGCTGGACCTTCCGGACAGTGACGACACCGCACTGACCGCCGTGGCCCAGCTGATCACCGGCGGTGCGGCAGAACTGATCCTGGTCTGGCTCGACGGCGGCCTGAAGGTGGAACGTCCCCTGCTGATCGAGATCGTCGCGGATTACGTTGTGGCCATGGTGGATCGACTACCGGGGATCAGCGAGAAGCTCGGCGGCGGTACAGCGCTGCCCACCGGCGACTGAGCCATCCGGACCGAGCGGGACGACCCGGCAGGGCCGCACAGTCGGAAGACGTACGGCCCGCTGTCGAGCAACCCTTCAGTCCGGTGTGGACGTCACGGGGTGGCGTCGACGTATCTCGTCGACCACGATCTTGGCGGTTTCGGCGCAGGCGGTGGTCCCGCCGTTGGCGTACTCCTTCACGGCATCGCCGACATTCCAGAGATTGGGGATCGGGGTGTCGTGCGGCAGGTCGTATCCGGCGACGGCACGCTGTGGCGGCCAGCCGTCGCGGGTGACGGCGATGGACAGGATGCGGGCCTGCTCGAAATCGGGGATCTCCTCGCGCAGATCCTGTAGCACCAGTGCGGTTTCGGCGTCGGCGTCGAAGTCGCCGATCGAGGGTTTGGGCACGCCCGTGCCGACGTAGAGATGCCAACCCTCGGGAGCCATCTCGGGGCAGGTGGCGGTGAAATTCGCTACGTAGCAGAGCCTTCGGGTGCGAGCGAAGCTGAGCAGGCCGGGTGCGGAGATCAAAGGTTCGCGGCTGGCGAAGTTCACCGAGATCATGCCGCAGGGCAGGTCACCCTGTAGCACCGTGCCGATGTAGTCGGACGGGAAGTGCTCCGGCCCAACGAGATCCAGCGTCGCCGACGGTCCGATGTCGCTGACCGCGAAATCGCAAGCCACATCCAGGCTTTCGCCACCGCGCCGAATCCGCGCACCGGTGACGCGACCATCCTCGACGGTCAGACGCTCGGCCTCGGTGTCGAGCCAGACCTGTCCCCCATTGCGTTCCACGACTTCCGCGAGGGCCTTCCACATTCCGATGGTGCCCTCGGGGCAGAACCCGAACCTCTTGAACGCCGACTTTCGGGTGAAGTAGGTCAGGAACACCCGCGCGGGCAGCTCTTCAGACCCGACCGCGAAGATCGACCCGCACATGTTTCGGAAGATCCCTTGCACCGCATCGTGTTTGGTGTAGCGGCGCACCCAGTCCGCGGTGGACAGTTCGCGGTCGGGGAGCCCGCCGTCGGCGCGGGCCGCCCCGATGCCGGTGAGCAGTTGCGCGCCATGGCGGGTGAGCTGGGAGATGAGCAACCCCCAGCCCCCGCTGGTGACGTCGACGTCGCGGCCGTTGATGCGATACAGGATGGGTGGATCCGCCGGGCGCACTTCGAATTTGGCGTCGACCTCCGTGAAAGTCTGTTCCGTGATACCGCCCAGTTCGATCACCACCGCCCCGGAATTTATTCGGAATCCATCGATCTCGTCGGTGGAGGCGCGGCCTCCGACCCGATCCAGACGTTCGACCACCAGTGTGCGGTACCCGTGGTTCGAAAGCCGGGCGGCGGCGCAGAGCCCACCCGCCCCGGCTCCGACAACCAGTGCGTCCCACCTGTTCTCGCTCATGGCGAGCTCCTCGAGCAGGCTCAGCCCGCTGGATTGACCCCCGGCTGAGCGTCGGACATATCGGTAATACGACTCCAATTCTCTCGCACCTGGTCCACCGTCGGGACGTCTGCGAACAACACGGCCTTATTTGCGAACAACTGCACCCGCTGCACCGCGCCGCCACCGACGACGAGAACCAGTCCGCTGTCCTGGTTCTCCTCGCTGACCAGGTAGCCGACCACCGGCGCGACCTGCGCGGGCGGCAGCTTCTCGAGCATCTCGGCCGAGGCGATATCGGCGGTCATGCGGGTGGCGGCCATCGGGGCCACCGCGTTGACCTTGATGTCGTACTTGCGGCCCTCGTAGACCAGGGTGTTCATCATGCCGACCAGTCCGAGCTTGGCGGCACCGTAGTTGGCCTGGCCGAAGTTGCCGAACAGGCCCGAGGTGGAGGTGGCCATGACCACGCGGCCGAAGCCCTGCTCCCGGAAGTGACCCCAGGCGGCGTGGGTGACGTGGTAGGCGCCGAACAGGTGCACGCGCTGCACCGCCTCGAAGGATTCGGCGGTCATCTTCACGAAGCTGGAGTCGCGCAGGATGCCCGCGTTGTTGACCACGCCGTGCACCGCGCCGAAGTTGTCGATCGCGGTCGCGATCAGCGACTTCGCACCCTCTTCGGTGGCGACGCTGTCGTAGTTCGCCACCGCGGTGCCGCCCGCGGCCCGGATCTCCTCGACCACGGTGTCGGCCATATTGTGGCCCGCGCCGCTTCCGTCCCGCGATCCGCCGAGGTCGTTGACCACGACCTGCGCGCCCTCGCGCGCCAGCAGCAGTGCGTACTCCCGGCCCAGACCGCCACCGGCTCCGGTGACGATGACGACCCGATCGGTCACACCTGGCATGTTGTTCTCTCCTCGCAACGACAATCCGAACTTTTCGGAAGGTAGCAGCCGGGCCCGGACGGCCCTGTGCCGCCCGCCACACTCGTCGCGGAACTGGCCAGTCGTTAGGTTGGAGGGGTGAAGCCGCATCTGCACCAGCTCCATCCGGAACTCGCGGACACCCTGCCCCATCTCAGACTGGGGACGAGTCCGACACCGGTGCGACGGCTGTCGGCGTTCGACACGGTCAACACGCCCATCTGGCTCAAGGACGACAGCGCCTTCGGCGACGGCGGCTGGGGCGGCAACAAGGTCCGAAAACTGGAGTGGCTGCTGCCCGACGCGCTGCGCCGGCACCGCACCACCATCGTCACCGTCGGCGGGCTGGGCACCAACTGGGGTCTGGCCACCGCGCTCTACGGTCGCGAGCACGGGGTGAAAACCGTTCTGGCACTGATCGATCAACCAGAGGACGACCACGTGCGGGCGCAGTTGAAGCGGCTGCGCGAATCCGGTGCCGACCTGCATTTCACGCATACCAAGGCGCGCACGATCCTGGCCGCGCCATGGCTGCTGGCCCGCAACTTCGCCAATGGGCGGCCGCCGTACTTCCTGCCCGCGGGCGGGTCGTCACCGGTGGGCGCGCTCGGATATGTCGAGGCCGCACTGGAATTGGCGGAGCAGGTGCGCAACGGCGAACTGCCGGAACCCACCCATATCGTCACCGCGCTCGGCTCCGGCGGGACGGTGGCCGGGCTGTCGGTGGGGCTGCGCCTGGCCGGGCTGTCGACCCGGGTGGTCGGCGTGGTCGTCAACGACACACTGCGCCTGGACGAGCCCGCCATGAGCAAGCTCGCCGACCGGACCCTGCGGCTGCTGCGTGCGCGGGGCGCCCGTATCCCCGAAACCCTGTCCCCCACGGGCAATCTGGAGATCGTCACCGACTGGCTGGGTCCCGGTTACGGGCAGCCGTATCCGGAAGCCGCCACCGCCCAAGCGCTTTCGTGGGATCGCGAGCAGATGACCCTGGAGCCGGTCTATACGGCCAAGGCGATGGCCGCGCTCATGGATCTCGACGCGCACGGGCGGTTCGGCGACGGTCCGGTCGTCTACCTGAATACCAACGGTCCACGCTGACATCAGATTTCGGCGTCTCAGGCCCCGGCGGGCGTGGCCAGTTTCGCGGCCAGGAACTCCTCCCAGGTCCGCTCGCCGACGGCGCGGTCGAGGTTCAGGTTGCCACCGGCGGCGTAGGCGCGCGCGGCCTTGCCGGGGGCCTTCATGGTGAGGGTCAGCCGGTGCCGGTGGGCGGCGGTCAGGTAGCTGCGCTCGAGTTCCTTCATGGTGTAGACCTTGGGTCCGGCGACATCGGCGACCAGGCCCTGCGGCTCACCGAGGGCGAGTTCCGCCAGTCGCGCCGCGACCTCGGCGGCTTCGATGGGCTGGAACCGGAAGTCGAACACCGGCACGATGGGCAGCTTCGCCATCGACGACACCATGGTGAACAGCAGATCGTGGAACTGGGTGGCGCGCAATGTGGTCCACGGCAGGCCCGAATTCTGCACCACCACTTCGGCATCCCGCTTCGAGGCCATGTAGCCCATGAGCTGACGGTCGATGGCGCTCGCCACCGGGACCCGGTCCGCGCCGACCACCGAGATGTACACCAGGTGCGGGTGGACACCGGCGGCGTGCACCGCGTCCACCAGCGCCTGCGCCTTCGCGCCGTCGCCGGTGACGGTGCCCGCCAGGTGCAGGATGGTGTCGACGCCGGTCACCGCCGCGGCCACGCCCTCGCCCGTCTCCAGGTCGCCCGCCACGTATTCGATGCCGTCGCGGGTCTCGCGGGCGGTGCGGCTCATGACCCGCACTCGCACACCCGCCGCGCGCAGCAGCGGGGTGGTCAGCGTGCCCAGGTTGCCGGTGCCGCCGGTGACCAGAATCGTCTTCGTCATTGTGACCATCTCCCTTGTCCGCGATGCCCTGCCGGGATCGTTCTGACCTGTTGACGACGTGGCTCTCCGGCCTGTGACGCGGTGTGACGCAGCACACGTTCGGGGCGGTCTCGTACGCTGTCGGTATGCCCGAAGCGCAGCTGGACCGTCTGTTGGAGCTGGTCTCCGGACGCCGGGTGGCTGTGCTCACGGGGGCGGGGATCTCTACCGACAGTGGGATCCCGGACTACCGCAGCCCCGACGCGCCACCGCGCACGCCGATGACCTATCAGCAGTTCGTAGGCGATCCGGTGTTCCGGCAACGGTATTGGGCCCGCAATCATGTGGGCTGGCGGCTCATGGACGCGGCTCGACCGAATGCCGCGCATCGCGCGCTGGCCCGGCTGGAACGCGCGGGCGTGGTGAGCGGCGTGATCACGCAGAACGTGGATCTGCTGCACACCAAGGCCGGTCAGCGCCGGGTGATCGATCTGCACGGCGTCTATGCGCGCATTCGCTGCCTGCGCTGCGAGGACCTCACCTCCCGCATGGCGCTGGCCGAGCGGCTAGAGGCCGCCAATCCCGGCTTCGCCGAATCGGTCACCCTCGACGGCCTCGAGGTCGCGCCCGACGCGGACGCGGTGGTCCCCGATACCGGCGCGTTCCGCATGGTCGACTGCGTGCGCTGCGGCGGCATGCTGAAGCCCGACATCGTCTACTTCGGCGAATCCGTCCCCAAACCAAGGGTCGCCGCGGCCTTCGAGGTCACCGAATCCGCCGATCTGCTGCTGGTCGTCGGCTCCTCGCTGACGGTCATGTCCGGCCTGCGTTTCGCCCGCCTGACCGCCAAATCCGCACGCCCCGTGGTGATCCTGAACCGTGGCCGCACCCGCGCCGACGGCCTGGCCGCCCTCACCCTGGACACCGGTTGCGCCCCGGCGCTGACGGCCTTGGCCGACGCCCTGGCCCCAGCGCCGGTCAGCTCAGCTACTCAGTCGTCGAATTCCTCATCCTCCGAATGCGTTTGACGCATCGAGGGCACCAATCCATCGAAGTAACGCCGCGCTCCACAGTCATCCAACGCACATTCCGCGTGTGTGGCTTGCCCTTTCAGTGCGACCTCCAAATTCATGACCGGATAATCCGGCGGCTCGTGCGAGATGATCATCAGCGTCCCCTGCTTCGGCGTTCTCGGTCGGAATGCCGCATATAGCCCTATCGGCCGCCGCGACGACAGTGATACAGCCCCGCTGGCCGGAACCGACTGCCCGGATTCAATTGCGGAGAAACACAATTCAAAACAGGGCCCGACCTGCTCGAACCCGAAAAGCACTCCCGGCCATCGGGATACCCCGAGTGCACTCCCCTCACAGCGGGTTGGAATCTCGATCACCCGTCTTCCGCGCTCGAGCTCCACCAATTCCATCGCGGACATTCCCACAGCGCCACCCTCCACCGCACACACTTCCAAAATTCGACGCATCCGATAGTGAGGCTAACGAGATGTCACCCGGATCCACCCTCGCGCGAAGGGCTTTGGGCCGGGGACTGAAGCGCCTTCGCGAATCCACCGGCCAAAGATTTCAAAGGGTGAACGTCGACCTGTCCGGAGCACGGTGGCTCGAGCGCAGCTACGGCAGCTCAGGAGGAGACCCTCACCCATCTTTGATCTTGTAGCCCGGGTGCAAAACGACTGCGGCTGGTAGATATCAGAGCCATGAACACGAACGACGTGGCCGCGCGGTCGTATGGGTTGCGTGCGGTCGCCGAGACGTACCTACTCGCGCAGGCATCCGAGGACGACTTCTTCGGCGGCTACTTCTACGGCCGATCCGCTTTGAACGCGGCGCTGCGCGTGCATCGTCAGCAGCTGTCGGCAGGACTCCAGCAGCTCTTCGGGATATCACTGGCCGAGCCCACGACCGTGCCGATCCTGCACCGCCTCGTGCTCATGCACATCGACAAGACCGTCCGATCCTGCCTCGCGCTGCGCACTCCGTGGTCGGGATACCTGGAGGCTGGTCTGCTGATTCGCACCTTCAGAGAAGCCGGGGACGCCGGACAACGCGTGCTGGAATCCTCTGAGCTGATCGCAGGATTGGCCAAACAGTCATACGAGGCGCACCTGGACGGCCTCGAAGCCCTCTTCGAGCTCCTCGCGGGGGAACACACCGACCGCCTCTTCACCCGCGCGGACCTACTCGCGATCGGCGTGGATGACACACCTCCGTCGATCCTCGACTACCCGTGGGACGAAGACTGAAGGTTTGATCCACGGAACCTGGCGGGTACAAGGACCGAATGCGCTTCAAGCCAGGGGGATTCGAAGGCCGCACACTCCCAGCAGCCGTTCTGACGCCGAACAGGCTGCGGACGGTGATGAACTTCGCCCCGCCGCTGCTGTTCCTCGGCGTGCGGGTGGACCATTTCGCCGAGGATTGGTCTTCGGCTGAAGTGAGTCTGCGGGTGCGGCGGTGGAACTCCAATCACAATGGGGCAGCGCCGGGTTGGTCGCTGTTCGCGATGACTGATCCGTTCTTCGGGATGATGGCGTACGGGCAGCTCGGCGATGGGTATCGGGTGTGGAACACCACCGCTGAGATCGAGTTCCTCGCCGCTGGGCGGGGCATCGTCCACACGACCATGAACATGCCCCGCGACGTCGTGGACGAGATCCGCCGCACGACGGCCGACGGTGCCAAGTCGATCACCGAGCACGAAGCCGAGATCACGGATTCGACCGGGGCCGTGATCGCGCGCACTCATCAGCGGCTCTATGTCCGCAAGCGCGTCGAGCGCTAGCCGAATGGGCCTATCCCTGCAATCTGTGCCTCGCACAGTCAGTTTCCTGACGGCAAGAGCATCGGATTGCAGGGATAGGCCCACCACGATCGGACCATGGTCAATCGTGTCGATGCAGACCGAAACCGGTGCGCCCAACCGGCTCCAGCCCCTCCTTCAGGTGCAGTGACGGGATCTCGTAGTCGCCGAGGTTCTGGCGGCGGAAGGCGATCGGGTCGGTGGAGTCCAGGGTGAGGAGGCGTTCGCGCCAGGACTTGGCGATGTCGGGGTAGTCGTCGGGGGTGGTGCGGTCGGCTGCGTACACGACGAACGGGGGTAGTACCTCGAGGCCCGGGTAGTAGAGGATGCCGTGGTGGATGGGGAACAGAAGGTCGTCGATGGGACCGTTGATTCCCCTTGGGGCGTAGTGGGATTCAGGGCCGCCGACCGTCACCGAGAGCAGGGCGCGGCGGCCTGCGAGGGTGCCTTCACCGAAGCGCTCGCCGTAGCTGGTGTCGCTGTGTTCGCCGACGCCGTAGGCGAAGTTGTAGGTGAATACCCGGTCGACCCAGCCTTTGAGGATGGCGGGCATGGTGTACCACCAGAGCGGGAACTGGAAGATCACGGTGTCGGCCCACAGCAGCTTCTGCTGTTCGGCGCGGATGTCCGCGGCGAGCGCTCCGCTGTCGAAGGCGCGGCCCGAATCCCGCGCGACCTGCAATGGATTCGAGGCGTGCGGTCCGAAATCCGTTGCGTCCACGATTGTTTTCCAGTTCATCGCGTACAGGTCGCTGACCTGCACCTCGTGCCCGGCCTCCGTCAGTGTGGACACCGCCAGGTCCTTGAGAGAGCTGTTGAGCGACTTCGGTTCCGGATGGGCGTGGACGATCAGCGTCTTCATGGGAACTCCTTCGAATCGATTGGTTTCGATCCTGGGCGCTGCGGCCGCCCGCGTTCAGGGGCGCTGCTTCCATCGGACCGGACTTCCTGGTAACGGCAGGGCCACCCTCACCCGGGCCGCAGGGGGACAGAATGGAGTGATGGATGATCTTGCGGGCTTCCTGCGCATCAGGCGTTCCCGAGTCGACCCGGCAGCCGTCGGCATTCCCGCCGACCGCTACCGCCGCGTCGAGGGGCTGCGCCGGGAGGAGGTCGCGCACCTGTCGGGCGTGAGCGTCGACTACTACGTGCGGCTGGAACAGGGCCGCGCCACCCAGCCCTCCGAGCAGGTGCTCGACGCGCTGGCCAAGGTCCTCGGCCTCGATGACATCGAACGCGAACACCTCGACCGGCTCGCCCGGCAACGCCGCAGACGGGCCAAAGCGCCGAACGTGCGGATGCGCCCCGAGCTGCTGCGCGTGCTCGACCTGATCACCGGTGCTCCGGCACTGATCATGGATCACCGGATGGACGTCCGCGCCGGAAACCCCCTGGCAGCGCTCCTCTACGGTCGCCCGCTCCCGGGCCTGAACACCGCTCGCCACATCTTCCTCGAGGAGGACGAGCGAGGCCTGTACGGCGATTGGGAGAACTGCACCCGCGACGTGGTCGGCCATCTGCGGCTGGCCGCGGGCAAGTATCCCGATGACCCCCGCCTGACCTCCCTCATCGGCGAACTGTCCATGGGCAGCGACCGTTTCCGCCGACTCTGGGCCCGTGCCGACGTCCGTGCTCGCTCCCACGGACCCAAGGCTTACCGTCATCCCCTGGTCGGACTGCTCGAACTGCATCAGGAAAACTTCGCGCTACCAGGCGAATCCGGTATGGAACTCATCGTGATGTCCGCCGCGCCCGGGACTCCCACCGAAGACGGTCTCAGCCTGCTCGCGGGCTTGGCCGCCAACGACACGGAAAGCACCACCACACCCGGCACCCGGATGCGGAAATAGCTGCGATACGGACGGTTTCGCCGCCGCCGAATCCCCGCGAGTGACGACGATCACTTTCGAGTTTGCGCGCTGGTGACGATCGTCGCCCGCCGACGCAGCGGATGCCTGGTGTTTGCTCCAGACTCACCGGGGTACCGGTCTGTTCGTGGGAGACGAGACGGAATCCAAAGCACCAGACTTCCCGCTGCGGCGGTCGGTTGCCGCGAGCGCGCTGGGAAATGCCACCGAGTGGTACGACTACGGGGTGTACGCGGCGACAGCCACGTACCTGACCGACGCGTTCTTCCCGGGGACACTCGGCACGCTCGGAACGATGCTCGGATTCGCGGTGTCGTTCCTGTTGCGGCCGTTGGGCGGCATGGTGTGGGGCCCGCTGGGTGACCGGGTGGGGCGCAAGGCAGTGCTGGCGACCACGATCGTGTTGATGGCGTTGGCCACGGGTTTGATCGGGGTGCTACCGACACACGCCAGCGTGGGCGTGCTCGCGCCGATTCTGCTGATCACCCTGCGGGTGGTGCAGGGCTTCTCGACCGGCGGCGAATACGGCGGCGCGGCAACCTATCTCGCCGAATGCGCGACCGACCGCAAGCGCGGATTCCTGGGCAGCTTCCTCGAATTCGGCACGCTCGGCGGGTTTGTCGGCGGTTCCGCCACCGTACTGGCCTGCCAGCTGGTGCTCGGCTCGCAGGGCATGCACGACGGCGGGTGGCGCATTCCGTTCCTGCTGGCGGTGCCGCTGGGCCTGATCGGCTGGTATCTGCGCACGCAGCTCGACGAATCCCCGGTCTTCACAGAGCTTTCCGAGCAGGACGCGCAGGATCAGCCGCCCGCCGGCCTACGCGAGGTGGTCACCACCTACCGCCGGGAACTGCTGACCCTGTTCGGTCTGGTCGTCGCCCTCAACGTGGTGAACTACACGCTGCTCACCTATCAGCCGACCTACCTGCAGCGCACCATCGGACTCGGCGAATCCACCACCACCGCAATGATGCTGATCGGCCAGCTGGTGATGATGGTGTCGCTCCCGTTCTTCGGGCGGCTCTCCGACCGGGTCGGCCGCCGCCCGCTGTGGCTGGTCTCCCTGATCGGCCTGATCGTGCTGGCCATCCCCATGTACCTGCTGATGGGCCTCGGAACCGGCTGGGCCATCCTCGGATTCGTGGTCCTCGGCCTGCTCTACGTCCCGCAGCTGTCCACCATCAGTTCCACGTTCCCCGCGATCTTCCCCACCCACGTCCGCTACGCGGGCTTCGCACTGGGCTACAACATCTCCACCGCGGTCTTCGGCGGCACCGCACCCCTGGTCAACGAGGCCGTCATCGAACACACCGGCTGGTCCCTGTTCCCCGCCGTCTACATGGTCGGAGCCTCCCTGATCGGCCTGGTCGCCTGGCGCTTCCTACGCGAAACCGCGGGAACCCCGTTGAACGGCACCGAAATCCCCGACGCCGCCGACCTCGAACCCGACCGCGTCCCCCTCGCCGCCGCCCACGACTGACCCGAATTCACTACTGGTTGTTCCACATTCGGAACATCGCGCCATGCAAGGGCCGATTCAGTCGACAGCGGCCGCCACCGGTCGCGGATCGGCGAACTGCAGCAGCATGTCCAGCGCCCGATCGAGATCGCGGCGCGCACGCACGGGATCCGGATTCGCCACGTACTGCACGATCAACCCGTCCATCACCGCGAGCGACAAACGCCCGAGCGTCTCGAAATCGACGGCGCAGTGTTCGCCCGCCGTGCGCGCGGCCTGCTCACAGAACTCGGCCACCAGCGCGGTATAGCCCTGGTATTGCGACTGCGCGAGCCCCCCGGGCCCCTCGGTGCGCGCGGAGTACATCGCCAGCTCGTATTGCATGATCTGCAAACCGATTTCGTTCTCGACCAGAGAACTCCAGAAGTTGCCGACACTGCCGCGGATCACGTGCGCCACGCCCCGGTCGAGCTCGACATCGACCCGCAGCGCGGCGGCCACATCCGCCGCGACCGCCGCGATGACCGAACGCAGCAGCTTCTCCTTGGTCGGGAACACGTAGTGCATGGTGCCCAGGGCGATACCGGCTTCGGCGGCGACCGCCCGCAGCGTGGTTCCGGCGACGCCCACCGCGCTCAGCACCCGCACCGCCGCCGCGACGATCTGCGCTTCACGCTCGGCGGCTTTGACGTACGCCAACTCACCCTCCTCGTTCGAGCATCGAGTTTCCCATGTCGGCGCGGCGGGACCACCGACGACGCCCGGCACTCGGACGCGCGACCGAGTTCGAGCGCGCGGTTCAGCGATCCGGCGTCAGAACCGGCTTGATATCGAGCACCGGCGTCCCGTCGAAAGCCTCCAGATTCCGGACATGGATGCGATTGCCGGAAATGCCCACCACATGAATCTGGTGCAGCCCGATCGGGTTCGGCCGATCCGGCGCGCGAGTCGCGAACACCCCGGTGATCGCGCGGGCCGCATCCCCGC
This sequence comes from Nocardia sp. NBC_00511, assembly GCF_045161165.1. Lineage (NCBI taxonomy): Bacteria > Bacillati > Actinomycetota > Actinomycetes > Mycobacteriales > Nocardiaceae > Nocardia > Nocardia sp. NBC_00511. The sequence continues at coordinate 3,436,096 of NZ_CP107849.1, forward strand.
GCGGATGCACGGCCAGCGCCTCGCGATCGGCACGATCCAGCCAGGTGAACAGCAGTATCTCCGCCCCCGAGGCGAGCCCGTCCAGCGCACCCGCGAACCGCTCGTCGATGACCACCCACGCCGGTGGCGCGCCCTCGTCGGGCTGGCGCGGCGCGCTATCGCCCGCGGTCAGTTCGGACTCGACATACCCGATCGGGCGCAACAGAAAATCACTCACCGATCAATCATCGAACCTCGAGCACACTTCGGGTCAAGATCCATCGCAAGATTCGAAAGCTCGGTCCACTACTCGCCGAGGCGAATTCGATGCTGCCCGTGTTCTATTCGATGTCGCGGCCACACCATGGTCCGCGCAGCGGACTAGAGTCGGAGGGTGAGCGATCAGGAGCACGGCGCGTCGAGTTCGGGCCACAGCCAGCGGGGCTTGGACCGGCTGATCTTCTTCAGTGACGCGGTAGTGGCCATCGCGATCACGCTAATCGCGTTGCCATTGGTCGACAGCGCCCGGAGTGTCGCGGACACCGGTGCCGCGAAGTTCTTGTCGGACAACAGCTATGCGCTGACCGCGGCCGGAATCAGCTTCGTGGTGATCAGCTCGTTCTGGCAGGAGCATCACCGCTTGTACGAGCGTGCGACCGGGTACACGGCACTGCTGATCCGGGTGAACATGCTGTGGTTGCTCGCGATGGTGTCCATTCCGGTGGCGACGGTGATCGACGTCTACTCCCACCACGGCGACCGCACGGCCATCGGCGTCTACGTGGGGGTCATCGTCTTCGCCATGGTCGTCGCACGCATCGAGGAGCTCCTGCTCTATCGAGGCGGATTGCTCACCGACGCAGACACTTTGGCAGCGGTGGGACTGGCCAGCCACTGGGTATCGGCCGTCGCCGCGGTCGTGGCGTTGATCGTGGCCCTGGCACTGCCGAGCGTCGGCCTCTGGTCACTGCTGCTCATGGTGGCGGCCGCACCACTGCCGGGCCTGATCCGGCGGCGCGCCGCCGCCCACGAACCAGCCGTGAGCTGAAGCGGTTTCCCTATGAGCGCCGACGCCGCTCGACGATCAATGTGGTGACCCAGTACAGCAGCCCGATGGTCAAGGTCGTCTGACTGAACCAGCGGGCGGTGGGATCGCCCACGTCCCGGGTCACGATCATCCGGATGAAGGCCGTCAGCAGCAGGGCCACCATGACCAGCACGACAACCACCCGCTGCCACGTCCAACGCTTGCGTAGATTGTCGGCCATACCGTCGACGGTACAGTTCTGGCGGGCCCACGACGATCGATCATTTCGACCGACCCGCATCCCTTTCAACCCATCGGCGGCGAGTTCGCCTGCCGGACCTGAAATACAGGCATGATCGACGAGAACGATCGAATGCTGTCGAAGGTGAGGGGTAGAGATGGTTGAAGCATGGAACCGCCAGAGCGGCTCGGGCACATTCGATGTCATATTCGACGGCAACATCTACCGCAACCACTGGGAAGTCGAGCCCAAGCACTGCCCGGGCGACGTGGCCGCCGTCCCGGAGGGCAACCCGTGGCGCTGGCTGCGCGAGGCGACCACCGATGAGATGACCACCATCGGCAATCCGACGACCTGCGAACCGGCGACCATCGAAGCGACGCCCGGCGAAGCGACGCCCAGCGACGCCACGCCAGCCGCTCCGACGACGACCGACGCGGCGTCCGCGGAACCTGCGACCACGGCCGAACCCGCTGCCCCACCTGCGCCCACCGCCTCCAACGGAGGCACGAAACCAGCTGCCGCTCAATAGCTTTCCCGTACCGGTGCGCCGCTAGTCGCGAATCTCCAGGCGGCGCACCAGCGTGATCAGGGCCGCGCGCAACGCATCCGGGTCGTCGGCGTCCTCGCCGAGGATCATGCGCACCACCTGTGGTGCGGCGAACCACCAGGCGGCCAGCGCCGCCACGGCGTAGAGCAGATAGCCCGGAGCGACATCATCGGGCAGCGTGCCCTGCTGCTGCGCCGCGGCCAGCGCCGCGACCTTGTCCGCGTAGTGCGAGGCGCGCGCGGATTCGGCGGGCAGCGCACCTTCCTGCGGTTGCAGGCCCTCCCAGTACATGAGCCGCAGGAACTGCGGGTGTGTGCGATGGAAATCGAATACGTGACCCGCGTACTCGGCCAGATCTCCGGCCTTGTCGGCCTCCAGCGGACTGGCCGCCGCGAGCTGTTCGAGCTGATCGGTCAGCACCGCCTCGAACAGCCCCTGTTTACCGCCGAAGTACTGGTAGATGCGTTCCTTGTTGATGCCCGCGCGGGTCGCGATGGCATTCACGCGCGCACCGGCGGGTCCCCGTTCGGCGAATTCGTGGACGGCCGCTTCGAGCAGCAGTCGTCTGGTTCGCTCGGTATCCCACGCCATGGCCCACATCCAACCATCTCCAACCGCACGGTTGCTATTCGGCGCACGCATGTGGCAAACTCCAACCACACGGTTGCAACCATAGGGTTGGACATTCGCGAGGAGGTGGCATCGTGCCGGAATTGCGTTCACGCACGGTCACACACGGTCGGAACATGGCGGGAGCCCGCGCGCTCATGCGAGCCAGCGGCGTCCCGTCGGCGGATATCGGGCGCAAGCCGGTCATCGCCATCGCGAACAGCTTCACCGAGTTCGTCCCCGGCCACACCCACCTGGCGCCGGTCGGGCGCATAGTGTCGGAGGCGGTCCAGGCGGCGGGCGGTATCCCCCGCGAATTCGACACCATCGCCGTCGACGACGGAATCGCCATGGGGCACAGCGGAATGCTGTACTCACTGCCGTCGCGCGACCTGATCGCCGACTCGATCGAATACATGGTCAATGCCCACTGCGCCGACGCACTGGTGTGTATCTCCAACTGCGACAAGATCACTCCCGGCATGCTGATGGCCGCCCTGCGCCTCAACATCCCGACGGTGTTCGTCTCCGGCGGCCCGATGGAGGGCGGCACCGCCACCCTCGTCGACGGCACCGTGCGCAGCCGTCTCGACCTCATCGTCACCATGTCCGAGGCCGTCTCCCCCGACGTCTCCGACGAGGACCTGCTGCGCATCGAGGAGAACGCCTGCCCCACCTGCGGCTCCTGCTCGGGCATGTTCACCGCCAACTCGATGAACTGCCTCACCGAGGCACTGGGCCTGGCCCTGCCCGGCAACGGCTCCACCCTCGCCACCCACACCGCCCGCGCCGACCTGTACCGGGCCGCCGGACGCACCGTGGTGGAGCTGACCCGCCGCTACTACGACGAGGACGACGCGACGATCCTGCCCCGGAACATCGCCTCCGCCAACGCGTTCGACAACGCCATGGCCCTGGACCTCGCCATGGGCGGCTCCACCAACACCATCCTGCATCTGCTGGCCGCCGCCCAGGAGGCCGGACTGGAATACACCCTCACCGACATCGAGAAGATGTCGCTACAGATCCCATGCCTGACCAAGGTCGCCCCCAACGGGGTGTACCTGATGGAGGACGTGCACCGCGCGGGCGGTATCCCCGCGCTGCTCGGCGAACTCGACCGCGCGGGGCTGCTGCACCGCGATGTCCATGCCGTGCACGCGAATTCGCTGACGCAGTGGCTGACCGACTGGGATGTCCGCGGCCCCAACCCGACCGCCGCGGCCCTCGACCTGTTCCACGCGGCCCCCGGCGGCAAACGCACCGCCAAGGCGTTCTCGCAGTCCGAACGCTGGCGCGAACTCGACCTCGATGCCGCCGACGGCTGCATCCACGATGTCGCACACGCCTATTCACGCGACGGCGGCCTGGCGGTGCTGCGCGGCAACCTCTCCCCCGACGGCGCGGTCATCAAATCCGCGGGCGTCCCCGAACACCTGCACACCTTCACCGGTCCGGCCGTGGTCCTGGAATCCCAGGAGGAGGCCGTCGAAGCGATCCTGTCCAAGCGGATCCAACCCGGCGACGTCCTCGTCATCCGCTACGAGGGCCCGCGCGGTGGCCCCGGCATGCAGGAAATGCTCTACCCCACTTCTTATTTGAAGGGCCTCGGCCTGGCGGGCCAATGCGCCCTCATCACCGACGGCCGTTTCTCCGGCGGTTCCTCGGGCTGCTCGATCGGCCACGTCTCCCCCGAGGCGGCCGCGGGCGGCCCCATCGCCCTGGTCGAGAACGGCGACCTCATCACCATCGACATCCCCTCCCGCACCCTGACATTCGCCGTCGACGACACCGAACTGGCAGCCCGCCGCACCGCCCTGGAAGCCGACGGCGGCTACCGCCCACGCAATCGCATCCGCAAGGTCTCCCTCGCCCTGCGCACCTACGCCCTCCTCACCACCTCGGCCGATCGCGGCGCGGTCCGCGACGCCGAAAGGCTCGCGGAACTGGAGGGCTGAACCGAATTCCGTCCGCCCCCACTTTCTGGGGCAAAGATTTCCGATCCCACTGTTAACGTTTTGCTCGAAGGTGCCCGGAACTGCATGTTTCGGACACCTTCGTCGCGAACTCTGTTGATATACAGGCGATTACGCAAATTCTTGCTCACGCTGATCCGTAACGGGGGTTGTGCGCACTCGATGTGAGGCTTGCATACGAACCGTTGCAATGCCGAACCCGAGGGGATCTCATGCGTATCAAGTCACTACTCGTCGCCGCCTGCGCGGCAGGCGTCGCGCTCAGCGCCACCGCGTGCGACCCGAACTCCACCCCGGTAGTCGTGCCCACCACCAGCGCGGGCGGCCAAACTTCGCAGCCCCCAACACAATCCGGCCAGCCCACCCAACCCGGTAGCCCCGACAGTGGAAACGGTAGCGGCAGCGCCCCGGGCAACGGCGATCCCGGCGGCAACGCCCCCACCACCGCCCCGGCCAGCGGCGGCACCGTCGCCGACCCGACCACCGTCGCGGACACCCCGATCCCGAAGTGCGTCACCGGGCAAATCGTCCTGGACAAGGGCGTCGGCGGCCCCGTCGGCGGAGACTGGTTCCTCCGCTTCATCAACAAGAGCAGCCGAACCTGCATAATCCAGGGCTTCCCCGGCGTCTCCCAGACCAACGGCCCCACCGGCGACCCCGTCGGCGAACCCGCCGAGCGCGACCAGGGCCCACAGGCACCCAAACCCACCCCCGTCACCCTCACCCCCGGTGCCGCAGCACAATTCGAGTTCATCACCTACCCCAAGCAGGTCAACGACTGCGCCGCCGTGCGCACCAACACCCTGCGCGTCTACCCGCCCGACAACACCGAATCCATGTGGCTCCCCTGGGACAACCTCATCTGCCCCAGCCCTCAACGCATGCTCGTGGTCCGCGCGGTCACCCCGATGTAGGTGTCGTACCGAGACGACGACCGCTGCCGTCGTCTCGAAAGCCCGCTTCGCGACCAGTCGGTATTCGAAAAGGTCGGCCCGACCGACTAAGTCGACACGGGGGACGACAGCGCGCCGACCCCGACGTCGACGCACGCTTCATCGTGCTCGAGGGTCCCGCCGGCGATTGCGATCGCACCGACGACCACCCCGTCGCGCCGGATCAACCGAGCGGCCTTGCCCGCCACTATCGGCGTTCCGGCTACGTCGACTATCTGTGCGAACACCGCGGGAAACGCCTGTTGCAGATTCATCAGGTCGGTGTCGTCGCGACGAAACAGCGCCACGCTGGTCGCTTTCGCCGGGGCGATACGCGCCGACATGGGTGATGCGTCGTCCATGCGATCGAGAACCTGTAGGTGCCCGCCGTCGTCGACGATGGCGATGGTGACCGTCGCGCCGAGTCCGATGGCGTGTTCACGGACCCGGTCGCTGACCGCCCGAGCTTCGTCCAAAGTGAGTGACATCGTTCTACTTTCGATCTCTTGGTTCGACCAAGCTTGGTCCGACCCAGAATAACAGGGTTTATTGGTCACACCAAGAGATTGGCTAGACTGCGCGCATGGAGATGGGCGAAGCGCCGAAGCGTCTGCGCAGCAAACCGAGCTGGCTGATGAACAAGGCTTCCGCGCGAGCACATCGGACCATTGCGGAAACGATGGCTACTTTCGATGGGCATGCCCATCACTTCGCGATCCTCGCCGCGCTCGACGAGTTCGGCCCGGACAGCCAGGTGCGAATCGGGCAACGGTGCGGCATCGATCAGAGCGACATGAACACGATGCTCAATGAGCTGACAGCGCTGGGCCACGTCGCGCGCAGCCCGGACCCCAGCGACCGCCGTCGCAACCGGATCACGCTGACCGCCGCCGGGCGACGACGACTCGAAGAGCTGGACGCCGCACTCACCGCGGCGCAACACGACATTCTGCGTGTCCTGTCGGCCAGTGAGCGCGACACACTCACCGAGCTGCTCACCCGCATCCTCGAGTAGACCGGGTTCGAGAACTATCGGCTCGCACGGTCGAGATAGCGCTTCTCGCTTCAGATATCGTCGCGCGCCGCGGCGAAGCCGGTGAGCAGGGCGGCGACCGCGTATTCGAAGCGGGATTCGTCGTCGGCGCCCGAGCCCGTTCGCGCGGCCTCGATTATCAAGGGGAAGTCTTGGGGGTCAAGGGTTTTCAGGAAGTCGGGTGAACCGGCTTCGCCCGCCTCGTTGATCGGGGTGATGCGCGCTTCGGCGGTCGCGTGGGCGATCACGAAGAGAGTCAGGGCGTTCAGGGAATCCAGGGCTCGGCCGAGGGGGAAACCGGCGGCGCACAGCAGGGTCAGGCCGCGTTCGGCGGTTTCGAGGGTGCGGGGGGTAACCGCGGGCCGGGTCGCTATCACGGGGAGGGTGCCCGGGTGGCGGAGTAGGGCGGTGCGGAGGGCTCGGGCGTAGAGGGTGAGGGCCTCTGGCCAGGGGGCGTCGGCCATGCCCGCGTCGGCGGCGGAGAGGACGCGTTCGACCATGCCGTCGAGGAGGGCGTCCTTGTTCGGGACGTAGTGGTAGAGGGTCATGGCCTCGACGCCGAGTTCCGCGCCGAGTTTGCGCATGGAGAGGGTGGCGAGGCCGTCGCGGTCGGCGATGGTGAGGGCCGCGTCGAGGATCTGATCGCGGGAAAGGCCTGCTCGCTCGGCTCTGGTGCGTTTGGGCGGCATCGGTTTTCACTCCTGTGTTGACAACTCTTACGACGTAAGTGCATAGTAGTGCACAGCGAGGAACTCTTACGTCGTAAGAGTTCGCACGACAGGAGAAACCGATGAACGCCACCGCCACCATCACCGACAACAAGGCCACCATCACCGCGTTCATCGACGCGCTGAACGTCGGACTGACCGGCGAGAACCCCTGGATCGCCTACCTGTCGCCGCAGGTGATCGACCACAACAAGATCATCTTCGGTGAGGAGGAGGCACCGGGCGCGGCGATCGAGGGCTTCCGCCAGCAGCTGGCCGCCTTCAGCAAGACCGACGAGGGCGAGAGCGGCCTGCTGGTGCAGGAACTGATCGGCGAGGGCGACCGAATCGTGGCCCGGCTGCGCGTGATCGGCGTGCACACCGGGGCGCACGCCCGCATGCCGGAGCCCACCGGCCGCACCTGCGATGTCGAGCAGATCTGGATCTTCACCCTGACCGACGGCCTGATCACCGAAATCCGCGCCGTCAGCGACCGTTTGGGCATGTTCTTGCAGCTGGGCTGGGACTGGCCGACGATGGACTGAGATTCAGCGTTGCGCACCCTCGACGACGAAACTCGCGACGGTGGTGGTGCTGCCGCCGATATTGACTGTGGCATAACGGTTCACGTCGGGCAGCTGGCACTCCCCCGCCTGCCCGGTGACCTGCTTGTATGCATCGAGCAGCATGCGCACCCCGGTCGCGCCGACCGGATGGCCGATGCCGATCAGCCCACCGCCGGGGTTGATCGGCAGGCTGCCGTCACGGCCGATCTCCCCGGATTCCACCGCCTTCCAGCTTTCCCCGGGAGCGGTGAGTCCGAGATGGTCGATGGCCAGATACTCCGACATGGCGAAGCAGTCGTGCACCTCGACGCCGTCCAGCTGATGGATATCGGCGAGACCCGCGCGGGACAGCGCATCCAGGACCGCGTTGCGGACGTGCGGGAAGACATAGGGTTCCGCGGCCGAGACCCGGAACTTCTCCGCGAGCGGGAGCCCGGCTGTGCGGTGACCCCATCCGGCGATCACCGCGTGATGCTCGGGCCGAAAGTCGCTGCGCCGCTCCAGGAATCGATCCGACACCAGGATCACCGCGGCGGCCCCGTCGGTCATCTGACTGCAATCCTGACGGCGAAGCACGCCCGCCACCGGCGGATTTGCGCTGTCATCGGCACTGAAGCTGGCGTCGGTGTATCGCCAATTCCGGGTCTGTGCCAGCGGATTGGCGCGAGCGTTGCCGATATTGAGTTCGCTGATGGCACGCAGGTGGGTGGCGTCGAGGCCGTAGCGGCGATCGTATTCCGCGGCGATCTCGGCGAATTGGGTCGGCCATACCAGGTCGGTACCGATCGCCTCGTGCCCCGCCCAGGCCGCGGCGCCCATGTAGGCGGCGGCCTGATCCCCCGGGACCGTCTTCTCCAGCTCGGCCCCGAGCACCAGCGCGCAGTCGTATCGCCCGGATTCCAGGTCGGCCATGGCGGCCAGCGCGGCCATGCTGCCGGAAGCGCACGCGGCCTCGTGGCGGCTGGCGGGCACACCCCAGAGTTCGGGCAGCACCGTCGCGGGCATGCCGCCGAGATGTCCTTGCCCGGTGAACAATTGACCGAAGGCATTGCCCACGTGGATGACCCCGATATCGGCGACATCGACGCGGGCCGCCGTCAGCGTCTCCTCGAGCACGGCGCGGATCAGCGCGTCGTACTCCAGCCCGGCGCGATGCCAATTGACGGCGAAGTCGGTCTGGCTGCCGCCCAGAATATGTACGGACACAACAACTCCTGTTCAGAGACGAGCGCGCAGTTCACGGCGCAGCAGTTTGCCGACCGGATTGCGCGGGAGGACGTCGACGAGCTCGAGACGTTCCGGAAGTTTGAAGGAGGCGACCTCGCGCGATTGCAGATGCGCGACCACATCGGCGAGGGTCACGGTGGCGCCCGGCGCGGGAACGACTACGGCACAGCACTTCTCACCGAGCACCGCGTCCGGATAGCCGACGATCGCCACATCCGCGATGCCCGGATGATCGGCCAGCAGTCCCTCGATCTCGGCGGGCGCGATATTCATGCCGCCCCGGATGATGATCTCCTTGACCCGGTCGACGAACCGCAGATAGCGGCCGCCGTCACCGCGCAGCTCGAAAACATCTCCGCTGCACAGGAATCCGTCGTCGTCGAACGGCTCGGAAGTGGCGGTCCCGGGCAGATAGCCAGCGAAGACAGCCGGTCCGCGCATCCGCAGCTCACCGCGACCGCCGACCTCGGTCACGGTCTCCCCGGTGGTGACGTCCACGAGTTTCACCGCCGTGCGCGCGGCCAGCCGGGTCGTCCACTGCACGCCGGGCGCACCGTAGTGCGGCAGATGCTGGGCGCGCACAGTCGGATCCGGAATGTCGGCGGGCGCACCGAGCAGGCTCACGCCCTCGTTGGACCCGAAGAAGTTGAGCACCGAGATCCCCAGCTCCTCCTGCCAGCCCCGCACCACCGGCGGCGGCAGCGGCGCACCTCCGGATCCGACGGTGCGCAGCGAGGAGAGGTCGGCCTGCGCCCGCAGGGTCTCGTTGTGCAGCAGCATGGTCAGCAGCGCGGGCGGCATGCTGGTGTGGGTGACGCGATGCGTCGCGATCTGCCCGAAGAACACCGGCAGATCCAGCGGATGATGCTGTACGAGGTGACCGCCCGCGATCAGCCAGGGCAAAAACGAGCCCGCGAACCCGGCCATGTTGACCATGGGAAACGGGTTGAGCACCACCGATTCCGAGGTGATGCCGAGCCCGTCCTGAACGCCCTCGGCGACGGCCAGCCAGTCGCCGTGACAGCGCGGAATGCCCTTGGGCGCGGCCTCGGTTCCGCTGGTCCAGCAGATCGTGACCCGGTCGTTGACGGTCACCGTGAGCCCGGATTCGTAGTCGCGCAACCGTTCTCGCGACACGGACTCGACCGGGTCCCCGAGCGGGATCGCACCGTCCGGCACCCCGGGCGCGAAAGCGAAGACCGCACAGCCCTCCCCGGCGACAGTCAGCGCTTCGGCCGCCAACTCCCGATCGCCCAGCGCACCGACGGTGATGATCGCCGCCGCCGCGGTGACGGCCACGATCCCCGACAGTTCGTGCCGCCGATACGACACCGGCATGGGCGTCGCCACCGCGCCCAGCCGCCACAGCGCCAGGTACACCGCCGTCAACACGACGGTGTTGGGAAGTTGCACGGCGACAGTGGTGCCCTGCCGAATTCCGTTGTCCAACAATGCCGCAGCGATATCGACGACCAGATCGTCGAGCTCACGCCATGTCGCGGTGCGCGGATCCGCCCCGGTGAGAGCGGTCAGGTTGGCCGGATCGGTGACCGCGGGCGCGTCCGGCGTCTCGATGACACGGCGGCGGAACAACTCGGGAATGGTCTCGGCATCCCACCACCCGCGCGCCAGATACTCGCGCACGGTGTCTTCGGGATGACAGGTGGAGACATCGGGACGGACAGTGGAAGTGCTTGCGGAGGTGGCTGATTCGGCCATCGGATCCCCTGGGAGCTAGTTGGTCAGGACATGCGGCGCAGCACCAGGGCCGAACCCAGCCCGAGCGCGGCCGGAATGGTCACCAGCGCGTGTTCGCCGTCGGCGCGCCGCAGCGCGTCGAGGGCCTGGGCGATGAGAATGCCGCCGCTCGCGCCCAGCGGATGCCCGACCGCCAGCGCACCACCGGAGGGATTCACCCGCACCGGATCGAGGCCGAGCTCCCGCGTCAGCAGCAGCGGTGTGACAGCGAAGGATTCGTTCACCTCCACCACATCGAGATCACCCGGCGTGATCCCGGCCCGTTGCAGCGCGACCCGGGCCGCACTCACCGGCGCGGTCAGCAGCGGCGACCGCACCGCCGTCTGCGCGGTACCCACGATCTGCGCGATCGGCGCACGACCCAGCACCCGCGAGGCGCGGTGGGTGCCCAGCAGTACCGCCGAGGCCCCGTCCGCGAGTTGTGGTGCGGTGGCAAGAGTATGAAGTCCGGCGACCGGATGCGGTGCGCCGGGTAGTCGCCGTGCCACCCGCTCCCATGACGGATCCGAACCGAACAAGGTCGGCAATGCCGCGAACGCGGCCCCGGTCGCGTCGGCGCGCGCCCCCTCGTCGGAGGCCAGCAGCAGCGTGCCGCCCTTGCGCACCGGTATCACCGAATCCGGAATCCCGGCCGCCGTGGCCTTCCGGTGCGACTGCACCGCATAGGCATCCAGCTGTGCACGGGTGAATCCGTACTCGGCCGCCGTCAGATCCGCCGACACTCCGATGGTGACGAACCCGGTCCGCTCGCCCAGATCGTTGTCCTCGGCGATGGCGGGCCGATCCGCGAGCATCGGCACCCGCGACATGGACTCCACCCCACCGGCGACCACCACCTCGGCCATCCCCGCTCCCACCCGCGCGGCACCGCTCTCCACCGCGTCGAGCCCGGAACAGCACAGCCGCGACACCACTCCGCCGGGCACCGAGTCCGGCCACCCCGCCCACAGTGCCGCGGCCCGAGCCACATTCCCGCCCTGCTCCCCCACCGCGGTGCTCACGCCCACCACGATGTCGTCCACCACCTCCGGCGGACACGACCGAGCCTCCAGCGCACTCAGCAGCTGCCCGAACAGCTCGTACGGCGGCACCTCCGCCAGCGTTCCCCCACCCCGCCGTACCCGCCCCCGAGGCAGCCGCACCACGTCATAGACGAACGCGTCACTCACCGTCCGCCTCCTTTCTCGCTGTCGCGCAACGGGTTCGCGCGGTATCGAACAGTCGAGCCACCGACCTCACCCCCGGCCTTCGCCGTCGGATGCCGGACCGCCGACATGGGATTGCGTCCGCCGCCGGATGGCGAGTTCGGCGATGGTCGACAGGGTGTGCTCACCGGCGGGGTCCTCGGCGGAAGTCGCTGGGACCAGCACTATTTCGTTCGCGCCCGCGTCGCGATAGTTGGACAGCCGGGCGGCCAGGGTGGCGGCGTCGCCGAACATGCCCACGGTGGCGGGCAGTTCATCAGGAATGGCGGCGAGGATTTCCCGAGGGTGCGCACCCGAATGGGCGAGGGCGACTGTCTCGCCGAAACCCGCCTCGGTGAACATGGCGTCGTAGCCAGGCGCTCGTAGATACCCGACGACGGCCTGGCGAACGGTCGCGTACAGATCGGGCGTCGGATCGGCGGCGGCCGTCACCCACACGGATACCGGCGGCGCCGGGCGATCGGCAGCCCTCGCGAATTCCGCTATGGCACTGACACATCGGGCTACCTGAGCCGGGGTCACCAGGTTGAGCACCACGCGGTCGGCGCAGCGCGCCGCGACCTCGAGGGCTCGGTCACCGAACGCGGCCACCACGATCTCACCACCCGCACCGGTCTGATCGGGCATCCGCAAGGCCGGTAACCGCAGCCGAAATCCTCGGACCCGCTCGAGCTGGCCCTCGTATTCGACCTTGTCGCCGGCGAGAAGCGCGCGCACGATGTGCGTCGTCTCCTCCAGATGCCTTGCGGTGCGCAGTCTTCGGCGACCGTGCCAGTCGCGAACGACGACGGTGCTCGAGGTCCCGAGCGCGACATCGACCCGGCGGCCGGTCAGTGCCGCGACACTGGCCGCGCCCATGGCGATATTGGCCGGTGTGCGGACGTCGACCGCCAATGGCCCCAGGCACAGGGGAATTCGGCCGGAGTCGCGGCCGATGGCGGTGGCCACCGAGAAGGCGTCGAAGGTGGCCATCTCGCCGACCCACAGGCGGTGGTAGCCGAGCCGGTCGGCGGACTCCGCCACCGCAAGCGCATCGAGCGGGTCGCGGTTCTGCCAGTACGGCAGGCTCACACTGAGGTGCGAAAAGGGCACGGGGGCAGCCCTTTTCACTCGACCGGGCGGGCGGCGGCCCGCATGCGGTCCCCGCTCACCCAGGTAGCGTGGAAGCCGAGCGGCACCCGGACCGGCAGGCCCAGGCGGCACACCGGCCCGGCCGTCAGGTTCGCCGCGTCGAAGATCCACACCTCACCGAGTCCGGTGTGGTTGTTGTGGGCGAACATGGTCAACCAGGCATCGTCCTCGGCCGCACCGGCGCGCGGCACGACCGCCAGCTCGGAGCCGAAGATCCCGTCTCCGAAGGGCGCGGTTTCCTTTGCGCCGGTGAGGATGTCGTACTTGATGACGGCGTCGAAGATCATCGTCCGATCGACCGAGAGTCGCATCTGATACGAATAGCGACCCCGCCGCCCGGTGAGTCCCTGGTCGATGGCCGGGAATTCGGTGTTCACGTCGTCCATCGGCTCCTCGATGGTGACGCCGGTGCGCAGGTTGAACCGATACCGGTACAGCTTCGCCTCCGGCCGCAGGTACGCCAGCAGCTGCGCGAGCGGATGCGCACGGTCCGACACCGGACTGGGTTCGGTGACCCGGCACACCACCAGGACGATCTCGTCGCCGTCCTCCCAGGAGTTGACGGTGTGATAGATGTACCCGGGCTCGGCCTCGAACCACTTCGCCTGCGTCCCTTCGCCGTAACGCGGCAGCACGGCGAAGCGGCTGGGCAGCGTGCGATCGAAGAAGATCTTGAAGCGTCCGGCTGCGGCCGCGCGCGGATCGTTGTAGAGCGGCAGATCCATCAGGATCGCGTGATTGTCGGTGATGGCCATGTCGTGCGGCAGGCGCGGTCCGGGCAGTTCCAGACCGGTGAAGTGGGTGACCGTGCCGGTCGGATCGGCCACGCCGTAGCGCAGGTAGGGCGCGTTGATGCCGTAGTCGAAGAACAGCAGTTCCTCGGTGCGCTCGTCCACCTTGGCGTGCGCCGAAACCTCGCCGCACAGGGTGCCGTTGAAGGTGTCCACGCCGCGGGTCTCGAGGCTGACCGGGTCGATCGCGTACGGCTTGCCCGCCCGGTACCAGAGGGCGAGCAGGTTGCCGTGGTGGTAGATCAGATCGGTGTTGGCGGAGTTGCGTTCGCGGCGGTCGCCGGCCGGATTGCCGTCCCAGGGTTCGATCACGCCGCGCCACAGCGCGGTTCCGGCGGCCTGTTCGGCATCGAATTCGGCGGTGCGCACGAACCGGTTTCGATAGGTGGCGCGCCCGTCCTCGAAGTGGACGGCGTGCAGCATGCCGTCACCGTCGAACCAGTGATAGCGACCCATCGGCGCGAATTGCGGATTCGGCCCGTTGCGCACGTAGACGCCGTCCAGATCGACGGGCAATTCACCTTGCAGCACAGGCAGATTCGTGGCGGTGGTCTCCTGCGCGATCGGCGCGTAGGGGCCCTCCAGATACGGATTGGTCAGCGCCTCGGCAGCGGGCGCGATGAGTTCTTCGTTGAGCGGCATGAGAAGCCTCCGGCGACCGGGGTGACACCCGGAAAATTCACTACAGTTAATGAAGTGATACGCGTCTCAATGGAAGCTGTCAAGAGCCGACAGGCCGCCCGGGGCCGCCTTACGGGCACCACCGGACGGTTCGAAGCGCACGTCCCGCCGCCCGAGCACTGCATCGCAACCCCGGCACCGCAGCGCCGGGACCAGCACCGCACCACATTCCTTGTGCCGGATGCGCAATCCCGGTTCCGGCGCGTCCGGATGCGCGTGCGCAGACCACGCCAGCAGAAAAGCGAACACCCCGAACAGCGCCCGCCCGCGCGGCGTCAGCCGGTAGTCCCGAGAACCGTCGCCGGATCGCTCCAGCACCCCCGCCTCGACCAGCCGGGTCAGCCGTTCGGTGAGCGTGGTCGGCGACATGTCCAGGGCCGCACGGAAATCCGAGAAGCGCCGCACCCCGGCCAGCGCGAGCCCGGTCACCGCCGCGCTCCACCGATCCCCGATGGCCTCCATGATCTCGTCGAATCGCGCGTCGCCACCGGCCGGCACCCCGGTGCGCCCCGAGCGCCTGCGTCCGGAGGTCAACTGCCACAGCGCATCCGGATCCAGCTCGACCTCGGTGTCGTGCGTGGTCACATCGCGCCCGCACCCCCGGCACATCAGCACCGGCGGCCCGCGATGACCGCAGCCGGTGTGCAGGAACTCCGGCAGCACCGCCCACTCGGCGGTCCATTCCCGCTGCCAGGACCACACGCAGACCAGAATCTCCCAGGTCCCCAGTCCGCGCTCGGTGAGCCGGTATTCAGGCCCGTCGGCCCGCTCGAGGACCCCGGAATCGACGAGCGCCGCCAGCCGTGCGGTGAGCACGGCGGGCGGCGCCCCGGTGCGCTCGGCCCACTGGGTGAACCGTCGCGCGTGGTCGACGAAGGCGTGCCGCAGGATCGTCAGCGTCAGTCGATCACCGAGCAGATCGAAGGTCGCGGCCACCGAATTCGTCACTTCAACAACTGTACTGTCTGGCGATCAATCCTGGTTCGCAGGCTCGCTGTCGCTCAGCGATGCCAGCTCACGCTGCACGGCCGCGTCGTGCTCGGCCGCCTCCTCCGCCGCCTTCTTCGGGCTCCAGTGTCCGGCCATGATGAACACGAACGGCAGGAACAGAATCTGGGCGACCAGGCAGATCCACCACCAGGTCTTCCACTGCTTGGGCGAATCGACCTGCGCCTTCTGCACGTCGGTGCCGTGCGCGGACAGGAAGGCCAGATCGTCGGCCGGGATCGCGCTCACCGCTTTGAGCTGTGCGCTGGCCGCGGTCAGACCGGGACCGATCTGCGAGACGACGGCCAACTGATCGACCGGCACCTTCTGCGCGGCCGTGATCCGGGCGATGGCCTGATCCGGCGGAATCTTGAACTTCTGCGCGACCTGCGCGACCGCTGCCGCCCCCGAGGCCTGATCGGCCGGGTTGGTCAGCAGCTTGACCAGCACGGTGGGATCGATGGCCTGCAAGGTCGCCAGTTCATCCGGATACTTCGCGTTCACGGTCAGTGCGGTCTGCACGTCCGCGGCCTTGTCACCGGTCAGCTTGACCATCGCATCGGTCTGCGCCGCAAGGTCATTCGGGTTCTTGCCCAGCGCCGCGAGCGTGTCCGCACCGACGGTCTGAATGGTCGCGATCTCGGTGTGGTACTTGGCGTTGATGGTCTGCAACCGAGGCCCGTAGTTGACCAGTGTGCCGGTGGCGTTCACCACGAACACCATGCCGAGCAGCACGAAGGTGACGACCGTGCGCAGCACGCCGCCCCACACCGCGAGCCCGATGGCGGTGGCCGCCGGATTCCGCTTCTCAACGGTTTCGGTGAAGCTCGCCATCCAGGTGGAATACGCGATGCCGGAACCGATCGCGATGAAGCTGAGCACCACCGCGAAGGTGTAGTAGTCGGTGCCGGGCTGATCGGTGTAGCCGAGGAACACCGCGACGCCGATGATGCTGATGATGCCGCCGAAGATCATGAACGGCTTGCGCACCTTCAGCTTGTCCGACACGATGCCGGTCAGCACCAGTGCGAACGCGCTCGCGATCCAATACCAGTTGCCCAGCGAGTTCCCCTGTGCCGAGGAGAACCCGAAGTTCGTGGCCATGTAGACCGGCAGGAACGACACGATCGTGTAGAAGAAGGCCAGGAAGATCGAGATGGCCACCGCCGAACCGACGATATCGAGGCGCATCATCTGGCCCCACTCGCCACGTTGCAGCGCAGCCACATCCAGGCCGCGGGCGCGCGCCTCGACCAGCGCCCGGTCCCGCAGCGACACCATCACCTGATCGCGCAGGGCCGGACTCAACTCCCGCAATCCGATCACGCCGATCACCGAGATGATCAGGCTGATCACGCCGCACAGCCGGTACTGGTACTGCCAGTCCGCGTGCGAGTCGAGGGTGTGGGTGGCGATCTCGGTGGTCACCAGCGCGCCGAGCACCGGGCCCATGGTCCAGAAGCCCATGGCCGAGGCCCGATCCAGCTGCGGCGAGAAGTCGCGCACCAGCGCGGGCGTGGCCACCAGGACGGCGCCCTCCACAATGCTGATCAGGCAGTAGACGGCGAGGTAGGACTCTTTGGTGGTGGTCGCGGGCTGCGCGAACAGGGTCAGCAGCGAGCAGACCACCGTGCCGTAGGCGACGATATTGGCTCGCCCCCACCGATCCAGCAGGCCCGTCACCACCGAGGCCACGGCGCCGAAGGCCGCGCCGACGATGAAGATGCCGACGAAGTATCGGAAGCTGAGGCCGAAGTACGCGATCAGCTGATTGCCCACCGCGCCCGAGACGAAAAGCTGATAGTAGAGCCCCACCGAGGTGATGACGACCAGGAACAGATACCAGGAGCGGGCCGGGGTTTCCGGATAGTGCGGCAGTTTGCGCTGCCACAGCCCCGTGACCAGCGTCGGCGGTGGGAACTCCACCCCCGGTGGGACAGCGGTCGGGGTAGTACTCATAACGGAACGCCTTTCTCTCCACGGCGTTTCGCGTGACCGGAAGACCCATAGGGACGCAACACGATCAGCCGGGTGATCACAGGGTAGCGGTTTATGAGTGACTTGAATCACTGTTGCCGAAATTGCTTCTAGCTAACCCCGGGCAGCATGAACCGGGCCGCGGCGGAGGGTGTGTTTTCTCCGCTCGCGACCGGGAGCGCCGCGAAACTATTCGGTGGCGCTACGGAAATACAGAATGTTCTGGCCGTGCGAGGCCAGCGGGGCCGCTTCCGCGGATTGCCGGATACCGCTGCCGGGCAGGCAGGTCAGCTTGGTGAACATGGTGGTGTTGCCGAAGGCGGATCGCACCTGGGTCTCGGAGGCGTAGTCGGCGCCGTAGTCCGAGAGCGCCTTGAAATCCAGTGGTGCGAGCGGCTTTTCGAGCGGGGTCTGGGCGGCGGGCAGGCCGAGCGCAGCGTACTGGGTGGCCGCGCCGCCCTCGTACCAGCACAGCTCGTAGGACATCTGCTCGGTGGTGGTCACGGTGACCGCGGGCCACTCCTGCGACAGGCGCAGCGCGAGCGGATGACGGCCGACGGGGGCCACCTCCCAGTTCAGGCTCTTGACCGACACCCAGTGTTCGGACACCTTCTCGATGAGGACCACGTCCTCACCCAGGCGTTCGGTCACGTTGGCCTCGGGTTCGGGTGTGCTCCAATGCTTTTCCTCGACGCCGAGGTAGGCGGAGGCGGGCACGGCCTGCGCGCCGTCGGCGGTGTACGCGGCGAGGATGGCGGCGCGCACCAGGGTGACGGCATTGCGGGAGGAGCAGCGCACCGCCAGCGCACCGAACGAGGTGCTGATGTCGACGGGCTTGGACGGCTGGTCCGGGAGTGCGCCCGCGGCAAGCGGTTTCAGGCCGACCAGCGCCAGCTGCCAGTTCACCTCTTCGATGGTCGCGAGGTCACCGGCACTCTGGTAGAGGATCTGCTGCTGGGTCAGATACCCCGCGCGTTCGAGGGTGGCGCATTCGAGTTTGTGCAGCGCGGTCACGGTCTTACTGGTGAATCCGATGTCCTCGACCCGGATTTCGCGTAGTCGCTGCGTCATGGTGGGCGAGGTGACCGAGGCGTAGCAGTCGCGGTACATCGACAGCGCCTGCTTGCGCTGACGGCCGACCATGAGCGTGCGCAGCAGGGTGTTGAGGCTCGAAAGGTACCGGTTGGCCTGCTCTGGTTCGGCGGCGAACAGGCCGGCCCGGATACGGACCGCGTCCTCACCGGCGGCGACGGCGGCCTTCGGATCCAGGCGGCACAGCCACACGCTGCATTTCGACAGCGCGTCCGCCGACGCACCCGCGGCCAGCGGATAGGTGCTGGCCACATGGCGATAGGCCTGGCAGGCGTTGCGGATGGTGGAGGTGGCCAGTTCGCGGTGGCCGATGGTGCGGGCGGCGAGTTCGAACAGCCGCAGCGCCTCCTGCACCTCGGCGGCGAACACCGCGGTCACATGACCGGCGGCGAGCCAGCGCAGCCGGATGAGCACGGCCTCCTGCGCGGGTTCCAGCGCGGAGTGCGAGTGATCACGCTGCGAGCCGTCGGTTTTGGTGGCGATCAGAGCGCGGGCGAGCACGCAGAGTGAGGTGGCCAGCGCCAGCTCGGTTTCGGCCGAACGGTCTCGCGCGGCCGCGCGATCCGCAGCCACCTGGCGCTCGATGGCGCTGAGATCCATTGCGACCTTCAAACTCCCGTACATCAGGCCCGCGCGATCACCCGAATCAACGGGCGCACGGGCCTTCACGACAACATTTGCGCTGAGTCTGCCATAAATCGCGGGTGCGGGTCGACCATCCGGTGGTATGCCCGAATACGCGATCTTCGCTACGGCGAAGGCGATCAGCGGGCTCGACTGTACCGGAGTTGGGTCGGCTTCACCCGGTCGAATTCGGTGCGGCCCGAGAGGTGCTGCGGCACACCCACTTCCCACCACGCGCCCGCCTCGGTCCAGGCGTTGGGCCGGGTGCGGACGACTACCACGGCGGGCCTTCGCTCGACGGTGGCGGCGGTGCGGGCGCGGGCGTAGGCATCGCGGAATTCGCCGATCTCGTCCGCGGTGAAGACCGCGCAGCCCAGCGCGCGAGCGTGCTGGGCGAAGTCGACGCGGGGCGGATCACTGTGGTTGGTGCGGCAATCGGCGTAGAAGTTGTTGAACGGGGTGCCGCCCTGTCCCTCCTGAAGCCGCGCGATGACCGCGTAGCCGTCGTTGTCGCAGACCACGGCGACGAGGGGGTGTCCGGCGAAGGCGGCGGAGAACAGTTCGGAGTTGAGCATGAGGTACGAACCGTCGCCGAGCATGGTGGTGACCAGACCGTCCGAATGCGCCATCGCCGCACCCCAGGCGCCCGCGAGCTCGTATCCCATGCAGGAGAAGCCGTATTCGACGTCCATGGTGGGTTCGCCGCCACCGGCACGCCAGCCGCCGACGAGTTCTCCGGGCATGCCACCGGATGCGGTCATCACGTAGTCGCTGGGGCCGGACAGGTCGTTGACCACGCCGACGACCTGGGCATAGCTGGGTGCGCCCGCGGTGGGGGCACGCAGTGTGTCGATGTGGGCGTCCCAGTCCGCGCGAACCGTGGCGGCGCGAGCCGTCCAGTCCGAGTCGACGCGCCAATCCCGCATTTCCGGTTCGAGATCGTGCAGCGCGGCGTCGGCGTCGCCGGTGACCGCGAGCGCACCGTGCTTGACCGCGTCGAAGCGGGCCGAATTGATGTGCACCAGACGCACTTCCGGTGCGAACACCGTCCAGGAGGCGGTGGTGAAGTCCTGTAGCCGGGTGCCGACGGCCAGCACCACATCCGCTTCCCGGGCCAGGGTGTTCGCCGATGTCGCGCCGGTGATGCCGAGCGGACCGGCGTACAGCGAGTGATCGTGTGGGACCAGCGTGCGTCCCGCCGTGGTCTCGGTGACCGGAATGCCGTGCCGCTGAGCGAAATCCAGCGCTCGCGGGCCCGCACCCGAGTAGCGGACTCCGCCACCGAGCACGAGCAGGGGACGCTTCGCCAGTCGTAGTGCGGTGGCCGCCGCGGCGACCGCGCGCCGGTCCGGGCGCGGACGTGGGACGTGATGGACGACCACGTCGAACAGTGCGTCCGGGAAGTCGAAGGTCTCGACCTGCACGTCCTGCGGCAGGGCGAGGGTGACCGGACCGGCGTCGGCGGAATCGGTGAGGACGCGTGCCACCTGGGGCAGCGTCGCGATCAGCTGTTCGGGCCGGGTGATCCGATCGAAGTAGCGGCTGACCGGACGGAAGGCGTCATTGACGGTGACGGTCGGATCGCCGAAGTGCTCGACCTGCTGCAACACCGGATCAGGCGCCCGGCTGGTGAAGGTGTCACCCGGCAGCAGCAGCAATGGCAGCCGATTCGCGTGTGCCACACCGGCGGCCGTCACCATGTTCAACGCACCGGGCCCGATGGACGAGGTCGCGACCCCCACCTGCCGCCGCTGCGCCGCCTTCGCCAGCCCGACCGCCGCGAGGGCCATCCCCTGCTCGGTGTGCCCGCGCCACAGGGGAATCGCCTCGCGGCGTTCTGCCAGTGCGGTGCCGAGCCCGAGCACATTGCCGTGCCCGAAGATCCCGAAAACCGCAGGGAACAAAGGGACTTCACGCCCGTCCAGGGTCGCCGACCGCTGGGCGATCAGCCAGGCCACCAGGGCTTGCGCGGTGGTGAGCTTCATGCGAGCCGTCCTTCGTGGGAGGTGAGCGGGCACCGCGGGTCCAGGGGCTCATCGGCCCACGCCGACCGCACCCAGGAGTGGGCAGGGTCGTCGCAGAAGGCCATCGAGCGCTCGGGGCCCGGACCGGCCAGCACATTCAGGTAGTACATGGAGTAGCCGGGCGCGGCGATGCAGGGACCGTGATACCCGCGCGGCACCAGGAACACATCCCCGTCCCGGACCGCGACGTTCTCGTCGATCGACCCGTCCGCAGTGTAGGTCCGGTGCATGCCGAACCCTTCACTGCCGGTGTTGATTCCGTCACGTGCGGCGATCCGGAAGTAGTAGATCTCCTCGTTCACCACCTCGCACGCACTGGCCTCGTCGTGCTTGTGCGGCGGATACGACGACCAGTTCCCGTCCGGCGTCAGCAGCTCGCACACATTCAATTTGTCCGCGTGCTCCCACACTCCGGGGGCTCCGAAATTGGTGACCTGCCGCGTCGCCTGCCCCGCCCCGCGCACCTCGACCGGAACCTCTTCGGCCGGGCCATATTTCGGCGTGAGTCGCCGCTCGCAACGCGCCATCGGCAATGCCACTTCGATACCGCCGACGGTCGAGATCTCCACCTCGGCGTCACGTGGCACATACGCGAAGTCCGTCACTCGCGCGAAAACCGAAGCCCGCCCGGCAAGTTCGAACGTCCCCCCGTCCACCCGCACCGTGCAGGACCCCGCCAACGGCAATACGAACGCCTCGAACTCGCCCGTCTCGATCACCCGCCGCTCCCCCGCCGCCAACCGCAATACCCGCAGCCCCGTGTACGTCCACACCGCATCTTCGGGCAGCAACAGCACGGGATCCCCAGCGTCCGACAGGGTCCCGTGCGGCCTGTGCAGTCCCTTCATGCGGCCGCCTCCGCATCCGTCAATGGAAGAACCCGCAGGGCAGCAATGGATCTCGCACTACTCAACATTCCGGTCGGCTCAGCGAAAAGTGCTGGGCGGCAATCACCGTGGGCACCGACGCCATCCGCGCCGAGCAGTCTTCCCCTCATCTGGCTGCCGCCTCGAGTACTCGTGCGGCGGCCGTCACCGCGCCGACCACATCACCGTCCGGCGGATACAGCAGGCTGCGGCCGACGACCAACCCACGGGCCACGTCGTGGCGGAGGGCTCCGCCCCAGGAGGCGAGGTCGGCTTCGGGGTCGCCGGAGGGGGCACCGCCGAGGATCAGGACGGGCAGGGTGGTGGCGTCCAGGACCGAGACATCTTCCGGGGCTGGGATTTTCAACCAGGTGTGAGCGGAGGTGACGCCAAGGCCGGAGGCGACGGTGATGGCCCGTTGCAGGGAGGCGGCGTCCCGGTGCATGGCGAGTGCGCCGTCCTCGTCGCGGGCGTACGGGAGGGGTTCGACCATGGCCATCAGCCCGTGTTCGGCCAGCTCCGAGACGGCACGGGCGCAGGCTTCCAGGGTCGGGATGGTGCCGGGATCCGAATCCACCAGGCGCAGCAGCATTTTGCCGCCGTCGAGGCGGTACTTGACCAGCGATTCGGCGTCGTAGCCGGTGAAGCGGTCGTCGATCTCCCAGTCCGCGCCCGCCAGACCGCCCCGGTTCATCGACCCGATGACGATCTTGTCGTGTACCGCGTCCAGGAGCAGCAGCTCCTCCACGATGTCGGGTGAGCCCAGCACCCCGTCGACCGCCGGGTTGGACAGCGCCAGCAGCAACCGTTCCAGCAGTGTGCGGCGGTCGGCCATGGCGGTGCGGTCCGCGCCGACCCCGAGCGCGCCTCGGGCCGGGTGATCGGCGGCGACCAGGAACAGGGTTCCGGTCTGCGACAGCAGGTTCGGGCGGCGACGGCGGTCGGCGTAGGCGCGGCGGACGGCCTCCGGGTCGGTGGCTCGGGTGCGCAGTAGGTCGTACCAGCGCTCGTCGGTCAGGTGCACAGCATCTCCTCGATCTCGGCATCGGTCGGCATGGCGTCGGCGCAGGCCAGGCGGGAGGCGACCAGCGCGCCGGCGGCATTGGCGTAGGCGGCGACCCGGTGCGGGTCCCAGCCGGACAGCAGGCCGTGCACCAGCGCGCCACCGAACCCGTCGCCCGCACCCAGCCCACACACCACCTCGATGGGGCACGGCGGGACGGTCCAGCGTTCGGCCCCGGTGGCGATGAGCACGCCCTCGGCACCGCGTTTCACCACGGCCAGGCGCACACCGCGGGCGAGCAGCCGGTCGGCGGCCTCGTCCGGGTCCGCGGTGCCGACGGCCACCTGCACCTCGGTCCGGTTGCCCACCACCACATTCACGTGATCGACCATCCAGCCGATCTCGGCGCGCGCGGTCTCCTCGTCCGGCCAGAACATGGGGCGGTAGTCCAGATCCAGCACGGTGTGACCGCGCCGGGCCCGCCGGTCCAGAATGGCTCGCTGAGTGGTGCGGCCGGGTTCGGCGCTGACACCGGTGCCGGTCACCCACAGCAACGGCACGGAATCTATGACATCCCAGGGGATCTCATCGGCGGTCAGCGTGAGATCCGGTGCGATGGGCGCCCGAAAGAACAGCAGCGGCGGATCAGCGGGCGGATTCAGTTCGCAGAACACCACCGGCGTCTGTAAATGCTGTGCGGTGCCGACGAATTCGGCCGACACCTCGAATCCCTCCAGCGCTGTGCGCACGAAGTCGCCGAACCCGTCCGGTCCGACCTTGGTGAGGATCGCGCTGCGTCGCCCCAGCCGGGCCGCGGCCACCGACACATTGGTGGCCGTCCCGCCCAGGAATTTCGCGAAGGTCGACACCTCCGCCAGCGGTACACCGCTCTGCTCGGGGTACAGGTCCACGCCCACCCGGCCGATCGTCAACACCTCCAGCGACCCCGGCCGGGTGCTGCTCGCCTCTGGTCGCGTCACGGCTGCACTCTCTCCAATTCGTGTTGCAGGGCTTCGAGTTCGGCCCCGCCCGCCATTTGACGGGTCAGCTCCGGCAGGTCGATCTCGGACTTCTCGTAGCTGCCCAGCTGCGCGCCCCGCTTCAACAGCAGGAAGCGGTCACCGACCGGGTACGCGTGATGCGGATTGTGGGTGATGAGCACGACGCCGAGGCCGCGGTCACGGGCTTGGACCACATAGCGCAGCACCACACCCGCCTGCTTGACGCCCAGCGCGGCGGTCGGTTCGTCGAGGATCAGCACCTTCGCCCCGTAGTGCACCGCGCGCGCGATCGCCACGCACTGCCGCTGACCACCCGACAGCGTGCCCACCGGCTGCTCCAGATCACTGATCTCGATCCCCATGTCCACCAGCGCTTTTCGCGTGATGTCGTGGGCCTGCTTGCGATCGAGCAATCGCAGCGGACCCCTGGTGGGTTCGGAGCCGAGCACGAAATTGCGCCAGACACTCATCAGCGGGACCACCGCGAGATCCTGGTACACGGTGGCGATACCGCGATCCAAAGCCTCACGCGGCGAGGACAATCGCACCGCCTCGCCATCGAGTCGCAGCTCTCCGCTGTCGTGCTGATGCACCCCGGCGAGGATCTTGATCAAGGTCGACTTGCCCGCCCCGTTGTCGCCGAGCACGCAGGTCACCTCGCCCGCCCGCACCACCGTGGACACGTCGCGCAATGCCACCACGCCGCCGTAACTCTTGCCGATGCCCGCTGTTTCGATCAGCGGCACCGTAGCCGCACCGGTCGTCTCGGTCATCGGTGAACCCTTTCCGCCCGCTTCTTGAACGCGTTGTTGACCAGCACCGCCGACAGCAGCAGCACACCCAGGAACAGGTTGAACCAGTCACTGTCCCAGCGCGCGAACACGATTCCCTGCCGGGCCATGCCGAAGATGAGCGCACCGATCGCCGCACCCACCACCGAGCCGAACCCGCCGGTCAGCAGGCAGCCGCCCACCACCGCCGCGATGATGTACTGGAACTCCAGTCCCACACCCTGGTTGGCCTGCACACTCGAGAACCGCAGCAGATTGCACGCGCCGACGATCCAGCCCGCGAACGCGGTGGTCATGAACAGCAGGATCTTGGTGCGCATGGCGGGCACACCCACCGCGCGCGCGGTCGGCAGCGAACCGCCCACCGCGAAGATCCAGTTGCCGAGCCGCGTCCGCATCAGCACCACGGCGGCGATCGCGGTCACCACGATCCACCACACCACCGATGCCTGGATGCGGGCGTCGCCCAGATTGGTGGTGGAGGCGAAAACCCAACCCGCCGACTGATATCCGGGTGCACTGCGCACTCCGGAGATCTGCACGGTCCCGGTCACCCACCGCGTGACACCGAGGTTCAGACCCTGTAGCGCCAGGAACGTGCCGAGCGTGACAATGAAGCTCGGCAGCCCGGTTCGCATCACCACCCAGCCGTTGAGCGCACCCACGGCCAGCGCGAAGATCAGCGAAACCGCCAGCGCCAGCCACACATTCCAGCCCGCGTGCACCGCCAGCAGCCCGGTGATCAGCGCGGTGGAGGCGGTCATGACACCGGCCGAGAGATCGAACTCGCCGCCGATCATCAGCAGGGCCACCGCCACCGCCATGATCCCGAGCGTCGAGGCGTCGTCCAGCCAGGTCGAAACCCCCAGCGGCGAAAGGAATTTGTCGGTGATGATCCAGAAGAACAGGAACACCACCAGCGCCCCGAGCAGCGCACCCATCTCCGGGCGCACGATGAGGCGGTTCAGGATCGCCAGCCGATCCGGCGGGGTCACCGGCGGGTTCGGCTCGGAAGTCGTTGTCACAGTTGCCATGTCACTCACTCCCGCTCACCGGGTGCCCTGGCCGACGAGCGCGGCGACGGCATCGACATTGTTCTTGTCCACGAAGGCCGGACCGGTCTGCACCGGATGCCCGCCGCCGACCGTGTTCAGGTTCGACTTGTAGAGCTTCAGCATCACCACCGGCAGATAGCCCTGTTCGTACTGCTGCTGATCGACGGCGAACAGCAGCGTCCCGGCCCGGATCGCCGACACCACATCGGGATTCAGGTCGAAGGTGGCCACCGCGGCCTGCGACCGCGATTCGGCGACGGCGTCCACCGCGCGGGCGGCGATCTGCGAGTTCAGGGTGAGCACGGCGTCGATCGAGTGATCGGCCTCGAGCGCGCCCTTGATCCGCGACTGCACATCGGTCGGATTGTTGATGTCGACCTGCAGCGTGGTGGCATTGCCGAACCCCTGCGTCGCGCCCGCGCACCGCTGATTCGCGCCGATGTTGCCGGCCTCGTGGATCACGCACAGCATCTTGTGTTTCCCGGCGGCGGCGAGGCGTTTGCCCGCCGACTCACCGGCCAGCTGTTCGCTCTGCCCGACATGGCCGATCGCGCCGAAGGTGGCGCTCTCGGTCTCACCGGAGTTGATGGTGACCACCGGAATGCCCGCCGCGACGGCCTTTTCGACCGACGGCTTCAACGCGTCCGGATTGGCCATCGACACCACGAGGCCGTCGACGCCCTGCGCGACCGCGTTGTCGATGAGCTTGGCCTGCTGGGTGGGGTCGCCGGAGGAGTTGTACTCCACGCGCACCCCGAGGTCCTTGCCGGCGGCCTCGGCACCGTTCTTGACCACGTTCCAGAAGGCGTCGCCGGGCGAGCCGTGGGTGACCACGGCGACCGAGTGCAGCGTGCCGACCTCGGCCGGGGCCGAAACCGGAGTGTCGGTCTCGGTGCCCGGGCCGCTACAGGCCGCGAGGACGGCCGCGACGGCCAGCCACGGCAGCAGGCGCAGGCGTCGGGATCGGGAGGATATGGACATCATCGTCGTCACCTCCCTAGTGAATCCGGGCCGAGGCGAGACCGGCGCTGATTTCCGCCAGGTGTCGCAGACTCGATTCGGCATTGCGGGTCGGCAGCTCGGCGGTATCGCCCGGATTCAGCGCGGTGTCCTGCTCCATCACGTACCAGCCGCGGTATCCGGCGGTGTGCACCGCGCGCACCAGGGCGGCGATATCGACGTCGCCCGCGCCCAGCGGCACGTACAGCCCGTCGCGGACGGCTTCGCTGTATTCGATTCGGCCCGCGCGCACTTCGGCGGCCAGGTCGGCGTGCACGTCCTTGAGGTGGATGTGGCCGATGCGGTCGGGGTGACGCTGTGCCAGCGCGACCGGATCGACGCCGCCGATGAGCAGGTGCCCGGTGTCGAGGCAGAGGTCCAGGTCGGAGTCGGCGAGGAAGCGATCCACCTCGGCGGCGGTCTCGATATGGGTGCCGACATGCGGGTGCACGGCGATCCGCAGCCCGTGTTCGGCGGCGATATCGGCGATCGTGGCCGCGGTGTCGACGAGGGTCTGCCATTCGTGGTCGCTGAGTTCGGCGCGACTGTCGTAGCCGCCGTCGCCGGTCGCGGCGGCCAGCACCAGCACCTCGGCCCCGGTGGCGGCGAACAGCGCCGCCGTCTCACGGGCGAGGGCCAGGGCCGCGCCGGGTTGCCGGTGCAGCACCGCGGCCAGGAAGCCGCCGACGGGCGCGATTCCGAAGCCGCGCAACTGGTCTCGTAGCTCGTGCGGGTCGGCGGATAGGTAGCCGGGCGGACCGAATTCGGTGGCGGCCAGACCCAGTCCCGCCATTTCCGACAGCACGGTGGCGGGGTCCAGGACATGCCCCCAGCCGGGGACTTCGCAGACTCCCCAGGAGATCGGAGCGGCGGCGATACGCAGTGGATGGAGCGATTCGGTCATCGGCACTTCCCAGACCCGTCGTCAGGCATCGAGTGATGTGCTCATCGTTGGAGCGCTCCAACAATGTAACTTGGCTCACTCGTGTGTCAAGAGTTCGCCATGCATCGAAAACAGGGCCTCTTACTCGGAAAATACTGTCTTGCAGGCGAAATGAGCCCGTGAAAAGTTGCCTCGAATATCCGATTAGAGCGCTCTATTGCTTCGGCCCCCGGCCACGCTGTAGCGTGCGACACACACCGAGCCGGAACCCACGGAGGACCACGATGACCCGACCGACCATGGAGGACGTCGCCGCCCGGGCGGGGGTCTCCCGGGCGCTGGTCTCACTGGTCATGCGCAACTCCCCCAAGGTCAGTGACCATCGCCGCCGCGCGGTGCTGGCGGCGGCCTCCGAACTCGGCTACCAGCCGCACGCCATGGCGCGCTCGCTGGCCAGCCGCACCTCCAACATCGTCGGTGTCATGGTCTCGGACCTGCGCAACCCGTTCTTCGCCGACATCGTCGAAGGCATGGACGCGGCCGCGCAGGAGGCCGGGCTCGAACTCATCCTCAACACCGGGCGGCGCAGTGCCGCCCGCGAGCGCACCGCGCTGGAGAGCCTGCTGGGCTTCCGGCCGGGCGGGATCATCCTGCTCTCACCGGTTTTGCCCGCGTCCGGGATTCGCGACGCGGCCGCCCAGTGCCCGGTGGTGCTGGTGTCGCGCACCTCGACCATCGCGGCCGTGGACACCGTCAACGACGACGGTGAACTCGGTGCGGCGCTGGCCGTGGATCACCTGGTGGCACTGGGACATCGGCGCATCGTGCACCTCGACGGGGGCGTGGCGTTCGCTGCCCCGCCACGACGCAAGGGCTACACCGCGGCCATGACCCGACATGGCTTGGAGCCCATGGTGATCGACAGCGAGCACACCGACACCGCCGGTGCCGCGGCCGTCCGCAAACTGCTGAACATCTTCTCCCCCAGCAACTTTCCCACCGCTCTGGTGTGCGGCAACGACTTCAACGCCGTCGGCGCGATGGCGGCGCTCGAGGAATCGGGGCTGCGGGTGCCCGACGACGTCTCGGTCGTCGGCTACGACAACACCTCACTGGCCGCGCTGCGGCACGTCTCGCTCACCACCATCGACCAACCTCGTACCCGCATCGGCCAATTGGCGGTGCGGGCCCTCACCGAACGGCTGCGCGAGCAGCGCACCGAACCGGTGCGCATGCGGCTCGAGCCCGCCCTGGTGATCCGCTCGACCACTGCCCCACCCCGCGATTGACAGGAGCCGTTCCATGTCCCCGATCACTGTGGGCCTCGCCGGCACCGGCCGCATCGGTGCCTCCCATGCCGAAAGCCTGAAATCCCTGCCCGGCGTCGCCGCCGTGCTGGTGGCCGACGCCGACGCCGAACGCGCCCGCGCCACTGCCGACAAGCTCGAAATCGACTTCGCCGCCGACGTGGAGACACTGCTCGCCGCTGACATCGACGCCCTGGTGGTCACCACCGCCACCGACTCCCATCCGGCGCTGATCACCGCCGCCGTCGACCGCGGCATTCCGGTGTTCTGCGAAAAGCCCATCGCCGCAGACATTCTCGGCACGCTGGCGGTGGTTGAACGGGTGCGCGACTCGCGGGTGCCGGTGCAGATCGGCTTCCAGCGGCGCTTCGACGCCGGCTACCGGGCCGCCCGGGCGGCGGTGGCATCCGGTGAGCTGGGCTGGATTCACACCCTGCGCGCCACCACCCTCGATCCCGCGCCGCCGCCCGCGGAGTACATCCCGCGCTCGGGTGGGCTGTATCGGGACTGCGGGGTGCACGACTTCGACATCATCCGCTGGGTCACCGGCCGCGAGGTGGTCGAGGTGTACACGACCGGGGGCAATCGCGGTGAGCAGTTCTTCGCCGACGCGGGCGATATCGACACCGCCGCGGTGATCCTGCGCCTCGACGACGGGGCGCTGGCCACCGTCTC
Source organism: Nocardia sp. NBC_00511 (assembly GCF_045161165.1). NCBI lineage: Bacteria > Bacillati > Actinomycetota > Actinomycetes > Mycobacteriales > Nocardiaceae > Nocardia > Nocardia sp. NBC_00511. The sequence goes on from NZ_CP107849.1 coordinate 3,465,793, forward strand.
GCTCACCCGCTACAACGGCGCGGGGTACGACGTGCGCCTGGAGGTGCTGGGTTCGCTCGGCAATGCCATTGTGGGACTGGATGATCGAGCGCCGCTGCACTCGGTCGAACCCGGGCACCCACAGTCGCCGCTGCCCGCCTATCCCGGGTTCATGGATCGATTCCATTCCGCCTACACCGAGGAGCTGGCCACTTTCCTCGAGGTCGCGACCGGGCGGCAACCGAATCCGTGTCCGCCCGCCGAGGCGCTCGAGGCGTTCTACATCGCCGAGGCCTGTGAACTGTCCCGTCATCAGGGCAAACCCGTGCGGCTGGCCGAGATTCGCCGCTGAGCGGGACTACCCGGCCCACCACTGAGTGAGATACGCCCATTCCACATTCGGACTATGGCGGGCGTACCGATTGCGCAGCTTGTAAGCTCCCGCCAACGCGTCGCTGTGCCGAGGCGCCCGAGAGTAGTTGGTTTGATGGGAGTTCGATGCCATCGGGATACAGCCCGCAGGACGAATTGTGGTGGCAGGACACGGTAGTCCTGGATGCCGTCGTTGACGCGCCCCCTCCCGAACCCGTCGAGCCCAAGTCCGCGGCGGCGGCCCCGAAGACCGCGAAAACCAGCCGCTACCTGATCATCGGCCTCACCGCGACGATCGTCGTCCTGCTCGTCGCGCTGGCCGCCGTGGTCCTCACCGGCAACGCCTCCTGGTCGGCCGCCCCCGGCGCCACCACCGCCGCCCCCACCAAGGCGGCCCCCATCACCCCGCTGGGTGGCGCGGCCCCCACCGACAGCGCCACCAACCCGCGCGCCCAGCCGACCACCGTCGACAACGCGCCCGCCACCACGGCCCCTCAGACGACCACCACCACGGTCGCCCCCACAACCACCACCACCGTCCCCGCCCTGCACGACCCCTGCGACACCCTCAGCCTCGGCCAAACCGCGAAGAGCGCCAAGGGCATCACCCTCACCTGCGACATAGCCGGCGGCGCAAGTCCGGCCTGGCTCGACGAGAACGCCCCCACCGCCGGTTCCACCTGCGACGCCTCCTCCTCCGGCTACTTCGGCACCACCGCCGACGGCCGCCAACTCCTGTGCGCCCGAGGCATAGACGCCACCGGCTCCCGCACCTACACCTGGCAGATCCCCGGCCAAATGTCCGGCGGCACACACGAATCCGGCCAACCCTGCAACACCCAGCGCGACATCGTAGCCAAATCCTCCAGCGGCCGAGCCGTCCTCTGCCAACCCAGCGCCACCTCCCCCCACTCCACCACCGGCACCTGGCAGTCGGTCCCGAGCTGAGCACCGCTTGTATCGTTGCGTGACAGCTGTTTTCGAGCGCGAAGGATCGCTTTTGAAGCTTCAGAAGATCGGGCGGGTGGGGGTTGCCGTGCTGGCGGCCGTGACGGTTCTCGGAGTGTCGGCGTGCAGCAGCGATCCGAAGCCCGTCAAGGTGACCACCTCGAAAGTCGCTGTGGCCCCGGGGAACTTCCCCGCCGCGCCGACCGCCGCGGACTTGAACACCGAATTGCAGAAGGTGGTCGACCCGGCCGTCCCGAACGAGCAGAAGTTCGAATTCATGCAGGGTGTTTCAGCGGACCCGAGCTTGCCGCAGCGGCTGGCCGACTTCTACAAGCAGAGCAATGCGACCGTCACCGTCACCGGCGTCAACGACCTCGGCAACGGAATGCTCAGCGCCGCCGCGCAAGCCTCGGTCAACGGCGGACAACCACAGCAAGCGGTGGTGCCGTTCGTGGTCGAGGACGGCAAGTGGAAGGTACAGAAGGAATGGATCTGCAGCATGCTGCAACTGGGCGGCCAAACCTCCCCCGCCTGTAGCTGATTCGCGGCCGGATATTCCGTTGCCCGGGTCGCGCGAGCGCGGATAGCGTCCGGGGAATGGGTCGCACTGTCGTTGTCGGGGATATTCACGGATGCTTCGACGAATTGATGGAACTGCTGGAGGCACTCGCGCTCAGCGACGAGGACCTGCTCGTCAGTGTCGGGGACCTGGTGGATCGGGGTCCGAAGCCGGTCGAGGTGGTGGAGTTCTTTCGGGCGCGGGGCAATTCGGTCGTGGTCGCGGGAAACCATGAGCGCAAACATGTTCGGGGGGTCTTTTCGTATTCGCAGGACGTCACCCGGTTGCAGGCCGGTGACGGGTACGCGGCGATGGTCGAATGGATGCGGACGCTGCCGTACTACTTCGAGAACGAGCATGTGCGGGTGGTGCATGCGGGGATGGTGCCGGGGATTCCGCTGAGCGAACAGCCCGAGGAGATCCTGTGCGGATCCAGCAGGGGTGAGCGGGAACTCGCGGCGCGATTCGCGAGCGGTCATTGGCACGATCGATATGAGGACGCCGAGGTGATCGCTTTCGGGCATCACGTGACCGGTGATGAGCCGATGGTTCGGGACGGGCGGATCTTCGGGCTCGATACCGGTGCCTGCCACGGCGGGCGACTGACGGCACTGAGCCTGCCGGACATGACGATTCATTCGGTTGCCGCGCACACCGATCACTGGTCGAACGTCAGGCGGAACTGGCAGCTACCGGTGCTGAGGACCAAGCCGTGGCACGGATACACCTGGCTCGAGCTGGCCGAGACGATCACCCGCCTGTCCGCGACCCCGGACGCGGCCAGTCGCGCCTGGCTGGCGGAGATCGAGAAGTGGTCCGTCGCCTTGCAGTCGGTGTTCCCGGCGCTGGTTTCCGCTGCCGAGCGGACCGCCGACGGCCTCGACGCCGAAAAAATGAAAGCGCACCCCGCGTCGATGTTCCTGTTCCAGGCCCGCAACAACAGGCTGGATGTGGCCGGTCTCAGTCGGCAGTGCAACACGCCTCGTCGCACCATCGACCTGACGGTCGCGTTGGGGGTCGAGGTGCCCGCACTGCCTGACTGACGACTCGGTCAGCGAGGGAGGGGGCTGTAGAAGACCAGGCCGTTGCCCTTGTTGTCGTAGACGACCGCGCGGCGCTCGTGGGCGTCGTCGTAGGGGCCCTTCACGATGCCGCCGCCGCTGGCCTCGACGGCCTTCGCGGCGGCGTCGACGTCGGCGGTTTTGATACCGACGACCACCTGGCCGTGAATCGGGTGGTCGATGGCGGTGGCCAGGGCCAGGGTCACCGCGCCGCCGTCCAGTGCGGCGAAGTGTGCGCCGTCGCGGAATTTGACCGGCATTCCGAGGGTCTCGCTGTAGAACCGGATCGATTCATCCAGGTCATCGGTCGACAAGATGATCATCCGCACTTCATGGTCGCTCAAAGCTGCCTCCTACGGCTCGCGAGTCCAGGTTCGTCCGCCACCCATGATGCTGGCCGCCCACACCCGAGCCTCCGCAACGACACACCCGTCCCACCCACCGGCCCGAATGTCACCCCCCACCCCTATCCTGCCCAGGTGAGGCGGATCACCGAACCGAGAGGAACCCTCGCATGCGGATCTACATCACCAGCGTCTTCGTCGACGACCAGCAGAAGGCGCTCGACTTCTACACCGGCACACTGGGTTTCACGAAGAAGCACGATGTCCCCCTGGGCGCGGCCCGCTGGCTCACCGTGGTATCGCCCGAGGATCCAGAAGGTGCGGAACTGCTCCTCGAACCCGACACTCACCCGGTGGTGCAGCCCTACAAGAGCGGCTTGCTCGCCGACGGCATCCCGGCCGCGTCATTCCAGGTCAAGGACGTGCAGGCCGAGTTCGACCGGCTGCGCGCCCTCGGCGTCACCTTCCGCCAGGACCCGGTTGCCGCCGGGCCGGTAACCACCGCCGTTCTCGAAGACACCTGCGGCAACCTCATTCAGATCGTCGCGCCGGTCGGATAGGCCAGGTGCGCTCGGCGTCGGGCAGGTGGCGAATTCAGGCGACAGCGACAAGTCCACGATGCGTCGTCTGCCCCATTTCGTACGCCCGCCCCACCAGTCGAGTCACGGCGTCCGCCACCCGATCCGGCTCCTCCAGGATCACCGAGTGGCCCGCACCGTCGATCAGCACCAGGTCGGCGTAGTTGATGGCCGACGCCATGGCGACGGAATGCGAAGGCGGGGTCATCAGATCGGCTGAGCCGCAAAGGATCAGCGTGGGGATGGCGGACAGCAGCGGCAGCGCGGCGGTGCGGTTGTAGGTGGTGAACGCGGCGAGGAAGGCCGCCATCGTCACGATCGAGGTCTGATTGTGGATCGCGTTGGCGAGGGCCAGAATTCGCGGACCCACCGTGCGATCACCCCGTTCGGCATTGCGGACGATCGGAGTGAACAGCTTGCGCGCCAGGTGTTTCGCGTTCTGCATCAGTGCAGGTGCCCAGCGAACCGCGGTGCGGAAGGCGGCGATGGCGGGGTTGCGGAGGAGGCGGCCGAAGCCGGTTTCGGCGAGACCGCTCGCGGCAGTGGCAACCAGGCCGACGCCGACAATTCGAGTCCCGATCTCGTGCGGATACAGGTCCACATAGGTCAGTGCGGTCATGCCGCCCATGGAATGGCCGACGAGAATGACCGGCCCGGTCGGAGCGACGACGTCGAGCACATCGTGCAGGTCACGGCCGAGCTGTTCGAGGGTGTAGGTGTGGCGCGGCGCGGTGGCGGAGTCACCGTGGCCGCGATGGTCGTAGCAGATGACCCGGGCCTCGGGGTACCGGCGACGCAGAGCGTCACGAACGTAGGACCAGGATTCGGTACGCGAGCAGTGCCCGTGCAGCAGCACCACCGTCAGCGCCGCGTGGCGGGGACCGTACTCCCGGATCGACAGCGCCACACCGTCTTCCGCGTCGACGGTCACGCGGCGTGACGCCGAGGTGGCGATGGTGTGGGTGATCGACATCGAATTCTCCGGTTCCTGCTGCGGGGCACTTCCCAGTGTTCGTCACCGTCAACCCGTTCAGCAGTGCCCCGAGGACTCGAATACCACCGCCGGGGGTGGGCCGATCACCACCAAGGTGTGGTCCGCAATACGGCGCTGGGGCGCGGGTTTGGAAACACAGGGACGGCCAGGCGGATCGGAAATACCATTCGAAGGTGACCTCCGAAGCCCTCGCTGCCCCGCCTCGCGGAAAACACCGGGTGCGCAAGGAGGTGCGCAAATGGCTGCCCAATCAGCACGGCGCATGGGCGATGCTCGTGGTCCCGTTCTTGATCGGAATGCTGCTCGGTCATCCTTCGTGGTGGCATATTCCGCTATTGCTGGCGTGGCTACTGGCCTATACGACGGCCTTTCATCTCCAGCAGTATCTGCGGTTGCGCCGAATTTCCCGTAACCCGAAAGCCCCGCGACGGCACCTGCGACCGATGCTGGTGTCGGGCGCGGCATTGATCGTCTCGGGTGTGCCGGTGGCCGTGGCGAAGCCGGGGCTGTTCGTGGCGGCCGCGATCATGCTGCCGTTCTTCCTGGTCAATCTCCGGTACGCGTGGCGCAATGACGAGCGCGCGCTGGCGAACGGACTGCTGGCGGTGGTTCCCGCCTGCGGCATGCTGCTGGCCTCGCTGTATGTGGGCGGAGGTGCGCTCAGCGACGGATGGCGGGCGGCGGTGGCCTGTCTGCTGTACTTCGCGGGGACGGTCTTCTATGTGAAGACGATGATCCGGGAGCGCGGCAGCCGCAATTACTATCGCGCCGCCGTCATCTTCCACATCGTCGCGCTGGCGCTGGCGACCTGGCTGCAACCGCTGCTCGCGGTGGCATTCATCCTGTTCCTGGCGCGCGCTGTTGTCCTGCCCGGATACAAGCTGCGGCCCGCCGAGGTGGGCATCATCGAGATGGGCTGCTGCGTGCTGCTCGCCGTGCTCACTCTGATCTGAGTCCTGGCAAGTTCTTGCCAACAGTCGGCAAAAACTTCCGTTGTCCGGGCTCGGCGACCGGTTCTAGCTTGGGCGCATGGCTTTCAATGTTGCGGACCTGTTCGAGCACGCGGTGGACGCGGTGCCCGATCGAATCGCGGTCATCTGCGGGGATCGGCGGGTCACCTATCGCGAACTCGATCAGCGGGCGAATCAGCTTGCGCACTATCTGGCTTCGCGTGGCATCGGCAAGGGCGATCATGTCGGCGTATATTCGCGCAACTCGATCGAGGCGCTGGAGGCGATGATCGCCACGTACAAATTGCGGGCGGTTTCGGTGTGCGTCAATTATCGGTATGTAGCCGAGGAAGTGCGGTACATCGTCGACAACGCCGATGTGAAAGCCCTCGTGCACGAACGGGTTTACGCCGACGTGGTGGCTGAGGTCATGGCGACGACACCGATGCTCACCGACGTCATCGTGATCGAAGATGGCTCCGGCGGCGACTATTCGGGCTACGGCGGTATCGACTACGACGCGGCGCGTACCGGACAATCCACCGAGCGCGCGTTCGACGAGCGTCGCTCCGATGACCTGTACATCCTCTACACGGGCGGCACCACCGGCTATCCGAAGGGCGTCATGTGGACCCACGAGGATGTGTGGCGCACGCTCGGCGGCGGCATCAACCATGTCACCGGCGAGTATGTCGCCGATGAGTGGGAACTGGCCGAGAACGCGAAGTCCGCACCCGAGGGCCTGGTGATGGCACCGCTTTCGCCGCTGATTCACGGTGCGGCCCAGTGGGCGGCGTTCATCGCCCTCAACTCCGGCGGCACCGTGGTGTTCGTGCCGCGGTTCGATGCCGAGGAGGTGTGGCGGACCGTGGAGCGGGAGCGCGTCAATGTGCTGACCGTCGTCGGTGACGCCATGGCCCGTCCGCTGCTCGACGCCTATCGCGAGAAGCCGTATGACGTGTCGTCGCTGTGGGCGTTGAGCAGTCATGCGGCCTTGTTCTCGCAGTCGCTCAAACAGCAGTATCTGGCGGAGTTTCCGAATCTGTTCCTCACCGACGTGATCGGCTCGTCGGAGAGCGGCAGTACCGGACTGGCCGTGGTGGGCAAGGATTCCGATCATTCGCAGGGCCCGCGGGTGCGCTACAGCGCGCAGGCGGCGCTCATCGACGATGACGGGAACCTGGTGCCACGCGTGCCGGGAGCGGTAGGGCGGATGGCGCGTTCCGGTCATGTGCCACTCGGGTACTACAAGGATCCGGTGAAGTCCGCGACCATCTTCGTGGAGGTGGACGGGGTGCGCTACGTGGTGCCCGGCGACTACGCGCGCTATGAGGAGGACGGGACCGTCACGCTGCTCGGGCGTGGGTCGGAGTGCATCAATACCGGTGGGGAGAAGGTGTTTCCCGAGGAGGTGGAGGGTGCGCTCACCTCCTGTCCGGACGTGTTCGACGCCCTGGTGATCGGGGTCGCCGACGAACGGTTCGGGAATTCCGTTGCGGCGCTGGTGCAGTCACGTGCGGGGACCGAACTCGATCTGGCGGCGCTGGACGCCCATGTCCGGACCAGGATCGCGGGATACAAGGCTCCGCGCCGCTATTGGGTGGTGGCGGAGATGATGCGGCAGCCCAGCGGGAAGGCCAACTATCCGGCCGCGAAGAAGTACGCCGCCGAACACGGCGACCTGGCGCGCTCACCCAGATGAGGAACGCAGCAGCCCGAGTTCGGCGGCGCGGGCACCGAGCTGGAATCGGGTCGCGACGCCGAGCCGGGTCATCACCTCCGCGATGCAGCGCCGATAGGTGCGGGTGGAGACCGAAAGCCGCCGGGCCGCAACCTCATCGGTGACACCGTCGTTGAGCAGCCGCAACACCGCGAGGGTGGTGTCGTCGAGTTCGCGATGCCGCAGCGCCAGATGGTCGCACAGGGGCAGGGCGGTCTCCCAGGTCTGGGTGGCGAACTGGTAGATCGCACCCATCAGCGTGTACTCCGACGCGACGTGGGCCTGCGGCTGTCCGTTCACGCGGGCCCACAGCACCGCGATGCGGCGATCGAGCACCATGGTGTTGTGGAAGTCGTTGTCGGTGACGCGAATTCGATCGGCGAACGTGCAGACCCGCAGCCTGGCCGCGAGTTCCCGGTCGTCGGCGTACCGGGCGGACAGCAGGATCTGCACCCGGATCCCGGCGTCGACCAGTTCACGTATCTGCGCCTCGGCGGCCAGGTACTCGAGGCCGACGCTGATCGGTTCGGAGATGGCGATCACCACTTCCTCCCGCACCTGGTCCAAACGCCGCTGCAGGATGGCGCCCCAATCCCGCTGCGGCGTCACCGGTGCCGGGTCCACGCCGGGCCCGTCGAGTTTCGACAGGGCGGAGTCCAGCAGTTCCCGGGAACGCAGCAGCAATTCCGCCACCTCCGTGGTCATGGCTGCCACTCCCCTCGTCGGCATCGCACCTCGCGCGATGCCGAACGTACACAAGGAGACCCGGCCGGACAAGAACGTGTTTCAGTTCTGCGTGAGGGCGGCTTCCGCCTCGGCGCGCGTGACCGGGTGACCCAGGCCGCCGAATTCGTGCAGGTCGCCGAAGACTTCGATGCGGGCCGCGGAGCTGATGCCGCCGACGCGCATCGGGTCGAAACCTGCGGCACGGATCAGGACGGCGACGACCTCGCCGGCCGCTTCATCGTCGGTGGCGTAGAAGCCGACAGCGGGTGGATTGCGGTGCGCGGCAGTGGTCAGCGAGTCGGCCGCCAAGGTTCCGAAGGCTTTGACCAGGGCCGCGTTCGGCGGAAGCAGGGCGGCGATGACTTCGCCGGAGGACTGCTCGGCGGGGATGGTCTTGACGAAGCCGCCGTTGCCGTCGGGCGCGATCGGGTTGGACGGGTCGACGATGATCTTGCCGGGCAGGCGGTCTCGATACTGCTCGATCAGATCGCGGAGGGCGTCGAGCCACACCGCGAAGATCAGAATGTCGGCTTCCTCGACGGCCTCCTCGACGGCGACCGGACGGGTATGCGCCCCGAGGGTGGCGGCGAGGCGTTCGGCGTCAGCGAGTTGCGGTGCGGCGAGCAGGATTTCGGATCCGGCGGCGGCGAGACCGGAGGCCAGTCGGCCGCCGATATTGCCGAGGCCGATGATTGCGGTGGTGGTCATTGTGGTTGGGTCTCCTTGATCGTCTGTCGGAGTGCGCGGGCGGCCCGGTAGAACCGGGAGCGGTCCGCGGCGAGAGCGTCGAGCGGGGCGGCGATTCCGGGCGCGAGCCGCAGTGGGTCGAAGTCGAGATCGCATTCGGCCGTGCGGGTTTCGAGATTCATGCGGCCCAGCCGGACCAGGCGCGGTGGATCGCTCCACGGGGCGGTCGGATCGTGGAGCGGGTCGTCTTCGCGAGGCAGCCGGGCGTAGAGGGTCAGGCCCGCGGGCAGGCGGTCGGTCAGATCGGTGGTGAGGTAGTCGGCGGACCGCGCTGCTGCCGCATCGACGTCGAGGGGGTCGACGAGAGTGTCGGGTTCCCATTGCAAACGAGCCCAGGCGGTTTCGCCGTGGGCGTCGGCCAGTCCGAACGCGTGCACGGCGTGGTAGCGCTGCCCCAGGTAACTGGTCGGAGCGCGCTCCCCCGCCGCCGCCAGGGCGGCGTCCGCCTCCGGATGGCGCGCCCGGAACTCGGCCATCGCTTGCGGCCCAGCCGCACCCGCTTCCAGGAATTCGAGCATGTCGGCGGCCGTCCGCACGAAGAACACCGGCAAGGTGAACGCGATCAGATCGGTGGGCGGGGCGGCAGGCGGGGAAAATCGCACCGAGACACCCTGATCGCCGGTCCGGGCGTCGTGCGCCCCGCCACGAGTGCCGGAGAATCTGGCGGTGACAGGGATCGCGTCGCCACCCAGCATCGCAGACGAACTCAGTTGCGCCGCAACAGGATCAGCCTGGAACCACCCGGTTGCGCTCACCGCACGCCGGTGCAGCATCCGCTGTCCGGGCGCGGCCTCGAGCACCTCTCCCGTGCGCGCGGCCAGCTGTTCAATGGTGAGTTCGTTCATCGTCGAAAGCGCTTTCAGTGGACGGGTACAGCCAGCCGCGCAGCAACCACGACACCAGCGGTAGCGCGAGGAAGGTCATCGCCGTGCTGAACAGGACGGTGAAGGCCAGCGTGCGCGCGACCAGCGGCGTCGAGGACAGCAGCGGGCCGAGGACGGCGTTGCCCAGCAGGGAGATCGGGAAGATCGAGATCGCGGACACCACCGCCTGTTTCCAGTGCGGTGGGGTCCGGGGTGCGGTCTCAGGCACCACGGGGTGCGCGGTGCACCAGGTGTTTGATCTCCTGGAACTCGCCGAGGCCGCGCAGGCCGTTGAGGCGGCCGAGTCCGCTCTGTTTGAAACCGCCCTCCTCGAACTGGTCGACGACGACCGCCCAGGTATTGGTCCACACGGTGCCCGCTTGCAGTTCCCGGCCCACGCGGAGCGGACGGTCGACGTCCCGGGTCCAGATGCTCGCGGCCAGACCGTATTCGGTGGCATTGGCGCGCGTGATGGCCTCGGCCTCGCTGCCGAAGGTTTCGAAGGTGGCCACCGGGCCGAACACCTCGCGCTGCACGATGGGGGCGGCGAGGTCGGTGACCTCGACGAGGCTGGGACGGTAGTAGGCGTCGACGGCGTCGGGCCCGCGGTTCACCAGTCCGCCACGTTCCACGATGGTGGCGTACGCGGCGGCCTCCGATACCGTGCGGTCGACGCGTTCGGCATTGGCGCGGTCGATCATCGGGCCCATTTCGCTGGCGGGATCGTCGCCGGGGCCGACCTTGACTGCGGCAAGGGATTTCGCCATGCGATCGCGGAGTTCGGCGGCGATGCCGTGCTGCGCGAGGATGCGGCTCCCGGTCATGCAGAACTGTCCGGTGAAGGTGGTGATCGCCTTGGTCAGTACCGGCACCACCGCGTCGAGATCGGCGTCGTCGAAGACGATCATCGGGCTCTTGCCGCCGAGTTCCAGTGACAGCGGCTTCAGGGTGGCGGCGGCGTTGGCCATGATGATGCGACCGACCACCGTGCTGCCGGTATAGCTGACCACGTCGACTTCGGGTGACGAAACCAGCAGGGGCGCACCGTCGTTGCCGGATTCGGTGAAGCAGTTCAGGACACCGGTGGGCAGGCTGTCGGTGGCCGCGATGATCTCGTAGAGCAGGCCGTTGACCAGACCGGTCTGGCCGGGAAGCTTCATGGCGACCGTGCACCCGGCGGCCAGCGCGGGGGCAAAGGAGCGGACGGCCAGGACGACCGGCGAATTCCAGGGCGCGATCACTCCGGCGACACCGGCGGGTTCGGTCAGGGTGGTCGAGTACAGGCCGGGTTTCACCTCGGCGGCGCGGCCGGTGTCGGCCAGGGCCAGCGCGCCGAAGTAACGCAGTTTCGGAATCGAGAGGTCGATCTCGAATTCCGCTTCGGCGCGGATCTTTCCGTTCTCCCGGGCCAGCATGGCGACCAGGTCGTCGCGGCGTTCGGCCATGCGGTCGGCGAGTTCGAACAGGGCGCGAGCGCGCAGGTCGCGGTCGCGGGACCAGGTACCGGTGTCGAAGGCACGGCGGGCGGCCGTGATGGCGGCCAGGGCCTCCGCTTCGCCGCCGTCGGCGAAGGTGCCCAGTACCGCGCCGGTGGCGGGGTTGCGGGAGGTGGAGACGGCACCGCCGTCGGACCACAGGCCGTCGATGTAGTGCCGGGCATGCAGCAGTTCGGGCAAGGAGAATCCTTCGGTCGCAGGGGAATTCAGAGCCGGGCGGCGATGTGCTCGGCGGCGGCGATCACGGTGGCGTTGGTGGCGGCGCAGATGGCGTCGGGGAAGATCGACGCGTCCACGACACGCAGCCCGGCCAGGCCGCGCACCGCGCCCAGCGCGTCCACTACAGCGGCCGCGTCGTCGTCCGCGCCCATGGGGACCGTCGAGGTCGGATGGTGGTAGGTGTCGAGGGTGGCCAGCAGGGACGTCTCGATATCGCCTGTGCCGGGAGATATCTCGTGATCGACGAGGTCCGAGAGCGGGGAGCTGCGCCCGATGCGGCGACTCAGGGCGACACCCTCCAGCAGCCGCTGCCGATCACCCGGTGTGGCAAGGAAATTCAGGTCGATGACGGGGGCCAGGCCCGGATCTCGACCGGCCAGAGTAAACGTGCCGCGGGATTCGGGGCGGGTGAGTGCGACGGCGAGGACGAACGCCGCGCCGGTCGGGCCGGCGTGCTGGTCGATGAGGTGAGTAGCGGTGATGTGCAGGTCCAGTTCACCGGGAGCAGCGGTGGAGCTGGCGGTCCACACCTTCGCACCGATCACCGGGTGGCCGTCACCGAGGCGGTCGGGGTGGGCGGCGTAGGCGTTGTAGTAGAAGGGATGGTCGTAGAGGGTGCGGCCCACGGGGAGGTCCGCGATCACCGGAATATCCAGGCCGGCAAGGTCTTCAGCCGGTCCGACGCCGGAGCGCAGCAGGATCGCCGCGCTGCCGTAGGTACCCGCAGAGAGTACGACCTCACCGGCGAGGACCTGTTCGCCAGCGGCGGACACGACACCTCGGGCACGGGTGTCGTTGTCGCCGAACAGGATCCGATCGACAGCGACGTCGCCACGCAAGCTGAGGTTCGGACGCGCCCGCACCTCTTCGGTGAGGTAGGACATGCCGGTGTTGACCCGCACACCGTCCACGACGTTCATCGCGTACGGCGCGACCCCGTAGGGCTGCGGGCCGTTGAAGTCGTCGGTGGCGGGAATTCCACACGCCAGTGCGGCGTCGACGAAGGCCCGCTGCATGGGGCTCAGTTCCTCGCGGGTGAGCTGATGCACCGGCAATGGTCCACTGCGGCCGTGCCATTCGTCGGCGCCCGCGGTGGTGCGCTCCAGCTTTCGGAAGCTGGGGAGCAGGTCGGCGAACGACCAGCCCTTCAGGCCGCGGGCGGCCCAGCGGTCGAAGTCGGCGGGCAGGGCCCGTGCCATCACCGATCCGTTCACCGCGGAGCTGCCGCCCAACACCTTGCCGCGGTAGGCGTGCACCGGGTGACCGATGTGCCCGGGTTCGGAGGTGTAGCCCCAGTCGTGGCCGGTGTAGGCGCCGAGGAGGCTGCTCGAGGTCACGGTCTCGGGGTAGCCGTCGGCGGGATAGACCGGTCCGGCTTCGAGCAGCAGGACGCGGCGGTCGGGGTTTTCGCTCAGCCGGGCGGCGAGCACGGCACCGGCCGACCCGCCGCCCACGATCACGACATCGAAGATCGGATCGCTCATCAGCCGACCGCGCCCGCGGCCTTGTCGATCACGTCGGCCACCACGTCGGGGTGCGAGACCGCGATGGCGTGGCTGCCCGCGTGCTCGGTAACGGTGGCATTGCTGCGCTTGGCCATTTCACGCTGACCGGCGGGCGGGATCATCCGGTCGTCACTGGCCACCAGATACCAGGACGGCAGGGTGCGCCAGGCCGGGTCGCCGGTCTTCTCGGTGAAGGCGGTGACCGCGATGGGGCGCTGCCCGGCGGCCAGCACCGCGGCCTGCACAGGCGGGACGTCGGGGGCGAAGTACTCGACGTACTTGTCGGGGGTGATCACCAGCTCGGGCAGGGAGGCGCCGCCCGCCGGGGCCGGGAACATCTGCGGCACGGTGATTTTGGTGGCCGGGCCACCGTAGCGGCCGTCCAGCTCGCCGAGCGATTCGCCCTTGTCCGGGGCGAAGGCGGCCACGTAGACCAGCCCGGCGGCCTTGGGCGAGCCGACCGCGGCATTGGTGATGACCGCGCCGCCGTAGGAGTGCCCGACCAGGACGGTCTTGCCGGGCATGGTGTCGAGGATGCCGCGAATGTAGGCGCTGTCGTAGTCGAGTCCGCGCAGTGGCACGGCGGCGGCGGTCACTCGGAAGCCCTTGCGCTGCAGCTGTTCCACTACACCGCTCCAACTGGAGGCGTCGGCGAACGCGCCGTGCACCAGGAGAATCGAGGGCTTGGCCGGATCGGGTTGCACGGTGGCGGAGGGCTTGGCGGCGGGCTGATCGCTCGCTGAGGAGCACGCCGCCGCGGCCAGGGCCATGGTGAGCGCGCTCATCAGGATCATCGTGCGACCGGATCGGCGGAGGGTGTTGCGCATGTGGGTGATGCCCTTTCGAAACTGTCGGGTTTGTCAGATGGGAGGAACTCTGGGGGCGGCCGCTCAATGGCGACTCAACGAGTTCCGAACGCACAGGTCAGGGCCCACAGGCATCCGATATTTGTCCGGTTTAGCTAGGCTGTTCGGGTTTGCGAACGAATAGCAGGGTGCGGAGGAAGAAGCGATGACACATCCCGGCGCGGAGGTGCGGGTGCCGGATGTCCGGATCGTGGTGCTCGATGTAGTGGAGGTGCTGCGCGACGGGCAGCCGGTACCGCTCGGGCCGCCACAGCGGCGGGCGCTGCTGGCCATGCTCGCGGTGCAGCGGCGCACCTGGGTGCCGGCGACGGCGCTGCTGGACGGTCTCTACGAGGACGGGGAGATGCCGCCCAGTGGGATCGGGCTGATCCAGACGCACATCTCGGCCCTGCGGCGGGCCCTCGAACCCGAGCGCGCGCCGCGCGCGGAATCGACGCTGCTGCAATCCGCGCGCGGGCGGTATCGGCTGAACATCACCGACGAGCAACTCGACCTGGGTGTGTTCGATCAGCTGGCGGCGCAGGCCGAGCAGGCGCGGGGGCGCGGCGATCTGGCGGGGGCGCAACGGTTCTACGAGCAGGCGTTGCAGCTGGGGGGTGGAGAGCCGCTGGCCGGGGTGCCGGGGCCCGCCGCGGCGAATCGGCGGACGGTGTTGCGGGAACGCTATCTGTCGCTACTGGAGGACAGTCTCATGGTGGCGCTCACGCTGGGGCGCACCGACTTCGTGGTGGAGCGGGCGCGGCCGCTGGCAGCCGAGCACCCGCTGCGGGAGCGATCGACGGGGCTGCTCATGCGGGCGCTGGCCCGGCAGGGGCGGCGGTCGCAGGCCCTCGACGTGTACGCGCAGACTCGGCGGCGGCTGGTCGACGAGCTCGGGGTGGAGCCGAATTCCGAACTGCAGGAACTGCATCGGCGGCTGCTGCACGGGCAGTCCGAGCGGGCGGAGGTGTCGAGCGCGCCGGGGCCGGTGGTCGCGCGGAGCACCGAATTGCTCGATCGGGACATCCAACTGGCGGCGATCGCGGCGGGGTACGCGCAGGCCGGGCGTGGAGCGGGCGGACTGATCGTGGTGTCGGGGTATCCGGGGGCGGGCAAAACCGCGCTGCTGACCGCGGCGGCAGGGACGGTTGCCGATGCAGATCTCATATCGATGTTCGAAAGTGCCGGTGGTACAGCACTGTTCAGCGCACTGACTCGGGTCACCGGAGCAGCCGCCGACGCCGATACAGCTCCGGCACAGGCGGAGCTGCTGGCCGAACGCTTCGCCGCCGACCCACGGACGCGCCTGATCCTGCTCGACGATCTCGACACTGCGGATCTCGTGTCGCTGCGACTGCTGCGTGCGCTGGCACCGATGTTGCGCCGTCTACGGGTGCTGATCGTGGCCATGGTCGACGAGCGCGGCTGGTACGCGACAGAGGTATCGGAGCTGCACACCGAGCTGGAATGCGCTGCCATCGAGGTGATTCGGCTCGGCGGGCTGCCGGTGACGGCCGTCGCGGCGCTGGCCGAGCGGATGCTGGGCCGTCCGGTCGATGATCGGCTCGCCCTCGAAATCCACCAGGCGACAGCCGGATTGCCGCTGCTGGCCACCGCGCTGCTGAGAGACCTGGCGCTACTGGATCATCCGAGCCGGGTGCCGGATCATCTCGCGGGCGGCACCTACCTGCGCGCGCTGCGACGGCAATTGAGCCGGTACTCACCCGACGGCGGGCGGATGCTGCGGGTGATCGCGGTGTTGCAGGACTATCAGGCCCCGGTGGAGGTTATCGCGGCCGCCAGTGAGCAGCCCGAGCACGAGGTCGCCGAACGGTGCGCACTGCTGGTCACCGGGGGCATTCTCGCCGTCGCCGACCCGCCACGGTTCCGGCATCCGCTGCCCGCCAACTCTTTACGACAGATGTGCCCGTATCCCGAGGTCCATCGCATTCGGGAACTGGCGGCCCTGCGTGCCCGGCAACGGTCGTCCAACGCCCGGACGGTCGCGCGGTACCTGCGGGAGCTGTCCGGGGCGCGGTGGTCGTCGTGGGTGCCGACGCTCATCGACGCCGCGAGCGAGGCGGTGCGGGAACTCGACCTCGGCGACGCCGCCGCCTATCTCGAGACAGCGCAACGCATTTCGACGCCCGAGCAGCGCGACGAGGTGCTGATGCGACTCGGGCTGGTCAAGCAGTGGTCCGAGCCGGTGGCCGCCCGGGCCTATCTCGAACAGGCGCTGGCCGGGCAGCGGGCCGCGGAAACCGTTCCCGCGGCGGTTATTCCGCTGGCCTGGACGCTGGTCAGCTGCGGGCAGCCGCGCGCCGCCGAGGAGCTGCTGGACGAGGTGATCGGCGAGACCCTCGCGCGTGACCCTGAGGCCATCACCCCGGTGCGGGCCGGGCGGTGGATGATCGCCGCGCTGACCGCCGACGCCTGGACGCGCTACCTCACCGACGCCCACGGGACCGACGCGCCCGACCGCATCGACTCGGCCACCGTGGTGCTCGGCGACACGTTCTCGGTGCGCACCACGGCGCAGCAGGCGCGCGCGTACTTCCTTTCCGCCACCGGCGAATCCGCGGCGGGACGGCTGCCGCCCGAGCTGCTGGGCATCGCCGCGCACGTCGCGCTGTGGACCGATGAACTCACCCTCGCCGGTGAACTCAGCGCCCGTGCGGCCGACCAGCATTTCGGGGATATCGATATCTACCGGCTGGTGATCGGTTCGGAAACCCTGTTGCGGCAGAGCAGGTATGCCGATGCCGAGCGCCTGCTGGCCGTGGTCGCGCTGACGCCGCCCGCCGACGGAGTGCGGCATCCGCCAGCACTGGTCGCGCAGTACGCGCACGCACTGCTGGGCACCGGTCGCTTCGACGACGCCGAACGGTGGCTCGACAGCACCCGCGCCTACACCTACTCCGACTCCTGGGAGTGGATGGTCATCACCTATGTGCGGGCGCTGATCTGCACCGCGCGCGGCCAATCCCGCGCGGCCGTCGGCCATTTCCTCGATATCGGCCGCCGCCTCGCCGCCTGGGACCTGCACAATCCGTCCCATATCCCCTGGCGCAGCTGGGCCGCGCTGCATCTGGCCCGGCTCGGTGAGCTGGAGCAGGCGCGCGAACTGGCCGCCGCCGAACTGGAATTCGCGCGGCGCTGGAACACTCCGGTCACCGTCGGGCGCGCCCTGCGCGCGGTGGCACTCGCCGCCGCCGACCACACCACCGCCGACACCCTCGCCACCGCGGTGACGCTGCTGCGGCGCGGCGAATCCTCGACCGAACTCATCACCGCCCTCATCGACCTCGCCGACCTCCGCCAGCGCGACGGCGATCCAGACGCCGCCCGGGCGATCTTCGACGAGGCCCTCGACCTGAGCCGCTGCCGCAATGCTCAACTCCTGATGACCAGGATCGAGGATCGCCTCACCACCCTCGCCGACCAACTTCCCCGTCACAGCCGGTGACTCGTATCGAGCGAACGCGGCTCGTACGATGGCGGGATGGCGGTCGAGCCGGTGCGTATCGCGGGGGTTCCGGTGGAGGTCTCGGTTCCCGCACGGGCGGGCCTGGTGGCGGGGATTGCCATGGCGGGGTTTCGGGGGCGGGCCGCGAGTCCCATTGAGCTTCAGGTTGTTCCGTACCCGGCGCTGACCGTGTTCATCGATTTCGGGGATGTGCGGTTGATGGACGACGGTGGGGTCGGAGGCGGCCAGGGGGTGGTGGGGCTGGGGTCTGCGGGTGTGCGCGGTGCGGGGC
The DNA here is from genome assembly GCF_045161165.1 of Nocardia sp. NBC_00511. Taxonomy (NCBI): domain Bacteria; kingdom Bacillati; phylum Actinomycetota; class Actinomycetes; order Mycobacteriales; family Nocardiaceae; genus Nocardia; species Nocardia sp. NBC_00511. The sequence continues at coordinate 3,483,457 of NZ_CP107849.1, forward strand.
TTGACGTGGATTTGTTGCAGGTGCGGCTGTCTCCGGTGGTGGCGCACGGGGTGCTGGAGGGTGCACCGGGATTGGGCGGGACGGTGGCGGGGCTCGAGGAGTTCTGGGGTGGTGACGCGGCGCGGGTGCGGGAGCGGATGCATGCGGCGGGGTCGTGGGAGCAGCGGTTCGCGATCGTGAGCGGCGAGGTGATGCGGCGGCGGGACGTCGGGCGGACGGTGGATCCGGAGGTGGAGTTCGCGTGGGGGCGAATCATGAACAGCCGCGGGCGGATCCGGGTCGAACAGCTGGCGGTCGAGACCGGATGGAGTCGAAAACGGTTGTGGGCGCGGTTCCGGGCACAGGTGGGGATGACGCCGAAGCGGGCCGCACAGCTGGTGCGGTTCGATCGGGCGGCGCACCTGCTCGCGCGGGGCGACAGTGCCGCCGCGGTGGCGGCCGACTGCGGGTATGCCGATCAATCCCATCTACATCGCGATGTCATGGCGTTCGCGGGGCTCACACCCTCGGCGCTCGCGGTCGCGCCGTGGCTCTCGGTCGACCCGATCGCCTGGGCCTCGAACGGCTAGTCACACAGCGCGTTCTCAGGCAATCTCGCTGGCCCACAACGGGATCGCAATCGTGATACGTTGCGCGCACTACGATCGGATTCGAACGGAAGCTCGGGATATGTGGGAATACGAGTACAGCGCCGAGACGTCGGTGTCACCCGAGGCGCTGTGGAACAGCTGGTCGAATCCCGAGCTGTGGATCGAATGGAACGACGGGATCGAGAAGTTCGAACTCGACGGTCCGTTCGCGGTCGGCACCAGCTTCCGGATGACCGTGCCCGGCGGTGACACCGTCGAACTGCGGTTCGTGGAGATCGAGACCGGCAGCCTGTGGGTGGACGTCATGACCGGCGACGGGTTCGACGTGCGCACCGAACACCGGCTCACCGCACTCGAGGACGGCCGCACCCGCGTCACCTACCGCACCGAGATCACCGGTACCGCAGCCGATTCCATCGGACCGGAGATCGGGCCGGAGATCACCGCCGACTTCCCCGATGTCGTGAACAACCTCATCGCGCACGCCGGGCGCTGAGCAGCGGCAGTTGGGAGCTCCTCGGTCCTGGGGTGGGTTGATCAGTTGGGCTGGGGAGCAGGGCGTTTGACGGACGTTTCGCGGGCCAACCAGGGATCGCCGTCGATGAGAAGACGCCCGGATTCGGTGAGGGTTTTCACACGCCAGATCAGCGGGGAGTCGCCGACGTTCATGGCGGCCATGACCGGGGCGATGGTCCGGGCGATGGGGGTCCAGTCGGCGGTCGCGGCTTGCAGCAGGGCGCCGTCGTAGTGGTGGGCGGGGGCGGAAACCAGGTCGCCACGCACGATGCGGAAGGTTTGGTTCTCCTCGCGGAGGTGCTGCCAGGTGTGGCGGGCGGTGGCGCGTTCGGTCGCGGTGATCGGGCGGGCCTCGGGGACGTGGACGGCCAGCTTGTCCGGATCGTAGGCGGCGACCGCGCCGAGGAGTTCGATCACGTCGAAAGGCTTGTCGCGCAGGCGGTCACACACCGCGTGGAACAACGACAATTCACCGGCATTGTCGCGGCCGTACCAGACCACCAGATGGTCGGCCTGTTCCGCGGCTTCCCAAAACGCTGTCAGTTCCGCTGGCAGGTCGTCCACGTGGGTCGATTCCGCGCCTGTTTGGGCGATAACCATTTCCTCCCACCAGCCGCGCCACCATTGCGCGCGAATGGCCGGATCCTGGGGTGTCAATGGGCCGATACTCAGGTCGTCGGGAAACCAGGCGATGGAATCATTCTCATGGCCCGCGATACCGCTCAGCGCCACGCGCAAGGACTCCGCCGCTGAAGGTCCGTCGACCAGGTGCAATGTCTCCATTCGGCCAGTGTGCCGAAAGATAACCGCGCCTCGCCTCAGGGTTTGCACCCATTCTTGCCGCGATTGTCAGGACCAGCCCGCGGGGTTGGCGAACGATTCCCGGGAAATGCCCGAGCCGGTTTCGGGGAAATCGCCGAATCGGTCGGCGTGCTGATGGGCGAAGAGGTAGCAGACGGATTCACATTCGGCGTCCACGACCGCGAGGGACGGGTCGGCCAGCACGGCGCTCACATAGTCGCGGCCCACGGCGAGGATGAAGCCGCGGCAGTAGAGGAAGCCGTCGTCGGAGCCGTCGGTGACCTCGTGGATGTCCTCGCGGTCGAGTTCGTGCAGGGTGCGTTCGGCGACCCGGTCCAGAGCGGTCAGTTCCGCACCGGTCAGGTCGGCGGCCGCGGTGCGCAGGGCGGCGACGAACGGGTCCAGATAGGGGTCCAGGGCGTCCGCCGCGGCGGAATCGCCGTCCAGCAACGCCTTTCGCAGCCGGGCCGGTTCGGGACCGAGGCTCTCCCAGGCGGATTCCAGGACGGCCCAGAACCGGGTCTCTTCGGCGGCGGTCGGCAGCGTGCTCACGGGCGCGACGCTACCAGCGGGGCGAAAGTGCCTGCGGCGGCGGTCAGCTCAGTACGAGACCGGCGGCCAGGCCGGTCATCACCAGGGCGATACCACAGTCCAGCACCCGCCACGCCTTGGGCTTCGCGAAGACCGGGGCGAGCAGTCGTGCGCCGAAACCCAGTGACACGAACCAGATCAGGCTCGCGATGATCGCGCCCGCGGTGAGGAACCAGCGGTCGGGGGTGGCGTAGGTGCTGGCGAAGGAGCCCAGCAACACCACGGTGTCGAGGTAGGCGTGCGGGTTGAGCCAGGTGACCGCGAGGCAGGTGGCCACCGCGGCGCCCAGCGCGATGGGCGCGCCGCCGCCCGCGGACAGGGTCGAGGCGGAGAACGCACGCTTGGCCGCGAGCACGGCGTAGCCGAGCAGGAACGCGGCGCCGGCGTACTTGGCGACGGTCATGATCTCCGGCGCGGTGCGCATCACCGTCCCGAACCCCGCCACCCCGGCGGTCATCAGGATCACATCGGAGCCGATGCACACCGCGACCACGGGCAGCACGTGTTCGCGCCGGATGCCCTGGCGCAGCACGAAGGCGTTCTGCGCGCCGATCGCCATGATGAGCGAGAGTCCGAAGCCGAGTCCCGAGAAGGCCGCCAGGGCCGCCGATGATGCGTTCACACTCTGAAAGTAGGCAACCGTCCAGCACCAGGCCAGCTAAAGATTCTGACCCACCATTAGGATCTCTAATTATGGATCTACAGCTCGATCAGCTGCGCGCACTCGACGCCGTGATCAGCGAGGGCACCTTCGAGGCGGCCGCACGGAAGCTCAGTGTCACTCCCTCGGCTATCAGTCAGCGCATCAAGGCGCTCGAGGACTCCGCCGGGCGGATCCTGGTGCAGCGCACCAAACCGGTGCAGCCCACCGAGTCCGGGCTCACCGTGCTGCGGCTGGCCCGCCAGATCCAGTTGCTCACCGGCGATACCGCGCGCGAACTCGGCGACGCGCATCAACCGGCGGCCGGGCCACTGATCATTCCCCTTGCCGTCAATGCCGATTCACTACAGACCTGGGTCATCGACGCCCTCGCGCGGGCGTCCGCCGGGGTCTCATTCGACGTGCACCGCGAGGACGAGGAGTACACCACCCGGCTGCTGCGCGACGGCACCGTGATGGCCGCCATCACCTCCACCGCCGCCCCCGTGCAGGGCTGTACGGTGCGCCGACTCGGCGCCATGCGCTACCGGCCGATGGCCCAACCCGCCTACGCGCGCACCTGGTTTCCCGACGGCGCGACCACCGCTGCGTTCGCGGTCGCGCCCGTGGTGCTCTTCGACCGCAAAGACGATCTACAGTTCCGCTTGATGCGGCACTACACCCGCAGGCAACTGGATCCGCCGCGGCACTACATCCCGTCCTCCGCCGGATTCAACGACGCCGTACGCTTCGGCATGGGCTGGGGCATGATTCCGGACCTGATGATCCGCCCGGAGGACGACCTGGTCCCCCTCGATGAGAATGTGCACGTTGACGTTCCGCTGTATTGGCAGCAGTGGAAGTTGGATTCGCCCGCGTTGAGCCAGGTGGCGGCCACTATCGCCGAGGCCGCCGCGCAAGCCCTCTTGTGATCGGCCACAAGGCGTTTCGTCCCGGGTGTCGGGAGTTACCACGTGACGTGGCCCAGACCGGATGCCATAGTCGAAGACATTGCGTTTGCCAGGAAGGAATTTTCGTTGTCCCAAATTGTGCGCGGCGTCATCGCACGCTCCAAGAACGCGCCCGTGGAAGTGACCGAAATCGTCATCCCCGATCCGGGTCCGGGCGAAGCCGTGGTCACCGTGCAGGCCTGCGGGGTCTGCCATACCGATCTGCATTACCGCGAGGGCGGCATCAACGACGAATTTCCGTTCCTACTCGGACACGAGGCCGCGGGCATCGTGGAATCGGTGGGCGAGGGCGTCACCGATGTGGCGCCCGGCGATTTCGTCATCTTGAACTGGCGGGCCGTCTGCGGTTCCTGTCGGGCCTGTCGAAAAGGCAAGCCCTGGTATTGCTTCTCGACCTTCAATGCCGCACAGCCGATGACGCTGACCGACGGCACTCCGCTCACCCCGGCGCTGGGCGTCGGCGCGTTCGCGGAGAAGACCCTCGTGCACGCCGGGCAGTGCACCAAGGTGGATCCCAGCGTCTCCCCCGCCGCGGCGGGCCTGCTGGGCTGCGGTGTGATGGCGGGCCTGGGGGCGGCCATCAACACCGGCAACGTGAGCCGCGGTGACAGCGTCGCGGTGATCGGCTGCGGCGGTGTCGGCAACGCGGCCGTCGCGGGCGCGCAGCTGGCGGGCGCCACCACCATCATCGCCGTCGATATCGACGAGCGGAAACTGGAGTGGGCCAAGGGTTTCGGGGCCACCCACACCGTCAACGCCGCGAAAGAGGATGCGGTGGAACGGGTTCAGGAACTCACCGACGGTTTCGGCGCGGACGTGGTGATCGACGCGGTCGGCCGTCCGGAGACCTGGAAGCAGGCGTTCTACGCCCGCGATCTGGCGGGCACCGTGGTGCTCGTGGGCGTCCCGAACCCGGAGATGACCCTGGAGATGCCGCTCATCGACTTCTTCTCGCGCGGTGGGTCTTTGAAGTCCTCGTGGTACGGCGACTGCCTGCCCTCGCGCGACTTCCCGTATCTGATCGAGCTCTACAAGCAGGGCCGCCTGGATCTGGACGGCTTCGTCTCCGAGACCATCCCGCTCGACGGGGTCGAGGACGCCTTCACCAAGATGCATCACGGTGACGTGCTGCGCTCGGTGGTGGTGTTCTGATGGCGCACATCGACCACACCGTCACCAGCGGCACCTTCAGCCTGGACGGTGAGACCTTCGAGGTCGACAACAATGTGTGGGTCGTCGGCGACGATCTGGAATGCGTGGTGATCGACGCCCCGCACAATGTCGCGGCCATCCTGGACGTGATCGGCACCCGTGTGGTGAAGGCCATCCTGCTCACCCACGCGCACGACGACCACGTGCGGGTGGCACCCGAATTGTCCAGGGCCACCGGCGCTCCCGTGCTGCTGCACCCGGAGGATCTGGTGCTGTGGCACCAGACGCATCCGGACACCGCACCCGACGGCGAGCTGACCGACAAGCAGACCATCGCGATCGGCGGCACCGAACTACACGTGCTGCACACGCCGGGCCACGCGCCCGGCGCGGTGTGCTTCCACTCCCCCGATCTCGGGGTGGTGTTCACCGGTGACACCCTGTTCCACGGCGGCCCCGGCGCGACCGGACGGTCGTTCTCCGATCACGGCACCATCGTCGATTCGATCGCGGACCGGCTGCTGACCCTGCCGCCGGAAACGTTGGTGCACACCGGGCATGGCGACTCGACCACCATCGGCAACGAGGCTCCGCAGCTGTCGGAGTGGCGCGAGCAAGACGCCTGATCACGTGCCCGCGGTCCGGTCCGGGCCCCAGTTCGGACCGGTCCGTTAGGGGCACCCCTCAATTCGGACATTTGCACGGCGCGGCCTCCCCCGACACGCCGGATTTGCCAGGTTCGCACAGCGAATTTCAAGATTTTTCAGGGCCGACCACCCCTAAAGTTGTTCATGAAAAACCTGACAGCCGTTCTGGCACTCGTGTGTGTACCTCTCATCGCCGTGGGTTGTTCGTCCAGCCCCGGCTCGGTCAGCAAGACCGACGTGCAGACCAAGGTGGGCAGCCTGTTCAAGGACAAGTCCCACGAAGACGCGAAAACGGTCGCCTGCGACGGGGATCTGCAGGCCAAGGTGGACGCCACCCAGAACTGCACCATCACCTCCGCCGACGGGCAGAACTGGAACGTCACCACCAAGGTCACCAAGGTGGACGGCAGCGACGCCTACTACGACATCAACATCAACGACGCCTTCGTCAGCCCCGACGACATCGCGACCAGCGTCTCGCAGTTCTATCAGCAGCAGGTCGGACAGGCCCCGCAGTCCTCCACCTGCAACGGCCTGCTGCGCGGCGCGACCGGTGCGACGGTGCGGTGCGTGGTGACCGAGACCGACGGCACCCGCTGGGGCGTCACCGCCAAGACCACCAATGTCGAAGGCACCAAGGTCAATTACGACATGATCCGCGACGATCAGCCCATGCCGTAATCCGTATCCACCCCCAAATCTGGGCGATTGTTCAGCTGGAATCTGCGGTTGTCACACCGATGTGCTTGAATACGGCGGTTTCCAGCTCCACCCAGGGGGATTGCTCAGCTTGTCCATGCCCGAATCGCCGTTCGCCGATACCCGATTCACGTCGGGTCCGGTCCACCACGAACCGGCGCCCGCCCAGTTCTCGCAGGCCAACGGGGTGTACTGCCGCTACTGCGGCTCCACCCCCGGCCTCGACCTCGACTTCCGCGCGCATCGCGGCATGGTTTTCATCATGCAGTTCCGCAAGCTGCCGGGACCGTACTGCCGCGACTGCGGGCTGGCCTCCTTCCGGAAGATGACCGGCGACAGCCTGGTTCAGGGTTGGTGGGGACCGATCTCGTTCCTGCTGGCCAATCCGGTCACCCTGTTGATCAACGCGGTCAACCGCGCTCGCCTGGGCAGCCTGGCCCCGCCGATTCCCGGCGGGCCGTCGCGGCCGATGGATCCGGGTAAACCGCTGTACCTGCGGCCGCAGATCCTCGGTCTGGTGGTCCCGATCGGGCTGATCGTGCTGCTGATCGTCTCGGCGACGAGCTCGTCGTCCTCCTCCTCCCACCACAGCTACCCGTCTTCGGGCAGCCACAACACCTATCCGGTGCCGACGTTCGACGCGCCCGTGATGCCGACCTTCCCGACCGCCCCGGTGGTGCCGACCACGCCCGCGACCCGCGGTGCGAAGGCTGCGAAAGTCGGTGACTGCGTGTGGGATTCGAACGGGCCGATCCAGACCGACAACACTCCCAAGGTGGAGATCGTGGACTGCGGCGACCAGCGCGCACAGGCCACCGTGCTCGGCAAGCCGACCGGGCCGACCGCCGACACCGAGTGCGATACCCAGTACCCGGCCACCGACGTGATCATCACCCACAAGGTCAGTTACGGCGGCGGACCGGAGCTCGAGGATTTCGCACTCTGCTTGCAGCTGAAGTGATTTCGCCTCTCATCGGCAGGTGAACAGGGTGGCCTCGGCCAGCTCGTCGATCACGTCGGCGAGTTCGCCGCGGGCACGAAAAGCGTTGAGCTGGCGGCGCGCTCCATTGCCGCGGGCGAACACGTCCGCCACCGTCTCGGTGACGAAGTCCAGGTCGCCCAGTTCTTCGAGCGCGGGCCGGATGTGCTCGATGAGTCGGGCCAGCAGATCCCGGACCGGCATGGTGTGACCGTCGAGCGGGTCGATGGCGGTGCCGTCGATGCCCTCGTGCGCCGCGCGCCAATATGCCGCGCGCAGTGTGTCTTCCGCGACCAGCGGCACCACCTCGATGGTGCGCGCGGTCATCGCGCACGCCCGCACCAGGCAGGCCAGCAGCGCGGTTTCCTCCACGGTGGCGGGCACGTCGCTGACGCGGACCTCCACCGTCGGAAAGGTGCTGGAGGGCCGCACATCCCAGTAGACCATCTTGCGATCGAGGATGACGCCCAGCGACAGCATGGACTCCACCGCCGTCTCGAAGTCGCCCACCGAGTCGAAATGCGGTGGCGGACCGGCACTGGGCCAGCGTCGCCAAAGGATATTTCGCCAACTGGCGTACCCGGTTTCGCCGCCGCGGTAGATGGCCGAGTTGGCGGTCAGCGCCAGCAGCAGCGGCAGCCAAGGGCGCAGGAAGTTGCTCACCCGCAGCGCGGCGGCCCGATCCGGCACCGCGACGTGCACGTGGCAGCCGCACAGGCCCTGCTCGTGCGCGAGCCGCCCGAAGCTCTCCGAAATCCGGGAGTAGCGCGGGGAATTGGTGATGGCGAGGTCATCGGGGATGGTCGGGGGTACGGCCGCGGCGAGCAGCAGCGCGTCGTTCTTCTCGGCGCAGACCGCTGCCCCACGGCGCAATTCGCGCAGTTCACGGAGCAGGTCGGCGGTGTTGGTATGCACGCGGGTGGTGGTCTCCACCTGGCAGCGCATGATTTCCAATTGCAGGTCCATGCCGAAATCCGCTGCGGTACGGGCGACGTCGGCATTTCGACCGACGGGCACACCGGAACGCGGATCCACGAGGAGGAACTCCTCTTCGACACCCACTGTCGGCGGGTCTTCCACTCACCCTGTGTACCTCAATCGGAGCCGCCCGACACCTGCCGGAACGGTCTCTTCGGGAGCAGGGAATTAGCTGGTCAGCGGGCCGCAGGGTAGCCGATCGGGCCCTGTCGGTGGACGGGCGCACAATATCGGGATGGCATACGACGAGCAGCTCGCCGACCGCATCCGCGACAGTCTGGGTCCGGATGTGGCCGAGGCGGTGCAGAAGAAGATGTTCGGCGGTCTGGCGTTTCTGATCGGCGGCAATATGGCGGTGGCGGCCAGCGGTAAGGGCGGTCTGATGGTGCGGGTGGATCCGGCGGACGCCCCGGAGCTGCTGTCACCGGGCACGGTCGAACCCATGGTGATGGGCGGGCGCGAAATGCGCGGCTGGCTGCGGGTCAGCACCGAGACGGTGGCCGACGACGCGGTGCTCGACGAGTGGGTGCGGCGCGGGGTGTCCTTCGCGCGGACCCTCCCGGTCAAGTAGCTCGCCCGCCGGTTTATCGAGGCAAATTCTGTGCGCTGCGGCACAGCGCGCGACGGCGTGTGTCTCGGTTCACTCGATTGTGTGCTGCCCCAAGCTCTTTCCCGCGATGATTCATCGCGGCTTTACACCGCGGCACAGTGCCGAAACCTCGGTCGCGGAATCTGGTGAACATGAGGCAATCCGAGATACATGCGCTGGCATGCGAAGTGTGCGGACGACTGCCCCACCCCCGCCGGACCCGGTTGACGCTGGCCAAACTCGGCGCGGTCTTCCCGGTCGAGCTGGCGCTGCACGCGCTGGTGATCCATCTCGAATTGCCGTACCTGGCGATGGTGGCGGTGCTGACCATCACCACCACCATCCTCGTCATCTGGGTGGTCGAACCGGGTGCCATGCGGTACCTGGGCCGCTGGCTGCACGGCCCGGAATTGCAGCACCGCGCGCACCTAGACAGCGCCGAACGGCTGTGGCGCATCCGGGTGCGCCTGGACAACAAGCCCGGCCGCCTCGAACTGCTCGCCAAGCAGCTGGCCATTCGCCGCGCCAATATTCTCACCGTGCACGTGCACCATCTGGAGAACGGCGTGCTCGACGAGCTGATCGTCTCCACCCCGGCCGATGTGGCCCCGAATCGCCTGACCCAGGCCATTTCCCGGGCCGGGGGCGTGCCGGTCGGCATCTGGCCCGCCTCGGCGCTGACCCTGGTCGACGGGCAGACCCGGGCGCTGGGCCTGGCGACCCGGGTGGCCGCCGATCCCGCGGAGCTGCCGCTGGTGATCGCGGAACTGCTGGGGGCGCAATATGTTCCGACGCCGGATCCGGATCGGGTGCCGGGCAGTACCCTGCTCGAGATCGCGCCGCCGGAGAAGCTGGACCCTATGACATTCCTGCGCAGCGGGGAGCCGTTCACCCCGGCCGAGATCGCTCGCGCCCATCGCCTGGCAGATCTCGCGCTGGTGTCGGTCCGACAGCCCTGACCAGCGGCCGCCCGGAGAAGCTACCGCGCGGTACGGGATTCCAGTCCGTCCGGTTTCACTTCGTGGCAGACTGCCTGTGCGCATTCGCTCCGACGCGCACGAGGGGTTGATCGATGAGTTTTCGGCGGGCTCGGCGGGATGACCAGGACCCGGGCGCGAATCCGCCCGCAGGTCGGATGGCCCGGTCCGGCCGGTTGGCCGCGGTACCGCTGTCCTACGCGGGACGCCGGATGGCCGGCGCCGGTAAACGAGCGCTCGGCCGCCCCGCCGACGAGGTGGATCGGGCGATCCAGCTGCGCACCGCCGAGCACATGGCCGAGGTGCTCGGCGAATTGAAGGGCTGCGCCGCCAAATTGGGGCAGATCCTGGCCATCTACGAGCTGGCGCTGCCGCCGGATCTGGCCGAGCCCTACCGCATCGCGCTGAGCCGTCTCCAGGACGCCGTGCCGCCCATGCTGCCGCGCAGTGTGCACGGGGTGCTCGCGGAATCGTTCGGGCCGCGGTGGCGAGACGACTTCCGCGCCTTCGACGATCGCCGGGCCGCGTCCGCCAGCATCGGGCAGGTGCACCGGGCGACCTGGCACGACGGCCGGACCGTGGCGGTGAAGGTGATGTATCCGGGCGCTCGCGCGGCCATCGACGCCGATCTGCGGCAGCTGCGCGGATTGGCGTGGCTGACACCGGTTTTCGCGCCGTACCTGGATTCCCGCGCCTTCGTCGACGAGCTGGCCGAATGTGTGCGCGCCGAACTCGATTTCGAGGCCGAGGCGCACAGCCAGCGCCGCTTCGCCGCCGCCTACGCCGACGATCCGGATTTCCGGGTCCCACAGGTGGTGGCGCAGCGCGGCGACGTCATCGTGAGCGAGTGGCTGGACGGAATCCCGCTGTCGCGCTTGATCGATTCGGGTGCGCAGGCCGAACGCGATCGGGTGGGGCTGCTGGCGGCGCGGTTCTTCTGGTCCTCCGCTCCGCGCTCGGGGCTGCTCTACAGCGACCCGCATCCGGGCAATTTCCGGGTGCTGCCGGACGGGCGGCTGGGCGTGGTGGATTTCGGCGCGTGTCCGCCGTGGCCGCCGGAACGATTCCCGGCGCTGCTGCGCGATCTGGTGAGCGCGCTGCTCACCGGTGACCCCGGGGAGTTGGACATCACCGCGCGGCGGCACGGATTCGTGGACGCGCAGCGCGATTTCGACAGTGAGGCACTGGTCGCGAAGCTGTTGCCGGTCAGTGAACTGCTGCGGCACGACGTCTTTCGCTTGGACATGCGCTGGTTGCGCGGGCTCACCAGGAGTGTGGTGGACCCGGATCTGAACAATGTGTACCGCCAGCTCGACGTCCCCGCGTATCTGACGCCCTTCCAGCGCGGCCTGGCCACCCTGGTCGGCACCATCGCCCAGCTCGACACCACCGGTCCCCTGCGCGATGAAATCCTGCGCTGGACACCCGATCTCGCCGCGGTGATCGCACGATACCGGCAGCGCACCGGGCAGCCGACCGATCTGAACGCGGTGCGCGCCCGTCGCGCCGCCACCACCGCCACGGGGTTCGCGGCGGGCTGACCACTCCAATCCGGCCTCACGGACCGCGGGACCAGGTGTGTTACACACTGGGTCTTGATCACTGTCCCAGACAGACTTACCCTGGGTGACACGACCGGCGCAGCGCAGCGCCGGAGTCCGTCCGGAAGGTCCCGTCGTGACCCCTGCATCCTCTGGTGGCAGCGCAGCGAAACCTGCCCGCCGCACCCCGAAATCCACCGGCGACACCGCCACGCCAGCCGAGACCGAATCTGCCGACAGCCCTGCGGAAGCCGAGGTTCCCGCCACTCCCGATCACGAGGTCGCCGTCATCGGCGCGGGGCCCGGCGGGATCGCGGCCGGGGTGAAATTGAAGCAGGCCGGGATCTCGAACTTCGTGATTCTCGAGCGCGCCGAGGACGTGGGCGGGAGCTGGCACGAGAACCACTACCCCGGTCTCGAAGTCGATATCCCGTCGCTGGCCTATCAGTATTCGTTCGCGCGAAATCCCAACTGGAGCAAGCTGTTCGCCTCCGGGCCGGAGGTGAAGCGCTATCACGTGGCGGTCGCGCGCCGGTTCGGGTTGTATCCGCACATCCGGTTCGGCGCCTGCGTGCTGAGCGAGGAATGGGATGAGCGACGGCACTGCTGGATTCTGCATCTCGCGGACGGCACGCAGACCACGGCCCGGTTCGTGGTCAGTGCGGTCGGGGCGTTCATCAGCCCCAAGGAGGATCCCGGGATTCCGGAGCTGGCCGAGTACCGGGGCAAGTTGCAGCGGCCTTCGGAGTGGGACGACGACTACGACCTGACCGGTAAGCGGGTGGCGATCATCGGGACCGGGGCCAGTTCGGTGCAGATCACCCCGTCGATCGCGGGCCGGGTGGGGAGCCTGACGGTGTTCCAGCGCACGCCGGTGTGGTGTGTGCCGAAACCGAATCCGCGCATTCCGCGCGCCGTGCAGACGGTGTTGCGGACACCCGGATTGCAGGCGGCGATTCACGGTTCGGCGCTGGTGGTGGTCGATGCCGCGTTGCGGGTGATGTCGAATACGCCGATGCCGGTGGTGCGGCCGACGCTGCGCGCCGTGGACGCCACCGCGATCCGCGGCTATCGGGCCATGCTGCGGTTGATGGTGCGCGATCCGCAGGTGCGCGCGGCGCTGACTCCGGACTACGGGCCGATTGCCAAGCGGCCCACCGCGAATACCGGTTATCTGCTGGCGTTCAATCGCGACAATGTCGAGCTGGTGACCGATCCGATCGAGCGCTTCACCGCGGACGGCATCCGCACCCGGGACGGGGTCGAGCGCGGTTTCGACATGGTGGTGCTGGCCACCGGCTATCACGTCTTCTCCGATCCGGAGACCTACACGCCGGGCATGGTGATCGGGCGCGACGGTGTCGATCTGGGCAAGTTCTTCACCGAGCACGGTTTGCAGGCGTATCAGAGTGTGGCGCTGCCGATCCTGCCCAATCGCTGGACGCTGGTCGGCCCGTATTCGTGGTCGGGCAGCGGCTGGCACGCGTTCGTGGAGATGACGGCCGACCATGCGGTGCGGGCGATTTCGGAGGCGCGGCGGCGGGGCGCGACCTTCGTCGCCATTCGGCAGTCCGCGCACGACGCCTATCACGAGCGCATCTACCGGCACGGCGAGGCCATGCGTTACTACCTGGCCGAACTCAACGCGCACGTGCCAACCTACTACCGCAATTCCCAGGGTGACAGCACCTATATCCGTCCGACCGGGTTCTTCGCGGCGCGGCGCGCTCACCATCGATTCCCGTTCTCCGACTACGAATTCGATATCCGCACCGCCTGAATCGGGCTGCCCGACAAGGAAGTCGAGCCATGATCGAACTACCGAAATCCCTGCGGATCGCGCTCGGCGCGGCCAGTCCCGGGATCAGCGACCGGCGGCTCGGAGCCGCCGTGACCGGCCAGGTGATCCTGGTTACGGGCGCGTCCAGCGGGGTCGGGCGGGCGACCGCGCGCCGCCTGGCAGCCAATGGGGCCACCGTGCTGGCCGTGGCCCGCCGCACCGCGTTGCTCGAGGAACTCCGCGACGAAATGTCCGGCGTGCCAGGGACAGTGCACCCCTATCCGGCCGATCTCGCCGATCCGGACGCCTGCGCGGCATTGATCGCGCGGGTGCTCGCCGACCACGGCCGCGTCGATGTCTTCGTCAACAACGCGGGCAAGTCGATTCGCCGCTGGCTGTCGGATTCACTGGAGCGCTGGGACAACTTCGACGACACCGCGCACATCAACTACCTGGGTCCGGTGCGGCTGGTGTTGAGCCTGCTGCCGTCCATGCGGGCCCGCCACCGCGGCCACATCGTGAATATCAGCACCGCCGGGGTGCACGGTCCGGCGGTCGGCTGGACCGCCTACATCGCCACCAAATCGGCGTTCAATGCCTGGATGCGCGGGGCGGCGCCGGAATTGCGCGCCGACGGCATCACCGTCACCTCCGTGCATCTGCAATTGGTGCGCTCGGACATGCTGGGCCCGTACCGGATCTACCGCTACACCCCGAGCATGTCGCCCGAGGAGGCGGCGAGCATGGTGTGCCGCGCGATCGTGGATCGGCCCTTGGCGATTCGCCCCTGGTGGGAACGGGCCGCCGCGCCGATGTCGTACGCACTGGACAATTCCCGTGCCGCGCAATGGATGCTGACCCAGTATGCCAAGGCCGGCAACTGGAACAATCGCCCGACCGACTGGGCCGGACCGATCGGGCGGGTGGAGCGGGCGGTCAACCTGCTCGACGACGCCGTCACCGTCGCCGGCTGGGTGCCGTCCAGTGGCGCGCTGAAACTGGTGCCGCCCAGCAGGATTCCACAGCTGGCCTGGGCACTGCGCGGTGGCGTCGGACCGGCGACGGTGCTGTCGAGTTTCGCGGCGCGGTTTCCGGATCGACCCGCGCTGATCGACGATGACGGGCCGATCACCGCGGCCGAACTCGACGAGCAGGTGCGGCGGCTGGCAGCGGCGCTGCGGGCGCGCTGGGATATCCGGCGCGGCAATCGGGTCGGGGTGCTGTGCCGCAATCATCGCGGGTTCGTGCTCGCCTGCTACGCGGCCGCGCGGCTGTCGGCGGATCTGGTGCCGCTGAACTACGGGTTCGCCGGTCCGCAGATAGGGGAGGTGCTCGACCGCGAGGGTGTGGACTTGCTGTTCTACGACGGCGAATTCCACGGTGAGATAGAGAAATCCGGGTATCACGGCCGACAGGTGATCGTCCGGGGTGGCGCTCGGGGACTGCCCACCGTGGCCGAGCTGGTCGCGGCGGGAGGGCCCGCGGTGCGGGAACCGGCCTACGGCGGCTCGCTGGTCCTGCTCACCGGTGGCACCACGGGTGTCCCGAAGGGCGCGCCACGCCAATTGGGTTTGCGCGGTGCGGGTTCCGCGGCCGTCGGCCTGAGTCCGCGCATGCTCCTGGCGCTCGAGGATCTCGCCAAGATCGAGCCGATTCCCCGGCTCGGCGAACCCATGATCGTCGCGCCGCCGCTGCATCACACCTACGGATTCCTCGCGCTGATCGCGGCTTTCGCGCTCGGATCCACGGCCATCGTGCACGAGCGATTCGATGCCGAGACGGTGCTCGCCGATATCGAACGCCACGGGGTGCGCATCGCCTGCCTGGTGCCGACCATGCTCAAACGCATCATGGACCTGCCGCCGCCGGAACGGCACGGCTATCACGTCGACAGCCTGCAGATGGTGGTGTGCGGTGCCGCGCCGCTGCCGCCGTGGCTGGCGGGCACGTTCATGGACGAGTTCGGTGAGGTGCTGTTCAACGGCTACGCCTCCACCGAGACCGGAGCGGGCGCGATCGCGACACCGGCGGACCTGCGGGCCGCGCCCGGCACCGTGGGCAAGCCGCCGACCGGGATCGTCGACATTCGCATCGTGGACTCCGACGGGCGCGAGGTGCCGACCGGGACCACCGGTCGGATCATCAACAAGAACCCGGGCCTGTTCCACGGCTACAGCGACGGCAAGACCAAGACCATGCTCGGAAAGTACATGGACTCCGGCGATCTCGGCCATGTCGACGAACTCGGGCGACTGTTCATCGACGGGCGCTCCGACGACATGATCGTCTCCGGCGGCGAGAACGTCTTCCCGCAGGAGGTGGAGGAGGCGCTGCTGGCGCATCCGGCGGTCGCCGACGCGGGGGCGGTGGGCGTGCCGGACGCGGATTTCGGGCAGCGGCTGGCGGCGGTCGTGGTGCTCAAGGACGGTGCTGGCGCGAGTGTCGCTGTGCTGCAAGCACATATCAAGTCCACCCTGGCCAACTACAAGGTTCCGCGCGAGATCGTCTTCGCGGCCGAGCTGCCGCGGACCACAGCGGGAAAACTTCGGCGGCAACAGCTTCCGGAGATCGTCGCTCGGCCCGCTACCGAATCACAGCCTTCCTAGACACGAGGTTCGCATCATGAGTTCTACCAATGGTTCCGGTTCCCTGCCCACCTACGACGTCGTGATCATCGGCGCGGGGCTCGGCGGTATCGGCGCGGGTGTCGCGCTGCGCCGGGCGGGGATCGAGAATTTCGTCATCATCGACAAGTGGCCGAAGGTCGGCGGGACCTGGCTGGCGAATACCTATCCCGGTGTGGCCGTGGATGTTCCGTCGCCGGTGTACAACTTCTCGTTCCAGCCACGCTCGCGCTGGTCGCGGCTGTTCGCACCCGGCGAGGAGTTGCAGCGCTACGCCGAAGAGGTGGTGGACAAGCAGGGGTTGCGTGACAAGCTGCGGCTGGGCGCGGGCGCGGTGAAGGGGGTGTTCGAGGAGGAGCACGATCGCTGGCGCATCACCCTCGACGATGGGCACGAGATCACCAGCCGGTTCACCATCGGCGCGGTCGGCGGGTTGGAGCAGCCGAACAATCCGGATATCCCCGGAATCGACAAGTACGACGGCAAGATCATGCACACCTCCCGCTGGGATCACGACTACGACGTGACCGGCAAGCGGATCGCGGTGATCGGCACCGGGGCCACGGCGTTGCAGTTGATTCCCGAATTGGCCCGTCACGCAGCGCAGCTGAGCGTGTATCAGCGCCGGGCCATCTGGATCGCTCCCAAACCGGACTTCCCGATGGGTCCGGTGTTGAACGCGGCCTTGAACTTCGCGCCGCTACAGCACACGGTGCGGGCGGTCGGCAATGTGGGCGTCAATGCCGGACTGGGTGCGGGGCTGGCGATCTCGAACTATCCGCGGGTCACGTCGGTGGGCCTGTCGGTCGCCGAAACCGCGTTGAAGGCTTACCTTTTCAGCCAGGTGCGAGACCCGGAGCTGCGGCGCAAGCTCACCCCCGACTACCGCTTCGGCTGCAAGCGGCCCTCGATCTCCAACGCGTACTTCAAGACCTTCACCCGTCCGCACGTGGATCTGGTGACCGACCCGATCGAGCACTTCACCACGACCGGCATCGTGAGCGGGGACGGGCGCGAGCGCGACTTCGACATGGTGGTGTGCGCCACCGGGTTCAAGGTGATGGAGAAGGGCTACACGCCGCCGTACCCGATCTACGGTCGCGACGGCGTGGAGTTGGGCGAGTTCTGGGACACCAACAGATTCCAGGCGTACCAAGGGGTTTCGGTGCCGAGGTTCCCGAACGCGTTCCTCATCGTCGGGCCGTACGCCTACGCGCCCGGCTCCTACATTCCGCTGATCGAATCGACGTCGGCGCATGCGGCGCGAGCGATCAAGGAGACGCTGCGGCGGCGCGCCACCCGCATCGAGATCCGGCAGGAACCGCACGACCGCTACTTCGCGCGGATGGACGAGCGGGCCAAGAAGACCCACCTGTTCAGCCAGGGCTGCGTCTCGTCCAACACCTACTACATCAACTATCAGGGTGACGGCGCGGCCTTCCGGCCGTCGACCCAGCTGGAAATGTATTGGGAGAACCGGCATTTCCCGCTGGACGACTACCGCTACACCACCACCTCGGTGCGTGCCCTTCAGGACGCGACGTCCTGAGCCGACCCGAAGCCGGGGACCCATTTCTCGACCAGGTCGAGGAACGGGCCCTCGGCGTCGAGCTGCGCGCAGATGCCGACGACACCGCCGAGCACGCGACCGAACATGGCGTATTCGGGTTGATCCACGGGCGCTCGCAGCGCGCGGGCATTGGTCAGTGAGATGTTCTCCGGCTCGAGTGAGCGCGCTACCTCCTCCTGAAGGAACGCGCGGGAGAAATGGAAGTTCGCACCGCCGTCGATGCGGGCCACGATGGGTTCGATGCGGCGGCGGATGGGAGCCAGGTCGAGGGGTGCGCCCGGCTTCACGAAACCCTCCGCACGCAGCACCGACTCCAGACCCTCGTAGTCCGCCGTGAGCGCGCAGCGCGCCAACTTCCCTGCCGCAGCCGGAATTCCGTGCGGTGTCTCGGCGCAGGCCCCGAAGTCGATGACGCCCAGCCGATTGTCGGGGCGGATCTGGAAATTGCCCGGATGCGGGTCGCTGTGCAGCCAGCCGACCCGCGACGGCGAGCAGAGCGCGAACTCGGCCAGCAGCAAGCCCGCCCGATCACGTTGCGCGCGAGTGCCTCCGGCGATGATCCGGGTCAGCGACGTGCCTTCCATCCACTCGGTGACCAGTACCTTCGGGGCGGCTGCCACCACCCGGGGCACGAAGAACTGCGGATCGTCGGCGAAGGCCTTGGCGAAGCGGCGCTGATAGGCGGCCTCGATGCGGTAGTCGAGCTCGTCCTCGGTGCGGTTCAGGAACTCCTCGATGAGCTGGCGAGCATTGGTCCCGGCCAGCAGCGTGTTGAACGCCCCCGAAACCATCTGCAGCATCTTGAGATCCGCGCGCAGCGACTCCTCCGCCTCCGGATACTGCACCTTCACCGCGACTTCTCGCCCGTCGTGCCAGGTCGCCCGATGCACCTGCCCGATGCTGGCCGCGGCCACCGGCTGATCCTCGAAGTGCCCGAACCGCTTTCGCCACCCGGTGCCCAGCTGCATGTCCAGCATTCGGTGGGTGTCGGCCACCGGCATGGGCGGGGCTTCCTGCTGCAAGCGGGTCAGCGCGTCGCGGAAGTGGTCGGCGAAGCGCGGCGGCACCCCGGCCTCGGCGACGCTGAGCGCCTGCCCGAGCTTCATGGCCCCGCCCTTGAGTTCGCCGAGCACCGCGAACACCTGATCGGCGGCGGCGTCGAGCATCTCATCGGTGACGGACCCCCGTTCCGCACCCGACAGCAGGCTCTTCCCCGTGGCGGCCACCCGCTGCACCATCAGCGTGGCCGGAATACTGGCCACCTTCGCCATCCGCGCGATGCCTTTTCTCCTGAGTCCGGCCACGTTGCCGTTCCTTCCTGCCACGGACGTGCGGAGCCACCCACGCGACTCCTCCGTCTCAGACAGTCTAGAAGAGTTGGCGGGCGAGGTCGATCACGCCCGGGTCCCGATCACCGGGCCGGCCAGGAGAACCGCGAACGTCAGCCCTGTTCGGCCAACGTCGCGAGCCGATCGATAGAGGCCCGCAACATCTCCGGCGTGGTGGCCCGAGCCCGAACCAGACGCTTCTCGTCGGTCAGCACCGTCCAGTCGTAGGTGTGCGTCACCAGGGCGCGGCCATCACCGAGATCCCGCAACTCCCACCGCCACAGATGCCCGGGCCGAGCCGCACCCGGTTCCGAAGGCTGCCAAGCAATCAGCCGCCCCTCCTCGAACTCCACCACATGGTTCTCCCGCACCGCCCCGGTGGTGAGCGTCATCAAAAACGACTCCCCCACCCCGGTAATGCGCTGCCCCGCAGCCGCATTCGCAAGATTCTGATTCCCGTCCCAAAACGGCTGCTGCGCCGGATCCGCGATCAACGCGAAGACCCGCTCAGCAGACGCGGCAATCTCCCGCTCAGCGGACACGACACGCACAGCCTCGATGCTCTCGCTCATCCCCTGATCGAACCATCCCACCCCCACGGCGGCTAGGCGGGCACCGCGATGGTGGCGGCGACGGCGCGGTGGTCGGGACCGGGTAGGTGATGGACGTCGGCGTTGGCGACGGTCAGGCCGCGGACCAGGAGGTGGTCGAGGCGGGCGATGGGGAAGGCGGCGGGCCAGGTGAAGCCGGGATCGGAGCCCGCGAGGAGCTGGGTATCGCGGTAGCCGGGGGCGAAATCGCGCCAATGACGGTCTGTGGTGGCGGTATTGAAATCGCCCGCGACCAGGATGTGGGGCGCGGGGTCGGTGGCCAGTTGCCGGGACAGGACGGTCAGGCCGTGGTCTCGGGTTGCGGTGTCGGTCGGTCGGACCGAGGGGAGGTGGACGGCATAGACGACGAGATCGCCTCGGGGGGTCGTGATGTGGGTGCGTAGGCCGCGTTGCCAGCCGATGCCTACGTCGACGGTGGTGGTGTCGGAGGTGGGGTAGCGGCTCCAGAGGGCGACGGTGCCGCGTTGTTCACGGTAGGGGTAGACGGCGTCGAGGATGCGCCCTACCGGGGCGCTGTCGGAGCCGGGCAGTTCCTGCACGGCGATGACGTCCGCGTCGAGGTCGGCGAGGGCATGGGCCGTGGCTGTGGGAGAAGCGTTGCCCGCGTAGAGGTTCTGGGATACCACTCGGAGTTGGTTGGCGAGCGGAATGGTTTCCGCGCGGGACGGCAGCCACCAGGAGGCGAACAGGTGCGCCCACACCAGTAGTGGCACCAGGGTGGCGACGGCACCGATCGGGCGGCCACGCAGCAGGGCCGCCACCGCGAGCACCGGCACCGGTAGTACCAGCCAGGGTGTGGCCGTGTCGAGGGCGACGCCGAGGCCGAGGACGTCGGGGATCCAGCGATGGCCGAGCAGCAGCAGGGTGAGTAGGCCTGCGGCACAGACGAAGACTGCCGGTTCCACCTGGATCCGGGTGTGGTCGCGGATCACTGGGCGGGGCACAGTCGCCGGGGGCCGGAATCGCCCTTCAGCTGCGCGTCGACGCACCCACCGGGTAGGCCCTGGTATGCCTGCGTGCCGAAATTGGCAGTGACCGTGAGGGTTCCGGAACCGAAGACGGTGCGCTGCACGAGGTTGTCGGGGGTGAGGCGGCGGAAGTCGGTCATCGGTTCGGTGGCCGCCGCCTCGTGCAGCGGCGCGAAGAACTGTTGCAGGCGCATCATTTCGGGCCCGTGCTCGGTGAGAGTCGCGCGGTCGAAGACGAAGTTCAAGGGCGTGTTGTTGAGGATCGAGGTCAGGGCCCGCATCGTCTGCTGTTGCGGCAGTTTGTCGTAGGACAGTTCCCAGCGGTCCAGGTTGATCAGCGAGTCGTGCAGCGCGGTCTCGTAGAGGGGAACCCGGTAGGCCGGATCGAACATCGCGGTGACCAGGTTCGCGGGCAGTGCGGCGGGTTTGAAGAAGATGCCGGGAGCGTTCGCGGGGTACCACGGGCCCCAGGCCTCGCGGTCGCGTTGCAGCTTCCAGAACCCATCAGAGACCGGGGTCTGTCCGCCGTGGTTATACGCGAGAACCGGTGCGGCCCAGGCTCCGGCGGCTTCGGAGCCGAGCACGGTGGGACGGTCGGCGAGCCAGGCCATGCGGTCGAGGCGGTTGTCGCGATCCTGGCGCTGGGTCATGGGGTGCGCGGGGGTGCGGTCGTCGAAGAACTCACCGGCGGCGTCCACGTCCAGGAAGTAGGTGTTCGCGCCATTGGCGGTGAGGGCCGCATAGCGGTCGCGGTAGAGCTCCGGATGTTGTTTCAGTGCTTGCGAACTCACGTAGCAGCCGCGACCGTGGAAGCCGGTTTCCGGGGCGCCCGCCGCGTCGTGGACGCAGCCGTCCGGCCAGATCGTGCCCGGCCAGCGGGAGGAAGGATTGTCGGCGGTGGCGGGATCCTGGGCGTTGTCGTACGAATCGTAGGGTCCGGCAAGGTATCCGGCGGCCTTGGCGGCGGCGATGGCGGCCGCGGACATGGGTTCGCCGTCGGCGTCGTAGCCCAGCCACATGCGGGTGGGTCCCAGGTCGCGCAGTTGCTTCATCGCCTCGGGACTGCGGCCGTCGCCCCACAGGTAGGCGTGGAACGCGCCGAGCAGTCGGCCGATCTCCGGGTTGGCGGCGATCTTGTCGCGCAGGGACCGGAAGCGGCCCTGATGTACGAGCCAGTCGCGGTAGTCCTGCGCTCCGGCGACCGGTGAATCGCCGGTGAGCGCGAATTCCACGGTGTAGTCGCGGGATCCGGCCCCCTCGGCGAAATCGTGTGCGGCAGTGGCGGTCAGCGCGCCGTGCGCGGAATCGACGGTGAGGCTGCTGCCGATATCGGTGGGCACGATGTAGTTCGCGGTCCGCCCCGCCAGCTGGTAGCTCCAGAACGGCATCGTCAAAGCCGAGGTGAGCGAGAGGGGTTCGCCGGTCAGGCCGGTGTCCGGTCCGTTCCAGAACGGGTCGCGCACGGGCAGCGACAGGCCCTCGCCGCGTGGGATCTGCAAGGCCGCCGCGGTGGTGTCGTGGCCGGTGAGCGGCCAATGCAGGGTGCCGTCGCGGTCACTGCGCAGGGTGACGCGCAGCCTGCCGTCGGCGGCGGTCGCCGAGGCGGTCAGTCCCTTGTCCGGGTAGGTCCAGGTGGCGGCGGATCCGGTCAGTCGCACGGGTCCGGTCGCACCGAGTCCGTCCCCGGCCGGGGAGGACAGGTCGAAATGGCTGCCCCCGGCGTCGGCGGTCACCGCCAGGGAGGTGGTGTCGATGCGGGCCGTGCCACCTGTGATGGGAACGGACACCTGGTTGCCGTCGATTCGCGGAGTCGCGGGTTCAGTCGAGGTTCCGCACGCCGTGAGCCCGGCCGCGGTCACCGCGGCAATGGTGAGCACCGCCGGGACGCGATGCGATTTCCGAAGTCTCATATCGCCCAGGTTCACCGGGACCGATGAGAGTCGGATGAGAAAACCCAGGTGAGCTCGTCCGTATGATCCGTGGAGTGCGAGTACTGGTGGTCGACGACGAGGTGGCGGTGCGGGACGCGCTGGTGCGCGCCCTCGACAGTGAAGGTTACGAGGCGCTCGCCGCGGGCGACGGCGCGACCGCGCTCACCGAGGTTGCTCGCTGGCAGCCGGACGCCGTGGTGCTGGATGTGCTGATGCCGTTCATGGACGGTCTGACCGCCTGCCGCACGCTGCGCGGGCGCGGCGACCGCACCCCGATCCTCATGCTCACCGCCCGCGACGCGGTGGCCGACCGGATCGAGGGCCTCGACGCGGGCGCGGACGACTACCTGGTCAAGCCCTTCGATCTCGACGAGCTGCTGGCCCGGGTGCGGGCGCTGCTGCGGCGCACCAATCCCGAAGACGGCGTGGTGCTCTCGGCGGCGGATCTGGTGCTGGACACCGCCGCGCACACCGTGCGCCGGGGCGGGCGCGAGATCGAGCTCAGCCGAACCGAATTCGCGCTGCTGGAGGTGCTGCTGCGCAATGCCGGGCAGGCATTGCCGCGCGAGACGCTGATCGACCGGGTGTGGGGGCACAACTCGTCGAACGCGCTCGAGGTGTACATCCGGTACCTGCGCCGCAAGGTCGAGGTGGATGGCGAGCCGGTGCTCATTCACACCGTGCGCGGGGTCGGGTATCGGCTGGGTCCGACGTGAACCGCACGGCAGCAATCGATTCGGGGCGAGCGGCGCGCAGACCGTTCGGGTTGCGACAGCGGATCGCGGTGTTCTTCGTGCTGGCCATGGCGGTGGCGCTGGCGGGGATGGCGGCCGCGGCGTACGTGGTGGCGGGGCACGAATTCAACAGTGCGCTGAAGCTGTCGTTGCGCAGCCAGGCCACCCGCATCGTGCGGCAGTATCCGGCGGATCCGGCGGTCGCGACCAGCTCGGGGGCATGTGAGTATCTGGCCGCACCGAGCTGTGTGCAGGTGGTGCACGCCGACGGCACCCTGGAATCCGATGTGCCGCTGCCGGTCGAGGACGGAACCCACTACGTGGCAAGCGGATCCGAGGACGCCTTCTTCAGTGAGTTCACCATGCACGGCAATCGGATGCTGATGTACACCGCGCAGTTGCGCCCC
Organism: Nocardia sp. NBC_00511; assembly: GCF_045161165.1. Taxonomy (NCBI): domain Bacteria; kingdom Bacillati; phylum Actinomycetota; class Actinomycetes; order Mycobacteriales; family Nocardiaceae; genus Nocardia; species Nocardia sp. NBC_00511. Next base: position 3,507,081 of record NZ_CP107849.1, read on the forward strand.
GGCAGTGCGGTACAGGTGGCGCAGCGTGCCGATACCGTCGACACCGGCCAGCGGCGCGTCGGGATCGCGCTGCTGCTCGCAGCGGGATTCGGGCTGGTATTGGCCGCCGGAATCGGGGTGGTGCTGGCGCGGCGGGCCCTCACACCGGTGGCCACGCTGACGACGGCGGCCGAGCGGGTGGCCCGCACCCGCGATCCCGCGCAGCACATCGCCGTCACCGGCTCCGACGAACTGGCCCGGCTGGCAACCACCTTCAACACCATGCTCGACGAGCTCGACGCCGCGCTGCGGGCCGAACGCGATTCCCGGGCCGCCCAGCAGCGCCTGATCGCCGACGCCTCGCATGAACTGCGCACGCCGCTGACCGCGTTGGGCACCGACATCGGCCTGCTGCAACGGGCCTCGCGCCTGTCCCCCGCGCAGCTCGAGGAGACCGCGGCGGCACTGCGCACCCAGTCCGAGGAATTGTCGGGACTGGTCACCGATCTCATCGACCTGGCCCGCGCCGACGACCCCGACGCGGCACAGGATCCGCTCGAGGATCTGCGCCTGGACACCCTGGTCGCCGATCGTCTGGAGGTGGCTCGAAGGCATTGGCCCGCAATTGCATTCGATGCGGAATTGCAGCCGGTGACCATTGCGGGCGCGCCGCCACGGCTGGCCCGCGCGATCACCAACCTGCTCGACAATGCCGCGAAGTTCTCGCCGCCGGGTGGCACGGTCCGGGTCAGCGTGCGCGATCGGGAGCTCATCGTCCAGGACGCGGGCCCCGGCATCGACCCCGCCGATCTGCCGCACGTCTTCGACCGCTTCTACCGTTCCGCCACTGCCCGTTCCACTTCCGGGCACGGCCTGGGCCTGGCGATCGTGGCGCAGGTAGCTGGATTGCACGCGGCCACCGTGCGCGCCGAGTCGGAGCCGGGGCACGGCGCGCGCTTCGTTCTCGCCTTCCCGGACTGATGTCCATCTCGCCGGATGCGCGTTAGCCTGGATCAGATCCGGATATCGAGCGGACAAGGGTGGTCGCGATGACTCGGTGCGATGTGGTGATCCGCGGGGGCACGGTATTCGACGGCACCGGGAAACCGGGGCGGCGGGCCGATATCGGGGTCACCGGCGGCAAGGTCAGCGTGGTCAGCGTGACGGCATTGCCCGACGGGGTGCGCACCATCGATGCCGCGGGCAAGTGGGTGCTGCCCGGAATGCTGGACGTGCACACCCATTACGACGCCGAGGTGCTGGGCAGTCCCGGGCTGGGCGAATCGGTGCGGCACGGCGTCACCTCGATCGTGCTGGGCAACTGCTCGCTGTCGACCGTGTACTCCGGCGCCGAGGACTGCGCGGATCTGTTCTCCCGGGTCGAGGCGCTGCCGTGGGACGCGGTGCATTCCGCGGTCAAGGAGCATCAGGACTGGGATTCGCCGAAATCGTATGTGGCGGCCATCGCGGCCCGGCCGCTGGGCGCGAATGTCGCTGCCTTCCTTGGGCATTCGGATATGCGAGTGAAGGTGATGGGGCTGGCGCGCGCGGTGGACGCGCAGGCGCGGCCCACCGATGTCGAACTGCATCTCATGCGCGGCATGCTCAGCGATGCCCTCGACGCCGGATTCGTGGGCCTGTCGACGATTCGCAGTTCGTTCTCGAAGCTGGAGGGGTCGCGCTTCCCGACCCGGCAGCTGCCCTCGACCTACGCCACCTGGCGGGAGTACCGGGCGCTCAACGAGATTCTGCGGGCGCGCGGCCGCGTGCATCAGAGCACGCCGAACCTGACGGCGCGCACCGAGATCGGCCGCTACTTCGCGCAGAGCGCGGGCCGGTTGCGGCGGCCGTTGAAGACCACGCTCATCGCGGGCATGGACGTGAAGGCGGATCGCACCGTCGCGCGGGCCGCCACCACCGCCGCGCGGATCGCGAATGCCGTTGGGGGCGCGGCGTTCCGGTGGCAGCATCTGCCGGTGCCGTTCGAGGTGTACGCGGACGGCGTGGACCTGGTGGTGTTCGAGGAGTTCGGGTCCGGGGTGGCGGCGCTCAATATCCGCGATGTCATGAAGCGCGGGGAGCTGCTGGCCGACGAGGACTATCGACGGCGCTTCCGCAAGGATCTGGCCAAGAAGTACGGGCCGCGGGTGTGGCATCGCGATCTGTACGACGCGGTGATCGTGTCGTGCCCGGATGCCACGGTGGTCGGCAAGTCGTTCGGCGCGGTGGGTGACGAGCGCGCTATTCATCCGGCCGACGCACTGCTGGATCTGGCGGTCGAGCACGGGGCGAAACTGCGCTGGCGCACGGTGATCGCGAATGATCGCGCCGAGGTCCTCGATCAGTTGCAGGTCTCCCCCGTCGTCCAGGTGGGATTCGCGGATTCCGGTGCGCACCTTCGCAATATGGCCTTCTACAACTTCGGTGTGCGAATGCTCGAGCGGGTGCATCAGCGCGGGTTCATGCCGCTCGAGACCGCGGTGCACCGGCTCACCGGTGAGCTCGCCGACTGGTACGGACTGGACGCGGGGCGGCTGACCGAAGGGGCGCGGGCCGATATCACCGTCATCGATCCGGCCGGGTTCGACGGTTCCAGCAGTGCCTATGCCGAAGCACCCTTCCCGGGCATCGCCGGGCTGCACCGAATGGTCAATCGCAACGACCGCGCGGTGGCGGCGACGCTGGTCGGCGGGCACCCGGTATACGAATATGGCGAATTCGCCGAAGGTTTCGGTACGACGCTGCACGCGGGCACCTTCCTGGCCGCGACCGGGCGGTGAGGGCCTCACCTTCGACGTCTTCGCACGTCTGAGTCGATTCGTCACGTAACAGCCGGAGCGCCCTGGCGATTCATCCACATCCGGTCTGGACGACGACCAGCAATCGAGGTCTTCTCACCATGAGTTCCACCGCCATCCTGCTAGTTCCCATTCTGGTGGCGCCCGCGTTCGGAGTCGGCATCTGGCTCGGCGTTCGTTCGGTTACCGACGAGTCATCGGTGCGACACCGGCATCTGCGCTGCACTCCGGTGTCGCGGCTGTGGCCGGATGCATCCTCGATTCGGCGGCCGGGCACCTGGCACCCGCCACGCGACGGCGGCTAACGTCTGCGCTATGAGCAATTCGACTCGCACCGTGGTGGTCACCGGGGCGTCCTCGGGCATCGGCAAGGCGACCGCCGCGGCCTTCGCGGCGCAGGGGCACAAGGTCATCGGCACCAGCCGCAATCCGGACAAGGTGGCCGCGGCCGACCGGGTGCCGGGGGTCGAATACCGGGCGCTCGATCTCACCGACAACGCCTCCATCGAGCGGTTCGTGACCGAGCTCGGGGCAGTCGACGTGCTGATCAACAATGCCGGGGAGAGTCAGGCCGGGCCGCTGGCGGAGCTGCCCGGCCCGGCCATCGAAAGGCTGTTCCACCTCAATGTCTTCGGACCGGTGGCGCTGACCCAGGCCGTGCTGCCCGGTATGCGGGAGCGCGGCTACGGCCGGGTCGTCATGGTCGGCTCGATGCTGGGCAGCTTCCCCATGCCCTACCGGTCCTCCTACGCGGCGACCAAGGCCGCGCTGCGGACCTTCGCCACCGCCGCCCGGTTCGAGGAATCGCCGTTCGGGGTGTGGATCACCAGTATCGAGCCGGGCCAGATCGATACCGGGCTGAGCGAGCGCCGCACCAAGTACATCGACGAGGGCTCACCGCACACCACGGATTTCGGCAAGCTGATGGCCGTGCTCGACGCCAAGATGGGGCAGGGCATCACTCCGGAGAAGGTCGCGAAAACGATTGTGGCAGCGGTTGATTCGGATCGACCGCGGCCGCTGTACGCGGTCGGCAGCAATGCGCCGCTGATGTTCGCGGTGCGGCGCATCCTGCCGCGCACGGTCATGGAGCGGCTGATCGCGAGCGCGCACGGGCTGAAGCGCTAGGCGGCACGCGCCGGGCGGAGTTCGCCGGTGGCGAGGGCGAGAATCAGCAGGATCGCCATCGCCAGGGCGGCGAAGACCAGTGCGTGCAGGTGGGTGGCGCAAGCCAGCAGTATCGCCAGCGCCAGCAGTGCGATCGGCCGTGACCACGGAATGCGGCCGTAGCGAGCGACATTGAAGGCGAGGTTGCCGAGCAGGTAGATGGCGGGGCCGCCCACCACCGTCCACGCCACCGCCGCGCTCGTCGACGAATCCGGGTGCGCCACCACCAGTTCGATCCCGACCGCCACCACGATCGCGCCGCCCACCATCACGGCGTGCGCGTAAGCGTATGCGCCGCGCGCCAATTCGGTGGCGGCCGAACGGTCGGCGTCGTGATGCTCGGCATTGCCGGTGCGGTAGCTGAAATACAGCCACCACAGCAGCACGATGGTGGCGAAACCCACGACGGCGGCGGCGATCACCGCCGCGGTCCAGTCGACGCCGCCCAGCGTCGTGCCGAGGATGATGACCGACTCGCCGAGCGCGATGATGAAGACGAGCCGATTGCGTTCGGCGAGATGGCCTTCCGCCAGCGGCCAGGTCGCATTGGCGGAGGTGCCGACCCCGGGAATCCAGAATCCGACGCGGGGCGCGATGTAGTCGAGCAGTACCGCCACCGCCCAGATCACCAGCCGCGCGCTGCCGGGCACGAAAACGCCTGCCACCCACACCAGTCCGGCCAGCACGCTCCATGCCAGCAGCATGGCGTAGTTGCGGCGCATCGCCGGATCCCGGCGGAACGCCCACACCATGAACGCGCTGCGACCCCATTGCAGGAACAGGTAGGCCCCGACGAAGACTCCGGCGCGGTCGTCGAAGGCGTGCGGGATGGCCACCGCCATGCACAGACCGGCCAGCATGAGCAGGATCAGCAGTCCGCGGACCGCCGGATGTTCGGGATCGAGCCAATTCATCGCCCACGCCGTGTAATTCCAGCCCCACCAGACGGCCGCGAACAGCACCGCGGCACGGGCGAAGCTGGTCCAACTCACGTGTTCGAGCAGGAAGTGCGAGAGCTGGATGATGGTGAACACGTAGACCAGGTCGAAGAACAATTCGATCGACCCGACCGAGGTGGGTTCCCCGCTGCCCCGCAGCACGCCCCCGGAACATTCCGATTCGGACATAGCCGGACGATAACAGCGGGCCGGGTCGTCGAATCGGATTGGCGGCCGCGCGCCGGGTCAGGTGTCGAGGGAGCGGCGGGAATCGAGGCGGGCCCGGTCGGCGGCCGCGCGGCCCGCATCCCAGCCCTCGGCGCTGCGGATCACGATGCCGCGACTGCGCGCGGTCGGGAACAGGGTGTCGAACGCGGTGTCGACGGCCAGCTGACGGGAGGCCAGCACCGGCAGCAAGCGTTGCGGCTCAGCCGATTCCGCGATGGTGGCGGCGGTCGCGGCGGCCAGGCGCTCACCGATGCGGGTGGCGTAGGAGACCAGGAAGGCCTTGCGGTAATCGCGGCTGCGGGCCTCGTCGCCGCGGGTCGCGGGATCGCCGCTCGCGATCATGGCGCGGGTGGCCTGCACCAGCAGCGAGGTGGACAGCAGTTCGACCGCGTCGAGGTCGGTGTCGTCGCCGACGACGGTCACGAAACCCCACTCGGCGAGGAAGATGGCGCGGGCGCGGTTCGCCCCGGCGACCACATCGACCAGCAGCGCCTTGGCGTCCACATACGGGGTGTCGAGCCAGATGCGCCGGGCCCCGGGCAGATCCGGGACGGCGGTGTCGGCGTCGACCAGTACGCGGTCGAGCGCGTACTTGGTCATGAGCTCCTGGGCCTTGGCCGAGAGGGCCTCGGCCTCGTCCGGGAAGGAGGTGGATTCGGCCTTTGCAAGCAGGCCGCGCACGCGGGTCAGCACCTTCTCGTCGACGTGATGCGGGATGCGCACCTGGGCCCGGGCGGTGCCGGGCAGGGGTCTGATCAGTTCCAGGCGGGGCAGCTGGACCAGGAGTGCGAGCAGCTCGACGACCGCGGCGAGGGACTCCTCGGTGGTGAGCATGTGTTCGGCGGACCACTGGCCGAGGTAGGAGGTCGTGTCCGACCACCACACCGCGGTCGCCAGCTCGTCGAGTTGGGCGAGCCAGGTCTCATCGACGGTGTCGCGGGCGAAGGGGCGAATATGGGCCGCCATCAAGTCGATCAGCAGGCTGACCGCGAAGTTTCCCACCCGGCGTCGCGCACCCTGATGGATGTCGCCCGGCAGCCAGCCGCCCTCGTAGGCGAGCCCGAGCAGCCGGGCTCCCGCCAGCTGCGCGCCCTGCTCGACCTCGGCCCGCAGCGATTCGTCACCGGCGAGTTCGGCGACGAAGTCCGCCACCGCACGGCTGCCACCCCGGTTCGACTCCACCGCCGCGGTGAACAGGGCGGCGGCGATCTCCAGCGCGGTCGGCGGCCGATCGTGGTCGGCCCGTGCGGCCCAGAAGTCGACGCGCCCTTCCTTGGCTCGCCGCTTCGCTTCCCGATGTTTCCGATTCGGCTTACCCACGCGTGCCGCGTCCCGAATCGCTGATCCCTGCCACGGGGATCGACCCTATTTCACCGCGGGCCGGGCACTGCGCGGAGGTCTGGACGCGGGTCAGTCCAGTTTCAGGTCGCGGCCGATGATTTCGCGCATGATCTCGGAGGTGCCGCCGTAGACGCGGGTGACGCGGGCATCGGCCGCGGCGCGGGCGATCGGATATTCGCGCATGTACCCGTTGCCGCCGTGCAACTGCTGGCAGCGGTCGATGCAGCGGAACTCCATCTCCGAGGACCAGAGTTTGGCTTTCGCGGCGTCGGCCGGGGTGAGGCGGCCCGCATTGAGTTCCAGCACGCACTTGTCGACGAAGGCCTCGGTCACCGCCACCTCGGTGGCCACGTCGGCGAGGGTGAACTTGGTGTTCTGGAACGCGCCGATCGGTTTGCCGAAAGCCGCACGGCTGCGCACGTATTCGGTGGTGATGCGCAGGGCGGCGCGGGCCCGGGCCAGACACGCGACCGCGATCTGCATGCGTTCCTGAGGCAAATTCCGCATCAGATATTCGAAGCCGCGCCCCACCTCTCCGAGCACATTCTCCTTGGGTACACGGACATCGGTGAAACTCATCTCCGCCGTGTCCTGCGAATGCAGCCCCAACTTGTCGAGATTGCGACCCCGTTCGAACCCCGCCATCCCACGCTCGAGCACGAGCAACGTGATCCCCCGATGCCGTTCCGGCGAGGTGCGCACCGCCGTGATCACCAGATCGGCGTTGATCCCGTTGGTGATGAATGTCTTCGCACCGTTGACCAGGAAGTGATCCCCCATATCCACTGCGGCCGTGCGTATTCCGGCAACGTCGGACCCGGCCCCGGGTTCGGTCATCCCGATGGCGGCGATCGAGGTGCCCGCCACGAACCCGGGCAGCCACCTCCCCTGCTGCTCCGCAGTCGTCAACTGGGTCAGATACGGGGTGCAAATATCGTTGTGCAGAGCGAAATTCAGTCCGACCCCCGCACAATCAGCATCCATGAACTCCTCGATGAGGATCTGATTGAACCGAAAGTCCGCCACCCCCAACCCCCCGAACTCCTGCGGCACCGCGAACCCGATCAACCCCAACTCCCCCGCCCGCGCGAACACCTCCGCGGGCACGATCCCCGCCTCCTCCCACTCCAGATAATGCGGCACAACCTCTTTCCGCACGAACCCCCGCGCCAACTCCGCGAACGCCAGATGATCCTCGCCGAAATGCCCTCGTTCCATGTGTCCATGCTGCGGCATCCCCCAGCCCGCACCCAGAGATTCCCGGCCACACTGCGCTATGCATGCGGATCGAGTTCCCGTGTCATCCAGATCGAGTCGCCCCGTTGAGAGTCAGGGTGCGAGCCGGCGATGCCCCCGGATCACGCACTCGAGTCGTGTACTTCGTAGTGCGCCCGCAGGGCGCGTCTGGTTGTGTCAGTCGCGTTTGGCCTCGTAGCGCAGCAGGACCGTGCCGCCCGGGAAGGTGCGGTTTTCCAGCAGGCGCAGGGAGATCCAGGATGGGAGGGTCGGGAAGAACGGGGTTCCGCCGCCTACTGCGGTGGGGGTGATGACGATCCGGTATTCGTCCACCAGTCCGGCCTGCACGATCGGGGCGGCCAGGGTCGCACCGGCCACCTCTAGCCTGCCGTCGGTTTCGGATTTCAATTTCTTCACCACCTCGACCGGGTCGCCGCGTTCCAGGCGGGAGTTCCAGTCGACCGACTCCAGGGTGTGCGAGAACACCACCTTGGGCATATCGCGCCAGATTTGCGCGAAGTCGACGATCAGCGGGGTGGCGTCCGGAGCCTGGTCGGCGGTCGGCCAGTACGCGGACATCAGGTCGTAGAGCCGCCGCCCGTAGAACGACAGGGCGGTCTCCCGCTCGAAGTCGTTCCAGTACTGGTGCAGTTCTTCGCTCGGCTCAGAGAATTCGATGTTGCCCTCCGCGTCGGCGATGTACCCGTCCACCGACACATTGAGGCCATAAATGAGTTTGCCCATACAGGTCAGACTGCCCCGGAGGGCAGAACTCATCGCGGCGCGACACGAGATTTCGGCACACGCAACCGATCAGAAGCGGCCCGGAAGGAAGCCGCCGGTCTGCTGCTGCATCAGCGTCCCGACAAGACTCCCGAGCGCGCGGCCGATCTCCGTCTTGTCCCACCGCTTGGATCCGTAAATGACCTGCGCCCCATCAGAATTGGCGGGTTCTGCCCCTCCATCAAATAGACCGCGCAGCAACGCAACACGCGAACACCTGTGTCGTCGAGTCGGCTCGAACCCGCGCGCCCCTGAAGTCCAGCGGCTGATGGAATCTCCTATGCGGGCGGGCTTTTCAGGAGGTTGGTGGCGACGGTCTTGCCGAGGGTGTACTGGTTCTGGAGGGCGATGTCGAAGCCGCCGGAGGTGGTGTCGAGGAGGTCGGTCACGGATTGGCCGGGGTAGGGCTGGTCGAAGTTGCTCATGGTGCGCAGGGATAGGTAGCGGTTGAGGTAGCCGTGGGCCTTCAGGGCGGTGGCGGTGGCGTTGTCTTCCATTTGGGTGGTGCAGTAGGTGCCGTCGCCCTTGGTGCGGAGGGTCATGATGTAGGCGGCGGTGTCGGAGATGGACTTGCCTGCGAAGTAGTCGTCGCCGGTCATGGTGTCGCACTTCATGACCGCGGGGGTGCGGGCTTCCTGGCCGGGGTAGTGGGAGCGTTCGGCGACGGCTTGCGGGCTGTCGGCGAGGGGTACGCCCCGGGTCAGTTCGAAGGCCTTGTCGACCAGCGTGGGGTCGAGTTGATATACGGCGGTGTTGTAGTCCTCGACCGGGCGGTAGCCGAAGGGCACGTCGGGGGCGGTGGCGGGTTCGAGGTGGTTGCCGAGGTCGAAGTCGACGACCCAGCGGGCCCAGGCCGCGCCGCCGAGGGTGCCTTGACCGGGTGGCGTGCCGCCGATGCCCGCGGTGAGGAAGTAGGCGTGCGAGAAGTCGAACTTGTCGCTGCCGAGGATGGCCATCATGGTGGTGGCGGCATTGGCCTTGCCCTGGCCGGTTTCGGCGACGCAGAGGCGATCGGTGTTGCAGCGCACGGGTTTGAACGCGCCGGGCACCTCGACGGTGGTGGGTAGTTGCTCGTGTTGCAGCCAGACCGCGTTCTCCGGGTCGAACATGGTGATGACGAGGACGCCGACATCGATGCGGCCGGAGTCGCTCTTGGCTCCGGACGAACATCCGGTCAGCGCCAACGCAGCCACGAACCCCGCGATGGCAACTTTGTGGCAACGGCTCGTCATGTGCAGATGGTAAGCGACATTCCGGTCCAATGCCCGATTCCCGGCCCGAGTATCGAACTCGGACCGGGAACCACGCACCCTGGGCAGCCGGTCGGCTACCCGTCGACGGCGAGCACCGTTCCGGCCGCCACCGTCAGGTTGCCCTCACGCACGGCGAACCCGAGACCGGGCTCGAGCGGCACCGCGCGATCCAGGGTGACGGTCATGTCGACCGTCTCCCCGGGCACCGCGCGCCCCTCCGGCAGCACCACGTGACCGGATACGTCACCGGTGCGCACGAAGAACTGCGGCCGGTAGCCGCTGACGATCGGCGTGCGCCGCCCGCCCTGCGCCGCGGTCAGCAACCGCACCCGGGCGGTGAACCCGGTGTGCACCGCGATGCTGCCGATGGCCGCGACCACCTGCCCGCGCGTCACCTGATCCCGCTGCACCCCGCGCAGCAGCAGCGCGACATTGTCGCCCGCCTCCGCGGATTCCATGGTGCGCCCGAAGGTTTCGACACCGGTGACGACCGCTTCGAACTGCTGCCCGTAGCCGAGCAGGCTCACCCGGTCGCCCATGCGCACCTGCCCGCGCTCCACCGCACCGGTCACGACGGTGCCGCGGCCGGTGATGGTGAGCACGTTCTCGATCGGCATCAGGAACGGGGCGTCGAGGTAGCGCTCCGGCATCGGCACGTACTCGTCGATCGCGTCCAGCAGCGTCAGCAGCTGGGCCGCCCAGTGCGGGTCGCCCTGCAGCGCCCGCAGCCCGGAGACCGGAACCACCGGAGCGCCGTCGCCGTCGAAACCATTGGCGGACAACAGCTCCCGCACCTCCAGCTCGACCAGTTCGAGCAGTTCGCCGTCGGCCACGTCGGACTTGTTGAGCGCCACCACAACATGCTCGACTCCGACCTGACGCGCCAGCAGCACGTGCTCGGCGGTCTGCGGCATCACGCCGTCGTCGGCCGAGACGACCAGGATCGCCCCGTCCAGCTGGGCCGCACCGGTGATCATGTTCTTCACGAAGTCGGCGTGGCCGGGCATGTCGACGTGCGCGTAATGCCGAGTGGCCGTTTCGTATTCGACGTGCGCGATATTGATGGTGATGCCGCGCTCGATCTCCTCCGGAGCCCGGTCGATGCGGTCGAACGGGACGAAGGCGGTGCCGCCGCGCTCGGCCAGCACCTTGGTGATGGCGGCGGTCAGCGTGGTCTTGCCGTGGTCGACGTGACCCATGGTGCCGATGTTCAGGTGCGGCTTGGTGCGGAGGTAGGCCTGCTTGGCCATGACGAATTCTCAATTCTGGTGGCTGTCACTGTGGGACAGCGGGATTCGAGGGAACCTCAGGGGTGAGCCGACCTTCCCCGTCCGAGGTCCCGGGACATCCCGGAGAAGGTCAGCTTCGTGCGCCGTCGAATGCGGAAGCCACCAGGGCAGCGGCCATCGCGCCCGCGACTGCGGGGAATGCGGCGATGGACGTTGCGAACATGCGGATGATGATGCCGGAGCGAAGCTCGAGCGCGCCAGTTATTTTCGCGAGGCCGAGCCGGTCTCCGGAACGCGGGTGAGCGCGGTGAACAACGCGGCGGCCAGTATCACCACGGCCGAAACCAGCAGTGCCACTTCGAGTCCGTGCCGGAACGCCGATGTCGCGACCCGCAGCACCTCGCTCACCTTCGGCGCGTACTTGATCATCGTGGCCAGGTCCAGCCCGGACGGGATGCGGCCGCGCTCCACCGCGTCGATGGCCAGCGGTTGCAGGTCGGCGGGCAGTTGCAGTTCGTTGAGCCGGGTTCGCAGATCCGCGGTGAGGAAGCCGTTGACCAGCGAACCCAGCACGGCCACACCGATTGCCGCGCCCACCTGCCGCATGGTGTTGGTGGCGGCGGCCGCCATCCCGGACTGCTCGGCGGGCAGCCCGGCCAGCACGGCCGAGGTCAACGGCACCACCGCGACCCCGAATCCCAGCCCGGCGAGCGCGAGAGTCGCTGCGAGCGGCCAGAATTCGACGGTTCCCGCCAGCGCCTGCCGGGTGGCCAGGATGCCCGCCGCACCCACCAGACAGCCGGTGATCATCGGCCCGCGCGCCCCGGCCCGCGCCACCCAGTACCCCGCCGCCAGCGATCCGAGCATGATCGCGACGGCCATCGGCGCGAACACCCCGGCCGTGCGCGCACTCGAATAGTGGATCATCACCTGCAGATACAGCGCGGTGAAGAAGAAGATCGAGAAGACCCCGAAGTAGACGGCGAAGGCCACCACCAGCCCGCTGCGCACCAGCGGCAGTCGCAGATATCGGAAGTCGAACACCGGATTGCGCACTCGCGCCTCGACCGCGATGAACCCGAGCAGCGCCAGCGCGCCGAGCACGAACAGCGCGACCACCTCCGGCGCACCGTAGCCGCGGTTCTCCCCCGAGATCGCCGCGTAGATCACCGACCCGAGAAAGACCGCGCCGAGCAGGAATCCGCCCCAGTCGATCGGTCCCGGCCGCGGGTCGGAACTCTCGGGCACATAACGCAGCGCCGCCGCGAACACCACCACACCGATCACCAGGTTGAGCCAGAAGATCGACCGCCAGCCGTAGTGGTCCACCAGCACGCCGCCCACCACCGGACCCGCCGCCAACGCCAGCCCCGATACCGCGGCCCACACCCCGAGCGCCTTCGCGCGGGCCTTGTCGTCCGGGAAGATCTGGCGCAGCACCGATAACGTGCCCGGCTCGGAGGCAGCGGCCCCGACACCCATCACGGCCCGCCCGGCGATCAGCATCGGCACCGTGGTGGCGAGGGCCGAAAGCACCGATCCCGCACAGAAGATCGCCAGCCCGATCACCATCACCCGCTTGCGCCCCCACCGGTCACCCAGCGATCCGGCCGCCAGCATGAGGCACGCGAACACCAGCGTGTAGGCGTTGACCACCCACTGCAGCAGCGTCACATCGGTGCTCAACTCCGAACGGATATCGGCGAGCGCCACACTCACGATCGTGGTGTCCAGGAACGTCACGAACAGCACCGCGGTCACCGTCGCCAACGCGATCCCCGGTCGCGCCGCCCGCGCACCCCCGCTACTCACCGCCCCAGATTACCGACCGAAACCGACCGTCCGGCCACATCGAAACCACTGGAGCGCCTCATGTTTCCAACGATTCGGCGATACAGCTACCACTGATACACAGAGCTGAGGGCCTCCGCCCCGACCACACCGCCACCTCGAGGCGGCTCGCGGGGTTGAGCGGAACCGGCGGTCCGGGTCGGGATCGCATGGCATTGTTCCGATCATGTGTGGGTGTGGGCTCATCGGCGGGGGCGGATGGGGGCCGGTCTGTTGTACGGGCCGGTGAGCGGATCGGTGCTGGCTGGCCGGGTTATCGGCGGGGTGCGGATCCCTCTAGACTTCCGAACGGGGAGGTCGGTTTGTTGAGGTTTGCCGTACTGGGCGAGGTTCGCGCGTGGCGCGGGGACGCGCCGCTCGACCTGGGTCCGCCACAGCGGCGCGCGGTGCTCGCGGCGCTGCTGCTGCGCGAGGGCAAGGCCGTGACGGCCGATGACCTCGTCGAGGGGATCTGGGGTGAGGATCCGGTGCTGCGCGCCATCGCGGCGCTGCGCACCCACGTGGCCAAGCTGCGCCGGGAACTCGAGCCGGAGCGGGCCAATCGCGGGCCGTCCGCACTGCTGATCTCCGTCGGGGACGGCTACGCGCTGCGAGTACCGCCCGGCTGCACCGATATCGCGCAGGTCGAGGAGCTCACCGCGAATGCCGCACGGCTGCGCGACGAGGATCCGGTGCGGGCCCGCGAGATCCTCGAATCCGCGCTCGCGCACTGGCGGGGCGCGGCGCTGGGCGCACTGCCCGGCCCCTTCGCCGAACGGCAGCGGGCGCGCCTCGAACAGTGGCGGCTCACGCTGCTCGAGGATCGGCTCGCCCTCGATATCGCCACCGGGCGCAGCGCCGAGGCGGTCGCCGAACTCGGTCCGCTGATCCAGGAACACCCACTGCGCGAACGGTTCCGGGCGCTGCGCATGACCGCGCTCTACCATTGCGGTCGCCAAGCCGACGCACTCGAGGAGTACGCCAGCGCCCGCCGCGCCCTGGTCGACGGTGTCGGAGTGGAGCCGGGCCCCGAACTCAGCGAGGTGCACGCGCGCATCCTGCGCGCCGACCTGCCACCGGTCGCGCGGCCCGCCCGCGCCCCGGCCGTCCCGGCCCAATTACCGCCCGATATCGCCGATTTCACCGGTCGCACGCAGATCGGCGCGGAAATCGCCGCACAGCTCACCGCGGATCGGGGCACCGTCGCGATCTCCGCGATCACCGGCATGGGCGGAGTCGGCAAGACCACCCTCGCCCTGCATGTGGCGCACCGGGTGCGCGAGAGCTTCCCCGACGGACAGCTGTACGTGAACCTGCACGGCGTCGACCCCGAACCGGTGTCACCCGGCGACGCGCTCGGCGGGTTCCTGCGCGGACTCGGTGTCGCCGAGGGCGACATCCCGCCGAGCGTGCAGGATCGCGCCGCACAATTGCGAACCCTGTTGAGCGACAAGCGCGTTCTGGTCGTCCTCGACAACGCCCGCGACAGCGCACAGGTCGCGCAGCTGCTGCCCGGCACGCCCGGGACGGCGGTGCTCATCACCAGCCGCTCGGCCTTCACCGAAATGTCGGCGGTCCACCGCACCCGCCTGGACGTGCTGGAGACCGAAGAGGCCAGAACCCTGCTGACCCGCATTCTCGGCGCGGAACGCATTACGGCGGAACCGGACTCGACCTACGCGGTGATCCAACAGTGCGCGCGACTGCCGCTCGCGGTGCGGATCGTAGGCTCCCGGCTGGCGGTGCGACCGCAGTGGAGCATCGCCTTCCTGGCCGAAAGGCTGGCCGACGAGAGCCGCCGACTGGAGGTGCTGCAAACCGGTGAACTCACCCTGGAGGCGGCGTTCCGGCTCGGCTACGGGCAGCTGAATTGCGAGCAGGCCAAGGCCTTTCGGCGCTTGGCGCGCGCGGACGTCCCCGACTTCCCGGTCGACGGGGCGGCCGCCGTGCTGGATGTGCCGGTGTTCCAGGCCGAGCTGCTGTGCGAATCACTCGTCGACCTGAGCCTGCTGGAGACGCCCGCGCCCGGCCGCTACCGCTTCCACGACCTGGTGCGCCTGTTCGCGGCCGGACTGGCCGGCAGCACCGCCGACCGGGATCCGGGCGAACGCGAATCCCACATCGTGGAGCGACTGCTGGAGTACTACCTGGCCAGCTCGAAGAACCTGCTCGGCGCACTGGACTACAGCAACACCACGCTGTTGCTGGTGCCCACCGCGATGCCCGGCCACCCGTTCCTCGACGGTAGACAGGGTCAGGCGTGGAACGACGTCGAACGACCGGTGGTGATCGCACTGCACCGGCAGGCGGCGCGCCTGGGCGGGCGCTCGGTCGCGCTGGCCGCGGATCTGGCCTGGGTGATGGCCGAACTGATGGACACCGGCACCCGGGCGCGCGAGCTCACCGACGGCCTGAAAGCGTTGCTGGACACCGCCATCCGGGACGAGGACCACGGCAGCGCCCGCCGCCTGCGGGTGGCGCTGGGCGCGATGATGCAGATCGGACTCGGCGAGGTGGAGGCGAGTCTCGAATACCTGCAACCGATCTCGCAGCCCGTCGACGACGCCGAACGCCGATTGCAGGTGCTCGCCGAGATCCTGCTCGGCGTCGCGGATCGGCGCGTCGGCAACACCAAGGATTCGCACCGGCACTACGCCAATGCCGTCGCCTGGACGCGGGCCCTCGGCGACCGTTCCCTGGAGGCGTGGATTCTGGCGCTGGCCACTCGGACACTGTGCGAATCGGCGCAGTACGCGGAGGCGATCGCGGTCGCCGAGCGGGCGGTGGTGCTGGCGCACGAATCCTCGAACGCGGTCGCACTGGGCTGGGCCACCCACGAATTGGCCGCGACCCGCTCGATGCTCGGCGAACACGAGCTGGCCCTGGAACTCGCCGCGGAGGCGGTGCGCATGACCCATCGCAACGGGGTGCGGCTGTGGGAGGGCTGGGCCCGCACCCGGCTCGCCCAGATCCACCTGCGCGCCGGGCACTGCGCCGCCGCCGAACTCGAGGCCACCGAAGCCCTGCTGCTGTTGAGCAAGGCCGCCGACCCCCTCGACCGGGCCCGGGCGCTGGCTCTGCGCGCCCACGCGCGCGGGACCTGCGGGGACCGGGCCGCCGCCGAACGCGAACTCGCCGACGCCGCCGAGATCTTCCGCCGCGCCGGACTGCCCGCCCCGACCCTGGCCACGCTGTTCTCGCCGGGCCCCGCGGACCGGTAGCGATCGGCCCGCACCGGGTTGACGTTTATCCGCTACTTATCGGTGCCTGGCAGCGTGCTACCTCGCAGATATCGGCGGGCAACCGGCGAGGTCGGCGAACGATGAAGTCGTGTCCGCATGTGCGCGAGGGGTGCGCATGCGCGTCATGCAGTCCGGGAGACCGTCGCCAAGGGTGGCGGCGGTGATTCCGGTTCCCGGGTCAGGCCGCTGGCGAATCCAGGGCGAGGCCAAGTCCGCGCAGGTGATCGGCCGCCGTGCCCTGCTCGAATTCGGCCCGTTTGGCGGCGGTGAAATAGCGCTGCATCGGATAGTCGAGGTAGATGCCCGCGCTGGCATGGACATGGACGGCGGTGTGGGCGACGCGATGACCGGACTGGGCCGCCCAGAACTTCGCCACCGCGATATCCGAATCGGCGGGCAGACCGTGTGATTCGCGCCAGGCGGCCTGCCAGAGGGTGAGCCGGACCGCCTCGACGTCGATATAGGCGTCGGCGAGACGCTGACGGACGGCCTGGAACGCGGCGATGGGTTTGTCGAATTGCTTTCTGGTGCGGGCATATTCACAGGTCAGCTCGAGGGCTCGTTCGAGAATGCCGAGCTGGAGGGCGCAGGTGGCGAGCGCGAAACGGCGGCGGGCCCACGCGGCCGCTCCCGGTGTCGTGACGGCCTGTTCGCCCGGGATCGTCGCGCCCCGGATTTCCACCCGTGCGGCATCGGTGCCGTCCACGGCGTGCTGCGGAACGACCGTCGCGTCGCCCCGATCCACCAGCAGCAGAATCGAATTCGTGTCGACGCGAGCCTCGACCAGGTAGGCGTCCGCGAATGTGCCTGCGGCGACGACTGATTGACTGCCCTCCAGTACCCAGCCGTCCGCACTCGACCTGGCTTCGAAGCAGGTGAATTCCCGCGCCAGGACCGGTGCCAGTATCTTGTCGCCGCTCAGCAGCGACGGCATCCATCGCTGTAGCTGTGCGTCACTGCCGAATTCGGCGAGCGTGGCCGCGGCGACCGCGATGGTCGCGGCATAGGGCGCGGGCGCGACGGTCCGGCCGATCTCGGTGAGGATCGAGCAGTGTTCGAGCAGCCCGAACCCGCCGCCACCCGCCCGCTCCGGCAGCGCGGCGTCCAGCAACCCGGCGCGCGCCATGGCCCGCCACAGCTGCGGGTCGAATCCGGTGTCGTCCGGACGCGGGTGGCGTGCGGCCCAGTCGGTGAGTAGTTCCCGGGCCAGTCCGGCGAGGTCGCGCTGCGCCTCGGTGAATTCGAAATCCATGGTGTTCCTTTTCGATCGGGCTCAGCGAGTGACGGGCAGGCCGAGTGCGGTCTTGGCGATGATGTCACGCTGCACCTCGTTGACCCCGCCCCCGAAGGTGAGGATCAACGACGAGCGATGGAATCGTTCGATCCGGCCGCGCAGCAGTGCCCCCGGCGAATCGGCCCGCAGCACAGCGTCCGCACCGAGCACCTCCATCAGCAGTCGGTACCCCTCGGTGGCGAATTCGGTCCCGAACACCTTGGTGGCCGAGGCTTCCGCCGGACTCAGCTCCCCCGAGTCGGCCGCCCACGCCGTGCGCCAGTTCCGCAGTTTCAGATACTCGGCGTGCGCGTGCACCCGTGCCAGATGCAGTCGCACCCATTCCGCGTCCATCACCCGCGACCCATCCGGCAGCCGCGTCTCCCGCGCCCACTCCCGCACCTGCCGCAGCGATTCCCGCAGTGGCGCAGCCGAACTCAGCGCCACCCGCTCATGATTGAGCTGATTGGTGATCAGCGCCCACCCTCGACTCTCCCCGCCCACCAGGTTCCCGGCGGGCACCCGCAACCCGTCGTAGTAGGTTGCGCTCGTTCCCACCCCAGCCATGGTGTGCACTTTTGTCCACGAAAACCCCTGTGCCGCTGTAGGAACGATCAGAATCGACAATCCCGCGTGCTTCCCGGCACCCGGATCGGTCCGCGCGGCCAGCCACACATAGTCCGCGTACTCGATCAGGCTGGTCCACATCTTCTCCCCGTCGACCACGTACTCCTCCCCGTCGCGCACCGCCCGAGTCCGCAACGACGCCAGGTCGGTTCCCGCCTCCGGCTCGGAATACCCGATCGAGAAGTGCAGCTCCCCGCGCGCGATCCGGGGCAGGAAGAACTCCTTCTGCGCCGCGGTCCCGTACCGCATGATCGTGGGCCCCACCGTGTTCACGGTGAGATACGGCAGCGGCACCCCCGCCGCCGCGGCCTCATCGCTGAAGATCATCTGATCCACCATCGACCGGCCCTGTCCCCCATACTCTTCCGGCCACCCCAGCACCAGCCACCCGTCCGCCCCCAACCGCCGAACCACGTCCTTGTACACCGCCCCGCTCCCGTGCTCACCTCCGCTCCCGGCCCGCATCCCCGCCCGAATCTCCGCTGTCACCAGCTCGGCAAAGTACTCCCGCAACCGCTTGCGCAGCCGCTCCTGATCCTCCGTGAAACTGATCCGCATTCCCCGAACCTACGAACACCTCCCCTCCCCCCGCCCCGACTGGCAGGAACCTGCCAGAGGGAGCGCGGGCACGCGGCCGGTGACAGGATCGGAGGATGGAGCGGGTGCGGGGCGGGATCGTTCGGTTCGGGCAGGACGGGCAGTGGGATCGGGACGTGGATCTGCTGTTGCGACGGGCCGAGCGGGAAGCGGTTGTGGCGGTGTCGAATCCGACCCGGTCGAGTGATCATCTGCGGTTGGGGCAGGTGGTGGTGGGGGATCTGCTGGCGGCGGGGAAGCAGGTGCGGCTGCTGTATTCGCCGGACTATCTGGAGAGCCGGGGGCGGCGGCCGGTGTTGCGGCACTCGTCGCTGGGGGCGCAGATTCGAGTTACGGACAACGACTTTCACAATGCCCTGATCCTCGATCGGCGGGTGGCGGTGCTGTGGAGTGGGGCGGGGGCGCGCGTTCCGTACGCGTACCTGGTGCGGGAGCCCGCGGTGCTGCGGGCGCTGCACCAGTTCGCCTTGCTGACCTGGCAATCCGGGCACGGGCTGCCGGGTGAGGGTGGCGGGGCGGAGATCGGGGAGGCCCTGCGGGCGACGCTGCGGATGCTCGACCTCGGGTTGAAGGACGAGGTAGCGGCCCGGCAGCTGGGGGTGTCGCTGCGAACCTATCGGCGGCATATCGCCGAGCTCATGACCCGGCTGGGAGTGCGAACCCGGTTCCATATCGGTGTGCGCGCAGCCGAACTCGGCCTACTCGGCGGGGGCGAGCACTAGCCGCGAGTCGCGCTGCCCGGGTCCGCCGGGCGGGTGTGGTTAGATTGCGCGGAGTTTCGCCGAGTATTTGCTGTGCAATCGATCCTGTTGACTTTGAGCAACGGTGGAGGCGGGCCTGTTGAGCGTGCTGCGCGGACATAAGATCTTGGTTTCGAATCTGGCTCTGGTGCTTGTTTTCGGTGCGGGTGCGAGTTATCTGGCGATCAAGGACATGCGGGTGCGCGGTCCGGGCAGCACCTTCTCGGTGACCGTGCAGCTGGACCGTTCCGGTGGGTTGCAGGCCGGTAACGACGTCACCTGGCGGGGCTTCCGGGTGGGGTCGATCAAGGCGATCCAGCTGATCGACGGTGGCGCGGGCGTACAGGCCGTCGCGGAAATCGAAGAGCGATACAAGATTCCGGCCGATACCGCGATCTCGGTGGGCGCGCTGTCGGGAGCGGGCGAGCAATACCTGGACTTCCGACCCAATACCGATAAGGCGCCGTACCTGCACGACGGGCAGCTGGTGCGATTCGATCCCAAGCGGATCAGCACCCCGACCCCGATCTGGCAGACGCTCTCGGACAGCAATGCGCTTATCGCACAGATAGATCCGGACAAGTACGCCGTGATCCTGAGCGAGCTCGACACCGCGCTCAGCGGCGGACCCGAGCAATTGCGCAGCCTGATCAATGGATTGAGCCTGGCCACCAACGGCCTGGACAATCTGCTGCCGCAGACGGTCAGCCTGATCGAGAGTCTGCGCGTCATCGCGGGCACCACCTCGCACGCGCAACCGGATCTCGGCACGCTGACCCGCAATTCGAGTGTGCTGGCCGAGCAGGCCCGGGTCGCCAACACCGAACTGCGCCGATTCCTCGACCAAGCGCCCGAACAGCTCGTCATCGCGCAGGCGACCCTGGACCGC
Organism: Nocardia sp. NBC_00511; assembly: GCF_045161165.1. Taxonomy (NCBI): domain Bacteria; kingdom Bacillati; phylum Actinomycetota; class Actinomycetes; order Mycobacteriales; family Nocardiaceae; genus Nocardia; species Nocardia sp. NBC_00511. The sequence continues at coordinate 3,527,231 of NZ_CP107849.1, forward strand.
AATATGGATCCGATCCAGGGCCTGGTGACCACCATGAGCGCCATCGTGAATGCCGCGCTGCTGCGGCTGCCGGCGCTGCGCGCCCTGTTCCCGGCGCTGGTCGTGGGCACCAGCGCCATGGGCGTCCCGGCGCACGACAATGAGTTCTACACAATCGTCGACATCTGGCCGCGGCCCTGGTGTGAGTACCTGAGCCGACCGCTCGCCCCCTTCGTCGTGACGGACAACCAGTTCAATCGCTCGAACTACTGCGACAATCCGCCCGCCGACCAGCAGATCCGCGGGTCGGGCAACGCCCCGCGCCCGGATGTCCCCAACAATGGCGCGCACCGTCCGACCGGAGTCGATCCGCAGGAGCGCACGCTGCCGCCGGTGCGCTGATCCCGGGGCCCGCGAGGGCCGATCTCCGGCGCGCCCCGCGACACGCGGCGGGCGTGTCGGCGCGCCCGCCGCGCTTCTTCCCGCGATTCCGGATTCGCACCCGTAAGAATGATCATCGGTACCCAGTGGTCCCAAGCTTGTGCCAATGAGAGGTGTCCCTTCGCCCTGATAGGCGGCATTCCCAGGGTGGCGGGCCAAGGCTAGGAGAGGGTCGAGACTCGATGAAGAGCAGCAGTTCCCTCGGCTGGGCGGCGCGGTCGGCGGTGCTCGCCGGTGTCGCGACCGCCGCGTTCGCGGCGGCGCCCGCGCAGGCCGAACCATTGTGGCCGGGTGGCCCGGATGTTCCGGGTGTTCCGGCGATCGTGCCCGGCATCGCTCCCAGCGATGTCGGCGCACCGTGCCAGACGACGGGCACGCGTGCCTGCCTCAAGCTCGACACCAACGAGGCATGGCTGATGGACAACGGCAAGGTGGTCTTCGGACCGACGCCGATCTCGCACGGCATGCCCGGCTTCGAGACCCCGCCGGGTGTGTTCCATGTGGCGTTCAAGAAGCCGTTCCATTGGAGCACCATGCACAACGCGCCGATGGAGTACGCGGTGTTCTTCAACGGGGACATCGCCTTCCATATCGGGCCGGTGGACAAGAAGTCCCACGGCTGCATCCGGATGACCCCGGACGGCGCGCGCGAGTTCTTCAACTACCTCAACCCGGGTGACACCGTCGAGGTCGTGTCCTAGTTCGATGACTGTGGCGAAGCCCCCTCCCGTGCACTGGGAGGGGGCTTCGCTTGTTGTTACTGGGCCGGGGCGTTGTGGTACGCGACCACCAGCCAGCGGTCATCGCGGCGGACCATGGTCCAGGTCGCCAGCACCCAGCGGTCCGCGGGCGGCTGCTGCTCTCCCGCGAACAGGATCGACGAGCGGCTGACCACGACGGCGGTATCCGGGTTGGGGAAGCGCACCTGCTGGGGCTCGTCGACCACGCTCGAACCACGCAGCGGCCCTTCGAAACCGGCGGCCATGCGGGCCCGGACGGCCTCGCGGCCGACGCTGTACACGCCCGGCAGCACGGAGGTGGCGTCGACGTCGTAGTCGGCGATGAAGGTCTCGGCGTCATTGGCCGCCCAGGACCGGTAGATGCCCTTCAGTACGTCCAGCACGGCGGCGCGGTCGGTGGTGACGGCGGTGTCGGTCATGATGTCTCCTCGGATTGCGGCCGCGTGGATGCGGCTCACGAGTACCTACCGGCGGGCCGTGCCGGATTCATCGCTCGCGGTGTATGAATTTCGGCAGGGAACCGGAACGAGGAGCTGAGGGCATGGCGGACACGGACTTCGCGGCGAGCACCGACCGGTATCGGCGGGAATTGCTCGCCCATTGCTATCGCATGCTCGGCTCGGTGCAGGATGCCGAGGATCTGGTGCAGGAGACGCTGCTGCGGGCCTGGCGGGCCCGCGACAGCTACGACGAGAACCGGGCGGGGATGCGGACCTGGCTGTACCGGATCGCGACCAATGCCTGTCTCACTGCCCTCGAGCAGCGTGGGCGGCGGCCGCTACCGGCCGGACTCGGTGCGGCGGGTGAGGATCCGCGCGAACCCCTGGTGCACGGCGGGGAAACCCCTTGGCTGCAACCGATTCCGGACTCCATGATCGCGGATCCGTCGGAATCGGCGCTGGTGCAGGGCAGTCTGCGGCTGGCCTTCGTCGCTGCCCTACAGCAGTTGCCCGCCAAGCAGCGGGCGGTGCTCGTGCTGCGCGAGGTCCTGGACTGGCCCGCCGCACAGGTGGCGCAGGCCCTGGACATGAGTCCGGCGGCGGTCAACAGCGCCCTGCAACGTGCCCGGAAAACCCTGCACAGCAGCGGACTTCGCGAAGATGAGGTGGTCGAGAACGCTGCGCAGCGGGCCGTGGTGGACAGCTATGTGGCCGCCTTCCGCCGGGCCGACCTGGCGGCGCTGGAGAAGCTGCTGGCCGACGATGTCATTCTCGAGATGCCGCCCATGCTCAATTGGTTCGCGGGGCGCGCGGACTACATCGGGTTCATGGAGTGGGTCTTCGAGATCCACGCCCCGGACTGGGAGATGGTGCCGCTGTGGGCCAATGGTCAGCCCGCGCTGGCCGCCTACGCCCCGGACCCCGCCGGTGGGCACACCCTGCACACCTTGCAGATCTTCACGATCACCGCGGGACTCATCAGCCACCTGATCACCTATCAGGTTCAGGAGGTGTTCGACCTGTTCGACCTGCCGCCCCGATTGCCCTGAGCCTCACTCGCTTCCGTCGCGCGCACCGAGCAGCTCGTGCTGGTGCGCGAAGGCGGCGGCCTCGGTCCGGCTGGCCACACCCAGCTTGGCGAGAATCCGCGACACGTGCACCCCCGCCGTGTTCGCACTGATGAACAGCTCCGCCGCCAACCCCCGATTACTCAACCCTTTGGCCACCAGCCTGAGCACTTCGAGTTCCCGCGGTGTGAGCCCATACCGCCCGGAAGCACTGTCGCCCTGGACTTTCGAGGCACCGGCCGCAGCCCGCTCCGATGCCCCGCCCGGTAGTCGTCGCGCGGTTTCAGCGGATAGTCGCCGCACGGGCGAGCCGTTTTCGTGCCAGAGCAGGCCTGAGTGTTCGGCCAGCTGTGCGGCAGCTTCCCGCAGCGGCACCGCGTCGAGGCGAGTGGCGATATCGGCCGCACTGCGCAGCGCGGTCTCCGCTGCGATCAGATCTCCCTCGGCCGCAGCGGTTTCCGCCAGCCCGAGCAGCGATGCGGCTTCGTCGTAGGGTCGTTCGAGGTCGCGCCAGGCCGTGGCGGCATCACTCCAGCGGGCGGCGGACCCGGTGAGATGCGCGGTGAAGACGGCGCGATAGGCGGCATCGACGGGCGAGGTGGTGAGCAGCGAGTCCGCCAGCGCGACCAATTCCGGTGGTGCGCCGGGGATCCGGACGGCCAGCACCAGCAGTGGCCACGCCTCGTGCGGGTGGGCGGACAGGGTCGCCAGCGCCTGCGGCCCCGCACTGAGGGCGGTCAGCTCGACCACGGCGGTTCGTGAATGGTTGCGGTACAGGGCCGATTCGCTGATCAGCGCCGCGAGTTCCAGGCGGTACTGCAACGCCCACCGACTCTCCCCCAATAGTCGCCGTGCCACCGCCACGGCGTTTTCGACGCGATCCGTATCCCCCTGTGCCAGTCCAATTCTCCCGAAGCACAGCAGCAGCGCGGCCCGGCTCAGCGGCGGCATCGACTCGAATTCGGTGTCGTCTACGACCGCGCGGGCCTCGTCCCAGCGCCCCAGCGCTGTCAAGGCCTGCGCCCACTTGACCAGCAGGATCGGTGCGGCTTCGGCGAATCGGAAGGACTCGTGCGCCGCCCGCAACCCGCGCTGCACCGACTCGATGGCGGCCCGATACCGACCGGCCCCGACCAGCACGGCCGACTCCCAGGTCGCGACATCGACCACGATCCGCGGATCCGCCGCCGCGACCGCGGCCCGCCGAGCCGCCTCGAATCGCGCCAGCGCCCCGTCGATATCGTGCGATCCGGCCAATCCGAGATGCGCATGTGCCCTGGCGCGCAACGTGTCCGACTCGAATTGCTCCGCGATAGCGAGCGCCTCCCCCGCAGCCGCGGCGGTCCCCTCGGCATCCCCCTGGAAGATCCGGATGGCGGCCGACTGCACCAGCGCCTCGGCCCGCTCCAGACTCGGCGGATCCGCCGGCAGCAAGGCCAGCGCCCGCGCCAGATCCTCCCCCGGCCCGGCTCCGGTCGTCGCGCGCAGATACGCCCGCCGCCGCAACAACCGCGCCATCCGCTCGGCACCGACGGCTGCTTCCCCCTCCACGTCGCCGCCACCGAGTGCAGCAGGCGCGGCATGGGTGGCAGCGGCGGCGGTGTCTATCAGGGCGAGGGCGGCGTCCGCGGCGGCGATGCCGTGTTCGGTGGCCCCGCTGGCGCTGGCGACGTCGACGATCTGTTCCAGGACAGCGAGTTTCGTGGTGTGCAGGGCGGTCGCGGCGGCGGGAACCCGATCCCAGAGGGCGCTGACCTGTTCCAGTAGGCGCAGGCGTTCGGGATGGGTGGCGGGCACGGCCGAGGCGGCGGACCACGCGGCGGTGAGGGCCTTGTCGAGCTGACCGGCCGCTTCGGCATGATGAGCGAGCTGGCCCAGGAGTTCCGGATCAGTGGAATCGGTTCGGGCGCTGAGGACTTCGGTGATGTGGGTGTGCAGGCGCAGACGTTCGGCGGGGAGCAGGTCGTCGTGCAGGGCCTGGCGAATGAGGACGTGGCGGAATTCGTAGCCGGTGCCGGTCGTCAGCAGCAGGTGGCGGTCCACCAATTCGCGTAGGCCCGTGTGTAGTTCGTCGTCGGGTAGCCGCACCGCGGCCGCGAGCAGTTCGTGGCGGATCGGGGAGCCGATGACGGCGGCGGCGCGGACCACGGTGCGCGCGACGGGATCGAGTCCGGTGGCGAAGCCGAGCAGCAGGTCGGCGAGGTCGGCGGGCATGCGGCCGGGCGCCTGCCCGAGCGCCTCGACGAAGAGCGGATTGCCGCCGCTGCGTTCGAAAACCATGGTGATCAGGGCGGGTTCGGGTTCGCGGCCGAGCAGCGCGGCGAGTTGGCGGCCCACCTCGTGGCGGGTGAGCGGATGCAGGTCGAGCACCCGCACACCGGGGTTGCGGCGCAGTTCGGCGACCAGTCCGCGCAGCGGCCCGGCCTCGCCCGGCCGATAGGTGCCGACCAGCAGAGCGTCGGCGTCGGCGAGGTTGGCGGCCAGGAAGGTGAGCAGTTCGCGGCTGGCGTCGTCGGCCCAGTGCAGGTCTTCCAGGGCCACGATCACCGGCCGGGTGAGCGCGGATTGCTCCAGCACGGTGAGAATTTCGCCGAACAGCCGCACCCGGTCGGCGTCGACGGCCGCGCCGCCGGTGTGAACGGCCAACTGCGGCAACCAGTTCGACAGCGCCGGTCGTGGCGGGAGCAGCGCGGCGACGGCCTGGACACCCAGCTGCCGCACCAGGGCGCGCAGTACGGCCAGGAACGGCGCGAACGCGACCCCGCCGGTCCCCAGCTCCGGACAGCGTCCGATCAGCACCAGCGCGTCGCGGCCGAGCCGCTCGGTGAACTCCCCCACCAGCCGGGATTTGCCGATCCCGGCCTCCCCCGCGACCAGCACCGTATGGATGCCCGGGTCGCGTACCGCCTCGAGGAGTACGGACACTTCGGCGGCCCGCCCGACCAGGGCGCTACTTCCGGGAAAACTCACCACTCGATGATCATGCCGCGACCGGGGCGCACTGCCGACCCAACTGGTAAATAACGACTTCTCGTGATGTGGCGACCTGGTCTTTATCGGAAGACTTCTTCTCATGAGCAGCACGGACATCCGCCCCTTCCGCATCGACATCCCGCAGGCCGACCTCGACGACTTGCACCGGCGCCTGACCCGCACCCGCTGGATCGACGAGGTTCCCGGCATCGGCTGGGAACGCGGCGTGCCGACCGCCTACCTGCGCGAGCTGGCCGCCTACTGGGCCGACAAGTTCGATTGGCGCGCAATCGAATCGACCCTCAACGCGTATCCGCAGTTCACCACCACCCTCGACGGTCAGCAGCTGCACTTCCTGCACATTCGCTCCGCCGCCGCCGACGCCACCCCGCTACTGCTGATCCACGGCTGGCCCGGTACGCCCGCCGACTTCCTGGACCTGGTGGGCCCGCTCACCGATCCGGCCGCCCACGGCGAGCCCGACGCGCCCGCCTTCCACCTGGTCATCCCGTCCCTGCCCGGGCACGGCTTCTCCGGTCGGCTCACCGAAACCGGCTGGGACGACGGCAAGGTGGCGGCGGCGCTGGCCGAGCTGATGACCCGACTCGGGTACCAGCGCTTCGGCGTGCACGGCGGCGACCACGGCGCGTTCGTGGCCCCGCGCCTGGCTCGCGAGCACGCCGATCGGGTGATCGGTGTCCATGTCAATGCCCTGGTGACCTTCCCGAGCGGCGATCCGGCCGATATGGCCGCCCTCACCGACGGCGAACGGCAGCGCCTGGCCGCGATGAAGCAGTTCCAGGACGACGGCTCGGCGTACATGAACCTGGCCGGGTCCCGCCCCGACACCCTTGCGCAGCTGCTGGCGGATTCGCCTGCGGGACAGCTCGGCTGGATCATCGAGAAGTACCAGGAGTGGACCGATCGGACCCACGAGCTGCCCGAGCAGGCCATCGACCGCGACAAGCTGCTGACCACCGTCGCGATCTACTGGCTCACCGACACCGCGCGCAGTGTCGCGAACTACTACTACGAGCGCTTCCACGACCACACCATGTTCGCCCCGAAGCCGAAGGGCACCGTGCCCACCGGTGTCGCGGTCTTCACCACCGCGGACTTCGCGATCCGCCGTTTCGCGGAGCGGACGCATCACATCGTGCACTGGTCGGAGTTCTTCTCCGGCGGCCACTTTCCCGCATTGGAGGTGCCCGACTTGCTGACCGGTGATCTCCGCGAGTTCTTCGCCGGACTCCCCCGCTAGACCCGTCATGAGAAAACCGCACTGCGATCACCCTCGCGCAGTGCGGTTTTCGCTGTCGTTCTTGCCGCTCAACGTGACCCGCGCTACAGTTACGCACCAGTAGGAACGCAGGCGTTCCCAGATTTACGGTGGAGGATACGCATGGTCAGGCCCACGCACCCGTTCGCGTCGACCGGATCCGGCGAGACCGCCCCGGCCATACCGATTTCCGATCCACTCAGCGATGTGCGGACCCTGTCCACCGCGCTGGTGGCACATTTCGCCGAGCATGTGGCCCGCTGCGGCACGCTGCCCGGCGACGCGCTGCGCGGGGAGGTCACCACCGTCACGCGCACCGCGCTCGAACTGGCCCACGGGGTGCTCGAGGGGCGGGACGTGAGCTCCAAGATCGAGCGACTACAACGGGCGGGCGCGGAGTGGGCGCGGGAGGGCATACCCATCGGGACCATTCATCGTGCGGTGCACGATGGATTCGCGCTCAGTTTCGACCTCATCGTGGACGCCACCGGGCCCGAGGACTACGCGCGGCTGGCGGTGACGGCGCGGCGGCTGTTCGAGGTGCTGGCGATGGTCGATTCCGCGTTCGCCGTCGCGTATGTGCAGGAGCATCGGGCGGTGGTGGCCGAACACCACAATGCGGTGCACACCGTGGCCTCCGCGCTGCTGGCCGGACACCCGACCTCGACCATGGCCCGCGCGGGCGGCGTCGAGATCGACGAGTCCTATTACATTCTGGCCCTGAGCATTCCGGCGCACCCCGGCGAGTCCGACGCCGCGGTGGACGGCGAGGTGGTGGCCCGGCGCAAGCTGCGGCGCATCCAATCCGAACTGGCGCGCCGCTACGACGGGCTGGCCCTGTCGCTGCTGAGCGCCGACGGTGGCACCGTACTGCTGCCCGCGAACGCGGTGGCCGCCACCGCACTCGACGACATGATCGCCGGATTGTCCGCCGCCGCACAGGTTCCCGTGACCGCCGCCATGATTCATGCCGAGACGCAACGCATTCCGGACGCCGCCGAACAGGCGCACGAACTCCTGGACATGGTGCAGCGCCTGGACTGCGCATCCGGCCTGCACCGCTTCGACGAGCTGGCGATGGAGTACCAGCTCACCCGGCCCGGTCCCGCGCGTGAATACCTGGGCACGCTGCTGGATCCGCTGGACGCGCACCCGGAGCTGCTCGAGACGCTGCGCCGCCATATCGGCAACGACCTGAGCCGACGACATACTGCGCGCCTGCTGGGCGTGCACACCAATACCGTCGACAACCGGCTCAAGCGCATCGGGCAGCTCACCGGATTCGATCCGGCCCAGCCGTCCGGACTCTGGTATCTGCGTTCCGCGCTGGTGGCGCGCAGCTATCGCCGGTCCGAACGGGTTCGAATGGGGCGTCCCGCGAGCATCGAGGCGACCAGCGCGGTGAACGAGCGATGCTCGCCGAGCGCGCGGCGCGACAGCGCCACCGACCACACCGTCTCCACACCCGCCGGCGCGAGCTGACGGCCCGCGAGCCGGTCCTCGAGCCAGTCGACCATGACCGGCACGGCCAAGAACTGCAGCGGCAGATGAGTACTCAGGCGGTCGCGAATGTAGCGGACGTGCGCTCCGCGAGCCTGATAGCGCCACACGTGCGCGTCCACGTCCGCGACCGCGATCACTTCGTCGTTGACGCCCTGCACCACGAACAGCGGCATGGCCGGGGCCGTCGCGCCCGGGCGGATCTCGTCGAGCACGGTCCGCATCTCCGGACGGGTGAGCAGTGCGCCGAGCCCACCCTTGATGTGCCGGTTGACATCTCGACCGGCGAGCCGGGCCAGCAGCGGCAGGGTGGCGCTGTCCTCCGCGCGCTCGAGCAGCGCCAGATAGTCCGGTGCCACCAGTTCCCGGAAGAGTTGATCCAGGCGCGGGTAGGCGCGGCGCAGTCCGGCGGTGAACACCATCGCGAATCCGGCGAACGGTGAGCCGTTCAAACGCACGAACGCCGCCGCCGGATCACCGACCGGCGATCCGGCGACCGCGCCGACGATATTCAGTTCCGGCGCATAGCTTTCCGCCGTCTCGGCCGCCCAGGCGGTGGCCAGCCCACCACCCGAATAGCCCCACAGCCCGATCCGGCTGCGCGGATTCAACCCCAGCGGTTCGAAGCGCAGAGCCGCGCGCAAGCCGTCGAGGGCGCGGTAGCCGGGTTCCCGGGCCGCGCCGAAACGGCCGCCCAGGCCCTCGTGATCCGGAATCGAGACCGCCCAGCCGCGAGCGAGTGCCGCGGCGACCAACGGCAGTTCCAGTTGCGGGATCGCACCGAACGCGCGAGCCCCGTGCCGTAATGCATAGGAGGGGAAGCACTTCGGTGCGACCGCGTCGATCGCGCACTGGAACGACACCAGCGGCCGGTCGTAGCGCGGGTCGGCGTCCCAGGGCAGCAGCACGGTGGTGACCACGGCCTCGGGTGCGCCGTCGAGATCGGTGCTGCGGTAGAGCAGCTGCCAGGCGTGCACGCGCTGCGGGATCAGACCGAACAGCGCCGTGCGCACCCGGCGGGCGCGCAGGATCGCGCCGGGCGGCACGCTGCCCGGATCGATCGGCGATCGGTAGAACGGATCGTCGCCGGGCAGCAGCGGGCGCTGACTCGGCGAGTCGAAAGCGACTGTCGGATCGCCGGTTTCGACCGCATCGCCGATCGTCATCGTGTTCCTTTCGAAAGGGCGCGGCTAGAGATGGCCACCGCCACCGATCATCCACGGGTTGAAGGCGCAGACCAGGTCGGGGTGGGCGGCCGGGTCGAGGGCGCGCAGCACGATCGAGGCCGCGCGCGGTGAGTACATGATGGTGAGATGGTCGGAAACGTCCTCGGGGCAATCGGTTTGCAGCGTGATGTTCTGCACGCCGGCCTCCGGGCCCGGGGTGAGGAAGGTCCACTCGTAGGGATTGGAGATCTCATCGTGGGTGGTGCCGACGACGGTGTAGTCGACGCCGGGCACGGTGTCGCCGTCGGCGTTCAGCTTGGCGTAGAACGGGGAGCCCACGGCCTGTTCGGTATTGGCCTGTCCGATGAACGGCTGATAGAACCCGAGAATATCGATGCCGAGATTGGTGATGAATCGGCCCAGGCTCGCGATTCCCAGCAGTGAGGTGCCGTGATTGGTGGCTCCGAAACTGATGACCTTGGCGACTTTTCCCTGTCCGCCTTCGAATTTCATATATTGGGTGGTGACCGGTCCGCCCTGGGAATGCGCGACGATATCGACGCTGGGCGCGCCCGTGGCCGCCAGTACCCGGTCCACGAACTGGCCCAGTTGCCGGGCGGAATCCTCCATCGGACCGACGCCGTAGCGGCCGGGCAGAATCGGGCCGAGACCACCGCCGCTCAATGGCGTCTCGCGGCCGAAATTGAAAGCGAAGACACAGAATCCGGCGCGGGCGATCTGCGGCGACAGAAAAGAGAAACTGTCGTAGGTGTTCAGCCAGGTGCCGTGCACCAGGACGACCGGTTGCGGGTGTTCGGCGCTGGGCTTGCAGTTCCAGTTGTTCGCGCCGGGCGGCGCGGAATCCGGATGCAGCAGGCCGTAACCGAACGCGCCCAGGAACGAGGTCATTTCCGGGCCCTCGCCGATCGCGTCGGAGGCGGTACTCGCGGTCGCGGATCCGGTACCGCTGCCGGAATCGGCGGATCCCGGATCGGCGGTGGCGGCGCCGGTCGAGAGTGCGACGGCGCAGGCGGTGGCACTCGCGAATACGAAACGTCCGATCGACCGCGTGGTCGGCCTCATAAGCTATCTCCTAGTCGAACGAATTCGACCGAATGCGTCGAATTCGATTGCGACCGTAAGTTCCCGGTGTGGTCCGTGTCACCGGTGCTGTGCCAGGTGACAGCCGTCCCAGCCGAAGGCGGAGACCGGTTGTGTTCTTGGACAGCGCGAGCTCAGCCCTCGGGCGCGCTCGTGATCAGGATCGCGGTGCGGGTGAACAGCGGGGCCAGTTCCGGCAGCGCCTCCGCCCCGCGCTGATGCAGGCAGGCGCGCACCCGATCGTCGATGCCGCCCAGCAGCATGTCGACCAGTTCTCGATCGGGTTCGCCGGTCAGGTCGCCGTCACGCACGCCGACGCGGGCCACCGCGAGAATGTAGTCGACGAAGCGCTCGTGCACGCCCAGCCGATGCGTCACCAATCCCTGTCCGGCCACCAGTGTTTCGATGTACAGCGCGCGGGTCGCGGCGGGCTGAGCGGCCAGCACCCGAAGATATATCTCGAAGGAGATGCGGACGCGCTCGGCGAAGTTCACGCCCTGCAACCCGGTGACGGTCTCCTGTAGCTGCTCCAGCGCCACCCCGACCGCGAGATCGTATGCGGCCGCGAAACATTCGTCCTTGCCACCGAAGACCGCGTAGAACGTGCGGCGTGCCACCTGTGCGCGGGTCACGATATCGGCCACCGTGGTCGCCGCGTACCCCAGTTCACCCACCGCCTCGAGCACCGCCTGGCACAGCCGCTGGTACTGCGATGCCGCCACCTGTTCGCGGGTCAGCCCATGCCGCCCGCGCGGCAACGGTCCAGTCTCACCCACAGCGTCCACACTCACGTCCCCAGAATAAGTTTCCACGTCACCGAGCCGCTAACGGTCCGGCCAGTACCAGGGCGGCTCGTCGAGCCGACTCTGTCCCGCCACGGTGGTCGCACCCTCGCGTTTCACCAATTCGATCATGCGCAGCCGTGCCGCGTACTCGTCGATCACCCCGATGAGTTCCTCGGAGTGCGTGACCACCACGATCTGGGTGTCCTCGGCGGTCTTGGCGATGAGGCGGCCCAGCGGGCTCAGCAGTTCCGGATGCAGGCTGGTCTCGGGCTCGTTGAGCACCAGCAGTTCCGGGGGGCGCGGCGAGAGCAGGGCGGCGGCCAGCAGCAGGTAGCGCATGGTGCCGTCGGAGAGTTCCGCGGTCCCGAGGGCCCGGAACAGCTTGTGCTGGTGCAGTTGCAGTTCGAAGCGGCCTTCCCGGTTCACGATCTCGATGCGACTGCCCGGAAACGCGTGGTCGATGGTCTCCGCGAGTGCGGTGGCGTCACCGATCTCGAGAATGGTCTGCAACGCCGCGGCCATATCGGCGCCGTCGTGCGCGAGCGCCATGGTCCGGGTACCGACCTGACTGGCCCGCGCGGGTGCGGCACTGTCGGTGCGCAGATGATCGTAGAACCGCCACGAGCGCATGCGTTCTCGCAATACCAGCAGGTCCGGGGCCCGCTGCGGATCGGCGATCTCCGAGAGCATGGAGTCGAACGGCTTGATGGTCAGCGGAACCGCACCCCACCCGCCACCTTCGCCGCGCAACCGCACCACGGGTCCGCCGCGTTCGGCCAGCGCGGTCGAGGGCCGCAGCACCGGCCCGGCCCACGCGGCCTCGGATTTGATCTCCGGATCCCGATTGAACATGGACTTGCCCGGAATCGGCACCCCCAACTCGGCCGCGTACCCGAAGTCGTGCGCCGCGAATCCGAGCTTCAGCGCCAGCGGCACATTCGGCCCGGACCGCCCGGGCCCCGCGAAAAGCGTGGAATCCAGTCCACCTTCCCGAGCCAGCCCCGCCACCGCCCCATTGCGAGCGAAGTCCGCCAACAGCCGCAGCACCCGATACAGACTGGACTTCCCACTCCCATTGGCCCCGGTGATCACGTTGAGCCGGTCGAGTCGAACCCGCAGCGCGCGCAGGGACCGGTAGTTCTCCACCGCCAACGTGGTCAGCATCCCCCAACCCTATTGGTTACCGACCAGTCAGCACTGACTACCGCAACCGGGCGCGCCACATCGAAAGTCGACCGGCAGGCGTGGGTCAGCGGTGGGTGCTGCGCCAGGCTCGGTAGGCGGGGCGGCAGCAGACCGCGCAGGGGCGGTAGCCGGTGGCGATGGCGGTGGGTTCGTCGGCGAAGAAGACTCGGTGAGGGGTGTAGCCGCCTTTGGAGAGGGCTCGTAGAGCGGAGGGGCAGTCGAGGCGGCCGTAGATGCGGAGGCGGGTGTGGCCGCCGAAGGTGCCGCGGGTGGGGCTCGGGTAGGGGCCTTCGGGGCCGAGCAGGGTGTAGGGCATGGCGGGTCAGGCGTCGTGGAAGACGAGGCCGAGGGTCTGGCGTTGGCCGGTGCGGATGAGGCTGACGCCGTGGCGCATCGGGGCCGCGGACCAGCCTCGGGTGGAGCGGACGGGGCGGTCTCGGGTGGTGAAGATGAGGCCGTGGCCCTGGGGGAGGGCGATGGCGGAGCCGCGGGATTGGGCTCGGGGGCGCTGTTCGAGCATGAGGAATTCGCCGCCGGTGTAGTCGACGCCGGGGGCATCCAGGCCGATGACGACCTGAAGGGGGAAGACCATGTCGCCGAACAGGTCTCGGTGCAGGGCGTTCCAGTCACCGGGGCCGTAGCGGAGCAGGATCTGCGAGCCCTTCACCTGACCGGCGCGGTGACAGCGCTCGATCCAGTCGGTGAGGTCGGGCGGCCAGGAGCCGGGACGGCCCAGGCGTTCGGCCCAATCACGGGCGATGGGAAGGAGTTTCGGGTAGAGGGAGGCGCGCAGTTCGGCGACCACATCGGGGAGGTCGTGGGTGAAGTAGCGGTATTCGCCCGAGCCGAAGCGGTGCCGCGCCATGTCGACGGTCGAGCGGAAGTGTCGCTCCTCGTCGTAAAGGGCAGTGAGAGCATGACATTCGGCGGGGCCGAGCAGCGGGCCGGTGAGGGCGTGGCCGTGGGTGTCGAGTTCGCCGGCCAGGGCCGCCCAGTCCTGCTGGGCGACCCGTCCGGCCCACACCGAGGGCAGGGCCGGGGCCGTCATCGGGCCACGTTCAGCAGCGTGGGCTGCTCGAGGTCGAGCAGTCGGCGCTTGCGGTCGACGCCACCGGCGTAGCCGGTGAGCGAGCCGTTGGCCCCGACCACCCGGTGGCACGGGCGCACGATCAGCAACGGGTTGGCGCCCACCGCCGCGCCGACGGCCCGCACCGCCTCGCGGGGTGCGCCGATGCGCCGGGCGATCTCGCCGTAGCTGACGGTGGTGCCGTACGGAACCGCCTCCAGCGCCTGCCACACCCGAATCTGGAATTCGCTTCCGCCGCTGGCGTGTTCGATGTCGAACTCGGTGCGTTCACCGGCGAAATACGCGCGCAGCTGCTCGATGATCTCCGCGAACGGCCCGGCCTGCCGGGTCCAATTCGACTGGATCACAAAGCCTTTCCCGCCCGCGATGGCGAGGGTGGTGAGCAGCACGCCCGGCTCGGCCGGTTCGCCCGCCAGCAGGAGTTCGCCGACTGGGCTGTCGATTGTGGTGTACACGGTCATGGTTTCCTCCTGTGCCGATCCGGTTACCTCATTCACTCTGGCCGAGCCACGAGCGGATCACCGGCGGAAAACAGACACCGCGTCCGGGTCGCTAGCGAACTCAATTTCGACAGGCAAACTTGCAAGTTTTGCTGTCGTGATGCAGGCTGGGGCAGATGACCAGCGAATCCGGACAGCGCCCACCCGCCGAGGTGGCGGCCGCGTCGGCCGACCTGCGGGTGGCTGCGGGCCGGCTGCTGCGGCGGTTGCACGCGGCCCGCGAGAGCGTCGAGATGACCATGGCGCAGGCCGTGGTGCTGAGCCGCCTCAGCGTCGAGGGCCCGATGTCCGTGGCCGACCTGGCCCGCGCCGAACGGGTGCGCCCGCAATCCATGCGGACCACCCTCGGCACCCTCGAACAGCGCGGCCTGGTCGCGCGGGCCGCGCATCCGACCGATCGGCGTCAGGTGCTGATGTCACTGAGCGCCGCCGGCGCGGCGCTGCTGCTGCAGGCCCAGGGCGCGAAGGAGGGCTGGCTGGCGCACGCCATCGCCACCAAACTCTCGCCCGCCGAACAGGATTCGCTGATCGCCGCCATACCCCTCCTGGCCCGCCTGGGTGAGGACTGATCTACCGAATACGTTTTCTCGGAAAGGGATTCCCATGACCTCGGATCTGCTCGACCCGCGTACCGCCCTGGTGGTCATCGATCTGCAGCGCGGCATCGTCGGCAGCCCCACCGTCCCGCACCCGGTCGAGGACGTGGTGCGCCGCAATGTCGAACTGACGAAAGCCTTCCGCGCACATGACCTTCCGGTGGTGCTGGTGCGGGTCTCCTTCTCCCCCGACGGCGCGGATGTCGCCCCCGGCCGCTCCACCCAGTCCATGCGCGGCGCGACCTTCCCGGAAGGTTGGGACGAGCTGATCGACGAGCTCGACGTGCAGCCCACCGACATTCGCATCACCAAGCGCCAGTGGGGCGCCTTCTACGGCACCGACCTCGACCTCCAGCTCCGCCGCCGCGGCATCACCACCATCGTCCTGTCCGGCCTCGCTACCAGCATCGGCGTGGAATCCACCGCCCGCGCCGCCCACGAACACGGCTACCACGTCGTCATCGCCACCGACGCCGTCACCGACCGCGACGCCGACGCCCACACCCACTCGATCACCAAGATCTTCCCCCGCCTCGGCCTCACCGCCACCACGGAGGAAGTCCTCGACGCGCTGGCCAAGCTGGACCAGCAGGGCTGAGCCTTCACGCGGCCCGACCTGGGCCGCGAACAACTGACCCCGGCCGCGATATCGCGACCGGGGTCAGTTGTCGAAAGATCCGTGTTCACAAACCCATCGGCTCAGATGGCGGTCGTGTGGGCTCGAGACCAGAGGACAGGCCAGCCGCCGGATGGGAGCCACGCGGCGGGGACATGAAGGCCCGACTGAGCGAGTCGGGTCGCGAAGTGACTCTCGTCGGCACCGAGTTCGATTGCGGCGGGCCAGGATTGCCGCCAGGGGCCGTCCGGGTCGGACAGGGACGTGGCCGGAAATCCGGGTACGGCGTCCGCGCCGGGGGTGGTGATCGCGATTGTCGCGGTCTGGACGTCAGGGGTGGAGGTGATGGTCAGGATCAGCGGGCACAACACGGAAGGCGTGGGGTGGGTGCTCACGGCCTGGACGAAGATCGGGTCGGAGGTCCGGGCCAGGTGAGCCAGAGCACGGCGGACGCGGACGGCGACCAGATCGGTGCCGCGTGCGGTGGCGAGATCGGGTTCTTTCACCAAGGTGCGCAAGGTTTTCGACGGGATCGGCTCGTCGACGGTGAGGGTGCGCAGGCGCGGGTGACGGGTGTGGAGCGCCGGGTCGAGGTTCGAGAGGGCGGTGGCGAGCGGCCGGATGGCGGTGGCCTGCCACAGTCGGGGCAGGGTGACGCGACCCGAGTCGAGGGCCTTGACACACAGGGCGTGCAGCTCATCGGCGGTCGAACGGCGCAGGGCGGTCAGCACTTTGGGGTCCGCCGCCGAAGTCGGGTCCAGGTCCTCGCCCGCGAGTACCGCCAGCACTCGCAGCGCGGACTGCGCGTCCGTGAGTGCGGTGTGCGCGGCGTCGCGCAGAGCCGGGGCAGCCTCACGCATCAGGTTCGAGGCGGGTCGGCGGCCACGCGCGGGCACCTCGACGAGGTCGACGTCCACCAGGTCGAGGTCCACCTCAGGGGCGCGCAGGGTGGACGCCCACCTCTGAACCGCCTGCCGCAGTGCGGGATCCGGGTCGTGGTTGAACCGGGCGGCGATCTCGTTGACGAACCAGCCGTCGGCACGGGCCCGGAGTTCGGCATTGATCTGGATGACGTCGTTCTCGTCGCGTAGGGCGAGCAGGATGCTGCGGCCCCGAGTGGCGGCGTCCTGGTACGAGGGTCCCGCGATGCAGTTGCCCATGTAGTCGGACCATTCCGCGAGACGGGTCGCGGTGCGGGCGAACTGGATTCGGTTGGCGGTTCCAGACAGCGCGGTCCCGTCGTGGACCAATACCGATTCGGGGATCTCGAATTCGCCGGTCAGCGCGCGGGCTACCGCACCGCTCGCCATCAGCTCGGCGCACAGCAGGTTCCAGTCGCGGGGCCGAGCCGGGGAGCTCGCGCCGAGGGCCAGCAGCTGGGCGGTTCCGGCGACCGCCAGCGGGATGGAGTCCACCCGGGGAGTCAGCGGTTCCGGTTGCGGCAGTGCCGGGTTCGTGAGGTGGTAGGGGACGATGTACTCGTAGTTCAGTTCGGCGGCGGCATGACCGCGCGCCCGAGCGATGGCATCGGCGAGGTCGCCCATCCACATCAGGTCGCTGGCCTGTTCGGTGGCGGCCGGGTCGGCGGCCAGGCGCTGGGCGAGGCTCTGCTGCCAACGCTGACGCACCAGCGGTTCCACGTCCCAGGCCCCGGGCGCGCAGGCACCGGTGTGCCCGACTGCCGTGCGCCACGTGCGCAGGGCGTCCGAGTCCCAGCTGTCGGGATAGTCGTCACGTGGAATCCCATGCACGAGCAGTTCTTTCGCGGCCTCGTGCACGGTGAGCCCGTAGGCCAGCGCGGTCCGCAGCCGCGGGCGCAGCAGTCGTTCGAAAGCCGCGTCGAGCGGTTGCTGCTGCCGCAGCCGGGCATTGAGCTCCCGCACGTGGACGATCGGCCGGGCGGGCAGCGCGATCAGCTTCGGCACCGGTCGCTGCGCCTTCTTGATCTGCGAGCCGGTGAACATCCCCGCGACCACGGCCAGTTCGTCACGCACCCGCTCGACGCCCGCGCTCACCCCGGATTCGTGGACGGCGACGGTGAGGCGCAGCAGCACGGTCGCGGCGAGGGCGTCCTCGATGAGCCGTTCGACGCAGTGTTTCCAGAGATCGCGCCACGTCGGGCGGAAGCGGATCGCGGTGAGCAGATCCAGTTCTCGACGGGCGTCGTGGTGCACGAGGTCGACCACCGTCTCCTGGTCGAAGTGCCGATAGCGCTTGTCCAGCGGCTCGAGGACGGTCAGATCATGGCTCGCGATCAGGCGCTCGCGAGCCAGCAGCCCCTCCTGGTGGGCGCACACCCGCTCCCACAGATCGAGCAGCAGTTCCAGCCGTCGCGGCCGCGAGAACGACTCCAAGGTCTGCCGCAGATTCGCGGCCAGCACCGAGGGCGCACCGGCGGGAATCGGATCGATCCCGTCGGCCGGGCGCAGGTTCAGGACCCGGACCAGCTGTTCGGGCCCGAGGATATCGGCCGCCGCCGAGGCCAGTTCCAGTGCCGCCCAGCGCTGTTCGGCGATCGCCTCCTCGGCGGCCGCGCCGACCGGTTTGGTGGCGGTCACGCCGAACAGCGCGACCAGGGTGGCACCGCGCTCCCCCAGCCGCCACGCGCCGGTCACGCCGAGCACCCGCATCGCGGCGAGTACCGCGTCGCGACGGTCGCCGGTGGCCCCGGCCAGGCGGGCGGACACGAAACCCTCGCCGAGATCGATACCCGCGCCGGCGATCCCGATCCCACCGGTCTCGACGAGCCCGGCCAGGTCGGCCCGCGCGATGGCGATGCGCGCCGGATCGCTGTCACGGTCGCCCAGCACCACGGCCGCGCCCTCGAGCCCGTCGTGGTCGATTTCCGCACCGGTCTCGACCAGCCAGGCGCGCAGATTCCGCTCCGCGACCACGCCGAAGGCCAACAGCACCGCCAAACTCGAACTCCCCTGGATGATTGCGCGAGACCTCGCGCGAACAAGAACAACTCCCGCCCAGACCATAGGGCCTGGACGGGAGTGCCGACAATAGATTTTCCGCTGTCAGGATTGTTCGGCCGGGACCTCCGGCTCAGCCGCGGTAGGCGCGGACTGACTGTTGAGCCCCGGTGGCTTACGCAACGAGGTGTGCGCGCTGACGAGGGTGTCGTCCGGGTACGCCTCTTCCTCGTGCACGCCGATATCCCCGGTCTCGAGGACGTCGTCGGGCAGTCGCAGACTCATGAACAGGCTCAGGAATTTGAGGATCGCATAGGTCACCAGCGCGTCCCACACGATGACGGTCAGGGCCGCACCCGCTTGCCAGAGCAGCAGTTTGGGATTGTGCCCGTAGAGCCAGCCGCCATAGGTGACGTCCGAGCCGCCGCTGCCGGACGCCACGTACAGCTTGATGTGGGGGTCGGCCAGCACGCCGACCAGCAGGCCGCCGAGCAGCCCGGCGACGCCGTGCGTGTGCACCACACCGAGGGTGTCGTCGACCTTGCGGAACAGCCGGGTGCGGCCCAGCTTGTTCCACGACAGCCACACCAGGGTCGAGGTCACCAGGCCGATGACCATGGCCCCGAAGCTGTTCACGAAACCGGCCGCCGGGGTGATGCCCACCAGACCGGCGATCATGCCGTTGACCGCGCCGAGGAAATTGGGCCGCCGCGAAGGTCCCGCGAACATGTCCCACAGCACCCAGGTCAGCAGTGCGATCGCGGTGCACAGGGTGGTATTCAGCACCGCCAGTGAGGCGTTCGCGCCCGCGAAGTACGGGTCGCCGCCGTTGAATCCGTTCCAGCCCAGCCACAGGATGCCCGCTCCGGCCGCGGCCATCGGCAAGTTGTTGGGTACCGAGTGTTGCCGGTCGCGGGCCAGCCTGGGTCCGATCACCGCCGCCGCCACGAAACCCGTGGTGCCCGCGGCCAAGTGGATGACGTACCCGCCGGAGTAGTCGAGCGCGCCCATTTGCGACCACCAGCCGCCGCCCCAGATCAGGAAGGCGTTCACCGAGTACGCGAACGTCGACCAGAGCGGGACGAAGATCAGCCACACTTTGAAACTGATGCGGCCGATCACGCTGCCCAGGAACAACAGTGGGGTGATCGCGGCGAAGACGAACTGGAAGTAGGCCAGTGTGGTTTCGGAGAAGTGGAACTTCGGCATGGCACCGTCGAGCAGCGGGATCAGTGCTTGCTCTTGATTGTCGGAACCGAGAATGGTGTGCGGCTTGCCGATTGCGGCCCGCAGGATTCCGGGGCCGATCTTGACGGGTTCGCCGAAGCCCATCTTGAAGCCCCACAGCACCCACACCACCAGGACCAGCGAGAATCCGGTGAATGCCATGAGCATGGTATTGACGGCCCATTTGCGTTGCACGATACCGCCGTACAGTATGGCGATACCGGGAATGCTCATGAGCCCGACGAGAGTGGCGGCCACCAGCTGCCAGGCATTGTCGCCCGGAATCAGCCAGTCGGGATACGGTGACATGATCTCGCGCTTCCTCACCGCGGAGCGAGCAGGCACCAGACTCGTTCCGGCACTAAATTCTGTTGTGGCATAAGGTGTCTAGCGTCACAGGGGTGCATCAAGTGTTGTGCGGTAACGTTTCCCGGCGATTACCTGCCGTTAATTCTGGATTTCACGGTCCGGTAGGTGTCGTCCGCAAAACCGATCCGTGCATTCGAAATGACCGGCTCGCCAATTAATTCCAACCAGTCGGAACTCGATCGACAGTGTCGCGGTGCTCCCCTATGATCTGGCTACGGGGAGCAGATCCGGTCGAACGGGGGAACCGAGTGAGGAGTCGTCTACCGACGACGGCCCTCCGCAACGCAGCGGAGTGGACGCGGCGCTTCGCGCGCACCGCGCCGGGGGTGATGGGTGCGGTGGGTGCGGCGCTGGTGCTGCTGGCATTGATCGCCGGATTGGTGACCGCGAATCAGCAGGGCGGCAAGATCACTCGCCACGACACCGCACTGGCGCACACCGAGCCACTGGCCAATGCCGCGCAACGGCTGTACGTAGCGCTGTCCAGCGCTGACGCCGCGGCCTCGACCGCATTCCTGTCCGGCGGCATCGAATCGCCACAGGTGCGGACCCGCTACGAGAACGCACTGTCGGACGCGGCCGCCGCGCTCGCGGAGGCGACCACCGGCGCCTCGGACGCCCGCACCCGCGACATCCTGGCCAAGATCTCCGCCGAATTGCCCACCTACACCGGCTATGTCGAGGCGGCGCGCGCCAACAACCGGCAGGGCCTGCCCGTCGGTTCGGCCTACCTGCGCCAGGCCTCGGCGCTCATGCAGGGTTCACTGCTGACCAACGCCAGCGACCTCGAACAGACCCGGCTACGGCAGCTGCACGACGATCAGGACGCGATCACCCGACTACCGCTGTGGAGTACGGCCGCGCTGCTGATCTTGCTGGCCGCCTGCGGTTACGGTTCGTGGCTGCTGCTGCGCCGCACCAATCGACTGGTCAACGCCGGTGTGGCCGCCGCCGCCGGGCTGGCCGCGCTGGCCCTGCTGTGGGTGGTCGGCACCACCGTCGCGGCGGCGGCGGCCATCGACACCGGGGCCACCGCCCGCTTCGAAAGCCTCGCGCAGGCACGCATTCTCGCGCAGCAGGCCCGCACCGAGGAGACGCTGCAGCTCATCACCCGCGGTGACATGGGCGCCAGCGAGCAGCGCTTCACGGCCAGCAGCGATCAGCTGCGGGCCACCCTCTCCTCGACGGTCGGCGTGAATTCGGAGGCCGGGCAGGCCTTCTCGCGCTGGCAGGACGGTCATCACCGCGAGGTCGCCGCCTACCTCGCCAACAACTATCGCGGCGCCGTGGATCAGGCCATCGACGCCACCGTCGCCGGTTCGGCGGCCGAGTTCGACGCCATGGACGCCGCGTTGAAGACCGAACTGGAGCGCACCCGGGCGCAGGTGCGCGACGATGTGAACACAGCCGGTAATGCCCTGACCCTGAGTTCCGCGGGCACGCTGGTGCTGCTGCTGGCCGCGGCGGGCGCGGTCGGCGCGGGTGTGTGGCCGCGGTTGAAGGAGTTCCTGTGAAGACGCCGATGCGGATACTGCTGGCGGCCCTGGTCGCCGTGCTGGCCGCGGGCTGCGGCGGAACCCCCGACGCCACGCCCTATCAGCTGCCCTCGGAGAACCGGTTGCCGCCGGGCGCCGCGGTCATCACCGCCGCGCCGAGCCAGCGCGCCGACCAGTCCTGTGATCCGAGCGCGAGCCTGCGCCC
Source organism: Nocardia sp. NBC_00511 (assembly GCF_045161165.1). Classification (NCBI taxonomy): domain Bacteria; kingdom Bacillati; phylum Actinomycetota; class Actinomycetes; order Mycobacteriales; family Nocardiaceae; genus Nocardia; species Nocardia sp. NBC_00511. Next base: position 3,548,901 of record NZ_CP107849.1, read on the forward strand.
GGGTGCGCAACCGCAGCCCGGCGCCATGCCCGCCGGGTCGACGATGGCGGCCATCGTCGCCAGCGGCAAGCTACGCGTCGGGGTGGACCAGAACCAATTCCTCTTCGGTTACCGCAATCCGGCGACCGGTGAGATCGAGGGCTTCGACATCGATATCGCCCGCGAGGTGGCGCGCGATCTATTCGGTGACGAGAAGCGAATCGAGCTGCATCCCATCGATTCCGCGAATCGGGTGCAGGCGTTGAAGAACAACGAGGTCGACATGGTGGTGCAGAACTTCACCCCGACCTGTGCGCGCCGCAAGGACATTCAGTTCTCCTCGGTGTATTTCACGACCGATCAGCGGGTGCTGGTCACCAAGGGCTCCAATATCCGTTCCGCCAGCGATCTCGGCGGTAAGAAGGTGTGCGGCATTCCCAACTCGACCACCCTGGACGCGGTGTTCGCACTCCCGCAGCGCCCCACCGTGATCGGCATGGTGAACTGGCTCGACTGCCTGACCGCGATGCAGGAGGGTCTGGTGGACGCCGCCAGCACCGATCTGCCGCTGCTGTACGGCCTCAAGATTCAGGACCCGAATCTGGAAGTGGTCGGCGACGCGATGGCCACCGACTCCTATGCGATCGGAATCCAGCAGAAGAACACCGATTTCGTGAAGTTCGTGAACGGGGTGCTGGAGCGAATTCGTGGTGACGGCGCCTGGCAGCGCATCTACAACCAGCGCTTGAGCGTAATCGGCCCGTCCAATGGCCCACCGGCGCCCCGGTACAGCGATTGAGTCGGCCATGCATCCCAATCCCGGGCCGGTACTCGGCGTCGCCGAAATAGATCGTGAAATCGCCGAGCGGGCACGCGAAATCGACACCATCGCCGCGACCCTCGTCGAATTGGACAAGCATGCCGGGCTGGTACTGCTGCGCCGCTTCCCGCCCGCGGGGGTGACCGCGCAGCGCTGGACGCCCGCGCAGGCGGCATTGGATCTGATGTGGGAGGACTTCGGACGCTTGAGCACCATCCTGGACCGGGTGCGGACGGCCCGCGCCCGGCGACGGCTGGACGCGCTGGATCGTGAGGAGCTGACCCGGCTGCTGCGCGGACAGCCGATCGAGTTGTCGCGCCACACGATTCCCATGTCGCGGCGGTCGCTCAGCGGCCCGCGCGAGGAGGTCGAGCTGATCGGGATCGCGGAGATCCTCGACCGCATGCGCACCGCGTTCCCGGCGGTGGTGTCGGTGCTCGACGCGGTCGAGGCGGTGCACGATCGGGCGCTGGCCGATATCGGGCCGCTGCGCGCCGAACTGGACCGGATCGGCACGCCCACACCGGAATTGGCGGGGTTGGCCGCGGATATCGACGCGCTCGCCGGTGCGATCGCCACCGACCCGCTGGCATTGCACCCCGAGGTCCTGGACGCCCGCCTCACCGGGCTGACCGGTCGCATGCGCGCGGCCGCGGCGGTCGTCACCGAACTGCGTGCCATCGCGGCGAATTGGGACGAGGCCGTCGATCGCCTGCGAGTTCGAGTCGATGCCCTGCGCAAAACCTACGAGCGCGCCGACCACGCCCGTCGTGAAGTGGAACGCACCATCCTGGCAGCGCCGCTGCCCCGGCATCGTGACGACAGCGCCGTCTTCGAATCCGAACTGACCGCCTTGGCGGGCGGTCCCCCGGCTCCGGACGCACTCTGGGAGTTGCGCACCCGCGTCACCACCGCTCTGGATGCGGCGGCCGCGCACGAACAGCTGGCGCAGGGCCTGCTGGATCGGCGGGTCGAACTCGAGGGCCGCTTCTCCGCCTACCGCGCCAAGGCCGCCCGCAAGGGTGTCGCCGAGGACCCGGACATCCTGGCCGCCGACCGGATCGCGGCGGGCCTGCTCACCCGTAAACCCTGTGACCTCGCGGCAGTCACCCGCGCGGTCACCGACTACCGCCAGCTCATCGCGAACAAATCGGGGAGGCGACCATGAACTGCACCGAGCCCGGCTGCACCGGCACCATCGACGCTGGCTACTGCACCGTCTGCGGCACCGCCCCGGCGGAACAGCACACCTCCCCGGCGATAGCGAGCACCGCCCCGGCGGGATCGAATATCGCCCCGACTGGAACGTCCGACGGATCCTCGTGCGGCGAACCCGGTTGCGCCGGAACCATTCTCGATGGCTACTGCCAGGTGTGCGGCAGCGCGCCGGTGCTCGGCACCGGTCTCGCGGAGGCATCGACGGCCGACCCCGGCACCCCCACCGGGTGCGGCGAACCCGGTTGCAGTGGGTCGATTGTCGACGGCTACTGCGATGTCTGCGGCAGCGCACCCGCAGTCGTGACGGCCACCGCGTCGGCGATGGTGACCACGGAACGCGAACGCGGACACGGGATGTCCGGCACTGTGCGATCCGGCAGCCGGTCCGGCCGCAGTGGCCGGTCCGTTCGGACCGGTCGTTCGGGAGCGTCGAGTTCCAGTCGCGGCAGGCTGGGCGCGGGCATGGTGAAGGTGCCGCCGGTGCCACGCCGGGATCCGGCCGAGGCGGTACTCACGCACGCGGAAGTGCCGGAGAACCATCGTGATTGCGGCAAATGCGGGCGGCCGGTCGGGCGCAGTCGCGGCGGCGAGGCGGGGCGTACGGAGGGGTTCTGCCCGCACTGCGGGACGCGATTCTCCTTCACCCCCAAGCTGGTTCGCAAGGATCTGGTGGGCGGGCAGTACGAGGTGCTGGGCCCGCTGGCGCACGGCGGCCTGGGGTGGATCTATCTGGCGGTGGATCACAAGGTCGACGATCGCCCGGTGGTATTGAAGGGTCTGCTCAATACCGGTGACGTGGACGCCATGCGGGCGGCGGTGGCCGAGAAGCGATTCCTGGCGCAGGTCGATCACCCGAACATCGTGCGGATCTACAACTTCGCCGAGGACACCGGCCCCGACGGCAAGCCGGTCGGCTACATCGTCATGGAGTACGTGGGCGGGAAATCGCTCAAGCAGCTGCTGCGCGAGCAGCGCACCGCCGATCAGGGCTATCTGCCGCCCGCCCGGGCCATCGCCTTCGTGCTCGAGATGCTGCCCGCCCTGGACTACCTGCACGAACGTGGCCTCGCATACTGCGATTTCAAGCCCGACAACGTGATGCAGACCGAGGAGCAGCTCAAGCTCATCGACCTCGGCGCGGTGATCGCGCTCGAGGATCAGCACGAAACCATCTACGGCACACCGGGATACCAGGCCCCGGAGATCGCCGACTCCGGCCCGACCGTCGCCACCGAGGTGTACACGGTGGGTCGCACCCTGGCCGCGCTGATCATGCGCATCCCGCCACTCAACGGCGAGCTGGGTCCACTGCCGGGCCCGCAGGCCGAACCGCTGATGGCCCGCCACGAGTCGCTGTACCGATTCCTGTTGCGCGCCACCGACACCGATCCGGACGCCCGCTTCACCTCGATGACCGAGATGAGCGATCAGCTCACCGGCGTGCTGCGCGAGGTGCTGGCCGCCGAGGACGGCCGCCCCCGCCCGGGCCTGTCCACCCGCTTCGGCCCGCCCCGTGCGGTGTTCGGCGTGGGCGACACGGTGCCGTCCGATATCGGCGCCGTGATCCGCGCCCTGCCGGTGCCGATGGTCGACCCCTCCGACAGCGGCGCGGCCCTGCTGGCCTCCACCGGTGCGGTCACCCCGGCGGATCTCGAGCGCGAGATCACCGCCGGACTCCAGTCGGTGGTCACCGGCCAGGCGGAGTCGGTCGAGATCCCGCTGCGATTGATCCGCGCCGCACTGGAATTCGGTGACCCCGAGGACGCGCTGCGCCGCCTCACCGACCTCGAACCGACCCTCACCGGCGATTGGCGACTGAGCTGGTACACCGGCCAGGCCCGACTGCTTCAGGGCGATTGGTCCGGCGCGGCAATCGAATTCGACGCCCTCTACGACGCGCTACCCGGTGAGGCCGCCCCGAAGCTGGCGCTGGCGGTCACCGCCGAACTGCTCGCCGACGCCGCGAACGCGAGCGACCAGGAGCCCGAACAGCGCCGAGCCGCAAAGTATTACGAGGCCGTGTGGCGCACCGACCGCTCCTTCACCAGTGCCGCCTTCGGCGCGGCCCGGGTGCGCCGTCGCCTCGGTGATCGTGACGGGGCGGTCGCGCTGCTCGATCAGGTGGATCCGGCCTCGGCCGTCTACACCGAGGCCGGCGTCACCGCGGTCGACACGCTGCTGGCGGTGCCGGAGACCGATCGGCTCACCGAGCAGCTGCTGCGCGACGCCGGGCACCGGATCGCGAATCTGACTCTGGACTCGAAACGCCGTGCCGCCCAGGCGCGGATGCGGGTCCTCGACGCGGCGCTGCACTGGCTGCGCCTGGGCAGGGTGCCCACCGACCACTCCCCGCTGCTGGGGGTGGCGCTCGATCAACAAGGGGTACGAACCGGTTTGGAACGCTGCTATCGCGATCTCGCGCACGAGACCGACGACCTGTGGGATCGCATCGCCCTGGTGGAGCAGGCCAATGCCGTACGCCCGAGGACCGTGCTGTGACGGCCCGCTGCCCGCAGTGCGGCGCGTTCGCCGTCGCCTCCGACCGCTTCTGTGAGGCGTGCGGCAGCAAGCTCGGCATCCGCCTGGTGGCCCTGCCGCCCCGGGAGCGGCCCACCGATCCGGACGCGTCCACCATGCCCGCCGAGGTGGCGCGCGCCGCCGCCGCGGCCCCCGTCCCGTATCAGGCCGGACCCGACCCCGTCTGCACCGGTTGCGGCGGCGCCGATTTCGATGTCGACGGCTATTGCAGCGCCTGCGGTGAACTCGGCAACGAGCGTGACCGCTTCGAAGCCGATCTCGGCACCGTCTGCCTGGTCACCGATCGTGGTCTGTCGCATGCCCGCAACGAGGACGCCACCGCCGCCGCGATCGTGGCCGGGTCCACCCCGCAGCGCCCGGCGGCCGCGGTGATCGCGGTCTGCGACGGCGTGTCCACCTCGGAGGATCCGCAGGCGGCCTCGGGTGCGGCGGTCCGCGCCGGGGTCGACGCCTGTCTGGAAGCCCTGGGGCAGCAGCGTTCCGCGCAGGAGTGTGCGATGGCCGGGCTTACCGCGGCCGCCGCGGCGGTGCGGGCGGTGGGTTCGCCGGAGGGCAGATCGCCGTCGTGCACGTTCGTTTCGGCGCTGATCGTGTTCGACGAGTCCGGCGGCGCGGACATCACCATCGCGAATGTCGGTGACAGCCGCGCCTATTGGCTGCAAGCGCAGGCCGGGGCCTCCCAGCAGCTGACCGTCGACGATTCCCTCGCCCAGGCCATGGTCGACAACGGCATCCTGGACGCGGCCACCGCCATGGACGGCCCGCACGCCCATGTGCTGACCCGCTGGCTGGGCGCGGACAGCGAACACCAGTGGTCGCCCAATTGTGTTCGGACCCTGCATGTCCAGGAGCCCGGATCGCTGCTGCTGTGCACCGACGGACTGTGGAACTACCTGCCGGAGGCGGCCGCCCAGGCCCACTTCACCAGCACGCTGCCCACGCTGCCCGCCGGGCGCGCGCTGGTGGAGCACGCGCTGGCCGCGGGCGGCAAGGACAACATCACCGTCGCGCTCGTTCCGGTACCCGCTCGCGCCTCGACAGGAGACACGCTGTGACTTCCCCTGACAACAAAGGTCTCTCGGTCGCCGTCGACCAGAACGAGTTTCTCGCCGAGAGCGCGCGCACCGTCGACGCCATCGTCACCGTCGAGGCCACCGACGCGCTGGTGGTGTCGGTGCCGCCGCCGGACCGGGTGGAGATCCTGATCATCGACACCTCCGGCTCGATGGGCAGCGGCGACAAGTTCGCCGGGGCCCGCCGCGCCACCCTGGCCGCCCTGGACGTGCTGCCCGACGGCACCCGCTTCGCGATCGTGGAGGGCACCGACAAGGCCGAGGTGGTCTACCCCCGGCAGGGCCCGTCGGCGATCGCCGGTCGGGCCGAGCGCGAGGCCGCCCGGCACGCGCTGGACAAGCTGCGCCCGCACGGCGGCACCGCGATCGGCACCTGGCTGGGCCTGTCGCGCTTGATCGCCCAGCAGCATCCGGGCGCGATGGTGCACGCCATCCTGCTCACCGACGGCCGCAACGAACACGAGACCCCGGAGCGCCTGGCCGAGGAGATCCGTTTGGCCTCAGGGCTTTTCACCTGTGACTGCCGTGGCGTCGGCGCGGACTGGGAGCCCGACGAGTTGCGCGCGGTCGCCTCCGCGCTGCACGGCACCGTCGATATCGTGAAGACCCCCGACCTGCTGGCCCAGGATTTCGCCGCCATGATGGAAACCTCACTGGAGAAGGCGATTCCGGATCTGGCGCTGCGACTGTGGACGCCGGTGGGCGCGCGCATCGTGTTCGTCAAGCAGGTGGCCCCGTTCATCGAGGATCTCACCGCGCGCCGCACCGAGGTCGGCCCGCAGATCGGCGAGTACCCGCTGGGCTCGTGGGGTGCGGAGGACCGCGACTACCACGTGCAGCTGGAGCTGGAACCGGCCGCGCCGGGCCGCGAGAAGCTGGCCGCCCGGGTGAGCGTGCTCGCCGACGGCGAGGTGCTGGGGCAGGGTTTGGTGAAGGCGGCCTGGACCACCGACACCGACAAGTCAGCCCGCATCAGCCGCCGCGTCGCCCACTACACCGGTCAGGCCGAGCTGGCCCAGACCGTCCAGGAGGGCCTGACCGCCCGCAAGCAGGGCGACTTCGCCACCGCCACGGCCAAACTCCAGCGCGCCTACCACCTGGCCACCGAGTCCGGCAACGAGAACACCGCCAAGCTGCTGCTCAGCGTGGTCGACGTGGTGGACGAGCGGACCGGCACCATCCGGCTGCGCAACAAGGTCGATCCGGCCGACGAGATGGCCCTCGACGTGCGCTCCACCAAGACTGCCCGAGTCCGCAAGGAGCCGTGATGGCCGTCTGCATCGAGGGACACCAGTCGGTCGCGGCCGACTACTGCGACGTCTGCGGCGCACCGATCGGCGTGCAATCCGCCGCTGCCGCACCGCAACTCACGCTGTGCCCGGCCTGCGCGACCCCCAGCGAGGGCCGGTTCTGCGAGAACTGCGGGCACGACTCGGCGCTGCCGCCGCCCCCGGCGTACCCGGCGAGCGTCGACGACCATGGGCAGACCGGCGGCTACCCGGAAGGGACGGCGGAGGGCAACGGTCAGTCCGAAAGCCTTGGCGGACACTCCGCTTCGCCCACGCTGTCCGGCGTATCCGGGCGGCCCGGCACGATCTGGGTGGCGACCATCGCCGCCGACCCCGCCCACTACGCCCGCATGCAGGCGCAGCAAGGTCCGGATCTCGAGCGAGTGGAGTTCCCGCAGTACTACCCGGACCGGCGAATCACCTTGCAGGACGGCGACATCCTGATCGGCAAGCGCAGTGCCAGCCAGGGGCTGCACCCCGCCATCGACCTGTCGGTGGCCCCCGCCGATATCGCGGTCTCCCGTTCCCACGCACTGCTGCGTCTCGACGGCGAGCAGCTGACCGTGACGGATCTGGGTTCCACCAACGGCACCTGCCTCAACGACAGCGCGCAGCCGATACCGGCGAAGACCCCGGTCCCGCTGCGTCCCGGTGACCGCGTCCATGTCGGCGGCTGGACCACCATCACCCTCACGACCGAATAGTCCACAACGCCCGATATTTCCGGAATCACCGATCTTGGTCTGTTGTCCAGGTTAGGCTGCGCGCTCGAATGCGGACCCCCGCATTCGATGCCGCAGTACCCCTGAGGACACGAATGAGCCTGACTCGCCGAGACTTCGCCCGCACCACCCTGGCCTCCGCCGCGGGCGCACTCGCCACCGCAGCGGTGCTCCCCGCGGCGCACGCGATCCCGTTGCTGCGCACCACCGCCGTGCCGCAGGCGTGGATGGCGGCGCTGCCGGACACCACCTCGCTGCTGCGGTTGACGATTCCCGGCACCCACGACTCCTGCTGCACCGATCCGGCCAACGGCACCGAGTTCTCGCACACCCAGAACTGGTCGCTGCCGGATCAATTCGCGCACGGCATCCGCTTCCTCGACATCCGCTGCAACGGGCTACAGGGTCACACCGCCGACTCCTTCGGCATCTACCACAGCAGCTTCTATCAGGGCATCACCTTCGACACCGTGCTCGACCAATGCCGGAACTTCTTGCTGCACAACCCGAACGAAGTGCTGATCATGCGGGTCAAGAAGGAGGACGGCACCACCAACGATGTGGGCTCGAACTTCGCGAGCATCTTCAACGGGTACCTCGACGCCAAGGGCTACCGGTCACTGTTCTTCATGGACAACCGTTTTCCCGCCCTCGGCGAGGCACGCGGCCGCATCGTGCTGATCGCGCAGTTCGCCAATCAACTGGGCTGCCTACAGTGGCCCGGCGGCGACAACGGCGTCTTCACCACCGATCGCATCTATCTGCAGGACCACTATCAGCACAACGGGCTGGCCGGATTGGACTCCGGCACTTCGAATCTCGGCTCGTCGGGCGGCGACAAGTGGGGCTACATCCAGGCCTGCCTGGATCGGGCGGCGGCGGATCCGAACAACACGTTGCAGTACATCAACTTCACCAGCTTCGCCGATCGCGCACTGCCCAAGGACAATGCGGGCGCGCTGATGCCGAAGCTCCAGTCCTATCTGACCGATCAGCGCACCCGGCCCGCCCACTACGGCATCATCCCCATGGACTTCCCCGACCGCTACCAGGGCGTGCTGGATCTACTGCTGGCCACCAACCCGAGCTGACCGCCCCCCGGCCGACCCGTCGCCACGGCGGGTCAGCGCAGCAGGTTCACGACCTGCCGGTAGGCGGCACGGGTGGTGGGGGCCAGGCGTTTCCAGGTCACCGGGCTCCCGCTGGCCAGGTGCGTGTCGTAGGGGACCTCCGCGACGGCGCGCACCACATCACCGAGGTACTTGCGCACATGCTCGGCGACCAGCGGGCCGTCCTTGTGATGCTGACGGGTCACCACGATGACGGCCTCGGCCAGGTGGTACTGGCTGTAGTTGTCGTCGAGCCAGATCAGCGCGGGCTTGAGCCGGTTGACCGCGTCCGGGCGCGCCGCGAGGGTGATCACCAGCGTGATGCGGGAGTCACTGAGCAGCGGCGCGACCATCCGGTTGGTGACCGGCGCGCCCGCGTCGTACACCGGCAGGCACCCCGCCTCCATCAGATCGCGATGCACCGAGGCGTAGCTTTCCCTGCGCGGCAACGCATCCGGGCCGCGCGGCAGCACGCCGACGCCGGCACTGCTCTCCCCGCAGCTGTCGATGACGGTCGAGGGCAGGCTGCGGTGACTCATATTGAGCCAGGACTGCACGGTGCCCGCGGCGTCGATGGTGTCGCAGCCGCGTGCCGCGAGGTCGCCGCCGGTCATGGTGGCGTCCACCACGATCGGCGAGTGCTCGCCGTAGTCGTAGGCGGCGGCCGCGGCGATGCCGAGCGCGGTGGTGGTGGACCCGGACCCGCCGGAGCTGCCCACCACCAGCACGGGCGGCAGGTCGGCCCACAGCAGAAACCCGTTGCCGCCGTGCACCCGCACGAGGTCGGTGGGCCCGCCGGGCGGGGAGGGACGCAGCAGCACGGACAGGTCCGTGGGAGCCGAGGACAGATTGGCCGGGTGGTCGGGGAATGGGTCGGACACTCGAGATTCCTTTGAGCGAGCGGCAGTAGATTCTGCGGAATCTGGCAGTCACCACGTCGCGGAGGACGGCATCGCCGGCGTCATCCGTCGCGTGCACGATCGGCAGCGCGAGGACACCGATCAGCTCGCCTCCGACACCCACACCGTGTCGGCGAGAATCGCCCCTGCGCTACGACAACTTCGCTGAAGTCCTTGAGTTATCTTCCCCCCGAACACCCCCTACCGCCGTTTCGCCGCCGAGAAGTTCGAATGAGTTGCCATGCAACTCCTTTCAATGCCGCCAGATATTACATGATCTTGTCAACCAACCAGCTGTCATTCCGTGCCAGATCGCGACCGGGTATTGCCTTCATCAGTGTGTCTAGCGCACCGATCGAATCGGGGCGACCGCGAGCGCACCGAGAATCGAAAGCGCCCCGCCGACAAGGAATAGCGGCGGGTATCCCCCGAGACTCACCACCGCCGAGGCGACGAAAGGCCCGACGATTTGCGGTGCGGCATTGGCGATATTGAGCACGCCCATATCGCGGGCGGCGTCCTCGGCTTTGGGCAACACCATGGTGACCAGCGCGGTATCCACGGCCATGAAGCAGCCGAACGCCAATCCGTTCACCGCGGCGAACACGATCATGGCGGGCCAGCTGGGACTGAACACCGGGATCATCAGGGCGACGGCGGCCAGGGTGGCCGCGGCGGCGACGAAGGGTTTGCGCCGGTTGAGCCGGTCGGAGGCCACGCCGCCCACGACCGTCGAGATCGCCATGGCGACAGCGGAAATCGGCGTCAGGATGGCCACCGCCCGCGCGGGTTCCAGACCCGAGGGCAGGCTGATGTGGTCCTGGAGGATGTAGAGCTGATACCCGGTGACGGAGAAGTATCCGAGCACCAGCAGCGCGCGGCCGGTGAAGGCCCAGCGAAAGTCGTGCTCGCGCAGCACGTTCAGGAAGGCCGCCGCCTGCGCGCGCAGTGGTGTCGATGGCCGCGGCGGCTGGCGGACTTCCCGGGACCCGGTGGTGAACACCACCGCCGCCACCGCGACGAGCACCCCCAGTATCAGGTAGCCGGTGCGATAGTGGTCGGAGCACACCGAGGCCACCAGCACGCCGATGGTCGATCCGATCGGCAGGCCCAAACCGACTGCGGCCGAGGCGATGCCGCGCCGCTCGCGGGGAATGCGGTCGGGCACCACCGAGGTCAGCGCGGCCTGATAGATGTTCATGACGGCCTGCCCCAGGCACCAGCCGATGGCCACCAGCAGCACCGTGTGCACGCTGCCGAGCAGCGCCATCGCCGCGATGGCGGCCAGGCCACCGCCGAGGATCCACGGATTACGGCGTCCGGACCGGTCGGAGAGGGCACCGGCGACCGGGTTGAACACGGTCGCGAAGACCGCCGCGACACCGCCGACGATTCCGAGATTCGCGACCTTGGAGGCGGCGTCGATGTGCTCGATTTGCAGGGGCAGCAGCACCCCGCCGATACCGGTGTAGAGCGCGTACATGGCGGCATTGGCCACGAACAGCAGCGGCAGCAGGCCGCGGGCGGGCGGGGTCGCGGTGGGGAGCTCGCCGACGGCGTCGGCTTCGGGATGTGCCACGGGTGTCCAAAGCGTATGGAAAGCAACGGATTCCGGCTCATGAGCCGGAATCCGTTGCGGGTCGGGAGAGGGTCAGCCGATAGTCGCGGTGAGGGGCAGGCTGGTCACCGAGGTGCCCGCGTGCAGGGTGAACGAGCCGGGCTCGACGGTCCAGCCCTGCTCGCTCCAGTGCTCGAAGGCGCGCTTGGGCAGTTCGATGGTGGCGGTGACGGTTTCACCGGGGCCCGCCTGCACCACCGCGAATCCGGCCAGCCAGCGCACCGGACGATCGACGGCGCTGTGCTCGCGCGACAGGTAGGCCTGCACGACCTGGCGGCCCGCGCGGTCTCCGGTATTGGTGACGGCGACGGTGGCGGTGCGGCCGGAGACGCTCAGCTCCGCCAGCGACCAGGTGGTGTAGCCGAGACCGTGGCCGAACGGATAGGCCGGGGCGACACCGGATTTCAGCCAGGCCCGGTAGCCGATGTGGATACCCTCGGTGTACGGCAGGGCATGGTCCGCGCCGGGCGTGGTGTTGAGCACCGGGACGTCGTCGATGGTCTTGGGCCAGGTGGTGGGCAACCGGCCGCCGGGTTCGGCCGCGCCGGTGAGCACATCGGCCAGGGCCGCGCCGAATTCCTGGCCGGGGAACCAGGTCAGCAGGACGGCGGCGACGTCGTCGCGCCACGGCATCTCCACGGGGGAACCGGAATTCACCACCACGACGGTGCGCGGGTTGACCGCGGCGACGGCGGCGACGAGTTCGTCCTGACGGCCCGGCAGTCGCAGCGAGGTGCGGTCGAAGCCCTCGGATTCGATCTGCTCGGTGGTGCCGACCACGACCACCGCCACCTCGGAGGTGCGCGCCAATTCGACTGCGGCGGCGAACTCCTCGTCGTCGGAGCGGCGCGGGCGGCCGACCGCCAGCGTGATGCCCAGGGCGGGGAAGCCACCCGCGGGCACCATGCGAACCACCACGTCGAGTTCCTGCCCGGCGGTGAGGGCGCGGGTCACGAAGCGCTGCGGCGGATTCAGCAGCATCTCGACCGGGTCACTGCCCGCGGGCAGCACCAGTTCCTCGAGCAGGGGTTCGCCGTCGATCTCCAAGGCCATGGTGCCGACACCGGCGAAACCGATGCGCCAGTCGCCGTCGTCGTCGGCGCGGACGCGGCCGCGCAGCTCGATCGACTTGGCCTGCATGGCATTCGGGTTGCCGAACAGCATCAGGCTGCCCGCGGCACGATGCTCGCTGGCGAGCACACTGTCGCCGTCGAGGTAGCGCAGGCGCAGGCCGGGCTCGCCACTTTCGGGGTCGGTGACCAGGGTGAGCGGGACCGGCAGCAGGTGGTCGCTCAGGTGCACGCCCGGCGTATAGGTCACCGGCAGCACCCGCGAGAGTCCTTCGACCGGCGAGGTGGTGTGCGAGGGAATGACCGTCGCGCTGCCGCCACCCATGAAGCGCGGTTCGGCGGCGGCCGAACCCAGCAGCGCCACTCGCGACGGCTCGCGCAGCGGCAGGATGCCGTCGTTGGCTGCCAGCACCATCGCTTTGGCGGCGGCGTCGCGAACCAGGCGCTGTGCCTTCTCGTCGGTGAAAACCGGTGCCGGGGCGGGAGTTCCGTTCAACGCGCCGACGCGGACCGCGAAGCGCAGGATGCGGCGGACCTTCTCGTCGATCGCGGACTCGGGCACCTCGCCCTTGCGCACGGCTGCTTCCAGCGGTGCGCCCCACAGTTCCCACGGGCCGGGCATGGCCAGGTCGTTGCCCTTGGCCGCGCCGAGGGTCGAGCGCACGGCGGTCCAGTCCGAGACCACCACGCCGTCGAATCCCCACTCGCCCTTGAGTGGTTCGTCGAGCAGGTCGTTCTCGGTCATGGTGGTGCCGTTGACGGAGTTGTAGGCGGACATGATCATCCACGCGCCCGCCTCGACCGAACGCTCGAACGGGTACAGGTAGAGCTCGCGCAGGGTGCGCTGGTCGGCGATGACGTCGGTGGTGAAGCGTTCGGTCTCCGAGTCGTTGGCCACGTAGTGCTTGGGGCAGGCGCTGACGCCGTGCGCCTGCACCGACCGGACGTAGGCGTCGGCGATCTCGGCGGTCAGCATCGGATCCTCGGAGAAGCATTCGAAATGCCGTCCGCCGAGCGGGGATCGGTGCAGGTTGATGGTGGGGCCGAGGACGGCGTACACGTCCTTGCGGCGGGCCTCGGCGGCGATCAGCGCGCCGATCTCGGTGAGCAGGTCGCGATCCCAGGTGGCGGCGAGGGCGGTGCCCGAGGGCAGGCTGACCGACGGGTCGCGTTCGTCCCACTGTTCGCCGCGCACGCCGGACGGTCCGTCGGAGACCGGCATCTCGGCCAGTCCGATGCTCTCGTCGCCCGCGAAGCGGAAGACGTTCGCTCCGGAGATCAGGCGGATCTTGGCGGGTAGGTCGAGCTTGGCCAAGAGGTCGTCGATGACGTCATTCATGCCAGTTCCTTCCAGAAGTTCACCAGTTCCGCGCAGACCTGTTCGGGGACATCCTCGTTGGGGACGTGGCCGCGGCCGTGGAACACCGCGGTCCGCGCGCCGAGTTCGGCGGCGAAGCGCTCGTGCACGGCGGGATCCCACAGGTCGCCGGTGTCGCCGTAGGCGTAGAGCAGCGGCACCCCCGAATCCCGCAGCTGGGCCGGGTCTTTGAGCGGCGACTCGCCCATGGTGTTGAGAATGCCGACGATGTTCGCCTTGCGAGTGCGCAGGATGCGCTGGTGCAGGAACTCCAGATGCTCGGGTGTGGGCTTGGGTTCAGCGGCGGCCAGGGCGGCGTTCAACTGCTGCCAGATGATCTCCTGTCCACCGGCTTCCACGGCCTGCGCGACCAGCGCGGGCGGCGGGAAGTTGATGTCGGACACCGAGTCCGGGCCCGAGGCCAGCAGGGTGAAGCTGCGGAATTTCGCGGGGCGCTCGACCACGGCGACGCGGGAGACGTAGCCGCCGAAGGAATGGCCGACGAGATGAACGGGCACCTCGGGCGAGACCTGATCCAGCACGCCCTGCAGATCGCCGACGAAAGCGGGCAGGGTGTAGGCGGATACGTCCTCGGGGCCCTCGGATTCCCACTGCCCACGCTGGTCGTAGGCGACCGCGCGATATCCGGCCTGCGCCAGCAGCGGCAGCATGCCCTCGAAGTCTTCCTTCGAGCCGGTGAACCCCGGCACCAGCACCACGGTTCCCCGCGACTCGACACTCGCGGGGCTGGCTTCCCAGCCGGCCAGTGTCCCGGCGGCACCCCGCAGCGTGATCGGTGTGATCGGAGCTCGACTCATCGGCAATCCCTTCCCTCGCACGTCCATGTACGGCTGGCACGAGTGTGCCAGTGGAATTCCAGTTTACCGAGTGGGTAGTAGGTACTGTTATCCGTTCGTTATGTCGTGGGGATTATGCCTGCTCAGCACCCTTGACTAGTGTCCCATCTCATGACGCCGCATCCCCAGCGCCGCCGACGGGCCGAGGACCGCCGCGAGCAGATCATCGACGAGGCGCTGAAGACCTTCGCCGACAACGGCTATCGCAATGCCTCGATCGCGGAGATCGCCGAGCGCTGCGGGCTCTCGCAGCCCGGGCTGCTGCACTACTTCCCCAACAAGGCCGCGCTGCTGTCGGCCGTCCTGGACTACCGCGACCGGCTCGACTACGAGCGGCTCGGCTTCAACCAGCCCTTCCACGGCAAGGAGGCGCTGCTGCGGCTGGCCCAGTTGGTCGAGCACAATATGCACGTCCCAGGCCTGGTCCGGCTGTTCACCGTGCTGACCAGCGAGGCGGTCACCGCGGACCATCCCGCGCACGAGTGGGCCTTGAACCGGTATCGCACAGTCCAGACCTATCTGGCCGACGCGCTCGACGCGGGCAAGGCCGACGGTTCGGTGCGCGCCGAGATCGACAGCCCGACCGTCGCCCGGCAGGTGATGGCCATGATGGACGGGCTGCAGTTGCAGTGGCTCGTCGATCCGGAGACCGTCGACATGGCCACACTCTTCCGCGCCTACATCGACGAGCTCATCGCCTACCTGTCTTGACACGATCGGCAGATCTCGATTCGCTGCAAATTCGACGGTGTGATGGCAGCACGGATTTATCGTGGAATTCGGATCGTTCTCCCGGTGCAGCGTCGCATCGCCCACCCCTCCGGTCCAGCGTCCGATAACGCCGAACACGAAGGGCTGGGCCACCGATGGGTGACATCTGGCGTACTACGCACGCGGTCATCGTCGTGATCGGCCGTCCCCGTCCACTGCCGCCGAGCATGCGATGGCATACGGCCGTTGGGTTTCTGCCCAGTCTCGACTCGCCCGACATGCGGCTGTGGCTGCACCGCCACCTCGACCCCGAAGGTCCGATGGAGGCCGTGTTCGTGGTCCCGGTTCATGTGTGCCCGCCCATCGTCATGCAGCTCCCGCATCGCGAAGTCTGTGTGCCCGCTGGCGAATACACGCTGTTCACGACCGCGCTCGCCCCGCCCCGACCACCGCCGATCGGTAGCTAGAGTGGGGAGGCGATGGAGTATCGGCCGATCGCCCGGACAGGGAACGCCTTTCAGCAGCCACCGGATGCCGGGGAGTTGCGGGCCATGGTCGCGCGGGTACTCGGGAACGGGACCCGGATCGTCTCGGCCGTCGAATTGTCCGATGGCAAGTACAACAGCACGTTTCGAATCGATCTCGGCGCCGACGGTCCGGCGATTCTGCGGGTGGCTCCCGAACCCGGGCGGCAACTTCGGATCGAACCGGAGCTGATGCGCAACGAGTACGCGAGCCTGCCGTATCTGGCCGGGATCGCGCCGTTGCTGCCGCGGGTCCTGGGCGTCGATTTCACCCACGCGGTGCTCGGGCGAGACTTCATGATCGAGTCCTGGCTGCCCGGCGTGCCCGCACCGGCGGGACTGCCGAGGTATCCGGAGAGCCTGTGGCCGGGGTACTTCGAGCAGATCGGGGGGTGGGCGCGCACCATCCACCAGGTACCGGGGCCGGGATTCGGGCGAGTCGCCGGTCCATTATTCGCCGCCTGGAGTGACGCGCTGCTCGACTGGTTCGATTGCGCCGCAGCCGATTCCACCGATGTCGGACTCGACACCGGCGACATCTCGAAGGTGATCACCCTTCTCGACCGCCACCGCGGGGTGCTCGACGAGATCCGGGTGCCGCGGCTGCTGCACGGCGACCTGTGGACGGTGAACCTAATCCTCGCCGAATCGGCCGACCGCCCGATCGTCACCGGCATCGTCGACAACGACCGGACCTGGTGGGGCGACCCCGAATCCGATTGGCCGATCTTCATGGCGCGGCGTCGACCCGGCACCGAACGCGACGCGTTCTGGCGCACCTACGGACCGCTGGGCGTGGGCCGGGCGGCCGAGTGGCGGCAGCGGGTCTATCTCGCCCGGCACGGTATCGCGTTGCGTTTGGAACACGTCCGGCTGCGCACCCTCGACGCCGAAGCCGCGACCGCCACCGATCGCATGGTGCGGCAGCTGCTGGCGCAACCGGATCCGTGAGCACCCGGTTTTCGCTCGAACGGCGCACTCGGCGACCGGAAACTAGGGTGTGATCATGAGGATTCGACGGTGGCGCAAGGTCTATCTCGGTGCCGAGTACGCCGCGCTGTTCTTCGGGGGAACCACCGCCTACAACGCGATCCTGCGCGGCAAACCCCCCATCCCCGCCCTGCTGATCCTCGCCTCCGGCGCGGCCCTCTACCTGCGCCGCTCCCCCGGCTTCGACCGCGCCGCCCTGTGGCGGGCGTCGGCCTTCCGCGACCAGGCCCGTTCCATGGCCCTGTCCGCCTCCGCGAGCGCAGCCGCGCTGACCGCGGCCGTGGCCCTGCGCCGCCGCGAAGACCTCTTCGACCTCCCCCGCCGCAGCCCCGCCCTCTGGCTGGCGGTCATGGTCCTCTACCCCGCCCTCAGCGTCTACCCGCAGGAACTGGTCTTCCGTTCGTTCCTGTTCCACAGGTACGCACCGGTTTTCGGTGACGGCACCCTGATGGTCGCCGCCAGCGCCGCCGCCTTCGGCTACGTCCACATCATCTTCGGCAGCTGGTTCTCGGTGATAGCCAGCGGTGCCGGCGGCTGGATCTTCGCCGCCCGCTACCTCTCCACCCAATCCCTCTTCACGGCTTCGGTGGAACACTCCATCTACGGAATCCTGGTCTTCACCGTGGGTTTGGGCCGCTACTTCTACCACGGCGCGGCGCCGGACGCCCGAATCCAATTGCCTTCCCGCCGAACGGAACTCCCGGGCTGAGAGCCACCAGGGGCTGATCAGACCAGGACTGGGAAGTTGGCGCCCGAGTTCACCTCGGACTGTTGATCTTCCGCGCGCGACGGCTTGGCCGCGTCGTTCAGCGCGCTATGCGGCATTCAGTGCGTTCGGTCATAGCTCGATTGCGCACGACCACTCACCGATGCGGGCATGTCAAAGCAGTACATCCATCGCGGCCTCGCAGAACGCACGATCTACGGCATCGGCGCTGAGGAAATGATCGGCCTCGGTGATCAGCGCGAGGGCCCGCTCCCACACGTCGCTCCCGACATACCAATCCAACTCGTGCACCGCCATCCCTTCCCACAGCAGTTCCTCGGCCCGAGTACCAGGGGTGTCGCCGGACAGGTTCATCCACAAGCTGTCCAGGCGCCGCGCTGCGATCATCTCGTCGCCGAGCACTCCGAGGCGGCACGACCGCGAGACCAAACCCACCACGACCCTCCAGAACTCCGGCGGCGCTTGCGTCCCCAACTCCTTACCGGTTTGCTCTCGCAGCCGCCCGATCGTTTCGTTCAGTGCGGGATAGTCCAAGACAGTCGGCTTCCGCTCTGCGAGCTCGACGAGAGCCGACCACCTACCGCCCAGTGCCACAGCCGCTTTCGCCAACTCTCCCCAGTCGGCATTGTCGGGCAGGAAGTCGAACGGCGAGCTTGCCAACGCATGCACCACCTCGACCAACCCGTATTTGGGAATCCCGGCACCCTTCCCCATCACCGGCGGTGGACTCGACACGGCGGTCTCCGAAACAGGTATGAGGTCCAGGGTTAGGAAGTCGCGGCCGCGGATTGTGGCCAGTGCCTTCAGAAATCGTTTCGGACTGTTCACCAGTAGCCGCCGCTGCCCTGACCGCACTATGAATTCGCGGACCGGGCTGGCCGCCAGCAGATCCATCGTCAACTCGACCCGATGCTTACCGGGCAGCACCGAAACCTCCACCGTCGTCCCACTACGCAAACGAGCGACCTCGTGCCCATCCACCAACACCCCGTATGCGCGAAAGCGCGTCTGCCAACCGCCGGGATTGCGGTGCACCACGATCGTCGCCCGTTCCGCCGCCAGCAATTCCGGATCAGCCGCGGAATAGACCAAGGACCGCTTGATCACTCGCATAGCACCGAACCTCGACAACACACCCTTCGCCACCACAACCACACTTCCGCACCACTGCCACACCAATTTGCCACGCTCGCGCAACTGCTCACTCGCCCGGCATTAGACCATGAATGCTGTGACAACAGCTACGGATAACGTCGCGACCAGTCCGCAGCGCGCCAATCGCGTCCTATCGTTCCGGTGCGCAGCCTCCAACCACTCGAATCTCGGCAGTCACGGCTCGCGAGCACCGGTGATGGTCAACTGCTTTCGGTGGTGACCGTAGTGCTGTCCCGGGTATCGGTAGATGTCAACGAGGGTCATGGAGTTCTGAAAGTAGGGGTCCCAGCGATCGGGGTAGGGCATACGGCGGGCGAAGACTGCCTCTGGCTGGGCGCGCAGGGACCGCTGCAACGACCCAATGACCCGATCCATCTTCTTGCCCATCCTGCGCCGGTTGTAGACGCGCGCCGCTACGCGGGAGCCGTGGAAGTTGACCCAATCGAACGGCACGGTCGCCGCGTTCAGGAACCGCGCATTGGCACGGCCGACACCGACAGGAAGTCGTCCGAGCACTCGCCACAGGATGAGTAGCCTCTGAATGATCATGTAGCCGAACACCATATGGAACAACAGCTCTTCGTTCGTCCAGCGCGTCCCGTTCGAGGGTGCGTCCCATTCGTCGTCACCGATGGTGCTGAGCAGTTGGTGAAAGTCGGTCCGTGCCCGCTCCAGGTCGGCCGCCAGTGCGTCGCGATCGACCTTCGGTTGCGACATCGTGCCACCTCGATCCGAGCGCTCGTGCGCGCTCATATGACGATGGTCGCGCTCTGATTCCAGAAATCAAGAGGCTAGCCCGAAATGCCCTGCGTTCGGCAGTAGCGGAGACTCCTGCGCCGTTGTCGGTCTCGCGGCTCGCGCTGGCCGGGTCGGTCAGCGCGGTATGCCCGAACCGAGGCGGAAATCATTCGACCGCGCCAAGTATGGTCACGGTGTTCGGGAGGGGACATATGAGAATTTCGATCGGACTGGTCGCGGTACTGGCCGTCGCACTCGCTGGCTGTGGAAGTGGCTCAGCGGCTTCGAAACACCCGTCGGCGTCGGTAGCGGCATCATCGCCGGGGGTGGATCGCGAGATCAGTTTCACCAGTGGACAGTTGGTCGTGCACGGAAGCCTGCGGATGCCCGACGGTGCCACCGGTGCCGTGCCCGCGATGCTGCTCATCGCAGGCAGCGGCCCCACCGATCGCAATGGCGACAGTGCATTGATGAACGGGTCAATCGGCACGCTGCGGTCTCTAGCGGATGTGCTGGCACGCAATGGAATCGCGAGCTTGCGCTACGACAAGATCGGGGTTGGGCAGACGGGGATGGGAAGTCTCCAGGCAGCCGACGTGGGATTCGATGAATTTGTCCGCGAGGCGGCTGACGCGACGAACTACCTTGCCACCCAGCCCGGCATCGACAAAGCCGCCCTAGGGATCGTCGGGCACAGCGAAGGTGGGCTCATCGCGTTGGCTGTAGCCAACGGGAAGGGCGGGCAAATTCCCACACTGACCTCACTGAGCTTGCTCGAGTCAGCCACTGCTCGAATCCTGGACACCATGTCGCGGCAAATCGACGCGCAAATCGATCAATCCGTGAACACGGGCAAGCTCTCACGCGACGACGCGGCCACCCTGCGCATCTCGCTCGCCGCAGCCGTCGCGCAGCTGCGCACGAGCGGCACAGTGCCCGACGATGCGTCGGTGCAGCCGTTCGGACTGACCTCCGCCACCGCGAAACTCCTTGCCAGCGAGGATCTTCTCGACCCGGTCGCACTGGCGGCGACGCTGCACACGCCGTTGCGAGTGTTCACCAGCTGCTCGGACAAGGACATCAACATCAGCTGCGATGACGTCGCGAAGCTCGACGAAGCACTGAAACAGACAACCTTGCAACAGGTGCACCTCACCACGGCCGACCATACCCTCAAGGACGTCGGCGACCAGCCCTCCACCGGAACCGAATACGCACAGCCGCTGCCGTTCTCCCAACAGTTCACCGACGCCTGGACCGCCTGGCTTCACACACTCCGCTGACACCGCACGATCCGGCGCGGCAGCGCGCCGAATTTGCCACCAACCAGCCGCCACATATGGCTGGTTCACACTGTCGTGCGCCATATCCGCATCGCATCTCGGTGGGCACTCCGACACGATACGACCGGGCCAGCGCGACGGCAGCTTGATCTCGGACGATCACCGCGCGCACGACATTGGGCAGTAGCGGACGCTCCTGCGCCGCAGTCGGTCTCGCCGCCCGCGGCTCGCGCCGACCGGTTCGGTCAGCCCGGTATGCGGCGAAAGCGCATGTCTGGAAAGACCTTGTTACAGGTTCGGCAGCGGGTCGTCTGCGGTCGGGTATCGATCGTTCTCCAACCTGAACACATACTCCCGCAGATCGGTTTCGAGGTCGGTGGCCAGATAAGTCAGGAAGTCGCGGACACCTGCTGCCGCTTCGACTTCCGAAGGGTTAGCACCTTCCCTCGTGTACTCGGCGAGCAACTGCGCGAGGTGCTCGTAGACCTTGTCGCGACCACTCCACCACGCGCGCACGGCCGCAGGAGTCCAGCGCGAGTCACCATCACACGCGTAGCCGTCGAACGGGTCGGCGTCCGCTGCCTCCAACAGACATTCGACCTCGGCTGGTGATTTCGGCTGGCGATAGACGAACTCGTTGCAGTACTCGCCGCCGTAAAGCACGTTGCGCGGCGCGTGAGTCCTTCCGGTCCAACAGGTATCGGTCTGCGCCGTGTAGACGGGACCTGGCACGTTCATCCAGTGCCGGTCGTCCCACTTGTCACCGTGGTAGACAGAATCATTGAGGTCGCGCCGAACCGAAGTAGTCGGATCCCAGCGTCGCGGTAGGTCGCTCACGACACCAGCATTCCCCACTACGCGGCGCGCAGGCGATGAGTAGCAGTCCTCGGCCATCACGCTCTGCATACACGCATGCTGATGCATTCGGTCGGCCGCAGCCTGGCCCGTTCGAGCTCGGCCGGGAGCCTCACTGTCCGACCTGCAACACCTCACATCGTCTGCACCACAACACTATTCGATACCGGGTTTCAACCTCGGCGCAGAACCGCCCACTGGTAGTGCCAGTTGCGTTCCCCCGGCCAAGTCAGCCATTGCTCGAGGCCGCCGTGTCGCTCGAGTACCACCCTCAACGCGGCGTCGGTGCGAATGCTGAAGAACCGCGCAGGTCCGTGTCCGTTGCCGTCGTCCCACTTCTGCTCGCTGCCATGCGGGGCGCCCCAAAGTCCGATCGCCAGCGGTGCTCCC
This sequence comes from Nocardia sp. NBC_00511, assembly GCF_045161165.1. Lineage (NCBI taxonomy): Bacteria > Bacillati > Actinomycetota > Actinomycetes > Mycobacteriales > Nocardiaceae > Nocardia > Nocardia sp. NBC_00511. The sequence continues at coordinate 3,570,823 of NZ_CP107849.1, forward strand.
GGCCGCAGGACGCGCAGAATCTCGGCCAGCGCCGCGTCCAGGTCGATGTCTGCGATGTGCAGCAGTGTGCTCATGGTCCAGCCCGCACTGAAACTCTTGTCCTCGAACGGAAGCCGGAGGACCGAGGCTCGGCAGGCGTTCAGGCCCAGCGACCGGGCGGTGGCGACGCTCTGCGGGGCCAGGTCGACGCCGGTGTAGACGAAACCGGCGTCCGCGAACGCGATGCCGTCGCGGCCTGGGCCGCAACCGATCTCGATCAGATCCGCGATGCGTTCCCGGCTCAGCAAGTCGAGATACTCGGTGCGGCGCAGCACGCGTCGTGATGACAGCTCCCGCGCAGCGCGTTGACGAATCTCATTGTCGTAGTACGCGATCAGGTCATCCTCATGCTGAGCCCGCTGCGGTCGATGCATACAACCATGATCCGATAGCGCCCCGGAACTGGCGGCACCTGCCGAGCGGCATGCGGCAATGGCGTGCAGTCCCGCGATACGTCGCGTTCACGCGCCGACTGGCAGAATCCCGCACTCCTGCTTTGAAATTCGCGAAATAGGACACTTGGCCAGTGGATATTGCGGGATTCTGCCAGTCGCACGGAACTCGGCAATGCAGTGCGGTTCCCGTGAGAGAGTTGCTGTCATGCCAGCGGGAGTGGAGCCAGGCCACGAGGTTGTGTTGGAGACCACCCGCCTACTGCTCAGACCTTGGCGGGTAGTCGAGGCTGTCGTCCTGCGCGAGCTGTGGACCGAACGTGATCCACGAGTGCCGCCGCACCGTCGAATCGACGCGGATGGACACCCCACACTCGCAGACCTCGAGGATTCGATCCGTACCGACCAGCGACCGTCTAGCGGCTTGTTGGCGGTCCAGCGCAAGGTCGACCGTGATGTCATCGGCTACTGCGGACTGGTCGACACCGGACGAGGAGCGGAGGGGGAACCGGAGCTGGCATTCGAGTTGCTTCGCCGAGTCTGGGGTCAGGGGTATGCCACCGAAGCCTCACTGGCGGTTCTGGATTGGGCGAGATCCTCCGGACACGAACGTCTGTGGGCCACGGTCTGGGACTGGAACATCGCTTCGCGCCGTGTGCTGGCGAAGGTCGGGTTCACCGAGACCGAGCGGACGGAAGTGGACGCGGTCCACGGGACCACCCTGTTCACCAGGAGACGGCTCTGACACCCGATTTCGTCCACCGCGCCTCAATAGCGCCGGCCATCGCTGGTTCAATGCGCTTGCGGCCGAGTATGTTCAATGTTCTGTGGACCCAAGCAACCCTCCGGCGGTATACGAATCTGTCGTTGAATTCGTGGAGAACTACCTCAGTCTTCTGTACCGGCGAGAAGTTGGTCAGGGCCGCCGAGTGTGGTGTCCGCAGTGGTGGATGCACGCTGAAGCCGTCGCGCGACTGGATGCTCTGTGGCGGACGTGGGAGCATTACCGGCGCGACACCAGAACGGGTTTGAGCGTGTGGTTTCTCGACCACGCCGATCCGCATATGGGCATCCTGTTCGCCCCGGACGGCCCCTTCCAGTTTTGCTCCACCGCATCCGGACACTCCGGCGAAATGCCGCCGCTGCCGCTGATCGCGACGCCACCGGACCTCTTCAAGTGGCCCTGAACTGTTGCACGGGCGGCACACCTGCTTTCGAGGTGGTCCGGACCTCAGCTCGAAACCACCTGAATTCCCTGTTCTCCGTACGTGTGATCTGCGATCGTCACGAAGGCCGTGGCGAAGACGGCCGTCAAAGCAGCTGTGCCGAGTAGGACGCGAAGTGCCCGTCCACGACGGTCTCCTCCCGGGGCAGTGCTATGCCAGTTGGCCCAGCTCCAGCCGAACAGCGTGAGGGCGAAGACGATGGACTCGACGAGCCCCCAGTACGTGGCCCGAGTCGGAATGAACAGATTGTAGTAGTGGGCGATAGAGCCGCTGCCGCTGTTCGAGGGCCAGTCCGCGCCGCAGAGCCATTGGATCGTCTTGATCGACACCGTCGAGATCCCGGCCTCCGCAAGGGGCCACATCGCGACCGCAGCAGTAGTTACGAGTAGCCCGCCGATGCTCACGACTCGGAGTGCAGAATGTTGTCGGGCGATGAGCAGCGCAATGGCAGGAGTGCCTACGACCAGTGCCGCTGTCAATCCAACTGCGACCGGTATGACGGTGGTGAAGTTCCAGAGCGCAGCGTTGACTCCCGCGAGTACGTCCGCGCCGACAACGTGCGCGACGCGCCAGGCCTGCCAACCATCGAGAATTCCCCCGCCGACTGCGGCGGTGAGCCCAGCCACGAACCCGGCGGCCATCCAGCGCCCGAAAGGTGATGCGGCTCGAGGAGGCTGAACGGCCACCGGATGTGGCGGCGCGTGGTCGAATTCGTCAACGGGATCTTTCACCCAGCCAATCTAAGGGAATCCGTTGCGCCGACCTATCGTTCGGTGCCGACCCCCCGCGGGCGGGGGTCAGCTGGTGTGGGCTCGGGTATCAGCTCGACAGGCTGCCGGGGAGCCCGGCGCTGCCGGTCCCCGAGGTGCCGGACGGGGTGCAACTGGCCCCGGCGGGAGCAGTCTGGACAACGTTCACGGTCAAGAGTTCAGCGACGCCGCCGTCGTAACCCGGGCCGGCGGAGGAGGTTGCCTCGAGGCGCGTCTGTTGTGCGATCGTGGGCGTCCATTGGATGGTTGCGTCTTGACCGGCGACGTATGGGGTTCGGGTGATTATGGTCGCATTCCCACCTGCGGCTGGGACCCACTCGAAGAGGAGTTGGTTGTAGCCCTGTGTTGCGGAGACCAATTGGGCGGCGTCGGCGGCGGGCAGGGTGATCGTGTAGGCGGTGCCGACGCAGTAGGCGGTGCTGTTGGTTATCGACAGCGCTGCTGATGCGGTGGGCGCCATCAAGCTGCTGACCAGGCCCAGCGCCGAGAGTCCTGCGGCTGCCACGCTGGCGCGAGCTAGCATCGGTGTCTTCATAGGTCACTCCCCAATTTTCGAGATTTCTTGTGGCACTTGACATGTGCCGACCCTGTCGAGGGCCTCCCGAAGACTATCCGGATAGTGAAATGACCATGCTTCACCGAATCGGTCGACGAATGGGTCGGACCTCGAGAGTTTGACTCTCGGTGACAACGCTCTCGAACGGGAGCTAGGCAATCAGGTAGAAGGGTTCGCTCCAGTTGAAGATGCAGTAGGGCACCGCCGCGGTGATGCCGACGACGGCACCGATTATCAGGGCCCAGGGCATCTTTCGGCGATTCGGCGAGACGCTGAGGTCGGGTCGGGCACTAGCGATGCCCCCGACAACAGTGAGGCTGTGTACGGCCGCGGCCGCGCCGAGCGCGAGCGTCGCGGCCCACATCGCCAGCAGTGCAACAAATTTCGTTTGGGGAAAGTCATTCCAGGCGATATATGGAATGAACGGTGCGACGCCGGTTTCCTGTAGCGCGAGCAGCCCGAACATCAACCACACGGCCGATGCCGGTCTCCATCCGTTCCGGCGAACTCCGGCCGACTCCAGGCGACTGTTCGGTCGTTCGGCACGCTCGGTCACCACGAGTGCCACGACCAGCGCTGTCCCGACGAGGAATTCGAGGGTCAGCAACCGGTGTGTTGCCGGACCCGCATCGGGGTAGTAGGTGCCCATCGCACCGAGAGGCACTGGACGGGTGAATAGCCCGTAGATGCCACCGACTGCCCATATACCCCCGGCCAAGCCCAAGAAGGCGCGGCGGGTCGACCGCAGCCACCCCCATACGCGGCGCTGTCGCGCCTGTGTATCGATCGTCATCCCCACCCCGCACCGAAGAACACCTCTGAGCCGCAGCCGATTTCAGGCCGCTCACGCTGAGAGTATGCGGCCTCGCATCGCTCTGCCCGGTCTCGGCGGCTCGAACAACTCCCACTGGCGGCAGTGCAGGACGTTCGACCCGCCCCTAATCCCCACGGCCAGTACATATTCCGGCGCACAGACCGTGCCGATCGGTGCATGGCGAGGGGATCGAGTCGGCGGTATGGTTGGTATTCGCTAGGGGGTGAACGGGATTCTGACGGTCTTCATTGTGCTGGGGCTGGTGCTGGCACCGATTTCGATCGCTGCGGCGGTGGTTTCCGCGGCACGCAAGGGGGGAACGGGCGCGCTCATACGCGATACCGGTATCCACGTCGCGGTGTTTGTGGTCTGTTCTGTCAGTCTGTGTGTGCTGGTGCTGGCGATCCTTTTCGGCATTCGTACGGTCCTCGAATTCGCGGTGAGTCTGCACCCGACGCCCGACTGATCTGCTCCGAACCGCCACAGTGCGTCAGGTGCTAGCACTCGGCGCGATACGTCGTTGCCCGCAAACGCTATTCGCGAGACGGGCCTGGGCGCGAACTATTGCTGCTCGCGCTCCAACTCCGGAACCCGCTGAGTGAAATAGCGGCGAGCCTCACAGTCCCAATCGCACTCGGCGTGCTTTTCTCGAGCCGCCCTGGCCATTTCGAGATTCCCGACCGGATAGTCCGGGATCTCGTGGCTGACATAAGTCATGCGAATCGCCTCCCCCAAGCCTCGGCCGCGGCCCGATGGGCGGCATTCAGCAGCGCCGTGGCCTGGCGCTTCTTCGCGCAGACCAGCAGCGTGCAGCAGGCGTGGACCCGGAGAACATCGCGGGCGTAGGACAGGGTCATGATGCCTACGGCTTCGTGATTTTCGATCGGTAACCCCAACACGATCGGCCTCCTCCAGATAGATTGTCTACATTGATTTTTGGGGTCCCCGGTGGCCGGTACGCACCGGTGCGGCCGAATAGCCACTGCGAAGGGCACTTTCGAGCGGTCGGTTTGTGGAACCGGCTTCCCGGCCATCGGGGATGCAACGAGTAAACATGCGGTCGCAGGGAATTGGCGATCTCGAACGGTCGATTCCGCGTTGTCGAGGACGGACTTCCACAGCGGCCACATCCAATTGGGGCTTCCAATTGGCGGCTTCCAGAAACGGGTTCATTCGATAGTGGGGGTAACGAAATGAGTGAGAACGGAAGTACTCTTGCCCGCCGCGCGCTCGGGCGAGAACTGCGGCGGTTGCGTATCGAGAAAGGGATCTTTCAGGCGGCGGCCGCCCGAGCCGCCGAGACCTCGCCGCAGTCGATCAGCAGGATCGAAGAGGGCATCGCCACCCGCATGACCTCGTTCCAGATCAACGCCCTGTGCGATGGGTACGGAGCCAGCGACGAGGTACGGCGAATGTTGCTGTCCCTGCTGACCGAGTCCCGATCGAACCGGGTACACGGAGGTGGTTGGTGGCGGGCCTACGCCGATGCCCAGATCCCGGCTGGCTTCGACCATTTCCTTTGGCTGGAGGATTCGGCAAAGCGGTTCACCGCGTGGAAGACCGGCATTCTTCCCGGCATGCTCCAGACCACCGAGTATCGCCGAGCTATTGCCTGGTCGGAGATCCCGCAGCTGACCTCGGAGGCAGTCGAACGACGCCTCGAATTGGCCGCGCACCGGCAGATGCGATTGGCGGACAACACCTTCGAGATGGTGGCCTTGCTCTCGGAGGCCGTGATTCGAGAGCAGGTCGGTGGCCCTGCGGTCATGGGCGAACAGCTCGACCATCTCGCCGAACTCGCCGAGCTGCCGAACGTCTCGATCCGAGTCGTACCGTTCAGCGCCCCAAGGCATCTCGGGCCGTACATCGGATCCTTCAGCCTGATGGAGTTCCCGGTCCTGCCCGAGTCCAAGCTGACAGAACCTCCGATCGTGTACATCGAGGAGTATGCCGGTGATCTCTATCTGGAACGCGGGGCCGAAGTGCAGCGATATCGGGGTGCCCTGCGCGAGATCGAGGCGGTAGCGTTGAACGAAGCCCAGTCCAGGCAACGGATCTTGGCAGTAGCGAAGGAGTTCGGCGAGTGAACATCGACCTATCCGAAGCCAAATGGTTCAAATCCACCCGTAGCGGTTCCGGCAAGGACTGCGTCGAAGTCGCCCACCTGCCCGCAGGCATGGTGGGCGTGCGCGATTCGAAGAATCCCACTGGTCCGGCTCACGTTTTCGCGCCGGAGATCTGGGACGGCTTCACCGCCGCGGTGGCCTCCGGCAAGTTCGACCTGAGCTGACCTGATCGAGACGATGTGGAGTCCGGAGACACCAGCCGGACTCCACATCACAGGCCTCGAACAGCTCGGCTCTCGACAGCCAGGAACTTCAACGCGGGCGGCGAGCCAGGTACCAGGACAACAGCTCTGGGTTGTCGATGGCGGTGGGATCGACCGCCTGATCGAGCGGCACACCTTGGAACAGGCGTTTCAGTGGCACCTCCAGCTTCTTACCCGTGCGCGTGTGCGGAATGCCCGGGGCGGCGATGATTTCGTCGGGGATGTGGCGAGCGGAGAGCTCCTTGCGGATTGCTTCGCGGAGGCGGTGGGTCAGGTCGTCGGTGAGATCCAGGCCGGGGGCCAGGACTACGAACATCGGCATCCAGTAGCCGCCGTCCGGTTGTTCGATGCCCAGGACCAGAGCCTCGACTATCTCGGGGAGTGACTCGACCACGCGGTAGATATCGGCGCTGCCCATGCGAATGCCGTTGCGGTTCAACGTCGAGTCGGAGCGGCCGTGGATGACGACGGCACCGTGGGCAGTGTGGGTGATCCAGTCGCCGTGCCGCCAGACGCCCGGGTAGGTGTCGAAATAGGCGTCGCGGTAGCGGGAACCGTCGGGATCGTTCCAGAAGGAAACCGGCATGGACGGCATGGGTTTGGTGATGACCAGTTCGCCGACGCTGTCGGTGGGGTGGCCGTCGGGATCCCAGGATTGCAGGGCCACACCGAGATACGGGGCGGAGAGCTGGCCGGGCCAGACCGGCACGGTGGGGACGCCGCCCATGAAGGCCGAGACTATGTCGGTGCCGCCGCTGATGGAGGACACGGGCAGGTCGCCGACCTCGTCGCGCAGCCAGAGCGACGACGCGGCGGGGAATGCCGAACCGGTGATACCCATGCGGCGCAGGGCGGTCAGGTCGTGGGTGCGGGCCGGGTGCGCATCGGCCTTCTCGCAGGCCAGCACATAGCCGGGGCTGGTGCCCAGGACGGTGGTGCCGGTGCGAGCGGCCAAGTCCCACAGGGCATCCGGGGCCGGATAGCCGGGGCTGCCGTCGTAGCAGACGATGGTGGCACCGACCAGCAGGCCCGCGACCTGGAAGTTCCACATCATCCAACTCGGGCTGGTGTACCAGAAGAAGGTGTCGTCGGGGCCGAGGTCGGTGTGCAGGGCCAGGGCTTTGAGGTGTTCGAGCAGGACACCGCCGTGACCGTGCACGATGCCCTTGGGTTTGCCGGTGGTGCCCGAGGAGTACAGCACCCACAGCGGGTGATCGAAATCCACCGGGATGGGTTGCAGCGGTTCGGATGTGGGGCCCTCGGTGACCTGTCCCCAATCCAGAGCCCCGGGCAGGCTGGCACTGGAGTCCGAGATCAGGATCGTGGCCAGCAGCGACGGCAAACCCGCTCGCAGAGACTCGACCTCGGCCAGCCGACTGTGCCGCTTACCCCCGTAGCGGTAGCCGTCGGCCGCGATGAGCACGACCGGTTCGAGTTGGCCGAGCCGATCCAGCGCGGCCGCGGCCGAATAGTCCTGGCCGCACGCACTCCAGACAGCCCCCAGACTCGCAGTCGCGAGAAACGCGATCACGGCTTCGGGAATGTTGGGGACATAGCCCGCGACCCGAGCACCGGGACCGACACCCAGGTCCCGCAGCGATCGCGCGAGAACTGCTGTGCGCGAGAGCATTTCCGACCAAGCGATGTCCCGCTGCGACGAGTCCTCACTGACCGCGATGATCGCGGGCCGGTCCCGGTTCGCCTGCCGCAGCACCTGATCGACATAGTTCACCCGGGTGCCAGGAAACCAGCGCGCCCCGGGCATGGACTCGCTGTCGAGCACGACATCGGGCGACTCCCCCAGTTCGAAGTACTCCCACAGCGCACCCCAGAATCCGCCGATGTCCTCGACCGACCATTCCCACAACGATCGGTAGTCATCGTGGCGAATCCCGTCGCGCAGCTGCACGAATCGCGCGAAGTCGGTGATGCGGGCGTCGGCTATCGCGGCCGCACCGGGTACCCACTGCGGCCGGTCGTCGCTCATCGCAGGGAGGTCGTCACTCCTCACGGGGTCGGCGTCGATCATCGCGCGCTCCACCCGCCGTCCATCGTGTAGGACGCCCCGGTCACCATGCGCGCGTGATCCGACGCCAGCCACCCCACCAGCGAGGCGACCTCATCCGGTTCCACGAGCTCCTTGATCGCGTTGTCGGTCAACATGATCCGCTCCACCACCTCCCGCTCGTCGATCCCGTGCGCGGCGGCCTGATCGGCGATCTGCTTGTCCACCAGCGGTGTTCGCACATACCCGGGGTTCACGCAGTTGCTGGTCACTCCGTGCGGCCCACCTTCGAGCGCGGTCACCTTGGACAGCCCTTCCAGCGCGTGCTTGGCGGTGACGTAGGCGGCCTTGAACGCCGAGGCCCGCAGCCCGTGCACCGACGAGATATTGATGATCCGCCCGAACCCCTGCGCGTACATGTGCGGCAGCGCGGCGCGGGTGAGCAGAAACGGGGCCTCCACCATCAGCGCCAGCATCGAACGGAACCGTTCGGGCGCGAATTCCACCAGGGGACTGACGGTTTGCACGCCCGCGTTGTTCACCAGGATGTCGGTGGTGAGCGTGAGGGTCTCCAGCGCGGACACGTCCAGGAGATCGACCTGCCAGGCGTGCCCGTCGATCTCCCCGGCCACCCGCTCGGCCCCCTCGCCGTCGATATCCGCGACGATCACCCGTGCGCCACAAGCGGCCAGCTCACGGGCACACGCCGCCCCGATACCGCTCGCACCGCCCGTCACCAGGGCCGTGCGCCCCTTCAGTCCGTCCTGCCGGAATTCGCCCACGCTCATGCCACCTTCACCTTCGCCTCTGATTCGGCCGCCACCAGGGCGGCGTCGGCGCGGTCGATATCGGCCAGATCCGCGCCCTTGGTCTCGCGGGCGAACAGCACCGCCACCACGGTCACCAGCGCCGACGCCGCCAGATACCAGGCGATCGGCACCGAGGACCCGTAACTGTCGAGCAGCCGCACCGCGATGATCGGGGCCAGCGACCCGGCGACCAGCGAGGTCACCTGATAACCAAGGGACACACCGGAATACCGCATCCGGGTCGGGAACATCTCGGCCATGATCGCGGGCTGCGCCGAATACATGAACGCGTGGAACACCAGGCCGATGACAACCGCGGCCAGGATCACGCCATTGTGCTTGCTGTCCATCATCGGGAAGGCGAAGAACCCCCAGGTGCCCGCCGCCAGCGCGCCCACCAGGTACACCGGCCGCCGCCCGATCCGGTCACTGAGCCTGCCCACCTGCGGGATGACCAGGAAGTGCACGGTGTGCGCGATCAGCAGCCACCACAGGATCACCTTGGTGTTCGCTCCCACATGGACTTTCAGATATGTGATGCTGAAAGTGACCACCAGGTAATAGAAGACGTTCTCGCCGAAGCGAAGCCCCATGGCGGTGAACACACCTCGCGGATACCGGCGCAGCACCTCGAACGCACTGAACGACGACGCCTGCTCCTGCTCGGCGACCTGTTGCGCGGCAACGAAGATCGGCGCGTCGGTGATCTTGGTGCGCACGTAGTACCCGATCAGCACCACCACCGCCGACAGCCAGAAGGCCACCCGCCAGCCCCATGACAGGAACGCCGCGTCGGACAGCGTGGAGGTCAGCACCAGCAGCACGATGGTGGCGAGCATATTGCCGACCGGCACCGCCGCCTGTGGCCACGACGCCCAGAACGCCCGTGAACGACTCGGACTGTGCTCGGCCACCAGCAGTACCGCGCCACCCCATTCCCCGCCGACCGCGAAGCCCTGCACGAACCGCAGGATCACCAGCAGCGTCGGCGCCCAGTAGCCGACCTGCCCGAAGGTGGGCAGGCAGCCCATTCCGAAGGTGGCCGCGCCCACCAGGATCAGGCTCAGCTGCAACAGTTTCTTGCGGCCGTACTTGTCGCCGAAGTGCCCGAAGACGATGCCGCCCAGCGGCCGAGCCGCGAAGCCGACCGCGTAGGTGATGAACGCCGCCATGATGGCGTCCAGGTCGCTGGTGCCCTTGGCGAAGAACACCTTGTTGAACACCAGCGTGGCCGCGGTGCCGTAGAGAAAGAACTCGTACCACTCGACCACGGTCCCGGCCATGGACGCGGCGACCACCCGCCGTAATCCGGCCAGACCGCCGCCCGTCCCGGGTGCGCTTTCGCGGACGCTCATCACGTACTCCTTACCGCCCGGTCCGCCTCACCCTCAGCTGTGATGCGGCCCACATACTTTCGATGCACAGGAGTATTCGTGCAGATCCGCGTCGACGACAATGGCCGGTTTCGCAGTGCCGTTCTGCAAAGATGCAGAAATGAGCGTGACCTCCCCACGGCCCAGCCCCGACGATCTCCTGGTGCTGCTCGCCGTCGGCCGCACCGGACGCTATGTCTCGGCCGCGGAGGAGCTCGGCATCAACCACACCACCATCTCCCGGCGCATCGCCGCGCTCGAGCGGGCACTCGGCGGGCGGGTGCTGATTCGCGGCGCGAGCGGGTGGGAGCTCACCGATCTCGGGCGCGACGCACTGACTGCCGCGGAGACCATCGAGTCGGCGGTGCGCTCGCTGACCTCGGAGACGCCGACCCTCGAAGGCGTGGTGCGGATGTCGGCCACCGACGGCTTCAGCGCGTACCTGGCCGCGCCCGCGGTCGCGGCGCTACAGCGGCGGCATCCACGACTCGCGGTCGAGATCGTCACCGCGACCCGGCTGGCATCACTACAGCGGTCCGGCTTCGATGTCGAAGTGGTGGTCGGCAAACCGCAGTTGCGCCGGGCCCGAGCCATCGCGCTGGGCGAGTACACGCTCGGGCTGTACGCCGCGCACACCTACCTCGACCGGCACGCCGCCCCGCACGCCGTCGAGGATCTCGCCGCCCACCCCCTGGTCTACTTCATCGACTCCATGCTCCAGGTCGACGATCTGGACCTGGCCCCGACCTTCGCCCCCGCCATGCGCGAATCCATCTCCTCCACCAATGTTTTCGTCCACGTGGAAGCCACCCGCGCCGCCGCCGGCATCGGACTGCTCCCCTGCTTCATGGCCGACCGCCACCCCGACCTGAAGCGGATCCTGTCCGAGATCGCCGTCCGCCTCACCTACTGGCTGGTGGTGCGCCCGGAGACGCTGCGGCGACCCGAGGTCGCCGCCGTCGTCGAGGCACTGCGCGAGCAGGTCCACTCGCATCACGACATACTCACGGGCGCAAAGACTTCCGCGAATCCGCGCGAATAGCCGTTATCCCGGGTGATGGGCCGTGACGTCGTCCACCGCCAGCCGGACCCGACAGCGCATGCATACCGGTTGCGCGTCGTGGTGGGAGTCGATCATCGATTTCGAACATCGGTGGCACCAGGTGACGGTGGGGCGATTCGACAGGTCGGCGACACCGACCGCCAGCATCACGACCACCAGGGCCAGAACGATTGCGGCCAGCGAGAAAGCCAGGATGTCCAGCGTCATGAGATCGACTCCTCCGGAACAAGTATCGCACTACGATACTTTTATATCGCAGCACGATATGATCGGCTAGAGTTAAATTTCCGAAGGTTTTCCATGCCGACCGGTATCGAGTGACGACAGGAACCGGCCCCCATGCCCAAGCTGACCGCGCGTGATTACGCCACTCTCCTGACCTTTCGCAGCACCCTGCGCCGTTTCGAACGGTGGAGCGAGGAACAGGCGAGACAGGTCGGACTCACCGCCGCGCAACACCAGCTGCTGCTCGCGATCACCGGCCACACCGGCGATACGCGCCCGACCATCGGCGAGATCGCGGAGTATCTCACCGTGCGCCACCACAGCGCGGTCGGACTGGTCGACCGCGCCGTGGAAGCCGGACTGGTGGAACGCGTTCGCGACGAACAGGATTCGCGAGTCGTCCGCCTGGAGGTGACGCAGCTCGGCGAGGAACGCATCGAAGCGCTGAGCGAACTGCACCTCGAAGAGCTGGGCCGCCTCGCCCCGATACTCGATCACCTCGCGGCGAACCTCCCGGTCACCGGCGATTCCCGCAGCTGACTAGATCCGCTGCCCTACATCAGTTTTCACCAATATCTCCAATGCCCGTTCGGCGAGTGCGGCGATCGTCAGCGATGGGTTGCAGGCGGCCGTATTGCCTGGCATGAGAGCGCCGTCGAGGACATAGAGTCCGTTCTGGCCCAGGACTCGCCCCTCCGTATCGCAGACCGCGCCCATGTTGGCCCCGCCCAGTGGATGCCAGGTGGAGGGGAAGACGGCGTTGGTGTCGAGCAGGACGCTGGAGTCACCGGCGATTCGGTGCACGGCGGGGCCGATGTGGTTGTTCTGGATGTAGGAGTCGCCGTCGCTGGGCCAGTGCAGGGTCGCGGCGTCCGCGCCTGTGTCGTAACGGAATTCGCCGCGGCCGTCGCTGACGCCGTAGCCGACCATCATGGTGCTGTGCGCGTCGACCGGCATCGGCGGGATCGAGGCCTGGATGACGGTGTGCGCGCCGTGCGGGTCATCCCAGTTCAGGGAACCGTAGACGACCGGGCCGCCCTGCTGGATGCCGAACTCCTGCACGGGATTCGACCACACGTAGATGCGATCGGCGTTGGTGCCCCAGCCGGTGCCGAGCGCGTCGGGCAGGTCGGGGATCTGGCCTTTCGCCTTGGCGCGCACCAGCAGTCGAGTGGTGTTGAGGCTGCCCGCGGCGAGCACCAGCGCGTCGGTGGTGAGGATCTTGTTCTCCAGCACCGCACCCGAGGTGTCGGTGCGGTCGACGTGCACGATCCAGCGGCCGTCGGTGCCGCGCTCGATATCGGTGACCTCGTGCAGGGTGTTCACGGTGACGCGGCCGGTGGCCTCGGCGGCCGCGATGTAGGTGACGTCGACGGTGTGTTTGCCGCCGTTGTTGACGCCCATCGCGCCGTCCCCGTTGGTGTAGGACGGGGCCATCTCGCCGTGCAGTTCCGCCAGCGCGTAGTTCCAGTCGATCGGCATCGGGATCTTCGACAGCGGCATTCCGGCGGCGCGCACGTGGTCGGCGAAAATTCTTGCGGCCGTGTAGTTCTGCGAGGCGATCAGCTCGTCCGGTGCGACGGCGAGGCCGAGCATTCGGCTGGCTCGCGGGTAGTGCACGGCGGCCAGAGTCGTCCAGTCCAGCGCCGCCGGGAAGTGCGTCTCGAACACCTCGCGGGTGGGTTGCAGCGACATGCCTTGGTAGACAAGCGATCCGCCGCCCAGCCCGGCGGCGCACAGCGCGGTCATGTTCTCCCCCGGCACCGCCTCGACCAGTCCGGTGTACGGCTCGAAGACCAGCGGTTGCCCGAACAGATTCGGGCTGGAGCGATGCCACAGGATCCGCTTGTCCGGCGAGGTGGCGTGCGGGAAGGTCTGCGCATCGGGTCCGGTCGGCCAGCGCATGCCGCGTTCGAGCAGGGTGACCGGGACCCCGGCCTCGGCCAACCGCAGCGCGGTCACGCCGCCGCCGAATCCGGAGCCGATGACCACGACGCGATGGTCCTCGCGGGTGAGTCCGACCCGGTTGACCCGGGTGGCGATCGGTGCGGGCGCGGCACCGGCACGGGCGGTGGTGAGCAGTGCGGCGGTGGCCGCGGCCCCGGTGAGCAGGGTACGACGCGAAATGGTCGGCATGGGAAACCTTGCGGGAGGGCGGCTCAGTAACTTGGTTACTGAAGTAACGGCGATACTCTAGCGACATGGGCAAGGAGACGGAAGAGGCCGCACGGGCCCGCATCATCGACACGGTGCGCGCGCTGCTGGAATCCGACGGCTACGACGCCGTGCAACTACGCGAGGTCGCCCGCCGCGCCCGCGTCTCGCTCACCACGATCTACAAGATCTTCCCCACCCGCGACGAGCTGATCGTCTCCGCGCTCGAAGCCTGGATGGAGCACCACACCTACGTCCCGATGGAGACCCCGCCGCCGGGAGAAACATTGCGCGACGGCCTGATTCGGGTCACCCAGCATGTCTTCGAGCCATGGGAACGGCATCCCATCATGCTCGAGGCCTACCACCGCGCCCGCACCGGACCGGCCGCGGTGCGCCTGGACAACCACGGGCTCGACGCCGTATTGCCCATCGCCGCAGCCGTTCTCGCGGGCGCCGACCCGCAGTACCTCGAGGACATCGCGGCCGTGCTGTCGAACATGACGTTCTCACTGCTGGGCCAGTGCGCCGACGGCACCATGCGGGTGGCTCAGGTGCTGCCCATTCTCGAGCGCGCCATCATCCGGCTCACCGCCAACAATGAACCCGATGCCACCCAGGCTCTCGAACGACGCGAATCCCGCACCGCCGCAACGGCCGAACTGCGTCCGGAGATCGCCGCGCCGTTCCGTCGCATCACCAACTAGCGACGATCCGGCCCCGCTGAGATCCGGCGATCCAGCCGCACCGCGAACTAGCCGTCCACCCCGATGCGCTCGTGCACCGTCAGCAGCAGGTGGTCGAACTGGCTGCGGGCGATGGGTTCCACCAGTGGCGAGGTATCGAGTTCCGCCACCAACCGGGTGGCCAGCGCGCGCAGCTTGGTGTTGGTCTCCTGCGAGCGCCACACCAGGATTCGGAAGGCCTGGTCGGCGTTGATCCGGTAGATCACCATGAGCGCGCCCTTGGCCTGCTCGATCACCGCGCGCGACTCGAACAGGTCGGGCAGCGTCTCACTGAGCGCCTCGCGCCGTGACTCGGCGATGGTGTGGGTGAGATCGATGAAGTAGCCGGAGGTCCCGACCACCGTCCCGTCCTCGGAGAACATTCGATCGGCCACCACCAGCGCCTGATGCTCGACGCCCGTCGTATCGATGAAGCGGTGACGGCTGGAGAAGGCCCCGCCGGTGTGCAGGGCGCGATCGAGCAGATCCTCGACGTGCGCGCGGTCGTCGGGGTGCTTGTGCGACAACAGCAATTCGGTGGTGGGGCGGATCGCACCCGGCTCGTAGCCGTGCATGCGTGCCAGCTCGTCGGACCACTCCCAGCGCTGCCCCACGAACCAGAAGCGGAAGCCTCCCACGTCCGTGGCCGCGATTCCCGCGAATTCGGCGGCCTGCCCGGCCGCATCGTCGTGCACTCCCGCTTCCGTTGCCACGGGAGGCATTATCTCATCGCACCGACCGACTGCTGGTCAGTCCTCGTTTCCGACTTTGCTGAAATGGATCGCCACCGGGTATCCGCGCAGCTCGTCATCGAAGCCGTCGCAGGTGGTGCGGATGGCGTCGGTGAGGGCATCGAGCAGATGCCAGCCGACACTCTGCTCAGTGAGGGCGGAATCGGTCTCGGTGACGGTCGCGACGCGGACCCGCACCTCCCCGGAGTCGTAGCGGAATTCGCAGGCGAGCTCCGCGCCCGGGATCGCGTCCAGGATCAGCGCGGTCGCCACCTCGTCGAGCGCGACCCGGACATCGGTCACCACGTCGAGCGTGAAATCCGCTGTCAGCAGCACGGTTTCGGCGACCGCGCGCAGCATCGCGAGCCGGTCGGCCTCGGCGGACACCCGCACCTCGATCACCCCGACGTGCGACTGCCTGATCACATGTGAACCGTCGACGGCCATTTGCGACTTCCCCTCCCCTCCCTCAACGCTCTGGCTGAATACAGAAAGAGCCGGTCCGGAATACCCACTCGTGCTCCGACATGGCGCTCCTCGTATTCGGATTGCCGGGACATCTCGGACCTACCCTGGCCATCGGGGTCGAAACACGAATGGACCGGGCGGATCGCGACCTGCGTGAATTCGAGTCCACGCGGTCCGCTATCTCGGCGCGACCGACCCGGCCGACGGGGCCCCAGCGCACGTCCGGATGCCGCTCCGGGCGCACGGATCGATCGAAAAGCTAAAGCTGTTGCGGGGCAGCGCTTCCCGACCCGCCTCAGCTCAGCAGGGCGCGGCCGTACCAGTCGTTCGCGTCGGTGACGCCGGGCAGCACGAAGAAATAGCCGCCGCCGAAGGGCTGAACGTAATCGGTGAGCGGCTCACCGGCGAGCCGGGTCTGGATGGCTTCGAACTGGCGCTGCACATCCTGCTGGAAACAGGTGAAGATGTGTCCGGCCGACATGTTGCCGTTGGTGTCCAGACCCAGATCGTAATTGTAGGAACGGCGGATCAACTGCTGGTTCGCGGTCTCGGAGGTACGCGGATTGGCCAGGCGGATATGCGAATCGGTCTTGATGACCGTGCCGTCGGGATCGGCGGAATAGTTCGGCACATCGAATTCCTTGTTGCCGTCCAGCGGCGCACCGGATTCGCGGCGGCGGCCGAACATGTTCTCCTGCTCGGCGATCGACACGCGATCCCAGAATTCCACCAGCATCCGGATCAGGCGGACCACCTGATAGGTGCCGTCCTTGGTCCAGGCCGGTTCGCCGGAGCCGTCGGACCACACCAGGTCGGTGGCGTCGGTACCGGTCGGGTTGGCGGTGCCGTCCTTGAAGCCGAGCAGGTTGCGGCCGGTGCCAGACGGGCGCGGCGGCGAGTTGTAACCCTGGATCTTCCAGCGCAATTGCAGTGCGCCGCGGGTGTGACGGGTGATGTCACGGATGGCGTGGTGGATGGCGTCCTGGTTGTGGGCGCACAGCTGCACCAGCAGATCGCCGTGCATCCACACCGGATCCGGCGAATCGTCGGGGAAGATCCGCATGGGGGTCAGCCGCGCGGGCTTGAGCGCGGCCAGGCCGAAACGCTGATCGAACAGGCTCGCGCCGACACCGGTGGTGACGGTCAGGCCGTCGGCGGGAATCTCGGGGCCCAGCACCGCGCTGTCGGCGGGCGGCTGGCCCAGGCCGAGATCCGGGGCCGCGCCACCGGAGGTCAGGGTGCGGGCGCGTTCGGTGAGGGTCTTCATCAAGGCCACCAGCTGGCCGCGATCGGCCACGGTGACATCGAAGGACGCGAAGCACGAGGCGCTCTGCTTATCGGCCGGACCCGGGGTGAGGATGCCGGACTGGTGCACCCCGTGGAACGGGAAAACCGGTGTGCGCTCGGGCGATACGGCGGTGGCCCCGGCGTCGACGTGCGCGCCCTCGACGAGGACGCCCGCGGTCAACGCGGTACCGGCGGCGCCCACGGCGGCCCCGGAGAGAAAGCGGCGGCGGCTGACAGTCATGGTGTTGCCTTCTTCGTCGGGGAGGTCAGTGGGCGCTGGTTTCCAGCAATCGCGGCACCTGAGCCAGCGATTCCAGAGCCGCGCCGATCGCGGCGAGCACCGCTTGCCGGGCGGCGGGCGGGGTCTGTGCGGGCGGCCGCCAGCGACCGTTGTCGCGGGTGGCGAGCAGCGCGTTCTGCAGGGTGTCGAGCTGAGTGGTGAGCTGGGCCCGCAACTTCGGGGCGCGCGCGTCCAGCGGTGCGGCGAGTTGGCCGAGTACCGCGCGGGTGACGTCGATGTCGGCGAGGGTCGCCGGGTAGGCCGTGCCCGCACCGAAGTCGTCCATGCCCGAGAGATGGTCGCGCAGCGCGTCTTCCAGGATCTCGTGCGCGCGGATCGGCAGATTGGTGGGCGAACCGGCCAGATCGGTGCTGTGCAGGTCGTCCAGTACGGCGGCGGTGTCGGTGTTCAGTTTGGCGAGCACCGGCAGCAGCTGATCGGGGCCCTGACCGTGCCACAGGCCGTATTCGAGGCGGCGCAGACCGGTGAAGTCGGGGTCGTTGACGCCCTCCGGCAGTCCGCTGGGCAGGCCCGCGACCGCGGTACCGGCGTCGCCGAAGCTGTTGTAGGACGCGCCGACCCGCTCCCACTCCAGCATGGCGTTGAGCCAATCGGCCTGGGCCGCCGGGATATTGCGCGCCCGCAGGTCGCGGTCGACGGCAGCGAGGGCGGTGGTGAAGCGGCCCAGCACCCCTCGCACGTAGGTCTGGTAGGCGTCGTTGGGGCCGCTGAGGTCGCTGACGACTGCTGGTTTGAAGACCGGGGGCGCGTCGGTGGCGGTGCCGGAGACCTGCACCAGCTTGGAGGACACCGGCGACTCGCCGGACATCTTGCAGTAGATGGTGTAGCCGCCGGGGTTCAGGGTCGCGGTGAGGTCGGCGGTGGTGGCGGGACCGATGCTCTCGATCTCCCCGGCCACCGCGCCGTCGGCGTCGACCAGCTGGATCTCGCCCGCTTTGTTGGTCTTGTTGTGCACCGAGATGGTCTGCGCGCCGGTCTGCGCGTCCGTCCACTCGGGCGCGCAGGCATCGGCGGTGACGGTGATGGTGCGGGTGGAACCCGAACTGCTGGAAGGCAACAGCGCGATGGCGGTGCCCGCGGCGAGCACCGGGACCAGCACCAGGGTCGCGCCGACCAGCACCGGGCGCGGACCGGCGATTCGCTCCCACCAGTCCGCGGGTGCGGGTTCGACTTCCAGGACAGGGGCGCTCGCCTTTGCGGCAGGCGCGGATTCGGCCTCTGCGGCAGACGCCGGTTCTGCCTCGGTGGCAGGGGCCGCTTCGGGCGGGGCGACGGGGGCGACCGGAGCGGCCGTGCGGGCGGCGTCGGCGGTGCGGCCCGCCTGGATGAACAGCGGAATCACGATGGCCAGGTAGGCGACCCAGGCCACCGCCTGCAGGACCGTCATCTTCGGCGAGATCTCGGTGATGCCGGTGATGAGCGAGACCCACCACGAGTTGGCGTCGATGTGCGAGGTCAGGTCGAAGGCGATCCAGCGCGAGCCGGGCAGCCAGCCCGCGTCCTGGAGATCGCCGAGGCCGTAGGCGAGTACGCCCGCGGCAATGATGATCAGCAGCACGGCGGTTCGATTGAAGAAGACACCGAGGTTGATGCGCACGGCCTGGCGGTAGAGCAGCCAGCACAGGGCGATCGCGAGCAGCAGGCCGAGCACCGCGCCGACCAGGGGCGCGGCGGTGGAACCGGCGGCCTTGATCGCGGTCCAGACGAACAGCGTGGTCTCGAGGCCCTCGCGACCGACCGCGAGGAACGCGGTCACCGCGAGCACGCCCGCGCCGAGCCCCGCGGCGCGAGCGACCTCGCCGCGCAGCTGGCCCGACAGGGTGGCGCTGGTCCGGCGCATCCAGAAGATCATCGCGGTGACCAGTCCGACGGCGAGCACGCTGAGTACCCCGCCGACCACCTCCTGCCCGGAGCTGGACAGCACGCCGGTCGAATAGGTCAGCACCGCGGCGAAACTGCCCGCCACCGACACCGCCCCGAGCAGGCCGAGCCAGACCGGGGTCGAGGACACCGGGCGTTCGGGCGTGGACAGCCGCCGCACGGCGGCCAGCAGGATGGTGACCACGAGACCTGCCTCGAGGCCCTCTCGCAGGCAGATGAGGAGATTCGGCACGGCCTCGGTAACGCTCACGGAGAAAAGGTAAGCCATACCTATTTAGCCGTCCACTCCAGCCCCCGCGACCGGATTTCCGCGTGGCGCGGTAGCTCGCAGCAACATTCGTATATTTCCGACAATTCGGACATGCGAAATACGGCGAATCACGGCAACTTTCGGGCGAAGTGTGGAATATTCGGCGACGGAAAGGAACTCGGAAAGGGGCTGAAGCTGGACATCAGGCGAGTTTGACTCGAGCACGAAGGCAACAACTTCATGACGATCTCCACCGAAGTACCTGGATCACGGCCGCTGACCGCATCCGCGAACCCACAGCACTCCGAGGGATTGCCCGTTCCCATCGAGGCCCCGCCCATCCCAGTGGTGGATGGCGAGCGTCTGCGGGAATGCGCGGAGTTCTTCGCTCAGCCCGAATTGGCGCAGCTGCCATCCGAGCGAGTGCGAGCCGTACTGCGCGAGTTCCGGCAGACCGGCACCTATCGACACACCGTGGAAGAGCTCGGCATCGGCGCCCGGCTCGCATGGCGCAATCATGATCGATGTGTGGGCCGAAAGCACTGGCGCGCACTGGAAGTCCTCGACGCCCGGGACGCGGCCTCGGCCGCCGACATCGCGCAGGCCTGCTGGGATCATCTGCGCCGGGCCACCAATGGCGGCGCGGTGCGCTCTTTCATCACCATCGGACCGCCCGCCGGGCCGGACGGTCGCGGATTCCGGATTCTCAACTCACAGCTCATCCGCTATGCCGGGTATCGCATTCCCGGTGGGGTGCTGGGCGATCCGGCCAATGTCGCCATCACTCAGGTGGCGCTGGAACGGGGCTGGCGGCCCCGGACAAGGGGGCGTTTCGATGTACTGCCGCTGCTGATCCAATCCCCGGAGGGCCGGGTGCACCTGTTCCCGGTACCGGCCGATCTGGTGCTCGAGGTGCCGCTGAGTCACCCCGATCACGAGTGGTTCGCCGACCTCGACCTGAAATGGCATGCCGTGCCCGCGGTGGCGAACATGGACCTGGTCATCGGCGGCCTCACCTATCCGTGCGCGCCGTTCAACGGCTGGTACGTCTCCTCCGAGATCGGGCGCAACCTCGGCGATCAGGACCGCTACGACCTGCTGCCGCAGATCGGCGAACAGGCGGGCCTGGACTGCTCCAGCGAGCGCACGCTGTGGCGTGACACCGCACTGATCGAACTCAGTCGCGCGATCCTGCACAGCTACAAGCAGTCTCGCGTGCATCTGGTCGATCATCACACCGTCGCCAAGCAGTTCATCGACCATGTCGAGCGCGAACAGTCCGCGGGTCGCCGCTGCCCCACCGACTGGAGTTGGATCAATCCGCCGCTCTCGGCCGGGCTGACCCCCACCTTCCACCGCTACTACGACCCACCCGACCCCGATCTCAGACCGGCTCTGCTGCGTCGCGCACCGTTGGAAGCGGAATCCACTCCCCCGCCCCCGAGTTGCCCGTTCGCGGAAACAGATTCGGCTCCCCCGCCGGTGGACCAGAAGTCCGGCTGGATAAGGAAACTCGTCTCACGACGGCACTGATACGCTATTCCACTATGGCACATAGTATTTCGATGTCGGGCCCGGTGATCTCACCGGGCCCGACATCGGTTCCGGGCAGTGCCGCCGGATTCGATCGATGACAACCGCGAGGGGCGATCGCCACCGGACACTGTCGGCTTCGCTTGCCGCCCAGGGTGACAGCGCGCTCGCCGCGCTCATCGACGGCGGGCGGTCGCACAGTGTGGGAGTCGGTGGCGGCTCGACAGTGGCTGATGTCGACGGGGTGCCGGTGTTCATCAAGCGCATCCCGCTGACCGATCTGGAGCTCGCTCATCGCGGCTCCACCGCTAACCTCTTCGGCCTACCGCTGGTCTGCCAGTACGGGATTGGCGGTCCGGGCTTCAACGCGTGGCGTGAGCTGGCGGCGAACACGATCGTCACCGAGGCGGTGCTGGCGGGCCGGACACAGTCGTTCCCGATGCTCTATCACTGGCGGATCCTGCCGGGCCGGGCGCCGATCGCCGAGGAGCACGTCGACATCGACGCGGTCGTCGCCGCGTACGGCGGCGACTCGACCGTGCGCGCACGACTCGAAGCGCTCGCCGCCGCGCGGTGCAGCCTCGTATTGTTCAGCGAGTACATTCCGCACCCGATCTCGAATATGTTGCGCGACAACCCGATCGGGGTAGCCCCCGAGTTCGAGCGGCAGCTCTCGGATATCGTGGCCGCCCTACGCGAGCACCAGCTGCTGCACATGGATGGACACTTCGGGAACCTGCGCAGCGACGGAAGCCGAGTGTTCCTCACCGATTTCGGCTTGGCCACCTCCCCACACTTCGAACTGACACCCGCCGAGGGCGACTTCGTCGAGCGTCACTCCACCCACGATGCCGACTATGCCGCCATGCGGTTGGTCAACTGGCTGGTGACCGACGTGTGTGAAATTCCGATGCCGGAGACCGGTGGGCCCGTCGAACGCAACAACTATGTACAGCGTTGCGCCGCAGGGTATATCCCGCCGGACGTGCCACCGGCGGTCGCCGCAATCCTGGCTCGGCATGCTCCGGGCGCGGCGGACATGAACGCCCTCTACTGGAAATTGTTCGGCGGCGACCTGCACGCCGAATTCGTGCCGAACCACTATCGAGCTGGCACATTCCCGAGACCAAGCTCAGCTATCCAGGAGTAAGTAGCCGCTTTCACTCCATTCGAGTGCTGGTCCCGGGGAAGTGCTCATGCGCACTCGATTTCGCTGTCTCGTCGCGGCCGGGCTCGTCCTGGCCGCTACCACGCTCCTGGTCCCGGGGGCGGCCAGCATCACGCCGGAAGCGAGCATGGGTGAGCTCGGGGCCGGATTCCTCTGGGGCGTGGCGTCTTCCGGGTTTCAGACCGAAGGCCAGCCACCGGACAGCAATTGGACCCGCTACATCGCGAACAATCCGGGCTGGGACAGCGTCGGCGATTCGGTGGATTTCCTTTCCCGGTTTCGATCCGATATCACTCTGGCCAAGAATCTCGGTGTCAAGGTTTATCGGGTGGGAATCGAATGGGCGCGGCTGGAACCGCAACCGGGAGTGTGGGATCCGGCGGCATTCGCGTACTACGACGAAGTGGTCGACGCCATTGTCGCGGCCGGTATGCGGCCCATGCTGACCCTGGATCACTGGGTGTATCCGGGGTGGGAGTCGGACCGGGGCGGGTGGCGCAATCCCGCGATGGTGAGCGATTGGCTGACCAATATGCGCAAGGTTGTCGACCGCTACGCCGGGCGGGACCCGATCTGGGTGACCGTCAACGAGCCGGTGGCGTACATCATGCACGAGGTCACCTTGAACGGGACCGATGCCGATCAGATGCTGAACGAGGTCGCGCAGGCGCACAACAGCATCTACGACTACATCCATCAGGTGCAGCCGAATGCGTTGGTAACCAGCAATGTCGGGTATGTCGCCGGGGCCGAGACCCAGGTCAACGGGCCGCTGATGGCGCTCATCGGCGCGAAGTTGGATTTCATCGGCATCGACTACTACTTCGGTTACGAGCCACCGGATCTCGCCGCCACCGGCGCACCCACGGGCATGTGGGATCTTCCCGTGCGCCCCGAGGGCATCTACTTTGCGCTGCAACACTATTCGAAGCTCTTCCCCGGTAGACCGTTGTGGATCGTGGAGAACGGCATGCCCACCGACAACGGGCAACCCCGCACGGACGGATACACCCGCTCCGAACAGCTCAGCGACACCGTCTACTGGCTGCAGCGCGCGAAGACCGACGGCATGAACGTCATCGGCTACAACTATTGGAGCCTCACCGACAACTACGAATGGAGCTCCTACACACCGCGATTCGGGCTCTACACGGTCAACGTCCGCACCGACCCCACCCTGACCCGCATCCCCACCGACGCGGTCACCACCTACCGCGAGATCGTCGCCGCCGACGGCGTTCCCGCCAACTATCTCCCGACCCGCGGCCCCGCCGACTGCCGCCTGATCGATCCCCCGGCCAGCTGTGACACCCCGGTCACCGCGCCCTGAGCCCGAAACGGCGTCGGAATAAGCAGGTCCGCTTACCATTTCACGGATGCGGCTGATTCGTGGAGTGGTGACCGCGCTGCTGGTGCTCATGATCGGCGCGTTCGGTACGGTGGCCGTCGCCGCTCCGACCGCGCAGTCACCCTGTGATGTGTACGCCGAGGCCGGGACCGCGTGCGTCGCGGCGTACAGCTCGGCGCGCGCCCTGTTCGCATCGTATGACGGTGCGCTCTACCAGGTCCGGCGATCCTCCGACGGTGAGGTCACCGATATCGGCGTGACCGAACCCGGCGGCTATGCCGATGCCTCGGCACAGGATCGCTTCTGCGCCGACACCAGCTGTGTGGTCGCCACGATCTACGACCAGTCCGGGCAGCACAACGATCTGGTCCCGCAGGCCCCGACCACGGCCGTCTACTCGAACTTCTTCTACACGCACGAGGGCGTCGACGCGTCCGCGCTGCCGATCACCGTGAACGGCCGACCCGCTTACGGTTTCAAGTTCGTCGACGCTCCACCCGGCGGCGGACCGAGCATCGGCGGCCTGCACGCGTGCGTGACCAGCCTCGCCTGCACCGCACTGACCGGCCATCGCGGTCAGGCCTACAACAACGGCAACCGCCGGGCCAACGGCATCGCCGTGGACGGCCAGCCGGAAGGCATCTACGGGGTATTCGGCGGCACCCGTTCGGGTTCGGACTGCTGCTTCGGCTTCGGCAACTCCGAAATCTCCGGCACCGACACCGGCAACGGCCACATGGACACCCTCAACTTCAGCCGCGCCTGCTGGAACGCCTGCGGCCCAGGCAACGGCCCCTGGGTCCAGGCCGACCTGGAAAACGGCATGTTCATGACCGGCCAGACCACCGAACAACCCCAGAACTACTCCGCCTACGTGGGCGGGTCCTACCTGTCCGGCAACGGCTTCTGCTGCGCCGCGACAGAAGCCAACACCGCACTCCCCTACCCCTTCGTGACGGCAATCCTCGAAAGCCCCGGCACCGGAACCTTCGCCCTCAAAGGCACCCCCAGCGACACCCCCACCCTCCGCACGTTCTACAACGGCCCGACCCCACCCGGACCCGGCTACGCACCCCTACACAAAGAAGGCGGAATCATCCTGGGCTCCGGCGGCGACCAAGGCACAACCGACGGCGACTTTTTCGAAGGCGCAATAACTTTCGGCGTTCCCCCTGCCGCCGCGCAAGCCACCGTCCAAGCCGATATCGCAAACCAGCACTACACCATGCGCTGAATCCCATCGGCCGTTTCGTTCGTGGTGATCGGTGTGGGGTCGATGCTGGAAGCGATTGCCGATACTCCGATCGATCATCGAGTGCGTTGGGCGGGGATGTCGCTGGTGGTGGGCAACTATGATCGGTTGGTGAGGTGTCGGGTGCTCGGGTGCGGTGGGTGGGGATGATGCCGCATGTCGACAGGCGGTCGGCGGCTTTGCCTTCGGTGACGAAGGTCGAGGTGCGGGAGGCGGCGTTGACGTTGTTCGCGGAACGGGGGTATCACGGGACTTCGCTGCGGGATGTGGCGGGGGCTTTGGGGCTGCGGACGCCCAGTTTGTATGCGCATATCGAGTCCAAGCAGTCGCTGCTGGTGGATATCGTGCTGCGGACGCTCGAGCAGGTGGTGGCCGATTTCGAGGAAGTGCTTGCCACCGTGGGGGATCCGGTGGAGCGGGTGCGGGAGGCTACGCGGGTTTATGCGGCGCATCATGCGACGCATCGGCGGGAGACGCTGGTGGTGAACCATGAGACCGTGCATTTGGATGAGCCCGCTCTTGCTGCGGCGCAACGGATGCGGCGCGAGCACGAGCATGCGTTCCGGCAGGTGATCTCGGACGGGAAGGCGGCGGGGGTGTTCACGGTGGACTCGCCCAAGCTCGCGTCGTTCGCGATTCTGGAGATGTGCGTGTCGATCGCGCGGTGGTTCAACGATGATGGCGAGGTCACCGCCGAGGCGGTGGCGCGGCAATACTCGGACTACGCCGTCGCACTCGTCGGTGCTACCCCGGCGTGAACGCACCGGACTGAGCACACCTCTCGGATCAACGGTTTCATCGAAGGTTCGGTCGCACCGTCAGGGTCTGCTGAGCGAACCCGACAGGTCCTTCGAGGTCGTGCAGGACCGAACTGGTCACGCCCTGTCCCCGGTGTCCGAATACGACGCTGGTGTCGAGTCCGATCCACCGGCCGGACGGTTGCCGGTAGAGGTGGATGGTCAGATCCAGGTTCGGGAACAGCCATTTCGTGGGTTCCTGGCGTACGGCGATGCCGTTGGCCGTGTCGACCAGACCGACGAACGCCGCCAGTTCGGATACGGATTCGCCGGCGAGCAGATCGACGGTGGTGGACACCCAGGCCGTGGTTCGGCCGGGTTGCGGGATCCCGATCGCCCGGATGTCGAGGGACTCGATGTATCCGCCCTGCCACACCTCGGTCAGCGGCCAGGCGGGCAGCGTGTCCGGGGGCTCCAGGCTCGGCGGTTCTCCGCCCGCGACGGCGTCGGTGTCCTCCACGCAGGCGAACCAGGCGCGCGCGGTCACGGTGTCGCGGCCGTCGATGACGGCGGTGGCCTCGACCAGTTCGATGGTGCGGCCGGGGCGGACGATCTCGACGCGAATATCGAAGGGCGACACCGCGATCGGGCCGAGGATATCCAGGGTGATCCGGCTGATCAGCAGAGCGGGCCGGGCCTGCCTGATCCGTTCGGCTTCGATTTCGTGGATCAGCAATCCCGCCAGCGGGCTGACATGCTGCTCGGTCGCCGACCAGGCCCCGCCGGTGTGCGCGGTCGGGGTGAACCGATGTGGACCCAACCGCGTGAAATAGGAACCCGTCGCCGCTCGACCCGAATGCGGACCTGTCCCGATACCGACGTGCTGAATTCTCATCAACTCTCCGCGGGTGTCCGAAGCGCCAGCCGATACCGGCCAACTAACTAACGCACGTTAGTTAGTGAACCTTAGAGGTCAGGGGCACATCGAGTCAACCGCATCCGACACCAGCAACGGATCGCTCGCCGGATCAACAGCGCGGGGATATCAACCACACCGCGAGGGTTCACGCGTCGAGCCGAATACCTCAGGGGCACAGAAGGAAACCGAACCGGCGGTACTGAAAGTACCGACGTCGGCCACCCGCCGCAGCATCACAGCGGAAGGTAGGCTATTACACTCGAGATCGCTGCTCAAGGAACGGTGTTGTGTCGTGGAGTTGACGCGGGGGGCGAATGCGACGGTGGTCTCGTCCGCTGTATCGCTGGTGCTGGAATGGAATTCGGGGCACGGAGTGGATCCGCACGCGCTGCTGCTGACGGAAACCGGAAAGATTCGCAGCAACGACGACTTCGTCTTCTTCAATGCACCCCGACACCCGTCCGGAACGGTGATTCTGGAACCCGAGGTGAACGGGCAGGTGACGATGCGGCTCACGTTGACGGCTATCGACCCCGCCGTCAGCAGGGTGGTGATCTCCGGATCCGTCGACGACGGCACCTTCCAGGATGTGTCCGGCCTCGCCGTGCGGGTGCACGACGGCATCGGAACGACACTGCACTACACCGTGGATCAGTGCGAGCCGGTCACCGCGATCGTGCTCGGTGAGTTTTATCGCCGCAATTCGGAATGGAAGTTCCGGGCGGTCGGACAGGGCTGGGACACCGGATTACGCGGTCTGGCAGAGGAATTCGGTGTCGAGGTCGACGACCCGGTGGATCCGGTTCCCCCGCAGCAGGTGCGGGGCGCGCGACCCACGGCCGCGATGCCCGCGGGCTGGTATCCGGTGCCCGCGACTTCCAGCAACCTGCGCTGGTGGAACGGCACCGTGTGGACCGATGATCACCGCCAAGCCCATCCGGCTCACGATCCCGCGATCTGCGCGCGCTGTGGACGCCCTCGGCGTGTCCCACGGTTCGGTGGTCAGCCCGCACCCTGCCGCTGGTGCGAAACCGAGGTGAACGGACTACTCGAGACCTGGCGGGCCCATGCCTGGCAGGTGCTCACCACTACCGGACCACACGGCCCGAGCTGGGACGAACTCTGGCTGCGCCTGCGCTTCGACGTGATCGACGAGACGACCGGTCGTGCCGCCTTGCCTCCGCTCGCCATCGCCCACCTCGAGCGAGTCGTAGCCTTCGCATTCGCCGACGGTGAGATCGAACAGCACGAACTCGACGACTTCGACCGCACCGTCGCCGATCTCGACGCCGCTACCGATCTCCGTGTCGCCGCCCAGCACATCAAAGGGCTCCGCGCCCGGATGCTGCGCGGCCGGTCCCTCACCCAGGTCAAGGTGGGCGAATTGCCCAGCCTGCAACGGTCCGACCTGCATCTGGAAGCCGGTGAGCTGCTCTACCTCGACGTCAACGCCACGCAGATCCGCTTGCTGGCCAGCGGACCCAAGTCCACCCCCGGCCGACTGCTGGCCAGCAGCAAGAAACTGCGCTTCATCGGAGCGGGGGCCGGGAGCGAGCTCACCTGGGCGAAGATCGTCTCCATCCGACATGAGTACAACACCGTCATCATCTCCGCCACCACTGCGCGAGGCGGCGGCAGCTACCGGGTCCCCGATGCCGAATACGTCGCTGCTGTGCTCGAGGGCGCGCTCAGGGTGGCCAAGCGGCTTGTCCTCCCGCCCGGCGAGCGGGACAGCCGCTCCATTCCGGCCGATGTGAAATCCCTGGTGTGGCAACGTGACAACGGCCGATGCGTCGAGTGCTCCGCGACCCAGTACCTGGAGTTCGATCACATCATCCCGTGGAGTCGAGGCGGGGCCACCAGCTTCGACAACCTGCAAATCCTTTGCCGCGGTTGCAATCAGGCCAAGGGCGCTCGACTGTGACGAGGGTCAGGCGCGATCTGCTTTCAGGGTGAGCTCCGCGAGGGAGTAGGTCATCCAGGAGTCGCGGAGACGGTAGGTCTCGCGGGGAGCGTTGGCTTCCAGGTGCGGGTACCTGGTCAGCAGGGCGCGGGCGGCCTCGATGGTCTGCATCTCGGCCAGGGGTGCGCCCAGGCAGTAGTGGCGGCCGTGGCCGAAGACCAGGGCGGGGCGGTTGTCGCTGGCCGGGTCGAGGTGGGCCGAGCGAATGGAGGCGAGGACGGTGTGGCCGCGCGGGATGGTGACGCCGTTGATCTCGATATCGGTCAGCGGGAAGCGGCGGATGGCGTAGTTCATCGGGGCTGCGGTGCGGATGAGCTCCCGGATCAGGGCCGCGAATTCCGCTGGGGTATCGAGGGATTCGCGGGCGCGATCCTGGTGGTTGCGGACGAGGTCGTCGAGGACCAGGGCGGCGAGGCTGATGGTGTTCTCGAATCCGCCGATAATAGTGATGAAGGCGAGGCTGACGAGTTCGTCCTCGGTCAGGCGGTCGGCACCGTCGCGGGCGGCGATCCAATCCGAGAGCAGGTCGGTACCCGGCCGACTGCGCTTGTCCGCGATCGCCGCGCTGATCAGACCCCACAGTGTGAGCATCGAATTGCGCAGTGCCTCAGGCTCGTGCGAGCTATCGGCGCGCAGCAATGGAGACGACGCCTCACGAAACGCACCGAGCTGATCGGGTCGCAATCCCAGCAGCGTTCCCGTGACCCGCACGGGCAGCGGTTCGCACACCCCGCCCATCAGATCTATGTCGCCCGACGCGGGCAATTCCCCGACCAACTCGGCAACAATGTCCGTCACGACCTGCCGTTGCGCGGCCTGCCGAGGCGGTGCGAATGCCTCGGCGGCCAGTTTGCGGATCCGCCGATGCGCCTCCCCGTCGAGGTTCAGCAGATTCGCGTCGAGGGCGGGCGGCAGCTTGTTGCCACGAAACCCTGTGGTCGAATCCGCCTTCGCCGCAGACACATTCGAATCCGCGAGAAACCGCCGCACGTTCTCGTAGCCGGTGATCACCCAGACCGGCGACCCGTCGAGCAGTTCGGCCTGATGCACCCCGTCCCCACTCGTCCGCAACTGCTCGTGCAGCGCGTCGAGTTCGTGTACACCGACGGCGAAAGGGCAAGTCCCGAGCGTCATCCCGCCAGTCTGCCAACACCCGCCCGACACCGCACGCGGCGGCCTACCCGTTCGGTCAGGGCTGCGAGAAGCGAGCGATAGCGCGGAGAACCGCCTCCCCCATCCCGGGACTGCCGGTGTGGCCGGAGTCCTCGATGATGTGCAGACGGGCATCCGGCCAGGCCGCGGCCAGTTCCCATGCGGTTTCGAGCGGAGCGCTGAGATCGAGGCGGCCGTGGATCAATTCGCCGGGAATCCCCGCCAGACGACCGGCGTCGCGCAGCAGCACACCTTCCTCCAGCCAGGCCGCATGTGCGAAGTAGTGCGTGCAGATTCGAACGAAGGCCGCCATCGCGCGATCCGGCCTACTGCTGTATTGCCCAGGGCTGCCGAGGGATTCGTGCGCGATCACCGCGTCCTCCCAACGGCACCACTCGATCGCGGCCTTGCCTCTCACCGCCGGGTCCGGATCCTCGAGCAACCGCCGATAGCCCTCGACCACGTCCCCGTCACCGGGCACCACCGAACGGAACCCCGCCCACTCGCCGGGCAACAGCCGCGCGACACCCCGATACAGCCAGTCGATCTCACGACGGCGAGTAGTGGTGACCCCGACCAGCACGATCCCCGTAACCCGCTCCGGATACCGCTCGGCGTACGCGAGGATGAGGGTAGAACCCCACGACCCGCCGTACAGCAGCCACCGGTCGATCCCGAGATGAACCCGCAGCCGCTCCATATCCGCGATCAGGTGCTCGGTGGTGTTCACCGCCATGTCGGTGCCCGGATCCGCCGCACTGGGAATGCTGCGCCCGCACCCGCGCTGATCGAACTGCACGATCCGAAAGATGTTCGGATCGAAACCCTTCCGCGATCGCGGACTGCTTCCACTCCCCGGCCCGCCGTGCACCAGCAGCGCGGGCCGACCCGCGGGGTTGCCGCTGACACTCCAATACACCTGATTTCCGTCGCCGACTTCGAGCAGGCCGTCGGCATACGGATCGATCAGCGGGAAGGACGTAGCCACAACCGCCGAGCTTAGTGATCGAGGCCGATCAGTGGCTGATCACTGCGGCCCTTCGTGTCGGACCAGCTCGGTATTGTCCGTCATGTTGTTGAGACAGTGGGGAATTGGTATGGGATTCACGTCTAATTGGCTGCTCGTGCAAGGGAAGCAACCGGAGCAGGTGTGGGAGGCGTTGGGAGTGGCGCCCAGCGGGGAGCGGTCGGACCATCCCGAACCCGGGCTGTCGGGGGCGGTGCGGCCCGACGGCGGATATCTGGTTGTCGAGGATCGAGCCGAGGAGGGGGTCGAAGATACCTGGAAACTCGCCTCGATATCGCTGGGCTGCACTGTGATCGGGGTCGGCGAGGTGGACGGTGCGGGCGGTGCGGAAGTCGTGGTGTGGCGCGATGGCCGGAAGGAATGGGGAATCGCGGCACCGATGGACGAGGGCGGGCCGGAAGTCGACGGCGAGGTGCCCGCGGGAGTCCTGCGCCGGGTCGAACGGGATGCCCGATATGGGGATGACGACGATGATCCGGACTACTTCAACGCAATTCTCCGGCTCGGAACTGATCTGACCGGATATCAGTGCGGAAGCGCGATCGAGAAGGCCGGGGCGCTGCCGTTCGAAGTTCTCGACAGGCCGGAGATAGCCGAGGTATTGATCCGCTTCCCCGATGCACTCGCGGAAGCATTGGCGGCCAAGGGATTCGGACCCTCGCCTGCGCTGGACGGATGGCGCACCTGGTACACGGCCGACACACCTGTTCCCGGAGTTACCGCGGCAGTGGTCATCGCCACCGAGCGGGAGCGCGACGGCGACATCTCCATCAAGGGGTCGGTCTCGATCCTGTCGGCAGCCGTCGCGGAGGTCGTGGCCGGACTACCGGAGGAGGCGAGAGAGACCTTTTCCACGTCGAACAAGAAGTTCGGCGAGATCGATCAATTCCGGTTCGAACTCGACCGGCAGTCCGACTCCCCGACCTCATACGCGATGTGGAATGCCGACACCGTCGCCCAGGGCGTGGAGTGGGTTACCCGGTACCTGGACGGCGCCGCCATCACCGAGTGGTTCGCGAAACGATCGTCACTTCCCGCACTGCTGGACACGGCACGTGAACCGACGACCGCACCGTGGGAGTCCAATCCGGATCCCACGCTGATGCGCGGGACAATCGTGCTGTGCGCGTTGGATGGTCGAGCACAAGAGGCCGCGACCCTGATGCGCTGGTATCTGCAACGCGACCAGTTTCACCGATGGGACTCTCGTGCAGGTGCTTCCGCCTGGGATGCCGCTATGCGCGAGCGGTTTCCCGACTACGCCGCCGCACGGGATGCCGACTGAATGCGGCCAGTTCGGGGTGGTGCGCCACGGACTGCTCGCTGCCCGGCGGGATGCTCAGCGCATGAAGGCGGACAGCTCGGGCCGATAGAGCGGATTGCCGGGCAGCGGCTCGATTTCCCCCCGGTTCAGGGCCGCGCTCACCGCGAGCAGATCGTCGAAGGAGTGGACACCCAGGTATTCGGGATCCATATCGATACTGCGCAACCATGTCGTCAGACCACAGTGCATGGCAGATCTCCTGTTCTCGTTCCCGGCCACACGGCGATGGCGTGGAAAACAGTGCCCGGTTTCGAGGGTAGAACCGGACGCGGGCGTAGCGGCGAATTCCACCGTCATCGGTGGTCAGACGCGTGTCGGCGCGGCCCGATCCGGCGACTCGGCGCACCCGTGACCGGGCCGACACCCCGAACGCCGGTATTCTGGGGTATCCCACGAACGCCGCCGCGGCGGCTGGTGAGGTGCCACAGAATTCCGGATCGTGCGGCGAAACGCCTGTTAGCGTCCAGCCAGGAGGTGGCAATGACTGCGGTGCGGCAGCCGGATTTCGACGTGCTGATCGTCGGGTCCGGATTCGGTGCGAGCGTCACGGCGCTGCGGCTGGTCGAGAAGGGCTACCGGGTCGGCGTATTCGAGGCCGGGCGGCGATTCGAGGACACCGATTTCGCGGCCACCAATTGGGATCTGCGCCGGTATCTGTGGGCTCCGATGTTCGGCTGCTACGGAATACAGCGCATCCATCGGCTGCGGGACTGCTTCATTCTCGCCGGGGCCGGAGTGGGCGGCGGCTCGCTCAACTACGCCAACACCCTCTATAAGCCGGGCTCCGCCTTCTTCCAGGATCCGCAGTGGGCCGGAATCACCGACTGGGACGCCGAACTCGGGCCGCATTACGAGCAGGCCCGCCGCATGCTGGGGGTGGTGCGGAATCCGCATTCGACACCCGCCGACGACATCATCAGGGAAGTCGCCCAGGACATGGGGGTCGCGGACACCTTCGTGCCCACCCCCGTCGGCGTCTACTTCGGCGAACCCGGAAAGACCGCGCCGGACCCGTATTTCGGTGGCGCGGGACCCGAGCGCACCGGCTGCCTCGAATGCGGGGAATGCATGACCGGCTGCCGTCACGGGGCCAAAAACACCCTGGTCAAGAATTACCTCGGGCTGGCGGAACGGCATGGGGCGCAGGTGCATCCGATGACGACGGTGACCGCGCTGCGCCCGCAGGCCGACGGCAGCTGGCGAGTCGACACCGCCCGCACCGGTGCGCGAATCCGGCGGCGGCGCACCACCGTCACCGCCGAGCACGTGGTGCTGGCGGCGGGCACCTGGGGCACCCAGCGACTGCTGTTCGGGATGCGCGACAGCGGGGTGCTGCCCCGGCTCTCGGCGCGGCTCGGGGTGCTGACCCGGACCAACTCCGAGGCGATCCTGGGCGCGGGGCGGCCCGCCGTCGACCCCGGCGTGGACATCACCCGCGGCGTCGCCATCACCTCGTCGTTCCACCCGACACCAGATACGCACGTCGAGCCCGTCCGCTACGGAAAGGGTTCGGACGCAATGGGTCTGCTCAACACCTACCTGGTGGACGGCGGGCAGCGGACACCGCGCTGGGTGCGCATCCTGCCGCTCGCCCTCGGACATCCGATCCGCACGGTCAAGCTGCTGCGCACCAGCCGGTGGAGCGAGCGGACGCTGATCCTGCTGGTCATGCAGAGCCTCGACAATTCCATCACCACCTACACCCGCCGCGGACTGTTCGGCCGCCGCTTCACCAGCAAACAGGGCTACGGCGAACCCAATCCGACCTGGATCCCCGCTGGACACGAGGTCACCCGCCGGGTCGCCGAGAAGCTGGGCGCGGTCGCGGGCACCACCTGGCCGGACATCTTCGGGATCCCGATGACCGCGCACTTCATCGGCGGCTGCGTGATCGGGGCCGACGCCGAACACGGGGTCATCGACCCGTATCACCGGGTGCACGGGTATCCGACGCTCAGCATCACCGACGGGTCGGCGATCTCGGCGAACCTGGGCGTGAACCCGTCGCTGACCATCGCCGCACAGGCCGAACGCGCGGCGTCGATGTGGCCCAACCGGGGAGAGCGGGATCTGCGGCCCGCCGCCGGGGAGCCGTATCGGCGCGTGGATCCCATTGCGCCGCAACGGCCGGTGGTCCCCGAGCACGCGCCCGCCGCGCTGCGATTGACGATCACTCCGGTGCGGAACCTGGAAGATCGCAAGAGCTCGTAGGTATCCGCGACCACGGCGGCCGGATCGGCAGACAATACCGAGTGTGCAGAAGCTCGATATCCCGGACCGATCCCGCAACCGGGTCCTGATGGTGCTGGCGGCAAGCCTGGTGATCCTGATCGCTTACTGGGGGCTGTGGTTCGCCGCGCGCGGCGTCGTCGCCAGCAACGACCATCCCGCGTACTACGAGTTCGAGAATGCGTTCCCGCTCGCCGACGCCTGGGTGGCGCTGTGCATGGTGGCCGCCGCGATCGCACTGCTCAGAAAACAGCCGATCGCGCTGCTCTGGTTGCTCGCGGGCGGCGGATCCGCCGTCTACCTGTTCTGCCTGGACGCGCTCTACGACCTCGAGCACGGAATCTGGTGGCGATCCGGTGCGGGTGGCGTGATCGAACTCGGCATCAACGTGATCACGTTGCTCGTCGGCGTGGGGTTGCTGCGCTGGACTTGGCTGCGTCGCGGCGCGTTCACGCCCTCGGCGAACGTTACCGCGCGAACAGCTTCGGGTACCGACCAGGAGGGATAGGGTGGGCGGAATCGGCTCGCCGCCAGGGGGTTACGGGGGTCGTCGGACGCGGGGCGAACGGGAGGACGCGCGATGGCGGATCGGGACGCGGGGCTGGATGTGTCGGTGCCGAGCATCGCCCGCGCCTATGACGCGGTGCTGGGCGGCAAGGACAACTACGAGGCCGATCGTGCGGTCGCACGGCAGCTGACCGAGACGTTTCCCGGGATCAGTGAACTCGCGCAATACAATCGGGACATTCTCGCGCGCGGGGTGCACTATCTCGCCGCGCATGCCGGCATCACCCAGTTCCTCGATCTGGGAGCGGGGCTGCCCACCATGGAGAACACCCATCAGGTGGCGCAGCGGGAACGGCCCGACGCGCGGGTGGTCTACGTCGACATCGACCCCATCGTGCTCGCCCACGGACAGGCGTTCCTCGCCGAGAACGCGCACACCAAGGTCATCACCGCGGATCTGCGCGATCCCGGCGAGGTACTGGCGAATCCCGAGGTCCGCGCGCTCGTCGACTTCGAGCAGCCGGTCGCGATCATGTTGGTCGGCATGCTGCACCACCTGCACGACAACGACGATCCGGGCGGCATCGTGCGGGCGTACATGGATGCGGTGGTGCCGGGCAGCCACCTGTTCATCACCCACTTCTGCGACTCCGATCCCGAAGCCCGCGCCCTCGAGGACACCTTCCTCACCTTCCTGGGCACCGGCCGCTTCCGCAGCCGCGCCGAGATCGCGGAGTTCTTCACCGGCTTCGACCTGGTCGAACCGGGCCTGGTCTACCTACCGCTGTGGCGGCCCGACGACGAAGAGCCCCTGCACCTCACGCCGACCGAGCGGCTCATGATCGGCGGAATCGCCCGCAAGACATAGCGATTCACGCGGCGCTCGCCGCCCGGTCGGCACGAACGGGTGACTACGCCGGGTGAGGGCGGCCGCCGACACCTGCGGCACGGTCCCCGAGCCGAGCGATTACACCGCCTAGGGTCGAGGCATCCAGTCGGTGGTCGGAGGGAGCGGGATGCGCGCGAGGATCGTTGTTCCGGTTTTGGCGGCCGTGCTGGTGGCGGGGTGCGGTAGTTCGGGAGACAAGGGGTCCGGGGAGACCGGTGCCGAACCGGTGGCCGGGTCGCTGGTCTCGCAGCGGGCGCTGGCGAATCTGGATCCGGCGGTGACCGGGGCCATGTCCTCGGCGACGTATATCCGGTATCACTCGACCACTCCGGCCGGGCAGTCCATCGAGGTGTCGGGGGCGGTGTTCCTGCCCGCGGGGCAGGCGCCTGCCGGGGGCTGGCCGCTGATCTCGCTCGCGCACGGCACCTCCGGTGTGGTCAGTGCGTGCGCGCCCACCAACTCCCCCGACCTGTTCGGTAGTGCGCCCGCGGTGGCACAGCTGCTGGCCAGGCAGCACGCGGTGGTGATGACCAACTATCAGGGGCTCGACGGGCCCGGCGACGCGCCGTATCTGGACAGCGCCTCTTCCGGCTACAACGTGCTCGACGCGGTGCGGGCCGCGCACGCCGCGGGGCTGCCGCTGGCGGCGGACACCGTGCTGGTCGGGATGTCGCAGGGTGGGCGGGCCGCCGAATCAGCCGCCGAGACCGCGAAAAGCTATGCGCCGGAATTGAATATCCGCGGGGTGGTGCTGCTGTCCCCGGCGCTGGAACTCCAGTTCGTGAACACCCTGCGGGACACCGAGCTCACGCCCGATCAGTACCTGGTGCTGCCGTATCTGGTGGAAGCCGTGCGCTACGGCAACCCCGACTACCGGTACGACCAGGTCATCCACGGCGATCTGCTCAATGCCGCACCGCGCCTGGAATCCCAGTGCACCGGGCAGATCACGCCCGCCGACGTGGCCCTGGCCCAGGCCGCCACCCCGGATTCGGCCCGCTTCGTCGACCAGGCCGCCGCACAACCGTTCTCCGACTTCCAGTCCCGCAACAACCTGCCCAAGTCGGCCACGACTCTGCCCACCTACCTCGCCCGCGGTGACGCCGACCAGCTGGTGACCACCGCCTGGACCACCGACGCGGTGGCCAAGATGTGCGCGCTCGGCACCCCGGTCCACGACCTCGTCGTCCCCGGCGGACACGATGCCCCCACCGCCGTGGCGGACCAGTGGCTGGGCTGGATCGACGACCTGTTCACCGGTAAACCGATCGAATCCACCTGCCCGCACTGAGCGGGCGCGGACCGGCCGCGAGCGAACTCCGCAGCGGCCGAGGCGAATCGACTGTTCAGAAGTGACCGGCCCGGGTCGGGATGTGGGTTGGCCGGTCACCCCCTACGAACGGACGAATGAACGCCCCTGTGTCCGGTGCTGCGAAGTGGACACGATAGGAGTTCGAACGGGTCCCGGGGATGGTTTGGTGCACCGGACCCGAATTCCCGACACCCGATAAAACCGCCCGGGCGACCAAACCGTGACCGACCACATGTCGAAGTCAAGGTATGGAAGCGAGCTCCAAAGCCCCACCACCAGCGTTTTCATCCCGTGAGATCGCCGTCGTCGGCAGCGGCGTGGCCGGACTGACGGCCGCCTACGTGCTGGCGCGGCGCGATCGGGTCACGCTCTACGAGAAGGACTCCCGGCTCGGCGGGCACGCCCACACCCACGACGTCGAGTACGCGCCCGGACGCCGGGTCGCGGTCGATTCGGGCTTCATCGTGCACAACGACCGCACCTACCCGACCCTGCAACGGCTCTTCGAGGAATTGGCGGTGCAGACCCGCGAGACCGATATGTCGATGTCGGTGCGCGCCGAGAGCAGCGGGCTGGAATACGCGGGCGCGAAGGGGTGGAGCGGATTGCTCCCGACACCGCGCGCCCTCACCCGGCCCCGCTACCTGCGCATGCTGAGCGAGGTGCCGCGCTTCCATCGCGCCGCGCGAGACCTGTTGCGCGAGCCGGACTCCGAGCTCACCGTCGCGGAATTCCTGCACCGGGAACACTTCAGCGCCTACTTCACCGAACATTTCATGACTCCGCTGATCGCGGCGGTGTGGTCCTGCGATCCCCGGGTCGCCACCCGGTACCCGGCGCAGTACCTGTTCCGGTTCCTCGACCACCACGGCATGCTGACGGTCTTCGGATCACCGACCTGGCGCACCGTGGTCGGCGGCTCCGCCCGCTACGTCGAGAAGGTCGCCGAGCACATCCACGAGATCCGCACCGCGACACCGGTACTCGCGATCGCCGACCGCCCCGACGGCGTCCAGCTCACCGTGCCGGGCGGGGTGCGCCGCTTCGACGCGGTCGTCATCGCCACCCATCCGCGCCAGGCGCTGTCCATGCTCGCCGAACCCAGCGCACTCGCCGAGGCGGTACTCACCGCCATGCCGTACTCGACGAACATCGCACGACTGCACACCGACGAATCGCTGCTGCCGCGCGCCCGCCGCGCCCGCGCCTCCTGGAACTACCTGATTCCGGCGCACGCCACCGCCGCACCCGAGGTGGTCGTCACCTACGACATGACCCGACTGATGGGCCTCGACCACGTGACCGACCGCCGATTCCTGGTCACCCTCGGCGAATCCGCCCCCGTCGCACCGGAGCGGGTGATCGCCGAGATGCGCTACGAACATCCGATCTACACACCCGAATCGGTTGCGGCACAGCAGCTTCTCCCGGACCTCGGCACCGATCGCGTGGCCTTCGCCGGCGCCTATCACGGGTGGGGATTCCACGAGGACGGCGCGCGCTCCGGCCTGCGGGCGGCCGAACGGCTCGGCGGCAGCTGGGATCCGACACCCTCGGCTTCGATCGAAATGGCGGCACGATGAGCACCACCGAACCGTTCCTGTACTTCACCCGGATTCGGCACGTACGCCGGGCCCCGGTGCACCACGAATTCGAATACCGCAGCTACAGCTGGTTTTTCGATATCGATTCCCCGCCGGTGCTGCCGATCGCGCTGCGCCCCTTCGGCTATTTCCGCGCCGCAGACCACCTCACCGGGCCGGGCCCCGACCTGCGCACCCGGGTGGACGCCCTGCTGAGCGAACACGGCATCGACAACACCGGCGGCCGGGTCACCGCGCTGATGAACGCCCGGGCACTGGGCTACGTCTTCGACCCGCTCACCGTGTTCTGGTGCCACGGCCCCGACGAGCGGCTGCGCTGCGTCATCGCCGAGGTGCACAACACCTACGGCGGCCGCCACGCCTACGTGCTGCAACCCGACGCGGGCGGTCGCGCCGAGATCGACAAACGCTTCTACGTCTCCCCTTTCAACCCGGTCGACGGACGCTACGAACTACGCGTCCCCGAACCCACCGGCGCACTGGCGCTGCGGGTTTCGCTGCTACGCGATGGTCAGCCGCCCTTCCTCGCCTCGGTGACCGGGCATCGGGTACCGGTGACGCCGCGCTCGGTGCTGCGCGCCCAGCTGCGATCGCCGCTGTCACCCTGGCTGACCTCCGCCCGCATCCGCCGCCAGGGCATCGCCCTGTGGGCGCGCGGCGTCCCCGTGGCACCCCGACCGTGCAACTCCTCGCCTCGAAGGGTCTTCTCGTGACCAGAATCTGCCTCGACACCCACGGCACCGAGCTGGTTCCGCCGCCGCCCGCCGGGCTGCGGGCCCGCCTGCTCGGCGACGGCGCGGGCTGGCTGTTCCGCCGCGCGGTGGCACGCCTGCCGCTGCGCGTGGAATTCCCGGACGGGACCGTGCTGGGCTGCGGCGCGCGCACGCAACCGTTGCCGCGCATGATCATTCGCGATCGCGCCGCCCTGTTCACCCGGGTCGGCTCGCAGGGGCTGATCGGATTCGGCGAGTCCTACACGGCCGGGGACTGGACCTCGCCGGATCCGGCGGCCGTGCTCACCGTGCTGGCCCGCGAGCTCTCCCGGCTGGTGCCCCCGGTGCTGCAACGCTTCCGGTCGGTGCTGCCCATGCAGCCCGCCGAGGATCTCGGGTCGGAAGCCAACGCGCGCACCAATATCGAACACCACTACGACCTGTCCAACGAGCTGTTCCAGCTGTTCCTCGACGAGACCATGACGTATTCCTCGGCACTGTTCGAGAACCCGGCGACCGCATCGTGGAACACGCTGGCGGCGGCCCAGCGGCACAAGATCGACCGGCTGCTCGACGCCGCCGGGGTGCGCGCGGGCAGCCGCGTGCTCGAAATCGGCAGCGGCTGGGGCGAACTGTGCGTCCGCGCCGCCGAACGCGGTGCGCTCGTGCACTCGGTGACGCTGTCGACCCGGCAGCTCGAGCTGGCCCGCATCCGGGTCGCCGCCGCCGGATTCGCCGAGCAGGTGACCCTCGAACTGTGCGACTACCGGGATGTGCGCGGTGAATACGATGCCATCGTCTCGGTGGAGATGATCGAGGCCGTCGGACATCGCTACTGGCCGACCTACTTCGAGGTGCTCGACGACCGGCTGGCGCCGGGCGGGCGAATCGCGTTGCAGGCCATCACCATGCCGCACGACCGGATGGTCGCCAGCCGCGACACCTACACCTGGATCCAGAAGTACATCTTCCCCGGCGGCGCGCTGCCGTCGACCGAGGCGATCGAGACCGCCGCGGCAAGCGCGGGACTGCTTGTGCGCGAACGCCATTGCTTCGGCATTCATTACGCCGAGACGCTGCGGCTGTGGCGGGAACGCTTCGACGGCCGGGCCGCCGAGATCGCCTCGCTCGGTTTCGACAGCACCTTCCGGCGGCTGTGGCAGTTCTATCTCGCCTACTCCGAGGCCGGATTCCGCTCCGGATACCTCGACGTCCAGCACATCGTTCTCGATCGCCCCGAGGAGCAGCCGTGAGCGTCGCCGCCCGTCTCGAATCGGCCCTGCGGCCGCTGCTGCGCGGTGAGCTGCCGGTCCGGTTGCGCGCCTGGGACGGCAGCACCGCCGGACCCGCCGACGCACCCGGACTGGTGCTCAACAGCCCCCGCGCGCTGCGCCGAATCCTCTGGCATCCAGGCGAACTCGGCGCGGCGCAGGCTTACGTCGCCGGGGAGCTCGACGTCGACGGTGATCTCGGCGCGGCACTCACCACGCTGTGGCGTACCGCCGCCGCCCGCGAGATAAAGGGCGTGCGTGCAGGCGATCTCGCGCGGCTGGCCATGACGGCGGCCGGGGCCGGAGCGCTCGGGACACCGCTGCCACCGCCGTCCACCCAGGTCAAGCTGCGCGGCCGCCGCAACGAACAGACCCGCGACCGGGCCGCGATCAGCCACCACTACGACGCCTCCAACGCCTTCTACACGCTGCTGCTGGACCCGTCGATGGCCTACTCGTGCGCCTACTTCACCCGCGGTGTCCCCGGCACCCCCGACGACCCGGACTACGGCATCGCCGAGGCGCAGCGCGACAAGCTGAACCTGGTGTGCGACAAGCTCGAACTGCGGCCCGGCCTGCGCCTGCTCGACGTCGGCTGCGGCTGGGGTTCGCTGAGCCTGCACGCTGCCGAGCACTACGGGGCGCACGTCGAGGGCATCACCATCGCGCGGGCGCAGAAGGAGTTCATCGACGCCCGCATCGCCGAACGCGGACTCGGTGACCGGGTTCGAATCCGCCTGCTGGACTACCGTGACCTCACCGACACCGGCTTCGACGCCGTCGCCTCCCTGGAAATGGGAGAGCATGTGGGCGAACGCAATTACCCGCGCTACACCCGCACCCTGCACGACGCCGCCGCACCCGGCGCGCCCGTGCTGGTGCAGCAGATGTCGCGACGTGGACGGCATCCCGGCGGCGGGCCGTTCATCGAATCCTTCATCGCACCCGATATGGCCATGCGTCCGGTCGGCGACACCATCGCGCGCCTTGAGGAAGCCGGACTCGAATTGCGCGGCGTGCAGGCGCTGCGCGAACACTACGTGTGGACCGCGCACGCCTGGCTGCGGCGGCTCGAGGACCAGTGGGAGCAGGCGGTGGCACTGCTCGGGGTCGAGGGCGCGCGCACCTGGCGGCTGTATCTCGCGGGCGGGGCGCTGGCGTTCGAACAGGGGCGCATGGGCGTGGATCAGATCCTGACCCGGCGTCCCGCGCTCGTGAACGCCGCCCGGACGACACCGGAGCTGGCGGCGCTGAAATCATGAATTGGCATGTGGAGCTATGGATCTGGCTGCTATCCGCGCTCGCGCTGGCGGTCATGCACACCATCACCTACCTGATCGCCCGCCGCCTCGGCCGCTACAACGTGGTCGACGCGGTGTGGGGGCTCGGATTCGTGCTCGTCGCGGCGATCGCGGCGGCGGTCGGCGACGGATCGCTGCCGCGGCGGCTGGTGCTGCTGGCACTCGTCGCGGTGTGGGGGCTGCGGCTGAGCCTGCACATCCAGCGCCGCTCCGCCGGACACGGTGAGGATCCGCGCTACGCCCAGCTGCTCGACCGCCGCGGCCGCTCGCCCCTGGCCGTCTTCACGTGGATCTTCCTCATCCAGGGCGCATCCCAGTGGGTGATCTCGCTGCCCGTGCAGGTGTCGGCGGCGGCCGGGGACACGCGCGGCCTCGGACTGATCGCCGCGGTGGCGGGCGTGGTCGTGTGGCTGACCGGATTCCTGTTCGAATCGATCGGAGATCGGCAACTCGCGCACTTCAAAGCGGATCCCGCCAACCGCGGGACCATCATGAACGGAGGGCTGTGGGCATGGACCAGGCACCCGAACTACTTCGGCGACTTCTGCGTCTGGTGGGGCCTGTGGTTGATCGCGGCCAGCGCGTGGCCGGGCGTGTGGACGGTGTTCGCCCCGCTGATCATGTCGTATCTGCTCATTCAGGGGACCGGCGCGCGGCTGCTGGAACACGCGATGCGAAACCGGCCCGGTTACGCGGACTATCGCGAGCGCACTGCCTACTTCTTCCCCCGCCCACCGCGCTGAGCACCGGACCCGGCCGGTATCGACATGGCCAACCGCGTCGCGTCTGGCGGCGCGACGCACTAGTGTCCGAGGTGCGATCGAACTGTCATCGGATGACTACACCGCCCGGTTCGGCGGCAGTCACTCCGCCGAGTTTCACCTACCCACGGAGACACAGCCACATGGCGGACCATCGCCGCTTCGTTTCGGTCGACTCCGGTCGCACCGATGAGCGCGACACCCAGGCCGATGCCTGCGCCGTCCGCCGGTCCGGACCCGATCCGGAGGTGACGCGCCGACTCGCGGAACTGGTGTCCGCCATCGCCGCGGGCGACCGTGCCGCCTTCACCGAGTTCTATCGGTCGACGCACGATCGGGTCTTCGGTCTGTCGCTGCGCATCCTGCGCCGACCCGCCACCGCCGAGGAGGTGACCCAGGAGATCTACCTCTACCTGTGGAACACCGCCGCGCAGTACGACGCCCGGCTGTCGAGCCCGATCGGCTGGCTGATGATGCTCACCCATCGCCGCGCCGTGGACCGGTTGCGAGTCGAAACCGCCGCCACCACACGCGATCTCGCGTACGGGCATCGCCACCTCGGCCGCGACCACGACATCGTCGCGGAGACCGTGGGGCAACGCTCCGACGAGCGCGCGGTGGTCGCCTGCCTCGAGACCCTCACCGACACCCAGCGCGAGACCGTCGCCCTGGCGTACTACGGCGGCCGCACCTACGCGGAAGTGGCCGAGTTCCTGGGCATCCCGCTCAACACCGTCAAGACACGCATTCGCGACGGCCTCAAACGACTGCAGAACTGCCTCACAGGACCGGTTGGCGATGTCTGATATCCATCCCGCCGCCGACTTGCTCGACCTGGCGTACCCGTACGCGCTCGACGCGCTCTCCGAGGCCGACCGGCAGGCCATCGATCGGCAGCTCGCCCGTGCCGACGAGGAGACGGCCACCACCTTCCGCGACACCGTGCACGAGCTGCGCGAGACCCTGGCCGCACTGACCATCGTCGACGCCGTGCCCGCACCGCCCAGCGTGGAGGCGGCCCTGGATCACGAACTGGACGCCCGGCTCTCGGCCCTCGGGCACACCGGCAGCGAACCCGCCACCGCGGCTCGCCGGGTGCGCGCGGTGCGCTGGCTGGCCGCCGCGGCGGCCATCGTGGTGGTGATCGGCACCGGCGTCGGAATCGCGGTGTACCGCAGCCAATCCCATCCCTCCGGCGAGGTCACCGCGCAGCAGGTCATCGGCCACACCGATACCCGGACGAAGACCACCGAGATCACCGGCGGCGGCACCATCACCGTCGAGGCCTCCCGCCAACTCGGCGCGGCCCTGGTCTCGTTCACCGCCGTGGCGTCCCCGCCCGCCGACCACACCTACCAGCTGTGGCTGATATCCCCGGCCGGACAACCGTATTCGGCCGGAGTCCTCGACACGCTGCCCACCGAT
The DNA here is from genome assembly GCF_045161165.1 of Nocardia sp. NBC_00511. NCBI lineage: Bacteria > Bacillati > Actinomycetota > Actinomycetes > Mycobacteriales > Nocardiaceae > Nocardia > Nocardia sp. NBC_00511. The sequence continues at coordinate 3,614,656 of NZ_CP107849.1, forward strand.
CGCGCACCCATGCTGATGAAATTCGGTGACGCCGAGCAGCTCGCGGTGTCCGTCGAACCCACCGGCGGCTCACCGGCACCCACCACCACGCCCATCGTCGGTGTGCCACTGACCTGATTCAGCTCGGCGAGTCGCGGCGCATCTCGAGCAAACGCGCCTCTCGATCTCGCCGGACGAGTAACCTGGCCGAGGCAGATCCTGTTCTCCGTCAGGAGGTGCTCGATGACCACGTCCGAACAGCACTCACCCGGCTCTCCCCCAGGCACGCCACCGCAAAAGGCCCTCGGCCGAGGCGATTTCGGGTTCGCCGCCGCAGACCTGCTGCGGCAACTCGGCATTCGGCCCGAGGAGGCCGAGTCGCTGGTGACCGGCATTGCGGTGCAACACAATCCGGTCGCGCCCACAGAAGTCGAGGCCGAAGCTCCCGAGGCCGACGCTGCCGAGCCGCAGCAGTCGGCGGCGGCCGCCGACGCCGCGTCGGATCACTGCACCGCCGGTGGCCGTGGCGCCATCTCCTCCGGCACCATCCTGCCGCGGCTGCGGCAAACCAGGCTGGGAGACAGCGGATTCCAGCTGCCGATCCGGCGGCTCACCGCCGACGCCGAACCCTGCGCCATGCTCGAGTGGGGCGACGGCTCGGCCTCGCCGCTGTACTCCCCGCCCGCGGCCCGCATCGACGACCGGCTCAGCGGCGAGGTCGACGATCGCCTGGTCGCCTGGGCGGACTCACTCGGCTTCACCGACGAGGAGCAGATCCGGCTGCGCAAGACCGGTTTCGGCCGCCTCACCATGCTGACCCACACCGACTCCGATGATCCCGACCGGCTGCTGGTCGCCGCGCAACTCAACGCCGCGTGGTGGATGGCCGACGACTACTACGCCGACGACTCCGCCCTCGGCGCGGACCCGACCCGGTTGCCGCAGCGGCTGACCCTGGCCATGGCCGCCATGGACCCGCTGCCCGACGCCGGGGAATTCACGCCCCCGCTCGAGGAGGTGCTGCACGAGGACAAGGTGTTGCGCACCCTCGCCTCGGCCACCGCCCATCTCCGCCGCCACGCCACCCCCGACCAGGTACAGCGCGCCTGCTACGCCACCTTCTCGATGTTCGTGTCCTGGACCGCGTACGCGGCCTGGCGGCACACCGAGTGCCCGCCGTCGGCCTGGGAGTACCTGGCCGCCCGCCAGCACGACACCTTCTATACCTCGATGACGCTGATCGATCCGGTCGCCGGATATCAGGTTCCGGCGAATCTGTTCTACGACAGCCGGGTTCGCCGCGCCGCCTTCCAGGCGGGCACCGCCGCCGTTCTCGTCAACGACCTGCTGTCGGTGAAAAAGGATGCGGCGGACGAACATCCGGTCGCCAATATGGTGCTGCAGATCGCCGCCGACCGCGGTTGCTCACTCACCGACGCCACCGAAATCACCGTCGCGCTGCACAATCGCATAGTCCACGAGTTCGAGGCGGGCCATCGCGAACTGCGCGCCATCCCCTCCGCGGAACTGCAGCTGTACCTGCGCGGCCTGCGCCACTGGCTGGGCGGCTCGTTCGAATGGCACAACACCAACCAGCGTTACCGCTGACCGATCAGTTCTCGAGGCTGCGGCGTCCCAGGGTGACGTGCGGTGGTTCGCCGAAAACCCGGCCGTATTCGATGGCGAAACGGCCGGGATTGCCGAAGCACCACGAGGTGGCGATCATCGTGACGGTCGCGCCGTCGCGCGGGGAGCTGGCGACGAGTTCGGCGTGCGCGCCGCACAGCCGGAGGTGACGCAGGTACGCCATCGGCGTGGTGTCGTAGTGGTGGCGGAAGGCGAGCTGGACCGCGCGCGGGCTCACGTACGATGAGCGCGCGATATCGCCGATCGAAATATTGTCACGGAGATGCGATTGCATATATGTGATCGCCCGATGAACGGTCTCCGTCCGGGTCTCGTCCACACCGATATCGTCGAACCTCACCTCTATACCGCTGACCATGGGTTTCGCTTTCGATCGTCGAGACAGTCGAGTCGAGCCGGGCGACTCCGCTGTCCACCCCTCGCTGGGTACCCGTTCCGCACCGTTCGATGCGCGACCGGAGGGGAATACCGCAGTCCCGCGTGAATCACGCAATTCCATTATTCGCGCCGTCGGATCTCGCCGGAATTGCTTCGCTTGTTGTGCTGAAATCGGGCGGCAATACCTGACACACTGGAGGCACCGGATCGCCTTCAAACAGTCGCATCCGCGTCGGCACTCTCGAATGCTTGTGAGGATGAAGCCATTGTTGGAGCTGATCCCCCCGACCATTAGCGCCACCGCGCGCATCGCGGCTGCCGGGCGCACCACGGCGGCAGTCGAAAGCGATTGCACCACTTATCCTTCCGAGCCCTACGCCATACCATGGCGGAAGGTCCGGGAAGCGATTCGATCGATGCTGGATTCCTTCGGCAGCCATCCCTGGTGATCGGAACCAATCGACGTTCCGGCCTCAGTAGAGGTTCACGCTGGCGATCGGTGTGGTGGTGGGCTGATCGGAACCGCCGGACGGTTCGACAGTGACCGCGAGGGTGTCCGTCGCGCCGAACTTGGTGATCACGGGCTTGCCCGGGACGCTGCCCAGCACGGCGGCCGAGCGCGGTGCGAGGCCCAATGGCACGAGCCAGACCTGGTAGGCGTGTCCAGGTGGAGGGTCCGCGAGATTCTCGAAGGCGACCGAGGCCGCCCCCAGCGATTGCGAGGTTTCCACCCGCAGCTGGCCACCGCCACCTACCACCGCGGTGCGGGTGATCGTATCCGGTTGCGCGGCAACGACTGCCGCGGTGACCTGTGACGATTCATGCCCGCCGATCCGCTGCGTGATGGCCAGCAGCCCGGTGCCGAGCACCACCAGCAGCAGGATCGCGGCGGCGGCCTGCGCCAGCCGCGGCACCGAGCCGAAGCCGACCTGCTTGCGGCCCGCCGCGCGAATGGCCCGGTCCAATGCCTTCAGCAGTCCGGCTTCCAATTCCGGTGGCGGCGTGCAGGCGTCAACGACGCTCAGTTCCGCGAGGGTCTCGTGCACCGCCGTGACGGTGGAGTCGAATTCGGCTGCCGTGTACCGGTCCGCCCGGCGACGGCGGCGCTCGAGGGCACGCCGTTCCCGTTCGGGCAGGGCGTCGAGCGCATAGGCGTGCGCGAGGTCGAGTAGCTCGGTATCCGATCGCCCGGTGGCGCTCATCGTTGGTCACTTCCTGTCAGGCATGCCCGAAGGCGTTTGAGTCCATCCCGGATCCGGCTCTTCACCGTTGCGGTGGGTACGTTCAGCCGGTCGGCCACGTCGGTGTAGGTGAGACCTTCGTAGTAGGCCAGGGTGATGCTCTCGCGTTGCAGCTCGGTGAGGGTCTGGGTGCAGTGCAGTACCGCACGGCGATCGGCACGCTGCTCCACCGTTTCGACCACCACGTCCCGCTCGCGGTCCATATGCCTTCGGCCGTAAGACATTTCCCGGTTCTCGGCGGAGTGATCGCTGCGCAATCGATCGACCGCGCGCCGATGGGTCAGCATCATCAGCCAGCCCATCGGACTCGCCAGTCGCTGGTCGTATTTCGCCGACAGCGACCACGCCTGCAGATAGACCTCCTGGGTGATCTCCTCGGCCGTCGCGCGGTTGCGCAGCATCCGCACGGCCAGGCCGAAGACCCGGTGACTCGTCATGCGATAGAACTCGGTGAAGGCTCCCCGATCACCGCCCGCGATCTCGGCGATCAGTTGCGCCAGTAGCTGGATGTCGTCCGAACGTGCCGGTCGTACCGGGCACGCGCCGAACTCCTCGTCGCCGGTGTCCGTATGGCGCACCAGTCGTAGCACGGTCTGACTGTCGTCGTCGGTCAACGTGTCACCTGTATTCCTCCGAACTCGTTGGGCAGCAGCGAAATTCGCGATGCGTCACGAGCGGGCTCACGGGCAGGAAAACCGGCGAGCGCTCGACGAAACGCGCCCGTGTGCCTGGTGTTCGAATGGGCACGATAGGGTTTCGCACCGATCCGGCCGGAGGTTTGGTCAGGTGTGGAAAGTTTTCGGCGAGGCTTTCAGCGACCGGCGACGGCCGCGCGGGCCACGCCGATCGAGCCCGGATCGAAGGCTCCGCGCTCGACCAGACCCGCACTGAGACCCAGCACGACCAGCACCACGGCCACCGCGCACAGCCAGCCCGGATGCGACGACCGCTCCGGTGGTTCGGTGTCGACCCGGACGTGCGTGGCGCCGAGCTGATCCAGTGCCCCGAGCAGCCTGGCCTCCAGGCCGGCCGGCGGCGGGCAGGAATCGGCTCTGCTCACCAGCGCGAGTGCCGCCTGAACCCGGGACACCACCGCGTCGAACGCCGCGGCGGTGGCGGGGTCGGCCAGCGCGCGGCGCCGCTGGATGACGGCACGTTCGAGCTCGGTGACGGCATCCATCGCGTACACGTAGGCGAGGTCGAGCAGATCGGCGTCGGCCGGCACATCGACGGTCATCGTCGGTCACTTCCTGTCCAGCAGCTCTCACGTGGAACAACGTCGGACGGAGCAGACAATACAAGAGCAGTGGGCGGCCACCACGGATGCTCGAAATCCTGATTATTCGTGGCGGCCACCGACCTACGCGCAGCCGTCCACCAGGCTCTTCGGGCGCATATCCACCCAGTGCCGGTCGACATAGTCCACGCAGTCGGCACGCTGCCCGGCGTGCACGATGTGCCAGCCGTCCGGCACGGCCGCGAACTCCGGCCACAGCGAATGCTGGTTCTCGTCGTTCACCAGCACGGTGAACCGGCCGTCCTCGTCGTCGAACGGGTTGGTGCTGCTCATCCCCGGGTCCTTCCTGCGGTAGTGGCGGTGTTCTGCACGAGATAGGTGTTGAGCACCAGCGCGATATCGGCCAGCGCCGCGGGCGAACCCATGTCCACGTGTGAGCATTCGACGACGTGCTCGTGCACATCGCCGAGCACGCACTCGCGCCACGCCCCGGCCCCGGGCACCGGCTCGCGGTGCCGTCCGGGTCCGGCGGCGCCCGGCAGGCCCGCGGTGAAGTAGACGAGATCACCGGCGTACTGCCCGGGCCGGAATTCGTGGCCCATCGTGGTGCCCGCGAGATATCCGGAGTAGAGCCGTTCGACGCGTTCGGCACTCAGCGTGCCGAACGGGCCCTGGCGTTCCCGCAGCAGTTGCGCGGCCCGCTCCGCGGTCACCGGTTCGTTGGCGAGTGCCGAGTCGCCGAGCAGGGCGGCCAGCAGCTCACCGGCACTGGGTTCGGCGGTCTGCGGTTCGTCGGCGAGCACCCGGCTGTCGAGCAGCGCCAGCAAGTCCACCTGCTCCCCCGCCCGCACCAGTTGCGCGGCGATCTCGTAGGCGATCAGACCGCCGAGCGACCAGCCCAGCAGGTGGTACGGGCCTTGCGGCTGAATCGCTTTCAGCTCGCGGATGTAGCGCCGGGCCAGCCGCTGGACCGTGTTCAGGTCGGGCGCGTCCTCGCTCAGCTGCGGCATCTGCAGGCCGTACACCGGCCGCTCCGGTTCCAGCTGCGGCAGCAGGCCGGTGTAGCTCCAGGCGACACCGCTGGCCGAATGCACGCAGAACAGGGGCGGCAGGCTGCCCCGGGCCCGGATCGGCAGCACCACCGCGAAGGCCGCGGCCTCGGCGTCGGAGCCACCGCCGCTGAGGCGGGTGGCGATTCCGGCCGGGGTGGGATCCAGCAGCACCGCCTGCATCGGAACCTCGACCCGATGCCGGTCCCGCAGTATCCCAACGAGTTTCGTGGCCAGCAGCGAGTTGCCGCCGAGCTCGAAGAAACTGTCGTCCGCTCCGACCGACGCCACCTCGAGCACCTCGGCGAAGGCCGCGCACACCAGGGTCTCGGCCGGAGTCTCCGGTGCGCGATACCGCGCCGCGGCCAGCGGTTCGGGCGCGGGCAGCGCCGCCCGATCCAGCTTGCCCGCCGCAGTCACCGGCAGCGCGTCGAGCACCGTGATCGACTGCGGCACCATGTAACCCGGCACCAACGCCGCGAGATGGGTGCGCAGCTCGGCCGCTTCGGGCCGATCGCCCGGACGGCTGCTCACATAGGACGCGAGAATCGTCGCGCCGCTGTCCATTTCGTAGCCCATGGTGGTCGCGCCGGTGACCCGCGGATGCGAGACCAGCGCCGCGTCGATCTCACCGAGTTCGATGCGGAAGCCGCGGATCTTCACCTGATCGTCGCCGCGACCCTGGTATTCGAGCTCCCAGCGGCAACCCCGCGCCACCCACCGCACCAGATCGCCGGTGCGGTACATGCGTTCCCCGGGCGTGCCGAAGGGATCGGCGACGAAGCGCCCGGCGGTCAACCCGGGCCTGCGGTGGTAGCCGCGGGCCAGGGCGGCACCGGCCAGGTACAGCTCACCGGTGACGCCGCGCGGCACCGGCCGCAACCGCGAATCCAGTACCAGCGCGGCGAATCCGCGCAGCGGCGCGCCGATGGTCACCGGTGTCCCGGGTCGCAGCGGCGAGCTGATGGTGGCGGCCACGGTGATCTCCGAGGGCCCGTAGGCGTTGAGCATGGTGCGCTGCGGGGCGTGGGCGGTGTGCACCCAGCGTTCGACCAGCTCGGGTCCGGTGCGGTCGCCGCCGACCATGATCACCTCGAGCTCGCCGAGTCCCTCGGGTGCCACCGTCGCCAGGGCGGCGGGGGTGACGAAGGCGTGCGTGATCCGCTCCTCGCGCAACAGTTCTCGCAGTGCGTCGCCACCGTAGATCGAGGTGTCGGCGAGCACCGCGGTGGCGGCCGCGCCCAGGCCCATCAGCAACTCCAGGATCGCCGCGTCGAAACTCGGTGAGGCGAAATGCAGTACGCGCGAGCCGGTGTCGATGCCGCAGCGGTCACGCAGCTCCGCGGTGAAGTTCGCGATGCCCGCGTGGGTGACCGCCACGCCCTTGGGCAGGCCGGTCGAGCCCGAGGTGTAGATGAGGTACGCGGGGTGCGCGGTGGTGATCCGGCCGCGTTCGCCCGCCTCGATCGGAGTGCCCGGATAGGACCGGACCTCCGCCGCGAATTCCGGGTCGTCGAGCACGAGCCAGTGCGGTCCCTCCGGCATGGCGGCCCGGCAGTCGGCGATGGTCAGGCCGACCGTGACGCCCGAGTCGGTGAGCATGTGCCGCTGCCGATCCGCCGGATAGGCCGGATCCACCGGGACGAACGCCGCCCCGGCCTTGATGACCGCCAGCAGGCCCCGCATCGAGGAGACCGAGCGCGGCATCCCCAGTGCGACATAGCCTTCCGGACCGACACCGCGCGCCAGCAGCGCCCGCGCCAGCCGGTTGGTGGCCCGGTCGAGCTGGTCGTAGCTCATCTGCACCTCGCGGTCGCGGACCGCGACCGAGTCCGGTGCGGCGGCCACCGCGGCGGCGAACACCTCGGGGAAGGTGGCCGCGGGCACCGACTGCGCACCGCGCGCCGGGGCCAGCGCGCCGAGTTCGGCCGCGTCGAGCAGTTCGACGTCGCCGACGGCCAGTTCCGGCCGCGTCACCAGGTGACCGAGCAGACGGGTGAACCGCTGCCCGAGGCTTTCGGCGGAGGCGGACTCGAACAGATCGGTCGAGTAGGTGACCGAGAGATCGATGCCGGCCGGATCACCCTGCGGCGTATGCGATTCCGCGAGCGTGAACTGGAGGTCGAACTTGGCCGCCGTCATCTCGAAGTCCTCGACAGCGACCTCGACGCCGTCGAGTCCGGGCAGCGCGGGCACCCCGGCGTGCACCGAGAGCATCACCTGGAACAGCGGGTGATAGGCCGCCGAGCGGGTCGGCGCGAGCACCTCCACCAGCCGCTCGAACGGAATGTCGGCATGCGCGAAGGCATCCAGGTCGATATCGCGGACCGCCGCGAGCAATTCGCCGAACGGCCGATCGGTCGCCACCGGCGTGCGCAGCACCACGGTGCCCACGAACATGCCGACCAGCGGTTCGAGCTGCGGGTCGACGCGACCGCCGATCGGCGTGCCGATGACGATGTCGTCCCCGCCGCCCAGCCGCGACAGCAGCACCGCGAGCGCGGCGTGCAGCACCATGAAAACGCTGGTGCCGCTGCGCCGGGCCAGGTCGGTGAGACCGGCGTGCAACGCGGCGTCGATGCGCTGGTGCACCGAAGCGCCACGGTAGCTCGGCACGGCGGGGCGAGGCCGGTCGACGGGCAGGGTCAGCACGTCCGGCAGTCCGGCCAGCTGCCGAGTCCAGTAGGCGGTCTGCCGCGACACCATGCTCTCGGGATCGGTGTCGCTGCCGAGCATGCGGTGTTGCCACACACTGAAATCCGCGTACTGCACCGACAGCGGCGCCCAGGTGGGCGCGTTGCCGCCGCGCCGGGCCCGGTAGGCCGCGGCGAGGTCGACCGCCAGCGGCGCGACCGACGCGCCATCGGCGACCACGTGGTGCAGTACCAGCACCAGGATGTGCTCGTCGCGGTCGATCCGGACCAGGCGGGCGCGGACCGGGATCTCCTGCGCCACATCGAATCCCGCCGCGATCAGCTTGCCCACGCAGGCGACCGCCGCGTCGCGGGTCACCTCGGTCACCGGCAGCGGCGCGCGGTGGCCCGCCGCGATCACCTGGTGCGGTCCGTCCGCGTCGGCGGGGAACCGGGTGCGCAGCGACTCGTGCCGCGTCACCACATCGGCGAAAGCCTGTTGCAGCGCGGGCACTTCCAGCGCGCCGTGCAGGCGCAGCACGAACGGGATGTTGTACATGGTGCTGCCGGTGTCGAACCGGTTGAGCAGCCACAGCCGCTGCTGCGCGGCCGAGAGCGGCAGCCGTTCGGGCCGGACTCCGGCGGTGAGGGCGATGCGGTCGGCGGCTCCGGAGCGCAGCTGCCGGTCGAGCTCCGCGCCCAGCAGTTCCGGTGTCGGATGCTCGAAGACGGCCCGGACCTGCATCCGGCAGCCGGCGGCGACATTGATCCGGCTGATCAATTGCGTTGCCGACAGCGAATTTCCGCCGAGCTCGAAGAAATCGTGGTCGGCGTGCACCTGTGCGCGGGCCACCAGCTCGGACATGGCCGCGGCGATCAACTTCTCGCTGTCGGTCTCGGGCAACCGGCCGCCGTCGCGCACCTGCCATACCGGCTCGGGAAGCCCGCGCCGATCCAGCTTTCCATTGGGGGTCAACGGAATCGAGGCGAGTTCCACGAACGCCGACGGCAACATGTGCGCGGGCAGCCGCTGCGCCGCGATGGTCCGCAGCTCCGCCTCGTTCAGCTCCCGGTCGTCGAGCGGCACCACATAGCTGACGACCCGGTTCATTCCGGCGGCGTCGCGGCGGACATCGGTGTGCGCGAAGCGAACTCCGGGGCAGCCCGCGATCACGGCGGTGATCTCGCCGAGTTCGATCCGGAAGCCGCGCACCTTGACCTGGTCGTCGGCGCGGCCGACGAACATCAGGTCGCCGTCGGAGTTCCAGCGCACCAGGTCGCCGGTGCGGTACAGCCGCTCCCCCGCCGCCCCGAACGGGTTGGCGATGAAGCGCCCGGCGGTGAGCCCGGCCCGGCGGTGATAGCCCTGGGCCAGGCCGATGCCGCCCACGTACAGCTCTCCGGCGACGCCCATCGGCACCGGCCGCAGCCGGGCGTCGAGCACCACCGCGGTGACCCCGCGCATCGGACGGCCCAGTGCGATGGGACGATCCGCGCACATCGGTTCGGAGAAGGTGGTGGCGATGGTCGCCTCCGACGGCCCGTAGCCGTTGACGATGTCGTGGCCGCGCGACCACTGCTCGACCAGTTCACGGTCGAACGCCTCACCGCCGACGATCAGGGTGTGCAGGCGCGGCAGCGGCCAGCGGTCCGCGTCGATGCTCGCCAGCGCGGCCGGGGTGATGATCACGTGCGTCACCCGCTGGGTGTCGATCAGTTCGGCCAGGTCGTCACCGCCGTAGATATCGGTGGGGACGATCACCATGGTCGCGCCGCCGCACCAGGCCAGCAGCAGTTCCAGCACCGCGACGTCGAAGCTCGGCGACGCCAGATGCGTGGTCCGCGAGCCACTTCCGATGCCGAAGCGCACGCGCTGCACCTCGGCGCAGTTGAACACGCCGCGGTGGGTGACCGCCACGCCCTTGGGCACGCCGGTCGATCCGGAGGTGTAGATGACGTAGGCGACCTCGTCGATGCGCAGCGGCCGGGTGCGGTCGCTGTCGCGGATCGGCTCGGCGGATCCGGTGGCGTCACGAGCAACCACCAGCCAGTCGATGTCGAGATCCGCTGGGAGCCCGTCGAGTCCGTGCGCGAGGGTCAAGCCCAGGCGCGCACCGGAATCGCTGAGCATGTGCCGGATGCGGTCGGCGGGATGGCGGATGTCGACCGGCAGGAATGCCGCGCCGGTCTTGGCGATGGCGATCGACCCGACCACCGATTCGATCGAGCGGGGCAACCCGAGCGCGACCACCGTGCCCGGTCCGACCCCGCGTCCGATCAGCTGGCGGGCCAGCCGGTTGGACCAGGCGTCGAGTTCGCCGTAGCTGACGGTGACGTCCCCGGCGACGAGTGCGGCCCGGTCCGGATCCGTTGCGGCGCGGGCGAACAGCTCGGGCAGGGTGATCGGCGCGGCGGCGGTGATGCCGCGGGCCGGGACCAGCACCGAGTGCTCCCAGGAGCTCAGCAGGCCCGCGTCGCCGACCGGTGCGTCGGGGGCCGCCAGCAGATCGTCGAGCAGTCGCAGGTAGCGGCGGCTCATGCGGTCGGCGGTGGCGGATTCGAACAGATCGGTCGCGTAGGTCAGCAGCAGCTCGAGGCCTGCCGGATCACCGTGCGCGGTCTGCGCTTCGGTGAAGGTGAACTGCAGATCACACTTGGCCAGACCCGGGTCGATGGGGAGGGTCTCGACCGTCAGCTCGGACAGTCGCACCACCGGCTTGGTCAGGTTGACCAGCGACAGGCTCACCTGGAACAGCGGGTGGTGTGCGGTGGAGCGGACCGGGTTGAGCGCCTCCACCAGCTGCTCGAACGGCAGGTCGGCATTGGCGAAGGCGTCCAGGTCGACGTTGCGCACGCTCTCGGCGAGCGCCGAGAACGGCGTCGCGCCATCGACATCCGTGCGCAGCACCAGGGTGCCGACGAACATGCCGACGAGATCGTCGAGCGCGCTGGCCCCGCGTCCGGCCACCGCGGTGCCGATGGCGATGTCGCGGGTGCCGGTGGTGCGCGCGATCAGCACCGCCAGCACCGCGTGCAGCACCATGAACACACTCAGGTCGCGGCTGCGCGCGAATTCCACCAGCCGCCAGTGGGTTTCGGCGCCGATCTGCACCGAGGCGGATTCGGCGCGGTGACTGGCCGTCACCGGTCGCGGCCGGTCGGTCGGCAGTTCCAGGCATTCCGGCAGCCCGGCCAGGCGGGTGCGCCAGAACTCCAGCTGCCGGGCCCCGAGGCTGTCGGGGTCCGTCTCGTCGCCGAGCAGATTACGTTGCCACACACTGAAGTCCGCGTACTGCACGGGCAGCGGCCGCCACTGCGGGTCGGTGCCGGTGCCGCGGGCCTCGTAGGCGGTGATGAAGTCCCGTGCCAGCGGAGCCATCGACCAGCCGTCGGCGGCGATGTGGTGCACCGAGATGACCAGCGCGTGCTCGTCGGGTCCCACCGTCAGCAGCGCGGCGCGCAGCGGCAGTTCGCGGGACAGGTCGAAGCCGAGCCGGACGAAGTCGGCGGCATCGGTGGCCAGGGATCCGTTCCCGGATTCGATGTGCGCGAATGGGATTCGCGCCTGCTCGGCCGCGACCACCACCTGGTGCGGGCCGTCGGCATCCTCGGCGAAGAGGGTGCGCAGCACCTCGTGGCGGGCCAGCACATCGGTGACCGCGTCCTGCACCCGGCTCGCGTCGAGACGTCCGGTGAGGCGCAGCCCGATGGCGATGTTGTACGCGCCGGAGGAGGTGTCGTAGCGGTTGAGGAACCACAGGCGCTGCTGTGCCAGCGACAGCGGGATCCGCGCCGGACGTTCCCCGGCCACCAGTGCGGGGCGGGCCTTGTCGGTGCCCGCCGTCGCGTCCAGCAGCACCGCCATCCCCTCGGGGGTCGGATGCTCGAAGACCGCGCGCACGGGCAGTTCCGCGCCGCCCGCCTCGGCGATGCGGGCGACCACCTGGGTGGCCGACAGCGAGGTGCCGCCGTGCTCGAAGAAGCTGTGGTCGGCCCGGATCTCGTGGCCGAGCACCTCGGCCATCACGGCGGCGACCAGCTTTTCGTTCGGAGTGGCCGGTTCCCGGCCGGAGACCGTGGTCGGCCAGGCCGGTTCGGGCAGGGCGCGGCGATCCAGTTTCCCGTTGGGAGACAGCGGGATCGACGCGATCGGCACGAACACCGACGGCACCATGTGCACCGGCACCCGCGATGCCACCTGCTCGCGCAGCCCCTCCGGCAGGATGTCGCCACCGGTCTCGGTGACCACATAGCAGGCCAGGGCCGGCCGGCCGGCCGGATCGTCGCGAACCTCGGTGTGGGCGAATCGAATTCCGGTCACCCCGGACACGACGGCGGTGATCTCGCCGAGTTCGATGCGGAAGCCGCGCACCTTCACCTGGTCGTCACCGCGTCCGACGAACACCAGTTCGCCCGCCGCCGACCAGCGCACGACGTCACCGGTGCGGTACATCCGCTCACCGGCTACCACCGCGAAGGGGTTGGCCACGAACCGATGTGCGCTCAGGCCGCCACGGTGGTGGTATCCGCGGGCGAGTCCGTCACCGCCGATGTACAGGTCACCGGTGACCCCCGGCGGCACCGCCCGCAGCCGGTCGTCGAGGACCAGCATCGCGGTGCCCCGGATGGGACGGCCCAGCACCACCGGCCCCTGCGGCGCGAGCCGCTCGGAGATGGCGCTCATGATGGTCGTCTCGGTGGGTCCGTAGCCGTTGAACAGGTTTCGGCCCGGCGCCCAGCGCGCCACCAGTTCCGCGCCGACGGATTCGCCGCCGACGACCAGGTATTGCAGTGCCGGCAGCGGCCAGCGGGTGATGTCGATGCTGGCCACCGTCGACGGGGTCAGGAAGGCGTGCGAGACGGCCTCGCTGTCGAGCAGTGCGGCGAGTTCGTCACCGCCGTAGATATCGGGCGAGGCGATGACGAGCGTCGCGCCCGCGCCCCACGCGAACAGCATCTCGCACATGGACGCGTCGAAGCTGGGCGAGGCGAAATGCAGTGCGCGACTTGCCGAGTCCATGTGGTAGCGGTCGCGCTGCTCGGCGGCGTAGCCCGCCAGGCCGCGGTGGGTGACCGCGACGCCCTTGGGGGTACCGGTCGAGCCCGAGGTGTAGATGAGGTACGCCACCTGGTCCAGCGATACCGGCCGCACCAGATCCGAATCGTTCACGGGTGCGGCTGAATCGAAGAGCTCGAGTTCGGTGAGCGGAATCCAGCGCAGGTCCTCGGGCAGGCCGAGGATGTCGGCGACGGTGCTGATGCCCAGGCGGGCACCGGAATCGGCGAGCATGTGCCGAATGCGGTCGGCCGGATAGCGGACGTCGACGGGCACGAAGGCGGCACCGGTCTTGGCGACCGCCAGCGTGGCGAGGACCGACTCCAGTGAGCGCGGCAGGCCCAGGGCCACCATGTCGCCGGGGCCGACACCGGCTCCGATGAGGGCCCGTGCCACCCGATTCGAGCGCTCCTCGAGCTCACCGTAGGTCAGGCTGCCGCCCGCCGACACCAGCGCGATCCGGTCGCGGGCCACAGCCGCCGCCGTGAACAGCTCCGGCAGGGTGGCGGGCACCGGACCGGGGATGCCGCGGGCGGGAGCCAGCAGCGCCCGCTCGGCGACGGTGAGCAGTTCCGCGTCCCCGACCGGCCGGTACGGGCGACCGGTGAGTCCGGCCAGCAGGCCGGTGAACCGGGCGGCGATGCGCTCGGCGGTGGCGGCGTCGAACAGGTCGGTGGCGTAGGACAGCGTCATGTCCAGGCCGTCCGGATCGCCGTGCACGGAACGGGTTTCGGCGAAGGTGAACTGGAGATCGAATTTCGCGATCTCGTTGGGCACGTCGTGCACCGAGACCGTCACCCCGTCCAGGGTGGGCGGTGCGGGGATCTCGTCGTGCACCGACAGCATCACCTGGAACAGCGGGTGATGCGCGGTCGAGCGGGCCGGGGCGAGCGCCTCCACCAGTCGTTCGAAGGGAATGTCGGCGTGCGCGAACGCGTCCAGGTCGATCTCTCGCACGGCCGCCAGCAGATCCGCGAACGAGGCCGAGCGATCCACCGGTGTGCGCAGCACCAGCGTCCCGGCGAACATGCCGATCAGCGGATGCAACCGGGCGTCGGAGCGGCCCGAGATGGGCGTGCCGACGGCGATATCGCCCGAACCGCTGAGCCGGGCCAGCAGCACCGCGAGGGCGGAGTGCAGGACCATGAACAGACTGACATTGCGTTCGCGCGCCAGCCGGGTCAGCGCCAGGTGCGAGGGCCCGTCGATGCGGGCGGAAACCTCGGCGCCCCGGTGGGTTCGGCGATCCGGTCGCGGCCGGTCGGCGGGCAGTTCCACGCATTCGGGCAGGCCCGTGAGGGTGTCACGCCAGTAGGACAGCTGCCGTGCGGCCATGCTGTCGCGATCGGTCTCGTCGCCGAGCAGGCGATGCTGCCAGACGCTGAAATCGGCGTACTGCACCGGCAATTCGAGCCAGCGCGGTGCCGTGGCGTCCCGGCGCGCGGCATAGGCCGTCGCCAGGTCCATCGCCAGTGGTCCCGCCGAGCCGCCGTCGGCGGCGATATGGTGCAGCACCACCGCCAGCACGTGATCGTCGGCGTCGACCCGCAGCAGCTCGGCCCGGAAGGGCGGCTCCACCGCGAGGTCGAAACCGGTTGCGGCACCAGCCCGCAGCCGATCCTCGAGGTCGGCCGCGCGCACCGCGACCGGGGACAGCGCGCAGCGCGCCGGGTCGAAGTCGGCGACCACCTGGTGCGGTCCGGTGGCGTCCTGCGGGAACAGCGTGCGCAGCACCTCGTGCCGGATCACCACATCGCCGAGGGCGGCCCGCAGCGCGTCGACATCCAGTTCGCCGCGCAGCCGCAGGGCCAGCGGAATGTTGTAGGTGCCGGTGCCCGCCTCGAAGCGGTTGAGGAACCACAGTCGCTGCTGCGCCGGTGAGAGCGGAATCCGCGACGGCCGCTGTCCGCTGCCGAGTTCCGGACGGCCCGAGTCGCCCTGCGCCAGTTCGACATCGAGCACCCGCGCCAGGCGTTCGGGGGTCGGATGTTCGAAGACCGTGCGCACGCCGATCCGGCAGCCGGTGGTCGCGGCGAGATGCGCGACCACGCGGGTCGCCGAGAGCGAGGTGCCGCCGAGTTCGAAGAAGTCGTGATCGGCCGAAACCTTCTCGCAGCCGATGACTTCGGCCATCGCCGCGGCCACCAGCACCTCGCTGGCGGTCTCGGGATCGCGGCCGGTCTCGGTCGGTTCCCAGACCGGTTCGGGCAGCGCCCGGCGATCGAGTTTGCCACTGGGCGTGAGCGGGATGGCGTCGAGGGCCACCACCGCGGAGGGCACCATGTAGCCGGGCAGCCGGGTGGCGGCGTGCTCGCGGATCTCGCGCTGATCCACGGTTCCGCCGTCGGCGGGCACCGCGTAGCAGACGATGCGGTCGCTGCCGCCCTGATCACGCCGGATCTCGGTGTGGGCGAAGCGGATTCCCGCCAGGCTCGCCACCACGGCGGTGATCTCGCCGAGCTCGATGCGGAAACCGCGCACCTTCACCTGGTCGTCACCGCGGCCCACGAACACCAGTTCGCCGCTGCCGTTCCAGCGCACCACGTCGCCCGTGCGGTACATGCGTTCGCCGGGACGGTCGGTGTACGGGTTGGCCAGGAAGCGTGAGGCGGTCAGCGCGGCCCGCTCCACGTAGCCGCGGGCCAGCGACGGCCCCGCGACGTACAGTTCGCCCGCGACGCCGACCGGAACCGGCCGCAACCGCGCGTCGAGCACCATCACCGCCGAGCCCCGGATCGGACGGCCCAGCACCACACCGGTATTCGTGTTCAGCGGTGCGGAGGCCACCGGTGCGACCGTCGCCTCGGAAGGCCCGTAGGCGTTGTGCACGGCCCGGCCCGCGGACCAGCTGCCCACCAGATCCGAACTGACCGCCTCGCCGCCCACGACCAGGCAGCGCAGCCGCGGCAGACTCCAGCGCCCGGCGTCGATGCTCGCCAGTGCGGCCGGGGTCAGGAACGCGTGGGTGACCTCGTCACGCTGCAGCGCCGTCGCGAGTTCGTCACCGCCGTAGACGTCCGGTGAGATGACCACCATGGTGGCTCCCGCACCCCAGGCCAGCATCAGTTCCAGCACCGAGGCGTCGAAGCTCGGCGATGCGAAATGCGCAGTGCGGCAATCGGAATCGATGGCGTAGCGGATGCGCTGGTCGGTCGCGAACGCGCCGAGCCCGCGATGGGTGACCGCGACGCCCTTCGGGATGCCGGTCGATCCGGAGGTGTAGATGACGTAGGCGACATCGTCCACGTGCAGCGGCCGGTGCCGGTCGTTGTCGGTGACGGCGGCCGGGCTACCGGTCGCGTCATCGACCAGCTGCCAGTCGACCCCCAGATCGGCGGGCAGCACCGCCCGCTCGGCGGCGGTCGTGATGCCCAGTCGCGCACCGGAATCGGTGAGCATGTGCCGAATGCGATCGGCGGGGTGGCGGACGTCGATGGGCAGGAACGCCGCACCGGTCTTGGCGACCGCGGCGGTGGCGATCACCGATTCCAGGGAGCGCGCCATGCCGAGCGCGACCACCACGCCGGGTCCCGCGCCCGCCTCGATCAGCGTGCGCGCCAAGCGATTCGAGCGCTCGTCGAGATCGCGGTAGGTCACCGTGCGGCCGTCCGCGATGACCGCGGCCCGCGCACCGGTGCCGACCGCCTCCGCCAGCAGCGCGGGCAGGGTGGTGACCAGATCGCAGCGTTCACCGCGCACCGGGGCCAGGGCCCGCGCCTCGTCCGCGGTGAGGATCTCCAGATCGCCGATGCGGGTGTCGGGCTCGCCCAGCGCGGAGCAGAGCACCCGCACGTAGCGACGGACCAGACGCAGTGCGGTCGCCTCGTCGAAAAGGTCTGTCGCATAGGTCAGGCAGAGCTCGAGCCCGTCCTCGCCGCCCGGCTTGCCCGCGACGGGGGCGAAGACGAACTGGAGGTCGAACTTGGCGACCGGCGGCACGAACGGTTGCGGCGAGAGCTTCAGATCCGCCAGTGACAGCGTCGGCGGCGCGAAGTTGTCCAGCGACAGGCTCACCTGGAACAGCGGGTGATACGCCGTGGAGCGACGCGGGTTGAGCACCTCGACCAGTCGCTCGAACGGCAGGTCGGCCTGCGCGAAGGCCGCCAGATCGGCTTCCCGCAGGTCGGTGAGCAGCCGCGAGAACGAGTGATCGGACTCGACCGCGGTGCGCAGCACCACGGTGCTGACGAACGCGCCGACCAGCTGCTCCAGCTCGGGTTCGGTGCGAGCGGCCACCGGGGTGCCGACGGCGATGTCCTCGCTGCCGCTCATTCGCGACAGCAGCACCGCGAGCGCGGCGTGCAACACCATGAAGTCGGTGGCCCGGTGCCGCTGCGCGAAGCTCGACACGCGGCCCCGCAGGCCCGTGTCGATGCGGGCCCGCACCGACGCGCCGCGATGGGAGGCGCGCGCCGGACGCGGGCGATCGACCGGCATTTCCAGGCAGTCCGGCAGCGCCGCCAAGCGACCGCGCCAGTAGCGCACCTGCCGCGCGGACAGGCTCGCGGCATCCCGTTCGTCACCGAGCAGATCACGCTGCCACGCCGTGAAATCGGCGTATTGCACCGGCAGCGGCGCCCATTCGGGCGCGCGACCCTCGCGACGCGCCTGATACGCGGTGCTCAGGTCGGCGGCCAGCGGAGCCAGCGACCCGCCGTCGAACGCGATGTGATGGATGATCAGGACCAGGTGGTGCTCGTCGGTCGCGGTGCGCAGCAGTTCCGCGCGCACCGGGATCTCGGAGGTCAGGTCGAAGCCGCGCTCGGCGGAAACCTCGATGTGGTAGTCGATTTCGAGCGGGCTCACCTCGACCTGCGAGAGGTCGAAGGCCAGCTCGTGTGCGGGCACGATCACCTGGTGCGGTCCGTGATCGTCCTGCGGGTAGACAGTGCGCAGCACCTCGTGGCGCGAAACCACGTCGGTGAGCGCGGCTTCCAGCGCACGCGCGTTGAGCACACCACGCAGCCGCACGACGGCCGGGATGTTGTAGGTGCCCGCCAGCGGTTCGAGCTGGTTGAGGAACCACAGCCGGGCCTGAGCCGCCGAGAGCTCGGTGCGGCCGGTGCGCGCCGTGGCCGCGAGCACCGGACGCGGCGGGCCGTCCTGCGCGTCGGCGGCATCGACCAGCAGAGCCAGCTGTTCCGGGGTCGGATGCGCGAAAACCTCACGGACGGTGAGACGTCCGCCGCCGGGCAGCGCGATCCGCGACACCAACTGAGTCGCCGAGAGCGAGTTGCCGCCCACGTCGAAGAAGCTGTGGTCGGCGCAGACCCGCTCGATCCCGAGCACCTGCGCCATGGCGGCCGCGATGCGGGCCTCGGTCGGGGTGGCGGGCTCGCGTCCGGTGCGTGCCGCGTCCCAGTCGGGGGCGGGCAGGGCGCGCCGGTCGAGTTTTCCGGTGGGCGACAACGGGATCGACGCCAGCTCCACGACGGCGGCGGGCACCATGTACCCGGGCAGCCGGGAGGCGACGTGCGAGCGGATGGCGCGCTCGTCGACCGTACCGGCGGTGTCGGGCAGCACGTAGGCCACGATCTGCTGGCGTCCGGCATCGTCGCGCCGGATCTCGCTGTGCGCGAATCGGATTCCGGGGCAGCCGGAGACCGCCGCGGACACCTCGCCGAGTTCCACGCGGAAGCCGCGCAGCTTCACCTGATCGTCGCCGCGGCCGAGGAAGACCAGTTCCCCGGTCGCGTTCCAGCGCACCAGGTCTCCGGTGCGGTACATGCGCTCGCCGGGCGTTCCGGCGGGCGCGGCGACGAAGCGGGACGCGGTCAGGCCGGAGCGGCCGAGGTAGCCGCGCGCCACCGCCGGTCCCGCGATGTAGAGCTCACCGGTGACGCCGACCGGCACCGGCCGCAGCCGGGAATCCAGCACGGCGAGACCCGCGCCCTCGATGGGACGACCCAGCACGACCGGGCCGTGTTCGGACAGTGCGTCCGAGATCGCCACGGCCACAGTCGCTTCCGACGGGCCGTAGGCGTTGCAGAGACGACGGCCGGGCGCCCAGCGGGCGAGCAGATCCGCGCCGAGGGCGTCACCGCCGACCGCCAGTCCACGCAGCAACGGCAGCGGGTGGCGGCTCGCGTCGATGCTGGCCAGCGCCGCCGGGGTGAGGAAGGCGTGGCTGACCCGTTCGGCCTCGAGCAGTTCGGCCAGTTCCGCGCCGCCGAAGATCTCCGGCGGCACGATGACCATGGTGGCCCCGGCCCGCCAGGCCAGCATCAACTCCAGCACCGAGGCGTCGAAGCTCGGCGACGCGAAATGCAGAGTGCGCGAGTCACGTTGCACGCCGACCCGGTCGCCGAGCGCGTGCGCGAAGTCCGCGAGCCCGCGGTGCGTGACAACGACACCCTTGGGGGTGCCGGTGGACCCGGAGGTGTAGATCACGTACGCCGGATGCGAGAGCGATTGCGGCGCACTGCGATCGGCGTCGGTGACCGGACGGTCCGGCAGTCGCCCGCACTGCTCGGCGAGCTCCGGGTCGTCCAGGCAGATCCAGCGCACATCGCGCGGCAGGTCGTCGACGTGGGCGCGCATGGTCAAGCCCACCCGCACCCCGGAGTCGCCGAGCATATGCCGCTTGCGCTGTTCGGGGTAGGCCGGGTCGACCGGCAGGAAGGCCGCGCCGGTCCGGGTGACGGCCACGACGGCGCGCACCGATTCCACCGAGCGCGGAATCGCCAGCGCCACCACCGATTCCGGCCCCGCGCCATGTCCGATGAGCAGCCGGGCCAGCCGGTTGCCCGACCGGTCCAGCTCGCCGTAGGTCAGCTCGCGGCCCGCGAAACGCACCGCGGCCCGGCCCGGTTCGGTGGCGGCCGCGGCGAAGATGTCCGCCAGCGTGCGCGGCTCGCCCGCCGCCGGGACGCTCACCCGCGCCAGCGATCGGGTCTCGGTCGCCGTGAGCAACGGCAGATCACCCATCGCGATGGCGGGTTCGGCGAGCGCGCCGGTGAGCAGCCGGAGATACCGATCCAGCAGCGCCTCGGCCGTCGCCTCGTCGAACAGGTCGGTCGCATACGTGAGATCCAGCTGAATGCCGTCCGGATCGCCTGCGCTCGAGTGATTTTCGACGAAGGTGAATTGGAGATCCCACAGTGCCGCGCCCACATCCAGTGCGGTCGCGGTGGTGGCGCGCAGGCCCTCCAGCTCGATGGTGTCGGGAACCGCGCTGTGCACCGACATCACCACCTGGAACAGGGGATGATGGGAGGCGGCCCGGGTGGGCCGCAGCGCGTCCACCAGCCGTTCGAACGGCAGCCGCGCGTGCGCGAAGGCGTCCAGATCCGTTTCACGCACCGACCGCAGCAGCTCCTCGAACGAGGTCTGCGGCGCGACGGCGGTGCGCAGCGCGACGGTGCCGACGAACATGCCGACCAGCTCGTCGAGTTCCGCGTCGCCGCGTCCGGCGATCGGTGTGCCCACCGTGATGTCGGTGGTGGCGGCCAGCCGCGACAGCAGTCCGGCCAGCGCGCCGTGCAGCACCATGAACACCGTCGAGCCGTGCTGTCGCGCGAATGCCTCGGCGGCAGCGTGCAACCCGCTGTCCACCCGGGTGCGGACCGTCGCACCGCGGTGCGAGGCGGCGGCCGGGCGCGGCCGATCGGTCGGCAGTTCCAGGCATTCCGGCTGCTCGGCCAGCTGCTCGGTCCAGTAGGCCAGATCCCGGGCGGCCACGCTGCCGGGATCGCCGTCCGCGCCGAGCACCTCGTGCTGCCAGATGCTGAAGTCGGCGTACTGCACGGGCAGCGGCGCCCAGCCGGGAAGCATGCCGGCACGCCGGGATTCGTAGGCGGTGGTCAGGTCGCGGGCCAGGGGCGTCAGCGACCAGCCGTCGGCGGCGATGTGGTGCAGCACCAGCACCAGCAGGTGCTCGTTCTCGGCGATGCGCAGCAGGGCCGCGCGCACCGGCAGCTGCTGGGTCAGGTCGAAACCGCAGGCCGCGAAGTCGGCCGCGTCCGCGTCGACGTGCTCGGGACGGGACACGATGCGCACCAGCGGCACCGACACCGCGTCGACGGGCTGCACCCGCTGCACGGGGCCTTCGGCATCCTCCGGGAACAGGGTGCGCAGGGTCTCGTGGCGGGCAACCACATCCGAGACCGCGTCCTGCAGGGCGTTGCGGTCGACCGGGCCGGACAGGCGCAGGCCGAGCGCGATGTTGTAGGCGGCGGAATCGGTGTCGGCGCGGTTGAGGAACCACAGTCTGCGCTGCGCGGCCGACAGCGGGATCCGGGCGGGCCGCTCACCGGCGGTCAGCACCGGCGTCGGAGCTTGGCCCGCAAGCGAATCCAGCAGGGTGGCCAGGGCGCCGACCGCGGGGGCTTCGAACAGCGCGCGCACCGCGACGGTGGTGGCCAGCGCGGTGCCGAGGCGGGCGGCGGCGCGCGCGGCGAGCAGCGAGTTGCCGCCCCGCGCGAAGAAGTCGTCGTCCAATCCCATTCGGTCACCACCGAGTACGGCCGCGA
Source organism: Nocardia sp. NBC_00511 (assembly GCF_045161165.1). Taxonomy (NCBI): domain Bacteria; kingdom Bacillati; phylum Actinomycetota; class Actinomycetes; order Mycobacteriales; family Nocardiaceae; genus Nocardia; species Nocardia sp. NBC_00511. The sequence goes on from NZ_CP107849.1 coordinate 3,636,347, forward strand.
AGACCTCCGCGACGGCCTGTTCGGTGGCCGTCACCGGTGCCCGGTATCCGATCACACGCACGGCGGGGGCGGGCAGCGCGCGGCGGTCCACCTTGCCGGTGAGCGTCATCGGCAGTTCGGGCAGCACCATGATGTCGGAGGGCACCATGTACGCGGGCAACTCACGAGCCAGGCCGGCCCGCACCGTCTCCGGGTCCAGTGCGGCCCCGGCCACGGGTACCGCGTAGCCGACCAGGCGGTCGCCGAGCCCGTGATCGTCACGGGCGATGACGACGGCGGACTCGACCGCGTCGAGGCCCAGCAGTGCCGCCTCGATATCGCCGAGTTCGATGCGGAATCCGCGCAGCTTGACCTGGAAGTCGCTGCGCCCGTGGAATCGCAGTTCCCCGTTCGCATCCCAGGCCGCGAGGTCACCGGTGCGATACATCCGGACGCCCGCGTCGAACGGGTCGGCCACGAAGCGCTCCGCGGTCAGCCCCGAGCGCGCGAAATACCCGTGCGCCAGCTGGGTTCCGGCCAGGTACAGCTCACCGACGACGCCCGGCGCGACCGGCCGCAGCCGGGCGTCGAGTACGTAGGCGCGGGTGTTCCACTCCGGCGTGCCGATCGGCACCGATCCGGTGTCGGCGGCGTCCACCCGGTGGGCGGTCACCGAGACGGCGGCCTCCGTCGGGCCGTACAGATTCCACAGCGCGACAGCGGGATTCACCGTCAGGCAGCGGTGCGCGATCGCCGCGGGTAGGTCCTCGCCGATGGCCAGCACCAGTCGCAAGCAGCCGGGCAGCGCGGAGCCCTCCGCGAGCAGTGCCGAAAGCATCGAGGGCACCAGGTGCAGCACCGAAACCCGCTGCGCGGCAATCAGGTCGGCGAGGTACGCGGGATCGCGGTGGCCGTCGGGCCGGGCGATCACCGTACGGCCGCCGCTCAGCAGCGCCGAATAGAACTCCCACACCGACAGATCGAAGGTGGCGGCGGTCTTCACCAGCACCGCGTCGTCGGCGTCGAGTCCGAAAGCGTCGATCTTCCAGGCGATCTGGTTGACCACCGCGCGATGCGGCACCGCGACACCCTTGGGCTGCCCGGTCGATCCGGAGGTGAACAGCAGGTAGGCGGTGTTCGCGGGATGCAGCGGCGCCCGCCGCTCGTCCTCGCGGATCGGAGCCGACGACAGCGCCGACAGCTCCAGGGCCTCGATGTCGACGATGGGCGAATCACTTGCCCGTGCGGGCATTTCGACACCGGTGACGGTCAGCACGCACAGCGGCTGCGCCGTGTCGAGGATGTGGGTGAGCCGTTCGACCGGCTGCGCCGGATCGATCGGCACGTACACACCGCCGGCGGCCGCGACCGCGTACATGCCGATCAGCAGGTGCGCGGAGCGCGGGACCGCCAGCCCGACCCGGACCTCCGGCCCGACGCCGAGTCCGATCAGGTGCCGCGCGAGGCGGTTCACGCGCTCGGAGAACTCCCGATAGGTCAGCTCCCGCGTCCCGCTCTCACCGTCGGCGACGATCGCGATCGCCGCCGGGGTCAGCTCGACCTGCGCCGCGAACCGGCTCGCCAGGGTCCCGCCGACCCCCGCGGGATGCCGGGTGTCGTTCCAGCTGTGCAGGATCCGCTCCCGCTCGACGCCGTCCAGCAGCGCCAGATCCCCGACCGGGACATCCGGCCGGGCGGCCGCGTCGGCGAGCACCCCGACCACGCGCCGCGCGATGTCCGCGACGGTCTCCGCGTCGAAAAGGTCGCTGGCGTAGACGAAATGACCGCTGATTCCGGCGGGCGTGCCCGCCGCGTCGTAACGGTCGGTGACCACCAGTTGCAGGTCGAACTGCGCGACGGAGGTCTCGATCTCGCTGCCCGACACCGTCAGTCCCGGCAGTCCGACCTCGATCCCGCCCAGGTTCTGGAAGGAGAAGCCGATCTGCACCAGCGGATGCCGGGCGGTCGAACGCACCGGGTTGAGCTCCTCCACCAGGCGCTCGAACGGCAGCCGGGCGTGCGCGAAGGCGGCCAGGTCGTGTTCGCGCTGCGCGCCGAGCAGCGCGCGGAACGAATCGTGCCCGTCCACCCGCGACCGGAACACCACCGTATTGACGAACATGCCGATCAGATCGTCCAATTCGGGTTCACCGCGACCGGCCACCGGCGTGCCGACGGCGACGTCGGGGCTGCCCGAGAGCCGGGCCAGCACCACCGCGAAGGCCGCGTGCACCGCCATGAACAGGGTGGCGTCGCTGTCCTGCGCGATCGACAGCAGTCGCTGATGCAGCGCCGCGTCGATCGACAGGTCGACCTTCGCGCCCCGGAACGACTGCACCGCAGGACGTTTGCGGTCATACGGCAGCGAGAGCTCATCGGGCAGCTCGGCCAGCCGGTCGCGCCAGTACGCCAGCTCGGTGGCCAGCACGCTGCCCGGATCGCTTGCCGCGCCCAGCAGTTCGGTCTGCCACCAGCTGTAATCCGCGTACTGGACGGGCAGTTCGGCCCACGCCGGGGCCTGTCCCGCACTCCGCGCCCGGTAGGCCTCGGACAGATCGCGCAGCAGCGGGGCCAGCGACCAGCCGTCGGCGGCGATGTGGTGGATCACCACCGCCAGCACGTGTTCGCGGGAATCGGTGCGCAGCAGCGACATCCGCAGTGCGGTTTCGGTGGTCAGGTCGAAGCCCGCGCCCGCGATCTCCCGCAGCCGGGCGTCGAGGCCCGCGGCGGGAACGTCGGTGAGGTTCAGCTCCGGGGTGGCGGCCGCGGCCGCGAGGATTCGCTGCCGCGGGCCGTCGGCGCTGTCGGGGAAGACCGTTCGCAGCGATTCGTGCCGGGCGACCAGGTCGGCCACGGCCGCCCGCAGGGCCGCGACATCCAGTTCGCCGCTCATGCGGATCGAGAACGGGATGTTGTAGGTCGCCGCGTCGGGATCGAAGCGGTTGATGAACCACAGCCGCAGCTGTGCCGGGGACAGCGGCGTATCCGCGGTCCGGGGACGGCGGGTCAGGCGAGGCAGATTCGAGTTCGCGGCCTGCCCGGCCACCCGTGCGGCCAGCTCCGCCACCGTGGTCGTCTCGAACACCAGGCGCACCGGCACCGTGACACCGAGCGCCGAGCCGAGGCGGGCCGCGACCCGCGTCGCGCTCAGCGAGTTGCCGCCGAGCAGGAAGAAGCCGTCGTCGAGACCGACCTGCTCGACCTCGAGCACTTCCGAGATCACCTGTGCGACCGCGATTTCCGCCGCGCTCACCGGAGCCCGATAGACGGCGGCCTCGGCGATCGGCTCCGGCAGGGCGCGGCGGTCCAGTTTGCCGTTGACCGTCAACGGCAGGCGCTCGAGCACCATGAACGCGGCGGGCACCATGTAGTCGGGCACCCGGCCCGATACGGCGGCACGCAGCCGCGCGACATCCAGCGCCACCGCGGTCTCGGCGACCACGTAGGCCGCGAGCCGGGATCCACCCGTGACGTCGGGCCGGGCCACCACCGCGACCTGGCGCACGCCGGGCTGGGCGAGCACCGCCGCCTCGATCTCACCGAGCTCGATGCGGAAACCGCGCACCTTCACCTGGTCGTCGGCGCGGCCGAAGTACTCCAGCTCCCCCGCCGGCGTCCAGCGCCCGAGATCGCCGGAACGGTAGAGCCTTTCACCGGGAGCGCCGTAGGGGTTGGCCACGAAACGGGTCGCGGTCAGGCTGGGGCGTCCGAGGTATCCGCGCGCCAACTGCTCGCCGCAGACATAGATCTCCCCCGTGATGCCGATCGGCGCGGGGCGCAATCGCCTGTCCAGCACGAGCATTCCCAGGCCGGGCAGGGCGCGGCCGATGCCCGCGAGTCCCGCGTCGGCGTCGGCGCGTGCGAGCGGCCGGTAGCTGACGTGCACCGTGGTCTCGGTGATGCCGTACATGTTGACCAGGCGCGGCGCGGTGTCCCCGTGGCGGTCGTACCAGTCGCGCAGGCGGCGCGGATCCAGTGCCTCGCCGCCGAACACGATGTAGCGCAAGGCCAGCGGCGCGACCGCCACGGAGTCCTGGTCGGCGTCGATGAGCTGATAGAACGCCGAGGGCGTCTGGTTGAGAACCGTCACCCGTTGCGCCCGCAGCAGTTCCAGCAGCAGCTGCGGTGAACGCGAGGTCTCGTAGTCGACGACGACCAGGGTGCCGCCGTGCAGCAGCGGACCCCACAGCTCCCAGACCGAGAAGTCGAACGCGTAGGAGTGGAACAGCGTCCACACGTCGGTGTGCGCGAAACCGAAGTCCGCCATCGTATTGGCGAACAGCATCCCGACATTGCGGTGCGGGATCTGCACGCCCTTGGGGCGGCCGGTCGATCCGGAGGTGTAGATGACGTAGGCGGTGTGCCGCGGCGAGAGCGGTGCGAGCCGATCCGCGGCGGTGAACGCCGCCACCGGCGCGTCCCAGTCGATGGTGGCGAGGTCGAGCACCGAGAGCGATTCCGGCAGCGGCATTTCCAGCGCCGCGGTGGTGATCACGCAGGCCGGGCGCGCGTCCGCCATCAGGTAGGCGATGCGGTCGGCCGGGTAGCTCGGGTCGACCGGCAGATAGCCGCCGCCCGCCTTGATCACCGCCAGCAGCGCGACCACCAGCTCGATCGAGCGCGGAAGTGCCACGGCGACCAGCGTTTCCGGGCCGACACCGAAGCCGACCAGCTGCCGGGCCAAGATGTCGGCGCGGGCGCTGAGCTGCCGGTAGTCGAGCGCGGTGTCGCCGCACACGACGGCGGTGCGCTGCTCGTGTTCACGAGCGGCCGCGTCGAACAGGTCGGCGAGGGTGGCCTCGGGGGTGGCGGCGGGCGGGGTGATGGCCCAGTCGCGCAACACCAGGTCGCGCTCGGCGGCGGTCAGCACCGGCAGCGCCGAGACATCCGATTGCGGTGCGGCGACCAGGAACTCGGCGAGGAAGTCGAGGAAGCGGCGGTGGTGGTCACGCAGTTCGTCGGCCGTGTAGCGGGTCGGGTTGGCGATGAAGTCGACCAGCAGTTCACCGTCGCCGGAGCCGTTGTAGACGTTGATCGACAGGTCCTCCACCGGGCCGGTGGACAGCAGGTGCATGGTCGCCTCGGCCGCGCCGAAGCGAATTCCGGTGTGGAACAGCATGAAATTCACGACCGGTCCGAAGAAGTCGCGGTGGTTGCCCGCGCCGCCCTGGTCGCGCTGCATGTCCTCGTGGCGATACCGCTGGTGCGCCAGCGCGTCCCGGATACGAGGATCGACCTGGGCCACCAGTTCGGCGACGGTGATGCCGGGTTCGACGTCCACCCGCAGCGGCACCACATTCGACACGTAGCCCGCCGAAACCCGCAGTGCGGGCGTGGTGCGCGCGGTCACCGGCAGGCTCAGCGTGATGGTGTCGCGTCCGGTCATGGCGGCGAGATAGGCGGCCACACCGGCGGTCAGCAGCGCCGAACGCGAAGTGCCGAACCGGTCGCGGACGCCGGTGAGCCCGGCGACGCAGGCGCTGCCGAGCAGGCCGCTCTCGACGTGGCGGTGCGCGTCGGCGGGACCGAAGCGGTCGCTGAGGCTGGTGGCGGGGCCGAGGCCGTCGAGGCGCTCGCGCCAGAATTCGCGGTCGCCACCGAAGTCCGCCGATGCGCGATAGGCGGATTCGGATTCGTAGATGGAGCGCAGATCGTAGGCGGCCGAGTGGCTCGGCGTGGTCTGCTCCGCGAGCGCGGTGTAGTGCTCCGCTATCCGGGCGACCAGCAGCATCGCGCCGTAGCCGTCGATGGCGATGTGGTGCATCTTTGCGTACCACAGGAATTCGTGATCGCCGACCTGCAGCACGAAGGTCTCGAACAGGCGCGCGCCCAGCAGCGGGATGGGGACGGTGACGTCGCGGCGCATCCACTCCATGGCGGCGTCCACGGGCCGGTCGCAATCGCGGAAGTCGTGCCGCGCGATCTCGATCGGGACGTCCGGTCCCACTTCCTGATACGGGCTGCCGCCCACCTCGACGAGCCGTAAGCGAATGCTCTGCAAATCATCAGCACACAGCCGGAGGGCCTGTGCGAGCAGCTCGATGTCGAAGTCTCCACGCACGTGCACGTACTGGGCGACCGTGAGCGGCACCGCGGGTGCGATGTGCTGCGCGTTCCAAATGCCCAGCTGAGCTACGGACAAAGGGAAACGGGAAGCATTGTCCGATACGTCGCGACCTGCGGGCTGCGAGGCCAGGGCGGTCATTCAGACACTCCAATCGCCGATAACAGACTGTGGGCTTCGAGTCAGGACATGGCGGCAATCTCGCCGCAACACTCCAGCTAGGAAATCGCACAGACCTACCGGACGGATTGGTCCCAAAACCGAATAAATTGGAAGTCAGACAATCGCGACACGCGAAAACCCGTGCTCGACGGCTGGGCGAGCGGCGACGACCGCCGGCCCCGACGACTACTCCGCGTCGGGGCCCAACAGGCAGTCCGCCAAGCGTTTCAGGCCATCCCGGATCCGGGTCTTCACCGTCGGGACCGGGGCGCCGAGGTGCTCCGCGACCTCGGAATACGTTCTGCCGCCGTAATAGGCGAGGGAGATGGTCTCGCGCTGCAGCGGTGTCAGCGCGTCCATACAGTCCTGCACCGCCCGCTCGTCGTGGCTCTGCTCGACCTCTTCGAGCACCACATCACGGTCCTGCCCCAAATGCAGGTGCCCGAACACCATTTCCCGTTCGACGGCGGAGCGATCCATCCGGATGCGGTCCACGGCCCGGCGATGGGTGAGCATCATCAACCAGCCCATCGGACTGGAGATGCTGGCGTCGTAGCGGTCGGCGAGCACCCAGGTCTGGAGATAGACCTCCTGGGTGACTTCCTCTGCGGTGGAGCGGTTCCCGAGCATGCGCAGCGCCAGACCGAACACGCGGTGACTGGTCAGCCGGTACAGCTCGGTGAACGCCGCCCGATCGTGCCCGCCGACGGCGACCACGAGTTCGGTGAGGCGAAGGGTCAATTCGTCGTCACGAGACGGTCGCTCAGTGGGACACGCTGGCGCCGAGGCGGTTTCCCCATCACCGAATCCACCGATCAACGAGATGATAGGCCTGCTCTCCTCATCGGTCACTCGAACCCCCACTCGTGGACTGATATGGCACTGACCACCGCTGATCAACCGGGTGGCGCCGCGTCCGAAATCGGTGCCACCGTGACCGAGCGCTGAATCGAGTTCACGAACTGGTCCCTCCGTGGTGTGGGCGATGCAAGAGCACAAGAAGTGTTTCGAACCGGTCCCCCAATTGGTTTGGTCGCCTAGCGATTCTTTTCGGGACCGCGATCTCCGCGATGACCAATCCAACCACCGAACCTACCCGAAACCCTTAGCAGAACTCACATCGGACAAACACATGAGCACCGCGATAGGAGCGACCACGTCCGGTCGGCAATGCATTCGCCGACCGGTGGTTCGTCATGCCCGTCAGACCGGTGGCAGCAGTACGGAATCGATGAGATAAACCGTCGCGTGCGCGGTCCGCAGACCACCGCACACCACGTGCGCACCGTCGACGGCGAAGCTGTCGCCCTCCCGGGTGACGGTGACGTCCGCACCCTCCGCGGTCCGATGCACCCCGGCGATCTCCGCGGGCGCGATGCGGCCCGGCACCAGGTGGTAGCTCAGGATCCGATCGAGTACGCCGGGGTCGGAACGCAATTGCGCGATGATCGTGGCCGGGAGCTGGGTGAACGCGCGGCCCGTCGGCGCGAACACGGTGTACTGCCCGTCGCCGGAATCGTCACCGCGGGGAATCAACTGCCCAGCCAGCTTCGCCAGCAGGGTCGCGACCAACGGATCCTGTGCGGCCGCTCCACCTTCCGCGCCCGGCGCGGCACCGGGCCCCGGACCGATCGGGGCGGAACTCGCATAGCGCCCACAGTCGGGACCGACCAGATCCGCGGCCCGCTCGACCGAGGGCTGCGCGGCGGTGGTGACCTCGTATCGCGAGTGTGTATCGCCGTCGCGCTCGCAGGCGGTGAGACCGGCGGTGGAGGCAATCAAAGTGATCGCGGCGATGAGCATTCGCGAGTCCAGTTCCATGATAAGGGGTTTCGCCGCGCCCACTGCGCCGGTTTGGTCGACCGGCCGGAAACCCGCTAACGAACTCGAGTTCCGGAATCAGGCCGGTTGTCCTGAAACATCCACGGATATCAGCGATAGAACGGACTTTGACCGATTAGCTTGAAATCGAAACTACATTTGCCGGAATCAGAGGAACATGCGCAAATCGCTATGGGATGGCGCGAATTCCTCCGACCCGCCCGAGTTCACCGGCAATTCATCGCACAGTGATCACTCGGTTATGCCAGCCGGTCGAGCCGTCCGGGAAGGGCGTGGTCCGGTTCTCGGCCTGCAGCGCGCCGGTAGCGTCGACGGCCCGCACCCGCAGCGTGTGCGTGCCCGAGGTCGCCCGCCAGGTCCAACTCCACTGCCGCCAGGTGTCGGTGGAGTACTCCGCGGCGAGATCCACGGGCTGCCAAGGCTGATCGTCGACCTGGATCTCCACGCTCGCGATCCCCCGATGCTGCGCCCAGGCGACTCCGGCGATCACCACGTCCCCGGCGTCGACCGTCACGAACGCGGCGGGCACGTCGATGCGGGAGGCGGTCTTGATGGGCGCCTGTGCGGCCCAACCGCGCTCGGTCCAGTAGGCGCGGGCCCGGTCGAACCGGGTCACCTCGAGATCGACCACCCACTTCGTCGCCGACACGTACCCGTAGAGGCCCGGCACGATCAGCCGCGCCGGATACCCGTGGGCCACCGGCAGCGGTTCGCCGTTCATCCCCACCGCCAGCAGCGCGTCACGCCCGTCGAGAACGGCGGAAAGCGGTGTGCTCGCGGTGAATCCGTCGACACTGCGCGACAGCAGCATGTCGGCGCCGGACTGCACCCCGGCCTCGGCGAGCAGCTCGGCCAGCGGATAGCCGCCCCAGCGAGCCGTGCCCGCCAGATTACCGCCGACCTCGTTCGAGACACAGGTCATGGTGATCACCCGCTCGACCGCCGGGCGGCCGCGCAGCATGTCGAAGTCCAATTCGATTGGCCTGTCGACCATTCCGTGGATGCGCAGCTGCCAGTCCGCACTTTTGAGCGCGGGCAACTGCAACGCGGTGTCCACCCGGTAGAACTCGCCGTTCGCGGTGACGAACGGCGTCAGTCCGGGGATGCGCGGTTGCGCCGCCGACGGAATCGTCGCCGCGGGCTGCTGCGGGACGGGCAACCGGAAGTGGGCGCGATCCGCGACCACATCGTGCAGCCGGGCGGCGAGTGTGCGCCCGAGCGCGGCGGTTCCGGCGGCGACCACCGCCACGCCCGCCGCGGCGACCAGGAATCGCCTGCGGGACAGCCCTTTACGGCTCTCCACCGCGACACCACGAGCTGCGATCAGCAGCCGCAGCGCGGCGATTCCGGCGAGGATGCCGACGACGGTCGGCACCACGAACCATCCGGTGGCCGTGGGCCTTTGCAGTGCCGCCCACACCGTGAAGCCGCCGAGCACCAGCAGTAGCGCGCTGCCGAGCGGGCGACGGCGCTCCAGCACTCCGGCCAGCGCCGCGCCGATCAGCATCACCACCGCCATCGACGCGAACAACGCCTGCTTGTCGTGGGTGCCGAAACGCTGGATCGCGGCATCCTTGAGCTGATGTGGCGTGTGATCGACCATGGTCGCGCCGAGCACATAGAACGGCGACGCGGCCGGGTCGATGAAGGCCGCGATCAGATGCCCGACCCCGAGCACCGTCGCGGCGGCGAGCACACCCGCCACCGCGGCCGAAGCCCAGCCGTCCCGCTTCGAATGTCCCTGGTGTACAGGACGTTCGGCGTCCATCACACTGACCATGACGATCAGGCGGGCGGCATCAGCACGGTGTCGATCATGTAGACGGTCGCGTTCGCCGTCTGCACGCCGCCGCAGATGACCGAGGCGTCACCGACCTTGATGGTGTTGCCGTCGCGGGTCACCGTCACATCGGCGCCCTCGACCGTCTTGTGCGAGCCGGCGATCTGATCGGGGGCGATCCGGCCGGGCACCACGTGGTAGGTCAGGATCTTGCTGAGCGTGCCGGAGTCGGTCTTGAGCGAATCCACGGTCGCGGCCGGGATTTTCGCGAAGGCGGCGTCGACCGGCGCGAAGACGGTGAACTGCCCGCCGTCGAGGGTGTCGACCAGGTTGACCTGCGGGTTGAGCTGCCCGGAGACCGCCGAGACCAGGGTGGTCAGCAGCGGGTTGTGCGAGGCCGCCACGGCTACCGGGTCCTGAGCCATACCGCTCACCGAACCCGCCCCCGTCGGTACCTGCTTGGCGTAGTCCGCACAGCCCGGGCCGACCAGGTTGGCGGCCGCTCCCGCGGCGGCCGAGGTGGACGCCATGGTCGAGGACATCGCCGAGCCCGACGAGTCCGATTTATTGCTGGAACAGGCGCTCACGCCCGCGGTGGCCGCGGTCAGCGCGACGGCCACGGCGAGCGCGCGATGCATTGTCCTCATGATGCGATTTACCTCCGATGCGGCGGCCGAGCGGCCGCGATATTGGGTGATCCGGGCGGCCGGTCAACTACCGGACAGCCGAAATACCGGTCCCCGCCGCGGAATTCGCGATGGTCGACCGTCACGCACCGGGTTCGTATCCGATGGGCGCAGTGAGGATTTCGCTGAGCGTGTCAGGGCGGTTTGGTCGATCGGCGAGAAAGTTTTTTCCAGCCTTGCGATCCAAAACAGAGCACTGTACGGTTTTCGCTGATCGACGAAGGGATCCCCGAGGCCGTGACCACGACACTGCGCCGCCTGGCGGTACTGACCATGGCGGGCGGCATCGTCGCGGGCCTCTGCGCATCGAGCGCGCTCGCCGCCCCGGCCACCGGCTCGAGCGGTTCCAGCTCCGACAGCACCGGCAAGCCGGGCAAGCGCGACGGCAGCGTGCCACCGGACGGTTCCGACGACTGGGCCTGCCATCTCACCGTCGCGCACCCGAAGCCGGTGGTGCTGGTGCACGGCACCTGGGGCAATCAGAACGACTGGGACATCCTCTCGCCGCAGCTGAAAGCCGACGGCTACTGCGTGTTCTCGCTGAACTACGGGCGCGACACCGCGAGCGCCATGGGCGCGAAGCCCGGCATCTACGCGACGGGTGACATCGGGAACTCCGCACATGAACTGGCGGCGTTCCTCGATCGGGTGCGGGCGGCCACCGGGGTGGATCGGCTCGATATCGTGGCGCACTCCCAGGGCGCGCTGGCGGTTCGGCAGTACCTCCGATTCCTCGGCGGCGCACCCCGTGTCGACCGGCTGGTCTCCATCGCGGGCACCAATCACGGGACCACGATGGGCGGTCTGAGCAATCTGCTGAACGACGGCAGCGCCACCGGGTCCGCCGACGGGCTCGCCGCGCGGGTGGTCGGGGTGGCCGCGATCCAGCAGCTGGCGGGCAGCGAGTTCGTGCGGACGCTGAACGCGGGCGGCGACACCGATCCCGGCATCGACTACACGGTGATCGCCAGTCACGCCGACAAGGTGTCCACCCCGCCGGAGGCCACCTTCCTCACCGCCGGGCCGGGAGCGCACGTCGACAACCTGTGGGTGCAGGACTATTGCGCCACAGACGCTTTCGACCACGGCACGTTGCCGCAGTCACCCACGGTCGACTACCTGGTGCGGCGGGCGCTGGATCCGTCCTACGCCGGAGTGGCCTGCCCGGCCGCGAGCTGACCGCGACGGTCTCCATCGAAATGGTTCACCGAACAGCCTGTCACGCAGTACATCTCATGATGTGCGCAGTCGCAGGCCCGGGTTCTCGGCCAGTACGTCGGCGACGGATTGCGCGATCATCGTGAACGGCGCGTGTGGCAGGACGGCGGCGACCGGCGGACCCAGCTGCTGAAGTCGCTGCGGGCCGACCTGATCGAGCATCTTGCCGAGGTTGAACAGCGGATTGGCCGGGGCGGACGGCAGCTCCACCGGCGGCTCGGTGGGGAAGGACGGCAGGTCGGTGTCGAAGCCGCCGGAACTCACGATCCCCAACGCCAGTGTCCCCGAGATCAACGCGCCACCGCTGTCGCCGGGCAGGCTCAATGCGCTGTGCTTGAACCGGGCCGGTGGGCGCTGCGGGTCGGGCTGATCCACGGCGGTCACCACCCCACAGGTGAAGCCGGTGGTCGCACCGGACTTGCACACCGGCGCACCGACCACGGGAATCCCCACACCGGTGACGGCGATATCGGAATCGCCGACCGGTCCACGAACCAGGTTGTCCCCGAACGCGTCTCGCGCGGAATCGGTGGCGTGCACGATCGAATAGTCACGCTGGCCGTCGAGTACCGACTTCTCGAAGCGTCCGGTCGGCGCGCCGGCCACGGCTCCCGCGAGCCGGCCGGCGGTCACCCGGTAGGTGGCGGGATAGTCGGAGGGCGACAAGCCTTGCCGGACAGCCAGATTGCAGTGTCCCGCGGTCAGTGCGACCGATTGCCCGTCCGCATCCACGGCGTTGAACGCCCACGAGCACTTCGCGGCCGCGGTGCCCTGCGGGTTGGGAGTGGCGAAAATGTCTCCACCGGCAATGGTTTCGACGTCGGGAGCCGTGGCGACGGGATGATCGACCGGGTTCTCGAGTGGTGCGGGGACATCCGGCGCCGCAGGCCTCGGGTCGTCAGCCGAGAGCCAGCCGGCGGCGCGCACGGCGGCACGGGCCTGCGGGGCGTTCGCCGCGACGGTGACGATGCCGCGCCCGGCGCCGTCCAGCCGGACCGGCCCCACCGCTCCCGGAAACCGTTGTGCCGCAGCGGCGGCGAACGAGGCCAGCCGTTGCGCCGCCGCCGATCGCCGCAGATACTCGCGCGGCGTGATGCCGAGATCGCGCCCGATCACCGTCGCCAAGGTCGGCGGCCGGGTCTCGACCGTCGCCGCGCCCGCGGCACCGCCCGAGGGCAGGCACACCAGCAACGCGAACATCGCCACCGCCGAGGCGCGGCCCAACCCGCTTCCGCTCGTCATTTTCGCGAAGCTATCAGCCGCCATACGCTTTCGCTACCGACCGCACCGGTGTGGCCGAAACTCGTTCACCCGCGCGCGGATTCCACCCGCGTGCGGGTCGTCGACGTCGCGAGCGCGCCCGGCCGTCAGGCGTCGAGGGCGATGTGAGGGTCGCTCGACAGATGGGGTTCGGCGTGCGGGCCGGTGCCGAAGCCGCGCATGATGGTGGCGATGGTGTGACGGACGGCGGCCTCGCGTTCGACCTCGTCGACATCGGCGAGCGGTCCGTCGACGATCAGGGTCGCCAGGCCGTGCACCGCCGCCCAGGCGGTGAATTCCGCACCGGCACGCTGCTTTTCGTGCATGAAGCCGCCGTCGACGAGAGCGTCCAGGCCGACCGCGAGCAGCGCGAAGATCGGGTCCTCGGTGACGTCCTTGTGCTGGTCGATATCGGAGACGCAGAAGGCGGTGCGGAACAGGCCACGTTCCCGGTCGGCGTACTCGATATAGGCGCGACCGGCGGTGGCCAGCCGGGCGATCGCGGTGGCGATCGGATCCGGCTGCTCGGCAACGCTTTCCATCGCGGTGCTGAGCGCGTGGTAGAGCGCCGCGTTGGCCTGTTCGCAGACGGCGGCGAGGAGTTCCTCGTGCCCGTTGAAGTGGCGGTAGGCGGCGGTGGCGGTGACGCCGACCGCGCGGGCGGCCGCGCGCACGGTCACCGCGGCGGGGCCGCCGATCTCGGCGAGTTGCGCGGAGGCGCTGACGAGGGCGTTGCGGAGGTCGCCGTGATGGTAGGGACCTTCGCGAGTGGGTCGCGGAGCTGCGTCGTCGGAGCTGGTCACAAGCTCAATGTTGACACCTGTATAGATTCCGTGGCAAGTTAACGCCCATAAAGTTCACGCTCGTCAACATCCTTCCCGCATCTCCGAGAGGAACCGCGCATGAGCGGATTGCTGGGGCGACTCGGTGATTTCTCCTTCCGACGCCGCCGACTCGTGGTCACCGTCTGGCTCGCGCTACTGCTCGCCGTCGTCGGCGGCGCGACCGCGCTCGGCGGGAGTCTCGACGACCGCTTCACCGTGCCCGGCGCGGAATCACAGCACGCCCTCGACACCCTCGCCGACACCGCGCCCGACGCGGCCGGAGCCACCGCCCAGCTGGTCTTCACCGCACCGGCCGGGCATCTGATCACCGAGGCGCCCTACCGCGCGGCCATCCAGCAGACGCTGACCACCGCGGGCGCGGCGCCCAAGGCCACCGGGGTGACCACACCGCAGCAGGCCGGGACCATCTCACCGGATCAGCGCACCGCGGTCGGCGTGGTGCACTTCGCGGGCGATCGATCGCAGGTGCCGCAGGCCGCGCGCGACGCGGTCGAGAATTCGGCCGGGACCGCGCGCGACGCCGGGCTCGAGGTCTCGGTCGGCGGCTCCGCGTATTCGATGAACCAGCTGAAACCGGGCATCACCGAGATCATCGGGATCGCGGTGGCGGTGCTGGTGCTCGCACTGACCTTCGGATCGCTACTCGCGGCCGGAATGCCTTTGCTGTCAGCGGTTTTCGGCATCGCCATCACCGTCGGCGGGCTACTGGCGCTGAGCTCGGTGGTGTCGGTGTCCTCCACCGCGCTCACCCTGGCGCTCATGCTGGGGCTGGCCGTCGGCATCGACTACGCGCTGTTCATCCTGTCGCGGCATCGCACACAGTTGACCTCGGGGCTGACGCCGCGCGAGTCCGTGGCCAGGGCCAATGCCACGGCCGGTAGCGCGGTGGTGTTCGCGGGGACGACGGTGATCATCGCGCTGGCGGCCTTGAGCGTCATCGGGATTCCGTTCCTGACCGTCATGGGTCTGGCCGCCTCCGCGGCGGTGCTGGTCGCGGTCGGCGTGGCGGTGACGCTGCTGCCCGCGCTGGCCGGATTCGCGGGCACTCGGCTCGCCCCTCGGCCCGGATCGCGGGCGCATCGGCGCGCCACCGCAGGTGAAGCCGTTGCGGGCGTAGACAAGTCGGCCGTCGGTATGGGTGCGCGCTGGGCCAGGCTGGTGACAGCACGCCCGTGGGTCACGGTGCTGATCGTCGTGGGAGCGCTCGGGCTGCTGGCGGCACCCATCACGTCGCTGCGAATGGCGCTGCCCGACAATGGATCCGCGGCCGCCGACTCCGGTCCGCGGCAGGCCTACGACACCATCGCCGAGAAGTTCGGTCCCGGATTCAACGGGCCGCTGGTCGTGGTCGTCGACGATCCGAACGGTGGCGCGAGCGCCGCGCAGCAGGTGGTCGCCGCCGCGCACAAGCTGCCGAACGTCGCCTTCGTGGCACCGCCGCAGCCGACTCACCAAGCGGGGCAGTCCATCGTGATGGTCGTCCCGACCACCGCGCCGGAGGCCACCGAAACCGCGGATCTGGTGCACGCCTTGCGCGATCGGATTCCGGGCGAGGTGCCGGGTGCGAGCATCGCGGTCACCGGTGACACCGCGGTCACCATCGATGTCTCGCAGCGGCTGGCGGGCTCACTGCTCCCGTTCATCGGCATCGTGGTCGGATTGAGTCTGCTGCTGCTGATCGTGGTGTTCCGCTCGCTGGCGGTACCGCTGAAGGCCGCGCTCACCTTCCTGCTGTCGGTGGCGGCGGCCCTGGGCACGACGGTCGCGGTCTTCCAGTGGGGTTGGGCCGCAGACCTGTTCGGTGTCTCCCGGACCGGACCGGTGGTGAGCTTCCTGCCGATCATCCTGGTGGGCGTGCTGTTCGGGCTGGCCATGGACTACGAGGTGTTCCTCGTCTCCGGCATTCGTGAGGAGTGGACGCGCAGCGGTGACGCGCACGCGTCGATCATCGAGGGCACTCGCCACAATGCCCGGGTGGTGACGGCGGCGGCCACGATCATGGTCGTGGTGTTCGCCTCCTTCGTCCCCACCGACGACGCGCTGATCAAACCGATCGCCTTCGCGCTCGCCGTGGGTGTGCTGGTGGACGCGTTCGCGGTACGGCTGACGCTGGTCCCGGCGGTGCTGGCGCTGCTCGGTCGCTTCGCCTGGTGGCTGCCGCGACCGCTGGACCAGGTGCTGCCACATCTGAATATCGAAGGGCCGCAGGAGGAAAGCGCTGTGCCGCAGCAGCGGGAACTGGCCTCGGCCTGAGCGGCTCGGCCGAGGTAGCGCCGGATTTCGGCGCTACCTCGGCGGTCGTCGCCGACCGTCAGCTCGCCGTACCGGCCAGTTCCGCCGGGGCGCTGCCGCGCAGGATGGCGTCGGCGGTGTCCGACGGCCACTCCAGTGCCGCATCGAGTTTGGCCAGCACCTCGGCCGCGGGCGCGTCCATCAGGGACCGCTCGATCTGACTGATCATTCCGGCGGACGGGCCGCCGTTGCGGGCCACATCGGCCTGCGTCCAGCCTTTTTCGCGGCGGCGCGCCTTCACCCGGTCGGCGAGGGCGGTGACGTCGAGCTCACCGTCTCCGGCCGGCGCGGTCGGTGCCGCGGGAGCCTTCGCCGCGGGCGCGGGCGTGGCCTTCGCCTCGACGACCTCGGCCGGGCGTGCTTCGACGACCTCCGCTGCGCGGGGCGTCACCTTCTTGTCCTTGTTGTCCTTGCCGGAAGTCAGCACTCCCTGCGTGATTAGACGTGACCGCTTCCGCCTACCCATTTTCGCCATGCACCCCTCCTCGATTCCTGATCCGGGCCTGCGCCGGAGCACAGGAAAGGTTGCCACGAGTTCGCGCGAATCCCGAGACGGAGCCGCGAGTCGGCGCGCCACCGGACCGGCCCGCCTCGATCAGCTCGAGCGAAAGGCTTTCGCTGACCAGCGTCTTCTCCCAGGATCTGGGCCATGAGAACTCCGACGATCGCACTCGGCACCATCGGTGCCGGTGTCGCGCTGGCGATCGCCTTCGCCGGGAACGCGCAGGCCGACAGCTTCACCCCCGACTATTCGCAGGTCGCCAATGGCGATGGCATCGACTCGAATCAGCTTTTGACCCCGGGATTCTCGCCGGTTCAGGTGCCCGCGGTGAGCGTCGAGGACGAGGGCGGGACCACCACCGTCGTCGCGCATCCGTTCCTGTTGCCCTGGGTGCATCAGGTGGTGCCGGTTCCGGCGGGCACCGCGGTCGAGCTGCGCGGCGCGGTGCGGGTGCGGCTGCCGGGTGCGGCCGGGCTCGCGGGCGGTCCGGCGGGAACTCTGGTGGTCAACCCCAACGGGCACTGCGTGTTCGCGGGTCCCGGCACCGATACCGCCGCGCTCACCGCCACCGCTGTCACTCCGGTTCGGGTCGATGTTCCGTTCTTCGACCTGGTGATCGAACCGACGCTCTACCGCTGAGCGCCGCGCGCCTCCCTATCCTGAACGGATGGTCGTCGCGCTGATCTCGTTCACCCTCACCGCAATCGTGCTCGTGCTGCTGCCGGGACCCGACACGCTGGTCGTGGTGCGCAGTCTGGTCCGAGGTGGGCGCGCGGCCGGGACGCGGACCGCGGCGGGGGTGCTGTGCGGGCTGATGGTCTGGGTGGTGGCGGCCGCGCTGGGTCTGTCGGCGTTGTTGCAGGCCAGCAGGATCGGATACGACCTGTTGAAGATCGTGGGCGCGGGGTATCTGATCTGGATCGGCGTGCAGTCGCTGCGGGCGCTGCGGCGGACTTCCGCCGAGGAGTCCGCGGGGTATCGGACCGCGTCACCGCTGGATCGGCTCGGCAATTTCGGGGCCGGGCTGCTCACCGACATCCTGAATCCGAAAATCGGTGTCCTGTTCGTCAGCTTCCTGCCCGGGTTCGTGCCAGACGGGTCGCCGATCGTGTGGACGACGCTCGGGTTCGGCGCGATCTATGTGCTGCTCACCGCGCTCTACTGCGCAGGTCTGGTGGCCGCGTCGGGTGCGATCGAGAATTGGCTGCGGGCTCCGGCCATCCGCCGTCGCCTGGACGCACTCACCGGAGTGGTGCTGGTCGGGTTCGGCGTACGGCTGGCCACCGAGTCCTGAACACTCGGTGCTTTCCCGTTGTGGCGCTGCCCAATCCATGCGGACCCCCGCGAAAGCGGTCCTGTAGCAGGTACTCTCGATCCGATGGGACGCCGTGCACTGTTCACGCTCACATGTGTAGTTCTGGCCGCGCTGTGCGCGACCATCACCCCCGGGCGGGTCACCGCAGATCCGGGGCTACCGTCGGTGGGCGGCGATTTCCGGTGGGGTGTATCGAGTTCCGGGTTTCAGAGCGAAGGCTCGGCACCGGACAGCAATTGGAGCAGATACGCCAATTCGGGCCAGGCGGACGGATACGGCGATTCGGTCGACTTCCTGCATCGTTACGGTGAGGATGTCCAGAATGCCGCGAATCTCGGTGTGGGCGTGTACCGGATCAGCGTGGAGTGGGCGCGGGTGCAGCCGAGTCCGGGCGTCTGGGATTTCTCCTTCTACGACAGTCTGATCGCGCGGATTCGCGCGGCCGGGATGCAGCCGATGATCACCCTGGACCACTGGGTGTTTCCGGGTTGGGAGGTCGATCGCGGTGGTTGGCGCAATCCCGGCATGGTCGACGACTGGCTGACCAATGCCCGTGCGGTCGTTGACCGTTACGCGCACGAGGACCCGATGTGGGTGACGTTCAACGAGCCGCTCGCCTACGTGGGTCAGGAGCAGCGGATCGGCGATATCGGCGCACTGGACGTCACGCCCATGATCGATCGCATGGTCGCCGCGCATCGCGCGATCTACGACTACATCCACGTCCAGCAGCCGAATGCCATGGTCACCAGCAATATCGCGTACTCCGCGACCGGCACCGCGCAGGCCGACGCCTCCTTCATCGACCGGATCGCCGACAAGGTCGACTACATCGGCATCGACTACTACTACGGCGGTTCCCTCACCAACCCGCCGAACCTGCTCGCCCAGCTGACCAACACGTCCTCGCCCCTGATCATCGAACCCGAGGGCATCTACTACGTGCTGCGCCGCTACGGCCAGAAGTTCCCCGGCCGCCCCCTCTACATCGTCGAGAACGGCATGCCCACCTACAACGGCTCCCCCACCACCGACGGCATCACCCGCGCCGACGACCTCCGCGACACCGTCTACTGGATCCAACGCGCAAAAGCCGACGGCATCAACGTAATCGGCTACAACTACTGGTCCATCACCGACAACTACGAATGGGGCAGCTACTCCCCCCGCTTCGGCCTCTACACCGTCGACGTAACCACCGACCCCTCCCTCACCCGCCACCCCACCCCCGCCGTCCCCGCCTACCACGACATAGCCACCACCGGCGGCGTCCCCCCTGGCTACCTCCCCACCCGCTCCCCCGCCCTCTGCTCCCTCCAAGACCTCCCCTCCAGCTGCATAGCCCCGGTCACCGTCCGCTGAGCCAACTTTGTCGTACCCCCGCCGTACAGTTCGCCCCCATGCAGCCTGCTACGGCGGTAGTCGCAGACCTGGTCGCGAATATCCCCGCCTGCGATGAGCTCGAAGCACACCACATCGCAACAACTTTGGCCTGGCTCCACTCCACGGACGACATCTTCCGCAGACTCAAACCCGCGACCCCGTCACCCCACCTGGTCGCATACACCGCATTGGTCGACCCCGACACCCCAGCCGTCTATCTCGGCCGTCACCGAAAAGCGGGCCTGCACCTGCCGATGGGCGGCCACGTGGACCCTGGCGAGCATCCCCTGACCACCGCCCGCCGCGAAACAACCGAAGAACTCGGCATCACCGCCGAACTGACCGTCACCAGCGAGCAGCCGCTCTTCCTCACCGTGACGACCACCGTCGGCCAGACCGCAGGCCACGTCGACGTCTCCCTCTGGTACGTGATTCGCGGCGACAGTACCCACCAATACCCCCTCGACCCAACCGAATTCGACGGCGGACACTGGTGGCCCCTCGACACTCCAGATCTCCCACCGACTGACCCCCACCTCCCCCGCTTTCTGCGCAAACTCCATCACGCTCTGGGGAAGACTCCCCAGTCGTGAGCGTGCTGGTGGTAATCCGGGGGAACTCCGGCTCGGGGAAGTCGACTGTCGCCCGAGCTGTGCAGCAGCGCTTCGCGCGAGCCACTTGCCTTGTTGTGCCACAAGATACGGTCAGGCGGGACATGCTTCGGGAGCATGACGTCGCCGGTGCCGCGAATATCGCACTCATCGAACACATCGCCAATTACGGCCTGGGCCGGGGGCTGGTTGTGATCGTCGAGGGCATCCTCGATGCCGACCGGTATGGCGACATGCTCGAACGGCTCACTCGCTCAACGCGATACGCCCTGCACTACGGCTTCGACCTCACATTCGAGGAGACTGCGCGGCGGCATGCCGCCCGGCCGCAGGCGGCGGCGTTCACCCCCGAGCAGATGGCCGGGTGGTACCACGGGTGGCAACCGTTGCGCTTCGTCGAGGAAGTTCGCTTCACCGCCGACTGGGGGCGGGACGTGATCGTCGAGCGGATTCACCGCGACATTCTCGCCGTTGCCGATTCTCCGAAGCGCTGAAAACTCAAGCCGGAGCAGGCAATCGGCGAACGACTGGCTGCTCCGGGTCGATGATGGTGTCCGGCAACTACATCGGGTAGATGGGGTGTTTGCGGGGGTTGAATTCTGGTTTGGCGGGGGGCTTGTCGCGGAGGAGGCGGAGGGCGTGGCGGATTTCGAGGCGGGTGGTGGCGGGTTCGATTACCGCGTCGATGTAGCCGCGCTCGGCGGCGATCCAAGGGGTTGCGACGGTTTCGTTGTACTGGTTGACCATGAAGTCTCGGGCGGCGGCTCGGTGTTCTTCGGGGATTGCCGCGAGTTGGCGTTTGCCGAGGAGGTCTACGGCGCTTTCGGCGCCGATCACGGCGATTCGGGCGGTGGGCCAGGCGAAGCTGAAGTCTGCGCCTACCTGGCGGGCGGCCATCATGCCGTAGGCGCCGCCGTAGGATTTGCGGACCACCAGGTTGATGATGGGGACGGTGGCTTCGATGATGGCGCGGGGGACGCGGCCGCCGCGGATGATCACGCCCGCTGCTTCTTCCGACAGGCCGGGCAGGACGCCGGGGGTGTCGGCGACGAAAACCAGGGGGATGTTGAAGGCGTCGCAGAGGCGGATGAAGTAGGTGGACTTGTCGGAGCAGGCGGCGTCGATCGAACCACCAAGTACCAATGGCTGATTGGCGATGACGCCGACGGGATAGCCGTCCACGCGGGCGAATCCGGTGATCAGGTTGGGGGCGAAGGCGGCGCGGATCTCGTGGAACTCGCCGTCGTCGAAGAGCCGCAGCAGGATCTCGTGCATGTCGTAGCCGGAGCGGTCGGAGTCCGGGATGATCTTGTCGAGTTCCCGGTCCGACGCCGTGATCTCCGGCTCCAGGCCGGGATTCACGATCGGCGGCTGCTCGAGGCAGCTGGTCGGCAGGTAGCTGAGGTAGTTGCGGGCCCACTCGTATGCGTCCTGCTCGGTGTCGGCCACGTGATGCAGGGTGCCGCGCTTGGCCTGCACCTCCGCGCCACCGAGCTCCTCGGCGGTGACGTCCTCACCGTTGACGGCCTTGATGACATCCGGTCCGGTGACGAACATGTACGAGTCTTTGGTGCCGATGAGCACATCGGTGTTGATCGGCCCGTACACCGAACCCGCCGCGCACTTGCCGAGAATGATCGACACCTGCGGCACATACCCGGACAACTTCTCGAGCACCCGCGAGATGTCGCCGAACGACGCGATGGAACCCACCGCGTCCTGAATCCGCGCGCCACCGGAATCGTTGATGGTCACCACCGGGCACGCGTTGTCGAACGCGAACTTCAAGGCGCGCATGAACTTCTGCGCGGACGTGACGCCCACCGACCCGCCGTACACGGTCTGGTCATGGGAGATCACCACCACGGGACGCCCGCCGATCAGCCCGCGCCCGGTGACCAGCCCGTCGCCGTAGAGCGCGTCCTTCTGTCCCGGCTGCCGGGCCAGCGCACCGGTCTCGATGAATGTGCCGGGGTCGAGCAGCATTTCCACCCGCCGGCGCACACTGGGAATGCCCTTCTTCTCCCGCTTGGCGACACCGGCCTCCCCTGCCGGTTCGGCCGCGATCTCCAGGATCTTGGCCAGTTCATCAAGCTTCGCCCGTGTACCGATCACGCTTTCTGCCACCTTCCAACCAACTGTTGTGCCCCCGGAACGTTAGGTCGTATCGCCCCAGCACGCGTCACTGAACCAGATATTCGGGACGAATCACAACCGAGACGGGCCTCACATCCAGGGTCTTGCCAATCAGTCGCCAGGAATTGCGCAGTGCCGCCGCAAGATCAGACGGCGCCGGTGTAGAGGCCCGCCTGGGTGCGACAGACCGCGCGTTCGACCGCGGTGACCACCGCCGCGGACAGGTACCGGTGCTGCTGTGCTCGCGCGGTGTGTTCGACCAGATCGGGTTCCCAGCCCGCGCACTGGATGGCGGTGGCACGCGCCGTCGACAGCAGGGTGAGCAACGCCTCGCTGCGCGCGTCCGCGGGCTGGGCGTCGAACAGCACGCGATGCAGCCGGGTCCGAAGTTGTTGTTTACCTGCGATATCGATGGTGGGCCAGGTACCGCGCGCGAACACGCCCAGCACTCGCCCGCGATCGCAGTCGATTCGCCCGGCGGCGATCAGCCGGTCCAGCAAGGTGGTTCGCAGCCCGCGACCGAAGCGATCGAGCAGCTGTCCCGGATCCTGCGCGGCACCCACGATCCGGCACAGTGCGTCGACCAGTACCGCGTCGGATTCGGCACTCGCGCCGCCGGAGGCGACCAGCACCGGCCGCCCGCGCCGCCCGCTGTCGAGTACCCGGACCGGCGGTACCGGCCGCTCGGGTGTGATGGAAGTCAACTCCAGCAGGACCGCCCCGGCCAGCACTCGATCGATGACCGCGCGGGCGAGCAGCGGCTCCCCGGTGTGGTCGTCGTGCAGCATCCACAGCAGGTCTTCGGCGATCAGCGGTGTCATGGCGGCCACGCTGCCAGCGCTCCGCTGTGAGCACGCTGAGGAGCCGCGCGTGTCGTCGCGGCGGCCGCAGTTTTCTCAGCGTCGCCACAGTGGCCGGGCACTACCGTCGCGCCCCGTGACGGAGATGACGAATTCGCAGGTCCGAGCGCCGCGCCGGATGCTGAGCAAGGTTCCCGAGGTCACCGTCTGGTTCTGGGTGATCAAGATCCTGTGCACGACGGTCGGCGAGAGTTTCGCGGACTGGATCAACACCACCCTGGGCGTCGGATTGACCCTGACCGCAGTGCTTTTCACCGTGGTGCTCGGCGGGGTCCTGGCCTGGCAGCTGCTGCTGCGCCGGTATGTGCCGTTCGCGTACTGGCTGACGGTCGTGGTGCTCAGTGTGACCGGCACGCTCTACACCGACATTCTCACCGACAATCTGTCGGTCCCGCTCGCGGTGAGCACGGCCGTGTTCGCCGCCGCGCTGGCACTGGTCTTCGGTGTCTGGTTCGTCCGCGAACGCACGCTGTCGATCCATTCGATCACCACCACGCCGCGCGAATTGTTCTACTGGCTCGCGGTACTGGTCACCTTCGCGCTGGGCACCGCCGCGGGCGACTGGACGCTCTCGCTGACCGGTTGGGGTCCGGGCGTCTCGGTGCTGCTGCCCGCCGGGTTGATCGCCGCCGTCGCGCTGGGCCACCGGTGGGGAGCCAACGCCGTACTGTCGTTCTGGCTCGCCTATATCCTCACCCGCCCGCTCGGCGCGAATCTCGGTGACTGGCTGGCCTCTCCGACCGCCGACCACGGTCTCGGCCTCGGGACGGCGCTGACCAGCGTGCTGTTCCTGGCCGCCATTCTGGCCACCGTGCTGTATCTGACCCGCACCCGCGCGGACGTGCTCGGCACCGAAACCAACTCTCCCGCAACAGCATCGAAGACCTCGCCGAGCCGAGAGCGGCTCATGCTCGGCTACTACGCGGCGGTCACCGCACTGGCCGCGGCACTGCTGGCCTGGGCGGCGGCTCAGCCGCATACCGGTCCCACCGGAGACGAGGAGTCCGCCGCACCGGTTCCGGCATCCGCCACCCCGGGCCAGGCCGCCCACTTCCCGCCCGGCGAGATCGCCACCTTCCGTACCATCACCCAGGACACGCTCACGAAAGTTCAAGCGGGACAACAGCTCGAAGCCAAGACCCGGATGAAGGATCTCGAAACCGCATGGGACCGCGACCAGGACGCCCTGCAAGCCATCGACCGCTCCGCCTGGACCGTCATCGACAGCCGCATCGACGCGGCTCTCAAAGCCGTCCGGGCGAAAACACCCGATCCGATCATCGAGTCCCAGTGCCTCACGGCCCTCCTCACCGCCCTCGGCTAGCAGCCGACTCTCGCGCCGCGACGAGCCGATTCCCGCGCGATGTCGGTCACAGTTGGGCCACCGGACGCACCGAACCCCGATTCGAATCTGTCGAGGGCGCTTTTCGAATCGGTCATCACGAGGATGGAATCGGCTGAGCCGAAGGCACGGCTTGATGAATAGCATTGCGAAGCATCGGTTTCCGTGGATCGAGGGTCCGCACGGGTCCCCGACGGGGCGAAACGAGCCGGTCGGACGGCCTCCCGAAGATCATCGAAAAGTGGCCGATCGGGCGCTGGCAATTCACTGGCTGTGCGGGTTACGCTCGCCGGTTGTTTACCCGGAAAACGAGTGTGATCCAGAAATTACAGCTGGAAGCTGTGAATAGTCGACACAGGTACAACGGCGACGTATGGTGTGCCTCGCACGTCACGATTCACCAGTTCCACGAAGAGGTTTGAATGGTCACCGGGCCGCGTCCGATCGCCCTGTCGATTGTTGTTCCAGTCCTAGATGAAGCGAAATCGATTGAGCGCACGTTACGTAACCTCTCGGCGCAGGACGGCATCGACGAAATCATCGTCGTGGACAACGGAAGCGCTGATGAGACCGTTCGCATAGTTCAGGAGTTGGCGGCCGAGCTGCCCAAGATCGAATTACTGCACGAGCCGATTCGGGGCATCGCCTCGGCCCGCAATGCGGGCTTCGACAAGGCCCGTGGCGAGATCATCGCGCGCACCGACGGCGATACCATCGTCTCCCCCGAATGGAGCGCGACCATTCGTAGTTTCCTGAACGAACATCCGGAAACGGCTGCTATTTCAGGACTTTGCACATATCACGATTCCCCGGTCGGATACCTGCTCAAATTCGGTCAATGGGTGCTGGTGCGTTTCGATAAGCTCGGCGGCCCGGTCGGCAACATGTACGGACCGAACATGGCCATTCGCCGGGACGCCTGGCTGACGGTGCGCGAGCACACCCAGATCCGCCCCGACCTCGCCGAGGACCTGGATCTCGCGATCTGCCTGGCGCGCAGCGGCCTGCGCATCGAACAGCTGACGAACATGAAGGCATTGACCTCGGCACGGCGTCGGCGCACCTCGCCGCGACGGTTCTGGCAATTCCAGATGATCGGACTGCGCACCCTGCGCGATCACGGCCTCGCGCCGCGGCTGGTGGATCACGCGACCGTCGCGGGCGCCTGGACCGGTCACACTCTGCAATGGCCGATCTACCGCTACTGGGATTTCGACCGGCGACGATTCTCGTTGCGCCCGGGAGCCGAACGCGTTTCCGCGGTCGGCTCCTGAGCCACGAAGGTCAGCCCGTGTAGGTGCGGTAGGCGAAGCTCGCCTTCATCCGCCCGATCAGACCCGCGGTGTGCATGATCCAGAGACCCTGCGGAACCCGCTTGCGAATGAACGGGTTCCACGGGCCGCACCCGATCGCGACCAGCAGTGTGCTCAGCAGCGCCTGCACCGGGAGTCGCGGGCACCCCGCGGCCCGGTGCTTGATGACCACCTGCGCGTACCCGTAGCCGTAGCCGATGCTCTGCCCCCACGCTTCACGCGGGGTGCGGCGCAGCCGGTAGGCGATGAGCGCGTCCGGCGCGTGCCCGAACTTCAGCCCGGCCAGTTGCAGCCGCCAGGTGATGTCGACGTCGTCGCCGCCGATGATCAGGTCCTCGTCGTAGCCGCCGATCTTCTCGAAGGCCTCCCGCCAGTACGAGGTGTTGTTGCCGTTGGCGAAGGGCAGCCAGTGCGTCCCGAACCCCTCCTGCGGGGTCGGAACCGGCCGCCACGCACCGGATTCGCGATCGTTGAGGGTATCGGCCTCGATCGACCCGCCGACCGCGTCGAAGTCGGCGGCGACGTCCACGATGGTGCGCAGCCAGTGCGGGTACACCCGGTCGTCCTGGTCGACGAAGGCGAAGAAGTCGCCGCCGGCGAAGGTGGCGGCGTGATTGCGGGCGTAGGGCGCGCCCTGCTTGGCGGACGAGTCCACGTAGCGCATGCGCAGCTTCTCGGTGAGCGGATGCCCCGCGATGTGCTCGCGCAGACCGTCCTTGGACCCGTTGTCGCTCACCAGCACCTCGAAGGGCCCGGTGTAGTCCTGCTCGGCCAGCCCCGCGAGTTGCTCGTCGAGATCGGGCAGTCCGTTATAGACGGGAATGATGATGGACACCAGCTCGGGGACGCGCTTCACCGATCGCGGGTCACTCATGGGTCAAGCTCCAGAAACTTAGAACGAAGGTTCGCGGGGACCCCGCAGCGGGGAGTCTAGCCAGGAATTCACCCGGTTGGCCAGGTGCCGCCGACCGTTGCGATCACGGCGAGATCAACGCCGCCGTCGGCCCCACTTACGACCGGCGGTCACCGAGCCCGCCGACACGTTGCCCGCCACCCATTCCGCACGATGGTGGCGGGGCGCGTTCCGTTCGGCATCACCGCGGTGACGACTCAGTAGTAGACGGGACCGGGAACTCCGCCACCGGCGGCGATGGCGTCGCCGGTGATCGCGGCGCTGCGCGGCGAGGCCAGGAAGGTGACCACGTTCGCGACTTCGGACGCGTCGATGACCCGGCGAATAGTGTTGTGCGCCAACGCATTCTCCAGCTCTGCGACCGGGGTGCCGGATTCGGCGGACTGCGCGGTCAACCGTTCGGTGAGCCGCTCGGTGCGAGTCAGGCCGGGATGCACCACCGACACGTTGACGCCGTGCGGGCCCAGTTCGTCGGCGAGGTTCTTGGTCAACGCGGACACGCTCACATTGCGCACCGTCTGCGCGATCGAATTGGCTTGGCGCGCACCGAGTCCGCTGATATTGATGATCCGCCCCCAGCCCTGCTCGACAAGATGCGGCGCGACGGCGCGGGCGGTGCGCAGATACCCGAGCACCTTGATCTCCACCTCGTGGCGCACGATCTCATCGGTGGTCGCGGCGAGGTCGGTGCTCGCGCCCGCACTCCACGGCGTCGCCGCCGAGTTGACCAGGATGTCCACCCCGCCCAGTTCGGCGACGGTGCGCCGCACCAACTCCCGAACCTGCTCATCGTCCCCGGTATCGGCGGGCACGCCCAGCACCCGCCGCCCGGACCGCTCCGCCACCTCCTGCGCGGCGGTCTTCAATCGTTCGGCATCGCGCGCGACCAGGACCAGATCCACGCCCTCCGCCGCCAGCCCGTGCGCAATCGCCAGCCCGATCCCTCGACTCCCGCCGGTGACGATGGCCCGCTTTCCATTCAGCTGCAAATCCATTCGGCGACGCTAACAACGCGGCCGCCTCCGGTGACCGGTCCCGCGCAGCTCGAGTCGAACCCTCGGCAAACCCGGAGCAGCACTGAACGATCGTCAGGACCGCTCACCCCGGCCCGGAATGGATGGATCCACCGATGACCAACCCCGTCACACCGCCGTACACCGCCGCACCCGATCGCTACGAACGAACCCCGTACCGGCGCACCGGCCGCTCCGGGCTGCGACTCCCCGCGTTCTCGTTCGGACTGTGGCAGAAGTTCGGCAGCGACTACCCGTACGCCACCCAGCGCGAAATCATCCTGCACGCCTTCGATCTGGGCATCACTCACTTCGACAACGCCGACCGCTACGGGCCGCCGCATCGCTCCGCGCAGCAGCATTTCGGGCGGGTGCTGGCCAACGACCTGGCGGGGCATCGCGACGAGTTGATCCTGTCCACCAAGGCGGGCAATCCGATCGGGCCCAGCCCGTATCAGATTGGCGGATCACGCAAGTCGCTGCTGTCGTCGCTGGAACACAGCCTGCGCGATCTGGGTACCGACTATGTCGACATCTTCTACCACCACCGGCCCGATGCGGATACGCCGCTGGAGGAGACCGTCGGTGCACTGGTGAGTGCGGTGCGGCAGGGCAAGGCCCTGTACATCGGGCTGTCGAACTATCTGCCCGAGACGGCCACGGCGGCAGCCGAACTCCTGAATGCGGCGGGTGTGCCGCTGCTAATTCACCAGGACCGGTATTCGATTTACGATCGCAAGCCGGAACGCAATGGCTTGCTCGAGACCGCTGCCGCCCGTGGGTCCGGCGTGATCGTGTATTCGCCACTGGCACAAGGACTCTTGACCGACAAGTACCTCACGGCGATCCCGGCGGACGCGCGGGCCCACAACAGCGCGTTCCTGTCGCCGGACGCGATCGACGAGACTTACCGGCAGCGCACGGCCGAGCTGAACAAGATCGCCGAGGCGCGCGGGCAGTCGCTGGCCCAGCTGGCGTTGCAGTGGGTGCTGCGTCGCCCGGAGGTCACCTCCGCGCTGATCGGCGCGAGCTCGGCGGCGCAGCTGGATCACAATCTCGCGGCACTGAGCTTCCCCGAACTGAGCGCGGAGGAACTGGCGCTGATAGAGGAGCACGGCGTGCACGGCACCGGCCAGCCCGGCTGAGCGAAATCGGCTGTCGTACAGACGATCACGGGCGGGAGTCGAATTCGACTCCCGCCCGCTTATTCCGCTCCGATCAGTCGCGCAGCAGCGGCAGCAGCTGCGTGCCCTGACGTTCGATCTCCGAAAGGTAAGGGGTGTCGGACAATACGAAATGCGTGACGCCCAGGTCGGCGTACTTGCGCAGCGATTTAGCCACATCCTCGGCGGACCCGACCAGCCAGGTCGTCCCCGCGCCACCCCCGCCGAATCGGCCCGGCGTCGTGTAGAGGTTGTCGTCGAGGACTTCCCCGCGAGCCGCCAGATCCAACAGCCGCTGCTGCCCGACCGCGGTCCCCCGGCGGTGATCATCGGGCCGCGCGTGCCCACTGTTCGCCAACTCCGCCACCTTGGCCTCCGCGTCCGCCCACGCCTCCGCAGTGGTGTCTCGCACGAATGTCGTGACCCGCAAACCGAACTCGAGCGGCGCATGCTCACGGCCGAGCTTCGCGCTCAGCTCCCGCAGTCGTTCGATCCGCTCCCGCACTCCTTCCAGGGGCTCGCCCCAGAACAGCTGCACATCGGCCTCGGTCGCGGCTACCCGCTCGGCGGCTTCAGACGCCCCACCGAAATACAGGGTGGGATGCAGACGCCCGTCGCGCGGCGTAATCCGCGGCACCACAGTCGAATCCGTCACCTGATAGTGCTCGCCGCGATAGGTGACGTTCTCCTGCGTCCACAACTTCCGCACCAGCTGCAAGAATTCCTTCGTCCGCCCGTACCGCTCGGCCTGATCCTCCTCGGCAGCCCCGTAGGCCCCGAGATTGTCCTTCCCCGAAACGATATTGACCCGCACCCGCCCACCGGAGAGCCGATCCAATGTCGCTGCGGCCGTGGCGAAATGCGCAGGCTGCCAGTACCCGGGCCGAATCGCGACAAGCGGCTCGAAACTACTCGTGCGCGCCGCCAGCACGGTAGCCACAGTAAGGGTGTCCGGCCGCCCCCACCCGGTACCGAGCAACGCCCCCTTCCACCCATGCTCTTCGAGCGCCAACGCCTGCTCGGTCAGGGTATCGAGGCTGTTGTGATCTTCAGTGATGGTGTCCCCCCGATGCCCCGCCGCCACTTGATTGGGCACGTACCACAGGAATTCCAGGCTCATGACGAACCGTCCTCACTCGATGCGCTCGCAGATCCACAGCCAAGCCACCCGATCCGACAACCGCCCGGTGACGATCGAACGATCAGCCCAGAACCCGCCGACCCCGACCGTCATGACATGACTTCTCTCGCCATCCACCCAAGACGACCCCGACCCGCGTTTGAATGCTTGAAATCAGCGCAATCCCAATCCGACACCCAGCCCGGTATGTGCCAATGTAGTGCGTTGCAGTTCGCGCGATCGTGATCATTTACCAGGGATCGAGCTCTGCAAGCATGGCGCGGAATCGACGCGCGTCGTGCTCGGGAAGCCTGTGCGCCACCATCTCGAGGACGTCCCACACCTCCTCCACCGGAGTGCAGCAGCCCCAGTTCCCGCAGCCTCGGTAGGCTGGATTCCATAACCGGCGGTAAGGGTTTCGTACGAACAACCGCCATTCCTTCACCGCCTCGGTGGTCGCACCAGGCCATAGCCGGGTCCGCTCAAGGCCGGCGAGAACAACGCGGCCATGCGTCGAGAGCCCAGGAAGACGCGAGACCTCTCGATGGAGGTTCGGACGATACGGCGACGGTGTGGGCGGAGTGCCGCGGTGGCAGAGTCGCACCCGCGACAGGGCTTTGTACCGAAGCTGGACGGGCCGTCTACGCGGCATTGCCCTTTCGGATTGCAGTCATGGACGAATCCTCGCAGAAGGTGGCCTGGTTCGCATATCCGCAGGGCCCCGCGAACCGACCGATCAGCGGCAGATCAGTGCGTTCGAGCGCTTCGCCGGGAATGTCACAGGGTCGGAGGTCATCCGCCGAACATTCGCGCTATCGCACGCGCTATCTCGTCGGCTGGGACGTCGCGGATCTGTTTGCGGACGCCCCAGCGATGGCCGAAGGGGTCGATGAACTGGCCGGTGCGTTCGCCGTAGAAGACGTCGTCGAGGGGGTGGAAGATCTTGGCGCCGGCGGCGATTGCGCGTTCGAAGGTGGCGTCGACATCGTCGGTTTCCACCTGCAACGCCAGATAGGTGCCCCCCAGCGTGGCCGGTGACACGATGCCCATGTCCGGGTACTCCCCCGCCAGATGCAGGTGGGTGTCACCGATGCTGAACTCGATGGCGAAGGGGGTGCCGTCCGGCAGCGGGATTCGGCTCAACTCCGCCGCTCCGAACACCGATGAATACCAATTGAGGGCCTGTTCAGGGTCGGAGACAACCAGATGTGGGGAGATATCGGCCATGACCGACTCCTTCGATTCGACAGCACAGCGCTCTCAAGCTTCACCCCTCAACCCCACTCGAGGTCAACCCCTCTCGATCGAAAAGCTCACGGCCGCGACCACATCGGCGAATCCTGACGCCGTTCATCGGTGACTCTCGACGCAGCGCGGAAGGTCGCTGCGCAAATCGACACCGATACCTGCCCACGCGTCCGCGTTCTTCGGCAGTTGCACTCGACCGCAGAGGATCTCGTCTACATCGCGTTCTGATTCGACGTCGATCGTGTACGGCTCCTGGCCTATCGACGCGATGTCCGCAATGCGCTCACTGATCGCTTCGATCACATCCGCCCTCCACGGCTCTGCATGTCTCACAGTGAAATACATCCCCAGCCCCATCGCCATCCATCCTTCAATACCGGTTCTCACAAGGCCTGCGACACAGCCAGTTCAACACCATCGAACCCGAGAGCAACACCCACCGCCGTGATCGAAACTTAGCTGTCATCACCGACACGCGTGCGGAGGGAGATCGGTAACTGTCCTGAACTCGCCATGAGCGAGCAGCGAGACGGCCTGAGGCTCACCTTGGGCCGTTGATCTTCCTCGGCCCGTCGTCGGCCTGATCGTCGGCGGACGCACAGCTACGCTGATGGCCATGTATGAGGGGGTCTGCCCGGTTTGCGGGCGAAACAACCAGTGCCAGAAGGCATCGGCGATCTACGCCACAGGTACGTCGCATGCGCGGGGGTACGCCTATGACGAGGGGCATCGTCGTAGAACGACGATGATCAATCAGACGACGTTGGCGAAACAGCTTTCGCCGCCGGTGCTTCGGCCGGACCAGGGGAACCTGGGCAAGGGCATCGCGCTGCTGATCGCTGGGCTGATCCTGCACATATTCTGCGTTGCAATCATGTCCTCGACAGGCTCGTCGATATCGTCGACTATCTTTGCGCCGCTTTGTGTGACAGGTTGGCCGCTGGTCATCGGAGCACTGTTGACGATCGCCGGGGTGATCCAAACGAAGCAATTGAAGGCCGATCTACCCAGACGACAGGCCCACTGGCATGTGTGGAACACCGTGTACTACTGCCACCTGGACGATGTCGCCTTCGTTCCCAGCGGTCCGCCGTTCCACCCGAGCCAACTCCCCGGATTCATGGCGACGAACACCGGCCCCTTCGCGACCGCTGCGTAGCAGTAGCGGGCGTTCTCAGGCGCCCAATCCGAGCAGGTCCTCGATCGTGCCATCGATTGCGTGCCCGCAGTTTTCGGGGAGGTTCGCCACAACCAAAGCGACGGCATCCCCTGTGCTGTCGGCGACTGGGGACTACCTCAGGGGCCGCGCACGCGAGGACGGCCAGGTGACCGACAGGCGCGGACCAGAGCATGCCCGCGCGTTCGGGTTTGCGCGCTAATGCGTTGCTGGAGAGCCGGTTTCATGCGATGGATGCGGCTTCACGGCGCCCATGCCGCGCACCGGCCATCCTTCGACTCGGCGACGAAGGCCCCATGCCCGAAAAGTACGCGGTGTCAATGACCCAATTTGTGAAACGAATTCGTTTCCGACTCTTGGCTTGATCGTTAGTGTCTCTGACACCCGGTAGTCCTTCTCCGGGGGAAGCAAGGAGATCTACCAACCATGAAGCTGAAACCACTGGCCCGCAAGGGGTTCGGGATCTTGGCTGCCTCCTCGGCGGTCAGCCTCGCGCTGGGGGCGACACCGGCCTCTGCCGACATCACCCAGGTCCAGGCGGACTGCGCGAAAGGCGGGATCGACGGTCCGGGTTGTAGCGCGTACATCGCCGTTATCGCTACCGACTCGACTCCGGTGTGGGTCACCCTCGACGGCAATGTCCTCGGGGGGAGCCCTTTCTCGACGAGGTTTTATGGTGCCACCGGCTACGAGGTTCAGATCTACCTCGATTGTGTCGACATACCGTTGCACGTCGTCGCTATGCAGAAGAGTGCGAACGGCGCGATCACCAGCCAGATGTCGACCGATTACACCCCGCCCGCCCCGGGGGGAGCCCAGGTGCTCGGCCTGACGGGAAGCGCTGTCGTGCATGCCTTCCGGACCGGAAGCACCAGCGGCTCCGCCGCCGCCACCTGTCACGTTGCCTCGTCCTGGTGAGGAACCCGCACAAGTAGGCGCCTCTGCGCTCGAATCGCAGGTGGGGCAGGCGATGCCCGGTCCACCATGAATCGGGCGCAGGGGGTACGCCATAGAGGTAGGCCCATCACACGTCGTTCGGCACTACAGGGCGATGTGTGGTCCGTCGGTGGCCATGCGGCAAGGGCCCGAGATTCCGGCTCGCGCGACGTCGGCAGTGCGTACGAGGACCGCCGATGCGAAGGGTGTTCGCATCGGCGGTCGAGGGGGTATTCAGCTACGGGGCAGTGCTATTCGTCTGCCTTCGCACCTGGTCCGACGCCGAGGGCGCGGAGTAGGTGGATGCGGTAGTCGGCCAGGTGTTGGTCGCCGTAGGGGCGGGGGTGGGGGAGGTCGATGGTGATGTCTTCGCTTATTACGCCTTGGTCGAGGACTACTACGCGGTCGGCTAGGACGATGGCTTCGTCTACGTCGTGGGTGACCAGGAGGACGGTGGGGCGGTGGCGTTGGACCAGGTCGCGTAGGAGTTCGTGCATTTTGATTCGGGTCAGGGCGTCGAGGGCGCCGAAAGGTTCGTCGGCCAGGAGTAATTCGGGGTCGTTCACCAGGGCTCGGGCCAGGGCGGCGCGTTGTTGTTCGCCGCCGGAGAGTTGGTTGGGCCAGTCGTGGCCGCGACCTGCCAGGCCGACTTCGGCGAGGGTGGTGTTGGTGCGGGCTTTTGCGTCGCGGCTGCCTGCGGCGCCGAGGATTACGTTGTCCGCCACTCGTTTCCACGGGAGTAGGCGTGAATCCTGGAAGGCGACCGAGACGCGGGCGGGCACGCTCAGGCGGCCGGATCCCTTGACGCCGTGGTCGAGACCGGCCAGGGCGCGCAGCAGCGTGCTCTTGCCGGAGCCGCTGCGTCCCAGCAGAGCGACGAACTGGCCGGACGGGATTTCCAGGTCGATGCCGTCGAGGATGATTCGGTCGCCGTAGCGGCGGGTGAGCTTGTCGACTCGGACCGACGTGCGGGTCAGTTGCTCAGTGAGCGTCGCCATGACAGCAGCCTCCGTTCGACGGTGCGGACCACGAGGTCCGAGATATAGCCGAAGCCGCCGTAGATGAGCAGGCCGACCGCGATGATGTCGGTGCGGCCGTAGTTCTGCGCCTGAAACATCATGTACCCCAGGCCACTTGTCGCGTTGATCTGCTCGAGCACCACCAGCCCGAGCCAGGACGCGGTGACCGCCAGTCGCAGGCCGACGAAGAACCCCGGCAGCGCACCGGGAATCACCACGTGGCGGATGAACTGCAG
Source organism: Nocardia sp. NBC_00511 (assembly GCF_045161165.1). Classification (NCBI taxonomy): domain Bacteria; kingdom Bacillati; phylum Actinomycetota; class Actinomycetes; order Mycobacteriales; family Nocardiaceae; genus Nocardia; species Nocardia sp. NBC_00511. Next base: position 3,670,762 of record NZ_CP107849.1, read on the forward strand.
GCGGCTCTGCCCCAGCACCTCGGCCAATTCGACGTAGCGGGAATCGATTCCGATCAGCCCGGCTTGCAGGTTCAGGTAGATCGGGATGTAGACCGCGATCGCGATGATGGAGATCTTGAAGCTCTCCCCGATACCCAGCCACAGGATGAACAGCGGGATCATCCCCAGCACGGGGATCGAGCGTTGGATCTGGACGGTGCCGTCGATGAACGCCTCACCCCAGCGGGACAGGCCGGACAGCAGGGCCAGCCCGACCCCGATCGTCAGGCCGAGCGCGAATCCTCGAGCGGCCCGCCACAGCGAGGTCTGCACGTCGCCGAGCAACGTGCCGCTCGACCACAGGTGTGCGGCGGTCTCCACGACTTCCCAAGGGCTGGGCAGGATTCGGGGATCCAGCGCCCCGGTCAGCGAGGCCAGCGACCAGATCGCGATGACCGCGAGCGGGCCGAGCAGGCTACCGCCCGGAATACGCGTGCCGGGGCCGAGACGCCTTACAGTGCGCCGGGTTTCGGCTTCGACGCCCGCGCGGCCGCGCGCCCCGAGCAGGGCGGGTTTGCTCAATGCGATGGTCATCGGTCAGCTCCTGTAGTCCGAGGCGACCGCGGGCGAAGCGAGGTTCTCGAAGCGGCGATCGAAGATCTCGTCGGCCTTGAACGACTTCACGAACCCACCGGTCGCGAGCAGGTCGATGGTCTCCTGCTCCCACTGGATGGCCTCGTCCCAATTGCCGGGCAGCAGTGGCTTGCTGGTGAGATCCACGATCTGGTGACCGGCGTCGGCGGTCAGGCCCTGGTTCTTGACGTAGTACTCGTCGATCCACTGATCGGGGTGCTCGTACTGCCAGACCTGACCCTTCGCCCACACCGGGATGTAGGCGGCCAGCGCCGCGGCCTTGGCGGCGTCACCGAGCACCGACTGCGGGGCCCAGAGGATGTTGAGCAGATCGACCACGTCGGTCTTGATGGTGTGCGCGCCGTCCTTGCCGTACTGGTTCAGATAGCTCGGCACCTGCGAGACACCCAGCGGCGCGATGTCGACCTGTCCGGCCTGCAGCGCGGTCAGGAACTGGTTGCTGGTCAACGGAACCAGCGTGACGTCCTTCTTGAGATCCAGGCCCGCTTGCTTGAGCGCGCGCAGCAGCACTACGCCCTGCGCCTGCCCTTGCGAGAACCCGAGCTTCTTGCCCTTGAAGTCGGCCACCGACTGAATGTCGCTGTGCGGCTTGGTCGCGAAGACGTACTGCGGTTTACGCGTCAGGTCGACGGCGACGATCTTGGCGTCGAGGCCCTGAAAATGCGATTGGATGGGCGGGATTCCGGCATTGTTGCCGACGTCCAGGGAGTTGGCGCGGAAGGCGTTGATCACATCGGGTCCGGCCCCGATATTGGGCCACGACGACACCGTGAACGGCAGATTCTGCGACAGCCCAGCCAGTTTCAGCTGAAGTTCGGTCGCCCCCAGCGAGGAGGCGATGGACAGGGAGGTGCCGGTCGGTACCGCCGTCGGCAGCGCCGCGTCGGCGGCCAGCGCCGGGCCCTTCGGACCGCTGGACGTGCAGGCGGCCAGGACGAGAGCGACGGTGGCACCCGCGAACGCGGTGAGTACCCGACGTCGAATGAAATTCGTTGTCACTGAGGTTGTTTCCTTGTAGGAGTGATGAAATCGGGTACTCACCCGGGTTCAGGCGACCTTGACGTTGGCGACGGCGCGGAATTCCTCGCCCTCGACGATCTCGGAGACGAAGCCGTCCGGGCCGACGGGGCGGTCACCGATCAGGGTGACGCGATGCAGCACCCGCTCCACCTCGAGATGCCCGATGTCCTGCGGACCCAGGTGCGCGGTGGCCCGGTTGTCCCAGAACGCGACACTGCCCGGCTCCCACTTGAACCGCACCGTGTACTCGGCGCGGGTGAGGTGCTCGAACAGCAGCTCGAGCAGCTTGCGGCTCTCGGTCGCCGACAGACCCAGAATCCGGGTGGTGAAGCCGGGATTCACGTAGAGCGCCTTCTCACCGGTCTCCGGATGCACCCGCACCACCGGGTGGTGAGAGACCAGCAGGTTGGCCTTGATGCGGCGGGAGAGCTCGTCGCCCTCGTCGCTGCGCTCCTGGCCCGCCAGGAAGCGGTGCTCGGCGCGCAGGCCGTCGACCAGCTTGCGCAGCGGCTCGGATAGGCCCTCGTAGGCGGCGACCTGGTTGGTCCAGGTGGTGTCGCCGCCGAACTCCGGCACCGTCTCCGCGCGCAGCAGGGAGGCGGCGGGCGGGTTCACCGAGGCGGTGACGTCGGTGTGCCAGCCGCCGTAATAGGTGTACTGCCGCTTGGTGTATCGGTCCCGGAAGCTCTCGCCGTACTTCTGCTCGTAGCGGCGCGGGTCGATGGTGAGGATCTCCGGGAACTCGGCGGGCGGCGCGTCCTCGTGCGGGTGCGCGTGCGTCAGCTCGCCGAACTGCCGCGCGAACGCGATCTGCTCGGCATGCCCGATCCGCTGATCGCGGAAGAACACCACCTTGTACTTCAACAGCTTCCGGCGAATCTTCGCCACGGTCTCTTCGTCGAGCGGCTGCGACAGATCCACCCCGTGAATCTCCGCACCGATATGCCCGGCGAGCCTGCGCACGGTAATTCCGCCGGTTTCCGCGGCCTTTTCGGAGTCGAGAACACTTGTCATTTCAACTGGCCCTTCTGAATTAATTCGACGACGCCCACCCGCAATAGATCGCGGGCATGGCGAAATAGCCCCTGCCGCAGCGCTTTCCATCACGAAAGCGGCTCCGAGCAGCGGGTTTCAATGAGTGCCTGCCGGAAATCCGGCCCGGCGATCAGGGTCGACAGATACCGTGCGGGGTGCGCATCAGATCGATCGCACGCCGCCTGGTCAGATGATTCATCAGAAAAACACCTCCGGGCTCACGCCGTTGGCGAAAGCACTAGCACCGACGGTGTCACATAGTGTGAAGCGCGAATATCTTTGCAGCAACGCACATTTCACAATATGGAAATCAGCTCGAGCAAAACCCCGCACCAGGGCGCACGCGTTGGCTCGAACCCGCCACCGACGGGTACGGTGGCTCGGCTCGGCCAGTCGGTTACACCTGAGACCGTCGACCGGGCTCGTGCGTGAAAAGGACACAAGGGAATATGAAGAAGCTCGTCACTACCGCCTTGATCGCTGTCGGTGTGGTTGCCGCAATGGGCACCGCACACGCCGGTAAGGACACCGAGTGGCAGGTCGACGGTAGCTATGCGACCGAGGCCGCCTGCGATGCCGATGGACAGGACGGCACGTTCACCCGGCCGGACGGCAGTCAGCTCACCCCGGGCGACGACGAATACGAATGCAAGCAGGGCAACGACAACCTGTGGTACCTGTCCATCTGGACCGACTGATCAGATCGGCGACGGCCCGTACGGATTCCGTGCGGGCTCAGCCCCCCTGCTTCAGCGCAGCAGGTCGGCGATGTCGGCGGCGGCGGTCATCAGCACCAGTACCGGCACGACCTTCGACGCGGGGATGCGATAGGCCCCGCGGCCGTGCTGTTCCACGATTTTCGCCGAGGTGAGGGCGCGAATGTGGTGGTAGAGCTGGCCGGTGGAGGTCAGGCCGACGCCGTCGGCCAGCTCGGCGCCGGTGCGGGGACCCTCGAGCAGCAGTTGCACCAGCGACTGCCGCACCGGATGTCCCAGTGCGGCAAGGACATCCACGCGGGCGGCCGGCGACAGTTCGAGGACCGCCGCCGCGCCGTAGCGAATGTTCCAGCTCAGCTCGCCGCCGAAGTCGACGTCGCCGCGGTACTCGATGAATCCGCGCGCCGCGCCATCGGCGGCGGGGCGGCCCTCGAGGGCCACGATCCGCGCCTCCAGTTCGGCGAGTTTGGCCTGGACATCCGTCATACGGCACACGTTAACCGGCGCAGCATGTCCGGATCCATCATGGCCCCCAGCAGCACCTCCTGCTCCTTCAGACCGGCGGTCGCCGACTGCCAAACCGGACCGGGCATGCGGCGATTGAGCAGGACCGCCGTCGCCACACTGCCGTCCGCGCGACGCAGATAGATGGCATCGGTCAGGATGCCGGGATACGAGCCGCCCTTGAACCCCATGGCGACGAAGCCGTCCGGCGGTTGATGCCATTCCAGTTGCGCGCGTGCGATATCCGAGCCCGGTCCGAAACCGCCGGTGGCGATGGCACGGTGGATCGACGTGAGCTGACGGGCCGAACCGGTCGGCGTGGTGTCGGCCCAGGCGAATTGGGATTCCAACGACGGCAACGGTTTCGAACGCACCTCGTCGCGATAGGCGGGGTCCGCGGCGTAGCGGTGGGCGGCCGCCCACGGGTCGGTGATGCTCGGATCGAGCAGGCGGATCACGTCGCCGAGCTTGGTGGACGGCGTGTAGTCCTGCCAGCCGCCCGCCGCCGCGGCCGCCACCAGCGCGGGATCGCCGAGGCGGTCGCGTAGGTAATCCGGTGCGGCATTGTCGCTTTCGCGGATCATGGCGCTGACCAGTTCGTCGAGAGTGACCGTGTCGCCGGTCAACCGCGTGCGCGCCTGCTCGTGCGCGCCGCCGTCGGTACCCGGCAGATACCAGCGCTCCCAGTCCGCGACCGCGATTCGCTCATTCGGATCCAACGTGCCCGCGGCGACCGCGCGGGCGTAGGCGGCCAGTGGTACGACCTTCACCGCGGACGCGATCGGCTGCTGATCGTCGATGCGGCGTCCGACACTGTGCCCCTGGCCGTCGTCGATCGCGACGGCGATATTGCCCGGATCCTGGTGGATGCGGCCCAGCCATTCATCGGCCGAGGTCACGCCTGCGGCTGGGATCGGACCGCAGGTGGCATCGGCCGCAGCACGATCCGAACATCCGACGAGCACGGGCAGCACGGTGGCGACCACCAAGGCGACTCTGCGAAACATGATTCCCTCCCCATAATTCCGTAATTACGGAAAACCGTAACAGCTCGACGAGCCCGCCACCAGTGCCGCATCGACCACGTCACGGTTTCGGAGCTCGATCGCCGGGCATCCGCCAACCATGACTGGTCGACGAACGTTCTCCGCCAAGGTCACCCTCGCCGCCACCGCCGTGCTCACCGCAGCGCTGATCAGTGGTTGCGAACAGGCCAAGGAAGCCGTCAACAGGGGCGGCGACACCCCGTGCAGCGACTTCACCTCTCAGGACCAGGCCAAGCAGCGGGTCACCGTGCGCAAGTACCTGTCGCAGGACTCCAAGGTGTCGGGCACCCCGCAGCCCGACACGGTCGACGGATCGATCACCGCCATCGAGCTCATGTGCAAGGCCCAGGCCAACCCCGACACCCCTATTCGCGACGCAGACCTCACCGGAATTCTGGTGCCCAAGAAGTAGGAAGCGCCCGCCGAGTATTCGACAAGGAATCACCCATGCGCCGCCCTCTGCTCGCCGTCCCGCTCTGTGCCCTCGCTCTCGTCCTGCCCGCATGCGATTACACCAACGGCGGCAACAGCTTTCCGGGCACCAGCACGACCGGGACGCCCACCGCGACCTCCAAAGATCTGGTGCCGCCGCAGAATTCACGCTCGGTCTCGGTGCCCTCCCCCATTTCCCCCGCCGCGCTGCGTCACAAGACCTGCGAGGATCTGAAACCCAAGCTGGATCAGATTCGCCAGGATTCCGGTCAGCCCGCGGTGGACCAGACGGTCGACGACACCATTTCCAAATACCCGGCCTCTCCCGACTGGCCGGTGCTGACCGACGAGCAACGTCAGGCCGCCATCAACGGCACCCACGACGCCGCCACGGGTAACTGCCCGAGCGCCTGAGGCATTCGAGCAGTTACCCGATCGCGTGGTGTCACACGGTGCACAGTGGGGCGAGCCCGGCGAGTCCGCCGGTGGTGGGTGTCGTCACGTACAGGCAGTCGTTCTCCCCTGCAGCGGCAATGGCGTCGCGGACCGCGCGCCACTGCGCGGGGTCCAGGGACGCCGTGCGGGAAAGTACGAAGCCCGACAGGCGATTCGGGTCGGTGACCAGTGCCCAGCTGTAGTCGTCGCCGAGGGCGGTGACGATGTAGTTCGGTGGGCCGTAGCGGGCGTCCTGGGTGGGGACGCCGGGGAAGCTGACATGCAGTTGGGCGCGGGTTACCGGGTCGGTGACAGTCGCGGTGCCGCGAATATCGTTGGGGCCGCCCGACCAGGTGGTGCAGGAGTTGTGCACGGCGACGTCACCCTGGTCGTCGAGGGAGTAGTCCGCGCGGGTGTCGCGGGCACAGATCAGGTTGAAATACTGTGGGATGGCGGCCAATTGGTACCAGGAGCCGAGATACCGGGGCAGGTCGAGTCCGGCGATGGGTGCCGGAGCGTCGGCGTTGGCAGTCGCCGCGAGTCCGGCGATCGGCGTCGAAAGTGCCGCTGCCACAGCGAGTGCCGGTGCGAAGGTGCGTATCCAGTTCCGATTCATGATGCCTCTCCTCGATTACGGTGACCGGCGGGCCACCAGATGTGATCGCCGAGAATTGCGAACAGGGCCGGGACCGCGACGGTGCGGACCAGGAAAGTGTCGAGAAGGATGCCGATGCCGACCACGATGCCCAGCTGGGTGAGGGTGATCAGGGGTAGCACGCCCAGGACGCAGAAGACTGCCGCCAGCACCACACCGGCGCTGGTGATCACCGCGCCGGTGGCGGCCACGGCGCGCACCATTCCCTCGACGGTGCCGTGGTTTTCGGCTTCCTCGCGGGCGCGGACCACGAGGAAGATCGTGTAGTCCACGCCCAGCGCGACCAGGAACAGGAATGCGAACAGCGGCACGCTGGTGTCCAGTGCGGGGAAGCCGAAGACGTGGTCGCTGACCATGCTGCCCAACCCGAGCGCCGCCAGCGCACTGATCACGGTGATGCTCACCAGGATCAGCGCGGCCGGGACCGCCCGCAGCAGGATGAGCAGGACCAGCAGGATGACGCTGAGGATCAGCGGGATCACCAGCGCCTGATCGCGGCGGGCGGCGTCCCGGATATCCAAAGCCTGTGCGTCCGAACCACCTACGAGTGCTTGCGCTCCGGGCACGGCGCGCAGTTCGGTGCGCAGGTGCTCGATCGTCGTGAACGACTGCGGGGAGGCGGGCGCGGCCTGCAACACCACCGACCATCGGGTCAGGCCGGTGCCGGAGTCCCCGCTGACGACAGCGCGCGACACTCCTTCGGCATGGTCGAGTACCTGCTGGACGGCAGCCGTGGCCGGGGATGCCGCCACGACAACGGCGGGATCGGAAGTGCCGGAGGGAAAGTGGGCGGCCAGCGTATCGAGCCCCGTGACGGATTCGGCGCGCACGCGGAACTGCTCGGTCTGCGAGAGTCCGACCTTCGTCACGAGCAGTCCACTCGCGCACAGGAGTAGACCGCACAGCAGCGCAACCACCACGACCACCGGTCGCCGGACCACTCGCCGGGCGATGGCGAACCACATGCCCGTCGTCGTCTGATCGCGAGCGTCGGCGCGGGGAACGAAGGGCCAGAACACTTTCCGACCGCACAGCGCCAGCAGCGGCGGTAGTGCGAACAGCACGAAGATCAGCGCCACCACCAGGCCGGCGGCCGCGAAAGCTCCGAGGCTGCGGGTATTGGGCAGCACGGCCAGCAGCAGTGTCAGCAGCGCCATGACGACGGTGGCATTGCTGGCCAGAATCGCGGGGGCGGCCCGGCGCACCGCGGCACGCAGCGCTTCCCGGTGAGAATCGTTGCCGTGCAGTTCATCCCGGTAGCGGGAGACCAGCAGCAGCGCGTAGTTGGTTCCGGCGCCGAACACCAGCACGCTGGTGATGCCGCTGGTGGATCCGTCGAAGACGAGCCCGGTCAGGTGCGACAGGCCCGTGCCGACCGCCGTCGCGACCCGGTCGGCCAGCGCCACCACCGTCAACGGCAGCAGCCACAGCACCGGCGAGCGATAGGTGACGACGAGCAGCACCATCACCACCAGCGCGGTGACCGACAGCAGCAGGATGTTCGCCCCGGAGAACGAGGCGGCGATATCCGCGCCGAACGCCGGGCCACCGGTCACCTGAAAGTCCAACTGCGAGGGCCGGTCCCGATCTGCAGCGGCCCGTAGCTCCTTCACCCGATCGGAGAGCGCGAACCCATCGAGCTGCGCCGAGACCGGCACCGATGCCAGTGCCGCCCGCCGATCCGGCGACTGCACGGCCGGTATGCGCGCACCGGCACCGGCACGCATTCGATCCGCCGCGGCCTCGACGCCGGCGAGATCCGCGGTAGTGAGTTCGCCGCCATCGTGTCGCGTGGCGACCAGCACGGCCGCGGCCGTATCGCCGCCCGGAAACCGTTCGGCCATGGTCGCGACACGCGCGGACTCGGCCGAATCCGGCAGCGATTTCGGGCCCTGCCCGGAGCTGTCGTTGCCGCCCGCCAGACCCATGAGCGCGACCCCGGCCACGACCACCGCGAGCAACACGACCCACGCGCGTCGACCGGTGACCAACGCCGCGTAGCGATCCCAGACAGGCATGTCGCCAACTATTTCAGATTCTGAAACATTACGCAAAGGGTCCGCGCCGCAACCACTAGGCTGAGTAATTGACTACGCCACGCGAAGTACCTGACCACGCCACGCGAAGTACCTGATCGCACCAGCCGGAACACCTGACCACGCAGGGCGAACGCCCGATCACGAAGGAGGCAGCGGTGACCCGACGCCCTGCGGGCAAGCCTCGGGACGACTCCGCCGGCGCGCATCGAGACCACACCGCGGGCCCACGTCGCCCCGACACGGACCGCTCCCGCCTCGAGACCGAAATCGCCCGCGACATCCGCGCCCTCAGCGCGGCCTCCGAACAGATCGGCCACGTTTTCGCCCACTCGCACGACCTGCGCCCCAACGACTTTCGCGCACTGGTCCACGTCGCGACCGCCGAAGCCGAGGGTGAGCCACTCACCGCCGGGCAGCTCGGCACCCTGGCCGGTGTGTCACCGGCGGCGATCACCTACCTGGTCGAGCGCATGATCGAATCCGGACACCTCGAACGCGCCGTCGATCCCGCCGACCGCCGCCGGGTCAAGCTCCACTACACCGATCAGGGCATGGCCGTGGCAGCGGATTTCTTCATGCCCCTCGCCGCCCGCATGCGCGCCGCGCTGTCCCCGCTGTCCGAGTCGGAACTCGAAATCACCCACCGCGCAATGCTTCACATGGTCACCGCCCTGCGCGATTTCGCCACCGAACTGAGCGCGCCACCCGAGGCCTGAGCGGAGTGTTCGCTCACGCCGGTTCCGAGCACCCGGAACCCGAGCGCCACCGCGCCGAACTCACCGACGCGGTAGGGCTCGAGCGCCGAGAGGGCTCGGGCCGTCGCTGACCGCCCGGGTCAGAACCGGGTTCCGGGAAGAACCATCATTCGTGAGGTGGCGCCGATCGCGGCCGCGAGCCCGGCGCCGCCGCCGACCGCGATGGTCAGGGACCCGCTGAGCACCCCCAGGCCGACAGCGAACACCACGCTGATCAGCAGGGCGACAATCAAACCCGCATTGTCCAGTTTTTCGATTTCCTGTTCATGCCGTTTCGAGTCGATCATGTGCACAGAGTTGCCCGATCACGAGTTATCGAAACGTGATAATTGGTTGTGGGCGGTTTCCGGGCTGTGACCAGGGGAGTATCGGATCGGGGCGGATTCGGCGCGCGTATTCGCCACAGAAGCGGGCATAGCGATCCAGCAGGGTTGGTCCGAATTCTCATCGAGGAGTCTTCATGGATGACGAAGGTGTGTTCCGAGTGCAGTTCTCCCCATTGTCCGGCGCTCGCGAGCAGGACGACTTCTACCGACGGCTCAAGGAGCTGGGTGGCATGGTCGTCTACGGCGTGTACCCCGCGCCGCTGGTGATCGGCATCGCCGCCGACGCCACCGCACGGCTGGCGGAACTGCCGTATGTCGAGACCGTCGAGAGCGTCACCGACGACTACGCGGTCGGCGGATAGCCCGGTTTCGACACCGGCGGTGATTGAAGCGCACAACCCGGGGTAGGCGCACAGGTATCACCGGTGACGTGCCCGTGCAGCTGTCGAAGAGAATGGATGACGGATCATGACCCGTGCGTACAACGCGAGACCGCCCAACCCGACGCATCCCGCCCGGGGCACCGACCCCTACGACAACATCGAGCCGTGGCTCGAGCAGCTGGCCACGCTGCAACCGGACGATCCGGATCGGGCCAAACTGCGCGAGGAGATCATCGGGCGCTGCCTGCCGCTGGGTGAGCACATCGCACGCCGATACACCGGGCGCGGAGTCGATTTCGACGATCTGTCGCAGATCGCGGCGGTCGGCGTGATTCTCGCGGTGGACCGGTTCGACCACACCACCGGCGCGACCTTCCTGGGATTCGCGGTGCCGACCGTGCTCGGCGAGGTGCGCCGCTACTTCCGCGACCGCACCTGGGCCGTACAGGTCCCGCGCCGGACAAAGGAGTTGCAGCAGCGGCTGATCCGGGTCATCCCGGCGATGATGCAGGAGCTCGGCCACGCGCCGACCGCCGGCGAGCTGGCCGTGCGCCTGGATGCCGATCCCGCCGAGGTCACCCAGGCGCTGATCGCGAACAACTGCTATCGCAGCGATTCCCTCGACCAGACGCTGGACAACACCGACGCCGACAATCCGGCCTCACCGGTGCAGCGGCTCGCCGTCGAGGAACCCGGCTACAACCTGATCGAGGAAACCCTCACCGCGGCACCGCTGTTGGCGGATCTCTCCGACAAGGAGCGCGATATCCTGACCATGCGGTACGGCGGCAATCTCACCCAGGCCGCCATCGCCGAGCGCATCGGCGTCTCGCAGATGCAGGTCTCGCGGATCCTCTCGCGCGTGCTGGCCACCCTCCAGGAACAGGCGCTACAGCCCGCTCCCGCCTGATTCGGCGAGCTTCTCGGGATGCTCGCCGCCGCAGCCGGTTACGAGCATCACACTCGGCAACCGGACCGCATATCCGGATTTCGGTTTCGGATCGGCAGTGCCGGGTAGGCGTTGGCTGGCACACGAGGAACCAGAGGAGCCGCGATGAACGTCACCCGTGCGAGAGCGCGGCGTCGAGGGTGTCGAACAGCGCCAGCACCTGGTCGAGACCGGTGATCTCGATCGGTCGGCGGGCCGGGGTCGACACCACCACGCGCACCCGCTCGGGTTCCGCCCGGGCGGCCAGGGCCAGCAGGACACTGAGTCCCACCGACCCCATGAACTCGACGCCGGACAGATCGACCACCGGGACCCGCTGGTCCGACCCGGTCGGTTCGAGCGCCTCCCGCAGCCGGTCGGCGGTGGTGATGTCGATCTCGCCGGTCACCGAAACCACCACGCACGCACCGGATCGGCTGCTCGACACGGTGAGCAGCCGCGAACTCGCGGCTTCGGGCGTGTTCTCTCCCTGGACGTCCATGATCATGGGCACCGCCTACCCACGATGGCCCGCCGCAAACATCGAGACCGCCGGGCCCGATCCCGAGGTGTCCCGGCCATGATCCCCGTCGTGGGCGGCGAGCCCGCAGTCGAGCCTTTCGCGCATCCCGCGCTGTTCTATCGCGGCCCCGAGGACTATCTTTCGGGCACGCTCGCCTTCATCCGCGCGGGTCTCGCGCAGGATGAGCCGGTCGCGGTGTCGGTGCCGACCACGAATCTCGCGCTGATCCGCGAGGCCCTCGGGTCCGACGCGGGCGCGGTTCGCCTGCTGGACATGACAATCGAGGGACGCAATCCGGGTCGCATCATCCCCGGCATCCTGCGCGCCTTCGCCGACGTGTATCCGCAGGGTCGGGTGCGGATCATCGGCGAACCGGTCTGGGCGGCGCGATCGGAGCTGGAGTACCCGGCGTGCGCTCAGCACGAGGGTTTGATCGACGCGGCGTTCGCCGGTCGCGCGGTCACGATCCTGTGCCCCTACGACCTCACCACGCTGTCCCCGGCCATCGTCGCCGACGCCTACGCCACCCATCGGAAGGTGATCGATCGCGACGGCGAAATCACCAGCGGCACATACGATCCGGCGAGTGTCGTGGCGGCATACAATCGGCAGCTCGGCCAGCCGCCCGCTACCGCGCGGACCTTCGCGTTCGATGTCGACACGCTCTCACACGCCCGCTGGGCGGTGGTCGACTACGCGACCGGTCGCGGCATGAGCGAATCGCGCCTCGTCGATCTCGAGGTGGTGATCGGGGAGGCCATCGCGAATTCGGTGGTGCACGGCGGCGGGCGCGGCACCCTGTCCTACTGGCTGGAGGACGCGCAGATCTGTTGCCAGATCCACGATTCCGGGCACATCCTCGATCCGCTCTCCGGCCGCCTGCCCGCCGCCCTGCGGACCGCCGGTGGGCGCGGGCTGCTGCTGATCAACCAGCTCGCCACGCTGGTGCGGATGCACACCGATTCGGCGGGCACCACGCTGCGCGTACATGTTCCATTGCACTGACGCGAAGGCCGCGAAACAGACTCGCGGACGTAAGTTTTCGTATCCCCCCGACCACTCTAGGGAGTTGGTTCGCACGCCGCCGCGCCGCCCCGTAGAGTCATGTCCGATCGGGTGTTCAGCAGCCAGCACCCTCACCGCTCGCCGACGCTCCCGAAACCCGGAGTCAGTTGGTGAGTTCAGCGTCCGAAGGGGCCGGATCATCGGCCCGTGGCTTCGGGCGTCGTGAGTGAGGATGGCAATGTCTGATACGGCGGCACCAGGGCGTGCTGTGGCCAACGCGGTGGCAGACCAGGTCGAATTGCGCCAGCTGCTGGCCGGATTGACCGCGGTACGCGACGGCGATTTCGGCACCCGGCTGCCGACCGACGCCGACGGACTGCTCGGCGAGATCGCCACGGTCTTCAACGGCATGGTCGATCAGCTGTCGCTGTTCACCTCCGAGGTGACCCGCGTCGCACGCGAGGTCGGCACCGACGGGCGGCTCGGCGGCCAGGCCGAGGTGCCGGGAGTGTCGGGCACCTGGAAGGACCTCACCGAATCGGTGAATGCCATGGCGGGCAACCTGACCAGTCAGGTGCGTGACATCGCGCAGGTGGCGACCGCGGTGGCGCGCGGCGATCTCTCGCAGAAGATCGACGTGGACGCCCGCGGCGAGATCCTCGAACTCAAGAACACCGTCAACACCATGGTCGACCAGCTCTCGGCATTCGCCGACGAGGTCACCCGCGTCGCGCGCGAAGTGGGTTCGGAGGGCCAGCTCGGCGGCCAGGCCGAGGTGCCCGGAGTGGGCGGCGTGTGGCGAGATCTCACCGATTCGGTGAACTTCATGGCCGGCAACCTGACCGCGCAGGTCCGCAATATCGCCCAGGTGACCACCGCCGTCGCGCGCGGCGACCTGGGGCAGAAGATCACGGTGAGCGCGCGCGGGGAGATCCTCGAACTCAAGAACACCATCAATACGATGGTCGATCAGCTGTCCTCCTTCGCCGACGAAGTCACCCGCGTATCAAGGGAAGTCGGCACCGAGGGTGCGCTGGGCGGGCAGGCCGACGTCAAGGGCGTCTCCGGAACCTGGCGTGACCTCACCGATTCGGTGAACTTCATGGCCGGAAACCTGACGGCTCAGGTGCGTTCGATCGCGCAGGTCGCCACCGCCGTCGCGCGCGGCGATCTGACGCAGAAGATCACCGTGAACGCGCGCGGCGAGATCCTCGAACTCAAGAACACCATCAACATCATGGTCGACCAGCTGTCCTCCTTCGCCGACGAAGTCACCCGCGTCTCCAGAGAGGTCGGCACCGACGGCAGGCTCGGCGGGCAGGCGGACGTCAAGGGCGTCTCCGGCACCTGGAAGGACCTCACCGAATCGGTCAATGTGATGGCCGACAATCTCACCGCGCAGGTGCGCTCGATCGCGCAGGTGACCACCGCGGTCGCGGATGGTGATCTGACACAGAAGATCCGGGTGGATGCCCGCGGCGAGATCCTCGAACTCAAGGAGACCATCAATACGATGGTCGATCAGCTGTCCTCGTTCGCCGACGAGGTCACCCGGGTGGCCCGCGAGGTCGGCACCGAGGGCAATCTGGGCGGGCAGGCGACGGTGCGCGGCGCGTCCGGCACCTGGAAAGACCTGACGGACAACGTCAATGTGATGGCATCGAACCTGACCAACCAGGTGCGCTCCATCGCGCAGGTCGCCACCGCCGTGGCGCGCGGCGATATGAGCCAGAAGATCAATGTGGAGGCCAAGGGCGAGGTCGCGGCGCTGGCCGGGGTGATCAACACCATGGTCGACACGCTCTCCGCGTTCGCCGACGAGGTCACCCGCGTCGCACGCGAGGTCGGCACCGAGGGCATGCTCGGCGGGCAGGCGCGGGTGCCGAACGTCGCGGGCACGTGGAAAGACTTGACGGACAACGTCAATTCGATGGCCAACAACCTGACCAATCAGGTGCGCAATATCGCGCAGGTGACCACCGCGGTCGCGCAGGGCGATCTGACCAGCAAGATCGACGTGGACGCGCGCGGCGAGATCCTGGAACTCAAGACCACCATCAACACCATGGTCGATCAGCTCTCGGCGTTCGCCGCCGAGGTCACCCGCGTCGCCCGCGAGGTGGGTTCGGAGGGACGCCTGGGTGGCCAGGCGGAGGTCGAGGGCGTCTCGGGCACCTGGAAACGCTTGACCGAGAACGTCAATGAGCTCGCGGGCAACCTCACCCGCCAGGTGCGCGCCATCGCCGAGGTGACCAGCGCGGTCGCCGAGGGCGACCTGACCCGCTCCATCACCGTCGAGGCGTCCGGCGAGGTCGCCGACCTCAAGGACAACATCAACTCGATGGTGGAGTCGCTGCGCGAAACCACCAGTGCCAACCAGGATCAGGACTGGCTCAAGACCAACCTCGCGCGCATCTCGAGCCTCATGCAGGGTCAGCGCGATCTGCACGTGGTGGCCGAGCTGATCATGGATGAACTCGCGCCGCTGGTCTCGGCGCAGTTCGGCGCGTTCTACCTCGCCGACGACACCGCCGAGCCGCCGGAACTGCGACTGCTCAGCGCCTATGGCAGCCCCGACGAGCCCGGCGGCACACCGAAATTCACCTTCGGACAGTCCCTGGTCGGCCAGGCCGCGCGCAGCCGCCGCACCATCGCCGTCGACGATGTGCCCGGCGACTATGTCACCATCTCCTCCGGGCTCGGCCGGACCGCGCCGGTCAACCTGCTGGTGCTGCCGATCGCCGTCGAGGAGCAGGTGCTCGGCGTCATCGAATTGGCGTCGCTGCACCGCTTCACGCGCATTCACCGCGACTTCCTCGATCAGCTGATGGAGACCGTCGGCGTCAACGTCAACACCATCATCGCCAACGCGCGCACCGATGAGCTGCTGGTGGAATCGCAGCGGCTCACCTCCGAACTACAGGCCCGCTCGCAGGAGTTGCAGGTTCGGCAGGAAGAGTTGCAGCGCAACAACTTCGAGATGGAGGAGAAGGCGGGACTGCTGGCCATGCAGAACCGCGACATCGAGGCCAAGAACCTCGAGATCGAGCAGGCGCGACAGGAATTGGAGACCCGCGCCCAGGAGCTGTCGCTGGCCTCGAAGTACAAGTCGGAGTTCCTGGCCAATATGAGCCACGAACTGCGCACGCCGCTCAACAGCCTGCTGATCCTGGCGCAACTGCTGGCGCAGAACCCGACTCGCAACCTCACCCCCAAACAGGTGGAGTACGCGGGGATCATCCATTCCGCGGGTTCGGATCTGCTGCAACTGATCAACGACATCCTCGATCTGTCCAAGGTCGAGGCGGGCAAGATGGATCTCGCGCCGGAACGGGTGGCGCTGCGCAAGCTGCTCGACTACGTCGATGCCACCTTCCGGCCGCTGACCACCCAGAAGAGCCTTGGTTTCCGGGTCACCACCGCGGCGGGTCTGCCGCTGGAACTGCTCACCGACGATTCCCGGCTGCGGCAGGTGCTGCGCAATCTGCTCTCGAATGCCGTGAAGTTCACCGAGATCGGTTCGGTCGAGTTGCAGATCGGGGCCGCGGACACCCATGAGATGCCCGCGACCGTGCGCCGCCACGGCCCGGCCGTCGCCTTCCGGGTGATCGACACCGGCATCGGCATTGCCGAGCATCAGCTGGAGTCGATCTTCAGCGCCTTCCAGCAGGCCGACGGGACGACCAGCCGCAAGTACGGCGGCACCGGTCTGGGCCTGTCGATCAGCCGCGAGATCGCCTACCTGCTCGGCGGCGCGATCACCGCGGAAAGCACTGTCGGACAGGGCAGTACCTTCACCCTGTACCTGCCGATCGCGCGACCGGACTTCCAGGAGACCGCGCACGCCGAACGCGACAGCGCGCCGCAGACCGACAGTCCGGCCGAGCGGGCCACCGGACCCGCGACCCCGCATCAGCAGCGCCGGCTGCTGGTGGTGGAGGAACGCGCGCAGGGGCTGCTGTCGCTGGTCGCGCAGAGCGCGGTCGCCGATCTCGCCAACAACAACGATCCCCGGGGTCCGGTGCAGGTGGTGAGCGCCGTCGGTGTCGGTGAGGCGGCGAGTGTGCTGGCGTCGGAGGTATTCCACTGCGTCGTACTGGAATTGGATATGCCCGACAACGCGGCGCTGCTGTTCATCGAGACCATGGCCGGGGATCCGGCGTCGCGCAGCGTGCCGGTGCTGGCCCACAATCATCGCCTCGACAGCGAGCAGGAACGGCTGCTACAGGAGCGCAGTGCGGGCCGCTCACTCGAATTGCTCTCCAGCCTGGACGAATTGCGTGAACGCATCGCGTTGCACGTCACCGCCGAGGCCCCGGGTGACGTGCTGCCGCTGGTTCGCCGTGAGGAAGCGCCCGCCGTGGCGGCCAGTCAGCCGGTCGGGGAACTGGCCGGGCGGACGGTGCTCATCGTCGATGACGATGCCCGGAATCTGTTCGCGCTCAGCAGCATTCTCGAACTGCACGGTGTCGGCGTGGTGCACGCGGAGAACGGCCGGGAGGGCATCGACAAGCTGATCGCGCATCCGGAGACCGATCTGGTGCTGATGGACGTGATGATGCCGGAGATGGACGGCTACACCGCCACCGCGACCATCCGGGAGATGCCGCAGTACGCCACACTGCCCATCATCGCGGTGACCGCCAAGGCCATGCTCGGCGATCGGGACAAGAGCCTCGCGGCCGGAGCCAACGACTACGTCACCAAACCGGTCGATGCCGACGCACTGCTGGCCTGCATCCACCACTGGCTGGGCGTGCAATGACGGATTCGGGCAGCCGCGTCACCGCGGTCCCCGCACCCCACGGTGATTCGCTGGCCCAGCGTGAGATCACCCGGCTGGCGGCCACGGTGGAGCGCCTGCGCGGCGAGATCCACCGGGCCCAGGCCACCGCCGACGGGCGCGCGCTGATCGAGATGGCCAAGGGTGTCCTCGTCGAGCGGCTGCGCTGCGGACCGGCGCAGGCGGTCCGGCAGTTGAACACGCTCGCCGAGCAAACCGGGGTCACCGCACTGGAATTGGCGGCCGATCTGGTGAATCAGGCGGCGCGCGACAAGGTCAGCGCGGCGGTCGGGGAGTTTCTGGAACGCACCGCGAGCACTGGCGAATCGCCGGTGGCGGTGCGTCTGCGCACCGCGGAGAGCGCCTTGCTGGCCGCGGGCGATACCCAGCGGGTGGCGCAGGCGGTCTTCGATCACGCCCTCGCGCCACTGGGTGCGACGGCGGTCGCGATCTGGGCCACCAACTCCGATTCCTCGCTGTCGCTGGTGGGATTCGCGGGTATCGGCCGGTACGAGGCCGAGCGCTGGCGTTATGTGCCGCCCGGCGTGGCGACTCCGGCCGGGCAGGCCCTGCTCAATCGCGACACCGTCTGGATCCCGGATCTGCACACCTCCGGGCTGCCGTCGGTCGCCGGGCGCGACGGCGGGCGCGCCGCGGTTCCCGTGGGTGTGGGCGGCAAACTGCTCGGGGTGCTCGAGGTGTGCTGGCCGACGCCGATCGAGCCGCAACCACCCCAGGTGCAGCGACAGCTCGAGGCGCTGGCCGAATTATGCGGGTACACACTGGAATCCGATCTGGCTACGGTCGGCACCCCCAGCCCCTCCCCCGCGACCACGGAACTCGCGCGGCTCACGGACAGTCTCTTCGACCCGGCGCTGGTGCTGGTCCCGCACCTGGATGCGGACGGCGCGCTGTCGGATTTCCGCATCCACCACGTGAATACGTGCTTCGTCGATCCCGCAGGACGACCGGGCGGACTGATCCAGGGTGCGCTGCTGCTCGAGGCCTACCCGATGTCGGCGACCCGGGGGCGGCTGTTCGAGCGCATCGAGCACGTCTTCGCCACCGGCGAGAGCTACCGGGCGAATCCGGTGGTGCTGACCGAACTGGTCGACCAGGTGCCGCTGAGCGTGTCGGCCGCCCTGAGCATCAGCTGTCACGGCGACAGCGTGCTGCTGGTGTGGCGCATCCAGGACGAGGCGGCCCGGCTGGCCACGCTGCTGCAGCACGCGCAACGGCTGGGCCGGGTCGGCGGTTTCGAGGAGAACGCGGCCACCGGCGAGATCACCTGGAGTGCACAGCTTTTCGATCTCTTCGGGCTCGCGCCGACCGCCGACCCGATTCCGCTCGCGCAGCTGCCCGCGCACGTCGACGAGGCCGACGCCGACACCGTCCGGCACTTCCTGCGGTCGATGCTGCACTACCACCGCTCGGTCTCCGCCGCGTTCCGCCTGGTGCGGCCGGGCGGGGCCATCCGCCATATTCGCATCATCGCCGAACCGGTCCTGGACGCGCCCGGGCATCTGCTCACCGTTCGCGGTGTGTACCAGGATATTTCGGCCCAGCACTGGACCGAGATCGCGCTCTCGGCCACCCGCGACCGGCTCGCGCACACCGAGGAGCACGCCGCCGAGCAGAGCCGCCTGGCCCGGCGACTGCAGCAGGCGATCATGCCCGACACCCAGCCGTCCATCGAGGCGTTCGGGCTCGGCGTCGCCGTCCGCTACCGCCCCACCGAACAGGATCATCTGGTCGGCGGGGACTGGTACGACGCGGTGGTGCTGCCGTCGCGCAAGATCCTGGTCTCGGTGGGCGACATCACCGGACATGGCATCACCGCGGCCACCGGAATGGTGGTGCTGCGCAACGCCCTTCGCGGTCTCGCCGCCACCGGGGCCGGGCCCGGCCAGATGCTCACCTGGCTCAACCTGGTCGCACGGCATCTCACCGAGCACATCTACGCCACCGCGATATGCGGCCTCTACGACCCGCAGACCCGGGTGCTGCGCTGGGCCCGCGCGGGCCATCCGCCGCCGGTGCTGGTGCGTTCCGGGCACGCGTCGATCCCGGCCGCCCCCGACGGCATCCTGCTCGGCGCGCTGGCCGAGGCGACCTACGAGGAAGCCGAGATCCACCTGGAAGCCGACGATGTGCTGCTCCTCTACACCGACGGACTGATCGAACGCCGCGACCGCCAACTCGACGACTGCGAACAGCGATTGCTCACGCTCTCGGCCCAATTCACCGGCAGCCTCGACGATCGCCTCGATCACCTGCTCGACTCCAGCGACGCGAACACCGACGACGACACCTGCGTCGTCGGCATTCAGCTACGCCCGGAGCTGGACTCCGAGACGAGTCAACCGTTCCAGGCCGCCTCGGTCGAGACGACCTGAGAACCGGTGGCCGTCGGCTCAGTTGAGGCCCGCGACCTCCTGGGCGATGCCCGCCAGCCGACTCTGGGCGGCCGACACCACGCCCTGCCGCCGCTTGTTCGCCTCCTCGTACGCCAGCACCGCACGCACGTCGGAGGATTCGTTCAGGTCCTTGATCTCGGCGACGGCCTGGGAGACGTTGAGATCGGCGAAACTTCCGCCTTGATGTATCGAGCCCGGTCGAGCAGCTGATGCTCGAGCCGCAGATCGCTGAGCAGGGCCTCGTCGAACGGCCTCTGGACGCACTACCCAGATCCGCGAGTCATAACGTTGTGGTGCAAAGCAATTCAGCTGACTTCCGAGCAGCAGCGAAACGGTGGAGCGCCCGCGAGTGCGGGCACTCCACCGTGGGGTGGGGCAGCTAGGCCTTGCGACGTGCGCCCGAGCGGGCCGGATTCGACTGCTCTGCGGCCTTCGGATCGGACTCGTCCTGCTTGGCTCGCACGCCGGACTCGACGCGGTCACCGAGTTCCTTGTCGACACTGCGCCAGTATTCGAACGCGCGGGTGAGCACGGGGGTGCTCACGCCGTTGAGCAGATGGCCGACGATGTTGTCCACCAGTCGCTGCCGGGCGGCATCGTCTAGGACTTCGCGGACCAGGGTGCGGGCCTGGCCCCAGTCGTCGTCCTCGGCGCGCAAAGCGTATGCGGTGCGCACCATTTCGCCGTCGGTGTGCCAGCCGACCACGGGGCCCGACACCTCCGGGTCGGCGTGCGGGCCGCCCTTGGAGTTGGGTACGTACACCGGATCCGTGACATTGGTGTAGCGCATCTGCCCGTCCTTGGAGTACGAGTGGACGGGCGCGGCGTGCGGTGAATTGACCGGCAGCAGTTTGTAATTCGCGCCGATGCGGTGGCGGTGAGCGTCCGGATAGGAGAACCAGCGCCCGAGCAGCATCTTGTCCGGGCTCGGGCCGGTGCCGGGGACCGCGTTGCTCGGTTCGAAGGCCGCCTGCTCGATCTCGGTGTGATAGTCGGAGGGGTTGCGATTCAACGTCATCCGGCCGACCTCGATGAGGGGATAGTCGGCGTGCGGCCACACCTTCGTCAGATCGAAGGGGTTGAACCGGTAGGTCTTGGCGTCGTCGAACGGCATGATCTGCATGTGCAGGGTCCAGCTCGGATACTCACCGGCGACGATGTGCTCGAACAGGTCTCGCGTGTGATAGTCGGTGTCCATGGCGGCCATCTGGTCGCCCTCGTCCTGGGTGAAGAACTCGACACCCTGATCGCTCTTGAAGTGGTACTTCACCCAGAAGCGTTCGCCCGCGGCATTGTACCACAGGTAGGTGTGGCTGGAGTAGCCGTTCATGTGCCGCCAGCTGCGCGGGATGCCGCGGTCACCCATCAGCCAGGCCACCTGGTGCGCGGACTCCGGGGACAGGGTCCAGAAGTCCCACTGCATATCGTGGTCGCGAAGGTTGTTGTCGGCGCGGCGCTTCTGCGAACGGATGAAGTCCTGGAACTTCATCGGGTCACGCAGGAAGAACACCGGGGTGTTGTTGCCGACCATGTCGAAATTACCCTGCTCGGTATAGAACTTGAGCGCGAAGCCGCGCGGATCACGCCAGGTGTCCGGGCTGCCGCGCTCACCCGCAACGGTGGAGAACCGGGCCAGCACCTCGGTCTGCTTACCGGGTTGGAAGACGTCGGCGCGGGTGTAGGCGCTCACGTCGTGGGTGACCTCGAAGGTTCCGAAGGCGCCGCCGCCCTTGGCATGTGGCTGCCGCTCGGGGACGCGTTCGCGGTTGAATTGCGCCATCTTCTCGATCAGATAGGCGTCGTGCAGCAGAATCGGCCCGTCGGGGCCGACTGTCAGTGAGTGTTCATCGCTCGGCACCGGAATTCCGGCGTCATCCGTGGTGTAGCTGCTTCGATCGGACATGCTCCTCCTCTGCGTAGCTACTTCCGACGTCCAACAGTACGCCGGATGACAACGTCGGACCGATGCCGGTCGACCGGATGCCAAATTGCAGTGCGCAGAGTTTGCAATACTGTTTGCCACCACCGCGATGATCGAGTCCTCAATATCGGATTTCTCGAAAACCTCTGTAGCCAGCCGTTATACCCGGTGATCGGGCGCTCAAACCTCGCGGTAACCATATGATCACGAAGGTCAGCGCAGTCCGAATTCACCTTGCCGACCGGGCCGGACCATGCAACTGTGGACGACAGTTTGGCTCAGTTTCACCCCTCAACGACGAAGGGCTTTGAAATGAGTGACGAACTTTCCACCGATGCAGACATAGACGCATTGGATTTTCTGGCATTGGATCTCGGCAGAAATTCGCTCCGCCTCGATGATTCACACAAGCGCCCGTTGCATATCGTTCTGGTAGCGCCCCCCTACTTCGATATCCCGCCGACCGGATACGGCGGCGTCGAGGCCGTGGTGGCGACGTTGGCCGACGAACTGGTCGAGCGCGGCCACCAGGTGACCCTGCTGGGCGCTGGGCGGCCGGGCACCAACGCCAGGTTCATCCCGCTGTGGGACGAGGTACAGACGCTTCGGCTGGGCGAACCGTATCCGGAGATCGTGCACGCCTTCAAGGCCTGGCGCGTCATCGAGGCCCTGCACGCCGAGCAGCCCATCGACATCGTGCACGACCACACCTTCGCCGGGCCGGGCAATGCCGCCGCCTACCGGGCGCTCGGCATCCCCACCGTGGTGACGGTCCACGGACCCGTCGATGCCGAAATGCACGAGTACTACCGGGCTTTCGACGACAGTGTGCGACTGGTGGCGATCAGCGATCGCCAGCGTGAGCTCGCCCCCGACCTGAATTGGATTGCCCGCGTGCACAATGCGATCCGGCCGGACGAATGGCCGTTCCGCACCGAGAAGCTGGACTACGCACTGTTCCTGGGCCGCTACGCGCCCTACAAGGGTCCGCACCTGGCGCTCGAGGCCGCGCACGCCGCCGGGCTGCGGCTGATCCTGGCTGGCAAATGCAACGAGCCGCCCGAGCACGCCTTCTTCGACGAGTTCGTGCGGCCACTGCTGGGTCCCGACGACGACGTGTTCGGTGAGGCGGACGCCGTGGCCAAGCGGCAGTTGCTGGCCGGGGCGCGCTGCCTGCTGTTCCCGATCCAGTGGGAAGAACCGTTCGGCATCGTCATGATCGAGGCCATGGTCTGCGGCACCCCGGTGATCGCGCTGCGCGGCGGCGCGGTGGCCGAGGTGATCGAACACGGGGTCACCGGCTGGATCTGCGAGAGCCCCGACGAACTGCCCGCGGCGATCGCTCGCATCGGGGAGATCGACCCCCGCGCCTGCCGGGAGCGGGTCGAGAAGCTGTTCGCCACCGCGGCATTCGCGCGCGGCTACGAGGACGCCTACTACCGGGCGGCGAGCACCGCTCGCGTCCCGGAGCCGGTGCGGCGGCGCACCGCTCGGCGGACCCCGATCGTCCTGGGCCCGCGTGGCACTCGCCTGCCGAGCGGGCACCTGTGAGCGTTTTCAACGCCGGACCGCCGACGCCCATCTCGGGCGTCGGCGGTGTCGTCACCCTGGTCGAGGCGAGCACGTTCTGCCTGTCCGATCCGCTCGGCGACATCCATCCGGGCACCGCGCACGGACTGTTCCACCGCGACGCGCGGATGCTGAACCGCTGGGAATTGCGCCTGGACGGTGTTGCCCCGGAACAGCTTTCGGTCGCGGTGCGCGAACCCTTCCGGGCCCGGTTCGTGGCCCGCAAGCCGCCGCCGCACGGCATCGCCGACGCCACCGTGCTGGTGCAGCGCCGGCGCACCATCGGCGAGGGGTTGCACGAGGTGATCACGGTGCACAACCTCGGCGACGAGGACACCGCGATCACGGTGACCCTCACCGCCGACACCGATTTCGCCGATCTCTTCGCGGTCAAGGAAGGCCGCGTGCACGGCGGTGGCGGCGAACTCACCGCGGTCGGCGGGGTGCTGCGCCTGGCCGACCGCACCAATCCCGAACGGGCGGTGATCATTACCGCCGATGCCGACCCGGTCATCCAGCCCGGCTCGCTGACCTGGCGCATCGTGGTGGCACGCCGCAGCGTCTGGCACACCACCGTGCACTGCCGTCCCGCCACCGGGCGGCACGACACCTCGGGTTTCGACGAGGACGAGGACGGTCCCGCCACCAAGATCCGGCACTGGCGCGCCACCACCACCTCGTTGACCGCCTCCGGACAGGGCCTCAACGCGATCCTGCAACGCACCGAAACCGACCTGGGCGCACTGCGTCTCGACGATTCCGCCGACGGCACCGCGTATGTCGCGGCCGGTGCGCCGTGGTTCATGGCACTGTTCGGGCGGGACAGCCTGCTGACCTCGTGGATGGCGCTGCTGCTGGACAGCGATCTCGCGGTCGGGACCCTGCGTCAGCTCGCCGAATTGCAAGGCACGCAGGTCAATCCGGTCACCGAGGAGGAGCCCGGACGGATCATGCACGAGCGTCGCTACGGGCCCGGTAGCGATCGGGTACTCGGCGGCACCGTCTACTACGGGACGGTCGACGCGACTCCGCTGTTCGTCATGGTGCTGGCCGAATGCCTCCGCTGGGGTGCGTCCGAATCCGCTGTGCAGCAGCTACTTCCGGCCGCCGATGCGGCAATGGAGTGGCTGGGGAGCTACGGCGACCGCGACGGCCTGGTGGTCTATCACCGCAAGACTGATCGTGGTCTGGCCAATCAGGGGTGGAAGGACAGTTGGGACGCGATCAGTTTCAGCGACGGCCGCCTCGCCGAACCGCCGATCGCGCTGTGTGAGGCGCAGGGCTACGCGTACGCGGCGGAACTGGGCCGCGCGGATCTGGCCGAATCGAGCGGCGACCACGGTACCGCCGACCGCTGGCGAGCCCGGGCCGCCGACCGCCGGGCCCGCTTCGACGAGGCCTTCTGGATGCCGGACTGCGGCACTTACGCGCTGGCACTGGATGCTTCGAACCAGCCGGTGGACGCCATCTCCAGCAATCCCGGCCACTGCCTGTGGACCGGCATCGTCCCCGACGAGCGAGCGGCCGAGCTGATCGAACGCCTCAGCGCCCCGGACCTCAACAGCGGCTTCGGATTGCGCACCCTGTCCTCCACCGCCCGGCGCTTCAACCCGATGGGCTATCACACCGGCTCGATCTGGCCGCACGACACCGCGATCGCGGTGGCCGGACTGCTGCGCTACGCCCACATCCCCGGGGCTCTGAAGCTGGCCGAACGCCTGGCCACCGGACTCCTGGAGGCGATCCTGGAGTTCGGCGCCCGCCCACCGGAACTCTTCTGCGGCTTCAGCCGCAGCGAATTCCACTCCCCCATCCCCTATCCCACCTCCTGCTCCCCACAGGCCTGGGCCAGCGCCGCCCCACTGCTGCTCATGCGCTCGTTCCTGGGCCTGCAACCCGACGCACCCGCCCGCACCCTCACCATCGCGCCGCGGCTCCCCGAACGCGCGGGCACCATCCGGCTCACGGATCTGAAGCTGGGTGGGGCGAGCATCACCATCGAGGCCACCGGCACCGAGGCGGAAGTCACCGGGCTACCGGACGACTGGCAACTGCGCCGTCTCTGAACCGGCACCGAAGTCGGAACAATTGTCAGTTCCTCCGGATACCCGCGGCATGGGATGTTGGGGACCCTCGAGGACGGCTGGGCCCTGAAAAGCCTTTCCTCATGCTGCGCGACGATACGGCGTCGAGGACTTCCGATGCTCGTTCACCAACGGCGCCTTCAATCTCTACCTCGACCAGCACAAGGAATCCGAGCACGCACCGAATCCGATGCCGACGGGAAGCGCCGGTTCGCTCTGACGGGTTGCCGGGTCTGCGGCGATGATTCCGCGGACCCCGGCGGCACCTCTGATAACGTCCGAACCGGACACGGGGTGCTCCGCGCCACGAGCGGGGCTGAGAACACACCCGCAGCACCTGACGCAGACAATGCTGACGAAGGGATGTCGCGTGACGACCACACCACCCGAGCCGGACGCTCCGCAAAAGCTCGCCGAAGCCCGTGCGGCACTGGCGACTTCGGCTCCACTGGTCCAATGCTTGACCAACCGGGTGGTCACCACCATCACCGCCAATGTGCTGCTCGCGGTCGGGGCCGCGCCGGCGATGGTCGACAATGTCCACGAGGCAGCGGATTTCGCCCGGATCGCCTCGGCGGTATTGATCAATCTCGGCACCCCGGACGATATGACGGCCGCGGCGATGCGGTTGGCCGCCGAGGCCGCGGCCGCGAGCCGAACCCCGTGGGTGCTCGATCCGGTCGCGGTCGGCGGCTTGGCCTTTCGCACGGCACTCGCCCACGACTTGCTGCAATACCGGCCGACGGTGATTCGCGGGAACGCCTCGGAAGTGATCGGTCTGGCCGGAGCCGGGCAGGGCGGTCGTGGCGTCGACTCGACCGCGGGCAGCGACGAGGCCCTGCCGGCGGCCCGCGACCTCGCCGCACGAACCGGTGCGGTGGTCGCGGTCTCGGGCGTCACCGACCTGATCGTCTCCAAGACCGGGACCGCACGCATCCGCGGCGGGTCGGTATTGCTGACCCGGACCACCGGGGCGGGCTGCGCGCTCGGTGGCCTGACGGCCGCCTACACGGCGGTGACCGACGACCCGTTCATCGCCGCGGTCGCCGCGCACCTGCACGTCGCCATCGCCGCAGAAGAGGCCGAGGCGCTCTCGGCGGGACCCGGTAGTTTCGCGGTGGCCTGGATCGACCGACTCGACGCAGTCGGGCCCGATGACCTTGCCGCAGGCCTGATTCGGCGGCTCGGATGAGCATCGAGCGTCCCGGTCTGCGCGACCAACTGCGACTGTGCCTGATCACCGACACCGCGATGTGTGGTGAGCGCGGCGTGCCCGCCGTGGTCCGGGCCGCGGTCGCCGGTGGGGTCTCGATGGTCCAGGTGCGATCCAAGAACACCTCGGACCGTGACCTGCTCGCCCTCACCCTCGCCGTCCGAGAATGCTTGACCGGCACCGGAGTTCCGCTCATCGTCGACGACGCGGTCGACGTGGCCGTGCTGGCCGGTGCCGACGGCGTGCACGTCGGTCAGACCGATCTCCCGACCGATCTGGTCCGCCAGTGGGTGGGTCCGGATTTCATCATCGGACTCTCCGTGTCCACCATGGCGCAGGCGGTCGCGGCCGAGGCTGCCGACTATCTCGGCATCGGCCCGATCTGGGCCACCGCGACCAAGCCGGACGCCGCCGGTCCGGTGGGCCCGATCGGGCTGGCCACGCTGGTCGCCGCCACCGGACTGCCGACGGTCGCGATCGGTGGCATCCACGCCGACACGGTCCCGCAACTGGCAGGCACGGGTGTCGATGGCGTGTGCACGGTTTCGGAGATCTGCGCCGCGCCGGACCCCACCGCCGCGGCCGCCCGGCTGCGGGCCGCGGTCGATGACATCCGGCGGATGCGACCGTGACCATCTGACGGTGCGGCGGGCCTCGGTCAGCCCAATCGGCCGAGGATCTCCTCGGATTCGAGGAGGCCGATGTTGCTCGGGGCGGTGCCCTGGCTGAACACGCGAGCGTGCTGCTTGGCGCGCAGGTCCTGGTGCGCCTCGGCGGGCTTGTCGTAGCCGTACCGGGTGCGGGCCTCCTCCGGGCTGACCACCTCACGCCGCAGTGGCGGAACCCCGAGGAAGATCGGGCGCAGCACCGGGAAGGTCATCGGCGAAAGCAGCTGCACCACAAGAAGTTCGGCTCGACGGTTCAGATGCACGACCCGGAAGGCCAGCTTCAGCCAGAGCGGGATCAGCGCGTCCACGATGCGCGACTGCCGCAGTCCGGACATCTCCCGCATCCACAGCGGCATGGTGGCGATGGTGCCCGCGCGCAGGGACCGATCCGCGATCCAGGTGACCGGGCGCAGGAAGAACGGCAGCTTGGGCAGCATCACCTCGGCGCGCAGCAGATGATTCATCGCCCGCCTGGCGATTTCACTGCCGGACAGTTGCGGTCGCATCGCGTCGAAGTACGCCTGCACGCCCTCGCGGGTGCGGGGAACATCTGCGGGAGAACAGGTTTGCAGCTCCGCCGCGACCGCGCATTCCTGCCAGTACTGCGCCTCGTCCTCGGCGCTGAGGCGGCCCGGACCGTACTTCTCGTAGGCGTAGAGAATCGAATGCCAGGCCGTCAGGTGGATCCAGAGCTGCGAGGCCGGATCGTTCGCGTCGTAGGGCGCGCCACTGTACGGGTCGGTGCCGATCGCCTTGGAATGAATTTTAACCAGCACGTCGGCAGCCTGAGAGGTCTCGCGCGAACCTCCGAAAGCCACCAGCGCGAAGTACTTCAGGGTCCGGTCGTAGCGGGTACGCGGCCGCTTGTAGATGTCGTGCGTCTGGTCCACCGCCGCCACCAGCGCGGGATCGAGCTCTTCGATGACCACGGCCCGCTGGAACCCGATGGACAACGAAGTCGGATAGCTCCACACCTTCCACGTCACCGAGCCGGGCCCGAAGAACCCGTAATCCTCGTGCGGCTGTGTGGTCTTCTTCCGAGGTAGCGCAAACTCCATATGGATCCTCTCAGCAGCCAGGTCGGTCATCGGCGTCGATCACCGACCCGAGTTGGTCAGGGAATGCATGCGGTAACACTCCGGGTCATGTTATCCAGCAGTGGAATTTCCCACTGCGCGACAGGCCGGAATCGCGCCGAGTGCCAGGCTCCGAAACCTCCGGGCCACCATTCTGCCAAAATGGCTGCCGCTCTTACGGTTTCATCGTTCGCAGCCGGTCACCGCCCTCTGACATCTCCAGTCACCGCAGAATCACACGTTCGGAATTGCCCATTCGCTCCGCTGAATAATCTCGATCTCGCATTGTGATTCGAGAAACACGCCGCGCTCCGCATGTTCACCAGCGGAACTCGAAGTTTGCCGTCATATCCTGTTACTCCGAACGACGTCAATGGTGATGGAGAGATGGGGTAACGATGAAGCGCTTGTTGTCGGTCATGGCGGGACTGGTTCTCATCGCGGGCGCCGGAGCGTGTTCGAAGGACTCGACGCCGTCACCCACCACCACGACCGCGAAACCGACTACCACCACGTCCTCATCCACCGCGCCGACTACGACAGCGCCTCCGGCGCAGCCGACCACCACGGTCGGGCAGCGGGGTGCGGACGGCTCCACCGGAAACGGCCTGAGTGCCGAATACTGTGCGAAGAACCAGGATCCGGGATGTCCGCGAGGTAGCTATGTCGGGCCGAACGCCATCCAGAATCCGAACGGCGACGGCACCTGGGTGCCGTGCGAGGGCACGATCTGCACCAACCCCAATCATGGTGCGGGCCCGGACACCACCGCCGCGCCGGTCGAACCCACCACGACTTCCCCACAGAATTCGGGCCAGGTCGAGGGCGCGCCGTGCGAGGGCGACGGCCGCTGGGTCCATCTCGACGGCGGCAATGCCGGGCACTACGGCACCGAGTGGCTCTGCCAGCACTGATTCCAATTGGAAATACGGAACGGTCGGCAGGCACAATGCCCACATGATCACCGTTGATGCCGTCTACCTCGGCGGACAGTCGCTATCCGGGCTCCGGGCAACGAGTTCCGACCACCGCGGTCAAGCTGCGGGGGCGTTCGCGTGGGTGGGTGTGCGGGATCTCGACGACGATGATCTCGCTCGCCTGCACGACGCCGTCGGCGTGGATCCGGTGCTGCTGTCCAGAGCGCACCGGTCCCTGCAGCGGCCCGGCTTGGAGGTGCACGGCGACACGGTGGTCATCGCGATGCCCACCGGTCGCTACCGGCACCAGGACGTCTCCATCGACGTGGAGGACGTATTGCTCGCTGTCGGAAGGGATTTCATCGTCACCGTCGGCAGTGAACTCGCTCCCCCGGAGTTCGACACCGACCTCACCGGCGGCCCGCTCGCCGCGTTCCGTCTCGTCCTCGACCTGATCCTCGACGACTACCTCACCCTGCTCGAGCACCTCGACCGGGAAATCAAACAGGTCGAGCGAGAAGTCTTCTCCACCAACGGCGAAAACCCCGTCGAACAGATCTACCGCCTACGCCGCCTGCTGATGGAATTCGAACAGACCACCGCCCCACTCGTCGACGAACCCCTCGAACGCCTGGTCCGCCGCCGCCTCCCCGCCTGGATCGCCGAAGATCCCTACAGCGCCAATGTCGGCGACGAGGCCCTGCACGAAATCGACCGCCAATTCCGGCATATCGACAATCGCGTCACCGGCCGCCGCGAACTCCTCGACGGAATCCTCAACGCCAACCTCACCCAGGTCGGCATCCGCCAGAACGAAGACATGCGCAAAATCTCCGCCTGGGTCGCCACCGCCGCCGCCCCCACCCTGGTCGCCGGAATCTACGGCATGAATTTCGAAGGCATGCCCGAACTTTCATGGGAGTACGGCTACCCAGCCGCCCTCGGCGTGATGGTCACCCTGGCGGCTCTCGTCCAAGCCCTCTTCCGCCGCAAAGGATGGCTCTGAGTGCGAAATTACGAAAAGCAAGCGGCACTTACCGGCAACAGACCCTGATCGGCACTACCGTTGACCGAATGGCGAGTAGGGACATCACGGTCACCGTGGGCGAGGAAGACTGGTTCACCCTCGAGGGTGCGGCCGAGCATGCCGGCATGAGCGTGGAAGCCTACGTGTCTTGGGGCGTAAGAATTTTGGCGATGCAGTCCCGCCCCGGAGGCGCGAAACAGGACCGCACCGCAGCCAGCCCGAAGGCGACCCGCCGCGCAGTCGAGACCGCCGAAGAATCGGAATCCGCAGCATGGACGGAAACCTTCTCCGAACGCCTCTCCCAGCGCGCCGACCGCTACGACCACGACTGACCTCGCCCCATCGTCACGGTGGCCACCGATCAGGCACGGCGACTCGAGATTTCGAGGTAGCCAGCGCTGCACTCAGTCCGGCTCTCCCGACGCGATCTCGCCACCGACTGAACGGCATCCGGCGACCAAGAGGGCGATCCGAAACAACTACGCGTTTCGGACCGCCCGGGTGGGGTAGTCCCCGCTCATGACCGTGATGCACGAGACGCTCCCCCACCGGACCTTCGGGCCGGTCCTGGTCCGCAGTGCCGAAATGCGCACCTCGGCACGGCGGCATCACCGTCTCGTACGCGCCCAGCTCCGCTTCGCCGTATTGGCTGGCAGCTGTGTGGGTTCCGCGGTCGCGATCCTCGCCACCATGCCCCTCTGACTCTCCAATTACGTTCGGGCAGCGGAGGAGTCGTGGTTGTATTCCGCGACGGATCCGAGCAGGGCTGCCGTGGCGTTCCGATAGAGCGATGATTTGACGTTGCCGAGGGCAGGTCCAGAGGTGTTGGCCAGGCTCTGCGCATAGGCGACAGCGGATTTCAGCACATCGCCCTCGTCGGCGACCGCGTCGACCAAGCCTGCGGTCAACGCTTCGGCCCCGCCGTAGCGGTGCCCGGTGACCAGGGCACGGCGGGCCACGGGCAGCGGCAGCTGTGACTGCGCCAGCTCGACCATGCCGGGAGCGTAGTTGACGCCGAGAGTGACGCCCGGGAAACACACATAGCCACGGTCGTTGCGCATAACTCGATAATCGTGCGCGATAGCGAGAAACGCACCGGCGCCATAGGAGTGGCCGTTGATGGCCGCGACGGTCGGCATGGGCAGCGTGAGAATCCGGGCGAACAGGCGCAAGAGGCCAGCTACGTTGTCGTTGATTCGGTCGGGATGCTTTGCGCCCCATTCGATGTCGAACCCGGTGGAGTAGAACTTGCCGTCCCCGACCGTGACCAGGCCACGAGGACCGGAGCTTGCAGCGACCTCATCGAGGAGAGCGTCCATTTCGGCGACCCAATCCGGATGAAACCGGTTCTCGGTATCGCGCTCACCCTTGTTGCCCAGGTGTGCGATGAACACCTGTCCTTCTTGCTGCAAATACGGCATTTTGCCAAGGTATCGCATGGACCAGGTCAGAGGCGGTTTCCACCTCTGACCAGTCAGGCCTAGGCATCATCGAACGGGCGTCCCCCGACCGCACGGCCTGCGGGATTCAGGGAGTTGCTCGCCGGTCAGTGATCGTCGTAGTGGTCGCCGTGGGCGGCATGACGGTGTCCGTCGTGGATGTAGTCGACGTGGTCGCCGTGCGGCACCGCCACATGACCGCAGCCCTCCCCGTGCGCGTGATCCTGGTGCGGATGAGACACGTGCTCGCCGGATTCACACTCGTCGAAATGGTCGTCGTGCGCACGATGCAGGTGGCCGTCGTGGGCGTAGTCGACGTGGTCGCCATGCGGCACCGCCACATGCCCGCAACCCTCCCCATGCGCATGTTCAGGGTGTGCGTGAACGAGATGAGCTGTGGTCATGGCTACTGAATCATCCTTTCGACACGGAGATGAACTTCGACGGGCGAAACCATAGCAAATCCGCATGACCAGCCCCGTCCCCCTCGGGCCGATTACGGCGAGCGGCGTCGACGGGTGCGTCATCCGACGACCGATCGAGTTCGTTACTGCGCTGTGTGCCCCCACAATTCGCGGCAGTCGGTCGTAACGGACGGCTCATACAGTGCGAAGGAGGCCATGATGAAATCGACTCGGCGAGCCTGCAAACTGATGCCTCGACACGAGTTACGGCCGATCTTCTCTACGCGACAACACATTTGGTGAGTAGTTCCGAGGCAAGGAGTTCGATGTGAAGAATCAAAGCCTGACGCGAGTGGGCTCATGTGCGGCCGGGATCGCGGTCCTGGCCGCGACCACGGTGTCGATGGCCGCGACAGCCTCCGCCGATGAGTGGATGCAGGTGTCGGGCACCCTCCAGTGCGTCGGCCAGACCTACACCCTCACCGTCCCGGCGGCGAAAATTCAAACGGGGATCTCGTCGTACTACTTCCTCGACGGCAAGACCCTCAGCACCGCGGCCATGATCGGCAGCGAGCAGCCCATCCAGCACGGCCAGGACGCCACCGCATCCTGGACGCCCGCCACCAGCGGCGTCCATACCCTGTGGTGGCGTGGCATTCAGCCCGGCGGCGGCGGCCTCATCGGCCCGGAGTCGATCACCGTGGTCGACCAGGCGCCCGCCGGGGAGAGCTGCACTCCCCCGACCTCCGGCGGCGGCACGGGTAGCGCCGATTCCCTGCCGATCATCGGCCCATTGCTGAGCCAGCTCGGTCTCTGAAGCGAATCTCCGCGCGCCACAACGGCCTCCGGCAGACGTTGACAGCAAACTAGTTAGGTGCCATATTTTATGCATGGCACCCGGGACCGGCGGCATCGAATCTCCAACCTTGGGGCAAGCTCGCAAGCAGCTCCGGCGCTATGAACTCGAAGACCAGATCGATCCGCAGGCGGTGCTCGTCGCCGTTCGCCTGCTCAGTACGGGAACGAAACTCAACCAGGCCGCCGAGGCGCATTTCGCGCGCTTCGGGCTGTCCACCGGGCGGTATCGACTCCTCGCCGCCCTCGAAGACGAGGACGGCGAGCTCGCACCCTCGCAACTGGCAGAGGTCCTCGGCGTCACCCGGGCCACGGTGACAGGCCTGATAGACGGCCTGGAACAGCAGGGCCTGGTCTGCCGCCGAGCCTCCGCCGAGGACGGCCGCGCCCTGATCGTGGTCCTCACCGCCCGAGGTGCGGACAAGCTGCGCGAGGTCGCGCCCGAACACTTCGGCCGGCTGCAATCCATGGTCGGCGGACTCACCCAGCGGGAGCGGACCACCTTCCTGGACCTGCTCGACCGCATCAGCCAGGGCATCACGGCACTCACCGACTGAATCGCGCACCGTCGCCGCGCGCAAAACTCATGACCATATAGTTAGGTTCCTAATCATATGAGCACAGTAACGACCCCGGCACGTTTCGTGCTGTGGCGGGAAGTCCTGGTCGCCTACGCCGCTCCGGCGATCTGCGCGGGTGCGAGCGGATTGGTCTCGGGCAGAACGGATCTGGTGTTCGCCGCGGTGAGCTCGATCGCGGGTACGTCGGCCGTTGTCGCATTCGTTCTGGGAATGTGGTTGCAGCGCTGCGGAATCCAATTTCGCGGACTACGTGAGGCTGCCCCTGCCATCCCGACTGTGATGTTCGGCCTCGGAGCCGCCGTGCTCGGCGCACTACTTGCCCAACTGCTCACCACGGCAGCGGGATTCCCCGATCGGCTCCGCCTCGACATTCCGATCGCCGCTGCGCTGGCGGCCACGATAGTCACGTGGCGCTGGTGTTCGACTCACCGAAAGGTAGACAGATGATCGTCGTCATGGGAGCTGCGGGTGCGACCGGCAACGCGCTCGTACACCGACTCACCACTGCGGGGATACACTGCCGGGCATTGAGCCGAGATCCAGATCGGCTGCGCGCCAACATGAATGCAGTGAACACCGTTGACGTTCGCTACGCCGACGCGACGGACCCGGCCTCGCTGCGTGCCGCGTTCGAGGGCGCATCGCAACTGTTCCTGACCATGACCAACAGCCCGGCCCAGATCGAACTCGAAACTCGCGTGATCGCGATCGCCGCCGAATCCGGCATCGCACACATCGTGAAGCTCTCCGCCCCGACGGCCCGCGAAGACTCCCCCGTTGCTATCGCGCGGTGGCACCACGCCATCGAGGAGACTCTTCGCAACTCCGGCCTCGAGCACACGATCCTGCGGCCCTACGCCTTCATGCAGAAGCTGCTGCTGCTGACGCCTCAGATAGCCGAGCGGGGCGTCATCGTCGGCACCATGGGCGCTGCCGCATGCAACTACATCGACTGCCGGGATATCGCAGATGTCGCAGCAGCTGCTCTCACCCGATCCGAAATCGCCGGAGGCACATACACTCTCACCGGTTCGGCGACCTACAGCTATCCGCGGCTGGCTGCCCTGTTGAGTCGGCTACTCGACACCCACGTCCGCTACGTCGATCTACCACCGGCCGAGTTCCGCGCACAACTCATCGAGCGATCCGGCTTCCCCGGCTGGCTCGCGGACCACATCACCGAGATCCAGCAGCTGGCGGTTGCTTACCCAGAACACCCCAACGACACTGTCGCCCATATCCTCGGCAGAGCTCCGCGCTCCCTGGAATCATTCCTCGCCGAGCACGTGAATACTTTCCGCCCCAACGTATCCCGCATCCTCCAATAGCTGGTCGCGGCGAGCATGCGAGCAGCTCAGCGGCCACCATTCGGTTCGAATCACGTTGATACGCATGGGCTTCGAGCGGAAGACTGCGCCAGTCCGGGTC
The DNA here is from genome assembly GCF_045161165.1 of Nocardia sp. NBC_00511. Taxonomy (NCBI): domain Bacteria; kingdom Bacillati; phylum Actinomycetota; class Actinomycetes; order Mycobacteriales; family Nocardiaceae; genus Nocardia; species Nocardia sp. NBC_00511. The sequence goes on from NZ_CP107849.1 coordinate 3,705,579, forward strand.
ACCGCTGCCGCAAATCGGCTGGACGGTGCCGCTGGGGACATCGACACAGCGGTCCGCCACCTCATCGCCGAGGTTAATATTAACCAGGCAACACTCTGATACGTTCGAAGTGTGGACGATGGACTCGGAGATTTGCTGCATCGCGTGGTGTTCCTGCTCGGAGAGGCCACGCGACGGCGCGTGGACGACTCCGGCGCGCTGACCTACAGCCAGATACGGCTGATGGGAACCCTCGAAGACATCGAGCCGGCGACCCAGCACCAGCTGGCGCAGGCGCTGGCGGTGTCGGATCCGGCGATCAGCCGAGCCCTGCGCCCACTGGAAACAGCGGGATTCATCCAGGTCCGAACCGACCCCGAGCACGCCCGACGGCGACTGGTCAGCACCACCGAAGCCGGTCGAAATGCCTTCCACGGCAGCGGCAAACCACTCCAGAACGAGCTGCGCGACGCCCTGCTCGAAGCAGGTTTCCCGTACGAACGCTACCTACAGGACACCGCCGCGCTGGCCAAGCTCCTCGAGCCGCGCCCATAGCGTCGCCCCGAAGCCTCGAGTCTTGACAGCTTCGACGAATTTGAGTGTTGACTGGTTAATATTAACCATGCAACACTCAATGTCATGAACCCGATCTCCTACGCCGCCCAGTCCTCCTTCCCCCTGATCTGGATACTGATCGCGGTCGTCGGCGCACTCATCCGCACTCGCCACAGCCCCTCCCGCGCAGCCACCCTGGAAACCTGGCAGCGCTGGTGGGCCGTCGCCGCACTGGGCTGCGGCAGCCTGTGGATGACCTTCGCCTTCCTGACCGCCCCGGACGTCATGGCCACCGCCATCGGCTTCGACCGAACCCCGTTCCAGTTCGAGATCGCCTTCGCCAACCTCGGACTCGCAGTCATGGCCTTCCGCGCGGTCTCGGCCACCGCCCGCGAACGCATCACCATCGGCCTCGGCGCCGGAATGTTCCTGTGGGGCGCGGCAATCGGCCACGTCTACCAGTGGTTCGCCCACGGCGACCACGCCCCCGGCAACACCGGCGGAGTCCTGGTCTGCGACATCCTCTTCCCCGCGGTCATGATCATCCTCGCGGTCTGGTCACAGCGACTGGCCCGTGCCGAGCGGCCCGCTCAGCCAGCCTTCGCCTGAAATACCCACCCGCACAGGATCATCCAACCTATGGAGACTTGATGCAGTCACAACACGGCGACCCGGCCGGACGGGACACCAGCTGGGACCCGCACCGAATCGGCGCCTTCGTCGACGCCGTCCTCGCGATCGCGATAACTCTGCTCGTCATCGAAATCAAACGGCCCGAGGCCGAAGACCTGGTCGATGCCCACACCCTGGCCAACTTCCTCAGGCATGAACAGGCCTCGTTCGTAGCGTTCGTCGTGGCGTTCTTCCTGCTGTGGTCGGTGTGGCGCCGCCACCACACACTGATCTACGAGGTGAAGCTCCTCGACCGGCACACCCTCGCATGGCACGCACCACTACTGCTCTTCGCCGCGATCCTGCCCTACACGACAGCAGTTTTCGGCCACGCCCCGAACAACAGCCTCGCCGTCTGCCTCTTCGCCGCTACGGCCGCACTGCTTTTCACCAGCGAAGCAGTGGTCAAAGACCTGGCCGCCCGCAACTCCACCCTCACCGAACACACCGTCCCCGCCGACCTCCGTACCAGCGCCGACGCCTCCTACGCCGTCGCCGCGATCTTCATCGCCACCGCCGCCCTCGCCTGGCTGACCCCTTACGTCTGGTACGCATGGCTTCTCGCACCAGCGTCCGCAACCTTCGGCGGCCGCCTGATCGACCGAGTACGCGGGGTCGACCAGCTCCCCAACCCGTCAGGCTAGCTCGCCGATGTCACCGATCACCCGACGCAGCTGGGCACGGCCGTCCTCGAGCCGGTAGGTCACACCCGCGATCGCGAGTTTCCCGGCCGCGACCGCCGCCGCGATGGTCTGAGAATGCTCCATGAGCAGCTTCCCGGTCTCCTCCACATGGCGAGCCTCGAGATCATCCACGCTGGACAGACCCTCCCGCCGACCCAGCAGAATCGACGGCGAAACCCGCTCGACGAGACTGCGAATGAAGCCACCCGGCACGGCACCCCCGTCGAGTGCGTCGATCGTCGCCTTCACCGCGCCACAACTGTCGTGGCCGAGCACCACGATCAGCGGAACCTTCAGCACCTGCACGCCGTACTCGATAGACCCGAGCACAGAACTATCGACCACATGCCCCGCCGTCCGAACGACGAACATATCGCCCAGCCCCTGATCGAAGATGATTCTCAGCGGCAACCCGCGAATCACCACACCCGAACAGAATCGCCGAACTTCCAGGCACTGATGGGGTTCGAGTTCGGCATACTCCGATTCTGCGCAAGACCCCGAAATTCACAAATCGGGCAGATTGAGGGGGTGCAGAGCAGTTCTTCTCAGTATTGGGATCACCGAGAACGACTGTCGCACGATCTATCCCGAGACAGCCACGCGATCCACCAGGTGCAATGTGTTGGAACACTCCCCGTTTCAGATCGTCGGCGGTCTCGTCCAGGTCGGGCGAGATTAGACTGGCTCGATGCCCAACGAGGTGGTTCGAATTCTTCGCGAATTGGCCCGGAGCGGACTGGTTCTCGCACGGGAAATCTCCGACAGCGTGGGCGGGGCTTACCGGGGGCAAGGCGGAGGGCTGCTGGCCGCCGCTGGGACGACGGGCTCCCTCGACTCGGTCCTCCCAGCCGGATTGGGGGCGGTTGAGCGGGAATCATTGTCAGGGCAAAGGTTTTTCGCGAGCAAGCGAAACTACGGCAACAAGAACACCTGCTTGGAGTGCGGAAACGCTGCCGAGAGCTGTACCTGCTCGGATCACCCCTTCATCGGCACCGACAAGGGTTGCCCCAACTGCGGTCGCACTATCAGTGACTGCGCGGCCAGCCCTTGCAGCGCATTCCGCGATTTGTAGGCCTCCGGTGATCCTGGGGCGCGTTGCGCGACAGCTCGGCAACACCGAGGCCCGGGGCGAGGAACCATTGCATCGATAACCCGGAGACCGCGCCGGACAATCGTGAGGTCCTGGAGCGATGGATGTCCCGCTGGCGGGAGATCATGCTGCGCGAAACTCGAGCCAGCGCATGGATCGACCACCGATCCAACCCGTGGCAGGTGCTGGCCATCTCCAGCCTTACAGAGGAAGAGCGGGCCACCCTCTTCCCGAGGCACACCTGACGAGTTGGGACGACTCACGTTTGGGGCGGTTTCGAGCACGGCCTAGAGACCTCTCCCTGACCAGCAGGCTGTTAGACAGGGCGATGCATGGGCATCAACGATGTTCGCCGACGATGTGAGCGATCATGACAGGACAACGCCGGACGCAGCCAAGGCATGAGCCCGCGCGAAATGGTCGCTACGCATGGTCGGGCTCTTCACCGAGCACGGCCTCGACCGCATCCATAGGGTGCTCACTGACAACGGATCCTGCTACCGATCACGGCGCTGGGCAGCGGCGCTGGAATGCACTGGGGCCGTGCACAAACGGACCCGGCCCCTACACCCCGATGTCGAGCCATCGACTCGTAGGCGGGGCGAGCTTGTCGGTCCATCGCGTCGGCATCGATGTGCGCCTTCCGTACAAGCAGATATCGCTGGGCAAGGAAGCTGCTCACAGCGCCGACTATGGCGGCGACCACCGCAGAGGAGACAACCGCGGTCGTGACATCGGCAGCCGCAAGTATCATCCTCCAATCTTCCCTCGTTCACCGGTGGGACGAGGATGAATTGCGCACGCCTGCTGTGCATTCCAGCGATCGCCAGCGGTTGGAGTGTCCAGGGCCCCGCCTGCGGCGGCCGACAACAATCAGGGGTGGGGTGATGTCGTGATCTTCATGGCGTGCACGGCAACTCGGATCGGTGAGGCGTCCAGCTGCCTGGTGAGGGACATCGATGCCGATCAGTGGGTGTGGACGCTGCGGCGCCAGACGACGCCGGGGCCAGGGGGAATGGCCGACAAGGGCACGAAAGGTAAACGCGCCCGGTCGATTCCGATCATCGAGGATTTGCGGTCGAGGCTGGCGCGCCGCCTCTCGGCGAACTAGGACAAGCCCGATGCTCGTATCTTCGTCGGACCTCGGGGCGGCCGGATCGCTACCGGAGTTCTGCGGAAGGCGACCCATTGGGACGAGGTGGTGAATCGGCTCGGGTACGAACACCTGCGCCGACCGAAGCCATGGCAGCTTGTCCGGACCGGGAGGACATAGAGCGCGAATAGTCCCGCAGTTCAGAGGATGTCGCGCTCGGCCGAACTTCGCAGGCAATCCCTGCCTCGGAACGCTGGGGCGTAACGGAGGCGGCGACCATACTGATAGCTCAGCGACAGAGCGATCGCGGACGGCATCGAGGTCGCCGCGGACGATGGTCGGGGGGCAAGATGCGGTGGCGTGCGTGGTGGTCGTGGTGACCTTGCCCGAAGACGCGTTCGAGCTCCCCGAATTGTGGCAGATCGTCATTCCGACCGATGACGAATCGATCACGCGGCGTCGCCGGGCTTTGGCCCCGATCCAGATGCTGACTGATCTCGAGCGAACCAAATCCAGTCTCGACGGTGATTTCTGGGACTCCTACGATCTGTTTCGGATCGCGTTGGCGGTGATCGACCAGGTGGCGCTGGCAATGGGCTTGTCGGCGGGGCGCACATGGGAAGAGACACTGTCCTACGCGAGCACGCAGGCCGCCCGGCAGGCACCGGATGCCGATCCCGGCGAATGGACGAAAGTCGCTGAGCGCGTGGTGGTCTCGCTGGTGACGAACGCTGTCGAGGTGGTCCGGCATCTGGTGCACACCCCTGACGGACCCGTATGGCGACAACAACGATTTCGACTGCTGTATCTGCACGCGTCGGGCGCGGACGGCCTCGAGCATCTGCGGGCCTCGGAGCAGGCGATCAATATTTTCGTCGAGGCTCTCGACCTCGATATCGAAGCGGCGCAGATCGCCAACGAAGCCCAGTTGGCGGCTCTGATCGAACGTGGAGCCGTGGAATCAGCTGTCCAGATCGCGCGCAACGCCCGCTATCGATCGGTCCAATACCAGGAGCGGATTCGCCGAATCGTCGCGGATACGTTGATCGATCCGGAAGCTCACGACTGGCTCGGTGACGTTCCGAAGCTGCTCGATACCGCGTTACACCATGTCAAGGACCGACTCGAAGCCGAGGCCACCTTACTTGAGTCCGTGGCCGAACGGCGGGCCGCGACGACGGACCGGTCGCAACTCGACGCCACCAATCTGCTGATCGAGATCCTGAAGGAGTGTCGTCACCGGCACAGCGAGTTGCACCGGCATCTCATGGGCGCGCGCACCGCGTTGCGACAGGCTTTGGACGACAGGTTCACCCGACCGCCGCAGCGGTCCTATCGGGTCGACCTCGGCAGGGATCTGCTGTTGCCACTGTTGTCTGGATCGACCTTGATGGCTGCCACCGCCGCAGACCACCTACTCGCGGTCATGGGTGGCATACCGGTGCGATGGTGGCCGTCGCTGACGAGCCTGATCGATGAATTATTGATGCCGCCAAGAGAAATCGATCCAGGTATGGAGTACGAGCCGCCGGAGGTTGACCAGGTCGAAATGTCCGAATGGTGGGTCCCCTACGAGACGGCCACCGACGCCCTGCTGGGCGGACTCACCGAGCCCGTGCGGCTGTCGCAGCTACTGGAACGGGTGAAGCAGGTGGTCGCGGAGCTCGACGGCGACGATGTCGGGAGCGGACTGGACGCCGATCGGCTCGTGGCCGCGGTGGTGCACGCCGCACACCATTGTTGGGCTCCCCATCTGGCGGGCCGCTCGGCCGGGGATCGGCTCATTCTTGCCGTGCCGTCCGGAAATCGATTGAACACACACACGGTTCGCGCCGAGGATCTGATCTTGGTGCCAGCCGAACTGACTGTCGATATCCAGGCAGCGGAACCAAAATTGCGTCAGCACCAAGGCAATACGGCCGACCAGGAGACTACGGATGAGATCGCCGGATGACTACGAGGATATCGGCCGTTGCCTGGCCTGGGCCGCCCGGCCACGCGAGATCCCCACGCGCAATGCGGAACTGCACCGCCTGGTAACTCGATACGTCGAGGAACCCGATTTCGCCGCCGCGGTGGAACGCGTCTTCGCCGGCGCGGGACTCGATCTCGCTGTCGACGTCCGGGACGGCATCATCGTCACCGCGCGCAATCACTCTCCGCTGCGATTGACGGTTTCCGATGTCTCCAAACGCGCGCCCCAACACCACCGGGCGGTCATAGGCGTAGTGCTGCTCGCACTGGCCCGCACCGCCTATCCGGAGTCCGCCATGCTGGATGATCCGGACCGGATGGTCGTGTTCACGACACAGTCGGTGGTCGACACCTTGGATCGAATAGCCACGACGCTCAAAGAAAGCAGCGCGGACGACACCGATATCGATGACGACCTCATTGAGGCATGGCGGCGGTGGATCGATCTGACCACGACCCGACCCGATGCTCGCCGCCGGTCGCCAGGCGATCGCCCCGGCATCGTGAACCGGGTGTGCAAGGTCCTGGCCGAGTCGGGATACCTGACATTCAAGGGTGAGACGGACGGCGGAGTCTGGTCGGCGCGGCCACGATTGCGGCACGCGGTCACAATGCTGTCGGACGATTCCGAATTCTTCCGACTCGTCAACGATCTCGCTGATCGAGCGGCCGATGAGACGGCAGGAGAAGAGCATTGAAGTCCTCCTTGTTCGAAGTGGATCCCGAACCCGAGCACGGACTTCCGACACCGCCGCTGCGGCTGCGCCGCATTCGGCTACAAGGTGTCGGCCCGGATGGGGCACGATTCGATCCGCTGGACCTGGACTTCACCACGGCGTTGGGCGCGGCGTCGCGAGTGCTGTTGTCGCTCACGAATACCGGCGGCAAATCCACCTTGATCACTTTGGTCTGCAGCCTGATCGTGCCGGCGGCGCGCTCACAGGTCGGCGGGAAGATCCTCGGCGATTACGTGCTGACCGGGGATACCTCACATGTTGTGTGCGAATGGGAGGACGCGCTGACCGCGCAGCGCATGGTGACCGGAACCGTGATGGAGTGGAAGGACGGTCGCCGACAGCCTCCGCACAAGATGCGGTCCACCTCCAATATGCACCGGGCGTGGTATCTGTTCCGCACCGGTCCGAATCTTCCGAGCCTCGATGATCTGCCATTCATCGATGGGGGGCTTCGGGTTCCGTTCCGAAGATTCACGACCGTGATCGAAGATCTGATAGCGAACTATCCCGCCGCGCAGGGGATCATCACCGACAAACAGATCGAGTGGACCTCCTCGCTGGAGCGGCACACCAGCATCGACCCGACTCTGTTCAGCTACCAGATGCGCATGAACGATGCCGAGACGGGCGCGGAGCAACTGCTGCGTTCGTTCGATTCTCCTGACAATGTGGTGCGGTTCTTCGTCGCCGCGCTCAACGATCATCGCGAATTGGAAGTCTTCACAGGCAAACTCGACGCATACGCCACGCTCGCGGCTCAGCGGACCGATCTCGAGGACCGGCGGAACTTCGGCGAGGCCGTGATCCCGTTGGTCGACCAGCTCCGGCTGCTCGCGGCGGACCGCGCGGCAGCCGATAGTGACCTGCTGGAAGTGGTCAAGACCGGCGGGGGGCACGCGACCGCGCTGGACAACCGAATCGCGGAGGACACACGATCGCTAGACGATCTGGACGAGGCGGTCGTGCTGACCGGCAACGCCTTCGGCGAAGCGCGTCGCGTCTACGGACAGGTCAGCGACATCCGCCTGCAACTGCAGCTGGAATCCGCACGAACGCGGGTGGCCAGTACCGAGAACGTGCTCGGCGAGGCCGTGGAACGCGAGAGTCGGACCGAGTCGGAGTCCGAAGCCTGGCAGGCTGTCGGGGACGTCCTGGATCTGCGTGTGAAGCGGGAGCGAGCCGCGGTCGCACGTCACGCGTATTCCCAAGCACAAGCCGGTCTGAACCCCTTGCGTGAGAGCGTCGTCCGGGCGGCCGCAGAGCTGGCGGGGCGACTGGACGCGCTCATCGTCGAGACCACGGCGGGCGCGGGCAGTGCCGATGACTACGCACAGGATGCGAGAGAACAGCGAAAGCGTGCGGACGCCGACAAAACCCAAGCCGAAGTCCGGATCAACGAACTCGACGGAAAAGGCAAGCTGGCCAAGGCCGACATCGAAGGAGCCCGTACCGCGACCCTCGCCGCAGCCGGCGAGGGTTGGATCGGTGAACACGAATACCCTGACGAGTGCCTGCGGCGCTGGCAGGACTCTCGCGCCGACGCCACGCGCGGCGTAGACGACGCCAAGGCTCGACAGGACGCAGCGGAGCAACGATTCGACGAGTTGAAACCCGAGATCCAGGCGATCGCCGATAGTTTGATCGAGCTGCGTGCACGCGCGCAGTCGACCGCGGACAAGCTCGCGGGCTATCGCGGCGAACTTGTCGCCGTGGGCACTGACGAGACGGTCGTGGAACTGGCTGGCGGCATACCCGCAGACAGCGAAGTGCTGGCGCGCGTCGCGACCCTGGCGGGTCAGTCGGCGGAAGCCGCCGACGCGCGGGCGGTAACCCACAACGAGGCAGCGCAGGCCGCGCATCGTCAACTGGAGTCGCTGGACCTGACCGGAGTAGCCCCGACCGGCCAGGACGCCTTGGATGTGCTCGCGGTACTCCAGGCGGCGGACATCGGGTCGGTCACTGGACTCCGCTGGATCGAAACCAATATCGCCGACCCCGAATCACGCGCCGAGTACATTCGCGCACACCCCGAAATCGCCGGCGGCGTCGTCATTTCCGATCGCAGCCGATTCGAGGTCGGCATACAGCGGCTGGTCGAGAGCGCACCGCATACCCGGACGCCGGTTATCGTCACCACACCGCCTACCGAGACCGCGTGCACGCCCACGCCGTCGTTTCGCCACGTAGTCGTTCCGCACCGCGCTACCTGGGATCGTCAGTGGGCCGCGGATATGCGTCGAACACTGGAGGAATCAGCACGAATCGAGGAGGAACGCGCTCGCGACGCGGTGAACGCCGCACGGCGCTATCGGAACTGTGAATCCCTGTGCGATGGATTCGTGCGCCGCTGGGGTGCGGTCACTCTCGCGGATCTGGACAACGCGGCGCGCACCGCCGCCGAAGCGAAGGATATCGCGCACGCAGAGCAGTTGCGAGTCGTGAAGGCCCAGAATGCGGAACGACATGCCGCGAACGAAGCCCGTGCGGACCACTCGAAGTGGACGAGTCAAGCGTCGCTTGCCGAAAGGCGGGTGACCGCAGCACAATCCCTGGCCTCACTCTGCGACAGCGCGGATAAGGCCGAAGCCACGCTGCCGGACCTCGACTCGGCGGTGCGCCGGGCAACGGACGATAAGGAAGCGGCGGAAGAGCGTCGTGACATGGCCGATCAGTCCTACGAATCCGCGGTGCAGCGCGCGGCCAACCTCCGCAGCGATTGCGAAACCCACCGCGACGAACGAGCGAAGCTCGGGGTCGACCTCGCGGCGGACGACCCGGGTGGCAACCCTTCGGTGCTGCGCGAACGCTGGTGGGAGCTGCGCAAACAACTCGACGATGCCGAGCGCGGCATGCTCGAGGCCAAACGCCTCGACGAGGCCGAACTCGCTGTCGGAGAAGCCGCAGGTCGGGTCGAACGATACGAGCCGGACACGATTCGGCGTGCGACAGATCTGTCCGACACCGTCGAGGCCAGCACCGCGACCACGCTCGCCGATGCCCAACTCCGCGCGCGCAGAGCCCATGACAAGGCGCACAAAGTGCGGTTGCGCGCCGAAAACAATAGGGAACAGGCGCTTTCCGCGTTGGCGACGGCACAACCTTCCGGGGACCATCAGAACCACATCGACCTGACCCAGACCGAATGGTTGCCCGCCACACCGGAGGAAATCCCCGCGCTGCTCGAACGGCTCGAAGGGTACAACCTCGAGATGCGCGCTCGCCGAGACACAGCCGAGGACGACCACGAGGAGGCCAAGAACCTTCGCGATGCCGTCGCAGCTGATATCGATTCCTTCACCCACACTCGCGATATGTGGGCCGAGGACCGCATACCCGGTGTCACGGTCTTCGCCGGCCCCGCCGACAAGGCGCGAGAAGTCATGCGAGAGTTCGTCAGAACGCACCGTCGCGTGGACAAGCACGCCCGCGACGCACGTGAGGCGGTACACGCTGCCGTGGCGCGATTGCGCTCGCGCGCCAATGATCCACGCTTCTCCGGACTGGAATCCCCGGACGCCATTCGACTTCGTTCGTTTCATGAATCGGACCTGGTCGACGAGGTGGAAGTGCTCACACGCCGAATCCGAGCGTTGACCGATTCCGCACGAGACGACCTGGCACAGCTCGATACGCACCGGTCGATGCTCTGCGATGACCTGATGGCCTTGTGCCGTACCCAGCGCCGAATGTTGCGCGAGGTCTCCCGATCCTCGCGATTGCCCGCGGGGCTCGGCGATCTGTCGGACCACCCCACCATCAAGATTCGCTTCGACGAAGCGCCCGCCGCCGAGGCGATGGCCCGGCTGGCGAACCGGGTGGACGCGTGGTCGGACGAACTGGTCCAGAATCCGCGAAAGGCTAAATCCTCCGAGGTGCGGGCGCGCTGGCTGGCCGATGCCGTCCGCGACACCGTGACCAACCGTGCTCGCGCTGGAGCGTGGTCGATCGAAATCCTCAAGCCGCGCATCGACGGTCGGGTGGTCTACTGCCCACCCGACCGGATTCCGCACGAATTCTCGGGCGGGCAGGTGCTCACCCTGGCTGTGCTCGTGTACTGCGCGTTGTCCCAGGTCCGATCCGCGCATCGGCACGGTGGTGCTCGACCCGCTGGAGCGCTGCTGCTGGACAATCCGTTCGGTGCGGCCTCGGCTGAAGCGCTGCTCGAGATGCAGCATCGGCTGGCCGCCCACACGGGCGTACAACTCGTGTGCGCCACCGGACTTCACGATCCAGCCGTCGAAGCCGCCTTCACCGGCCCGGGCTCGGTCATTGTCAAACTTCGCAACGATGGCGACCTGCGACGGAATCTGTCATTCCTGCAGCTGCGCGCAACTGTCGTCGACGGTGTCGATATTGTGAAAGTCGCTGCACAAGAACGTGATCCGCAATCAACGCAGAACTGGGTGGACGCGATCAAATACGAGATCCGCGAATGAGTGCGCGCACTTCCGAGATCAGGGTGCTGAAGCAGAGCCTGCTGAGCCACGGTTCGGTGCGTATCGACCGCCCCGCGCTGTGGCGACTGTGGTGCGCGGCGGCGCCACGGCTGGTCGGAAGTCCTTGTCAAAATGACGATCTCATCGAATCCCTGCGAATACTGCGGGCCGAAGGCACGATCGAACTTCCCTCTCCCGAATCGTCCGCTCGCGCTCCGTGGCCGAGTTACGTCACGGTTCCGACGTCGCGGCGGGTATCGCGATCCCAACCCTGGAAATCGCACGCGTGGTGCGCTCAACTCGGTTGGGCGGCGTCGATGCGCACGCTGTCTCCCGAGCTTTTCGAGGACCTGAAGGCAATCAACGACTGGTTGAGCCGGAACGTACCGACTATCACTCCGATCGTGCCGGCACGCTTTCGATCGGCTGAAATCTTCGGTCGAGAAAAGCGTCTCGACGAACTGACGCGGACAACCCTGTTCGGTCCGACCCGGATCACCCTGGACCTGCTCGCGTGTACACGGCTCGCGCCGCCACTACCCGGTGCCATTGTCGGTCCCGGCCCCGATGTTCTGATCACTGAGAACAGTGATCCGTACTGGGTTCTGGTCGACCTGCTGCGCGACGCGCCGGGACATCGGATCGGCGTTGTCGCGTGGGGGAGCGGCCGATCGTTCCCGACACAGGTCGACTCGCTGCGGGTGGATGTCGCGGGTCGCGGTCCGATCACCGGAACAGCCTGGTACTGGGGCGATTGTGATCCGGCGGGGCTCGCCATCGCCGACGCCGCCGCCAGTGTCACCGCCGAGATCCCGATTCGACCGGCCACCGGGCTCTGGGCCGCGATGGCCCGAAGCCCGGTCCAAGAGCGCGGATCCGTCGATTGGACTGGGGATCGAGGAGCCCGATGGCTCGGCACCGAACTGTGGTCGCAACTCGAACCGGTCCGCTCGGCGCGGGGGCGGATCGCCCAGGAAGCGGTGAGTGTCTCCGCCATCTCCGAATGGGTCGACGGCTCGGGCTGACCCACGGAGCGGGATTGACGCAATTCAGCGACTTGTCGGTCCCTCTCGCTAGCCTCGACACGACCGAAATGCGTTGCGAGATATGGGGTTGGGTGACGAAGAATATGACTGAGCGGTTGGCGTCACCTCAAGTCACCGGCGGGGGTGGCTTCGATTTCGAGCATCATGTCGCGACAATCCTGTTGAGTCGGATGTTGCGGGGCGCACACTTTCCAGTCGGTGTGGAACTACCGATCGCGAGAGTCGAACTGCAACAACGAAATTCCGGATGCACCTTCGACGACATCGTGGTCGTATGTGTAGGCGAAGATCCCGCGCCGTCGTTGCAGATCCAGGTCAAGACAACACTCGATGCTCAAGCTATCGAGGCAGTGGGTCGGGCAGCGTGCGAGTCATACCGGGAGCATCCCGGCGAAATGGATTACGGCACTTTACAACTCGGTGGGGCGGCGACCGAACCGGCGGGGGTTCTGCGGGCTCTGGCTCGGTTGGTTGCCATGGCCAGAGCGCACGCACGGAGCGAGAGCTATCAGGCGTCGTTTCGCCCGAACATCACGAACGCGTGGGTACGAGGACGGGGCTGCTGCAGGATCGGGTGACAGGTTGTCACCTACCCCTGCAGCAGCCCCGCGCAAGGCTCACCTGGCTCGAACGTCACTATGGCTACCTCATCGCCCGAGTGTGGCGTTTCTGCCGAGGCTCGGAATGCTCTGTTTGCCCAAAGTGGTCATCGCACTGAGTATGAGCCCCCAACGCGATACACCTGCGACTGACCAGCCCAGGGCTTGGTCGACTGACGACCTCGACCGGTTCTGCTCAGCCTTCGACTGGATGTGATTAGGCGCTCCGAGTTCTGCGGAAACCTAGCAACGGACGTTGCGTCCCCTCGCCAGGTGCGAGCTTTCCCCACAAACTACGTGCGGAGGCCGGTTTCCAGGCCGCGGATTGAAATCCTGATCGGGCGGGAGGCGACGCGAGCAACTGGACCTGATCCGCATGAGATTCGGCGATAAGTCAATTGGCTAGTAGGGGTTTTCGAGGGTGGTTGGGGTGCTGGCGACTTCCAACGCCGTTGCTGGGTAGGCCGGTCCAGCGGTGTAGAAGCGGGCTCGGGTCTTGCCGACCGGTTCGAGTACCCGGAGTGCGACGAGATCGCGTAGATCGCGTTGTGCTTGTTGCAGACTCAGTCCTTCGGATTGTTCGTAGCGGGTGCGCCGGACCCTGCCGGACATCGCGACGTCATGGAGTGCGCTGATGACGCGTTCGTCCAGGCGGATGCCCGCGACGTACTCCTCGAGCGTTGCCCATACCGTTCCGGATCGGATCCAGCGGGCGTGGACGGTTTGGGCTTGTTGGTGGTAGGCGGTCAGGTTGAAGCGAATCCATTCGGACACATCCTGATCCGGGCGGTAGGTGCTGCCGCGGCGACCTAGTACCTGGTAGTACTCCCAGGTATTGCCGGGCCTGCCGAGCCAGGCTTCGATGGATGAGAACTCCGGTGCGAGAACGCCTTCCCTTGCGATCATCAGGGTCTGCAATGATCGAGACATGCGGCCGTTGCCATCGGCCCAGGGGTGGATCGATACCAGGTGCAGGTGCGCCATTGCCGCACGTACAAGTGGATGAGTGCCGTCGTCGGCGTTGAGCCAATCGACGAGTTCTTCTGTCAATGCCGGTACATCATCGGCATCGGGGGCGGTGTAGGCAGCGATGCTGGGGTCGCGGGCGTCGGTGACGTACACGGGACCCGGTCGCCACTGCCCAGACGGACGACGTTCAGTGTGTCGGTGCCCCTGGAGCATCCAATGCAGCGCATTGAGGAAGCCCTTGCTGTATGCGAAGTCGTCTACATCGTTCAGGGTCTGGATGTAGGTCATCATCCGCTCGTAAGCGAGCGTCTCGGCCTTGTTCTCCTCTGAGACCTCGACGTCCCGTTCGCCTGCCATCAGGTCCTCTACGTCAACGGTGGAGACTTTGAACCCCTCAATGGAGTTCGACGCGGCAACTGAGTCCGCGGTGAGGAACTTACGGAGCCCACCGGCCCATTTGCCGGGTTTAGCCTGCACCTCATGGCGCAATTGCTCGCGCATCCGGTCCACATCGGCCAGGACGCGGATATCGGCGGCGGTTAGTGCGGGCGTGGGGAACAACATGACACAACAATAGAGTGACGTAGTCATTACGTCAACAGAGGCTCGTGTAGCCGCCGCAAACGCTGTCGGCGACGGTTCTGCGTCGAACCGGGGATTGCGGTGGCCGTGCTGACTAGCGCGACAACGATTGGTGCCCAACCTGTCACGCTCGCATCCCGGGTTCCGAAAGCGAATTCATAGCAACATCGCAGATGGTCACCGGATCGTGGCGCCAGCGGCAAGAAGCGGCACTGGTCCGGCATTCGGAAGGCGAGGAATTCTCAGCGCAAGATCCAGTCCGGTGGTGGCTATCGGGATGGCACAACAACCGTTGTGGACCAATCGTGGACCGGGATTGGTCCACAATTCGTGCGTATCAACGAGCTATTCCTTGGAAGTCCAAGTGGCACTGGGTGTTTCATTTGGCCTCACTTGACAGTGGCCAAGTGGTCTTGGAACCGAGAAACCCCTGGTCAGGGTGATTCGAATCGACCCGGAATCGGTGATTCAGCAGAAATTCGTGGCTGAAAGACAGGTCAGAGCCGGTTCGAAAACCGGCTCTGACCTGCATCTGTCGGGCTGACAGGATTTGAACCTGCGACCACTTGACCCCCAGTCAAGAGTAGATACCCGATCAGGACATTTCACGCACGGAACGCTCGTTGTCCCCGCGCGCAGGTCGAGTATACCCGCTGCTCAAGGGTGTTGCGTGCAGATCGGGTGGCCCACGATTGGTCCACAGATCGGATGCGCCGGAACGGGTTTGGTCCACGATTGGTCCACGATTCTGGACCGGCAAACGCCGACTGCCGGAAGCTCCGAGGACGCTTTCGTCGTCCCTGGGGATCCAGGCCAGGATGGCGTGCAGCGGCCATCCGCCGCTCTGTTGACGAAATTCGACGGCCGGCTGGCAGCAAACCGGCAGCTGCAGGGCGGCGGTCCCGCCGACGTTCCACAAAGCGGCATTGCCACAACCAGAGCGGCGCGCACACAGCGTCCATGGCGGCCAGAGATCGGAAGCCCGCGGGACGGTGGTGCAGCCTGGCACCCCACAGCCTCATCGATGGCTTATGGATGCGACCGCGCATGGCACGCCGTCGAATATCTGCGTGAAGTAGGTCAGTTTCAACGGATTCGTGCGCTCTGGTGGATCGTTCCGATGGATCAGGTAGATACGGCAGGTATGACATCCAGTGATTCCACTGCTGAACTGGCGTATCTCGACGCCACCGAAGCGTTGCAACTCTTCGCTACACGCGAGCTGTCGCCGGTCGAGTTGATGCAAGCGGTTATCGAACGGACCGCGAAGGTCGAACCGACAATCAACGCGTTCGCGGAACAACTCTTCGATGACGCTCTGGCGCAGGCCGTCCAGGCCGAACGCAGGTATCTGGGAAAGGATGGTCGCGCACCGCGAGCCCTGGAGGGTTTGCCGATCGCCGCGAAGGAGAAGCATGCGCTCGCCGGTCGATCCCTCACCGAAGGCTCACTGGTCAACGTCGGCGCGGTGGCCGAGGAGAACGCGCCGGTAATCGATCGAATCCTGAACGCGGGCGGCATTGTTCACGCCCGCACGACCACACCCGAGTTCTCCATCGCGACGTTCACCCAATCGCGGCTATGGGGTGTCACCCGCAATCCGTGGAATCCGTACTTCTCCACGGCTGGGTCCTCGGGCGGTTCCGGGGCGGCGCTGGCCGCGGGCACCGCCGCGCTGGCCACCGGATCCGATATCGGGGGGTCTACGCGACTGCCCGCCGCGCTCAATGGGGTCGTCGGATTCAAGGCCCCATACGGGCGGGTTCCCGGGGCGGGCGTCATGCCCAACGACCACTATAGGGGTGACAGCCCGATGGCACGCACCGTCGATGACACGGTCCTGCTGCAGAATGTGCTGGCCGGACCGGACCCGCGCGATCACACGTCCATCGCACCGAAGTATGTGCTGCCCACCGAATTCGACGACGTGGCGGGGATGCGAATCGCGTTGTGCGTCAACCTCGGCGAATATCGGGTGCATTCGGAGATGGCGGCCAACACCCGCGCCACCGCGCAGGCGTTGGCGGCCGCGGGAGCGATCGTCGAGGAGATCGAACTGCCCTGGGCGCAGTTCGACATCCTGGTCGCGACGGCCGGTCACTTCGCGCACATGTTCAGCACCCTGGTCGCGGAGTTCACTGCCGGAAAACGGGAACTGGTCTGCGATTACACCGCCGCGTACCTGGATGTCACAGCGCAGGCCCGCCAGCACATCAGTTATATGGACGCATTGCGGGCCGAGAAACGGCTACAGCTGCAATTGGCGGCGGCGATGACCGGATTCGATGCGCTGCTGTGCCCCACGACCGCGGTTCCAGGATGGGCCGCGGACGACACGCTCCAGGGCGAGCGCCTCATCGTGCACGGCGAGGATGTCGGCGAAAGCTTCTGGGCCGCGATGACAATGCCCTTCAACATCAACAATCGCTGCCCGGTTCTCAACGTCCCTTCCGGCCGATCCACGTGGGGCATTCCGACCGGCGTACAGATCGTCGGACACCCCTACGACGACACGACGGTCTTCCGTGTCGGCAAAGCCCTCGAGCAGTTGCGCCCGTGGGCCTACCGCACCGAAAAACGCCCGGCACTATAGCCGGACGAGTTCAGCACTCGACGGTGTCGACCGCGACGGCGACCGCCAGGCCGCCCGTCGCGGTTTCCTTGTACCTGACACTCATGTCCGTCCCGTCGCACGCATGGTCTCGAGGACCTGATCCAGGCTGACACGATGTATTCCCTTGCCGCGCATTGCCATCCGTGCCGCATTGATGGCTTGCCCGCAGAAATGGCATTGCGTTCGATACAGGGAATCGGTACCAGCCCGCCGATCGGATCGCAGGTCGCGGCGGCGCACGCGCAGCGGCCCCGGCAGAAAGCCGAGGTCGAGATAGGCCCATGCCGTGGCCACTGTCGGATCTCGGCGAATCTTCACCCAAATACGCTGCTATCCGGCATTTTCGGGTCCTCCTTTCCATGCACCTCACTGTGACTGCCATTACACCGATTCGCGTCGAGTCAGCGCCGACTCCACCACCCCGAGAACTCCCGCCGGACGGGATCGAGATAGAACGAAATATGAGGGACACCATGAGAATTCGCACCTGCACCATCGCAGCGATCACGGCCGCCGCGTGCGTCACCGTGGCCGGGGCGACGGCCGCCGCCGAACCCGAGTCGGTCGCCGCGCCACCCGTCACCTATCGCACCGAACTCGTGGACGCCTCCATCGTCACCGCACTCGCGGGCGGCACGTTCGCATCGACCGCGGATCAGCGGTCGATCGAGGTCCGCGACACCATGGGCGGTGCGCTGGACACGCTGCCGTTGACTGCCGCGATCGATGGCGTGAGTCTGCCTCTGCACCAGGCGATCTCCGCCGACGGACATACGCTCACGCTCACTCCCGACCTGTCGGGTTTCGATCACGCCACCGTGCGCCCGGTGGCTTCCCCAATGGAGAACCAGCTGGCAATGAACGATCTGATCAACTCGGTCAGCATCGGCACCTCGATCGGCAGCCTCATCGGCACCGCCATCGGCGCGGTCGCCGGAATCGGTGTGGGAATCGCGGTCGCCGGGGCGTCCTGCCTGGTGCTGAGCCTGGGTTGTGTGGTGGCCGTGTTGCCGATCGTCACCCTGGTCGGTGCTGCGGGTGGGCTGACGGGATTGGTCCTCGCGGGCGGACCCACCGCCGCGGTTGCCGCCTTCAACTACTTCAGCACGCTCAACGCCGCGCCCGGTGCGAGTAGCTACGCCCAGCAGCTTCCGGGCGCGAACCGCTGACCGGAGGGAAATCAAATGCGTATCCGTACAACAGTTCTCGCTATGATCGTGGCCTCGGCCGCGATCACCACGGCCACGGTCACCGCGATTCCCGCTACCGCCGAAACGGACCCCGGATGGCGGGCGACCGTCGACTCGGAGGCTGTGATCAGCACGCTCGCGGCAGGGACATTCGTGCTGTCTCCGGATCAGCGGTCCGTCGCGGTACGCGATGATCACGGGCAGCAGCTCACCGACCTACCGCTGATCGTTCAGCTCGACGGCATCGAATACCTTCTTCGACAGGAGATTTCGCCGGACGCCCGGCGGCTGACCCTCACTCCGGACTCGGCGCTGCGGGCGGTCGCGGCGGCGCGTCCGATCGCCTCACCGGTGGAGAATCAGCTCGCCCTCGGTGAACTGGCGGGCAAGATGACCACGGCCACCCTGCTGGGCACTGTGGGCGGGACGGTCCTGGGCCTGTTGGTGGGCGCGGTGATCGGGCTCGGTTCCTGTCTGATCGTGGGTCCGGGCTGCTTGGCCACCGCGCCCGCGGCACTCGCGGCCTTCGCGGGCGCGGGCGGGCTGGCCGGGACGCTATTGGCGGGCGGCGGCACCCTGGCCACCGGGCTGTGGAAATACCTCAGCACCGTGCAGGCGGCACCCGGTGAGAGCGCCTACGCCGAACAGGGCGGCCTGCTGAACCCGGACGGCACCGGCGTACCCGATGCCAACCTGCGGCTGCCGAAGATCACCCTGCCGAGCGGTTCGTCCAGTCTGTCCGCCGGACACTGACCGAACTACAAGAGCGCCGGACCCTTTGGGGCCCGGCGCTTTTCGGCTCTCCCTGCCGCTGAACGCCTGCGGCAAGGTGAAAACCCTTTTCGCACGGAATGTTTCGGTCAGCGCGCCGAGCTCGAGGCAGCGGCCTCCGCACGCACGATCCGCTCGACGGCACTCGACACCTTGTCCCGCACAATGGAATTCATGAATGCTCCGCAGCGGGTGCGGTATCGATGTTCCGGTCGCCCGGAAAGACGGTGGCCGCCAAGAACGACTCGGTGTCCTGCGGGGTGAAAACGGCCATCACCGCGGCGATCACCGCACCGACGACCAGGAAGCCGAAGGCGGCCTGGAACGAGAACCGATCGGCGAGCACGCCCATCGCGGCGGGCGACACCATGCCCGCGAGCTGCCCGCCGAACCCGATGATCGAGCTGCCGACCCCGACATACGCGGGCGGCAGACTGCGCATCGGCACCGCGTAGATCGGCATGTAGGCCAGCGATGCGGAGAAGACGGCGATGGTGGAGCACACCGCGAATCCGGCGAAGGACGAGGTCTGGGACAGCACCAGCAAGGCGATCGCGGCCACGGTCATGGCAGGCACGATCACCAGCCGATGGTTGCCCGCCAACCGGTCCGAGAGCCTGCCGCCGACAATCGTCGCCAGCGCCGCGCCCAGCGCCGGGATGGCCATCAGCGGCCCGGCCGTGGTGAGCGGCAGGCCGCGCTCCTCGCTCAGATAGGTCGGGGCCCAGGTGCTGAGCCCCCAGCCGATGACGTTGTAGCCGAACATGATCGCCGCGAAACGCCACAGCACGCCCGATCGCAGCACCACCCGCACCGGCACCCGGAACCCCGGCGTCCGCACGTTATCCGTGGGCTCCGGTAGCCAGCGCCGCACGGCCAGTGAGACCAACAGCCCCACCGCCGCGGCGGACCAGAAGATCGACCGCCAGCCGAAAGCAACGATCAGGATCGGAGCCAGCACCGGAGTGAGCACCGCCGCAATCGAATTCGAGCTCATGATGATGCCGTTGGCACTCATCCGCTGACGCAGGGTGGTGCGCTCGACCAGCACCTTGATCGAAGCCGCCGGGAACGCACCCTCCGCGAGGCCGAAGGCGAAGCGCAGTGCCAGCAGCGCGGCGAACGACCACGCGTAACCGGTGAGCGCGGTGAACAGCGACCAGGCCAGCAACGCCCACAACATGACTCGCGCCCCGCCGAACCGGTCGGCGATCATGCCGCCCGGGATCTGGCACAGGGCGTACGCCAGGAAGAACGCGGACACCACCAGACCCTGTTGTCCCCGGCTGAGATCGAATTCCACACCGATCGCGGGTAGCGCCAGGCTGATCACGAACCGATCGACATAGTCGATCAGCCACGCGGAGAACAGCAGCACGACCGTGGTTCGAACGATCCGGTCGGCGGACAGCGTGGACGCTGCGCGCGATGACGGTGCCGGCATCGCACTCCTTTCGGGAACACCTGCGCCCGGTGTCGGGCGCGAGGTGCCCATACGATGGGCGGCATGAACGAAGGTCTCGGATATTCGCCGGAAAGCGGCATGAATCACACGATGCCGCCCGGTTCCGGCATCTCCGAACAGGATCTGGCAGTGATCGACGCGTTGCAGGTGGCTCCGCGCGCACCGTGGTCGCGCATCGGCCAGGCGCTCGATATCGATGCCACCACCGCGGCCCGGCGCTGGGAACGCCTGCGCGCGGACGGTTCGGCCTGGCTCACCGCCTACGTCTCGGCGCGGGTGGCCACGGTCGGGTTCGTCGAAGTCCGCTGCCGTCCCAAGTTCATCGATCAGGTCAGCGCCGCGGCCACCGCACTGCCCTGGGTGTTCAGCGTCGACGAAACCGCGGGCGACTTCGATCTGATGCTCTCGGTCGGGGCGGCGGACCTGTCCACGCTCGGACGCTGGGTACGCGACGGCATCGGCGGTCTACGCGGAATCCGTTCCACCCGAATGCGATTGGGCATCACCCTGTACGGCGAGGGCAGCGACTGGCGGGTCCGTGCCATCGAACCGGCCCAGCGCGCCGAACTGTCCGAACCGCGGGTGTCGAGCCGCACCGCGTACGGCACACACGGTCTCAACCAGTTATCGCTCGAGGATCAGGCGTTGGTGACCGCATTGCACGGCGACGCGCGCATGGGTTACACCGCACTCGGCGAGGCCGCCGGAATCAGCGAGCATACCGCCCGCCGCCGCATGCATCGGATGCTCCGTGACGGTGATGTGCTGCTGCGCTGCGATTTCGCCTATCCGCAGGCCGGGCTACCGACCATGGTCATCTATCGGATGTCCGTCCCGCAGGCGCAGCTGGTCGCGACCGCGGCGGAGCTGGCGCGCATGGAGCAGGTGCGCATGTGCGCGTCGGTCAGTGGTCAGCACAACCTGCAGGTGCAGGTGCTGCTGCACGGTCTGGGCGGCGTCGATCCATTCGAAGCGGTGCTGGCCGAACGGTTTCCGGACCTCGAGGTCAAGGACCGCGCGGTGGTGCTGCATACGCCCAAACGCATGGGCTGGCTGCTGGATCAGCACGGCCGCGCGGTCGATCGGGTGCCGTTGGGGCTGTATCAGCCCTGACGCGAGCGGTGCGGGTGGATCACCACACCGGCCGTCGATCTCCGAAGCGGGTCGCCTGCTCGAAGGCGTATCCCGCACGCAATACCGATGACTCGCGACGGTACGGGCCGACCAGCTGAACTCCTACCGGCAGGCCGCCGGGGGTGAATCCGGCGGGCACGTTCAGCGCGGGACATCCGGTGGCACTGATGTAGTACGCCGAGCGCATCCAGTCCAGATAGTCGTGCATGGGTTGCCCGGCGATCATGTCCGGATATTCGATCTCGACCGGGAACGGCGGTAGCTGACTGGTCGGCAACAGCAGAATGTCGTAGCGCTGGAAGAACTCTCGCATGCGGTGGAAGATCTCGGCGTGCAGGAACTCGGCACGACCGAGGTCCGCGCCGGTGAGACCGCGACCGTATTCGATATTCGCGGCCAAGCTCGGCTTGATCCGATCCGGCTGTTCGGCCAGGGCCGCACTCAGCGAGGTCGCCATCTGCCAGCCGCGTAGCACGCGGAAGACCTCGTCGGCCCCGGTGAAGTCGGGACAGTCCTGTGCGACAACACATCCCAGATCCGTGAAGACCCGCGCGGCGGACTCGACGGTCGCGGACACTTCGGGCTCGACCGGGAGCGCACCACCGAAATCGGGCGACCACGCCACCCTCAGACCGCGCGGATCGGAGGTGAGCGGCTCGGTGAACACCGCGGGGTCCTCGGCGATCGAGATCGGGCACCGCGGGTCCGGTCCGGCCAGCACCGACAGGAGCAGGGCCACATCGCTCACGGTGCGGGCCATCGGCCCCTGCACCACCTGGGTACCCCACGCGATCATATTGGGCCACAGTGGAACTCGCCCCGGCGACGGTCGTAAACCAACCACGTTGCAGAACGAGGCGGGATTGCGGATCGATCCGCCCATATCACTGCCGTCGGCGATCGGGATCAATCCCGCGGCCAGCGCGGCACCCGCACCACCGCTGCTCCCACCGGCGGAGCGGCTGCGGTCATACGGATTACGAGTCGCGCCGAACAGGGGATTGAAAGTGTGCGAACCCGCACCGAATTCGGGCACATTCGTCTTCCCGAGGGTGATCGCCCCGCCCGCCCGCATCCGCTCGATACCGATGTCGTCATGCACCGGCACGTATTCGGCGAGAATCGGCGATCCGTGGGTGGTGCGAATCCCGGCGGTATTGTGAGTGTCCTTGTGCGCCACCGGAAGACCGTGCAACGGGCCCACCGGCTCGCCGTGCGCCAACCGCTCGTCGGCCGCGCCCGCCTCGGCCAGCGCCCGCTCCCCCACCGGCGTGACAATGGCATTGATCCGCGGATCGAGCTGCTCTATCCGCTCCAGATGCGCCGTAACCACCTCTCGCGCCGACAGTTCACGAGCCCGCAGGCGGCGAGCCAGCTCCGACGCCGACGCGTCGCAGATTTCCGAGTGCACAGGATCGGTCACGAATCTCCCATCGCAGCGGTGGACACCACAGCGATGCCGCACATGGCCGCAACTCTGACCGAACCGAAAGTCAACCTCGCCCAACCGCCCGATACTTCGACCTGATGATGCCGTGACGCCGATATCCCTCGAGTCGAGCCAGCCTCACCGTCGACGGACCCGGCCCGCCGCGGCTATACCCACTCGACAATCCGGTTGTCAGGGCAGTCACAGGCGTGCCGCCTGCCTCTTGGACATGGCGCTGGCGTGTCGCATCGGAGGCACTGCCCGAATCCTTCACGCGAAAACTGTTCGACCGCACGCGAATATCGGCCGGACCGCGAGCGGTGGTCACTCGCGATCCGGCCGACCGCCTGCCGAGCTGGATGCTCGTTCAGCGTGCTATCGGTGGATCACTTCGCCGAGCCGGTTGCCGAGCCCGAACTCGAACCCGAGCCCAGAGCGCCCTTGGGCAGTCGCAGGTTCGCGTCGGGCACACCGGTGCCATTGGGATCCAGAATGCCGTCCTGGTTGGCGTATCGACTTTGCCCGGGCTCCGCCTGCAGGGTCGTGGCGTACTTCCACAGGCCGTCCGCCATGGCGGCACCACCGATTATCAGTGTGCCGAGCAGACCACCGCCGCCCGCGAACGCGCCGATGGCCGCGGGTGCGGTCGCCAGGCAGGCCGGGCCGACCACCAGACAGGAGCCGAGGCCGATGACCGCGCCGACGAGCGCGCCGACAACGGCACCGACCAGACCGCCGACCAAGGGTCCGGTGCTCATATTGGTGGCGAGATCATTGAGCGCGAGTTGGTCTTCCATTGGGGACGCCACGGGGCGAATCCCGTTGTCGGGGGTCAGGATCAGGGTGCGGCCATCCCCGGTGATGCTGTGCTGAATCGTGTGGCGCTGCCCGTCGAGTAGGAAAGCCAGCGGCAGTTCGAGCAACTGTTGACCATCGGCGGCGCGAACCGCCACCGCTTGGCCGCCGGATTCGAGCGCGAAGGTCGCGTGATCGAGAGTGGTGACGACGGAATCGGCCACCACCGCGGCCCGATACTGCACGCTGTCGGCGGGCTCGGCATTGGCCGCCGCAGCGGTCACCGTCACGGCGCATGCGCAGATGGCGGCGGCGAAAGCCGTTCTGGGACTGTTCATTACGACAGTTCTCCGGTCTAGTTCGCCGGGACGGCGGGAGCGGGGATCCCGGGCTTACCGGCCAGGTTCGGGGCATATTTGCTCTGGCCCGGGGCCGACTGCAAGGTCGTCACGTACTGGTAGAGCGCGTACACGGTGGTCGGTCCGCCACCCAGGACCAGTCCGGCGAGACCGCCGACACCACCGACCAGGGTGACGATCGGCAGCACCGCGACCACGCAACCGAGGCTGAGCACCACGCAGGAGGCCCCGGCCATGGCGAGCCCGACGCCGATACCGAGGGTCGCGCCGATGGCGGTGCCGATCAGACTGCCGATCGAGGTGCCGATGCTGACCGCGTTGATCAGGTCGTTCATGGCCAACTGGTCTTCCAGCGGTGAGGCCACCGGCTGCAATACCGTACGGTCGATGGCATCGGCCCGGGGCGTGAGCCGCAGGGTGTGCCCGTCCTCGGAGATCTGCTGATCGATCGGCATGCGCTGACCGTCGACGACGAAGGTCAAGGGCAGTGAATCCAGCACCTGTCCGGCGGCATCGCGGATGGCGATCGCGGCCGGATCAGCGGATGTGGCGAAGGTGCCGTTGTCGAGGGTGGTGACGACCGTCCCGTCGGTGAGCGTGGCGTGGTACCCGACGGGTGCCGGCGCGGTTTCCGGGGTGGCCCCCGCGGTGGTGGCGCTGACGATGACACCCGTAGCGGCGATGGCCGCGGTGAGGGTGGCTCGACGAATGTTCATGTACTTCCTCAGCTTCGCGATGCGTCGGTTTTCTCCGACGTCACGGAACATACCGTTCGATCGGTCGGCCAGCTCGAAAATGCTTGAAACTCATTCAAATGAGGAAGTTTTCGCAGTTCAGACCATGACTGTCAGTCCCGAACAGCCACCGATCGGCGTAACTCGGCCACGAATCGCTCGAACGATCCGACCATATCCACCCCGGGGTCGAGCAACCATTGATTCTCCAGCCCCTCGGCCATGGCGATGAGCCACTCGGTGATGCCACGGGTGTCGACATCGGCGCGCACGGATCCGGCATCGATGCCGCGAGCGAGCGCATCGCCGATCAACGATTGCAGGAACCTGAACCGGCCCACCACCCACTCGTACGCGGGATGGTCCGGACCCGACGCCTCCGCCGCGACCAGGTGGGCCAACCGAACCAGGTCGGGGCTGCCCACATTGTTTCGCACCACACGGACGAGGAAGTCGAGCAGCGCGTCGAAGTCCATCTCGGCGAAGTCCTCGAGGCTGGTGCCGGTGGTCACCAGATCCTGAATATCGCGCGCACCCAGAACTGCCTGCAGCAGTGCCGCTTTGGTGCCGAAGTGGTGCAGCAGACCCGATTGCGAGATGCCCGCCTCGGCGGCGATACGTGCCAGCGAGCCGCCCCGGTAACCGTGCTGCCCGAAATGCTGGAGCGCAATGGCGATGATCTTGGTGCGAGCCTGTTCGCCCGAGCGCTGCGCGGATTCGGTGGTTGCCATGAGGGTGAAGTTTATGGCACAACCTCCGCCCGCGAGCTGGCTGACCGATCGGTCTGTCAGCTATGGTCTTCGCCAGACCACCCGGATCGATCCGGGCATTCGAATCACGAGGAGAACTGATGCGCCGACGGACCGCCCTGGCAGCGGCTGCCGCGGGACTCGCCCTGCTGGCGATGCCACCCGCCGCCGCGGCCCCGGATCCGGCGACCGCCCGCCGGGTCGCGCCGCTGCCCGCCGATTTCCTGTGGGGCGTGTCGTCCTCCGGCTTCCAGAACGAAGGCGACTCCCCCGACAGCAACTGGACGCGCCTGGCCGCCACCGGACAGCTCACCGATCAGGTCGGCACCTCGGTCGACTTCCTGCACCGGTACCCCGAGGACATCGCGAATGCGAAGGCACTCGGCGCGAAGGTATTCCGCATCAGTATCGAATGGGCTCGCCTGGAACCCCAACCGGGACAGTACGATCCGGCCGCCTGGCAGTTCTACGACAATGTGCTCGCCGCGATTCGCGGCGCGGGTATGCGGCCGATGATCACCCTCGATCACTGGGTGTACCCGGGTTGGGCCCTCGATCGCGGCGGCTGGAACAACGCCGACATGTCCGGGGCCTGGATTGCCAACGCGCGCAAGGTGGTTGATCGCTATGCCGGGCTGAACCCGCTCTGGATCACCTTCAACGAACCATCGGCCTACGTCTTCCAGGAACTCCGCACCGGCGGGGTCGGCGCCGCGAACATTCCCGCCGCGCTCGATCAGTGGGTGCGGTTGCATCGGGACATCTACGACTACATCCACGCCGCACAACCCGGCGCGCAGGTGTCCTCCAATATCGCGTACTTCCCCGCCGCCGAAGCGGCCGTGGACACCACCTTCTTCGATCGCGTGGTCGACAAGCTCGACTTCATCGGCCTGGACTACTACTACTCGATGTCGCCGACGGACCTGAGCTACAGCAACACCTTCTCCGAACCGTGGAAGTCCAGCATCTCCGCGGACGGGATCTACTACGCACTTCGCCACTACGCCAAGGCTTTTCCGAACCTGCCGCTGTATGTCGTGGAGAACGGTATGCCGACCGAGAACGGCGCGCTCCGGCCCGACGGCTACGACCGCGCGGACCACCTCAGGGATATCGTCTACTGGGTGCAGCGCGCGGTGCAGGACGGCGCGAGGGTGATCGGCTACAACTACTGGAGCATCACCGACAACTACGAATGGGGAACCTACACATCGCGATTCGGCCTCTATACCGTCGATGTGAAGAACGATCCGGCCCTCACCCGCAGGCCGACGACCGCCGTGGCCGCCTACCGCACGCTCACCGCCGAGGGCGGGGTTGGGGCGGACTACCGCCCGTCCCGCCCGGCCACCACGTGTTCGGTGGTGGACGGGCTGGACAGCTGCCTCGATCCGGCCGGTTAGTCGAAAGACCTACAGCCCGTTGTTCTTCGCCACTGCGCCGAGCCAGGCCAGGCTCGGTTTCGGGGTGCGGGCGAAGGTGTTCCGGTCCACCGCGATGAGACCGAACCGCGGGGCCCAGTGACCCCATTCGAAATTGTCCAGCGCGCTCCAGTGCAGATAGCCCCGCACGTCGACACCCTCGGCCACTGCGGCCTCCATATGCGTCAAAGCCGCTGTGGTGTAGTCGATTCGGCGGGCGTCGTCATTGGTGGCGATACCGTTCTCGGTCACCAGCAGGGGTAGCCCGCCGCTGGTGTCCCACGCCCGGCGCAGTGCGATGCCCAGCGCGTCGGGCCGATAGGCCCAGCCGGTGAGCGTGTTGTCCGGATGCGGCGGATGCGGAATCGGGCCGTCCGCGCCGACGGGCTGGCTGGTGTAGGACTGGACGCCGAGGAAGTCATCGCCTTGTGCGCCTTCGGTATACCTGTCCTCCCAGGTGTAGTTGGCGCGGGCGAAGGCGTCCTCGTTACCAGGTGTGGCTTCGAAGGCCTGCTGCGCGACCGTCCAGCCGATCTTGGCCGAGGTCTCCGCGCGCAGGATCGCCACGGCTCGACGGTGCGCGCGCACCAGCAGATCACCGATTTCGTCGTCCGGGACCAGTCGGCCCTGTGCGATACCGGCCGCCGCTCCCCCGGGTTCGGCGGCCAACTCGAAGAAGCGGTGACCCAGGGCCGCGATATTGGGTTCATTGATCGTGCAGACCCACCCGACATCGCCCAGGATCGCGGTCACTCGTTCGACATAGCGGGAGAACCGGTCCAGCGCCTGCGGATGTCGCCAGCCACCGGCCCGGCTGAACCAGCGCGGTGAGGTGAAGTGATGAAGTGTCACAACGGGTTCGAGCTGGAACAGTCGCGCGGTGTCGATCATCCGCCGGTAGTGCGCGAGCGCCGACGCGGAGAAGTGCCCCCGCTCCGGCTCGATACGCGCCCATTCGATACTGAAACGGTAGGCATTGAGACCGGCGTCGGCGAGCAACTCCATATCCTCGATGTACCGGTGGTAGCTGTCCGCCGCGTCGCCGCTGCGTTCGGGAACGATGCCCCGCTGCTCGTAGTCCCACCAGTCGGAATTGGTGTTGTTGCCTTCGGTTTGGTGCGCGGAAGTGGCTGCGCCCCAAAGGAAGTCATCTCTCAGTGGCATTGAATTCCTCTTCGTCGACGCCGCGCTACCGGACGCCGGTGACGCGATAGACCGAGACGGCACCGGCCAGACAGACCACAGCGCCGAACAGATACCAGGCCGGATAGCCACCGAGAGCGGTCGCACTGCCCAGCGCGATGATCGCGGGGGCGATTACCGGCCCGATCGATTGCGGCAGATTTCCGGCCAGGGTGAGCAACCCCAGATCCTTCGCGGTGTCCTCCGGATTCGGCAGCACCTGTGTGGACAGCGCCTGATCCACCGCCGCGAACGCACCGAGGCCCAGTCCGATCACGCCCTGTGCGGCAATGACCGCGCCGAGCGTGGGCGCGAACGCCAACAGCGCCAGTCCCGTCGCCATGACCAGCCCGGCTACCGCTACGAAGGGTCGCCGCCTGCCGATCCGGTCGGAAAGGAATCCGCCCAGGGGCGCGGACAGCGAAAGGCACAGGACCGTGGCCACATTCACCTGCAGCACCGTGTGGGTGACCTGGTCCTCGGCGAGGTCGAACTTCTCGACGAGGAAAAACGGGAAGAAGGTCCCGATTCCGGCGGAACCGAACATCACCAGGAACCGGGACACCATCACCCAGGAGAAGCTCGGATGCCGGCGCGGATCGAAAGCGAAGGAACCGACGAACTGCCGCGGCCCGAACGGTTCGGCCGCACCCTCGAAGCGCTCATCGTCCAGCCGCACCAGTAGCGGCAGTACCAGCACCAGCGCGACCAACCCGGGGACCAGAAACCTGGCCACATCCCCGGCCAGCACGGTGACGAGTACGCTTCCGGCCAGAATGCTCAGCGGAGTGGTGACCCCGGCGAGACCGGATATCCGGCCCAGCTGATCGCGGGGAACCTGATCGGCGATCGCCGCCTGTGCTGCGGTCATCGCCGCGTTGAGTCCCGCCTGCGCGATACACCAACCGATCAGTACCAGCGGCACATTCGGTGCGAGCCCGACACAGCCGAGCCCGATCGCTCCGACGATGGTGCCGCCGAGAATCCACGGCCTGCGTCGACCGAATGCCGAACGCGTGCGGTCGGACAAGCGGCCCGTGACCGGGTGCACGATCATGCCCACGATCGCACCGCTGCCCGCGACCAGGCCCAATGCCGCTGTCGCGTGCTGCGAGGACTCGGTGATGCGCTCCAGCTTGAAGGCCATCGAGACCATGACCGGGGTGAGCACCGCGAGATAGAGCCCGAAGTAGGACAGCAGCAGGCTGGAGAGGAAGCCGCGCGGCAACTCCGACGGGAGCTCGCTCTCCGGGGTGGTGGTGTGCTGACCGGACACGTCGCTACGCACGGTCGGCGAGGGCGTTGTCGGCCAGCCGCCACATCTCCTCGACCTGTGCCCGGAACATGTCGTACCCGTGCTCGGGTAATGCGAAAACCATTGGCGCGTCCCGCAATACGGCCTCCACGGCCAGGCGCGCGACTTCTTCCGGTGCCACCGCCATCGGGATGATGCCGGTACCGAAGGGCTCGGGGGCCTTGCGGCCGAACGCCTCTGGGCGGTTGCGCTGCGAATCCATGATGCGGGTCGCGGCCTGTCCGGGGCACAGCACGGTGACACCGATATCGTCGGCCGCCAGTTCGGACCGCAATCCGAGGGTCATACCCAGGATCGCGTGCTTGGTCGCGGAGTAGAGCGAGGTATGACCGGGGTCGGCGAGGAAGGCGTGCGTCGAGGCCGTATTCATCACGTGCCGCCAGCCGGTGCGCTCGCGCATATCGGGCAGGAAGGCGTGCAGACAGTTGAGCATGCCCTCGACATTCACCGCCGAGAGCCACCGCCAGTCACCGATCGAGGAGTCCGCGATATCGCCGAACAGCAGCACACCGGCGTTGTTGCAGAGCAATTCGACCGAGCCGAATTCCTCATAGGCGGCCTGTTTGAGCGCCCGCACCGATTCCGGATCGGTGACATCAACCCGCACGCCCAGCGCGCGCACGCCGTCCAGGGTTAGCTTGTCCGCGACGAATTTCGCACCCGCACCATCGATATCGGCCACCACGACCGACATCCCACGGGCTCCGAGTTCGGCGGCCAGGGCCGCCCCGATACCACCGGCCGCACCGGTGACGACCGCGGTCCGGCCCTGAATTGTCTTGTCCATCTCGGACATTCGCGTCCTTCCTCGAGCCACGCCTACCTCAGCGAGCTCACCAACCAAGCAGTCAGTCTGTTAGATCGATCGCGAGCATACCGTGTACACGGTCGGTGTGCTCACGACTTGCATTTACTACCGGAGAACCGGTCGATATCGATGGCGTCCGCCATGACCCGGTAGCCCTCCGGATTCGGATGCAGATTGTCGGCACTTACATAGCGCGTGTTCACAACGCTGGGATTCCCGGGGTCGCGCAGCGCGGCATCGAAATCTATGACGCTGTCCGCGAGTGCCTGGGATCTGATCCAGGCATTGATTCTCATTCGGACCGGATCGGCGGGAGGAATGCTGATGTAGCCGTGCAGCAACGCATTCGACGCCGGAAGAATTGTTCCGAGGTGGATGGCGAGCCCGGCTCGATGGAATTGATCGATCATGGTGGTGTACGCATCGATCATCTCTTCGTAGCCCACGCCGATCGGAGTGCCGAGGTCGTTGATCCCGATCAGGACGATGACATCGCTGACACCGGATTGCGCGATCACATCCGCTTGCAGACGCGAGAGACCCGACGGACCGAAACGCGGCATGACCGGAATGGCGTCGCGGGTGAGCCTGTCACCGCCGATCCCGGCATTGGTCACCACCAGCTTGCGCCCGGCCATATCCAGTCGGCGCTGTAGAAAGTCCGGGTATCGGACATTTTGATCGACGACGCCGTCCAGCCTCGGGTTTCCGAGGAAGTCGGCACCGACGAATCCTTCGGTGATCGAATCTCCGAAGGCCACAACGGTTGCCGTATCCGATGCGGCCAGCACGTCGATCTGTGAGACGAAGGGCACGCGGGTCGTGACGTTGACGAACGCCTCGCCCACCGCATCCGAGGCATGGTCACCGGAACCGCCGCCGGTGTAATAACTGGTCGCGTTCCCGTCATCGTGTCCGGGAATCGTCGCGGGCGCGGAATCCATATAGACGCTGACCGCCAATGGCGCGAAATTCGCGAACGCGATGGACACCGGATCGCTGACGACATCGACGCCCGGTGCGACCGTGATCGATTCACGACCACCGAAGAGTGCGGAATTCACCGAATCCGGTTGGACCGCAGCGCCGATCCCCTGCCTTGCCACGGTGACACGGGTGAATGTCACCGGCTCCTTTCCGAATCGGTTGGTGAGATGAATTCGGACGTTATCGCCACCCAGATGCGGCGTGGCGATCACGCGATACGTCTGAGGCCGCGCGGGCGTGACACCGATTTCGGTAGCCGGGCGCGCGTCACTCGGACTCGCGGACCAATTGCTCACCCAATGAACGCTGTCGCAGCCGTCCGGCCCGGCATGTGCCTGCTGTGGCGCGATCAGCAATGTCGCTGCTGCCGCGACCGCCATCGCGGGCACGACTCCGCGCCCGGTGCACCTGATCACTTCGGCCCTCTCGTTGCTTTCGACCGATTGGGTTGCCACCCATCGTGGACCGCAGACTAACCGACCGACCACTCCGTCAGCTAGTGTGAGCCGATCATGCCGCCGACCGAGCTACCGGCGGCTACGGGAAAGGCTGAAATGTTCTCGCGTCTTGCGGCGACGACCGCACTCCTGGTCCTCGGGTCGGCGGTCGCCGTCCCCGCGTACGCGCAGGAGGAGCCCGCCATCGGCACTGTGCTTGTACCGGACCAGGATCCGTTCTATGCGACACCGTCCGATATCGACTCGTACGCCGATGGCGCGATCGTCTCCAGTCGTGAAGTTGGCATCGCGACCACGACCCCGGCCCGGGCGTGGCAATTGGCATACCGCACCAACGACTCTCATGGCATGCCGGAACTCGCGGTCACCACCGTGCTCGTTCCGATCACGCCGTGGACCGGGGCCGGAACTCGCCCGGCGGTGTCGATTCAGTCGGCCGAGGATTCCACCGGGACACGGTGTGCGCCTTCGTACACGAGCCGCATGGGCACATTCCAGGACAAGAATCGGGTCGAGGCCATGCTCTCGAAGAACTGGGCGGTGGTGACACCGGACTTCGAGGGCCCGAAATCAGCGTTTCTGACCGGTCCGCAGTCCGGGCATGCCGTGCTCGACGGGATCCGCGCGGCCGGGCAGTTCGCACCGGCGGGCATCGGTACGGACGCTCGCTGGGGATTGGACGGATTCTCCGGTGGCGCAGCGGCTTCCGGGTGGGCGGCGCAATTGCAGCCGAGCTACGCACCCGAGCTCGACTTCGTCGGCGCGGCGCTCGGCGGTGTCCCGGCGGATCTTTCCGCGGTCATGGCGAATGTCGACGGCACGATGTGGTCGGGTTTCATCTTCGGCGCGCTGGTTTCGTACACCCGCGAGTTCCCCGAGGCGGGTATCGATCAGCTGCTCAATGACATCGGCCGCGCGGATCTGGCCCGCGGCGCGGACAAGTGCGTGGTGGATCTGTTGCTGGCGTTCCCCTTTCGACGACTGACCTCCGCCGCCACCGTCGCCGATTCGCTGCGCGATCCACGTTTGGCCGATGCGCTGCAACACAATTCGCTCGGCGCGACCGCGCCCACCATGCCGATCTTCAACTACCAGGCCGATACCGATGATGTCGTCCCCATCGGCCAGGCGGACGCACTGGTACGAAGCTGGCGGGACGCGGGCGCGAGCGTGGAGACGACCCGCAAGCCGCAGGGCACCCATGTGAGTGAGGCCGGTGGCGGACAGATCCCGGCCCTGGAGTTCCTCGAAACCCGGTTCACCGTCGACGGCCCGCCCGGGGTCAATATCGACCGGGATCGGCAGTTGGGTCCGGTGCGCTGAAACGCGGGCACACCGTGCACTCGGTCGGCAAGCTTGGAGACCCCTCGAACGGCGGCTAGGCTGCCGAAAACGACGTAATCGACGATCAGGAGAGCACACCCGATGGCGCGGACCCGTGACGCCGAGCAGACAGGGCCGGTCCGCCGCGCTGAAATCATCAGTGCGGCAATCACCCTGTTCGCCGCACATGGCTATCGCGGGACCTCACTGGCCGCCGTCGCCAAAGCGACCGGGATATCGCAGTCCGGACTGCTGCACCACTTCCGCAGCAAAGAAGTGCTGCTGACCGAGGTGCTCGCCGAACTGGACCAGCAGACCCTGGAATCCGCCGAGGTCGACCACGAATACGAGGGCCCACCCCTGGCGCGCGCGTTCGATATCGTCGACGCGATCGTCGCGCGCAATCAACGGAACCGCGAACTCACCAAACTCGCGCACGTCAGCATCTTCAATTTCGACAGTGCGCCGGATGCGGCGCGCGAGTGGGCGCGCACGCGCACGCGGACCTTCCGGACCAATCTGACCCGGCTGATCGAACAGGGCATCAGTGCGGGTGAGGTGCGGGCCGATATCGACGCCGCCGCACTGGCTTCGGTCATTATCGCGGCGATCTCGGGGCTTGAGGAGCAGTGGCTCCAGGACGAATCCTTTGATATGGTCGCCGCGATGCACGCCCTGACCACCGTGCTGCGCCGCGATCTGATCACCGTCGGCGCATAGTGGGCTCGCGAAGCGACTCTCAGACCGGAGCCGGAGCTGTTGCCGCCGTGATGATTTCCTGGATCGCCGCGATATCGCATTCGACTCCGGTGCGGCCCAGGCGATCGAGCGGAATGCTCTGCAGCATCCGGTAGCGACCGGGATTGGTTTCCGGATTGTCCAGCAGCAACCCGACCAAGCCGCCGGCGGCGCGGGACAGCACAGCGCGCAGCGGGGGTCCGTAGTCGGGGTCGGCGAGCCAGGCTCCGGCCGGTGAACCGGGGGTGAGCCTGCGGCGCAGTGCGTCACCGTCGAGCCGGATCGTCTGTGCCAGCCGGATATCGGCGCTGGACGCGCCGACCTGGACGATGAACTCCCCCGCCTCCACATGCCAGTCACCCTTGACCGGATGCCAGTACGCGAAGGCTCGCCGATTGAGTTCGATACTCAGGCGGCGCGATTCACCGGGGGCGAGGTGGGTTCGGGTGAAACCCTTCAATTCATGGATCGGCCGGGCGAATTCGGATTCGGGATCGGCGATGTAGACCTGGGCGATCTCGTCCGCGGCGATATCGCCGGTGTTGGCAATGGTGAATCGCGCTGTGGCGGTGTCGCCTTCGACGGTCACCTCGAGATCGGAGTACTCGAAGGTGGTGTACGTCAGGCCGTGCCCGAACGGGAAGGTGACCGGGAGCCCCCGTGTTTCGTACCAGCGGTAGCCGATGAAGATGCCCTCGCGGTAGTCGACCGTGAGCCCGTCACCGGGAAAAGCCGTGTGCGCGGGTGTATGTCGTAGATCCGTCGGAAAGGTCTCGGCCAGTTTGCCGGTCGGTGAGTGCGCACCGGACAGGAGGTCGGCGATCGCCGCGCCCCCGGCCTGTCCACCGAGCCAGGCGAACAGGATCGCATCGGCATGGTCGGCGAACGGCAGGGTGACCGCCGAACCCGCCTGGACGACGACGGTCAAGCGACCGTTGCGGCGGCGCAGCAGCTCCAGCAGCTCCAGCTGATCGGCGGGCAGATCGATGACCGTGCGGTCGAAGCCCTCCGATTCGGCGTCCTCGGGTAGCCCGGCGAAGACGATCACCTCGGCGGCTTCGGCGGCCGCCGCAGCGGTGACCAGGTCATAGCGTGGGAAGTAGTCGATTCTCCGGTCGGGCAACGCCGTCCGCAATGCGTCGAGGGCATTGTCCAGGCGCGTCGGCACCACTCGCGAACTTCCCGCGCCCTGATAGCGCGGAACGGTGGCGAAGGGACCGACCACGACAATGGGAGCGCCGGTCGCCGCCAGCGGCAGCGCGCCATCATTGTGGAGCAGCACCGCGGACCGGCGTGCCGCCTCGCGAGCGAGTTCATGGTGGACGTCGACATCGACGACTGCGGGGCCGTGCGAGGCGTGCGCCCGGTCGATGAGCGTCAACACCCGCGAAGCCGCGAGATCGAGATCGGCGCGGTCGAGATCACCCGATTCCAGCGCGGCCAGCACTCGCGCGGGTCCGTCTGGGCTGGTGGGCATTTCGAGGTCGAGCCCCGCGGCGATACCCGCGGCGCGATCATTGACGGCCAGCCAGTCGGACACCACCAGGCCCTGGAAACCCCACTCCTCGCGTAGCACCTCGGTGAGCAGCCACCGATGTTCCGAGGTGTAGGTGCCATTGAGCCGGTTGTAGGAGCACATGATCGTCCACGGTTGTGCTTTGCGGACAATGGTTTCGAACGCGGGGAGATAGATCTCGCGCAACGTCCGTTCGTCGACCTCGGCGGAGACCGTGATTCGATGATCTTCCTGGTTGTTGGCCGCGAAATGTTTCACCGACGCGCCGATCCCGTTGTCCTGCAAGCCATTCACCACCGCCGCGCCGAGTTCGCCGGCCAGATACGGGTCTTCGGAGAAGTATTCGAAGTTGCGGCCACACAGTGGAGTCCGCTTCATATTCACCCCCGGCCCCAGCAGTACACCGACCCCGACGGCCCGCGCCTCGACCGCCAGTGCGGCTCCGATCCGAGCGAGCAGCTCCGGATCGAAACTGCTCGCCAGCCCGGACGCGGTCGGAAAGCAGGTCGCCGGAAGGGAATCGGCGGTTCCGAGGTGGTCGGCCTCGCCGCCCTCTTGTCTACGCAGCCCGTGCGGGCCGTCGGCGACACTGATGCCCTCGATTCCCAGGCGCGCCACTCCATTGAGATCCCAGAAACTCGCTCCCGTACAGAGCGTGGCCTTTTCGGCATCGGTCAATTGGCTGATGAGCGGATGTAGTGACATGACTGTTCCTTCAGTAGATGAGAGACGAGCGAATCGCCGATCAGGCGGCCGACGCCAAAGCGGCTCGCACCGTGGCGGATTCGCGGAGGAAGGGGCGGTACATGGCGGACATGTACAGGCCGTTGACAATGGTGAGCAGTACGACCAGGTAGAGGAATGCGCCCTGCAGCCCGATCCGGTCGCCCAGATAGCCGATGATCAGGGTGAGCACGGCCCAGCCCGCGGATTCGGCCCCGATCATCAGGGCGAAGGCCCCGCTGCGCAGTTCGGGCCGGGTGACCGACATCAGCACCGGCCGGTTGCAGCCGGGGATGAAGCCCTGCAGGAGTCCCAAGATCGCGAACCAGATCGCGTAGATCCAGATGGAGGGCCAGGCGACCTGCGTGCACAATGCGGCGGCCAAGCCCCAGCCGAGTGTGGATGCCTGCCATACCGCCAGCCGTCCGACCCCGGGAACGCGCTGTTGCACCCGGTCCACCACGAACCCGCCGAGCACGGTGCCCAGCACGTACGACACCATCGCGAAGGGCAGAATGAGCGTGGCCGAAGCATTGCTGAAGCCCCGCTCGTCGACCAGGAAGACCACCCCGAAGCTGGTCAGCGCGAGCTGGGATGCCATCAGCCGCTGTCCGATGATCAGCTGTAATGTCTTGCTCCCCAACAGCTCTCGAATCTGCGGCCAACGTAGACCGCTCGAGTCGTCGGAGGTTCGCGCACCATCGGCCGCACCGACGCGGGGATCTTCGAAGTACCGCCAGACCAGCAGGCCGAACACAATGGTGAGCCCGCCCGAGGCGAAGAAGCCGTACCGCCAGCCGTCCGGAATCCGGGACAGTTGGCCCAGCAGCGGTCCGATGACCGCCGACAGTACGGCGAACCCGCCGTACAGCAGCCCCGCCGCGCGGCCTCGACTGCTGTCGTCGAACA
Source organism: Nocardia sp. NBC_00511 (assembly GCF_045161165.1). NCBI lineage: Bacteria > Bacillati > Actinomycetota > Actinomycetes > Mycobacteriales > Nocardiaceae > Nocardia > Nocardia sp. NBC_00511. The sequence continues at coordinate 3,742,620 of NZ_CP107849.1, forward strand.
GGTCCGCGAGAATCCCGTTGATCAGCGGCCCGCCCGCGGCGAACCCCAGCGCGGCGATCCCGTACAGCACCAGCAACTGAGCGAAGTTCTGCGACAACCCCGCAGCGGCCGTCCACACACCCCAGAGCCCGCAGAACACCACGAGCACGCGCTTGCGCCCGATCCGCGCAGCCACCAGCACCCATACCGGCCCGAAAATCATCTGGATGATCTTGTGGACCGCCACCATCAGCCCCAGCGCCGACAACGGCAGCCCCAGTGCGACACGCACAACCGGGAACAGCGTAGAGGCCACCGCGCCTTCACTGTTGTCCATACTGATCAACCCACTCAGCAGGGCGAGCTGCCGCCACCGATTGGTAACCGGTTGGGGCCCGGTGGAATTCATGGCATCGGGGGCGGAGGTTGCGGTGGGATCAATCGCTTTGACCAATACCGGCTCCAGCGGCGGCGTGGACTGGGACATGGTGGCGACTTCCTTTGTCGGAGGGATCAGGGCGCACTGGCCGGACTCGGCCGACATCCGTTGGGGTGCAGTCGGTGTGGATCCCGGCCAAAGGCGCGCCGGGACGACGAAGCAAAGTGCCGAGCGCGCGTGCGGCCCGCGATTGCGGGGCCATATGCCCGAAGGACGGGCCCGCGCATCCCGAGGTGATGAATTGGTACGTCCTGCGATGGCGAGATGGGATCGGCTGCGGGACTTCGTTATCGGGTAGCCGAGGCGGGCTCGGAGAGCACCTGCATCCAGCGGTTGCGCAGTGCTTCGACGCGTGGGCGGTCGGGGGCGTGCCAGGAGACCGGGATCGTGAGGGAATGGAGCCGCTCTTCGAGGTCTTTCGCCAGGTGGGCGCGGCCGGTATCGCGCAGGTGCTGGGCGTATCGGACCGGGTCGTTGTAGTACGTCGGACCGGTTTGCAGGGTCGTCTGCATCGGATCCGGTAGTGCGCCAGGGTGTCCGGCGTAGGTGTTCCACCATTGGGCGAGGCGGGCGCGCATCGCGTCGGCGAGTTCGGGTTCTTCGGCGAGCAGGTCGCGGGTCAGGTAGGGGTCGGCGGTGACGCCGAATAGTTGCTCCCATTCTGCGCGGAAGCAGCCCGGGTGATACGTGCGGATGTAGAGGTGGTCTCGGGTGCGGACAGCGCGTTGGTAGGTGTGTGCGCCGTGGCCGAAGACGAGGTAGTCGCGGGAGTCGATGGTGTTGCCGCGCAGGGCTTCCGCGAAGGATTCGCCCTGCCAGCCCGCCGGGATGCGCAGGCCGAGCAGATCGCACAGGGTGGGTGCGAGGTCGATGTTGTAGAGCAGGGCGTCATTGCGACGCTGTTCTTCGCTCAGGTCGTCGGTGAGGCCGGGCCAGTAGACGACCAGCGGTAGTCGATGGGTCGGTTCGTTGGCCAGGCCGTGTTCGGCGTAGGAACCGTTCTCGCCGAAGGATTCTCCGTGATCGGCGCTGACGATGACCGCCGTGTTCTCGGCGATGCCGATCTCCTGCAATACCGCCATGAGTTGACCGAAATGGTTGTCCCAGTACGCGATCGAGCCGTCGAACCCGTTGATCAGGTGCTCGAAATCCGCGCGTGAGGTGATCGCGTCGGGCATATTGTGCGGGACCGGAGAACCGCCGTCCCCGCCCAGGGAGTAGTTCAGGTCCAGGGCACTGCGCGGCCCGTAGATTTCCGCATGCGCCGCAATGGTTTCCGCGTCGGGCCAGGCTTGCACCGGCCCGGAGTCGGCCATCTTCTCGGTCCACTCGACCGGCTGGGTGTAATTGGTGTGCGGCTCCCAGTAGGTCAGGTGCAGATACCAGTTGTCTTCGTCGGCATGGCGGCGAATCCAGTCGATCGCCGCGCCATTGACGTCGGCGGCGTCCTCATCGCCCCAATTGCTCGTCGCGCGAATGGATTCCCGGAAATTGGCGTGAAAGTAGTAGGCGCGGTGACGTTCGGCGAAGACCGAGACCTGCGCGGTGTAGTAGCCGCCGAACTGGAGTGCCTGCCCCAGCATGGGGCGATCGGGTTCGGGGGCGTGCCCCGCGTCCAGGCGAAACTGGGCCGCCTGACCGAAATGGCCGATGACACCATTGGTGATACCGAACTGCCCGCTGGTCAGCGCCGTACGCGAGGGCATACATGGCGAGTCGGAGCAGTAGTAGCGGTCGAAGACCACCGACTTGTCCGCCAGGCGTTGCAGATTCGGCGTGGTCGGCCGGTGGTAGCCGTACGGGGTGGTGTGATCGGCGCGCAGGGTGTCGACATCGACATAGATAATGCGCATGGCAAAACTCCCGGGGTGCAGTGTGATTGATGTGGAGCGCCCGCGGGTCAGGGGCGGTTCAAAGTGTGGTGCGCGCTTCGAGCCGCTGCGGTCAAGCGCCGCGGTTCAGTGCGCGCTGCCCCTTTCCAGGCGCGCGAGGGTGAGCTGTAGCCAGGCGATGTAGGCGGCGGTGGAGGCGTAGCCGTGCTCATGGCCCATGATGTGAATTTGACGCGCCCACTCCGTATCGAGATCCGGAATCTGCGGTTCGTACTTGGGCGGACTCGGCGCCTCGGCGGTGAGATTGTCGTGCTTCAGGCGGTATTCGAGTTCGGTTCGAACGATATCGATCGCGATATCGCGATCCAATTGCCCGGCGAAGTAGAAACGCAGCTTGAAATCCGGATCCATCGGCCGGGGTGACGGCTCGAAGGGCGAGCGCGCCCACTCCAGCAGCACGGCGCGCCCGGCTTCGGTCAGTGAGTAGACCTTCGCGTCGGGACGGCCCTCGCGCGGATCGACCTCGAACTCGACCAGTCCGCGGTCCACGAGCACGCCGAGACGGCGGTAGATCTGCGGCAGTTGGACGCCGTAGCCGATATAGCGACCCGAACCCTCCATCCAGCGGCGCAGATCGTAGCCGGAGTAGCGGCCCAGCGCGAGCGCGCCGAGGATCACGTAATCGAGCTGCATTGGTCTCCTATGTTCCTAGGAACGTAATACGAGAATCGCACCGGCGGTTCTGCGTGTCAAGGGTCAAGACGGTTCGGCAGCCGAAACCGCACACCGGAAACCGGTGTGCGCACTCGAACTGTCGGGGGTATTGGCCGAACGGGCCGATACCCGGTAGCGGAAACAGTACGAGTCGTGGCACATGTGCGAACCACCGCGGATCAACTTGGCCTCCCCTGCGGGCGGGCCCGCGGGGTTGATCGCCGGGTCCGCGGCGTGACCGGTCCTCCACCAGTCCGCACACCATTCCCACACATTGCCGGTCATGTTGTAGAGGCCGAATCCATTGGGCGCGAACGCATCCACGGGTGCGGTGCCCCGATAGCCGTCGGCGGCGGTGTTCTTGGTGGGAAAACTGCCACGCCAGATATTGCACCGATACTCCCCACCCGGGTCGAGCTCATCGCCCCACGGATAGCGCGCCCCGGCCAGGCCGCCGCGCGCCGCGTACTCCCACTCCGCTTCCGTCGGAAGCCTTTTGCCCGCCCACGCGCAGTAGGCGTCGGCATCGTTCCAGGACACGTGCACCACCGGATGATCGGCACGCTCGTCCAGCCCGCTGCCCGGCCCCTCCGGGTGATCCCAGACCGCGCCCTCGACCGCGCACCACCACGGGGTGCGTTCGGGCCGCTGCGAGCGGCGGCGGACCTCGGCGGGCAGGAAGCCCGCGAAAACGTATGACCAGCCCAGACGCTCGGCCTCGGTGCGGTATCCGGTGGCCGCGACGAAGGCCGCGAACCGCTGATTGTCGACCGCGCGGGCATCGAGGTGAAATGGGTCCAGCCGGACGGGCCGCACCGGCCCCTCACCATCGGAGGGATAGCCGTCGCCGTGCGCGTTGCCCATGAGGAATTCACCGCCGGGCAGTGCGACCATGCCCTCCGTGCTCACCGCGGCGGTGCGGACGCTCGGCGCGGTGAGCGGCAGGCGCACACCGGTTGCCGGGTTATCGGCTGCGGCGCGCGCGGGCGCACAGCAGCTCGGCGATTTGTCTGGGTCCACTGTTCCCGCCATTCCCTTCGGTTGTACTGATATATTCGAATGTACATAGGTGAGCAGCTGGAGTCGCTCCGCTGCGGTCACCGGACCTCGATCCGAAAGTAACCTGGTGGCTTCCCACGATCCCAACGCGAGCCGACCCGCGTCGGAACCGGTCGACTATCGGTTCACCCTCGCCAACGAACGCACCTTCCTGGCCTGGATCCGAACCTCGCTCGGATTGCTCGCGGGCGCGGTCGCCGTGCACTCGCTCATCGAGCCGATCGGCGGCGGGCCCATGCTGCGGCTCGCGGTACTGGTGTGCGTCGCACTCGCCTTGACGCTTTCGCTCGGCGCGTACCGGCGCTGGCGCATGGTCGAGCGAGCGATGCGCGCCGGACGGGAACTGCCCGGCCCCGGCTCGGTACCCGTACTCGCGGCCGGAACCGCCGTCATCGCCGCACTGTCGGCGGCCGCTGTCGTGCTGTGGTGAATTCCCTTGGACCGAGCCGGGTTCGACGCCCGGCGCGAATCGATGCCACGAGCGATCCGCTGACGGCTGGGATTCGATGACCATGGGATCGCCCGTGGCGGCGCGTGACAGCGGACTCGCCACCGAGCGCACCACCCTGGCATGGCGGCGCACCATCGCTTCGCTGTGCACCGCGGCGCTCCTGCTCGCCCACCAAGCCGTCAGCGCCCGCTCACCGGGCAACGTCGCGGCCGTATCGACCGCGACGGTCGCCCTTCTCGTGGTGTCGGTCATCGGTTATCGGCGCAATCGGCAATTGCGGGCCGGGCGGACCGGAACCGCCGCGATGACGATCGTGGCCACCACTTCGGCGGTGGCCACGGTCGCGATGATCATTGCCGTGACGATGTCGTGGTCTTGACTTCGGTGGTGAGAGCGGCCAATTCGTCCGCGATCGCATGCAGCTTGGCCACCGGGACGGCCCCGCGTGCGACCGCCGCGATATCCAGCAGACCGGCCTGACCGATCATCTGCAAGACCTCGGTATCGCCCAGAATCGGCAGATGCCGGTGCAATACCGCACCGATCACCGGATCGGCGAGCAATGCGCGCACCGGGGTCAGCAGCGCCACACCGCCGCCCGCGAAGTCCTCGGGTTTGGGCAGCGGCTCGACATTTTCCATCGACATCGCGCGCTGCGTACCCACCAGCAGATGCGCTTCGGTGACCGGCCCGTCCACCGGCAGTCCGAGGCGCTCGAATTGGCTTGCGGGCGCGTCGTTCTCGCGCATGAGGTCGACCATCAGCCCGGCCATGCGCAACTCGACCGCATCGTCCTGGATCGGGTCCAGCTGTTCGGGATCGACCGACAGATCGAACAGCAGGCTGCCGAACTGATAGGAGTTCAGCAGGGTGCGGCCGGAGATACGTAGTGTCCGAACACCTTTGGTGAAGGTGAACGGCTCCGCCAGCGTCAGGTCGGCGAGTTCGTCGACGCCGAAGCGGGTACGCATATGGGTCGGCATGAGGGTGAACTCCTCGAGCGGCTGATTCTCCGCCGACACCGGTGCGCGCATATAGACATAGCGACCGTCGGTGATATTGACGTGCCCACCATGGATCCCGAACAGACCTGCTTCCCGGGCGGAGGTATCCGCGGCGACCGGCAGCGGCACACCGCGCATATCCCCGGTGCGCTCGACCCCGAAGAACTCCAGCAGCGTCGGCGCCAAATCGATTGTCTGAACCAGCGATTCGCGACGCTGACCCGCGGCGTCGGCGGCCCGTGGGTCCCAGACGAACAGCGGCAGGTGAACCAGTTCGTTGTACCAGGGCATCACCGATTTGCCCCACCAGCTCTTCTCACCCAACAGCAACCCGTGGTCGGTGTTCACGATCAGCATCGTGTCCTGCCACATATCGTGCTCGTCCATGAAGTCCAGGACGCGACCCAGCGAGTGATCGCACATCGACAGCAGCGCCGCGTATTCGAAACGCCCGTGCTGCACCTGATCCGGCGTTTCGGTCACCCGCTTGTAGTCCGGCCAGTCGAAATGCGGGCCGTCGTAGTCGTGCGGATACAGGTCTTTGTACTGCTTGTGACTGTAGAACGGTTCGTGCGGATCGAAGGTCTCGATCTGTACGAACCAGCGGTCCTGGCCCAAATTCGTGTGCAGGAACTCGATTCCCGCGTCGAAGGTCAAGGTCTGCGGGTGCTTGGCCTCGGTGTCCATATGCTGCCGGTTCACCCAGTCCTGCCGGTAGCTGGTGTGCCGCATCCGTTTGAGGTCCTCCGGAATCTCCGGATCGGCGACCTGCCCCTTCCACGGATCACCCTCCTGGCCGCGGAAGAACTCCCAGCTGTTGTAGCGGCCGTGATACGTCGCGCCGCCGTCCTCCCAGTAGTGCGGGTGATCGCTGGCCAGATGGGTGTAGACGCCCGCCTGTTTCAACATCTCCGGCATGGAGTCGTCGAACGGTTCCAGCGGTCCCCAGCTGCGATGCAGGAAATTATGCCTGCCGGTGTGGATTTCGCGGCGCGCGGGCATACACGGCATCGATCCGGCCCAGCAGTTGTCGAAGGTGGCGGTGCGTTCGGCGAGCCGTGCGAAGTTCGGCGCGTGCGTCCAGTCACCGCCGTAGGGCGGCAGCAGATGCCGGTTCAAGCTGTCGAACATCACCATGATTGCTCGCATGGACTATCCCTTCGGATCGAGCACTGCGCACCGGGGCCGCAGGTATCTTCTTGTGCATATAAGTGAGTGGGCAGCGACTTCAGTTCAGCTGCGGACAGACCTTTCTAACACGACTTTCCATCACCGGAAACCGGTTCACCTAAGTTCTTAAGAACTTATGAGTTATCCGCCGACCAGGTCTCGGGAGCCACCATCGGCACGACCCCGACGGCACGGCCGTGCTCATCGAGGAGTCTGCCCATACGTTTGACGTGCCGCAGGGACAGTGCCACATCCAGGATTTCCAGATCGTCGACCTGATCGGCGAGCGAAGCCTCGAGGCGGTGGATATCCGCCGCTGACCGCAGCCACACCGACAGCAGCAGATTCGCCCGGCCGCCGGTCACCGAGGAGCACGAACGGGTTTCGGGCAGTCGGGCCACCTGCGTGGCGACCCGATCGAGATCCGCCGGGCGCACCCGGCACCACAGTGATGCGCTGATCGGCCACCCCGATACCGGTTGCGCGACCTCGCAGCGGGTCACGACGCGCCCACCTGCGAGCATGGCGTTCACCCGCCGACGCGCGGTGGAGGTGCTGACACCGGCCGCGACACCCAGTTCGGTGAAACCGGCGCGAGCATCGAGTTCCAGTGCCGCGTAAAGCTTTTGGTCGACCTCGCTGAGCGGCCCGCTGGTTTTCGGCTCGGTCGCCGGGCGCGAGGCGAGGATGCGATCGCGCTGGGCGGCGTCCAAGGTCCGCAATCGCCACCGGCTGCCCTCGGTGTAGACCGCCGTCAGCACATGGGTCCGGCAATCACGAACGCCACGGATGGACCCCAGCGAGGTGAGCACATACGACGACAACTCCGCCAGGTTCGGCGTGAAGACGGTGAGCGACAGATCGCCCTCCCCGGTGATGTGTTCGATGGTGGCCACCCGATGGTCCGCGCGCAGCGCCTCGGCCACCGCGCCCGCCTTGCCCGCCGCGCACCGCACATAGATATTCGCGCCGACCAGATCCCACTCCCACGGGGTGCCCGGATACACCGAGGTCCACACCAGGCCGAGCGCGGTGAGTCGCTCCCATCGACGGGCCGCGGTGACCGGATCCACGCCGAGCACGCTGCCGATCAGGTTCCATGACGCGCGTGGGTTGAGCTGGATCGCATTGACCAATTGCAGCTCCAGCTCATCCAAAGTGAATGATTCCTGCATCAGAACTCCTGAAATTGCCAATTTCATGTGCGTCGAGCGGCACATTCGGAACTGAACGATAGCCTCCTCGCACCTTCGCGGCGGCCGGAACCACGGCCGTCAGCGGGCCGGAAGGAACCGAGGCAGATGAGCGAACCAACCAGCACCGAAGCGCCCGCGCCGGGCGCTCGCCCCGAGCCGCGCGGCGGATTGCCGCGCCGTGAACTGGCCGCGGCCACCGTCGGCGGCATTGTCGAGTCATTCGACTGGACCGTCTATGTGGTCTTCGCGTCGTTCTTCACCGCCGATCTCTTCGGCTCCGATTCGATCGGCGCGAGCATTGTCGCCTACGGGGGTTTCGCGGTCGGCTTCGTGGCCCGCCCGATCGGCAGCGTGTTCTTCGGCCGCGTAAGCGATTCGCGCGGAAGGCGTTTCAACCTGCTGCTGTGCATGTCGATCATCTCGGTGGCGAGCATCGCCATCGCACTGCTGCCCACGGCGGCGACGATCGGCGTCTGGTCGGCGGTGGCACTGGTCGCACTGCGCATCGTGCAGGGCCTGGCCTACGGCGGTGAGGGACCGACCATCGCCGCGTATGTCGCCGAGACCGCACCGCGCCGGCATCGATTCCTGTTCAGCGCGATCTCCTACGGCGGCATCATGATCGGTTCGATACTGGTCTTCCTCACCGTAGCGATCTCGAGCGCGACGATCGGTGAGCAGGCGCTGCGGGCGGGCGGCTGGCGGTGGGGTTTCGTCGCCGGTGGGCTGCTCGGCGTGCTGGCCCTGTGGATTCGGGCCTACGCGCCGGAGAGCGGCGAGTTCGAGGGCGACCACGCGAGCGATGCGGCACGGTCACCGGCGATCGCCACGGTGTTCCGTGCGCATCGCCGAGCGCTGCTGACGATCTTCCTGTTCACTCTCGGCGGCACCGTGACCTATTACTTCGCACTGGTCTATCTGCCGAAGTTCGCCGCGGCTGCGGGTGTGGCCGATACCGCGTCGGCGACCTCGTTCATGACCGTCGTACTCATGGTCGTGCTGGTCGCCATGCTGATCATCGGAGCTCTCGCGGACCGCTTCGGCGTGCTGCCGATCATGCGAATCACCTTCGCGTTCAACGTGATCTGCGTACTGCCGGTCACGCTGGCAATGGTCCGTGGGGTGCTCCCGTTCGAGCTCGCGGCGATCGTGCTCGGGCTCGGCGCGGCCGGTTTCTCCGCGGTCAGCAGTGTGCTGTGCGCGCTGCTGCTGCCCGCGGATGTGCGAGCGGTCGGCGCGGGTCTGGTGTCCACGGTGACGGTGGCCGTCTTCGGCGGCACCTTCCCGATGGTCGCCGAAGCGCTCGGGGCCGCACAGCTGCGCTGGGTCGTGCCCGTCTATGTCTTCGCGGCGTCGCTGGCGCTGCTGGCCGGAACTCGCACCGTCACCGAGGTTCGACTGTTCACCGAGAACTTTCAGAAGGAGCCCCACCATGTCCATTCGTGAGGATGCCACCACCCTGCAAGGCGATCTCGTACAGCTGCGTCGCGCCCTGCACCGCGAACCCGAACTCGGCCTGGAACTGCCGCGCACCCAGGAGAAGGTGCTGACCGCCCTGGACGGTCTCGGCCTCGAGATCAGCATGGGGAAGTCGCTGTCATCGGTGACCGCGGTACTGCGCGGCGCGCGCCCCGGGCCGACGGTCCTGCTGCGCGGCGATATGGACGCGCTACCCGTAATCGAAAGGACCGGACTGGATTTCGCCGCGCAAGCCGACCGCATGCACGCGTGCGGACACGACCTGCACACCGCCATGCTGGCCGGTGCGGCACAGCTGTTGAGCGCCCGCGCCGATCAGCTCGCGGGGAATGTGGTCTTCATGTTCCAGCCCGGCGAAGAGGGTTATGACGGAGCCGGGAAGATGCTCGCCGAAGGCGCGCTGGACGCGTCCGGAACCCGGCCCGTCGCCGCCTACGCATTGCATGTGATCAGCCAGCAGCTGCCCGCCGGAGTTTTCGCCGCGCGGCGCGGACCGTTCCTGGCCGCGGCGGATACGGTCCGGGTGACCGTGCACGGGGTCGGCGGCCACGGATCGATGCCACATCAGGCCGGAGACCCGATTCCCGCGGCCTGCGAAATGGTGCTCGCACTGCAGACAATGGTGACCAGGCGCATCGATATCCATGATCCGGTGGTCATCACCGTCGGCAAGCTGCACGCCGGAACCCAGGACAACATCATTCCCGAGCAGGCGTATTTCGAAGCGACAGTGCGCTCGTATTCTCCCGAATCACACACACGCGTGCGGGATGGCTTCCTGCGCACGGTGCGCGGTGTCGCCGCGGCCCACGGTCTGACCGTCGAAATCGATTATGCCGAACTGTATCCGGTGACCGTCAACGACGATCGGGAGACCGAATTCGCCGCCGACACCGTGGCCGAGATCTGCGGTCCGCGCCGCTGGGCCTGGCAGGATCGCCCCGGGTCGGGTTCGGAGGACTTCTCCCGCGTCATCGCCGAAATCCCCGGCGCGATGATCGCTCTCGGGGCGACCCCGCCCGGCGTCGACGCCGGCAAAGCGCCGATGAACCACTCACCGCTGGCCGTATTCGACGAATCGGTGCTCGCCGACGGTGCCGCGCTGTACGCCGAACTCGCCATCCGCCGTTTGGCTCGACCAGCCCCTCGACTATGACCCTAGGTACATAGCGATCACAGATTCCGATCGAGCACGCTACAGGTCCGATGGTGCGTTACGAGGCAGTTTCCGCGCGATTAACCCAACTTTCCGGTTCGCGAGACTTGACTCTTGACACTCCACCACTTCCCCGCGATTGTTCTCCTAAGTTCTCATGCACATAGAGACCCACGGTTCCCGCCTTCGCGGTCGTGAACCGGCAGCACCCTCGCCCAGCCGTAATCGAAGGACTCCCGTGACGCGACGCCCGAACTTCGTGTTCTTCATTCCCGATCAGCTCCGGGCCGACGCCGTGGGAGCGTTCGGCAACGACGTGATCAATACCCCGCACATCGACGCGCTCGCCGCCACGGGTACCCGCTTCACCAATGCCTTTGTGCAGCATCCGGTCTGCTCACCGAGCCGGGCATCGCTGTTGACGGGCTGGTATCCGCATACGGCCGGACACCGGACGCTCACCCACCTGATCCAGCCCGATGAACCGAATCTGCTTCGGATTCTGAAGGATTCGGGCTACCACATCGCCTGGCCGGGTATGCGCGGAGATACCTTCGCACCGGGTGTGACGGAGCTGAGCGTGCACGAGTACGGCTTCTCCGTCCTGCCGAATATGGGCCACGGCGGCGACTATCCAGAAGGCGTCTGGTCGCGACTGTTCTACCGCGGCAAGGTATCCGGCGACGACCTGATCGACCCGGACGAAGCCCTGATCCGCACCGCCGAACAATGGCTGGAGAATCCGCCCGACCAGCCGTGGGTGCTGTTCCTGCCGCTGATCGCGCCGCACTGCCCATTCCAGGCCGAGGAGCCGTGGTTCTCCCGGCACGACCGCGCCGCCATGGCCGACCCGATACCCGCCGGCGATCCGGCCGGTGAACCTCGTTTCATGCGGGCCATCCGCGAGTCCTACGAGATCGGCGAGGTGACCTCGGCACAGTGGCGCGAGGTCGTGGCCACCTACTACGGGATGATCGAACGCCTGGACAGCCAACTCGGCCGGATCACCGCCGCGGTCGAGCGAGCGGGCGCGGCGCAGGACACCATCACGCTGTTCTTCGCCGACCACGGCGAATACCTCGGTGATTACGGGCTGATCGAAAAATGGCCGTCCGCCATGCACGACTGCATCACCCGCGATCCGCTCATCATCGGCGGCGGCGGTCTCCCCGGTGGCGGAACCTGTTCCGCCATGGTCGAACTCATCGATGTGCTGCCGACCGTGCTGGAACTCGCGGATACCGCCGCCCCGCACCGGCATTTCGGCCGCAGCCTGCTGCCACAGCTGCGTGATCCCGCTCTGCCGCATCGCGAATTCGCCTTCACCGAAGGCGGTTTCACCATCGAGGAGGAATCACAGCTGGAGCGGCCCGCGTTTCCCTACGACCGCAAAGGCGAACTCCAGCACGCGGATCCGACGCTGGTCGGTCGGGCCGTAGCGGTGCGGGACCGGGACTGGACGTATGTGTGGCGGCTCTATGAGCAGCCGGAGCTGTACGACCGCCGCACGGACGCATCCGAACTGATCAACCTGGCCGGGCAACCGGAGTACGCCGACATCCGGCAGCGCATGCACGAAGCGATGCTGCGCTGGATGGTCGAGACCTCCGATGTCATCCCGTACGCGGTGGACCCCCGCTTCCCGCAGGTGGATCTGCCGATTCCGGGAGGCATGCGGCCGCCACGCCCGGATCGAACGAATACGAGGAGGACGTGACGACACACCTGTGATGCACGGCGGAACCCATCCGCCATACGGACGAACACATTTCATAACCAGCGACGTCCTGCCAGACGCCTGGTTTTCACAGTAACGCCGGAGCAGCGCTACTGAAAACGAAAGACCGAATAGATGAGAAGGATCACCTCCACGGCCATCCTATTGGCCGCGGCGATCGGCGTTGCCTCCGGAACCTCCAGTGCCACACCAGATTCCGGACTCAGCGGGGTCAACTACACCGCCACGCCCGGCGAGCGGTCCACCGTCATCACCACCGACGGCGGTTCACTCGCGGTGCAGGACGGCGTGCTGAAGATCAAGGCCGCCGATGGCACCGTCCTGGCGGGCACCGAATTGTCCTTTCGCGTAGACGATTTCGTCTTCCCGATCAAGGCCGATATCGCCGACCGCACCGCCACCCTCACCCCGCAGTTCGATGCCGAGCACGCCAGCTACCGCCCGGTCGCGCTGCCATACGAGGATCAGGCGCCCTGGCGCACCGAATACGAGCGCGAGCAGGCCGCCTGGGCACGCATGGCCACCACGGTCCAGATGGGTGCGGGTATCGGCACCATTGTCGGCAGCCTCGGCGGCGCCGCTCTCGGCTGTCTACTAGGCGGGATTGCGGGCGCGACGATCGCCGCCGCGGCCATTATCGGCCTGTTCGGCGCCTTCCTGCCCGCGGCGGCCATCGGCTGTCTGGGCGGGGTCATGGCGGTGGGCGCTCTCGGCACGCTCGCGGGCACCCTTTTGGTCACCGCGCCGATCGCGGTCATGGCCGCGGTGCAGTACTTCACCACCATCAACCAGCCCGCCCCGAAGCCGCAACCGGCCAAGTAGCGAGCCCGACAATTCTGTTCCCGACGCGGCAATCCACGGATTCCACCGAATCTTCGGATTGCCGCAGTCCGGAACCCAGTGCCCACGCCGGGCATGGCGACGACGGAATGCGAGACCGAGATGAATCCCGCTGCACCCAATATCGTCTGGATCTACTGCGATGAGCTCCGCGCCGACGCGTTGGGCCCCTACGTGAACTCTGCTGCGGAGCCGGGGTTTTCACCGCGTACCCCGGCAATCGACGCGCTGGCCGAGCACGCGGTCGTCTTCCGCGAATGCTTCACCAACTCCCCCGTCTGCGTCCCGGCGCGCACCGCCATTCTCACCGGGCAACCACCGGAGCGAACCGGCGTCTACCACAACGAAGCCTATGCCGATGGATTCCCGCTGCCCGCGGGACTGATGACCTTCCCCGAGGTGTTCGCCGGGCACGGTTATCGCACCGCCAGTTTCGGAAAACACCATGCCCCGGCGGCGTTGACCCCTTGGCAACACACCGATTCCGCCGGTGGCGGCATGCGTGACCCGTTCGGTGGACACGATCCGGCGGAGCTGGACCTCCTCACCACACCGGGCACCGGATTCGTGGTGGCGGGCACGGTACCCGAAGGCACTCGATACCCGCCCGAGCGGGTTACCGACAACACCGTCGACTGGATCGCCGAGCACGCCGATGCACCATTCCTGGTCCGCGCCTCGTATCTGCAACCGCATACACCCGTGATCGTGCCGCACGAGTTCAGCACGCTGCCCGATCCGCACGACCGGTCCGGAGGCACACCCGCACAAGAGGTTTCGAGTCCGTTCGAATCGGCGTTCGCCGATGTCAGTGGCGGCCAAGGGTTGTCGGCCGAGCAGCTTCGGCGAGCCCGCACGGCGTATCACGACCTGGTGAGCTGGATCGACAGCCAGATCGCGCGGATCGTCGCCGCACTCGAACGCGCGGGCGTCGCCGACCACACCGTTATCGTGCTGACCTCCGACCACGGCGCGCATCTGGGTGAGACCGGCGCGTTCGGCAAACACACCTTCGCTCCGCAGTCGCATCGAGTACCGCTGATCATCGCCGCCCCCGGTCTGGCGCCCGGCCACCGCGACGATCTCGCCCAGTCCATCGATCTGGCCCGAACCCTGTTCGGGCTCTGTGGAATCGACGCTCCGGAGGGTTTCGGTGGCCGTGATCTGTTCGCCGATCCCGCACCGCGGGCCATCTTCGCCACCATCGGCTTCGGGGCGGTGTGGAGTACCGCGTTCCCGAACAAGATGTACGGCGGCTATCCGGGCGGGCACGCCTGGCCGAGGCGGTCCTGTGTGCGCACGGACCGCTTCCGTTTCGATATGACAACCCGCATCGATGGTCGCGCACCCACTCCGGAAGAGGAGGAGCCCTTCCTCGCCGACCGTGCGGCCGACGCGGCCGAGCGCACGAATCTGGCCGAGCACCCGCAATATCGGTCGGTCGTCGCCCGGCTACGCGAAATGGTTCGCGAAAATGCCCGGGGCGCTATGGAAATCGATGACGCGGTGCTGCTGGACCTGTGCACCGCAGCCCTACGCCTACATCGACCTTCATAGATTCTGAGGAATCTATGAAGTTGGTAAAAATGTTCGATACTCCCCACATCTTCTACTGCGCATGTACATAATCCATCCGAAGGCAGCAAAGGCCGGAGACGCACTCTCCGAGCCAACCTACCGATTGATCGGCCTGCTGGTCCGAACAAGCCTAGACCACGACCTCCAGGAGAGTCCCCCGTTGCGCAAATCCCGAATCTTCACCGTCGCGACCGCGGTAGCGATGGCCATCACCGCGCTGGCCGGTTGCGGCCAATCCACACAGGGTGGTGTCTCGGACGACACTCTGACCCTCGCGACCGCTTCACCGCTCGGGAGTTTCGATCCGGTCAAATTCGATGTCGGGCCCGGAAAGCCCTACTGGCAGGCCGTATATGACACCCTGCTCCGCCAGGACGCCAACCGGAACGTCATCCCCGGAATGGCGTCGGCCTTCGGCTACGACTCGGCCCACACCACATTGACCCTCGATCTCCGCAAGGACCTCCGGTTCAGCGACGGCGCGGCCTTCGACGCGAATGCCGCGAAAGCCAACCTCGCGCGGTTCACCTCGACGCCGGGGCCGAACAGTGCCACGGGCGAGGCCATTACCGGAATCGACGCGGTTCGCCCGGATCAGTTGGTGCTGCACCTGTCGGCTCCGGACCCCGCCCTACTGCCCAACCTCGCCTCGGCACTCGGCACCATGGTGTCCCCGGATGCGTTGTCCAAGGGCGGATTCGACCAGGTCCCGGTCGGTTCCGGCCCCTACCTGTATGACTCCGCCGGCTCCCAGCCGGGCACCACGGTATTCCGTCGCAACAGCGCCTACCCCGACGGTTCGCAATACCCGTTCGATCGCCTCGAACTCGTCGCGATCAGCGATCCCAATACGATCCGCAACGGCCTCACCACCGGGCGGCTGGATGCGGGGTCGTTCGTCGCGACCGACGCGTCGAAGCTACAGGCGGCCGGATTGTCGACCGTCCAGGTCGCGAACGCGTGGAACGGTTTGATCCTGGCCGACCGCGCGGGCACCATTCAGCCCGCACTGGGTAAACCGGAGGTTCGGCAGGCGATCAATATGGTCGTCGATCGGGACCTGTTCCGTACGCTCGCGCCCGGGAATCCGCCCGCGACGACCCAGATCTTCGCGCCGGGCTCCGGCGCGTACGACGAGCAGCTCAACGCGGCCTACCCGCATGACGTGACCAAAGCCAAGGAGTTGATGGCACGCGCCGGTTACCCCGGCGGGTTCGCGGTCACCATGCCGGATATGACGTCCTTCACCGGGAGCCCCGCCCTCAATACGGCGCTGGATATGCAATTGGGTGCGATCGGGATCACCGTCACCTGGGAAAAGGTCCCGCCCACACAGCTTTTGACCTCGATGACCTCGGGCCGGTTCCCGATGTTCTTCATGTCGCTCGGTATGAAATCGCCCTGGGAGGACCTGCAACTGTCGGTGCTGCCCGCGGCGGCCTGGAATCCCTTCCACGTATCCGAGCCCGAACTCGCCGCACTGATCTCCGCCGCCCAGCATGCCGAACCCGGCACGGCCCAGGATGCCGCCTTCCGGGCAGTCAACCGCCAATTGGTGCAAAGCGCTTGGTTCGCACCAATTTTCGGCGCGGAGACGGTGTGGGCGTCGGTCGCCGGAGTAAAGATCGAACGTCAGGAACGCGGCTATCCCGATCTGGTCCGGTTCCAGCGCGCGGGGAGCTGATCACATGGCTGTACTGCTGTTGAAGCGTGCGGTGTCCGCGCTGTTGCTCCTCGTGGCGGTCACCACCCTCGCGTTCTTCCTGACCAGCCTGGGTGGCACCGATCCGGGCCGCAATATTCTCGGCCCGGGGGCCTCGCAGGAGGCGGTCGCCGCCACGAATCACTCACTCGGCGTCGACCGTTCGTTGCTCGTCCAGTACGCCGACTGGGCGGGCGGGGTGTTCCGAGGTGATCTGGGGCGATCGTATATGAGCAATCAGCCGGTCAGCCGGGAGCTTTCGACCCATCTCCCGGTGAGCATGAGCCTGATGGGATTGAGCCTGACCGTGGTCGCCGTCGCGAGTCTGGGGCTCGCCGTGCTGGCGGCCACCGGCCGCGGCCGCGCCGACCGTCTCGTCCAGCTGATCGCTCTCGCTGGACACGCCGTACCGGGCTATCTGCTGGCACTGCTGCTGCTCACCGCGTTCGCGGTGCACTGGCATATCTTTCCGGTGCTCGGCTATGTGCCCCTGAGCATTTCGCCCGGACGATGGCTCTCGGGCATGGTGTTGCCCGTCCTGGCCGTCTCGCTCTCGGGGATCTCCGGGGCGCTGCTGCAAGGTCGTGGCGCGCTGCTCGATGTGCTGGACACCGACTACATGCGCACCCTGCGCTCGCGCGGAATCTCGCGGCGCGCGCTGTTGTGGCGGCACGCGCTGCGTAATGCCGCTCCCCCATGGTTGACCGCGATGTCGCTGGGCGCGGTCGCCATGCTCGGCGGCTCCTTCATGGTGGAGAAGGTGTTCGCCATGCCGGGGCTGGGCACGCTCGCGGTGAATTCCACGCTCGCGGGCGATCGCCCGGTGCTCATGGGCCTGGTGGTCCTGACCGCGGCGATGGTCGTACTCGTCAATCTCCTGACCGATCTGGCCCAGCTCTGGCTGACTCCGAAGGCACGCACGATATGAGTGAAAACAACCCTCCCAGAACGTCTTTACGCACGACTCGGCTGCGTGCGGTGCTCACAAATCCGCTCGCGGCGACAGGTCTGATCCTGCTGACGGTGGTGCTGGTCGCGTTCATCGCCGCCCTCATCATCGGCTGGGTCGATCCGCACAGTCCCCTCGACGCGAACCTGCGCAATCTCAACGCACCGCTCGGCAGCCCCGGACATCTGCTCGGCACCGATAATGGTGGACGAGATGTCTTCGTGCGCTTGGTGTTCGGGACGAAATCGACGATGCTGAGCGCGGCGATAGCACTCGGCGTCGCGATTGTGCTCGGCGTGCCGTCCGGGCTGGTCGCCGGGTACTACGGTGGCCGGATCGACCTGGCACTGGACTGGTTGTCCAGTGTGATCCTGGCGCTGCCCGCACTGCTGGTGTTGATGGCGATCATTGCCGGACTGGGCAATTCGACCTGGATCACCATGAGCGCACTGGGCACGATGATGACGCCCGCGGTGTTCCGGGTGATTCGTGCGCAGGTGAACGCGATCCGGTCCGAGCTCTATATCGACGCCGCGAAGGTCGCCGGGCTCCGCGATGCGCGCATCATCGCCCGGCATGTGCTCGGCGTGGTGCGCGGGCCGCTGTTGCTGATGCTGACCGTGTTGTCCGCGGTGGCGATCACGGTCCAGACCGGGCTCGACTTCATCGGTCTCGGAAACGCCTCGATCATCACCTGGGGTGGCATGCTGAGCGAGGGCTTCAATGCCCTCTATCAGAATCGACTGCTTTTCCTCTGGCCCGGACTGGCCGTATCCATCACTGTGACGGCACTGTTCCTCCTGGGCAACGGGCTCCGGGATGCGTTGCAGCACAGCGATACCCGGTCCACGGCCGATCGCGGTGCGGTGCGACGGCCACGGGTGACCCTACCGGCCACGCCCGCGAATCCACCCACGCCGGAGGAGGTGCTGTCCGTTCGAGAACTTCGAATCGGTTATCCCGCCGCCGATTCCGAGCCGGTCGAGGTGGTTCGCGGAGCGTCGCTGACCCTGCGGCAGGGCCGAATCATGGGTTTGGTCGGCGAATCGGGTTCGGGCAAAACCCAAACCGCGTTCGCCATCCTCGACCTGCTGCCACGGCAGGCGAGCTTGCTGTCCGGGGAAATCTGGCTGGATGGTGTGCCCATGCGGACGATGCGACCGGCTCAGCGCGAACGATCGGTGCGCGAATCCATCGCCTATGTGCCGCAGGAACCCATGTCCAATCTGGATCCCGCGTTCACCATCGGCTACCAGTTGACCGAACCGCTGCGCGCGGGTGGGCTCAGTCGTCGCGCGGCGCGCGAGCGCGCGGCAGCGCTACTGACTCGGACCGGAATCAGCGATCCGGAACGCGTCATGCGGTGCTATCCCCATCAGATTTCGGGCGGTATGGCACAGCGGGTGCTGATCGCCGGAGCGATCTCGACCGAGCCGCGAATCCTGATCGCCGACGAACCCACCACCGCGCTCGACGTCACCGTGCAGAGCGAGATCCTCGACCTGCTCCGCGAACTGCGAGAGGAGTTGTCCATGTCGATCCTGCTGGTGACGCACGACCTCGGGGTCGTCGCCGACCTCTGCGATGACGTGACCGTGATGCGTGCCGGTGAGATCGTCGAAACCGCCTCGGTGCGTGAGTTCTTCGAGAATCCCGCGCACGAGTACTCGCGTGAGCTGCTGGCGGCGGTGCTCGATGAAGACCATGTGCGCGCCGAATACATCGATGCGCCGAACACGAAGGCCGGTGCGCGGCAATGAGTCTGCTGGAGATCGAAGACCTGCTGGTGCGGTTTCCGGGCCGCGGCTGGCGCGCTGAGGCGTTCACCGCGGTCGATGGGGTGAACCTGGACATCCGACGCGGCGAAACCGTCGGCCTGGTAGGCGAATCCGGTTCGGGCAAGACCACGGTCGGCAGGGCGATCCTGGGCCTGGCACCGGTGTCGGGCGGAGCGATCCGATTCGACGGGACCGAGATCGGCGGGTTGACGCGGGCGCGACGACGACCACTGGCGGCCCGCATCCAGGTGGTGTTCCAGGACCCGTACAGCTCACTCAACCCCACGATGAGCGTGGCCGACATTCTCGGCGAACCGCTGCGGGCCGCGGGGATACCGCGCGCGCGGGCTCGTGAGCACGTCACCGCGCTGCTCGATCAGGTCGAGCTCCCCCGTGATGCGGCGGACCGGTACGCGCGCGAGTTCTCCGGCGGCCAGCGCCAGCGCGTCGCGATCGCGCGTGCACTCGCGCTGGATCCCGAATTGGTGATCTGTGATGAGGCGGTATCCGCGCTGGACCTGTCGACCAGGGACCGAATCCTGGCCCTGCTCATCGATATTCAAGAACGCACCGGCGTCGCGTACCTGTTCGTCTCACACGACATCGCGGTGGTGCGTCACATCAGCCACCGGGTGGCGGTCATGCGACAGGGCCGGGTACTGGAATTCGGCTCCTGCGCACAGGTGACCTCCGAACCCGCGGACCCGTTCACCGCCCGGCTGTTGCTGTCCTCGTTGGTCGCGGACCCCGATCGGCAGCGGCAGCGGCGAAACCACAGACAGGAGACGCAGAAGATATGAGGAGAATCCCGATGCGCGCGATCACCGGAATCAGCGCCACCCTCGCGGTCGCGGGCATGGTGTGCGTCCCGGGCGCGGCAGCCGATCCGACCCCACCCGGCGCCACCCCGCTGACTTCGCTCGACGCCTGCCCGGCGCAGACCCGCGGTGAACCGCCCGTGCTACTGATCCACGGCACCAACGCCTCGGTCGAGAAGAGCCTCGGCCCCACCCGGCAGGCGCTGCTCGACGACGGACGCTGTGTCTACGGACTCGATTACGACTCCAACCAGCCGATTTCGACCTCCGTGGACTACTTCACCGCCGCCGTCGACCGGATCACCGAAATCAACCCGCGCACCACGATGGATATCGTCGGAAAATCGCAGGGCGCGTTGATCGCTCGCGCGGTCAGCCTGAAATTCACCGACCGGCAACAGCATCCGATCCGTCAGGTGGTGTCGGTCAGCGGCCCACAGCACGGCGTCACCTCGGTGGTCGGCGGAATCGACATCACACCACTCGGCGCGGGCACCCCCGCATTCGATCTCCTGGGCCGAGCCGCGTTGCGGGACATGCTCATCGGCTCGCCCTACCTGACCACACTGAACTCCGGCCCCATGACCGCGCCCACCGTCCGGTACACCATGATCGCCACCGAGACCGACAAGATCGTGACGCCTTACACCTCCGGCTTCATCGACGCCCCGAACGTCACCAATGTGCTGTTGCAGGACGGCTGTCCGCAGGACCGCGCGGGACACCTCACCGAATCCACCGACCCCCGCACCGTCGACCTGACCCTGCACGCCCTGGACCCGGTCCGCCATCCGCAAGTGCGTTGCCTGCCCAACACCGACGAGCGCTGAGGCCCGGCAAGTTCACGCGGCGCGTGCACGGTGCGGAACCTCACCAGAGCGGACAGCAACCCGCAGTTCGTCCTGATCGCTCATGGATTGCAGCCCTGCTCAGTGTCCGCGCAAGCTACTGAGGTTCAGGGGCCGACCAAGCGTTCGTATCGTGGGCGTAGGCGGACCGCACTGTCACGAAAGAGTTCGAGGGTTCGCCGTTGGCGAGGGTCAAGCTGTCGCAGAAGAAGTTCAGAAAGCCCGTGAGATCCGCTTCGGCTCGTCCGATGTAGTAGTTGTGTGATGGGCCGACGGTCAGCGCCGCGTAGTAGCCGTTCAGGTTGCGGGCGTAGTGCTCGTCCAGGGAGTAAATACCATTCAAACCGTATCCCGCTCGGTACAGGACAAGCGGGGTGAGGAGCCGGGCGGTGCGGCCGTTGCTGTCGTCATACGGGTGGATCGTCGCGTACTGGTAGTGGGTGAGCGCGGCGACGAGCGGGGCAGGAAGGTCACGCGCGGACATCCGGGTGTTGATCCAATCGAACAGGTCCGCCATCAAGGTAGGCACATCGGATGCTTCGGGCGGCATGTATACGACCCGACCGGTGGCTGCTTCGCGAATCACGTTCTGACCGGATCGGTATGGCGTCGGGGTCCGTTTTCAATGTGTTCCAGCGCGCGGTAGTAGTTGCGGACCTGCGCCTCGTCGCGTTCTCGGCCCAGGAAGTGGGCTCCGGCAAGTGCTTCCGCGACCTGTGCCTGGGTTAGCCGGTTTCCCTCGATCTGAGTCGAGTGATGGGTCGCCGCCAACCGCGCGGTCTCACGCAGACCTGCCAGCATGTCGACATTGATCGGTAGTTCCATGATCACCTGGTGATCGGCCTCGATCGCCATGAGCAAAGTCGCCGCCGATAAGCGGTGAACATCACGTCTTTAAAGCGCGTTTATTTGCCCGATAACCGACGACTAGATACCCAACACCGCCCGGTTGTGGACCAATCCTGGTCCACGATTGGTCTAAGCGTCCGCTAGCCCACAATCGACGAACACAGCCGCCACCTGCGTAAACGCTCACAGTAACGCCGAGTTGATCGAACAGAAGAGAAGTCACGGCACCACGCAACGCACGAAAGCCGAAGTGACACAGCCTATTTCGCTGCCGAACCACTTGACAGCGGGTCAAGTGGTTTACGAGCAGAGAAATCGCTGGTCAGAGCCGTATGACCGAGGCGGAATCGCTTGAATCAGCAGAAGTTCGTGGTCCAGAAAGCAGTCAGAGCCGGTTCGAAAACCGGCTCTGACCTGCACACTGTCGGGCTGACAGGATTTGAACCTGCGACCACTTGACCCCCAGTCAAGTGCGCTACCAAGCTGCGCCACAGCCCGTGGCATTCGCTCTCGCTCGTGCTCGACGAGATTACCCCAGGACCCCCCTCTACATCCAAATCGGCTGGTTGTCGGCGTGTGGGGCCAGTCGAAGGGGTCATGGGGCGTGGGGTGGAAGTGGGTTGAGGAGTTGGGGTTTCGGGGGTTCCTAGGTGGTTCATAGGTTGGGCCCAGTGGGGGCATAGGGGGTGGGGATTGGATCGGGGGGTCGGCGGGCAGAGGGTCGGTCGAGACTTTTGAAGGGTGTGGTTATGAGGATTGGGACTGGGGTTCGGCGGCGGGTTTTGGGCGTTGCGGTGGCGGGGGCGCTGGTGGCTGTGCCTTTGGCAGCTGTAGGGGTTACCGCGTCTGCGGCTGTGAGCGGCGGGGATGGGGTGGCGGTGGCCGGTCAGGTGGCGGATCCGGATTGGGATCATGGGCAGGGTGGGGATGGGCATGGGCGGCCGGGGGATCAGGGGAATGGGGATCATCGGCCGGGTGATCATGGCGGGGATCAGGGGAATTGGAATCAGGATCAGGGGCCGCAGCAGCCTGCGCCGCAGCAGCAGTTGCCGTTGCCGACCGGGTCGTTCGGGAACTGAATACGGACAGTGGGCCGCTCCCCTTCGGGAGCGGCCCACTGTTGTTTGCGGGGTCAGGACTTGGGTTGGGTCAGGTCGTAGATGGTGGTGCCGTTGGTGGTGACCGATGTGTAGTGGGCTTCGACCCAGGTTGTGATGGCTGACCCGGTGCCGGATTCGCCCGAGCCGCCGCCGGATCCGCCCATACCGCCGCCGGGGATGAAGTAGTGGATCTGGCCGTTGGCGACGTACTGCTGGAATTGGGCGAGGGTGGGGGAATTGTCGCCGCCGCTGAAGCCACCGATGGCCATGATGGATGTGCCGGTGGAGAGTTCGAGGGTGGAGGCGGATTGGGAGCCGACGGTCGCTGCCGCCCAGCGGTTGTCGGTGGCGGTCAGGAGAGTGTCGAGTTGGGGGTTGTCGGCGCTCGCGCCACCGGGACCGCTCGGGCCGCCGCCCTCCGGCATGGCATTGGATTCGCCTGCACCGGGCGGGGTTTCGCCCTGAGGGCCGGATCGGCCGTCGTTCGGGAAAGAGCCGCCGCCGGGGCCGTGGCCGCCGAATCCGCTGTGGCTGGCGGCTGACGCCGGACCGGAGGTGGGGATCGAACCGTTGTGAGGTGTGGCCGCAGTGGCGAGGGTGTACGCGGCGGGGCCTGCCAGACCGGTCAGGACCGCGGTGAGTGCGACAGCGGTTGTGAAGCGGCCCAGCCGGTGAGCACGGACCAGAATCGCCGCGGCGATCAGGATCGAGCCGATCAGCACGATCCAGCGCAGGGCCGGATACCAGGAGGAGTCGCGGTTCAGCAGGATGAAGGTCCACACGCCTGTGGTGATCGACATGAGCGCGAGAGCGGTTCGGGCCGTGCGGGTTTCACGCAGCGACCACAGCCGGGTGGCGGCGATGCCGATCAGGGCGGCGATCGCGGGGGCCAGGGCCACCGTGTAGTACGGGTGCATGATGCCCTGCATGTAGCTCAGGACGATGCCGGTGACCAGTAGCCAGCCGCCCCACAGGATGATGGACGCCCGGGTGAGGTCGGTGCGGGGCGCGCGACGGGTGGTCCACAGCATTGCGATCAAGCCGATCAGCGCCGTCGGCAGCAGCCAGGAGATCTCGGTGCCGATCGAAGCACTGAACAGGCGGGTGATGCCGGTGGCGCCGCCGAAACCGCCATTGCCGCCGGGGCCACCGCCACCGTTGCCGCCCGGATTGCCGTCACCGCCGAGGACTCGGCCCAGGCCGTTGTAGCCGAGCGCGAGCTCCAGCAGGCTGTTGTCGGTCGAACCGCCGATGTACGGCCGAGAATCCGCGGGCCACAGGCTCACCAGGGCGACGAACCAGCCGCCGGACACGACCACCGCTGCCAGGGCACCGACCAACTTCAACAGGCGGGCATGCAGCGCGATCGGAGCCGCGATCAGGAACACCAGGGCGAAGCCGGGCAGCACCAGGAAGGCCTGCATCATCTTCGTCAGAAACCCGAAACCGACTGCGACACCGGCCAATGCGAGCCAGCGACCGCTGCCGTTCTCGGTCGCGCGGACCGTGCAGTAGGCGGCGGCGACCAGCAGCAGGACCAGCAGGGCGTCGGGGTTGTTGAACCGGAACATCAGGGCCGCAACGGGTGTCGCGGCCAGGGCCACGCCCGCGAGCAGACCGGCCGCGGGGCCGACCCAACGACGCACGGCCGCGTACACCAGACCCACCGAGGCGACACCCATCAGCGCCTGCGGTACGAGCATCGACCACGAGCTGAACCCGAACAGGCGGCCCGACAACCCCATCACCCACAGCGAGGCGGGCGGTTTGTCGACGGTGATGGCATTGCCGGAGTCGAGGGAGCCGAACAGCAACGCCTTCCAGCTCTGTGTGCCCGCCTGCACGGCGGCGGCGTAGAAGTCGTTGGCCCAGCCCGACGCGCCCAGGCCCCACAGGTACAGCACCGCCGTCGTCGCCAGTAGCAGCGACAGGCCGGGGCGGGCCCAGCGCGGCTGATCCGCGGGCCCGAACACCCAGCCGTTCCAGCGCGGGCGATGCGGCACCTCGGGTGGCGTATCGCTCTGCTCGATCGGCCTACCAGCTGTGATGGTCATGTCGAATCCCTCTCGATGGGTGGAGATCACTCCCTCGACCTCGATCCTCGATGACCGCTGTGGGGTTCTCCTTTGCGCTCGCTATGCGCTGGCTATGAGCCTCGGACAGCAGCCCTGACAATCCGCACGACATCTCCACAATTCCGTCGAAAACCGCTTGCGCTCAGCGGATATGGTCGAAGTGTCAGTCGCTCGCAAGGGGTGGAAGTGAATTGTCATGGGCAGGAATGAATCCCGTGCGGCAGAGTCGGAAGGCGCACGATTCATGAGAATTCGTTTGTTCGACCGCCTACGCGCAGCCCGCCCGAACGGGGAGACCGTCCGGCGACTGCTCGGCGACGCGATGTGGGTGCTGCTCGGTGCGGTGGTCGCCGTGGTGGTCGTTGTCATCGGTCTCTGCGTGGTCATGAACGCCTTCATCGAGCAGACACGCGGGATGTGAGCTTCAACCGCAAACCCTGTTCCTCGCCCTGGGCGTCGTCAACACGATCGGCAAGCGCGGCGGTGAGCTGACCTCGAGTCTCGCTGTTGTCGCGCTGTTCGCCCTGATCTTCATGCTGGCCCGGCGCCAGCCGATCCGGGCAGACGCACCGTGAATTCGGTGCAGCCCGGGGCACTTTCGACCTGGATGTCGCCGTTGTGCGCCTTCACGACGGCGGCGACGATGGCGAGGCCGAGGCCGGTGCTGCCTGCTCGGCGGGAGCGCGAGGAGTCGCCTCGGGCGAAGCGTTCGAAGACTTCGGGGAGTAGGTCGGCGGGGATTCCGGGGCCGTCGTCGGTGATTCGCCAGACTGCTCCCCCGCGGCCGTCCTCGGTCAGTGCGGTGACGACCGTGGTTCCGGGTCGAGTGTGATTGCGGGCGTTGGCGAGTAGGTTCGAAAGCACCTGGTGTAGGCGGGCGGCGTCGCCTTCAACGACCACAGGCTCGTCGGGAAGTTCCAAGTCCCAGTTGAGGTCCGGGCCCGCGATGTGGGCGTCGCTGACCGCGTCCACAGTCAGTTGGGTGAGGTCGACGGAGGTGTGTTCCAGGGCGCGGCCGGAGTCTAGGCGGGCCAGCAGGAGCATGTCTTCGACGAGGGTGGTCATGCGGCGGGATTCGGAGTCGACGCGGCTCATGGCGTTGGCTACGTCGGGAGGGACTTCGTCGCGTTTGCGTTGTGCCAGTTCGGCATAGCCGCGGATGGCGGCGAGGGGGGTGCGCAGTTCGTGGCTGGCGTCGGCGAGGAATTGGCGGACGCGGGTTTCGCTGTCGTGGCGCGAGGACAGGGCGGCGGAGATGTGGTCGAGCATGCTGTTGAGGGCCGCGCCGAGGCGGCCGACTTCGGTGCGGGGATCGCTGTCCTCGGCTGGAACACGCACGGGCAGAGCCACTTCGCCGCGATCGAGGGGGAGATCGGCGACGCGGGCGGCGGTGGCGGCGACACGGTCCAGGGGGTCGAGGGCGCGGCGGATGAGCCAGACACCGACGGTGATGGCGATGAGCAGGACGACGACTGTGACGATCAGCAGGATCAGTAGGACCCGCATGAGGATCGCCTCGACAGAGGACAAAGGCAGCGCGGTGACAACGGTTTTGCCCGACCATGTGGTGGATGCCGTCACTCGGTAGCGGCCCTGGCCGTCGATGTTCACGGTGACCGTCTTGCCGGGCGCGACGGCTCCGAGTTGCTGACGGGCCTTGTCGGACAACGCCGTCTGGGAGCCGTCTGCGTGGATCTTGCCTGCCGCAACGGATTTGTCGGCACCGATCAGCGCGCCGATCGTATCCGGTTGTGTCCCGAAGCGATTGAGGAAGCTCGGTCCGGGTCCGGTGGTCGTCGAGGAATCCGGTGGCGGTGGCACGGGCGAGTTCGGCCCGCCGTCGGGCGGCGGTCCGATCAACGCTCCCCCGCCGGAGTCGGCGAGCGAACGCTTCTCGAATTCCAGGAGGCTCGAATCGAGTTGATGCACCAGGAACTGTTGCAGCGCAAGCTCGGTCACGATGCCGACACCGATCACCACGGTCACCAGCAGCAGCACTTGCCCGACGAGCAGGCGGGCACGCAGCGACAGTCGCCGCGTCCGCGTGCGCTCAGTTCCCGGGCTTGAGGACATATCCGGCGCCGCGCAGGGTGTGGATCATCGGTTCGCGTCCGCTGTCGACCTTCTTGCGCAGGTATGAGACGTACAGTTCGACGATGTTGGAGCGGCCGCCGAAGTCGTAGCTCCACACCCGGTCGAGGATCTGCGCCTTGCTCAACACCCGCTTCGGGTTGCGCATGAAGAAGCGCAGCAGCTCGAATTCGGTGGAGGTGAGCACGATCTCCGCGCCCGCACGCGTCACCTCGTGGCTGTCCTCGTCGAGCACCAGATCGCCGACCACGATCTGCGCGCCGGTGTCCGCACTGGTCACCCCGGTGCGCCGCAGCAGTGCACGCAACCGCAGCACGACCTCCTCGATGCTGAACGGCTTGGTGACGTAGTCGTCCCCGCCCGCGGTCAGCCCCGCGATCCGATCCTCGAGGGAATCCTTCGCGGTGAGCAGCAGCACGGGCAGCGTCGGAATCTCGCGGCGCAGTTTGCCGAGGACCTCGAGCCCGGTCATGTCCGGCAGCATCACATCCAGCACGACCACATCCGGCCGCGTCTCCCGCGCCCGGGTGAGCGCGGTCTGCCCGTCGCCGGCAGTGACGACGTTCCAGCCCTCGTACCGCAGTGCCATCGACACCAGTTCGGCCAGCGCCGGTTCGTCGTCGACGACCAGCACGGTGATCGGGCTGCCGTCGGCACGCCGCATCACCACGCGCTCGATCGGACTGTTTCCCGTGTTCACCGTAGGCATTCTTCCACCCTCGCCCCGGTTACTACGGGATTGCTATGCCGCAGCTGTGCGCCCGCTGTGAGTGCGGCGGCACAACTGCGGCGGCTTCGGGACGATCAGACTCCGGCGAGGCTGCGATGCGCCTCGACGGCGAGGCGGGTGTCCTCGGTCACCAGGTCGGCGTTGATGTGGGCTCCGGCCATCGCTCCGCCGGCCGCCGCGGCACCCACCTGGGCGCTGACGTCGGTGAGGTTGCCCGCCACCCAGACACCGGGGATGTCGGTACGACCGAATGGGTCCGCGGCGATGTATTCGCCTGCGCCGGAGGGGTGTTCGACCGGGTTCAAGCCGAGGGCGGGGAGCAGGTCGGCGCGCGCCACCATGCGGGTGGGAGCGGCGAGGATCTCGCGGGGCACCACCGTGCCGTCGGTGAGGCGTACGCCGGTGATGTGGCCTTCGGCGGATTCGATGGCTTCGATCTCACCGGTGACGATGCGAATTCCCCTGGCCGCCATCTGTTCCGCCTGCTCCTCGTTGGGCGGGTTGGCGGTGTGGGCGAAGTAGGTGATGTCGGGGCTCCACTGCCGGAAGAGCTGCGCGATGTGAATTCCCATGGGGCCCAGGCCCAGTACGCCGATCGGGCGATCGCGGACCTCGTAGCCGTGGCAGTAGGGGCAGTGCACGAGATCGTGACCCCAGTGTTCGCGCAGGCCGGGGATGTCGGGCAGTTCGTCGACCACGCCGGTGGTGACCAGCAGGCGGCGGGCCCGCGCGGTGCGACCGTCGGCCAGGGTGACGGTGAAACCGTCCGCGGTGCGGGCGAGTTCGCTCACCCGGGCGTCGATGACGTGGCCGCCGTAACCGCGCACCTCTTCGCGGCCGCGGGCCACGAGCTCGGCGGGCGGGGTGCCTTCCCGGGCGAAAAGGCCGTGTACGCCGTCGGCGGGGGCGTTGCGGGGTTCGCCCGCGTCGATCACGGCCACGCTGCGGCGGGCGCGGGCCAGCATCAGGGCGCCGTTCAATCCGGCCGCGCCGCCGCCGACCACGATCACGTCATAAGTGCTGTTCAGCTCATCGGTCATGGGGACCACCTCCTGGCAACGACCATGCCCGTCCGGCAGCGAACGTGGCAACATTCGTTGCCGTTCTGGCAAAATACCAGGATGGACGATATCGACAAGGCCCTGGAAGGGGTGGGCCCGCGGCTCAAGGAGCTGCGACGGCAGCGGGAGACCACCCTGGCCGAGCTGTCGGCCACCACCGGCATCTCGGTGAGCACGCTGTCACGGCTGGAGTCGGGCGCGCGACGGCCCACCCTCGAACAATTGCTGCCACTGGCCCGCGCCCACAACGTGACCCTCGACGAACTGGTGGACGCCCCGCAGACCGGCGATCCACGCGTGCACATGCGGCCCGTCACCCGCCACGGCATGCAGATGCTGCCGCTGACCCGCCGCGTCGGCGGCATCCAGGCCTACAAGCTGGTCCTCGAGCCGCGCCCCGGCCGCGACGAACCCAACCCGCAGGCCCACGAGGGCTACGAATGGCTCTACGTCCTCAACGGCCGCCTGCGCGTGGTCCTCGGCCCGCACGATCTGATCCTCGGCCCGGGCGAGGCCGCCGAATTCGACACCCGCGAACCCCATTGGTTCGGCGCCGCCGACGACGAACCCGTCGAATTCCTCAGCCTCTTCGGCAAACAGGGCGAACGCGCCCACCTCCGCGCCAAACCGAAGGACCGCTGAGCGAAAACCGCTCAGCGCCTCGAAAGAGGTTGTGTCACTTCAGTTTCGCATGCATCAGGTAGACGTTGTAGCTGTTCCAGGCCGAGACGGTGAAGTACAGGTCCTTGCCCGAGGACCAGGGGTGCATGAAGCCGCCGTAGGCGGTCGGGTAGTCGTCGGTGCTGAGCAGCGGCACCGGGTCGCTCCAGGTGCCCTGGGGGTCGGCGGCGGTGCGCAGGACGATCTTGCCCTTGGTGACGTCGAGGTAGACCATCTGCCACTGGGCGGATTCCTCGTCGTAGCGGATGGACAGTTCGCTGGCGGTGCCGGAAACCAAAGGGGTGGCCAGTAATTCGTTGGCGCCGTCGGCGGGGACCCAGGTGCCGTCGATCCAGTACTGGTAGGCGGATTTGTTGAGGACCTCGCCGGAAGGCACTCGGGCCAGGCCGATTACGCCGAGGCGACCGTTGGGGGTGCCGAACATGTAGACGTAGTCGCCGTGCGGGACCATGGTGGCGACCTGGAAGCGGCCGACGCCGAAGAGGTTGTCCCAGCGGGCCCATTGGGATTTGGTCCAGGTGCGGCCGTCGTCGTCGGACCAGGCGATGCCGCCCAGGTTGGTCCACCACATGCCGGGGATGCGGCTCCAGCGGTTGACCGACATGTAGGTCAGGTACTGCCGGTCCCCGACCGCGAATCCGGAGGTCGGGATGGTGGTGGTCTCGAAGTTCTTGATCTTGCGGCTGTCGAGGACCTCGGCGGCGTGGCAGGGGGTGTTCTGCACGAAGTCGTCGAGCACCAGGCCCTGCGACAGGTCGTGGCCGCTGCTGTAGGCGACCACATTGCTGCGCCAGTCCTGCTTGTCGGTGCCCGCTCCGCCGGGCTGCCAGCCCTTGCCGAAGGTGTCGCCGAACACGACCGCGACCTGACCGGGCTTGGTCTCCCACATCAGCCCGAGGTCGGTGCCGTCGACCGACCAGCGGGTGTCGGTGCGGTTGATGGATCCGTGTCCGGTCACCTGGTTCACCAGCTCGACCGAGTCCAGCTGCGGCGCGGGGACGGGCGCGGAAACCGGTGCGGGAGCGGCCGGTTGGGGGTTGGCGACCGGTGACGGCTGGGGTTCGGGCGGTTCGCCGCCGGGCACCGGGATGGGAATCGGCTCGGCTTCGGTGGTGATCTCGACCTGCGGGATCGCGACACTGCCGCCGCCGGGCGCGGCGGCCGGCGTCGGGGTCGGATTGTCACGGATCTCGGGGCACGGTGCCGCACACGGATCGGCGGGCAGTGCGGTGGAATCGACGCGGGTGTTGTCGGGTTTGGGGCCCGGCACCTGGACGGTCACGATCTGCGGAACCGGCACGCCGATCCTGATCGTCGGATTCTCCTGCGGCGCGGCCGGATCCGGCTTGCGGTTGAGCGGATCGAAGCCGGCTTCGCCACAACTGTTCACCGGCGCGGGCGCCCACGGATAGGCGTCGGCGGTGGCGGGTGCGGCGGGCAGCAGGACAGCACTCACGCTGGTCGTGCTCGCGAAGACGAGCACCGCGGTGAATCCGGTCCGGTTGGAACGTGACTGGGATCGAATTCCCATGGGTGATGAGACTCCTCGCGCAAGATCGACGCGATCACCCTAGCCGCTGCCCACCCGGATCGCGGCTCGACACGGATCGGTCGGCCGATCCGTCATTCGTGGACGCCACGGCTAGGCGCGGATTCTCGGGCCGATCAGGGCCAGTGCGGTT
Organism: Nocardia sp. NBC_00511; assembly: GCF_045161165.1. NCBI lineage: Bacteria > Bacillati > Actinomycetota > Actinomycetes > Mycobacteriales > Nocardiaceae > Nocardia > Nocardia sp. NBC_00511. Next base: position 3,773,619 of record NZ_CP107849.1, read on the forward strand.
TCCACCGCCACATCGATGATCTCGGTGATGTCGCGCCCGTCCTCGACGGTGGAGGCGATCAGCTCCCGGAAGCCGCCGAAGAGGATGGTGGCCATCTGCCGGGTCGGCGGATGCAGGCCCGCGGACTGGAATTCCGGTGTCGCGGTGAGGTTCTGGATCAGCGCGATGAACGCCTCCGCCGCGTCGCGATGCAACTGCCGGGCGGCCTCGCCCAGGGCCGGGGTGTCGCGGATCCAGGCCAGCGTGATGGAGGTGTCGATGCGCGACACCCCGATCCAGGCCTCGATCGCCTGATGGATCTGGATGTCCCAGGCCGCGGTGACGTCGACGGCGGCATAGATCTGGTCGATCGTCTCGTTGTTGCGTTCGGTCAGCAGCGAGATGAAACAGTCCTGCTTGTCGGCGAAATGCTCGTAGAAGGTGCGCCGCGAGGTCCGGGCGTGCCGGACCACGTCGGCGACCGTGGTGTCCTTGTAGCCGCGCTCGCGCACCGCGTCGGCCATGGCGTCGAAGAGCCGCTGCCGGAAACCGGAGTCGGCGGCGGGTTCGGCGCTGGTGGCGGAATCGGCGCGGGTCACGAGCATCAGCGTAGTTTCTCCGCCACCGCCCGGGATCAGGCGGTGACCTGTTCGGGCCCGCGGTCGCGCGCGGCGGCCACCGACCGGCGGGTGAAGCGCATGGTGTCGTCCTCGATCCGGCCGTGCCGCAGCGTGATCACGTCCTGCGCGTAGTTCATGCCCAGCCGCCACGGCGCCCGCGAACCGGCCTTGGGGAAGCTGTCGATGGCGCGCAGCACGTAACCCGCCTCGAAGTCGAGCAGCGGCGCGGTGGTGACCCGCGGGTCCGGCCACGGCGTGCACTGGTCGTAGCCGTGAGTGTCCATGTGCCGCAACAACCGGCACACGAATTCGGCGACCAGGTCGGCCTTCAGCGTCCAGGACGCGTTGGTGTAGCCGATGGTGAACGCGAAGTTCGGGACACCGCTGAGCATCATGCCCTTGTAGGCCATGGTGTCGGGCGGGCGGATCTCGCGGCCGTCCACGGTCAGCGCGATGCCGCCGAGGGCGAGCAGATCCAATCCGGTTGCGGTGACCACGATGTCGGCGGGCAGTTCGGCACCGGATTCCAGGCGCAGGCCCTCGGGGGTGAAGCGCTCGATGCGGTCGGTGGCCACCGAGGCGCTGCCATCGCGGATCGCCCGGAACAGGTCACCGTTGGGCACCAGGCACAGGCGCTGATCCCACGGGTTGTAGACCGGTTTGAAATGGGTGTCGACGTCGTAGCCCTCGGGCAGCTGTTTGATGGCGAGGTTGCGGAAGAACTTGCGCATCATCTGCGGGCGGCGCCGCGAGAGCTGGTAGATCAGGGTGCTGACGGCGACGTTCTTCCACCGGGTGACGGCGTAGGCGCGCTTGTCGCCCAATAGTTCTCGCAGTTTGGTGGCGATGCCGTCGGCGGTCGGGACCGTCAGGATGTAGGTGGGTGAGCGTTGCAGCATGGTGACGTGCCCGGCGCTCTTGGCCATGGCCGGGACCAGGGTTACGGCCGTCGCGCCGCTGCCGATCACCACGACACGCTTTCCGGCGTAATCGAGTTCGGTGGGCCAGTGCTGCGGGTGCACGAGTTGCCCGGTGAAATCGTCCATTCCGGCGAAGTCCGGGGTGAAGCCCTGGTCGTAGCGGTAGTAGCCACTGCACAGGTAGAGGAAGTCACAGGTCAGGGTGGAGGCGACACCGTCGCGGGTGAAGCCGACGGTCCAGCGGGCCTCCTCCGACGACCAGGACGCACCGGTCACCTTGTGCCCGTAGCGGATTCGCTGCTCGATTCCTGCTTCGGCGGCGGTGTCGCGAATGTAGTCGAGAATGGCCGGACCGTCGGCGATGGCCTCCGACGCCACCCACGGGCGGAAGCGGTAGCCCAGGGTGTGCATGTCGGAGTCGGAGCGCACGCCCGGATAGCGGAACAGATCCCAGGTGCCGCCCATGGCTTCGCGGGCCTCGAGGATCGCGTAACTCTTTGCGGGAAGGGCACTCTGGAGGTGGTGGGCCGCGCCGATGCCGGAGAGTCCGGCCCCGACGATCAGCACGTCGACATGCTCGGTCATCACTTCGCCCCCTTCGACCCGCGGGCGCGGGCCGCGTTCATCACCACGGCCAGCACGTCGAAGTAGTGCGTCGGCGTCACCCGGGTGAGCACGTCGAACAGGTGTGCGTCGGGTCCGACCAGGATGCGCGCCTTACCGCGTTCGACTCCGCGGCAGATGATTTCGGCCGCCTTCTCCGGCGACGTGATGGTCATGGCCTCGAACTCGGCGGCCATCTGCTCGTGGGTGCGCCCCTTGCCCTCCGGATCCTTCCGGACCCGCCCGTTGCGCGCGATATTGGTGGTGATGCCGCCCGGATGCACGTTGACCGCCGAGACGCCGGTCCCCCGCAGTTCCTGCCGCAGCGCGTCGGTGAAGCCGCGCACCGCGAATTTCGCCGCGCAGTAGGCACTTTGGTACGGCATTCCGGCCAGGCCGTAGACACTCGAGGTATTGACGATCACGCCGCTGTCCTGCGCCACCAGCAGCGGCAGGAACGCGCGGGTCCCGTTCACCACGCCGTCGAAGTTGATCTGCCGCAGCCATTCGTCGTCCTCGGGCACGGTGTCGAGCACCGAGGAGGACACCGCGACACCGGCATTGTTGAACACCGCGGCCAGCGGGGCGGGCAGCCACTGCTTCACCTCGGCGGCGAAGGCCAGCTGGTCGGCGGCGTCGCGGACGTCGAGCACGCGGGTGAGCACCGGGCCGTGCAGGCTCTCGGCCGTCTCCTTCAACCCGGCCGCGTCGATATCGGCGATCGCCACCGGAGACCCACGGCGAGACAGCAATCGGGCCAGCCCGCGACCGATTCCGGAGGCCGCGCCGGTGATCATGACCGGGTGGCCGGAGAGGGGTCTAGAGGTTCGGGGCATCGGAACTCCTGGAATCGACGGTGCGGATATGGGTGTCGATGAGGTCGGCGAAGGTCGGCCACAGGGCGGCGGGCAGGTCGTGTCCCATACCGGGCAGGGTCTGCGCGCGGGCGCCCGGAATGGCGCGCGCGGTGACCACGCCGCCGGTCGGGTTGACCATGCGGTCACGATCGCCGTGCAACACCAGGGTAGGCGCGGCCACGGCGGCGAGTTCGCGAGTTCGATCGCCGGACTTGATGATTCCGGCGAGCTGACGGCCCACGCCCGCCGCCGGACGCGGGTCACGATCCCAGGTGGTCCCGGCGGTGGCGCGCAGGCGGGGCTCGTCGAACGGGTAACCGGCGGAACCGATGTGGCGGTACATGCGCACGGCGGAGTCGACGTGCTCCTCGCGGGTGCGCGCGGGCTTGCCGAACATGCGCGCCCAGGTGGACAGCGCCGGGCGGCCGACGCGGGCCGCGCCGGTGGTGGAGAAGATCGAAGTAAGCGACAGCACCCGGCTCGGGTAGCGGGCCGAAACCGTCTGCGCGATCATGCCGCCCATCGACATGCCGACCAGATGTGCTGCTTCCCAGCGCAATTCGTCGAGCAGGCCGACGGTGTCGAGGGCCAGGTCGCCGAGATCGTATTGTTCGGGGCTCCAGCGCTTGCGGGCCAGGTCGAGGGGGCCGGGCGGGCGGAATCCGGCGTGCGTGGAGTGGCCGACGTCGCGATTGTCGAATCGGACCACGTCGTAGCCGCGTTCCACCAGCAGGTCGATCAGGCCGTCGTGCCACTCGTGCAGCTGCTGCCCGAGTCCGGCGACGAGCAGCAGCGGGACACCGCCCGCGCCACGGCGTTCGTAGGCGAGGTGAATCCCGCGACCCACATCGGCGAGCTGTTCGGTCATGCCGTCACCTCTTCGCTACGCGCGCCGGTGGTTTCGCCGGCCGCGACGTTCTCGCTGTGCGCGGTATCGAGGTCGCGCACTGCCTCTCGAGGTGGACGCCGGTAGACCACGGCTCGGCCCTTCTTCGCGGGAACCAGTGCGACGCCGCGGAAATGGGCGCGTTCGTCGGGCGCGTCGGTGGTCTCCAGGGTGAAATCGCGCAGCAGCGTGCGCAGCACGACGTTCATCTCCATGGTCGCGAAGGCCGCGCCGATGCAGCGACGCGCCCCGCCGCCGAACGGAATCCAGCTGAAGGTGCCGGGCCGCTTGCCGAGGAACCGGTCCGGGTTGAAAGCCCTTGGATCGGTGAACAGTTCGGCGTTGTCGTGCATGAGCCGGATGCTGACGATCACGTGCTGGCCGCGCGGCAGCGTCCAGCGGCCCAGCTGTACGGAATCGGCGCGGACCTTGCGGATGGTGGAGTCGATGACCGGGCGCACCCGCTGGGTTTCCAGCAGGGTCGCCTCGCGCAGTTCGGAGCCGCCGGCGTCGGCCTCGGTGACCAGGCGCTCGAGGATGTCCGGATGCCGTCGCAGGCGTTCGATGGTCCACGACAGTGAGGTGGCGGTGGTCTCGTGCCCGGCGGTCAGCAGCGTGAGCAGCTCGTCGGCGATCTCGCTGTGGGTCATGGCCGAACCGTCGTCGTAGCGGGCCTGCAGCAGCATGGCCAGCACGTCGTCACGCTCGGCGAGATCCGGGTCGGCGGCGGCGCGCTCGATGAGGCGGGTGACGATCGCGTCGTACCGGTCGCGGTGGGCGGCGAAGCGTGCCCACGGGCCGTAGCGGCCGAAGAACTTGCGCGGCACCGGAATCGCGGCCAGCGCGGAGCCCACGAGCACCAGTTTCGGCAGCAGCGTGCGCAAGCGGTCGAATTCGGCACCCTCGGCTCCGAAGACGGCACGCAGGATCACGTTGAGGGTGATCCGCATCATCGAGTCCATGGTCGCGAACTCGGTGCCCGAGGGCCAGGTGGCCATCTCGCGGACGGCCTCCTCCTCGATCAGCGCCTCGTACACGGTGAGGCGGCGGCCGTGGAACGGTGGCGTGAGCAGTTTGCGTTCGCGGCGATGGTTCTCGCCGCGCTTGGCGAACAGTGAACCGGGACCGAGGAATTGGCCGAGGTTGGCGTCGATATTGTCGACCAGGTCGGTGTGCGTGGTGAACAGCGCCTTGACTTCGGCCGGGTCGGAGAGCACCACGGTGGGTCCGAAGCGCGGCATGCTCACCACGAAGGCCGAGCCGTAGCGGCGGTGTAGTCGTCGCCAGGCCCGGGTGCGACCGGCCAGGATCTCCACGCCCTGCACGAAGGCGGGTGTCGTCGGTCCGTCGGGCAATCTCACTGTGCTCATGCGCCATCTCCCAGCCTGGTACCTCTGCGTACCAACAGCACGGTACGCCGACGTACCAGGGTGTGGCAAGCGTCACTTTCCAGGCGGAGAGCGACTCGGCTCGACGCCGTGAGAGTGCGAGTTCCCGCTAGAGCGGCGGCATCGAACGCGCCGGATGCGCGGGGTCGTAGATCGACAGCGGTGGCCCCTCCCCCGCGGGGTGCACCTCGAGTTTGCCGGTAGCGCCGAGCAGAATGCGCCGCCCCGGATAGGTACGCTGGGCGATCTCCACGTCGCGCTCGTCGAACTGGTCACAGCCGGTGAAAACCAGTACGCCGTAATGCAATTCGGTGGCGTACACACTGGCGGGCCATCGATGCAGCCACACGTCGAGATCGAAGAGCGTGTCGGATTTGGGCAGGTGAGTGCCAACCGTCATGCGCGAATGGTAGTCCCGCTATCGGTTTGCCGGAACGACTTTCGACGGCCCCGAACCCGGCGAGTTGCGTAAGGATTTCGACAATCGGACATCCCGGACACGCGCCGATTCAGCGGTGCCCGACCGCGCCCGCCGCGGACTTCGCTATCGTCACAGTCTGTCGGGGGGCTGAACGGGAGGTCTCATGGTGGAGACCGCCATCGAAAGATGGCACCGCAGGGCGGTGGCGCTGATCGCGAACTTCGCGGCCGGTGCCCCGCCCTATGACGCGCTGCCGAAATCCATGATGGACGCCGACTTCATTCCCGCCGCGCAACTGAACGTGGACCTGTTCTTCCGGTTCGCGGGCACCGGCGAGGAACCCGCCGAGACCGATACCGAACCGCTGATCACGCGGGCGGTCACCCTGGTCCGCGACGGCATGCCGATGGCCGAGGCGCTCACCAACTACCGGGTCGGGCTCGGTTTCATCTGGAGTCACGTGGTCGGCGAGGTCGAGCAGGCGGACGCGATCACCGCCGCCGACACCGCGTTCCGGCTGGCCCAGTACGTGGCGCTGATGACCGCGCGGATCGCCGACGCCTGCGTCGACGATGTGCGGCAGTCCCGCTACGACCGCATCGAGCAGCATCGGGCCGTGGCCGAGGCGCTGCTCACCGGCGGTGACCCCTACGAGTGGGCCGAGGACGCGACGGTCGCGATCGTGGACGCCTATGTGGTGGCGGTGATCCGGCTCGGCGACGCGCAACCCGGCATCCTCACCGAATTGAGGCGGCGGCTCAACGGGATCGCGGGCAGCTTCCTCTATCGCGACAGCGGCGGCTGGACCACCCTGCTGCCGCTGCGGTCCGCGGCCGACGAGAACGCGGCCGTGCACAGCCTCACCGACATTCTCACACCCCGCACCCCGACCTCGAAACCGCCACTGTGGGTGGGGGTTTCGGCCGCGAGCCGGGACGGGTTGCCGGAGGCGTTCGCCGAGGCGCGGGTGCTCGCGGAGACCGGGCGCGCCCTGCGCTGGCCTCGAATGTTCTGCCGCCGTGAGGAATTGGTGTTCGAGTACGCCATCGCGACCTCGAGCGCGGCGAAGAATCTGCGGCGCATCCTGGATCCACTCGACGGTCAGCCGGTGCTCGCCGAGACCCTCGAGGTGTTCATCCTGCAGCAGTTCAACCAGAACGGCGCGGCGCGAGAACTGTCGGTGCACCGCAACACGGTGACCTATCGGCTGTCCCGGATCGCGGAGCTGACCGGGTACGACCCGCAGACTCCGGCCGGGATCTCGACGCTGATGGGGGCCCGGGTCGCGCGGCAGCTGGCGCAGGACTGAGCACTCCCGTTCGCGGAGCACCGATTTCGATCAGCCGACGACCAGCAGTCGCACGATCGCCTGCACGAAGCCCTCGATGCGTTCGCGCGGATAGCCCTCCGGTTCGCTGACCGCCAATCGGCCCAGCATCTCGGCAATGGTGAGCAGTGAGTTGGTGAGCAGGCCGGAATCGACTCCGGCCCAACGAGAGTCGATGGCCAGGCCGATCCGCACCAACGCCTCGGCCTGATCGAAGATGCCCGCACGCGAGCTGCGAATGGCCTCGCGGTATTCGTCTGGGGCGTTGCCGGGACCCGAGAGCAGCAGTCGCCAGCGGGTCGGATTGCGCAGCGCCACATCGACGAACGCCTCGACGGTCGCGGACGCGGCGACCACCGGGTCCGCGCCGAGCAGATCGGTGGGCAGGGTGTCGGCGACCTGGTCGAGGGCGCGTTCGCGTTCGCGTTCGAGCAGGGCGGCGACGAGTTCGGCGCGGGTCTTGAACACGGTGTACAGCACCGGTTTTCCGACACCGGCCTCCTGCGCGACGGCCTCCATGCTGAGCTCGTGCAGTTCGGCCTTCTCCAGGACGGCGAAGGCGGCGTCGAGGAGTTGGGCGCGGCGTTGCTCGGGGGGCAGGCGTGGTGCGTAGCGCCGACGCGGCCGCTCGGCCGCCACACCCGGTTTGCTCACTGCCGCCTCACCTTCACCGGCCCATTCTGTCATCCCGGCCACGGGGTTCCGTGCCGGTCCGGGTCAAAGATACGCCACCGTTGTATTCGAAGCGAGTAATTGCTACGGTGGCGTCATATTCAATGGGATCGAACATGCAGAGGAGCCCCAGTGACCTTCGATCCGACCACCCTCCGCCGCGACGACTACGGCTTCTTCGGCCCCGACTCGCCGAGTTGGAAGGTGTGGACCTCGCCCACCGCGGTGATCGGCTTTCAGCGCGCGGTCGCCCTCGAGTTCTTCGATCCGTTCCTGACCGCCTCGGTCAGCGACACCGCCAAGATCTACTCCGATCCGCGCCACCGTCTCGACGCCACCTTCGCGTACTTCCTGATCGTGGCCATCGGCGACACCCGCACCGCCATCCAGGCGTCGGAACACCTGATGACGATCCACGCCAAGTCGACCGGCATCGAGCCGATCAGCGGGCAGCGCTACAGCCCCAACAATCCCGAAACCCAGCTGTGGATCCACATCACCGGCTGGCACTCGGTGCTCAAGGCCTACGAGATGTTCGGTCCCGGACTGACTCCCGAGGAGGAGCAGCGCTTCTGGCAGGAATGCCGGGTCGCCGCCGAACTGCAGACCTGCAAGCCGGAGGACGTGCCCGTCACCCGTGAGGGCGTGCGCGAGTACTACGCGCAGGTGCGGGCGCGGCTGTGCACCTCCGAGCGCGCGCAGGCGGGCATGCACCAGATGTTGTTCACCTCGCCCAAGAACGGCGCGGGCTGGACCTACGCACTCGGCGCGCGACTGCTGTCGTTCGCGTCCATCGCGACCCTGCCCAAGTGGATGCGGAAGCTCGGCCAGTTCGACCGGCCCCGCATCGTGGACCTGCTGGTCCGCCCGGCGGCGCGAATCCTGGTGTGGCTGTTCACCCTTTTCGGCAAGAAGGGCCTGATCATGGCCGCGCCGATCATCGCCCCGATGGCGGGTCAGATCCTGGATTCGCACCAGAGGTCCGGTCTCCCGGCCACTCTCGAAACGCGGACACCGGCCGAAGGGCGCGAGTTGTACGGCACCCGAGGCCGTCGCAATATCTCCGCCGCCAGCTGAGTCGGCACCCACGAAACGGCATCCGCGCCGGGCTACTCGCCCCGGCCGGGTGCCGTTTTCGCGCGTCCGGGCCTGGAACACCAGCGTTGCGTGATTGAACGGAAGTGATCATCGGGCTAGGCTCGGGCGCGGACGAACGCACCGATCGAGCCGAGGATGATGCGATGAGGCAAGCGTTCGACGCTTGGAAACGAACCGTGACGCGCGGGGCCAGCACCCGCGCCATCGCCGAGCGCCTCGACTCCAATGGACCGCGGGTCAAGCGCCATTTGGAAGAGTCCGATCCCCCGGTCGCCGACACCGTCATCGAACTGGCCCGAGCCTATGGCGCGAACCCGGTGGAGGGACTGATCGCGGCCGGACTGCTCACCCGCAGCGACGTCGACCGCGCCGCCACGAAGGACGCACTCGCCGAAGTACCCATGTTGCAGCTGCTCGAGGAAGCCGCCGAGCGCGAACGCCGCGCCGTGGAGCGCCGCACCCCGGCCCACGAGCGCCCCGTCGAGAGCGAGGAGCGGCGCAACCGCAGATTCCGGCGCAAGATCGGCGAAGGGATGCTGTGATGACGCCGGTGCTGCTGGCGGTCGCGGGGGTCGGCGGGCTGGCGCTCACCGTGGCCTACGCGATCTCCGGCATCCTCGGCTATCGGGAACTCCGTGCCCGGCCCGTCGAGGTCCCGGCGACCGGCTAGGGCGCGACCGCCAGGAAGACGAAGGCGGAGAACAGCGACAGGTGCACCACGCCCTGCATCGGGGTGGCGCGGCCGGGGACCACGGTGAGCAGGCCGACGATGACGGTGATGGCCAGCAGCACCATCTCGGTGGGGCCGAGGCCGAGCACCAGCGGGGAATCGAGCCAGATCGAGGCGACCGCGATGGCGGGGATGGTGAGACCGATGCTGGCCATCGCGGAACCCAGGGCCAGATTCAGGCTGACCTGGACGCGGCCGCCGCGCGCGGCGCGGACCGCGGACAGCGCCTCGGGCAGCAGCACCAGCAGCGCGATCACGACACCGACTGCGGCACGCGGCAATCCGGCCGCTTCGACTCCGGATTCGATGGCCGGGGATACCGCCTTGGCCAGCCCGACCACGCCGACCAGGGCCACGATCAGCAGGACCAGGCTGGTCCAGGCGGCGCGCAGGCCGGGGCGCTCACCGGTGACGTCGTTGCCGCCGGGTTCGACGGGCAGGAAGTCCTCGCGGTGGCGCACGGTCTGCATGGCCACGAAGCAGCCGTAGAGGACCAGGGAGGCGACGGCCGCGAATCCCAGTTGCGCGGGCGAGAATCGGGGGCCGGGCTGACTGGTGGTGAAGGTCGGCAGCACCAGGCTCAGGGTGGCCAGGGTGGCGACGGTGGCCAGGGCCGCGCCGGTGCCCTCGGAGTTGAAGACGGCGACCCGGCGGCGCAGCGCGCCGACCAGCAGGGCCAGTCCGAAGATGCCGTTGCAGGTGATCATGACGGCCGCGAAGACGGTGTCGCGGGCCAGCGTGGCGGCCTTGTCCCCCGCCGACACCATGAGGGTCAGGATCAACCCGACCTCGATCACGGTGACCGCGACGGCCAGCACCAGCGCGCCGAACGGTTCACCGACCCGGTGCGCCACCACGTCCGCGTGGTGCACCGCGGCCAGCACCGCACCGAACAGCAGCATGAACAGCGGGATGTCGGCGAGCAGTGACAGTTCCCGCCCCCACACACCCACGAGCACCGCGAGCGCGATCAGCGGTAGTACGACGGTCGGGCGGATTCTGCTGAGGAGCAAGGCATTCCCATACGGTTCGGGCGAGCCACCGCGCGGCGGCGGTGGCAGCGTCGACGAAAGCTGTTGCGGCGCTGCGCAACCGGCTATTCGTAGGCGGGCTTCCAGCTGGTGACGGCCCAGATCACGACCACGTTCAGCGCGATGATCAGTACGGCCCAGGCGGTTTCGTAGGGCAGCCACAGGAAGTTGGCGAGCATGGACAGCGACGCCAGCGTCACGGTCGCCTCGCGCGCCCAGGCACGGCCGCGCAGCAGACCGAGCGCGGCACCGGCCAGCAGCAGACCGAGGGCGATGTGGATCCAGCCCCAGCCGGTGGTGGTCAGGTCGTAGACGTAGTCCGCGCCGACGATGTAGGGCGCGCGATCGGCGACCGCCGAGATCCCCTGCAGGATCGACGCCGCGGCGATCATCAGCAGCAGGGCACCGGCACCCAGGGAGACGCCCGCGGCGAGATCGCGGCGAGCCGGATGTACGTCGATGGTGTTCCGCATGCCTCAAAGGTAGAGGGAAATTGAAACGTTCTCAAATCAGAATGGAACACAAACGTTCTACCCGGTGCGACGAGTTGGCCTATTTGTGCAGCTCAGAGCCGATTTATCGCCGCTCCTGTGAGGGCAGACACTTCTAACATCATCGGAATACGATTCGAGGTGGAGCGCCGCGCCCGGGTGGAGCAGGCGGGCCCGACTCCGTTCTGCCCGCCCGGGCGCGACGCCCCACCTCGAGGGGGCGTCGACGACTACAGCAGCGGTGCGAAGTCGCGATTCGCGATGTACTCCGGCCGCCGATGCGGTGCCGAGAACGGCTCGAGCAGGGTGTTCTCGACGCTGTTGAACACGAGGAACAGATTCGCGCGCGGGAACGGGGTGATGTTGGCCGACGAGCCGTGCATCATGTTCGCGTCGAACAGCAGCCCCGCCCCGGCCTTCCCGGTGAACTGGGTGATGCCGTGTTTGTTGGCCAGCTCGGTGATGTGCTCGCGCGAGGGCACGCCCAGCTCCTGCTCGCGCAGCGAATCCCGATAGTGGTCGGGCGGGGTCTCGCCCTGACACGGCACGAAGGTGCGGTGCGAACCCGGCATCAGCATGAGGCTGCCGTTGAACGCGAAGTTGTCGGTCAGCGCGATCGACAGGCTCACCGCGCGCGGGGTGGGCATGCCGTCCTCGGCGTGCCAGGTCTCGAAATCCGAGTGCCAGTAGAACCCGGAGCCCGCGAAGCCGGGCATCCGGTTGACACGGCTCTGGTGCAGGTACACGTCGGAACCGAGGAGCTGGCGGGCCAGGCCCGCGATCCGGCTCTCCCGCACCAGGTTTCCGATCGACTCGCTGATGCGATGGATGTCGAAGATCGACCGCACCTCGTTCGAGGCGGGTTCGATGATCACCCGCTGGTCCGGCAGCAGCTCGGGATCGACTGTCAGGCGGTCGATTTCGCTGCTCAGGTCGGCGACCTCGAGCGGGTCGAGCAGCTCGTCGACGACGGCGTACCCGTCGTTGTCGAAGCCGGACAGGACCGGGTCGCCGATCTCGCCCCACACGGTGGGGGCGTCGCGGTCGATCACCGGGGTGCCGACGGTGGTCCGGGTGCGGTACCGGTCGATGCGGGGGTTGTCGGACAAGGACATTCGGAGCCTCCTGACTCAGTCGACGGCGACGAGCGGGTACACCCCGTGCTCGTCGTGAACCTCCTGCCCGGTCACCGGCGGATTGAACACGCACAGCATGCGCATCCGGGTGCGGGCGAACAGACGGTGCGATTCGTGGCCGTCGAGCAGGTACATGGAGCCGGGGGCCAGCTCGTAGCTGACGCCATGCTCGAGGTCGACCAGGGTGCCCTCGCCCTCGACCAGCCACACCGCTTCGACATGGTGGCGGTAGTGGAATTCGTGGACGGACTCGGCGTCGATGGTGGTCTCGTGGAAGGAGAAGCCGACCCCGTCGCCGCCCAGCACGATGCGCTTGCTGCGCCAGCCGGTCCCGGCCACGTCACGCTCGGTGTCGGTGATCTCGGCGGTGGTGCGCACGATCATCTCAGCACCCCCCGCCGCACACCACGTCCATGGACGCGGCCAGCACTTCCAGACCGTGATCGAGATCGGCGTCCGAGATGGTCAGCGGCGGAAGCAGTTTCACCACCTCGTCCTCGGGTCCGGCGGTCTCCACCAGCAGTCCGCGCTGGAAGGCGGCCGCGCACACCTTGCTGGCCAGGGACGCGTCGTCGAAGACCACGCCCTGCACCAGGCCGCGCCCGCGGGCCGAGAGACCCTCGTTGTCGGCGATCATCCCCGCCAGCGCCCGCTCGATGCGTTCGCCCTTGGCGAGCGTGGCGATTTCGAGGCTGTCGTCGGACCAGAAGTGGTTCAGGGCGGCGGTCGCGGTGACGAAGGCCGGGTTGTTGCCGCGGAAGGTGCCGTTGTGCTCGCCGGGAGCCCACACGTCGAGTTCCGGCTTGAACAGCACCAGCGCCATCGGCAGCCCGTAGCCGCCGATCGACTTCGACAGCGTCACGATATCCGGTGTGATGCCGGCGATTTCGAAGGAGAAGAACGGGCCGGTGCGACCGCAGCCCATCTGCACGTCGTCGACGATGAGCAAGATCTCGCGGGCCGAGCACAGCGCCGAGAGCTTGCGCAGCCACTCCACGCCCGCGAGGTTGACCCCGCCCTCGCCCTGCACGGTCTCGACGATGACGGCGGCCGGGCTGTCGAGCCCCGACGAGGTGTCGTCGAGGACTCGTTCCATCCACTCGAACGATTCGTCCTCGGCGCCGGACAGATAGCCGTCGAACGGCATCGAGGTGGCGTGCTGCAGGGGAACTCCCGCGCCCGCCCGCTTGGCGGCATTGCCGGTCACCGACAGCGCGCCCAGGGTCATGCCGTGAAAAGCGTTGGTGAAGTTGAGGATCTCGGTGCGCCCGGTCACCTTGCGGGCCAGCTTCAGCGCCGCCTCCACCGCGTTCGCGCCGGTGGGTCCGGGGAACTGCACCTTGTAGTCGAGGCCGCGCGGCCGCAACAGCTTGTCGCGCAACGTTTCCAGCAGCTCGCGCTTGGCGGTGGTGGACATGTCGAGGCCGTGGGTGATGCCGTCGCGGGCGATGTAGTCCAGCAGCGCCGTCTTGAGCACCGGATGGTTGTGCCCGTAGTTGAGTGCGCCCGCGCCCGCGAAGAAGTCGAGGTATTCGCGGCCGGTCTCGTCGCGCAGCCAGGAGCCCGACGCGGTGTCGAACACCGTGGGCCATGAGCGGCAGTAGCCGCGGACGTTCGATTCGAGCTCCGAGAAAACCGTCATTTCCGGCAGAGTCATCGCCATTCCTCCTGATCGGTGACTGGTGCTATGCGGTACAGGTCTTCGGGCTGGTGCCCGTCGGGGAACTGTCCGGCGGTGAACAGCGGGGTGCGGGTGATCGCCGCCCCACGTCGCCGGGCCAGCGCGGAGAACATGGCTATCGAGGCCGAATTGTCCGGCGAGATGGTGGTTTCCAACTGGGTGACGCCTTGTCGCCCTTGGCTTTCCAGCAGGGCGTCGAGCATGCCGACGCCCAGGCCGCGGCCGCGGTAGGTCTCGTCGACGGCGACCTGCCAGACGAACAGCGTCTGTGGGAATGCCGGGCGGGTGTAGCCGATGACGAATCCGGCCGGGTCGCCGTCGATGGTGGCGAGCATGGAGGTGTCGGCGAAATCCCGGCACCACAGCAGGTAGGCGTAGCTGGAATTGGCGTCCAGTACTCGGGAATCCTTGGCGATCTGCCACATACGCGCGCCGTCGGCGACGAGCGGTTCCCGGATCTCGGTGATTTGCTTGGATATCGCGTCGAATTTGCTGATTGGAATCTGCATGACCAATTCAGCTTTGCAACGCAACGTTGTGGTCTTCCATGCGAACTCATTGCGATCTCATGACGATCCGATGACCGCGCGGCCGGAAGACCGTTTGCGCAGCGCTATTTGGGCGGGTCGAACCGGTAACCCAGGCCACGCACGGTCACCACGATGTGCGGTTCCGAGGGATCGGCCTCGATCTTGGTGCGCAGCCGCCGCACGTGCACGTCCACCAGCCGCTCGTCACCGAAGAAGCCTTCGTCCCAAGCCCTTTCGAGCAGGAACGTGCGACTGAGCACCCGGCCCGGATTCGCCGCGAGTTCGCACAGCAGCCGGAATTCGGTGATGGTCAGGTGCACCGGTTCGTCGCCACGGCGCACCACGCCGCCGTCCGGCGAAAGCACCAGCGGCGCTTGTGGATCGGCGTCGAGCACCAGTTCCGCCGGTGGCTCCGGCGCGGGGTCGTCGGGCAGCGCGCCCAGGTGCGGGCGGCGGCGCAGTGCGCGCACGCGCGCGCTGATCTCCTTGAACGCCAACGGTTTCGTGACGAAGTCGTCCGCCCCGGCCTCCAGTGCGGCGACCACGTCATGGGTGTCCTCGCTGCTGCTGACCACCATGATCGGCACCTCGTGCGCGCGGCGCACCTCGCGAATACAGGTGAAGGCGTCCATGTCGCCGACCAGCAGATCCACGATCATCACGTCGGGTGCGCCGTAGTGGCGCAGCCGGTCCAGCGCCGTCTCGGCCTGACCCGCCCCGGTGACCTCGTAGCCTTCTTCCTCCATGGCGTTCCGCAGAGCGCCCTGGTCCAGGTCGTTTCCCACGATCATCAGACTCGCGCCCATTACCCATGTCCTTTCGCCCGACGAGGTCGGTTACCCGCACCTTAGCGAGACGAAACACCGATGTAATTCGTATATGCCGCTCGATAGCTGATTTACATCACACCTATTGCTATGTGATCGGCGTGGCATTCCGGTAACAACACTGGACAATGGGGAGATCGGGCGCGCGAATCAGGGTGTGAGGCACATTTGCGACATTGTGAGAACAGGCACAAGAGGTTTCGCGTATCAGCTCGCGGAATGGTCCCGGATGCCGATGTCGATGACCGGCTTGCGGGCCGGATCCAGCCAGCGCATCACCGTGTTCAGTTCGGCCAGGCTCAATGTCACGCAGCCCGCCGTCGGATGTCCGTCGCCGACGTGCAGGAAGTAGGCCGAGCCCGCGCCCGGCACCACCGGTGACCGGTTGTAGTCGATGACCACGGCGTGATCGTAAGCGGGACCGGCGGTTCCGAGATCCTCGCCCGCGGACTCGTCGAACGGGCAACTGCCGGGCGCGCAGGCGTAGTGCGTGTTGTAGTACGGCGAGCGCACGTCCGACACCCACCAATCCGACTGCGTCACTTGCCGATACGGCAACCTGGTGCCGTTGTCCGGTGCGATGCCGAAGGCTTCGGTCAGCGTCCATACGCCCTGCGGGGTGCGCGAGGCGGTCTCGGTGGCCTGCCCGATGCCGTCCGCGCCGAGATCCGCGCGCACCGGCCCGAACACCCGCGTCCACCCCGATCCGGAGCGCTCCCAGGTGGTGAGGGTGCCCGCGGTGGAGCTCGCCGAATCGGCCTCCACATCGATCAGCTGCTGGGCCGATCCGGTGTAGGTCGGCTGCGACACGGGCGGCGCGGGCTTGCTCGCGCAACCCACGGCGGCGGCCAGCACGGCGGCCGCAGCGGCGATGGATACGAGGACTCGGCCCCGGCGATTGACGATCATCTCGTCTGTCAGTGTGCGTGCCCGAACGCGATCGCGCGATCCCGGCGCGCGTGTCCGGCGAACTCGCCCGGTCGCGGCCGTGCCGCCACGCCCCTCTAGGCTGAAGTCCTTATGGCCTTGAACGCGACCCTGCACCAGTTCGGCATCCACCTGGCCGACGTCGACCGCAATGTCTACGAGGAACTGGAGCTGCGGGTGGCACGCCACCCCTCCGAGACCGCCGAATACATGCTGACCCGGGTGCTGGCCTACTGCCTGGAGTACACCGAGGGCATCACGTTCAGCGACGGCGGCGTCTCCTCGACCGATCAGCCGCCGGTGCTGGTGCGTGATCTCACCGGCCGGTTGACCGACTGGATCGATGTCGGCGCACCCGACGCCGATCGCATCCACCGTGCCAGCAAGCACGCGGATCGGGTGGTCATCTACACGCATCGGGATCCGGAGAAGGTGCTGGCCGCGCTGCCCCGCAAGAAGATCCATCGGGCCGAGACGATCCCGGTCTACTCCTTCGATCGCGAGACCATCGACGAGGCCGTCGGGAGCATCGGCCGGCGCAACGACTTCTCGGTGTCGCGCAGCGACGGGCTGCTGTATCTGGAACTCAACGGCGCGGCGTTCTCCACACCGGTCGAAGAGCACTCGCTGGCGTAGCCCTCAGTCGGCCGTCTCGGTGAATCGTCCTGTGGCCAGGGCGGTTTCGCGCAGGCGGGCCGGGAATCCCGGGCCCAGGCGGGCGGAGACGTCGCGGTGGTGCAGGGGTTCGCGGCAGTGCGCGCACACCACCTCGGCGTGCGTGTCGTGATCGCAGGTGTCGTGGTGCAGCACAATGGGTTCGCCGTCGGCGGGTGCGAGATAGCGGTCACCCCAGGCCATCATGGCGGCGATGATCGGGAAGAAGTCGCGGCCCTGTTCGGTGAGCAGGTATTCGTGGCGCACCGGACGCTCCTGGTAGGGGACGCGGGTGAGTAGTCCGGCATCGACCAGGCGGGCCAGACGCTGGGTGAGCACATTGCGGCTCAGCCCCAGCGTGGCCTCGAATTCGTCGAAACGCTTTGCGCCGTAGAAGGCTTCGCGCAGGATCAGCGGCGTCCACCAGTCGCCGAGCAGGTCGACGGTGCGGGCGACGGTGCACGGCCAGTTCGCGAAGCTCGTCCGTTTCATACGCTCACGGTATCCAGGCGGGCGGGCACGTACTTGTGCCAGGGCGTGCCGACCCACTCGTCGCGGGAGTCGAAGGAGGTCAGTTCGTTGGGCGCGATACCGGTGGTGACCGGGTTGCCGTCGGCGTCGGCGACCGCGAGACCGAAACCGTTGGGCAGCGACAGGTGTCCCGACCGCATGCGGTCGGTGGGTTCGACCGGCACCCGGGCGCTGCCGCGGCGGGTGGTGACCTCGACCAGATCGCCGGCGGCCAGACCCAGGCGGGTGGCGTCGGTGGTGCTGATGCGCAGGGTGCCGACGGCATCGCGCTTGCGCCAGCCGGGATCGCGGAAGATGGTGTTGGCGGTGAAGGCGCGGCGTTCACCGGCCGACAGGATGAACGGCCACTCACCGGATTCGCCGCCGTCGTCGGGGAGATCGGCGACGACGGCCAGCAGCTCCGGAATCTCCAGGCGAATGATCTTGTCGCGCAGCCGATTCCAGGTTTCCGCGTAGTCGTCCTCGCTGATCACGATGCCGTGCTCACCCGTCAGAATGGCTTCGAAGAGCCGCTCCCCGGCCTCGAGTCCGGTGCCGTATCCGGCGCGTTCCACACTGGCGGGGAAGCGGCGCACCATGTTGTAGGCGGCGGCCCACAGCAGCGCCGCCGAGGCCGCATCGTCCGGAAGGGTCGGTCCGAGAGTGCGATACAGCAGCACGGGCGCGAGCTTGGAACGGCTCGGGTCGCCGAGAATGCCGAGGAACGCCATGGCGAACGCCTCGCGGCCCTGCGCCAGCGCGGCGCGCAGCGGGGCGTAGTCGGCCTCGCCGACCACACCGGCCGCCTCGACCAGGCGCGCGTGGATCTCCGGTTCCGGCAGCACGCCTTCCGGCGCGGGCAGCACGGGGTGGCGCAGGTGGAAGATGTTGCGCGGGAAGTCGAAGTTGAAGAAGGTGGCCTCGTACTTCTCGAACTGGGTGGGCGCGGGCAGCACGTAGTCGGCCAGGCGCGCGGTCTCGGTCATGGCGACGTCGATGACCACCACCAGTTCCAGGGCCTCGAGCGCCTCGCGCATGCGGGCCGAATCCGCCAGGGAGTGCGCGGGATTGGAGCTCTCGATGAACATGGCCCGATACCGCGCGGGATGATCGGTGAGGATCTCCTCGCTGATCACATTGCACGGCACCAGGCCGCTCACGATCTGCGCGCCGACGACCGGGCTCTTGGGCCCCTCCCCCGCGGGATGCCCGCGATCGTGGCCGATATTGGTGAGGCCGGTGAAAGCGTATTGGGTGCCGGGCTTTCCGACGTTTCCGGTGAGCAGCCACACCAGTTTCTCGGCGTAGCTGACGACCGTGGAGTAGCGGTTCATCTGGACGCCGAGATCTTCGAGGGCCGCCACCGATTCGGCACGCGCCAGCCGATGGGTCGCCGCGGTGACCAGGTCAAGGTCGACATCGGCTATGGCACAGTATTTTTCGATCGGCGCGGCACGCAGCACGGCGAGCACGGCGTCCAGGCCGGTGGTGTGCTCGCTCAGCCAGGCGTGGTCGAGCAGGTCGTCGCGCACCAGGATGGCGGCCATGGCGGTGAGCAGGTAGACGTCGGTGCCGGGCCGCAGTTGCAGGTGGAAGTCGGCCAGTTCGGCGGTCTCGGTGCGGACGGGGTCGAGCACGATCATGGAGCGGGCGGGATCCTTGGCGATCTCCTTGAGCACGGTGCGCGCCCGCGGAAATCCATGGGACTGATAGGGATTCTTGCCGATGAAGAACGCCACCTCGGCGTGCTCGACATCGGCGCGCAGCGGATATCCGGTCATCCGCGCGCCCACCCAGAAGTCGCCGGTCTTCTCCTGCGCCAGTGCGCTGGAGCGGTACTTCATGCCATAGGCGGCCATGGTGGCGGGGGCGTACGCGCCGCCGAGGTGATTGCCCTGGCCACCGCCGCCGTAGTAGAAGATCGACTCACCGCCGAAGTGGTGCCCGATCTCGGTCATCCGTGCCGAGATCTCGGAAATCGCGGTGTCCCAATCGATTTCCTCGAAGGTCCCGTCCGGACGGCGGCGCAGCGGCGCGGTCAGTCGACCGGTGTGCCCGTTCTGGTAGCGGTCCAGCTGCAAGGCCTTGTTGCAGGTGTATCCGGCCGAGGCCGGGTGCAGTTTGTCGCCGCGGATCTTCTCGAACGACCGGCCGTCCGGCCCGAGCAGCACCTGGATGCCGCAGTTGCACTCGCACAGGATGCAGGCCGTGGGCCGCCAGTCCGTCATGTGAGCAGGGTAACTCGAGTCAGTTCACAAGCGCTACTGACTACAGGTCCTTGACGGTGATTCCGAAGGTGTGAGCGAAGACCGGGGCCAGGTCGAACAGCTGCATATTGGTGATCAGCGCACCCGACAGCGATTCGACGCCGCTCGAGATGCCGACCGAGCGGGCCTCGCGCAGATCCACCTTCTTCAGCTTGGCATTGCGCAGGCTCAGCCCGGAGATCTCCGAGCCGGGGAAGGTCACCGAGGTCAGCTTGGCCTCGCTGATGTCGACGTCACGCAGCACACAGTCCACGAACGACACCTCGTTGAGCACCGCGCCGCGCAGGTTCACCGCATCGAACTTGCAGTTGTGGAAGCTCACCCGGCGCAGCGTGGACCCGAACGCCTCCACCCCGGACAGCGCCGCCATCACGAATTCGACGTCCATCCAATTGGTTTCGGAGAGATCGGTGCGAATCCAGCGGGTGCTGCCCAGCCACACGTCGTTGAAGCGCGAGTACCGGAAGAAGCCGCCGTTCACGGTCGTGGCCGAGATGGCGCACTCGGTGAAGGTGACGCCGCGCAGCTGCGGGTCGTCGAGCGAGAGGCCCTGGAAGTGGGCGCAGTCGTACGCGCCCTCGTCGCGCAATTCGTCCTGAACCTCCAGGAAGCGCGCGAAGGGCAGGTCGGCCAGCTCTCGGGGCATCAGCGAGGATCCTCACGTCGTCGGGACAGCGCACCCGACGCTAGACCTGACGACCGACAGGACCGAATCCAGGCGCTGCTCAGCAGGATCGGCGGTCGGCCGCGTCGGTGCCGAGCTCCGCGAGCAGACCACGCAGGGTCGCGCGCTTTTCGGGGGTGAGCACCGAGAAGATCTCCTCGGCGGCCTCGCGGCGGGCCTCGGACATGCCGTCCAGGGCACGTCGTCCGGCGGCGGTCGGGGTGACCAGGGTGGCGCGGCGATTGGCCGGATCCGGTTCGCGCGCAACCAGTCCCGCCGAGACCAAGGCGTCGACCACGGTGGTCGCCGAGCGCGGCACGATGCCGAGATACTCGGCGAGGGCGAACATCCGCAGCGGTTCGTCACCGTGTTCGGCCGCCCGGCCGACGATGCGCAGCGCGCGGGCCTGCGCGGGGGTGAGCCCGAGCGGGGACAGTCGCGACGCCTGGGTGCGGCGCAGCCGCTTGGTGGTGCGCAGGAACAGTTCGGCCAGGTCGTCCTCGGGCACGGCACGCCCGTCCCGCGGTTCGTCTCCATGACTGCTCGACATGATTCAGAGCATAACTCATTGTCCTCGGAACAATTATGAGTCAAACTCAGTTACAGCGCACAGACTCCCTCGAAAGGAGGCGCCCTATGACTTCGAAACACGAACTTCGCCGGATCCTCCGGCTCTTCCATCCCTACCGCGGCCGACTCGCACTCGTCGCGGGCCTGGTCGGCCTGGCCTCGCTGGCCGGGCTGGCCTCGCCGTTCCTGCTGCGCGGCATCATCGACGACGCCCTCCCGCACGGCCGCACCGGTCTGCTGACCGCGCTGGCTGCGGGCATGATCGCGGTGGCCGCGCTCAACAGCGTCTTCGGCGTGTTGCAGACCTACTGGTCGACCACGGTCGGGCAGGACGTCATGCACGATCTGCGCTCCGCGGTGTACGCGCGGCTGCAGTCCATGCCGCTGTCGTTCTTCACCGCCACCCGCACCGGCGAGGTGCAGTCGCGCATCGCCAACGACATCGGCGGCATGCAGTCCACCGTCACCTCGACGGCCACCTCGCTGGTCTCCAACTTCACCTCCGTCGTCGCCGCGCTGATCGCCATGTTCGCGCTGGACTGGCGGCTGAGCCTGGTCTCGCTGGTGATGCTGCCGCTGTTCGTCTGGATCAGCCGCCGGGTCGGCTCCGAACGCCGCCGCATCACCACCGAGAAGCAGCGCAAGCTGGCCGGAATGTCGGCGATCGTGGAGGAATCGCTGTCGGTGAGCGGAATCCTGCTCTCGCGCACCATGGGTCGCTCCCCCGCGCTGGTCGACGACTTCACCCGCGAATCGCGCGGGCTGGTCGATCTGGAGATCCGCTCCAGCATGGCCGGGCGGTGGCGGCAGTCCACCATCTCCATCGTGATGGCCGCCATGCCCGCGGTGATCTACTGGGCGGCCGGAATGACCGTCGCCTCCGGGCATCCCATGGTGTCGATCGGCACCCTGGTCGCGTTCACCACGCTGCAATCCGGGCTGCTGCGGCCCACCGTCATGCTGCTGTCCACCGGCGTGGACATCCAGAGTTCCCTCGCGCTGTTCGGTCGGATCTTCGAATACCTGGATCTGCGACCGGAAATCCAGGAGTCGGACAAGCCGAAGGCGTTGCCCGCCCGGATCACCGGTGAGGTGCGCTTCGAGAACGTCGGCTTCGCCTACGACGCCGACCGGGATGTGCTGCGCGACATCGACATCACGGTGCCCGCCGGGTCCAGTCTCGCCATCGTCGGCGAAACCGGTTCGGGGAAGACCACTCTCGGCTACCTGGTGGCGCGGCTCTACGACGTCACCTCCGGACGGGTCACCGTCGACGGCGTGGACGTGCGCGAGCTGTCGTTCGCGGATCTGGCCACCGCGGTGGGCGTGGTCTCGCAGGAGACCTACCTGTTCCACTCGACGGTCGCCGACAACCTGCGCTTCGCCAAACCCGAAGCGACGGAGGCGGAATTGTACGCCGCCGCGCGCGCCGCGCAGATCCACGACCACATCATGAGCCTGCCCGAGGGCTACGACACCGTGGTCGGCGAGCGTGGCTACCGATTCTCCGGCGGCGAGAAGCAGCGCCTGGCGGTGGCCCGCGCCATCCTGCGCAACCCGCCGATCATGGTGCTCGACGAGGCCACCAGCGCGCTGGACACCCGCACCGAACGCGAGGTGCAGGCCGCCATCGACGCGCTGTCGGCCAACCGCACCACCATCACCATCGCGCACCGCCTGTCCACGATTCGCGACGCGGATCAGATCGTGGTCCTCGACCACGGCCGGGTGGTGGAGCGGGGTACGCACCGGGAACTGGTGGAGCGCAACGGGTTCTACGCCGAGCTGCTCGCCCGCGACAGCTTCGACGAGGTCGTGGGAGCCCTGGAGGGCTGAGCGCCCGCACGGGACACGAAACCCTGCCGTCGATATCGACGGCAGGGTTCGCTATCTCGGTGACCGCCCTGTCACCCAGAGTCTTTGGGGCCGTTACCAGCCCGGATTGCCCGCGATCGGCACGTTCACCCAGCTGGGCGCGTTCGGGTTGAGGTCGATGTGCTGTGGCAGCAGCTGACTTTCATTGAGCATCGGCCGCAGCGGCAGGCCGCGCGGGAAGTTGAAGGCGAAGACGTCCACGCGCAGGCGATGACCCGGTTGCAGGACGGCGTCGGTGGCTGTCAGACCCAGATCGATCGTAGTGGGCTGACCCGGCACCAGGGGCTCGCGGTCGACCAGGGTCAGCAGCGGGTACGGGTCGGTGTAGTCGCCGTTGGCGGAGCGAGTCGCCTTGGCCTCGTCCACTTTTCGCAACGAGGCGGTGAGCTGCCCCGAGGTCAGCACCGTCGATTTGCCGTCCGGCGCGACATCGTTGAGCGTGGCCGACCAGTAGCCGTCGGTGGCGTCGAGCACCGAGTTCAGGTGCACGTTCACCGGACCGGAGATGAGGGTCGGCTCGGCGACCGGTTGACCGGTGAAGGTCAGGCCGTTGAGCTCCATCGGCCGGGCGTCCTTGGCACAGCCGTCGAGGATGGCGGTGACGCCCGCGGTGATCTGCGCGGAATCCCGTGAGCAGACGCTCATTACGCCGGCGCCGACCGTGAGCCGCTCAGGTCCGGCCGGATCGGCGGTGAGGCTGCCGTCGTGGACGCTGGCGGCGGCGGTGCCACTGGGTGCGCCCGAGAAATACAGGCGGCGGTAATCGGCTTCCTTGCGCGGGAATTCACCCGAGGTGGTCCAGGATCCGCCCTGCTGGAACAGCGTGACCGGGCCGTAGGAGTCGATGCCGTTGTCGATGCCCTTGAGCCACTTGTCGAACCAGGCCCGCTGCAACACATCCAGCCGCGGCGGTGCCCCGGGCGCACCGAAGCCGCTGCCCGGATCGGCGTGGTAGGTGTCGCCCATGATCAGCTGCTTCTGACCGGGCGGCAGGTCGATCGCGTTGTAGATGCGCGGTTCGGAGTAGGTGAAGATGTCGTGCCAGCCGCCGTAGACGAAGGTCGGCACCTTCACCCGATCCGGATGCCCCTGCCAGCCCGAACGCAGGGCGCTGTCGGGTTCCAGGATGCTCTTGAGGTTGTCGGGGATCTCCGGGATGCTCTGCACCGTCAGCGCTTGAATGATGTAGTCGAAGAACGTCAATGGGCTCTGCAACCGGTCCGAGAGCCACTTCCAGTCGAAGTTGCCCGACACCAGCGCGGTCAGATCCGGGATCAGCTTGAGCGAGTCCACGCCGAGCAACCACGGTGGGATGAAACCGAATCCGAGCGCACCGCCGGTGGCGAGCACATCGCGCACCAGGTCGCTGCCGGGTTCCACCGGGAAGATGGCCTTCAGTGCGGGCGGCTGGTGTTCGGCGGCCTGCACCTGGTTGATCGCCGAGTACGAGATGCCGCTCATCCCGACCTTGCCGTCCGACCAGGGCTGCTTGCTGGCCCAGTCGATGACCTCGACGCTGTCGAGCTGTTCACGTTCCTGGAAGACCTGCCAGACGCCCTCGGAGAATCCGGTGCCGCGGACGTCGGCGACGACCTGGGTGTAGCCGGACTGGATCAGCTTGCGGTCGGCGGTGAACAGCCGCGCGCCGCCGCCGGGCACCACTTTCAGCAGGTCACTCAGGCCGCCCATGCCGATGCCGGAGAGGTCGAAGCCCTGCAGGAAGTTCGACAGCACCTCGGCCAGACCCGGAATCGACAACGCCGAATCCGCGATCATGGACACGAGTTTCGTGTACGGCGTGAGGTTGACGACGGTCGGCAACGGGGTGTCGACGATATGCCCCGCACCGTCCATGGGCCTGTACACATTGGCCTTCAGGACGGTGCCGTCGCTCATGGTGATCGGCACGTCCCAGTCGATGTGCACGCCGGGATACAGCGGCGCCGCGTCCTGGGTGCCGGTCCAAGCCGCACCCATAGCCCCGGCATCCGGATCCGCTGTGGCCAGCGGTGTCACGAGTGCGCCGACGGTGACCGTCGCCGTGGCGAGCACGAGCGCGCCCAGCACCCGTCCCCGCAATCTTCTGAATTTCATCCCGACCCCACGCCGATTCGAGAAACAGCCATGTACCCAACCGGTCGGACTGTAACGGCCGACACTCCCCGGCGCAATCATGACCGGCGACACAGCGTGTTCCGGAGGCCGGGACGCGGTGCGAACACTCTGTCCCGGCAACGGCGCGGCGATTACCGTGGGCGAAATGAGCACAGCAGCAGGTGAATTGGCAGGTCGGGTGGCACTGGTTACCGGTGGCGGCCGCGGGATCGGGCGCGCCGTCAGCGCGAACCTCGCGGCGCGCGGGGCGGCGGTGGCGGTGAACTGGGCCCGCGACGAGCAGGCCGCGAAGAACACCGTCGCGGAACTGAATTCGAGCGGGGCGCACGCGTTCGCCGTACACGCGCCGGTCGACGATCCCGACGCCGTGGCCGCCATGGTCGAACAGGTCACCACCGAACTCGGGGCGATCGACATCCTGGTGCACAACGGCGGCATCGCCAGTCGCGGCAATACCGTCGCCGACACCCGGGCCGGGGAGGTCGAACGCCTGCTGCGAATCCAGGCGATCGGGCCGCATCACCTCACCCAACTGGTGCTGCCCGGCATGCGCGAGTGCCCGCGCGGGGACATCGTGATGATCTCCAGCGTGGCCGCCCACACCCTGGGCGCCGGTGGCGCGCCGTACAACATGGCCAAGGCCGCCCTGGAAGCCCTCGCCCACACCCTCGCGAAAGAGGAGGCGCGCAACGGGATTCACGTGAACATCGTCGCCCCGGGCCTGGTCGCCTCGGATATGGGTGATCGGCTCACCGCGGCGCTGAGCGGCGGAACCCTCGCGCGGGCACGCGATCTCGACGCCTCCTCCCCCTTCGGTCACGTGTGCCGCCCCGAGGAGATCGCCGACGTGGTGGCGTTCCTGGTCTCCCCCGCCGCGGGCTACCTCACCGGGCAGCGCATCGTGGTCGACGGCGGCGCGAACCCGCACCGCCCCTGACCCCGGCCCGAAACCTCCCGAGCAGCCGCTTCCCGCAGCCCGGAAACGGTTCGTGAACAGCTCTGATTCACCGTCCCTATTGCCCGGAAAGGTGGTTAGCTGACGATGCGCCTGCCTGCCGACAGGCTCCCACCCACCTTCCTCGGGAGGATTCCATGCCCACTCGCGACAACCCCTGGCCACAAGGCACCCCATGTTGGGTCGACTGCTCGGTCGACGACCCCGGCGCGGCCCGCGACTTCTACGCGCGGCTGCTCGGCTGGGACGTACTCGACAGCCCGCCGGAGGCCGGCGGCTATCTGATGGCCATGATCGACGGCCGCCCGGCCGCCGGTATCGGGCCGAAGATGGGCGATATGCCCATGCCGTCGGTGTGGACCACCTACTTCGCCGCCGACGACGCGGACGCGGTCGCCGCGGCGGTCCAGGCCGCGGGCGGCACCGTGTTCGTACCCCCGTTCGACGTCATGGACGTCGGGCGCATGTTCGTCGCCGCCGACCCGGCCGGGGGCGTGTTCGGTGTGTGGGAAGCCAAGTCGCACACCGGCGCCGGCATCTTCAACGAAACCGGCGCGTACTGCTGGAACGATCTGCACACCACCGCGTACGCGCCCTCGCAGGAGTTCTACCGGCAGGTGTTCGGCTGGGGCTTCGACGAGATCGGCGGCGGCGGGATGGTGTACTCCACCTTCAACGACCCCGACGGCCGCCCGATGGGTGGTTTCGCCGACACCACCGGGCAGCCCGGTTCGGACATGCCGTACTGGCTGACCTGGTTCCAGGTCTCGGGTACCGACGACGCCCTCGCGCGCGCGACCGAGCTCGGCGCGAAGGTGCTGATGGGCCCCGACGACAGCCCGTTCGGACGGATGGGCGTGGTGGCCGGGCCGCAGGGCGAGGTGTTCGGCCTCATCGACACCAACGTCACCATCGGCGGCTGACGAAACGCCGAAAGGCCGAGTGACGGTGCGCCACTCGGCCTTTCGGACCCTCGGGTCAGGAGAAGACGCGCGCCACGAACGGAATGCTGTCGGGTAGCGACGCGGCCATGGTGGCGCTGTGGTCGCGGCCCGGGTACACGTGCACCTCGGGGTGGGTGCCCGCGGCGGCCATATCGGCGACCAGCTTGGCGGTGAGCGGGGCGGGCACATCGGTGTCGTTGGTGCCCTGCCCGATGAACAGCGGACGGTCGTAACCGGTCAGCGGCACATCCATCACCGGGCGGGCGGTCGCCACGAAATCACCCTCCGACAGCGGACGCGACACCAGCTGGTTGAGGGTGATGCCCTCGGCGCGATCGGCCAGCGGGGTGAAGCACAGCGTCTGCGCGTCGGTCACCAGCTCCTTGCCCAGCGGGGTCAGGTAGCTGTCCAGATCGAAGTCGGGGCGGGCCGCCTTCAGTCCGTTGAGCACGTAGGTGGCGTACGCGGTGATGTGCGAGGACGGGATCGGCGGGGTCGACGGGCTCACCAGGGTGGCGGCGTCGACGATGTTGGAGGCCGGGCCGGTTGCGACCGCGCCGCGGTAATCCAGTTCCGGCGCATAGGAAGTCGCGAGCGCGGCGGTGAAAACCGTTGCGCCGCCGCCCTGGGACTGTCCGATCGCCACCCACTTCGAGGCCAGCGAGCCGTCGGCCGCGCGGGCGGCGCGCACCATGTCGATGGCGGCGTGCGCCTCGGCGCGGCCGTCCAGGTAGGCGTGCATGCCGGGGGTGCCCAGGCCGATGTAGTCGGTGGCCACCACGGCGTAGCCCTGTTTCATCCAGGTGGCGAGGTAGTCGATATCGCGCTGCGAGCGGCCGGTGAGCGAGGGCGCGCAGTCGTCGCCGATGCCGACGGTGCCGTGCTCCCACGACATCACCGGCCAGCCGCCGGGCGGCGGGGTACCGGCCGGGGTGAACACCACACCGCTCGACAGCGCGGGCTGATCGGAGGAGTCACGGGTCCAGTAGGTGAGCTTGCGCGCGGATCCGCTGCCGGGCAGCCACAGGTCCTGGCTCAGCGCGTCGTCCTGCACGACCGTGCCGGGAGCCTGTCCGGCGGACTGCGCGGGCGGGTCGGCCAGGGCGGTGGCGGTCAGGGGGCCGGTGGCCAGCAGGGCCGCGGAGACCATGGTGATCACGGTGCGTCGCGTCATCGGGGCGTGTCCTCTCACGTTCGTCTCGCATTGGTGTCACATTGAGACACTTCGGACAGACTATCCTGAAAAGTGTCACATTGAGACACCAGGGTGCCGACACGGTGAGGAGTAAGGCGATATGACGGCGGCGACCGGGCTGCGCGAACGCGAAAAGGCAAGGGTGCGGCAGGAATTGATCGACGCCGCGCTACTGCTGTTCGAGCGTCGCGGCTTCGAGCAGACCACCGTGCAGGAGATCGCCGACGCCGCCGGAGTCTCGCGGCGCACCTTCCACCGGCACTTCCCGTCGAAAACCGCCGTCGTCTTCAGCCACGAGGAAGACGTGATGGCCTACCTGATCGACGCACTGGAGGGCCGACCGCCGCGCGAGGCCGTGTTCGAGGCCATGCGCGGCGCGCTGCGCGAATTCATCCTCGATCCGGTCGAACCCGAACAGCGCCGCCGCCAAGCCGAGACCGCGCGGCGCGCCCGCCTGGTGCTGATCACCAATCCCGCACTGCGCCGGGAGAACTTCATCGGCGCGTTCGGCCGCCGCGACGCCCTGGCCCGCTGCTTCGCCCGGCGCGCGGGCCTGCCCGAGGACGATCTGCGCGCCCAGCTCGCCGCCGCCACCGCCTTCGCGGCCTTCGGCGTCGGCCTCGATCGCTGGGCCCGCAGCCCGGACCCCACGCTCACCGCCCTGTACGAAGTGCTCGACTACGTCATCAGCAGCCTGCAACACGGGTTGGAAATCTCTGCCGCCGTGGGTGATTGAGCCAGCGATGCCGCCCGGACCGGGTCACGTCCGGGCGGCATCGGCGAAACTCAGAGCAGGCCACGCAGTTTCAGATCGGTGACGTACTTGGTGATGAGTTCCTTCGTCAGGTGCGGAATGTCGCCACTGGGACCGAGTTCGGCCTGCCGGACGGCCGCGTGGAAGCGGTCGGCGGGCAGGGCGGCACCGGCGATCGGCGGGGACGGGTACCGGTAGGCGTGCAGCAGGGGCTGCACCGAATGTGCGCGCTGAGCTTCGGGCAGGGCGCGCAGCGCGGTCTCGAAGCGGGCGAACCAGTCCGGATAGGACTCGATGCGGTCGATGGGGTGACCGGAATCGATGAGCCAGTCCACGAATTCGTCCAGCGAGATGCCGTCGTCGTGCGGGTTGAGGACATCGAAGGTCTCGAAGCCCTCGACCACCGCCGCCCCGAGGGTGGTGATGGCGGCGGCGGTGAAGTCCGCGGGCAGACCGTCGTAGTGTGAGCGCTGCCGTTCACCGTGGGAATCCAAGGCGTGGAACGACTTCGGGGCGAGGCCGGTGGCCAGCACGCTCAGCAGCAGGCGGGTGAACATGTCGGGCAGGTTGAACTGTCCGGCGTAGTCGCTGTGCGCCAGGATCATGTCGGAGCGGAACACCGCGACCGGCAGGCCGCACAGTTCGTGCGCCTCGCGCAGCAGCACCTCGCCCGCCCACTTGCTGTTGCCGTAGCCGTTGGCGTAACCGTCGTCCAGGCCGCGAACCGGGCTGATGACCCGAATGTCGCCGTCCTCGGTGAAGTCGGCGGGCGGGATCTGCGCGGCGACCGCCACCGTGGACAGGTAGGTGACCGGCTTGATGCGGGTGGTGAGGGCCAGGCGGATCACCTCGGCGGTGCCGACCACGTTGGGGCCGAACAACTGTCCGTAGGGCAACACGTGGTTGACCAGTGCGGCCGGGTGCACGATCAGGTCGACGGTGTCGGCGAGTTCCTGCCAATCCGATTGCGTCAGGCCGAGATTCGCTTCACCGATATCGCCGGGCAGCACCCGCAGGCGGCGGGCGGCCAGTTCCCGGTAGTGCCGCAGCAGTTCCGGATCGCCGCTGTCGAACACCTCGTCGAGGCGGCGACGGGCGGATTCGGCGTCGCGGCCGCGGATCACGCAGATCAGGGTGCCGTCGGTCTCGTCGAGGCGTTCGAGCCATTCCAGGCACAGGAACCGGCCGAGGTAGCCGTTGGCTCCGGTGAGCAGCACGGTGCGCGGCGGCTGCGGGGCGCGCGGCAGGGTCGGTGCGGCGGCCAGGGTGGCGGCGTCGAGGAACCGGTCCAGGGTGAGGTCGGCGGCGCGAATCACGGTGCCGTCGTGGACCGTTGCGGCGGTCGGTCGGCTGCCGCCGGCGCCGCGCTCGGCCTCGATGTGGGCGGCCAGGCGGCCCAGATCGTTGGCGGCACTGACGATCACGCCGACCGGGACCTCGACGTCCAAGAGTTCGCGCAGCAGCGTCGAGAACGACAGCGCCGACAGCGAATCCCCGCCGAGGTCGGTGAAATGCGCGTCGGGCGCGGGCTCCTCGCCGCCGAGCACCGCGCGGGCGGCCCGGCACACCGTCTCGACGACGGGGTGATCGGCCGCGTCGCGGCGCAGCGCGAGCAGCTCGTCGGCCTGCTGGCGGGCCAGGTCGTCGTAGAGCTGGTCCAGGCGGGCGCCGTAGCGTTCTTTCAGCTTGGGCCGCAACAGTTTCGCGATACCGGACAGCAGGCCGTTCTCCTGGGTGAACGCTTCGTCCTCGAGCAGGAAGGCGCGCGGGATCTCGTAGGATTCCAGCTCACCGTCCTTCGCGATCTGCTGCATCGAGGCGGCCAGGGCGGCGGGCAGCGCGGCCGGATCCAGCAGTCGCGCGGCCGCGGTCGGCACGATCACCGCGAGCAGATGCGAACGCTCGCTGGAGCCGTGCACGAAGATCTGCGCGATCAGCGGGCTGGTGGCGTACATGGCCTCGAGCTTGGCCACCGTCACGAACTCGCCCTGCGACAGCTTGAGCACGTTGTTGCGGCGATCCACGTAGACCAGGTGGTCGGGGCGGATCTCGGCCACGATGTCGCCGGTGCGGTAGTAGCCGTCGGCGTCGAAGATCTCGGCGGTCACCTCGGGGCGTTTGAAGTAGCCGGGGATCTGCTGGGTGGACAGCACCACCAGTTCGCCACGCGGATAAGGCTTGTCGGTGCCGAAGTAGCCGAGCTCCGGCACGTCGACCAGTCGGTAGTCCACCACGGGTGGGCGGCGGATCTGATTGTCGATGAGCAGTCCGCCACCGGCCTCGGTGGAGCCGTAACCGTCGATCATCGGGTAGCCGAGCACCGACTCCATGAACTGCTTCATCTCCACCGAGATGGGCGCGGAGCCGACCATGACGCGGACCAGGCGGCCGCCCAGGAACTGTTCGCGCAGTTCGGTTTTCACCGCGGTGTCGGCGGCGGCCGGATCCTCCCCGGCGGCCAGGCGGCGTTGCAGTTCACCCTGGTGGCGCTGATAGACCATGTCGCACACGCGCGGTACGAAGAACACCTCGGTGGGCCGGGCCAGCGCGATGTCCTCGAACAGGGTGGACATATCGGCGGCGGAGGCGAAATACGCGGTGCCGCCACGCGCGAAGGTGCCGACCAGCACCATGCGGCCCGCGACGTGGCTCAGCGGCATGTACGCGAAGTTCATCACCGGGGCCGGAATCACCGTGGGGCCCAGCCACATTCCGATGACCAGACGCACCGGGTACATCGCGCCCTTGGGGGTGCCGGTGCTGCCGGAGGTGTAGATGAGCAGCGCCAGCTCGTCGGGGTCGGCGCTGACGTGCAGCGGTACCTCGGGCAGTTCCCGGCCGCGGGCCAGCAGCGTCGCGAGGGAGTCGAGGGTGATACCGGTGCCGGACTCGGCCAGACGATCACGGGCGGCCTCGAACAGTTCGGCCTGCCGGTCGTCGCCGGGCTCGAAGTCGATCACGACCAGGGCGGGCACCGGCGCGCCGTCGAGGACGGCGTCCAGCGCGGGGCCGAGCAGGTCCACACCGACGGCGAGCACCTTGGGCTCGGTCTCGAGCAGGATCGAACGCCATTGCGCGGGAGCGGCACTGGACTGCAGCGGGACGCCGACGCCGCCGAGCCGGATGCTCGCCAGCTCCACGGTGGTCAGGTCGCCGCTGGCGAAGCCGAGCATGGCGACGAAGTCACCGGCGCGCAGTGGATTTCGGTCGTCGTGATGCCAGGCGGAGGTGAGAGCGCCTGCCCGCGACCACAATTCGCCGTAGCTGATGGTCTCGTAGGCGGGCAGCAGTCGCCGGGTGCGGCGGCCGTCGGGGCCGGTGACGAGTTCGGCGGCGCGCTCGGCGAGGGCCGGGCGCTGTGCGTAGCCGTCCATCAGGACGCCCACCGCCCGCGCGAGTCCCAGCCCGGATTCCCGGGCCGCCTCCGACACCTCGGGCAGCGGCATGGCCGCGCGGATCGCCGGATCGGCGAGCAGTTCGGTGAACCGCCGCACCATCTCCGAATCCGGTGCGGGCGGGACTTCCGGGGCATCCTCGAGCATCAATGGCCTCCCTTGCTCTCCCCATAAATTAGCGAAGCTAACTACTTAACGATGGTCCGGTCCCCCGGGGAAGTCAAGATCCCGCAGGCCCCACGGCGAGCCGCACCGAGAACCGCCGCGACCCACCACCCCCAAAGAATGCGCTGTCCGGGGAAGACCTGTCACTCGGGGTGTGAGCTGTATCGCACTTCCACGATTTCGGTTTGCGCCACCGCCCCCTCGAACCCGTCGTCTGGCGGCCACGGTGGGAGTGGGCCAGACTCGAACCGCACGTAATCGACGATCGCCCGAGGAACCATGCCTGAGCTTTCCCACGACGCCACCGGCGTCGAAACCCCTGCGCGCTACCGGATGTCGAACACCTCGGCATTCTGGCTGCTGTCGGTCGCACTGGGGCTGCTGCTGTTCGCGTCGGCAGCGCCCTCGCCGATGTACCCGGTGTACCAGCAGATGTGGCACTACTCGGCGCTGGTGTCGACCGGCGTGTACGCCGCCAACGCCATCGCGCTGCTGGTGACACTGCTGTTCGCGGGCTCGCTGTCCGATCACGTCGGACGGCGGCCGGTACTGATCGCCGCGGTGATCCTGGAACTGGCCGGCACCCTGGCCTTCGCCGAAGCCCAGTCGGTGGCATGGCTTTTCACCGCCCGCATCGTGCAGGGCATCGCCACCGGACTGGCCACCGGGGCCATCTCGGCCACGCTGATCGACCTGCAGCCCGCCGAATCCCGGCTGGGCGCGCTGATGACCAATGTGGCCGCGGGCGGCGGACTCGCGGTGGGGGCCATCAGTTCCGGACTGCTGGTCGCCTACGCGCCCGCACCGACCCGGCTGGTGTACTGGCTGCTGGCGGCGGCCTTCACCGTCATCGTGGTCGGAGTGCTGGCGATCCCGGAGACGGTGCGGCCCGACGGGCTGGCGCTCGCCTCGCTGAAGCCGAAAGTGTCGGTGCCGCAACCGGTCCGGGCCGCCTTCGTGACGCTGATGCCGTCGATCGCGGCCACCTGGGCGCTGGGCGGGCTGTATCTGGCCCTCGGCGGCGCGCTCATGCGGGTCCAGTTCCACCTCACCAGTCCGCTCGCGGGCGGACTGGTGGTGGTCGCGTTGCAAGGCACCTCGGCGGTGACCGCCGTGCTGGCCCGCGACTGGACCATCGATCAGGCGCTGCGGCGCGGACCGGCGCTGCTCATCACCGGCGTCTCGCTGGCACTGGTCGGCGCGGCGACGCATTCGGTGTGGCTGTTCTTCGCCGCCAGCGTGGTGGCCGGAATCGGATTCGGGCCGTCGTTCTCCGGGGCGCTGCGCATGCTCACCGGACTGAGCCCGGCCGAGAATCGCGCGGAGGTGGTGACCGCCATCTACGTGGTCTCCTATCTGGCACTGAGCATTCCGGCGGTGCTGGCCGGACTCAGCGTGCAGCGCTTCGGATTGACCACCACCACTTACGTCTACGGCGGGATCGTCATCGCGCTCGAGGCGATCGCCATGGCCGGTGCGACCCGGCACACCAACACCCACACCGCACTCGCCGGACACCTGTGCCCCGCGCCGTGCCCCGGCACGGTCGCGCCGATGCCGCGCGTGGTGTCCGCGCATCCGTGACGGACCCGTCGGCTAGGGTGAAACGCATGATCGCGAACCATCAGTCCTGGTGGTGGCTGCCCACGCAGCCCGATTAGTCATGTTCACGGGCTGGACGCAGCCCGTGACCCCTCGCCGGGATCCAGCTCGTGCAGCCCTCCTCGAAGATCAGGAGTTGTACGGTGAATTCCTTCTCCGCCAGCCGCGACCGCAGCGCCGACCTCGCCGCCGAAGTGGCCGCGCGACCCGGCGACTACCGGGTGCTCACCGGTGAAAGGCCCACCGGCGCACTGCATCTGGGCCACTACTTCGGCACCATCCGGGAACGCGCCCGACTGCAGGCCCTGGGCGTGGACCTGTTCGTCATCCTGGCCGACTATCAGGTCATCACCGACCGCGACACCCTCGGGCAGGTCCGCGAGAGCGTGTTCGGCGCGATCCTCGACTACGCCGCCGCCGGGATCGACACCGATCAGGCCACCATCTTCACCCACTCCGCGGTGCCGGCCCTCAATCAGTTGATGCTGCCGTTCCTGAGCCTGGTGACCGAGGCCGAGCTGCACCGCAATCCGACGGTGAAGGCCGAGCACGCCGCCTCCGGGCGCGCGCTGAGCGGGCTGATGCTCACCTACCCGGTGCATCAGGCCGCCGACATCCTGTTCTGCAAGGGCAATCTGGTGCCCGCGGGCAAGGATCAGCTGCCGCACGTGGAGATGACGCGGGTCATCGCGCGCCGCTTCAACGAGCGCTACGGCCAGGTCTTCCCGGAACCGCAGGTGCTGCTGACCGCCACCCCGGAGATCCCGGGCCTCGATGGCCGCAAAATGTCCAAGAGCTACGGCAATTCGATCACGCTGGGCATGTCCGCCGATGAGACCGCCGCACTGATCAAGCGCACCCCCACCGATTCCGACCGCCACATCACCTTCGACCCCGACACCCGCCCCGGTGTTTCCGCGCTGCTGACCACCGCCTCGATCTGTCTGGGCATGGACGAGACGACCATCGCCGAGCAGATCGGTGACGGCGGTGGTGGTGCCCTCAAGAAGGTGGCCACCGACGCGGTCAACGACTTCTTCGCCGCCCATCGCGCCCGCCGCGCCGAACTGGCCGCCGACCCCGACTTCGCGATTGGCGTACTGCGCGAAGGCAATCGGCGTGCCAACGAGATCGCCGAGCGCACCCTCGGCGAGGTCCGCGCGGCGATGGGCACCGTCTACAGCTAGCCGCTAGTCGAGTGCCCCGTAGACGGCGGCGAGGAAATCGCCGCCGAGCGGGCTGCGCCATTCCGCGGCGACGATGATGTTGGCCGACTGCACCAGCAGCAACGCCACCAGGTCCCGCTCCGGGTCGGCGTACCAGTCGGTGCCCAGGCCGCCGGGCCAGGAGATGGTGCCGACGCTCGTCGCGCCCGGCACCGTGCGCACCTGCACGCCGTAGCCGAAACCCTGCTCATCCCACAGCGTTTGACCCAGCGGTGGATTGAACGGCGGTGCCGAATGCTGCTGCGCGGTGAGGTGATCGCGCCGCATGGCGTCGACCAGTTCGGGCGGCAGGATCCGAACCCCGTCCAGCTCACCACGATTGAGCAGCAGATGCGCGAAGCGCGCATAATCGTCGGCGGTCGAGACCAGACCCGCGCCACCGGACGGGAACAGCGGCGGCTCACCCCATGCGGTCGTGGCGGGCCGATCCAGTTCCACCAGCTCGGGCCCGTAGAGCACGCTGAGTCGATCGCGCCGCTCGGGCGACACCGTGAATCCGGTGTCCGCCATGCCGAGTGGGTCCAGCACCCGCTCGCGCAGCGCGGTCTCGAGTGGCTGCCCGGTCACCCGGCTGATCAGAATGCCGAGGATGTCGGAGGCGGTGTGATAGCGCCACACCGCGCCGGGCTGGGCGATCAGCGGTAGCTCGCCGATCGCCCGCAACCATTCGTCGGGGCTCAACCGCTCGGCGTCCGCGACCCCGATGGCGCTCGCGATGGGATCGGCGGTCAGGGCGAACAGCCGCGGCGCGAGACTCGAACGGCCCCAGCCCAGTCCGAGGCGATAGGTGAGCAGATCCTCGACGGTGATCGGGCGCGTCGCCGGGACCACGTCGTCGAGTGGCCCGTCCGGATCCCGCAGCACCGTGCGGTCGGCCAGTTCCGGCAGCCAGCGATCCACCGGGTCGGAGAGCCCGATCAGCTTGTCGCGCACCAGGGTCAGGGCGGCCACCGCGGTGATGGGCTTGGTCATCGACGCGATCCGGAACAGGGTGTCGCGCCGCATCGGCAGGCCCGCGGCGCGATCCCGGGCGCCGACGGCGTCGACCTGGATCAGTTCACCGTGCCGGAAGATCATGGCGACCGCACCGGCCACCTCGTCGCGCTCCACATAGTCCCGCAGCGTCTCGCTGACGCGGCGCAAGCCCGCCGCCGAGAATCCGGTCCGCACATCCGTCACAATCCGCTCCTTCGTTCGCCGTCAGCGACAACCGGTGGCGGCGAACGTTATTCCCGAAGCGTGGCGGCGTTGCCCCGGATGGTCAGTGCGCGGCGGAGCAGAACGGCTGGCAGTTCCCCATCGGGGCGGGCGGGGGCGGAGCCGCGTCGTGGAAGTGGGCGGTGCTGACCAGGACCGCGAGGAACATTGCGGCCAGGATGACGAGGGTCGCGGTCACCACGACGATTGCCCAGTTGAGCCGGCGCAGGGTGACCAGCACCGAGCCGTCGTCGGCCATCATGATGGTCCCCATGGGCGGTCCGGGCATTTGCCCGAAAATAGCGCTCCCCCAGCTGATTCCCGATGTCAGAGGCACGAGCCTGTTCTCACTTCCGATGCGACGCCGTCGTAGACACTCAGCGGGCCAGAGTACGCGCGCCGCCAGGCAATAGCCAGAGCCTATTTCACAAGGTCAAATACGATTTTTGACCGGTTTGCGTGGTTCACCCGAATCAGTGGACCAGCATCGGGCCCTTGACTTTCCAGGCAGGAAAGTGAGACTCTCTTTCCAGACAGGAAAGTGAGGAGTCATCATGGAGAACATCGTCCCGGACCAGGCCCGCGCCGCCCTCGAGGCCGCCGCGCAGGCTCGCCGCCGAGTCGCCGACGAGGTCGGCCTGCCGCGCGGCTACTGGTGGGTTCTGGCGGGTGCCTGGCTCGGACTCGGAGCCATCGGCGAATTCGGCCCGCAATGGCTGAGCATCACCGCCACCCTCGGATTCGGTGCGGCCCATTCGGCTTTCGCGACGCGGCTGCTGGACGGACGCCGACGCACCGACGGGGTTCAGGTCAGCGCCGAGGTCGCCGGGCGGCGACTGCCCCTGGTGGTGATCGGCATGCTGCTGGGGCTGGTCGCCCTCACCGTCGCCGCCGCCTTCGCGCTCGACGCGGACGGCACCCGCCACGCGGGCATCTGGTCGTCGGTACTGATCGCGGCGATCATCGGGTTCGGCGGCCCGGAGATCCTGCGGGTGCTGCGGCGCTGGGCGCACGCATGACCGTCGCGCGCTTCGACGAGCTCATCCATCCCAGCACCCGGCTCACCCTGGTCGCGACCCTGGCGGCCGCGGACTGGGCGGAGTTCGCCTTCCTCAAAGACCGTCTCGGACTGTCGGATTCGGCCCTCTCCAAACAGCTCGCCACCTTGGAGGAGGCCGGATACGTCGCCACCGAACGGCGTCTCGACGGCACCCGCCACAAGGTCCGCGCCCGCCTCACCCCGGGCGGGCTCGACGCCTTCCACGGCCACATCGCGGCCCTGCAGGAAATCGTCTCCGGTGCCACCGCCCCGCCCATCGAATCCTGATCCCACTGAGCGAGATCTTCCTGCCCCGGAAAATCGGGGGGTCCCCGGCGAGTCGCCTGACGTGAGAAAGTCATACGGATCGCGACAGTTGAAAGACAGTCGGGTAACAATATTGCGGCGGCAACAGACGTAGCGGCAGGGGCACACGCCGCTCAGGCTCGCCGCAGGGAAGACCGCACTTCGACAAACGTGCCCGCCGCGGGCCCGAGAACTGGAAACGACGCACTAGATGAAGCTCTCCGCACTCCGGAAGGTGGCCTTCGCACGCGCCACCGCCCTCGCTCTCACCGCCGCACTGTTCGCCGTGCCGTGCGGGTCCGCCGCGGCGGACCCCGGCCAGGCCTCGACCATCACCTCGATCACCAAGGACGGCCGCACCTGGCACCTGCAGGTGTACTCGGCCGCGATGGCCAAGAACATCTCCATCGACGTGCAGCGCCCGGTCGACGAGTCGACGCCCGCGCCGAACCTGTGGATGCTCAACGGCCTCGACGGCGGCGAGGGCACCGCGAGCTGGAAGGCCCAGACCAACGCCCTGGGCTTCCTGGCGGACAAGCAGGTCAACGTGATCCAGCCGATCGGTGGCCGCGGCAGCTACTACACCGACTGGCAGTCGCCGGATCCCGTTCTGGGCGTGAACAAGTGGACCACGTTCTTCACCGAGGAGCTGCCGCCGCTGCTCGACGCCGCCCTGGGTTCGACCGGGGTGGACGCGCTGACCGGCCTGTCGACCTCCGGCACCTCGGTGCTGCAGCTGGCCGAGGCCAAGCCTGGCCTGTGGAAGGCCGTCGCGGCCTACAGCGGTTGCGCGCAGATCGCCGATCCGGCGGGCCAGGAGTTCGTGCGGCTCGCGGCGGGCACCTGGGCGGGTGGCAACACCGACAACATGTACGGCCCGTCGGACAGCCCGCTGTGGGCGGCCAACGATCCGGTCCTCAACGCCGAGAAGCTGCGCGGCACCCAGCTCTACATCTCCACCGGCAGCGGCATTCCGGTGATCGATGACGTGAACTACTACCTGGGCAGCTCCCCCGGCCCGATGGGCGCGGTCAACCTGGCGCTCGGCATGATCA
The DNA here is from genome assembly GCF_045161165.1 of Nocardia sp. NBC_00511. NCBI lineage: Bacteria > Bacillati > Actinomycetota > Actinomycetes > Mycobacteriales > Nocardiaceae > Nocardia > Nocardia sp. NBC_00511. The sequence continues at coordinate 3,812,231 of NZ_CP107849.1, forward strand.
TCGAGGGCGCGGTCAACGGCTGCACGCACAACCTGCAGTCCAAGCTGAACACGCTGAACATCCCGGCGACCTACCAGTTCGATCCGGTCGGCACCCACTACTGGCCCTACTGGGAGCGTGCGCTGCACAACTCCTGGCCGATGCTGGCCGCGGGCATGAACGTGCCCGCCTGACGCATCCCGCTCGACGACGACGCCCATGCCATCCGGCATGGGCGTTTTCGTTTCCTGAGCCGGAGCGTTCTCGTTTGTCAGGCCGGAATGCTGAAGGGGCTGCGCGAGATTCGGCCGCCGAGGCGCTCGTTGACGGCGAAGCCGTGCTGGCGGCACCAGCGCGCCAGGGTGGGGACCGCGGAGTCGTCGTCGCGGAAGGTGGGCACCAGCTGGCCGACTATGTAGAGGTGGTTGGCGTCGGCGGCCCGGCACAGATGCTGCAGCACCGCGGTGCCCAGACCGCTGCCGCGCAGTTCGGGATTCACGGTGATGTTGTCGAGTTTGATGGTGTCGGCGTAGACGTCGAAGACCACCTCGACGAGTTCGTCGTCGCGGCGCAGGGTGTCGATGTCGAACGGAACCGGGCGCAGCACACCGGGTAGGTGATCGGAAAGTCGTTGCCGCGCACCGTCATCGGGTGCGGTGCGCATCACGCTCAGCACTTCCTCGGTGAGGTCGGCGACGATGCTGCGGTCACCGACCGCGGCCTGCGGGCGCGCCTGTTCGGAGGCGCGGGCCAGCAGCTGCAACTGCCGGGTCCACAGCGGGTCGGCACTCTCGTATCCGGTGACCAGACCGTTGAGGGTGTGCTCGAGGCCGACCGGATGCCCCAGGCTGGGAATGAAGCCGCCGGACAGCACACCCCAGCGGTGGTCGTCGGCGCCGACGCCGTGGCGGGCCAGTTCGCGCAGCAGGTCGTCGCGGCGGCCGGTGGCGCGGGCCAGGGTCGAGCCGGGCAGCACCTGTAGCCAGCGTTTCCACCCGCCGAGATTGGCGCGAATCCGGGTGCCCGCGATATCGGCACTGGCGTCCAGGTAATTGCACAAGGCTTGCTGTCGTCGTTCCAGCAGCTCGCCGGCGCGGTCGTCGCGCGCCGGTGCGGGAAGCGTCTGGCCCTCACTCATGGTGTCCCACGCTAGCGTCCAGTTGACGATGCGCAGGTCATCGGCACGCGGTAAGTGGGCTACCGGGCGAAGGTCGGTCCCATCGGGCCAGGTGCCGGGCCCGGTCCGCTATCGAATCCGGGCCGCGACACTGTTTGCCCGAGGGGAGCCACGCTCAGGTCGGTGACCCGTCGCAGCAGTCCGCGCTCGTAGTCGCGGGATTGGCGACGGGTGAAACCGGTGGCGCGCCGCAGGATCGCGCGGGCCTGACGGCGGCGGTGATAGGTGAGCAGCGGGGCCAGCCCGGCCTCGCTGCCGACGGTGCGGGCCGCGGGTGTGGCGATCAGACCGCGGAACCACCGGCGTTCGACCGCGAGCACCCAGGCGTAGGCCAGCGCGAAGATGGCCAGGTCCACCAGGATCGGCAGATAGGTCGACAGCAGCGCCGGACCGGGTGGCCGGGGCGCGTCGAACAGGAAGTGCATGGTGACCGCGAGCAGGTAGAACAGCGCGAACACACTCAGCCGCCAGATTCGGGAGCGGTCGGTGCGCACCAGCAGCACCACCACGCCGACCCCGGCCAGCGCCGACATGGCCCAGTGCGAGGTGAACGCGGTGACCAGGCGCAGCACCGCCACCAGCAGCACGTCCACGACCGGCTCCTGCGGTGAGCTCAGCGCGGTCTGGGTGCTGTAGAGGCAGTCCTCGGCGATCTGCGCGCCCAACCCCACCGAGGCGCCCAGCAGCAGTCCGTGCATGGGCCGGGTCAGCCGGGACCGGAACAGCAACGCCACCACCACGATTCCGATGGCCTTGATGTACTCCTCGTCGAGGGGCGCGGTGATGGCGGCCTGCCAGTTGATCGCGAAGCGGTCGCCGAACAGGTTGGTGATCACCCGGGTCATATTGTCGTTGGCCCACATCGCCAGCCCGGTCCACACCGTGGCACCCCATATCGCGCCCATCGCCATCGGCGCGACGAGATGCCTGCGCGCCCGGAAAGGGTCCAGCGCGAATAGAATTCGGCCGATCAGCAGCAGGGTCAGCGCGGTGATCGGCAGTGCGGCCAGTGCGGGCGGGCCCGCGAACCACACCTGTCCGGCGGCCTGCAGCAGAAACAGCAGCGGTCCGGCGATCACGGCCAGGCAGTACACCCAGAACAGCGGTGTCCGCGGCTGGAACCAGCTCACGACTCCACCGCCTTGGCGCTCGAGAGCACGGCGGCGATCAACGAGTTCCCGTCCTGCGCGGTGGTTCCGGTGGCGGTGATCATGACGGCCACGTCACCGCTCTGCGCGACCGCGCACACGCCGCCGGCGCTGTCGGGCAACACGCAGCTCAGGCCCTGGAACTCACCGGCGGCCACCTGACCGCCGTCGTAGCGCACGGTCACGCCGGCGGCGCGCAGCGGCAGCAGCAATCGCGGTGCGGCCGTGGCGAAGTCGGTGATGCCGTCGGACACCGATACCGACAGCCGCTGCGCCCCGTCGGTGGAACGCAGCACCACGATCGACTCGTCACCGGTCGCGACGCGGCGCATGGGTTCCGGCACCTGGAAGGTGACGCCGTTGGCGGGATCAGTGCCCCCGTGCACCGCCCCGATGCCGGTCGCGGTGAGGGCGATCAGGGTTCCGGCCGCGATATCGGTCTCCCGTTGCGGCACCACCGCGTTCAGGATGGGCGGCACCGCGAAGGCGATGGCCAGCGCGCCCACCGCGCCGACCGCGGGCACTATCGAATGCATCAGGCGCACCATGCTTTTCCACCTCTCGGCTCCTCGAAGCAACGTGCGGAGACCGCGGAGGCGTTCCCGGCGCTCGCAGCGGGACCCGAGCAACGGTCGCCCGACGCTTGCCGCGAGTTAACCACACGGGGTCGGCAGAGGCCGGTCAGCATCGCCGGAGGACTGCTGATCGAGAGGAAAGCGACTCCCGGATAGCGCGTCTCGGGCCGGTTCAGGGTGTGCCGGCGGGCGCGCGCCGGGCAGCGCGCAGGCAGTCCTCGAGAGCGGTGAACTTCACCCGCGGGCGGCCGCTCGCCAGACCCGCCTCGCGTTCGGCCGCATCGAGGGCCAGCCATCCGGTCCGGTCGATGCGGTCGGGGCAGCGCCGGGTGAGCAGGTCGAGGAGTTCGCTGCGGCCGCCGCCGGGTTGGGGCAGCCGGTCGCCGTGGAAGTCGTCGAGCAGCTGTTCGACGGTCTCGCGGGCGTCGAGGCGATGCGAGTCGAGGTCGCCGTGCGGACCGCGTTTGATCCACCCGGTGACATACACCCCGGGCATCGGACCGGTCTTGGCGAGCACCCGGCCGCGCGCGTTGGGGACCACGCCGACGCTCGGATCGAAGGGCAGGTCCGGGATCGGCTGCCCGTGGTGGCCGACCGCGCGCAGCACCAGGGAGGTGTCGAGGACGTCGGCGTGCGGGGTGCGCCGCGCCACCGGTTCGCCTGCGCTGTAGCCGATCTCGTTGCGGGCGAAGGTGATGCCGGTGACCCGGGTCCGACCGTGCAGTGCGACCGGGGTGGCGAGGAAGTTCAGCAGGATCCGGCGATGCGCGGGCACCCGGTCGCGGCGCGCGTATTCGACGGCGAGCTCCCATTTCAGGCGCAGCACGGGATCGACGCCCGGATCCTCGAGCACGGCGCGCGCGATGACGTCCAGTTCCAGGTCGTGTTCGTCGACGATGACGTCCACGCCCGGCTGCCTGCCCAGGGCCAGCAGCTCGAGCCCGGTGTACGCGGCTTGCAGCGGGGACCGCCTGCCGAGCACGACGACCTCGCGAATCCGGCTGTGCCGCAGCGCGTCCAAGGCGTGCTCGGCGATATCGGTGGCGGCCAGCCGGCGCGGGTCGGCGGTGAGGATGCGGGCCACGTCGAGGGCGGAATTGCCGTTGCCGACGACGACGGCCCGTTCTCCGGACAGGTCGAAGTGGTGATCGGCGTAGTCGGGATGGCCGTTGTACCAGCCGATGAACTCGGCGGCGGAATGGCTGCCCGGCAACCATTCTCCGGGGATCCCCAATCGCCGGTCGGCCGCCGCACCCGTCGCGTAGACGACGGCGTGATGGTGGGCGAGCAGCTCCGGCAGCCGGATGTGCTCGCCCACCGCCACATTCAGGTGCATGGCCAGGGCATCGGTGTCCAGGACCCGGTCGAACACCTCGGTGAGCTGTTTGGTGTCCGGCCGGTCGGGGGCGACGCCGGAGCGCAGCAATCCCCACGGCGCGGGCAGCCGTTCGAACATCTCGACCTCGACGGCGGCGTCGTGGGCGAGCAGTTCCCGTGCCGCGTAGCAGCCCGCCGGACCCGATCCGACGATGGCCACACGCAACTTACAGCCGGGCCGGGTGATGACGTAGGCCATGGGCGGATCCTCCGGAATCCGTTGGGGCTATGCGGTTCTGGTGATGATGTCCTCGGCGATGCCACGCAGTGCGGTGGCCGCGGCGGGTGGGAAGGGGGCGTGCGCAAGGGTGTCGAGCACGGTCTCCCAACGCTCGCGGATCATCCGTTCCACCCGGGGTCGCCCGGTGACGTCGAGGACCTCCCGGCAGCGCGCGGCCCCGTCCTCGTCCAGCAGCGGGTTGCCGATCAGTTCCTCGAGGGTGGCGCGCTGGGCGGCGTCGGCGTGCCGCAGGGCGAGGGCGAGCAGCACGGTGTGCTTGCCCTCGCGCAGGTCGTCGACATTGGATTTGCCGGTGGTCGCGGGGTCGCCGTACACGCCGAGCAGGTCGTCCTGCAACTGGAAGGCCTCCCCGAGGGGCCGACCGTAGTCCGAGAGTGCCTGTGCCACCTCGGTTCCCGCGCCCGCGAGCGCCGCACCCAGTTGCAGCGGGCGCTCCACGGTGTAGGCGGCGGTCTTGTAGCGGATGATCTCGAGCGCCCGGTCGAGGTCGGGGGTGGGTCGCCCGGTGGTGAGCAGATCCAGGTACTGCCCGTAGTGCACCTCGGTGCGCATGGCGTCGAGAACCGGTGTGACAGCACCGATCTGGGGTGCGGACAGGGCGGCGGCGTGCAGCAGTTCCTGCGACCACACCAGCCCGAAGTCGCCGATCAGGATGGCGGCGTGGGTGCCGAAGCGGGCGGCGGCCGGATGGTCGCCCGCGCCGCGGCGGCGCTGCGCCACCGCCCGGTGCACGGTGGGGTGATCGCGGCGGGTGTCGCTGTCGTCGATGATGTCGTCGTGGATGAGCACCGCGGCGTGGAACAGTTCCACCGCGGCCGCCGCCCGGATCACCTGCTCGGATAGTTCGCCGCCACCGCCCGCGTACCAGCCGAGCACACAGAACAGCGGCCGGATCCGCTTGCCGCCCGCGAAAAGGAACGTCGCGATGGCCTCGACCACGTCGGCGGGCAGGTCGGCGGCGGCTGCGGCTTCGGTTTTCGCGGCGAGGAATTCGCGCAGCCGCGCCTCCACCCGCACCCGGATGTCAGCGCGGTCCATGGGCGTCACGGCGAGGGTGGGGGTGCTCATGCGGGGCGTCCTCCGATGCGGTGTGGTGGTCATGGCCGGGCCTGCAGCACGGTCTGCATGATGTGGTGGGCGGTGAGCCCGTATTCGGCCAGCAGCGGCCCGCGTTCGCCCTGCGGCAGGAAGCGGTGCGGCAGCCCGATGCGGCGGACGGGGACGGCGCTGCCGGTGTCGGCGAGCGCCTGGGCCAGGGCCGCGCCCACACCGCCGACGCGGGTGTTGTCCTCGACGGTCACCACCAGGCGGTGCGCCACAGCGGTTTCGAGCAGATGCGGTCCGATGGGCAGCACCCAGCGGGGATCGACGAGGGTGGTGGGCACGCCCAGTCCCGACAGCGCGCGGGCGGCCTCGAGGCAGGCGTCCGCGAGCGGGCCGACCGCGACCAGCAGCACCTCGCTGTGCTCGTCACGATGCAGATAGTCGACGCCGCCGAAGCGTTCGGTGGCCGGAATGTCCTCCCCCACCGCGGCTTTCGGAAATCGCAGCACGGTCGGCCCGGACTGATCCGCGATCGCCTCGCCGAGCAGTTCCCGCAGCCGGGCGGCGTCGCGCGGGGCCGCGACCCGCAGGCCGGGTACCCCGCTGAGCACGGTGAGGTCCCACATGCCGTGGTGGCTGGGCCCGTCCGGTCCGGTGAGCCCGGCGCGATCGAGCACGAAGGTGACCGGCAGGGCGAGCATGGCGATGTCGAAGAGCAACTGATCGAGCGCCCGGTTGAGGAAGGTGGCGTACACCGCGAACACGGGATGCATTCCGGCGGTGGCCAATCCGGCCGCGCTGGCCATGGCGTGCTGTTCGGCGATGCCGACGTCGTAGCAGCGTCCCGGGAACTGCTCGGCGAAGCCGGAGAGTCCGGTGGGCCCGGGCATGGCGGCGGTGATGGCGACGACATCGTCTCTGCCACCGGCGATTCGAATGAGCTCCTCACCGAACACGTCGGTCCAGGTGCGGCGCGCCACGACCGGCTTGCCCGGGGCGCGGGGCCCGGCGGTGTGCATGCGTTCGGCGTCGGTGCAGGCCGGTTCGTAGCCCAGCCCCTTGATGGTCGCCACGTGCACGACGACCGGCCGGTTCAGCGCGCGAGCCCGCCGCAGCGCCGTCTCGAGCGCCTCGACATCGTGCCCGTCGATCGGCCCGAAGTACGCGAAACCCAAGTGCTCGAACAGGTTCGGCCCCTGATCGGATCCGCCGCCGCGCAGCCGGGCCAGGTGCACGGCCAGCGCCCCGGCGGTCGGCGAATAGGAGTGCCCGTTGTCGTTGATCACCACGATCACCGGTCGCGGGCTGGCTCCGAGATTGTTGAGTGCCTCGAACGCCATACCGCCGGTGAGCGAGCCGTCGCCCACGACCGCCACCACCGACCGCTCCGGACAGCCTTGCAGCGCACGGGCTTTGGCGATGCCGTCGGCGTAGCCGAGGGCGGTGGAGGCGTGGCTGTTCTCGATGATGTCGTGTTCGGATTCGGTGCGGCTGGGATACCCCGACAGTCCGCCGGGCTGCCGCAGGGTGGTGGCGAATTCCGTGCGGCGACCGGTCAGGATCTTGTGCGCGTACGCCTGGTGCCCGGTGTCGAAAAGCAGAGTGTCGTGCGGTGATTCGAAGACGCGGTGCAGCGCGATGGTGAGTTCCACGATGCCCAGGTTGGAGCCCAGGTGCCCGCCGGTGGTCAGCACCGAGTCGATGATCAGCTGCCGGATCTGGGCGGCCAGCAGGGGAATCTGCGCGGCGGGCAGGGCGCGCACCGCGGCCGGGGAGTCGATCCCGGCCAGCGGTGTGGCCGCGCCGGGAGCGGTGACACGGGCGGAGAACGGTGGTGCGGTGGTCATCGGGGGCCGCCGATCGGTGCTGCGTTCATGGTGCGGCCCTCCTTCACTTGTTGCGATGGCCGACGAGCTGGGCGAGCGTGATGAGGTCACCGCAGCCGGATTTGGCGGGCAGTGCCGCCACCGCGGTGCGGATGCGCCGCGCCGCCTCGAGCTGGGTGCCGCGCCGCCCGCCCGCCTGCTCGACCAGTACCGCGGCACCGGCGATCTGGTCCGCGGACAGTGGTTCGTCGCCGTCGTAGAGCCGGGCGAGTTCGCGACCGGCGTCGGTCCCGGATTCCAGGGCCTGCACGATCGGCAGCGAGTGTTTACGGCGAGCCAGATCGCCGGTGGGTTTACCGCTGGCGGCGGGATCGCCCCAGATGCCGAGCAGGTCGTCGACGGCCTGGAACGCCACCCCGAGGTCGCGGCCGAAATGTTCGAAGCGCGCGACGGTTTCGTCGTTCGCGCCCGCGCTGAGCGCACCGAGCGCGCAGGCGCAGCCGAACAGCGCGCCGGTCTTGCCCATGGCCATGCGCTCCCAGTCCGCGACGGTTCCCGCCGCGTCCCCGGCATGGCAGTCCTCGTGCTGGCCACGGCACATCTCGGTGACCGTCGACTCCAGCCGTTCCACCGCGGCCATCGCGGTGACCGGAGGTAGCAGCGCGGTGAGCACGCTGGTGGCCAGCGCGTGCAGGGCGTCACCGGCCAGGATGGCGTCGGCCAGCCCCCACACCCGCCACACGGTGGCGCGGCCGTGGCGCATGGCGTCGTAATCCATGACGTCGTCGTGGATCAGGGTGAAGTTGTGGATGAGTTCGACGGCGGCGGCCGCCGCGGCGGCTTCGGCGGGGACGCCCTCGCAGGCGAAGGCGGCGGAGGTGGCCAGGGCCGGGCGCAGCAGTTTTCCGGAGTCGCCCTGGATCACCACGCCCTCGGCGTCCCACCAGCCGAAGTGATATCCGGCCATGCGCTGCATGGGTTCCGGCAGCGTGGCCACGGCCGCGCGCAGCACCGGATCGAGCACGCTGCGGGCGCGGGCCAGGATCTCGGTGTGCCGATCGACAGGGGGGACGTACGCGGTCGCGGTCATGAGGAGGCTTCTTTCGTGAGGGCCCGGCGATCACGCAGATAGCTCAATTGTGCGGCGGCGGTGCCCAATCCGGTGGGCCGCAACCCGGCCGGACGCTGTGCCGACCGCTCGGCGCTCGGCAAGAAGGTTCGCGAAAAGCGCTGCCGCAGTCCGGTTTCCGGATAGCGTCGGGTCTTCACGTGCCAATTGAGCACTCCGGCGAGCCAATCCTGCAGTTCGAGCACCCGCCGGTCGATGATGCCGCGGACCTCGTCGTCCACGTCGTATTCCCGGTACAGGGCCGGGATTTCGAGGTTCACCACGCGCTGGAACTGGTCGACACGCGCGTTGATCAGCGCGACGGTCATGGCCACGGCCGCGTCCCGGTCACAGTCCAGGGCGTTCTCGAGCACCCGCACCATATTGTGCAGCTCGTTCTCGAACTCGGTTTCCTTGTGATACGAGAACACGTCGTTGATCAGGCCGCCGGCGTCGGCGATGGTGTGTTCGAGGTCGCGCAGCACCCGGTGCCCGGCGATCGACTCCGGCAGCGTCTCGCCGTGCGCGAGCCGCGACATGGCCGCGGTCATCTCGGATCCGAAGGTGTCCCTGCGCATTTCGACATAGTCGATGGGGTCGGGGATGTGGTGCAGGATCTGGTTGTCGACCTCCCACACCATGGCGTCGAACATGTGCTCGACCGAGTCGCGCAATTCCACCCGATGTGCGGTGTCGGCCGCGGCGCAACTGCGCTGCCACAGGTCGCACAGCCCGCGTTCGAGGTGGTTGGCCGGGACGATGGCGGCCGGGCCCTCGATGGGCATGCAGTCCATCAGGCGGCGAGTCTGCAGCCGCGCTCCCGCCAGATCCTTTCGCCTGGCGAACATCTCGGGGTAGTAGTCGTCGAGCAGGGTGCCCCACGACAGCCACGAGGCCGACAGCAGCAGGGTCTCCGGCGTGGCGTCGGGGTCGAGCCCGGCCGAGCAGAGCACGAAATCGCCGTCGCGCAGCACCTGTTCGTCCCAGCGGCAGGCCGGATCGAACAGGTCGTTCTCGTACCACCAGGCGACGAGCTGTTCGGACACCTCCGCGTAGTGCGGATTCAACGTCAGCGGATACGGGCAGTCGATGCGCGGCAGCGGGGTCGGGCCGACCGGCAGGTACGGGACGTGCCGGAAGTTCTTGAACCGCCGCAGTCCCAGGCCCTGATAGCTGAGGTCCTGCAAGACCCCTGACGTGCCCAGCCCGTGTGGGGTGAGCAGCCGTGCGAGCGGGTTCGCCGTGGACGGCTCCTTGTGGGTGTAGCGGCTCGAGCGCAGATGCCATTCATGGCCACCGGCCTGCCAGTCCTGCAAGCCTTTCGCGTAGAGGGCGACGGCCAGCTGCTCGTCCGGCGATGCGCCGGTGGCGGCGAAAAGCAGCGGCACCTCGGTGAGCGCGGCCTGCTCGAACTGCTGCATGCGCGAGGTGAGCATGTCGTTGACCAGATCGGCGGCGGCCGGAGTCGGCAGGCCGAAGAAGTTCTCGACCACGAACACGCCGTTGGAGTTCTCGCCCTCGTCGATCACTTCGCGCTCGTAGGAGAACAGGTCGTTGCGCAGGTGCACGGCGTCGGCGAAGGTGTCGCGCAGCACCCGCAGCGGCCGCGTACGCACCAGTCGGTCCGGAACCTCCAGCCCGGTGGCGAATTCGACCAGATCCGCCGACCAGGGCGCACCACCGACCCGGCGGCGCATCTCGAAATACTCGATCGGATTGGCGATCCGGCCCTCGGCGATATTGGCCAGCTCCCAGCGCGACTCCTCCATCAGCGCCACCGTGTTCCCCCGGAACCGCCGCTGCCAGTCCACCGACATGACCGGGGAGGTGCGCGCCCACAGATCGGCCAGGCCACGCTCGGCCGGGTTCTCCGGCTCCGGCATCTCCTCCGCGCCGATCGGCATGAAGGTGTAGAGCCGATCCAGATAGTCCTTGGCGCCCTGGGCATCTCGGCTGCGTTTGAACAGCTCGAGGAAGTGATCGTCGAAGTAGAAAACCCAGGTGTACCAGTCGGTGACCAGATCCAGCTTCGCCGCGTCGCAATCGGGATGCGTGTAGGCGCACATCAGCCCGTAGTCGTGGCGGTCGAGGTCCTCCTCGCTCCAAATGTGGTGTCCCTGTTGGGGTTCGAAGAACCCCATGGTGCGCGCCCAGCGCTTGGTGTGGGTACGCGCCTGTTCGAGATGCGGATTGCGTCTGGCCGGATACGGCATGTAGAAGTCGGGAAGCCGGAACGGTTGCATGAGCCATCCTCGGTCGGTGACGGGAATCCCTGCACGACAAAGACACTGTGCGACAGGGGGAATTGTGACGGGGATATTCGACGCCCGATCCGGCTCCACCATTCGGAGCACCGCGTGCGTGCTGATCGTAGTCGAATTGTACGCTCAGCCATCCGCGTCGGTGAGTTGTTCGGCGGGGGTGCACAATACCTGCCGGGCGGTTTCCAACAATTGTCGGCGAATTTGTCCGAGTTGCCGGAATCGGTACGAAGTGGAACTCAACCGGTCAGTGCGGCGAGCGTCCCCAGCCCGCCCGATACCTTCGGATACTGCGCGAAACCCGTTGTGCCAACCATGATCCGAGTACTCCCTGCACCACAATCGGACGCGAACGGTCCACCGGATCGCGACGCGATCCGCCGGTGGCACCGCATGCCGTCCCATACGTCGAATGATCGATATGTGTGATCGATGAAGCTGTACGCCAATATATTTGATCGCCGCGCGAACGGCGTCGAAACCCGATAACCCGTTAGCCTTCAGCCATTGAACCCAATATGACCTGACCCGACAAAAGTGTAGTACGGACGCTCACCGACGGTAAAGCGTTACCTCACAGCACCACACCGCAACCCCCCGCGGATCCCGGGCGCGGCGGCCGACCGCGCCCGGGATCCGAAACACCGGAACCGGTGTGTCCTACAGCAGATCCGCCAGCGCGGACAGCGGTCCGGGCAAACCGGCCACGTGCTTCTTGATGCCCGCCGCCACCGGATTCGGCGTCTCGGCGCGCAGCCGGTCCAGCTCGCCCTGCATGGTCGCCACGGTCTCGGCGTAGTAGCCGTCGACCGCGTCGACGTCCGCCGGATCACCCGGCTCGGTCGACCAGTTCAGCGCGGGCAGGAAACTGACCGTCACCGAGGCCGGCAGCGGGATCTGCGGCAGGATCGGCGCCACCCCGAAGGGCAGGCCCAGGGTGACCGGAAAAACCTTGGCGCGCACCAGTTTGTCGAGCTGCAACAGCTTGGCCGCCCGCTCGCCGCGACTGAGCACGAAGATCGAATCGTGGCCGCCGTTGGCGACCGCCGGGATCACCGGCACCCCGAGTTCGAGGGCCAGGCGGATGAAGCCCTTGCGATCGGCGTACTCGATCTTGCCGCGTTCGGTCCACGGGCGGCACGCCTCCCAGTCGCCGCCGGGGTACACCAGCACCGCCGCGCCGTCCTTGAGGCCCGTAGCCGCCGCCTCCTTCGAGGCCGGGATGACACCGAAGCCGCGCAGGCTGTCACCGAGAAGCGGTGCGCGCAAAAGGATGTCGTGCGCGACGCCGTAGGTCGGTTCGCCGGGGCGGCGATCCAGCATCGCCATGAAGGTGATCCACACCTCCGGCGCCCAGTAGATCGAGGAGTGATTACCGATCACCAGCGCCGGGCCGGACGTGGGGAGATTCTCCAGTCCGGTGACCGTCGGCGTGAAGTAGTCGGTGTAAGCCCGAGCCAGCGGCAGCAGCGGGTGGTTCGGGTCGGGAATAACCTTGTTTTCGCTCATGAGCCGTTCCTGTCGATTGCGTTGCCGGGGACGGGCGGCACGCAACGACATCGACACTGCCGGGCAGTATCGATCCGAATTGAATTGCCCCCGGTCACATCCCCATTGATTGCTCCGACGGCCGCGCGTGCGCGGTCCGGTTCATGTGCGGACGTCGCTGCGTTGCGACAGATGCCCGTCACCGTCCTCCTGCCCCATCGACGTTACAACACAAGCAATTGCTTGTTTCGGATTGTGCGAAACCCAACACCCCCGGCAAACGCGAAGCAGGGCACCGGTTCTCGGTGCCCTGCTTTTCCGCACCCGCGCCGCGATCGGACATACGGGAGATTCATCGTTAGATGCGCATATCGGAGTAACCGAATGTCAGCCCTTGCCGGGACGGCGGAACAGCGCACCCGCCGACAGGTACCCGGCCAGCGCGAGCCCGGCACACCAGGCCAGCGCCGTCGGCGCGTGACTGCCGACCGAGGTGTCCATCAGCAGTCCCCGCATGGTCTCGGTGACCGAGGTGACCGGCTGATGCTCGGCGAAGCCGTGCAGCCAGCTCGGCAGCGTGTGCGTCGGCACGAAAGCGCTGCTGACATAGGGCAGGAACATGAACAGGAACATGAAACCGTTGGCCGCCTCCGGATTCGACACCAGCAGACCGAGCGCCGCGGCCACCCAGGACAGGGCCAGCACGTAGCAGACCAGCATCCCGGCCACCGCGAGCCAGTGCAGCGGATCGGTGGTCGGCCGGAACCCGAGCGCCACCGCCACCGCGAGCACCAGGCTGGTGGTGATCAGATTGCGCACCACGCTCTCGAGCACGTGCCCGGTGATCACGGCGCGCCGCGACACCGGCATCGCCCGGAAGCGATCGACGATCCCGTTGTGCATATCGGTGGCCACCGCCACGGCGGTCGCGCCGGATCCGAAACCCGCGCACAGCAGGATGATTCCGGGCACCGCGTAGTCGAGATAGCGGCCGCCCACGTTCATCGCGCCACCGAAGACGTAGACGAACATCAGCAGGATGCTCACCGGCACCATCACGGTCATGATCATGGTGTCCGGACTGCGCAGGGTGTGGCGCAGATTGCGGCCGACCATGGTCGTCGAATCCTGCACGGTATCGGTGAAAGTACTCATTTCACTGCACCTTTCGTGGGTGCGCCGGTCAGCGCGAAGAAGACGTCGTCGAGATCCGGTGTGTGGATCGCCAATTCGCCGATGGCCACGGCGTGATCCTCGAAATGGTCCAGCAGCTTGCGAATGTCGCCGACACTGCCGTCCGAGGGCACGTGCAGCACGAGCTGCTCGGCATCCACCTCGGCCTGCGGCACCGCTCGCGCGGCGGCAGCCAGACCCTGTTCGTCGGCGAAGCTCAAGCGGATGTGGCCGCCGGGGACGAGGCGCTTGAGCTGCTCGGCGGTGCCCTCGGCGACGATACGGCCGTTGTCCAGCACGGCGATTCGATCCGCCAGCTGATCGGCCTCCTCCAGATACTGGGTGGTGAGCAGGATGGTGACGCCGTCGGCAACCAAACCTCTTATCACCCGCCACAATTCGTGACGGCTGCGCGGATCCAGGCCGGTGGTGGGCTCGTCGAGGAAGACGATGCGCGGCTCCCCCATCAGGCTCAGGGCGAGGTCCAGGCGACGGCGCATGCCGCCGGAGTAGGAGCCCGCGCGGCGGTTCGCGGCCTCGGTCAGCTCGAACTGCTCGAGCAGACCGGCTGTGCGCCTGCCGGTTTCGCGCGAACCCAGATGCAGCAGGCGGCCCATCAGGCGCAGGTTCTCCGCGCCGGTGAGCACCTCGTCGACGGCGGCGAACTGGCCGGTGACGCCGATCAGGGCGCGCACCGCGGCCGCCTCGGACACCGGGTCGTGGCCGCCCACCCGCACCGCTCCCCCGTCCGGCCGCAGCAGGGTGGTGAGGATGCGGACCACGGTGGTCTTGCCCGCGCCGTTCGGACCGAGCAGTGCGAACACCGTCCCCGTCGGCACATTCAGGTCGATACCGGCCAGCACCGCGTGCTCGCCGAAGGATTTGGTCAGGCCGGTGACCTCGATGGCCGGGCCGGATCCGGTTGTCGTCATGGGTACTTCCCCCGAGTCGAAAGTGTGTATGCCTTATACTGTTTATAGACTACACAGTTCTTGGGATGGCGCAAGATGGAAGACGCCAACCCGCGACGAGGAGGTCAGATGGAGACGCCCGGCAAACCGGCCCTGCCCAAAGTGGTGAAGCTGCTGTGGGATCTGGACGATGCGGGTAGTCGCGGGCCCAAGCGCGGGCTCAGCGTCGATCAGATCGTCGCGGCCGCCACCGCCGTCGCCGATGCCGAGGGTTTCGCGGCGCTGTCCATGGGCCGGGTGGCCAAGGAACTCGGCTTCACCACGATGTCGCTGTACCGGTACGTGGACAGCAAGGACACCCTCATGGAGCTGCTGTTCGACCGTTCGCTCGGCGACCCGCCGGACCTGTCGGACGCACCCGGCTGGCGCGCGAAACTGGAGGCCTGGGCGTGGGCCGAGTTCCGTGGCATCCAGCAGCACTACTGGTGGCTGGATCTGCCGCTGTCGAGCCCGCCCCTGGGACCGAAGAACATGGCCTGGCTGGAAGCCGGGATGACGGCGATGGCCGAGGTGCCGATCACCGAGCCGCACAAGCTCCAGCTCGTGACGAACCTGTCGATCTACGTCGTCGGGCGAACCCGGTTCCTGCGCGACACCGCCAAGCAGCAACAGCAAGACGTGGACTACGCGGGCATCCTCGCCCAGGTGATAGACCCGGCCCGCTTCCCCACGGTAACCAGCGCCATCATGAACAACGCCTTCGAGGACGACGACATGAACTGGGAGGAAGCCGATTTCGGTTTCGCCCTGGCCCGGCTGCTGGACGGCTACCAGGTCTTCATCGACGCGCACACCACCGGGTGACGGTCGTCTCACCGGGACGGCGGTTCCGGCAACCGAATCGCGTCCGGCGTCAAGCATGCGTAAACACTGCGCTAACCAGGCCGTTTCAGCTTGACGGGTACACCCGGCGAACTTCACGATGTGCGCACGCCATGCGAAATGTTGTGCAGTGGCTGTTGTTTCGCTAGGAGTTCGCCATGGTCGTCACCCCGGCGCCCCACCCGGGGCTCGACGCAGCGCCGCCGTCACACCTGCGGCCCACCCTGGCCGCCGCGGCCATGGCGCTGCTGCTGGGCGGGCTCGCCACCGCGTTCGTACTCGGCGCGGTGCCCGCCACCGCGGGTCCGGCGCAACCGATTCCGGTCTCGCGCACCCACCCCGACCCGCTGGCCCTACCCGGCTGCGCGGATGTCACCGAGGACAGCGCCGATCCGGACTGCGTCGCTACCCCCGCGGATCCGGTCGCCGATCCACAGTCCCACGATTCACCGTCCCGCGATCCGCGGTAGCCGTCAGCGCCACCAGCACCGCCGCCAGCACGAACAGCACGCCGATACCGGTCAGCAGTCCGGCCCAGCCGCCCGCCGCGTACGCGATCCCCATGCCGCTGCCCACCACCGCGCTGCCCAGGTAGTAGGCGAACATGTAGAGAGACGATGCGGCGCCGCGGTTTTCGGCCAGCGTGCCCACCCAGGTGCTCGCCACCGTGTGCGCGCCGAAGAACCCGGTCGTGAACAGCAGGATCCCGGCCAGCACGACGTCCAGGCGGTCCGGCAGGGTCACCACCGCACCGGCGGCCATCAGCACCACCGAGCCCGCGAGCACCCGCCGATACCCCAGCCGGTCGGCCAGCCGCCCCGTATAGGCCGAGGCGACCGTGCCCGCGAGATACAGCACGAACACCAATCCGGCTATGGCAGGGGCCAATTCGAACGGCGCGTGGGTCAGGCGGTAGCCCAGGTAGTTGTAGACGGACACGAAACTGCCCATCAGCAGGAACGCGAGCGCGAACAGCGGCAGCAGGCCGCGATTGCGCAACTGGGCGGCGAGATCACCGACGATGACGCCGAATCCGGCCGGGCGCGCGACGAATCCGCGCGAGGGCGGCAGGGTGCGCGCGAACCAGACGGTGCAGGCGGCCGCCGCCAGCGACACCGCGACCTCGGCCCAGCGCCACGACGTCACCTCGAGGGCGAGCGAGGGAATCAGCCGCCCGGCCAGTCCACCGATGGTGGTGCCCGCGATGTAGACGCCCATGGCCGCGCCCAGGCCACCCGCTCCGATCTCCTCGGCCAGATACGCCATCGCCACCGCGGGCACCCCGGCCAGCGCGATACCCTGCGCGGCCCGCAGCACTAGCAGCATGTCGAAGTTCGCGCACAGCGGCAGCAGCAGGCCGAGGACCGACGCCGCGACCGCCGACCCGATCATCACCCGGGTCCGCCCGATCCGCGCCGAGAGCAGGCCCGCCGGAATGATGCTCAACGCCAGCAGGCCCGTGGTCAGCGAAACCGCCAGCGCCGCACGGGCGGGCGGGACGGCGAAGGCCGCGGAGAGGCTCGGCAGCAGCGACTGGGTGCTGTACATGGCCGCGAAGGTGGTGAGCCCGGCCGCGAACAGGGCGATGGTGACCCGCTTCTCGTGGGTGGCCGCCGGGCGGTCGAGCGTGGCGGCGGCGGTTCCCTGGACGCTGGTCATGATTCACCTTCGCCCCACGGGTCCTTAGAACGGAAATGCATAATGAACACAAGGTTGATGTACTGACGGCATATAGCGAGGGGGCGGCATGCTCGGCGCGGACCTGGAGTGGTTCACGACACTCGCCGAAACCGAGAACGTGAGCGCGGCCGCCGACCGCCTGCACCTGGCTCAGCCCACCCTCTCGCGCATGCTGGCCCGCCTGGAACGCCGCCTCGGCACGCCGCTGTTCGACCGGCACGGCAAACGCATCACCCTCAACGACAACGGCCGCCTCTACTACGAGCACGCCCGCCGCGCCCGCGCCGAACTCCAGGCCGCCGAACAGGCCGTCGCCGACCGCCTCAACCCCGCCAAGGGCCTGATCCGCCTGTCGTTCCTGCACTCCTTCGGCAGTTCGCTGGCACCCCAGCTGATCGCCGAATTCCGCCGCACCGCAGGCAAAGTCGACTTCACCCTCTTCCAGGGCGCGGCCGAGGTGATCACCCGCCAGGTCCTCGACGGCGAAGCCGACCTGGCCCTGGTCTCCCCCCGCCCCAGCCTCCCCGGCATCGGCTGGCGCAAACTCCTGAGCCAACCCCTCGTCCTGGCCGTCCCCCAGGACCACCGCCTGGCCACCCACCGCCACCTCCGCTTGGCCGACCTCTCCGACGCCGAATTCATCACCATGCACCAGGGTTTCGGCATGCGCCGCCTCTTCGACGACCTCTGCGCCGCCGCCGACCTCCGCCCCCGCATCGCCTTCGAATCCAGCGACCTGATGACCGTCTCCGGCCTGATAGCCGCCGGCCTCGGCATAGGCCTCATCCCCCTCGAATCCCCCACTCCCCCAGGCATAACCACCATCCCCCTCACCGACCCCGGCGCCACCCGAGACGTAGGCCTGATCTGGTCCCCCACCGCCACCCCCACCACCCCCGTCCACCTCTTCCGCACCTTCACCACCACCTGGTCCACCCGCCACCAACCCTGAAAAAGGCTGTCGGGCATCGTGATTCGCGGCGAAAGACACAGAACGGCCCGGGTGACGTGGTCACCCGGGCCGGAGTTGGTCGGTCGCGGTTACTTCTTGCGTTCGCGCTTTTCGCGGACTCGGACGTTGACGCGGACCGGGGAGCCGTCGAAGTTGAACTCCTCGCGGAGCTTTCGTTCGATGAAGCGGCGGTAGCCGGCCTCCAGGAAGCCTGTGGTGAACAGGACGAAGGTGGGCGGGCGGGTGGAGGCCTGGGTGGCGAACAGGACTCGGGGGAGGCGGCCGCCGCGCATGGGGGGCGGGGTGGCGGCCACTACCTCTTTGAGCCAGTTGTTCAGGCGGCCGGTGGAGATGCGCTTGTCCCAGGATTCCAGGGCGGTCTCCATGGCGGGGACCAGCTTCTGGACGGCGCGGCCCGTCGAGGCGGAGATGTTGACGCGCTGGGCCCAGCGGACCTGCACCATCTCACGGTCGATCTCGCGCTCGAGCATCTCGCGACGATCCTCGTCGACCAGATCCCACTTGTTGTAGGCGATCACCAGGGCACGGCCGGTCTCGGCCACCATGGAGATCACCCGCAGGTCCTGCTCGGTGAGCGGCTCCGAGGCGTCGATCAGCATGACCGCCACCTCGGCGGCCTCCATCGCCGACTTGGTGCGCAACGAGGCGTAGAACTCGTGGCCGCTGGCATTGCCGACCTTGCGGCGCAGACCCGCGGTGTCGACGAAACGCCAAGGCTTGCCGCCCAATTCGACCAGCGAATCGACCGGGTCCACCGTGGTGCCCGCGACATTGTGCACCACCGAGCGTTCCTCGCCCGACAGTTTGTTCAGCAGCGACGACTTGCCGACATTCGGCTTGCCGACCAGCGCCACGCGGCGCGGACCGCCCACGACACCCGTTCCCTCACGGGGAGTTTCGGGCAGCGAGGCCAGGATCTTGTCCAGCAGATCACCGGTGCCGCGGCCGTGCGCCGCCGAAACCATGAACGGCTCACCCAGACCCATCGACCACAGCGCTGCCGCGTCCGACTCCAGCTTCTGGTTGTCGACCTTGTTGGCCACCAGGATCACCGGGGTCTTGGAGCGGCGCAGCGTCTTGGCGACCGCCTCGTCGGCGGCGGTCGCGCCCACGGTGGCGTCGACGACCACGACGATCGCGTCGGCGGTCTCCATCGCCACGGCGGCCTGCCGGGCCACCGCCTGCTGCAGACCCTTGGCGTCCGGCTCCCAGCCGCCGGTGTCCTGCACCATGAAACGCCGTCCGGCCCAGTTGGCCTCGTAGGAGATGCGATCGCGGGTCACGCCCGGGATGTCCTCCACGACGGCCTCACGACGGCCGAGAATACGGTTCACCAGCGTCGACTTGCCCACGTTCGGGCGGCCGACAATGGCGAGGGTGGGCAGCGGAATGTGCTCGGCATCCTGCTCACCCGCGAATTCGGCGACGTCCCAATCGGATTCGTCCGACCAAATACCGTCACCAGCGAAGGTGTCCTGAGTCACTGCCCGCCTCCTGCCGAAATACGTTCGGCCACAACGCGATACAGCTCGTCGATGACCTCGTCCTTGTTCAGATCGCTGGTGTCCACCAGCACCGCGTCGGTCGCCGGGCGCAACGGCGACACCTTCCGCGTGGAATCCAGGGTGTCGCGGCGCTGCACATCGGCCAGCACGGCCTCGAAATCGTCGCCGCGACCCTCCGCGATGTTCTGCGCGTTGCGACGCTGCGCCCGCGCCTCCGCCGAAGCGGTCAGATAGATCTTGACGTCGGCCCCGGTCAGCACGACCGTGCCGATATCGCGGCCCTCCACCACAATTCGACCGGCGGACGCCGCGATATCCCGCTGCAGCGCGACCAGCTGGTCACGCACCTCGGACACCGCCGACACCGCCGACACCGCCTTGGTCACCGCGTTGCCGCGGATCTCGGCGGACACGTCCTCACCGTCGAGCAGGATCAGCTCCCGGCTCGGATCGGTGCCGATGGTCAACGGCAGCTCCTTGACCGCCACCGCGATCGCCGCCGGATCCTCGAGGTCGACGCCGCCGCGCAGCACGCGCAGCGTCGCCACCCGGTACATGGCGCCGGTGTCGAGATAGCTGGCCTCCAGCCGGGTCGCCAGCAGCCGCGAAACACTCGACTTGCCGGTACCCGACGGACCGTCCATGGCGACGACCAGACCCGCCGAACCGGTCCGCGCGCCGGTCGTGTCGATCAAACTTCCCACACCGTTCACAACGACACCGCCCCGTAGAGCTTCCCGATTTCGTCCCGGCCCAGCACCCGCAGCGTGCCCGGCCGCTGTTCGCCCAGCATGATCGGCCCGATATGGGTACGCACCAGCGCGTTCACCGGGTAGCCGACCGCGTCCAGCAGGCGGCGCACGATGTGCTTGCGACCCTCGTGCAGCACGATCTTCACCAGCGACTTGCCGTTGCCGACCTCGAGCACCTGGAACTTGTCCACCTTCGCCGGACCATCGTCGAGCTGGACGCCGTCCTTGAGCAGCTTGCCGACCGTCTTCGGGTTGACCTCGCCGTTGACGGTCGCCAGGTAGGTCTTGGAGACCTCGAAGGACGGATGCATCAGGCGATGCGCCAGATCACCGTCATTGGTCAGCAGCAGCAGACCCTCGGTGTCGGCATCCAGGCGACCGACGTGGAACAGCCGCTGCCCGGCCGCGATCCGCTCGGCCACGATGTCACCGACACACGGGCG
Organism: Nocardia sp. NBC_00511; assembly: GCF_045161165.1. NCBI lineage: Bacteria > Bacillati > Actinomycetota > Actinomycetes > Mycobacteriales > Nocardiaceae > Nocardia > Nocardia sp. NBC_00511. Next base: position 3,832,774 of record NZ_CP107849.1, read on the forward strand.
GCCCATCTCGTCGGCCATGGTGGACTGCCAGCCCTTGGGCTTGTTCAGCGCCAGGTACACCTGCTCGCCGCGAATCACCACGCGCACACCATCGACACGAACGACCGCGGTCTCCGGATCGATGCGCAGGCCCTGCTCGGTCACGATCTTGCCGTCGACCTCGATGCGACCGGCCTCGATCATCTCCTCGGCCGCGCGCCGCGAGGCGACACCGGCCTTGGCCAGCACCTTCTGCAAGCGCTCGCCCTCACCCCAGGGCAGCTTCTTGGGACCCTGCTGGGCCTCACCCTCGACATGCTGACGCCGCGCGGGCTTGGCATTGCTGATCAGGACCGGAGCCACGACCTGCTTGACCGGTTTGGCCGTCTTCTTGGGCGCGGCACTGGACGCGGCGTGCGGAGCCGACGGCCGACCGGCACCGACGCGACCGCGCGGGGCACTGCGATCCGCGCCGAAACCGCCACGGTCCGCGCCGAATCCGGTGCGAGCCTGACCACCGCGGGCATCTCCACCGCGGGCATCATCGCCACGGGAGTCGCTGCCACGAGACTGGTTGCCGCGCGCGGAGTTTCCGTAGGAGGAACCACCCTGCGCACCGGCACCACCACGCGAACCGCCACCGCCCCAACGGCTTTCGCCACGCGACGCGTCGGAGCCGCCACGGCTGCTGCCGTACGAGCCGGAACCGCCACGCGAATCACCACCGCGCGAACCGCCGTACGAACCCGAGCCACCACGCGAATCCGCGCCGCGGGAGCCACCGTACGAACCGGAACCACCACGGGAGTCCCCGCCACGCGAGCCACCGTACGAACCCGAGCCACCACGCGAATCCGCGCCGCGCGAACCGCCATACGAACCCGAGCCACCACGGGAGTCCCCGCCACGCGAGCCACCGTACGAACCCGAGCCACCACGCGAATCCGCGCCGCGCGAACCGCCATACGAACCGGAACCACCACGGGAGTCACCACCGCGCGAGCCACCGTACGAACCGGAACCACCACGCGAATCACCACCGCGCGAGCCACCGTACGAACCCGACCCACCACGGGAGTCACCACCGCGCGAATCGAAGTACGAACTCGAGCCGCCGCGGCTGCCGCCGCCGCGCGAATCGCCGCCGCGCGAGTCGAAGGACCCGCCCCGGGCGGGCGAGTCGCCGCGCGATCCGCCGCGAGCGGGAGAGCCGCCGCGGGTATTGCCATACGAGCTGCTGCCGCCGCCGCGGGCGGACCGGTCGTCGCCGGTCTTGCCTCGGGCGGCGCGGGAACCGCCACCGGGCGGTTCGCTGCCACGTTTCCTACGATCCGGTGTGCCATCTCGGCGAGCGGGTGTATTCACGTTGTCCTAATTTCAGTCTTCGGTACCGAGGTCGATATTCGCCTCGGACGGTTTCTTCAGCCTGGTGTACCGGGGGTCGGTGTCCAGGCTCTCGTTGATCTCGTCGATCAGGTCGACGCCCGGGAGCAGCGGCGCCAAAGGCGGCAGATCCGCCAACGACGCGAGTCCGATCCGTTCCAGGAACAGCTCGGTGGTGAGGTACTGAGTGCCGTTGGTCTCCGGGTCCGTTCCGGCCTCCGCGATCAGCCCCCGCGCCAGCAGGGTCCTGATCACGCCATCCACATTCACACCGCGCACCGCACTCACTCGGGCCCGGGTAACCGGTTGACGATAGGCGATCACCGCCAGTGTTTCCAAAGCGGCCCGGGTGAGTTTCGAACGTGCGCCGTCCAACAGCATACGTTCCACGTAGGGCGCGAATTCCGTCCGTGTGTAGTAACGCCATCCGTCGCCCACGAATCTGAGATCCATGCCACTGCGGCGCGCGGTCAATTCCGCCGACATCTCCCGCAGCGCGGTCTCGACCCGGATCGGGTGATCACGCATGGCCGAGGACAGCAGATCCACCGGTGCGGGCGCGTCGACCACCAGCAGCATGGCCTCGAGCGCCGAGCGGAACTCCTCCTCGGAGAGCGGCTCGTCCTCGTCGTCCCAGTCCACGGTCGCGGGGTCGATGACCTTCACGGCCGCCGGATCGGAAACCGTTCCGGCGTGGCCGGAATCACCCTCGGCGACCGGCTCCGAATCGGTCACCGCAGGTGTGTCCTCGGCCGATTCGCTCACCCGTAATCCTCCTCGATCGACACTGGTTGGACGGGCTGGTCGGCGACCTCGCCGATCCAGCTGATCGCGAGCGGGCCCAGTGGATCGGGCTGCTCGAATTCGATGGTCTTGCCGCGGTAGAGCTCGAGCAGCGCCAGGAAGCGGGCGACGATCTGGATCGGGAGTTCGCAGTCGACGCAGAGTTCGTGGAAGGTCGTCCAGCCGCCCACGCCACGGGCTTTGAGCATTTCCAGCACCAGGGCGGCCTGCTCGGCGATCGAGATCGAGTGGGCGTGGATGTGATCCAGCCCGACCCGCGGCTTGGGACGCGGCCGGAAGACCGTGGCTGCGACCTCCGCGAATCCCGCGGCGTCCACCCCCAGCGTAACCTCCGGCAACAGCGCCAGATACCGCTCTTCCAGGGACACCGCGCGCGGATACCGTTGCAGCGCCGCCGCCTCCAGCTCGCCGAGCAGCGCGGCGACCTGTTTGAAGGCGCGGTACTGCAGCAGTCGCGCGAACAGCAGGTCGCGGGCGGAGAGCAGTTCCAGGTCGTCCTCGTCGGTGACCTCGCCGGACGGCAGCAGTCGCGCCGCCTTCAGGTCCAGCAGGGTGGCGGCGATGACCAGGAATTCGGTGGTCTGGTCGAGGATCTTGTCGGCGCGCAGGCCCTGTTCCCCGGACAGGGCGGCGGTCAAAGCCTTGGTGTAGGCGATGAATTCGTCGGTGACCTGGTGCAGCGCGATCTGGGTCACGTCGAGTCGGCGCGAGCTGATCAGCTGTAGCAGCAGGTCGAAGGGGCCCTGGAAGTTGGCCAGGTTCAGATGAAACTTGCCATCCGAGTCCGAATTGTCCGAAGTAGCAGGGATTTCGGCGGGCACCGGCGCGACAACCACCGGAGCCTCGGCACCGGAACCCGCGATATCGCCCAGCACACCCGAATTCGCGGTCTCCGATTCCGCATCGCCCGAATCCGGCTCCGCCACCGCCGCGTCCGCCACACCCGCCCCGGCGATATCGCCCAGCACGCCGAGGCCCGAGGCCGAATCAGCCCCGGGCATGTCGGAGTCCGCGTCCGCCGTCAATGGATCGGACGCGGCATCGAGAGAATCGCTCAACGGCCCGACCGGTGGATGACTTCCCGGGCCATGGCCCGATAGGCTTCCGCGCCACCGGATTTCGGCGCCCAGGTGGTGATCGGCTCACCCGCGACACTGGCGTCCGGGAAGCGGACGGTGCGCGCGATCACGGTGTCGTACACGAGGTCACCGAACACCTCGACCACCCGCGTCATCACCTGACGCGAGTGCAGCAGGCGGGCATCGAACATGGTGACCACGATGCCGTACAGCACCAGTTCCGGATTCAACCGGTCGCGGACCTTCTCCACGGTGTCGTTGAGCAGCGCCAGTCCGCGCAGCGAGAAGTATTCGCACTCCATCGGAATGACGACGCCGTCCGCGCAGGCCAGCGCGTTCACGGTGAGCAGACCCAGCGACGGCTGGCAGTCGATGAGGATGTAGTCGTAGCGATTGCGCAGCGGCGCCAGCGCCCGGCCCAGCGTGTGCTCGCGGCCGACCTCGTTGACCAGCTGGATCTCCGCGGCCGACAGGTCGATATTGCTGGGCAGCAGGTCCATGTTCTCGACCTTGGTGTTCATCAGCACATCGTCGACGGTCACCTTGCCCGGCCCGACCAGCAGGTTGTGCACGGTCTGGTCCAGATCGTGGTGTGCCACACCGAGACCCGCCGACAGCGCGCCCTGCGGATCCAGATCGACCAGCAGCACCTTGCGCCCGCATTCGGCCAGCGCCGCACCGAGATTGATGGTGGAGGTGGTCTTGCCGACCCCGCCCTTCTGATTGCACATGGCCACGATCAGCGCCGGACCGGAATGATCCGCGGGCGGCGGCTCGGGGATCTCGCGCAGCGGACGACCGGTAGGACCGAGTTCCGCTCCGGAGGCCGTATCGGGTGCCTCCCACAGCGTTTGCGCGGCGGTTTCGATCCGCCGGCCCGCACCACCGGTTGTCGTCACGTCCGCTGCTCCTTCGACGTTCCTAGCCTTGCCCCGCCCAACGAAGTGCCGCTGACGACGCGACCGGTCGCGTGTGCGTTCCGGTTCTTTCTAGACGCTACCGCCTGTTCACACCAGACCATTGCTCGGACACGCACCCTAAACCTGCACTTCAGACCTGTTAGCGGGCACGCGGATGCGCGGTTGCCCACACTTCGTGGAGCGTCCCGACGGTCACCAGAGTGTAAATCTGGGTCGTCGTCACCGAGGCATGACCGAGCAACTCCTGGACAACTCTCACATCCGCGCCACCATCCAGCAGATGCGTGGCGAACGAGTGCCGCAGGGTGTGCGGGGACACCTGAGCTGCGATTCCGGCGCGTTCGGCGGCGGATTGCAGGACCTGCCAAGCGCTTTGACGCGATAGCCGGCCGCCCCGATGATTCAGCAGCAGCGCGCTGTTGCCGCGCCCCTGCACCGCGAGCGCGGGCCGCCCGCGCACCAGATACGCGTCCAGGGCCGCCAGCGCGGGCCGCCCGATCGGCACCATGCGCTGCTTTCCGCCCTTGCCGTGCAACACCACCGCGCGTTCGGCGGCGTCGACATCGTCCACGTCGAGTCCGACCAGCTCCGAGATCCGCGCGCCGGTGGAGTACAGCAGTTCCAGCAGGGCCCGATCCCGCAATCCGCGCGGCCCGTCCCCCGCCGCCCCGCCCGCCGCGTCCAGCAGCCGTGAAATCTGGTCGTACGGCAGCGCTTTCGGCAGCCTTCGCGCAGGTGTGGGCGGTTTCACCGGATGCGCCACATCCGCGTCGGTGATGCCCTCGGCCGTCGCGAACCGATGCAGCCCCCGAACCGCCACCAGCGCCCGCGACGCCGAACTGGCCGCCAGCGCCGGATGCTCCCCGTCCCCGGCCCGCAGCGACACCATGAATTCCGCGATATCCGATTCCGCCACCCGCGCAAGCGATTCCACCTCGCGCCCGGCGAGATACGCCTGGTACCGGTTCAGATCCCGCCGGTACGCGCTGAGCGTATTGCGCGCCACGCCACGCTCGACCGTCAAATGATCGAGGTACGCGTCGACCTGCCGCTTCAGCATCGCCACATCATTACAGCCGCCCCCGACAATTCCCGGGAAGCGCGGAGTGGCCCGAGCCCGTGGCGGATTCGGGCAAATCGCCCCAGATGTGTCGGATCACTCAGCTTTTCGCCGCGGCTTTTCGCTCCAGGAACGCGGTGGGCATGCCGGGCCAGGGGGCGTCGGCGGGACGGAGTTCGGCTCCGGAGGCGCGGGCGGTCATCAGCGCGGTGACACCGGCGACCGCGGTGGCGTTGGTGATCTCACCGGCGAGCGCGGCGCGGACGGCCTCGGCGAGGGGGACGCGACGGATCTCGATGTCGGCCTCCTCCAATTCCGGGTCGGGCCGGTCGGTTTCGTAGAGGCCGGTGGCCAGGTAGACGCGCAGCGCCTCGTCGGTGAAGCCGGGCGAGAGCGCCACGTCGACCAGCACCGACCAGTCGCGAGCGGCCAGCCCGGTCTCCTCGGCCAGCTCCCGCTTGGCCGCTTCGAGGGGATCCTCACCCTGCTTGTCGAGGAGTCCGGCGGGCAGTTCGAGCAGCCGTCGCCCGATCGGATGCCGATACTGGTTGATCAGCACCAGGTTCTCGTCCTCGTCGAGCGCCGCCACCGCGACCGCCGCGTGATGCTCGATCACCTCGCGCTCGGCGACCCGACCACCCGGCATCACCACCTCATCGAGCCGCAGCGCGAGGATCGCGCCCGAGTACACGGTGCGACTGGACTGGACATCGAATTCGTGAGTGCCGGGGGCAGAACCGGAGGACGTCATCCGAGAACCGTAGCGCGGATACGACTCCGCCCGAGCACTCGGTGAGTGCTCGGGCGGATCGCGATAATGCCGGGAACCTACTTGGAGACCTTCTCGCCCGCCTCGGCGGACTCGGGGATCTCGACCGGAAGCTGTTCGGCGGCCTTGTATTCCAGCGCCGCCGAGATCAGCGCCGCGAACAGCGGGTGCGGCCGGGTCGGACGCGACTTGAGCTCCGGGTGCGCCTGGGTGGCGACCAGGAACGGGTGCTTGTCCTGCGAGTACTCCACGAACTCGACCAGGTGCCCGTTGGGCGAGGTGCCGCTGAACTTCAGCCCGCTCTTGGCGATCTTGTCGCGGAAGGTGTTGTTGACCTCGTACCGGTGCCGGTGCCGCTCGGAGACCTCGGTCTCGCCGTAGGCCCGCGCGACCACCGAATCCTTTTCCAGCACAGCCGGGTACGCGCCCAGCCGCATGGTGCCGCCCAGATCGGCCTCACCGGCGACGATCTGCTCCTGATCGGCCATGGTCGAGATGACCGGGTACTTGGTGTCGGGCTCGAACTCCGCGGAGTTCGCGTCCTTGAGACCCACCGAGCGCGCCGCCTCGATCACCACGCACTGCAAACCCAGGCACAGGCCCAGCAGCGGGATCTTGTGCTCGCGGGCGTAGCGGATCGCGCCCACCTTGCCCTCGATGCCGCGAATGCCGAAGCCGCCCGGGATCAGGATGGCGTCCACGTCGTGCAGGTGCCCGCGCGCACCCGCCTCGGTCTCGCACTCGTCGGACTGCACCCAGCGGATATTGACCTTGGCCTTGGAGGCGAAGCCGCCCGCGCGCAGCGCCTCGGTGACCGACAGATAGGCGTCGGGCAGATCCACGTACTTGCCGACCAGCGCCACGGTGACGTGCTCGCGGGGGTTGTGCACGCGATCGAGCAGATCGCCCCACACGGTCCAATCCACGTCCCGGAAGGGCAGTCCCAGCTTGCGCACCACGTACGCGTCCAGGCCCTCGCGGTGCAGCACCTTCGGAATGTCGTAGATCGACGGCGCGTCCGGCGTGGAGACGCAGGCGTCCACGTCCACATCGCACATCAGCGCGATCTTGTTCTTCAGCGGCTGCGGCACCTCGCGGTCGCAGCGCAGGATCAGCGCGTCGGGCTGGATGCCGATATTGCGCAGCGCCGACACCGAGTGCTGGGTCGGCTTGGTCTTGAGCTCGCCCGAGGGGCCCAGGTAGGGCACCAGCGTGACGTGCAGGAAGAAGCAGTTGTCGCGACCCACCTCGTGGCGAATCTGCCGCGCGGCCTCCAGGAACGGCTGCGACTCGATATCGCCGACGGTGCCGCCGATCTCGGTGATCACCACATCCGGGGTCTGGCCGTGCAGATCAGGATTCGTCATCGCGGTGATGCGACTCTTGATCTCGTCGGTGATGTGCGGGATCACCTGCACGGTGTCGCCGAGGTATTCGCCCCGGCGTTCCTTGGCGATCACCTTCGAATAGACCTGGCCCGTGGTGACATTGGCGTCACCGGACAGGTCGCGGTCGAGGAAGCGTTCGTAGTGACCGACGTCGAGATCCGTCTCCGCGCCGTCCTCGGTCACGAACACCTCACCGTGCTGGAAAGGGTTCATGGTGCCGGGATCGACGTTCAGGTACGGATCCAGCTTCTGCATCGTGACGCGCAAACCGCGCGCAGTGAGCAGCTGACCGAGGCTGGAGGCGGTCAGGCCCTTGCCGAGTGAAGAGGCGACACCACCGCTGACGAAGATATGTTTCGTAGCCGCGCGCGCCGGAATCCGTGAATTACCCACGGGTCTTCACGGTAACACGGATCCGGCGAGGGGTTGAACGCCAGGCGCGACGGGTTGCCCGCGATTGGCTCGAAACCTGGCCCCGACATACCGATTCCGGACATAGCACGACAATTCGGTCAACGAGGCATGGCCGCGACTGTGAGCGAGGTCGCCTTCGCGCCGGTGCCGTATCGGCCGGTGCCGCCACCCAGCTGCTCGGTCAGACCGAGCACCGTGGTGATGCGGCCGATCTCGTGATCCACGTTGTCGACGGTGGTGACATTCGCCAGCCCACCCTCCGAACGCGCCACCGCGATCGCACCCGGGCCCTCGGCCGCGCCGTAGCGTCCGGCCAGCACCACACCCGCGCCGTGTGAACGCAACCCACCGGCGAAGCGGGCGATGATGGTGCCGCGGTTGTTCTCATCGGCCCGCGCGCCGTCCCCGGTGACCACTACCGCGAGCTGAGCGGGCTGCACGTCGCCGAAGGTGAGAAAGCCACCGCCACGCAGGGTTTCGAGGGCCAGGCCGCGTTCCTGCGGGGTGCCGCGCGACTGACCGTTGGCCGGATCGGCCAGCAGCACCTGCCCGAGCAGATCCCCGGCCAGGCTGCCCTGGTCGACCGCGTCGATCTTCAGCTGCGCGCCCGCGGGCACCACGTTCATCAGCGCGGTGCGCATGCGATCGCCCTCGGAGGAGTCGGTGAACGCGCCGGTGAGCCCGACCCGGCCGGTGACCGCGGCCCCGGCGGTGCTCAGCGCCGCGGTGACGGCGTCGACATCGCCGCTGTCGGCGTCGGGAGTGGTGAAGACCAGGACCGTCCGATTCGCGAGACTGCCCGCCAGCAGTTTGCCCGCCGAACCCGCGAGGAAGGCGTCGGCCGCCTTCACCTGATCGGTGAGCCGGGAGTTCTCGGCGCGCACGCTGTCGAGCTGCTGGCGGTCGCTGCCACCGTGGAACAGCCCGTTGCCCTGCGTGCGGGTGCCGAGCACCACCCCGACCGCCAGGGCCAGGAAGACGGCCGCGATCGAAATGGCATGGTGGCGAAAGGAAATCATCGGTCCCCTACCTGTACTGGTTCACTAGCCGGTGTCCCCACGCCGACGCTCGATCCCAGAGGTCGGTGGCCCAGGCGAGGGTGTCCCCACCCATGTGCGTGGCCAGCACCGCGACGATCAGCGCGACCAGCGCGGCCAGCACCACCAGTGCCACCGCCCACCCGGAACCCCGGTGACGGTACAGCGAGGCGACGGCCTTCGCATCCATCATCTTGGTGCCCATTTTGAGGCGGGTCAGGAAGGTCGCGGGGTTGGAATCGCGGCGACCGCGATCGAAGAAGTCGTCGAGCGAGGCGGCCGCGCCGACGGTCACGATCAGCGACGCACCGTGATGGTCGGCCAGCAGCAGCGCCAGATCGGCGGGCGCGCCGGAGGACGGGAAGGTGGTCGCGCCGATGCCCAGATCCTGGATGCGCTCCAGACCCTTGGCGTGCCCGTCGGTGTCGGCCGGAAGGATCAGTTCCGCACCGCATTTCAGCGTGGTGGCGGTGATCTCCTCCGGGTCGCCGACGATCAGGTCGGGGCGATATCCATTGCGGGTCAAGGTGTCCGCGCCACGGCCCACGCCGATCAGGATGGGCGCGTACTCCTTGATGAACGGCTTGATCCGCTTGAGGTCCTCGATGTGCTCGGGTCCGTCGGCGACGACCACGACATGCCGCTTCTTCATGTCCAATACGACGTCCGGCACCCCGATTCCATCGATCAGCAGCGAGGATTCGGTGCGGATGAACTCGATGGTGTTGCCCGCGAACGCTTCCAGGTGATCAGCGAGCCCGTTGCGGGCCTCGATCATGCGCTCGGCGATGGCGACATCGGTGAGCTCGATGCCCTCGACCAGCGCCTCGGGTTCCTTCTTCGAGAGCTTGTCGGAGTAGACGATTCCGGCTTCGACGCGCACCTTGGTGCCGTCCTTGATCCGGGTGAACACGTCCGAGCTGACCGCGTCGAGAAGTTGAATCCCATTGGCCACCAGCACTTCCGGCCCGAGATTCGGATACCGCCCGGAGATCGACGGCGAGGCGTTGACCACCACCGCGACCCCGGCCTCGACCAGCCGGTCGGCTGTGAGCCGATCGAGGTCCATCTCATCGAGCACGACGATGTCTCCCGGCCCCACTCGCTGCAGCAATCGCCGAGTGTTGCGGTCCACCCGGGCCATCCCGGTCAGACCTGGCAGCGTTTCGGTTGGACGCGAGAGCAAGGCCGGCAGCTTCATAGCAACCGATGATTACCCCAAAGTCTCAACCAATGGTGTAGGCGCGCCGGTCAGGATCGCCATTCGCCACAGTGATGCTGCGGGTTCACGCAGCGCACCTGTCGGCTTACCCGTCAGTAAGGTTATGCTCCGGACACCGGCACGAAAGGAGACAATGCCGTCATGGCCACCAGCACAGTCGATACCGTTCTCCCCGCTCCGCGGGACGTTGTCTACAAGCTCTTCACCGAGCGCGACAGCCTCAATGCCTATCTGCCCATTAAGGTTACGTTGAAGAAGCCAGGTATCGGCAGCCCCTCGGGCGTCGGTGCGCAGTACCAGCTCGGCGTCGCGGGCATCGGCCCGACCGAGGAGACCACCGAGCTCGTCCCCAACGAGCGCATGGTGTACCGCGTGATCGCCGGGGCGCCCGTCAAGCGTCACGTCGGCACCGTCACCTTCGCCGACGCCCCCGGCGGGACCCGGGTCGTGTACACGATGGAATCCGAGCCCAGCCTGCCCATCCCGGCGCAGATCCTCGAGCCCGGCCTGCGCGCCCTGACGAACGCCCTCATCGGCGGCGTCCGCAAGGCCATCAAGTAGCAGTTCGCTTTTCCGCCGCGCCCCGCCCCGACCGCAGCCGGTCGTGCGGGGCGCGCGTGTATTCGGGGCTACTCCCCCGATGCCGCCGCGCCGACCTTCTCGGAGTGGGCGGTGGTGAGCAGCTCCCAGGCGTGGGCGCGGCCGGTTTCGGTGTCCCCCATGCCCGCCAGCATGCGGGCCAGTTCCACCACCCGCTCGTCCTGGCTCAGCGAGCGCACACCGGACTTCACGCCCTTGCCGTCGTCGACCTTGTCGACCACCAGGTGGGTGTCGGCGAAGGCCGCCACCTGCGGCAGGTGGGTGACCACGATGACCTGGTGGGTGCGGGCCAAACGGGCCAGGCGACGGCCGATCTCGACCGCGGCGCGACCACCGACACCGGCGTCGACCTCGTCGAACACCATGGTCGTGCCGTGCTCCGAACTCGCCAGCACCACCTCGAGGGCCAGCATGATGCGCGAGAGTTCACCGCCGGAAGCGCTCTTGCTCAACGGCAATGGATGCGCGCCGGAGTGCGCGGCGAGGCGGAACTCCACCTCGTCTACACCCGTCGACCCGGCATGCAGTTCCTTGCCCTCGACCAGCAGCGGAGCCGAATCCTGTACGCCCGCGGGCGCGGGCGCCACGCCGACCTCGAGCCGCGCCCGGCCCATGGCCAGTCCGCCCAGCTCGGTGCTCACCGCGGTGGCCAGCTTGCCCGCAGCCTTGGTGCGCGCCGTGGTCAGCTTGCGGGCGGTCTCACGGACCTTCTCCGCGGCGGTCTCGACCTCGGCGGCCAAGGCGGCCAAGGCTTCCTCCGACACGTCGAGCGAGGACAGCCGGGTGCGCGCCTCGTCGGCCCACTTGATGACACCGTCGATATCGGGTGCGTACTTGCGGGTCAGCGTCTTCAATTCGGCCTGCCGGGTCAGCATCGACTCCAGCGCACCGGGATCCGACGGCAGATCCGACAGGTACGAGCTCAGTTCCGTGGCCATGTCCACGACCACCGAAATCGCCTCGCCCAGACGGGGAGCCAGCCCGCTGAGCGCCGGGTCGTCGGAGGCTTCGATGCGGGCGCGGGCGGTGCCGAGCAGATCCAGCGCACCGGAATCCTCGCCGGGTGAATCGGCCGGACCGGCCAGCGCGTCGTGCGCGGTGGAGGCGGCCTCGCGCAGCGAATCCAGATCCGAGAGCCGCCGCACCTCCGCCACCAGGTGCTCGTCCTCACCGGGTTCGGGTGCGACAGCGTCGATTTCGTTCAGGGACTGGGTGAGATGATCGGCCTCGAGGGCCAATTCCCGGCTGCGCGCGGTCCTTTCGAGGAGCTGGGTGCGGGCCTCGAGCCAGATTCGGCGCGCCTTCTGATATTTGGCCAGATGCCCGGCGACCGCGTCGCCCGCGAACTGGTCGAGAGCGTGCAGTTGCTGATCGGGCCGCTGCAACCGCAGCTGATCGTTCTGCCCGTGCACGGTGAGCAGCGGGGTGGTGAAATCCGCGAGCACCGCGGCCGGTACGCCACGACCACCCAGATGTGCCCGGGAACGCCCGTCGCTGCCGACCGTGCGGACGGCGATGATGCTGCCGTCGTCGTCACGTTCGGCGCCGGAGGACGCGAGCACCTCCTCGACCTCGCCGAGCGCGCCGTCGTGCACGTCATCGACGGTGAAACGGCCCTCCACCACCGCCCGCGACGCGCCCAGCCGGACCCGTCCCGGATCGGCGCGCGCCCCGCTGAGCAGGTGCAGGCTCGTCACCACCATCGTCTTGCCCGCACCGGTCTCACCGGTCAGCACGGTCAGTCCTTCATGGAATTGCGCGGTGGCGGTGGAAATTACGCCCAGCCCGTCAATCCTGATCTCTGTCAGCACTCGTGCTCTCCGTTCGGCGGTCATCGATCGCGCCTGCGCTCGCCGCGCCTGTCCGTCCAGACGAGCGGCCTCGCCAGCCTGTCACGGGCAACTGGAATTTGCGCACCATCCGGTCTGCGAACGGTGCGGAATCCAACCGCACCCAGCGCACCGGTTCGGTCCCGCGGACCGTCTCGACCCGGCCGCCCCGCGGCAATGCGAGGGTGCGTCGGCCGTCGAGGAAAACTATCGCGTCATGGCCTGTCGCAACGGTTTCCACCGCGATCAGCGACTGCGGGCTGGTCACCAGCGGCCGCGCGAACAGGGCATGGGCATTGCTCGGAATCACCAGCAGCGCTTCGAGTTCCGGCCACACCACCGGCCCGCCCGCCGAGAAGGCGTACGCGGTGGACCCGGTCGGAGTGGCGATCAGCACACCGTCGCAGCCGAAGGACGACACCGGGCGGCCGTCGACCTCGAGCACCACCTCGAGCACGCCCATCCGGGCCGCGTTCTCGATGCTGGCCTCGTTGAGGGCCCAGCCGCGCTCCACCACCACGTCCTCCACGCGGACGCAGACATCGATGGTCATGCGCTCTTCGATGGTGTAGTCGCGCCGCACCACCTGCGAGAGCGCCTCATCCAGGTTCTCGGCCTCGGCCTCGGTGAGAAAACCGATGCGGCCCAGATTGATTCCGAGCACCGGCACCGACGCGGCCCGCGCCAGTTCCGCGGCCCGCAGGAAGGTGCCGTCGCCACCGAGGGCCAGCACCATCTCGCAACCGACGGCGGCCTCCGGATCATGGGCGACGACCCGCGCCGGGTAGCCGTCCGCCACACCCTGGTCGTCGACGTCGAAGCGGGTGCTGTACGCCTCATCCTCGAGGACGCGCAGCCCGATGCCCGCACCGCACAGGATCTTCGCCACCCGGTGCGCGGTATCGGTGATCTCCGCCCGCCCGGGATGCGCGACCAGCAGTACTTCCCTGGCCGTGCTCGCCGCGTTCACTGTGGACCCTCCTGCACCGCCCGATCGATCAGCGCCGCAACACGCGCCGCCTCGTCAGAATCGTATGCGCCCGCACCGACGCTCGCGCCATCAGCGGGCGTCGAATCCCGGTCCGCGGCCGTTTCGCCCGGATTTCCCTCGGATTCCTTGCGCAACCACAGGAAGTATTCGACGTTCCCGGACGGACCGGGCAGCGGGCTGGCGACCACGCCGTGCGTGCGCAGGCCCAGTGTGGCTGCCGTGGCGGCGACTTCGCGCACCACCTCGGCGCGCAGCACCGGATCCCGCACCACGCCACCGGATCCCACGCGGTCCTTGCCGACCTCGAACTGGGGTTTCACCATCGGCAGCAGGTCCGCGCCCGGCGCGCAGCAGGACGCCAGCGCGGGCAGCACCAGCGCCAGCGAGATGAACGACAGGTCGGTGACCACCAATTCGACCGGGCCGCCGATGAGTTCGGGGTTCAGCTGCCGCACATTGGTGCGGTCGTGCACGTGGACGCGGTCGTCGTTCTGCAGCCGCCAGATCAGCTGGCCGTAGCCGACATCGGCGGCCACCACCTCTTTCGCGCCGCGCGAGAGCAGCACATCGGTGAATCCACCGGTCGACGCGCCCGCGTCCAGGCAGCGCTTACCCGAGACCGACACGCCCAGCGGTTCGAACGCTTCCAGCGCGCCGAGCAGTTTGTGCGCGCCGCGCGAGGCCCACTGCACCTCGTCGGGTTCGTCACGCACCACCAGCGGGGTGCTCGTCTCGACTCCGGTCGCCGGTTTGGTGGCGACCGTTCCATTGATCAGGACACGTCCCGCGGCGATCAGCTCGACCGCGTGTTCCCGCGATCGCGCCATCCCGCGGCGAACCAGTTCCGCGTCCACCCTTGCGCGCCTGGCCACCTCAGATCTTGTCCACCGTGGCCAGCGCCTGCACCAGCACGTCGTGCGCCTGCTCGAGAATCTTGCCGCGGCGCACGATATCGGTGCCGTCACCGACCGAATCCCGTGCGCCTGCCGACAATTCAGACAGCAGGGCGTCGACGTCGGCGCGGATCCGCTGCGGGTCGGCGAACTCCTGATTCGCACCCGCCAGATGCTGACCGGGTAGCGGTGCGCCCGGGCGGGGCGCGGACGGCCCCGACGGGGGTCCCGGCACCGGAAACTGCGGGCGAGGCATGGGCGTAGTCATCGTGGCCACAACGCTACCCGAACCCGCATTCGAACACACGTACCCAGGCTCCGAAAACAACTTGCCACCGGCTGACAGGATTGGGCAAATGGACCGCAACTTCGATGATCTGATCGCCGAGGCGGCCGCCGTCTCCGTCGACGGCTGGGACTTCTCCTGGCTGGACGGCCGCGCCACCGAAGCGCGCCCGTCCTGGGGCTATCAGCGGCAGCAGGCGCGACGGCTGGCGACCGCGCACGCCGCCCTCGACATCCAGACCGGCGGCGGCGAAGTACTCGCGAAAGCCGCCGTGCTCCCGCCGACCATGGTCGCCACCGAATCCTGGCCACCGAATCTGGCCAAGGCCACCGCCCTGCTGCACCCGCGCGGCGCGGTCGTGGTCGCCGACCCGGACGAGCCGCCACTTCCATTCGCCGACAACGCCTTCGACCTGGTCACCAGCCGCCACCCGGCCACCGTGTGGTGGAGCGAGATCGCCCGCGTACTGGCCCCCGGCGGCACCTACTTCGCCCAGCACGTCGGCCCGGCCAGCGTCTTCGAAGTCGTCGAATACTTCCTGGGCCCGCAGCCCGAGGCCCGCCTCGGCCGCGACCCGGGTACCGAGGCAGCCGACGCCCGGGCCGCGGGGCTGGAGATCCTGCAGGCGCAGCCGGAACGGCTTCGCATGGAGTTCAACGACATAGGCGCGGTCGTCTACTTCCTGCGCAAGGTCATCTGGATGGTTCCCGGCTTCACCGTCGAGCAGTACCGCGACCGCCTCCACGACCTGCACCGGCAGATCGAGAGCGAAAGACCGTTCGTCGCCTACTCGGCACGCACCCTGTTCGAGGCGCGTAAACCAGTGTGAGACTTCACATCCCGACGGCCGCGGACATCACAGCTCAGGAAGCGGTGACCGCGATCGCACGGCCGGGGTTCTCGTCGAGGCGGGCCGCGAGCACCTTGGCGATGTCACCGTCGGCGGGGGTCACCGGGGGCGTCTCGGCAATCGGGTTGTTGAGTGCGTCCAGGGAATGCGCGACGTAGGTGGGAAGCCGGTCGGCCGGTTGGTCGCGCAGATCCTCGAGGGTGCTCACGCCGGTGAGGACCAGCAGCGACGGCAGGCCGCTGGTGTGCGCGCCGTCGATATCGGTGTCGAGGCGGTCGCCGACCACCAGGGCCTCGCGAGTGCCCGCGCGCGCCAAGGCATCCTGCATGAGGGGGGCGAAAGGCTTGCCCGCCACCACCGGTTCCAGGCCGGAAGCGTGGCGCAGGGCCGCGACCATCGAACCGTTGCCGGGGGCGAGGCCGCGCTCGCTGGGAAGGGTGGCATCGGTGTTGGCGGCCACCCAGAGTGCGCCCGCACTCAGGGCATAGGCGGCCTCGGCCAGATCCGGCCAGGCGGTCGCGGTGGAGTGACCCTGCACGACGGCGGCCGGAGCCGAACCGTTGAAACGCCGGATCGGTTGCAGGCCAACCGCTTCCACCTCGGCGACCAGATCATCGGTGCCGACGACCAGGACGGTCGAACCGGGCGCGAGCCGTCCGGCCAGCAAGTGCGCGGCCGCCTGGGCGCTGGTCACCACCTCGTCCTCGGAGGCCGCGAAACCCAGGTCACGCAGATGCTCGGCGACCCCGACCGCCGAGCGACTCGCATTGTTGGTCACGTACACCAGGCGCTGACCGTCCGGCGCTCCGTTCGAAAGCGCCTCGGGCGCACCGGGAATCACCTCGTGCCCCCGGAAGAGCGTGCCGTCCAGATCGAGTAGCAGGGCACCGAATCGATCCCGCAGCCGCATGACGCCGTCCTTTCGCCTTCATCATCGGCCGGAACGAATCCGGCCGACCTTCCGCTCAAAGTATGTCCGCCACGCCCCGGGAGCCTGCACGAGGACCCGGGACGTGGCGGAATGCGTCATGGACGACCTACTGGTCGGTACTGGAATCCTCGGCGTCGACCGCGGGCTTGTCGCTTACGGCCGGAGCATCGGAAGCGGTTGCCGCGTCCGCGGTCTCGGCGTCCTCGGTGTTGTCGTCTTCCGAGTCGTCCTCGTCGTCGTCGAGCGCCGAGGTCCAGTCGTCGGCGTCCTCGCCCTCGTCGTCGCTGCCGCCCTCGGCCAGGTCGGCGGCGCGTTCCTCGGCGTCGGTCTCACCATCGAGGTCGGCGGAGGCCGCGTTCATGAACCAGGTCAGCGATTCCTCCGCGCGACCGGCGGCGAGCAGCGCCTCGGCATATGCGTAGAACAGACGCGCCGCGGCGGAACCCGTACGCGCGGGATCCAACTCGGCGGTCTGCAGCGTGACCACGGCCTGATCGTGCTGACCGAGATCCATCCGCGCGCCCGCCACCACGATGCGCAGTTCGGTCGCCTCGTCGCCCTGCAGCGCCCGAGCCTCGTCACTACGACCCAGCTCGATCGCACGCTCCGGGCGGCCCAGGCCACGCTCACAGTCCGCCATCACGGCCAGCAGACCCGCACCACCGGACATCCGGCGCGCGGTCCGCAGCTCCGAGAGCGCCTCGGCCCACTCGCCCGCGTGATAGGCCGCGACACCGGCGGTTTCGCGCACCACGGCGATCCGGCCGGCCCGCTGCCGGGCGGCACGCGCATGCTCGAGCGCCAGCTCCGGATCCTCGTCGAGCAGCTGCGCCACCATCACCAGGTGCCGGGCGACCGCCTCGGCATTGGTCTTGTCCAGGCTCAGCAGATCGCGGCGGACGGCACCGTCGAGATCGGAGGGCTGCACATTGTCCGGCAGCTCCGGCTCGTCCGGACGGCTCGAACGCCGCTCACCGGACTGACCGCCGCCACCGACCCGCGCACCCTCGCCGCCACGACGACGGTCCTGGCCACCGTCGAAGGACCGACCGCCCTCGGGGCGCTCCGAACGCTCGGCGCGCTCGGGCCGCTCGAACGACCGCTCCTCGCTCTTGTTCTCACGACGGTCATCGTCGGATCCATTGCGCGCGAAGCCCTTTCGCTCCTCACCCCGATCCTTGCCGAAGTCCCGGTTGCCACCGTCGCGGTTGCCGCCGTCACGATTGAATCCGCGCCCGCCGCCACGGTTTTCGCCGTCCCGGCCGCCGCGGTTGTACCCGCCCTCGCGACGGTCGTTGTCACGGTTGAACCCGCCTTCACGACGATCCCCACCGCCGGTGCGGTTGAAGCCGCCGCCTTCACGACGGTCACCCCCGCCACGGTTGAATCCACCCTCACGACGGTCATTGTCGCGATTGAATCCACCCTCGCGACGATCTCCGCCGCCACTGCGGTTGAAACCACCTTCACGACGGTCACCACCCGCGCTACCACCGCTCCGGTTGAATCCACCTTCTCGACGGTCGCCACCGCCACCGCGGTTGAACCCGCCTTCGCGACGGTCCCCACCAGCGCCACTGCCGCCGCGGTTGAATCCACCTTCTCGACGGTCGCCACCGCCACCGCGGTTGAAACCACCCTCGCGACGCTCACCGCCACCACCACGATTGAATCCGCCTTCACGACGGTCCCCACCAGCACTACCACCGCCACGGTTGAACCCGCCCTCGCGACGCTCACCGCCACCGCTGCGGTTGAAACCACCTTCACGACGTTCGCCGCCGCCACTGCGATTGAACCCGCCCTCACGGCGGTCACCACCACGGTTGGATCCGCGATCGTCGCCCTCACGGCGGAAGCCGCCGCGGTCGCCGCCCTCGCGGTTCGATCCGCCACGGCTGTCGCCACCGCGGCTGCCACCGTCGCGGTTGAACCCGCCGCGGCCGCCATCCCGGTTGGCGCCGCCACCGTCGCGGTTGTATCCGCCGCCGCCACGCGAATCGCCGCGGCCGCTGTCACGATTGAATCCACCGCCGCGCTGGGACGAGCCACCGTCGCGGCCGCTGTCGCCACGCTCACGACGCGGGCCGTCCGACGACGAGCGACCCTGGTCACGGCGCTCACCTTCGTCGCGCCGACCGTAGCCGCCCTGCCCGGAGCCACCGCCGGTGCGGCGGAAGGGTTTGCGGTCGTCGTTCTGCTCCGCCACGGTGATCCCTCTCTAGTCTTGTCAGCCTGCCGGTACCCGGCCACGGCGCGCGAGCGCGTGAGGAGGGCCGGTGGTCGATCCACCTGCCCTGAATTCAATCACGCTGCCCCGTACGTCAACGCGGCACAGGTGCTCAAACGACGAAAGGGGACCCAGTAGTGGGTCCCCTTTCGTGAAGGATGTTCCGGCGGTGTCCTACTCTCCCACACCCTGTCGAGTGCAGTACCATCGGCGCAGGTGGCCTTAGCTTCCGGGTTCGGAATGGGACCGGGCGTTTCCCCACCGCTATAGCCGCCGTAACTCTATGAAACTGTCACACAGAGAGCCAAAGCCGAATCAGAGAACCTGGGTTCTCTTCTCCTGCTTGTCTTCTCGGTGATCTGTGTGTTGTTTCAGATACCGCACAGTGGACGCGTAGCAACTTTGTTGGTAAGTCCTCGGCCTATTAGTACCGGTCACCTACACCCCTTACAGGGCTTCCAGTTCCGGCCTATCAACCCAATGGTCTGTTGGGGGCCTTAACCCCTCGAGGGGGTGAGAAACCTCATCTTGGAACAGGCTTCCCGCTTAGATGCTTTCAGCGGTTATCCCTTCCGAACGTAGCAAACCAGCCGTGCTCCTGGCGGAACAACTGGCACACCAGAGGTTCGTCCGTCCCGGTCCTCTCGTACTAGGGACAGCCTTCCTCAAGTTTCTGACGCGCGCGGCGGATAGAGACCGAACTGTCTCACGACGTTCTAAACCCAGCTCGCGTGCCGCTTTAATGGGCGAACAGCCCAACCCTTGGGACCTACTCCAGCCCCAGGATGCGACGAGCCGACATCGAGGTGCCAAACCATCCCGTCGATATGGACTCTTGGGGAAGATCAGCCTGTTATCCCCGGGGTACCTTTTATCCGTTGAGCGACACCGCTTCCACTTGCCGGTGCCGGATCACTAGTCCCGACTTTCGTCCCTGCTCGACCTGTCGGTCTCACAGTCAAGCTCCCTTGTGCACTTGCACTCGACACCTGATTGCCAACCAGGCTGAGGGAACCTTTGGGCGCCTCCGTTACATTTTGGGAGGCAACCGCCCCAGTTAAACTACCCACCAGGCACTGTCCCTGAACCCGATCAGGGTCCGAGGTTAGAGGTCCAATACGATCAGAGTGGTATTTCAACGACGACTCCCCAGAAACTGGCGTCCCTGGATCAAAGTCTCCCACCTATCCTACACAAACCGTACCGAACACCAATACCAAGCTATAGTGAAGGTCCCGGGGTCTTTTCGTCCTGCCGCGCGTAACGAGCATCTTTACTCGTACTGCAATTTCGCCGAGTCTGTGGTTGAGACAGCTGAGAAGTCGTTACGCCATTCGTGCAGGTCGGAACTTACCCGACAAGGAATTTCGCTACCTTAGGATGGTTATAGTTACCACCGCCGTTTACCGGGGCTTAAATTCTCAGCTTCGCACCGAAGTGCTAACCGGTCCTCTTAACCTTCCGGCACCGGGCAGGCGTCAGTCCGTATACATCGTCTTACGACTTCGCACGGACCTGTGTTTTTAGTAAACAGTCGCTTCTCACTGGTCTCTGCGACCACACCCAGCTCCAGGAGCAAGTCCCTTCACCAGACATGGCCCTCCTTCTCCCGAAGTTACGGAGGTATTTTGCCGAGTTCCTTAACCACAGTTATCTCGATCGCCTTAGTATTCTCTACCTGACCACCTGTGTCGGTTTGGGGTACGGGCCGTGTACCAACTCACTAGAGGCTTTTCTCGGCAGCATAGGATCACTGAATTCGCCTCAATCGGCTACGCATCACCTCTCAGGCTATATGCTGTGCGGATTTGCCTACACAACGCCCTACAGGCTTACACCAGGTATTCCATCACCTGGCCCAGCTACCTTCCTGCGTCACCCCATCGCTTACCTACTACAGCCAGGGTCGTATGCAGCCACGCTCCCTCTCGCCCGAAGGCTCGATAAGACCGCTTTTGGATACTTAGCACAACTGATTCGATATTTGGCGCGGATACACGGGTACGGGAATATCAACCCGTTGTCCATCGACTACGCCTGTCGGCCTCGCCTTAGGTCCCGACTCACCCTGGGCGGATTAACCTGGCCCAGGAACCCTTGGTCATTCGGCGGACGAGTTTCTCACTCGTCTTTCGCTACTCATGCCTGCATTCTCACTCCCATAGCCTCCACGGCTGGATCACTCCGCCGCTTCCCTGGCTATAGGACGCTCCCCTACCCATCCAGACTCCTGGCTCGAAAGCGGGATAATGTCTGAATGCCGCAGCTTCGGTGGTGTACTTGAGCCCCGCTACATTGTCGGCGCAGGATCACTTGACCAGTGAGCTATTACGCACTCTTTCAAGGGTGGCTGCTTCTAAGCCAACCTCCTGGTTGTCTTCGCGACCCCACATCCTTTTCCACTTAGTACACGCTTAGGGACCTTAGCTGGCGATCTGGGCTGTTTCCCTCTCGACTATGAAGCTTATCCCCCACAGTCTCACTGCCGCGCTCTCACTCACCGGCATTCGGAGTTTGGCTGACTTCGGTAAGCTTGTAGGCCCCCTAGGCCATCCAGTAGCTCTACCTCCGGTGAGAAACACGCGACGCTGCACCTAAATGCATTTCGGGGAGAACCAGCTATCACGGAGTTTGATTGGCCTTTCACCCCTACCCACAGCTCATCCCCTCAGTTTTCAACCTAAGTGGGTTCGGGCCTCCACGACGTCTTACCGTCGCTTCACCCTGGCCATGGGTAGATCACTCCGCTTCGGGTCCATAGTGTGCGACTCACACGCCCTATTCGGACTCGCTTTCGCTACGGCTACCCCACACGGGTTAACCTTGCCACACACCGATGACTCGCAGGCTCATTCTTCAAAAGGCACGCCATCACCCCACCACAAAGTGGAAGGCTCTGACGGATTGTAAGCGCACGGTTTCAGGTACTATTTCACTCCCCTCCCGGGGTACTTTTCACCTTTCCCTCACGGTACTAGTCCGCTATCGGTCACCAGGGAGTATTCAGGCTTACCGGGTGGTCCCGGCAGATTCACAGCAGATTTCACGGGCCCGCTGCTACTCGGGTGTCTACTACGACAGAGAACACGTTTTCGTCTACAGGACTCTCACCCTCTACGGTCGGCCATCCCAGACCAATTCGACTAACGCATTCTTTTCTGACTGTCGCCCATCACGGCAGTGATGAGAAAGTAGATCCCACAACCCCAAGAACGCAACGCCTGCCGGCTATCACACGCTCCTGGTTTAGCCTCTTCCGCTTTCGCTCGCCACTACTCACGGAATCACTGTTGTTTTCTCTTCCTGTGGGTACTGAGATGTTTCACTTCCCCACGTTCCCTCCACACGCCCTATATATTCAGGCGCGGGTAACACGACATCACTCGTGCTGGGTTTCCCCATTCGGAAATCCTCGGATCTCAGCTCGTTTGACAGCTCCCCGAGGCTTATCGCAGCCTACTACGTCCTTCATCGGCTCCTGGTGCCAAGGCATCCACCGTACGCTCTTTTTCACTTACTAACAAAGATGCTCGCGTCCACTGTGCAGTTCTCAAACAACACACCCACTCGCAACATATTTCCTGGACCTTTCCCGCAACCGCAGTCGCCGGTGGTATCGAGGAGATCCGAGCGGATCGTCTGATTTCCTAGAAAGAAACTCGCTTTCGCGTGTTCTTTCAGGACCCAATAGTGTGTCGGTATATCGTCTCTGGCCGGCCGCTGAGGACCTACCGTATCGAGAAGAATCAGTCAGTGTTCCACCCATGAGCGTCCGCCGGACTACATGTGAGTCCGAAACGGTCTCTGGCACACCAGCTCTCACCTATGTGAGGCGGTTGTGCAGAAGTGCTCCTTAGAAAGGAGGTGATCCAGCCGCACCTTCCGGTACGGCTACCTTGTTACGACTTCGTCCCAATCGCCAATCCCACCTTCGACGGCTCCCTCCACAAGGGTTAGGCCACCGGCTTCGGGTGTTACCGACTTTCATGACGTGACGGGCGGTGTGTACAAGGCCCGGGAACGTATTCACCGCAGCGTTGCTGATCTGCGATTACTAGCGACTCCAACTTCACGGGGTCGAGTTGCAGACCCCGATCCGAACTGAGACCGGCTTTAAGGGATTCGCTCCACCTCACGGTATCGCAGCCCTCTGTACCGGCCATTGTAGCATGTGTGAAGCCCTGGACATAAGGGGCATGATGACTTGACGTCGTCCCCACCTTCCTCCGAGTTGACCCCGGCAGTCTCTCACGAGTCCCCGCCATTACGCGCTGGCAACATAAGATAAGGGTTGCGCTCGTTGCGGGACTTAACCCAACATCTCACGACACGAGCTGACGACAGCCATGCACCACCTGTACACCGACCACAAGGGGGGCCGTATCTCTACGGCTTTCCGGTGTATGTCAAACCCAGGTAAGGTTCTTCGCGTTGCATCGAATTAATCCACATGCTCCGCCGCTTGTGCGGGCCCCCGTCAATTCCTTTGAGTTTTAGCCTTGCGGCCGTACTCCCCAGGCGGGGTACTTAATGCGTTAGCTACGGCACGGATCCCGTGGAAGGAAACCCACACCTAGTACCCACCGTTTACGGCATGGACTACCAGGGTATCTAATCCTGTTTGCTACCCATGCTTTCGCTTCTCAGCGTCAGTTACTTCCCAGAGACCCGCCTTCGCCACCGGTGTTCCTCCTGATATCTGCGCATTTCACCGCTACACCAGGAATTCCAGTCTCCCCTGAAGTACTCTAGTCTGCCCGTATCCCCTGCAAGCTTAAGGTTGAGCCCCAAGTTTTCACAGAAGACGTGACAGACCGCCTACAAGCTCTTTACGCCCAGTAATTCCGGACAACGCTCGCACCCTACGTATTACCGCGGCTGCTGGCACGTAGTTGGCCGGTGCTTCTTCTACAGGTACCGTCACTTGCGCTTCGTCCCTGTCGAAAGAGGTTTACAACCCGAAGGCCGTCATCCCTCACGCGGCGTCGCTGCATCAGGCTTTCGCCCATTGTGCAATATTCCCCACTGCTGCCTCCCGTAGGAGTCTGGGCCGTGTCTCAGTCCCAGTGTGGCCGGTCACCCTCTCAGGTCGGCTACCCGTCGTCGCCTTGGTGAGCCGTTACCTCACCAACAAGCTGATAGGCCGCGGGCCCATCTCGCACCGATAAATCTTTCCACCATCGGACATGCATCCGAAAGTCATATCCGGTATTAGACCCAGTTTCCCGGGCTTATCCCAGAGTGCGAGGCAGATCACCCACGTGTTACTCACCCGTTCGCCGCTCGTGTACCCCGAAGGGCCTTACCGCTCGACTTGCATGTGTTAAGCACGCCGCCAGCGTTCGTCCTGAGCCAGGATCAAACTCTCCGTTGAAGACTCTCAACTCGCTCCGAAGAGCTAATTGGAAGAATTAACCAGAGTCCGAAAACCTTGGCAAAATCAAACGCCAGCAAAAGTATTTGCTGACTAAATGTCCGACCCTCCACACGGGGGTGCGAAAGATCGGAACCAATTAAATAATTGGCACTGACATTCATCGACACACTATTGAGTTCTCAAAGAACACACGCACACGCCGTCCACCCGAAGAAGTTGATCAGATGTCCAGCGAGGCAACTTTTCCAGCCTAGCCAAAGGTCTCGACAGAGTCAAGAACTAATTTCAGGCCTGGAGTGTTCACATCAGGCGCTCATCGTCCAACCTCGTTCCCGCTCCCGATTTCCAGCCTCTGAGCTGGGGTTTCGGTCTCGGTCGGTGTCCGTGTCGCTCTGACCTGGACTAAGTTACGCGGCGGATAACGCAAGGTCAAATCGGCTGGTCACCGCTCCGTTTGCGCAGGTCACGCGGTCTCGAATCGGGCCGATCGGCGACCTGGGCCGGGTTTGTGTGGCCCAGGTCATTTCGATCTTGTTTACCTATCAGCCCGCTGTCTGTTTCCCGTCAGCCCTCGGCTCGACGCACGCCGGCGAAGTTCTTCTTGCCGCGACGCAGCACCAGCCAGCGACCGTGCAGGTAGTCGGCGTCGGAGGGGGTCCATTCCAGATCGGACACCTTCTCGTTGTTCACCGCTGCGCCACCCTCGTTGACAGCCCGGCGAGCCGCACCGCGGCTGTCGCAGAGTCCGGACTCGACCAGCAGGTCGACGATGGTCGACTCATCGGTGGCCTCGGCGACCTTGCCGTCGACGGCCGCCTCGGTCAGCGCGGCCGCGAGGGTCTGCTCGTTGAGGTCACGGAGTTCACCGCGACCGAACAACGCCTGACTGGCCAGCTGCACGGACTGCGTGTTCTCTTCGCCGTGAACGAGAGTCGTCATCTCCGCGGCCAGCCGGCGCTGCGCTTCCCGGGCGTGCGGACGCTCGATCGTCGCCTGCTCGAGCTCGTCGAGTTCCTCGCGAGACAGGAAGGTGAACCAGCGCAGGTAGCGGACCACGTCGCTGTCGGCGGTGTTCACGAAGTACTGGTACCAGGCGTACGGGCTGGTCATCTCGGGGTCGAGCCAGAGGCTGCCGCCGCCGGTGGACTTGCCGAACTTCTTGCCGTCGGCCGAGGTCACCAGCGGAACGGTCAGGGCGTGCACATGCTCGCCGTCGACGCGGCGGTTGAGTTCCACGCCCGCGATGATGTTGCCCCACTGATCCGAGCCACCGACCTGCAACGTGCAGCCGTATTCGCGACGCAACTGCAGAAAGTCGTTGGCCTGCAACAGCATGTAGCTGAACTCGGTGTAGGACATGCCGTCGCTCTCGAGACGACGCTTGACCGTGTCGCGGGCCAGCATGACGTTGATCGAGAAGTGCTTGCCGATGTCCCGCAGGAACGAGACCGTGCTGAGCGGTCCGGTCCAGTCCATGTTGTTGGCGATGATCGCCGCGTTCGGGGCGTCGTCGAGGTCGACGAAACGCTCGAGCTGCGAGCGGATGCGCCCGGCCCATTCCGCGACGGTGTCGCTGGAGTTCATGGTGCGCTCGCCGACGTCACGGGGATCGCCGATGAGTCCGGTCGCGCCACCCGCGAGGACGACCGGGCGATGCCCGGCGCGCTGGAAACGCTTCAGCGCCAGCAGCGGAACCAGGTGTCCGGCGTGCAGGGAGGCGGCGGTCGGGTCGAAACCGGCATACAGGGTGATCGGCCCCTTGGCCGTGGCTGCCCGCAGGGCATCCAGGTCGGTGGACTGCGCGATCAGTCCGCGCCAGGTCAGTTCATCGATGATGTCGCCGCTCACTTGTCCCATCTTTCCATTCCGCCTCCCCGGAACTTTTGCGCCCCGCAGAGAGCCGTCACCTATCCCATTCGCGGCCCAGCGGTCGGGTGCCGTGCACAATTTCGGACGTTCCCGAGGAGTTACCCCGGTCGATACCAGATCAGTGGATCACGATCCGAACGATCATTCGGCGGCGAATCGACACAAGCCCGGGCCGATCCGCCGGCGAGACGCCCGTAAGCCCGCTGCCGAGCGTGCTCGGCGGCGGGCTGGAGGGCGAGGGATTATTCGCGGTCACTTCACCAGGTTGGTGAAGGTGGAGAAGGAGGAGCGGCGCTCGTAGGCGATCCAGGCGAACACGCCGACCAGGACCAGCGGGAAGATCGCCATGCCGGGGGCGTTCAGGAGGAAGGCCTGGGTGGCGGCGGCGCCGATCATGGTGAGCGACAGGCCCGCGGCGGCCGGGCCGCTCAGGCGCGGGACCATCAGGCCGATGCCGCCGGAGACCTCGACCAGGCCGGTGAAGTAGCGGAACCAGTCGCCCCAGCCGATCTGGTGGAAGATGCGGACCGCGTCGGCCTGGCCGACGAACTTGGGCAGGCCCGAGACCACGATGAAGAACACGCCGAACACGATCTGGAGGGTCCAGAGCACGCGGTTGCGGGTCTTGCCGGGGGTGGCGGTGGTCGAGGCGGCGGGGGTGGCGGCGATGGTGGTCATGTCGAATGTCCTTACGGGGCTTGTCTGTTCGGGGATCGAACTCGCTTGCCCGTTCTGACGGGGGTCGCCGCGGAAAGTCATCGGTGGGTCGGAAAGTTTTTTCGCTAGCCCTCGAACGCGGCCCGCAGGGCGGTGAGGTGGACGCGGCTGGCGGTGGCGGCGGCCTCGGAGTTGCGGGTGCGGATGGCGGTGTAGAGGACCTCGTGGGCGTCGTGGTCGCCGGCCGGGTCGGCCATCGGGCGGATACGCAGCATGTCGATCATGGCGTGCCGCGAACGCGGGACGAAGGCGTTGAACATCTCGAGCAGGATGTCGTTGTGCGCGGCGGCGACGACCGTGCGGTGGAAGGCGGTGTCGGCGTCGACGAGGGCCTCGACGCCGGGTCCGGCTTCGGCGCGGGCGGCCAGGCCACGCAGCATGGCGCGCAGGTCGGCCGGGGTGCGGCGGCGGGCGGCCAGGGCGGCACCCTCGGCCTCGATGGCGATGCGGGCCTCGATGACGGTGACGATGTCGGCCCGGCGCAGCACGGTGTCCCAATCCTCGATGACGTCCAGCGCGGTGACGAAAACGCCTGCGCCCTGACGGCTTTCGAGGACGCCGCGGCCCGCGAGTTCACGGATGGCCTCGCGCAGGGTGGAGCGGCCGACGCCGAGCTGGGCGGCCAGGGTGGTTTCGCCGGGGAGCCGGTGCCCGAGTTCCCACTCTCCCGCGCGGATCCGGGTCAGCAGGACCTCGGCGGCCTGGGCGGCGAGCGGATGCCTCTGTACCTGCGCCACGTTGTTTTTGCCTCTCTACTTGTCTGAGGAGTGATCGCCCTCTAGTCTAGGCCACATGGTTACGGGTTCCCTGCTTCTCCTTCGCCGCCGCCGCGGGGTCTGAACGACCGGCTCCCCGCTCGCGGGCTGCTGAGCTGCGCCGGTCACCTCGCTCCGACGCGAAAGCGAATCCCGTGCGCACCTCCCCGATCTGGAATCGTCAGCAGCCCTCCCCCATGCCCTCGCATCGGTATCGCGATGTGTACCAGCGGGTTCAGGTTCCGCTGACCGAACGTGACTGGCCAGCCAACCGCATCACCGCCGCCCCCCTGTGGGTGCCGGTGGATCTGCGGGACGGCAATCAGGCGCTGGCCGAGCCGATGGATCCCGAACGCAAGCGCCGCTTCTTCGAACTGCTGGTGGCCATGGGCTACAAGGAGATCGAGGTCGGCTATCCGAGCGCCTCGCAGACCGATTTCGATTTCGTGCGGCTGATCGGCACGGCCGGTCTGGCCCCGGCGGATGTCAGCATCGTCGTATTCACGCCCGCACGGCGGGATCTGATCGAGCGCACCGTGGAATCGGTGCGCGGCATCACCAATGACGTGGTCATCCACATGTACACGGCCACCGCACCGACCTGGCGCGATGTGGTGCTGGGTCGTTCGCGCGATGAGCTGGCCGAGCTGATCGTGGCGGGCGGGCGGGATGTCCTGGAGTTCGCCGGTGACATGCCGAACGTGCGTTTCCAGTTCTCCCCCGAGGTGTTCATGCTGACCGAGCCGGACTTCGTCCTGGATGTCTGCGACCGCATGACGACGCTGTGGGACGCGACGCCGCAGCGGCCCGTGACCCTGAATCTGCCTGCGACGGTGGAGATCGCGACACCGAACGTGTACGCCGACCAGATCGAGTACATGCACCGGAATCTGGCGCGCCGCGAGAGCGTGATCCTGTCGGTGCATCCGCACAACGATCGCGGCACGGGTGTCGCCTGCGCGGAGTTGGCGGTGCTGGCCGGGGCGCAGCGGGTGGAGGGTTGCGTGTTCGGCAACGGCGAGCGCACCGGCAATGTGGATCTGGCGACGCTGGCGTTGAATCTGCATGCGCAGGGCGTGGATCCGATGGTCGACTTCTCCGATATCGACGAGGTGCGCCGGACGGTGGAGTACTGCACGCGGCTGCCGGTGCACGAGCGGCATCCGTACGCGGGTGATCTGGTGTACACGGCGTTCTCGGGGACGCATCAGGACGCCATCAAGAAGGGTTTCGCCGAGCATCGGGCCCGCGCGCACGCTCTGGGACAGTCGGAGCGCGAAATCGCTTGGGAGGTACCGTATCTGCCGATCGATCCGGCTGATGTGGGTCGTTCCTACGATGCGGTGATCCGGGTGAACTCGCAGTCGGGCAAGGGCGGGATCGCCTATCTGCTGGAGTCGGAGTACGGACTGGAATTGCCGCGCCGCCTGCAGATCGACTTCTCCCGCCGGGTACAGCGTCACACCGACGAGACCGGCGCCGAGGTGTCGGCGGCGACGCTGTGGCAACTGTTCACCACGGCCTACGTTCCGGATATCCAGCAGGACAACGTCATTCCCGCTGGCTCCAGCGTCGATGAGGTGATCGAGTCGCTGGCGGCCGCAGGTCGCCGGGTCGAGATCCTGTCGACGACCGCCCACGCGATCGACCGGGCCGGGCGGACCGGCGCGATCGCGTATCTGGAGTACCGCACACCGGAGGGCGTCGCATGGGCGGCGGGAATTGCCGAATCCTCTTCCGCCGCAACCATTGCCGCTGCCTTCGCGGCCGCCGAGCGGGTGCCGGTGTCACTGCCCGCCTGAATACGACGGCCACGCCGGTCCGCGTACTAGGCGGGGCCGTCGTTCTGCGCGGCGGAGTCGGCGATGCCGAGGTGCCGCTCGAGGATGGCGACCCGGTGTTCCAGGATGGCGATGCGACGCCGCAGCGCGCCCTCGGTGGACTGCACGGGTTCGGGTGTCCGCCCGAGGGTGTCGCCGTCGTTGAGGGCGGCGAGCACGCGGGTGCGGATGTCCTCCGGGGTCGCGCCCAGGCTGATCAGCACCTGCGGCGCGACCCCGGAGCCTTCCTCGACCAGTGCGAGCAGCAGATGTTCGGGCCCGATGTAGTTGTGGTGCAACCGAATTGCTTCGCGCAGCGACATCTCCAGGACCTTCTTGGAGCGCGGCGTGAACGGGATGTGCCCGTCGGGCGCGGATCCGGCCTGCGGGCCGACGGCCTGCTGGATGCGTTCGCGCACACCGGAGAGGTCCAGACCCATGCTGCCGAGGGTCTGGGCGGCGATGGGGTCGCTGCCCTGTAGCAGCCCGAGCAGTAGGTGTTCCGTGCCGATCCAGTCGTGCCCGAGCAGTCGGGCTTCCTCTTGGGCCTGCACGATGACTCGGCGGGCGGCATCGGTGAACCGTTCGAACATGGGCTTCCACCTAAGGGCTGAGCTGTCGATCCCTTCACCGTAGACCTGTCGAGCCGCTACGCCTGCCGTTCCGGTTCAGGTGCGCGGGGGCTGCGGCGGTAGGCGGAGACGGCGGGTGACCCGGTGAGCCACAGTCGCCAGGGCCGGTCGGCGGCGAGGCTGACGCCGACGCGGGGTCCGGCGGAAACGGCGGCGGGGTCGATGATTTCGGGGCCGAGTTCGAGCCGAATGGTCGCGGCGGCATCGAAGAGCCGGGTTCCGTAGTCCTGCAACGTGATCCCGAGCGCGCTACCGACATTGCCGGGCCCGCGTGCGAGATCGGCGTCGGTGCGCGCGGCCGGGCGACGACTGCGGGCCATGTCGTGTCCGGCGGTGATCTCACCGGCGCGAACGAGTACGGCGCTGGCGGTCCCGTCCGGCCCGGTCACCACGTTCACGCAGGTGTGCATGCCGTAGCTGAAGTACACGTACAGCACACCGGGCGGTCCGAACATGACCGAATTGCGCGGTGTGCGGCCGCGTCCGGAGTGGGCGGCGAGGTCGGGCCAGGGTCCGGCGGGGTCGCCGCCGTAGGCCTCGACCTCGACGATGCGCAGCGCGACGGGTCCCGACCACAGGGTCGCGCCGAGCAGGCGGCGGGCGGCGCGCAGCGGTTCGATTTCGAGCGCTTCGGGTCCCGCGCCCGTCGTTTCCGTTCGCGCGCCAGCCGATTTTTCTCCCACGCCAGCCGATTGTTCCCGACCCGCGTCCCGCCGAGGTCGGCGGGACGCGGCTGTCGAGGGGGCTAGAGCCAGTTGGCGACGCCGCCGTGGGACGAGCAGGTGCCGCTGCGGTGGCGGCTGAAGCTGTAGGTGCCGTCGCCGCAGCGCGCGGTGGCGCCGTCGGGGGCGGTCGGGGCGGCTTCCGGACGGTGCACGCAGGCCCCGTCGACATTCTCGTATTCGGTCGCGGTGCACGAGGCCGCGTGCAGGGCCGGGACGGCGGTGGCGGGTCCGGCGAGGGCGGTGCCGACGGCCAGGAAGGCCGCGGCGGCCCACGGCAGGACGAGCCGCGCGAGAGCGCGGCGAGGTTTACTGTTCAACGTGAATTCCCCTGTGGTGTAGCGATATTCGGCCGGGGAATCCGACGCCCCCGACGAGGCTCGAATAGTACGGGACCGTCGCCAACCTACCGGCGAGTTCGCTGCCGCCGACCGATTCGATGGCCTATTCGCCGTTGCGGGACAGGACTATTCGCCGGAAACAGGCGGCTGAATACCGGCCAGTTTGTCTGGATTGACCTGGAACCGAACGTTTTCGATGACGCCGTCGACCAAGTCGTAGGTGATCGCGCCGACCCGGTAGCCGCCCAGCAGAACCAGAATGCCGAGTTCGCCGTTGATGACCGCGGATTCGAGGTACACGCCGGTGAGCACCGGCTTGGCCATGACGCCGAGCAGCCAGCGCGACACGTGGTCGGGTCCGTGCAGCGGTCGCCGGGCCGCGGTCACCTTGCCGCCGCCGTCGTTCCACAGCGTCACGTCGGGGGCGAGGATCTCCATGAGCGCGTTGAGGTCTCCGCCCTGGGCGGCGGCCATGAACTTCGCGGTGACCTCCGAGCGGGCCGCGGTATCGGCGTCGAAGCGGGGGCGCCGGGACTGGACGTGGGAGCGGGCACGGTGCGCGAGCTGCCGGACGCTGGTCTCGGGGCGGTCCAGGAATCCGGCGATCTCGGCGTGCGAGTAGCCGAAGACCTCGCGCAGAACGAACACGGCGCGTTCGACCGGAGTCAGGGTTTCGAGCACGACCAGCATCGCCGTCGACACGGTGTCGGCCATCTCGGTCTCCTCTGCGGCGTCGGCCGCGGTGGTGAGCAGGGGTTCGGGCAGCCAGGGCCCGACATAGGTCTCGCGGGTGGCGCGGGCGGAGGTGAGGCGGTTGAGCGCCAGGTTGGTGACGGTGCGGACCAGGTACGCCCTGGGGTGGGTGATCGAATCACGGTCCACCTCATGCCATTTGATCCAGGCGTCCTGCAGGATGTCCTCGGCGTCGGTGACGGTGCCGAGCATCTGGTACGCGGTGCCGAACAGCAGTCGCCGGTGGGTCACGAACGGATCCTCGTGCGGGGTGGCGGCTAGCGGCTGATCGGTGTTCTGGTCCTGCATGAACTCATACCTACCGGTTTCATTACGGCGATGCGAATACAGCCGGGACACGGTGTCGCATCCCGGCCGTAGGAGCCCGTCACGCGATGCCGCGGGTGGCGCGACCACCGTGCGACAGCTGCACGCTCGCGGTCATGTGCTTGCTCATCTTGAAGCTCGGCACCGGGCTGCCGCTGACCATTGCCTTGTACGCGATGGCGGCCCGGCCCTTCAGGTACGCGCGGCGCGGGGTGTCGTCGGCGTTGGTGAACTGGATGACGGCGTCGCGGCGACCCAGGCTGACCGGCTGGTGGATGTAGCCGAATCGGAAGGGCCGCATGGTCTTTCCGCGCAGTTCGCGGGCCAGGGCGTCGGCGGCGTAGGCGGCGGTGGGCAGGCCGCTCTGGCAGGTGCCGTGGATCTGACCGAACGGCATGCGGACCGCGGCGGCGTCGCCGACGGCGCGGATCTCCGGGTGCGAGACCGAGCGCAGAGTGGCGTCGGTGACGATGAGACCGCGCTCGTCGACGGCGATTCCGGCCTGCGCGGCCAGGGCGGGCACCCGGACGCCGGTGGTCCACAGGGTCAGATCCGAGGCCAGATCGACGCCGTTGTCGAGGGTGACGGCGTCGGGCAGCACCTTGGTCACGTGCACTCCGGTGACACGGACGACGCCGAGGCGGTCGAGGGCCCGGTTCAGGTGGGCGCGGGCGCGCTCGCCCATCATCGCGCCGGGCTCCTGGGCACAGACCAGGGTGACGGTCAGGCCGGGGTGCGATTCGGCGATCTCGGTGGCGGCTTCGATACCGGTCAGACCGCCGCCGACCACGGTGACGGTCCCGTCGGCCGCGGCGATCTCGACGAGCCGCTGCGAGAACCGGTGTGCCAGACGGGGATCGTTCAAGGTCCACGCGTGCTGGTCGGCTCCCGGGACGCGGGTGGTGTCGGTGCTGCTGCCGAGCGCGTAGATCAGGTTGTCGTAGCGCAGGGTGGTGGCGTCGTCGAGGGTGACCAGGCGTGCGGCGGTGTCGATGGCGACGGCCGCGGCCTGCCGGAAGGTGACGCCCGACCCGTCGAGCAGGTCCGGGATGTGGTGGACGGCCAGTTCCTGTCCGGCCGCGACCTGGTGCATGCGCAGCCGTTCGGTGAAGCGCTGCGACGGGTTCACCAGGGTGACGCGGACATCGGCCTTGCGGGTGTTGCGGGCCACCCGGATGGCGGCGAGCATTCCGGTGTAGCCGGCGCCGAGGACGATGATGTCGCGAGTGGTGTTGGTGGCGTTCATGGTTGGCTCCGAGGGTCTTGTTCCGGCTGGGTCGGCTATGGGACAGGACAGCCCCGCGGAACGTGACAACCCGTCGATGTGACCTGTGCCACACCGGAACAATCGGTCGGGCCGGGCAGTTGGGACAGGAGTGGCCGGACCCCTCCGGCCTGCGAAAACAGCGTCGAAGTGAGGTGTGATGGCCGTACAGGTCGAGATCTGGACCGATATCAACTGCCCGTTCTGCTACCTGGGCAAGCGGCGTTTCGAGGAGGCCCTCGAGGCGTTCCCGCACCGCGATCAGGTGTCAGTGGTGCACAAGTCCTTCGAGCTGGATCCGACGCTGCCGCGCGACCACAGTGACGCCGTGGTGCCGCACATCGCGGAGAAGTACGGGATCAGTGAGGCGCAGGCCGCCGCGAACGAACGCGGGATCGGCGCGCAGGCCGAGGCGATGGGGTTGACCTATCGGATCGAGGGCCGCGACTTCGGCAACAGCTTCGACATGCACCGGCTGCTGCATTTCGCGCTCGAGCAGGGCCGTCAGGAACAGCTGCTGGATGCGTTGTACGCGGCCAACTTCGCCGAGGACGCGCCGCTGTTCGGCGATCACGATCGGCTCGCGCGGGTCGCGGTGTCGGCCGGATTCGACGAGCAGGCGGTCCGGGCGGTGCTCGCGGATCCGGAGGCCTACGCGGACGCGGTGCGCGCCGACGAGGCCGAGGCGGCCCAGCTGGGTGCGCGCGGTGTGCCGTTCTTCGTGCTCGACCGCAAGTACGGGGTATCGGGCGCGCAGCCCGCGGAGGTGTTCGCGCAGGCGTTGCAGCAGGCGTGGAGCGATCACGCGCCGGGTCTCGAGATCGTCGCCGACGGCGATGCCTGCGGACCCGACGGATGCGCTCTGCCCGAACGGAATTGACGTGCGGGGCGCGGCTCATTCGCCCGCGCCCAACCGCCTTCCCACCGCGTTGATCTCCTGCAGGTAGCGGCTGCGCTCGCCGGAGCGCAGCCCGAGTACATCGTCCGCGATGACGAATCCGTAGGCGACGACCACCAGGACCACCAGCTGTCCCCACGCCACCCAGGCGACGCCGACGACCGCGGTCGCGAGTGAGCACACCGCGGCCACGAAGCGCAGCCAGGCTCGTGGGATGCCGAGCACCTGCCGGAACAGGCTCTGCCCCACGAAGAAGATGGCGACACCGCCCGAGAGTGCCAGTGCCGCGGCCTTGCTCGCGGGCTCGTTGCCGTGCGCGATGGTCATGGCGATGCCCGCGGCGGTCATGATGATGCCGAGCACCACCACGTACAGCGAATAGCCGTAGGCGAGAACGGCTTTGCGAACCCGTCGCGGCCCGTGCTCGAGGGTCAACGATTCCTCGCCGCGTTCGTCGTCGAATCCGAAGAACGCCCACCACAGCACGTAGCCGAGCGTCAGGCCGAGGGCGACGGTGGCGACCAGGCCGACGGTGAGGTCCTGTCCGGACACGTTCGCGCCGATCGCGACCACCGATTCGCCGACCGCGATGATCACCACCAGCCCGTGCCGTTCGCAGAAATGGCTGGGGCGCAACGTGAATCCCTCCACGTTGGCGATGTACGGCGTGACGATCTGCAACACCACCGCCGCGGTCCACAGCAGTCCGCGCACCCAGCCGTCGGTCAGTCCGCCGATCAGCACCAGCACCGCCGACAGCGTGTTCAGCGGACCCAGTCGCAGCATGGCCGCGCTGGCCCGCGATCCGCCCTGGGTCGCGAACATGGCGGTGTGCACCGTGGTCACCACGATGTAGCCGAGCCCGAAGGCGAGACCGGAGCCGGTGAACGCGTGCGGCACCGCCAACGCGATCACGAAGAATCCGAACATGCCGATCAGCAGGAAGGTCCGGCGTGAGGAGTTGCTGGGCGCGACCTCGTTGGTGAGGAACACATACCCGCTGTACATCCACCAGATGAGCGCGAACATCAGCGCCACCTGCCCGAATTCGGTCCATCCCGGATGGTGGGTGAAGGCGTGCGTCAACTGGGTGATGGTGAAGACGAACACGAGGTCGAAGAACAGTTCCAGGGTGGAGGCGCGCAGTTGCCCGCCTTCCGCGGCTTCCTCGGCCGCACTGGGATCGTCGCTGGTCACGTGCAGAGCGTAATTCCGCGACACGCGGACCGCCCAGTACGCCGCGCGACCACCAGACCCGCCGGAATCCATCGGCCACACCGAATGTTGCTGTCACGCTTCCGACCGTTGGGCCGCGCCTTTGCGTTCCGACCCGCTGCGCAGCCATGACGAATCCGTGACGGTGCGGCCGTAGGACCGGGACCAGGCATTTCCACCGATACTGCCGCCTAGGCTGGGGGGATGCTGACTTTCCAGTGGTTTCGGGATCGGTGACGGCGATGCGCATTTTGGTCGCGGACGACGACCCGGTGGTGCGAGAAGTGGTGCGCCGATACCTGGAACGCGATGGGCTCGAGGTGGTGGAGACCGCGGACGGTCCGGCGACGGCGGAGGTGCTGGCGCGCAATGAGATCGATCTGGCGGTGCTGGATGTGATGATGCCCGCGCCGGACGGGATCGAGCTGTGCCGGGCGGTCCGCGCGGGGCCGCATCCGCAGACGCCGATCATCTTGCTGACCGCGCTCGGCGAGGAGGACGACCGGGTGATCGGGTTGCAGGCCGGGGCCGACGACTATGTGACCAAGCCGTTCAGTCCGCGCGAGCTGGCGTTGCGGGTGGCGTCGGTGTTGCGCCGGGCGCATCCCGCACCGGTTGCCGAGGAGATCCTGCGCGGCGACGGCGTCGAGCTGGATCGTGCGGCCCGCACGGTGACGGCGGGCGGGATGCCGGTGGAGTTGACGGCGCGCGAATTCGATCTGCTGGCGTTCCTGCTGTCGCATCAGCGGCGGGTCTACAGCCGTGAGCAGTTGCTGTCGGAGGTGTGGGGCTGGAACTTCGGCGACCTGTCGACGGTGACCGTCCACGTCAAACGGTTGCGCGCCAAACTGGGTGCGGCGCACCGCATCGAGACGGTGTGGGGGCGCGGATATGCCTGGGGCCGTGCGGATTCCGGTGATGACGCCGCGAATTCCGGTGCCGGTGAGGCGGTGGGTCGTGCCGACTGACACTCCGAGTCTGATCGGGTACGCCCTGGCGGGCACGCTGCCCGTGGTGCTGCTCGGCGCACTGCTGTTGCGCTACACCAGAAATCGCGCCATGACCACCAGTATGGCGGTGCTGGTGCTGATTCCGACCGTGGCCACCCTGTGCGGGGTGGTGGCGGTGAGCGGTCTCATGTTCGGCGCGGAATTCGAGCGCACCGCGACCGTGCTGGCGGTGGTGACGGCGGTGACGGTGCCCGCCGCGATCCTGCTCGGTCGCGAGCAGGCGCGAATGATGGTGTGGGAGCGCGAGATGCTCGAGCAGGAGCGGGCGGCGGAGAAATCGCGGCGCGAGCTGGTGGCCTGGGTGAGCCATGATCTGCGCACCCCGCTGGCGGGGATCCGGGCCATGGGTGAGGCGCTGCAGGACGGTTTGATCACGCAGCCCGAGGATGTGCAGCGGTACGCGGATCAGATTGTGCGCGAGACGAATCGGCTGTCGTCGATGGTGGACGATCTGTTCGAGATGTCGAAGATCAATGCCGGGGCGCTGCGGCTGGCGTTGGAGCCGCTGGATCTCCGCGAGGTGATCGACGAGGTGCTGGCCGCCAATCAGCCGACCGCCGCGCGCGCCATGATCACCCTCGCCGCGCGGCAGCCGGATGAGCGAATCGTGGTGGCGGGCAGCGATCGCGCGCTGGGTCGGGTGTTGACGAACCTGGTGGCCAACGCCATCGCACACACCCCGCCGGGCGGGCGCATCGATATCTCGGCGGGTGCGAACGACGGTCAGGCCTGGACCCGGGTGGACGACACCGGTCCCGGTATTTCGGAGACGGATCTGCCGCGCATCTTCGAGGTCGCCTATCGCGGGACATCGGCCCGCTCCCCCGGCGCGGACGGCCTGGGCAGTTCCAGCGGCATGGGGTTGGCCATCGCCGCCGGGCTGGTGGCCGCGCATCACGGGGATATCAGTGCGCGGAACCGGGCGGACGGTGCGCGGTTCGAGGTCCGGTTGCCGCTGTTGCCGGGCGCCGACCGAGCGTGGGCTTCGCATTGACGAGCAGATAGGCGGCCACCGCGGCCCACACCAGCACCAGCGAGATCAGCAGGCCGACAGCGTAATTGCGGTCCAGGATGGTGTGGTTGCCGGGCACGGCGTCCTCGCGGCCCAGCACCGGCACCGCGACGAGCACCAGGGCGAGGCTGGTGAACGCGCCGATCGCATAGGCGGGCCACCAGCGTGGGGGCAGCACGTAGTGCCCGATCACGCCGGCGAGCGCGGCGGCCGGACCGAAGATCAGGTTCTCGGCCAGGATCGCCCCGGCGAACCAGAGCGCGACGGAGTGCAGGTCGGTGGTGCTCATCTTCAGCAGCAGGCTGACACCGTAGGCGGCGAAAGCGATTCCGCACGCGCCCAGCAGGATTCGCACGAGCGTCACGAGAGCTCCTCGATCGATTTCAGCCATTTGGTCTGCAGGACGCCGGGCCGGTTCGGCGCGATCAGGCGGCACGGATAGCCGTGGTCGAGGGTCAGGTCAGCACCGCCGAGGCGCAGGGCGACGAGCGTGGACGCGTCGACCACATGCGGATGCGGCAGCACCGAGGATCCATAGATGCCGGTCGTCTCCATCGACACGAAACGCACGTCCCCGCCGCCGTATTCGCCGACGGCGGCGAGCAGATCCCGCAGCCGCACCCCCGACCAGTGGCCGGTGGCGCTCCAGCCCTCCACGCACGCGATGGGCAGCACACTGTCGTACTGCGGCAGCGCTTCCAGCTCGGCGCGGGTGAAACCGTGTTCGCGTCCACCGGCTTTCACCGTCAGCAGGTATCCGGCCGAGCGGGCTGTCTCGAGGACACCG
The DNA here is from genome assembly GCF_045161165.1 of Nocardia sp. NBC_00511. Taxonomy (NCBI): domain Bacteria; kingdom Bacillati; phylum Actinomycetota; class Actinomycetes; order Mycobacteriales; family Nocardiaceae; genus Nocardia; species Nocardia sp. NBC_00511. The sequence goes on from NZ_CP107849.1 coordinate 3,870,917, forward strand.
GCAGCGGCGGCGGTGCGGTTGATCGGAACCCCCTGCGGGCCTTCGCCACTGCGCGGCGCGAGCACCGATACCCGCCGCAGCAACGGCACCGACTGCCCCGCGACCGCCACGCCCGCCGCCACCGACCCGATTCCGGCCGCAGCCAGCACTGCCCGCCGGGACACACCGGTCCTACCGGTGTTCGCGGCGGAATCCTCCTGTCCGACAGCCTCTTCCGGCTCCCGAACCGGTGCCGTCAACGCCTGCCGCACCACCGGCAGTTTCACCGCGAGGTGCACCACCACGGCCCCGAACGCCACATACGCCATGGCGTGATGCGTGGTGGTGAAGAAGAACTTCCACGGATAGAACTGCGCGGTATTGAACAGCCCGGTCACGATCTGGAACAGCACCGCCCCGATCAACACCGCCACCGACCCGCGCTCCAGCAGCTCCACAGGGCCCCGCCGCAGCGACGGTTTGATGAAGAACCGCGGATACACCGACCAGAACTTCACCAGCAGCACCGGAATCATCATGACGCCGACCGTCACGTGCACACCCTGGGTGACCCGATACAGCCACACCGGATGCGCGGGCCACCAGAACCAGTCCGGCGGATGCTGAATCAGGTGACTGATCATCCCCGTCACGAACAGGATCAGAATCCCGATCCCGAGCAGCACCCCCGCCCGCGCCGCCACGGCCGTCGAACGGGCCGGTGAAATTCGATCCGCCAGCGCCGCGGGCACCATCAGCGGTGGCCGCGCCGCCCCGTCGGCATCGGTGTCGGCCCGCACGGTCGCGACACCTCCACGGGGTGCGGCACTTTCGGACGCGACGGCACGGTCCGGCGGACCATCCGCGCCGTTGCTACTCCCGTGCTGCTCGGAAAGAGCAGCCGCGGAAAGTCCATCGGAGTGACCGGCGACAGCCGCGGAGGTGGACCCACCCGGCACGCCGGGTTCGGTCTCCGGCGTCCCATTGCCACCGGCCCGAGCGGACGGCTTCGACTCGCCTGCCGTCTCGGGCCGGTTCGGATCCGGGGTCGCCGGGTCGGCTCCCGAGGATCGGCCGGGGTTGTCCGAAGGCACGGGGGCTCCTCTCCAAGGTGTATCTCTTGCCGGACAGCTGCTTTCCCGCAGCCGTTCTGGCCTAGATCGGGACGGGGGTCTTCAGAGTCGAGAGGTCGGTGACCGCTCGGGAGAAGCGGCCCTGAGACAGGGCGGCGACGGTGAGGGCGTCGGCGTAGGTGTCCACATCGGTGAGTTCAGGGAGGGTGTGGATGCGACAGCCGGTGCGGCGCAAGGCTTCCGCGGTGAGTTCGCCGGTGCGGTGGGTGGACATCGGCACTTCCGGGAGGACCTGGGCGGGGGCTGGGTCGGTGAGGCCCAGGGCCCACCAGCCGCCGTCGGTGGCGGGGCCCAGGACGGTGTCGCCGGTGTCGAGCAGGCGGTGCGCGGAGCGGGTGAGCAGGTCGGCGTCGGCCTGCGGGGTATCCATGCCGATCTGCAGGACGGGGCAACCGAATTCGGCGGCGTCGGCGTGCGCGTTGGCGAGGCGTTCGCCGAAGGTGTCGCCGCGCTGCGGGATCACGGTGACCTCGCGCAGGGCGGCGGCCAGTTCGATCGAGCGTTCGGCGCGGTCGAGGTCGCCGGTCCAGGCGATGACACGGTGCCGGATGCCGCTCTCGCGCACCGCATCCAGGGTGTCGAGCAGTGCGCAGGCCGCCAGGTAGGCGGCGTCCACGGGTGAGAAGGGCGGTGTCAGACGGGTTTTGGCGAAGCCGGGAATCGGCGATTTGGCCAATACCAGCAGGGTCGCGGGGACGGTGTCGACCGGACCGAGCGCGCCGTGCACGCCGGGTCGCGGGAACAGGATTTCGGTGGGTTCGCCGATGTTCATCGCACACTCCAGAAGTCGCGGGCGGCACGCACGGTGCCGAGCCAGGAACCGGAGACCTTGGACTCGCCGTGAGTCCGCGGCCGATAGCTGATGTCGCGTTCGAGGACCAGCCAGCCCGCGCGGGCCGCACCGGTGAGCAGGGCGAGCGGATAGCCGGAGCGGGCGTGCAGGTGGCCGAGCGCCTGCAGCCGGTCACGGCGTGCCACCCGCATGGCGGCGATGTCATGCACGCGTAGCCCGTAGCGGCGGCGCAGCCGGAAGGCGAAGGCCCAGTTGCCCATTCGTGCGTGCAGGGGTAGCGCGCCGGGGACGGCCGCGCGGCGGCGGCCGACCACCATGTCGACGCCCGGCGCGAATTCGGCCACCAGGCGCGGTAGTTCGCCCGGATCCAGCGAGCCGTCGCCGTCGAGGACGGCGACCAGTTCGGTGCGGGCGGCGTTCACCCCGGCGTGCACGGCGCTGCCGTAGCCGGGGGTCGCTTCGGTCACCACGGTGGCACCAGCGGCGCGGGCGACGTCGGCGGTGCCGTCGCTGGATCCGTTGTCCACCACGATCACCCGGTAGCCCACTGGAATTGCTGAAAGTACGCCAGGCAAAGCTTCTGCTTCGTCCCGGCACGGGATCACCACCGTGACCCCCGGTTCGGAGTCCCACTCGGTCATAGCCTCGACCGTACGGCGGCGGGGGCCGCCGTGACCCCGGGACACGATGACAAAAGTATGACGAGGCCTCGTCGGATAGCCGTCCTGCCCGCTCCGGCGGGTGCCGGGGCCTAGGGTTGCCTGCATGGCGAACGCTTCCGCGACGAGGGTCGCGCGTTATGTCTCGGCGCGCGTGGACGGTTACAGCGCGTTGGCCGCATTTCTACTCGTGCTGGCCGCGTTCCTGGTACCGCGAATGTCAGGCAAACACTTTCGGGATTCGCTGTTCGCGGGCGCGGCACCGATTTTCGGCGGCTGGCTGCCGCATGTCGGATGGGGCACGGTCCCGGCCGTCGCACTCGCTGCCGCGGTTGTCCGGTTCGGCCCGGATCTGACACGACGAATGGCGTGGCGGCCGCTGCTGTGGCTGACGTGGGCGACCGCGGCCGCGTGGGCGTTCGCGGTGGCCATGATCGACGGCTGGCAGCGGGGTTTCGCCGGTCGCCTGACCACCCGCGACGAATACCTGCACGAGGTCGGCGGCGTGCACGATATCGGGGCGATGCTGCGCGGATTCTCCGGCCGCATCCTGGATTTCCAGCCGGATTCGTGGACCACGCACGTGTCCGGGCATCCGCCGGGGGCGCTGCTGGTATTCGTGCTGCTGGATCGCATCGGCCTGGGCGGCGGGGCGTGGGCGGGTCTGCTGTGCATGTTCGTCGGGACCAGTGCGGCGGCTGCGGTGGCGGTGACGATCCGGGCCCTGGGTTCGGAGCATCGGGCCCGGCTGGCCATCCCGTATCTGGCGTTGATGCCCGCCGTCATCTGGATCGCGGTGTCGGCGGACGCGTTGTTCGCGGGCGTGAGTGCCTGGGCGGTGGCGCTTTTGGCGATCGCGACCCGGCTGCCGCGCGGCTGGATCGCGGTCGCGGTGGCGGCGGGGCTGCTGTTCGGGTTCACCGTCTTCCTCAGTTACGGCCTGGTGCTGATGGCGATTCCGGCGGCGGCCGTGCTGCTGGCGCGGTCGTTGCGGCCGCTGCTGCCCGCGCTGGCCGGGGCGGTGGCGGTGGTCGCGGCGTTCGCGGCGGCCGGATTCTGGTGGCTCAACGGCTATCACCTGGTGGTGCAGCGCTACTACCAGGGCATCGCGAGTGATCGCCCCTACTCCTACTGGGTGTGGGGCAATCTGGCCGCGACCGTGTGCGCGGTCGGTCTGGCCACCGCCGCGGCCAGCTGCCGGGTGCTGATCGAACTGGAACTGCTCCCGGTGGCCCCGTGGCGAAACTGGTTGTCGCGCTGGCGATCCGCCGTTGATCCCGCCGCCCTGATGGCCGCCGCGGGCATGGCGGCCATCCTGATCGCCGACCTCAGCGGTCTGAGCAAGGCCGAGACCGAACGCATCTGGCTGCCCTTCGACGTGTGGGCGCTCGCCGCCACCGCCCTGCTCCCCCGCCACAGCATGCGCTTCTGGCTCACCGTTCAGGCCGCGGGCGCGTTGCTACTCGTCCACCTGATCCTGACCAACTGGTAGTGGTCCGGTCCGCCTCGCGGAACCGGTTACCTACGAACAGTTCTGGCTACTTCTACTGGTCGGCCGCACTGAGCGAACCGACCACGTTCCGGAGCGACGGCCGCTCAGCGTGGCCGCAGGCGGCGGTCAGCGGGCCGGGATCGCCTGATGTAGTGGCTCTTCCGGCGGGTGGCGGTCGATCCACGGCAGAGCTGTCTCGATTTCGGCGGCCAATTGCAGCAGTAGGTATTCACTGCCGGTGGGGCCGACGAACTGGGTGCCGAGGGGTAGACCGTCCGCCGTCCAGTGGGTGGGGACGCTCATGGCGGGGCGGCCGGTGATATTGGCCAGCTGGGTGAACGGGACGGCGGACAGGTTCGCGGTGATCAGGTCGCGGTAGAAGCCGGTGCGGGCCAGCAGTTTTCCCGCACCGAAGCGCAGCAGCGGCGGCAGCAGGGTATCGGCGATGGCCGGGGTGCGGTGCTGCCCGATGCGCAGCGGCGGTTCGGCGAGGCCGGGGGTGAGCAGCAGGTCGTAGTCGGCGTGGAAGGCCGCCAGCGCGCGGGTGTAGTCGTTCCAGCGGCCGTGGGCCCGCATGATGTCGGGCGCGGGGGTGGCCCGGCCGACGGCGGCCAGCACCTGGGTGTCGATATCGAAATCGGCAGGGGCACTGCGGCTCACCTTGCAGGCCTGGTCGAGTTCGGCTGCCGCCGAGGCGGTCCACACCGTCATGAAGTCCAGGGCGAGCTGGCGGCCGTCGATGTCGAGGGTCACGGGTTCGACCGTGTGGCCGAGGCTTTCGAGCAGGCGGGCCGCGTCCTCCACGGCGCGAACAGCTTCGGGATCGACGGGCGTGCCCTGCGGTGAGGCGCTGGTGAATCCGATGCGCAGCCGCCGGGGCGGCGCGGTGACGGCGTCGCGGTAGGGGCGCTCGGGTCGCGGCACGGCGTACGGCGCGCCCGGGTCCGGGACGCTCAGCAGGTCGAGCATGGCGGCGGTGTCGCGCACGGTGCGCGACAGCACGCCCTCACTGACCGCGCCGAAGAGCGGATCGCCGAGCGCCGGTCCGCTGGAGACCACGCCGCGCCCGGGCTTGAGCCCGAACAATCCGGTGTGCGCGGCCGGGATTCGAATCGAGCCGCCGCCGTCGCTGGCCCCCGCGACCGGGACGATGCCCGCCGCGACCGCCGCCGCCGACCCGCCCGAGGAGCCGCCGGGCGTACGGCCGGTGTCCCACGGGTTGCGCGTCGCCCCGAAGGTGCGGGTCTCGGTGATGGCCTTGCTGCCGAATTCGGGGGTGGTGGTCTTGCCGAAGATCACCAGTCCGGCCTCGAGCCAGCGGTCGACGACCAGGCTGTTGCGAGTCGCCTTCACGCTGCGCAGTGGCCCGGTGCCGCCGGAGGTCGGATAGCCCGCGAAGTCCTGGGCGAGGTCCTTGATCAGGAACGGCACGCCCGCGAAGGGCCCGGAAAGGTCGGCGCGCCCGGCCCGTTCGGTGGCGGCGGTGTCCATCAGCAGGCTGACCGCGTTGATCGCCGGGTTCACGGCGGCGTACCGCTCGAGCGCGAGCCGCAGCAGCTCGGCGGCGGTCACCTCGCCCTTGGCCACCAGTTCGGCCAGTCCGACCGCGTCGTAGCCGCGGTATTCGTCGAACCTCATGTGTCGTCTCCTCGCTCGCGGGTTCAGCAACCCCATCCCGAGAATAGCCGTACCGGTCGGTTACGTAACCGGTTGGAACGGTAAAGTTCACGACATGCCGGAATCCGAGACGCAGCCCGCCAAGAAGGTCGACGGCCGCACCCTGCGGTTTCAGCATCGCCGACCGGAACTGCTGGCCGCTGCCACCGAATACGTGCTGGACAACGGGGTGCGCGACCTCTCACTGCGCCCGGTCGCCCAGGCCCTCGGCGTCAGTCACGCCACCCTGATCCGGCATTTCGACACCAAGGACGCGCTGATCGCCGAGGTCCTCGAACACATTCGCGCCGACTTCGAACAGCGCCTGCTCACCGCCGAGGTCCGCAGCGTCGAATCCCCCGCCGACCTGCTGCGCGCCGCCTGGCGCCACCTCTGCCGCCCACGCGAGCAACGCCAGTTCCTGGTCCTGTTCGAACTCGTCGCCGACACCGCCCGCACCCCCGACCACCCGATGGCCAGCCTCGTCACCGACTGGCTCACGGTGATCGAACGCGAACTGCTGCGCTACCACTGGCCCGCCGAAACCGTCTCCTGGACAGCCACATTCATCCTCGCCCAGGTCCGCGGCCTACAACTGGACCTGATCACCACCGGCGACCAGGAGCGAGTGGACCACGCCTTCGAGGCGAGCCTGGCGTTCCTGGCCGCCCAACTTCCCGCATCCCACGCGCGGAATTGATCCCGGTGCGGCCGGGGCACCACCTGGCCAGCAGGTTCACGGTCCCACGAGCCTCATCCGAACAGCACAGCCACAACTGCGGCGATCGGACTGTCGGTCCTTACCGCCAGGTCGGTGCTCCCGTCGCGGCGACGGCCCGCAAAGGGGCGGAAGCGAATTCGATCAGGCCCTGTTCGGGGGTGATCGCGGCGCGGAAATCCAGTGCGCGGCGGGCGCGTTCGGGGCTGGCGACGATGTGGCGGACGTCGCCGCTGCGGTATTCGCCGGTGACGATCGGGGGCTTGCCTCGGTGCGCGGTCGCCAGGGTGGCCGCGACGTCGGCGATGGCGATGGGCTGCCCGGAGGCGATGTTCAGTGGCGTGAAGGGGCCGAGGGGCTGGGTCAGGGCCGCGAGATTGGCCGCCGCGATATCGCGGACGTGCACGAAATCCCTTGCCTGGGTGCCGTCTTCGAAGACTCGGGGCGCGTCGCCCGCCTCCAGCGCGGAGCGGAAGATGGCCGCCACCCCGGAATATGGCGTGTCCCTTGGCATGTCGGGGCCGTAGACATTGTGGTAGCGCAGCGCCGTCACCGTTCCGCCGGTGGCGGCCGACCAGGCGGCGGCGTAATGCTCCTGTGCCGCTTTGGATGCCGCGTACAGGCTGCGCGGACGCAGCGGCGCGTCCTCGTCGATGGGTGTCCAGGTCAACGGTTCGCCATCGGGTCCGAGTGGGTCGAAGCGACCGGCCTCGAGGTCGGCGCGGGTGCGCGGGGCGGGTTCGGCCGGATCACCCTTGGAGTCGAGATAGCGGCCTTCCCCGTAGACGACCATGGATGAGGCCAGCACCAGATGCCGGCAGCCCGCCCGCGCCATGGCGGCCAGCAGTACCGCGGTGCCGAGATCGTTGTGGCTGGCGTAGGCGGGCGCGTCCAGGGCGCTGACGCCCGCGCCGACCACGGCGGCCTGATGGCAGACCGCGTCGATGCCGCGCAACCGGGCGTCGAGGGCGTCCGGATCGCGCACGTCGAGCCGCGCCACGCCGGGCGGCGGGACGGCCGCCGAACCGTGCGCGGCGGCCAGCATCAGATCCACCGCCACCACCTCGTGACCGGCGTCGAGGGCGGCGCGGTGGATGTGCGAGCCGATGAATCCGGCTGCGCCGGTCAGCAATACACGCATGCGGTGTTCTCCTCGGGCACGTCGGGGCCGCGGGTGATCCCGCGGCGGAGGTCTGCGGTGTTCCCCGCGATTGTCGGCGCCGGTGCAGGTGAACGACACCGGACGGGCCGGTGTGGCGCGGTTCGTCACGAATTCGTCAGCGGGGCGCGCGGCGACACGCCGCCGGGGCTTGCCGTCGCGGGTACCCGGGCGCACAATTCATCACGTAGTGAATTCAACACTCGATGAATTGAGGATGACCGTGACGGCAGTGGCTGTGACACCCGCGATCGCGGTGGAGCATCTCGAGGTGCGCCGCGGTGGCAATCAGGTTCTCCAGGACATTTCGCTGACCGTGCCCCGCGGCAGCATCACCGGCCTGCTCGGGCCGTCGGGCTGCGGGAAGACGACGCTGATGCGCAGCATCGTCGGCACCCAGCTGGTCGCGGGCGGCAGCATCACGGTGCTCGACGACGCGGCCGGATCGCCGGGGCTGCGGCGGCGCGTGGGCTACGTGACCCAGGCCCCGAGCATCTACGACGACCTCACCGTCACCGACAATGTCTCGTATTTCGGTGCGCTGTACGGCGCTTCCCGCGCCGACGTCGAGACCGCGCTGGCCGCGGTCGGCCTGTCGAGTCACGCCGGGCATCGCGGCAATCAACTCTCCGGCGGGCAGCGCACCCGGGTGTCGCTGGCCTGCGCGCTGGTCGCCGATCCGGAACTGCTCATCCTCGACGAACCCACCGTCGGCCTGGACCCGGTGCTGCGCGCCGACCTGTGGGAGCAGTTCCACGCGCTCGCGAAACAGGGCCGCACCCTGGTGGTTTCGAGCCACGTCATGGACGAGGCCGAACACTGCGATCAGCTGCTGCTGATGCGCGAGGGCCGCCTGCTGGCCCAGCTCACCCCCGCCGAACTGCGTTCCGAGACCGGCGAATCCAGCCTGGAGAACGCCTTCCTGAAGCTGATCCGAATGGGAGAAGAGCTGTGACCGCCACTGTTTCGCGTCCGGCCGGTCCGCGCCCGCTGGGCTGCTACCTCGCCACCACGCTGCGCATTCTGAAGCAGTTGCGCGCCGATCCCCGCACGGTGGCGATGATCCTGGTGGTGCCCGCGCTGCTGATGACGCTGCTCTACTTCGTCTACAAGAACTATCCGTCGATGCCGGGCGCGCCGCGCCTGTTCGACCGGGTCGGCATCACCATGCTCGGCATCCTGCCGTTCGTGGTGATGTTCCTGATCACCGCGATAGCCATGCAGCGCGAACGGGTTTCGGGCACCCTGGAGCGGCTGATGACCACCCCGCTGTCGAAGCTGGATCTGCTGGCCGGGTACGGCACCGCGTTCTCGATGGCCGCGGCGGCCCAGGCCGGACTGGCCTGCCTGGTCGCGTTCTGGCTGCTGGGTCTGAGCGCGGCGGGCAGTCCCCTGCTGGTGGTGCTGATCGCGGTGATCGACGCCATGCTGGGCGTGGCGCTGGGTCTGCTGGCAAGCGCGTTCGCGCGCACCGAGTTCCAGGCCGTACAGTTCATGCCCGTGATCGTGCTGCCGCAGTTCTTCCTGTGCGGGCTGCTGGTGCCGCGCGGCCAGCTGCCCGGCTGGCTGGAGGCGATCAGCAATGTGCTGCCGCTCAGCTACGCCGTCGACGCGCTCGAACAGGTCTCCACGCACACCGGCTCGACCGGGCAGATGTGGCGGGACGCGCTGATCGTGGCCGTATTCGCCGCGGTGGCACTGGGTTTGGCCGCGGCGACCCTGCGCAGGCGCACCGCGTGACATCCGGCGCTCGCAGCGGGCGGCGTCCAGGACGTTCCGGCACCCGGGACGCCATCCTGGACGCCGCCCGCGCGCGTTTCGCCGAGGTCGGTTTCGACCGCGCGTCGATCCGCTCCATCGCCACCGCCGCGAGCGTGGATCCGGCCCTGGTACACCACTATTTCGGCACCAAACACGAATTGTTCGCCGCCGCACTGGAATTGCCGATCGACCCGCAGACCATCCTGGCCCAGTTCGCCGCCGTCCCGGTGGAACACCTGGGCGAGGCGATCGTCCGCGCCATCGTCTCCATCTGGGACTCCCCCGTCGGCACCCCGGCGGTCGCAGCCTTCCGTTCCCTGCTCAGCTCCGGCGACCCGAGCCTGGCCCGCAGCTTCCTACTGGAAGTCGTCCTCAAAGACATTCGCCCCCGCGTGGATTCACCCCCCGGCACCGGCGACAAACGCGCCGTCCTGGCCGCCACCCAGCTGATGGGCCTGCTCATCAGCCGCAAGCTGCTGCAACTGGAACCGATAGCCTCGATGCCGGTGGACGAACTAGCCGTAGTAGTAGGCCCCACCCTGCAACGCTATTTCACCGGCGATCTCCCCCTTCAGGATTGACGCCCGGCGCGCACCTCACCTACTGACCGGGCGACCCCGGCCACGACCAATTCTGCGTCGGAGCCCCGGGTGGATAGCCACCCTGTTCCGGCCCGACCTGCGGATATCCGCCCGATGGTCCCGCCTGCGGGATCCCACCTTGCGGCCCCGGCTGCGGAAACGCACCGTATGGTTCAGCCTGCGGGAACCCGCCCTGCGGTCCGGCCTGCGGGTACCCGAACTGCGGCGCGCCGGGCACACCGACATTCGGCGCGTTCCACTGCGGATTCACCTGCGCGACAGGCGCATACGGCGTCCGATGCCGGGGTCCGGCGATCGCTGCCACGAGCGCCAGCACCGTCACCAGCAGGGCCAGCACGGTCGCCCCGATCAGCAGCCAGAAACCGATCCCGAAGTCGCCGAGGTGAACCGGACCGAACAGCTCCTGGTCCACGGTATCGAGCACGACCAGCACGCCCGCCGCGAAAAGCGCTGCGACACCGGCGGTCCGGAAGAGTCCGCCGCGACCGGTGAACGCCAGCACCGCGGCGATCAGGACCACCACCGCGCCGAGCACGAACGGCACTCCCACCAGTTGCGTCTTATCCGCCGCCCGCCACATGGTCATCGAGAATCCCGGGCTGCGCAGCTGGTCGAAGAAGGTCGCGGCCACCATCAACGCCGCCAACGGCACCGACAGCACACCGACGGCGATATCCAACCCGGAGGCGCGCGGCGAGAGCGGGCGACCGTACGCGTCGACGGTCGGCACGGAAGTTGTCGCGCCCTTGACCGACAACAGCAGGGCCACCGCGGCCACCGCCCCCAGCGCGGCGAGCAACACGGTCCAGAAACCGGGTCCGAGACTCGCGGTGCCGTTGTCACCCACGGTCAGCGGTGCGGACCCGACGTCGAACACCACGGTCACCGACAGCCCGAAGGCCAGCGCACCCGACGTCACCTCGAGCGCTCGCACCGCACGTTTACCCGCACCGGATCCGGCCAACAGCAGCACGCCACCCAGGGCCGCGAACACCGCAGCCAGGCTCATGCCGATCCCCAGCAGCTGCTGAGTGTCCGGCGTCGCACCGGTCGCATCGGTGAATTTCCATGCGCCCCACAGATTCCGGTACGCGGAGAGACCCTGCGTGGGATCGCCCGGGGAGCGGTATTCGGCCAGGTTCAGAAACGATGTGACGATCAACAACACCGCAACAAGGATCAGCAGACCGCCAGCCACGAATTCCGCGGTCCCGCCTTTCGCCGGTGCCGCACCCGGCGGACCAGCCGGTTCAACCGGAAACCCACCGGCCCCATACGGATTCTGCGACGGCCCTGCTCCCCCGAAACCACTCACCCGCAGAACCCTAGAGCATGCCGAGGCAAGCCGCCGCTCACCACTATCGCCCTATCCTGGTGGTCAATCGTCGGGCGTTGGACCTCAGCCCTTCCTCACCAGTCGGATCAACAGGTCCACCACCTAGCTTCCTCTGCGATCGCGAGCGTCTTGACATCGCCGTCCGCGCCCATGTCGGCAGCGGGGATCGCGTACCTGGCACCGCTATCGGCGCAGATGACGTCGGCGAACTTGATGAGCGCCTCGATGTCACCGTGTTCGAAATGGTCAGCGCTCGGCGCGACGATCGCGTCGACTGCCTCGTTCCATATCAGTGTCATCAGCCTCTGCACGACCGCTTCGCGCTCGGGTGCTGCGAGGACCATGAGACAGATCGTGTAGCCATGTCGAGTAGCGGCCGCGTGTATGGCGTCCTCGTGTCGGCGCCGCATGGGGCCTGAGACGTCCCGGCGCAGGAACCCGACCGCGTACCCGGTCACGTTCGGGCTCCGGCATATTCGCGATATACAGGTCGTGTGATCGCTAGGCGACCTCGGTTGGTTGCTCGCCACCGTGCGGGACCCTGCCGAGTGCCGATCGCGAGACCTGAACGGGACAAGCGCAGTAGCGCCCGGTGGATCGAAGTATCCGGAAGCCTGGTCACGCGGCTCAGCTGCCGTACGGTCAGCGCCTGAGTGACTCCCTGGATCGACAGTGCGCCAAGCACTTTCGCTTCGTTCTCGGTGAACGCCATTGGCTACCACCTCCGGCTGATCGGGACGTATGTGCGTGGATACTCCGCAGCAAGGCGCGCCTGGATGTCTGCGACGGTCAACCGGAGGGTGGCACCGTCGAGCTCGGACCGGCGCACGTCGGCGATGAGGCGGCCCGTGATGGCGGCCACGAATACGGCGAGCGATACGAGCGCTATCGCAAGAATGATGTCCATGTCCGGCAACTTCCAGTACTCGGCGGTCCTCAGAGTGCGCCCGATATCGAGGGGTACGGTTCTCGTATCACGGCTGATTGCCAGTCCACCGGACAGCCCCAAGCAACGTAAGACGTGCGACGGGGGCGCGTGTGTGCACAGGGGGCGTGCACAGCGGCCGATTGATGGCATGGGCCCGAACACCGATGCCACACTTCCGCTATGGGACGCCGTGCGAAACAACCGAACCGGCAGTTCGAGGAGCTGGTCGAGGAAACCGGTGGAGTACGTAAGGCCTTTGCTCGTCGAGTCGTCGATCGGGGGCATGGTCTCGGGCTCGAGCTGAACTACGACCACAGTTCGGTCGGACGGTGGCTCTCGGGCGAGCAGCCGCAGCCCCCGGTTCCCCAGCTGATCGCCGACGTTCTGACCGAATTGCTGGGTCGCACAATCACACCTGCCATGTGCGGCATGTCCGACATCACGGATTCCTCGGCTGAACTCGGCCTCGAGTTCTCGCTCAGTATCTCCGGCGCGGTCGACGCGTCGACTGCGTTGTGGCGCAGCGATGTCGAGCACCGACGATTTCTGCGGGACACCTCCTATGCGGTCGCGGTGTATCCGGCAGCCTCCATGAGGTGGCTGACGTTGCCCGGACCCGAGCATCCCGTCTCGATCGGGTCGTCACGGCGTGTGGGACAGATCGACGTCGATGCGGTTCAATCCATGGCGACTGCGTTTCGCGACCTCGACAACAAGGTCGGTGGCGGCAAGGTCCGCTCGACGATTGTTCAGTACCTGCACAGTTCGGTCTCACCACTGCTGCGGGGCAGCTTCAACGAGCACATCGGACGCCAATTGTTCGTCTCCACCGCTGAAACTCGTGCGGCTGGCAGGCTGGGCCGCCTACGACCAGGAAGACCACGGCCTTGCGCAGCGCTACCTGATCCAGGCGTTGCGGCTCGCCCGAGCGGGCAGTGATGGCGCGCTCAGCGCGGAAATCATGGCCGCAATGAGTCACCAAGCTACCTACGTCGGCCGACCCGGCGACGCTGTCGACTTGGCTCGGGCGGCGCGGATCGCTGCTCGCGCAGCAGGTCTGGGCACACTCGAATCCGAATGCCACATGGTCGAGGCGCACGGGCATGCCGCCCGCCGGGACGAGACGGCCTGCTCATCGGCACTGAACGCCGCAGAACGCGCTTTCGACCGCGCCGAGCCGGGCGAGAGGCCGGTGTGGCTGGCCTATTTCGACCAGTCCTATATGTCGGCGAAAACCGCGCATTGCTTCCGCGAACTCGGCGACAACGCGCGCACTGCGCACTTCGCCGAGAAGTCACTCACGATGTCGGTGGGATACCAGCGCGGGCGGGCATTCAACCTGAGCCTGCTGGCCTCGGCCCTGGCTCCCGCCGATCCGCGCGAGGCGGTGCGGATCGGCATCGGCGCACTGAACATCGCCGTCGATCTCGCGTCGCGCCGAAGTCTGTCCTACCTGCGGGATCTGCGCTACCGGCTACGGCCATTCAATGACTTGACCGAGGTCGCCGAGTTCCGACAGCGGGTCCTCGATCTCACTCGGAGAGGCTGAGGGCCCGATAGATCGCCACCACCGTTGCCGCACCCACGATTTCACCCCGGTCGATCATGGCGACCGCCTCGTCGAGCGGGACCCAGCGGATCGCCTCGGCCTCGTTGATATCGGGTGCGGTATCGGTGAGGTCGGCGCCGTGCGAGAAGTAGATCTCTTGTGGCTGGTCCAACGAGCCGATCGAGGGCTGATACGTCACGAGGTGCCGCATTGCGCGCGGACGCCACCCGGTTTCCTCTTCGACCTCCCGCGCTGCCGCCGCCGCGACATCCTCGGCATGGTCGACGTAGCCGCCCGGAAGTTCCCACACCCACTGATCGATGATGAACCGATGCCGGTACATCAGCAGTGCTTCGCGATTCTCGTTGAGTACCAACGTCATCGCGCATCGTGGCATGCGCGCGACGTACTGAGTGAACCGGACACCGTCGGGCAGTTCGACATCGACAGTCGAGAGCCGGATGTGTCGATTCTCGTCGACCAGATGCTCACCGAGGATGTTCCACTGCGTCGCACGCTCCACAACGCAGACAGTACCGGCCACCCGCCGAGCCGGAGATCACCAGCCCGAGGGTATGGCGGGCTCGAAATCTCCTCGCGCAGGCAAACATTCCCTGCGGCGAATACCACTCGGTCCTGGGCTCAGTCCTGGGTCAGGAAGAGGTTGTGTTCGTCCTCGTCGACTTCGCGGGCCTCGTCGACGAGCAGCACCGGGATGCCGTTGTCGACCGGGTAGGCGCGGTGCAGGCGGGGGTTGTAGAGCACCGCGTCACCGGTGGCGGTGTGGGCGAGCTGCAGTGGGCCCTTGTCCTGCGGGCAGGCGAGCAGGCTCAGCAGGGTGGCGTCCAGGGTTTCCTCCGACATGATCGACAACCTACCGCTCTGCCGGGTCGGGCTGGGAATCGTGTGGGGTGCGGCGGAAGGAGATGTGGCGGTGGCCGAAGTAGCTGACCACCGCGACCAGGCCCATCACGATCACCGCGGCCGGTTTGGCGGGTGCGTGCAGCACCGACACCGACAGCTGCAGCAGGACCATGTTGAGCACCATGCCGACCAGGTTGACCCCGACGAACGCCACGAAGTCGCGCCACAGGTGCCCGCGCACCCGGAACACCAGGGTGCGGTGCAGCACGAAGGCGATCACCATGCTGACCGAGTAGGCCAGCGCCACCGACAATGCGGCCGCCACGTTCTCGGACACCGCCGATTCCAGGACGGTCAGCCACAACACGGTGAGGACCATGCCCATCAGCGTGTTGAAGCCGCCGACCAGCGCGTACGCCACCTCCTGGCGACGCACCAGCCGCAGCAGCGGTCCGGCCGTACCGGGCTCGGGCGATGCGTCGACCACCGGGGGGCGAGTGTCGGTCACTGCGCCGAACCCACCAGTTCGCGATCCGGGTCATCACTGAGCTGCTCGGTCAGCGGCGCGCCCTGCTTGCGACGACGATCGCGGATGTAGAGCCACTGCAGGAAGCCCAGGCCGACGAGTCCGGCTGCGGCACTGCCGATTCCGATCTTCCAGCCCGGCGGCCGCCAGCTCACCTCCAGCTCGGCGTTGTTCGTGCCCGCCGGGATGTCGACGGAGACGAACACCTTGGAGACCGTCTTGAACGGAATCGTCTTGCCGTTCAGCGTGACCCGATAGCCGGGCCAGCCCAGCCGCGCGAACACGACCTGGCCGCCGGTCTCGGAGGTGACCCGCGCACTGCTGGTGGTGTCGGTCTCGCCGCTCGAGGTGGCGGTGACGTCGTGGGTGTCGGCGATGCGGCCGTTGATCGAGGAGATCGGCCCGCCGTCCCGCTCGAGCACCCAGATGTACTTCTCGTGCCCGGGCACGTCCACGAAATGCCAGCCCTCCGGGGCGGGTTGATCGCCCGCGTCCGGGAACATGGCCTTCTGCAACACGACCCGATCGATCAGCATCAGGTCGGCCAGATTCCGCCCGGTGGTCGGCTCCGGGGTGAACATGCGCCGGTAGGCGTCTGGGCAGACGCTGCCGTCCCAGCGCATGCACAGCATCTCGCCGAAATAGAAGTGCCCGTTGGGCGTGTACCCGTTCACATAGTTCAGTTCCAGGTCCTTGGCGTAGTTGCCCCACACCAGTGACCCGTACGCGCCGTCGAGGCTCTTGTCGGCGGGCTGCAACAAACCGCGATCGGAGAGCTGGATGGTGGTGCCGCCGTGGAACTTCGGGAACGCGGCCTTGGCGTCCTCACGGTTGGCGGGCAGGTTCCACGACATCGGCGTCGGCTGCACCGAACGCACCTGGAAGTAGGCGATCGGCACCATGGCGGCGATGGTCAGCGCGACGGCGGCGGCGGTGCCGCGGGTGCGGCCCAGCCACACCGCGCCCACCCCGAGCCCGGCCACGATGACCGCGGACAGCAGATGCCACACCGCGTCGTGCGGGTCGGCGGAGAAACTGCGCACCCACAGCGCCAGGATCAGCACCGCGCCCGCGATGATCCGCTTACGGGTGTCGCGCAGCGTGGCGAAACGGCCCAGCAGCACGCACACCAGCACCAGCAGTCCCAGCGCCAGCATCGGCAGCACGCGGGCGGGCCAGCGCAACGGGCCGACGGTGCCGGGACCCGCGGTCCACATCAGCGCCATCAGCGCGAACAGCGCGATGGCGACGAACTGCTTCCAATGCTTCTGCGCGGCTTTCCAATCCACGAACGCCAGCGCCGGAATCAGGAACCAGGCGATGTAGGTCATGGGCAGCGGCTGCACGTAACCCCACCACGAGGTGAAGGCGGGCAGCGTGCTGGGCAGGCTGGCGTTGAGCGATTCCGACCACGGCACGGTCAGGAACTGGTCGTTGTTGATCTGCGAGTTGCCGCGCCAGCTCACCTGCGCCGACAGCATGCTGGGCAGGAAGGTCAGCAGTCCGGCCAGACCCGCGAACACCGCGGTCGCGGCCAGTTTGGTCAGCGGGGTCAGCAGGGTGCGCACACGCTGCCACACCGTCGCGCCCGCGGCGGCGACATCGTCGTAGTGGCACACCAGATATCCGACGGCCACCGCGAGAAGCATCAGCACGGCCTCGACCGCGGGGAACACGTACTGCACCGAGATGGCCAGGTACAGATAGACGAAGACCGGGATCGGCCCGCCCTTACCGCGCAGGTAGCGCTCCGAGGACGCCCAGGCGTGGATCATCCACGCGGTGCCGCTCATGGCGGTGAACCAGCTGGCCTCGTCGAAGAAGAGGAAGAACCCGGTGAACGGCATGGCGACACCGGCGACCGCCGCCCACTGCGGGCGCGATCCGTACGCGAGGCAGACCCGGTACACACCGAGCCCGACGATGATCGCGAACACCAGCTTCACGATGGTCGCGTAGACGGCCAGGTTGGGCACCGAGGGCGCGATCAGATTGATCAGCAGCTGCGGCGGGTTGAACAGTCCCGCTTCCTCATTGGTGTAATTGCCCGTCATCCACTGCTCGGGAATCAGGAACGGGAAGTGGCCGTCGCGGTAGGCGCGGCCGAAGAACACCCATAGTCCGGTGTACTGGGATTCACTGTCATCGGTGAAGAAATGCCGCGTATTGGCCGCGATGACAGCCAAATAGCCGAGGATCACACCGAGTGAGGTGATCAGTCCCCACCGGTACACCTCGCGTCGCGCCGATTTCTCCGCCGGCCCGGATTCGGTGGCCCCGACCACCTCGGAAACTGAGCTTTCCACCACGAGTTCCAGACCCTACAGGGCGTCGGCGTCGAGAGCATCGACGCCTGAGGCAATGATGGTGTCGTGATCACCTTTCGCCACGATTGCCGCGACCTGCACCGTGTTAGAGTTCAGCGCGGCTCGGGCTCTCGAAAAGGGCGCGGAGTTCCGGTACGCACCATCCTCGAAAGTCGATTCAGCTGATGCCGATTCCGTCCGCACGCACCTACGCGCGCGACCTCAGCGTGACCCCCGGCCCCGACGGGTCGGCGCGGGTGCACGCGGTCTCCGTCGTCGTTCCGGTGTATCGCGGCGAGGACACCATCGCCGCGCTGGTCGCCGAGCTGGACAAATTGAGCGGTCCGATCACCACCCCTGACGGCGCGGTGTTCCGGGTGGACGAGATCGTGCTGGTGCACGATCACGGCCCCGACCGCTCCGATGTGGTGCTGCGTGAACTCGCCGAAACCTATCCGCAGCTTCGAGTCGTGTGGTTGAGCCGCAACTACGGACAGGACGCCGCCACCATCGCCGGCATGGCCGAGGCGCGCGGCGACTGGACCGTCACCATGGACGAGGACGGCCAGCACGATCCGGCCTTCATCGCCGCCTTCCTGGACGCGGCGCTCGCGCAGCGCGCGGACCTGGTCTACTCCAAACCGGTCAACACCCGCCCGCACGGCTTCCTGCGCAATATCACCTCGCGTGGCGCGAAACTGGTGCTGGCCACCCTGTTCGCGTTTCCGGACTCCACCCGCTTCGAGAGCTACCGGCTGATCCGCGGCGATATCGCGCGGCAGCTCGCGCAGGTCGCCTCCAACGGCGTGTACCTGGACGTGGCGCTGACCTGGGTGGTGAGCGACGCCGCGCAGGTGCCCGTCGAATTGCGCGCCGAGGGCCGCGAGGAATCCGGCTACAACTACCGTCGCCTGTTCTCGCTGTTCTGGAAGATGGTGCTGTGCAGCGGAACTCGCGGCCTGCGTCTGGTGAGCATGCTGGGTGTGACGGTGGCGCTGGCGGGCGTGGCCATGGCGGCCTGGGTGGTCTACCACCGGCTCACCGACAGCGGCTCCGACCCGGAGGGCTGGGCCTCGCTGATGACGGTGCTGCTGCTGTGTTCCGGCGCGGTGCTGTTCTCCCTCGGCCTGATCGCCGAATACCTGGGCGTGGCACTGCATGTGCTGGTCGGCAAGCCCCTCTACCTGACGGTGGATTCGCCGACCCCGCGCCCCGAACAGCTCGCCCGCGGCCATCGCGCCGCCCCCGAATTCGCCCGAGCGGCAACCCGATACGACCAGGTAGCGACGAGGGAGACCGACCCGCGTGAGCAGTGAGCGCATTATTTTCAGCCGTCCATTCCGTGCGGCGCGCGAACTCCCGAATGTGGCGGAGGTGCTGTCCTCCGATCACAGTCACGGGGACGGACCGTTCACCGCGACGGCGACCGCGAAGTTGCGCGACATCACCGGCGCGCCGCACGCGCTGCTGACCACCTCGTGCACGCACGCGCTCGAAATGGCCGGGCTGCTGCTGGAACTCGGGCCCGACGACGAAGTCATCGTGCCCAGCTTCGCGTTCACCTCCAGCGCGACCGCAATGGCGCTGCGCGGGTCGACCGTGGTGTTCGCCGATATCGATCCGGAGACCGGCAACCTGGATCCGGAGTCGGTGGCCGCGGCCGTCACGCCGCGCACCAAGGCGATCATGGTCATCCACTACGGCGGTGTGGGCGCCGATATGGAAGGGCTGCAACGGCTCGCGGACGCGCACGGTTTCGCGATCATCGAGGACAACGCGCACGGTCTCGGCGGCTACTGGCGGGGTCGCCCGCTGGGCACCATCGGCAGCATCGGCGCGCTCAGCTTCCACGACACCAAGAACGTGCACTGCGGTGAGGGCGGCGCGGTGCTGCTCACCGACGAGATCCTGATGGCGCGCGCGGAGATCATTCGCGAGAAGGGCACCGACCGGGCGCGCTTCCTGCGCGGCGCGGTCGACAAGTACTCGTGGCAGGACATCGGATCCTCGTATCTGCCCAGCGAATTGAACGCCGCCGTGCTCGACGCGCAGCTGGCCGAGTTCTCGACGATCCAGGCCAACCGGCACCGGGTGTGGGACACCTACGCGGCCGAACTGCCGGAGTGGGCCGCCCGCAACGAGGTTCGGCTGATGACGGTCCCGGACGATCGGGAGCACACCGCGCACCTGTACTACCTGCGCGTGCCGACCGAGCATCGCCGCGACGACCTGATCTCGCATCTGTCCGGGCTGGGCATCGTCGCGCCGTTCCACTATGTGCCCCTGGACTCCTCACCCGCGGGCCTCAAGCTCGGCCGCACCCCGGTCCCGTGCGTGCGCAGCGCCGAGTTCTCCTCCACCCTGGTCCGCCTGCCGCTGTGGCCGGGCCTGACCGAGGAGCAACTGGCCCGCGTCGTGGACGGCGTCACCAGCTTCACCGTCTGACCGGTGCCGCGTGGCATCGGGCACGGTGTCACGCAGGCGTTTTCGCGGCGCATCCCACCCAGCGGATTTCCTGGGACGAATATTCTGAAATAGGTTTCATTCGGAAGTTCCGTGGGCTACGTTGCGGCTACGCCGGACACGCGGCGCTGAGAAATACGGAGGACACCGTGGGATTCCTTGCCACAATCGCCGGGCTCGCACAGATGGTCATCGGCACCATCCTGGCCAACACCGGATCGGGTGGCTCCGGCTCCGGCTGGTAGAGCTCAGCGGATTCGGCTCGTCCACGTGCGAGCCGAATCCCCCTCGATCGTCTTGTCTCAGACCACGTTCGCGTCGATCAGCAGCTTCCAGATCTCGCCCTGATCGACCACCTCGACACCGAGCTTCTCCGCCTTGGTCAACTTGCTGTCACCGACGCCCGCGCCCGTGATGAGCATGTCGGTGCTCGCCGATACCGAGGAAGCGGCTGTCGCACCGGCCTTTTCGCACAGGCGCTGGAAGGTCGGGCGGGCCACCTTCTCGCCGGAGCGGGGATCGCTGATCGCGCCGGTGATCACCACTGTCTTACCCTCCAGGGGCGCGCCTGCCGCGACGACCGGGGGTAGATCCTCGTCACGGACATCCAGGGATACGCCCGCGGCGCGCAAGCGCTCCAGTTCGGGCCGCAGCCGGGTGAGGTGCGCGGCAAGGGAGGCAGCGACTTTCGGGCCGATGTCCTCCACCTCGACCAGGCGTTCCTCGCCCGCGTCGGCCACCTCTTCCAGCGAGCCGAAGCCCGAGCGGGCCAGGCGCGCGGCGGTGCCGTCCGATGCCATCGGGATGGCGAGGCCGATCAGGGCGCGGCGCAGGCCCACCTGACGACTGGCGTCGATGGAGTCGATCATTCGGGTGGCGGAAACCTCACCGACACGGTCGAATTCGAGCAGCTGCTCCTTGGTGAGCGTGTAGAAGTCCGAGGGGTTCTCCAGGATGCCCGCCTCGGCCAGGCGCTCGATCCATTTGCCGCCGATGGCGTCGATATCCGCACCCGCCCGCGACGCCCAGTGGATCAGCCGCCGGACCGTCTGGGCGGGGCAGGACACGTTGGTGCAGAACAGTTCCCGGCTGTTGCCCTGCTCGGTGACCGGCTGACCGCAGGACGGGCACGCGGTCGGGGAGACGATGTCGATCTCCGCGCCGGTGCGGGCGGCGGCGTCGAGAACGCCTGCCACGAACGGGATCACGTCCCCCGCGCGGCGCACCAGCACGGTGTCACCGATCTTGATGTCGCGGGCCTTGATGACTTCCTGGTTGGCCAGGGTGGCCTTGGTGACGGTGGTGCCGCCGACGAAGACGGGTTCGAGCCATGCGACCGGGACGATCTTGCCGGTCTTGCCCACATCCCAGATGACCTCGCGCAACAGCGTGGTCTTCTCCTCGGCCGCGAACTTGAACGCGAGTGCGCCGCGCGGGGAGTTGGAGCGAGTTCCGGCCGCCGCGTACGCATTCCGGTCGGCCAGCCGCAGCACCGCGCCGTCGAGGTCGTAGTCGCGATCGTTTCGGCCCTGCTCGATGGCGGTGATCGCCGCCTGCGCCTGCTCGGCATCCGCGCACACCCGCATGTCCGCGCCCGCGATACCGAGCGCCCCGAGACCCTCCCCCAGATCATCGGCCGCGTGCTCGTCGGCGGTGTCGAGATCGAAGCCGAAGAACTGGAGTCGCCGTTCGGCGACCGTGGCCGGATCCTTGGCGCGCAGTGTGCCCGCGGCGGCATTGCGCGGATTGATCAGCGGCTTGTCCGCATGCGCGGCGTTGTAGGCGTTGAAGGTGGAGCGCAGCATGACCGCTTCGCCGCGCACCTCCACCCGGCCCGGGATCTCGATGCGGTCGGGCACGCCGTCCACGAGCGCGCGCACCAGCGGGGTCACGTCGTCACCGGTGGTGCCGTCGCCGCGAGTGACCGCGCGGGCCAGCTTGCCGTCCTCGAAGACCAGCGACAGCGACAGGCCGTCGAGCTTGGGCATGACCACGACCGACTGGCCCGGGAAGCGTTCGAAGAACGCCACCACCTGCTCGGGCTTGGTCGCCTTCTCCAGCGACAGCATCGGGCGCGCGTGCCGGGTGGGTGCGTGCAGCACCGCCGGGGCGCCGACCTGGTCGAGCGGGTTCGGGTCCGGTGTCAGCTCCGGGTTCGCCTCGATCAGCGCCCGCAGCTCGTCCTCGATCGCGTCGTAGTCGGCGTCGGCGACCAGCGGCGTGCCCTGGTAGTAGGCGTCGCGCAGTGCCGTGATCCGGTCGGCGAGCTCTTGAATACGTTCCCCAATTTCCACACGCCAGACGCTACCGATACCTACTGACATCGCGATGCACCTGCCGCTGGAACGTGTTCCAGATACCGTGTTCGCATGAGCGAGACCGAGTCGGTGACCCGGGCCGGGCGCACCCGGGCCAGCCGCCCGCGAATTGTGGTCGCGGGCCTCGGCGACACCGGGCTGCTGACCGCCATCCACCTCTCGAAACATGCGGATCTGGTCGGCATTTCGAGCAAACCGGGTCTGGTCAGCGGGCAGGAACTGGGCATGCGCCTGTCGCGTCCGCACGAGTGGGCGCGGGACTTCTGGGTGCCGTTCGACCACTATCACCGGCTCGACGCGGCCCGGACCGTGCACGGCTCGCTGACCGGACTCGACCTCGAGAATCGGCGTGTCCAACTCACCGGACCCGACGGCGAGGCCGCGAGCGAGTCCTACGACGCGCTGGTGATCGCGACGGGTGTGTCGAACGGCTTCTGGCGTCGCCCGGACCTGCTCACCGCCGAGCAGGTGGCCGCAGGCCTCACCGATGCTCACGAACGCCTCGCGGCAGCCGATTCGGTGATCGTCCTGGGCGGCGGAGCCGCGGCGGTGAGCAGCGCGCTGAACGTGGCCACCAGCTGGCCGGGCAAACGAGTGGACCTGTATTTCCCTGGCGAACAGGCGCTTCCGCAGCATCACCGCAAGGTCTGGCGCACCCTGAGCGGACGTCTCGAGCGGCTCGGCGTCGGCCTGCACCCGGGACATCGCGCGATCGTGCCGGACGGATTCGGCTGCGACGAGATCACTGCCGGACCTGTGGAATGGAGTACCGGGCAGCCGCCGAGCGACGCCGCCGCGGTCCTCTGGACGATCGGCCGGGTCACCCCGAACACCGCCTGGCTGCCACCGGAACTGCTGGACCACAACGGTTTCGTCGTGGTCGACGAGTACCTGCGGGTCCCCGGCGCACCGGGCGTGTACGCCATCGGCGATGTCGCCGCGACGGATCCGCTGCGCACCTCGGCCCGCAGTCGCGCCGACGGCCTGCTCGCACACAACATCCGCGCCGATCTCACCGGCGGCACCCCGAAGGCGTTCACGCCCGCGACCCGGCGCTGGGGTTCGGTGGTGGGCACGCAGCGAAACACCCTGGAGATCTTCACCCCCGCCGGGCAGGCGTTTCGAATCCCGGCGTGGTCTCGCCTGCAACCCTTCGTCGTGCGCCGCGGCATCTACGGCGGCATGCGCAGAGCCGCGCCGAATCCGCCAGGGAGTGTTGACGATTCGGGACAGCAGCGCTGACAGGTCGGCGACCTGTGCGGCGTCGAGGTCGCCGAACACCGCCCCGATCGCATCCGCCGACAATCGCTGTGCCTCGGTCAGCGCCGCACGCCCCTCGTCGGTGAGCGTCAGGACACCTTCCACGATATCCGCACCGCCGCAGCGGTTCTCGCCTTCCTGCTGCTCGTCACCGCGGTCGAGCTGGCGCGAAACGCCGCCCGCGACGAGCAGCCGAGTGTGGCTGCGGCACAACCGGTCGCGGCCTGACGAACCCTTCGGCCGCAACCACAGGTCATCGACGCCAGAGGAAATGGTGCACCACACCGCCGGTGGGGCTGGGGATCTGCTCCAGATGGAAGCGGTCCGTCAGCTCCTCGGGCGTCTCCCAGAGTCGCTCACCCTGGCCGAATTCGACCGGGGCGACGGCGACGTGCAGGGTGTCGATGAGATCGGCGTCGAGGAATTCACGGATCGTGATGGCGCCGCCGCCGATGCGCACATCCTTGCCGTCGGCGGCTTCGAGTGCCCGCGCCAGCGCTTCCTTCGGGGAGGCGTCGAGGAAGTGGAAAGTGGTCTCCCCCAGGGTGATCGAGGGGCGCACATGGTGGGTGAGCACGAAAACCGGCGTGTGGAAGACGGGTTCGTCGCCCCACCAGCCCTGCCAGTCGTAGTTCTCCCACGGGCCGCGCTGCGGACCGAACTTGTTGCGGCCCATGATCTCCGCGCCGATATTGCGGTGCCATTCACGGGTGCAGTAGTCGTCGAACCCGCGGCTGCCACCGGGTTCGGTGCGGGTGGGCCCGTGAGCGGTGGCGCCCGACCACGCGAACAGCGCGGAGGGGTCCGCGTCACCAAAGGGGCGATCGAGGCTCTGGTTGATCCCGGCCCCGTAGCCGTCGCTGGAGATATTGAAGTTGTGCACTCGCACGAGCTGCGTCATCGACACTCCTACTGGTTGCAATCTGCAATCGGTCTCGACCGTACCTAGACTGATCTCATGATGCAACCAGTTGCTTACGACAAGCTCCCGGTGCCGCGCGGCAAGTCCGGCTGTCCGATCAATATGACCGTCGAACTGCTGGGCGACCGCTGGAGCCTGATCGTGCTGCGCGACATCATGTTCGGCGGCTTCACGCACTTCCGGGAACTGCTCGCCGGATCGATGGAGGGCATCGCCTCCAATATCCTGTCCAACCGCCTGACCAAACTGGTCGACGCGGGCCTGCTCACCCGCGACGACGACCCGAGCCACCGCCAGAAGGTCGAATACCACCTCACCGAGGCGTCGATCCAGCTCGTCCCGGTGCTGGCCCAGCTCGGCGCGTGGGGTGCGCGCTGGCTCGACACCACTCCCGAGCTGACCATCCGAGCCGAACTGCTGGCCGACGGCGGACCCCCGCTGTGGGAGCGATTCATGGCCGAACTGCGCGGGATTCACCTCGACCGGGCCCCGGCACCCGCGGATGGCGTGCTCGCGGAACTGACCGCGGCCTACGAGGCGGCCGCCCGCCTGGAACATCCCGTTTTGCCGGATTGATCGGGTACGTCGTGTTAGACAGGGCTGATGAGCATCACACCGATCGTGACTGTCACCGGCGGCAAAGTGAGCGGCATCGAACGCGACGGGGTGAGTGTCTTCCTGGGCATTCCGTACGCGGCCGCTCCGGTGGGTCCGGCACGGTGGGCGCTGCCGCAGCCGGTCACGGCATGGGAGGGTACCCGCGCGGCCACGGAATTCGGGGCGACCTGCGTGCAGAGTCCGTATCCCGCACCGATTCACGCGCTGCTCGGTAGCGACGGCATCCCCGGCGACGAGTACCTGAACGTCAATGTGTGGACGCCGGATCCGGCGGGTTCCGGGCTGCCGGTGCTGGTGTGGATTCACGGTGGCGCGTTCACGCGCGGATCGAACGCCCGCGCGATCTACGACGGCAGCGCCTTCGCCCGCGACGGCGTCGTGGTGGTGTCGCTCAACTATCGGCTCGGCGCTTCGGGTTTCGCGGCCGTCGCGGGTGCGCCGCACAATCGCGGGCTGCACGATCAGATCTTCGCGCTGCGCTGGGTGCAGGAGAATGTCGCGGCCTTCGGCGGGGACCCGGGCAAGGTGACCGTCTTCGGGGAGTCCGCGGGCGGGATGAGTGTGGTGGATCTACTGGCCGCACCGGCGGCGCGTGGACTGTTCCAGCAGGCAATCGTGCAGAGCTGCAACGGATCCGCGGTATGCGAGGCTGACGATGCCGCGAAGGTCGGAGCCGAACTGGCGCGCCATCTCGGCATCGACTACACCGCAGCGGCTTTCGGGCAGCTGGACGCGCAGCAGGTCCTCGAAGCACAGAACACGATCGCCCTCGAACTCATGATGAATCCGGATCCGGCGCGTTGGGGCCCGTCGCTCATCGCCAACGGCCTGGGGATCCTCAGCTTCTATCCGGTCATCGACGGCGACCTGATCACCGCCCGCCCGGTGGATATCGTTGCCGCTCACTCGGATCGGGTCCCGCTCATGGTGGGCTGGACGCGCGACGAATTCCGCTTCTTCACCTTCCCCACCGGCCTGGCCGCCGCCATCACCGACGACACCCTCCCGGCGCTGCTCACCCGCTACGGCCTCGACCCGGTGGTGCTCGACGCCTTCCGCCCGTCCCGCCCCGACGCGACCCCCGCCGACCTCTTCGCCGCCATCATCACCGCGACGGTCTTCCGCGACGACGTCACCCGGATCGCCGAGTCCCCCACCGCGACCCCCACCCACGCCTACGAATTCGCCTGGCCCTCGGGCATTCCCGAACTGGGCTCCGCCCACGCCCTGGAAATCCCCTTCGTCTTCGACCAACTCGACTCGGCCCACACCCTCACCGGCCCCAATCCCCCACAGCCGCTGGCCGACGAAATCCACACCGCCTGGGTGCGTTTCGCCACCACCGGCAACCCCGGCTGGTCCCCCTTCACCACGGCCGACCCCGTCGTCCGCGTCTTCGACTCCCCCGAATCCACGACCGTGACCGGCCTGCGCACCGCCGAACTCGACGCCGTCCGCCGAGCCCACCTGGCGCGGTGAGCTATTCGGCGGGCTCGATGTCGCGACGTTTGACGAACAGGATGATCGCCAGGACGGGATAGACCAGAACCGGCAGTAGCGTTCCCGCGTAAGCCTGCTGGTCGACGAGGATCGCGGAGCCGCTCAGCAACGAGAAGTCGAACAGCCCGTGCAGAATCGAGTTGGCGACGTTGCCCCGGCTGACCCGCCGGATCAGATAGAAGAAGTACCCGGCCAGGCTCACCATCACCGCCTGCGGCAGCGCCGAAATCCCGTGTCCGACAACGTTCGTCAAATGCACCGCACCGAACACAACACTCGACCACAGCGCAACCCGCCCCTCGGTGAGCCCATGCCGCCGCAACACCGTAACCCCGATCCCGCGAAACATGCCCTCCTCACCCCACCCCACGAACTGCGTCGCGACCAGCAACAACACGACATACACCCACCCCTTGTCAACCAGCGAGCGAACAGCCGGGCACCGAATACCGACGGAAACTACGCGTGACAAGAGTTCGCCCAGCCTGATCGGGTGCAGAGGCAACGCCCGCCGCGCATCACCGCTCCCCGCCCTGTGCCGCCAATTGCTTTACGGCGCTGACCATTTCGGATAGGAACTCCTCCGGCAACACACGCCATGTCCAGGCGCTGCCGAGGCTTGCCGGAACTCGGTGAGCGGCATCCGCGACGAGCGTTATGTCCTGTACCGGACCGGGATCGCCACCGCCCGTCGAGGTTCCGCCGACTCTGCGCCGCCCGGTTCGGTCAGCGCGATCAGCGGCAGAAGCAGACTTGGCCGGGGCTTGGTATTTCGCCCGAGAATCGTCTAGAGGGAACCCACTTGACCGCCCTCGCAGACGGTCGGGCCAGCCATACCGGTCACCGGGTGACCGCCGGTCACCGCACACAGCAGATACCCCAACGCGCTGGTGATGGTCCCCGGCTGCACACCCTGCTGGGCGCTCCCGGTGCCCGCGATCGGATCGAGGCAAGGCAACGGACTCGCCGCTGCCGTACCCAGGGCGGAAAGTCCGATTCCGGCCGAAACAATCGCTACCACAGCCATTTTCATCGGCGTCAGGGTCATTTGGGCAACCTTCGCTCATCACAACATGCCAGACGGACGATACACTTTCGAAGCCCAAATGAAACACGCTTACTTCAACATTTCGGGGCACAACTTTCCCGGAAGCGGCAGAGGCAGCAGCGCCCATACGCCGCAGGGCGCTCGCCCTTCGTCAGTCACGCGTGTTCGGCCGGACACGCCAAGGCTGCCGAATACTGTCGGTCAGCGTCGATAAAGTGCACCCGTTCACCAGATCGAGAGGCGCACTGTGAAATTGGCTCTTGTTGGAGCGCTCGTCTCCCTCGCCGCTCTCGTCGGCACCGCAACGGCCGGTGCCTGGGCGTACGACCCGGACACGGTCATCATCGTCGGCGCCGACGGGAAGGACGTGACCTACGGCCAATTCGTGGCAATGTCCGCGATATCCGTCAGCGATGTCAAGCAGGCGGGCGGATGCGAGGCGAAGTTGCGACGCTCCCTCAACGCCGACGGCACTCCCAACGACGGATCGACCTTGCCGCTCGGCCTGGACCCCCTGATCTCCGCGTGCAACGAGGGAATCGCGGGACGCTGACGTCGATGACCGCGCGGGGAAGGCACTTTCGTCTTCCCGCGCCTTCCGCACCACAGTTTCGGTACCTTGGCAGCGCCGCGGCAGTCGATCTTCAGCCGTCAACGATCGATTCGGTTCGGCACCAATGGGTTTCGGTGGCGCTTCATTCGCCCAGTTGGACGGCTCGGCGTAGGTCGGCCACGTACGCCTCGGGTTGTTCCCAGGCTGCGAAGTGGCCGCCCGCAGGGTGTTCCACGTAGTCGCGGATGTTCAGGAACGCCTCGGCGTAGCTTCGGGGCTCCGGTTTGATGTCGCGCGAGAAGACGGAAAGCACTGTGGGCGTGTCGATCCGGGCAGCGAAGGCGGCCGGTTCGACATAGGTGGCGAACGAGGTGGCGATGGCGCCGGTGGCCCAGTAGGCGGTTACCCAGGTGAGCAGGTCGTCGTCGGTGAAAGCTGAATCGTCGGACCAGGATTCCAGTTTCTCGACGATCCAGGCCGCGAGGCCCGCGGGTGAGTCGCCGAGCGCGATGGCGAGAGTGTTCGGGCGCGTTGACTGTTCGGCGATGTATCCACCCTCGGTTCGGAACCACTGCGCCGAGCGGTCGAGGTAGGCCACCGCGTCGGGCGCGAGCTGCGCGCGATCCGCCGTGAGCGCACGGAGTGGGGCGATGTTCGTGAGGTGCAGGGCGGTAACCCGGTCCGGGTGTTGTGCCGCAAGGATTTCCGCGATCATGCCACCTACGTCGCCGCCGGATACCGTGTAACGGGTGTAACCGAGCTCGGTCAGTGCGTCCGCGACGATCTCGGCGATCCGGTTGACCGACATCGCCGAACCTTCGAGCGGGGCCGCGAACGGGAAGCCCGGCAGCGCGGGAACCACCACGTTCAGGTCCGCGAGCAATGGCAGGACACGCTCGAACCGCAGCACCGAGTCGGGCCAGCCGTGCAGTAGTACGACGACCGGGGCGTCGGGCGACACGGACCGTCGATGGATCACCCGGAGCTCGGTGCCGCCCGCTTGCACTGTTACCCAAGGCAACTCGGCGATGCGACGCTCGTGCACGCTCCAGTCGTATCCGTTCACCCAGCGTTCGAGCAGCTGGTCGAGGCGAGCTCCGGTGATGCCCCGCGTCTCGTCGGCACTCCACGGCGTCGTGACACGCCGCGTCCGCTGGAGTCGTTCCCGTAGGTCATCGATCATGTGTATCAGCATACACATCGATGTGTATGCTGATACACATGACTTCGCGCAACGCGGCCACCACCAAACAGCGCATCCTGGAGCATGCGCAACGCCAGTTCGCGCAGAACGGATATGCGGCAACCACAGTCAAGGGCGTTGCCGATGCGGCAGGTGTGTCGCCCAACCTCATCACCCGCTACTTCGGTGGCAAGGAGGGCATCTTCTTGGCGGCGACGCGGGTAGAGATCCCGGTCTCGAATTCCTTCGACGGCAACCGTTCCGAGCTCGGTTCACGCCTCGCGGCAAGCATCGTCGAGCGCTGGTTCGGTGCGCCAGAAGAGGATCCGCTACTCGTGCTGCAACGCGCATCCGGCGAACGCCCGGAAGCGGCTGAGGCACTTGCCGTATTCCTCGACACCAACTCACTGCAGCCGCTCTACCACTACCTGCGCGACAGCGGCCTGGACGACGCCGACGCCC
Organism: Nocardia sp. NBC_00511; assembly: GCF_045161165.1. Lineage (NCBI taxonomy): Bacteria > Bacillati > Actinomycetota > Actinomycetes > Mycobacteriales > Nocardiaceae > Nocardia > Nocardia sp. NBC_00511. Next base: position 3,900,705 of record NZ_CP107849.1, read on the forward strand.
GCGCGCGAGCCGCCGCGATCGACGCCTTCGTCCTGGGCGTATCAACTCGTCGACGAGTGCTGCGTTCCGAACTCGGCGACCCTGCCGAACTCCAGACTTGGCTGAGCACCACCATCCAACGCCTCACCGACGGGTGATCCGAGACGTTCCGGCACGATGACGGGTTCCGCGCGACGCCGGATCGCCACGGCCAGTTGATCTTTCGCAGCGGCGCACTGTCCGGTTGGGTCAGCGCGACCAGCGGCATTATCGTGCGTTCGATGTGGGCCGAACCCGCGCTCTCGGTCGGCCCGGCCTGTCGAAATTTCGGCTTGGAGAATTCTGCCTGGCGCGCTGCGCGACCCAGACGCGTCGGTCAGAGGAGGACGCCGCCGGAGACTTCGATGCGCTGGGCGGTCATCCAGCGCAGGTCCTGCGAGGCCAGCGTGGCGATGGCGTCGCCGATCTCCTCGGGTTCGCCGACGCGGCCGAGCGCGGTCTGCCCGGCGAGACTCTGGCGCATCTCGGCGTCATCGCGCATGGCACCGCCGTTGAAGTCGGTGGCGGTCGGCCCCGGGGCAATGGCGTTGACCCGGATGCCACGGGGGCCGAGTTCCGCGGCCAGAGTGCGGCTCAGAGCCTCGACGGCGGCCTTCGAGGCGGAGTAGACCGAGGTCGCGGGACTGGTGTGGCGAGTCAGCGACGACGAGACGTTGATGACGCTGGCGCCCTGCGCCAGCAGCGGCACCAGCGACTGGATGAGGAAGAACGTGCCCCGCACGTTCGTGCCGAACACCGTGTCGAAGTCGTCGGCCGTGACAGTTTCCAGCGGGCCGAAGACACCCACCCCCGCGTTGTTGACCACGATATCGAGTTGTGAAGCCCCCCAGCGCTCGAGCAGTCCGCTCAGCTCGGAAGTGAAGGCTCCGAAAGAGGGGACGTCGCTGATGTCGAGACGCACGACAGCGGCAACACCGCCCGCAGCGTGTACTTGCTGCGCCGTCTCCTCGGCCCCGGCCGCATCACCGCGATAGGTCACCACGACCCGCACCCCGCGCGCCGCCAGGGCAAGAGCCGTACTCCGACCCAAGCCACGGTTCGCACCGGTCACCAAGGCAATCCTGTCGACTGTCATCGGCTGCTCCCTCATCGCACGGCACCCGGGAGACGGCGGGTGCCGCAATCAGATGCGAGTCGCTCGACTCGCCTTTCCATTGCAGCGTAGGCATGCGAAAGGAGGTGAGTCAAGTGACTCGCCTCGGAGCTGGGGCATACTGCACGCATGGCAGCAGAGCTCTCCACCCATCACCGCCGCCTCGCCCAGCAAAAGCGTGAGGCGATCATCTCCGCAGCCACGGACCTGTTCCTTAACCACGGTTACGACGGCACTTCCCTGGCCCGCATTGCCGAAGGGGCGGCAGTCTCGAAGTCCACCCTGTTCAAGCAATTCCCTACCAAGGCAGCCCTTTTCGAGGCCATCGTCACCGAGTCCTGGCAGCGCGACGCGGGCGGCACTGTCGCACAGCCTCAGGTCGGAGACCTGCGTTCCGGCCTGACCTCCATCGGCCACCGCTACGCCGACCTGATCGGCCAGCCCGGTATGACGGCCCTGTTCCGCATCGTCATCGCCGAGCTGCCCCGCTTCCCGGAACTGGGACGGATGCAATTCCAGCTCGGCAAGCTGCCCTACTTCACCTCGGTCCAGCACTACCTCGAGTCGGAGCACGAGGCCGGCAACGCCGACGTCCCGGACGCCGAGAGCGCCGCCAACCAGTTCCTCGGGATGATCGCCAACTATGTCCTGTGGCCCCGCATGCTGCTGACCGACTGGAACCCCGCAGCCTCTGACATCCGCTACGCCGTCGAGCAGGCTGTAGAGACCATGCTGACCCGCTACACCACCGATCGACCAGCCTGATCCGAAACCGGAATTCGCACGCCCGCACCGGATGCCGGAGGCCCCGAGCCGATTACCAGTAGTCACAACCTTCCGATGACAAAAGCACTGCAATCGGCATTATGGTGCGTCACTGGAGCCGAGTTGATCTCTGCCCCTTGATCTTCCGGCGAGCCGCGCGGCCGCTCCGAACAGCGGGCCACGCGCCATTATCGGAGTGGATGTGCGGAACGCACTGGACCTTCTCCTTCGGCCACCACGGCATTCTGGTCACGGCCTACTCCTGCACCGCGTGCCCCGAGCAGACCTTGGGACACTTGATCATCGAACGGGAGTACGGCCCGGACCGGGCCGCCGACGTTCCGGTCGCCTTCGGCGACTACGACCTCTTCGGCTACCCGATCCACGAACTGGCCGAGGCTCTCAGCCCGCCGGACCGCAAGCTCCTACTGCCCGCCGACGTCAACCTCCACAGCACGCACTACCTCTCCGCCGTATACCTCGACTCCTGCGAAGGGGAGCGCGCGGAGCCCCGCGGGGCTCAGACTCACACTGCCAGTCGATCTTCCGACGTGCCACGCTGACAGGTCCCGATCCGCGCGGTATGCGGCAGGATAGTGCGCTTGCTCGGTATCCCGCCTATGCGCTGTGGCGGATCGGCACCCGGAATGCAGTCGATCGACGGAAGAGGTACCGGGATCGCGGCGGCGACGATTCTCCATATCGGGATCGACATGAACCAGCCCTGACACCCGATGAGAGAAGGCACCGATGACTACTTCGAAACTCCCCGTCATATTCATCCATGGCCTGTGGCTGCACCCCGATTCGTGGCAGCCGTGGGTCGCGAAGTTCGCCGAAGGCGGATACTCGGGCATCGCCCCAGGCTGGCCCGGAATGCCCGCGGACATCGCTGCCGCGCGGGCGAACCCCGAATCGATCGCCGATCACGGGATCGAGGACGTGGACAATCACTACAGCAAGATCATCGCCGAGTTGCCGGTGAAGCCGATCCTGATCGGTCATTCCTTCGGTGGCCTGATCGCCCAGAAACTCCTGGGTGAAGGCAAGGCCGCAGCGGCCGTCGCGATCGACGCCGCCCAGATCAAAGGTGTTCTGCCGCTGCCTCTTTCCTCGTTGCACGCCACCCTTCCGGTGTTCAGGAACCCCGCCAACAAACATCGTGCGGTATCGCTGAGCCAGGAGCAGTTCCGCTATGCGTTCGGCAACGCGCTCAGCGAAGAGGAGTCCGCTGAGCTGTACCGCCGATGGGTGGTCCCCGCACCCGGTAGACCGCTGTTCGAGGCGGCGACGGCGAACTTCCTGCCGCACTCACCGGCTGCGGTGAACACCGATCGAGACGCGGACGCGCCGCTGCTATTGATCGCTGGCGGTCAGGACCACACTGTCCCCGAGGTCATCACAACTGCCACGTTGAAGCAGTACCGCCACAGCCAGGCTCCGACCGACATACTCACCTTTCCCGATCGTGGTCACTCGTTGACCATCGACAGCGGCTGGGTCGAGGTCGCCGACGCCGCCTTGTCCTGGCTCGCGGCCCAGGGCCTGTGATGAATACCGTTCGCGCGCTGAGGACTGCGGAGCAATGACCGAACATCAACAACTCGCGATCGCTCGCCGCTGGTTCACCGAAGGGTGGCTGACCAACGTCGAACTCGCCCAGGAGTACTTCAGCCCGGATCTGATAACCAACGGCGTACGGGTCGGGGTCGACGGGCCCAAGAAGCGGATTCTCGATCGCCGCAACGGTTTTCCTGACCTGAGCACCGAAATTCTCCTACTGCACGCCCACGCGGACCTCGTGGCCATTCATCTTCTCTGGCGCGGCACCCACACCGGCACCTACGGAGGCGTGCAGGCCACCGGCAAACCCGTGGAGATCTCCGATATCGCCCTGTGGCGTTTCGAGAACGGCAAGGTTGCCGAAATCCGCACTCTGCAAGACCAATTCGGTCTACTCACCCAGATCGGCTACCTGCCGTCAGACGTCTACGCCGCGTGAAATGCCTCATCGGGTGACAACCGTATCCACCGCTCCACCCCAATCAGCCCCTGCACCATCGAAGGAGTCATCATGACCGCCCTGCCCGCTTCCGAACTCGTCCTGGTCCCCGGTGCCACTCTCATCACCGCGACCCCCGAAGAAGGCCGGGCGCTGGCCCTGGCCCTGGCGCGACACACCATCCACAACATCCAGCCCGATCTCGACAAGCTCGAGGAAGGCCGCCCGATCTATTCGGTCAATCCCGACAGCCTCATCGCCGCCGGACATGTGGTGGCCGTGGAGTTCCAGACCATCGCCGCCGCCAACAACTACTGGCGTGACTGACATTCCATCGGCGCGCTGAGAAGCCTTCCTGCACTTCGGCAATGACAAAGGCCCGGGGCCAGATCGAACGATCTGACCCCGGGCCTTTTCGTGCAGGCCGTTGAGCCGCAGGGCTATTCGCCGCTATCGCGCGCGAGTTCGGCTCCTCGCGCAGACGTGCGCACACTGTCGAGCTCCCGGTCGAGGGAAAAGCTCAGCACGGTGCGGATTCCCACGATCGCGGCGAGTACCGCGACACTCCCGAGGGTGGGTGTCGCGGCGACCGTGCGGATGATGTCGGCGCCGACCAGCAATTCGAGCCCGAGCAGAATCGTCGATCCCAGCCGCACCCGCAACCAGCGGTAGGTCCCGGGGATTTTGCTATAGAGCCGGGGCACTGCCGCGAGCAACGTGGCCGCCGTCCCGGCAACGATCACCCCGACACCGAGCGCGTCGATCGCTCGGCCCGCACCTTCGACGATCACCGCGAAACTCATCGCATTTCCTTTCCGTCCCAGCGGCATTCACCATGTGGGGACGTAGCCGCCGTCGATGCGGAAGTCGGCACCGGTGATGTTGCCGCGATCGCGCGCCAGCATCAGCGCGAGTTGCGCGATCTCCTCCGGTGTGGAGAAACGGCCGGTGACCATGGCGGCGGTCGCGGTCGCGGTGACCTGTTCGGCAGTGATTCCCGCGCTGCGGCTCACGGTGGCCGCGACTCCGTCCTCGGCCAGCCACAGATCGGTCGAGACCGGCCCGGGGCTGATGGTATTGGCCCGAATCCCGTGCGCGGCGAACTCTTTGGACAGCGCCTTGGTGAAGGCGGAGAGCCCCGCCTTGGCGGCGCTGTAGTCCACGACCAACGGTTCGGGCAGGCTCGCGTTGACCGAGCTGATATTGATGACGCTGCCGCCACCGGCCTCGATCATCAACGGCAGCACCTGACGGGTGGCCCGCACCGCCGCGAGCAGGTTCAGCTCCCAACTCATACGCCAGTCCTCGTCGGTGATCGCCAAGAACCCCTGGGTGCGGGCCGGTGCGCCACCGACATTGTTGACCAGCACATCGACTCGCCCCTGCGCCGCGATGACCAGATCAGCGATCGCGATCGGATCGGTCATATCCGTGGCCACGAACCGCGCCCGTCCCTGATCGACCAGCACATCGAGCGCGAAACTCGGCGCCCGCGCGCCGGCGATCACGAACGCGCCCGCATCGGTGAGCGCGCGCGCGATCGCCAGACCGATTCCCCGGCTCGCGCCGGTCACCACGGCCGTTCGGCCGGCCAGCTCTGATTCCATCATTGCTCCCGAGATTGAACGGATTTCGATGCGATCACTGCTGATCGAGTGCGGCGACCGCGTCGAGCACGATCGCGGTGACGGCCTCGGGGTGCGAGACCATGACCGCGTGCGAGGAGTGCACCCGCTCGATGTGCGCGCCCGCCCGCGCGGCCATGAACTCCTGCCCGGACGGCGGAATCGCCTTGTCGTCCAGGGTGATCAGATCCCACGACGGCAGCGTCCGCCACGCCGGTGGGCCCGACGGTTCGAGCTGAGCGATCAACGCCAGCGGGTGCTGGGTCGCGGCCATTCGTGCGGCGACGGTGGGTGCTACGTCGGCCGCGAAGACCGCAGGGAAGTCCTGGGCTTTGATGTAGACATCGGCGTCGATCAGGCTCGAGCGCGGCCGGATATCGAGGGTCGCCGGTCCCAAGAGCGCACCAGGGTAGCGAATCGGATCCACCACCGTGGTGATGTTCTCCCCGGCGTCAGGCACGAATGCCCCCACATACACCAGCGACCGCACATTGGGCAGATCCCGGGCGGCGTTGGTGATCACCGCCCCGCCATAGGAATGCCCGACCAGCACGATCGGGCCCGGAATCGATTGCAGCGCAGCACGTATCGCCGCCGCATCGTAGGCCACACCCCGCAGCGGATTGTCCAGCGACAGTGCCGAATACCCGCGACCGCGCAGGTCGGCGATGGTCGCATCCCAACCGCTCGAGTCCGCGAACGCGCCGTGAACGAACACGATCGTCGGGGCTTGTGGCGGTGAGTCGGCGGCAGCGGTTGCCGGTGCCAGCGCGATCGCGGCGGCCATCGCCGCAGCCAGAAGCGGACGGTGCCAGCTGTGGTTCGTGTTCATCGGATGCTCCTGGTGGGTTGTTCGAATTCGGTGCCGAGCGCGGGAAAGGCGAAGGCGCGGTTCATGACTGCGGCTTCGCTCGAACGACTGCTGCGGCGGGCTCGGCGGTCAATGCCGCCAGCAGCGCCGAATCGTCCAGATACACGGTCAGTCCGAGGATTCGGCCGTCGTAGACCTTCCAGACCTGGACCTCGGGCACATCGAAGGCGACTCCCGTCGCCCGTGCGGTTCCGTGGCTGCGGCCGATCTGTACGACTCGGTCACCGGCGACGAACAGCTGGCCGACTTCGATCTGACTGTCCAGGGCGGTTCGCACACCTTCGAGGAAGGTCTGCAACCCGGACAGGCCACGGTGATAGCCCCCGTACGGCAGCAGCTCGCTCTGGAAGATCTCGACATCGGGGTCGGTGAGCTCGGCCAGTGCCTGCACGTCACCGGCAGCCAGGGCCGCGTAGACGCGCTGCACAACATCGATTACTGATTCGGTATTCATGGCTGCAACGCTGCCGAATCAGTCACCCGTATCGCTTCGGTCGATCGACTGCGCTCGTCGGTATTCAGGCGGCCATGCTCTGGTCCATCTGCCGGTCGCTACTCGGGTGAGGATGCCGTCCCGGATGCGGGCGGGGTGGTGTTGAGGCGGTCCGACAGCTGTGCGCGGGTGGTGATGCCGAGTTTGGGGAACGTCCGATACAGGTGCGAGCCGACGGTGCGATGGGACAAGAACAGCTGTTCACCGATCTCGCGGTTGGACAGTCCCCGCGCGGCGAGTGTGGCGATCTGAAGTTCCTGGGGTGAGAGCACTGCGAGCGGACTGTCCCGGGGCGCGATACGGGGCCGTTCGCCCGCCGCACGGAGTTCGGCGGCGGCCAGCCGGGACCAGGCGCCCGCGCCGATCGCGTCGAAAACGATTGCCGCCGAACGCAGATAGGCCCGGGACTCGCTGCTCCTGCGCTGTCGGCGCAGCCAGGTGCCGAAGGCCAGTTCGGTGCGGGCGCGTACCCACGGCCACCGCATGAGTTCGGGTGCGGCCAACGCTGTCTGGAACCGACTCTCGGCTTCGAAGTCCTCAGCCAGGACCGCGCGCGCGTACTGCAGATGCAGGCGCAGCATCGGCGCGGGGGTGAGCTGTGCGACCTGCTCCAACTGTTCGATAATCTCGCGGCCCTCGGCGAAACGGCCTGCGTGGCGGGCGGTCTCGGCGACGAACATGACCGCGGCGATGCGTTCGCGCGGATGGAAACTCGAGGAGGCGGGGTCGAACGCGATCACGAACGCATCGAACGCCTCGCTATGACGGCCCGCGCTCAGCAGGGCATAGCCGCGGGCCAGCTGCGCACACGCGAGCACCACATTGGAGGCGCTGAAGATCGGATGTGCGAAGGACTGGTCCGCGAGATCGAAGGCGCGGTCCAGATCGCCGCGCAGCCCGACCAGACGCGCCTCGTTGATGATCTGACCGTCTCCCCAGAAGGGCTGGTCCGTCTCGGCGGCGATACGGCGGCCCTCCGCGAGCGCGGCGTCGATCCGAGCCCAGTCGCCCAGGTCGAGGCGGACCGCACATTGCACGCCCAATACCAGTGGGAGCAAACCCATCTGGCCGCGCTCACGCAGCAGGTTCTCGGCCCGGTCGAGATATGCCGCTGCGCGGACCTGGTCGCCTACCGCGTGTGCGGCGGTACCGATCAAGCGCAATGCTGCCGGATCATCGATCGATTCAGGTTCCAAGCGCGCCAGGCGTCCACACACTTCGGCTCCGCGAAGAATCGGTTCAGCGCATGCCAGAGCAGCCAGATGCCGTGGATCTGCGACTGCTTCGTCGAGCTCGTCCAGAGCGCGGGCCACCTCGGCGCGCGATTGCGCTCCGGTATCGGCCCACCAGCAGCGCAGGGCAGCGACGTTCAACAGATCCAGGGCCAAACTGGTGTCCCCGGCGCGGTGGGCGTCGCGGGCGCTCTCGCACAGCCGCAACACCCGTGCCGTGTCACCCGGTGGCACTTCGTTGAGAGTCTCGCGCAGCAGCTCGACCCGGGCCGCTTCCATCGCGGATGGTTCGTCGTGCGCGACAGCGGTGATGAGCCGTCCGATGATCTCGGGACGGCCGAGACCGAACGCGTGCTCGGCGGCGAGCAGCCGCCGACGCCCACGTCTCGCGGAGTCGACCGTGAGCTCAGCGGATCGTTCCAACGCCCAGATCGCTGAGATCACCGAACCGCGACTCAGCGCCACCGTGTGCCCGGCATCCAACTCGTCGGCTACTCCGTCGTCGGTGCCGACGATCGAGTGCGCACGATGCCAGGTCCTGCGGTAGGCATCCGCACCGACCGCGCCGGCCAGCGCGCCGTGCGCGGCAAGCCTGCGCCCCAGCGACTCGGACAACTCGACCGCCGAACGAATCAGCGGGTGGCAGAAGGAGATTCGGACCGGGTCGAGCTGAACCAGCCGGGCCCGAACAGCAGGCTCGAGGTCCTCGACGGTCGCGCTCACACCCGCGAGTGTTGAGGCCGCAGCCAGAATCTCGGGCAATTCATCACGTGTGGCGAGAGCGGCGATCAAGAGCAGATCGCGGGTCAGCTGCGGCAGTACCGGTAGGCGACCGGCGAAGGTCCGTTCGAGTCGCGCTGTCAGAGCAGGAATCTGGGCACCGCCGCGAGTGGCGGGCGCACCGGCCGCCCGCCATGCCGCGGGCAATTCGACCAGGGCGAGCGGGTTACCGAGCGAGGTCCGCAGGATCTCCTCCTGGGCAGTGGAGCCCAGATCAGCCGCATTCGCCGCGAGCACCTGGCGAGCGGCATCCTCGCCCAACCCACGCACGATCAGCTCGGGAAACCCGGCCGTCGCGAACGGGCCGTCGTGACCGGGACGGAACGCGCCCAGCACCGCGATCGGATCTCGACCGACTCGGCGCGCGACGAACGTCAGGACGGTCTCACTCGGCTCGTCCAACCATTGGACATCATCGACCACCAACAGCAGTGGACGCTCCGACGCGGCCTCCGACAACAGGTTCAGCGCCGCCAGCGCGATGAGGAACAGCTCCGGCGGCGGCCCGTCGTGCATACCGAATGCGGTCAGCAGCACACGGCGCTGCGCCGGTGCCAACGTATCGAGCTTGCCCAGCACAGGCATCAGAAGTTGATGCAGGCCAGCCAGCGGCAGTGTTCGCTCCGATGCGACGCCTGCGGTATCGATAACCGCGAACCCGAGGTCCTCGGCATGCTGTGCCGCAGCATGCAGCAACGTCGATTTGCCGATCCCGGCATCCCCGACCAGGGACGTGGCACCTCCACGATCGCCCACACCGGCCAGAAATGCGGTCAGAGCGTGTTTCTCGCTATCGCGGCCGAGAAGATTTTCGAACAACGAACTCACTCGCGGATCCTATGCGCGCAAATCCAATCGTGAAGATCGACCGCTTCGAGGTCCACGTGCGCATCACCCCACCGAACCACGAACCAGACGACATAGCCCAGTCGGAATGATCGAGTCGAACGTCCCAGGAGCGTTGACGTCCCGCACGCTGCGGACTTGCTCCGCGAAGAATGTCGCCCACGCAAACGCAACATCATCGGGCAATGGCCGATGACCTTCTGCGCGTTGGCCTTCGAGGGACTCTGGTGGAGATGGAGTCCCTTGCACGCCCGCTTCGCGCGGCCGGGGCTGTCGTCAGGATTCGGTGAGTCGCCCCGGGGCCACTCCCTGGGCGGATCAGATCCGTACATCCTGTCCAATTTGTCGCATATGTCCGATGTTCTCCGTTAGGTTGTTGAGTCACAACGATCTTGGAGGGGTGCGATGGTGGAACGGCTCGACGTAGGCAATGCGAGGGAGGGCATCGGCAGGACCGTCGGCAGTATCGGCAAGGCTGCGCGAAGCGCTTCATCTCAGTTCGCCGGGCAGGTCGGCAGCGCCAAAGACGTTGCCAGAGAACGGGTCGAGAAGCTGACGGCGAAAGGGCCGGACCCCTACGAAGTGGCCGTGGCGGAGTACAACGGCGTCTTCACGGCGATGGCCGACCGGGGCCTGTCTCTGTTGCGTCAGCGCGAACGTTCGACAGACCTGATCGAGCTGGTCGAGCAGCTGGTGAACAGCATCGCCAACACCCCGAAATCATTCGACACCGACTTCGACGAGATCGAGGTACATCGGAAGCGGTTCCTGCACGCGGAGGATTTCGCTCAGAAAGAGCTGGAAGCGGCGCGGTTGTCGGCTGCGGGTGCCGGCGCCGGGTTCGCGGCGGGCACCGCGCTGGCGGGTCTGGCGCCGTCGGCGGCGATGTGGGTCGCCACGACCTTCGGGACGGCTTCGACCGGCACCGCGATCTCGACCCTTTCCGGGGCGGCAGCCACCCAGGCGGCACTGGCGTGGCTCGGCGGCGGCGCGCTGGCCGCCGGTGGCGGCGGCACCGCGGCAGGCACCACACTGCTCGCGCTGGCCGGCCCGATCGGCTGGACCATCGCCGGCGCAACGCTGCTCGCGTCGATCGCGCTGTTCGCGAAGAAGAAGTTCGAGAGCCGAGAGGCGAAGCACGAAGCGCTGACTGCGATAAAGCGCAACACCACCCTAGTCGAAGGCATGGATGCTCAGATCGACGATCTCCTTCAGCGGACGACCCTGCTCCGCGAAGGGCTGGTGAAGAGTTACGGCGAAGCGCTGGTGTACTTCCGCGCCGATTTCCAAACGCTCGCCCCTGCCGGGCGGTCGACACTCGCTGCGCTGGTGAACAACACGAAGTCGTGCGCGACCATGCTGAGCATGCGCATCGAACAGGATGCCGAGAGTGAGTGACGCTGCCGAGTTCGTCACGAACGCCCAGGAGCAGGCCGTCGCTTCCTGGGTGAGCTACCTCAACCAGCTCCGCGTGGACAACCTGCTGAGCGCGCTCGGCCAGCGGGACGAGCACCTCAGGGATGCGCTCGCCAGTGTCGATGAAGCCGTCAGGAAGATCGACCTCGAGGTGGTCGCCGCCAACCGCGGCGGACAGCACGGCATGCACGGCTTCATCGCCGAGATCGCCGAGGTCGGGATCGGCAACGCACGACAGCAGGTCCTCGGCCACGAGGCCGTCTACCAGTGGGTCAACGACAACGGACCCGTCGACCTGATGCGCGGAAGTGTCGAGATCCAGCAGAAATTCGTTGCGGCGGGAGGCCGCTACTCGCTGGGCGCGATCGCCGAGCACCTCCAGAAATATCCCGAATACGTGCGCAACGGTGGGAAGTACCAGATCCCCCGTGATCACTTCGAGGTGATCCAGCGGCTACATGCCTTGTCGCCCGAGGAAGCGGGCGAACTGCTGTCACGCAGCGGCGACGGGCCTTCCCTCCGAGACTGGCATCGGGTCCGAGTGTTCTTCCAGGGCGGATCGGTCGGGTTCGAATCGCTCGAACCCTCGACACTCGAGTACAGCGAGGTGCAGCGCGATGTCTACACCTCGACCATGGCGGCCGAAAGGGACTCGCTCCGTGCGACGGACCGGTCCCTGCGCGACGACGCCTACCAGCGCAGCCGACCGACGCTGCGAGAAGGAGGCGCGGTCGCGCTCACGGCCGCCGCGACCGAGGGCGGGACCACGTTCGTCTTGGCCGTGGTCGCCAAGCGTCGAGAAGGCAAGCGGCTCAATGAGTTCAGTGGGCGTGACTGGATCGACATCGCAGGCGAGACCGGCTCGGGTTTCAGTAAGGGCGGCGTCCGAGGACTGAGCATCTACGCACTCACGAATTTCACCGCGACCTCCGCAGCCGTCGCCAGCTCGATCGTCACCACCTCCTTCAGCATCGCCGAGCAAGCGAACAAGCTCCGCCGCAACGAAATCGACGAACTCGAGTTCATCGAAACCTCCGAGCTCATCGCATTGGAGGCCGCGGTACGCGCACTGTCCGCTTTCGTCGGCCAGGCGACCATCCCCGTTCCCATTCTCGGCGCCGTCATCGGCACCACGATCGGCACGGTGATGTACAAGGCCGTCGCATCGTCGTTGACGAAACGCGAAGCGGCGCTGATCAAGCGCTACCTCGACGAGCAGCGCACCCTCGACGGGCAACTCGCCACCGAGTACGAGGCGATACTGGATGCGCTGGACCACAGCATGTCCGACTATCTCGGACTACTCGAACGAGCCTTCTCGCCCGATGTGCGGGTCGCGCTCGTCGGATCAGTCGAGCTGGCAATGAAACTCGGTGTGGCTTCGAACGAGATCCTCGATTCCACTGCGAAGGTCGACGCCTACTTCCTCGACTAGCGACGTTCGACGAACAGGCGAGCCGCCGGGAACGCCGCAGGCCCGCACCGGTTTTCGGTGCGGGCCTGCGGCGTAGGCGACTAATGGGCGAACAGTTGGGCGGCGAGGTCCTTGGTGAGGATCTCGTAGGCCTCGGATTCGCGGTTGTACCACCAGGTTCGGTCGTCGGGTTCGGTGCGACCGGCGGCCTGGACGGCTCGGGTCGACGGGCGGAAGGTGGAGCTGCGGGGGATGTCGTCGACCACGTAGACGATGTCGGGGCGCTGGTCGGCGGACAGGGCGCGGACTGCTTCGGTGACGTCCTTCGGGGCGAGTTTGAAGCCCGCGCGGACGCTGACGGCGGCGACCGCCAGTACCCGGTCGCCGACGGGGACGGCGAAGGCCACCTCCATGTCGACGGCCTGGATCTCGTTGAGTACGTCCACGATCGGGTGGGTGTAGACGGGACCGCGGGGGGTGGGGATCACCGTGTCGCGGCGGTCCATCAGCCAGTAGTCGCCGTCGGAGTCGCGGCGGAAGAGGTTCTCCGTCGGCATCCAGGAGTCGCCGGGGGCGAACACGCCGCGCAGGCCGCCTGCCGAGAGGTCGACGGTGTCGGAGGCGGTGCCGATGAGCAGGCCCACCTCGTTGTCGGCGCAGCGGCGCGCGAAACCCGTGTCCTCGGTGAGGATTTCGTCGGTGCTCGGGTCGTAGGCGATGAGTTCGACCTTGGCGGTGCCGGGCACGGGGCGGCCCTTGGAGCCGACCTTCGCGCCGGACACGTTGGCCAGCACCACATCTCCCTCGATGGAGGCGTAGAACTCGAGCACGCTGGCGGGCGCGAAACGCTCCTGGGTGCGCCGCCACAGGCCCGCGGGCATACCGGAACCGATGAACAAGCGGATCGGATGCGGATGCCCGTTCGGGAAGGTGTCGGCGTCGAGGATGTCGCGCAGCATGGTCCAGGTGTAGGTGACCACGGTGACGCCGTAGCGGTGCACCTCCGCCGCGAACCGTGACGGCTCCAGCGAACGCGCCAGCGCGATGCGGCTGCCGCCGGCCACCGCGCCGCCGAGACTCACCAATAAGCCGGACGAATGGTACAGCGGCGCAAGGCAGTACACGGTGTCGTGCCGATCCAGGTCGGCCGCCGTCGCGGTGCCGAAGGCCGAGAGCGCCCAGCGATGGTTGGTCACGTACTTCACGTCGAACTTGTCGCCGGTACCGGTGACCAGGATGTAGGCCAGCTCGCGGGCCAGACCCGGATTCGGCCGGTACCAGGCGGGCAGGTCGATCGCGGCCGGATCGATCTGCTCCATGTCCACGACGTCCGCACCCGCGGGCACGTCCAGACCGCGCGCGTCGCCACCGCCCAGCACCAGCACCCGATGCCCGGTGGCGGCCGCACTGGCCAGGTTCTCCGGATCCGCGATCAGCAGCTTCGCACCGGTCAATTCGACCTTCGTGGACAATTCGCTGCCGGGCGCCAGCAGCACCGCGACCGCGCCGAGCCGCGAGAGCGCCGCGACGGCCGCCAGCGCGCTGGGCCGGGTCTCCATCACCACGCCGACCCGGGTGGCCGGGCGCACGCCGAGCGAGATCAGACCGCGCACCACATTGTCGATGCGCTGGTTGACCGCCTCCTGGGTGTGCACGCGGTCGTCGAAGAGGAACAGGTCGCGCTGCGGGGCGCGGCGGGCCTGCTCGGTGAGCAGGCGGCCCAGCGAGATCCGGGTGTGCGGCTGGATCATGCCCAGCCGGGTGAGGCGGGGCAGCGCGCGGGCGGCCTCGCCGGTGAGTTCGACGGTGCCGCGCAGGGTCTGCCCGGCCACGCCCTCGATGGTCTTGCCCAGGCTGGTGCCCGCCTCGGCGAGGCTGCCGAGAGCGTGCACGGCGCGGGTCAGCCCGGTGCCGGGGTTGCGGCGCGTCACCTCGGTGCTCATCCGCTGAACCTGCTCGGGCATCTCGCCGCCGGCGCTGAGGTGCAGCACCCAGTCGCGGACCACGGGCCAGGTGTAGCGGGTGGCGGTGGAACCGGAGACCAGTCCGAAATGTCCGGCCACAATGCTGGTTTCGTACACCTCGGCATTGGCGGCGGCGCGCACGATCCCACGCACCGCGGCGGGCTGGCCGATATCGTCGACCTCGCCGACGAACGCCAGGATCGGAGCCTTGATCTCCGCCAGCGAGATGAGCTGGTCGCGGATGACGAAGCCACCCAGCATCATTCGATTGTGCATGACGAACTGCTGCAGCAGGTCGGTGAGCGCGGGGCCCGGGTAGCCGAGCCAGCCGTCGGCCTCGAGGAAGCGCCGCTGGCGTTCCTTGGGCAGCAGCGCCTCGCGATTGTGCAGCTGGCGCAGGAAGTCCAGGCGCGAGCGGACGGTCTTGACCGGGTCCAGGGCCTGGAAGCCCAGGCGCACCATGGAATCGGTGATGGGCAGCCGGTTGAGCACGTGGTCGGTGAGGAAGTCGGCGGCGTCGGAGACCAGTCCGTGCGGCAGCCCGAAGGGCATGCCCGCCACCGCATCCACCGGGCTACCGAAGGTGACGATGGACTCGACGCCCTTGCCGAAGCGGTAGGCCGCGGTCTGGTATGCGAACATGCCGCCCTGCGAATAACCCATCAGGTGCACGGCATTGCCGGTGATCTCGTTGACCGTGTCGACGGCACTGCTGACCGCGAGCACATGGTCGGCGAGGTCACGGTCCATGCCGCCCTCTTCGGTCGCGGGCGAGCCGAAATCGACTACCCAGCAATCGATTCCGCCCTGGTGAAGAATGCCGACCGCGCCGTCCGCCGCGTTGACGTCCCAGATCTCGGCGGTGACCATGATCGGCGGCACCAAGACAACGACCGGTCGGTTTGGTGTGGCGTCATCCGGAAAGTAGTGCCGCAGGCGGTACATCCGCTTTCGCTCGACCACCTCGTACGGCGACGATTCGATCTCGTGAACCAGTCCCCCGAACCGGATCACCTCGAGTCCGTTCTGTGCGGTCGCGACCAAACGCTCGATCGGACCGACGACGGACCTCGTATTGAATTTCACGGCTTCACTCCCGGACATTTCATGCTGCTGACCAGCGCCATCCGCCCCGACGCGTCTCGATGAGCTTGCCATACCCACAGCCTATCGCGCAGGCACTGTGACGGGTGGCATGCGCCGAACCAAACCGGGCGTTCGGGGTTTACGCCCTACAGCAACATTCCAGGCATCATGTTTTGGCATTTCCCCCAACGCGCGAAGCGGAGGATCTACCATCGGTATCGCTGGAACGCACTGTCGCGCTTGTCAATTCACTCACTTGTCTAATTCCCGCAGGCCATGTCAGGCCTGCTAATTCGCCGTGGATCCACCGCAACCCATCGCGGTGGCCCTTCGAGGTGAGGACCGCAGCATGACCATCGAAATGCCCCTTCAGACCGAAAACGGCCAACGGAAAACCCTCAGTACCGCTGCCGCTCACCAGCTGGCACACACCACCAAATCCGAACCGCAGATGCAGGGCATCAGCTCCCGCTGGCTGACCCGATCCCTGCCGTGGAGCCAGGTCAAGGGCGGTGTCTACCGCGTCAACCGACGTCTCACCCATACCGTCGGCAACGGCGAGGTCGAATACATCATCAACGGTCCGCACGCCCGGGTCATCCCACTGGAACTGCAGGAGCTCCCGCAGCTGCGCGGCTTCGACGACGAGGAGATCCTGGCCACCGTCGCCGGTCGCTTCGAACAGCGGGATCTGCCCGCGGGCACCGTGGTCGCCGAATTCGGCAACCCGATGGATCAGGTGCTGCTCATCGTGCACGGCAAGCTGTCCAAGCTCGGCTCCGGCGACTTCGGCGAGACCACCCGCGTCGGCATGCTCGGCGGCGGCGACTTCTTCGGCGACCAGACCCTCACCGACCCGGACGCCATCTGGCCGGTGACCATCAAGACCGTCACCCCCACCACCATCCTGTCGCTCGCCCGCTCCACCATCGAGCAGCTCTCGGAGAACATTCCGGCCCTGGCCGAACATCTTTCGGCGATCGCCGAGGCCCCGTCCGCGCCGCAGAACAAATACGGCGAGGCCCAGATCAATGTCTCCTCCGGCCATCACGGGGAGCCCATCCTCGAGGGCACCTTCGTCGACTACGACTCGCAGCCACGCGAATACGAGCTCAGCCTCGCGCAGTCGGTGCTGCGGGTGCACACCCGCGTCGCCGACCTGTTCAACGATCCGATGGATCAGATCGAACAGCAGCTGCGCCTGACCGTCGAGGCCCTCTACGAGCGCCGCGAATACGATCTGGTCAACAATCCGGACTTCGGTCTGCTCAACAACTGTGATCTCAAGCAGCGCATCTACACCGAGGGCGGCGCGCCCACTCCGGACGATATGGACGAACTGCTGTCCATGCGGCGCAGCACCAAGCTGTTCCTGGCCCACCCCAAGGCCATTGCCGCGTTCGGCCGCGAATGCAGCAAGCGCGGCATCTATCCCGACCCGGTCGAGGTGGACGGCAGCCGGGTGCCGGCCTGGCGCGGCGTGCCGATCTTCCCGTGCGGCAAGATCCCGGTCAGCGACACCCAGACCACGTCCATCCTCGCCATGCGCACCGGCGAGAAGGATCAGGGCGTGATCGGCCTGCACCAGACCGGAATTCCGGACGAGTACGAGCCCAGCCTGAATGTCCGGTTCAAGGGGATCGACGACCAGTCGATCATCTCCTACCTGGTCAGCTGCTACTACTCGGCGGCCGTGCTGGTTCCCGACGCGCTCGGCATTCTCGACAACGTGCTCGTCGCCCGGCAGACCGACTGATCGGGTGTCCCGACATGTCGGTTCCCACCCCCGACGCGACGCCGCCCGCCACCTCCCAGGTGGCGGCGGCGGTCGCCGCACTGCTGAATTCCGGTATCGCACCGGCTGATTCGGGTCTCGCACCCGCCGCGGCCGAGGTCGATGCCGCCGAATCGCCGGGTCCCCGGCGATTGCTCGGCCCCTCGGGGCTGGGCGCACCGGCGCTGCGCATCAATCTCCCCACCCTCGAGACCCTCGCGGCGATCGCGGAGCAGGCGGCCCATCCGTCGACTCCGGCCGGTGGCGCGACAGCCCCACCCGCGCCACCGGCACCGGCCACCGAGAAACCGGCCCGGGGCCCGATCGCCCTGGGCCCCACCGGAATCGGATCGGGATCGGCGTACCGCCGGACGGGGTTGTCCGGCGGTTCACCTCCGGCCGCCACGGCTCCCGCGGATCCGCCTGCGCCGGAACGGATTCGGCGCTTCGTCCACGGGTCACCGGCACCCGGAACCGCCACGACCGGGCGGCAGTCGATACTGCCCCAGCTCTACAGCTCATCGCCCTAGCGCGCAGTACTTCCAGCGTCATATCACCCATTCGAGAGGATGACCTGCCATGACCGCGCTCCACCCCGATGCTTCCGACGTGCTCAAGACCGACTACCAGAAGTCGGTCGCGTCCTACTGGAACAACAACCCCAACGACGACAGAGTCAACACCAAGCTCGGTGAGGTGGACGGCATCTACCACCATCACTACGGCATCGGTGAACCCGATCTGTCGGTGTTGGAGGGGCCGGAGGACACTCGCCAGGATCGGCTCGTCAAGGAGTTGCACCGGCTCGAGCACGCCCAGGCCAACCTGCTGCTCGATCAGCTCGGCGACGTCCGCCCGGGCGATCAGCTGATGGACGGCGGCTCCGGGCGCGGCGGCACCAGCTTCATGGCCAACCAGCGCTTCGGCTGCCGGATGGACGGCGTCACCATCTCCGAGTACCAGGTCGGCTTCGCCAACGAGCAGGCCCGCGAGCGCGGCGTCTCCGACAAGGTGCAGTTCCATTTCAAGAACATGCTCGACACCGGCTTCGAGACCGGGTCCAAGCGCGGCATCTGGACCAATGAAACCACCATGTACGTGGACCTTTTCGAACTGTTCGCGGAGTTCTCGCGGCTGCTCGAGCCCGGCGGCCGCTACGTCTGCATCACCGGCTGCTCCAACGACGTCTTCGGGGCCCGTTCGGCGTCGGTGAGCTGGATCGACGCCCACTACGGCTGCAATATCCATCCGCGCAGCCAGTACTTCAAGGCCCTGGCCGCCAACAACCTGGTGCCGATCGCGGTGACCGACCTCACCGCGGCCACCATTCCGTACTGGGATCTGCGTACCCACTCCGAGCTGGCGACGGGTGTGGAGAAGCCCTTCCTGACCTCCTACCGGGAGGGCAGCTTCCAGTACCTGATGATCACCGCGGATAAGGTGGGCAGGTGACCGGCACCCTCGACGCATCCGACACCGCCTCGGCGACCGACCGTGAAGCCCTGCTCGTCGAGCTCGTCGACGAGCAGGGGCTGGCGGCCGGTGCGCTGACGGTGGCGGCGGCGCACACCGCGCCGGGACGGTTGCACCGGGCGTTCTCGGTGCTGCTGTTCGATGCGTCGGGGCGGGTGCTGCTGCAGCAGCGGGCGGGTGTGAAGACCCGCTTCCCGCTGCTGTGGACCAACACCTGCTGCGGGCATCCCGCACCCGGGCAGTCGGTGATCACGGCCGCCACCATCCGGCTGCACGAGGAGCTGGGCGTCACGGCTGCGCTGACCGAGGTCGGCACCTTCACCTATCAGGCCACCGACGCCGGGACCGGCCGGGTCGAATTCGAATTCGACCACGTGCTCACCGGAATCCTGGAAGACACCGTGCTGCAACCGGATCCGGCCGAAGTGGCCGATATCATCTGGGTCCGGCCCGACCTCCTCGCCGAAAGCGTCTCGGCCGCACCGGCGCGGTACACGCCGTGGCTGGGCGGCGTGCTCGAGACCATCACCCGGTCCGGATAGCCCGACCCGCGGCACCCGCCGCTCAGGCCAGGGCGGGTGCGCTCTCGGCGTCCAACAGCCAGTCGTTGGGCGCGAACAATTCGAAATGCACACGGTCCGTCGGGATTCCGGCGGCCAGCAGCTGCCCGCGCACCGACTGCAGGAAGCCGGTGCCACCGCACAGGTAGTAGTCGGCGTCGGTCGGCAGTTCCAGTCCGGACAGTTCCATCGGGCCGTGTCCGTCGGCCCGGTACCAGGCGCGGGCATAGCAGTCGCGCAGCTGCCGGGTCAGTCCGGCGACCTGCTCGCGCAACGGATGTGCGGTGGTGGAGCGATCCGCGTGCAGCACCATCGTGCGGCGCGCGGGGTTCTCGGCGGTCAGATGCTCCAGAATGCCGACCATCGGCGTGATGCCGATGCCCGCCGAGATCAGCACCACCGGGGTTTTCGCCTCGATGTCCACGGTGAGATCGCCGAAGGGCAGGGTGATTTCGAGCGTGTCACCCTCCCGCACGGTGTCGTGCAGCCAGCTCGAGACCTCGCCGGCCGGAGTGCCCTCCTCGGCCTCCACCTTGCGGACCGCGAAGGCCAGCAGGCCCAGTCCGGAACGGTTCACCAGGCTGTACTGACGCAGCTGCCGGGCGCCGTCGGCGAGTTGCGCACCGACCGAAATATATTGTCCGGGAAGGAATCCCGGCAGCAGACGCTCCGGATCCGTGGACTCCAGCACGAAGACGGCCACGCCGGACGGGTCGTCGATGCGGCGCACCACGCGGGTCTCGCGGAACACGTCACCGGGATCGGCCCCGGCCTCGTCGTAGAGTTCGCGCTCGAAGTCGATCAGGGTGGTCGCCATCAGCCAGTACACCCGATCCCAGGCGGCGGCGATCTCCGGCGACACCACGTCCGCGCCCAGCACCTCGACGATCGCGGCGAACAGATGTTCGTGCACGACACCGTATTCGGGCTCGGTGACCGCGAGCGACACGTGCTTGTGCCCGATGCGCGAGAGCAGCTCGCGCGGATGCGGCAGGTCCGGGTCGATCAGGTGGGTGGCGTAGGTGGCGATGGAGGCGGCGAGGGCCTTCTGCTGCGCGCCGTGCTGCTGATTGCCGCGATTGAAGCGGTCGCGCAACAACTCCGGATGCGCGGTGAACATCTTGCGATAGAACAGCGAGGTGATCTCGTCGATATGCGCGGCCACCAGCGGCAGCGTCGCGCGAATCACCTCGGCGTGCTCGGGCTCCAACTCGGGAACAAGAAGCAGAGCGGAATCCGGCGCGAGGCTCATGGGGTCTCCTAGGTGTCGATCAGGTTTCTCGCCGGGAAGACCGGCACATACAGCAGATCCACGGTGCGCTGGTCGACCAGATCCGCCAGCAGATAGCGATCGAGTTCGCGATAGAAGGCGTTCTGCGCGGTCGCGAGCACTCCTCGCAAACGGCAGGCATCCGCCAGCGGACAGGGGCTGTCGCCGACGCATTCGATGACTTCGGAATCGCATTCGAGCTGGCGGACAATGACGCCGATGGTGGTGGTGCGACCGGCCTGGGTCAGGAAGATCCCGCCCGTGCGGCCGCGCTGGGATTCCACGTAGCCGAGCTCGGCGAGGCGGGAGACCGCCTTCGCGACATAGTTCTCGGACGCATTGACCTGGCGGGCAATCAGTTTGACGGTGACCCGTTCCTCGGCGCCGTCGCCGACCGCCAGCCGCATGAGCGCCCGCAGGCCGAGATCGGTGAACCGGGAAAGCTGCATGCCCTCAACGTTAGTTATTCCGCCAAAGAAATCCATGTTTTGCGAGTGTGCGTTTTAATACGCATTCTCTCGGGGTTTATGTAACCGCCGACACATTCGAAGTGCTTGCGCATTGTTTGTCCAGCAAATCCCCGGCAGCGACCGGCATCGCCACCGGGGATCGCCTCCTCGGCGTGCCCGTCAGGCCGGGGTCATCAACCGGGTCCGGGTGGCCAGGCCGTAGTAGATCACCAGCGCCAGCCCGCAGCCGATGAACCAGCTGTACTGCGCGGCGGTGTGCATGCCGTACAGGTTGCGCGCCAGCACCGGGAACACCGCGGCCAGCGCGCCCAGCACGGTGGCGATCACCGCGACCGGGTTGAATCCCTTGCGGTACCAGTACTTTCCGGTGTCGGCCATGGTGAACAGCTGATCGACGATGATCTCGCGCTTGCGCACCAGGTAGTAGTCGGCGATCAGCACCCCGAACAGCGGGCCGATGAACGCGCCCAGCACCTCGAGGGTGTAGTGGATGACGTCCGGGTTGTTGTACAGGTTCCACGGCGTGATCAGCACCGAACCGACGGCCGCGATCATGCCGCCCATGCGCCAGCTGATCCGCTGCGGGCTCACATGCGAGAAATCGAAGGCCGGGGAGATGAAGTTGGCGACGATATTGATGCCGACCGTGGCGATGGCGAAGGTCAACGCGCCGAGCACGATCGCGAACGTGGAGTCGATGCGCGCCACCGTCTCGACCGGATCGGTGATGAGCTCCCCGTACACCGGCAGGGTCAGCGACGCGGTGATCACCACCAGCAGCGAGAACACCAGGAAGTTGACCGGCAGCCCGAGCAGATTGCCGCGCCGCACCGCCGCCATCGACTTGCTGTAGCGGGAGAAGTCGCCGAAGTTCAGCATCGGCCCGCAGAAGTAGGACACCACCAGCGCGATCGCGCCCAGCACCACCGGCAGCGCGTCCCAGCCGTGGTACTTGACCGAACCCAGCTGCAGGTCGATCGAACTCCAGCCCGCCTTGTAGATCAGGTAACCGCACAGCAGGAACATCACGACGTACACCGCCGGACCGCAGAAGTCGATGAACTTGCGGATGGACTCCATGCCCTGCCAGAACACCGCCGCCTGCACCACCCAGAGCGCCAGGTAGGCGCACCAGCCCAGCAGCGACAGGCCCAGGAAGCCGTAATCACTCGCCACCGAGTAGGGCGCGAGACTCGGGAACAGCTTGACGGCCACCACGATCAGTGCCGCCGAGGCCAGATAGGTCTGGATTCCGTACCAGGCCACCGCGATCAGACCGCGGATGATGGCCGGGATATTCGCCCCGAGCACCCCGAAGGCGCTGCGGCACATGACCGGATACGGCACCCCCGCTCGCTGGCTCGGCGCGGCTACCAGATTGCACAGAAAATATACGATCGTGATGCCGACGAGCAGGGCGACCAGCACCTGCCATCCGGCCAGTCCGAGCGCGAACAGGCTGCCCGCGGTGACGTAGCCGCCGACGCTGTGCACGTCCGACATCCAGAACGCGAAGATGTGATAGGAGCCCCAGGTCTGCTTCTTCAGCGGGGCCAGATCGTCATTGGTCAGCCGCGGGTCGTATG
The DNA here is from genome assembly GCF_045161165.1 of Nocardia sp. NBC_00511. Classification (NCBI taxonomy): domain Bacteria; kingdom Bacillati; phylum Actinomycetota; class Actinomycetes; order Mycobacteriales; family Nocardiaceae; genus Nocardia; species Nocardia sp. NBC_00511. The sequence continues at coordinate 3,923,464 of NZ_CP107849.1, forward strand.
CTGGAGAAGCTTGTGGCGCAAGCGATTCCGCGCTCGACGTAGGCGGGGCCGGGTCGGCCGGGGCAAGTCCGGCCGAGACGGGCGCGACGATGTCGGTCATGATGGGTCCGATCCGAAATCCGATGATGGTGCGCTCACGCTAGATTCGCGCGATTGCCCTCGGATTGCACGTCCATTTCCCGCTTATTGCGCGTCCCATATATGTTTCCGCACCGCCCCGGCCAGGGGTTTCACACTCGCACCAGGGCTGCGGATCGCAGAGCGCTCACATCATGGTGGCGCTCAGGGTGCCGATGCCGGTGGGGATGCCCGGACCCAGGCAGCCCATCACCATCTCCGGGGTCATCATCTCGTAGGTGGCGCTGACACTGACCCAGCTGCCCTCCCCGAAACCCGAGATGACCTGCATGGGACCGACGGTCGGCTGGCTCATGCCGACCGGCCAGGGGCCCCAGAGGGTACTCGTGTCCCCGTTGGACCACAGCATGTTCACCGTCAGCGGGCCGTCCGCGGGATGCATGCAGTCCGACCGCGCCTCGTGCACTCCGGTGAAGGTCGCGCCGGTGATGCCCGGATAGCCGGTGCATCCCCACAGTCGTCCGACCGAGGTGAAGATGAACTGGGTCGGCGTCATGGTGATCCCGCCCTGCACCGCGGTCCAGCGGAAGTCGCCGCCGGTGCAACTGCCGATGCCGCTGGCGTGCGCGGTCGGGGCGGACAGCGGCGCGATGCCGGAGACACCGCAGACGGCCAGTGCGGCCAGGATTTTCACTGCCTTGGGCACAGCTTCCCTCTCTGCCGGGATTGGTGGAGGTGGCACACGACATCGGTGCTGAACTGCGATGATCGGTCAGAACATAAGCCTCGCGAACCTCGCGAACCGGTATTTGACGAGCGTTGCCGGGTCCGATCGGCATGTCTCCCCCGGGCGGCAGGCGCGCAGTCGCGACAGCCGGGGTGAACAGCTGGCAACATGGCGCGCATGGATCTCACGGCACGGATCGACGCGGCGGCAACCCTTCTCGCACCGGTGCTACGGCGGACACCGGTGGTGGCGTCGCGGGTGCTGTCGGAGCGCGTCGGGCACCAGGTGTGGCTGAAATGCGAGAACCTGCAGCGCACCGGATCGTTCAAGCCGCGCGGGGCCTACAACCGGATCGCCAACCTCACGGCGGCGGAACGGGCGCACGGGGTGGTCGCGGCCAGCGCGGGCAATCACGCGCAGGGGGTGGCCTGGTCGGCGACCTCGCTGGGCATCGAGTCGACGGTGTTCATGCCGGTCGGCGCGGCGCTGCCGAAGCTGGTGGCCACCAGGGCATACGGGGCGACCGTGCATCAGGTCGGCGAGACCATCGACCGATCACTTTCCGCCGCACGGGATTTCGCCGAGCAGACCGGGGCGACACTGGTGCACCCGTTCGATCACGTCGACATCGTCGCCGGGCAGGCCACCTGCGGCCTGGAAATCCTGGAGCAGCTACCGGACGTCGGCACCGTGCTGGTGCCGACCGGCGGCGGCGGACTGCTGGCCGGGGTGGCCGCGGTCATGCAGCGGCATCGGCCCGAGGTGCGGGTGATCGGGGTGCAGGCCGCCGAGGCCGCGGCCTGGCCCGCCTCGCTGCTGGCGGGCAAACCGGTGGCGCTGGAACACATGTCGACCATGGCCGACGGCATCGCGGTGGGGCTGCCCGGCGAGGTGCCCTTCGAGCAGATCCTGGCGAGCGAACCGACCATCGTCACCGTCGACGAGGACGCGCTGTCGCGGGCACTGCTGCTGTGCATGGAACGCGCCAAACTCATCGTCGAACCCGCCGGGGCCGCCGCGGTCGCCGCCCTGATGGCCTGTCCCCCAGACGAACTCGCGCTCGAGGGGCCGGTGTGCGCCATCCTGTCCGGCGGCAATATCGATCCGCTGCTGCTGACCCGGGTGATCGGTCACGGCCTCAGCGCCGCGGGCCGCTACCTGGCCGCCCGCATCACCATCTCCGATCGTCCCGGCAGTCTTTCGCGCCTGCTCGGCGAACTCGGCCGCACCGGTGCGAGCGTGCTGGACGTGGTGCACTCCCGCACCATGCCGTGGCTGGCCATCGACGAGGTCGAGGTCATCCTCACCCTCGAGACCCGCGGGCCGACCCATCGCGACGAGGTGCTCACCGCGCTCGACGACGCCGGATACGTTGTGCACGTGCAGGACTGAGCGCGCCCGTCAGTGCGCCCCGCCCAGTTCCAGTGCCAGCACGCCCGCGATGATCAGCACGATGCCGCCGATCTGCACCGGCGTGATGTGCTCGTCGAGGAACAGCGCGCCGATGGTCGCCACCGCCACCACCCCGATCGCCGACCAGATGCCGTAGGCGACCCCGATCGCCATCCCCCGCTTCAGCGCCTGCGACAGGAACCAGAACGCCGCCACATAGCCGATCACCACGATGATCGAGGGCACCAGTTTGCTGAACCCCTCGGAGATCTTGAGCGACACCGTCGCCGTCACCTCGGACACGATGGCGAGCGCCAGCAGCAGGAACGTCATAGCTGCACAATAGCCATTCACGGCACCCCGTCCGGGGCTCGGTTCGCGCCGGGCGCGGATAAATGAGATGCGCGGCATCGGCGGGTGTGGTTATGGTGCTCGGCATGTGGCAGCAGCTTTACTCCTGAGCGCGATTCGTCCCTGACGCCGACCGGCACCCGGTCCCTGCTTTCGACGGCAGGTCGCACCGCCGTGCGTCGGTATTCCCGATATCGACCGGCCTCCGGCCCGGTGAGTCGGTCCCTTAGTTCCAGGAGGCACTGTGCCCGAGCGCTTTTCGCTACCCATGAACAACTCCGAACCCATGCCGGACGCCGTATCCGACGAACGCCCGCTCTCCCGCAAGGAGCGCCGGGCGCGAAACGGCAAGCAGGCTCAACAGATTCAGAGCAAGATCCGCGATTCCGGCCGGGTCTCCGTCCCGCCCGCGAAACACCAGAACTACCGGCGCGGATGACCAACGGCCCGTGGGGTTTTCGAACCCCACGGGCCTTCCCGTCCGTCAGTGCACGAGTTCGAGCAGCGCGGTCGCGTCCGCCAGAGTCGACTTGTCCCACGCACCGGGCGGCGTGATCAAGGCATGGTCGATCCCCAATTCGGCCAAGACATGCAGATGTTCGGCGGCGGCGTTCACCCCGGCGGTGAAGTCGACGGTGCTCACCACGGTCTTCTCGATCTCAGCAGGATCGCGCCCGATCTCCTCGCAGTGCTGACGCAGCACCTCCAGCTTGCGAGTCAGATTATCGCCGAACCCCGCCCCGGGCAGGTCGAACAGATTGCACGCGTCCGCATATCGCGCGACCAGCCGCAACGTCTTCCGCTCCCCGCTGCCCCCGATCAGGATCGGCGGATGCGGCCGCCGCACCGAATTCGGCGAATTCAACGGCCGCTCCAGCCGATAGTGCTCGCCGTGGAACGGCGACTCGTCCCCCGCCCACATCTGATGCGCCAGCCGCAACGCCTCCTCGAGCCGCTCGAAGCGCTCCCCGAGACGCGGGAACGGAATCCCCAATCCCTCTGCCTCGAAACGGGTTTCGGCCCCCATGGGTTCCGGATCGAACGGCGCGCCCGCCCCGATCCCGAAGTACATCCGTCCCCCGCTGAGCACATCGAGGGTGGTGACGGTCTTGATCAGCACCCCGGGATGCCGGTAGGAGACCGAGCCGACGAGCGCGCCAAGCGCGATCCGCCGCGTCACGCCCGCCAGGAAGCCGAGCGTCGAATACGCCTCCGGCATCGGCGATTCCACCGGTTCGCCGGAGATGCTGATCTGGAAGAAGTGGTCCATCACCCACAGGCTGTCGAAGCCCGCCTCGTCGGCGGTGCGCGCGATGCCCTCGATGGTCGCGCCGAGTTCGGCCGTGGGTACGGGCCAGGAGAAGTTGGTCAGTCCGATTCCGAGTTTCATCGGATCCTCCGATAGTCGTTAGCCGGACAACGAGTCTATCGTTGCTCGGCTAACGACTGTCAACCCCTTACGCTGTATCGACCATGTCCGATACCGCCGACGACTTCCAGTCCGCCTTCTGGGCCGCGAAACACGCACTGGCCGTGGCCAACGCCGCCGCCTTCGCCCATCACGGCGTCCACGAGGGCCAGCAGTTCGTGCTGCGCCAACTCTGGTCCGAAGACGGCCTCACCCCCGGCGAGATAGCCCGCCGCCTCGGCCTGGCCACCTCCACCATCACCCGCGCCGCCACCCGCATGGAGGCCACCGGCCTCCTACGCCGCGAACCCCACCCCACCGACCGCCGCCTCGTCCGCCTCCACCTCACCCCCCGAGGCCACAAACTCGAGCACGCCATCGAATCCGAAACCGACGCCATCACCGAAAGAGCCCTGACCACCGTAGATCCGGCCGACAGGGCTTCCTTCATCCGGGTGCTGCGCACCATCAAGCGCAACCTCGACGCGGGTTAGACCCCCGGGGCCTGGAGGGCCCATTCGCGGCCGTCGGGGTCGCGGACGGTCATTTCCTGGGTGCCGTAGTGGGTGGGTTCGAAGTCGGTGACGATGTCGACGTCGGCGGTGGGGCGGTGGGTGGTGTCGGGTACGCCGACAACGAGTTTCAGGCCGGGGGGCTGGGTGGGGGCGATTTCGGCGACGAAGACGGTGGGGCCTTCGGGCATGCGGAACTGGCCGGAGTTGTGGCCGGTCTCGAACTCCACCTCGAAGCCGAGGCCCTGTAGGAAGCGGGCGGTCTTGCCCCAGTTGTGGGTTTCCAGGAAAACGGTTTCGATGCCTTTGACGGTCATTTCACTCCTCCTTCGATGACTGGCGGTGGGCGTCCAGATACGCCCGCAGCGCGTCGGCGACCAAGGCCGACAGCGACATTCCCGACTCGATCGCGTGGTATTTGACCTGCTTGATCAGCGAGATCGGCAGGTAGACGTTGAATTGCTTCACTTCTTCGCCCACCCTTCGAGGCTAGCATGCTAGCAATCTAGCCGCCAGGGGTAGCGGGACACGGGACCGATTTCGAACGGCACGCGGGGGAATTGGACTCCGGACCAAACATTTTGGTGGAGGGCGTCGAACTACTCGGGCAGGGCGTTGTCGATCAGAGGTTCAGTGGTATGCGGGTAATTGTCGGAATTTCGGCCGAACGGACGTCGGTGCGCGGGATCGTGCACACGGATGCAGCGGACGCGCGATGGCCACCGCCGGGGCGGGGGCGCGCCGAGCGGAGGATCGAGGACGGCGCGCTCGGCACGGCAGTGACCGAGGTGCTCGACCAGCTCGCGGCGGTCGCGGAGGTCGACGATGCGGCCGTCGTGTATCGGACCGCAGCCGAGCGACGGGAGCTCGTCACGGCGCTGGCCGCGGGGAAATGGCAACGCGCCTCGTATGTTTCGATCAAGAACGCGCTGGTCGCGGTCGCCGGGGAGGTGGAGCGGCCGGGCAACCTGCTGGTGCTGGAGCTGCTGGGGAATCACACCGCCTTCGTCGCCACGGGGGACGATCGCTCGCAGATCGCCGCATCGGATTCGTGGGCGGAGGGCAGCGCCGATCCGGAGGGGGCCGGCGCGGCCATCGCGCGCATCTGGCCGCTGTTGGACGCGGCCGGAATTCGACCGGACGCCGTGGTCATCTGTGGGTCGGCGGCTGACGACACCGACATCGCCAATGTGATCGCGCTCGGGTTCGACGCACCGGTGGCGGAGATCTCCGACCCCGCCGACGCGGTGGCGCGTGGTGCGGCGCTGGTCGCCGCGGAACAGTTGCACGACATGGTCGATGAGGCCCCGCCGAGCGTGGACCGGCGTTCGCAGCGGGTCGTGGTCGCGGCGGCCGCCGTGGTGGCGGCACTCGCCGGAACCGGATTCATGGTCGCGCACTCCCGCGACCACGCCGTGCCCGCGGCACAGGTGCGGATGAGCCCGGTCGCCACCGGCACCGGATTGCCCGCCACGCCAACGACATCGGTACTGCTCCCGGCACCGGCGGCAGATCCGGGAACCACCATCGATCCGCCGCCACCGGATCAGTCGACGCCGACCACCACCCTCGAACCGGCGCCCGCACCACCCGCCCCGGTCACCGTCGCTCGCCCCACCCGGGTACCGGCCACGACCGAAACCCCCACCAGCACGGACACTCCCCCGCCACCGGACCCGACCACGACGACCCCGACCACGGTCGGCGCACCCGGCCCCGACTGGCTGTTCCCCGGCGAATCACCGCCGCCCGCAGCGGGTTCGGATCCCGCCAAGGAAAAGGCCTGGTGGGATACCCACTGGCAGCTGAAGGACCGCTGGCTGCACGGCGAATAGATCCTCGGACGAAAATCGCCCGTGGTGCGCCGATTCGGCAGCACCACGGGCGATTTCGTCGTGAACGTGAACGCTCAGTCGAGCCAGGTACGGTGCCCGGCAGCCGTCCCGCGAACCTCTTCGAGCTGCTTGGCGACCTGCGTGCCCGCCGTACCACCGCGGGCATTGCGGGAGGCGATGGAGCCCTGCACGGTCAGCACCTCACGCACCTGCGGGGTCAGCGCCGGGTCGACCGCCGCGAACTCCGCGTCGGTGAGCTCGTCCAGGCCGACACCACGCGACTCGGCGGCACGCACGCACCCACCGGCGGCCTCGTGCGCGACCCGGAACGGAACACCCTGGCGGACAAGCCATTCCGCGATATCGGTGGCGAGGGTGAACCCGGCCGGGGCCAGCTCGGCCATCCGGTCCGTGTGGAAGGTCAGGGTGGAGACCAGTCCGGCGATGGCGGGCAGCAGCAGTTCCAGCTGAGCCACCGAGTCGAAGACCGGTTCCTTGTCTTCTTGCAGGTCACGGTTGTAGGCCAGCGGCTGCGCCTTCAACGTGGCCAGCAAACCGGTGAGGTTGCCGATCAGGCGGCCCGCCTTGCCGCGGGTGAGCTCGGAGACGTCCGGGTTCTTCTTCTGCGGCATGATCGAGGAGCCGGTCGACCAGGCGTCGGCGAGGGTGATGTAACCGAATTCCGGTGTGCTCCAGATGATCACCTCTTCGGCCATCCGGCTCAGATCGACCGCGATCATGGCCAGCACGAACGCCGCCTCGGCCGCGAAGTCACGCGAGGAGGTGGCGTCGATGGAGTTGGCGGCCGAGGCGTCGAAGTTCAGCTCGGCGGCAATGGCTTCCGGATCCAGGCCCAGCGAGGACCCGGCCAGCGCGCCGGAACCGTAGGGCGACACCGCAGCCCGCTTGTCGAAATCGCGGATCCGCTCGAGATCACGCAGCAGCGGATGCGCGTGCGCCAGCAGATGATGCGACAGCAGCACCGGCTGCGCGGCCTGCAGATGCGTCTTGCCCGGCATCACCGCGTCCGGGTGCGCGGCGGCCTGCGCGGTCAGCGCGTCCACCACGTCCAGCACGCCGGATCCGATGCGCCGCACCGCATCCCGCAGCCACATCCGGAACAGCGTGGCGACCTGGTCGTTGCGCGAGCGACCGGCGCGCAGCCGCCCGCCGAGCTCGGTCCCGACCCGGTCGATGAGCCCGCGCTCGAGCGCGCCGTGCACGTCCTCATCGGATTCCAGCGGCCCGAACGCGCCCGACTCGACGTCGGCGGCCAGCGAGTCCAGTCCGGCCAGCATGCCGGTGAGGTCACCCTCGGACAGCAGTCCGGCCTTGTGCAGCACGCGCGCATGGGCTTTGGAGGCGCGAATGTCGTACGGCGCGAGCACCCAGTCGAAGTGGGTGGACTTGCTCAGCGCCGCCATCGCCGCGGCCGGGCCGGACGCGAAGCGTCCACCCCACAGCGCGCCTTCGTTCGTGCTGCCGCCCTGCGTCATAGCGTGTCGTCTCCTCGCGGTTTGGTCGCGGTCATCAGGATGTGTGCGCTCATTCCGGCCTTGGCCGTCTCGGGGACGGTGCGGCCGCGGTCTTCGAGCAGGGTCACCGGGTCACCCTCGGTCACCAGCCACTGGTGCATGGCGAACCAGTCGCGGGGGTCCTGGCGGTCCTCCCACGGGTAGAACAGATTTTCCAGGTCGATATGAATTCCGGCCTTGGCCATCACCTGCGAACGCCGCTCGCGGTGCTCATCGGACAGCTCCCGGTGGCCGGTGCCCAGGTTGAGCGCGAGTCGACTACCGGGGGCACTGAGTTCCAGCACGTGCTCGAGCAGCGCGTCCTGGGCATGCCCGGGCAGATACCGCAGCAGCCCCTCGGCCAGCCAGGCCGTCGGCTGATCCGGTTCGAAACCCTTGTCCAGCAGGGCTTTCGGCCAGTCGTGCCTTAGGTCGATGGCCACCTCGCGGCGATCGGCGGCAGGCTGGTCGTCGGCCAGCGCACGCGCCTTGAACGCCAGCACCTTCGGCTGATCCAGCTCGAAAATCCTGGTGCCCGAAGGCCATTCGAGCCGGTAGGCGCGGGCATCGAGCCCGGCCGCCAGGATCACGATCTGCTGGATCCCGGCGCGCGCCGCCACCGCGAAGTACTCGTCGATGTAGACGGTGCGCGCGATCAGCACACTGCCCATGGACCAGCCGCGCAGATCCGGATCGTCGATATCGCGTCCGCTCAGCGCACCCGCCATCAGCGTGTTCCAGCCGTCGTTGCCGACCGCTGAGACCAGCTTCGCCGCGTACGGATCGTGGAAAAGCGCGTCGTCCCGGCTACTTTCGTAGGCCCGGATGGCGGCCACGCCGAGGGCGGTCGCGCCCACGCTCTCCGTGATGTCCCAACTGTCGTCATCGGTTCGCATGGGCGCGTCTCCTCTTGGCCGGTTGTCCCCGGTCGCAGGCTACTACTTGCTGTTGAGATCCCGTCGCGCCGCGACCTTGGAGGACAGGCCGTGGATCTGCACGAAGCCCTTGGCCAGCGACTGGTCGAAGGTGTCGCCCGCGTCGTAGGTGGCCAGGTTGAAGTCGTAGAGCGACTCGTCGGAGCGACGGCCGTTGACGACCACGCTGCCGCCGTGCAGGACCATGCGGACCTCACCGGAGACGTGCTGCTGGGTCTCGGCCACGAAGGCGTCGAGGGCGCGCTTGAGCGGCGAGAACCACAGGCCGTCGTACACCAGCTCGCCCCACCGCTGCTCGACCTGTCGCTTGTAGCGACCCAGCTCGCGCTCGACGGTGACGGCTTCCATCTCCTGGTGCGCGGTGATCAGCGCGATGGCGCCGGGCGCCTCGTAGATCTCGCGGGACTTGATGCCGACCAGGCGGTCCTCGACCATGTCGAGGCGGCCGACGCCCTGGCGGCCGGCGCGCTGGTTGAGCTCGGTGATGGCCTCGAACATGCTGACCGGGCGGCCGTCGATGGCGACCGGAACGCCCTTGTCGAAGGTGATGATGAGCTCGTCGGGCGCTTCGAAGTTGACGGTCGGGTCGACGGTGTAGTCGTAGACGTCCTTGGTCGGCGCGTTCCAGAGGTCCTCGAGGAACCCGGTCTCGACCGCGCGGCCCCACAGGTTCTGGTCGATGGAGAAGGGCGACTTCTTGGAGACGTTGATCGGCAGCTTGTTCTCACCGGCGAACTCGATGGCCTTCTCACGGGTCCAGGCGTAGTCGCGGACCGGTGCGATCACCTTCAGGTCGGGCGCGAGCGCGCCGATGCCGACCTCGAAGCGGACCTGGTCGTTGCCCTTGCCGGTGCAACCGTGCGAAACGGTGTCGGCGCCATGGTATTCGGCGGCCTCGACCAGGTGCTTGACGATCAGCGGCCGGGAGATGGCCGAGACCAGCGGGTAGCGGCCCATGTAGAGCGCGTTGGCCTGGATGGTCGGCAGGCAGTACTCGTTGGCGAATTCGTCACGGGCATCCACCACGATGGACTCCACCGCGCCGCAGTCGATGGCGCGCTGGCGCACATCGTTCATGTCCTCGCCGCCCTGGCCGAGATCGATGGCGACGGCGACGACTTCGGCCCCGGTCTCCTTGGCGATCCAGCTGATGGCAACAGAGGTGTCCAGCCCGCCGGAGTAGGCGAGTACGACGCGCTTGGTCATGTCCGTGCTCCTCGATTCATACGTCTAGGTTCTGCGCAGCCCGCCGGCGCGGGCGACGGGCCGGTCCTGTCGGCTCTCGCCGGGCGGCTCCGCGTGCTGCAAATGATTATGCACGACGATGCAATCCCATTCATAACCGGGGTACCGACCTTGCGTCCGACCGGCCACCGGAATACAGTACGGACGTACGGTTTGGTAAACCTGGCGAGTGGAGCTGCGATGTGGGACCCCGACAAGTACCTGGCCTTCGATGATCTGCGGGCACGCCCGTTCTTCGATCTGGTGGGCCGCGTCAACGCGAGCACACCCCGGCGCGTTGCCGATCTGGGCTGCGGCCCGGGCAATCTGACCACCACCCTCGCCACCCGCTGGCCCGGCGCCACCGTCGAGGCCTTCGACTCCTCCCCCGAGATGGTCGCCGCCGCGCGCGAGCACGGCATCGACGCCACCGTCGCCGACGTCCGCGACTGGATGCCCGCCCCCGACACCGACGTCGTGGTGACCAACGCTGTCCTGCAATGGGTTCCGAACCACCTCGACCTGCTCCCCCGCTGGATCGATGCCCTCCCAGACGGTGCCTGGTTCGCCCTGCAGGTCCCCGGAAACTTCGACGCCCCTTCCCATCTCGCCATCCGCGACCTCGCCCACAGCGAATCCTGGCGCGCCACACTGAATTCCGGCGGCCTGCTGAATCGCGAATCGGTACCGGACCCCGCCGGTTACGCCGCGGTGCTGACCGCCGCCGGATGCCAGGTCGACGCCTGGGAGACCACATACCTACAGCCTCTGACCGGCGATGACCCCGTCCTTGAATGGGTCACCGGCACCGCGCTGCACCCGGTCCGCGACGCACTCGAGGACGCCGACTGGGCCCGCTTCCGCGCCGAACTCGCTCCGATCCTGCGCACCGCCTACCCCCGGCAGCCCGACGGCACCACCTGGCTCCCGTTCCGCCGCGTCTTCGCGGTCGCACGAAAGACCAAGTGAGCCAGGGTGATACCCGATCCGATCAGGCCAGCAGTTCGATCTTGGTGGCCAGTTCCGCGCCGGTCATGGGTTCACGGGCGATGACGGCGATGGTGTCGTCACCGGCGATGGTGCCGACGATCTCCGGCAGTGCGGCGCGATCCAGGGCGCTGGCCAGGAAGTGCGCCGCGCCGGGCGGGGTGCGCAACACCGCGATATTGCCGCTGGCGTCGGTGGACACCAGCAGGTCGCCGAGCAGTTTGGAGAGGCGTTCGGTGCCGCCGGTGACGCCGCGCACGGGGCTGCCGTCCTCGGGGACGACGTAGACGCCCGCGCCGCCGTCGGCGGCGCGCAGTTTCACCGCACCGAGTTCGTCCAGGTCGCGCGAGAGCGTGGCCTGGGTGGTGTCGATGCCCTCACCGGAAAGCAGTGCGGCCAGCTCGGATTGGCTGCGCACCTCGTGCTGCGACAGGATGGCGACGATGCGGGCCTGCCGCCCGGCGCGGGTGCGGGCGATGGCCGCACCCGATTTGCCGGGCGCGGGTGCGCGGCGGTCGCCGCTGGTCACCCCTGGCTCTTCTCGAGCAGCCAGACCAGCAGCGCCTTCTGCGCGTGCAGCCGGTTCTCGGCTTCGTCCCAGACCGCGCTGTGCGGGCCGTCGAGCACCTCGTCAGTGACCTCGTCGCCGCGGTGCGCCGGAAGACAGTGCAGGACAGTCACATCCGAGGCCGCACGGGCCACCAGCGCGGCGTTCACCTGGAAGGGCCGGAACGGGGCAACGCGGTCGAGCCCGTCGTTCTCCTGGCCCATCGAGGTCCAGGCGTCGGTGACCAGCGCGTCCGCGCCGTCGGCGGCGGCCAGCGGATCATTGGTGACGGCGATCTTGGCGCCGGTCTCGGCAGCCCGCTTACCGGCGGCGTCGAGGATCCACGGCAGTGGCTCGAAACCCTTGGGCGCTGCGATGGTCACGTTCATGCCCGCGGTGACGCCGCCCAGCAGCAGCGAGTGCGCCATATTGTTCGCGCCGTCGCCGAGGTAGGTGAGGTTGCGGCCGGTCAGATCCGCGCCCTTGCGCTCCTTGAGCGTCTGCAGATCGGCCATCACCTGGCACGGGTGGAACTCGTTGGACAGCGCGTTGACGACGGGAACCGTTGCCGCACCGGACATCTCATCCAGGCGGGTCTGCTCGAAGGTGCGCCAGACGATGGCATCGACATAGCGGGAGAGCACCCGGCCGGTGTCGGCGAGGGTCTCCTCGCGGCCGAGCTGGGTGTCGCGGCCGTCGACGACGACGGCGTGCCCGCCGAGCTGCGCGATGCCCATCTCGAAGGAGAAGCGGGTGCGGGTGGAGTTCTTCTCGAACATGACCGCGACGCCGCGCGGCCCGTCGAGGGGACGGCGCGACAGCGGTGCGGCCTTCAATTCGGCTGCGAGGGCGAGGATCTCGGCCTGTTCGGCGGGGGTGACGTCGTCGTCACGCAGGAAATGCCGGATGGTCACTTGGTCTCCTTGTTCGCCGCATCGAGAATCGCGGGCAGGTCGGCCAGGAAGTTGTCGGCCTGGGTTTCGGTCAGCACGAGCGGGGGCGCGAGCCGGATCACGTTGGGCTTGGCCGGGTTCACCAGGTAGCCGGCCTCCCGCGCGGCGGCCTCCACCTGGGCGGAGACGTCGGCGGTCAGCTGGATGCCGATCAGCAGGCCCGCACCGCGGGCATGATCGACGAGCGGGTGGTCGAGATCCTCGATGCCGTCGACGAGGATCTTGCCGACGGACTCCACGTGCGCGAGCAGTCCGTCCTCGTCGATGGTGTTCAGTACCGCCAGAGCCGCTGCGGCACAGACCGGATTGCCGCCGAAGGTGGTGCCGTGCATGCCGGGCTGCAGCAGCTCCGCCGCCGGGCCCTGCGCGAGCACGGCGCCGATGGGCAGGCCGCCGCCGAGGCCCTTGGCCAGGGTGATGACGTCGGGCACGATGCCCGCGCTCTGATGCGCGAAGAAGGCGCCGGTGCGGCCGATACCGGTCTGCACCTCGTCCAGGATCAGCAGTGCGCCATGCGCTTTGGTGATGGCGCGGGCCTTGGCCAGGTAGTCGGCCGGGGGCACCACGACGCCGCTCTCGCCCATGATGGGTTCCAGGAACACCGCGGCGGTGTCGTCGTCGACGGCGGCGGACAGCGCGGCGGCGTCACCGTAGGGCACGTGCACGACGCCCGCGGGCATCGGCTCGAACGGGGCCCGCTTGGCGGGCTGCCCGGTCAAAGCCAGTGCGCCCATGGTCCTTCCGTGGAACGCCTCTTCACACGCGACGATCTTGGTCTTGCCGGTCAGGCGGGCCATCTTGAAGGCGGCCTCGTTGGCCTCGGTGCCTGAGTTGCAGAAGAACGCCTTGCCGTTGCCATCACCGAAGTGCGCGAGCAGCCGCTCGGCGAGTGCGATGACCGGTTCGCTGGCATAGAGATTCGAGACGTGCCCGAGCGTGCCGAGCTGCCCGGTGACCGCCGCGAGAATCGCCGGATGCGCGTGTCCGAGGCTGTTGACGGCGATGCCGCCGAGGAAGTCCAGGTAGCGCTTGCCCTCGGCGTCGTAGACGACCGCGCCCGCGCCACGCACCAGCGCGACCTTCGGGGTGCCGTAGTTGTTCATCAGCGCGGTGTTCCACCGCTCCTGCATGCCGGCCGTAGTCATTGCGCCACTCCGTTCGAACTTCCAGTGTCGGGACCCGCCGGGGTCACCATGGTCCCGATGCCTTCGCCGGTGAACAGCTCCAGCAGCACCGCGTGCGCGACCCGCCCGTCGATGACGTGCGCGGTGGGGACGCCACCCTGCACGGCGCGCAGACAGGCTTCCATCTTGGGCACCATGCCCGCATCCAGGCGCGGCAGCAACTCGGCCAGCGCCGCGGTGTCGATGCGCGAGGTCAGCGAGGAGCGGTCGGGCCAATCCGTGTACAGGCCTTCGACATCGGTGAGGACCACGAGCTTCTCCGCGCCGATGCCCTCGGCCAGTGCGGCGGCGGCGGTGTCGGCGTTGATGTTGTGCACCACCCCGTCGGCGTCCGGCGCGATGGTGGACACCACCGGAATCCGGCCCGCCGCAATGAGATCCAGCACGGCCTCGGGATTCACCTCGGTGACGTCGCCGACCAGGCCGATATCGGTGGCGTGCCCGTCCACCTGCACGGTGCGGCGGGTGGCGGTGAACAGCCGGGCGTCCTCACCGGAGATGCCGACCGCGTAGGGACCGTGAGCGTTGATGAGCCCCACCAGTTCCCGGCCGACCTGACCGAACAGCACCATCCGCACGACTTCCATCACCTCGGGTGTGGTGACGCGGAAGCCGCCCCGGAATTCGCCCTGCAGTCCGAGCTTCTGGAGCATGGCGCTGATCTGCGGGCCGCCGCCGTGCACCACGACGGGGTGCACACCGACGGTGCGCAGGAACGCCATGTCCGCGGCGAAGGCTTCCTTGAGGTTGTCGTCGACCATGGCGTTGCCGCCGTATTTGACGACCACGATCTTATCGCGGAACTTCTGCAGCCACGGCAGCGCACCGGCCAGCACGTGCGCCTTGTCGAGAGCCGAAAGCTGTTGGATCGCCGCGTTCATGAGCTGTAGGCCGAGTTCTCTTCGACGTAGCCGTGCGAGAGATCGGTGGTGCGGACGGTGGCCTCGCCGTCGCCCAGACCCAGGTCCACCAGCACCGCGATATCGGGGCCGGACAGGTCGACCTCGCGGGCGCCGGGCGCACCCGCGCCGTCGACGCACACCGGAGATCCGTTGAACGACACCGAGACCCGGTTGGGATCCAGTTCGATGGGCGCGATGCCGATCGAGGCCAGCACCCGTCCCCAGTTCGGGTCGGAACCGAAGAAGGCGGTCTTGACCAGGCTGTCACGCGCCAGCGCGCGGGCCCCGATGAGCGCTTCGTCCTCGCTCACCGCGCCCTTCACGGTGATGTGCACGCGCTTGGTGACGCCCTCGGCGTCGGACATGAGCTGTTCGGCCAGGTCGTCGCAGACCGCGAACACGGCCGCGTTCAACGCCTCCTGGCTGGGCGCGACGCCGGACGCGCCGTTGGCCAGCAGCAGCACGGTGTCGTTGGTGGAGCAGGAGCCGTCCACGTCGAGGCGGTCGAAGGTGTAGCCGGTGGCCTTGCGCAGCGCCTCGTCCAACTGGGCGGGCGTGGCCACGACGTCGGTGGTCAGCACCACCAGCATGGTGGCCAGCGACGGGGCGAGCATGCCCGCGCCCTTGGCCATGCCGCCCACGTTCCATTTGTTCTTGTGGTGGTACGCAGCCTCTTTCGGCACCGTATCGGTGGTCATGATGGCGCGCGCGGCCTCCAGGCCACCGGACAGCCCGCCGCCCATCTCGTGCACGATCTCGGTGACGGCGGGGATGAGCTTGTCCATCGGCAGCCGGTCGCCGATCAAACCGGTTGAGCAGACCGCGATCTCGCCCGCGCCGGTCTCGGTTCCCCAGTTGCTCAGGGCTTTCGCGAGTTCCTCGGCGGTGGCGTGGGTGTCCTGGAAGCCACCCGGGCCCGTACAGGCGTTCGCGCCACCGGAATTGAGGATGACCGCGCGCAGTCGTCCGCCGGTCAGCACCTGCTGCGACCACAGCACCGGTGCGGCCTTGACCTTGTTGCGGGTGAAGACGCCCGCGGCGGCGTAGTCGGGTCCCTCGCTGAACACCAGCGCCAGGTCGGCCTTGCCGCTCTTCTTGATGCCCGCGGCGATGCCCGCCGCACGGAAGCCCAGGGGCGCGGTGACGCCCTGGGTCCGGACCAGCTTGCCGTCGTCGTGTGAGGTCACGGTGCCACTCCTACGGTGGAAAGTCCTGCGGTCTCGTCGATTCCGAGAGCCAGATTCATCGATTGCACCGCGGCGCCCGCGGTGCCCTTGGTCAGGTTGTCGATCGCGCCGATCACGACCAGCATTCCGGCATCGGCGTCCACCGTCACCTGGAGGGTGACGGCGTTGGATCCGAGCACCGAACCCGTCTGCGGGAGTACCCCTTCCGGCAGCAGATGCACGAAAGGTTCGTCCGCGTAAGCCTTCTCGTACACCGCGCGGGCGGCCGCGGCGTCCACGGTGGTGACCGCGGTGCAGGTGGCGAGGATGCCGCGCGGCAGCGGGGCCAGCACGGGGGTGAAGGAGACGGCGACGTCGGTGCCGCCCACGGCCTTCAGATTCTGCGAGATCTCCGGGGTGTGCCGGTGCGCGCCGGCGATGCCGTACGCGCGCAGCGAGCCCATCACCTCCGAACCCAGCAGTCCGACATCGAGTTTGCGGCCCGCGCCGGAGGTGCCGCTGACGGCGACCACGTTCACCCGCGGCTCGATGATCCCGGCGGCGATGGCCGGGGCCAGCGCCAGGCTGGAGACGGTCGGGTAGCAACCGGGGACCGCGATCCGGGTCGCGCCGCGCAACAGCTCACGGCCGCCGGGCAATTCGGGCAGCCCGTAGGGCCAGTGCCCGGCGTGCGGGGTGCCGTAATACTTCTCCCAGGCCGCACCGTCGGTGAGCCGGAAATCGGCGCCGCAGTCGATGATGATCGTGGACTCTGGCAACGCCGTGGCGATCGCCGCGGACTGCCCGTGCGGCAGGCCCAGGAAGACCACGTCGTGGCCCGCGAGCACTTCGACGGTGGTGGGTTCGAGCACCCGGTCGGCCAGCGGCAGCAGATGCGGCTGCAGCTCACCGAGGGTGACACCGGCATTGGACCCGGCGGTCAGCGCCCCGATCTGGAGCTGCCCGCTGCGGTAGGCCGGGTGACCGAGCAACAGGCGCAGGACTTCACCACCCGCGTATCCGCTCGCACCAGCTACCGCGACCCGCAGGGGGCCCGCCGAGGTATCCACCATGTGATGATTATGCACGACTGTGCAAGCTCATTCACAACGGGCCGGAAATCTGACAGGAAGCGCCGCTTACGGCACACTCGACAGCGCCATGTACGACGACGCCACTCAACCGCTGCCGGTCGTCGGCCCCCAGGCGGGCCGCACCCCCAAGGCACCGGAGACGCCAGCACCCGCTTCCCGCCGCTCACGGCGTGCCGAAGCGACGCCCACCTCCCGGCGCGCGGACAAGCGGCGCGCGGCCGCCAAGCGCTCGGGCAAGAGCGTGCCCGCGAGCCCGACCGCCAAACGGCTACAACTGGCCAGCCGCGGTTTCGTCGCACTCATCGCCGCCGGTGTGATGGGCGCGACAGGTGTGATCTGGTACGGCGAGCACAGTTTCGACGCGGGCTTCAAACGCACGGGCGCCATCGCACCCGAGGACGTGAACCTCGACGGCGATATCAACATGCTGCTCATCGGCCTGGACACCCGAAAAGACCTGAACGGCAACGACCTGCCGAAGGCGATCCTCGACCAGCTGCACGCCGGCGACGGCACCGAGGGCGGCTACAACGCCAATTCGCTGATCCTGGTGCACATTCCGAAGGATCTGAAACACATCGTCGCGTTCTCCATCCCGCGTGACGATTACGTTCCCGTACAGGGCATTCCGGGCTACGACCACGCCAAGATCAAGGAGTCGTACGGCCTCAAGAAGTACACGGTCGAGGAGAAGCTCAAGGCGCAGGGCGCGGTCGACGGCCCCGATCTGGAGTTCCAGGGCCGGGAAGCGGGCCGCGCCAGCATCGTTCAGACCGTGAAGGCGCTGACCGGCGTGCCGATCAACCAGTTCGCGGAGATCTCGCTGGCGGGCTTCTACGATCTGGCGACCGCGCTCGGCGGCGTCGACGTGTGCCTCAATCACGCCGTGGACGACAGCTACTACTCCGGCGCGCAATTCCCCGCCGGACCGCAGCACCTCGACGGCTCCGACGCGCTGGCCTTCGTGCGGCAGCGGCACGGGCTCGAGAACGGCGACCTCGACCGCACCCACCGGCAGCAGGCGTTCCTCACCTCGGTGGCCAGTTCGCTCAAGAGCTCGGGCACCATGGCCAATCCGGCCAAGCTGAAGTCGCTGATGGACGTGGCGCACAACGACGTGGTGCTCTCGAAGGGCTGGAACCTCACCGACTTCGCCACCAAGCTGGGCCGCGCGGAGTCCCCGACGATGGAGTTCCGCACCCTGCCGGTGCTGCGCTACGACACGGTCGACGGCCAGGACGTGAACGTCATCGACCCGGTGGCCATCAAGAAGACGGTGCGCGAGGCGTTCGGCGTCTCGGCCCCGGCCGCGCCCAGCGCTCCGGCCACCATCCCCACCTCCACCCTCGACGTGGTCAATGCCAGCGGCACCTCCGGGCAGGCCTCGAAGGTGTCGAAGTTGCTGACCGCCAAGGGTTTCCCGGCCGGTGACGTCGGCAATGCCTCGTACGCGGACGGCACCACCTCGACCATCTACTACGGCGCCGGTGCGGACACCGACGCCAAGCAGCTCTCGGAGATGTTCGGCGGGCTACCGGTGGCGCAGTCCACCGAGGTGTCCTCCGGGCACGTGAAGCTGGTGGTGGGCACCGATCTCGACATCCCGGCGTCGCTGGACCCGAGTGCGGCCTCGACGGCCACCACGGCGGCGACGGCGACCGGTGGCGTCTCGTCGGCCTCGACCGGCACCACGGCCACCACCGACTCCACCTCCGACGCACCGGATTCCGGCAAGCCGGTCACCACCACCATCGGTTCCAAGATCCCCTGCGTGAACTGATCACGCGGGGGCGCTTGCGCCACACCGAGGCCACTGACTGGACGCCATGTACAGTGAGCCTCGAAACATCGGGTGACGCAGAGGAATACCAATGACCGGCACGGTTTCCGGAAACGAGCAGCTGACCCTGTCGGGCCGCTTCAACCACTACTCGAGCACCTACCTCGGTGCGGTCTCCCGCTTCTACGCGCGACTGCACCGCCGCCTGTTCGAGCACTTCGGCGGCGCACGGTTCACCACGCTGTTCGGGCGGCCGGTCTTCGAATTGACCGTCACCGGGCGCAAATCCGGGCAGGCGCGCCCGGTCATGCTGATGCTGGTGCGCGACGGCGCGGACCTGCTGGCGTGCGGTTCCAACGGCGGCCATCCCGGCACGCCGAACTGGTGGAAGAACCTGGAGGCCGCCGGGCACGGACAGGTCCGGGTCGGCCGTGACACCTGGCCGGTGGCGGCCCGGGTGATCACCGACGACGCCGAATACGACCGCCGCTGGGCCACTCTCGTCGCCGCGTACCCGGACTTCACCACCTACCGCGCGCTGAGCCCGCGCCGCTTCCCGATCGCGGTGCTCACCCGCGCGAACTGAAAGCCGGGTCAGCGCACCGGGACCAGCGAGTAGATCCACCAGGGGCGCTGCGGCACTTCGAATTTGAACACCTGGATGTGCAGGCTCTCCCACTCGCCGGTCTCGGGTGAGCGCACCCGGGTGCAGCGGCCGGCGATGGTCTCCGGCGCGACCTCGGTGGACCAGAAGCGATCCCATTCCGGCGCCGCACTACATCGCTGGGCGATCGCCGCGATCCGTTCGGGAGAGTGGATGGCCGCGCCCATGTAGCGGAACCCGTAGACCATGAAGTGCGCTTCGCGTTCCCAGTCGTAGATGACCTCGCGGGCGCGCGGATCGAGCAGCATCCACTCGATGATGTTGCCGCCGGGTTCGAGGCCCGGAAACGCCCGCAGATACGCCTGATTGGCGGCGACCAGATCCACCGCGGGCATGGTCTGATAGCAGGCGGGGTACGGCATGCTTTCGAGGAAGTCGAGTTCGTAGGGTTCGGGCGGGCTGATCTCGGTGCCGAAGGTAGCCAACTCGGGCTGCAATTTGGTGGCCGCGTATTCGCGGACCTGCGGCGGCACCTGCAACGCGTCGAAGAGTGCACCGAGGGCGGTGGCGGTCGGCTGCCGGGTGCCCTGCTCGATCTTCTGGATCAGCGCCTCGGACACCCCGGCTCGCTGCGCCAGGTCGGCCCGGGTGAGACCGGCCGCCTCACGCCGCCCTCGCAAATAGTCCGCAATTTCCGAGCGCGACGCGTTCACACAACCCTCCAGAAGCCCATTCCAAACTGATTTTCTCCGGTAAATCTACCCGGCGACCAGGGGGCGCACCACTTCGGTTATGTCAAGCGAACTTTGAATCAGCAAACTCTCCGCAAAGTCGAGTGGGACAAATTGGGACACTGCTCGAGCTTGACCATACCCATACCGGTCGGGATGCTCTGAGGGCCGCGAAACAGCCGCGGCGACACCGGGTGTCCGCGAGGGGACGGCACGAACGCGGACCGCACGGCGATCGCCGAGGCGACGCGCTCGCGTGCCGAGTGGCGCTCCGGCACGAGGTTCCGATTCGGAGCCGCGTGCCCTGCGATGTCGTGGCCGCCGGGCGGACGGGGACCCGTCCCGGCGGTCACGGCACGCACACCGAATTTTATTTTCTCCGACCTGTCACACGCGGCTCGGTACCGGAGTCTTGTGGGTGGCCCCCGCACTCCGGTGGGTCGCACGATCGAGGCGAGTGAGAGGAACCCGGTGATGGTGGGCGAGCGGATCGAGAGCGAAGCCACGGCGGCACTGGAGGATCCGGCGACCGAGTCCTTCATGGCGCACCGGAATCTGCTGTTCACGGTGGCCTACGAGATCCTGGGCTCGGCGGCCGACGCCGAAGACGTACTGCAGGAGACCTGGCTGCGCTGGTCGGGGGTGGAGCTGTCCACCGTGCTCGACGAGCGGGCCTATCTGGTGCGGATCGCGAGCCGCCAGGCGTTGACCCGGCTGCGCACGCTGGGCCGCCGCCGCGAATCCTATGTCGGGTCGTGGCTGCCGGAGCCGCTGCTCACCACCCCGGATGTGGCCGAGGACGTGGAACTGGCCGACAGCGTCTCCACCGCGATGCTGCTGGTGCTGGAAACCCTGTCGCCCACGGAGCGTGCGGTTTTCGTGCTCCGCGAGGTCTTCGATCTGCCCTACGACGAGATCGCGCAGGCCGTCGGCAAGAGTCTCGCCGCCGTGCGTCAGATCGCGCATCGCGCCAAAGGCCATGTGGCCGAACGTCGTCCGCGCGGCATCACCGACCCCGCCGACGCCCGCCACGCCCTCGACGCCTTCCAGCACGCCGTGGAAACCGGTGACCTGCAAGCCCTCATCGACATCCTGTCCCCCGACGTGGTCCTCGTCGGCGACGGCGGCGGCATCAAACAGGCCATCCCCAACCCCGTCCGAGGCGCGGACCGCGTCGCCCGCATCCTCGACGCGGGCCTGCGCCGCACCCCGCAGACGGTCACCGTCACTCCGGTGCAGGCCAACGGTTTCCCGGCCCTGCTCATCCACTTCGATCAGGAACTCGACGCCGTCCTCACCCTCCGCATCGACAACGGCCTGGTCTCCGCCCTCTACGTGGTCCGCAACCCCGAAAAGCTGTCCCGCCTCACCGAACCCACCCCCGTCACCCGCTGACCACCTCCCCGGAAACGGACATCACTGCCACTACTGTCAGCCCCGACACACGCTTCGACTCCATTCCCGACGACAAGCGAGGGCGATAGACGATGGTGGTATCCCTGGGCCGACCCGATCGACCCGTTGCCGAACCGCCCTGTCGGATCGAGTCCGAGATCGTGCCCGCGTGAGCGCGCGGATCGACGCGGTCCTGTTCGATCTGGACGGAACCCTGGTCGCGACCATGGGGCCGTGGGATCGGTGCTGGGAGCAGTACGCGGCGCGACATGGTCACGTGTGGTGCGACGCCGACCGGAATTCGACGCACGGGCACGGGGATTGGGCCTGTCATCTCGCCCGGGTCTCAGGCGGGCTGCCGGTCGAGCAGGTGGTCGAGGACTGCTGCGATCTGATGATCGCCCGGGTGCGGGCGGGCCGGATCGGGCTGCTGCCCGGCGCGCAGGGTCTGCTGACGCTCGCGGCCTCCACGGTCGCGGTGGCGGTGGTGTCGGCCTCACCGCGGCGGTTCGTGGACGCCACCCTCGCGCACTACGGGCTGCGGATGCCGACGGTGGTGACCCGCGAGGATCAGACCGCCACCAAACCGCATCCCGCCCCGTACCTGCACGCCGCCCAACTCCTGGACGTGCACCCGCAACACTGTGTGGCAGTGGAGGATTCGGCCGCCGGGATCCGCTCCGCGCACACCGCGGGCATGCGGGTGCTGGCGGTCCCGAGCTGGTCGGCCGCGCTGCGGCCGCCCGAGCTGGACCTCGCGACCCACCACGCCCCGAGCGCCGTCGAGGCCCTGCCCTGGCTGCGCAGCGCGCTCGCGGCGTCGGCCGAGGCGATTCCGGTCGACAACTGAGGCGGTGTGGCTCCGGATCGGAGCCGCACCGTGCACGGTGGCGCAGTTCACATTTCGGGCCTGTCACAGCAGCCGCGTGGGCGGGGTCTTGTGGTCGTCACTCTCGACGAGCAGGAGGAGCCATCATGGAAACCCGATTCGACTTGGCCGCCAACGAGTTCGGTGCGAAGTTCGCGAACCGGTTCGCCAATGCCGGTGCGGTGATCATGCGTTCGACGCTGCCGCGGTCCATTCAGGAGCTGGTGTCGCTGCGGGTCAGTCAGATCAACGGCTGCGGGTTCTGCCTGGACGCGCACGCCAAGGAGGCGGCGGCCGCCGGTGAGACGGCGGTGCGGCTGAATCTGGTTGCGGCCTGGCGGGAATCGAGCGTGTTCACCGAGGCCGAGCGGGCGGCGCTGGCCTTCGCGGAGGAGGGCACCCGGCTGGCCGACGCGTCCCAGGGAGTCGGCGACGGCACCTGGGCGCGGGTGCGCGAGCACTTCGACGACGATCAGCTCGCCGCCCTGGTGTCGCAGGTGGCGCTGATCAACGCCGCCAACCGGCTCGGAGTCATCCTGCGCCAGCCGGGCGGGTCGTATCAGGTCGGCATGTTCGACGCGGCAGCGAACTGACCTGTGGCTCAGGTCAGTTCGGTCCAGGTGGCCAGCTCACCGCCCGGCATGCAGACCACCAGGTAGCGACCGGGTGCGCTGAGGTTCCACGCCTCGAAGTACCGATCCGGTTCGACGGTGAGGCGGCGGCCGGTGTCGAGGTCGATGCGGAGGTTGCCGTGCTCGTCGACCTCGGCGACGGTGATCAGGCCGCTGATCCGGTCGGCCAGATCCTCCGCGTCGGGTTCGCCCGGAATGCGGTGCAGGGTGGGGCCGTCCGGGGAGTGGACCACGAGTTCGGCTTCGATGTGCAATTCGTAGTCACCGGCGGTGCAGACCAGCCGATGCGGTGTGATGGACGATATGACCAGGGCCGCACCGGTAATCGGTAGGTCCATGCTTGCCTCCCGCTGCCGAAGTGTGTGACACCACTGTGCACCGCTACCGAACCGGCCCGCGCGCTTCAGCGGCGATCGCGGGCCGATTCGGTGGGAAGTGTCACATCAGGCGAGGATCGCGAAGAGCACTCCGGCGACCGCGAAACTCACCACGGACAGCACGGTTTCCAGCACCGACCAGGTTTGCAGCGTCTGCTTCACGGTCATGTTGAAGAACTTCTGGATGATCCAGAAGCCGCCGTCGTTGACGTGGCTGAGGATGATCGACCCGGCCGCGATGGACATGGCGATCAGCGCCAGCGCCACCTGCGAGTAACCGGCGTCGTGCACCAGCGGCGCGACGATGCCGCCGGTGGTGACGATCGCGACGGTCGCCGAACCCTGCGCGATGCGCAAACCACAGCTGATCACGTAGGCCAGCACGATCACCGGCAGCCCGGCCGCGGCCATGGTGTGCGCCAGCGCCGCGCCGATCCCGGTGGCGGAGATGACCTTTCCGAAGAACGCGCCCGCACCGACCACCAGCAGCAGCATGCCCACCGGCCGCAGCGACTCGGCGGTCACCGTGCTCGATTCCTGCACCGACGAGCCGCGCCGGATGCCCAGCACATAGAAGGCGATGAGCACGGTCAGCAGCAGCGCCACCGCGGGCGTACCCAGGAAGGTGAGGATCTGCAGCGTCGTCGAACCCGCGTCGAGCAACTGGCTGCCGAAGGTCGCGCCCAGGATGAGGATCAGCGGGACGGCGATGATGGCCCCGATCAGGCCCACGGTCGGCGGCTGCTTCACCTGCGTCTCGCCGGGTGCGAGGGTAGCGGTGCCGCCCGTGGGCTGCCCGCCGCCGGTTCCGGCCGACACCTCGTCGTCCTGCTTGCCGACGGTGAACTCCGCGGGCACCTCGATCTGGACCCGCTTGCCGATCCAGCTGCCCCACACGATGCCCGCCGCGATGAATCCCGGGATGCCGCAGACGAATCCCATCACGATCAGCCAGCCCAGGCTCACCCCGAGCAGCCCGCCCAGCGAGACCGGTCCGGGATGCGGCGGCAGGAACGCGTGCGTCATGGACAACCCCGCCAGCATCGGCAGCGCGTAGAGCACCAGCGACCGCCCGCCGCGCTTGGCGGCGACGTACACCAGCGGCGCGAGCACGAAGATGCCGATGTCGAAGAACACCGGGATGCCGAAGATGAGCCCGAGCAGGCCCATGGCGACCGGAGCGCCCTTCTCCCCGAACAGGTTCAGCAGCTTCTCGGTGAGCACGTCCGCGCCGCCGGAGCGTTCCAGGATCGCGCCGAGCACGGTGCCCAGCCCGATGATGACGGCAATGTGCCCGAGGATGCCGCCGAACCCGGTCTCCAGCAGCGACTCTCCGGGTTTCAGCGGTGAGCCGACGATCTGCGTCACCGGCAGCCCGGCCGCGAGGGCCAGTCCGAGTCCGGTGAGCAGCAGCGCGATGAACGGCTCCAGTTTGAACTTGATGATCGCGATCAGCAGCACGGCGATGGCCAGGCCGCAGAGCAGCAGCAGTCCCGACGTGCTGGTGCGCAGCCAATCGACGGTGGCGCTCATGGTTCTACCTCTCGGAATTCATTGCCCGGACGAACGCGGCCGCGCGCGAGGCGATCTCGGCCCATTCGCCCGCCGCCACGGCGGCCGGGGGTACGACGTCGGTTCCGGCGGTGACCGCTACCGCGCCGTGGGCGAGGAACTCGGCGGCATTGCCGGCATTGACTCCACCCGAGGGGATCAGGCGGACATTCGGGAACGGACCGCGCAGGTCCTTCAGATAGCCCGGGCCCAGGGCGCGGGCGGGGAAGATCTTCACGGCGGCCGCACCCAGCTCCATGGCGCGCATCACCTCCGACGGCGTGAACGCGCCCATGACCACCGGAATGTCTTGGCGGGCAGCGACTTCCGCGACCTGCTCGCTGACGCCCGGGGTGACCAGGAACTGCGCGCCCGCCGCGATGGCGGCCTCGGCCTGGCCGGGGGTCAGCACGGTGCCCGCGCCGATCACCGCGCGCCCGGCATCCGACACCCGGCGCAGGCATTCCAGCACGCCCGGAGTGGTGAAAGTCAGTTCCACCGCGCGGATTCCGGCTCCGGCCAGCGCGTCGGCCAGGGCGACGGGGTCGGGTATCTCAGGTGCCCGCACCACGGTCAGGGCGCGATCCGCGAGGATCACGTCCAGGGCGGTGGCCGGTTCGCCGGACGCGGCAATCGCCGACTCGCTCGACGCAGCGGTGGTCATCTGGTCTCCTTTCGGGTGGCGTCCGCGCGCAGCGCCCGGCCCGCGCGAATGCCGGTGGGTTTGCCCGCGTCCAAGGCGAATTCGCCGTTCACGAGCACATACGGCAGTCCGGCCGCCTGCTGTTTGGGGTTGTCGAAGGTGGCCTTGTCGATCACGGTGGCCGGATCGAACAGCACCAGGTCGGCGGCGTAGCCCGCGCGGACCAGCCCGCGCTCGTGCAGTCGCAGTCGCTCGGCGGGCCGTCCGGTGAGGTGGTGCACGCAGTCCTCGAGCTCGAGGACCCCGAGTTCACGGGTGTAGCGGCCCAGGTACCGGGGGAAGGTGCCCCAGGCGCGCGGGTGCGGCCGCTCCCCCACCAGCAGCGCGTCACTGCCGCCCATATGCCGGTGGTGGCGCATGATGGCGCGCACGTTCTCCTCGTGGCCGACGTGCTGAAGGATGGTGGTGGCCAGCTGATCTCGGGTCAGCAGGTCGAAGAACACCTCGACCGGTTCACGTCCGGTATCGACCGCGATCCGCGCGACGGTGCGCCCGACGTACTCGTCGAGTTCCCGGTGTCCGACCCCGCTGATCTGAATGGTCTCCCATTCCACGGTGACCCCGTGGCAGCCGTCGGAGCCGTGCACGTTCACATCCGCGACGATCCGTTCGCGCTCGGCCGGATCCCGCAGGCGAGCCAGCGCCGCGTCGGGTCCGCCGGACATGGCCCAGCTGGGCAGCAGCGCCGACAGCGTGGTCGAGCCCGGCAGGTACGGGTAGGTGTCGAGGCTGACATCGCAGCCGTCGGCCAGCGCGGCGTCGATCATCGCGAGCAGTTCCGGTGCGCGCCCGCGGTTCTCGCCGAAGTTCATGGTGGCGTGGGTGAGGTGCAGGGCGCAACTGGTGCGGCGCGCCAGTTCGATCATCTCGGCGTAGGCGTCGAGCGCGCCCGCGCCGTAGGAGCGGGTGTGCGGGGCGTAGAAGCCGCCGAATTCGGCGACCACCTCGCACAGCGCCGCGAGTTCGGAAGTGTCGGCGTACATTCCGGGCGTGTAGGTCAGCCCGCTGGACATGCCGACCGCGCCCTCGCGCAGCGCCTGCGCCAGGATCTCCCGCATGCGCGCGATCTCCGCCGGTGTGGCGGCGCGCTTTTCGTTGCCGACCACCATCAGCCGCAGCGTGCCCTGCGGCACCAGATAGGCGGCGTTGGGGGTGATGCCGGAGGCGTCCAGGCGGTCGAGATATTCCGCGACCGTGCGCCAGGAGAAGTCGAAATCGGCGGGATTGCCGTTCCATCCGGCGATCTGGCGGCGCACCTCCGCCAGCGCCGCGTCGTCGATCGGCGTGTAGGACAGTCCGTCCTGCCCGATCACCTCGGTGGTGATGCCCTGACTCAGCTTCGGGAAGTGCCCCGGCTCCAGCAGCAGGTGCAGGTCGGAGTGGGCGTGCATATCGATGAAACCCGGTGTCAGCACCAGGTTCTCGCCCTCGTCGAGGATGCGATCGGCTCCGGCGACGGTGCCGGGCGGGGCGATGCGCGCGATGCGACCGCCGTCGATCACCACGTCCGCGCGGTAGCGCGCGGCGCCGGTGCCGTCGATGACCTCGATATCACGAATCAGTAGGTCGGCCATGATGTTCCGCTGCTCAGAAGACGGTGTGCAGGAAGCCGACGATGCGCGGACGCGGTGCGTCGGCGTCATCGATGACCGGTACCAGTCGCCACTTGTCGAACGCCGTGCACGGATGCGAGAGTCCCAGCCGCACCACACTGCCCACCGGCGCGTCGGCGGCCGAACCGCCGGGCAGGCGCAGGAAGGCGTGCTGATCGTTGAGCGCCGACACGGTCGCGTCCTCGGGCAGCGGCGGCACCTCGCGCCCCGCGTGCATTGCCGATCCCGCGATCCGCTGCGGGACCGGCAATCCCTCATCGAACGGAAGATCGCGCTTGCCCGCGTCGAGCAGGGCGAGTTCCGTTTCCGGGCGGGACACGCAGCGTGCCCAGCCGTGCATGGCCGACCGCAGTGGACGCGCGGTGCGCCCCTGGGCCAGGGGTGAGATACCGGAGTAGAAGCCGTCGTCGTGCACCAGGTATGCCCCGGAGCGCAGCACCACGGTCGTCGGAACCCCGTGCGCGCCTTGCTCGTCGGCGAGTCCGGCCAGGTGTTCGACCACCAGGTCGGGATAGGCGCTGCCGCCCGCCGTGACTATCGCGGTCCGACGCGATCCTCCAGCCCGAGCGTTCGAGGGCCGATGGCCGTCCGGCGCGCTATCCGTGGTGGATCCCGTTGTATCGGAGGAGCTTTGGAAGTCGTACACCCGCGGCGACACACCGTCCCCGAGCTCGTACAGTCCGGCGTCGGCGAGTTCGCGGTGCAGCGTGGCGAGTTCATCGAGGTAGCGGCGCACCGCGTCGAGTCCCTCGACGCTGCGGTCGTGGGCCAGTGCGCCCTCGTAACCGCCGACTCCGGCCAGCCGCAGCCGCGGCGACTCGTGCACCGCCTCGGCCACCGCCCGTGCGGCGGCCAGCCCACGAGCGCCGGTACGGCCGTGCGGCCCACCGAGTTCCACCAGCACGCTCAGCCGCACACCCTCCGGGGCGTCGGTGAGGTGCCGTTCCATCTCGCGCACCGAGCCGACGCCGTCGACCCAGCTGTAGAGCTCGAATTCCGGGTCGTAGGCGAGTTCGGCTGCCGCCCACTGCAATCCGACCGGATCGAGCAGGGCATTGGCCAGCATGATGCGGTCCAGTCCGGCCGCGCGGCCGACCTGCACCTGCCAGCCGGTGGCCAGGGTGATGCCCCAGGCTCCGGCCTCGAGCTGTTCGCGCCACAGTTGCGGGGACATGGAGGTCTTGCCGTGCGGGGCCAGCCGGACTCCGGCGGCCTGCGCCCAGTCGGCCATGACGGCGCGGTTCGCGTCGAGGGCGGCACGGTCCATGGTGAGGATCGGGGTTTGCAGGTCGTCCAGATGCGGTGCGGTGGCCAGGTATTCACGCGCGGTGGATCCCCAGGCGGCGGGGGGCAGGGATTTGTGCTGCGGTCCCAGCACGGTGTCCTCGAATGCGCGGACGGTGTCGTCCAGCGTGCGATTCGCGACGGTGCCGCCGGGGGCTTCGACCTCGTTGTCGATGGCCACGATGCTCCTTCCGGGTCATAGCAGTCAGTCATTGCGCATTACGCAACGGCTGTTGCAGATCGTGTTTCCAGTGGTTAGTCTGCACAAGACGTCCGAAAACCGCAACCATTCGAAGGAGACTGGTGTGACGCAGCCGACTGTCCGCGCGGTCACCGTGGGTGAAGGACTCGCCGTGCTCATCGCCGCGCCCGGACCGCTCGCTGACTCCGCGGTCTTCGACCGCGGCGCGGGGGGCGCGGAAGCCAATGTCGCGGGCGTGCTCACCCAGCTCGGCGTGCCGACCGGATGGATCTCACGGGTCGGCGACGACGGCTTCGGCCGCTACCTGGTGGGCCATCTCACCGCACGCGGCATCGACACCAGCGCGGTCACCGTGGACGCCCTCCGGCCCACCGCCGTGTACGTCAAGGAACGCGGCAGCGGCTCCGGCCGCCCGGATGATCTGCCCGCGAGCGCGAGCCGAATGCTGTACTACCGCACCGGATCCGCCGCCAGCGCCCTGTCCCCCGCCGACCTCGACACCCCGCTGATCGAGGGGGCCGAGCTGATCCACTTCACCGGTATCACCACCGCGCTGTCGCCATCGGCCACCGAGCTCACCGACGCGCTGCTGACCCTGCCGCGCGCGGGACGCCTGATCAGTTTCGACCTCAATTACCGTCCGGCGCTGTGGGCGCAGCGTGCCGACGTGGCCGCCGACATCCTGGCCCGGCACCTCGCGGGCAGCGATGTGGTGTTCCTCGGCGCGGACGAGGCCGAAGAGGTCTTCGGCACCGGCGACGCGGATCGGCTGCGCGTCATGTTCCCGCGCCCCCGGCACCTGATCGTCAAGAACGACAAGCACTCGGTGACCGGCTTCCTCGGCGCGGACCGCCTCGAGGTGCCCGCCCTCACCCTCGAGGTCACCGAAAGGATCGGCGCGGGAGACGCTTTCGCGGGCGGCTACCTCGCAGCGCTGTTGCAGGGCCGGCCGCACGAACAGCTGCTGCGCTTCGGCCACCTGTGCGCCGCGGCCGCGCTCACCGGCGCGGGCGACACCGCCGAACTGCCGCCGCTCGCGACGCTTGAATCCCTGGCCGGGGCAAGCGCCGCGGAATGGGCCGCCATGCACTATCGGCCCGGCTTACGCATCCCCGAGAATGTGGCCTCATGAGTCAGAGTCTCCACCGCGCCCTCATCCTGCTCGTCGAACTCGGCGAGGAGCCGAAGTCCCTGGACCAGTTGGCCACTCGGCTCGGCGTCCACAAGTCGACGGTGCTGCGGCTGCTGCAGACGATGGAGGCCGACCGCTTCGTCACCCACGACAGCGAACACCGCTATCGTCTCGGCACCCGGCTGTTCGAGCTGGCCAACCGCTCCCTCGAGGGCCGTGACGTGCGCATCGCGGCGCGCCCGCATCTGACCGCGCTCAACGCCGCGACCGGGCAGACCGTGCACCTGGCCACCTACGAATCCGGTGAGGCCGTCTACATCGACAAGCTCGACGCCACCCACAGCGTCCGCATGTACTCGCGGGTCGGCCGCCCCGCCGCGCTGCACTGCACCGCGGTCGGCAAGGTGCTGGTGGCCGCGCTCCCCCGCGCGCAGTGGGCGGCGATCGCGGAGAAGATCGACTACCGCGCCTACACCGAACGCACCATCCGCACCCCCGAGCAGTACCTCGCGGAGCTGGATCTCGTTGTGGCCCAAGGCTTCGCCGAGGACCACGAGGAGCACGAGAGCTTCATCAACTGTGTAGCCGTCCCGATCCACGACGGCACCGGCGCGGTCGTGGCCGCGCTGTCCATGTCGGTGCCGAACGTATTGCTCGACCACGACCAGGTTCTCGGTCTGCTCCCGCGCGTGCGCGCGACAGCCGAGGCCATCTCCACCGAGCTCGGCTGGAGTCCGAGCCCCGACCAGTGAAAGGCCGACATGAGCCCGAAGATCGCCATCCGCACCGACAATGCCCCCGCGCCCGCGCACACCTTCTCGCAGGGCGTGCGCAAGGGCCCGTTCCTGCAGGTCTCCGGCCAGGGGCCGGTCGACCCGGCCAGCAACGAATACCTCTACCCCGGTGATGTCGCGGCCCAGACCATCCGCACCCTGGAGAACGTGAAGGCCATCGTCGAGGCGGGCGGCGCGAGCTTCGACGACGTGGTCATGCTGCGGGTGTATCTCACCAAGCGCGAGGACTTCCCGATCATGAACGAGGCGTACGGCAAGTTCGTCTCCGCCCACACCGAGGGCGAGGTGCTGCCCAGCCGCACCACGGTCTTCACCGGCCTGCCGCGCGAGGAGATGCTGGTCGAGATCGACGCCGTCGCCATCGTCGAATAGCGTTCCGTCTCAGTCGATCCCGATGTGCTGATGGTCGGTGCGGATGCGGCCGTCCTCGTCCAGAGCGAGGATGTCGAGTCCGCCACCGACCACGGCGCCGTCGGGCTTAGCCATGCTCCAGCGCACCGCGACCACCTGGTTCAGCAGCCGGGTCGGCGTGCCGTGCTGCACGAAGCGCAGACCAACCCGGCCGAACATCTCGTAGGCGCGTTCGATCCGGCTCTCCAGCGCGTCGTAGCCGCGCACTTCCAGCAGTGGCAGCTGGAAGTTGATCCGCCCCACGGCATTTCGCAGATCCTCGGGCGCGTCGACCAGGATCTGCGCGCCGTCACGGGTCCACAGCTCCTCGATGAACTTGCGTCGCGCCGGGGCCTCCGCCTCGTTCCACACGGCGACGTAGCGGGCGGCGAGTTCGTTGAAATCGGTCATGCCGTCGAGTCTGCGCGAGACCGGTGCGCCCGGCGATTCCCTCCAGGGAATGGCCGCGCGATGCCTCCGAAAGCCAAGGGCCGCACGCTGAATCAGCGTGCGGCCCTACGTGCTCGCGACGATCAGTTGCCGCCGAGTACCGCGAGCACCTCGTCGGAGAGGTAGAACGGCTCGAGCCGCTCGCGCACCAGCTTGGCCAGCACGCCGTTGCGCTTGGCGGCCTCGACGACCGCCGGGCCGTAGCGCAGGATCTCCTCGGCGATGATCTCGCCGGACAGGCCCAGCTCCGGCAGCAGCGCGGCCAGCGTGTGGTCGCCGTACTTCTCGAAGAACACCTCGACGCCCTGATCGACCAGGATGCCGAAGTACTCCTTCTCGCGGGTGGTCAGCGCGATCCGGTAGATGATCAGCGCCAGATCGTAGAGATCCTGCTGCGAGAGGTATTCCTTCAGACCGCTGACCGGTTCCCCGGCGTGCAGATCCCAGAATTCCATGGCGGCGTCGTGCACCGGGGCGTCACGCAGCATTTCGCGAATGGCGTTGTTGGTCCGCTTGAGCGCGAATTGCGCACCCTTACCGGCCATTTCGCCGATGAAGCTGCCGCCCGCCTTCTCGGCGGCCTTGCGCGCGGACTTGGCGGCGTTGGTGCCCATCGACACCAGCGAGCCGACGCCGGGAATCTTCCCCGCGATCTGCTTGTTGGTCTCCATGAAATCGTCGACCAGCTTGTCCACGAACTTGGCGGCGACGGTGGCGATCAGCGGGCTCTCGGTGAGCCGCTCCAGGATTCGCTCCTGCGCCTGGTGCATGCCGAAGATCTTCTCCAGCAGCTGTTCCACCGGCTCGCGTTCGACCACGTCACCGAGGGTGTAGTCGTCGTTGTTGGCGATATCGTCGTAGAGGTGGTTGGCCAAGATGCCCACCATCTCGCCGAGCACCGGGCTGCCGCCGATCAGGTTCACCACATTGGCGACGGTCTGCTTGGCCTGGTCGATCTCCACCACGTCGCGGAAGATGATGGTGTCGGCGACACCGATCACCGCCTCCACGTCGCGGGCGATCACCTCGGCGAAGCGGTCACCGGTCACCTCGGCCAGCAGCCAGTCGACCTGCAGGTCCAACAGTTTCTCGGCGATTTCGCGCGGTTCGGTCATTCAGGGCTCCACCCATCGATAAGACGGAGCGCCCGGCCTCATTCGGAATCGTTGCCGTGCATCGATTTTCGAATTTGATCCAGGCGTTCCCGCGCGGCCTTGGCTCGCGCATCCCACTGTTCCTCGACGCTACGACCCACGGGTGTTTGTTGATCGAGTTCGCCCATCCCCTGCGAGGTGCCGTAGCGCTGCTCGACCTTATCGCGAACTGACTCGAAAGTAGGGACGCCGGATGACGTATAGCCGCCGATCCCGGGCACAGCGGGGATACCCACGGGCGGTATCGGCACAGCGGACACCACCGCACCCGCTCCGACCTGCTCGGATACGCCAGCCGTCTCAGACTGTGAATAGCTTTCCTCCGGAAGCGTGTCAGGAGTCACATCGATCACGTCGGAGACATCACCCAGACTCGCGGCCAGCGACTGCGCCACCGCGTGCAGGGCGGCCAGCCCCGCCCGACCCTCGGTGGCCAGCTCCACCGCGGCCGCCAACGCGGCATCGGGTAGTCGGGCCAGCAGGCCCGCGAGATCCTCGACTTCGCTCATGCCATCCAGGCTACGCAGCCGCGGCGACCGGCGAGGCGAACGTCACCATTGCGAAAACTTCGGGACAGGGCGTACGGTGAAGGCGTCGCAATCTCGAGGACGCAGGTCGACGGCAGTCCCTCCCACGAGATTTCTTCCCTCCCGAGTCCGATACCCGCTGCGGTGCGGTAACACTCAGACCGACTCGGATTCCGAAGCGATTCATGTCGCTTCCGGCCGCTTGACCGGCCACACCCGATCACTTACTCCCGGTGCGTAATTCGCCCGGATTCCTCTTCAGGAGAACCATCATGACAACCATCAATCCAACCAAGACCAAGGCTCCGGCCCGCAAGAACGCGCCCCGGACCAATCGCAACACCACCGTCGAGAACGACAACCTCGACCTGAACCTGTCCAACACCGAAACCCTTGTTGCCGCAACGGGAATCCTCGATATCCATGGCCAGAACGCAGTCCTGCGCCACAGCGGCTACCTGCCCGGCCCCGGCGACCTCCAGGTCCCCAACCGGCTGGTCCGGGCCCACGGCCTGCGCCGCGGCGACACCCTCACCGGCCTCGCGCAGCCGAATGCGCAGGGCGGCAAGCTCGCTGCCCTGGTCCGCGTCGACACCGTCAACGGCCTGCCGGTCGCCGAGATCGGCGGACGCCCGGAATTCAAGGCGCTCACCCCCATCCACCCGGATGAGCGGCTGCGCCTGGAAACCGAGTCGAACAAGCTCACCACCCGCGTCACCGACCTGATCATGCCGATCGGCAAGGGCCAGCGCGCTCTGATCGTCGCGCCGCCCAAGGCGGGCAAAACCTCTGTGCTGCAAGCGATCGCGCACGGCATCGCCGCCAACCACCCCGAGGTGCACCTGATGATGGTGCTCGTCGGCGAACGCCCGGAGGAGGTCACGGAGCTCTCGCGCGGCGTCCCCGCCGAGGTGGTGGCCGCCACTTTCGATCACTCCCCCGCCGAGCAGACCGCGCTGGCCGAACTCGCCATCGAGCGGGCCCAGCGCCTGGTCGAACAGGGCCGCGATGTGGTGGTGCTGCTCGACTCGCTGACGCGACTCGCTCGCGCCTACAACATGACCGGCGCCGCCTCGGGCCGAATCCTTTCCGGCGGTGTCGATTCCGCCGCACTGATCCCGCCGAAGAAGTTCCTCGGCGCGGCCCGCAATATCGAGCACGGCGGCTCGCTCACCATCATCGCCACCACGCTGGTCGAGACCGGTTCGCTGGCCGACACCGTGATCTTCGAGGAGTACAAGAGCACCGGCAACGCCGAACTCAAACTCGATCGCGGCCTCGCGTCCCGGCACGTCTACCCGGCCGTCGACGTCACCCGCTCCGGCACCCGCCGCGACGAACTGCTGCTCGACCCCGCCGAACGCGTAGCGGTCGACCGCCTGCGCCGCACCCTGGCCGACCTCGACGACCAGCGCGCCCTCGACCTCCTGCTCGACGGCCTGCGCCGCACCGGCAGCAATGCCGAGTTCCTGCTCAACATCGCCAAGCGGTGAGCCGCCGCGCTCAGCCCCGCGCCAGCCGCCTGGGCGGCAGCACCCCTGTCGCCCAGTCGGCCACGGTCTCGGCCCAGCCCGGGATCATCATCAGATTGTTGTGCATCCCACCGGCATAGATCACCAGCCGTTTGGGTTCCGGCGCCGCCTCGTAGAGCGCGCGACCCATCCGCACCGGCAGCAGCTCATCGGCGTCACCGTGCATGAGCAGCACCGGACAGCGCAGCGTACGGATCCGCTTCAGGCTCGGATAAGCGTTGGGCACGAACACCTTCGGCAGGAACGGATACACCGCGACCGCCGCGTCCCGCATCCCGGTGAAGGTCGACATGAGCAGCAGGGCCGCGGGCGGAAAGGCATTCGCCAACTCCAGCATCACCCCGCCGCCGAGCGACTTGCCCAGATACACCACCCGCGCCGGATCCACCCCGGGCCGCGCCAGCAACGCCTCCCTGGCCGCCCGCGCATCCCGATACGTCCCCCGCTCGTTCGGCCGCCCGCTGCTCTGCCCGTAACCCCGGTAATCGAAGATCAGCACATCGAACCCGGCCTGCGCGAGCATCGCCAACATCGGCGACCGATCCCCGATATTCCCCCCGTTCCCGTGCGCGAACAGCAGGTGCCCCACCGTTTCCCCGACGGCGGGCACGAACCAGGCATCCACCGTCTCCCCGTCCGAGGTCCGCAACGACAATTCCTCGAACGCCACCCCGAACATCGCCGGAGTAGCCACGATCCGCCGCTCCCCCGGCACATAACTCAGCGCATTGAGAATCGGTTCCGCCGGATGCCACATGTCCCCATTCCTACCCGGTGCCGCCTCATCCGACACCTCGGACCCGCCGGAATTTCCCACGCACCCGGGCGCTCGCCGGACCGGTGACCGAAACCGGCGTACCGTTCGAACCGGCCGGTTTCGTCGGTGGCTCGAGATATGTTGCGGCACATGACAATCAGCGACCACGACGCGATCACCGTCGACACCCTGGCGGGCCCGCAGTCCCCGGACGGCGTGGTCATCCGATCCGATCTGCTGCCCCCGGGCACTCACGGCTCGAACCTGCGCGGCATCGTGGACCGGAGGGTGTGGGACGCGCTGCGGCTGCCGATCTGCGCCACCGCCGGGAACCGCTGCGAGATCTGCGGCGACGAGGTGATCCGCAACGGCCGTCCCGGGCGGCCGGACTGCCACGAGAAGTGGGTGTTCGAATTTCCGGGCCAGCGGCCCACGCAGCGGCTGAGGCGGCTGATCGCGTTGTGCCCGGGCTGTCATCAAGTTCAGCATTCGGGGCTGGCGCGGGTGAAAGGGCTGGAGCACGAAGTGGTTGAGCGACTCTGCCGACTCAATCGCTGGTCACGCAGCCGTGCCGAATCCGATCTGGATCGATCGAGTGATCGCTGCCGGTACCTGGATCGCTTCGACTGGGACCTCGACCTGTCGGCGCTGAGCGACCGACTGGTCATCCACGGCTACCCGGCGATGCGGATCCCGGCCGCCGACCGTGCGCGACTGGGCAATTCGTTCTTCGGCCTGCCGCCCCACTGCGAGAGCGAGGCCTACTGATCCGTCGGCTTGCCGTCCCCGTCGGTGTCCTCACTCGCGGTGGGCGGTGAGATCCGGCGCGGCTTGGCGATGCGGCGAATGCCCGCGGTCGGGCCGGCGTCCGCGCCGGTGGCTTCCTCGCTCGCGGTGGGCGGCGAGATTCGACGCGGTTTCGCGATGCGGCGAATACCGCCGGTCGGGCTGTCGTCACCGGCTCGCCGCCGCCGCAGGGCGTCGAGGTCGATGACGCTCGCATCGGATTCGGGGGTGTTCGGGTCGGGCTGCGCGGCAGGGTGTTGCACTCGGCCCGGGTCGACCGGGAACCAGCCGGTCTCGCGCTGCAGTTCCGACCGCAGTACCGGCCGGGTGGGTTCGGGGTCGTAGATGGAGCTGCCATCCGGACGCCACACGGAGGCGGGATGCTCTCCGGGCTGCACGGTGGCACGTCGGGGGCGGCGCGGCAGCCGGGTCAGATTGGACCCGCTGTCCTCGGCCTCGGCGGTGCCGTTTTCGGCGGCCCGCAGACTTTCCAGCTTGCGGCGCAACCGCTCCACCGCATCGAACCTGTTCTCACCGGGTCCCGGTAGGGATCCGCGACCCGGCTGTTCCCGATCCGACATCGGACTAACCGCCGACAGGCGCCACGGCACCCGGCAGATCATCGAACTTCATTCCGATCGCAACGCTCACGCTCATATTCTCCCTCTAGCCCGTCACACCCGTGCCTTGCCCAGTCCCACTGAGCGCCCGAGCCGGGCCCCGACCATCGCCCACGTGACAAATCAACGATAGCCGCCCCCCACCCTCCGCCGCGTCCACTATCCCCAGCGCGTCCCCAGCCCGTACCAACAAACCTTCACCAGCGCATTCCCATCCACCCACCAGTGCCCACCGATCTCCCCCAGCACCACCCCGCACACCAGCACCCCCAGCCCCGCGACAACCCACACCCCGCTCGTGCGCACATCCGCACCCCGAGCCCGCCACAGTGACAGACAACATACGACCGTCACCGCCCCAATAACCGCCGCCACCAGCACCATCGGCCACAACCCACCCGCGATCGTCCCCCGCCCATGCTGATCCCGAGGCCCGAACAACCCGACAACCACCACCGACGCCACCACCGCGAGCACGGTCACCGCCCCACCCACGAACCGCGGACCCCGCCCAACCTCCCCCGCACCCGACAGCACCCAGCCGAACGGCACCATCGCAACGGTCAACCCAACGATCGCCGCCACCAGCCCCACCGAATACCAGGCGGCCGCCGCCCCCGGCACCGAAGCCGTACCCCGACAAGCCATCCCGCCATACACCGCATGCTCGAACCCCGCCCCGACACTAATGGCCCCCGCACCAACCCACAGCAGCATCGAGGGCACGAGCGCCACCACCCACACCAGCCCAACCCCACGCCCCGAAATCCCCACTCCGAGAGCATATGTCGGAATCGGGCGACAGTCGGGGCGTGACCGTGACACCCACCGGCGGTACCACCCCCTGGTCGCCACAGCTCAACTCATGATCTCCAGCTCGCGGATCAATTCGGAGGCAGTAATCGGGTCGAGTTCATCCAAGGTCGCCCCATCGAGGGTGACTCGAGTGATGGCCTGTTTCTCGTCGTCGTGAAGCGCGCCCAACCACAGTCCGGGCTCGATCGTGATCTCGCCATACACGTTGCCTCCGAGAGCGCGCCTCAATCGAGTCACGACGCCCGCGCCGGTCTCCTGCCACCGCCAATCGAATCGCTTGAGGCCCATCACAGTTCCCGTGCGCACGGTCCGGCCCGCGAGACGATCGAACGCGTCGGCAAAGCCCGGTGAATCAGCCGTCCACCACGGGCGGTCCAACTGCTGGAAGGGCGCGAGTACCTCGTAGTCGGCGAACAGCTGCGCCCACTCAGGTGCCGACTCGCCCAATTGGACGGGATGCGCAACGCCGACGAGCGTGTCATCGGCCAATTCCACGACCTCGTCATCGATGTCCGCGCGGGTGCCATCCTCGGCGATCCGGAACGATCCGGTGACCGCCCCGGCTTCGTCGACGATCACCCAGACGAGCCTGCGCGCCAAATGCTGCATCAACGGATGTTCGGCGAACAAACGCTGTTGCACTGCGCTGGGCCAGCGTCGCCCCGAAAGCATCGCCTGCTCCAGCCGCTTCGTCTGGTCTGCCACTGTGGTTTTCAAGATTTCCTTGAAGGCCGTGTGGTCCGCGTATGCCGGGACCGCCTTGTCCTGATCGTCCTTGGCCGTCGGCCGGGGAAGCAACTTGCGACTGCCCGCTGCGGTCCAGCCGCCACGGTCATCAGGCACCGCGTCGAACACGAGCGGGCAGAGCCGTTGGTCGATCCGGACCAGAAATGCGCGCGTGCCGTAATCGACGACCAGCGCTCCGGTTTCGCGCAAGCCGAGGTCCGGCACCAAACGGTCGGCGAATTCGTCGCCGGTGAGGCCACGTGCCTCCGCTATTTGCCGAACAGCCACAGCCGCGTGCTTCTTGAACGCTTTCGCCTTGGCTTGCTGCGAGATCCGATGCAGCACGGTGAGGGAGGCATCACTGTCGATGGCGACCAGCACCCGCAGAGCGGCTTCCGCCGGTGAACCCGCGAAGTAATACCAAGGCCGGATCAACGGTTCCAGTCGCCAGGCGGTCTCGTCGTCACCGAACAGCGCCAGCGCCTGCATCACCCAGATGCCGTCGTTGACCATGCCGGAGAATATCCACGCCTCGAACAACCCCCAGGCGAATTCCGCCAGTGAGCCAGGTTCGGCGACCGCGGCGAGTTGCGCGATGCCCGGATGCTTGCCGTGCGAATCGCTCAACGCCAGCATGCCGGTCAGCGTGTGGACTGCCGCATCGGGTACCACGAAGCCGCTCTCGCGCAACATGATCGGCGGCAGACCTGCGACCATGAGCCAGTCGGGCAGCGCGGGAATGGCTTTCGGCCCAATCCAGCTGTCCGCTATCGCCGTGACAGTCTCGACGGCACCGGGCACCAGGATCGCCGCCGTCGCCAGCAACGTGTCTCGGTGCT
Organism: Nocardia sp. NBC_00511; assembly: GCF_045161165.1. Lineage (NCBI taxonomy): Bacteria > Bacillati > Actinomycetota > Actinomycetes > Mycobacteriales > Nocardiaceae > Nocardia > Nocardia sp. NBC_00511. The sequence goes on from NZ_CP107849.1 coordinate 3,962,536, forward strand.
GATCGGCCAAAGTGCGCACCGCCTTCTCGGCCACGGTCCTGGATTTGCCCGGCACGTCGAGAATCGAGGCGATGAGATCCGTTGCGGCCGTGGCGATATGCCGATCGAACCAACGGCGCGCGGTGGTGCGGTGCTTCTTACCGTTGAGCCAGCCGACCATCCATGTAGTCACCTGAGTTCCTACGAACGGCATCAGGATTTCCGGGTCGATGTCGCTGACCTTCGAACCGAGCGTGAGCAGGAAATTCGAGGCGCGGTCACTGGTGACGCGGCTGACGAACTGCCGCTGATCCGGGTGCGTGGCCCAGCGCGCTTGTTCACCAGGCAGCCAGGCGAGCGAGACCGGCTGGGGCACAAGCGAAGAGGTGTCGACAGCGGCACGGGTTCGGGTAACTCGACGCTGATGCGGTGGCGTCCGAAGCGATTCGGGAAGAGTCTCGACATCCGCCGACGCGCGCGGTGGAAGGAGAACTCCGAATTCGGCCGCGAGATCCGGACGTGTGCGGGCATAGCGTTCGCGCAGATCGCGCACAGCGCGGCTGGGTTGTTCCAGCCCGGCGAGCACCCTCATCGCGCGCCGCGGGAAACGTGCCATCGCCCTGAGTATCGGAGCGGAGGTGAGAGGTGGGTCCAGGTGGGCCAACAGCAGGGAAAATGCCTCGTCGGAGGGGAGGTGTTCCAATATCTCAGCGAACGCCCGGTCCCAACCGGATGTGGCCTCGCGGAGAAGCTGATCCACCATGGCGGCCGCGCCGGCACCCAGTCGAGCGACGCAGGTATAGAACGGGACACGGTCGATGGAGGAGGTCCCCAGCGTCGGCGAGCCCGCCGTTTCAACCAACGTGGCGAGTTGCTCAGGTGTGGTGATCGACATCAACAGATAGAGATACGCGTTGTTCAGGCGTCTCGGCGTCGTATGCGTCGCGGCGCGAATGTCCTCGTCGACCCAATGTTGCTCAGTGGGCGCCAGTACCGATGTCGCGATTCGGGTGACCGGGTGCGCGTTCGGAGTACGCAACTCTCCGAGCCGGACGACCACCGTGCGATAGGTGTCCTCGGGGAGCACTGCGAGATGCTGCCGCATCCGGAACAGTATCGGGGAGTGGACCGTATCGCTGATGTCGTCGAGACGGCGCGCGGACGGGAAAGATATGCCTGTCTCCCGGTTCCAACAGCGACCCGAACTGGCCAACTGCACAGCGGCCTCGGCCGCGAAGACCACGCCGTAAGTGCTGACCCAGGCGTCAGCGACGGCAGGGTCTTCCCGCTCGGACCAGCGGAGGGTGTGAGCCACGGCCTGCGCAAGCACAGCCGCACCGAGTGGCGTAGCCGACGCCGGTGAATCCAGCGCTACCGTACCGGCAGCGCCGAGCCCGCCAGATTCATTGGCGGCGTCCAGTATTAGACGAATCTCGGAGATACGCGCGGCCACCACCGCCGCGACCCCAGCCACCGCATCCGAGCCTTGTGCGGCCAACCCCGCCATCGGGTCGACGTCCAACTCTGCCTGCGGTCCGTACCCACGCCCTGGGACGACCGGCCACCCGGCAGGCGCCTCCCAGACATCCTCGTCGGAATCGACCGGAATCGCGCGAGTCATGTTCTCTCCCCATATGTTGCGGCCCACTCGCGAAACAACCTAACTGGCAGGTACGACAACCCCTAGATGCCGTGCACACCAGCATCTTTCATGCCAGCATCGGTCATGGAATGAACGATGTGCAGTCGAAAGCGGCTGCAACACTGCCGATGTCTGCAAGCTGGTTCAGCCATCGCCTGTCTCGCAGCAGAATCCGTCAGGAGCTGGATAAGAGCGCCCTCCAGTTGGCTACCCGATGCCGGAGTCACTCAGGGTGCCGGGCGCGGTCACAGTCCGGTTTCCGGTCCTGTCGACTACCGGATAACGTGAGCAGGTGACGCTCTCGACATAGCGCGCTTGCGCGTCGACCCGAGCCCTTCCCACGACCCTCGCGTGAGTCACGTCATAGTAGCTATCAGGTAACTGGAATATCTGTCGCCTCTTATGTAGCGTCCAGCCCATCCAGGCCCAGGTCTGGACTGCGCCGTGAATGTCCCGGCGCACCGCGGGCCGCGCATTCAGCGAATTCAGCGCCCGCGTCCGAATTGGATACGCAGGATGAGGGATTCGATCGTGAGTACATCTGCCCGCCGCCCGGTGAGCCGTCTTTTCGCGGGCGCGCTGCCCCTGGCCGCCGCCGTCGCCACCGCCGGAGTGCTCTCCGCCGCCCCGGCCGTGGCCGACACCACGACGCCGATCCCCACGCCGGCCCTCGACATCCCCGAGCTCTCACCCGAGGCGGACCTCTCCCACTTCCGTGCCGCCCCCGCGGACCTGTCGGTCCTGCGCATCCCGGCCGCCCAGATCGCCGGTATCCAGGTCCCCGACATCGCCCAGCCGGTCGACCTCCCGGCGCTGCCCGCGCCCGCCGACCTGAACCTTCCGTCGATCTCGGATCTCACCCCGCAGCCGCTGTCCCCGCAGGATCAGCAGCGCCTGACCAATGCCGGTATCGGCGCAGTGGTCGGCGGCGCCACCGGTCTCTTGGTCGCCGCGCCGGTGGCCTTTGTCGCCGGTATGGCGACCGGACTGGCCGGTGCGGCGATCGGTGGCGTGGTCGGTGTGGTCACCGGTGGCACCGTGGGTGCGCCGATGGGTCCGGCGCTGGTCACGACGGCGGGGCTGGGCGCGATGACCGGTGTCTTGATTGGTTCTGTGGTCGGTGGCGGTGTCACCGTGGCGGTGATGGCCGCGGGTGCGCTGGCCGGTGCCGGAATCGGTGCCGCGATCGGCGCATCCATCCCGGTCGCCTGATCACGGCGTAATCGAAAACACGAAGGCGGCGAGACCTCCGGGTCTCGCCGCCTTCGTGTTTCCCTCTCACCGATTTCGCGGCTACCGGCGCACCGCCGAAATGACTGCGGTGTCACTGATTTCGAGCAAACGACGACGCGCCTTCGGGTCATCGGCCTGCTCGTGCGGATGAGACTTTCTGGTGCCGTTGAAATACTGGCCCGTCGTCTGCGACAGGCCCGGATCGCAGATCAGGCGGAGGGTCGCATCGGCGCCTTCAGCCAGAGTGCTGATCGGGGTAACGCCGGATTCGCGCACCATGGTTGTCGGCATGAGAGTGGCCGGGTGCAGGGCGTTCACAGTGACACCGGTGCCGTCGAGTTCCTCGGCGTACTCGATGGTCGCCATGATCATCGCCAGTTTGGAGCGGCAGTAGGCGGCATATGCGTTGTAGTCGTGCTCAGGGGTCGGATCGTCGAAGTCGATCTCCTGCTGCCCTGCCGAGGCCACGTTCACCACCCGCGCGGGAGCCGAGGCCTGTAGCAGCGGAAGCAGCCGTCGTGTCAGCCGATATGGGGCCAGATGGTTTACCGCCCAGAGCAATTCGTTGCCGTCGACGGTGAGTTCACGCTTCCCGTCCGACCGGCCGCCGCTGCCCGCATTGTTCACGAGCACATCCAATCGCGAAGTACGGGAGATGATCTCGTCGGCGAGCCGGTCCACTTCCGCGAGTCGCGACAGGTCAGCCAGGACTATCTGCGGCGCGTGTCCGCCCGCCGCTGTCACCTCGGCGGCTACCGCGGCCGCCCGATCGGGGTTGCGGCCGTGCAGGATCAGCCGGGCGCCCGCCGCGCCGAGCCGCACCGCGAGTTCGCGACCGAGCCCGTCCGTCGCACCCGTGATCAGCACGGTTCGATCGGCCATCAGGTCGATATCTTTGTCGCTCACAGCATTTCCTTGATCGGTATCGAATTCACTGCACAGTCTCCGCGGTGGCGACGAGGGTGGCTCGGCCCAGGATGTGACCGGCGATCGTGAACCCGAGCAGCGCGGGTGTGGAGTCGGAGGCGATGCCGATGTCCTCCACATCCAGAGCGTGCACGGTGACGAAATAGCGGTGCTCGCCGTGCCCCGCAGGCGGTGCTGCACCGATGTATCGAGGTAGGCGCGCGTCATTCGGCAACTGGAAGGAGCCGACCGGCAATCCACTGCCCGCATCGTCTCCGACGCCCTCGGGCAGGGTCATGGTCGTGGCCGGGATGTTGGCGACGGCCCAGTGCCAGAACCCGGAGCCGGTGGGGGCATCAGGGTCGTACATGGTAACGGCGTAGCTCTTGGTGCCCGCCGGGGCACCGCTCCAATTCAGTTGCGGGGAAACATCTTTCCCGCCGGGGGCACCGGAGGACCACTGCGCGGGTGGCCAGGCGCCGCCGTCGCGCACCGTGGTGCTGGTGACCGTGAATGCGGCTGCCTCGGGGAGGCGGGCGAAGGGATCGTTTGCGCTCATCGTGTCGCGCCTTTCGACTCGTACCAGAGATGCAAGATCGACGATATCAGAAATAATCGATGATTTCTCTGATCATCTATGATCGAGCGATGACTCGGACGATCCCCACCCAACCGGCGAAGCAGATGCTCTCCGAGCAGGTCTACACACACCTGCGGAACGCGATCATGCGCGGCGAGTACGCACCCAGCGCCGCGCTCAAGCCGCAGGATCTCGCCAAGCAGCACGGTGTGAGCCTGGCCGTGGTGCGCGAGGCGCTGGTGCGGCTGGTCGGCGAGGGCCTGGCCGAACGCCTGACCAACCGCGGCTTCGCGGTCCCCGCCCTCTCCGCACAACGCTGGCAACAGATCGGCGAGGCCCGCCGCACCATCGAGCCGGTCCTGCTCCGCATGTCGATCGAACGCGGCGACGTCGACTGGGAAGGCAACGTACGAGCCGCCCACCACCGCCTGGCCCGCACCCCCGCATTCACCCCACAGGACAACGAGTACTACAGCGAAGCCTGGGCCGAAGCCCACCGCGTATTCCATCGCACCCTCCTGGAAGGGTGCGGCAACCCGGTCCTACTGGAAACCTTCGACCGCCTCTGGGTCGCCAGCGAACTCGCCCGCCGCTGGTCCGCCCACCGCGCCCCCGACCGCGACGGCACCGAAGAACACCGCCGCCTGGAGGAGGCAACGCTGGCCCGCGACCCCGACACCGCCGCCGACATACTCACTCGCCACCTCACCATGACGACAGCCGCACTGACAGCGCAAGAAGTTTGAAATATCCTGTGACCAGACGCAATTCGGCACGATTGCACGTTCCGGCCGACTGCATTTCGACCTGATCGACTCTGCGCCAATGTCCGTGCGATCTGGCTTATGGCGGGTCTGGTGAATACGTGATGAGGTGGCGTCATGAGGGTGGAGCCTGGGAGTGACACGAGTGAGGTAGTCGACGCAGCAACTATGCGCCGTCAGCGGCGAACGCTGGCTTGGGTGATATTCGGCTTGGCATTCCAGTTTGCGTGCATCGCAGTGCTTGTAACGGCAGGGGTGGTGCTGGTCGCACTCTCCGGGCTGCTGGTGGGGGCCGGGTGGTTTGTCGTAGCCGCAATATTGGGTGTGCACTTCGTCGGGGCGGTGCGTCGGGTACGACGAATTCGGCGCGCCTCGTCCTGAAATGCCGTGCCGAGTCGATCGAACCGGACACGGCCGGATGTCAAGCTGAACCCTGAGTTCAGATTCCACCTATGCGACATTCTGCCGTTCAGCCCGAAAACGGGGGCAGGGCAGCGAATTCGGGATCGAGGCGGATGGTCGGCGCAATGCGGGCGATCCGCTGCCGCAGGCGGGTCAAGGGATGATCGGGGAACGCGCTGTCCCACTCCATTCCGTCGCTACGGTTGTAGGGCAGTTTGCCTGCGACGTTCGGGGCGTAGGGATGGGGTGTGGAGAAATTCTCGAAACCCAAGCGTGCCATGGTCATAGCCTCACGGATTCCGGTTGTGCCGGTCTCCTCGCAGAACATCATCAGTGCGATGCTGCAACGGTCCTTGGGAATCACGATCGACGCGGCGAACAGCAGACCGCTCGGCTGATTGTGCCGAGGCATCTTCTCCACACGCAGCAGAGCCGGTTGCCCGTCCACGCCAATGACGAATGCTTCGATGAGACTGCCGCTGCTGGCGTGGATTTCGCAGAGGCGTCGGCGCAGGGTGTCGAGATCCTCGAGCGGTGCCGGTAGATCGGGCGCGAGCGGGAAGTAGCGCACGACCGCCCGATCGCCGGTTTCGGGATCGATCCAGCTGTCGGTGGCGTCGGCCTGGAAACCGCTGACGTCGAACGAGATTGACATGCGGCCACAGTATCGGGCTGGTTTCGGCACGGAATCAGGCAGGGCAGCGGTCACCGAGCCCCCAGCGCCCGCATCCTGAGCGCGATCCTGCCCATCATCTCCGACCGCCACTTGCCCGCGTCCTCGACCGACACGATCTCGAGGAACTCGTAAACAGGAGCGAAAAGCGTGACAAGGAGCTTGTCCTGTTCTCGATGGTCGCCATGTTCTCCGGAGCGGCGCTCACCGGAAGCGTCTTTCCCAGAACCGATCTGGACACCTCGGATCCCACTGGCGGACTACTTCATCAATCGCGCACCGGAACTCAGCGAGCTTCAGCCCTGAGTCATACCGTCAGCGGAACAGGCGGAAGAATCCGCGTACCTGCTCGACCAGTGACGTCGGCTGCTCGAGCGCGGCGAAATGCCCGCCGTGCGGCAGCTCCTCGAACCAGCGCAGGTCGGTGAACCGCAGTTCGGCCTCGCGCCTCGACGGGCGGGTTATGTCGCGCGGGTAGATCGACAGTCCGGATGGCGCGGTCACCTTGTCGCGGAAGGTGGCGAAGCTCTCCCAGTACAGGCGGGCCGACGACGTGGCCGACGCGGTGAACCAGTAGACCGAGATCTCGTCGAGGATCGTCTGCCGCGACACCGCGTCCTCGGGATGGCCGTTGTTGTCCGTCCACGCCCAGAACTTCTCGGCGATCCAGGCGGCCTGACCCGCCGGGGAGTCGGTGAGGCCGTAGCCGAGCGTCTGCGGCCGAGTCGCCTGGATCGCCGAGTAACCGCGGCCGGTGCGCTGGAAGTCCTTCTCGGACTTCAGATTCGCCAACTCCGCGGGCGTCGGATCGTCGAACTTGCCCGCCGCGACGGATGCCAGGTTCAGGTGCACGCCGACGACCCGCTCGGGCGCGACCTCGCCCAGTGCGCCGGACACCGCCGAACCCCAGTCACCGCCCTGGGCGCCGTACCGTTCGTAACCCAGCGAAACCATCAACGTGTCCCAGGCGCGCGCGGTACGGGTGACGCCCCACCCGGTCGTCGACGGCTTGTCGCTCCAGCCGTATCCGGGCAGCGACGGCGCGACCACATGGAACGCGTCCGCCGGGTCGCCGCCGTGCGCGCGCGGGTCGGTCAGCGGGCCGAGGACCTCCAGGAATTCGAGCACCGAACCCGGCCACCCGTGCGTGAGCACGAGCGGGAACGCGTCCGGCTCCGGCGAGCGGACGTGCAGGAAGTGGATGCCCAACCCGTCGATCGTGTCGCGGAACTGCGGGAACACGTTGAGCCGCTGGGCGAATCCGAAGTCGTAGTCCTCGGCCCAGCTGCGGCAGAGTTCCTGCGCATACGCCAGTGGCACACCCTGTGACCAGTCGTCCACCGGTTCGGGCTCGGGCCACCGCGTCCGTCGCAATCGTTCACGCAGGTCCGCGATTTCGTCCGCGGTGATGCTGACCTCGAATGGCTCGGCGGACATGGCGAGACTCCCTACTGGTCAAGGCGTTACCGGATCAGATGCTCGAACCCTTCGCAACAGTAACCATGGTCGCGGCGGGAATCTTCCTAGCGGACATACCCGCGGTCCAGTTCGATGGCGAATGGAGCTTCGGTTAGCTGGCCGGTGCGGCGGTCACCCAGTTGGATCGGTAGGAGGCCCAATCCTCCGGCGTAGCGGTGTAGTCGACGAAAATGGCTACACCGAAAGCGGGCCGGGTGGGATCGGTGCGGCCCAAGCCCAGCCGGATCGCCCGGATTGCCGTGTCAACGGTTTCCGCTGAGCTGTGGTGGGCGATGTTCTCGATCTGATAGGCCGGTAGGCCCATCAGCAGATCCACGGATGGCGGCGTGACCTCCAATGCGAGGGAGGTCTGTTCGGCGACGTAGCCGCCGTACATGAATCGGTAGGGCATGCCCGTGTCGTAGGACATCACGGCGATTTGATCCACTCGATGCGCCGCCGCCGCGAAATACGCTTGCGACCACCACTTTTCATGCCCGGCAACGGCGAGGTAGGGGGCATGCAATCCAGGCAGCGGGTCGATCTGGGGCGCGGCGATCGACAACAGGGCGTGACGGCCCATGGTGAGGGCGTGGGCCTGGTCCAGCAGCGTCAGGAAGTCGGCGGTGTCCGACCAAATCGGCTCGAAATCGTAATGCACACCATCGAATCCGAGGTCCAGTAGCTGTCCGGTCGACGCGAGAATGTTCCCCCGCACGTCGGCGGCGTCGAGGTGCAATTCGTCCGGATACTCCGGGGCGACAAAGTTTCCCAACCAGGCCTGCACCCGGACGTTGGGGATTTCGCGGTGGACGGCGTCGACAAACCATGCGGCGTTGGGATGCCGGTCATCGGGAAGACTTCCATCGGAATCGAGCGGACCAGAGAAAACATAGAGATCCTTGATCCCGCTATCTGCCAACTGCGCCTTCAACGCAGCAACATCACCTTCATCCTTACGACCATCGATCCACTCGTGCCCCAGCCACAGCGCATCCCGCCCCCTGGTGTGCGCCGACGGCGTCCCCGAATACTCCAGCCGCAGCCCGACCAACATTCCACCGACCACCGCGACAACGAGCCCCAGCACCGCCAGCCCGGCAACCCACGTCCGCCGCCACCACAGCGCCCACCGCATCCGCCCCCCATTCGTCACCGAACACCCGAGCCTATGACACGGCGAATGGCTGCGCCCGTCGAGCCGATCGACTACCTACCGGGCACCCCGGCGGGTCGAACTCGCCCGATCACGCGGAATTGGCGGCGGCCCCGATCCAGCGAACATCGTTGTCCGACAGTGCGGTTCGAGGAATGGACCCGCAGACGAGCACCTCGAGTACCCGGCGCGGGTCACAGCCGTACACGCCATCACATTCGCTATGCCAAATCGAACATTCCTTGCTGCACAGCGAGATTGAAGAGATCCCAGGTGGCGGGCTCGAACACGAGCACCGGACCGATATCGCCCACCTTGGAATCCCGCACAGCGACAGCCCCGCTGACAAGGTGCGCGGCCTCCACGCACTCGCCGGAGGCCGCGCTGAAACTGGACTTGAACCATCGGGCGTCCAGCGGGTCGACCGTCATCTGTCGAACTTGCCCGCGCGCACAGCGGAATTGAAGCCGTCCCATGCGTCAGGTCCGAACACCAGCACCGGCCCGAGATCGCCTGCCTTGGAATCCCGCACGGCGACGGCCCCGCCGACCAGGTGCGCGGCTTCGACGCAGTCCTGGTTGGGGCCACTTCGGCTGGACTTGAACCAGCGTGCATCAGCTAGGTCGATGCTCATTTCTCGAACTCCTTCGCCAACTTCTCGATCAGTTGCCTGGTTTCCCGTTCATCCATCGCCACCGACCGGATCACCTTGCAGGCCAACCGGTACTCGTCGATCTCACCAGGCTTGTCCAGGTAAAGGGCTCCGGTGAAGCCCTCGATGTAGACGACCGGCGGCTCAGTCAAGCGGCTGGTCGGATGCGATGGGAACTCCATCAGTGTGAACGAACCGGTTATTACGGGCAACGGATTCTCGATCTTCAGCGGTAGCGCTCGGACCGTCACCGCCGGTAGCTCCGACACTTCGGCGATGTGTCTCAGCTGGTCCGCCATGACGCCCGCGCCGCCGAGTCGATAGCGCAGCGCAGCCTCACCGAGGTACATCGTGAGGGTCAGTAGTTCCGGAGACTCACGAAGTCGGGCTTGGCGTTTCGATGCAATCTCCACACGACTCTCCACCTCGGACGACGCCATGCCTGGAAAGGCAGCCCAGACCACCGCGCGTCGATACTCCGGCGTCTGCAACAGGCCCGGGAGCAACCCGAGATGCAGGCTGGTCAGCCTTCTGGCCGACTCCTCCAGCCCGAGGTACAGATCGAAATAGGTTGGCACCACGTCGCCATAGGTATGCCACCATCCAGGACTCTTGGTCTCCGCCACCAGTGCCGACAACGCCGCGGCATCTTCTGGTGTGGCGCGGTACAGCCGGCACAGCGCTTCGATATAGATCTCCTTCAGCTTCGGTCCGGGTTGTCCACTTTCGATCCGCCATAACGTCTGCGGCGCAATCTCTATGAGCCGACAGGCCTCGGCCTGCGGGACCCCTGACTTCTCGCGCAATTGTTTGAGCTGCCGCCCGAGCAGGCGGCGCGGAACCGTCGATCCAGCAGCCATTTCTGTAGCCTCACTACCGGTTTCATGCGAATTTGGAATGATTGTCGCCCCGGAATTTGGAGGATAGAGAACTATTGGCGATTTTCTCCCTACGGAAGGTTCCAGCGGGCGAGTCACCGGCGTAGCTCTTGAGGCAGCAGCATCCAACTACTGACAGGAGTGCCAGCCAATGTGCACCATTCCAACTACCGATCATGGCGAATTGCCCGTTATGACAGTCGATTACGCGCATCGCGTCATGCAGACGCATCTGACGTGCCCGGTGTCCGTGTGTCCGGTGAAGAACCAGGCGAAGCGGCGACTGGTGGAGTGCGGGGTGCTGGTGCCCAGCGATGCTCCGCATGTGGGGAGTTGAGAAGCCATGGGGGAAGCGGTGACTCATGAGGTGCCGGACTATCCGGTGCAGAATCTCGAGGTGGCCGAGCGTGGGCTGGCGACGCACCGGGAGTGTGGGCGGGAGTGTGATGCCAGGCGGTACTTCGGGAAGTTGGTTCCGGAGTTGCGGATGATCGCGCGGCGGCGGGCAGCGTCGGGCGGGTGGAATCTGTGGAGTGACGCGCGCGGGGAATGAGCGGGCATTCGGGCGGGGCTTTCGCGGTTATGGATTCCGTTGCACGGTGGTGGATTCGGCGGTTGCGGGGCCGCCGGTCACTGTGGTGGGTTGTAGTTCGGGGAGGGGGTGGCCTTGTTCGTCGATGAGGGTGGAGCGTTGTTCGTTGGGCGCGAAGGCGTTTCGCTCACCCCATTGACGGAGGGCGACGACGACGGTGAAGAGGTCCGCGCCGATGGGGGTGAGCGTGTAGATGTGGCGCTTGCCCGATGTGGCGGGGGTGCGGGCGAGAATGCCGCGTTCGACCAGTCGGCGTAGACGGTCGGTGAGGATGTTTCGGGCGATGCCGGTGGATTGTTGGAAGTCGCCGAAGGCGCGGGCGTTGTCCATGGCGTCGCGGACGATCAGGAGGGTCCAGCGGTCGCCGACCAGGTCGAGGGTGCGGGCCACCGGGCAGGTCGGGTCGGTCCAGTCGGGGGCTGCCGGGCTCGGCTGCGCCATTGAGACACTCCAAACGGTTGCGGATTGAAACCATTGTGCCGTACCGTTCGAACGGTTGCAAAGTGCTACCGATTGGACTATCGATGCCTCTGGCCACTGGTCGACGGTTGTTGTTCGCCACGATCTGCGCGGTATCCGTCGCGACCAGCTACTCGGCCCAGCCGATACTCACTCAGATCGGGGATGACCTGGGCATATCCGGTGGGGAGCTGGGGTGGATCGTCACGGCGGGGCAGCTCGGATATCTGGCGGGGCTGGTTCTGCTCGTGCCGCTGGGTGACATGGTCGATCGGCGCAGGCTCATCGTCGGGCACCTGCTGCTCACCGCAGTGGGGGTCGGGATCGCGGCGACGGCGGCTCGGGGCTGGGTGATGTTCGCGGGAGTCGCAATCGCGGGACTGTTCGCGGTGGTCGTGCAGACCACCGTGGCGTACGCGGCGGCCACCTCGGCGCCCGGGGAACGAGGGCGCACGCTGGGCATTGTCACCTCCGGCGTCGTGATCGGCATTCTCGGTGCGCGGATCGTCGCCGGAGGGCTGGCGACGGTATGGGGTTGGCGCAGCGTATATGCCACGCTCGCAATGCTTCTCGTTGCGTTGGCGCTGCTCACGCTGCGGCTGCTGCCCGCCGACACACAGACCGAGCACGCCTCGTATCGGCAGGTGCTGGGCACGTCACGAGCCCTGTTCGGCGAGCGACTCTTCCTGTCGCGGGGGCTGATCGCCTTCTTCCTGTTCGCGTCCTTCGGCACGCTCTGGAGCGGGCTGGCGTTGCCCCTCGTAGCGGCACCTTGGCATTTGAGCCCGGCTCAGATCGGCCTGTTCGGAATCGCCGGGCTCGCAGGCGCTTTGGGTGCGGGCCGGGCCGGACGGTGGGCCGACGCCGGATTCGCCAACGCGGTCACCGGCGCGGCGCTCGCCCTGCTGGCCGTCTCCTGGCTGGCGACGGGTCAGGCGACGTGGTCGCTGTGGCTGCTCGCCCTCGGCGTGATCGTCCTCGACTTCGCCGTGCAGGCCGTCCATGTCAGTAACCAGCATCTGCTCACCGCAGCCCACCCGGATCGAACCAGCGGCGTGATCGGTAACTACATGGTGTTCTACTCCGTCGGTTCCGCCGTCGGCGCGATCGCCACCACCGCCGTCTACTCCATCGCGGGCTGGCGCGGTTCCAGCCTGCTCGGCGCGGCCTTCGCCCTTGGCGCGCTTGCGGTTTGGGCGTCGATGAAAGCCCGGCCGCTACTTCATGTATCTGAGCAGGCCGAGGGTCGGGGCCAGCGCGCCGTCCTGGCCGAGGGACAGGAAGTCGGCCTCGACGTCGGATAGGGAGAGCTTCCCTGCCCGGACCGCGCGATAGCGGACGTAGGACCAGAGGAACACGTCGAGGTTGTCGAAGCGGGTCCCGGCTTCGACTACCTCTTCCTCGTGGAACCACACCGCCACTTGACCATTGGTGAGGACGACGTACAGATTCCCGCCGCCGTCGGCACCGATCGAATAGACGTCGTCGTCGCTGAGTTGGGTCTCGTAGTCGGAATCCAGGATGCCGCAGTCGTTTCCGGCGAAGTCGAAGCCGTAGGACCAGTCGAAGATATCGAGGAACTCCGCGAGATCACCGGAGCGGACGCGGCGGTCGAATGCCTCCAACGCGGCGGCATCGGCCGGAGCGAGGCGGGCGAGAAATGGTGCTACCGGCCGGGTTTCAGCGGGCACCTGCACCCTCGAGGCGTCGGCGAACCAGCGGGTCAGATCGGCATCGAGGTCGCGAACGGTGTAGCCGGTGAGGTCGGCGGGAGTGAGAGTCACGGGCGGGAGTCTAGAACCACCGCCCGACAGTCGAATTCGCGGTTCCTCAACGACGAAGGCCCCCGGAATCCGGGGGCCTTCACCGTATGCGGTTCAGATCAGCGCAGTACCGCACCCACGGCGCTGGACGCGGCGGCGACGGCGGCATCGCGCGCGGCGCTCGCCTCGTCCTCGGTCAGCGTCCGGTCAGTGGCGCGGAAACGCAGTGCGTAGGTGAGGGACTTGCGACCCTCACCGGCCTGCGCGCCCTCGTACACGTCGAACAGCGAGATGGTCTCGAGCAGTTCGCCCGCACCGGAACGCAGCGCGGATTCCACCGCGGCCGCGGCAACCGTCTTCTCGACGCTCACCGACACGTCCTGCAACACCGCCGGGAACGCGGAAACCACCGGCGTGGGCCGGATTTCACGCAGCGGCAGCGCGTCGAGGTCGATCTCCAGCGCGCAGGTGCGCGGCGGCAGCCCGGAACGCTCCAGCACCGCCGGGTGCAGTTCGCCCGCGTGACCGACGACCACGCCGTCCACCACCAACTCGGCGCAACGACCCGGATGCCACGGCAGGTACTGTGCGGCACGGCGTTCGATCACGACACCCGACGCCTCACCGATGGCGTCGACGAGCGCGAACGCGTCGGATGCCTCGGCGGGGCGACCCGCACCCCACGGTCCGCGCGGTTCGCGACGGCCGGTGAGCACCACGCCGACCCGAATCGGCTGCTCGGGCAACGACTTCAGCAGCGTCGCGATCTCGTCCTCGGTGGGACGACGATCCACCGGCAGTGGACTGACCGCCGTGGTCTCGGCGGTCGGCAGGGTGACCTGCCCGATGCCGTAGATCGCGAGATCGCGGGCACCGCGCGAGATATTGCGGGCGGCGATCTCCAGCAGCCCGGGCAGCAGCGTCGAGGACAGCTCGGCGCGCTCCACATCGAGCGGGTTGAGCACGCGAAGAGTCTTGCGGCGCTGGTCATCCGCGGCCAGACCCCAGGTATCGAAGACACCGGCGGGCATGAACACCGGTGAGGGCACCTCGACACCGCCCTGGAAGGCCAGCGCCTTGCTGATCGCACGACGGCGACGCTGCCCGGCGGTGAGACCGCGTCCGGCGGGGGCGGTCGGCAGCACCGACGGGATCTTGTCCAGACCCTCCAGGCGCAGCACCTCCTCCACCAGGTCGGCGGGCTGCACCAGGTCGGGCCGCCAGCTCGGCGGGGTGACGACCAGCTGCGCGTGCCCGGACTCGCTGACGCCGACCTCGATGCTGCAGCCGACCTGCTGCAGGCGGCGAGTGGCCGCGCCCCGCGCGTACTGCACGCCCGCGATGCGGTCGGCCAGGTCGATGTCCATGGTGATCGGCGCGACAGCCGGGAGCGCGACGCGCACGTCGGTCAGCTCGGGTTCCACAGTGCCACCGGCGATTTCGGCCAGCAGGGTGGCGGCGCGATCCAGCGCGGCCAGGTTCACCTCGGGATCCACGATGCGTTCGAAGCGACGACTCGCCTCCGAACCCAGCTTGTGGCGGCGCGCGGTGCGGGCGACCGCGACCGGGTTCCAGGTGGCGGCCTCGAGCAGGATGTCGGTGGAGGTGTCCGACACCTCGGTGGTCGCGCCGCCCATGATGCCGGCGAGCGAGATGACACCGGTGTGGTCGGCGATCACCACGTCCTCGGCGTCCAGGGTGCGCTCGACTTCATCGAGGGTGCGCAGGGTTTCGCCGGTATTGGCGCGACGCACCACGAATCCGCCCTGCACCTTGGCTGCGTCGAAGGCGTGCAGCGGCTGCCCCAGTTCGAGCATCACGTAGTTGGTGACGTCGACGGCCGGGGAGATCGGGCGCACACCCGACAGCAGCAGCCGACGCTGCAACCACCACGGGCTCACCGCCTTCGGATCGATGCCCGCGACCCGGCGCACCGCGAAACGCGTGCACAGCGACTCGGGTTCGACCCGCACCGAGCGGGAGTCGGCGTCGTCGTCCGGCAGCAGCCGCACGGCCGGATCGCTGTATTCCAGATCGAATCCGCAGGCCAGTTCCCGCGCCAGACCGCGCACCGAGAACGCGTAACCACGGTCGGGCGTGATGGCCAGCTCGATGACCGTATCGTCCAGGCCCAGCAGCTCATTGGCGTCCGCGCCCGGCTCGGCGGTGCCGGGCTCGAGCACCAGGATGCCGCTGTGATCCTTGCCGATGGCCAGTTCGGCCACCGAGCAGATCATGCCGTTGCTGGTGTGCCCGTAGGTCTTCCGCGAGGCGATCTTGAACCCGCCGGGCAGCTCACCACCCGGCAGCACCACGACCACCAGGTCACCGACGGCGAAATTCCGTGCGCCGCAGACGATCTCCTGCAGCTCGGGATTGCCGACGTCCACCTTGCAGTAGCGGATCGGCTTCTTGAACTCGGTCAGCTCGGTGATCTCGGCGACGCGGCCGACCACCAGGGGATGCTCGAGGTCACCGGTGATCCGCTGCAGCGGATCCACCTCTTCGACTTCCAGACCGACCCGGACGAACCCGGCGTCGAGCTCCTCCGGCGTCACCGACCAGTCGGGGGTGGTGCGCTGCAGGATTTCCGTCAGCCAGGACTGCGCTACTCGCACTTGACGTTTCGCTTCCTCGTATCGGGGTCAGGTCAGGACTGGATGCCGAAGGGCAGCGTGAAACGCACGTCGCCCTCGACGATGTCGCGCATATCCGGCAGGCCGTTGCGGAACTGCAGGGTCCGCTCCAGACCCATGCCGAACGCGAAACCGGTGTACACCTCGGGGTCGATGCCGCTGGCGATCAACACCTTCGGGTTCACCATGCCGCAGCCGCCCCACTCGACCCAGCCCGGTCCGCCCTTCTTGTCCTCGAACCACACGTCCAATTCGGCGGACGGTTCGGTGAAGGGGAAGAAGCTGGGCCGCATGCGGGTGGTGGTGTTCGGGCCGAACAGCGAGCGCGCGAACGAATCCAGCGTGCCCTTCAGATGCGCCATGGTCAGGCCCTTGTCGATGGCCAGACCCTCCACCTGCGAGAACACCGGGGTGTGGGTGGCGTCCAGCTCATCGGTGCGGAACGTGCGCCCCGGGCAAACCACGTAGATCGGCAGCTCACGAGAAAGCATGGAGCGCACCTGAACCGGCGAGGTGTGCGTGCGCAGCACCTGCCGCGAACCCTCCGGCGCGATGTGGAAGGTGTCCTGCATGGTGCGCGCCGGATGATCCGGCAGGAAGTTCAGGGCGTCGAAATTGAAGTGCTCGGTCTCGACCTCGGGACCCTCGGCGACCTCCCAGCCCATCGCCACGAACACATCCGCGACACGCTCGGACAGCACCGCGATCGGATGCCGGGCGCCCGCGGCGGTCCGCGACGCGGGCAGCGTCACGTCGATGGTCTCGGCGACCAGCACCGCGGCGTCGCGCTCGGCGAGCAGCTCGGCCTGGCGGGTCTCGTAGGCGGCGGACACCCGGCCGCGCGCCACGTTCACGCGCTTACCGGCCTCGGCCTTCTCATCCTTGGGCAGCGTGCCCAGCGACCGCTGCGCCAGCGAGATCGGCGACTTGCCACCCATGAACTCGGTCTTGGCGACCGCCAGCTCATCGAGGGTCGCGGCCGAGGCGAACGCCTTCTCGGCGGCTTCGGCAGCGGCCGCGAGAGACTCCTCGGTCAATGCGGCGGCCTGCTCGGCACGGTCGTTGTCGTCGGCCACGATGGTTCGTCACTCCCCTGGCTGGTACGGGTCGGGCGGGATTGCCTGTCCATTCTTGCTGGTCGCATCGTAATCCTTGTAATCAGCCCACCTCGAATGGATTTCCGCAGCTCGCGGGCCGGGTTACCGGGTGGCGTACGCCTCACTCCGGACTCGGCGCACGCGAAACGCCCCCTCCGGACGGATCGCGGAGAGGGCGTTCGGGATTCGCGAGCGGGTCGCTAGTGCGCGGCCACGACCTCCGGATGCGGCGTGGCCACACCCTCCGAGATGGCCTCGGCGGTCGCCTTGCGGCTGGGCAGCAGCAGTGCGATGAACGCCCCGATCGCGACGATGACCGCACCGACCTTGATCGCCGGGATCAGCCCGTCGACATAGGCCTGCGAGCTCAGGTACGAACCGTGCGAGGCGAACACCGAGGCCAGCACCGCGACACCCATGGCGACGCCGACCTCACGAATCGTGCTGTTGGCGCCCGAGGCCATGCCCCGATCCCCCACCGACGCGCTGGCCATGATGGCGGTGGCGCTCGGCGCGAAGGTCAAGCCCATGCCGACACCGCCGAGCACGAACGGCAGCACGAAGGAACTGTAGGAGGCGTGCACGTCGGTGACGGTCGCCATCCAGAACAGCGCGGTGGCCAGCATCACCTGCCCGATGGTGATCAGGGTCCGCACCCCGACCCGGTCCACGATCAGACCCGCCAGCGGAGCCACCACCATCGGCGCCATGGTCCAGGGCATGGTGCGCACGCCCGAGGCCAGCGGCGAATAGCCCTGCACCACCTGGAAGTACTGCGCCAGCAAGAAGATCGAACCGAAGACGCCCAGGGAGAAGGTGAACGACACGACATTGATGACGTAGCCGCGATGAGCGAACAACCGCAGCGGCAGCATCGGTTCGGCGACCCGACGCTCCCACAGCACGAAGGCGATGAGCAGCGCCCCGCCGCCGACCAGGCCGGTCAGCACCCAGGTCGAGGTCCAGCCGTCACCGGCGCCGTGGATGACGCCCCACACCACGCCGAACACGCCGCCAGCCGACAACACCAGGCCCAGCAGATCGAGTTTCCTTGCGCCGCCGAAGGATTCGCCCAGCACCCGGGCGGCCAGCGGCACCGCGACGATGCCGACCGGCACATTGAGCCAGAAGATCCAGTGCCAGCTCAGGCCCTCGACGACCGCGCCGCCGACCACCGGGCCAAGCGCCACACCGAGACCGGTGATGCCGCCCCAGATGCCGATCGCGGCGCTGCGCATCTTCTCCGGCACGGCCTCCGAGAGCAGCGGTAGCGACAGCGGCATGACGGCCGCCGCCCCGAAGCCCTGGATGGCCCTGAACATGATGAGCATCCACGGTTCGGTGGCCAGCGCGCAGGCCGCCGACGCCACCGTGAACAGGGCGATACCGGCCAGGTAGAGCCGCTTGCGGCCGATCCGGTCGCCGACGGCGGACGCGGTGAGCAGCATCGACGCGAACGCCAGCGTGTAGGCGCTGACGAACCACTGCAGGTCGGAGAGGGACGCGTTCAGGTCGGTGCGGATGACCGGGAGCGCGTTGGTCACCACGAGGTTGTCGAGGGTGACCATGAAGGTCGGGATGCCGATGGCAACGAGGACGGCGGCGAGTGGGCGCTTGCGGGCCGCCGCAGCGACTCCGCCTGCCGCGGAAGAGGTTTCGAGTGTTTCAGTCATGTCCAATTCCTTGTTGTTATCGACTGATAACTAGAGAGTATGCATCGACTGATAACATGTCAATGGCGAACCGGAATCCCGACGACGAGGAGGATCGACAGCATGACCAGAACCCGCATGACCGCCGGGGAGCGCAGCGAGGAAGTACTCCTCGCGGCCATCTCCGCCTTCGCCGAATCCGGTTACGCCGCAACGAAAACCGATGAGATCGCGCGACGCGCGGGGGTCTCCCAGCCCTACGTGATCCGGCTGTTCGGCACCAAGCAGCAGCTGTTCCTGGCCGTACTCGAACGGGTCTGCGACCGCATCGAGGGGCTGTTCCGCAGCGCCGCCGAACAGGCCGCACCCGATGCCACACCGGTCGAACGGCTCGAGGCGATGGGTCTTCGCTTCGTGGACTTCCTACTCGAACGCGATCTGCCGCGGGTGTTCCTGCAAGGCATCGCGGCCGCGGCAGATCCGGAGATCGGCGACTGCATCCGGGAGCGCTTCGGCAGCATCTACTACCTCATCCGGGAACTGACCGGAGCCTCGATCGACGAAGCGCGCGGCTTCATGGCCAAGGGCATGCTGCTCACCAACATGACCGCGATGCTGCTGACCGGACCCGACGCGGTGCCGACGCCGTGGGCGCAGGAGCTGCTCTCGGATCTGAGCGAGGCGTACGTGAGCATGGAGCACGACGCCGCCGCGACGCCCACGAAATCTCGCGCGTAGTCCGGCCACCGGGCCCGGAATCCGTTTGGGCTCAGCCGAACCCGGATCAGTTCCCGGGCACGGGAATCACCTCTCGGGCAGAGCGGTCAGCGCAGCACCGGGACTTCCGGGTCCGGCTCGGCGTCGGCCTCGATGATGTCCTCGGTCGGTTCCGGCAGTCGCCGCGCCAGCACCTCGCCGCGGAAGAACGGCGGCATGGTGCGGGCCAGGGTCAGGTAGATCGGAATGCCCAGCAGCAGTGTGCCGACGCCGAGGACGAAGATCGCGCCGAACCACGAGGTGACCGCCGTCCAGCCGGCCGCGAACAGCAGGGCCAGGCCGCCGAGCGTCGGCAGCACGCCCTTCATAACCAGAGCCCTTGGGCTGGAAGCGAATTCGTGGCGATACAGCCAGGCGCAGCTGAGTCCGGTGAGCCCGTAGTAGACGCCGATCGAGATGCCGATGGCCGTCACCGCCTCGGCGATCAGGCGACCACCCGACGCGAAGTTCAGGCCCACGTAGAGCACCACGGACACGCCGCCGAACACGATGGTCGAGAACACCGGGGTGCGGTAGCGCGGGTCGATGGTGCCGAACGCCTTCGGCAGCGCGTGGTGCAGCGCCATCGAATACGTGGTGCGCGCGGTCGGCAGGATCGTGGTCTGAGTGGAAGCCGCCGCCGAGGTCAGCACCATCAGGAACAGCAGGTGCACCAGGATGGTCCCGAACCAGCTGTCGCCGAACACCGCCGCGCCGAGTGCGCCAAGGACGTCGTCGACATGGTCGGGGTTGGCCAGGCCCAGCCCGTCCTTACCGGTACCCGCGAAGGCTTGTGCGGCAACGGTAACCAGCAGGTAGAGGGCGACCAGCGTGATGGTCGAGAGCACCGCCGAGCGTCCCGGCGTACGTCGCGGATCCACGGTCTCCTGATTCACCGAGACCGCGGAATCCCAGCCCCAGTAGATGAAGACCATCAGCAGCAGCGCGGTCACGAAGTCCGAGAACGATCCGATCGCGAACGGGTTGAACCACGACAGTTCTGGGAGGTGTGAACCTTCGGGCCCGTGCCCGAGCATGACCCGGCCCAGCGCGATCACCGAGAACACCACCAGCATGCCGAATTCCACTGCCAGCAGCGCCGACTGAACCCGCGCCGAGACGTCGATCCCGAATACCGCGACCGCGGTCATCACCACGAGATAGACAATCCCCAGCAACAGCACCCACATGCTGGTGGCGTTCGACCCGATCCCGTGCGCCCCGAACAGATGGAAGGTGTACTGCGAGCTGATCTGCGCCAGGCTCGCCATCACCAGCAGATCCGAGACGACGATCGCCCACCCGGCCATCCACCCGGTGAACGGTCCGAACGCGCGCGTCGCCCACACGAACGTGGTGCCCGGATCCGGTTCCACCGCATTGAGATCCCGGTATCCGATGGCCACCAGCAGCATCGGCACGAAGGCCAGCAGGACGATGATCGGCGACTGCATGCCGACCGCCACCGCAACCAATCCGAGGGTCGCGGTAATGCTGTAGGCCGGCCCCGCCGACGCCACCCCGATCACCACACTGGAAACCAGGGACAGGGCACCGGACCGCAGAGTGCTGGGCGATGTCACGCGCAACAGAATACGGGCAAATACCCAGCACATCGAATCCTGTCGACCCCACCCGCACCGTCACGGCGGGCGGGGTGACACGGATCATCGCGGGTGCTGGACTCGCGAACTCGCGTAGAGGCAAATAGCCGCTGCCGCAGCCAGATTCAGGCTTTCCGCGCGCCCGTGGATGGGGATGCGGATGCGATGCGTGGCACGCGCGGCGATGGCGCGGTCCAGGCCGTGCGCCTCGTTGCCGAAGAGCCAGGCGACCGGGCCGCCGAGGATCTCGTCGGCGTCGTCGAGGTCGACCTCGCCCTTGGCGGTGGTGGCCAGGATGGCGATACCCGCCGACTCCAGGGCGTCGAGGGTGGCGTCGATGTCACGCGAGCGGGCCACCGGAACGTGGAAAAGGCTTCCGGCGCAGGCGCGTACGCATTTGCCATTGTGCGGGTCGACCGAATCACCGGCCAGCACAACGCCGTCCGCGCCGACCGCGTCGGCCACCCGGATCAGGGTGCCCGCATTGCCGGGATCGGCGATCTCGACCGGCACCGCGAGCATGCGCGGGCCACCGGCGAGGATGTCGGTCAGCGGCACGTCGACCTGTTTGCACACGGCGACCAGGCCGGGCGGAGTCACGGTCTCTCCCAGCATCTCCGCGGCGCGATCGCTCACCAGCGTGGTGCGCACACCCCGTGCGGCGGCACCGGCCACCAGCATGGTCTCGCGTTCAGCGGCCTTGGAGGAGAAGAACAATTCCTCGACCCGGTCGGTATCCAGTGCGGATTCCACCGAATTCGCGCCCTCGGCCAGGAACAGCCCGGACTTGCGGCGCATCGGGCCGCGATGCAGCTTGACAGCCGAAACGACCCGCGGGTTGCGCTCGGAGAGTGCTTCCACGGGTCGTTCCGAATGATGTTGTGTCGTCACGCAGGCCGAATCAGGCGGCGGGAGCGTTGACGTCGGCCGGCAGCGCGGCCTTCGCGGCGGCGACCAGGGCGGCGAACGCCTCGGCGTCGGACACGGCCAGCTCGGCGAGGATCTTGCGGTCCACCTCGATGCCGGCGGCCTTGAGGCCCTGCATGAAGCGGTTGTAGGTCATGTCGTTCAGACGCGCGCCGGCGTTGATACGAGTGATCCACAGCTTGCGGAAGTCACCCTTGCGCGCCCGGCGGTCCCGGTAGGCGTAGGTGAGCGAGTGCAGCTGCTGTTCCTTGGCCTTGCGGTACAGCCGCGAGCGCTGGCCGCGGTAGCCCTTGGAGGCCTCGAGAACGGAACGGCGCTTCTTCTGAGCGTTGACAGCCCTTTTGACGCGTGCCACTTGTCAGTCCTTGATCGATTGGGGGGCGCTGCGAGCGCCCGGAGTTGGTCGGGTTGCGTTCCGCGGACGGATCGCGTGTGCCGCTACAGGCTCTTAGAGGCCGAGCAGCTTCTTGACGCGAGAGACGTCCGCCTTGGCGACGACCTCCACGCCGTCCAGACGACGAGTCCGGGTGCTCGGCTTGTGCTCGAGCAGGTGGCGGCGGTTGGCCTGCTGACGCAGCAGCTTGCCCGAGCCGGACACCTTGAATCGCTTCGAGGCACCGCTGTGCTTCTTCATCTTCGGCATGGATTCCTCAATCTGTCTCGTCCCGGAGGCAGGGGTGTCCCAGCCTCCGGTGCTTGTCGTTATTACTGCTGCGGGGCGGCTGCCACCGAAGCTTCGACGACCGGCGCTTCGGCCGGAGCCGCCGCAACCTCGGTAGCCGGTGCTTCAGCCGGAGCCGCGGGCGCAGGCGCGCTGCTGCGCTGCGGTGTCGAGCTCGCGTCGTTCTGCGCCTTCACCCGCGTCTTCGCACCCTTGTGGGGAGCGAGGACCATGGTCATGTTTCGGCCGTCCTGCTTGGCCGATGTTTCGACGAAACCGAGATCGGCGACGTCGGCGGCCAATCGCTGCAAGAGCCGGTAACCGAGTTCCGGACGCGACTGCTCGCGACCGCGGAACATGATGGTGACCTTGACCTTCGACCCGGCTTCCAGGAAGCGCATGACGTGGCCACGCTTGGTGGCGTAGTCGTGGTCGTCGATCTTCGGTCGGAGCTTCTGCTCCTTGATCACGGTCTGGACCTGGTTCTTCCGGGACTCACGCGCCTTCTGCGCGGTCTCGTACTTGAACTTGCCGTAGTCCATGATCTTGCACACCGGCGGACGAGCGTCCGGCGCGACCTCGACGAGATCGAGGTCTGCTTCCTGAGCGACGCGTAGTGCATCTTCAACACGCACGATCCCAACCTGCTCGCCGCCCGGTCCGATGAGGCGAACCTCGGGAACGCGGATGCGATCGTTGATGCGGGTCTCAGTGCTGATGGGGCCTCCTAGGTCAAGCGGTTCGTCAACGACCGCAAGCAATAACTGCAACCCCAATTTCAACACGAAAGCCCTGCGTTGGTATTTCACCAACACAGGGCCCGAGTCGACCGATCGACGACGCAAACAACTCGCATCGCATCTCGAGCAGGGCGAACCCGCACGAGAACCCCACCAAGTAAATGATGGGCGACCGGACCGTCGAACCTGACATCGCTGCCGGTAGACGGTGGGAGTCGGGCTCCACTTGATGCCCCGAGTCGGTTGCAGGAACCAGTCCGGGACGGTCGTCGCGGAAGAGTCTAACACTCATAGCCGTGAGCTCCGAATCGCCCGCCCCCGCCACCAGCGGCAACCCGCCCGATGCCATGCTCTTCCCCATGAGCGAGGCAACCTTGAACGACGACTCGGCCCTCATCGAAGGCGAGGTCGTCCGCGAACTGGCCGACATCCCCGCCGTCGAGGTGATCAGCCGCGCCGCCGTCATGCTGATGAGCTCGGCCGCCGAGAAGCTCGGCCTCGGCGAACCCGATCCTGCCACCAGCCCCCACCTCGACCTCGACGAGGCCCGCCGCGTCATCACCGCCCTCGCCGGCCTCGTCACCGCCTCCCTCGAATACCTCGGCCCCCACGCCGGCCCCATCCGCGACGGCCTCCAGTCTTTGCAGCGCGCCTTCCGCGAAGCCTCCTCCCACCCCGACGCCCCCGGCGCCGGCCCCGGCGAGAAGTACACCGGCCCGGTCTACTGACCCGCCCACCACCACAGCACCCGAGGCCCCGTACCGAATCCGGCACGGGGCCTTCGCATTCGGCGGCGATCGAACAGCGCGACCTGCGGCCAAGCGTGACGCCGACCGATGCCCTCGACGCGATCGCGGGGTAGTACGGAGGCGGGCTGCTCGGGCTCGATTGCGGCTGTGCCGCAGCGGTTGTGGGGTGGGTGGGCGAAAACGGGGAATGTGTCGGTGGGGCGTGTCATTCTCTGGGGATGGCACGGATACTGCTGGCTCCGGGATTCTGGTTGGGCGCTTGGGCTTGGGATGAGGTGGCCGAGGAGCTGCGGGGGCGGGGGGATGAGGTTTTGGCGTTGACGTTGCCTGGGCTGGATGCGGGGGATCCGGATCGGTTGGGGGCCACGTTGGAGACGCAGGCCGAGGGGATTGTGGCGGCGGCTCGGGCGGGGGCCGTGCTGGTGGCGCATTCGGGGGCGGGGGCGGCGGCCTATTTGGCGACTGATCTTGCGCCGGAGAGCTTTTCGCGGGTGATCTACGCGGACAGTGCGCCACTGCCGGACGGCTTGGTGTTGATTCCGGGGTTGGGGGACGTGGCAGAGTTTCCGCTGCCGGAGACCTGGGAAGAGGTGGAGGCGAGCGGGAACAGTCTGGCGGGGTTGGACGCGGCGATGCTGGATCGGTTCCGGGCACGGGCGGTATCGGTGCCCGTCGGGGTGGCGGGTGGCGCGTTGAAACTCAGTGATTCGCCTGCGCGGCTGGGGATTCCGACCACCGTCATCTGCACCAGTTACCCCTCGGAGCTGGTGCGGCAGTTGCGGGACGCCGGGGAGCAGCCGATCTTCCGGGAACTACGGAATATCGACGCCGAGTACCTGGACCTACCCACGGGACACTGGCCGATGTGGTCGAAGCCGGTCGAGCTCGCGGAGTTGATCCACGAGATCGCCAACCGGTAGGCCGACACGCGGCGAAACACCCGACTCGGCGCGTGGCGAAACGCTGGCGACCTTCGACGACGCGGCGGGCTGCCGGGCGGCGAAACATCGAACGCGTGGCGACCGGTTGGCAAATATCCAGCGACGGAACAGTAACCGGCGCAGCGAGCACTCGAATTGCCGTGTTCTCATCGAAAGCGTTAACGAATCGGGTCGAACTGGCAATTTCTGGTTTGCAGGGTAATCGCCTGTGTGACGGGATGATCGAAATTCTTGGCGGCACCGACGCGGTGCTGGTTGGATGCCGCAGTATCGACCGTTCCACACGGACTCGGACGATGTACTGCATACTACGACGGGCAGTCGAGGGGCTGCCCGCATCACGAGATCGAAGGACCTTCGGGGGTTGTATATGAATAGCTCGAAAACCCAGGGACACAGCGCCACTGGACGTCGCATGCGCCGTGGCGTCCTGCCGCTGATGGTCGCGGCCACCGCCGCTGCCGCTCTGGTCACCGGTTGCTCCTCGTCCAGCTCGGACAGCAGCGCCACCACCTCGGCCGCGGCCCCGCCGGCGCAGCTGCCGGACGGCGCCCAGCTGATCCAGGAGTCGTCCAAGACCACGCAGACGCTGCAGTCGGTGCACCTGGTGCTCGACGTGCAGAACCTTCCGACCCTCTCGGTACAGAGTGTGAAGGCCGACGTCACCAACCAGCCGCAGGGCAGCGGTCAGGCCATCGGGGAGGCGAAGGTCCGGACCAAGCCCGACGCGGATTTCACCGACACCAAGTTCCTGGTCGTCGACAAGACGCTGTACGCCGGTGACGGCACCAAGTACGCGCCGGTCGGTCCGGCCGAGAAGATCTACGACCCGGGCGTCGTGCTGGACAAGGACAAGGGCCTCGCCAATGTCATTGCCCAGGTGAAGGATGCGAAGGCCATCTCGCGCGAGAAGATCGACGGCGTCGACACCGTGAAGGTGACCGGCACCATCGACTCCTCCGTCGTCGACCCGGTCGTGCCGCAGATCGGCAAGGACGGCGGCACCTTCCCGATCACGTTGTGGATCAAGGACGTTGCCCCGCCGGCCGCCGGCGCGAGCGCGCTGCCGTCCACCGCGGCCTCGCCCGGCACCGGCCCGAATCTGGTGCGCGCCGTGGTCACAAAGGACCCCGGCAGCTTCACCGTTACCCTGTCCGATTGGGCCAAGCCGGTCCACGTGACCAAGCCCGGCGGCTAGGAACGCGCCGCTCTCCCATGTGAGTTCGGAGCCGGTTCGGGGAAAACGCAACGGCGGCAACGACTGTCGTCGTACACCCCCGGGCCGGCTTTCGCGTCCCGAAACCAACCAGTCTGCAGACCGCGGCGCCGACCAGCCTGATGGTCTTCGGCCGCAGCCGAACTCTGCCCGGACACGGTTAGTCCGCAGCAACCCATCTATTTGGTTTAAGAGATTGTTCAGTGAAATACAAGGCGCGACAATGACGATTTGGTGTGAAAGCTCAAACGTCGTGTCAGTGTGTGGAGGGATGAAATGACGATCGAGCGCCCGGAAGCCGAAACCATCGAGCGCCCGGAAGCCGAGACCACAGCCGAAACCCAAGAGGAGTTTCGCAGGCCTCCGCTCGACGGCCCGCCCCCGCCTTCGAACGTGTGGGTGTACAACGGCAAAGCCTACGACCTCAGCGACTGGATTTCCAAGCATCCGGGCGGCGAGTTCTTCATCGGACGTACCAAAAATCGAGACATCACCTCGATCATCGGTTCGTACCACAAGAATCCGGAGGCCATCGGCCGGATCCTGAAGAAGTACTCGCTGGATCGCGATGCCATCCCGGAAGACATCCACCCCAAAGCCAACGCCCCCGCGTTCCTGTTCAACGAGGGCTTCGACAGCTGGCGGGACACCCCGAAGTTCAGCTTCGACAACAAGGAAGACCTGCTGCACAAGGTGAAGGCCCGGCTCAAGGAGCCGGAGCTGGCCGCGCGCATCCGCCGCATGGACACCTACTTCAACATCGTGGTCGCCACCCTGGCGGTGCTGTACTTCGCGGTGCAGGGGCTGCGGTTGTTCGAGCGCAGCTGGATGCCGTTGCCGGTCTTCGTGATCGCCATGGTGCTACTACGCAGCTCGCTGGCCGGGTTCGGGCACTACGCGATCCATCGGGCCCAGAAGGGCATGAACAAGATCTACACGAACGCCTTCGACTTCAATTACGTCGCACTGGCTTTCGTGACCGCGGACGGCCACGCCCTGCTGCACCACCCGCACACCCAGAGTGAAGTCGACATCAAGAAGAACGTCTTCACCATGATGATGCGCATCCCCCGGCTCTACCGGATTCCGGTGCACACCATGCACAAGTTCGGGCACGCCGTCACCGGCATGCTGATGCGCCTGCTGGATGTCTGCCGCCTCACCCGCAAGGTGGGTATCAAGGACATGTACGGCACCTGGGGTGGGGCGCTGCCGCACTTCATTGGCTCCTTCGGCGTGCGGTTCCTGCTGATCGGCGAGTTGATCGTCTTCACCGTGATGGGCGACTTCTGGGCCTGGGCACTGCAATTCGTGATCTCGATGTGGATCAGCACCTTCCTGGTGGTGGCCAGCCACGACTTCGAGGTGGAAACCGAAGAGCTGGAACACAACTCGGAAGACTGGGCGGTGGATCAGATCCAGCAGGCCTACGACCTCAAGGTGGTCGGCAACCGCTACGTCGACTGCTTCCTGTCCGCGGGGCTCAGCTCGCACCGCGTGCACCACGTATTGCCTTACCAGCGCAGTGGTTTCGCGAACATCGCGACCGAGGACGTGCTGCGTGAGGAGTCGGCCGCCTTCGGGGTGGAATGGCTGCCGGCCAAGAGCTTCTTCACCGATCGCTTCCCGAAGCAGATCAAAACCTACATCCTCGCGCCGTCCGACGACGCGGTGGAGAACAAGTGGGGCTTCTTCAAGGAGCACTTTTCACCCACTGCACTGAAGACCTGCGTCGTCTACACGGTTCAGGGCTTCACCGGAATCGGAACGGTCTGAACCGATTCCACCCGATCCGCGGCGCGCCCGACATGCGCCGTCCGCGTCGCGGATCGTTCTATCGAAACGAGGGGAGAATTTCGTGTCTATCACTATGGATGAGGGGTCCGCTATGCCCACGGCAGCCGCGACCCGGTTCGCGGGGGGCGAGCCCGAATACGCGTTCTCGACGCGTCCACTACCGCCCACCCCGCCGGCCACGGTCGGCGTGATCGAGAGCATCGCCACCGGCGCTCCGGCCCAGATCTTCGATCAGGCCGATGCCGCCGCTCAGGTCGCGGAGCTCTTCGAAGATCCTACCCAGCGCGCGCGGATTCCGCGTGTCTATCAGAAGACGAAGATCACCACCCGCCACCTGGCGGTCAACCCGGTGGATCCCGAATTCCTTTCCTACAGCAAGGAACCCGGCACCATCCGGGCCCGGATGAACCTCTTCTACCAGCACGCGGTGCCGCTGGCGGTGGATGTCGCCGGACGCGCCATCGAGGGCATGGAGGATCCGGCCAATGACATCGGCATGCTGGTCTTCGCGACCAGCACCGGTTTCATCGCACCGGGTGTGGATGTGGCCGTGGTCAAGCAGCTCGGCCTGTCCCCCACCGTGAATCGCCTGATGGTGAACTTCATGGGGTGCGCGGCCGCGATGAACTCGATCCGGGCCGCGGTGGATTACGTTCGGGCGCACCCGGACAAGAAGGCGCTGGTCATCTGCATCGAACTGAGCTCGGTGAACGCCGTTTTCGACGACAATATCAATGACGTCATCATCCACAGCCTCTTCGGCGACGGCTGCGGCGCGGTTGTCATCGGGGCCAGCCAGCCGCAGCAGGAGCTCGCGCCCGGCAAGGTGGTCATCCGTGACAGCTTCAGCTACCTGTTCGACGGCGCCGAGGACGGAATCGTCTTGGGCGTCAACGACAATGGCATCACCTGCGAGCTGTCGGAGCACCTGCCGCATTACATTCTGCGCGGGGTCGATCCGGTGGTGACCGGGGTGCTGGCGCGGCACGGCATGAGCAAGAGCGATATCGATCTGTGGGCGATCCACCCGGGCGGTCCGAAGATCATCGAGGAGTCCGTGAAGTCGCTCGGCCTCGGCTCGGACGCACCGTCCATCAGCTGGGACGTGCTCGCCGAGTACGGCAACATGCTCAGCGTCTCACTGATTTTCGTGCTCCAGCAGATGGTGGCGCAGGCGGCGACGAAGCCGATCTCGACGGGCGTGGCGTTCTCGTTCGCGCCGGGCGTCACGCTCGAAGGCGTCCTTTTCGACATCATCCGCCCCTGATCCGGGCGACCGTCCCTTCCAGTAAGGCTCAGCAGTCATGCAACTCGTCAGATTCCTCATCTCCATCTCGTGGATGCGGATCGCGGGCGTCATCGCCTCCGGTCTCGTCTGCGGTGCGGCCAATACCTACCTGGTGACATTGATTCGGGGAGTAGTTTCACCGGGTCCGCACCCCGACGTCACCGTGCAGGCCTTCGTCCTGACCGCCCTGATCATCCTGATCAGCGGCGTGATCTCGCAGGTGCTGCTGATCCGGCTTGCTCAGGAAGCCATCTACCGTTTGCGGGCCGACCTGAGCTCCCGCATCGTGTCCGCGCCGCTCGAGCATCTCGAGCGGCTCGGGCAGCACCGCCTGATCGCGACACTGACCGAGGATGTCCGGTCGCTGTCGCAGGCGGTGACCGCCATCCCGAGCATCTGCATCGATCTCGCCACCATCGTCGGCTGCTTCATCTACCTGGCCATCGTGTCCGGGTGGATCTTCGCCACCACGGTCGCCGGGACACTGCTCGGAATCGCCTGTGTCGAAACGGTTCTCAAGCGGGTTCGCACCCTGTACCGGGATGCCCGCGAGAACGAGGACGGACTGATCCGGTCGTTCCAGGAGGTGTCGCTGGGCATCAAGGAGCTCAAGCTGCACCGCGGACGCCGCCGCGACTTCATGGACCGCCACCTGCTCGGATCCGCCGAGAAGCTGCGCGTGCAGAACGTCGACGCCGGATCCAAGTTCTCCTACGCCCAGGGCTTCGGCCAGCTGCTGCAGCTGGGCACGATGGCGCTGATCCTGTTCGGACTCGCGCGCGCCCTGGACCTGCCGCCGAACGTCATGTTCGGGTACGTCCTGGTCACCACCTTCCTCTCGATGCCCATGCAGAACTTCATGAATCGCATTCCGGACCTGCTGCGCGGCGACGTCGCGCTGGCCAAGATCCGGTCGCTGAACCTGTCCATCCAGACCGCGCACGACGAATCACTACTGCCCTACACCGATCGAGCGGTGCCCGAACAGGCCCGGCTGGAGCTGCACGACGTCAGCTACAGCTACCTGATGGAGCCGCCGCCCGCGTTTCCGCCCGCCGGTCCGCCGCCGGGAACGGGAGGGCATCCGGGCGGGGGTGCGCGGCCGCACCCGGCGGGTGCGGGTGCCCGCCCGGATGCTCCCGGTGCCGCCGTCGGTGGCCGTCCCGGACCGCATCCGGGTGGACCGGGTGGACCGCGACCGAGTGGTCCGCCGCCGGGACGCGGGGGTGGCGGTAGCTCCTCCCGCCCGGATGTCAACGGGCACAGGTTCATCGAGCACGGCGGGCACCAGAGCCGTCCGATGCCGGTCGGCGCGCCGGTCGCCCCGCCGCAGGGCGACGGCACCGGCTTCCACCTCGGACCGCTGGATCTGACCTTCGAGCCCGGCCGCATCACATTCATCGTGGGCGGCAACGGCAGCGGCAAATCCACCCTCGCCAAGCTGATCACGGGCCTGTATGTCGCGCAGGGCGGCCATCTCTCGCTCAACGGCGAGGCGATCGGCCACGACAATATCGAGTGGTTCCGGCAGAACTCGTCGGCGGTCTTCACCGACTTCCACCTGTTCGAGGACTACCTCGGCTTCGAACCCGGCATCGACGACGAGGTGCGAAAGTACCTGAAGGAACTGCAGATCGACCACAAGGTCACCGTGGAGAACGGCCGACTGTCGACGGTGCAGCTGTCGCAGGGCCAGCGCAAGCGCCTCGCGCTGCTCACCGCGCTGCTCGAGGACCGGCCGATCTACATGTTCGACGAGTGGGCCGCCGACCAGGAACCCAAGTTCCGCGACGTGTTCTACAAGGAGATCCTGGTCGGGCTCAAGGAGCGCGGCAAGACCGTCATCGTCATCACCCACGACGACCGCTACTTCGACTGCGCCGACCAGATCGTCAAACTCGACTTCGGCCGCATCGCCGAGGTCAAGGAGCTGACCGCGAAGGCCGCCGGGGAGTAGCCGAAACCGCAACTGCGGGAACGACTCCGCGATCTGATCCGTATTCGCCGGGCGCATCTCGCGCCCGGCGAATCGGCGTCGTCACCCGCCGACCGCGGTGCGCCGAGCGCTTCGACAACCCATCTCTCGCCCGCTAGCGTGCGAGAGGTGCAGGACTTTTCGAAGGCCGTTCCAGATCGCGACCGGGCCGCCGCGCTCGGATCATCTTCCGCAGACGTCGATCTCGTCACGGCACCGACGTCATGAGCTCCGGGGCACTGCGATTCGACGACGCGACCTCGGCTCGGGTCGAATCCACCTATCTGACACCGGATGTCGTCGAGCAGCGACAGACCATCCGGAAGTTTCTCGCGCTCAGCGCGGGCGAGGTCGTGCTCGATGTGGGCTCCGGTCCGGGATTCCTGGTCGCCGAAATGGCCGAGGCAGTAGGCCCGGCCGGCGCGGTGCACGGTCTCGAACCCAGCGCCGCCATGCGGACGCTCGCCGGCTGGCGCGTACTGTCGCCCGATTCCGCTGCGGTGCATTTCATTCCGGGTGACGCCACCGACCTACCGTTCGCGGACAATACCTTCGACGTCGTGACCGCGACCCAGACCTACGAGTACGTCGAGGATGTCGTCACCGCGCTCGCCGAGGCCCATCGAGTGTTGCGCCCGGGCGGTCGACTCCTGGTCCTGGACACCGATTGGGATTCGGTCGTCTGGCATTCGAGCGACCGCGACCGCATGCGCCGGGTGCTGCGCGCCTGGGACGGCCACCTGAGCGACCCTCACCTACCTCGACGACTCGCGCCCCTCTTGCACGACACCGGTTTCGTGGTCACCGATCGTCGCGTGGTTCCGCTCTTGAACTACGGCGACAACCGCGACACCTACAGTGCGGGGCTGATCGAATTCGTGAGCGATTTCGTGCGCGGGCAACTGCCCGACGTCGAGATCGACGCCTGGCGAGCGGACCTGCTCGCCATGGGAACGGACTACTCCTTCAGCTTGAACCGCTACCTGTTCTCAGCAGTCAAACCGGGGTAGTCGGCGGAGTCGACCGTCATGCTCGGTCCGAACGCGTCTAGGGCATCTGACCGATAGTGCGGGACCCGGCGGGCAACATAGCTTGGAGGATGCCGAAACCGATCGCAGAGAAGGACTTCAGATGAAAAAGCTTCTTGTTGTTGCCGCTGTGACCGCGGGACTCGTGGTTCCGATGACGTCGGCTGCGGCGGAATCCGTTGCGGGACCGGGTGTTGCGACATCGGTCACGAGGCCGGTGGCGTCCTCGTCGGAGGATGTGTTCTGTGCTGTGATCAGGTTTCTGAAGGGTGGCTGGGCGGGGCGGCCCGCCGATTGCTCGTTCTGACGAATCACGCGGGCAGAGAACCGAAACGGCGACCCATCGCAAGCATGTGCGGTGGGTCGCCGTTTGTCGGTGATCAGCGCACGGCGGCTGCCTTGCGGCGGGCGGCGGCCTGGGCTGATTCACCTGGAGACCTCGCACGTCTCGCAGTCGTCAGCAAGCACGCTGTGCAGGGCGTGGAGTGCACTGGCTCCGCCGTCCCGGTCGTCCAGGAGACTTCTCGTCACTCAGTGGTGACCCAGACGATCTCATCAACGATGCCGTTTTCGAGCAGATAGCGGTCCATGTCGAGATCGACGATCGTCCCCGGATCGTTCACATCCACCCGATACTCACGGGCCTGCACCCGACCGTTGTCGAGCATGCGGACATTGGAAAATCGGCGGACCCCGAAAGGAGTCTCGAACTGGCCGTACATCGTCCACCCGGTCTCTGCGGTTTCGCCTCTCATCTGGGCTGAGCCCAGCTCGAACAGGCGTTGCCGCTCCCCGGGATCGAGTTGTGAGAACGGATCTACCTCGTCCACGAGTTGCCCTCCACTCAAATGCCGCGAGCCCTACGTATTCCCGAAACCTCCTGCACCGCAGACGCTACCGGCCCCCTCTGACAACTCAGCCCGATCCGTTGGTACAGCGGCCTTGGCCACTGTGGCGTTGGGTTCCGAGCCGTGCCCACGGAGGTGAGTCGGTGATCCAACCACCGGCAGGAAGATCCACCTCGACTTCGTGCAGTTGAGGGCGTCGCCGTGGGGTAGCAAGACTTCGCCAGGTCGGCCAGTCCGCGGGATCATTGAAGGTGTCGGGGAGTGCAGACCGTTGGAGGGTGGTGGCCGCGGCACCGGCGTATCGACCGGTGGGGCGATAACGCGCCGCTATCCGGCGACCGATGGTTCAAGACAACCGACGAAAGGGTTTCCGATGTCTATCACCGCACGTCTTGCCGGAATCGCGGTCGTGGCCGGCCTGTGCGCCCTGGCCGGCGTCACCGTGGGGTCTGGCGCAGCCGGCGCCTATTCGCTGGGCGCCCCCTGCTACGGCTACCAGATCGGCATGCAGTCCACTGACGACGGGACCGGCGATTCGATCATCTGCGACTCCGACTACACCTGGGAGGAGTACGTCGGCCAGGTCCCCCACCACGACTGGGCCGACAACCAGACCGACTGGGCGCAACAGCATGGTCAGCGCTGAGTCACCACCCGCGGCGTATCACCGGCCACATCGACGCTTCTGCCCTCAGGTCAGGTGGTCCCGCGATAGTAGATCTCCTCGCCCTCCGACAGCCAGGAAATCAGTTGCCTGCGAACGTCTTCGGCGTCGGCAGGATGCGCGTCTTCTACATCGACGTCGTAAATGTTCACAGCGACTGCGGCATCTGGTGCGACAGCAGCGACACTAAGCTCCCGCGCCTCGCGAAAGTACTCCCCCGACTTAGCCTGGTCCGGAATTCGGTTGGGGCTCAGCCGTTTCTGTAGTCCCGGTGCTGCGGTGTGGCCGGTCTCGTCGGCGCGATATGCGGCAAGAGCGATCGACTGAGACCCTCTTGACCCGTTTCACGTTGTGGGCGGCCAAAAATATGGTGTCGGTTCCACGTAGTTGGGCGGAGCGGGGGTAGCTCGTCGATGTCGTGAACGATCGTGCGGCGGGCCACCTACCATCGCTGAATGAGCTGGTTTCACACGTGGTGGCGTGACGAGGTGGCCGACGGGTATAAAGGCCCGCTCATGCTCAGCTTCGTGGCTTTTGTCGTCACGTTTATCGCCGTGCGCACCATTACTCGCATGATCCGTGCAGGTAAAGGGCCGTTCGGCAATGTCAGCAGCGGCGGTGTGCATCTGCACCATTCGACACCCGGGCTGCTGATCCTGATCGCGGGCGCGTTCGTCGGGATCGGTTCACCGCCACTGTCAGCCTGGACCTACGTCGCCGGGGTCGCGGTCGGGTTGGGTGCCGCGCTGGTGCTCGACGAATTCGCGATGATCTTCCGATTGCAGGATGTCTACTGGTCGCAGGAGGGGCAGCTGTCGGTCAACATCGTGACGTTGTCTGCCGCGGTGATCGGATTGGGCGCCGTCGGCTTGTCTCCGACACGCATGGACCGGTTGTCCGCGGTGAGCATCGTCTGGCGCAGCGTCGCCGTCGGACTCTTGGTGCTGCATCTGGCATTCGTCGTTGTCACCGCGCTCAAGGGCAAGTATTCGACCGCGATCGTCGGGCTGTTCATCTCGCCGATTGCGTGGTTCGGCGCAGTCCGACTCGCCCGCCCCACGTCACCGTGGGTGCGCTGGTTCTACTCGGACAAACACATAGCCCGCGCCCAGCATCGCGCCGACACCTTCGATGAACGGTGGGATTCGGTTCGCTTCAAGTGGGACGACATCATCGCAGGCGCTCCCAGCACCCCGGACCCGCCCGAATCGAGTGCCCGCCAACGCAAGTAAGCGCAACGAATGTTCACGGAGTTCCGGCTAGGTGTCGAACTTCGTCCATTGTCCTTCGGAGATCACCGTAGGTGAGCAGTAGCTTCACGGGTGTCTCCCCTGGTTGATCCGGACGTTCGCCGGGTGCATGCGCCCCTCGGCGACCCACCGCGCATCGCGGTGGGTCGCCGTTTTCGTCGGGATCAGCGCAGGGCGGCTGCCTTGCGGCGGGCGGCGGCGGCCTTCTTGGCGGCTGCTGCCTGGTCGGGGGTCTTCGGGGCGACCGTTTTCTTGGCGGTTGCCTTCTTGGCCGCGGCCTTCTTGGCGACCTTGGGTTCCGCGAGGGCGATGGGTGAGTCGGCGAGGACGTCCTTGAGGAATTGGCCGGTGTAGCTGTCGGTTACGGCCGCGATGTCTTCCGGGGTGCCCTCGGCGATCACCATGCCACCGCCTGAGCCGCCTTCGGGGCCCATGTCGATGACCCAGTCGGAGGTCTTGATGACATCCAGGTTGTGCTCGATGACGATGACCGAGTTGCCCTTGTCGACCAGGCCGTTGATCACCTTCAGCAATTTGCGGATGTCCTCGAAATGCAGGCCGGTGGTGGGCTCGTCGAGGATGTAGATGGTGCGGCCGGTGGAACGCTTCTGGAGTTCGGCGGCCAGCTTGACGCGCTGCGCCTCACCGCCCGACAGGGTCGGGGCGGACTGGCCGAGGCGGACGTAGCCGAGGCCGACCTCCACCAGGGTCTTGAGGTAGCGGTGGATCGAGGTGACCGGTTCGAAGAACTCGGCGGCCTCCTCGATCGGCATATCGAGCACCTCGGCGATGGTCTTGCCCTTGTAGTGCACCTCGAGGGTTTCGCGGTTGTAGCGCGCACCGTGGCACACCTCGCACGGGACGTAGACGTCCGGCAGGAAGTTCATCTCGATCTTCAAAGTGCCGTCGCCGGAACAGGCTTCGCAGCGACCGCCCTTCACGTTGAACGAGAAGCGGCCCGGCTGATAGCCGCGCACCTTCGCCTCGGTGGTGGACGCGAACAGGGTGCGAATCTTGTCGAACACGCCGGTGTAGGTGGCCGGGTTCGAGCGCGGGGTGCGGCCGATCGGCGACTGATCGACCTGGACCAGCTTGTCCAGATGATCGAGACCGTTCACGCGGGTATGACGGCCCGGCACCTGACGCGCGCCATTCAACTTGTTCTGCAACACCGTTGCCAGAATGTCGTTGACCAGCGTCGACTTACCGGAACCCGAGACGCCGGTGATCGCGGTCAGCACGCCCAGCGGGAAATTCACCTCGATATCGCGCAGGTTGTGCTCGATCGCGCCGACCACGGTGAGCTGCTTCTTCTTGTCGATCGGCCGCCGCACCAGCGGCACCTCGATGCGCTCACGACCGGAAAGGTATGCGCCCGTGAGCGATTCCTTGTCCTTGAGCAGCCCCTCGTAGGGACCCGAGTACACCACCCGGCCACCGTGCTCACCGGCCAGCGGGCCGATATCGACCACCCAATCCGAAGCGTGAATGGTGTCCTCGTCGTGCTCGACCACGATCAGCGTATTGCCGAGACTCTTGAGCCGCGTGAGGGTTTCGATGAGACGGCGATTGTCGCGCTGATGCAGGCCGATGGACGGCTCGTCCAGCACGTACAGCACGCCGACCAGGCCCGACCCGATCTGGGTGGCCAGCCGGATGCGCTGCGCCTCACCACCGGAGAGCGTGGCCGCCGCGCGTGAGAGCGACAGATACTGCAAGCCGACGTCGAGCAGGAAGCCCAGCCGCGCCGAGATCTCCTTGATCACCTGCGCCGCGATCGCGGCCTGCCGCTCGTCGAGGGTCAGGGTGTTGAGGAACGTGGCCGCGTCACCGATGGACAGATCCGCCAGGTCCGCAATCGATTTGCGCTCCGCGCCCGCCGACAGCGTGACCGCCAGGATCTCCGGGCGCAGCCGGGCGCCGTTGCAGACCGGGCACGGGATGTCGCGCATGTACCCGTCGTAGTGTTCCTTCATCGACTCGGACTCGGTGGCGTCCATGCGGCGCTGCAGGAACGGCATCACGCCCTCGAAATCGGCGTAGTACGAACGCTTGCGGCCGTAGCGGTTGGTGTAGGAGACGTGCACCTGCTCGGAACTGCCCTCCAACACCGCCTTCCGTGCCTTCAACGGCAGCTGCGCCCACGGCGTGTCCATGGAGAAACCGATGGCCTCGGCCAGACCCGACAGCAGCCGGGTGAAGTATTCGGCGGTCTGCCCGCGCGACCACGGGGCGATCGCGCCGTCGTTGAGGCTCAGATCCGAGTCCGGCACAACCAGATCCGGGTCCACCTCCTTACGGATGCCGAGACCCGTGCAATCCGGGCAGGCGCCGTAGGGCGAGTTGAACGAGAACGAGCGCGGCTCGAGATCCTCGATATCGAGGGGATGCCCGTTCGGGCAGGCCAGGCGCTCGGAGAAGCGGCGCTCGCGGTCGTGCGCGTGCTCGTCGCGGTCCACGAAGTCCAGCACCACGATGCCGTCGGCCAGCCGCAGCGCCGTCTCGATCGAATCCGTCAGGCGCTGTTTGGAACTCGGCTTCACGGTGAGACGGTCGACGACCACCTCGACGTCGTGCTTCTCCTGCTTCTTGAGCTTGGGCGGGTCGGTCAGCGGATGCACCACGCCGTCTACCCGCACACGGGAATAGCCCTGCGAGTGCAGCGACTCGAACAGGTCCACGAACTCGCCCTTGCGAGTACGCACCACCGGCGCGAGCACCTGGAACTTGGTGCCCTCGTCCATCGCCAGCACCTGATCGACGATCTGCTGCGGGGACTGCTTGGCGATCAGCTCACCGCAGACCGGGCAGTGCGGGGTGCCCGCGCGCGCGAACAGCAGACGCAGATAGTCGTACACCTCGGTGATGGTGCCGACCGTGGACCGCGGATTGCGGTTGGTCGACTTCTGGTCGATGGACACCGCCGGGGACAGACCCTCGATGAAGTCCACATCCGGTTTGTCCATCTGCCCGAGGAACTGCCGCGCGTACGCGGACAGCGATTCCACGTACCGCCGCTGACCCTCAGCGAAAATAGTGTCGAAGGCGAGCGAAGACTTCCCGGACCCGGACAGACCCGTGAAAACGATGAGGCTGTCGCGAGGTAGGTCGAGATCGACCCCTTTGAGGTTGTGCTCCCGCGCTCCGCGCACCGTCAGGCGATCTGACACAAGCCGTCCTTCCAAACGTTTCGGCATCCAGAGTTACCCCCGACGCCATGCTAAGCGCGACCACCGACAAGTTTTGTCACGCTCAGGGAAACGCTGGTCACACCAGTTATTCGGAAGACCGGCGGGTCGGGAACGCCCGGCAGGCGAGGCCTGCGAACTCCCCTTGCAACACCGCGGTACTCAGAATGATTTCTCGGCGCCGAGCGCGAAGGACGACTCGGCCCCGATGGCTGCGGGCAACGAGCGGCGCACACACGCCGCGATCGCCCGCGACTGTAGTCCACGATCGCGATCGCGCCCACGTTCGTCGGCGATCGTGGTGACCTCCGCGCCCGCCGCGCACACCAGTGCCAGGTCGCCGTCGTAGCGCCGGTACAGCAGTCGCCCGCGCCGAGTGTCGGGATCGGTGAAGAACAGATACGGCAGACCGCCCAGGCACAGCCGGGCCACCGCCTCGTCCTCGAGCAGCAGCGGCACATTGTCGCGACCGCGGGTCAGCACCCGCACCCCGAGCGGACCGCTCCAGCACACCACGGTGTCCGCGCCCGTGCCCGCGTCGACGAACAGGTGGGCGTCGTAGTCCATCGCGTCGAGTACCTGCGCGGCCGCCGCCGGTGAGACCACCTGGAGTCGAAAATCCTTGCGCCGCACGATCGGCCGCAGCTCGGTCACCGCGGATAGGTTGGGCCGGGCCGGATCCGGCCACGGCCGTGACAGTTCCTCCGGCCCGCAGCCGAGCCGCCGGTCCAGACGTTCGAGGGCGAAGGTCGCCGCGAACCGCCCCGGCCCGGCGACCTGCACCCGGTACGCCTTCCCCAGCGTCCGAATTGTCGCCTGGGCCAGGGTGATCCGCTCGGTCCCGGACTCGGAATCGGGCCAGTGCAGGCGCACCCGCACCGGCCCGTCGACCCCGTGACGGCGCAGAATTCTGCCCAACCCGCGCACCACCCGGGTCACCTCCGCCGCGGGCACCGGTCCGTGTGTGGCCACCACGAAATCCGGATCGATTCCACTCGACCACACATCGAACGCGCCCATATCCGACCCCATTCTCTGTTCCGACCCGGCAACCTTCGTCCATGCCAACACAACGGTCGAAGCGCGCACAGTGCCGAAAGTCCCGAAACCGACCACTTTCCGGGAAAACTCTCCGATTAAAGGGATTCGGCCGCAGTCGAGTTCGTCATGTCAACCGTGCGGCAACCGCCCGCGCCGTAGACTCCCCCGTGTCGCGTCGTATTCGCTGAACAGCAGGTACCACATGCACGAGGTTCCCCGTACCGGCCCCTATTCGGTGCGTGAGACGCTGTCCCAGTTGCGATTACGCGAGTTGCTCTCCGAGGTCAAGGACCGGGTCGAGCAGATCATCGACGCCCGCGACCGCATCGACGGCTTGGTCGAGGCCATGCTCGCGGTGACCGTCGGGCTCGATCTGGATCAGACATTGCAGACCATCGTGCGCACCGCCACCGGCCTCGTCGATGCCCGCTATGGGGCTTTTGCCGTGCTCGGTCACGAACATCAGTTGACCCAGTTCATCTTTCACGGCGTCGACGAACCCACCCGCATGCTGATCGGCGACCTGCCCGAAGGCCACGGCGTGCTGGGCCTGCTGTTGGACAAGCCCGAACCGCTGCGCCTCGACGATCTGGCGCGGCATCCCGTCTCCGTGGGCTTCCCCGCGCACCACCCGCCCATGCACACCTTCCTCGGCATGCCGGTGCGCATTCGCGGCGAAGTGTTCGGAAACCTGTATCTCACCGAGAAATCCGGCGGCCACCCCTTCACCGAGGACGACGAGGTGCTGCTGCAGGCCCTCGCCGCCGCGGCCGGCATCGCCGTCGACAACGCGCGGCTCTACGAATCCGCGCGCACCCGGCAGGCCTGGATCGAGGCCACCCGCGACATCGCCACCGAATTCCTCGCCGACACCGAACCCAGCAAGGTGCTCGCCCACGTGGTCGCGCACGCGCGCGAACTGACCAATTCCCAACTGGCCCTGGTCGCGGTGGTCGGCGACCCGGAGGCCACGCCCGAGGACATCACCGAACTCGTGGTGGCGCAATGGTCCGGCGACGCCGAACCGCCCGCCGGAGGCGTGGTGCGCACCGTCGGCACCGCCGTCGGCGAGGCCCTCACCACCCGCACCCCGCTGCGCTTCGACGACGCCCGCCACATCGACCTCGGCGCCACCGTCGCCGGTGTCGGCCCCGCGCTGGTGCTGCCACTGCACACCCCCGACTCCACCCTCGGCGCGCTGGTCACCGTGCGCTCGGCCGAATCCGCGCCCTACTCCGAGGAATTGGTGGAGCTGATCGCCGCCTTCACCGATCAGGCCGCGCTGGCCATGCAATTAGCGGTGGCACAGCGGCGGATGCGCGAACTCGACATCCTCACCGACCGCGACCGCATCGCCCGCGACCTGCACGACCACGTGATCCAGCGGCTGTTCGCCATCGGGCTGGCCCTGCAGGGCACGGTGCCGCGCGCCCAGGTTCCCGAAGTGCAGCACCGGCTTTCGGACTCCATCAACGATCTGCAGGACGTGGTGGAGGAGATCCGCACCTCCATCTTCGATCTCCACGGCGGCGACGGGCACAGCACCCGGCTGCGCCAGCGCATCGAACGCGCGGTCAAGCAGCAGACCACCGCCACCGAGATCCGGGCGCTCATGCACATCACCGGCCCGCTCTCGGTGGTCGAACCGGCGCTGGCCGATCACGCGGAAGCCGTGGTGCGCGAGGCGGTCTCGAACGCGGTCCGGCATTCGGGGGCCGACACCATCACCATCGACATCGGCGTCGCCGACGATCTCACCATCGTGGTCGCGGACAACGGCTGCGGAATTCCGGAGGGCATCACCCCCAGCGGGCTGACCAATCTGGCCAGCCGCGCCGAACAATCCGGCGGCAGCCTCGCGGTGTATCCACGCCGAGATTCCAACGGGGACGGCGGTAGCGGCACGAAACTGCTCTGGTCGGTGCCGTTGCATTGAGCTCTGCGAACCAGGCGCATTGAGCTCTGCGAACCGACCGGATTGAGCTCTGCGAACCGGCCTCAGCGGACCGGGCCGAGCACCAGCGCCGAATTGTGGCCGCCCATACCGAGCGCGGTCTTGACCGTGAGGCCGCTGACGCCGGGGCCGACACCGTCGACCAGCTGGGCGTGCGCGGGGGCGACGATCGGCGAGGACACCAGCAGATCGCGGTCGTATCCCAGTGCGGCGGCGGCGACTTCGACACCCGCCGAGGCGGCCTGGCAGTGCCCGGCCAGCGGCTTGAGCGCCACCACCTGCGGGCGATCGCCGAAAATCTCTGCCAGCAGTGCGGTTTCGGCGTCGTCGCACTGTTTGGTGCCGGACCCGTGGGTGTTGAGCACCGCGACCTCCTCGGGCCGCACGTCGGCGTACTTCAGTGCGCGCCGGACACATTCGAAGATCTGCTCGTAGGACGGCTCCACCGAGATCACGTGGTGGCCGTCGTTGGTCAGCGCGCCGCCGAGCACCGCCGCGTACGGGTTGTCGGCCTCGCGGGTCAGCAGGAACGACACCGAGGCCTCACCGAAACCGAAGCCGCGGCTGCCCTCCTGGAAGGGGCGGCAGGCATCGAGCGGGTCGGTGTCGTCGACGGCCGCGCCCAGAGATACGAAGGGCTGCACCATCTCCGGCGTTCCGGACATGTCGGTCGCCACCACCAGTACGTCGTCGACCAGCCCCTGCGCCATCCACATCTGCGCGGTCAGCAGCGCCACATTGGCCGAGGAGCAGGCCGCGGTCACGTTCATCGCCGGGCCGTGGATATCGAACTCACTGGTCAGCATGGCGACCGGGGTCGAGGGCAGCAGTCTCAGGTAGTCGCGCGAACGCCGCTGCCCGCCGTCGACGGTGTAGAAGTCGCGCCACTCGTAGACATTGCCGAGCACGATCGCGTGCAGCAGACCGACCGTCCGCCCCCGCCGCCAGCCGCGCTGCGCCGCATCCGCCATCGCCTCGTGCGCCGACCCCATGACGGCCCGCACGTACCGACTGGGCGGAAGGTCCGGATCGCCGCCGTCCGGCACGCGGGCAACCCAACCCTGCCGATCGCGCTCCGGGCCGTACCCTGGAAAGAGCCGGGCTGCGGGCTTACCGCTCAGCAAACCCTCCCAGAGGGTTTCGCGACCCCAGCCGTACCCGGTGACGGCACCGATTCCAGCAATAGTCATATGATCTTGGTGCTTACCTGCGGTAGCCGGTTCGGGGATGGTGCCAGGCATTGCATCGCTCCTTCTCGTGCCGTAGCCCGTAATGATCACCGATCGCAGCCCGATGCTGAGCGGAACTGTGATTCATTCAATACCGTTCGCAGGGTGTTTCAGCAACATTACAGATAATCAAATGGTGCCGTGCTCCGGCGACGTGTTGCAACGACGATCAGGGGGTGTAGGTGGTGGTGGGTGACGATCGGGCAAACGGCCCGGCCGATACCGAACAGCTGGCCCAGCGGTACCGGTCCCTGGTGGACTACAGCCCCGACGGGGTGGTGGTCCACGAACGCGGCACCGTCGTCTACGCCAACCCGGCGATGCTGCGCCTGCTGGCGGCCGATACCCCCGGCGACGTGATCGGGCAACCGGTCACCAAGTTCGTCGACTCCGCGTCCCTGTCCCCCATGCTCGAACGCATCCGCCGGCTCACCATCACCGGCACCGCCTCCGACCCCGCCGAGATGCGCCTGCTCACCCTCGACGGCGACAAGGTCGAAGTGGAAACCGTCTCGGTGCTCACCGTCTGGCACGACCGGCACGCGTATCAGGTGGTGGTGCACGACCTGACCCCGCAGCGCCACGCCGAAGCCGCGCAGCGCCGGGCCGAACAGTTCTTCACCACCGTCGTCTCCCAGCTCGACGAGGGCGTGGTGGTGATCGACAAGGACGGGCGCATCGAATCCGCGAATCCGGCCGCCCGCCGCATCTTCGGCTACGACGCCGAAGACCTGATCGGCACCCACATCTACGACATCCCGCTGTGCCTGCTCGACACCAACGCCCAGCCCATGCCCAGCTCCTGGTATCCGGTGATCCGCACCCTGGCCACCGGGGAAACCGTGTCCCGCTTCGTGTTCGGGCTCGACCGGCCCGACGGGCAGCGGCGCTGGCTCTCGGCCAACAGCCGCCTGCTCAACCCCGACGATCCGGACTCCCCGGCGGTGTCGTCGTTCAGCGACATCACCGAATACCGGGCCAGCCGAAGGCAATTGGAGTACCAGGCCACCCACGATCCGCTCACCGGACTGGCCAATCGGGCGCTCGTGCTCTCCCGCCTCGCCGGGGCACTGGGCACCAGCGAGACGCAGCCGGTGTCCAACGTGCTGTTCATCGACCTCGACGGCTTCAAGGCCATCAACGACACGCTCGGGCACGCCATCGGCGACACCGTGCTGCAGATCGTGGCCCAGCGGCTGCAGCGCGGACTGCGCTCCGACGACATCGTGGGGCGCATCGGCGGCGACGAATTCCTGGTGCTGCTGTCCGGGCGCACCCGCGGCGACGACCTCGACACGCTGATCACCCGGCTGCGCCAGACCATGGCCGAACCCATCATCGCGCGCGGGCACCGCATCCAGATCGAGGCCTCGATCGGCATCACGCCACTGCACAGCGGCGACCACCGCAGCCCCGAAGCCGTCCTGCACGACGCCGACCTGGCC
The DNA here is from genome assembly GCF_045161165.1 of Nocardia sp. NBC_00511. Taxonomy (NCBI): domain Bacteria; kingdom Bacillati; phylum Actinomycetota; class Actinomycetes; order Mycobacteriales; family Nocardiaceae; genus Nocardia; species Nocardia sp. NBC_00511. The sequence goes on from NZ_CP107849.1 coordinate 4,006,359, forward strand.
ATGTATCGGGCCAAACCGCCCGGCCATCAGAACGGAAGCCTGAGCCGACGCAGCGACAGCACCCACGCCTCCTGAGACCTCGCTCACCCGCGCCACCGATTTCTCCTGGCCGGACGCCCCGCTCCCACCTGGCAATACGGCGCAGCGGGCAAACGCGAACTAGAATCGACAACTCTGTTCTCGATGGTTCGCGCGCCGTGTCCGCACGGCAGACGTGGTGAACAAGGAGTTCTGTTTTGCCCGACCTCACCGAGGAGCGTGTTGTGCCCGCGTCCGACGCCACCCCGGCGGAAAACCCGGATCTCGAACGCGAACAGCAGTACGTCACCCGGCTCTACGAGCAGCTCGACGGCATGCGCGCCTACGCCCAGCGGCGGCTGCGCACCGTGCTGCTCGAAACCGGCGGCACCCCGCAGGCGCGCAGCGAACGGGAATCGTTCACCCAGCTCTACTCCGAGGACCTCGCCAAATACGATGCCGCCGAACACGGTCTGTGCTTCGGGCGCATCGACATCAGCGAGAACGGCGAGGGCGAGCACCGCTACATCGGCCGCATCGGCATCCTCGACGAGGCCGCCGACTACGAGACGCTGCTGCTGGACTGGCGCGCACCCATGGCGCGGCCGTTCTACCTGGCCACCACCGCCGCCCCCGACGGGGTGACGGTGCGCCGCCACATCCGCTCGCGCAATCGCAACGTCACCGCCGTCAACGACGAGTACCTCGACCTCGACGCGGCCCGCGCGGCCGGAGTGATCAGCGACGAGGGCGGTGTCGGCAGCGAATCCGCGCTGCTGGCCGCGCTCAACGCCGCCCGCACCGGGCACATGAACGACATCGTGGAAACCATTCAGAGCGAACAGGATGCGATCATCCGCTCCGAGCACAAGAGCGTGCTCGTGGTGCAGGGCGGCCCCGGCACCGGCAAGACCGCGGTCGCGCTGCACCGTGCCGCCTACCTGCTGTACACCTACCGTCAGCAGCTCGACAAGGCCGGTGTGCTGATCATCGGACCCAATTCGACCTTCCTCGACTACATCGGGCAGGTGCTGCCGTCGCTCGGTGAGACCGGCGTGCTGCTGTCCACCGTCGGCAACCTGTACCCGGGAGTGCGCGCGACACTGGAGGATTCGTTGCGCGCGGGCGAGCTCAAGGGCTCCCTCGGCATGCTCGAGGTGCTCAAGAAGGCGGTCCGCGACTGGCAGGAGGTGCCCCGGCAGCCGGTGCGGCTGCAATTCGACGGGCATCAGCTCGAACTCGACCGCGGCATCGTCACCAAGGCCCGCGGCCGCGCCCGCTCCTCGCGCCGCGCCCACAACCTGGCCCGGCCCATCTTCGCCGCCGCGGTGGTCGACGCGCTCACCGATCAGCTCGCGCAGATCATCGGGTCCAACCCGCTGGGCGGGCGAAACCTGTTGAGCCAGACCGACCTCACCGAGATCCGCGACGAGATGCGCGCCGACCCCGAGATCCAGCGCGCCATCGCTACCCTGTGGCCCATCCTGTCCCCGCAGGAGGTGCTGGGCGGACTGTGGGCCGACTCCCGGCGATTGTCCACCGCCGCAGGACATCTCAGCCCCGCCGACCGAGCCGAGCTGTACCGTTCCGACAGCGGCGAATTCAGCGACGCCGACGCCCCGCTGCTCGACGAACTGGCCGAACTGCTCGGCATCGACGACAGCGAGGAACGCGAACGCTCGCGGCGCCGCTGGCGTGCCCAGCTCGCCGAGGCGCAGGACGCGCTCGACATCCTCACCGGTTCCGCACCCCAGGACCTCGAGGACGACCTGGATCCCGAACTGCTGATGGCCTACGACCTCATCGACGCCTCCCAGCTCGCCGAACGCCAGCAGGTGCGCACCAGCCAGACCACCGCCGAACGCGCCGCCGGCGACCGCACCTGGACCTACGGCCACGTCATCGTGGATGAGGCGCAGGAGCTTTCGGAGATGGCGTGGCGAATGGTGATGCGCCGCATCCCGAATCGCTGGATCACCGCGGTCGGCGATGTCGCCCAGACCGGCGACCCGGCGGGCGCGTCCTCGTGGCAGCAGGTGCTGGAACCCTATGTGGCCAAACGCTGGAAGCTCACCGAGCTGACCGTCAACTACCGCACGCCCTCGGAGATCATGGCCGTCGCGGCCGACGTGCTGGCGGTCATCGACCCGGGCGCGGCATCCCCGCGCTCGGTCCGCGACTCCGGTTTCCAACCGGTGGCGCACCGGGTGGCCGCGGCCGAACTCGCCGAGGAGATCAAGCGGGCACTCGCCGACGAAGCCGAACGACCCGGCACCACCGTGGTCATCGTGCCGCACGACCTGGCGCCCGAACTGGTGCACCTGAACGAGGATTCGGTCCGGGTGCTGACGGTGCACGAGGTGAAGGGGCTCGAATTCGACGCGGTGGTGCTGACCGAACCGCACCGCATCCTCGCCGAATCGCCGCGCGGGCTCAACGACCTGTACGTGGCACTGACCCGCGCCACTCAGCGGCTGACCGTCGTGCACACCGAGGACCTGCCCGAGGTGCTGCGCCGACTGCGCTGAGCGGCACCGTCGCCTGAACAGCGAAGCGGCCGAACCCGGTTGGGTTCGGCCGCTTCGAGTTTCGGTGCTGTGAGGGGAACGCGATCAGCGCACGGTGTGCACGATCAGGACGTCACTGCGCGACTTGCGCGCCACGTCCGAGGGGACCGAGCCGAGCAGGCGGCCCGCGAGCGTGTTCAGCCCGCGGTTGCCGACCACGAGCAGATCGGCGTCCACCTCCTTGAGCAGGTTCAGCAGGGATTCGACGGGCTCACCGACGACGGCCTTCTCCACCACATTGGCGGCGCCGGCGGCGACGGCCTTGTCACGGGCCACGCGGAGGATCTCACCGGTGGGCGCGGAACCGCGCACCTGGTATGCCTCCTCCTTCAGCACGTCCGCGGCTGCTGCGACATCGCGGTCGTCGGTCGGGAAGTAGGCGCAGGCGATATACAGCGTGGCGCCCTCGTCGCCGGCCAGAGCTGCGGCCCGCTCGACGGCGACGTACGACGAGTCCGAGCCATCGGTTCCGACGACGATCGTCCGGTAGGCGGTCATTCTCTCCTCCAAGTACAAGGGTCGGGGTCGCGGCGTTCTCCCAATTCCTGGTTACCACCGCGGCAACTGCGCCTGACAATAGCGGCATATCCGACGGAAATTTTCGATATCGCAACACATCACACTCGCGTCGCACGCTCACCGCGGCGGCCATTCCCGCGTCCGCGCACACACGGCCCGCGCTACCAGGGAATTCTCCAGGCCCCGCGATCTGGCCCACAATACGCCAACATCGTTGCAGCCCTGGGAGATTCGTCACAAGGCCGATGAGGTTTCAAAGTCGCCGCAGGCCACCCGCTGTGAGAACTCACAACGGATGGCCTGTGAAACGGTGACTTCGCCTACCTCACAGGTCGCGATATTCGGCCCACAACCAGCCCAGAATCGCGCTGAGGATGTCCATGCGATCCTCTTCCCTACCGGCCGATCAATGACGCGCAATACTAACGCGTCCGACTCGCATCAGAGACCGGAAAACTGTCCGTGGGCGGCGACCAACCGCATGGGGTGGGCGGATCCCGCCGACACGCCGGGATCCTCAGGAGGTCAGCGAGGCTCGGGCGTATTCCAGCGGCGGCATTCCGATCTCCTTGGTGAACTCGTTGGAGAAATGCGCCTGATCGAAATAGCCGAGTTCCAGGGCGAGCGCGGCCAGATCCGCGGTGCGCCCCTCGGCCAGCAGATGCGCGCCGTCCTGCAGGCGATACCGACGCAGCACCCACTTCGGCGTCACCCCGACATAGCGGCGAAACAGCCGCTGCAGCGTGCGAATCGGAATCTCGAAATGCTCGGTGACCTGGTCGACCCGGGTCAGCGCACGATCGAACTCCATGGCCTCGATGATCGTCAGCACCTGACGGTAGGCGGCATCGTCGGCGTCACCGCCGCGCGCGGCCACCAGGAAGTCCTCGACCAACTCCCGGCGGACCGCGAGATCGTTTGCGGCCAGCACTCTTTCGGCCAGATCCCCGGCCTGCGGGAAGATCTCGGCGAGCCCGACCGAGGTGTCGGAGAGCGCCCCCACATCCAGACCCGTGAACGCGCCGAAGCCGCCCGCCCGGAACTTCACCCCGAACGTCTCACCCTCCCCGGCCAATTCGCGCGTGTACTTGGTGGTCCACACGCCGGTGACGAACCCGCCGGTGCGCTCATGGGTGCGTTCGAAGGTGATGTTGACGCACGGATACGACAGCACCTCGGCCTGGAACGGCGGCAGGCCGCGACGATCCCAGCGGACGGCCCAGTACCACTCCACATATCGCGACACCCGCTCGCTGGTGGGCAGCCGCGCATGGTTGTTGGCCGCGTTCTGCTGACGCGGGCGCAGAATGCCCTTCGCCGTCTCCGGCGGCGGCACCGGCCGCGGCCCGAACCGGTTCCAGGAGTCCTCGCCGACGGTCATGCCACCTGTCGCTTTCTTACAAGAACACCGGCGACCGGGCGAGAAGGGTAGGGGGCATGAGCAACGCGGTGCAACCGATTCCCGAGGGCTACCACTCCATCACCTGCTTCCTTGCCGTCCCGGACGCCAACCGGGCCATCGAGTTCTACACGGCCGTTTTCGGTGCGAAAGTGCTGAGCCGCAACGATCTTCCCGACGGCCAGGCCGCCCACGCCGAACTGCTGATCGGCGACTCCACCATCCAGGTCGGCATGCCCATCCCCGATGAGGGGCTGCGCGCGCCCGGCGACGACTGGGTGCACAGCAGCGTCGTGCACTACTGCCCCGACGTGGACGCGGTCTCGGCACTGGCCACCGAACACGGCGCGCGCTTCGTGGCCGAGCCGGGCACCTTCGTCACCGGTGACCGCTACGGCCGGGTCATGGACCCCTTCGGGCACCGCTGGATCGTCATGACCCGGGTGGAGGACGTCTCCCGCGAGGAAGCCGAACGCCGCGTCGACGAGTGGATGCGGGAACAAGGCTGACCACTCAGCTCAGACCCGCGGCGTCCATGCCGCGTAGTTCCTTCTTCAGGTCGGCGATCTCGTCGCGAAGCCGGCCCGCGAGCTCGAACTGCAGCTCGCGGGCGGCGTTCATCATCTGCGCCGTCATGTCCTTGATGAGGTCGGCGAGTTCGGCGCGCGGCATGTTCTTCACATCGCGGCCCTCGTAGACGCCCGCGCTCACCGCGCGACCGGGCTCGCCCTGCGCACGACGGCCACGACTGACATTGCGGCCCGAACCGCCCACCTCGACCTCGGTCTCCTCGGCCTCGCGATAGACCTGATCGAGAATGTCGGCGATCTTCTTGCGCAACGGCTTCGGGTCGATGCCGCGTTCCTCGTTGTAGGCGACCTGCTTGGCGCGACGGCGTTCGGTCTCGTCGATGGCGTGCCGCATCGAATCGGTCATCCGGTCCGCGTACATGTGGACCTCACCGGAGACATTGCGCGCCGCGCGGCCGATGGTCTGGATGAGGCTGGTGCTCGACCGCAGGAAGCCCTCCTTGTCCGCGTCCAGAATCGCGACCAGCGAGACCTCCGGCAGGTCGAGACCCTCACGCAGCAGGTTGATGCCGACCAGCACGTCGTACTCGCCCAGGCGCAACTGCCGCAGCAGTTCCACTCGGCGCAGCGTGTCGATCTCCGAATGCAGATAGCGCACGCGCACACCGAGACCCAACAGATAGTCGGTGAGATCCTCGGCCATCTTCTTGGTCAGCGTGGTGACCAGCACCCGCTCGTCGCGTTCGGCGCGCAACCGGATCTCGTGCACCAGATCGTCGATCTGGCCCTTGGTCGGCTTCACCACCACGTGCGGATCCACCAGACCCGTCGGGCGGATGACCTGCTCGACGAATTCGCCTCCGGCCTGGCCCAATTCGTAGGGGCCGGGCGTGGCCGAGAGGTACACCGCCTGACCGATGCGGTCGGCGAACTCCTCCCAGGTGAGCGGACGGTTGTCGACCGCGGACGGCAGCCGGAACCCGAACTCCACCAGATTCCGCTTACGCGACATATCGCCTTCGTACATGCCGCCGATCTGCGGCACCGTATTGTGCGATTCGTCGATGATGAGCAGGAAGTCCTCGGGAAAGTAATCCAGCAGCGTGGCCGGGGCCGACCCCGCGGGCCGCCCGTCGATATGCCGCGAATAATTCTCGATGCCGGAGCAGAAACCGACCTGCTTGATCATCTCCAGGTCGTATTGGGTGCGCATCCGAAGTCGTTGCGCCTCCAGCAATTTGCCCTGCTTCTCCAAATCGGCCAGGCGCGTCTCGAGTTCCACCTCGATATCGCGGACCGCGCGCTCCATCCGTTCCGGGCCCGCCACATAGTGGGTGGCCGGGAAAATACGAACCAGATCCACCTGCCGCACCACATCACCGGTGAGCGGATGCAAATAATAGAGCGCCTCGACCTCGTCGCCGAAGAATTCGATGCGCACCGCCAATTCCTCGTACGAGGGAATGATTTCGACGGTGTCGCCGCGCACCCGGAACGAACCGCGGGTGAAAGACATGTCGTTGCGGGTGTATTGAACGTCGACCAGCAGGCGCAGCAACCGGTCCCGGTCGATCTCCTGGCCGACCTCCAGCTGCACCGAACGATCCAGATACGACTGCGGCGTGCCCAGGCCGTAGATGCACGACACCGAGGCGACCACCACCACGTCACGCCGCGAGAGCAGGCTCGAGGTGGCCGAATGCCGCAGGCGCTCCACGTCGTCGTTGACGGAGCTGTCCTTCTCGATATAGGTGTCGGTCTGCGCGATGTACGCCTCGGGCTGGTAGTAGTCGTAGTACGAGACGAAGTACTCGACCGCGTTGTTGGGCAGCATCTCCCGCAGCTCGTTGGCCAACTGGGCGGCCAGCAGCTTGTTCGGGGCCATCACCAGGGTGGGCCGCTGCAACCGCTCGATCAGCCAGGCCGTGGTGGCCGACTTGCCGGTACCGGTGGCGCCCAGCAGCACCACATCCTTCTCCCCCGCCCGGATGCGGCGTTCGAGCTCTTCGATGGCGGCGGGCTGATCACCGGCGGGCTTGTGCTCGCTGATCACCTGGAACTGCCCGTCGAGGCGCTCGATCTCGCCCACCGGGCGGTGCTCCGAGTGCGCCAGCGGCACGTCGTCCGGGATCTCCGTTGCGAAAGCCATGTCCCCAGCCTAGGACCACCCACCGACAACTTCCGCGCGACCGATCCGAGCGGCGCCGACCGCCCCCGGCGACCGCCGCGTTCGCGTCCCGCCCGCACGATTCCGATCGGAAGCGAATTCGGTGAACCGATCGGTAGCCACGGCCCACACCCAGGGCACTCCCAGGTATGCCCACGGGATGAATTCCCGCAGTCCGCCCTACAATTCGTAAAGAACTTCCAATGTCCGAATTGTCCGTCGGCACAACGGATTTCGGCGACTCGCCGCTACGCGATGTCGCGTAGATCTCAGTCCCTTCTCATACGTTTGAATCCCGGCCCCCAGGTGTACCCTGAGTCAGCTGGTCGCACTATTCGAGAAGAGGCAGGGCGATGACCGGTCTGCATATGCCACAGCGGAATTCCGCCAATGGCGCACATCCGCATCGGACGATCACCAACACCCCCGCGGTGCCGGCCCATCGCCCCAGACTCGAGTACTTCAATATCGCGGATCTGTCCTGGACCGATTATCGCGGGTTCCTACACCCCGTGGAGCGGTTACACGCGGAACCGTGGGGTCTGTATGTCGAACGGACAGTGGACAATCCGCGCTACCACTACATCGAGTCCTGGCTGCTGCCGGAACTGTCGTTGCGCGCCACCGTCTATCACCTGCGCCCCGGGCACGACCGCGGCCAGACCTACCACCTCGACATCGGCGAGTACGGCCCGTGCGCGACCAAGAAATGGCGCGCCGAGAGCCACTACCTGCACGTCACGGCCCGCCCGGGTCAGGTGCCCGAGCTGCACGGCATCGACGAGCTGCTGACCGCGCACGCGGCCGGGCACTTCCACACCGAGCACACCCATCGCGCCATCGAGCGCGCCGCGGCGGTGGTGGACGGGATCGCGGGCTGCGATCACGACGTCGATCGCTGGCTGCTGAGCCGGGGCGTTTCGCTCACCTGGCTGTGAGCCGCGCGGTCCCGGCGGTAAACGCGAACCACCCGGTCCGACTCGCGTCGGACCGGGTGGTTTCGGGAGTGTCCGCCCTGCGACTAGGACAGGCTCGGCAGCAGGCCGTTGAGGCCGCATCCGAAGCTGCCGAAGCTGCTGGCCGGGGAGACCTGGACGTCGACCGACTTGGTCAGGAAGTCCTGGGTCGCCACCAGCGTGTGGTTGCCCGCGGTGGTCGGGGTCCACGAGATGGTCACCGTGCCGCTGAGCAGGCTCGGCGAGACCGGGCTACCGGTCAGCTCGGTGCCGTTGTCGGTGAACTTGACCGAGGTGAGACGGTCGACCGCGATGGTGGCGGTCACGGTGTAGCTGCATCCCACATTGTGCGAGGTGCCGGACACGGCGATATCGCTCGGCCAGGCGCCGGCCTGCGGTGCGGCCAGGACGATGGCTCCGGCGACCGCGCCGAGCGTCGTGACTCCCAGACCCGCCCGCCGGGCTTGCTGTGCATTCATGCGCATTCTTCCCTTGGTAGTGCTGGCCACCCAGGTGCGGTGGTCAGCGGCACATTAGCGAAATACACGTGCTTCAGATTGGGTTTTCGGAAAATTCGGACATTCTGTCCCGGTGTCCGGCAACCTGTCGGCGACGCAACACCCGCTCCCCTGGACGACCGCCGCCGGACACGCGACGATGAATGACATGACCCAGGCCTCCGCGGTGGACCTGCACCGACCCAAGGTGGAGTACTTCAACATCGACGAGCTCACCAATGTCGACCCCAAGGGTTTCGTGCGACAGGTGGAGCGCTACCAGGTCGAGCCGTGGGGCCTCTACATGGCCCGCACCTCCGACCACCCGGAGTTCGACTACATCCAATCCTGGTTGCTGCCAACGGTTTCGCTGCGCGCCACCGTGTTCCATTTCACACCCGAGTACCGGCGCGATCAGAACTACTACATCGACATCGGCGAGTTCGAACAGGTCGACGCCAAGCAGTGGCGATCGGTCGACCACTACCTGGATCTGGTGGTCCGCACCGGCCGTGAGGTCGAGCTACTCGACGTGGACGAGCTGCTCGCCGCCCACGCCGCCGGGTACCTGACCCTCACCCAGGCTCAGCAGGCCATCGAATCCGCGACCGGCACCATCGACGGAATCGCCGCGCACGGGCACAGTTTCGAGGCCTGGCTCAAGACCCAGGGCATCGTGCTGACCTGGCAGTAGCAGCCGCGGCTAGGCCTGCCCGGTCGCCGCGAGCACCCGCGGATACACCTGCTCGAACCACGGCGTCTTGACCGCGAGATAGGCGTCGATGGCCTCCGGGCCGCTCAACCCCACCGCGTTCGCCGCCGCCTTGCGCTTGATCTCGAGGTACTCGGCGCGGGCCGCGGCATCGCCGCGCAGCCATTCGACGAAAGCCAGCGCGAAGCGCTGACCCGGCCAACCGTCCACGCGCACATGGATATTGACCGGACGGCCGGGATCGGCGTTGACGTGGATGCGCTTTTCCCACAGCGCGGGATCGGTGCCCGGCTTGGCGTCATCGGTGGTGATGAGATCCAGGCGCGGAAAACCGATGGCCGCCAGCGCGTCTCGCAGTGCGTCCGCGACCGCGAGGTCGGCGACGGTGATCTGGATGTCCAGGACGTCCTTGGCGGGCAGGTCCGCCACCGCGGTGGAGCCGATGTGGTCGATGCGCCGCGCCTTGTCCCCGCAGGCCACGTGCAGCCGGGTGATGAGGCGTTGCGCCTGTGCCGCCCAGGTGGGGTCGGGGTCGACGAGATCGACGGCGCCGCGCGGGGCGCGCTGCCCGGTGCGCAGGTTCTCCTCGAACGGCACGAGGCGCTGCTCCCAGAGCGCGTGCACCTGCGGTTCGAGATCGGCGGAGTCACCGTTGTTGTCCAGCAGCACATCTCCGGCGGCACGACGCTGCTCGTCGGTGGCCTGGGCCTGGATGCGGACCAGCGCGTCCTCGGGGCTGATGCCGCGGAAGGCTTCCAGTCGATGCACCCGGGTGTCGATATCGGCCATGACCACGACCACCAGGTTCATGAACGGGCCCAGCCCGTTCTCGACCAGCAGTGGAATGTCCTGCACCACAATGCCGTCCGCGGGCGCGGCGGCGATGAGTTCGGTGGTGCGCTTGCCGACGAGCGGGTGGGTGATGCCGTTGAGGGTGGCGCGGGCCTCGTCGGTGGCGAAGGCCTTGGCGGCCAAGGCCGGTCGGTCCAGGCTGCCGTCGGCGGCGAGGATATCGTCCCCGAAGGCCGCGACCAGGGCGGCGAGCCCCTCGGTGCCGGGGGCGACCACCTCGCGTGCGATCACATCGCTGTCCACCAGGACCGCGCCGCGTTCGGCCAGCAGCCGCGCCACCGTGGATTTGCCCGCTCCCATGCCTCCGGTGAGACCGATTCGCAACATTCGACCAGTCTCGCACCCGCGCGGGCGACAGCTCCAGAGGGGTGGATTACCCACTGGGCGGCGTGGTTTCACATGCAATTGCAGTGCTTGCCCATTCCGTGACATCGGCGAGATCATTTCGCAACTTTTTCGGGCAATACCGACCGTTTGTCGGCAACATTCCGACACGCCGGGGTGAAAGTCGCGCAAAATTCGGCGCATGACACTTTTGTTCGGCTACGGTACGCCGCAGGCGATCGTAGGCCGGTAACACGCAAGAGAAGGAATATCAGTGGGCACCAAAAACATCCAGACGGGTCGCCACCGTCTGGGCCTGGCGGGCACCGTGCATTGCCGCGAGATCCCCGCCATCGCAGCTGTTCTCGCCGAATATCGGCGACCCTGGCTCGCCGCCCTGCTCAATCCCGCCCGGCACAGTCTCGGCGCGCAACGAAAACGGTCGAGCAAACCCGCTCCCCTGCTGCGCCGCTGGGTTCCCGCCACCGCTGCCTGATTCGTCCCCTGGACGATAGTGGCTCGGTCCGACATCCGGACCGAGCCACTCTCTTGCGTGCGTGTCGAAACCTATTGCGGCATAACCGAACCCCGACGGCTCAGACGAGGCCGCTGGGGCGGCGACGGCTGCCCGGATCCTGGCGCGGCATGGAATTCGGCGGCACCGGGTACGGGGTGCCGACGGTCGCGGTGCCCAGGGCGACGTTCGGGCCACACTGCGCGAGCGCCTCGGCGACCTTCCGATCCGCCGGGGCGAACGCGGGTTTCGACGCGTCCGGGCTGGACCCGAAGTCGAACGCCGAGGTCATATCGCCGGTCACGCCGCGCCGCCACGAGGTCAGATTCGGCACGTCGACGCCGAACCGCTTCTCGATCAACCGCAGCTGCGAGGTGTGGTCGAAGGTCTCCGACGCCACCAGACCGCCACGGCTGTACGGGGAAACGATGAAGCACGGCACCCGGTAGCCCAGACCGATCGGGCCGGTGATGCCCTCGTACTTCTTGTCGACCGGCACCGTGATGTATTCACCGGGCGTGCCCGCGGGCGCGGTCGGCGGGGTGACGTGATCGAAGAAGCCGCCGTTCTCGTCGTAGCTGACGATCAGCGCGGTCTTCTCCCACACCGCCGGATTCGAGGTGAGGATGTCGAGGACCTGCATGATGCCGACCGCGCCGAGGGCGGGCGGCAACGCCGGATGCTCGCAGTTGAGCAGCGGCGGGATCACCCACGACACCGCGGGCAGCGCGTTGGCGGCCACATCGGCGGCGAAGTCCTGCGGGTAGGCCGGGGCCTTACCGCGCCGTGCCAGTTCGGAATTCGGGTCGGCGGCCTGCTTGAAGCAGCCCAGCATGCCGTCGAGGAGCACCGAGGACAGCGGTCCGATATCGCGGTTGTTGTAGATCTTCCAGCTGACACCGGCATCGGAGAGGTTCTCCGGCATGGTGCGCCAGCTGTACGCGTTCTGCGGGATCAGCGTCGGCGTCTCGAGCAGCGGGCCGCCATTGAGGCCGTCCGGGTCGATGCTCGCCGACATCCAGTACAGCCGGTTGGGGTCGGTGGGTCCGAGCACCGAACAGTGGTAGTGATCGGCGATCGTGAACGCGTTGGCCAGATCCCAGTGCACCGGAATGTCGGCCTGAGTGTAGTAACCCATTGCGGCAGGGCCGTTTCCGGCGCCGACCGAGGCGATCGACATCGGCATCCAACCGTCGTTGGCGCCGTTGTTCCACGACTTGTGCATCGCGGCCCAGCTGTGGTCCGGATCGTTGATGCACTCACCGTCGAGGCTCGCGCCGCGGGTGGTGTCCAATCGGAACGGATTGAGGAAGCCGTCCGCGGTCGGCCCGACTCCGGGCGCATAGCCGTACTGGTTCCACGCCGGTGACGGATCGTCGAATCCGCGCACCCCCGACATGGTTCCGAAATAGTGGTCGAAGGACCGGTTCTCCTGCATGAGCAGCACGATGTGCTCGATATCGCCGAGCCCACCCATACCCGCCGGATCGGCAGCGTACGCGCGCTCGATGATCGGCCCGGCCAGCGAGGCGAGTGACGCCGCGCCGCCCGCGGCCATGGCCTTTGCCAGAAAATCCCGCCTGTTGATACCGGCGAACACACCCATGCTTCGATAACGCCTTCCGCTCGGAGTGAAGTCAACGCGCCCGAATTATTCAGGACGCACGTCCAGTTCGCATCAAACCCCAGGATGATGACGGACCAGCAAACCACTCGTAACCGTAGTGCGTCCGGCACCGGATTTCTGACAGTGACTTGCACCTTCGACCGGGGTATCTCTAGGCTGGTCGGCAATACCTGATAGTGACTTTCAGTTATTCGCCCTGTAGGGCAGGGACGAGCCCCGGGGAGGGACCATGACGCACCCCGCACTGATCGCCCGGCCGCCACAGCCGGGCGCCGCGCCCCGCCTCGGCAGGCTCGGCCGCTGGGGTGAACTGATGGCCCGGCACCGGCGATGGGTCATCGGGAGCTGGCTGCTGCTGGCCGTGGTCTGCGCGGCCGCCTATCCCGCGCTGCACACCCGGCTCGGCGCACCCGAGTACACCGTCCCGGGCTCCGCCTCGGCCGCCGCCGAACAGCTTGTGGCACAGCACTTCTCCGGATTGGGCGCGGAGCAGGACCTGATCGTGGTGCACTCGGACCGCTATACCGCCGACGATCCGGAATTCCGCGGCGCCGTCGATCGGGCGCTGTCCGCCGCCCGCGCCGTACCGGGCGTGGCCGGAGCAGTGAGCCCCTTCGAAGGCGCTCCCGCACAACAGATTTCAGCCGACCGTCGCACCGCACTGGGCATCGTCGGGCTGAACGGGGACATGTCCGAGCGGGTCGAGGTCGCCGCCCGGCTCACCGCCGCCCTGACCGCCGCCTCCGACACCGAGGTGCGCGCCGGGCTCACCGGCTACTCGCCGATCGAGGGTGACCTGGTCCGGATGGAGACCGCCGATCTGACCCGGGCCGAGGGCATCGGTCTGCCGATCGCGGCGCTGGTGCTGATCCTCGCGCTGGGTGCGGTCGTCGCGGCGACCATTCCGATCTCGGTCACCGCGGTCGGAATCGCGCTGGCCGTGGGTGTGCTGTTCGGGCTCACCACCTTCCTGCGCTTCGACTCGCTGGTGCTGTCGGTGGCGACCATGATCGGCACCGGCACCGCCATCGACTACGCCATGTTCCTGGTGAGCCGCTTCAACGAGGAGCTGACCAAGCGCGGAGTTCGCGATCACAAGGCCCACAAAGAGATTCACGCCGCGGTGGGCGCGGCCCTGGACACCACCGGCCGAACTATCCTGGCCTCGGGCACCATCGTGATGATCTCCCTGTGCGCCCTGGTGGTCGTGGGCCTGCCCATGCTCGACGGTGTCGCCCTGGGCGTGGTCACCGCCGTGGTGGGCACCCTGACCGCGGCGTTCACCCTGCTCCCGGCCCTGCTCGCCACCCTCGGGCCCGCGATCAACCGAGGCGCGCTCCCCGCCCGCCTGCGTCCGGCCGAAACCCGCTCGACAGCTTCCGAGCCGACCCACGCCGGAGACGCTGCCGCACAACGGAACACATCCGAGGACGGGCATTCACGGGTGGCCGATTCCCGGCGGGCCGACGGGTGGACCCGGTGGGCGTACCTCGTGATGCGGAAGCCGGTGCTGTTCGGGGGATCCGGGGTGCTGGTGCTGGTGCTGGCCGCGCTGCCGATCACCGGCATGCGCTACGGCATCGACATGGGTCTGGGCTCGCTGGGCGATCGGCCCACCGGGCAGGCAACCCGGTTGGTACAGGACAACTTCGGGCCCGGGCTGCTGTCTCCGATCCAGGTCGTCGCCTCCGGCCCCGGCGATACTCCGCTCGGCGCGGACGGCCGCACCCAGGTGCTGCGTCTGGTTACCGAGCTGTCCCACGACCCGCGTGTCGCCGCCGTGCTGCCGCAGCAGGCCGGCGGGCGCTACCTCGCGACCGTGGTGCCCAAGAGCTCCTTCGACTCGGTCGACGTCACCGCGCTGACCGCCGACATCCGTTCCCGCGCAACGGCTGCCGACTCCGCCGACATCCTGGTGGGCGGCACCACCGCGACCTTCACCGACGTGTCGAAGCTGATCACCCGTGGTTTTCCCTGGGTCATCGCGCTGGTGCTGGGGGTTTCGCTGCTGTTCCTGATCGTGACATTCCGCAGTATCGTGCTGGCGGTCAAGGCGATCGGGCTGAACCTGCTGGCCACCGGTGCGGCGCTGGGCCTCACCGTCACGGTCTTCCAGCACGGCGTCGGGCAGTCGATGCTCGGCTTCCAGAGTTCGGGCTTCCTCCAGGTCTATCTGCCGATGCTGGTGTTCGCGGTGCTGTTCGGATTGTCCATGGACTACGAGGTTTTCCTGATCCGGCGGATGAAGGAGGCATGGGATCGCCACCCGGACAATGAGTCCGCCGTGGCCGAGGGTTTGCAGCACACCGCCCGGCCCATCACCGCCGCGGCCGCCATCATGGTCGCCGTCTTCGCGAGCTTCATGAGCGCGGATGTGCTGGAGCTCAAACAGATCGGGTTCGCCCTGGCCGTCGCGGTCGCCATCGACGCGGTGATCGTGCGGCTGATTCTGGTGCCGGCGTTCATGCGGCTGTTCGGCCGCTGGAACTGGTGGCTGCCCCGATTCGGCCGTCAGCCGAGCACGGCCTCGAGCGCCAGCAGAATCGATTCGACCACCTCGGCGTAGACATCACGCAGGCGACCGGCGAAACCTGTTCCGGCCCAATGCTCCAGCCCCGCCATACAGCTCCAGATGATGATCGCGGCGGCGGTGCGCAGTTGCAGATCGTTGACGTCGCGCCCGGTGATCTCCGCGAACGTCAACCGGAACTGATCCTCGAGCGCGCGCATCTGCTCGGTCTGGCGGATCTTCACCTCGGGGATGGTCAGCACGTAGCCCATCCGTAGCCGGGTGCGCCGCTCGACCTCCTCGGTGATGATCTCGTCGATCACCACCGGCACCAACGGCCGTGCCATGGTGAGCATTTCGGGAAGGCCGAGGATGCGTCCACCGGCCACGGCGTGCAGCACCTGGAGGGTTTTCGGGTCCGCCTCGTCGTAGAGGACCAGCATCTCCTTGGTCCCGAAGTAGCGGTAGATGGAGCTCGGCGACACCTCCGCCGCCGCGGCCACCCGCTCGACGGTCACCTCGCGGTAGCCGTGCTCGTCGAACAGATCCAGCGCGATCCGCTGGATACGGCTCATCGCCTCGAGTTTGCGGCGCTCCCACAACGAAGGGGCGGACGCGATGGTGGATTCCGACATGTCGCCTCCGAGAATACCGGGCGCCGGGGTACCCATCGACGAGAAATCCCCCGGGTCCAATTCAGGACCCGGGGGATTTCCGGTCAAGCTATCCCGTCAGGGAACGCGAATTACGCGTTGCCCGACAGCTTCTCGCGCAGAGCGGCAAGCTGGGCGTCACTCGCGAGCGAGCCACCGGCCGACTCGGAAGAAGACGACGACGAGGACGAGGAGCTGGTCGCAGCCTGCGCGCCGGTCTCGGAGGAGTAGTTCGACGGACCACCGTTGGCAGCCTCAGCTGCGGCGTCGGCGGCCATCTTCTCCATCTGAGCGGTGTGCATCTTGTGGCGACGCTCGGCCTCGGCGTACCGGGTCTCCCACTCTTCACGCTGCTTCTCGAAACCTTCGAGCCATTCGTTGGTCTCGGAGTCGAAGCCCTCGGGGAAGATGTAGTTGCCCTGGTCGTCGTAGCTGTCGGCCATGCCGTACTTCGACGGATCGAACTCGGCGGTGTAGTCCTCGTTCGCCTGCTTCAGCGACAGCGAGATACGACGACGCTCGAGGTCGATGTCGATGACCTTGACCATGGCGTCGTCGCCGACGGCGACAACCTGGTCCGGGACCTCGACGTGGCGCTCGGCCAGCTCGGAGATGTGCACCAGGCCCTCGATGCCCTCTTCGACCCGCACGAAGGCGCCGAAGGGAACCAGCTTGGTGACCTTGCCCGGGACGATCTGACCGATCGCGTGGGTCCGGGCGAACTGACGCCACGGGTCTTCCTGAGTCGCCTTGAGCGACAGGGAGACACGCTCGCGGTCCAGGTCGACGTCGAGGACCTCGACGGTGACCTCGTTGCCGACCTCGACAACCTCGGACGGGTGATCGATGTGCTTCCAGGACAGCTCGGAGACGTGCACCAGGCCGTCGACGCCACCCAGGTCCACGAAGGCACCGAAGTTGACGATGGAGGACACGACGCCCTTGCGGACCTGGCCCTTCTGCAGCTGGTGCAGGAACTCGGAGCGGACCTCGGACTGGGTCTGCTCGAGCCAGGCACGACGCGACAGAACCACGTTGTTGCGGTTCTTGTCGAGCTCGATGATCTTGGCCTCGATCTCCTTGCCGACGTACGGCTGGAGGTCGCGGACGCGGCGCATCTCGACCAGCGAAGCCGGGAGGAAGCCGCGCAGACCGATGTCCAGGATCAGGCCGCCCTTGACGACCTCGATGACGGTGCCCTTGACGGCCTCGTCCTTCTCCTTGAGCTCCTCGATCGTGCCCCAAGCCCGCTCGTACTGAGCGCGCTTCTTCGACAGGATCAGGCGGCCTTCCTTGTCCTCCTTTGTGAGAACGAGGGCCTCGACCTCATCACCCACGGAAACGACCTCATTCGGGTCGACATCGTGCTTGATGGACAGTTCGCGAGACGGGATGACGCCTTCGGTCTTGTAACCGATGTCGAGAAGGACCTCGTCACGATCGACCTTGACGATGGTTCCTTCGACGATGTCTCCATCGTTGAAGTACTTGATGGTCTTGTCGATGGCGGCGAGGAAGTCCTCGGCAGAGCCAATGTCATTAATGGCTACCTGCGGCGAGGTCACAGTAGTGGGCATGTGTTGGGAGGCTCCGGACGGATTGTGGTCGGTAGTGGACATGTGGGCTTTCCGTATTGCTGCGAACACACAGCTGATGGAACTAACGTTGGCGGCTCGGCCTTAGCAAAGCATGCGCACAGCACATCGCTGCGACGCTGCGCAACGCTGCTCTGAAAAGCATGCGGACTCACAGCACGATTGTCTGCTCTACTCGGTCTCGAGAAACCGGGTACAGAAGACACTCGCGGAAAACAGCGTACGCGACGGATGTTGTACCAAGCAAACACGGGTCCCCGCCGGTCAGTCGATAGGGTGATCCCATGTCCGAAGATCACTCTGCCACCACCGTGGATGCCCGTCACGCGGAGGCCAACGCTCTGCTCGGAACCGCGGGAGTGGCTCGCGTCAAGGTCGATTCGGATGCCAGTCAGCGAGCCAACCGCCGCTGGTGGGACGCGGACGCCGCCGCCTATCACGAGACGCACGCCGATTTCCTCGGCGTGGACTCGACCGCGGGCGAGTTCGTGTGGTGCCCCGAGGGGTTGCACGAAGGTGACTGGCGACTTCTCGGGGATATAGAGGGCAAGCGGATCCTGGAGATCGGCTGCGGCTCCGCCCCCTGCTCGCGCTGGCTCGCCTCGCACGGTGCGCACCCGGTCGGACTCGATATCTCGCGAGCCATGCTGGATCGCGGACTCGCCGCCATGACCGAGGGCGGCCCCCGCGTCCCGCTGATCCAGGCGGGTGCCGAAGAGTTGCCCTTCGCCGACGCATCCTTCGACCTGGCCTGCTCCGCCTTCGGTGCCGTCCCCTTCGTCGCCGACTCCGCTCAGGTGATGCGCGAGGTGCACCGAGTCCTCAAGCCCGGCGGCCGCTGGGTCTTCTCGGTCAACCACCCCATGCGCTGGATCTTCCCCGACAACCCCGGCCCCGAGGGCCTGCTCGCCGCCATCCCCTACTTCGACCGCACCCCCTACGTCGAATTCGACGCCGAAGGCGAACCCACCTACGTCGAACACCACCGCACCATCGGCGACCGCGTCCGCGAAATCGTCGCCGCCGGCCTCACCCTCCTCGACATCATCGAACCCGACTGGCCCGAATGGCTCGACCGCGAATGGGGCCAGTGGAGCCCCCTGCGCGGCGAGATCTTCCCCGGCACAGCCATTTTCGTCACCCAGAAACCGGCCTGACACGACCGCCCGGCTCCACGATCCACCGCCGGAAGGGGACCGGTCGCGGCGGGCGCGACCGGTCCCCTTGGGGTGAAAGGTATTTGATCGACGGGGCGGTGCTCGTTTCGTGAGCTTCGGTGGTGAGACCGCTATTTCGGGTCGCGCCCGGCTTGTTTGAGGGCCAGGCGGAGGGCGAATTCGATTTGGGCGTTGATGCTGCGGAGGTCGTCGGCGGCCCACTTGGCGATGGCCTCGTGGATCGACGGGTCGAGCCGCAACAGCACCTTCTTCGGCTCGCGCTTGACCATCAGGAGTACAGGGTGCCGGCGTTGACGACGGGGGCGGCGGAGCGGTCGCCGCACAGGACTACCAGCAGGTTGGAGACCATGGCGGCTTTGCGCTCCTCATCGAGTTCGACCACGCCCTGTTCGGCGAGTCGATCCAGGGCCATGCCGACCATACCGACCGCGCCCTCGACGATGCGGCTGCGGGCGGCGACCACCTGGGCGGCCTGCTGGCGGACCAGCATGGCCTGGGCGATCTCCGGCGCGTAGGCGAGGTGGGTGATGCGGGCCTCGATGATCTGGATTCCGGCCAGCGCGGTGCGCTCACCCAGTTCGACGGTGAGCTCACCGGCCACCTCCGCGCCGTCGCGCAGGCTGGGGGTGCCGGAGTCGTCGGTCTGGTACGGGTGGGTGGTGGCGAGGTGGCGGACCGCCGTCTCGGACTGGGTGCGAACGAAGTCCTCGTAGTCGTCGACGGCGAAGGCGGACTTGTAGCTGTCGGTGACCTGGTAGACCACGACCGCGGCGATCTCGACCGGGTTGCCGTCGGAGTCGTTGACCTTCAGCTTCTGGGTCTCGAAGTTACGCACCCGCAGAGAGATGTTGCGGCGGCTCGACAGTGGGACCACCCAGTGGAAACCGGATTCGGTGACCGAACCGATGTAGCGGCCGAAGAACTGGATCACCTTGGCCTGGTTGGGACTCACGGTGACGAACCCGCTCGCCACCAGCACCGCGGCCAGAATGGTCACCGCCATGAGAATGCCCAGCACCGTGGTGCTGTCGTGTCGTGCGCTGGCATCGTGCAGGCCGCGGATCTCGAGGCCGAGCCCGATGATCAGCAGGATGAAAACCCCCAGCAGAAGGAAGCCGTTGAGTCGAAATGCTCGACGTAGCTCCATGACGCTCTCCTAGTATCGAAGTGATATCACGACGATAGCGCCGGACGAGTCGCCGCGGCAAGTGTCTTTTCGGCTGCACCGCCGGTCACTCCGATACGAGGAGACCCCGTGATGCGCTGGGCATCACGGGGTCTCGAGGCCGATCGTCAGTGCGGGCGGATATTGCGGTTCGCGCGGAAGAGGTTGGCCGGGTCGTACTTCGACTTGAGCGCGGCCAGTCGCTCGTAGGTGGATTCGCTGTAGCCCGCGCGGGTCTGAGCCTCGTCGGCGAAGTCCGCGCCACCGTAGAGGAAGTTCAGGTTGTGGCCGATATCCCAGGGCTGCAACGTCTTCCGCAGCTGCGCCAGCCCCTCGCGGATGGTGTCCGCGTCCGGTCCGGGCATGGCGATCACACGGGCCACGTATTCCGCGTCGCGGTGGTCCATGGTGATCGCGTTCGGGCCCCGACGACGCAGCGCGCCACCGAGGTGCCGGAATCCGGCGACGACCGGGAGCGGCGAGTCGGGACCGGTGGCCGCCAGGAAGGCCGCGGCGGCCTCGGCGGGCAGTTCGGCGAGCAGCGCGTTGGTGGCGGTGTAGGGGTGCGGCTCATCGGGATCGCGGTAGATGCCATGGGTTTCGGTGTAGGGCATGACGCGCAGGTCGTCGGCGAAGCGTTCGCCGATTGCCCGCAGCGGGGCCACCAGCCGGTCGCCCTCCTCGGCCGATCCGGTGAACGCGATATTGACGGTCGCCAGGTAGCGGCCGCGCAGGTGCGGGGGCAGCTGTGGGATGTCGGGCATGACCATCGCGGTGAAGGCCGAGCTCATCTGCTCGGGAAGGTCCCGTGTCCACTGTCGCCAGGCCTCCAGCGCCGTCGCCACCAGCGGGGTGTCGAATTGCAGCTGGCCGCCGTACACCGTGGTCACCGGCAGCAGTTCGAGCTCGAGCGCGGTGACGACACCGAAGTTGCCGCCGGTACCCAGCACCGCGCCGAACAGCTCGTCCCCGGCCCGCAGGCGACGCAGCCTGCCGTCGGCGGTGACGATCTCGATGCCGCGCACATGCTCTGCGGCATAACCGAATTCGCGGGCCAGGATGCCGACGCCGCCGCCGAGGGTGTAACCGACGACGCCGACCGACAGCGAGGATCCGTTCAACGGGGCCAGACCGTGCGCGGCGGCCGCCTCGATCAGCGCCCCGGCGTTGACGCCCGCGCCGATCCGGGCGATCCGGGTGGCGGGGTCGATCCGAATATCGGTGAGGCGGCGGGTATTGATCAGTACCCCGCCCTCGACGGGCACCGACAGTCCGTGCCCGGTGGCCTGCACCGCGACCGGAAGACCTTGGCGCGCGGCGTATTCCACGGCGGCGCGCACGTCCTCGGCGTGTGCCGCGCCGACGACCACGGCGGGCCGGTGCGCGTAAGAGGTTTGGAATCCGGCGATTTCGGTGTCGTAGCCGTCGTCGCCGGGCTGGAAGACGGGGCCGGTGGTGGTCAGTTCGGTGATCGCTGTCTTCGTCATGACCATGACTCTGCGCGGATTCGATCGAGAACTCCAACACATGGTTTTTCTGGTAGCTAGAATCATCAGTTATGGAACTGCGTCAGCTGCGCTACTTCGTCGCGGTCGCCGAGGAAGCCAACTTCACCCGGGCCGCCGAACGGCTGTTTCTCGCGCAGCCCGGGCTCAGCGCCCAGATCCGGCAGCTGGAACGCGAGCTGGGCCAGCCGCTGCTGGATCGTTCGAGCCGTTCGGTGACGCTGACCCCGGTGGGTGCGGCGGTGCTGCCACTGGCGCGGGCGGCGCTGGAATCGGTGCAGCGGATCACCCACACCGTCGACGAGTTCACCGGGCTGCTGCGCGGGCACGTGCGGGTCGGGCTGATCTCGGGCGCGGCCGGCGAAGAGGTCGATATCGCCGGGGTGCTGGCCGATTTCCACCGCGATCACCCGCAGATCGGCATCTCCCTCACCGAGAGCACCTCGGACGCCATGCACGCCGCCGTCCGCCGGGGTGATCTCGATATCGCCCTGCTGTCCATCGCCGAGGACCCGGATCCGGCCCTGGGCACCGAACTCGTCTACGACAGTGAGATCGTCGCCGCGGTGCCCCGTGAGTCGGACGAGTTCGGCGAGCGAATCACCCTGCCGCAGTTGTGCACTCACCCACTGATCTGCCTGCTGCCGGGCAGCGGCCTACGCAGTCTGCTCGAGAATGCCTGCGCCGCAGCGGGTCTCACCCCGAATGTGGCGTTCGAGGCGGCCGCTCCCCCGCTGCTGATCCAATTGGCCGCGCACGGCCTGGGTGTCGCGGTGATCCCGCCGATCCCCGAGGCCGACGCGGCCGCACTGGGCGTCCGCACCCTCGCCATCGATCCACCCATGCGTGGGCGATTGATGCTGGCGTGGAGCAATGAGCGGCCGATGGCTCCGGCCGCGAAAGTCCTACTGGGACAACTGCGCATCGCGCTGTCCCGATGGAAGACGGGGTCGGCCGGACCGGTCACCGCGCGGGCTTGAACACCGTGCGCAGACCACCGTCCCGCAGGGCCTGAATCCCGACCAACGCGAACAGGACGGCCCCGGTCACCAGGTGCTCGATGGCGTCGCTCACGTGATTGGGGAAGCTGAACATCAGCACCGAGTGCGCGAACAGCGCCCACAGTCCGACCACGAATCCGCCTCCGGCACCGGCGATCACGCAGTACCAGGCGGCCCAGTTCTTGCGCAGCGCGACCACCAGGGTGGGCGCGAACAGCAGCAGGCCCGCCAGTCCGTGCCAGCCGTTGTAGTCCATGCCGAGGACTGGTTTCGAGGGCGCGCCCATGCCCACGGCGAAGCTGGGCTCGGCCACCCAGCCGACGATGGCCCAGACGAGGTGGACGATCCCGATGATCAACACCGCCCATTGCAGGAAACTCCAGCGTGCCGATTCGGCCTGCCGTGACGCTGTCAGCGATGTCATGCGATGACCTCCCACCCGAGAATCTATCTACTACACAATGTAGTTGCCCTACCCGGCAACGGGAAGCATTCCACCGAAATAGCATCGATCTCGACCACAATCGCCCGATTCACTCCCTAACCTTCCTTATTGCACTTTCCGATAGGGACATTTAGGGTAGTTCACGTGACTGATCGCCTGTACTCCGTCGAGGAGGTCGCCGAACGTCTCGGCCTGCACGTCCGCACCGTGCGCGGCTATGTTCGCGAGGGCAAACTCCCCGCGGTGCGCATCGGCAAGCAATACCGGATCGCCCAGCCGGACCTGGCGGCCTTCACCGGCCGCCCGGCACCGGATGCGTTGCGCGAGAACATGTCCCGGGAACGGCACAGCGAGGTGTCGAGCATCGTCGAACTCGAGGCGATCGACCCGCCCACCGCCGACCGTCTCACCACACTGCTGACAGGCATCGCGGGCTCGCACCGCACCGGCGAACAACCCCTGCGCTTCCAGACGTTCCACGATCGGGAACGCGCGCGGCTGAAGATCATCATCGTGGGCGGCCTGGGCGATACGGCCCGGCTGCTGGAATACATGGAAGGGGTGCTCGCGTCATGAGCGCGATCTACAAGTCCGAGGCCGGTCGCTCGGCCGTCCAGGTCCGCTACCGGGAAGTGTTGCGCGAGTGGCCGGTTGCCGCCGAGCAGCTGCGTCTCCCCACCAGCCAGGGCGAGACCTTCGTGCTCGCCTCGGGTCCCGCCGACGCTCCGCCGGTGATCCTGCTGCACGGCTCCGGCGGCAACTCCTCGACCTGGCGCGGCGACATCGCCACCTGGGCAAGGGATTTCCGGGTCTACGCGGTCGACATGCCCGGCGAGCCCGGCGGCAGCGCCGAGAACCGTCCCGAACTCGGTTCCGAGAACCTGGCGCTGTGGCTCGACGATGTCCTTGCGGGACTGGAGCTTCCGGCCGCGAGCTTCGTCGGCATGTCGCTGGGTGGTTGGACCGCACTGGATTACGCGGTGCGTCGCCCACAGCGGGTCACCAAACTCGCCCTGCTGTGCCCGGGCGGCATCGGCAAGCAGAAGTACGGCTGGATCTTCAAGAACCTGGTCGACCACCTGTTCAACAACCACGACATGCGCCGCTCGGCCGCCATCGTCACCGGCCTGTCCGCCGAGGAGTACGGCGGTGTCCTCGACGACGTGGTGCTGGTCTTCGACCATTTCAACCCGCGCACCGGCAAACTGCCGATCTTCACCGACGATCAACTGCGCGCGCTGCCCATGCCGGTGCTGGTCCTGGTCGGCGACCGCGACGTCATGTTCGACTCGAACAAGACCGCCCAGCGCGCCACGACCCTCATCCCGAACGCCGATGCCCGCATCCTGCCGGACACCGGCCACGCCGTCCTGGGCCAGACGGAACCCGTCCGCGAATTCCTGCTCTGACCAAGGGCCGCAACGAGATCAGAGGATGCGCGAGAGGAACGCCTTGGTTCGGTCCTGCTGCGGGCTGGCCAGCACCTCGCGCGGGTTGCCGGCTTCGACGACCACGCCGCCGTCCATGAACGCCAGCTGATCTGCGACCTCACGGGCGAAACCCATCTCGTGGGTGACCACGACCATGGTCATGCCCGATGCCGCGAGCTCACGCATGACGCCCAGCACCTCGCCGACCAGCTCCGGGTCCAGCGCGGAGGTGGGCTCGTCGAACAGCATCAGCTTGGGGTCCATGGCCAGCGCCCGCGCGATGGCGACGCGCTGCTGCTGGCCGCCGGAGAGCTGCGCCGGATACGAATGGGCCTTGTCCGCCAACCCGACTCGGTCCAGCAGCTCCTTGGCGCGGGCCACCGCGTTGGTCTTGCTGAGCTTCTTGACCTGGGTCGGCGCCTCGATGATGTTCTCCAGCGCCGTGCGGTGCGGGAACAGGTTGAAGTGCTGGAACACCATGCCGATATCGCGGCGCTGCTTGGCCGCGTCCCGGGGATGCAGCTCGTAGAGCTTGCCGTTCTTCTCCCGGTAGCCGACGAGGTCGCCGTCCACGTAGAGCCGCCCGGCATTGACCTGCTCGAGGTGGTTGATGCAGCGCAGGAAGGTGGATTTGCCGGAACCGGACGGGCCGATCAGGCAGAGCACCTCACCGCGATTCACCTCGAGGGTGATGCCCTTGAGCACCTGCAACGCGCCGAAGCTCTTGCACACCCGGTCCGCGCGCACCATCGGCGTACCGGCCCGCAGGACGTCGGCACCGGTCCGCGGCGGCGCGTCTTCCTTGGTGAAAGAGTCTTCGGATGTCTTACTGAAAGATACTGAGTCCTCGGTCATTTCGTCGCTCACCTATCCCGTTCCACCGGCCACCTGGGCGGCCGCCTGCGCGCGCAACTGCTTGGCGGTCAACTGCCGTGAGGAGCCGCGCGAGTAGTGCCGCTCCAGGTAGTACTGGCCGACCATGAGCACGCTGGTGACGAGCAGGTACCAGGTGGCGGCCACCAGCAGCAGCGGCACCGGCTGGAAGTTCACGCTGTAGATGTCGCGGGCCCGGCCGTAGAGGTCGGTGGTGAGCGGGATGGCCGTCACCAGCGAGGTGGTCTTCAGCATGGAGATCAGCTCGTTGCCGGTGGGCGGGATGATCACCCGCATGGACTGCGGCAGCACCGTGCGCCGCATGGTCTGCGACCACGACATGCCCAGCGCCACCGAGGCCTCGCGCTGCCCCTCGCCCACCGAATTGATTCCGGCACGCACGATTTCGGCCATGTAGGCGGCCTCGTTGAGACCCAGGCCGACCATGGCGAACACGAACGGGGCCGACCAGTGCTGCACGTCGAAGTGCGCCAGCGACGGCCCGAACGGGACACCCACGGTGATGGTCTTGTACAGCGACGGGAACAGGCCCCAGAACACCAGCTGCACATACACCGGGGTGCCGCGGAAGATCCAGAGGTAGGCCCACGCCACCGAGCGCAGCACCGGATTCGGCGACAGTCGCATCACGGCCAGCAGGATGCCCAGCAGCACGCCGATGAACATGGCGAACACGGTCAGTTCGAGGGTCACCACCGCGCCCTGGGCAATTCGCTTGTCGCCCAGGTACTTGAAGTAGGTGTCCCAGTGGTAGGCGTCGTTGGTCTTGGCGCCCCACACGAACAGCGCCAGCGCGATCAGAATGACGGCCGCCGCGATCCACCGGCCCGGCCGCCGCAGCGGAATCGCCTTGATCGGCTCGGGTTCGGTGTTCGCGGACGTCGCAGCCGAGGCTGCGGAGTTGTTCTCCTGCTGCGACATCGGAATTAGCTCGTGGCTCCGTTGATGACCGACTTGGTGATCGCGCCTTCCTGGACGCCCCAGTTCTCGGCGATCTTGCGGTACTGCCCGTTGTCCATCAGGTACTGGACGGCTTCCTGCAGTACGGGCGAGAGCGGCGAGCTCTTCTTGACCGGCCAGCCGTAGGGGGCGGAATCGAAGATGGGCCCGGCGGATTCGATCTTGTCGCTGGCCTGCTTGATGGCGTACGCGGTCACCGGCGAGTCGGCCGACATGGCGTCGACCTGGCCCTGCACCAGCGCGGTGGCGGCGGCGGACTGCTCGTCGTAGGCGACCTTCTGGATCTCCGGCTTACCGGCGGCCACACACGCCTTGGACTTGGCCGGGATCTCGTCGGTGTCCTGAACGGTGGTGCGCTGCACCGCGACTCGCTTGCCGCAGGCATTGTTCGGGTCGATCGACTTGCCCTTCTGCTGGGCCCACTGGCTGCCCGCGGAGAAGTAGTCGACGAAGTCGGCGGTGGCTTCGCGCTCCTTGTTGTCGGTGAACGACGACATGCCGAGGTTGAAGGTGCCGGCCTCGATGGAGGGGATGATCTTCTCGAAATCGGCTTCCTTGTAGTCGGTTCCGAGGCCGAGCACCTTGCCGACCGCGTCCATCAGGTCGACGTCGAAGCCGACGATCTTGCCGCTGCTCGGATCCTTGTACTCGTTGGGCTGGTAGGGAACATTGACCCCGACGACCAGCTTGCCGGACGACTTGATGTCGGCGGGCACCTTGGCCGCGATGCTGTCCACCTTGGCCACGTCCACCTTGGCGACATCGGGAGCGTTGGACTCCGAGTTGCTGGTACAGGCGGTCAAAACCAGGGCGCCCCCGGCTAGGACGCAGGCGGCCCGCAGGGCGCTCCCGCGGAGATCGAAACGAACAGACACAGCAGTCCTCCACATGTTCGGTGCGCGACATCCGGGCATTACCCGCCGTTTGAAATGTAGGCGAGTGACACCTTCCGCGTGGGTCGGTAACCGAACATTAATCGGCGACACGCCTTTACGTGGCCGAACACGCCCGGTCCCGGAAGTGCGCGCTCACCAGCGGTGCAGCCGTGCGCGCACCTGCTCGGTGAATTCGGAGGTAGATGCTAGCCCACCCAAATCGGACGTCGCGACCCCGGCCCGCAACGTCTCCGCAACCGCGTGTTCGATGCGCTCCCCCACCCGCCGCAGCGCGCTGTGCCGCTGGGTGCGACCCATCCAGCGCAGCATGCCCGCGGCAGAGTTGAACAGCGCCACCGGGTTCGCGCGATTGTGCCCGGCCAAGGTGGGCGCGGCGCCGTGCACGGCCTGGGCCATGATCTGGGTGTCCGAGCAGTTCACCGACCCCGCCATACCGAGCGAGCCGCTGAGTTCGCCGGCCAGATCCGAGAGGATGTCGCCGAAGAGATTCTCGGTGACGATGACGTCGTAATCCTCCGGCGCGCGCACCAGATGCGCGGCCGCGGCGTCGACGTGCTCGTCGTTCACCTCGACGCCCGGATACTGCGCAGCCACCTCGTAGCAGACGTCCCGGAACATGCCCATCGTCATCGGCAGCACGTTCGCCTTGTGCACGATGGTGACCTTCTTGGATCGTTCGCCCGCGATCTCGAAGCCCAGGTGCGCGATGCGCTCGATCGCGGCCCGGGTGAACACCCCGACCGAGAGTGCCACGTCCCGGGACGGCTGGAACTCACCCGATCCGGCGGCCATATTGCGGTCGGCGTAGAGGCCCTCGGTGTTCTCGCGCAGGATCAGCAGGTCCATGGCCGGGGCCGTGGAGCGCACGCCCTCGAGGGTGCGGGCCGGGCGGATATTGGCGTAGAGCCCGAATCGCTTGCGCACCAGGCCTCCCGGTGGCAGGCCGAGCCGATGCTCGGGCGCGTAGGAGGCGCTGTCGTGCGGGCCCATGATCCAGGCCTCCAACTCCGCGAGCTGTTCGAGGGTGTGCTCGGGCACCGGGCTGCCGAACTCCTCGATCGCGGCCCGCCCGAACGGCAGCGACACCCACTCGACGGGCTGCTGACCGGTGGACTCGAAGGCGTCGTCGACGACGTCGCGGGTAGCTCTCACGATTTCCGGGCCGATGCCGTCGCCTTCCAACAGGCCCAGCCGCAGTCGAGTGTCGAGATCGCTCATGGCAGTTACGGTAGTGGGTAACCGGTGGTGGAACAGCGACCGCCGCCACTGCGTACGCAGGGAAGATAACCGTTGGGCCCGGTGTTGGACCGGGGGACATCGATACGAGAGGACACCATGGCCACCCAAGCCCTCACCGAGCAGAACTTCGACGAGGTCATCACCGGGAGCGACATCGTTCTCGTCGACTTCTGGGCATCGTGGTGCGGTCCGTGCCGCAGCTTCGCGCCCACCTTCGAAGCCTCTTCCGACAAGCACCCCGACGTGGTGCACGGCAAGGTCGACACCGAGGACCAGCAGGGCCTGGCGGCGGCCGCCAACATCCGCTCGATCCCGACCATCATGGCCTTCCGCGAGGGCGTGCTGGTCTTCGCGCAGCCGGGCGCACTGCCGCCGGCCGCGCTCGAGGATCTGGTGACCCAGATCAAGGCTCTCGACATGGAGGACGTGCGCAAGCAGCTCGCCGAGCAGCAGCCCGCCGACCAGTCGGCCGAATAACTCGCCACCCGCAAACACCGAAGCGCCGCATCCCCGAAAGGAGATGCGGCGCTTGGCTTTTCAGAGCGTGGGTGACGCCGTCAGGAACTACTGGAAGTGGGCGCCGAGGTGGTTGATCCCGGCGATCATGGCGCGGATGGTCGCCTCGGCGGAGTCGGCGGCGATGGCCGCGCCCCAGCCGCGACGGCCGTTGAACTCGCACTGGATGAAGGTGGCCAGGCCGCCTTCGATCGGACGCTGGTGGAACGCGAGGATCTCGACCGGATAGCCCTCGTCGTAGAGAGCCGAGGTGAGCGCCGCCACCGGGCTGCCGGTCGCCACCACGGTGCGCAGGCGATCGGCGATTTCGAGGGTGGCCTTGCCGGCGCGGTCGCCGAGCGGGGTCCAGTCGCTGAGCTTCACCGGACCGCGCGGTTCGCAGTACCGGCCGTGGAACTCGGCGGGGGTCAGGCCGTTGCTCTCGGCCCGCAGGCTCGCGGGGGCAGCGGCAATGAACATGGGGGCATCAAGGGTGATGGTCATTGAACTAGGTCTTCCCGATTTCTTCCGAAGAAATGGCAGAGGGGACCAGCAGAAAAAGAAGTTCACACGGCCGCAGCGAGGGGCCGGTCCGAATCAGACCCCGCTACGGCGGAGAACTACGAGTACTCGCGCGTCAGCCACACTCGCGGTAAGCGAAATGAGCACGGCGCGGTCGCGGTCGGCGACTTCGAGCGCTGCGCTGCGGCTGGGGGCGGGATTCGGCACGGGGTCGAGCATAGGGGGACTCCCATGCATTGGCAACCACATTCGATGTCGACCCACGAGTAACTTCTCCGCAGGTCACCCGACATGCGACGCCCGCCACACGGGCCGCCACGCCGCCTCGGGCAAACACCGGTGAGCCCGCAACCATCCGGCAGATAAACGCCCAGCTCAGGGCAATCCAGACAAGTCCGAAACCCGCTCGCAGACTGACCAGTCCGAATGGCGGCGCATTTCGACATCACACCTGTCGAAGTCCAGCAACCATCCAGAATTGCGACACGCCGAAAAGCCAACGCGCCGAGCCGCTCCTGCACGCGAATTCACTGCGGCTGGCGAAAACACGTCGGCCGCGAACTCCCGAAAGAGTTCGCGGCCGACGAGTTCGACTATCGGAATGCGCGGCTCACTAGTGCGCGGCGGTGTCCCAGCTGCGACCCACGCCCACCGAGACCTCCAGCGGCACCGAGAGGTCGATGGCGTTGGACATGTGTTCGCGGGCAAGGGCTTCCAGCTGCTCCCGCTCCCCCGGCGCGACCTCGAAGACGAGTTCGTCGTGGATCTGCAGCAGCATGCGGGACTTCAGCCCGGCGGTGCGAATGGCGCGCTGGGTGTCGATCATCGCCACCTTGATGATGTCGGCGGCGGTGCCCTGAATGGGAGCGTTGAGGGCCATGCGCTCGGCGGCCTCGCGGCGCTGCCGGTTGCTGGAGTCCAGGTCCGGCAGATAGCGGCGGCGACCGAAGAGGGTTGAGGTGTAGCCGGTCTTGCGGGCCTGGTCGACGGCGTCGCGCAGATAGTCGCGGATCGCGCCGAAACGGCTGAAGTAGACGTCCATCTGGACCTTCGCCTCATCGGCGCTGATCTTCAACTGCTGCGACAGACCGTAGGCGGACAGCCCGTAGGCCAGGCCGTAGGACATGGCCTTGATGCGGCGGCGCAGCTCCGGATCGACCGCGGTGATCGGAATGTCGAAGGCCTTGGAGGCGACGAAGTTGTGCAGGTCCTCACCGGAGTTGAAGGCCTCGATCAGGCCCTCGTCCTTGGACAGGTGGGCCATGATCCGCATTTCGATCTGGCTGTAGTCGGCGGTCATCAGCGACTCGTAGGCGACCGAACCCTCCGCTCCCGCACCGGAACCCACCACGAAGGTGTCGCGGATGCGGCGGCCCATATCGGTGCGGATCGGAATGTTCTGCAGGTTGGGCTCGGTGGAGGACAACCGGCCCGTGGCGGCCACCGTCTGATTGAAGGTGGTGTGGATGCGGGCGTCGTCGGCGATGGACTTGAGCAGGCCGTCGACGGTCACCTTCAGGCGGGTGGCGTCGCGATGCTCGAGCAGGTGCTGCAGGAACTCGTGTTGCGTCTTCTCGTAGAGGCCCTCGAGCGCGTCGGCGTCGGTGGTGTAGCCGGTCTTGGTGCGCTTGGTCTTCGGCATGTCGAGTTCGTCGAACAGCACCACCTGCAGCTGCTTGGGCGAACCCAGGTTGATCTGCTTGCCGATGACGCCGTACGCGGCATTGGCGGCCTCGCCGACCCGATCGGCGAATTCGCGCTGCAGCGTCTCGAGCTGGGCGGCGTCCACGGCGATACCGGCGGCCTCCAGCTCGGCCAGCACGCTCAGCAGCGGCAGCTCCATATCGCGCAGCAGGGCGGTGGATTCGATGCGCTCGAGTTCGGTGTCGAAGGCGTCGGCCAGATCGGAAACCGCACGGGCGCGCAGCATCTGGGCATTGGCGATCTCGGTGTCGACCAGATCCTCGTCGTCGAGCAGCGAGAGCTGGGATTCACCGGCGTTGTCGACGCGCAGTTCCCGGCTGAGGTAGCGCAGCGACAGGTCTTCCAGGTTGAAGGTGCGCTGGCCCGGCAGGATCAGGTAGGCGGCCAGGGCGGTGTCGGTGGTGAGGCCGCCCAGCTGCCAGCCGCGGCCGCGCAGTGCGTGGATGGCGGTCTTGGCCTCGTGCAACGCCTTCGGGGTCTCGGGGTCGGCGAGCCACGCGCCCAGTGCCGCCTCGTCCTCGGGGGTGAGGCCGTGCACGTCGATGTAGGCGCCCTCGCCGTCGGCGGCCGCCAGGGCCACCGCCTGGGCGTCGCCCTGGATGGGCGAACCGTTGCCGACGACGGAGATTCCGTGCCGCACACCGGGCTTGGCGTGCTCGGCCAGCCAGGCGGTGACGGTGCCCGGCGCCAGGGCGCTGCCGCTGATCTCGAAGCCGGACTCGGCCTCGGGCTCCACCGGGGCCAGGGTGTCGAACAGGCGGTCGCGCAGCACCCGGAATTCCAGCTCGTCGAAGAGCTGGTGGATCTTGTCGCGATCCCAGGGCTGCATGGCAAGCTGATCCGGGGTGTAGGGCAGCGGCACCTCGCGCACCATCTCGGTCAGCTGGCGGTTGAGCATGACGCCGGAAAGGTTGGCGCGCAACGCGTCTCCGACCTTGCCCTTCACCGTGTCGACCTTGTCGACCAGGGTGACCAGATCACCGTATTCGCGAATCCACTTGGTGGCGGTCTTCTCCCCCACGCCCGGGATGCCCGGCAGATTGTCGCTCGGGTCGCCGCGCAGGGCCGCGAAATCCGGGTACTGCGCCGGGGTCAAGCCGTACTTCTCCTCCACCGCGGCCGGGGTGAACCGGGTCAGCTCGGAGACGCCCTTCTTCGGGTAGAGCACCGTGACGTTGTCGTTGACCAGCTGCAGCGAATCGCGGTCGCCGGTGACGATGAGGACCCGGAAGCCCTCCGGCACGGCCTGCGTGGTGAGGGTGGCGATGACGTCGTCGGCCTCGTAGCCGTCGATGGCCATCACCGGGATGCCGAGCGCGCCCAGCACCTCCTGCGTGGTCTCCACCTGCCCGCGGAACTCGTCCGGCGTGGTCGCCCGGTTCGCCTTGTATTCCGGGAACACCTCGGTGCGGAAGGTCTTGCGGCTCACATCGAATGCGGCCGCCACATGCGTCGGCTTCTCATCGCGCAGCAGGTTGATCAGCATGGCGGTGAAGCCGTACACGGCGTTCGTGGTCTGCCCGCTCTGCGTCTTGAAATTCTCCGCCGGCAGCGCGTAGAACGCGCGGTAGGCCAGCGAATGACCGTCCAGCAGCAGCAGCGTCGGCTGCGCGCCGGAAGCGGCTGTGGTTGACGTGGCACTCGGACGCTGATCGGTAGAGGCAGGGGTCACCCGCAAGAGTGTAGGTATCCCCTCCGACATCCGTGGGCAGCGGGCATACCCGGCCCGTCGCCGCAGGTCGGGTAAACCGATTTCGCGCCGCCCCAGGGCACCTGGTAGCGTGATCTCCCGCCAAGGGGTGTAGCTCAATTGGCAGAGCAGCCGTCTCCAAAGCGGCAGGTTGCAGGTTCGATTCCTGTCGCCCCTGCAGAAGGCTTCGGGCCGGTCACCAGAAGGTGACCGGCCCGAATGCTTTTCGGTGGTTTCCCGCCTCAGCCGACACCGAGGTAAGCGGACTTGACCGCCGGGTCGTGCAGCAGATCGCCGCCCAGGCCGGTCTTGGTGACACCGCCGGTCTCCAGGATGTAGGCGCGGTCGCTGCGGGTCAGGGCCTGCTGGGCGTTCTGCTCGACCAGCAGCACCGTGGTGCCGCCCGCGTTGATGTCGGCGATGATCCGGAAGATCTGCTGAATCACCATGGGGGCCAAGCCCATCGACGGCTCGTCGAGCAGCAGCAGTTCCGGGCGGGCCATCAGGGCGCGGCCGATGGCCAGCATCTGCTGCTCACCGCCGGAGAGGGTGCCGCCCACCTGACGACGACGCTCGGCCAGGCGCGGGAACAGTTCGAACACCCAGTCCAAGGTCTGGTTGTACTCGGCCTTGACCTTGAACGGGCGTGCGTGACAACCCATGTCGAGGTTTTCCTGCACCGTCATGCCCGGGAAGACACCGCGACCCTCGGGGGCCTGGATGAGCCCGGCCACGACCCGCTCGTGTGCCTTCATGCGGGTGATGTCGCGGCCCTGGAAGGTGATGCGGCCGCGGGTGAGCGGCAGCAGGCCCGACAGGGCGCGCATGGTGGTGGTCTTGCCCGCACCGTTGGCGCCCAGCAGGGTGATCAGCTCACCCTGGCCGACTGTCAGCGAAATACCGTGCAGGGCTTGGATTCTGCCGTAGTTGACGACCATGTCCTCGACCACCAGCAGTGGCTCGGGAACCCGCACGACCGGCAACTGCTCGGTGGGCATCCAATCGCCGCCCAGCACGCCACCACCGGACGGAACCGGATCCGGCTTCGGCGCAGCGGGTTTCGGCACGCTCGGTGCGACAGGCCACGCCGAGACCGAGGCGGCGGGTCTCGGCACACTCGGTGCGGTCCCGCCCGGTTGACCGCCCTCGGCGTCGTCCGGCACACCCAGGTACGCGTTGATCACCGCGGGGTCCTGCCGGATCTGCTCCGGCAGCCCGTCGGCGATCTTGCGGCCGAACTCCAGCACCACGATCCGGTCGGTCACGCCCATCACCAGGCGCATGTCGTGCTCGATCAGCAGCACCGTGTAGCCGTCGTCGCGGATCTTGCGGATCAGATCCATCAGCGCGGCCTTCTCGCTCGGATTGAATCCGGCGGCCGGTTCGTCCAGGCACAGCAGTTTCGGCTCGGTGGCCAGGGCGCGCGCGATCTCCAGGCGGCGCTGATCACCGTAGGAGAGGTTGCGGGCCTTCTCCACCGCGTGCGGTGCGATACCGACGAATTCCAGTAGCGCCATGCCTCTTTCGATGGCGTCGCGCTCCTCGCGGCTATGGCGCGGCGTGCGGAACACCGCGCCGGGCACCGAGGTGTGGTGGCGGGCGTCCGCGCCGACCACCACGTTCTCCAGCGCGGTCATCTCCGCGAACAACCGGATGTTCTGGAAGGTGCGGGCGATGCCGAGCCGGGTGATCTCGTTGCGCTTGGACTTGGTGAGCGGTTTGCCGTCGAAGAGCACCTGACCCGAAGCGGGCTGGTACACACCGGTAATGGCGTTGAAGCAGGTGGTCTTGCCCGCGCCGTTGGGCCCGATCATGCCGAGGATCTCGCCGCGGCGGATGTCGAAGGTGACGTCGTCCAGCGCGGTGAGGCCGCCGAACTTCACCGTCAGCCCCTCGGTGCGCAGCAGCGGCGCACCGATCTCGGTCTCGATATCACGATGCGGCGCAACGACTTCCGCCACCACATCGGGGTCCCGGTAGACCGGCAGCACCTCGGTGACGTCGAAGGTGCCCGCACTGGGCTCGACCGGCTGCCCGGCGTATCCGGCCGAGAGGTCCTCGTTGTCGTAGAGCCCGTCACCCGCGCCCGGCCCGGTCATCGGGGTCCTCCAGTGGTCTCGACGGCCGGTGCGGGGGTGCGGTGCACCGCGCGGTAGACGGTGCGCCCGTAGGCGAGCAGCTTCTGCCGCACCGGGAACAGGCCCTGCGGGCGGAAGATCATGACGACCACCAGGGTGACGCCGTAGAACAGATACTTGTAGTCGCCCAGCGACTGTCCGCCGATGTTCACCGACATGAACCGGTTGGGCAGGTACACGATCAGGAACGCGCCGACGATCACGCCGAGCTTGTTGCCCTGGCCGCCGATCACCACCGCGCACAGGAACAGCATCGAGTTGATGATGTTGAATCCGGTCGGATTGATGAACTGCACCTGGCCCGCGTACAGCGCACCGGACATGCCGCCGATGCCCGCGCCGATCATGAACGCCCACAGCTTGAACTTGAAGGTGGGCACGCCCATCATCTCGGCGACGTCCTCGTCCTCGCGGATTGCGACGAACGCGCGGCCGACCCGGCTGCGCTCGAGGTTGCCGACGACCAGCAGCACGATGATCACCAGCACCATGCCGATCCAGAACCACCAGGTGCCGGAGTTGGCCCGGTCCAACAGATTCCAGCTGTGCGGGTCGCCCAGGTTGCCGGAGGAGAAGTAGCCGTTCGGATGGGTGTCCGAGACGCCCACCCGCGGATAGGCGATGCGGGACAGCCCGAGGCTGCCGTTGGTGATGTCGCCCAGGTTGTCGGCCAGCAGGCGCACGATCTCACCGAAGCCGAGGGTCACGATGGCGAGGTAGTCGCCGCGCAGCCGCAGCGTGGGAGTGCCGAGGATCAATCCGGAGACCGCGGTGACGGCGATCGCGATCGGAACGCACGCCAGCCACGCCCAACCGGGCTTCAGCCAACCGTCGGTCTGATTCCACGGACTGTTGGGACTGGTGAGCAGGCCGACGGTGTACGCGCCGACCGCGTAGAAGCCGACATAGCCGAGGTCGAGCAGACCCGCCTGTCCGACAACCACATTCAGGCCGACGGCGATCAGCGCGGTCATCGCGAACTGCGCCATCACGCCGGAGAAACTGGTGCCGGGCGTATCCAGCAGCGGCACCTTGAACAACGGCAGCAGCGCCAGCACGATGATCAGCGGAACGCCGAGGCCCCACTGCGCGGGCCGCGCCAGGCCGCCCCACCAGTCGCGCACACCGTCACCGAGACCACGTCCGGGCACCTTGGTAGGCATCTTGTCGCTCATACCCGCGCCCTCCCCAGGCTCTCACCGAGAATGCCGGTGGGGCGGATCATGAGTACGGCCACCAGCACCACGAACGCGACCACGTCACGCCACTGGGTGCCGAAGAGGATCTGCCCGTAGTTCTCCGCGAGACCCAGCAGCAAACCACCCAGCAACGCGCCGCGCAGGTTGCCGATACCACCGAGCACCGCCGCGCTGAAAGCCTTGATGCCGAGGATGAATCCGCCCGAATAGATGATGCCGTTGGGGATCTGCAGCGTGTACAGCATCGAGGCCGCGCCGGCCAGCAGGCCGCCGAGCAGGAAGGTCGTCATGATGATCCGTTCCCGCGAGACGCCCATCAGCGTCGCGGTGTCCGGATCCTGCGCGACCGCGCGGATGCCGCGGCCGAATTTCGTTCTGTTGATGAGGATCTCGGTGATCGCGGCCAGCACGATCGCGGCCACGATGATCACGATGGTGACATTGGTGACCGGTGCGCCGAAGATCGAGAACTGCTCGGTGGGCTGCACCAGCCGGATCGGCTGCTGCGCGTTGGTGCCGCCCAGCTTGGACCCCGACAGCTTCGGCAGCACGTAGTGCACGAACTCCTGCAGCACGAACGACATGCCGATCGCGGTGATCAGGAAGATGAGCGGCTTCGCGCCGCGTTTTCGCAACGGGCGGTACGCGATTCGTTCCAATCCGACGGCCGCGCCACCGGAGACCAGCATGCCGATCACCATCGCGACGAACAGGTAGATGACGGTGAGCACCACGCCTTCGGAATACACATTTCCGCTGGGGCTGAATCCGAGCGCCATGAGACCGACATATTGCCCGAACATGCCCACCATGAATATTTCCGAATGGGCGAAATTGATCAGTCGGAGCACACCGTAAACCAGGGTGTAACCGACGGCGACCAACGCGTAGATCGAGCCGTAGGCCAGACCGTCCACGGTGAGCCGCCAGAACTGGTGAATCACATCGGAGACGTCGAAACTGATGGAACTGTTCGCCAGCACAGTCGCATCGGCCAGGAGTGTGGAAGACATTCGTTACTCTCGCCGTCGAGGAAGCGGCGCGCGCCGCGGACAGGTCACGCTCATATTCGACCTATCGCGCATTCGGCGCACGCCGCTTCGAATCGGTGGGACTACTTGACCTCGTACATCCAGATCAGCGCGTTCGACAGTTCGCCCTGCGCGTCCCACTTGTAGGTGCGCGCCAGGCCGGTGCCGTTGTAGTTACGAACGTAGTCGACCAGGTCGGAGCGGGTGACCTTACCCGCGGCGATGCCCTTGAGCACGATGGTGGTCAGGTCGTAGCCCTCGGTGGAGTAGGTGCCCGGGTCGTAACCGCTGGACGCCTTGTAATCGGTGGTGAACTTCTCCGGGGCCGGGCCACACGGGCACGACAGCAGCGCGCCCTTGGACGCGTCGCCCGCCTGCTTCACGAACTCGACGTCCTTGGTGCCGTCATCGGAGATGAAGGTCGAGGTGACGCCGCCGGAACGCAGCTGCTGCACGAACGGGGCCGCCTCGGCGTAGTAGCCCGCGTAGAAGATGGCATCGGCCTTGGCCGCGGCCAGCTTGGAGACGGCGGCCGAGAAGTCCTTGTCGCCGGTCTTGACCTGCACCGAGCAGCTGGCGTCGGCGAGCGGGCCGAGGCCTTCGGTCAGGGTCTTGGCCAGACCGGTGCCGTAATCCGAATTGTCCTGTGCGACACAGATCTTCTTGTACTTGCCGGTGCCCGCCAGGTATTTGGCGACCGCCGGACCCTGCACACCGTCGTTGCCCAGGCCGCGGAAGAAGGTCTTCCAGCCGTTGGTGGTGAGCGTGACGTTGGTGGCCGACGGGGTCAGCGAGACCAGCCCGGCATCGCTGATGATCTGGCCGGTGGCCTTGGTCTCGCCGGAGAAGGTCGGGCCGATCAGGGCGGTGATGGACGGGTCGCTGATGATGGTCGGAATGACCTGGGTGGCCTTCTGCGGGTCACCCTCGGTGTCGAACTCCTTGACTGTCACCTGGCAGCCCGAGTTGGCCTTGTTGTGCTGGTCGAGCGCCAGTTTCACGCCGCGGATGATGTTGAGTCCGAGGTTGGCGTTGGCGCCGGTGAGCGGGCCGGCCATGGCGATCGTCTGCGGCGCGCACTTGTCGTTGCCGTCGCTGGCCGGATTCGCGGCCGCGGAGTTGTCGGCGGCCGGAACTTCCTTGCCGTCCTTGTCGATCTGGACCAGGGGCTGGATAGTCAGACTGCCCCCGCCGTTACCGCCACCGCTGTTGTCGGTGGACTTGCTGCTGCAACCGGCAGATGTCAGAGCAAGTACCGCTGCCGCGCCGATGATCACCGCTCGGGCCGTGCGACTGCGCCGCAGGCTCGAGGCATGTGTCCATGAACCAAGCACGATTCACCTCATGTTCTGTGCACCCCCGGGCGACCGAGGAGGGCCGCCCCATCGATCGGCCCGAACCAGAACATAGTCCCGCCACGTTAGCTCCGCATCACAATCGAATCTTCAATGTGACATCGCAACCATTCGAGAACGCCCCCGTGTTACCGCACTGTAAATTCCTACAGTTTATTCACGGCAACACGGGGGCGATACTGTGGCAAACATGCCTTACTTCGGCGCCAGGTTCTCGAGTACGACTTCGGCTACCGCCTTCATGGTGGTGCGACGGTCCATGGCCGTGCGCTGAATCCATTTGAAGGCCTGCGGTTCCGACAGTCCCTGGGTCTGCATGAGCACACCCTTGGCACGCTCGACCAGCTTGCGTGTCTCGAGCCGATCGGTGAGGTTGGCAACCTCGCTCTCGAGCGCGGCGATCTCGTGGAAACGGGAAGCGGCCAATTCGATGGCCGGCACCAGATCCGACTTGGTGAACGGCTTCACCAGGTAGGCCATCGCTCCCGCGTCGCGAGCCCGCTCCACCAGGTCGCGCTGACTGAAAGCCGTCAGAATGACCACCGGCGCAAGGCGTTTCGACGCGATCTCGGCAGCGGCGTCTATACCGTCGCGGCGCGGCATCTTCACGTCCATGATGACCAGATCCGGCCGCAGCTCTTCGGCGAGATCGACGGCCTGCTGGCCGTCACCCGCCTCACCCACTACCTGATAGCCCTCCTCGGAGAGCATCTCCACCAGGTCCATCCGGATGAGCGCCTCGTCCTCGGCAACCACCACCCGCTTGGGGGCGGATGCCGCTGAGTCCTTCTTCGAACCGCCCCCTGCTGTCGTTCCCATAGATGAACCCCTGTCGCCTTCCGAATACCAACACCCGATGCCACCCGTCTTGCGCCACCCTCGCAGGACCGGCACGCACCCGAGTCTCCCAAAGAGTACCGCCCACCCGCCCCCACAACCCACGTACCCAGGGCAAACCGACCAGTATCACAACGGTGTAGTCCCGCCGCCTGCCCGATTGGGCCGAGCGCCCCGGACCCGCTATGCTTTCTCCCCGGTGCGCCGAGTTGGCGGAATAGGCAGACGCGACGGTCTCAAAAACCGTTGCCCGAAAGGGCGTGTGGGTTCGATTC
Organism: Nocardia sp. NBC_00511; assembly: GCF_045161165.1. Classification (NCBI taxonomy): domain Bacteria; kingdom Bacillati; phylum Actinomycetota; class Actinomycetes; order Mycobacteriales; family Nocardiaceae; genus Nocardia; species Nocardia sp. NBC_00511. Next base: position 4,045,757 of record NZ_CP107849.1, read on the forward strand.
CCACACTCGGCACCAACACTGAAGGGCTGTTCCAGCGGATGCCGGGACAGCCCTTCAGCCGTATATATGTGCGCGGCTAGGTGGAGACGCGTTTGAAGTCGCTGATCAGCCAGCGGCCGTCGGGTTGCTCCTCGGCGGTGACCACCGAGGCGACCAGGGTGACTGCCGGGTCGGGGGTGAGGTCGTTGGTGGTGGACTGCTTGACGTAGCCGATGCCGAGGGCGGTGCCGCCGGTGATCGCGCGCAGGCCGCAATTGAATTCGATGACCTGGCTGCGACTGTTGGTGGAGGCGAAGAAGTCTCGGGTGGCGTCGCGGGTGTCGAGCAGGTGCTGACGGTAGGCGCCGGTCGAGGCGTCGAGGGCGCCGATGAAATAGTCGTCCAGGGTTTGCGGGTCGTAGGTCGCCATATGGCTGATGTGCAGGTGGATGGCGTGCAGCGCGGCGATGTGGCGGGTGCCGATCTTCGAGATCTCCGGGGCCAGGCCGGCGGGAGGCGCGGTCTGGGTCGGGACGGCACCGAAGTTCGCGGCCTTGCTCGGCGGGGTGGCCGAGTGCGCGTCGTCATCGGATCGGGCCAGGGCGGTGGCGCCGACCGCTATGGCGCCCAACGGAAGAATGCCCGCGATGGCCGCGAGCTTGCGGCGCGACATCGGCTGTTTCATGGGCGGCGTGTCCGGGAATGGCGGCGGCTCGGCCGGCGGGAAGGACAGCGACGCATTCTCGGATTCGGTCATAAATTTCCTCACTGTTGAACGGCGCCGATTCGAGATGCTATCGGGCGGGCCGTTATTCGGCTGACGATTCAGCGAAAGTCAAGGCACACAGTCCATTTAGATGTGAATTGCGCGAAATGCCTTTGTTGTCCTTTTCTCATCCGTCGTGGATGAGGCGCGCGCCCCGGGCGTGCGCTGAGGTGAGCGGATGCGACGAATCCTGATTCCGCTCGGACTGGCCCAGTTCATCTGCAGTTTCGCCGGATCGAGCATGAATGTGATGATCACCGAGATCAGCACCGACCTGCACACCTCGGTGGCGGGCGTACAGGTGGTGATCACGGTGTTCCTGCTGGTGATGGCGGCGCTGATGATTCCCGGTGGCGCGCTGACCGAACGCTGGGGCCGGAAACGCTGTCTGCGAGCCGGATTGATGATCTATGCCGCGGGCGCATTGCTCAGCGCGATCGCGCCGGGATTGGGCGTATTGATCCTCGGCAATTCACTACTGGAAGGCGTGGGCACCGCGCTGCTGATTCCACCGGTGTATATCCTCGCCACCCTGCTGACTCCGGATTCCGGGTCGCGTGCGCGAGCTTTCGGCGTGATCACCGGAATGGGTGGAATCGGCGCTGCCGCAGGACCATTGATCGGTGGAATGATCACCGAGTGGGCATCGTGGCGGGCGGTGTTCGTCTTCCAGGCCGTGATCGTGGCGATCGTGATCGTCGCTGGCCGCCGGATCACCGATCCGTTGCCCGCGCAGCCGTCGCGGCCCTTCGACGTGGTGGGCGCGCTGCTGTCGGCCACGGGGCTGGTGAGCGTGGTGGCGGGAATCATGGTGGCCGACAGCAGTCTCGGAGCCGCCGCCGGACTGCTGATCGCGGGCACGCTCGCCTTGACGGGGTGTGCCGGATACCTCCGGGTTCGCGAGCGCGCGGGCAAGCCGGTGTTGTTGCCGTCGCGGGTCTTTGACAACCGCACCGCGAATCTGGCGCTGGTGACGCAGAACCTGCAATGGCTGCTGCTGATGGGCGTGTCGTTCGTGGTGGCGACCTACCTGCAGGTGGGGCGCGGCTACGACGCGATCGGTACGGGGCTGATCTTCACGGCGGCGACCGGTGGGGTGCTGTGCGCGTCGCTGGCCGCCGAACGCCTGGCCCGCCGCCACCCGCAGCGCCTGTTGATCATGACCGGATTCGCCACGACGACAGTGGGAATCGGGCTGCTGCTGCTTCTGGTTCGCGCGCATCCCGGCGCGGTCGCGTGCACACCCGGGTTGCTGCTGTTCGGTCTCGGCGTGGGGACGATGCTGACGCCGTCGGTGAACGTCGTGCAGTCCGCGTTCCCCGAGTCCGATCAGGGCGAGATCTCCGGGCTCTCGCGCGCGGTGTCGAATCTGGGTTCCGCGTTGGGAACCGGCGTCGCGGGCACCCTGCTGGTGGCGGGCCTGGCCGACCCCGCCCGCGCCTATCCGCTCACCCTGCTGGTCCTCGCGGCGCTCGGGATCGCGGGCTTCGCCACGGCCGCGCTGCTACCCGGCCGGGCCCGACCCGCGGCCGGATCTCTCACCCGCGATGTGTGACGTCCACCCACCCCCGGTGCTTCTACCGTCGGCGCGGTACCGATCCGGACACACAACCCAAGGAGGATCCGATGGCAGGAACCCTGACGGTCTGGAAGTTCCCGACGGCCACCGGTGCCGCGGAGGCGATCGCGGAACTCAAGGAACTGCAACGCGAACAGCTGATCACGGTGCAGGACGGCGCGATCGTCAGCTGGCCCGAGAACGCGAAGAAACCCAAGACCAAGCAGCTGCGCAGCCTCACCGGAGCGGGTGCGCTCGGCGGCGCGTTCTGGGGGCTGCTGTTCGGCCTGCTGTTCTTCGTCCCACTGCTGGGGCTGGCGATCGGCGCGGGACTGGGCTCGCTGAGCGGCGCGATGACCGATGTCGGCATCGACGACGGATTCATCGCGCGGCTGAAGGAGCAGATCACGCCGGGCACCTCGGCGCTGTTCGTCCTCACCACGGGCGCGGTGCCCGATCGGGTGGCCGAGCGCTTCCCCGGGCAGGAGGCCGAACTGCTGGCCACCAACCTCTCCGAGGAGCAGGAGGCCACGCTGCGCGACGTCTTCTCCGCCTGACGAGAACGACAGCGGCGGTGGGCTTTTCGGGGGTCCGCCGCCGCCTCGAACGCTTCGACGACAACGCTTCGACGACAAGGAGTTGCTCGTGGACCTGTATCCGCCGATCGCCGATCACGGCCTCATCGGAGACCTGCAGACCGCCGCCCTGGTGTCGCTCGACGGCACGATCGACTGGATGTGCCTGCCGCGCTTCGATTCTCCGAGTGTGTTCGGGTCGCTGCTGGATCAGCAGCGGGGCGGGCACTGCCGGATCCGGCCCGCCCGGCAGACCTATCGCAGCATCCAGATGTACTTTCCGGACACCGCGATCCTGATCACCCGCTTCATGACCGAGTCCGGCACCGGCGAGGTGGTCGATTTCATGCCGCCGATCACCAAGCGCGCACCGACCGGCAATCACCGGCTGGTGCGGATGCTGCGCTGCGTGCGCGGTCGAATCACGTTCGAGCTGGACGTGTTTCCCGCGTTCGACTACGGGCGGCGACCGCATCGCACGCACATCCTGCCCGACGGAGCGCTGTTCGACGGCGGCGATGTCACCCTCACCCTGCACGCCGTGCGCGAGGAGGACGACGCGCAGCTGGCGCGATTGCAACTCGCCGAGGACGGGCGGCTGCGCGGCGCGATCACCCTGGAGGCCGGGCAGGTGCGCGGGGTGATCCTCGAATCGGAGGCCCGGTCGCTGCCGCGCGCGGTGCCGGTCGCCGAGGTGGAGGAACTCTTCGCCGAGACCGTGCGGTTCTGGCACGGCTGGCTGGCGCAGTCGACCTATCGCGGCCGCTGGCGAGAGATGGTGCAGCGCTCGGCCATCACGCTCAAACTGCTGACCTACGCGCCGAGCGGCGGCATCGTCGCCGCGCCCACCGCCGGACTGCCCGAACAGATAGGCGGCGAACGCAATTGGGACTACCGCTTCACCTGGATTCGTGACGCCTCCTTCTCGGTGTATTCGCTGCTGGCGCTCGGATTCACCGAGGAGGCAGCCGATTTCGCGCAGTGGCTGCGCGGGCGCTACCGCTCGCACGGCGGCCCGCTGAAGGTCATGTACCGGGTGGACGGCAGCTGGGACCTGTCGGAGGAGGTGCTCGGGCACTGGGAGGGCTATCGCGGTTCCCGGCCGGTGCGGGTCGGCAACGACGCGGCCGGGCAGTTGCAGCTCGACATCTACGGTGAACTGCTCGACAGCATCTATCAGGCCGATCTGCGCGGCCTGCGGATCGGGCACCAGGGCTGGCACGACGTGGTCGAGCTGCTGGACTGGCTCGGCGACAACTGGGACCAGCCTGAGGAGGGCATCTGGGAAACCCGCAGCGGCCGAGCCGATTTCACCTACGGGCGGCTGATGAGCTGGGTGGCTTTCGATCGCGCGGTGCGGCTGGCGGGCGAACACAGCCTGCCCGGTCCGGTCGACCGGTGGCAGCGGCATCGCGACCGGGTGTACGACCAGCTGTGGGAACGCGGCTGGAATCCGCACCGGCAGGCCTTCGTCCAACACTACGACTCCGACGTACTGGATTCCTCGCTGCTGCGGATGGCGCAGGTCGGCTTCGTCGCACCGCAGGATCCGATGTGGCTCTCGACGCTGGACGGCATCGCCGCGGAGCTGGTCACCGACAGTCTGGTGTACCGCTACGACCCGCTCGCCTCCCCGGACGGCTTGCGCGGATCGGAGGGCACGTTCTCGCTGTGCACCTTCAACTATGTGAACGCGCTGGCCCGGGCCGGGCGGACCGAGCAGGCGCGGCTGGTGTTCGAGAAGATGCTGACCTACGCCAACCACGTCGGCCTCTACGCCGAGGAAATCGACCTCACCGGAACGCAATTGGGCAACTTCCCGCAGGCGTTCACCCACCTGTCGCTGATCGACGCGGCGATCGCGCTGGATCGGGCGCTGGACGCGGCCGCGGTGTCCGAGCATGGGCTGCTGCTGCCGGAGTCCGTGCTGCCACGCTGAATTCGGCGCGGCGGACCGTCACAGGATGCCGTCGCGCCGGGCCCGCTCGAGGGCGGCGGGCCGCGAGTGCACCCCGAATTTCGCGTAGACGCCGCGCATGTGGGTCTTGACGGTGTTGACCGACACCCCGAGCGCGGTCGCGATCTGCTCCGCCGTCCGGCCGGACGGAAGATGCCGCAGCACAGTCATTTCCGCCGCGGTGAGCAGGTTCTCGACGGCCGGACGGCGGGCCTGGGTGTGGTGTCGGACGCGTTCCACGAAGGCCTCGTGGTCGCCGAAACTCCCGGCGTGGTCGTCGAGCAGGGCGATGCTGCCCGGCACCTCGAGGAACGGTCGCATCAGCTGCTGCGGGGTGGCGGCGGCCAGCGCGTTGTCGAGTCCGCGCCGCACCCGATGGCGGCGGTCGCCGGTGTCGCTGCGGACCGCGTACAGCAGCCACAGGGTGGCCCGGTCGATCGGGGGCAGCGCCTCGGACTGCTCGAGCACGGGCGCGAACAGCTGCTGTGCCGCGGCCCTGCCGTTCTCGGCCAGCGCGGAGGTCGCCCGGCACAGTTCGATGCGGGGCGTCGCACCGATGACCGCGCCCGCGTGTTCGATGAGCAGCTGTGCGGTGCGCGGCTCGCGGACCTCGAGCAGCACCCGGACCACGTGCGGCAGTAGCCCTTCCGCCGCGACGGGCAGCGGGCCACCCTGCTCGAGCAGCGCCATCATGCTGTGCCGCAGCCCGGCCGCGGCATCATGGCGGTCTGTGCCGGTATGGAAGCCGAGCAGCCGCCCCACCACATCCGCCGACCAGCCCGCCACCGGGATGGTCGACCCGTCCGGCTGTTCGCGCGTCACCGAGAGTGTCGCGGCCTGCGCCGCATCCCACGAATCCCCTTGCAGGAACGCACCGTACAGCGACAGGGCCAGCGCGTGGGCGGTGTCGGAGGACGGCGCGAGAGTGTGGTCGGCGGCGAGGACCAGGGCGCGACCGGCCCGCTCCCGCATCTGGGTGACCGCGTCGTCGAGTCCGGCGGTCGCGGCCAGCCGGGTCAGCGAACGCAGCGCCAGGCGAGGCTGATTCGCGCCCGTGGCCAGTAGCAGCCCACGCCGCAACTGCCGCGAACCCTCGATTCGATTGCCGTACAGCACCTGCGCGGTGGCCAGCTGCGTCGCCAGGTAGCCGTCGACACCGGCGTGCCCGACTGCCTCGACCTGCGGCGGGTCCGGTTGGTCGGCCGTCTCACGCACCAGCGCCGTGTCGACCGCCACGGCCTGCCGCAGCGGAGCCAGCCACGCGGCCGGTGCCACGGATGTTGTTGTGCCGCTGCCATTGTGCGCCAGCTCCAGACAGGTGACGGCTCCGGCGCGGTCGCCGTGCGCGAGAGCGTCCACCGCCCGCAGCAGCCACACGAACGGATCGTCGTTCAGGGCCGGGCGCAGCTCGGTGATCGCGTCGAAGAGGGCGGGGCCAGCCCCGTCCAGCACCAGGACGATGCCGCGCCGGCGCAGGAAGTCCGCGATCGGCTCCACCGACGGCTCGGTCAGCAGATGTGGCAGCGCCGCCAGCGGCCGCCCGGCACGATCGTGGAACGCGGCGGTCCGCAACGCCAGTTCGCGCGCCAGTCCCGGTGTGGCATAGCGGATCTCGTCCCGTAGGTGAGCGTGCACCAGCGGATGATGGGTCAGCTGGGATTCGCCTTCGTCCAGCTGTCGCGACAGCGGAAAGTTCACCCTTTCGAGTTCCCGCAACAGGTGTCGCGCGCCGGGTCCGGCCAGCGCCTCGGCGAGTGCCGGGGTGAACGACTCCGGAATCGCTGTGTAGAGCAGGAATTGGCGCAGCGGCGGCGGCAGCGGGCCGATCAGCTCGGTGCGGAGGAAGTCCGAGACGGCCGGGGCCGGATGGGCGAAAGCGGCCAGCGCGACGCCGGGTTCGCCGGGGTGGGCGACGAAGTGGAGGGCGGCGATCCGCACCAGCGCGGGCCAGCCTCCGGTCAGCCGCGCCAGTTCGGCGGCCGCCCTATCGTCGAGGTGGCAGCCGTGCTGCCCGCACAGCTCACGCACCTGCGCGGGCGAGAACGCCAGTTCGTCCGCACCGATCCGGGTGAGCCGCGCCGCGAGCGGCAGACCGTGCCAGCGCACGGGCGGTTCGAAGCGCGCGCAGACCACCACCGCGAAGCCGGGCGGCGCATGCTGCAAGAGGTACTCGAACCCGGCCAGCACCAGTGGATCGGTCAGCAGGTGGGCGTCGTCCACAATCAGCGTCATCGGCCCGGGAAGCCGCGCCAGCGCGGCGACGACCTGCCCCGCGACCCCGGTGGGACCGTGCAGAACATCCTGCGGGACAACGGTTTCCGGCGACAGCCCGAGGCAGTCGGCGAGCGCGTCGAAGAACCGTTCGGGGTGGTCGACCTCGGCGGTGACGGTGAGCCCTCCGGCGGCCCGGGCACCCGCGCGACGGCGCAGCCAGTCGGTGACCGCGGTGGTCTTGCCGGTGCCCGCGGCGGCACACACCAGCAGCACCCGGGTGCCCGCGCAGGCGGCATCGAATCGGTCGTGCAGCGCCGGATTCTCGATCGAGGTGAACGACATCGGTGCGGACAAGGTCTTCCCTTTCCCGAGGTGCCCGCATCGTCCTCATCCGGAACGTGCGATGGCACAGCCTGATCGGTTGCCTAACCTGCGACGCATCGACCACATCGATCCACCCGGCAGAGAGGGCTCGAAATGACCGAACATCCTGTGCGCCGAGGCATCGCGGCCGGTACCTCCGTGGGTGCGGCGATCCTGCTGATCACCGTGGGCACCCTGTCGGTGCTGGCCGGCATCTCCGCGGTCGCCGACGACGGGCTCTACGTGGTCGGCACCACCTACATCTACGAGCTCGACCTGACCGCGTGGGGCTGGACCCACATCGTGCTCGGGGCCCTGCTCGCCTGCTCCGGCGGCGGCCTGCTGGCCCGCAAGACCTGGGGCCGGACGGCGGCGATGATCATCGCGGCCCTGTCCATCATCGCGAATTTCCTTTCCCTGCCGTACTACCCGTGGTGGTCGATCCTGGTGATCGGGCTCGACGTGATCGTCATCTGGGCGGTGGCCACCTGGACCGGCCGCCCGGCGTGAGCCGCCTCGCGCGCTGCCGGTGGTTCGTCTCGCACGCCGTGCTCACCGGACTGCTGATCGGGATGGCGGTGAAGATCGCGCTGGCCGAACTGCCGGGCCTGACCGGGGTGCGCACGGCCGAGACGGATGTCGCTGCGCTGCGGGTGATCTCGCATCCCGGCCGGTTCGACGGGGCGTCGCTGCTGATCGGCGGACTCGCGGTGATCGTGCTGATCGGGCTGCGGCGACACCGCCCGGCGCTACCCGCCGCGCCGCTGGCGCTGCTGGTTCCGACCGCGGTCGTCGCACTGGCCCGGCTGCGCACCGTGCGCCCGATGTCGGAGGTGGGTGGGGTGCGCAGCCTGCCGCTGCCCGCGCCGCCCGGTCCGGGGCCCGCGGTGGCGCTCGCCGCGAGTGGCGCGGTGGCGTTCGTGATGGTCGCGGCCATCGGGCGCCCTCGCCACCGGCGGCCGACGGTGGCGAGGCCACAGCGCAGCCCCGAATCTGATTCCGGCACCGGATATTTCGGTCCCGGCCGACGCGGCCACGCGTGGTCCCGAGTTCCGGTGCCGGTCCGAGCCTGGACGCTGCTGGCGATCGCGACGGGCGGTCGGCTGCTGAGCGAGACCGCGATGCCCGCCGTGGCGGCGGTGTACATCACCGGTGCGGTGCTGGCCGTGCGCCGCTGCGCCGTCGGCCCGATCTGGAACGGCGGGACCGCACCGCGCGTCGCACTCACGTCGAGTTGCTGTGCGGCCCTGGCACTCCCGGTCACCGAGGCGGTGGCGATCGGCGCGCTGCATTCGGTGCTGCAGCAGTTCAATCGGGAGGACGTGGATCTGCGACTGACCGAGCTGCGCCTCGTGAACGGGGCGCTGAGCAGGGTGCGGGCACCGGTTCGCCTGCGGGACAACGGCGTCACCGTGCTCGAGGTGCGCGGCAGCGCGCGCTTCGCCGGTACCCGCACCCTGCGCGATCGACTGCCCGCGGTGGCGGGACGGAAATCGGTGGTCGTCATCCGGCTCGACGGTCCGTGTGGGGGGCACGGGCCGTTGAGCGTGCTCGCGGCGTACGCCGAGCGACTGGAACGGTCCGGCGGACGGCTGTATCTGAACGGAATCGATCCGGGCGCAAAGGATTTCTGGACCGATGCGCAGCTGGACCGCGCCGGGGTAGCGCTGGTTTTCGCGACCGGGCCGACCACGCCCGCCCCACCGCTGACCCCCGAGGTCCGGCTACGCCCGGTCGGGCTGACCAGCGGACACACGCGATGATGGCATCGCATCGGCACATGGCGAGACCTCCCGTCGGGCTACCCGTCGAGCATTCACCCCGAGGCTTTTCCGCGACTTCTCGGCGACTTTCACAGCGACACGCCAATTCGCCATTTCACACCAAACATCCAGTCATGGCTAACATTTCGCAATCAGCCGGGCAGGTGTTCCGGACGGTGGCGAATCGTGGGCGGATCGTGGTTTCGAACAATCGGCGGCAGATACGGGTACTGGGTCCGCTCCAAGTGGTGATCGACGACGCGCCCGCCGAGCTGCGCGGGCGAATCCCGCGCGCCCTGCTGGGGCGACTGGTGATCGCACACGGTGAGACGGTGCCTGTGGAGCGGCTGGTGTCCGACCTCTGGGACGGCCGCCCGCCGGCCAGCGCGCTGTCGGTGCTACAGGTGCAGGTACACAAGCTGCGGCGAGTGCTCGAGCCGCAGCGTCCGCGCCGCGCGGCCGCGGAGATCGTGGTCTCCGAAGCACCCGGCTATGCCCTGCGACTGGCGGTCGGCGAGGTCGACGCCTGGCAATTCGAGGACGGACTGGGTAAGTACGAGAACCTGATTCGCGACCGCGGCGATGCCCTCGATCCCGCCGAACGCTGCCGAATCCTCGACACCGTATTGGCGGACTGGCACGGCCCCGCCCTGGCCTCGTTCGCCGAGCAGCACTGGGCGGCGGCCGAGGCGGCCCGGCTCACCGACCTGCGACTGCTCGCCGCCGAATCCCGGGCCCGCGCCGCACTGGAATTGGACCGCCCGGTCGAGGTCGTCACCGGACTGCGGGCGCTGGTGCAGCGGCGACCGGATCGGGAAGAGAGCACCCGGCTGCTGGCGACCGCTCAGTATCGGCTGGGTCAGCAGGCCGCGGCCCTGGCCACTCTGCGCCGCACCCGCGAATACCTCGGCGCGGAACTCGGTGTCGATCCCGGCCGTCGATTGCAGGACCTCGAGATCTCCATCCTCACTCAGTCCGACGCACTCGACGGCCCCGCGAGTTCGGTCGCGACTCCCCCGCCCGAACGCCGCGCGCGATATCCACGACAGCGCGCGGCGGCGTTGGCGGCGGCGAGAATCGCACGCGAGCAAGGCATCCGGCTGGTGTGGCTGGTCGACTCCACCGGATCCGACGCGGGCACACCGGCCGACACGGTGGCAGCGGCCCTGCGCGCGCAGTCGTGGACGGTGGTGCGGGCACGCTGCCGCGCCGGGGACACCCGGCCAGTTCGGGTGTGGGCCGAGATCGCGGACCGGTTGGGCGGTGGCGCCGGCATGGTCGCCGGATCCCTGTCCGGCGCCGGCGAATACGACATCGCACGCACCATCGTGCGGCGCTGCCGCGCGAGCACGCCGCAGCAACCGGTCGCGCTGGTGCTCGACGAACTACAGCACGGCGACCCGGCCACCTGGCGGATCCTGCGCCTGATCACCCACTGGCTGCGCCGCAGTCCGGTCCTGGTGGTCCTCACCGCCCGCACCGCCGACGCGGATCCGGAACTGCGCGCCACCGCCGCCGCGCTTGCCGACCGGACCGCCGCATGGGAGGAGTCGATCACACCGCCGGTCGAACGGCCGAACGAGTGAGCGCAATTTGCTGTGACATAGCGAGATTCGCTCGGAGATAATCGTATACGGCCATGAACAGCCGTCTCAATTCTCGGGGCCGCTGTTTTTACCCGGCCTGGACGACAGCAACATCGACACTGTCCGACAATGCCTCCATAGGGACTTTCCGTGCCATTGCGCTGGTGAGAGACTTCACCAGCGCGCAGAACTCGGTTGCCGCACAGTGTCGTTCATGACTTGCCGTCGACGGGCAAGGGTCGCGCCACCCGGGTCCGTGCGCGCCCCGAAATGAAACCTTGCATATTTGCCGGATCCGTTCATGTTCTCGGACAATGCATCTGGCAGAGTGTGATGTCGCTCAATTTCCGGCAATCGCTGGGAAGTAGCAGTGGACAACTAAATGCGCATGTCATATATCTGTGTGCGGCGACTCGATTGGATAGCGAGGAATGTCATGCCATTGCATGTGGAGACCGCCCCGATACCGGGCCTCCTACAACCCCCGACCTTGGGCAAGGTGTTGCGCAGATTGCGCGACACCCGCCGGATTTCCCGGGAGAAACTCGCCTACAACGCGGGCGTGAGCACCAGCTACATCACCCATCTGGAGAACGGCCTGCGCGAACGTCCGACCCGCGAGGTACTGCAGGCGCTGGTCCGCTATCTCGATCGACTCGGGCCGCTGTCCGAGGTGGAACACCGGCATCTGCGCGATCTCACCGGATTCGGCGGCGAGGACTATCCCTCGGCCGGGCAATTGCGCGGCGAGATCACCGACGACCTGCGGCACGCGCTGACATTGCACGAACCCAATCTCGCCGCCTATCTGGATACCCGATGGAATCTGCTGGCCTGCAACGACAGTTACGAACAGGCGTTTCCGGGGATCCGCGCCGACGGCAATCTGCTGCACTGGTTGCTGGGCAACGAATCCGCGCGCAGCGTCGTGGTGGAGTGGGAGTACGAGGTGCGTTTGCTGGTGCGATGGCTGCGCGGACTGCTCGCCGGCGCGGGCGACGCGGCCTCCGCGGCGGCATTTCTCGCCGAACTCGAACGGTACGAACATTTCCGCAGCGCATGGGACGAGGAGATCGCGGCATACGGGCGCGACCGGCCGCTGATGCAGTTGCGCGATCCCGCCTCCGGCCGGCCGAGAACGATTGCCGTGCAGTCCTTCCGGGTGGACTCGGTACTGCACACCGATCGAATGCAGGTGTTGCTCGGCATTCCGGTCGACAACCCGATCCGCACCGGTAGGCTCGCGCGCACCGCGCTGTTGTCCGGCGGAACATATACGGGCGAGTATCAGTACTCGGCGGCATCGGTCGAAACCCGCTGACACTCTGGAAAATTCGATTTCCGGGGACTTGTATTCACGCCATGGAGAACAGAAAATGCCCGACCGGCGTGGCCCTGGCGACCCGGCCCGACCACATTCCGGGAGATCCGGGCGCGTACCTGCGCGACGATCTCGAGAGCCTGCTGACCCAGGGTGCGATCGGCTTGGACGCGCGCATGCGCCACGCCATTTCGGCCACCGTGCACCTCGCCGTCGACGCACCGCCCGGTCTGCCCACCGACACCGAGGATTTCCTCGCCCGACTGGACGCGATGTGGCTGCTCGCCGTCTGGTCCGAACACGACGCGGAACTCTCGCTGCTGGCGACCCTGGCCGCGGGCGAGGTCCCCGCGCTGTCGTGGTGCGAATTGATGTTCACCACCGCGCTGGCGCCCTGGTCGGCGATTCCGGCGGCGGTGCGCTCCCGGGAGCTTTTCGGCGACCGTTCCGAGCCCCGCACCACCGAAAACGCTGCACAGTGATGTGCAAATCGAATCACCTTGCAGCACTTTCGGATTCGAGGCAATTGGGGGCTTGACACTGGTACCGTCCGCCGCGGCGCGCGGTTCGCGCCGGATAGGAAGTATGGAATGTCCAAATCCCTTTTCCTGCTGGGCGTCAGCGCGGGTGCGGCACTGGCCGCGACCATGGGTTTCGCGGCACCGGCTCAGGCCATGGTCGACAGTGTCGGGGTGTACGGGGCCACCTCCGGTGCACCGTGCCGGGTCGACGTGGGGTGCTCGATCATCGCGACGCTCACCGGGTCGGACAGCATGACGCCGGTGGAGTTCATCGTCGCCGGCACCTCACTGGGGACCGCCACCCCCTCGGCCGACTCCAATGGGAAGGTGACCGCGACCATGCTGTGGAATCCGCCCAAGGACGGGCTGTATGCGGTGCAGGTCAAGCAGAACGGGACCGCGGACAGCATCTCGTACTACGTGAGCAACAACGGGCAGGGCATCTGCGGCTGGCTGCCCAGCGGATCGGGCACCGGGTCCGGCGGTAGCGGGTCCGGCACCGGGTCCGCGGGATCGGGGTCGGCGGATTCGGGATCCGGGACCGGCTCGGGCGGAACAGGTTCGGGCGGTACGGGATCGGGCGGGACCGGCTCGGGCTGCTGACGCATATGCCGTGAACCCGGACCGGTCGGAGGGGGCCGGGTTCACGGCACCGGCCCACGGGCCTGGCAAGACATCGATTTCCATGGCGGTCCCCCGCACCGCGAAGACGTAACGGGTATTCCGGCGGTACCGAAATATTCAGTGGCCCGGGCACATACGTCTATCAGCCAGCAGGGGGAATCATGTCCGTGAATACCCGTTCGCGAGGTTCACGCGTCGCCGTATCGATTGTCGGCGTGATCGCGTCGGCGAGCCTGATCGGCGCGTGCTCGAGCACCTCGTCGACCTCGAGTCCGTCCTCGACGCCCGCCACGACCACCACGGCGGCGTCTTCCACGCCCGGCGGCACGACGGTGCCACCGCCGTCGACTTCGGCTCGGCCGCCGGTCGTTCCGGTCACGCCGACCGTGGCGCCGCCGGTCATCCAATCGCCGGTTCCGCCGATCATCCAATCGCCGGTTCCGCCGGTCTCCCCGCCGACCACCTCGCCCGCCACCGGCTATCCGCCGTCGGGCACCACCTTCAGCGGCGAGAACATGACCGCCGGGCAGATCACCGATCTACAGCAGGCCGTGGACAACGGCCACCAGCCGTGGCGACTGGACCGGGTGTCGGTGGCGAAGTCGTTCCTGCAAGGGCGTTTCGGCTGGACCGATGTGCAGACCGAGTTCGGTCCGCCGACGGTGCTTTTCGTCACCAACAAGGACGGCGGCAAGCTCTCGGTGCACCTCGTCCAACCGGCCACGCAGGGCGACAACGGTATATGGGAGGTTGCCAGCGGCACCTGGAACTAGCGTGATGCCCATGGAACTGGGCGCCGGATGGGACACCGTGGCCACGCTGGTCGACGGCCGCTGGGTGGAGCGACGACCGCGACGCGACGAGGTGGTCGCGCAACTACGGCGCGAGACCCGCATGATGCCGTGGCTGGCGGCGGCCCTGCCGCTGCCGGTTCCGGTCCCGGAGATCGCGAGCGAGGACCCGTTCGTGGTCCGGCACATTCTCGTCACCGGGGAGCCCATCGAGGCCCCGAATGCCGCCGACGGTGCGGCGTTCGCCAGCTTCCTGCTTGCGCTGCACGGTGTTTCACCGGCCGAGGCACTGCGCCACGGTCTGCCCGACCCGGAACTGACCCGGGCCGAACGCGCCGAGGCCATCGCCAGCTTCCGCGGCGAGGTGCTGCCGCTGCTTCCGGCGAGCGAGCGGGCGGCGGCGACCGCGCTGCTCGACGGCTTCGCGGGCATGCCCGCCGACACCGTCGTGCACGGTGACCTCGGACCCGACCATCTGCTCGTCGAGGGCGGACGGCTCAGCGGCGTGATCGATTTCGGCGACGCGCATCTCGGCGACGCCGCCATGGACCTGGCGTGGGGACTGTCGGAGGCACCCCCGGAATTCGCGGACGCGCTGGCGCGCAGCTACGGCGTCACCGCCGAGCTGCGGCGGCGAGCACTCGTCTGGAGTCGGCTCGGACCGTGGTACGAGGCGCTCTACGGGATGGACACCGGGCAGCCCGAGCTGGTCGACAGCGGCGTGGACGGCATCCTCGCCCGACTCCGGTGACTGCTCCCCGAAACGGGCATAGACTGCGGGTCAGGGCTAAAACGCGTGCGTTTCGAACCGGATGCCGGGATCTGTCGTAGATCCGCACAGAAGAGCTAGCGCGTGCGGAGGTCGCGAATGCGGGTAGAGAGAATGACCGCGGACCTGTCGGAATATCCGGATCTGGTCGTGATCCTGCTGGGCATGCGGGTGCACAAACCCCGCGGGCTGCTGCGACTACTGGGCGTCGGGCCGAAGCTGTATCGCTCCCAGCGCGACCGGCCCGACGGACTGCTCTCGCACGAGGATGTGGTGTGGTCGATGTGGCCGCCGCACTGGGGCGCCCGGCAGTACTGGCGCGATCTCGACAGCCTGGAGCGCTGGACCCGCTCCGAACCGCACCGGGTGTGGTGGCAGCAGTTCCTGCGCGACTCCGGCGGCACCGGCTTCTGGCACGAGGCCTATTTCGCAAGGGGTGGAATCGATTCCGTCTACGACGATATGTTCGCGACCACGGGTCTGGCGCGATTCGCGCCCACCGTGGCGGCTCGCGGCCGATTGTTCTCCACCCGCGGGCGGGTACGCGACGCGGCGCCCGAAATCGCGCCGGCGGTAACCGAATCCGCGCTTTACGATCACGGCGGACAAAACTGTCTTCCTATTGATTTACCCGGAACCAACGGGCATGCTCACATTCCGGGGGCGTCGAGTTGCTGTCCACCCGCGCAGACGATGAACGGGAACCAACGGCAGGCGACCGACATTCGGACGAGGGATGAACATCCCGATTCAAACATGTGATCCGGTCACAGAAGCATTTCGAAGCGGCAACGACGGCATTATGTTGACGGCATGCATGTGCTGTTCGTGTGCAGCGGAAATGTTTGCCGATCCGTCATTGCCGAGCGCCTCACGCTGGCGGTGGCTGCCGAACACGGACTACAGGAGCTATCCGCCGAGAGTGCGGGCGTACGGGCGCTGGTGGGCTTCCCGGTGGAACCCCTTGCCGCACAGACGATTGTCGGACTCGGTGGCGACGCCGCCAATTTCAAGGCGCGCCGCCTGAAGCCGGAACTGGTGCACCGCGCCGAGTTGGTGCTCACCATGACCGAGCAGATTCGCGACCAGGTCCGTGACCTGGTACCCGAGGCGCTGCCGCGCACCTTCACGCTGCTCGAGGCGTATCGCATCGCGAAGGTCAGCGGCGCGCGCACCGTGGTCGGACTGCACGCCGCGCGCGACGATCTGGCCTACGTGGGCCGCGAGAACATCTCCGACCCGGTCGGCCTTTCGCCACAACAGTTCTGCGATGTCGGCGACCGGATCGCCGAGGCACTGGTGCCACTGCTGCTGGCGCTGCACGCGCATCAGCATCCGCAGGCGACCCTGCGCACCCGCGGGACGGCGAACGGCCAGCCGCCACAACTGCTGGTATTACCGGGCGGACGTGACGATTCCGACAGAAGGGCCGAATCCCCCAAGACGGCAGTGGAACCGACGCGGCACGCCGCGGAATCGGCCGGATAGCAGGCGATCCCGCAGTCCGACTCCGGCAAAACTTCGAAACGTCTACGTTTCGGGGTAAAGTGGGCGATCTGAACGCCCGCGTGTCAATGCGCCTGTCTGCCGGGTTGGTCCGGTAAGGGTTTACACTTCCGCGCGGAACACCTACCGTTCCGCCGAACACCACTGCCGGTGGTTCGACACAAGAACAGGATCAAGAGCATGCCGAAGCGAATTTCGGATGTTTCGCTCCATGTTTACGTGACACCTCACACTCTGCACCGCGTCACCGAGACGGTGTGCCGGGTGGTCGACGAATACGTCGCCGATCGCGATATCTTCGCGTGGCGCTTCACACTTCCGGTGGAGTGCGACGAACCCACCCACACCGTCCTCGAAACCCAGTGGCGGCTGGAGCATCCCGGCGTCGAGCCGGAACAGCGCCGCACCTACGAGATCGCGCTCAGCCTGGTGGGCGAGGCCCGCCAGCTCACCAAGGCGGGCATCACGAAACTCGAGCAGCGACTGGTGCTCGAACTCTCCGCCGAGGACCCCATCCCCTACATCGTGCACGCCCTACAGCGCGAGAATTTCGAACTCGAAGAGAACCGCGAGCTTATCTAGCGGTCCCGCAACGCACATCGGGCCGCACCCCAAGGGGTACGGCCCGATAAGTGCGTTGTCTCAGCGCCGCGCCGGGAAGTGGCGAATCACGCCCTCCTGCACCGTGGTCGCGAGCAGATCGCCGTTGCGGCCGTAGAAGTGGCCGCGGGCCAGGCCGCGCGATCCGGCCGCCACCGGGGACTCGGTGGCGTACAGCGACCAGTCGTCGAAGCGGAACGGGCGGTGGAACCAGATGGAGTGGTTCACCGTCGCCGCCAGGATGCGATCGAAACCCCAGGACAGCCCGTGCGTGGTGATGATCGAGTCCAGCACCGTGGTGTCCGACGAATACGCCAGCGCCGCAACGTGAATCAGCGGATCATCGGGCAGTGCGCCGTCGGTGCGCATCCACACCCGGTTGTGGTCCAGCGTCTCGCCGGTGCCCTTGAGGATCCAGGCGGGATCGTTGGTGTAGCGCATCTCGATCGGATGCGGGGCGTTGACGAACATCTCGAGCTTGTCCTCGAGCCCCGCGAACGACTCCTCCACCCGGGCAAGGCCTTCCGGGCCCGGCACGTCCGGCAGCGGAGCGCCGTGCTCGAGACCCTTACCCCAGTCCTGGAAGGCCGCGAGCATGACGAACAGCTCCTGGCCACCCTGATACGCCGTCACCGTGCGGTTGGCGAAGGAGCGGCCGTCCCGGTGCCGATCGACGTGATATTCGATCGGCGCCTTGGGATCTCCGCCACGAACGAAGTGCGCGTTGACCGCGTGGATGGGTCGCCCCGGCCCCACGGTCCGCCCCGCGGCGATGATCGCCTGCGAGACCAGCTGGCCGCCGAACGTGCGGCTCCACACCTTCTCGGGATGTTGACCGAGGAAGATGTCGGGGCCGTTCTCCTCCAGATCCAGCAGGCGCAACAGCTCCCGCAGATCGTCGGACATACCGGCCCCCTCGGGGTCCGCGACGACGTCCGAAGACGTCTCGTCCAGCGACGCACTCAAATTAGTGGTCCTCCTCGCCGATGCGATGCACGTGGATCAGGTTGGTGGACCCGACAGTACCCGGCGGGGAGCCGGCCACGATGACCACCAGATCGCCCTTCTTGTACCGGCCGATCGACAGCAGAGCATTGTCCACCTGGTGGATCATCTCGTCGGTCGTGCCCACCGGAGGAACGATGAACGTTTCCACGCCCCACGTCAAGGACAACTGGCTGCGAATCGCGGCCTGCGGGGTGAAGGCCAGCAGCGGCAGTGGGGTGTGCAGGCGAGCCAGGCGGCGCACCGTGTCACCGGACTGCGTGAAGGCAACCAGCGCTTTGGCATTCAGCCGCTCGCCGATGTCGCGGGCGGCGTAGGAGATGACACCGCGCTTGGTGCGCGGCACGTGGGTCAGCGGCGGAACCCGGGTGGAGGACTCGGATTCCACGGCGTGCACGATGCGGGCCATGGTGCGCACGGCCTCGATCGGGTAGTCGCCGACCGAGGTCTCGCCCGAGAGCATGACCGCGTCCGCGCCGTCGAGCACCGCGTTGGCCACGTCGGAGGCCTCGGCGCGGGTCGGCCGCGAGTTGGTGATCATGGATTCCAGCATCTGGGTGGCCACGATGACCGGCTTGGCGTTCTCGCGGGCCATCTGCACCGCGCGCTTCTGCACCAGCGGCACCTGCTCGAGCGGCAGCTCCACGCCCAGGTCGCCACGGGCGACCATGACGGCGTCGAACGCCAGCACGATGGCTTCCAAATTGTCGATGGCTTCGGGCTTTTCGAGCTTGCCGATGATCGGCACCCGGCGGCCCACGCGATCCATGATGTCGTGCACCAGCTCCACATCGGAGGGCGAACGCACGAAGGACAGCGCGATGAAGTCCACGCCCAGCTTCAGGGCGAATTCCAGGTCCTCGATGTCCTTTTCGGACAGGGCCGGCACGGAGACGTCCATGCCCGGCAGCGAGACACCCTTGTTGTTGGAGACAGGACCGCCCTCTGTCACGCGACAGACCACGTCGTTGTCCTCGACGCGAACGACCGTCAGGCCGACCTTGCCGTCGTCAACGAGCAGTCGGTCGCCCGCCTTGGCGTCCTTGGCGAGATGTTTGTAGGTAGTAGAGACCCGGTCGTGAGTTCCGATGATGTCGTCGACGGTGATGCGGACTTCCTCACCGGTGGCCCAGACGGTTTTGCCGTCTCCGATGAACCGGCCCAAGCGAATCTTGGGCCCCTGCAGGTCGGCGAGGATACCGACAGCACGACCCAGCGTATCGCTGGCCGCACGCACCTTCTTGTAGTTATCGGCATGATCGGAATGCTCGCCGTGGCTGAAGTTCAGGCGAGCAACATCCATGCCACTTTCGACGAGCTCACGAATCCGGTCCTCGGATGACACAGCAGGTCCGAGGGTGCACACAATCTTCGTTCGTCGCATCACGGCTTCAACCCTAGACCTGTGATAACCCTCATGCCGAGCCCGGCACACACATATACGGTTCTCGTAAGCAGCCGTTCAGCTATTTCCTGGTCAACGGGCTACATGCCTGGCCAGCACGCTCTCCAAGCCACTTTGACCGAAGCCGAGAATCAGACATATTACCCAGTAGTAGATAGCCGCGACACCATAGAGCGCGAAGAAGTCGAAGGTGGGTGCGGCGGCCATCTGAGCGGTCCGCAACAGCTCGGTCACCAGGATGGTCGACGCCAGCGACGTGTCCTTCACCAACGAGATCAAGGTGTTCGACAACGGCGGCACCGCGATGCGCGCGCCCTGCGGCAGGATGATCATCCGCAGCGCCTGCGGGTAGCTCATGCCGACCGCGTAGGACGCCTCCCACTGCCCCCGGTCGACCGACAGGATCGAGGCCCGAATGATCTCGGCCGCATAGCCGCCCACGTTCAGGCTGAACGCGATCACCGCCGCCGGGAACGGGTCGATCACGATATCGAACGCGGGCAGGCCGTAGAAGATGATGAAAAGCTGCACCAGTAGCGGTGTTCCGCGAATCAGCGAGATGTAGAAACGCGCGGCCGCCGACAGCAGCCGATTGTCCGACATCCGCGCCAGCGCCACGAACAGCGCGATCGCCAGCCCGACCACGAAAGTGATCGCGGTCAGCGGCAGAGTGGTGGTGAGCGTGGCCTTCAGCATCGGCCACAGGTTGTGCCGGACCAGTGCCCAGGTGGCGTCGTCCATCGTCGAAATGTCCTGTGCGGCTTACTTGCTGACGTCCGTGCCGAAATACTTCTCGGAGATCTTGGCCAGCGTGCCGTCGGCGCGCAGCTGATCGAGCGCCGAGTTGACCTGGTCGGTCAGCGCCTGCGAATCCTTGCGCGCGGCGAAGGCCTGCTTGGAGGTGGCGCCGGTCTTGCCGACGATCTGGATGGTGCCGGTGCCCTGCGCCTTGGTGAAGGCGTTCACCGCGAGGGTGTCGTTGACGGTGGCGTCGGCGCGGCCGGTCTTGAGCAGCTGCACGGCCTCGACGAAGCCGGGGATGGACTCGACCTTGCAGCCCGCGGTCTTGGCGACGTCGGCCCAGTTGCTGGTCTCGGACTGCGCGCAGGTCTTGCCGCTGAGGTCGGCCAGCGAGTGGATGCCGTCGTTGCCGGACTTGGTCACGATCACGCCCTCGGAGACGGTGTAGGGCGCGGACAGCGAATACTTCTGCTGCCGTTGGTCGTTCACCGTCACCTGGTTGGCGATCAGGTCGACGCGCTTGGATTCCAGCGCGGCGAACAGCGAATCCCAGGGCGCGGTGGTGAATTCCACCTTCTTGCCGATCTTGTCGCCGACGGCCTTGATCACGTCGACGTCGTAACCGGTGAGGGTGCCGTTGTCCTGGTAGGTGAACGGGGAGTAGTTGCCCTCGGTCCCGACCCGCAGGACGTTCGCATCGTCCTTGCTGCTACTGCACGCCACCAGCCCGGCGGCGGCGACTACGGCGAGCATGACGGCGGCGAGCTTACGGCGCACGGGGTGGACCTCTCCTCGGGCGTGGGATCACCACGCGTTGAACAACCGACAAAGGGTACGCCAGAGACCAACTGGTCGGGTCAACAAATCATCAGGGTGAGCCGAAACCTGGTGCGGATACGCAGGTCATGATATGCGCGAACGGACGCCACCCCTTCGAGTGACGCCCGTTCACGAGCGAGTGTCGCCGCCGCTCACTCGCGCAGCGGACGGCCCTGCGGGTCGGGCACCTTGCCGGTGAGGATGAGGATGCCGTCGATCAGCGCCCAGATACCGCAACCGCCACAGGTGACCAGCTGCAGCACACCGATGGTGGTGTAGCCCATGTAGAAGCGACCCAGACCCAGGCCGCCGACCAGCAACTGCAGCAGGCCCGCGGTCAGTTTGCTCTTGTCGGACAGCGGAACTCCGAACGGATCCCGGCCGTAGGGGGCCTCCGGGTCACCGCCGTAGGGGCCCGCCGGACCCGGAGCGCCATAGCCCGCGGGCTGGCCGTAGCCGCCGGGCTGACCGACCGGATAGGGCTGCTGGCCCTGCTGGAAAGGCTCCTGGCCCTGCGGAAACGGCTGCTGCCCTTGCGGGAACGGCTGCTGCCCGTAGGGCTGCTGCCCGTACTGCGGGCCGGTGCCGGGCGCACCGTACTGCGGGCCCTCGGAGCCCGGCTGCTTGTCGAATGGGTCGGTCACTCGCGTCCTCCTGATCGCGGACCGCCCCCCGTCGGAACGGCCCCACCGGTTGCGAACCCGCCGAGCGGCCGGGCTGCGCCGATTGCCGCCACGCTGGAGTTCAGGAGTCATTGTCGCCGGTCACGACGTATTCGTCGTGCCGAACGATGCGTATTCCGTCACTCCCGGACCACAACCACCGGATTCGAAACAGTTATCGCGATCTTCGACGGATTCGTTGCCGGGAGAACGCTGTTCACCGCGCGCGGCGAACTACATGGCGCTCACCGAGCGCGCGTAGTTCACCTGCTGCATGACCATCGGGAAGGTGGACTCGTTCTGCGCGGCGATCAGCGTCGAGTGGTAGCGACCCGCGCTGGTCACCGTGACCTGCACATACCCGGTGATCGACTTCTGCTTGATGAGCAGGAACAGCAGCCCGAGAAAACACATCGGCAGGAACAGGATGGCGAGCACGACCGCGTAGGCCGGAGTCGATTCCGAGGACTGCGACATATCGGTGGCGGTCCAGACCGCGCCGCGCAGCGGCAGGGTGCCCGCCGGGGTGGTGACCAGTCCCTCGGAGATCCCGATATCGCCGATGGCCAACAGGAATCCGGGCTGCCGGGGTGCCGCGACGGGCATGGCCACCGGCAGCGGCGCGGAATAGTTCGGCTGCGCCGGATAACTCGGCTGCCCCTGCGCCCCGTAACCCGGCGGGAGTGCCGGTCCGGTTCCGGGTGGCCCGTACTGCGGCCCACCGAAACCGGGTTGCTGCTGGAACGGATCCGTCACGTGTCCTCCTGGCTCCGCACGGGTCCGCCAGTCGACCCACGCCCCCTCCCGCCGTACTTCTCCCACCGGCGGCTAGGAGCCGATTCTAGCCCCCGAATCATGGCCGCGCGCAGGGCAATTCGGGGGCATCGGGATCAGGATTCGGCTTTGCCGGATTCGACCTTTTCGACGGTGTCCGCCTTTTCCGATTCCGGGTCCTTCGATTCGGAAGACTCGGTCTCGGTCTCGACCGGTGACGCGGATTCGGCGGTGTCGGATTCGGACGGCTCCGGATCACTCTTCGCCTCGGAATCGGCGTCATCCGAATCGGGCGTCTTGTCCGCCTCGGTCGAATCACCCACGGCCACGGCGGTTCCGACCGCACCCGCGGCGCCGAAGGCCCGCAGGGCGCCCAGCTGCCACGGCCACGGGCGTTCGATGTCCGGGCGGAGCTGTTCGGCGGCTTCGCGGCCCTTGGTCGCGAACAGGAAATAGGCCAGGGCACACAGGAATACGATCGCCGAGGTGAAGGAGTTGATGCGGATGCCGAGGATGTGGGTGGCCTCGTCGTCGCGCAGCAGCTCCACGAAGAAGCGGCCGAAGCAGTAGACCGCGACATAGAGGGCGAACAGGCGGCCGTGGCCGATGCGGAACTTGCGGTCCACGTAGAGCAGCACCGCGACGCCGAGCAGGTTCCAGATCAGTTCGTAGAGGAAGGTGGGCTGGACGATCGCCTTGACCACACCGTTGGAGATGCCGCTCATCATGTCCGGGTTGCCGTTGGCGTCGAACCGGTCGTAGATCTCGAGGCCCCACGGCATGGTGGTCTTGCGGCCGAACAGTTCCTGGTTGAAGTAGTTGCCGAGGCGGCCGACCGCCTGCGCCAGCAGAATGCCGGGCGCGATGGCATCGCCGAAGGCGGGCAATGGAATCCGGTACACCCGGCAGCCGATCCAGGCGCCGAGCGCGCCCAGCGCCACCGCACCCCAGATGCCGAGGCCGCCCTGCCAGATCGCCCACCAGTGCGCGTCGGGCTGGCGGTTGGCGCCGAAGTACTTCTCCCAGTCGGTGGCCACATGGTAGAGCCGCCCGCCGATCAGGCCGAACGGCACCGCGAACATGGCCACGTCGAGCACCATGCCGGACTGTCCGCCGCGCTGCTGCCAGCGCTTCTCGCCCAGCCAGATGGCCAAGACGATGCCGAGGATGATGCAGATCGCGTAGGCGCGCAGCGGGAACGGGCCGATATTCCACACCCCGCGCGGCGGGCTGGGAATGTAGGCCAGGACTTCGGCGCCGGTGCTTTCGGCCAGGGCTCGTATGGTCACGGGTCCCCACCGTAGCGGAGTTCACCACCACCCCGCGGACACAGGCCCCCGGGGCGGTACGTGTTCAGCCCACGGTCATCTCGCGTCGACCACGTCCGGCCGCTCCCCTGTGCCTGTTATCGCTGATCATGGCGAGAATCAGCGACAGCACCGCGCCGACCGAACCCGCCGCCTTCGTCGATGCCGATTCCGGTGCGCCCGAGCCGATCGGCATGACCGGTCCGTAGTTCAGGAAGCCTGATGACGATCATGAATCCGGTAACGCAACAGGTATACGAAGACGTTCGCGAAGGCGATGTTCTTCTCGGGCGGCCACGCCCGGTGCGGTGCGGGTGCTGTGGGGCGCAGGGCGATTCAGCTTGATTTCGAAGTTAACTGAAAGTTATCCGAGTTCTGGAATTGTCAACAGGTTCGAATTTCTGGTTGAAACAAAGAAAGGGCGTGTACCGAATTCGGTACGCGCCCTTTCGAAATACTGTGGGGCTACGAGGAAACCCTTGCCGAGCGCACGCCCTGCGCGAGTTCGGCGGTCAGGGTCCGGATCGCGTCCAGACCCTGTGCGGCGGCGCTCACCAGCGCCGAGCCGACGATGACACCGTCTGCGTAGGAGGCGATTTCGGCTGCCTGCGCGCCGCTGCGCACACCGAGGCCGACACCGATCGGGATGTCGGAGTGGCTGCGGATGCGCGCGCACAGCGCCGGGGCCATCGACGAGACCGCGTCGCGGGCGCCGGTGACACCCATGGTGGAGGCGGCGTAGACGAAGCCCTTGGACGCCTCCAGGGTCTTGACCAGACGCTCCTCGGTGGAGGAGGGCGCGACCAGGAAGATGCGGTCCAGGTTGTGGGTGGACGAGGCCACGAACCAGTCGTCGGCCTCCTCCGGAATCAGGTTCGGGGTGATCAGGCCGAGGCCGCCCGCCGCCGCGAGGTCGCGGGAGAAGGTGTCGACGCCGTACTTCAGCACCGGATTCCAGTAGGTCATCACGACGGCCTTGCCGCCGGCCTGCGAGATGGCCTCGACGACCTTGAACACGTCGCGCACCCGGACACCGCCGGCCAGGGCCTGTTCGGCGGCGCGCTGGATGGTGGGGCCGTCCATCACCGGATCGGAGTAGGCGATGCCGACTTCGATGATGTCGCAACCGGATTCGACCATGGCCTTGCAGGCGTCGATGGAGCCCTGCACGTCCGGGTATCCGGCGGGCAGGTAACCGATCAGCGCGGCGCGGTTGTCCTCGCGGCAGGCCGCGAAGGTGTTGGCGAGACGAGACTGCTGGCTCACTTCTTGTCTCCCTCGGACTTGTCGAACAGCCCGAACCATTCGGCGGCGGTGTCCATGTCCTTGTCACCGCGACCGGACAGGTTGACCACGATGATCGCGCCCTCGCCGAGCTCCTGGCCCAGCTTCAACGCGCCCGCCACGGCGTGCGCGGATTCGACGGCCGGGATGATGCCCTCGGACCGGCTCAGCAGCAGCAGCGCGTCCATCGCCTCGGTGTCGGTGATCGGGTAGTACTGCGCCCGGCCGGTGTCCTTGAGGTAGGCGTGCTCCGGGCCGACGCCCGGGTAGTCCAGACCCGCTGAGATGGAATGGGATTCGATGGTCTGGCCGTCCTCGTCCTGCAGCAGGTACGAGTACGCGCCCTGGAACGCGCCCGGCGAGCCACCGGTGAAAGTGGCGGCGTGCCGGCCGGTTTCGACACCGTCGCCCGCGGCCTCGTAGCCGACCAGGCGCACGCCCGGATCGTCGAGGAAGGCGTGGAAGATGCCGATCGCGTTGGAACCGCCACCGACACAGGCGGTTACGGCGTCCGGCAGGCGGCCGGTCAGCACCTGCACCTGCTGGCGCGCCTCGAGGCCGATGATGCGCTGGAAGTCGCGCACCATGAGCGGGAACGGGTGCGGGCCCGCGGCGGTGCCGAAGCAGTAGTAGGTCTGCTCGGCGTTGGTGACCCAGTCGCGCAGCGCCTCGTTGATGGCGTCCTTGAGCGTCTGCGAACCCGTTGTCACACTGATGACTTCGGCGCCGAGCAGGCGCATGCGGGCCACGTTCAACTGCTGGCGCACGGTGTCGACCGCGCCCATGTAGATGACGCATTCGATGCCCAGCAGCGCGCACGCGGTCGCGGTGGCGACGCCGTGCTGACCGGCGCCGGTCTCGGCGATGACGCGGGTCTTGTTCATGCGCTTAGCCAGCAGTACCTGGCCGAGCACATTGTTGATTTTGTGAGAACCGGTGTGGTTCAGGTCTTCCCGCTTCAGCAGGATGCGCGCGCCACCGGCGTGCGAGGCCAGGTTCTTGCACTCGAACACCGGCGACGGACGCCCGGTGTAGTCGCGCTGCAACCGGTCGAGCTCGTCGAGGAAGCTGGGATCGACGCGGGCCTTGTCGTATTCGGCGGTGACCTCTTCGATCACGGCCATCAATGCCTCGGGTACGTGGCGGCCGCCGTACACGCCGAAGTGCCCACCCAGATCGGGCTCGTGGCTCTTGTGCGTGATGCCCGCGCTGGCCTGCGGCAGGCCGAGAACGTTTTTACCGGAAGCGTTCTGGGTTTGAGTCATCGCTGCTTTCACCGGCCCCGGCGAACCGGCTTCGGGCAGGACGGATGGGTTCCGGCGGTCACCAGCTCGGCCACCGCGGCACGCGGGTCGCCACTGGTCACCAGGCCCTCGCCGACGAGCACGGCGTCCGCGCCCGCACCGGCGTAGGCCAGCAGGTCGGCGGTGCCGCGAATGCCGGACTCGGCCACCCGGATCACTTCGCTGGGCAGGCCGGGGGCGATGTGCGCGAACACATCCCGGTCCACCTCGAGGGTCTTGAGGTTGCGCGCGTTGACACCGATCACGCTGGCTCCGGCCTCCAGGGCGCGGTTGGCCTCCTCCTCGGTGTGCACCTCGACGAGCGCGGTCATGCCGAGCGATTCGGTGCGGTCGATGAGGGCGGAGAGCACGTCCTGTTCGAGGGCGGCCACGATCAGCAGGATCACGTCCGCGCCGTGGGCGCGGGCCTCGTGGATCTGGTACGGGCCGACGATGAAGTCCTTGCGCAGGACCGGGATGTCCACGGCCGCGCGGACCGCGTCGAGATCGGCGAGCGAGCCGCCGAAGCGGCGCTGCTCGGTCAGCACGCTGATGATGCGCGCGCCGCCGTCCTCGTAGGCACGGGCCAGGTCGGCGGGGTTCGGGATGTCCGCGAGCGTGCCCTTGGAGGGGCTGGACCGCTTCACCTCGGCGATCACGCCGATGCCCTCGGCGTGCAAGGCGGCCTTGGCGTCACGCGGGGACTTGGCCTTCGCGGCGGCGGCTTTCACGGCCTGGAAATCCAGGAGGGCTTCCCGGGCGGCCACATCCGCGCGGACCCCGTCGAGAATCGAGTCGAGTACCGTCATCTGGCTCGAATCCTTTCTGGGGAGACGGACTTGCTGCCTGAGAATCCCCCCAGGCGCTGTCTCACCGATGCTGATAAAGAGTAAATGGCTATGTTCCCATGCTTGACAGCGGGGCCGGAGTCGGCTGCGGCACCACTGCAGTTCCCAGTTCAGCGCCCTGCGGCGGCCGCTCCCCCGGAACTTGGATTGTCGTGTGCGGCACCGCCGTTGGCGCCAGATATGTCACCGTCGTTGGCGTCCGCGTCGGTCGGATCGACGCCTTCATCGAGGGCGTCCCAGAGCACTCGGCCCGACAGCTGGCCCGCAGCGGCCCCCTGTGACCCGGAATCCTCACCCTGACCACGGGCGTGATGTGCGGCAACCTGCTCGGCCGCCGACAGCTTGCGATTGGCCGGATTGTCGTACTTCCCGGACATCCGCGCGGCCTCCGAGGACTGCCGGACCAGCAGCAGTCCGGCCACGAACGCGGCCACCGCACCGGCCAGCGAAACCACCGCGGGCAGCGTCGAGGTCGTCATCGCGCCCGCGTGATCGCCGCCGTGCAACTCGGCCAGCCGGGCCGCGCGTTCGGCCGCGCCCCGGTGCATCAGCAGGGCGTACGCGGGCACCGCGGACACCGCCGCCAGCACCGCGACCACCACGCCGACCGCGCGCCGCCACCAGCCGTGGGTGGCGAACACGGCCGCGATGGTGGCCAGGAAGACCAGCGCCAGTGGGGTGAGCGCGCCGAACCAGACGCCGCCGTCGAGATCCTTGTGGCGCGGCAGGCCGTAATCGCTGGTGATCTCGAGCCGCACCCAGTTCATTCGCGAGGACACCCACAGCAGGGCGGCCGCGACGGCCAGCAGCGCGACCGCCGACAGCGGGCGTTTACGGGTCGTGGGCACGTCGGATCCGGCAGCGGCATCGGCGTCGGCCAGATCGGCGGCTATCGCGCGCTCCGCCGTGCTCGCGGCATCGGATTCCGTGGTGCCCGCGCCTTCGGCACGCGAGTCGGGTTGTGCCACGGCGTTTTCCGCACTGCCCGCCGACGTATCGGCGTCCGGATCACTCATTCGGTCTTGCCGTTCGGGAGGTAGGCGCGCACCGTCTCGGCGGCGGCGATGGCCTTGAGCACGGCCATCGCCTTGTTGCGGGATTCGACGTCCTCGTAGTCCGGGTCGGAGTCGGCGACCACGCCCGCGCCCGCCTGGACGTAGGCGGTGCCGCCCTTGAGCAGCGCGGTCCGGATGGCGATGGCGGTATCGGCGTCACCGGCGAAGTCGAGGTAGCCGACCACGCCCGCGTACACGCCGCGTCGGGTGGGCTCGAGTTCCTCGATGAGCTCCATCGCGCGCACCTTCGGCGCACCCGACAGCGTGCCCGCCGGGAAGCAGGCCTGCACCGCGTCGAGGGCCACCTTGCCCGGCTTGAGTCGGCCCGACACCGTCGAAACCAGGTGCATCACATGCGAATACCGCTCGACATGCCGGTATTCGGTGACGCGCACCGTGCCCGGCTCGCACACCCGGCCCAGATCGTTGCGGCCCAGATCGACGAGCATCAGGTGCTCGGCGTTCTCCTTCTCGTCGGCGAGCAGGCCCTTCTCCAGCAGGAGATCGTCCTCCTCGGTGACCCCGCGCCAGCGGGTGCCCGCGATCGGATGGGTGGTGGCCACCCCGTCCTTCACGGTGACCAGCGATTCGGGGCTGGAACCGACGATGGAGAACGCCGTGCCGCCGGAACCGTCCGGAATGTGCATGAGGTACATGTACGGGCTCGGGTTCGAGGCGCGCAGCATGCGGTAGAGGTCCAGCGGCGTGCCGTGGTACTCCATCTCGAAGCGCTGCGAGAGCACCACCTGGAAGGCCTCGCCCGCCTCGATCTCCTTGACCAGTCGCCGCACGCCCGCACCGAATTCGTCGGAGGTGCGCTGGCGGCGGAACCGCGGTTCGGGGGTGTCGAAGACCGAGACGGTGGAGTCGGCGGGCGCGGCCAGCGCGGCGGTCATCCGGTCCAGGCGGGCCACCGCGTCGTCGTAGGCCTCGTCGACGCGTTCGTCGGTGCCGTTCCAGTTGACGGCGTTGGCGATCAGGGTGATCGCGCCCTCGTGGTGGTCGAAGGCGGCCAGGTCGGTGGCCAGCATCAGCACCATCTCGGGGACCTGGAGGTCGTCGAGGGCGATCAGCGGCAGGCGTTCCATCCGCCGGACGGTGTCGTAGCCGAGGTAGCCGACCAGGCCGCCGGTCAGCGGCGGCAGGCCGGGCAGCCGCTCGGTGCGCAGCACCTCGAGGGATTCGCGCAGTGCGACGAGCGGATCGCCGCCCACCGGGGCGTCGGCCGGGGTCTGGCCCAGCCAGGCCGCCTCGCCGTCGACCACGGTCAGGGCGGACGGACTGCCCGCGCCGATGAACGACCATCGGGACCAGGAGCGGCCGTTCTCGGCCGATTCCAGCAGGAAGGTGCCGGGCCGGTCAGCGGCCAGTTTGCGGTAGGCCGAGAGCGGAGTCTCGGAGTCCGCCAACACCTTTCGGACCACCGGGACCACCCGGTGGTCGGCCGCGAGCTCCCGGAACCGCTCCCGGGAGGTGGTGGTGTTCTGGGGGAAACCCTGCGCGCCGTGCATGGGGCCATCATTCCAGGCCGGGCAACCGGTATCTAAATCGCGTTCGCGGCCCAGCCGAGAGCGCACCTGTGGCGAATACATGGAGCGGTCGTCACTAGACTCGGCATCCCCAATCGAGAGGAGTTCAACACAGATGTACCCCTCGCAACCGATAGCACCGGAGGGTCCCCGGCACGCGGCCCCGCAGCAGCTGGGCCACATGCCCGGCCAGCCGCCCCGGATGATGAATCTCAACAACGGCGGCGGCAAGTACTCCGCCATCGCCTCGTTCGTCACCTACGTGAAGGCGCTGGAGTCCATCGATCCGCGCAACTTCCCGGACGAGTACGCCGAGCACACCGATCGCATCCGGGAGCTGAAGCCGTTCCTGCGCGCGCACGGCATCCTCGATGTCATGGATATCAAGAACCCTGAGGTCGCCGCCCTGATCGGCGTGTGATCGCGCGTTTGCCGTCCGCTGTCGGAATCGGTGCGCACCACCGCACCGATTCCGCCTGTGCCGCACCACGATCGCCGATACCTCGCGCACGATGAATTCGGGGTAGGGTGCGGGTATGAAGGCAGGCCAGCTCGCTCCGAATTTCGAGCTCCAGGATCAGTCAGGCACCCCGCGTTCGCTCGAGTCGTTGCTCGCGGACGGTCCGGTGGTGTTGTTCTTCTACCCCGCCGCCAACACCACGGTGTGCACCGCCGAGGCGTGCCACTTCCGGGATCTGGCAACGGAATTCAAGTCCCTGGGCGCGTCCTGCGTCGGGATCAGCGCGGACTCGGTGGACGTGCAGTCCGGGTTCGCCGAGAAGCAGGGGCTGAGCTACCCGGTGCTCTCGGACCCGGGCGCGAAGGTGGCCGCCGAGTTCGGTGTGAAGCGCGGCCTGCTGGGCGCGCTGATTCCGGTCAAGCGCACCACCTTCGTCATCGATCCGGATCGCACCATCGCCAAGGTGATCAACAGCGAGCTGCGGGCGAACGTACACGCCGACGAGGCGCTGGAATTCCTGCGTAGCCGCAGCTGAATCCCTTTTCACCGACGAAACGGTAATTCCGGGCAGCCACACGGCCGTCCGGAATTGTTCGTCAGTACGCCCGGAATGTGGCATAGGCCCGGAGTGGCGATCGCTGCGGCGTCGCACGCGCAGGCATAACCTAGGGCTATGACTACGCCCAGCGAGGACCTGCCGGAGCGCAAGCGTTCAACCTTCGTCACGTGGCGCAATCGAATCATCGCGGTCGTGGTGGCCCTGGCGGTGCTGTGGGTGGCGTATCTGATTCTGTCCGCGTTCATTCCGCGATGGTGGGCGCAGCGAATCGCCGAAATGGTGCACGGCAGTTTCAGCAAGGGCATGTGGTACGGACTGCTGTTCGGATTACTCGGCACGCTCGTGCCACTTTTGCTGCTGCTGGTGGCCGGACTCGGTTGGCGCAAACGGGGCGGTCCGTTCATTGCGGGCGGTTCGGCGGTCCTCGCCCTGATCACGGCCATCCCGAATTTGATGCTGCTGACCATCGTGCTGGGCAACTCCAATGCCGCACACGCCGGTGAGCGCATTCTCGATGTGGACGCGCCCGCATTCCGCGGCGCCGCGCTGACCGGCGCGATCATCGCCGCCGTACTGTTCCTCGGCGTGGCATTTCTCGTGGCGCGCAGGCGATTCCGTCGGCATCGTGCCGAACGCCGTCCGGTGGAGCCGGAAAAGCCGCGCGTGTCGAGCGAAACTCCGCCCAATCCTCCGGAGTTCGGCACGAACTGATTCATCCGCGCGACACGCGTGATGGATGTCACGTCATTCAGCAACGCCGTGACTGACGAGCGAAATCGTGGCAAACTTTGACGAGCGGGTGACTCGTTCGTTGCTGTATCGCAGGCTCTCCAACCGGCCGGCACCACACGTCACCCGGCTGCTACGAGAGGGCGCGCACGGTGACCAAGTGGTTGAATCCGATGGAACAGCAAGCTTGGCGGGCGCTTGTCGCCCTCACCACGCGCCTCCCAGCCGCCCTGGACACTCAGCTCCAGCGCGAGTCCGGCATAACGCATTTCGAATACTTCGTGATGACTCTGCTCTCCGAAGAGCCCGGACATCGTTTGCAACTCAGTGAACTCGCGCAAAAGGCAAACGCATCGCTATCACGACTCTCGCATGTCGTGTCGAAGCTCGAAAGGCTCGGCTGGGCCCAACGCGTCACCATCACCGGACGCCGCGGCGCCCAGGCAGTGCTGACCGACGCCGGGTTCCGCAAGGTGACCGAGGCCGCGCCCGGCTACCTGGAATGCGTGCGCGGACTGGTCTTCGACGGCCTCGACGAGGAGCAGGCCGCACAGCTGCTGGCGCTCACCGAGATCCTGCTCGGGCAGCTCGACAAGGGCATGTCGCGCGGCATCGGCCGCTCGGGGCGGCCGATCTCGCAGTTCGAGGTCGAGGATCCGGACGGCTAGCGGGCCGAATCGTCCGCTGCCAGCAGCACATCGGTGTCGAAGCAGGTGTGGGTGCCGGTGTGGCAGGCCGCGCCCTCCTGATCGACGATGAGCAGCACGGTATCGCCGTCACAGTCCAGGCGCACCTCGTGCACGTACTGGGTGTGGCCGGAGGTCTCACCCTTGACCCAGTACTGCTGGCGGGACCGCGAATAGTACGTGCCCTTGCGGGTTTCCAGGGTGCGGGCGAGGGCCTCGTCGTCCATCCACGCCATCATCAGCACGTCGCCGGTGGACTTCTCCTGCGCGACCGCGGCGAACAGCCCGTCGGCATTGCGCTTGAGCCGGGCCGCGATCGACGGATCCAGGGCGCTCATCGGACCGTGATTCCTTCCGTGCGCATGGCGTCCTTGACCTGACCGATGGTGAGGTCGCCGAAGTGGAAGACGCTGGCGGCCAGCACCGCGTCCGCGCCGGACTGCACGGCGGGGGCGAAATCGGCGACCTTGCCCGCGCCGCCGGAGGCGATCACCGGGACCGAGACCGCGGCGCGCACGGCGCGGATCATCGGCAGGTCGAATCCGGCCTTGGTGCCGTCGGCGTCCATCGAGTTGAGCAGGATCTCGCCGACGCCCAATTCGGCTCCGCGCACGGCCCATTCGACCGCGTCGATGCCGGTGCCGCGCTTGCCGCCGTGGGTGGTGACCTCCCAGCCCGACGGGGTCGGGTCCTGGCCGGCGGGCACGGTGCGGGCGTCGACCGAGAGCACGATGCACTGCGAGCCGAAGCGCTCCGACATCTCGCGCAGCACTTCGGGTCTGGCGATGGCGGCGGTATTGACCGACACCTTGTCCGCGCCCGCGCGCAGCAGGCGGTCCACGTCCTCGACGGTGCGGACGCCGCCGCCGACGGTGAGCGGGATGAAGATCTGCTCGGCGGTGCGGGTGACCACGTCGATCATGGTGCCGCGGTCGCCGGTGGAGGCGGTGACGTCGAGGAAGGTGAGCTCGTCCGCGCCCTGAGCGTCGTAGGTGGCGGCCAGCTCGACGGGATCGCCGGCGTCCCTGAGGTTTTCGAAGTTGACGCCCTTGACGACGCGTCCGGCGTCGACGTCCAGACAGGGAATCACGCGTACCGCGAGTGTCATTGTTCCGCCTCTCCGCGGACTCGATCGGCGGTGTCGGCGATCAAATCCAGTAGTTCCTCGTGCACGCCGGGCGCGGCGGCCAGCACCGAACCGGACTCGATGGTCCAGTCCTGGCCCAGCAGGTCGGTGACCACACCGCCCGCGGCCCGCACCAGGGCCACGCCCGCGGCGTTGTCCCACGGGTGATGTCCGAACACCACGGCTCCGCCCAGAATTCCGGAGGCGGTGTAGGCCAGGTCGATGCCGGTCGAGCCGTACATGCGCTGGCGGCCGGACAGCCGGCTCAGCGCGCCCAGCAGGTTGAAGCGGAAGATGCCCGGAATCCGGCCCGCCCCATCGAGATTGAAGCTGCCGAAGCCGATCATCGCACCCGCGAGTTTGATGGGGGCCAAGGGCGGCAGCGGTTTTCCGTTGAGCAGCAGCGGGCCGCCGGCCATCGCCGCGTAGCGCTGGCCGAGGATCGGCAGCCAGGTCAGGCCGATGACCGGGACGCCGTCGCGGACCAGTGCCAGCAGCATCCCGCACATGGGGCTGCCCGCCGAATAGTTGAAGGTGCCGTCGATCGGGTCGAGTACCCAGGCGGTGCCCGAGATCAGTTGCGGCCCACCGTATTCCTCGCCGTGCACCGGGATGCCGGTGCGGGCGCTGAGCTGCGCGGAGATGGTGCGTTCGAGTTCCAGGTCGAGTTCGGTCGCGAAGTCGTTGCGGCCCTTCTCGACCGCGCTGGGAGCGCCGATCCCCTCCACGAAACGCGGTGCGGCAGCGTCGAGCACATCGCTGGCGATGCTGAGCAGCTCGGCGAGTTCCATCCGGCTAGCTGACCGCGGCCAGGGCTTCGGGCAGCGTGAACCGGCCCGCGTACAAGGCTTTTCCGATGATGGCGCCCTCGACGCCCTCGGGCACCAGGGTCGCGATGGCGCGCAGGTCGTCGAGGACGGAGATGCCGCCGGACGCGATGACCGGTGCCTCACAGGCATTGGCGACGTGCGCGAGCAGTTCCAGGTTGGGGCCGGTCAGCGTGCCGTCCTTGGAGACGTCGGTGACCACGTAGCGCGAGCACCCGTCGCGTTCGAGCCGCTCGAGCACCTCCCACAGGTCGCCGCCGTCGGTGACCCAGCCGCGCCCGCGCAGCCGCCACTCCCCGTCGATCAGCTTCACGTCCAGCCCGACCGCGATCTTGTCGCCGTACTCACCGATGGCCCGAGCACACCAGTCCGGGTTCTCGATGGCCGCGGTGCCGATATTGACCCGCGCGCACCCGGTCGACAGCGCCGCCTTCAGCGACTCGTCGTCTCGAATACCGCCCGACAGCTCGACCTTGACGTCGAGCTCCCCGATCACCCCGGCCACCAGATCCCGATTGCTGCCCTTGCCGAACGCCGCGTCCAGATCCACCAGATGCACCCATTCGGCCCCGGCCTGCTGCCAGGCCAGTGCGGCGTCGCGCGGCGATCCGTAGCTGGTTTCGCTGCCCGCCTCCCCCTGAACCAGGCGCACGGCCTCACCATTGGCGACATCGACGGCAGGTAGCAGCACAAGACTCACGCAAGCATCCTAGTGGTTACCCCCGGCTCCCCCGCTTTCGGCCTCATCGCCGAATTCGAAGGGTTGCCGCCGCCCGGAGGCGCATGCTTGACATCGGCGGGTGGACGCCGGGCTTCGACCTCATCGGGAGGGGTTTCTCGTGCTGCGAACTGTGGGAATCGTGATGACCGCGCTGGCCATGGTGGCCGCGTTCTCCGGCTGCGCGAAGAGCGACGAGTCGGGTACTGCCAGTGGGCAACTCACCGCGCAGCGCAGTGCGAGTGCGCAGACCACCTCCGCCTTACCGCCCTCGGCACGGTCCGCCGCGGCGGCCCCCGGCGATCCCGCCTGCGCCCCGGATCCGGCGGCCATCCGGAACGCGGCCGCGACCCTGGCCCCGGTGACGATGGGAACCGCGACCTGGCAGTGGTCGGTGCCGCCCGTCGGCACGGAACCGACGGTGAACGGAATCTGCTCGACGCTGTCGGCCTACCTGCTCACCATCCACGGTGGAACAGCGAGCTCCCCCATGCAGGTCCTGCTGTTCCATCAGGGCAGCTACGTGGGAACGGCCGAGCAGAACTGGAATTCGTTCATCTCGGCGGACCAGTCCCGCACCACCGCCGACACGGTCGGCTTGAAATACATGATCCCGGGCAGTTGCGACGCCTGCTCGGACGGCACCTTCTACTGCGCCCAATTCCATTGGGACGGAAAGTCAGTGCAGGAGATCGGCAAGCCACCGGAGAACTCGGCGGGCAACGAGACACCGGGCTCGACCAAGTGCTGATTCCGCGGTCAATCCGAGTGGGAGTGCTCCTCCAGGATGCGGGTGAGCAGTAGCACCAGGTTGGCGCGGTCGGCCCCGGAGAAGCCTGGAAGTAGTTCTCGCTGCGCCTGTTCCAGGCGTTCGTCGAGGTCGTGGAGGTGGCTGCGGCCGGCGGGGGTGAGGGTGAGGGTGTTGCGGCGGCGGTCGGTGGGGTCGGGGGTGCGGTGGAGGTGGCCGTGGGCGGAGAGGTCGTTGACGGCGGCTGCTACGTCGGAGCGGTCTATGCCGGTGCGGCGGCCCACTTCGGCTTGGCTGGCGGGGCCGTGTTCGTCGAGGGTGACCAGGATGGCGTAGTGGTAGCGGCGGGAACCGGTGTCGGCCAGGGCCTTGTCGGTGGCGCGGTTGGCGAGGATGGCCGCCTGGGTGAGCAGCCGGGTCGGCAGGGCGCGCAGCCGACCGGAAGGGCCTTCGGGTGCGGTGTCCATGCGGGCAATCTAACCGCGAAACCCCCGCTGGGAGCGGGGGTTTCGGGGGTCAGAGGGAGTCGATCCAGTTGCGCAGGAGGTGGGCTCCGGCGTCGCCGGATTTCTCCGGGTGGAACTGGGTGGCGCTCAGGGGGCCGTTCTCGACGGCGGCCAGGAACGGGACGCCGTGTTCGGCCCAGGTGAGTTTGGCGGGGGCCAGGTGGGAGCCGTCGTCGGTCCAGGTCCAGTGCTGGGCGGCGTAGGAGTGGACGAAGTAGAAGCGGGTGTCGGCGTCCATGCCCGCGAACAGCACGCTGTCGTCGGGGGTTTTCACCGTGTTCCAGCCCATGTGCGGGAGGATCGGCGCGTCCAGACGTTCCACCACGCCGGGCCATTCGCCGCAGCCTTCGGTCTCGACGCCGAATTCGACGCCGCGCTCGAAGAGGATCTGCATGCCGACGCAGATGCCGAGGATCGGGCGGCCGCCCGCGAGGCGCTTGCCGATGATGCGCTCACCGCGCACCGCCAGCAGCCCGGCCATGCAGGCCGCGTACGCGCCGACGCCGGGGACCACGAGACCGTCCGCGTTCAGGGCGATCTCGGGGTCGGCGGTGATGGTGACCTCGGCACCGGTGCGGGCCAGCGCGCGGCTCGCGGAGTGCAGGTTGCCGGAACCGTAGTCCAGCAGGGCGATCTTCTTGGTCATAGCGAACCCTTGGTGGAGGGGATGCCGGACACCCGCGGGTCGTATTCGACCGCGGCGCGCAGAGCCCGTGCGACAGCCTTGAATTCGGCCTCGGTGATGTGGTGCTGGTCGCGGCCGTAGAGCACCCGCACGTGCAGGGCGATGCGGGCGTTGAGGGCGATCGACTCGAAGACGTGGCGGTTGATGACCGTCGAGTAGGACGCGGTCGGCGCCACGCTCGGAATGATGGTGTGCAGCATGTGTTCCGGCTCGCCGGTGTGCACGCAGTACGGGCGGCCCGAGACGTCGACGACCGCGTGCGCGAGGGTCTCGTCCATCGGAATGAAGCAGTCGCCGAAGCGGCGGATGCCCTTCTTGTCGCCGAGCGCCTGACCCAGCGCCTGACCGATGACGATGGCGGTGTCCTCGACGGTGTGGTGGGCCTCGATCTCGATGTCGCCCTTGGCCTGCACGGTCAGGTCGAAGCTGCCGTGCTGGCCGAACGCGGTCAGCATGTGGTCGTAGAACGGGACACCGGTGGAGATGTCGGTCTTGCCGGAGCCGTCGAGGTTGAGCTCCACCGTGATGCTGGATTCGCGGGTGGTGCGCTCGATACGAGCGATGCGGTCGGTCATCGGGTCAGCTCCTCGGACGCCAGTTTCGCGCTGACGCGCAGGAATTCGTCGTTCTCGGCGGCCAGGCCGATGGTGGTGCGCAGGTAGCCGGGGATGCCGACGTCGCGGATGAGCACGCCCTCGTCGAGGTAGTGCTGCCAGGCCCGCGGCGCGTCGGTGAAGCGGCCGAAGAGCACGAAGTTGGCGTCCGACGGAATGACGTCGTAGCCCTGCTCGGTGAGCGCGGCCATCACCCGATCACGCTGCGCCGCCAATTCCGCGACGCTGCCGAGGGTTTCGTCGGCGTGCCGCAGGGCGGCGCGCGCGGCGGCCTGCGTCACCACGGACAGGTGGTAGGGCAGGCGCACCAGCAGCATGGCGTCGATGACGGCGGGCGCGGCCACCAGGTAGCCGAGGCGGCCGCCCGCGAAGGCGAACGCCTTGGACATGGTGCGGCTGACCACCAGCTTGGTCGGGTACGCATCGATCAGCGTGATGGCGCTGGGCGCGGCGGAGAACTCCCCGTACGCCTCGTCGACCACCACGATGCCGGGCGCGGCGTCGAGGATGCGCTCCAGATCCGCGAGCGGGATGCTGTGCCCGGTCGGGTTGTTGGGGCTGGTCACGAAGACCACGTCGGGCTGCTTCTCGCCGACCACCAGCACCGCGTAGTCGATGTCGAGGGAGAAGTCGCCGTTGCGCTTGGCCTCGATCCACTCGGTGTCGATGCCCTCGGAGATGATCGGGTGCATCGAGTACGAGGGCACGAAACCCAGTGCGCTGCGGCCGGGTCCGCCGAAGGCCTGCAGCAGCTGCTGCAGGATCTCGTTGGAACCGTTGGCGGCCCACACGTTCGCGACGTCCACCGCGACACCGGTCTGGCGGGTCAGGTATTCGGCCAGCTCGGTGCGCAGCGCGACGGCGTCGCGGTCCGGGTAGCGGTGCAGGTCGGCGGCGGCCGCGCGCACGGATTCGGCGACGTCGTCGACCAGCGCCCGGCTCGGCGGGTGCGGGTTCTCGTTGGTGTTGAGCTGCACGGGCACCGTCAATTGCGGTGCGCCGTAAGGGCTCTTGCCGCGCAGGTTGTCGCGCAGCGGCAGGTCATCCAGGGAAATATTCGATCCGGGGACAGTCACAGCGCTCACCGCAGTTCTCCGAATCGCGCCTGCACGGCCTGCCCGTGTGCGGGCAGGTCCTCCGCATTGGCCAGTGCCACAACGTGTCCCGCAACGTCCTTCAGGGCGGCCTCGGAGTACTCGACCACGTGGATGCCGCGCAGGAACGTCTGCACGCTCAAACCCGAGGAGTGCCGGGCACATCCGGCGGTGGGCAGCACGTGGTTGGATCCCGCGCAGTAGTCGCCCAGCGACACCGGCGACCACGCGCCGACGAAAACCGCTCCGGCGGAACGCACCTGGGCGGCCACGGCGGCGGCGTCGGCGGTCTGGATCTCGAGGTGCTCGGCCGCGTAGGCGTTGACCACCCGCAGCCCCTGCGCGATGTCGTCGACGAGCACGGTGCCGGACTGCTTGCCCGACAGCGCTTCCGCGACGCGGTCGTGGTGCTTGACCACGGCCATCTGCGCGGTCAGGGCGGCATCCACCGCGTCGGCCAGTTCCACGCTGTCGGTGACCAGCACGCTGGCGGCCAGCACATCGTGTTCGGCCTGCGAGATCAGGTCGGCGGCCACGTGCACCGGGTCGGCGGTGGCGTCGGCGAGGATGGCGATCTCGGTGGGCCCGGCCTCGGCGTCGATGCCGACCAGGCCGCGGCACAGCCGCTTGGCGGCGGTCACGTAGATATTGCCGGGTCCGGTGATCATGTCGACCGGTTCCAGCTGCGCGCCGTCGGTGTCGATGCCGCCGTAGGACAGCAGCGCCACGGCCTGCGCGCCGCCGACCGCCCACACCTCGGTGACGCCGAGCAGCTGCGCGGCGGCCAGGATGGTCGGGTGCGGCAGCCCGTCGAACTGCGCCTGCGGGGGCGAGGCGACGACCAGCGAGTCGACGCCGGCGGCCTGTGCGGGCACCACGTTCATGACGACCGAGGACGGGTAGACGGCATTGCCGCCGGGCACGTAGAGCCCGACCCGCTCGACCGGCACCCAGCGTTCGGTGACGGTGCCGCCGGGCACCACCTGGGTGACCTTGTCGGTGCGGCGCTGATCGTCGTGCACCTTGCGGGTGCGTTCGATGGCGACCTCGAGGGCGGCGCGCACGGCCGGATCCAGTTCGGCGAGAGCACGTTCCAGTTCGGCGGCGGGCACGCGCACCACGGCGGGCCGCACTCCGTCGAACTTCTCGCTGTACTCCTGCGCGGCCTCGACGCCCCGATCGCGGATCGCCTCCACGACGGGCCGCACATGATGCAGCACCGAGTCCACGTCGACGCCTCCACGCGGCAGTGCCGCGCGCAGTTCGGCAGCAGTGGGAGTACGTCCGCGCAGGTCTTCGCGGGCGAGCTCGATGCGGCTGGTCATAGCAGTGTGCAGTCCTTGTCTGTGCGGAATTCGAGGGGTCCGCGGGCAGCCGTAACTGCCGTGTGACCGGCTACCAGCCTATCCGGTGACCGCCAGCGCTTTACTTCGCGGCCGGGCTGGCCTGCGCGACCGCGGCCCGCAGCGCGTCAGGGCCGAGGTTCTGTAGCGTGGTGTCGCCGACCTTGATCACCGGAACATGGGTCAGACCGGCGGTGATGGCCTGTTGACTGTGATAGGCGACGAACCCGGCATAGCGGCTCGAGTGCACGCAGTCCGCGACGTCCGCACCGGTGACTCCGGCGTCCCCGGCGATCTGGATCAGCTTGTCGTCGGTGAGGCCGGGCCCGTTCTCGGCGGGCTGCGCGTCGAAGAGTCGTTTGCTGAAGTCGGGCCAGGCGCTCTTGTTCGCGACGGCCACGCAGACGCTCGCGTTGGCGGACCGGGAGGAGTAGCGGTCCTCGGACAGCCCGTCGAGGACCGCGACGGTGTCGTAGTCGACCGAAATCGTGCCCGCGGCCAGCATTTCCGTGAGGGTGGGCCCGGTGGTGACCTCGAACTGATGGCAGATCGGGCACTGGAAGTCGGTGGTGACGGTGACCAGCGGTCCCCCGCTACCGAAGTGCAGACGCCCGTCGGGGGTGAAGACCGCGGGCGGTGCGACGGCCTCGGCGGTCTGCTTCTTGTCATTGTGCTTGTGCACCGAGTTGGCGATGACCACCCCGGCCAGCACCAGGATCAGGATGACCGCGCCCACGCTGACGGGGTTGAGCAGGCGGCGTGAGCCGCTCGCTCCGGAGACCTTGCGGCTGCTGCGATTCATCGTCGAACACGCTTCCTTCCGGACACACGGCGAGACAGGCCCATCAGGTAGCCATGATATTGCTGACTGACCCGGAGCCCGCCGGTACCCCGCCGTGTGGCCGGGGGCACATCACGGTTTGACGGTGTCCGCCCGTGGTTGCGGCTGCGGGAAGCGGCTGGCGACCAGATGTTGCTGCGCGAAGGTCCATGCGTTCTGGGTGACGAAATACAGCAGGATCGCGACCGGCATGACCGGGCCGAACATCAGCACGCCGACCGGAAACACCCACTGCGACAACATGTTCATGATGCGGGCCTGCTGTCCGGCAGCCCCGTCCGCGGGCGGCTGCTGCCGGGAGATCGCGGCACGGGCGGTGAAGTGGGTGGAGATGGCGGCGATGACCATCAGCGGAATCGCCACGGCCGCAACGGTACCGAACGACGAACCGGCGGTGCTGAGGGTCGCGGTCAGCGGTGCGCCGAAAAACTTTGCGTGCAGGAAGGATTGCACCTGACCGGTGGAGAACACGTAGTTGGCGACGTTCGGGTCCTTGAACGACCGCAGCACGTGATACAGCCCGATGAAGACCACCGTCTGACCGATGATCGGCAGGAATCCGGTGAGGATATTGACCCCGGCATCCGCCTGTAGCTGCTGGATCGCCGCGGCCTGCTTCTCACGGTCACCGGCGTGCTTCTTCTTGATCTCCTGCATCTTCGGCTGCATCTCGGTCAGCGCGCGGGAGAACTTCAGCTGGGCCATGAACGGGCGGAACAGCAATGCCCGCAGCGTCATGACCAGGAACACGATGGCCAGCACCCAGGCCAGGCCGCTGCTCGCGCCGAGCAGTGCCGCGAAGGCGGTGTGCCACACCCACAGCACCGCGGACACCGGGTAATAGATGAAATCGAGCATGGGGAACCTCACTGCGAGAACGCCCGCGCGACAGAGCGGGCGAAAGGGATTTCAGGGCAGCGGAAGACCCGACCGGAAACGGTCAGGCCGCAACGGTTCCCGGGGCGCGCGGACGCGGACGACCGGCGGTATCGGGGTGACTCTGGCGCAGGAACGCGCCGCGACGGCGACGCCCGGCCGATTCCGGCGGACCGGAGTTGCCGGTGAGCACCAGCAGCGGCCCACGCGCCGACAG
This sequence comes from Nocardia sp. NBC_00511, assembly GCF_045161165.1. Taxonomy (NCBI): domain Bacteria; kingdom Bacillati; phylum Actinomycetota; class Actinomycetes; order Mycobacteriales; family Nocardiaceae; genus Nocardia; species Nocardia sp. NBC_00511. The sequence continues at coordinate 4,087,391 of NZ_CP107849.1, forward strand.
CAGCGAGGCGGTGAAGGCGACCAGGGCGGCGGCACCCAGCACCAGCAGCGAATCCGGGGTGACCGCAGTCAGATACAGCACGGCGAAGACGGACACGATCAGCGCGCACACCAGCAGCGCTGTCGATCGGATCCGGGTGACCATGGGCTCGACACTACCCGGATCGGCGGTTTCCGACACGGCGGCGGCCCCGCGAGCATTCGCGAGGCCGCATACCGGTGCGCCCGGCTGTCACTCCGCGACGAGCCGCCGGATGACGATCGGCTCCGCGACGATGCTCTCCAGCACCCCGGCGATGTGCCGGAAGTGGTCGGTCGCGAAGTGGTTCTCCAGCGCGTCCGGTCCGTCCCACTCCTCCACCACGACCATGTGGCCGGGCTCGTTGGGGTTGGAGAACGGCTGGCAGGAGCGGCAACCCGGCTCCGAGAGCGACGGTTCGATCATCGATTCCAGGGCGGTCCGCAGGCGATCCTCGTGACCGGCGGCGGCCCGGAGTTCGGCGACGACGTGCAGGGACATGATTCCTCCAGGCGATGGGACATGCTCGGCCGGAGCGGTTCCGGCGCTGTCCATCACGATCGTCGCGCGCGGGCACGCCAACCAGTGCGGCGTGAGCCTGGGCAGCGCAGGACCAGGCTGCGCCGGGCGAATCTTGGATACTGGGGCCATGACTCTGGATCGACGTGCCGAACTCGGCGAATTCCTGCGCTCCCGCCGGGCCCGGCTGCGTCCGGACGAGGTGGGCCTGATCGATCACGGTGCGCGCCGCCGGGTGCCGGGCCTGCGCCGCGAGGAGCTCGCCCTGCTGGCCGGGGTGAGCGTGGATCACTATGTGCGCCTGGAGCAGGGGCGCAGCCTGCAGTTCTCGGAGTCGGTGCTGGACGCGGTGGCGCGGGCGCTGCGCCTGAATACCGTTGAGCGCGAACACTTCTACCGGCTGGCGCGACCGTGGTCGGGCGAGGAGCCGCCCGCCGAGCAGCTGGTGCGGCCGGGACTGCAACGGTTGCTGGACGCCGCCCACGACGTGCCCGCCTACATCGTCGGGCGCGGGGTGCGGGTGCTGGCCTGGAATCGACTGGCCGCCAACCTGATCACCGATTTCGGCGCGCTGCCGCCGGAACAGCGCGACTTCCTGCACCTGGTGTTCCTCGACGAGGGCGCGAAGGATCTCTACGAGGACTGGGACGACAAGGCCTCCGATACGGTGGCCTATCTGCGCCTGGACGCCGCCCGCAATCCGGGTGATCCGCGCATCGCCGCCCTGATCGACGAAATGAACGCCGAGAGCCCGGAATTCGCCGCCCTGTGGCAGCGGCACGAGCTCAAGGACAAAACCCACGGCCGCCACATCTACCGGCATCCGGTGGTGGGCCGCCTGGAGCTGGGCTTCGAAACCCTGCGCCTGCCCGATGATCCCGATCAGGCCCTGGTCGCGCATCATGTCGAGCCCGGCTCGCCGAGCGCGGACGCCCTGCAACTGCTGGCCAGCCTGTCGGCACCGTCGACCGCGGATCACTAGTCCCCGAAACCGCGGATCATCGAGCCCCGCAACGCAATCGCGCCGCACCGGTGATCCGGTGCGGCGCAATCGATTCAGCGCGTGAAGCGGTACTAGCGGGTGTCGCTGTCGATCTGCAGGTTGCCGTTCCCGGCGTCGATGACCCGCAGGTTGACCGACTTGCTCTTCTGCCCGTAGGTCACGTTGGCGACCGACATGTCCACGGAGCCATCGGCATTGGTGCTGCCGTTGCCGTGCGCTCCGGTGATGGTCGAGTACCGGGTGACCGGGTTGGCGCTCCAGAAGCTGACGAACGCCTGCTGGTTGCCGTACACCTGCTGGGCGGCCGGGGTGAGCAGCGACCAGGCGTCGGCCGGGTTGGAGCCGACCAGGTCGTTGTAGAAGGTCTCGATCATGCCCGCCGCGTCGCCGACGCCGACCGAGCCGGCGCTCTTGGTCTGGCCCAACGAGGTGGTGGGCTTTCCGGCGGACGCCGAGGTGGACGCCTTCACCGACGAGGTGTCGCCGTTGGGCTGGCCGCTGGTGCTGCCACCACCGCCCTGCATCAGCCCGAATGCCACACCGGCCGCCACGACCACGGCCGCGACCAGACCGATCCAGACGAACTTGCGCTTGGATCCGCCTGTGTCCCCGTCGAATTGGGGTGCGGGGGTGGAGCGGGTGGGCGGACCTCCGGCGGCCCGGCGCGGGGGCGGCGTCTCCAGCATGGCCGCAGTCATGGCCCCGGTCGGGATGTCCGCGTTCTCCGAGCCGCGGCGATCCATCTGCCGGGTGGCCGCGCGGTTGGAGTTGCGCGCCGGAGCGCTGGGCGGCGGCGTGTTGTTGCTCGAGCGACGGGCGGCCAGCACCCGGGTGGCCTCGGCATCCGGTCCGAGTTCGGCGAACTCGGCCATGATGTCGCGCACGTCGGTCATGCTCGGCCGGTCCTCCGGCTCGAAGCTGAGCAGGCTCAGCAGCAGATCCGAGAGCGGCCCGGCATTGCGCGGTTCGCTGATCTGTCCGTTGGCGGCCGCGTACAGCAGCGCCAGCGGATTCGGGTTGGTGCCGTAGGGCGGTTCACCCTCGAGCGAGTGAAAGAGGGTGGCGCCCAGGGCGAAGACGTCGGCGGCCGGGGTGGGTTCCGCGCCGCGGGCCACCTCGGGAGCGAGGTAGGCGGCGGTGCCGGAGATGAGCCCGGTGGCCGTCAACGTGACGTCGCCCTTGGACTTGGCGATGCCGAAGTCGGTGATCTTCACCGCGCCGTTGTCACCGAGCAGGATGTTGCCCGGCTTGACGTCGCGGTGCACGATCCCGGCCCGATGGGCGGCGATGAGCGCGGACGCCACCTGTTCGCCGATGCGGGCCACCTGTGGCAGTGGCAGCGTGCCCTGAGCGGACAGCACCACCGCGAGACTCTGCGACGGCAGGTATTCCATGATCAAGCACGGGTCGCCCTCGTGCTCGGTGATGTCGAATACGACGATGGCGTTGGGGTGCTGGAATCGAGCCGCGTTGCGCGCTTCTCGCGCGGCACGCTGCTTCACGATGTCCTTGTCGGCATCCGACAGGGACGGCTGGGTGATGATCTGTTTGATCGCCACGGATCGTTCGAGCCGCTGATCCACGGCTCGCCAGACGACACCAGTGCCGCCGCTACCAATCCGTTCGACCAGGCGGTAGTGCCCTGCGATCACTTGGCCGGTTTCGATGGCACTACTCCGAAGTTCTCCGAGACGACTGTGACAGTGCGGTTGCCCGCGCGTTTCCCCGCACGAGTGTAGCGGTCGCACGGCGTCTGGCCGACGTCAGCGTGAGATATGAGTGATATCTCGGTGAGATCTACGCCGCACTGTCGCGACCACCACGTGACCGATCAGCTGAATTGCCTGCTAGCAGGCCGTATATGACCGCACATAGACCGTGCGGTTTGGTGTGTGTTTGCTCCGTCTCACGACCCGCCCGCAGCTAACTCCGGCGGTTTTCGCACCCCTCAGGCATCGGCGTTGCTCGCCGCGGGCCATTCGGCCCGGGTCAGCTCGGCCGCATCGGCCGCGTCCAGGTCGATGTCGAACACCTCCGCGAGCACCTTGGGCAATTCGGCGGGCTCGAGCACCCGGACCTCACCGGTGCCGTCCGGGTAGGAAGTGGTCCAGGTGAGACCGTCGAGCTGATGATGCGAATCCGGGTGGAAGCGCTGCACGAACGGCCGCATGGTGAACGGTGAACGCGGCGAGGTGGATACGAAGTGATTGCCGACCGCGTAATCGATGCGGTACTGCGGGAGCACGGTGAAGGTGTAGCGGTCGACCCAACCGAGGCGGCCGAACTGGTACAGCGTCCACAACTCGCCGCCGATCGGGTCCGGCTCGCGTTCGAGGCGGAAACGCCATGCGCCGACGGTGAATTCGCCGCGATCCGGGGTCAGCTCGATCGGTTCCAGCGGGCCGGAGCCGAAGCCGACGTCGACCAGCCAGGCCCGATCGTCGTCCGCGGGTAGCACCCGCAGCAGCGAGTGGGTGGCGGGACGCAGCGCGGTCGCGCCCATGGTGACCCGCCCGGACATGCCGGTGAACTCGAACCCGAGGCGCTCGAGCACGGCCGCGAACAGGGTGATGTTCTCGTAACAGTAGCCGCCGCGACGGCGGCGAATCAGCTTGTCCTGCAAGCCCTCCAGATCGAGGGGCACGCCCCGGCCGAGGATGATCTCCAGGTTCTCGAACGGGATGCTGGTGGTGTGCGCCCGCACCAGCTCGCGCAGGGTGGCCAGGGTGGGCACGCGTTCGCCGGTGAACCCGATGCGGTCGAGGTAGGCGTCGAGGTCGATTTCCTCACCCTGCCAGCTGTACGAGGGGTCCTGCGGGTTGCTCATCCGTGCCTCCTGTCGAATACCGATCGGCCTGATCAACCCTATTCGTCCCGAAACTGTTCCGGCGGACCCGACGCCGCCTAGCCTGAATTCATGATCGCGCTGCTGGACCGCCTGCGGCTGTTCAATATTCGCGAGTTCACGACGCACTGGGGGCGGACCGCGGCGTCGATTCTGGTGATGGCGGTGTCGGCGGCGTTCCTGGTCGCGGTCATCGGCATCTCGGGCTCGCTGACCGGTTCCGTGGCCAAGTTGTCGCAGGGGCTCGCGGGCAACGCCGCCCTCGAGGTCTCCGGTGTCACCGATGCCGGGTTCCCGCAGGAGGTCGCGGCCACGGTGGCGGCGGTACCCGGGGTGGCCGCGGCGGTGCCGATGCTGCGCGACTCGGTCGGCCCCGACGACAACCGGTTGCTGGTGCTGGGCGTGGACGGTTCCAGTGCCGCGCTGGACAGCAATCTGAAGGGCGCGGTGCAGGGCGGCGAACTGACCGATCTGCTCAGCGTGCCCAACGGGGTGCTGGCCGGGCCGGGCGCGGGCTTCACCAAAGGTCAAGTGGTGCAGCTGGGTCCGGCGCGGATCACCATCGCGGCCGTGCTGGACGGCAAGCAGCTCGCGTCCATCAACGGCGGCCACTACCTGCTCGCGCCGCTGCCGCTGGCGCAGCGCATCACCAACCGGGTGGGGCAGCTGGATTCGGTGCTGATCGTGGCGAAGCCGAATACCGATGCCGCGCAGCTGAGTTCGGATGTCATCGAGGCCGTCGCGGGACGGGCGCTGGTCGGCACGCCGAGTCTGCGGGCCGCGCAGACCGGCAACGGCATCCTGATGCTGCGGTTCATGGCGTCCATGGGCGCGGCGATCGCGTTCGTGGTGGCGGCGTTCCTCATCTACAACACCATGAGCATGGCGCTGGCCGGGCGGCGGCCGGTGATCTCGATGCTGCGGGCGCTGGGCGGGCAGCGGCAGACCATCGTGCGCGACGTGCTGGCCGAGGCGACGGTGCTGGGTTTGATCGGCGGGGTGATCGGCGGCGGCATCGGAGTTCTGGTGGGCCGCTACGCGATCAGCCTGCTGCCGGGCGCGTTCACGCAGATGACGGACGCGCGCCTGGAATACCTGCTGCCCTGGTACGCGATCCCGGTGGCGGTGGCCGCGGCGGTGTGCACGAACGTGGCGGCCTCCGCGGTGGCGGCACGGCAGGTGTACCGGGTGTCGCCGGTGGAGGCGCTGGCACCGGTCGGGGCGTCGCAGGCGGATGTGGTGTCGCGGCGGCTGCTGATCGGGGCGGGTGCACTCGGCACCGGGCTGGCGGTCGCCACCGTGGTGGTGGCGCGGCTGCATCTGGGGTTGTTCGCCGCTGCCGCGCTGGGTTGCGCGTTCGCGGCGGAAGTCGCCCTGGCCTTCGCGGCGACCGGGCCGATCGTGCGGGTGGCCGGGATGGTGGCGCGGCGGCTGGGTCCGGCCGGGGTGCTCGCCGGGGTGAACATCGATCGCGCGCCGCGGCGGGTGTGGGCGACCTTGATGACGGTCACCATCGCGGTCAGCATGACGATCACCATCACCGGCGCGAACGCCGACGCGGTGCGTTCGGCGCGTGACACTTTCGCCTCCATCGCAGACAACGACGGCTGGGTCAGCGTCACCCCGGAGGACATGGTGCCGACCACGCTGCTGCCGCCGGAGGTCGCGGCGAAGGTGGCGGCGGTGCCCGGTGTGGGCTCGATCGTGCAGGGCCAGTTGGCCTTCGCCACCCTGGCGGGCACCAAAGCCCTGATGTACGGGGTCGAGCCGGGCAGCGACTACTCCATGTTCCGTTCCCTCGACGGTGACACCGCGCGGCGGCTGCTGGCCGGTGAGGGCGTGGTGCTGTCCCGGGATCTGGCTCGCAGCCTGCGGGTTTCGACCGGTGACGAACTGACCGTGCAGACGCCGAGCGGGGAGAAGCGCACCCGTGTACTGAAGACCGTCTCCTACTTCTCGGCGCTGACCGGTACCGCCGCGATCAGCCTGACGCTCATGCGGGACTGGTTCGCGCGCGCCGGGGCCACCACATTGCAGATCCAGGACGCGCCCGGAGCCGATCCGCGCCAGGTGCTTTCGGCGATCAAGGAGGTGGTGCCGCCCGGTGTGCACGTCTACTCCGGGCAGGCGGCGCTGGACGGCGTCAGTCAGGCCATGCAGCAGGGCCTGGTGCTGTCGCGGATCATGCTGGTGATCGTCGCGGTGATCGCGGCCATGTCGCTGCTCAACACACTGACCCTGGCATTACTCGAAAGACGCAGGGAGCTGGGCATTCTGCGCGCGGTCGGGTCGAGTCGCCGGTTCGCGCTGCGCATGGTGCTGGCCGAGGCGGCGGGCATCGGGGTGATGGGCGCGGCGCTGGGTGTGCTGTTCGGGCTGGGCAACCAGTTCCTGTACTCGCTGCTGGCCACCGACCTGATGGGTATCGACGTGAAGTTCCGGCCGGGTCCGCTGCTGGCCGTATTCACGCTCGCCGCACTGGCTTTGAGCCTGCTGGGTTCGATTCCACCGGCGGTGCGCGCGGCCCGGCTCAATATCGTGGACGCCGTCAGCGCCGACTAGGACTGCCCGAAATCAGGCCGCGCACTTGGCGTTCGGCGGGGCCGGGGGCGCGGTGTCGATATTGTGGGCCACGTCGACGAGGTAGTCGTGCCCGCCGAGCGGTTCGGTGCCGAGCAGCAGTCGCTGCACGGCACAGCCGGATTCGAAGAACACCGGGTTGATGCCGTGATCGCCGGGCACCACGTTGCCGCCCAGATCGCGGCCGCTGACCACCGTGTACATCGAGACCGGCTTCCCGGCCAGGGTGAGCGCGGTCCGCATCTCCAGCGACTGGGTGTAGGGGACGAGCGGATCGGCGGTGCCGTGCAGCAGGATCGCCTGCCGCACGTCGATGCGGTTGGCCATCACCACCGGCGATCGGTCCAGATACGCCTGCGGGCAGGTGAGCGGCGTGCAGCCGCCCGCGTCGCGTTCGATCTCGGCGGTGAGTTGCGGTCCGGCGAGCCCGGATTCGAGCCAGGCGGTGATATCGCCCGCGTGCCCGAAGGTGTCGACCCAGTAGTCGTAGGTGCCCGGCGGCGCGTAGGCGGCCGCGAGCCCGCTGGTCACCCCGCCCTGACTCCAACCCCACAGCACGGTCGGCCCGATTCCGGGATGCTCACCGCGATACCACTGGGTGGCCGCGAGGGTGTCGCGCCAGCCGGCCCACACGTTCCACTCCCCCGTGCGCCACACGCCGGTGTCGGAACGCTGATCCATCGTCACCAGCGCCGCACCGGTGGCGCGCACGATGGAACTCATGTAATCGGGGAAATCCGAAGCACTTCCGGCGTGCCCGTGCACCGCCACGATCAGCCCGCGCGCCCCGCCGTCCGGCTCGTACACCCGTCCGGTCGCGGTCTCCCCGTCGACGGTGAGCGTCACGGCCCGCATGGACACCCCGCCCGGATCCGCCGCGCTCTGCGGCATCCCGACCAGGGTCGCGGCGACGATTCCCGCCACCGCACCGACCATCCGCGCAACCCTCCACCGACCGTCCACGCCCCGCATCCTCCCACGGCCCCGCCGTCACCCCGGGTACCCGCGCCGCGATCAAGATCAAGGAGCTGCCGCCGTGAAAATTCGCCCGGATTCGAACGGTGAGAGCTCCTTGATCTTCGTTGGGTGCGGCTAGGATTCGACCATGCGTTCGATGAGTGTCGAGGAGCGGCGGGCTCGGGTCGGGGTGCGGCATCGGCTGGCGGTGGCCGAGCGGGCCGCCGCGGTCGAGGAGGTGGCGCGGTCGATGGTGGTGCTGCATGCCACCGATCCGGCGACCGTTTTTCTCTCGGTGGCGGCGCGGGGTGACGGGATCACGCCGGGGCACATCGAGAAGGCGATCTACGAGGAGCGGACGCTGCTGCGGATGCTGGCCATGCGGCGCACCATGTTCGTGTCCCCGATCGAGACCGTGCCCGCGTTGCAGGGGTCGTGCGCGGACGCGCTGGCGCACAAGCAGCGCAGGACCTATGGGCGCTACCTCGAACAGGCGGGGGCGGTGGACGGGAACATTCTCACCTGGTGGAACGAGGTCGAGGCCGAGACGCATGCGGCGCTGCTGGCGCGCGGGGCCGCGACCGGGGCGCAGCTGGGCAAGGAGGTGCCGCGGCTGCGGACCCAGGTGGATACCGCACCGGGCAAGCCGTATTCGAAGCCGACCAACATCACCACCTGGGTGCTGGTGACGATGGGGTGCGAGGGGCGGATCGTGCGCGGGCGACCCAATGGCAGCTGGTCGAGCAGCCAGTACACCTGGGCGCCGGTCGAATCCTGGCTTCCCGACGGCATTCCCACCCGCACCGCGGACGAGGCGCGAGCGGAGCTGGTGCGGAAGTGGTTGCGCGCCTTCGGCCCGGCCCCGGTGAGCGATATCAAATGGTGGACCGGCTGGACGCTGGGCGAGGTTCGTAAGACATTGGCGCACCTCGAGACCGCCGAGGTGGATCTGGACGGTACGACCGGCCTGGTGCTCGCCGACGATCTGGAACCCACGCCCGCGCCGGAGCCCTGGGTGGCGCTGCTGCCCGCCCTGGATCCGACCCCGATGGGCTGGCAGTCTCGCGACTGGTACCTGGGCCAGCATCAGCCGCGACTGTTCGACACCAATGGCAATGTGGGCCCGACCATCTGGTGCGACGGGCGCATCGTGGGCGGCTGGGCGCAACGCTCCGACGGCGAGATCGTCTGGCGGCTGTTGGAGGACATCGGCGCGGACGCGGAGCGAATGCTGGCGGCGGAGGCGGTGCGGCTGACCGGTTTCTACGGCGACGTCCGCCCGATCCCCCGTTTCCGCACGCCGCTCGAGCGAGAACTCACAGCGTGATCACATGATCGCCGGGAAGTTTCCACCGACCGCTCGGACAATCGACTGTTACTGTCGGCATTGTTACTTTGCACAGTCCGGCCTCGGACGCGGGGGTCCGGGTCCGGGAGTTCTCTCGGAGTGTGTGTCATGGCTTTCTCGAAACCGCTGATCACGCCTGCCGCACCGCGGGCCGCCGGGGATGCTCGCGCGCGGGGTTCCGCGAGCGGATCGGAGCACGACAGTGCCGACGCACAGCACGTGCCGCAGCCCGCGCCCGCGCCGAGGGTGCGAAACGAGTTGCGGGGCGAGGTCTTTCGCGATGCCGCGCTGGGGATCTGCGCGGTGGTGGCGACCGTGGACGGGGCGATCGATCCGGCCATGCGCATGCGGGTCGCCCAGTTGATCGGCGCGCACGAGGTCCTCAACGGGTACTCCGCCGAGGAACTGCGGGATCGGTTCGAGGACAACTGCGCCCGGCTGATCATGGATCCGGCGTTCGGGCACGCCTACGTCATGCAGCAGATCGCCCGCGCCCTCGAGACGCCCGAGCAGACCGGCGAGGTGGTCCGGATCGGTTGTGCGGTCGGGGAATCCGACGGCGCGCTCGGCGCGCACGCCACCGCCGTGCTGGCGGAGGCGTGCCAGGTGTTGCACCTGGACGCCGCCGAATTCCTGCCCGGCCGCTGACCGGTCACATATCCAGGCCGAGGTCCAGCACGGTGACCGAGTGGGTGAGCGCGCCGACCGACAGGTAGTCGACGCCGGTGCCCGCGTACTCGGCGGCCATGTCCAGCGAAAGTCCGCCGGAGGACTCGAGTTTGGTGCGCGGCGAACGAGAGTTGCGGCGCTGCACGGCCGCCTGGGTGGCCCACAGCGGGAAGTTGTCCAGCAGCACCAGTTCCACGTCCTCGGCGAGCACCTCGTCGAGCTGGTCGAGGCTGTCGACCTCGACCTCGCATTCGATATCGGGGTTCAGCTCGCGGACCGCGCGCAGGGCGGCCACCACCGAGCCCGCCGCCACCACGTGGTTGTCCTTGATCAGCGCGGCGTCGCCGAGTCCCATGCGGTGGTTGACGCCGCCGCCGACCCGGACCGCGTACTTCTGTAGCGCGCGCAGTCCCGGAAGGGTCTTGCGGCTGTCGCGGATTCGGCATTCGGTGCCCGCGACGGCGTCCACCCACGCCGAGGTGGCGGTGGCGATGCCGGACAGGTGGCAGACCAGGTTCAGCAGGGTGCGCTCGGCGGTGAGCAGGCCGCGGGTGGGGGCGGCCAGGCTCAGCACGGTGTCGCCGGGCTGCACCCGGGTGCCGTCGGCGACCCGGCCGGTCACCTCGTAGCTGCCCGCGCCCAGTACCTCGTCGAGGACCAGCAGGCCCACGTCGAGTCCGGCGACCGTGCCGGGCTGCCGGGAACCCATGTCCGCCTTGGCGATCGCGTCGGCGGGCACGGTGGCCAGGGTGGTGATGTCGGGGCCGTACCGCAGATCCTCGTCGAGGGCGGTGCGGATGAGCGCGACGATCTCGTCGCGATCGAGTCCGGTGTCGAGGGTCATTACTGCACTCCTTCTTCCGATGTCAGCACGCCGAACGCAGCACGTCGCGAGCCCAGGTGGGGCCCAGGTCGGCGCATTCGGTGACGAGTTTGGGGCGACCGTCCGAACCCAGTCGCACGGCGGTACTGCGGCGCTGTTCCTCGCGCGGCTGCGGGTGGTCGGAGCGGGTGTGGCAGCCGCGGCTCTCGGTCCGTGCCGCCGCCGCGACCAGCAGCGCCCGCGCGGTGAGGGTGAGCGAGGAATCCTCCAGTTCACGGATCAGCGCGGCGGCCGAATCCGGTTGTGCGGCAGTGCCGATCGCCCACTCGACGGTGATGTCGGGGGCGGCGTTGTCGGCGACCAGGCCGACCATGCGCAGGATGGCCGCGCGCAGGCCCTCGCCGTCGCGGACCACCGCCGCGTGCTCGGACATCAACTCCTGCAGCAGCTTCCGATCCGCGCGCGGGAAGCGCAGCGGCCCGACCTCGGTGATCGGAGCCGACACGCCCTGGCGTTCGGCGGCCGCCGCGCCCGCGCGCTCACCGACCACCAGGCCCTCGAGCAGGCTGTTGGAGGCCAGGCGATTCGCGCCGTGCAGTCCGGTGCGGGCCACCTCGCCGGCGGCGTAGAGGCCGGGCACCGTGGTGCGGCCCGCCGTATCGGTGAGGATGCCGCCGCACTGGTAGTGCGCGGCCGGGGCGACCGGGATCAGATCCACCGTGGGATCGATACCCGCCGCCAGGCAGGAGGCGGTGATGGTCGGAAACCGTTGCGCGAAACCCTCGATCGAGCGGCCGTCGAGGTACACGTGGTCGGTGCCGAGCTCGTGCATGCGGGCCGCGATGGCGCGGGAGACCACGTCGCGCGGGGCCAGATCGCCGCGCGGGTGCACGCCCGCGGTCACCGATTCACCCGCCGAGTCGACCAGGATCGCACCCTCGCCGCGCACCGCCTCGCTGATCAGCGGACGGCGGCCGAGACCGCCGGGCGTGAACAGCACGGTCGGATGGAACTGCAGGAACTCGAGATCGGAGATCACGGCCCCGGCCCGCAGCGCCAGCGCGATGCCGTCGGCGGTCGCGCCCGAGGGATTGGTGCTGCACGCGTACAGCTGGCCGAGTCCGCCCGTGGCCAGCAGCACCGCGGGCGTGTGCACGATCCCGAAACCCCGGTCCGACACCGCGATCACGCCGCGCACGCCCTCGGGTCCGGTCACGATGTCGAGCACCGCGGCCCCGAACAGCACCGGCAGCCCGGCGGTGTTGAGCGCCCGCTGCACCTCCGCGCCGGTGGCGTCACCACCGGCGTGGATGATGCGCCGGGTGCTGTGGCCGCCCTCGCGGGTCCGCGACACCTCACCGTCGCGGCCGAGGTCGAACACCGCGCCCAGGTCGGTCAGCGCCGTGACCGCGTGCCGGCCGCCCTCCACGATGGAGCGCACGGCGGCCTCGTCACACAGCCCCGCCCCGGCGATCACGGTGTCCTCGACATGCGATTCCACCGAATCCCCGTGCGGCGCAACGACGGCGATGCCGCCCTGCGCGTACTGGGTCGAGGTGTCGTTGGGGCCGCCCTTGCTGAGGGTCAGCACCCGCAGCCCATGCCGCGACGCCGTGCGGGCGGCGGTCAGTCCCGCCACCCCACCCCCGACCACCACCAGGTCGGCTTCGGCTTCCCACTGGATCGATATGGATGTACTCATCGCCGATCACCCTCTCCGGGCCGCGTAACCGCTATTCCCCGCCGCCCGGGTTGCCGATCTCGATCATGCGCTGCACCGAATTGCGGGCCAGGGCAGCGGTTTCGAGGTCGACGTGCACCTCGTCGCGGTTCTCCACCAGGCAGCGCAGCAGCGCCGCGGGGGTGATCATCTTCATGTACTGGCAGGAGGCGCGGTCGTTCACGGCCTGGAAGTCGATGCCCGGGGCGGCCTTTCGCAGCTGGTGCAGCATGCCGACCTCGGTGGCGACCAGCACCTGGTTCGACTTCGCGGCCTTCGCCGCGTCGATCATGCCGCCGGTGGACAGGATGTGCACCCGGTCGGCCGGGAACTCCCCCGCGCCCGCCAGGTAGAGCGCCGAAGTGGCGCAACCGCATTCGGGGTGCACGAACAGTTCCGCGTCCGGGTGGGTGCGCGCCTGCTCGTTGAGCTCGTCACCGTTGATGCCCGCGTGCACGTGGCACTCGCCCATCCAGATGTGCATGTTCTCGCGGCCGGTGATCCGCTTGACGTGCGCGCCCAGGAACTGGTCCGGCAGGAACAGCACCTCGCGGTCGGGGTCGATCGAGGCGACCACGTCGACGGCGTTGGACGAGGTGCAGCAGATGTCGGTGAGCGCCTTCACCGCCGCGGTCGTGTTCACGTAGGAGACGACCATCGCGTCGGGGTACTCGGCCTTCCAGGCGCGCAGATCCTCGGCGGTGATGGAGTCGGCCAGCGAGCAGCCCGCGCGCTGGTCGGGGATGAGGACCGTCTTGTCCGGGCTGAGGATCTTGGCGGTCTCGGCCATGAAGTGCACGCCGCAGAACACGATGGTGTCCTCGGGCGCCTCGGCCGCGATCCGGGACAGGGCCAGCGAGTCACCGACGTGGTCGGCGATGTCCTGGATCTCCGGCAGCTGGTAGTTGTGCGCCAGGATGGTGGCGTTGCGCTCGCGCGCCAGCCGCTTGATCTCCTGCGCCCATTCGGGGGTGGCATCGACTCCACTGAACCCCGACGGACCGTCCGTGATGCGCTCGGTGAGCGTCAACGTCGCACCTGCAGCCATGTCTGGCTCCTTCTCTCATGCTTCCGGCAACCTCGCCGATTCGCATACAACCGGTTTTCGACTTACAATCGAAAACGTGGCCCATCGTAGCACCATCCACGAAACGCTCACCGCGGTGTTCCAGGTTCGTCGCTTCCCGGAAACCGTCCGTGCAGGTGAGAGCGCTAGAGATCGCGAAAAAAGTGGTACCGGAGCACCGATCAGCCGATCCGGGCGCGCCATTGCGGCCCGTGGACGCGGTAATGATCCGCTCCCCCGCTGCGGACCGGGCGAACGCACGGAACTGGCTGTGCTGCTGTGGGAGCGGGCCCTCGACCCGGCCAAGGGCACCTGGTCGCTGCCGGGCGGCCGGCTGCGCGAGAACGAGGACCTCGACACCTCGGCGGCCCGTCAGCTCGCCGAGAAGGTCGACGTCCGCGAGCTGACCCACCTCGAGCAGGTCTGGGTCTTCAGCGATCCCGACCGCGTCCCCGGCGACCGGCGCATCGCCTCGGCGTATCTGGGCCTGGTGCCGCTGACCGCCGAACCGGAACTGCCCCCGGACACCCGCTGGCATCCGGTCTCGGATCTGCCGGACATGTCCTTCGACCACGGCACCGTCGTGCGGCACGCGCGAAATCGCCTGGCCGCCAAGCTCTCCTACACCAATATCGCGTTCGGGCTCGCGTCGGATACCTTCACCATGTCCACCCTGCGCGAGATCTACTGCGCCGCACTCGGATACGACGTGGACACCACCAACCTCCAGCGAGTCCTGACCCGCCGCAAAGTGATCACCCCGACCGGTGAGACCGCCTCCCCCGGCCGCGCGGGCGGCCGCCCCGCCGCCGTCTACCGCTTCACCGACTCCGAAATCCGCGTCACCGACGAATTCGCCACCTTCCGCCCACCCGCCTGAGCCGATCTCCACCCGGGTTGCGCCCTCGGCCTACGCATCGAAGGAGAACCGAGGGCACGCCGGTCCGTCCGCGGCGGAGAGCCCGGGTCAGGCTCGTGTGAAGCGCAGGGTGACGAGCTGGAAAGGCCTCAGGCGCAGGCGAATTCCCGCCTCCTCGCGGACGGCGTGTGCCGCGTCGGTCAGGGGCCGCTCCAGCAGATCGCAGACCTCGAACCCGGTGATCGGGAAGCCCGGGGCCACCAGTGCCGCGGCGCGGCCGCCGTGGGATTCGTAGACGCGCAGGATCACATCGCCGCTGCCGTCGTCGGCGAGTTTGACGGCGCTGGTCACCACGGCGTCGTCGTCGACGGCGAACAGGGGCTCGACCGCTTCGGCCACTCCGGCGGCGGGGGCGGTCAGGTTGATGCGGTAGCCGTCGCGGACCGCGTCACCGATGGCCGCGCCGGGAATCAGGGTGTGGCGGAAGCGATGTGCGCCGTGGTCGGTGTGCGGATCGGGGAAGCGCGGGGCGCGCAGCAGCGAGGCGCGCAGGGTCGTGGTGGTGCCGCCGTCGGCGCGGACGGCGCGGGTGAGGTCGTGGCCGTAGGTGGAGTCGTTGACCAGTGCGATGCCCCAGCCCGGTTCGGCCAGGTGCACGAAGCGGTGGTTGCAGGCCTCGAATTTCGCCCATTCCCAACTGGTGTTGGTGTGGGTGGGCCGGTAGAGGTGGCCGAACTGGGTTTCGGCGGCGTAACGGTCGGCGTGAATGTCCAGGGGGAAGGCGAGTTTGAGGAATTTCTCGGTCTCGTGCCAGTCGACGGTGGTGTCGATCTCGAGGGCGGGTTCGCCCGGACGCAGGGTGAGGGTCTGCTCGACGGTGGAGCTTCCGAAACTGCGCCGCACCCGGATCACGGGCGTACCCGACGAATCCTTCTCCAGGGCAAGCAGTTCGGTGCTCGTCAGATCGGTGACCCGGTTGCAGTAGAACCGGTCCACGTCCCAGGCATCCCACGAGTTGGGCAGATCCTGGTGTAGCTGCAACAAGTTGGCGGTCGCGCCCGGCGCGAGGGTCTCGCGACCGCTCGCGAGGTCGAGCACCGATACGACCAAGCCCCGCTCGTCCACGTCGACTCGCAGCATGCCGTTGTCGAGCACGAACCCGCCGCCCGCGCGCTCGGTCGCGCTACCCGGTTCGACCCGCGCCACCGGCCCGGCCGCTCCGGCCGCGATCCCGCGCCACGCATGCGGTGCCGGATTGAACAGATTGGGCCCGGGTTCCTCGCCGCCGAGAATCCAGCGCGCCCGCTCGGCGATCCCGGTGAGTTCCTCGGCGACCAGCGCGTAGGTGCGCTCGGCCTCGCGATGCACCCAGGCGATCGAGGAGCCGGGCAGGATGTCGTGGAACTGGTGCAGCAGCACCGTCTTCCAGAGCCGGTCCAGCTGCTCGCGCGGATACTCGAGGCCCTTGCGGAGCGCGGCGGTGGCCGACCACAGTTCGGCCTCGCGCAGCAGGTGCTCACAGCGGCGGTTGCCCTGTTTCGTCTTCGCCTGACTGGCGAGGGTCGCGCGGTGCAGTTCCAGATACAGCTCGCCCACCCACACCGGCGGGTCCGGGTATTCGGCCTGCGCGCGGGCGAAGAAGTCGGCGGGCCGATCCCACCGCACCTTCGGGGAGCCCTCCAGATCGCGCATGCGGGCGGCCTTGGCGATCATCTCGCGGGTCGTCCCGCCGCCGCCGTCACCGTAGCCGGTCGGGGCCAGCGACATCGATGCCCGCCCCTTCTCCTTGAAACTGCGTGCGGCATGGGCGATCTCGCGCCCCTGCATGGAGCAGTTGTAGGTGTCGACGGGCGGGAAGTGGGTGAAGACGCGGGTGCCGTCGACGCCCTCCCACAGGAAGGTGTGATGCGGGAACTGGTTGATCTGACTCCACGAGATCTTCTGTGTCAGCAGCCATTTCGATCCGGCGGCCTTGATGATCTGCGGCAGCCCGGCGGCGAACCCGAAGGTGTCGGGCAGCCAGGCCTCCTCGTTCTCGATGCCGAATTCCTCGAGGAAGAAACGCTTGCCGTGCACGAACTGCCGGGCCATCGCCTCGGAGCCGGGCATATTGGTGTCGGACTCGACCCACATGCCCCCGGCGGGCACGAACCGCCCCTCGGCCACGGCCTGCTTGACCCGCTCGTACACCTCGGGCCGATGCTGTTTGAGGAAATCGTATTGTGCCGCTTGCGACATGGCGTAGATGAAGTCGGGTTCGTCCTCGAGCATGGCGGCCATATTGGCGGTGGTGCGCGCGACCTTGCGGACCGTCTCGCGCAGCGGCCACAGCCACGCGGTGTCGATGTGCGCGTGCCCGACCGCCGACACGGTGTGCGCGGAACCGATGGCCGGCGCGGCGAGCACCCGGGTCAGGCAGGCGCGGGCGGCGGTGGCGCTGCCGTTCACGTCACGCAGGTCGATGGCGTCGAGGGCGCGTTCGATGGCCCGCACGATGTCGTAGCGGCGGGCGGGATCCTCCGGCATCTCGTGCATGAGCTCGCCGAGGACCTCGAGGTCCTGCACCAGCTGCCACACCTCCTCGTCGAACACGGCCAGATCCATGCGCCCCAGCCGATACAGCGGATCGGTTCCGGCAGTGGACTTCTCGCCGAGCCCGGTCGGGCCGAAGAACGACAGCGACGGATTGGAAGCCGCCTCGACATGCAGCAGCACGGGTTCCCCGCCGATCGCGGGCGCGGCAATGCGCACCCACTGGCTGCGCGGATGCAGACCCTTCACCGGCGACCCGTCGGGCCGGTAAATCAGTCCCTCGCACTGGAATCCGGTCATGCCGGTGTCGAAGCCGAGGTCGATGATCGCCTCGACGGTGCGGCCCGACCATTCGGCGGGCACGGTCCCCTCGACGGTGAGCCAACTGGTCCCCCACGGCGCGCCCCACCGGTCGCCCGGGGACACCGGCGTGCGCGGCGCGGCCAATCCCTCGGCGACCGGGACCGGTTCGTCCGGGGCCACCCACATCGAGGCGGTCATGGGCACCGACTCCGGATAGATCGCGGGGACGATGCGTTCGGACAGCACCCGCCCCAGCCGGTCTTCGATCAGTCGACGGTCGTCGTGCATCGCGGTGGCTCCCATCGGCCGCAGTCGAGGTCGATATCCGACCTCATTCTCCGGTACTGCGGGAGTTTTCGCGGGCACCACCGGCAGCGGGTTGCGGAGCGCGGATGACCCGGGCGGCCGGCAGATCGGCGCGGGCGGCGCTCATCGGCCGGCGAGTCGGGACGTGCCGGAAACCGATCGCGCCGGGCGCGGGTCAGTCGGCCGGGCGGTTGCGGTGTTTGGTGCCGCGCTTGTACTTGCGGCCGCTCGGAATGGGCTGTGCCGCATTGGATCTGCGCAGGGCGTGGCGCTGACGCCAGGCCGCGAGGTCGGGCCGCTCGGCGGGCGCGGTGGCGTCCGGTGCGGTGGCTTTCATGGTGTCCCCCGAGGTGATCCGTGGTCGTGAACTCGACCACGGTAAGGGGTGCAACACCCGGACTCCAGTGATTATTGCGGGGACTCGAAGGGGACGACCGGGCCGTTGGGCTGGCCGCCGCCGTTCGCGCCGGGGTAGGGGCCGAAGCTGATGGCCGAGCCGTACTGGGCGGGGGCGACGGTCTCCGGGGCGGGGCGCGGTCCGCCGAAGGGCTGGTACTCGCCGGTGCCGAGATCGTCGGAGGTGCTCAGCGCCGCGAGGATCAGGACCACGACCGCGGCGGCCAGGGGCTGCACGATGAGGGCGGCCCAACCCTCCACGGAGGGTGCGAATTCCACGATGGTGTGCACCGGCGGATGTGCGGGGCGGGTGTGCAGTTGTTCGGCGACCGCCTCGCCGACGATCTTCATCAGCGCCGCGCCCGCCAGCGAACCCAGCAGGATGCCGAGCAGCAGCACCGGGCCGCGGGCCCGACGCCACCGCCAGGCGGCCGTCGTGCCGACGACACCGATCACGATGCCGATCAACACGAAAATGGCGAGAGCATCGAAACGATGAATGCTCTCGCCGGTCAGGGCGGCGCCGCGATCGGGTTCCACCACCACGAGCTGTTCGGCCGGGGCCAGCAGCGCCCACACCACCCCGGCGGCCGCGCCGAGCGCGGCGAGGGCGGCCAGCACCACCGCCGCCGCGCGACCCTCCCGACGCAGGACGTCGGGACGTAGTCCGCCCGGTTCGGCGGCGAATGCCGTTGCCACTAGCGGTGTTCCAGGCTCGTGGAGTCGAGCACCCCGTGCCGCGAGCACTTGGCCCACCAGCCGTCGGGGCTCACCTGCACGATCATTCGCCGCCCGCACTGCTCACAGAACCGCGGCGGTTCCAGTCCCAGTGCGGCGGCGGCCGGTACCGAGTCCTCGAGACCCGGCACGATCCGCTTCCCCGTGAACGGGTTGTAGCGCTCCTCGATGTCCACGACCACCTCGATCGAATCCTTCGTGTCAATTGGGTGCAGACGTGCTGCGCGGGACCGTACCGCCAAAGTACCGGTTTTCCCTAACCCGGAGAGCTCAGAGGGTTTCGTTGAGGGCCTTGATCGGCATCTTGAGCTCGCCGAGCAAGTCCAGGTCGGCTTCGGCGGGTCGCCCCAAGGTGGTCAGGTAGTTGCCGACGATGACGGCGTTGATGCCGCCGAGGATGCCCTGCTTGGCGCCGAGGTCGCCGAGGGTTATCTCGCGACCGCCCGCGAAGCGCAGGATGGTGCGCGGCAACGCGAGCCGGAAGGCGGCGACGGCACGCAGCGCGTCGGCGGCGGGCAGCACCTCGAGGTCGCCGAAGGGGGTGCCCGGGCGCGGGTTGAGGAAGTTCAGCGGCACCTCGTCGGGCTCCAGCGACGCCAGGTCGGCCGCGAATTCCGCACGCTGTTCCAGGGATTCGCCCATGCCGAGGATGCCGCCGCAGCAGACCTCCATGCCGGCCTCGCGCACCATGCGCAGGGTCTCCCAGCGCTCGTCGTAGGTGTGGGTGGTGACCACGTTCGGGAAATGCGAACGCGCGGTCTCCAGGTTGTGGTTGTAGCGGTGCACGCCCATGGCGGCCAGCTGGTTGACCTGATCCTGGTTGAGCATGCCCAGCGAGCAGGCGACCTGGATGTCGACCTCGTTGCGGATGGCCTCGACGCCCGCGGCGACCTGAGCCATCAGGCGCTCGTCCGGTCCGCGAACCGCTGCCACGATGCAGAATTCGGTCGCGCCGGTCTTGGCGGTCTGCTTGGCGGCCTCGACGAGCGAGGGGATGTCGAGCCAGGCGGCGCGCACCGGGGACTGGAAAAGACCGGACTGCGAACAGAAGTGGCAGTCCTCGGGGCAGCCGCCGGTCTTGAGCGAGATGATGCCCTCGACCTCGACCTCGGGACCGCACCACTTCATGCGGACGTCGTGGGCCAGGCCGAGCAGTTCCTCGAGCCGGTCGTCGCCGAGGCGCAGCACCTCGAGGGTCTGGTCCTGGGTCAGGCCGATGCCGCGCTCGAGCACCTGCTCACGGGCTACAGCGAGGATGTCGCCCTCGGCTGCGGTGTCGGCTGCGGTGGTGACGGCTGCCTGGGTCATTGCGCCTGAATCCCTTCATCCGGCCGGTGTGGCCGAGCAACTTGAACGGTGTTCAGGGTAGGCTAGCAGCCCAGAACGTGAGCCGGAACACGAGAGGGTCGGGTTTTTCAGTGCAACTCCATCGCACGGACGTGGTCGACGGGGCCATCGCCATTCTCGACCAGTACGGTCTGGCGGACCTCACCATGCGGCGTCTGGCCACCTCCCTGCACGTCCAGCCCGGTGCGCTGTACTGGCACTTCCCCAACAAGCAGGCGCTGCTGGGCGCGGTCGCCGACCGCATCCTCGCGCCCATGGACGAACCCGTCGAAGCCGACGAATGGTCCAAGCAGCTCACCGAATTGGCGCATCGGCTGCGCTCGTGCCTGCTGGCCTACCGCGACGGCGCCGAGCTGGTCTCGAGCACCTACGCCTCCCGCCTCACCACCAGCAAGGGCCGGGAACGCTTGGCCAGCGCCGCGATTCGCGCGGGCATGACCCGCGAGGAAGCCGAACTCGCCGCCTTCACCCTGCTCTACTACGTGCTCGGCCAGACCGTGGACGAGCAGTCGCGCATCCAAATGGATTCCGCCGGAGCACTTATCGAGGAGCACTCCCCCCTCTACGACACTCCGGACGCCACCGCGCGTTTCGACTTCGGCCTGCAACTGTTCGTCAGCGGCGTCCGTCACCTGCTCGGCACCCGCATCCGCTGAACCTCGAATCACACTGGCCTGCCCCGGCTTTCGAGGCCGGGGCAGGCTTGCGGTGGCGCACGCCTTACGAGGCGTCATCGGCGACGAGCACGACTTTGCCGGTGACGGTGTGCGATTCGGCCAGCGCGAGGGCGCGGCCCGCCTCGCTGAGCGGGATGCGGGCGGCGATCTGCGGGGTGAGTTCGCCGCGGGCGGCCAGTTCGAGCACCGCGCCGAGGTCGGCGGCGAGCTGAGCGCGGAAGCGAGCGGGACGACGCTGCCCGGCCCAGATGTTGAAGAAGTGCGCGGAACGCTTGTTGGGCAGCACATTCCACAGCGCCAGGCGGGCGAAGAGCTTCAGGACGGGCAGCCGCGAATTGCCTTCCTCGTCCTTGGTGGAGGCGCTGCCATAGGCGACCAGGGTGCCGCCGGGAGCCAGCATCGCGAAGGAGTCCACCGCGCTCTGCCCGCCGAGGTGATCGAAGACCGCGGCAACGCCTTCGGGGGCGATGGCACGGACCTGGGCGGAGACGTCGCCCCGGTAGTCCACCGGGATCGCGCCGAGTGCCCGGACCTTGTCGGCGTTGGCCGCCGAGGCGGTGCCGATCACCCGAATGCCCGCCGCGAGGGCCAACTGCACCAGCGTGCTGCCCACGCCGCCGTTCGCGCCGTGCACCAGGATCGTCTGCCCGGCAGCGGTTTTCGCGATCCGGTGCAGCATCTGCCAGGCGGTGATGCCGTTGACCACGAAGGTCTCGGCGGCGTCGGCGGGCAGGGCGTCGGGGACCGGGACCAGATCGGCGGTGTCGAGCAGGGCGTGGCTGGCCCAGCCGCCGGTCTTGGTCAGCGCGGCCACCCGGCGGCCGAGCAGCCCGGTGTCCTCGGGCGAACCAACGGCGGTCACCTCGCCGACCAGGTCGTAGCCGGGGACGAAGGGGAAGGCGGGCTGGTCGTAGTACTTGCCGCGGCGCATCTGCTGTTCGGCGAAGGAGACGCCGCTGGCCTCGACGCGGATCAGCGCCTGTCCGGCGGCCGGGGCCGGGAGTTCGCGGCGGGTGACGAGCAGTTCATCGGGTTCGACGCGGCCCGGGAGGACGATCTGGGTGGCGGTGGTGGTCGAGGCGGTGGAGTTCATGGTCTCTGCCTTCCTGGTGAGTGATTGGTCAGTCACTCGATGGGTGAAAAGAAAGCCCCTGAGCCAGGGGCCACGAAAAGGTCAGTGCGCGTTGGGATGCCGGATACCGGCGGTCAGGATGGCGGCCCAGCCGCCGTCGATGCCGTCGAGACCGAGCGTGGTGATCAGGTGGCACAGCTGCCCGAAGGCCATGAAGTGCTGCACCTGCGCGTCGGTCGCGCCGGAACGGGTCTTGGCGTAGTCGGTGACGCGCTGCAATCCGGCCCGCACGGCTCCCGCGATGTCCGGGACATCGGCGGCGGACAGTGCGTGCACCTGCAGCATGAGCAGACTCTTGTCGGCGATCAATTCCGCGTAGGCGCCGCCCATTTCGTGCAGCACCCGCTCCGGATCGGCGTCCGGAACCCGGGCCGCACCGGTGGCGAGGGACTGTTCCACGCGTTCGAAGCAGCGATCGAGCGTGGCCACGAAGAGCTCGACCTTGCTCGGGAACAGCTTGAACACGTAGGCGGGCGAGATGCCCGCGGCCACGGCGACCGTATTGATCGGGGTGCCGTGGTAGCCCGACTTGGCGAACTCCACGATCGCCGCGTCCAGTACCGCGTCACGCCGTATGTCCGAGGTGGAGAGGAGGATGCCCCGTTTGCTCATGTGAGTGACTGTACACTCACTCTTTCGGGCAGCGCAACCCCACTGCCGATCGAGGTCGCGGCCCACCCCGGAAACCGCTGCTCACAGCGGCCGGAAATCACGCTGACCGCCCGGATCCGGTGCCTCCGAGACGATTCCACCGAGCGCCGCGCGCAGCGCCGCGACCTGCTCGGGCCCGGCCCGCTCGATCAGCCGCCGCTCGTAGTCGGCATGGAAAGCCCGCACCGCGCCCAGGAATTCGTTCCCGCGCTCGGACAGGTGCAGCAGTTTGGCGCGCTTGTCGGCCGGATCGGGGCGGCGTTCCACATACCCCGCGCGCACCATCTCGTCGACCACCTTGGCCGCGCCCTGCGCGGTGATCCCGAGCTGTTCGCCCAGTTGGCTTGCGGTGAGCGGCTTTTCAGCGAGGGCGCGGAAGACGAAGCCGTAGGACGCACCGAGCACCTCGTGCCCGCGCGCGGCCAGCTCGGCGTGCAGCTCGCGGACGAACGTCTGATACGCCTGCCCGAGCAGGATGCCGAAATCCATCCTTGACTCTCCTCTCGTCGATATGTTCAACTCTAGTTGTACACCGAAGTTGAACACCTTGGTTGAAGATCTGGAGTCACAGCATGCCACTCATCAAATCGGCCGACGCACCCACCTTCGCCGGACCGCGCATGATCGCCGTCGGACTGGCCGCGCCCAGCCGCGGTTCCACCGAGAACAGCGTCTGGCGCTTCACCCTCGAACCCGGCAGCGCCGGACACCAGCACGCGGTGTCGCGGGAGGAGATCTTCATCGCGCTCTCGGGCAGCGCCCGCGCCACCATCGCCGGTGAGGTCCACGACTTCCGGGCGGGCGACGCCCTGGTGGTGCCCGCCGACACCCTCTTCGACCTGGCCGTGCCCGGCGACGAACCGTTCGAGGCGGTCGCCATCCTGCCGGTCGGCGCGTTCGCCCAGTCCCCCGGCCAGGATCCGATCAGCCCGCCCTGGGCTCAATAGCCGACTCGCACAATCCATTTCACGAACCACTCAGCTTTTCAGGAGAGTCATGCCGCTCATCAAGTCCGCCGACGCCTTCCGCTTCGAGAACGATCACGCCTCCTTCGTCGGCCTGGCCGCACCCAGCCGCGGCTCCACCGAGAACAGCGCGTGGCGGATCACCATCAAGCCCGGCACCGACGCCCCGCCGCACTCCCTCGATCGCGAGGAGATCTTCATCGCGCTCTCGGGTGCCATGACCGTGCGGATGAACGACGAAACCTTCACCGTCGCAGCCGGAGACGCGCTGGTGGTGCCCGCACACCAACTGTTCGCCATGTCCAATCCGCACGCGGAGCCGTTCGAGGCCGTGGTGGTGCTGCCGGTCGGCGGCCAGGGCCTGATTCCCGGGCAGCCGCCGATCATCGCACCGTGGGCGCGCTGAGCAGCGCGTCGGCGCGCACCTGCCGCACGAACGGGACTACCTGCTGTTCGATCACGGTGTTGTACTCCACCGGATGCTCGATCGGGTTGGCGTGCTCCGTGTTTCGAGTCGTGACCACCAGCAGGGTGCCGTTGACTCCCCCCACCTGATCGATGAGCACCTTGTGCGAATACTCGACATCGACGATGGGATCGTCGTACGGGTTGTGCGGGCGGATGAACACGATCGCCGGACGGGGTTTGCCCGCAGCGGGTTTCGCCAGCGCCCGCAGATCGTCGACCGCGCCGCCCGCCACGATCGCCTTGAACTGCGCCTCGATCAGGCCGTTGCTGGCGGCGTCGGTGTTGAGGATCTTGTCGCGCAGCACCTGCAGCACCGACGCCCGTAACCGCCCGGGGTCGACGCCGTAGCGGCCGCCGACGTAATTGTCGTGGCGGGCATAGGTTTCCACGATCAACCGCAGCAGGCGGCTCTCGCGGGCGCCGGGCACCCAGCCCGCCCAGCGCAGCATCTGCTCCCCCTGGTCGCGGCTCTCGGGGCGGACCGCGTTGAGATCCACCGGGGTGCAGTCCAGGATCACCGCCGACACCTTCTCGGTGCTGTCGGTGTGCAGGTGCCGGGCGACCTCGAGGGCGATCACGCCGCCCATGCTGTGCCCGGTCAGCACCACATTGGACACCTTCGCAGCGGCGGTCACCTTCACGATCAGATCCGAGATCACCTTGGTGTCGATACCGGTCTGGTCGTAGCGCACCGCCCACACCGAACCCAGCTTGCTCAGCGACGGCAGGGCCCGCGCGGTGGCGCTGGCGTCCAGGACACCCAGGCCGACCAGGTCGAAGACCGCGGTGTCACGGGCCCGAGGATCCGAGGGTCCGGCGATCGGCAGCACCGCGGGTTCGGTGCGGGCCAGCCGTGCCTGTTCGGGCAGCACATCCCACGCCAGGTACTGCGCGAAGATGCCGACCAGGACGAGTGGGATCATGCCGATTCGCATCAGCGCGAACCGGGTCCGCCGCCACCGCACCCAGTCCTGACCCCAGCGGGCCGCGCGCAACCGATCCTGCCGTCGGCGATCGTCACAGGCCGACAGCGGCGACGGATACGGATACCGTGGCAGCGCCATACCAATCCACGATAAGCATGTGCGCCACCGCGGCACCACCGATCGAGAGCCGACGAGCATCGCCGGCCCGGATTCGACGGGCTCAGGTCAGTGTTTGGCAGCGTGTTCGGTGAGGTCGGCGAGTTTGGCCAGGGACATGCGGAAGCCCTGTTCGTTCTCGTTCGGGGCGAGCCCGGGCGGCAGGTTGTCGTGCCGGGCGACCACGCGGGTGCCGCCGGGCGCGTCGGCGAGGTGGTAGGACACGGTCATCTCCCCGGTGAGATCGGGGTCCGCGGTTTCGAATTCGACGGTCTGCACCACCTCCCGGTCCGGGACGACGCGGGCGAAGACGCCGTGGAAGGTGTCGGTGTGCGCGGTGGATTTTCCGGTTCCGGAGGGCAGGTCGTAGGTCAGCGAGATGCGGAAGCGTCCGCCGACCCGCGCATCGAATTCATGAATGCGGCTGGTCATGCCGTCCGGGACCATCCACGTGCGCACCGACCGCGCGTCCAGCAACGCTCGGAAGACGTTCGGGCGCGGGGCATTGATGAACCACTCGACATTGGTGGAGGTCATCGCGCCACCCTACGCTCAGAGTGACGTAGATCACTTGCGGATCGACGAAGCCTGTGAGCCCGTCGCGAATCAGATTGCCCCGGAAGCGAAATAGGGCTGAACCACATCCGATTCGCGTGTCATGTTCGAGCGGTATGCCCGGTGCTACCGCAGGTAGCGGCCGACCCAGTCGGTGTCGAACCAGGCGGGGGCGGCGGCGGTGAACTCCGCGGCGGTCAGCGCTCCCGATCCGGCCGGAACCGAACCGACCAGCTCCACACCCGTCACCGCGGGCAGGTCGACGCGATTGCATTCGGCGGCGAGATCCGGTGCGGCGGGCCAGGATCCGATCACCAGACCGGCACACGGGACACCTGCGGCGTGCAGCGTGCGGGTGGTGAGCTCGCTGTGGTTGAGCGTGCCGAGTCCGGCCGCCGCCACCAGCAGCACCGGCGCGCCGAGCTTCTGCGCCAGGTCCAGCAGCGTGAATTCGCCCATCCGGACCAGCAATCCGCCCGCGCCCTCCACCAGCACCAGATCGGCGTCCGCGCAGCCGTCGATGGCGGCGGCGGTCTCGGCGAGGGTCAGCAGCGGCGCTCCGCAGCGCCGGGCCGCGGTGTCGGGGGCGAGTGGTTCGGGGTACCTGGCCAATTCGACGGTCCGGGTGACGCCGCTGAGCCGGGTGATCTCGGCCAGGTCGCCGGGTTCGCCGGGGGCCACCCCGGTCTGCGCGGGCTTGATCACCGCGACCGCGGCTCCGGCCGACCGCGCGGTGGCGGCCAGGGCGGCAGTCACGATCGTCTTGCCGACATCCGTCGACGTACCGGTGACGAACAACAGACTCATGCGCTGACTTTCCTGATGACGGGTCGAAACGAACTGGAACTCGGTGCGCCGCAACGGCTGGGGCTCCGGCGCACCTTCATGCGGAAACGGGAGTGCGTCCGCGTGCCTCGGCGAGCACCTCGCTGAGCACCTCGGCGATAGTGGACAGCTCCGCCTCGGTGAGATCGGCGCGCGCGGTCAGCCGCAGGCGCGAGGTGCCCTCCGGGACCGACGGCGGGCGGAAGCAGCCCACCGACAGGCCGCGCGACAGACAGGCCTGGGCGGCGTCGAACGCGACCTGCGCGTCACCGAGCACAACCGGGACCACGGCCGAATCCGGTTGTCCCACACCGGCGATGCGGGCCAGGTCGGCGGCGCGGTCGAGGACGCGCTGCGCCATGTCCGGATCCTGCCGCAGCAGCCGCAGGGCCGCGCGGGCCGCGCCGACAGCGGCCGGGGCCAGCCCGGTGTCGAAGATGAAGGTGCGGGCGGC
Organism: Nocardia sp. NBC_00511; assembly: GCF_045161165.1. Taxonomy (NCBI): domain Bacteria; kingdom Bacillati; phylum Actinomycetota; class Actinomycetes; order Mycobacteriales; family Nocardiaceae; genus Nocardia; species Nocardia sp. NBC_00511. The sequence continues at coordinate 4,114,229 of NZ_CP107849.1, forward strand.
GTCGATCAGATGCGCGCGCACCCGTTCGGAAGCCAGCACCACACCACCTTGCGCGGCAAAGGCTTTCGAGAGGGTCGCGGTGACGACCAGGTCCGGTTCGCCCGCCAGACCGACCTCGTGCACCAGGCCGCGACCGCCCGCGCCGCGCACGCCGAGACCGTGCGCCTCGTCCACGATGAGCACCGCGCCATTGGCGCGGGTCACCCGGTGCAGTTCGGCCAGCGGGGCGAGGTCGCCGTCGGCGCTGAACACCGAATCGGTGAGCACCAGTGCGCGTTCCTCGGAGCGTCCGGCCAGCAGCCGGTCCACGGCGGCCGGATCCCGGTGCGGGGCGATCTCGACCCGGGCGCGCGACAACCGGCAGCCGTCCACCAGTGAGGCGTGGCTGCCCGCGTCCGAAACCACCAGCGCGCCACGGCCCGCCAGCGCGGTGACCGCGCCGAGGTTGGCCGCGTAGCCCGACGCGAACACCAATCCGGCTTGCGCGCCGGTGAATTCGGCGAGCTCGGTCTCGAGCTGTTCGTGTTCGGCGGTGGTGCCGGTGACCAGTCGCGAACCGGTGGCCCCCGCACCCCAGCGGCGCAGCGAGGCGATCGCGCCCTCGAGCACCTCGGGGTGGCGAACCAGGCCGAGGTAGTCGTTGGAGGCCAGGTCGATGTTCGCCGACTCGGCGGCGCGCGGCCGCAGCGCGCGGCGCAGCCCGGCGTCCACGCGTTCGGCGGCGCGCTCGTCCAGCCAGCTCAATGGATCCGCATTCACAGCTCGGAAGCATACTTGAACGCCGTTCAGGAAGCCATAAGTGTCGGTGGGCGGGACTATGCTGGCAAGCGTAAGGAGGCTGCGCGATGCCACGATGGGCAATAGTGGTCGAGCAGACGACCGGCTTCGGCGACACCAAAACATGGAGTCCGAAGATCCTCACCGAGGTGGTGGGAACCCGCGAACAAGCCCTCGCGAAGGTCCCGGACCTGGTACAGAAATTCACCCCCGATCATCCGAAGATGATCAGCCGCCGCACCATCCTGCGCGACGGCGACACCTTCATGCTGATCGCTCGCGGCTGGTCGGACGACTACCACTGTGTTTTCAAAGTGTGGGAAGTCTTGTCCGACACCGACAATGCGGACAAAGTCCGCGAGAAACGCGCCACCCGCTGAAGCGAGTCAGCGGACCAGGCGACCCAGTAGGGCGGACGATGTCGCGACACCGACCGCCGCGGCGGCACCCAGGACCCCGAAGTCGAGCCAGAGGTTCGCGGGTGTGCCGATCAGAAGGCCGCGCAGGGCGTCGACCTCGTAGCTGAGCGGGTTCACGTGGCTCACCACGCGCAACCAGCCCGGCATCAAGTCCACGGGGTACAGGGCATTCGACGCGAAGAACAGCGGCATGGTGATGGCCTGACCTATGCCCATCAACCGGTCGCGGGCCTGCACCAGGCCCGCGATCGTCATGGAAAGGCAGGCGAAGAAGGCGGTTCCGAGGAACACCACCGGCACGGTGGCGAGGATGCGCAGCGGGTTTCCGGTCATCGAGACACCCATCAGCAACGCCACCACCACGATCACCGCGATCTGCGCCACCGCGCGAACGCCTGCGGCGAAACACTTTCCGGTGATCAACGCCGCGCGCGGGGTCGGGGTGACGAGCAGTTTGGTGAGGATGCCCGCGTCCCGGTCCCAGATGATCTGGATGCCGTAGAAGATGGCGATGAACAGCGCCGACTGCGCGATCACGCCCGGGGCCAGGAAGTCCAGGTAGGGCACCGAACCGGTGGGCAGGGTGTGCAGCCGCGAGAAGGTGGTCCCGAAGATCACCATCCACAGCACCGGCTGGATCGCGCGGGTGAGGACCTCGGTCTGATCGTGGCGCAGCTTCTGGACCTCGATCAGCGCGAAGGTCCCGATCCGCGACACCAGTCGCGGAATCCGGGCCCAGCCGCGCGGGGCCAGTACCGGGGTGAACGCGGAATCAGCCCATGCGCCGGGCCGACCGGCGAGTGCTTCGGACATTGCGAACGTTCCCTTCGGTCGAATCATCGAGCCCCTCCCCCGCGTGATGCCGGAACACATCCTCGAGGGTGGCGTCGGGCCCCAGGCCCGCCTTCAGTTGCGCCGGCGAACCGGTCGCGCGCAGTACACCCTTGTGCAGCAGGGCGATCCGATCGCAGAGCGCGTCGGCCTCCTGCATGTAGTGGGTGGTCAGCAGCACCGTGGTGCCGTAGTCGGCGCGCATGGCCTGCACCCGTTCCCAGACGCTGTCGCGCGCAATGGGATCCAGGCCGACGGTGGGTTCGTCGAGCACCAGCAGCGCGGGCCGGTTGACCAGCGCCTGCGCCAATTCGAGGCGGCGGATCATGCCGCCGGAGTAGCCGCCCGCCATCCGGTCGGCCACATCCAGCAGGTGCATGGAATCGAGGGCCTCCTCGACGCGCTCCTCGCGTTCGGCGCGCGGCACGTCGAACAGCCGCGCGAACCAGGCCACGTTCTGCCGCCCGGTCAACCCCGCTTCGATCGAAAGCTGCTGCGGCACATAGCCGAGGTTGTAGCGAACGTCCTGCGCCCGGGTGGAGACATCCAGCCCGAAAACCCGCACCGATCCGTGCTGAATCGGTTTGAGCGTGGTGAGCAACTGGATGGTGGTCGACTTGCCCGCACCGTTGGGCCCGAGCAACCCGAAAACCTCCCCGCGCTCGATGGTGAGGGTCAGATCGTCGACCACGGTGTTGTCGCCGTAGCGATGGGTCAGGTCGACGCATTCGACTGCGCTGGTCATGATTTCGCTCCCCGGGCCTGCTCGGATTCGTGCAGCAGATCGGTCAGCCGAGCCATGGCCCGCAACCCGCCGCGCAGTTCGTCACGTTCGGCATCGGTGAGCTGATCCAGCGCCCCGGCGACGACTTCGATGCGCTGCCTGCGCGTCTCGTCTGCGATGCGCTGCGCCTCGTCGGTCAGCGACAGCCGCATGGTGCGCCGATCCTGCGGATCCGGTTCTCGCACCATGAGCTCCCGCCGCACCAACTCGGTGACCAGGGTCGACACGCTGTTGGCCGCCGAACCCAATTCTCCCGCAGCCTCTTTCACCGACAGCCCGGGCCGCCGCCCCACCAGTCGCAGGAACTCCGACTGCGCCCCCGACAACCCCGGTTCGTCGAACGACCGCCCCGCCAGCCGCCCGACCTGCCGCCGCAACCGGCCCATCGAACTGAACAGCAACGTGAACAGCTCGGCATAGCCCTCGTCTTCGGCCTCGCGCCGCCGGGTTTCCGACACCTCGCCACAATAGCTCTGTTCCAGAGGTATTTCTAGACATGCCTCCGACCTGGCGAAAGCCGGAGGCGTCCAGATGTCAGAAGTGGATTTCGGCGACGCGGGAGGGGATCGCGTCGAGGGTCGCGAGGGTGTCGGGGTCGAGGACGATCGAACCTACGGCGATATTGGCTTCGAGGTGGGTGCGGTCGGCGGTGCCCGGGATGAGCAGGATGTTCGGGGCGTGGTGGAGGAGCCAGGCCAGGGCGATCTGAGACGGGGTGTGGCCGAGGGCGGTGGCGACGGATCGGATGGTCGGATCGTCGGTGACCTTCGGGAGGCCGGGAAGGGCTCCGCCCAAGGGGAAGAACGGGATCCAGGCGATGTGGTTCGCGGTGCAGAGCTCCAGCAGGGGCTCATCGGTGCGGGAGACGAGGCTGTAGGAGTTCTGGACGCAGACGATGTCGGCGGGCAGGGCGCGGCGGAGGCCTTCGAGGTCGACGCCGCTGAGGCCGATGGCGCCGATCTTGCCCTGCTCGCGCAGTGCGATCAGCACCGCGAGCTGGTCGTCGAGGTCGACGACCTGATCACCCTCGGCGCGCAGGCCCGGACCGGCGTCGAGGCGGCGCAGGTTGACCACCGGAAGTTGTTGCAGGCCGAGGGATTCGAGATTGTCCTCGATGCTGGCGCGCAACTGTTCGGGGCGCTGCGCGGGACGCAGCGGGATCGGGCCGCCGGGATTGGGATCGGCGCCGACCTTGGTGACGATGACCGTGCCGTCCGCGGGGGTCAGGGCCTCGCGGAGGAATTCGTTCGCGCCACCGTAGAACTGGGCGGTGTCGATGTGGTCGACGCCGAGTTCGACCGAGCGGCGCAGCAGGGTCAGTGCGGCATCCCGGTCCAAGCGGCGCAGCTGGATCGCGCCGTAGCCGATGCGGGAGACGGTGTGCGTGCCGAGGGTGGCCGCGCCGCCCGCGCGGGGGTGACCGGCGGCGGTGCGATCGAGTGCGGTGTTCGCGGTCATGGAAGTGCCTTCCGCGTGCGAGAATCAGCGAAGCGGAGGACCCTCCGCTTGAATCGACACTAGCATAAACGGAGGAGCCTCCGCTTTGACTCCCGCTCGACCCGGCCCGACCGACGCAGACCTGACCGCAGCCTCGACCGATGCGGGGAAGAAGCCGCGCGCCGATGCTGTCCGCAACCGGGACAAGCTGGTCGATGCCGCTCGGGCCGCCTTCGCGGCGGCCGGCGACGATAGCGCGTCACTCGAGGGCATCGCCCGCTCGGCGGGTGTCGGCATCGGGACCCTGTATCGCCACTTCCCCAGTCGGGAGGCCTTGGTGGAGGCGGTGTACGCGGCCGAACTCGACCATCTCACCGACACCACCGCCGAACTGCTGCGCGAGCTGCCGCCCGATCGCGCCCTGCGGGCGTGGATGGGCCGCTACGCCGTGTTCGTCGCCACCAAGCGCGGGATGGCCGACACCCTGCGCGCGGGCTGGGCCTCCGGGCGCATCGCGACGCCGGACACGCGCGGACGCATCACCGCGGCCATCGCCGAATTCCTCACCGCCGCATCGGTGGACGGCTCACTGCGGACCGACGTCGAGGCCGACGACGTGGTCACCATGATGCTCGGCATCCTGCTCGCCACCGCGACCGACGATGCGGCGAAGACCGCCCGCATGCTCGATCTGGCGATGGCCGCGCTGCGCCCGGAACCTACTGGCCGACACTGACTTCCGGCCGGTGCGCGGCTCAGGCCGAGGCGGCCGCGAGCATGGCGGCGGTGATTCGGGCGACGTCGTCCGGGGTGCTGATGAACGGCGGCATCGTATAGATCAGGTTGCGGAAGGGCCGCAGCCAGACACCGGAATCAATCGCCGCCGCAGTGGTTTTCACCATGTCGACCGGCTCGTGGAGTTCGACCACACCGATCGCGCCGTGAATGCGGACATCGGCGACCGAGGGCAGGTCGATGGCGTGGGCCAACCCGGTGATGAGACCGGATTCGATGGCGGCGACCTCGCCCTGCCAGTCGCGCGACAGCAGCAGTTCCAGGGACGCCACGGCGACGGCGCAGGCCAGCGGGTTGCCCATGAATGTCGGTCCGTGCATGAGGCCACCGTGCGAACGCGAGATGGTTTCGGCGATCCGCGTGGTGCACAGCGCGGCGGCGAGGGTCATGTACCCGCCGGTGAGGGCCTTGCCCACGCACATGACGTCGGGCACGACTGCGGCGGCGTCGGCGGCGAAAAGCGTTCCGGTGCGGCCGAATCCGGTGGCGATCTCGTCGAAGACCAGCAGTACGCCGTGTTCGTCGCAGAGGCGGCGCAGGTCGGCGAGGTAGCGCGGGTCGTGGAAGCGCATGCCGCCCGCGCCCTGCACCACGGGTTCGACGATGACGGCGGCGAGTTCGTGGGCGTGCGCGGCGATCAGCGTCGAGAGTTCCGAGACATATTCGGGCTCATAGTCTTTCGGCGGCGCGCTCGCGAAGATCTGCGGAGTCAGGACATCGGTCCACAGCGAGTGCATGCCACCTTCGGGATCGCACACGCTCATCGGGGTGAAGGTGTCGCCGTGGTATCCGCCGCGCCAGGTGAGCAGCCGATGCTTCTCCGGTTTGCCCGCCGCCCGCTGGTATTGCAGGCACATCTTCACCGCGACCTCCACCGACACCGACCCGGAGTCGCAGAGGAACACCTTGTTCAGCCCCTCGGGCGTCAACTCCACCAGCAGCTGCGAAAGCCGCACGGCCGGTTCATGAGTCAGCCCGCCGAACATGACGTGACTCATCCGCCGCGACTGCGCGAGCAATGCCGCATCCAGCACGGGATGCTGATACCCGTGGATGGCGGCCCACCAGGAACTCATCCCGTCCACCAGTTCCCGCCCGTCGGCGAGGGTGAGTCGGGTACCGGCCGCCGACGCCACGATCAGGGGTTCGGTGCTGGCCGGGAATCCGCCGTAGGGATGCCACACGTGGGCCGCGTCGAGGGCGGTGATCTCGGCGGGGGTCAGTGCCGTCGCTGCGGGAGTCGATGCCACGGAAGGTCCTTACGAGGAGCGGGCTTGAACACCGTTCAAGTTAGCACGCGGGGTTCGGACCGGTCCGCAAGAGCTCACCCTCACCGGGCCGATAGTGTCTCGGTATGGCTCCCGCGACCCCCGGCACGACGGCCCTCGACGTCTGGCCCGGGACCGCCTACCCGCTAGGCGCGACCTACGATGGAGTCGGGACGAACTTCTCGGTGTTCTCCGAGGTGGCCCGGCGGGTCGAACTGTGCCTGATCGACGAGCGGCAGCGCGAGACCCGCATCCCCCTCGACGAGGTGGACGGGTATGTCTGGCACGCCTATCTGCCCGGCGTCGGGCCCGGGCAGCGCTACGGGTTCCGGGTGCACGGCGGGTTCGCGCCCGAGAAGGGGTTGCGCTGCGATCCGAGCAAGCTGCTGCTGGATCCGTACGGCAAGGCGTTCGAGGGTGATTTCGGCACCGCCAGCGCGCCCTACAACCACGGGCAGAACTCGCTCGGCCACACCATGACCGGCGTGGTGATCAACCCGTACTTCGACTGGGCCGACGATCGCGCACCCAGGCGGCCGTACCACGAGACCGTCATCTACGAGGCGCACGTCAAGGGGATGACGTTCACGCATCCGGCCGTACCGCCGGAACTGCGCGGCACCTTCTCGGGCATGGCGCATCCGGCGATCATCGAGCACCTGCTGCGACTGGGCGTCACCGCGGTCGAGTTGATGCCGGTGCACCAGTTCCTCGACGACCGCATCCTGCTCGACCGCGGACTGCGAAACTACTGGGGCTACAACAGTTTCGGCTATCTCGCCCCGCATCGCGGATATGCGGCCAGCGATACGCCCGGGGCCGCGGTCACCGAATTCAAGGCCATGGTGCGCGCACTGCACGCGGCGGGCATCGAGGTGATCCTCGACGTGGTCTACAACCACACCGCCGAGGGCAATGAATTCGGGCCCACCATCAGCTTCCGCGGCATCGACAATGCCGCGTATTACCGTCTGGTGGACGATGATCCGCAGCACTACATGGATTACACCGGCACCGGCAACAGCTTCAACATGCGGCATCCGCACGCCCTGCAACTGATCATGGATTCGCTGCGGTACTGGATCCTGGAGATGCACGTCGACGGCTTCCGCTTCGACCTCGCCGCCACCCTGGCCCGCGAATTGCACGACGTGGACCGGCTTTCCACCTTCTTCGACCTGGTGCACCAGGATCCGGTGGTGAGCCAGGTCAAGCTGATCGCCGAACCGTGGGACGTCGGCGAGGGCGGCTACCAGGTCGGCAATTTCCCGGCCGCCTGGACCGAGTGGAACGGCAAATACCGTGACACCGTGCGTGATTACTGGCGCGGACAACCGGCGACCCTGGGCGAGTTCGCTTCTCGGCTCACCGGCTCCTCGGACCTCTACGAGACCACCGGCCGCCGCCCGGGCGCGAGCATCAACTTCGTCACCGCGCACGACGGGTTCACCCTCGCGGATCTGGTGTCCTACAACGAGAAACACAATCTGGCCAACGGCGAGGACAATCGCGACGGCGAGAGCTACAACCGCTCCTGGAACTGCGGCGTCGAGGGCCCCACCGACGACCCGGAGGTCAACGCCCTGCGCGCCCGCCAGACCCGCAACCTGCTCGCCACCCTGATGCTGTCGCAGGGCACCCCGATGCTGTTGCACGGCGACGAATTCGGCCGCACCCAGCAGGGCAACAACAATGTCTACTGTCAGGATTCACCGCTGTCGTGGATGGACTGGTCACTCATGGACTCCAACGCCGAGCTACTCGAATTCACCAGGCGCACGGTCGCTCTGCGCACCGCGCACCCGGTGTTCCGGCGGCGTCGCTTCTTCGACGGCCGCCCCGCGCCCACCGCGGACGGGCCCGGTGACATCGCCTGGTTCACCCCGGGCGGCGCGGACATGACCGACGTGGACTGGGAGACCGGCTTCGGACGGTCACTCACGGTGTACCTCAACGGCGACGGCATCCACGAGCCCGGCCCACGCGGTGAGGCCATCACCGACGACTCGTTCCTGCTGTGCTTCAACGCCCATGACCAGACCCTCGAATTCACCGTTCCCGGTACCGCGTACGGCGATAGCTGGATGGTCGCCCTGGACTGCTCGACCGCCACCGGAACCCCCGCCGTCGACGTGTACCACTCCGCCGCCGCGACCGTGCAAGTACCCGCACGCTGTCTGCTCGTCCTGCGCCGTACGGCATGATCGATAGCGCCATGACCAGCTCGCCCGAACACACCACCGGACCCATCGCCCGGCAGACGCCCGTGCGCAGCACCTACCGGCTGCAGTTGCGACCCGACGCACTCACCTTCGCCGATGCGCGCGGAATCGCGGAATACCTGCAGCAGCTGGGCATTTCACACCTGTACCTATCGCCGGTGCTGACCGCCGTGCGCGGCTCCACCCACGGCTACGACGTCACCGACCCCACCACCGTGTCGGCGGCGCTCGGCGGACCGGGCGGCTTCAAGGCCCTCGCCGACGAGGTGCGCGGCCGCGGCATGGGCCTGATCGTCGATCTCGTCCCCAACCACGTCGGCGTCGCCGATCCGCGGCAGAACGCGTGGTGGTGGGACGTGCTGCGCAACGGCAAGGACTCCCAGTACGCCACCTGGTTCGACATCGACTGGACGCCCGGCAACGGCGCGGGCGGACGCATCGCGCTGCCGGTGCTGGCCGGGGAGAACGATCCGGCGGCACTGTCGGTGGACCGCACCGGGCCGGAACCCATGCTGGCACTGCACGATATGCGTTTCCCGATCGCGCCCGGCACCGACGGCGAGAACGCGCTGCGCATCCACGACAAGCAGCACTATCGACTGGTCAACTGGAAATCCGGACTCTGCGGCTACCGGCGCTACTTCACCGTCGGCGGGCTGGCGGCCATCCGGCAGGAGGACCCGGCGGTCTTCGAGGCCACCCATCGCGAGCTGGCCGCCTGGTGCGAGCACGAGCTGATCGACGGTGTGCGCGTGGATCATCCGGACGGGCTGGCCGATCCAACGGGCTACCTGCGACGGCTGCGGCAGCTGATCGGCCCGCAGCGGCTGCTGATCGTCGAGAAGGTGCTCTCCAACCGCGAACCCCTCGACGCCACCCTGCCCATCGACGGCACCACCGGTTACGACGCGCTCGCCGATATCGGCGGGGTGCTCATCGACCCCGACGGTGAGAAACAGCTCACCGAACTGTCACGGCAATTCACCGGTCACGGCAGCGACCGGGCCTGGTTCACCGAGCAGGAACACCGCATTCGCCGGGCGGTTGCCGAAACCATGCTGGTGCCCGAGGTTCGCCGCCTGGTCGCCGCCATCAAACGCGACGCCCACGCCGACGCCTTCGACACCATGGCGCTGACCAACGCCACCATCGAGGTGCTGTCGTTCATGCCGGTGTACCGCACCGACTACGCGCCGCTGGCCGGGATGGTCGGCGCGGTGGTCGCCGAGGTGGCGCGGCGCAACGCCGAACTCAACGCGCCGCTGCAGGTACTGGTCACCGCCCTCACCATCGGCGGCGAGGCGGCCACCCGCTTCCATCAGGTGGGCGGGGCGATGACCGCGAAAGCGGTGGAGGACACCATGTTCTACCGCGCCGCGCGGCTGGTGTCGCTGCAGGAGATGGGTGCGGATCCGGCCCGCTTCGGCTGCTCGGTGATCGAATTCCATCTCGCCAACGCCGAACGCGCGGTGCGCTGGCCCGCCACCCTGACCGCGCTGTCCACCCACGACACCAAGCGCGGCGAGGATGTGCGCGCCCGCATCGGCATGCTCTCGCAGGTGCCAGACGTCTGGACACGACAGGTCAGCGGCTGGGAGGAGCAGACGCCCGGACCCGACGGCGCGACCACACTGTTCCTGCTGCAGAACATGTTCGGCATCTGGCCCGCCGACGGCCGCCCGGCCGCGACGGTGCCCGGACTGCGGGAACGCCTGCATCAGTTCGCGGAGAAGACCGTTCGCGAGGCCGGTACCCAATCCTCTTGGGAGGAACCGGATACCGAGTTCGAGACGGCCGTGCACACCTGGATCGACGCGGTGCTCGACGGACCGGTCGGGGCCGAGCTGAGCGAGTTCGTCGACGACCTGGTCTCGCACGCCTGGACCGACGCGCTGGCACAGAAGCTGCTGCAGCTGTGCGGGCCCGGCATCCCCGACATCTACCAGGGCTGCGAACTGTGGGAGGACTCGCTCGTCGACCCCGACAATCGCCGCCCGGTCGACTTCACCCACCGCTCGCTGCTGCTGCAATCACTCACCGGCACACCGGATCTCGATCCGACCGGCGCGATCAAGATGTGGATCGTGGCGTACGCGCTGTGGCTGCGCCGCGAACGCCCGGACTGCTTCGTCGGCGGCACCTACAGCCCACTGTTCGCCTCCGGGGACCAGGCCCAGCACCTGATCTCCTACGCCCGCGGCCGCCAGGGCGAGACCCCCGAGGTGATCGTCGCGGTCACCCGCCACAGCGTCCGCCTCGACGAGGCGGGCGGCTGGGCGGACACGGTATTGGATCTGCCGCAGGGACATTGGACCGACCGCCTCACCGGCCACACCTTCTCCGGGCGGGCACGACTGGAGAAGCTCTTCGCCCGGTTGCCCGTGGCGCTACTGGTCCGCTGAGTCCGCCGCGCAGGCTCAGTTGCGGGCGGCGATGCCGTTGGACGCCGGTAGGGCCGCGACGGCCGCGGACGACAGGGTGGTCACGGGATCGACCACCGGTGGCGGAATGGGTGCCAGGACAACAGGTTCGATCAGGGCGGCGGGGATCGGCCCGGGTCGCAGTTCGCGCCAGCGGCGCAGGTTGCGCGGCCGATACCCATTGCCGTCCGACACCGTCGAGGACAGGTAGCTGTCCTGGTCCTGCGGTTGCAGCACCTTGCGCCAGGAATCGAAGTAGAAGCGGGGGCTGCGCGGATTGCCCAGCGCGCGAGCGTAATTCAATGCCCGGAAGCCGACGCTCAGCGAATCGTGCAGCTGGACGGCGTCGCGGGTGCAGCCGCTGAGCAGAGTGTCGAGGCGGTCGTGGTCGAAGGCCAGGCCCTCGGCCTCGGCCTGCGCGATCATCCAGCGCAGGGTGATGTCGGACAGCCCGCAGTCGGCGTAGCCACCGCCGACATCGCTGTGCACGCCCTCGAACCAGACCTGTTTGACCCGATCCCGCCGACCGGATCCGGCCTGCTGCTCGGCCGGGATCTCCCACAGGCACGGCGCGAACGCGCGGCGGCGCTCGTCGAGGGCCAGAGCCTGCCGGGCGCACAGCACGATGTTCGACAGGTTCACGTCGTGGAAGCGGTGTCGGCGGGCGGTCAGCCCCGGCACCCCCATCGCACCGACGGTGTCGAAGACGCCCAGGAAATTGATGGTCACCGGATCGGGATAGCTGTTGGCCCTGCGGAATTCGGCCCAGGCGGGCGGATCGGGATCATCCGGGTGCGCCTTGCGGGTCCGGTAGATCTCCAGCGCCTCGGGATACTTGCCGCCGATCATGGCCTGATAGCTGAGGATGCCGAGCCGGTTGATCATGCCCGCGAGACTGCGCGCGGTGTACGCGCCCCGGCTGAAACCGAAGATGTAGATCTCGTCGCCCGGCTCCCAGTTCAATGCCAGCTGCCAATACGCGGCGGACAGGTTGGCCTCCAGCCCCACCCCGAACGCGCCGCCCAGCAGCCGATCGGACATGAAGCCGCGCGAACCGGGCCCCGACACGTAGTAGATGCGCTGGCCGACGGTATTGCCCGCGCGGTCCGCACCGCTGAGGCGCACCGTCTGCGCGATCTTCACGATATTCGACGACGTCGTGCTCGATTCGGCCTTCCACGTGCCGTCGCAGCACACCACCAGCCTTTTCATGTTCCCCAGCCTCCCGCTCCGGTATTCGGACCGCATGCGTAGTGGACTACTCGGGTATCGGCTTCACGGGCCCGCCACGTTAACCAATCATGATTCGTTCACGATCACTCTGGCACCGTGGGCGCATGCCCGACGATGGAATCAGCCGCCGCCACGTATGGGTCCTGGTCTGCGAGGACGATGACGAACTCGGTGATCGGGTGGCCGCCGGACTGCGGGAGGCCGGTTTCATCGTCGATCTGACCCGCACCCTCGGCGACGCGGGGCGGCAGTGCGGGGCGCGACTCTACGACTGCCTGGTGCTCGATCGCGGCCTGCCCGACGGGGACGGGCTGGAACTGGTTCGGCGGCAACGGGAATCGGGCGACAGCACCCCGGCCCTGCTGATCACCGCCCGCGACAGCCCGGCCGATCGCACCGAGTCCTTCGCCGGCGGCGCGGACGACTATCTGGCCAAACCGTTCTCGCTCGGCGAGCTGGCCGCCCGGGTGCGGGCGCTGTGCACGCCCGGCCGCGGCCCGTCCTCCCTGATCACCCTCGGCGATCTGGTGGTGGACCGGCTGCGCCGCCGGGTCCGGCGCGGCGGCGTGCTGCTGACCATGACCACGCCGGAGTTCTGCGCCCTGGAGTTGCTGGCCGCCCGCGCGGGCACCCTGGTGACTCCCGACGAGATCGCCGCCTACTGCAGCGAGTCCGTCGCGCCCACCGGGATAGCCGAGGTGATCACCCGCGTGGACCGCAAACTCGGCACGCCGCACCTGATCCACCGCTCCGACGCCGGATACCTGCTGCACACCTGAGACCCGTGTGATCTGTCGTGGGGTCGGATCACACGTACCACGGCCCCCGACCAATCCGGTCGGGGGCCGTGGTGTCGGATCGGTACGTCGTTCAATCGGCCTCGCCGAGATAGCTTTTCAGGCTGTCGAGCACCATGGTCCAGGTCTTCTCGGATTCCGCGACCTCGCCCTCGCTGCGATTGTTGCCCTGGCGGATGGTGACCGTGGTGCCGTCGGGCACGGCGGCCAGGATGTAGGTGACGGTGTGATAGTTCTCCGGCACATCGGGCAGTCCGGTCATCGGGCTGTAGTGGGAGACGGTGAGCTGTTCGGGCGCGGTGACCTCGAGGACTTCCCCGCGATCCTCGTACGGCTTGCCCTGCCATTCCCCGCCCCACGTGATGGGACCGCCGACCTGCCAGTCGGTGACGACCCGGGTGCCGAAGAAGTACTGCTCGATCTCGCTGGGATCGGTGAGCGCCTGCCATACGCGGGCAGGATGCTGCGGGACGGTCGTACTGGCGACCGCGTCGGGGATTCCGGCCATGGGAACCATCACCTTTCGTTGCCGAGGTGCGATCCACGCTATGCCTCGGCGGCGGCGACTTCTTGGACAAACGCGTCAATCCACGAAAACGGCCCCCGACCGTCGGGTCGGGGGCCGCGAGACGGACCGGGTCAGGTGAGGTAGCGGTAGGCCGGGGTGCCCGGCTCCAATCGCTCACCCTGGATCGGCGATTCGTCCATGCGCTTCTGCAGGGATTCGAGATTGCCGGGTGCGCCGAGTTCGATGCCGACCAGCGCGGCACCGGTCTCGCGGTTGTTGCGCTTGACGTACTCGAACAGGGTGATGTCGTCGTCCGGGCCGAGCACCTCGTCGAGGAAGCGGCGCAGCGCACCGGGTTCCTGCGGGAAGTCCACCAGGAAGTAGTGCTTGAGGCCCTGGTGCACCAGCGAACGCTCGATGACCTCGCCGTAGCGCGAGACGTCGTTGTTGCCGCCGGACAGCAGGCACACCACGGTCGAACCGGGCACGATATCGATCTCGCGCAGGGCCGCGACCGACAGCGCGCCGGCGGGCTCGGCGACCACGCCCTCGTTCTGGTAGAGCTCCAGCATGGCCGTGCAGATCGCGCCCTCGTCGATCTGCATCATCCGGAAAGAGCCTGCGCCATCCCGGTTTTCGGTGCTGGTGAGCAGCGGCAGCGAGGCGTGCGAGCGGACCTGGCCGCCGAAGCGCGCCACCGCCTGATAGCCGACCGCGCCGATCCGGCGGACCGCCGCGCCGTCGACGAACGGGTCGATCTCCGGCAGCGTCACCGGTCCCCCGGCCACCAGGGCGGCGGTCATGGAGGCGGCCCCGCTGGGTTCGGCGGCGAGAATCGCGGTGTGCGGCGCGCGTTCCCGCAGATAGGTGCTGATGCCCGCGAGGCAGCCGCCGCCACCGACCGGCACCACGATCAGATCCGGTGCGCGGCCGAGCTGCTCGAGCACCTCGGCGGCGATGGTGCCCTGCCCGGCCGCGGTGCGCGGATCGTCGAAGGGCGGCACCATGGTCGCGCCGGTGCGGGCGACATCGTCGACGGCGGCCGCGGCGGCCGCGTCGTAGGTGTCGCCGACCGCGATGAGTTGCACGAATTCGCCGCCGTGCACGCGGATTCGGTCCCGCTTCTGCTTGGGCGTGGTGGTCGGCACGTAGATGCGGCCGCGCACTCCCATCGCCTTGCACGCGAAAGCGACTCCCTGCGCGTGGTTTCCGGCGCTGGCGGCCACCACACCGGCGGCCTTCTCGGCATCGGTCAGCTGCATCATGAGGTTGTAGGCGCCGCGCAGCTTGTAGGAGCGCACGGCGGTGAGGTCCTCGCGCTTGAGGTAGACCTCGGCACCGGTCAGCGCCGATAGGCGCGGAATCCGCTGCAGCGGTGTCGGCTCGATAATCCCCGAGATTCGCTTGGCGGCCGCATCGATCTCGTCGGCCGTCAATTCGGGCAGCCGACCGGACACTTTCTCTGCTACTGCAAGCGGATCAGACACTCGAACATGCTAGCCGGGAGCGAGCGCAGGTCAGGAGCCAGTATCGGCAACAGTCCGGATAGTCCGATAAAGAAAGCCCCGGTCACCGTGTGGCCGGGGCATTCTCGCGGGTCAGGCTCGGGGAGTCAGGACGAAGACCGGGATCTCGCGGGTGGTCTTGGTCTGATAGTCGGCGTAGTCGGGCCAGGCCTCGACGGCCCGCTCCCACCACACGGCCTTCTCATCGCCGGTGACCTCGCGGGCGTCGTAGTCCTTGACCACGTCACGGTCGCGCAGCTCCACGTGCGGGTCGGCGGCGATGTTGTAGTACCAGACCGGGTGCTTGGGGGCGCCGCCCAGCGAGGCGACCACGGCGTACTCGCCATTGTGCTCGACACGCATCAGCGGGGTGCGGCGCAGCTTGCCGCTCTTGTTGCCCTTGGTGGTCAGCAGGATGATCGGCTTGCCCTTGAGGCTGAAGCCATCGGCGCCCTGCGAGTCCTCGTATTCATCGGCCTGCTTGCGCGCCCAGTCGGAAGGGCTGGGTTCATACTCTCCGATTAGTGGCATGACGTGGGTAACCTCCGTCTTCACTGTTATGTTCCCGACAATAAGTTCGGTTGCCCGAACATTGTTTCTCCGTCTACCCTGACCGTATGGCAGTGGTTAACCCTACGGACACCGGACGGCCGCCCGCGCGGGCGGCGACCGTGAATATCGCGGGCACCGCCTGGCCGGTGTACAAGCTCGAGGCCCTCGCGGCCGCCGCGGCTGTCGCGCTGCTCATCGCCCTGATCACCGGTTCGGCGCAGGCCGCCGTGCTGGCGGCGGCCACCGCGGCCGCGCTGCGCTGGCTGTTCGCACTGGTTCGCGCCTGAGGTTCGCCATCTCACCCTCCTGATCGCGGATCCCGTCGATAAAGCCGACTGGTCGTTACGTGTCATTCGGATCGGTCATACCGATTCTCTATTACCGTGATCGACATGCGGCTGTTTCCGTTCGGTTTGCTCGCGCTGTCCCTGTCCGCCGCGTTGTGCGCGACCACCCCCGCCCGGGCCGACATCGACACGCTGCCCCCGCACGAACGCACCTACGCCTCCACCTTCGGCAGCTTCACGGTCGGTAACCGCGACGAGTTCGTCAACCGCATCGCGCCGCTCAACATGGTCGGCACCACCCGCGAGAGCCTGGTCAGCAGCATCGCCTACGCGCGGGTCGACGGCATCGCGGGCGGCAGCCTCAAGACCGGATACACCGTCGGCTGCGCGGTCACGCTGCAGAACGGCAACGTGGGCGCGATCCCCCAGGTGTACGTGCCGAGCGCGACCGTGGGCCAGAGCCCGACGGTCGGCATCATCGGTCCGAACATCCAGGTGCCGATGAGCGTCAACCTCGCCCCCGGTGAGGTCAAGGACGTACCGGTCGCCGACAAGGACCTGATGCCGGGCAAGGAGGTCTCCATCGTGATCCGCGACTTCCACATCACGGTCAACAGCTGCACCGGTCCGGTGGCGATCCGGCAGTACACCTACATCTACGTCAAGTCCGCCGAAACCGATGACAGCGGAGCAGTTTTCGGCGATTCCACCTGGCTGTAGCAGTTTCTCGCCCTGCACCGCGGCGATTCCCGGCCGCACCGCAGCGGCCCCCGGCCCCTACCGCGCACCCTCGGCCACCCCGCCGATGACGCCCCCAGGAGAACGAATGATCTTGTGCGCGTTCCGCTCCCGCCCCCGCGCACCGCACGGCAGGCGCGTGCTGGCCGCCGGGGCCGCCCTGCTCATCGCGATGCTGCCCACCACCGCGCTCCCGTCGGCGGCGCACGCCGAGGCCGCCGATCACCCGATCGCGCTGCAGAACCTGGGGCTGGGCCAGTCATTGCAGTTCCCCGGCCGCGAACACGAGGTCACCCTGACCCTGCCGCTGCTGCCCGGCCTGGCGCCCGCCGCGATCACCGGGACCGTGCAGGCCCCGCCCACGCTGTCGCGCGGTGTGCTCGAGGCGCGCTCCGATCAGCGCCTGCTCGATCGGGTGAACCTGCCGCTGGATCCGCGCGCGCCCATTCGCATCTCGCTCGCCGGGGCCCGGGTCGAGGGCAGCGTCATCACGGTGACGCTGGCCTCGGCGCTGCTGCCGGAACCCGGTATCTGCCCGGAGGATTGGCGCGGGCAGCCGCTGACCCTCACCGACGCCGCGGTGGTGTACTTCGGCGAGGAGGCGCAGCCCACCACGGTCGCCGAGTTCCTGCCCCCGGCACTGAACCGCCTCACCGTGTACACGCCCGCGAGCCCCTCCCCCACCGAGAGCGCCGCCGTGCTGACGCTCACCACGGCGGTGGTCGCCCGATACACCAATCAGACTGTCGCCGTGGACATCCGGCGCATCGACTCCGGCGCGACCGCACCGGATCATCCGCCGGCCTTCCTGGAGCGTCAGGTCGTGATCCGCGAGGCGGCCGACGCCGGACTGCGCCTGACCGCCGGCCCCGCACCGCTGCTGACCGTCTCCGGGGACGAGAAGTCGCTGCCGGTCCAGATGCGGCTGCTCTCCAGCGATCTGGCGAAGGCAGCCATCGGCACCTCGGCCACCGCGCTGGGCCTGCCCGCCGCGCCGCAACTGGCCCCGCGCACCACCACGCTGCGCGAGCTGGGACAGAGCCGACTCAGCGCGATGGCCATCGGGTATGTGCGCGTCGATTTCGCCGTCGATATGACGCGGCTGGGGCGACCGGCCCGCAATGTGCGAATTCATCTGAGCGGCAATCACACTCCACTGCCTGACACCTTGAACGGGCAACTCGCCGTGACGATCGGCGACCGGCAGCTGGCGGCCTGGCCGCTCGAGCCCTCGGGTCGCTTCGACCAGTGGATCACCATCCCGGACGAGCTGCTGAGCCGGGTCACCACGGTGTCGGTCACCCTGCAGCAGGCGGGCCTGACCCACGGCTGCGGCCTGGAACAACCGATCACCCTGACCATCGACCCGGACGGCACGGTGCTCAGCAATACCTCGCAACCGCCGGTTCCCGGCGGGCTGGGCGCGGTACCGCAGGCGCTGCTGCCCCGGGTCCAGGTGGGGCTGCGGACGCCCGGTTTCGACGACAC
The DNA here is from genome assembly GCF_045161165.1 of Nocardia sp. NBC_00511. Taxonomy (NCBI): domain Bacteria; kingdom Bacillati; phylum Actinomycetota; class Actinomycetes; order Mycobacteriales; family Nocardiaceae; genus Nocardia; species Nocardia sp. NBC_00511. The sequence goes on from NZ_CP107849.1 coordinate 4,132,290, forward strand.
CGTGCGGGCCGCGCAGGTGCTGGTCGCGATGCAGCGGCTGACCTCGGTGCCGCTGCGACCGGAACTGGTGAGCTTCGACGACGCCGTCGGCAGCAATCTGCCGGCGGTGCTGATCGCGGCGAACGGCGAACTGCCGCAGTCGATCGCGCTGCCGCTGGCACGCAGCGGCGAGACCCTCACCGTCTACGGCGACGACGCGGAGGTGCGGACGAAGCTGAATCTGCGCCCGCCGTTGAACTTCGGTTCGCTGCAGGCCACCTGGACGGGCAAGCGCACGGTCGTGGTGGCCACCTCGACCGAGGCTCCCGCGCAGCTCGACCGGCTGCTGAATTGGCTTGTCGCCGACCCGGATCGGTCCTTCCGGCTCTCCGGTCCGGTGCTGCTGCAGGTCGGTGACCGCGATCCCGAACTCTTCGATCCGGGCGCCACCCTGCACACCGAGCTGGCCGCCGCACCGTCCTCGGACGCGGAGATCCCGCTGGCCCGGCGGCTGGCCATCATCGCCGGGGTGATCCTGGCGGCCGGCCTGGTGGGCGGTATCGCGATACTGTCGCAGCGGCGACGGTCCCGCTGACGCCGGCGCCATGACCGCCACCCTCGAATCCCCTGCCCCGGCGCGCGCGCCGCGTACCTTCCCATGGCTGACGGTGTGGCGGTTCGTGCTGGTCGCGGCCGCCACCGTGGTGGCGTTCTGGAACCTGTGGCACGAGCTGATCGAGGACATCGCACAGCGTTCCGACATCGGCTACGTCTTCGCGCTGCCGATCCTGGCCGGTTTCGCCGCGATCGGCATGGCATTGCGCCACCACACCGAACTGCCGATCTACGACCGGCAGACCGACATCATCGTCGGCCTGCTCGGGCTGGCCGGCACCGCCGCGCTGATCGGCCTGCTGGTGCTGCGCTATCCCTACGAATACGAGGTGCTGCACCTGGATCTCGTTGCGGCGCCGCTGTTCCTGATGAGCGTGTGCATCCTCGCCTTCGGACTGCGGCCGGTGTTCCGCTTCTGGCCGGTGTGGCTGCTGGTGCTGGTGTGCGCGTCGCCGCTGCTCTACCGCATTCTGACGGTCACGATCGGCGGCACCAAACCCGATCAGGGCCTGGTCATGCTGATCCCGGCCGCGGCCGCGGCGGCCATCGGATCGGGCCGCACCCGCCTGCGGGCGCTGGCCGGCGGTGCGATCGCGCTCGCGGTGGGCGCGCTGATGGTGGCGGTGATGGCGGTTTGGTTCCCGCAGCTGCGCGGGCTGTGGTTCCAGCTGGTGCCGCCGATCGTGGCCAGCTACGTGGCGACCACGGTCATGTACTTCTTCCAGCGCCGCTGGCGCACGGTGCGACCGCTGGACCGGCGGGTGCGCCCGTCCACCGCGACCTGGTCGCGGAGCGCGCTGGCGACGGTGATCGTATCGACGGCGCTGATGGCGCTGATCCCGGTACCGGAGGAATACCGCCCGCCCGCGCCGCTGATCCCGGGCCTGGTCATCGCGGACGCCCCGCAGGTCGCGGGCGGCTGGCAACTGGTCAGCGAGCACGAATACCCTTGGGCCCCTCGCTATTACGGACGGGGCAACCGATGGATGCGGCAGCAGTGGCAGACGGTGCGAGGCAATCCGCTGTGGGACAAGGAATCCCGGCGTAGGCGCATCATGGTCGACGTGCTGCGCGCCGACTATCGCGACCGGCTCGACCACTACCCGGAGTTCGTCATGTACGGGCTCGACCAGCCGCGGATCAGTCCACCGCTGCGCATCGATCTCGGGCACGGGGTGGTGGGCCGGCTCAATGCCGTCGTCGACGACCGGAACCTGCTGAGCTGGACCTGGCTGACGTGGACCTGGCAGGGCGCGGACGGCGCCGAACGGGTCAGCCTGATCTCCGCGGACAACCATCTGCGCGACGCGGTCTTCCCGCGGCCCGACCCCTCGGTGCGCAAGCTGCTCAGCAATCAGCTGCACGCGATGCTGCGCGGCAACGCGGTGATCCTGGACCCGGAATCCCCCGTGGGCGACCCGGAATCGGAGTACAAGGACCGCGACATGCTGACCGCGGTGGCGCAGGAGATCGTGCGGAACGGAGCGGGCGAATGACGGGCGAACTCCCGGGGCTGGCCACCCCCGAGGAACGGGAACAGGCGCTGCACGCCGCGGTTCACGGCCTGCGCGAGACCGATGCGATGGCCTCGGCGTCGGTGGCATTCCTACCCTGGCAACGCAATTCGCTGCTGGGCCTGGCCGCGCTGGCGGTGGTGTGCGCGGTGTTCGCACCGCTGGCCACGCTCATCGTGGTGATGGCGGTGTGCACGTTCGGCTATATCGCCGTCATGGTGGACCGGGTGGTGCTGTTCACCCGGGGCATGGCCCGCGACGCCATCCTCACCGTGGACGACGAGACCGCACGCGCCCTGCCCGACGCCGACCTGCCGCCCTACACGATCCTGGTGCCCGCCTACGGCGAACCCGAGGTGGTCGGCGATCTGATCGCCGCCCTGAACGGACTCGAGTACCCGCGCGACCGCATGCAGGCGCTGCTGCTGCTCGAGGAGGACGACGCGCCCACCATCGAGGCGGCCCACGCGGCCGGAATCGGTACGGCGGGAAGCGAACACATCACCATCGTGCTGGTGCCCGCGGCCGATCCCCGCACCAAGCCCAAGGCCTGCAACTACGGCCTGCACGCCGCGACCGGCGATATCGTGACCATCTACGACGCCGAGGACATCCCCGATCCGCTGCAACTGCGGCGGGTGGTGGTGGCGTTCGGGAGCCTGCCGCGGTCGGTGGTGTGCATCCAGGCCAAGCTGGCCTTCCACAATGCCCGCCAGAACCTGCTGACCGCCTGGTTCACCATGGACTACGGGTTGTGGTTCGGCTTCCTGCTGCCGGGTCTGATGCGCAGCAGCGCGCCGATTCCCCTGGGCGGCACCTCGAATCACTTCCGGCGCAATGTGCTGGTCGCGATCGGCGCGTGGGATCCCTACAACGTGACCGAGGACGCGGACCTGGGCGTGCGGATCGCGGCGCGCGGATACTCCACGGCCGTCATCGATTCCACCACGCTGGAGGAGGCCAATCCGGATGTCATCAACTGGATTCGGCAGCGCTCGCGCTGGTACAAGGGCTATCTGCAGAGCTGGCTGGTGCACGCGCGACGGCCGGTCTCGTTGTGGCGCAAGATCGGTCCGGTCGGCTTCTTTCGCTTCACCCTGATCCTGGCGGGCACCCCCGTGATCGCCTGCCTGAACCTGGTGTTCTGGTTCATCACGCTGTCGTGGGTGCTCGGGCAGCCCGCACTGATCGAACGCATCTTTCCGGCGGCGGTCTACTTCCCCGCGCTCATCGCGCTGGTGCTGGGCAATGCCGCCACCGTGTACATGAACCTGGTGGCCTGCCGGGAGAACGACCGGCCGGATCTGCTGATCGCCTGCCTCACCTCCCCGGCCTACTGGCTGCTGATGGCGATCGCCTCCGCCAAGGGCTGCTGGCAGCTGCTGCGCAATCCGTCTTACTGGGAGAAGACCTTTCACGGCCTGGGCACCTCCGAGGAGAGCGCGTCATGACCGGAACGCGGACGCCGCGACTGATCTTCGCGGCCTCGACGCTGCTGTATCTGGCCGTCGGAACCTTCATCGCGGCCGGGCGCGCGAACCTGATGGGCGATGCGCTGAGCCGGGTCTCGGCCACCCAGTCGGCGTTGTTCAGCCGGGATCCGCACCTGTCGGCCATCGGATTCGTGTTCACGCCCTTGACCTCGCTGGCACAGTTGCCGTTCGTGGCACTGGCCCCGGTGCTCCCGGCCATCACCCGCTGGGGGTTGTCGGGGGTGCTGATGACCGCGCTGTTCATGGCGGGCGCGGTCACCGCGGTGTGGGGTATCGGCACCGATCGCGGTGCGCCGCGCTGGTTGTGCGTGGCGGTGACGGTGCTGTTCGCGATCAATCCGATGGTGGTGTTCTACGGCGGCAACGGGATGAGCGAGGCGCTGTTCCTGTTCTGCCTGTGCTGGGCGGTGCGCCGGTTGATGCGGTGGGTGCGCACCGACGGCGTGCACGATCTGGTGGCCGCCGGAATCGCCTTCGGGCTGGGGTATCTCACCCGCTACGACGCGCTCGCCCCGGCCGCGACCGCGGCGGTTCTGGTGTTCGTGCTCAGCTATCACCGCCGTGACGGGCACCGATTCGCCGGGGCCGCAATGGATCTGGTGCTGGTGACGGCGCCGGTGGCGCTGGCGTTCGTGGTGTGGGCCGCGACCAGCTGGCTGATCACCGGACAGGCGTTCCAACAATTCACCTCGCAGTACGGCAATTCCGCGATCCTCGCGCAGTCGGGGGCCGCACCCGGGAATCCGCTGGCCGCGCTGCAGTATTCGATCGGGGCCACCCTGATCCTCGCGCCCACGCTGCCCCTGCTGCTGCCGATGGTCGGCGCGCTCGCCATCCGTCGCCGCGACGCCCAGGTCCTGGTGCCGATCCTGCTGTGCGGCTCGGTGCTCGGTTTCCAGGCGCTGAGCTTCGCGAGCGGGTCGACGTTCGCGTTCCTGCGCTTCTACGTGGCCGCGATCCCGCTGGTGCTGATTCTCGCCCTGCAGATTCCGGCCGCCCGTCGTTTCCCGCCCAGCCGCCGACCGGGCCGGTACGCGGACCTGCCGGCGGACCGGAACGAACTCGCGGCGAGCGCGCCACCGCCCGAATCGTCGGTGCCGCGACGCGCCACCGGCCGGGGTCTGCTGCTCGCGTCAGCCGCGGCCGCCACGGTGGTGCTGTTGATCGCGTCGCTGCCCGCGACCGCGATCGGAATGAACAGCCAGCTGATGGCGGTCCAGGAGTATCCGTTGCGTGCGGCGCTGTTCCCGGATCCGACGAATATCACCGCCAAATACCGCGATCAGCGACGCATCGCGCTCACGTTCTCGACCGAGCGGCGGCTCGCCGACTACCTCGATGCCCTGGACCTGCCGCCCGGCTCGGTGGTGATGGACACGGTGTACGGCTTCGCGGTGCTGGTCGCCACCCATCGGCCCGACCGTTTCGTCATCCCCTCCGATCAGGACTTCGTGCGCATCCTCAACCGGCCCACCGAGCGCGGCGTGAAATACATTCTCGCGGTGCCCAATTCCGGGCGCGGTACCTCCGACGCGGTCAACCGGCGGTATCCGACCATGTACGAGAACGGCGCGCAGATCGCCACCCTGGAACTGGAGATCCCCAATGACGGTGCGGGGCAGCCGGACTGGCGGCTGTACCGGGTGATCGGCAGCTGAGGCGGGTCAGCCGAGGGTGGTGCGCTCGGCGACCAGACCCCAGAGCGGATCGTCCGGGCCGACATCGTAGGTGCACTCGTTCGATCGGGGGTCCGGGACGTAGGCCCAGATCAGCGCGCCCGCGCTGCCGGCCGCGCGCTGCCCGGACATGCTGCCGCCGATGATGTCGCGGCGTTGCTCGAAGCTGCGGCAGGATCCGGCGTACTCCCCGATCTCCCCGACCAGCAAGGGTTTTCCCAGTTCGCGTGCCTGCGCCAGGCGGGCGGCCAGACCGCTGTACCGGTCGCCGGGCAGCGGCCCCTCCTCCTCGCTGTAGTCGTGGTACGACAGCACATCCAGATTCGGTGACGCGCCGATATCGCGGTAGCTGACACCGGACACACCGCACTGGGTACCGCCGATCAGGCCGGAGAAGATCAGCCGCTGCGGATCGGCCGCGCGCACCAGCGCTCCGGCCGCGTCCATGAACCGGCGCAGAATCTGCTCGCCGTCCGGCGGGCAACTGCGGCCGCGCAGATCACAGGTGCGACCGCAATTGCTGGCCTCGGGTTCACCGACCAGTTCCCAGCCCGCCAGTACCGGTGAACTGCGCCAGCGGTTCACGGCGGTGTCGATCCAGTCCCGGAAACTCATGACCGCGCGACCGTGTACCGGGGTGAGCTGGGTCCAGCCGTCGACGTACCACCGGCTCTCCTTGAAGGTCTCGTCCTCGCAGTCCCCGATCTGCCCGGTGAGCACCGGCAGGATGATCCGCCCGTACTTCTCGGCGGCCGCGAATACCGCGTCGGCGGCTTTGAAGTCGAGAGCTCCGGTCTGTTTGTTCACCGCCAGCGCCTGGAACATCGCGAAGCGGGTGAGCGTGTTGTCGGGGAGCCTGCGGAAGAAGGCGTCCAGATCCACATGCGCGCCGCAGCCGAAGTTGACCGCGTAGTCGGTGGCCAGCTGCGGACCGTTGAATCCGGCCGGCCACCACGGTTGCCCACGCAGCAGCAGGCCGTTCGGCCCGGCACTCACCAGGGCGGGGGCGGCGGGCGCGCCGGCGGGCACCGCCTGCGGAACCGAGGTGGTCTTCACCTGGTGTGGGTGGCCACCGCTACCGCAACCGGTGAGCATCAGCAATCCGGTGGCGAAAAACGCGGCGAGACACCGGTTACGCAGGGCGGCCACCATACACTGCACCATACCGACGATTCAGCCGATGACGGGCCACCCACGCCCGCAATCGTCGCCACGGCACCGCCTTTCAGCGAACTGGCGGCGATCCCGGCCCGGCCGTGTCGTTTCCACGGCCGGACCGCTGCCTCAGCCGGCCAGGCAGCCCGGGCCGAGCAGCGCCTTGAGGTCGCCCATCAGTGCCGAGGACGGTGAAACCCTCAGGTTGTCGGCCACTTTCAGCACCGTGGTGCGTTCCCGTGAGCCGATATGCCGGATCAGCACGTCGGCGGTGCCGGGATGGCTGGTGAGCACCCGCTTGAGCGCGCCGATCTTGTCGGGCGTGCACAGCCGCGTCGGGATGACCACCGACAGCGGCTTGTCCACGCCGATCGACGAAAGGTCCGGCACCACCAGGTCGTTGGCGATCAGCGAGATGCGGTCGTCGCGGGCGCTGACGCGGGCCTTGACCAGGACGATGGCGTCCTCGGTGACGTCCATGCCGTAGACGGAATAGGACTGCGGGAAGAACAGCACCTCGATGCCACCGGTGAGGTCCTCCAATTGCGCGGACGCCCAGGGCAGCCCGTTCTTGTTCACGCGGCGGGTGACATTGGCGAAGATGCCGCCGATGGTGACCTGCGCGCCGTCCTTGATCTCGCCTTCGAGGATGGTCGGGATATTGGTGTCGGACTGCACCGAGAGCACGTGCTCGACACCGTTGAGCGGATGCCCGGACACGTAGAGGCCCAGCATCTCTCGTTCCAGCGCCAGCTTGTGCTTGGTCTCCCACTCGTCCTCGGGGACCTTCACGTTGAAGACGCTGGCGAGCGAGTCGTCACCGTCGTCGAGGCCGCCGAAGAGGTCGAACTGGCCGATGGCCTCGGCCTTCTTGGTCGACATGACCGCGTCGATGGCGTCGGAGTGCACCACCAGCAGGCCCTTGCGCGGATGCCCGAGCGAGTCGAAAGCGCCTGCCTTGATGAGGGATTCGGTGACCTTCTTGGAGCAGGCGATGGCGTCGATCTTGTTGAGGTAGTCGGAGAAGTCGGTGAACTTCGACTTCTCCTTGCGGGCGGAGATGATCGAGGCGACCACGTTCGCGCCCACATTGCGAACCGCGCCCATGCCGAAGCGGATGTCGTGTCCGACGGAGGCGAATTCGAGTTCGGACTCGTTGACGTCGGGTGGCAGCACCTGGATGCCCAGGCGGCGGCAGTCGGCGAGATAGACGGCGGCCTTGTCCTTGTCGTCACCGACGGAGGTGAGCAGACCGGCCATGTACTCGGCGGGATAGTTGGCCTTGAGGTAGGCGGTCCAGAAGGAGACCAGACCGTATCCGGCGGCGTGCGATTTGTTGAACGCGTAACCGGCGAACGGAAGGATGGTGTCCCACAGCGCTTTCACGGCGGGTTTGGAGAAGCCGTTCTCCACCATGCCCGCTTCGAAGCCCTCGAATTCGGCCTCCAGGATCGAGGCCTTCTTCTTACCCATGGCGCGGCGCAGGATATCGGCTCGACCCAGGGAGTACCCGGCCACCTTCTGCGCGATCTGCATGATCTGCTCCTGATACACGATCAGGCCGTAGGTATCGCGCAGGATTTCCTTCAGGGGCTCCTCGAGCTCCGGATGGATGGGTTTGACCTCTTGCCGGTTGTTCTTGCGGTCGGCGTAGTCGTTGTGCGCGTTCATGCCCATGGGGCCGGGGCGGTACAGCGCGAGCACCGCGACGATGTCCTCGAAGCCCGTGGGCTGCATGCGGCGCAGCAGATCTCGCATGGCGCCACCGTCGAGCTGGAACACGCCGAGAGTGTCTCCGCGAGCGAGCAATTCGTAGGTGGCGGCGTCCTCCAGCGGCAGGGTGTCGAGATCCAGGTCGATGCCGCGGTTGGCCTTCATGTTCTGCAGGCAGTCACCGATGACCGTCAGGTTGCGCAGACCCAGGAAGTCCATCTTCAACAGGCCGATGGCCTCACACGACGGGTAGTCCCAGCCGGTGATGATCGCGCCGTCCTGCGCGCGCTTCCACACCGGGATCGCGTCGGTCAGCGGCTCGCTGGACATAATCACGGCACAGGCGTGCACACCGGCGTTTCGGATCAGGCCTTCGAGACCACGCGCGGTCTCGTAAATTTTGTTGACGTCCGGATTGGTGTTGATGAGCTCGCGGACCTCGGCGGCCTCTTTGTACCGCTCGTGCTCGGGATCCATGATGCCCGAGAGCGGAATGTCCTTGGCCATGATCGGCGGCGGCAGCGCCTTGGAGATCTGGTCGGCGATGGCGAAACCCGGCTGACCGAACTGCACGCGGGCCGAGTCCTTCAGCGCCGCTTTGGTTTTAATGGTGCCGAAGGTGATCACCTGGGCGACCCGATCGGTGCCCCACTTCTCGGTGGCGTAGCGGACCATCTCACCGCGGCGGCGATCGTCGAAGTCGATATCGATATCGGGCATCGACACACGCTCGGGATTGAGGAATCGCTCGAAGAGCAGACCGTGCGGGATCGGGTCGATATTGGTGATGCCCATCGAGTAGGCGACCAGCGAACCGGCGGCCGAACCACGACCCGGGCCGACATTGATGCCGACCGAGCGGGCGTAGGTGATGAGGTCGGCGACGATGAGGAAGTAGGCCGGGAAGCCCATCTCGTTGATGACGCCGATCTCGAACTCGGCGCGCGCGAGATAGTCGGCCGCAACGCCCTGCGGGAAGCGGCGATCCAGACCGCGCAGCACCTCCTTGCGCAGCCAACCGCCCTGGGTCTCACCCTCGGGGACCGGGAAGATCGGCATCCGGTCGCGGTGGGCCCAGACGTCGTCGTAGGGCTGCACGCGCTCGCCGATCAGCACCGTGTTGTCGCAGGCGCCGGGGACTTCCGCGTCCCAGATGGCGCGCATCTCCTCGGCGGACTTCAGGTAGTAGCCGGTACCGTCGAACTTGAAGCGGGTGGGGTCCGAGAGCGTCTTGCCGGTCTGAATGCACAGCAGCGCTTCGTGATTGCCGGAATCGAACTCGTGCACGTAGTGGCAGTCGTTGGTGGCCAGCGGCGGAATGCCCAGCTGCTTGCCGACATTCAGCAGGCCCTCGCGCACCCGGCGCTCGATGGACAGCCCGTGGTCCATGATCTCGAGGAAGAAGTTCTCCGGTCCGAAGATCTCCTGCCACTTGGCCGCGGCCTCGAGAGCCTCGCGGTCGTGGCCCAGGCGCAGGCGGGTCTGCACCTCGCCCGACGGGCAGCCGGTGGTGGCGATGATGCCCTCGGCGTGCTCGGCGATGATCTCCGCGTCCATGCGGGCCCACTTGCCCAGCTGACCTTCGATCGAGGCCAGGCTGGACAGCTTGAACAGGTTCCGCAAACCCGTCGCGTTCTCCGCGACCATGGTCATGTGGGTGTAGGAACCCGAACCGGAGACGTCGTCGCCCTTCTGCGACGGGTCGCCCCACAGCACACGCTTGGTGTTGAACCGGGACTCCGGCGCGATGTACGCCTCGATGCCGATGATCGGCTTGATGTCCTGCTTCTTGGCGGAGTTGTAGAACTCCGAAGCACCGTACATATTGCCGTGGTCGGACATGCCGACCGCGGTCATGCCCAGGCGGGTGGCCTCTTTGAACAAGGGCGTGATCTTCGCCGCGCCGTCGAGCATCGAGTACTCGGTGTGGTTGTGGAGATGGACGAATGATCCCGACGAGGCTGACACCCGAACATACTAAGCGCCGCCACCGACTGCTTTCGAAGGCACGCGGGAGCGCTGCCGATGATCGGCGTGGCGGGCGGGCGTGTCGTGTCGAGGGGTCACGCGGAGATCGGTGCCGACCCGCGCGACCCCCCGCCGCTACCCGCGCGCTAGGCGGCCACCGGCTGGGCGAGAGCGGTGGTGCGACGCGCCGCGTGCGCGCCCCGCACCACCAGCGGCAGCACCCAGGCCGACGCGATCTGATCGAGGCTCATGGCACCGATGCCGAGGCGGTTGTGCACGAATCCGACCGACAGCCCGAGCTTGGGATCGGCCCAGCCGAAGGACCCGCCGAGACCGATATGACCGAAACCCGCGCGCGCTCCGGGCACCGGCAGCGAGTGATAGCCCATGTGCCACATCATCGGAATGTAGAACAGGGCGTGGTCGAGTCGATAGGTCTCGACATGTCGCATGGCCCGGATGGTCTCCGGCGACAGGAACCGCTGCCCCTCGTGCATGCCGCCATTGGCGAGCGCGCCGTAGAGGGTGGCCAGTCCGGTGGCGGTGCAGACCCCGTTGCCCGCACCGAGTTCGGTGTGCAGGATCGGCGGATCATCGCCCTCCACCAGCTGATCGAGCCCCGGCAGGAACAGCGCGCGGGCGGCAGCGCCCAGCGCGCCCGGCAGCGAGTAGGCGCGCCCCAGCGCCAGCGACACATAGTTGACGCCGACCGCGGAGAGCCGATTGCCGTGCAGCACCGCGGCACTGGTGGGCGCACCGGCGGGCGGGGTGCCCAGGTGGATGCCGTCGACCCCGAGGGGTTCGGCGATCTCGGTGCGGAACAGTTCGGCCATGCCGCGACCGGTGACCGCGCGGGCCAGACCCGCCAGCAGCCAGCCGAAGGTGAGCGCGTGATAGGTCGGAATGCCCAGCAGGTGATCGGGTTTCGCGGCCGCCAGATGCTCTTCCATCATGCGGTGGTCGATGATGTCGTCGAGACCGCGGGCGATGGCGGGCAGGCCGTAGAGCCCGGCGCGATGCGACAGCACCTGCCGCACCGTGATCCGCTCCTTGCCGTTGGCCGCGAATTCCGGCCAGTAGTAGGCCATCGGGGCGTCGTAGTCGATCAGTCCGCGATCGGCGAGCCGGTGGATGACCGTCGCGGCAACGCCTTTGGTGGCGGAGAAGACGATGGATCCGGTGTCGGCGTCCCAGGCCCGCCGGGGCGCGGCCTCACCGGCGTAGATCTCGACGAGGGGTTCTCCGCGCAAACGCACGGTGAGTGCGCCGCCCGCTCCGGGGTGGCCACCGACCATCCGGGCGAAAGTGCGTACCAGCGGACCGAATTCGACGGCGGCGTACCCGCCCACCGAGGTGGGGAGGTCCACGAGCCCCGTGGAGGAAGCGACATTGCTCACCAGTCAACGGTACGAGCGACCAGTCGGCGGAGGCAATGGAATCGCGGCCAGAGTTATTTCCTTTGCCCCAGTAGTTATTCCGGCTGTCCGGTTGGTGATCCGGCTGTAACCGGCGGGCGATGCGTACGCTGAAGTTCATGCGTACCCTGCGGTGGTTGTCGTCGGCCGGGCTCGTCGTGGTCGTCGCGGTGGCGGCGGCCTGCTCGTCGACCTCGACGACGCCGACCGCGCCGCTGCGGGTCACCGGCGATTTCCAGGGGAAGCTGGAGATTCCGGATCAGCCGCTGGCGGTGGGAGTCACCTTCACCTCCGACGGCACCGCCACCGTCACCATTCCGGCGCAGAGCGTGGTCGACAAGCCGCTGACCGGGGTCCGCACCGACGCGACCGACGTGGCCTGGTCGATCCCGACCATTCCGGGCAACCCGTCCTACACCGGTAAGTACGACAAGGCCTCCGACACCATCAAGGGCCAGTTCACCCAGTCGGGCAAGACGTTCACGCTGAACCTGGCTCGCGGCAAGGTGGCCGGGCCGCCGCGCCCGCAGGAGCCGAAACCGCCGTTCCCCTACAAGTCCGAGGACGTCAGCTATCGCAGCGGGGACATCACCATCGCGGGCACGCTGACCGAGCCGAACACCGGCGGGCCGTTCCCGACCGTGGTGCTGATCAACGGTTCCGGACCCAACGACCGCAATGAGGAGATCGTCGGCCACAAGCCGTTCCTGCTGCTCGCGGACACTTTCACCCGGGCCGGGTACGCGGTGCTGCGCACCGACAAGCGCGGGGTCGGCGCGACCGGCGGCACCCTGGACACCTCCAGCTACCAGGATCTGACCAATGACATCGCGGCGGGAATGACGTTCCTGCACGGGCGTTCGGAGATCGACGGCAAACGCATCGGTTTGCTGGGGCACAGTGAGGGCGGCTACCTCGCGCCGCTGTACGCCAACCGGCCCGACAGCGGGGTGGCGTTCATCATCATGATGGCCGGACCGGCGGTATCGGGTTCGGATGTGCTGCTGGAACAGAATCGATTGATCCTGGCCGCCAACGGCGCGACCCCCGAGCAGATCGACGAGCAGATCGGGTTCGTGTCCACGCTGACCGCGATCCTGCGCAACGGAGATCTACAGGCCGCCAAGGACTTCGCGCACCAGCACAACGACAGCCTGCCCGCCGAGCGCAAATCCACCGATCAGGAAGTCGACGCGCTGGTCACCACCTATATGGCGTCGCTGATCACCTACGATCCCGCGCCCGCGCTCTCCGCGCTGCGGGTGCCGGTGCTGGCGTTCTACGGCAGCAAGGATCTTCAGGTGTCCGCCGCGCAGAACGAGGGACCTGCGCGCACCCTGCTGGCCGCGGATCCCGACGCCACCGTGCACGTCTTCGACGGGCTCAACCACCTCATGCAACCGGCGACCACCGGATCGCCCAGCGAGTACGCCAAGATCGAGACCACCATCGATCCGCAGGTGCTCACCTACGTGACCGGCTGGCTGACCCAGCGCTTCCCGCCAGGACACTGAGCCGCCGGTACTGGCGCGACGCGGATTCCCTTGCCAGAGTGGCAGGGTGGGAATCTACGAAGATCGGCTGCTGCCCCGGATCATCGACCTGACCTGCGGCTCGAAGTTCCTCGCGCCGGAACGGCAGCGGGTCTGCGCCGGACTGCACGGGCGAGTGGTGGAGATCGGTTTCGGCTCCGGCCGCAACGTGCCGTTCTATCCGGCGACGGTCACCTCGGTGAGCGCGGTCGAACCGGCCGACCTCGGGTGGCGGATGGCCGCGGAACGAGTGGCCGCCGCGACCGTGCCGGTGGAGCGCTCCGGGCTCGACGGGCAGTCACTGCCGTTCGCGGACAACAGCTTCGACTCCGCGCTGTCGACCTGGACGCTGTGCACCATTCCCGATGTCGAGGCCGCGCTCGGCGAAATCCGCCGGGTGCTGACACCCGGCGGCACACTGCATTTCGTCGAACACGGCCTGGCACCCGATGCGGCCGTGCAGAAATGGCAGCACCGGCTCAATCCCGTGCAGAAGACCATTGCCGGTGGCTGCCATCTCGACCGTGATATTCGCGGGCTGATCGAATCCGCCGGATTCGAGATCCGCGAGATCGACCGCTATTACCAGAAGGACGGGCCGAAATTCATCGGCGCATTGTCCCTGGGCACCGCGGTCGCGGGGTGACTACTCGGGCCAGCCACCGTACGGGACGGTGATCAGTTCCAGGTAGTGACCGACGGGGTCGCGGAAGTAGACGCCGCGGCCACCGTCGTTGCGGTTGATCTGCCCCTCGTCCTGGCCGCGCGGATCAGCCCAGAAAGTCAGGCCGTAGGCCTTGATGCGCTCGAAGGACGCGTCGAACTCGTCCTCGGAAACGAGGAAGGCATAGTGCTGCGGTTGCGGCTCGTCCGGGAAACCCGGTGGCAGATTCGCGAAGTCGAAAGTGATGCCGTGCGCGACGGTGACCGGAATGAACGGCCCCCACTGCTTGCCCACTTCGACGCCGAGGATATCCGCCCAGAATTCGGCGGAGACTCGATTGTCCTTGCACGCGACAATGGTGTGATTGAACTGGATGGTGATGGGATTTCTCCTGTAGTCGTGACGGTCCCGACCCTGGACCGGTACAAGTCGGCCGACAGGAGCACCGTCACGCCATCGACCGTAGCGAAGGCTCCGCGCATCCGCAAAGGCCCGTGTGCGGACCGTCACGACCCTGCGGCCCCAGGAATCAGGGGCACCCCAATTCGGGGCCGCGCTCCCGGCCGGAGATCCCGTAGCGTCCTGCACGCACGGCGACGGCTTTCCCGAAATCACCGATGCCACAGCACATTCGCAGCGGCAGGACAGTCATGACCTCTCTCGCGCGCTTCGCCGCCACCGCCACCCTCTGCACCGTGCTGGCCACGGCCACCGCCGCCACGGCCGCCGCCACACCGGACAGCGCCACCGCCCCGATCGCCGATTCCGGCTCCTCGACCGTCACCGGATCGGCCGCCGCCTACGGGGTGTACCTGATCCAGGTCTTCTTCCAGCAGACCGGCTCCAGCGGGCTGGCCCGCTCGCTGGACCAGTTGCAATGCACCCTGTCCGGTCGCCAGTTCAACAACGGCATGTGCATCGGCGGTGGCATCTGAGCCGATCGCCGGGCACTCACCCCGGATCGGCCGCCGCCCGCGGTGCGGTGTACTCCTGCTCGGGGCGGCCGGTATTGCCGTACCGCAACTGCATTCGCAACTCACCGCCGCCGACCAGCGTGGCCAGGTAGCGCTGCGCGGTGGCGCGGGAGATGCCGATGGCGGTGGCCACCTGCACGGCCGACACCGGGCCGCCCGCACGCCGAACCGCCTGTAGCACCAGGTCTTTCGTCGGCGACAGGTTCGCCGGGGCCGCGACCGCCGGACCGCCGCCCGCGCTCGGTCGCAGGGCGTTGAGGGCCGCGTCCACCTCGGCCGCCGTCACCTCCGGCGCGTCCATGATCCGGCGGTAGCGCGCGTACCCGGCCAGGCGGGCGGCCAGCAGCGCGTGATCGAACGGCTTCACCAGATAACCGAGTGCGCCCGCCGTCAGCGCCGCCCGCACTGTCTCGGATTCGATTGCGGCGGTGAGCATCATGGCGTCGCAGCGCAGTTCACGAACGAGGTCGACGCCGGACCCGTCGGGCAGATAGACGTCGACCAGCGCCAGATCGAAGGCGGTCGCGGCCAACTCGGCCCGGGCCGCCGCCAGGGTGTTGACGACCGCGCCCACCGTGAACCCGGGCAGCGCCGCGACGATCCCGGCATGCATATTGGCCACCCGGAAATCGTCGTCGACCACCAGGACGTTCAGCTCTCCTCGGCCCACGCCGGTTCCTCCTCCATCAGCACACCCGGCATCCAGGCCATGAATTCCGCACCGCCCAAACGGTTCTCACCGCTCGGCTCCCCTTCCTCCCCGCCGGGATCGGCCAACCACACCTCGCCGCCGTTCGCCCGCGCGACCTGCCTGGTCAAGGCCAGGCCCACTCCCCTGCCACCCGGACCGCCACCCTCCTTGGTCGAAAACCCCTCCGCGAACAGCGAATCCACCAGGTCCGGCGACACCCCGGGACCGCTGTCGGCCACCACGATGTGCAGGGTCTCCCCCTCCCGCACCAACTCCACCTCCACGACCGGCGAGACCTCTGCTTCGGCGGGGGAAGACCGCAGGGCAGCCGGGGTCTTCGCGGCGTCGATGGCGTTGTCGATCAGGTTGCCGAGGACGGTCGTGACGTCCACCGGTGCTGCGAGATTCGCATCCACCCAGGTGTTCGGCCCCAGCCGCAGCTCCACGCCCTGCTCGCGGGCGTGAGCGGCTTTGGCCGCGAGGAAAGCTTGCAGATAGGGGTCGGCGACGGTGTCGATGCCGGGGAGAGCCGCACCCAGAGGGCCGGACCCGAGGAGTTCGCCGAGATAGGTGGCGGCTTCGTCGGGGCGGCCGGTGTGCAGCAGGCCGGAGAGCAGGTGCAGGCGGTTGGCGAATTCGTGGCGCTGGGCGCGCAGGACGGTGCTCATCGTGGAGACGGCATCCAGCTGACGAGTGAGGGATTCGACGTCGGTGCGGTCGCGGACCGACAGCACCGCACCGAGCGGGCGGCCGTCGCGGGTGACGGTGCGGGCCGTGACGACCACGATGCGCTCGCCCACGGCGGCCTGGACCGGATGCCCATCGGCGTCGCGGAAGGCTTGCAGCACACGGGGAGTCAGCCCGATGCCGTCGGCCGGTACGCCGGGCTCGGGGTCGATGCCGAGCAGTCGCCGAGCCTCGTCATTGACGACGGTGATCCGCCCGGCGGTATCGGCGGCCACGACACCTTCGCCGATCCCGTGCAGCACCGCGTCCTGTTCTCGCACCAGCTCCGCCAACTCCGACGGTTCCAACCCCAGCGTCAACCCATGCCAGCGACGGGCCAGCAACACCGATCCCACGATCCCGGCCAGCAGCGCTCCACCGATCAGCAGCCCGGCCCGCCGCAGATCCCGCAGCAGCTGATCATGCACCGCCGCAGTCGAAATCCCCACGCTCACCTCCCCCACCACCCGACCCCGCGACAACGCACCCGGACTCGGGGTCGGGCCGGGTCCGACGCCGGTCCCGGACACACCCGAGGTCGGAGCACCGGGCGGAATCTCCTGCGCGGCGGAGGGAGAAGGCGTGGCGGACGGCTGCGCCGAACCGCCGAGCTCGAGCGTATTCGGCTCCAGCACCGGGACTTTGGCGCGCACGGATTCACCGAGCGTGCCGTGTTCCTGGATCACCACCTCGGCTCCGGCGAGGGCGCGGGAGGGGTCGGTGCTGACCATTTCGCCCAGGCGGGCGGGGTCGGGGTGGGCCAGACGGATGCCCGCGTCGTCGGTGATCACGACGAACAGGGCATCGGTGCGGATCCGAGTCGCCTCGGCGAAGCGTTCCACCGTGCCCGCGGCCAGCTCCTGGCGGGTGCCGGGGGCGGCGAGGCGCGGGTCGTCGGCGTAGCGGGTGACATCGGCGCGCAGCTGCGGATCGGAGGCGACGGCGCGGGCGATCGCCAGGGCGCGCTGACCGTATTCGCCGGAGAGGCGTTCGCCGCTGACGTAGGCGAACACGCCGAAGGCCAGACCGACCGTGAGACCGACCACCGCGATCTGCAACAGCACGATCTGCGTCCGCAGGCGGACGGAGCGGGGGCCGAGCGACAACACGGCGCACAGTGTAGACAACCCCGCGCAAACGATTGAGCAGAATGCGCAAAACGACCGAATCGCCACTTGTGTGACTTGCGCGCACAACCCGGCCCGGTGTGACCCGGCCCACGTAACTTCGCTCCAACGCCGCAGCGGCGGCACGAAACAGGAGCACTGATGAGCACATCCACCACCGAGCGGGACGAACCCGCGACAGGTGACACCGGCGCCGGGACGCCCGCGCGCAGCAGCGAACAGGTCCGGCCCGCCGACCGTGCGACCGAATCCGCCGATCGAGCGAGCGACCTTCCTGACGGCTCGGCGACGGCGCGGCGCGGCGTTCCGTTGATCGAGCTGCGGGGCGCGACCAAGCGGTTCCCAGGCAGCGGCGGCGGCATCCATACGGCGGTGCGCGACCTCAACTTCAGCGTCGCCGCAGGCGAATTCGTGGCGGTGGTCGGTCCCACCGGGTGCGGCAAGTCCACCAGCCTGTCACTGGTCTCCGGCCTGGAACCGGCATCGGCGGGGCGAACCCTGGTGCGTGGCAAGGATGTTCACGGGATCCCGGACGGTGTCGGCTACATGTTCCAGCAGGATGCCGTGCTGCCGTGGAAATCGGTGGTCGAGAATGTGGCGCTGGGACCGCGGTTCCGGGGCATCGGCCGCAAGGAGGCGCGGGAGCGCGCGGCGCGCTGGGTGCGCACGGTCGGGCTGGCCGGATTCGAGAACTACTACCCGCATCAGCTCTCCGGCGGCATGCGCAAGCGGGTGAGCCTGGCGCAGACCCTGGTCAACGAGCCCGAGATCATCCTGATGGACGAGCCGTTCAGCGCCCTGGACGTGCAGACCCGCCAGCTCATGCAGGACGAACTGCTGCGGGTGTGGTCGGGCACCAATGCCGCCGTCATCTTCGTGACCCACGATCTGGAGGAGGCCATCGCCCTCGCCGACCGGGTGGTGGTCATGACGGCCAGCCCCGCCACGGTGTGCGGCGACTTCCCGGTCACCCTGGAGCGCCCGCGCAATGTCGAGGAGGTGCGGCTCACCGAGGAATTCCGCGACCTCTACCGGGAAATCTGGGAAACGCTGCGCGATCAGGTCGAGGCCGCTCGCACGAAGGGAGCGACCCATGTCGCTTGATGTCATGACCGAGACCGCCGCCGTAACACCGGAATTCGAGACCGAGGAGCAGATCCTGGCCCGGGTGCGCACGCAGGCTCGCCGCAACGAGACCCGCACCTGGGGGCTGCGCGCGCTGATCGTGGCGCTGTGGCTGGGTTCCTGGGAGCTGACCGCCACCTACTGGATCGACCCGTTCTTCTACTCGAAGCCGTCGCTGATCTGGGATCGGCTGGTCGAATGGTTCACCGAGGGCACGCAATTCGGCTCCATCTGGTTGCAGCTCTACACCACCGTGCAGGAGGCCGTGCTGGGCTTCGTGATCGGCACCGTCGCGGGCATCGTGCTGGGCGTGCTGCTGGGCCGCTCCCGCTACTGGGCGGATGTGCTGGCCCCGTTCATCAAGGCGCTCAACGCGGTGCCGCGCATCGTGCTGGCCTCGCTGTTCATCATCTGGTTCGGCCTGGGGTTGCAGTCCAAGGTGGCGACCGTGGTGGTGCTGGTGTTCTTCGCGGTGTTCTTCAACGCCTTCACCGGTGCGCGGGAGGTCGACGGGAACGTCATCAACAACGCCCGCATCCTGGGTGCGAGCCGGGCGCAGGTGCTGCGTTCGATCGTGCTGCCCAGCGCCACCACCTGGATCCTGTCCTCGCTGCACACCGCGTTCGGTTTCGCGCTGATCGGCGCGGTGGTCGGTGAATACGCCGGGGCCAGCAAGGGTTTGGGGCTGCTGATCTCCAACGCGCAGGGCACCTTCGACGCGGCGGGCATCTACGCGGGCATGATCATCATCACGGTGGTGGCACTGGTCGCCGAATGGCTGATCGGGCTGGCGGAGAACCGGCTGCTGAAATGGCGTCCGTCGCAGGCGGCTTCGGGGCACGGGGTCTGAGCCATGAGGTTTCGCAAGCAATTCGCCGTCGCCGTGCTGGCGGTAAGCGCGCTACTGCTGGTCACCGGCTGCCGGGATTCGCGCGCCATTCCGACCCACAACGGGCGGCCGCAGCTCACCATCATGGTCGGCGGGCTGGAGAAGGTCATCTATCTGCCCGCCATGCTCACCGAGAAGCTCGGGTTCTTCAAGGACAACGACATCGATGTGCAGCTGCTGGGCGAACAGTCCGGTGCGACAGCCGAAACCGCGCTGCTCACCGGCGACGTGCAGGCCGTGGTCGGGTTCTACGACCACACCATCGACCTCCAGGCCAAGGATCAGTGCCTGAAGACGGTGGTGCAGTTCGCCGATGTACCGGGCGAGGTCGAGCTGGTGTCCGAGCAGGACGCCGAAACCGTCAAGTCCCCTGCCGATTTCAAGGGCCGCAATCTCGGTGTCACCTCACTGGGTTCGTCCACCGACTTCCTCACCCAGGCCCTGGCCGGGCAGGCCGGACTGGCGACATCCGACTACACGCGGGTGAAAGTCGGTGCGGGACAGACCTTCATCGCGGGCATGAACCACGACGGCATCGACGCGGGCATGACCACCGACCCGACCGTGGCCAAGATGGTGAGCTCCGGGGACGCGCGGGTCCTGGTGGACATGCGCAACGAGCAGGGCACCCGCGCCGCGCTCGGCGGCCTGTATCCGGCGGCCTCGCTGTACATGCGGTGCGAGACCGTCGACAAGCATCCGGAGATCGTGCAGCAGCTGGCGAATTCGTTCGTGCAGACGCTGCACTGGATCAAGACCCACAGCCCGCAGGAGATCGCGGCGAAGATGCCCTCGCAGTACGCGGGCGGCGATCCGAAGCTCTACGTCAAGTCCATCCAGGACTCGATCAGCATGTTCAACGGCGACGGGCTGATGAAATGTGAAGGCGCGGAGAATGTTCTGCGCATTCTGGGGCAGTACTCACGCAACGTGGCCCCCGTGCGCGACCGCATCGTGCTCGAGGACACCTACACCAACCGGTTCGTCGAGCAGGCCCGGGGCGGCACGAAGCCCTAGCCGATCCGCGCGGCACCGCACATCCGATGAGGGGGTGTGCGGTGCCGTCGTATGTCAGCCGCGCCGGGCCCGGCGGATGGCATCGAAGCTGAAGATGGCCAGCGCCAACCAGATCAGCGCGAACCCGGCCCAGCGCGAGGCGGGCATATCCTCGTGGCCGACCGCGACACCCCAGGTCAATTGCAGTGCGGGCGTGAGGTACTGGAGGATTCCCATGGTGGAGAGCGGGACTCGCCGTGCCGCCAGCGCGAAGAAGATCAGCGGCACCAGCGTCACCGGCCCGGTCACCATGAGCAACGTCGTATGCGACACGCTGCTGCCGAAGGTCGCGGTACCGCTGACCGCGAAGACGATCACGGCGATCAACGCGAACGGCCCGGCCACCAGACCCTCGGCCGCCAGTCCCGGCAGCGGATCCAGCCGGATCACCTTCTTGACCAGCCCGTAGGTGGCGAACGAGCCCGCCAGGATCAGCGCGATCCACGGCGGCCGACCGTAGTCGATGGTCAGCACGATGACCGCGCTCGCGCCCAGCCCGAGCGCGATCCACTGTGGGGCACGCAGTTTCTCGCGGAAGATCAGGACACCGAAGGCGACCGTCACCAGCGGGTTGATGAAATAGCCAAGCGCGCACTCGACCACGTGATGGGAGATGACGCCGTAGACGTAGACGCCCCAGTTGGTGGCGATCGCCGCGGACGCGACGAACGCCAGCCGCCAGGTGCGCGCGTCGATCCGCCGCAGTTCACCGAATCGTCCGGTGACCAGCAGCGCGATCAGCGCCACCACCAGGGTCCAGAGGATGCGTTCGGCGAGCACCTCCCCCGCGCTCGCGAAGGACAGCAGTCCGAAGAACGCGGGGAACAGTCCCCAGATCAGATACGCGCCGACCCCGAAGGCGACACCGCTGTCCCGTGCGGGTGTGGCGGCGTGCGCGGATTCGACCTCGCCGGTGGCCGGGGTGGCCGAGAGTCGGTCAGTCACCCCTCAACGTTAGCCGCCGAAACTATTCGGTCCTAGCGGATATCGGACCCTGCGCCGACCCCAGATCCAGCCGGTTCAGGAGATTCTGCACTACCACCCAGAGGTTCATCCACTGCTCCTTGCTCGCGGACGCCGTTGGCGGCGACCGGTTTTCGCGACTCCGCCTGACGACGGAATCCTGCCGACACGTTGTGATGGCAGTCACGGTGTGATGTCATGAAGATACACCGGTACAGGAATTGTTTCTCTGTACCAAAGACTCGACGAAGAGGACCCGGGCCATGGATGCACACCGACTCAGCAGGCGTGACGCACTGAGGGCAGGCGGCGGATTTCTGGGTGCGGTCGGCGCGCTCGCGCTGACCGCCCGCACCGCGCGAGCCGAACCGTGGACCTGGTCGCCGAGCAATTCGGTGGTCGGCAGCGGCGGCGGGGCCGACCCGCTGACCATGTTCGATCCCGAGGCCGATCCGGTTCTCGCCGACGTCATCGACCACGCCGACGTCGGCGAGGTGAACCGGCTGCTGGCCACCTGGACGCGCAACGGGCAGCCGCTGCCGGACGGATTGCCCAGTGGGCTGAAGGATTTCATCGAGAACGCACGCCAGCTGCCGTCGTGGGCAGATCAGGGCAAGCTGGCCAGCTCCTTCGAATTCAACAAGAAGCGCGGGCTCTATCTCGGCGTGCTCTACGCGTTCGCCAGCGGCATGATGTCGACGGTCATCCCGCACGAGGCGCTGGCGGTGTACTACTCGCGCGGCGGCTCGCACCTGAAGGAACGCATCGCCAAGACCGCGAAATTCGGCTATGACATCGGCACCGTGAACGCCTACGCCGACGACGGCGAAATGATCGTGACCTGTGTCAAGACCCGCATCATCCACGCCTCGGTGCGGCATCTGCTGCCGCAGTCGCCGCACTGGCCCGCGGGTGTCACGCCGATCAGCCAGGACGACATCATGGTGACCTGGCACAGCCTGGCCACCACCATCATGCGCACGCTCAATGCCTGGCGGGTGCCGATCCCGGCCGCGGAATCCGATGGGTACCTGCACAGTTGGCAGCTGGCCGGGCATCTGCTCGGCGTCCGTGACGAATATCTGCCCGCCACTTGGGATCAGGCCGAATCGCAGGCCAGCCAGATGCTCGATCCGATCCTGGCCCCGACCATGGAGGGCAAGGATCTCGCCAACCAACTGCTCAACCTCGGCGAGGATCTCGATCTGACGCTGCTCAGCCGCGGAATTCTCGGGGCCTTCACGCGATTCGTGATGGGCGACAAGGTCGCCGACTGGCTCGACATTCCCCGCGAGATCGTCTGGAGTCCGCTGCTGGAGACCGCGTGGGGACCGTTCGTCGCGGTGCGCGAGGGCGTGCTGTCGATCGCACCGGTGGTGGACGCGCCCTACTGGATGTTCGACGAGTTCCTGCGCCAGTTCGCCATGTGGTACCTGGCCGAGCTGCGCATGCCGGTCAGCATCGAAATCCCTTTGACCAACCGCTGATTCGGGCCTGCCTGAAACAGCGCGGGCCGCTACGTATCATCGACGATGTGGAACGCCAGGAGGACACTGTGGAATCCGCGCTACCCGCGGGCCCCGCGCCCGCGGGCAAGTCGCTGCTCGAACGCGCCTACCTGGCGGCCGTCGATCAGACCGACGACACCGATCGGATGCGCGCCCGCATCCTGGACGCGGCCACCGAACAGTTCCAGCGCTGGGGTATTCAGCGATCGACCATGGAGGACGTGGCCCGGCAGGCGGGCGTCTCGCGCATCACCGTGTACCGGCGGTTCGCGACCAAGGAGGAATTGGTCGAGCAGGTCATCCTGCGCGAATTCCGCCGATACTTCGACAAATTCCTCGTCGACATCGCCGCGGCCGCCACCGCCGCGGACCGGGTGGTGCTGGGCTTCTCCAGTTCACTGCGCGCCATCCGCGGCAATCCGCTGATCGGCGCGATGATCACCGCCGAACCCAACCAGTTCATCGGTTCCCTGATCGGCGACGGCGGCCGCGCGGTGGCCATGGTCCGTGAATTCGTGGCCCAGCAGCTACGCCAGGAACAGCGCGCCGGCACCATCTCCCCCGACCTCCACATCGACCTGGTAGCCGAGGTGATGGTGCGAATCTGCGCCTCCTTCTTGGCGATTCCGAGCCAGGTGGTCGATCTCGACGACGACGCACAGCTGGCCGCGATCGCCCGGCAATTCCTGGTCCCGATGCTCGAGTCACCCGGCCCGCGGCACTGACGATCCCCCGAACCGGGCGGCCCGCACTCATCCGTCGCTGAGCAGATGTCCGCGCAGGAACACCAGTTCGGCTTCGACGGCCTGCTCGTGCGCGTCGAGGAACGGCGCGTAGTGGCCGCCCGGCACCCGGGCGAGTTCCGCGTGCGAGGCCGAATGCGCCACCCGCAGCGCGAATTCGGGTGGGGCGGTCCGATCCTGGTCGGCGACGAGGACCAGCAGCGGGCCCGCGACCGCGGACGCGTAGCGGCCGGGCCGGTACAGGCTGATCCGGATGCCGCTGCGGGCGGCGATGGCCTGCAACCAGTCCGGATAGCGATTGCCCGGATTCAGTGCCCGGTCACCGTCGAGACCGTCGGGCGTGGTGAGCATCGCGACGGTTCCGGGCGCGCCGGCCAGCGGCACCAGAATCGGTGCGCGGCCTACGATTCCGCCGAGCGCGTCGAGTAGCCCGAGGCCCAGGAAACGCAGCATGGCGAGCGGTCGTTGGTGGCGGCTCGCCCGGGCCGCGGAGCGGGGGCCGTCGACGAGCGGGGTCTGCGCGATCGCCGCGGCGATCCCCGGATGCCGGGCGGCGATCCGCACGACGTGACCGCCGGCCAGAGAGAAACCCCAGATCGCGATCCGGCCGGTCACTTCCGGCAGGGTGGCGGCGTGGGCGATCGCGGCCTCGAAGTCGGCGCGCTGCTCGCGCATCCGGACGAGCTGGCGGGGCTGCCCGCCGCTTTCCCCGAACCGCCGGAAATCGAAGGCCAGGACCGTGAATCCGGCGTCGTGGAATCGGCGCGCGAACGGGTCGGTGCCGGGTTCCTTGTCGACGGCTCCACCGGGCGCCATGACCACGCACGCGCCGTTGGTTCCGGGGTAATGCCATGCGGCGCACTCGATATCACCGCTGGTGAAGCGGGTCCGCACGCGTTCTGTCTTGGTTCGCACCTGGATCTCCGATCGATCAGGGTTGCCAGTTAATATGGATTCGATACTATATGACTTACGTAGCATATGGGTTACGTATTTTTTGGAGAGGGCCCCGGTGGCCCCGATGGGAGCACGCCTCATGAACGCCGACGGCTACCGCCGCATGACCAACACCATCAACAAGCTCGTGGTCGGATTGCAGAGGCGCGGAATCGCTTTCGGGCCGATGCAGCTGCTCACGGTGCGCGGGCGGCGCAGTGGGGAGTTGCGGACGTTTCCGATCGCCGTCAATGCGCTCGACGGTGGGCGGTACATCTTTCAGGCCTTTCCCAAGGCGGCCTGGGTGGCCAATGTGCGGGCCGCCGATACCGTCGATCTGATCCGCGGCCGGAAGTCCTCGACCGTCCGGCTCGTCGAGGTCGCGGTGGACGAACGGCGCCCGCTGCTGCGGGAACTGGTCAGCACCAGCCCGGCGAGCGTCGGCAAGCGCTTCGTGACCACGGGGCTGGCCGAGGCCGCGACGCCGGAGGGGGTGGCGGCGGCAGCGCATCGGATCGCGGTGTTCCGCGTCGAACCGGCCTGATCCACCAGGCGCGATACGATACGGAATCCATACAAACCGATCGGAGAGCAGCGCCGGATGAGTTCGACAGCAGATCGGGCGGACGCCCGGCACCGGCGGCAGCTCACCGTGGCCGTCCGGGACGCGCTGCGCGAGTTGAACATTCAGCTGTCGCTGCTCAACCGGCGCTTCGGCAGCCGAGTCGAACTCCGGGACATCGACTGGACCTGCCTCGATCTCATCGATCGCCACGGTCCGATGACCCCGACCGCCCTGGCGCGTCAGGCGGGGCTGCACCCGGCCACGCTCACCGGGATCCTCGACCGGCTACAGAAGGGCGGCTGGATCGTGCGCGAACGCGACCCCGAATCCAGTGATCGCCGCGCGGTGACCCTGCACGCGGTCCGGGAGCGCAATACCGAACTGTTCCAACTGTTCGCGGGCATGAACTCCCGAATGGACGCGCTCTGCGAGCACTACTCCGCGGCCGAACTCGAGGTGATCGCCGACTTCCTGCGCAGAACCGGTGCCGCCGGTCAGGAATCGGCCGAGGAATTGACCGACGCGAACACCAGCTAACGAGCAGCAAGCATCTAGGCTGGCGGACATGTCGATCACCGCCCAGGCCGAGACACACCCTCCCGCGCCCGCGACCGGACTGACCTCGGCCGAGGTCGAGCAGCGGCGGCGCGACGGACTCACCAACGATGTGCCCGAGCGGGCCAGTCGCTCGGTGCGAGACATCGTCAAGGCCAATGTCTTCACCCGAATCAACGCGCTGCTCGGGGTGCTGTTCATCCTGGTGATCGCGACCGGGTCGGTCATCGACGGGATGTTCGGGCTGCTGATCATCGCCAACAGCGCGATCGGCATCATCCAGGAGATCCGGGCCAAGAACACCCTCGACCAGCTCGCCATTGTCGGGCAGGCCAAACCGGTGGTGCGGCGCGACGGACGCGCCCAGCCGGTCTCGCCGCAGGAGATCGTGCTCGACGACATCATCGAGCTCGGGCCCGGCGATCAGATCGTGGTCGACGGCGAGGTCATCGAATCCGAACTGCTCGAGGTCGACGAATCGCTGCTCACCGGTGAGGCCGACCCGATCGACAAAACCCTTGCCGCGCCGATCATGTCGGGCAGCTTCGTGGTGTCGGGCAGCGGCGCGTACCGGGCCACCAAGGTCGGCAAGGACGCCTACGCCGCCAAGCTGGCCGACGAGGCGTCGAAGTTCACGCTGGTCAAGTCGGAGCTGCGCAGCGGTATCGACACCATCCTGAAAGTCATTACCTACCTGCTGATTCCGGCCGGACTGCTGTCGATCTACAACCAGCTGGTGTCGTCGAAGGAATCGTGGCGGCCCGCCGTCAACGGCATGGTGGCCGCGCTGGTGCCGATGGTGCCCGAGGGCCTGGTGCTGATGACCTCCATCGCGTTCGCGGTCGGCGTGGTGCGACTGGGCGCGCGCAAGTGCCTGGTGCAGGAGTTGCCCGCCATCGAGGGACTGGCGCGGGTGGACGTGGTGTGCGCGGACAAGACCGGCACGCTCACCGAGAACGGCATGCGGCTGGCCGAGATCCAGACCGTCGACGCGACCGGGTCGCGCGTCACCGGCACCAGCGAATCCGACGGGGACACTGGCGAATTGCGGCAGGTGCTGGCCGCGCTCGCCGCCGACGATCCGCGCCCCAATGCCAGCGTGCTGGCCATCAAGGAGGCGCTGCCCGACGATCCGGGTTGGCAGTCCACCGCGCTCGCGCCGTTCTCCTCCGCCAAGAAGTGGAGCGGCATGTCCTACGGCGAACACGGCAACTGGCTGATGGGAGCGCCCGATGTGCTGCTGGACCCGGACTCCGAAATCGCCGCCACCGCACAGGAAGTCGGCGCGAAGGGGCTGCGGGTGCTGCTGCTGGCACGCAGCGACCGGCCCGTCGACGCGGCCGACGCGCCCGGGCAGGTGACGCCCGCCGCGCTGGTGGTGCTGGAGCAGCGGGTGCGGCCCGACGCCAAGGGGACGCTGGAATACTTCGCCTCCCAGCATGTCTCGACCAAGGTGATCTCCGGTGACAACGCGGTGTCGGTGGGTGCGGTGGCGACGTCACTCGGGCTGCCCGGCGGGGATCGGCCGGTCGACGCGCGCAAGTTGCCGACCGACCAGAACGAACTCGCCGATGTGCTCGACGAATCCACCGTGTTCGGGCGGGTGCGGCCGGATCAGAAGCGGGCCATGGTCAGCGCGCTGCAATCGCGTGGGCACACCGTCGCCATGACCGGTGACGGCGTCAACGACGTACTGGCGCTGAAGGACGCGGATATCGGCGTCGCCATGGGTTCGGGCAGTCCGGCCACCCGGTCGGTCGCGCAGATCGTGCTGCTGGACAACAAGTTCTCGACGCTGCCGTACGTGGTGGCCGAGGGCCGCCGGGTGATCGGCAATATCGAGCGGGTCTCCAACCTGTTCCTGACCAAGACCGTCTACTCGGTGGTGCTGGCATTCCTGGTCGGCATCGCGGGCATCGGCTCGCAGATCTTCCACTACAAGGCGATCGGGTATCCGTTCCTGCCGCGGCACGTGACGATCGCGGCCTGGTTCACCATCGGCATTCCGGCGTTCATCCTGTCGCTCGCGCCCAACAACGAGCGCGCCCGCACCGGATTCG
This sequence comes from Nocardia sp. NBC_00511, assembly GCF_045161165.1. Taxonomy (NCBI): domain Bacteria; kingdom Bacillati; phylum Actinomycetota; class Actinomycetes; order Mycobacteriales; family Nocardiaceae; genus Nocardia; species Nocardia sp. NBC_00511. The sequence goes on from NZ_CP107849.1 coordinate 4,159,932, forward strand.
TCGGGCGCGTCATGCGATTGGCGATTCCGTCCGGTCTGGTGATCGGCGTGATGACGTTCATCTCCTACCTGATCGCCTACAAGGGGCCCGACGCGGGCGAGACCGCGAAGGTGCAGGCGGGCACCACGGCGTTGATCACGCTGCTGATCATCGCGGTGTGGGTGCTGGCCATCGTGGCGCGGCCGTGGAACTGGTGGAAGATGCTGCTGGTCGCGGGTTCCGTTGTGGGATACCTGATCCTGTTCGCCGTTCCCTTCACCCGCCACTTCTTCAAACTGGATCCCTCCAACGTGGCGCTGACCACCTCCGCGATCATCTGCGGTGCGATCGGCGTCGTTCTGGTCGAGGTGGCCTGGTGGGTGAGCGCCAAACTGCTCGGCGAATCCCCCCACCTGCTTCCGCCCGCCGCCGAAAAACCCTGATCCGCAATCGAACTGGTCGCATGGTTTGGCTCGCCGAATTGCGCTGTGTCCTGGGCAGGCAACGAATCTGGCGGTACCTTGTCCGCCATGGAGGTCCTGCTGCATCAGCTCGACGCATTCGCCGACGCACCCTTTTCCGGCAACCCAGCCGCCGTCATGCCCTTGCTGACCTGGTTGCCCGACGAGCTACTGCAACAGCTGGCCGAGGAGAACAATCTCGCCGAGACCGCCTTCTACACCTCGGCGCTGCCGCCGGAAGCGGGTGCGCCGCCGGACAACTCGCCCGCCTTCCATCTGCGCTGGTTCACGCCCGCCGTCGAGGTCGACCTGTGCGGTCACGCCACTCTCGCCACCGCCGCCCAGATTCTCGACGATATGCATCCCGGCGCGGATCGCGTCCACTTCTACACTCGCAGCGGCTGGTTGCGCGTCGACCGCGACCGTGACGATCTGGTCCTGGATCTCCCGTCGGTGTCCTCGGTGGAAGTCGATGTGCGCGACGAGGTTCCGCACGCCCTGGCCCGCGCCCTCGGCGTCCGCGCCGTGCGCGCCTTCGACGGCACCGACCTGGTCCTGCTCGTCCCCACCGAATCCGAAGTGCGCGAAGCCCGCCCGGACTTCGCCGCCTTCCCCCGGATGAACCGCGCCGCCATCATCACCGCCGCCGGCAACGAATCCGATTTCGTCTCCCGAGTTTTCGCCCCCGGCCAAGGCATCCCCGAAGACCCGGTGACCGGCTCCGCCCACGCCCAGCTCACCCCCCTCTGGTCCCGGGAACTCGGCCGCACCACCCTCACCGCCCGCCAACTCTCCCCCCGAGGCGGCGCCCTCCGCTGCGCCCTCACCGGCGACCGAGTCCGCCTCACCGGCCGCTGCCGCCGCTACCTCGACGGCGTAGTCCGCATCCCGGACTAGCGAATTCAGTTGCCGTGCGCGGTGATCTGCTCGGTCAACGTGACGAGGTCAGCGACGCGGTAGCCGGGGTAGCCGTGGAGTAGGGTCTGCCATTCTGCGGGGACGGCCGAGGCGCCCCAGCGGGCGCCGAGCAGGCCGCCGGCGATGGCGGCGGTGGTGTCGGTGTCGCCGCCGGCGCGGACCGCGAGTTCCAGGGCGGCGGGGAGGGTGTCGGTGTGGGTGATGGCCCACCAGGCGGTTTGCAGGGCGTGGACTACCCAGCCGTTTTTCGGGAAGTCGGAGGGGTCGCCGGATTCGGCCTTGTCCAGCAAGGGTTCCCAGAAGCCGGTGTCGACCATGGCGAGGGCTTCGCGGACGCCGTCGTAGGTGCCGTGCAGGACGGCGTGGCGGATGCCGAGGGTCCAGAGTTTGCAGGCCTGCATGGCCTGCATGTCGTAGTGGGTGAGGGAGCTGACGAGTTTGGCTGCCTTGCCGCACTTCTCGGGGTCGTCGAGGTAGGCGAGGGCGACGGGGGCGGTGCGCATCAGGGAGCCGTTGCCCGCCTTCAGGCCCTTCAGGTCGTGGGCGCGGATCTGCATGTCGCGGCCGGTGGTGTCGCGCCACTGCAGGATCTCGCGGGTCTGGTTGCCGATGTCCTTGGGCTGGGTGTCGAACCAGGCGACGAATTCGGCGGCGACGGCGTCGAGGCCCTGCGGGGAGCACAGTTCGCCGACCTGGGTGGCGGCGCGGGCCACCGCGATCGCCATGGCGGTGTCGTCGGTCCACTCGCCGGGCGCCCAGTCGAAGGAGCCGCCGCCCTTCATCTCGATGACCGCGTCCCGGCCCGGATGCGTGAACTCGTAGCCCGCGCCCAGGGCGTCCCCGGCCGCGGTGCCCACCAGTACCCCGGCGGCCCGATCGGCCTGCTCCGGCGTCAATTCCATCTCAGCCCGCCTCTTCCTGCTCGTCTCGAGGCTGCACCTCGACCAACCTCGACGTTACTCACCCCCGGGCACGCCGAACCGCTGAACCCGGCCTCTTTACGGTTCTGCATTACGCTCTGGGCATACCGCCGCGTCGTCGCCCGGTTCCCTGTCACGCGCTCCCTCCCCCAGCCCGGAGGTTCTGCCGATCATGAGTCAGCTCGCCCCGCCGGTCACCACCGCCGACATCCCCCTGATGGCCTCGCGGCTGGCCGCGGTCCCGGCCACCGGCCACATCTTCGACGTCACCCAGCGCCTCGGCACCGTCGACATGGGCGAGGACCAGGGTCTGCGCATCGACGGCATCGCCCGGCTGCTGCAGGACGCGGGCGTCGACCACCTGATCCATGAGAACGCCCTGGACTCGCATCCGCACTGGATCGTCCGCCGCACCGTCATCGACGTGCTGCGGCCCGTGGAATGGCCCGCCCAGTTGCGCCTGCGCCGCTGGTGCTCGGGCGTCTCCCCGCGCTGGTGCACCATGCGCGTGCGCATCGACTCCGACGCCGGCGGCCTCATCGAAACCGAGGGCTTCTGGATCCACATGAACAAGGACACGATGAGCCCCTCGCGGCTCGCCGACCAGTTCTTCGAGCTGATGTCCAGCACCACCCCCGACCACCGCCTGCGCTGGAAGCAGTGGCTCGACACCCCCGTCCCCGGCATCGGCGGCATCCGATTCCCCTTGCGCCGCACCGACACCGACCACTTCCAGCACATCACCAACACCGCCTACTGGCATGCCGTGCACGAGTTCACCGCCGAGGCGCACGATCTCACCCGCTTCCCGCACCGCTACATCCTCGAGTACAACAAGCCCATCCACTACGGCGAACTCGTGGACGTCCACACCGCCCACGGTCCGGACTCGCTGACCCTGTGGTTCACCGTCGACCGCGATGTCCGAGCCGTGGCCCAACTCCGCACCGCCCCACCCGCTCCCGGCGAATGACAGGACCCGGCTAGGTCGACGGGGTGGCGTCGACGCCGAGGAAGAACTGGATGCGGTCGGCCGCACCGGGACCCGGCAGCCCGAACAGCTGGACCATGAGGGTGCGTTGCTGGTCGGTGCGAGGATCGCGGATGCGCATGATCGGATCGTCACGGCCGTAGGTCATGCCCCCGGCGTTCCAGATGCGGCGGAACACCTCACTGCGGCCGAGTTCGGTGACCAGCCGCTGCGCCCAGTCGCCCCAGCCGTTGCGGACGATCGCGCCGCGCAGGCAGTGCACGGCGCGGCGGCATTCCTGGTCCCAGTCCTCGAGGACGTCCTGGGCGGCCCGGTGATTGAGCATCCAGGACAGCACGTTCTGTCCGGGGCACAGGCCGGGGAAGGTCTGGCCGTAGCAGTTGTTGCACGCGAGCAGATTCCAGCGCACATCCAAATACGCGGCGGGACGTTGCCCGTACAGGTCGAGTGCTTTCAAAAGGTCTTCGCTCAATGTGCGTTGCAGCTGGCCGACACTCGGAAATTCCGAGGCGCCCAAACCCGCCAGATCGAGCAATAGCTGACGCTGCCCGACCTGTAACTCGATGACGGCGTCGAGCGAGCGAATCAGGGCGTGCACCACGGCATCCGCCGGATGCTCCTTCTTCCCGGATTCGAGCTGCACGATATAGCTGGAACTCATCCCAGCTCGGAAAGCCAGCCGTTCCCGCGACATTCTGCGTTCATCACGCAGTTGCCTCAGCACGACGCCGAAACGCAGTTCTTCTACCCGCGTGGGGTCCGAAACTCCCAGTCCCACCATTGGTGCACTCTATGAAACCGGCCGGTACCCTGACCCATTCGAACACGCACTCCGACACCGCACGTGACCGAATTGCAACAATAGGACTGTTCAGCAATTCCGTTGTCCCGCAATAAAATACCGACCGGTCTTTTTTATCTTCTCCGCGGAGTCTCGGTGAACACCACCACGCACACCGGTCGTCGAATTCACTCCACCCCGGCCGTAATGGTAAGCGACACACTCGATATCGAGCGCCGACGCGACGGTCAGCGAAGTCCCGCGAACAGATCGGTCTCCTGATCGGGAGCCGCGGCGACCCGGTTGTAGTGGCGCACGAAGCTCTCGCTGGAGAACATCAGGTTCTGCAGCTCGGCGGGCATGTGCAGGAACGGCACACTGTCACTCTGACTCCCGTGCGCCTCGAGCGCCTTGACCTTGCGCCGGGCATAGGGACTCACATCCACCACCGCGGTGATCTGCGCCATCGGCGTCCCGAAGTCCTCCGGCGGATCGAAGTCGACCAGACCCCGCTCACGCAGTTCCACGAACAACTCGCGCGAGGATTCCCGCGGAATCGCGGAGTAGTACAGCTTGTCGGGGATACCGGTCGCGGCCGAGGCCGCCAATGCCACCCGATTGGCCTGAATATGGTCGGGGTGACCGTAATTGCCGTTCTCGTCGTAGGTCACCACCACCTGCGGCCGATACTGCCGCATCAGTTCCGCGACCCGCGCCGCCGCCTGCTCGACCGGAATGTTCCAGAACGCCTCGGGATCGTGATTGCCGTCCCAGCCGTCCATCCCCGAATCGCGATAACCGAGCAATTCGACATGCTCGATTCCGAGTAGCGCCGCCGACTCCCGGAGTTCGGAAAGCCGTTGCGCCCGCACCGCATTCGGATCATGACCGGGCGCACCGGGTTTGATCCCACCGGGTGCGTCGCCCTGTTCGCCATTGGTGCACGTGACGAGCACAGTGCGAATGCCCTCGGCGGCATACCGCGCGAACACCCCGCCGGTACCGATCACCTCGTCGTCCGGATGCGCGTGCACGGCCATGATCGTCAATTGGTCACTCATGAGTCCCCGTCTGTCCCTACTCGCCGATTCGCTTTTCCACCGCGGACACCCTCATGGCAGCCGCAGCGCACTGATCATCTCGAGCGCGATCTGACCCGCATCACGGCGGGCCTGCTCGCTGTCACCCGCTTCGGCCATACCCCAGGCTATTTCGGTCAACAGACCGTAGATGGCGCGCACCACGAGATCCGGTGGTCGCGGCCGCAGGATTCCGGCCCGGTTCAATTCGTCCACCAGACCCCGGACCAGTCCGAGCATGTGCCGCTCGTCGAGTTCGCGCCACCGGTCCCAGCCCAGCGCGACCGGACCCTCCTGCAGCACGATGCGCCGATACGGGACGCTGGTGCATTCGTCGAGGAACGCGTCCAGCGCGCGCAGCCCGTCCTCCCAGGCGTCGTCGCCGGTGAGCGCGGCCCCGAGCCGACCGGTCAGCTCCGCTTCGATCTGCTCGAAGACCGCCTCGAACAAGCCCTGTTTGCCGCCGAAGTGGTGATACAGCGCCCCGCGGGTGAGGCGGGCGGCCCGGGCGATCTCCTCGGCGGACAGTTCGCTGTAGCGCCGTTCGACGAACAGGCGCCGACCCGCCTCCAGCAGGGCAGACCGCGTCGCTTCGGCGTATTCCGCCCGTAGTCCCTTGACAGCCACATCGGCAATAGTACTCTCACATACATCCTGTATTTGAGATGCAAGGTGTATGAGAAATGACGGATCTCGTCGATGTCATCGTGATCGGAGCCGGCGCGGCCGGACTGACCGCGGCCAACACGCTCACCGCCCAGGGACTGGAGGTGGTGGTGCTCGAGGCCCGGGACCGGGTCGGCGGCCGCACCCTCACCGTCGAAATCCCCGACACCCCCAGCTATGTCGAAGCCGGCGGCATGTGGGTCGGTCCGGGCCAGGACCGAATCCTGGCGCTGCTGACCGAACTCGGCCTCGCCACCTACCCCACCCACGACAGCGGCGTCCACATCGGCGAATTCGGCGACCGCGTCACCCGCTACCAGGGGCGTATCCCCCGCCTGAATCCCTTGGCGCTGGCCGACATCGGGCTCACCCAGGCCCGCCTGGATCGGGCCGCGCGCAAGGTTCCCCTCGACGCGCCCTGGACCGCGCCGGACGCCGAGGAACTCGACGGTCAGACCTTCGAGACGTGGCTGCGGGCACGCACCCGCACCGCGACCGGCCGGGCCTTCTTCCGCCTCGTCACCAACGCGGTGTGGTGCGCGGAACCCGCGGACATGTCCGCACTGTGGGCGCAGTTCTACATCCACTCCGGCGGCGGCGTGGACTCGCTGATCAACACCACCGGTGGCGCACAACAGGATCGGGTCGTCGGCGGCACCCAGCAGGTCTCGATCGCCCTCGCCGAGAAACTCGGCGACCGGGTCGAACTCGGCGCTCCGGTCACCGAGGTCGACTGGACCGACACCGAGGTGCGGGTGCGCGCCGGTGCCCGGCAGTGGCGGGCCCGGCACGCGATCGTCGCGGTCCCGCCGCCGCTGGTGTCGCGCATCCGGTTCACCCCGGACCTGCCGTCAGCGCGAACCCAACTGCTGCAACGACTTCCGATGGGCTGGACCATCAAGGTCAATGTGGTCTACGACGAGGCGTTCTGGCGTCGCGCGGGACTCTCCGGCCAGGCCAACAGCGACCGTCGCGCTCTCGGCACCGTGTTCGACGCCAGCCCGCCGAATGCCGAACCCGCTGTGCTGGTGGGTTTCCTGGAATCGGTGCACGCCCAGGCCGCCGCGCGACTGAGCCCGAAACAGCGGCGCGACGCGGTCATCGAAGACCTGGTCGGGTACTTCGGGCCCGAGGCCGCCGACCCGGTGCACTACTTCGAACAGGACTGGGCCGCGGAAACCTACACCGGCGGCTGCTACGGAGCCTTCGCCACCCCGATGACGTTGACCCGCTTCGGTTCCGAACTGCGCCGCCCCACCGGAGCCCTGCACTGGGCGGGCACCGAGACCGCCATCCGTTGGGCCGGATACATCGACGGCGCGATCGAATCCGGGCAGCGGGCCGCCCGCGAAATCCTCGACCACCACACGATCTGAAGGTTCGACATGACTTCGTTCACCACCCGGCCCACCCTGCGGGGCACCTTCGGCATGGTGTCGTCCACGCACTGGCTGGTCTCCGCGACCTCGATGGCTGTACTCGAGAACGGCGGCAACGCCTTCGACGCGGCGGTCGCCGGGGCATTCGTACTGCACGTGGTGGAGCCGCATCTCAACGGTCCGGCCGGTGAGGTGCCGATCATCCTCGCACCGGCAGGACAACCGCCGAAGGTGCTGTGCGGGCAGGGACCCGCCCCCGCGGGCGCGAGCATCGAGCACTATCTCGGACTCGGCCTGGACCTGGTGCCCGGCAGCGGGCCGCTGGCGGCGGCGGTTCCCGGCGCGTTCGACGCCTGGATGCTGCTGCTGCGCGACCACGGCAGCAAGCCGCTGGCCGAAATCCTCTCCTACGCCATCGGATACGCCGAGCACGGGCATCCGGTGCTCGAGGACGTCGGCGCGACCATCACGGTGATGCGCGAGCTGTTCGAAACCGAATGGACCTCCTCGGTGCCGGTCTATCTGCCGTCCGGGAAACCGCCCGCGCCAGGGGACCTGCTGAAGAATCCGGTCCTCGCCGACACCTGGCGGCGGGTGATCGCCGAGGCCGAGGCCGCCGGAACCGACCGCGACACCCAGATCGAGGCCGCCCGCCGCGTCTGGCGCGAAGGATTCATCGCGGAGGCCCTGGCCGCCTGGGCGGCGCGGCCCGCCATGGACACTTCAGGTAAACGGCACGCGGGCACCCTCACCGCCGACGACATCGCGAATTACTCCGCGACATACGAGGATCCGGTCACGTTCACCTGGAACGGCTGGACCATCGCCAAACCCGGGCTGTGGAGTCAGGGCCCGGCGTTCCTACAACAGCTCGCCCTGCTGCCGGATCGGCTGGCGTACGGGACCGCCGACTACTACCACCGCCTGATCGAGGGCTCGAAGCTCGCGATGGCCGACCGTGAGGCCTGGTACGGGGACAGTGCCGATATCGCGTTGGGGGCGTTGCTGTCTCCCGAGTACAGCGCCGAACGCCGGGCGCTGATCGGTCCCGAGGCCTCGCACCAGCTGCGGCCCGGCAGCCCCGACGGCCGCTCGCCCGTCCTGGGCAGTCATGCGGAATCACTGGTACCCCAGCATGTTCCGGCAGGCGCCGGGGAACCGACCGTCGCCGGGAACGGCACGACCCGCGGTGACACCTGCCACCTCGATATCGTGGACCGCTGGGGCAATATGATCGCCGCGACGCCCAGTGGCGGCTGGCTGCAATCGAATCCGGTGGTGCCCGAACTCGGCTTCCCACTCGGCACCCGGCTACAGATGGCGTGGCTGGAGCCCGGACTACCCAATTCCCTGACCCCGGGCCGACGTCCGCGCACCACGCTCAGCCCGACGCTGGCGCTGCGCGACGGCGAACCGGTGCTGGCGTTCGGCACACCAGGCGGCGATCAGCAGGATCAGTGGAGCCTGCACTTCTTCCTCGCCGTCGCCCTGAGCGGGCAGGTGCGTGGCGGCTGGGATCTGCAGGGAGCCATCGACGCACCGAACTGGCATCAGGACAGCTTCCCCGGCTCGTTCTATCCGCACCTGATGAATCCCGGTGGCGTGACCATGGAATCGCGGATCGACCCCGCGATCATCGCCGAACTACGCCGCCGCGGGCACCTGATCAGCGTCGGCGGCCCATGGTCGGAGGGACGCCTGTGCGCCGTCGCCCGCGACCCCGCCACCGGCGTCCTCTCCGCCGCCGCCAATCCCCGTGGGATGCAGGGCTATGCGGCCGGTCGCTGATCCTCGGCCCGCACCGCGCCACCACCCGACTTCCGCCGCTCCGCCCGAAAGCCGCTGTCCCCGTTCGAACAAGGAGTTACCCGTGCGAAGCATGATCCTGGCGGCCGCCGTCGCCCTGTCCACGGTCGCCGCCACCGGGGCGGCGACGGCCGGTCCGGTCGAAGCGGCCGCCCCCGGCACCATCGTGCACCTCGAAGCGCTGTCGGCCGCGGACCTGATTCCGGGCGCGGACAAGGGTTTCCGGATCGTCTACCGAACCACCGGGCAGAACGGTGAGCCGGAACTCAGCGGCGGCAATATCTATCTGCCCGCCGGAACGCCACCGGCGGGCGGGTGGCGGGTGGTGTCGTGGGGGCACAGCACCAGCGGCATGACACTGGGCTGCACGCCGAATCTCGATGGCGGACTGGCGGATACGTGGGACGAGACACCGCAGCTGTCCACCTATCTCGCGCAGGGCTACGCGGTGGAGGCCACCGACTACATCGGATTGGGCGCGCCGGGCTTCTACGAGTACCTGGCCGGACGCGCCGACGGGCACGCCGTGCTGGATATCGTCCGGGCGGGCGCGGCCGTGGATCCCACCCTCTCGGAATCCTTTGTGCTGGCCGGACATTCGATCGGCGGGCATTCCGTCCTCGACGGTGCGAGCCAGGCGGCGGGCTACGCGCCGGAACTCGACCTGCACGGCACCGTGTCCTACGCGCCGACCAGCAATGTCGAGGACCTCATCGACACCCTGGCCCGCCCGGACCTGCCGGAACTGTCGATTCTGCAAGGGTTCGAGACGCGGGTGGTGATGATCCTCGCCGGTCTCGACCACGCCCGCCCCGAACTGGGGATCACCGACTACCTGACACCGGTGGGCAGGCAGCTGCTCGACGCGGCCACCACCGGGCCGGGCTGCCTGGCCGGACTCGACGCCGCGGCGGTGGGAAAGTCGCTGGGATCGCTGTTCTCCCGGCCGCTGTCGGATCCGGCGATCAGTGCGGCGCTGCGCGACTATCTGGCCGTACCCACCACCGGATACCAGCGGCCGGTCCTGCTGCTGCAAGGCGTGTCGGACACCTTGCAGCCGATCCCCACCACACTGCTGCTCCAGCAGGAACTTCAGCAGGCAGGTGTCGACAGCCGACTGCGGGTCTACCCGTCGGCGACCCACTTCACGGTGCTGAAGCAGGCCGACTCCGACACCCGCAGCTTCGTCAGCGAAGTCCTGCCGAGCCGGGGCTGACCTCAGACCCGCGAATCACTGTGTGGCTGTGGCGAATCGAGCGGGACGGAGGCGGCCGGGGCTGAATCCTCGCGACGCGGAAGCAAAAGCGCGGTCGTGAGAATCAGCAGGCCACATACGGCCAGGGCGGTGCGGGGCGTGGTGGCCTGGGCGAGGACACCTGCGAGGGCGGTACAGACGGCGATGGAGAGGCCGGTGCTGATCGACCAGGCCGACAGCGTGCGGGTCACCCGGTCCTTCGGGGTTTGTTCGAGCCGGTAGGTGACCAGCACCGGGGCGTAGAGGCTCATGCAGATGATGATCGCGAGCTCGACCACGATCACCGTTGCGAGACCGGCGATTCCGGGCCCGACGAAGGCCAAGCCGATCAGGCACACCACCCGCAGCGCCCCGACCGTGCGCAAGATCCGGAACTGGCCGTAGCGGGCCACGACCCGGCGCGCCAGCCGGGAACCGATCAGCCCGCCCAGGCACGGGGCGGCGAAGGCGAGGCCGTACTGCCAGGGCGGGAACCCCAGCTCCCGCAGCAGCAGCACGGCCAGCAGCGGTTCGGTGGCCATGATCAGGCCGCTGACGAGCATGCTGTTGAAGAGCAGCACTCGTAACCCGCTGTGGGACAGCAGATATCGCCAGCCCTCGAGCAAGTCGGCGAGGCGCGTGCCGTCCTTGCCGGTGCGCTGCGGAGGTTCCTCCCGATCGCGAATCGCGGTGACGCCCAGCGCGGACAGCAGGTAGCTGAGGGCGTCGGCGATGATCGTGGTGACGGGCCCGAACACCCCAATCGCCGCGCCGCCCAGCGGCGGTCCGACCGCGATGGAACTCCAGTTCGTCGACTCGAACCGCGCATTGGCGACCAGCAGATCCTCCTGCCGGACAATCGATTTGAGGTACGCACCACTCGCCGCGTTGAAGGCGATCTTGGCGGCGGCCACCACCGCCGACACGATCATCAGCTGCGCGAAACCGAGGCGTCCCAGCGCGTAGGCGATCGGAATGGACAGCATGACCGCGAACCGCACCAGATCCATGGTGATCATCACCGGCCGTTTGCGGCGGAACTCCACCCACGGTCCGAGCGGCAACGCGATCAACGCACCCACCGCGGGCCCGACCGCCGAGAGCACCGACACCTGCACCGGACTCGCGTGCAGCGCCAGCACCGCGATCAGCGGCAACGCACCGAACCCCAGGCCGGAACCGTAAGCGCTGACCGCGTAGGACGCCCACAACCAGCCGAACTGCCTACCCAGAGCACGCCTGGCCACCAAATTCCGCACCTTCCGCCCGCATCACTCGCCGCTGTCGGCAGTGAATCAAAGCAAGGGCGGCAGGCTCGAATCAAACAACGAGCGGGTCGGCCGGCCACAACCGCACGTTGTGCACGCAGGTCGAGGCGGTCCGCGCGTCAGGCGGCGCGGCGACCACGCTCGGGTTCGCTGCGGTAGCGCGAGGCCGGTCCGCTGATGCCGAGTTTCGTCCAGACGCGGGTGGCCAGCGGTGTCATCAGGCCGAGTTCGCTGGCCAGCAGGCGCATGTCGCCGAAGTAGCCCGCCAGGATGCGGCGGGATTGCGGGGAATCCCAGAACGCCTCGCGGAACACGTCTTCGGGGATATCGAATTCGGCCGCGAAGGATTTCGGCGGGGTCATGATCTCGGCCGCGAGCCAGCGCATGATCACCGGAAAGAGCATGGCGGTCAACGCTTTCCGACTGGCGGACATCTTGGGGACGTGCACTCGCAGGAACTCGTGAGCGAAGGAGATGTGGCGGGCTTCCTCGGCGATGTGGATCTCCATGGTGCGCACCACCGCCGGGGGCAGGTTGCCGCCGTCGCGGATGATCGACTTCTGGTAGTGGTCGATCGGTTCCTCACCGCCCAGAATCCCGATGAACAGGCCCACCGGCTGATAGCCGCCGATGACGCCGACGAACGGCGACAGGCGCCGTAACATCGGCCGCATGCCGGGCACATCCACGCCGATCCGATTGATCAGCTCCTGGAACATCTGGATGTGGTTGCACTCCTCGGTCATCTCGTGCAGGCAGTAGCGGAACTCCGGAGAACCGTTGGGCAGCTTCATGATGTAGTGCATCAGCCCGCGGATCAGCATGCTCTCGAAGGCCGCGCCCACCTTGATCGAGTTGGCCACCCGCCAGCGTCCGATCGCGATCTGCCGGTCCAGGGGCTGTTCCCGATACCAGCGCGTCGCGCCCAGCGGATCGAAGTCCGGCGCGAGCACCCAGCGCGGATCCTCCGGGTCGATGGCGAATTCCGCTGCGTCCCAGTCGATGTCCAGATACGGATCGAAGCGCCGGTGCACCGACCCGTCGTTCAGGGCCTCCAGCGTGTCCCGATACTCCGGGCCGAACCAATCGGCTCGTTCCGCGAACGGCAGGGCCATGTGTCCTCCTCGTTGAGCTCCATGACGCACCGGCGAACCGGCTGCCACCGAAGTATACGTAACAAGTTGTCACATACAACCCGGCGAGCTCAGAGCGCTGAGTAGTGCACCAGCGCGTCCGCGACCAGCGCCACCCCCGCCACCAGCAGCAGAATCCGCACCGACAGCGGCCCGAAACGCTGTAGACCACGCACCAGACGGCGATAGAACCGGCGCGCGCGAGTCGACCGCAGTGTCGAGGTGATCAGCACCAGGGTCGGCGGCAGCAGCGCGATCGCGCAGTAGACCACGATGATCAACGGCCACAGCGGCGGATGCGGCTCGCGCGCCGAGATCATCGCCAGCCCGGCCAGATACGGCACCGCGGTCGGCGCCTGCGCCAACCCGATCGCCACGCCGACCAGGCCGAGCAGCAACGGTTTCCGCCGCGCCCGCAACGCCCACTCCGGCACCGTCGCCGCACCACCCGACTTCGACAACCGCACGCTGCCGAGCACCAGCAGCAGGATGCCGACCAGCAATTCGGCGCAGTAGCGCACGGTCGGCGTGATGTCGAAGCTGACCAGATCGGTGAGGAAGCGCAGGCCGAGCACGAAGGTGATGCCGAAGGAAACCGTGACGGCGAAGACTCCGGCCAGGAAACTCAACGCCCCCGGCACCGCGGAGCGACGGCTCAGGCGGCTGTCGTAGATCACCGCGGTGGTGACCCCCACCAGCAGGACATCGAGCGAATCGAGGAAGGCGAAGCCCGCGAGCGCCAGCAAGAAGATCAACATGTCCCTGCCGAACATACGGGAACACGACCGGCGGGTTCGAGACCGGTGAGACCGACCCCGGGCTCGCTCAGTTGTCCGGAACCGGGCCGTCGTCGGGAGTCGGGTCGGCACTCACCGATTGCTCGGGCAGCAGCGGCGCGACCGCGAAGACATCGGCCGCGGCATCGGCGGGCAGCGCCTCGACGACGCGGGCACCGGGTTTCGCGGCGATCGTGCGAAGCTCGGCCAGCGGAGCCTGCAGCACCACCGCCACCACGCACGCGCAATTCGCCTCCAGCCGCGCGGTCACCAGATTCTTGACCCGGGTGGAACGATCGTCGTACGTCGGCGTCGAACCCATCTGCGCCGCAGCCGTTTTCACGGTGGCCACCGCCACCGCGTCCCCGGCCGGAACCGGGACCGGAATGATCGGGGTGGCCACCCGATCCACCCACACGTGATACTCCACCTCCGAGATCCGCAGGCCCGCAGCGTATTCGGGAATCCGGTCGGAAGTGATGGCGGTGGTGAACGACAGCAGCGCCCAGCGCACCGACGAATCCTCGCCCCGCAGTGAGTCCTTCGACCGTGCCAGATAGTTCGACACCGCCTCGCCGTTCTCGGGACCGAGCCGGTCGGTGCCGATGACCGCGGCCCGGGGCGGGATCGCCCAGCCCAGAACCACGATCAGCATCACGAAAGCTACTGCGGCGAGACCGATCCCGGCATTGCGGATCGAAGAGGCACGGGGCACTGCGAACCCATCAGTTGGTGCGGAGAACGTCCAGGGCGTGCTTCAGGTCGGCCGGGTACTCGCTGGTGATCTCCACCCAGCGGCCGTCGGCGGGATGATTGAAACCCAGCTGCCGGGCATGCAGCCACTGCCGTTCCAGCCCGAGGCGTTCGGCCAGCCGCGGATCCGCGCCGTAGGTGAGGTCACCGCAGCAGGGATGGCGGACCGCCGAGAAATGCACGCGAATCTGGTGGGTGCGACCGGTTTCCAGATGGATGTCGAGCAGGCTCGCGGCCTGGAACGCCTCGACGGTGTCGTAGTGGGTGACCGAGGGACGGCCGTCCGCGGTGACCGCGAACTTCCAGTCGTTGCCGCGGGCCCGCCCGATCGGCGCGTCGATGGTGCCGCTGCTGGGATCCGGATGACCCTGCACCAGCGCGTGATACCGCTTCTCCACGGTCCGGGCCTTGAACGCCCGCTTGAGCACCGTGTACGCGTGCTCGGACTGCGCCACCACCATCACCCCGGAGGTGCCGACGTCCAGCCGGTGCACGATGCCCTGCCGCTCGTGCGCGCCCGAGGTCGAGATGCGGTAGCCCATGGCGGCCAGCCCGCCCACCACGGTCGGCCCGGTCCAGCCGACACCGGTGTGCGCGGCCACGCCCACCGGCTTGTCGACGGCCACGATGTCGTCGTCGGCGTAGAGGATCCGCATGCCGTCCACCGGCGTCGCCTCCACGACGAGTTCGCGCTTGGGCTCGGGGAATTCGACCTCGAGCCAGGCTCCGGCGGTCAACCGCTCGGACTTGCCGGCGGCGACGCCGTCCAGCTGCACCGAACCGTCCTCGGCCATGGCCGCGACCGCGGTCCGGGACAGGCCGAGCAAACGGGACAGACCGGCGTCGACACGCATGCCGTCCAGGCCGTCCGGTACCGGCATGCTGCGGGTTTCCCTCATGCGGTCTTCTCCTCGGTGTGCGGTGCGGACTGGCGATGGATGCGGGTGCCGTCCAGTTCGAAACCGAACACGGTCAACACGACCAGCAGAATCGCGCCGCACACGATCGACGAGTCGGCCACATTGAACACCGGCCACCAGCCGATGGCCACGAAATCCACCACATGTCCCTGCAGCGGGCCCGGCGCGCGGAACAAACGGTCGATGAGATTGCCGAGCGCACCACCGAGCACCATGCCCAGGCCGATCGCCCACGGCAGCGACCGCAGCGTGCGGCCGATGCGGATCACGCCGATCACCACGGCCGCCGCGATCAGGGTCAGCACCCAGGTCATGCCAGTCGCCATCGAGAACGCCGCGCCCGGGTTGCGAACCAATGTCAGCCGCGCCCAGTCACCGATCAGATAGATCGGCTTACCCGGGGTCATCCGGGTGACCACGATGGTCTTGGTCAGCAGGTCCAGACCGAGCAGCACCGCCGCGATCAGCAGCAGGGTGGGCAGTCGACGAGACTGCGCCACGGCCGTTTCCGACACCGCCGCGGTCTCGGCCGCATCCGGCGAATCGGCCGCTGCCTGCCCGTTTTCCGATGACGCCGACGCGTCCGCGGCGGCGGTCTCCGCATCCCGCGCGGCCCCGGTCTCGCCAGGCAACACGTCTGGATCTTCTGCGCCGGTTTCGCGCGGGCGGTCGGTACTCACCCTTGACATCATTCCCTATGGCCGGTGACCCATCCCGCACGCCCGCCTCGCCCACGATCCCAGCAGATTTTCAGGATCGCTGCGTAACCTGTTCGACGTGACGGTGTTGTCTTCATCCCCCAGCTCGGCGCATGCCACCGCACGCTGTTCCGGCGCATCCCGCCGACCCCGGCCCGGATCACGCCACACCCGCCCCGGCGTGCTGCTGCTGGTACTGGCGATGACGCTGTCGGCCTTCGCGGTCGGCTGCAGCGACCGGCCCGAAGTCACCGCCGAATCCGACAACACCGACAGCCACGGCCTCGGCAAAGAGGTCACCATGCCGATCGAGGCGATGACCACCACGGTGGTGGATCCCGGCGCGGAACCCCGCTCGCCGCTACGGCGCTCGTTCACCCCGGGCACCACCCAGCAGGTCACGCTCAGCACCGACCATCACATCGAGCAGCAGATCAATCAGCAGGCGGTGCGCGACTTCTCGCCGCCCTCGGTGACCATTCCACTCACCGCGCAGGCGGGCACCGACGGCGTCGACCTCACCCTCGGCAATGTCACCTCCCCGGATCCCGCACTGGCCAAGGCGCTGCTGCCCGCCGACGGCTCCCGCGTCGGGTTCGACGTCAGCGAGCTGGGTGCGATCACCGCGCTGCGGCTGGCCCCCAAGCCCGCCACCTCCGACGCCGCGCGGGCCGCGCTCGAGCAGGCGTTCTATCAGGCCGTGTACCAGTCCATCGCCTTCCCCGACGAGGCCGTCGGCGTGGGCGCGGTGTGGACGGTGCGGCAACAGGTTTCCGACAGCGTGCCGCTCGAGCAGGTCACCACCGCGACCCTCACCGCACGCGAGGGCAATCAGCTCACCATCGAACTCAATGTGGTGCAGACCCCGAAAACCACGGTGTGGCATCTGCCCAACGAGGCCGGGCAGCTCGAGATCGTCGACTACCTGATGCACGGCACCGGCACCATCGCGGTGGATCTCGATATGCCGCTGCCGGTTTCCGGCTCCGTCGAGGTGGGCGGCAACCAGACCTACCGCGATCCGAACAGCCAGGTCACCCTGCGCCAGACGCTGCGCACGGAGGTGCAGTGGGGCGCCTGACCCGCTCGGCGCTGCTGGCGGCCGCCCTCGCGCTGACCGTCACCGCCTGCGGGAGCAAGGATTCCGCGGCACCGCTGCCGACCCTCGGACCCACCGTGGCGCCCGGGACTTCCGGCGCGGGCGCGGCGCCACTCGATCAGTACACCCTGCGCGGTGACCTGCTCGAGGTGGGACAGTTGCCCGCCGGGTTCTCCGCGCTCAACGATCCGCCGCCCGGCAGCACCAGCGGCGCGGGCTCGAAAACCGATCCGGCACAGTGCTCCAGCGTGCTGGCCGGCATCGCCGACCAGGCCCCCGGCTCGGCCGCGCAGGCCGCCGCGCAGTTCGCGGGCTCGAACTTCGCCAGCCTCGACATCGATGCCGCCTCCTACGCCAACGGCGGTGCGGCGCAGGCCTTCTCCGCGGTGCAGAAGCTGTTGCAGGGCTGCACCAAATACACCGGGAAGGACGCCGACAATTCGTCCGTGGAATTCCGGGTCGGCGGGCTGAGCCAGCCGAATGCCGGGGACGCGTCCACCTCGTTCCAAATGCGCACCACCAGTCAGGGTTTGACGCTGTACACGGATGTGAGCATCGTGCTCGTCGGGTCGACGGTGGTGCAGATCGCGCTGTCCGATGCGAAGGAACCGGATCCGCAGCAGCTCAGCGCCATGACCGCGACGCAAGTTCGGCGTTTACAGGGCGCGGTCGGCCCTTAACCCGCCCGGAAAATACCGACCAGCGTTTTCGGTCCGGACTTTTTCGGCCGAATTCGTACGGGCTCGGACAACGTCGTACTCGAATATGGGCCTGGAGAGCGACTTTCGACACCGCGCGCACCCGCGACGGGACATAATCCACTGCGGCGGCGCAGCGGTTCGGCGCCGCGCGGAACAGAGGCAGCCGACACACGGGTAGGCGTCGCAGTGAGCAAGAATCCCGAACAGCACCCCGCACCCGGGAAACCGGGAAGGCGACAGTTCGACGTTCACGGCCGGGAGGTACGCGGCCAGGTCGTCGGCGAAGGCAACTCGGTGGTGAACAACTTCCACGGGCCCAGCAGACGGCTGGCGGCGGTGTCACTCGCGGCGCTGCTGGTTCTCGCCGGAGCGGTGGCCGCGGCGGTCTGGGCGAACCGGCACGGCAACTCCGCGGTGGCGGGCAACGCCGAATCCACACCGCCGGTAGCGGTGTCGGCGACCGCCACCACCACGACGACCACCGGCCTCACACCGGCCATCGGGCCGTCCGCCACCTCACCGCAGGCCCACGCGCCCATCTCCTACGACCTCACCAAACTGCGATCAGTGGTGTGGAACAACGGTTTCGACCCCGTAGACCCGGTCCGCATCGGCACCGGCACCTACCCGGCGGGCATCGTCGGCAGCTACCAGTCCAGCAGCAGCGATCAGAACGACAAGGCGGTGTGGGCGATCGCCGGGCAGTGCACGGCCTTCGACACCTCGGTCGGCAAGAACACCGACTCGTCCGGCGGCGGCACCGGCCACTTCGTGGTCCTCGGCGACGACCGCGAACTGTTCTCCGTCGACGTCGGACCCAACGATCCGGCCGCCGACGTCCACGTCGACATCACCGGCATCATTCGCCTCACCCTGCTCGACACCCGCCACGGCCAGGACGCCACCAACGCCTGGGGACGCCCCCGGATCCTCTGCGCCGGATCGCCCGGTCCGGCCCACTGAACATGCACGCGCACAACGCAGTCGATGCGACAGGGGCAGCCGGGTGACCAAGGAATCCGACGAGTCCGGTGCCGACTACTCCGCCGACGCGCGCCACGCCGACGGCGTCCAGATCGGCGACTCCGCCACCCAGTACAACCTCTTCTACCGCACCCGCGACGACAACCTGCGCCTCACCCGCCTCGGCCTGATCGTCGCCATCATCGTGGCGCTGCTCGCCGCCTCCGGCGCGATCGCCGCCACCGTGACCCTGACCACCAAATCCGAAGCCCTGGGCCCACCCGAGGTCCTCCTCGAACCCGGAGATCAACAGGGCAACAACCCTTTCATGCCCACCGCCCCACCGGTCTACCACCCCGAAGGCACCCAGCCGGTAGTCGACCTCCCCGGCATCGGCAGCTCCGCGGCGGCGAAGCCGTACTCCGGCGATCTTCCCGGCCTCTACACCGCCCCCAGGAATCAGACCCTCCCCGACCGCGACGCCATCATCACCTTCTACACCGACCACCCCTCCGAAGCAGCCACCGCCGCAACAGCTCTCGGCGCAGACTCGACCCTCACCTGGTCCCACGGCAAAGCGATCACCGGCCCGGATCTCGTTGAGTACCTCCGGGAACTCACTCCGGTTCTGCTCCGCGTCGACCAGCGAGTCACGAATTACACACTGGTGGAGGGCAAACCAACTCCACACCAATCGATCCTCCAGGCCGGAACCGCAGTCCTGGTGGACAACCACGGCGTCCCGCGATTCCGAAGCCTCAGCGGCGCACCCCTGACCCTCCCCACCGCCCTCCCCCACACCCCAACCTTCAGTGGCACACCGTGGCCAGGATTCGACGCCAAACGAGTCGCAGCAGTGTCCCCCGGAGCGGCGCTGATCCGAATCACCTTGATCGACAACAAAACCGGCAACCCATTCGACCGCCCTGTCGGAACCACCGGCGACCGCGACCTCGACCACCCCGACTGGCCGACAACCACAACGCCCACACCAACACCGACCACCCCACCAACGACCACGATCACGACATCGCAGGCGCCGACAACTGCCCGAAGCAACAGTCCCGAAGCACCCTTGGATCTGTCAGGCGTATGGGTACTGAGTTCGTCGTACACCACGGTGCAGGGCAACAGCGTGAGCGGCACCGTCAAGCAGACCGCGGACGGCTTCGCCTTCCACTACGAGGTGGGTTTCGGCACTGGACTATCGACCGTTGATTGCTCGCTACCGAACAAGTTCGGCGAGACAGTGAGTATGACGTGCGTCAGCGGATCGACGGTCGACACCACCGACTACGGGTATCACCTGACCGATGTGGGCAGACTGACGCGGATTCCCTGGGGCGAACACACAAAGTTCCGCTTCGACGGCACCGGCGCAACTCCGGAAATCGGCTCACTTGGCAAAGCCACCTTCACCCTCGCACCCCAATAGTCCGCGGCCACAGCGTCCATTGATCGGCCTCTGGTACCGACTCAATCATGATCAGGGACCTCTCACCGTCCAGAACCGGACAAAACTTCGCGGTGGGAGCTCCCTGATCATGAAACCGAGTCAGCGGAAGTCGTTGTGTTGGTGGCCGTTGTCGCCGATTTGGATGCCTTTGCCGTCGCGGACGTTCACGGTGTAGCGGCTCTTTTTCCTGCGGCCGGACGGCTCGGGTTCCGATGCGGTGGGTGGGGTCGCGGCGATCTGCGGGTCGGCGTTCGGGACATGATTCGCCGACTCGGCGGCGTTGGCTGTGTTGGCTGTGTTGGGGTGGTTGGACGGCACGATATTCGGGGTGAGTTGCGAATCTGGTTGTGGGGCAAGGGGTGACGGGGTGGGCGTCAGCGGCTGGGTGGGGAGGGTGGTCCAGGGGAGGGAGTGTTCCTGGGCGAATTTCGCGGTGGCTCGGGCGGCCAGGCGGAGGAACCAGGGTTTGTCTTGGGGGCGGGTGGAGGTGCGGCCGAGGAAGAGGAGGGCGCAGGCGGCCAGGGAGAGGTGGGATTGGGTGCGCCAGGCGGGGGCCAGGCCGGATTTGTCTATCCAGGAGGTGGTTTCGGTGTGGATGCCTTGGATGAGGGTGGCGAGCCAGCCGGGGAGGAGGTGGGTGGGGCCGGTGATCGGGTCGAGGAGGACTTCGATCAGGGGGGATTGCTGGGGTGGGGACACTGCTTCCATGGCGCGGGCGATGATGTAGAGCAGGAGGTGGGCGGGGTCTCGGGTGAGGGGGCCGACGCTGTCGTAGAGGGCGGTGTCGATGAGGTAGTAGTCGGTGACGTCGGTGTGGGGGCGCACGCGGATCAGGGCGTTGTCGGTGTGCAGGTCGCCGTGGCTGTGGCCGGTGAGGGGTGCGATCAGGGTGTCGGCGAACAGTTCACCGCGCGCTACCGCGAACGGGTTCGGCAGGGGGGCGGGTTCGCCGTCCAGGGTCAGCAGCGCTGCGGGGTGGTTGCGCGACCAGGTGGCGAGGCGGCCGTCGGGTTCCAGTTGGTCGAACAGGTGCGAGGCGAAGAACTGTGCGGGACTCCACTTCTGGTCCGGAAGGATGTACGGCTTGCCCGCCCAGTCGCCGAGTACGCCTGCCACGATGCTGCGACAGGCATCGGTGAACACCTCCGGGCGACAGGTGAGCTCACGTGCGTGGGGTGGTTCGATCTCGTCGGCCAGGCCGAGCATGCGGCGCAGCAGCACCGTCAGCACCTCGGTGTTCTCGAAGGCGTTGGCGGCGATGCGCTGGAAGGTGATCCACTGCCGGGGCGACACCGGGACCGCGTCGTGCACGAAGGTGCTCAGGTGGGCGGCGGCGAAGTCGGCGGCGTCCCGCTCGGCGCGGCGATGCCGGGCGAACTCGTTGGTGCGCAGCGAATCACGTTCCGCCGACAGCACTTTCAGCACCAGCATCGTGCATTCGACCTTATGGCTGTCGGTTTCACGAACCACGGCGACGGGCTGACGGCTGCGGCCGTTCACCAGCCAGCGATCCAGGGCGTAGTGGCGGCCGTGTAGGTCGGCCCAGACCGCCAGCATCTCGGCGACATGCGGGTCCAGCCCGCGGGCGAGCTCCGGGTCGAGTCCGCGATACAGGTCCGGCATGGATCCTCCGTTCTACGAGGGTGAAGGTGGTTCGCCGCGTTCGGATTCGAGGGCATCCAGGCGGCTGCGCAGGGCGACGGTGATCGGGTGGGTGGGTCCCAGCAGGCGCTGGGCAGCGGGGGCGGCGACCGAGGCCACCCGCGCGGCCTCCGACAGGTGCCCGGCGGCGTGGTGGACGTCGGCCAGCGCGCGGCCGACTGCGAGGGTGCGCGGATGGTCGAGGCCGCGGACGCGCTGATTGGCGGGCCACAGTCGGCTCAGTTCCGCCTCCGCCTCGGCCACACGGCCCCGGGCGTGCAAGAGTTCGGCACGGTACTGGCGGGTGGACAGGGTGGCGGGATGCTCGGGTCCGAGCACCGCCGTGCGAGCCTCGAGCACTTCTGTGTACATCGCCTCCGCCTGCGCCGTATCACCTTGTGCGCGCACCAGATCCGCGATGCCCTGACGGCTGGTGAGGGTGTCGGGGTGCGAGGAGCCGAGCAGCTCGAGGCGCGTCAGATAGGTCTGCTGCGACAGTCCCCGGGCCTCCTCGAACTTGCACAGCCGACGCAGCGTGCGAGCCAGATAATGCTGGGTGGTCAGCGTGTCGGGGTGATCGGAGCCCGCGACCGTGCGACGGCGGGCCAGCACCGAGCGGTAGAGCTGTTCGGCATCCGCGTACCGGCCCTGGTCGTAGCGCAGGCGCGCGAAATTGTGCTCGATGTCCAGGCGCAGCGGATCGGCGTCGGTGAGCCGTCCCGCACACCGGTGCAGCACCAGGCCGAAGGTGGCATCCGACTGTTCGCGTAACCCGCTGGCGCGCAGATACTGTGCCGCGTCACCACCGAGCTGCAGTGCGCCCCGGACCGCCGGGGTCACCGTGGACAGCACCGCCAGCAGATCCAGCGGCGCGGTGCAGTGGGTCAGCAGGGCCCGCCATTTGTGCCAGGCCGCAGGCGATTTCGGATGCGCGTTGCGTAAGGCGGCGCGCAGCAGTGTGGTCGTCGTGCGCAGGTGATCGGCGGCGAGATCGGCGGAGGCGACATCGCGGCGCGCCATGTCCCGCACCAACGGGTGCAGGGTGACGGAACCAGACACGCCGGAATCGTCGACCGCGATCAATCCCAGGTCGTCGAGCGCCCGCAATGCCTGCCACACACCGCGCGCCGTGACGCCCTCGAAAAGTGGTGTTTCCGAAAGTGTTTCGACGTCGAGGAGCTCCCCGTACGGGATGGCTTCGGTGCCGAAGCAGGCCAGCGTGCCCAGCAGGGTGGTCGCCTGCGGGACGCCCCGGCGAGCCAGCAGTTCCAGCGACAGCCGCCAGCTGGACCCGATCACCAGACGTTCGTCGCCCCGCCCGTGTTCCGGCATCAGGTCTCGATAGCCACTGTGCTGCAAGGCATCCCGATATTCGCGATAACCCCGGGGTACGGCCGTCACCCCGAAGAACGCCGGGGCGCGCCGGGACTCGGCGAGATAGCGCCCGGCCAGCATGAGCGCCAACGGCAATCCGCCGAGCCGCTCCGACAGCTCGGCCGCCTCCGCGAGATCTCCTGTGCCGGAAAGATTTCCGGCACCGGCGGGGTCGAGATCCGCGAGCACCTGCGCGCCGATGGCGGCCGGCAGTCCCCCGACCCGGTGAATCGACAGCCATCCCGGTGGCTCCGCACCCCAGATGGCCTGATCCCCATCACGAGTCGTGACCAGTACCGTCCCGCGCTCCCCCGCGACCCGTCGCAACCAGCCGGTGCCGTCACTGATCCGCGCGCCGGGCAACGCCAGCACCTGCGGGTCGTCGACATTGTCGAGCACCAGCAGCCAGCGATGCGGCAACTCGGCCAGACAACGCCACAGCGTATCCGGCGGGCTGCCGCCCTGCGACAGATAGCCCGCCGCACCCAATTGCACTGTCAGCGCGTGCATTCCGGCGGCCAGGGTCGCCGCGTCGTTCCCGGCGATCCAGTAGGTGGCGATGCCCGCCGCCAGGGCGTGTTCGGCGACGGTCAGCGCGATCATGCTCTTGCCGCAGCCGCCGAGCCCCTGCAGCACATGCACACCGGCGGGCCCGGCCACCGTTCCGTCGGCGCACCCGCTCAGCAGCCGGACGAGGTCGTCGCGACCGCGCAGTCGCGGTTCGACCACGAGCCGATCGACGGGGGCGCGGGTGGACACCAGCATGCGCGCGGCCTCCCCGGCGAGCGCGGTCTCGACCGATTCGGCGGGCCCCTCCCGCACCAGCCAGTACGCGTCCCACCACCGCCGCACCTCGTCGCCGCGCTCGATGCCGAGCACCCCCAGCAGGGTGCCGAGCAGGTTCGGGGGCTGCAGGGCGGGCAGGTGCGCGCCCGCGAAGTAGCCGCCGAGCGTGCTGGGCGGCAACCCCACCCGATTGGCGACCTGCCGGACGCTGAGCCCGCTGCGCCGCCGCGCCAGCGTCAGTTCGCGGCCGAACTCGCGCCGGGAGCTGATCCGGCGCGGATCGGGCGCATCGAGGCCGTTGCGATCTGCTCCGGTCACCGTCGGCTCCCTCCGTCCCGTGGCCACGCTAGCCGCGTTCAGGACCGCCGAACCGTACGACGTTGTCCGGACCTGCTCGGGGACACCGCATATCGGGGTGTATCGGCGGTGTCATGGATTCCGGACGGCGCGGCGATCGCGCCGTAACGGGAAACGAGAGCGAGAAAACGTATGGGACGCAAGGTAACCGCCGGGTTCGTCGCCGGAGTCGGCGTCACCGTGGCGCTGCTGTCCGGGTGCTCATCCAATGCGGGCGGCGACACCACCTGCAAGGACTTCCTGAAGCAGGATACGTCCAAGCAAACCGACACCATCACGAAATTCCTGAAGGACAAGGGCAAGAACCCGACCGGTCTCGAGGTCACGGCGAACCGGGTTTCGGCCGCCGCGTTCTGCAAGACGCTCGGCAAGCAGGACAGCAAGGTGCGCGACATCGACCACGGCTGAATATGCGGCGGCTCGACCCGGTCGGCCGCACCCGGAGCAGGTCGATCGTGAAAAGCGCGGCGGAACAGGGGGTTCGGCGCGATTACGAGGGGTCGGTCGGCCTGCTCCCTCCCTCATCCGGCGAACGGAGCACCACATGATCGCGCTGTGGACCTCGATCACCGGCGCGGCGGCCACCCTGCTCGGCGCGCTGCTCACCTTCTGGATCCAGCGCGCCCTCGGCGAACGCGCGGCCACCCGGCAGCGACTCGAACGCGAACGGCGCGAACGACTCGACGCCTACAGCCGCTTCAGCGGCGCGGCCATCCACTACCGGCTCAGCGAGCTCACTCGCTGGCAGCTGGTGTCGGAACTGCCGGGCAGCCCGGAGGCCAGGACCGCCATCGGCACCGCGCACCGTTGCCGCGCAGTCCTTTTCGAAGAACTGTCCCGAATGCAGATCCTCACCGACGACCCCGGGCTGCGCGAGATCGCCACCGACGTCGTGGAACGCATCGACGCCATCCACCGCGCCATCGACGCCGAGGAACGACGGCGGCGCGGCATCGAGGCGGGCGAGCGGATCGAACGGTTCGTCCGGCACGCCGCCTCCGACCTACGGCCGGGCGACCACGGGGTGATCGCCCTGCCGTTCCGGCGCTGACGCCGAACGCCGCTTACTGCCAGCCGGTCACATTGATCGGGCCGGGATTCCAGAGGCCGCTGTGACTTTCGACGGTCACGCTGGGTTTCGCGGTCACCGCCGAGGAGTCGATGCGGCGCAGCTCCTGCAGCTCGCCCCAGTCGTTGCGCCAGTCGTTGTCCAGATAGGTGGCCAGGGTGTACGGGCGCACCAGCATGGAGCTCCAGCCCAGCGCACCGCCGCCGTCGTGGCTCTGCCACAGCGTGGTCATGGCCGCGCCGCCGCGATCGGGCAGGATGCGGAAGTCCGGCACCTCGGCGATGCCGTCGAGGTGATCGAACGGGCGCTGGCACGGGAACTGCAGGCCCACTTCCCAATCCAGCAGCACCGGCTTCGTGGCGCCGACGTAGTCCTGCAGGGTGGTGGTCTGCGGGACGCGCGGCGGGGTGAGGGCCAGCCACTGCTTGGCGTCACTGTCCCGGTCCGAGGCGATCACGCGAATCGCGGTGGCCTGCATCGGGATATCGGTGAACGGCACCCGCAGGTTGCGCCAGGTCGGGGCGGGGCCGATGTCGATCGGGGTGACCCGGCCCAGCGGCGTGATGGACCCGTCCGCCTCCGGCACCCCGTATTCGATCTCCACGGACTGGCCGGGGGTGACCACGCCGTCCTTGTTGACCGAGCGGATGCGGCCCGCCGCGGCGAGCGCGATGATGCCGTTGCGGTCGCGGGCCTGCGGCAACCCGTACCAGCCGGTGGTCAGCGTGGAGACGGCCTCGGTGCTGTTGTAGCTGCCCAGCACCGGGGTGTTCGAGTCGAGACCGAAAGGCAGTGGCGCGGTGGACGTTCCGTCCACGGTGGTGGTGCTGCGACCGCTCACCGCGGCGGACACGCTGCCCCCGTTGTCGCTGGTGTCGTCGTCGGCGCGCAGGTCCGTCGCGACGCCCTGCGGGGTGAAGCCGACCGCGTCCGAGGTGAAGGCGGTGTGCGCGTCACCGGTGAGCGGCTTCAGCATGCCCGCGTTCGGGTCCTTCTCCACCAGGACATCCCGGGCCATACCGCACGGCTCACCCAGCACCGCATCGATATTCGAGCGCGCCAGCGAGTAGGCCGGGTACTGGGTGACCGCGCCCTTGGCAAGCGAGGCCACCTCGAACAGCACCATGAACGCGGCCGCCACGGTCAGCGGAGGGATCGCCACCAGTCGCCAGCCGAACTTCGAGATCCGGTGCGGCCCTGGGGTTTGCGGGGCGCGCACATGGAACCATCCGGCCAGGCCGAGCAGCGCGATCGCCAGCACCAGGAACAGCTTGTCCACGCCGAACCCGGCCAGCACCACCGACTTGTCGTTCCACGGGATCGACCAGTTGGAGACGTACCACCAACCGTTGATGCTGGAGAACGCCATTGCCATCGCGAAGGCGATCACCGCCGCGAACAACGTCCGGTTGCGCGGCGACTTCATCACCCGCGGCCCGACCGCGACCGCGGTCAGAACCGCTATCACACCGGCCAATCCGGCGTAGACGCCGTTGTGGTGGGTCCACTTGGTGGGCGTGGTCATCATCAGCAGAATCACGCCGACGCCCGAGCCCAGCACCCGGCGCACCGGCCCCGGCGCGGTGAACGGAATCCGGCCGCCCTTGCGCAGCAACACGAACACGCACACCAGCAGGCCGATCCAGAACGCGAACATGCCGAAGCGGCGCGCGAGCGAACCGTCGATGGTCGGCATGAACAGGTACTGGTAGCGGATGTACTCGCCGTCCCAGTGCACGTCGGGGCCGACCAGGGTGTGCACCCGGCGCATCACCGACATGGAGGTGAAGGGCTGATCGCAGAACATGATCGCCAGCACCACCGCGCCCGCGGCCACCACCGGCGCGGTCAGCGTCAGGTAGCCGCCGAAGCGGGCGCGCAGGATCGTCCACGTGCTCGAACCCGCGGGCACCGGCTTGCCGAGTTCACTCGCGCGGCGGTTGAGGATGCGCCACATGGGCCGGATACCGGCCAGCAGCGGCGCGAAGCAGATGACACCCGAGGGGCCGACGGTACAGCTGAGCGCGCCCACCAGGATGGCCACGCCGTAGGGCAGCAGCCGTCCGGTCGCGATCGCCCGCTCCACCGACACCCAGGTGAGCAGCACGCCCAGCGCCACCAGCGGTTCGGGGCGCAGACCGTTGTTGTAGGGCAGCCACACCGCGAGGAAACCCAGCGCGCCGGTCCACACCGCGACCCGGTCGCGACGCACCCGCGCGCCCAGGCGCGGAATCACCTCGCGACTGAGCAGCAGCCAGATCAGGATGCCCGACAGCAGCGCGGGTAGTCGCACGAACACGCTGGCCGGACTGATCAGCGCCATATGCCCGATCAGGTCGTAATACGGTGTGCCGACCGGGGTTTCGGGGACACCGAAGTAGCCGAAGTAGTTGGCCATGTACCCGGCGTGGATGGACGTGCGGCCCATGCCGTACTGGTAGCCGTCGTCGGAGGTGGTGGCGCCGATGAAGTGCCACAGCACCAGCGTGCCCAGCACCACGGCGTCCACCGGCTTGAACGTCCACCACTGCCGCGGCAGGAACCGGTGGTCGCGCCGACCGTCGCGGCGACCCAGGCGGAACAGTCCGAACAGGGCGATCAGGGTGCCGAGGACCGCGGTCCAGATGGCGATCCGCTTGACCGGGCTCGGCGTCGAGGAGAAGCGGCTGTCGACCTGGGCGGTGACCTTCGCGCCGTCGGCGAGGGTGAGATCGCTGAACACGCCGACCAGCTGCGGGCGGTAGTCGCCGGTCAGCGTGACCGGTGTGACCGCGGTCCCGCTGAGCGTGGCGACAGTCTGCTGCATGTCGGAGTGCACGGTCAGCGCGCATCCGGCGACCAGCTGATCGACCGGGACGCTGAGCAATGTCTGATGATGCAGGACGGCTTCCAGCTTGGCGGGCGTCGTCACGCCGTCGGTGCCGGTGGCCGCCGCGGTGACGCGGGCCACGAAGCCGTAGCGCTCGAGATCCGGCGCACCGTTGGGCGCGGTGGCGGCGAGCGTGCCGCCCTTCGAACCCAGCTGCGCCACAGCCGAACAGGGCAGCGTCACATCGAAAGTCAAGGGCGCGTACGACACCAGCGGCGCTTCGATGCTCTGCGTCGAATTGCCTTGCGGCCACGTAAGAGTCGTGGCATCCACCTTGACCGGCAGGAACGGCACCGCCAGTGCGGCCAGCACCGCGATCAGACCGGCGATCAGCGCGAGCGGCCGTTCCCATCCCCCGGATCTCGGGGCAACGAGATCAGCTCTGGCACCACCGGCGGACGCTTGCCCCGCCTTCTCCAACACGTCGGTCACGACCGCAGATCCTAAGCGGAACTCATTAGTGACCGCTCCCCCCTGTCCCCGATTGCCAGGAAACAACCAGGCCCGGCCACCCCGTCGGGGCGGCCGGGCCTGGTTGGGATTCGGCTAGGAGCAGGCCGGGGAGGTCTGGTTGGCCAGCGACAGCATGTTGCAGATCCACTCCTTCTGGACCTTCCACTTGCCGTCCTCGGCCACGAACGGGACCACCGCGTTCTGCGGGGCGCCACCGTTGACGGCGACCGAGGCGTCGGCGGTGATGGTGCCGTTGCCCAGATCGGTCACGTTGGTGACGCTGATGGTCGCGTTGTTCTGCTTGTAGGCGTTGCTCAGCAGCGAAGGCAGGTTCGGATCCGCCGAGACGCCCTGCAGCATGTCGAGCTTGTCGGCATCCGGGACATTCGGGTCCAGGGCCTTCTGCAGCTCGGTGTTGAGGTCCGCCGCGGTCGGGGCCGGCGGGTAGCTCGTGGAGGCCGCGGAGGTGGTCTTCGACGTGGAGGTCTTGGCAGGAGTGCTGCTGGTCTTCTTGTCACCGCTCCCACACGCCGACAGCCCGAGTACGGTCACGACAGCCAGGGCGGCGACCGCGATACGTCCAGTCTTCTGAAGCTTCAACTGCTCGTCCTTTGCGTTCGAGTAGGTCCGTTCGACAACGTGACAGCTACACCCGACCGAGCGACGCTGCACGAGGCCCGACCCTACCAACGCATGACGCGGTAAGCCCCCTCCGAGGAGGGTGGCGCGGCTTTTTCAGTCCGAATCCTCATAATTGGCGCAAACACCTCTTACGTGTGTTCAGCCTAGGTCGAATCCGGGCTCAGCGCAGGCTGGCGAGGGGATCCGCGCGGGTCAGCGCCGGATCCTGGGCCGCGAAGGTGCGCGCGGGACCCGGTCCGCTGGAACGAGTCTCGAAGCGGACGGTCACCACGCCGTGCCCCGCGCCCTGCACCCAGCCGTGCCCGAACTCCGCGTGCTCGACATCCAGGCCCGGATACCAGATTTCGGTGGTGTAGGAGCGAGTCGCGGGCGGCACCACCGGATCCGGCACGTCCGCCAGACCCAGCGTCGGCTCCTCCGAGACCGCGGCATCGGGGGCCACCGCCTGATCGAGTTCCGGGAACAGCGACTCCTGGCGGATCTCCGACAGGCCCGCGAAACCCACACCCACCAACCGAATCGCGCCCAGTTCGGCCGGGTCCAGCGCGGAACGCTGGGCGGCGGCGGTCAGCGTGGTCAGGTCCTCGGTCGCGTACGGCAGCGTGGACGACCGCGTCACGATGCTCATATCGGTGCGCTTGAGCTTCAACACCACGGTCCGAGCCGCCCGGCCGTCGTTGGTCAGCCGCCGGTGCGCCGCCACCGCCATGGAGTCGATGGCCGGACGCAACTGCGCGAGGGTGAGAATGTCGGTCTCATAGGTGGTTTCGGCGCTGATCTGCTTGGCCTCCGCACGCTCGGCCACCGGGCGATCGTCGATCCCGCGCGCCAACCGGTGCAGCGCCACCCCGATGCTGCCGCCCAGAATCGAGGACGCCTCCGCCTCCGGCAGCGCCGCGAACGCCCCGACCGTCTCGATACCCAGTGAGCGCAAACGACTTTCGGCCACCGGCCCGATCCCCCACAGTTTGCGCACCGGCAGCGCCGCCAGGAACCCGGTCTGCTCGGCCGCCGAGATCACCCGCACCCCATCGGGTTTCGCCAGCGCGGAGGCGATCTTGGCGAGCTGCTTGCCGCTGCCCGCACCCACCGACGCCACCAGCCCGGTGCGTTCGCGCACCGCCGTGCGCAGGCCCTCGCAGAACTCCCGCACCTGATCGGGTGTGGCCCCGGCCAATTCGGCGGGCTCACCGAACGCCTCGTCGAACGAGAGCGTCTCCAGCACCGGGATCCGCGCGCGCAGGGCCTCGAACACCTGCCCGCTGAGCTCTCCGTACACCGCCCCGCGCGGCGGGATCACCACCGCAGACATGCCGACCAGCCGCCGCGCCTGATGCATCGGCATCGCCGAGCGCGCCCCGAACACCCGCGCCTCGTAGCTCGCGCCCGCCACCACGCCGCGCCCGCCCATGCCGCCCACCAGCACCGGCCGCCCGCGCAGGGTGGGCCGGGTCAGCTGCTCGACCGAGGCGAAGAAGGCGTCCATGTCGATGTGCAGCACCCAGCGGCGCTGCCCCACCCCGCGCGGCGCCGCCGCCGCAAACCCCGCCCGAAGCTGCCGTTCGGCCGTGAGATCGCTCGGAACCGGCTGCGAATCCCGGATTTGCCCGACCGCGCCGAACGCTCCCCCAACGACCCCCGTATCACCGCCGCGACCAGCCATGATGCCGGTGTTTGCGGGCTGGTCGGAGGGCTGCACCAGACGGAATCTACGCGCCACAACCGACAGGTCCGTATACGCCGGTGTGTGATGATCGGACCATGACGATTCGGAAGGCCGTGATCCCCGCCGCCGGGATCGGTTCGCGCCTGCTGCCGCTGACCAAGGCGATCCCCAAGGAAATGCTCCCGGTGGGCGACAAGCCGGTCATCGAACACACCGTCCGCGAGCTCGTCGCCTCCGGCATCACCGACATCACCATCGTGGTGAGCAATGGAAAGTCCTTGATCCAGGACCACTTCCGCCCCAACCCGGCCCTGGTCGCCCAGTTGCACGCCGACGGCAAGGCCGCCTACGCCGACGCCGTCGAGGAGGTCGGCGAGCTGAGCCGCCGCGGCCACATCACCTACCTCGACCAGCACGGCCCGTACGGCAACGGCACCCCGGTCCTCAACGCCGCCCGCCACCTGGGCGACGAGCCGATGCTGGTGCTGTGGCCCGACGACGTGTTCGTCGCCGGGGTGCCGCGCGCCCAGCAGCTCATCGACGCCTACGAGAAGACCGACGCTCCGGTGCTGGCGCTGATGCCGATGGACCCGTCGGAGTCGCAGCGCTACGGCGTCCCGGTGGTCGAGGAGACCGCGGGCGAGGGCCTGATGCGCATCAGCGGCCTCAAGGAGAAGCCCAAGCCGACCGACGCGCCCTCGTCGTACGCGGCCATCGGCGGCTACGTGGTGACGCCCGGCATCATCGCCGAACTGCGCAAGCAGGTCGACCACTGGTACACCCACCGCACCGGCGAGGTGTACCTGACCGACGCCATCAATATCTTCGCCGCCGAGAACCCGGTGTACGGCCAGGTGATTCGGGGTAGCTGGTACGACACCGGCAACCCGCTCGACTACCTCACCGCGCAATTCGCCTCGGCGCTGGCGCATCCCGAGTACGGCCCGCTGCTGCGGCAGCTCGTCGCGGAGTAACCCTCGTCACATCCGGGACCGCGCGGTAGCACCGCGCGGCCCAGTTGGCATGCGCCGCAACGCATTGTGATCCGTCCCGACCCCGCGCCCCCGCGATTGTGGATTCTGTCAAAACCCGAAACATCGGGGCACGGTCAGCGATGATCCTGACGGGTCGGGACACCCGTTAGATCGAAGGTCGGTTTTGCTAGGCGGATTCGGTACCCGGGCGATGACGCTCGTGGCCATGTGCGTTTCCCTGGTCGGCAGTTTCACCCTCGCCGCAGGCGCGGGCAGCGCGCAAGCCGCTCCCCCGGATCCGATCATCGGCTCCACGAAACTCGCGGCCACCCCCGTCTCCGCGGACGGCAGCCGGATCAGCTCCTTCGAGATCCACGACGCGCGCAATCTCACCCTGCACGTCCATTCCGCCGCCATGGGAACGGATTTCGCGGTCGACGTGCAGCGCCCGGCCGACGCCTCGCGGCCGCGCCCGGTGCTGTACCTGCTCAACGGCGCGGGCGGCGGCACCGACACCGCCACCTGGAAGCGCAATACCGACTCCACCCAGTTCTTCGAGGACAAGAACGTCAACGTGGTGATGCCGATCGGCGGCGCGTTCACCTACTACACCGATTGGCGCACCCCGGATCCCCGGCTGGGACAACCGATGTGGAAGACCTTCCTCACCGAGGAACTGCCACCGATCGTCGACGGCGCGCTGGGCTCCGACGGGCTCAGCGCCATCGCGGGCATGTCCATGTCCGGCACCTCGGTGCTGCAACTGGCCATCGCGCAGCCCGGCCTCTACAAGGCGGTCGCGGCCTACAGCGGGTGCGCGCAGATCAGCGATCCGGTCGGGCAGAAGTTCGCCGATCTGGTGGTGTCGGTCGGCGGCGGCAATCCGGTGAACATGTACGGGCCCATGGACGATCCGGCCTGGGCGGCCAATGATCCACTGCTGCATGCCGATGCGCTGCGCGGGCTGGGTCTCTACATCTCCAACGGCAGCGGACTGCCCGGCCGCCACGACAATATCGCCGACCTGCGCAGCCTCGGACCCGCGGACGGCGGTCTGCCACAGCAGATCCTGGTCGGCGGCATCCTGGAGGCGGCCAGCGACTGGTGCGCCCGCAACCTCAAGACCCGGCTGCACGATCTGCACATCCCCGCCACCTTCGACATCACCCAGGCGGGCACGCATTCCTGGGGTTACTGGCAGGACGCCCTGCGCGCCTCCTGGCCGGTGCTGGCCAAGGGCCTCGACCTCGCCGAAACCAGCTGAGCCGCAGGCTGTTGCGGGTCACTCGTCGGCGGCGTTGTAGCGGGTGAGATATCCGGCCAGGCGCTCGAGGTCGGTGTCGTCCCAGTCGTGGACGCGGTCGGCGAAGGCGTCGGTGCGGCGGCGCGCGGCGGCGCGGGCCAGGCGACGCCCCTCCGCGGTGGCGCGCAGGACATGGTTGCGGCGATTGGCCGGATCGGACTCGCGAATGAGGTAGCCCTCCGACTCGAGGGTCGCGACCTGACGGCTGACCGTCGACTTGTCGAGGTGGAAGTGCCCGGCCAGATCGGCGGCCAGACAGCCGTCCCGCTCGATCACCAGATCGAGAATGCTCGACGCCACCAGTGACAGCTCCGGATGCAGTTCGCTGGCCCGGCCGCGCGCCCGGCGGGCGAAGGCGGTGAGCTCGCGCTGTATGACCTCGATCGCACGGGCCCGGTCCGGGAATGCCGCCTGTTCATTCATGGTTGTAGAGTACAACTTCGCTTGGTTGTATTTACCAACTATTGGAGATGAATCGCATGGCCTCGCCTCAGATCCGGCACGTCGCCGTCCACCTGCTCACCCCGCTGCTCATGTGCCTCGGCATGGGACTGGCCTACCTCGGCGCGTTCCACCAGCCCGAGCCCAACCACCTCGCGGTCGCGGTCGTCGGCGACAGCCCGCAGGTCAAGGTGCTGGCGCAGACGCTGAAGGACAAGGGCGGCAACGCCCTCGACGTGATCACCGTGCCGACTCGCGACGACGCCGTGAACCAGTTGCGCCACCGCGATCTGGCCGGGGCCTACGTCCCGGACGCCCAGCATCCCGAATTGCTGGTCGCCAAGGCCGGATCCGACACCACGGCGATGGCCGTCGAACTCGTCTTCGATCAGGTCGCCACCAACCAGGGCGTGCCGCTGACCACCACCGACGTCACCACCCCGAGCTCCGGCGACCCCACCGCGCAAGGCATCTTCTTCCTGCTGGTGGCCCTGAGCATCGGCTCCTACGGCAGCGTCGCGGCCATCGGCGCGGCGGGCGCGGGACTGTCCATGCGGATTCGCGCGCTCATCGGACTGGTCACCTCGCTGGCGGTGAGCCTGATCGGCGCGGCGCTGGCGGGCCCGATCTTCCATGTGGTCGGCCACGATCTGGCCGCGGTATGGGCGATGGGCTGGCTGTACTCGGCGGGCATCATCTTCGTCGGCATCGGGCTGCACACCTTCCTGAAGCGCTGGACCACGCTGGTCATGATGGTGCTGTTCGTGATGCTGAACTTCACCAGCTCCGGCGGCGTCTACAGCCCGTGGCTGCAGAACGACTTCTTCGGCACGCTGCACCGGTTCTGGAACGGCGCGGGCTTCGTCGAGGGTGCGCGCGGACTGCTGTACTTCGACGGCGCGGGCTTCGGCAGCCGACTGGCCGCGCTGTTCGCCTGGTTCGCCGCGGGCGTGGCGCTCATGATGATCGCGGCACTGGCCGAGAAGCGGGCGGCCGCGAAGGAACTCGAATCCCCGGTCGAGGCCGAGGCGGAGATGGAGGAGACGGTCGGCGTCTAGCGAACAGCCAAGTGCGACAGGGCGGTCCGGATTCCCACCCGGACCGTTTCGTCGTCGCCGAGGCCGCCGCTCATGGCGACGCCGTCCCGGGTGAGCAGCAGTGCGCGAGCGGTGATTTCGACTTCTCGATGCCCGGCGGTGCGCAGCCGCTCGGCCATCAGGTCGCGGAACCAGGCGCGGTAGTCGTCGACGACGCGCCGCACGGCGTGTTCGGGATTCGGAAACTCCACTGCCGCATTGAGAAACGGGCAACCACGGAAGCCGGGGCCGCAGCTGAGTTCGCCCAGCCGCTCGAAGATGCCGGTGATGGAGTCCACGCCGTCGCCGGGGATGGCCTCCAAAAGCGCACGCTGGCGGGCGTATTCGCTGGTCAGGTAGGCGACGACGAGGTCGTCCTTGGTCTTGAAGTGGCGGTAGAAGGTGGCCTTCGCGATGCCGGCCTCGGCGATGATGCGGTCGATGCCGACGGTGTGCACGCCCTCGTTGTAGAACAGCCGGGTGGCGGTGTCGAGTAGACGTTCGCGGGCCTCGCTCATGGCCGACCAGCGCTCCTTCCGAAATCGAATCTCCTGTTGACGATAGCAGACAGATCTGTCTACTCTGTAGTCGAACGTGAACAGACAAGTCTGTCTAGGGAGATCACTATGACCACGCTTTTCACCTCATCCGCCACCTCGGTCGGCCGCGAAGGCCGCTCGGTCAGCTCCGACGGCTACCTGGACCTGAAGCTGGCCCAGCCCAAGGCGGTCGGCGGCAGCGGCGACGGCACCAACCCGGAGCAGCTGTTCGCGGTGGGCTACTCGGCCTGCTTCGCCGGCGCGCTGCAGGCCGTGGCCCGCAACCAGGACATCGACCTGGGCGACACCTCGGTCACCGCCGACGTCAGCCTGCACAAGGACGAGGAGACCGGCTTCGGCATCTCCGTCGTGCTGCACGTCGAGCTGCCCGAGCACCTGCAGAACGCGCAGGGCCGCGAGCTCGTCGAGGCCGCCCACCAGGTATGCCCCTACTCCAAGGCCACCCGGGGCAACATCCCCGTGGAACTGGTTGTGGAGTAACCGAATTCAGAAGAACCGGCGGATCGTGTACACGTCGAACTGCGCGAGCGGGGTCAGTCCCACCGGGACACCCCAGTCGTAGGCGTTGAGCACATTGCCGCCACCGGCGTAGATGCCGACATGGGAGGCGTCGCCATTGAGAATGACGACGTCTCCCGGCTGTATCGAGCTGTTGGGCACTTCCAGCCCCGCGTCCGCCTGCTGCCAGGTGGTGCGCGGCATATCGATGCCGACACTGCGAAAAGCCCACTGCACCAGCCCCGAACAGTCCCAGTCGTCCGGACCGGTGCCACCCCACCGGTAGGGCTTGCCGGTCTGGGTGGTGGCCAGGCTCAACGCGACCATGGCGCGCGGACTGGCGATGGGGATCTGCGCCGAACCACTGGCGCTGCCCGAGGCCGAACCACTGGCACTGCCGGACGCCGACCCCGACGCGGAACCACTGTCCGCGTGGGCCATTCCGGCGGCCAGCGCGGCGGCCAGCGCCAGCACCGAGGTGGTCGTGACGAACGAGCCGAATCGTTGTAGCAGCCTTCGAGCCATGACGCGCCCCTCTGATCGGGATACCGCGGGAACCGCTTCAGCAAGACATGAATTAGCTAGCTGATAGCCGTTCTATCGCAACAGTCACAGGGGCCACAAGAGAACCATGGCTGGCGTGTCGCGAGACACATCTCACCGCGACTCGGTATTGACTGATCAGAGCGTATTGTGACGCGCCGGCAGCACGCTGTCGCCGAACCTGCCCGCGAGTGTTTGCCGATCGTTTACGACTCGCGCTGAGCCAGCACCTCACGCAATGCCGCGATGCCGTTGATCGCGGCCGGGAACCCGGCATAGGACGCCATCTGCGTGATGACCGCGACCGCCTCCGCGACCGTGCCGCCCACATTCAAAAGTCCGTGCAGATGCACCCGCAGCTGCGGCGCGGCGGTGCCCATGGCGGTGCAGGCCGCGATGGTGATCAGCTCACGGGTCGGCAGGTCCAGCCCGGCGCGGGAGTACACGTCGGCGAAGGCGAACTCCACGAGATAGCGAGCTAGGTCCGGAGCGGTGCCCGCGAGGGTCTCGAAGATGTGGTCGGCGGCGTCACCGTCGACCTCGGTGAGCTTGCGCAGGCCGCGCTCGTACCGCTGTCGGCTGGTCTCCTCGGGCCGGATCTGACTGTCCCCCACCGGATTCCCGGCCTCGGGGCGCTCGGCGAAGGCGGCCCGGGCGATGGCCAGCGCGTTGAGGACGGCGGGGAAACCCGCGTACAGGCCGATGTGGATGATGGTCTCCACCACCTCCGCCGGCGTGACCCCGACATTGAGCGCGCCGTCGATATGCCAGCGCAGCTGCGGGGCGGCGGTGCCCATGCCGGTCAGGGCCGCGACGGTGGCGAGCTGACGTTGCGGCAGGGTCAGGCCGGGGTCGGAATAGACGTCGCCGTAACCGAATTCGACGACGTAGCGGCCGAGGTCGGGTGCGAGGTCGGCGAGCCGATCGACCACCGCGCGGCCGCTGAGCCCGCCCACCTCGTCGAGGACGGACAGTCCGCGCCGGTAGCGGTCGGCGGTGCCGGTTTCGGTGAAAGTCATGACTCCTCTTTCGATTTCGACGGAAAAGCGCGAACGACGGTCAGCGGTGCGACCGCAGGGTGAGGTGGTGGTCGGCCTTCATCAGCAGCGGGATGAGCAGGTAGGCCGAGGTGGGGACGACGATGCCGGTGAGCGCCAGGGTGCGCAGCAGCAGCGGCAGGCTCGCCAGCGCCGGGCCGAGCAGGGCCAGCGCGAGGGTGATGGTCGGGTAGACGGCCAGCCAGGTGATGAGGGCGCGGCGGTGGACCGAGGGGGCCGGGGTGGCGGTAGCGAGCGTGACGCTGGTGGTCGGCACTGTGGTGAAGGTGGTCATTGTTCGCTCCTAGCGACCGCGTTCCCGATTCGAACGAGACGGTCCGTCTCGTCTCACAAGAATCTAGATCGACGCCCCCGCCGTGTCAAGACGAGACGGTTCGTCTCGCTCAGAGGTATGATCGATCCATGTCACCGCCCCCGAACCCCGAATTGCGCAGCGCCCGATCACATCAGGCGATCCTGGACGCCACCTTCGACCTGGCCGTGCGCAAGGGCTACGGCAAACTCACCATCGAGGCCATCGCCGCCGCGGCCGGAGTCGGCAAACAGACCATCTACCGCTGGTGGCCGTCGAAGGGGGCCATCGCGCTCGAGGCCATCAACCACCAGATCGGCTCCGCCACCGACTTTCCCGACACCGGGGACATCGCCGCCGACCTGAAGACCCAGGTCACCGGACTGTGCCGGATGTTCGCCGGGGACGTGGGCTGCGTCTACCGCGGCGTGATCGCCGAGGCCCAGCACGATCCGCAGCTGATGGCGATGGTGCGCGACACCTTCGTCGAACCGCGCGCCACCGCGGGCATGCGCCGCCTCGAGATCGCCATCGCCGCGGGGCAGATCCGCGGCGACCTCACTCCCCTGGTCATGACCAACATGCTCTACGGGCCGATCTACGTCCGCTTCCTGCTCGGCCTCGGGGACCTCGACGATGCCCCGGAGATGGTGGAGCCCATCCTCGACGGCCTGCGCCCGAGGCCCGGCGCCTGAGCGAACGACAAAGGGGCGGAGCCGAATCGGCCCCGCCCCCGCGTCGCTGCTTCGACTACGCCTTGGTGATCGACACCTTGACGCCGCCGACGATCTCGGCCGCGTCCGCGCCGGTCGCACCGAAAGTCAGTGCGGTGGCGAGGACTTCACCGGCGATCAGGTCGCGGTGGGTCTCCGCCCAGCCCAGCCGCTCGGCCGGGACGTCGAGGACCACGGTGATGCGGTCGGAGACGTCCAGCCCCAACGACTTACGGGTCTCCTGCAGGTCGCGGATGAGGTCGCGGGCCCAGCCCTCGGCCTCCAGCTCCTCGGTGACCACCGAATTCAGCACCACCAGACCGGCATTGCCGGGCAGCGCGGCGGTGGACTCGGGTTCGGCGGCGACCAGACGCTGCGTGTATTCCTCGGGCAGCAGCGCGATTCCGGCGGCGGTGACGGTGCCGTCGGCGGCCTCGCTCCAGTCTCCGGCCTTGACCGCCTTGATGACCGCCTGCACGTTCTTGCCGATGCGGGGACCGGCGGCGCGGGCGTTGACGACCAGTTCGAAGCGGCCGTGCGCGGCCACATCGGAGGTGAGGTCGACACGCTTGACGTTCACCTCGTCGGCCACCAGATCCGCGAACGGCGCCAGCCGCTCGGCATCGGCGGCAGCCACCGTGACCTCCGAAAGCGGCAGGCGCACACGCAGATTCTGCGCCTTGCGCAGGCTCAGCACCGTCGAGCACACCGTGCGGACCTCATCCATCGCGGAGACCAGCTCCGGATCGGCGGGCAGCTCGGAGGCACTCGGCCAGTCGGTCAGGTGCACCGAGCGCTCACCGGTGAGACCGCGCCAGATGACCTCCGACAGCAGCGGCAGCAGCGGGGCGGCCAGCCGGGTGGTCACCTCGAGCACCGTGTGCAGGGTGTCGATGGCATCGCGGTCCTCCTCCCAGAACCGCGAACGCGACCGGCGCACATACCAGTTGGTGAGCGCGTCGGCGAAGGTGCGCAGTTCGTCGCAGGCGGTCGCGATGTCGTAGACCTCGAACGCGTCGGTCATCACGTCGCGGGTCTGCGCCAGCTTCGCCAGGATGTAGCGGTCGAGAACGTTCTTCGAGTCCGTGCGCCACTCGCCGGGCTGAGTCGCGTACAGCTGCAGGAACGTCCACGCGTTCCACAGCGGCCGCAGCGCCTGCCCGACACCCTCACGGATGCCGCGCTCGGTGACGATCAGGTTGCCGCCGCGCAGCACCGGCGACGCCATCAGGAACCAGCGCATGGCGTCGGAGCCGTCACGGTCGAAGACCTCGTTGACGTCCGGGTAGTTGCCCTTGGACTTCGACATCTTCAGGCCGTCGTCGCCGAGCACGATGCCGTGCGCCACAACCGACTTGAACGCCGGACGGTCGAACAGCGCGGTCGAGAGCACGTGCAGGTTGTAGAACCAGCCGCGGGTCTGACCGTTGTACTCGACGATGAAATCGCCGGGGCTGTGCGGAGCTTGGTCGCCCGCGCCCTCGAACCACTCCTTGTTCTCGAACGGGTAGTGCACCTGCGCGTACGGCATCGAACCCGACTCGAACCAGCAGTCGAGGACCTCGGGGGTGCGCCGCATCATCGACTTCCCGGTCGGGTCATCGGGATTCGGGCGCACCAGATCATCGATCATCGGCCGGTGCAGATCGTCCGGACGCGTGCCGAAGTCATGCTCGAGCGCGTCGAGGGAGCCGTACACGTCCACGCGCGGGTAGGCCGGATCATCGGAGACCCAGACCGGGATCGGCGCGCCCCAGTAGCGATTTCGGCTGATGTTCCAGTCGCGCGCGTTCTCCAGCCACTTGCCGAACTGGCCGTCGCGGATGTGCTCGGGAACCCAGGTGATCTCCTGGTTGAGCTCCACCATGCGGTCGCGGAACTTGGTGACCGCCACGAACCAGGACGGCACCGCCATGTAGATCAGCGGCTGACCCGAACGCCAGCTGTGCGGGTACGAGTGCTCGATCGTCTCGTGCCGCAACAGCTTTCCGGACGCCTTGAGGTCCTTGATGATGACCGGGTTGGCGTCGAAGACCATCAGGCCCTCGTACGGCGGCACCTGCGAGGTGAACTTGCCGCCCGCGTCGAGGGGCTGCACGATCTCGATCCCGTTGGCGGTGGCGACATCCATGTCCTCCTCACCGAAGGCAGGCGCGAGATGCACGATGCCGGTACCGGAGTCGGTGGTCACGTAGTCGGCGGTCAGCACGCGGTGCGCCTTCGGGTGACCCAGGAAGAAGTCGAAGGGCGGCAGGTAGTCCAGGCCCGCCAGCGCCGCACCCGAATGCTCGGAGAGCACCTGCGGTTCCTCGCCGAACTCGCGCGTGTAGTGCGACACCCGCTCGGCGGCAAGCACATACCGCTTGCCGTCCTTGCCCTGGATGTGGGCGTAGGTGACGTCCGGATGCACGGCGATCGCGAGGTTGGACGGCAGCGTCCACGGGGTGGTGGTCCAGA
Organism: Nocardia sp. NBC_00511; assembly: GCF_045161165.1. Classification (NCBI taxonomy): domain Bacteria; kingdom Bacillati; phylum Actinomycetota; class Actinomycetes; order Mycobacteriales; family Nocardiaceae; genus Nocardia; species Nocardia sp. NBC_00511. Next base: position 4,200,685 of record NZ_CP107849.1, read on the forward strand.
TCAGGGCGTTCGCGCCGTCGAGGACGTGCAGCGGATGATCGGCCGGAACCCGCAGCGCCATGTCCACGGTGACCGCGGGGTCCTGGCGCATCCGGTAGGAGTCGTCCAGTCGCGCTTCCTGATTCGACAGCGGGGTCTGCTCGTACCAGCTGTAGGGCAGCACCCGGAAGCCCTGATAGATCAGGCCCTTGTCGTACAGCGACTTGAACGCCCACATGACCGACTCCATGAAGTCGAGGTCGAGGGTTTTGTAGTCGTTGTCGAAGTCGACCCAGCGCGCCTGGCGCGTGACATAGTTACGCCACTCACCGGTGTAGCGCAGTACCGAGGATTTGCACGCGGCATTGAATTCCGCGAGCCCCATGGCATCGATCTGTGATTTGTCCGTGATACCGAGCTGCTTCTCGGCTTCGATTTCCGCGGGCAGGCCGTGAGTATCCCAGCCGAAACGGCGTTCGACCTTCTTGCCGCGCATCGTTTGAAATCGTGGGATCAAATCCTTGACGTATCCGGTCAGCAGATGGCCGTAGTGCGGCAGGCCATTCGCGAACGGCGGACCGTCGTAGAAGACGAATTCCGGTGCATCAGAACGGTTCTCGATGCTGGCCCGGAAGGTGTCGTCGGCCGCCCAGTAGTCGAGGACCCGCTGCTCCAGCTCAGGGAAGGACACCTGACCGCTGGTCCGGCTCAGATCTACACGGGGGTACGCGTTTCGGGTGGTCGTCTCTTCCGCCATCGCGGCGTCTCCGTCTCCTCGTGCCATCCATGGGCACGGGGACGATGCCGACGCCGGTGCGCCGTAACCGCGGTACCACCCCGCTTGTCCGGCCTGGCAAGGGCGGAAACCCTTGTGCGACCGAACCTCTCGTTGCGAGCTGTGACGGGCTCACCCGTTCGGTTCTACTGAGCATCCCCCCGGAGGAGGACCGCCGTTCTTCCGAAGACTCCCCGGTGATGGCCGGATCAACGCCGCCTGACTACTGAAAGTCTAGCGGGACGGGTCCAGTGGATATTCCCCGGGACCCTTCCCCCCCATCCCTAATGCTTCGCGTGTCTGCCACCGGGCCGCGAGGACGTGTCCTCCTCATCGGTCCGCAATGACAACGCACTGACCAGCAGCAGCACCGCGCCGATCACGCACACGATGATGCAGCCCCACGCCCAGAGCACCGAACCGGTGGTCAGCGCGGTCACCAGCAGGCCGAAGCCGACGGCCGCCAGCGCAAGCGTCATGACGAGCAAGTGCACCACCCCCTCGTGTTGCTTCGACGGCGGTAACCGTCGGAGTCGGCTGCGAAAGGTTGGCGACGATGCCGGACGGACGGGGCGAGCACCCCATCCGGCGCGACAACAGTGGCCGTATGTACGACTTTACTTGCTGCCCTTGAGAAGTGCTCCGTTACCCTGCGCGCCCTCGTTGAACTCGCCGCCATCGACCGGGACCGCCGAACCACGGTTCTCCAGCTCCTCCAGCTGCGATTCCAGGTAGGACTTCAGGCGCACACGGTACTCGCGCTCGAAGGTCTTGAGCTGCTCGATGCGGCTCTCCAGCACGCTGCGCTGCTGGGTGATGGTGGCCATGATCTCGGTGTGCTTGCGCTCGGCGTCGGCCTGCAGGGCGTCGGCCTTCTCCTTGGCCTGGCGCAGCTGTGAATCCGAACGGGTCTGCGCGTCCGACAGCATGGCTTCGGCCTTCTGACGGGCGTCGGCGATCATCGCTTCGGAACGGGTGCGGGCGTCACTGACCAGTCGCTCGGAGTTGGCTCTCGCGTTGGAGAGCAGCTGCTCGGCCTCGGTCTTGGCATCCGAGGTGAGTCGGTCCGCCATTTCCTGAGCCAGCGAAAGGACCTTGGCGGCCTGCAGATTCGCGTCCGCGCTGGGCGCGTCCTGCTTGATCGGGGCGACCGGCACCGGGGCGGGCATGGGCGCGGGGGGCACGGGCGGAGCGGCCTTGATCGGCTCCGGCGCGATCGGCGCCTTCACCTGCTGGACCGCGGGGCCCCGGTTCTTCTTGGCGTCCGAAAGCTCGGCATCCAACTCGGCAACGCGCTGCCGCAGATCGGCATTCTCCTCGATGAGGCGGGAAAGCTCCTGCTCGACCAGGTCGAGGAAGGCGTCTACTTCGTCCTCGTTGTATCCGCGTTTCCCGATCGGTGGTTTGCTGAACGCGACGTTATGAACATCGGCGGGGGTCAGCGGCATGGAACGATCCCTTCACGCTTCGTATGGAGATCTAGCGGTAGATCTGGGCAAGCATTCTTTCGTGCCATTCTGTCACACCTGAGCTACCGACTGCCCTAGCTGGCCCGTGATCGACATCAGGATGAACACGATAAACAGCAGGACCATAATCGACAGATCGAGCCTAATTCCCCCAAGATTCACTGGGGGTATCAAACGCCTCAGGAGTTTCACCGGAGGATCCGTGATCGTGAAGACCACCTCCAGGATGACCACGACGAAGCCCGTCGGACGCCAGTCGCGCGCGAAGCTGCGGATGAACTCGACGATCACTCGGCTGATCAGCAGCAGCCAGAAGAGGAACAGCAGTAGGTTCAACACCTGGAACAGGGCCACCGCACCACTCTGCCTGAAGACTGAAGATCGTCAAAATAGAAACACGGTACTTTCGGCCGCGCCTTCTGCCCTCCGCTTCGCTGCGGGCGGGTTCGCGGCCCCTCATGTCACGTTCTTCCCTCCCTCCGCTCCGCCGCTTCGCTCCCCCGCTCCACTCAGTCCAGAACGTGACGGGCCGCGAACATGCAGGTAGACGGGTAGGAGTACCGCCGTTTGCCAGTGGGCGTGCGGAAGTGAGGGTGAGGGGCGGGTGCAGTGAGAGCAAGGACGCAAGATTCGCAGCCGGGCTATGGCCCTGGTCAGTGCGAGTGTGGAAATCCCCCAGCGAATTTTTCGCAACCCCCGTTGACGCAACGAAAGTCGTTGCCACTGCGTGCTTTCGGCGATGGACGCCGGGCCCTGGCACACTCCGGGCAGGTCCCCACCCTCGTCACGGTCGGCGTGCTCCTGAACTTCCCCAGCTCAGGTGCGCCCCGGTCAGAGGGTCGGGCTCACTTCTGGTTGTAGAAACCGTTCTCGGCCAGGCGGCGACGCTCATCGGCGGAGACGTCGACGTCGGCGGGCGAGAGCAGGAACACCTTGGTCGCGACCTTGTCGAACGAACCACGCAGCGCGAAGGCCAGTCCGGCGGCGAAGTCCACCAGGCGGCGGGCGTCGGAGTTGCTCATCTCGACCAGGTCCATGATCACCGGGGTGCCGTCCCGGAAACGCTCACCGATGATGGCGGCCTCGGCGTAGGTGCGCGGACGCAGCGTGGTGATCTTGGACAAGGGTCCTCCGTCCGCGAAGATCTGGGGACGGCTGGCCGCCTCGAGGCGACGCTCCTCGGCCCGCAGCTCTTCCATTCGCCGCTCGGCCTCGGTGTCGACGGCGAGTGCGCCGCGAGTCGTGCCACGCACCATCGGCGCGCTGCCGCCGCCCATGGTCCGGGTGCGGCTCGACGGTGCGGTCTCGATCCGGGTGGGACGACGGGACGGCTCGTAGCGATCGTCGGCGTCGTAGCGGTCGCGTTCCCGCTCCTCGGCGTAGTCGTCACGGCGGGCGGCGCTGTAGGCGGGCTTATAGGGCGCCTTGTACGCGGGCTCGCCGTAGGCGGGCTCGTCGTCGTAGCGGTCCTCGCCGTACCGGTCGTAGTCGCGCTCCCGTTCGGCGTAGGGCCGGGGACGACGCGGCTGAGCGCGGTCGTCGGCGGCACTCCGGGCCGGACCGCGATCGTCTACATAGTCGTCTTCGTAATCCTCGAGCGGAACCATCCCGAAGTACGCCTTGAACTTGTGCAGCGTGCTCATCTGGTCGACCTTCCTTCGGCCCCGGTTGGCCTGGGGTGTTGTCCTGCTCAGTCCTCGTCAGACACCAAGCATATGTTTCATGTGTGACTGGTGAGGTTTCTTTGCTACGCCGAGGTTATCGGTCGCGCGCCCATCAAGGCAGTACCGACACGCACGCAGGTGGAACCGTGCCGGACAGCTGCCTCCAGGTCCCCCGACATTCCCGCGGACAGCACGCTGGCCTGGGGATGTTCGCGCAACAGCGCGGTGTGGATGCGGGCAAGTTGCTCGAATGCGGCATCCGGCTCGACGTCCAGCGGCGGGATCGCCATCAGGCCCGCGAGCTGCAATGATTCTGCGCCCGCAACCTGATCGGCGAGCGCCCGCAGCGCCTGGTCACGGACGCCGCCGCGGGTCGGATCGGCGTCCAGACTCACCTGTAGCAGCACACGCAAGGGAGTGTCTCGGGAACCATCGTCCAGGGCCGCCCGAGTGCCCGCTTCGAGTGCGGTCGCCAGCCGGTCGCTGTCGACCGAATAAACGGTATCGGCCCAGCGTGCAACGGCTTTTGCCTTGTTGCGCTGCAGCCGCCCGATGAACTCCCAGCGTATCTGAGACAGTTGGCTCAGCTGCGCCACCTTGTCCCCGGCCTCCTGCTCCCGGGACTCACCGAACTCACGGCGGCCCAGGTTATAGAGGATCTCGATATCCGAGGCGGGGAAGAACTTGGTCACCGGCAGCAGCCGGACCGATCCCGGTTCGCGGCCCGCGGCGGCACACGCTGCGTCGATACGCTGAACGAGTGCTGACAGTGATGCCGAGAGCTGCGCGGTGCGATCCTCGCGCACAGTGACCTGCGCCGCATCGGATCCCGCTGCGGCGGCGGAACTTTCGATCATTCTCGAACCCCCTCGGATGACATCCAAATCACACCGGCGAGTCGTCCCGTCGGCGCGCCGCGTCGATGTGAGAAGAGCGTCTTGTCCTCGATGGTGCAGCGCGGGTCCACCGCCACCCCGCTCACGCCCGCCGCCTCGAGCTGACGGCGGATCCCGGCGCGCAGATCCAGACCGGGGGTGCCCTTGGCGGTGGTGGTCGCACTGCCGGGCAGATGCGCCTCGACATCGGCGCGCATGGCGGCGGGCACCTCGTACTGGCGACCGCTGGCCGCCGGGCCGAGGAAGGCGCCGATGCGCTCGGCACGCGCGCCGACCGACACCATCGCCTCGATCACCTTGGGCACAATGCCGATTCTCGCCCCGATCCGGCCCGCGTGCACGGCGGCGATCACGCCCGCCTCGTCGTCGGACAGCAGGATCGGCACGCAGTCCGCGGTCAGCACCACCAGTGCCAGATCACGCCGTGCGGTAACCAGCGCGTCGGTGGCGGGCACCGGCTCGGCGCGCGGTCCGTCCACGATCTCGACATTGCGGCCGTGGATCTGTTCCATCCAGACCAGCTGCTCCGGAGCCATCCCGATGTTCTCCGCGAGCCGAACACGATTGCGCCGCACGGCTTCCGGATCGTCGCCGACGTGGTCTCCGAGATTGAACGAGTCGTACGGCGCGGTCGAGAAGCCACCGGCCCGCGTCGTCACCACGCGTCTGGTCCGGAAAACCGGTGCAGCAGAAGTCATGCCGTCGAGGGTAGTGGCCACTCGACGGCAACCCCACAGCAGCACGACGAACGCGGAGTCATCCACAGGACAAACTCAGGGTTGTCCACACGACAAACGCGGAGCGCCCGCTCCGAAAGGAGCGGGCGCAAGGCCGATCCGGATGCGATGCGGGGAGTTATCCCCGGCGCATGAAGGAGGGGACATCCACATCGTCGTCGTCCGGCGGCTCGATGTGGGTGCGGGAGTTGTGGCCGATGGTGGGATCCACCGAGGCCGGGCGCTGGGCGCCGTAGGACGGCACCGGACCGCGTTCCACCACCGGCGGGGCCGGGGCGACGGGGGCCGGGGCGGGCTCGGGCCGGGCGGCGGGGGCGGGCTCCGCGGCGCGGGCCGGGGTGTAATCGGTTCCGCGACTGACGGATCCGGCCGACGCACTGGCGGTCGACGCGGCGGTGTTGCTGCTGCCGAAGCGGCCGACCGCGGGCTCGATGCGCCGGGCCGGGCCGCTGCCGTCGAAACCGGCCGCGATCACGGTGACCCGGACCTCGTCGCCGAGCGAATCGTCGATGACCGTGCCGAAGATGATGTTGGCCTCGATGTGCGCGGCCTCCTGCACCAGCGACGCCGCCTCGTTGATCTCGAACAGGCCCAGATCCGAGCCGCCCGCGATCGAGAGCAGCACGCCGTGCGCGCCGTCCATGGAGGCTTCCAGCAGCGGCGAGTTGATGGCCGCCTCGGCCGCCTTCACCGAACGTCCTTCGCCGCGTGCGGAACCGATGCCCATCAGGGCGCTGCCCGCGCCGGACATGACGGACTTGACGTCCGCGAAGTCGACGTTGATCAGACCCGGGGTGGTGATCAGGTCGGTGATGCCCTGAACACCGTTGAGCAGCACCTCGTCCGCCGAGCGGAAGGCGTCCATCAGGCTGACGGCCGCGTCGCCGAGCTGCAGCAGCCGGTCGTTGGGGATGACGATCAGGGTGTCGCAGGATTCGCGCAGCGCCTGGATGCCGGCCTCGGCCTGGCCGCTGCGGCGCTTGCCCTCGAACGAGAACGGCCGTGTCACAACGCCGATGGTGAGCGCGCCGAGTTTGCGGGCAATGCCCGCGACGACGGGCGCGCCGCCGGTGCCGGTGCCGCCGCCCTCGCCCGCGGTCACGAAGACCATGTCGGCGCCCTTGAGCACTTCCTCGATCTCGTCCTTGTGGTCCTCGGCGGCCTTGCGGCCCACCTCCGGATCGGCGCCGGCGCCCAGACCCCTGGTGAGTTCGCGGCCGACATCGAGCTTCACGTCCGCGTCACTCATCAGCAACGCCTGCGCGTCGGTGTTGACGGCGATGAACTCGACTCCCTTGAGTCCCTGTTCGATCATCCGGTTGACGGCATTGACGCCGCCGCCGCCGATACCGACGACCTTGATCACAGCAAGGTAGTTGTGCGGGGGCGTCATGGGCTCTCGCCTTCCTTCGATCTGAAACAGCTTGTCGTCTTCGGATACTCATCGTGCGCGGGTTTCTTGGCGTCGACCCGATTTGATCTCGGTCCGATAAACCCTCAACCATAGGTTCAGCGTTATGTCAAGTATCCGACTGGTGCCGAACGGTATTCGCAGCCACCGCGTTACTAGCGCAGGCGCGCCGCGACGAGTGACAGAATCTTGTGTGATTCCCCTCGTCCGGCCCACCTGGGCATCGTATCGTGGACGGTTGCCCACCGGTGCCGAGATCGGAACCGACGGTGCCCTTCCGGCAAACCACCGAAAATTTCGGTGGCCCAATGGGTACGGCTCACTTTACCGTGACCAGATTCGGACTCGAAACATCGAATACCTTGCCCGGCTGGGAAAGCAGCGGTCCGACCACCGCCGCCTTGCGCGAGGAGTCCACGGTTCCACCCCACAGCACAGTACGGCCATCGCGCAACTCCAGGGCAATATCCGAAACCGAGCGGGCGACAACCGCTCCCACGCCCACCTGATCTCGCAGACCGACCGGTATGGCAGCCATCACCGCGACCGCGGCCCGGGTGACCGGATCGTCCCCGCCCGGATGATCGGTGACCAGCTTGGGCACACCGGGTCCCGGCGGCTCGATCGCGAATTCCACGCTGTCGCAATCGAGCAGGTGCGTCCCGTCCGGAGACTCGAAGTACAGCACGGCGCTGCGCTCCACCACGGTCACCCGCACGCTCGACGGGAAAACCCGCTGCACGCGCGCCGATCTGACCTTGGGCAGCCGCGAAACCCGTTCGGCCAGCTGGTTGGTGTCCAGCCGCAGCATCGAACGGCCCTCGGGCATCTGCAACGCGTCGAGCACCTGCTGCTCGGGCACCGCGACCAGCCCGTCGACCCGCACGGTGCGCACGGCCAGCACCGGCGTGAAATAGGCGACCAGGCCGAGCGCCACCAGCAGCACGAAACCGGCCGCGACGCCGATCCGCACCAGCGGCGACCGCCAGGCGATCGTCACCCGTGATTCCCGGCGCGGCGCACGCCCTCGGCGCAGCCGCGCCCGCCTGGCGGCCGCCGCGGCGTCCGGATCGACCTCGGCCGCGGTGTCGTCCGCGAGCGGCTCGTCGTCCCACTCAGCCTCGGTGTCCGGCTGATCCCGGTCTCCCCCACCCGAACTCACTTCTCGCTCACCGCCCGTGCGAGGGTCGCGCGCGCAGCCCGTCGAGAATCTGGCTGCCCAGCATGGTGACATCGCCCGCGCCCATGGTGATCACCACGTCGCCGGGGCGGGCGAGCGCGCCCACCTGTTTGCCGACCCGCGACATATCCGGTTGGTAGTGCACGGGTTTGGTGACCGCGTTGGCCACCAGCGCACCGTTCACCCCGGGCAGCGGTTCCTCGCGCGCGCCGTACACGTCGAGCACGACCACCTCGTCGGCCAGCGACAGCGCGATGCCGAACTCGGTCGCGAAAGTGGCGGTGCGACTGTACAAGTGGGGTTGGAAGACCACGATGACCCGGCCCTGCCGCGAGCGGGCGCCGTCGCGCGCCTCCTGCGCCACCAGTTCGGCGGCGGCGGAGAGCACCGCGCGCACCTCGGTCGGATGGTGGGCGTAGTCGTCGAAGACCCGCACGCCGTTCTCGCGTCCGGTGAGCTGAAAGCGCCGGTGCACACCGCCGAAACCCTCCAGCCCCTGGATGATCTCGCCCATATCGGCTCCGGCGGCGCGGGCGGCCAGCAGGGCGCCGAGCGCGTTGAGCGCCATGTGCCGACCGGGCACCGACAGCCGCAGCGTGCGCGCGGCCGGTTCGTCGGAGAGCTGGAACACCGCGACACCGCCGACGTCGCGCGGTTCGAAGGACAGCAGTTGCGCGCCGACCGGCACCCCGGCCGTCGCGGAATCGATGGAGCCGTAACCGATCACCTCGATGCCGCGCGGATCCTCGGCGAGTTTCGCCACCGAGCGCAGCGCCAGCCCGAGCGAACCGGGATCGTCGACGCAGACCACCAGTTTCCCGCCGGGTTCGAGGCGGTCCACGAAGTCGTCGAAGACCTGCACGTAGGCCTCGTCGGTGCCGAAGTAGTCCAGGTGGTCGGATTCGATATTGGTCACCACGGCCACGTCCGGCGCGTACTGCAGCAGCGAGCCGTCGCTCTCGTCGGCCTCGGCCACGAAGATGCCGCCGGTGCCGTGGTGGGCGTTGGTGCCCGCCTCGTTGAGTTCTCCGCCGACCGCGAAGGACGGGTCGAGCCCGCAGTGCTGCAGCGCGACCACCAGCATCGAGGTGGTGGAGGTCTTGCCGTGGGTGCCCGACACCAGCAGCGTCTTGTGGCCCTGCATGAGCGAGGCCAGCACCGCCGGGCGCAGCAGCACCGGCACGCCGCGCCGATGTGCTTCCACCAGTTCGGGATTGGTCTTGGGGATGGCGGCGTAGGTGGTGACCACCGCGGTGGGCCCGCCGGGCAGCAGGTCGAGGGCGTTGGCGTCGTGGCCGATGCGCACCTGCGCGCCGCGCGCCTTGAGGGCGAGCACGCCGCGGCTCTCCTTGGCGTCCGAGCCGGAGACCATGCCGCCGCGGGAGAGCAGGATGCGCGCGATGCCGGACATGCCCGCACCGCCGATGCCGATCATGTGCACGCGGCGCAGATGTTCGGGTAGATCGGTCTGCTGCTCGGTCATCGAGCCGCCGGTCCGGTCGGTATCCGCTGCCTCGGTCATCGTCCCGCCACCTCCGTCACGATGCGCACTGCCCCTTTCCCGGCCCGCAGCCTCACCTCGAATTACCTCGTTCTCTCGCGTGTTTGGTGGGATAGCTGGGTTCCCAGGCCCGGGTGCCGCGCCAGGATTCGGTCGAGCGGCTGGTGCTGCCGCGCCGGGCCGTGTCCGAGTCGACCGCGCGTCGCGGATCCGATCCGTCCCGGCCGCGGGACGGCGGCAGCGCCCGTCGCTGCGGACTCGCCTTGACCTTGGGCTTCGGTTTGGCTTTCGCCTTCGCCCGGGCGCGCGCGGCCTGTGCCCGTGCGGGGGAATAGATTTCGGGGATGGGCAGTCGCAGCAGCTTGCTGAAGCGCCCGTCCTGCCCGTCGTGCAGGGCCGCCACCGCCTCGGGTTCGTGGCGGGCGGCATTGGCGATGATGCCGAACATGAGCAGGGTGATGGCCAGCGACGAACCGCCCGCCGACACCAGTGGCAGCTGCAGACCGGTCACCGGCAGCAGACCCACCACGTAGCCGATGTTGATCAGCGCCTGCCCGGTGATCCAGGTGGTGGCCGAGGCGGTCAGCAGTCGGATGAACGGATCCACCGAGCGCGACGCGATGCGCAGGCCGGTGTAGACGAACAGCGCGAAAAGCCCCAGCACCAGCGCACATCCGAGGAACCCGAGCTCCTCGCCGATGATGGCGAAGATGAAGTCGTTGTGCGCGTTGGGCAGATAGTTCCACTTGGCCCGCGACTGTCCCAGCCCGCGTCCCCAGATGCCGCCGTCGGCCAGCGAGAACTGGGCCTGCCGCGCCTGATAGCCGATGCCCTGCGGATCGTCGCCGGGATTGAAGAAGGCGCGCATGCGGTCGGAGCGGTATCCGGCCGACAACGCCAGGATCGCGGCCGCCACGCCGCCGGAGACCGCGATGGTGGCGAACATGCGCAGCGGCAGCCCACCGAACCACAGCAGCGAAGTCAGCACGATGCCCAGCGCGATGGTGGTGGACAGGTTGGGTTCCAGCACCACCAGGAAGCACACCAGCAGCCCGGCGGGCACCAGCGGCATGAGAATGTCCTTGTACCCGGCCTTTTCGGTCTGCCGGGAGGCGAGCAGGTGCGAGCCCCACACCACCAGGGTGACCTTGGCGATCTCCGACGGCTGCACCGACACGAAGCCGAGGTCGAACCAGCGCCGCGAACCCTGCACCTCGGAGCCGATGCCGGGGATCAGCACCAGCACCAGCATCACCACCGAGATCGCGAACACCGGGAACGACAGCTGCCGCATCACCCGCATCGGCACCCGCAGCGCGATATAGAACAGCAGCGCGCCCAGCACCGCGAACGTCGCCTGGGTGTAGAACAGCGAATACACCGATCCGTCACCGACATACGATTCGACGCTCGACGCCGAGAGCACCATGACCAGTCCGGTCACGGTGAGCAGCACCGCGATCGCGACCACCAGGTGGAACGACGCCAGCGGGCGGGCCAGCCACGCGCCGAACCAGGCCATGCGCACGCGGCGCGGGCCGCGGTCGGCGGCCCGGCGCGGCGTGGCGGTCGTCATTCGGTTCTCCCGATGTCCTTCTCGTCCAGGGCCTGCACGGCGGCGGCGAAGCTGCGCCCGCGGTGCGTGTAGTCGGCGAACATGTCCAGTGAGGCCGCGGCCGGAGCCAGCAGCACGGTGTCGCCGCGATGAGCGAACCCGGCCGCCACACGAACCGCGCGCGCCATCACCGCATCCGGCTCGATCTCGGTGAAGGGGTCACCCATTCGAGCATCGTCCCCCGAATTCAGCTCCACCACTGGGACATCGGGGGCGTGTCGCGCGAGTGCGGCGGCGATCACCGCCGCGTCCTGACCGAAGAGCACGGCGGCGACCAGGTGTTCGCGGGTTTCCTCGATGAGGTCCTCGACGCCCGCGCCCTTGAGCTGACCGCCCGCCACCCAGATCACGTTGGGGTGGGCCAGGATCGAGGAGCGCGCGGCGTGCGGGTTGGTGGCCTTGGAGTCGTCGACGAACTCGACCCCGGCCAGTTCCCGCACATGAGCCGCGCGGTGCGGGCCGACACGATGTTCCTGCAGGCCCTCCTTCACGAATTGCGGGGCCACATCGATGGATCGGGTGAGCGCGGCCGCGGCCAGCGCGTCGGCCACTCCGGCCGGACCCTGCGGGCTGATGTCGCCGACCTCGGCCAGGATCGCGGCCTTGGTGAAGGCGCGATCGAGCAGCTTGCCGTCGACCACACCGAGTTCACCGTCGGCGGGGACACCGATGCGGAAGCCGACGGTGCGGCGCGCCTTGGACTTTCGCGCCAGCGCGGCCGCGACCTGATCGTCGAGGCCGACCACGCCGACCCGGCCGGTGAGCGCCCGCGCCTTGGCGGCGGCATAGGCATCCAGCCCGCCGTGCCAATCCAGGTGATCCTCGGCCACATTGAGCACCACGCCCGCTTCCGGGCGCACCGAGGGTGCCCAGTGCAGCTGGAACGAGGACAGCTCGACGGCCAGGATCTGCGGACCGGGGTTGCGCCGCAACGCATCCAGGATGGGCAGCCCGATATTGCCGCACGCCACGCTGGGGATTCCGGCGGCGCGCAGGATCGAGTGCGTCATCTGGGTGGTGGTGGTCTTGCCGTTGGTGCCGGTGATGACCAGCCACTTGCGGACCGGGCCGTAGATGCGGGCCTGATCCACCCACCACGCGAACTCGACGTCACCCCACACCGGGATGCCCTCGGTGACGGCCGAGACCAGCACCGGGGAGTCGGGTCGCCAGCCGGGGCTGGTGATGACCAGCGCGAACCGGCGCAGCGCGTCCGGCTGCAACAGGTCCGCACAGGTGGCGGTGCCGAGGCCGAGTTCGGCGGCCTCCGCGAGCGCCTTCTCACCACCGTCGGTGACCACTGGGCGTGCGCCGATGTCCTGGAGCGGCTCGATCAGCGAACGTCCGGAGACGCCCCAACCGGCGACGAGAACATCACGGCCACGCAGGAATTCGAGCATGGGGCCCGGCGATCGCAGGACCCTCGGAGAATGTTCGGACATTGCTCACTCACCCTGCCGCAGAGAGGTATTCGCTGTAGAACAGACCCAGACCGATCGCCGATGCCATGCCGGCGAGTAGCCAGAACCTGATGATCACCGATGTTTCGGCCCAGCCGCTCAATTCGAAATGATGGTGGAACGGGGCCATCTTGAACAATCGGTTACGGGTGGTCCGGAAAACCGCCACCTGCAGGATCACCGACGCCGCCTCGGCGACGAAGAGCGCGCCGATCACGATCATCAGCAGTTCCGTGCGGGTGGTGATGGACAGGCCCGCGAGCATGCCGCCCAGCGCCAGCGATCCGGTATCGCCCATGAAGATCTTGGCGGGCGCGGCATTCCACCACAGGAAGCCGATGCACGCGGCACCACCGGCGGCGCACACCAGCGCCAGATCCAGCGGATCGCGCACGTAGTAGCAGCCCGCGATGGCGCGCGTGGAGCACGAGTTACGCCACTGCCAGAAGGTGATGATCATGTACGCGCCCAGCACCAGGCTCATGGAACCGGCCGCGAGACCGTCCAGGCCGTCGGTCAGGTTGACCGCGTTGGACCAGGCCACCACCACGAAGCAGACGAACGCCAGGAAGATCACCACGCCCATCGACATGGTGGAGATGTCGCGGGTGTAGGACAGGTGCTTGTCGCCGGGCGTCATGCCGTGGCTGTTCTTGAATTGCAGTGCCAGCACGCCGAACACGATGGCGGCGGTGAGCTGGCCGATGTACTTGCCCGCCGCGGTCAGGCCCAGGTTGCGGCCCTTGCGCAGCTTGATCAGGTCGTCGAGGAAGCCGACGCAGCCCAGCGCGGTGGCCAGGCCCATCACCAGCAGGCCCGAGGCCGAGGGGCCGGGCTCGCCGTAGGTCATCGAGATCAGGTGCGAGCCGAGGTATCCGGCCCACATGCCGATGATGATGGCGACGCCGCCCATGGTGGGGGTGCCGCGCTTGGCCTTGTGGCTCTCCGGGCCGTCGACCCGGATCTCCTGTCCGAAGCCCTGTTTGGCGAAATAGCGGATCACCACGGGCGTCAGCAGGATGGAGACGGCCAGCGCGATGGCGGCCGACAATAGGATCTGGGTCATCGCGCGGCCTCCTGCGCGGCATCGAGAAGATGCTCGGCAACCGTCCACAGGCCAACGGATTTCGAGGCCTTCACCAACACCACGGCGCCGGGTTCGAGTTCCGCGTCGAGCAGCGCGATGGCCGTCTCGATATCGGGGACGTGGATCGCCTCCTCACCCCAGGAACCCTCCTGCACCGCACCCTGGAACAGGGCGCGCACCGGGCGGCCCGCGCCGACCACCACCAGGCGGTCCACGTCCAGGCGCACCACCAGGCGGCCGATCCGGTCGTGTTCGAGCACGGATTCCTCGCCCAGTTCACCCATTTCGCCGAGCACCGCCCAGCTGGGGCGCGGGGTGTCCCCGGCGCGGGACATGGTCACCAGCGCCTTGAGGGCGGCGCGCACCGAGTCCGGGTTGGCGTTGTAGGAGTCGTTGACGACGGTGACGCCGTCGGCGCGGGTGCGCACGTCCATGCGGCGCGCGGACGCGGCGGTGGCCCCGGCGAGCGCGGCGGCGACGGTGGCCAGGTCCGCACCCTGCTGCAGGGCGACGGCGGCCGCGGACAGCGCGTTGCCGACCTGGTGTTCGCCGTGCACGGCCAGCTGGACGGCGACGCTCTCGCCGCCGTGGTGCAGGGTGAAGCCCGCGCGGGCCTGGTCGTCGAGCACCACGTCGGTGGCGCGGATGTCGGCCTCGCCGGAGAGTCCGACGGTCACGACGCGGGCGCGGGTGCGGGGAGCCATCCCGGCGACCAGATGGTCGTCGAGGTTGAGCACCGCCACCCCGTCGGCCGGAAGCGCTTCCACCAGTTCACCTTTGGCCTGCGCGATGATCTCGCGGCTGCCGAACTCGCCCAGGTGCGCGGTGCCCACATTGAGCACCACGCCGACATTGGGCGGCGCGATCTCGGTGAGCGCCTTGATATGTCCGGGTCCGCGCGCGGAGAGCTCCAGCACCAGGAAGCGGGTCGAAGCGTCGGCGCGCAGCGCGGTCCACGGGTGGCCGAGCTCGTTGTTGAACGAACCGGGCGGGGCCACAACGGATCCCAACGGCGCGAGCACCGCGGCCAGCAGGTCCTTGGTGGAGGTCTTGCCGGAGGAGCCGGTCACGCCGACCACGGTGAGCGTGCCCGCGGCGACCAGTCGCTCGACGCTGGCGCGGGCCAGCGCGGCCAGCGCGTCGAGCACCGCCGCGCCGGAGCCGTCGCTGTCGTGGGCCAGTGCGATGGCGCGGGTGTTGCCGGGGCGCGGCGTCACCACGACGGCGGGCACCCCGACCGGCCGAGCGGCCAGCACCGCGACCGCGCCCTGCGCGACCGCCTTGGCCGCGAAGTCGTGGCCGTCGGCGTGCTCACCCGGCAGCGCCAGGAACAGGTCACCGGAACCGATTCGGCGCGAATCGAATTCGGCCGATCCGGTGACCTTCGCCTCGGGGTCCGCGACGTCGTGCAGCGTGCCGCCCACGACCTCCGCCAGCTCCCGCAAAGTCATCTCGATCATGAATGCGTCAGGTCCCTCGTCTTTTCCGACAGGGCGGCCGCGAGTACCTCGCGGTCGTCGAACGGCTGCTTCACGCCTGCGATCTCCTGCCCTGTCTCATGTCCCTTGCCCGCGATCAGCACCACGTCACCGGGTTGTGCCCAGTCGACGACGGTCCGGATCGCGGCCGCCCGGTCCCCCACCTCCCGGACCTCACCTCGTTCCGCGCCCGGGACCGTATCGGCCCCGGCGAGCACGGCGGCGCGAATGACCGCCGGATCCTCGCTGCGCGGATTGTCATCGGTGATGATCGTCAGGTCCGCGCCGCGTGCCGCCGCCGCCCCCATCAGGGGCCGCTTCCCGGCATCGCGATCACCGCCCGCACCGACCACCACCGCCAAACGTCCCGCCCCCTGGTTGGTGATCCACGTGCGCAAGGTGGCTACGACCGATTCGATCGCCGCCGGTTTGTGCGCGTAGTCCACCACGGCCAGGAAATCCTGGCCTCGATCCACCCGTTGCATGCGCCCGGGTACATCCACTTCGGCGAGCGCCGCCGCGGCGACGCTCGCATCCACTCCGGCCGCCGCGCACACCGCCACGGCCAGCAGGCCGTTGGCGACGTTGTACGCGCCCGGAAGCCGCAGTCGCACATCCACATCGACGTCCGGCCCCGCGGCGGTGAACTCCTGGGTGCCGCCCGCCCCGGCCAGGGCCGTACCGGCCCGCCAGTCGGCCGAAATCCCGGCCCGGGTCGCCACCGTGCGCAACCGGCCGGTGGTATCACCGGATTCGCCTGCGAGGCAAGCGGATACGTCACCGGCCAGGCGCTGCCCCCACTGATCGTCCACGCAGATCACCGCGGTGTGCGCGGCGACCGACGGGCCCGCGTGCGCGGCGGTGGCCGCGTCATCGGGAATGAACAGGCGGCGCTTGGCGGCGAAATAGTCCTCGAAGTCGCGATGGAAGTCGAGGTGGTCCTGGGAGAGATTGGTGAACGCGCCGACCGCGAAATCCACGCCGTCCACCCGGCCCAGCGCCAGCGCGTGACTCGACACCTCCATGACCACGGCCTGCACACCCTGCTCGACCATGAGCGCGAACATGGCGTGCAACTGCGGGGCCTCGGGGGTGGTGAGCGCCGAGGGCACCCGGTTGCCGCCGATGCGGGTCTCGATGGTGCCGATCAGCGCGGTCCGCAGCCCCGCCGCCGCCAGACCCGTCTCCACCAGATACGAGGTGGTGGTCTTGCCGGAAGTGCCGGTGATACCGATGATGCGGAGTTTGCGAGACGGGTCACCGTAGAGGGCCGAGGACAATTCGCCGAGCACCGACCGCGGGGCATCGTGCACCAGCACCGGCACCCCGATCGCGCCGATGACCTCCGCGCCCGCCGCATCGGTGAACACCGCGACCGCGCCACGCTCGACCGCGTCGTGCGCAAACCGCGCGCCGTGCGCCTGCGATCCGGCCAGACCGGCGAACAGATCCCCCGGACGCACCGCGTTGGAGCGCTGCTCGATCCCGGTGACCTGCACATCTTCCACCGGCACCGACGACGGCAGCGCTCGCGCCCCCGTCAACTCGGCAACCGTGCGCAGGGTGGTCGCCGCGTTGGTGGCGGGCCTGAGATCCTGCGGGCTGGACTGCGCGGGCACGAAGCTCCTCTCCGGGATGGCTGTCATATCGATGAATCCGACCAAAGGACTCGGATCGACGAGTCAGGTTACCTGTGTTCGATCGCCGGACTCGCGGCACGGCGCGGTTCGGTCACCCGCCGGTGCACACGCCGGTGGCGGTGTACGTCACGACCATCCGTCCTCTGCTCTAACTCGCCTGCAGAATCAGCTGTTTGGCGGGCGGCGAGGGCGGAATGCGATCGCGCTGCAACAGCCACGAGGCGATGCTGTGGAACAGTGGCGCGCTCGATCCACCACCGCTGCCGTCGGAGCTGCGCACCGGCGCGTCCAGCATCATGCCGATCACATAGCGCGGGTTGTCGGCCGGGGCCATTCCCGCGAACGTGATCCAGTAGCGGTCGCTGGAATAGCAGCGGCACTTCGGATCGATCTGCTGCGCGGTGCCGGTCTTACCGGCCACCTGATAGCCCTCGATCCCGGCCGGGGTGCCGGTGCCGCTCTGGATGCCGCGCGGATCCTTCTGCACCACGGCCTCGAACATCTGCCGCAGTGTTTGCGCCGTCTGCGGGCTGACCACCTTGACGCTGTCGGGGGCCGGCTCCTCGGTGCGGGTGTGGTCGGGGGCGATCTTGGCCTTCACGATGCGTGGCGGTATCCGCACGCCGTCGTTGGCGATGGCCTGATACATCGAGGTCATCTGCAGGGTGGTCATCGAAAGACCCTGGCCGATGGGCAGGTTCGCGAAGGTGGAACCCGACCACTGATCCCGGGCGGGCAGCACGCCCGCGCTCTCACCCGGCAGGCCGACACCGGTGCGCTGACCGATGCCGAACTTCTTGACCATGTCGAACCAGCGGTCCTCGCCGACGCGCTGCGCCAGCATCAGCGTGCCCACGTTCGAGGACTTACCGAAGATGCCGGTGGTGGTGTACGGCGCGACGCCGTGCTCCCACGCGTCGTGCACGGTGACACCACCCATATTGATGCTGCCCGGAACCTGGTGCACCTCATCGGGAGTGGTGACGCCGTATTCGATGGCGGCGGCCGCGGTGACGATCTTGTTCACCGAACCCGGCTCGTACACCTCCTGCACCGACGGGTTGCCCAGATCCGAGGTCGACCAGAACTGCGGTCCCATACCCGGATTGAAGGTGGAGTCGTTGGCCATGGCCAGCACCTGACCGGTCCGCACATCCAGCACCACGGCCGAGGCCGCGCCCGCGCCGGAGAGATCCTTGGCCTGCTGCACCTGCTGCTGCACGTAGTACTGCAGATCCGAATCCAGGGTCAGCTCAACGCCGTAACCGTTCACGGCGGGCTGGCGGTCGCGCCACGAACCCGGGATCACCGCGCCGTCGGAACCGCGGTCGTAGGTGAGGGAACCGTCCGAACCGGCCAGCAGCGCGTCCATCGACGACTCCAGGCCGATCTGACCGTGCCCGTCCCAGCCGGTCGCGCCGATCACGTTGGCGGCCAGCGAGCCACCCGGATACTCGCGCATGTCCTGACGTTCCGCGCCGACCTCTTTGTACTTCAGGCTGATGTCGGCGGCGACCCGCGGATCCACGTTGCGCACCAGGTACACGAACGGATCGTCGCTCTTCAGCTTGTCGAGAACGTCCTTCTCGGGCGCGTCGTTGCCGAGCTTGTCGTGGATGTACTTGGCGATGTCGGCCAGCCGGTCGTCCGGGTTGGGCGCCGTCTTCGGCTGCGCCGCATAGGCGTCGGCCAGATCCTTGCGCACCCGCACCGGCTGGAAGGTGAGCGATTTGGCGGCGATGGTGAAGGCCAGCGACTTGCCGTAGCGGTCCAGGATGGGGCCGCGGGTCGCCGGATCCGGCAGGTTCACGGTGCGCTGACTGGCCGCCTCGGCCGACAGTGTCGGCGCGGAAACCGCCTGCACCCAGAGCAATTGGATGGCGGCCACCGCGAGCGCGACCAGCATCACGAGGCGACCCGCCCCGAACCGGAAGCGTGTCGAGGCGTCCGGGCCCGGAGCGGGCCGTGGTCTGGACTGCCGTCCCGGTCCCGAACCGGCTCGGCCCGAATCGGTTCGAGCCCGGCCGATGGCCGCCGCCCGCGACCGGCCCGAGTCGGACCGGCCCCGGCCGGTGTCCCGCCCGCGCCCGGCGCGGGAAGGGCTCATGCGTGGACTCCCGACCCGGCGAACGGGCGGCCCGCGCTCATCGCGGGGCTCCGTTCGCCTGGACCTGCGGGTTCTGCGGCACCGGCAGCGCCGCCGAAGTCTGCGGTGCCGGAACCGGATTGGCCGGGGTGGTGGTCGGGGCCGCGGGCGCGGTGGTCGCCGGGACCACCCGCTCGCCCTGGCTCTGACCGGGCTTCGGGACCGCCGACGGCGCGGCCGGGGTGGTGTTCAGCGGCGGCACCGGATTGCCCTGCGCGGGAAGCGGATTGCCGACCACGGTCACCGAACCGTCCGGAGCGACCAGCAGTCGGGCCGGATCCTTGGCCGGGATCATGCCGAGTTCCGCGGCGCGCTGGGCCAATTCGGGCGCCGAGTCCGCGCCCGCCACCTCGCGCTGCAGTGCGTCACGTTCGTCGGAGAGCACCTGATTGGCCGCCCGCTGATCACCCAGCCGATAGCTGTCCTCGGTGGCCCGGGTGGTGAGCAGCAGGGTCAGCGCCAGGCCGCAGCCCAGCAGCGCGATGATGCTGGCCACGAACGGCATTCGGCCACGCGGGATCCGATCGCTGCGGCGGCCGCGCCGCACCCCCGGAAGTTCGCTCCCGCCTTCGCGATTGCGCCGCTTGGCGTAGGCCCGCTGCGCCGCACCCGATTTCACGCGTTCGGCGGCCTGCACGCGCCGAGCCCCCCGGCCCGCCGCCTTCATCTGCGTCCGAATGGTCATAGGGCGACCCCGATTTCGGTCCGCCACCCTGGTATCCGACGTCGCCGTGCCTTCATGACCGGTCCTCCCCTGCGATCCGTTCGGCCGCCCGCATGCGCACCGGGGTGGCCCGCGGGTTTTCCTCGATCTCCTGCTCGGTCGCCTTCTCCGCGCCGCGGGTCAGAATCCTGAATTCCGGTCCCATGCCCGGCAATTCGACCGGCAGATCGATCGGTGTCCGGGACGCCGACCGCTTGGCCAGCTCCATCTTCACCACCCGGTCCTCGAGGGACTGGTAGCTCATGACACAGATGCGGCCGCTCGGCGCCAGCGCGTCCAGCGCGGCGGGCAATGCCGCCTCCAGAGATTCGAGCTCCCGGTTGACCTCCACCCGCAGCGCCTGGAAGGTCCGCTTGGCAGGATGACCGCCGGTGCGGCGGGCCGCGGCCGGAATCGCGTCGTAGAGCAACTCCACCAGCTGGGCGCTGGTGGTGAACGGGGTGCGCTGCCGACGGCGCAGCACCTCGGAGGCGATCTTGCCCGCGAACCGTTCCTCGCCATAGGTTTTCAGCACCCGGGCCAGCTCACCGTGACCGTAGGTATTGAGGATGTCGGCGGCGGTGGGGCCGGTGCTGGAATCCATCCGCATGTCCAGCGGCGCGTCGACGGAGTAGGCGAAACCACGATCGGCCTCGTCCAGCTGCATCGACGACACGCCCAGGTCCATCAGGATCGCGGCGACCGAGCTCTTGGCGGGCAACCCGGCCTGCTCGAGCGCGTCGGCGATGCCGTCATAGCGGGTGTGCACCAGGGTGATTCGGTCCTGGAACGGGCGTAGTCGCTCACCGGCCAGCTTCAGCGCGGCGGTGTCGCGATCCAGGCCGACCAGGCGGATGTTGGGGTAGGTCCGCAGGAAGTATTCGGCGTGACCGCCGAGCCCGAGCGTGCAGTCCAGGTACACCGCGCCGTCGGAATGCAGTGCGGGACCGAGGATTTCGTCGGCTCGATGCAGGAGGACCGGAACATGGCGGGGGCCGTCATTGTCTCGGTGCACTCGGACCTCCCGGAATTCCTGCCTCACGTCATTCGCACGGCCGCACGGGTCGCTTGCGATTCGGACTTTCACTGACCGTGCCGATACCGAAAGTTGTCGATACCGAAGACGTTTCAGTGCTAAGGCCAATGCCCCGTGGTCTCTGACCGAAGCACCGCACCTGGCGTTGGGGAAGTACGTCAGGGTCGGTGTCGGGCAGAGGCCGCAGGGCACTCGCCTCGCTGCGGGGTTAGAAAATCCCGCCCAGCGACTCGTCTCTGGCCTGCGAGTAATCCTCCTCATTTTCGGCGAGGTAGGAATCCCACGCCGTCTTGTCCCAAATCTCGAGGAAGTCGACCGAGCCGATCACCACGCAATCCTTCGAGAGATTGGCGTAGCGGCGGTGTTCGGCCGACAAGACGATCCGGCCCTGTGCGTCGGGCCGCTGCTCATCGGTGGAAGCCGCCAAGGCCCGGACGAATGCCCGAGCCTGCGGATTGGACCGGGAAGCAGCCGCGGCTCTCCGCGCGAGCGCGGTGAACTCGTCCTTGGGGTATACGGCAAGGCTGTGGTCTTGTCCCTTCGTGACCATCAACCCTCCCGCCAGCTCGTCCCGGAACTTCGCAGGCAACGTCAGTCGCCCTTTGTCGTCCAGTCGTGGGGTATAGGTACCGAGAAACAAGACTCGCCACCTCCTACCGGATCACCCTCTCGACTGTTCGGCCTCCTGTAGTGCGCGCTCCACATTACCCCACTTTCCCCCACTTTCAATCGAAAGCGTCGGTGATCTCGGTCCCCGCTTGGCGAACTTCGCAGGTCACACCAGCTATCACGGAGGTGGGGAAGATTTCGCGCAGTTCCCCCGACACGCGCGACGCGCGCCACGGAGCCCTCGACAACAGCCAGCAAACCCGCAGATAGCGCCCATTTCCGGCGCGCGTGGGTGGGTGTGGGGCACCCCCGTGGGGGGCGGTGGGGAATCTTGGAAACATCCGACACGCCGAGACCCGACCAACAAGAAACGCCGTGGCGCCACACTTGAAATCGGTGTGGCGCCACGGCGTGTCGCGTTCTTGTTCAGTTGTCGCCGTCTTGTCGCCAAGTCGGGCGAGCGATCTCCGCCCGGCTCGCGCCGGACGGGTGGATCAACTGTCCTGTTCGAACCGCTTGCGGAAACGGTCTTCCATCCGCGCGGAGAACCCGCCCGGCTTGCGCTGTTTGCCCCGGCCGGAACCGGGAGCGCCGCCGGAAGCGGGATGTGCGTCACTGCCGCTACGAGCGGCCGGCGACCCCATCTTGGGGCCACCGATCAGCAACAGCACGCCCGCGGCGAACATGACCGCGAACCCGACCAGCGAGATGATCGGGAAACCGCCGGGCTTGAACGGCGCCGCGATGCCCGCCACCAATAGAAACAGACCGAGGACGAACAGCGCCGCTGCTTGAAGTCTGCGTCGACCAGTGGCAGAACGTAACCGTCCACCCCGAACAGTCGAGGCGAACTTCGGATCCTCAGCGTAGAGCGCGCTCTCGATCTGTTCGAGCATGCGCTGCTCGTGCTCGGAGAGTGGCACGGTACCTCCCCCGGCACTAGGTGGTGGCTGTCGCCTCCGGGTAGACGACGGATAGCCGACTTCGGCGGCTGTCTAACATCAATAATACGAGTTCCACCAGAGCGCTACCACCTACTCGCCGATAGTCATGCCAGCATTCCGGATGCCCACCCCGTTCCGGGACGCTGCTGGGCCGCGGCTACCAGCAGATCCTCCACGTCATGCAGGAATGCTCCTACCCTGGAAGCGAACTCGTCGGCCCGCCGATCATCGATCGGACGGGGCAATCCGGCCTCCAAGGCGGCCCTGGTTTCGGACTGGCCGGTGAAGTAGTCCGCCCACATCACGAATTCCGGTGCGGCGCGCTGCATCAGCACCCAGGCGTTGCGGGAACGGGCGCGCGGCGCGCGGTCCGCCCCGGTCAGCGCCAGCACCGCACCCGCGCCGCGCAACGCGGCCAGATACGCGGTGCGGAAACGCTCCGCCGGGTCCCGCTCCCCCTCGGACTGCATGAGCAGACCGTCCGCCTTGCGCAGTAGCTCGCCGGCTCGGCCAGGATGGGCCGAACGCTCGATTTTGCCGGTCATCGGGTACCTCCCCACTCGCATACCCCGACCCCACCAGGCATTTCACCCAACGAGAAGATCGAACAGGTATTCGAAGGAATCTCTTGGGTTTGAATATAGAGAGACCCACCGACAAGTTCCGGCGGCCAGCATGGCGCTAGGGTCGAACCCACCGTCCGCGCCAACGAGAGTTGCGTCCAGCCGATGACCGCCGTCACCCCCAACACCACGCCCGCCCCCGTCGTGGTCGATCTGTCGGCCGCCACGATGCGCGCCCGGCTGTATGACGCCCTCGCGGTCTACGTCGCGGCCATGGACTATCCGCGGGGCACCGAACACCAGCGCGCACCCATGTGGACCGAGCACACCACCCGTCCCGGCTGGCAGGCCGTCGCCGCGGTGCTACCCGACGACGAAGGCCACCTCGACCTGCGCACCGCGCCCATCGTGGCCATCGCCTACGGGTATCACGGCGCACCCCACCAGTGGTGGCATCAGCAGGTCTACAGCGGGATGCGGCGCACCGGCTGGCCCGAACACGCGGCGCGCGAACTGCTTTCGGACTACTTCGAACTCACCGAACTGCACGTGCACCCGGCCGCGCAGGGTGGCGGCGTCGGGGAGATCCTGCTCACCCGGCTGCTGCGCAACCGGCCCGAGCGCACCGTGCTGCTGTCCACGCCCGAGGTCGACGCCGAGGCGAACCGCGCCTGGCGGCTCTACCGGCGGCAGGACTTCGGAGATGTGGTGCGGCACTTCATCTTCTCCGGCGACACCCGGCGTTTCGCGGTGCTCGGTCGGCGGCTGCCGCTGTGAGTTCCAGCGACCGGACCCGGAGCATCGCGATCGTCGGCTCCGGGCACAACGCCATGGTCGCCGCCTGCTACCTGGCCCGGGCCGGGCATCGGGTGGAGGTGCTCGAACGCGACACCGTGCTCGGCGGCGCGGTGTCCACCGTTGAGCGCTTCCCCGGGCACCTGGTCGATCGGGGATCCTCGGCGCACATCATGATCCGGCACACCGGGATCATCGAGGAGCTCGAACTCGCGCGCTTCGGACTGCGCTATATCGACTGCGACCCTTGGGCTTTCGCGCCCGCGCCGCCCGGCGCCGAGCAGTCGCCGATCGTGTTCCACCGCGACCTGGACGCCACCTGCGCCTCGATCGCCGCCGCCTGCGGGGAGCGGGACGCGCGGGCCTACCGCCGGTTCGTACAGATCTGGGGTCCGCGCAGCGCCAAGGTGATGCGGGCCTTCTCCGGACCCGCGACCGGTGGGAATCTGCTGCGCTCGTTCTGGGGCATGGATCCCCGCGAGGCGGCGGGCGCGAGCGGGCGTGCCGACGGCGGCGCACTCTCGCGCGAGATGATGCAGACCGGAGACGCGCTGCTGGACAGCCTCTTCGACAGCGAACGACTCAAGGCGGCACTGGCCTGGTTCGGCGCGCAATCCGGACCGCCCATGTCGGAACCCGGTTCCGCACCCATGGTCGCGTTCGCGGCGCTCATGCACACCCTGCCGCCCGGCCGCGCCGTCGGCGGAAGTGGTGCGCTCACCACGGCTCTGGTGGCCCGCTTCGAATCCGACGGCGGCACGGTCAGCGCCGGTGACGCCGCGACCGCGCTGACCCGCGCCGGTGACGGCTGGCGGGTCACCACCGCGAGCGGCCGGAACCTGGTGGTGGACAACGTCGTCGCGGGCTGTCACATCCTCACCACCCTGAACCTGCTGGAGCAGGGCGGTTTCGACGCCGCCGTGCTCGCCGACTGGCGGCGGCGCATCCGCGTCGGCCCCGGCATCGGCATGGTGGTGCGCGCCGCGACCAGCGCCCTCCCCCACTACCCCGGCGCCGAGGCCAGCGAATCCGCCCATGGCCTACAGCTTCTCGTCACCGACCGCCGCGAACTGCGCCGCGCCCACGGCGCCGCCCTCGCCGGTGACCTGCCGCCCCGCCCGGTGGTGCTGGCCATGAGCTTCTCCGCCCTCGACCCGACAATCGCCGCCCCCGGCCAGCATCAGCTCACCCTGTGGTCGCAGTGGCACCCCTACGCCCTCGCCGACGGCACCACCTGGCCCGGTCACGCCGACCGCGAAGCCGACCGCATCATCGCCGAAATGGACGCCCACGCACCGGGATTCGCCGACACCGTGCTGACCCGCCACGTCCAGACCCCCGCCGACCTGGAATCCGAACTGGGCCTGCTCGGCGGCAACGTCATGCACGTCGAGATGTCCATCGACCAGATGTTCATGTGGCGCCCCCTTCCCGAACTCGCCACCCAGCGCGTGCCGGGAGCCCCGGGCCTCTACCTCACCGGCGCTTCCACCCACCCCGGCGGTGGTGTCTCCGGAGCCAGCGGCCGCAGCGCCGCCCAACTGCTGCAACGCGACCTCCGCCCCCGGATCCGCTTCTCCCGTCGATGATCGGCCGACGCCACCGGACCCTGGCCGATTTCGCCCCGAGGTCGCGCCGAGGCACGAAATCAGCGCTCACAGGTGGATATTCGCGTCTACCGAACTGGCGCTCCATGTGGTTGTCGCTGTGACCCGAGGTGAGAAGGTCGCGCGGCTCGGATTCGGGCGGGCCGATCTGGTGTGTGCGGCGCCCGCGATGCTGCTGGTGCTGGTGCAGATCTCGTATCCGCTCACGCACGGGGTGGGGCGGGATCGGGTGACGGTGGTCGTGGTGTTGTTGTCGGCGGCAACGGCTTTGACGCATGCGGCGGTGACGCGCGGGGTGCGGTGGGCGGCCGGGTTGCTGGTGATCGTCTCGGGGATCGGGTTCGGGTCCGAGGTGCTGGGGGTGGCCACCGGGTTTCCGTTCGGTTGCTACGAGTACGCGAGTGGGCGGCTGGGGCCGGAGCTCTTCGAGGTGCCACTGGTGGTGCCGCTGGCCTGGACCGGCGGGTTGTATCCGGTGTGGGTGGTGGCCGGACTGCTGAGTCGGAGTGCGGCGGGGCGGGTTTCGCTGACGGCGGCGGGGGCGGTCGGGTGGGATCTGTTCCTGGATCCGCAGATGGTGGCGGACCGGCAGTGGCAGTGGAGCTCGAGCGTTGCGGGACTGCCGGGGCTGGAGCAGATTCCGGTGATCAACTATCTGGGGTGGTTCGGGGTGGCACTGGTGATGGCTGGGTTGCTGGAGATCTGGGATCGGACCGCGCCGGATACCGGGGCGGCGCGCTGGGTGCCGGTGGCGGTGTTCGGCTGGACCTGGCTGGGGTCGACGCTGGCGCACGCGGTGTTCCTGGGGCTGCCGGTGTCGGCGATGTACGGGTTCGCGGGGCTCGGTGTGCTGGGGATTCCGCTGGTTCGGGGGCTGAACGCCCGTCGAATCACGCTGGGGCACCGGGGGCATGGCACGATGTGAGCCGTGCAGCCGAGTCCGATCATGTCGACAGCAGGGGAAACGCTCGAGCCCGCGGTCAGTTCCGGCCGGGCCGTCGAGGGCGGGCGGAGACCACGGCGGTGGGTGCGGCTGGTGGCCGCGCTCCTGTTCGCCGGGCTCGCGGTCATGCTGACCGGGTGCCTGCGCGTGCAGGTGTCGATGGGCGTGTCCTCCAACGACCGGGTGTCCGGGCGGATCGTGGCGGCCGCCGTGCCGCAGAACGACAAGGACAAGGGCCCGCAGCTCAAAGCGCCCGACGGGCTCGGCGGCAAGGTGCGCGTCGACGCGTACTCGCAGGACGGATACGTCGGCAGCCAGGTCTATTTCGACGATCTCAGCTTCGGTGAGGTGCAGCAGCTGGGCACCATGTCCGACCAGACCTCCGGCATGTTCAACCTGGTCTTCAGCCGCGCGGGCGACCTGGTCACCCTGACCGGCCGCGTCGATCTCAAGAGCCTCCCGGCCCAGGGTTCCGACGTCCAGCTGACCGTCGCCTTCCCCGCCCGCGTCGCCACCACCAACGGCACCCGCGAGGGCGATTCGGTGGTGTCGTGGAAGCTGCCGCCCGGCGAGGTCACCAACCTCCGCGCCGAAGTCGGCTACGCGGACCCGAATACGCGTTCCTTCGCCGGGTGGGCGGGCATCGTCGGCGGTATCACCCTCGCGGTCGCCGCGGTGGTCGCCGTGCTCGCCTACATGACCCGCAACCCCGACCCGCCGGCGTACGTGCGCGCCGCCCGCTGGATTCGCCGCGACAAAGTCTCCAGGTGACCCCGGCCGCCCGGGCGGTGACGGCAGCTTCGGCAGTCTCCGCCCTGGGCGCGCTCACCGCTCTCGCCAATCGTGTTGGCACACCCCGGCTTCGGCCCGGCCCACACCGCGTCGACGAACCCGTCACCGTCTGCGTTCCCGCCCGTGACGAGGCCGACCGGCTCCCCGCCCTGATCGCCGATCTGCGCGCCCAGCGCGGTCTGACCGACCTGCGGGTGCTGATCCTCGACGACGCCTCCACCGACGGCACCTCCGACGCCGCCCGCGCCGCCATCGCCGACGATCCCCGATTCCGCCTCACCCGCAACGACATTCACCCCGGCCGGGGCTGGACCGGCAAGACCGCCGCCTGCGCCCGGCTGGCCGAACTGACGACACCGGACACCCGGGTGCTGACCTTCCTGGACGCCGACGTGCGGCTCGCGCCCGACGCGGTGGCCGCCGCTGTCACCGAATTGCGACGCACCCGAGCCGCACTGATGTGCCCGTGGCCGTGGCAACGGGCCGAATCCCCCGCCGAACGGCTGGTCCAGCCGCTGCTGTGCTGGTCGTGGGCCTCGACGCTGCCGGTGGCCGTGGCGAATCGGACCACCTTCGCCTCGATGGCGGTGGCCTGCGGCCAATTCCTGGTTTTCGACATCGCCGCCTACCGGGCGATCGGCGGGCATGCCGCGGTCGCCGACAGCGTCACCGAGGACCTGGCCATCGCGCGCGAGCTGCGGCGTGCCGGACAACGCACGGTGCTGGCGGCGGCCGGTCCCCTGGCCGAGACCCGGATGTACCGGGGTGCAAGCGAACTGGCCGAGGGCTACGCCCGCTGGCTGTGGTCGGCCTACGGTGGCCCGGCAGGCAGCGTGGCCGTGGGTTCGATTGCGGCACTGGCATTCTGGCTGCCGCCGCTGGCCGCGATCCTCGGCCGGGGCGGCGTCCGGCGCATCGGTCTCACCGGTTACGCCGCCGCGGTCACCGCCCGGCTACTGGCTCGTTCGCTGGAAACCGGCCGCCTCGAACGTGCGGATGTCGTTGCCGCCGTGGCGCACCCGCTGTCGGTCGCCGCCTACCTGGCCCTGTCCGTCGGCTCCCATCACGCCCGGCTCACCGGCGCGCTGCGCTGGAAGGGCAGGACCGTCGGGCCGAGTCGCTGACGCGTGCTCGAGTACCGTGAAAAAGGCAGTGCCACCGCTGATTCGGAGAAAGTCCGCCGTCCGGTCGATCACTCGGTTCAAGGGACGGGGGTGACGCCGACGGTGGGCAGGAACAGGCAGGTATTGGCGCCGTTGCGCACGGTGCCGAACATGGCCGCCAGCACCGTGCCGGACCCGGTGTCGACCGGGACGGCGCGCACGCCGCCCAGCGGGAGTGCTGCGGCGAAGTAGTCGTGGACGGCGCGTTCCACCATCGGTCGCAGTTCGGTCGGAACCTGCGGCGGGATCATGGAATTGAGCACCTGCGAGATCGAACCCATCGGGGCCATGCCGCCGCGACCGGTGGTGAGGTTCACCCACGCCACCTGCATGCCGGTGGTGTCCGCGCCGTCCGGGCCGAGGCCGTAGGGCACGAAGGCGAACATGGCCTGCCCCGCCTTGACCGCCGAAAGATCCAGGCCCGGAATGGAAACCGCGTAGCGCGGCCACGGACCGGGCACGGTACCGGCGACCGCGGGGGCGAGACCGAGGGTGGTGCCGTTGAGGCAGAACGGCGCGGCGGACGGGAACAGGAAGGGCTGCACGCCCAATGCCTGTAGGCCGTCGATGGTCTGACCGTAGGCCGAGAACCAGTCCGCGGGACCCGCGGCGGTACCACCGGCGTGCGTGATGGCGGCCAGCGCCGCGGCGGCCTCGCCGGTGAGCGCGGCCAGCGGCGCGGACGGGCTGCCAGCGGGAACGGCGGGCGCGGCCGGGATCGCAGCCTGTGGTTCGACCGGGACGGCATTGGCGGGCGCGGCCACCGCCTGCGCCGCGAACGGGCCGGTAGCTGTCAGCACCGCACAGGCACCGAAAGCGCCTGCGACCCGGATAACCTGCTGGAACACGGACATTGTTCGCTCCCATCGAAGTCGCCGGTCGAGGGCGACGCTACCGCCACGACCAGGGTGTTCCAGGGATTTCCACCGGCATGCCGGTCAGTTTGTTCAGGCGGTGGCCGACGACGCCGAGAACGAATAGCCCAGATTCGCCAGCACTTCGCTGGTGGTCTTGGCGAAATTCAGGGTGATGAAGTGCAGGCACGGCGCGCCCTCGGCGATGAGACGCTGCCCCATCTCGGTGGCGATCTCGATGCCGACCTCGCGCACCGCGGCCCGATCCTCCTCGGGCCCGTCGCCCGCGGCCTTGCGCAGCCGGTCCAGCACCGACGCGGGCAGCGGACGGCCCGAGAGTTCCTCGGCGCGCTGCACGGTGCGCAGCGAGGTGACCGGCATCAGCTCCGGAATGATCGGCTTCACGCCGTCGATCGGATCGTGCGCGGCGGCCCGATCCCGCAGCCGCAGATAGTGATCCACGTCGAAGAACATTTGGGTGATCGAATACTCCGCGCCCGCACGCAGTTTCGCGACCAGGAACCGGGTGTCCTCGTCCAGGTCGGTGGAGCGCGGATGCCCCTGCGGGAACGACGCCACCCCGACATGGAAGTCGCCGAGGTCGCGCACCATGCGCACCAGTTCCTCCGCGTACTCGACACCGTCGGGATGCCGCACCCAGTCCCCCAGCGGATCCCCGGGCGGATCACCGCGCAGCACCAGCAGATTCTGGATCCCGGCGTCGGCGTACGCGCCGACGATCGAACGCAGTTCGGCGACACTGTGATCCACGGCGGTGAGATGCGCGACCGTCAGCAGCGTGGTCTCGCGGGCCAGCTGCCCGGTGACGCGGATGGTGCGGTCGCGGGTGGAGCCGCCCGCGCCGTAGGTCATGGACACGAACGCCGGATGCAGCCGCTCGAACTCCCGGGCCGCCCGCCACAGCCGCGCCTCCCCGGCGGCGTCGCGCGGCGGATTGAACTCGACCGAGAACGGCACCGAGCCGTCCGGGCGCGGCCCGAGCTGCTGCAGCACCGACGGAGTCCCGGACACCCGCGGCGTCCGGGAAACTCGGCCTGGGGTCGAATTTCCCCGAACGTCGTCCACACTCACCGGCCCAGTTTACGGGGTGAGGCGGGTCACCAGAGCCGGACCTGGACTCATCCCAGCAGGTGGGAAGGTTGCGGCGGACTCGCGAGGGCGGCGGACTCGCTCGGTGGAAAGTCCGATTCCGGGGCGACGCGCGGGCTCGGTATTGTCGGTGCCGAACCCGCCACACCGAGGAGGCTCCCCCTGTCCGCCGGCCCTGGAACCCCGACCCGCAACCCGGTCGGCGCGGGCACTCTCGCCGCCGCCGTGGAAAAGCGTCTCACCGCGTTCTTCGAGACCCGCGACGAAATCGTCGCGCCGCTCGGACCGGTGTTCGTGGACTCCGCCGCCGCCCTGCGGGATTTCGTGTTGCGCGGCGGCAAGCGCACCCGCCCCGCCTTCGCCTGGACCGGCTGGCTCGGCGCGGGCCGCGATCCCGAGGAGCTCGACGCCGACGCCGTCCTGACCGCCTGCTCCGCACTGGAATTGGTGCAGGCGTGCGCGCTGATCCACGACGACATCATCGACTCCTCGCGCACCCGGCGCGGATTCCCGACCGTGCACGTGGATTACGAACAGCGACACCGGGATCAGCGCTGGGCCGGGGACGCCGGGCACTACGGGGTCAGCGTCGCCATCCTCATCGGTGACCTCGCGCTGGCCTGGGCCGACGACATGACCCGGGACGCGGGCCTGCCCGCCGACGCCTACGCCCGCTTCGCCCCGGTGTGGGCGGCCATGCGCACCGAGGTGCTGGGCGGGCAGCTGCTCGACATCCACGGCGAGTCCGCCGGGGACGAAACCGTCGAGGCGGCACTGCGGATCAACCGCTACAAAACCGCGGCCTACACCATCGAACGGCCGCTGCACCTGGGTGCGGCACTGGCGGGCGCGGATCCGGACCTGATCGCGGCCTACCGCGAATTCGGCACCGATATCGGCATCGCCTTCCAGCTGCGCGACGACCTGCTCGGCGTCTACGGCGATCCGGTCGTCACCGGCAAACCGTCCGGCGACGACCTGCGCGAGGGCAAGCGCACCGTGCTCATCGCCGAGGCCCTGCAACGCGCCGACGCCACCGCACCCGCCACCGCCGAGCTCATCCGGCGCAGCCTCGGCACCGACGTCACCCCCGAGCAGGTCACCGAATTGCGCACCGCCATCACCGATCTCGGCGCGGTCGACGCCGTGGAGAAGCGCATCGCGGCGCTCACCGATCAGGCGATGACCGCGCTGGAGGCCTGCACCGCGACCCCCGAGGCCAAACGGCAGCTGCGCGCGCAGGCGTTGGCCGCCACCGCTCGAACCTACTGAAGGCAGTGCGGACATGAGAACCGTTGCGGGACCGTCGAATCGAGTCGTCGTGGTCGGCGCGGGCCTGTCCGGGCTGGCGGCGGCGATCCACCTGGCGGGCACCGGGCGGCAGGTCACCGTCCTCGAGCGCGCCGACCATCCCGGCGGCCGGGTCGGGTCCTATCGCGGCCCCGACTACGAGATCGACTCCGGGGCAACCATTCTCACTCTGCCGTCGCTGATCGACGAACTGCTCGCGGTGGCCGGGCAGACCCGGGAATCGGTGGGACTGCGCATCATCGACCTGGAGCCCGCGTATCGGGCCCGCTTCGCCGACGGGACGACCGTCGCCGTGCACTCAGATCCGGACGCCATGGCCGACGAGGTGGCGCGGGTGCGCGATCCGGCCGCGGCACAACGGTATCGGCGACTGCGCGACTGGCTGCGCAATGTCTACGAGGCCGAATTCGGCCAGTTCATGGACACCAACTTCGACTCACCCCTGGACATGGTGCGGCAGCCGGACAAGCGCGCCGCACTGGCGAAACTGTTGCGGCTCGGCGCATTCGGGCGACTCGGTCCCAAGGTCGGGCGGCTGATCAGCGATCCGCAGCTGGCCCGGCTGTTCAGCTTCCAGGCCCTGTTCGCGGGCATGGCGCCGAATCGGGCGCTCGGCGTCTACGGCGCGATCCCCTACATGGACACCTGCCTGGGCGTCTCCTACCCCGAGGGCGGGATGCGGGCCATCGCGGCGGCCCTCGCGGGCGCGTTCACCGCCGCGGGCGGCACCCTCGAATTCGAGGCCGACGTGGTCCGCATCGACTACCGCGGCTCCCGCGCCACCACCGTGCACACCGCCGACGGGCGCGCCTTCCCCTGCGACGCCGTGGTGGTGACCGCCGATATCGGTTCACTTCCGCGCTTCGGACTGCGCCGCCGCCGCGGCCTGCGGGCCTCCCCGTCCGCGGTCGTCGCACACGGCACCGTCCCCGCCGACGTGGCCGACGCCTGGCCCGTGCGGGCGCATCACACCATCGATTTCGGGCGCGAATGGGACCGCACCTTCGACGAGATCGCCGCCCGCCGCGGTCGCGGTGCGCTGATGAGCGACCCGTCGCTGCTGCTCACCCGGCCCGCCCTCACCGACCCGGGCCTGTTCCTCGACCGCCCCGAACAGCACATCGACCCGGCCGGGCAACTGCACGAAACCCGCCGCTACGAACCACTCTCACTGCTCGCGCCCTGCCCCAACCTCGACGCCGCGCCGCTCGCCTGGGAACAGCTCGCCCCGCACTACCTGCGCGAACTGCTGAACACATTGGAAGAGCGCGGCTACCAAGGCATTTCGCGGCACTTCCAGGTCGATCACCTCGACACCCCGCGCACCTGGCTCGACCGCGGCATGCTCGCGGGCACCCCGTTCTCGGCCGCGCACCTGTTCCGGCAGACCGGACCCTTCCGCAGCCGGAACCTGGTGCGGGGCCGCGACAATGTGGTGCTCGCGGGCTCCGGGACCGTTCCCGGCGTCGGTGTTCCGACCGTGCTGCTGTCGGGAAAACTCGCCGCCGAACGGATCGCGGGTGATCTACGACATGCCGGGATCCGATCGGCCGATGCCGAGGCGATAGCGGCGCCGGACAAGCACTAGACTGACCGCGTCCTTGATCCCACGCGGCCGCCCGCCGCAGACTTTCCGGGGGGAATGCCCGCCTATGCCGACCCCGGACATTGCCGCCACCGCCCCGGACGCACCGAGCACGGCCCCGAGCACCAGCGACCTGAGCGCGCGTGCCGAAGCCGACCGGTTCCCGTCCGGACTCACCGGTTGGACGCGCAATGCCGCCGACTTCGCCCGCAGCCCAGAGGGACACGCGGCGCTGCTCGGCTTCTTCGGCGCCCTGCTGATCACCTTCGGCGGCTTCGGCGCCGGCAGCCTGCGACGCAACGATCCGCTGCTGGAGTCCGCGCACCTGTCCTGGCTGCGCTTCGGACACGGCTACGTGCTGTCCACGGTGTTCGTGTGGATCGGCGTCATCGCCATGATCACCGCGTGGGTGCGGCTGGGCCGCGCCACCCTCGGCACCGTCGAGGGCGCGCACGTGACGCTCAACGAACTGCGCGCCATCGTCGGCATCTGGATCTTCCCGCTGCTGTTCGCGGTCCCCATGTTCAGCCGCGACGCCTACTCGTACCTGGCGCAGGGCGCGCTGCTGCGCGACGGCTTCAACCCGTATCTGGTCGGCCCGGTGGTGAATCCCGGTGTGCTGCTGGACAACGTGAGCCCGGTGTGGACCACCACCACCGCGCCCTACGGACCCATCTTCCTGCTGCTGGCGCGCGGCATCACCTCGATCACCGGTGACAACGTGGTGGCCGGGACGATCGCGCTGCGCCTGGTCATGCTGCCCGGCCTCGTGCTGATGATGTGGGCGGTCCCGCACCTGACCAAACACCTGGGCGGCAAACCCACCACCGCGCTGTGGCTGGCCGTGCTCAATCCCCTCGTACTCATCCACCTGATCGGCGGCGTGCACAACGAGATGCTGATGGTCGGCCTGATGGCCGCCGGCATCGCGCTGGTGCTCGAACACCATCACGTCGGCGGCATCGTGGTGGTCGCCATCGGCGTCGCCGTCAAGGCCACCGCCGGCATCGCACTGCCGTTCCTGGTGTGGATCTGGATGATTCACGAACGCGAACGCCGAGCCGAACGCGGCGAAGGCGAATTGCCGCATCCCGCACTGCTGTTCGCGAAGATCGCCGGACTCGGCGTGACGGTGTTCGCGGCCGTGTTCATCGTCTCCACCTGGCTCACCGGGCTCGGACGCGACGGCGTCGGCTGGCTGACCGCACTGTCCGGATCCAAGAAGATCATCAACTGGCTGTCGCTGCCGACCATCATGGCGCACATGGTGACCTGGGTGTCGCCGCTGCGGCTGGAATCGGTGCTGTCGGTGACCCGCACCCTGTGCGCGGTCGCGCTGGCCGCCATCCTGGTGTGGGCCTGGTGGCGGTTCAAGAACAGCGAGAAGGAAGCCGTGTTCGGCATTCTCATCGCGTTCGTGGCCATCGTCATCCTGTCCCCGGCCGCACTGCCCTGGTACTACTCGTGGCCGCTGGCGCTCGCGGCCGGATTCGCGTTGTCCACCACCACACTTCAGGTGCTGGTCGGGTTGTGCACCTGGCTGATGCTGGTGTTCCAGCCGGACGGGTCGATCGGGCTCTACAACTTCTGGCACGTCGCGCTGTCCACCTTCGCGGCGGTGGTCGCGGCGCTGGCCCTGCGGCACGTGGATCCGCTCAAACTGCGGGCCACCCACCCGCACGAGCAGTTCACCGGCGTCACACCCGGCCCGGCGTGACCACTGCGATCGGCGCGCCCTGTCAGGTGGAACGCGCCTACGAGGACTGCCGTCGCATCGCCGCCGCACACGGGCGCACCTACTTCCTGGCCACCCGGCTGCTGGAACCCGAGCGAAGACCGGCCGTGCACGCGCTCTACGCGTTCGCGCGCCTGGTCGACGACATCGTCGACGCCGCGGACGCCCCCGCGCACGCCGAGGTGTCCGCGGCCCGCCTCGATCGCATCGAACATGTGCTGCGCGCCCGCCTCGTCGACGCCCCCGTCGACGACCCGGACAGCGAAGAAGACCGGGTGCTACTCGCCGCCGCCGACACCATCCGCCGGTATTCCATTGCCGCCGAACACTTCTGGGTGTTCCTCGACGCCATGCGGATGGACATTCCCGGCAGCCCGCAATACCGCGACCACTACGCCACCATGACCGAACTGCGCGGCTACATGCGCGGCTCGGCCGCCGCCATCGGCCTGCAACTGCTGCCGGTGCTGGGCACCGTGGCCGCCACCGCCGACGCCGAACCCGCCGCCGCGGCGCTCGGAGAAGCCTTCCAGCTCACCAACTTCCTGCGCGACGTCGCTGAGGACCTCGACCGCGGCCGGGTCTACCTGCCCGCCGACGAACTGGCCGCCTTCGGCGTCGACACCGAGTTGCTGCGCGAATGCCGCGCCACCGGAAACACCGACCCGCGGGTCCGCCGCGCCCTGGCCCACCTGATCGCCGTCAACCGCGACCTCTACCGCCTCGCCACCCCCGGCATCACCCTGCTCGTCCCGCGCGTGCGCCCCGCCATCCGCACCGCCGCGACCCTGTACAGCGGCATCCTCGACGAGATCGAACGCACCGACTACGCGGTGTTCACCCGCCGCGCCGCCGTCCCCCAGCACCGCCGATTACGCGTCGCGGCAAAAGAATTCGTCGCAAGGTGACATGACAGAATGCCCCGCGACCGAAATCGGCCACGGGGAATTCGGCTGTTTTCAGAAGGGGTCGGCGGCGGCCCGACGAATCACTTCACGAGCCAGTTGACCGTGCAGGGCGTCGATCGGTCGACCGGGGAGGGTTTCGTCCTCGGTGTAGACCCATTGGAGGATTTCCTCGTCGGTGTATTTACCGTCACGCATCACCGTGATCAAACCGGTGAGGTGTTTGGCGACAGCACCGGTGGAATCGAAGAACTCCTTCGGAATTCCGGCGATGCCGTCGCGGCGCACCGCGAGGATCTCATGGTCACGCAGCATCTGATGCACACGCGTGACGACCATGCCCAACTGCTCCGCCACATCGGGCAGTGGGATCAGGGTCACCGAGTCCGGCAGGACGTCTTCGCTGCAAGGGAAGGCACTCACCCGCACCACGGTAGTCTCTCGCGTCGCACGCATCGCATCACACCCCGACACGACTACCATCGGGTGAGCCGCGCCGGGCGGCCTGGGAAAGAATCGGAAGGGTTGCAGTTGATCGGCCAGATGCTGGAAGGGCGCTACCGCATCGACGCGCCGATCGCGCGCGGCGGAATGTCCATGGTTTTCCGGGGGGTCGACACCCGATTGGATCGACCGGTCGCCATCAAGGTGATGGACCCCAAATTCGCCTCCGACCCACAATTCCTCACCCGCTTCGAACTCGAGGCCCGCGCGGTCGCCAAACTCAAACACCAATCCCTGGTGGCGGTCTACGACCAGGGCGTCGACGGCGACCATCCGTTCCTCATCATGGAATTGGTCGAGGGCGGCACGCTGCGGGAGTTGCTGCGCGAGCGCGGGCCCATGCCGCCGCACGCGGTGCGCGCCGTCGCCGAACCCGTGCTCGCGGCCATCGGCGTCGCGCACAAGGCCGGGCTCGTGCACCGCGACATCAAGCCGGAGAACGTGCTCATCTCCGATTCCGGTGAGGTGAAGATCGCCGACTTCGGACTGGTGCGCGCGGTCGCCGAGGCCAAGATCACCTCCGACAGCGTGATTCTCGGCACCGCCGCCTACCTCTCCCCCGAACAGGTCACCAGCGGCGACGCCGACGCCCGCAGCGACGTCTACTCCGCGGGCGTGCTCATCTTCGAAATGCTCACCGGCCGAACCCCTTTCACCGGCGACAACTCGCTGTCCATCGCGTTGCAGCGGGTCGAGAAGGATGTGCCGAGCCCGAGCCGGTTCATCACCGGCGTGCCACCGGAATTCGACGAATTCGTCGCCCACGCCACCGCGCGCGATCCCATGCGCCGCTTCGCCGACGCCGCCGAGATGGCGGGCGAACTGCGGCGGCTGGCCCGCGAACTGCAACTGCCCGACTACCGGGTGCCCGCACCCACCGAATCGGCCGAACACCAGAGCGCCAAGTATCGGGTCGGACCCACCCCTGTCGCCGCCGCACCCGCGCGGCCCGCGACCCGGCCGGTGCCGGTCGGCGCGGCCGACCTCACCACCCGACTACCGGTCGACGCGCCCACCGTGCACGTGCAGCAGCCGCAGCACACCCGGGTGATGACCGCGGCCCGCGAGATGCCCACCGGTTACGGGCCGCCGCCCGGTCAGCCGCCGGGGCCGCCGCCCACCGATCACGGCTATCAGTCCGAACTGATCGAGGATCGCGGCAAGTCCCGCCGCAAGGTCATCATCTGGCTCAGCATCGTGGTCGCGCTGGCGGTGGCACTCGGCATCGGCGGCTGGTGGATCGGGGTCGGCAGATATTCGGCGGTGCCGTCCATCGCGGGCCTCGACAGTCAGAAGGCGGTCACCGCGCTACAGGACGCCGGATTCCAGACCGAGACCAGAAACAAGGCCTCCGATGTGATTCCGGTCGGCAACGTGGTCGGCTCCGACCCGCCCGCCGGGACCCGGATCACCAAGGGCTCCACGGTCGCGGTGCTGATCTCCATCGGGAAGCCGAAGGTGCCCGACATCCAGCCCGGACAGGATGTCGCCAGTGTCACCAAGGCCATCAAGGACGCGGGACTGACACCGGTCGACAGCGGCGAGGTCAACAGCACCGCGGCCAAAGGCACTGTCGCCAAGGTGGATCCGGCCCCCGGCACCGTACTCCCCGCCAACGGGCAGGTGAAGTACTACCGCAGCAAGGGATCCATGCCGGTCAAGGTGCCCGATGTCCGCGGCAAGACCGAGGACGAGGCCAGAACGGCGCTACAGAAGGCCGGGATCACGGTGACCTCCACCAGAACCGAGTTCGACGGCAAGGTCAAGGGTGGTGCGGTGGTCAGCACCGACCCGGTGGCGGGCAGCAGCGTCGAATCCGGCAGCGGCGTGGTGCTGGTCACCAACAGCGCGGTGGATATGCCGAACCTGTTGGGGGGCAGCGTCTCCAGCGCCCGCAGCAAGCTCGATGCCCTCGGACTACAGGTGGTCGTCCGGCAGCTGGCCTCCAACGACAGCTCCATCGTCATCTCGCAGAGCACCGTCCCCGGCGGCACCGTGGAACCCGGCTCCACCATCACGCTGGTCGCCATCCCTTGAACCGATAGATCCTTGCACCGATAGCGCGTCGAGAACCTATTGAGCACAAGAACATCGGAGCCCGGACCGCAAACGCGGTCCGGGCTCCTTCGTTACTCGGCGCGACAGTCGTTGCCGCGCAAGCCTTCCTACCGCAGCATCTCCGCGACCAGGAACGCCAGTTCGAGGGACTGCTGGGTGTTCAGGCGCGGATCGCACGCCGTCTCGTAGCGCTCCTCGAGGTTCAGATCCGAGATGTCCTGCGCGCCACCGAGACATTCGGTGACGTTCTCACCGGTCAGCTCGATGTGCAGGCCGCCCGGGTGGGTGCCCAGCTTGTGGTGCACCTCGAAGAAGCCCTGCACCTCGTCGACGATGCGGTCGAAGTGGCGGGTCTTGTAGCCGGTCGAGGACTCGTGGGTGTTGCCGTGCATGGGGTCGCACTGCCAGATCACCTGGTGTCCGGTGGCCTGCACCTTCTCGATGATCGGCGGCAGCACGTCGCGGACCTTGCCGTTGCCCATGCGCGCCACCAGGGTGAGGCGGCCCGGCTCGTTGTTGGGGTCCAGGCGCTCCACGTACTCGACGGCCTGATCGGGGGTGGTGCTCGGACCGATCTTGAGACCGATCGGGTTGGAGATCAGCTCCGCCAGCGCGATGTGCGCGCCGTCCAGCTGACGGGTGCGCTCACCGATCCACAGGAAGTGCGCGGACAGGTCGTATAGCACCGGATCACCGGTCACCGGATGCGTGCTCAACCGCAGCATGGCCCGCTCGTAGTCGAGCACCAGCGCCTCGTGGCTGGCGTACAGCCGCGCGGTCGACAGGTTCGGGTCGTTGACCCGGCAGGCCTTCATGAACGCCAGCGCGCGATCGATCTCGGCGGCCATCTGCTCGTAGCGGGCGCCGGCCGGGGACTGCGAGACGAACTCGCGGTTCCAGTCGTGCACCTTGTGCAGGTCGGCCATGCCGGCCGAGGTGAGCGCGCGCACCAGGTTCATCGCCGCCGACGCGTTAGCGTACGCGCGCACCAGCCGCGACGGATCGTGATCGCGCACCGAGGCGTCGGCCACGATCGAGTTCACCATGTCACCGCGGTAGGACTTGAGCCCCAGCGAATCCAGGTCGGCGGAACGGGGTTTCGCGTACTGCCCCGCGATCCGCGCCACCTTCACCACCGGCAGGCTCGCGCCGTAGGTCAGCACCACCGCCATCTGCAGCAGGGTGCGGATATTGCCGCGGATGTGCGGCTCGGTGTTGTCGGCGAAGGTCTCCGCGCAGTCACCGCCCTGCATGAGGAACGCCTCGCCGCGCGCCACCTCGGCGAGCCGCAAGCGCAGCTCCTCCACCTCGGCGGGCACACAGATGGGCGGCACGCTCTCCAGGACGGTCCGCATCTTCGCGGCATGGTCGGGATCCCATGACGGCTGCTGCAGCGCCGGTCGGGCCAGCGCATCGTCGAGACGGCGACGCAGCTCGTCGGGCAGCGGCGGCAGTTCCGGCAGGCGATCGATCGGTACGTCGACGGTCCAGTTCACCCGTTCAGAATACGGACCGCCCGGCGTGATCAGGACCACCCCCAGGGCTGGGGCGTTCACACCCCCCGTGCCCGGCCCGCGCACGCACCTTAGGCTGGGAGACCGGATGATCTGCTCGGATCACTCCGGGACAGGCGAACTGAGGAGCAACCCATCTCTCTCCGGTACTTTTACGATTCGGAATTCATCGAGGACGGGACGACCATCGATCTGGTCTCCATCGCGATGGTGT
Source organism: Nocardia sp. NBC_00511 (assembly GCF_045161165.1). Taxonomy (NCBI): domain Bacteria; kingdom Bacillati; phylum Actinomycetota; class Actinomycetes; order Mycobacteriales; family Nocardiaceae; genus Nocardia; species Nocardia sp. NBC_00511. The sequence goes on from NZ_CP107849.1 coordinate 4,240,668, forward strand.
GCGAGGACGGCCGCGAATATTACGCGGTATCCACCGAATTCGATCCCGAGAAGGCCGGGCCGTTCGTCCGCCGCAATGTACTGCCCAAGCTACCGCCGCCCGCCTCCCCGCTGTGGCGCTCACGGCAGCGGATCCGCGAGGATCTCTACAAGTTCCTGGTGCCGCGGACCGGGGTCGAGCCGGAGCTGTGGGCCTGGGTCGGGGCGTACGACCATGTGGCACTGTGTCAGCTGTGGGGGTCGATGGTGGACCTGCCGAACACCCTGCCGCGCTACACCAACGAGCTGCGCCAGCATTGGGACCAGCACGGGCGACCACCGCTGCCGCCCATCCCGAAGGACGCGCACGACGCGCTCGCCGACGCCCGCCACAATCTGGCCAAGTTCGAGGCCATCGAGGCCTACCGCAGGATCCACGCTTCCTGAGCGGCTCCGGCAACGAGACAGCCCCCGAGAGTCGGACTCTCGGGGGCTGTCTCGTGAGAACTATTGCGGCGGTGCGGAAATCAGCCCGCCATGGTCTGCGGGATGCGGTCCTCGTCGGGGCGGCTGCCCGAGGGGACGCCCTTCTTCAGGCTCGCGGCGTAGACGTCGACGTACTCCTGGTCGCCCATCTGCATGAGCTCGTACATGATCTCGTCGGTGATGGCGCGCTCGACGAAACGGTTGCCGCCCATGCCCTCGTAGCGCGAGAAGTCGATCGGCGCACCGAATTTCACGGTCACCTTGCGCGGACGCCAGCGGAACGGTCCGGGCGGGCAGACCTCGTCGGTGCCGATCAGCGCGACCGGGATCACCGGCACACCGGTCTCCAGGGCGAGGCGGGCGACACCGGTCTTGCCCTTGTACAGGCGGCCGTCCGGGGAGCGGGTGCCCTCCGGGTACAGGCCGACCAGACGACCCTCACCCAGCAGCATGCGCGCGGTGTTGAGGGCGGACTCGGCGGCATCGGCGCCGGAACGATCGATCGGGTACTGACCGGTGCCGGAGAAGAAGAACTTCTGCAGACGGCCCTTCAGACCCGGGGTGGTGAAATATTCGGCCTTGGCCAGATACGTGATGCGCCGGGGGCTCATCAACGGGGTGAACAACCAGTCGGTGAACGACAGATGGTTGCCCGCCAGGATCGCGGCGCCCTTGGGGGGAATGTTCTCGACGCCCTCGACCTCAGGCCGGTTGAGGAGGTGCATGAGCGGCCCCACCAAGACAAACTTCAGCAGCCAGTAGAACATTGCGTCCTTTCCCCTGTTTCGATACCCGGGACCGGCCTCATTGCGGGCACCACCACTCGCTTGCCTACCCTACCGCCGCGACCTCACGGTGACCAACCCGTGTCCTGCTCTTTCTCCGATGCCGGGACAGCTGTCCCACGCTCCGGGACCCCGCAGGTACGGGTCAGCGCCGGGCTCGCGCCACCGACACGGCGCCGTCCGGCAACACCAGCGCCGCGCGGGCCAGCTCGGCCGCGCCGATCATGCCCGCGGCCTCACCCAATTGGGCGGTGCGAATCCGGGCGAGTCGCCGATGCCGGGCCCCGGTGATCGACGCCGCGTAGTGCTCGCGGGCATCGTCGAGGAACAGTGCCGCCGACGAGCTCACCCCACCGGCCACCACGATCAGATCCGGATCGAACAGGTCGCTCACGAAGGCCAGACCCAGGCCCAGCCAGCGCGCGAAGTCCGCCATCACCTCCAGCGCCACCGGGTCGCCGTCCTGCGCCGCGCCCGCCACCCGGCGACCGGTCAACGATCCGGGATCGCGGCCGGACTCGCGGGCCAGCAGCGTCGAGCGCTGCGGATCGGTGGCCAGCGACTCGATCGCGGTATCGACCAGAGCCGTTCCGCTGCAATACCGCTCCCAGCAGCCCCGCTTGCCGCAGGCACACGCCCGGCCGTTCGGCACCACCTGCAGATGACCCAATTCCGGTGCGACACCGTAACTTCCGCGATACAGCTGCCCGTTCATCAGCAGCGCCGCACCGATTCCGGTGCCGATCGCCACCAGCACCACATTGCGGCCACCCGCGGCCGCACCGAACCGATACTCCGCCCACAGTGCGGCATTCGCGTCGTGCTCCAGAATCACGGGCAGTCCGAGCCGATCGGTGAGCCGCCGCGCCACCGGCGCGTCCTCCCACGGCAGATGCGGCGCGAACCGCACCGTCGCGCGATCCTCGTCCACGAAACCGGCGACGGCCAACCCGACCGCGCCGATCGAATGCCGAGCGCACAACTCGCGCACCGCGCGAGCCAGCCCGTCTTCGAGGGCGCGTGCCGACTGCGGCGTCGGCGCGGTCACCGTGTCCAGCACCTCACCGGCCCCGTCGACCACGGACGCCCGAATGTTCGTGCCGCCCACATCGATTCCCACCGTCAACGGCACCCCATCACCGCCCGTCATGCCTTGATGGTGACGTCGATGGGCACGTATTTGGCGCGCCTGCCTCCCCGCCCGGCCTTACCGGCTGTGCGTCCGGCGGACTCGTCCCCGGCGCGAACAGTGGCGTCGTCCCGCGCGGCGGCCGGACGTCCGACCCCCTCGAAGGGACCCGCCACCGGCGGACCGAACGGCTGATGCGCGGAGCCGTCGGCCCCGGCATCCGGTGCGGCGGCCGCACGCGCGGACTCGGGGTCTCCGGGGCGGCGGGCCGCACCCGGTCCGGGCCCGAACGGATCCTCGGCTTCCTTCTCGAAGCTGTTGTGGCGGTCCGTATTCGCGGCCGCCGCCCGGCCCTGCGCACCGGCCAGGAATCGCGCCAGCAGCGCGCCCAGTCCCGGGCCCGCCGCCGCGGCGCGCGCGGATGTGGCCTTCACCCAATCGGATTCGCCACCACCGCCCTGTTCATCGGCCTCGCCGCGCGCCTTCGCATAGGCGTCCGCGAACGGCAGATCGGCTGTGTCCGAAGGGCTTCCACCACCGTAGGCGTGATGCCGCCACAGGTGGTACTCCGGCGAATCCGGATCCAGATCGGGCGGGATCACCGGATCGACCGGCACCCCCGCCAATGCCTCCCGCAGCACGGTGACGATGGCGGTGCCGTGCTCGGCGATCGCGGCCACCACATCGTGATGCTCGCCGCGCACGATGGCCGCGGCCGCGCACACCGGACACCAACTGCAACTGGACCATTCGACCCGGCCGTCGGAGGCGGTCCGGCGCAGCACCGGCTCCACGCGTTCCAGCAGCGCCTCGGCGAGCAGACGTAGCTCCTCGGCGAATTCGCCGAGGTTCTCGTCGGGGTGACCGGCTCGCGGGTGGGTGGCGGTCATGACGGCCAGACCTGCGGGTCGGGCCGGAAGCGGATCACCAGTTGATCGCCGTCGAGTTCGGCGGCGTCGACCGTGCACCGCCGCAATACCGGCGCCAGCCGCAACCGGCGCCTGACCCCGTCCGCTCCCACGATCAAATCGTCCTCCACTCGTCCCAGTCGCAGGGTCGACGGGTCGACCACCGGCAGATGCATGCGCATCGCGAACACCGATGCCACCCCGGCACCCGCCTCGAGCCGCACCACCGGCTCGGCGGGAACGGGTAGCACTCCGTCCGCATCTGTGCCAAGCATAGGGACCGGATGCCATCCCACCCAGTTACCACTCGCGTCCACCGCGTAGGACAGTGCCTCCAGCGAGCTCAGGCCCACCGGTTCGGACCCCGCATGCCCCACGACCTGCACCGAAACTTCGCGCAACCGCCGCCGCAACTCGGCAACCACGTCGAGTTGCTCACCGCGACGGTTGAAATACCACTGGGTCGCCGGATGCGGGGGCACCGCCGGATCGAAACCGGGTAGCTCCGGCAGCACCTTGTTGACCAGCACCGCGTCCAGGCGCAGACCCAGCAGCGCGGCCGCCGAACGCACCCGCGCGGATTCCGCGACCGCCACCTGCTCGGCGGCCGTCACCAGGCGGGCGCCGGTGCGGTCGCGGTCGGCCAGCAGGTCGCGGGCCTCGCTCACCGCGGACACGATCTGCTCCACCGTGATGGCCAGAATGGCCCGGCGGAAATCGCCGCCGACCGACTCCATGGTGCGCGCATGTGCGGGCCATACCCGTTCCAGGTAACCCAGCAACGTGTCCGGCGCGGTCACGATGCGCAGCATGTCCGCCGACGGCGGGCAGTCCACCACGATCACGTCCCAGCGCGCGTCCCGTGCGAACTGGGTGATCTCGAGCAGGGCCAGCAACTCCTGCACGCCCGGCAGGCCGGTCAGTTCGGCGGGATCCAGTGCGCCCAGGTCGATTCCGTGCTCGTGCCCCGCACCGGAGACCATGAGCAGCACCTGCCGGAACCGATCCTCCAGCAGCGCAAGGGAATCCACCTCGATCACATCCAGGCCGGTCGCCACCGCGGCCACCGCGGGCGCGGCCCCGGCGGCCCGGCGGAAACGGAAACCCAGTGCGTCACCGAGGGAATGCGCCTGATCCAGTGAGGCCAGCAGCACCCGCTGCCCGGACCTGGCGTACGCGAGCGCGCTGGCGCAGGCCAGGGTGGTCTTGCCGACACCGCCCTTGCCGATGAACAACTCCACCCGGGTGCGGGGGCGCGGCGGACGTGCCGGGTCTTCGGCGGTCGGCCCCCCACCGGTACCGCTCGCGGTCAGCCTTCGACCCGTTTCTTGAGTTCCTTGAGCGCGGTGTCGGTGATGACCTTCTCCGCCTTGCGTTTGAACATGCCGATCATCGGAATGTTCAGATCCACCGTCAGCTCGTAGACCACCTGGGTGGTGGCGTCGGGCAGGGCGATCAGCTCGTAGCTGCCGTCCTGCGCCTTCTGCAGTTCACCGCCGACCAGACTCCAGCTGACCGCGCGGCCGTCGGGCCGCCAGGTGTAGGACAGCGTGTAGGTGTCCTTCACGACGCCCGCGTCCAGCACGAAACGCGCGGTGCGCGCCCGGCCGTCGGGGAATTTGTCCAGCACCTCGACCGAACGGGCCGCGGCGACCCACTCCGGATACGACTCCAGGTCGGCGATGACCGCCATCACCCGTTCCGAGGGGGCGTCGATCACGATCGACCTTTGAGTGCGATCGGCCATGGGGGACAACGCTTCCTTTCCAGCGGTGGCGGCGAGCTCGGTCTAGCGAGCGGCGGGGGCGACCCCGGCCTTGCGTCCGGCCTCGAGGCGGGCCTTGATCTCGAACGACATGTTCTTGCCCGCGACGCGGCGGGTACGGGTGAGGGCGAGCAGGTCACGACCGGACATACCGTCGATCCCGCCGCGCGGTTCGGCGTGCAGGAAGTAGTGCATGACCACGCCGTCCAGCATGGGCTCCAGCCACACCTCCATGGTGCCCTCGGCCGCGCCGCTGATGGTCCAGCGAATCCCCTTGTCGCCCCGGTCTTCCCGCACCTGCAACTGCAGGTCGGGCCACCAGCGACGCCACCGGGCACGGTCCGCCAGCACCTCGGCCACGGCCTCGCCGGGCGCGACAACGAAAGTCTGGTCGGCAACCTGGATACTGCTCACGCCGGTGAGCCTAGCAGTGTTTAATTTGCCCTCCGCTTCGCTACGGGCGGGGTTCGCGGCCCCCAAGTCTCGTTCTTCCCTCCCTCCGCTCCGCCGCTTCGCTCCCCCGCTCCGCTCAGTCCAGAACGAGACGGGCCGCGAACCTTATGGATTGCTTCGATAGGGGCGGATGGACAGAGGTCTAGAAGTTCGCTGATCGCTTACAGCGCCTTGCTATTCAGGGCTGTGGCCGGATCCAGGAGTTCGCGTAGTCGTTCGCCCATCAGGTCCCAGCGCCACTGCTGCTGGACCCAGGTGCGGCCCGCCGCGCCCATGGCGGCGGCGGCCTCGCGGTCGGAGAGGATGTCGACGATCGCGTCGGCCAGCGCCTGGGTGGAGCGGCCGTTGACGACGCGGCCGGTCTCGCCCTCGCGGACCGTTTCCGGCGCACCGCCCGAATTGCCCGCCACCACCGGCACTCCCGAGGCGGAGGCCTCCAGGAACACGATGCCCAGGCCCTCCACGTCCAGGCCGAAACCGCGGGTGCGGCACGGCATGGCGAACACGTCGGCGAGGGTGTGGTGCGCGGCGAGTTCCTTGGCCGGGACGCGGCCGGTGAACACCACGTCCTCACGCAGACCCATGGCCTCGACCAGCTGCCGCAACTTCTGCTCGTAGGGTCCGCTGCCCGCGATGACCAGCACCGCACCGTCGATGCGCTTGCGAATATCGGGGAGCGCGGCGATCAGCGCGTCCTGTCCCTTGCGCGGCACCAGGCGCGACAGGCACAGGATCGTCGGGCGGTCCCCCAGCCCGTAGCGGTCGCGTAGTTCCGCGCGCGCCGCCGGATCCGGCTTGAAGGTCTCGGAATCGACTGCGGGCGGCAGGTATTCGAGCGCCGACTGCGCGCCGAACGCGGCCGCGAACCGCCGCCGCGTGTACTTGCTGACATAGGTGACGACATCGGTGTGATCGCCGATCACCCGCAGCGCCTGCCGCGCGCCCGGCAGCATCGACCAGCCCACCTCGTGCCCGTGCGTGGACGCGATGATCCGCTCGGCGCCCGCCTCGCGCAGCACCGGCGACAGCAGCGCAAGCGGCGCGGCCGCCCCGAACCACACCCGATCACACTGCTCGTCGCGCATCAGCTTCTTGGCGCGGCGCGCGACCAGCGGGGTCGGCAGCATCAGCGTGGTCGGATGCCGCACCACCTGGAACGGCTGCTCGGCGTCGAACTTCCAGTGACTGTCGCCGCGCCAGCGCGGCGCGTAGACCACCAGTTCGTCGGCGGGCAGCTGCAGGGCGAGCGCGTGCAGATACGACTGAATCCCACCCGGTCGCGGCGGGAAATCATTGGTAACCAGCAGAGTTCGCCCCATGGCACAAACCTACTGCACCGAACCCCGACACTCCCGGAGCCCCGAAACCTTGCACCCCGCAATCTCGCACGACGCGAGCCCCGCCCGAGTCAGCGAGTTGTCAGGCGCCCGAGGTCGTATGGGCCGTGATCCAACCGCGCCAGTCGGCGACCAGGTCGTTGTACCCGGTGCCGAGCACCGAACGGAACACGGCGTCGGTCGCGGCCCGATCCTTCGGACCGTTCGCCAGCTGCCGATACAAGGAGACCAGGGCCGGATCACCGAAGCGATCGGCGATGAAAGCACAGGCGGACCAACCCTCTTCGTACGCGAGGGAGGCCGCGCCACTGCCCGGCTCGAACATCGCGTCGACGGGCAGATCCCCGAGGAGGTCACCGGCGCGAGCCCGAGTGGTCAGGGTGGGCGCGATCTGAGTGATCGGATGACCCGTGCCCCGATGCGCGGTGTATTCGGCGAAACCCTCGAGCATCCACAGTGGTGAACCGTCGACCGTCACCGAACGGGTGGCCATATGGGTGAGTTCGTGGCGCAGCACCGAACGCAGTCCGTCATCGCCGAGTCGCTGCCCGGATTGCGGGCCGAACACCACGCGCTGACCGGTCAGCGGGCCGCCGGGACGATACGGATCGGCGACGGTCGAGGCGGCGACCTCCGCGGGCACATCACCGACACTTCGGGTGAGCCCGGCGAATTCGGAAGTACTGGAGGCGACCACCACCACCGGCGCCTGCGCCCAGTCCGGACCCCACAGCGCGGTCACGGCCGCCGTGGATGCCGCGAGTTCGCCTGCCAGCACATCGATCTCGTGCTGCTGCGCCGGATGTCCGAGCACCACACCGACTTTGCCCGCCGCCGTCGACACCGCCTCGGCGCTGATCGAGCCGTACGGGTCGAGCAGGCGTCGCACCTGCGGGACCTGGGCATCGGTCGGTGTCGGACCGCTGTCGCCGGGTTCGGCGGCGCGCAGGGTGGGCAGCACGGTATCGGGCAGCATCAGCAGCGCGCCGCAGGCCGCGGTGAGCGCGGTGACCATCACCAGCGTGGCGACGAATTGGAAGCGCCGCCGCGCGGACAGCCAGCCGCGCATTCCGCGCAGCGCGCTCATCGGGACATCACTCCCGGCCGGTGACCGCTCGACATGACCCGGGACCCTACGTGGTGACGCACGCTGCCTCCTTCGAGCCTCGCCGCATCATCGGATCCGGCTCAGAATCGTCGTGCGGAATTGAAGGGCGTGGAGCCCATCGGCGCGACCGCCACCGGCACGCCGAACGTGGAGGCGTGCAACATCAATCCATTGCCCGCGTAGATGCCCACGTGCGAGATGTCGGAGTAGAAGAACACGACATCGCCCGGCTGCAGATCCTTCTCGGCGACCGGGGTGCCGAAGGTGGACTGCTGCTGGCTGGTGCGCGGCACGCTCTTGCCGACCTGATGGAACGCCCACTGCACGAGGCCGGAGCAGTCGAACTGGTCGGGTCCGGTCGCGCCCCAGACATAGGGGTCGCCGACGCGGGTGAGTCCGGCGGCCAGCGCACTGGTGCCGCTGCCGGGGACCAGACCGCGCAGCAGGCTGTCGCGGTCGAAGCCGGGCGGGAACATCGAGCCCGCGAGTGCGGACTTGTCGGTGGCCGAGAGCTGACCCCAGGCGGCGATGACGCCGGCCATCGCACCCTGCAGCGAGGCACGCTTGGCCTCGAGGTCGGTGCGCACCGCGTCGGCCTGGGTACTGGCGGCGCGGGCGGTGTCGGCCGCGGTGCGCGCGGCGTTCTCCGCGAGTGTGGCCGCGTCCGTGGCCTTTTGGTATTCGCCCAGCTGAGCATTGGTGCGCGCGCCCACGAAGTCCACGATCGACATCTGATCGAGCAGCTGCTGCGGCGAATTGCTCACCAGTAGCGAGGTGAGCCGGTTGGTGCGGCTGCCCAGTAGCGCGGAAGTCGCCGCGCGTTCGATGACCGGCTGGAACCGCTTGATCTCGGCCTTGGCCGCATCCAGGGCGGTGGCGGCGTCGGCGGCCTTGCGGTCGGCGTCGCCGGAGACCACGAGCTTCGCGTCGAGATCCGACTGTGCGTTGAGCGCTTGCTGATTGAGCTGCTCGGATTGCCGCGACAGGTCGATGAGCCGCTGCACTGCTTCCCCAGCAGTGGCCGGTGCGGCGACCGGATCGGCTGTCGCGGGTCCGATACTGCAGGTGCCGATGAACACGGCACCTACCGTGAGGGCGCCACCCACCAGTCGCGTCGTTCGGTTACTGCTCCGCGTGCGCTGACCGGCTGTTCGATGTTGTCGCTGTTGCGCTGCCACCGTTGGTGTCGTCCGTCCTCTTACCCCTAGCTGGCAAAGAAGGTCTCGATAAGATTACGAAACAGTGACCGGTTGTGTCCAGCAGGGCACGGAATCATTACGCTCACCGGTCGGTTCGCATCCCATCGAGGGTCGATCAGACGCGGCGCGCACCCGCGAACGGCATCGAGGAGACCGACGCGATGGCCACCGGCTGACCGGCGGTGGACGCGTGCACCACATTGCCGTCGCCGACGTAGATGCCGGAGTGGCTGCCGCCGTAGAACGACACCACGTCGCCGGGCTGCAGATCGTCGTACGACACCGGCGCGCCCGCGTTCTGCTGGTCGTAGCTGGTGCGGGGCAGGCTGACGCCGGCCTGCGCGTAGGACCACTGGACCAGGCCCGAGCAGTCGAAGGCGTTCGGGCCGGTGGCGCCGTACACGTACGGATCGCCGAGGCGGCTCAGGGCGGCATCGACGGCGGCCTGGTGCACGCTGTTCTGCGGCGCGGCCGGGGCGGCGGGCGCCTGCGGCTCGACGATGCCGGGGATGGCCGGGATGTTGATCGGAAGCGACTGCGGCACTCCGGGAATGCCCGCGGGGAGCTGGATCGCGTCCGGCACGTCGAAGGTGCCGACGCCGGGAACGTTGACCGGCTGGGCCGAAGCGGGCGTAGCGGGCAGCAGCAGCGCGCTCAGCGTGGCAGCGCCGACGGCGCCGGCAGCGGCGACGCGACGCGCATTGCGCTGCATGCCCTTGACCCGCTTGACGGTGGTGGTCGCCATGATGAGGTACTTCCAATCTGCCCCGCGGCGCGGCACCCGGTGGTGCCTCGGACTCCGTGAGGTCTCAGGAAGATTACGAGGACATAACGGTGCTTTGTAAAGCCGAGACCAACGCGCGGTGACCGGAATTTGTTACGCATCGTCATTTCGGTGCGACAAACGTCACAGCAATCACGAAACAATAACGGCGACCAGTTCGTGAGGAGCTTCCCGGTAGCTACCCGCCGGTAGGAAACGTCGCCCGGAGACCCTCCCGACCAGGACGAATTCCGAATAACCGCAGTTCACAGCGATGTGCTCCGACCTGGGGGATCTCGAGCCCGTCCCCCGACACGCCCGACCGCGCGATCGACCCACAGCACGCCTCGGCGGCGGTTCCGGACCAACCGGCCGCTTCGCCCTTTTTGATACACATTATGAATTAATGTGACCCTGGCCACAAAGTCGCATATCTCGACATTTCGGAGATTGCATCTCGAGAATCTCGATTCGATATACGGACATTTACCCAGTTCAAATGATCACCCGGTCAAGCGCCCGATTACTCCGATTCCTCCGGGTCAGAGCGTGATCCGGTCGCGGCGACCGCCGCGACCTGTCGGACCCCCGGCCTAGGCTTGCCGTCTGTGTCGTCGAATGTGGAGCGAGTCGGCCAGCTGGCCTTCGACGAGCTCGAAACCCCGCTCTACGACACCACATTCGTGGTCGTCGACCTGGAGACCACCGGCACCAGCCCCGAGGGTGACGCCATCACCGAGATCGGCGCGGTCAAGGTGCGCGGCGGCGAGGTGCTGGGCGAGTTCGCGACCCTGGTGAACCCGGGCATCGACATTCCACCGCAGATCGTCCACATCACCGGGATCACGACCGCCATGGTGCTGGACGCCCCGCGCATCGAGGAGGTGCTGCCCGGCTTCCTGGAGTTCGCGGCGGGCTCGGTGCTGGTCGCCCACAATGCCCGGTTCGATACCGGCTTCCTGAAGGCCGCCGCCGCCCGCCACGAAACCCCGTGGCCCGCCTTCCAAGTGGTGTGCACTGTTCAGCTGGCACGGCGCGTACTGCCGAAGGAAGAGGCCCCCTCGGCCAAGCTCTGGTACCTGGCGCAACTGCTGGGCGCGGAGACCCGTCCCACGCACCGCGCGCTCGACGATGCCCGCGCCACCGTGGACGTCCTGCACGCCTTGATCGGCCGGGTCGGCAATCAGGGCGTGCACAGCCTCACCGAACTGCTGGACTACCTGCCGGAGGTGACGCGACGGCAGCGCGCCAAACGTGTGATGGCAGCGGACCTTCCGGCCACCCCCGGCGTGTACCTGTTCCGTGGCCCCTCCGACGAAGTCCTCTATATAGGGACCGCCGTGAACCTGCGCCGCCGAGTCCGCAACTACTTCACCGGTTCCGACACCCGCCCGCGCATCCGCGAGATGGTGCAGCTGTCCACCCGGGTGGATCACGTCGAGTGCGCACACGGTCTCGAGGCGGGCGTCCGCGAGCTGCGCCTGCTGCTCGCCCACACCCCGCCCTACAACCGTCGTTCCAAGTTCCCGCAGCGCGCCTGGTGGCTGACCCTGACCGACGAGCCGTTCCCCCGCTTCGCCATGTCCCGCACTCCCACCCGGGACTGCCTGGGCCCGTTCAACTCCCGAGCCGACGCCCTCGACCTGGCCGCCACCATCGCCGAACTGTCCGGCCTGCGCACCTGCACGACCCGCATCCCCCGCACCGGCCGCCACGAATGCCCACCGGCCATAGTGGGCGGTTGCCCCGCAAGCGCGCAAAACAGCCCCCTCTATATAAAGGAATACGAACCAGCCCCTGAAGCCGTCCGCGCCCTGTTCACCGGCGCCAGCGACGAACTCCTGCACGCCGCCCGGGCGAAACTTGAATCCCTCTCCACCGCAGAACATTTCGAGGCCGCCGCCCGCCTCCGCGATCGCACCGCCGCGGTGATCCGAGCCCTCCGACGCACCCAGCGCCTCACCGCCCTGGCCGCCATCCCCGAACTGATCGCCGCCCACCCCGACGGCGCGGGCGGCTGGGACTTCGCCATCATCCGGCACGCCCGCCTCGCCTCCGCGGGCACCGCCCGCCGCGGCATCTCCCCCATGGCAGTAGTGGAACGCTTGGCCGCCGCCGCTGAAACAGTCATCCCGCCCAACCTCGCCGCCCCCGGCACCACCCCCGCGTATCCCCCACTGCGCGGCGCACTCCCGGAGGAAGCAGGCCTCCTCGCCCGCTGGCTCGACCAACCCGGCACCCGAATAGTCCGCACCACCGACGGCTACGCCGAACCCCGCCTCGGCGCGGGCCCCTGGCTGCCCTGGGTCGAACGCGCCACCGCCGCAGCCGCGCGCCAACCAGACCTCGCATAGAGGAAGGCCTGCCGACGCGAACATCGGTGCCAGAATGGCCGAGTGGAGGTTCCCGACACCAAGCGGTGGAATCACAACGTCGAATACCACTCCTTCCTCACGGAGGCGGTGGCCGAGGCCCACGACGAGCTCGAGGTGGAGTGCGGCGTATGGACCAAGCCGAATCCGCCTGCGACACACCCATAGCCGGTTCCGGCACAGGATCCGATCGGATCAGATCGCTTCCAGGACGTCGAAAGGGATGGTTGCTTCGACGGGTTCGTCGAGAAGCAGGACACGGCGGTGAACCGTGTGTGCTCGATAGCGCCGACCGGACCAGTCGAGGCGGTACTCCTCGATCTCCTCGATGCGCTCTTCCTTCTGGTCCAGGCGAACGATCAGGTAGCGGGGAATCCCCGCGGCGGCGTACTGGATTCGTTTGTCGCCGATGTCGGCGTCGATGGTCGACTCGGAGGTCACCTCGACGACGAGCAGGATGTGCGCACGAACTGTATTGACGTCGTACGGTTCGCAATCCCGAATCCAGATGTCGGGGTAGCGGACATTCAATCGCCGGTCGAGCACTGCGGACTCGGCGTCCGCAAAGCGCGCCGCGACGTCGGAGTCCACCACCATGCACGGTCCCCCGTCACGACGCGCGGACTCGAGCAAACCGGCGAGACGCCTGACGACTCGGCTGTGCAGGGGGCTCTGCGCCATCATCCGCACGACCAGTCCGTCCACGATCTCGATATCGCCGAGCTCAGCAGTCGCCCCATCGGCGAACTTCTCAGCTGTCAGGCGCAATTGATCGTGCTCGTCGGGAGCGCTCATACCGAACATCATGGCAGGCCGCAGTGTGCCCGGCCAGAAGCTGGGAGATCAGCGGGGAATGTCGTGGGCTCGGGTCGGGGAGTGTCCGCGCCAGCGGTGGAAGGCGTGGCTGAAGGCGGCTGTGTCGGAGTATCCGAGGCGGCGGGCCACGGCTTCCACCGTGAGGCCCTGGGCCAGCAGTTCGGTGGCGAGAAGTTGGCGAACCTGGTCGAGCAGTCCGCGATAGCTGGTGTGCGCGTCCGCCAATCGACGATGCAGGGTCCGCTCGGACAGCGCCAGCTCCCGGGCGAGGTCCGCGAAGCTGGGCATATCGGCGGGATCCTGTAGCAGCCGGTGCCGTATTTGCGCGGCGACGCCGGTGAAGCGGACGCGTTCGTCCAGCAACTGCTCGCACTGTCGGATGCATTGGGCGGCGGTGTGCGGATCGGGCGCAGGGGTGGGTTGATCCAGGAACTGCCGTGGGATGGTGAAAGCGTTTCCGGGGGCATCGAACTCGATCCGGATCGTGATGCCGAAGGGAGCGAGCAGGGCGTCCGCGGCAGCGCGGGAATCAGGGGATTCGGGACCGGACAGTTGCATGTTGACCGGGAGTTCGAGGGCCGCGATCAAGTCGAGCAGCGCCGGGGAAAGCAGCAGGGACGCCACCCGGAAGCCGGACACCAGATCGCGGGTGAGCAGGAAGGGGGCGACGTCGGCAGGGACGTCCGTATCGTCGACTTCGACCAGCAGCCCGGCGTGGGTGTCGGTGTAGGTGACCTCGAAGAAGTCGGAGGTGAGTTCGATGAACCGCTGCAGCAGCCGAAGTGCTTCGCGGACCGTCGGACTCGACAGCATGGCGTAGCCCAGGATCCCGGTGCTGGTGAGTGAGTACCGCATTCCGGTCTCCACCGCGAGCGCCCGTGCCTCCACCCCGCTGCGGAGCACATTGCGGATGACCCGCAGCTCCTGTTCCGGCAGCACCACCGCGCCGACCTGCCCCACCTCGGCGACCCGCAATCCCGTTCCGGCCAGACATTCGGCCGCCGAAAGCCCGTGCGCGGCCCCGGTATCGAGCAGGTAGCGCGTCGATACCGCAGGTCGCGCGATATGCCATCGCGAGGGCCGGACTCGCTCGCCCATATGGCGGAAGCTAACAAATACCGGTCAGCTTGTCACCTGTCCCGCCGAATCCCGCTTTCCTACCGTCGAATTCACGACTTCGACCGAGAGGAAAGTCCCGTGACGACACTGGAGATCCCCTTCGACCCGGCCCGGGCCGAACGCATCGCCGCCGCGCGCCGCACCTTCCCGGAGCAGGTGGTGGACCGGGTGGCCGAGAACCTGTTCCGAACCGATACCGTCATCGACGAGGTGGTCGCCGACTTCGCCACCCTGGGCCGAGGCGCCGGCTGGCGAATTCTGGACGAAGCCCTGCGCACCCGCGACCCGAACCCGCCCGGGTCCCCGGACTCGCTGTGCGAGTTGCTGACTCCGTTGCTGCACCCACCGGTCTGGTTCGATCCGGAGCGGGTGCGCCACGGTGCGGAACTGTGGTGGCGTTACGCACCCGCCGTCATCGTCGGCATGGGCGGGACCCTGCTCACGGCATATTCCTTCGGCGACCTCAACAAGCCGCAGGCCATGAACTCCCGCACGGAGAAGATGGCAGCCCGACGCTACGAGGAGACCGCTCGCTGGGTGCTGTCCGCAACCGATCCTGGCACCCTGATCCCCGGCGGCACCGGCTTCGACTCCACCCTCCGAATCCGGTTCGTGCACGCGATGGTTCGCCGCCACCTGCGTGAGTGCGGACAGTGGCGGACATCGGACTGGGGCGAGCCGATCCACGCCACCGGCATGGCGATCACCATCGGCGGCTTCCTGCTTATGCCACTGGCGATGTACGAGATGTTCGACATGCCGCTGCGCGAGGACGAACTGGAGTCCATCCGCCAACTCTGGTGCTGGATCGGCTACCTCATGGGCGTCCCCGACCAGCTGCTGCCGCATTCTCTCGCCGACGCCACGGTCCTCGAAAGCGCCGCCTTCAGGATCTTCGCACCACCGGATCGCGATACCGAGATCCTCACCCGCGCGCTGTTCCGCAGCGGCCTGCGCATCGAACGTCTACTCCCTCAACCGCTCTGGTCGCGGACCGCCCCGGCGTTGCGCCCGGTGTTCTCGACACTCGTCTGGGGCGGCACCGGTCGCATCGTCACCGCATACAACGACCCCGACACCGACCCGCCGCGCAATCATCCCGTCGTGCTCACTTTGCGCCAGATAGCTCGGGGCCGAGAGCTGTTGCGCCGCAGGGGCCGTCTGGGCTCCGACGCGGAAATCGCGGTCCGTCAGCGTCGCAAGCTGTCCGGAGTCCTCGATGCGATGAAGGCCGCTCCCGCACCGGTCGATCCCCGCCGGGCGGTAACCGCCGCAATCGCTGAATAGCCCCGGGAACGGGGAAGGCCCCGAGTCGGAATCGACTCGGGGCCTTCGGGACTGAGTGAACTCAGTGGTGGTCGTGCTTGTCGCCGCCGGACGGGGTGTCCTGGTAGCTCTCGAGGGTGGAGAGCATGGTGTGCTCTTCCTCGTGGGCGATGGCGACGTTGTCCGCCTGCTCCGACGCGGGGTCGGCGCGCAGGAAGGAGCCGGTGCCGGGCTTGCCGGCGAGGCCCAGCTTGGACATCTTCTTGGGCACCGGGGCGCCCTGGTACTCCAGCGGGATCGGGTGGCCGTGCGAATCGACCGGGCCCAGGGGCTGGTGGATTTCGATGTACTCGCCGTGCGGAAGCCGCTTGATGACACCGGTTTCCACGCCGTGCTCGAGCACCGCGCGGTCCGCCCGCTGCAGACCCAGGCAGAACCGGTAGGCCGCGAAGTACGCGAGCGGCGGTGCGGTGAGCAGGGCGATGCGGAAGAACCACGTGGTGGCGTTCAGCGAGATGTCGAACTTCAGCGAGATGATGTCGTTGACACACGCCAGCGTCAGCACCATGTAGAACGCGATGGCCATGGCGCCGATGGCGGTGCGGACCGGCACGTCACGCGGACGCTGCAGCAGGTTGTGGCGAGCGGTGTCGCCGGTGAGGCGCTTCTCGATCCACGGGTACATGACCAGCGCGCCGAAGACCGCACCCATGATGAGCGCGACCCAGAACGGCGCCGGGACCGTGTAGCGGCCCAGGTACAGCTCCCACGGCGGCATGAGTCGTGCCATGCCGTCGGTCCACATCATGTAGAAGTCGGGCTGCGAACCCGCGGAGACCTGAGACGGGTTGTAGGGACCCAGGTTCCAGATCGGGTTGATCTGCAGCACGCCACCCATGATCGCGACGATGCCGAGGGTGAATGCGAAGAACGCACCCTGGTCGGCGGCGAACACCGGGATGATGCGGGCGCCGACGACGTTCTTCTCGGTGCGGCCCGGTCCGGGGAACTGGGTGTGCTTCTGGTACCAGACCAGTGCCACGTGGGCGCCGATCAGCGCCAGGATGATGCCCGGGAGCAGCAGCACGTGCGCGATGTACAGACGCGGGATGATCAGTTCGCCGGGGAAGTCGCCGCCGAAGATCAGCCAGTGCATCCAGGTGCCGATGACCGGGATACCGATGGTGATGCCCGAGAACGCCGCGCGCAGACCGGTTCCCGACAGCAGGTCGTCGGGCAGCGAGTAGCCGAAGAAGCCTTCGAACATGGCCAGGATGAGCAGCAGCGAGCCGATCACCCAGTTGGCCTCACGCGGCTTGCGGAACGCGCCGGTGAAGAAGATGCGGAACAGGTGGATGATGATCGACGCCGCGAACAGCAGCGCCGCCCAGTGGTGCACCTGGCGTACGAACAGACCGCCGCGCACCTCGAAGGAGATGTTCAGCGCGGTCTCGTAGGCCCGCGACATGGTGACACCGCGCAGGGGCTGGTAGGCGCCCTGGTAGACGGTCTCGCTCATGGACGGGTCGAAGTACAGCGTCAGGTAGATACCCGATAGCAGCAGGATGATGAACGCGTACAACGCGATCTCACCGAGCAGGAACGACCAGTGGGTCGGGAAGACCTTGTTGATCGATCGCTTGGCGAACGCTGCCGCGTGGTAGCGCTCGTCCATTTCGTTGGCCTGTGTGGCCGCTTTGCTAGGACTCATGAACGACGCTCCCAGTAAGCCGGGCCGAGGGGCTCGATGAAGTCGTGCTGGGCGACCACGTAGCCCTCGGCATTGACGGTGATCGGCAGCTGCGGCAGCGCGCGTGCGGCGGGACCGAAGACCGGCTTACCCCATTCGGTCGCGGAGAACTGCGACTGGTGGCAGGGGCAGAGGATCCGGTTGGTCTGCTGCTCGTAAAGCGAAGTGGGGCAGCCCAGGTGGGTGCAGATCTTCGAGTAGGCCCACAGGTTGCCGAAGTTGAAGCTCTCCTGGCCCTTGCGCTTGATGGCGTGCTCGGCGTCCTGCGTGCGCAGGCTGATCAGCATGACCGCGTTGCGGATGCCGCGCAGCGACTGCAGGGTGGCGTGCTCGTCGCCGCGCCACTCTTCCTTCCAGGGGAAGACGGTTTCCATGCCACCAGGCTGCACGTCCTCCGGCTTCACCAGGACGATGTCCTCGGGACGGCCGGTGTCGCGGCGCAGGTAGATGGTCTGGCCCGGGTAGTCCGGGGTCCAGCCGGAGACCCACAGCGGCGACTTGTCGCCCTTGGCCCACGGGTTCTTGATCATGCCGCCGACGAAGACGAACAGCGCGCCCACGCCGACCAGGCCCGCGCCCAGACCCGCGGTGCGGGTGATGAGCTTGCGGCGACCCAGGGTGGAGGTGTCGAGCGCGTCGGTCAGTTCGGCGACCAGGGTGCGGCGGTCGACCTCGGAGGACTTGCCGTCGTGGCGGTCCTGGATCGAGATCTCGGCGGGCACGAAATGCTTGCGGATCAACACGACCGCGATGCCGATGGCCAGCACCGCGATACCCAGGGTGAGGCCGTACAGCGGGGTGGTCAGCGTGTACGCGGCGTTGCCGTCCTGGTGGCGGCCCTTGTACTCCCAGGGCCAGAACAGGTAGACGCCGATGAGCGCGATCGCCGCGATGGCGGAGATGCCGAACCACAGTGCGACCTTGCGCTCGGCGCGCTTCTCGGCCCGGGTGCCCGGGACCGGCCAGCGCGGTGCGCGGTAGGCGACGTCGACACCGTCGAGGGCGGTGCCGAGCTTGACCAGCTCGTCACGCGACATGGCGTCGAGCTGTTCGTCGGTGAGTTCGGTGGGGTTGTCCCCCATGCTGTTTCGCTCCTCTTCGCTCATGATCGGGATCCGATCCACATCGCGGAGCCGACCAGGGCGACGATGCCGACGATCCAGATGGCCAGGCCCTCGGTCGCGGGACCGAAGCCGCCGAGGCCGTAGCCCGCCTCGGACGGGGTCTCCATGCGGTCCTTGATGTAGCCGACGATGTCCTTCTTCTCCTCCGGCGTCAGCTGCCGGTCGGAGAACTTGGGCATGTTCTGCGGGCCGGTGAGCATGGCCAGGTAGATCTGCTGCTCGGTGGCCTCCTCCAGCGGAGGCGCGAACTTGCCGGAGGACAGCGCGCCGCCCTTGCCGGTGAAGTTGTGGCAGGACGCGCAGTTCATGCGGAACAGTTCGCCACCGCGGCCGAGATCGGCACCCTGGATGAGGGATTCGTTGGCTACCTCACCGTTGTTGTCGCGCAGCACGGTGGGGCCGCCACCGTTGGACTGGACGAACGCGCCGAGCGCGTCGGTCTGGTGCGCGTCGAACTTCGGGGGCTTGCGAACGATCTGCGCGCCGTTGACGGCGGCGGGCATGCGGCCGGTGGAGACCTGGAAGTAGACGGCGGCTTCACCGACGCCGATGAGGCTGGGGCCGCGATCCTGGACACCCTGCAGGTTGGCACCGTGGCAGGTGACGCAGGAGGTGTCGTAGATCTGCTTGCCCTCGCGGATCAGCGCGGACTGGTCTTCCTTCGCCGTCGCGACCTGAGCCTGCGGGGTCAGGGCCGACGCCGCGAATCCGGCTCCGACGAGGCCCATCAGAAGTACCAAGCCGCCGACCAGTTTCCGACGCATGCGGCGCTGTTTCCGGGTCTTGGTGGCCTGGCCGATCCCCTCGCTGGGATCTGGCGCTGACGGGGGAGATGAACTCATCTGTGTCCCTTTGGAGTAGACGGAACCGACTTGTACAAGTTGTGTTGCTGCCGGCGACGGGGCTGCTGTCGCGGCGGGTCCGTGTTAGCGGACGAAGTAGATGGTGGCGAACAGGCCGATCCAGACGATGTCGACGAAGTGCCAGTAGTACGAGACGACGATGGCCGCGGTGGCCTGCGCCGGGGTGAACTTGCTGACCTTGGTGCGGATCAGCAGGAAGATGAACGCGATGAGACCGCCGATGACGTGCAGACCGTGGAAACCGGTGGTAATGAAGAACACCGAGCCGTAAACGCTGCTGGAGATCGAGGTGCCCTCGGAGTACAGGCCGTGGTACTCGGTGGCCTGACCGGCGACGAAGATCGCGCCCATGATGAAGGTGATCACGTACCAGCGGCGCAGCCCGAACACGTCACCGCGCTCGGCCGCGAACACACCCATCTGGCAGGTGAACGACGAGGCGACCAGCACGCAGGTGACCGGCACAGCCAGCTTCATGTTCAGCTCGGTCGGCTCCGGCGGCCAGTTCCCGTGCGCCTGCGCGCGAGCAACGAAGTACATGGCGAACAGGCCCGCGAAGAACATCAGCTCGCTCGACAGCCAGATGATGGTACCGACGCTGACCATGTTGGGCCGGTTCAGCGAATGCACACGCTGGGTAATGGCCGATCCTGGGGTCCCTACTGCGGTCGTCACGCCGGTAAGTATGACTTGTCGTAGTACGACAGGCGTAGCGGGGTACGAAAGTTCGTCGTACGTGTCGTAAAGCCCAGGGCGAGCGAGCGTCTCGGCGGGGCTCCCGGCGTGTCACGGCAGAGCCTAGATTGCTCGGGTAAGAGGAAGCTGAGCCCTGGTGAGAGGGGTTCGGAGAGGTGGTTGGGATGGGCGCGAGAGCGTGGTTGCGCGGACTGCTGGGTCGTGGCGGCGCAACGGAACTGGATGCGGCGCGCGCGGATCTGGTGGTCGTCGTGTCGAGTTTCGATGACGCGGAAGCGTGTTCGACCGCGCTCGGCAAGGCGATGGACTGGACTGCCGACCAACCGGTAGTCCTGCGGCACCATCTCCGGGTTCCCGCGGCGGCCGTGAATGCGGTGCAAGTCATTGCGGCACAGCAAGGCTATGACACCGCGTCGGTGAGCGCGGGCGACCCGGCCAAGCTGGTGGTGCAGCGGGTGCAGATCCTCGATGCCCTGCACTGTTCGCAGGAGCGTTCGCGGATGGCCGGTCTGGCGCAGCGGCACGAGGGTGACGCGCTGGGCTGGGACGCGCTGCAGCCCGCGACCGGTCCAGCGGAAAAGAGATAGCCCTTCCCACTAGGCTGACCTCCAACAGTCCGGTCCCGGGAAGAGAAGAGCAATGAGCGCGCGCAGCTGGCGAGAAATCCTCGGCATCCTCACCGACGGCAACGATCTGTCCTCGGATGAGGCCGCGTGGGTCATCAACGAGATCTTCACCGACAACGCCACCTCGGCGCAGATCGCCGCGTTCGGTGTCGCCATGAAGATGAAGGGCCCGACGCCGATCGAGTTGAGCGGGCTTGCGCAGGGCATGCTCTCGCACGCTCGCCGGGTGCCGTTCGAGGGTCCGGCGGTGGACATCGTCGGCACCGGCGGTGACCGTTCGGGCACGGTCAATATTTCGACCATGTCGTCGATCGTGGTGGCGGCCAGCGGGATTCCGGTGGTCAAGCATGGTAACCGGGCGGCGTCGTCGAAGAGCGGCGGCGCGGATGTGCTCGAGGCGCTGGGCGTGAAGATCGCGCTGGGCCCGGAGTCGGTGGCCGAGTGTGTGCGGCAGGTCGGGGTGGGTTTCTGTTTCGCGCCGGTGTTCCATCCGGCCCTGCGTTTCGCGAGCAAGGCGCGCGGTGAGATCGGCATTCCGACGGTCTTCAATATCCTGGGCCCGCTGACCAATCCGGCGCAGCCGGGCGCGGGCCTGATCGGGTGCGCGTTCGGTGAGCTGCTGGCCGATTACGCGGGTGCGTTCGCCGAGCGCGGGATCTCGGCCCTGGTGGTGCGCGGCAATGACGGCCTGGACGAGATCACCACCGCCGACACCACCGACGTGTGGGTGGTCGCGGGTGGTCGCAAGCACGAAACGACCATCGACCCAACGACTTTGGGGATCGAGCGGGTGGATCCGTCGGCACTGAAGGGTGGCGACGCGGAGATGAACGCGGTGATCGCCCGCAACATGCTGGCGGGCGATCCGGGACCGGTCCGCGACGCGGTGCTGTTGAATTCGGCGGCCGCGCTGGTGGCCTTCGATCTCTCGGCCGACGATGTCGAGACCGATCTGCATCCCAAGCTGGCGGTGGCCCTGGAGCGGGTGGCCGCGGCGGTCGACACCGGCGCGGCGGCCGCGCTGCTGGATCGCTGGGTGACGGTCAGCAACAAGCTCGACGAGAGCTGAGATTCCTCCGAGTGTCCTGAGAGTTCAGGGCATTCACCTGTGTGTTTCGGCTGGGTGCCGTCCCGGCGGCGTTACAGTTTCGGCTGTATCGGGACGGTTACTTCGGCGGTGCGCCGGGCCGGCCCTCGAAACGAATCGAGGAAGCGCTCAATGCGATACGGACTGGTGCTGGCCGGCCTGGTGGCCGTCTTTCTGGGGGTTGGCATTCCCATGAGCGCCGCGCATCCGGCCGCTCACGCCGAATCCACCGATATCGGCGGCACGCTGACCGTCGACGGCCACGATTACGGCATCCCCACCGACTGCGTGACCATCCGGCGCATTCCGCATCGCCTGGCGGTCGACAACGCGACCGCCGAGCGGGCCAAGGTGTACCTGTTCCCGGGCTGCCGGGGCGGCGTCACCCACATCATCGAGCCGGGTCGTTCGGGCACGGCGCTCGGTGCGTCGGTCCTGACCAACTGATCGTGACCGCCTGAGCCTCGGTCGGATTCACTCCCCGATCGAGAACCCCGCCTCGACATCGGCGCGCGAGTACGACTTGAACGCGATGTGGGTGGTGGTCTGCACGACGCCCGCGGTCTTGTTGACCCGCCCGGTCACCACCTCCGCGATCTGTTCGTGGTCGCGCACCCGCACCACGGCGATCAGGTCGACGTCACCGGCGCACGAGTACACCTCGGCCACTCCCGAGATGTCCGCCAATGCCTGCGCGGTCTCGGGGATCCGATCCGATTCAGCGGTAATCAGCACAATCGCGGTAATCATGCCGCCAACTCTAGGCGATCAGTCCGTGTAGTCGACCGGTGCGCCGAGCAGTTCACTCGCGGCGCGGTGGATCTTTTCCAGCGCGACCATCAGCTGCCGTCGCTCGGTGTCGGTGAGGTCGGCGGTCACGTTGTCGCTCAACGCTTTCCGATCGGCTTCGACGGGTTCGCGCAGCTCGCGGCCGTGCTCGGTGAGCCAGAGCCGGACCAGGCGGTTATCGCGGTCGTCGCGGCGGCGTTCGAGGAGTCCGGCGGCGGCCATCCGGGTGGCCATCTTGACGACGGTCGGCGTGGTGACGTTCAGCGCGGCCGCCATCTCCCCCGGCGTGCGCCCGTCGTCGGCCCAGAGCACGGCGAGCACATGGTTCTGCCCGAGGTGCAGTCCGTGCCGTCGCATATCGCGATCCGCCAAGGTGCGCAAGGCTTTCGAGGTGCGGCCGTGCAGGTCGAGGAATTCCGACATCGAGCCTCCGAGGTCTTGACCGATAGATCGTTAGCCGTCTAACGTTTTTCGATAGACGGCTAACGATATGGAGAAGCCATGCTACTGCTCACCGGTGCCACCGGAAACATCGGCCGCGAACTCACCCGCACCCTCACCGCGTCGAACACCGAATTCCGCGTCCTGATCCGCGATCCCGCCCGCGCCGCCCACCTCCCCGACCACGTCGAGCGCCACCTCGGCGACCTCGACGACCCGAATGCCTTGTCCGAGGCCATGACCGGCGCCTCCGCGCTGTTCCTCCTGGTCCCCGGCACCGGCCTCGACCACACCCACCACGCGATAAAGGCCGCCCAGGAGGCCGGAGTGGGCCGCATCGTGCTGATCTCGTCCCTCTGGACCCTGGGCGATCCCGTCCCGGCCATGGGCCGCTGGCACCTGGAACGCGAACGCCTCCTGACCGAAAGCGGCATCCCCCACACCGTGATCCGCCCCGGCGGCCTGATGTCCAACGTCCTGGAGTGGGCCCCCGCGATCCGCGCGGGCGAAGTACTGGTGGACCCCACCGGCCCCGGTCGCTTCTTCCCGGTGGACCCCGCCGACATCGCCGCCGTCGCCGCCCTGGCCCTGACCTCTGACGGCCACGACAACGCGACCTACCTACTCACCGGACAGGATTCGTTCACCTTCGCCGAGCAGATAGCGACGCTGAGCCGAGAGCTCAACCGCGACATCGCCTTCCGCACCGCCGCCAGCGCGGCCGAAGCCGTCGCCGCCCGCTTCCCCAACGGCGCGCCCCCGACCCTGTCTGCCGCGATCCTCGAATCCTTCACCGCGATGCGGGCGGATACCGTCGGCCTGCACACGAACACGGTCACCGAACTCCTGGGCCGCCCACCGCGCTCCTTCGCTCAGTGGTGCGCCGCCCACCGCACCACTTTCGCGGACTGACCACGGGGTCGGTGGGTCGTCCCGGCCGCGCGGCGACATTGCCTGCGGCAGCGTGCTTTCCCGAAGCGACCTGCCGCACGAGCGCGCGGCCACCCGAGCAGTGGTCAGCGAGCCTGCTCAGCGGCCTGTTGAGCGGCGATGCGGCGGCGAACTTCTTCCCACGGGAGCGGCAGTTCGTCGGCCGGAGCGGTGAAGAACACGAAGGTGGCCTCGCGCATCACCTTTCGTTTACGGGCGATGGTGGATTTGTGGGGTTCGGCGGCGGCGTAGGCGTAGATGGCGGCCTGGTCGGTCCAGGCCGAATAGGTCCAGAAGGTGCGTTTGAAGAGTTCGGCGTTCAGGGCCACGCCGATCGCGCCGGGGCTGCGGCGAGCCTGTCGCCACAGGCGCATGGAGGCCAGCAGGAAGCCGGGGGTGTCGCGGAGGGATTTCACTTCGAGGCGGGAGGCCATGCACTGGACTTCGGGGGTGGTGGGCGCGTTGACGGTGATCCACGGGAGTGCGGGCATGACGGGTTCCTCTTTCGATCGGGACCTTCGGTCGTGCGGTCGACCGCCCTCAATGCTCCACAGTGGAATGTATCTTGTCAATAGCAAGATGCATGGTCGAGGGTTCTCCCGCGTCAGCGCCACCCCACCCCGCGCCCCGGATCGCTCCGAACCCGAGGGTCCGAAAGCGTCGGGGGCACAGGGGAATCGGTCACCACTGGCCGGGCACGTACTCCCCACCGACCTGACCGGAGATCACATTGAGCCGGTTCCACGCGTTGATCACCGCGATCAGCGAGATGAGCGCGCCGATCTGATCGTCGTCGTAGTGCTTGCGCACCAGCGACCAGGTCTCCTCGGAGATGCCGGGCGCGGCGTCCGCCAGCCGGGTGCCCTCCTCGGTGAGGGCCAGCGCGGCCCGCTCGGCGTCGGTGAACACGGTGGATTCGTGCCAGGCGGCGATCATGGCCAGCCGCACCGGGGTCTCCCCGGCGGCCGCGGCGTCCTTGGTGTGCATGTCCAGGCACATGCCGCAGTGGTTGATCTGCGAGGCGCGGATCTTGACCAGTTCCTGGGTGGCCTTGGGCAGGGTGGAGTCGTCCACGATGCGGCTGGCGGTGGTGAAGCGCTTGATGTACTTGCCGGAGATGTCGTTCTGGAAGATGTCGAAGCGGCTCATGGTCCTGCTCTTTCCGTGTGGTGTTCGCTGGTTTCATGAGGTTGACGACGCGGCGCGCGCAGGTGTGACATCGCCACGACTGTGAGCCCGGTCACCCTATGACCTGCCACAGACCGGATCTTGATTTCGCGAATCCGCCTCCGCCGGAGCGCATTCCACGCGATCATGGATCGAAGATTGTGAACCGAACGGTAGTCACTAATCAGACTGCCTAGGAGGTTGCGATGTTCAGTTCGGCCAGGCATCGAAAGATCTCGTCCGGCGATCCGTGGCAGAGCGTGCACGCCGCGATCCGCGAACGGCGCAAACCCGGGCGACATCGCAAAGCCGTTCCCCGAGCCATACATACGAGGGCGTTGCAGGCGCTGCTCCCGGCCGCCACCGTGCTGGTGCTGGCCGCGGCCACCGCCCCGGCGCACGCGACTCCCGCTCCCACCCAGGTGCAGACCGATCCGCTCGCCGGGTTCACCCAGGACGCCGTCGCCTCGTTGCAGACGCTGCGGGCCGTCGCCATGCCGGGCGTGGATCTGCCGGGGCTGGATCTGCCCGCGCTGTTCAACCCGGATACCGCGATCGTGGTGCTGGGTTACGGTCTGATGCCGGATGGTTCGATGCGACCGGAGTTGATGGCCCGCCTCTACTCCGGGTATGTGTCGGCGCTGCTGTCGCCCGCCGCCCCGATCATCGTGACGGGTGGCAATCCGCAGAACGGCGTGACCGAGGCACAGGCGATGGCGGACTGGCTGATCGCGCGCGGTGTCGATCCGGCGCGGATCCACACCGAGACCAAGGCGAATTCGACGGTGCAGAACGCGGCGTTCTCGGCGCAGCTGATGAATGCGATCGGCGTGCACGCGGCCATTCTGATCACCTCCGACGATCACATCGCCCGGGCGCTGAACAACTTTCAGGCGGCCGGGATCTCGGTGGTGGCGACGCTGACACCGGACGCCTCCCCGATGAGCGCGACACCGTTCGGCCCGGGCAAGTAGGGCGGTACTCGCGAAGACATCGGTCCGGCGGTCGATGATCTCGACCGCCGGACCGGTGTTCGCTTGCACCCCTGCGGGTTTCGAGTGGGTTCAGGAGAGGTAGCGCGCGATGCTCACCGCGACGCAGGCGGGTTTGTCCGTGCCGTCGATCTCGACGGTGACGGTGCGCCGAGCCTGTACGCCGCCGGGGACGTCGCTCACGTCATCGAGCGCCAGGCGGGCCCGGATGCGGCTGTCCACCGGCACCGGGTTGATGAAGCGCACCTTGTCGAGTCCGTAGTTGACGGCCAGCCGCGCCGCGCCGACGGTCATGATCTGCCCGGTCAGCGGCACGATCAGCGACAGGGTGAGGAAGCCGTGGGCGATGGTGCGTCCGTAGGGTCCGGCGGCGGCGCGTTCGGCGTCGACGTGGATCCACTGGTGGTCTCCGGTGGCGTCGGCGAAAGTGTCGATGCGCTGCTGGTCGATGCCGATCCAGTCGCTGACGCCGATCTCGGTGCCGACGGCGGCGCGCAGGCTGTCGAAGTCCGGGAAGTCGATCACGTTGTGCCCCTTAGACGTAGCGCTGCTTGAGTTCTCGCTTGAGGATCTTGTGGGTGGGTCCGAGCGGGAGTTCGGTGACGAAGTCGACGCGGCGCGGGTACTTGTACCGTGCCACATGCTCTTTCGCGTACTCGATGACTTCCTCGGCGGTGAGCGGCCCGGACGGCACCACCACCGCCAGGATCTCCTCGCCGTAGTTCTCGTCGGGCACCCCGATCACGGCGACCTGCGCGATGTTCGGGTGCCGCAGCAGCGCCGCCTCGACCTCGGTCGGGTACACGTTGAAGCCGCCGCGGATGATCATCTCCTTGATCCGGTCGACGATCCGCAGATATCCGTCGGCGTCCTTGATGCCGAGGTCTCCGGTCCGGAACCACCCGTCCACCATGACTTCCGCGGTGGCTTCGGGTTTTCCGGTGTATCCACCGAACACGTTGTGCCCGCGCACCACGACCTCGCCGATGGTGTCGGCGGGCAGCAGCTCGATGCGGTCGCGCACGTCGGCGGCGGCGATCTCGACATCCACGCCCCACACCGGATGCCCGACGGTCCCGGCGCGCACGCCGAGCTGCGGCTGGTTGACCGTCGCGGTGGGCGAGGTCTCCGACAGTCCGTAGCCTTCGAGCACGTGCGCGCCGAAGGTCCGCTCGAATTCCTCGATGAGCACCACCGGCATGGCCGCGCCACCGCTGATGCAGAGTTTGAATTTCGGCAGTGCGACAGCGCTTTTCGCGGCGTCGAGCAGCCCGTGGTACATGGTGGGCACGCCGTGGAAGGTGTTGACGTTCTCGGCGACCATGAGTTCGATGGCCTGTGCCGCATCGAATCTGGGCAGCAGCACCAGGGTGGCTCCGACCCGCCAGTGCGAGTTCATGGACACGGTCTGCCCGAACACGTGGAACAGCGGTAGCGCCCCGAGCGCGATGTCGTCGCGGTGGACTTCATTGGCGTCGAAGGCGTTGACGGTCGCGCACATCACCATGTTGAGGTGGCTGAGCTCCGCGCCCTTGGGCCGTCCGGTGGTGCCGCTGGTGTAGAACACGACGGCGGTGTCGAGGGGGTCGCGGGACACGAACGCCGGAATCGCCTCGCCGGTCAGGTCTTTCGGGCTGACCGAGTCGATGCCTACCCGCTTCGCCGCCTCGCCGCCGACCGCGGCCACCATGTCATGGCAGATGAGCAGTTTGGCATCGCTGTCCCGCAGCACGTATTCGGCTTCGTCGGCGGTGAGCAGCAGGTGCACCGGCACCACCGTCGCGCCCGCCGCCAGGATCGCGAAGTAAGCGCGCGGGAAGTCCGCGGTGTTGGGCCCCATCAGCGCAACCCGATCCCCCGGCCGGATGCCGCGGGCGATGAGCGCTGCGGCCTGTTCGCGGGCCTGCCGCCACAGGTCGGTGAAGCTGATGCGCTGTTCGCCTTCGATGAGGGCGATGTGGTCGGGCCGCCGCCGGGCCGGTTCGGCGAGGATGCTGGCCAGGGAGAGCGTCGCGTTCATTCACAGACCCATGTTCTTGGCGATGATCATCTTCATGACCTCGCTGGTGCCGCCGTAGATGCGGTTGACGCGGTTGTCGGCGTAGAGCCGGGCGATCGGGTACTCGTTGATGAACCCGTAGCCGCCGTGCAGTTGCAGGCAGCGGTCGATGACGCGGGCGGCGACCTCGGTGCAGAACAGTTTCGCGGAGGCGGCGTCGGCGGCGGTCAGCGTCCCGTTGTCGAGGGCCTCGAGGCCCCGGTCGACGACGGCTTCGGCGGCGTCGACCTCGGCCTGGCAGGCGGCGAGTTCGAATTTGGTGTTCTGGAAGCTGGCCACCGGCTGCCCGAAGACGTTGCGCGCCTTGGTGTATTCCTTCGCGAACCGGATGGCCGCACTGGCCTGCGCGTACGCGCCGACCGCGATGGACAGCCGTTCCTGCGGCAGATTCTGTCCGAGGTAGGAGAACCCCTTGTTCTCCTCACCGAGCAGGTCCTCGACGGGGACCCGCACGTCGGTGAAGCTGAGTTCGGCGGTGTCGGACACCTTGAGCCCGAGCTTGTCGAGCTTGCGGCCGACGGTGTAGCCGGGCGACTTGGTGTCGACGACGAACAGTGAGATGCCGTGGCGACGGTCCTCGCCGCGGGGTGCGTCGGTGCGGGCGCACACGATGACCCGGTCGGCGAGCACGCCGCCGGTGATGAAGGTCTTGGACCCGTTCAGCACGTAGTGCGTGCCGTCCTCGGAAAGCTTTGCGGTGGTGCGCATTCCGGCGAGGTCGGAGCCGGTGCCGGGTTCGGTCATGGCGATGGCGAACATGATCTCACCGGCTACGAAGCCCGGCAGCCAGCGCTGCTTCTGCTCCTCGGTGGCGAGGTGCTTCAGGTATGGCAGGCACAGGCCGACGTGCACGCTGGAGCCACCGAAGGAGACGGCGGCACGGGCGGCCTCCTCGATGAGGATGGCCTGGAACTTGAAGGATTCGATGCCCGCGCCGCCGTACTCCTCGGGCACCTCGATGCCGAAGATGCCGAGTTCGGCCAGCTGGTAATAGAACTCGCGCGGCGCGATGCCCGCCTCGTACCACTGGTCGTAGACGGGTACGACCTCGGATTCGATGAACGCGCGCACGGTCTCGCGGAAGGCATCGTGGTCCTTGTCGAAAACTGTTCTCTGCATGGTGCTACTCCGGAAAGTCGTTGCTGCGAAACGGGTTAGAGGCGTCGGCCGCCGTCGACGTAGATGGTCTGCCCGGTGACGAAGGAGGCGTTGTCGGACGCCAGGAACGACACGACATTCGCGATGTCGGCGGGTTCGCCGACCCGGCGCAGCGGGGTGATCTTGGCGGCGTCGGCCCGGAACTGCTCGGGCGGGACGCCGACGCGGGCGGCGGTGGCGTCGGTCATCTCGGTGACGATGAACCCGGGCGCGACGGCATTGACGTTGATGCCGAAGGGCCCCAATTCCATTGCCAGCGTGCGGGTCAGGCCCTGGATGCCCATCTTGGCGGCCGAGTAGTTCGCCTGCCCGCGGCTGCCGAGCGCGGACACGCTGGAGGTGTTGACGATCTTGCCCGACTTCTGCGCCACCATGTAGCGCTGCGCGGCCCGGGTGCACAGGAACGCGCCCTTGAGGTGCACCGACATCACCAGGTCCCAGTCGTCGACCGACATCTTGAACAGCAGGTTGTCGCGCAGCACGCCCGCGTTGTTGACCAGCACGTCGACCGAACCCAGTTCGGCGGCAACGCGTTCGAAGGCGGCGTCGACCTGGGCTTCGTCGGTCACGTCGCAGCCCACCGCGATCGCGGTGCCACCGGCGGCGGCGATGGCGTCCACGGCGTCCTTGCAGGCGGCTTCGTCGAGGTCGACGATGGCCACGGTGCAGCCGTCGGCGGCGAGGCGGGCCGCGGTGGCCGCACCGATGCCGCGGGCCGCTCCGGTGACGATGGCGACTTTCGACATGAGATCTCCTGTCCGAGAAGGGTTGTCAGGCGAAGGCGTTGATGCCGGTGAGGGCGCGGCCGATGAGCAGTTTCTGGATCTGACTGGTGCCCTCGTAGAGGGTGAGCACGCGCGCGTCGCGCAGGTATTTGGCGGCCGGGAACTCGTCGATGTAGCCGTAGCCGCCGAACACCTGAATGGCGTTGTTGGCGGCCTTGACCGCGGCTTCGCTGGCGAAGAGCTTGGCCACCGAGGCCTCGGTGCCGAACGGTTTGCCCTTGGTCACCAGGTCGGCGACCCGCCAGGTGAGCAGGCGCGCGGCTTCGACGTCGACGGCGATGTCGGCGAGCAGTTCCTGTACCAGCTGGAAGGAGGCGATCGGCTTGCCGAACTGCTCGCGCTCCCCCGCGTACTTCACCGCGGCCTCCAGGCAGCCGCGCGCGACGCCCACGCATCCGGCGGCGACGCCCATGCGGCCCTTGTCGAGTGCGCCCATGGCGATCTTGAAGCCCTGCCCGAGTTCGCCGAGTCGCTGCGCGTCGGAGACCCGCACCTGATCGAGCACCAGTTCGGCGGTCGCCTGCCCGCGTAGTCCGAGCTTGCCCTTGATCTCGGTGCGGGTGAATCCGGGTGCGTCGGTGGGAACAAGGAACGCGGTCACGCCGCGCGGTCCGGGCCCGCCGGTGCGCGCGAAGATGATCGCGATATCCGCCCAGGTGCCGTTGGTGATGAAGATCTTGGTGCCCGAGATGAGCCAATCCTCGCCGTCCGCAACGGCTTTCGCGGTGAGGTTACCCGCATCCGACCCGGTGCCGGGTTCGGTGAGCCCGAAGCACCCCAGCGCCTGCCCCGAGCACAGTCGCGGCAGCCATTCCCGCTTCTGCTCGTCGCTGCCGTAGGTCTTGATCGACTTGGCGACCAGCCCGAGCGAGACGGACACGATGCCGCGCACCGCACTGTCGCCGCGCCCGAGTTCCTCGAGCAGCAGGCAGTAGTCCATGGGCGTGCCCCCGGACCCGCCGTACTCCTCCGGAATCTCGATCCCGAGGAAGCCCATAGCGCCGAGCTTCCCGACGATGGCGGTGTCGACCGCCTCGGCCCGGTCCCAGGCGGCCGCGTACGGCACGACTTCCTTGTCGACCCAGGCGCGGGCCAGCTCCCGCAACTCCCGCTGCGACTCGCCGAGTTCGAAATCCATGTGGTGATAGCTCCTAACCGAACGTTGTTAGGTTTATAACCCGAAAGTATCCTAACAGCGTTCGGTTTATCAAGGAGTCGGTGCTAAATTCGAGGTCACGCCGGGCGATCCACACCGGACCACGACCGGGAGGTGGACCTCATGGCCAGGCCGAAAGTGCCCCTGCTGAACCGCGACCGCATCCGCGACGCCGCGCTGACCCTGATCGACCGTGACGGCCTGGGCGAACTGTCGATGCGCAAACTGGCCGCCGAACTGGGCGTGCAGGCCGCGTCCCTCTACACCCACTACCCCACCAAGGACGCCGTCCTCGACGAGATCGCCGCAGGCATCATGGCCCGCGTCGACACCTCCGCCTTCGACCGAGGCAACTGGCGCGACGGCCTCACCTCCTGGGCCCGCTCCTACCGCACCGCCCTGGTCCGCCACCCCAACTTCGTGGCCTACCTGGCCGCCGGCCCGGGCACCCGCGAAGAAAACCTCCGCGCCGCCGACGCCGTCCACGGCGGCCTGGTCGCCGCAGGCTGGCCCCCACGCGACGCCACCATGATCGGCGCGGCCACCCGCTACCTGGTCATGGGCGCCACCATGGGCTCCTTCTCCCGAGGCTTCGTAGACGACGTCCAGGTCTACCGAGACCGCTACCCCCACCTCGAGCAGGCTCACCTGCTCCGCGCCAAAGCCGACGAAATCGACTCCGAAAGCTTCGAATTGGCGCTGTCCGCCTTCACCGACGGCCTGACCCTGCGCTACGAAGCCATCCTGGCCCGCCGCGCCAAGCGCCAGCGAACCCGAACGGAATCCGCCGACTAGGCGCCCTGACCACTTTCCCGATTGACCATCTCGTCATAGTCGACAGGCGCCGGAAGCTCAGCAGGCCCATACACGAGATGCACCACCCCGGTCTTGAATGCCTTGGCCGACAACAGATCCAACGGAATCGGCTGCCCCTCGGCAAACAGCTTCAACCCACTCTGCAAAGCGATCGGATGCACCAGCAGGTGCAACTCATCGATGAGCCCCGCCTCGAGCAACTGCCGAACGATCGACGGCGACCCACTCATCCCGATAGCGGACTCCCCCGCCTCCGCCTTCAACGCCGCAACCCCCGCCACCAAATCCCCCTGCAACTGCTCGGAGTTCCGCCAGCTGAAGCTCAGTTCCTGCTGGGACACAACGATTTTCCGCGCATCCCCGAAAGCCTTAGCCATCCCGGCGTCTTCCCCACCGGCCGCTTCCCGCTCCGGCCAAGCCCCCGCAAACCCCTCATAGGTAACCCGCCCGAGCAACAGCGTGTCGGCCTCACCGAGCTGCGCCCCGACCGCCTCCCCCATCTCGTCATTGAAGTACGGAAAATGCCAATCCTGCGGCTCAGCCACAACCCCATCGAGAGAAATGAACAGGCCAGCGGTGATCTTGCGCATCGAATGCTCCTTGGTTGGTTCGGTTACCTCTTCAGACGCCCCCCGACCCCAGAACTAATCGGTCCCGCTCGGAAGCCGGATTGCTCGCGGGCGAGACGTCGAACCGTTCCATCCGTCGATTGCGCGCGAGGCGAAGACGTCGAGAGCACTCCCGAATACATCGCTGTCCTCTCACACGTTCCGACATTCCGGTGGGACTATCCGCGACGATCAGGAGACAGTTCACGACAACACATAGCCTTGGGGGGCAACATAATTCGCGTCCTGCCAGGACCCTTACGAGCGCTTACTGTCGAGGCGATATCACTCGGAGAAGGAGTTGCATGTTGTCTGTCAAACGGTTGGCCGCGGGAACGATTGTCGCCAGCGCGGCCCTGCTGATGCTCGGAACCAGTTCGGCCATCGCCGATATCCCTTTGAACACCCCTTCGCCCACAACGGACGTCCAACTGCCACAACCGATCGCCGGACTTCCGTCCACCGGCTCACAGGGCACGGGCTCACAGGAGCAACATGGCTGCTTCCCTGCCGGTGCGCCAACCTTCTGCATCTAGCAGGTTCATCGGTGTGGGAGCAGAGCCTGACCTGCCCCACATCGGTACGGTGCCGTCAGCTGTAGAGGCGAATGAAGTCTTGGGTCGGATCCACGGAGGGCACCGTGTAGCTCGACGAGCTTCCGTCGATGTGGGTTTCCTCGACGGAGGGGGTGGGTTCGGGGGGTAGGTGGCGCCAGTGGGCGCGTGGGTCATTGGCTTCTTCGTGGCTGTTCGATGACATGGTGTCCCCCATCCAGAATCATGTCACCTCATACTACCGGGAGTTGTGTGGGTGGTGGGGCATGTGTTGCGGCAAAGGCCATGGGAGGCTGGATGTTCCGGGATGTTGCGGTCGGGACGGGTTGCAGCGATCACCGCGGTCACGATGGGGGGACGCCAGGATCGCCGCTGATATTCGGCGGGGCAATCGGCGCATGCTGATTCGCGGGCGGCTCTGTTGGTCGCCAGCTGTGGTGGGCGATCCGTCGGCGGCAGCCCCTCTGCCTCGCCTCCGCGAATGCTATTCGCGAGGCGGTCTTGCCCGTCTCCGGCCGTGATGGGCGTTGCGGCCGCGCAGGTCGGTGAGGGTGGCCACGGCCAACTCACCCACATGATGGCGGGTGTTGACCTTCGGGATACCAATCGGATCCAGCGGTGGTGGGGCGATCCAGCCTGTTCTGCCCGCGAATGGTGAATCCGGCCCCGATGCTCGCCGAGGTTGGCGGGGCCGCGTTCCGGACGTAGGAATGCTACCAGCGCATCATGATTGCGTTGCGCCGTCGAACGGCGGTCGCGATTTGCGGCAGCATCGAGGACATCGCGGTCGACATGCTCTGGAGCCCACGGGCTTTCCGGGTCGGCAGGATTGCACATGCCGGGGCGGGCGAGTTTGGCCAGGACCGGCTCGAGCAACTCGCGAAGTGTCGCAGTGATTTCACCGCTCAGCGGGGACATCCCATCCACGCGCCGCTTGCCGAGCGTGACGCCACGGCCACGCTGGCGGTCCTCGTCCTCGGTGAGGCTGCCGTCCGGGTCGAGGTAAGCCAGGATCCGGTCACCGATCTTCGGCAGATCATCCGGAGTGGTGTTCGTGGCGAACTCGGCCAACTGGAATTCGACCGTTTCCCGTTGTTCGACATCGAGTTTCACCGGCAGCCGGTCCATGATCCGACCGATCACCCGAGCATGCTCAGCAGACACCAGCCCGACCGACTGCGCCGCTGCCGTCCACGGCAGCCAGGGCGGCAGTGTCTGACCGGGAAGTTCCCGAGGTCCCAGCAGGGTTGCGGCACGGCAGCGTGCGCGAGCGTCGGCGGCACCGAGGTGCAGCGTGTGTTCAAGAAAGCGGGGCATCGACTTCAGGCCGGATTGCGCGGGAATGCCACGCATCTCGATCTGATTGAGCACCCGATGCTGCACCGCGGCCATCCGGCGCGAGCACGATTCCATCTCCTGCAACAGCTTCACGACCTCGGCATCCGACATCGGATCGAGGTTGTCCTCGGCCAGGAAATCCACGTCATTGGAGAGCGCTGCCACATGGTCTGCGGCAGCCGCTTCGCGTGATTCCCCTCCCCGGATCATTCCCCAATTCTACTCCCGCATTCGCAACAGGTGAATCGAATTAAATTGTGATACAACGCTTTTCAAACACTGGGCCCTCCACTAGGACAGGTGCCCGCGTGCCTCGTCGTACCCGAGCGGATCACGCAGCTCTCCGGGCCCATAAACCAGGTGCACGACACCGGTTTTGAACGGCGTGGCCGAGAGCAGCTCCAGCGCAATCGGATTGCCTTCGTCGAATAGTCGAAACCCGTGCTGCAACGCGATCGGGTGGACCAGCAGATGCATTTCGTCGATCAGCCCGGCTTCGAGGAGTTGGCGCACGATGGACGGTGATCCGCTCATGCCGATCGGTGTTTCGCCGGGCTCGTTCTTGAGCGCGGTGACCCCCGCGACCAGATCCCCTTGCAGCTGTTCGGAATTGCGCCAGCCGAATTTCAGCCGCCGTTGTGAGACAACGATTTTGCGGGCGTCGCCGAGCGACTTCGCCATCACGCCTTCCTCACCGCTGACATGTTCCCGTCCAGGCCATGCGGCGGCGAAGGTTTCGTAGGTGCGGCGGCCCATCAGCAGGGTGTCGGCGGTGGCCAACTGGGCGCCGACGGCCTCGCCCATCTCGTCGTTGAAGTACGGGAAGTGCCAGTCCTGGGGTTCCGCGACGACACCGTCGAGGGAGATGAACAGTCCTGCGGTGATCGTGCGCATGGTGCTCCTAGATTCTGATCCGTCGCGCTGCCGGCAACCGGCCGCGCGGTCCTCAGTATCGACGGCGGCCGTCGGAGAATTTCATCGTTCGCTGTCGACCGAACGCAATTCGGGGGCCGGAACGCACCCGGGCCCCGAGTCGAATGCGACTCGGGGCCCGGGCTTTTCACACGGAGGGCACACTCCGGGCGAAGCGGGTGGTGTCAGGCGAATTCGGCCCGGACCTGGTCTTCGGTGAGCCCGTAGTCGGCCAGCGAGTACCGGTGTGCCGGTTTGCGGTCGCCGGACTTGCTCTCCTCGTCGAGCGCCTTCGCGGCCGCGCGGGCCCCGTCGGTGTACTCGAGGCCGAAGGTGCTGTAGATCTTCTCCAGCGTGGCGAACGGGTCCGCGCGCAGTTCGTCGAACTGGATGTCGAGGAACTGGGCGGGGTTGTATTTCGCACGCGCGGCGGTGAATTCGCGCAGACCACGCGACCACAGCTCGAGCTGGGATTCGCCGATCTTGTCGCCGACGAAGGTGGTGGACCAGCCCTTCGTGGTCGCCTCGGACAGGCTGCACGAGGAGCCGACGATGGTCACCGGGTCACGGTGGGTCTGGATGATCAGCGCGTCCGGGTAGACCGCCATCAGAGCGTCCAGCGCGAACAGATGGCTGGGGTTCTTCAACACCCAACTCCGGTCATCCCCGAGCCCGATCAATTGCAGGTTCATCCGATGCCGCGTGTAGGCGTCGGTCCAGTCCTGCTTGCGCAGCCACTGCGAGTAAGTCGGCAGATACGCCAGCGACTCGTAGGAAATCGACTTCACCGTCTGCCGCATGAGCTGCCAGCACTCTTCGGGCTCGGCGGCCGTCATGTAGTGCAGCCCCATGTATTCCGGATTCTCGACCCGGTGCTGCGCGAACCCGGCGTCCACGGCCTGATACACCGGGTTGTCGGCCCAGGTGTCGCGCGGCGGGCGCGGCTGCGGGAAGTCCGCCAGCCACATTTCCAGGGCCTGGTGCTGCGGGTCGGCCGCGAGCAGTCGGTGCAGCGCGGTGGTGCCGGTGCGCGGCAGCCCGGTCACGAAAATCGGCCTGGTGACCCGGGTTTCGGTGTAGCTCGGGTTGGCCTTGAACGAGGCTTCGCTCAGCGCGCGGGCGACGAGCGCCCCGCGCAGGAAGTACCGGCTCATCTTGGAGCCGAGCTCGGTGAGCCCGGCGTCGCGCTGATACGACTCGAGCAGTACGCCGAGGGCGTCGAGGTAGTCGTCGGAGCCGAAGTCGGTGAGCCCGGTGACTTTCGCGGCCGAGTGGTGCAGGTCTTCGATGGTGCCGACGTTGGTGCGTCCGGTCATGGTGGTGGAAACTCCTAGCTCAGACGTGGTATTCGCCGCAGTTGACGTCGATGGTCTGCCCGGTGATGGCATTGGCCCACGGCGAGGTCAGGAAGACGATGGTCTGCGCGATCTCGTCGGGCAGCGGCAGCCGCTTGAGGTCGGACTTCATCGCCGTCTGCTGATACACCTGCTCCTCGGTGATGCCGTACTTCTTGGCGATCTCCCCGAAGTACCACTTCAGCTGGTCGGTCCAGATATAGCCGGGGAGCACGCTGTTGACGCGAATCCCCTTCTCCCCCAGCTCCGTCGCCAACGTCTGCGACATGGCGAGCAGGGCGGCCTTGGCGATCTTGTAGCTGCCGTAGCGAGGCTCGCTGTGCCGCAGCACCATCGAGTTGACCATCACCACCGAGCCCTTGGTCTCGGCCAGCGAGTCCGCGAAAGCCTGTGTCATGCGCAGGTTTCCGAGCACGGTCAGATCCACGCTCTCGCGGATCTGCTCGTAGTCGGTGCGGGCGAGCGGCTTCATGGACGGCACCTTGAACGCATTGTTCACCAGCGCGTCCACGCGCCCGAAGGTCGCGACCGTCCGCTCCACCAGGTTGGCCACCGTGGCCTCGTCGGTGATATCGGCAGGCACGCAGAGCGTTTCGGCTCCACCCTCCGCCTCGATCTCCGCGGCCACCTCCTTCAACCGCGATTCCGTCCGCGCCGCCAGCACCACATTGGCCCCGGCCGCCGCGGCCTCCAGCGCGATGGATCGGCCGAGTCCCGGCCCGATCCCGCTGACCACGACAACCTTGCCCGCGAGCAGCCCGGTCTTCAGTCGAGTGTTGTTCTCGCTCATCCGAGCATCCTTCCCGCGAAGGCGCGCTGACGAGCCGCGATGCGCTCCCGCCAGCCGGCCTCGTCGATCCGATTCAATTCGTGGTGCGGCAGCCGTTCGGCCACCTTGTCGAACGGCACCAGCTCGATCGAGGGCCCGTCCGCGGGCGTGATGGCCCGCCCCACCCGCTGCCAGCGGAACTGCAGAATGCCGAGTTTGCGCCCGGTGGTCTCGACCCAGTTGGCGACGCCCGGATTGCGAGCCGACACCACCATGCGGATCAAACCGTCCGGATCCACCTGCGCCTGCGCGTGATTGAGGCTGGTCTGGTGGTTGACGTAGTCCAGCGACACATACCACCGGCTGCCCAGCTGGAAGCCCTGGTACGGCGCATCGGATTTCGGCACCGTGATGATCAGCGCCTGATCGTCCTCGAGCTCGAAGTGCCCGACCGAGGAGTACTGGGTGCTCAATCCGCCCGGGGTGAGCCGGGGTTCGGTGAGCGTGTTGACCGGCAGGTTCAGGTAGAACCACTTGGGGAAGTTGAACCAGGTGTGCACCCGGGTCAGCAGCATCCGCCCGGCGGCCCGGTAGCGCTTGCGCAGCTGGTCGACGCCGGCCTCGGTGGGCGCGGTGCCGATGGTGTCGACCCGCTCGATGCGGATCGAACCCTTGCGTTCGGCATCCCAGTCGCTGTAAACCTCGCGCACGGCGAGCATGGACGCGCCCTCGCCGAGCACGAAGTAGTTCGGCTCCGGATTCTCCTTCGGCGGACCGAATCTCAGCTGATAGCTGCCGTCCTCGGCGATCTGCAAACGCCGATCGTCGAAGGCGTCGTCCCCGTTGGGCACGTCGGTGGCGGTGTAGTCACCCTTGAGCACCTGGAAGCTCAGGTCCGTGGTGCTGCCGCGCACGCCGGTGAGCAGGTACTCGGCCGTCGGCTCGACGGTGGCGTGCAGGTACAGCGTGTCCGGGTTGTCGAGACCCATCTTGGTGTACGGCCCGGTGGAGGTCACGAAATACGGGTGCGAGGTGCCGTGCGCCCGCGACAGTTGCAGCACCGCGGCGATACTGCCCTGCAAGTAGTCGTAGCCTTCGGCCAGGTCGTGCGGGTCACGGATGAAATCCGCTGCGGCGATGAGCTTCTCGGCCTCGGTCACCGCCGCGATAAACGGATCGGTGAGCGGTATTTCGGCCTGCTCGATGTCTGGTTGATTCATCAGCTGTCAGCGATCCCTAGTTCTACTCGAATTCGATGGGCGATCTCGGACGGCGTCCCGTCCGAGGGGATGATGGTCAGGTCGGCGAACTCGGGCCGCTCGTACGGCGAGGAGATGCCGGTGAATTCGGGCAGTTCGCCGGAGCGGGCCCGCTTGTAGAGCCCCTTCGGGTCGCGCAGTTCGCACTCTTCGAGCGGAGTGTCGACGAAGACCTCACGGAACGGCAAGTGCCTGCCCTCGTGAAGTTTT
The DNA here is from genome assembly GCF_045161165.1 of Nocardia sp. NBC_00511. Classification (NCBI taxonomy): domain Bacteria; kingdom Bacillati; phylum Actinomycetota; class Actinomycetes; order Mycobacteriales; family Nocardiaceae; genus Nocardia; species Nocardia sp. NBC_00511. The sequence goes on from NZ_CP107849.1 coordinate 4,279,596, forward strand.
CGCGCTTCCCGCCGTTCGGCGCGGAACGGGCTGATCAGCGAGACGATGGCGATCACGCCCGCGTCGGCGAACAGCGCGGCGACCTCGGAGACCCGGCGGATGTTCTCGCGCCGGTCCTCATCGGTGAAGCCGAGGTTGCGATTGAGCCCGTGCCGCAGATTGTCGCCGTCGAGCAGGTAGGCGGGCTGCCCGGATTCGATCAGCTGCCGCTCCAATTCCACTGCGATGGTGGACTTCCCGGAGCCCGAGAGCCCGGTCAGCCACACGGTCGCGCCGGTGCTGAGCCGCCGCCCGCGTTCCACGGCCGAGCTGTGCCACACCACATTCGAAGCACGGGTCTCGACCCGCGGTGCGCCCGTGGAGCGTCCGGTGATCATGCCCGCCGCGACGGTCTGGTTGGTGGCGTCGTCGACGAGGATGAAGCTGCCGGTGGTGCGGTTCTCCCGGTACGGGTCGAACAGCAGCGGCTGCCGACTCTTGAGCGTGATGCGCCCGATGTCGTTGAGCCCCAGCGCTTCCGAATCGGTCTGCCGGTGCAGGGTATTGATGTCGAGCCGGTAGTCCAGTTCGGCGACCTCGACCTTGGAGGTCTGCGCGGCGGTGCGAATGGAGTATTCGCTGCCCTGCCGCAGCTGCGTGTCGTCGGAGAACCAGCACACCATGGCGTCGAGTTCACGATCGGAGTGCGGCTGGTTGCCGGGCCGCGCGAGCATATCGCCACGGCCGATATCGATTTCGTCGTCGAGGGTCAGCGAGACGGCCATGCCGGAGAACGCCTCGTCCACCTTGCCGCCGCCGGGACCCCAGATCTGCGCGACATGGCTGATCCGCCCCGAGGGCAGCACCACCACTTCGTCGCCCGGCTTGAAGATGCCGCCCGCGACAGTGCCCGCGTAGCTGCGCTGGGTCTCACCGTGCGGCCGGATCACGTACTGCACGGGCAGCCGGTTGTCGATGAGGTTGCGGTCGGAGGCGACGTGCACCTCCTCGAGGTGCCGCAGCAGCGGCGGGCCCGGATACCAGTCGGCGGTGTGCTCGGAGGAGTCCACCACATTGTCGCCGTGCAGGGCCGAGAGCGGGATGAAACTCAGGTCGCCGACATCCAGCTTGGTCGCGAAATCCGCGAATTCCGAACGGATTTCCTCGAACCGCTGCTCGGACCAGTCGACCAGATCCATCTTGTTCACGCACAGCACCAGGTGCCCGACGCCCAGCAGCGAGGACAGGAAGGCGTGCCGCCGCGTCTGCTCGGAGACGCCCTTGCGGGCGTCCACCAGGATCAGCGCCAGGTCCGCGGTGGACGCGCCGGTCACCATGTTGCGCGTGTACTGCACATGCCCCGGGGTGTCCGCGATGATGAATTTCCTTCGCGGAGTGGTGAAGTAGCGATACGCGACATCGATGGTGATGCCCTGTTCGCGTTCGGCGCGCAGTCCGTCGGTGACCAGCGACAGGTCGGGCCCGTCACTGCCGCGGCTGAGGCTGGCACGCTCGATGGCATCGAGCTGATCGGTGAACAGGCTCTTGGAATCGAACAGCAGCCGCCCGATCAGGGTGGACTTGCCGTCGTCGACGCTGCCGGCGGTGGCCAGGCGCAAAAGGTTGCGGCGCATCAGAAGTAGCCCTCTCGCTTGCGATCTTCCATGCCGGACTCGGAGATTCGGTCGTCGGCGCGGGTGGCGCCGCGCTCGGTCAGGCGGGTGACCGCGGTCTCGGCGATCACCTCGGTCGGGTTGGTGGCGTCGGATTCGACGCAGCCGGTGCAGTCGGCGTCGCCGAGGGTGCGGAAGCGCACGCTCGTCTCGAAGCGCTTCTCGCCCGGTCCGAAGGTCAGGAATCGGTTGTCCGCCAGCAGCATTCCGTCTCGCTCGACGACGGTGCGGCGGTGCGCGTAGTACAGCGACGGCAGCTCCACCTCGGCCTGCCCGATGTACTCCCAGATATCGAGTTCGGTCCAGTTCGACAGCGGGAACACCCGGATATGCTCAGCCTTGCGGTGGCGTCCGTTGTAGAGGTTCCACACCTCGGGCCGCTGCGCGCGCGGCTCCCAGGCGCCGTATTCGTCACGGAAGCTGAACACCCGCTCCTTGGCGCGCGCCTTCTCCTCGTCGCGGCGCGCCCCGCCGAACACCGCGTCGTAGCGGCCCTCGCGAATGGTGCGCAGCAGCGTGGTGGTCTGCAATCGGTTGCGGGTCTCGCCCGGTCGTTCGGTGACCCGGCCCGCGTCGATGTCGTCCTGCACGCTGCCGACCAGCAGCTGTGCCCCCAGCCGGGCGGCGGTGCGATCCCGGAATTCGATGACCTCGTCGAAGTTCCGCCCGGTGTCGATGTGCAGCAGGGCGAACGGCAGCGGTGCGGGCCAGAACGCGCGTCGCGCCAGCTCCAGCATCACCGCCGAGTCCTTGCCTCCGGAGAACAGCAGCACCGGCCGCTCGAAGGTGGCCGCCACCTCCCGGATGATGTGCACCGATTCCGCCTCCAGGGCGTTCAGGTGCGACAGCTCGTATCCCGTGCGCATCTCTCAACTCACTCGCCGCGTCATCCGCCACTGCGCTACCCGAGGGGTTGCGGTGTCGAATATTCGACGCTATTGTTCGATAATGTGACACCGACATTAGGTCGGAGTCCGGGCACGGTCAATACCCGCGCGCCGATTGCCTTGCCGCCCACGCCCACTCAGCGGGACGCCCGATACGATCTCCCCGACCTCCGGTACCGCCGGACCCGAACGCAGCAGGGATCGACTTGCCTGAATCCACCACCGCCCCAGCAGCTTCCGAGCCCGGAACCGACCCCGCGGCGGCCGGTGCGGGCACGGCGGCCTCACCGCCGACCCACCGCGTGGTGCAGGCCATCGAACTGCTGTCGCGGCACCCGGGTGAACAGCTCTCCCTCGCCCGCATCGTGCGGGCCACCGGCATGTCCCGCGCCACCGCGCACGCCGTGCTCACCCAGCTCACCGCCGACGGCTGGACCGTGCGTGACACCGAGGGCAACTACGGGCTGGGACTGGGCCTGCTGACGGTGGCCCGGCGCGCCGAATTCGCGTTCCCGCTGCGGCGACTCGCCCTGGGCGCGCTGCGCGAACTGTCCACCACCCACCGGGTGCCGGTGTTCCTGGCCGAGCGCGAACGCGACGCCATCGTCATCACCGAGGTGATCGGCAGCCCGTCGGTGCCGTGGATCCGCCCGGCCCGCCGCATGCCCTTCGCACCGCCGGTCGCCCGCGAATTCGTCGCCTGGGCACCGCGATCCGAGCGCGACGCCTGGCTGGCCGCCGCCGATCCGGCGCATCGCCCGCGCCTGGCCGCGGTCCTGGACGCCATCGCCGAGCGCGGCTACTCGGTGGAACGCCTCGCCGACGAATCCGCGCCCATGCTCGAGGCGCTGGCCACGCTGCGCCACTCCCCCGTCACCGATCCGCTGCGACACCGCCTCAGCGCCATGATCACCGAGCTGATCACCATCGACTATCTGCCCGACGAACTCGGCGAGCACAATGCCGTGGTCTCCATCGCGGCCCCGATCTTCGCCGCCGACGGCACCGTCATCGCCTCCCTGGTCGCCTGCCCCGACACCAACCTGTCCGCGACCCGCCTGCACGATCTGGCCACCGCCACCATCACCGCCGCCGCCTCGGTAACCGCCCGCCGCGCCTGAAACCGACCCCGGTCGGGCAGGATCGGGGGATGGAAACGGTGAGCTCGCGCCAGCTGTACTCGAATCGGTGGATCTCGGTCCGGGAGGACGTGATTCGACGCGCCGACGGTGAGGACGCGCTGTACGCGGTGGTGGAGAAATCCGACTTCGCGATCGTGATCCCGCAGGACGGCGAACGCTTCCACCTGGTCGAGCAGTACCGGTATCCACTTGCCCGCCGCTGCTGGGAATTTCCGGGCGGCTCGGTCGCCGGATCCGTGGACCCGATCGAGGTGGCGCGACAGGAACTGCGCGAGGAAACCGGTCTGCGCGCCGCCCACCTGCTCGCCCTGGGCCGCATCGCCCCCGCCCCCGCGACCTCCACCCACTACGGCCACATCGTGCTGGCCACCGACCTGACCGAGGGCCCGCACGAACGCGAACCCGAGGAACAGGACATGCGCTCGGCCTGGTTCACCCGCGCCGAACTGGAGACCATGCTCACCGACGGCGCCATCGTCGACGCGCAATCCGTTGCGGCATACGCACTTCTACTGCTGCACGAAAGGCGCGTTGCGGCCGAATCCTGAAGATGAGCTGAAGATACGCAGAAGAAACGGCACCGGCCTATCGATCGTCACCTACGCAGCGTTCACTGAGGCTGCACGGTCCAACGATCAGGGCCGGGGGCTGATCACGTGGATCGTATTGATGCCCAACACCATACGAGAAGTGATCGATATGCCGAGGAAACTCGCCCGAATACTGCTGATCACCGCCCTGATCACCGCCCCGATACTCACCGCCGGACTGGCCGACGCCCAGCCCGCCCCGGCACCGGCCGCGGTGGTCACCCCGGCCCACGCCGACTGGTGGTTCGACCACCACTGCCGGCAGATGCACGAATGGTGGCACCCCCGCTGCCAGCGCGACACCGGCGACATGTGGCACCACGACGGGTAGCGAAAAGCCGGACGCCACAGCCGCTTCGGCGACCCGTGCGCCCCATCACAATCCGACTACGTCAGCACTCGCCTCAGTAGGCTTCGATCATCACCACCATGAACTCGGGGAATCAAGGAGTGCTGATATGAAGACCATCATCGTGTGCAAGTCGACGTCCCACGGCAACACCAGGAAGATCGCCGATGTGATCGGCGGGGTACTGGGCGCGCAGGTCGTCGACCCCGCGGAGATCGACGCGGCCGGGCTCGCCTCCTACGATTTCGTGGGATTCGGCTCGGGGGTCCGCAATATGGACTTCTACCGAGAGCTGCGAGAGTTCGTCGCTTCGCTCCCCGAGGGACAGCGCGCCAAGGCATTCGTCTTCAACACCAGCGGCTTCCCCGAACCTCCGTTCCGCCGCTACCAGCACAACTTCACAGAATCCCTCGAGCAGAAGGGTTTCGAGATCGTCGACACCTTCTCCTGCTACGGGTACGACACCTTCCTGCCGCTGATGATCGTCGGCGGAGTCCGCAAGGGTCACCCGAACGCCACCGACCTGGAGGCGGCACGCACGTTCGCCGAGGGCCTGCGCACCCGGATCGACTCCACCCCCTGAGCTCGGTCGACGGGCACTCACCAGTCGATGCGGCCGTACTCCTGCTCGCCGCCCCAGAGATAACCCCAGTGCTCCCCCGACGGACCGTCGTCGGGCAGGGTCGCCAGGTACACGCTGGGGTACGCACCCTGTTCGACCGTCCGGAATCCGGTGTGGCCGTTGAGGTCTGTGTCGGTGTAGCCGGGGTTGGCGGCGTTCACCTTGATCGGGGTGTCCTCCAGTTCGAGGGCGTAGAGGACGGTCACCATGTTGACCGCCGTCTTGGACGAGCCGTACGGAATCGCCCCGATCATCCCGCGCATGGGACTGTTCGGGTCGGTGCGCATGGTCAGGGAGCCGACTTCGCTGGAGACGTTCACGATTCGCGCGGCCGGGGCGCGCCGCAGCAGTGGCAGTAGGGCATTGGTGACGGCGAACAGCCCGAAGACGTTGGTTTCGTACACCTTTCGCAGCATCTCCACGGTTCCCGAGGACGGCTTGCCGTCGCCTTCGAGACCGCCGGTGATGGCGGCATTGTTGATCAGCACGTCCAACGTGCCGAATTCGGTGTCGACGCGGGCGGCGGCGGCCGCGATCGATTCCGCGTCGGTCACGTCGAGTTGGATGAAACGCACGTCCGCGCCATCGGCCCGGAGTTTGTCCGCCGCCACCTGGCCGAGCCGCGGATCGCGGGCTGCCAGCAGCACGGTCATGCCGCGTGCGGCGAGCTGTCGGGCCGTCTCGAAGCCGATTCCCTTGTTGGCCCCGGTGATGAGTGCTGTCGTCATGGGATGAGCTTCGCGCCGCGAAGGTTCCGGTGGGAGGACCAGTTTGTACCACCCGGGTTCGCGTCCGGCGGTCCACACTGGAGGGCATGCCCGACAGGAACGAATTCGCGGCCTTTCTGCGCTCCCGGCGAGCCCGGCTGACCCCCGTCGAGGTCGGGCTGCCCGATGGGCTCAACCGCCGCACCCCCGGGCTGCGCCGTCAGGAAGTCGCCCAGCTGGCGGGCATTTCGGTCGACTACTACATCCGGATGGAGCAGGCGCGCGGGGCGAAGCCGTCGCGGCAGGTCCTCGCCGCGCTGGCTCGCGCGCTGCTGCTGACCACCGACGAGCGCGCCTACCTGTTCCGGATGGCCGGGGACAGCGCACCCGCAGTGACCGGGCCGAATCACACGGTGCCGCAGGCGGTTCGGACCATTCTCGACGCCCTCACCACGCCCGCCTACGTGGTCGACGCGACCTACGAGATCCTGGCCTGGAACCAGTCGGCGGTCCCGTTCATCGGCGACCTCGACTCGATGCCGCGCCGCGAGCGCAATATGGTCCGGTGGATGTTCCGCACCGCGGCCTACCATCCGCAGTGGGCGGACGGCGAGACCCAGGAGTTCGCCCGCTCCACCGTCGCCGACCTGCGCGCCGCCTGCGCCCGCTATCCCGGCCATCCGGCACTGGCCGAGCTGGTCACCGAATTGCTGGGCACCGCACCGCGTTTCGCCGCCATGTGGGCGACACACGATGTCTCGGTGCGCCGCACGCACCGCAAACACATCGAGCATCCCGAGCTGGGGCAGCTGGATTTCGAATGCCAGGTGCTGCACATCTCCGACTCCGATCTGCGCATGATCGTCTACTGCGCGGAACCAGGCAGTAGCACGGCCGCAGTGTTCGACTCCCTCATCGCGCGCGCCGCGCACTGACGGCGACCCCGGTCGCGACCGGCGCGAATCATCTGCCAACATTCGTTGGCCAACAACCGTTGACATAGCTGCGACCCGGTCGTATCGTTCTTATCAACAGACGTTGGCCAACAGATGTTGGCAAGAATGAGTTCCACTAGGAGTCGTCATGAACACCGTCCCCGCCACCGCTCAGGTCGTCATCGTCGGCGCGGGCCCCGCCGGGCTTACCGCGGGCATCGTGCTCGCCGACGCCGGTGCCGACGTGGTGCTGCTCGACAAGCTCGCCGAGGGCGCGAACACCTCGCGCGCCGTGGTCATCCACGCCCGCACCCTCGAGGTGTTGAAGAAACTCGACCTCGCCGATCAGGTCATCGAGGCCGGAAATGTGGTGCCGCGCTTCGTGATGCGCGACGGCGACCAGGTGCTGGCCCGGGTCGACTTCGGCGACCTGCCCACCGAATACCCCTACACCGTGATGCTCGGCCAGGAGCACACCGAGGCGATCCTGCTGGCGCGCTTGGAGAAGGCGGGCGGCCGGGTGTACCGGCACTGCGAGGTCACCGCCGCGACCCAGGACGACGACGCCGTCACCGTCGACTACACCGACGCGGACGGCGCCGCGAATTCTGTTCGCGCACAGTGGGTCATCGGCACCGACGGCATGCACAGCACCATTCGCGAGGCGGCCGGAATCGGCTTCACCGGCGCTTCGTACCCGGAATCCTTCGTGCTGGCCGACATTCACATGAGCTGGCCGGACCCTCGCGACGAGGTCTCGATGATCCTCTCCCCCGCGGGCCCCACCATCGTCGCGCCGCTGCCCGACCCGGCCGGCGACCGCTTCCGCATCGTCTCCACCGTGGCCGAGGCCCCGGAGCACCCGGACCTCCCCTACGTCCAGGCCCTCCTCGACGACCGCCGCCCCGGCGCGAAAGCCGAAGTCCACGAGATCGTCTGGAGCTCACGCTTCCGCGTGCACCACCGCCTCGCCGACCACTACCGCGCCGGTCGCGTCTTCCTGGCCGGGGACGCCGCCCACGTACACAGTCCGGCGGGCGGCCAGGGCATGAACACCGGCATCCAGGACGCCGCCCTGCTGGGCCGCCTGCTCGCCGCCGTCCTCGCCGGAACCCCCGCCACCACCCTCGACACCTACGAAACCACCCGCCGCCCGGTCGCATTGGGCGTGGTCACCTTCACCGACCGGATGACCCGCATGGCCACCCTGCGCCCCCGCCCGGCCCGCGCCGTGCGAAACCTGTTGATCAGCACCGCGACCCGGGTCCCCGCCGTCCGCCACGCCCTCGCCTATCAGCTGTCGGAACTCGCCAACCGCTGAGAACCCCGGCGCGACAACACGATCAGGGAGTTGTCACCGCACGAAATCGTCCGGCGGATTCCGAGCCGATGCGACCTCTCGATCAGGAGGTCGTATCGGCTCGAATCCGTTGGGCGTATTTCCCGGTGAGACGGCTCCCTGATCGTATTCGCGTCAGGGGTGGCGGGCGGGGGCCAGCGCGGTGCGGGCTTCCATCAGGGCGAAGCCGAGCAGGTTCTCACCGCGCCAGGTGGCCGGGTCGGCGGCGGCGGGATTGTCCGCGCCCAGGCCGATGCCCCAGATGGTGTCGCGGGGCGCGGCCTCGACGAGGACCTTGCCCTCGGTGGCGAGCAGGAACTCGCGCAGCGCGTCGTGCTGGCCGAATTTGGCGATGCTGCCGCGCAATACGATGTCGTAGCGGTGCGCCTCCCAGGTGTCCTGGTCGAAACCGGTCACCGCGCGGCCGAGGCGCTTGGCGTCTGCGGGCGTCTCGGCGGCCAGGACGCGGGCGCGCATGTCCTCGTCACCGAACAGTCGGGCCTTCTCCGCCATCATGAAATGCTCGGCGCTGCCGTAGGTCTGGCCGTCGACGGTGAAGTCCACCGGCCACCACTGGCTCATCACCCACTTGCCGACCTCGTGACCCGGGGTGCGGGTGTGCCCCCAGAAGAAGAGGAATTCCGGTCTCGATCCCGTCGCCATCTCGGCTGTCAGCCGCGCCCTGTCCACGCGGCCGACCCTAGCGGACTCGGGCGACACTTTCCGCTGGGTATCGCGCCACACCGGCGGACGCGCCTCAGCTCGACAGCGCGCGCAGGCGGGCCATCATCTCGGCGGGTGGGTGGTCGCGCACCCGGTAGCGCGGCGGGTCGTATTCGGCGGCCAATCGCAGCGGCAGCAGCCCGGCCACGGCGTCCCAGTCCACCCGGAAGACATCCCCGTCGCCGGTGACGAAGCAGATGAAATCGGCCCTGGGCAACAGATTCACGTCACCGTCGGTCCAGGAGGTCATGGTGTACTCGGCGCCGTCGGGCGCGCGCACATGCAGCAGCTCCATGATCGCGCCCTCACGTTCGGGGAAGGCGCGTAGCTTCTCGGTCTGGCCGCGGTAGGCGCTGACCGCGAGCTGGGTCTGCGCGTGCCGCACCGCGGCCCAGGCCGGGTGCTCCGGCTCGACCTCGAGCGGCGCGAGCTCCCCGTGCTCGTCGAGGGTGTACGGCACCGTCGACAGCGGCCGCAGCGCCGCCGAGTACCGCTCCTCGGCCAGCGACATCAGCTGCACCAGCACCGCGGGCGACGCCCCGAACGCCACGAACATCCCCAGGTGCCCGGGTAGGAAAACCAGTGGGCGCGTACCGCTCCGGGCCTCGGCCCCGGCCAGCCAGCCCGCCACCAGCGGTAGCGAACCGACATAGCTCTCACCGTCGTCGTCGGCGAACTCCATCACCCGCACACCCTCGGACGGTTCGAAGGCCGCCAGGGTGTTCATGGCCAGGTCGGTCAGGTTGGTGTGCGCGATGGTGTACACCTTGTCGGCGTCCACGCCCCAGGTCGAAAGATCTTGCCGGGTAACGAATTGCACGGTGCTGGGCAGATCGATCACCACCAGCTCCGACAGGAACGGCAGCGCCGGGCGAGCCAGCACCAGATCGTCGCGCGGGTCGACCCCCGCCATTTGGACCCGCTCGTATCCCGCCTTGCGCAGCACCGGACGTAGTCGAGGCGCGACCTGCTCCCAGGTGTCGGGAGCCGGGGGCGGCAGCAGCAGATCGTCCACCGCGTCGAACAGACCGGGCCCGGTCTTCCCGTCGAAGCGCCGGTAGAGCGTGCCGAGATTCAGCTTGGCGGCATAGCCATTGCGTAGCTGATAGCTGATCTCGTAGTGCTCAGCGTCGAATTCGGCCGCGGCCACCGCCGGATAGGCCCGGACCTGTTCCAACACCTTCCGGCCGAACCGATTTCGCGCCGAACCGAACAATCCACCCAAGAAGCTCACCGCACACCGCCCAGGAAACTTGTGACACCCCACCCAGGAAACCCCATGCGCCGGACTGTACGCCCGCGCACTGACAGCACTATCCGGCTAACTTCCAGGGAACCAGACCGCCGAGGACGGAAACCCGCTGTTCACAAGGCATCCGCGCCCCGCTCACTGAGACGGCTGTCCAACTACGAGCACAACCCGCGTGACTATGGTTAGCTGTAGCGCCATGAGCACGCCCGTCTCCATCCTCACCGAGGAATTCCTGCCCCGCGATACCGCGGATGTGGTTCGGACCGTTCGGGATTCACGACGATCGACGAAACCCCTGATCATCCGGGGTGGGGAACGTCCGGACGACGAGCTCGCACTGCCCGATCACAGCAGTGTGCTGAGCCTGCGCAAGATGAACCGGGTACAGGTGGTCGACGCCGACGCCAGGACCGTCCGGGTGCAGGCGGGGGCTCGACTCTCCGATATCGACCGCACCCTCGGCGGGCACGGACTCGGACTGCCGATCGTCGGCGACCATCGAGACATCACGGCGGGTGGATTCGCGGCAGTGGGCGGGCTGTCGGCGGCATCGCACCGGTTCGGCATGTTCAGCGACAATGTGGCAGAACTCGAATACGTCGATCAGGACGGACGATTCGGCACCTGCGGGCGCACCCATCACACCGAGCGCTTCCGGCGCATCCTGGGCGGCGGCGGCCGCACCGGCATCATCACCGCGCTCACCCTCGAGGTGACCGATGTCGACAAGGACCGCACCTGGCTCACCACCGACGCGCACCGCTTCCTGGACTTCGACACCTGGGTGGAGCACTCCTACAAGGAGATTCAGTCCCCCGGTGACTCCATGCTGCAGGTGGGCCGCTGGATCGACACCGCACCCCTGAAGGTGGGCCGACCGGTCGGCACCGGCACCGTACAGCTGGGCACCGTGCGCTTCGGCCAGTGGTCGAGCCTGCACCCCACCACCCCCAACCTCTCGCTGCGCGCCCGCCGCGAGGTCGGCGCGCGCGCCCGAAAGTCGCTGGGCGCCATCGCCGCCTCGGCGGGCGGCCGCGCCGGTATGCCGGTCCGCAATGCCGCCGCGGGCGCGCTCATGTTCGCTCCGAAGGTGCTGACGCTGCGCGACGCGGAGTACCTGGCCGACACCGTCATCAGCTCCTCGGAACGCGGAGCGGCCTACCGTGTCTCGCTCTTCGCACCCATGTCGAACTACGCGCGGGTCTTCCACGGCCTGCACGACCTGTTTGCCGGACACCGCGAACGGACCGGTTGCTTCACCGTCATCTCGGCCATGACCTATGGCGTGCGCTCGCGCTACCTGCGCGAACTCGACAACGAGGAGCACGGGTTCATCACCTTCACCTGCCGTTTGCGGCCGGCCGCGCTGCCCTCGGAACTGTTGCGGGACATCGTTTCCGGAATCGACGAGATCTGCGTCGCCGAACGGGCCCGGCGTTATGACCCGACCGATTAGAATGTGTTCCGCCGCACCCCCAGCAACCGGATAGCAGCCGGGGGCGCGGTCGTATCGGTGCTGTCGGCGGGGTACCGGTGCATGGTTCATGCTCATTCGTTAGCGAAGGTTGCCTGTCCCATGATCGATTTTCGTGCTGCCCGCCGCCCCCGCTCCGCCGGAACTCTCGCGGGTGAAAAACTGTCCATCGCCGGTAAACGCATTGTCGTCACCGACGCCAACTCCGACATCGGCCGCGAAACCGCCCGACTATTGGGCACGCACGGCGCCGAGGTGATCCTGGTGTCGCGCAACGGAGCCCAACTGGTCGACGAATGCGCCGACATCATCCAGGCAGGGGGCCGGGCGCATTGGTTCCGCTGCGATCTGTCCGCCCTGGGCGACGTCGACCAACTGGTCGAATGGCTGCTCACCGAGTTCGACACCATCGATGTCCTCGTCAACAACACCGGACGGCCCACGCGGCGTCCGGTGTTGCAGTCTCTGGACCGCTTCCGCGACTACCAGCGCACCATGGCCGCCTGCTATTTCGGCCCGCTGCGCCTGACCCTGGGCCTGCTGCCCGCCATGCTGGCCGGTGGTTCCGGGCAGGTGGTGAACGTCGGCCCGCTGGGCGATTGCACCACTCCCACACCCAATTTCGCCTCCTACGCCAGCGCGCAGGCGGCCTGGACCACCTTCAGCCAGTGCGCCGACGCGGAACTGTCCCCGCGCGGCATCCACGTCACCTCGGTCACCTATCCGACCCTGCGGCCGGACGCCGACACCGCGGATCGGGCCGAGGCGGCGCGCAGCATCGAGACCGCCATCCTCGAACGCCCCACCGCATTGCCCGCGCGCTTCCCGCGCACCCTGCTCGGCACCATGGGCCCACGCACCAACCGTCTCAAACACGCCCTGGGCATCTGACCCGCTAGTGATCCGATGAGGGGAAGGCGGGGCCGCCCGGAGGACGCGCGGGCGACCCCGCCTTTCGAAAACCCGGCTCCGCCAACCTCGTCGCATCGGCCCCCGCGAACAGCGAAGCGCCCCACCCGGATTCGGATGGGGCGCTTCGAAGTAGAGCCGTGAGAGCTAGTGCTTCTCCGGTCCCAGGTGGTACTCGAACACCAGACCGCCCGCGGCGACCAGGATGCAGGCCACCCCGATGCCGATCAGCCAGAACTGGAAGAACGCGAGGCCCAGGGCGGTGATGGAACCCGCACCGGCCAGCAGGATGGGCCAGAACGAACCGGGCGAGAAGAAGCCCAGGTCACCGGCGCCGTCCACGATCTCCGCGTCCTCGAAGTCCTCGGGACGCAGGTCCAGTCGACGAGCCACGAAGCGGAAGTAGGTCGCCACGATCAGCGCCAGGCCCGCGGTCAGGATGATGGCGGTGGTACCCGCCCACTCGACGCCGGTGCGGGACTTGCCGGTGAAGTAGGCGTAGACCACACCCACGATCACGAAGAAGACCGTGAGCAGTTCGAAGATGCGAGCTTCGACCTTCATGTCAGTTCATCCTCACTTCGCGTCGGCGAGTTCGTTACCACGCGCGGTGCGCTTGGTGTTGAACGGCTTGGTGGTGGTGGCCACGGGCGATTCACCGATGTCGATCAGAGCCTGCGCGTTGGTCTCGCCGTCCTGACGCGCCTTCAGGTACTTCTGGAAGTTCTCCGGGGTGACCGCGCGGACCTCGAAGTTCATCATCGAGTGGAAAGTACCGCACATCTCGGCGCAGCGGCCGACGAAGGCACCCGTCTTGTCGATCTGCGTGATCTGGAAGACGTTGTCGGAGTTGTTCTGCTTCGGGTTCGGCATCACGTCACGCTTGAACAGGAACTCCGGCACCCAGAAGGAGTGGATGACGTCCGCGGCGGCCAGCTGGAACTCGATGTTCTTGCCGGTCGGCAGGACCAGGACCGGGATCTCGTCGGAGGTGCCGACGGTCTCGACCTTGTCGTAGTTCAGGTACGAGATGTCATTGGCGGGCAGACCGTTGTTCGGTCCGGGCTGCGGGTGCCCGTCCTTGGTCCGCTCCTTGTACTCGTCGCGGGTCTGGGTGTTCACGTCCTGGCGGGCGTGGTCGACACCGTCGTAGCTGCTGCCGTCGGGCAGGGTCACGTGCTGGTAGCCGAACTTCCAGTTCCATTGGAACGCGGTCACATCGACCACGACGTCCGGGTTGCCGACCTTCTCGTGCACGTAGTTCTGCACGACCACGGTGAAGTAGAACAGCACCGCGATGATCACGAACGGGATCGCCGTGTAGCTGAGCTCCAGCGGCACGTTGTAACCGGTCTGCCGCGGGAACTCCGGGGAGTCCGGCCGCTTGCGGTGGAACGCGATGGTCCAGAACGTCAGACCCCAGACCAGCACGCCCATCGCGAGGGCGGCCAGCACGGACCACGTCCACAGCTCGCGCATCCGGGTGGCCTGCGGGGTGATACCCGAGGGCCAACCGAACCGCAGCCACGGGTTGTCGATCGAGCAGCCGGAGACGAGCATCGCGGTCATCCCCAAGGACACCGCCAGTCCGGCCCGCCGAAGGATGCGGCCTCGCCGACCCCGGGCGGGTCGTGCCCCAATCGCCTCGCTCGTCTTGTGCGCCACGCTCAACGCCTTCCTGGTCGTCATTCCGACACCGCGCCACCCGGACTCCCGTCCGCCGGGCGGCACAACTTCAGCACAGTTCTGGGCCTCGGGCAGAGTACGCGCGAACGCGAAAACAACCCTGAGAGTTTCCCAAGTACTACGCAGCGTAGACCAAAGAACGCCCCCCGTTGTGATCGGGTCCGCTTCGACACGGCGCTATTTGCCCTCCGCTTCGCTCCGGGCGTGTTCGCGGCCCTCTGACCTCGGTCTTCCCTCCCTCCACTCCTCCGCTTCGCTCCCCCGTTCCGGTCAGTCCAGACCGAGGCGGGCCGCGAACCGTGAATGTTTCGACATGGCAGGGTTACTCAGGGGCCTGCGGCATGCCCTGTCGATGGGCCGTGCGGCATACTCAGGCAGTAGATTTCGTGTCCTGCAGGTACCTATTCCGGAAAGAGGTTCTCGGCTCAGTGTGTGGACTGCTCGGATTTCTGACAGCTGACACGGCGACTACCCCCGACGGACGGACGGCGGAATCCGTTGCGGCACAGGTGTTCGAGGCGCTGCACTGCCAGCGCCATCGCGGCCCCGACGAGAAGGGCACCTGGAACGACGAACGGATGATCTTCGGGTTCAACCGCCTGTCGATCATCGATATCGAGCATTCGCACCAGCCGCTGCGCTGGGGCCCGCCGGAGAACCCGGAGCGCTATGCCCTCGCCTTCAACGGCGAGATCTACAACTACCTGGAACTGCGCGAGCAGCTGAAGGCCGAGCACGGCGCGGAATTCGGCGATGAGCCGATGTTCCGCACCGAGGGTGACTCCGAGGCCATCGTCGCCGCCTTCCACTACTGGGGCACCAAGGCCCCCGCCAAGCTGCGCGGCATGTTCGCGTTCGCGATCTGGGACACCCAGCTCCACAAGCTGTTCATCGCGCGCGACCCGTTCGGCATCAAGCCGCTGTTCCTGGCCACCGGCGCGGGCGGCACCGCCTTCTCCAGCGAGAAGAAGAGCCTGCTGGAACTGCTTCCGGCGCTGGAGCTTTCCGCCGACCTGGACCCGCGCGCGCTCGAGCACTACACGGTGCTGCAGTACGTGCCCGAGGCCGAGACCCTGCACAAGGACATCCGCCGCCTCGAATCCGGTTGCTACGCCTGGGTCGAGCCCGGCGAGGCCCCGCGCGTCACCCGCTACTTCAACCCGCAGTTCCGAGTGCAGAAGTTCGCGGCGGGCTCCGAAGCCAAGCGCTACAAGGAGATCGCGGACGCCCTGGAGGACTCCGTCGCCAAGCACATGCGCGCGGACGTCACCGTCGGCGCGTTCCTCTCCGGCGGCATCGACTCCACCGCGACCGCGGCGCTGGCCATCCGGCACAACCCGAACCTGCTCACCTTCACCTCCGCCTTCGAGCGCGAGGGCTACTCGGAGGCCGACGTGGCCGCCGAGACCGCCGCCGCCATCGGCGCCAAGCACTACGTGCGCATGGTCTCCCCCGAGGAGTACGCGGCCGCCATCCCCGAAATCGTCTGGTACCTCGACGAACCCGTGGCCGACCCGGCGCTGGTGCCGCTGTACTTCGTGGCCAAGGAGGCCCGCAAGCACGTCAAGGTGGTGCTCTCCGGCGAGGGCGCCGACGAGCTGTTCGGCGGCTACACCATCTACCGGGAGCCGTTGTCGCTCAAGCCCTTCGAGTTCCTGCCGCGCGGCGTGCGCAAGCTGGCGGGCAAGCTCTCCGACCGGATTCCGGAGGGCACCCGCGGCAAGAGCCTGCTGCACCGCGGCTCGATGACCCTGGAGGAGCGCTACTACGGCAACGCCCGCAGCTTCAACGACGCCCAGCTGCGTTCGGTGCTGCGCGAGTTCCGCCCCGAGTGGACCCACCGCGACGTCACCGCCCCCATCTACGCCATGCAGGGCTACGACTGGGATCCGGTGGCGCGCATGCAGCATCTGGACCTGTTCACCTGGCTGCGCGGCGACATCCTGGTCAAGGCCGACAAGATGACCATGGCCAACTCCCTGGAACTGCGGGTGCCGTTCCTGGACCCGGAGGTCTTCAAGGTCGCCGAGAAGATCCCGGTCGAGCAGAAGATCACCAAGGACACCACCAAATACGCGCTGCGCCAGGCACTCACCGATATCGTGCCGCCGCATGTGCTCAACCGCGCCAAGCTCGGTTTCCCGGTGCCGCTGCGGCACTGGCTGCGCGGGCCGGAACTCTACGACTGGGCGCGCACCCAGATCAACGAGTCCAACACCGATCACCTGCTGAACAAGCAGGCGATTCTGGCCATGCTGGAAGCCCACCGCACCGGGCCGCTGGATCACAGCCGCCGACTGTGGACGCTGCTGATCTTCATGATCTGGCACGGCATCTTCGTCGAGGACCGCATCAAGCCCGAGATCCAGGAGCCGGTGTACCCGGTCAACCTCTGAGCCATCGCTGTTCCGAGGGAGCGCCTTCCGACGTGGAGGGCGCTCCTTTCGTTTTCCGTACTGGACACTCCCGCGACGCAACCGGCTTCGCGGTGGTCACAGCCCTAAAATGACCCGCGAACGATCGGTAACCGATGAGTTGCTGACGTCGAGCCCGTGGTCAGCGCTGACCCCTCCGGAAAAGGAATCGGTAGCAATGGATTTCCCGTCGAACGACGTCACCGGACAGTTCGCGAGTATCTCCCGGCGCAGGGCGCTGGGGCTCGGCGTGGCCGCCTTCACGGCGCTGGGTGCGAGCGCCTGCGGGAAGTCCGACAGCGCCGGATCCTCGGGCTCGACCACCGCGGCCAGCGACCCCAAGGTGGTCGCCGCCGACGCCTACGTCTTCGGCTACCCACTGGTCCTGATGGACGTCACCCGCGAAACCGGCGGTCCGGCAAACCAATTGGTGCATCAGAACCCACCCACCCCCGACGACAAGCAGGTGGTCCGGCTCAACCTCGACACCCTCTACTCGCAGGCCTGGCTGGATCTGCGCGCCGAACCGATGGTGTTGCAGGTGCCCGCCATCGAACCCGGCCGCTACTGGCTGATGCAGCTGATGGACGCCTGGACCAATACCGTCCACGATCCCGGCAGCGCCGATCAGGACCTCGACCCGGGTGCGTCCGGGCCGCCCTACACCTACCTGATCACCGGCCCCGGCTGGAACGGCACCGTGCCCGCGGGCCTCACCCGGCTGGCCATGCCGACCCCCGTCACCTGGCTGCTGGGCCGCATCGAATACCAGGGCGGCAACGACATCGAGCATGTGCGCGAACTCCAGCAGCAGATGAAGCTGGCCCCGCTCAGTGTCTGGAAGGCCGACCCGAGCGCCGTACGGGGCGGTCCGGGCGCGAAGGCGGCGGGCGGCGGTGTCCCCGCCCAGATGGTGGCACAGATGGACGGGCGCACCTTCTTCGGTCGCATGTGCGCGGTGATGGCGATCAATCCGCCCGCCACCGACGACGCCGGGGCCATGAAGCGCTTCGCCACTCTCGGCATCAAACCCGGTGGCAATGTCGACGGCCAACCGGCCGACCTGCTCAACTCGGCCGGCGCCGATGCCCGTAAGCAGGTGCTGGCCTACCGGGATCCGCAGGCGCGCAACCAGAACGGCTGGAGCTTCGACCTCAATGTCGGCACCTACGGCACCAACTATCCGCTGCGCGCTCAGGTCGCCGCGATCGGTCTCGGCGCGAACCTCCCCAAGGACGCCGTCTACCCGACGCTGAAGGGCACGGCCGACGGCGGCAGCCGCTACCGGATCACCTTCGCCGAGGGGCAATTACCGCCGGTGGACGCCTTCTGGTCGATCACCGCCTACGACGGCCAGAGCTACCTGGTCCAGAATCCCGCCCAGATCTACTCGGTGGGCCACCTGGTCCCGGTCACCCCCGGACCCGACGGCAGTGTCGAAATCGCTGTTCAGAGCGCCGATCCCGGCTCCGAGGTCCCCGCCGGGCAGTGGCTGCCCATCCCCGACACCGGCCAGTTCTCCCTCACCCTGCGCCTCTACTCCCCCAAAACCGCGGTCCTCAACAACAAGTGGGAGATCCCGGTCCTGCGCAAACTCGACTGACCCGAACGTGCGCGGCCGCCACGGACTTCCGTGACGGCCGCGCCGCCTACCGCCGCAAAACCTTGCGCGCCAGCCAGTTTCCGAGGAACTGCACCCCCTGCACCCCCGCGATGATGATCAACGTCGCCACCAGCGTCACCTGCCAGTCGAACCGCTGATATCCGTACACCAGCGCGAAGTCCCCCAACCCGCCACCGCCCACCGTGCCCGCCATCGCCGACATGTCGACAATCGCGATCACGACGAACGTGTACCCGAGTACCAAGGGCCCCAACGCCTCCGGAATCAACAGCGTGAGGATGATCCGCACCGGCCCGGCCCCCATGGCCCGCGCCGCCTCGATCACCCCCGGATCCACCGTCACCAGATTCTGCTCGACGATCCGAGCGATCCCGAACGACGCCGCCACGATCATCACGAACACCGCGGCATCCGTCCCGATGGTCGTCCCGATCACCTTCAACGTCACCGGCCCCAACGCCGCCAGCAGAATGATGAACGGAATCGGCCGCACCACATTCACCAGCACATTGAGCACCAGATTCAGTGGCGCACTGGACAACAGCCCGCCTTTGCGAGTGGCGTAGAGCAAGGTCCCGAGCCCCAACCCGATGACGCCACCGACCAGGAAGGTCACGCCCACCAGATAGACAGTGGTCCCGATGGCCTCACTCAATACCGGCCGCAACCGCCCCCAATCGGTAGGCACCGCAGCCAGAACAGTCGCATTCACGCCGACCTCCGATCATCGACCTCGACCGAACTGACCAGCACGGCACCGTCACCCAATCGCTCGGCGGCTGCATCGACCGCCTCGGGCGGGCCGTGCAGGGCGAGGGTGAGGCTGCCGAAGGTTTTGTCCTGCAAGGCGCTTACGCCGCCGTAGACGATCTCGAAGCGCACTCCGGCCGCCACGGCCGCGGCGAGTGCCTCTCCGACGCCGTGCTCGTCGTCGACGGCCACCGTGACCAACCGGCCGCCGTGCCGCTGCTCGAGCCGCCGCAGTTCTTCGGTGTCGGGCCGGTTGCGCAGCACCGTCTCCACGAACGAGCGGGTGGGCGCGGCGGCCGGAGCCGCGAAAACGTCGAAGGTGTCGGCCAATTCGACGATGCGCCCCTCGGCCAGCACCGCCACCCGGTCGGCGACGGCGCGGATCACATCCATCTCGTGGGTGATGACCACGATGGTCACGCCCAACTCGCGGTTGATCTTCTTCAACAGGCGCAGCACCTCGCCCGTCGTCTCCGGGTCGAGGGCCGAGGTGGCCTCGTCGGCGAGCAGCAGGGCGGGTGAGGTGGCCAGCGCGCGGGCGATGCCCACGCGCTGCTTCTGGCCGCCGGAGAGCTGGTCGGGGTAGCTGCGCGCCTTGTCCGAAAGGCCCACGAATTCCAGGAGTTCGGCCACTCGCGCCTTGCGCCGCGCGCGTGGCCAGCCCGCCACCTTCAGGGGGTATTCGATGTTCCCGGCCGCCGTCCGCGAGCGGAACAGGTTGAACTGCTGGAACACCATGCCGATATCGCGGCGCAGCTGCCGCACCCGGGACTCCGGGACCCCGGTGACGGGGCTCCCGGAGATCAGGACGGTGCCGCTGGTCGGCTTCTCCAGGGCGTTGATCAGCCGCACCAGGGTGCTCTTGCCCGCCCCGGAATAGCCGATCACGCCGAAGATCTCACCGTGCTCGATGCGGAGATCGATGCTGTCCAGGGCGGTCTGGCTTTGCTTGCCGGTCTGGAAAACCTTGGTGACCGAACGGAATTCGACCGCCGCTGGCTCGGACTGCTCCGCGCTCACTTGGTTTCGCGGATGGTCTGCTGCACCCGCGACAGGATCTGCTCGAGGTCGGGCCCACTCTTGGTGACCTCCAGCGCGGTGCCTTTGGAGTCCTCCTGCACCGACTTCTGCACCTCGGGGCCGTGGAAGATGTCCACCAGCTTCAGATAGGTGGGGTTGGTCTTGTCGGCGGCGCGGGTCACGAAGGCATTGATGTACGGTTCCGCGACCGGGCTGCTCGGATCATCCTTGTACAGCGCGGTTTTCGGGTCGATGCCGGACTTGAGCAGGAAGGTGTTGTTGATGACCGACCCGTCCACCGATTCCAGCGACAGCGCGGTCTGCGCCGCGTCCACCGCGGTCACCTTCACCTTGGAGGAGCCCTTGTCGATATCGGCGGGCGTCAGCTGCTTGACGTTGCCCGAGATCTTCAGCAGTCCCGCCGCCTGCAACACGAACAGCGCCCGCGCCTGGTTGGTGGGATCGTTGGGCACCGCGATCTCCCCGCCCTGCGGGATCTCGGCGAGCGTCTTGTGCTTTTTGGAGTACAGCCCCAGCGGCACGATCTGGGTCGCCCCGATCGGTGTCAGATCCTGGTTGTTGGCCACGTTGTACTGCCCCAGGAATTGCAGGTGCTGGAACAGATTCACGTCGATCTGCTTCTGCGCCAACGCGATATTCGGCTGCGAATAGTCCGAGTAGTGGACGATGTCGAGGTTGATGCCCTGCTCTTTGGCCTTGTCCTTGAACACGTCCCAGTGCGGATCGGATTCGGTGGTGCCGATGCGCACCGTGTTGCCGCCAGCGCTGTCGTTGCTGCCGCAGGCCGTGAGGGTGAGGCTCGCGACGGCTGCTACCAGGACCGGGATCGCCAGTACCCGATGGAATTTCACTCGTGCTCCCGCATGTAGGTGGAAATCGAACCCGGCCATGCAACCGTGCGGGCAACCGGCGAGCAATGATTGTGATCGCGGGGAATCAAAGCCTTCCGGTATTACCGTCCGCACACCTACGGTGCGTGAAATGCGAAAACTGCGCCGTTTCCTGGCGATTCCGGTCCTGCTCGCGCTCGCCCTACCCGCGGCGTGTGGCCGGGAACACCCCGGCGATGTGGTCCGCATCGGTGTGAACGATCTCGCACAGCCACACTGGGACGTGTTCAAGACCAAGGCCGCCGCGGCGGGCATCACGGTGAAGTTCACCAACTTCACCGACTACAACCAGCCCAATCCCGCTCTCTCGCAAGGCCAGATCGACCTCAACAAGTTCCAGCACGTCCGTTACCTGGCCAACTACAACGCCCGCAACAACGACACCCTGGTCCCGATCGGCGCGACGGAGATCTACCCGCTGGGCCTGTACTCCAAGAAGCACCGCTCGGTCACCGAGATCCCGCAGGGCGGCGAGATCACCCTGAGCAATAATCCGGCGAATCAGGTGCGGCCACTGCTGAATCTGGCCGCCGCGGGCCTGATCACCCTGAGGAACGGCCCGTCCTGGGATTCGAAGCTCGAGGACGTCGACAAGGCCGCCTCCCGCGTCCGCCTCACCCCCATCGACCCGACCCTGACCGCGTCCTCCCTCGACAGCGTGGACGCCGCCTATGTCGACGACACCTGGGCGCGCCAGGCGGGTCTCACCAACGATCAGATCATCTACACCGATGACCCGAAGCGCCCGGACCTGGCCCAGTACATCAATATCTTCGCCGCCCGCGCCGCCGACCAGGGCAACCCCACCTACCTGAAACTGGTGCAGATCTACCACGATCCGGACGTCGAGGCCGCGATCAAGGCCGAGGCCGGATTCCAGGGCATCTTCGAGACCACCCCGGTCGACCAGCTGCGCGCCACCGCCACCCAGCTGGAGACCGCGTTCCGCAAGTAGTGCTCAGCCGCGCCGTCGGCGACCCGACTTGGCACGAGCGGCGGCGATGATGGTGAGGACCATGACCGTCATGATCTGCAACGACGTCCAATTCACCGGTTCGGGCTGGGGAACCTGGGCGGCCACGGGTACGGGCGGGTGCGGCACTACCGGTTTCGGGGGAATCGGAACAACCGGCGGAATCACCTCGGGTACCGGTGGGATCACGGCGACCGGCGCCGCGACCGGGACCACAGCGGCCGGAGCCTTCGGAATCTCCAGTGGGATACCGGGTTCCGGTGCGTTGGGGATCGGGAGCAGCAGCATGCAGGTGAGCAGCGCACTGCCGGTCATCGCGCTGCCGACCACGACACTGCCCGCGCCCGCCGAGCCGGGACCGACCAGCCCGCTGGAGCCGAGGATGAATCCCGGACCGATGAGGCCCGAGCCCAGATTGCTGCCGGTGAGCAGTCCCAGCCCCAGGACCGCGCTGCCGACGACCGCGCTGCCCGCGCAGGCCGTCACGACGCTGCCGGAGTCCAGACCCGCCAGACCGCCGAGCGTATTCGGTGCCGCCGCAACCGGTGTCGGTGTCGCCGGGGCGAGGTCGACCGGTGGCGGCTCCGGTCTCGGTACCGGCGCCTCGGCCCGCGGGCTGCCGGTGGCGATATGCGTCGCCGACCGGCTCGGGTTCAGGCCGAGCGAACTGCCCGAGCTCGCACCGCCCCCGCCCGATCCCGAGGCGCTGCCGGAATAGCTGCTCCCGGTACCGAGTCCGAGCGAGCTGCCTGTCGGCGCGTCGATCGGTCCCGCGCCGGGGTCCGGAGCCGCACTGCCGCTGAAGATCTCACCGATCTGCGGTAGGTCCGGATCCGCGTGTGCCACCTCTGCGTGGACCGTGAGCAATGCCGCGGCCAGTGGAACCGCGGTTGCCGCCGCGAATCGACTTGCCGCCCTGTGTGTGCGCGTCACCCTGCCTCCGAAAGCCGTGTGCGAGTTACTTCTTCGGCGCGTCAGCGCGGGTTGGTGCTCATGGCCGAGGTATTGGAGTCGGCGATGTGCTGGAAGCGGGCCAGGGCCAGTTCGTAGGCGTCCTTGGAGACGTGGTTGCCGCCGGAGAACGGTTGATCGAGCTGATAGACGGCCACGATGACCGCGCCGATCACCACGCCGAACAGGCCGGTCATGAT
Organism: Nocardia sp. NBC_00511; assembly: GCF_045161165.1. Lineage (NCBI taxonomy): Bacteria > Bacillati > Actinomycetota > Actinomycetes > Mycobacteriales > Nocardiaceae > Nocardia > Nocardia sp. NBC_00511. The sequence continues at coordinate 4,302,706 of NZ_CP107849.1, forward strand.
CACGCTGCGCTTGGTGACGACCACGCCGGAGAACACCGTCCCGAACAGCAGCATGACCGTCGAGAACCAGAGCGCCACATAGAGGAAGCCGGGCAGTCGGTACGAGGCATCCAGGCCGCGGTCGTATCGCGCGTCCGAGATTCCGTCGACCGCCGTGGACGCCTTGTCCTGCAACGACTTGGCATTGTCATCGGTGGTGGGCAGCGCCGAGACGGCCGCCCGCAGATCGTCGAGGGTGGACTGGGTGGCCGGACTCAGCCGCCGCTGCTTGTCCATCGTCTGCCATTCCTCGCCGATCACCTGCTTGGTGTAGTCACGCACCAGCCCCTGGATCTGCGTACGGTCCTGCGCGGGCAGATCATTGGCGGTCTCGTACACGGTGACCAGCGCCTTGCCCTCGGCCACGGTATGGCCGTGCGAATCGTCGTACTGCTGCCACAGGATCACCACCACGAAGGCGACGATGGCCGCGAAGAACATATTCACCAGATCGAGCATCATGGTGCCCGCGCCCGCGTCGTCCTCGTGCCGCCAGGACGCCGGTCGCAGCCGATCCCCGACCAGGAATACGACCACCGCCACCACCGCGAAACCCACCAGCACACCCAGCTGCAACACCATCGCGCGACTCCATCTCCGGGCCCGGGCACTTCGATCACGAAGTATTCGCAGCCACTGGATGGTCGGATTGCCCCCGATTCACATTGGGCAACTATTCTGCGACACCCATTTCACTTGCGCATGAACGGAAATCGAGCCCCAGCGGTCTCACAGCGCCCTCGATCCCGACCGGTCGGATCCAGACGAATCGACCCCGACTCCAGCCCAGCGAACCGGTTGCGACTACACCCCGAAGGTCAGAATCCCCGCCGCGACAGCCACACTCACCTCGAGCGCCGCCCCCAGCACATCCCCATTGAGCCCACCGAACCGCCGCACGCAATGCCGCACCAGCACCCCCGCCAACCCCAGCGCGGCGAACACGGCCACCGGCCCCTGCCAATGATCCCCGGTAGCGAATACCGCTGCCACCAAGGCGATCCCACTCCACACCACACCCGCGGCCACCGGCTGCGTCCCCGCCACCAGCGCCCCGAACCCCGCCCCCGGCGCAGCCTCGATCCCCCGCCGACAAGCCAGCACGACCGCCACCCGCCCCACCGCGACAGCCACCACCACCGCCAACCATCGCCCCGCCCCCGCCAGCGCCGCGAACGAAACCGCCTGCACCGCAATGGCAAAAACCAACGCCGCCACCCCGAACGGCCCCGCGCCCCCACTCTTCATGATCTCCCGAGCCCGCTCCGGCGGCCCATAACTCCCCAGCCCATCCATGGTGTCCGCCAGCCCATCGATGTGCATCCCCCGCGTGATCAGCGCCAGCCCTGCCACCGCCACGAACCCCGCCAAAAGCCAAGGCGCCCCGGCCAACCCCAACACCCACACGAGCCCGGCCGTAGCGCACCCCAGCAGGATCCCCACGGCAGGCGCCCACCCGATCGCCCGCGCAGCCGCCGCCCGATCAACCTCCTCCGGCCCCCGCACCGGCAACACCGTCAACCACGAGAGAGCCAGCCGAATCCCGTTCACCGCAGCCCCTCCGCCACGACGCTGACCCGCAGCCGGGACCCACCAGCTCCGAAAAGTGGTGCGCGGGCCAGGGATCCGGCGGCGGGGTCAGGCACCTTCGGGTTCGCTCGCGTCGGCGGTGCTGACTCCGGCTTCTGCGAAAGTCGCCATGTCGGTGAGGGTGGCGACGGCGGCGCGCAGCAGCGGGAGGGCGGCGACCGCGCCGGAGCCTTCGCCGAGGCGCATGCTCATGTCGACCAGGGGCTCGAGTTCGAGGCGGGTCAGGGCGATGGTGTGCGACGGCTCGCTGGAGCGGTGGCCCGCCACCCACCAGGCGCGTGCGCCCGGGGCCAGCTGGTCGGCGACCAGGGCAGCCGCGGTGACCACGACGCCGTCGAGGATTACCGGGGTGCGGCGGGCGGCGGCACGGGCCAGGAAGCCCGCCATGGCCGCGAAGTCCGCGCCGGATGCGGTGCGCAGCAACGCGACCGGATCCTTCACCACCGGGCGGGCCCGCCACATGGCGTCACGGATGGCGGCGGTCTTGCGGATCCAGCCCGCGTCGTCGACTCCGGTGCCACGGCCGACAGCGACGACCGGCTCGGTGTCGGTGATGGACGCGATCAGCACGGTGGCGGGTGTGGTGTTGCCGATGCCCATATCCCCGGCGATCAGCAGATCCGCGCCGCCGTCGATCTCCTCGTCGGCGATGGTGGCTCCGGCCGCCAGCGCCGCCTGCACCTCCGCCTCGGTGAGCGCGTCCTCCCGGTCGATGGCCCCACTGGACCGCCGCACCTTGTGCCGCGAAATCTCCGGTGCCGTATCCCCCTGCACCGCAATGTCTTCCACCCGCACACTCGCGTCGGCCAACCGCGCCAGCACGTTCACCGCCGCCCCGCCGTGCAGGAAGTTGGCGACCATCTGCCCGGTCACCTCACTCGGGTACGCCGACACCCCGTGCTGCGCCACCCCGTGATCCCCCGCGAACACCACAACCCGCGCCCGCTCGAACTGCTTGGGCGGGCACACACCCTGACACGCCGCCACCCAGTTCGCCAGCGTCTCCAACCGCCCCAGCGCCCCGGCCGGCTTGGTCAACTGCAACTGCCGCTCCTGAGCCGCAGCCCGCGCCACCGCATCCGGCGACCCGACCGGCCCGAACGAAATCCGCACCGGCTTGGTCAACACCGGCGCAGCCGAAACCTCGGCACTCGCATCGGAAGTCGCGGCAGCGGGTTCGGTCGCCGCGACTTCGTCGACCCGTTCGTCCGCGAGCGCCGCGACGGGCACCACGGCAACGACCTCCGTCACGCCGGCCGCGCCGCTGGATACCGCGATATCCGGCACCGAGTCGGCCGCCTGCACCGGAACACCCTGCCCCGCAGCCTGATCGGCCACCACGCCGGCGACCTGCACCGAATCAGCGACCGGCGCAGCGGAACCCAGCACCACCTCCGCGACCCGGTCCGGCTTCACCCGCATGGCCTGCCCGGCCACCACCAGGAAAACCTCGTCGCACACCGAAGCCAGCTGCTGGTTCAGCGTCCCGATCTCATCACGGAACAGCCGCCCCACATCGGTCGCGGGCACCACGCCCAGCCCGACCTCGGGGCTGACGATCACCAGCCGCTCCTGATACCCCGCGACCGCCGCGACCAACGCCGCCATATCCGGCGCGATGGTCCCGCGCGGCGCGTCCCACGCCGCGTGCGCGTCGATCCGCCCGGCCAGCCACGTCCCCAGATCGTCGACCAGCGTCGCCGGAGTGGCCTCGCGCAGCACCTCGACCGGGTCGGCCTCGACGACATCCCATTCCGCGGGTCGCCGCGTGCGATGCGCCGCAATGCGTTCGGCGAAGTCGGCATCGGCGGGATCCACCACCGCGGTGGCTACATACCGCACCGCCCCGGACGAGACCAGCTGTTCCGCGAAGGCCGACTTGCCGGACCGGGCGCCACCGAGCACCAGGGTCCGCAGCGGCCGATCGGTTGTCTGAGCAGTGTGCGACACGTCAGCACGGTATCAATCGAAGCTGTGCCACGGACCGGTAGGCACGGTCAGCGCGCCCCGTTCAGGAAACGCGGACGCCGAAGCGGCGGCGATACTCGACCGGCGCGATGCCGACCTGCCGCTGGAAGTGGTGGCGCAGCAGCGCCCCGGAGCCGAATCCGCAGCGGTGCGACAGCGTTTCCAGATCCATGTCGGTGTCTTCCAGGAGCTGCTTGGCCAGCAGGATGCGCTGTCCGGTCAGCCATTTCACCGGGGTCGTCCCGGTCTCGGCGGCGAAGCGCCGGGCGAAGGTCCGCGTGGACATGGCGCTGCGGGCGGCCAGGGACTCCACGGTGTGCCCGAGTTCCAGGTTCTCCTCGAGCCAGCGCAGGGTTTCGCTGAGGTTGTCGTTGTCGCAGTCGACGACCGGCCGCTCGATGAACTGCCGCTGCCCGCCGTCGCGCTGCGGCGGCACCACCATGCGCCGCGCGATGGCATTGGCGACGCTGCTGCCCAGTTCCCGCCGCACCAGGTGCAGGCAGGCGTCGATCCCGGCGGCGGTGCCCGCGCTGGTGATCAGATTGCCCTCGTCGACGAACAGCACGTCCGGGTCGACGGTCGCCTGCGGAAACCGTTGCGCCAGTTGGTTCACGTACCGCCAGTGCGTGGTGCATTTGCGCCCGTCGAGCAGCCCGGCCTCGCCCGCGAGGAACGCGCCCGAGCACACGGTGAGCACGGTCGCCCCACGATCGGAGGCATCGCGCACGGCCTCGATCACCCGGGGATCCAGGGCCGTGGAGATATGGAACGGAAACGCCGGAATCGCAACCAGATCCGCGTCTCGCAGCTCGTCGAGGCCGTAGTCGGGCGTCACCCGGATCCCCGGAGAACTGCTGGCCAGCGGCTTCCCCGGTTCGGCCCCGCAGACCCGGAAGTCGAATCCCGGCAGTCCGTCCCCGGTCCGGTCCAGCCCGAAAACCTCACAGACGACGCCGAATTCGAACATGGCGAGGTTGTCGTTGAGCACGACCGCAACCTTGGAGAGCATCGCTTCACCCACTTGGCCGAATATTTGCGAACAATGTCAGTACCGCCACTGTTGGCAGTAACTCTTCTAGAGAAAACTTACTGCCATGCAAGCGCTCTACGCAATCGTCACCGCGGGCACCGCCATGGCGGCCCTCGGCTACCTGACCTTCGGCTTCATGGCCGCAGACGTCCCCACCCCCACCGATGACAGCGAGGCCACCGCATGACCACCGTGCCCACCACCGCGTTCCGCTCCACCCACCGCGCCGACACCGCCGCCATCTTCCGCCGCGTAGCCGCCCTCTTCACCGCCGCGGGCCGCGCGGTCCCCTTCCACCGCCCGGAAATGTTCGGCTCCACCAACTTCGACGACCGCGACGTCCCCCGCACCGCCGCCGAACTCAACGCCATCATGTCCATCCGTGGCCGTGCCTGACCCCCGAACAAGATCAGGGAGCTCCCACCGCTGAATTCGAGTCGAATTCACACGGTGAGAGCTCCCTGATCTTGGAAGCGGTAGCCCTAGACGGCGTCGCCCGCGGAGACGCGGGGCTTGGGGGCACGCATGCGACGCACCTGGGAGGCGCGGACGAAGGCGTACCAGCCCAGGGACATCGAGGAGTCCGTGGCATCGGGGTAGCGCTCGTGGACCCGACGGTTGACGATGCGGCCCAGCACGACACCTTCGATGATCATGAACAGCATCATCACCAGCATGGCCAGCGTGACGATCGCCTGCAGCGCGGGCGAGAGGATCATGCTGAGGATCAACACCAGCGCCAGCGGCATGAACAGGCCCAGCAGATTGCGGCGCGCGTCGACGATATCCCGCACGTAGCCCTTGACGGGTCCCTTGTCGCGCGGCAGCAGGTACTGCTCCTCACCGGCGAGCATGCGGGCGCGGCGGTCCTGCGCGGCCTCGCGACGCTCGGACGAGGTGCCCTTGCGCTCCTCCTTGGTGCCGCGCAGCGCCTTGCGACGCGCCCGGGCCTCCTTGGCGGTCTTGGGCGCGGGCGCGACCGGTCCGCGTTTACGGGCCTCGGCCTCGCGACGCGATGGCGTCGGACGCCCCTTACCCAGGGTGACGGCCTTATCGGCAACCACGGCCCCACCAGCGGATTCGGTGCTGGAGCTGTCGGAAGCGGTATCGGAGTCGCCACGGCGCAGGAACTTCACGCCGACCAGGCTATTCGATGACTGGTCTGCCGGAAAATCCTGGTCCGCCTGTTTGTTGTGTCGGACACCTCTCGGTCTGCTTCCGGCCGCCGTCACCGGCTAATTTCCGGCAAGGGCGTACCCGACACTCCGGCTGCCGTCAACGAAAACGGGGAACGACGATCCGCGGGAGAAACCGTCCCGCGTAGGATGGGGAATAGTCGCCCGCGAACCGGCGTTGTGAGCCGAAGCGTGGCCATGCCGCACACGGGTTGAAAAACAGGGTCCTTTAGGAGAGTTCATGACTGTGCAGAACGAGACCACCACTCCCGGTGAGACCACCACACACGGTGTGACTCTGACCGACGCCGCGGCCTCGAAGGCCAAGGCACTGCTGGACCAGGAAGGCCGCGACGACCTGGCGTTGCGTATCGCTGTCCAGCCCGGTGGCTGCGCCGGCCTGCGCTACCAGCTGTTCTTCGACGACCGCTCGCTCGACGGCGATCTGGTCGTGGAGTTCGAGGGCGTCAAGCTCGCCGTCGACCGCATGAGCGCCCCCTACGTGCAGGGCGCCTCCATCGACTTCGTCGACACCATCGAGAAGCAGGGTTTCACCATCGACAACCCCCAGGCCACCGGCTCCTGCGCCTGCGGCGACAGCTTCAACTGACATAGCCTCGCAGCGCGGAACGTCTCCGGACGTTCCGCGCTGCTGCATGTCCGGGCCCGCGAGACGGTCAAATCCGTCCCGGACGGTGTTATTTTCTTAAGTGCGAGCCCTTTTCGGTGCGCATCCCCAAACCAAAGGATCGAACCCCGTGACCATCGCCGTGTCCGCGTCCATCGCGACCGACCACCTCATGCGCTTCCCGGGCAAGTTCTCCGACGTCCTGCTGGCCGATCAGCTCCAGCACGTGTCGCTCAGCTTCCTCGTCGACGATCTCGTCATCCGCAAGGGCGGCGTGGCGGGCAACATCTCCTACGCCATGGGTGTGCTCGGCACCACCCCGCTGCTGGTGGGCGCGGTCGGCAAGGATTGGGGCGAGTACCGGAAGTGGTTGGAGGACAACGGCGTCGACTGCTCGGCCGTGCGCGTCTCCACCGAGGCCCACACCGCCCGTTTCGTCTGCACCACCGACGAGACCATGGCGCAGATCGCGTCCTTCTACCCCGGCGCCATGTCCGAGGCCCGCGAGATCGACATCACCGCTCTGGCCGCCGACCGCGAGCTGGAGCTGGTGCTGATCGGCGCCGACGACCCGGAAGCCATGCTGCGCCACACCGATCAGTGCCGCGCCGCCGGAATCCCGTTCGCCGCCGACCCTTCTCAGCAGCTGGCGTTCATCGACGGTGAGACGATCCTGAAGCTCATCGAGGGCGCCGACTACCTGTTCACCAACGAGTACGAGTGGGGCATCCTGCTCCAGAAGACCGGCCTGTCCGAGACGGAAATCGGTGAGCGCGTTGGCATTCGCATCACCACCCTCGGTTCCAAGGGCGCGAAGATCATCGACCGCGACGGCACCGAACTGCACGTCGACGTGGTCCCCGACATCGCCAAGGTCGACCCGACCGGCGTCGGCGACGGCTTCCGCGCGGGCTTCCTGACCGGCCGTTCGGCGGGCCTGTCGCTGGAGCGTTCCGCGCAGCTCGGCTCGCTGGTCGCCGTCCTGGTGCTGGAAACCGTTGGCCCCCAGGACTGGACCCTCGATCACGATGTCGCGCTCAAGCGCCTGCGCGAGGCGTTCGGCGCCGAGGCCGCCGACGAGATCGAATCCGTCCTGCGCTGACCTGCCCGTCGAAACCGCACGTCGATTCCGGTCGGCGTGCGGTTTTCGTTTTCGGCCCGCTCGATATGCCCAATCCGGATGAGACAGTTGCCAGCCCGGGCAATAAGGTGGTGGTCATGGCCACCGACCGCTTGTATTTCCGTCAGTTGCTTTCCGGCCGCGACTGGGCCGTTGGCGATCCCATCGCGACGCAGATGCGCAATTTCGCGTACCTGATCGGGGATCGCGACAGCGGGGAATGCGTGGTCGTGGACCCGGCGTACGAGGCGAGCCAGCTGGTGGACATCGCCGAGGCGGACGGCATGCGCCTGACCGGCGTGCTGGCCACCCACCATCACCCCGACCATGTCGGCGGTTCGATGATGGGCTTCACGCTGCGCGGGGTGAAAGAGCTGCTCGAGAAGACCGATGTGGCCGTGCACGTGAATGCCGAAGAGCTGCCGTGGGTCGCCAACGTGACCGGCATCGCGCCCAGTGAGCTGACCGGGCACGCGCACGGTGACAAGGTCGCGGTCGGCGGCTTCGAGATCGAGCTGCTGCACACGCCCGGACATACGCCGGGCAGCCAGTGTTTCCTGTTCGAGGATCGGCTGATCGCCGGTGACACGCTGTTCGTGGACGGCTGCGGCCGCACGGATTTTCCGGGCGGCGACTCCGACGCCATGTTCCGCAGCCTGCGCTACCTCGCCGAGCTGAAGTCGGATCCCGTTGTGTACCCGGGACACTGGTACTCCGAGGAGCCCAGCGCCAACCTCTCGCACATCCGCGACCACAACTATGTGATGCGCCCGCAGACCCTCGAGCAGTGGCAGATGTTCATGCCGGGCTGATGTCCGACTGTGCCCGCACCCGAATTCGAGTGCGGGCGTGCGTCGTTCAGGCCAGTGTGCGCAGCCAGCCGTGCTGGTCGGCGAAGGTGCCGCGCTGGATCCCGGTCAGGGTGTCGCGCAGTGCCATGGTGACCTCGCCCGGTTCGCCGGTGCCGATGGTGAATTCGCCGTCCTCGGAGCGCACCGAGCCGACCGGGATGACGACGGCGGCGGTGCCGCAGCCGAAAACCTCGGTGATCTCACCGGATTGGACGCCGGTGCGCCATTCGTCGACGGAGATCTTGCGCTCCTCGACGTGGTACCCGGAGTCGGCGGCGAGGGTGATGAGCGAGTCGCGGGTGATACCCGGCAGCAGCGAACCCGACAGTTCCGGCGTCACGAGGCGCGCCTGCGACCCGCTGCCGAACACGAAGAACAGGTTGTTGGTGCCCATCTCCTCGACGTAGCGGTGCTCGCAGGCATCCAGCCACACCACCTGGTCGCAGCCCTTCTCGGCGGCCTGCCGCTGCGCCAGCAGCGATGCCGCGTAGTTGCCCGCGACCTTCGCCTCGCCGGTGCCGCCGGGTGCCGCGCGCACGAACTCGGTCGACAGCCACACCCGCACCGGCTTGAGGCCCCGCGGGAAGTACGCGCCCGCCGGACCGCCGAGCAGCAGGTACTTGTAGGCGGCGGCGGGCTTCACGCCCAGGCCGACCTCGGTGGAGAACATGAACGGCCGCAGGTAGAGGGCGTCCTCGCCACCGGCGGCGGGCACCCAGTCGGCGTCGACCTCGAGCAGCTGCCGGATCGATTCGATGAACAGTTCCTCGGGCAGCTCGGCCATCGCCATCCGGGCCGCGGACCGGCGGAAACGTGCCGCGTTGGCGTCGACGCGGAAGGTCGCGATGCTGCCGTCGGCCTGCCGGTACGCCTTGAGGCCCTCGAAGATGGCCTGGCCGTAGTGGAACACCATGGTCGCCGGATCCATGGACATCGGCGCGTACGGTTCGACCCGCCCGTTGCTCCACACGCCGTCGGCGTAGTCCAGCGAGACCATGTGATCGGTGAAATACCGCCCGAACCCGGGCTCCGCGAGAATCTCCTGTCGCCGCTGCGCCGCGAGGGGCGCGGGATGCGGGACACGGGTGAACTGCGCGGCAAGTGTCATGACCGGGAGTCTAATTCGCCGCATTCGACACGCCGGTGCGGGCTCCCTCCCCGACACTCCGGTGATCGTGCTGACCGCGGCCCTCGGCCGAAGATCATCTCGCCGATAGGCTGGCACGCGTGTACCAGGACGCCGCCACCCCGCCACCGGTCCGCTCGAACCGCCCCTGGCTGCTCGCACTGCTCGCGGTGGCGGTGCTGGGCCTGGTCGCAGTCCTGGTGGTGGCCGCACTGCAACCCGGGCGGACAGTGTCCGGAATCGCCCTTCCCGCAGACCAATACGGCCCGCAGGACACCGCCACCAAACCCCCGTCGACCACGACCACCACGACCACCACCACGGCCCCGAAGTCGGTGACCCCCGCCCTCACCCCCGGCTGGCAGACCGCGTACTCCATCACCCGCAACGCCACCTACGACGTCCCGCCGGACTGGACGGTCCCCACCCCCACCACCATCGTCGGCTTCGAGAGCGGCAGCAAACAGGTGGTCATGAGCGGCGCGGCCACCTACCAGGAGAAGGCCTGCGGCAAGTACCACCCCCACGCCATCTCCGGCGTCACCGGCTCAACGCTCGCCGACGTCTCCGCCGCCGCCAAGGCCACCGCCGACAACTGGTCCAAAGTCGCCGCAGCCGACGACGACCGCCCCGACGCCCAGATCTCCCTCAGCCCGGTCGAAACCCTCACCGTCCAAGGCAAACCCGCGGCCCACGTCACCGCCACCCTCACCAACCCCGCCCCCTACGACTGCGAACACCCCACCACCTCGGTCCTGCACGTCCTCGCCGTCCCCGGCAACAACGGCCAATCCGTGGTCATGGTCATCCAGGCCGACCAGGGCATCGCCGGCGCGCTCACGGACACCACCATCCGAGGCATGCTCACCACCCTCCGCCCGGCCGGGCTGAAGGCCACCGACTGCAAACAGGACCGCGACGTCGTCGGCACCTGGTGCGGCTGAGGCTGCTTCGAGGTGCCGGACCGCGCGGACGTTGATTGCGGCCAGGCACCAAACGTGCCCGCCAGGCCCGCGCATGCGACGTCCGGTCGATGGAGCGAATGGATGTTCCCGCCCCGGTGACCGGCTCGACCGCAGCTGTTGTTCGCGGCGAGCTCATTTCACGGACAACTGGTGTGGACATGAGAGCGGCCCAGTCGGATTCGACTGGGCCGCAGGTGTATCCGGGGTGGGTCAGGCGGTGCGGACCTCGACGAAGGGCGGGCGGATGACCTCGCAGCGGAGGCGGCGGCCGCGGACGTCGACCTCTACCTGGTCGCCGGGTTCGAGGCCTGCGGCGGTGTCGAGGAGGGCGAGGGCGATGCCCACCTTGAGGCTGGGAGAGAAAGTGCCGGAGGTGGTTTCGCCGACGGGGGTGTCGCCGCGCATGACGGTCTGGCCCTGGCGCAGGACGCCCTTGTCGATCGCCTTGAGCCCCAGCAGGGTTCGGCGCGGGCCCGCGGCCTTCTCGGCTTCGAGGGCGGACTTGCCCCAGAATTCCGGCTTCTTCCAGCCGACGGCCCAGCCGGTGCGGGCCTGCAGCGGCGAAATGTCCAGGGACAGTTCGTGTCCGTGCAGGGGGTAGCCCATCTCGGTGCGCAGGGTGTCGCGCGCGCCGAGTCCGGCGGCCTGGCCACCGGCGGCTTCGACCTCGGCGACCAGCGCGCGGAACAGGGCCTCGGCGTCGTCCCACTTCGGCAGCAGCTCGTAGCCGTGCTCGCCGGTGTATCCGGTGCGGCACACTCGGACCTGGCGGCCGTCCCAATCGGCGTCGGCGTAGGCCATGTACTCCATGTCGGTGGGGAATCCGAGCTTGGCCAGCACCTCGGCCGAACGCGGTCCCTGCACCGCGAACACGGCGTATCCGCGATGCTCGTCGGTGATGGTGATGCCCTCCGGCGCGGCCTTCCGCAACTCCGCGACGACGGTCGCGGTGTTGGCGGCGTTGGGCACCAGGAAGATCTCGTCGTCGCTCACGTAGTAGGCGATGAGGTCGTCGATCACGCCGCCCTCGGGCGTGCAGCACAGCGTGTACTGCGCCTTGCCGGGGCGAATCCGGTTCAGGTCGTTGGACAGCGCCGAGTTCACGAACGCGGCCGCGCCCGCACCCTTGACGGTGGCTTTGCCCAGGTGGCTGACGTCGAACAGCCCGACGGTCGACCGGACGGCGTTGTGCTCGCCGACGGTGCCCGCGTACGAAACCGGCATCTCCCACCCCCCGAACGGAGCGAAGGTGGCGCCCAATTCGACATGGACGGCGTGGATGGGTCCCTGCAGCAGCTTCTCGTCGGTCACCCGTAGCAGCCTATCGGTTACCGGCCTCGGATCAGATCCCGAGGCTGCGGGCGATGTCCGGCCAGACCTCGTGGAAGTCGATCTGCCAGGACGGCCAGTTGTGCCCGCCACCGGGCAGGTAGTTGAAGGTGGCCGGGATGCCCAGGTTCTCGATGCTGGATTGCAGAGCGCGCGTGCAGGTTTCGACGGTCCCCTCGAGCGCGGTGCTGGACGCGCCGACCTGTCCCCCGCCCGCCGCAGCGGTATCGGCCCCGGTTCCGGCGGCGACGAAGAGGTTGGTGCCGCGCAGCTTCGCCAGATTGGCATCGGTGGAGGGATCGTTGGCCGTCCACGCGGGCGCACCGTCGACTCCCCAGATGTTCCACGGATTGCCGCCGCCCGACAGCACCACGGCCTGGAGGTAGCGGCGGCCGGGATCCGTGGAGGTCTGCGCGCAGCCGCTGAACGCCCCCACACTCCGGTACAGCCCCGGCGCGGATTCTGCCAGCGCGAGCGTGGAGGTCGCCGACATCGACACGCCCACAATGGCATTCACGCCGGAGGCATCGAAGGCGGTATCCATGATCGGCGGCAGCTCCCGGGTCAGGAACGTCGTCCACTTGTTGCGACCGAGCATCGGATCGTCGGTCTGCCAGTCGGTGTAATAGGTGTAGCGCCCGTCGATGACGTTCACGACGTTCACGTTCTGATCGCCCAGGTAGTCGACGAGGTCGGTCTTCGTCTCCCACGAGGTCTCGTTGCCACCCGCGTCGAGCCCGTCCTCGGCCCCGTTGAGCAGATACAGCGTGGGCCGCGGCGCGGAGGTGTCGGCCGCGCGGATCACCTCGAGCCCGACCACCCGATTCATGGCCGCCGAGTACACGTACACGGTGGATCGGCGGTCGTCGTGCGACACGACATGATCGATATGCGACCCGTCGGCGTCGACCTGCGCATCGGGAAACACGGGTGCCGCAGCATTCGCGGAGGCTGGCGTCACGGCTCCGATTGCCGCCGTGACCAGTGCCATTCCCGCTATCAGCCGCATCGCGCGCCCGAGTGAACCCGACATATTCGCCTCAATTTCCCGTGATTGATCTCCCCACCTCTTTACCGACGCCGGTGGGTTGCCGCAATAACACACTTCTCACAACACCGCAGAGCGACCGCCGCCCACCGGCCTCACTGCGATGCCACCACCGCATCGGTGCCCAGCCGGGCCAGCAGCGTGGTCTCGTCGAGCACATCGATCCGCTGCCCGCGCGCCCGCAGCTCGGCCACCCGCCGCGCCTTGGTCGTGGTGAAAGCGTCCGGGTCGCCGCCGCGGAAGCCGTCACCGATGACGAGCGCGGTGGTGCGCCGGGTGACGTTCTTCGCCGGAGTCGCGCCGTGAGAGGCGATGGCGTTCCAGGCTTCCTGCCGGGTCATGGAGCCGAGATCGCCTGTGAAGACGATGGTTTCGCCGTGCAGGGGATGACCCGGGGTTCCGCTGTTGATCTCCGGGAGCACCAATTCCTCACGGCTGAACCAGGATCGGTGTGCCCGCCGTTCCTCACGAGGCCGAGCGATATCGTCGCTGCCGGAGTCCGGCCAACCGCCAGGCCCTGTCCGGAGCGTCTCCCGTTCCGCCGGTTCCAGTCGCAACCGCGTCCCGACGACCATCCGCTCCAGCGCCGCCAGCGAGTCGGCCCCCGTCCGCTCCGCCAAGGCGATGACAATGTCCGCCGCGGCAGCAGCATCCGCGGCGGCATCGTGGTGATTGGTGAATTCGATCCCCAATGCGGCAGCCACCTGCGGCAGCCGATAGCTGTCGAGATCCAGGTGTCGCCGGGCCAACGCCAGACTGCAACTGAATTCCCAGTCGGGCACGTGAATCCCACTGCGCCCGCACGCTTCTCGTATCGCGCCGCTGTCGAACCCGGCATTGTGTGCGATCAACGGCAGCCCGTCCACCATCCCCGAGACTTCCGGCCATCGCTCCGAGAACACCGGCTGATCGGCCACCATGGCCGCCGAAATCCCGTGCACCCGAATGTTGTGCCAGTTGAAGAACTCGAGCCCGGCGGGCGGCTTACACAGCCACGCCCCGGCCTCCGCCGGTTTCCCGTCCCGCACCACCGTCACTCCGATGGCGCAGATACTCCCCCGCGAGGAATTCGCGGTCTCGACATCGATGGCAGCGAACGACAATCCGCCCATACTCACCGCACCGCGAGCGACGACAACCGCGCGACGGCAGTGGACTGAATTTCGAGCGAGAAGGTCATAACGCTCCACGGTCGTGCCGGACAGATACCCGGCCACGTTAGAGCATCCGCCGGACAACTCCACATCGCCCCCGGTGCGAATTCCCAACGCACCCAAACAGTTCCGACCGCCGGGTTTGAATGACGCCCGTTTCAGCGTCTACGCACCCCCGCGGCCGCTCCAGCCCGGCTGTCGATTTCTCCCGTTAGTCCGTCGATTCGTCCCACACATCAGTTGATTCGCCCGTACGAGGTCCGGCGTGCCGAACCGTCAGCCGGGCATATCCGGGTGGAATAGTTCGCAACGGCAGCGACCCGCGACGACCCGGAGGCCCCATGCCCGACTCAGCGAGCCCGGTGCCCCTGCGCCACCGCGGCCCAGTCCTGTTGCTACTGGCGGCCCCCGCCGTCCTCTACTGCCTGGCCCCGGTCGTGGCCAACCGCATCGAACCCCGCATCGCGGGCATCCCGTTCCTGATCGCGTATCTGATCGCCGTCACCATCCTGACCGGCCCTCTGGTCTGGCTCGTAGCCCGCTTCGACCCCGCATACCGCACCGGCGCACCGGAATTCGTCCCCGCCGACAGCACGTTGGGCGGTGACCCGCATGCCGCCACGCCACCCCGGCACGGCGATGGCGCCCAGGGCATCGAGTCCACGGAGGCCGACCAGTGACGGGCCGCGCCACCGTGGCGGTATCCCTGTTCGCCGTCGCCATGCTGGTGACGGTCGCCATCGGCGTCCTGTCCTCCCGAGGCCGAACCCGCTCGATGTCGGAATGGTCCATTTCCGAACGCGGTCTCGGCACCCTGTTCGTCCTGGTCCTGATGGCGGGCGAAAGCTACACCAGCTTCTCATTTCTCGGCGCGGCCGGTTGGTCCTACCGCTACGGCATCCCGATCTTCTACCTGATCGCGTACCTGAGCACCGGCCTGGTCGTGGCGTATTTCGTCGCGCCCCTTCTGTGGTCGTACTGCGCCCGCCACCACCTGGTCTCGATCGCCGACATAGCCGAACATCGGTTCCGCTCAAGGCCTTTGGGTATCGCCGCCGCCCTGCTGTGCACGATCTTCCTGGTGCCGTACATCCAACTCCAGATCCAGGGCATGGGCCTGGTCGTCAACGCCATGTCCTACGGCGCGATCAACCTGAAGACCGCCGCGATCATCTCCTTCGTGGTCGCCGAAGCCTTCATCCTGACCTCGGGCCTACGCGGCTCCGCCTGGGTGAGCGTCCTCAAGGACAGCCTCGCCGTCCTCTCGATAGCGATCCTCGCCGCCTACATCCCCTGGCACTACTTCTCCGGCCCCGCCGAACTCCTCAACCGCCTGGTCACCGAAAAACCCCACTGGCTGACCTTCCCCGGCGCAGGCGGCGGCACCTTCGGCGCCTCCTGGTTCGTCTCCACCATCCTCCTGAACGCCCTCACCATCTGCGTCTTCCCCACCACCGTCGCCGGCTACCTCTCCGCCCGCACCCCCAACGCCCTCCGCCGCAACTCCATGCTCCTCCCCTGGTACCAACTCCTCCTCCTGGTCCCCATCCTCATCGGCGCCGCGGCCCTCTTCGCCGCCCCCACCTTGAAGAACCCCGACCTGGCCCTGTTCACCCTCGTCACCGACTCCCTCCCCTCCCCGGTCGTAGCGTTGATCGGCATCGCCGGAGCCCTCTCCGCCATCGTGCCGATGAGCGTCTTCCTGGTAGCCATCGGAACCCTGTGGGGCCGAACAATTCTCGGCGGCGGCCTACACGGCAAGGTCTCCTCCGACACCCGCCAACGCCGCAGCGCCCAACTCATCGGCCTGACCGTCGGTGCCATCGCTTTGGCCGGAGCCCTCATCTACCCGAAGGTCCTGGTAAACCTCTCGGTCCTTTCCTACGAGGGCATAGCCCAACTGGTCCCCGCAGTCCTCCTGGGCCTCTACTGGCGCCGCCTCACCGCCCTCGGCGTAGGCCTCGGCCTCATCACCGGCAGCGCAGTAGTCCTACTCCTGCACGCCACCGGCCACGATCCGCTCTTCGGCCTCAACGGCGGTCTTTACGCGCTGACCGCGAATCTGATTGTCGCAGCGACAGTCTCGTGGACGGTCAATTCAAAGACCGAGCCCTCCGCCCCTACTCCCGAACCCGCAACGCCGCAACAGCATCCGGCGTAATCGGCAACCCAGGCGCCTCCGCCCGCAAATTCAACGCGATCCCAACCCCACCAGGCATGATCCCGAGCAATCTGTCGACCGCCACCTCGATCCGCGACACCGCCCCCGCAGCCGAAACAAGCTGCTCCTCAGACGAATACGCCGGCACATACTGCCCACCATCGAGCGTCACCCCGGGCAGCGAAACCGCCCCACCTTCCCCACCGGAAACCGGGATGAACAGCGAAGCCCCTCGAATCCCCTCCAGCAGTTCAGAATCCGACACCCGCCCATCCTGCGCGTCGGCAAGCAACTCTTCGAGACGATTAGCTGGGAACACCACCAATATCCTGCCCTGCCTGTCGGACCGCCCGTTTCAGTACCTCGAGTCTGTTCCCGAAGTCGATGTTCACGGCCCGCTGCTCATCGAAGTCATTCCGCAGGAGGTAGAAGCCGCAACGTTCCGTCACACTGCTTCGCCTTCTGACAACACAGTGCCCTCACTCGGCGGACTCCCCGATCGTGGCGATGACCGGCTCGTCTGTCGCGATAGCGGTTCGCCACCAGATGCGATGCCGTGAGTTAGCCAATCCAAGCCCGAGTTGAGACCCGGGAATTGATACTGTCCTCCATGAATCAATCCGTTTTCCCAGGTGGAGAGTGTTCATGGCATCACTTCTGCAGCTCGATATCGAAGAACTACATAAGGTGTCGGACGCACTTTCCAACGCATCTACCGAAATCAGCAACATCAAGGCATCCGACGCGGCACAGGGTATCGACTCCGCCTTACCCGGCAGCGGGCTCGATGGAGTGTGCACCCAGGCCGGTCAGTTCACCGATGGGGCCTATCAGCGGGTTGCTGGCAAGCTGACCCAGGTGTCGAACGCGATCGGCCAATGCGCGAAAACGGTCCACGACACGGATACGGCCTTCGCCGACGCTATGCGCAGGTTCGACATCCACCAGGCTGGAAGTCGTTGACGATGCTCCTCCCCGATGTCAAGAAATGGCGGGTCTCGGCCCTGAACGATTTCGCCAGCGCCTTGGCGGCGGCGAACAATGACACCTTCCAGGCCAATATCGACAAGCCTCACGCCCTCTTCTCGAATCTCGGCACAGCATGGCAGGGTGCCGCTCACAACGCGGCCTACGACCGCGTCGACGCCGATCACGCACAGGCACGCAAGGTCTGGACCTATGTCGACGACCTCATCACCGAGATCCACAGCGCGGCTTCGGATATCGACTCACACCGCACCGTCGTGCTCAGCAAGGTGGGCGACGCGGAAGGCGCCGGGCTGAGGGTCGCCGACAACTGGGTGGTGTGCGATAAGGAGGGCGTCTCCGCCGACATCATCCGGTCACATCAGGACGCGATCGACGGCGCACTACGACCGTTCTACGACGCCGTGTCCGCCGCCGCGACAAAGATCGGCGCGGCAGCCGAACTCGTCCGTTCCGCCGGTGATCTGTTCGGCTCCGATCTGGATGTCGCCGCCGCCCCGGCGCAGGGTGGCCGCTTGGGCGCCGAGGATGGGAAGTTGGCTGCCGAAGCGGCGCAATCAGGCGATACCGCCAAGCTCGACGATGTCGCATCGCGGCTGCCGACATTCGTTGTCACACCAGAACAGATGCAGGCCCTCGCGGCCGGCAAGGACGTTCCCACGCTGCCGGCCGAAGTCCAGGACTATTACAAGGAGTTCTTCGCGAACGCCGGTAAAGACGGTTTACTGGCCCTCGACGACAGGCTGACCGCGCGGGCCACGGTGGATCCAGGTCATCCCGCCGACACCGTCGCAGCGTCTCAGCAGACGGCGTTGGCCACCGGCATGCTCGCGATCACCAACGAGCATCTCGGTACCGGCATTACTCCAGACGGAAAGCTCACCGCCCCGGGTAGCTATACGAACCTGCCCACCGATATCCGTCAACTCGTTTCGGGGCGCGAGCAGGACTACATCGGCAACAACTCGGGCCCGGGCGGAATGAAGCAGCGGGTTGGTGAGCGAACTCGATTCGCTGACTTCCTCTCTCACGCCGAGCCCGCCATGCAGGGTGGCCGAACGTTCAGTACGGAGCTGGGTCGGCAGTCCCAGAGCTTGGCCGGCATCCTCGACAGTCATCCCGACCACATGCCGCCCGGGTTCACTGAGGACGGCGACCGAAAGTCCATAGACGACGCTGCGACGAAGCTGCTCGGGATTGCCAACCGCAATCACGATGCTGATTTCCAGCTCATGACCGGCCGGGACGTCATCACAGGGGATCGACTACCCGGTGACATGTCCTTCGGCGCCAGGGGTGACGACTACGGCCCACGCAGTGTCTACGACCAAAAACAGTTCGCCGACACAATGTTTCGAAACCACACCTGGGGCGACCAGGGCACCGCGGCCGGTGACCTCTACAAGTGGACCGCCGACCACATTCAGGACCCGACTCACGACGGAGATATCGCCCGCAAGACGATCGCCGCGCTACCCGACACGTTGGAGCCGAAGGATGGTGAGCGCCTCGTCAAGGCAGCGGACGGCTCAACCTATTTCGCGCACACGACCGAATCTTTCAACAAGAACCCCGAGCTGGCCAACGCATTGGCACGAGTCGTGGCCTCCGATATCGATGCGTTCGCTGGTGTCGACACCGACCGGCACGGACCGAAACCCGCTGTGCCCCTTGAATTGATGGACTCCGAGCGCCTCGCCTTCCTGGCAAGCCAGACTCAGGACGGCCGACACACCATCGATGCCGCCAGACAGAGCTACGAGAACGCCATGCTGTATCAGCTCACCCACGGCGGCGGCGACATCAGCGCTCACGACACAATTCAGAAGCTCGCTGGCATCGATGCCCACATCAAGGATGCACAGCAAAACGCGCTCATCTACCAGGACTATCACGCTGTCGCCGAGCAGAACGCCCAGGCGCAGCAGTCCCATGACAACAACCAGCAGGCCGCCGACATGGCCAAGAAGGTCGTCGATGCCCTACCGCTCCCGGGCGGCAAGGCGGTCAGCACGATCAAGGATCTGGTCGAGGAGCCCGCGTACAAAGCGTTGATGGACAATATCAATCCTGAGCCGACACCAGGCACTGTCCAGTATCCATCGGTCGAGAAGTCCATACTGACCGGCGAACAAAATTTCAGGGACTTGTTCGAACCGGTCGCGAAGGACGGCGACCATCCGCTTTCGCAGGCCGAGATCGAGACCCACATGGAGACTTACCGCCGCCAATACGCCGACATCGTCGGATCGAATCTGGTGCACGACAACACAAGTGTGGAGCAACTGGCAACGGGTGGCGCGCTGGCACCCGACAACAAAGACGTGAACAAGAAAGGGTCGTAAGGATGAACGTACGCCGCCGCACCCAACCCGCGTACCCGATGATCGTGGCCCTGGGCGTCGGAGCCTGCGTACTGGCCCTCCTCAGCGGATGCGACAAGAGCAAAGATGACGCGACGCCCTCTGCAACGCTGTCGAGCAGCGTTCCGACATCGTTCGATCCGTGCCACGGTATTCCCGCCGATGTGCTTGCCGCACAACATCTCAACGCCGATCCCCGCCCGATCCCCGACAATACGGGCGGCCCCATAGACAAGTACAAGGGCTGCGACTACACGTCCCAGGACGCATATCAGGCAGAACGCGGACCGGGAATTACGGTGCGCGTCACCAACGTGACCATGCCGTACTTCGTCACGAATTCCCAGCCCCAACACCAGTTCCAGATCTCCGGGAAAGACGTCGCGACCGCTCGTGCCGCAGGAACCAACTACTGCGCAACGCTGATCGCGATCCATGGTGGCGGCATCGAACTCTCCACCTCGAACTCCCAGGCCGACCCCTGCCAGGTCTTGGTCGACTTGGCCACAGGGCTGGCACCTACCCTGCCCCCCAACTAGCATGCCGCCGGATCCCTAGCCTGGCGAATACAGGTGACCCAGGACCCCAAACGGTCGTCTGGTGATGCCCAACTGTGCCCGGCGGTGCAGACCTCCGCTACGTCTCCCGCCGAGCTCACCCACCCCAATTCACCTTCACGAGAAGCGACGACCTCAAAAGCCAATGAGCGACGACAAAGACCCCTACCCCTCCAGCTACGAATTGGTTCGCCAGCCCGATGGCCGCGTCATGATGCGCGCGAGCCAGTCACCGTCCGAAGATAAGGCGACCGACGAGTGTCCGAAAGCCCCACTCGCACAACGAATCAGCGCATTCGTCACCGACTGGGCCTTCCATCTCGTCGGCGGCGCAGCCCTCGGCACCGCACTGAGTCCGAATTTCTCCAAATCGGCTGTATCGAGCCATGACTGGGCACACCTCGGCATCAACCCGGCCGCAGTAGTCGGATGTTGGCTGCTGCTGTCCTTCCTGGATCGAGTTGCCCTGCAATCGGTCGCGCACACCACGATCGGAAAAGCCCTCTTCGGTCTCACGGTCAGAACCCCGGAAGACTGCCGCCCACCATCCTTCCGACGCCTGCTGACGGCATGGTTCATGAGCTTCTACATCGTCGCGGTGATCACCGTCAGCACGCTGCTGTCGGGAGACGACGCCCCCGGGCTGAGAAACCCTGACCGCCACTTCCTCCGCGCCACCCGCCGACGATGACGGGACCGAAGACGTTCCGGCGCATGGCAGCCGCGCTGGGCATCGCACTCGCCGTGACCATCTCGGCAAGCGGATGCAGCACCGACAATACGGGTGAGAAGCCGCAGGTGGATAGCTCACTCAGTGAGCTATCGGCACGAGATCGCATCACCGCATATCTGTTGGAGACCGTGGAAAACCTTCCACCGGGTGCATCGCTGTCATTCACCCCTGACGCCCCAGACCTCGGCACGCTCGGCGCGAGAGGCCCAGTCACTGTTCCCTGCCAGGACGGCAACCTACAGACCGGCGGACCTCAGCAGGTGCAAGTCGGCTATTGGGTCGTCGGCATTCCGGCAGGGCAGGATTCACACTACTTCGAGCTCATCCGAAACATCTGGACACAACGCGGCTTCCAGCTGCAGTCAGATGGCACCGCCGAATGGGCTCCGGTGACCACACCCGACGGCTACGGGCTCAACGTGAAATACCTTCCCGAGAAGGCGAACTCGGTCAGTATCAGCGCCGGATCGCCGTGCATCGCGAAGTCGAACCTCGCTAGCGCGGCTACTCAGCCATCCGAGATCAAACGGCCGGGCTGAAATAGCCCGATCCAGCGGGAAAGCCAGGCTTCAATCCGACAACAGCTCGGCGACCTGGCTTCGGACGATGCCGTGGACCAGTCGCGCCCGGCGCAGCCGACCCCGCAGCGTGAGCGAAACACTGGCCCCGCTTCGCCGCCTGGCGATCTCATCGCCAACTCCCCCGGAACCCCGATCCGATCGAGCCGAGTCACCGCTTCCCCCTTACCGATCAGCCGCCCCTCCCTCAATGTCGCCTCCGCACGAGCCATGGTCAACAGTCCGAGGTCAACATAGAAGTCGCGCAGCCAGATCCACCGCCTCCACAGCATCGAACTCCAATATCCAGCCAGCTCGCTTCGCACCGCGTCACATAGCTCAGCACCGGACACCGCAGGGATCACCGCACCAGGCTCCTGCCCGAACACCGCGAATCCGCTCTGAAGCAACTCCGCACGGGCGATGCCAGTGAACCTGTGCTGGAGCATGATCCGCCCCACCCAGCTCGGATGACGAACTCCGACATCGTCGAGCTCGTTGACAGGCACGTAGATACAGTGCAGCTCGGCCGCGACCGAATATCGAGCGACCAGCGCCGATGGATCCGAAGCACCCGCCACCACTGCCGCCTGGTCAACGGCCGTTAACGATCGCCACCAAGTCGATGTCACTGACCCCGGCCCGATAGTCACCCGTCGCCAACGACCCACCCACGCACAACGCGACTACCTCAGTAGCGCAACGTAAGTCCGCGCCGAACCGCAGAAGCACCTAGGCAACGCCGGGCGGCAGCCCACCCATCCGCGGTCGCAGCATCGGATACGTGCGCGAGATCGCAGCTACGTGCGGTCGAACTTCCCGGCCGCGACCGCGAGGTTGAACGTCGCCCAATCCTCCACGGAGAACATCAGTTCCGGCCCACCTCGATGCTTCGAGTCCCGAACACCGGTCCGGCCTGCGAAGTGCGCGACCTCCACGCAGGCTTCACCGCCCTGGCTCTTGCTGCTCTTGAACCACCGCGCGCCGGACAGATCATTCATGCCTCGTACTCCTTCGCAACCGACCGAAGCAGATGCCTGCTCTCTGCTTCACCCAACGCTACGCGTCTGATCCTGACATAGGCCTCCCGATAGCGGGAGACATCGGCTTCGCTGTCGAAGTACAACCGGGTTCCGTACGACTCCACATAGACGGTGGTCGGCTCCACCGGCATTCCAGTGCTCGGATCGTTCGGAAACTCCAGCATCACAAAGGGACCGACGTGGCCGCCCATTGGAAATCCCGCGCAGAAGGCGATGACACGGACTCTGACGTTCGGCGGAGTGTCCGCCAATCGTCGGAGTTGCGCCGCCATGATCCGGCGGGACCCGGCCACCCGCCTCAGCACAGCCTCATCGATAAGTAGATCGACCTCAATGGGAGACAACCGGCGGGTGATCGCGACCTGCCGTTGCATCCGAACCTGTACCCGCTGTTCCAGTTCCATGACGGTGTCCGAACCGAAGAACGCCCTGTCGAGCGCTCGCGCATATTCGGCGGTCTGGATGATGCCGGGCACTGTGTCGGGCTGGTACATGGTGATCCGTTCAGCGGCGCTCTCCAGAGACATGTAGGTCTCGAAGTCGGCCGGGATCAGATCTTCATATCTGGTCCACCAGAACGAATCATCTGCTGGCCGCGTCCGCCTATCCGATTGCAGCGCAAGTTCCTTCAGCTGCTGCATGTGATCCTCCGGCACGTCGTAGAGCTTGCACAGTGCCTCGATGTCGAGCTGGCGGATGCGGGGGTTCTCACCCTTCTCCAGCCGCTGCAACGTGCCCGCGCCGCGCTCGATCAGCCTGGCCGCGTCGGCGAGGGACAGCCCGACCGATTGCCGCAGCTCCCGAAGCTGTCGTCCCAACTGCCGCCGGGGAATCGTCGTCGGATTCTTACTCATGAGCACTACCCCCAAATTTTGGATGGCGCGAACGCCTCATCGTGGGTGGCTGCTTGGCCAACTGCGGATTTCATTGTCCGCGCGTCATGGAACCCGTGCAGGAAGAACGGATGGATTTCTTTGGCTCATCCAAAAGCCCCGTGGTGCACCGGTATCCGAGCGTCTACTTGCAGCCATCCGAAGGCCGAGCTCGCTGGCTGCGCCCGATTCACCGCAGCCATCACAAACATCCAGACCGGCCCGTCGCGTTCGAACCGAAAGGAATGACCATGCCCACCCTCCCGCCCGTATCCCACAGTGCGGTGCCCGACGCCACGCTGACGGTGTCCCGCGCCCACCGAATCATGCAGGACCACAAGCATTGCCCGATCACCGTCTGCCCGGCCAAGGCTCAGGCCCGGGGGAAGCTGATCGTGGCGGGCAAGCTGGTGCCTGCCGACGCGCCGCACGTCGGGAGCTGAGGGGATGAGCGACAATCCGGCTCTGCACCAGATGCCTGAACGGCCGGTGCTGGATCTCGAGGTGGCGCGACGCGCTCTGGAGCGACATGCGGGCTGCGGTGACGAATGCGAGGCGGGGCGTTATTTCGCCGCGTTGGTACCCCAGTTGCGGCGCGGCACGGTCGCGTGGAACATCTGGGCGCCGATTCCGAAGTCCGGGTCCGATAGCTCCGAATCATCAGGGCCCGAGCAATGATCGGGGAACTCGCCTATTTCATTCTGGGTACCGGAGCAGGGATGCTTCTGGTCTGGCTTGCCGCCATGCCCCGGGAGGACAGGCGCGTGGCACGGACCAGCGCTGGGCCCACCGTGGCCGAAATCCGCGCTCGCCTCGATCGGGAGAATCGCCGCCGGCAGTGTCGATCCGGACTCACCGACGCCCGACCCGCTCGCCATACGCGTCAAACGGCGTCGAGGAATTCGGGGCGGTTGCCGACCGGGTCGGCGGTGTGGAAGCGGCGGCGACCGGGAATCTCGGCCGGGTCTGCCCAGTGAACTTCGTGACCGGACGCGGAGAGGGTGGCTGCGACCATGCCGACTTTGACGACGAAGGCGGGGTGGGCCTTTCGTGCCGGGTGGAATTCCGCTTCGACGCCGACGTGTAGCTCGCCATCGGGCCCGCCCACGCCGGGAACCTTGAACCAGCATCCACCCCGGGCAGCCAGTAGGGGCGGTTTGGGGAATTCGCTCCAGCCGAGGACGCCGGTGTAGAAGGCGCGCATGCGGTCGTCGGCACCGGGTGGGCAGGCGACCTGGACGTGGTGGATCATAAGCCCCTCCTCGAATCTAATACAGGACAAGCGTACTGCTAGAACTCCGGGAACTCACCGGCCGAGGTGCTCGGTATCGAATTGCGGGTGGCGACACAATGTTCGGGGACATCGGAGGCGAGCGGAAGGCGAGAGTGCGTGGAGGTTCACATCTACACGGATGGTGCGTGCAGTCCGAATCCCGGACCGGGCGGGTGGGGTGCCGTGCTGCGGTACGGGGAGCGTGAACTCGACCTGTACGGCGGCGAGCCGGGGCCGACCACCAATAACCGGATGGAACTGACTGCGCCGATTCGCGCACTGGAGCGGCTCGAACGGCCTTCGCAGGTGCGGGTTTTCACCGACAGCACCTATGTGCGCAACGGGATCACATCGTGGGTGAAGAAGTGGCAGGCCAATGGCTGGACCACGCAGAATCAGGAGCCGGTCAAGAACGCGGATCTGTGGCAGCAATTGCAGGCCGCCTGCTCGACGCACCAGGTCGAGTGGGAATGGGTGAAAGGACACTCCGGCAATCCCGACAATGAGCGCGCTGACCGGTTGGCGGTACGCGGATCGGTGGAGGCAGGCGGGAGCCAGAAGCTCCCCAAGCCGCGGAAGCCCGCGGACCCGGACGCGACTTTGTGTGGCGGAGTGACCAAATCCGGCGCACCGTGTTCCAACGGTGCGCGCGAATCCGGCTTCTGCCACGTCCACGCGGCCTGAACCTCAGAGATGCTGGCGGAGGAATTCCCCGATCCGCTCGGTCGCGGCCGCGGCCTCGGGGGTGTCGCGCATGGCCTGGTACACGTGCGGCAGTCCTTCGCCGACCTCGAGCTCTACCGCCACACCAGCCGCGGTCGCCTCCTTGTAGAACCGCTCTGAATCACTGAGCACCAGTTCGGCACTGCCCACCTGCACCAGGATCGGCGGCAATCCGGTGAGCGGGGCGAAAAGCGGTGAGGCGACGGGAGATAACGGATTCGCGCCCGCCAGATAGCCCGCGAAGATGCCGTGGATCATGCCGGGCGTGAAAATCGGGTCCACACCGTCTTTTTCGGTCATCGAATCACCGGAGCCCGTGAGATCCAGTACGGGCGAGAGGAACACGCCCGCCGCAGGCAGATCCTGACCTTCGGCACGCAACGCGACCAGAAGGCCCGCCAGCAGGTTGGCCCCGGCCGAATCACCGATGACGGCAATCGATTTCGCGGGTGCCCCGAGCACCTCACGCAGCCAACGCCAGATCGCGCGCACATCGTCGACGGCGGCCGGGAACGGATGCTCCGGAGCCAAGCGGTATTCGGGAAACAACACCCGTGTCCCGCTCGCGAGCCCCACCCGCGAAGCCAGCTCCCCGTGACTGCGCACCGACCCGAGCGAGAACCCGCCGCCGTGCACGAACAGCAGTACCCGCTGCGGATCCGCATCCGGGGTGTCGATCCAGAACGCGGGCACACCGGCGTCCGGAATCTCGGTCACCACAACGTCTTCCGGACGTGGATACGGCGGCAGCCCGGTCGTGGTGAACTGCTCGCGCAGCTCGGCGATGGGCGGTGGCCCGGCCGGACGCGCACCGCGGCGCGCCGACAGTCGTTCCATCATTTCCAGCATCGCCGGACTGGGCACCGAGCCTCCATCATTTCGTTTCCGTTAGCGTCCGAGCCCACCCCTCGCGGGCACAGACTCGATCAATCTATTCGCCACCGCGGCCGCGAACAGGGGACCGAACGCGACCGGAACGGGACTCTGCGCGCCATCACACCATTCCGAACAGCGAACCGCATTCCCGAGTGGCGCCTATCTCACATTTCCCCATTACTCGCTGGCGCGAAACTCCTCGAAACCCGTTGAATCACTTCATGACTGAAATCACCACCCCCGAACGCCTCCGAGAGCTACTGGGCGCCCCGAGCGAACGCGCCCTCACCAAGGAACGCGTCGCCCTCCACCCCCGAGACCGCGAATGGATCTCCCTGTCCCCCTTCATCGTCATCTCCACCAGCGACGCCGAAGGCAACTGCGACTCCTCCCCCAAAGGCGACCCGCCCGGCTTCGTCCAGGTCCTCGACGACTCCACCCTCGCCATCCCCGAACGCCCCGGCAACCGCCGCGCCGACGGCTACCTCAACATCCTCACCAACCCCCACATCGGCATCCTGTTCCTCATCCCCCGCCGCGGCGAAACCCTCCGCGTCAACGGCCGCGCCCGCCTGATCAGCGACGCCCCGTACTTCGAGGACATGACCATCAAGGGCCACCGCCCGCTTCTCGCCATCGAAGTCGAGATCGAACAGATCTTCTTCCACTGCGCCAAATCGATCCTCCGCAGCGACCTTTGGAAGCCGGACAGGTGGGCGGAGGACTCCCTGCCGTCACAGGCGCAGATCGTGAAGGATCTCCAGACTCGCAACCAGAGCACCCTGGAAGAGCTGGAGAACTTCTACACCGACCAGTACACGAACCAGCTGTACAAGGGGTGAGCCCGGCAGGTAGCCGAGGACCCTGGCTCGCTGTTCCTAGCCTCGAATTGATACGGCAACCAGCCTGTCCCACGACCCTTCGGAGTCAAATCAATGAGAAAAAGTACATCAACGCTCGCCTTAGCTGCGTTTGATACCACTAAAGTATACTAAGCGCAGAGTTGGTCTACTTTTCTGGAGGACCGCATGGCCTGGCCAACACATCAGAGCGAAGAGCGGACCTGGAACCCACGTCAGCGCCAAGGTTCGCGGGCCGACCGGACCCTCGAGCGCATAATTGTTTCGATTCCGCCCCGCATCGGCGAGCTCGAGTACGACCCGACCGGCCCCCTCGCCCGCGCCCACGAAGCAGCGGTGATCGCGATAGCTCGCCTCGAGGCCGGATTCGGCGAGCACCTCGCCCCGCTGGCCGACTTCCTCCTGCGCAGCGAGTCTGTCGCCTCATCCAAGATCGAACATATAGATGCGGGCTGGCGTGCGTTCGGCAAAGCCGTCGCGGGAGGCAAGGCCAGCGAGGAGGCACAATCGCAACTGGCTGCGGTCCGGGCTCTGAACGCGATGGTCGATGCCGCCGGCTCAGGTGCCATCGGGCTGGACGACCTGCTCCGGGCGCACCGACTGCTGATGGCCGTCGACTACTACACCGCCCGCGATGCGGGACAGTTCCGGGATGTGCAGAATTGGATCGGCGGCAGTGATTACACACCGATACACGCAGCGTATGTGCCGCCGCCACCCGAACTCGTATCCGAGCTGATCGCCGATCTATTGGTTTTCGTCAACCGGGACGATCTGCCGATCCTCGCGCAAGCCGCGATCGCACACGCCCAGTTCGAATCCATTCATCCGTTCACTGATGGAAACGGGCGCATAGGACGGGCATTGATCAGCGCGGTCCTCCGGCGCCGAGGCCTGACCCGCCGAATGACCGTGCCACTGGCATCGGTCATGCTGGCAGACACCAGCCGATACTTCATGCACCTCAACCGATTTCGCGAAGGCGACGCCGACGGCTTCGTCGAATACCTGGCGGTCGGCGCAACCCACGCCAGCGAAGCCGCGCAGGACTCCGGCATGGCCCTGGCCGATCTGCCCACCCGTTGGCGCGACATCGCTCGTCCACGGGCGAAGTCGGCGGACGAGGCCCTCATCGCGGCGCTGCTGGACACCCCGATCTTCAACGCCGACACCGCACAACAGATCACGGGCACCACCGACCCGAGCACCTATCGGGCATTGGGACGACTGACCGACGCGGGAATTCTCGAACTCCTGTCGGATAACAAGCGCAACCGCATCTGGGCGGCAACAGACGTACTCGCCGAATTGGACACGCTGAGTGCGGCCATCGGACGACGCACAACCGGGCACCTGTGACGCTGCGGCCCCCGGATTCCTCCGCGCCCTAAGCTCCACCAGAGCTGGTCGGTAGAATTCGCTGCGGCATCCGTCCTGAATCGTGAGGGGGTAAGGCTGATGACCGAAGTGGTTCCGGGAGGCGGTTTGCGGACGGTCGGGTTCCCGATGTCCAAGGCCGATGCGAATCCTGATCTGTGGTCTGGAGCGGAGGTTTCCGATGATCAGATTCGGGCGCTGGCGCTCGGCGCGTACTACTGCCGGAGCTGGGGGGCGTACAACGACACCGTCGCGTTCACGCCGGAACTGGCTGGTAGCAAGGAGACTCGGCAGGAAGCCACCGTCGAGGGGCTGCACGACGCGTGGGGAGTGGACAACGCCGACGATGCGAGGGAGACGATTCGCCGACTGCTCGCCGGGATGCACGCGCCGCTGTTCACGCTGATCCATCCGCTGGCGGCGGCCGCGTCGCGGGAGGCCTATCGGCCTGATCGCAGCAGTATCGCCAACGGGCATCGCGAGTTTCTACAGGTGCTGTCGCAGTTCCGCGGGTACGACAACACCTCCGGTCTGGATCGCGACTATGACGCGTGGTTGCAAGCCATCAAACTCGGCATCACCGACGGCCTACCCCAGCCGTTGAATACCGATGCCACAGCGTGGGATCTGGCTCGCGTGGTTTTCATCGCACGCTCCGCGCACACCGCCGGATACCTCGACGAGGAAGAAGCCTGGACGCACATGCTCGCCGGGCTCGAAATAGCGCAGCAGCACTACCGCAATTGGCGGCAATTCGGGTCGGGCTTCCTCACCGGAGCCATCTTCTGGGCGGCAACCCGCGACCTCGCCGCCGCGAAGGAACAGGTCGGCGAACGCCGGAGAATGTTGTCCGCCTTGCACTCTCGGCCGTCGAGCCCGTGGCGGCGGGTGGCTCTGCACCCCGGCACACCGGTATTCGGGACGACACCGTCCTGACTCAGCCCGCGGTGGCGATCATGATGCCAATGGCCTGCCGCTGAAACGCATCGTCCTCCACCATGCCGAGACGACGACGCTCCACCAGTAGCTGCCACTCGGTCAACAAATCCGCCGTGGACGGCCGCGACGGCGCGATCGAACCATCCACCTGCTGGATCTCGCAGGCCAGCCGCACCGCAGTCGCGACCCGTGCGAAATCGACTGGGGCCCAATCGATGAACTCCAGCACATCCGGGTAAGCGTGAATCTTCAATGTCGCCACCGCACCGGGAGCGGGCGGGTCCACCACCTCGGCCCGATCGATCGCGGCAACGGGCAACTCCGACACCGAATCCGCGCCGATGAACAAGAACCGCAGCGTGGTGATCGCCACCAGCCCGGGCGCACCACCGTACGCGGACTGCGCTATCTCCATCACGTACTCATCCGCCCGAGCCAACGTCTGCAACGCGCTGATCTCGCGAATCATGTTCCCCGAGAACCGCATCCGCTGCGCCGCCCAGGTCACATCCTGCCGCATCGGCCCGTTCGCGGACGGCACCAGCGCGGGCGGCGTGAAGTCCGGCCGCACCCCCACCACCCGCCGAGCCTCCAGCAACTCCTTCTGCACCGCCCGCACCAACTCCACCGCCCGCTCCCGCAACTCCGGCTCCAAGAACACCGGCACCGGATGATGCTGCGTAGCAACCCCGTTCACCACGAACTCCGGCGTCCGGAAGTACAACAACACCGCGATCCGCCCATCCTCCATCTCCGCCAGCGCGATCCGCCGCAAATCGGCCACCCCCACATCAACGGCAACATCATCCTCAACCCCCAACGGCTGCGTCACCAGCCGCCCACCCCCGAATCGAACAGCAGTCCGCTGACCCCACACCTCGAGCACAACCCACCCCTTCCTGCCCGACCTCACCACGTCGAACTCGAAATTCTACCGGCGGCGAGGCGTTCCGCAGCACCCCGCGTACGCCCCGCGATTCCTTCCGGACCGGGTGAACTTGCTCGTGCTACCGTCTCGCCAGTTCGATCCAGACCACCTGTCCCGAACGAAGTATCCGTGGAATTCAACGGTCTACAAGGGGATGACATGGGGATTTGTCCGGCAGGATCCAGGTCGGCGGAAGTCGAGAACGCCCTGCTCGACGCATGCTGAAAAGTGGACGCTGGATAGTCGTACCGGTGGCGTCGGCTGTCGCGATGATCGTGCTCATCGCCCTGCGCCTTCGCATAGTCATACAGCGCACCGGCCACTGGAGCGGCGACACTTGCGTGATCGGCCCATACAACCCCGCCGAGCGCACCTATCTATTCGTGATCACCGCGGTGTTCGTAGTGACGGTCGCAAGCGCGCTGATCGTCGCGTACAAAACACGATCTCGGGTGGCGAGATGGATGGCGGTGGGCTTGATTGCGGTAAGCGTCATAGTGGGACTGCACCTTCTCGCGGTCTGGGGCGGTTTGGAAAGCAACAACAGGCCCATCCCCGAAGATCCGTGTCCGACGCTGAAGGAGCGGCAAGCATAGTTGAGCGCCTCTCCTCGGAGCACTGCACGAACCATTGCAGGACAACGAATCCGCTGACGTCCTGGTTGCGTTCGACGATCGCGAGTGTGGGGCCTCAAGCGCTTCGGGGCACGACAGGTTCCCAAGTGACGCAGACTTCGGCGGCCGGCGCGAAGGATGAAACAGTCTGCCGCAGCGCGTCTTCGAATCCTGACCGCCACCGGTCGAAGTCGACCACGCTCAACGGGGTGCTCTCGGTGTCGCCGAGGGCGACATAGCCGCTGTCGGAGTGGTCGGTGGAACCCGAGACCCACCATCCGGCCAGTGTGCGCTCGTAAAAGGAATCCACTTCCTGTAGTACCTCGAACGCCGCGTCGGGATCCTCGAGCCCGATCACCTTGTAGGAGAAATGCACGTCTGTCCGCTGGACGGAATTCGTTGCGGCACTCAGTGCGATCGCCACGCCGGGATCCAAACGCATCGGCGAAAGATAGCCCGGCGCGATTGCGAAGAACCGATCACCAACGTCACCAGGCATGAAGGTTAGAGCGTAATCGTCACCCTGTGTGTCGATATTGACCAGGACCACCCCTGCCTCGCAGCTGAGCTCCCCGATCAGCCCGAGCAGGACTTCCATAGTGGTTCCACGGTCGAAACCTTCTGTGTAGGAACGGAAGACCTCGAACCACCCGACCGGGAACCGCAGCGGGGCCTCGGGCAGGTTCGCGAGTAGCGCCACCACTGTGTCCGGATTCTCGCGAGCCACACGGCAAACGACCAGTTCGGCTTGTTCGAGCCGGATCAGCAACTCCTCGAGCGCATCGTCGTCCGTCAGCTGCTGCTGCACGGCCTGCGCAATGTCAGTCCGATCGGATACAAGGAACTTCGCGATCTCGACGAAGGCCTCGCGACCGAAGTCCACTTCCACCAATCCTCCTGCTGCGGTGCGACTGTGCCACCGCACGCTAACGCAGACCTCCGACATGCACGCGGAGAAGCGCACGTCCGCATCGATCAAGAACCCTCGCTGGTGTAGATGAGCAGTTGCTCACGGGCTCTGAGCGGCGATCGACCGGCGTTCTCGCTTCGCACGAATATCTCTGAATACCTCAGCAATTCAGATAAACATCTACTCAAGTCTGATGTTGTCCAGCCGGAACACGATGCTTGTACAGGTGAGCCAAGACCGCTTGATTGGCTTCCCAGCCGTCCGGGAACTTCACCGGCACGTTGAGATGCACCGGCTCGGTGGAGGGGTGCGCATCCAGTAGCTCAGGAATCCCCGCGCGCCCCACCACGATGCAGGCGTGCCGGTGACGCGACGTGAGGACGCAGAGGCGGCCTGCTTCGAGGTGGAAGGCGCTGGCGTCGCGGCGGCCGGAGAGGGGGTGGAGGATTATGGTGACGTCGTATTCGCGGCCCTGTAGGCGGTTTGCGGTGTCGACTGTGACGCCTGCGGCTTCGGTGCCTTCCAGGGCCTGCTGGATCGCGGCGGCTTGGTCGCGGTGGGCGGTGCCGACTGCGATGCGGTCGATGCCTACTAGGTTCGAGCCGCGTTCGGAGTGGGCGATGGCGGAGCGTTGCAGGAGGCGGCAGGCCAGGGCGGCGATCGCGGCTACTGCCTCGCTGTCGGTGCGGAGGGCGAAGCGGGCGGGGAGTTCGTACCAGGCCCAGCCGGAGCGGGCCGCTTCCTCGAGCGCGTTGTCGAGGGGGTTGCGCAGGCCCTCGGTGCTGAATTCCATTCGGCGCTGGAAGGATTCGGTGCCGGACACGAACTGGGTGAAGGGGTAGAAGGCTCGGGAGACCACCGGGGCCGCGCTGGCGGGCAGCCGCCATGAGACGGGGAGGCGGTGGATCGGCACTTCGGGGTTGTGGGCGAGCATCACGCTGACCGCGCTCATGGTGGGGTCCCAGCTGAGGCCCGCCCACTGGGAGTTCTCGACCGTGGAGAATGGGTCCAGCTGGCCGGGGTCACCGACGAACAGGGCGCGTTCGAAGCGATCTGCGATGCGCAGCAACATATCTGAGCGCATCTGGTACGCCTCGTCGACGATCGCCCACGACCAGCGGCCTTCGGTGACGGTCGCCCATTTGGCCGCGGTGCCGATGACGATCGCACGGTCGGCGAGGTCGGTGGCCTTGGTGTCGCAGCGCACCGAGACATGCTGGGCGACACGGTCGCTGGGGCGGTACTCCTTCGACGACAGCCGTCCGATGGGCAGGTCGGGGGCCTCGGAGGCGAGGCGGTCGATGAGGTCGTCGACCTGCTCGTTGGTCTGCGCGACGATCATGCGCTGCTCGCCGTCGGTCGCGAGCTGCCGGGCGGCGCGCACCACGAGCGTGGATTTGCCTGCGCCGGGCGGAGAGTCGACGACAATCGCACGCTGGGTCGTGGATCGCAGGTCGGCGAGGATCGCCTCGACCACCTGATCCGCTGTCGTCACGACCATTCCTCCTGGGCGTCGTCTTCGTTCGGGACCCACTCCGGCGGCGGGCCGCCGTGGGTCCACGGGGTTTCCTCGCGGGGCGGGAGTGACGGCATCGGGTGGCCGCTGGACGGGGAGAAGCGGGCGAAGCCGATGCGGTCACCGGCCTCGGGGACGCTGCCGAGTTCGGGAACCAGCTTGCGGCCCATGCCACCGCTCAGTTCGAGTTCTACTGTGTCACTGTCGATGTCGATGACTGTGGCCGCTTGTTTGGGTCGCTCGACGCACGAGTACTTCTCGCCGACGGTCGCCACGAACGCCTCATCGGTGATCTGCACACGAATGCTGGGGCGCAACGTCTTTCGAGATCCGCTACCGGTCACTGTCCGCGTCGGGTCAGCCTCGAGCACCGTGGCGTGGCAGGCATTGCCGACAAGCCGATGCTCGGCCATCACCCAGGGGTCGTCGAAGGCTCGCTGCGCGTCGAATTCCTCCAGTGCGCGTTCACGTTTCAGCAGAGTCCGGACCGCGGAGACCGCTGCGTCCCGGCGTGCCTGCGGTGGAGCCTCTGCGAGATTGCCTGCGAACCAGCTGAAATCCGCACGGTCGCGGCCCCATCGAGCGGCGACGCTCGCACCGGGCGGCAGCTTCTCCAACAGCTCGATGGCTCGCCACATGGACCGCCAGGTCGGCTCTAGCTGAAGCCGCAGTGCCTGCTCCAGACGTTCGGCCGTGACCTCCCGCGCCCGGTCGTCGATGGCCGCGTCGTGCGCGTCCATCAGCGGTTTGAGTTCCTCGTTGTCGAAACCGGGATCGGTGGCCGGACCGGCGGGCGGCGAATGCAGCGGATCCTCGGCCAACGCGGCCGCGGCGGCACCGGACAGCCCGGCGGGCGGGTCGATCCAGCCGAGCAGCGCGGCGAGATTCGCGTCCTCCAAACCGGATTGGCCGGTCGCCCAGTGCGCGGAGAGCACGCTCGTCATCGAGAGCAGGTTGGCGGAACCCGGCTGTTCGGCGCGAGCGGCGAACCAGGTGAGCCAGCGGCCGAGCAGTGGGACGTTCTCCGGGACCGCATACGGTCCCTCGATCTGGCGGAATCGGGTGGAGCGGCCGAGCAGGCGCAGGAACGTCGCGCCGCCGCCGTTCGGGACGATCAGCTGCGGCGCGTCACCGTAGGAGACGAGCTCCTCGCCCGACTTCGTGGTGATGATTTCGGGAGTGGCGCAGCAGGATTCGATGTAAGGCAGGATCTGATCGGCCACATCGGCGAGGAATCGGAAGCGCAAGGCTCGGTCTCGCGGCTGATGCGCGACGAGCAGCGTCGGGGCAGCCGGATTCGAGCCGATCATGAACGCCAGCGGAGCAGCCGTCTCCCCAGCCATCCGCAGCGGGATCACCACCAGCGGGCGCTCGGAAAGATAGGTGTGCCGCATCGACACCAGCCGCTGCGCCCGCCCTTCCTGAGTCGCCTTCACCCGCGCCAACGCAGTGAGGACGCTCATCCGGCGAGCTCCTCGAGGAGCCCGTGCGCCCGCCTCAAAGTCTGTGCGATGTCGGCATATTCGGGTCCGAGGGTCAGCGAACCGTGTGCCAGCCCCAGCACTGTGTCGATGCGTTCGATGCCGCCGAGCTCATCGCACACCCCTCGGCCGAGGACGTCCAGCGAGCCGCAAGCGCGCGCTTCCTCACGGCACATGAAGGCGAGTTCACACGTCGACATGCACTCCGGGGCGTACCTCGCGGGCAACCCGGAAATGGTCTCGCCGAGCTGCTCCCCCGGCTCCAGCGTGATGCCTTCCGGCAGTGCCTCGACCAGCGAGGTGATCGACGTCATCCGCGACAGCTGCCGCTCGATCACACTGAGCTGCTTGCGTAGATCGACCAACTCGGCGGTCGGACGGTTGGTGAAGTCCTTGGCGCACACCAGAATCACGTTGTGCGACACCTGATCCGGCGAACCACCCAGCTCGACCACCAGCTGACGTAGAGCCAGCACGTAGACCGCGGACTGCCGGGCAGCTGCCGCGACCTGCGTCGGATCAGCCTGTCCGTCGATCACCGCGAACGACTTGATCTCAACCACGTAGAACTGACCGTTCAACTGCACGGCAACCACGTCGGGCTCCAAATAGGCTGCCGCACCGGCGATATCGATCTGCAGCATCGGATGATCGAACAGCGTCCCGTCTTCCGACTCCAGCGCCCGCGCGAGTAGCTGCTTGGTCCGCTGATACCGCAGCACCGTGGAAGCGTTGTCCCCCACCTCGTTCAGGTCGCTGAGCTCGACCTCCGGAATGCTCAACCCGAGCTTGTCGCGCAGAATCGCGATCAACTCCGCACACCCGTTGGCCTTCACCATCCGCTCGAACTCGTTGCCGCGAGTAATCGCGAACTGCGACTGCCCGAACTGCGACGCGAACCCCAATTCCTGTGCAATGACAGTCTTGTCGACCGCCGCCGCATCCAGAATCGCCCGCCGCGCACACCCGGGATTCGCCGTCAGCGCCGCGATGGTCCGCGCGTTGTGCCGCACCGCAGGCACCGACCCACGCAACCGCTCCAGCCGCACAGCCAAATCGTTCATGCCATTTCGATTCCTCGCTTGCCGGCCACTCCGAGCCGGGCTCCGAATAGTTGAGCGGCAGGGTCGGCCAACTGCCGAACCGCCCGCGCCGCAGCCGCTTTGCGTTCCTGTAGATCGGCGTCCCGGTGCACCGCGAGCTCGCGCTCCGCCGGGCGGATCACGGACGCCGGATCGAGATCATCCGGGAAGCCTTCGACTCCAGGAATCGATACGGACAACCGCCACAGGGTTTTTCGCGCCGCCGGACGGATCTCGTCTGTGGCGGCCAGGTGCTTTCCTAGCTGGATTACTGCTGTCAAGAGGTGGACCCGCTGGCTGAGGGGACCGACCATGCGCTGGTCCAGTGGCCAGGTACTCAAGGCCATCAGGCCGCGGGCCGGGGCCAGCAGGTCCGTTGTCAGTGCGGCACAGATGAAGTAGGGCCGGGCGTAGGGCGCGGCCCGGAAAGACCGTTCTTCATCCCGCCGGAGACTGGTGAGCCTGGCAGGCACCAACTCACCGGAATAGAGGCTCTCGTGCACCGCAAGCACCACTTTCGGCGCTGAGGGAACCGACAGCAATGTCAACGCCCGATGCACATGATCCCGCACCGGAACTATGGGAGCGGGCCCCGCGATCTCCTCGACAGCGTCCCCCAAAACCACGGCATCCCAATCCTTCTCCGCCTGCCGCAAAGCCGACCGCAACTGCCGGGCCCCAGCCCGATCCCCCAGCCCGGCGGCCCGCCGAACCGCCACCCGGAGTTCGGCGATCCGCGCCTCCAGCAACTCCGCGCCATCGCTCACGGGGATGAGAGTAGCGGTGAGTTCCGCTAAATTCCAGCTTCTTCCAGTGTTTTGGGCGGAACGGACATGAGACTGGTCAGTTGCGATGAGTCCGGCAGGACACGCGTAATCGTGCGTACTACCTCGGCGCACGCCCGAGAACGACGGCCCGGGTGCGGCATTGCAGCCGCAGGCGACGGGATTCAGGGGAGGGATCGTCGCTTGCTTCAGTTCCCGGAGCAAGAAATCGGGTGGCCGAGTCGACTCACCACCTGGTTGTACAACGACGTCACGTCCTCGGTTGGATCGCCGCCCGCAGAGTCAGCCGGCGTCGCCGCGATCGAATTCCAGCTCTTCAGTCGACCAACGGCATCGAACAACGTCGGGTACTTCTGCACGAGATCCAACGGAATGTCGGCGCAGCTCAACGCCTTATGGTTGAGCACGTTGATATTCAACTGACCTGAAGCGCCTTTCGGGTACGCCTCACCGCAGGCAGGCCGGTGGCCGTACCGGGACTCCAACTCCTTGTACAGCGCGGTGACGTCATTGAGCGGATCTTCGGCACGCGCCTGGTCGACCGGCATCGACTTGATCTCACTCAAGGGTTTGAGTTGACCGCTCGCGTCATACAAGTAGGAGTACTCCCACCGGAGATCCTCCGGTACCGCGACGCAGTCGAGCGTCTTGTAGTCCTGATCGGCTCCCGCAGACGTCGAATCCGCGTCCTTGGTGGTGCTGCCGCACCCGGTGATCGCCACCAGCGCCGCGACCGTAACCAGCGAGGCGTTCCATTTCCTTGCCACTGTTGCGCGGCTTCTGATCGTCGTTCCCTCGATGGTCACCAGTGACATCGCCGTACCCGTCTCTCATGGCGGAATCGTGCCAGTCCTGGACGGTCTTGACAGTCAGATCGCCGATCGGGGGCACGGGGCCGCTGCAGGGGTAGGTGACACTGTCACCAGATCCTGCAGCGGCCGCGAACATTCACGACTCCGCTACGGGCGCTTGATCTCGGTCGGTTGAGGAACGGCCGTACTTGCGGCTGCCTTCGGAAAGCATGGAGATCCAGCGGTGACGCTCAGGGATTGGTCTTGCGATGGTGCGTACTGGAGGACGAGCACGTAGCCGTCTGGGGTGTGCACTGGCGCCCAATGGTCGTCAGCATCCTTCTGAACAGTCCACCCCCGCGCGGTCCATGCGTTGCGGATCTGCTCGAAGTATTGGGCGTTCTGCCCTGCGGGGACGCCGACCACCCAGTAGCTGACCTGCAGTACTGAACCGCTGCCATGCTGACCGTCGTCATCGCAGGGCACCCTGAGGCTGGGTGTATGCATGGTTCCGAGGTACTGATTGTCGGACATGATCGAATAGCCCACGCTCGGCGGGAGTCCCTGAAGAGAGTCGAGCAGGTTAGCGTTGAGCCGGTCGCGGGCAACCGACTCAGTGAGCGACGGATCCACTATGGTTCCTCCACTGTTTCCCGTGTCGATAATGCGTGCCGAGTCATGGCTGTTTCCAGAGTCGTTCCCGCATCCGCTCAACAACGTCGCCGCGGTGAGCAGTGCCATACCGAGCACAGGAACGCTACAGCGCCGCTTGGATATCACTTGGTTTTCACCGCCTCATTTCCGTTTCCTGCGATAATTTCGCCCATACCCTGCAACGATTTGGAATTCGGCAACCAGTACTGGCTGTGGGCATCTCCGTTGTATCCGTACCAGCTCGAACTCCCAGGATCCGACGGGAAGGATCGCGCGCCGTACTGATGCCAAGTCGGGTCTACGCCGAAGTCGTCGATGCCATGACGCTTGAACCATTTCAGAAGCGGGTCATGACTATTTTCGCCGTACAGAGCTACCGGATCGTTGTCGGCCTTGGTGGCGTAGACATGATTGGGTGTATCAGCCTGCGATACTCCCGTGAGGCTGAGGTCGCTGGCGTGCCCAACCGTGGTGCCTGGACTGGCAACGAGCACTACGGAATCGGCGTTGAGTGTGTGCCCATGGCTGGCGGCGTCGCCTACCACGGTAGTGCCGTAGCTGTGGCCGAGCACCGTGTTGTACGACGGCTGGCCCTCGTGGGAGGCTCGGAGCCCGTCCTGGAACCGATCCAACGCGGGTGCTCCCTTGTCCGCGTAGTTCACCTGCGTGGCATTGATCAGCTGCTGCGGTGCGTCATAGCCGAACCACGCGATCACCGACGTGTTAGGGGCACCGTCCTTTTGGGCTTGCTGCCTCATCGCGTCTACTCGCGCCATATCGTCGTTCTCCGTCGGATCGCCGGCCTTTGTCCCATCGCCGTTCATGATCGAGGGACGCGAAGTGGTTCCCGGCACGTAGGTGCACACATGGTCAGCAGTGTCAGGATTGCCGGCTGCGACCGCGGAGTGAGGGATGCTGCCCGATTGAGTATCCATCAGCATCAAGTAACGGTCGGACCCGTTGAGCGCGGCAGCGATGCCCTGCAAATCGGCGAGTTTGTCTTTGACTGCCGGGTCGCCGTTCTGAGCGCGGACCAGTTCGTCGTCGAGCTTCTCGCGGTTGTAGTGGTCGCGGTCCACTGTGGGCAGACCGTCGCGGTTGCCAATGTAGTTGTCCTTGTCGTACAGCGCGTCCTTCTCTGCCGGCGTCAGCCCCTCCCAAAGATCGTGCAGTTTCTTGGGATCGGCGGGCAGTTCCGTGTCACCGTCGAGAATTTTCTGCACGGTCGGACTGATCGGCGCGCCATCTGGCGTCTTCTCATAACCGCTGAGGAGCTGTAGGTCGCCTTTGATCGCTGTTGCCGCCGAGATTTCTGACGAGCCGAACTGGAATAACAGTGCCTTGATCCGGGTCTGGAATCCTGACGCCTGACCATCGATCATCTGCTGAATCAACGCGGCCGTCCCGGTCAGCGGTTGACCGGAGTTGTTGGGAA
Source organism: Nocardia sp. NBC_00511 (assembly GCF_045161165.1). Taxonomy (NCBI): domain Bacteria; kingdom Bacillati; phylum Actinomycetota; class Actinomycetes; order Mycobacteriales; family Nocardiaceae; genus Nocardia; species Nocardia sp. NBC_00511. Next base: position 4,342,246 of record NZ_CP107849.1, read on the forward strand.
CCTTAGGCGCGGTTACGTTGCCGTCGTCGTCCACGGTCATCCCCGAGTCACGAACCTCGGTGTCGACGACCTTCAACAATGCCGTACGAGTGTCACCGAGTTGAGCGCCGTAGGTGTTGTAGTGGTCGGCGATGCCGACGATGGTGGTCGCGAGGTGATTGCTGTGTAGCTTGTGCGCCATAGCCTTTTCGGAGGCCGCTGTCGCAGCGTCTCCCTTCCAGTTGTTCATGGCTCTATCGACCGACGCCTCCATCGCATCGACCTTCGTGACGAAACCTTCGTTCTGCGTAACCATGTCGGCGGCGTAGTCGAGCATCGACTGCGGGTTGCACCCACGCACATGGCTGATCGTCGTCAATTCACGCCCTCGCCACGCGAAACGCTACAGCACTTCTCACTACCAATCCCGGTCCTTGATCGATCCGCGCATGTAGTAGTCGTCATCGAACTCTTCGTCCAGCTTGCGCTGTTTTTCGACCCGCTCAGCTTCCAGCCGGGCAGAATTCGCGTTCGTGTACGTCGATACCGCCTCGAAGGTCGTATCGGCGCGCAGCTCCTGCAGTGCCTCATCGACCTTGGGGCGCTTGTCCTCCACCGCTGCCCGATACGCGGCCATGATGGCGGCTTCCTCGGCGACTGTCACCGACAGCAGGCGATCCTCGGCATCCACGATCACCCGGATACCGTTGACAACCCCAACGCCCCGGATCTGTTCGAGGGCGTGCTGGGCGCGCTGCACCTTCAAGCCCAGTGCATCGGAATCATTGTGTTTCAAAGACATTCGCTAACCCTGTGTCGAATTCATGACGTGCTGACTGGATACCGGCGTCACTTGGGTTGTTCGGTGGTCGGTACGACAGTGCTGACGGACGGTTTGTCAGCGGCGGGCAGACGGCAACCCGTATCGCCGCTGATGGCGCGGGTCGCAAGCCACAAGACCGTTCCATTCGGTCCGTAGAAGCGAGCCTGCCGGTCACCGACCTTCTCGTTGAACGGAAACGGGTCGTTCTCAGTAGCTCCCAGTCCAGCCGCGAGTTCACGAGCTTTGTCGCGGACTTGCGGCCACACATCGTCAGGAATTCCGCCACCATGCGCGCTATCGCCCCCCTGCGTGGTGTACGCGGGAATATGGATCTGCCGACCGTTGGTCTGATCGTATGGGGCATCGCAGGCATAGGGCGAGCTCGCGGTATCGGGCTGCCAAGTCATGCCAGGAACCAGCGAACTCGCATAGGCGGCCAGCTGCTCGACCGCCTGCTTGAGATCGGTCGCTGATTCCTCCAAGGACGGCCTGCTCGCCAGGTCCTTGTTCGCCTGAGCCGTGTCGGTCGAGTTGGTCTTCTGGTATTCGGAGTCCACGGATCCACATCCCGTCGTCGTCGCGATTACAGCGGCAATCAAGGCCGCTCCCATGCTGATTCGAGAGATCCCGGAAGCCTTCACTTCTTCACCACCGCCTCTTCGGGTAGGCCCGCGACGATCATGGCCGTGTTCCAGCCCGAAGTCCGCAGTTGATTGTTGCTGCCATTGCGCGGGTAGTCGGCATGTTGGTATGCACCATCGCGATGCACGCCATCGGGTGTGGTGGACGGTCCAGTTTCCAGATGCGTGAATCCTGGCAGAGTCCGCGGATTGTCACCGAACCTCGGAAGGTTCGCGATCTTGTCGTCTCCACCGGTCATTTCGTACCGATGCCCGTCGGGCACATGGAGATTCCCGACCTGCTGGTCGCCACTCACCGGCCAGTACCAGTGTTTGTAGGGAAGGTCCAATCCCGGCGACCCGTAGACGACCAGATCGTCGACCGGCTGATGACCTGACTCCTGGACCGCGAGCCCGGTCATCACCGAACCGTAAGAGTGCCCGACCGCGGTCAGGTGCACCGACGCATCATCGTGAGATGCCCGCACACCGTCGTAGAACGTCGCCAGTTTCGGGGCGCCGGCCTTGGCCATGTCGTCATTGATGACGGCCTCGTAACCCGCGAGTGTGCTGCCATCCAGGTCGCCGGGGATGTTCTTGTAGTTGGCCTGGGGCAGATCCGCCCCGATCCATGCGATGGGAACGACCTTCTGCCCTTTGCGTGGATCATCGTCGGGCAACGATTTCAATCTGTCTTGGGCGGTGTTCTGCACGTTCTTCGCCTCGCTGATCATGCTGCCCAGAGAGTCGCGCACGTTGCCGTTCAGACCCGGCGCGTTCACTGAAACGTTCTGTGCGGTATCGGGATTGCCGACAGCGATCGCTGCGTGTGCCATCTTTCCGGATTGCGTGTCCATCAGCATCAACATCGCTTCCGGATTCGAATCCAGTGTCTTCTTGACGGCTTGGAGATCGGGCAGCTTGTCCGCCACTGCCGGGTCGCCATTCTGCGCGCGAGTCAACTCGTCATCCAGCTTCTCGCGGTTGTAATGGTCGCGGTCGACAGTGGGCAGGCCGTCCCTGTTCCCGATGTACTGGTCCTTTTCGTAGAGTGCGTCTTTCTCAGCCGGGGTCAGCGTCTCCCAGAAGTCGCGCAGCTTCTTGGGATCGGTCGGCAACTGGGACTTGCCGTCCAGAATGGCCTGCACGTCCGAGCGCGCAGGTGCGCCGTCCGGCTTCTTCTCGTAGTCGCCCAGCGCCTGAAGATCGGTCGAGATCGCTTTCGCCGCAGCGGTTTCCCCGTCACCGAACTGCGTCAGCAGGTTCTTGATCCGTGTCTGGAATCCCGACGCCTGCCCGTCGAGAACCTGCTGGGTCAGCGCCCCCGATGCCGAGTTCGACCCATCGGCACCGGCCGGCACCTTCGGCGCCGTCACGTTCCCGTCGTCGTCGACACTCATCCCGGAACTCTTCATCTCGACATCGAGGAGCCTGATCAAGGCGGTCCGAGTGTCCCCGAGTGATACGCCGTGGATGTTGTACTGGTCGGCAATGCCGACGACGGTGGTGGCGAGGTGATTGCCCTGCAGCTTGTGCGCCATCGCCTTCTCGGACGCCGCCGCTGCGGCGTCGCCCTTCCAGTGATTCATGGCAGTGTCGACGGATGTCTCCATCGCGTCGACCTTCACCACGAAACTGTCGTTCTGCTTCACCAGATCGGCCGCGAAATCGAGCATCGACTGCGGGTTGCAGCCGCGAACGTGGCTGATCGTCGTCAATTAACGCCCTCACCACGGGCGTACTTGTCGAGCTGGTCGGCGTTCGCCTTGTCCATGTCCTCGTAGGTGCCCGATGCCATCTTGGACCGGTCCGCCAGGGTCTGGATCTGACCTTGAACCAGTCCGTATGCCTTGTGAACCGCATCGCTGACCTGTGTCGAAGCAGACTCGACGGGAGAGCCGGGCATCGTCACGGTCGCGGTGATCGCAAGTTTGCCGATATCCGCTGCCTGGTTACCCAATTCGGTCGCCAGCCCGTGCAGCGTGGTTAGGTCGACATCGAGAATGTCAGCCACCGCTTTACCCCCTGGATCAGTTCGCGGTACAAACTCCCAGCGACCTTAACATGTTGGACTGACCAGTACGTATGAGGTTTGGACCGGTCGCTCGGTCAAGTAGCCAGTCAATGACATTGACGGCCTGCCAGTTGCGGCGCGGACCCGCTATATGACGTTCAGATGTGCATGGACCAGCATGTATGCTGCCGTCGGTATCTAGCATTGCGAGGGGGTAGCTATGACTGGTGCGTCTCCGTCACTGTCCATCGAACCCGATGAAGTGAAGGCCCTTGGCCGGTTGGCGTTCGACATCGCCTCACAGTGCCGGGACGGGTACTCGTCGCTGGCGAAAGATGTCCAAGTCGCCCTGGAGAAGTGGCGAGGAAACAACGCCGATGTCTTCTCCACTGGTTGGGGCGAGTTCGAGCACGGAGCGACCGAGGTCTGGGACGCCCTGTTCGAGCTGGCAGCCAAACTGGGCGTCACCGCAGAGTCTCTGCGGGCCGTCGATCAGGAGTACGCCGCAGGCTTGAGCTCATTGGACCTGCCATGACCGAATCGCGTGGTCGATGACCGAGCCCCGCGCATTCTCAGTCGATCTCGAGGAGCTGGACAATCTCGCTATTCGGATCAAGGGGTTCGCCGATTTCGTTGGCGCCAGGTTGGACGAGATCGAGCAGCGCAAGAAGCAGGTCGATGCGAAGTGGGACAGCGCGGCTGCCGCCGCCTACGCCGAGGCGCACTCCGAGTGGCTTCGCGGAGCGACCGACATCCACGAAGGCCTGACTGCGTTCCAGAACGCGGTGACGCGCGTCCACCAGGCGCATGTCGGGGCTGCGGCCGCGAACTCGCAAATCCTGGGCGCGTAGGCGTGGACGTCGATCCGAAGGTCTACTACCGGGCCGCTACCAATTGCTTCGATTCGGCAGCCGCGTTGCGCGACAGCTTTCTCTATGTCTTCGGCGAGCTGTCGGGCTGCAGCAACATGGCTGGCGTCGACGAGAGCGGAAAGACTTGGGCGACAGCCTATAACGCCTCTGCCTACGACGCCGTCGGCATGTTCCAGGACGTCGTCGCGACGCTGGAGAACTACGGCAACGCGCTCAACGACATCGGCTACAACCATGCTCGAGCAGATGCGGCGCTCACGGGGACGCCTCAGCCAGAACGGCCAACCGACCCTGGCTCACCGATCTTCGGACCATTCGCTGTTCCCGCACCAGCGGGCGGTACAGGCAAAGGCATCATCGACGAGAGCATCGGCTTGCTCTCCGAGATCGGTGTTCCTGTCCCCGACGGCAACACCGACAAGCTCGCCAAGGCAGCCGACGCCTGGAATCGGCTCGGCACGATCTACCAGAACACCAACGCCAAAGACAAGATCACCATCGCCGCAGGCCTTTTCGACGATCAGGGCGCGGACGATGCGCCGCAGGTGCGCAAGGACCTCGGGTCTCTGGATGCCTCGATCGGCCAATTGTTGGCCTCCTGCAAGGACATTGGTCAATCTTGCAAGGACTACAAACAGTCCCTCGATGACCTCCGCGACGAGATCGAGGGTCTGCTGAAGAGCCTCGCGAAGGAGCTGGCAATCGATGCCGGTATCAGCATCGTCGCGGCGGCGGTCAGCTTCGGAGCCGGAGCGATCACTGCCGTCAAAAGCCTTGCGACTCTGAAGAAATGGGCAGGCAAGATCAAAGATGCCGTCCATGCCTGGAAAGCAGCCAAGGCTACCAAGATCGTCGGACTCAAGCAATCCGCCAAGGACTCTCTCGTCAGAGCACGAAAGGCGGTCAAGGATCTCTTGGATCGTCTGCGTCAGAAGGTCGGCGGCGTCAAGACGGTTCCCAGAACATCGTTGAAGCAAGATCTGGACAATGCCGGCACTTGGACCGGTGGCAACCTCCCGACAAAAGGCGGCCCATCCAACGGATACCTCGTCAAACGTGATCCCAACGGCAACATCACCAACTACTCGTACTACGACAGCGACGGGATAGCGACGAAGCGCGTAGATTTGACCGGCGATTCACACTTCAACAAGGTAACCGGGGAAACAGTCGATACGCCTCACGTCGTCGACATTCAAAAGTATGTCAAGCCGGATACTGGGGAGATCTTCGCCAGAACCGACAGAAACAATGTTCGACCAGCGCTACCCGAGGAGATTCCTTAGTGGACACCGGTGCTTCCGACACCAGCCTGCCAACGGTTCTCGCACGCTCCGAGAGCGAGGACAACGCGACTCGAATCGCGGCAATCCCCGACCTCGGTCGGCACATCGATGCGCCGACCGCACGCCGGCGACTCGAAGAGATCATGACCGACGACAAGATCGTCACCATGCGAGTCGATGCTGCGGAGCAACTCGTTCGCCACGGCGGACAGATTGGCCTTCTCGCCGTACTAGACGAACTCGGGCGACGAAAAGATGACCCGGACATCGATTACACAGCGTACATGCTCAGCGAACTCGACAATTTCGGCGAATTTCCCGTTCTCGCGGAAGCCTCAACGATCGAAACCACCCGATTCTCTGAAGAGGCCAGAGTCGGACTCGACAACTTGCGCAAGCTCATGCAGAAGTAGCCGGGAGCACGATCCCGTCGTTGATGAGCTGACGATGAGCTCCTGACTGCACCCTTGTCCGACCAACATGGGGTGCGATACCAGCCGAAACAGACCGGCATCACAGAGTTCTCGCGTTTCCACAGTTCGATTACGGGCCGGCGGGAGCGTCGTCATACTGGATTCGTGCCCCACATGCGTTGGGGAAGCGACTGCCATGGGGTGGACGATGATCCAAAGCTGGGAGAAAGTAAGGACCCGGGGAGACGTACCGGCGAGGCTCAGAACGCTGAGCCAGCTGCGGGCTGAAGGACTCACACCGGACAAGCGCCAGGAGCCGGTGGCCTATCTAGAACGCGCCTTCGACGGCGACATGTGGCACACCGAGCTCTATGACCCATCTGTCGCCGTGCCAGTGAGCTCTAGCGAGCCTTCAGCCAGCAAGGAAATTCATCAGACCGATCAGCTGACCGTAGTCGAGTGGCCGCGGCACCAGCGCCGGCTGATCGAAGGGCGGTACGTGGACTACGACCAGCCCTCCAAGCGTCATGCGACCGTCGATCAGGCCAAAACCGTTTGCGGACTGCTGATTCCGGAAGCCGCGACAGTTCTCACGGACGACACATCTGGTTGGCACCTCTACACAACCTGCTACAACTGCGCTTACAGGCTGTGGAAAACCCATGCGCCCGAAGGGCTTTGCCGACCGCGGAATGGAGACGACTTTCCGCTGCCATCGGCGTGCAAGCATGGCGAGTACGAGGATGAGTGCCTGCTGTGTCGTCCACCGAGCACACCCTTATCGGTGGACGACCGCGAACCTCCGTTCTGAATCAAGAAGGGATAGCGGCGGCCTTGCGGCACTAGTACAAAACCTCAAGCCAGCGGGATGCGCAGCCGTGACAAGCTGTGCCGCCGCGCTCGGGTGCGGTAAGCCCTCCGCAGAAGCGACAACAGCTGAGTTCACTCCGTCGCATTGCGAGCCGCCGAGTGACTTCGTCTCGCACAATCCTTCGATCTGCGCGTCGGAGAGCCGATCGGGGTCATCGATAAGTTCGGTGGTCGCGTCGAGCAAGCTCTCCAGAGTCCAGTCGGCCTCGTACTGTTGCAGACCGGGCACGCTGCGGAAGGCGAGGAACCGCAGCACGCCCGCGGTGGCCACCTGGAAGGCCTCGGTCGCGACACAGAGCTTGAGCAGGTCCCGGCTGCGCGCGCTGCTCATGCAGTGCCGAATCTCCATGGCGTTCAACGGTTCTCCACCGGTATCGATCCGCTTGAAGATGTCATCTTGTACGCGGCTGGGCGTGCCGGGCACGTGGCAGATAAGCCCTCACGGGCGGATCGCATGCCCAGCGGAAGGCCGCTGCTTCACCTGATGCTCCTCGACGGCCACCTCGCAGGCGTCCAGCGATCTGGCACAGCAGGTCTCTGATTCGGCATCGAATGTCGGAGCTCGCCAACTAGAATCGACGGAAGCACAAGGGCAGCAGGGGATTTCGATTTGCCCAAATTGGGGGTGATGTTCGATTTCTGATCTTGTTGCATGTGACGGACGAAAGCGTTGTCGGGGCGGCCATTTCGTCGGGGCGGAGAAGACCGCCCCCAGACAGTCGTGGTCACAGGATGGAGAGATATGTATTCGGCGGAGATCAACCGTAAACAGCCCGCGCTGTTGATGTTGCTGGTCGATCAGTCGTTCTCGATGGAGGAGTCCTCCGGACAAGGGCAGGGCACGAAGGCCGAGTCATTGGCGCTGGCGGTCAACAATCTACTGGGCAATGCGGTATTGCTATGCAGCCGCGGCGGAGAGAAGATCTACAACTATTTCGAGGTCGGGGTCGTCGGATACGGTGCGACTATCGGCCCGATTCTGCACGGCGCCAGTGCCGAGCAGCCGGTGCTGCCAGTGAAGGATCTTGCCCAGAATCCACGTCGGGTCGACACCGTGACCCGACGCGTGTCGGACGGTGCCGGTGGCGTAGTGCCGGTACAGCAGCAGATGCCGGTCTGGGTGGACCCGGTCGCCGATGGCGTGACACCAATGGTTTCCGCACTGGAATACAGCGAGCCCGTGATCGCGGCGTGGTGTGCGGCACATCCGGCGAGCTTTCCGCCGATCGTGATCAATGTGACCGATGGAGCCAGTACCGATGGCGATCCGCGTGAGGCCGCCGACCGAATCCGGGGGTTATCCACCGACGACGGTGCGGCACTCGTCTTCAACTTGCACCTGTCGGCGCTGGGCGGACAGGCCGTGGCCTTTCCCGAGAGCGCGGCGGGGCTGAGCGATCCGAATGCCCAGGGGCTGTTCGAGGCATCGAGCATCTTGCCACCAGCATTGCTGGAAGCAGCTGCGGCTCTGGGATATTCGGTACGCAACGGATCTCGCGGTTTCTTGTACAACGCGGACGTCACCATGGTGATCGACTTCCTGGATATCGGCACTCGTGCCGTCACTCCGACCGGCCTCACCGATCTCATCAGCCCCGCCGCAACCGACGATGATTCTGCTCCTGACCACGACGATCCCGACGTGGACCCCGACGACATGACACCCGGCGGCGACCAGCCCAAGCTGTGATCGAAGCCGCGACAGGTCCCACGCAAGTCTCGGATCCGGCGACGGGGATTCCCTTGGTGCGATTGGCAACTCAACCCAAGCAGGGACGTGATGACGAGAACGACGATCGCGCTGCTGCGGGCACTCGACCGCGGATCGCGCTCGCCGATGGCGCGTCGACGTCTGCTCGAGCCGAGGTCTGGGCGGAAATCCTGGTTTGCGCATACGTAGTGGACGGAGTCGACATCTTCGATCCCGAAGTCTTGGAAGAGCTTCGCACCGAATGGCAGCGGCGTGTGCATGATGAGAATCTGCCCTGGTATGCACTGGCGAAGCTGCAACACGGTGGTGCGGCGACATTCGTCGGGATCGAATTCGCACACAGCAGATACCGCGCCGTCGCTGTCGGCGACGCTTGCCTGCTGCAGTTTCGTGGCGGGCAGCTGATCACGGCGGGCCCCTTGGACGATCCCACCCAGTTCGGGCGCACCCCACCCCTGATCAGCACATTGGCGGGCGACCGGTCCCATATGCCTGCGATCTGGAGACATGAAGCCGAATTGATGTCCGGCGATCACCTCGTGCTGGCCTCCGACGCTCTCGCAAAACATCTTTTGACACGCCACAGCCTGGGCAAGACCATCGATCCGGCCACGATCCCCGATGACGAGGAGTTCCACGAATGGGTTGCCGAGGCCCGTCGAACCGGCATGGACAATGACGACACCACGATCTGCGTGATGGTGCAGCCATGAGACTGCCCACCCTGCTGAACTATCAACTTGCGCTGCAGAATCCACGCTCCGCGTTTGCGAACGTCGCGGAATTGCGGACTGGCACGACACTTTTGAACGCACAGGGGATGCCGTCAGTCGCCTCAGGGGGCTTCGCCGCGACGTTCACCGTGGACTCCGCCACCGGGCGGCGCTTCGCGGTGCGATGCTTCTACAAACAGGGCCACGGTGATCGGCGGCTGCGTGAGCGCTACGACTTGGTCCACAGTTTCATCGTCGCTAATCCCCAGTTGAGATTCCTGGTGGACGTCCTCTACCAAGACGACGGAATCATCGTCAACGGCGCTCCATACCCGATGGTCCGGATGGCTTGGGCCAGTGGGGAAATGTTGGGAGTCTGGATCGAAGACTGGATCGAAGACACCCAGCGCGATCCCGATGCCATCGAAGCGGTACGTGCCGCGATTTCCAAATCGGTGGCGATGCTGCACCAAGCGGGCGCCGCACACGGTGACCTGCAGCATGGCAATATCCTTGTCGCTGACGATCTTTCGGTGACACTCATCGACTACGACGGCATGTACCTCTCCACATTCGACGGGACCGGTCTGCAGGCCACCGAACAAGGTCATCGCAACTATCAGCACCCTGGACGCGGCAACCGATTCGATTCCGGCATAGACGCGTTCGCAGCCGCCGTCATCGATCTGTCGCTGCATGCGCTCCGCGAGCGTCCGGCACTGTGGGACAAATTCGGTGGCACTGGCGAGAATCTCATCTTCACCGCACGCGACTTCGTCGATCCAGACAACTCGCCGGTCTTCGCGGAGCTGGCGGAAATTCCAGCAGTCGCCGAGGCCTCGAAGCGTCTTCATCGCGCATGCCGAACCGACTACGAGTATGTCGATGCGGTGCTTTCCGAAGGAATGACAACCGCGCCGAATTCCGGCGGGTTCGCGCTGGTCACCGGACAGATTGTTGGAGGAACTGAGCGTGATCGGCTGCTCAGCCTCGAAGGCGAGACAGTCACCGTGTTCGGAACAGTCCAATTCGCCACCCTGGTGACCGGACGTCAAGGCCGCGACGTCGCGCTGATCAATCTTGGTAACTATGTCATCGGCGATTTCACGATTGTTGCCTATGACGGAATCGCTCGAAAGCTCTTCGCCGACTATGGGAACCGCGATAACTGGGGCAACCGCCGCCTGCGCCAGCTTCGAAACTGGCAGGTCGCCATCACTGGCACAGTGGTTATCTACGACAACAAGGGCACACACGTCCCCCAGATCGAGCTCCTCCGGACCGGCCTGCTGCGCAACCTCACGGATCAGCAGATCGCCTCGCTGGTCTCGCCCCCGCCGATGCCGCCGCGTCGGCCACCGCTCTCCGAATCGTCGACACGAACCACGCCTACCACGAGGCCACCGGCGACGAAACCCTCGCGCAATGCACCGATGGCAGCGAAACCTACTGCACCGCAACGCAATCCTGCCGACCAGGCGGCACGCAGGCAGGCCCAGTTGAGCGAGATGTACAAGAACCACCCGGCCACCACGACGTCGTCGCCACCTCCCCCCACACCGTCACGCCCCCCGGCGAAGCCACCGCCGCGGGCGGCGACGACCACATTGACCCAACCAACCTCGATTTTGCCTCCGCACATGCCGACACGGCCGACGGCACCGCCGTACCCCCCGGTCTACCCTCTCGCTCCGCCACCCGAGGCTCCACCGCGCCGCTCGAAACGTGGCAGGAGGATGCTGTTGCTCTGGCTGCTCGCGATCGTCGTGCTGCTGATCGTCATCGTCCTGGTCGGATGCGCTGCCCCCGAGCCACACTCGGCAACGAGGTCGACTCATTGGGACATCGCCGTTCCGACCGCCGTCGAGAGGACTGGTCTGTGGCCACGGCACCGGGACGGAGCTGACCCCAGTGATAGATGGACGTAGAACCGCAGTATTGGTGTCGGACCGGGACGGACGATCGGTCGAGAACAAGACCGCCGAGATCTCCGAGCTTCGACCTGACGGAGCCTGGGTTCACATCACATACGGGCGCTCCGCATATCGCTATCATTCGGAGCGGGTATCCCTCGCAGGTCCGCCGCGGCAATTGCCTCCCGACCCTCAGAACGTAGTTCTCGTGGATGGCTTGCCCTGCGACACCTCAGGTGGCGCTTACCATTTCGATACCCCGGACGGGGGTTGGTGGCACCTGTTCTCGGGGGACGGCGGCTTCCGACCATATCGTGCCGACCAAGTCGAGGTCGTAGGCAATGGTGCCACTTCCGTCGGCGCAGCTGAGGTTCTGAACTACTGGCGAACGGTGGCCGCACTGCTCTCAGTGGAAGGCAACCTGCTCCGGGAGGGACTTGAGCAGCTCGGCTTCATCCATCCCGACAGCGCTCTCCACCGCTATCTCACCGGTGCTCGCCTCGAGTCTCACGCTGAACCGTCTACGCCACGTATCTATCCGTTCCACACCAATCTCAGCCAGCGTGAAGCGATCGACCATGCTCTTCGTTCTCCGGTGTCTGCCATAGACGGGCCGCCCGGCACCGGTAAGACTCAGACCATACTTAACCTGATCGCCAATATTCTGCTCGATGAGTCGAATACCGTCGCGGTGGTCTCTTCCAACAACGCCGCAGTCGAGAACGTCCGCGAGAAGCTCGACGGAGTCGGGATCGGCTACGTCGTGGCCAGCTTGGGGCGGGCGGAGAAAAGGCGCTCATTTCTCGATACCAGCTCCCAATCCGCGAGGAATCAACTCGTTACGGCCCTGGTCAACAGCGCAGAAGGTGCACCGGTCTCCCAAAAGGAGCTGGCCGTGCTCGACCGGCGGCTGCGAAGCAAACAGACCACCGAACGTCAACTCGCACAAAGGCGATCGGAGCACCGTGCATATGTCCTCGAGCGCGAGCATTTCATGGCCCACTTCGATCGGCAATCCCTGCCCGATCCAGAGTTGCTTCCGGTATGGCGATGGAGTGCGGGAAAGATCCTCGACTACATAGCCGCCACTGACCCTGAGCTGGTGCCTGCTGGCAGGCTGCCCGGCCTGCTCGGCCGAGTCACCCACTGGATGAAATTCCGTTCCATGCGTGCGATCGACCCGGGCGATGTCGAGGTGGTGCTGCAGCTGCAGCGACTGTACTTCGACAAGCGAACGGCGGACCTCGAGAACGAGATCCATCGGCTCGAGAATGCCTTGGACACAGCCACATTCGAGCAGCTGGCCGACCGGCAGCGCGATCTGTCACTGGAATTGCTCACGGAAAGTCTGCGCCAGCGCTACCTCGCGCATCCGCCTGGCACCTACAACCACAACTATCCAGCAAAATGGCGTGCCTTCAGCCGCGACTATCCGGTTGTGCTCAGCACCTGTCATTCGCTGCAGCGCAGCATTGGCCCCGGACGCATGGTCGACTACCTGATCATCGACGAGGCCTCACAGGTCAATCTACTCGAGGCCGCAGCGGTACTGGGATGCTGCAGAAGCCTGGTGGTCGTCGGCGATCTGAAGCAACTTGCCCACATCCCCGGGGTCCAGAAGGACGACTGTCCGACCCCACCGCAGCCGGTCTACGACTACCTCCAACACAGCATCTTGTCGTCGCTGATCGCGTTATACGAGCAAGAATTGCCGCGCACAATGCTTCGCGAACACTACCGTTGCGATCCGGAGATCATCGGGTTCTGTAACCACATGTTCTACGACGATGCGCTGATCCCCTTCACCACCAGCACTCCCGGCTGGCAACCAATGGTTGTCGCGCGCACCACGCCTGGAAACCATATGCGCCGGCACGCCGCTGGAAGTCGTTCCAACCAGCGCGAAGTCGACGTTATCCAACATGAAGTCCTGCAGCAGTACTGCACCGATTTCGCGCCGGTCGACATCGGCGTCACCACGCCGTACCGGAAGCAGGTCAGCAAAGTGACCGACGCGCTGATCGACGCCATCGAGGCCGACACCATCCACCGCTTCCAGGGACGAGAGAAAGAGGCAATCGTCATGACGACCGTCCTGGACGAAAGGGCTGCAGAGCACGATCGCCACGGGCTGGAGTTTCTTGACGACCCCCAGATGGTCAATGTCGCTGTATCCCGGGCGAAGAAGCGGTTCGTCCTCGTGACAAACCACGACATGCTCCCCCGAAGTCGTAATCTGCGCAACCTCATCGGGTACATCGGCTACCGCAACTGTGCGAGTGGGATATTCGACAGCTCGATCGTCTCGGTGTTCGACCTTCTGTACGACGACTATGCGGAGCGCCTCAGACCTCTGGCCGCCCGCGTCCGGCGGCGGTCAAGATTCCCCTCTGAGGACATCATTGCCACTGTATTGGAAGATGTTCTACGAGAGACGAATTACCGCGGGCTGGCGGTCAGACCTCAGATGTACGTAAGGAATCTGCTACCCGACCTCAACAACCTCAGTCGGCGAGAGGCGCAATATGTCAACAATCGCGCCTCCATAGACTTCGTCGTGTTCAACCGCGTCACCAAAAAATTGACCTGCGGGATCGAAGTCGACGGGTTCGAATACCACGAGAACAATCCGGACCAGCTAGCACGCGATAGGCTGAAAAACAGCATATGCACCAAGTATGGCATTCCCCTACTGCGCCTGCCTACCACCGGTAGCGCCGAGATTCCGCGCATCCGAGCCGCTTTCGATGCGGTGCTGGACCCAGATTTTTCAGGCGGCGGCTTGTTGTGATCAACAGTGGCTGACCAAGATCGTGAAAACGTTCACGTACATCATGATCGATATCTTTATCGGCACCTCGACCATGTCGAACGCGCGAGGGCACCGCACGGGCCGATGGGTACGGCATGATGGAAGCCGCTATAGGCTCGCCAGGCTCGACCCGACCGCGATCATGGACATGCAGCCAAACAAGCGGACCTGAAAGAGCTGGAACGACTCTCTGGGCTCCTCGGATCCACCGACTGAGCGATCCCTACAGAGCCACAAACGATTTCGTCCCACCCTCGCCTGCACAAGGCGACCGCACCGAGCGAGCTCGGTACAGATTATCTCACCGACGGGTTCGATCCGGTACCGAGATCCATTGGTGCACAATGGCTTTCAGTTCGGAAGACGCTGACGATGTGACGGTGACCTGCGTAGGTAGGGCCGACCCGGATGGCTGCGGCGTCCCCCGACCTTCCTCGGCAAGATGGGATCCAGCACAGGTCACGGTAACGATTGCCGTTGTCGAGCGAATGGGCGAAGTCGAGCGCACGGATAAACCGTTCGGGCCGAACGAGCTCGCCGAAGATGGGGTCTACTATCCAGATCGGTTCGACATGGCTCCGCTCGGCGAAATCGAGAAGATCCGGGTGAGCGAACCACCTAAAGCTCTTCACGAGGCGATTCGGCGTCGGATCGCCTCTGGATGCGCCGACACCATCCGACTGAGTCCCGACGACCTCCGCGACCTCCTGCGACCTCCTGCGACGAGCCGATCGGTCCGCGCGGTGAGACCTCCTTCGACCTGATACACAGATAGGCATGGCCATCGAGAGACTGCAAGCACTCATCTCGGATTTTGCGAGCGAACGGGACTGGCATCAGTTCCACACACCGAAGAACCTCGTGATGGCGTTGACTGGAGAGGTCGGGGAACTCTCGGAGATCTTTCAGTGGCTGACACCCCAACAGAGCACGGCCATCACCGCCGATCCCCAGGGTCGCTCCCGCGTGGAGGAGGAGCTGGCCGACGTCTTCATCTACCTGCTCCGCCTCGCCGACGTACTTCAGGTCGATCTGGTTGCGGCGGCGGAAGCGAAGATCCGAGCGAACGAGCAACGGTATCCCGCCGAACTCGCGCGAGGACGGGCCGTAAAGCATTCCGAACTGCGACGCGAGGTCACGCCGTGATCTTCTCCAAGAACGCTTGGGTTTCCGAATCCGTCGAGTAGACGCACACGCCCCTCATACCGCGGGTGAGGAGGACCTTGTAGGTGTTGCGGACCAACGCTTCGAACTCCTCGTCTGAAGCCTTCCGCACGGCAGGATCCTCCGATTCGCGGCGCAGCGCTACCCAGCGGTCGCCTCGGCGCACGAAGTCCGGACCGAAAATGACTCCCGCCCAGTCATATTCGAAACCTTGTGCGGTGTAGATGCAGCCGACCTGGCCGAAACCCCGCTCATCGGATGCCCAGTAGTACGACTCCGGCGCATCAGGCACCCTTTTGTCCGGCTTGGCGTTCCACGGCCGCCGCCAATCCCCGATCCGGACGTCGTCGACCAGTCGTTTGCCACCGTCGACGGTTTCCGGATCGCTCCAGGGCCAGCAGTATCCCGCCGCGATGCGTGCTGTCCCACCTCCAGATTCACTTTGGTTGGTCAGCCAAGCTTCGAGCGCCTGTGGCGAGACGGCGCTCGCGACCCGGAACAGATCATCCGAGTCGGCTGTCAGCTCCTGCCAGCTGATCGGCTGCAGCGAATCCAACCCCAACAACCGCTCCACCCACATGTCGAACAGATCCGAACCACCACAACGGAACTGGCCGTCGAGTGACACGACATCAACGAGACAACCGGCTCCCTCTGCAGCGGCGGTGATGTCCGCCAGCGAACCCATCTCACCTGGACGCACGGTCTGCTTCTCATCGAGCAAGAACACCGGTACCGACGCCGCGTCCAGCAGCTCGTCGATCTGCTTGCGTCCCTTCGCCCTCAGTTCCGCGCTGGTAAACCGGTTCGCGCTGGTCTCCCGGATACGGTGCGCCTCATCGCAGACCAAGACGTCCAGCTCGCGCGGCGCCGAACCCATGTAGTTGTTGAAGTACTTGAACAACGCCTTCACACGCGGATTTCGGCGGCCAGCAACCTTCCGCATCGTGTTGGTGAAGGCACTCGAGCCCGTCGCATGGTGAACGCGGCGGCCCTGTCGTGCCAATGCACCGAGCAAGCTCAGAGCGATCACGCTCTTGCCCGACCCAGGTCCGCCGGACACGATCACGACAGTCCGAGTGTTCCCGCTCCTGGACCTGTCGACGGCCTGCATGACGAGCTTGTACGCAATCCACTGTTCGTCCAGAAGAACGAACTGCTCCCGCTCCTGAATCTCCTTGGCCGCCAAGTCGAGTAGCGGCTTGGTCGGAGCGTGCTCGAAGTGGAGAAAGTCGTCGGCAGCTTGGAGCGCATGCTCACGACTACCCGCCGGGTCCAGCAAGGCCTTGAGATGGTCGACCATCTGGCCACGACTATCCAGCGTGAACAATCTCCCGAATGGTGTTGGCTGGTACTGCTCGAGCGCTGCGACGGCACGAGAACGTGCGTTGTGTAGATAGGCGATGCCACGCACGACCTCGGGGCGATCGGCTAACGCGGGCGTCGAGTCCACCAGGTACTCGCAGTAGCGGCGGACCTGCTCCACCGGGTGCAATGTCTTCTTGCCGTACCCGCGGATCTCGACGAGTTCCTCAGCAACCTTCTCGATCGTCGACCACTGTTTCAGTTCCACCAGAACATAACTCGGCGCTCCGGTGCCCGGGTGTACGCCGCAGAGCACAGCGTCCACCCGCTTCGGGCTGTGCGGCAAGCCGTACTCGATCAGCACCTCGATCTGCGCGAGCCCCGCATCGACGAGATCGTTCAACAGCACCGGCAGACTCTTGGTCCAGGAGCCCTGCTCGGATGTCCCTGCACGATGCCCCCATTTGAAGAGCGCCTGATCCGCGAGAAGCGTCGTGAGGCGCCCAGCGTTCGCCTCCGACATCAGATACTCAGCACTACCCCGGACCAGAACCACTCGCCACCCCCACGGACGCATGCGAAATACACCATGCGGGTAGGGGCAGCGACGAAGCGGCGCTTCGGTGCCCGGCGGGCCGCGCAGAGTCACACTACTCGACAAGCACCCCGCCGACTGATCAGCTTCCCGGAGTGTCAAGCGAGACTGCAGGATTCCCGCATCTAGGCGGTCATTCGCTCGAAGAACGACCGCGTCTCTTCGTCCGTCGAGTAGACACAGGCGCCGCGCATACCACGGGTCAGAAGGACCTTGTAGGTATTGCGGATCAACCCCGGAAACCGAACGTCGTCGGCCTTCTTGACCTCGGAATCGTAGGAGTGTTCCCGCCGTGCCACCCACCGATCACCACGTCGGACGAAGTCGTCCCCGAATATCACACCAGCCCAGTCGTATTCGAAGCCCTGTGCAGTGTAGATGCAGCCGACCTGGTCCATCCCACCGTTCTCGAATGCCCAATAGTAGGAATCAGGCGCACCCGACACATCCGAACCAGGAAAAGCATTCCACGGACGACTCCACTCATCGATCCGGACGTCGGAGACCAGGCTTCGATTCCCACGCGGCCCGGTCGGCCGCTTGGTCCAGTCCCAGCAGAATCCGGCCGTCAATCGCGCCAGACCACCAGCCTGCCGGTGCCGTTCCCGCACCCAGTCATCCAGTGCGGCAGGCGTATCCGCGCTCCCAAGCAGGAAGTCATCCTCGCTCGCGCCCACTAATGTCGACCATGCGATCGGAGCATCGTCGACGACACCGAGCAGGCGATCGACCCAATCCTCGAAGAGATCAGATCCGCCACAACGAAATTGGCTCTTCAAGTGCACGATGTCAACGTCACATCTCGCCGCACGGGCCCCCTCTTCGATGGCCGCGAGCGAGCCGACCTCGTACGGCCGCACAACCTGATTGTCATCGAGGAACAGGACCGGCACTGCCGCAACACTGATCAGCTCGTCCAGTTGGGTTCTACGTCCCGGTCGAGAAGTCGAGCCACTGCCGGCGTTCGAGCTCACGGTCCGGATCCGATGCGCCTCATCACAGATGAGCACATCCAGTTCCGACTGCCGAGAGTTGGCGAAGTTGTTGAAGTACTTGAACAACGATCGCTCCCTCGACCCCACCAGCCTCTGCATCGTCCTTGTGAACGCACTGGAGCCGGTCGCGTGATTGACCGCGAGGTTCTTTCGAGCGAGATGCCCGAGAAGGCTGAGCGCGATAACGCTCTTTCCGGAGCCAGGGCCACCGACCACCACAACCACCGTCTTCTGGTGGCTCACAGGCGATCCCTTCCTGCGCGAACATTCCGCTTCCCATGCTTGGTTGACGGCAAGGGCCACTGTCTCGTACGCCACTCGCTGCTCATCCAACAGCACAAACTGTTCACGACTCTGGATCTCGTAAGCTGCGGAGTCCAGTAGCTTCTTGGTCGGGCGATGGGGAAATCCGACGAACTCGTCCGCTGCGGCGCGGGCTCGATCCCTGCCCGCATCGGCGTCCAGCACGGAGGTCAGAAACCCACGCAGTCTCTCGTCGTCGTCCCCCAGGAACAGCCTCCCAAATTCGTCCAGTTCATAGTCGGCGAGCGAAGCAACGCCTGCTGCAGTCGCGTTGTGTAGAAAGGCAATACCCCTGACCACTCGATGTTCAAGTGCGGGTGTGAAATCGACCAGATAGCGGCAGTATTGGCGGACCTGCGCCACCGGGTGCAGCACCGGATCGTCGTAGTACGGCACCCGCACCAACTCCCGGGCGATCAGTTCGGCTTCCGACCACTGCTTCAGCTCGACCAATACGTACGTGACCGTGCCGACGTTCGGATCCGTCCCGCACAGAATGACATCCACACGTTTGGGACTGTGCGGCAGCCGATGCTCGAGCAGTGCCTCCACATCTCCGAGGCCCGCCTCGTCGACCACTCTCAAAAACACCGACAGACTTTTCCGCCAGGATCGAACTTCACCAGCTCCGACCGCGCTCCCCCACTCGACGACCGCCCGCTTCTCCAGCTGATCGGGAAGCAGCCCGGCATCAGCCATCTCCAGTAGCTGCCGCACACTTCCGCGCATCAACGCCATGACTCTCCCCGCACCCGACATCGACATGCGGGTGGGAGCAACAACGAGCGAACTCGGTGCTCGGCGGGCCGCGAGAGTCCAGGCTACATCGAATAGCAGCTCTTCCAGGGCACTGCCTGGGAAGATCATCACACCCGCCCGACCACAAAGTCAGACAGTGGTGTCGATCCCACGGCTTTGTGCATACGCCGCCAGCTGCTCATCGAAAGACGTTGCGCTGGAGAGCATCCAGATGTCACCAGTCGACTTCACCACGACGATCGGACCCGTGCCCGGGCCCATAGAGTCGGACATGTTTCGGGTTTCGAGGTAGCGCTGGGTGTTCCAGCCGAAGGTGAAGCACCAGCCGAGGTCCTTCGAGGAGGGGAACAGCATCAGGAGGCGCTCGGGGGACGAGATACCTTCGAGGTGCCGAGCTGCCAAGCTGCGGGCTGCGGGTTCGTCCATGGGTGCTCCTTCGGTTCGTGCGGAGGAATTCGAAGCCGCTGAAGTCCTCGAAATTTGCCCAGGTACCGGAGTGGCCGTCGACGCAGAAGATCTTGCCGTCTCGGTTGATGACGTTGAACACGAGCCCGTCATGGCAGCCCAAGAAGCTCACCGCGGTCATGGCATGAGCGTCTCCGAGACTATCCACCAGGAGACACGCACGGCGGGGCCTAAGAGAGCGGGAGCTCCAGGGTGCGGCGGCTCCGATACCCGCGCAGATGAAGCCTTCTGATCGAACCAGGAGTGTGGAGAAATGAAGCTCAGGCTGATGGGTTTCGACTTCAAGACGGAACGACTGTCCGCGGACTTCGATATCACGTAGGTCGGATTCTGAGGGCGGAATGACGACGCATCGAGGACGCATCCGCGGCTGAACGCTGCAGCCTCAGAAGAGGTGCGCCAACAGATCTCGCCGTGCCCAACGGATACGACTATCAGCTCACCCATAGCGTTGATCAGCAGCTTTCTACGAGCCAGGAGCGACAGACACCATTCATGCCTATTTGACACTGAAAACGCGTGCCATGCATATGACGAATAGTGACAATTTCTTCCGCATCTCCTCGTCCACCATATCGCAATCTTCAAGCAGTAACGGAACTGGAAATAACGGAGAATAATCTACTGTCCAGCGTTACCGCGGTAAACCTGACAAACCGGAAGATTCGGCCGGATCATCCACCGGTGGGCCGAAGTCGTGCCAGTCACGCAATCGGCCTCAAATATCCCCTTTATCAAGGAACCGAGAAATGACCGATCCGCGTATACCCCAGCAGCCTTGGCAGGGAGGCGGGCAGCAGCCGATGCCCGGCTACCCCGCGCCACCTCGCAAACGTCGTGTCTGGCCCTGGGTGTTCCTGGGTCTCTTCGCATGCATCGCCGTGCTTTTCGGCGGTTGTGCCGCATTGATGGGCGGCGCCGCCCATGAGGTCGCCAAGCAGGCGGCTCAGTCAACGAGCATCGCCCCGGTGGGTTCGGAGGTTCGGGACGGCAAGTTCGCGTTCACCGTGACCGGGGTCGACGCACCCGTGAACACGGTGGGCGACAACGAGTTCACGAGCAAACAGGCCCAGGGCGAGTTCATTCTGGTGCACGTCGACATCGCCAATATCGGCAATCAGTCGCAGAGCTACATCGGCGACAATCAGAAGCTCATCGACGATCAGGGCAAGTCCTACTCGAACGACACGATCGCTGTGATCGACCTGAACAAGGATGTGGTGACCGACATCAACCCCGGCAACAAGGTCTCGGTGGTGCTCGCCTTCGACGTACCCCAAGGCACGACACCGACCGCGATCGAGTTCCACGACTCGCTGTTCTCGAACGGGACCCGGGTCGCGATCAAGTAGTCGCCTAGTGGCTGATACGCCGTAGCAACGGCGTATCAGCCACAGCACCAGTGCATCTCGAGAGGTGGAGGAGTGCGGCTTCGGCGGATGGGCTTCGACAAGGAGTCCGAGGTTAGCGTCGAGGACATCGACATCACCGGCATCGGATTCGAAACGGCGTCAAGGCTAGTCGAGGTGCCGGTAGGGGATCTCGTTTGCGGCCATGACCTCGATGCCGGTCTCCTTGCCGAGCCTGCCGAACTGATCGGGTCGGCTTTGCAATCCGACAAGTACGACTACCAGGTGGCTGGTAGCGCTGACTGACTCCAAACTGAATGTGCCCGCGGCGAATATCAGTCTGCTCCTCCGTCTCGAACCGAGCCGGCCGCGGACGCGAAGATCACCAGCGCATCGGTCATGTTGTTGGTCTCCGCGATACCACGGGCTGAGCCGATGCTCCGGCTTGTGTGGTCGGGGTTCGCACCGTACTCGACCAGCAGGCGGACACATTCGAGCCGCTCCGGGGAGCCGGACGAGCCGAGAACCGCTGCCAGCAAAGGTGTCTGGCCTCGGTCGTCTTCGATATCGACTGGGACGCCGGTGCGCAGCAAGGCCAGCAATGCCTCCCGATGCCAATCCGCCGCTGCCAGGTATACCGGGGTGCGACCCGCGATATCGGCTGCGGCGGGGTTGCCTCCCGCGGCCAGGAGGTCTTGTACTCGGGGTTCGTCGCCTGCGGCGGCTGCTCTGTGTAGCGGGGTATCCAGGCGTTCGACCAGGGCGTCGTAGTCGTCGAAGAGATCGGACAGAGAAGCTCGGAGTCGATCGAAATTGCCGCCTGAAACATCTTCTCGGCGTGCCAAGCTCAGTGCGCTCCACCCGCTCTGGTTCTTGCGCAACGGATCCGCGCCCCATTCGCGCAGCACGCCGATCACTTCGTCCGCGGCACGAGAGTGCTTCGCGGCGTGGATCAATGGGGTGTCACCCACGTTGTTCGCGACATCTACTTCCGCCCCGGCCTCGAGCAGACGGCGGAGGGGACGCGCCTGGTCCTGGCCCGCTGCCGCGTGCAACGGGGTGAAACCATTGCAGTCTCGGGCCTCGAGCTGGGATCCGGCCTCCAGCAGTGTCGTGATGAGCAGATCTTGAAGAGGCAGGTGGGCGTAGAAAGCGGCGTAGTGCAGCGCGGTGCGGTCGAACTCGTCGAGGCGGTTGATATCGACGAGTAGGCGAGGGTCGGCACCGAATTCGATGAACAGTGCGGACAACTCGGGGACGCCGTCCATCGATGTCAGGGCATGGTAGTACGGAGTCTCGCTGTCCTCCGAGCTCGTGTTCGGGTCGGCGCCCGCGGTGAGCAGAATGCGGCAGGTCTGCAGATCAGCGCGGCTCGCGGCATAGTGCAGTGGGGTGCGAAGCGACTTGTCGGGGCGGTCGACCTCGATACCCGACGCAACCAGTTCGGCTACCAGCTGCGCGTCCTGTACCAGGACCGCAGCGCGCAACCGGGCAGTCTTCGATCTCCATCCGAACCTCATGCCGCCCCTTTCGAATGCCGGAACCGATTATCCGGCAAGGCCCATCATCTACGGCCGTCTCGACTCGGAAGCACCGCGCCCGCGTCTATCGGCCGCTCTCCTCCGACTTCTCATCATCGGCACGAATCTGCTCGACTACATGAACAGGTCGGCGGGTGTCAGAGATGCCAAAGTCGACGAGGTAGCGAATCGCGGGTAGACGTCGCGGCAGCTCGGCTCCTCGAAGCGAGGAGCGTTCCGCTGCATCGTGACTCGCGGGCTGAATATGACTGCGAGCCAACGGATCACGTCATCACTCCACGTCCGGTGGCATGTGGTACTCGACCTGTTTGTCATCAACCGGGACTCCGCGACGGCGGAGGCTGTCGAGGATCTGGTGGGTGAAGCGGCGGGCGGGGCGGTAGTGGGTGCTGTGGTCGGAGATCAGGCGGATGCGGCCGTTTTCGGCGAAGAGTTCGCCCGCGGCGGCTACCGGGGTGCCGGCGAGGAGGCTGGAGTGGTGGAAGCGGCCGAGGAGATGCTCTGGGGAGGAATAGATTTCGCCGCTGGCGTCCATGACGAAGATTGCTCGGCCGCCTTGTGGGGTCCAGAGGGTGCGGGCGGTGGAGGTGTCGAAGAGGGCGCCTTGGCTGTTGTACAGCAGGCCGTTCGCGACCGTGACTCGGTATGGTTCGCGTTCCGCGGGCGTCAGGTAGTGGACGTGAGTGCCGTTCCAGATCCTGTTGCCGGGGATGTGTTCGCCTACGAACTCGGGGCGCAGTGGCGTCACCTCGTAGGTTGTGAAGGGCGTGGTCGGTGCAGGCAGAGTGGTCACGGTGGTCGGGTCGATTGGTGATACCGACAGGATTTCCCGCACGATCTCATCGGGGTCGATCTTCTCGCCCAGCGCTACCAGCGCAGTTGACGATTCGCCCGGCCAGCCGGGCCAGAGGAAGGCGATTTCGGTGCCGGATTTCAAACGGAGCGGGAGGATTTCGCGGTTGAAGCCTGCGGGCTTGCGGAACATCTTGCCGAGCAAGGGCTGAAGATCGGTCCAGGGCTCTTCCACTCGTGCGATCGGGGCGAGATGGGCGAACTCTGGCCAACGGTCCAGGGGGACCTCGCGGAAGGGGCGTTCGGGCCAGGGTCGCATCTTGTCGAGCTCGGCGGCAACGGCGGTCAGGAAGGCTCGCTTCTCTGATTCCGAGAAGTTCACTTGGACAACGGGATCGAGCACCTCTCCAGAGTCTAGAGCTTCGAGCAGTGCGCGGTATTCGTCGTCGACTGTGAGATCCCAGAGTGGCTGGTGCACCAGCGAAGTTGCCATGCGCTGGATCTCGTCGTTGCCGAGGGCACCAGCGAACTGAATCTTGTACAGCACGGCGTTGGCGACCGCACGCCAGTTGTCGCTCATCTCTATCCCTCTCGTGCTACTTGGGTGCCTGCAGCGCGATCTGGGACAGATCGATCTTCAGACCTTGGCTGCGAAGCTGTTCGATGACCTGGTTGGAGAAGTCCTGTGCAGGACGATAGTGGCCGCTCGAATCGGTGATCAAACGCAGTTCGCCGTCGACCACACGGAGTTCACCGGCGCCTGCCACGGGAGCGCCGGACAGGAAGCTGGAGTGGTGAAAATGGCCGGGCTCATGATATTTCGAGGCGTAGAGCGCGCCGTCCTCGTCCATCACGAAGATGGCGCTGCCATCGCTGAAATGAGTCGCCGAGGCGGTGGTGTCGAAAAGTTTGCCGTTCGCGTCGTAGAGCTTTCCGTCACGGACGAACAGCCGGAAGCTCTGCCGTTCTTCCGCAGTGAGGTATCGCACCGTGTCACCCGGCCACACAGAATTGCCGGGAAGATTCTCGCCCACGTAGCGAGGGTTCATCGCCGTAGTCTCCAGCTTGGGCGCCAGGCCGATGCGGCGGCCGAAGGTCGCGAGCTTCGCCGCGGCCTCCTGGACCCACTTGGCGACTTTCGCGGACAGGACGCTCACGCGGTCCACGAGGGTGCTGACGACGCGGGCGGATTCCCTTGCCTTGGTGGCCAAGTCGGCAATGATCGTGGCGATTCGGCGGGCCTTCACCGCGATTCGGGCTACCCAAGCCGCGTTACCGATTGCTTCGGAGAGACCTGCCGTGAAGGGGGCCAGGATGGCGAAACCTACCTCGACGGCGGCGGTTTCGGCGGCGAGGTCTGCCAGTTCTACCAAGATCTGGTGGTGGGCCTCGTCCAGGTGGTGGGCGTAGTCGCCGCAGGCGTCGCCGATCTGCTGGGCGATGTCGCCGAGGTCGTTCAGGTCAGATTGGCGGGACTGGGCGGTGGCTATGGCGGTGGGGATCTCCTCGGACTGTTGGTTGGCGAGGAGATCTACGGCCTGGGGGATAGTGCAGGACATCGCGTGGAAGTTGGATGCGGCTGTGGTCCAGGCGGTTTGGGCGGAGCGGAGTTCGTCCTGGTGGCCGTTGGGCCAGACCGCGCCTACCGCGTCCTTGATGATGGACCAGCCGAAGGGTTCGGGGAGGCCGCCGCCTGCCGCGGAAGGGGCCTGGTCTACGAGACAGGGGGCCGGGGTGAGGGCTGGTTTCGGGGGCGGTGAGACGGCTTCGTGGTCGGCCTCGGCCTCGCCGGATTGGTGGTTGTAGGCGCCGACGGTGATCAGGTTGCGGGATTGCGTTGTGGCGGTGGCCAAGTGGGCGGAGGCTTGGAGGGCGAGGGCAACCGCCTGGTCGTAGGCGGCGGCCCATTCCTGGCCGATGGTGTCGCTACCTGCCATGCCCGCGTTGGCTTGCAGCACGCCGAGGAGTCCGGTGTGGGTGTTGACGGCCTCGGTGCCGACGGTGCCGAAAACCTCTCCGGCTGAGGCGTATTCGGCGGCGCGGCAGACTATGACCGGGACGCTCGGGGTGGGGGTCACGGCCACATTCCGGCGTTGGTGGATCCGACGGCGGTGTAGGCGGTGTGCGCTGTCGCGAGTTTCTCGCCCAGGACTCGCAGAGCCTCGCGCATCGTCGCTACCGCGGCCACACGTTCGTCGTGGGCGGTGCGGTGGGCGCGGGCGGCGTCGCCGGACCATTCGACGTGGAGTTCGTCGACACGGTTTTCGATCTGGGAGACCCTGGCCTCGATGGTGGACTCTAACTTGGCGGCCGCGTCGATCAGCTGTTGCAGGCCGCCGAGATCGACTCGGTAGTCCCCCACTACATCGCCTCGGGCAGTTCGAGACTCGATCCCGTCCGGCCGATCGCCTCCGCCCGAGCGCCGTCGATACGCACGCACTCCGACGCCACCTGCCGCAGCAGCCCGGAGTCGGAGAGGAACGACGCCAGGATGCGATGGGCGCCGTTCTCCCAATCGGTCCAGGGGTTCTCGTGCGAGGTCGCCGCGTCGCCCTGCCAGTCGCCGCCCAGGAACGAGCGGACCTGTTTCATGTGTGCTGCCACGTCATCGGCGATCTCCTGTGCTGTTCGCTCCAGATAGTCCGCGGTCGCCGACACTTCGACCGGGTTCACACTCAGCTCTCCCGCCACCCGCATGAGGGTACTGGCGGAAGTAGCTGAATATGTGCCACATTCAAGGTTCGCGTCCGGTGGGTTTCCTCGACGATGGTGGTGCGGAATGACATTCGACGACAGGTTCGTGTCGCGGGAGTACTGGTATTC
This sequence comes from Nocardia sp. NBC_00511, assembly GCF_045161165.1. Lineage (NCBI taxonomy): Bacteria > Bacillati > Actinomycetota > Actinomycetes > Mycobacteriales > Nocardiaceae > Nocardia > Nocardia sp. NBC_00511. The sequence continues at coordinate 4,368,363 of NZ_CP107849.1, forward strand.
GCTGGGGCTCGAGGTGGAGACGGGGAGGTACTACCTTTCGATCCCCGTCAGCTCCGGGCATGTGGACTACGAAGAGTTCTACGAGATCGATCAGGCGGCGTTCGATCGGTTTCGCGAAGAGCCGAGTGCCGGTGGCGAATTCGCTGAGGCGTGCCGACGCCGTGAGATGGATCGGGTGTTGTTCTATCCGCCTTGGGTTGTCGACCGTGGGACCGGGGTGTAGCCGCGGAGGGCGAGGTCAGGAGACACGGGTGCGCCTGGCGGCGGGGATGGGGAGGTCGTAGGAGAGGAGGGTCGGTGGGGTGCGGTGGCGGCGGATGAGGAGGTCGAGGGCTTCGGGGAGGGAGTTGCCGAGGAGGTGGAGGGCGAGGACGCCGTCGGAGACGAGGCGGCCGTCGTCCAGGATCAGCAAGAAGGAGGTGCTGCTGGAGTTGGCGGCCAGGGGGGTCATGCGGTGGCCGAGGGCGGATTCGAAGTCGTAGTAGCGCTCGTACATGCCGTTGCCTACGTCTATCGGGTCGAAGAACAGGGAGTCTGCGCCCCAGAGGGAGTGGGGGTCTTCGAGGGGGCGCACTGCGAGGTTGCCGAAGGATTCGAGGATGGCGGCCGCGGGTGGGGAGACGTGGTAGCCCTCGCCTTCGAGGCGGTCTATCCAGGGGGCGATGTCTATGCGGCGGGCGGGGGTCCAGCCTGAATCGGTGACGGCTCGAGCGGTTGCGGGGTGCGGCCAGTCGAAGTGCATAGAGGATATTCGGAGCTGGGGGCAAACTGGGTGCAAATATTCTGCGTATGTCGGCAGATGACATCGAATTGTGGCCTGCGGCGACCATTTTGGGTGAGAAGACTTTGTCCGGAAACGCAGAAACCCCCTGACCGAAGTCAGGGGGTTTCGCGAATGATGTTCCGGCGGTGTCCTACTCTCCCACACCCTGTCGAGTGCAGTACCATCGGCGCAGGTGGCCTTAGCTTCCGGGTTCGGAATGGGACCGGGCGTTTCCCCACCGCTATAGCCGCCGTAACTCTATGAAACTGTCACACTCCGCCCGCATGGAATCACGAGGAGCACGCCCTCGACCACCCTCAAACAAGGGGGCCGGGGACAAGGTCCCCGAAATCCCACACAAACGAAGTTTGTGTGTTGTTTCAGATACCGCACAGTGGACGCGTAGCAACTTTGTTGGTAAGTCCTCGGCCTATTAGTACCGGTCACCTACACCCCTTACAGGGCTTCCAGTTCCGGCCTATCAACCCAATGGTCTGTTGGGGGCCTTAACCCCTCGAGGGGGTGAGAAACCTCATCTTGGAACAGGCTTCCCGCTTAGATGCTTTCAGCGGTTATCCCTTCCGAACGTAGCAAACCAGCCGTGCTCCTGGCGGAACAACTGGCACACCAGAGGTTCGTCCGTCCCGGTCCTCTCGTACTAGGGACAGCCTTCCTCAAGTTTCTGACGCGCGCGGCGGATAGAGACCGAACTGTCTCACGACGTTCTAAACCCAGCTCGCGTGCCGCTTTAATGGGCGAACAGCCCAACCCTTGGGACCTACTCCAGCCCCAGGATGCGACGAGCCGACATCGAGGTGCCAAACCATCCCGTCGATATGGACTCTTGGGGAAGATCAGCCTGTTATCCCCGGGGTACCTTTTATCCGTTGAGCGACACCGCTTCCACTTGCCGGTGCCGGATCACTAGTCCCGACTTTCGTCCCTGCTCGACCTGTCGGTCTCACAGTCAAGCTCCCTTGTGCACTTGCACTCGACACCTGATTGCCAACCAGGCTGAGGGAACCTTTGGGCGCCTCCGTTACATTTTGGGAGGCAACCGCCCCAGTTAAACTACCCACCAGGCACTGTCCCTGAACCCGATCAGGGTCCGAGGTTAGAGGTCCAATACGATCAGAGTGGTATTTCAACGACGACTCCCCAGAAACTGGCGTCCCTGGATCAAAGTCTCCCACCTATCCTACACAAACCGTACCGAACACCAATACCAAGCTATAGTGAAGGTCCCGGGGTCTTTTCGTCCTGCCGCGCGTAACGAGCATCTTTACTCGTACTGCAATTTCGCCGAGTCTGTGGTTGAGACAGCTGAGAAGTCGTTACGCCATTCGTGCAGGTCGGAACTTACCCGACAAGGAATTTCGCTACCTTAGGATGGTTATAGTTACCACCGCCGTTTACCGGGGCTTAAATTCTCAGCTTCGCACCGAAGTGCTAACCGGTCCTCTTAACCTTCCGGCACCGGGCAGGCGTCAGTCCGTATACATCGTCTTACGACTTCGCACGGACCTGTGTTTTTAGTAAACAGTCGCTTCTCACTGGTCTCTGCGACCACACCCAGCTCCAGGAGCAAGTCCCTTCACCAGACATGGCCCTCCTTCTCCCGAAGTTACGGAGGTATTTTGCCGAGTTCCTTAACCACAGTTATCTCGATCGCCTTAGTATTCTCTACCTGACCACCTGTGTCGGTTTGGGGTACGGGCCGTGTACCAACTCACTAGAGGCTTTTCTCGGCAGCATAGGATCACTGAATTCGCCTCAATCGGCTACGCATCACCTCTCAGGCTATATGCTGTGCGGATTTGCCTACACAACGCCCTACAGGCTTACACCAGGTATTCCATCACCTGGCCCAGCTACCTTCCTGCGTCACCCCATCGCTTACCTACTACAGCCAGGGTCGTATGCAGCCACGCTCCCTCTCGCCCGAAGGCTCGATAAGACCGCTTTTGGATACTTAGCACAACTGATTCGATATTTGGCGCGGATACACGGGTACGGGAATATCAACCCGTTGTCCATCGACTACGCCTGTCGGCCTCGCCTTAGGTCCCGACTCACCCTGGGCGGATTAACCTGGCCCAGGAACCCTTGGTCATTCGGCGGACGAGTTTCTCACTCGTCTTTCGCTACTCATGCCTGCATTCTCACTCCCATAGCCTCCACGGCTGGATCACTCCGCCGCTTCCCTGGCTATAGGACGCTCCCCTACCCATCCAGACTCCTGGCTCGAAAGCGGGATAATGTCTGAATGCCGCAGCTTCGGTGGTGTACTTGAGCCCCGCTACATTGTCGGCGCAGGATCACTTGACCAGTGAGCTATTACGCACTCTTTCAAGGGTGGCTGCTTCTAAGCCAACCTCCTGGTTGTCTTCGCGACCCCACATCCTTTTCCACTTAGTACACGCTTAGGGACCTTAGCTGGCGATCTGGGCTGTTTCCCTCTCGACTATGAAGCTTATCCCCCACAGTCTCACTGCCGCGCTCTCACTCACCGGCATTCGGAGTTTGGCTGACTTCGGTAAGCTTGTAGGCCCCCTAGGCCATCCAGTAGCTCTACCTCCGGTGAGAAACACGCGACGCTGCACCTAAATGCATTTCGGGGAGAACCAGCTATCACGGAGTTTGATTGGCCTTTCACCCCTACCCACAGCTCATCCCCTCAGTTTTCAACCTAAGTGGGTTCGGGCCTCCACGACGTCTTACCGTCGCTTCACCCTGGCCATGGGTAGATCACTCCGCTTCGGGTCCATAGTGTGCGACTCAAACGCCCTATTCGGACTCGCTTTCGCTACGGCTACCCCACACGGGTTAACCTTGCCACACACCGATGACTCGCAGGCTCATTCTTCAAAAGGCACGCCATCACCCCACCACAAAGTGGAAGGCTCTGACGGATTGTAAGCGCACGGTTTCAGGTACTATTTCACTCCCCTCCCGGGGTACTTTTCACCTTTCCCTCACGGTACTAGTCCGCTATCGGTCACCAGGGAGTATTCAGGCTTACCGGGTGGTCCCGGCAGATTCACAGCAGATTTCACGGGCCCGCTGCTACTCGGGTGTCTCTCACACAAGCCGAGATGTTTTCGTCTACCGGACTCTCACCGTCTACGGTTGGCCATCCCAGACCAATTCGACTAACAACTCGGTTTCTGACTTGTGCTCGATTCGGCAGAATCGAGAAGAGAGATCCCACAACCCCACGAACGCAACGCCTGCCGGCTATCACACGCTCCTGGTTTAGCCTCTTCCGCTTTCGCTCGCCACTACTCACGGAATCACTGTTGTTTTCTCTTCCTGTGGGTACTGAGATGTTTCACTTCCCCACGTTCCCTCCACACGCCCTATATATTCAGGCGCGGGTAACACGACATCACTCGTGCTGGGTTTCCCCATTCGGAAATCCTCGGATCTCAGCTCGTTTGACAGCTCCCCGAGGCTTATCGCAGCCTACTACGTCCTTCATCGGCTCCTGGTGCCAAGGCATCCACCGTACGCTCTTTTTCACTTACTAACAAAGATGCTCGCGTCCACTGTGCAGTTCTCAAACAACACACGAGACTGCGCTTTGATCTCAGCACCAGCCCGAGCCAAGCTCGGCGGTATGACTGAAAGCCAGTCTCGTCGTTTTGATTCCTAGAAAGAAACTCGCTTTCGCGTGTTCTTTCAGGACCCAATAGTGTGTCGGTATATCCACCGCGACCGAAGACATAGCTTCGATCGAGTGCGATGAAAGTAGTCAGTGTTCCACCCATGAGCGTCCGCCGGACTACATGTGAGTCCGAAACGGTCTCTGCCACAACGTCATTCACCTGTGTGAAGAGTCGTGGAGATGTGCTCCTTAGAAAGGAGGTGATCCAGCCGCACCTTCCGGTACGGCTACCTTGTTACGACTTCGTCCCAATCGCCAATCCCACCTTCGACGGCTCCCTCCACAAGGGTTAGGCCACCGGCTTCGGGTGTTACCGACTTTCATGACGTGACGGGCGGTGTGTACAAGGCCCGGGAACGTATTCACCGCAGCGTTGCTGATCTGCGATTACTAGCGACTCCAACTTCACGGGGTCGAGTTGCAGACCCCGATCCGAACTGAGACCGGCTTTAAGGGATTCGCTCCACCTCACGGTATCGCAGCCCTCTGTACCGGCCATTGTAGCATGTGTGAAGCCCTGGACATAAGGGGCATGATGACTTGACGTCGTCCCCACCTTCCTCCGAGTTGACCCCGGCAGTCTCTCACGAGTCCCCGCCATTACGCGCTGGCAACATAAGATAAGGGTTGCGCTCGTTGCGGGACTTAACCCAACATCTCACGACACGAGCTGACGACAGCCATGCACCACCTGTACACCGACCACAAGGGGGGCCGTATCTCTACGGCTTTCCGGTGTATGTCAAACCCAGGTAAGGTTCTTCGCGTTGCATCGAATTAATCCACATGCTCCGCCGCTTGTGCGGGCCCCCGTCAATTCCTTTGAGTTTTAGCCTTGCGGCCGTACTCCCCAGGCGGGGTACTTAATGCGTTAGCTACGGCACGGATCCCGTGGAAGGAAACCCACACCTAGTACCCACCGTTTACGGCATGGACTACCAGGGTATCTAATCCTGTTTGCTACCCATGCTTTCGCTTCTCAGCGTCAGTTACTTCCCAGAGACCCGCCTTCGCCACCGGTGTTCCTCCTGATATCTGCGCATTTCACCGCTACACCAGGAATTCCAGTCTCCCCTGAAGTACTCTAGTCTGCCCGTATCCCCTGCAAGCTTAAGGTTGAGCCCCAAGTTTTCACAGAAGACGTGACAGACCGCCTACAAGCTCTTTACGCCCAGTAATTCCGGACAACGCTCGCACCCTACGTATTACCGCGGCTGCTGGCACGTAGTTGGCCGGTGCTTCTTCTACAGGTACCGTCACTTGCGCTTCGTCCCTGTCGAAAGAGGTTTACAACCCGAAGGCCGTCATCCCTCACGCGGCGTCGCTGCATCAGGCTTTCGCCCATTGTGCAATATTCCCCACTGCTGCCTCCCGTAGGAGTCTGGGCCGTGTCTCAGTCCCAGTGTGGCCGGTCACCCTCTCAGGTCGGCTACCCGTCGTCGCCTTGGTGAGCCGTTACCTCACCAACAAGCTGATAGGCCGCGGGCCCATCTCGCACCGATAAATCTTTCCACCATCGGACATGCATCCGAAAGTCATATCCGGTATTAGACCCAGTTTCCCGGGCTTATCCCAGAGTGCGAGGCAGATCACCCACGTGTTACTCACCCGTTCGCCGCTCGTGTACCCCGAAGGGCCTTACCGCTCGACTTGCATGTGTTAAGCACGCCGCCAGCGTTCGTCCTGAGCCAGGATCAAACTCTCCGTTGAAGACTCTCAACTCGCTCCGAAGAGCCAATTGGAAGAATTAACCAGAGTCCGAAAACCTTGGCAAAATCAAACGCCAGCAAAAGTATTTGCTGACTAAATGTCCGACCCTCCACACGGGGGTGCGAAAGATCGGAACCAATTAAATAATTGGCACTGACATTCATCGACACACTATTGAGTTCTCAAAGAACACACGCACACACCGAAACCCCGGGCTCTTGTCCCGCTTGTCGGTGAGGCTGCTGGTAAAACATAGCTCATCCATCTCAGCAGAACCAAATCCGCTGATCAGGACCGAACCAGTGTGAGCATCAGGCGCTCCTCGTACAACCTCGTTTCCCAGGCCCTTGGGGCTCCGGGTCGGTGTCCGTGTCGCTCTGACCTGGAATAAGTTACGGAATGCGGTGCACCAAAGTCAAATCGCCTGTCTACCTGCGGTTTTGCAGCACCCCAAGCGGCCGTGGACGCACGCGGGCCGTCGAAGAAACCGACCACTCGGCGTTGCCTGCGCCTCGAACACCATCTCGACGGCCAGAATCGGTGTAGTCCGCGCGAAAGCGGCAATAGCTCCAACTGGTTCACCCCATTGCGGTTGGCTCGCGTACTTCAGGCCCGAGCCGTGACGAAGGAGTCGAGCGTGACTAACCCGGCAGCACGATCGGAACAACGGGCGGTGGGGACGGACAGTCTCGGCTACGTCGTCTTCATCACCGCGGCGGCCGCCATGGGCGGGTTCCTGTTCGGATACGACAGTTCGGTCATCAACGGCGCGGTCGAGGCGATCCGCGATCGGTACGACATCGGGTCGGCGGCGCTGGCCCAGGTGGTCGCCATCGCGTTGATCGGCTGCGCGATCGGCGCGGCCATCGCGGGACGGATCGCGGACCGGATCGGACGCATCCTCGTCATGCGGATCGCGGCGGCGCTGTTCACCATCAGCGCCATCGGGTCGGCGCTGCCGTTCGCGCTGTGGGATCTGGCCATGTGGCGCGTGCTCGGCGGCATCGGGATCGGGATGGCGTCGGTGATCGGGCCCGCCTATATCGCCGAGGTGTCGCCGCCCGCGTATCGCGGACGGCTGGCGTCGTTCCAGCAGGCGGCCATCGTCACCGGTATCGCCACCTCGCAGCTGGTGAACTTCGCGATCCTCAAGGCGGCGGGCAGTGACCAGCGCGGGCATGTGCTCGGGCTCGAGGCCTGGCAGTGGATGCTCGGGGTGATGGTGGTGCCGGCCGCGCTCTACTTCCTGTTCTCCTTCGCCATTCCGGAGTCACCGCGCTACCTGGTGTCGGTGGGCAAGATCGAGAAGGCGAAGAAGGTGCTGTCGGAGGTCGAGAGCGCGGACGAGGATCTCGACGCGCGGGTCGCGGACATCCAGGCGGCCATGGCGCAGGAGCACAAGTCGTCGTTCCGGGATCTGCTCGGGAAGTTCGGGTTCCTGCCGGTGGTGTGGATCGGTATCGGGCTGTCGGTGTTCCAGCAGCTGGTCGGCATCAACGTGGTGTTCTACTACTCCGCGACGCTGTGGCAGTCGGTCGGCATCGATCCGTCGAGCTCGTTCTTCTACTCCTTCACCACCTCGATCATCAATATCGTCGGCACCGTGATCGCGATGGCGCTGGTGGACCGGATCGGGCGGAAACCGTTGGCGCTCATCGGATCCGCGGGCATGGCGATCTCGCTCGGACTGGAAGCGTGGGCGTTCTCCGCCAAGTCGGGGTCCGGGGACAAGGTGTCGCTGCCGCACGCGCAGGGCATCGTGGCGCTGGTGTCGGCGCACTCGTTCGTGCTGTTCTTCGCACTGTCGTGGGGTGTGGTGGTGTGGGTGCTGCTGGGTGAGATGTTCCCGAACCGGCTGCGCGCGGCCGCGCTCGGTGTGGCCGCCTCGGCACAGTGGATCGCCAACTGGGTGATCACCGCCAGCTTCCCGAGTCTCGCGGACTGGAACCTGTCGGGGACCTACGTGATCTACACGGCGTTCGCACTGCTCTCGATTCCGTTCGTGCTCAAGTGGGTGCCGGAGACCAAGGGCAAATCACTCGAGGAGATGGGCTGACCGATGGTGCCGGGTGCGGACATCACGGCATGTCCGCATCGCGAATCCATTAGCGTGGCAAGGCATGGACGCGACGAGGAGAGCTCGGCGGACCAGGCGAGCGGATGTGGTCACCTATCTGGTGCGCGCCGAATCGGTGAAATCACCGGGGCGCGGCTGGCGGGGGCTCGAGCTCGCCTCCGACCTGTTCCTCGATGAAGTGCACGACATACTCACGACGCTCTACGGATGGCAGGACAAGCGGCGGTATCGGTTCGGGTCGGGGGCTGATTTCGAGCGCCGCGACAGCGAGCACTATCTGTGCCGAACGGAAGTTCTCAAGCGGCTCAGGGGAATTCCCGACGACGAGGTGCGGCTCGACGAGGTGCTGATCGGGCGCGGGGACGAACTTTTCCACCGGTACGGGGCACGGCCGGAGTGGCAGCGGGTGCTGCGGCTGGAGGCGATCGCCGAACGCAGACCGACCTCGGCGCGCGTGCTGTGCGTCGGCGGGCCCGAGCGGGCCGATATCGAGGCGGTCAATCTGTCGTTGAGCTGCTTCGGATTTGGGGTGGCACGCGACCCGGACCTCGACTTCGAGGATCTGCCCGAAGGATTGGTGCAGCTGTCCCGCCAGCATCACGGGCGGCCGCGGCGACTGCTGATGAACCTCATCGCCCAGGCCATGCTCACCCGGCCGGTCCGGATCGATCGGGCGACCGCGGCCGACTTCACCCGGCCCTTTCAGTCGGTGCTGCGCCACATCGGGCCCGACGGCGTCTTCGCGCTCGACGGCGAGCAGGTGCCGCTCGCGGTCGCGCTGGCGATCTTCAAGGAATCCGATATGCAGGAGCGCTGGGACGACTCGGAGTTCCACGGCGACATCCCCATCCCAGTGCGCATGCTGCTCGAATCCGCCGAGGAGATCGGGCTGGTGCGACGCGAATTCGATCGCATCGTGCTCACCGACGCGGGGCTGGATCTGCGCGAGGACCCGCTGTCGCTGTGGTGGTACCTCGCCGACCAGGTCTCCGCGCGGGTGGCCCGGGCCTCGTTCGGGGATCCCATCCTGCTCTATGTGCTCGCGGCGGCCACCGAGACCGACAATGTGGTCGAGACCGTCGCGCCGGTGCTGGAGGCGCTCGACTATCCGGTGTGGCTCGGCAGCGGCGGCACCGGTGACCAGGTGCTCGGGCTGTTGCGCGAGACCCGGCCGCTGCTGCGCTTTCTGCACATGACGCCGCGAGATCAGTTCATATACAACACGATTCAGCATCCGGCCATGCGGATGTTCGCGCTGGCGATCCTGCGCCGGTGGCCGCGGTTGAACAGCAATCCGCCCGCGGTTATTTGACGATCTTCGTGATCTGGCCCGCGCCGACGGTGCGGCCGCCCTCGCGGATCGCGAATTTCAGGCCCACCTCCATGGCGATCGGCTGGATCAGCACCACCGCCATCGTGACGTTGTCGCCGGGCAGCACCATCTCGACCTCCTTCGGAAGGGTGACCACTCCGGTGACATCCGTTGTGCGGAAATAGAACTGGGGCCGATAGTTGTCGAAGAACGGGGTGTGGCGGCCGCCCTCCTCCTTCGACAGGATGTAGGCCTGACCCTCGAATTCGGTGTGCGGCGTGACGGACCCGGGCTTGATCACGCACTGCCCGCGTTCGACATCCTCGCGGCGGATGCCGCGCAGCAGCAGGCCGACGTTCTCCCCCGCCTGGCCCTCGTCGAGGAGCTTTCGGAACATCTCGATGCCGGTGACCGTGGTCCTGGTGGTCTTCGGGCGGATGCCGACGATCTCCACCTCCGCGTTGACCTTGAGCACGCCGCGTTCGATGCGGCCGGTGACGACGGTGCCGCGGCCGGTGATGGTGAAGACGTCCTCGATCGGCATCAGGAATGGTTTGTCGACTTCGCGGGCGGGCGTCTCGATCCAGGTGTCCACGGCGGCGAGCAGATCCAGGATCGGCTGCCCCCACTCGCCGGTCGGATTCTCCAGGGCCTGGAACGCGGAGACGCGGATGATCGGCGTCTCGTCGCCGTCGAATTCGTATTCGTTGAGCAGGTCGGCGACCTCGAGTTCGACGAGTTCCAGGATCTCCTCGTCGTCGACCATGTCGCACTTGTTCAGTGCCACCACCATTTTCGGGACGCCGACCTGCCGCGCCAGGATGACGTGCTCCTTGGTCTGCGGCATCGGGCCGTCGGTGGCGGCGACCACCAGGATCGCGCCGTCCATCTGGGCCGCGCCGGTGATCATGTTCTTGATGTAGTCGGCGTGGCCGGGACAGTCGACGTGCGCGTAATGCCGGTGCTCCGTTTGGTATTCGACGTGCGCGATGGAAATGGTGATGCCGCGCTGGCGTTCCTCGGGAGCCTTGTCGATGGCCTCGAACGGGGTGAACGGATTCAGGTCCGGATACTCGTTGTGCAGGACCCTGGTGATCGCCGCGGTGAGCGTGGTCTTGCCATGGTCGATATGACCGATGGTGCCGACATTGACATGCGGCTTGGTCCGCTGGAACTTTGCCTTCGCCACTGGAGTCCTCCTGAACGCCGCAGGATCTCGAGCGGGCATCGGAGGATGTGGACACCGCGGGGTATGCCCGACTGCGGTGTCCTAACCAGGGTATTTGCCCGATCCCGCGACACGTCGCGGAAATGCGCGAATCGGACGTCGAGCCTTGTTGACGAGGGGGCCAGTAACGTGAGCTCCCATGACAGCTGTTGCAGATCGTTCGCTCGGACCGGAACTCGTACGCACCGAGAGCATCGGGGAGGCCGATGTACTCGTCATCGGGCTCACCACGTCGGAGGACGGGCCCGTGCTCGCGCCCGCCGACACGTTCGAGGATGTGCTCGACGCCGATACCCGCGCGGCCCTGCTCAGCGCGGTGCGTGCCGTCGGCGCGAAGGGCAAGCTGGAGGAGCTCACCCGGATTCCCGCGCCCGCCGAACTCGGGGTTGACTTCGTGCTCGCCGTCGGACTCGGCTCGCTCGACAAGCTCGACACCGAGGGCGTGCGCAAGGCCGCGGGTGCGGCCGGGCGGGCGCTGACCGGGGTCACCACGGCGGTCACCACGCTGTCCGGACTGGATCTGGGCGCGGCGGCCGAGGGCTTCTACCTGGGCGCGTACCAGTTCACCACGTTCAAGTCGGCCAAGACCGCACCGAAGGCCGAGGACCAGCCGGTCAAGCGGGTCGAATTGCTGGTTCCCGAAACGGGATTCGGTGAAGAGGACCTGTTCCGGTCGCAGGCCATCGCCGAAGCCGTCGCCACCGCACGGGATTTCGTGAACACCCCGCCGAGCGCGCTGTACCCCGGCGAATTCGCCAACCGGGCAGCCGAACTGGCCAAGGCCGCCGGATTGCAGGTCGAGATCCTCGACGAGAAGCAGCTCGAAAGCCAGGGCTACGGCGGCATTCTCGGGGTCGGCAAGGGGTCCTCGCGGCCGCCGCGACTGATCCGCATCATCTACGCGGGCGGCGACCCGAAGGTGGCGTTGATCGGCAAGGGCATCACCTTCGATACCGGCGGCATCTCGATCAAGCCCGCGGCGGGCATGGAGAACATGACCTCCGATATGGGCGGCGCGGCCGCGGTCATCGCCACCACGTTGCTGGCCGCGCGACTGAGCCTGCCGCTCACCGTGATCGCGACCGTGCCGATGGCGGAGAACATGCCGTCGTCCACCGCGCAGCGGCCCGGTGACGTGCTCACCCAGTACGGCGGCACCACCGTCGAGGTGATCAACACCGATGCCGAGGGACGGCTCATCCTGGCCGACGCCATCGTGCGGGCCAGCGAGGACGAACCCGACTACCTCATCGACGTCGCGACGCTGACCGGTGCGCAGATGGTGGCGCTGGGCACCCGGACGCCGGGGGTGATGGGCACCGAGGCGTTCCGTGACCGGGTCGCGCGCATCTCGCAGGAGATCGGCGAAAACGCCTGGGCCATGCCGCTTCCCGCCGAACTGCGCGGTGATCTGGCGTCCAAGGTGGCGGATATCGCGAACGTGGCTCCGCACCGCTGGGGCGGGATGCTCTCGGCCGGACTGTTCCTCAAGGAATTCGTCACCGACGCCGTGCAGTGGGCGCACCTCGACGTGGCCGGTCCGGCCTACAACACCGGGGGCGCGTTCGGGTACATCGGCAAGGGCGGCACCGGTGTCCCGGTCCGCACGCTGATCGCGACGCTCGAGGACATCGCCGCCGAATAGCGAAGCCCGCGAGGGCCGAACAGCGAAGCCCGCGAGGCCTGTTGCCGCAACCCCGCGGCAACGGGCCTCGCGGCGGCTCAGGGGGATTCGGCCGCGCGGCGGTGCAGAATCCGCAGCCGGGCATCGTGATCGCGCATGCGCTGCGGGTAGCCGACCAGGCGGACGTCGTAGACGGGGACGCGCAGACTCGCGGAAAGCCGTTGCGCGCCACGCTCACCGACCACCCGGCGGGTCCACTCACCGTCGTGCGCCACCAGCACGACGGTCACGTCGGTGACGGTGGTGCGGGGTTCGACGAAGGCCTCGACGCCGTGGTGGCCGCGTGTCCACGCGGTGAGATACGCGGCGTCGGCGGGGTCGATATCACCCCTGCGGGCCGTGCCGCTGCGACCGAACAGATCCAGGAAACCCATCCGGCAACCTCCTCTCCGGGCCCGGCGAGAATCGGCCGGATACTTCGATAATGCCAGCTCCAGAGGCTTTCGCCACCCGCGGAAACAACTCCTAAGCAGCACCACAGCCAGCGCTCAGCACCGCCTCAGCCGACCGCGCGGACGGCCGCCGGGATGACCCGCACTATGGGAATCGACCGAGCCCTCAGCCGCCGCGCAGACGCGGCGATCGGGCCCGCTCGCGGATGTCGGCAAGCCGAGCGCAAACAGCGTGACGCGCCGGACGCGAGCACCCGAGACTGGGAAGCCGAAGGCAAACGTGATACGTGTCATGGGATCCCGCTCCTTCCATGCTCACGCTCAGCAATGCGACACGGAGAGGTCGGCGCAACCGCCGCCCTGTGACACGCCGCACCCGGGCAAGTGCAAGGATGGGTGACGGAACAAGAACCAACACGGATCTCCGGTGCCACAGAAACTTCGGTGGCCGTCGAGCCGACACCGCGACCCGCGGTGCCACGCCCGCGGAGAGACGAACTGTTTAACCCGACGAGCAGTCAGAGGAGTCAACGGAAATGACCTTCTCCGTCCAGATGCCAGCTCTTGGTGAGAGCGTCACCGAGGGCACTGTGACCAGGTGGCTGAAGAAGGAAGGAGACACGGTCGAGGTCGACGAGCCGCTGCTCGAGGTCTCCACCGACAAGGTCGACACCGAGATCCCGTCCCCGGTCGCCGGCGTTCTGGTGAAGATCGTCGCCCAGGAAGACGACGTGATCGATGTCGGTGGCGAACTCGGTGTGATCGGTGAGGCAGGTTCGGCTCCGGCCCCCGCCGCCGCTCCCGCGCCCGCCGCCGCTCCGGCCCCGGCCCCCGCGCCGCAACCCGCAGCCCCTGCCCCGGCCCCGCAGCCCGCCGCGCAGGCTCCTGCTCCGGCCGCCGCCCCCGCGCCCGCCGCCGCCTCCAACGGCTCCGGCACCCCGGTCAAGATGCCCGAACTGGGCGAGTCCGTCACCGAGGGCACCGTCACCCGCTGGCTCAAGCAGGTCGGCGACCAGGTGGCCGTGGACGAGCCGCTGCTCGAGGTCTCCACCGACAAGGTCGACACCGAGATCCCCTCGCCGGTCGCGGGCACACTGCTCGAGATCAGCGCGCAGGAGGACGACGTGATCGCCGTCGGCGGTCAGCTCGGCGTGATCGGAAGTGGTTCGCCCGCAGCCGCACCCGCCGCTCCGGCCCCCGCGCCCGCTCCGGCCCCCGCGGCTCCCGCGCCGGCTCCGGCTCCGGTCGCTGCCGCGCCTGCCCCGGCCCCGGCTCCCGCTCCGGCCCCCGCGCCGAAGCCCGCCGTGGCTCCGGCGGCCAGCACCCCGGCCGACGACAGCTCCGCCAACGGTGGCCCGTACGTCACGCCGCTGGTGCGAAAGCTGGCCGCGGACAACGGCGTCGACCTCGCCGCCCTTACCGGTTCCGGTGTCGGTGGTCGCATCCGTAAGCAGGATGTGCTCGCCGCCGCCGAGGCCAACAAGGCTCCGGCTCCGGCTCCGGTTGCCGCCGCTGCTGCCAAGGCCGCCCCGGCTGCCGCCGCCGCGCCGCGTCCGTCGCTGTCGCATCTGCCCGGCACGGTCCAGAAGGCCACGCGCATCCGGCAGATCACCGCGGCCAAGACCGTCGAGTCGTTGCAGACCACCGCGCAGCTCACCCAGGTGCACGAGGTCGACATGACCAAGATCGCCGCCCTGCGCAACCGCGCCAAGGCCGCGTTCAAGCAGCGGGAGAACGTGAACATCACGTTCCTGCCGTTCTACGCGAAGGCCGTCATCGAGGCCCTCGCCGTGCACCCGAACATCAACGCCTCGTACAACTCCGACACCAAGGAGATCACCTACCACCAGGTGGTCAACCTCGGCATCGCGGTCGATACCGAGCAGGGTCTGCTCTCGCCGATCATCCACAACGCCAACGACCTGTCGCTGGCCGGATTGGCGCGCGCCATCACCGATATCGCCAACCGGGCGCGCACCGGTGGCCTGAAGCCGGACGAGCTGGCCAACGGCACCTTCACCATCACCAATATCGGTTCCAACGGCGCGCTGTTCGACACCCCGATCCTGGTTCCGCCGCAGTCGGCCATGCTCGGCACCGGCGCGATCGTCAAGCGCCCCATGGTGATCAGCGATGACGGCAGTGAGTTCATCGGCATCCGCTCGATGGCCTACCTGCCGCTGACCTACGACCACCGTCTCATCGACGGCGCCGACGCCGGACGCTTCGTCACCACGATCAAGCACCGGCTGGAAGAGGCGGCGTTCGAGGGCGACCTCGGCCTGTAGGCAGCAAGGATGAAAGTCGTGGTCGCCGGGTCGTCCGGACTGATCGGGACGGCGCTCGTCGCGGCACTGCGCCGCGACGGGCACGAAGTCTCCCGGTTGGTCCGGCGGCCCGTGCGTGCCCGTGACGAATTCGCTTGGGACCCGGTCCGTTCCAGCATCGACGACCGGGCCCTGCGGGGCGCGGGAGCCGTGGTGAACCTTTGCGGAGCGGGCATCGGCAGTCGGCGCTGGAACGGGACCTACAAGCAGGAACTGCGCGACAGCCGCATCGTCGCGACCGACGTGCTGGCCACCGCGGTCGCCGCCGCGGGCGTGCCCACGCTGATCAATGCCAGCGGGGTCCACTATTACGGCGGTGACAGCGGCGATCGCGTCGTCACCGAAACCTCCCCTGCCGGAACGGGATTCCTGGCGGGACTGTGCGCGGATTGGGAAGCCGCCACCGAACCGGCCGCCGACGCGGGCGTGCGAACCGTGCTGTTGCGGTCAGCGGTAGTGCTGGCCCGGCACGGCGGCATGCTCGGAATGCTGTATCCGCTCTACTACCTCGGCCTGGGCGGACGGCTCGGCAGCGGACGGCAATACGTGCCGTGGATCTCCCTCGACGACGAGGTGGGTGCGATCGCCTACGCGCTCACCAACGAAAGCCTTTCCGGCCCAGTCAATATGGTCGGACCCGCACCGGTCACCAATGCCGAGTTCACCCATGCCATCGGGCGGGTGATGCGGCGGCCCACCCCCCTGATGGTGCCCGCGTTCGCGCTGCGGCTGGCCGTCGGGGAATTCGCCGAAGAGGCAATCCTGCACGGCCCCAGGGCGATTCCGACCGCGCTGGAGGCCGCCGGATATCCGTTCCAGCACCCCACCGTCGGCGCGGCGCTCGCGGCCACGCTCGGCGAATCCGCCTGAGCCGGGGCGGGTGCGGCGCAGATCACGTCGGGCCGGACGTTAGCGTGTCGGATGTGAGCGATCATGCGGCCGAACTGGTGGTGCGGGATGCGCGCGAAAGCGACCTGCCCGAAATTCTGGTGATCCACAACAACGCCATCGCCGAGACCACGGCGATCTGGGACACCGAACTCGCGGACCTCGACGAACGCAAGGCCTGGTTCGCGACGCGGACCGGGGCCGGCTGCCCGATCCTGGTCGCCGAGATCGACGGCGCGGTCGCCGGATACGCCAGCTACGGACAGTTCCGGCCGAAGTCCGGCTACCGGTTCTCCGTCGAGAACTCGGTGTACGTATCGGATATATTTCACCGCCGCGGCGTCGCCACCGCGCTGATGACCGAGCTGCTGGTGCGGGCCCGCAAGAGCGACGTGCACATCATGATCGCGGCCATCGAGTCGAGTAACACCACGTCGATCGCACTGCACGAGAAATTCGGGTTCGCGATCACCGGGCAGATGCCCGAAGTCGGCTACAAGTTCGGGCGCTGGATGGACCTGACACTGATGCAGTGCGTCATCGACGAAGGGGTAACGTCACAATCGTGAGCGAGAGCAGTACGGCCACCGCACCGTTACCCCGCGCGGTATCCGCCCGCTACGACGGCACACCCCTCGCCGTCGACGATCTGGGCCTCATCGACTACCAGGCAGCCTGGGACCGGCAGCGGGTCATCGCCGCCGAACGCGCCGAGGGCATCGGCCAGGACCGGCTGCTGCTGCTGGAACATCCCTTCGTCTTCACCGCGGGCCGCCGCACCGAAGCCGCCGACCTGCCCATGGACGGCAGCCCGGTGATCGAGGTGGATCGCGGCGGCAAGATCACCTGGCACGGGCCGGGACAGCTGGTCGGGTATCCGATCATCCGGCTGGCCGAACCCGTCGACGTCGTCGCGTATGTGCGGCGGCTCGAGGAAGCGCTGATCAGCGTGTGCGCGCAGCTCGGGCTGGAAACCGGCCGGGTGGAAGGACGTTCGGGAGTGTGGCTGCCGGAGACGGACTTCCAGCCCGAACGCAAGATCGCGGCCATCGGCGTGCGCGTGCAGCGCGGCGTGACCCTGCACGGGATCTCGCTGAACTGCAATGCCAGCCTCGACGGTTTCAACGCGATCGTGCCGTGCGGCATTCGCGACGCCGGAGTCACCACGCTCAGCCGTGAGCTCGGGCGTGAGGTGACCGTCGCGGAGGTGCGGCCGCTGGTGGCCGAGGCCATCGCCCGCGCGCTCGACGGCGACCTGAAGGTGACCGACCACAGCATCTCGCGGTGCGCGAAAACCTCCGCGGAATGCCCGGAACCGCTCCCGGCGGACGTGCCGCAATCCGGCACAGCAGCCGCTCCGCTAACCGTGCCCATCAAGGCCGAATGATCACGAGCGTAGGGTGAACAAAGTGACCTCTGTCGATACCCCGGCATCGAACGACCCGGCCGGAGCGCAATCATCCACTGCCTCCGCACCCGCGGGACGCAAGCTGCTCCGCATCGAGGCTCGCAACTCCGAGACCCCGATCGAGCGCAAACCCAACTGGATTCGCACCCGCGCGACCATGGGCCCCGAATACACCGAACTCAAGGGTTTGGTGAAACGTGAAGGGCTGCACACGGTTTGCGAAGAAGCCGGTTGCCCCAACATCTTCGAGTGCTGGGAAGACCGCGAGGCAACCTTCCTCATCGGCGGTGAACAGTGCACGCGGCGCTGCGACTTCTGCCAGATCGACACCGGCAAACCCGCGGCGCTCGACCGTGACGAGCCCCGGCGCGTGGCCGAGAGTGTGCAGGCAATGGGGCTGCGCTACTCGACGGTGACCGGTGTGGCGCGTGACGACCTCGAGGACGGCGGCGCCTGGCTGTACGCCGAGACCGTGCACGCCATCAAGCGGCTCAACCCGCACACCGGTGTCGAACTGCTGATCCCGGACTTCAACGCGGTGCCCGAACAGCTGGCCGAGGTGTTCGCCTCGCGGCCGGAAGTGCTGGCGCACAACCTGGAAACGGTGCCGCGCATCTTCAAGCGCATCCGCCCGGCCTTCCGCTACGAGCGGTCGCTGTCGGTGCTGACCGCCGCGCGCGAGGCCGGACTGGTCACCAAGTCCAACCTGATCCTGGGCATGGGCGAGACGCCCGAGGAAGTCACCCAGGCCATGCGCGACCTGCACGAGGCGGGCTGCGACATTCTCACCATCACCCAGTACCTGCGGCCCTCGCCGCGGCATCATCCGGTGGATCGCTGGGTGAAGCCGGAGGAGTTCGTCGAGCACTCCAACGTCGCCAACGAACTCGGTTTCGCCGGTGTGATGGCCGGGCCACTGGTCCGTTCCTCCTACCGCGCCGGTCGTCTCTACGCGCAGGCCATGCGTCACCACGGACGCGAAATCGCCCCGGAGATGGCACATCTCGCCGAAGGCGGCACCGCCGCGCAGGAAGCCACCAGCGTGCTGGCCCGCTTCGGCTCGTAGCCGCAACCGATCTCCACGACTCCGGCCCGGACCTCACGTCCGGGCCGGAGTCTTTTGTGCCACGTGAGCGAACGCCGCGCGCATCGACCGAGGTGAACGGCGGGTAGCGGCGTGCCGTACAAATCGGTTCGGTGGATTCGTGGACGCGGGCACGATGCCGGTGGGAAGCTCGGACTATCCGCACTTTCGACCCCGGAGCGAGCCTTATGGTCGAGCGAACGACGGCGTCCGCAGGCGCCAACGGCAGGGTAATCACGGCCGAAAGGCCGGAAGAGATACGTAATGTCGTGCTGGTGGGGCACAGCGGGTCCGGCAAGACCACGCTGGTGGAAGCCCTGGCTGTGGCGGCGGGGGCGGTGCCCCGGGCCGGACGCGTGGAAGACGGGACCAGCGTCTCCGACTACGACGACATCGAACAGCGGCAACATCGGTCGGTGCAACTGTCGGTGGTGCCGATGGGGTGGGAGAAGGTCAAGGTCAATCTCCTCGACACCCCCGGATACGCCGATTTCGTCGGGGAACTGCGGGCCGGTCTGCGAGCAGCGGACGCGGCCCTTTTCATTCTCTCGGCCGCCGCGGGCGTGGAGGGCGTCAGCGGGGCCACCCTCGCACTGTGGGAGGAGTGCGCGAGCGTGGGCATGCCGCGCGCCATCGTGCTCACCCACTTGGACACCGCGCGAGCCGATTTCGAGGACATGACCGAGACCTGCCGGGAGATCCTCGGCGGCGGGCGGTCGGAAAGCATGCTGCCGCTGCATCTTCCGGTGTACGGGGACAAGGCGGCCGACGGGCATCGGCCGGTGCTCGGGCTGATCGACCTGCTCAGCCAGCACGTGTACGACTACGCGACCGGAGAGCGGGTGGAGACTCCGGCGTCGGAGGAACAACTCCAGCAGCTGGAGGAGGCGCGCAACCGGCTCATCGAGGGCACCATCGCCGAGAGCGAGGACGAATCCCTGATGGACCGCTACATCGGCGGCGAGGAGATCGATCTCGCCAGCCTGGTCGCGGACCTCGAAAAAGCCGTGGCGCGCGGCAGTTTCCATCCCGTGCTGATCGCGGCGCCGCCACCGGAGGGCGCGCGGCAGGGGCTCGGCACCGTGGAGATCCTGGACCTGATCACCCGCGGATTCCCCACGCCCGCAGAACATCCGGTCTCCGCCGTCGGATCCAGCGGCGAAAGCTCCACGCTGGCCTGCGATCCCGACGCGCCCCTGGCCGCCGAGGTCATCCGCACCGCCTCCGACCCGTACGTGGGCCGTATGTCGCTGGTCCGCCTCTTCTCCGGCACCCTGCACGCCGACGACACCGTGCACGTGTGCGGGCACGGGCCCGGCGACACCGGCAACCACGATTCCGACGAACGCGTCGGCGGGGTGCTCGCGCCGTTCGGCAAACAGCAGCGGCCGTTGGCGCAGGCCATCGCCGGGGACATCGTGTGCGTCACCAAGCTGACGCACGCCGAGACCGGGGACACGTTGTCCGCCAAGGACTGTCCGCTCATCATCGAGCCGTGGTCCATGCCGGATCCGCTGCTGCCCATCGCCATCGAGGCGCACAGCAAGGCCGACGAGGACAAGCTCTCGCAGGGGCTGTCGCGGCTGATCGCCGAGGATCCGACGGTACGGCTGGAACAGAATCCCGACACCCATCAGCTGGTGGTGTGGTGCCTGGGCGAGGCACACCGCGATGTGGCGCTGGAACGACTGCGCTCCCGATTCGGGGTGCAGGTGGATGTGGTCGAACACCGGGTGGCGTTGCGCGAGACCTTCGCCAACACCGCGCCGGGCAAGGGACGGCACGTCAAACAGTCCGGCGGGCACGGGCAGTACGCCATCTGCGAGATCGAGGTCGCGCCGCTACCGGGCGGGTCGGGCATCGAGTTCGTGGACAAGGTGGTGGGCGGAGTCGTTCCGCGCCAATTCATTCCGTCCGTGGAGAAGGGCGTGCGCGCGCAGGCGCTGCGCGGGGTGGCGGCCGGGTATCCGCTGGTGGATGTGCGGGTGACGCTGTTCGACGGCAAGGCGCATTCGGTGGATTCCTCCGACGCGGCCTTCCAGATGGCCGGGGCGCTCGCGTTGCGCGAGGCCGCGGCGTCCGCCCGGATGAGCCTGCTGGAGCCGATCGCCGAAGTGCGCGTGGTGGTTTCCGACGACTATGTGGGGCCGGTGCTCGGCGATCTGTCCAGCCGCCGCGGACGCGTGCTCGGCACCGAACCGATCGGGCCGGGCCGCACCACGATTCGCGCCGAGGTGCCGGAATT
This sequence comes from Nocardia sp. NBC_00511, assembly GCF_045161165.1. Taxonomy (NCBI): domain Bacteria; kingdom Bacillati; phylum Actinomycetota; class Actinomycetes; order Mycobacteriales; family Nocardiaceae; genus Nocardia; species Nocardia sp. NBC_00511. Next base: position 4,389,148 of record NZ_CP107849.1, read on the forward strand.
GGAGCTGAACCGCTACGCGGTGGATCTGCGGTCGCTGGCGCACGGGGCGGCGAGTTTCACCCGCGGGTACGCGCGGCACGAGGCCATGCCGAGTCAGTTGGCCGAGAGTATGCGCGCCCGGGCCAAGACCCAGACCTGAGCTGCGACACGGGGAAAAGACACCCGGCCGGACCGCGATGTATGCGGTCCGGCCGGGCCTCACCAGATCCTGACCCGCGCACACCAGGAAGGACTCGGGGCTTCACCGGGTCTGCGCACTGTCGGGTTGGGGAGTTCGGGTCCCCGACCGCCGCACTGTCGTACGCGGCCGAGGCGATGCGATCACTCGCAGGCGATGCCGTCGTTGTCGCGGTCCAGCGCGGGACGGTAGCCGGGCTCGCCGCGCAGGATCGGGGCGGCACCGGCGGCACGAGCGGCGGCGCAGTTCTTGTAGTACACGTCCGCGGTGGCCGTGCCCGTGGCGACGGTGGCGAGAGTGGTCGCGAAGGCGGTCACGGCGAGGGCCGCGAGGGTCTTCTTCAACATCGGTGTTGTCTCCGTTCGGTATTGACGACCAGCTCAGCAGATCCAAGCGGGCTTCACCAAAGCGCGACCGATCCCGGGCCGCCCCGCTACCGATCCGGGACGAGGAGGTGGGTGGCCGATGACCGAACCGGACACCCACCCGCCGGTATCCTCGCGGCCGACCGTCGTATCCGGGATCAACGCGTCCCACTGAATGAGATTCGCGGCGCACCCGGGACGGCTGGTGACGCGCGGGCACACCGGCGTGGTGATCCCGTCGCGAACCAAGCGGTACCGGCCACTAAGCTGGACACCATGGCAGCAGGCAAGGGCGGAAATCCGTCGAAGGAAGCGAAGGCCGCGGCGAAGGCGGCGCGCAAAAAGGCGTCGAAGGAGCGCCGCCAGCAACTCTGGCAGGCCTTCCAGATGCAGCGCAAGGAAGACAAACTCCTGCTGCCGCTGATGATCGGCGTCTTCGTCGGCGTGACCGTACTGTTCCTGGTGATCGGACTGATCTTCGGCGTGCAGTGGTATCTGCTGCCGATCGGTCTCATCGGCGGTGCGCTCGGCGCGTTCATCCTGTTCGGGCGGCGCGTGCAGAACAATGTGTACGCCAAGGCCGACGGACAGGCCGGCGCGGCCGCCTGGGCGCTGGACAACCTGCAGGGCAAGTGGCGTGTCTCCCCCGGTATCGCCGCCACCACCCAGCTCGACGCCGTGCACCGCGTGGTCGGGCAGCCCGGCGTCATCCTGATCGGTGAGGGTTCCCCGCAGCGGGTGAAGTCGCTGCTCGCGCAGGAGAAGAAGAAGGTCGCGCGGCTCGTCGGCGACACCCCGATCTACGACATCATCATCGGCAACGACGCGAATCAGGTGCCGCTGAAGGAACTGCAGCGCTACCTGACCAAGCTGCCGCGCAATATCGACACCAAGCGGATGGACCTCATCGAGGGCCGCCTGTCCGCGCTGGCCACCCGCGGCGGACCGGCGCTGCCGAAGGGCCCGCTGCCCAACGGCGCGAAGATGCGCGGCGTACAGCGCAGCATCCGCCGCCGCTGATTCATCCCGGGAGGCAACGCCTTCCGCACCGTTCACCCGAGGCCCGCGTCCCCAACCGGACGCGGGCCTCGCGCTTTCCCCTACTGGAGTCGCGGGATGTGCAGGGTGGCGGTGACGGTGAGGTGATGACCGGTCGGCGTGGTGGTCAGTTGCAGCATGACCGCCGAGCAGTGCGGGCAGCGAACCACGGTGCCCGGCGAGTTCAGGTAGACCAGCGCGCGGGCCAGGGGTTCGGTGGTTCCGCAGGTGCCGCAACGGCATTCGTGGACGGTGGGGTCGCCGGGGAAGATCTCCGAGAGCACGCCGGCCAGGCAGTTGCCGTCGAGGTGGCGGTCGTCGGCGGTGCCGGAGGCGTAGGTGTACGGGATCGTCATGACCGGCCTCCGGTGGGTCCGAAACGTTCGGTGCGGATCATGGCCGGATCGTGCCCGGCGAAAACCAGGGCGTCGGCGACGAATTCGACGAACGCGGTGGGGCCGCACACGTAGCAGGTGACGTCCGGGGCGGGCGGCAACATGTAGCGGGAGATTTCCTCGCGGGTCAATCGGGCGGGCGGGCGGGGACTGCCCGCGGGCGCGTCGCGGGTGTAGGCGACGAAGATCTCGATGCCGTCGGCCGGGTCCACACCACGCAGCGGACTGCCGCCGGGTCCGGTCGACGCGCTGGCGGTTTCGAGATCGGTTCCCAGCTCGGTGAGTTCGTCGCGGTAGTACAGGTCGGCCGGATCGCGCAGCGAGTACAGGATGCGAAAAGGGCTGGCGGCAGCGGTTTTTCGGCGAGCGCGCAGCATTGCCATCAGTGGGACGATGCCGGAGCCGCCGCCGATCAGGACGGCCGCTCCCCCGGTCTCGGGCGTCCAGACGAACCAGCCGCCGACCGGGCCGCGCACCTCGATCGAGGCACCGACCGGCAGGCCGTCGACGAGATATCCGGACACCTCGCCGTCCACGACGCGCTGCACGGTGATCTCGACGCGGTCGCCGTCGGCGGGCGCGGCCAGCGAGTAGCTGCGTTCGGCGTGATAGCCGTCGGGGGCGGTGAGGCGGACGTCGAGGTGCTGGCCGGGACGATGCCCGGGCCAGCCCGGGACACGCAGGATCAGGGTGCGGGCCGACGGGTTCTCGAAGCGGTCGGCGACGAGTTCGGCGGGCTGCCAGCGCATCAGTCGTCGTCCTGGTAGCGCTCTTCGCGCCAGGGGTCGCCGTAGCTGTGGTAGCCGGCGGCCTCCCAGAAGCCGAGCTCCTCGCTGTCTAGGAGGCGAATTCCCTTGACCCACTTGGCCGATTTCCAGAAGTACAGGTGCGGCACCAGCAGCCGGGCCGGGCCGCCGTGCTCGGCGTGCAGGTCCTGGCCGCCGAAGGTGTGCACGATCCAGGCCTTGCCGTCGAGCAGATCTTCGAGGGGCAGGTTGGTGGTGTAGCCGCCGTAGCTGGAGACCAGCGCGTATTCGGCTTGGGTCTCGACGTTTTCGAGCAGGGTGTCGAGGGAGACGCCGCGCCAGTCGGTGTCGAGCTTGGACCACCTGGTGACGCAGTGGATGTCGACGTGCGGGCGTTCCTGCGGCAGCGCCATCAGCTGCGGCCAGCTCCAACTGTATTGGCGGCCGGTCTCATTGGTGACGGTGAACTGCCAGCGGGCCAGATCCACCCGCGGCGTCGGCCCGGCCGAGAGCACCGGCCAGTCCTCGACCAGATACTGCCCGGGCGGCAGCCGATCACTCTTGGGCCGGGGCCGGCCTTGGAAACCGGGCGAGAAGCCGGTCATCGGACCACTCCTTCCGCGAGAACGGCGGGCGCGGAACCGCACCTGGTGCGCACTGCGGAAAGCTTACGCCGGGGCGCTACAGCGATCCCGGCGATTCGGACACCGCCGAGCGGAGTGAAACCAGCTCAGATGATGTGACGAGCCAGGAAGCGGACCACATCGGGAGTGACTGTGCGCCAGTAGTCGTCGTTGTGCGCACCGGGTGTCACCAGACCGACCTCGGGCCTGGCGACCTCGATGTAACGGCGGCAGCCGTCGATGAAACGGTCGTGATCCCCGACCCACAGGCCGGTCGGCACCGGACCCATCTTGTCGAAGTTGCGCAGCGGATCCAGCGAGGCCCACTGGTCGGCGTTGATGAAGGCCTTGCGCTTGGCCATCTCCGTCCACGAGGTGAGCAGCCCCGGCGACATGGTGGCGACCGCCTTGACCGGGCGGCCCTGCTCGGCGCGGCGGCGGGCGTAGACCATCGCGCCGAAGCCACCCATCGAGGTGCCGGTCACGGCGGCGGGCAGCCCGCCGATGCCCCCCAGGCCGCGCTGGGCGAGCCAGCCGGGAACCTCGTTGACCAGCATGGACATTGGATCGTCGCCGGTGCCGTGCTCGTGCCAGTAGTTGTCGCCGCCGTCGAGGGCGACGAAACCGAAGGCGGGTGACTGCCGGGTGGTCACCGCGGCGGCGAGCACGTCGGACAGGCCGCCGACCGCGGCGGTCTGCGCGGTGCCGTAGAGGCCGTGCAGCAGTAGCGAAATCGGCAGGCCCTCAGCGGGAACGCCGGGCGGCAGGATGGTCACCATGTCGACATCGCGGCCGCGCGCCACCGAGTGCACGCGTTCGGTGCGGATGATCGCGTTGAAGCCGAAGCTGGTCTGGCCGATGTGCTGACCGTGCGGGGTGCGCTGTACGCCGTCCGCGTCGGCGGTGGCGTTCACGCCCGCGGTCACCGCGGCACCGGCCGCCGCCAAGCCCAGCAGACCGGTGGTCGCGAGCAGTGACCGCCGGCTGAAGCCCCGCATGGCGGGCCGGTAGTCCTCGACCATTGATCCTCCATCAGCACAACAACAGCTACTTACCGATGCGCACCATCTCTGGTTGTGCCCCGGCAAATCGCCGTCACCATACAGATCGAAAGCAAACTGCGGTGAACATTCGGCTACGTCTCGCCACACTATTGACCAACAGCATCGCAGGTAACCAGGGTCGGATGTCCCGACCAGGTACGAGCGGACCGATTCGAATCCGGACGCGCGAAATTCCGGAGCAAGGTCAGTGCGGCATCGACGTCCCGATGCAGCGAGGGCATTACTCCCTTATGTCCGCAACGCGGCCGGGCGTTTCCTCAGCGGCTGTAAACCAGCGCCGTACCGGTGGCCCGATCGTGCATGCCACGGCCGTCACCGTCGGTGAACAGGGCCGGGATGACGAACATCACGATGACCTGACGCGCCAGCGCGCGCACGAATCCGACCGGCGCGTCCGCGTCCACCCGGGTCACCTTGATCCGCAGGAAGTACTGGCCCGGCGTGAACCCGAACAGCGTGATCGCGGCGACCCCGAGCACGAACCACACCAGCAGCGTCGGCGTGGACAGCGCCTGGGTGATCACCTCGAAGTGCGAAGGTGGCTGCTGCCCTTTGGGAATCGTCAGCTTGGCGATCAGGTGCTCGGCATTGGGCCGCACGATGATCGCGGCCAGCCCCATCGAGATGAACCAGTCCGCGAGGATCGCGACGACCCGGCGCGTGAACGGCGCGAGCGCCCCCACACCCGATCGCGGCAGGCCCAATTCCTTACCCTGATAGTCACCGGCCGGATCGTCTCCGGACTCGGCGTTGGGTCCGGACAGCCAAGAGCCGGTAATGCGTGCCATGGGCCTCAGCTTAGGCAGGGCCGCACCGCGCACCGCCCGCCGGGATATCCGCGACCGCTCAGCGGCCTTGTTTGGGAGGAATGAGCGCAACCGTGAGGATTGTCACGGTCGTCGGCACGAACGCGCCAAGTCCCTTCTTCGGAGTATCCAGCGGGCGGTTTCCGGAGGTGAGTGGCAACGTACAACGCAGCGGGGCGATCGTTTTCGCGCTCGCGGCGATCGCCCACTCCACCATCAGCACCCGCCACTTCCTCGCCATGTCGCGCTGATGGTGCGATATGCAGGCTTGTGAAACCTGGTCACGAGCAAGGCTTTCCGCACCCGAACGGCCGTCTCGTCCGACGCGAGATTCGCCGCGATCCTCAGAGTCTGCGATCCTGGGCCGTCGCCAGTACGGGCAGGGCGAATCGGCAGATCTCCTCGGCCGCGTCGACGTTCCGCGGGGACCTGCCCAACCTTTTCTCGAGGAAAGCGGGGACGGGCGTGCCGGGCCAGGTATGACCCATGCCGTGCACGGTCCACGCCTCCACCCGCGACCCACCGGCACCACTCCCCATCACGCGCCGGGTCACCGCCATATGCGTGGGATCGCTGCCCGCTGGTCGTTCTTCGACGAACTCGCCGACGGCGCATCGATCGATCTCGGCCCAGTGCCGCGCGGTGTCGGCCAATGACAACGTCCGGCCGCGATATTCGCCGCCGGATTCGCGGCGGCGGCTATGACCGCCCTCGATCGGGACGATGCGGTCGGCGGTGCCATTGATCAGCAGCGCCGAAACCGCGTGGGAGGGGCGCGATTCGGTCAATGCCGCGGGCAGCCCACCCGCGATCGCGCCGAAAGCCACGACCGAATCCGACGCTTCGAGCGCCATCCGGTGCGCCATGAACGCCCCGTTGGAGATACCCGCCAGGATCATTCCATCAGCGTCGGCACCGTACTGGTCGGCACACCGTCGGGCGACCGCGCGCAGGAAAGCGACATCATCGACGCCGTGTCCCTCGGCCCTCGTGACACCCCGGCCGTCAGCCCAGGCACCCCCGACTGCTTCGGGATAGGCCACTGCGATGCCGTGGCGATCGGCGCACGGGCCGAAACCGGTCGTGCGCCGCGAGCGCGCTTCGGCGACACGCTGAATCGCCTCGAGCCCCGGCGCTCGGGTTCCATGCAGGACGACTACCAAGGGCATGCCGGGACGCGGTTCGGCCGGCAACTGTAGTGCGAACGCACGCCGACGCCCGTCAACCCGCAGGTGCACTGTTCTCATCCATCTCCTCAGCTGAGATATGCAGTTTAACTGTTGAATTTCCGGAATCGGGCGTCGCGCCGCGGTTTCTCCATATTCGGGAAGCCTTGTGCGCGAGGACTTTACGGGTGGCTTCGACGGCTTTGATCGCGCCTTGCGTAATGGTCGCCGGAGTGACGGATACCCGGGGGCAGGAGAGAACGGCTCGGGTCCGGTGTGGCGTGTCGAGTCCGCAGACTGGCGCGTTCTACCCCCGGCAGGCTTCGGCGCGGCGCATACGTTTGCTCGAACAGGTCCGGGCAACCGTCCGCGCCGGGCGGCCCCCTGGGAGAACACGATGAAAAGCCGGATTATGGACGGGATCGCGCAGCCCGCCTTCGTCCTCATGTGGAGCAGCGCGTTCATCGCCGGCATCATCGGCGTCGGCGCCGCCCCGCCGATGATGGTACTGCTGGGCCGGTACGCCATCGCTGGACCGCTGCTGCTGCTCTACGGGCTTGCGATACACGCGACCTGGCCACGCGGCCGCCAGCTGCGGCACGTCGTGCTCGCCGGTCTACTCATGCAGATCGTGCAGTTCGCCGCTTTCTACTCGGCCATGGGCGAACATGTATCCGCCGCGGTGATCTCGCTGGTGCAGGGCTTGAATCCGGTTGTCATCGCACTCTTCTCGGGCGTGCTGGGCGAGCACATCTCCACGCGGCAGTGGCTGGGATTCGGCATCGGCGGAATCGGCATCGCCCTTGCGGTCAGTGATCAGTCGCACTTCTCGTGGCCCGGCCTCCTGCTGTGTGTGGTCGGACTGCTGGGCTTGAGCCTGGGCACCGTTTACCAGAAGAAGTTCAGCCCGAGTGTGGACAGCCGCGCCGCGACAGCGGTGCACCAACTGGTCAGTGCGCCGTTCGCGCTACTGCTCGTGTTGATCAGCGGCAACTTCCACGTCAGCGATCCCGGCCGTTTCGCGATATCGCTGAGCTGGATGATCGTGGTCAATTCCATCGGCGTGTTCCTGCTGTTCAACGCCATGTTGCGGCGCTGGGATGCGACCCGGGTCGGCAAGCTGTTCTTCGCCACACCGGTCACCACCGCCCTACTCGCCTGGCTGGTCATCGCACAACCGCTGCACGCCTTGACCATTGCCGGACTCGGAGTGGGCGTGATCGGCATGGCCCTCGCCTCCCGCAGGACACCGGCCACTTCGCCCGTCTTAGATACCACACCTGCGGTTGAGCCGGAAACCACTGCGCACCAAGACATCCCGGCGCATCACGCACTTGCCGCGCCCACCCCGTCGCGGGCTTGATCCGAACCGAGTGCGGCGTCCCGTCCGGTGCCACCCTCGCGCTTCGAACCATCCTTCTCCGAGCGAGTCCGACGATGGGTCGGACGCACCCGGGTTTTGCCGATCGCGACTACCCGTTCCGGCTCCGGCGCCGGTTGTAAATTGCCGACAATCTGCCCTTCATGATGACGGAGTTGGTCACCATCGCACAGCCCATCGACCGAGCCATGCTCGAAGCGGTCTTTCCGCCGAATCGATTGATCACATTGCCGGACGACGCACTGCAGGCGGTGACTCACTCGGCGACTCGAATCTTGCTGCGAGACATCGGCGTTCCCGCCCATGTCTGGCTCGATGCCAGCATGGGGCTCGAACTGGAACGGCCCAACTACGATTTCGAGGCCGTACATCCCGAGCAGGGCTACCTGCCCGGGGCCGAAGACCGGTTGCGTGAACTCATGAGGACGAGCGATCCGCTCGCCTTCGAGCCGCCCGATGCGGATTCCGAGTACGAGCCGGGCGAACCGACGTGGGAAATGGTACTTCGGCTTGTTGCGGAGAAGCTCCCGTAGTACGCACCGCCGATCAGTCCGGTCCGAGATCATCCGGCGCAGCGAATCACTGCCAGCCCCTGGTCCGAGAGCGCTCGCGCCCGGCCCGGCGCGGTAGTCCGGATCGGCGGCGTGGAATGCGCAGATTTGCCACCCGATTGCTGGACTCGAAAACTCGTCGGCGCGTCGCCGAACGACACGCAGAGCCAATTGCGCTGCTCCGGTGGCGAAGTAGTCAGATCCGTAGTCAGATCTTCGGTAAGGCCCGGTATCCGCTGGTAGTGACCTTGGTTGCGTCCGGTAGCCTGACCAGGCAAGCGAGTATCTGTCAGTAACTGGCGGTAACGCCTAACGTGTAACACTGGCGAAACACAGCCTTGATTGCAGGGAAACACCGCATCCATACCGTCTGGCAGCGACGAACCCATGCAGTCACCACTGGCTGGGAACCGATCCGTAAGGAGTACTAAGTGGCGTTCAGCACGGCCGACGAGGTCATCAAGTACATCAAGGAGGAGGAGGTCGAGTATGTAGACATTCGGTTCACCGACCTCCCCGGTGTGCAGCAGCACTTCTCGATCCCGGCGAAGGCGTTCACCGCTGACCTCGCCGAGGAAGGCCTCGCGTTCGACGGTTCGTCCGTCCGCGGCTTCCAGTCGATCGACGAGTCGGACATGCTGCTGCTGCCCGATTTCAGCACCGCTCGGATCGATCCTTTCCGTGCCGCGAAGACCCTGAACCTCAGCTTCTTCGTGCACGACCCGTTCACCCGTGAGGCGTACTCCCGCGACCCGCGCAACATCGCGCGCAAGGCCGAAGAGTACTTGCGCTCGACCGGCATCGCCGACACCTGCTACATCGGTGCCGAGGCCGAGTTCTACATCTTCGACTCGATCAGCTACGAGTCCAAGATGAACGGCGCCTTCTACGAGATCGACTCGATCTCGGCGTCCTGGAACACCGGCGCGCAGTTCAACTCCGACGGCACCCCGAACCGTGGCTACAAGGTTCGCCCCAAGGGTGGTTACTTCCCGGTCGCCCCGTACGACCACTACGTCGACCTGCGCGACAAGATCTCGACCAACCTGCAGAACGCGGGCTTCGAGCTGGAGCGCGGCCACCACGAGGTCGGCACCGCCGGTCAGGCCGAGATCAACTACCGCTTCAACTCCCTGCTGGGTGCGGCCGACGATCTGCAGCTGTTCAAGTACATCGTGAAGAACACCGCGTGGGCCGAGGGCAAGACGGTCACCTTCATGCCGAAGCCGCTGTTCGGCGACAACGGCTCGGGTATGCACGCCCACATGTCCCTGTGGAAGGACGGCAAGCCGCTGTTCCACGACGAGGCCGGTTACGCGGGCCTGTCGGACATCGCGCGTCACTACATCGGCGGCATCCTGCACCACGCCCCGTCGCTGCTGGCGTTCACCAACCCGACCGTCAACTCGTACCACCGTCTGGTGCCGGGCTACGAGGCCCCCATCAACCTGGTGTACTCGCAGCGCAACCGCTCTGCCGCGGTGCGTATCCCGATCACCGGCAGCAACCCGAAGGCCAAGCGCATCGAGTTCCGCGCGCCTGACTCCTCGGGTAACCCGTACCTGGCGTTCGCCGCCATGCTGATGGCCGGCCTGGACGGCGTCAAGCGCAAGATCGAGCCGTTGGCTCCGGTCGACAAGGACCTCTACGAGCTGCCGCCCGAGGAGGCCAAGAACATCCCGCAGGCCCCCACCTCGCTGGCGTCGGTCATCGACCGCCTCGAGGAAGACCACGACTACCTCACCGAGGGTGGCGTGTTCACCGAGGACCTGATCGAGACCTGGATCGACATCAAGCGCAACCAGGAGATCGCGCCCGTGAACCTGCGGCCGCACCCCTACGAGTTCGAGCTGTACTTCGACGTCTAAGTCGAAGCTCCGCAACGAATTTCACCGAAGCCCCGGCTGCCTGGCAGCCGGGGCTTCGGCCGTTTGGGGTGCGGTCGCCGGGCTCGAAGTTTCCGGCGCTCATATGCCGAGTGCTAATATGCCGAGGCGGGGTACGCGAAACCTGTTGACACATACAGAGATTCGCTCGATTCGATAGGGCACGTCCCGATGGACGGGGTACCGGTCCCGATGGACGGTCGGGGTCGGCCGTATCGACCGGGGCGGGTCCGAGCCTGGCTACCGTCTCGGCGATGAAACCATTTGCACGACTTAAAGTTTCGATTGCGGCATTGGCCGCGATAGCGATCGGCGCCTGCGGGACGACCATCGCGCACGCCCAGGGGGCTCCCACGCAGATCGTGTTGCAGGGGGCAGCCAATGTCCGGGATCTGGGCGGCTATCAGACCTACGACGGGGCCACCGTCAAGTCCGGCAAGATCATTCGGTCGGACGCGCTCGGGAAGCTGACCGCGGCCGACGTGCAGAAGCTGGGGTCGCTGAACCTGCAGCAGGTCATCGATTTCCGAACCCCGGCCGAGGTACAGGGGCTCGGGGCCGATGTGCTGCCGTCCGGGGTGCCGGGGGTGGCGCGCGCCATCGACGACACCGGCATGTTCCTGAAGATGTCGCAGGCGATCGGGTCGAAGGATCCGGAGGTGCAGCAGCAGATGCTCGGAAACGGTGCGGCCGAGCAGATCATGGCGGGGGTGTACAAGAGCTTCTTCTCCGCGGATTCGATGGCGAAGTTCGGGCAGACCGTCAAGGATCTGGCCGCCACCAAGAAGGCGACGCTGTTCCACTGCACGGCCGGGAAGGACCGGACCGGCTGGCTGTCGTATGTGGTGTTGCAGGCGGTCGGGGTGCCGGAAGCGGTTGCCCGGCAGGACTATCTGCTGTCCAACCAGTATCGGGCGGCGGCGGACGCGGCGACGCGGCAGCAGTTGCAGCAGGCCGGATACATGCAGAATCCGGATCTGCTGATCCCGTTGCAGACGGTCAGTGATCAGTATCTCGATGTCGCGGTGCAGCAGATGCAGTCGCAGTTCGGTGATCTCGGCAAGTATCTGACCAAGGGCCTCGGCGTGGATCCGGCGACGGTTCTACAGCTGCGCAAGAACCTGGTGAGCTGACTCGAGGCGGGGCCCTCCGAGCGGTCAGTGCATGACCGAGGTGAGGGCCCTCAGGTCCAGTTCGGCGTTGGTGTCCGACCAGCCGGAGGCGCGCAGTTCGTCCGGGGAACTGACGCCGAGGGCCTCGTGCAGGCCGACGGCCACCGAATGTGCGAGGGCCTCCAGGCCTTTCGCGGAGATGGGCCAGAACAGGGCGCGCCGCCAGTTCTCGACCTCGTGACTCAGTACGGGCGCGCGCCAGCCGAGTTCCCGCAGATGTTTGGCTGCGGCCTCCGGAATCGGTTCGGCCAGATAGGAATTGCCGGTGAGCTCGACCGATAGTTTGATGTCGAACTGGTGAAATTGCACATAGCGATTTCCGCTGGCGGCGATGATCAGCGTTGCGCGGGAGGGTAATTCCGCGAGACATCGCGCCAGCCCGTGAACGAACACGTCCCAGCCGGTTGCCACTGCCTGCTCGTTGCGCCCCCGGGTGCCCATCCTGGCCGATCATACGCCGTCCAGGGGAATGTGACACCGAATAGTTCTGGCGCACAGTCCGATCAGCGAAAACCGCGGCGGCGTCGACTGAGGTGGCCGCCGCGGTTTCCGGATGTCGGCTACCGCCGTCGGGGCCGCGGGGCGGTGCCGAGTATTGCGAGTGGAGTGCGGGCAATGTCACGCGCGTCCACGGATTCATACGTAAGCGAATGGCGGGCAACGAATTCCCGCATCCGGTTCCGCATCGAATCGAACGCGGCGATCGGCGTCTCGTGCGCGACCGCGGCCATTGCGTTCATTGCACTTTCCTCTCGTATTCGAGGGCACCCGGTTACCATTCTGTCAATCGAGTGCCTTTGTGGCCGTTAAACTCTGGTGAACAACACCGCACCGGCGAGCGGTCCGGCGGTCCCCGCCCCCGTCCTACGCCTGCGGCCGGGCCAACTCGGTGCTCTGCACGTGGGCACCGATGCGCGGTACCCCGTTCGCGCCGTTCCACGCACCCCGCGTCGATCCGAGCAACCGGTCGGTAAGCATCGCGAGCCGGGCCCGGGCCCGCGAATCGTCCACCGGCGCAGCCGCGGTGGAGGGCTCGCGGCCGTCGTAGTAGCCGCCGTTGCGCACCGGCCGTTCCGGCGGGCAGAACTCGGCGAGCAGGTCTGCTGTCTCGTCGGGACGCCTGCCACCGGCTCCGTAGACGCGCGCCAGCGGGGTGGCCACCGTCCCCGGATTCACGCTGATGGCGCTGAGTTCACCGTGCTCGCGCTCGGCGAAGGTGCGGGTGAACATGGCCAGCGCCAGCTTGGACTGGCTGTACACCGCCTGCGGCAGGTAGAAACCCTTGCGCGCCGGATCGTTCCAGCCGATGGCGCCGGCGCGGTGCAGCTCCGACGCGACGTTGACCACGCGCCCGCCCACCGAGCCCAGCGATCCGGCCAGCGCCCGGGTCAGCAGCACCGGCGCGAGATAGTTGACCTGGAAGGTGATCTCGTGACCGTCCTCGGTGAGGGTGCGGTCCTGCGGGCTCTCGATGGCCGCGTTGTTCACCAGCACGTCCAGACCGGGCACGGTGCGGATGACTTTCGCGGCGAGCGCGCGTACCTCGCTCAACCGCCGGAAATCGGCGACGAGCAGCTGTAGCCGAAATGGTTCGACACCGTCTTTCACCAATTCACCCAGTGCGATATCGCCTTCGGAGTGGGTTCGCGCGTGCATCAGCACGGTGGCTCCGTCGTCGGCGAGACGACGGGCGAGCGCGAATCCGATTCCCGACGTCGCGCCGGTCACCAGCACGGTGCGCGAGGGGTGCGCGAATACAGCCATGATTGATCCACCAAATAGGTTGTGACACTGCGAATCAGGCCACGGGAAATGGGGCCGGTGTGCAGTGCGTGAGTCGGAGTGTGATCGCCTGATTGCGAACCGCTGGCACCGCTGAAATACCCGAGAATCAGGGGTGCGACGAACGCCGTCGAGGTGGTTCGCCGTCGCGACGGGAATGGTGCCGGAACATATCTACAGCACACCTCGAGCGCCGCGGCGGGCACAAGATTCCTTTACACGGTTTTACGGAACCTTGGCGGTGCCGGCGCACCCGGGCGGACGCCCGGTTCTCAACCGCCGGGGCGTAGGTTGATCGGCATGGCGGCACCCAGGCACCCGGCACCCACGCCGGTCACCCAGCAGCTGGCCGCCGCCTGCCAGCCCGAGGTCAACGCGCTGACCAAGCGGCTGATCGCGGCCATCTTCACCGACAACCCCGAGTGGACCGACTACACGGCGGTGCCGCGCGCCGATCTGCGCGACGGCTGCCGCCGCTACCTGACCCGGATCCTGTATCGGCTCGGCGGCCAGCAACCCGATCCGGAGGGTGACGATGTGGCCGCCGCCATCGGCCGCCACCGCGCCGAGCAGGGCGTGCCGCTGGAGGCGATGCTGCGCACCTTCCGGCTGGGCGGCCAGATCGTGTGGGAAGCGCTGCTGGACAAGGCCGGTGACATCGGCGCGGGCGAGATCCGCATGGTCGGATCGGCCATGTGGGCGGTGGTGGACGGCATGTCCTCGGCGCTGGTCACCTCGTATCGCAATACCGAATTGGATCGGGTGCGCAGCGACGAGCGTCGCCGCCATTCGCTGATCGAGGATCTGCTGGCCGGGCGCGCGCACGACGCGACGTTCGCGGCGCGGGCCGGGCGCGAGCTGAATCTGCCCGCGCAGGGCGCGTATCTGGTGGTGGTCGCGCACGGCAGCGACGGCCCGCCGCTGCACGTGGGCGCGGAGGCGACGCTGGCGGCGACCGGAATCCGCTCGGTGTGGCACGACCGGGTGGATTCCACGGTGGGCCTGGTGTCGATGGAGCAGCGCGGCAGTTCGGCTGTGCTGCAACAGCTTCGGCCGTTGATCCGGGGCCGGGCGGGGGTCTCCCCCGCGGTGAGCGGGCTGGCCGGCATCGATACCGCGCACGGTCTGGCGGCGCTCGCGCTCGAGACGGTGCCGGGCGCGGACGCGGGCCTGCTGGTGTCGCTGGACGCCCGCTACCCGGAGGCGCTGCTGCTGCGCTCCCCCGATCTCACCGAACTGCTGGTGTCGCGCACCCTCGGCCCGGTGCTCGAACTGCCCGCCAAGGAACGCGACATTCTGCTGCGCACGCTGAGCGTGTGGCTGGCCGAGAACTGCTCGGCCGCCAATGCCGCGCCGCTGCTGCACTGCCATCGCAACACGATCATCAACCGGCTGCAGCGCATCACCCTGCTGCTGGGCCGCCCGCTGGAGGGGCAACGCTCCTACCTGGAAATTTCGCTCGCGCTGGCGGCGCTGGAGCTGGACGGTCCCGACCGCGACTGAGCCGTCCGGAGCACGCTACTCGGCGGTACAAATTGTGCGCTGCGCCCATTCCAATCCAAAGATATATGGGCTATCAGGGCATTGATTGTGCATTTGGTGACCGCGAGACTCGATCGCAATGACCCGCATCACAACCGACGCATGGGTCTGTATCGAGATGAGGAGCACCACGAGTGCCGGAATTCGATCTGCTGGTGATCGGCGGCGGCCCCGGCGGCTATGTCGCCGCCATCCGCGGCGCGCAACGCGGCCTGAAGGTGGCCGTGGTGGAGAAGGAACGTCCGGGCGGCGTCTGCCTGAACTGGGGCTGCATTCCGACCAAGGCCATGCTGCGTTCCGCCGAGGTGTTCGAAACCCTCAGCCACGCCGCTGATTTCGGTGTCTACGCCGACAATGTGCGCTTCGATTTCGGCGCCGTGCGCCAGCGCAAGGACGGCATCGTCAAGGAACTCACCGATGGTGTCGCGGGCCTGCTGAAGGCCAACGGCGTCACGGTCATCGAGGGCCACGCCACCTTCACCGGCCCCACCACCGTCGAGGTGCGCGAGGCCGGTCCGTCGCCGATCTTCGACGGCGGCCCCCGCTACGCCGCCGCCCCGACCGCCACCGCGATCCGCACCGTGAGCGCGACCGATGTCATCGTCGCGACCGGTTCGGTGCCCGCGCTGCTGCCCGTGCCGGGCGCGGATCTGCCGGGCGTGATCACCTCCGACGGCGCGTTCGGTCTCACCGAGGTGCCCAAGCGGCTGGTCGTCATCGGCGGCAGCGCGGTCGGCGCGGAATGGGCCAGCCTGTTCCACACCTTCGGCACCGACGTCACCGTCGTCGAGATGCAGGATCGCCTGGTTCCGTTGGAGGACAAGGAGATCGGGACCGCCCTGGGCCGCAGCTTCGGCAAGCGCGGCATCACGGTGCTGACCGGTTCCACCGTCACCGGCATCGCACCGGGTGACGACGCGCTGCGCGTCACCGTCGGCGGCCCGCAGGCGCGGGAGCTCGACGCGGACGTGGTGCTGGTCGGCGTCGGCCGCCGCCCCAACACCGCCGCCCTCGGCCTGGATGTCGCCGGAATCGCCACCGATGCACGGGGTTTCATCCCCGTCGACGGTCAGCTGCGCACCGCTGTCGAGCACGTGTACGCCATCGGCGATGTCACCGGCAAGGCGCTGCTCGCGCACGTCGCCTCACATCAGGGCCTGACCGCCGCCGACGCCGTCGCCGGGCTGGACGCCCACATCGACTACACGGTGATCCCGGCCGCGACCTTCACCCACCCGGAGATCGCCTCCGTCGGCCTGTCCGAGGACGCCGCCCGCGGCGCCGGGCACGAGATCGTCACCGCCAAGTTCCCGTTCGCGGCACTGGGCCGGGCCAAGACCTTCGGCGAGACCGAGGGCTTCGTGAAGATCGTCGCCGGAGCCAAGCATCAGGAGGTGCTCGGCGTGCACATCATCGGCCCGTCGGCCAGCGACCTGATCACCGAAGGGGCCCTGGCGATTTCGCTGGAGGCGACCCTCGAAGAGCTCGCCGACACCATTCACGCCCACCCCACCCTCGGCGAAATCGGCATGGAGACCGCCCTCGCCGGGCTGGGCCTGCCGGTACACATCGCGCCGCCCCGGAAGCGTTGAGGAGTTCCATCATGACCACCACCACCGCCGCCCCGCGCAAGGGCGCTCGCAAGACGAGCCGCCCGGCCGGGGTATCGCACGCCGATGCCGCCGTAGCCGAAACCCTGCTCGGCGGAACCGATTTCGGTGGCGTGGACGCCGCCGAACTGCGCGAGCTCTACACCGACATGCTGTTCATCCGCCGCTTCGAGGAGCGGACGGCGCAGGCCTACCAGCAGGCCAAGATCGGCGGCTACTGCCACCTCAACCTGGGTGAGGAAGCCACCGTCGTCGGCGTCGGAAAGGCCATGCGGCCCACCGACTACCTGTTCACCAACTACCGCGAGCACGGCTACGCGCTGGCCAAGGGCATCGAGCCCGGTCGCGTGATGGCCGAGCTGTACGGCCGCTCCACCGGCACCTCAAAGGGCTGGGGCGGGTCGATGCACATGTACGACACCCAGACCCGGCTGCTCGGCGGCTACGCCATCGTCGGCGGCCAGGTGCCGCTGGCCGTGGGCGCGGCGCTGGCCATCGACTACCGCGACGGCGACGACGTGGTGGTGTGCCAGATGGGCGAGGGCACAACGAATATCGGCGCGTTCCACGAGTCGCTGAACATCGCGGCGCTGTGGAATCTGCCCATCGTGTTCCTGGTGATCAACAACCAGACCGGCATGGGCACCACCGTCGACAAGTCCTCGGCCGAACCGGATCTGTGGAAGCGGGCCGCCGCCTACCGCATGCGCGGCGAGCGCGTGGACGGCACCGACGTGCTGGCCGTGCGCGAGGTGGCGAGCGATCTCATCGAAACCGCCCGGCGCGAAGGCAAACCCGCGCTGCTGGAGGCGGTCTCCTACCGGCTCAAGGGCCACTCGGTGGTCGACCCGGCCAAGTACCGCAGCGAGGAGACGGTCGCCGAGGTCCGCGAGCACGACCCGGTCGCGCTGTGGCACAACCGGCTGCTCGAAGCCGGAGTGCTCTCCGAGGACTCCGCCAAGGCCATCGAGGCCGATGTGGCCGAACGCGTCAAGGCCGCAGTCGATTTCGCCGACTCGAGCCCGCACCCGGACCCGGCCACCCTGTTCGACTACAACTACGCGACCCCGGTGCACGGCGATTCCCGACGCCTGCCCGCGGATCCGCTCTTCACCGTTTAAGGACATCACTGTGGCTGTCATGACCTACCGTGAAGCGCTGCGCGAGACCCTCCGCGAGGAGATGCGGCGCGACGACGACGTCTTCCTCATCGGAGAAGAGATCGGCGTCTTCGAGGGCTCCTACAAGATCACCGCGGGCCTGCTGGCCGAGTTCGGCGAGAAGCGGGTGCGCGACACCCCGATCGCCGAAGAGGGTTTCGTGGGCGCGGCCATCGGCGCGGCCATGCTGGGCCTGCGCCCGGTGGTCGAGCTGATGACCATCAACTTCTCCCTGCTGGCACTGGACCAGATCGTCAACCACGCCGCCAAGATCTACGGCATGTTCGGCGGGCAGACCAACGTGCCCATGGTCATCCGCACCCCGGGTGGCGGCGGGCAGCAGCTGGGCGCGACGCATTCGCAGAACATCGAGCTGTACTACGCGTTCGTCCCCGGCCTGAAGGTGGTCGCGCCCAGCACGCCCGCCGACGCCAAGGCGCTGCTCAAGGCCGCCATCGACGACGACGATCCGGTGCTGTTCCTGGAGAACCTGTCGCTCTACAACACCAAGGGCGAAGTGCCGGACGATCTTCCGGCCGCCGAGCTCGGCAAGGCCGCGGTCACCCGCGAGGGCACCGACATCACCCTGATCGGCTACTCCCGGATGGCGACCGTCTGCACCCAGGTCGCGGAAAAGCTTGCCGCCGAGGGCATCTCGGCGGAGGTCGTGGACCTCCGCAGCCTGCGTCCACTGGACCGCGACACCATCGTGGCGTCCGCCAAGAAGACCGGCGCGGTCGTGATCGGCGAGGACGACTGGCTGACCTACGGCATCGGCGCGGAGGTGGCCGCGTCCATCTCCGACGGCGCGTTCGACTACCTCGACGCCCCCGTGCGCCGGGTGGCGATGGCCGAGGTGCCGCTGCCCTACGCCAAGCCGCTCGAGCGGCTGGCGCTGCCGTCGGCCGAATCCCTGTACACCGCCGCCCTCGAAACCCTTGCCGCCGTGGGCAAGCGCCGCCGCTGAGAACCGGAAGGAATCATGCCTGAAATCACCATGCCCCGGCTCTCCGACACCATGGAGGAGGGCGTCGTCGCGTCCTGGCTCAAGCAGGTCGGCGACCAGATCAAGGCGGGCGAGATCGTCGCCGAGATCGAGACCGACAAGGCGCTCATGGAGCTCGAGGCGTACGAGGACGGCGTCCTCGAGCGGATCATCGCCGCGCCCGGCACCACCGTCGCCATCGGTGAGCCGATCGCCATCCTCGGCGACGGCAGTGGCACGTCGGCGACTCCGGCCCCGGCCGCCGCGGCTCCCGCTGCTATGGCTCCGGCTGCACCGGCCCAGCCCGCAAGCCCTGTCGCACAGCCCGATTCGACTCCGGCCGTCGCGAACGGCAACGCCCCCACCGCATCCGGTGAGCGGCTGAAGTCGTCTCCCCTGGCCCGCAAGATCGCCAAGGAGATCGGCGTCGACATCGCGACCGTGACCGGCTCCGGCCCCGGCGGACGCATCACGAAGGTCGATGTCGAATCCGCCGGTCGCACACCGGCTCCGGCCGCACCCGCTGCCCCGGTCGCCCCGGCCCCGGTAGCCGCTGCGCCGGCCCAGGCTCCCGCGACCGGCGGCTACGAGGAGATCGCGCTCACCAACATCCAGCGTGTCTCCGCGCAGCGTCTCACCGAGTCCAAGCAGCAGGCCCCGCACATCTACCTCACCAGTGCGATCGACGTGACCGAGTTGCTGGCCTTCCGCGGTCAGATCAACAAGACCCTCGAGGAGTCCGGCGCGGGCAAGGTCAGCGTCAACGACCTGCTGATCAAGGCGGTCGCGACCACGCTGCGCCAGGATTCGTCGGTGAACGTCAGCTTCGCGGGCGACAAGCTGTTGCGGCACAAGGCGATCAATATCGGCATCGCGGTGGCAACCGAGGCGGGCCTGTTCGTCCCCGTCATCCACGACGCGGACCGCAAGTCGCTCTCGGCGATCGCCGCGGAGGGCCGCGACAAGGCGCTGCGCGCCCGTGATCGCAAACTGCGCGGTGACGACATGTCCGGTGGCACCTTCACCATCTCGAATCTGGGCATGTTCGGTATCGAGCAGTTCACCGCCGTGATCAACCCGCCGGAGTCGGCGATCCTCGCGGTCGGCGCGGCTCAGGACGAGTTGAAGCTGGACGGCGAGAAGGTGGTGGCGCGAAAGATCCTGCGCGTCACGCTGTCCGCCGATCACCGGTCCATCGACGGTGCCGTCGCGGCTCGATTCCTGCAGCAGCTCAAAGCGATCGTGGAGCAGCCGCTGCGCATCGTGACCTAGTCGCGAACCCTCGTGACGCCCGCGCGCGTCACGTCTCGATCCGCCGTCCGAACCTTTGATCCGGGGTCGGAACGACGGTGCCCACTGTTCCGGGCGCTCGGTGCAACCCATGCCACGCCGAGCGCCGGGACGCCGCAGGTACTCACCCGGCGGTGGGCACGAAGAACGCCGGATGGTGTGCACCGGACTTACCCGGCCGGTGCACACCATCCGGCTTTTTCGTGTCCGGAAACATCCATTGCCAGCAGGTCGACATGATGAGAAGATTTGACCATAATCCTCTCACCCTGTCGCCGTGGCCGCGACAGGGCCGGTCGATCAAAGGAGATCCACCATGACCGCCGCCGTCGCGCCCGTCCCCGCCAGCAGGGCACCGCGTCCCGAGCGCCGCCCGTTCGGGCCCGGCAGCCGGATGTGGGAGGACACCGGGCTGGTCACCTTCTCCCTCACCGCCGGCTCGGCGTTCCTGCTGCAGACCATGGAACCCTCCATCGCCGCCGTCGTCGACGAGCACTCGACCTTCCGCACCGACCCGATGGGCCGCGCGGCCCGCAGCATCTCCTCGGTCATGATGTGGATCTACGGCGGCGAGGACGCCCTCGCCGAAGCCGACCGGCTGCGCACCATGCACGCCACCCTGAACTCCACCGACGCGGGCGGCGTCAAACACCAAGCCCTCTCCGCCGGGCCGTGGGCATGGGTGCTGCACACCGCCATTCACGCCTTCACCGAGGGCAACCGGTACTTCTCCGCCGACCGCCTCACCGAGGCCGAGAAGGAGTCCTACTACCAGGAGGTCGTGCAGTTGATGCGCAACTTCTCGGTGGCGCCCAAGGAGATTCCGGCCACCTACGCCGAATGGGTGCCCTGGTTCGAGGATCAGGTCGAAAACCACCTGGTGGCAACCAATGTCGCCTACGACTACCTGAAGGTGATCCGGAAGATCGCCCCGCCCAAGCAGATCCCCGCCCCGCTGCGCCCGGTCTGGCGCGCCGCCACCCGCCCGGTCGGCGGCCTCCAGTACTTCTTCACCGTCGGCACCACCCCCGAATCGATCCGCGACCGCCTCGGCCTGGAATGGACCGCCCGCGACGAACGCACCCTGCGCGCCCTGGGCTGGGTCATCGGCCGCACCGTCCCCGCCCTGCCCGAACGCGTCCGCTACTTCCCCATCGCCTACGAGGCCCGCCGCCTGGAGCGCGACCGCGCCCGCCTGCGCCGCATCATCGCCATCCGCCCCGTCTGATCGAGATCAAGGAGCTGTCACCGCGTGAATTCGGACGAAATTTCACGCTGACAGCTCCTTGATCTTGGAGTGTTACAACCTGGTTCCGGGGGCTGGCCGGAACCGCCGCGGCAGACCAAGGTCGAATAGTGATCATGCGGAAGGTGTTGTGGCGTGCTGTGGTGTGCGCGCTGTTGGTGGCGGGGGTTGTGGCGGTGCCGGGGCAGGCGGGGGCGGATGCGCAGTTCCAGTGGCGGGAGGAGTTCATCACCTCGCCGGATGGGACGCGGTTGCACGTGGATGTGCTGCGGCCCGCGGGAATCGCCGACGATGTGCGCACCCCGGTGGTGATGACGGTGAGCCCGTATCGGGCGCACCTGATGCGGTTGACGCTGCCGCGGCCGCAGGGCGGGCCGTCCACCGGCGACCTGCCGGTCGACATGTTCCTGCAAGCCGGATACACCTATGTGATCGTGGATCTGCGCGGGTTCGGCGGCTCCAACGGGTGCCCGGATTACGGCGGGCCGGGTGAACGCTCGGATGTGAAGACGGCCGTGGAATGGGCTGCGGCCCAACCCTGGTCGAGCGGGCGGGTGGGCCTCGAGGGCGTGTCCTACGAGGCGTGGACCGGGTTGATGGGGTTGGCCGAGCACCCGAACGGGCTGGCCGCGGTGGCCGCGTTCGAGCCGGTGCCCGATCCCAACTCGTACCTGTACATGCAGGGCATCGCGTGGAAGTTCTCGCTGAAACCGATCAGCGAGGACGGTTTCCGGCCCGGCGACATGGCCGGATTCGAACATCTGCTGATCGCGACCACACCCGCGTACCCGACCGATTCGGCAGAGTACAAGGCCAACGCATCGAGCATCGATCCGGCCTGCTACGCCCACTACCTGGCCGAAACCACCAACCACGACGCGAATTCCGACTGGTGGCGCGACCGCGACCTGATGGACAAGGTGCGCGGCAACACCACTCCGCTGTTCCTCGGACAGGGGTTCCTGGACTACAACACGCGCGCGGATCGCATCATCCAGATGTGGAACGAGCTCGGGCCCGGCGAGCACAAGGCCTGGTTCGGGCAGTGGGGGCATCAGGATTGCAGCAGTGGTTGCGGCACACCGCAATTCGACTCAGAGCTGCTGGCGTTCTTCGATCGGCACGTCGCGGGCAAGGACATCACGGTGCCGGGGCCGCGCGTCACGGTCGGCTCGTTCGACGGACGCTATCGCTCGGAGGCGGCGTGGCCGTCCGCCGACACCCGGACGCTGCCCGTCGACCTGAACACCGGGCGCTACAACGACCGCGGGCTGACTCCCGGCGCGGATCGTGAGATCTGGACCGTCACCCAGCCGCTCGACGCCGATCAGCACCTGTCCGGAACCACCACCGCCACCCTCACCCTCGACGGCCCGCCGCAGGCCACGGTCACCGTGGAGGTCTACGACATCGCGCCCGACGGCCGGGCCACCGTCGTCACCCGGGGTATCGCCCCGGTCACGCCGACCGCGCAGGTCCGGCTGCTGGCCCAGGACTGGCCGATCGCCGCCGGGCACCGGCTGGGCTTCCGGATCACCGATGTGGTGGACGACGTCTGGTCGCACACTCCGGCCTTCGCTCCGGTCACCGTCACCGCGGCCCGGGTGGACGTGCCGCTGCTCGGCATCGTGCGCACCCCGGACCTGCCGGGCGGTGAAACCGACTCGATTCCCAAGTGGCGAAACCGCAAGACCATCCCCCTCGCCCCCGATCTGCTGAACAATGCGAGGGTGACCGTCGACTTCCCGACCAGGACCGGTGGCTGATGACCCGCAGCGCGCAGAGCCCCGCGGCGGCCGTCGACGACGCCACTGCGGAACGCCTCGCGGCCGCCCTGCGCTGCCGCACGGTGTCGCACGAGGAACCCGAGCGCATCGACTACACCGAATTCGATCGGCTGCTCGCCCATCTGGAGCAGGCCTACCCCTTGGTGCACACCCATCTCGCGTGGGAATCCTTCGGGCACAGCCGCCTGTACCGCTGGCAGGGCAGCGCCGACACCGGCACGGCCGGGGCGATTCTGCTGGCGCACATGGACGTGGTGCCGGTCGACGGGGCCGAGGGGTGGACGCATCCGCCGTTCGACGGCGTGGTGGACAGCGAATTCGTCTGGGGCCGTGGAGCTATCGACGACAAGAGCCGAGTGCTGGCCATCCTGGAGGCAGTCGAGCAGGCGTTGACCGAAGGCGTAACCCCCAGGGAGACGGTGTATCTCGCGTTCGGTCACGACGAGGAGATCTTCGGCAGCGACGGGGCGGCGCGGATGGCGCAGCGGCTGCGCGAGACCGGGGTCCGGGCCCGGCTGCTGATCGACGAGGGCGGCGTGATCACCTCCGGGATCGCCGACGGCATCGACGTACCGGTGGCCACGATCATGGTGGGCGAGAAGGGTTTCGCGACCGTGCGACTGTCGGTGTCGGATGTCGGCGGGCATTCGTCGATGCCGGGGCGGCAGACGGCGGTGGGACGGCTGGCTCGCGCGGTGGCCCGGATTCAGGACCATCCGTTCCCGGTGCGGCTGACCCCGGTGACGGTGGACATGGTCACCCGGCTGCGCGGTTTCATGGCGCAGCCGCGCCGCGGTGGACTGAGTCTGCTGCGGGTGGCCGGGCCGGTGGTGGCGCGGGTGATCGCGATGAATCCGACCTCGGAGGCGATGGTGCGCACCACCACCGCGCCGACCGTGATCAAGGGCGGCGTCAAACCGAATGTGCTGCCGCAGCTCGCCGAGGCATTCGTGAATTTCCGTATCCTGCCCGGTGATTCGGTCGCGGACGTGCTGGCGCACTGCCGCCGGGTGGTGCGCGACGACGTGGTGCGCATCGAACTCGACGGCGTCGCCTCCGAACCGTCGCGGGAACCGGCCGCCGGACCCGACTTCGAGGTGGTCGCGGAATTGGCGCGGCAGTTGGTGCCGGGTGTCGCGGTCACCGTCGGCATCGTTCCGGGCGCGACGGATTCGCGCTACTACGACGATCTGGCCGTCACCCGGTGCAACTTCGCACCCATCGTGCTGACCGCCGCCGACCTCGATCGCATCCACGGCACCGACGAACGCATCTCCCGCACCGACTACGCGCGGCTGATCCGCTTCAACCGGCTGCTCGTCGACCGCCTCGCCGCGCAGGTGTGATCAACCACCGTGCGGGTGTCGCCCGGCGCTGGAAAGTACGCGGCGAATCGGGCTGATCCGACATGCCGGGCATGCCATGCGCGAGAATGGCTGCGCCGGTTCACCCGGCAGTGACCTCGATCCGAAGGGAGCAGGCGATGACCCGCAACGAGACCGGTGAGTTCCAGGGCACGGGTGGCCGCGTGTTCTGGCAGGCGTGGCTGCCGGACGGCGCGCCGCGGGCGGTCGCGGTGGTGGTGCACGGGTACGCGGAGCATTCCGGGCGGTATGCGCACGTGGCCGAGCGGCTGGTGGAGTCCGGGATCGCGGTGTACGCCCTCGACCACATCGGGCACGGCCGATCGGAAGGTCCGCGCGCCAATATCGGATCGCTCGACGGTGCCGCCGACAATGTGCAGACGCTGCTGGACCTCGCCGGCGAACGCAATCCGGGCCTGCCGCGCTTCGTGATCGGGCACAGCATGGGCGGGCTCACCACCGCCTACCTCGCCACCCGTGCTCCCCTCGACGTGACCGGGGTGGTGCTGTCGGGCCCGGCCATCGACATCGCGGCGGGCAATGCGATCCAGCGCCTGGCCGCGCCGCTGGTCTCCCGGTACCTGCCGAATCTGCCCGTGCTGAAGCTGGATTCGAAGCTGGTCAGCCGCGACCCCGCGGTGGTGCGCGCCTACGACGAGGATCCGCTGGTGCATCACGGCGGCGTCCCCGCTCGCACCGGCGGCGAGATGCTGCGCGCCGGCGAGTTCGTCAAGGCGCACCTGGACCGCCTCACCGCGCCCCTGCTCGTGCAGCACGGCACCGCCGACGGCCTGGCCTCCCCCACCGGTTCGGACCTGGTCGAGAAGTACGCGGGCGCCACCGACAAGACGGTCATCCGCTACCCCGGCCTCTACCACGAGATCTACAACGAGCCCGAGCAGGACAAGGTGCTCTCCGACCTGGTGAACTGGCTCGAGGCGCACCTCCCGGCGGCCTGATCGCGACGCGGCGAATCACCTTCCGCCGCAAGCGTTCTCGCCACCGGAATCGGGGTGTCACTCGACACGCTGCGGGGAAATCATCTGCGACGGTCACCGCAACCATGGCACAGTCGAGGCTCATGAGCGACTACCGCCGCCTCAACCGTGCCAACTGGGACGACCGAGCTCCCCTGCACGCAGGCTCCCACGACTACGCCGTGGACAGCTTCCGCGCCGACCCGTCCTTCCTCAGCGACGTGGTTCGCTTCGACCTGCCGCGCCTGGGCGACATCCGGGGCCTCGAGGGTGTGCACCTGCAGTGCCACATCGGCACCGACACCCTCTCGCTGTCCCGCCTGGGCGCGACCATGACGGGCCTGGACTTCTCCCCGGCCTCGCTGGCCGAGGCCCGCAAACTGGCGGACGCGGCCTCGACCGTCATCGACTATGTGGAGGCGGACGTCTACGACGCCGTCTCGGTGCTCGGCGGGGCCCGATTCGATCTGGTGTACACCGGGATCGGCGCGCTGTGCTGGCTGCCGGACGTGCACCGCTGGGCCGAGACGGTCGCGGGCCTGCTGCGCTCCGGCGGGCGGCTGTTCCTGCGCGAGGGACACCCGGTGCTGTGGTCGATCGACGAAACCCGCACCGACACCCTCGCCATCGGCTACCCGTATTTCGAGACCCCCGAGCCCTCGGTGTTCACCGAGGCCGACACCTACGTCGATGCCGCGGGCCCGCTCACGGAATCGACCACGCACCAGTGGAATCACGGCCTGGGCGAGATCATCGAGGCGCTGCTGCAGCGTGATCTGACGCTCACCCAGATCGTCGAACACCACAGCGTGCCGTGGAATGCCTTGCCGCAGCGCATGATCGCCGGAGATGACGGCGAATGGCGACTGGCCGAGCATCCCGAACGCCTGCCGCTGTCCTACACCCTGCAAGCCCGCAAACGCTGACGCCCGTCCGGGTCCGCGGGTTTCGCCGCGGGCCGGGAACCCGTCCGCCGCACCGCGCGTCCAATCGAGAAAGGACGTGAGGGGGCACCGATGGACCCGGACGCATTGCGCCGCAGCGCACGACAGAGTCAGGCCGGAGCCGAGCGCGAACAGGCCAGAGTCGGCGGCCACGGCGTCGACCCCGACTACATTCACCGGCTCGAGCACTTCGAGAGCTTCACCCACCCCCAGCTCTACCACCGCGTCCAGGCCATGAACCCCGGCGAAATGCATGCGGCAGCGGACATCTGGGTGGGTATCGCCGACAGCCTGTGGGGTGCGGCGCAGGGCCTGCACAACACCGCGCAGGCCGCGCTCGCCGAGGGCATGGCGGGTCACATCGCCGACGCGGCGGACCTCGCGGCCCGCCGATTCGTCCAGGACGCCATGGATGTCGCCGATATCGCCCACACCACCGGCACCCGGATCACCGCCGCCGCCTACGGAGCCGAGGCGGTCCGCAGAACCGTCCCCCCGCCACTGTTCGACGCCTTCGCCGCGTATCGCCGAGAACAGCACCGAATAGCCGTCGCCGCAATGGAAGCCAACTACGTCCCCATCTACCCACCCGCAGGCTCCGGAGTCCCCGCCTTCTCCGACACGACCGCACCCGACAACACCCCGCCGTCACCACCGGACGAGAACGCCACCGAGACTGCCGATTCGAACCCGATCTCACTCGTCAGCCGGACCGATTCCGCGGGCGAGCGAACCCAGGTGCCCGACACCTCGAACCCATTCCACCGCTTCTCCGAAAGATATTCGAATCCCACCGATCCGAATTCGGCACTCCACCCCTTGGAACGCCCTGTCTCCCAGCAAATCCCGAATTCGACGCCCACCCCGTCATCCGGCACCGGCACCGGCACCGGCACCGGCACCGGCACCGAGAATCACGCTGGCACCCCGGACCTCAGCGCGGAACCCACCGCGGACAACGGAGACCCCGCCACCACCGCTGAACCCTCGACCGTGCCCGCCGCCGACAGCCCACTGACCTCCGCATCCCCGACCCCAACCGTTCCCCGGACACCGGGAAGCTCACCATCGATCCCGGCCCTCCCCGACCCCGGCCGCAGCTACCCAGGCCCCACACCCTCGGAAATCACCACGCGCCCAACCTTTCCGGGCACCCTCCCCAGCCCAGAATCACTCGGCACAAGTGCCCCGCCTGGCCTCTACGCCCCAGGCTCCCGTGCGCAGAACTCCGCCACCGAGCACCACTCCCCCGCCTGGCTCATCCGAGACCGCCAGGAAGAACTCCTCGGCCGCCCCCTCCCCACCGTCGCCCCGACAATCGGCGCCGAAATCCTCGCAGCCCGAAACGATCTCGCCCTACTCCCCGACGAGCCGCCGTAGGCCCACCGTGCTTCCTGGCAGGCCGTTCATCGGCACGAATCCCTCTCGACTCGCCTGGGGGAGGCCTCCCACCAGTTAGAACTTCGCCCCATCGCCGACAAGCGCCGGAGCCGAACTCGGCACTATCCGAAACCGCACCGCCTCGATGTCGGCGGGAATCGCCGGGCCACGAACATCTCTCGCGGCCCGGTGGTTCATTCGCCGCCGAAAACTCTCTCCACCACCGTTTTCGCGCGGCGGGTGACGCGCATGTAGTGGTCGAGGAATTCGCTGCCGTCGTCGTTGGGCCAGCCCGCGACCTTGGCGACGGCGGAGAGGAGGGTGCCCGGGCCGGGGAGTTGGTCGGCGGGTTTGCCGCGGACCAGGACCAGGGCGTTGCGGGCTTTGGTTGCGGTGAGCCAGGATTCGCGCAGCAGGGCGGCGTCGGCGCTGTCGATGAGTTCGGCGGCTTCGATGGCGTCGAGGGACTTCAGGGTGGAGGTGTTGTGCAGTTCGGGGACCTCGTGGGCGTGCTGGAGTTGCAGCAGTTGCACGGTCCATTCGATGTCGGCGAGGCCGCCGCGGCCGAGTTTGGTGTGGGTGGCCGGGTTCGCGCCGCGCGGGAGGCGTTCGGCGTCGACGCGGGCCTTGATGCGGCGGATCTCGCGGACGGCGTCGGGAGACATGCCGCCCACGGGGTAGCGGACCGGATCGACGGTGCGCAGGAAGCGGATTCCCAGTTCGGGGTCACCGGCGACCTGGTGGGCGCGCAGCAGCGCCTGGACCTCCCACGGCTGCGCCCACTGCTGGTAGTAGGCGGCATAGGCGGCGAGGGTGCGGACCAGCGCGCCGTTGCGGCCCTCCGGTCGCAGTCCGGCGTCGACCTGTAGCGGCGGATCGGTGCTGGGCGCGCCGAGCAGTCGCTGCACCTGTTCGGCGACGCTGATCGCCCATTTCACGGCGACCGTCTCGTCCTGGCCGGGGCGCGGATCGCAGACGAACAGCACATCCGCGTCGGACCCGTAGCCCAGTTCCATTCCGCCGAGCCGTCCCATGCCGATGACCGCGAAGTCGGCGGGCGCTGGCTTGCCGGTCTCGGTCTCGATGCCACGGATGACGGCCAGCAGCGACGCCTCCAGGGTGGCGATCCACACCGCGGACAGCGCCTCGCACACCTGCGGCACCTCCAGCATGCCGAGCACATCGGCGGAGGCGACGCGCGCGAGTTCGTGGCGGCGCAGCGAGCGCGCGGTCGCGACGGCACGCTTGGCATCATCGTAACGGCTTGCGCCCGAAAGGATTCCGCGCGACACATCCGAGGGCTGGGTGGCCAGCAGCAGCGGCCCGTCCGGTCCGTCGGCGTACATGCGGATGGTTTCGGGCGCGTTGATCAGCAGGTCCGGCAGGTAGGCCGAGGAGCCGAGCACGATCATCAGCCGCTGTGCGATCGCACCCTCGTCGCGCAGTTCGCGCAGGAACCAGATCTCGTTGTCCAGACCCTCGGAGACCCGCCGGTAAGCGAGCAGACCCGCGTCGGGATTCGGTGTCTCGCCGAGCCATTCGAGCAGCGTGGGCAGCAGCAGCGCCTGGATACGGCCCTTGCGCCCGACCTCACCGGTGAGCGCCTTGAGGTGCCCGAGCGCGTTCTCCGGCGCCACGTAACCCAGTGCGGCGAGCTGCCGGATGGCGGCAGCGGGACTCAACCGCAGGTTGTCGGCGTCGAGGCGCGCCACCGAGTCCAGCAGCGGCCGGTAGAAGAGCTTGGCGTGCAAGCGCCTCACCCGCACCGCATTGCGTTTGATCTCGCTGGTGAGCACGCCGACCGCGTCCTGCCGACCGTCGGGCCGCATGTGCGCGGCCCGCGCCAGCCAGCGCATGCCCTCCTCGTCGTCGGGGGCGGGCAGCGTGTGGGTGCGCTTGAGCCGCTGCAACTGCAGCCGGTGTTCGAGCAGGCGCAGGAATTCATAGGAGGCGGTGAGGTTGGCGGCGTCGTCGCGGCCGACATAGCCGCCGTCGGCGAGCGCGCCCAGCGCCTCCACGGTGCCCTGCACGTGCAGCGAATCGTCGGCCTTGCCGTGCACCAATTGCAGCAGCTGCACGGCGAATTCGACGTCGCGCAGGCTGCCGTGCCCCAGTTTGAGTTCGCGTTCCCGCAGGTCCGCGGGCACCAGATCCTCGACGCGCCGCCGCATGGCCTGCACGTCGGCCACGAAGTCGGGCCGTTCGGAGGCCGCCCACACCATGGGCATCAGCGCGTCGCGGTAGTCGCCGCCGAGGTCGAGATCGCCGGTGGCGGGCCGCATCTTGAGCAGCGCCTGGAATTCCCAGGTCCGCGCCCAGCGCTTGTAGTAGGCGAGATGGGATTCCAGGGTGCGCACCAGCGCGCCCGCCTTGCCCTCCGGCCGCAGCGCCGCGTCGATCTCGAAGAAGGCGGCCGATCCGACGCTCATCATCTCCGCCGCCAGCCGGGTGGCGGTGGTGTCCGCGGGTTCGGCGACGAAGATGACGTCCACGTCGGAGACGTAATTCAGTTCCCGCGCACCGCATTTGCCCATGGCGATGACGGCCAGCCGGGCGGGCACCTCCCGGTCCGGACAGACCCGCGCGACGGCCACCGAGAGCGCCGCCGTCAACGCCGCGTCGGCGAGTTCGGTCAGATGCCACCCGACCTGCTGATACGGCAGTACCGGTTCGTTCTCGACGGTGGCGGCCAGGTCGATGGCGGCCAGCAGCATCAGCTGATCGCGATACCGCTTGCGCAGCAAGGCGATCGCCTCCGGCCCCGAGACCCCGGCGCGGAACAGCCTGGGTCCGGCATGCGGCCCGGTCTCCGGCTCGGCCTTCACCACCTCGAGCAGCTCGGCCAGCAATTCGGCGGGCGCGGGCAGCGTGGCCCGGCGCAGCAGTTGCCAGCCCGCCGGATCGGCGACCAGGTGATCGGCGAACGCACTCGACGACCCGATCAGCGCGAACAAGCGCCCGCGCAGCGAGGTGTCCTTGCGCAGTTCGTAATCCAAAGCCGCCCAGTCGTTTCCGAGCTGCTCGCGAAGCCGGATCAGGGTCAGCAGCGCCAGGTCGGCGTCGGGGGAACGCGACAGGGCCCACAGCAGGGGAACACTGTCTACGTTGTCCCAGGCCAACTCTCGAAGCGAGTTAGCGGCCGAAGGCTCGAGCAAACCGAGCCGTCCGACACCGGGCACAGCGGAACGAGCAGTCGGTGGCCGAACCATCCCTTCAAATTACATGCAGGTCTTGACCGCCATGCCGCCGAACCCTCCCAAACACGACACTGTGATAATTTTGCCTCCGCTTCGCTACGGCGGGTTCACGGCCCCGATGTCTCGTTCTTCCCTCCTCCGCTCCTCCGCTTCGCTCCCCCGCTCCGTCAGTCCAGAACGAGACGGCCGCGAACCACCCAGCGCTGCGAACCACAAAGGCCGCGAACACTGTTGTGTACGCGGCCTTTTGAAGTGCGGTGAGCGAGCTCGAACTACAGCCCGAGATATTCCTTGAGCTCGTACGGCGTGACCTGGGCGCGGTACCCCGCCCACTCGCGACGCTTGTTGCGCAGGAAGAAGTCGAAGACATGCTCGCCCAGGGTCTCGGCGACCAGCTCAGACTTCTCCATGTTCTTCAGCGCCTCGTCGAGCGAACCCGGCAGCTCACGGAAGCCCATGGCGCGCCGCTCGGCCGACGTCAGCGACCAGACGTCGTCCTCGGCCTCCGGCGGCAGCGTGTAGCCCTTCTCGATCCCGCGCAGACCGGCGGCCAGCAGCACCGCGAAGGTCAGGTACGGGTTGCAGGCGCTGTCGGGGCTGCGGATCTCGACACGGCGCGAGGACGACTTGTTCGGCGTGTACATCGGAACGCGCACCAGCGCAGAGCGATTCGAGCGGCCCCAGGAGGCGGCGGTCGGCGCTTCACCACCGTGGATGAGCCGCTTGTAGGAGTTCACCCACTGGTTGGTGACGGCGCTGATCTCCGGCGCGTGCTCGAGGATGCCCGCGATGAACGCGCGCGCGGTCTCCGACAGGTTGTCCGGGTCGTCCGGGTCGGCGAAGGCGTTCTGCTCGCCCTCGAACAGCGACATGTGGGTGTGCATGGCCGAACCCGGGTGGTCGGCGAACGGCTTGGGCATGAAGGTGGCCCGCACGCCCTCGTCGATCGCGACCTCCTTGATGAGGTAGCGGAAGGTCATCACGTTGTCGGCCATGGACAGCGCGTCGGCGTAGCGCAGGTCGATCTCCTGCTGCCCGGGCGCGCCCTCGTGGTGGGAGAACTCGACGGAGATGCCCATCGACTCCAGCGAATCGATGGCGTGCCGGCGGAAGTTGGGGGCCTCGTCGTGCACGGCCTGGTCGAAGAAGCCGCCGTTGTCGGCCGGGATCGGCGTGGAGCCGTCGTGCGGGCCGGGCTTGAGCAGGAAGAATTCGATCTCGGGGTGCACGTAGCAGCTGAAGCCGAGGTCGGCGGCCTTGTTCAGCTGACGGCGCAGCACGTGGCGCGGATCCGCCCACGACGGCGAACCGTCGGGCATGGCGATATCGCAGAACATGCGCGCGGAATGCTGATGGCCCTTGGAGGTCGACCACGGCAGCACCTGGAAGGTGGACGGGTCCGGCCTGGCCACCATGTCGGCCTCGGAGACCCGGGCAAACCCTTCGATGGCCGAACCGTCGAAGCCGATGCCCTCTTCGAACGCACCCTCGAGCTCGGCGGGCGCGATCGCCACCGACTTGAGATATCCCAGTACGTCGGTGAACCAGAGACGCACGAAGCGGATATCCCGCTCTTCGAGCGTGCGGAGGACGAATTCCTTCTGACGGTCCATGACCGCGACTTTAGGGAATCGGAGTTAAATCCGTGTTACATGGGGAGCACCAAACCCGCCCGGTGCTCCCCCTCACCCCTGCGCGCCTCAGCAGGTGAGGCCGTCCGCCGGGGTCGTCAGGTCCACCAGGTAGGCGATGACCGGCTTGTCGACGCACTCGACACCCGACAGCGACGCGGTGTGCCGCGTGCCCTTGTAGGTGATCAGCGCCGCACCCAGTTCCTTCGACAGGTTGACCCCCGCCTGATACGGGGTGGCCGGGTCGTCGGTGGTGGAGACGACCACGGTCTTGGGCAGGCCCTGGATCGAGAGTTTGTGCGGCGCACTGGTGTTGGGCACCGGCCAGATCGCGCACATCTCCAGCGGCGCGGCATTGCTGCCGTGGCCGTCGTCGAGGAACGGGGCGACGCGGCGATAGTCGGCGTCCTGCTGGGCGGCGATGTTGCGATCGGTGATCGGCGGGTCGTCCACGCAGCGAATGGCATTGAAGGCGTCGGCGCTGTTGTCGTAGCTGCCGTCGTCCTTGCGGCCGTCGTACAGATCGGCGAGCGCCAGCAGCGTGTCGCCGTGACCCTGGGTCAGTTCGCGCAGGCCCTTGGTGAGGGCGGGCCACAGGCTGGTGGTGTAGAGGGTCTGCTGCACGCCGGTCATGGCGTCGCCGTAGTGCAGGCCACGCGGATCATCGGTCGGCACGGGTGTGTCCCACAGCGGGCCGACCAGGGTCCGGAAGGTCTTGGTGGCCTGGGCCGGATCCTGCCCGAGCGGGCAGTTGGCCTTCTTGGCGCAATCCTTGGCGTAGTTGTCGAACGCGACCTGGAAGCCGCCCGCCTGCGCCACCGACTCCTTGACCGGATCCTGTTCCGGATCGAGCGCGCCGTCGAGGACCAGGGCGCGCACATGGTCGGGGAACTTCTCGGCGTAGGCGTAGCCGAGGCGGGTGCCGTAGGAGTAGCCCAGGTAGGTGAGCTTGGCGTCACCGAGCGCGCCGCGAATTACGTCCATGTCCTGCACCACTTCCCGGGTGCCGACGTGGGCGAGGAAGTCCTTGCCGGTGCGTTCCACGCACTTGTTGGCGAAGTCCTTGTTCTCGGCTTCGGTGCCCGCGATCCCGGCGGGCGAGTTGTCCCGGTTGGGTTCGGCGCGTTCGGCGTCGTTCTCGGCGGCGGTCAGGCATTTGATCGCGGGTTGCGAGGCGCCGACGCCGCGCGGATCGAAACCGATCCGATCGAAACGCTGCTCGAGCAGGGTCTTGTCGCCCTGGCTGATCATGCTCAGCCCCGACGCACCCGGACCACCCGGATTGAACAGCAGCGACCCGACCTTGTTGCCGCCGGTCGCCTTCACCCGCGAGATCGCGATCTTGGCCGTCGCACCACCGGGATTCGCGTAGTCGACCGGGACCGTCACCCGCGTGCACTGGGCATTCGCGGGCATCTGATCCTCGGTGTAGTCACCGCAGCTGCCCCAGGTCAGGGTCTGGTTGTAGAACTGGTCCATCCCCGCGGGCACCGCGGTCGGCGTACTCGCCGTGGGCTTGCCGTCCACCGTGCTCGTACACGCGGCCACGGTCATCGCCAAGGCCGTCGCCAGGAGCAGGACCCGGCCCTTTCGCTTCAACGCCATCTCACGATCGTGCCATCCTGCCGTACGCACCAGCGCACCCCTTCGGTCTGTCATCTCGCTCCGCCACCTCGCGTCGTGTCCCTGAGGTACATCGCGGCCGTCGCGCGTGTGCGCAACGTCACCGGAGCACGGATCAGGTCACGGTAGAGGTTCGGAGCCGCGGACAACGAGTCGTGGGTTTTCCCACGGTAACTCCCCAGGCCCCTCTCAGAAACCGCATGCTTAATGAGAGAGAACCGGGGGGATCTAACAATGAGGGAAGTCATGACCGAGCAACCACTCTCGCCGAACCAGTCCGCGCCGGCCACGGGCCGGTTCGGAACCTTGCGCTCCCGAAGCTTCCGAGCGGCGGCCGCCGCCGCGGTCGCGCTCACCGCGGCCCTGGGTCTGTCCGCCTGTGGCCCTTCGGGTCTGGTGCCGGGCAATCCGGTGGCGCAGGCGCCGAGCGCCGCGAGCAAGACCCAGCCGATCGACTTCACCACGCCCACCGCCGATCTCGACTCCGCCGCGCAGAGCGTGGTGCCGGGCATCGTCAACGTCAACACCGAACTGGGCCTGCAGAACGGCGAGGGCGCGGGCACCGGCATCGTGCTGACCTCGGACGGCACCGTGCTGACCAACAATCACGTGGTCGAGGGCGCGACCAAGATCTCGGTGACCGACCTGGGCAACAACCAGACCTACGACGCCTCGGTGGTCGGCTTCGACCGCAGTGACGATATGGCGATCATCAAGCTCAGCAACGCCTCCGGACTGCAGACCGCGACCCTCGGGGATTCCGACAAGGTCGCGGTGGGCGACCCGATCGTCGGCGTCGGCAATGCGGGCGGGCGTGGCACGCCGACCGCCGCGCAGGGCAAGGTGACCGGCCTCAACCAATCCATCACCGCCAGTGACGATTCCACCGGCAGCTCCGAGCAGCTGACCGGGATGATCCAGATCGCCGCCAATATCCAGCCGGGCGATTCCGGTGGGCCGCTGGTGAATTCGGCCGGACAGGTGGTCGCCATGGACACGGCGGCCTCCACCTCGAAGGGCTTCCGGTTCAACAATGTCGGCGGCGGTCAGGGTTTCGCCATCCCGATCAACAAGGCGCTCGGGGTGGCCAAGCAGATCGAGGCGGGCAACAGCTCGGACCGGGTGCACATCGGTGACACCGCGTTCATCGGCGTCTCGGTGAGCACCGCCAACGGCGGCGCGCTGGTGCGCGGCGTGGTGCAGGGCGGCCCGGCCGATCAGCTCGGGCTCGCCGCCCGCGACGTGATCACCGCCGTGGACGGTACGAGCGTCACCTCGGCCACCGAGCTCACCAATGCCATGGATCAGCACCACCCGGGCGACAACGTGACGCTGCACTGGACCGACGCCACCGGTCAGAACCAGTCGGCGCAGGTGCAATTGGCCACCGGACCCGTCGGATAGGGCCTGCCACAGAGAAGGGGTCCGAACGCTGCTGCCCGGGCCCCTTCCTTCGTGATGTGAGGAAATACATCCTCGAGCGCAGGCTCAGCGGTGGCAGACTGAGTTCGTCATAACAGCCCGGGGACCCGATCAGGGCCTCGAGGACACGACGAAAGGGACGATGATGTCCGTATCCGATGCGGAAACCCCTGTGTACGGTGCGGCGGCGACGCCGGCTCCCGCCAAGAAGAAGACCCGCGTTCATCATCTGCAGCAGATGAAGCAGGCCGGTGAGCGCTGGTCCATGCTCACCGCGTACGACTTCTCCACCGCCCGTCTCTTCGAGGAGGCCGGGATTCCGGTGCTCCTGGTCGGCGATTCGGCCGCCAACGTGGTGTACGGCTACGACACCACGGTCGCCATCTCCGTCGACGAACTGATCCCGCTGGTGCGTGGCGTGGTGCGCGGTGCGCCGCACGCCCTGGTGGTGGCGGATCTGCCGTTCGGCAGCTACGAGTCTTCCCCCGAGCAGGCCCTCGCCACGGCCGTGCGGTTCATGAAGGAGGGTGGCGCGCACGCGGTGAAGCTGGAAGGCGGCGAGCGGGTCGCCGACACCATCGCCAAGCTCACCGCGGCCGGTATCCCGGTGATGGCGCACATCGGGTTCACCCCGCAGAGCGTCAACACCCTCGGCGGATTCCGGGTGCAGGGCCGCGGCGACGGGGCCGAGCAGCTGGTCGCGGACGCCATCGCGGTGCAGGAGGCCGGGGCGTTCTCGGTGGTGATGGAGATGGTGCCCGCCGAGCTGGCCGGGCAGGTCAGTCGCAAGCTGACCATTCCGACCGTCGGCATCGGCGCCGGCGCGGATTGCGACGCGCAGGTGCTGGTGTGGCAGGACATGGTCGGTTACACCGGCGGCAAGACCGCCAGGTTCGTCAAGCAGTTCGCGGATGTGGGCGGTCAATTGCGTACCGCCGCAGCCACTTACGCGGACGAGGTGCGGCGCGGGGTGTTCCCGGGGCCGGAGCACAGCTACTGAGCCGGTAGCTCGCGCATCGAATACCACGCCTCCGCGGTGCTGCCGCGGGGGCGTTTCGCTGTCGACGGCCGACGTGTTCGGACCATGATCGAGTTTTGATGGCAGACTCGTGCCAACGAGCCGGAACGATCAAAGGGATGTCATGGATCGCCGTGGAACGAGTCGCCGGATGTGGCGTCTGCCGTTGTTGGTCGCCGCGACGGGAGTGCTCGCGCTGACCGCCGCGTGCGGGACCGCTACCAACACCGGATCGGCGCAGAGTTCCACCACGCCGTCGTCGACGAGCGTGATCACGCTGCCCACGGGATCCGGTGCGCCCCTGAATATCTCCGACGCCACCGCCACCCGGCTGTGCGATCTGATCAAGCCGCAGCTCTCCGATTGGCGGGTGCAGGGCCCGACGCTGGGCAAGATCGCGTGGAACGCGACCGTGCACCAGTGGGCGCTGGAGAACGGCGCGATCAACCTGCAGGTGCTCGCCGACAAGGACGTGGTCGACCGCGTCACCACCAAGAGCTGCGCGGACGTGCACGAGCAGGCCGTCAAGGCGCTGGAGATCCCCAACCTGGCCGCGGGGCTGGTGGGCTGATGCGCACCCTGTACCCGCCGATCGAACCCTACGAGCAGGGGCGGCTGGCCGTCGGCGACGGACAGCAGCTCTACTACGAGGTCAGCGGCAACCCCGACGGCAAGCCGGTGGTGTTCCTGCACGGCGGGCCGGGCGGCGGCACCGCGCCCTTCCATCGGCAGTTCTTCGATCCGGCGGCGTATCGGATCGTGCTGTTCGATCAGCGCGGGTGCGGGCGGTCGACGCCGCACATCGCGGACGGCGCGAGCCTCGAGCACAACACCACCTGGGATCTGGTCGCCGATATCGAAAGACTGCGAACGCATCTCGGGATCGAACGTTGGCAGGTGTTCGGCGGCTCCTGGGGTTCGACGCTGGCGCTGGCCTACGCCCAGACGCATCCCGACCGGGTGACCGAGCTGGTGCTGCGCGGCATCTTCCTGCTGCGGCGCAAGGAAATCGACTGGTACTACAATGGATCGGCGGGGTACATCTATCCCGACGAGTGGGAGAAGTTCCTGGCGCCGGTGCCGGAAGCCGAACGCGACACCGACCTGGTCGAGGTCTATCACCGGCTGCTGCACTCCCCCGATACCGCTGTGGCCACCGACGCGGCCGTCGCGTGGTCGACCTGGGAGGGCGCCACGAGTTCCCTGCTGCCGCACCCTGATCGGGTCGCCGAGACCGCCGATCCGCGGTTCGCGCTGGCGTTCGCGCGCATCGAGAACCACTACTTCGTCAACCACGGCTTCCTCGACGACGGTCAGCTGCTGCGCGATATCGGCCGCATCGCCGATATTCCGGGCGTGATCGTGCAGGGTCGCTACGACGTGGTCTGCCCCGCGGTCAGCGCCTGGGATCTCCACCACGCCTGGCCCGGTTCGCAACTGCACCTCGTGCCCGACGCCGGTCATGCGGCCGCCGAGCCCGGCATCACCCACCACCTGGTCGAAGCCACCGACAAATTCAGGACATAGACACCTAGGACACCCATGAGTACCGCAGCCGGATCCGCCCTGATCGACGCCGTAGCCGCCGATGTGGACCGGCTGTGCACAGCGGAACCCGATGTGCGCCAGGATCTTCCGGATTCGGTGCATCGGATGCGGGTGGCCACCCGGCGGCTGCGCAGCGTCCTCAAGTCGTATCGGAAGATCATGCGGCGCAAGGCGATCGGCGAGATCACCGACGAACTACGCTGGCTGGCCGGACTGCTCGGGGTGGCCCGCGACGCCGAGGTGCGCGCCGACCGCTTCGCCGCCCTGCTCGGCGATACCGCCGCACCCTTCGACGAGCAGACCGTCCCGCTGGGCGAGAAGTCCGCTCCCAGCCCGGATTTCGGCGCCCGCCTGGTGGCCGAGGAACGCCGCTTCTACGCCGGTGCGCACGCGGCCGCGGTGGACGCCTTCGACAGCCGCCGCTACCACCACCTGATCGCCCGCCTGCACACCATGATCGACAAGCCGCCCCTGCGCCCCGCGCAGGCCCGCGAACCCGCCACCGAGGTCTTCACCGCCGTCCTGCGCCACGAATTCCGCGACCTGCGCCGCCTGGTTCGCATCGAACCCACCCTCTCGGAAGCCGACCGCGTGGAACACCTCCACGACATCCGCAAGGCCGCCAAACGCCTCCGCTACTCCGCCGAAGCCGCCACCGCCGTCCTCGGCGCCCCCGCCACCGAACTGGCCAAGCGCGCCAAGAACCTTCAGGGCGTCCTCGGCGACCACCGCGACGCCGTCGAATCCCTCGCCACCCTCCGCACCCACGCCTCCGACGCGAAAGAATCCGGCTACCAACGTCTCTGCGACGCCGAAGCCGCCGCGGCCGCCAAGGCCCTCGAGCAATACCCCGCCGCCACCGAATTCCTCCACCACCGCCCCCTGGGCTGAGGACGTTGCAGGGCCGCGCCCGAGCTCACGATGCCGAAGGCGGCTTGCCCCGTCCGGGTGATGAATTCGGCGGCATCGCACCATCACCGTTCGCGTCGATCGCGGGGTAGGCGAAGGTGACGGTGCGGGTGGTGGGGTCGGAGGTGGTGAGGCGGACGGTTACCGGGGTGCCTTCGGGTGGGGTGCCGGTGCATTTGGCGAGGACGGGTGGGGTGGGGATGAAGATTTCGGCGGGGCGGGTGGGGGTGGCTTCGCGCAGGACCACCGCGTCGAAGTCGGTGCCGAGGCGGGGGGCCAGGACGGTGGCTTCGGTGAGGTCGAGGCAGGCTCGTTCGACCTTGTTGGCGAGAGCGTCGGTGCGGCGCATGACATCCGCGACGGGGGCCAGGCCCTCGTGGACCCATTGGGGGACTTCGGTTCCCGCGCAGTGCGACAGGCAGATCTCGGTGGCGTAGCGGTCGGCCAGGCGGCGCAGGGGGGCCGTGACGTGGGCGTAGGCGGCGCCGATCGCGCTGTGCTGCAAGGTGTCCGGGGATTGGCCGTTGGGGATGGTGTAGGAGGCGCCGCGCAGCAGGCTGGTGGCCTCGGACATGAGGACCAGGGCGGCGGGGGTGTTGGCGTCGAGTCCGGCCAGCAGTTGTCCGGCCGATTCGGTCTTCGGCCAGCGCACGCCGACCGCCGCGGCGGTGCGATGCATCGATTCGATGGCAGCCGACGCGGGCGGCGGCATGGTGCGCAGCAACCCGAGATGATCGTTCGCCTCCGGCGTCGCCGCAGCAGCATTCGAGGCCGCTTCACTGTTCGCGTGCGCGCCACCGTCCGTCCGCGCGGCACTGCCCGCCTGTGCACCGCCGTTCGCGGATGCGTCACCCGACCCCGCGGATTTCGTAGCGGCTTCGGGAGATGTCCGGGCGGGTTTGCCGGGAGCGGTGGAGTTATTGCCATCCAACATGATTCGGGCGGCGCACATGCCCGTCAGCAGTGAGACCTGTTCGTTCCAGTCGTCGGCGGCGGTGCGGGGTTCGAGGACCAGTTGCCAGTGGTCGATTCCGGTTTGCTCGTCGTCGCGCACGACGCTCTGGGCGGGCAGGCGCAGGTTGATCGCGCCACGGCGCAGGCCCGCGGCGATGCGCAGGCGGCCGAAGTCCGGGAGGGCGGTGATCGCGGGGTGCAGGCGGCCCGCGTCGGCGTCGGCCTGCACGGCGGCGTAGTCGAGGCGGGCGCGGGAGCGGACCAGTGCGCGGGTCACCGAATACCGCAGTGGCTCGGCGTTCTCGTCGCATTCGATGGTCCACAGCGCGGCCGGGCGGTCGACGTCGGGCAGCAGGGAGGCGCGGTCCTCCGACAGCACGGTGGGGTGCAGCGGGACGGTGCCGTCCGGG
The DNA here is from genome assembly GCF_045161165.1 of Nocardia sp. NBC_00511. Taxonomy (NCBI): domain Bacteria; kingdom Bacillati; phylum Actinomycetota; class Actinomycetes; order Mycobacteriales; family Nocardiaceae; genus Nocardia; species Nocardia sp. NBC_00511. The sequence goes on from NZ_CP107849.1 coordinate 4,429,298, forward strand.
AAGTAGAAGGTCTGACCGCGCACCAGGGATGCCTGCGCGAGCGGTCCGCCGGGAACGACGAACGCGGCGACATCGGCGATGGCGTAGTAGAGCAGGAATCCGTCCGGCGTGCGGGTCAGGCAGAGCGCCTGATCCAGATCCATCGCGCCGACGGGATCAATGGTGACCAGCGGAATCTCCCGCCGATCGACTCGGCCACCCGCGAACGCGTCGACCGCGCCGCGGGCTTCCGAGACAGCCTCGGGCGGGTAGCCCGAGGCCAATCCGAATTCGGTTCGCACGGCGCCGAAATCGACCGGCGCCGAAACGATCCTCTGGTGTAGTTCCACCGGAAAGGCTGTCCCTACTGCAGGGCCAGCATGGTGCCGTTCAGGGTGTCGAACGGACCGTAGACCGTGAACACCACGCGGCCGTCCGGGAACTGCGACGACATGGCCGCCGCCGAATCCAGGGCCTCGCCGAACGAAGCGGCCGAGGGGTGCGGCAGGCCAGCGATCGCCTGCCCGATGTGAGAATTCGCGACCCACTGGGTGTCGGCCGGAGTGAGATCGACCTGCACTCCACCCGGCAACGGGGTCACCGCGAACGCCGAAGCGGACCCGGCACCCAGCATGACCGAAACGGAAGCGGCAGCGGCAAGAAGTGCACCGGCTGCCAGTTTGCGAGCAATTCGCATTTAGACGAGACCTGCTTTCCGACGTTGTTTCAGCCCTTGGCCCGTTGCGGTTCGCAACGGAACTTTCCAACGCGCAACACTTTATGACGTCGATCACGTTCGATGCCAGTTCCGGCCGGATCACCAGCTCGACACGCCGTGCCGGGCACCGGCGTGTCGACCAATCGGTTTGTACGCGGACTTCCGAAGCGGCGACCGGCCTTCGGCAACCGATGTTGCGCGCACCTCGATCTTGCACCCGTCCGGGCCGGAACGCACGCGAGCGGGAGAGCGGCGTCGCTCACGCCACCCTCCCGCTCGCTGAATCCGCTACTTGGCGCGCAGCCCGTCAGGGAATTTCGCGCTGAAGTACTTGAATCCGTAAGCGATACCGAACAGCACCACGATTGCCGCCGGCTGAATCAGACCCGACATGTTTTCTACCCTCATCTTCATCCGCCGAACGCGCGCGGACCGGGTGCCCGCGCTACGCCGACTCCTTGCCCGCCGCCGGCTGCCCGGCCGCGTTCGTCTTCGCCTGTGCGCCAGGCCGTTCCGGAGCGGCCAGCGCCTCCCGCAGGCCGGGGGTGGCCAGCAGCGCCATCAGCTGACCCACCGCCTCGGGCGCGTGCACTGCGGGCTGCGCGGGAACCTGCGGCTCGTCGGTGGTGGCGGCCTGCGGATTCCCGGCGCGGTCGAAGAACCGCAGCAGTTCGACCGGGAACGGCAGCACCAGCGTCGAATTCTTCTCCGCCGCAACCTGCACCACGGTCTCGAGGAATCGCAGCTGCAATGCGGCCGGCGCCTTGGCCATGTTGGTGGCGGCGTCGGCGAGTTTCTGCGAGGCCTGGAATTCGCCTTCCGCCGAGATGATGCGGGCGCGGCGTTCCCGCTCGGCCTCGGCCTGCCGGGACATGGAGCGTTTCAACGCATCCGGTAGCGCGACGTCCTTGATCTCGACCCGATCGATATGCACGCCCCAGGCCAGCGCCGGGCTGTCGATCATTATCTCGAGCCCCTTGTTGAGCTGTTCACGATTGGACAGCAGATCATCCAGTTCGCTCTTGCCGATGATGGATCGCAGCGAAGTCTGCGCCACCTGCGCGACGGCGAACAGATAGTCCTGCACCTCCACGATCGCGCGCATCGGGTCCACCACCCGGAAATACACGACCGCGTCCACGCGAACGGTCACATTGTCACGCGTGATGCCCTCCTGCGCGGGCACCGGCATGGTGATCACCTGCATGGATATCTTGCGCATCTTGTCGACCGCGGGAATCAGCAGCCGCAGCCCGGGTTCTCGCACCGATCGCACCCGCCCGAGGCGGAAAACCACCCCGCGCTCGTATTGGGCGACCACCCGCACCCCGGCGCTGACCACCATCCCCGTGACCACGACCAGAATCGTCAGAACAACGACAAGTACACCAACAACGTTCATCGTTCACTCCGCGAAAGCATTTCCGCGCCATCGGAAATCCGGTGGTGTGCCTCCATCATGGCACCGGAAGATCTTCCGCGCGACGCCAATTCCGGGTCTGCACCCACACGTTCGAGAGGTGCCGCGAAGCGGCGACCGAGCCGAGGCGGACGAGTCGGTCTGTAAGCCGGATCCTGTACCTGGTGCGAGCACCAAGTGGCGACCATCCATCTGGACACACCGTTGCCGGGTGCCTCGAGCGGTCCACCCGCAGGCTCGGGCGAGCAGCCCTCGAACACCTGCGCAGCCGCACTCTCGCGAGTCCGGCCTTCGACCTTGCTCCGGGCGGGGTTTACCTAGCCGCGCCGGTCACCCGGCGCGCTGGTGCGCTCTTACCGCACCGTTTCACCCTTACCGGTGGTGCACTTCGTGCGAAGCGCGGCCCACCGGCGGTCTCTTCTCTGTGGCACTGTCCCGCGGGTTGCCCCGGGTTGCCGTTAGCAACCGCCCTGCTCTCCGGAGTCCGGACTTTCCTCGGCGACGGGCTGCGGCATTCGCATGCCCGTTCCCATCGCCGCGGCCGCCCGACCGACTCGTCCGCGGGCACCAGGGTACGGTAGTGCGCCATGGAGCGTGTCGAGGTGGGGTTCTCTTCTGGCGACGAACAGTGTGCGGGGTGGCTGTATATGCCGGACGGCCCGCCCAAGCCGCGTCCACTGGTCGTGATGGGACACGGGCTGGGGGCCGATCGGGAAATGGGTCTGGACCGGTACGCGCGCCGGTTCGCCGCGGTTGGAATAGCCGCCCTGGCTTTCGATTACCGGCATTTCGGGGCCAGCGAGGGTGAACCCCGCCAGGTCATCAATATCGCCAAGCAGCGGGCCGACTGGCATGCCGCCATCGCCTACGCGCGCACCGTCCGCGGTGTGGACGCCACCCGAATCGCGCTGTGGGGCAGTTCCTTCGGCGGCGGGCACGTGCTGTCGGTGGCGCCGGACGACCATTACATCGCCGCCGTGGTCGCGCAGTGCCCGTTCACCAGCGGCTGGGCCTCGGCGATGGCGAAGGGCCCGATCAGCCTGCTCAAGACCGGCACCATCGGGCTCACCGACCAGCTGGTGGGGCCGATCATCCGGCGGCCCATCAATGCCCGGCTGGCGGGCAAGAAGCATTCGTCGGCCCTGATGAGCGCCGCCGACGTGCCCGCCGGATACGGCCGTCTCGCCGAGGAGTCCACGCAGTACCGGCCCAAGGTGGCCGCGCGGATCAGCCTGTCGACCCTCTTCGACGCGCCCGCCCGCCGCGCCAAGGACATCAAAGCCCCTGTCCTGTACGCGATCTGCGACAACGACACGGTCGCCCCGGCCGGGCCGACGCTCAAGGCGGCGGAACGCACCAAGCACGCGACCGTCAAGCGCTACCCGATCGGCCACTTCGACATCTACTTCGACGACTGGTTCGAGAAGGCCGTCTACGACCAGACCGAATTCCTGATGGCGGTACTGCGCCCCTGAGTCAGAGATACGAGGTGTCGTTGGCCAGGCGCACCGACGCACCGCCGTCCGGATAGAACTCGGCGACCGACAGCGACGCCAGATCCAGGTGCAGGCGGTAGAGCAGCGACGGGCCGACGCCGAGAGCCAGTTGCAGCAGCGTCTTGATCGGCGTGACATGGCTCACGACAAGGACATTCACGCCCGGGTAGAGGGCGACGATGTCGCGGCGGACGGCTTCGACGCGCTCGCGGACCTGATCGAAGCTCTCGCCGCCGGGCGCGGGCACGGACGGATCACCGAGCCAGCGGGCGTGCATCTCGGGGTCGTGGTCGCGGGCCTCCTGGAAGGACATCCCTTCCCACACACCGAAATCCGTTTCGATGAGGCCGTCGAGCACCCGCACCGGCAGACCCAGCGTCCGCCCGGCCGCCTCGGCGGTCTCCCGGGCCCGGCCCAGCGGCGAGCTGACGATGGCGGCGATATCGCCCTTGCCCGCAAGCATTTCCGCCGCCTTGGCGGCCTGCTCGCGACCGAGCGCGGTCAACGGCGGATTGCCGCGACCGGAGTACCGGCGCTGGATGGACAGTTCCGTCTGACCGTGCCGCAGTAGCAGCAGGCGCGTGGGACGGCCGATCGCCCCGGTCCAGCCGGGTGCGGGCGTGGCCGAGCTCGAATCATCGGCGGCACGAGGGGTTTCCGGCACGGCATCGGCCGTCGCGGCTCCCAGGTTCGGGTCGGTGTGCACCGCCGTCGCGACAGCGAGGGCTTCTCGCACCTCCGCGACGGTCCCGGCGTCGTCCATGGCCTCGTTGGCGAGCCGGTCGGCGTGCGAATTCTCCTTGCGCGGAATCCAGGTGAAGGTGACGCGGTCGAATCCGGCGACCAGGCGGCGGGCCCGATCCGCGAGCGGAATCATGGACTCGTGCTTGACCTTCCAGCGCCCCGACATCTGTTCGACGACCAGCTTGGAATCCATCCGCACCGAGACCTGCGCCGCGCCCAGTTCGGCGGCGGCCTCCAGCCCGGCGATCAGTCCGCGATATTCCGCGACATTGTTGGTGGCGACGCCCAGGTATTCCTTGCGCTCGGCCAGCACCGTCGCACGCTCGGCGTCGAACACCACCGACCCGTACCCGGCGGGCCCGGGATTGCCGCGGGAACCGCCGTCGGCCTCGACGACCACCTTGTCCACCAACGTCTTCCACCTTCCCTACGGAACCTGTGACGGCCCGATGCCGGTCGCGCCGTTCGCCGCGGCGACCTGGCCATCGTCGTGCTCGCGTGATCGCCGAGGCACCGCGTGACACAGTCTCGCAGCGTCGGCTGGGCGTCGGCCTGCCGCCCCGCCCGGGAAACGAAACCGCCGCGCGTCGAGATCGGCGCGCGGCGGGGAGGTGGACTCGCGTCCTACAGGCCGGAGTGCTTGGTGCGCACCAGGATCGCGTTGCATTCGGGGCAGCGCACGACCACGTTGGGGGCGGTCTGGGTGATGCGGGAGATCTCACCGCGGTCGAGTTCGATGCGGCAGGCGCCGCAGCGGCGGGCCTGCAGCAGGGCCGCGCCGACCCCGTAGGCGGCGGCGCGCTGCTTGTCGTAGGCGGCGAGCAGGTCGGCGGGCAGGCCACCGGCGAGTGCGGAACGGTCGGAGTCGCAACGCTGCTGGGCGACGTTCAGGTCGGCGAGCGCGTCGTCGCGGCGACGTTCGGCGTCGACCAGGTCGGCTTCGGCCTGATCGAGGTTGGCACCGGCGTGGTCATGGTCGGCGGCGGCGGCCTCGCGGCGCTCCATCACGTCGATCTGATCGTCCTCGAGCACCTTGCGGCGACGTTCCAGGCTGGTCAGCTCGTGCTGTAGCTCGGAGAGCTGCTTGGCGCCCACGGAACCCGCGGTGAGCATGCCGCGGTCGCGGTCCTCACGCTTGCGGACGGCGTCGATCTCGCCTTCCAGTTTGCGGATGTCGCGATCGAGGTCGTCGATGAGGATCTCGACCTTCACCGCCGCGTCCTTGCGCGCGGTCCGCTCCCCCTCCAGCCGCGCCACCTCCTGCGCCTCGGGCAGCACCTTGCGGCGATGCTCGATCCGTGTCAGCTCGGCGTCGACAGCGGCGAGGTCGAGCAGCTTGGCCTGGATCGATGGTTCGGCATTCAACGCGGAGGGCTCCTGGACGCTATGGACGGTTCAAGATGTTCACCGTACCCGCACCGGGCACCCGAATTCGCCAACACCGCGATTACCTGCGCATTCGATCACGAGCCCCCGAAAATCGGCGGACGCCGAGCCGCGAATGTGCCAGTCTGCGGCCATGGCTGAGCACATCTACGACGTCGACGTGACGTGGTCCGGCAACAACGCCGAGTACCGCTCGTACTCCCGCAACCACGAGGTGACGGCGGACAAAAAGCCCCCGATCCCCGGCTCGGCGGACCCGATCATCGGCCGCGGCGATGTCACCCGCTGGAACCCGGAACAGCTGCTGGTCGCCTCCCTCGCCCAGTGCCACATGCTCTGGTATCTGCACATGTGCGTCGAGGCGGGCGTGGTCGTCACCGACTATCGCGACCATGCCACGGGCATCATGAACAACCAGAAGTTCCTGCTCGTGGTGCTCCGCCCGGAAGTCACGGTCACCGACGCCAGCATGCGCGCGGCCGCGAAGCAGGCGCACGCCGAAGCCGCGAAACGCTGCTTCATCGCCAACTCGATGAACTTCCCGGTCGAACACGAGCCCACAATCGTTGTGGCGCAGCAGGATCCGTCGTGATGCACCCGAGGTAGTACGTCAGCAGTCGTGCGCGCCGAGCGTCCAGGGATCGGTGCGCACCGCCGAGACCCGGGTTTCCAGACCGGGGAGCGCGGCCTGCACGATGCCTTCCGCCTGTGCGCACCAGGGGAATTCGGTGGCCCAGTGGGCGGCGTCGATCAGGGCGGGTCCGCCCGCGCGCAGGTGTTCGTCGGCAGGATGGTGGCGCAGGTCGGAGGTGACGTAGGCGTCGACTCCCAGACGAGACACCTTGCCCAGGAAGGAATCTCCCGCGCCGCCGCAGACCGCCACGGTGCGGATGACGCGGTCCGGCTCACCCGCCGCGCGCACGCCCCACGTGGTGGCGGGTAGCCCGGAACGAACGCGAGAGGTGAACTCGCGCAAGGTCTCCGGGGCTGCCAGCTCACCGACGCGGCCGATCCCGAGGCGAGAGGGCAGGGTCGCGCGTTCGGTGACGTCGTAGGCAGGTTCCTCGTAGGGGTGTGCGGCCCGCAAGGCCGCCAAGACCGCGGCGCGACGCGAGGCGGGCGCGACCAGCTCGAGCTGATCCTCTTCGCCGCGATGCAGCTCCCCGATCCTCCCGGCCGCCGGATTCGCCCCGTCCAGGGGCCGGAACTGCGCGGTCCCCGCGACCGTCCAGGCGGCGTCCGAATAGCGTTCGCTCGCACCGGCTCCCGCCGCGAACAGCGCGGCCAGCACGGCCTCGGCATGTGCCCGCGGCACCGTCACCGTCCAGGTGTCGCGGGCGGTGAGCGGTTGCGGGTCCAGCGGCCCGGTGACGGTCAGCCCGATGGCCGCCGCCAGCGCGTCGGAGACGCCCGGGTCCGCGGAGTCGGCATTGGTGTGGGCGGTGAACAGCGCACAACCGGAGCGGATGAGCCCGTGCAGCAGTGCGCCCTTGGGCGTGCTCGCCGCCACGGTGTCGACCCCGCGCAGCAGCAGCGGGTGATGGACCACCAAAGCCTGTGCGCCCCAGTCGATCGCCTCGCGCACCACGGCCTCGGTGGCGTCGACCGCGAACAGCACCCGCGACACCTTGTCGTCCGGGTCACCGCAGACCAGACCCACCGAATCCCAGGATTCGGCCAGTCGCGGCGGATAGGCCGCATCAAGTACCGCCGTGAGATCCGCCAGCCGCACCGTCGTCACCACAGTCCAACCTCCTCCGTCACCGACCGCTTCACAGTCCTACGTCCCGGATCGCCGCGACCAAGCGGTCGACGGCGGCCGCGGGGCGCACCGCGACCCGCAGGAATCCGGTTTCCAGTCCCGGGAAGGTATCACCGCGCCGCACCGCGATCCCCTTGTCCGCGAGCCGCTTTCGCAACAGTTCCGCGTCCGGCACCCGGATCAGCAGAAACGGACCGGACGCGGGCTCGTGCACCTCGACGCCGAGTTCCCGCAGCCGGGGAATCATGGCGACCCGATCCACCGCGATCCCCTCGGCCCGCCGTCCCGCCGCGGCGACCGCGTCCGGCTCACTCACCGCCGCAATGGCTTCCAGTTGCAGGGTCCCCAGCGGCCAGTGCGGACGGCCGTGGTTCAGCCGCGCCAGCACCTCGGGCGCACCGAGCACGTATCCGCAGCGCAGCCCGGCCAGCGCCCACGTCTTGGTGAGGCTGCGGAACACCAGCACATCCGAATGACTTTCCCCCGCAATCGATTCCGTCTCCCCCGGCACCGCGTCGGCGAACGCCTCGTCCACCACCACGATGCGCCCCGGCCGCCGCAACGCCCGAATGCTCGCCGCCGGGTGCGATACCGAGGTGGGGTTGGTCGGATTGCCCACCACCACCAGATCCGCGTCCTCGGGCAGCACGACCCCGTCCAGCGTGTAGGGCGGCTCCAGCACCACCCGCGCGACCGGCACCCCACCCTCCCGCAGCGCCAGCTCCGGTTCGGTGAACGAGGGATGGATCACCGCCGCCAACCGCGACCCCAATCGAGGCAGCATCGCGAACCCCTCGGCGACCCCGGCCAGCAGCAGCACTTCCTCGGCCCGCCGTCCATGCCTGGCCGCCACGGCGTCCCGCGCTCGCCGCTCGTCCTCGCCCGACGGATAGGCCCCGAGATCCCCCAACCGCGCGGCCAGCCGCCGCGTCAACCACTCGGGCGGCGCACCGCCCTGCACGTTCACCGCGAAATCGACCATCCCCGGCCCGGTCTCGACGTCCCCGTGATGCCGCAGTTTCCCCAGGTCGATCAGGGTGGCAGTCGATGCCGACGTCGATGCGCCCGCCGGCAGGCACCGCTCACCGGGAGACGTCGAACGGTCTCCGGTCGAGGGCGGGTCGCGGTGGTCCGCGGTGGCGTCGGGCACAGCCATCCACCCTACGTGGCCGTGTCGTAGACCCACCGGACACAATGGCTGTCGTGGGCGAGCTGCATGTGACCTTCATCTGCACCGGCAATATCTGCCGGTCGCCGATGGCCGAGAAGATCTTCGCCGCGAATGTCGAGCGGGCCGGGCTGGCCGATCGCGTCCGGGTGACCAGTGCTGGAACCGGTCGCTGGCATGTGGGCGACGAGGCCGACTACCGGACGAATCGGGAGTTGGTCGAGCACGGATATCCGACGGGGCATGCGGCCGCGGTGATCGGACCCGACCACCGGGACGCCGATCTGCTGGTGGCCCTCGATACCGGGCACGAGCGGGATCTCGCTCGCATGGGCGTGCCGTCGGAGCGGCGGCGGCTGCTGCGCAGTTTCGATCCGCAGGCGGACGGACAGTCGGTGCCGGATCCCTATTACGGCGATCAATCGGATTTCGTGCTGGTGCGCGAGCAGATCGAGGCGGCCATGCCCGGGCTGCTCGATTGGGTGCGCGAACAGCTCGGGGACAGCGCGGAGGGTCACGGCGCATGAGTTCGAAACTGTCGGTGCTGCGGCGCTTCACGTTCCTGCTGCGGCCCAGCTGGGTGATCCTCGCGGTGGTGGTGGCCGGGTTCGCGTACCTGTGTTTCACCGTGCTCGCGCCCTGGCAGCTGGGCAAGAACACCTCGACGTCGGCACGTAATCAGCGCATCGCCGATTCGGTGCATTCCGCACCGGTCGACATCACCAGCATGCTCGGCGGCAACGGCAAGGACACCGAGTGGCGGCGGGTCACGGCTTCCGGTGAGTACCTGCCGAATTCGACGGTGCTGGTGCGGTTGCGGCATCTCGACGGTCAGCCCGCCTACACCGTGCTCGCCGGGTTCCGGCTCGGCGACGGCCGCACCCTGCTGGTCGATCGCGGGCAGATCGCGGCCGCGAACGGCGGCGTCCACCCGCCCGTCGTCGCCGCCCCGCCCACCGGCACCCAGCAGTTGGCGGCCCGCGTCCGCGCCTCCGAGGGCATCGTCGAGAACCGTCCGCCGGTCACCGAAGACGGCTACCGCCAGGTGTATTCGACCGACACCGAACAGGAATCGGCCGTCATGGCGACCCCCCTGACCGGCATCCCCACCGCAGGCCGCGGCGGCTACCTGCAACTGGACGAGGGCCAGCCCGGCGCCTTCACCCCCGACCCGCTCCCCCAACTCGACGCGGGCCCGTACCTCTCCTACGGCCTGCAATGGCTGGCCTTCGGCGTGATGGCCCCACTCGGCCTCGGCTATTTCGTCTGGGCCGAGATCCGCGCCCGCCGCCGCGAGAAAGCCGAAGCGGCCCAAACGGTCCCGACCCCCAAGCCCGAACCGGTCCCGGCCACAACCACATCCGCCACCCCCGACCCGGAACCCCCTGCCGCCCCGGCACGCCCGACCAACGAGGCCCGCCTGGCCGACCGCTACGGCGGCAGCCGCCGCTGACCCCCTTTCATGATCAAGGAGCTCTCACCGTGAATTTTTGTCCGGTTCACGACGGTGGGAGCTCCTTGATCATGGTCGTGGGTCCGGTGGGCTGGGCCGGGAGCCGCGCGGGGCGGATGCAGGAGGCTCGGTAGTCTCGCCGGGTGCGTACCGGGGTTGTTGCTGCGAGTGGGTTGCTGCTGGGGTTTGCGCTGGATCGGGTGCTGGGGGATCCGCGGCGTGGACATCCGGTGGCCGGGTTCGGCACGGCGGCAATGCGACTCGAACAGGTCGGCTACCGGGACCAGCGGGCAGCGGGAGTCGTGCACGAGATCGTGCTGGTGGGTGGGGTGACCGCGCTCGCGCAGGCCGGGGTTCGCGCGGCCGGGGCGAGGTCGGTCGGCGGGGTGCTGGTGACGGCGCTGGCGACCTGGACGGCGCTCGGCGGAACCACGCTGGCGAAGACCGGGCGGGAGATGGCGAACCTGCTGGAGTCGGGGGATCTCGAGGGCGCGCGGGCATTGCTGCCATCACTGTGCGGGCGGGATCCGGAGTTGCTCGACGCGGACGGGCTGGCGCGGGCGGCCCTGGAATCCATTGCCGAGAACACCTCGGATGCGACTGTCGCGCCCCTGTTCTGGGGCGCGGTCGCGGGTGCGCCCGGGGTGCTCGCCTATCGCGCGGTGAACACCCTCGACGCGATGGTCGGCTACCGCAACGAGCGATACCACCGATTCGGCTGGGCCGCCGCCCGCACCGATGACCTGGCGAATCTGATCCCCGCCCGGGTCAGTGGACTGCTGACCACCGCGCTCGCCCCGGTGATCGGCGGCCGACCGGCGGCGGCGTGGCGGGCCTGGCGGCGTGACGCGGCGAAGCATCCGAGCCCCAATGCCGGTGTGGCGGAAGCCTCGATGGCGGGCGCGCTGGGCGTCACCCTCGGCGGCCGCACCGAATACCGCCACGGTGTCGAGATGCGGCCGACCCTCGGCGACGGCCCCACGCCCCGCGTCCCGGATCTGCGCCGAGCCGTCCGGCTCTCCGAAGCCGTTCAACTCGCCGCCGCCGTCGCGGCCGCCGCATTCGCCCTGTCCCGCACCGCGAACTCGGGCGGACACGCACGGTGACAGCTCCTCGGCCCCGAACCAGGCCGACACCATGTCCAATTTGCCCGGATCAATCGCCGTAGTGTCACACTCCTAGGCTCTGTCTCGTCGACTCTGTAGTCGGCTTGCCCACGGGGCGACCAGGAGTGGAGGTTGGGTGCGATGAGTGGTGACGCAGGGCGGCAGGGGCCGGACACGGCGGAGTTGGCGCGCGAATTCGAGGAACATCGCGGGTATCTGCGGCGGGTGGCCTACAGCACGCTCGGTAGCCTCAGCGACGCCGACGACGTGGTGCAGGAAGCGTGGCTGCGGTTGCAGCGGTACTACGAGACCAGCCCCGAGGGGGCGGAGATCGAGAATCTGCGCGCCTGGCTGACCACCGTCACCGGGCGGCTCGCCCTCGACCATCTGGGTTCGGCCCGGGTCCGCCGCGAAGAGTATGTGGGCGAATGGCTTCCGGAACCCCAGATCACCAACTGGGACGATCCGGCCGATCGCGTCACCCAGGACGAGCGCGTCACCACCGCCCTGCTGGTGGTCCTGGAATCCCTGTCCCCCGCCGAACGCACCGCCTTCGTCCTTCAAGACGTGTTCGGCATGACCGGCCCGGAGGTGGCCGAGGTGGTGGGCCGCACCCCGGCGGCGGTGCGCCAGTTGGCTTCTCGGGCCCGCAAGCACGTCGAGGACGGCACCCCGCGCTTCCCGGCCAGTCCGGGCGAACACGAGAAGGTGGTCTCGGCCTTCGTGGTGGCCTGGCGTTCCGGGGATCTCAGCGCCCTGCTCGGCATGCTGGACGCCGACGCCACCTTCACTTCCGACGGCGGCGGCAAGGTGCAGGCGTTCCTGCATCCGCTGCACGGCGCGGACACCATCGCCAAGACGCTGCTCGGATTCCTGCGGCACGCCACGAAATTCGGCGGCGGCTGGGCGCGACTGGTCATGGTCACCGGCCGCCCGGGCCTGGTGGTGTTCGACGGGACCCACGTCGGCGTGTTCTCGTTCACCATCGACGACGGCCGCATCACCCATATCGATGTGGTCCGCAACCCGGACAAGCTGCACGACCTGCCCGTGGATGCCACACCGGACTGGCTGCTCGGCGTTACCGAGCCCGACGCGGACTGATCAGCGAACAGCCCGGGCCCGCAACCGGATTCACCGGTCGCGGGCCCGAGGTCGTTGTGGCCGAGCCGGATTCCGGCTCGACGATCGTTCAGGAGGCGACGCGAGCGGCCGGCCGCATCCCGTGTGCCGCGGCCACCTCGGCCGAGTAGAGCCGCCCGGCATCCGCGGTGAGCCCCTGTGCCAGACCGGGATCCGCCGCGCAGGCGGCGGGCCAGCCCGCCCGGGCGATCGCCCGCGCGTACGGCAGCGTCACATTCGTGAGCGCCACCGTCGAGGTGTGCGGCACCGCGCCCGGCATGTTCGCCACACAGTAGAACAGCGAATTCGCCACGGGGAACGTCGGATTCGAGTGCGTGGTGGGTCGTGAGCTCTGGAAGCACCCGCCCTGGTCGATGGCGATGTCGACCAGCACCGACCCCGGCCGCATGCCCGCCACCAGCGCGTCGGTCACCAGCTTCGGGGCGCGCGCACCCGGCACCAGCACCGAGCCGATCACCAGATCCGCCGCCAGCACCGCGTTCTCGACCTCGGCCGCATTGGATCCGATGGTGATGACGCGTCCGCCGAACCGCTCGTCGAGATCCCGCAGCCGCGCGATATTGGTGTCCAGCACCGTGACTCGCGCCCCCATGCCCACCGCGACCGCCGCCGCGTTGCTGCCCGCCACTCCGCCGCCGAGCACCGCCACGTCGGCGGGCCGCACCCCGGGCACCCCGCCCAGCAGCAGTCCCTCCCCGCCCTGCGGGGACATCAGGTGGTACGCGCCCACCTGGCTGCCGAGCTTGCCCGCGACCTCGCTCATGGGCGCGAGCAGCGGCAGCGATCCGTCGGCGGCGCGCACCGTCTCGTACGCGATGGCGGTGACTCCCGAACCCAGGATGGCGTCGGTGCAGTCGCGTGAGGCCGCCAGGTGCAGGAAAGTGAACAGCACCTGCCCCGCCCGCATCCGCGAATACTCCTCGGCGATGGGCTCTTTCACCTTCAACACCAGTTCGGCCGAACCCCAGACCTCGTCGGCGGTACCCGCGATGCGCGCCCCGGCCGCCACGTAGTCCGCGTCGGAGAACCCCGACCCGACCCCCGCGTCCTTCTCGACCGTGACGTCGTGACCGTCGCGGGTCAGCTCCCCCGCGCCCGCCGGGGTCAGCGCGACCCGGTACTCCTGCTCCTTGACCTCCCGCGGCACACCGATTCTCATACCGCCCATCGTGGACCGTGAGCCGCCCGGCCGCCGGGAGCGCCACGACCCGAATTCGATTCGAGCAATCCCACAGTGAACGATCCGGCGACCCACACCACCGAGCGAGGCGGGTGACGCTCGCTGGAGCATCACCCGCCTATCGAAGAGCCGATCGTCGCGTCGATCCAGCCACTCGGCCCGGACCCCGGACCGCATGGGCCACTGGACTTCCGAACCGGCCCGGCCGACCGGCTACCCGGCGGCAACGGTCAGCGTCTCACCCGGTACGGGCACGACCAGCCGGTCCGCGCGGCCCGCGATGGTGAAGTTGTGGGTCAGGTAGTCCAGGTGCTCGGAGAAGTGCGCCCACCCCTCGCCGTGCACCGGCACGATCACCGCGTCACCGAGTGCGATCGACGCGTCGACCGCGGTGCGGCCGTTGAGGGTCACGTCGGCGTCCCCGAACCGCCCGACGTTGGCCGCGCCCACGTTCAGGATGGCCAGGTCGATGCGCCCGAAGTGGTCGACGATGCGCTGCACCCGATCGACGGCGGCATTGTCGCCGGAGACGTACACGGTGGGCAGCCCCTCGGCCTGCAGCACGAACCCGGTCACGATGCCCGAGAACTCCTCGGCGCCCTCGGGTCCGTGCAGGGCGGGCACGCCGGTGACGGTCACCTCGCCGATCCGGGTCGACTCCCAGTTCGCCAGTCCCCGAACGCCTTCGATGCGCTCGGCCGCACCCGGTGTCGAGAGCACGTGCTCGACGGTGGACAGGAACGCGCGCCCCGAGGTGTCGAGGTTGTCGGCGTGCTGATCGTGCGACAGCAGCACCACGTCGACCGGTCCGACCTCGGCGGCCGAGACGGCGGGTCCGGTCAGCTTGTAGAGGGTGATGGGGCCGGGGTAGTCGCCGGGCTCGTCGAACGTGGGATCGGTCAGCCAGGTCAGGTTGCCGTAGGCGAAGCGGAGGGTGGGTCCGCCGATGTGCAGGATCTCGACGGTGGTGGTCTGCGCGACAGCTGCGGTGTCGATCGTGTTCGTCATGCGAATGAGTCTGCTACACCGCGTATTCCGTGCCCAGTGGCCCGAAGGCCGTCCAGCGCTAAGATCGGGCCATGCCCGATATCGTCTCGAAGTCCCGATCCGGCACGCTCGGTCCGGCACCGGCGGCGCGCACGCCGCGCAGGCACACGGTGGCCGTGCTGGCCTTCCCGGGCATCAGCCCCTTTCACCTGTCGGTCCCGAGCCTGGTGTTCGGTCGGATCGGGGCGGGTGGCGCCGAGGCCTCGCCGTACCGGGTGGTGATCTGCGCCGAGCGGCCCGGAACCCTGTCCACGCCAGCGGGATTCGATATCGTCGTGCCCGCCGGCCTGGAGGCCCTCGACGGCGCGGACACGGTCGTCGTTCCCAGCTGGGAGCGGGATATGCCGCTGCCCGAACCGGTTCGGGCAGCGCTGCGCCGGGCGCACGCCGATGGTGCGCGGATCGTGGGCCTGTGCCTGGGCGCGTGGGCGATCGCGGCGAGTGGCCTGGCCGACGGCCGCGAGGTCACCACGCACTGGTCGGCGGCCGCCGAGCTGGCCCGCGCGCATCCGGCGGTGCGGGTGCGCGCCGACACCCTGTGGTCCGACGACGGCGATGTCATCACCTCGGCGGGTGTGGCCGCCGCGCTCGACTGCTGCCTGCATCTGGTGCGCAAGGATCACGGCAGCCGCGCCGCCACCGAGCTGGCCCGCCGCCTGGTGCTGGCCCCGCACCGCAGCGGCTCGCAGGCCCAGTACATCCCCGTCGCGGTCCCCGAGGCCCTCGACAACGACCCTCTGGAGCAGGCGATGGTCTGGGCCAGAACACATCTCGACGACCCCCTCGATCTCGACACCTGGGCGCGCACCGCCCTCATGTCGCGGCGTACCTTCACCCGCCGCTTCCGCGACCGCACCGGCTCCAGCCCACAGCAGTGGCTGCTGCACCAGCGGGTGGACCACGCCCGCCTGCTGCTGGAATCCACCGACGACACCATGGACCGCATCGCCGCCGACACCGGCCTGGGCACCGCCGTCAACCTGCGCCACCACTTCCATCGCCTGCTGGGCACCTCCCCCGCCGCCCACCGGATGCTGTTCCGCCACCCGGCCGCCTGACCTCCCCGGTTCGAGGAGCTCGCACCGCGCCGAATCGGACAGAATCTCGCCGTGCGAGCTCCTTGATCTTGACGGCGGAGTGGGTGGGGCTAGGTTCTGGGTATGAGGATTCAGCTGGGTGAGTTTGCGCCGGAGGTCGACGAGAGCGCGTGGATCGCGCCCAATGCGACGGTGATCGGGCGCGTACGGTTGGAAGCCGAAGTGAGCGTGTGGTATTCGGCGGTGCTGCGCGGCGATATGGACGCGATCACGGTCGGGGAGCGCAGCAATATCCAGGACGGCTGTGTGCTGCATGCCGATCCGGGGTTCCCGTGCACGGTCGGCGCCGGGGTTTCGGTGGGGCACAACGCGATTCTGCACGGCTGCACGGTCGGCGACGATGTGCTGGTGGGGATGGGGGCCACCGTGTTGAACGGGGCGGTGATCGGGGCGGGCAGTCTGATCGCCGCGAACGCGCTGATTCCGGAGGGGGCGCAGATTCCGCCGGGTTCGCTGGTGGCGGGTGTGCCGGGCAAGGTGCGGCGTGAGCTGGGCGAGGCCGAGCTGGATCGGATTCGCCTCAATGCCGCTGTGTACCTGCACAACATGGCGCTGCACCGACAGGGTCAAGAGGCGTGACTGTACAGGGTGTGTGAGAAGTCCCACACTGAACAAGCGACCATAAAGGTCGCTGTTAGCATCGTCCGAAGCGTTCCCGGCGGCCCGGGCTTGCCGCCGCTCGCCGGGTGCGCGCTCGGGGCTAGCAGGAGGTTTCAACGGTGCCGTACGAGCACGACGGTATGCACCGACGGCGGATCAGCGTGGCCGACATCGCCGCGCAGCCGGGGGGCATCGAGGCGCTACAGCGCCGCGTTCACGAACTACGTTCCAATGGCATCGATTTCGCGGCCAACGCGATAGAGCACGAAATGGCCGCACTCAACGTCCACTGACCAGACGCGCCGTCGGTGGCACGGAACCGCCGGTGCGATAATGCGCTCCACCGCTGTGCGCATGCGGGGATCCCGCCTGCGCAGTGGCCGCTCGCCGCAATGTCGCGGTCGCCCACTCGATCGACTGGAGACTCGATGCCGTCCGTGCCCACCATTCTGCAACGCATCCTGGAAAAGCCCAGGGCCGAAGGCGAACAGCTCTTGGAGAGCGCGCTTTCCGCGTTCCTGGACTTCGGGATCAAGCGAACCAGCATGGGCGAGATCGCGCGGCGAGCCGGTATCAGCCCGGCCACCCTGTATCGGCGCTTCGAATCCAAGAACGAGCTCGTCGAGGCGGTCGGTGTGCGCGAGGCGCAGCTGTTCGTCGCCGCGATCGACGAGCGGGTGCAGGCCGCCACCCGCAACGGCGATCCGGGCGCGGACGTACTGGTCGAGGTCTTCGTCGCCTTCATCACCCAGCTGGCCAACAACAAACTGCTGCAACGACTCCTGCGCACCGAACCCGACGTGATCCTGCCCCGGCTCACCACCGAAGCCGGGCCGGTGCTCGCGGTCGGTCGCGGCTATCTCGCCGAAAAGCTGCGCGCCCTACAGGAATCCGTCGATATCCCCGACTTCGACGCCGACCTGGTGGCGGAGGTGCTGGCCCGCCTGGGTCAGTCGCTGGTGCTCACCCCCGACGGCCTGATCCCGCTCACCGACGAGACGGCGGCCCGCGCCTTCGCCCGCCGCACCGTACTTCCCATGATCGGCGTGCAGCCGGTCCGCGACCCCCACTGAAAAACCGTTTCGGGCAAGCGACCGGGTTCGGGCAGACTGACCGGCATGCACTACCGCGACACCCTGCGCACCGTCGGTGACACCGCGCGCACCGCATTGCGCCCGGTGCGCGCCCGCGCCGCCGCCTGGTTCCCCCCGCGCCGAATCGTCAAGATGCTGGCCGGGGCGGTGGTGGCGGCCCTGCTGGTAGGGGTCGGTTCGATCCTGTGGGTTCGCTTCAGCACCAGCGAGTTCGCCTACACCGCCGACACCGTGCCCGCCGCCGATGTCGCCATCGTCTTCGGCGCGGAGGTCAAGGCGGGCGGTAAGCCATCGCCCTATCTGGCGGCCCGCCTCGACCTCGGCCGCAAGCTGCTGGAGTCCGGCAAGGTGAAGGCCATCCTGGTCACCGGTGACAACGGCCGCGCCAGCTACGACGAGCCCACCGCCATGCGCGATTACCTGGTGGCGCAAGGGGTTCCGGCGGCCAAGATCGCGCTGGACTACGCGGGCTTCAGCACCTACGAATCCTGTGTCCGCGCCCACGATATCTTCGGGGTCCGATCGGCCATCGCCGTCACCCAGGATTTCAGCGTGCCGCGCACCATCGCGCTGTGCCGCGGGGTCGGTATCGACGCCACCGCGGTCGGCGACGCGAACCAGCCGCACAGCGCCATCTACCGCAAGATCTGGCTGCGTGATCAGCTGGCCGACACCAAGGCCGTGTATTCGCTACTGCTGCGCCCGGATCCGACGTTCCTCGGCAAGCAGGAGACCTCGGTGCGCGACGCCATGGCCGCCGATCCGAAGCAGTAGCCGGGAACGGGAAAGCCCCCGCCCTGTCGGGGGCGGGGGCTTTCGAACGACCCGATGTCGGGTCGGGTCGTTCGATCTCAGAAATCCTGGATCAGACGTTTCCTGCGAACGCCGCGGCGGCAGCAGTGCCACCGGCGATCAGAGCACTACCGGTCAGGAGGCCGAAGAGACCGAGGATCAAACCCATGATGAAACCCTTTCGAAGAACGAACTGTTGAAGCCGCTTTGAAAAGTACTGCCGCACAAGCCCCGCGGCGAGCCCGGAAGACCTACTCTGTGCCGACTCCATGGCGATACCCAGCACTTTCACAGTCGGCGCTTCGATCGGGATGTGGTAGGCCGAAACCACTGTGCCGGAGCGGAATTGCGGAACACCATCGAATTCCCGCAATTCCGGGATGAATACGAAAAGGTTCCGGAGACGCATAAGAACAAGCGGGGCCGGTGCGAATTCGCACCGGCCCCGCTGTCGTTTCCGACTTCACCCGAAAGGGCGAAGATCAATTCCCTACGCGGGAACCTCGCTGCGGTCGCCGCTCCACAGCGTGTGGTACTTGCCCTCGGCGTCGATGCGCTCGTAGGTGTGCGCGCCGAAGAAGTCGCGCTGCCCCTGGGTGAGGGCGGCCGGGAGCCGCTCGGCGCGCAGGGCGTCGTAGTAGGACAGCGAGGAAGCGAAGGCGGGCACCGGAATTCCGAGCTGGGTGGCGACCACGACCACGCGCCGCCAGCTGTCGATGGCCTTCTCGATGGCCTCGCGGAAGTAGGGGGCCAGGATCAGGCTCGGCAGCGCCGGGTCGGCGTCGTAGGCATCCTTGATGCGGTTGAGGAACCGCGCCCGGATGATGCAGCCGCCGCGCCAGATGGTGGCCAGGTCGCCGGGGTGCAGATCCCAGTTGTACTCCACGCTGCCCGCGGCGATCTGGTCGAAGCCCTGCGCGTAGGCGACGATCTTGGAGGCGTACAGCGCCTGTCGGATGGCCTCGGTGAATTCCGCGACGTCCGTGGGCTTTTCGCCGAGCACGCCGGCGGCCAGGCCCTTGGCGGCGGCCCGCTGGGTGCGCGAGCCGGACAGCGCGCGGGCGAACACGGCCTCGGCGATACCGGTGACGGGGATGCCGAGATCGAGCGCGGACTTGACCGTCCAGCGGCCGGTGCCCTTCTGCTCGGCGGCGTCCACGATCACATCGACGAGGGGCTTGCCGGTCTTGGCGTCGACCTGGTTGAGCACCTCGGCGGTGATCTCCACCAGGTAGCTCTCCAGCTCGCCGGAGTTCCAGTCGGTGAACACGTCCGCGATCTGCTTGGCGTCGAAGCCGAGCGCGTCGCGGAACAGGTTGTAGGCCTCGCCGATGAGCTGCATGTCGGCGTACTCGATGCCGTTGTGCACCATCTTGACGAAGTGGCCGGAGCCGTCGGGGCCGATGTGGGTGCAGCACGGGGTGCCGTCCACCTGTGCCGCAATGGATTCCAGCATCGGGCCCAGGGACTCGTAGGACTCCTTGGGTCCGCCGGGCATGATGGCGGGGCCGTTGAGCGCGCCCTCTTCGCCGCCGGAGATGCCCGCGCCGACGAAGTTCAGTCCCCGCGCGGCCATCGCGGCCTCGCGGCGGATGGTGTCGGTGTAGAGGGCGTTGCCGCCGTCGATGATGATGTCGCCGGGCTCCATGGCCGCGGCGAGCTCCTCGATCACGGCGTCGGTCGGATCGCCCGCCTTCACCATGATCAGCACGCGGCGCGGCTTCTCCAGCGCGGCGACGAATTCCTCGACGGTCTCGGTGCGGATGAAGTCACCGTCGCCGCTGTGCTCGGCGAGCAGCGCATCGGTCTTGGCGATGCTGCGATTGTGCAGGGCGACGGTGTATCCGTGCCGTGCGAAGTTGCGGGCGATGTTGCTGCCCATGACAGCCAGGCCGGTAACGCCGATCTGGGCGCGCGCTTCAGAGGTCGCCATGAATACAGCCTCTCTCCGTTCGACAGGTGTAGGGGCCGCACGAAAATCAACCTCCGGCGGCGGCATCCCGGACGCTCCACGACGCCATACCCTTTTCTACCCCACGGCCTCCGCGCCGCTGTGGGCAGCGCCGGACAAATCGAAACCCACCTCGGCCCCGCCCCCGGCCCGCCCGGCCGCGAACACGCTGCCGGAGTGCGCGGTGACGATGTCGTGCACGATGGCCAGGCCCAGCCCGGAGCCGGGTGTGGAGCGGGTGCGGTCGGCGCGGTAGAAGCGGTCGAACACGGCCCGCTGGTCGGCGGCGTCGATGCCGGGCCCGCGATCGAGCACGGTCAGGCGCGCGCCGCGCAGGTGAATGTCGATGCCGGTGTCGGGCGGACTGAATTTGGCGGCATTGTCGAGCAGGTTGTCGATGCAGCGGGCCAGCGCCTGCGGCCGCCCGGTCACGGTGGCCGGGTCCGCGAGTTCGACGGTGACGCTGCGTCCGCTGCGGCGGCGGGCGCGCTGGGCGGATTCCTCGACCAGGACGGCGAGGTCGACGGCGACCGCGGGTTCATCGGTGTGCCGGTCGGTGGCCAGATCCACGAGTTCGCCGACGAGGGCATCGAGGGCCTTGGCCTCCTGGACCAGGGTGGTCAGCACCTGGGTCTCATCGGCCGGATCGAGTCGGCCACGCGCCCGCTGCAACAGTTCCGCGCTGCCGCGCACCGAGGTGAGCGGGGTGCGCAGATCGTGCCCGGCGTCCTGCACCAGCCGCTGCTGCTGGGCGCGCGAGAGCCGCAGCGCCGCCAGCATGGCGTTGAAATCCCTTGTCAGATCGCCGATCTCGTCGCGTCCGGCGTCCGGCAGCACGGTCGAGAGGTCGTGGGTGGTGGTGATCCGCTGGGTCGCGTGCGCGAGCCGCCGCATGGGCCGCAGGATCCGCCCGACGGCCAGCCAGCTGATCAACGCCGTCACGATCACCGCCACACCTGTGATCGACACTGTGCGCCAGAGGAATTCGCGATCGACCCGCTCGACCTCGGCGTAATTCTGCCCCACCATCACCGCTCCCCCGCCGGGCCGCGCCTTGGTCAGCACCCCGTAGGACCGGTCCCCGATCGTCACCTCGGTCTCGCTGCGGGTCTGCGTGCCACGGGCGACCGCGAGGTCGGAATCGTTGACCGGCAACGGTTCCCGTCCCGCGGTGAGCGGACGCACCGTCCCGTCCGGTGCCAGCAGCTGCTCGGTCATATCGGCCCGCTGCGGCAGCGTCGCCCCAGCCTCGAGCAACGCCACCACCGTGTCGGCCCGATCCGCCAGCCCCCGGTCCACCTCGTCCGCGATCAGCGGCGACACACTGCGGTAAGCCGTCACCACCGCCACCGCGATGGCCAGCACCGCCGCGAGCACCGCCACCAGCGTCAGCCGTGCCCGCATCAGACCGCTCCCCGCCCGGGTTCCCGGATGCTCACGACCCCGCCCGCACGGTGTAGCCGACATTGCGCACGGTGTGGATCAGCCGGGGCAGCCCGCCCTCCTCGGTCTTGCGGCGGAGATAGCCGATGTAGACGTCGAGGGAGCGGGATTCGGTGTCGAAGTCGAAGCCCCAGATGTGTTCGTAGATGCGGCTTCTGGTGAGGACCACGCGCTCATTGCGAAGTAGCAGTTCCAGGACGTCGAATTCCATCCGGGTGAGTTCCAGCAGCCGGTCGCCGCGGCGGACCTCGCGGGCGGCGGGATCGAGGGTGAGGTCGGCGATGGTCAGCAGCGCGGGTTCCTCGGGCGCGCTGCGGCGCAGCAGGGCCCGCAGTCGCGCGAGGAGTTCCTCGGTGTCGAAGGGTTTCACCAGGTAGTCGTCCGCGCCGGCGTCGAGGCCCGCGACCCGGTCACCGACCTGATGCCGAGCGGTGAGCACCAGGACGGGCAGCCGGTCGCCGCGGCGGCGCAGCGCCCGGCACAGCGAGAGGCCGTCCAGCCGGGGCATCACCACGTCCACCACCGCCAGATCGGGGCGTTCGCCCGCCAGCAGGTCCAGGGCCTCCTGGCCGTCACCGGCCAGCAGCACCCGGTAGCCCTCGAAGCGCAGCAGCTGATCGAGCGTGCTGCGCACATTGGGGTCGTCTTCCACCACGAGAACGGTCGCTGCCGGGGTCACCGGGTCAGTCTGCTCGGTAATAGCTGACATCACGAATCCTGCCCTGTCACTTGGTGACCGGGGCCACAGCGATCGGCGGGATGTGCGCCGTGCAGGTGGTGTCGCCCGCGGCCCCGGTGCGCACGAAGGTGTTCACGATTCCGACCACACAGCCGCTGGGCTCGAGGTCCGGGACGTGCCCGGTGTTGGGCACCGACAGGAAGGTGGAGTGCGCGAACTTCGCGGCGACCCGCTTGCCGTTGGCGTCGGGGGTGATGGCGTCCAGGTCACCGGAGAGCACCAGCACCGGCACCTCCGGTAGCGGGGTGGTCACCTGATCGGGGCGCTGATGGCCGGGGATGCCGGTCCACTGCACGCAGGCGTCGCCGCCGTCGCGCTGGGCGGCGGTGAAGCCCTCCGCGCTGAACGCGCCGAACTGCCCGGCCGCCTGGGCGATTCGATCCCGGTACTGCTGTTCACGCTGTGCCGGAGCGGCATCCGGCGACCACAGCGGCGGATAGTCGTTGCAGGCGACGGTGACGTACAGGCTGATGTTCTCGTAGCCGGGTTCATCGGTGGTCAGCCGCGTGAACTCGATGAGTCCGGCATCGTCACCGCGCACGGCGGAATGCAGTGCGGCGGGCAGCATTCCGAGCGGGGTCATGGCGGTGGGGTCCGCGCCCACATTGCTCGTGGCGGCCTCGAACACCAGGCCGGCCAGCTTGGCCTCGGTCAGCAGCACCGGAGCCTTGGCCTGCACCGGCAACGGCTGATCCCGCAGTCGTGCGGCCACGGTGCGCAGGTCGTCGACCGCGGTGGTGCCGTCGCAGGCTTTGCTGCGCTCGCAGATGTGTTGCAGGGCAAGCGATACCGCTTCGGCATTGGGCCGCTGCAAGGGGTCGTGGTCGTGCGGGTAAGCGCCCGTCAGCACCATCGACTGGACATGGTCGGGATGCCGCTGGGCGTAGATGGGCATCAGGTAGGTGCCGTAGGAGATGCCGTACGGCACCACCTTGTCGATGCCGAGTTTCGCCCGCACGGCGTCGAAGTCGTCGACGGTGGCCGCGGAGGTGTAGCCGGCGGCCTTGTCCCCCAGCTGCTGTGCGCACCGGCCGATGGCGTCACGCTGCTGTTCACGCGTGCCCAGCTGGTAGGCATCCTCTGTCACACCGCAATTCAGCGGACTGGAGACGCCGGTGCCGCGCGGATCGATCAACAGCACGTTGTAGTCGGGCAGCATTTCGGCCGAGACCTTGGCGGCGTCGGCGGCGTGCCCGATCATCGGCACGCCCGGCCCACCGGGGTTGGGCAGGATCGTTCCGGCCGCGGGCTGCCCACTGCCGTTCTTGATCAGGGCGTATCCGACGTCCACGGTGCCCAGCGCGGGCTTGCCTTCCACCAGAGGCCGTTGCACCACACCGCATTCCACCTGATGCCCCTCGACGGTCGGGCACCACGAGTAGCCGGTGGACCGCGGCGGCGTATCCGAACCGCAGCCCGTCACCACGCCGCCGACCACCGCCACCGCCGCCAGCGCGCCGACTGCCGACCACATTCCACTGCGCATCCGACTCTCCCTCACCTGCTCACCCGGTGTGTCCGGGCTGTTGTGGAAGATCCTGTGGCAGCGGTGTGAGGCCGAACGCAAACCGATGACAAAGGCGTGTAAGAATCCGCGATCGCTTCGAATCATGTTCCGGTCCAACGGAAAACGCCCGGCCAGCCGAAAACCGCTGGGCGAGCGCGCATGATCGCCGATACAGTGCCCGTCATGACACGTTTGAATCAGATTGTCGCCGTCGAGAAAGGGATCAAGTCCCGTACCTTCTCCGACCTCACCGAGGCCCATCACAAGCTGGGCAAGAATCCGCTGCTGAGCGGGATTTCGCGCACCTACCGTCCCAAGGACGAGGAGGGTGAGCAGCTGCCGCCCGAGTCGACGCGCGTGCAGGTGAAGTCCGATGAGGTGCTCGCGGCCACGGCCGACATCCTGACCAAACTGTTCGACGTCGTCGCCACCAAGGATTGGGCGAACTGCGCGGCCACCGCCGACGTGGTGGTCGACGGCCGCACCCTGATCGAGGGCGCGCCCGTCACCTACCTGCTGTTCCTGGAGAAACAGCTGGTGGATCTGCACACCTTCGTGCGCAAGCTGCCGGTGCTCGACGCCTCGGAGTCCTGGGAGTACGACTCCTCGGCGGACTGCTACGCCACCGAGCCGGTGCAGACGGTGCGCACCAAGAAGATTCCGCGCAACCACGTGAAAGCCGAAGCGACGGAGAAGCATCCGGCGCAGGTCGAGGTGTATCACGAGGATGTGGTGGTCGGTTACTGGCGCACCATCAAGTTCTCCGGCGCGCTGCCCGCCAAGCGGGTCAACGAGCTCACCGACCGGGTCGAGAAACTTCAGCAGGCGGTGAAGTTCGCGCGCGAGGAGGCCAACAACGCCGAGATCACCCAGCGCAAGCTGGGCGAGAACGTCTTCGGCTATCTGTTCGGCTGAGTGCGCGGATTATTCGCTTGGCCCGCGCGACCGGCACCGGCTAATGTCGGTGTCGCGCAAGGAGCGCAAGCTGAAACCGAAGTTCTGTGTGACGGGTTCAGCGGTCCAGTGGAGGTTCGAATCCTTCCCCCACCACTCCCTGGTGGGGTAGCCCAACGGTAGAGGCGCCGCCACCCACTCAAACTCACATTATCGCTCCAGCTTCAGCATTCGCCGCCGTGTGCCGAATCGAGAGAACGGATTGTCAGCGTGGAGGTTGCGGGTTCAACTCCCGCCGGCTCAGCCACCAATGGGCCGTAGCTCAATCGTAGAGCGCCGCGTTAACTTCAAACTGATTCCGTCCTTAAACGTGTCGGCACAACGCAATTCGGCGGCACCTCGAGGCCCCGGGGCAGGCTAGTCCCCGGGGCTTCCCTTATTCCCGCACTCGTCCAGGTCCCCGACGGCTGTTCGGCGACGTGCCAGCGATCCACCCAAACCTGGTCATACGCCTAGGACAAGCACGCGATACGATTCTGGCGATTTTCCGGCAATCCGGAACCAAACCATCCAGTTCCTTTGGTATCTTCGGCAAGGCGCGCCGCCTCACACCGGGGCAGTACCTCGCCGTCTGCTCGATGGCATCGCGGGGTCGGCGCGCATCAGTGTGTAGAACCCTGTTTGTAGAGAAGCCGTCCGAGCGTTCCGAACAAGGGGTGTGGACCTTGTCCTTTCGAACAGTGCGATCCGTCAGAGCAGCCTCAGGTGTGATCGCCGCCGTGGCCACCGCCGCCGCGATCCTGACCGCCACCGGGCTACCGGCCGCCACCGCGGCGCCGAGCGACTGCCCGAGCCTGAATGTGGTGGCCGTCCCCGGCACCTGGGAGACCTCCCGCGACGACCCCCAGCAGGGCATGCTGGCACAGGTCACCCGCGGCCTACCGGGCAAGGTGCGCACCGACTACGTCAGCTACGCCGCCACCGCGCTCCCCTGGGAGGGAGAGGTGTACGGGCGTTCCAAACGCGAGGCCGTCAACACGGCCCGAGACATGATCTCCAAGATGGCATCCCGTTGCGGCGCAACACATTACGCCCTCCTCGGCTACAGCCAGGGTGCGGACGCGGCCGGTGATCTGGCCGCCGAGATCGGCACCGGGCTCGGTGTCGTCTCGCCCGACAAGGTGGTCGCGGTCGGGCTGCTGTCGGACCCGCGTCGCTCCGCCACCGACGCCCTGGTGGGTCCTGCGGTGCCCGGTGCGGGCGCGGGCGGCGCCCGGGTGGGCGGCTTCGGCTGGCTGAGCCCGAAGGTCCGCACCTTCTGCGCCGCAGGCGATCTGTACTGCTCGGTCCCCAACGACGATCTCGCCGGACGGTTCGCGGGCTTCGCCACCCAGCTCTCGGCCCCGGATCCGCTGCAGATCCCGAACTACGCCTTCACCCTGCAGTCGATCCTGGCCGAGGCCCTGGGACCGGGTAGCACCGCCATCCTGTCCGCCCCCTCCGACGATCCCGCCGGTGAGCAGTGGGTGCGGCAGGTCCAGCAGTTCCTCACCTCCGGTGTCCACCAGTCCTACCCCCGCTACGTGGTCGATCACAACGGTGCGACCGCCACCGCGTGGCTGCACAACTGGCTGGCCGACGCCGCCGACGAAAACCCCTGACAGTCAGTTGTTTTCGGTGCGGGCGACACTGCGGTGTCGCCCGCACCGTCGTTTCACCCGCCGCTGTCGAGTCGCGCTCGTGACGGCAGCATCAGCGCCGACAGCAACGCGGCGACCCCGATCGCGAGTGCCCACCAGTAGGTGTGGGTGAACGAGTGCGCCAGGGCCTCGCTCACCCCGTCGGCGCGTGGCGCGCGGCTGAACGCGTCGACGCCGGGAACCCGATGTTCGATATCGCGTTGCACCAGTACCAGCAGCGCCGCGACACCGAACGAGCTGCCCGCGCGAATGCCGACATTGGTAGCGGTGGTGGCCGAGGGGATCTCGGAGTGCCGCAGGGTGCGGTAGCCCACGCCCATCGCGGCGGGCATGACCATGCCGTGCCCGAGCCCGATCACGAACAGCAGCACCACGATCAGCAGATCGCCGCTGCCCGGCTCGACCCGGGTGAGGCCGACGATTCCGAGCAGCGCCACCGGCAACCCCGTGAGGATGAACAGTCGCGGCGAGTAGGTGTCGCTGAGCCTGCCGGTGATCACCGTCGTCACGATCGCGCCCACACCGAGCGACGCGACCAGGGCCCCGGAACGCAGCGGTGTGTCCCCGTGGACGGTCTGAAAGCTCAACGGCAGCAATGCCGTCAGCCCCGAGAGCGCACCGATGTAGAGGAACATCATCACGTTGACCGCGGCGAAGTTCCGATTCCGCAGCAGCCGCACGTCCACCAGCGCCGCGCCACCCCGACGCAGGGCGTGCACGACATAGCAGCCGACCAGCACCACGCCCGCCGACAGCGCTCCGAGAACACGGATATCGGTCGGACTGGTGCCGCCCCCGGCCTCCGACGCGCCGTAGACCAGCGCGCCCAAACCCGGTGACAGCAACAGCGATCCGACGATGTCCAGCTTGGCGCCGCGGTCGCGAGCCGGATCGCCCGGCAGCAGCCGGACGGCGGCGATCACCGCGATGGCGCACAGCGGCACGTTGATGAAGAACATCCACCGCCACGACAGGTGCGCGAGGATCAGCCCGCCCACCGTCGGGCCGAGCACCGGGGCGAGCATGGCGGGCACCGCGACCGCGCTCATCACGCGACCCATCCGGGCGGGTCCGGCCGCCCGCGCCAGCATGGTCTGCCCGATCGGCAGGATCATCCCCGCGCCGAAACCCTGCACCAGCCGGAACACGATGAGCGAGCCGATGTTCCAGGCCAGACCGCACAGCACCGATCCGGTGATGAACAGCAGCAGCGAGACCAGCCACATGGTCTTCGGCCCGAACCGCACCACTGCCCAGCCCGACAGCGGAATGCTGGCCGACAGCGCCAGGGTGTATCCGGTCAGCACCCACTGCACCGCGGTGAGCGAGGTGTGGAACTCGGACCCGAGCGTGTTCACGGCGACGCTGGTGATCGTGGTGTCGAGGATGGTCATGATCGCGCCGAGCACCACCACGATCACCAGATTGCGCAGGGCGGGGTCGAATCCGGCCGGGGCCTTCGTCGTCTGCGTCATTTGCCCTGTCCCCCACGCTCACCCGGCGACTGCCAGCCACGCCGCGGACGCGCGTAGCGGGGTTCGAGGACATAGCGGTACAGGGCGCGGATCGGGCCGGGCAGGAAGCCGAGCATCTTGTCCCGCGCGCCGGACTCCGCGGCGTCGAGCGCCCACGGCAGATATTCGGTGACCGCGCGCAACCCGTTGCGCCGCCGCATCTCCTCGCCGAACGCCGCCCACCCCGGGCCGCCTACGGTGCGGTCGATGAGCGGCAGGGCCTGCTGCTCCTCATGGGTGAAGTGGGTGTCCAGCGCGGCGGCCAATTCGTCCACGGCGGAGCGCAATCGGGGGTCGCCGCCGCGCGCGAGCCCGGATTCCACTTCGGCCAGCAGCTTTTCGAGGCCGTCGTGTTCGTCCTCCATCTCGGCGAGGATCGTCAGGTCGGCCGGGTCGTCGGTGGCGGTGCGGACCAGGGGCCACAGCGCGACGTCCTCGGTGGTGTGGTGCCGGTCGAGTTGACGCCGGAAGGTCTCCCAGCCGATCCGCACCGCCGGGGTGGCGAGGCGGCCCTCGTCGATGGCGGTGCCGAGGCGGATCAGGTCGCGCATACAGGCGTCGTGAGCGAGATACATGCCGAAGAAGTCGATGGTCGTGGTGGGTCTGTGGTTGTTCACGGTCATGCCGTTCTCGTGGAGAGGTGTCGAGCGGGTGCCATTTGATTTAGTCGTACTGTCTGTATGAATGAATCAGTTCGGCAGGGTACTGTCAAGGCCATGAGCCCCCGCCAATACAACCTGGGAAAGCGTTCCGCCCAGATCGAACAGAGTCGCAGGCAGGTACTCGACGCTGCCCGGGCGATCCTGGGTGAGGCCGAGGGCTACACCGGATTCACCCTGGACGCGGTCGCCAAGCGCGCGGACGTGGCCCGCGCCACCGTCTACTACCAGTTCGGGTCGAAAACCGGCCTGCTGGAAGCGGTCTGCGACGATCTCGCCGCGGTCGGCGGCCTGTCGGAACTGGTCAAAGCGTTCACCGATCCCGAACCGCTGGGCGCGCTCAGCGAATTCATCGCCTGCTTCGCCCGCTTCTGGGCCGCCGACCGGGCCGCCATGCGGCGACTGCGCGCGCTGGCCGCACTCGACGTCGACGTCCACGCGGTGATCAGTGCCCGCGACGAGCGTCGCCGCGAAGGCCTGGCGGTGCTGTCGGCCCCCTTCTCCGACGGTAACCCGGCGCCGGCGGATCTCGATGGGCAGCTGCGGATCCTGCTGGCGCTCACCAGCTTCGAAACCTTCGACACCATGGCCGGACCGGACGGCGACCTGCTCGAGGTCGTCCCGGTGATCGCCGGGATGGCTGCCACCGTGCTGGGAGCGCACCGGGAGCCGACCGCGCCGCGCGGATAATTCCCAGGCTCGAACTCTGTCCCGGCATTAGGGTCGATCGACAGCTACCGAGACGAGAGATCCCATGACGCATTCCGCGGCACCCGCCGAGGTGACCACCGACGACCGGTACGACGAGTTCCTGCACGGGGTCCGGGAACGGTTCCTGGCCACGGCCGAGCCGGGCGTCGCACTGTTCCGGGTCGACACCGAGGGGCTGTTCGAGGCGTATCTCGCGGCGCTGACACCGGATCTCGCCGTGCTCGACGACTGCGGCACCTGCCGGACGTTCGTGCGCCGCTACGGCGGGCTGGTGGCGATCGATGCGAACGGCCGGACGAAATCCGCGCTGTGGCAGGCGGATCGGGTGCCGCCCGCCTACACGCGGGCGGTGGCCGCGCTCGCCGCGGCGGTCGAGGGCCGCGCCGTCGTGTCGGTCTTCCGTTCCGGCGACAGCAGCTGGGGCCGCGCCGAGAAGGGCGGCTGGCCGCATCTCGCGCTCACCCCGCCCGACCACCAGGTGCACACGCCGTCCGCGATCACCACCACCGCGCAGTACGTCGCGGCCCGCAACGCCGACCGGGAAACCCTCGCGCGCGCCGTCACCGAATTTCCGCACGACATCGTGAAAAAGGCGGTGGCACTGCTGCGTACCGAGCAGCTCTACCGCTCGGACGCGATCCTGGGCGCGGGCACCTGGCTGCTGGAGTTGCACGGCGCGCTCGACAAGGTGCGCGGTCGCGGCGACGCCGCCGGGCGGCAGCGCGACAACCTGCTGTGGTCGGCCGCCGCGACGGCGCCCGCCGGTTTCTGCCACGTCAAGAGCGGCATGATCGGCACCCTGCTCGGCGACCTCGCCGACGGCCTGCCGTTCGACAGCGTCAAGCGCCGCTTCGCCGAGAAAATGAATCCGTTGCAGTACCGCCGCCCTACGGCCGCACCGACCGAGGCGATGATCGCGCGGGCGGAGAAGGTCATCGGCGAGCTGAAGGCAGCCGGAGCCCTCGAACGACGTTTCGCGAAACTGGCCGACGTGCAGCCGATCTGGTCGGCGACGGCGGAACCCGCGCGATCCACGGGCGTGTTCGGGCACCTCGTGCCCGCCGGAAAGCGCGACGGCGCAGCGGATCTCGATGCCGAGCCCACGGTGATCACCTGGGAGAAATTCGCCCGCACCGTGCTGCCGAGCGCCGAATCCATCGAATACGAAGTGCCGCAGGCGAACACCAGCTACGGCGCGATGGTCACCGCCGCCAACCCCGACGCCCCGCCGATCATCCAGTGGGACCGGCCCGATCGTCGCAACCCGGTCACCTGGTACGTCTACGTCAACGGCTCCCCCGCCACCCAGTGGGGCCTGCGCCCCGGCGAGTTCCGCCGCGTCACCGCCGTCGTCGGACACCCCGTGACCTGGCATGCCCCCGACGACCGCACCGCCCGCGAACAGGCCGTCCTGTTCGCGCTCGCCGGCGCGACCGACACCACCTACACCAGCGGCGCGGGCTTCTTCCCGGAATTCCTCACCAGTGAACTCCACGAAATCCGAAAGACCTTGGAGGCACACATCACCCAGGCCGTCGTCGCGGGCAAGGACGAGGCCGAGGTGTGCGGCCTGCTGATGTCCAAGGGCGGCAAGCTGTCGCACACCTTCCGCGTCACCTCCGGCGGCGTACGCGTCCGCTACACCCTCGACCGCTGGGACTGACCTGCCGAAATGATCGTGGCGGCAACGCCATCCGGTCGGAGGCTCACGGCCCGGCCGTGTCGCCCGCGGTTCCAGCAGGATTGCAAGGCCTGACCGCGAAAAATGTTCGGCCGCCGCGAATTCCGCGACGGCCGAACATTGGCGTCCAAGAGCTATCCGGCGTGCGCGGGCGCGTCCACACCCAGCTGCGGGTACGTCGGGTACTCGATGCCGGAGATGTACTGCACCGTCCGCACCACCTGGCACGAGTAGCCGAATTCGTTGTCGTACCAGAGGTAGAGGATCGCGGTGTCGCCATCGACGATGGCGGCGTTGGCATCCACGATCGAGGCCGCGCGCGAACCGATGAAGTCACTGGAGACCGCGTCGTTGGCGGCGGTGAAATCCAGGTTGCGGCTCAACGGACCCGACAGCGACACCTGCCGCAGGTACTCCAGCACCTCGTCCCGGCTGACCTCGCGGCGCAGCTGCAGATTGAGGATGGCGACCGAAACATCCGGTGTGGGAACGCGAATCGAGTTGCCGGTGATCTTGGCCTTGAAGTCCGGCATCGCCTTCGCGACCGCCGAGGCCGCGCCGGTCTCGGTCATCACCAGGTTGAACGGCGCGGAACGGCCGCGACGGTCGGCCTTGTGATAGTTGTCGAGCAGGTTCTGGTCGTTGGTGAACGAGTGCACCGTCTCGACATGTCCACGCACGATGCCGAATTCGTCGTCCATCGCCTTGAGCGGCGGCACGATCGCATTGGTGGTGCAGGACGCGCAGGAGTAGATCTGCTGCGACAGGTCCAGATCACGATGGTTGACGCCGTGCACGATGTTCGGCACATCGCCCTTGCCGGGCGCGGTCAGCACGACCTTCGCGATCCCCGGGCGCAGATGCTGCTCCAGGCCCGCCCGGTCACGCCACCGACCGGTGTTGTCGATGAGGATCGCGTCGTTGATCCCGTAGTCGGTGTAGTCGATGGACTGCGGATCGTCGCTGTAGATGAATCGGATCACGTTGCCGTTGGCGATGATCGAATCGTTCTCGGCGTCGATCTTGATGGTGCCGTTGAACTGTCCGTGCACCGAATCTCGGCGCAGCAGCGAGGCCCGCTTGGCCAGATCCTCGTCACCGCCCTTGCGCACCACCACGGCCCGCAGGTTGAGCCCGTTGCCGGAGCCGACCTTCTCGATGAGCAGCCGGGTGACCAGACGCCCGATCCGCCCGAACCCGTAGAGCACCACATCGCGCGGTCCCTGCGGCTCGGCCTTGTTGCCGTCGATGACCTCGGCGAGCACCGCCGCGGTGAACTCCGCGATCGACCGTCCGCGCGCGTCGGCGCGGTAGGCCATCACCAGCCGCCCGAGGTCGATCTTGCTCGGACCCAGATCCAGCGTGGTGAGCGCCTCCAGGAACGGCAGCGTCTCCTCGATCGAGAGCTCCTCGCCCTCGATCTGCCGCGCGAAGCGGTGGGTGCGCAGAATGCTGATCACCGACTTGTTCACCAGCGACCGGCTGTGCAGGAGGATGGTCACCCCCTTCTCGCGATACAGCCGCCCAATAATCGGAATCATCGCCTCCGCGGAAGCTTCGTGAGCGTTCCAGCGGTCAAGATGGTCGGTAGTCAACACAGGTCCTCGGGGTTCCCTCGATGCTTCAGTGCACCGATGCTAACCAGCGGTCCCGTTTTCACATCGGCCCGCTACCCCACTGTGAGACCCGCGCCTCACCCGCGCGCCACCCGGGATCAATCGTGGATGGGCCCGGCACGGTAAGCGACCGGGTCACCTACCGTTCCGGATTCATCCCAGAGATCGGATCAGTGACCCGCCGACAGGCTGCTCAGCACCCCACCCCAGTACCCGCCGCCGAACGCACTGCCCAGCGACGCGGCGGCGCTGCCCGCGGTCACCGAGCCCGCGCCGATGGCATTGCCGAGATCGGCGGCGGAGCCGTCCGTGAGGTCCACATCTCCGGCGGTGGTGAGCGGGAGCCCGTCCGCCGCAGCCGTACCCATGGCCCCACCCAGCAGCGCGAACGCGGCGGCACCGACGAGAATCGTACGTTTCATGAAGTTGTCCCTACTTCCGATCATGAAGGCGGGCGCGACATCCCCGCCTCGCCGGACAAGAGCATATGAAAAACATCCGATTCAGATGCGGTTTTGAACCCTCAATTTACCGGCGGGTAGGACTCGAGCAGCGACTCAGCGGTTGTAGGGCTGCTCCTGAACCCAGCTGAAACCGCGCTCCAGCAAGGGAAACGACTTCGGGTCGAGCTGCGTGAACGAGGTGTGAATGCGATGCCCGGCGTAATCGTCGGCGTCGATGATCATCCGGCCCGGACCCGGCCACCAGTAGGTCAGCCGCACCCGCACCGGCGTCTCGGCATAGGTGCCGAGGGTGATGCGGTGGTGCAGATCGATGAAATGCTTGCGCGGATCGATGGTGCCGCCGTACATCTCGAAGGAATCGTCCATGTGCTGAATGGTGATCACCACCGGATCGCTGACATGGAACGGACGGTCGACAACCACACGCCGCCAACGCAATTCATCGGTCAGCAGCGGATCGCGGGCATAACCCTCCGACGAGAAGCGATCCACCTGATAGATGCCGTACAGCTCCGGCGTCGGCCGCACCCACTGGCGCAGATTCTGCGCACCGGTGACAGCGAGCAGCAGCAGACCCACCACCAACTGCACCGCCAGCGCGATCCGATTCGCCCGCACCGAGGTGAACAGCGACGGCGGTCGGAACGCCGGAACCGCGCCACCGCCGAACAACGCGGCGAGCAGTCGCCGAGCGTAGGGCGCGAGCAGAAACAGGCTCAGCAGCAGAAATTGCGACGACACCGTTTTCAGGCGAATGTCGTAGGTCATGTTCAGCAGGAACACCTGCGTCATATCCACCACGCACAGCAATGCGCCCGCCGCCGTGGCCCGCGGCACCAACAACAGCACCCCGGCCAGCAATTCCGCTGCGCCGAGCGCGATCTCGTACGGCTGCGACACACTCACCTGCGACCACAGCACGCCCTCGGGACTGAAGTTGCCGTAGGGCTCCACCAGCCGGTTCAACACGAACGGCATCTGCGTCGGAATCGCCTTCGCCATCCCGAAATAGAACATGGCCAGGGCCAGCACGAACCGCAGATACACCTGCGTCCACGCGAAGAGCCCGGTGTAGCGTCCTCGCCGTCGATCGACGACCGACCACACCGTGGTGGCCACGGAGGCGATCACCAGCAGCAGGAACAGCGCGGTCCATTGAAAAGCGCTGTCACTCCCCACCTGCGTACTGGTGACGCTCAACCCGAGCACATGACTCGCGGTCCATTCGATCGGTGGTCGCGCCAGCGACAGCACGCCCAGCACGGACCCCGATCCGGAGCCAACCCCCAACCCGTGCAACAGAATCGGGATGAGCCCCAGCACTCCGGCCAAGCCGAACAGCCCGAAATAGCAGACCCCGAACCGGAATCCGATGCGCGTCAGCACCTGCCAGCGCGGCTCACCGGAGCCCTCGGATCGCGCCGTCTCGGCCACGACCTTCTCGGCCGCACCGACCACCTCGAGATCGACGGTATCGACCACCGGACCCTCCCCACCTAGAGATCACTAGGCGGCACGGTAGACAGGGCCGCTTAACAAAGACCAGGTAGTTCGCTTAACGAGGGCTCAGTGACTCCGATCGACATCGAAGGGTGCGACCGCACCCGTCAGCGAACACGAAAACCCGGGCAGCACCCGGGTTTTCGTGTTCGAGCCGGAGCTCAGGTTCAGCGGGTGAGAATCGTCGCCGATCCGTGGCCGAACAGCCCCTGGTTGACCGCGATACCGGCGCTGGCGTTCTCCACCTGACGCCCGTCGGCCTGCCCGCGCAGCTGCCAGGTCAGCTCACAGATCTGCGCGATGGCCTGCGCCGGAATCGCCTCGCCGAAGCAGGCCAGCCCGCCACTGGGGTTGACCGGCACCCGGCCGCCCAATGTCGTTGCGCCACTGCGCAACAGCTCTTCCGCGCCACCGACCTCGCAGAGCCCGATGTCCTCGTACCAGTCCAGCTCCAGCGCGGTCGACAGGTCGTAGACCTCCGCGAAGGACAGCTCGTCGGGGCCGAGCCCGGCCTCCTCGTAGGCGGCGTGCGCGATGGCGGAACGGAAGGTGCGCGACGGCGGCTCGACGGCCACCGCCGAATCGGTCGAGAAGTCCGGCAGGTCGAGCACGGTCTTCGGGAACGTGGGCGTGACGGTGGACAGCGCCTTGATCCGAACCGGGTCGGCGATGCCGTGCTTGCGCGCGTACTCCATCGACGTCAGCACCAGCGCGGCGCCGCCGTCACTGGTCGCGCAAATGTCGAGCAGCCGCAGCGGATCCGAGACGACCGCCGAGGCGGCGATCTCCTCGACCGAAACCTCTTTGCGGTAGCGGGCATACGGGTTGTTGAGGCCGTGCTTGGCGTTCTTCACCTTGACCGCGGCGAAGTCGTCGAGCGTGGCGCCGTGCAACGCCATCCGGCGGCGCGCGTACAGCGCGAAGTAGATCGGGTTGGTCGCACCGAGCAGGTGGAAGCGCAGCCAGTCCGGGTCGTCGCGGCGTTCGCCGCCGACCGGCTGGAAGAAGCCCTTCGGCGTGGTGTCCGCACCGACCACCAGCGCGACATCGGTGAGCCCGGCCAGAATCTGCGCCCGCGCGTTCGCGATGGCCTGCGCGCCCGAGGCGCACGCGGCGTAGCTGCTGGAGATCCGCGCACCCGACCAGCCCAGCGCCTGCGCGAAGGTCGCGCCCGCCACGAAGCCCGGGTAGCCGTTGCGGATGGTGTCCGCGCCCGCGATGTAGCCGACATCCCGGTAGTCGACCCCGGCGTCGCGCAAGGCCGCTCGCGCCGCCACCAGGCCGTATTCGACGAAGTTGCGACCCCACTTGCCCCACTGGTGCATGCCCGCACCGAGGACCGCGATGTCGCGATTCGTGTCAGTCATTGACCGGCCTCCACATCCACACCGTGCGCTCGGCTTCCTCGTCCTCGTAGAGCACGCCGAGGGTCAGTTCCACCGGCATGCCGACCGCCAGGTCGTCGACGCCGAAACCCTTCGCGACCTGCCCGAGGATCACCATCTGCTCGACCTCGAGCTCAACGGCCGCAACCACATACGGCTCGAACGGATCACCCGAGACGTAGGGCGCCGGTGGCTTGTAGCGGGCATCCGCGTACGACCAGATCCGGCCACGCGTGGAAAACAGGTATTCGGTCAGCTCGGTGCCATCGTGCGGACCTGCGCACTGCGGATTCCGACAGGCGAGGGTGTTCTTCGGGAAGTAGGGCGTGCCGCAGGCATCGCACCGAGTTCCCTTCAAACGCACCGCACCGTCGTCCGCAGTGAACCAGTCAGCCACGGCAGGGCGTTGTTCTTTCTGCACATCCCCGACGTTATAGGAACACGTTCTACTTTGGCGAGGGAATCCGCACCGGCAATCCGGACACGGAGGTACGGTGGCTGGATCGAGGAAGCGCCACCGCCCTCGCGCCGATCTGGAGTACCGACACCACAATGGGCACCAAAGCCATTGACCCCCAGTCGATCCGCAACGTCACGCTCATCGGCCACCCCGCCGACACGACGCCGCTGATCCACCGCCTGCACCGCCGCACCAGATCCGGCCCGCACACCGCCATCCCCTGGTCCACCGCCCGCGTCGACCACACCATCCGCATCACCGAACTCCCCGGCGACGCCCCTGTAGCCGACCTGGAACGCTCGATCCGCGTCGCCGACAGCCTGATCGCGGTCCTCGACGCGACCACCCGCCCCTCCCCCCGGCTCGAAACCCTCCTGCGCGTGGCCGACGACCACCAGGTCGCCCGCCTGTGCCTGCTCACCGCCCTCGACGACCCCGCCGCCGACTTCGACCGCACCATCGCCGCCCTCACCGACCTCCACGGCGCGATCCCCCTCCCCCTGCAATTCCCCCACGGCACCGGCCGCCGTTTCCAAGGCGTCGTAGACCTCCTCCCCATGTGGTCCCTACGCTCGATAGCCGCCGAAATGTACGGCCCCACCTGGCATCTCGCCGCACACGCCTACCACACCCTGGTCCAGACTCTCCTGAACCCGCCCCCCGGCGCCTCCCTACCGGTAGACATCCCACTGGTCGAACTACACCGCCACATCCGCGCCCAGACCCGAATCGGCGACGTCCTCCCCGTCCTCTGCAGCCCGGCTCCCAGAACCGACGACACCGCCCTGCTCCTGGACGCGATAGCGCGCTACCTCCCCTCCCCCCTCGACGTCTGCCAACCGGAACACGCCCTCGACTACTGACGCCGATCAAAACCTGCTCGGCCACACCGGCCAGTACGGCTCACGGCTCGAATCGCATCATCCAGTTCCGGGGCCCACCGTTCGGCATATCGACCGTGCCGATGGTCGTGAAGCCGAATCGCTCGTAGTACGGGATGTTTTCGGGCTTCGCCGTCTCCAAATGAGCAGGCAGCCCGTCGGCCCGGCAACGAGCAAGCCCGGCCGTCATCAACGCTGCGCCGTACCCCTGGCCACGAACCGCCGCCGCGGTTCCGATCGCGAGCAGATGCCAGTGCGGTTCCTGCACATGGGAAGCCCAGGTCAGCCGCGAACCCTCCAGCACCTCCCGGACACGTGAACCATAGAGCCGCCGCAACCTGACCCAATCATCCAGCGGCAGAGCTACCTTGGGCGGCACTCGCGGAGTGGAAATCCACAACCCCGCACCGACAATCCGATGTGCCCCGTCGGCAGCGACATCAGCACCACCACTGGTACGGCAGGACTCCATGAAAGAGTGCTCGAAACCGAGACGAAGCTTCCTGAACCGGGAACGCGGCCTCGGGTGATACCACCCCGTCAGCGGATTATCGTCGAAAACCCCTGCGAGCACTCGAGATACCTCCCGCATATCGAACGGCTCGCCCTTACGAACAATCCCCCTCGAGCCGCCCTGACTTCCACCCACCACATGCCCCATCAATCCCACCTCGGTACAACGCCCAACGAATATAGACGCCCGTCACCGGCCGTGCGGTTCAGGCGATCGACGGTCTGGTCGCGGCGGTCGCGGCACCGGTCTGATGCTGATGATCGGCCAGTTCGATTCGCAGGCGATACGCGGTCGTCCCGGTCAGTGACGCCGCCCAGCACATGCGCCGGGTCGGGCGGAAGACTTCGGTTCTATCCAGTACGACAGCGGGATTCGCGGCGCGGGCCGCCAGCCACCTCGCTCCGAAGATGCGCAGCAGCCGATAGCGGTGGAAGCGGTCTCGCAGGGTGTAGAAGGTGTAGACGCTCGCGCAGATGCCGGCCGCGCTGACGGCGGCGAGTCCGAGCGCGATGGAGATCAGCTTGGCGTGCAGGTGCCAGAAGTTCTCGATACCGGCTCGCTGCAGGTAGAGGTTGTAGGCCTTGAACAGGCAGTAGGCCAGGCCCAGCGTCTCGCACAGGGCGATTCCGGCCAGCGCGCGGGCGAACGGGCCGCGGATCCAGCGCAGTTCACGAACGATGTATCCGCAACCGATGGCCAGTGCGGCGGCCAGCGGTGCCAGAAACGCGAACCAGTACGCCATTACCGGCCCGGTGACCGGAAAGTCGTTGCTCATGTAGGACGTCGGGACATGTGCCATCGGTGTGCGCAGGAAGGTCAGCACCATCGCGGCGGTGATCGCGGCGGCCAGCCCCAGCTGCACCCGCGGTGTGACAGTGCGGCCGGTGACGAAGGAACTGACGCTGAAGATCGGAATCGCCGACAGCGCACCGAATGTCATCCCCGCCAGCGACATGATGTTCGCGACGCCGGTCGCGTCGCGCAGCACCGGGTTGATGATGTCGTCGGAGATCACCGGGGCCCGGCACAGCTGCGCCAGTCCGGGAAACACCAGCATCTGGGTGAGCGGGTTGACCATGCCGGTGGGCCGGCTGAAACGGTTTCCGTTCCGGCTGATTCGAATGCGGTGTGTCGCCAGCGCGAGCAGCGACACCGGGATCAGGATGCCGACAACGATGTTCACGACGACCATCCGATGATCGCGGCGGCGCGTTCCAGCATGAGACGCTGGCGCGGATTGAGATCCCGATCCAGCAGCAGTGGCCGACTCAGCATGGCGGCCGCCTCCATCAGCAAGGTCGCGAACCATTCGGCCTGACGTTCCAGCGGCAGATCGAAATTCGAACGCAGACAGGCCTGCTGGTCCAGCAGCCGCTGGATCACGGTGGCCGGGATCGCGGGCGCGGTCCGTTCGAAATACCCGAGACGCTCCCCGTCCGGAATCTCGTGCCCGAGGATGATGTGCCCGAGCTCGTGCGCGATGATCCCGTCCCGCTCGACCCGGTCGACCCCCGAACGGTGCCGGATCAGGTCCTTCTCCGGCAGCGGAATCCAGATGCCG
Organism: Nocardia sp. NBC_00511; assembly: GCF_045161165.1. Classification (NCBI taxonomy): domain Bacteria; kingdom Bacillati; phylum Actinomycetota; class Actinomycetes; order Mycobacteriales; family Nocardiaceae; genus Nocardia; species Nocardia sp. NBC_00511. The sequence continues at coordinate 4,468,663 of NZ_CP107849.1, forward strand.
GAGAAGTCGATTTCCTCGAATTCGCCCAGACCCTCGACGATTTCGATGGGCCGGTCGCGCAGCAGGCTCAGTTCCTCCACGAAACGCTGCATCGACCACGGCCGCCGCAGCGGCAACCGTTCGAGCGCCCGCTCCGCGACCAGACGATCCGCATCCACGCTCAGCTCAGGGATTCCAGGTAGCTCTGCAACTCTCGCAACGCGTTGTCCCCCAACTTGTCCGAGCTGGAACGCAGGGCGACGAAGGGAATCCGCTTGTCGCGCTGCACGATCAGCAGGCTGAGCTGCCGGAACGGGCCGTAGTACCGGCCGGGATCATCGGAGAGGAAGCTCTCCGGCATATCGAAATAGCGAGCCAGCCCGTCGAGCAGGTCGGTGCACGGGTGCTGTGCACCCGGTTGCCGCAGCGCCTCGACCTCGTCCACCGACACCGTCCGACCCAGGGATTCCGAAAGCCCCTGCGCCACAGTGACTGCGCCGACCTCGGTCCCTTCCTTGTCGACAACGGTGGCGAACAGCAGGTTCACCCGCTCCTCCAACGGCACGACGTCCGAGCTCAACGGCCTTCCCCTTCAATCAGGTTGATCCGCTTCAGCTTAGACCGCCACCGCCGGGTGAACCTGTCCGCGCGGTCAGGATCGAGCTCCGTGAGCCTGCCCGCCAGCCAGCGCCGGTACTGTTGATTCTCCCGATCGTCCCCGATACCCGACGGCGGCGCGGCCAGCAGCGCACCGATGAGTCTGTCGATATGCCTGGGCATCTCGCGGTCCGGACCACCGGCCCGCTCGAGCACCTCGGTCGCCTGCGCGGCGGCGAGGCCCGCGATGGCGATCCCGAGTTGCTCCTTCACCGCCCGCGCCTCCGCCGCAATCGCTTCCGGCAGATCGGCGCTGTCGCAGAGCTGGAAACATCGGTCGGCGGCGGCGATCAACGCGTCCACCACGTCGATGTCGACCTCGACGAGCCTGAAGTTCAACGGATCGTGTTGCGTGGGCTGAGGTTCGACGACTTCCGAAACAGTCGACGGCTCAGTCACTTTCACCGGTTCGCCCCCGCGCAACGCGCGCGCCGCACTCCCCTCGACCCAGCGCAACCCGGTATCGAGCAGCCGCAGCGTCATCGGACTGGGCAGCGCGGTGTCGGCGCGCGGAATCTCCACCCGCGCCAACGTCGCCACCGAAGGTCCCCCGGCCTCCCGCACATCCGGCCGCGACAGCCCCAACTCCTCCCGCCGCCCGGCCACTACCCGCCCGAACCGCTCCTGCAGATCCCGCGTCACCACAGGCCGAACCCTATGCGACCCATCCCCGCCACCCCTTCCTACCCACCTCGACCCCACCCGAAATCCCACGAACAACTCATGACCAACTCACAGTACCCAAAATCAGCGCCGACGACGTCACAAGCAAGCTCATGATACGTTGAACCCGCCTCACCCAGCGGATCATGATCACTGTCCGCCGCCACCCCGACGCCGTGGTGGCAGAGGCCCGAAGAGCGCACCGACCGTTCGAGCCCATGTCGTCCGAAGGGGGGACGACAAACCCCGAACGGCCGGTGCGCACTTCGCCTCGACGTGCGGCGGGATTCGGGGGGAGTTAGCGGGTGGGAGGCTGAATCCGAAGCAGACCGTTCGACGTCGCGGCCAGCATGCCGACATGCGGGGCACACGCGAGATCCAAGACCGTGCCGATCGCCGATGTGCCCAGATGAGCACCGGTTTCCGTATCGAACCAGACGACTCCGGAATCCAGGCCGACCGCGAGCTGAGCACCGTCAGCGGTGAAACACAGTGCCGCCGAGCTCGAATCACCAGCGACGCCGGTCATTTCGTCATCGATGCGCTGATACCAGTCCGACTCACCGTCCGCCGCCCAGGCGACAGCGACGAGACCGCGATACCCGTTCGGACGGTGGATGCCGAAATCGGGGCGAACCCAGGTCGCGGTCCGCCGCCCATCAGGCGAGAAGGTGACGGCGGTGACGACCTCGGTGGTTCGCTGATTCGTCGGTGCTTCGCCTTTGTCGCTCTCGCGGTCGTACCGCAGCCGCAGCGCTCCCTCCGGGGAGACATCCAGGACGGTCTGCCACCACACGCCCTGCATCGAGTTCCCGACGGCCAGCAGCCGACCGTCCGGAGAAAACCGCGGCTCAGCGCTCCAATCGCCCAGACCGACATCGTCGAGCTCGGCCGTGTCGGCCACCACCTCGCGGCGCTGAACATCGATGAGCCGCAACGCTTCCGCACCGGTCACCGCCAGCGACCGACCGTCGGGCGACCAGCAGACCCCGGAGACGCTCCGGTTCAACGGCATCTCCACCGGAATCGACTCGGTCAGATCCTGCCAGCTGCGCAAGTGCACCGACCGCCGGTCGGCGAAGGCCATCATCTCCCCCACCGACCCGTACGGCCCCTTCGTCGCCGCACGTACCGGCAATCGAACGATCCCGACCGGCTCGACGGCCGGAGTGAGCCGCCACTCTACGAGCGCCGCACCGAGGTACATCGAGGTGACAGCCCGGTCCCGCGTCGGATGAATCGCAACCTGCCGCTGCTCACCCGCCGCGACGTCGGCAAGCCCCAACTCCGTCGATCTGCCTGTCCCATGCAGGATTCCGGTCATCCGCGCGCGCACCCCCGCATCCCCGTCCACGCCGAGAACATCGAGAGGTGAATCGCCGAACTCTGTGCGCCGCCCGGGGTCGGCACCGTGGTCGAGCAGCAAACCGACCACCGCGAGCCAGCCGTCGTCCTGCACGATCCGAGCACAGGCCAGGTGCAGCGGCGTCCACTTTCGTGGCGTATGCACCGAAGCTCCCGCCGCGAGCAGCAATCCCACGATCACCGGGTCCTTCGCGACATCCAGCGGCGAAAGCGGATCTTCCGAGCCGGGAGCGTCCTCAGCAAGCACCGACGGATCACTGCCCGCCGCCAGCAGCACCCGCACCACCTCGGCATGCCCGTCCTCCACCGCCGAATACAGCGGCGTCCGCCCCCAACGATCACGCGCCCGCAGCCCAGGCATACCCGCAGCCGCAACCAGCAGTTCAGCTACCTCCCCGCCAGCCGCACGATGCAGCGCGGTATAGCCGTCACTCCACACCGCCAGCGGATCCGCACCCCGCTCCAGCAACAGCCGCACCGCCGCAACAGAATCCGGATTCCCCGCAGCCTCGATCAGCGGGCTGATATCCCGCCAGCCCCTGGCATTCGCCAACCCCGGATCACCATCCAGCAGCACACGCAGCCGAGCCTCATCGCCCGCCTTAGCCGCATCGATCGCCGACTGTTCCGGCGTCGGCGTGCCCCCAGACTCCTCGTATGGCTTCATCGACACCGACTGTATGACACGCCGAAGCTGCCGATTCCGCGCCGACACCGCGCTCGAACTCGGCGACCCCGAGCCGTCCGGTCCGGTCGTTATAGGGTTTCCCGGACGCTGCCGTGCGGGTGTGCTGCGCGATTCTCATCGGATTCATCGGCCGTCGAGACTGGGGGAACGTTCTGATGACAGCAGAGACAGCGGTGCAGGAACCGACCACGACCCGTGCCCAGTGGGTGCGGATCATCCTGGCGGGCATCGGATTCGGGCTGCTACTCGGCGGCATGCTGCTCGGTCTGTACAGCCGATTCCTGGCCGCCACGGTCCCCTTGGACGATTGGGGTTTCCGCTCCGCGGGCGTCGTGGGCACGCCCGAACGGTTCGCGGTCGCGGCCGTTGTCGCCGGTGCGGTCGCGCTCCTGTTGACGGCGATCGCGTTCCGTCGCGGACGTGAATCGGGTGGGTACGACGAATTCGAGGGTCAGTACGAAGTTCTCGCGACGCTGGTCATCATCGTGATCGTGCTGACGCTGGTGATCATGGTGATGGCGTCGCATCTGCCGAGCATGGTCGACTATCTGCGGACCCAGTACCCGTACTTCTCGCGCCTGACGACAGCGATCACGGCCACCGGGCTCGTCGGCGTCGGCAGTGTGCTGGTGCTCGGCCTGACTCCGCGCGTGAGCGTGGTGTGGCGGATCGACCGCCGTATCGTCGCGGTCGCGGTGGCGGCAGGTTTGGTCATCGCGGCGACGGCCGCTTTCGCCGCGGTGCGCGCGGGCGACGACGACGCCAACTTCGACCACACGACCGCCGGTACCGCCGACATCCCGGCAATCCCCGGCCGATTGGGCAGCGAGCGCTACCGCGTCGAGATCCCGGCGAACGAGAACCCCGACATCGTCGCCGCCGGAACCGGATTCGTCGTCGCCACACAGGCCGGACTCACCGCCTACGACGGAAGATCCGGCCGGGAACGCTGGCACTACCTCCGCACCCGCCAAAACGGCCGACTGGCAATGGGATACGCCTCAGGTTCACTGCTGGCCGTCGAGGGCGACGTGGTCGTCGCAGCCTGGAGCAACCTCGGCTACCGTGCCTTCGACGCCACCACCGGCGAACTCCTGTGGACCGAAACCGATTTCAACCGCGATACCGGGTCGGTCGGCTGGGCATGGATGGTCGGCGGCAAGAGCTCCGAATACCTCTCCGGCCCCCTGACGCTGGGCAACCCCACCCAGATCGCCCGCTACGACGCTCGCACCGGCGCCCGACTCTGGCTGACCGACACCCGATCCCCCGAATGCCCCGGCCCCACCCGCGATTCGTGGAACGGCAACGTCCCCGATATCCGCACCGACACCGCCGTCTACCGCATCCAGCAGTGCAGTGACGGGACCCAATCCTGGTGGCAGATCCTCGCATTGGACGCCGACACCGGAACGATCACCGCCACCAGGGCCGTCGGCCAAGGCGCACTCGAGAATGACCCGCTCCCCGCCATTACCCAAAGACTCGCCAACACCGTCGTCGTCCAATTGCGTAAACCCGACCCTGATTCCTACCTGCTGATCGACTCCCCCGCCCACCTCGCCTCGGCCCCGATCCGACGGACCGGCAGCCCCATCGGCGCAGACCCGTCCGGACCGCAGGTAGCGCTCGACATCCACGCCCCGCAGAACGTCATGCAGACCGTCGACGCCAACAGCGACACCGCCGCCACCCTCACCATCCCGGACCCGCACCTCCGAGACCCCTACGCCAATCGAGTCGTCTACCTGCACAACGAAATAGTCGCGATATCACAGCAAAAGTCCGGCGGCAGCTACCAACAGAGTGTGCGCTCATGGAGCCGTACCGACGGCAGCCCCGCGAGTACCCAGCCGATCGAAAACGCAACTCGGTACTGCGGATCCACCCGTCTCGTCCCCACCGCTTCCGCGCTCGTCCTCATATGCGGAGCGGACACTCCCGAACGCGCACCGACCGTGATCATCGGATACGCCCCGGAACCTTAAGCCCCGCTTCAAGACAGCGCCCGCGCGCTCACACGCTCGCTACTCGGCCGATCGTCGTACGAATGACGGCGGCCACCGCCTCGGGGTCATCGAGCATCGGCACATGCCCGCACTCGGGCAGGGGCGACCACACCGCATGCGCGGGCAGCTCCTCACCGCACTGCCCTCGATCCGGCGTCAACAACAGATCTTTCGCCCCGAACGCCACCGTGACCGGCACCGAGATATCCCGCCCACCCCGAAACCGACTCTCCTGCACCGCCCGCCGAGTGTCATAGAACCCCGCCGCCCCGGCAAGCGCGGCCACGAACGACTCAGCAGCCTCCACCGGCACCGCCCTCGGATGAGCCGCGATCGGAAAAAGCACCGCCGCCCTCCCCGCACTCGTCCTAACAACGCTGCGCAACAACGGCTCCAAGTTCCCCGCCGCCACCCCCGCCACCGAGAACAACACCTTGTTCCGCACCCGCTCCCGCCCCGTCCAAAGCCCCGCAGGCGACAACAAACTCAACGACCGAGCCCGACCAACCCGCCCCAACTCCAACGCCATCCACCCACCAAGTGAGTTCCCCGCAACATGCGCCCGCTCGATCCCCAACCGATCGAGCAACCCGATCAAACTGTTCCGCAAAGCATCCGGCGTCGGCCGCACCCCACCCCCGAGCCGCGCCGACTTCCCATGCCCAGGCAGATCAACCGCCACCACATCGAACCCGGAAAGCAACGGCACCACCCGATCCCAAGCATGGTGGTCATCCCCCAACCCATGAATCAACAGCAGCGGCTCACCTTGCCCCCGGCGAGTGAAGTACAGCTCGTCCATCCCAAGTCCAATCCACGGATCCGCACCGACCCGACCGCAGGTAGGCGACCGAATCGATCATGACACCTGCTGCAACAGATCGGGAGAGCGCACCTCGCTCAATTGACATCGTCTCATTGAGACTATAGATTCAGTCCCACTGAAACGGTATCAATGAGACTATTGGAGACCTGATGTCGACCCCGACGCTCGAAGCTGTCAACAAGAACGCGATCCGCCACTTCCTCGAGGTGGGTGACGCCGATACGCGTGACCTGCAAGCGATTTGGGACTGTTTCACCCCGGACTGCGACTTCCCGACCTTCGCCGCGCGCACCGGCAAGGCCACGTTCACAGTCGAGGACTACAAGGGCTTCCTGCTGGCCTACCTCGAGGCACTGCCCGACGCCACATTCACTCCTGACCAGATCGTCGCCGAAGGCGACCAGGTGTGGGTTCGGATCATCATCCGCGGCACGCACTCGGCCGTACTGCGTGGCGTACCCGCCACCGGCCGCCCGGTCGAATACACACAGCTCGGCATGTACACCATGCGCGACGGCAAGATCGCCGAGGCGCGAGCGGTTTTCGACGACATCACGCTACTGCACCAAATCGGCGTCCAGATTTGATCTCGTTCGAAGTCACGGACCCACTGGTCGGGCTGCGGCACCGCTCACGCGCAGAGGCCGATACACGAAAACCCAGGCGTGGCCTGGGTTTTCGAAAGGTGGGCGCAGAGGGGATCGAACCCCCGACCGCTGGTGTGTAAAACCAGTGCTCTACCGCTGAGCTATACGCCCCGGGTGATCCGGCCGAGGCCGAATCGGATCGTGCCCCACGGTGGAGGCAACGGTCTATGAATCTAGTGTGGCGAGGGCTTTTTCCCAAGCCTGCTGGTCACGGGGCTCGCCGGGGCCGTTCATTTCGGCGAAGCGGATGATGCCGTCCTTGTCGATGACGAAGGTGCCGCGGTTGGGGTAGCCGGAGGTGTCGTTGAAGACGCCGTACTGCTGGGCTACCGCGCCATGGGGCCAGAAGTCGGACAGCAGGGGGAAGGTGTAGCCCTGTTCGGCGGCCCAGATCTTGTGGGTGGGAGGCGGGCCCACCGAGATGGCGAGGATTTCGGCGCTGTCGTTCTGGAACTTGGGGAGTTCGTCGCGGACCTTGCAGAGCTCGCCCTGGCAGATGCCGGTGAAGGCCAGGGGGTAGAAGACGATCAGGACGTTCTTCTCGCCGCGGAAGGAGGAGAGGGTCACCTCCTGGTTGTTCTGGTCCTTCAACGTGAAGTCCGGTGCGAGCGTGCCGACTTCGAGCGGCATACGAGAACTCCATCCAGTCGGCGACACGGCAGCGCCGGAGAACGCACCATGGCGGCGAGACGCTTTCGCGTCGCGCCGCCATGTGGCACTCGGCTGGATCAAACCTTAGTGGAGGTTCGGTTCAGCGTTGTTTGGAGGGCGTCTTGGGCTGGGTGAGCTTGGTGCCCGTCCAGGAACCGAGACTGACCGGGGTCGTGGAGTTCAGACCGGCCGGCACTGCGGATTCGGCGATCTCACTGGGATCGACATGGCCTGTCACACCGGTTTTGGGGGTAAGAACCCAGACGATGCCGTCATCGGCGAGCGGACCGACGACGTCCATCAACTCGTCGACGAGATCACCGTCCCCGTCCCGCCACCAAAACAGCACGACATCGACGACTTCGTCGGTGTCCTCGTCCAATAACTCGGAACCGATCGCCTCTTCGACACCTGCTCGCAGGTCGTCGTCGGCATCATCGTCCCAGCCCAGCTCTTGAACCACCATGCCGTGTGAAATGCCAAGCTTCTGAGCGTAGTTCTGCGCGTCCGCCGCGGCGACCACGGTGGTGTCCTCCTCAAGTCCCGACAATAGGTAGTTGCAAGCGAACATGGTAAAAGCCCGCAGCGCAAGCTGATCGACCGAAATCGCACCCTAAATGTCGTATGTGAGACCCGCGCCCCCGGTCGGACAGCCCGGTCTCACTTCGCGGGACACGCCGCACGGACCGCGTTCAACGCGTCGTTGACCTTGCGACTCGCGTCGTTCAGCGGTGCGACGGAGGACCCGGTTGTCATCTTGCGCACCTCTGCGGCCAAATTTCGAGCCGCCGCCACATAATCGGTGAACTTTTGTCCCAAATCGGCCGCCAGGTCCGCGCCGGAGGCGGCAACCTGACCCTCGACGGTCTTCGCGGCGTCGTCGAGCGCGCCCGCCGCGGCGTCCCGCTTGTCGTTCTGGTCGGCGGTGCTGCCGTCGTGCGCGTCGACGAAGTCGTTGTAGCGATCGACCGCGGTGCCGGTGGTCTTGCGGAAGGGGTCACAGTTGTCGGCGATGGCCTTGGCGGTCGCGGCCGCCTGCTTGGAAGCGCTCGCCGCCGCCGAAGAGGTGGCCACCTCGGACCGATACGAGCTGACCTCGACCTGATTCGCCGTCGGGGTACCCTCGACCGTGTTCGCGCACCCGGCGAGGAGCAACCCGATCGCCACCGCCGCGGATGCGCACACCAACCCGAACCCACGCGGGTTCAGCTGCTTCACTCGCCCTCCCCAGCCACTGCTGTACCAGTCAGAGACGCTCATGGGCCTCCGGCCGTCACGCACGCCTGGAGGCCTGATCACGATCGTCTCGGTTCCCTGGAGAACCGTACTGGATTTCCGGCTGACATGATGACCTGGGCCGCATCATCGACAAGGATGTGAGATGCGCCCCAAACCAATCAGTACGGGTATGCCGCCGACCGGCGGATACCCGGGGTATTGACGCCACACCAGATGTCCCACCCCATGCGTACGAGGAGCAAACCGTCTTGACCGACTTGATGCACCCGACTCCGCCGAATCCCGCCAACGGATCGGCCCGCAATCGCCCGGCCGGGGGCCGGGTCCGAGTGATTCGCGAGGGGGTGGCGTCATACCTGCCGGACATCGACCCGGAGGAAACCAGCGAATGGCTGGACTCGTTCGACGAAATGCTGACTCGCGAAGGCCCCGGCCGCGCCCGCTACCTCATGCTGCGCCTGCTCGAGCGCGCCGGTGAACGCCACGTCGCCATCCCGGCGCTGACGTCGACCGACTACGTCAACACCATCCCCACCGAGAACGAGCCCTGGTTCCCCGGCGACGAGGAGACCGAGCGCCGCTTCCGCGCCTACATCCGCTGGAACGCCGCGGTCATGGTGCACCGCGCACAGCGGCCGGGAATCGGTGTGGGCGGGCATATTTCGACCTACGCCTCGTCCTCGGCGCTCTACGAGGTCGGCTTCAACCACTTCTTCCGCGGCAAGGACCACGCCGGCGGCGGCGACCAGATCTTCATCCAGGGCCACGCCTCGCCGGGCATCTACGCCCGCGCGTTCCTGGAAGGCCGCTTGACGCCGGACCAGATGGACGGCTTCCGCCAGGAGTACAGCCACGGCGGCCCCGGCCACGGTCTGTCCTCGTACCCGCATCCGCGCCTGATGCCGGATTTCTGGGAATTCCCCACGGTGTCAATGGGTCTGGGCCCGATGAACGCCATCTACCAGGCCCGGTTCAACCACTACCTGCACGATCGCGGCCTGAAAGACACGTCGGATCAGCATGTCTGGGCGTTCCTGGGCGACGGCGAGATGGACGAGCCGGAATCGCGCGGCCTGATCCAGGTCGCCGCGAACGAGGGCCTGGACAACCTCAGCTTCGTCATCAACTGCAACCTGCAGCGCCTCGACGGCCCGGTGCGCGGTAACGGCAAGATCATTCAGGAGCTGGAGTCGTTCTTCCGCGGCGCCGGTTGGAACGTCATCAAGGTGGTGTGGGGCCGCGAGTGGGACTCGCTGCTGCAGGCCGACCGCGACGGCGCCCTGGTCAACCTGATGAACACCACGCCCGACGGCGACTACCAGACCTACAAGGCCAATGACGGCGCCTACGTGCGCGAGCACTTCTTCGGCCGCGACCCGCGCACCAAGGAACTGGTGAAGGGCCTCTCCGACGGCGACATCTGGAACCTCAAGCGCGGCGGCCACGACTACCGCAAGATCTACGCGGCCTACGCGGCGGCGATGGCGCACAAGGGACAGCCGACGGTCATCCTGGCCAAGACCATCAAGGGCTACGGCCTGGGCAAGCACTTCGAGGCCCGCAACGCCACGCACCAGATGAAGAAGATGACCCTCGATGATCTGAAGGCGTTCCGCGACGTGCAGCGCATTCCGATCACCGACGCCGAGCTCGAGGCCAACCCCTACCTGCCGCCGTACTACCACCCCGGCATGGAAGCGCCCGAGATCAACTACATGATGGACCGCCGCAAGCAGCTGGGCGGTTTCGTGCCCGAGCGGCGCACCATGGCAAAGCCCCTGCAACTGCCGGGCGACGAGGCCTACCGTTCGGTCCGCAAGGGTTCCGGCAAGCAGAGCGTGGCCACCACCATGGCCTTCGTGCGCCTGATGAAGGAGCTGTTGCGCGACAAGGAGATCGGCAAGCGCATCGTCCCGATCATCCCCGACGAGGCCCGCACCTTCGGCATGGACTCGTGGTTCCCTTCGTTGAAGATCTACAACCGCAACGGCCAGTTGTACACATCGGTCGACGCTGATTTGATGCTTGCCTACAAAGAGTCGAGCATCGGGCAGATCCTGCACGAGGGCATCAACGAGGCCGGTTCCACCGCGAGCTTCACCGCGGTCGGCACCTCCTACGCCACCCACGGCGAGCCGATGATCCCGCTCTACATCTTCTATTCGATGTTCGGCTTCCAGCGCACCGGTGACGGCCTGTGGGCGGCGGCGGACCAGATGGCGCGCGGCTTCGTACTCGGAGCTACCGCCGGGCGAACCACGCTGACCGGTGAGGGCCTGCAGCACAACGACGGTCACTCGATGCTGCTGGCGTCCACCAACCCGGCCTGCGTCCCGTACGACCCCGCCTTCTCCTTCGAGATCGCCCACATCGTGCGCGACGGCATGCGCCGCATGTACGGCGGCGGTCTGGTGCAGGGGGGTTATCAGGAGGCGCTGCCCGGCACCGATCCCGAATCACACTCGCAGCACCACGAATTCGGTGGCGAGGACATCTTCTACTACATCACCCTCTACAACGAGCCGTACATGCAGCCCGCCGAGCCGGAGAACCTCGATGTCGAGGGTCTGCTCAAGGGCATCTACCTCTACCAGGCCGGTGGCGCGGGTCAGTTGCGCGCCAACATCCTGGTCTCCGGGGTGACCATGCCGGACGGTCTGCGCGCGCAGGAGATGCTGGCGCAGGAGTGGGGTGTGCAGGCCGACGTGTACTCGGTGACCTCGTGGGGCGAGCTGCGCAAGGACGCCCTGGCCAAGGAGATCGCGAAACTCCGCCACCCCGAACAGGATCCGGGTCAGCCGTACATCACCCAGCTGCTGTCCGCGACCCAGGCCCCGTCGGTCGCCGCCTCCGATTGGATGCGCGCGGTGCCGGATCAGATCCGCCAGTGGGTGCCGGGCGAGTTCGTCACCCTGGGCACCGACGGTTTCGGTTTCTCCGACACCCGCGCGGCCGCACGCCGCGTGTTCAATGTGGATGCCGCGTCGATCGTGGTGGGCGCACTGCAGGGATTGGCCGCGCAGGGCAGGGTGGCTGCGGCCACGGTCGCCGAGGCAGCTTCCCGCTATCGCATCGACGATGTGAACGCCGCGCCGAAGGCGGCACCCGGTACCGAAGGTGGCGACGCATAGCCGAACATAAACACTGTGGAACGTAAACCGCCGAAACCGCGCCGGATCAACGAGGACGGGTCCTCCTCCGAACACGAGGTGTATCTGCCGACCGGCGCGCTCTCCCCGAATCGGCAAACGCGCGACCCACTTCCGGACACGCTCCTGAAGCGGGTGAAGCAGTTCTCCGGTCGCCTGTCGACCGAGGCTGTGGCGTCGATGCAGGACCGGTTGCCGTTCTTCGCCAATCTGGACGCCGCCCAGCGGGCCGGCGTCCAGATGCTGGTGCAGACCGCGGTGGTGAACTTCCTGGAATGGCTGCAGGATCCGGAGTCCGATATCCGGTTCTCGCTGGATGCCTTCCAAGTGATTCCGGACGATCTGGCGCGGCGGCTCACGCTGCGCCAGACCGTCGACATGGTCCGAGTGGCCATGGAATTCTTCGAGCAGTGGCTGCCGGCGCTGGCCAGAAACGACCGGCAGCTGGTGGCGCTCACCGAGGCGGTGCTGCGATACGGGCGTGAGCTCGGTTTCGCGGCCGCCTCGGTGTACGCCTCGGCCGCGGAGTCGCGCGGCGCGTGGGACACCCGGTTGGAGGCGCTGGTCGTCGACGCCGTGGTGCGTGGCGATACCGGGCCCGAAATGCTCTCGCGCGCGGCCACTCTCAATTGGGATGCGACAGCACCGGCGACCGTCCTGGTTGGGACACCTCCCAAGGATCAGGTGGCTGTTGTCAATTCCGTACATAGCGCGGCGGCTCGGCACGGCCGAAACGCGCTCGCCGTGGTGCAGGGTTCGCGGCTGGTAATGGTAGTCAGCGGACATCTCGGCGACACGCTGTACCCGTCGCAGTTCCTGGCGGACCTGCTCGCCGAGGCCTTCTCCGAGGGCCCCGTAGTAATAGGCCCGACCATGCGCACGCTGTCCGCCGCGCACGTGAGTTCGGTGGAGGCGATGGCCGGTATGGAGGCCGTCGTCGGGTGGCGCAGCGCCCCGCGTCCGGTGCACGCGGCGGAGTTGTTGCCCGAACGCGCGCTGCTGGGTGACCGCGCGGCGATAGACGCCCTCAACGAGCATCTCGTGCTACCGTTGGCCGCCGCCAGCGCGGATTTGTCGGACACGCTGGACGCCTATTTGGACTGCGGTGGAGCCGTCGAAACCTGCGCCCGCCAGCTGTACGTTCATCCAAATACTGTGCGCTATCGCTTGAAGCGCATCGCCGACATCACGGGCCGGGATCCGATGAACCCGCGCGATGCCTACGTGTTACGTATCGCGGCCACAGTAGGCCGGCTGACACGAACCCGTAACGAAACACCCACTCCTGCCACTGATATGACTCCCGTCACAGACCCTAAGGATGGGATGTAACAGGATCCGGGGATCGGGCGATCCGGGCAACCCACTAGGCCTTTTGTGGACTCCCCACAAATCTGCCAAGCAAGCTTCATTCGCGCCGACATCTCGTGAGAGCCCCCTCACAGTGTTCTCTTGAGGTGTGATCGCATTGCTCGCCCCTGGACAGGGCTCTCAGACACCCGGCATGCTCACCTCTTGGCTCGAACTGCCCGGCGCCGCGGACCGCGTCGCGCTGTGGTCGAAGGCCTCGGGGCTGGACCTGCTGCGGCTGGGCACGACTGCGACCGCCGAAGAGATCGTCGATACGGCCGTCACCCAGCCGCTCGTCGTCGCGGCAGCCCTTTTGGCTTTCGCGGAAATCCCGCAGGATTCACTTCCCGCGGATACCATCGTCGCCGGACACTCGGTCGGCGAATTCGCCGCCGCTGCCGTCGCCGGAGTCATCTCCGCTGACGACGCGGTGGCATTGGCCGCCATCCGCGGAGCGGAGATGGCCAAGGCTTGCGCACTCGAGCCGACCGGAATGTCCGCACTGCTCGGCGGTGACGAAGCCGCCGTGCTGGCCCGGCTCGAGGAACTCGGCCTGATCCCGGCCAACCGCAACGCGGTGGGTCAGATCGTGGCGGCGGGTAAGCTCGAGGCGCTCGAAGCCCTCGCCGCGAACCCGCCCGAAAAGGCTCGCGTCCGTGCGTTGCCGGTCGCCGGCGCCTTCCACACCGCGTTCATGGCACCCGCCCAGGACGCCGTGGCGGAGGCCATCGCCAAGATCGGTCTCAGCGAGCCGACCAGGGTGCTGCTGTCGAATTTCGACGGCGCGCCGGTCAGCTCCGGACAGGACGCGATCGATAAGCTCGCTGCCCAGGTCACGCGCCCCGTGCGCTGGGACCTGTGCACCGAAACGATCCGTGCGGCAGGGGTTTCCGCGGTGGCAGAGTTGCCGCCGGCGGGCACCCTGGTCGGCATCGCCAAACGGGAGCTCAAGGGCACCCCGAACCTGGCGTTGAAGACCCCCGCGGACCTCCCCGCGCTCGCCGATCTCACCTCGGCAAGCTAGCTTGGCTCGCGGCCCGCTCCCGTCAACGGCGACGGAAGCGTTCGGGTCGCAAAACAGTAAATCCATCCATTCCCTCTAGAGGAAACAAGAAGGGAGCCACCACAGTGGCCGCTCTGACCCAGGAACAGATCGTCGAAGAGCTCGGTAAGATCATCGAAGAGGTGACCGGTATCGAGCCCTCCGAGGTCACCATCGAGAAGTCCTTCGTCGACGACCTGGACATCGACTCGCTGTCGATGGTCGAGATCGCCGTCCAGACCGAGGACAAGTACGGCGTCAAGATCCCCGACGAGGACCTGGCGAGCCTGAAGACCGTCGGCGACGCGGTGGCGTACATCCAGAAGCTCGAGGCCGAGAACTCCGATGCGGCCGCCGAGCTGAAGTCCAAGTTCGGTTCCGAGGCCTAGGACCGACACCGTGACCACTCCTTCCACCTTGAACGGGAACTTCCCCAACGTCGTCGTTACGAGCATGGCGGCGACCACGTCGATCGCCGGCGACGTCGATGCGACGTGGAAGGGCCTCCTCAACGGCGAGAGCGGCATCGACGTTCTCGAGGACGACTTCATCGAGGAGTACGACCTTCCGGTTCGTATCGGCGGCCACCTGAAGGTGTCGCCGGACACGCTGCTCGACCGTGTCGAGATTCGTCGCATGGCTTATGTCGAGCGTCTCGCGATCGTGCTCGGTCGCGAGGTCTGGAAGAACGCCGGCACACCCGACATCGACCCGCTGCGGCTCGCCGTGGCGATCGGTACCGGGTTGGGCGGCGGCGACGCGCTGATCGATTCGGTCGACAAGCTGAAGAACGGTGGCTATCGCAAGATTTCGCCGCTGGCTGTTCAGATGGTCATGCCGAACGGTCCGTCCGCCGTCGTCGGTCTCGAACTGAAGGCCCGGGCAGGAGTGGTCACTCCGGTCTCGGCGTGTTCGTCGGGTTCGGAGGCCATCGCCAACGCCTGGCGAATGATCGTCATGGGTGACGCCGACATGGTGGTCACCGGTGGTGTCGAGGGCTTCATCGACTCGGTGCCGATCGCCGCGTTCTCCATGATGCGGGCCATGTCGACCCGTAACGACGATCCGAAGGCGGCCTCGCGTCCCTTCGACAAGGATCGTGACGGCTTCGTCTTCGGCGAGGCGGGCGCTCTCATGGTCGTCGAGACCGAGGAGAACGCCAAGGCACGTGGTGCCACCATCCACGCCCGTTTGCTGGGCGCGGGTATCACCTCCGACGGTTTCCACCTGGTGGCGCCGGATCCGGAGGGCAGCGGTGCGGCTCGCGCCATGCAGCGTGCGATGCAGACCGCCGGGTTGTCCCCCAAGGACATCACCCACATCAACGCTCACGCGACGGCCACCCCTATCGGTGACTCCGCGGAAGCGAACGCGATTCACAAGGCGGGCGTTCAGCACGCTTCGGTCTACGCGCCAAAGTCGGCTCTGGGCCACTCGATCGGCGCTGTCGGCGCTCTCGAGTCGGTGCTCACGGTGCTCAGCATCCGGGACGGTATCGTCCCTCCGACGCTGAACCTCGAGAACCAGGATCCGGCGATCGATCTGGATGTCGTGCACGGCGCTGCGCGTCAGCAGGACATTCAGTACGCGATCAACAACTCCTTCGGCTTCGGTGGGCACAATGTCGCGCTCGCCTTCGGCCGGTACTGACACGCAACAACTGGTAGATCAGACACCGCGCATCTGTATCGGTCAGTAAGACAGCGGTCCCGGCGGGATCTCCGGATGGCGATCCCGCACCCGGAAATCCCGCCGGGACTTAGACATTCGCAGCCGCTCTCAGCGACCGCCTTTCCTATAGAGGAGAGTTTGCGATGACCATCATGGCTCCCGCTCACGCAGACACCGCGACCGATCCCCGTGACCCGCTGGGCCGGTTGCAGCGCTTCTTCGATCACGGAACCGTTCTCCCGCTGCATCCCCGCGACAAGTCCGGTGTGCTCGCCGCCATCGGTGAGATCGACGGTGTCCGTACCGTCGCCTACTGCTCCGATGCCACCGTCATGGGCGGCGCCATGGGCGTCGAGGGTTGCAAGCACATTGTCGACGCGATCGATACCGCGATCGACTCCAAGATTCCCGTTGTCGGACTGTGGCATTCGGGAGGCGCGCGTCTCGCCGAAGGCGTCGAGGCGCTGCACGCTGTCGGCCTGGTCTTCGAGGCCATGGTCCGAGCTTCCGGCCAGGTGCCCCAGATCTCCGTGGTGCTGGGCTTCGCCGCCGGCGGCGCCGCCTACGGCCCCGCGCTCACCGATATCGTGATCATGGCGCCCGAGGGCCGCGTCTTCGTCACCGGTCCGGACATCGTGAAGACGGTGACCGGCGAGAACGTCGACATGGCGACCCTGGGCGGGCCGATCACGCACGGCAAGAAGTCCGGGGTCTGCCACATCGTCGCCGATGACGAGCAGGACGCCATGCACCGTGCGCGCCGCCTGGTCTCGATGTTCGCCGAGCAGGGCGAATTCGACCTGGCCGCAGCCGAACACGGCGATGTCGACCTCAAGGCCATGATGCCGGAGTCGGCCAAGCGCGCCTACGACGTCAAGCCGATCATCAACGAGCTGCTCGACAATGTCGACGGCGAAAGCTCTTTCGAGGAACTGCAGGGCGGCTACGCCCGCTCCATGGTCGTCGGTCTGGGTCGTCTCGGTGGCCGCACCGTCGGCGTGCTGGCCAACAACCCGATCCGCCTGGGTGGCTGCCTCAACTCCGAAAGTGCCGAGAAGGCTTCACGTTTCGTGCGCCTGTGCAACGCCTTCGGCATCCCGCTGATCGTCGTCACCGACGTACCCGGCTACCTGCCCGGCCTCTCGCAGGAGTTCGAGGGCGTGGTTCGCCGCGGCGCGAAACTGCTGCACGCCTTCGCCGAGGCCCGCGTCCCCCGCGTCACGCTGGTGACCCGCAAGATCTACGGCGGCGCCTACATCGCCATGAACGCCCGATCCCTGGGCGCCACAGCGGTTTACGCGTGGCCCGGTTCCGAAGTCGCCGTCATGGGCGCCAAGGCCGCGGTCGGCATCCTGCACAAGAAGGCTCTCGCGGCCGCCCCGGAGTCGGAGCGCGAAGCCATGCTGGAACGCCTCACCGCCGAACACGAGCAGATCGCGGGCGGCGTCCAGCGCGCCATCTCGATCGGCGTCGTCGACGAGGTCATCGAGCCCGCCAAGACCCGCTCCACCATCGCCGCCGCACTGGCCGCCGCCCCGTCGCGGCCGCAGCACAACAAGAACATCCCGTTGTAATCCGTTACGCGGCAACGTAAAGCGGGCGGTCTCCTCGGAGATCGCCCGCTTTTCTCGTCGTGGATCAGCTCGGCACGTCACCGTCGCGGACGCGCTGCCAGGCTGCCCGATACAGGTCGGGCAGGGCTCGGCCGGGTGTGTTGACCCCGGGATCTTCCACGCTGCCGCGATATCCGGCGACCAGGTCGTACAGCGGCAGCTTCCATTCCTCCATGCCGGGCTTGCCGACCCAGCGGCCGGGGATGAACAGGGTCCGCCCGGCACGTTTGCGTTCGTCGCGTACGACCAGTTTGCGGGCCAGCAGTTCCTCTTCGATTTCCTTGTGCCGCTCGGCTTTCCATCGATTCCAGGTTCGGATCTGACGGTCGGCGGGGCGCAGCAGGGTGAGGAGTTGCAGGTACAGTGTCGCCGCGTCGAGGTCGAGACCGAGGTCGGTCATGACGTCGTCGATCACGCCGGGCGCACTGAGGGTGGGGTCCGTCTCGTATCGGCCCGTGGGCAGGTCGGCGGCGTCCAATCGGTCGAGGATTCGGGTGCAGTCGGGGCCGAAAAGCCAGTCGAGGGGGGCGAATCCGATGCGGAATCGCCCTCCGTGCCGGGTCCGCAGTAGATCGCTCTGCACGGTGGAGCCGTAGTGCGCGGGCCGATAGCTCACCCGCCACGAGTCCCGACCGCCATCGGTGGAGGCGACGACCAGGCCATCGTCGTACCATCGCCCGCCCTCGGCATCGACTACGGGCGCGACCCCGCTGATCGCGCTGAAATCCGCTATGTCCCGGCTGTTTTCGGATCCGAGATACACGATTCGGTCCGGATCGCGCAGCCGGTCGCGCAGTAGTTCCAAGGTTCGATGGACGCCCGAGCGCATCGGGTCGCCTGCCGGACGGAAGGCGTAGGCCCAGCGGCTCATTCGGACCAGTGCGGACAGTCTACGATCGAAATCGTAACTGCCCCAGTCGGAATGATCGGAGGTCCGGTAGCCGTCCCCCACCCGCTGCAACCGATGACACGCCGGATCGGTCAATGGGCGCCACCCGTTCGGGTCGATCAGAACAGCGCACAGGTCGGCGACCGCCGGACCATGGTCGTAGTAGGTGAACTCCAGACGTAGCGGGGCTGCCGCGGTGAGGGCCGCCGGCGGAATCGTCGTGCGCGGACCATGCACCCCGATCCAGGCGTCGGCGGCGCGTTCGGCGAGGGCGCTCATGCCGCCCGGCTCCCACAGTTCCGCTGGATCATCCGGCAGCGCACACCCGAATACGGCGGCGTCACCGCGGGCGTCTCGATGTCGTCTGCTGTCGAGTTCATGGCCCGCGTCGGTGGCGGTGAGTGCGGTGAGGCCCAGGATGTCGCGCCGGGTGTGCTCGTAGGGGTCCTTGGCCTGCTGGAACCAGTCGAAGTATCCGGCGATGATCAGCGCCGAGGCCGCTGGACTCATTCCGGTGCGTGTCGCGAACACGGTGGCGGCGCTCGCGTCCCAGGGCACGGGGCCGCGGGTGCGCACCAACTCGATCAGTGTCAGCAGTTGGTCCCGGTCGCCCCAGCGGGGTCCGACCGGGGTGACCCGGTCGATCCGCCCGAGGGCGGGCGGCTCCGATTCACCGTGACGTACATCGACGAAGCGGCAGGACGATTTGCCCGGCGTGCTCAGGGCCACCGCGATGCCGGTGTGCGTCGCTACCAGAGGGAGGGTTACCTCTCCCCAGCCGGTGCGCAGTTCGACAGTCGGGTCAGCGAAGATGGTTTCTGCCCAAACCTCCAGCAGGGCAAGCAGATACGGCCGGGCGGCTGGCGGGGTGGCCGCACCGATCGCCCGCAGCGCGAGGGATCCGACACCGTGGATACACGAGTTCCAGACCAGGTTGCCGTCGAGGTGCGGCCAGTTGTCAGCGATGTCGGGCAGCGCCTCGCCGCGTAGCAGGTTCGACGTAATCCTGATGGCACGCAACACTTTCAGGTCCGCGGCGCCACTGTCGTACCCCTGCACGGCACGGCTGAGCGGGACATAGTCGTCGAGCGGGTGCGGGTCGACCGCAGTGGCATCACCGATTGCGGGCACCGGCGCAACGGCCGCAAGCTCCGCGATTTGTGATGCTTGTTCGCTGACCGGGTCCACTGCGCCGAACGCGTCGATGGCGACCGCATCGGCTGACGTCGAAGCGGCGCGCACCTGAGCCCAGGCCGCCCGAAACAGTTCGGGCAGAGTGCGACTCGGTGTCGAGGTACCGCGCGCGAACTTCTCCCGGTATCGCTGGCGGAGTCCGTGCAGCTCCCATTTCCACGCCTCGATACCCGGCTTGTCGATCCATGTGCCGGGTAGGAAGACTGATCGCCCGGCCCGACCGCGCTTGTCGGGGATCACCAATCGGCGGGCCAGCAACTCATTTTCGGCCGCGCGATGCCGGGCGGGCCGCCACCCGTTCCAGGTCCTGATATTGCGGTCGGTGGGTGCGATCAGGGTGGCCAGCTGCAGATACAGCACGGCAGCGTCAGCGGTGATCTCGAGTTCGGCGGCGACTTCCGCGACCAGCTCGGGATCGCTACAGCCGGGGTCTGTTTCGAAGCGGCCCGCCGGGATCGGATCGGCGGTGATGCGTGCGACCATCCGGTCGCACTCGTCGCCCAGCAACCAGTCCAGGTAGTCGAGGTCGTCGCGTCGGTAGGACATCACCATGGCCCGCAGGTCGACGGATCGATCGTCGCGCAGGTAGTTGGCGGGACGCAGCGCTAGCGTCCATTCGCCGTTCTCCTCCGGTCCGGCGGCGACGATCAGGCCATCGTCGAAGCTGCTGTCCTCGCGCAGACAGTCCGCTGGTCGGCGGTCTCGGACCGAGTCGATGGTTCGTTGCGCCACATTGCCGACATCGAGCAGGAATTCGGGCTGTCGGAGCTGGGCACGCAGCAGCTCGATCGTTCTCGGAATGCCCGATCGCACCGGATCACCGGCGGGCAGGAAGGCGTAGCCCCACCGGCAGGTCTGGATCAACGACTGCCAGCGCCAGGTGAATTCGGAACCCGGGCCCGACGCGTCCCTGACCCAGTATCTCGGGTGGTCCCGGTGCTTCTCCAGGCTCGAACGCAGTGTCGCGGTCAGCTCCGGTGCCGTGTCGGGGTCAGCGACCATCGCGCTCAGACGGGCCACACTCACGCCGACCCCGATGCGCGGGATATTCAGTTCCTGATGTACGGCCGTGGCTGCGGCGATGGTGTTCTCGGGCAACGTGATCCGACGACCGTAACGGGCGTTCCAGACCTCTGCCAGCCGTCCGGCGAGGTTCCGCATTCCGTCCGGGTTCCACAGGGATGCGGGATCTTCAGGTAGCGCATCGGTGATCAGCTTTGTGCCGCAGCCGAATTCGTCCTGCGAGAACTCGCCGAGTTCCCATTCCGCGGCCGACAGCTCAGCTTTGGTGAGACCCACCAGCTCCCGCTGTCCAGCGTCGAGCACATCGCCGAATACCCGGAGCCGGGTAAAGCATCCGGCCAACACGAGCGCAGCTGCTTGCCGGGTGAGTCCGGTGTGATCGGCGAGGACCCGTACCGCCTCGGGATCCCACGACACCGGCCCGCGCTCACGAATGGTGGCCACCAGGGCTCGCAGTTGTACCGCACTCCCCCAAGCCCATTGCCCGGACGTCTCGCCCGAGGCAGTCGTCGGTTCCACCACGGTGGCGAACACGTCCCGCATCCTGGCGAAGCACAGCCGCGTGGCCTGGTCCTCGGCGAACCCGGTCCGATCGGCGTCCCGCGCGAACTCGCTGATCCGCACCTCGATCGCCGGATCCGCGAAAGCCGTCTCCGCCCACGTCTCCAGCACCGCGAGCAGATACTCCCGATCTCCCCGCGGCACCACGGGTGACACGGCGCGCAACGCCACCGCGCCGATCCCCCGAATGTACGGTCCCCAGACCTCTCCCCCGGTCGGATGGTCCGTCGCGCCGGTCGTGCCGGACCCGGTCAGTCGCGCCGACGTGCTCCGAATCGCCTGCAGCAGCGATCCTTCCGCACGACCGGTACCGTACCCGCTCAGCACCAGAAACAATCGGTGCAGGTCGTCCAGTGGATGACCGGCTTCCGGCGTCCCCTCGGTAGTGGCCGTGTAACTCATCTGTTCCCCATCGATCCCGACGGCCGACCTCAGCCGTCCTCTCGGCGCTCATTGAAGCAGCCGCAGCCGACAGCACCCGACCCGTTCTCACGTGTCGGACGGTGCGGATACCTTGCAGCACAACCGAAACACACACCGTGGGGGAAGAAGGATCCATGCTCGACGACGAGAACCGCTGGGCGGCACCGGAGAAATGGGCGGCGGAGGCGGTTCCCGCGCGGGATATCGGACCGCGGCCGGAGTTGGTCGGGGCGGGGGTCGCGGTGGATCGGGAGTTGCTGCTGAGCGGGGAGCTCGGGGAGTTGGGGCGGAAGTTGGAGCGGCTCGTTCCGGGGCGGGTCGGGCTGTTCCGGTTGCGGACCACGCTGGCCGGGTTGCCGGACGATGAGTACGCCGCGGTGATCGCACGATTGGGTGAGCTGCGTGAGCGGTCGGGCAGTTGGCCCGTGCTGGTCGCGACCTCGGTGCTGGCACCGACTGAGCAGCATTGGGTCGACGCGGATGTCGCCGCTGTCGAGTCCTCGCCGTGGCGTCAGCGCGCGCTGCTCGTCGCCTCGGTGAGTACGCGCGCGCAGGTGGAGAAGCTGGCCGAGCACATCTCGATGGCCAGTGAGCATGAGGTCGGCAGGCGTCTGATCGGTACCGCGCTCACCCGGGTCGGCACGGACGGCGCGCTGCTGCTGCAACAGTGCCTCCCCTATCACTGGCATGACGAGCAAGCGGCGCTGAGCCGGGAATGTGCGGGTCTGCTGGCGGAGTTCCCGACCGACGAAGCATTCTCGATACTGCTCGCGAACATCGGAACACCGTTCCACGCGAAGACCGTTCGCGAAGCGGCGGAACGTTTTCCACACCGGGCACTGCGGATGCTGAAGGCGGTCCGGCAGCCGTCGCCGACGGTGCTGTACCTGATCGATCACCTTGCCCGGACCTATCCGGAGGTGGGTGCCGAATTCGGTTTCCGCGCACAGCGATACCGCGAGGCGGTGGCGTCCGAGCTGCCCGAAGCACTGCGGCAGCCGCCCGTCGATCAGCCGAAGAGCCGCTCACGCCGCCCGGTGTTGGCGGGACTACCGGAGCCGACGCCGATCGCACTGGCTTGGGCGGACGGCGAGCAGGCGGTGTACGCCGGTTTTCAGCTGTGGAACTGTCCTCCGCAGATGGATTACGCGAAAGCCCTCGCCCAGACGGTCGCCGAGCGTGACGGGACATTCGTCGCCACCCAGCACGAGCCGGTCCACTACGTGCCGCGCATGCTCGCGATGGCTCCCGACGAGGTGGCGCGGCCATACCTGCGGATGTCGCTGCCCGACCAGGGCGAACCGGACCAGGCCGCACTGAAGCGAATGCTCGGCCGCTTCGGCGCGGAGGCCCTCGACTTCGTCCTGCCGATGGTGCTGCGCGAGGGCAACGAGTTGCCCGCTGTCATGGCTCCGATGACCGGCACCGAGATCACGCGCTGGATGTCTCACCGATTGGGCGGCAAGAACTTCGCCAACACGGCCCGGGTCTGGCTGGACCGTCATTCCGCCGCGGCCATTCCCGATCTGATCACGGATTCCTTCGCCAAGCTCGCCAGGGACCGCAAGTTCGCGCATGCGGCGCTGCGGTATCTGGCCACCGAGCATCGTGCGCTGATTCTGACCACAGCGGCCGGATACGGTCCGGGTATCGCCGACGCGGTGGCCCCGCACCTGGACGCGCCGGTACAGCGGATTCCCGCACTGCCGGAATGGTTCTCGATGCCCAGGACCGTCCCCGTGGTGTTGACGGCGGATCGCGCTGCCCTGCCCGAGCCTGCCGTGCGAGCGGTCGTGACCTACCTCATGCTGTCCGCCCCCGAAGGCAAGCACGCAGCCGTCACCGAGCTGATCGAGATCGCCGACCGGGATTCGCTGGCCGAGTTCGCCTGGTCGCTGTTCGAGCTGTGGCGGATGGCCGAGTTCCCCACCGAGGGACGCTGGGTGCTGCGCGCTCTCGGACTGCTCGGCACCGACGAGACGGCGAATCACCTGGTGCCGTACTTGAAAGCATGGCCGAGTGAGTCCTTCTATGCCCGTGCGGTTTCCGGTCTCGATGCGCTCGCGACCATCGGCACCGAGGGCGCACTGCTGCACCTGCATCGGCTCAGCCTCCGATCCGATGTCGGATCGCTCAGCTACGAGGCATCCAAGAAGATCAAGCAGGTTGCCGCGCAATTGAACCTGACCACGGAAGATCTCGCCGATCGACTGGTGCCCGCATTCGGGTTCGACGCGGAGGGCACATTGACCCTCGACTACGGCCGTCGCGGTTTCGTGGTGCGGTTGGACGAACAGCTCGGGGTGATCGTCTTCGACGCGACCCGCGGTGACGACGGCGGCTGGGTGACGGGTAAGCAGCGCAAGGCGGTGCCGAGGCCCGGCGTGAACGATGAGGGTGAATCTGCCACGTCGGCGCACCGCTCGTACGCGGCCATGCGGAAGGGTCTGAAATCTGAAGCTACCGAACAGATTCGGCGAGTCGAGCGCGCCATGATCGCCCGGCGGCGCTGGACGGTGGAGGTGCAGCAGCGGGTGTTCGACGCACACCCGCTGCTGTCCCGGATCACCCGCCGCCTGGTCTGGGCCGCCTTCGACGAGACCGGTTCGGCCACAGCGGCATTCCGTATCGCCGAGGACGGCAGCTACGCCGACGTCGACGACAAGACCGTCGAACTCCCCGATGACGCCACGGTCGGCATCGCCCACCCAGTGGATCTCGGTGCGGCCGTGGCGGAATGGGGTGAGGTCTTCGCTGACTACGAACTGCTGCAACCGTTCGAGCAGCTGCAGCGGGTGAGCTTCGCGCCCGGTTCGCCGGAGGTGCTGGCCGGGCTCTCGGCCTTCGAGGGATCGGTGGCCGGCGCCGGACCACTGCTCGCGTTGCGCAGCCGCGGCTGGGATCTGGACGGCTTCGACGGATTGATCGACGCGATCAATCGACGCTCGACGGCCCGCGGCGGCTCGGTCCGGCTGACCTTCTCGCCCGGCATCGATCTCAGCGAGCCGATGGCCCGGTGGGAGCAGACCCTCATCTCCATCCACACGAGCGATGAGCTGAGCGCACTCGACCCCGTCACCGCTTCCGAACTTCTGCGCGACCTGCACACCCTGCGATAGATCCACGGAACATCCATGTCGGACGGCACGGATATCTTGCAGCACAGACGAAATACATACACACCGTGGGGGAAGAAGGAACCATGCTCGACGACGAGAATCGCTGGGAGATACCGGCCGACTGGTGGGCGGAGGCGATTCCCGGGCGGGATATCGGGCCGCGGCCGGAGGTGGGCGAGGGTGACGCCGAGGATCGGGTGCTGCTGTTGGAGGCCGCGCCTGAGGAATTGGCGCGGGAGTTGGCTCAGCTCAGTTCACTTCGGGTGGGGTTGTTCCGGTTGCGGACCGTGGCGGCGGGGCTGTCGGACGACGAATACCGTTCGGTTGTCGCGCGATTGGGTGATCTGCGTGAGCGCTCCGGCGATTGGCGGGTGCGGGTCGCGGCGTCGGTGCTGGCTCCGAGCGAACAGCACTGGGTGGATGCGGATCTCGCGGCCACCGAGCCCACCTTCCAGCAGGCTCGCGCCATGCTGGGCGCCTCGGTGACCACGCGGGCGCAGGTGGAAGCTCTGACCGCGGTGGTGCGGATCTCGTTCACCACGGAACTCGGTAAGCGACTGATCTGCACCGCCATTACCCGGGTCGGTCCGGACAGTGCGCCGCTGCTGGAGACCAGCCTCGGCACGCATTGGGATCAATACCATGATGGGTTCGGCCGGGAATTCGCGCACATGCTGGCGCGGTTCCCGACCGATGACGCGTTCTCAATGCTGCTGCAGTACATCGGTGATCCGAGGCATGCGATGGCAATATTCGATGCGGCGGAGCGCTTTCCACGGCGGGCGCTGCGACTGCTGAAGGCGGTCCGCAAACCATCGCCGACCGTCGGGTACCTGATCGACCACATCGCCAGGACTTTTCCGGAGGTCGGTGCCGAATTCGGTTCCCGCACGGTGCGATACCGCGAAGCGGCACTCGCTGAGATTCCCGAATCGCTACGTCAGCCTCCGACAGCCGAACCGAAGAAGCGCAA
The DNA here is from genome assembly GCF_045161165.1 of Nocardia sp. NBC_00511. Classification (NCBI taxonomy): domain Bacteria; kingdom Bacillati; phylum Actinomycetota; class Actinomycetes; order Mycobacteriales; family Nocardiaceae; genus Nocardia; species Nocardia sp. NBC_00511. The sequence continues at coordinate 4,494,394 of NZ_CP107849.1, forward strand.
GCTTCAGCCGGTCCCGTCAGGGCTACCGGATCCCACGCCGGTCTCCCTGGCCTGGGCGGAGGGTGAGCAGGCGGAATTCGCCAATGCTGAATTGTGGTACAGCAATTCACACATTGACGACTACCAGGAAGAACTCGACCGCTTTGTCACAGCGCACGACGGCGTTCCGACCGCCATCGGGTACAGCCCGGCCAATGAAGTCCCACGGTTGCTCGCCATGGCCCCCGCCGATATCGCGCGCCCCTACCTGCGAATGGAGCCGGGCGAGGGCTGGCCGGGGGAAGGTGCGCTGCAACGTCTTCTCGGCCGGTTCGGCACCGACGCAGTCGATTACGTGGATCAGATCCTCGGACGTAAGGGTCAGGAGTCGTCGGTTGTCATGGCTCCCATGACCGGAGCTCGGATCACCCGGTGGATGGCTCATTGGAATAGCTCCAAGTCCAATCGCGCGGCGGCTCGCGGCTGGTTCGACCGTCACTACGCGTCGGCCCTACCGGACCTGATCGCCGACGCGTTCGCCAAAACCGCGAAGGAGCGCAACAACGCCCAGGCCGCGATGCGCTATCTCGCTCCTGCCCATCGTGAACTCATGCTGAGGACAGCGGCCGGATACGGCTCCGATATCGCCGTCGCTGTGGCCGCGCTGCTGGAACCCGCCGCACAACGAATCCCTCCGATCCCGGACTGGTTCTCGATGCCCGGCACATCACCCATACTGCTGGCCGCCGACCGAGCCGTATTGCCCGAGCCCACAATCCGGGCGGTCGTCACATACCTGATGATGTGCGAGCTGGACGGCAACCACAGCGCCATCGCTGAACTGGTCAGTATCGCCGACCGCGATTCGCTGGCCGAGTTCGCCTGGTCGCTGTTCGAACAGTGGCGGATGGCCGAGTTCCCGGCCAAGGGCCGCTGGGTACTGCGCGCGCAGGCTTTGCTCGGCACCGACGAGACCGCGGATCGACTGGTGCCCTATCTGAAGGCGTGGCCCACCGAATCCTTCTACGCCCGTGCGGTTTCCGGTCTCGATGCGCTGGCCTCGATCGGCACCGAGGGCGCGCTGCTGCACCTGCACCGGCTGAGCCTGCGTACCGATATCGGTGCGCTCAGCTACGAGGCGACCCAGAAGATCGATCAGGTCGCCGCCCGGCTGGGCCTGACCACCGAGGATCTCGCTGATCGGCTGGTGCCCGCCTTCGGCTTCGACAGCGATGGCACCTTGACCCTCGACTACGGTCGCCGCGGTTTCGTGGTGCGGTTGGACGAGCAGCTCGGGGTAATCGTCTTCGACGCGACCCGTGGCGAGGACGGCTGCTGGGTGGCGGGTAAGCAGCGCAAGGCGGTGCCGAGGCCCGGGGTGAACGACGAGGGCGAGTCCGCCGCGTCGGCGCATCGGTCGTACGCCACCATGCGGAAGGGGCTGAAATCCGAAGCTGCCGAACAGATTCGACGCATCGAGCGGGCGATGGTCACCCGGCGGCGCTGGACGGCGGATGCGCAGCGTCGGGTTTTCGACGCGCACCCGCTCCTGTCACGGATCACTCGGCGGCTAGTCTGGGCCGCGTTCGACGAGACCGGTTCGGCCACAGCGGCATTCCGTATCGCCGAGGACGGCAGCTACGCCGACGTCGACGACAAGACGGTGGAGCTCCCCGACACCGCTGTGGTGGGGATCGCGCATCCGGTGGATCTGGGCGCGGCCGTGTCGGGATGGGGTGAGGTTTTCACCGATTACGAACTGCTGCAACCGTTCGAGCAGTTGCAGCGGGTCAGCTTCGCGCCCGGATCGGCGGAGGTGGCGGCGGGGCTGTCGGCGTTCGAAGGCTCACCGGCTGGTGCGGGGCCGCTGCTCGCGCTGCGGCGTCGCGGCTGGGAACTCGCCCTGGACGGTGGCGTGGTCGACGGGCTCACTCGGTACCTCACCGCCGATTCCGCCTGGGTCCAGCTCGAGATCTCCCCCGGCATCGACCTCGACGAGCCGATGGCCGAATGGAATCAGACTCTCGTCCAGGTCCACCTGAAGGGCGACCTGACCGCCCTCGATCCGGTCAGCGCCTCCGAGCTGCTGCGGGATCTGCACTCACTGCGTTAGACCGTCGGCGAATTCCTGCTGGACGACGAAACCCGGTGGAATCCAAGACGAACCATGTCGGTGAGCGCGATTACTCGAAGCATCAGCAGTGCCCCGGTCCGGCCGCGTGGTGCGCGCCGGACCAGCACTCCACGGCGAACGCGCCGGAACCTCACGAGTGCAGGCGGACCAGATCCGCGGATTCGTTCTGGCTGGCGCATTCCTGGTACGGGTTGGGGTCGCCCTGGCGTTGGCCGCATACCCAGCGGACGGTGCCGACGGTGACGGCGATGTCGCCGTTGGATTGTTGGGCGCGGTCGGCGGCGTAGGCGTCGACCACCGCGTGGGCGACGGGGCAGAAGTCGTTGCCCTTGGCGGTGGAGGCGACCACGGCCAGACCCCAGGGGCCGGTGCCGCACTGGACGGCTTCGTGGCCTGCGGCCGGGAAGGCGTTCGCGGGGGCCGGGACGGCGGGAGTGGGGGTCGTGGAAGGTTTTGCGGCGGCGCTGCTTCCGGAGCTGTCGGTGCAGGCGGTCAGGGTGACGGCCGATAGGACGGCCAGCGTGGTGAGCGCGATCCTGGTGTACCGCACGAAACCTCCTCGTCGCAGTGCCCCTCCCCCGGCATTCTGCCCGCCGGGCGCGCGCGGAGCGAGACGCCACGCGCAATACGGACGAATCAGGCACATAGTGAAGCGGATTCGGCAGGTCAGCCGACGTCGCGGCGCAGCCAGGTGACCTCCGCGCCTTCGCCGCCGAGGCGGTAGGCCTCGAGGACGTCGTCCCAGGGGGTGCCGAGGGCATGGTCGATGTCGGCGGCGATATCCATCGAATTGCGGCCGCGGGCGCGGGCTTCGGCGACGATGGCGCGCAGGCGCATCTCGCCGACCATGACGTCGCCGTTGGCGGCGGTGGGGGCGGACCAGAGGCCGAGGCCGGGGACGAAGCTGAAGCGTTCGCCGTCGACGCCCTCACTGGGGTCCTCGGTAACTTCGAAATAGAGCACGGGCCAGTCCCGCAATGCCTTGGCTAACCGTCCGCCGGTACCGACCGGGCCGTACCAATCGGTGGTGGCCCGCAGATTTCCGGGGTCCGCTGGTTGCGCGGTCCAGCGCAGTTTCGCGGGCGCTTTGAGGGTGGACGTGAGCGCCCATTCGACATGCGGGCACAGCGCGGCAGGCGACGAGTGGATATAGACGACTCCAGACGTCGCATCCGCGAATTGACTAGACGCGCGCACCACTAGCACCTCCGGCTCGACGAGGGACGTCTTCCCCAACGGCCCCGTTCGCGCGGCGTTGCCCGAGTTTACTGGAGTGCCCGATGTTGCGTGTGTTACTTCGTACCCGTGTCGGAGCTTACGCAAACTCCGCGATCACGGCGTCACTGAGGGGTGGCCACGCCATTCTGGCCCAGTCTCCGAAATTCTCGTCCGCGAGCGAGAGACACGCGACGCCGACTTCCGGATCGACCCAGAGGAAAGTGCCGGACTGACCGAAGTGCCCGAAGGTGGCCGCGGAGTTGTCGGACCCGGTCCAGTGCGGCACCTTGTGGTCGCGGATCTCGAATCCCAGTCCCCAGTCGTTGGGGCGCTGCGACCCGTAGCCGGGGAGAATCCCATTGCGGTCCGGGAATTGCACTGTGCTTGCTTCAGAATGCAATTCCGCACTGAGGATCGACGGGCTCAGCAATTCGTCAGCGAACCGTAGCAGGTCTGCGACCGAGGAACGGCCCGCATGCCCGGCCGGACCCGCCAGCACCGAGTCGGTCATGCCCAGCGGCTCGAACACCGCCTCGTGCAGGTACCGGTCGAACGGGATATCCGTCTGCGCCGCAACGAAATCCGCGAGCACCTCGAATCCGGCGCTGGAGTAGATGCGCCGCTTACCCGGCTCGGCCTGCACGGCGAGGGAGTCGAAGGCCAGTCCGGAGGTGTGCGCGAGCAGGTGCCGCACGGTGGATCCGGGTGGCCCGGCCGGCTGGTCCAGCTCGATCGCGCCCTCCTCGACGGCCACCAGAACCCCGTATGCCACAAGGGGTTTGGTCACCGAGGCCAGCGGAAAGACCCGTGCGGTGTCACCCTCGGTATCCACCGTGCCCCGACCACGCACGGCGACGCCCGCCGCCGCGTTCCGGACCGGCCACTGTCGAATTTGTTCCAGCGCTCGCACCCCACGAGCCTACGAGTCGGTTCGTACCGTCGGCTGCGCGGTCCCCGCCCGCCGCAGCAGCGACCGTGATCGCCCGTAGCCGAAGTACACCATCAGCCCCACCGCCGACCACAGCCCGAACGCCAGCCAAGTCACGCCGGGCAGGTGGAACAGCAGCCACACGCACAGCCCGACACCCAGCACCGGCACCAGCGGCACCAGCGTCCGGAACGACCGTGGCAGTTCGGGTTTGGTGCGGCGCAGCACCAGCACCCCGATGTTCACCAGGCCGAAGGAGACCAGGGTGCCGATATTGGTGGCGTTCACCAGTTCGCCGAGCGGGATCAGCGCCGAGAGCACCGCGACCAGACCGCCGACGATCAGGGTGTTGAAGGTCGGCACCCGGTTGCGACCCACCTTCGACAGCAGCGGCGGCATCAGCCCGTCGCGGGACATGGCGACCAGGATGCGGGTCTGCCCGTAGAGCACGGTGAGCACCACCGAGGCGATGGCGATGACCGCGCCGCCCGCGAGAATGGTGGCGGGCCAGCCGCGCCCGGTGACCTGCTCGAGCACGGTCGCCAGCGACGCCCCGGAGCTGCTCACGTCGTCGATGCCGACCGCGCCGACCGCGGTCAGCGCCACCAGCACGTACATCAGCGTCACGATGCCGAGCGAGATGATGATGGCGCGCGGCAGATCTCGCTGCGGGTTGCGGGCTTCCTCACCGGCGGTGGAGGCGGCGTCGAAGCCGATGAACGAGAAGAACACCATGGAGGCCGCGGCCCCGATACCGGCGACCCCGGACGGGGCGAAGGGGTGCAGATTCTCGGAATTGAATGCGGTGATCGCGACGGCCACGAAGAAGATCAGCACCGCGATCTTGATAATGGTGGTGACGGTGGTGACCCGCGAGCTCTCCCGCACGCCACCGAGCAGCACCACGGTGGCCAGCAGCACCACGATGGCGGCGGGCAGGTTGACGACTCCGCCGCCGCCCGGCGGCTGGGCCAGGGCATCCGGAATCCGCCAGCCGATGGTGGATCCGAGGAATTCATTGAGGTACGCACCCCACCCGACGGCGACCGCCGCCACCGAGACCCCGTACTCCAGCAGCAGGCACCACCCGCACACCCAGGCCACGATCTCGCCGAGGGTGGCGTAGGTGTAGGAGTAGGCCGACCCCGAAACCGGTACCGCGCCCGCCAGTTCCGCGTACGACAGCGCCGAGAACAGGGCCGCGAGCGCGGCGATCACGAAGGAGACGACAACGGCGGGCCCGGCCTTGGGCGCGGCCTCGCCGAGGACGACGAAGATGCCGGTGCCCAGGGTCGCGCCGACGGACAGCGAGATCAGCGCGGTCAGACCCATGCTGCGCCGCAGCGCGGTGTGCTCGCTCTCGGCGGCGAGCTGTTCGACGGGTTTGGTCCGCAGCAATGACGCGGTAATCCGCTGGAGTCCGGGCATGTACGGCCACGCTACCGGCCCGGAAACCACTTTTCGGGCACGGGGTGTCGTGTCCCCAGGAGATAGCACAGCTCACAGCTATGCACTGGCGTCGCATCGGCCCCAAACCTGCCGACCGCCCGGTTACGATCTGTCCATCATGAGTGAGCAGGTCAGCATCCACGGCGACGTCGACAGCGGTTTCGGGCCGGTCGCCGACGCGTTCCGCCGCAACTTCACCCAGCACGGCGAGATCGGCGCGGCCGTCACGGTCTACGACGGCGATCGCCCGGTCGTGGATCTGTGGGCCGGACACCGCGATCGCAAGCGCACGCTGCCGTGGCAGCGCGACACCATGGCCCCGGTGTGGTCGTCCACCAAGGGTATGACCGCCTTCGTGGTGGCGTCGGCGGTCTCGCGCGGACTGCTGGATTACGAAGCGCCGGTGGCGCTGTACTGGCCGGAATTCGCCGCGCAGGGCAAGGATTCCATCACCGTGCGGCAGCTGCTGGATCATCAGGCGGGCCTGGCCGCGCTGGATCGCCCGTTCCGGCTGACCGATATGGCCGATCTGGATCACATGGCCGAGGTGCTCGCCGAGCAGAAACCGTTGTGGCGTCCGGGAACCCGGCACGGCTACCACCCGATCACCGCCGGGTTGTACCAGGGTGAGCTGATCCGCCGGGTCGATCCGCAGCATCGCACCCTGGGCCGAATCTTCGCCGAGGACTTCGCGCAGCCGCTGGGTGCGGACTTCTATATCGGCCTGCCCGAGGACATTTCACTCGACCGGGTCGCCACGCTGTCCGCGACGGCGGGCCTGGATGTACTTCGCTACGAGCGGGATCTGCCGGTACGCATCGGGATTCAGCTCTACAGCAAGCGCGGCCTGTCCTTCCGCGCACTCAACAGCCCTCAGGTCGGTGCGCCCGCACGTGCCACCCGCCGCGAGTTCCTCTCGGTGGAGAGCCCGGCCGCCGGTGGCGTCGGCACCGCGCGCGCCCTGGCCCGGGTGTACGGCGCGGCCGCCGGGAAGACCGGCGAGCTGCCGATCGACACCGCGCTACTGGATCGCCTGGCCACCCCCGATACCGCCGACGACGTCCCCGCCGAGGACCTGGTCCTGCTCACCCCCAGCCGCTATCACCTGGGTTTCCGTAAGTCGCGCGGCAGCTTCCGCTTCGGCAGCGACAAGCGCGCCTACGGCACCACCGGATACGGCGGCTCGTTCGGATTCGCCGATCCCACAACGGGTCTCGGCTTCGGTTACACCATGAATCGCCTGGGCATGGCCGTGCTCGACGATGTCCGCTCCCGCAATCTCCGCAATGCCCTGCTCCGCTGTCGCTGACCGATAGGAGTCCGTCCATGCCGCCGTCCCAGTGGATGATGCCCGAAGAATGGCGAGCACACCGGCGCACCTGGATGGCGTTCGGCGCGGCCGAGCGCGGGTGGACGGTGGACCTGTTGCCGCGCATCCGTGAGGACGTGGCCCGCATCGCCACCACCATCGCCCGGTTCGAGCCGGTGTCGATGCTGGTGCGGCCCGAGGAGTTCGATCTGGCGCGGGCGCTGACCGGCCCGGAGGTGGCGCTGGTCCCCGCCGAGATGGACGATCTGTGGCTGCGCGACAGCGGCCCGGTGTTCGTCGAGGCCGACGGGCGCAGGGCCGCAGTGGATTTCAACTTCAACGGCTGGGGCGACAAGCAGGAGCATCGCGAGGATTCCCGGTTGGCCCGGCTGGTCGGTGAGCGGACCGGAGCCGAGGTGCTGAGCACCGAACTGGTGATGGAGGGCGGTGGCATCGAGGTCGACGGTGCGGGCACCGCGATCATCACCGAGAGCTGCGTGCTCAACGACAATCGCAATCCGGGCTGGCTGCGCGAGGACGTGGAGGCGGAACTGGCTCGGCTGCTGGGGATTTCGAAGGTGATCTGGCTGCCGGGCATCGCCGGGTACGACATCACCGACGGCCACACCGACCTCTACGCCCGCTTCGCCGAGCCGGGCGTGGTGGTGGCCGGGCGGGAGGACGACATCGACTCCTACGACTACGACGTGACCCGCCGCCACCTCACCGTCCTGCAGGACGCCACCGACGCCGCGGGCCGTCCGCTGCGCGTCGAGGTGATTCCCGGACCGCGCCAGCTGCGCGCGGACTTCGCCGACGACGAGTTCGCGGCGAGCTACCTCAACTTCTACCTGTGCAACGGCGGCGTGATCGCGCCGGAGTTCGGTGACGACAAGGCCGACGCGACCGCGAAAGCCGCGCTGGCGCAGTTGTTCCCGGATCGCGAGGTGGTGCAGATCGATATCGACGCGGTGGCGGCGGGCGGCGGCGGCATCCACTGCACCACGCAGCAGGAACCCGCCTGAGGCTCAGACCCGTTCGACGTCGTGGACGTGGTGCACCAGGTCGTGCCCGAAGTACCGCGCCATCGATTCGACGGTGAACGCGGAACCGTTGCTGCGCAGTGCCGCCCGATCGCGTTCGGTCACGGGAACGGATTCGAATGCGCGCGCGGCGGTTTCGGCCGCGGCAGCCAGTTCGGCTGCGACGACGGCGGTTTCGGCGGCCGGATAGTTCGCGGCGAGGGCGGTGGCGTCCTGGTCCCAGTCGGCGAACATCGGCACCCCGTTGTCGGCGACGGTGACGGTGGTGTCGTAGGCGGCGATGACCGGGCCCGGACGCGCACCGCCGGTGCGGGCGATGTCGAGGCGGTGTTCGAAGATGCGGCACACGTCGCGGACGTGCGCCGCGTACTCCAGCGTCGACCAGGTCGAATCATCCGGGCGCACACGGGAATCCGAGCGATCCAGGGCGGCGCGCAGCCGGTCGGAGCTGTCGCGGACCAACCCCGGGACCGCCTCGAAGGCGGTGGTCGCGGGGTCGAATCCACAGTCCGGGCAGGAGCGTTCCAGGACCCAGGTCCAGTCTTTGGCGTCGGGAGCGATCGGCATGCGCATCACGGTACGGTGGCAATAAATTACGTGCCACCAATATCCTGCCACCATCCCTCGAGATGGCGACAGGTTTGCCGTCACTCCATCAGCTGATGCGCCTTGCCGAACAGTTCGAGGGTGATGGCGTGCAGGAAGTCGCCGACCTGCTTGGGGGCCTTGCCCGCGAAAGCCCGTGCGTGCGTGCCCTCGAGCACGATGCCGAGCTTGAAGCAGGCCAGCACCGTGTACCAGGTGACGTGCGTCAGGTCGCGATCGGAGAACTGCCCGTAGTGGGCGGTCATCTCCGCAGCCGTCGGCAGCCCGCCCACGCCGCCGAGCGCGCCGATCAGCGCCGCGCCGGTGGTGCCGGGCTCGGGCCGGGTGGCGATCTGCCAGCCCAGGTCCAGCAGCGGGTCGCCGATGGTCGACATCTCCCAGTCGACCATGGCCACCACGTCGGGGCCGTTGAAGTCGAACATCAGGTTGGCCAGGTGGCAGTCCCCGTGCAGGATCCCGGCTTTCGGCTGCGCGGGGCGATTGCGGTCGAGCCAGTCACCGACGCGCTGCACGCCCGGGATCTCCGGGCCGGGGTAGCCCTCGTTGGTGCTGTAGGAGTCGAGTTCCTTGAGCCAGCGTGGCACCTGCCGCTCCAGGAAGCCCTCGGGTTTGCCGTAGTCGGCCAGGCCGAGCGCCTCGTGATCGAGGGAGCCGAGGCGGGCGATGGCCTCCACCGCCGAGAGGCCCATCTGCCGCCGGATCTCGGGGTCACCGGCGTGCAGGGCGGGCAGTTCGTTCTGCGGGTTGAAGCCGGTGACCGGTTCCATCAGATAGAACGACGCGCCGAGCACCGATTCGTCGGGGCAGGCGGCGATCACCTTGGGCGCGCGGATCTCGGTGTCCCCCAGCGCGCCCAGGATCCGGGACTCGCGCTGGATGACGGTGTTGCTGGCCGCCCGCAGATGCTTGGGTCCGCGCCGCAGCACGTAGTCGCGGCCGCCGCGCTGGAACCGCAGCATGATGTTCTGGGTGCCACCGCCCAGCGGCTTCACGTCCTCGAACTCCCCGCCGGGCAAGCCCTGCTCTTCCATCCATTTCCCGACGATGGCGAAATCGACGACGTCACGATCCACTTCGACCGGCTGCGCTACAGACATGCCGACCATTGTGCCGTAGGCCACCACCAGAACTGAAGGCACATGCCAGCAGTACCGGGTGAATCTGGACAGCGCGTAAAGTTCCGGGGCAAATGCGCACGCTGCTGATCGATAACTACGACTCGTTCACCTACAACCTGTATCAGCTGATCAGTGAGGTGAACGGGGTCGAACCCGTGGTCGTGCGCAATGACGAGGTCACGAGGATCGAGCAGCTCGGGCTGCGCGAATTCGACAATATCGTGATCTCGCCCGGACCCGGGCGGCCGGACGTGCCGCGCGATTTCGGCATCTCGGCGGCGCTGATCGCGGAATCGGACCTGCCGCTGCTGGGCGTGTGCCTGGGGCATCAGGGGATCGTGCTCGCGGCGGGCGGGGTGGTGACGGCGGCCCCGCGGGCGCGGCACGGGTATCCCGATCGCATCACCCACGGCGGTGTCGAGTTGTTCGACGGTGTGCCGCAGGACTTCTCCGCCGTGCGCTATCACTCGCTGTGCGCCGCACTGCCGTTGCCGGATGCGCTGGAGGTGACGGCGACCGCGCCGGACGGGGTGATCATGGGCGTCCGACATCGCACCCGGCCGCAGTGGGGGGTGCAGTTCCATCCCGAATCGATCTCCAGCGAGCACGGGGCGACGCTGCTACGCAATTTCGCCCGGCTCACCGCCGAATATCAGCGCGGGCAAGGTATTTCGGGGTCATCGTCGCGAACTGCGCTGGCGCGCAAGGAGGCCCAGCAGGTCCCGCCCCTATCCGAGCCGGTGCGGTACCGCGTGGAACAGGTGGTGCTGGATCGTGCGGTGGACGCGGAGGCCGTGTTCGACGCGCTGTTCAGCGGCTCGCCCCATGCGTTCTGGCTCGACAGCGAGCATGTGGAGCCGGGCCTGGACCGTTTCTCGTTCCTCGGTGACGCCTCGGGGCCGCTGGCCGAGGTGGTGCGGTATCGGATCGGCTGGGACGCCGTCGAGGTCGAGTCCGCGACCGGGCAGCGCCGGGTCCCGGGTGGCGTGCTGGATTACCTATCGGGGGAGCTGAAGCGCCGCCACATCGACTTCCCGGACGTCCCTTTCGATTTCGCGGGCGGCTACGTCGGCTATCTCGGCTACGAGATGAAGGCCGAGTGCGGTGCGGGCGCCCGGCACACCGCGCCGACTCCGGACGCGCAGTGGATCTTCGCCGACCGTCTGGTCGTGGTCGACCACGAGGCGGGCCGCACCCACCTGCTGGCTCTCGCCGAGCCGGATTCCCCTGCCGCCGCACTGGATTGGCTCGCGGCCAACCGGGTCGTGGTGGACACCCTGCCGACCTGGGAGAACCCGCCCGCCGTGGAGCTGCGGGCCGATGAACTCACGGTGGCTCCGCTGCTGACCCGCGGCAAGGACCGCTATCTGGCCGATGTGGCCGCCTGCCGGGAGCAACTCCTGGCGGGTGAGTCCTATGAGATCTGCCTGACCGACAGCGCCTACTTCCCGGCCGACACCGACGGCCTGTCGGTGTATCGCACACTGCGCCGGTGCAATCCGGCCCCCTACGCGGCGTTCCTGCGGTTCGGTGAGCTGGAGGTGGCTTCGGCCTCCCCGGAGCGCTTCCTCAAGGTGGATCGCGCCGGCACCGTGGAGAGCAAGCCGATCAAGGGCACCGCGCCGCGCGGCCTCACCCCCGGCGAGGACGCGGCGCTGGCCGCCGAGCTGGCGCGAAACCCCAAGACCCGCGCCGAGAATCTGATGATCGTCGACCTGCTGCGCAATGATCTGGGCCGGGTCTGCGAGATCGGCTCGGTGCACGTCCCGAAGCTGATGGCCGTCGAGACGTACACCACCCTGCACCAACTCGTGTCCACCGTGCGCGGCACCCTGCGCCCCGGACTCGACGTGATCGACTGTCTGCGTGCGTGTTTCCCCGGCGGCTCGATGACCGGCGCACCGAAACTGCGCACCCTCGAGATCATCGACACTCTCGAAACCGAGGCCCGCGGCATCTACTCCGGCACCATCGGCTTCCTCGGCCTCGGCGGTACCGCCGACCTGAACATCGTCATCCGCACCGCCGTCCGCCACGAGGGCCGCTGGCGGGTCGGCGCGGGCGGCGCGGTCGTCCTGGACTCCGACCCCCTGGCGGAATATCAGGAGATGGTCTGGAAGGCCGCCACCGCCCTACGCGCCCTCCCCCTGCTGGGCACCCCGCCGGTCCACTCCTGATCTCGGCTATTTCTTTCGGCGAGAGGGGGTCTCGGGCGGCGGTGGGGGTGGCTGCTGCTCGCGGCCGGTGAGCCGGTTCAGGAGGGAGACGCCGGGGAGCTTGTCCAGGCGGGTGAGGGCCTCCTCGCCGAGGGCCGTGACGGATTCCAGGCGGGTCAGCAGTTTGTCGTAGGCGACGAAGGCGGGCTCGGCCAGGGCCAGGGTGCGGTCGAGGCGGTCGATGGTGGAGTTGAGGCGTTCGACCGCGGTGGTGAGGCTCTGGATGAGGTCGGGCAGCTGGGCGGCCAGTTGAATCGAGGCCGGGGGCAGCCGGACCGCGGTGTCGAAGGCGGTGGTGGCGGTGACCTGCGCGGAATCGAGGGCCTGACCGGCGGCGGTCTGGGCGGCCTCCATGGCGGCCTGTGCGGCGGCGAGGATTTCGCCGGGGGTGGGGACGCGCGGCGTACCGCGCGGGGCAGGGTCGGGGCGGCCGCTCCCCTTGGGATTGGTCATGGTTCCACTGTGCCGCACGTTTCCCCGAAAGGGGTTCCGGCTCGGTCGCGATCGAGTGTCGGAGGCTCGTGGCATAGTGCCACCACGATGAAACTGACCAAGGGTGGGCATACGACGGTTCCGACTTCGCTTCTGTCGGTGGTTCTTTCGTGGGGTTCCGGGCCCAGGGTGGCGGCGCAGGCGCTGTTGCTGGGCGGTGACGGGCGGGCCCGGTCGGATCGGGACTTCGTCTGGGAGCGCGCGCCCCGGCACGTGTCGCAGGCGGTGTCGCTGGATCCGGAGCCCGCGCCGGGGACCGCCCGGCTGTCGGTGTCGCTACCGCGCACCGGGCCGGAGGTGTCCGCGATCGTGGTCACCGCGTCGGTGCCGGGGCGGTTCACCGAGGTGCGGGACGTGCGATTGACGGTGCTCGACCACGACCGTCCGGTGGCGTGGTTCGACCTCGACGAGCCGGAGGCGCTGCCCGCCATGGCGTTCGGCGAGTTCTTCCGGTCCGGCGACGGCTGGGGTTTCCGGGCGCTGGGTCAGGGCGCGGTGAGCCTGGCGGGGCTGGTGCGCGAGTTCGGGGTGCGGATGCCCGAGGTCGAGGCGCCGGTGCGGGTGACCGTGCCGCCACCGAATGCCGAACGGCCGGACTGGCATCCGGATCCCCGGGATCCGGCCCGGCTGCGCTGGTGGGACGGCGCGAGCTGGTCGGCCTCGACACTGCCGCGGCTGCCCGAGGACGCGCAGCGGTGCGCGCGCTGCGGGGCGCCGCGCCGCCGCCGCTTGTTCGGAACCGCGGCCTGCCGTGAATGCGCCGCCGAGACAGCCGAATACCTGCGGTCGTGGCGACCGCGCGCCGAACGCGCGCTGCGCCGGGCCGATTCCCACGAGGACTGGGACACGCTGTGGGCGGCCCTGCGTTTCGCGCGCGTCGAACGCTCGGCCGGGCAGGAGCTGCTGCGCCCGCTGGCCCTCGACCATCTGGAACGCCTGGTGGCCTTCACCTTCGCCGACGGTGTGGTGGAGGAACCGGACCTGGACGACTTCGACGAGACGGTCGACGAACTCGCGCTGACCGGCCCGCTGATCGAGGATCTGCGCCGCCGCATGCAGCGCGGCCGCATGCTGACCCGCCTGCGCTCGGGCGAACTGCCGCAGCTCGCGACGACGGGCCTGCACCTGGATCCCGATGAGCGCGTGCACCTGAATGTCGCGGCCGTGCAGGTCCGGCAGCTGGTGCGCGGGCCGAAGCGCACCGAGGGCCGTCTCATCGTCAGCAATCGCAAACTGCGTTTCACCGGCCCCGACGCGGGCACCGAGATGCCTTGGGCCCGAGTCGTTTCCATCACGCCGGAGCCGGGCCGGATCGCGGTGGCCGCCACCTCCGCGCGCGGTGGCGCGCTGCTCGAGGTGGCCGACCCGGACTATGTGGCCGCCGCCATGGAGGGTGCGCTGCGCATCGCCAAACGCCTGGCCCTCTCCCCCGGCCGCCGCGACTCCCGCGCCATCCCGCCGGACGTCAAGGCCCAGGTCTGGCAGCGCGACGCGGGCCGCTGCGTGGAATGCGGCGACACCCACTATCTGGAGTTCGACCACATCATCCCGCTGAGCCGAGGCGGCGCCACCAGCCCCGCCAACCTCCAGATCCTCTGTCGCGCATGCAACCGGACAAAGGGAGCACACATCTGACGCCTGCCGACGCGCGGCAGCGTGGGCAATGTGGGGAATCGCGCACCGTGCGATGAATCATGTTGAGCAGCAGGCGGGGGCCGTCCTAGCGTCCGAGGAAAGCGCATCGGGAAAGGGGATTCGACATGCGGGTTGCGGTGGTGGGCGGGACCGGGACACTCGGGCACCCGGTGGTCCGGGAGCTGGCGGCCCGGGGACATGCGGTGCGGGTGCTGACCCGGACCGCACCGGTGCGTTCGGTGGCGGGCAGTGAGCATTTCCCGGTCGATCTGGCCGCCGGGACGGGGTTGGATGCCGCGCTGGCAGACGTCGATGCCGTGGTGGACGCGGTCAGCAGTCGCAGCCTGCGCAGCGCCCGGGTGATGGTCGAAGGGGTGCGGACCCTGCTGGCCGCCGAGCAGCGGGCGCAGGTGGGCCACCATGTCGAGGTGTCCATCGTGGGCTGCGAACAGGTGCCGTTCAGCTACTACCGCACCAAGACCGCGCAGGAGCAGGTGGTGACCCAGGGTCCGGTGCCGTGGACCCTGTTGCGCGCCACCCAGTTCCACGATCTGATCGACGAGATCCTCGCCGCCGCCGCGAAATTCCGGATCGCACCGCACGGCAACCTGATGTTCCAGCCGGTGGACGTGAACGCGGTGGCCCGGCGGCTGGCCGACGCGGTCGACGCGGGCCCCTCCGGCCGGGTCCGCGATGTCGGTGGTCCGGTGGTGCAATCGCTCACCGAGTTGGCCGAGACCCGGCGAATGATCCTGGGGCAGTCACTGATTCCGCTGCCGGTGCCGCCACTCGGGCGGATCGTGCGACGGGTGCGCGACGCTGCGCTGTGCCTCGACGTCGATGGCGAGACCGTGTCGTACGACTATGCCGAGTGGCTGCGAAAGCACCGGCGGAAGTCCGTGAACTGATTCCATCCTGACCCGGTGCGCACGCGCCGGGTATCCGGATTTCCCCGGATCCTCCCCCGATTCAGCGCCTTACCCGCTGCACGGCCGGTTCCGCGCAGAACTGGTCGGTGGCCTGATCCTGCGTGAGTCCCGTGCGGGCGAGACCACCGGTGTCGATCACCGTGCACTGTGAGCCGCCGACGTGTCCGGTGCCGTCGTCGAGCAACTGGACCTCGGCGGTGACGAGCGGTTGCAGGATGTCGGCGGCGAACGTCCAGAATTCGATCTGCCACTTCTCGTAGCTGTCGCGCGCGGTCACCACCGTGTATCCCGCTGCGGACAGGTCGATTCCGATTCCGGCGAGTTCGCCCGCGCGCTCGAGCCGGGTGGCGTCGCCGGTGGCGTGATAGACGGCGTACCGGATGTTCGCGGTGGTGAGGTCGAGGGGAACGATGAGTTCGTCGCGGCCGTCGCCGTCGAGATCGCGCAGCCGGGGTTCGGCCTGGGTGTGGACGGGGTGTTCGGTCAGGGTCTGCACCTGGCTGCCGGAGGAGTCCAGGACGGTGACGGCGAGTTGCGGCCCGCTGTGCCGGACCTCGAAGGCGAGCCCGGCCGAATCCCGGGATTGCAGTGCGCAATCCGGCGGGGTGGCCGTCGTCCCGATATCGCCGCAGGGCGGCAGGTCGGAGAGGGGTTCGACGGGGTTCGCGCCGCCGGGTGCGTTGCCCGCCGGAGTGTCGGGACCCCCGTGTCCGGAGCAGGACGCGGCGGCGAGCAGTGTCGCGACCGCCAGCCCTGTGGCCGCGAGCTTCCTGCCCATGTTTCGAGGATATCGGCGATCGGCCCGGTGAACCCGGCAATACACGCCGGAGTAGCAGTAATCAAACATCATGTGCACACCTGCGCACTCATTGGCCTATAGTGGCCTTGTGCTCCACGTGCTCCGTCATCCCCAGTTCCGCAAGCTGTACACCGCCCAGGTGGTCGCGCTGATCGGCACCGGTCTGCTCACCGTCGCGCTGGGCCTGCTCGCCTATCAGGTCGCGGGCGCGCAGGCGGGTGCGGTGCTCGGCACCGCGCTGGCCATCAAAATGGTGGCGTATGTCGCGGTGGCGCCGGTGGTTTCGGCGTTCACCCTGCGGCTGCCGCGACGCCTGGTGCTGGTGT
The DNA here is from genome assembly GCF_045161165.1 of Nocardia sp. NBC_00511. Lineage (NCBI taxonomy): Bacteria > Bacillati > Actinomycetota > Actinomycetes > Mycobacteriales > Nocardiaceae > Nocardia > Nocardia sp. NBC_00511. The sequence goes on from NZ_CP107849.1 coordinate 4,510,575, forward strand.
CCGCCGACGCGCTGCGCGCGGGCATCGCGCTGATGCTGCCGTTCGTCACCCACACCTGGCAGATCTACGTGCTGATCGCGCTGCTGCAATCGGCGTCGGCGACCTTCACCCCCGCCTTCCAGTCGCTGATCCCCTCGATCCTGACCGAGGAGCGCGACTACACGCACGGCCTGTCACTGTCGCGGCTGGCCTACGACATGGAATCGCTGCTGAGCCCGATCCTGGCAGCGGTCCTGCTGACGGTGATCAGCTACCACTCCCTGTTCGTCGGCACCGCAGCGGGTTTCGTGGCCTCGGCGCTGCTGGTCGTCACCACCCGCCTGCCCCGCACGACCGCACCCGAGCGGTCCGCGCCGCTGCTCGAGCGCATCACCGAGGGCGCGCGCATCATGCTGAACCGCCCGGTGCTGCGGGGCCTGCTGGCGCTGAATCTGGCGGTCGCGGCCGCCACCGCCCTGGTGATCGTGAATACCGTTGTCTACGTGCGGGATCGACTCGACGGCTCGAATGTCGGGGTGGCGCTCGCACTGGGCTGCTTCGGATTCGGTTCCATGGTGGTCGCCTTGGTCACGCCGCGCCTGCTCACCGCGATCCCCGACCGCCGGCTCATGCTGACCGGCGCCTGGCTGCTGCCGCCCGGCCTGCTCGCCGCGGCGATCGTGCCGCTGCCGGGCCGCGACACGGGCGCGATGATCCTCGCCGTGACCTGGGTGCTGCTGGGTGCGGGCACCTCCCTGATCAATACCCCGTCCGCGCGCCTGCTGCGCGCCGAGTCCGAACCGCACACCCGCACAGCGGTTTTCACCGCGCAGTTCTCGCTCTCGCACGCCTGTTTCCTGCTCACCTATCCGATCGCGGGCAAGGTCGGCGCGTTGGCAGGCCTGCCGACCAGCGCGATCGTGCTGGCCGGGCTCGCTACACTGGCTGCTACGACGGCCGCCCGGGTGTGGCCCGCGAGCGCCGCGACGGACACCGAGGCGGTGTCAGCGGCAGGAAGGTGACGAGGTGAGCAAGGCGAAATCGCAGCACTCCCCCAGCCTCGCCCATCCCGTCGATCCGGATCAGGCCCGGCTCGAGGCCGCGACCGCCACCTTCCGGATGCTGTCGGATCCGACTCGGCTGCATATCCTCTGGCTGCTCGCCGACGCCGAATCCGATGTCACCGCGCTCACCGAGGCCTGTGGCGCGTCCCGGACCGCGGTCAGTCAGCACCTGGCCAAGCTGCGTTTCACCGGCATGGTCGAGACCCGCCGTGAGGGCCGCCGCATCATCTACCGCATTCGCGACGGTCACCTGACCCGCCTGGTGCGCGAGGGCCTCAACCATGCCGATCACGTGGTGACCGGCGAACCCGCGCACGAGTAGCCCGCGCGTTCCCGGCCACCGCCGTCGCTCTCCTGGTCAGTGGGACGACCTATCGCCGTGCCCCCGCGTTCGCCGTGACGATATGCCTAGTCGAAATATCGTCAGACGAATAGTGAGAGGTCACGCATGAACTCGACCGCCGATCAGGGCAGCCCCTTCGATGTGATCATCATCGGTGCCGGATTCGCCGGTGTCTACGGCGTGCATCGGGCGGCGCGGGCGGGCCTGAACGTGCTGGGCCTCGAGGCCGGGCAGGATGTGGGCGGCACCTGGTTCTGGAACCGCTATCCGGGCGCGCGCTGCGATGTCGAGAGCGTCGACTACTCCTATTCGTTCGACGCGGAGCTCGAGCAGAGCTGGACCTGGACCGAGCGCTTCGCGGCGCAGCCGGAGATCCTGTCCTACATCAACCATGTGGCCGACCGCTTCGAGTTGCGGCAGCGCTACGAATTCGGGCAGCGGGTCAGCGCGGCGAGTTTCGATGACGAGTCGGGCATCTGGACGCTGCGCACCGAGTCCGGTGCCGAATACCGCTCGCAGTTCGTGGTTTTCGCGACCGGTTGCCTGTCCGCGCCGATCAAGCCGAACCTGCCCGGTATCGAAACCTTCGCCGGGGAGGAGCTTTTCACCGCGCAGTGGCCGGAACAGGGCGCGTCCTTCGCGGGCAAGCGGGTCGGCGTCATCGGAACCGGTTCCTCCGGCATTCAGGTCTCGCCGATCATCGCGCGCGAGGCCGAGGCGCTCACCGTCTTCCAGCGTTCGGCGAACTTCAGTGTGCCCGTCCCGAATCGGCCGTGGACCGACGCCGAGCAGAGCGACATCCGCGCCACCTACCGGGAGCGTCGCGAGAAGTCCTACTACGCCGGTGCCGCCACCCCGCACGCCTCGTTGCAGACCAAGGCGCTGGAGCTGTCGCCGCAGGAGCGCGAGGCCGCGATGGAGGATCGCTGGAGCGGCGGCGGTGTGCTGTTCAACAAGGTGTTCCCCGATCAGAACAGCGACTTGGCCGCCAACGAGGTGGTGCGCGAGTTCGCGGTCGCCAAGATCCGCGCCAAGATCGACGACCAGTCGGTGGCCGACGACCTGATCCCCTACGATCACCCGATCGGGACCAAGCGCATCTGCACCGATTCCGGGTACTACGAGATGTTCAACCGGCCCAATGTCACGCTGGTGAACCTGCGCCGCGACCCCATCACGGAGGTCACCCCGACCGGCGTGCGCACCGCGGACGGCTTCATCGAGCTCGACACCCTGGTCTACGCAACCGGTTTCGACGCCATGACCGGGGCGCTGCTGCGCATCGACCTGCACGGCTCGCACGACGCCCGCCTCGGTGACACCTGGGCCGACGGCCCGGTCACCTACCTGGGCTTCGGCATTCCGGGCTTCCCGAACATGTTCAGCATCAACAGTGTCGGCACCCCGTCGGTGATGGCCAACATGGTGCTGCACTCCGAGCAGCAGCTGGACTGGGTGCTGGCGCTGGTGGAACACTGCCGGGCCAACGGGATTCGCAAGGCCGAGGCCCGCGAGGAGGCTGCGGTCAAGTGGACCGATCACCTCCTCGAAGTCGCCGAGGGCACCCTGTTCGTCAAGGCCAACTCCTGGTACATGGGTGCGAACGTGGCGGGCAAGAAGCGCGTATTCATGCCCTACATCGGCGGTTTCGGCAACTACCGCCGCTACTGCGACGCCGAGCGCGACAACGGCTACCCCAATTTCGAGCTGACCGCGTAGCGATCGCCCGCTCTCGCTGCCCGGCGCTCTCACGCATCACAACCGGGTGGTGGACACGAAACCGGCCCGCTCCCAACAGGAGCGGGCCGGTTTTCGGCGTTCCGGGGGCTAGACGGGCAGGCCCAGACCGGCCGCGAGCACCGGCCAGGACTGCTTCAGCGCGTCTTGCCAGTAGCCCCACGAGTGGGTGCCGGTGGGCGTGAAGTCGTAAGTGGCCGGGATGCCGAGACCGTCGAGCTTGGTCTTGAGGTTGTGGGTGCAGTAGTTGGTGGCGGCCTCGAGCCCGCCGCCGACGGTCATCTGATTGAGCCAGCCGCCGGTGCCCGGCAAGGTGTGCGGGCCGTCGAGGGTGTCCCACTCGCCCGGCAGACCGGAACCGCTGGAGATGAACAGGTTCAGGCCGCGCAGCTGGTCGGCGTGCACGTAGGGATCGTTCTCGGCCCACATCGGATCGTGCTGCGGGCCGTACATGTTCTTGCTGTCGCCGCCGCCCGCGGCCACCACGGTGTTGACGAAGTTCCAGCCGACCGGGTCACTGATCTGCGCGCAACCGCTGTAGGCGGCCACCGACTGGTACAGGCCGGGCGCGGCGATGGGCAGTTGCAGCACCGAGGTGCCCGCCATCGAGAGTCCGGCAATGGCGTTGCGGCCGTTGGTGTTCAGCGCCTTGTCCATCAGCGGCGGCAGTTCCTCGGTGAGGAACGTCTTCCACTTGTTGACGCCGAGCGTGGGATCGGTCGCGCGCCAATCGGTGTAGTAGCTGAACGCGCCGCCGACGGGTTGCACCACGTTGACGTTCTTGTCGGACAGGAAGTTCAGCACGTCGGTCTGCTTCTGCCAGGTCGCCGAGTCGGTGCCGCCGCCCGCGCCGTTGAGCAGGTACAGCACCGGGGTGGGCTGCGAGGTGTCGGCGGCGCGCTGCACGTCGATCTCGATGTTCTTGTCCATGGCGGCCGAATAGACCTGAAGCTTCAGCGTGCGGGCGTCCGAGGCGGTGCTGGAGACGATCTTGGAGCCGTCGGCCGAAGTGCCCGCGGGCGCGAGGGTGGCGGCCGGTGCGGCGTGCGCGGTCCCCGCGGCGACCGGTAGCAGGACGGTTGCAGTCAAGGCAAGAACCGCACTGCCCCAGGTCTTCGATGAACGCACGCCGTGATCTCCTTCGGCCGTTATTTCATTCGGGAATAGTCAGCGGCCCACGCTGCCCGCGGGCACTGTGCGTTTGCTGGCCTGCGCCTGAGGTCCTCCTGAGAGGATGACCGGTATGCCGGTCAGCGGCCGGAATCACCGGCCGTGAGCTCGCTCACCGAGGCCGCTCGACAAGGCCGCCGATCACACCGACGGTGGCCGCCGCCACGCTGTCAGCGCACCGTCGGCGGACTGTCAGCGCGACTCGGCAATGTCATGGGCACACCGGATGCACCGGGCGGAACCACTCCGCCGGGCACGGGAAAGCCCAGTCGAAAGGCACGACATGTCCGATATCGCCCTGTCCCAGTTCGTCGAATCCGTTGCCACCGAGTACGGCATGCCCGGTATCGCCGTCGGGATCTTCGCCGACGGCCGCGAGATCTTCGCCAGCCACGGCGTCACCAGCATCGAGAACCCGGTCCCCGTCGACGAGCACACGCTGTTCGCCATCGGCTCGACCAGCAAGACCTTCACCGCCACCGCGCTCATGCGGCTGGTCGCCGACGGCCGGGTCGACCTGGACGCCCAGGTCCGGACCTATGTGCCGGAACTGATACTGGCCGAGGAGCATTCGGCGGCCACCGTCACCGTGCGGCAGCTGCTCAACCACACCTCCGGCCTGGACTGGAATCAGATCAACAACACCGGCGAGGGCGATGACGCCCTGGAACTGTTCGCGGCCTCACTGGCAGAGCTGCCGCTGATCGGCGCGCCCGGTGAGCGCGCCTCCTACAGCCAGGCGGGCTTCAACCTGCTGGGCCGGGTGATCGAGAAGGTCACCGGTGAACCGTTCGACAAGGTCGTCACCGAAACGGTTTTGACGCCGGTCGGCCTGGCCGAAAGCTTCTACCTGCGTGACGACATCATGACCCGCCGTTTCTCGGCCGGACACGAACGCCAGGAGGACGGCGAGCTGGCGGTGTCGCGGGCGTGGAAGGGCAACCGCGCCAACAACCCCGGCGGCGGACTGGGCACGACGGTGTCGGACCTGTTGCGCTGGGGCCGATTCCACCTGGGTGACGGCCGCACCGAATCCGGCGTCACCGTGCTGCCCGCCGAGCTGATGCACCGCATGCAGCAGCCGACCGTCGAATTGCGTTCCAGCACACTGGCCGACGCCTTCGGCCTGTGCTGGATGCTGCGCGACGTGGACGGCGTCCGCACCGTCGGCCACGGCGGTTCCGGCTTCGGCCAGTTCGCCGAATTCGTCATCGTGCCCGAACGGAACTTCGTGGTCGCGGTGCTGTCCAACGCCAGCCCCGACGGCATCCCCACCAACCAGGCCATCGTGCGCTGGGCACTCGAGCACTACCTGGGCGTGATCGACGCCGACCCGGAACCGGTGCCCTTCGACGCCGATCGCGCCACGGAGTACCTGGGCACCTACGAGATCGACGCCATGACCATGACCTGCCTCTCCGAGGCCAACGGCCTGTCGCTGGAATGCCGCATCCGCCCCGAGATCCGCGCCGCCGCCGATACCGAACTCCCCCAGGACCACCCGCCGTTCCCCTTCGGCTTCCTCCCCGGCGACGGCGACGAATACATCATCACCGCAGGCTCTTTCAAGGGTCAGCGCGGCTTCTTCAGCCGCAATGCCGACGGTGACATCATCGGCATCGACCTGGCCGGACGTCTGTTCGCCCGCGCCTGACCGACCCGGCCCTTCAGCCGGGCTGTCCAGCCTCGGCGGCCAGCCTGGTCAGCGCGGCCGCCCGGATCAGTTCGGAGCCGCCTCGATAGGCGTCGCGATAGGCGTCTGCCCCTAGTTCTTCGACGATTCGCGCTGTGAGAGCGGCGATTTCGAGATTTCCACGATCGGGGATACCGCGGATGACCTCGGCGAGGCCGAGTGCGGTGGCGGCCGCGGTGTGGTCGGACTCCCGATGGTGGAGTTCGGCGAGCAGCTCGGCGGCCCTGGCCAGGGTCTGGGCAATGGTGGGGGCGTCGCCGTTCAGGAACGAGCCCTCGATCACCTGCGGGAGCAATGTGCGGGCCGCCGCCAGATCTGCTGCGGTGAGCCGGTTCGCGAGACGGGCCGTCGCGATGTGCAGGGCTGCCATGGGTTTCGGGTAGGGCAGGTGACGGACGCGCTGTTCGAGTTCGGTGATCAGAGCGTCGGCGCGCGCGACATCGCCGGTGCGGCGGGCCGATTCGGCATCGACGAAACCGACGACAGCCGCCAGGCGGGTATAGCCGTGGTCGGTGGCGAGACGACGGACAGCCTCGATGTCGCGGGCGGCCTCGGCGAATTCACCGCCCCGTACTCGTTCTTCAGCGAGGGCGAGGTGGCTGGCGCAGAGGTCGTCCTCGGTGCCGAGTTCGGCCGCGACGGTGACCGCGCGGGCGTAGGTGGCGATGGCGTGGGCGTGTTCGCCGCGCAGCGACCGGTCACGTCCGACCGCGAGCAGGGCCATGCCCAGTCCCCAGCGGTCACCGGCGATCTCGAAGCCGTGCAACGCCTCTCGGCGCGCGTCGCCGCCCGCGACCTGTTCGCCACGACCCGTGAGATCGAAATCCCGGGCCAGGTGCGCACTGGCCCGCACCCAGACATCCGGGTGGGCGAGGGCCTGCTCGAGCTGCCGTTCGCGCAGCGGTTCGTCCTCAGCTCGCGCGGCGAGCATCGCCGTCCACATCGGCAGTGCCGGATGGAATTCCAGTCCCCCGGCGCGCACGCATGCCTCGACCATCGTCGAGAGTGTCTCATCACCGGTGGGCGGTGCTCCGTCCATCAGCTCGATCACGGCGAAAGCCGTTCGGGCGTCGGCGGGCAGCGCCTCACCCAGCCGCAACACGCCGTCGAGGGTGGTCTCGAACTGTGTGCCCATGCCACGAATTCCCCAGTACCAGAACAGCGTCCGCACCAGTCGTACAACGAGCGCGGTGGCGTCGGCCGATGCGTCCGCCCCGGTCGCGGCCCGCATGGCGGTGCGCAGCGCGGCGGCCATGTTGGCGTGTTCGGCATCGAAAAGAGCTATGGCGCTGAGCTGTTCACTGCCGCGCAGGTCCGCCTCGTGCTGCTCGGCGAGGGTCACGAAGTAGTCGGCGAACCCGTCGCCGAGGTCGTCGCCGGACTCGGCGAGCCGGGCGGCGGCATAGACGCGGATGGTTTCCAGCATCCGGTACCGGGGCTGATCGCCTCCGGTCACCGTGACCAGGGACTTCTCGACCAGACCATCGAGCAGGTAGGGGATATCCGCGGCGGAGAGCGTGTCGTCGGCGCAGATGGCCTCCAGCGCATCCACGGTGGCACCGCCGGGGAACGCGGAAAGCCTTCGGATCAGCACCTTTTCGGGATCGTCGAGAAGATCCCAGCTCCACTCGACCAGCGCCAGCAGGGTGCGCTGCCGAGGTAGCGCGGTGCGGCTGCCGGTGCTGAGCAGCCGAAAGCGGTCGTCGAGGCGGCGGGCGATCTGCTCGACGCTCATGGCGCGCAGTTTGGCGGCGGCCAGTTCCAGAGCCAGTGGCAGGCCGTCGAGTTGGCGGCAGATCCGCACGACGGGCCCGGTGGTGTGGTCGTCGAGCACGAAGCCGGGCCGGACCGCCTTGGCCCGGTCCACGAACAGTCCGACCGACGAATACCGCTGCGCCACGACAGGATCCGTGGTCTCGACCGGGATGTCCAGGGGTCCGAGATGGCAGAGCACCTCACCGGTGATGGCGAGGGGTTCCCGGCTGGTCGCGAGAATCCGCAGCTGCGGCAGCCGCTCGAGCAGCCGGTCGGCGAGGGCGGCGGCCGCCGCGATCAGATGCTCGCAGTTGTCCAGAATCAGCACTGCCGCACCGACATCCAGGAGTTCGACGAGCCGGGCCGCCTTGTCAGGGCGATCTCGCTGCTCGCTGTCGAGCGCCCCCGCGACCGCGTCGGCGAGCTGGTCCGGCGCGCCGATCTCGGCGAGCGACACGAAGAACACCGCCCCGTCCACCTGATCCATGGCCTCCAGCGCGAGCCGGGTCTTGCCCGCGCCGCCCGGACCGACCACGGTCACCAGCCGCGCGTCCGCGAGCAGCCCGATGAGCTCCGCCAGTTCCGTTGCGCGGCCGATGAATCCGGTGAGCCGGACGGGCAGTGCGGCGGTGATCGGTTCCCGGCGGGGCGCGGGGATCTCCAGCTCTCCGCGCAGCAGTGCGAGATGGGTGTCACGCAGCGCCGCCGAAGGATCGATGCCCAGTTCCTCGTCGAGCCGAGCCCGCATGTCCTCGTACACGGCCAGGGCGTCGGACTGCCGCCCGGCCGCCGCCAGCGCCCGCATCCGCTGGGCGGCCAATCGTTCACCGAGCGGCTGTTCCGCCGCGGCGGCCTCGAGTTCGACCAGCACATCGGCAAACCGGCCCAAGCGCAGTTCCGCCTCGAATCGCTCTTCCAGAGCAGCGGCCCGCAGATCCGCCAGCCGCGCAACCGCGGCCTGCGTGAAAGGCGCGTCCAGCACATCCCCGAGCACCGGCCCCCGCCACAGTTCCAAGCCCTGCGTGAGCAGTCGTACCGCGGATTCGGCCCGCCCGGCCTCCAACTCCTTGTGCCCCCGTCGAATCAGTTCCTCGAACCGATCGGCATCCACCTCGGCCGCGGGCAGCCGGTAGCCACCCGCCCCGAACTCCACGATCCCGACCCCACGCAGTGCCCGCCGCAACCGCGACACCAGCGCCTGCAACGCACCGTTCGCATCGGCGGGCGGCTGCTCACCCCACAGCCCGTCGATCAGCGCAGTGACAGCAACATCGCGCCCCGCGTCGAGGGCCAGTCGCGCCAGCAGCATCCGCACCCGGACGCCCGGCACCGCTACGGGCGTCCCGTCCTCGGCATGGACCGAAACCGGCCCCAACACACCAACCTGCACAGTTCCGCCTCCCCGAACCTTCAGCGGGCAGCTGATAGCCGTTGCCTGTCACGCACCCGTGCCAGCGGTCGGGTGCATCGGCACGAAATCAGCTGTCGCCTCTTCGTACGCAGCATCCCATTACCCGCCGGGTAATCGACTCCGGGCCCGGTGTCAGGCAGAGTCGATTCCATGACCGACACCGAGATCACCACCGACCCGGTGGGCACGCAACTGTTCGCCACCATGCCGTTCACCGAGGGGCTCGGCGTCGAGGTGCTCGACTGTGGACCCGAGCTGGTGCGCAGTCGCCTGCAATGGCGCGAGAACCTGTGCACGCTGGGCGGATCCATGCACGGCGGGGCGTTGATGTCGCTGGCCGACGGCACCGCCGCGGTGTGCGCGTTCCTGAATCTGCCTGCGGGCGCGCAGGGTACGACGACGGTGGAGTCCAAGACGAACTTCGTGCGCGCTCTGCGCTCGGGCTATGCCACCGCGACCGCGAAGCCGCTGCACGCGGGCCGCAGCTTCATCGTGGTCGAGACCGAGATCCGCGACGACGCGGGCAAACTCGTCGCCAAGGTGACCCAGACCCAGGCGGTGCTGTGAGCTCTCAGGCGTAGAGCGCTTCGATGATGTCGGCGTAGCGCGCGTGAATGGGCTTGCGGCGCGGCTTCATCGTCGGGGTGAGCAGCTCGCTGCCCGGCTCCCAGTAGTCGGGCACGATGCGGAACTTGCGGATCTGCTCGACCCGCGAAAGCTTGGCATTGGCCTCCGAGACGGCCGCGCCGATCAGGATCTCCATGTCCGGATACCCGGCCAGCACGGCGGGATCGGCTGCCACCCCGTGCTTTTCGGCAGTCCACGATGATCATCCGCGAAAACCAAGCGGTGTTCGTCGAGGATTTATGCGTGAAGGGCTTGGCCCGGACCCGGTTGGCAAAGTCCATCCGCGACGCCGGGTGGAGCATGTTCATCCGCATGTTGGAGGAGAAAGCCGCCAGGTACGGACGGGTGTTCGGCAAGGTAGATCGTTGGTTCCCGTCCACTCGAATTTGCTCGCACTGTGGGGTAGACAGCGGGAGCAAGCCGTTACATGTGCGGGAGTGGACTTGCGCTTGCGGAGTCACTCACGACCGAGACTTGAACGCCGCGATCAATATTCACGCCGCTGGACGAGCGGAGTGGCTAAACGCCTGTGGAGAGACCGTAAGCCTTTCCGTCTAGGCGGAAAGCAAGTCCCTGTGAAACAGGAACCCACCAAGAGTGCCCGCCAGGGCGCTGGTAGGAATCCCGGACCATCAGGTCAGGGAGGACGTCAATCCCTCGTTGGAACGCTCCACTTTCTCACTCACTCGACCCAGGTCAGCGCCCTCGCAATCAACGTTCGGTTGCGTGGATTAGCACGTAAGCGTCCGAATTCAGCCGGGGATGATCGGCACCAGATAGGCCCGCGCGAACTCCGCCAGTTCCGCCTCCGAGGCCAGCTCCGCCAGCCCGCCCTGCACCAGAATCAGCGAATGCACCACGCGGCAGCCGATTTCGACGCGTGTCGCCAGATCGGCCGGAGCCGCGAACAATCCGCGCCGGGCGGCCCGCTCGAACACCTCGACCGCTGCGGCCACCGACATGGCGAACGTCGTCGCCCCGTCGACGGTGAGCTTCACCAGAATTCGCTCGGGCTCGACCGCGAGCAGACGTTCCACCAACCCGTGCGTGCGCCACCGCGTGATCACCGTGACGAAGACGTCGGCGACCAGATCCCCGAAGTCGTCGTGTCGCTCGGGCATATCCGCGAGCTCGGCCAGCACCAGCCCGACCTCACGGCCGACGACCGCGGCCACCAGGTCGTCGCGCGAACCCACCCGCCGGTAGACCGTCACCCGATCGACCCCGGCCTGCTTGGCGACGTCCTCGATGGTCGTCTTCTTGACCCCGACCTTCTCGAACTGCACCAGGGCCGCGTCCAGGATGCGGGTCTCGATCTCGTCGGCATCGGCGCGGGTCAGCGGTTCTTTCGACGCGGTCGTCACCGCACCAACGCTAGCAGCCACCCTCGCCGATGCAACAATCTCGGACATTTTGTGGCTGCAACATTGCAATGCTATTTGTTGCGCTGTACGGTTCGAATCATGGCTGACCAGGCTGGCGCAACGAGGCGCACCTACCGCGACGAGGCACATGCCATCGGCGCACGCGATGTCCGCTTCGACTTCGAAACCGTTCCCCTGCACTACATTCCGGGCGAGGTGCTGGCCACCCACATCGTGGACGTCATGCACCTGGTGCTCCCTGAGGGCGAACGGGCCATGGCCCAGGCCCTCGCCGAGGCCCTCCCGTACATCCACGACGAGCGGCTGCGCGAGGAGGTGACCGGATTCGTCGGGCAGGAGACCATGCACGCGAGCAGCCACGAGGCCGCGCGTGAGCATCTGCGATCACTCGGGCTGGATGTCGACGGCTATGTGAACGGCATCGCGTGGCTGGTGGATCGCATCCTCGGCGATCACGGCCTGACCGGGCGCGCCAAGCAGCAGTGGCTGCGCGAACGCCTCGGATTGTTCGCGGGCATGGAGCACTACACTGCCGTGCTCGGTGAGTGGCTGCTCGAGGCCGACGTGCTCGAGCAGAAGGGCATGCACCCGGCCATGCTCGATCTGGTGCGCTGGCACGGCGCGGAAGAGGTGGAGCACCGCAGCGTGGTCTACGACGCGTACATGTACCTGGACGGCGGCTACCTGCGTAAGGCTCGAACGGCCGTGCTGGCGAGCGCCACCCTGCTGCCGCTGTTCATCCTGTCGGCGGGCTACCTGTATCGCAAGGATCCCTCGCCGGACAAGGGCCGCTTCTGGGGCGCGCAGTTCGTCAGCGCCACCCGGCGCGGCGTAATCCCCAGTTGGACAGTGTTCTTCAGCGAGATCCCCCGCTATCTTCGGCCCGGCTTCCATCCCTCGCAGCTGGGTCCGATGGATCGGGCGCTGCGGTATCTCGCGCACTCCCCCGCCGCGCGGGCGGCGGCCGAGTGAGCGCGGGCACGATCATGGAGGCCGGAGCCAGGCCGCCCGTTGGCCTGCGACTGTTGGGCGGCGCGATGGACGCCTACAAGCGGGTGTTCGTGAGCGGGCGATCCGCCGAGTTGCTCTCACCGTCGAATCCGGTGCGCCGCAGCGGATTCGAACTGGACTCGGTCGTCGAGAAGCTCGAACGCCCGGCACCGGATGTACTGGCGGTGACCCTGCGCGCACCCGACGGGCGGCCGTTGCCCAGCTGGCGACCGGGCGCACACCTGGATGTGTTCCTGCGGTCCGGCAGGCAACGCCAGTACTCACTGTGCGGCGATCCGGGCGACAGCTTCCGCTATCGCATTGCGGTGCGGTTGATTCCGGACGGCGACGGCGGTTCCCGCGAGCTGCACGAACAGCTACAGCAGGGTGATCGACTACGAATTCGCGGTCCCCGCAATGCTTTCACGCTGGTGGACGCGCCCTCCTACCTGTTCCTGGCGGGCGGCATCGGCATCACCCCGATGCTGCCGATGGTGCGGGCCGCCGGGCCGCGCGGGCACCTGGTGTACACGGGCCGCTCCCGAGCGTCGATGCCGTTCCTCGACGAGCTGCCCAGCGCCGAGATCCGCCCCGACGACGAATACGGACCGCCCGATGTCGCCGCCCTGATCGCGCGGGCGGAACCCGGTGCGGCGGTGTACGTCTGCGGCCCGCCGCCGATGCTGGCGGCGGCCCAGCGCTGCCGTTTCGCCCTCGATGCGACGGGATCGCTGCACACCGAACGCTTCTCGGCCGCGCCGGTGGTCGACGGCAAAGCGTTCACCATCACGTTGGCGCGCAGCGGCCGGACAGTACAGGTGGCACCCGAAGAAACCACCCTCACCGCGTTGCGCCGGATCCTGCCCGACGCGAGTTACTCCTGCCGCCAAGGCTTCTGCGGCACCTGCGAGGTCGGCATCCGAGCCGGCGCGGTCGATCACCGCGACCGCCTGCTCACCGAGTCGGCACGCGCCGACCGGATGCTGCCCTGCGTCTCCCGCGCGGCGGGCGACGCCCTCGTGCTCGATCTCTGATCCGGAGAGAATTTCATGACGAACTCCACGAACACCGAGGCGACTGCCCCGGAACCCGTCGAGCACACCGCGATCGCCGTCGTCGGCGCGGGCTTCGGCGGCATCGGCCTGGCGGTCAAACTGCGTGAGGCCGGATTCGAGGACCTGCTGGTCCTCGAACGCGCCGACGATCTGGGCGGAACCTGGCGGGCCAACACCTATCCCGGCTGCGCCTGCGATGTGCCGTCCCAGCTCTACAGCTACTCCTTCGCCCCGAACCCGGACTGGTCGCGCACCTACGGGCAGCAGGCCGAGATCCTCGACTACCTGCACCGGGTGGCCGCCGACCACGATGTGGTGCGCCATATCCGTTTCGGCGCGGAAGTCCTGGATGCCCGGTGGGATGAGCAGCGCTCACTGTGGCGACTGGAAACCGCGCGCGGACCGCTCACCGCCGACGTACTCATCTCGGCGGCCGGGATCTTCGCCGAGGCCAAGTATCCTCAGCTGCCGGGCCTGGATCGCTTCGAGGGCAAGGCTTTCCACTCACTGCACTGGGATCACGACCACGATCTCACCGGTGAGCGGGTCGCGGTGATCGGCACCGGAGCCTCGGCCGTGCAGTTCGTGCCCGAGATCCAGCCTCTGGTGTCGAAACTGCTGCTGGTGCAACGCTCCGCGCCGTGGATCGTGCCCCGCATGGACCGCCGCACGCTGCCCCTGGAACGGCTGCTGCTGCGGCGACTTCCGCTGGCCCAGAAGGCGATCCGCGGCGGCTGGTACGCGGCCATCGAGGGCTTCGGCCTGATCTCGCTGGTGGACAAGCGCTTCCGTCATCCCTACGAGGCGCTCGGCCACCTGCAACTGCGACGTCAGGTGCGTGATCCGCTGCTGCGCAAGACCCTGACCCCCGACTATGTGATCGGCTGCAAGCGCGCCATCTTCTCCGACGCCTATCTCCCCGCGCTCGATCAGCCCAATGTCGAGGTCGTCACCAGCGGCGTCGCCGAGGTCCGCGCGCACTCGATCGTGCTGAGCGACGGCACCGAACACGCGGTCGACACCATCGTCTTCGGCACCGGATTCACCTCCATCCCCACCGCCTACGCCCGCTATGTGGGCCGCGACGGCCGCTCCATCGCCGACCTGTATCACGAACAGCCGCAGAGCTATCTGGGTGCGGCGGTCGCCGGATTCCCCAATTTCTTCTGCACGCTGGGCCCGTTCGGCGCGGCCGGGAACCAGTCCGCCATCTACATGATCGAATCCCAGATCACCTACATCGTGGATGCCCTGAAGGTGGTGCGGGACAGCGGATTCGCCCGCATCGAACTGCGGCCCGCCGTGCAGGACGAGTTCCTGGCCGAGATGGATCGCCGCAGCGCCGACACCGTCTGGCTGACCGGCGGCTGCCAGAGCTACTACACCACCGCCGACGGCCGCAATGCCGGGCTGTACCCGAACTGGAGCTTCGAATACCGCAGGCGCACGCGGCGATTCGATGCCGACTCCTACGAAATGAGCCACTGATGCCCGCCTTCCCCCTCGACGGCCGCGTCGCCCTCATCACCGGTGCCGGACAGGGCATCGGCCGCGAGCTGGCCGTGCTGCTGCACCGCCGCGGCGCCTCGGTGGCGCTGCTCGACATCGACGCGCGGGCCGTCACCGCGCTGGCGGCGGAGTTGGGCGAGCGCGCGCTGCCGGTCATCGCCGATGTCGCCGACCGAACCGCGATGGCCGAGGCCATCCCGCAGGTGGTCGCGTATTTCGGCCGACTGGACGTGGTGGTCGCCAATGCCGGCGTGGTGCCGCGCCCGGCGACCCTGCGCACCATCGACCCCGCCGATTTCGAGCGGGTGCTCGCCATCAACCTCTCCGGCGTCTTCAACACCGTGCATCCGGCCCTGGACCACATCATCGATTCCCGGGGCCACGTCGTGGTCGTATCCTCCTGTGCCGCTTTCGCTCCCGGCATGGGCGGCGCGCCGTACATGATCAGCAAGGCGGCGGTGGAGCAGCTGGGCCGGGCGCTGCGGGTGGAGCTGGCCCCGCACGGCGCGAGCGCGGGCATCGCGTATTTCGGCATCGTCGAGACCGCCATGACCCACGAGACCCTCGACCAGGACGAGCTGGGCCGCCGGATCGACGCCCTGCTGCCCTGGCCGCTGAATATCCGGATCACCGCGCCGCAGGCCGCCCGCACCGTCGCCGACGCCATCGAACGGCGTGCTCCGCAATCGATTTCACCGCGCGGCTGGATTCCCTATTCCCTGCTGCGCGGGGTGGTGAATGCGGTGCTCGACTCCGCTCTCACCCGGGATCCACGAATTCACGCCATTGTCCACGAGGTCGAGAATCGCACGGTTCGCGAGGTCGGGAATCGAGTACCCACCAATGCGCCCATTAGGGGTGTCAACAGACCTGAATTACGGTTTCACCAGTAGCAATACCCCATGGACATCAGGTGCGCGGAAGCGCATTATTGATCTCACATCCGGTGCCGTTCGTCGGGGGACGTCAAAGGAGACACCCCCAAACGGATGGGATGAGAAATCATGTTCACCAAGAAAATGATGGCGACGACAGTATTCGCCATTGCGGCCACCGGAATCACCATGGCCACCGCGCACGGCGAAGCCGGACTCGCGGATATCACCGTCGGCGGGGCCGACGGCTCGGTCGGATACACCACCACATTGGCGGCCGACCATTCCAATGCCCAGGTCACCCTGGACTCCGGCCGGTTCGTGCTGACCCCGGACGCGGTCCAGATCTACGGTGACGACGGTGCGTTCGTCGGCGCGATTCCGACCACGCTGCGGGTCGACACCGGCCAAAGTCTGGCTGTCACGCCGACTTTGAACAGTGACACCTCGCTGACCCTGACGCCGGTCGGCGGTCCGACCCCCGCCGCACTCAGCGAACAGACCCTGCCGTTCATGCATCAAACCGGCGGGGGCGGCGCGATTCTGGCCGGCGCGGTCGTCGGCTGCGTGGTCGGCATCCTGATCGGCATCTGGTTCTTCCTGGTCGGGGCGTTGTTCGGCTGTGCTATCGGAGCTGCCATCGGCGGCTTCATCGGCGCGGTTTCCTGACGCGCCCGAGGGTCGCGCCGGGCCGGTTCGGCTGCCTCCTCCCGGCCCGGCGCCGACCCTCAATTCAGCTGTAGTTCAGGCGAATACAAGTCCAGCCAGGTGCCGATATCGATGGCGTGGTCGAGCCCGACCCGCGTCGACGGGGACAGCTGCGCCGGATCGGCCTCCACGGCGGCCAGCAGCCAGTCCCGGTCCAGCAGGTCGAACAGCACCGAATCACGTTCCACCAGACGCTGTTTCACCAGCTGTTGCAGCGCGACAGCGTAGCCCGGGTCCTGCGTGGACGGATACGGGCTCTTGACCCGCTGCGCAACCGACTGTGGCAGCACATGTTTCGACGCGTGCCGCAGCAGGCTCTTCTCCCGGCCGTCGAAGGTCTTCAGCGCCCACGGTGTGTTGTAGACGTATTCGACGAGCCGGTGATCGCAGAACGGCACCCGCACCTCGAGCCCGACCGCCATCGACATCCGATCCTTGCGGTCCAGCAGCTGGCGCACGAACCGGGTCAGGTGCAGATGGCAGACGGTGCGCATGCGGTGCTCGACCTCGGTCTCGCCCGCCGGATGCTCGACCTCCGCGACCGCGCTCGCGTACTGATCGGCCACGTACTCCGGTAGTCGCAGGCGGCGGCGCAGCCCGGGTTCGATGATCTCCCACCGGGTGTCGCCCGCGAGCGCGCTGTTGAACGCCAGCCACGGGAAGGTGTCGGACTTCAGCGCGGTGCCGTCGTGGAACCAGCGGTAGCCACCGAACACCTCGTCGGCCGACTCGCCGGACAGCGCGACGGTCGAGTGTTCGCGGATGGCGCGGAACAGCAGATACAGCGAGCTGTCCATATCGCCGAGCCCCAGCGGCATGTCGCGCGCCCCGATCACCGCCCGCCGCACCGCGGGATCCGACAGCTCGGCCGGATTCAGCAGCACGGTCCGATGCGCCGAACCGACGTGCCGGGCGACATCGCGCACGAACGGCTCGTCCGGGGTGTCGCGCATCTCGTCGGGCACGAAATTCTCCTCCTGCCCGGCGAAGTCGACGGAGAAAGTGCGCACCTGTTCCCCGTCGCGGGCCAGCCGCTGCGCCGCCAGCCCGGTGAGCGCGCTGGAATCCAGTCCGCCGGACAGCAGTACGCAGCGCGGCACATCGGCGACGAGCTGCCGTTCGACGATGTCGGTGAGCAGTTCGCGCACCCGATCCACGCTGGCCTCGCGATCGTCGGTGTGCTCGGCGGGCTCGAGCCGCCAGTAGGTGCGCGGCCGGATGCCGTTGCGGTCCACGGTGATCACGGTGCCGGGCAGCACCTCGGCCATGCCCTTCCACAGCGCCCAGCCCGGCGCCTTGGTGAACGCGAACACCTCGCGCAGCCCGTCGGCGTCGACCACCCTGGACGCCAGCGGATTGGCCAGGATGGCCTTGGGTTCGGAGCCGAACAGCACGCCGTCGGGGGTCGGCGAGAAGTAGAAGGGTTTGATGCCCATCCGGTCGCGGACCATCAGCAGCTTCTCCTCGCGCTGATCCCAGATCGCGAAGGCGTACATGCCGTTGAGGCGGTCGACCACGGACTCACCCCATTGCAGGTAGCCGCGCAGCACCACCTCGGTGTCGCTGTCGGTGTCGAAGGTGTGCCCGAGTCCCTGTAGCCGGGACCGCAGTTCGCGGTAGTTGTAGGCCTCGCCGGAGTAGACGATGGCGATGTCGTCGTTCGGCGTGCCGACGTGCATCGGTTGCGCGCCGCCCGGCAGGTCGATGACGGCCAGTCTGCGGTGGCCGAGTCCGGCGTGTGGCCGCAGGAAGACACCGTGTCCGTCGGGGCCGCGACAGGCCATGGTTTCGGCCATGGCCGTCACCGTGTCGCTGCGCCGGGTCAAATCAGAATCGTATGAAACCCACCCTGCGATTCCGCACATCACGCGACCTCCAGATCTTTAGCAAAGAGAACTATCGGTAATTCCGTTGTAACACAACGAAACCCCGATAGACCACCGAAAGAGTTCAGCCCGCTCGACCGAAATTAATTGCTGCGCAGTTACTTCGAGATAGCCGAAGCGGCCCTCCCGCGCGCCCGCGTTCCCCCGCGCGTCAATAGCGAAACCCAGCACTCTATGACAACGGCAGCGCGCCCGCCACCCGAGGTCGGTAACGCCGCGACCCGGCGAAAGCTGTCGAGCCCCCGGTTTTCCTGCCATGTGGATTTACGGCTCCCACAGAACGCGTTTGTCCCATACTCTCCGAGTGAAACATGGTCGATTCAGGAGTTTGCGCATGAGTGTCCCGCCACCCGTCCCTACTTCGGCGACCGTCCGCAACGCCGCATCCACGCCCGTCAACTAGAGCGCGAGAGCCGCAGGTACTCGAAGATGGACACAGCTCGCCGCAGCTCCCGTGGTGGTCAACGTCGGCGCCGGTCGGGCAGCCCGCTGTTCGGCCAGTTGCTCACCGCCGCGGTCGAAACCGCCGGTGATGCCGTCGCCGTCCGGTTCAACCCCACCGGAGAACCCGCCGACCAGCGCGAGCTGACCTATCGCGAATTGGACGGACGCTCCTCGCAATTGGCGCGTGAGCTGATCAACCGGGGTATCGGGCCCGGCGACATCGTCGCGATCGCCATCACCCGATCCATCGAATCGGTGCTGTCGGTGTGGGCGGTCGCCAAGACCGGCGCCGCCTACGTCCCGGTGGACCCGGCCTACCCGCCGCAGCGCATCGAACACCTGCTGACCGATTCGGGCGCGGCGTTCGGGCTCACCATGCGCGCGCACCGGGCGGACCTCGGCCAGAGCGCCTACTGGCTGGAACTCGACGATCCGGCACAGGTCGAGCGGATCGCCGCCTGGCCCGCGCATCCGGTCTCCTACGCCGACCGCACCCGGCTGCTCACCGATCAGCATCCGGCGTACATCATCTACACCTCCGGCTCGACCGGCCGCCCCAAGGGCGTCGCCGTCACCCACGCCGGGATCTCGAACATGGCCGCGGTCGGCGTGCGCTACCGGGTCACCCCGGATTCGCGGGTGCTGCACCTGAGTTCGCCCAGCTTCGACTTCTCGCTCATGGAGATGCTGTTCACCTTCACCGCGGGCGCGACCCTGGTGATCTCACCGCCCGGCGTCTTCGGCGGCGCGGAACTGGCCGAACTGCTCACCCGCGAACACGTCTCACACCTGCTGATCACGCCCGGCGCACTGGAATCCCTGGACGCCGACGGGTTCGACGAGATCCGCGTCGTGGTCTGCGGCGGCGACCGGCTCGGCGCGGACCTGGTGACCCGCTGGGCGAACGTGGACCGTTCCATGTTCAACGCCTATGGCCCGACCGAGGTCACCGTCATGGTGACCACCGCCGAAATGCTTCCCGGACAGCCGATCACCGTCGGCTCCGCGATCGCCGGGGTCGGCGCGTTCGTGCTGGACTCGCGGCTGAGCCCGGTGCCCGACGGCGTCGTCGGCGAGCTCTACCTGTCCGGAGCCGGGCTGGCGCAGGGCTACCTGAACCGGCCCGACGCGGTCGCGGAACGGTTCGTGGCCAACCCCTTCAGCAGCACCGAGGGCGGCGCGGGCACCCGGCTCTACCGCACCGGCGACCTGGTGCGCCGCCGCAACGGCGTGCTCGAATACCTGGGCCGCACCGACTTCCAGGTCAAGATCCGCGGTCTGCGCATCGAGCTCGGCGAGATCGAGGACGCGCTCACCGCCCACCCCGACGTCGACTTCGCCGCCACCCTGGGCACCACCCTGTCCTCCGGGACCACCGCGCTGGTGTCCTATGTGCGGGCCCGGCCCGGGGCGGTCCTCGACACCGCGGCGCTCACCGAGTTCCTGCGGGAATCGCTGCCCGCGTACATGGTTCCGGCCGCCATCGTGGTGCTCGACGAGATCCCGCTGACCCCGGTGGGCAAGCTGGACCGGGAGCGACTACCCGAGCCGGTGTTCACCGGCCGCGCCTACCGGGTACCGGTCACCCGCGCCGAGGCCGCCGTCGCCGCGGTCTTCACCGACCTGCTACAGCCCGCCGAACCGGTGGGCGTCGACGACGACTTCTTCGAACTGGGCGGCAACTCACTGCTGGCGGCGCAGGCCGCGGCCCGCGTCGGCACCGCGCTCGGCGTGCGGGTTCCGGTGCACGTGATGTTCGACATGCCCGGCGTCGCGGCGCTGGCGGCCTGGCTGGACAGCACCGCCACCGGGGCGGGCGGACCCGCGCTGGGCACCCTCGAACGACCCGACCGGGTGCCGCTGTCGTTCGCGCAGCAGCGCATGTGGTTCCTCAACCGCTTCGATCCCGGCAGCGCGGTCGACCACATCCCGCTCGCGGTACGACTGAGCGGGACACTGGATCTGGGCGCGCTGCGCGCCGCCGTCCAGGATCTCGTCGCCCGGCACGAAGTACTGCGCACCCTCTACCCGGACGTGGACGGCGAGGGCTACCAGCTGGTGCTGCCGCTGGGCGATCCGCGCGCGGTGCCGGAACTTCCGGTCCTCGACGTCACCTCCGACGAGCTGACGCAGCGGATCATCGAGGTCGCCCACGCGGGCTTCGACGTCACCCTCGCGCCGCCGATGCGATTGCGGCTGTTGCGGATCGCGCCCGAGGAGCACGTGCTGGTCGCGGTGATGCATCACATCGCGGGCGACGGACTGTCCATGGGACCGCTGACCCGCGACCTGGTGACCGCCTACGCGCAACGCGCGCAGGGCGCGGCGCCGGGCTGGCAGCCGCTGCCGGTGCAGTACGCCGACTTCGCGGTGTGGCAGCGCGAGACCCTCGGATCCGAGGTCGATCCGGAATCGCTGCTGGCACAGCAGATCTCGTTCTGGCGCTCGACGCTGGCCGACCTCCCCGACGAACTGGTGCTGCCCTTCGACCGGCCGCGGCCGCCGGTCGCCTCCTACCGGGGCGCGACCTACGGCTTCCGCATCGACGACGAGATCTACTCGGCGGCACGCCGTTTCGCCGAGACCCGCAACACCACCCTGTTCATGGTGGTGCACACCGCGCTGGCGGTGCTGCTGGCCCGCCTCTCCGGCACCCGGGACATCGCGGTCGGCTCCCCGGTGGCGGGCCGTGGCGCGGCCGAATTGGATGATCTGATCGGCATGTTCGTCAACACGCTGGTGCTGCGCACGGACGTGGACCCGGCCGCCGGGTTCGACACCCTGCTGCGGCAGGTGCGCGAGGCCGACGCGCAGGCCTTCGGGCACGCCGACGTGCCGTTCGAACGGCTCGTGGAGCTCATCGATCCGGTGCGCTCGCAGGCCCGCAACCCGCTGTTCCAGGTCATGCTGACCTTCCAGAACATGGCACCGGCCGCCCTGGAACTGCCCGGGCTCACCGTGGCGGGCGCGGATCTGCAGATCCCGTTCGCCAAGTTCGATCTTCAGCTGACCCTCGCCGAATCACACGACGAGCAGGCCGCGGTAACCGGGCTGGACGCCGAATTCTCCTACGCGCTGGACCTTTTCGACGAGGCGACTGTCGCGTCCTTCGCCCGGCGCTTCCAGCGGGTGCTGGCGGCGGTGCTCGCCGACCCCGAGGCCGCCGTCGGCGACCTCGACCTGCTGACCGCGACCGACCGGCGGCGGGTGCTGACCGACTGGAACGCCACCCGTTTCGATGTGCGCGCGGCCGTCGGACTGCACTACGGCGTCGAACCGACCCTGGTGTCCATGTTCGAGGCGCAGGCGGCGACGACACCGCAGGCGCTCGCGGTGGTCTTCGAGGACGAGCGCCTCACCTACCGGGATCTGCGCGAGCGCGCCAACCGGCTGGCCCGCGAACTGATCACCGCCGGAGTCGGGCCGGAATCCACGGTGGCGCTGGCGATCCGGCGCTCCACCGAACTAGTGGTGGCCATGTACGCGGTGCTGACCGCGGGGGCCGCCTACCTGCCGTTGGATCCCGATCAGCCGGGTGAGCGGATCGGGCACATCCTGAACACCGCGCGGCCGCGCCTGGTGCTGAGCACGCGGCGGGACGAGTTCGCCTCGGACGCGGAGGTCGCCTACGTCGAGGACCTGGAGCGGCAGGCGTTGGTACACAGCGGGACTCAGGTCTCCGATGCCGAGCGGATCGTGCCGCTGCGGGCGTGGAACACCGCGTACGTGATCTTCACATCCGGATCGACCGGTCGGCCCAAGGGTGTCGCCATCAGTCACGCGGCGATCGTGAATCGTCTGGTGTGGATGCAGGCCGAATATCGGCTCGGTGCCGATGATGTGGTGTTGCAGAAGACTCCGGCGACGTTCGATGTGTCGGTGTGGGAGTTCTTCTGGCCCTTGCAGACCGGTGCCGCGCTGGTGGTGGCGAAGCCGGATGGGCATCGGGATCCGGTGTATCTGGCGCAGGTGATCGCTGAACAGGGTGTGACGACAGCGCATTTCGTGCCGTCGATGCTGGCGGTGTTCGTGGCCGCGCTGGGCGAGGATCATGTGTCGGATCGTTTGCGGTTGCGGCAGGTGTTCGCGTCGGGTGAGGCGTTGCCCGCGCCGACGGCGCAGAAGCTGCGTGAGTTGACCGGTGCGCGGTTGCACAATCTGTACGGTCCGACCGAGGCCGCGGTCGACGTCACCTTCCACGAGGTGGTCGATGCGGACACGGTGTCGGTGCCGATCGGTCGTCCGGTGTTCAATACTCAGCTCTACGTGCTGGATTCGCGTTTACACCCGGTCGCCCCGGGTGTGGCGGGCGAGCTCTACCTGGCTGGCGATCAGCTCGCGACCCGGTACGTGGCGCGTGCGGATCTGACCGCGGATCGCTTCATCGCCAACCCGTTCGCTCCGGGTGAGCGCATGTACCGCACCGGCGACCTGGTGAAGTGGACCAGCGCAGGTGAGGTGGAGTACCTGGGCCGCACCGACTTCCAGGTGAAGCTGCGCGGTCTGCGCATCGAACTCGGTGAGATCGAAGCCGCCCTGCTCGCCCAGCCCGGGATCGAACAGTCGGTCGTGCTCGTGCGCACCGACCCGCACGCCGGTGAACTGCTGGTCGGCTACGTGGTCCGTGCGGCCGGAGCCGACGTCTCGGCGGATGTGGTGAAAGCCGCACTGTCACAGCTGCTTCCGGCCTACATGGTGCCCGCTGCCGTCGCGGTGCTCGACGCGTTCCCGCTCAATGCCTCCGGCAAGCTGGACCGTAAGGAGCTGCCCGCGCCGGTGTTCGAGGCCAAGCGTTTCCGCGCGCTCTCCACACCCATAGAAGAGCTGGTCGCGGGGGTGTTCGCCGATCTACTCGGGCTCGAGAAGGTCGGTGCGGACGACGACTTCTTCGATCTGGGCGGCAATTCGCTGATCGCCACCCGCGCGGTCTCGCGCATCAACGAGGCTCTCGACGCCGCGGTGTCGGTGCGGGAGCTGTTCGAGACCTCGACCGTGGCGGCGCTGGCCGCGCGCATCGTGCCGGGCACCGCCACCGGCAGCCGCCCGTCGCTGGTGGCGGGCGAGCGTCCGGCGCACCCGCCGCTGTCGCTGGCACAGCAGCGCATGTGGGTGCTCAACCAATTCGACACCGGCTCACCGGCTTACAACATTCCGATGGTCATCCGCCTCACCGGCAGCCTGGACACGAACGCGCTGGCGCAGGCCGCCGAGGACGTGGTGGCCCGCCACGAGGTGCTGCGCACCCGCTACCCGGAATCCGGGCCCGGCGGCGCGCCCTACCAGGACGTGCTGTCGGTCGCCGACGCGCTGCCCGAGGGTCTCACCGTCGAGCGGGCGAACGATATCGGGGCCCGGGTCGGGGCGCTCGTCGCCACCGGATTCGATGTGGCAGCCGAGATTCCGGTGCGGGTCGCGATGCTCACCGGTGACGCGCCCGACGACTACCTGCTGATTCTGGTGGCCCATCACATCGCCGCCGACGGCGCCTCGCTGGCACCGCTGGCCCGCGACCTGATGACCGCCTATCTCGCGCGCACGGCGGGCGAGAATCCCGGCTGGGCACCACTTCAGGTGCAGTACGCGGACTTCGCGCTCTGGCAGCACGACGTCATCGGCACCGACAGCGACGAGAACTCCGTCGCCGCACAGCAGATGACCTACTGGCGCGAACAGCTCGCGGGGCTCCCGGGTACCGGCGTGCTGCCCCTGGATCACCCGCGTCCGCCGGTCGCGTCCATGGCCGGAGCACTCGTCGACTTCACCGTCGGCGCGGACGTCCACGCGGGATTGAACCGAATCGCACGCCGCCACAACGCTTCCCTGTTCATGGTCGTGCACGCCGCGGTCGCGGCGCTGCTGGCGCGGACGTCGGGGACGACGGACACGGTGATCGGCACACCCATCGCCGGGCGTGGCGAACGCGCGCTGGACGATCTGGTCGGCATGTTCGTCAATACGCTGACCCTGCGCACCAGGGTCGACACCTCGGCGTCCTTCGACGATCTGGTGGAACGGGCGCGCGAGACCGATCTCTCGGCGTTCGCGCACGCCGACGTCCCGTTCGAGCGGGTGTCCGAGGTCGCGGCTCCCGGTCGCGGCGCGGCCGATCCACTGCTACAGGTGGTGCTGGCGCTTCAGAACACCGAGGCCGCCTCCCTCGATCTGCCGGAGCTGACCGTCTCGGCGGTGGACACCGACCTGGTCACCGCCAAGTTCGATCTCCAGATCGCCATCGATCCACTACTGTCCGCCGACGGCTCCCCCGACGAACTGGTGGTGGTGTTCTCCTACGCCGCCGACCTCTTCGACGAACCGACCATGACGGCGCTGGGCCAGCGGCTCATCCGGATCCTGACCGCGGTCGCCGCCGACCCGCACGTGCCGGTCGGCGATATCGACCTGCTCGACTCCGCGGAACACGCACGGGTGCAACCGAGTTCGGCGACCGCACCGGCCGTGGCCACCCGGGGCACCGCACTGCCGCAGGCGCTGTCCACGGTGGTCGAGGACGATCCCGACGGCCCCGCCCTGGTGTGGGGCGAGAGCGCGCTCACCTACCGTGAACTCGACGCACGCTCTTCGCGTTTGGCGCGCACACTGATCGGCCGCGGTGTCGGCCCGGGCATAGAGGTCGCGATCCGGCTGGATCGCGGCATCGAACTCGCGGTCGCGACCTGGGCGGTACTCAAGGCGGGTGCGGCGGCGGTGCCGCTGGCCGCCACCGACCTGCCCGGCTCCGGCGACCTGGACGTGAAGGTCGGATTGACGCTCGGCACACCGGTTTCCGTGCCCGGCATGGATTGGCTCGCCCTCGACCATCCGGCGATCGCCGCCGAGGTCTCAGCCGAATCGGCCCGACCGGTCACCTACGCGCACCGCACCCGCACCCTGCACGGCGACGATATCGCCTGTGCGGCACCGGGTTCGGTCCGGCTCAGCTATGACGCCCTGGCAACGATGCTGGATCGGGTCCGCACCACCGCGGAGCTGAACTTCGAGTCGCGCACCGTCCACCTGGGTGCGGGCAACAGCCTGCTGTCGGTCCTGGAAGCCCTCGCCGCCGGGATGTCCGGTGCGTCGATGGTGTTGCCGCACAACGGCTCCGACCTCAGCGGGGCACTCGCCGACGAATGGGTCACGCACGTGTTCGCCGAACACGACCAGCTGAACGCCGTCGACCCGGCCGCTCTCGAGGATCTGCGGGCCGTCATCGTGGACGCCCCGGACGCGCCGCCCGCCTGGGGCCACGCCATCCTGATATCCGTACCCTCACCCGGCACAGAAGCGAGGTAAGCCCGTGCCCATCCCCGTCACGTCGTTCGACCATGTCCGCCTCACGGTTTCCGACATCGGCCGCTCCCGCAAGTTCTACGAACTGGTTTTCGGCTGGCCCGTCTACCTGGAAACCCCTGCCGACGCCGACGAGGCCACCCGCGAGCTGCTCTGGTTCCTCTTCGGCGGCGTCCTCTACCGGATCAGCGACACCCAGCTGCTCGGCCTGCGCCCGGTGGCCGAGGACGCCTTCCACGAAAACCGCTGCGGTCTCGACCATCTCGCCTTCACCCTCCCCGACCGCGCCGCCCTCGAAGCCGCCGCCGCCCTGCTCGACGACCACTCCATCCCCCACGAGCCCATCAAGGACCTGGGGCCCATGTCCATCCTCGAGTTCCGCGACCCCGACAACATCGCCCTGGAACTCGTCGCCCACTCCTGATCGGCCGGGCGGCGGTCAGCCCGGCGACCCCCGTCGCAGCCGCAGGCCGTCCCGGACGTTGAGCGACATCAGCACGATATTCACCGCCCCCGCAACGAGTTCCACCGCCTGCACGGCATAGAACACGACGCCGAACTCGCCGCGCCCAGCCAGCGCGGCGAGGGTGATCGCCGCCGGGATCAAGACCAGCAGCCCGTTCGCCGCGATGAACGGCATCCGGCGCTTCTTGGCGAGAATTGCTGGCAGAGTGGACTTTCCGGCCAGCCGGAAGCCGCTCGCCCCGGTGATCGCCAGCGCGAGCACCAGCACCGGCAGTCCCCACGGGATGGCCTGCTTCACCTCGATCACGGCCGCTCGTGACCCGAACAGTTCGGTCGCGGCGGAGGAGATCCAGAAACAGCAGATAGTGGTCAATCCGATCACGCCCGCGATCGGATGAATGCGGGAAAGCATGCCGTCCCCCTCTTCGAGGTTCAGGTGGCGCGACCGGCCTCCAGATTGCCGATCGCCTGCCGAATCGAACGATTGAACTCCGCCCGCCGAGTGTCCGAAAACCCCCGCGTGGCAATGTCATTGACCGCACCGGCCGCCGCGTACAACTCCGTACGCAACCCCCTGGCCCGCTCGGTGAGATGAATCAGCGCCCGCCGCCCGTCCGCGGGGTCCGCACTCCGCCGAATCAATCCGTCCCGCTCCATCCGCTTGAGCGTGTGCGCCATGGTCGACTGATCGATCCGCACCTTCTCGCACAGCTCGTTCTGCGTAACCCCCTCCTCCTCGAACAACGCCAGCAATTGCGCGAACTGCCCCGGCACCACCCCGACCCCCGCGATCCGCTCCCGCAACGCCTGCTCCATCAGCCGGGCAAGATGATTGACCCCATACCCGAGCGACGCCCCCCGCTCCATCGCCCCCGATCCGTCGGCATCCACCCTGTCTCCTCTCTTCGACGAGCTCGACTCCTCATAATACATGGCAAGCCATATATATGCGCCGTCCGATCGGCGAGCTCATCGGCGGTGAGCCTGGCCAGCTACGCCGCTGCGAGTATCCGATTCACGGAATCGCCGGGGCCACTTGCGCATCCGAGTCGCCGCGTTCGGCGACGTCGATGGCGGCGGCCAGGAAGGCGGCTATCGCTGAGGAGCGGGAGCCTTCCGGCCAGGCGATGGCGGTGATGCTGGGGCTGAGATCCGTCACCGGGATGAAGACGATGTCCGGGCGCGGGTAGCGGGCGGCTGTCGAGGCGGGGAGGAAGGCGACCGCTTGGCCGTAGCCGACCACCTCGAGGAGTTGGGTGAGATCGCGGACCGCGGGTCCGGTAGGGGCGGAATCGGTTGCGGCACTGCCGGTCCAGGCCGCCGCCAAGGTGACGGGGTCGCGACCGGCCCAGTAGGCGTCGGAGGCGGGGTCACCGCTCGGCCAGTGCGGCAGCGGTTCACCGGACAGGTCGGCTCGGCGCAGGCGGGTGCGGGTGGCGAGGCGGTGACCGGCGCACAGGGCCACCACGCGGGGCTCGGTGAGCAGTTCCCAGATCTCGAGGCCGTGAGGATCGTAGGGGCTGTGCAGGATGGCGACATCGGCTGCACCGCAGAGCAATCGGGCGGTCGGGCCACCCCAGTCGGCGAAATCGATCTCGACCGGCGGGAGGTCCGGGCGCTCGTAGGCGGCGACGATCTCGCGCAGCAGGCCGCTGTCCACACCCGGTTTCAGGGTCACCGTAAGGCGCGGTTCGGGAGCGGCCGCGCGCATGGTGCGGGTGATCGCGGCGTCGGCGGCGGCCAGCACCGACCGCGCCTGCTCCAGCAGCACCGCACCGGCCGGGGTGAGATCGACCCGACGGGTATCGCGTTGCAGCAGCGTCACACCGAGCCGGGACTCCAACTGCGCGATCGCCTTCGACAGCGGGGACTGCGCCATGCCGAGCCGCTGCGCGGCCCGCGAGAAGTTCAGCTCGGTGGCGACGGCGACGAAATACCGGAACTCACGCAGTTCGACATCGCTCATACCAATCCTCACCTGCGGTTAGACCCTGCAAGTCTAGATGCGGATCGAATCGGTCTTTCCGCGACCCGGGGGCCAGGGCGTTGACTGAATTCAGCGACCCGGAGTCGCGAACACAAGGAGTGAAACATCATGAGCAACACCACCTCTCGCGAAATCGCCCTGGTCACCGGCGCCAACAAGGGCATCGGCCGGGAAACGGCCCGACGACTGGCCGCGACGGGCATGACCGTACTGCTGGGCGCCCGCGACATCCAGCGCGGCGAGCAGGCGGCCGCCGAACTCGCCGCCGACGGCCTCGACGTCCGGTTCCTGCACCTGGACGTGACCGACGCCGACACCGTCAAGGCCGCCGCCGCCCGCGTCGAACAGGAATTCGGCAAGCTCGACGTGCTGGTCAACAACGCTGGCATCAGCGTGGAGAACGGCACGGCGGTCACCGACATCACCGCCGACGCCATGCGCACCACCTACGAGACCAATGTGTTCGGCGTCGTCACCGTCACCAACACCCTGCTGCCGCTGCTGCGCGGATCCGCCAACGCCCGCATCGTCAACGTGTCGAGCCTGCTGGCCTCGCTGAGCGTCTCCGCCGACCCCAACGGTCCCCTCGCCGGGTGGCCGGCCGCGTCCCTGCTGGCCTACAACTCGTCGAAGACCGCGCTCAACGCGCTGACGGTGATGTGGGCCAATGTGCTTCGCGCCGACGGCATCAAGGTCAATGCCGCCGACCCCGGCTACATCGCCACCGACCTCAACCACCACAGCGGCACCTCCACCGTCGAGGAGGGCGCGACCGCCATCGTGACCCTCGCCACCCTGCCCGCCGACGGCCCGACCGGCACTTTCCAGTCCGCCGACGGCCCGCACACCTGGTGAGCGGCGGTCCGGCCGACCTGTTTTCCCGAAGTGGACAGCGGGTCGGCCACACCGCGCGGGCCCGATCGCCAGCATGATGGTGGGATGGCCGAACAGGGGAGCATATGCGCGGACTACTGACACTGATCGTCGTGCTGGCGATCGCACTGGTGGCGGGCGACCGGATCGCGGTCGTCCTGGTCCAGAACGAGATCGGCCGCAGGATCGCGTCCGAATACCAGCTGTCGGCCCGACCGGCCGTCGACATCAACGGCTTTCCGTTCCTGACCCAGGCCGTCGACGGTACCTACGGCGACATCGACATTCGGGTCGGTGACTGGACCGACAAGCAGATCACCGTCCACAACCTCGACGTCACCCTCGACAAGGTCTCCGCACCGCTGGGCGACATCGCCAACAACCGCACCGAGAACCTGGTGGCGGCAACGGCGACCGCCACCGCCCTGGTCCCCTACACCACGGTGCAGCCCTACGCCCCCGCCGGAGTGGAGTCGATCTCCAACGGCCAGAACGGACTCGACGTCACCGGCACCTTCACCGTCGGCGGCATTCCGATCCCGGCCACGGTGGTGGTCACCGTCGCCCCCACCGACGACGGCATCCAGATCACCCCGGTCTCGGTCCAGGCCGCCGCGGGCGGACCCATGATCCCCCTGGCCCTGCTGCGCGACACCCTCACCTTCACCGTCCCCCTGCAACAACTGCCGGTCGGCGCGAAACTGACCTCCATTCAGCCGACCCCGGCCGGACTCCAGGTCACCGCCGTCGCCCACAACGTCCACTTCTCCGACCTGCCGAAGTAGCGACGCTGTTTTCTATTGGCCCGTCTCGAACAGTTCGTGACCGGTGTCCGGGAACCGCTCATGGTGATCAGCCACGATCGTTAGTTCTTGGCGAAAACCGACTCCGATGAAACACACCAGGATGTCGGCGTCGCGGCTGACCTGGATTCACGATGAATCCTTCATGCCGGGGGATGCGAAACGCAGCCGACGAGACCGAGGTCGTCGAACCATGACGAGAACCGGGAAAATGATCAAGTAGACTTGATCAAGCTAACTTGATCACCGACCCGCATCAAGGTTGCGCCGCGACCATGGGCGAGACGGATAGGTTGTTCGACATGGGTGCGCGCGGGTCCAGTAGCCCGGATCGGGTCGGGGTCGAATTGCGGCTGCTCATCGGGCAACTGTTCCGGCGGCTGCGCAATGACCTGAGAATCACCGGGGTCAGCGTTCCGGAGCTGTCGGTGCTGGGTCGATTGGATCGCGAGGGCCCGGTCACCGCGGTGGAATTGGCTGCCGCCGAACAGGTTACGCCGCAGGCGATGGCACTGACGGTGGCCGCGCTGCACAATCGCGGCCTGATCTCCAAGACCAAGGACAACCGCGACAAGCGACGCCTGCTCCTGGAGGCGACACCCACCGGGCGGGCGGCGATGAGCGCCCTGCGCGCAGACACCGCCGACCGCGTGGTGGCCGCGCTCGCCGCCGACTTCACCCCCGACGAGGTGGCCCGCATCGCCGACGCGCTACCGCTGCTGGCGCGACTGCGAGATCGGTTGTAGCCCCGGCCATCAGGCCACGGACGTGCCGATCAGATGGCCGACCGCGTAGGTGACCGCGACCGACACCGCGCCGAGCGCGAGCTGTCGCAGACCCGAGTGCAGCATCGGACGTCCGGTCAGCCGTCCGACGACCGCGCCACCGGCGAACAGTGCCACACAGCTGATCGCGAGCGACGGGATCAGCGACGCGACACCCAGCAGGTACGGGATCAGCGGCAGGATCGCCCCGAGCGAGAAGGCGACGAATGACGCCGCGCCGGCCAGCACCGGTGAGGGCAGATCCTGCGGGTCCACGCCGAGTTCGTCACGGGTGTGGATCTGCAGCGCCTGGGCCGGATCATGGGAGACCGCGTCAGCCATGCGCTGCGCGGTATCGAGATCGGCCCCGTAGGACTGGAAGCGCTCGACCAGCTCGGCCAGCTCCTCCTGCGGAAAGCGTTGCAGCATATCGGCTTCCAATGCCACCTCGGCGGCGACCAGCTCGTTCTGATTGGTGACCGACACGTACTCCCCGGTCCCCATCGAGAACGCCCCGGCGACCAGGCCCGCCAGGCCGGTCAGCACGATCGCGTGCACCTCGACCCCGCTGCCGCCGACACCCGCGATCAGCGCGGCATTGGTCACCAGACCGTCGACGGCCCCGAACACGGTGGGCCGCAGCCACCCACCGGATACGTCCCGGTGCCGATGTGTCCATCCCGACGCCGCAGTCATCACCGGCAACCCTTTCACTCGCGCCCCCGCCCGCACATCATGCTGGCCGACTACCCGGACGCCCCGCAGGCAGTCCCGATCGAGTTCATAGAGTGATCCGCGGGTCGCGCTCCGTGGTACGGCGGGAACACTTTCCGGCGGTCAGTGCACCGGGCGGGTGGTGGCGCGCGAGTCGTGCCAGAGGCCGAGGTCGAAGTACAGCGTGGTCATCGAATCCCACATGGTCGACCACGGCTGCCTGGGGCCCTTGCACTTCCAGACCGCGACCATCCGGTCGATGCCGGGAATGCCCATCGGATCGTCGAGCTGCCAGACCCGCTCCACCTCGGTGAAATGCGAACGCAGGCCCGGCTCGGCGGTGTTCAGTCCGACGTAGATCACCGTGGTGGTGGAATCCGGTGGCGGACCGAAGAATCCGAAGCCCCGGCTCGGGCTGTAGGTGGGCGGCAGGTCGTACTTGCCGCCGAACTCCTCGACCGCGCCACCCTGCCAGTAGCCCTGGGTGATGATCGCGGAGTGCGCCTTCTCCTCCGGCGTCAGCGTCTCGTACCCGGCGTCGACCGCCGCGACCATGCGCGACCAATTGGTGGTGCCCCAGAACGCGGATCGAATACCGAGATCGATGGCGTTCTGGGTCGGGGTGCGCCAGCTCTGCGGCAGCGGCAGCAGGGTGAGCGTGCCGACGAACGTCACCACCGTGAGCACCACGACCGGGATCATCGCCAGATTCATCCACCGCCTGCGCGGATACTGCGCGAAACCGACAGCACCGAGGGCGAACATGGCAGGGAAGAAGCCGGTCGGATAATACGGGCGACCGTGCGTGACCACCACGAACAACGTCATCAGCAGCAGCGCGACCGGGACGAAACGGTAGGGGCGCAACGACTCCTGCCGCAGCACCGCCCAGAATCCGACCGCGATCAGCACGGTGCCCAGGAAGCCCGCGAGCCCCAGCCACTGCGGGAAGAATCCCGGCGGACCGTAGCCCGTCGCGTCCTGTTCGGCGCCGATGATGGTGCCCATGGCCAGCTGCGGCCAGTTGTGCTGCGACTGCCAGTACAGGATCGGCGCCACCGACAACGCCAGAATGCCGGTCGCCACCCACAGCGCGCGACGTCGCAGGATCTCGCGCGGGCCACAGAGGATCACACCCATGCCCAGGCAGGCCCAGACCAGCGGGATCATCCACTTGACCTGCATGTCCAGTGCCGCAACGAGTCCCGCCACGACGATCAGCCAGTCCTGGCGGGTGCGCACCCAGCGCACGAACAGCCAGGTGATCACCGCGGTCAGCGTCGCGTCGAAGGAGAAGGTGCTCAGCGCACACTGGGTGACGAGCAGATAGGACGTCGCGTAGGTGCCCGCGGCGAGCAGCTGGATGCGGCGGCTGCCACGCAGTTCGTAGGCGATCAGCGCCGCGACCACGATCGCGCCGACACCCATCACGACGGCCGGAAACCGCACCGCCGTCACCGATCCCGGCGCGAGCACGTCCGCGAGGTGGGCGAAGAAGGCCACCACCACGCCCTGGTCGGCGTAGGTGTAGTCGAGTCGGCGGCCCGCGGACAGGAAATAAAGTTCGTCCCCGAAGAACTCGTAGCGGCCCGCGGTCACCGTCAGCACAATCGTGGAGATCGCGGCCAGCAACGCGACACCGCGCGCGGCGAATGGTGGGTGGGTATCCGAAATGTCCTTCGGTTCGACGCGAACCGATACGACCGCTGTCATGAACTGCCTCTGATGCTTTCCGACAGACGCGTACGACGCATCACTCCCGTTGATGACGTCACATCTGTTCGCTGGTGAACTGATTCCTCCCCGGCAGCGAACTTGATGAGCGAAAGAGCTCGCGATCCTGCTCGGATTTGCAGCTGAGCAGAACGTTAATGCCTGATCAGCCGTGTTCGCAAATGGAGAACGCAGTAATAGCGATTCGCTTCCAATTGAAACATCGCGCTCAGGATGGCATTCCGAGCAGCCGGTTCGCAATGACCGATACGGTGACAGATTCGATGACGGATGCCGGGACAGGTGCCGACGCAGCGACGTTGCGTTCGAATTTCGCTACTGTTCTTTTCCCGTTTCCAGATACCCATCGAATACAAAGTGCCACGCATCACATCCGATTCGACATACGGATAGGTGACCGATCCACCAACAGATTCGCTTCCATCCGGAATCAATCCCGGAGGGTGCATGCCGGGCGAACCTGTGATATGCGTTGATGGGGGAATGCGAATTCCACCGATTCGATGAGAGTTAGGAACACAGGAAAAATCATGGAAATCATCTCGCTGCTCTTCACCCTGCTCGGCCAGGGCGCGAACGTGGCAAGCCTCGGATCCGCGTACGCGAACTCCAAGCACTGACAGGGGGGCTGTGCGTCGGCCCCTCCCCGGGGCCGACCGCAACCGCACGCGCAGGGCAGGCGAAAACGCCTGCGGCGCAAGAGATGTGGGGCGGGCGGGGCTCGAACCCGCGACCAATGGATTATGAGTCCACGGCTCTAACCGACTGAGCTACCGCCCCGGACCGCGGCGGTGCGCGGGCGTCGCGATGGTACCGCGCCGGTAGTGAGATTGCCTACTCGGGCACGGGTAATGAGGGTCCTGCCCGGAAGGGGTGGGCAGGACCGGCACATCAGGCCAGGCGGTCGGCGATCTTGTTGAGTTCGAGTTGGTAGTACAGGATTCCGAGACCGAAGACGAAGTTCAGCAGGAAACCGAAGACCGGGTTGCAGGTGCCTTCCAGGCCCGCGGCCTCCTGGGACTGGCGGATGCGGTCACCCGTACGCCAGAAACTGATGATGGCGGCGATGCCGGTCCAGGACAGGAAGATCATCACCAGCAGCGGTCCGACCACGGGGGCGTCGGGGTCGCGGCGCAGTTCGGCCATCTCCTTGTGGATCTTGTAGTACCAGACCAGGAAGTAGATGCCGAGGGTGATCAGGGGCCAGACCAGCCACACCAGGACGGCGTTGCGGTTCTTGACGGGGGCCGCGAGGGCAGTGTTCATTCTTGGAATCCTGTTGTCGTCGTGCGATTTTCGAGCCTCCGGCCGGGCCGGTGCGGGAAACGTATCCACAAGATCGTGACCGGATCGTGAAGCGTTAATCTGGGGCGACCACGAGACGGGAGCACACGATGGCGAATCTGTTCGTGAACGTACTGCGCGGACATCAATGGCTCTACGAGAACAGCAACGGGCTGGTCGGGCACCGCTTGCTGTTCGGTAACCCGACCCTGCTGCTGCGGACGATCGGCCGCAAGACCGGGCAGCAGCGGACCAATGCCCTGACCTACGCCAAGGATGGCGAGAGCTACCTGGTGACCGCCTCCAACGGCGGGTCCTCGCGGCCGCCGGGCTGGCTGGCCAACGTGAAAGCCAAGGGCGACTGCGATATTCAGGTCGGCACCAAGCACATCCCGGTGACCGCCACCGCCACCTATCCGGACGATCCGGACTACGCGCGCCGGTTCCAGCTCGTCGACAAGGTCAACGGCGGCCGCTACACGCAGTACCAGAAGATGACCGACCGCAAGATTGCCGTGGTGGTGCTCACCCCGCGCTAACCGGCCCGACGGGTGGACAGCGCGGGTAAGGGTCGACTATCCTCTGCGCCTAGAGGGGAGTACTTCCCACGAATCATTCCGGTCAACACGGGCCGCGCTATCGCGGCCCCCGGGTGGTTGCCCACGGACATGGGTGAAGGAGACCTCGGCTGGTTACCCATGCCCGAGGAGGTCCCGTGAGTCCTACCCTGTCCGTACTCGCCGCCGATACCGTCTACAGCGCGGCCCCGCCCGTTCAATCCATCGGTACGCCCTGGTTGTGGGGTCTCACCTTGGCCGGAGTACTGGCGCTGCTGGTGCTCGATTTCGCGCTCACCCGCCGCCCGCACGAGGTGTCGATGCGGGAGGCGATCGGCTGGACCGTCTTCTACATCGCCCTGCCGGTCGCGTTCGGCCTGTTCCTGTGGTTCAACAACGGCGGCACCACCTCCGTCGAGTTCTTCACCGGCTACCTGCTGGAGAAGTCGCTGTCGGTGGACAACCTGTTCATCTTCATGCTGCTGCTCTCGGCGTTCGCCGTCCCCGCGGCTCTCGCACAGCGGGTGCTGCTCTACGGCATCGCGGGCGCACTGGTGCTGCGTGGCATCTTCATCGCTCTGGGCGCGGCCGCACTGGCCACCCTGGACTGGGCATTCCTGCTCTTCGGCGTCATCCTGCTGATCACCGCGGTGAAGCTGCTGGCCGACGCGGCAGGCGGGCACGAACAGGACGTCGACATCAGCACCATGAAGTCGGTGCGCCTGCTGCGCCGCTTCTGGCCGGTCACCGACGACTACCGCGGCACCAAAATGGTTGTGCAGGAGGCGGACCCGGACAAGCCCGGCATGTTCCGCCGCGCCCTGACCCCGCTCGCCCTGGTGGTGGCCGCGGTGATGGCCACCGACGTGGTGTTCGCGGTCGACTCGGTCCCCGCGGTCTACGGCGTCACCGGCGACCCCTTCCTGGTCTTCGCCACCAACGCCTTCGCCCTACTGGGCCTGCGCGCCCTGTACTTCGTCCTGCACGCCGCGCTCTCGCGCCTGGTCCACCTGGCCTACGGCCTGGCCGCCATCCTCGCCTTCATCGGCGTGAAGCTGGTCCTGCACTGGGCCCACGGCATCTGGAGCGGCGTCCCCCAGATCCCCACGGCCGCTTCGCTACTGGTGATCGTGGTGGTCCTGACCACCGTGACCCTCACCAGCCTCCGCGCCACCCGCGGTGACAAGGGGCACGCGCCGGAGTCCACCGTCGACGCCTGACAGACAGCCGAAACGGCCCCCGAGGACTTCTCCTCGGGGGCCGTTCTCGTTCTGCGGGAACCGGTTACGTCAGCTTCACGCGGGCGGCGAAGAAGCGGGCGACGGCCGGGGCGAAGCGGTTGAAGCGGTACTGGAGCCAGGCTTCGGGGGTCACCGGGACGACGTCGCGGTCGTTCTCGACGGCCTTGACGATCTGGGCGGCGACCTTTTCGGGGCCGTAGCGGCGGGCCGCGTAGAGCTTGTCGTAGCGCTGCTGCTTGGCGGCTTCCTCCTCGGCGGAGACGCCCGAGAAGCGGGTGTTGGCAACGATGTTGGTGTGCACGATGCCGGGGCAGATGGTGTGCACGCCGATGCCCTGACCGGCCAGTTCGGCGCGCAGGCAGTCGGAGAACATGAAGACCGCCGACTTGGAGGTGGAGTAGGCGGCGAAACCGCGCTGCGGGGTGTAGGCGGCCATCGAGGACAGGTTGACGATGTGGCCGCCCAGGCCACGCTCGGACATGGCCTTGCCGAAGGAGCGGCAGCCGTTGATCACGCCGTGCAGGTTGATGTTCAGCACCCGGTCGAATTCGGCTGCGGGAGTCTCGAAGAAGTCGCCCGCCGCGCCGATGCCCGCGTTGTTGATCAGGATGTCCGGCACCCCGTGCGCGGCGATGACCGTCGCGGCGTGCTCGGCGACATCGGCCTCACTGGACACGTCGAGCTGGTAGGCGTGCGCCGTACCACCTTCGCGCGCAATGAGTTCCGCGGTCTCCTTGGCGGAATCCAGGTTGATGTCCGAGAGCACCACCTCCGCGCCCTTGCGGGCGAAGGCCAGCGCGGTCTCGCGGCCGATACCGCTGCCGCCGCCGGTGATGACCAGCAGCTGATCGTCGAAAGGCCGCTGCTCCCGGCCGACTTCGGCGCGGCGCAGGGTGCGCGGGATCTCGCCGGTGCGCAGCGAGTCGATGAGCTCGATGGTGGAGGTGGCCAGCAGCTCCGGATGCGAGAACGGCAGCCAGTGTCCGCCGCCGACCTCACGCCGGTACAGGTTGGGCGCGTACTCCTTGGTGTCGGCGTATCCGGCCGGGCGCACCGCGACGTCGCGGCGGGCGATGATCAGCTGCACCGGCACCTCGGTGCGGCGCTCGCGCGGATCGGCCATGCGCTGCAGGATGTTCGCGCGGTAGATGCGCATGCCGTCGAAGAAGTCGCGGCGGAATTCCGGCCCGAACTTGATGTTCTGCGGCGAGGTGTCGTTCATCAGCCCGACGAAACGCGACCACATCTTCTCGGTGCCCAGCGGCTTGAGCACCACCCGCGGCACTCCCGGGGTCATGAACAGACCGGTGTAGGCCGAGGACAGCAGCTGGGTGAACGGCCCCCACAGCTTGCCCTGCGCCAGGTTGGTGCGCGCCCACGCGCCCAGGTGGTCCAGGTTGGGCCCGGACACCGAGGTGAAGGAGGCGACCCGGTCGGCGGCCTGCGGTTCGCACACCGCCTCCCACATCTCCACCGAACCCCAGTCGTGGGCCAGGATGTGCACGGGCGCTTCGGGACTCACCGCGTCGGCGACCGCGAAGAAGTCGGCGGCGAAGTGCTCGAGGCGGTAGTCCTCGGTGCGGTCGGTGCGGGTGGAACGACCGTGCCCGCGGGTGTCGTAGGTGACCACGTGGAAGCGGTCGGCCAGCAGCGGCACCACGCGATCCCACAGGTGATTGTCGTCGGGCCAGCCGTGCACCAGCACGAGCGTTTCCGCGGACGGCTCACCGTATTCGTAGACGGCGATGTCGAAGTCGCCGCTGCGCACCACCCGCTCGGCGGCGGGGATGACGGTGGGGTGATCGGTCACGATCTTCTCCTCGTTGAGATGGCGCTAGATGTCGAGCACCAAACGGTCCCCGCCGCAACGGGATACACAGATGAGCATGTCGCCGGCCGCCCGCTCGGCGTCGGTGAGCACGGTGTCGCGATGCTCGACGTCGCCGGAGCGCACCCGCACCACACAGGTGCGGCAGAACCCCTGACGGCACGAATACGCGCTGTCCGGACGAACTTTCAGCACTTCCTCGAGCACCGACTTGTCGGCGGGCACGTCGAGGGTGACACCGGTACGAGCCAGCTCCACCTGGAAGGCGGTGCCGTTGACCACCGGCGGCGGCGAGAACCGCTCGGAATACAGTTCCACGCCCGGCATCTCGCGGATCCGATCGGCGATGGCCTGGGTCATCACCACCGGTCCGCAGCAGTACACCGAGGTGTCAGCGCCGACGCCCGGCAGCAGATCCGCGGCGGTGGGGATGCCGTGCTCGTCGTCGGTGCGCACGGTGACCCGCGACCCGAACGACTCCACCTCCGACAGGAACGGGATGGTGTCGCGGGAACGCCCGGCGTACACCATGGTCCAGTCGACGCCGAGCCGGTCGGCCATCCGAATCATCGGCAGAATCGGCGTGATGCCGATGCCACCGGCCACGAAATGGATTCGGGCAGCGGAGGATCCGTAACCCGGCAGCACGAACGGGAAGGCGTTGCGCGGCCCGCGCACGGTGACCCGGGTGCCGACCTTCAACCCGTCGTGCACCTCCAGCGATCCCCCGTTGCCCTGCGGAATGCGCCGCACCGCAACGCGATACGCGTGCTTGTCGGCCGGATCGCCGCACAGCGAGTACTGCCGCACCCGCCCCGAGGGCAGCTCCAGATCCAGGTGCGCGCCCGGCCGCCACTCCGGCAGCCGCGCGCCGTCCGGCGCGGTCATCAGCAGGCTGATCACGTCGGTGTCGTGCGCCTCCACCCGGCGCTCGACCACGACCAGCGGAATCCGCCAGTCGTCGAC
Organism: Nocardia sp. NBC_00511; assembly: GCF_045161165.1. Classification (NCBI taxonomy): domain Bacteria; kingdom Bacillati; phylum Actinomycetota; class Actinomycetes; order Mycobacteriales; family Nocardiaceae; genus Nocardia; species Nocardia sp. NBC_00511. The sequence continues at coordinate 4,549,712 of NZ_CP107849.1, forward strand.
GCGCACCGCGGGCTCGCGCCGGTTCACCAGAGTGGTCCAGCGCAAACGGCTTTCGGCGATGAAGTCCAGCACCCGGGTGGCGCGATCGGGACGGCTCTTTCCGTACAGGTCCGCGGGCGGAGCCTCCGGAACGGGTCGTTCCGCGCTCACGACGCCATCATCCGCGCGGCCGGCGACTGCGCCAGGTAGGCGATCGCCTGCGCGGAGGAGCCGACGGTCTCCGGGGTGTAGCCCGGCTTGAACGTCGACAGCGCACTGATCAGCAGGGACGGAATGCCCGGCACCGCACCGCGCCACATGGCCGCGAAGATCCGCAGGATCAGCATCGGATAGCGGTGGTTGGGCAGCGAGGAGTCCTGGTGCACCAGGTATTTGGTGCCGCGCAGCAGCAGCGCGATGAAGATCGGGAACACCAGCAGCATGAGCGCGCCGCGCCGGAAGTAGCCGACCTCGAAGTACTCGGCGACATCGTGCGCGACCATCCGGTGCTCGACCTCTTCGGCCCCGTGCCAGCGGAACAGGTCCAGCATCTGCGGGTCGGTGTCGAACTTCTCGAGCTCGGCGTTGAGCACCCAGTCGCCGAGCCAGGCGAAGAAGTGCTCGAGCGTGGCGATCACGCCGAGGCGCTCCACCAGCTGCTGCTGGCGGGCGGCCTCGCTGGCGTTCTCGCGCGGGCCCAGGGTCTTGCGGAACAGGAATTCCGTCTGCCGCACATACGGTTCCACATCGATGCCGTGGGTGGCGAGCACCTCTTCGAGGGCTCCGCCGTGGCTCTCGGCGTGCATGGACTCCTGCCCGATGAAGCCGATCATGGCTTCGCGGAGCTTCTCGTCCTTCACCAGTTCCAGGGCCTCGCCGAAGGTCACCAGGAACATGCGCTCGCCCTCCGGCAACAGCATGCTGAGGGCGTTGAGCACGTGCGAGGCGACCGGTTCGTCCTTCATCCAGACCGGTTCGGTCCTGGACCAATCGAACTGAACGTTGCGGGCGTGAAGGGCTACTTCTCCCGGTTCGGCCACGGTCCGCCGTCCCAACTTCGGAAGTAACTTCATCGGTACTCCTGGTCTCGTTCCACGTTTGCTGCGTGACTGTAGCAATATTCTACGCGTGCGTGAAACCCCGAGTAACACCTAAATCCTGTCGCGCGACAGCTGTACCCGAAACGTGAGGATCGAACTAGCTGTCCACGTGGACGTGCGGGCGCAGCGAGCGGCGCGGAATGGCCCGGCGCAGGATCTCGCGGGTCACCGGGGCCACCTCGCCCTCACCGAAGAACATGAAGCGGGCCAGGTTGACGAGCGGATTGCCCTCGGTCCATTCGAAGTAGACGTGCGGGCACTGGCCCGTGCGGTCGCGAATGGCGATCAGGATGGACGCGATGGAGTTCGGCACGGCGGCCGCCTCGACCGAAAGGATGTGGTAGTCGGCCACTTCCACCTCGGTGACGTGCATGATCGTGCTGAACTCCGAGGGGTCCCTGACGATCACCTCCAGGAACAGGATCGGTTCGTCCGCGGGGATGTGGCTCTCGCGGCGCTGATCGGCTTCCTTCTCCGCGTACTCCTCGGGCTGACGCGCGTCGATGTCGTGGGTGACGATGCGGATCTCGCCGCGCGCGGCCAGATCGTCGATCAGCTGCGCGGCCTTCTCGTCGAAGATGACCTCGACGGCCCGCAGCTCGAACGCACGCCGGATCCGGGACGCGAACGACACCACCACGATCGCCAGCACGAACAGGATCGCCAGGTGCAGACCCGCCGGCTTCTCGATGATGTTGTCGATGGTGGTGTACACGAAGATCACCGACACCAGGCCGAAGCCCAGCACCCGCGAACGCTGTCCCTTGCGCCAGGCCGAAATGGTCACCGCCACCGCCGCGGAGGTGATCAGCACGAGGACACCGGTCGCGTAGGCCGCGCCCTGCGCGTCCACGCTGGCGTTGAAGTACCAGGTGATGCCGAAGGACACCAGCGCGAAAACCAGTACCAGCGGCCGGATCTGGCGTGCCCACTCGGGTGCCATGCCGAAGCGGGGTAGGTAGCGCGGCACCAGGTTCAGCAGACCCGCCAGCGCCGACGCGCCCGCGAACCAGAGGATCGCGATGGTGCTGACGTCATAGATGGTGCCGAAGACATTGCCGAGGTACTCGTGCGCCAGGTACGCCAGCGCGCGGCCGTTGGCCTGCCCGCCCTCCTCGAATTCCTGCTCCGGGATCAGCACGGTGGTGATGAAGCTGGTGATGATCAGGAAGCCGCTCATGATGAGCGCCGCCGTGGTCAGCAGCTTGCGGGTGCCGATGATGCGGCCGCGCGGATAGTCGCAGTCGTCGGCCGGGTTGCCCTTGATCTGCGGCATGACCGCGACACCGGTCTCGAAGCCGGACAGGCCCAGCGCGAGTTTCGGGAACACCAGCAGGGCCACGCCGATCATCGCGAAGATGTTGCCGTGCTTGGCCGTCAGCAGATGCGTCCAGTCGGTCACCAGGTGCGGAGACTGCGCCACCTTCGTGATGCCGACGACCGCGACCACCAGGTTGAGCGCCAGATACGCGCCGACCAGTCCGGTGGCGATGCCGATGGCCTCACTGAAACCCTTGAGGAACACCGCGGCCAGCAGCGCCAGCAGGACCAGGGTGATGATCATGTTCTGGTCGTGCAGGAAGCTCGGCACATACGGGTTCTCGACGATGTGGGCCGCGCCGTCGGCGGCCGAGAGCGTCATGGTGATGGTGAAGTCGGTGGCCGCGAAGCCCAGCAGCACCAGGATGAAGATCTTGCCCCACCAGTTCGGCAGGAAGCTCGCGAACATGGCGATGGAGCCGCCACCGTTGAAGCTCTCCTTGGCCACCCGGCGGTACACCGGCAGCGCGCCCAGCAGCGTCAGCGCCACCAGCACCAGCGTCGCCAGCGGGGACAGCACGCCCGCGGCCAGCGCCGCGATACCAGGCTGATACCCGAGGGTCGAGAAATAGTCGACACCGGTCAGGCACATGACTTTCCACCAGGAGTGCTGATGCTCCTTCGGGGTGCGCTTGACCATCGGCCCAGGAAGCTGCGAGTGCTCTTCACCCGCATCCTCTAGTAGCCAGTTCGCGAAGCGCGAGCGCGGCCGTACATCGGTCGTGGTCAAGGAGTCCTCCCCGGAACTCTGTGCGTCCGGTTTCCCGAAAATATTCCGTCAATGCCGTAAGGAATGTACTCACGGCAAACCGGGCGCAGACACACCCCGCGCCGTGAGTCGGTAGGTCTTGTGTGCTAGTTCAGGTACGCCGCGATGGCGGCGGTGATGGCGTCCGCGAATCTGGCACGCCCGTCCGGGGATTCGATGACCGCGGCGTCCCCCGGGTCACGCATGTTGCCGCATTCGATCAGCGCGGTCGGACGCTCGGAGAAATTGAGCCCGGCCAGATCCGCACGCGGGTCCATACCGTCGGAACCGACATAGGTGGAGGTGGTGAAACCGCGGCCGACCATGGTGTCGCGCAGGGCGGTGGCCAGTTGCACCGACGGCCCGGACTGGGCGTCGTTGAGGGCGGGCGAGGAGTAGGCGACGTGGAAGCCGTGCGCACCGGCGGGCGCGCCGTCGGCGTGGATGGAGACCACGGCGGCCGCGCCGACCCGGTTGCCGAGGGTGCCGCGCTCGTCGACGCACGGGCCGACGCCGGTGTCGCTGTCACGGCTCATGATCACGCGGTAGCCGCGCAGGGTGAGCGCGTCGCGAACCCGTTGGGCCACATCCCAGTTGAAGGCGTGCTCGGAGTAGCCGTCGGCGCCGTTGGTGCCGGTGGTGTTGCAGGCCTTGGTGCCGCCGCGACCGTCTGGCACCTGGGCGTTGAGCTGGTCCGGATGGTCCGCGCCGCCGCCGTTGTGGCCGGGATCGAGCACCACGACCTGCCCGGCGATCGGAACCACCGGGGCGGCAGGCGAATCGAGCACCGGCCGGGCATGCGCGTCCGGAGTGGGTGCGGCGGCCACGCTATGGCCGCAGCCCGCGATCAGCAGTGCTCCGCAGATCGCCGCCAAGGACTTCCAATGTCGCTGTCGCACCGGCCAACCATAACGGTTGAATCACGAGGGAGTAAGGCGCCGAGGAAGTTTGCACCCATGCTGTGCGCGAGCCCACGCCCACCCCGCACGACCTCACCGCCGAACCAAGAGGACGGTGAGCTGGTCAGTGCTCGATCTTGCGCAGCAACTCGTGCAGAGTCCGCAGGTCAGCGGGGTCCAGGGCCTCGATCGCCGCAGGCGCGGGGTCGGGGGTCGCGAGCGCCTCGGCCGTGACCGCCCGCCCCGCGTCGGTGATCGAGATCAGTTTGAAGCGCCGATTGGTCGGGTCGATCTCGCGGATCACCAGACCGCGCTCCTCGAGATCGTTGACCACCACCGTGGTGGCGGGCGCGTCCATGGTGGCCGCGCGGGCCAGCTGCTTGGCGGTGAGCGGACCGGCCAGCAGCCGCCGCAGCACCCGAATCCGGCTGAACGGCATGCCCGTTCGCTCGACCACGGCGCGCTTCCAGGCGTCGCGGGTGTCCATCACCACGTGGGTGAGCTGCCGCCAGACCTGATCCGGGGTGGGCGTGTCATCCGGCATGGGCTGGCACTGCTTTCTGTTCGAGCAAGGGGGCGACGCGATCGCGGGTACGGTACGCCCAATCGGTGTTGGCGGCGACACCCAGGCCGACCACCGCGATCGCGAACGCCGAAATGGTCCACCACAACCCGGCCCCGCTGAGCGCACCGCACAGCGCGACACCGAGACTCACGCCGACCTGACGGCTGGTGGAGGCCACCGCCGAGGCCGCGCCCGCCCGATCCAGCGGCATCCCGCTCACCGCCGTCGTGGTGATCGGCGCGTTGACCATGCCGAACCCGATCCCGAACACCGCGAACGTGATCACCAGCTGCCAGATCGCGGTGTCCGGCTGCAACCGGGTCAGGCCGATTCCGGCCACCGCCATCAGTGTTCCGGCGATCAGCAGCGACGGACGGGTGCCCGTGCGGCCGACCAATCGCCCCGACAGCGGCGAGAACACCAGCATTCCGAGCGCCATCGGCAGGTACAGCAGACCGGTGTGCACGGCCGAGAAGTGCCGTGTCCCTTGCAGATACAGCGACATGTCGAACAGGAACGCACCCAGCGCCGCGAACGAGCACACCGCGATCACGGTCGCCGAGGAGAAGGGGAAGCTGCGGAAGAACCGCAGATCGATGAACGGCGATTTGTGCCGCGACTCGTGCCAGACGAACCCGGCCAGCGCCGCCGCCGTCACCACGAACACCACCGGCTTCTTCTCGATGAGCCCGAACACCAGCGTGAACATCACCGCGATCGCCAGCACCTGCCCGATCGGATCCATTCCGCGCGGCGTGGCCGACTTCGATTCCGGCACATAGACAGTGGTGAGCACCAGCGCCACGGCCACGATCGGCAGGTTGATCCAGAACACCGACTGCCACCCGAGACTGTCGATGAGCAACCCGCCCACCAGCGGCCCCATCGCGGTCGAGATCCCGACCACCGCACCCCACACCCCGACCGCGCGCGCCCGCTCCACCCGCCCGGTGAACACGGTCGTAATGATCGACATGGCAACGGGATTCAGCATCGACCCACCGATGGCCTGCAGGAATCGCGCCCCGATCAACACCTCGATGCTCGGCGCGAGACTACACAGCAGCGACCCCACCGCGAAGGTGAGCAGCCCGATCCGGAACACCCGCCGCCGCCCGAACCGATCCGCCGCCGCCCCCGACAGCATCAGCAGGCTGGCCAGCGTCAGCGTGTAGATGTCGACGATCCATTGCAGCCGCGACATCGACGCACCCAGATCGTCCCGGATCGTCGGAATCGCGACATTCACGATGGTCGCGTCCATGGACGAGATGAGCAGGCTCAAGCAGCAGGTGACGAGGATGATCGTCTTCCGGCGAGCACTCAGCTCTTCAACGGTTGTAAGCACACAACGATTGTGAGAGCACAACTGTCCCGAGGCAAGGGTGTCCTCAGTGGGATGGTTCACACCCTCGGGGACGCTCAATGGCCCGGCACCAATTCCGAGAAGAGTTCGGTGAGGGTCGCGAAGGCGGCGTCGACGTCTTCGTTCTGCTGCTGGGCGGTGCCGACGGTGTTGGCGGCGATGGTGAAGCCGGGGCCGTAGGAGGCCGAGGCGACTTCCGGGTTGCCCAGGTCGGACCAGCCCCATTTGGTGCCCAGGACCCGTGGGAGGCGGGCGGTTCCCCAGTCTTGGCGGGTGCCGTCGGCGGCCCGCTCGGAGGGGTGGCGCATCCAGTCGAGGATCGGGCTTTCGGGGTCGGTGCGGACTTTGGCGGCGAGAAAGTCTGCGACGTCGGCGGTACTGGTGGTGGCGAAGCGCCAGTCACCGTTGCCGTGGGTGGCCGTGAGGGTGTACTCCACCGCGGTCGCGTCGATCGCGGTGGGGTATTCGAAGGCGATCCGGTCGGCGGCGGCGTCGTCGGAGCTGCGGATCATGCGCTCGGCGAGGTCTCGGTCCTCGGCCGACGCGCTGCCGTGACGCAGGGCGTAGTCGGCCAGGTAGAGCTTCGAAATGGACAGGGCCGCACGCTCTTCGGTCTCGTTGGCGGTTCCCCACTTCATTCCGGACGGCACCAGGTTCGCGCCGGGCAAGACCGGGCGCACCGAAAGCGTGGTGCGCGCGGGCACCTGGGAGAGGTCGGGTTCCAGCGGCAGCCGCCAGCCGTCGGGCAGTCGCCAGCCCTCGGGGAGCGACAGACCCGGCGGCAGCGGGAAGGGCAGGATCGGCTGGGGTGCGGCGGCCGCGGTGCCCGCCGGGGTCAGGCAGGCACTCGCGATCAAGACCGCGGTCAATCCGGTTCGACAGCTCACGGCCACCTCCGGGTCGGTCCCCGCCCAGCCCTCACCCTTGCGCTCGGGGGCCGGGCGGGCCACCGCGACACGCCGAGCGAGGTCAGACCGTGAGGATGGTGCGCCCCACCGCCCGCCGGTCGCCGATGGCGGTGTGCGCGGCGGCGGCCTCGGCCAGCGGGAAGGTCTGCCCGACGACCACTTCCAGGCGCCCGGCCGCCACCTCGCGCTGGGCGCGCTCGTGCAGGTCGAGCCAGTCGATGCCGGGTGCGGTGATGTCGAACAGGGTCAGCAGCGTGATGCCCTGCGCCGCAGCGGTTTCCGCGTCGACCGCCGCGAACCCGCCCGCGGAGTTACCGTAGGCGAGCAGGGTCCCGCCCGAGGTGATCGCACCGAGCGCGGCGCTGCCGATGTCGCCGCCCGCGCCGTCGAGCACGGTCTGCACGCCGCCGGTCTTCTCGCGCACCGTGTCGGCCCATCCCGCCACCGAGTAGTCGACCACGATGTCGGCCCCGAGCCGTTGCGCCAGTTCGAGTTTCGCCGTACCGCGGGCCGCCGCGATCACGCGCGCACCGGCCGCCTTAGCCAGCTGGACGAACAGGGTGCCCAGCCCGCCCCCGGCCGCGGTGACCAGCACCCACTGCCCCGGCCGCGGGTCGGCTCGTTCGATGACCGCGAGCGCGGTGCGACCGTCGTGGGCGAGCGCCGCCGCCTGCACGAACGAGAGTTCCTCGGGAATCACCGCCAGGGTCTCGACCTTGGCGCGGGCCAGCTCGGCGTAACCGCCGATGGGCAGGCCGCCGCCGATACCGCTGTCGGCGGTGGGTGTGGCGACCCGCCGTCCGATCCAGGCCGCGTCGACGCCGGGCCCGACCGCCTCGACGGTCCCGGCGATCGCGCCACCGGGCACGAACGGCGGCTGCACCGGGAAGAAGGCGGCGGCCCAGCCGCTGCGCATCATCGTGTCGAGGAACATGACGTCGGCCGCGCCGACCCGCACCAGCACCTCACCGTCTCCGGCGACGGGGTCGGGCAGCTCGCCCACCGACAGCACCTCGGGTCCACCGAATTCCTTGGCCTGCACCACACGCATCTCGTTGCCTCACTCTCGTTTCCGGTTCTGGATACAGCTTCGAACCTCGACATATGTTGAGGTCAAGTGCGGCCGTAGCGATTTCTCCCAGAGCGAACCGGGTGCTTCATTTTCGAGGCAAGCAGCCTTGACTATGACTCACAACAGCCCGTACGTTGGTAGGCGCGACGGACACCCGTCCGTCCCATCGGGGCCGATGAAAGGTGTCTCCTCATGCCCACCGTGTACCTGCATGACATCCGTGAAGCCACCCGCGCCCGCGAGGCCGCCAAGGCCGCCGCGAACGCCGCCGACGCGCTGTGGCGCGACAAGATCAAGGACGCCACCGTCGCGGGTGAGCGCGTGTTCCTGATCGCGAAGGCCGCCGGTGACATCACCACCTCGCGGGTGTACCAGATTCGGGACGGCGTCCGCACCGGCAGCCGCTGACCCCGAGAGTCCGCGCCGACGCGCACCTTTCATGCCTCGATACCGGGGCACCACGCATGCGAGAATCATCCCGTGCATGATCAGCTGAAGCAGTGGATCGACGAGCTGACGGGCGGGGACAGCACGCGGGCCATGGCGGTGGTCACCGGAATCCCGCAGGCCACCCTGGCCCGGCATCTGGCCGTGCCGACACCACCGGTCGAAACCCTCATCGAGATCGCCCGCGCCTACAGCGCGAATCCGGTCGAGGTGCAGGTGGTCGCGGGCATCATCACCGAGGCCGAGGCACAGCGCGCCGGATCGGGCAGCGCCATCCGCCAGGCCTCCACCCGGCAACTGCTCACCGAATTGTTGCGGCGGGACAAAGAGGGCGAGGAATCGGCGCGGCGTAAGCCCACGCACGGGGAAGCCGGAGCGAGGCTGTTCCGGTGAGCAATCTGGTGTCGATCCTGGCCGCGCTGTGCGCTTCCGCCGCGGCGCTGGCGCGGGTGCCGCGCTGGCGGACCGCGGAATCCCGGCCGTTCACACTGGGTCTGGTGTTCCTTGCCGTCTGGGCACTGCTGTGGGCCCCGGCGATCACCGACGCGGCCACCGCGCTGACGCTGCCCAGCGGTCACTTCGAAGCCCTGCCCGGTCTGGCTGCCGATCTGTCGCTGGTCGCGGCGGGCGGCCTGATCGGGGTGGCGATGGCCGACGCGTGGGGGCGGCCGCGGCTGGAGAAATCCTTCTATGTCGGCATGATCGTGGTGGCTGCCGCACTGTTGCTCACCTACGATCCGCTGCATCCCTCCGACGGAATCGTCGAGGCGCACAAGTGGATCCTGGCCGTCGCTGGCCTGCTGGGTAATCTCGCGGTGCTGGCTCCGGTGACGCTCGGCTACCGTGCGGTGCCCGCGCCGTTCCGACTCCCGTTGGGACTGTTCATCTTCGGCGGCGCCGCCGGGGTGGTGCTGGCGGTGGCGCGAATCGTGACGCTGTTGCGGCCCGACGGCTGGCAGCTGGAATCATGGGCGCCGATCCTCGCGACACCGGTCTTCGGGTTCGCGCTGGGGTCGCTGGTCGCCAGCGCGCGCACCGAACCCGTGCCCGCCGACGACATCTGAACGCACCCGGCCGTTCACCTTCCCCTAATCCGGTCTCGCACACCGGGACCGGTGTTTGCCAGCGCATTCGCGCTCGGGTAGCGCGGCCTCCCGGCTGCGCCTATGCTCGTCCCGCAGATCCGAATCCGCCTGTCGGTCCACCCTTTTGGCACGGCCGCTGCGTGGGTGCGGTCGGGGGCATCGGCGTGTTCGCGCCGATGAACACAGTGCGGAAGTGCGGAGCTTGTCGGAATCAGTGAAGCCGCCGAACGGTGAGCCACAGGCCGTTCGGAGTCGGCGCCTGCCCGTGGCGGTGCCGCTGGCATCCCTCGCGGTGGCCGTGATCGCGGTCGTCGGAGCGGTGGTCTTCGCTCCCGACGACGCGCGCTTACCCCTCGCGATCGGTGCCGGAGTGGCCGGGCTGCTGTGGTGCGCCGCCGTCACCGTGGCCGTGTTCTATCGCGCGCAGCTGGCCGGAATCCGCGCGGAGGCACAGACTTCCGCCGCGCGTGCCGATGCCCAGGTGCACGCCACCGTCGCCGCAGCGCAGGCACGCATCGTGGAGGCGGAGGCGCACGCGCAGGGTGTGCGCGACGCGGTCGCCGAGCAGTCGCGCGCCGCCAAGGACAGCGATCACCGCCGGGCCGCGGCCATGGCGGCGTTCGCGGGCGCGGCCGGTCGCATGCAGGCGATGAGTACCAGCATGCTGGCGGAGCTGCGCGAGATGGAGAACCGGCACGCCGATCCGAAGGTGTTGGCCGACCTGCTCGAGCTCGATCACCGCACCGCGCAGGCGGGGCGGCTGGCCGACAGCATCGCGGTGCTCAGTGGTGCGCGTTCGGGCCGCCGCTGGGCGAAACCCATTGCGATGGAATCGATTCTGCGTGGGGCCATGGGTCGCGTCGCGGGCTATCAGCGGGTGCGGTTGCGCGCGGTGACCGAGATCGCCATCGCCGGGCACGCGGCCGAGGGCATCATGCACGCGCTGGCCGAGCTGCTCGACAATGCCTGCAACTTCTCTCCGCCCACCACCGAGGTGCACGTCTACGCCGCCGAGGTCCCGGCCGGTGTGGTGGTCACCATCGAGGACAGCGGCCTGGTGATGAGCGAATCCGCCCTGCGCCGTGCCGAATCCGCGGTGTCGCGACCGCGCGGCAACTCCGATCTGTCGTCGCTGTCGGGCACCCGGCTGGGGCTGGCGGTGGTCGGCCATCTGGCCCGCAAGCACGAGCTGACAGTCAGCTACCGGCCCTCCGCCATCGGCGGCACCGCCGTGGTCGTGGTGGTGCCGCGCGAGCTCACCACCCGGCTGGAACGCCAGGGCACCCTGTCCAGGCTCGGCACCGTCGCCTCCGGCGAGGGGCCGAACACCGGCCCGCTGCCGATCCAGCAGCCCGCGGCCGTCGTCGAGGAAATCGCCGAAACAGTCACCACCGCACCGGGTTCGGGCCTGCCGAGGCGGCAACGCGGCAGCACGTTCGCCGCCGTGCATCCCGACGGTCTGGACGCCACCACTCCCCCGGCCGCACCGCGCCCACCGGTGTCGCCGTCGGCGATGGGCGCGTTCCAGCGCGCCGTCACCGGCCGCGAAACCCCGGCCGAAGCGGCCCCCCTCACCACCCTGGGCGCCGTGCCCGGCGAATCCGCCCGCACGGCCGACCCGTTCCCGTCCTCCGCGCAGGAGGCGTTGCAGCACACCAGGCACGGCAATCTGAGCCCCGAGACCGCCTCCCTGCTGCCCGCGTCCGTCCTGGAGGCCCTGCAGCGCGGGGTCGCCGACCGGGACCACGGCGCGGGCACCGTCCCCACCCCCACTGCCCCTCTGGAGACCGATCGATGACCCCGTCCGCCACACATCTGGGTTGGCTGCTCGAGCAACTGCTGGCTCGCACCCCGCGCGCCCGGCACGCACTGCTGCTGTCCGGCGACGGGTTGAAGATCTGCCATACGCCGGAACTGGGGATCGACTCCGCGGATCAGCTGGCCGCCATCGCCGCTGGGATTCAAAGCCTTTCACACGGGGCGTCGGTGGAGTTCGGTGACGGGCGCGGCGGCGTTCGCCAGTCCATGACCGAGTTCTACGGGGGCATCCTGTTCATCGTGGAGGCCGGGATCGGCGCGCACATCGCGGTGGTCGCCGCGGAGGACGCGGACGCGGGCCTGGTCGGCCACAATATGCGCGAGCTGGTCGAGCAGCTCGGCGAACACCTGGCCGCCGCGCCGCGGGTGTCCCCCGAGTTCGGCCAGTCCCGAGGAGCGAGCGTGTCGTGACCAGGCCAGACGAGGATCCGGACCGGCTGTATACGGTGACCGGGGGGCGCAGCCGACCGGATTCGGATGCCTTCGATCTGGTGACTCTCGTTGTCAGCGAATGCGATCCGGTGCGCGGCATGCAATCCGAGCATGTCGCGATCCTCGAGATGTGCCGGGCGCCGACCGCCGTGGTGGAGATCGCGGCGGAGCTGCGGCTGCCGGTCGGCATCACCACCATCCTGCTCTCGGATCTGCTGGACGCGGGCAAGATCACGGTGCGACATCCGGATCACGCTTCGCGGCAATGGAATTCGCTGCCTGACACCACCACGCTGGAAAAGGTGCTCGTTGGACTCCGCAAACTTTGATCCCCACCCGGGCCGGGTAATCGATCACCGCCCGATGCGCGCCGACGCGCCGTTGCACGCCGACGCGCGGCACGGTCTGAAGATCGTCATCGTCGGCGGTTTCGGCGTCGGCAAGACCACCATGGTGCGGTCGATCAGTGAGATCCGCCCCCTCGACACCGAGGCCACCATGACGCAGGTCGGCCTCGGCGTCGACGATCCGACGGGTGCGCCCGGAAAGACCACCACCACTGTGGCTTTCGACTTCGGTCGCATCACCATCGACACCGAACACGTGCTGTACCTGTTCGGCGCACCGGGCCAGGAACGCTTCTGGTTCCTGTGGGATCGGCTGTTCACCGGCGCCCTGGGCGCGATCGTGCTGGTGGATCAGCGCCGCATCGAGGATTCCTGGTACGCCATCGACCGCCTGGAACATCAGCGCACCCCGTTCATCGTGGCGTGCAACACCTTCGGGCCGGGCGCGGACCTCGGGCAGGTGCGCGCCGCCCTGGATCTGGATCCGCACGTCCCGCTCATCGAATGCGATGCCCGGCACCGGGATTCGTGTCGGGACGTGCTGATCACCCTGGTCGAATACCTCTACGGCCCGGCGGCGCAGGCCGCGCGGACCGCTCTCGGAAGGAATCCGGCATGACCGCTCCCGGAGCCGCCTGCCCGGTACCGCACGAGCGCGCGAGTGTGCCGCTCGGTGGTCCGCGTTTCCACACCGACCCGCATTCGCTGTATCGCGAGATGCGCCGCGATCACGGTCCGGTGGTCTCCGTCGAACTGCCCGGCGGGATTCCGGCCTGGCTGGTGATCGGCTATCGCGAGATGCATCAGATCACCAACTCCCCCGAGCTGTTCCCGCGCGATGTCAGCCTCTGGAACCAGTGGGGCAATATTCCGCCGGACTGGCCGCTGCTGCCGATGGTCGGCCGGCCCATGCCGTCGATCTACTTCACCGCCGGTGCGGAGCATCGCCGGCATCTGGCCATGGTGGAGCCCGCGCTGGAGTCGGTGGATCCGTTCGAATTGCGCAGGGTCGGTGAGACTTTGGCCGATCGCCTGATCGACGGCTTCTGCGGGCGCGGATCCGCGGATCTGGTCGCCGATTTCGCCGAACCGCTGCCGGTGCTGGTGCTGGCCTGGCTGCTGGGCATTCCCGACGAGGAGGGCCCGAAGCTGGCCTGGCTCATGAAGAAGCTGGCCGACGGCGGCGCGGACGCCCAGTCCGCGCACATGCAGTTCATGCAGTTCATCACGCATCTGGTCGCGGTGAAGCGGGCCGCGCCCGGCGATGATCTGGTCTCGCGCATGCTGGCGTTCCCCGCGCCGTTCACCGACGAGGAGTACGCGAACGACCTGATGGCGATCACCGCCGCCGGTCACCTGCCGACCTCGGACTGGCTGGTGAACTCGGTGCGGCTGATGCTCACCGACGATCGTTTCGCCGCAGCCATGGGCGGTGGCCGCCGCAGCGTGGATCAGGCCATGAACGAGGTGCTGTGGGAGGACGCCCCCACCTCGATCCTGGCCGGGCGCTGGGCGGCGCGCGATACCCGGTTGGCGGACAAGACGATTCGCGCCGGGGATCTGCTGCTGCTGGGTCTGGCCGCGGCCAATACCGATCCGCATGTGCGCCAGGCGGTCGGCGAGTCCATCGCGCACGCCGGGAACAACGCGCACTTCGCCTTCAGCCACGGCGAGTACCGATGCCCGTTCCCGGCGCAGCAGATCGCCGAGACGGTGGCGCGGACCGGGATCGAGGTGCTGCTGGACCGCTTGCCCGATGTCGATCTGGCCATCCCGGCGCAGAACCTGGTGCGCCGTCCGTCGCCTTTCCTGCGTGGAATGACTTCTCTGCCTGTTGTTTTCACACCTGTTCGCGCTCTCGGAGGTTTCCAGTGAGTTCCTGCCCGCACGCCATCGCGATCGACCCGATGGTGGGTGATCTGGCCGGTGAGACCGCCGCCCTGCGCGCCGCCGGCGCCGTCACCCGGATCGAATTGCTCGGGGTTCCCGCCTGGACCGTCACCGATCACACGGTGGCCCGCCAATTGCTCACCGACACCAGGCTTATCAAGGACATCGACGCCTGGGGTCTGTGGCAGTCCGGCGTCGTCACCCGGCAGTGGCCGCTGATCGGCATGATCGACGCGGGCCGCTCCATGTTCACCGTCGACGGTCCCGAGCACCGCCGCCTGCGCATCAAGACCACGCAGGCGCTGACGCCGCGTCGCCTGGAAGAGTTGCGCCCCACCATCGAACGGCTCACCAAGGAGCTGCTCGACGATCTCGACGAGGCCGGGCACGACGGGTCGGCGGTGGATCTCAAGCAGGTCTTCGCCTACCCGCTGCCGATGCGGGTGATCAGTGAGCTGATGGGCGTGCCGCGCAGCGACCACCCGATGCTGCTGGACTGGTACAAGAAGTTCTTCTCCATGGTCACCCCGCAGGACGAGCGCCTGCAGATCATCGAGGACATGGACGTCTACTTCACCGAGATGGTCCGCCGCAAGACCGCCGAGCCCACCGACGATCTCACCAGCGCGCTCATCCTGGCCGACGAGGGCGGCGAGCCGCTCACCGAGGAGGAGGTGGTCGGCAACCTCAAGGCGCTGGTCGCCGCCGGTCACGAGACCACCGTCAGCCTGATCCTGAACACGGTGCGCGCCCTGCTGTCTCGCCCCGAGCAGCTCGCCCGCATTCGCAACGACGAGATCGACTGGAAGCAGGCGATCGAGGAGTCGCTGCGCTGGGACGGCCCGGTCACCCACCTGCTGATGCGCTTCGCCACCGAGGACATCACGGTCGGCGACACCGTGATCGAGAAGGGCGAGGGCGTGGTCATGTCGTACCGGGCCATCGGCCGCGACACCACCATCCACGGTGACGACGCCGACGAGTTCGACATCACCCGTCCGACCGCGAGCCGCAATATCTCCTTCGGCTACGGCCCGCACATCTGCCCGGGTGCCGCGCTGGCCCGACTGGAGGCCGCCATCGGCCTGCCCGCGCTGTTCGACCGCTTCCCGGCGCTGCGGCTGGCCGAGGCCGCCGAGCAGATCGGCAATCTGCCGGTGCTGACCCAGAACGATGTGGCCGCGGTGCCGGTGCACCTGGTCTGAGCTACGAATGACGGCCTGCCGGAAGGATTTTCCCTTCCGGCAGGCCGATCGCGTCTTCGGGACCGTGTCAGGCCGGGACGTGCGCGGTAAGCGTGGCGCGAATCTCGTTGAAGGCCTTGGTGACCGGAGCCAGCTGATCACCGACTGCGCTGGTGAGGTCGGTGCCGATGCGCTCGCACAGCACCGCCGCCTCGGCGAGTCGTTCGGCGATCAGAATCCACGCCGCTTCGCGGTGCGGCATCAAATAGTCGGTCTCGTAGAACAATTCGAAGCTGGGGCCGACGGTCCGGCCCGGATGTTCCGGTCCGGCGGGCAACGTGGTGATGAGTTCGCCCAGCGGCCGGATCACCCGGAACATGATGGAGACCGTGGCGTCCGCGAGGGTCTGCAACTCGGCGTCGGACTCCTCGGTGTGCGCGAAGAACCGCTCGAAGATCTGCAGCAGGATCTCGTAGCCGACGTTGAACAGGTCGACCACGCGCGCGGTGGCCGGATCGGTGATCAGCGGGACCGCGATATCGCGTTCGGGGGCACGGACATTGGCGGCCAGCACCGGCCGGACCGGGTCGAACACCGGATTGTCGCGCAGGCTCTGCTCGTACTCGTCGAGGATGCCGACGAACTGGCCGAAGTGCGCGTTGCGCCAGTCGCCGCGCGCGCCCTCGCCCTGTTCGAGGATGGTGTCGATGGCCAGCTTGGCGGAGGCCAGATCGGTGACCGGCACCAATTCCGGCCACTGGAAGTGCTCCGGTGTCGCCTGCGCGCGGTGCGGGCCGACGAACAGCCTGCTCTCCCCGTACTTCTCGGCCAGATGCTCGATCCCGCGCTCGATGGAGCGGTACAGGTGACCGACGGTCGCGAAATCCTGTAGCCGGGGCACGATCTCGCCCTGCTGCACGACCGCGGCCGCGCGTCCGGCCATCTCGATGCCCTCGGCGTCCTCGAGGTCCATGCCCTCCGGGCGTTCCAGGAAAAGGAAGTGCCGCAACGCCTGTTCGCCGAACGGCAGCAGCGCCAACTGCACCCCGGCGGGATAGTGGGCGGCGGGCAGCGGGAGGTTCGGTCGCGACATGTGTGGCGCCGCGCCGACGGCGGCGAGCAGGTTCTGCACCAGCGCCAGGTGCAGCATCTCCTGGGTTGCCACGTGCGACACCAGCTTTCGCCAGCGGGTGACCTTCTCCACCTCGGCCGCGGTCAGACCCTCGGCCTCGGAGGTCTTGAGCGAGAAGGCGGCGAACAGGTACTGGCACATGATGCCGTGTTCGAGTTCCGCGGCCTGGCAGAGCATGTAGATGAGCGCTTCGCGGTGTTCGATGACGAAGGGCGCTTCGGGGGCGGCGAGTCCGCCGCGGGCGGCGATGGTGCGGGCCAGGCGTCCTTGCCCGGCGAGAGCGGTGGGTTCCGGTGGCGTCGAGCCGTCGGTCATATGCGTGCCTTTCCGGGGGTGGGCACTGTCCGGCCTCCATCATGCCTCTCGAAATCGGGGCGTCGCCGCAGGTTTCGCTCGCCGAGAAACGGTCATCCAAGGTCCGTACCCGGCTGCGGCGTCGGAGCGGTACGTGATGTCGGAATTGGCACGCTGATGTATTGCGACACGCGCACCGCCACGCCGTTGCCTGCTACTTTTTGATACGCGGTATCTGCAACGCAAGGAGCACTGCCATGGGCATCATCGCGATGATCATCATCGGACTCATCGCGGGCGCCATCGCCCGCCTCGTCGTCCCCGGTAAGGAAGACTTCGGCATCATCTGGACCGTGGTTCTGGGCATCATCGGCGGCTATGTCGGCGGCACCCTGGGCAGCCTGGTCTTCAGCCCCCACAAGTTCAGCGTGCACCCGCCGGTGAACCACGCCTTCCTGGGCGCGATCGTCGGCGCGATCGTACTGCTGTTCATCTACAAGGCCATTCGCGCCCGCGTCTGACGGACGCCGGAAACGGCCGCACGACAAGCGAATACGAACAGGGGCGGGGCCGCCGAGCGCGGCCCCGCCCCTGTGGCTTCGGCACGAGTGCGCAGGATGAGGGTCCGCACACGCCCACCGATGCGGCGCCGGTCCCGCGGCGCCCTCCGCCGCAGGTGGTCTACGGCGCGAGCTTCTACGTATCTACTTAGTAGATACGTAGAACATACAAGACATGATCACCGGTGCACAAGCGCTCGCACCGAGCAGATCCGCGACCGGGAGGCGATGCCGGATCCGCCCCGGCCGGCCCCATCAGCTCAGCGCCAGGATCGCCAGCAGTAGTTCCGCGCGGACCCGGGCGCTGTCGAGGTCGCAATCGAGGATCTCGGTGGCCGTGGCGATGCGCTTGCGCAGGGTATGGCGGTGCACGCCGGTGGTGGCGGCGGCCGACTCCCATTGACCGTTCGCTTCCAGGAAGCCCCGCAGGCTGCCGAGCAGGTCGGCGCCGTGGCGGCGATCGTGCTCGATCAGCGGGGCGAGGGTGCTTCGAGCCACGGCGTCGAGCACTTCGCGGGTGGCCGCGAAGGACAGCAGTGATTGCGCGGCGAAATCCGCTGCGGGACCGCCTCTTTCCGCAGTGGACGCGGCCAGTCGCGCAGCCGCCACCGCATCGGTGAGCCCGCGTACCGGATGCGGCCCGCTCCGGCCTAGACGAACGAATCCGCGTACGCCGCCGAGGCTTTCGGTATCGGCCAATCCCCCGAACCCACCGTCCGCGGGTAGGACGACCACCACCCGTCGTCCTGACGTATGCAGGAACAGCGGGTATCCGGCCGCGATCACCGCCTCACCGAGCGCGGTACTCACCGCCGCCACCGCCTCGTCCGAATCACATTCGGCGAGCAGCACTTCGATGCGTCCCCGGCCGTCCGCCGCCTGCCCCAGCTGCTCCCACGCGGCGCTCGGATCCCCCGGCTCCCCCAGCAGCAGGCCCAGCGCCTGGGCATTGAGGCGGTGCTCGGTCGAGCGCAGCCGGATCGGCTTCTCGAAGTCCAGCGCCAGCAGCGAATTCGCGTGCCCCAGCAGGATCTGGTCCACCGCCCCCAGCGGGGCCGCGCTGACGACCACGAGGACACCGTGCAGCCGGCGATCGACTCCGATGCGCTGGAAGGTGATCGACGCCCCGGAGGTACGCGTTTGTACACCCGCCCGAGCGGCATCGGCGGTCACCACGGCCCGAACCTCTTGCAGCACTTCGGCATCCACCTCGCCCGGTCCACTGTCCGTGACGTTGCCACCCGGGTCGAGCACCAGCACGGTCGCGCCGAGCGAGCCCGCGAGTTCGCGCACGATGGCCCGGCTGCCGGATTTGATCAGCGCCCGCGTCATCCGCGGCTGTGCCCGGCTCGCGCGCAACACCGCCTCGTACTGCACCTCGGCGATCCGCGCCGACACCCGTTCGACGATGGCCGCGAAGGCGGTCGCCAGCGGCACCTCGAGCAGCGGGATGCCGATCTCGTCCGCGGCACCGATCAGTTCGGGCGGCACCTCGTCGTAGGACAGCCCGGTGCCGAATCCGATCGCCACCACCCCGCACTCCGCGAGCCGCCGCAGGTATTCGCCACGGCCCGGCCCCGGGGCGGGCAGGCCCATGCCGGTCGTGAGCACCAACTCGCCACCGGAGAGCCACTGAAACGGCTCCTCCAGTTCGGTGGTGACGACCAGGCCGATTTCGCGGCGCACCCCGGCCGCGCCGCCGCGCAGCCGCAGCGCGAGGTCGGGTTGGGCCAGCACCCAGCCAACGGAGACAGGCATTGCCGGGAGTGTACAGATTGTCGATTCCTCGACACTCCGATGACCGATTCGGCACCCCCTGCGGCCGGTGCCGTGCAGCACACTGATCCCGGACCTCGAATCGACGACTCCGCGAAGGGATGGACGGTAGAGCCATGGTGAGCACCGAGCGCGAATTCCCGGCGTCCGCACTACCCGAGCTCGACCACCGCCTGCCGCAGCGGCGGACCCTGGTCACCGATCTCCCCGGGCCGCGTTCGCAGGCCCTGACCGTGCGCCGCAAGGCCGTGGTGGCCGCCGGGGTCGGTTCGTCACTGCCGATCTACGCGGCCGACGCCGACGGCGGCGTGCTGCTCGACGTGGACGGCAACTCACTGATCGACCTGGGTTCCGGTATCGCCGTGACGGGCGTGGGCGCGTCGCATCCCAAGGTCGTGGCGGCGCTGGCCGAGCAGGCCGCGCATTTCACTCACACCTGCTTCATGGTGACCCCGTACGAGGGCTATGTCCGGGTGGCCGAGCAGCTGTGCGCCCTCACGCCCGGTGAATTCGACAAGCGCACAGTGCTTTTCAACTCCGGTGCGGAGGCGGTCGAGAACGCGGTGAAGGTGGCCCGGCTGGCCACCGGCCGTCCCGCCGTGGTCGCCTTCGATCACGCCTATCACGGCCGCACCAATCTCACGATGGCGCTGACCGCGAAATCCATGCCGTACAAGGCGAATTTCGGCCCGTTCGCACCCGAGATCTACCGAATGCCCATGTCCTACCCGTACCGCGATGCCGCGGACCTGACCGGGGAACAGGCTGCGCGGCGAGCGATTTCGCAGATCGAGACCCAGATCGGCGCCGACTCGCTGGCCGCGCTGATCATCGAACCCATTCAGGGCGAGGGCGGATTCATCGTCCCCGCACCCGGATTCCTGCCCACCCTGCTGCACTGGGCGCGCGAACACGGCGTGGTCTTCATCGCCGACGAGGTGCAGACCGGATTCGCCCGCACCGGCGCCTGGTTCGCCACCGAACACGAACAGCTCGAACCGGACTTGGTCACCATGGCCAAGGGCATCGCGGGCGGTATGCCCCTGGCCGCCGTCACCGGGCGCGCGGACCTGCTGGACCGGGTGCACGCGGGCGGGCTGGGCGGCACCTACGGCGGCAACCCGGTCGCCTGCGCGGCCGCCCTGGCCACCCTCGAGGTGATGCGTGAGCTGGACCTTCCGGCGCGCGCCCGTGCCATCGAATCGATTGCCGTCCCACTGCTGCGCGACCTGGCCGCCGAGACCGGCGTGATCGGCGACGTCCGCGGACGTGGCGCGATGCTCGCCATCGAACTGGTGCGGCCCGGAACCAGCACCCCCGACCCCCTGCTCACCAAAGCCGTTGCCGCCGAGGCATTCTCGCGCGGCGTACTCCTGCTGACCTGCGGCACCTACGGAAACGTGATCCGCCTGCTGCCACCGCTGGTGATCGGCGCGGACCTGCTGACCGACGGCATCGGAGTGCTGGCCGCCGTCCTGCGCGATCTGACGTCCCGACCCTGATTACGAAGAGACAGAGGAGTTTTCCCGATGCGTACTGCCGCCGACCTGCTGGCGAGCGTCCCCACCGGACTCTGGATCGGCGGTGAACAACGCCCGGCGAGCGACGGCGGCACCTTCCCGGTCCACGATCCGGCGACCGGCGAGGTGCTCGTCGAGGTATCCGACGCCACCCCCGCCGACGGCGCGCTCGCCCTCGATGCCGCCGTCGCCGCGCAAGCCTCCTGGGCCGCCACCCCCGCCCGCACCCGTGCCGAAATCCTGCGGCGCGCATGGGAACTCGTGATGGCACGGCGCGACGACTTCGCCCTGCTGATGACCCTGGAAATGGGTAAGCCCCTGGCCGAGGCAGACGGTGAGGTCGCCTACGGCGGCGAGTTCCTGCGCTGGTTCAGCGAGGAGGCGGTGCGGATCAACGGCCGCTACACCCCGTCGCCCTCGGGCACCGGCCGCATCCTGGTCACCAAACAGCCGGTCGGGCCGACCCTGGCGATCACCCCGTGGAACTTCCCGCTGGCCATGGGCACCCGCAAGCTGGCACCGGCCTTCGCCGCGGGCTGCACCATGCTGGTGAAACCGGCCGCCGAAACCCCGCTCACCATGCTGCTGCTCGGCCAGGTGCTCGCCGACGCCGGTCTGCCCGCCGGAGTCCTGTCCATCCTGCCGACCTCCCGTGCGGCCCGGCTGACCGATCCGCTCTTCGCCGACGATCGACTGCGCAAGGTCACCTTCACCGGGTCCACACCCGTCGGCAAGACACTGCTGGCACAGTCGGCGGCGCGAGTGCTGCGCACCTCCATGGAACTCGGCGGCAACGCACCGTTCGTGGTGTTCGCCGACGCCGACCTGGACGCTGCGGTCGAGGGCGCGATGGCCGCCAAGATGCGCAATATCGGCGAGGCGTGCACGGCCGCCAACCGATTCCACGTCGACAATGCGGTGCTCGACGAGTTCACCGCGCGGCTGACCGAACGCATGCGCGGCCTGAAGATCGGTCCGGGCGTCCTCGCCGGAACCCAGGTCGGTCCGTTGATCACCGCCAAGCAGCGCGATGCGGTGGCCGATCTGGTGGCCGACGCGGTCGCCAAGGGTGCGAAGTTGGCCACCGGTGGCGCGGCGGTACCCGGCCCCGGCTGGTTCTACGAGCCGACGGTGCTCACCGATGTGCCCGCGGACGCGCGGATCCTGCGCGAAGAGGTGTTCGGTCCGGTCGCCGCGATCACCGGATTCGATGGCGAGCAGGCGGGCATCGACGCCGCCAACGACACCGAATTCGGTTTGGCGGCATACATCTACACCGAAAGCCTCGATCGCGCGCTGCGGGTCGCCGAGGCGCTTGAATCCGGCATGGTCGGGGTGAATCGCGGCATCATCTCCGATGTCGCCGCGCCTTTCGGTGGTGTCAAGCAATCCGGATCGGGTCGCGAGGCCGGCACCGAAGGCATCGAGGAATACCTGGAAATCAAATACATTGCACTGCCCTGATCCACATCGCGCAAGTGAGCAATGTCCCGAGCCCGCCGTAACCGCAAACACAGCACGGTCCGCTGCGATCGAGCACACCGTTCACATCCGGAAAACCGCGTGAAAGTATCTGCTGCACAGGATATTTGGATTCCTAGTCAGGAGCAGGTACATGGTCGCACCCCGTTTCGCCGTCCAGCCCGGTACCGCAGTTCCGCGGGAGATCACGCTGGTGGATCTCATCGAGCGGCGGGCCACGGAAAACGGGGACGGCGTGGTCTACCGATACGCCGACTATTCCCGTGCGATGGACGGTGAATACCTCGAACTCACCTGGTCGCGATTGCAGGCGCGAGTGCGCGCGGTGGCGGCGCGCATTCAGCAGGTGACCGATCCCGGTGCTCGGGTCGCGGTGCTGTGCCCGAACGGATTGGATTATGTGGTCGCGTTTTTCGCGGCCATCGCCGCGGGCACCATCGCGGTACCGCTGTTCACCCCCGACGAACCCGGCCACACCGACCGCCTGCGCGCGGTGCTCGAGGACAGCGCGCCCGACGTCATCCTCACCACGGTGGCCGGCGCGACGGGTGTGCGCGAATTCTTCGGAACCCGGGCGGGAACGCCGCGGCCGCGGGTCATCGCCGTCGACGCGGTCCCGGAGGTGCTGGCGATCCGCTGGAATCGCCCGGCGGCCACCGGTGATTCGATCGCCTACCTGCAGTACACCTCCGGCTCCACGCGCGTCCCGGCGGGCGTGGAGATCACTCATCGCGCGGTGATCACCAATCTGATCCAACTGGCCGAGGCACTGGGCCTGGACGCCGAATCCCGTGGCGTCAGCTGGCTGCCGCTGTTCCACGATATGGGCCTGCTGTGCGTGATCCTGCCGATGGTCTGCGGCAGGCACCTCACCATGCTCTCGCCCAGCGCCTTCATCCGCCGCCCGTACCGCTGGATCAAGGAGCTCGGCGCGACCGCGGACGGCGGCGGAGTCTTCTCCGCAGCACCGAATTTCGCCTACGAGTACGCGGCGACCCGCGGCCGCCCGCCCGCCGACGCCGACCTCGACCTGTCCTCGGTGATCGGGCTGATCAACGGCAGCGAACCGGTCACCGTCGGCGCGATGCGCCGCTTCACCGAGACCTTCGAACCGTTCGGACTGCACCCGACCGCCATCAAACCCTGCTACGGCATGGCCGAGGCCACCCTCTTCGTCGCCGCCACCCCCGCCGACAACGGCGCGAAGGTGGTGCACGTGGAACGCAACCTGCTCAACGCCGGCCGCATGGTGCGGGTCGCGCCCGGCCTGGAAGCCGGTGTGACACAGGTCAGTTGCGGCTACCCGTCACGCTCGCAGTGGGCGGTGATCACCGATCCGGAGACCGGCCGGGAACGACCCGACGGCGCGGTCGGCGAAATCTGGCTGCACGGCGCGAATATCGGTGCGGGCTACTGGAATCGCCCCGAGGAGACCCGCCAGACCTTCCGAAACACGTTGAACTACAGCCTGTCCAAAGGCAGCCACGCCAAAGGCGCACCGCCGGATGCCCGTTGGCTGCGCACCGGCGACTTCGGCGCCTACTACGGCGGCCAACTCTTCGTCACCGGCCGAGTCAAGGACCTGGTGATCGTCGACGGCCGCAACCACTACCCCCAGGACCTGGAACTCTCCGCCCAGGACGCCAGCACCGCCCTGCGCCCCGGCCACATCGCCGCCTTCACAGTCGATCTCGAGCACGGCGCGCACCTGATCCTGGTCGCCGAACGCGCCGCCGGGGTCGGCGCGGTCGACCCGGAAGTGGTCACCTCCCGAGTCCGCACCGCCCTCTTCCACCGCCACGGCCTGGCCCTGCGCGACCTCCTCCTGGTCCCCGCGGGCACCATCCCCCGCACCTCCAGTGGCAAGATCGCCCGCCGCGCCTGCCGCACCGCCTACATCGACGGCACCCTCCTGCGAGCAATGGCCCGCCGCGCCTGAATCGGCGTCACGCCGCAGGACCACCTGATCGATCACTGCCGACGGCCGCGCCGAACCACTTGGCCAGATGAATGTTCAGGGCCTGCTGGTCATCTCCGGTCCAGGCCACGTGTCCGTCCGGGCGCAGCAGTACGGCGGGGGCGGACAGTTCCTCGCTGACGTCCACCACGTGGTCCACGCGATCCGCCCAGCCCGCGGCCGACAGCTGGCCGGTCTGGTCGAGCAGGAGGCCGCGTCCGTCGCGCAGCCGGTCGTAGAGGTGTCCCTGCTTCAATGGCATGTCCCGCAATCGTTTTCCGATCATCGGGTCGTCGTCGCCGAGGTCGTAGCGCACGTCGATGGCAATGATCTGGCCGAGCAGGTAGCGGTTCACCTCGTCGAAGTCCATCAGCTTCGACACCAGCCGCCGGGCCGCCTGCGCGCCCGAGGCGAGGGACATGAGTTCGGTCTGCGCGCGCGTGTTGTCCAGGACGTCGGCGGCGACGGGTCGACGTTCGGCCTCGTAGGTGTCCAGCAGGTGTTCCGGGGCCCGGCCCGTGAGGTCGGCGGCGAGCTTCCAACCCAGGTTGAACGCGTCCTGCACACCGAGGTTGAGGCCCTGCCCGCCAACCGGCGGGTGCACGTGCGCCGCGTCGCCGCACAGGAATACGCGGCCGACCCGGTATCGATCGGCCAGCCGGGTGCCGTTGCCGAAGCGGGACAGCCAGCGCGGCGAGTGCACGCCGAAGTCGTTGCCCGCCACCGCGATCAGCCGCTGCTTGACGTCATCGAGGGTCGGCGGCGCCGTGCGGCCCTCGGACACCTCACCGGCGGGCACGACCACGCGGTAGATCCCCTCACCGAAAGGCATGATCCCGAACCACAATTGGGTCTTGCGGACCTCGGAAACCCTGGCGGCCATCGCCTCCGGATCCATGGTCAGCCGCATCTCGCCCAGCAGGGTGTCTGCCGTGCTCGATTCACCGGGGAATCCGATGCCAAGCCGCTTGCGCACGGTGCTGCGCCCGCCGTCGCACCCGATCAGATATCGCGCCCGCAAGGTGCTGCCATCGGCGAGTTCGGCGGTGACTCCCGCCTCATCCTGATCGAATCCGGTGAGCTCGCAGCCGCGCCGGATCTCCACTCCGAGCGCCACCGCGTGCTCGGTCAGCAAACATTCGGTGACGGTCTGCGGAATGCTCAGCACACAGGCGTGCGCGGTATCGAGCCGTTCCGGCTGCGGTTTCTGGATTCCAGCGAAGAACCCACCGAGTGGGTACTTCTTGCCCAGCTCAAGAAACTGGTCCAGCAGCCCACGCTGATCCATTATCTCGATGGTGCGCGCGTGAATTCCGAGTGCGCGAACCACCGGCGTCGGCTCCGGATCCTTGTCCACGATCACCACCCGCACCCCGCGCAACCGCAGTTCACTCGCCAGCATCAGCCCGGTGGGTCCGCACCCTGCCACGATCACGTCAATCATGAAACTCCCCATTCGACGTCGATTTCCGGCTTCGGCGCACGATTCTGCTGCACCCCCGGGGTCTTGCCGCAAGCCCCGGGGTGCGCTATATGTTGAAGGGGGCAAGGAGTGAGCAAACTCCTCGCCCGCCGTTGTTTTCCGGCCCGCCGCGCCGACTCTCCCGCATCGCCTGCACGGTCCCGACATCTCGCCCGGGCATGATGGTGTGCTGCTGCCGAGTGCCGGAAGGGAAGAACGTGCGGGGGATGATCCGAGCCGCCTCGATGAGTGCCACCACGCGCCGCTGTCTGACCACGCTGGCGGCGATCGTGGCCCTACTCGTCGCGGGCGTCGTGTGCTCCCGCGAACCGGCTCGCACGCACGGCCCGAATTCCGCACTCACCCTGGTGGATCAGGTGACCATTCCCGGATACACCCGCCTGGTGTTCGGCGTCACCGTCGACGATCCGCCCACGGCGTACGCCCAGTATTTCGGTGACCCCGACGCCCAACTCCTGGAACACTTTCAGGCGCCCGGCATTCAGCTCGTCCCCCGCACCGATCCGCTCGGTGACGATTACAGCAGGATGATCGCGCTCGGTGAGGCCCCCAACGGCTGCGAACTGCTGCTCCTGCAATTCCTCCCGACGCCCAGCCCGCTCGCCCGCGCGCACCTGACATCCGCCCAAACCACCGACTTCCTGCACGGCACGCGGGTAAAGCTTCAGGTGAGAACGGAATGCCCCAGCTGAGCCAGGAGCACCCATGACAGACTCGACCATCGACTACCGCACCGATTCGATCGGCGCGGCGAGACAGGGCACCAACCCGACCGTGCTGGCCCGGATGCGCAGTGGCTGGGCGGTCATCGGAACCACCCAGCATCTGCCCGGATACTGTCTGCTGTTGCACGACGGCAGCGCCGATCAGCTCACCGAGTTGCCGCGACCGGACCGGTTCGTGTTCATGCAGGATCTGGTGCTGCTCGGCGAGGCGGTCGAACTGGGTTGCAGGGCAGTCGATCCCGAATTCTGGCGGATCAACTACGAGGTGCAGGGTAATTCGTGGCAGCACCTGCACGGGCACATTCACCCGCGCTACCGATGGGAGCCCGATGAACTCCGTGTCGGGCCGGTGGCTCGCTACGGTAGCGAGCGTGATGCGCCGAAATACCAGCTCGGCAGCAGTCATGACGCGGTGCGAGCGGCCATAACCGCTGCGCTGCAACGGATTATCGCCGAGGAGTAGCGCTCCTCAGAGCGTGCCGACGTGCGCGGCGCGATGCTCGAGCAGGGCCCGCACGAAGTTCAGATGCCCCGGGACGACACGCTCCCACAGGGCTTGCCCGTCCAGGTCGTGATAGTCGACAAAGGTCGCGACGAGAACGCCGGGATCAGCGCTCCTGATGAGCAGCTGGCCCTCGAATCCGAGAGTCGACTGTGCTTGCAGGAGAACATATTCGGTGCTCACGTGCGCGATCGGCCAGCCCGCGACCGTGCCGGGCGTCCCGCTGATCTCACGCTGCAGGCCGATGCTGCGCCACGCCCGCTCGAGGTGCTCGGCCATCTCGGCGGGCACCTCCTCCATGATGGCGCGCGCCCAGCGTTCGGCCGGATATTCGGCCCAGTGCGGGGTGTGCAGGAGGTGCGCGTCGGCGTACTGGACTTCATTGAGGGTGCCGAGCGCGAGCATGCTCGCATCGGCAGCCAAGGTCTCGACGGACGATTGCGCTGTGGCAGTGGACATTTCATCCGTGTGCGAGCTCGTCATCGGAAGTTCCCATCACTCGTGTGCGTCGGCGAGGGGCATCGGCCTCGCGCCGATAGATACAGAACAGTACTGTATCTATCGAGGGATGATGTAATCAAGAGCCTCCGACTGATTGGTTGACCACAGATGCCGCCACCAGTGCGAACCCCGCGTCAGGCCTGGATCGACGCCGCCCTGGCGATGCTCGCCGAGTCCGGCCCCGACGCCATCCGGGTCGAAACCCTCGCCACCGCACTGGGTGTCACGCGCGGCGGGTTCTATCGCCAGTTCGCCGGGCGTCAGGAACTGCTCGATGCCGTGCTCGACACCTGGGAGCATCGCAGCACCGACGAGGTCCGGGCCCGAATCGAGCACGAAGGCGGGGACGCCGGGAGCAAGGTTCGCCGGGCCGGGCTGCTCACCTTCTCCAAGGAGCTGCTGCCGGTCGACATAGCGGTCCGCGAATGGTCACGCCGCGACCCCGCGGTCGCGGCCCGGCTCGCCCGGGTCGACAACAACCGGATGGACCTGCTGCGCGAGCTCCTCGGCGCCATCGTCAGCGACCCCGAGGAGGTCGAAGCCCGCAGCCTGCTGGCCTTCTCATTGCTGATCGGCAACCATCTCATCGCCGCTGAACACCCCGGCGGCACCCGTGACCAGGTGCTCACAGCCGCGGGACGCCTGCTCATCACCCCGTGAACCTGTTTCATACCAACAGGTTTCGCCCGCGTCATTCCGGAATGTAACCCCGCTCATATCTATTGGTGTCCCGCCGCGTTCTTCGAGTACCCGGGGCCACCAGAGTGCGACGGGGCCTGACCGGAAGGAAACCGAATGTCACCTCCGAACAGCCGCCGGGCGGCAGCGATCGCACGACTCGCCGGGATCGCCGCGACCATGGCCGCGGCACCGGCGATCGCCGTCTCCCTGGCCGGACCGGCCGCCGCCGCGATTGCCCCCGCCCCGCAGACCACCGTGGTCGGGTCGGCGGCCCAGCTCCATCTGTCCTCGCTGCTGGCCCAGAGTGCCACGGCGGAACTCGTTTCCGCCCACGGCCTCCAGCACGACACGGTGGAACCGACCCCGTTCCACCAGTTCCATCAGTTCAACGAGGGCCCGTTCCGGCAAGGCCAGCCCTTCGGCCAGTCGCCGCCGTTCCATCAAGCCCCCGGCGACCCCTTCAACCAGCTGGTCGATCCGTAGCCATCCGCTGACGGAACCCCGGTAGCGGACGACGGTCCGCCTGGGGCACAGCACCTTTCACGCCCGCCGTCAGGCTCGCGCACCCTGGCGGCGGGTCCGGTCTCGTACGTCACCCCGCCAGAAAAGAGTGTGCCCAGGTGAATTCGACCACCCGAACCCTGCAGATCGTGGTCAAGGTCTCCAAGTTCTGCAACCTGCGCTGCAAATACTGCTACGAGTACCCCGAACTGGGAAACCGTGCGGCCATGTCGCTTTCGCAACTGACCGCCATGTACCGCAACCTGCACGACCACTTCGTGGCCGCCGATGAACGCGACGGAGCCCATACCGCACTCGAATTCATCTGGCACGGAGGCGAACCGCTGATGCAGCCGGTGCAGTTCTACCGGCAGACGCTCGCCGACCAGGCCGAGATATTCGGCTCACGGCTCGCCATCTCGAACAGCGTGCAGACCAACCTGATGCTGCTCGACGACGAACGCCGAGAGCTGCTGACCGACGGATTCGACACCGTCGGCGTATCCCTGGACGTGGTCGGCGGCCTACGAGTCAACCTGGCCGGGCGCGATTCTCAACAACGCGTAACCGCCAACCTCGACGCACTGGTGGCCGCCGGTGTCCCCGTCGGCTGCATCTCGGTGCTGACCGCGCAAAACATCCACGCGGTCGAGGAGGTGTTCCGCTTCTTCGAATCCCGCAACCTCAACTTCCGAGTGCTGCCGCTTTTCGATACCGGAGAGCCCGGCCAGACAACACCTTTCGAGGTGACGATGGAGCAGGAACTCACCGCCCTGGCGCAGCTCGTCGACCTCTGGCTGACCGGCAACCTGCAACGCCCGCCTGCGCCCCTGGACAACTTTGTCCAGATCGCTGCCCGCTACCTCGCCGATGCTCAGGGCCCCGAATACCAAGACCGCCGTGAATGGCTGCCAGTGGTACTCGTCAACACCGACGGCTCCTGCTTCACCTACGGCGAACCATACGGGGAGCCCGACTGGTCGATAGGCAACATCTTCACCGACCCGTTCGCCGAGATGCTGAGCGGCGAGGTGTTCGAACGCTGCGCCGTCGAAGCCGAACGGCGAGTCGCCCGAAACTGCCTGTCCTGCCAGTTCTTCGACGTATGCGGTGGATCGCTGCTCGCCGAAACCGAAGCGCGCGAACGCGACGAGGACGGGCACGGCACCTTGCTGTGCACCGGGCGGCCGGTGATCGCATACATAGCCGAGCAGCTGCGAGGACGCGTTCCCGCCACCGTCGAACAGTGGCGAGCTACGCACGCCAACGCCTGACTCTGCTGCTACGCAACTTATTTCGCTCGAAATCCACCGCTCAGCACCTACCGCACCGCACCGCACCGCACCGCACCGCACCGCACCGCACCGCACCGCACCGCACCGAGGAACCTAGCCATGCCCGTCACCCAGACCGATCACACGGGACTCCGCAGGGGGATGACGTTTTCATTCCCGTCTGGCCCGTACTCCGCCAACGGAGTCGCCCCGAGCGCCGCCAACAGAATCGAACTGAGCTCCGGCACCCAACCCGCCGCCGAAACCCACCACGCCCACGAGTACACCTCGGACGCGTTCGTCCCCCGCACCCCGTGGCGCCCACCCAGCTGCCACGAACGCGGAATCCTCTACGGCACACCAACACCCGCCGCCGACCCCGGCGACTGGATCTCCATAATCCAAGCCCCCGCCCACCTGCTGACGACGTTCACCGACCTCCGCTCAGCAGCCGCCGAAGGCAACGACCAAGCCCTCAACGCCCTACTGAACGGCCGCACCGGCCGCACCGCCCTCATCGAAGCAATCCGCTGGTCCATGACCCTCACCGACCCCACCCGCGCCGGCATCGACGCCCCCCTCCTCTACGGCAAAACCCCCACCGGCTCCCCCACCCTCACCACCGGCGACCACTCCCAAAAAGTCGGCCTCCACGTCGACAGCTGGTACCACAGCCCCCTGAAAACCCGTGCGACAGCCCCCAACCGCCTAGCCATCAACCTCGGCCACCACCCCCGCTACCTACTCTGCATCAACACCCCCCTCGCATCGATGTCCCAAACCCTCCACGCCCACAATCTCCTCACCGGCACCGAAGACCCCCACTACACCCTCGGCCAAGCCTTCCTCACCGCCTTCCCCCACTACCCCGTCACCAAAATCACCCTCCACCCCGGCGAGGCATACCTCGCCCCCACCGAAAACATGCTCCACGACGGCTACGCCGAACCCCACGGCCAAATAGACCTCCAATTCAGCTGCCGAGGCCACTTCCCCGCACCGACAACCCTCGCCTAGTAGGCCAAGTCCGACCGTTCCCCACAGCAACCGCCACACCCGAAGAAGGCCCGATGCCCGAACCGAACCGCGGCCAACTCCCCACGCTGTATGTCCTCGGTCAGGCACCCGAGCGAATGTAACGAGACCGTCTGTCGCGCCTAGGCGTTGCTGTAGATGGAACGCATACCGCCCGCCATCGGCGAAACCGGCCACAGCGCTACCGAACCCCTCCAACGCCTCGACCTCGGTCGCATCGGTCGCGGTGTATATAAGTACACTTCTGAGAAGTGCACTTATACTGCCGGAAGGTCAGATCTCAGGACCGGCCACCGCCGCGAGTCTCGCGATCGACACAACAATCCGCGCACCCCTCGCGACACAGTCAAGCGGCTAGTTCCCGATGATCGGCGCAGTGAGCTTGTGCCCCGATGTTCCGATCGCCAAGCAGATGATGCCCGA
Source organism: Nocardia sp. NBC_00511 (assembly GCF_045161165.1). Taxonomy (NCBI): domain Bacteria; kingdom Bacillati; phylum Actinomycetota; class Actinomycetes; order Mycobacteriales; family Nocardiaceae; genus Nocardia; species Nocardia sp. NBC_00511. Next base: position 4,580,718 of record NZ_CP107849.1, read on the forward strand.
CCACGACTTCAATGTCGACTGATCGGTCGAGTAGTAGCTCGTCAACTCAGCCTTGTCACCGAGCCCGGCTGCAGCGAGCAACGGCGCGGCATGATCGTCACACCGTTTGGCGGAATCATCCTTCGCTGCCGTATCCCCCAACGACACGTCGATCCCGCCGATGTACAGCACCTCGGCATCGTGAGGCTTCTTGCATGAGCGCGACGTACCGCCCGGGAGCGTCGATGAATCTATCGGCATGTCAATGCAATCCCCGACACGAAGATCGCGGACGCTCTTATACATCCGAGTATCTTCAGGATCGTATCCGCGAGCCACCACCACACCCACGACCGCCACCACCGCTGCAATAGTCAACCCACCGAAGACCCAAAGCATGTTGCGGCGCTTGGGTTTCCGCGGCACGGGATGCATCGGGTAGCCGACCGCCCCACCGTAGCCAGGCACAGGGTAGGTCCGCTCCCTCGGAGTCGACTCCCATTGCGCGCCACCGTAGTTAGGTTGATTCGGATTCAAGACGCGACATCCTCCCATTCTCTCCGGAACACAACTGCCCACGGGGAAAATTAGCGGGCAACCGCTTACGACAAGACTCCATCACGATCGTCATCGACCCGAGTTGGTGGATTGCATTCATGGTCCGCCTTCAACAAGGCAGTCACACCAGAGCTCGCGAGCCGAAACATCAACATCCCGACATCCACCATCGCCTCCTCAAATCACGCCCAGTTGGGAGGCTCACCCGAACGGACCGAGAACCACAACACGTCGGCTAACTGAGTTCAGCACACCCGAGGGCTCGGCCACGATTCGAACCCAATTCGAATAGGGTCGATAACTTATAGGATCGCTATCCAGATTTACTAAAATTCTGCGGAAGGATACCCGTATCCCAGAGTCCATCCAGATAACCAAAGAAGCTATCGAGGTCCATCTCCATCTTTCGCCGCCCCTCGGACGAGAGAGATTCAAGCGGGTCTGAGAATGTCAAATTATCAGAATCCGGTCCGGTCCATCCCTTGAACCTACGACACGAGGCACACCACATGTAGGTGGCGCGAGTCGTTCTATGCGGACCAATATTTCGATAGATATAGGTCCGCACAGTTTTGCACCCACAAGCTGGACATAAACGCTCTACTGGATCCTCCGAAAATCTGGGACCCGAAACCAAGGCATCCACCTGCCGGTAGTCGTACTCTTTCATGATTCCAACCTAATTGTCATTTCGCCCTTCGCTTGAGGAATTCAGATAGCATTCTCTGGCCAAAATCCTCGGCCGCAGCCTCGGAGCCACCCCAAATATTTCCCGAGTTTCGAGTCAACCCAAACTGCCGATGGTGGTAGATCTCGTGATATATCGTCGCGACAGCTTCATTTAGGTTACGCAATCCAATATCAGAGATCTCAATTTTAGGCAGACCTCTCGGACCAGTGGCCGGGAGCCCATCGAATGTATGCGGGCTGTTACCATACGCAACCCCGTCCGGAGTTCGGATTGTTGGCACGTGGACGATGTCGTATTGGTTCACCGGCATACCTGCACGCCCCAGTTCCATCTTGACATGGTCGATGCTCACACCGGGACCATGGCGTCCACCTGGGCTGTTCTGAGAATCACCTCGATACGTATCGCGGACATCTTCAGGGCACAAACCCAGAGGGTCGGTCCATACGGTCGGATTATGCGGATAGGAATTGGGATTGGCCGCAGGTGCAAGACCAAGCGGATCCGACGTCAAGTATCGGCCAGTAGCCGGGTCGTAGACACGATAGAGGTTGTAATGGAGGCCAGTTTCAGGATCATGGATTTGCCCGGGGAACCGCAGTGGCGTATCAGCCCCGCCATGCCATACGGTCTCACCCCAGAGATCAGCTGCGGCTACACCAGCGATCTCTGCGTTGACCGGTTCGATAAGTTCTACAGGCGCTCCGACTAGGTCGGTAATTATCGCAAAGAAGGCTCGGTCGATATCTTCTTGATCGGTAACTTGGGTAATCGGCGTATAGGAGTTAGGTTGATATTGCCACCGCATCACCGACCCCACGCCGGATTGCTCGATGATAGACGTGTCATCCCAAGTGTATTCGACGCGATCCGCTATAGTACCATCCGGGTCTTCGCGATTTTTGGTGACTCGCCTTCCGAACGCGTCATAGCTGTAACACCAACGGCTGCCGTCTGGCGTATCGACGGCGATGAGCTGACTGAAGGCGTCGTAGCTATAGTGCCAGACTTGCGGCTTACGGGAGATTCGAGTGGAGGTTTTTCGAATCAGACGGCCTGAGACGTCGTAGTGATAGCGAGTACGACCATCACGAATCAAAAGGTTGCGCTGATACTCACGCTGTGGTCCGTTGCCGGACCCCTGGCTGATATCTGCTGGTTCTGAGGCACCTGCAGCCTGATCAAATCTGGCTGCCTGGGTAGCCCGATGACCGTCGGTGATGTTACTCAGCGGATCGTAGTGATATGACTCGATCAGCATGTCGTTGCGGGTGATCGCGGTGACACGACCTGCGGGATCGAGAGCGAAGCTGCGTTGTTCGGACGGAACGCTCAGCCGTTCGAGGGAGTGACTGGTGAGATACCCGTCCGGACGATAGGCATAGACATCGCGGCGGATGGACGTCGGGCTGGGGCGTGCGGCGGAGTGCAGGTCGAGATTCAGAGAGGACGCGGGAAATCCAGTGACCTGCTGAGCAGTAAGAAGACCCGTGCCCGAAAGCTCTCGGTCGACGGTGATCTCACCTACACGCCAGCCAGTTTGGCGTCCCATGCGGTCGTGAGCGAATTGAATGTGCTGGTCGTCGGACGACATCGTTTGGACGCGGCCTGTGATGTCCCAGTGCCATGTCGTTACCGCGCCAGAGGGCGTCGTGCGCCGAACTCGACGTCCGTAGGGGTCGTATTCGTGTACCAAGACGGGCTGATCGTCCAGTCGTTGGGACAACACCTGGCCACCCACCGCGAAGTCGTATTGCAGTGTGTGAATTGATTTTTCGCCAAGACCGGAGACTGCGGTGAGGACACGACCAAGTCGATCATGCCGGTATCGTCGCCATTCGCCGGAATCCACAGCGACCTCAGTGACACGGCCAAGTATGTCGTGGACATGGGAACGGGTCGTGCCGTCAGCGGCAGTAACCGATGCGACCCGACCTACAACGTCGTGGGCGTAGCGAGTGGTAGCACCCGCATAGTCGGTTTCCCCAATGGTCCGACCTGCGGAGTCGTACTCATAAACCCATGAATCACCGAGCGGATTGCGGACGCGGGTGAGCCGGCGTTCAGTATCCCAGGTGTAGTGAGTTGTCGAGCCGTCCGGGTCGGTGCGGGTTTCAAGCAGATCGAAAGCGGTGTAGGAGTGTCGAGTGATGCCACCCGCTCGGTCTGTGTGGGTGAGCAGGTTGCCTTCATTGTCCCACGTCCACAATTCGGCGAAGCCGTCCGGGTCATTGCGAGACAACAGCTTTCCGCTGGGCGACCAGGAATACAGAGTCAGTCCGCCGAGGGGATCTGTTACACGGATCGGGCGACCGAAGTTGTCGCGGTCGATGCGCGTTGTCGCGCCATATGGATCGGCGACAGTGACTGGTAGACCTGCAGCATTCACCTCCACGACGCTGCGAGCGCCGGTGGCGGCCAGGACGGATGCGACCGCACCATTAGCGTGGTATGTGTATTCGGTGCGGATACCGGCGGCGTCGGTTGTGGCGACGAGGTTGCCTGCCCCGTCCCATTCCTGGTGTCGGACACTGCCGTCGGCATCGGTGATGGTGGACGGGCGGCTGCGGGCCCCATACTCCATGGTGATACTGGCGCCGTCCGGGCGGATAAGTTGGGTCAGGTCACCGTCGGATGTGTAGCGGTATTCGGTGGTTGCGCCGTCGGCGGCAACGACTTTCAGGGGATGGCGATCGCGGTTGTAGTCGTAGTGGGTGTGGCCTCCGACTGGATCCACGATGTCGCGCAGGCGCAGGTCGTGGTCGAAGCCGTGTTGGGTGGCTGCGCCGAGGGAGTCGGTGACTGTGGTGAAAGTGCCTGTGCCGTCTGGGAAAGAAAGGTATTCGAATGCGCTGTCGAGGATGCCGTCGGTGCCGTGCTGGCGGATGACTCGGCCGGATTCGTCGTAGACGTTCCGCAGGGAGGTGCCGTTGGAATCCGTCCATGACAGCATGCGGGCGCGGTCATCGTAGGTGTAGGTGGTCGTGGCGGCCACGGCATTGGTGACCGCGGCCAGGTTCCCTGCTTGGTAGCCGAATTGCCTTATCGGAGTGCGTGTCTCCGCGCCAGAGCCATCGACACCGATCACGGTGAGCTCGGTGATGCGGCCCGCAGCAGTTGCGATCTCGACTCGGTAGCCGCCGGAATGCGTTATCGCGGTTGGGGCACCGTCGACGCCGTAGTGGAACCGGATTCGGTTCAGATGGCGGTCGGTCAGGGCCGAGACGGCGAAGTTGCCCAATTGGACGTCGAGGCCGTCGAAGTTGGTGTTGGGAGCGAAGTGCCACAGGAGTTCTCGTTGTGGGTCCCGCACTTGGTAGCCGCCGCTGTCGGTGCGGGTCAGGGTCCACGGAGTGCCGCCCGTGAGGGATTCGACAGGGATACCGGGCTCTGGGTGCGGGTATGCGATCAGTAGCCCGTCCTCGCCGAGGAACGTGACGCCTTCGTCTTCGACCACGATTCGCATGTCGAGGGTGGCCGACCAGGAAGGGCCGAACCAGCGGCCGAAGCGGTAGTTGGAGCGGTGGCGGCGTTTGAGGACCAGCGCCAGGATGCCTGGGAGTTCGAGATCTGTTTCGGGCAGCAGGAATTCGCCGGTGGCGATGTCTACGGGGTCGCGGCCCGCGCAGGTGTTGTCGGGGGTTCGGTTGGACTCTGCGGGGGCGTCGGTGGCCGAGTGATGCGGGCGAGCGTCGGCATCGTTGTGGGCCAGGTCATCCAGGGTGGGTTCGTGGCCGTGGGGATCGGGCTGGTCATGGCCTGGATGAGTATCGGCGGCGGGATTCTCGTGATCCGGCGTGGTGTGGTCTGGCGACGGGCGGTCGCCGGAGTGAGTGCCGTCGGGTTCGTGGTGTGGAGTGGTCGGTTCAGTGCGGGGAGCGGTATCGGCCGCGGGGTGAGCTCCGGGTTGGGTCTGGTCGTTCGGGTGTTCGGGGCGAGTGTCGCCGGGCTTGTCCTGGTGCGGTGCGGCGGGATCCGCTTCGGGATGCGGCTTCACCGTGTCAGGTTCGGAGCGCAGCGTGTCGGGCCCGGAGTGGGGTGAATTGTCGCCGGGGACATGGTCGTTCGCTGCGACCGGCTGGTCGGCGTGCGGGGCTGTCGACGGATGCTCGGGCGCGGTGTCGACTGGGCGTGGCTCGGCGACCGGGTTCGCCTGTGGGGCAGCGCCATCCGGGTGCGGGCCTGCCGCCGGGCCGCCCTCGGGGGCGTTGGAAGGGCCTGCGGGACTGCCACTGTCGGGGTGCAGGCCTGGTGGCTGCTGCCCCGGTTGGGCGGCGTCCGAGGGAGCGGCTGAACCAGCGCGGGTGTCGGCTGGAGTACCGGAACCTGCGCGCGCGTCCGCCGGGCCCGGAGTCGCCTTGCCGTCCGCCGGCGCCCCTGCGCCTGCCTTGGCATCTGCGGGAGTCCCAGCTCCGGCCCGGCTGTCCGCCGGAGCGGGGCCTGATCGCGTATCCGCGGGCCCTCCCGAACCGGCCCGTGCGTCGGCGGGAGCGCCGGAACCTGCTCTCGTATCCAAGGTTTGGCCCGGACTCGGCGCAGCGCGGTCGGGAATTGCCGGGGCGTCGACGCGGGGAACGCTCCGGCCGGGAACCAAGCCGGGCAGGTCTTCGGCGACGCCGGAGGTGGTCTTGGCGATCCTGGCCGCGTTGTTGATCTCGTCGAGGGCTTCGACGCTGGTCTTCGCCGCGCCACCCGCACCACCGGTAGCGATCGTGAGAATGATGTTGCCTGTCAGGGCGCCGCCCGCTTCGAACGGGTTGCGGCGGGCGTCGGAGAGCATGGAGTGAACCACGGCGCCGGGATCGGCTGCCGCGGTGACCATTCCGGTTCCGAGGTCGGCCATGTGGCTGACGTACGCGGCGGGGTGAGTGATGTTGTAGGGGTCGAGGACGTTGGTGGAACGGGCGAACTGGACTATCGAGGAGAAGCTGGTGAGCAGGCCGTCGCCGAAGCTGATCTTGCCGTACTCGTAGATGTCCTTCATGTCGTCGAAGTCGTCGGACAACCGTTGGGTGAGAGGCGGTTCGGTCGGAGCCTGCTGGGTTTCGGCCGAGATGCCGCTCGCGATCTGGTTGGCGATGCTATCGCGCTGGGAGCGCGCGTTTTTGAGGATCGCGCGGGCATCGTCACGCATCGATGTCCAGGTGTCAGCAAGAGGGTGAGCCTTCTTGTCCTTGTCCGACAAAGCATTCCAAGCGGACTTCTTCGTCGACTCCTCTTTGTCGGCGGCTTCCCACTTGTCGATCGCGTCCTGCGCCTTGGCCTGCGCCGTTTCGACTGCCCAATACCAGTTGCTCAAGTGGGCAGCCGTTTTCGACATGGCATCACCTGCGGTCCACCACAGCTTCGGCTGCTTGTCGAAGGCGGTGTGGAATGCGCTCGCGCCCTTGCCGGTCCAGTCCGCGACGTCGATGGTCTTCAACGCGTCGCCGGTGGACTCGATGGACGCCGACATCTTGTGCAGTTTGCCGACCACGTCGTTGATGGCGTCCGGCTCGCCGCGGATCAGTTCGGTCTTGTCCTTGGTCTGGCCGAGTTCCATTTCGGTGAGTTCGCCGCCGAGCACATCGGCTATCTGGTCACCGATGTGGTCGATGGCATCGGCGACACCACCAGCACCAGCGTCGCGCACCCAGGTCGCGACGGTGTGCGCGCCCTTGTCCAGGATCGAACCAGCCTTGGTTTCGGCCTCGTCGATGCCGTCGCCGATCGCATTCCCGACGCTGTTGATGAAGTCGCCGATACCCACCTATCGGCCGCCTTCCGGCTGCACCTGGCCCGGGACCTGTTGCGGCTCTGGCGGTTTGAGGATCTTCGCCGCCTCCTGCATCACACCGGTGTTCCAGCCCGCGTCCGGCATGCCACCGGAGGGCGCCACCGCGCTCCCCGGATTCTGCAGCGCACCGATATTCGCCGCCGCCTGCGGAGCGGCGATCTTGATCACCTGGCCGTCCTTGTTGAGCTGGGTGAGCATGTCCTGGAACGACTTGTCGGTGTAGTCCGGATGCATGATCGCGTTGAAACCGTTGTCGGACAGCGTGTCTCCCCACGACCGCTTGTCGATGTCGTCCTTTGTCAGATGAGGATCCGAGAAGAGGTGCGAATACACCTCTTTCAGTGCGTTCTGCGCCGCCTGATCCATCATCTGATAGCGCCCGGCCGCCAAACCCACGGACCGCGCCATCGAGTTCGCCGACTGCACCAGCGACCGCACGCCCCACGACCAGCGGTCACAGAACGACTCGAACGCCGACTGCACCGAAGCCTTCCCCGCCTGCAACGGCGACAGCGTCAACAGCGCGAACCCGCGCCCCTGCGCGCCGGTCTCCTTCACGCCGAGACCGGACAGCTCACCGATGATCGCGTTGATCCCGGTCTCGGCCTGCTTCAACACCTCAGGCTGGACCTGCAACTCCTCGCTCACGCCTCCACCTCCGCCGCAGTGGTCTCTGCCGCGGGCCGCGGCGGGAAGGCGACCGGCGCGGCACCGACACAGTCCACCGACACCCCCGTCGGCTCGGTCCTGGCGGCGGCGTATCCGGTCAGCAGAGCCCCTTGGAGTGTGTGATAGCGGTATTCACGCTCCTCGGAAACGCCGCGAGCAACCATGTAGCGGGCGTACTCCTCGACACTGGTGAAAGCGGGAATCCAGTCGATCCCGCCGACCGGGGAAGTGGGTACCCGATCGTCCTCGACCAGGGGCACCACCAGCACGGCCGCCTCGAAGGCTTGCCGCAGCAACTCCGGCTGCCCGAACCCGGCGTAGAACGCCTGGATCTCCGACCGCAACTCGGCCACTCCATCACCAGCTAACACCACGCACCCCCTGCATGCGGCCCCCGACAACAGCAATAGGCGCAGCCTACAACATTCGGTCGCCGCAACTCACAGCCAACTAGACGCCTCACCGGCAATACGACGGCGACACCGGCCACCAAAGCTATTCAGCAGCAACGCAACAGAGCGGCACTACGTCGACACATATGGAAGTTGCTCCGAGCGGAACGGCGCTTGCTCAACCATGCGGCACCGATCGACATCGAGGCAGACCCACCAGCAACATGCCCACGTCGGCGATCAGACGATCGACTCGATCATGCCAGGAAGGTCTACGAACTAATGTAGATTCAATCTACGTAGATCCCATCTACCTGCACGTAGACTACCGGGAGCGTAAATGACATCTGGGTTCGTAGGGCGAAGCGTTGAACTGGGACTATTGCAAACTCGCTTCCAACGGGTAGCGGAGTCCAAGGCAGGTATCGCCCTAGCCATCAGAGGACGCCGACAGGTCGGAAAGTCCCGCTTGGTTCAGGAGTTCTGCGACACGGCGCAGGTGCCGTATCTGTACTTCACCGCCACCAAGGGCATGTCGGTATCCGAATCGCTCATGACGTTCCTGACCGAGCTGAGGTGCTCGGGCATCGCACACGATCCCGAGGCTCTTCCCGAGAGCGTCGGCGGGTGGCCTGATGCGCTCCGAGCGCTGGCAACCGCGCTCGGAGACACACCGACGATTGTCGTGATCGACGAATTGCCCTGGCTCGCAGAACAAGATGACGTTTTCGATGGCGCACTCCAGACCGCGTGGGACAGGCTGCTGCGGCAACGCCCCATCCTGCTGTTGCTCCTGGGCAGTGACATCCACATGATGGAACGACTCACCGCCTACGACCGTCCGTTTTACGGACGAGCCGACAACCTGGTACTCGATCCACTCAACCCTGCCGAGGTCGGCCGAGCTCTCGGACTCGACGCGGCCGACAGCATCGACGCACATCTGATCACGGGCGGCCTGCCGGGCATTCTGCGTAGTTGGCCCCACGGGCTTCCACCACTCGACTTCGTGCAACGCGAATGTCGCGACCCTGCCGCGCCGCTGTTCGGCGTGCCGGAGTCGACACTGCTCGCCGAGTTTCCCGCACCGGATCAGGCACGACGCGTACTGGAAGCGATCGGAAGCGGAGAACGCACGCACGCCACAATCGCGGCCACCGCAGGCAGTCGCAGTGGCGCGCTGCCGTCCGGAACGTTATCGCCGATCCTGCAACGGCTTTCGACAGACAAGCAGGTGTTGTCGGTCGACCAGCCACTGTCGGTCAAACCAGGAAAGCCCGCCCTCTACCGGGTCGCTGACAGCAACCTGCGACTCTACCTCGCAACCCTGCGTTCGGCCCAGGACCTGGTTCGACGAGGCCGAAGTGCCGCAGCGTACGAGCTGTTCACGCGACGCTGGACCTCGTGGCGTGGCAAAGCTGTCGAGCCACTGATACGAGACGCATTGGAGCTCACGGCGCTTTCCGGCGCACTGCCCTGGAAAGAAGTTGGTGCGGTTGGCGGTTGGTGGAACCGCGCCTTCAACCCCGAGATAGACCTTATCGGCGCCGACCGCTCTCCCGTCGCCAACAAGCTGATCTTCGCCGGATCGATCAAGTGGCTCGGTACCCCGTTCGACCGACATGACCTCGCCGAACTAACGCGGGCGATTGCCGTCGTTCCGGGATTCGAGGCTCGTGAAACAGCGTTGCTAATCGTATCCCTGACCGATATCGAGCAGACTGTGGTCGATTCCGTAGACCTGGTGTGGAATGCCTCCGATGTGCTCTCAGCATGGAGTTGAAAAGGTCGGTCTCCCACGCCCGGTAGCTGGCTGACAGCCGCAGCAATGCCGAGTTGCTTTGGTTCCCAGCGGTTTTCGGATCCGCATACCATCAGGACCACTCCTGCGAAGCCGACCCAGCGGAGCTACTTCGTGCGGAACATGCCTTCCAAGGGGTTCCAGGACTGAATTCCCTTGGCCTCCTTCAAGTAGTAGGCGTAGTTCGCGGTGGTGGCGTAGGTGCCTGCGACCAGGAAGGTGAACAGTCGGCCGAGGAAGGAGCCCGCGGAGGCGTCGAGGGCGAAGGAGACGACGCCCAGAGCGATCGCGACGGCCAGCAGGACCAAGGCCTTCTTCCAGAGGCCGAGGATGAAGAAGTAGATGGGGCCGAAGAAGAAAACCAGGAAGTTGTAGTTCCAGTACAGGCGCTTCCAGAACGGGAGCAGGCGCAGTTCGGCCTGGTATTCACGGGAGCTGGGGGCACCGTGGGCGTCGTAGAAGGCGAAACGTTCCTGCCAGCGGAGCCGGAGGTGACTGTAGTCGCGGGCAGTGGCCTCGGTCATGATCGAACTCCATAGCGCTGTAGCAAACGAGATAGTCCCCCGGCCGCGTGGACGAACTCCACGGGCGGAGCACACAGTAGTGGAGCTGTACGACAACCGCCTGCTCAGCCAGATTGTGCGCTGGCGGAACAGAATCAACGGTGACCGCTAGCCTCGCGGAGTGAAGAAGGAACTGCGAGTGGCCGCCTACGCCGTGTGCGTGCGGGAAATCGACGACGCGAGCGAGATCCTGCTCGCCCGGTGGATCAACCCCGACGGCGGCAAGCGGTGGACTCTGCCGGGCGGCGGAATGGACCACGGCGAGGACCCGCTCGCGACGGCGGTACGCGAGGTAGACGAGGAAACCGGGTACGTCGTCGAACTCGTCAGCCTCCTCGGCATCCACTCGATCAACCGCCAATACCCGCGCCCCCACGGCGAATTCGCTGATTTCCACGGCATCCAAATCGTGTACGAGGGCCGGATCACCACCGGCGAACTCCGCAACGAAGCCAACGGCTCGACCGACCTCGCCGCCTGGCATCCCCTCGACGATGTGGCCCACCTAGACCGAGTCGGACTCGTCGACGCGGGAATCGAACTGTGGCGGACCAGGCCGCCCCTGGGTCGTGCCACCGACTATCTGCGCTGAACTCCCGATCAAGGCTGCGGCGAACTCGTTTTCCCGAATGCCTGAAGCCTGTATTGCTTCCAGCGGTGGACAGACTTCGCTGTACTTCTTTACAGTCGCCGCGTTGGGGTCGGTCGTGTCGCGCTGCCCCTTGGCTTGGGGAGGAGCCCACGAGGTGGGAGCAGTAGTCGGAGAGGCGTTCGCCGGATACGTCATCGAAGGTGTGCTCGGTCAGGGTGGGATGGGAACTGTGTTCCTGGCCCGCCATCCACGACTACCGCGCAGGGTGGCACTCAAGCTACTCAATCAGGCGGTGTCTACCGATCCGGAGCTACGGGCACGGTTCGAGCGTGAGGCGACAGTCGTTGCACGACTGGACCATCCGGGGATCGTGGCGGTTCAGGATCGCGGGGTCGAGGCCGGGCAGCTCTGGCTTGCAATGCAGTACGTCCAAGGTATCGATGCGAGTAGGCTGGCTTCAGACACCCTCACGGTGCAACGAGCGATCCAGATCATCAGTGAGGTCGCCGCCGCCCTGGACTACGCACACAGCCAAGGAATTTTGCATCGCGACGTGAAGCCCGCGAACGTCCTGTTAGCGGCACCAGGGGCCGGACGCCCGGAACGGGCCGTACTCACCGATTTCGGCATCGCCCGCCTCCTGGCATCCAACACCCAGCTCACCTCGACCGGAACCTTCACTGCCACACTGTCCTACGCGTCGCCCGAACAGCTTTCCGGCGAACCGCTCGACCATCGCTCGGACCAGTATTCACTCGCCTGCACCCTGTTCGCCCTTCTCGCCGGGCGGCCGCCCTTCGCGGCCAACGATCCTGGGCAGGTGGTGGCGGGGCATCTGAGCAAACCAGTTCCACCACTGCTTCGCCCGGACGTCCCGCCAGAACTCAATGCCGTCATTGCCCGGGCGATGGCCAAGAATTCGCAGGAAAGATTCGACAGCTGTACCGAATTCGCGACCATGGCACGGAATGCGGCGCACGGTCGCGGGGCCAGCATTGCGCGACAGCTTCCGACCGCCATAAATCGACGCGCGGCTTCGAACGATGGCATCGGATCGAAACGCCCACGCTCGCAAGTCAACCAGTCTCCGGACCGGCCACTGCACTCCACGGCAGCTCCGGTAAAACCGGCCGCGCCACCGGTCGCCATCGTCGCAGCGATCCTTGCGCTGTTGCTCGCCGGCTATTCATGCTGGGGCGAGCGCTACCAGATAACCCACACCACATACCTGCTGAACACAGCTCTCGTCGTTCTGTCCATCGCGCTGCTAGTTCTAGGACCAGGGTTGCTGTTCGCCCGGCAGCGCCTCGGCACGAGATTCGCCGCCGCAGGCGCAGGACTGACCATCGCGATCGGCGTCCTCAGCCTCACACCATTCCCTGATCTAGAGGTCTTCCGCTACTACCCGGCTCCCAAGTTGCACCTGGTCAGTAGCACCGCCGCGATCGTCGTACTGCTCCTCGTACTTAACAAGCGGACCATCCACCGGCTCGCCAACAGGTGAGGTCCACCCGGCGTCGGCACGCCGGACCTGGAATCGGTTGGAGGGGCTTGATTTTCGACGCAGCCAGTCGACAAAACTACGATCGGTCCAAAATTCGGTGCTGCCGGAATCGGCGACCAGGGCCGGGGTGTCGAGGGTCAGCGGCGCGGCGGAGCCAGTGCTCACGGTGCCGAGAGTGCTGGTCGCACCGGCAATACCGGCGAGGAGTACGTGTTTCACAGTAGATCCCTTTGTGCATGTGCTGCTTCGACGGCGAATGACGTCGAAGCAGCACGGTACATATCGTTCGCCCAGTCAGCGGCCTATTCGATCATTCTTATCGCGTGGCGAATCCGGCTGTGCCGGTGTGGTTTTCACTGCACGGAATGATCGTCTGCCTAGGAGTACACGAGTGTGATTTGTGCCCACATGGGGTTGGCCCGGAAGGGAACGGGGAGATCCGCATCCCCGGGCCCGCTGGGATCGCTTACGCCGCTCCATATCTGATCGGGCACTACATCACCGCCCACGGCTACCGACCTCCGCAAGTTTTCGTGGACGCCGTTCTCTCGATCGACCTGGAGGCGTGGACCGCCGCCCGCTGGCCACAGGTCCCTTTTTCCTGGGTCCCGGACGACGCGGAACGTATGGAGGAGTAGATCGAGCGACGTGGTCAGCAATCATGAGCGTGGGCTCATTACCCCATTGTGCTCAGGAATCGAGAGCGTGCAGGCCGAGGGCTGGATCACTTCGACCACCGCGCAGATGACGTCGACGACAGACCCGGTCGAACCCGTGACCGAACCGGTCGACGGCGATTCGGCTGCGGCCGATCCCATTCCGGCACTGACCTCTATAGCTCAATTGGCAGAGCAGCCGACTGTTAATCGGCAGGTTTCTAGCTCGAGTCCAGATGCGGGAGCTTGAAACAGCCCCTGACCAGAGCGGCAAACGCAAGGTCAGGCTGAACCCTCGATCAGGCCGCGGCGAACTCGTTTTCCCGAATGCCCTCGGTGAAGGCAAGCCACTCTGTGTCAGTGAAGACCAGCACTACGCCACCACTTGGAGCAGATACGCTGACTTCACCCGAGTCATGTCGAGAAATGACCGGAAGGCCTTGGAGCGATCCGACTTCCGCGTCGACAGCAAGATCCAGGAAAGCATTCCAGTCCACGCGGCCGATCTCGATCACCGGCTGAGACCGTCCCACATTAGCTGCGTCTCGCCGAAACTTACTGTCCCGGATGGCCACAACATCGCCGGCGAACTTGACCTCGACGCAGTTGGGTCCGTCATTGGACTTGGAGGACTTGAACCAGCCGGTGCGGGAGTTGCCATGAAACTGGGCGGTGCTCATATTTTCAGGCTAGCCGATTCGCTGTCTCCTCGATCAGGGCGAGTGAATCCTCTCGACTGAGGGCCGAATCGAGTTGGTGGCCATAGATGATGCGCAGCTCACGAACCCGGACAGGATCCTCGATGATGCCATGTGTCGCAACGGATTCGTGCCAAGCAAGCGTCGGCAGCACTGGGCTCTCGAACTCGATCAGATGGAACGGTGAGCCGCTGAGAATCGGGCGTTCACTTGCTGCAAACGGCACGATGCGGACATCCACGCTGGCCCGAGTATCGCGTGCCATCGCCACGATATGCCGCAGTTGTTCCACCAGCACGACAGGTCCCCCGGTCTGCTGCACCAGTGCGGCCTGGCTCAGAACTACGGTCAGCTGCAACGGATCTGCGTCAACGAGGCGCTGTTGCCTGCGCAGCCGCGCCTCGATGTAGCGCTCGGCATCGACCGGACGAATGCGCGCGACATCCGATGTCATGACCGCGCGGGCGTAGCTCTCCGTCTGCAGCAGTCCAGGAATCAGCAGAGCTTCATAGCTGGAGATGGACTGGGCGCCATGTTCGAGACCGAACAATCGCCGGTTCTCATCGCTGTAGAGGGCGGAGTACTCGGACCACCATCCACGGTCACGGGCCACGGCACGCAGCTCGCGCAGGATCTTCTGCTCTTCGCCGCCGATCCCGAAGAGCTTGACCATGCCTGCGAAGTGTTCATCCGTGAGCGCCCTCCGGTCGCTCATGATCTGCCACCAGTGATTGCGGGAGATCTTGAGCGCTTTCGCTGCGGTATCGACATCGATGTTGAGCTGCTTTCGCCACTCGTTCAACCGAAGCGAGAGTTCCCATCGAGCAACGGTCGGTGACTGGGGTGCCATCGATCGATCCTTTCGCCGGGTCAGCGCAATCCTACAGCGACAACGACCCAAACAAGAGTGTTGTTTTGACAAGTTGTCAGACGTACCCTCAGATGTGCATTCAGTCACACTCTCCGACAGGTGAACTGCCGGATCGAGGGAGGAGGGGCGAGCATGAAAACACGGTTGCCGTCGAAGGACCTGGTCCTGGAGGCGTGCTCAGGATGCATCATCGAGCCACACCCGGTCCTACAGGCCGCTTATGAGCTCGCGAGCCTGCACGAGGCTCGCCCGACGATCGGATCCGGACCGGGAGCAATCGAAATCGACTGTGCCCGATACAGATTGGTTCGCGATATCGACCGGTGGGTGGCACTGGAGATGCCGACGCCGCATTCCGCGGCCGCCATGCACACCGAGACGGTCGGCATGGTCATCGATCGGCTCGCGGGGTTCTTTGTCGAGGCCTACGCAGCACTGTCCGTTGACAGTTCGGAACCCGAGCTCCACTTCGCATGGCAGCGGCTGGCGGAGCTTTCTCTCGCTTATGACGACCTGTCCCATGATCTCGCGAGGCAGCGGCGTCGAATTCCCGACTTCGCCTGTCCTGAACCGGATTCCAAGCCGCACAGCGCGAAATAGCAATGCACCGCGAAAGGAGCACGCGATGATCGAGGGTTGGCTCTCATTCTTCCTCGGCGTGGGTGTCGGTACCGCGTTGACGTGGTTCGCAACGATGATGCTCGGGAGAACTCAAACATCCGCCCGGGACGAAGGACGGACAGTCGCGGCGATCCTGGTGCGAGTTGATCGGGAGCGCACGGATAGCGAAACATCCAGCGGTCAACGGGCAATCACCAGAGCGGGCTCAGCGACCCGGACTGCGAGGCGCACAGCCCATCGATCAGTACACGGCGTCACGCATGGATCCGCGATCCCACGACGGCAGGCGGTCGCAGTCTCCTGAAAGGAGACATACCGCGCGGAAAGAGAGCCTTAGCCTGGAAGTCGGTCGCCGAGGCGGATTGGCTAGACCCGCTATAACTGAGGTCTCCCGAAAGCGATCATTCTGTGCATTGAAAACCACACCGGTACAGCCGGATTCGCCACGCGATAAGAATGATCGATTAATCCGCCAATCGGGCGATTGCTATGTACCGTGCTGCTTCGACGTCATTCGCCGTCGAAGCAGCACATGCACAAAGGATCTACCGTGAAACGCGCACTCCTCGCCGGTATTGCCGGTGCGACCATCACTCTCGGCACCGTGAGCACTGGCTCCGCCGCGCCGCTGACCCTCGACAGCCCGGCCCCGGTCGCCGATTCCGGCAGTAGCAACTTCGAATCCGGCAGCGTCGGTGCACTGGTCGGCGTTCTCCCGACCGGCTCGACCGCCGCGATCGGCAACACCATCGGCGCTGCCGCCAACATCATCCTCGCGCCGCTCTTCGCGCTCTGCACAATGTCCAGCGCTCCTCGCAGCTGCATCAGCAACTTCGCCTGATCCGGATCGGATTCGAGAAACCGTGAAACGTTCACTCCTCATCGGGATCGCCGGTGCGACCATCTCCCTCGGTACCGTCGCGTCGGCCTCGGCCGCGCCGCTGACCCTCGACAACCCGACCCCGGTCGCCGATTCCGGCAGCACCGAATTGGGCAGCAGCCAAGCGACCTCCACCATTGTCGGCGCACTGGTCGGCCTCCTGCCGCCCGGCTCGGCCGCCGGTATCGGCAACGGTGTCGGCTCTGCGGCCAATGCCACCGTCGTACCGGCGTTGACGCTGCTGTGCTCGCTCTCCAGCGGCGGCAAAGGCTGCCTGGCCGGTCAGACCCTCTAGCTAGGCCCCTTCAGACCAGTCGGTGCCCACTGTCGGCATGCACCACGCTGTCGACGCCGTAGGGATTGCACAGCAGCGAAAGCGCTGCCTACGCAATATCTTCCGCGCAGCCGAGTCTCTCACCGCGCCGCGGCCATCCAGCATGATGTGGTCACGGGCGATTAACTCCGGGAACGAATTCGGCCCCCGACCGTTGCGCTTGTCGCGCTGGTCAGGGGCCGTTTCAGGCTCCCCCATCTGGACTCGAACCAGAAACCTGCCGATTAACAGTCGGCTGCTCTGCCAATTGAGCTATAGGGGATTGTTTCCCTGGCTGGATCTCTCGAACCGGCCGGGGAAAACTTTAGCGTATCTGTTGTTCAGTTCCCAAATCGTGGCTCTAGCTGGGGAAATAGGGGTGGGGATGGGACGGGGTGCCGGATCGACAGTGGGGGGTGGGGTCGGGCAGGATGGTGGGGGCGGACTGGTCTATGGGAGGAGCTTCTCGAGATGCTGCGGTTGATCATCGGCGTCGCTGCCGGGTACGTGCTCGGCGCGAAGGCCGGGCGGGTTCGGTATGAACAGATCAGTAAGACGACCCGTGCGATCAGTGAGAGCCCCGTCACCAAGAAGATGGTGTCGATGGGACGGCAGAAGCTCGCGGACAAGCTGAGCACCCAGCCCAAGCTGGAACCCATGGTGCCGATCGACGAGCGCACCACGATCCTCATTCCGCAAGACCAGCTGCGGCGCTGAGGGATTGGGGCTGCGCCCCTTGCCCCCTCTGTGGAGTGAATCCGGAGGGGGTTGTGTCAGCGGAAGTCTTCGGAGTTGCCCATGGCCTGCTTGAGCAGGCTCTGACGGTACTGTTCCAGCGCTACCAGGTCACCGAACAGCGCCATGTAGGCGTCGGTCTGCTCGGTGGAGGAGATGCGCTGGAGCTTCGACTTCAGTTCGGCTACCTGGCGGCCCACCCAGGCTTCCTGGGTGCGGGCGATCACGCCGGTGACGTAGCGCGGGATGGCGTCGGCGGATTTCACCGGCAGGGGTTCGGCCGATAGCTCCGAGACCAGGGCTCGCATGGTGAGGTCGTCGGTGTTGTCGGCGACGGCGTTGACCCATTCCGCGCCACTGAGGCCCGCAGCGGTGCCGCCTGCCTTCTCGATGGCGGTGAGTACGGAGACGTAGGCGGCGTGGGTGAATGCCTGTGGGTCCAGGGAATCGAAGACGGGGCCCGCGAAGGCCGGGTATTGCAGTGCGGCGGCGAGGGTTTGGCGCTGCGGCAGCAGGGTCGGGTCGGTGGGGGTGGGGCGGGCCGCGGGTTGGGCGGCCGAATCGGCTTGGCGGGCGGACTTTTCCGGGATGCCGGCCTTGGTCCCGCTGCGGAACTGTTTGCGGGCCTCGTCGCCGACGCGGCGCACGACCAGCTGGATGTCGTCCCAGCCGACCCAACCCGCCAGTTTGGTGGCGTAGGCCTTGCGCAGGGCGTTGTCCTTGATCTGGGCGACCACGGGGACGGCGCGGCGCAATGCCTCCACCTGGCCCTCGGGGGTGTCCAGGTTGTGTTCGGCGAGCAGGCCGCGAATGACGAACTCGTAGAGCGGGACTCGGCGGGCGACCAGGTCGCGGACCGCGCCGTCGCCGCTGCGCTGGCGCAGTTCGCACGGGTCGAGGCCGTCGGGGGCGACGGCGATGTAGGTCTGCCCGGCCAGTTTCTGGTCGCCGGAGAAGGCCTTCAGGGCGGCGGCCTGACCGGCGGCGTCACCGTCGAAGGTGTAGATGATCTCGCCGCGCCAGAAGTTGTCGTCCATCAGCAGGCGGCGCAGGATCGCCATGTGCTCGTCGCCGAAGGCGGTACCGCAGGACGCCACAGCGGTTTTCACGCCCGCCATGTGCATGGCCATCACGTCGGTGTAGCCCTCGACGACCACGGCCTGATGGCCTTTCGCGATCTCACGCTTGGCCAGATCGAGCCCGAAGAGCACCTGGGACTTCTTGTACAGCAACGTTTCCGAGGTGTTGATGTACTTGGCGGTCATGGTGTCGTCGTCGTAGAGGCGGCGCGCGCCGAAGCCGATCACCTCGCCGCCGAGATTGCGGATCGGCCACAGCAGGCGGCGGTTGAAACGGTCCATCGGGCCGCGCTGGCCCTGCTTGGACAGGCCCGCCGCTTCCAGCTCTTTGAACTCAAAACCCTTGCGCAGCAGGTGTTTCGTCAGGGTGTCCCACCCGCCGGGGGCGTAGCCGCAGCCGAACTGGTTGGCGACCTGGTGATCGAAATTGCGCTCGGTGAGGTACTTCCGGGCGGCCTCGGCCTCGGGGCTGCCGAGCTGAGCCATGTAGAACTCGTGGGCCGCGGCATTGGCCGCGACCAGGCGGGAGCGGGTGCCGCGGTCACGCTGGACCGAGGTGCCGCCGCCCTCATAGTTGATCTTGTAGTTGAGGCGGTCGGCCATCTGCTCGACAGCCTCGACGAAACCCACGTGCTCGATCTTCTGCAGGAAGGCGAAGACATCGCCGCCCTCACCACAGCCGAAGCAGTGGAAATGGCCATGATTTGGGCGCACATGGAAGGAGGGGGATTTCTCATCGTGAAAGGGGCACAGCCCTTTCATCGAGTCTGCACCGGCGCGACGCAAAGCGACGTACTCACCGACTACATCCTCGATCCGAACACGTTCACGAATCGCCGCGATATCGCGGTCAGAAAGTCGGCCGGCCACGCGAGCGAGTCTAGCCCCGCTCGACGGGCACGCGTGCTCCCGCCTCTTCGAGCCTGGGCACGCGGCCAACAGCGCCGGAGTCGCTCACGAGCACCCGCGGCCCGTCTGCCAGGATCGGGCGGTGCTCAGCCTCTACCACGATGCCCGGACGCCGGTGCATGCCGCGCCTGCCGGGGCGAAGCTGGTGGTGCTGGCGGTCGCGGGGACGGGGCTGTTCTTCGTTCACTCGATGGCCTGGCTGGGGGTGGCATTCGCCGCCGTACTCGCGCTTTACGCGGTGGCGCGGGTGCCGTGGCGGACGACCGGGCGGCAGGTGCTCGGGCTGCTGCCCGTCCTGATGCTGATCATGTTCGCGCAGTTGATCTTCACCGGATGGGTCTCGGCCGTGCTGGTCGGCGAGCGGTTGCTGACACTGGTGCTGCTGGCCAATCTGGTGACGCTCACCACTCGCACCTCCGCGATGATCGCGACCATCGAGACCGCGCTCGGTCCGTTGCGACCGCTCGGTGTGCGGCCGGAACGCGTCGGCCTGCTGGTGGCCATGACCATTCGATTCATCCCCGTCATCCGCGAACAAGCCGAAATGGTGCGTGCGGCACAGAAAGCGCGCGGCATCGAGCGCAGCACGGTGTTCCTGGTGCCGCTGCTGATCCGCACGCTGCGGATGGCCGATGGCGTCGGCGAGGCCCTCGACGCTCGCGGACTGGATTGAGTACGAGCCGTCACAGCATCTGACCGGCAATCGCAGTTGACGCCGCTCACGGCATAGGTGCCGCACCGCACCGGACCGCTGTCCAATTAGGATGCCCCGGTGCGTAGTAGGGATTTGGCGCAGATCGCGCTGTTCGCGGCAATCATGGTGGTGCTGGGCTTCTTCCCACTCATCCAGTTGCCGGGCGCGTTCGCGCCGTTCACCTCGCAAACTCTCGGCGTGATCCTCGCGGGCGCGATTCTGGGAGCGAAGCGCGGGGCACTGGCCATTCTGCTGTTCGATGTCCTGGTGTTCATCGGCCTGCCGGTGCTGCCGGGCGGACGCGGCGGCCTGTCGGTGATCATGGGCCCCACGGGTGGATTCGTACTGGCCTATCCGATCGGCGCACTGGTGATCGGATTGCTCACCGAAAGGCTGTGGCGGCACTACAACCTGCCCATCGCCTTGGCGATCAACTTCCTGGGTGGCGCAATCGTGCTGTACGCCATCGGGATTCCGTGGATGGCGGTTGCCGCCCACATCTCGCTGGGTAAGGCGATCACCACGTCGGTCGCGTTCCTACCCGGCGATGTAGTCAAGACGGTGATCGGTTCCCTCGCCGCGCTGGCGGTGCGCCGCGCCTATCCGATGATCCCGGCACGCACATGATCGAACTGGCGGGCGTCTCGCACAAATTCGGTGAGCGCGAAGTCCTCAGCGAACTCGACCTGACTTTGCGCGAGCACCGCATCGGCGTCGTCGGATCCAACGGTTCCGGCAAGTCCACCTTCGCGCGGCTGCTCAACGGATTGCAGGTACCCACCCGCGGCACCGTGCGCGTCGACGGCCTCGATACCCGCAAGCAGGGCAAAGCCGTTCGCAAGCTGGTCGGGTTCGTGTTCCAGGACCCGGACGTGCAGATCGTGATGCCGACGGTCGCCGAGGATGTGGCGTTCGGGCTCAAGCATCACGGAGTTCCCAAGGGCGACATCGATGCCCGGGTCGACGCGGTGCTCGCCGAATACGGGCTGACCGAATTCCGTGACCATCCCGCGCATCTGCTCAGCGGCGGGCAGAAGCAGCTGCTCGCCATCGCCGCCGTGCTGTCGACGGGTCCGCAGTACGTGATCTTCGACGAGCCGACCACGCTGCTGGATCTGCGCAATACCCGCCGGATCTCGCGGCTGCTGCACGAGCTGCCGCAGCAGCTGGTGGTCATCTCGCACGATCTGGATCTGCTCGCGGACTTCGATCGCGTCCTGGTCTTCGACGCGGGCCGCCTGGTCCACGACGACACTCCGGACCGCAGCCTCACCCACTACCGGGCGCTGCACGCCGAGCTCTGAACGCCGTTATTCGATGCGCCCGTAGAGATGTCGGCGCACGTGCGCGTTGAGCCGTTGGCCCGGCTTCGAATTGAACGCCATGTTCACGCTCACCCGCGGAATCGCCCCGTGCACCGGCGTCACCCGATGCCGTGACCGCCGTCCGGCGTGCAGCACCAGCGTGCCGGGGACCGTCGCCAGCATCCGCACCCCGTGCCGATGCCGCATCGGCAGTCCGCCGCCGCGTTCCAGGAACGCGCCGGGCAGCGGAATGTACTCGAGCATCCCGCCCTGTTCGGGCGCGACGATGTGCAGCATGACCGTGTAGTCGGACATGTCGAAGTGCCAGTCCTGGGCGTCGCCGGTCTCGTGGATCTGCACGGTGATCGCGCCCAGTTCGTCGGCGGAGCGGTGCGCCCGCTCCCCCACCACCTGGGTTACGAAGTCCAGCAACGGTTCCCAGCTGTACAGCGCCTTGAGCGGTGACCGTTCCGGGATGCGATCGCAGGCGACGGTGTACTCGTAGCGCATGGAATCGCCGAGACCGTCCGAGAGCACGTCGGCGGCCATCTCGGTGACGGCGGCGGGGCGCAGGAATTCCGGCAGCACGGTGACGCCGGTGACCAGGAAGTCGGCCTGTGCCTGTTCGATCACCTCGCGCAGGCGCGGGACGTCGCGCCGGTCCAGCGGGTAGCGAGCCAGATCGACGATGGTGTCCAGACCCCGTGTCATTAGCGCCCCCTTGCCGCCGAATTCGCCGGGTTCAGGGTATCGCGGCGGCGACCCGTTCCAAGCGGCTCTCTGTATAGGAGGCAATCTGATCGACGATCACCCGCACCCGCGCGGAGTCGTCGGCGGCCGCCTCCCACCAGGGCAGCAGCAGCCGGTCCAGGCCGCGCGGGGCGGCGGCGAGCAGGGTGTTCGCGACCAGCAGGATGCGTTCGCGCTGACCGGCCTGGCGCACCTGGTGGATGGGGTCGGACAGCACGTAGCGCAGCGCGACCGTCTTGAGCACCGCGACCTCGGCGGCCACGATCGGCGGCACCTCCAGATCGGCTGTGTAGCGCGACAATTGGCGGCCGCCCCAGGCGGCGCGGGTGGCCTCGACGGCGGCGGTGGCGAAGCGGCCGACCAGATCGCTGGTGAGGCGTTTCAGCGCCACCGAGGCGATCAGCGAACCGTCGTATTCGGTCGCCGCGGCGATCACGGGGAGTTCGGACAGGCGCTGGGCGGCGGCCACCAAGTCGTCGACACTGAGCGAACGATGCCGTCCCGCACCGAGTTCCGCGAGCGAGTGCTGCTCGTCCGGGTCGGCGAGCGCGCGCAGATCGATGCGTCCGACGATGATCCCGTCCTCGACATCGTGCACCGAGTAGGCGACGTCGTCGGCCCAGTCCATGATCTGCGATTCCAGGCACTGCCGCCGGTCCGGCGCGCCCTTGCGGACCCAGTCGAGGCGGTCCATGTCGACGTCGTAGGCACCGAACTTGGAGCCGGGACCTGATCTGCCCCAAGGGTATTTGATCACCGCGTCCAGTGCGGCCCGGGTCGGGTTGAGCCCGAAGCTGACGCCCTGATCGTCGAGCACCTTCGGTTCCAGCCGGGTCAGGATGCGCAGATTCTGCGCATTGCCCTCGAAACCGCCGTGCGCGTCGGCGAATTGGTCCAGCGCCTTCTCGCCGTTGTGCCCGTAGGGCGGGTGCCCGATGTCGTGCGCCAGCCCGGCCAGGTCCACCAGGTCCGGGTCGCAGCCGAGGCTGTCGGCGATGCTGCGGCCGATCTGCGCGACCTCGAGGGAGTGGGTGAGCCGGGTGCGCGGCGTGTCACCGTCGCGCGGGCCCATCACCTGGGTCTTGTCGGCCAGGCGGCGCAGGGCCGCGGAGTGCAGCACCCGGGCCCGGTCGCGAGCGAACTCGCTGCGCCGGGCCGGGCAGGGTGACCAGTTCAGTCCGGCGGTGCCGCCGGTTTCGGGAGCCATGCGCTCCCGGTCGGCGTCGGAGTACACCCCGTCGTAGTCGATACGCGCATTCATGGTTTCACTGGTCCGCCGTGTATTTGAAGTCCGCTGGAAAATGGGTCAGCTGATACCAGAGCAACGCGAAGGTCTCCCGGAAGATGCCGTGCGCCTGCGATTCCCGCGTGTAGACCGCGGGCCCGCTGCGGGTGGGCGCGGTCCACGCCTTCAGTCCGGCGTCGCGGGCCATGGTGCGGGTGCGCAGCGAATGCCACGGGTCGCTGACCAGCACCACCGACGACTTGCCGCGCGCCAGCAGGGCTTTGGAGACGGCCTCGATGCTCTGCAGGGTGTCGGACCCGGTTTCGACGGCCAGCACGCGGTCGTCGGGGATGCCGTTGTCCTTGAGGTAGTTCTTGCCCGCGGCGGCCTCGGTGTAGTTGTCACCGACCTGCTTGCCGCCGACGGTGACGACGATCGGCGCGATGCCCATGCGATACAGCTTGAACGCCTGGTTCAGTCGCGCCTGGAACACCGAAGACGGGGTGCCGTCGTACTGGGCCGCGCCGAGCACCACGATGGCGTCGGCGTGGGTGTAGTCGTCGATGCGGGCCACCTGCCACACCCGCAGCGCGGTGCCGCCCACCACGAGCACGCCGATGAGCACGCCGCCGAGCAGCAGCCGCCGGCTCCAGCGGGCGACGCCGGTGAAGCGGCCGCCCGTGCGGGGCGTGTCGGTCATATCCCTCACCAGCCAATCCGGTTCGGGGGTGCGGTTGCGGAGTTTTACCAACCGCGCCGCCGCCATTCGGGCAATTGCGGACGCTCCACACCGAGGGTGGTGTCGTCACCGTGGCCCGGGTAGACGGCGGTGTCGTCGGGATAGCGGTCGAACAGCTTGGTTTCGACATCGCCGAGCAGGGAGGTGAACTGTTGCGGGGAGCCGGTGCGGCCGACGCCGCCGGGGAACAGCGAGTCGCCGGTGAACAGGTGGGTGCGGCCCGCGCCGTCGGTGAAGGCCAGCGCGACCGAGCCGGGGGTGTGGCCGCGCAGGTGGATGGCCTCGAGCTCGAGGTCGCCGATGCTGACCTTGTCGCCGTCGGCGAGCAGGCGCGTGGGCGGCACGGGTAGCGGGGCGGCGTCGAGTTCGTGGGCGGCGGTGGGGGTGCCGGTCGCGGTGGCCACCGGTTCCAGCGCCATCCAGTGGTCGGCGTGCTGGTGGGTGGTGACGATGAGCTCGACACCGTCCGGGGCCTGCTCGCCGATCAGCTCGAGGATGCGCTCGGCCTCGTTGGCGGCGTCGATCAGCAGGGTCGCGCCGGTGTGCGCGCACTGCACCAGATAGACGTTGTTGTCCATGCCGCCGACGGACATTTTCACGATGCGAGCGCCCGGCAGCTCGCGCTGCTGCGGATTCGAGCCGGGGGAGACGTGTCCGGTGTAGGGGGAATCGATCGTGATCACGCTGTCGATCGTAGTCATCGCTTCCGACACAGTGTGCGGAAGAAACCGACCACCTGGCCTCAACCGCTTAGATTCGATGCATGCGGCTACCGAAGCAGCGCTCCCACTCTCGGTTGTTGTCCCTGATCGTGACCGGCGTGCTCGTGGTCCTGGCGCTCGCCGGGGGTCCCGCCGCCCCGGCGATGGCCGACGAACCGCTTCGACTGCCCTCGTATCTCACCGACCGAGCGCAGGCGCTGAACGCGGTGCAGACCGCCGAACTCCAGCAGGCCATCGACTCGCTGTACTCCAAGGACCACGAGCGGCTCTGGATCGTATACGTGCGCAATTTCCAAGGGCTGGACTCACATTCGTGGGGTGAGCAGACCGCGCGACTGTCCGGCTTCGCCGACCGCGATGTGCTGCTCTCGATCGCCGTGGACGACCGCGCCTACGCCTTCACCGGCACCGTGCCGTCCTCGGTCAGCGACAAGGAGCTCGACCGGCTGCTCACCGACAAGGTGGAACCCAAGCTGCGCAACGGGGATTGGGCCGGGGCCGGGCTCGCGACCGCGAACGGATTGTCCGAGGCGATGGGCGCGTCGGGCGGGCTCAGCGGCCGCACCCTGCTGCTCCTGCTGCTGATCGTGGCGTTCGCCGCGCTGGCGGTGTGGCTGTTCCTGCGAGTGCGCCGCCGCCGACGGGACCGGGCCGCGCTCCAGACCGCCCGCCGGGTCGACCCGACCGATACCGCCGCGCTGGCGGCGCTGCCACTGCACGCCCTGGACACCCGGTCCAAGGAGACGCTGGTCGACACCGACAACGCCATCCGCACCAGCGCCGAGGAATTGCGGCTGGCCACCGACGAATTCGGCGCGCTGGCCACCACGCCGTTCACCGCGGCGCTCGAGGGTGCGAAAACCGCACTCGCCAAGGCCTTCTCCATTCGTCAGCAGCTCGACGACGACATCCCGGAGACCCCGGACGAGCAGCGGCGGCTGCTGGTCGAGCTGATCGGCACCTGCGGCCGGGCCGATCGCGAACTCGACGCCAAGGTCACCGAATTCGACGGGATGCGCAATCTGCTGATCAACGCGGGCGACCGGCTCGACGCGCTCACCCGCGATCTGGTGGCGCTCACCACCCAGCTGCCCGGTTCGCAGGCGACGCTGTCGCGGCTGACCGCCGAGCATCCGGCCTCCGTGCTCGCCCCGATCCGCGACAACGTGTCCATGGCGCAGGAGCGAATCTCCTTCGCCGAGCGGACCATCGAGAGCGGGCGCGCGGCCGTCGCGAAACCGGTGGGCGAGCAGGGCGCGGCGGTCGCCGACATCCGATCCGCGGAATCCGCCGTGGACGCCGCCCGCACCCTGCTCACCGCCATCGACACGGCGGCCACCGATATCGAGCAGGCGCGCGCCGGACTGCCCGCCATCATCGCCGAACTCCAGCGCGACCTGGATATCGCCGCCACGCTCACCGAGCACGGCGGCAGCGAATTGCCCACGGCCACAACGGCCGCACGCGCCGCGCTCGACCAGGCCACCACCGAGGCCGCCGGCAATCCACTGGGTGTGTTCCGGCAGGCCGTCGCCGCCGACTCCGCCCTGGACCAGGCCATCGAGGCGGCCACCGACCGTCAGCGCGCCGCCGATGAACTCCACCGCCGCCTCGAGCAGACCCTCGGGGCCGCCCAGTCGCAGGTCACCGCCGCCGCCGATTTCATCAGCACCCGCCGCGGCGGCATCGACGCCGAACCCCGCACCCGCCTGGCCGAAGCCCAGCGCAGCCTCGAACAGGCCCAGCAGCTCGCCGGTTCGGACCCGGCACAGGCCCTCCAATATGCCCAGCGCGCAGTCGAACTCGGCGCCCGCGCCCTGCAAACAGCGCAGGCCGCCGTGCGCGAATGGCAGTCCCAGCAGCAGCGCCAATTCAGCTCCAACTCCCCCACCGGCGCGATCCTCGGCGGCATCCTCATCGACGGCATGCTGCGCGGCATGAACTCCGGCCCCCGCTCGAACGGCGGCTTCGGCGGCGGCTCCTACGGCCCCGGCTCCTACGGCGGCTCCGACAGCTCCCGACGCATCAGCCGCGGCGGCCGCTTCTGACCAAGATCAAGGAGCTCCCACCGCGCCGAAACGGACAAATATTCGCGCTGAGAGCTCCTTGATCATGAAAAGGGCTGGGGCACGAGCAGATCGGGGCGGCCACTCGCCGGGGTATCTGGGCCGTGTGTGCTGGAACGGGGGTCAGAGCCAGCCGAGGCGCTCAGCGGCGCGGACTGCTTCGGTGCGGGTTTTGGTGCCGGTCTTGCCGATTGCGGAGGACAGGTGGTTGCGGACTGTGCCCTCGGACAGGTGGAGTTGTTTGGCGATCGCGCCCGCGGTGGCGCCGTCGGCCGCGGCGGCGAGGACTTCGCGTTCGCGGGCCGTGAGCGGGGAGGTGCCGGTGGTGAGGGTTTCGGTGGCGAGGGCGGGGTCGACCACGCGCAGGCCCATGTGGACGCGGCGGACGGCGTCGGCGAGTTCCCTTGCGGGGGTGTCCTTGACGACGAAGCCGCTGGCTCCGGCGTCGATGGCGCGACGCAGGTAGCCGGGACGGCCGAAGGTGGTGACCATGAGGATGCGGACCTCGGGGTGGACGGCGTGCAGTTGGGCGGCGGCCGAGATGCCGTCCAGGCCGGGCATTTCCACATCGAGCAGGGCCACGTCGGGGGCGGTGCGGGCGACGGCCTCGAGTACCTCGTCACCGCGGCCGACCTCGGCCACCACATCCAGGTCGGATTCCAGTTGCAGCAGGGCGGCCAGTGCGCCGCGCACCAGCGCCTGATCGTCGGCGATGAGCAGTTTGATCATTCCGGCTCCTTGGTCGGTCCCGCCGGAAAGCTTGCCAGCACCCGTAATCCGCCCTCCGGGCGATTGCCGAGAGTGAGGCTGCCGCCGGTGGCCTGCACCCGTTCGCGCAAGCCGGACAGGCCGGAACCGAAGTGCGCGCCGTCCCGCAGACCGACGCCGTCGTCGACCACCTCGATGCTGGTGGGCGTCACCCGGACCCGGCAGTACGAGGCACCGCTGTGCCGCACCAGGTTGGTGACGGACTCGCGCAGCACCCAGCCGAACACCACGCTGTGCCGCAGCGGCAACTCGTCGGTATCGGGCAGGTCGGCGTCGATCTCGGCGGCGCGCAACGCGGTTCGCGCATTGGTCAGCTCACCGGCGAGCGAGACCTCGCGCAGGCCGCCGACGGTGGTGCGCACTCCGGCCAGAGATTCGCGGGCCAGCCGCTCCACATCGGCCATCTCGGTCTTGGCGCGTTCCGGATCCAGGTCCATGAGCCGTTGCGCCAGTTCGGTTTTAACGGTGATGACGGTCAGCGAGTGGCCGAGGATATCGTGCACATCACGCCCGACCCGCAGCCGTTCCTCCGCGACGGCCAGCTCGGTCAGCCGTTTACGAGCCTGGTAGAGCTGGGCATTGCGCAGCAGGATGATCCGAATCCCGCCGACCGCGAATCCGGCCAGTGCCATCGACTGCATCAGCGCATAGTCCGGCGAATGCCCGGTGAGCAACTGCGGAACAACGGTCGAAGCCAGGATCAGCGCCACCAGCACCGGTATCGCACGCGCCGACGGCAGTGCGAAGGCGCTGAACGAGACCAGATATACAGCCATCCCGTACGCCTCGGAATGCAGTGTGACCGCTGCGGCCAGCACCAGCAGCCCCTGCACCAGCAGCGGGAAGACCACCACCCGCACCTGCAACGGCACCGGATACGGCTTCTTCGACACCGGCCCCCGCACCACCAGCCAGTACGAACCGATATAGGCGACGGCGAACGCGAGGATCACCACCAGCGTGTACACCCGGGCCACCGGATCGTGCAGTTGCCAGGCCTTGCGCACCGGCTCGTTCAGATACACCGCCCACACCGCGGCGAACAGGAACCCGTAGCGTCGCCGCCGCCGAATCCCCAACTCCTCCTCGTCCACACCGCGCGACGCTACCGCCAGCTCGCCCCAGCGCCCCACCCATCCCTCGTCGCCCGCCCAGATGCGCCGCCACGCGGCGGCCGGACTCCACGACTCGGATCGCCCGGGCTCCCGCGGTCCGGCGACGTCCGACGCCATCGCATACCCCCTCTCGTCCGGCCTGCTGGGTTCCACCGAACGCTCGGCCCGGGAATCCGGATGGTCGGGCGCGGACTGGGTTTCGGGATCACCCACGGCCGGAGCCGGATCGCCTGGGTGGCGGTCCGGCTCGCGGCGGTGCGGGCGGTCAGCGGGCGGTGTCACGACGGAACATCAGAGCAGAGCCGGTGGCGAAGATCGCGGCCCAGATCAGGACATTGGCGAGGGCCAGCAGAATGCCTGCGGTGCTGGGCTGCGCGAAGGGGGCGCGGGCCAGGACGGCGATGCCGTTGGTGGGGATCACCTTCGCTATGGTGCCGAACCAGCCGGATACCGGCATGAACAACCCGCCGGCGAAGGCCAGCAGCGCCAGGATCGGGCCGAGGATCTGCATGACGTTCTCGGCGGGCAGCAGGTATCCCATGAACAGTCCGAAGGCGGCGAAGACCAGCGAACCCAGCCAGGCGATGAGGAAGCAGCCCACCCACGCGGTCGGGGACAGCTGCGCACCCAGGAATGCTCCGGCAACGAAAACGACTGCGACGGACAGGAATCCGAGCGCCATGGCGACCATGATCTTGGTCGCGACGTAGACGGCCGGGCGTAGCGGTGTCAGTCGCAGCTGACGGCTCCAGCCCAGACCTCGTTCCACGGCGACCATCGCCCCGCCGCTCGTGGTGGCGAGCATGGCCCCGTAGACCGCCATCGACACCATCACGTATCCGGTGACGTTGCCGGAACCGTAATCCTGGTGCCGGAAACCGGAATTGGTGCCGAAGATGACGAAGAACAGCGGCGGCATCACCAGCGTGAAGATCATGGTGCGTCGATTGCGCAGGGTGCGCCGCAGTTCCATGGCCAGGAATCCCGGCCGGAATCCGTTGGCGCGCACTGCGGGGCGAGTGTCGAGGGTGGTCATCGGACTGCTCCCGTCGTGGTGAGGGCCAGGAAGGCGTCCTCGAGGTTGTGCGCGGAGATCTCCAGATCCTTCGCGCCGGTCGCGGTCAGCAGGTAGCGGGCGACCACGTCGGAGTCCTTGGCGCGCACGATGATCCGCTCGCCGCGCTGTTCCACCTGGTCCACACCGGGCAGGGTGAGCAGGTGTGCGGCGTCCGCGCCGGGCAGCGTGGCGCTGACGGTGCGCCCGGCGGCCAGGTTCTTGATCTGCGCGGCACTGCCGTCGGCGACGACGCGTCCGGCCCGCACCAGCACGATGCGGTCGGCGTAGGCGTCGGCCTCGTCGAGGTAGTGGGTGGCGAACAGCACCGTGCGCCCGCGACTGGTGTCCTGGCGGATGGCGTTCCAGAAGTCGCGCCGCCCTTCGACATCCATGCCGGTGGTGGGTTCGTCGAGGATGACCAGGTCCGGGTCGGGCAGCAGGGCGAGGGCGAAACGCAGCCGCTGCTGCTGGCCGCCGGAGCATTTGCCCACCGGCCGATCGGCGATGTCGTCGATGCCCGCGCGAATCAGCACCTCCTGCACCGGACGCGGATGGGCGTGCAGGGTGGCGACCAACCGGACCGTCTCACCGACGCTGAGATCCGGCAGCAGCCCACCGGACTGCATGACCGCCGACACCCGCCCGGCGGCGATGGCGTCGGACGGGGTGCCGCCGAAGACCCGCACCTGCCCGGAGTCCGGGCGGCTGAAGCCGAGCAGCAGGTCGATGGTGGTGGTCTTACCGGCCCCGTTCGGGCCGAGGAAGGCCACGATCTCACCCGGTCGCACCGTCAGGTCGAGTCCGTCGACGGCGCGCACCGCCCCGAAAGTCTTTACCAGGTCCCGGATTTCGATGGCCGGAGCGGTCACGGGCCGGGGCCTGCCGACCGCGACGCCGTGGGCTGTTGCGTTCATACCTCCACTGTCGGCCGGTCGCGGCCCGGATACCTCAGCTGTCCGTCATCACTCGGCCATGACAGATGTCATGCTCACGCGGTGACGGTCACCGCATGCAGTCCGCCGGGCCCGATCGGATACGGCGGCCGGTCATCGGCGTCCTGCACCTCGCCGGACCGGCTGGTGGCGCGGGCCTCGATGGTGTGGTCGCCGGGCGGCAGATCCACCAGGGTGCGCCAGCGCCGCCATGCGGCGGGAGCCAGTTCGGAGCCGAGTTCCACCGATGTCCATTCGCCCCCGTCGACCCGGATCTCCACCCCGGAGACCCCGTGCGGCGGTGCCCACGCGACTCCGGCGACCGTGCACTTGCCGGAGCCGGAGTTCGCGCAGGAAGCGACGTCGATGCGGGCCTGTGGTCGCACCCAGAGGGTTTCGGCGGGCCAGCCGCGCTTCCACCAGTAGTCGACGTGCGAGTCGTCGGCCAGTTCCAGTTCGGTGATCCACTTGGACCCGGTGTACTGGCCATAAATGCCGGGCACGAAAACCCTTGCGGGAAAACCGTGTTCGGGTGGCAGCGGTTCACCGTTCATACCGATCACCAGGTAGCCGGGCCATTCCCCGGTGCGCAGCGGTTCCAGCGGCAGCGAGATGGTGTAGCCGTCGGCGGCGCGGGTGACCAGGCGGGTGGCTCCCGTGTCGGGTGCGGCATGTTCGAGCAGCGCGGTCAACGGGACGCCGAACCAGCGGGCGTTGCCGCAGCGACCGGATCCGGCGGTGTTGTGCACGCACACCATGACGGCGTCGAATTCGATTGCCTGCTCGGCCAGATCGGCCAGCGAGAACCGCAGCCGGTGCGCGACCCGCCCGCCGATCGAGAGCCGCCACTGCGCGGGATCGATGCGCGGCGGCCGCGAATTGACGTCCGCCACATAGAATTTGCCCGCCGTGGTGATCAACGGTGTGAGGCCCGGTTCGGTGCCGATGCCGTCCTCGGGAACCGGCACGTGCGCGCCCATCGACCCGATCCGGCGGACCCGGTCCCGATGCCGCTGATCGGCCCGCCGCACCAGGGTCTCGGCGGTGGCCAGCAGCCCGGTTCCGGTTGCGGCCCAGAGCAGTTGGCGGCTGATACCGGCGGGCGGACGCCGCAGCCCCGCCCGCAGTACGGCCGCCGTGGTGACCGCGCCCAGTGCCCCGGGCACCGAACGGTTGGCCCCGCGCAATGCCATGGCCGCGGTGCCCGCCCCGAATGCCAACGCGGCCGGAGTTCGCAATCGCTCGGGCAGCAACGACATTCCGGCCGACGCCGCCACCGAGGCAAGACCGACGCCGAGCCGCGTCATCTCCTTGTCGTAGCGCCCGGCCCGCTCCACCATGGTCTCGACGACCTGCACCGGGGCGTAATCGGCGGCCAGCCGCCCGATCCCGTCGAGCAGTGATCCACCCCTGGCCGCGGCGATCACTTCACCCGCACCGAGCGCGCCCAGCCCCACCGCCGCCGCGCCCGGCAATCGCCGCTTCCCGTTGTCAGCCACCTACTCGAACCTTCCGTCGGCCGGGTTTCCAGCCCATTGTTCCCCAGCCGGGTGACTGTATCGGCGGGTTTGTGACGCAGGGCCCTGTCCACGGGGCGGATTCGCCGGTGCTAGCCGTGCAGATACGCGTCGACGGCCGGGCCGAGGCGGGCCAGTGCCGCGGCGGTGATCATCTCGTTGTGGGTGTACGGCAGCGGCCGATCGTGGATGACGCCCTCGATGTAGGGGCGCCAGGTGGCGACGTTCGGGACCGGGTCCGGATTTCCGGCGGCGGTGAAGAACAGCAGGTCACCGTCGAAAACCTGGTGGTCGTGGGCGGCGAGCTGGCGCAGCAGATGCCGCAGGTCGCTGTAGAAGTTCGCCAATTCGGCGGCGGTGAAGGAGATTCCGGCCGCCTCCAGCAGTCCGGCGGCCTGGGCGGGGGTGAGGTCCTCGAGTTCGGGTGGGACGTCGATGCCGCCGAACTCCGACAGCAGCATGGACAGTGGCGGCAGCGCGGTGTCGTCGGGGACCGCGACGTCGGCCCGGGAGTCGATCATGATCAGCGCGGGGACATCCGCGTCGCGACGGCGCAATTCGACGGCGACGGCGTGCGCGAGCGGGCCGCCCGCCGAATAGCCGAGCAGGTGATAGGGCCCGTCGGGTTGCACCCGCAGGATCTCCTCGACGTAGCGCACCGCGAGTTGGCGAACGGTCCGATCCGCGCTGCCGCCGTCGGCGACGCCCGGGGACTGGATGCCGTACACCGGGCGGTCGCCGTCGATGTAGCGCACCAATCCGCCGTAGCACCAGGCCAATCCGATCGCGGGGTGGACGCAGAACAGGGCGGGAGCCGTACCGGCGGCACGCATGGGCAGCAGCACCCGCATGGCCGGTTCCACGTCCGGCTGGTCGGCGGTCTCGGCCAGCCGCGCGGCGAGCCCGGCGGGTGTGGGGTCGAGGAACATCCACTGCACGGGCATCGGCAGGCCGGTCTGTTCCCGCACCAGCGTGACGAGGCGTACGGCGGCCATCGAATTGCCGCCGCTGTCGAAGAAGTTGTCGTCTACGCCGATTCGCGGCGACTCCAGCACAGTTTCGAAGGCGGTGACGAGGGTCTGTTCGGCAGGGGTGCGCGGGGCGCGATAGCCGCGACGGGCGGGGCGCGGGTGCGCCGTACGGGCGGGCTCGTGAGTATCCGCGGTGAGCGTGGGCAGCGTGGCGACCTCGAGTGCGCCGATCGCGGTGTCCGGTGTCGCCGTGGCGGTTTCCAGCACGCCGAGGAAGGCGTCCACCATGGCGGTGATCCTGGTGCGGTCGAAGAGATCGGTGGCGTAGATCAGCGAGCCGGTGATGCCCGCCGGTTCCCCGGCGGCGCCGAACTGTTCGGCCAGCATCCATTCCAGGTCGAACTTGGAGCCAGGTGCCGGGGCCGTGAGAGGTCGAATCTCCAAGCCGGACAGGCTCGTCGACTGTAGCGGCACGTTCTGGAAGGCCAGCAGCACCTGGAACAGCGGGTGGTGCGCGGTGGTGCGGGCGGGGGCCAATACCTCCACAAGTCGCTCGAACGGCAGGTCCATATTGCCGTACACCGCGAGGTCCGCGCGGCGCACGGCATCGAGAGCGTCGGCGAATCCGGCGGCCGGTTCGAGTCGCGCCCGCAGCACCACGGTGTTGACGAACATGCCTACGAGGTCGTCGAATTCGCCCTCGCCGCGTCCCGCCACCACCGAGCCGACGAGGACGTCGCGGCGGCCGGAGAGTCGAGCCAGCAACACCGAGAGGGCCGCGTGCACCACCATGAACGGCGTCGCGCCATGGCTGCGGGCGAGTACCTGGATGCGGTCGTGCACCGGTGCGGGGACAGTGAATTCGACTCGATCGCCCGCACCGGTCGGCAGCGTCGGGCGGGGGCGATCCGTCGGGAGGGTGTGGATCTCGGGGGCGTCGGCCAATGCGGTGCGCCAGAACTCCAGCTGGCGGGCGGCCAGGCTGTCGGGGTCCGATTCCGAGCCGAGCAGCTCGCGCTGCCACAGTGCGTAGTCGGCGTATTGCAGGGGCAGCGGTTGCCAGTCGGGAGGATTGCCCGCTGTTCGAGCAGTGAAGGCGTGCATGATGTCTCGGGCGAGAGGGGCCATGGACCAGCCGTCTGCGGCGATGTGGTGTACGGCCAGTGCCAGCACGGTGCGGTCTGCCGCAAGGTGCAGGATGCTCACGCGCAGTGGGGTTTCGCGGGTGATGTCGAAGCCCCGGGACAGCTGCGCGGTCAGTACGGCTGCGACATCCTCTGCGGGAACATCTATTTCGATGACGGGCGTGCGGACCGTGGCTGCGATCTCCTGCCACGGCAGGCCGTCCGGGCCCGCCGGGTAGACGGTGCGGAGGGTTTCGTGCCGAGCGACCACGTCGTCGATCGCCGCCCGTAGAACCGAGACATCCAGTGCACCAGTTATTTCGAAGGCTCCGGGGATGTTGTAGATCGGGGAACCCGGGTCGTAGCGATTGAGGAACCACATCCGCTGCTGGGCCGCGGACAGTGGGATCTGTTCGGGTCGTGGGCGCGGTCCCGGGCGCGGGCGGTCCGCTGTATGCCCCGAGGCGACGAGGGCCGCCAGCTCCGTGACCGTCGGCGCGTCGAAGAGGGCACGCACCGGTACGGCGGTGTCGAGGGCGGCACCGAGGCGGGCCACCACCTGGGTGGCGATCAGCGAATTGCCGCCGAGAGCGAAGAAGTCGTCGTCACGCCAGACCCGGTCGATGCCCAGCACCTCGGCGAAAGCCCTCGCCACCGCCTCCTCCATGGGGCCTTCGGGAGCTTTGTGCTCGGCGCTGGTCGGTTGCGGAGCGGGCAGGGCTTGCAAGTCCAGCTTGCCGTTGGCGGTGCGCGGCAGTTCTGGCAGCAGCTGAATCGAGGCGGGGACCATGTAGGACGGCAGTCGCTGCGCCACAGCCTTTTTGAGCGCGGTGACATCCAACTCGGCATCGCAGTCCGGTGCCACGTAGGCGGCGAGCAGGCCGCCGGGAACATCCGCCCGGACGATGGCCACCGCCCGCGCCACCCCGGGTTCGGCGGTCAGCGCCGCCCCCACCTCGCCGAGTTCTATGCGCAAGCCGCGCAGCTTCACCTGGGTATCGGTGCGGCCCAGGTATTCCAGGTCGCCGTGGCGTCTGCGGACCAGGTCGCCGGTGCGGTACATGCGTTCGCCGGGAGCGCCGTGCGGGAGGGCGACGAAGCGGACGGCGGTCAGGTCGTAGCGGCCGAAATAGCCACGGGCCAGCGCGATTCCGGAGAGATACAGTTCGCCGACCACACCGTCGGGGACCGGGTGCAGCCGGTTGTCGAGGACCAGGGTGCGCATCCCGGGTGCGGCCGTGCCGATGGTGATGGGTGCACCGGGGTGCAGGCGGGCACCGGCGGCCCACACTGTCGCTTCGGTCGGCCCATAGTCGTTGAAGTGGTTGCGGCCCGGTGCGGCCCAGGCCGCCACCAGGTCGGGCGGGCAGGGTTCACCACCGGTGACGATGAGCCGCAGCGCGTCCATACCGGCGGGGTCGACTGTGGACAGTGCCGACGGTGTCAGCGCGATGTGCGACACCTCCTCGCGGGCAAGCAGTTCCGCGAGGTCGGGTCCCGCGAAGACCGCGGGCGGTGCGACGACCAGGGTGGCGGCCGCGCTCACTGCCATCACCAGTTCGACCACCGAGGCGTCGAAGCTCGGAGATGCGACGTGCAGGACTCGCGAATCGGGGGTGATGTCATCGCGTTCCCGCTGAGCCGCAGCGAGATTCGCCAGACCCGCGTGCGTGACCACGACACCCTTCGGAGTCCCGGTCGAACCCGAGGTGAAGATGACGTAGGCGGGGTGCGCCGGGGATGCGTATTCGAGTGTGTAACTGTCGAATTCGCCCGGCTCGTCCTCCATGTCATCGAGGCACAGCCAGTCCACGGTGCCCGGCAGGCGGCCTCGCTGGGCTGTCACCGTGAGCCCGAGGCAGACTCCGGAGACGTCGATGATCCGCGCGATGCGGTCCGGCGGATAGGCGGGGTCCACCGGCACGAACGCGGCCCCTGAACGGGTGATACCCCAGACGGCCAGCACGGATTCGACCGAGCGTGGAATACCGACGGCCACCAGGGTTTCCGGTCCCGCGCCGGCCGCGCGCAGCCGGTGGGCCAGGCGGTCGGCACGCTCGTCGAGCTGGCGGTAGGTCAGTCGCCGCTCGCCGCAAACGAGGGCAATACCGTCCGGGTTCGCGGCTACCGCGTCGGCCATCAAGGCGGCCAGGTTTCTCGGTGCGGCCACGGGTGCCGGCGTCGCCTGTAGCTGCTGATACTCACTGGCCGTGAGTATTTCGACGTCGCCCACCGGCTGCGCGGGTGTCGTCGTCATCTCACGCAGCAGCCCGGTCAGACGGTCGAGGAACGCCGAAACGGTATCCGCGTCGAACAGGTCGGTGGCGTAGCAGCAGCGCAAATCCAGGCCGTCCGGATCACCGGTCACGGTGAGGCTCAGATCGAAACGGCTGGCGGTCTGAGGCAATTCGAGCGGGGCCACGGTGAGTTCGGGCAGTCGCAGCTGCGGTAGCGCCAGGTTCTGGAACACCAGCATCACCTGTACGAGGGGATGCCGCGCCTCCGACCGGACGGGAGCCAGCAGGTCCACGAGACGCTCGAACGGCACGTCGGCGTGCTCGAAAGCGGCCAGGTCGATATCGCGTACTCGATCCAGCAGTGCGTCGAAGCCCTGCTCCGCGCGAATCTCGGTGCGCAGCACCAGGGTATTGACGAACATCCCGACCAGATCGTCCAGCTCGCGCCGTCCACGACCCGCCACCGGAGTCCCGACCACCACATCGCCGCTGCCGCACAACCACGACAGCAGCACCGCCAGTGCGGCGTGCACCACCATGAACGGCGTCGCCCGGTGCGCACGCGCGCATGCCTCGATGGCGTCGGACAGCGTTCCATCCACTCGCGCAACACATTCCGCAGCCCGATGTGATGCCCGGGCCGGTCGCATCCGATCCGTCGGCAACTCCAGCAAGTCGGGCAGCCCGGCCAGGGCCTGCCGCCAATAGTCCACCTGCCGCGCCAGCAGCGAGCCCGGTTCGGCCTCCGAACCCAGCCGATCCCGCTGCCACAGTGCGTAATCCGCGTACTGCACCGGCAACGGCTCCCAGCTGGGCTGTACGCCCTCCGTGCGCGCCGCATACGCGGCGGCCACATCCCGGGTCAGCGGGCCCATCGAGAACCCATCGGTGGCAATGTGATGCATGACCAGCACGATCACATGCTCATCAGCGTCGAGCCGGAACAGCCGCAGCCGCAGCGGGACTGCCGTGGTGACGTCGAACCCCTCACCCACGGCATGCGCAACCGCCTCGGGAAGCCGCTCGGCGGTGACCGCTATCGGCTCCACTTCGATATCGGCGGCGGCCATCACACGCTGCACGCCGACCCCGTCGACATCCGGATAGACCGTGCGCAACGTCTCGTGACGTTCCAGCACATCACCCAGTGCGGACCGTAGGGCGGCCAGCTCGAGGCGGCCCGAAAGCCGCAGTGCCACCGGCACGTTGTACGCACCCGACGCCGGATCCAAACGGTTCACGAACCACATGCGCTGCTGTGCCGGCGACAACGGCACCAACTCCGCCCGGTCCCGCCGCACCAGCTCCGGGCCTTCCGCATCCTTCTCCACCGTCGCGAGCCGTTCGGCGAGCGCGGCCACCACTGGAACCTCGAACAGCGTCCGCACCGAAACCGGCGCTCCCAGTTCAGTACTCAGCCTGGCCGCCACCCGGGTCGCGATCAGCGAATCCCCGCCGAGCACGAAGAAGTCGTCGTACGCCCCGACCCGGTCGATCCCGAGCACCTCCGCGAAGGTGCGTGCCACCACCGCCTGCACCCCGATCGGCTTCACGTATTCGGCATGCCCGACAACGGGTTCCGGTAGCGCCCGCGTATCGACCTTCCCGCTGCTCGTGCGCGGCAGCTCGCCGAGCACCTGGATACTCGACGGCACCAGATACCGGGGCAGTCGGCCGGTGACCCACGCCAGCAGCTCTGACCCGGACAACGACCCCGCCCCTCGCAGGGCGATGTCCGACGAAGTCACGTAGGAGCACAGGGCCATCGCCCCGAGCGGGTTTCGCCGGGCGATGGTGACCGCGGCCGCCACCCGGGGATGTGTCAGGAGGACAGCGTCCAGCTCGGACGGTTCGACTCGGATGCCGCGGATCTTCACCTGGAAGTCGGTGCGGCCCGCGTATTCGAAACCGGCCGTGGTGCAGCGCATCAGGTCACCCGTGCGATACATGCAGGCACCGGCGGTGAAAGGGTCCGCGACGAAGCGGGCGGCGGAAAGGCCTGGACGCGCGGCATATCCGCGAGCCAGCGCGGGCCCGCGCAGATAGAGCTCGCCGACCGCGCCCGATGGAACGGGGCGCAGCCAGCCGTCGAGAACCAGCAGCGTGACGCCGGGGACCGGGCCGCCCAGTACCGACGCGGTGTCCGTGGTCATCGGATCACCGAAGGTCACGGCTACCGTCGCCTCGGCCGGGCCGTAGGAGTTCACCAGGTCGCGGCCGACACCCAGGCGAGCGACCAGCGTGGGTGGGCACGGCTCACCACCCATGACGACGGTGCCCACACCCGCGAGGTCGGCGTCGTCCAGGGTCGCGAGCACACCGGGGGTACAGACCAGGTGGGTCGCGGCCCCGGCGCGGATCGCAGCGGCCAGCTCCGCCCCGGCATTCGCCTCCGGCGCGGCGACCACCAGGGTCGCGCCCGCCGCGAAAGTGGCGAGCCAGACCAGGATCGCGGCATCGAAGGCGGGGTTCACGCACAGCAGCACGCGGGCAGCAGGTCCGATCGCGCCGCGCTCGCGGGCAGCCGCCACCAGACTCGGCAGACCCGCGTGCGTGACCACCACGCCCTTCGGCGTGCCCGTCGAACCGGAGGTGAACACGATGTACGCGGGCTGCTCGGTGCGCAATGGAGTCAGGCGCTCGAAGTCGGTGACCGGATCGGCCGAACGATCGGCAACCTCGGCGATGACCACAGGATCATCGACACACAACCAGGTCGGCCCGTTCGGCAGTCCTGCCCGCGATACGAGGTCGGTGATACCCAGTACCGCATCGCATTCCAACGCGATCGCAGCGGTTCGATCCGCCGGCTGGGCGATATCCACTGGCACGAAGGCCGCACCGGTCTTCGCGATCGCCCACACCGCCACCATCGTCTCCACCGAGCGCGGCAAGCCGACGAGCACCGCCCGCTCCGGTCCCGCACCGGCAGCGATCAGACTGCGCGCCAGACGATTCGACGCACGATCGAGCGCACCATAGGTCAGGTCGACATGCGCGCCGGTGACCGCAACTGTCTGCGGGTCAGATACGGCCGTCAGCAGGTCCGGGAGTAGGCACGCTGGTCCGACTGGACTACCGGAGCGGATGGCGGCGGTGATCAGCGGGTCGACGCTGTGGATCCGCGAGGTGTGACGCTGGGGGTCACCGGTGAGCGAGATCAGCAGGCGGGAAAGGGTTTCCGCAATTGCATCGGCTTGCTCGGCGTCGAAATGGCCGGGTGATCTGGTCAGTTCCAGGCGGAGGCCGTCGCCTGAGTAGGCGGCCAGGGACAGGGGGTAATGGGTGCCGTCGTGGGCTTGAACGCCGGTGACCGTCAGGTCGGCGTGGCGGGTGGCCTCGGTCAGGGCGGCGGCGTCGACAGGGTAGGACTCGAAGACGGTGGCGGTGTCGAAGAGGGGGACGTGGCCGGTGATGGCCTGGATCTCGTCGAGGCCGAGGTGCTGGTGGTCGGCCAGGGCGGCCTGCTCCCGCTGGATGCGGGTCAGTAGGGCGGTCAGGGTTTCCGCCGGGTTCAAGGCGATTCGGACAGGCACGGTGTTCACCAGCATGCCGATCATGCGCTCCGCGCCGGGGAGTTCCGGGGGACGGCCGGAGACGGTCGCGCCGAAGACCACATCGGTGGATCCGGTGAGTTCCGCGAGCAGCAGCGCCCACCCGACCTGCACGAGCGTGTTGAGGGTGACCTGGTGTGCGGCCGCGGTGCGGCGCAGGTCGTCGATCACGCTGGCGGACAAGGGAACCGCGTGTGCTACGGGGGCGGGCGCGGTGTCGGGTCGCGAGGCGGTGGAGACCACCAGAGTGGGGCCGTCCAGGCCGGACAGGGCGCGTGACCATGCCTGCCGGGCGGCGGGCAGGTCGCGACGAGCCAGCCAGGACAGATGGTCGGAAAACGGGACCGGGGCGGCGAAACCGGTGTCATCACCGGAGGTCTCGTAGAGGCCGATCAGCTCGGCGAAGAGGAGCGGCATCGACCAGCCGTCGAGGATCAGGTGATGGTTGGTGATGACCAGGCGGAATCTGCTCTGGCCCAGCGCAATACAGAGGAACCTGATCAGTGGAGGTCGCGCGACATCGAACGGCCGACGCAACTCCTGCGCCGCGATGGCATCGAGCTGCTCCGGTGTCGCATCGACAGCTTCGCGGTAGTCGCACGGTACTTCGACCAGCTCTGGAATCACCTGGGCGGCAGATGTTTCCGAGACCGCGAACCCGGCACGTAGTCCGGCGTGACGGCGCACCAGTGCCCGTGCGGCGGCCTGCAACCGGTCGGGATCCAGATCACCCTCGACATCGATCACCGCTTGCACCGAGTACCCGTCGGGGCCACCCTCGGCGAACTGCGACTGGAACAGCAATCCCCGCTGTAGCGGCGTCAACGGCCAGATATCGGTGAGCCTGCCGAAATCGGCTGCCCAGGTATCGATCTCGGCCTGCGTGACCGGCAGCAGCGGGACATCTCCAGGTGTGAGCCCACCCGCGCCCGGTCGCGCCACCAGCTCGGCGATCTCGGTGACCGCCGAAACCCATTCCCGGGCCAACTGTTCCACCGTCGCCCCGGTCACCGCCTTGGACGCGAACTGCCACACCGCCCGGATGCGAGTCCCGGTCTCGGATTCGAGGGCCACCGCATCCACCGAGACCACCGCCGCCAGCGGCATCCCCGGATCGGCGTGCCCGCCCAGCCGATCGGCCATCGAGACCGGAAGCCAATCACTCTCGGCCGCCACATCCGGGATCTGCCCCAGATAGTTGAACCCGACCTGCGGCTCCGGCAGCAATGCCAACTCCCCCGCCGTCTCCGGATTCAGATACCGCAGCAGCCCGAACCCGAACCCGCCCCGCGGCACGCCGCGCACCTGCTCCTTGACCGTCTTCACCGCCACATCCACGACAGCCCACCGGTCAGTGTCCGAATCCCCCTGCACGGCAACAGGCCCCAGCCGCACCGGAACCTGCGCAGTGAACCAGCCGACGGTGTGCGACAGATCGGCACCCGTCACCGCCACCTCGTCGCGCCCATGCCGCTCGACCATCACCACGGTCGCCGAGGCATCCCGTGTCGGACCACGCCAACGCGCCAACGCGAGCGCCAGACCGGCCAGCAGCGCCTCCTCGACGCCACACCGGTACGCCACGCCCATCTTCGCCACCAGGGCTGCCGAAATATCCCCCGGCACTTCGACTTCGATCTGCCTCACAGTTCGCCGCGTGTCCACCGACGGATCGAGTCGCCGCGCCCCCACCAGCGGATCCTCGCGCAGCACGCTTCGCCAATACCCGAGTTCACTCACCGGCCAGTGCACCTCGGACTCCCGCAGGTCCCCGTCGGTGGCAACCTTGTCGTCCGAGTCGAACGTTGCCACAGCCAGCTCCCGGAGCGCGTGCGACCAGGTGCGCATGGAGGTTCCGGACTCGTGCGCCGCCGCCGGTGTGCCCGTCGATGCCTCGGTCCACGCGGACACCAGATCGGGCAGCAGGATTCGCCAGGAGACTGCGTCGCAGGCCAGGTGGTGGACGGCGATCGCGAGACGGCCGGCCTGGCCCGGACCCGCGTCCATCCAGGTGAGAGCGAGCATGCGTCCCGCGCGCGGATCCAGGCGACCGACAGCGGACGCGATCGCCTGATCGATTACAGCAGACTCCGAATCATCAGTGGTGCAATCGATTCGAGCCAATAGCAGCTCGTCCTCGACCGACTCGGCAGGCACCTCGAGCTGCGGCCCGCGCGCGGTGCAGACGACCTGCGCGCGCAGCATGTCGTGCCCGGCGAGCAGGGTGCGTACCGTGCGCAGCAGCGTCGCCCGGTCGACGCCGACGGGCAGCCGAACCACCATCGACTGCGCGAAACCCTCCCAGCCCGGCCGGGACAGCAGCCAGGAGGCGATGGGCGTCAACGGCATTCGACCGACCCCGCCGCCGGGAAGTTCGGCCAGCCGGGCCGGGCGGTCGTCGACGCGGGTGAGGATCGCGGCCAGCGCGGCCGGGGTGCGGTGGTCGAAGACCTCGCGAGCCGAGAAGACCAGTCCGGTGGCCCGGGCGCGGGAGACGAGGGTGATGGCCATGATGGAATCGCCGCCGAGCGCGAAGAACGAGGTGTCCGGGCCGATCTCGTCGGTGCCGAGGATCTCGGCGAAGAGACCGCAGAGCGCACGTTCGGTGTCGGTGACCGGCTCGAGACGCCGAACCTGCGGTGTCACAACCGGTTCCGGGAGAGCTCGGCGATCCACCTTTCCGTTCGCGGTGAGTGGCAGTGCTCCCAGCACGGTGACCGTGGCGGGCACCATGTAGGCGGGCAGCCCCTGCGCGGCATGCGCGATCAACTCGGCCTCGGTGAGATCAGCGCCCGCATGCGGCACCACGTAGGCGGCCAGTACGGTGCCGCCGCCGGGAGCGGACCGCGCCACCGTCACCGCGACATCCACCCCCGGATGCGCATCCAGTGCCGCGTCGATCTCGCCGAGCTCGATCCGCATCCCCCGCAGCTTGACCTGAAAATCACTGCGCCCCACATACTCCGGAACACCGGATCCGTTCCACCGCACCACATCACCCGTCCGGTAC
The DNA here is from genome assembly GCF_045161165.1 of Nocardia sp. NBC_00511. Taxonomy (NCBI): domain Bacteria; kingdom Bacillati; phylum Actinomycetota; class Actinomycetes; order Mycobacteriales; family Nocardiaceae; genus Nocardia; species Nocardia sp. NBC_00511. Next base: position 4,623,790 of record NZ_CP107849.1, read on the forward strand.
ATGCGCGTCCCGGGCGGCCCCCACGGCGCGGGCACGAATCGCTCCGCCGTCACCCCCGCTCGTCCCACATAGCCGCGCGCCAGCCCCTGCCCGGTCACATACAGTTCACCCGCCATACCGATCGGGACCGGCCGCAGCCAGCGATCCAGCACCAGCATGCCCACACCCGGTATGGGAGAACCGATCCCGGCACGCACCCCCGGCCTCAATCCGCCGGTATACGTCACCGCCACCGTGGTCTCACTGGGCCCGTAGGAATTCAGCAGCTCCCGCCCGATCCCGAAGCGGGCCACGATCTCCGGCGGCGTCGGCTCCCCGCCCGAGGAGACCGCCCGCACCCCCTCCAGCGCCTCGGGATCCAACGTCGACAGCACCGCCGGTGTCGAACACACCTGCGTGATCCCGTAATCCCGAACCAGCCCCGCCAATTCGGGTCCCAGCACCGGATCCGCCTCGGCCACCACGAGTGTCGCCCCCGACGCGAACGCCATCAACCACTCCAGCACCGACGCATCGAAACTCGGATTCAGGCACTGCAACACCCGCTCTCCCGGCCGCACCCGATACGCCTCCACGATCGCCCCGGCCAGCGCCGCCAGCCCGGCATGCGTCACCCCAACCCCTTTGGGCACCCCGGTCGACCCGGACGTGAACACCACATACGCCGGATTCCCCACCCGCAACGGCCCCTGCAACTCCGAACCCGACAGCGGCCGATCGCCAGTCGGCGCCGTGACGGGCAATCCGGCATCGTCGACGCTCGGGGTGGCGGCAGTGCCCGGCTCGGTGTCATCCCGCACCGCAGCGCCCACCCCGGCACCGTTGTACTCGCCTGTTCGCCCGCCGGTCGGCGCGACATCGTCCACGGTCATCCAGGTGACCGAAATCGGCAGGGAATCAGCTGATTTCGCGAAGCAGAGGCCGAATTTCGCGTCGCATTCGGCGGCGATCCGGGCCATCCGATCGGGTGGCATGTCGGCCCCCAGCGGGGCGAAAGCCGCACCGGTTTTCGCGACGGCCCACAGTGCGACCACCGCCTCCAGGGATCGCGGCAATGCCAGCAGGACGATGGACTCCGGACCGATCGCCGGAAAGGATGCTGGGCCGGTGTCGCCGCCGTCCGCCGGACGTCCGAGCCGTAAGAGTCTGCGCGCCAACCGGTTCGACAGCGCGTCGAGTTCCCCGTAGGTCAGCTGTCGATCCCCGGCCACCACCGCCACAGCAGCACGCCCCGCACGGCGCAACCCGGCCGCCAAGATCTCGGGCAGCAGCTGTGTAGCCGGGGCCGGTCGGCCGTGCGCACCGCTCAGCAGTGGCTCGTCCTCGGTGGTCGTGTACGCCAACTCCGCCAGCGGTGTCTCGGCGCTCGCCGACAGCAGGGAATCCAGCTCGGCCAGAAACCGCCGGTGGTGTCGGGCCAGCGAATCCTCGTCGTACAGGCGGGGATTGGCGGCGAAGTCGACGTGGATCGGAGCGTTCGCACCGTGCTGGTAGAAGTTCACGAACAGGTCGTCGATCGGACCGGAGGTGAGCACGTGCAGGCTGGAATCCACGCCCTCGAAGTCGATTCCGGCCGGGAACAGCATGATGTTGATGACCGGACCGGTCATGCCCCGGCCGAGTTCGGCATGGTCACCGGAGCGCATGTCCTCGTGCCGGAATCGCTGATGCCGCAACGCCCCCGACGCCGCCACCCGCACAGCGTCCAGCACCTCGCCCACCAGACCCGCGCGCGGCACGCGCACCCGCAGCGGCACCACATTCGCGATCATCCCGCCCGAACGGCGCAGCAGGGCGGTGGTGCGCCCGGACACCGGCAGGCTCAGCACCACGTCCTCGGTGGCGGTCAGGCGGGCGTAATACAGCGCGACCGCCGCCATCACCACGGCGGCCGGGCTGGTGTCGAAGCGGCGGGCGGCGGCGTCCAGACGCGCGGACATGTCGGCGGCGAGCTCGGCGCGCGCCTCGCGCCCCAGGGCGGCCGCGGGCGCGGTGGCCGATACCAGGCTGCACCGCTGCGGCATGCCCGCGGTGGCCGCCCGCCAGTAGTGCTCGTCGGCGGCGTACCGGGTCGAAACCCGGTACGCCAGCTCGGCTTCGTGCACCTCCGACAGGGAGGCCGCGGTGCCGGGCGGCGCCGTTTGCCCGCGCACCGCGGCGTTGTACAGCTCGGCGACCCGGTAGAGCATGGTCACCGAACCGAATCCATCGATGAGGATGTGGTGAGCTCTGGTGTACCACAGGTGATGCGACTCCCCGACCCGTATCACCTTGGAGATTCCCGCATCCGGGCCCAGCAGGTCGATCGGCGCGGCCGCATCCGCGCGCATCCACGCCAGCGCCGCCGCCACCGGATCGGGTCGGTCCCGGAAGTCCGCGAACCCCACCACCGGCTCGATCCGCGGGTTCACCACCTGCGACGGACCGTCCGGGCCGGACACCAGACGCAGTACGCCGGAACCGAATTCGCGTCCGGCCAGCACCGCGGCCCGGCCCAGCGCCGCCAGCTCCAGGGGTCCGCGCATCTCGATGTACTGGGCCTCCGACAGCGGGAGCGCCGGATCCAGTTGCTGCGCATACCACATGCCCAACTGCGCGGGCGAGAGCGGGAAAACGGTGGGTTCGGCTGTGAGTTCGCGCGTCATCGCGCACCGCCTAAGTGCTGGTGGAGCAGGATTCTCCGGCCGGCCGGTCGGCATAGGCCGGCACCCTGGGCGCGGAGCGAGATGTCAAGCGCCCCACCATGACCGCGCGGACGTGCGCGGGCAGCATCGGGGCGAACTTTCGAACATAAGCGTCCGCCCATTCCGGTTTGTCGAGCAGGAACGGGAAATCCGTCACCATCATGGTCCGCACCACCAGCATCGGCATCGGCGCGTCCAGCGGACGAAATTCCTTGTTCCACAATCCAGGTTGATCACAGCCCGGATAGAACTGACCGAACATCGTTCCCTTATCAACGAATTCGGACTTGAATTCGACGTGCATCTCATCGATCAGCGCATAGTCGTTCAAATTCGGAAATACCGTGATCAGCGCACGCAGCACCGAAGTCGAACTGCCGTTCCCGGTCGGCAACGACGGATACAGTTCGAGGGCGTCGCGGATGATCGCCCGGACCCACATCGGCCGCGGCCGCGCCGCCGGGACCTGGGCCAGCCAGAGCAGATCACGCCGCAGCGCCGGACGGACATACGGGCAGACGGGTCCATCCCTACCCAGCTCATCACACGGCTGGGTCAGAAAAGCGTCCGCCCAGGATCGAAATACCGCCACCGTCGAACCGGCGGCCGGACAGGATGATCCGGAATCCCCCAATGAGACCCATTGCAGCCCCGAGCGGGGCCCGATAACACGCTCGCTCATGACTCACCTCGGATGATCGAGCCACGGCAAGAGAAGGCGCCATAGCTCATACCTTTAAATAGTGCCCCGCCGGCGAGTTGTTAACACGAGTAGTCACATACCCAATTTCGGTCCGGCGCCCCGAATTTCGGGGGCAGCCGAATAAAGAAAAGACCGGTCAGCCATTGACCGGTCTTTCCTGTGAACCTGAAATCAGGCGCCGATGAGGCGTGCTGCCAGGTAGCCCTCTACTTGATCAAGAGCGATGCGCTGCTGGGCCATCGAATCCCGCTCACGCACGGTGACCGCCTGATCCTCCAGCGTGTCGAAGTCGACCGTGATGCAGAACGGGGTGCCGATCTCGTCCTGACGGCGGTAACGCCGGCCGATCGCCCCGGCGTCGTCGAAGTCGACGTTCCAGTTGCGACGCAGCTGCGCGGCCAGGTCCTTGGCCTTCGGCGACAGGTCCGCATTGCGCGACAGCGGCAGTACAGCCGCCTTGACAGGCGCGAGCCGCGGATCCAGCCTCAACGTGGTGCGGGTTTCCATATTGCCCTTGGCCGTCGGCACCTGCTCCTCGTGGTACGCGTCCACCAGGAAGGCCATCAGCGAACGGGTCAGACCGGCCGCGGGCTCGATCACGTACGGGGTGTAGCGCTCGCCCGAGGTCTGATCGAAGTACGCGAGATCCGTGCCGGAATGCTCCGAGTGCGTCTTCAGGTCGAAGTCGGTGCGGTTGGCGACGCCCTCGAGCTCACCCCACTCCGAACCCGCGAAGCGGAAGCGGTACTCGATATCCACCGTGCGGGTGGAGTAGTGCGAGAGCTTCTCCTTCGGGTGCTCGTAGAGCCGCAGGTTCTCCGGATCGATACCGAGGTCGATGTACCAGTCGCGGCGCGCGTCGATCCAATACTGGTGCCACTGCTCGTCCTCGCCCGGCTTGACGAAGAACTCCATCTCCATCTGCTCGAACTCACGGGTGCGGAAGATGAAGTTGCCCGGCGTGATCTCGTTGCGGAACGACTTGCCGATCTGCGCGATGCCGAAGGGCGGCTTCTTGCGCGCGGTGGTCTCGACGTTCTTGTAGTTCACGAAGATGCCCTGCGCGGTCTCCGGGCGCAGGTAGTGCATGCCGTCTTCGGATTCCACCGGGCCCAGGTAGGTCTTCAGCATCATGTTGAAGTCCTTGGGCTCGGTCCACTTGCCCACGGTGCCGCAGTCCGGGCAGCCGATGAGCTCCATGGCCACCGAGTCGGGATCGTCGAGCTTGTGCTTCTCGGCGTACGCCTCCTGCAGGTGGTCCTGCCGATGCCGCTTGTGGCAGTTGAGACATTCCACCAGCGGGTCGTTGAACACCGCCACGTGGCCCGAGGCCACCCACACCTGACGCGGCAGGATGATCGACGAGTCGAGGCCGACCACATCGTCACGGCTGGTGACCATGGTCCGCCACCACTGCCGCTTGATGTTCTCCTTGAGCTCGACTCCCAGCGGACCGTAATCCCAGGCCGACCTCGTACCGCCGTAGATCTCGCCGCTCGGGTACACCAAACCCCGACGTTTGGCGAGGTTGGCGACGGTGTCCACCTTCGACTTGGGTGCCACTGAACAGTTCTCCATCCGTGTCCGGAAGATTGCAAAGGATTACGTCCAGCCTATCTGCACGCCGCGAGCGGATTTACACCCGTCCGGTGGGGTAGCCTCGCCGTGTCGGGTTTGACATGCGCACCCGTGCATATAAGAATGGCATCGGTTTCCAATAAGGAGTTGGTTCGATGACCACGGACAGTGGCGCGCCCCTGCGGCGCTCGCACGTCGCGACGGAGGCCCCCGCCGCGATCCCGCACGACGAGTACCCCTACCGGTCGCCCCAGCCACCGGCGGTGCCCTCCCGCACCATTCTCGACTCCGCCGGGGAACTACTGCGCGCCCTGGCCGCCCCCGTGCGCATCGCCATCGTGCTGCAACTACGCGAATCACCGCGCTGCGTCCACGAACTGGTCGACACCCTCGGGGTGACACAGCCGCTGATCAGCCAGCACCTGCGGATCCTCAAGTCCGCCGGGGTGGTCCGCGGCGAACGCACCGGCCGCGAGGTCATCTACGAACTCGTCGACGAACATCTCGCGCACATCGTCATCGACGCGGTCGCGCACGCAGAGGAAGGCTGAACCGTGGGAACAACCGAGAAGACGGTCGGCGTCCGCAGCACCCGCCAGCGCAGCGCCATCGCCGCGCTGCTGGCCGACATCGACGAGTTCCGTTCCGCCCAAGAACTGCACGACGAACTCCGCAAGCGCGGTGAGGGCATCGGCCTGACCACCGTGTATCGGACGCTCCAGTCGCTGGCCGACGCGGGGCTGGTCGACGTATTGCGCACGGACTCGGGCGAATCCGTGTACCGGCAGTGCTCCACCGGGCACCATCACCACCTGGTCTGCCGCCACTGCGGCCGCACCGTCGAGGTGGAAGGACCGACGGTCGAGGCCTGGGCCGACGCCATCGCCGCCGAACACGGGTTCACCAATATCAGCCACACCATGGAGATCTTCGGCACCTGCCAGACCTGCGCGCAGGCCAAGGGCTGACCCGGACTCCGGACACGACAGCGCGCCCCGGCTCGAAATGAGCCGGGGCGCAATGCGTTCGGTGGTGCGAGCTCAGGCCACGGCCAGATCCCCGACCGGCTGCGGGGCCGGACGGCGTGTACGCAGGAATCCGATGCCCAGCAGTGCCAGCGCGGCCGCGGCCCAGCAGAACAGCACGGTGAGCGGGGTCGAGATGGGGGCCTCGCCGAAGAAGGCCACCGAGCGCAGCAGCGTCGCAGCCGCGCCGGGCGGGAGCAGCTGTCCGATGGTCCCCCACGGTTGCGGCAGCAGCTCAGGAGCGGAAGTCGCTGCGGAGAAAGGGTTTCCGATGAGCAGCAGGGTCACCGCACCCAAGCCGAGGCCCGCTCGGCCGATCGCCGCGGCCAGGCCCGCCACCGTTCCGGCCACGCTGAAGGAGATGAGCGCGCCGATCGACGCCATGGTGAGGTAGTCGCCGGGCAGCAGGTGCAGCCAGCCCTGCACGATCGACATGCTCAGTAGTCCGCCCGCGATCGCGAAGGTCACCAAGCCCACGGCACGGCCCGCGACGGTGGGGATCACGAGGGTGAGCAGGACTCCGGCGGCCAGGCCGGACATCACCAGCGGCAGCACCATCGCGCCGAAGCCGATGCCGCGCGGATCGTGCGGATCGGCGGCGACCACGTCACGCGCGGCGACCACCGGTGTTCCGGCCATCTGCGATGCGACGGCCGAGAGTAGTTGCGTCACCATCGGACTCGCGGCGGAGGCGACCAGGACGCGCGGTTGTTCGCCGGTCACGATGGCGCCGTAGACATCTCGATGCTCGATGGCGGCCTGCGCGGCGGATTCGTCTGCGACGGTGCGGATATCGAAGGCGCCGGTTTCGTGGTCGGTCAGCTGCTGCGCCACGGCGGCGGCCTGCGGACCGGCGACCGCGATGGGTACCTCGCGCGGGGCGATGCGGACAGCGGGCCACGCGAAGGCGATGAGCATGACGGCCTGAATCGCGGCCGCCGCCAAGCCCAGCGCCACCGCGCGGGCCACGATCGAGGTCCCGAGTCGCCCCGGCGAGCGATCCGTTTCCGTACCCTGAGCGGCCGATTCCGACGAAAGCTTAGTGGTGGTCATGGCTTTCCCTAAAGAAAATCGGAGGTTCGTTCTCTTTGTTCGGACAACCCTGACACCGCCCTGTCACCTTGTCAAGAACGGATATTCGTTTTACTTTGGCGGTATGCCCAGAGTCAGCGAGGAGCACCTGGAACGCCGCAGGCAGCAGATCCTCGACGCCGCGCAGACCATCTTCGCCCGCAAAGGCCTACACGCCACCACCATGCAGGACGTCTTCGCCGAATCCGGACTCTCGGCGGGCGCGGTCTACCGCTACTTCAAATCCAAGAACGACATCATCGAGGCCCTCACCAACGACGCCACCGTCGACCTGCGAGCAGCTCTGAGCGAGGCCGTCTACAGCGACCCGCTGCCCACTCCCCCCGAGCTGGTCCGCACCATCGCCGAAGCCATCGTCCGGCTCAGCGCCCCCGGCGGCCCCGTCCGCCTGATCCCCCAGGCCTGGGCGCTCGCCCTCACCGACGCCAATATCGCCGACTACGTGCGCAGCAATATCGCCAGCATCCGCCGCCTCTGGTTCGACTACGCCAACCGCATGCGCGAGGTCGGCTGGCTGCCCCCGGACGCCGACACCGACGCCGTCGCGAAGATCCTGCTCGGCGTACTGCCCGGATTCATCCTCCAGCACCTGATCCTGGGCGACACCGACCCGGACACCTTCGCCCGCGGCATCGCCCAGCTCATCCCGGATTACACCCGCGAAACCGCCCTTCCCTGAACAGGATTCAGGGCAGCAGGCCCTGACGGGCGCGACCGGCCCCCGACAGCGCGAGCAGCAGGATGGTCGCGAGCGGCTGGTCCTCGAGACCGACCGCCGGGAAGGTGTAGCGCAGGACGACGTCGCCGAGTTTCTCGTGGCCCATGACGGTGATGGTGCCGAACTGGAGTTGCGAATTGCGCTCGGCGACGCGCTTGTGCAGCTGCGCGTTCAGCGGGCGATCCCAGGCCAGGATGCACATCAGGGCCAGCACGTCGAGGCCGGGCGAGAGGTTGACCGCGCGCAGCGAGCACAGCGAACCCTCGTACTCGAAGCCGAGGGCGGTGTCCTCGACACGCACATCGACGTTGTACTTGGCCAGCACCGCTCCGGCGCGGGCCTGCAACTCCTCGGCGGGAGTGATCTCGGCGGGGGTGGTCTCGTCGCTCATTTGACTCCTCCGAAGCGGCGGTCGCGCTTGGCGTATTCCAGGCAGGCGTCCCATAGGTTGCGGCGATCGAAATCGGGGAAAAGCGTGTGCTGATAGACGAATTCGGCGTACGCGGACTGCCAGATCAGGAAGTTGGAGGAGCGCAGCTCACCGGAGGGACGCAGGAACAGGTCCACATCCGGCATATCCGGTTCGTCCAGGTATTCGGCGAAGGTCGCCTCGGTCACCTTCTCCGGGTCGAGCTCACCCGCCGCCGCCCGGCGCGCGATTTCCCGTGCGGCATCGGCGATCTCGGCGCGACCACCGTAGTTGACACACATGGTGAGGGTCATCACCGTATTGTGCTCGGTCAGCTCCTGGGCGACTTCCAATTCCTTGATCACGCTGCGCCACAGGCGAGGTCGGCGACCCGCCCAGCGCACCCGGACGCCCATCTCGTGCATTTCGTCGCGGCGGCGGCGGATCACGTCGCGGTTGAAGCCCATCAGGAAGCGCACCTCGTCCGGGCTGCGCCGCCAGTTCTCGGTCGAGAAGGCGTACGCGGACAGCCACTTCACGCCGATCTCGATGCAGCCCTCGACGGTGTCCATCAGCACGGCCTCACCGCGCTCGTGGCCCGCGGTGCGCGGCAGTCCCTGCTCCTGCGCCCAGCGGCCGTTGCCGTCCATCACCAACGCCACATGCCGGGGCACGAACTCCAGCGGGATGGCAGGCGGAGTCGCCCCGGACGGATGCGGCGACGGCGGCCGCACGACACGCTGCTCAGTGGGGGACTTCCGGTTACCGATCACGACCACCATCCTGCCCGACGCGATTCGGCCCGCGACGCCCCCCACACCCTTCGCACGACAGCACCACCGAACCTCCACATTCGGGACGGCCCAGGGCCCGCGACCGCGACCGAATCCGGCAATTCCGCGCGGTCGCGGGGTCAGTGGGCGGTCAGGACGGCAGGGTGTCGAAGTAGGCGCGGTAGGTGCCGAAGGGCAGGGTCGCGTCGTAGACCAGTTCGCCCGACGGGCTGAACTCGGAGATGCGCGGCGTCATGCCCCAGCTGACGAAGGTGTCGCCGTTGGGCAGCGATTGCGCGTTGCCCATGGCGAAGGTGGTCAGGCCCGACGGGTGCTGCTGGTTGCGAACCAGGGTCGCGGTCTTGGCGACCGGGTCGATGCGGATCCATTCGACGCTGGACGGGCCGCGGGTCTCGAGGCCGCTGGAGTTGTTGTTGAACAGCCGCAGCGTGGAGTCGTCGGTGAATTCGGCGTCGTGCTGGAAGGCGAACTCGATGTCCGGGCTCGCGGTCAGGGTCGGGTTCTTGCCGCCGAGCTGCCACAGGATGTCGCCGGTGTGCGGGTCCACGTCGTAGACGGCGGACGTATTGCGCAGGGAGACAACAAGATTCCCGGACGGATCCAAGCTGATCGAATTCATGTGGTACGGATCGTAGACATCGCCGCCCAGCTTGCCGGTGGTCTGCGAATCCGCCAGCGGCACATGCTCGGCCGCGCTCCAGCGCAGCAGCTGCTTGCCGGTGGCGACGTCGATCACGACGGCGACGGTGTCGAACAGCTTGCCGTCCACCGGGCCGCCGATGGCCGTCAGATCCGCCGTCACCTGCGGGTACGAGGTGAGCAGGGCGTGCCCGTCCGGGGTCAGCCGGAACTCGTGCACGTCCGCGCCCGCGCCGCCCGGGTCCACGGTGGCCAGCACGTTGAAGTTCTCGTCGGCGATGATCCCGACACCCGAACCGTGCCCGGCCACCGTGCTGCCCTGCCACCAGGTGAGCACCTTGCGGCCCTGGTAGATCTGGGTGCGGAAGTTCGAGACATCCTGTCCCGCAGGCGGTTCGTAGCGTTTGATCTCCCGGCCGGAACGATCGGCGATCACGTTCGCGGGTTGGCCGCCGGGCAGCAGCCCCGCGATCGTGCCGAGGCCGGGCACCAGCGCCGCCGCGCTGACGCCGCTGGTGTAGTAGATGTAGCCGTCGGACTCCTCGCCCGGCTGCTGCACGTTCACCGTGTACGTCAGCCCGCCGAACGGCGAACTCGGCAGCGCCGGTTGCGCGGCGGCGGTGCCGGTGGTCAGGACCGCGAGCGCGGCGACGACCGGGACCGCGCGGAGGACGACACGGCGCGACTGCTGTTCAGACGAGAGACCCACGCCGTGAACTTTAGGCGAGCTAACCTTCACGATCGCTGTCTGGAATCTCACTGATTTTCAGCCTGTCGCGCCGTGCCGCTCACCGGGACTCACACGGCGAGCGTATGCAGTTCCCGCAACAGCTCCGACGCCACGATCGGCGACATCTGCTCGAGGTCCAGCTCGGTGCCGATGTTGTCGAGGGTCTGCTCCGGAATCTCCATCGGATTACGCCCGTTGATCCCCGGACTGAACGCCACCCACACCTTGTTCCCACCCGGCTGCGTCCGCGTGAAGTGCTCGTTCACCCCACCTGACCCGTACCCCTTCGCCCAGCCCAGCTTGGGCAGCCCCAACAGCTTCCCGGTCGGCACCGTGCGCCCGTAGAACGGCGACAACCCGGCGGCCATCCCCTCCGACCCGGCGTCGAAACTCACCCGCTCCAACTGCGAAAATGGCTGCAACAACTGATAATCCGCGAACACCTCCCCCCACGCACCCAGCACCCCACCCAGATGCAACGGATGCGCGACCCCGACGAGCGCGTCCCCCGCCAACTCCACCAACTCATCCTCGACATCAGCCAGGGTCCCGTCCGCATCCACCCGGAAGGTCCCCGTCACCTGACCGCCTGCACCGAACGTGGCCCACACCAACCGCCGCGCCAACTGCCCGAGCAACGGATGCTCGATGATCAGCTCCCGCTGCTTGTCCGCCCGCCACCGCCGCTCGGAAACCATCGCCTGCTCCAACCGACCCGATTCATCGACGATCGCCTCCTGCACCAGCTTCTTGAACGACCCGAACCGCGAATACGCCGCTGAGGCCAACGCCTCGTCATCAGCGGCAGCCGGTTTCGGCAAGCTGGCCCGAACCTTCCCATCCGCCTCCCGCACAACGACTTTCAACCGCTCATCCAGACCGATCACGAACTGCCGGGGCCCATAGTCCAGACGCAGGGTCCCATCCGATGACAACCCGAGATCCGCAACGGCGCGATCCGTGAACTCCGCCACGGTGATCCCGAGTTCGGCGACGATCTTCGCGATGGCCTCGGTTGCCTGCGTGCGCACCGCCGGCCACTGGGTGTTCTCCCGAATTCGTTGAATATGCGTGTGCGCGTTGCGAGTTCCGACCAGGGTCAGGGTGTCCAGGGCTTCCAGCGCACGATTCACCGCCCGATCGCTTTCCGCGATCCTGCGCAATCGCATCAGCGTGGCGTCGTCACCGAGCAGCCCCAAGGCACGCAGCGCCCAGGGATTCTTCTTACCCGGATACTTGGCCGACTGCCACGCACGGTAGATCGCCCAGACGAATTCACCGGCCGAGACGACATCCAGCTCCTCGGCCGCGACGGCCACACCCGCGTAATCGCTGTCCGGCTCGCACATCATGAGCATGGCGATCAGGTGCAGGACCGCGGAGTCGGGCAGCACCTTCATGCTGTGCCGCAACCGAATTCGTGGCAGCGCGGCCGGATCCAGCCAGTCCGGCGCCTTCGGGATCCGGGTGGGCAACCACAGCAGGCGGTCGCCGTCCAGGATCTTCAGGACGGCCGCGACCACGTCCGCGCCATACGAGTCGGCGGCCGACATGATCGTGCGTCGATGCCCCCGCTTGTCCAGCATCCGCAACACGAAGGTGGCCTCGCGCCGATCCTTGACGGCCTTGCCCACCGCGGCCGGAATCAGATCCAGAGCCGCCGCGAAACTATGGCGGCAGAACCAGCTTCGTGCGATTGCGCCCTGACTCTTGTCCAGCCAATCGACCATCATCGCCGTCACATCGCTGCCGATGATCGGAGCCCAGATCGGTGCACCCACCCACGGCTGCGCATCAGCCGTCTCCATGGCCCAGCCCAGTACGTCGGCACCGAAGCGGCCCAGCAACTTCCGATGGGGATCGGGCGGCTCCAGGCCCGGACCACCCTCGTCCGCCATCAGAAACCGATACCGCGCGTTCACGAACGGGGTGGCACCGAGACGATCCAAATGAGGCCGGGCAAGCTCCACCGGAGCATCTGCCAACACCCGGATGGTGGTGTACCCGGGCTGCACAACCACCTGGTCGATCCACCGCTGCCATACCTGCTCATCGGCGTTGTCGTACACCGACGCGATGTTCGCCCAGCTCTCCTGCTCTCCCGGCTCCCACTCCAGCGCCGCGGCCCGATGCACCCGCGCCACCTCGATCACGGTGGGCTTGGCCCGCTTCCGCGACCACGGCGGCGAAACAAGAATCTCCGGCAGTTCTTCCGGCTGTGCCTCGACAGACAATGCGCGGGTCATGAGTCTCCCCCAGTGCCAATCCAATTCGTTGACAGCAAGGTATCCCCACCCACCGACACCACGAATTCCGCACCGGCACTGCCGGAGTCGACCCTGACACTCGGGCCGACACAGACGGCGAACTTGCACGCCTGCCAGGCCGGAACACTTCTGAGAGACGTTCGACAAGCCCAAATCGGATCGCGCGCACCACTGAGGCGAAAACGGATAGCCGCGCCATCATCCAACAAGCGGTGGTTTCCCGGCGACGCTGGGACCATCCTGCGAGATCGTCAGCGGATGGCGGCTTCGGGGCGGTCGAGGGATTCGTGGGGGCGGGTGCGTTCGATCAGGGGGAGGGTGCGGAGCTGGCGTTCGAGGTGCCATTGGAGGTGGGCGGCGATGAGGCCGCTGGCCTGGCGGCGGAGGTTTTCGGGGACGGCTTCGACGTTGGACCAGTCGCCTCGGTTGAGGGCGCTCATGTGGTCGAGGACGCCGAGGACGGGGGTGGCCGAGCCGGGTGGGCGGCAGTGGACACAGACCACGCCGCCGGCGGCTACGTGGAAGGCGCGGTGGGGGCCGGGGGTGGCGCAGCGGGCGCAGTCGTCGAGGGCGGGTGCCCAGCCCGCGAACATCATGGCGCGCAACAGGTATGCGTCGAGGACGAGTTCGTGGGGGCGGCGGCCCATGGCGATGGCGCGCAGGGCGCCCGCGGTGAGGGTGTGCAGGCGGGGGGCGGGCGCGCCCTCTTCACCGGCCAGGCGCTCGGCGGTTTCCAGGACCGCGCAGGCGGTGGTGTAGCGGCCGTAGTCGGAGACGATGTCAGCGGCGTAGGTCTCGACCGTGTGCACCTGGGTGACGGTGTCGAGGTTGCGGCCGGGATGCAACTGGATGTCGACGTAGGCGAAGGGTTCCAGGCGGGCCCCGAATTTGGACCGGGTGCGGCGCACCCCCCTGGCCACCGCGCGCACCAGCCCGTACTGCCGAGTCAGCAGCGTGACGATGCGGTCGGCCTCGCCCAGCTTGTGCTGGCGCAGCACCACCGCATGATCCCGATACAACCGCACCGGGACAGTCTTGCATGCCGCGCCGATCGGGCGGCGACGAGTCGCCCGGTGTGTGCGGGATTCCGGGTATCCGAGACCGGACCGCCGACATTGGACGTGTGACCAGAATCGCGCTACGTTACCCACCGGTACGGAGGAGACGGGATTCACATGACGATGGCGTCGGTCGGCGAACTCGCGTTGGCGGAGCTCGCACAGGCATTGGCAACGGGCACGATCAGCTCGGTGGAAGCCACCACGGATGTACTCGATCGCATCGAGGCCAGCCAGGACACGCTCAATGCCTTCCGGATCGTGCGGCGCGAGCAGGCGCTCGCCGAGGCCGCCGAAGCCGATCGGAAACTCGCTGCGGGAGAACGCTTTCCGCTGCTCGGCGTACCGATGGCCATCAAGGACGACACCGATCTGGCCGGAACGCCAACGGCTTTCGGCTGTGGCGGCGACTTCCCCGCCAAGACCGAGGACGCCGAATCGGTGCGGCGACTGCGCGCGGCCGGTGCGGTCATCGTCGGCAAGACCAATACCTGTGAACTCGGGCAGCTGCCGTTCACCAGCGCGGAAGCCTTCGGGCACACCAGGAATCCGTGGGCCGCGGACCGCACCCCGGGCGGCTCGTCCGGCGGTTCCGCCGCCGCCGTCGCCGCCGGATTGGTGCCCGCCGCACTGGGTTCCGACGGCGCGGGCTCGGTGCGCATCCCCGCCGCGTGGAACAACCTGGTCGGCATCAAGCCGCAGCGCGGCCGCATCTCCACCTGGCCGCTGCCCGAGGCCTTCTACGGCCTCACCGTGAACGGCCCCCTGGCCCGCACCGTCGCCGACGCCGCCCTGCTGCTCGACGCCGCCGCCGGAGCCCACCCCGGCGACCTGCACACCCCGCCAGCGCTGCGCGTCTCCGACGCCGTCGGCCGCGACCCGGGCCGCCTGCGCATCGCGCTGTCGCTGGGAATCCCGTTCACCGCCACCAGGACTCGCCTCGACCGCGAAGTCGAAGCGCGCGTGCACGCCACCGCCGATACCCTGCGCCGCCTCGGCCACGAGGTCTCCATCGCCAACGTGCCGTACGGCGTCCTGATGGGCGCGACCTTCCTGCCCCGCTCCATGACCGGCATCGACCAGGCCATGAAGCGACTCCCCGGCGCGACGGTGGACCCGCGCACGCACCACAACGCCTCCGTCGGCCGCCTGCTCGCCCCGACGCTTTTCGCGGCCCGTAAGGCAGAACCGTTGCTGCGCAACCGAATCGGCCGCATGTTCAACGACTTCGACGTAATCCTGGCCCCCACCACGGCAACCCCGCCGCCCGATGTCCACGAGATCGACGGCATCGGCAACTGGGCCACCGACGAACTCATCACCGCCGTCTGCCCCTACACCTGGCCCTGGAACGTCCTGGGCTGGCCGTCGGTGAACGTCCCCGCCGGTTTCACCGCCACCGGCCTCCCGGTCGGCGCCCAACTCATGGGCCCCGCCAACTCCGAGCCCCTCCTGGTTTCCGTTGCCGCCCAACTGGAATCGGAACTCCAGTGGTACAAACACCGCCCCACCCCCTGGTGGCCGCACCCCTGATCCCGGTGACACACGAAACCGCCGCCCACTGAAGCGAATCAGTGGGCGGCGGTTTCATCAGCGAATCAGGGTCAAAAGCCGAGCTTGCCCAGCTGCTTGGGGTCGCGCTGCCAGTCCTTGGCGACCTTCACGTGCAGGTGCAGGTAGATGCGGGTGCCCAGGATGCTCTCGATCTGCTGGCGGGCGTTGGTGCCGACCTCTTTGAGGCGGGCGCCGCCCTTGCCGATGATGATGGCCTTCTGGCTGGGGCGCTCCACGTAGACCAGGGCGTGGACGTCGAGCATGCCCTCGGCGGAGCGGCGGCCCTCGGTCGCCTGGTCCTCGTTCTCCTCGCGCTCGAGGATGTCCTCGATCACCACGGCCAGCGAGTGCGGGAGCTCGTCGCGGACGCCCTCGAGGGCGGCCTCGCGAATGAGCTCGGCGATCAGGACTTCCTCGGGCTCGTCGGTGAGTTCACCGTCCGGGTAGAAGGCGGGACCCTCCGGCATCTTCGAGGCGATGACGTCGACGAGCACCTCGACCTGCTCGCCCTTGACCGCGGACACCGGCACCACTTCGGCCTCGGGACCGAGCAGCGCGGAGACGGCCATCAACTGGTGGGCGATCTGATCGCGACTCACCTTGTCGATCTTGGTGACCACGCCGAGCAGGGTGGTCTTCGGCGCCATGGTCTTGATCTGATCGACGATCCAGCGGTCGCCGGGGCCGATCTTCTCATCGGCCGGAATGCACAGCGCGATCACGTCGACCTCGGAGTAGGTGTCGCGCACAAGGTCGTTGAGCCGCTGCCCCAGCAGGGTGCGCGGGCGGTGCAGGCCGGGGGTGTCCACCAGGATCAGCTGCGCGTGCTCACGGTGCACGATGCCGCGGATGGTGTGCCGGGTGGTCTGCGGCCGCGAGGAGGTGATGGCGATCTTCTGCCCCACCATGGCATTGGTCAGCGTGGACTTGCCGGTGTTCGGCCGCCCGACGAAACATACGAAGCCGGAACGGAATTCGTCCTTGCCGCTCATTCGAAAACCTCCGATTCGGAACCGAGGTCCAGCGCCGCGGGCACCGCACGTTCGCTGACCGCATCACCCGCCTCGGAATGTTGTGCGGCAATGGGGTTCTCGACCCCGTAGTCGCCTGCGACGTCCTCGACCCGCTCGAAGACCTTGCCGGAACGATCGGTGAACACGATCCGCGCGTCCGCCGACACCTCACGCACGGCGGCCACCCCGGCGTCGGAGAACCGGCCCGCAACCACCACGGCGCATTCGAAACCCTCTGCGCCACTGGAGATCGCGGCCGCGACGGCCGCCTGCAACGCACTGAGCTTCAACGCCGCCAGCTCCACCTCACCAGCCGCGTAGGTGCGGCCGTCGGTGTCGCGGATCGCCGCGCCGCCGTTGCCGCCGGTGCGGCCCAGGGCGCCGCGCGCGAGCACCAGCAGCTTGCCGTCCTCGGCGTCGAGCTCAGTCATCGGCTTCTCCATCCTCGTAGCCACCGTCCGGCTTGTCCTCCGCCGCTTCGGTTTTCGTCTTCTCCGGCCCCCGCCGCACCACCACGGTGTGAATCCGCATGCGGCCGCGGGCATCCGCGCCGCCCTCGCCCTTCAACTGCAAACCCTGTACGACGGCCTTGGAGCCGGGCAGCGGCACGCGGCCGAGCGCGTGCGCGAGCAGGCCGCCGACGGTGTCGACATCCTCCTCGTCGATCTCGATATCGAACAGCTCACCCAGGTCGTCGATCGGAAGTCGCGCCGAGACACGGTATTTGCCGGGCCCGACCTGCTCGATCGGCGCGATCTCGTCCTTGTCGTACTCATCGGCGATCTCACCGACGATCTCCTCGAGAATGTCCTCGATGCTGACCAACCCGGCGATGCCGCCGTATTCGTCGACCAGCAGCGCCATATGGTTGCGGCGGCGCTGCATCTCGTCCAGCAGCGCGTCCAGCGGTTTGGAGTCCGGCATGAACACGGCCGACCGCATCACCTGGCGCACCTTCACCTTGCGGCTGCGATCCGCGTACGGGACAAGGTCTTTCAGGTAGACGACGCCGAGAATGTCATCGACGTTCTCACCGATCACCGGAATCCGCGAATGCCCCGAACGCACCGCGAGCGACATCGCCTGCGCCGCGGTCTTGTCCGCCTCGATCCACACCATCTCGGTGCGCGGCACCATCACCTCACGCGCCGGGGTCGTGTCGAGTTCGAACACCGACTGGATCATGCGGCGCTCGTCGGCGTCCACCACGCCGCGCTCCCCCGCCAGATCCACCACCTCACGCAGCTCGATCTCGGAAGCGAAGGGGCCGTTGCGAAATCCCTTGCCGGGGGTGAGCGCGTTGCCGATCAGGATCAGCAGCCGGCTGATCGGACCCAGCAGCGAACCGATCGCCTGCAACGGCAGCGACGCGCCGAGCGCGAGCGAATAGGCGTGCTGACGACCCAGCGTGCGCGGGCCGACACCGATCACCACATAGTCGACCAGCACCATCACCGCCGCCGTCACCAGCAGCGCGAGCGCCTCGTCCAACCAGTCCATCAGCACCGCCGCCAGCAGCACCGTCGCGGTGATCTCACACGTAAGGCGCAGCAGCACCATCAGATTCACATACCGCGGCCGATCGGCGACGATGCGCGCCAACCGTGCCGCACCGGTGCGATCCGCTCGCACCAGATCGTCCACGCGGGCCGGAGACACCGTATTGAGTGCCGAATCCAGCGCCGCGAAAACGCCGCCCGCCGGGACCAAGACGATGGCCAGCACGAGCAGGACGAATGAATTCACGCCGGGCCCAACGGATCACCGGTGGTGTCGGTGAATCCGGTCTTGCCCAGCAGTCGCCGATCCCGCTCGGCCAGCTCCGCGCGGCGCTGCTCCTCGAGCTGCTCCTCACGCACGTTCTCGTACCAGCCCTCGAGCAGCGAGGCCTGCAACGCGAACATCTCCTTCTCCTCCTCCGGCTCGGCGTGGTCGTAGCCGAGGAGGTGCAGGACGCCGTGCACGGTCAGCAGTGCCAGCTCGTGATCCATGGAATGCCCGGCCTTCTCGGCCTGCTGGGCCGCGAACTCCGGGCAGAGCACGATGTCTCCGAGCATGGAGGGGCCGGGCTCGGCGGCGTCCGGCCGCCCGCCCGGCTCCAACTCGTCCATCGGGAAGGACATCACGTCGGTCGGACCCGGCAGGTCCATCCAGCGCATGTGCAGATCCGCCATGGTGTCGAGATCGACCAGCACCATCGACAGCTCGGCCGCCGAATGCACGTCCATCTGCGCGATCGCGAAGCGCGCGACACTGACGAGTTCTTCTTCGGATACCTCGATACCCGATTCGTTGGCGATCTCGATACTCACCCGCCCAGCCTAATGGCCGAGCTCAGTGTCGCTCTCCCCGGCTCGCGGCTCGTCGCTGCGCCCGGTTGCCCTGCAGGTGCACCGCGACCGGCCGCCGCGTTTCGGACTCGTAGCGGTCGTAGGCGTCGACGATCTCGCCGACCAATCGGTGCCGCACCACATCCGCGCTGGTGAGGTAGGAGATATGGATGTCGTCGATGCCGACCAGCACCTCGGTGGCGGCCCGCAGACCCGACCGCGAGTTGTGCGGCAGATCGACCTGGGTGACGTCACCGGTCACCACGATCTTCGACCCGAATCCGAGCCGGGTCAGGAACATCTTCATCTGCTCGGCGGTGGTGTTCTGCGCCTCGTCGAGAATGATGAACGAGTCGTTGAGGGTGCGGCCACGCATGTAGGCGAGCGGCGCGACCTCGATGACACCGGCCTGCATGAGCTTCGGGATCGCCTCGGGATCCATCATGTCGTGCAGGGCGTCGTAGAGCGGACGCAGATACGGGTCGATCTTGTCGTTGAGCGTGCCGGGCAGAAAACCAAGGCGCTCACCGGCTTCCACCGCTGGCCGGGTCAGGATGATGCGACTGACCTGCTTGGTCTGCAACGCCTGCACGGCCTTCGCCATGGCCAGGTACGTCTTGCCGGTACCGGCCGGGCCGACACCGAACACGATGGTGTGCGAGTCGATGGCGTCGACATAGCGCTTCTGGTTGAGCGTCTTGGGCCGGATGGTCTTGCCGCGCCGCGACAGGATGTCCAGGCTCAGCACTTCGGCCGGGGAATCCGAGGAGCCCTCGGTGAGCATCGAGTAGGTGTGCCGCACCGCCTCCGGCGTGACCACCCGATTGCGCGCGGTCAACGCCACCAGCTGGGCGATGACCCGCTCGGCGAGCGCCACGTCGGCGGGCTTGCCGGTCAGGGTGACGGTGTTGCCGCGGACATGGATGTCGGCATCGAGGAGGCGCTCGAGTTCACGCAGGTTCTCATCAGCCGAACCCAGGAATCCGAACACAGACTCCGGTGCCAATTCAATGCTGGAACGGACGGTCCGACCTGCCGGTCCGGAACCGTCACCATCGGCTCCGATGCCGACGATGGAAGTGTTCTGGTCGCCGATTTCGCCTGGGTTTCTCAAAAGTGGCTACAGCCTGCTTTCCGGTCTCGAACCGCACGTCGTTGACAGAAGTTTACCGCCGCCCACCGACACCGCCCAGTGAATAAGTCGCTACCAGCAGGGTGAACAGTCCGGTGACATGCAACTGCCGCATCCCCGAATCCATTCCGTGGCGAAACCGGACCGGATCCGGCCTGTCACGGGGACTACCAGCGGGGCGTCAGCGCACCGAGCGCGCCCAGGGCCACCGCGGCGGCCGTGGAGGTGCGCAGCACGGTCGGGCCGAGCAGCACGATGTCGGCCCCGGCGTCGGCCAGCGCGGTCAGCTCGGCGTCGTCGAGCCCGCCCTCGGGGCCGACGATGAGGACGATCTCGGGAACTCCGTCGAAGGACAGTCCGGTCAAACGGGCGGTGCCCGATTCGTGCAGTGCCGCGACCACCGCGCCGTTGGATTTGGCGGTGCGAACCAGCTCGAGGAGATCCCGGGTGGTGTGCAGGTCGGCCACGTCGGGGATGTAGGCGCGGCGGGATTGGCGCGCGGCCTGTCTCGCGGCGGCCCGCCACTTGTCTACGCCCTTGCGGGCCTTGGCTTCCCAGTTGGACACGCAGCGCGCGGCCTGCCAGGGGACGATGGCGTCCACTCCTGCCTCGGTCATCAGCTCGATCGCCAATTCCGAGCGGTCGGACTTCGGCAGCGCCTGCACCACCGTGACCTGCGGGGTCCACGGTTCGGCCCGCCGCCGGTCGAGGACCTTCAGTTCGAGGCGGTCCTTGTGGGCCGCAACCACTTCCGAATCGGCGAGCAGACCGTGACCGTCGGAGAGAGTGATGGCCTCTCCGACCCGGGTGCGTCGGACCGTGGCCGCATGGCGGCCCTCGGGGCCGTCCAGGACGGCCGTCGCACCCGGTTCGGGGATCTCGTCGAGGTAGAAGACGGTGGCGGCCAACGGATCAGCGTCCGCTGAAGGAAGCGCGCAGGCGGGCGAACAGACCCGAGTTGTGCTCGGACCCGGCCGAGAGCACCTCGGTGCGTTCGTTGGCGCGCAGGCCCTTGTACTTCTGCAGCAGATCCGACTGCTTGGCGTCCAGCTTGGTCGGCACCACGATGTCGAGGTGCGCGATCAGGTCGCCACGCGAATTCGCGCGCAGCTTCGGCATGCCGTGGCCGCGCAGCACCGACGCCTCACCCGGCTGCGTGCCGGGCGGAATCGTCAGCTCGACCGGGCCGTCGAGGATGGTGTCGACGACCACGGTGGTGCCGAGCGCGGCGTCGACCATGGGGACGCGGATGGTGCAGTGCAGGTCGTCGGCGTCGCGCACGAAGGTGTCGTGCGGCTGCTCCACGATCTCCACGTACAGGTCACCGGCCGGACCGCCGCCCGGGCCGACCTCGCCCTGCGCGGCCAGCCGCACCCGCATGCCGTTGGCGACACCGGCCGGGATCGGCGCGGCGATCTCGCGGCGGGCCCTCACCCGGCCGTCGCCACCGCACTTGCGGCAGGGGTCGGGGATGGTCTCGCCCGCGCCGCGGCAGGTCGGGCAGGGGCGCGAGGTCATGACCTGGCCCAGGAACGACCGCTGCACGGTCTGCACTTCGCCTGCGCCGCCGCAGGTTTCGCAGCGCACCGGCTTGGAGTTGTTGTTGGTGCCCGCGCCCTGACACAGATCGCAGAGGATCGCCGTGTCGACGGTCAGGTGCTTGGTGACGCCGACGGCGCACTCCTGCAGCGAAAGCCGGGTCCGCAGCAGCGAATCCGCGCCCGGCTGCACCCGGCCGCGTGGCTTGCGCGCACCGCCGGAGGCATTCATGCCGCCGAAGAAGGCCTCGAAAACATCGCCCAGGCCACCGAATCCGGCGCCGGAGAACCCGCCGCCCATGCCGCCACCCGACTCCAGCGGGTCACCGCCCAGGTCGACGACGCGGCGCTTCTCCGGGTCCGACAGCACCTCGTAGGCCGCCGACACCTCCCGGAACTTCTCCTGCGCCTCCGGTTCCGGATTGACGTCGGGATGCAGTTCACGCGCCAGCTTCCGGTAGGCGCGCTTGATCTCCTGGTCGGTCGCGTTACGTGCGACGCCGAGCAGTGCGTAATAGTCCCGTGCCACTTGCGCTCTCTAGTCCTGTTTCATGTCTCAGCCGAGCTCACCGTTCGGCGAGCACCTCACCTATGTATCGGGCGACAGCCGCCACCGAGGCAATGGTCCCCGGGTAGTCCATGCGGGTCGGCCCCAATACCCCCATGCCTCCGAGCACCGTACCGGGCATCCCGTAACCGGTGGACACCACGGCCGTCCCACGCATCTGCTCGAGCTTGGTTTCTTCGCCGATCTGCACCGTCACGGTACCCGGATGCTGGGCCGCTGCCAGCAGCTTCAGCACGATCACCTGCTCTTCCAGGGCCTCGAGTACCGAACGCAGGGAACCGGGGAATCCATTCCCGGCGAAATCACCGGCATTGCGGGTGAGGTTGGCGGTGCCGCCCAGCACGAGGCGTTCCTCGGGATGCTCGACCAGGGTTTCCACCAGCACGGTCGACACCCGGATCAGCACATCGCGCAGTTTGGCGGGGGAATGCTCGGGCAGTTCGGCCACCGACACCGAGGCGGCGGCGAGGCGTTTGCCCTCCATCGCCTTGCCCAGCATCCCGCGCAGGGCGGCCAGATCCTCTTCGCTGATCACATTGCCCAGATCGACCAGACGCTGATCGACGCGGCCGCTGTCGGTGATCACGACCAGGAGTAGTCGGGCGGGGTTGAGGGCGACCACCTCGATGTGCCGGACGATCGAGGCGGACACGGTCGGGTATTGGACCATGGCGACCTGACGGGTCAGCTGGGCCAGCAGGCGGACGCCGCGGCGCAGCACGTCGTCGAGGTCGACGCCGCTCTCCAGGAATTCCATGATGGCCCGGCGCTCGGGACCCGACAGCGGCTTGACCTCGGAGATGTGGTCGACGAACTGCCGGTAGCCCTTGTCGGTCGGGATGCGGCCGGACGAGGTGTGCGGCTGTGTGATGTAGCCCTCGGCCTCCAGCACCGCCATGTCGTTGCGGACCGTCGCGCTCGATACACCCAGATTGTGCCGTTCCACCAGGGTTTTCGACCCGATCGGCTCTTTCGTGGAGATGTAGTCCGCGACGATCGCCCGCAGGACCTCGAGCCGCCGCTGTTCGGTGCTCGACATCGGCTCCACCTCCTCGCTCGCCTTCGGGTCTGCCTCGTCGCAGGCCCGAGTTCTCCCGGCAGAGCGGATGCCGATCGACTCGGCACGGCACCGGCCACGCGGCTCCCGGATGAATTCCACTCCAGTTTAGTGGCCTGTCCGAGGTTCGCTGTGCGGCCGCCCGTCAGCGCGGTGCGGTGAGCCACCCGCCGGGCGCTCCGCCGTGCCGCCATTTGATGCCGCAGCCGACGCTCGGGACATGCGGTTCGGGCACCGGGCGTGCGGCGAGCACCTGCTCGAAAGCGGCTCGCAGAGCGGCACCGTCGGAGGGTTCCTGATTTCCGGGGGTGGCGGCGTCGAAGCGGCCGCGGTAGGCGAGGCGGCGGTCCGCGTCGTAGAGGAACAGGTCCGGTGTGCACGCGGCCTGATAGGCGCGCGCCACCTGCTGGGTCTCGTCGACCAGGTAGGGGAATCGGAAACCGGCCCGCCGCACCTGATCTCGCAGATGCGCGGCATCGTCATCCGGATAGTTGCCGGTGTCGTTGCTGCAGATCGCCACGGTGGCCAGGCCGCGCGGCGAGAGTTCGGCGGTCACCGCGCCGAGCGCCTGCTCGATGCGCCGAACGTACGGGCAGTGGTTGGACAGGAACACGACGGCCAGGACCGGTTCCCCCGCAAAGGTTTCCAGTGAGACCTTGCCGCCGTCGATCGCGGGCAGCGTGAAATCCGGTGCGGGAGTGCCGATCGGAACCATCGAGGATGCGAGCGCCATACCCGATTGTCACCCCTGAGCGGCGGCCTCCACCACTGCTGCCACGTCGGCCGGGTGCGAGACCAGGCCCGCGTGCGAGGCGTCGATCTCGGAGGTGTGCGCGCCCATGCGGGCCGCCATATCCCGTTGCGAGGCAGGCGGAATGACGCGGTCGGCGGCCGAGACCAGATACCAGCTCGGCGTCGACGCCCACGAGGGCGGGCCGGAGGGCTCCAGGTTGGCGGTGAGCGCCAGGGAATGCTGATGGGCGGCCATGTCCGCGGCAACTGCCGGGTCGACGTCCTGGGCGAAGACATCGTGGAAGCTGGCGGGGTCGACGTAGGCGTCGAGGTTCTTGCCCGCCAAGCCCTGTGGGTCGTCGACGATCTTGGGGCGCAAGGCGAGAGTCAGCTGTGATCCGGGGTACTGGATCGGATTGATCTCCGCCAGCGCCACTTCCCCCTGGCTCGGCGCGAAAGCCGAGATGTAGACCAGGGATTCGACCTTCGGGTCGTGCACATTCGTGATCACGGTGCCGCCGTAGGAATGTCCGACCAGCACGATCGGCCCGTCGATGCCATTGATGGTCCGCTCGATCGCCGCCGAATCATAGGCGGGCCCGCGCAGCGGATTCTCCGGCGTCACAACGCGATACCCGTCCGCGCGCAGCTTGGCCGCGACGCCGTCCCAACTCGACGAGTTCGCGAATGCCCCGTGCACGAGCACGACAGTCGGCAGCGAATCCGCGTGGGCGGGAGCAGCTGCCACAACAGGCGCGGCACTCAACAGCAACGCGGCCACGACAGCGCCTGCGCGCCTCGACCGCGTGGAGGTGCCGGTGGAACCAGGAACGACGTGCGAATCGTGCATGGCGACTTCCTCACGACGGAGTGCCCGGACGGCAGCTCGCGAAAGAACCTCGCTTGGCAGCCTAACGAACCACCTGTCCGAATGGGGCGGATGTCAGGTCAGCAGGGTTCGGACGACACCGTCGGCGAGCAAGCGACCGCGGTCGGTGAGTACGAGGCGGTCGCCCGAGCGCTCGGCGAGGCCGTCGGCGATCACCGTTTCGGCGGCGCGCAGGCCGTGGGCGTCGAGGTCGGTGAAGGGGAGGCCGGTGCGCAGGCGGACGGTGAGCATCACCCGCTCGGTGTGGCGTTCCTCGTCGGTGAGCAGTTCCCAACCGGCGGCGGGCAGGCCGCCCGCGATCACCCGATCCGCATAGCGCGCAGGGTGTTTCACGTTCCACCAGCGGACGCCGCCCACATGGCTGTGCGCACCCGGTCCCGCGCCGAGCCAGTCGCCACCGTCCCAATAGCCGAGGTTGTGGCGGCAGCGGGCGTCGTCGTTCGCGGCCCAGTTGGAGACCTCGTACCAGCGCAGCCCCGCCGCCTCGAGCCGACTGTCGATCCGCTCGTAGCGGGCGGCCAGCACATCGTCATCGGGCGCGGGCAGTTCACCGCGGCGCACCCGTCGAGCCAGCGCGGTGCCGTCCTCGACGATCAACGAATACGCCGACACATGGTCCACCCCGGCGGCCAGTACGGCATCGAGGCTGGCATCGAGATCCGCGTCGCTCTCCCCCGGCGTCCCATAGATCAAATCCAAATTCACATGCTCGAACCCCGCGGCCCGCGCCTCCTTGGCCGCCGCGACCGCCCGCCCCGGCGTATGGGTCCGATCGAGAATCTTCAACACATGCTGCGCCGCCGACTGCATCCCCAGCGAAACCCGCGTGAACCCACCCGCGAGCAGCCGCTCGAAGAACTCCGGCGACGTCGACTCCGGATTGGATTCGGTCGTCACCTCTGCCCTGGCCGCGAGCGTGAAGTTGTCCCGAATGGCATCCAACACCCCGGCGAGCCCGTCCCCACCGAGTAGCGACGGCGTCCCCCCACCCACGAACACCGTCTCCACCGCAGGCGTAGCCGACGGCAACGCCCCGAATTCCTTTGCCGCCGTGGCAAGCTCACCCCGCAGAGCCTCGAACCACGACGCCGGCGACGAAGAACTCCCCAACTCTCCGGCCGTATAGGTATTGAAATCGCAGTACCCGCACCGGGTAGCGCAGAACGGCACATGAACGTAGATCCCGAACGCCCCAACGCCGAAGTCGCGCAGCACCGGAGTCTGGTCGGTGGCGGGTGCGGTGATGGTCGAGTCGGTCACCACATCAGTGTGACCCGTCGCGCGGGTCACACCGTGGGCGGTGTCAGCGCGCGAGTTCGAGGTTGCGGCGCGGCGACCGCTACGGTGGGACCCCTGGGACTCTCGAGGTCAACTGTCCAAGATCGGGACAGTGGTGATCTATGACCCCTGTCACAAACCGAACGATATATCCAGGGGATTTCCCGCAAAAGTGCGGAAAATTCCGCCGGGCCGTCGGAACGACCCTTCTGACGTGGCACAATAAGCCACATGACTGGACTTGGGGTACGACTCGTGGCGCGTCGCCATGTCGACTTCAAGCGTGTCTGCAGTGCGAGCTGTCTGCTCGGAAGCCTCCGGTAGATCGGCTCCCCCTTACCGGAATCCGGCGTTTTTCGACGCCGTACGAGAGCCGGTTCTCCCTATCGGAGGCGTGAGTCAGCCCCTCCCGCCTGCCCGCAAGACCTTCAGGAGCGACCCCCATGACGTCGAGCACCGACGCCAATAGTTCCGATTCCGCTTCCTCCGCACGGCCCGAACGGCCCGCCTCGGAGCGACGTGTGCGTCCGGACCGTCCGCGTTCGGAAGCGCCCGTCGCGCCGCGTGAGCGCACCGCGCGCCCGGTGAAGCGCAAGTCCGAGGGTCAGTGGGCGCTCGGCTATCGCGAGCCGCTGAACGCCAACGAGCAGAGCAAGAAGGACGACAACCCGCTCAACGTGCGCGCGCGCATCGAGAACATCTACTCGAAGCAGGGTTTCGACTCGATCGACAAGAGCGATCTGCGCGGCCGCATGCGCTGGTGGGGTCTCTACACCCAGCGCGAGCAGGGCTACGACGGCACCTTCACCGGCGACGAGAACATCGACATCCTCGAGGCTCGCTACTTCATGATGCGGGTGCGCTGCGACGCCGGTGCGCTGAACCTGAAGCAGCTGCGCACCATTGCCGCCATCTCCACCGAATTCGGCCGCGACACCGCCGATCTCTCCGACCGCGAGAACATCCAGTACCACTGGATCGAGATCGAGAACGTGCCGGAGATCTGGCGTCGCCTCGAAGAGGTCGGCCTGCAGACCACCGAGGCGTGCGGCGACTGCCCGCGCGTGGTGCTCGGCTCCCCGCTGGCGGGCGAGTCGCTGGACGAGATCCTCGACCCGACCCCGGCCATCGACGAGATCGTGAAGCGCTACATCGGCAAGAAGGAATACTCCAACCTGCCGCGCAAGTTCAAGACCGCCATCTCCGGTCAGCAGGACGTGGTCCACGAGATCAACGACGTCGCCTTCATCGGCGTCGAGCACCCCGAACACGGTCCGGGACTTGACCTCTGGGTCGGTGGCGGCCTGTCCACCAACCCGATGCTGGCGCAGCGCCTCGGCGCCTGGGTGCCGCTCGACGAGGTGCCCGACGTGTGGGAGGCCGTGGTGTCGCTGTTCCGCGACTACGGTTACCGCCGCCTGCGCACCAAGGCCCGCCTGAAGTTCCTGGTGAAGGACTGGGGTGTCGAGAAGTTCCGCGAGGTGCTCGAGAACGAGTACCTGAAGCGCAAGCTGATCGACGGTCCCGCGCCCGAGCAGCCCGCCCGCCCCATCGACCACATCGGCGTGCAGAAGCTGCGCAACGGCCTCAACGCGGTCGGCTTCTCCCCCATCGCCGGTCGCGTGTCGGGCACCATCCTGACCCAGGCCGCCGACGCCGCCGAGCGCGCCGGATCCGACCGGATCCGCTTCACCCCGTACCAGAAGTTCATCGTGCTGGACGTGCCCGACGACAAGGTCGAGCAGCTGATCGACGAGCTGCGGCCGCTCGGCCTGCAGGCCCGGCCCTCGCACTGGCGGCGAAACCTGCTGGCGTGCAGCGGCATCGAGTTCTGCAAGCTGTCGTTCGTGGAGACCCGCAAGCGTTCGCAGGTACTGGCTCCCGAACTGGAGCTGCGCCTGGCGGACATCAACGCCGACCTCGACGTCCCGATCACCATCAACATCAACGGCTGCCCCAACTCCTGCGGCCGGTCCCAGATCGCCGACATCGGCTTCAAGGGCCAGCTCGTCGACGACGGCGACGGGAATCAGGTGGAGGGCTTCCAGGTTCACCTCGGTGGCAGCCTCGGGCTCGACAGCGCCTTCGGGCGAAAGCTGCGCCAGCACAAGGTGACCAGCGACGAGCTCGGCGACTACATCGAGCGGGTGGTGCGCAATTTCACCAAGAACCGTGACGGTGAAGAACGTTTCGCGCAGTGGGCTGTGCGCGCCGATGAAGCAGACCTTCGGTAGTTGGGAGAAACGTCAATGACCGCAACGAAACTCGCTGAATCCGAGCTCCGCGCCATCGCCGAGAAGGGCGCCGCCGAACTGGGCCCCGACGCCACCGCGCAGCAACTGCTGCAGTGGACCGAGGACACCTTCGGCACCAATTACATTGTCGCGTCCAACATGCAGGACGCGGTGCTGGTGCAGCTGGCCGCGCAGGTGCATGCCGGAGTGGACGTGCTGTTCCTCGACACCGGCTACCACTTCGCCGAGACCATCGGCACCCGGGACGCGGTCGAGCTGGTCTACGGCGTGAACATCGTCAACGTGCGACCGGAACACAGTGTGGCCGAACAGGATCAGCTGCTGGGCAAGGATCTCTTCGCCCGCGACGCCGCCGAATGCTGCCGCCTGCGCAAGGTGGTGCCGCTGCAGAAGTCGCTGACCGGGTACAACGCCTGGGTCACCGGCATCCGCCGGGTGGAAGCGCCGACCCGCGCCAACGCACCCCTGATCTCCTTCGACGAGAGCATGGGCCTGGTGAAGATCAACCCGATCGCCGCCTGGTCCGACGAGGAGATGGCCGCCTACATCGAGGCCAACGGAATTCTCGTGAATCCCCTTGTCGAAGAGGGATATCCGTCCATCGGTTGCGCTCCGTGCACGCGGAAGCCGGAACCGGGATCCGATCCGCGATCCGGCCGCTGGGCCGGGCTCGCCAAGACCGAATGCGGGTTGCACGCATCATGACTTCAATCGAGACCGAGTTCGACACCCTGGCCGCGCTGGAGTCGGAATCCATCCACATCTTCCGTGAGGTGGCGGGCGAGTTCGAGCGCCCCGTGATCCTGTTCTCCGGCGGCAAGGACTCCACCGTCCTGCTGCACCTGGCGATCAAGGCGTTCTGGCCCGCGCCGCTGCCGTTCGCGCTGCTGCACGTGGACACCGGGCACAACCTGCCCGAGGTGCTCGCCTTCCGCGACAAGATCGTCGAAAAGTACGGCCTGCGACTGCATGTCGCGTCGGTGGAGGACTACCTCGCCGACGGGCGGCTCACCGAGCGTCCCGACGGCATCCGCAACCCGCTGCAGACCGTGCCGCTGCTGGACTCCATCAACGACAACCGCTTCGACGCGGTGTTCGGTGGCGGCCGCCGCGACGAGGAGCGTTCGCGCGCCAAGGAGCGCATCTTCTCGCTGCGTGACGCCTTCGGCCGCTGGGATCCCAAGCGGCAGCGGCCCGAGCTGTGGAACCTGTACAACGGCAAGCACGCTCCCGGTGAGCACGTGCGGGTGTTCCCGATCTCCAACTGGACCGAGCTGGACATCTGGCGCTACATCGCCCGCGAGGACGTGGAGCTGGCCAGCATCTACTACGCCCACGAGCGCCCGGTCTACCAGCGCGACGGCATGTGGATGACCCCCGGCGTCTGGGGCGGCCCCGCCGACGGCGAGGAGCTCACCGTCAAGTCGGTGCGCTACCGCACCGTCGGCGACGGATCCACCACCGGCGCAATCATTTCCGACGCCGCCGACAACGAGGCGATCCTCGCCGAGGTCGCCGCGTCCCGGCTCACCGAACGTGGCGCCACCCGTGGAGACGACCGCGTCTCCGAGGCCGCCATGGAAGACCGCAAGCGAGAGGGTTACTTCTGATGTCCGACCTACTGAGACTGGCCACCGCCGGATCGGTCGACGACGGCAAGTCCACCCTGGTCGGACGCCTGCTCTACGACACCAAATCCGTGCTGGCCGACCAGATCGACGCCGTCACCCGCGCGTCGGTCGACAAGGGCCTGTCCACTCCGGACCTGTCGCTGCTGGTCGACGGCCTGCGCGCGGAACGCGAGCAGGGCATCACCATCGACGTGGCGTACCGCTACTTCGCCACGCCGCAGCGGTCTTTCGTGCTCGCCGACACCCCGGGGCACGTGCAGTACACCCGCAACACGGTCTCCGGCGCGTCCACCGCGCAGCTGGTGATCCTGCTGGTCGACGCCCGCAAGGGTGTCATCGAGCAGACCCGCCGCCACGCCGCCGTGATGGCGCTGCTGGGGGTGCCGAAGCTGGTGCTGGCCGTCAACAAGATCGACCTGGTCGACGATCCGGCCACCGTGTTCAAGGAGATCTCGGCCGAATTCTCCGAGCTGACAACGAAACTCGGCTGGGCGGCCGAGGACGTGCAGGAGATCCCGGTCTCCGCGCTCAACGGTGACAATGTCGCCTCGCGCTCGGACAACACCCCCTACTACACCGGTCCCTCGCTCATCGAGCACCTGGAGTCGGTGCCGGTGGACGCGGACGCGCACGGCCGCCACCAGGTCGGGCTGCGCTTCCCCGTGCAGTACGTGATCCGGCCGCGCACCGCCGAGTACCCGGACTACCGCGGTTACGCGGGACAGGTTGCGGCGGGCGTGGTTTCGAAGGGCGACGAGGTCGTGGTGCTGCCGTCGGGCACCCGCACCACGATCGAGCGCATCGACACCCCCAACGGGGAACTGGCCTCGGCGCAGCCCGGCCGCAGCGTCACCCTGATCCTGGCCGACAACGTGGACGTCTCCCGCGGTGACGTGATCGCCGCCGCCAACGACGCCCCCGAGCCGATCGAAGCCTTCGACGCCACCGTCTGCTGGCTCGGCGACAAGCCGCTGCGCGCCGGTGCCCGCCTGCTCCTCAAGCACGGCACCCGCACCACCCAGGCCATCGTCGGCAGCCTCATCGAGCGCTTCGACGAACAGCACCTGGCCGCCGACCCCAGTCCGGAGTCGCTGTCCCTCAACGACATCGGCCGCATCGCCCTGCGCGTCGCCGACCCCATCGTCGCCGACGACTACAGCATCAACCGCCACACCGGCTCCTTCCTGCTGATCGACCCGGCAGGCGGCAACACCCTGGCCGCGGGCCTGGTCGGCGATGCGCTGACCGCGGTCGAGGTCGGCGAGAAGACCGGAGCCTGAGATGAACCCGCCCGGCAACGGCGCAGTACCGGCCGTGCTGGGCGGAATATCCGGCACGGCCGCCCGCCGCGGCCGTACGGGCAAACCCGCTCTCATCGCGGTGGCACACGGCAGCCGCGATCCGCGCTCGGCGACGACCATGCACGCGGTGGTCGAGCAGATCGCGGCCGCGCGCCCGGATCTCGATGTGCGGCTGGCCTTCCTGGACCTGAGCGCACCGTCGGTCGACCAGGTGGTGGATGCCGTTGCGGCGGCGGGCCATTCGCAGGCCGTGGTGGTTCCCCTGTTGCTGGGCAGCGCTTTCCACGCACGAGTGGACCTGCCCGAGCTGCTCGATGCCGCTCGCTCACGCCATCCCCGCCTGCGCCTGACGCAGGCCGACGTCCTGGGGTCGGACGTGCGACTCATAGTGGCCCTGCGCGATCGGGTCCTGGCCGAGATCGGTCCGAACGTGATCGAGCCCGGCATCCCCGCCCCCGCCATGGATTCGATCTCGACTTTCGCTCTCGCATCGAGTGATTCGGCGTTCCACCGGTTCCTCCCCGGTGCCCCCGATCGCGCTCGGCTCGGCGTGGCAGTGGCGGCAGTGGGTTCTTCCTCGGCTGCTGCCAATCACAGGACCGCGAGTGTGGCCTGGATGCTGTCCGAACTGACCGGCTGGGACACCGAGGTCTGCTTCGCCACCACCGCGCCCACCGTCACCGAGGCTGCCGCACGACTTCGCGCACGCGGCTGTGACGAGATCCTGGTCGCGCCCTGGTTCCTGGCCCCCGGCCTGCTCACCGATCGCCTGCGGGATGCGCTTCCCGGAGTGCCGCACACCGAAACCCTCTGCGCACACCCGCTTGTCGCCGAGGTGGCGCTGGACCGCTATACGGCGGCCACCCTCCCCCTCGTCCTCTCCGCCTGAACCGGGGCGGTTCGGGCACTATGCTCGCGCCATGCGTAGCGGCCGATGTCCAAAATGTCAGGGTTCGAAGATCTTCGTGTGCGCCAATCAGCAGCCCAGCGAGGAGTATTCGAATGTGGTGCGGCCGTTCCATGTGACGACCGTGAAGTATCCGAAGAAGGACACCGGGGCGGCGGAGGGGACGCGGCATCTCAGTGCGGTGGGGACGTTCGAGACCTGGATCTGTGCGGCGTGCGGGTTCACCGAGTGGTACGCGCAGGATGCCGCCGAACTGCTGGATCGGCTGGCACGGATCCCGGGCAGTGGAGTCCGGGTGGTCGGGGACTCCTGAACCGCAGGTCCTGACTCGTTCCGGCACAGCCCTATTGGGTGCCCGGTTCCGGGAACGGGAGGTACGGGATCAGGGAGTGGGCCAGGTTGGTGATGGTCAGGGATTGCAGCCAGACTCGGCCGGGGCCGGTGAGGGCGGCGAGGAAGAGGCCGTCGCCGCCGAAAAGGATATTGCGGACGCCGCGGACGGTGGTGATGTCGAAACCTACTGAGGATTCGAACAATCCGACGTGGCCGGGGTGCACGCGCAGGGTCTCGCCGCGGGCCAGGTCGTAGGTGATGACCTCGCCGGAGAGTTCCACCCAGGCGTAGCCGTCACCGCTGACCCGCTGCAGGGTGAAGCCCGCGCCGCCGAAGATGCCCGCGCCCAGTCGGCGCTGGAAGCTCAGCGAGACTCGCACATCGCCTGCGGCGCAGAGGAATCCGTGCCGGTGCACCATGTATTCGGCCCCCTTGTTCACTTGCACCGGCAGGATCTGGCCGGGCAGCTTGGCCGCGAACGACACCGAACCGGGCACGCGGTCGGCGGTGTACTCGGTCATGAACAGTCCCGCACCGGCCATGGCGCGGCGGACCGCCCCGAACATGCCGCCCGCCGCACCGCGCGTGGAGGTGTGCAGTCGAATGGAATCGGTCATCCACGACAGCTGCCCGGCCTCGGCGATCAGGCGATCGCCGGGGTCCAGCGCGACCTCGAGCACCGGCATGACGGTTCCCCGGATCCTGGCGTCCATTCGGATATCCCCTCCCGCGTTCACGACTCACACCAGTGTGCCGCGCGATCCTGGGACCGCGCCGGGAACGACGTGCCGACCAGGCTCCCGGACACCGGACCAACACCCGATACGCTGGCCCGATGATCAAGGCTGCGGTGTTCGATGTGGGCGAGACGCTGATCGACGAGACGCGCATCTGGTGCCGGTGGGCCGACCGGCTCGCGGTGCCGCGCTTCGCGTTTCTCGGCGTGATCGGCGGCATGGCCGCCACCGGCCGCCCCCTCACCGACGCCTTCGAACTGGTCCGCCCCGGCCTCGACCTCGACGCCGAGCAGTCCGCCTGGGCCGCCGCCGAACCGGGGAGCCTGCGCAACAACTTCGACGGCGACGACCTGTACCCGGATGTCCGCCCGGCCCTGCGCGAGCTGCGGCGGCGCGGGATCACCGTGATCATCGCGGGAAACCAGCCGCCGCAGGCGAAGTCGGCCCTGGAACGCATGGACCTGCCGGTGGATGCCGTGTACACCTCGGCCGAATGGGGTTTGGAGAAGCCGGATCCCGAGTTCTTCACGCGAGTGACCGAGGTGGCCGGGGTCGAGCCCGCCGAGATCTGCTACATCGGCGACCGCGTCGACAACGATGTGCTGCCGGTGCGCACGGCGGGCATGCTGCCGGTGCTGATCCGGCGCGGGCCGTGGGGTTACCTCACCGCCGAACTCCCCGAGGCCGCGGGCACGACCACCATCGACAGCCTCGACGAGCTGCCGGACCTGCTCGCACCCGCCTGATCTTCAATACATGACACGTCAAACTTGACGGCGGTTTTCCGCCAGCCACACGCCCCTTGCCCGCGTTGAATATGACGTGTCAACGAAATCGGCTCTACCGCAAGGGGTTGCAATCATGGTGGATTCTCGCTTCGAGTCCAAGATCGTCCTGATCACCGGCGCCACATCGGGAATCGGTGCGGCCGTCGCCCGCCGGATCGCCGCGGAAGGCGGTGCCGTCGTCCTCGGCGCCCGCGGCAAACAGGCCGGTGACCTGATCGCCGAGGAGATCCGCGCGGCGGGCGGTCGCGCCCTGTTCGTCCCCACCGACGTCACCGTCGAAGCCGACGTGCAGCGGCTCGCCGAGGCCGCCGTCAACGAATTCGGCCGCCTGGACGCCGCTTTCAACAACGCGGGCGCGATCAACGCGTTCGGCGCGGTGCAGGACCTCGACGACGCCGGCTGGCACGCCGACCTGGAACTGAACCTGACCTCCGTCTACTACGGTCTGCGCCACCAGGTTCCGGCACTGGCGGCCTCGGGCGGCGGCGCGATCCTCAACAACGCCTCCAACCTGGGCGTGGTCGGCATGGCCCAGGTCGCGCCTTACGTCGCGGCCAAGCACGGCGTGATCGGACTGACCCGCGCGGTGGCACTGGAGGCCGCCGCACAGTCGATCCGGGTCAACGCCCTGGTCTCCGGCGCGGTCGACACCCCGGCCTTCCGCAACTCGATGGGCGCCACCCCCGAGGGCGAGGCCGCCATCGCGGACCTGCATCCGCTGGGCCGCATCTCCCGGCCAGAGGAGATCGCCTCGTTCTGCGCCTACCTGCTCAGCGACGAGACCACCTTCATCACCGGTTCGGCCCTCGCCATCGACGGCGGATTCACCGCCCGCTGACCTCGTCCCGAAAAAATTCGCGACTGGCCCACCCCGCGCCCGGGCACTGGGAATACGCGGGGTGGGCCGGTCACTTTCGGCGACGGGAACGAACGGAGGTTGCAGGTCCTCCGCGCGCCCCCGTCACCGGTCCATGGGGCGAGCCGGGCTCGCCGAGTCTCGGGGACGAGGTGGGGCGGGTTGGTCAGGCCCGCCTGCCACCTACGTCGCCGTGGGGAGCAGGCCGACGGTGGGACCCCGTCACCACACCTCCCCCGCAACCCCGGCCAGGGGGTGGGACATCCCGCCCGGCCGAGGCCATGCCGAAAAGTGTTTCCAGACAGTGTGTCTCGCTGCGACTCCAGTCGGTGAACGGCACGAATGCCGTTCCGCAGATCCGGCGAGATCGGGGCGAGATCAGTTGCCCCGGCACCGATCGCATCACGTAACCGACGATCGGCGGCGTGGTACCTGTCGGGCGGTGCATGGTCGCGGCGAAATGCGTCCGGGAGCGAAACGTCCTGTGGGACACATTCATCGAGTGCCTAATGACGGCCACCGCCACCACCTCCTCCACCGCCGTGGCCACCGCCACCACCGGCTCCTCCGCCGCCACCGGCACCGGCACCGCCCATACCGCCACCGGATCGGCCGCCGCCACCCATGCCGCCACCGCCCGTGCCGCCGCCGGAACCGGCACCGCCACCACCGGCCTGCGAGCCGCCTTTGGAAGTACCGCCGCCGGTCCCGGATCCACCGCCGGTTCCAGATCCACCGCCGGTTCCGGATCCGCCTCCGGCAGCACCGGTTCCAGCGCCGGAGCCTCCACCGGCACCACCGCCAGCTCCAGCACCGGTACCGCCACCAGCTCCGGCACCACTGCCACCGGCACCAGTTCCGCCGCCCGCTCCAGCACCGCCACCGCTCCCGCCGCCTGTTCCAGCACCTCCGCCAGCTCCGGCACCGCCACCAGCTCCGGTACCTCCGCCCGCTCCAGCGCCGCCACCGGTTCCGGTCCCGCTGCCTGCTCCGGTTCCGCCGCCCGCACCAGCTCCGGTGCCACCGCCGCTTCCGGCTCCGGTGCCGCCTCCGGTGCTGCCATTGGCATTGCCTGTGCCAGTACCGGTTCCGCCTCCATCGCCGGCCCCGGTATTACCGGCCGCAGTCCCGGTCCCGGTACCCGTGCCGCTACCGCCGGCAGGAGTACCCGCTGCCGTCCCGGTCCCCGTTCCCGTGCCGGAATCGGTTCCCGTGCCGGTGTTTCCAGCGGCTGTCCCGGTCCCGGTACCCGTGCTCTGCCCGACCGGTTCAGCCGTCGCGCCGGTACCCGGCGCGGTCCCACCGGCATTCGTGCCACCGGCTGGAGTTCCACCCGTCGCACCACCGGAAGTGCTCCCCGCTGGCTCACTCGCTCCGGGAGCCGTGCCACCGGGCGTACCCGGCGTGGTGGCTCCGGCACCAGGCTGACTCGCCCCGGGTTGCGTTGCCCCGGTGGTGTTTCCGGGCGCGGTCGCACCGGGCATCGTTCCGGAGATCGGCTGCGCGGTATTACCCGGCAGGCTCACCGACGGAATCTGCGACGGGAACGAGCCCACGGTCCAGCCCTGCAGGAAGGAGGTCTGGAACGGGACCGGGTTCACGAATTGCGCGGGATTCGCGTAGGTGACGATCGGGTCGGTGGTGATTCGGGTTTCGCAGTGGGTGCCGCCGTCGGTGTGGTCGACCGGCCTGCCGTTGAACCAGGTGGAGGTGACCGTCGGCACCGCGGGCGCGTAGTTGCGGATGGCGGCCACGGTCGCGATGGTGTGGCTGTGCCCACCGGGGCTGCCCGCGGGGGTCGCGCTGCCGTCGAAGACCACGACGTCGCCCAGCCCGAGGCTGGTGGTCGCGGCGGGTTCGGCCGGTTCGGGCTGGGCCTGCAGTCCCGGCGGCCCGGCGACGGGTCCGCCGAGCACGGTCGCCGCCGACATGGCGAGCGCGGAAGCCACTGCCGCACCGGAGAATACGGCCGCGCGCGGCGCGTACTTCCCGATCGCGGATCCGGTGTCGACGCTGCGGAAGGCGGCGATGGCCGCGCCGACCGCCACGGTGTGCGCGGGATCCGGCGACATGATGACCGGTCGCCCCAGATCGGCGAGCACCCGCGCCACCTCGACGGGCCGCGCCGCGCCGCCGATCAGCAGCACCCGGTCGATATCGGCCAGTTCGAGCCCGGTGCTGTGCACACAGGCATGCACCACTTTGAGCGAATTGCGAATGTGCCAGCTGCGCAGGCGATTCGTGTCCGAGGCGGGCACCACGGCCGAGACCGGCTGGGTGGCGTCGGGGGCGATGCTGCGCGCGTAGCGGGCCAGCAGGGTGCCGAGGGGGCGGCCGCCGAAGTCGTTGGAACGTTCGGCGTGACCGAGGATGCCGCGTTCCTCACGATCGGCCTCGGTGCGCACCACGGCGACGTCGAGGCAGTTGCCGCCGAGGTCGTAGACCAGGGTCAGCCCGGAGGCGGAGATGCCGTACTCGTTGTCCAGCCATTCCACCGCCGCAACGGGTTCCGGCATCAGGATGACGTCTGCCGCGCCGGACCAGTCCAGCGCGCGTCTTAGCCGGGTCACGTGTTTCTCGGTGTAGCAGGCCGGATAGGTGGCGACGGCGGGCGCTTCGGGCGCATTGGTCTCGATGAGCCCGTTGACGACCGCGGCGACCAGGTCGGCCGGTGACCAGATGCGGCCGCCGATGACGACCGGGTCGGGATCGGCGGTGAGGTCGGCGAATTCGGTGACCACGGGGGCGAAGCGGGGAATACCCCCGATGTGCGGACCGCCGGCGCTGTCGAAGGTGACAGCGGTCCGGCGCACTCGCACGGCGGGCCGGTTGCGATCACCGGCCGTGGTCGCCCAGACCGAGTTCACTGTGCCGATGCTCATGCCAAAGCCAACAGTCATTTGCTATCCCGTCAAACGCACCGAGACCACGGCCCGACTGGCTTGTGCGTACCAACCATGTGGTCGCGGTCGTTTTCCAAACAGCGCGTTCAGGTTAGCTGTGGTTTGCGGGGCCTGAATATCGAATCGGGAGAAAAGATTTCGCGTCCAGTAGCGAAGTTGGCGAATCTACTGGTCAGGCAACTAATCGAACAAGATCGAATCAGACTGCGCGACAAAAGCAACCGAACAGTCTTTCTTTATGGCAAAGGTGCAGCGAACCAGAAATTCATACCAACCGGTAGGCGAGTACTGTCCGAAAAAGAAAACCGCAACGTCAGTACGGACCAATGAATGAGCGATCACTGGTCGGTAGCTACCCCGGAATACCCCACGCAGGTCGCTTCTTCGGCCGTGATTCGCGATGAAATCTTCTCTACTACTACCCATGTCGCCGCGAGCGAACGCAGCATTACAAGTCGCACAACGGGATCGGTACATCGCCTTCAGGTCGGATGCCCGGTACGAAACGAGCGAGGCCGCCGTACGCGCATGACGTACGACGGCCTCGAAGCAGAACGAACTAGCGGTTGCGCACCAGCAGTGGCAGTCGCCGCCGCGGCCGGTTCACCGCACCGCCGCGAATGGCGTGCGGCTGCCGCGCGGAGACCAGGCGGTCGAATTCCCCTGCGCCACGCCCCGGTTGAGCCAACCGACCAGCATTGAAGTCGTCCACCAGCTGACGCACGGTCTGCTGCGCACACGACTTGTTGGTACCGATGAAACCAGTCGGCCCACGCTTGATCCAGCCGGTGACATACGCCCCGGGAACCACCGCGCCGCCCGACTCCTCGAGCACCCGGCCGTCGAGATTCGGCATGATCCCGGACCGCTCGTCGAACGGCAGCCCCGCCAGCGGCACCCCGCGATAGCCCACGGAGGTCAGCACCAGGCCCGCCTCCAGAATCTCCGCGTCAGCGGTCGCCACGGCGTGCACCTTGCCGTCGTCGCCGGTGACGAGCTCGTTGCGCAGCACCTCGACCCCGGTCACCCGTTCCGCACCGGTGAACATCGCGGGCGAAGACAGGTACCGCAGCACGATGCGCTTGCGTCCGCCGGTCGGCCGATCGGCCAAGCCGCGCAACAGCTTCAGCTTGTGCTCGACCTTCTGCGACATGCCCTCGACCGGCTCCGGAATCTCGCCCTCGACCACGATGTCGACATCCGCGCCCAGCAGGCCCACGAATTCCGGCACGGAGAAAGCGGATTCGGCCGGACCACGGCGGCCCAGGATCACGACCTCCTCGATCCGACTGTCCCGCAGCGCCTTCAGCGCCCGCTGCGACACATCGGTGCCGACCAGCAGCTCCGGATCGGTGGTCAGGATGCGCGCCACATCGAGGGCGACGTTGCCGTTGCCCACGATCACCGCGCGCCGCTGCGACAGCTCGAAGTCGCGGCCCGCCTGATCGGGATGGCCGTTGTACCAGGCGACGAAGTCGGTCGCCGACGCGCTGCCGGGCAGCCCCTCACCCGGGATGCCGAGCTTGCGGTCCGACGACGCGCCCACCGCGTACACCACCGCGTGGTGGTGCGCCAGCAGCTCGTCGTGCGAAACATGCTCGCCCACATTGACATTCAGGTACGACCCGAACCCCGGCTGCGCCGAGATCACGTCGAACAGATTGCCGACCTTGCGGGTCTTGGTGTGATCGGGCGCGACACCGAAGCGGGCCAGGCCGTAGGGCGTGGACACCTTGTCGAACACCGTCACCGAAACACCGGGCTGCGTGAGCAATTCGTCGGCCGCGTACATGGCCGAGGGCCCCGACCCGACGATCGCCACCCGCAGCGGCTCGCGCCCGGGCTTGACCGCCGCCGCCGGAATCGGCTTGGCCAGCAGCGCGCGCGGCCGCTCGGTCCGATAGAAGTCGGCATTGATCTCGATGAACGGAAGCTGTTCGTCGGTGAGCTTTTTCGACGACGTGATGGCGTCCACCGGGCACGCCGTGGCGCACGCGCCACAGTCCACACACGCCTGCGGATCGACGTAGAGCATCTCCGCCGTCAGGAAGTCCGGCTCATCGGGCGTCGGATGAATGCAGTTGACCGGGCAGGCGTAGACGCACGAGGCGTCGCTGCAACAGGATTGGGTGACTACGTACGGCATTGGACGTGCCCCTTCCTACGCTGCCTTGCCGGAGCGGATCGGCTCCGAGCGGTACCGCGACACCGCGCCGCCGAGACCCAGCACCTTCCAGACCCGCTTGGAGATCGGGTTCATCAGGCCGATGTCGTGGGCCAGCGCGCGCACATCGATGAAGTAGTCGGCGAAGACCTGCTTGGCCTCCTTCGACCCGTAGAACAGTTCCTTGCGGACCGACTCCGGAATGTCGAACTCGTCGAAGAACGCCTTGGGCGGCGTCGCGATGGAGCGACCCAGGATGAACATGACGATCGGCATGGCGATGGAGAGCACGAAGCGGTTGGCCGCCCGCTGATCCGGCACGTGGTGCTTGAGGAACTCGTGCGCGAAGGAGATGTGGCGCGCCTCCTCGGCGACGTGAATCGACATGACGCCGCGCATGATCGGGTGCACCTCCTCGCCGGAGCGCAGGATCTGCTTCTGGATGTGGTCGATCGGCTCCTCGCCGGCGAGCACGGCCATGAAGAAGAGGTTCGGGAACATCACCGCGACGGGCACACCGAGCAGGCGGAACTGCCGGACGAGCGGGCCCATGCCCGGCACGTCCGCGCCGATGCGGTTGACCATCTCCTGGAACATCAGGGTGTGGTTCAGCTCTTCGGACATCTCGTGGGTGCAGTACCGGAATTCCGGGTCACCGTTGGCGAGCGCGAAGGTGTGATTGACCATGCCGGAGATCAGGATCGACTCGAACTGCAGGCCGACCTTGGCGATATTGGCCTGCCGGTACTTGCCGATCTCGATCTTCTGCTCGTCGGTCAACGCCAGGTACCAGGGGTGGCGGCCCAGCGGATCGGCGGACTCGGGCAGAATCCAGCGCTCGGGACGGGCGTTGGCGTCGAAGTCGGGGTTTTCCCAGTCGATGTCCTCGTAGGGATCGAAACTCTTGTTGACCGATCCTTCCGAGAGCAGCAGCAGCTTGCTCGCGTACTCCAGAGCTTCGGCAACCACGGGGTCGTCGTCAACGGGTGTCGTGGTCGGAGACATCGTCGTCACCTCTCCAGTCAGTGGCGTTTATATGTTTCCCATAGTTACACCAAACTGAGTGGCCGTCAACACAGTGCTAGCAAGATGCTTGCACGTGCCAGCGCCGATCGACGAGGGGTGCCGGGCAAACCTGCCGGTAACAGGACAAATGATCACTTGGGGTGCGACAGATATATCAAAGAGCGGCCACGCGCGTGACACGCCGGAACAATCCGGTGAGCGAATGATGCCGATGCGACCCCGACTCCTGGGCCAGCACCGCCTGCCGAGCCACGATGGCCGCCCCGTCCGCGATGGTCCGCTCCGGATCCGGCCCGACCACCACCGGCCGCGCCAACTCCTTGGCCAGCACCTGCGCCACCTCCGGCGGCCGGGCCGCACCGCCGACCACCAGGATCCGATCCACATCCGCCATGGTCACGTCCGCGATCCGCAGACACTTGTAGACCAGCGCCAGCGACCGCCGCACATGCGCGCTGCGCAACTCACCGGAATCCGCGTCCGACAATCCCCGCGGCACCACCGCGGTACCGGCCCCCCGCCGCATCTGCTTCGCCACCGCCTCACCGAAGGCCCGGCCACCGAAATCGGCTGAGTGCAAAGACATTCCGACGATCGGATTGGTCGGCGCACCCATGCCGACCCGCAGCAGCGTCACGTTCAGCCCCGAACCGCCCAGGTCGTAGACCAGCGCCAGACCCGGCGTGAGTGGCCCGCGTTCGGCGGCCAACCAGGCCGCGGCCGCGATCGGTTCGGCCACCAGGGACGCCTCGTTCAGACCCACATGGTCGAGCGCGGTGCGCAGATCCGCCACCAGGGCCTCGGAGTAGCTCGCCGGATGCGTCACCGCGATCGCCGTCTCGGGATTCGCCGACGGTCCGGTCGGAGCCTTCCCCAGCACCTCGGTCAGCACGCTGTAGCAGACCGTCGCCACCAGATCCGCCGCCGAGAGCGCCCGATGCCCGACCCGCGCCATGGGCGCACCGCGCTGACCCAGATCGGCGAAGTCGGTGATCACCCGCCCGTGCCGCGGAATCCGGCCCACCCGGGCGGTACCGGAACTGTCGAAGGTGAGGGTGGTGCGCCAGGTGGTCGGTGGCGGGGCGCCGCGACGGCCCGGCGGATTCTTCCCGGATCGGTCGGCCGCAGTCGCGCAGACCGTATTGACGGTACCGATACTCAGACCCACACCGAACGCCATCATCCACCTCGATCGACGAGTCTTTACCGTCAGCGCGTCTGACCCGACCCGCATTCATGCAACTCCTGCGCCGAATGCTTGCCAACCACCGGACACGGAGTTGTCCGCACGTGCTCCTGTTCAGCGCCGGGACCGCGCTGTCCAGGGAGTCGGCGGCGGATACCGCCCGGGCGATTCCCGGTCGCGCGATGTTTGCCCGGGACAATGAAAATCGCCCCCGCACCGGACAATCCGGGCGAGGGCGATTCGGAGCGGTGAACTACTTGGCGGGCGTGGCCAACAGTGACGAGGTGAGCACGGACGCCATCGTGTAGGCCAGATTGATCAGATCCGAGCCGACACCGTTGGTGCCCAGGAACATCTTGGCCAGCGGGCCGAGCAGCTTGATCGCGGTCTGCGCCAGCGAGCCCAGCGAGTCCACGTCCAGGCCGTCGGCCTTGGTGCCCTTGTCGGTCGACGGTGTCTGCGCACCCGGATTCGACTGTGCGCCAGGGCTGGACGGCGCGGTCGGCTGGGCACCCGGCGTACTCGGCGTGCGCTTGGGCGGAATGTTGACCGAATTCAGCCCACCGGCGACCGGACGCACCGCGGGCGCGGTACCGGGAGTCGCGGGCTTGGCGCCCGGCTGCGGCGCGGCCTGCGGCGCCGCCGGAGTGGTGGTCTGCGGCTGGGACTGCGGCGCAGTCTGCGACTTCGGATTCGGATTGCCCTGCTGCTGACCGAAATTCAGGAACTGCTGGGCCAACTCCTCGAAGGCCTGCAGTCCGCCGATGGCGTCGGGCTGCGGGGATTCGGCGGGGGTCTGCGGATCGGGCAGCTGCCCCGGCGATGCGGGCTGTGCGGGCGTCGGCGCCTGCGGTGTCGGCGCCGGAGCCTGCTGCGGGGCGGCGGGCTGCGGGGCCTGCGGGGTGCTCTGCGCCTGCGGCACGTTGCGCGCGTGCGCGGGCAGCACCGACGCCTGCGGCGCGGCCTGCGGTGCGAGCGCGGGCTGCGCCGGAACCGCTTGCGGCGCAGGCGCGGTCGCCGGTTCGCTCTTGGCGGCGTTGTCGGTGGGCACCGGCACGCCGAGCAGGTAGGAGGCGATGCCCGTGGTGATGGTGACCGCGTGCTTCAGCTGTCCCTCGGGCGTTTCCAGCTGCTGGGCGTCATCGACGTTGGCGCCGTTGCCCATTTCGAGGAAGATGTCCGGCACCTCGGTGAGCGCGGGCCCGGCGATGTCGGCGCGCGTCTGCAGTCCGTCGACCGCACCGTTGTAGGTGGCGGGCGAGTACCCGGACTGCACGTAGGCGTCGCGCATCGCCTTGTTGGCGGTGAGCCCGGCTCCCGACTGCACCTCGTTGGCCTTGGCGTCGGCGACCGGCAGCTGCGGAATGATCAGGTGGAAGCCGCGGCCGTCGGCGGGCCCGCTGTCGGCGTGGATGCTGACGGCGACATCCGCACCGGACTGGTTGGCGGCGGCGGCGCGGTCGTCCACGCAGCCACCCCAGCCGGTGTCGTCGGGTCGGCTCATCACCACGTGCGCGCCGAGGGTTTCCAGCGAGGTGCGCACCAGTTCGGCGACGTTGAAGTTGATGGTGTGCTCGGCGATGCCGTGCAGGCTGGTCATGCCGGTGGTCTGGCAGGCCTTGGTGCCGCCGCGACCATCACTGACCTGCTTGTTGACGTCCTGGGTGTGGCCGGGGCCCTGGTGGCCCGGGTCCAGGAAGACGGTTTTCCCGGTGAGCTTCTGTGGCAGATCCGGCGCTGCGGGCGCTGCCAGTGCGGCGACCGGGAACAGCCCGGCAACCGTCGTGATCGCCGCGGCGGTGACGGCGGTGTAGATCCCGGCCTTGGTGATGGACGGTTTCATAAGC
This sequence comes from Nocardia sp. NBC_00511, assembly GCF_045161165.1. Taxonomy (NCBI): domain Bacteria; kingdom Bacillati; phylum Actinomycetota; class Actinomycetes; order Mycobacteriales; family Nocardiaceae; genus Nocardia; species Nocardia sp. NBC_00511. The sequence continues at coordinate 4,667,512 of NZ_CP107849.1, forward strand.
GGACGGCGCTCGGGGCTGAGCGCCCCTCCCTTCCCACTAGTAACACCAGAACCAACTGTTCACTCTGACACCACACAGCACTCTGACAACATCAGTTACCGACTGGCAAGCGTCGTGATGGAACTGTTACCAGTGGTCAAGGGACCAGATTCGGTCGAATCGACCACTTCATCAACTATCCCGCAATTTCCGGCCGTCACCGCGACGACTCGCCCGCGCGCCTTTCCGCCACCGCACGCGAGCAATTCACCGGCCGAAATCGCGGTTACGCCGGAACGATCTTGTCCCCGTCCACCCGAATGGCGCGCGAATCCAGCGCGCGCGGCGCCGGACCACCGGCCACCGTGCCGTCAAGATTGAAAGTGCTCCCATGACACGGGCATTTGATCAAACCGTCGGCCACCGAATTCACCTTGCAACCCAGATGCGTACAGGTCGACGAGAATCCCTGAAAAGTCCCCGCGGCGGGTTGCGTGATGACGGTGTCCCCGGCGATGACACCGCCGCCGACCGGAACATCCTTGGTGTACGCCAGTTCGTCGCCGTCCTGCTTCTTGGCGGGCGCCGGATTCGGGGCCGCCTCGGCGGCGGGCTGACTCGAGGTGCTGCTGCACCCCACGACCGCGAGCGCGGTGGCGGCGACGGCGGTCCCGGCCAGCGCCGTGCGGCGATCGATGCGCAGCTGGGAGGGCAGCGGAATGTGTTCGGTCATCTCAGTTCTCCTCGCTCGGGGCGGACGGGCTCGGCCGCCCTTGCTTGTTCGACGAGTCGGCCCGGCAACGGGTTCACCGCTGACGCAATCAGGTCACGCGCTGACCGGCAGCCGCCGCAGCGAACGCAGCGCGTAGTGCACTCGCGTCTTCACGGTGCCGACCGGAATCCCCATCTCGGCGGCCACGTCGCGATAGGCGCGATCGCGCAGGATGACCTGCTCGACGGCATCGCGCTGCGGCGCGGGCAGCTGGGCCAGCAGTCCGGCGACCAGCATCCCGTCGGTGAGATTATCGGTGAAGTCCGGTCCGGCGCAGCGGTTTTCGGCATGTTCACCGATCTCGTCCCACTGGGTGTCACCGGGGCGGGCGGCCCGGGCGCGGGCGGTGTCGATGAGCACGTTGCGCTCGATGGTGAGCAGCCAGGTGCGCACGCTCCCCCGCTCCGGGTCATAGCTGGCGCAGGCGCGCCAGGCCCGCAGCAGCGTCTCCTGCACGGCGTGTTCGGCCAGCCCCGGATCACCGAGCCGATTCATCGCACGCCAGTGCAGCAGGCCCTTGTCGGCGGCCAGTACGGCCGACAGACCGGGCTCGGTACACAGGCGGGCACAGCGGATGGCGCAGCCGGTCGCGACCGGGTGAAGTCTTCCCATGCCCTGAATATCGCGGCGGAGGCCCAAAGGGCATCGTCCGTCATTGTTGCTTTACCGAAATCGCGCCGATTTCCCCGAAACCGACCGGAAATTCTGATAGACCGCACCCGGGAGAAGGAGGAAATCCATGCGTGCAGGCGCTTTCATGATCACCGGCGCATTCGCGTCGGCCCTGGTGTTGGCAACCTCGGGAACGGCCGTCGCCGAGCCCGCCACCACTATCTCGGTGGACGGGCTGTATCTGGTGAATGTCGATATCCGGCCGGGCACCTATATCGGTGACGGGACCACCGATCCGGCCCCCGCGGGCTGCTTCTGGCAGCGACTGTGGAAGGTACAGACCGCGGCGGACTATCCGGACCCGAATTACTACATCATCGCCAGTGACTTCACCCGGCTGCGCCCGCTCACGGTGCAGATCGAGGCGACCGACGTGGCGTTCAAGACCACCAACTGCGGAGCCTGGCATCTCCAGCCCGCGGCGCCGTCCACCGGTTCGGCCGGTTAGCGATTCGCCCGTTTCCCGCGCGCGGCCGGAGTCCCCGCGCGCGGCTAGGGTGTCGGCATGACCAGGCGCAAGATTCTCATCACCGGTGCCAGCTCCGGACTCGGCGCGGGCATGGCTCGCGAATTCGCCCGGCGCGGAAGGGATCTGGCCCTGTGCGCGCGGCGGGTGGCCAACCTGGAGGAACTGCGGGCCGAACTGCTCGCCGCGCATCCGGGGATCACCGTGGCGGTCCGCGGACTCGACGTCGACGACCACGCGGCCGTGCCGAAGGTGTTCGAGGAGTTGCGCACCGAGCTCGGCGGCCTGGACCGGATCATCGTCAATGCCGGCATCGGCAAGGGCGCGCGCCTGGGCACCGGTCGTGCCGACGCCAATCTCGCCACCGCCACCACGAATTTCGTGAGCGCGCTGGCCCAGGCCGAGGCCGCGCTGAGCATCTTCCGTCAGCAGGAGGCCGGGCACCTGGTGCTCGTGTCCTCGATGAGCGCGGTGCGCGGCCTGCCCGGTAAGAAGGCCGCCTACGCCGCGAGCAAGGCCGGGGTGTCGGCGCTGGGCGAAGGCCTGGCCATCGAATTGCGCGGCACCCCGATCAAGGTGACGACCGTGCAGCCGGGTTTCATCGCCACCGATATGGCCGCCAAGGCCGGTGACGCCAAACTGGTGGTGCCGCTGGACAAGGGCGTCAACGCCATGGTCGCCGCCATCGAACGCGAGACCGTGCGCGCCTCGGTGCCCGAATGGCCTTGGCGGGTGCTGGGATTGGTAATGCCGCTGCTGCCGCGCGCAATCATGGCCCGAATTGGCTGAGCACGCCGAATCGGACGAAAACCCGCGCCCGCGCACCCGCGCTGACTAGGCTCGCCGCCATGGCGAAGTTCACCACCTGGGACGGGCTGGAACTCAACTACACCGTCTGGCCCGGCGAGGGCGTGCCGGTGGTGCTGCAGCACGGCATCGTGGCCGATACCAACGCCAACTGGATGAGCGTCGGCGTGGTCGCGGCGCTGCGCGAGGCCGGGCATCACGTCATCTCCCTGGACGCGCGCGGGCACGGACGCTCCGAGAAGCCGCACGATCCGGTCCGCTACTCCTGGCACGCGATGGCCGGTGACGTGCGCGCCCTGTTCGACGAGCTGGAGCTGGATCAGGTTCGGCTGGTGGGCTATTCGATGGGCGGGATCATCGCACTGATGGTGGCGGGCGCCGACAAGCGAGTCGAGCGGCTGGCGGTCGGCGGCATCGGTTCCGGCGTGGTGGACTGCGGCGGAATCGATTGGCGGGTCATCGAAGCCGACGACATCGTGACCGTCATGCGGGGTGACGGCTCGGGCGCGGCACCGCAGGCCGCCATGTTCCGATTCCTGGCCGACGCCGTCGGCGCGGACCGCGAAGCCATCGCGAACGTGGCAGCGGGCCTCAACGAGGCCCCGATCGAAACCCTCACCGGCATCACGATTCCGGCGATCGTGCTGGCGGGCGACGCCGATCCGTTCGCGGCCGAACCCGAACGTCTCGCCGCCGCCCTGCCCGATGCCCGGGCCGTGGTGGTGCCGGGCGACCATCTGACCTCGATCGCCGACCCCGCCTTCTCGGCGGCCCTGGTGGACTTCCTGCGTTGAATCCCTCAGTACTGCTTGCGGTGCGGCACGAACTCCAGGGTGAGCAGTGCGATCGCGGCAATCACCACCTCGCGCAACCGGATCAGCACGAACCGCTGCTCACCGAACGAGTTGAACTTGCGCAGGAACCGGTACAGCGATTCCAGCCGGATCAGCGGATCACCCAGTCGCACCGCCACATACACCGCCTGCAGCGTCCGCGACCGTTCCTTGTCGGCGAACAGTTCCGGGAAGGCCGCGAAGGCCAACGAGATTCGCTTGATGCCGCGCACCTGGGCGTAGTCGACCAGGTCGAGGATCATGCGTTCGTCGAGCCCGTTGGGCGCGTCGTGCCGTCGCCACGGCACATCGAGGCTGAGCTCCTGACCGTTGGCCGCCACGCCGTAGCGCTGGAAGCCGACCAGCCGTCCGTCGCCGTCGCGGGCCATCACCACCAGCATGCCCGGATGCCTGCCGTCGAGCAGATGGTCGAGGATCATCGAGAATCCGCGGGTCTGCCGTCCGTGTCCCCACTCGTCGACGATGGCGAGCAGTTCCGCGCGCTGCGGTTCGGTGAGCGCCGCCTCGGGCACGATCTCGGTGCTGACGCCGACGTTCTTGGTCCGGCTCACCGCCTGGCGCAGATTGCGGAACTTGCGGCCCACCATGTCGAATCGGGCCACGTCGATCACCACGTCGCGCCCGATCGCGACGGCGCGCAACCCGCGATGGTCGACGGCCCGGCGCTGCCAGATCTCGGTGAGTTCCGGGCTCGCGCCCAGCACCGCGATGCGCCAGCCGTGCGAGGCCGCGAAAAGCGAGAATTCGGTGAGCAATTCGGGGAATCGCTCGGCGTCGCCGATGGGGTCGCCGGCCACCACCGCGATGCCCAGCCGGGCCCGGTAGGCGATGGCGGCGGAGTTGTCGGCATTGAAGAAGTAGGTCTTCGACGAGTGCATCGCGAACGGCGCCAAGGGATCTCCCTCGCTGCGCCGCACCAGGTCGGCGACCCGCGCGAGCTGTTCGGGCTGCGGTTTGCTGCCCTGCGGCAGCATCAGCGCCGCACCGCTGGCGGCCAGGAACACGAATCCGACCACCGGATGCTGTGCCCGGTAGCTGAAGTTGGCGATCACCAGCAGCATGGCGGCCGCGGTGAGATGCGGCAGCGTGATGGGTCGGCGCAGGTGCAGCCCGCGCGCTATGAAAAGTCCGGATATGGATACCGCCACGAACCAGCCGCGATCGTCGCCCTCTCCCGGGCCGCGCTCGGCGGCCCACACCAGCACCAGGCTCACCAGAACGAGAGCTCCCATCAGCCCGACCCGGGTGCTCGGCCCGGCGGTGAAGGTGGCTTCTCGATAGGCGGTCAGCGTCGGATTGGGTATGCGTTCCTCACGCATTCGGACCCCTTTTCTCCACGCGCGAAGGACTTACGAGCCCTCTCCCCATGGTGATTCTCCCGCATCTCCTCTACGACACACTATGCAGAACAGACGGTTCGGAGCACCTGGTTATTCCGGCCACCCGACATGGGGTGTCCACAGCACCGGGTCGGTGATGCCGCCCTGGCAGGCCAGCGCGGGCCCGTCCCACCCGGCCAGCGTCGCGCCCGCCCGGTAGGCGGACTCGAAGAAGTCGAGGACCGTGCCGACGGGATCGGCGCTGGTCCGGGGCACATCGTAGGCGAGATAGGCGTTGTGGCCGGAGCCCGATGGCACCCAGCGGGCGGCGTCCGGGCGCAGCGGTCGCGCGGTCAATCCGGCCGGTTCGGGGGCCGTGTAGGCATAGAAGGTGGGCTCCGGGATCTTGTCGTCACCGAACCAGAATCCGGCGCTGATGTCCTCGCGGGAGTAGGCCTCGCGGGTGACGGGATCCACCGCGTCGGTCATGTCGATCTTGCGGTTCGAGAAGCGCTGCACCGAGAGATCGAAGGTGTGCCAGAACAGCTGCACCGGGCTGATCTTCCCGGAGTAGCTGGCGCTGAACTGCTCGAGGATGCGCCCGACCTGACTCTGCACCCGGAAGGCACGCTGGGCGAGCACCGGGTCGTAGTGGTGGTGCTGCTCGTCCTCGTCGAAGGGGCGACCGTGGTCGGGCAAGTCGAAGGGCGTGGGATGCGCGAGGGTGACGTCGACGCCCAGGTTGCGCAGCCCGTTCATGGTCTCGAGGTAGAAGCTGGCGACCGACTGCCCGCCGAGCGGGATCTCCTCCTGGGTGCCGTGGTCGTTCGAAAGCCGCAGCACATGGTCGAAGAAGTCGAATTCGCAGGTGAACACGGGCCCGTCGGCGGCGCTGCCGAGCGGAACGGTGGTCCATCCGCGCGCGGTGAGCCGGTAGGTCATGTGCCACCAGTGGTTGCGCCTGATGCCCTTGGCCAGTGCCACCTTGCCGATGATCTGGGCGTAGCGGTGCAGGGTTTCCTTGGTGGGCCGCCACGATTCGAGTGGGAGGGCCGGGAGGATGTCGCCGGTCGTGGTGCGCGGCGCGGTGGCGCCCGCGGTCTCTGCCATAGCCCTACCCACTTTCGTTCGTGACGGTGGTGCGAGGTCGGCGCTAGCCGCCATGCTACTCAGCCGAGTATTTGCTACTCCCGCTTGCCGGTGTGCCCGGCGAGGAGTTCGCTGAACGGCCGGACCGCGCCGACGCTGTTGCCGGAGCTGCGCCGCCGCACCGGCTCGTCCTGTAGGAAGCCCTGGACGCCGGTGCTTTCGGCAACCATCAGCTGGGCGAGCTCGGCGGCGCCGCGATGCACGCGCTCGGTGAGCCCGGTCGAACCGAAATCCTCGGTGGCCGCGAAGACACCCGTCGGCACTGCCACGGCCCGCAGGTAGCTGAACAGTGGCCGCATGGCGAAGTCGAGGACCATTGAATGCCGCGGGGTGCCCGCGGTGGCGGCGATCAGCACGGGCATCCCATTGAGGGCGTCGGTGTCGAGGACGTCGAAGAACGTCTTGAACAGTCCGCTGTAGCTCGCGGTGAACACGGGTGTCACCGCGATCAGACCGTCCGCGCCGGAAACCTTTTCGCGGGCCCGCGCCACCGCGGGCGTCGGCAGCCCGCCGGTGGTGAGCGTGGTCGCCAGGTCGGCGGCCAGTTCCCGCAGTTCGATGACCTCGACCTCGACGCTCTCCCCGCGCCCGCCGACCGCCGAGCTGACGGCGTCGGCGAGCTGATCGGCGAGCAGGCGGGTGGACGACGGCTGCGAGAGCCCCGCGGTCACCACGACCAGTGTGCGACTCATGCTGCGCCTCAATTCTTTTCGGCGAGGACGTGCTCGCGGGCGGGTTCGACCAGGTGGTGCGGTGCGTCCGGCCCTGCGGCGACCAGCGACGCGTGGGTGGGCGGATCGCTGGGCACGCCCGCGGGGCGGCGGGCCTCGAACTCCTTGCGCAGCACCGGAACCACCTCGGTGCCGAGGATCTCGAGCTGCCGCAGCACCATGTCGAGGGGCAGTCCGGCGTGGTCCATCAGAAACAGCTGGCGCTGATAGTCACCGACGCTGTCGGCGAAGCCGAGGGTGCGCTCGATGACCTGTTCGGGGGTGCCGACGGTGAGCGGGGTGAGCTCGGTGAACTCCTCCAGCGACGGCCCGTGCCCGTACACCGGCGCATTGTCGAAGTAGGGCCGGAAGATTCGCTTGGCCTCGGCCTCGGTCTCCGCCATGAACACCTGGCCGCCGAGTCCGACGATGGCCTGTTCGGCCGCGCCGTGCCCGTAGTGCTCGAAGCGCCGCCGGTAGAGGGTCACCATCTGCTTGGTGTGCGCCATGTCCCAGAAGATGTTGTTGTGGAAGAAGCCGTCACCGTAATAGGCGGCCTGCTCGGCGATCTCGGGCGAGCGGATGGATCCGTGCCACACGAACGGCGGGGTGCCGTCCAGCGGTGCCGGGGTGGCGGTGAATCCCTGTAGCGGCGTGCGGAACTGGCCTTCCCAGTCCACGCGCTGCTCGCGCCACAGCCGCCGCAGCAGGTGGTAGTTCTCGATGGCGAGGGGCAGGCCCTGGCGGATGTCCTTGCCGAACCACGGGTAGACGGGTCCGGTGTTGCCGCGCCCCATCATCAAATCGACGCGCCCGCCCGCCAGGTGCTGCAGCATGGCGAAGTCCTCGGCGATCTTGACCGGGTCGTTGGTGGTGATGAGGGTGGTGGCGGTCGACAGGGTGAGGTGCTCGGTGCGGGCGGCGATGTAGCCGAGCATGGTGGTGGGCGAGGAGGGCACGAAGGGCGGGTTGTGGTGCTCGCCGGTGGCGAAGACGTCGAGTCCGACTTCCTCGGCCTTCTCGGCGATGGCCACCATGGCCTGGATGCGTTCGGCTTCGCTGGGGGTCCGGCCGGTGGTCGGATCCATGGTGACGTCGCCGACGCTGAAAATTCCGAACTGCACGGGTCCTCCTGAGGTCACTTGCCAATCTTGGTGGATATGGCAACCAGTTGAACATCGCCCTGGTGAACGGTATTCCAGGGGTGATTCGCACCACTCCCCGAGGCTCCCACCCGCAGAGTACTTGCGGGTACAGCGAAACACTCAGTAGTGCAAGATCTTTCGACGTATCCTGAACATTCCCCGCGCAACGCCGGAGATGTCGAGCATGGACAGGGGGTAGATCAATGGCGCAAAACACCGTCGGTACGGCATACGCCGTTGTCGTCACCGCGGTCGCCGACCCGATGCAGGTGGAGGGCCTGGAATGGGATCGTGCGGTGGAGTACCTGCCCAGCATCGACTCTCGTGTCATGCAGAACTGGATACGCGCACAGGAGGGCGGCGCACGCCGCGGCGTCGTTATCCCGGGATCGCACCAACGGGTCGCGCCGCGACACGCCTACCGCGAGGTATGTGTGCCGTCGGCCGAGTACCAGCTTTTCAGTGCCGCAGTCCGCACCAGTCGCCGCCGCGCGGTGGCCGCGACCCTGGCGGAGGAGGATGCCCGGCAGCGAACGGGTGAACTGACCTCGGTGCGCTAGGCGCACACAGCCGAATGCCCGGCGAGACTTGGTCTCACCGGGCATTCGGTGGTTGATACGGGACCGGCGGCCGGCGCGATGACGGGGCGGTTATTCGCTTATCAGGCGATGCTCTTCATCTGGAATGAAGGTGGATCCCGTCGTGCCCGGCTCAGTTCCCGTACTGCTATTCAACTGCGTGTTCGACTGTGTCGCAACCTATTTAACGGACCGCGAAGAGCGAGGCGTAGACCACCCGATCCCGCTCGGTGACCACCTGCCCGGCGACCGCCGCACCGGTGAGGGTGTGCAGTCGCAGGTCCAGGTAGCGCTCCTGCTCGACGCTGTACATCTCGGTGTCGGCAGGCATGCCGTGCCGCAGGTGATCGGCGTGCGACTCCCGGCCGAGCTCCAGCCGCTCCCGCAGCTCGGCGATACTGCGCACATCCTGGTACGGCTCGACCTCCCGACGCCGCGGCTCGGCCTGCCAGGCCGCGACACCATAGGCGAAACACACCAGCGGCATCCACATCTCGGCGAAGTAGCGCGGATCCGGTGCGATCTCCAATCCCGCGAACTTCCCGTCGACGAAGAACACCGCACCCAACTGCCCGGGCAGCAGCTCGAGGCGGCTGCGGAACTGGGTGAGCACGGCGCGCTTTCGAGTCAGGATCTGCTCGAGATGCCCGCGCTCGGCCAGCCCGTACCCGCGGTTCACCGTCGAAATGTCCTGCCACAGCTTGGAATACCCCGGCTTGCCCCGCAGCGCGAGCGCCTTGGCCCGCAACTCCAGTGGCAGCACGAAGAACCACTGATCGCGCCCCTCGAGATACCCGCCCTGCGCCGCCTGCACGCAGCAGGCATCATCGAAGAGCCGCGTCTCCCCCGCACCCAGCAGTGCGGCCGAGCACAGCGCGTGATTCTGCGCCCCCTCCTGGATGTAGCCGATGTGCAGCGGCACGATCGCCACGCCGGAGGGCGCACCGTTGTGCAGCTCCACACTCCCGTATCCGACAACACGATTCAGCTTCAGCCCCGACCGCGGCGGCACGATCCCCGGCCGCTCCGGTCCGGACACCGGCACCATGGTCAGCGCCCCCGCCTCCTGCGGCGCACCCAGCCGGTACCCCGACAGATCCACCGGCGCGCGAACGAGCGTGTCGAGTCGAGTCATAACGTCACTCCTTCCGTCGAACCGCGCGGTCGTCATGACCGGCGGATCGGAAACTTCGTCGCCAGATCCGGCGGGCGGCGGCGATCCGGGGGTCGCCCGACCGCGCCGACCGGTCTGGGTTTCGGGGTCCGGCTAGGCGGCCGCCGATGTGCCGTGCTGCGCCAGAAAGCTCAGTGCGGCCGTGCGGATCCAGTCGGCACCGGCCGGGCTGTGGGCGAACAGCCAAGGCAGCAGCGCGGCGAAATCGTCCTGGTGCCAGAACCCCGCGCTCGGGAGATCCGGCGCGGGATCGCGCAGGGTGCGGTCGTCACTTCCGGTGAACATGGCGTGGCACAACAGGATCGGAGTCCGGTGGCCGAGCGTCTTCAGCGTCGCCACCACCCGCGCCAGATCGCCGGGCAGGCGGTTCTCGTAACCGTCCGTCACGATCACGACCAGCCCCGGCGGTAGTCCGTTGTCACTGACCGGCGCCGCGAGCGCATCGAGCAACCCGGTCGCCAGGTCGGTGGGTCCGGCCTGGCTGGCCCCCACCTCGATGACGGTGAGGTGTTCGCACACGTGCCCCAGCACCAGCCGCAACGCCTCGGCCTGCGAGAGCAATGCCCACTCGCGCTCGCCGTACCCGCGCATGGACTCCGAGGTGTCCAGTACCAAGGCAACGTGATCGGGCAGGCGCGGCAGACCACGCACGGCATCGGCGATGTATCCGGCGACGGCGGGGCCGAGCTCGAATTCCGGGCCGCCGCGGTACAGATGGACCAGCGTTGCCGCGATATCGCCACGGTTGGTGACGGTGACGATGGGCTCCCGCTCACGCGCGATCTCCAGCGGCGCCACGGGCGCGGTGAGCACCGGGACACCGTAGGTGCCCGGCGCGTACAGCTGCCGCACCCGATCCACCGCCGCACCCGGATTCACCAGGAACCGCAACAGCTTTCGACGCAGCTCGGCCGAATCGAGGTCACCCTCGGCGATCCGTCGCGCACAGTCCCGGGCAGTGTTCTTGCCCAGTGCGTGCTCGAAGCAGTCGCGCAGGGCGGGACGGCGTGCGGCGATGAGCAATTCGGCGTCCGGATGCTCCAGCACGAAGCCTAGGATCGCGCGGGTGGCGTGCTTGTGGTTGATCCGCCGTCGGCGCAACACCAGCAGCACGGTCACCACCTGCGCGGGCGGCAGCCCGAAAAGCAGTGCCCGCGTGGCCTTGTCGCGAATGTCCGCGGCGTCACGTCCGAGCCCCGTTCGGGTGCTCGACAACATCTGCAGCAGCACCCGTGCCCGCTGACTCTCGTGCACGCCGGGCACGAGCGCGAGCAGCAGATACTGCTCCGGATCGTCCGCGTGCGCGTTTCGGTGGAATTCCGCGTCGTCCCACGTCACGGCACCGGCCCGGGACAGCGTCAGGGGCGCGCCGTGGGTGCGGAAGTGGTCGAGGATCGCTGCGGTGTTCACTCCAGAAGTGTAGGAACGCTCACCCTTGACAAGCCATCCATTTTCCGCCCACCCCAATCGGTTTCACCCGCCCGCCGGTCCCCAACCGGATCGGCGGGCAGGCAAATCACTCCTGATCGAACATGATGATCTGCCGCACAGCCTTCCCGTCGGCGAGCAGATCCATCGCCTCGTTGATCTCGTCGAGCCGGATCCGCGCGGAGATCAGTTTCTCCACCGGCAGCCGCCCGTCCCGCCACATCTGCTCGTACCGTGGAATGTCCCGCGCCGGCACCGCCGACCCGAGGTAACTACCCACGATGGTCCGCGCCTCCGCGGTGAGACTCAGCGGCGGCAGATTCACCGTCGCATCCGGCCCGGGCAGACCGACCGTGATCGTCATCCCACCGGGTTCCGTTGCCGCATAGGCTGTTTCGAACGCGGCCGGATGCCCGGCACATTCGATGACATACCGCGCCCGCACCCCCTGCTCGGCCACCCAGCCCGGTGTGTACGTCTCGGTGGCCCCGAGCTCCTCGGCCATGGCGAGCTTCTCAGGCAATCGATCCACAGCGATGATCCGTTCCACACCAACAGCTTTCGCGGTCAGCAGCGCCGCCATCCCGACGCCACCGAGCCCGACCACCATGAGGCTGTCCCCCGCCCGAGGCTTGGCGACGTTCAACACCGCCCCACCCCCGGTGAGCACCGCGCACCCGAACAGCGCCGCGACCTCCGGCGGCACCGAATTCCCCACCGGCACCAGCGAAGCCCGGTCCACCACCGCATGCGTGGCGAACCCCGACACCCCGAGATGGTGATGCACACGCGCCCCACCCCGCGACAGATGCCCGGAATGATGCAGCAGCTCACCGGCGCCATTGCTACGACTACCGCTGGTACACGGCAACTGCCCGTCCCGCGCGCACGCCGCACACTCCTCGCAGCGCGGCAGGAACGACATCACCACCCGCTGCCCGACCCGCAGATCGGCGACCCGTTCACCGACCGCCGCCACGACGCCCGCCGCCTCGTGCCCGAGCAACATCGGCAGCGGCCGCGGCCGATTCCCGTCCACCACACTGAGATCCGAGTGACAAAGCCCCGCCGCCTCGATGGCGACCAGCACCTCGGTGGGTCCCGGATCACCGAGTTCGAGCCGCCCGACACTGATCGGCCGCGAGTCGGCGTAGGGCCGCTCACGTCCGGTCTCCTCGAGCACCGCACCGCGAATATGCATCAGATCTCGACCATCTGGTAATCGGCGACATACCCGCCGAGGTACCGCAGATGGTCGGTGGAGTCCCCGAGCGTGTGCTCGATGGCGGTGAGCCGAGCCGTGTAATGCCCGACCGGATACTCGTCGGTCATGCCGATCCCGCCGTGCAGCTGGATGGCTTCCTCACCGATGTGCTTGGCGGAGCGCCCGATTCGCAACTTGGCCCGCGACGCCACCACCGGATCGACGATCCCGTCGGCCAACGACATGGACGCGTACATGCTCATCCCGCGCGCCAGCTCGAGCGACACGTACATGTCGGCGGCCCGCTGGGTCAGCGTCTGGAAACTGCGCAACGCCACCCCGAACTGCTTGCGGGTCTTCAGATACTCCGCGGTGAGACGCAACGACTCTTCCATCGCACCAACAGCTTCGGCGCACAGTGCGGCCTGCGCTCCGGCCAGCGCGCCCTGTACGGCCGCGCTCGCGTCGACCGCCTCACCGAGCGGTTCGGCAGCGACCCCGTCGAATTCGAAGCTAGCGCCGCGCAGCCCATCGTGGGTGGCGTAAGCCGTGCGCCGGACGCCGGGAGCGGTGGGATCGACCAGAAACAGCCCGATCCCGCCTTCGATCGCAGCACTGACGATCAGTAGATCAGCACAATCACCATGCGAGACAGGGTGTTTGCGCCCGGTCAGCCGCCAGCCGCCCTCCTCACGCACTGCCTGGGTCCCGGTGTCAGCGGCAGGCCACCGCACCCCCGGTTCCCCGTGTGCGAAGGCGAGCTTCAACTCCCCCTCCGCGATCCGCCCCAGCAGATCCTTCCGCTGTGCGTCACCGCCGACCGCCGAGATCAGCGCACCGGGCAGCAGCGCGCAATCCAGCACGGGTTCGGGCCCCAGCCGTCGCCCGATCTCGGTCATGACCAGCATGGCCTCGATGGGCCCCGCGCCCATCCCACCGTCTTCCTCCGCGAAAGTCAGTCCGAGCAGCCCGATTTCAGCGAATGTCGCCCAGATCTTGGGGTCCCATCCGAGCGTGGTCCCCACGACCTCGTTGCGCCGCTCCGGCGAGTACCCGCGCGAAAGCACCTCGCGCACGGTGTCGCGCAGCATTTCCTGCTCAGGGGTGAGTTCGAAATCCATGTCGCTGCCTCACAGTCCGAGGATCGTCGAGGCGATGATGCCGCGCTGCACCTCGTTGGATCCTCCGTAGATCGATGTCTTGCGATAGTTCAGATAGGTCGAGGTACTGCGCCGAGCCCAGTCCGGCTCCGACTCGTCTTCGCGCGCAACGGAATCCGGCCCCGCGATATCCACCAGCAGCGCGGTCACCTCCTGCTGCAGTTCGGTCCCGCGCAGTTTCAGGATCGACGACACCGGATTGGGTTTCCCGTCCGCTGACCCCGCCGCCACCCGCAACTGCACCAATTCCAGTGCCAGCAGCTCGTTTTCGAGTTCGGCCAACCGGGTGGCGAACAGCTGATCCTCGAGCAGCGTCCGATCCCCCAGCCGCGTCTGCCGGGCGTGCTCCTTGGCCAGCCACAGCCGCACCTTGGTCTGCCCCACGGCCGCGATCCCGGTGCGCTCGTTGCCGAGCAGGAACTTGGCGTAGGTCCAGCCCTGATTCTCCTGTCCGACCAGGTGATCGGCGGGCACCCGAACGTCCTCCAGGAACACCTCGTTGACCTCGTGCCCGCCGTCGATCAGCTTGATCGGCCGCACGGTGACGCCCGGGGTGTCGAGCGGGAACAGCAGCATCGAGATCCCGGCCTGCTTCTTGGGTGCGGCGGGATCGGTGCGGGCCAGGCAGAACATCCAGTCGGCGGACTGCGCGGCGGTGGTCCAGGTCTTCTGCCCGTTGATCACATAGCTGTCGCCGTCGCGCACGGCGACGGTCCGCAGCGAGGCCAGGTCGGATCCGGCTTCGGGCTCGGAAAAGCCCTGGCACCACCAGATGTCGAGGTTGGCGGTCGCGGGCAGGAATTTCCGCTTGAGTTCCTCGGACCCGAAGTGCGCGATCACCGGCCCGATCATGTTGGTGTTGAAGGTGAGCGGCTCGGGCACCGACGCGAGCTGCATCTCGTCGTGCCACAGGTGCCGCTGGATCGGCGTCCAGTCCTTGCCACCCCAGGCGACCGGCCAGTTCGGCGTGGCCAGCCCGTGCGCGTTGAGGATGCGCTGGGTGGTGACGATGTCGTCCTTGCTCAGTTCCTGCCCGTGCCGCTGCCGGTTGCGGATATCGGCCGGAATCTCGCTCCGGTAGAACGCGCGCAGCTCGTCGCGGAAGGTGAGCTCGTCGTCGGTGAGCGCTAATTGCATGCGTTGACCTCCAGTTTCAGGGCTATAGGGACCCCGCCGTCGCGCAATATGTTACACAGAGAGTTCAATGTCTCAAATGGAGAGAGATGGGAGCCCCGTGCTCGACCACGACCGCACCCTCGGCGTCGGCGAACTCATCGCCCGCCGCCACCGCGAGGGCAGCACCCCCGCCGACCGCACCGACGCGCACCGCCTCGCCCTGGTCATCGAGGGTGGTTCCTCGCGCGGCGCGTACTCGCACGGAATGGCCATGGCCATCGAGGAATTGGGCGTGCTGCCCTGCTTCGACGCCGTGTACGGGGCCTCCGCCGGGGCGTTGAACGGCGCGTGGCTGCTGTGCGGCCGGGCGGTGCAGTCGCGGCGCGCCTGGAGTCCCGAGGTGATCAACCGGGTGATCAGCCCGTCGCGCGCCCTGCGTGGCGGCCGCGTGGTCGACACCGAATACCTGGTGCACACCGTGTACGAGCGCATCGTGCCGATGGATTTCCCGGCCATCCTGGCCAATCCGGTCACTTTCCACCCGATCGCCACCGATGCCGAGACCGGCGCGGCGGTAGACCTGCACTCGGGGCTCACCGATCCGGCCTCGGTGCAGGCCGCGCTGCGCGCCTCGACCTGCCTGCCGATCCTGGCCGGGCGCCCCGTCCAGTTCGGCGATCGCCGCTACGTGGATGCCGGACTCTCCGAATCCGTCCCGGTGCGAACGGCATTGACGCAGGGCGCGACGAGGGTCCTGGTGCTGCGCACCCGCCGTTCGGACGAAATCATGGGTGCCCCTTCGGGTTTGGAGACGCGGGTGGTGGCGCGCTACCTGTCCCGGCACGCACCGGGCGCGGTCCGTCCATGGCTGTCGCGGGTCGAACGGCATCACAGCGACGAACGGGATTTCGACTCGGACCCCGCCGTGCTACAGATCCGCCCGCCCGCCGACGCACCCGGAATCAGCCGCACCTCACGCGATCCGGAAGCGATCCAGCAGGCCCTCACCCTGGGCCGGTCGATCACCACCCGCACTTTGGCCCCGTACCTGAGCCCTAAGCTGTCCGCGTGACACGAGCCGAGGGAACCAGAGCGCCGGGGCGACCGTCCTCGGCCAGCCGCGAGGATGTCCTCGAGGCCGCCATCGCGGTGTTCCTGGAAGGCAAGCGGATCGACGTGAACGCCGTGGCCGCGCAGCTGGGAGTGGGACGGGCCAGCATCTACCGCTGGTTCGGCTCCCGCGACGGACTGCTGGGCGCGGCCATCGCCCAGCAGCTCGATCGCGTGGTCTCCCACGCGGACCGCCGCTGCCACGGCACCGGCGGCGACCGGCTCATCGAAATACTCGACCGAACCATCCACCTGCTGGTCGAAAACGACGCGCTGCGAAGCTATTTCGACAACGAGTCGACCGCGGCGCTGCGTCTGGTCACCCGCGGTGACGGCGAGGTGCATCAGCACGCGGTCGCCATCGTGGACCGTTTCATCGCCCGCGCCGAGACCGAGGGCTATCACCCGCCGATCGAACGGAACACGCTGTCCTACGCGCTGGTCCGGCTGTGGGAGGCGTTCCTCTACAACGACGCCGTCGCCGGTTTCCGCGGCGATGTCGAACGCCTGCAACAGGTTCAAACCGCGCTACTGCGCGCGTGACTGCGCCAGCGACCGCCGTACCCACAACCAGGTGACCGCGATCATCACCACCAGCGCGGGCTTGCCCAGCACCAACGCCACGGACCCGAGCAGCACCACTTTGTTCCCGACGTAGAGCGGCACCATGATCACCAGGTGCACCACCCAGAACGCGAACCAGGCCAGACTCACCTTGCGGTGCAATCGAATTCGCTGCGCCCGGTCGGCATGCTCGGCGGGTTCGAGGCCGATGCGACGGCAGATCCAGTGGGTGAGCGGACGACCGGTGAGCAGCGTCAGCCCGAAGGCGAGCGTCCCGGCCACACAGAACATCAGGTCGGGGAGATAGAAGGCGCGCCCTTCCCCGGTGATGCCGACGAACAGCGAGAAAACGGCCACGACGGCGACCGAGATGGCCACCACCTTCACCGAGTCACCCTTCAGCAGCCGGTACCCACCGAGCAGGACCGCGACCGTGAGCGCGATCAGCACACCGGTCTCAGCATCGGTGCTCGCGTATCCGACGAGGAACCCGATCGCCGGGGCCGCACCGTCGAGCAGATGCTGTGGGCCACCGAGCGCCCTGAACTTGCCCCACACTTCCGCGATGCCCGAGCGCTGATCCGGAGTCGCAGCGTGCCGGGGTGTCCTGGTCTTCACAATCACTCCTGTAGCCACGCGGGCCCGCCTTCCTGACGTCGACCTGGGTTCAGAGTCGCTATTGCAGTCTCACTGTAATTAAGATCGACACCCCGGGCAATCGGCTTATGACGTGAAACTCGCACGGCGGAGGGCGTGAGGCGGGCCACCCGGGTGCGGATATCTCCCGGAAGTCCCCCGAAAACGACTCCGCCCGCCGGTCCTTTTCGGATCGGCGGGCGGGAGTTCGCAAGCTGGAATCAGGCCAGGCCCCACGCCTTGAGCAGGTAGGTGACGTTCGCGGCGAGCCCGGTGAGGGTGTTCGCGAGGTCGATGGCGGCGGAACCGAGGTTGATGATCGGCATAACGTCCTGTCTTTCTAACGGGGAACAGAGATCAGTTCCCACGGTAGGTAGACACGCCGCTCGCCCGCATCATGAGACCAGCCACGGAACGAGTGGACCGTGACCCCAATCACACTGATTTGTGCCGACTTTCGTGGTCCACCAGCCGCAACCGCTTCAGCGACACCGCGTTGAGCGCGACGATGATGCTGGATCCCGACATCGTCATGGCCGCGATCTCCGGCCGCAGCGTGAACCCGAAGGCCGGCTCGAACACGCCGGCCGCGATCGGCAACGCGAGGCTGTTGTAGCCGACCGCCCACGTCAGGTTCTGATGCATCTTGCGCAGCGTCCCGCGGCCGATGCGCAGCGCGGTCGGGATGTCCAGGGGATCCGACCGCATGAGCACCAGGTCGGCGGTCTCGATGGCGACATCCGTGCCCGCACCGATCGCGATCCCCAGATCGGCCTGCGCCAACGCGGGAGCGTCGTTCACTCCGTCGCCCACCATGGCGACTTTCTTTCCCCCCGACTGCAATTCGAGGATCTTGGCCGCCTTGTCACCTGGCAGCACCTCGGCGATCACGGTGTCGATCCCGAGTTCGGCGGCGATGCGTTCCGCGGTGGCCTGGTTGTCGCCGGTGAGCATGACGACCTCGATGCCCATGTCGTGCAGGTCGGCGACGGCCGCGGCGGAGGTCTCCCGCGCCGCGTCGGCGATCCCGATGACCGCGGCGGCCTTACCGTCCACAGCGGCCAGCACGGCAGTCCGCCCCGCACCCGCGACCCGCTCCCGAGCCTCCGCCAACTCACCCAGTTCGATGCCTTCACGCTCGAACAGGCGACGGTTTCCGATGACGACGCGGCGGCCGCTCACCGTGGCGATAGCACCGTGACCGGGCACATTCTCGAAGTTCTCGGCCCGAATCGTCTGCCCACCAAGGGATTCCGCGTAGCGCACCACGGCCTCCGCCAGCGGATGCTCGGATTCTCGCTCGACCGCCGCCAGCAGCGGCAGCAATTCCTCCTCGGAAGCGACTGCGGCCATGACGATCTCGGTGACATCGGGTTCCCCCTTGGTGAGGGTTCCAGTCTTGTCCATCACAACGGTCCGGATCCGAGCCGAACTCTCCAGCGCCATCGCATTCTTGAACAGCACACCGCGTTTCGCCCCGAGCCCCGTACCCACCATGATGGCGGTCGGCGTGGCCAACCCGAGCGCGTCCGGGCAGGTGACCACCACGACGGTGATCGCGAACAGCATGGCCTTGGCGAACGTCGCCCCCGCCAGCAACCACACCACCAGCGTGAGCGCACCACCGACCAACGCCACCAGCACCAGCCAGAAGGCGGCCCGATCCGCCAGCCGCTGCCCCGGCGCCTTCGAATTCTGTGCCTGCTGAACGAGATTCACGATCTGCGCCAGCGCGGTATCCGACCCGATCTTGGTGGCCCGAACCCGCAGCGTCCCGTTCTTGTTGAGCGTCGCCCCGATGACCGCCGCCCCCGGCTCCTTGTGCACCGGCAGGCTCTCCCCGGTCACCATGGATTCGTCGACCTCGCCGGTCCCCTCCTCCACCGTTCCGTCCACCGCGATCTTGGCGCCCGGCCGAACCAGCAGCAGATCCCCCACTTCCACTTCAGCCGTGGGGATTTCGACCTCCTGCCCGTCGCGGATCACCACGGCCTGAGGCGGAGCCAAATCCAGCAGCGTCCGAATCGCGTCGTTCGCCCCGCCCCGGGCCCGCATCTCGAACCAGTGCCCGAGCAGCACGAACGTCGCCAACATCGTCGACGCCTCGTAGAAGACCTCACCCCCACCGCTCAGCGTGATCGCGAGCGAATACAGCCACCCCGCCCCGATCCCCACCGCGACCAGCACCATCATGTCCAGCGTGCGAGCCTTCAACGCCTGCCACGCACCGGTGAAGAAAATCGTCGACGAATACCCGATCACGGGCAGGCTCAGCACCAATTCCCAGATGTCCGACCGCATCCCGAACGGCACCGGCAAATGCCACCCGAACATATCGGTAGCCATCGGCGACCAGAGCATCACGAGCACCGAGAAAACCGCCGCAACCAGGAACCGGTTACGCATATCCCGAGCCATACCCTCCATGGACATTCCCGCATGCCCGGCATGACCACCGTGGCCCATGGACGCGTGATCCATGGCCGCATGATCCATAGGTTCGTGGATATCGGGACCGTGATTCATGGCTTCGTGATCCATAGCGGCGTGGTCCATGGCCTCGTGCCCGGAGTGGTCGGAGTGCGCATGCTTGCCACCACCCTCACCAGCGGAATGTGCAGCGTGCCGCGATTCATCGCGCACCGGCTCAGCCATCGGATCGCACAAATGGTTCGGCACCGACTGCCCCGAGCAGTGCAGCCCACATTCCCGCACCCACTCCCGCAGGTCAGCAACGGAAGTCCGAGCCGGATCGAACACCACGGTAGCCGTCTGCGAAACCGGATTGGCCTCCACCGAAACCACCCCCGGCCGCCGCCCGAGCACCGCAGTGACAGTCCCCTGCTGGCTGGCCCAGTGCAGCCCCCGCACATCCAGTACCGCAGTACCGTATCCGCCAGTCTCACCCATCCCGCAGCTCCTCCACTAGCGCGAACCTCGAACCTTCCCGCCGACCATATACCCAGTAGGGGTACTTAGCCAGGAGCAACGGGTTGGACACACCTCTCAGCCAGGACAGCCCGCAGACCCGATCAGGGCAGTCCAGCTCCACCAGCAAAGCCCTTCGAACTACCCCGCGCCGAACACGGACGATCTACTACCCGAAATGCTCAGTCTTCCAATTTCAGAAATGCCCAATTTCCTTATACTGCAATATATTTCACTGTTCTATTGCCTATTTGAGGAGTAGAATGGGGGTATGAATTCGGGGGAATCATCCAACATGAGCGGTATGGCCGACCTGGTCGCCGCGGTGAATGTTGTCGCCTCCACCGATTTCACCCACTTCTCCGAGGACGAGCTCACGGAGTTCTTGCAGCAGTGCGAGATGTGCAAGCGTGTGTTGTCGGCGATGGATTCACGCCTGATCATCGAGGTCTCCGACCGGTCCATGCCGCAGACTTCCGGTGCGGGTGGGGTGGTTCGGTATCTGCGGGATACGTTGCGGCTCACCAAATACGACGCCACCTGCCGGGTGAAGGTGACCGAGCAGGTCGGTGAATTCCGTGACCCCACAGGGCATCTGCGCGAGCCTGCGTTGGCGGCTACCGCGCACGCCTACGAGATCGGTGAGATCTCGCGTGACCATGTCCGCAACATCGTCGAAGTACTGCACCAGCTGCCCGACGCCGTGGACGCGGAAACGCGTACCGAGGTCGAAACCCAGTTGCTCGACTATTCACGTGAGGGTTGGCCGGATGACCTGCCGCGTATCGGGCGTGAAATCACCGCCCGTTTGGATCCGGATGGTTCTTTGACCACGGATGCGGATCGTAAGCGTATGCGGGGCCTCACAATCGGACGCCAGCGCGCCGACGGAATGTCGTGGGTTCAAGGCTGGATCCTGCCTACTGTTCGCACGGTGTGGGATGTAATCATTTCGAAGTACGCGCGCCCTGGCGTCTGCAACCTCGACGACCCTCAGAGCCCGAACCTGTTCTACGGCAAAGTCGACAAGGCTGTCCTCGAGGCTGCCGCACGCCGTGACACCCGTACTGCCGCGATGCGTGTTCATGACGCTCTGGCGATGATCCTGAACCCGGACATCGACGCCGCCAAGCTCGGCAAGCACCGCGGGCTGCTCGTGCAGGCCGTCATCACCATGAGCCTCGAAGACCTGGAGAACGGGACGGGTATCGCCAACACCGCGACCGGTACGCAGCTTTCGATCAACGAGGCGTTGAAGATGGCGGCGGGCACCAAGCCGATTCTGGCGATTTTCGACCGGCACGGCATGCCGCTGCACCTGCGTCGCGCTCGCCGCCTGGCCAGCTCCGCACAGCGTCTCGCCCTCATTGCCTCCGAAAAGGGGTGCACCCGACCGGGATGCGACGCACCACCGAGCATGTGCGCCGTGCACCATGTCACCGACTGGGCCAAGGGCGGACCCACGGACCTGCGGAACCTGACCTTGGCGTGCGATCACTGCCACGCCCTGGTGAACAACGGCCCGAATGGGTGGAAAACGATTGTGATGGGTAAGGATTCCCCGTTCGCTGGGCGGACCGGGTGGATCAAGCCTGTGCATGTCGATCCGACGCAAACTCCACGCGTGAATCATCTCCATCACAAGGCGGAGCAGATCGCGCAATCGGTGGCACGCAGCCACAATCGGCGCGCCCGCCTGGCTTATCAAGCGCGGATCGCCCACCGCGCACCGGAGTAGAGAGTCCTTCCGGGCTCGACTCGCCACATCCAAGTACAGCACCCGCTGTACTGAAGGCTGCCCGGTGCGTGGGGCTCGACTGCTCCGGGTATCTCGGAGAATCGTTGCCTGCCAGCCGAACCCACAACTCCGCGTCAGGTACGCATCACTCACCGCCAGGACCAACTTGGGCCATACAGTCGCGGAGTACCGAGACTGTGCGTCGGACAATCACCCACACACGAGTCCCCGATCAAGAACCTTCTACTGAATAGAGCAGCCGAGCCTGCCTCGGTTCCGGCACTACCGAACTCCCTAATGCCCTGTGGCACACTCCGCATCAGCGATCGAGCCAGCTCGTACCCTGTTATAAACCCAACTCTCGTTCACAATGCAGGCACAAAGATCAGGGAAGCGTGGTCGCGTCGGGTGCCCTACCGGACTGGGGCTGACGCCAGGTTGGGAGCCGCATCCTCTCGTCCCAGCCCAGGGACTGCACGCATTACGTTCCACCAATCCCTCCCACCGGCATTCGATCCGGGAAGCAGCTCGTCCATCGCCGGGATTGTCCGCTCCGCGCCGCCTCCGCAGGTTCGCGTACCGCGGTATCAATGTTCGAGGGTGCGAGGTCTGCACGGCGAAAGTGCCTGGGGCTTTTGTCTTTTCGGGTTCTGTCTCGAGGGTCTTGATTTTGCTTGTTCTTGTCCGGGCGGTCTTGGTCTTGAAAGGTGATGCGTGCAGTCCGTGGGCCGGGACCGAGGGTCACGGCTCCCAAGTCGCGTCAGCCAAAGCCCGGTAGGGCAGGCGAGGTAACCACGCTGAACTAAATCTCTGAGCCTGCATTGTGAACCGGTGCTGGGTTTATCCAGGGGTAGGAGGGCGAACCTCGCCCAGCGACTATCACGTCCGCCGCCACCAGAGCACCCCCATCCCCGCCGCCGGAACCACCGCCAGAACAGACGCCCCCAACACCCAAGAGAAGCTGACGTCGAACCCTCGAACTCCCCCACCCACCAAATGCTGTTGCAGCACAACAACAAACACCGCAGTCCCGACCGACCCGCCGATCCTTTGCAACACATGCAATTGCGGCGTCGCATCAACGATCTGCCCGGGCGAGAGGTCTCGCATGGCAACCGTCATCGCAGGCATTGCCGCGAGTCCGATTCCGAGTCCTCTTACGACCATCGCGGATCCGAGGGCCCAGTAGGGCGTGTCTGCTGCGAGAAACAGGAATGGGATGGTTGCCGCGCAGCAAAGTAGGCCGCCCACGACGCAGACCAAGGGGCCGATCTTCTCGTATATGGGGGCCGAGAGGGCCAGCGCTGCGGCTGCTCCGATGCCCTGGGGAGCCATCAGCATTCCCGTGTGCGCGGCGTCCAGGTGGCGGATCAGTTGGAAGTACAAGGGCAGCAGGATCATTGCTCCGAACGTCACCGTGCCGAGGGCGGCGGTTGTGACGGCGCCGAGGGCGAAGAAGCGGTCTCGCCACAGGCGCAGGTCCAGGAGGGGATGTGGGACTCGAAGAGAGTGGGCTATGAATGCGGCCGTCAAAGCTATTCCGCCACACAGGGGTACGAGTACTCCCGGCTGGTTCAGGCCGTGGTCGGCGGCTTCGGACAGCCCGTAGGTGAGTCCGATCATGCCGAGGACAACCAGGGTCAGGCCGACCAGGTCGAGTGCACCGGAGAGTTCGTCGCGTGCGGTTCGGGGCAGCAGCCGCCAGGCGAGGATGAGGCCCAGTGCGCCGATCGGCAGGTTGATCAGGAAGATCCATTGCCAGCCCGCGTATTCGAGGAGTAGGCCGCCGATGGTGGGGCCGATGACCGGGGTCAGCATCATCGGGATGCCCGCGGCGACCATGGCTCTGGCCATACCCTGTTTGCCCGCGGTGGTGACCATGAGGATCTGCCCGGCGGGGACCATCACGCCCGCGCCGAGTCCTTGTAAAACGCGTGCGGCAATGAGCATTTCGATGGAATTGGCTGCCGCGCAGGCCGCAGACGCAAGGACGAAAGTCAGGAGTGCGGCGATGTAGAGCCGTTTGGCTCCGGCTCGCCGGACCGCCCAGCCGGTTGCGGGGAGTACGGCAGCTTGGGCGAGCAGGTAGCCGGTGACGACCCATTGAACAGTATCGAGCGAACCTCCCAGGTCGGTTGACAGCGATTTCAAGGACACGTTCACCACGGTGGCGTCGAGGAACGCGAGGATCGCGCCGACGAGGACGACCACGACCACTCGGCGCGCCTCGGGAGTGAGCCCGGGGCGGTCGAGGATCTGGCCGGATGCGTTGGGGGCATTCACATTCCGTAGTGTCATCCACACATACAATTACGTCAACCACTTGGATGACATCCAGTTGGGTGACAAAGTGGACAGGTGGATGACCCAGTCATCCATCGACGTAGCATGTCGGCATGACGACCGAAGGCCCGTCCAGGAGTCCGCGCCGAGCACCCACCGCCGCCGAGCGCCGCCGTGATGCCGAACGGTCACGGCAGGCACTGCTGGACGCGGCGTTGGATGAGTTCTCCGCCAAGGGATTCGACGGTGCCCGAGTACAGGAGATCGCCGACCGGGCAGGGGTCAACAAGCAGTTGATCACCTACTATTTCGGCGGCAAAGAGGGGCTGTATCAAGAGATTCAGCGTTCCTGGCCTGCTACCGAGGCCGAGCGGGCCGATCCGAATCTTCCACTGGCAGAGACTGCCGCTCGGTATCTGGCAGCCATTCTGGATGATCCGCGTCCGGCCCGCCTGCTGGTGTGGCGCGGGCTGACCGGTTCCGGTGCGGAAGCCGACTATCTCGAAGGCGCGGAGACGGTTGATGCCGATCTCGCGAATCTGGGGCGCGCTCAGGAGCGCGGGGAGATCGCGGCGGGGCTCGATCCGGCGTTTGTTCGCATGGCGTTGATGGGTGCGATTCTGGCGCCGGTCATGTTGCCCGAGACGGCATTGCAGGCTACTGGGAAGGTGCCTGGGTCAACGGAATTCGCGGAGTACTACGAGGCGCAGCTGCGCGAGTTGGTGCGACTGCTCGGGAGGTGACAGCTCGGTCAGCCGCACTGCACGCTACCGGCCGGGCAGACCACCCAGCCCTGGCCGTCGGCTCGAGGGACCCGGATCCAGGTGTGGGCTTCGCGGCCACCGCTGGTCGCGGTGCGGGGGTCCGTGACGGGAGTGGAGGCGGGGGCCGGGGCGATGGGTTCGGTGTATTGGTATGTGTAGGAATAGGTTCCGTAGGGGTCGGTCGAGTAGGTGATGGTCGGGCTGTGCTGGGTCGACGGGCTGGTGGGCGAGCCTCCGGCGCCGATGCCGGAGCCGTTGTCGCGGCCTCGGGGTTCCGCGGATGCGACGCCGGTGGCGGCCCCGGCCAGCGCTCCGGCGATGAGTAGACAGGTCAGCGGTTTCCGGATTGCGGTGAGTGTTTGTCTGGTATTCATACGAACCTCCTAGTTCGCACTGAATACGTCGACGGGTTACACCGCGGTTCGCCTGCAAGATCGAATCAGCATGGGGCGGAATGCATTACAGGCACGGGGCGTCCGGATCGTTATATGGCACGGCGGCGTTCACGAGGCACCAGCAGGAGCAGGAGGGTGACGACGAGGCCGCCGCCGACCAGGTAGAGCCCCCAGGTGTCGCTCAGCAGCAGGTGGTGGTAGTCGGTGCGGAGTTGGTGGTCGAAGTGGTCGTCCAGGCGCCAGGCCAGGACGCCGAGGGTGGCGAGGCCCACCAGGACGCCGACCCAGCCCGCTAGGCGGGAGCCGAAGAGGGCGGCGAGCAGGATGACGACGGCGACGCCGAGCAGCACGATCGCCAGGGAGGTCGGGAACGCACCTGTGTGCGAGCCGATCTGATCCAGTGACCATCCGTTGGTGAAACCGTTACGGATGTCGTCGAATTGAACATTGCGGGCGTCGACCGATCCGACCAGTGGGCCGAACGCACCCACTGCGATCACGATGGCGGCGACGAACAGCAGCAGATGAACGAAAGTGCGCATAACCCACGGTATTGCGCTTCCGGCCACCCGGCACGGAATGAGACCAAACGGTTCTCCGCGCCGGGTGGCGTATTCGGGTCAGCGAATCACGCGCGCCGGTCGACGGCGGCCCAGGCGGCCACCGCGACCACGCTCGACACCACGGCCACCGACGGCCAGGCGCCGATCTTCTTGGCCAGCGGATGCGAGGCGCCCATGGCCCCGATGGCGAGACCGGTCAGGGCGGCAGCGCCGCCGGTGCCGACGGCCTTGCGCCAGCGCGGGAAGGCGGCCGCCGTGCCCGCGGCGAAGACCGCGCCGCCGAGCTGCCGCTGTTTGGTGGCCTGGGCGAGTGCGAACCCGCCGGTGAGTCCACCGGCCGCGAGCAGCGACGTCGGTACCGCGGAAATCCCAGCCATTTTCACTGCCTTCGACACAGCACTACCTCCAACACAGATGAACAATCGAACAACCCCGACGGTAACCGGAGTCGCTTCCGCCGTTTTTTCGGGGCAGCGCTAGCGACGGTCCACGGGCAGAGCCTGATTCAGTTGTTCCTCGGTGATCGGCGGCACCGGCAGCGGATGTGCGGCGGCCGCGCGCAGGCCGTCGAGCATGAGCGCCAGATTGCGCCGCCACGCATCCGGGGCGACGCGCACGGTCTGCTCGACGACGCGGGTGTGCGACCAGGTGATGAAGGCGATGTCCTCGAGCGCCCAGTCGGCGCGCAGCACTCCGGCTTCCTGTGCGCGCGTGATGATTTCGCGCATCACCGCGTGCCCGTGCTCGCGTTGTGCGGCAATGGCCGGGCTGGGCGCGGCCCGCAGTGCGAGTTCGTTGAGCAGTCGGTCGGAAGCCTGTAGCTCACAGACTTTTTCGACGAGGTAGACGAAGGACTCCCACGGATCATCAAGAGCCAGTGCGTCTTCCGCGATTCGCCCGCCCGCTTCGATCCGGTCTTCGACGGCGGCGGCGATCAGGTCGTCGCGGTCCGGGAAGCGGTTGTAGAGCGTGCCGATGGCGACGCCCGCGCGCGCGGCGATCTCCTTGAGCGGCGCGTCGAGTCCGCGTTCGGTGAACACCTCCCGCGCCGCGATGACCAGCGCGTCGCGGTTGCGGCGCGCGTCGAGGCGCAGGGGTTTGTTCGCGGACATGCGCCGATCCTACAAATCGGGCGCGGATTCTAAGTTGAGCATGGGTTCAAGTTACCTGCTACCGTCGATCCGTAACTTGAACCACTGCTCAACTTAGTGAGGCGAGAGCATGACGAACACCATCGCGATCTTCGGATTCGGCCCCGGCCTGGGCATGGGTGCGGCACGACGGTTCGGCCGGGAGGGTTTCCGGGTCGCGGTCATCGGGCGAGATCCGGAGAAGGCCGCGCGGCATGTGGCGGATCTGAAGGCCGAGGGCATCGAGGCGGCGGCCTTCCCCGCGGATGTCACCGACGCGGCACAGCTCACCGATACGGTCGCCACCATCGAGCAGACCTTCGGGCGCATCGATGTCGCCCTGCACGGCGCGGCAGGGCAGATGTCCGACCGCATTCCGACCACCCTGGCCGTCGAGGTCCCGGATCTCGCTGTCCCCCTGGCCCTGAAGGTCTACTCCCCCATCCTCATGACCCGCGCGCTCACGCCCGCGATGATCGCGCGCGGCGAGGGCACGCTGCTGTACTCCTCGGGTTCCTCACCCAGCGTCGTGCTGCCGTATCTGTCGAATTTCGGTGTGGCGCTGGCGGCTCAGCGCGAGTACCTACTCCAGCTTGCTGAAGAGTTGCGGGATACCGGTGTGTACGTGGGCCTGTTGAACATCGGCGTCCTCATCGGGGACAGCGAGGCGGAACGGATCGTCGACACTCGCCCGGATCTGGTGCCGCCCGGTGTGGAGATACCTCGGATGACCAATGACGAACTGGGCGGCTGGTATTGGGGCATGTACACCAACCGCGACCGCACTGAAGTGGAGGTCGGCTTCTCGGAATGATTCGTGGGATGTGTTGCGGACCGGGTGAGTCATACGATAAGAACCTGACGAAACGCGGTCCGGGGGGTTCCGGGCTCGCCTAGTTCGCAGAGTTCCGTTGAGCCGTAAAGGATTGACACGCCCATGTCCGCACCGGTCGTCTTCACCTCCTTCTACCACGACGAATCCAACGACGACGGATTCCAGTGGGACTTCCGATGTGATCGTTGCAGCACGTCGTACAAGTCCCCGTTCGAGCAGAACTACTTCTCGCGCGGCCGGGGCGCGTTGCGCGTGCTGCGCGACCTCTTCGGCGATCAGGTCCGCGCCATCGACAAGATCTCCAATGCCGCCGAGAGCTACTCCAACCATTGGGGCGGTTCGTCTTCCAGCACCAAGGACAAGGCGTTCGCGCGCGCCGTCGAGCAGGTCAAGAATGATTTCGCACTGTGCGCGGGCTGCGGCAAGTGGGTGTGCAACCGGATCTGCTGGAACGATCAGGTCGGCCAGTGCACCGAATGCTCGCCGCAGGTGGGGCATCAGATCGCGCAGGCGCAGGCCGAGGCGCGCGGGGTGCAGATCCGGGAAGCGGCCTACCGCCAGGATTGGGCGAGTCAGCATGATGTGGCGACCCCGGCGCGGGTGACGTGCCCCACCTGCAATGCCAACACCACGGGCGGCCGTTTCTGCGGCACCTGCGGCAGCGCTTTGGCTTTGGCCGCGCACTGCACCGGCTGCGGGCATCAGACGCAGGTCGGTCAGCCGTTCTGCGGGCACTGCGGACAGCCGCAGTAGTGCCGGGTCCGGCGGCTACCGAATGCCGGGAGTCGCCGGGTCCGGGCCCGTGCAACCGAGAATGAAACAGCCCGCCGGCCAGTTGCCGAACGGCGGGTAGAGCGGTTTTCCGAGGCAGGCGAACAGCCCGCAACCGGGATAGGACATCGGTCCGAGCCCGAGTGCGGCGAGTGTGGCGTCCGGGTTGATCAGCATGGGATCGGTGATGCTGGTGTCCGGGCGCGCCACGTACGGTCCCGGGTCGGGCAGCGTGGGCTGCCGGAACGCGGCGGTGATGCCGCGCAGCACATCGTGCGGGAAGCTCACCGCGCCACCGGGAACCGTGACGCCGGTCCAACTGACGAGCAGTCCGAGGCTGGGCACGATGAAGTTGTCCTGGCGCATCATGCCCGCCATCTGCATGGCGTCCGAGGGTAGGCCGGGGAACAGGTCGTCGCAGGTCGGGCCGTTGACGGTGATCAGGAAGCCGTAGCAGGGGTTGGGCTCGACGGGGGTGAGGGCCTGGGTCAGGTAGTCGGTCGAAACCACCTGTACCCCATGCCAGTTGCCGCGGTTCACCAGCAGCAGCCCGAGTTTGACGTAGTCGTCGGGCGGCATCACCAGGTGGGCGTGGCCGTAGGTGTTGCCGCTGCGGTCTCGCGCCCAGTAGTAGTCGGATCGATGGATTCCCAAGGGGTCGAACAGCCTTCGCTGCGCGTACGCCTGGAAATCCTCGCCGATCGCCTGCTGCACCACGTAGACCAACAGGTCGACGGCGCGCTGACTGTACTGCCAGGTGGTCCCCTGCGGATGCTGTATCGGCATGCCCAGCGCCTGTGCCACCACGTTCGGATCCAGTTGTGCCAGACCGGTGACGCCCTCGGAGGCGATGGCGATCTCCATGCCGGAGGTCTCGGTGAGCAGGCTGCGCACGGTGATCGCGCGATGCGCGGCGTCACCGAGCCCGGCGGGCAGGTAGCGGTCGATCGGGTCGTCGACCGACAACAGATGGTCGTCGACGGCGAGGCCCGCGACCAGCGACACCACACTCTTGGTGCCGCTCCACAGGTTCCACGCCACCCCGCCCGCGCGCTGGTTGTTGGGGCTCCCGGCGATCAGGCAGTTGTTGCGGAAGACCTGCACGGTGAATCGGGTGGGATCGTTGGCGGCGAAGTCGACCGCCCGGTGCAGTGCGGCCGAATCCACGCCCACCTCTTCGGGTGTCGCGGTCTGCGGTTGCCTGCCGTCGACGACGTCGCAGTGCCGCAGCGCATCCGGGGCGGCATGCGCGGCCGGTGCGGTGATCAGCAGGGTGGCGACGGTCAGCACCGCCGCTACCAGGCTTGTCACGATTCGGGACATCGATCCTCCGCTCTGAACTTCCGTCCAGCTCATCGGAGGTGGTGTCGCGCCGTTATCCGTTGCTGAGCCCCGAATTGCTGGGGCGGAGGTTTCGGTGTCAGCGGGTGTCGACGGTCGCGAAGGCCGCCCAGGTGATCGGGGAATGGTCGGCGGATCCCGTTGTGCGCCAGGCGTCGAGGCGGGTGCGCTGCCAGTGGTTGAGGTCGGCGACGGGGTCGGGTGACTCGTGGGCGGCGTCGATGGCGCAGACCGCGGTCTGGAAGGGGCGGATGTCGGCCGGGACCCCGGCCAGGCGGTGGAAGGCGAGGTCGGTGGGCAGTGGCCAGCGGCCCGCGGTGACGAGTTCCGCGCCGCCGGTGATCATGGCGGCGACCAGGCCGAGGGGTTCGGCGAAGCGGAGGTCGCCGCCGCTCTCGCAGGCGATGAGGGCGACCCGGCTGGGGATGGGCCACAGCTCGGGACCGGTTCGGGCGTCGGCGGATTCGCCGGGCAGGCCGTGGGTGCCGAGCAGCAGATCGCGGGCGGAGAGCGGGCGGTGGTCGCGTTGGGCGGGGGCGAAGCCGCGGGTGGCGGCGGTGCAGGACAGATGCAGGGTGGCTGATTCGCTGCGGCCGGATTCGGGGGCGGCGGCGGTGACGTGGCCGACGTAGAGCAGGCGCGAGCCGCCCGCGCGCAGGGCTGTTCCGAGCCAGTCACGGTCGAGATCGGTGCGGCGGAACGCGTCGAGGGGGTCGGTGACGGCGGGGGTCAGGTGATCGCGGGCGGCGTGGGTGGCGACGAGTTCGGTGAGCGGGGCGGCGGAATCCATTCGGCCCAGCACAGATCCGAGGGCGGAGTCGGCGCGGAAGCCGGGGACGCGCGGGTCGAGGACGGCGACGACCGGCAGGTGACGGGTCGCCGACCAGGAGCGGACCTGACGGGCGGGGGCGTGGACGACACCGGGGGCGGCGAGCACGCTGAGGTCGGCGAGGTCGAGCAGCCTCAGGTCTGGGTCGGGAGCCAGTAGTTCCCAAGGGATTTGGGCGGTGCGGGGTGACGGTTGGATGCGAATGCGCGGGCGGACGCCGGTCAGGTGGAGTTCGTGCAGTTGAACGGCGAGGTTGTAGGGCAGGAAGACCGACGAAAGAAACTGTGCGAGGGCGTTTTCGGATTGGTAGGACACCAATTCGCCGGTGGTGAGCGCGGATTCGAGTCCACCGGGAACACCGGGGGCGGGCAGCGCGGCGGCGAAGCGGGCCACGGCGGCTTCGACCTGTGCCTCGGGGATGAGTCCGACGCCGGGGGCGGCATCGGAGTCGATCCAGCGCCAGGTGAGGTAGAGGTCGCCCGCGTCGGCCATGCGGAGGAAGACGGTGGGACGCTCGGCCATCAACGAGACCTCCTGGGCGGCAGCGAGTCCCGGCGCGGGCCCGTCACGCGGAGATCACCCGGTCGGTGCGCAGGCGGCGGCCGTAGCGCGACTCGGCCGCGTCCAGCCAGGCCGCGAGGGCGATGTGGCCGTCGGGTGGGACGGATACCCGGGGCGGCGGGGTGACCGGCAGGCCCGCACCGGCCGCCACCGCCGCCATGGCGGTGCCGAGTTGCAGTGCGGCGTGAACGGGGCCGGAAGCCGTGAAGGGTGGAGTCGGCGGGTCGACCAGGTCCAGGGGTGCGGGAGCCGGGGCGGTGGGCAGCCGCGTGATGTCCAGGGTCGTTCCGGCGCACTGGTTTTCGATCAGGTCGGCGACGAGTCCGGCGTCACCGGCCAGGTAGGAGTAGCGGAACGCGAGGCGCAGCGCGGGGTCCACGACGCGGCGATTCCAGGTGTCGCGTTGCGCGCCGTCGGGTAGTTCACAGCGGATGGCGTCCAGGGCGAGCGCGGCGGGGACCGCCAGATCCACTGCCTTGGCGAGCAATCCGGGGACGTTGGTGACCAGGGGTTCGAGCAGTCCGGCATGCCAGAAGTCGAGTTGGGCGCAGTGCAGGCCCAGGCCGTGGGCGGCGTAGGTGGCGCGGGCGGAGGCCAGCTCGGCTTCGCCTTCGTCGTAGCGCCCGGCGGCGAAGGCGCTGGAGGCCAGTCGGATTCGGACGTCGGCGGCGTCGATGACCGCGCCGGATTCCTCGAATCGGGACAGGGCCGCGCGGTAGTTCAGGTTCGCCTCGGCCGCGCTGCCGCGATGGTCGGCGATGAAACCCATGACCTTCAGGCCGATTCCGGCGCGGTGGGCGACGCCCGCCTCGTCGAAGTGGCGCTGGGAGGCGGTCAGTAGCGGTTCGGCGTCGTCGAAAAGTCCGGAGCGCGTGTACATCAGGGCGAGGTTCTGCTGGGTTTCGGCGACGCCGACGGGGTCCTCGGCGGCGTCGAACGCCGCGAGTGCCTGGTTGGCGAAGTCCAGGGCCAGTTCCCAGCGGCCGGTCTCGAAGTGCGCGGCGGCCAGGTTCATGAACGGGTGTCCCGCCAGTTCGGGGGCGAATCGGGTTGCGGCATCGAGGGATTCGTTGGCCAGGTCGATGGCGTGCGACCACTGCTGGCGGTGCAGGGCGACCGCGGTGGAGGAGACCAGGCAGGCCAGTCGCAGGTCCTCAGGGGCGTCCGCGACGGACAGCAGTCGGCGGGCCTGTTCTAGTACGTCCTGCGCGCCGTCGAGGTCGCCGAGGTTCTGTAGCGCCTGCGACATGCCGATCAGCGCACCGGGATGTAGTCGCGGCGCATGGGATGGCATCTGGCCCAGCGCTTCCTGGAAACGGGAGACCGCGGCCGCGTGGTCGCCGAGCCGATCGATGACCACGGCGGCGTCCACGATCGCGCACACGCGCAGGTCTCCGGTCTCGACCGTCACGGCGTGCTCGAAGATCCGCAGGGCCTCGCGCAGTTCCCCGGATTCCATGGCCGTCGCGCCCGCCTGCAACAGCTCTGTCCCGCGTAGCGCGGGGTCGATCGGGTGGGCGTCGTTGCCCGGTGGCGGGTCCTGCATCTAGAAGTCCGAGTCCTCTGCCGCGGCGGCGATCTCGGCCAGGAGTGGGGAGAAGGCGTCGCGGTCCGGATCGCTGAGATTACCGGAGTCGCGCAGGCGGGCGGTGGCGAATTCGCGGACGCGGCGGCGCAGTTCGGTGCCGGGGCCGGCGTCCGGGGCTGGTTCGGGGCCGAAGCCGGGCAGGTGAATGGTGACCGTGACGGTGGCGGGCGCGGTGGTGAGGTGGGCTTCGGCGAACCAGGTGTCGCCGTAGGCGTGCAGCTCGGATTCGATACTGCCACCTCCGGTCTCGATGCGGGCCCAGGGGCGCAGGTGGGCGGGGAGGTCGGCGGGCAGTGCCGGGTGGGCGGCGACGCGGACGGCGACGGTGGTGGTGCCCGCGTCGCGGATCAGCTGCCAGGCCACGGCCTGCTCGGAGGCGTCGACGAGGCCGGGCGGGCAGTGCCGCCAGTCCCAGCCGCCGGTGCCGCGCGCCAGCACCAGCGCGCCCGGGGATTCGGGTTCGTCACCGGCTGCGAGGGCGTAATCCGAGGCGCGGCCGAGGATTTCGGCACGGACCACCGGCGGTTCGGCGTCCGCGCCGTCGACGAGGGCTTCGCAGGCCTCGGTGAGGGTGGCGATGTCACGGTCCAGCAGGGCCGGGTCGAGGGTGGCGATGCCGTCCAGGGTGGAGGCGGGCCACCAGCGGGAAGCCCAGTGCGCGTACGCGAGTCGGCGCGCGCTGACGGCGAGGGCGGGCAGGCCGGGGGTGGCGGGGACCTCGACGGCCAGGTCGTCGTCGAGGGCCAGGGCGATAGGTTCGCCGTAGATGGCCCACACCCACTCCTGGGCGAGATCGACGTCGGCGATCACGGCGGCCGGGAGTTCCTGTCCGGCAAGCACATTCCAGGTGAGGTGGCCGCCCACGACCTCGAGCACCATGGTGTCGGCGCCGACGTCGCCGTCGAGCACGGTGGGCGCGCCCGCGGGGACGATGCCGCGTACGCCGTCGGGGTATCGGTGAATGGTCACCGCAGGGTTCGTCATCCCGCCCTCGATTCCTGTGCGTCGGCCTCGACAGCGGTGGCCGCCAGGGCGCGTTTGACCCGCATTCGATGGTCCAGGATCACCGATCGGGCGACGCCGTCGAGTAGATCCCAGAGTTCGTCGGCCGCGTAGACCGGTAGTTCGCGCACGTCCCGGCCGTGCAGCCGGGCCCATAGTCGCCGCACGTAGGGCTGCCACGGCACCCGCAGGTCGGCGGCGACGGCGGCGAGCGGACCGGTGGTGGCGTCGGCGCGCACGGTCATGCGGCGGGCTTGCAGGACGTATGCCTCGCGCTGCCAGCGGCCGTTGATCAACCGGGCCGCCGCGGACTCGCGAATGCCGGGGACGGCGTGGTCCGCGGCCAGCGGGGACTCGGCCGCCCCGCCCACAGGTCCGATGGCTCCGACGGTGAGCCCCGGGGTGCGCCCGAGCGCGGGAAGGGCTTGTCGCGCAGCGGTATCCGAGGCTGGTGCGGTGCCCAGCGGGTTCAAACCCAGCGCCAGGGTGGCCCCGGCCGCGGCGGCCAGTCGCAGGGACTCATCGAGCAGGGCCCAGGGCGCGCAGGAGCGGGCGATCTCGGCGGCGACGAGTTCGGCGATGACCGGTAGATCGGAGCGTTCGGCGGAGGCCTGCAGCACGGTGAACACGCGTTCGTGGATGGTGCGGTCGAAGGGCAGGCCCAGGGTGGCGGTGGCCGCCGACGCACCGATGCGGGGCGGCGCGGGCAGGGGCGCGTGGGTGAGCCCGAGTTCCTGTGCGGTAGCGCCCTTTTCGGAGCGCCACAGTCGAATTCCGGTGTGGGTGCCCAGCGATGCGGCGATCGCCTCGTCGATGTCGGCCGGGTCGACCGGTTCGTCGGATCGGGTTGCGGCGCAGGCGTTCAGCAGTTCGACCAGGGCGTGCGCGTGGTCGGGTGTCTCGGTGAGCGGGCGACGACGCCAGGCGGTGTGGATGAGCTCGGTCAGTTCGGCGGCGCGCGGCGGGTCGGCCAGGTACTCCTTGAGCGCCTGGGTGGTCCGGCCCGCGGTGACGCCGTGGATCTCGCGCAGCGCGGTTTCGGCGGCCACCCGGTCGCGGGCCGGATCGGGGGTGCCGAGCACGGTCGCGAGTTCGAAGCAGCGCTGGAAGTACAGGTCCTGCGCGTTGCCCTCGGTGATGCGCAGGGCGCGGCGGGTCTGCTTGAGCAGGTTGAACCAGGCGGCGGTGGCGCGCAGCACATCCGAGGCGGCGTGCACCCGGGCGGCGAGCAGCACCGCGCCGTCGGCGGAGAGCACCGAGCCCGCGCACAGCGGGTGCTGTACCGGGCGGATGACCAGCGGGTCCAGCACGAGTTTGACGGTGCGGCGCAGCGGACCACCGTGTGGTCCGCTCAGCGCCTCGACACCGTCGAGGCGGCGCCACACCTCATCCAGCACCATGGCCCGCGCTCGTCGCATTCGCCCAGGTTAACCCAGGTTCGAGGGGTTCGGCGCGACAGGAAGTTGGGATCGGTAGGGCGGGTATCGATTCCTACTGTTCTGGCATCGGTTCCACCGCGGAACCAGCCGAGAAGAGAACGAGGAAAGACCATGAACAGCAAGCCGATCCGCCTGACCGCCGCTGCCTTCGCCGCCACCGCCGCGGCCGCCCTGCTGGTGACCGGTTGCAGCAGCAACTCCAGCTCGGGTTCCAGCAGCACCGCCGCCGCCCCGGCCACCACCTCGGCCGCGTCCACCGGTGGCGCCACCTCCGCCGCTCCCGCCGGGGGCAGCTCGAAGGCGTCGGTCGACGGCAAGGCCATCACCGCCAACTTCACCACCACCTGCGCCAAGCAGGCCGGGAATCTGGCGCTGGCGCTGACCGATCAGAGCAACTCCACCTACGGCACCCTGGCCGCGAGCGCCACCATCACCGGCGACAGCACCGTGCAGGCGGTCGGCATCACCGGCACCAAGGGCGGCGACAACGGCCAGCCCTACGCGATCGGCTTCGGCAACGGCATGCCCGGTGGTTCGGCCAGCGTCACCAAGTCCGGCAACACCTACACCGTCAGCGGCACCGGCGTCGGCACCCCCGATCTCACCAACCCGACCGCGGGCCCGAAGAGCTCCAAGTTCGAGATCGTCTTCGCCTGCACGACCGTCGTCGGTTCCTAGTCGCCCGCTCACCCGCTCGTGCCGCTCGGGCATGAGCGGGCCCTTCGACCTTCTGGAATACAAATGAAGAATCAAATCCGCCTCGCCGTCGTCGTTCTCGCGGTGCTGGGTGTGGGCTACTACGTCTGGCACGGGCTCACTTCGAACGATGTGTTCGGCTGGGTCGGCCCGCAGATGGCGCTGCCGATCATCGCCGCGACCATCGTTCCCATCGCCTTCGCGTTCACTGGCGACGGCATCATGTCGGCGATGACCGGCAACAACAGTTCGGCTTTCCGCAACGGTCTGGTCGGGCTGGGCACCGTCGAGGGTGTCCGGCAGACCGGCGTCTACCTCAATGAGCAGCCGCAGGTCCGGGTGGATTTCCGGGTCGAGGGCTCGGACGGCAAGGTCTTCCCGTCGCACGCCAAGATGATCGTGCCGCTCACCCAGCTGGCGCTGCTGCGTCCCGGCGTGGTGCTGCCGGTCCGCTACCTGCCCGATCGCACCGATCGCGTCGAGGTGGACCTGTCGGGCGACAACTCCGCCGCGCAGGATGCCATGAACGCGGCCATGATCCGCAAGGGTTTCACCACCCAGGCCAAGATCGATATCGCACGGCGCGGTGTCCCCGCGCAGGCGGTGGTGCGGTCGCTGTCGGTGCCCGGCGAGATCCGCGACGGGTATTCACGACTGGATCTGGTGCTGGTGGTGACCCGCCCGGACGGCACCACCTTCGAGGCCCGCACCGACAAGTTCCTGCCGCCGACCGCGGTGTCGCTGGTCCAGGTGGGCCGGGTGATCGGGGTGCACTACCTGCCGGAGAACGAGCAGGAGGTGGTGCTGTCGCTACCGGTCAACACCAACTGATGTCGGTCCCCGCAGGGCACGGAAAACGAAGAGCCGCAGGCGTTGTCGCCGGCGGCTCTCAGTGTTTCAGTGGGTCACTGGCGTTCGTAGAATCCGTCCAGGCGACCGCGGGCGTGGGCTTTGGCAGCGGCGAGGACCTGCGCGGGCTTCGCCGATTCCAGCGGCTTCCCGCCTGCCGATTCGAGGGGTTCGGTCAGGGCGAAGAGCTGGAAGACGTAGCGGTGCGGGCCGTGACCCACGATCGGCGCGGGGCCCATGTAGCCGCGCCCCCAGCCGGAGCGCAGGATCCGGACGCCGGTGGTGACGGTGCCGGAAGCCAGTGCGCCCCTGGGCAATTCCTTCACATC
Organism: Nocardia sp. NBC_00511; assembly: GCF_045161165.1. Classification (NCBI taxonomy): domain Bacteria; kingdom Bacillati; phylum Actinomycetota; class Actinomycetes; order Mycobacteriales; family Nocardiaceae; genus Nocardia; species Nocardia sp. NBC_00511. The sequence goes on from NZ_CP107849.1 coordinate 4,704,396, forward strand.
GGGATCCAGCAGTGCGACGCAGTGCACGAAGGGTGCGCCCGACGGCGCGTCCGGATCCTCGACGACCAGCAGCAGCTGTGCGGCTTCGGGCAGGCCGGTCCAGGCCAGCGCCGGTGAGAGGTCTTCCCCGCCCGCACGTTTCGAGGCGTGACGACGGTCGAGGGTGGTCTCGTGGGTGAAGTCGGGGCTGGTGATCTCGAAGACGGTGTCCCCCGCCAGATTCGGCAGGTTCCAGGCCATCTTGCTTTCCCCGGCCCGGCGGTTCTTCAGGATTCGTCCCAGCAATGCCATCGTGTTCTCCTCGGCTATCGGGGTGGTCAGAGTTTGCGGTCTGCGGCGGGGCACAGCAGCGGTTCGGCGAAGCGCCAGATCTCTTCGGCCGCATCGAATTCCATGGTGACGCCGGTACCGGGTCGGCTCGCCCATTCTTCGGGCATCGGTGTGCCCGGCCAGGTGTGGCCGCCGCCGGATACGGTCCAGGCGGTGACCGCGGTACCACCCACGCCGTCGCGTGCGGTGACGCGGCTGGTTTCCGCGGTGGTCACGGTCTCGAGCTCTCCGGCGCAGTCGTCGACTTCGCGCCAGCGGCGAGCGGTGTCGTCCAATCCCATGACGTGACCGCGTATTTCACCGTTCGGGCCGCGGTGGCGCGAGTGTCCCCCGGTGATCGGTGCCGTGATGTCGCCGTCGCCGTGGATGAGCAGGGCCGACACCGCGTGGGTGGGCCGGACCTCGGCCAGCGCTCGCGCCATCCCACCCGCGACCGCCCCGATGACGGCGACCCGGTCGGCGGCCTCCAGCGCGAGCCGGTGAGACATGAACGCCCCGTTGGATATCCCCGCGACGACCGTGCGTTCGGGGTCAGTGCCGTATTGCTGCTCGCACCACTCGATCACCGCCCGCAGGAAGGCGACGTCGTCGACCCCCGCGTCGTCGGCGGTGGTGGCCCCGCGCCCGTCCGCCCAGCAGCCACCCCAGCCGTCCGGGTAGGCGACCGCGATGCCCCAGCTGTCGGCGTGGGCCGCGAAGCTCGTCATGTCCACCATCATTCGATTGACCGGCTGCCCGTGGTTTCCGTGCAATGCCAACACGAGCGGGGCGTCCTGCCGGTTCGGCGGGCGCACGGCGAAGGTGCGTTCGCGGCCGTCGACCATCAGTTTCGCTTCGATCAGCTGATCGCTCATCGTCATCCCTCCCAGATATACAGGCCAACTGCGCAGGCATCCTGTACTTTAATGAGTCATGACGGATCCGACAAGTGAAATCGAAGCCCTCGCAGAGGATTTGCAGGCGGTGGTCGGCGCGCTGGTGCGTCGCATGCGGGCAGCATCCCCGGACCGCGAGCTGTCGCTGTCACAGGTGTCGGTCCTCAAGCGACTGGACCGCGAAGGCCCCACGACCGTCGCGGAACTGGCCCGCGCCGACAAGATCCGCCACCAGTCCGTCGCCGCGACCGTCGCGGTGCTCGCCGAGCGCGAACTGCTGTGCCGCACCGCCGATCCCGCGGATCAGCGCCGCAAGGTTCTAGAGATCACCCCGGCGGGTCGCGCCCTGCTGGACGAACGCCGGGAGGCCGGTTCCGGACGGCTCGCCACCCTGCTCGCCGAACACCTCACCGACGCCGAGCAGCGGCAGCTGACCGAATCGCTGGGTTTACTGCACCGCCTGCTCGAGTGACCCCGAATCCGACTGCGGTGCAACGGAACCGGGATCAGACGAGGACCGGTTCCTCGACTGGCTCTTCGACCACGCCGTTGGTATTGGCGCGGCGGAAGCGGGTGGGGGTGGTGCCGGTGTGGGTGCGGAAGAACTTGGTGAAGTTGGCGGCGTCCTCGAAACCGAGCCGGCGGGCGCAGGTGGCGGTGGGCAGCGGCGGGGCTTGCGCCAGTAGGCGTTTGGCCTCGAGGGCCACGCGGTCGTTGAGGTACTGCTTGGCGCTGCGGCCGGTGGTGAGGTGGACGGCGCGGGTGAGGGTGCGCGGCGAGTAGCCGAGTTGGGCCGCGTACCAGGAGACTTCGCGGGTTTCGGTGTGGTAGCGCTCGGTCAGCCGGGCGAAGCGATCGAACAGGTCGGTGGCGGCGGCCGGGGCGGGCAGGGCCGCGGCGACCCGCAGGGTGAGGGCGCTGACCAGGTGCCGCAGGATCGATTCCACCGGCGCGACGGCGGCGTACTCACGCACCAGGTGCTCGAAGGCCAGGTCCGTCAACAGGTCCGCGGGCGAGAGGGGCGGGGTCGACGGTGCGGGCGCGTGACCCACCGCGGCGGCGGGCACCAGTTCGGGTCGGCAGAGCATGAGGTGGCCGTCGACCGTGGTGATGTCGTCCCAGCGGTGGGTCCAGCCGGGTCGCACCCAGGCGACGGTGCCGGGGACCAGGTCCCTGGTGACGAAATCGACGGTCAGGCGACCGGTTCCGGTGGTGCAGTGGGCGAGCACGTGGAAGTCTCCGCGCACCACCTGACCGTGCGCGACCGGCATGGTGCGCAGCTGATCGAAGGTCAGCACTTCCAGCCCGAGGGGCGTGGCGGCACTCGGCGCGTAGCACAGGCTTCGGATTTCTTGTCCATTTTTTACCATGACCGGTGGTCAGAATACGCCGTCCGACCCCGGTGCGGATCCAAAACGGCGGACTCGCCTCCGCGGCCGGATAGTCACTTATGACCAGCGGTCGCGGCGGTGAAATCGATGGCGGCGATGGTGGCCCGGGCCAGCTGCTCGGGGTCGCCGTCGCCGATTTCCGAATCCGCCAGGGCCCCTTCACGCCACAGGGTGGCGAAGCCGTGCACCACCGACCAGGCCGCCAGTTCGGCGGCCGGGGCGGAGCTGGCCGCGACGCCGAGTCCGGCTATACCGGAACGTAATTCGGTACCGGAGTTGCGGCGGGCGGTGATCAGCCGCTCGTCGTCGGCGCGCACCAGATCGTGCCGGAACATGACGTCGAAATGTCCCGGATGGTTGCGGGCGAAGCGGATGTAGGCGACCGCGACCTCGCGGAAATCGCCGGTGGCGGCGCGCAGTTCGGCATCGAGGAGGTCGAAGCCCGCGATGGCGAGTTCGGTCAGCAGGCCCTGCCGGTTGCCGAAGTGGTGGGCGGGTGCGGCGTGCGAGACCCCGGCGCGCTGGGCCAGGGCTCGCAGCGATACCGAGTCGACGCCCTCGGCCGCGATCTGCTCGGCGGCCGCGTTCAGCAGCGTCGCTCGCAGGTCTCCGTGGTGGTACACGCTCTTGGTCATGCCTCGATGGTGGCCCAGAATCTAGACGTTGACAAGTTTCCTGGCCGGACCTAATCTGGCCACTGTCTAGATTGCTCGATCGCACAGGAGCCGCACTGATGGCACCGCTCATCGTTCTCATCGTCGTCACCGGGCTGGCACGGCTGGCCGGGTGGCTGCACGCCACCGACTGGCTGAACTCCTGGCCGCACGCCGCCCGCATCGGGCTGGCGGCCATGTTCACCCTCACCGCCTCCGCGCACTTCCTGTCGCCGCGCCGTGACGGCCTGATCGCCATGGTCCCGCCCCGGCTGCCGAACCCGACCGCTCTGGTGACCGCCACCGGCGTGCTCGAATTGGCCGGTGCCGCCGGGCTTCTCGTCCCCTGGGCCGCACCGCTGGCCGCCACCTGCCTGGCGCTGATGCTGATGCTGATGTTCCCCGCGAACATCCGGGCCGCGCGCGAGGATGTCGGCGTCAAGTCGATGCCGCTGCCCCTGCGCGCCGCGGTTCAGATGATGTTCGTCGGGGCCTGCGTACTGGCCGCGTTCTGAAGGCTATTTGATCGCGACGGGGCTGATCGGGGATCCGACGGCCCCCGGGATCTTCAGAACCGGTGCGCAGAGCAGGAATTCGTAGATCTGGTCCTCGGCGCAGTCCCGGCCGAGGGCTTCCAGGTCCCAGATCTCCCCGAGCGGCGTGCCCATATCGCGCAGTGCGATCATGTGCAGGGGCAGCAGCACCCCGTCCTCGGGCACCATCACCTCGACGGCCGGATTGTCCACCGCGACGGCCGCGATCTCGTTCTCGTGCAGCCACTGTGCGCAGCGCCAGCTCAGTCCGGGACTGCCCGCGAACCACTCCGAATGCTTGTGGGTTTCCAGAAACCTTGTCCACCAGCCGGTTCGGATCACCAGGATGTCGCCGCCCGCCAGCTCGACGTCCTGGGCATCCACCACAGCCTGGAGATCCTGCGGCGTGATGACCGTCCCGGCCGACAGCCGCTCGACCCCGAAATGTCTTGCGACATCCAGCAGTACGCCGCGGCCGATGATTCCGCCGCGATCGGCGAAGTGCTCGATCCCCAGCTTCGTCGCTCCGAAACTGGTGACGGCGGCGGCCGGGACGCCGTTGTAGAGCAGCCCGTCGTAGTACACGTGCGACAGCGCGTCCCACTGGGTGGCCGACTGCAACGGCATCATGATGTAGTCGTCGTTGAAGCGCATGGGACCGGCGGCGTACATTCCCGCGATCTGCGCTTCGGTGTGTCCGCCCCAGCCCTCGAGGTTCGCCGCGAAGTTCGCGTCGCCGCCGTCTACGGCCATGAGGTGGATGGGGTTGCGGCGGAAGCCGCTCGCGCCCTGCGGTCCGTAGGCGTCGAAAGGAATGCCGAGCGGGATGCTGCGCCCGGCCCGCGCGCAGGCGGCGCCGGCGGCGATTCGGGCGGGGGTGATCAGGTTCAGCGTGCCGAGCTGATCGTCCTCCCCCCAGCGGCCCCAGTTGCGTACCTTGTTCGCGACTTCGCGCCACTGATCGGTCACCGAAACGCCTCCACTTCGAATGCTGCATCGATCTTTACCCGCCCGCGCGCGGCCTGTCGAGAGCCGGTCCCGCCCGCTCTGGTTGGATGAATCCGGTGACCAGCGTTTCCTTCCGATTGATCCCCTCGCAGCGTTTCGATCGCGTGATGCCCGCGTGGGCCGAGCACTACCCGCAGTTCGACACCGTCGTCGGCTATTCGGACCTGGGTCACGCCTTCCTGATGAGCACCCGCACCGGCGAGTACGGCCTGCTCGACCCCTACAGCCCGGGCGTGAAGACCTACGGCCCGTTCACCGAGGTCGGCGAGTTCGTCACCGAGGTGCTCTTCGACCCGAGCGTCATCACCTATGTGCTGCAACCCGATCAGGTCACCAAGATCCGGCGGCTCATCGGCCCCCTGGCCGAGAACGAGGTCTACATCGCCACGCCCTACCCGTTCCTGGGCGGTTCCGAATCCCCGGAGTCGTATCAGCGAGGCGGTGTGTGGTCGTTCTTCGACCTGGTGGCGCAGGCCCAGGACTTCGACTGAGACCCCATTTGTCCGATTCGACAATCGGCATCTAGCGTGTGGAACGCCGTGGTGTACGGGAATTCCGGTGTCGAAACCGGAGCGGCCCTCGCCACTGTGATCGGGAAGTCGGCGCATCGTCCGGCCCGCAGCCAGCGGGCAGGCCACGGGATCAGTGATACCGGAAGGCCAGGTGCGTCGATGCTGGACCCGTCAGCCAGGAGACCGGCCACGGCAGCTTGACCCGTTTCCACGAGGTGCTGGAAGGCCGATCCGATAATGACCGTCACCGATACCGCCGTGCCCGTGCTGCGCTGGGAGCGCCGCGACTGGATTCGCACCGGCGGACTACTCGCCGCGATCGCCGTGCTGCATGTGATCGCCTTCGGCATCCTGCTCGCGCTGGTGATACCGCACCACTACACCGTCGGCACCCAGGTGTTCGGCCTGGGGCTGGGCATCACTGCGTACACGCTGGGCATGCGGCACGCCTTCGACGCGGACCATATCGCCGCCATCGACAACACCACCCGAAAGCTGATGGCCGACGGCAAGCGACCGGTATCGGTGGGTTTCTGGTTCGCGCTGGGACATTCGACGGTGGTGGTGCTGCTGGCCGCGGGCATCGCGGCGGGGGCCCGGCTGGCGACCACGCTGACCGATGACGATTCGGTGGTCCGCAAGGATCTGGGTCTGCTGGGCACGGTGGCGTCGGGGACCTTCCTGTATCTGATCGCCGCGCTGAATCTGGTTGCGCTCGCCGGGATCTGGCGGGTGTTCAAGGCCATGCGCCACGGCGAGTTCGACGAGCACGAGCTGGAGAAGCATCTCGACAGCCGCGGTTTCCTCAATCGGATGCTGGGGCGGTTGACGCGCTCGGTGACCCGGCCGGGCCAGATGTACCCGGTGGGCCTGCTGTTCGGAATCGGCTTCGACACCGCCACCGAGGTCACCCTGATGGTGATGGCCGGCTCCGGCGCGGCCGCCGGACTGCCCTGGTACGCCATCATCTGCCTGCCGCTGCTGTTCGCGGCGGGGATGAGCCTGTTCGACACGCTCGACGGCACCTTCATGAATTTCGCCTACCACTGGGCGTTCTCCAATCCGGTGCGCAAGGTGTACTACAACCTGACCATCACCGGTCTGTCGATCGCGGTGGCGTTCCTGATCGGCACCATCGAACTGGTGGGGATCCTGCACGACAAGCTCGACCTCAGTGATCCGATCACCGCGTGGATCGCCGGAATCGATTTGAACAACGTCGGTTTCGTGATCGTCGGGCTGTTCGTCGTGGTGTGGGCGGTCGCGCTCACCTACTGGCGTCTGGCGCGGGTCGAGGACCGGTGGGGCGCAGCAGGTTCGCGGTGAGGTCCGCCAGGCGGTGGGCGTCGCCGGGATCCAGTGTGGGTAGCGACAATTCGAGGTCGCGGCCGCGATCGACGGCACGCAGCGGCGCGGTGGACGAGTAGTCCACGAAGGCGTGCAGCGGCTCGATGGCGGCAGCAACCGGTTGGGCCGAGAGCCGGGCGAGGCCGCGAATCATCCAGCGGACCAGCGGCTTCAGCTGCGACAGGTCACCGCTGCGGGTGAATCCCGGGTGGTAGAGCACATACGGCACACCGCCGGATTCGGCGTACGCGACGCCCAGTAGGTCGTTGGCACGTCCGGCTTGCAACTGTGCGCGCACGGCGCTGTAACCGTCTGCCAGTTGCGGATCCGTCCAGTCGATCGCACCCTTGCGGACGCCGACGCCGCCGATGTTCACGATCACCGGGCGCTCGGCCCGCCGCAGCAGCGGGGTCAGCCGGTGCGACAGCAGGTATCGGCTCAGGTAGTAGAGCGCGAAGGTTCGTTCGAAACCGTCGATGGTCGTGACGCGGCGGGCGGAGACCCGGTTGGCGAACAGCAGCAGGGCGTCGACGGTGTCGTGCGCGGTCTCGATCTCAGCGATCACCCGTTCGTTCTCGCTGACCACGCTCAGGTCCGCGGGCAGGAAGTGCACCCGCGCGGCTCGCGCCAGCGCCTCGCCCTTCGCCGGATCGCTACCGAGCGCGATCACGGTGTCCCCCAGCGCCGCCCGGGCCAGCGAGAACGCTCGTCCCATGCCGTCGGTTCCGCCACTGATCACAATGGTCTTTGCCATCACACCTCCATCGCTCCGGTCGTCGGGTCTCATCGTCGGCGGCGGGCGGGCATCCCGAAAGAAGGCACTTTCATGTCCGGTACGTACACGCGTGTGCCCTCGATCGTGGCGACCGAGCTGCCGTCTCCGGTGCCGGTCGACGAGTACGCGCTCTGCCCGGTCACCGAGGTGCTGCAACGGATCGGGGACAAGTGGACGCTGCTGGTGCTGGCGCTGCTGGCCCGGCGGCCGTACCGGTACAACGAGTTACAGCGCGCGATCGAGGGAATCAGCCAGCGCATGCTCACCCGCACGCTGCGCGGGCTGGAAGCCGACGGCCTGGTGCGGCGCGAGGTGTTCCCGACGGTGCCGCCCGCCGTGGAGTACAGCCTGACCACGCGGGGTGAGAGCCTGCTGGATCCGCTGTCGGCGCTGGCGGATTGGGCGGTCGCGCACCGGAGCTCGTGAGCGTTCCGGTTCGGAGGTCGGTTTTCCGGTCCGGAAATGCTTGACCACCTGCCGTTCTCGTGGATATCCGCGCTGCGGTGCCGCGTGCCGGCCCCGCCGACTTCCTACCGTGCGAACGGTGAAGGTCGGCAAAAGGTGCGATGATGCTGCTCGGAGATCGTGACCGCTTCGCGATCGAGTACGAGCTCGATCCAGCGCCGGTCGGGGATGTGGAATCAGGGCACTGGATGTTCGGGCGCGTGCGATGGTGGTGCGGCGGGGAGCCGGTGGGCCGCTTCGAACCGGAAACCGCGCTCGGCGCTGTCGCGGCGACCGCCGACCGGGTGCTGCGTGCCGAGACCGCCCGCTACGCACCGGAATTGATGGCCTGCCCGGCGGAGTCGCTGGCGCGCTACGTCACCGACGCCCTCTTCGCCGAGGACGGCCGCTCCGACGGGCAGATCGCCGCGGACGGCGCGCGCTACTGGCCGTTCTTCGTGCGCCCGGGCCTGGATTCGTTCGATCCGTGGGACGTCCTGGTGGTCGAGGGCAGCGGTGAGGCGCGGCTGATCTGGGGTGTCGCGGGTCGCCGCGCGGTTCGCGAATGTCGTTTGGCCGCCGGTGAATTCGCCGGTGTGCTGCGAGAGTTTCTACGGGCAGTGAAGTGGGATGTGTGATGGCTGGAACGAAACCCGTCTCGACCTCGCGGGTGGCGCGGGTGTCCAAACTCGGGGCGGTGGTGGCCGCGCAGGCGGTGCGCAAGCGGCGTACCCGGCTGTCGATGATCGGACGTTCCGCCGAGGTGCGGGCCCGGCTGGAGGACGAGCAGGTGCTGGCGCTGGCCGAGCAGCTGGTCGGCGTGTTCGGCGAATTGAAGGGCCTGATCATGAAATTGGGGCAGCTGCTGTCGCTGCTCGACGTGGATCTGGTGCCGCCCGCCCAGCGTGAGGTGTTCCAGCGCAGGCTCGCAGTGCTTTTCGACAGTGCCACCGCGGTGGACTTCGCAGCCATGCGGCAGGTGGTGGAGGAGGATTTCGGAAAACCGCTGGGCGAGTTGTTCGCTGATTTCGATCCGGTGCCGGTGGCGGCGGCCTCGATCGGCCAGGTGTACCGGGCGGTGCTGGCCGACGGCACCGTGGTGGCGGTGAAGGTGCAGTACCCGGGCATCGATCGCGCGGTGCGTGCGGATCTGAGCAGTCTGGGCCTGCTGCGGGTGATGTTGCAGGGGGTGCTGCCCGGTTTCACCGTGGGCATCCTCGAGGAGCTGCGCACCAGTTTCGAGCAGGAGATCGACTACGCGACCGAGGCGCGCACCCAGCGGCACGTCGCCGAGCTGTACACCGATCATCCGTTCATCGCTGTGCCGCAGGCATTTCCGGAGCTGAGCAGTCGCCGGGTGCTGGTCACCGAGTTCGTGGCGGGGCAGGATTTCGACGCCATGCGCACGCTGCCGGACGCGGAGCGCGATCGCATCGGTGAGATCGTCTACCGGTTCTATGTCGGCTCGCTGTTCGAGTTCGCCGAGTTCTGCGGTGACCCGCATCCGGGCAATGTGCTGCTGGCTCCGGACGGCCGCGTGGTGTTCCTGGATTTCGGGCTCTACAAGCGAATGGCCCACGAGCACATCGCATTCGAGGCGGCGTGCCTGCGGGCGGCGGCCGAGGACCGGCTCGACGACCTGTACGGGTTGATGGTGGAGCGCGGCGTCATCACCGATCGCGCGGTGGTGACGCCGCAGGAGTGCTACAACTACGTGCTCTCGGCCGCGGAGTGGCGATTGGTCGACGAGAACCTGCCCATCACACCGGAATTGGCCTGTGGCGCGTTCCTGCACGCCATCGACCCGCAGCTCTCGGAGTTCGACGGCATGCGCGCGCAGCAGCTGCCGCCCGAGCATCTGTTCTCGCGGCGCGCCGACTTCTGGACCTGCGGCACGCTGGGCCAGTTGCACGCCACCGCGAACTGGCATCGGATCACCCGGGAGTGGATCTTCGATGCCGAGCCGGAGACGGAACTGGGCCGCCTGCACCGGGATTGGCTGCGCGAGCACCCGCGGGTGTAGCCGTCAGCGGGTGGCATCGGGTACCGGCAGGTCGCGCCAGACCCGGCGCTTCTTCCACCGCACCTGTACCTCGCGCACCAGCCGGATGGCGTCGATGTAGGACACCACCGCGTCCTGCGGTTCGGAGAATTCCGGCCACAGCGCGGTGATCCGCTCCAGCATCTCGGCCTGGCCGGGCCGTTCGCCGAGTTCGCGGAAGATGGCGAGGATCTGCTGCACCAGGTTGACCGCGCCCACGTAATCGCCTGTCTTGTAACGCATCAGGCCCAGGCCGAGGAACGCGTAGGCCTCACCGAGACGGTCGCCGATCTCGCGGAAGATGGCGGGGGCCTGCTCGGCCAGTTCGGCGGCTCCGGCGAGATCGCCGCGGGTGTAGCGCAGCAGACCCAGCGCGATGAAGGTGTAGGCCTGGCTGACCCGGTCGCCGATGTCGCGGAAGATGTCGAGGGCCGCTTCGGCGTAGGTGACGGCGTCGTCGTGGTCGCCGGTCGAATACCGCAGGATCGCCATGCCGCCCAGGGCGAATCCCTGTCCGAAGCGGTCGCCGATCTCGCGGTAGATGCCGAGGGCGCGCAGCACCAGTTCCTCGGTGACCACGGTGTCCTCGGCGGCGAAGCGCAGGCGGCCCAGGGTGCTCAGGGCATACGCCTCCCCCGCTCGGTCGCCGATCTCCTCGAAGATGTCGAGGGCGCGCCGCAGTCGCCCGACCGCGCCGGGCAGGTCACCGGCGGCGTATTCGAGCCGCCCCAGGCAGCACAGCGCGTAGGCCTCCCCGACCCGGTCGCCGATGGCCTCGAAGATTTCCAGCGCCTGTTTCAAAAGCTCTCTGGCACTGCGGTAGTCGCCGCCCGCGTAGCGCACCAGGCCGAGCATGATCAGCGTGTACCCGGTGCCCGCGCGGTCGCCGATCTCCCGGAACACCGCCAGCGCCTGCTCCATCTGGGCGGCGGAGGCGGCGTAGTCGCCGGTCGAATACCGCACCAGGCTCAGGTCGACGAGGGTGTAGGCCTGGCCGACCCGGTCGCCGATATCACGAAAGATGTCGAGCGCCTGCTCCATTCGATCACCGGCGCCGGGCAGGTCGCTGGTGGCGTGGCGCAGGAGGCCGAGTCTGCCGAGCGCGTAGGCCGCGCCGAGTCGGTCGCCGACCTCGCGGTAGCCGTCGAGGCCTTGGCGCAGTAGTTCTTCCGCGCCCGGATAGTCGCCGGTGGCGAAGCGCACCGAGGCGAGGTCGCCGAGTACGTGTGGGGTGCTGAAGCGGTCGCCGAGTTCGGCGTAGATGTCCTGGGCCTGGCCGAGAATGTCTGCGGCCCCGGGGTAGTCGCCGGTGGCGTAGCGGACCACGCCGAGTTCGTGGCGGGCGTAGCCCTCGCCGAAGCGGTCGCCGATCTCCTCGAACACCGACAGTGCCTGCCGGACCAGCTTGGCGGTGCCGGGGTAGTCGCCGGTCATGTAGCGGACGACGCCGAGACCGATCAGCGTGTACGCCTCCCCGCGCCGGTCGCCGAGCTGCTGGTAGATGGCCAGCGCCTGCCGCACCAGCTCCGCGGTGCCCGGATAGTCGCCGGTCGCGTAACCCAACCGGCCGAGGCTGCTCAGTGCGTGCGCCTCCCCGACCTGATCGCCGACCTGCTGATAGATGGCCAGCGCCTGCCGCACCAGGTCGGCGGTGCCGGGATAGTCGCCGGTGGCGTAGCGGACCATGCCGAGGTCGTTGAGGGCGTCGGCGGCGCCGACCTGATCGCCGCTGTGCTCGGCGATGGTGGCGGCGCGCCGGTGCAGGGTGATGGCCAGGGGCCAGGGGCCGTCCAGGCGCAGCAGTCCGGACAGGATGCTGGTCAGCCCGATCACCCGGGCCGACTGATGGTGTGCCGCCGCGTATTCCAGGCAGCCGAGCAGGTTGCCGCGTTCGGCGCGCAGCCAGTCCAGGGCCTCCACCCGATTCGAGAAGTGCGGTGCGCCAGCGGGTTCGGTGTCGGCGGAGGGCAGCGGGTGGCCGCCGCCCGCGAGCTGCCGGTCGGCGAGTTCGCCCAGGTGCTGATAGTGGTCGAGCAGGCGGTCGACCACGCGGCGGCCGTCGCCCGCATCGTCGGCGGCCAGTGCGAGGGCGTATTCGCGCAGCAGGTCGTGCATGCGGTAGCGGCCGCCCGCCGGTTCGTCGAGCAGGTGATCGGTGAACAGTGCGTCGAGTTCGCGGCGGGCGGTGGTCACCGAGATGTCGTCGAGGACGGCGGTGGCGTAGCGATCGATATCGGGGCCGGGGTGCAGGCTCAGGCGGCGGAACAGGCGCTGCCGTTCCGGCGGCAGGTCCCGGTAGGACATGGTGAAGGCGGCGTATACGGCGCGCTCTCCGGCCTCCAGTTCGCCCAGGCGGTCTTGTGCCGCAACCAGATCCGCCGCCATGCGGTCGATGGTCCAGGTGGTGCGGTGGGCGAGCCGGGCGGCCAGCAGCACGATGGCCAGCGGCAGATAGCCGCACAGCGCGACGATGGCGGCGACGGCGGCGTGTTCGCCGGGGCCGGGTCGTCGCCGGGCCAGCGTGCAGAACAGGTCGGCGGCCTTGTCCGGCTCGAGGGTCTCCAGCGCGAAGGGTTGCGAGCCGTCCAGTGCCACCAGGCGACGGCGGCTGGTGATCAGGGTCAGGCAGTCCGGTCCGTTCGGCAGCAGCGGTTCGACCTGGGCGTGGTCGTGGGCGTCGTCGAGGACCAGCAGGATTCGCTTGCCCGCCAGCTGATCTCGCCACAGGTTGCGTCGATTCTCCAGGGAGTCCGGGATATTGCGCGGATCCACCCCGAGATCGGTGAGCAGTCCGGCCAGGACGTCGGCGGGTTTGGCGGTGGTGTGCCCGGCGGTGTGGGCGTGCAGGCTGACGAAGAAGCGGCCGTCGGGGAACTGGTCGGCCAGTCGGTGCGCGGCCCGGGTCGCCAAGGCGGTCTTGCCGATTCCGGGCATGCCGTCGATGGTGTGGATGGACACCACCCGTTCCGCGCCCGCGACCGCGAGCAGCCGCTGGAGTTCGTCGTCGCGGCCGATGAGGGTGTCCACGTCGCGCGGCAGAGTGTCGGTCAGCTTGGCTCGCGGCGGCAGTGTCTCGTGCGAGGCGGGTGCGGGCGGCGCCGCTGGACCGCCACCGGCCCCGGACTCCAGCACCGCCGCCCGCCAGAGCCGTTGCCATGCGGCGAGATTCAACAGTCCGGGTGCGACGGTGTCCTTGCGCGGATGCGCCAGGTAGATCAGCGACGCCAGCACCGGTTCCAGCGAAGCGAAACGGGCGGGCACATTCTTGCCGGAACGCCAATCACTGATGCGCTGAATGGTCGGCAGCCCGCGAGTGCCGCGAAAACGCGCCCTGGTGGTGCGCACGACATGGTCGAGGGTGGGATTTCCCGCCACCTCGAACAGTTCGGAAAGCCGTTGCGCGAACAACTCTCGCGCCGAACCCGGACCTGAATCAGCACCCGCGAGGGACGAACCTACCACCAGCACAGGTTAGCCCGGTGACCTGTACACGGCACCAGTTGCCATATTCCGGTGTCTCGCAGGGGCAGTGGTGCGATCGGGAAAGCGAATGAGGGAAAGAGGGGTTCTCATTCTGCGGTTTTCCTGGTGCGAAACAACATTCGACGAATATCGCGACCGGGCTTTCGGTTCAGTCCGTTGCTACCGGCACGAGGTGGTCGAAAACTCCTGTGCGGACGAGTTCCTCGACGGCTGCGATATCGGGTGCCAGGTGGCGGTCGGGTCCGGGTCCGGGCACCCGCTGCCGCACCACGTCCCGGGCCGCGGCGGTCACGGGTGCCGGAGCCAGTGGCGCGCGGAAGTCCAGAGCCCTTGCGGCGGTGAGCAGTTCGATGGACAGCACGGTGGTCAGGCCGTCCACCGCACGCCGCAGTTTTCGGGCGGCCGCCCAGCCCATGGATACGTGGTCCTCCTGCATGGCGCTCGACGGAATGGAATCCACCGAGGCGGGGACCGCGCAGCGCTTGAGCTCCGAGACCACTCCGGCCTGGGTGTACTGGGCGATCATGTATCCCGAGTCCACGCCGGGGTCGGCGGCCAGGAACGCGGGCAGGCCGTGCGAGCGGTGCACGTCGAGCATGCGGTCGGTGCGGCGTTCGGCGATGCTCGCCACGTCCGCGATCGCGATGGCCAGGAAGTCCAGTACGTAACCGACGGGCGCACCGTGGAAGTTGCCGTTGGATTCCACCCGGCCGTCGGCCAGCACCACGGGATTGTCGATGGCGGCGGCCAATTCGCGTTCGGCCACCGTGGTTGCGTGCGTCAGCGTGTCGCGGGCCGCGCCGTGCACCTGCGGGGCGCAGCGCAGCGAGTAGGCGTCCTGCACGCGCGGGCAGTCGTCGCCGCGGTGGCTGGCCACGATCGCCGACCCGGCCAGCGCCGCCCGCATCCGCGCCGCGGACCGCGCCTGGCCGGGATGCGGTCGCAGAGCCTGCAATTCGGCGGCGAAGACCCGGTCGGTGCCCAGCTGCGCCTCCACGCTCATGGCGGCGGTCAGGTCGGCGAGGTCGAAGAGGCGATGCAGGTCGGCGATGGCCAGCACCAGCATGCCGAGCATGCCGTCGGTCCCGTTGGTGAGCGCGAGCCCCTCCTTCTCGGCGAGAACCAGCGGGGTGAGGCCAAGTTCGCGCAGGGCCGGGCCGATCGGGCGGGGACCGTCGTCGCCGTGCACCGAACCCTCGCCCATCAGGGCCAGCGCCACCGCCGCCAGCGGGGCCAGATCGCCGGAGCAACCGAGCGAACCGTATTCGGGCACAACGGGAATCAGCCCGCTGTCGAGCAAAGCCGCCAGCGCCCGCGCGGTCTCCGGGCGCACGCCGGTGTGACCGGACATCAGAGTGCGCAGCCGCAGCAGCATCATGGCGCGCACCACCTCGGCCTCCACCGCAGCGCCCGCACCAGCGGCATGCGACCGAATCAGTGACCGCTGCAAGTCGATTCGCCGCTCCGGCGGAATATGGCGCAGGGCGAGCGCACCGAACCCGGTGGACACCCCGTAGACCGGGCGGTCACTGTGCGCCAGCTCGTCGATGTGGTGGCGAACCTCCGCCAGTCGCTCGAGCCCGGCAGCGGACAACTCCACCCGCGCACCCGCCCGAGCCACCGCCACCACCTGCGTCAAACTCAACGCCTCCGCACCCACAACGACCGCTTCGATATCACTTCTGGTCATGTGCTCCATTCCAGCGCCCCGGACCGGCGACGCGGGTACGCCACGCGGAGAGCGCGGTTCGAGCCGGACCCGGACATGCGAAACCGTAGGCCTATCGCGGGTAGCCGACGAGTTCCGCGGTGGTCTTGTGGACGCAGACGGCGAGCAGCGCGCCCGGCACCGCACGCAAGGGCGTGTTCGAGCATTTCTGTCCGGGGTGGGCGATGGGCTGCGAACCCAGCAATCGCCCGTCTGCGCGGCTCCACGCCTGCAAGACTTGGCCGGCCGAGTAGCTCGTCTCGATGATCTGATCGGGGAGGAAGAGATCATGGCCGGGGTCTTTGCCCCAGCCCTCCATGCCCACCAGTGTGTATTTCTCGGCACCGGTTTCGGTGTCCAGGACCGCGAACCGGTCCGGACTGCTGCCGTCGTGGGTCCAGTAGTCGCTGATCACGACGTCGGGACCAGCCGGGTCGGCGGCGATGATCTGGCGTGACCGCCTATCGAGTGGGGTGGCCGTGGCGAGCTGGGCGGGTGTGCGCAGCAGGATGGTGCCGCTGCCTTGCCGGTTGTCGAAGGACCAGGTCACGAGCACGGAGTTGGTGAGGGCTTCGAGGTGGGCGAAGGGGTCGTAGCGGTCGGTGGTGGGATGGCGATCGAGTTCACGGCTGGCGACGATGGCTCCGGAGTGAGCATCGAGGACAGTGAGGGTGACCCAGCCCGAGGTGTCGTCGGAGCAGGCGGCGAGGCGGTAGATCGCGGTGTCGGTGACGACGGTCTCGACGCGGTGGCTGCGCGCATCGGAGTCGGTGATGGCGGTGGACCAGCGCCGCGCACCGGTGCGCGCGTCGTAGCCCCTAATCCGGTTGTCGTCGACCAGGATCAGCGGCACCGCGGCGCGCCATGGCCCGGGCACGCCGAGCGCCGGGCGTAGTGCCGGTTCGGCGGCCTGTGTGTAGTCACGGGTGAAATCGGTTTTCTGCCACAGTATTTCGCCGGTGACCGCATCGAAAGCGGTCCATCCCAATGTCGCCCATTCGGCGAGCACGACCGCGCCGCCGTCGAGGGGCCGCAGGGATCCGGCCTGGTAGAGCAGTCCGTGGTTGCCGCGATCCTTGGTGTGGGTGCGCAGGTAGTGCCAGCGCGGTGCGCCGGTGACGCCGTCGTAGGCAGTGATGCCCTCGGGAGAGGACAGGATGAATCCGGTTCCGGCGGCGACCAGGTCGGCGATATCGGCCGCCCCGCTATTGGTTTCGGTGGCCGGAATGGCGAATCGATACTTCTCGGGTCCCAAACCGCTCGGCAGAGCCGGGACCGCGACCCGGGTGGCCGTGATGTGATCGACGTGCAGACCGTCGTCACCGGCCCGCACCGCCACCACGACCGTGCCCGCCGACAGCGCTACCCCCGCGGCCGCCGCGACGGCGACCGCCCGGCGGGGAAGCTGCCGGATCCGGTTGGGAGCCTTCAGGGTTGGCATCAGCAGGATCGCACCAGCAAAGATCAGCGTGCCCGCACCCAACGCCGCCGGAAGCTGCACCGACAGCGGATATTCCAGTCTGAGCTTGTCCCAGACTTCGTCGGCATGGTCGCCGAGCACGAGCGCCGGCCACACCACCACCGTCGCCACCACCGCAGCGGCACACCAGAATCCGTACCCGCGGTAGCTCGTCCAGCCCCGCGCGATCCGTAGCACCGCGAACCCCAGCGCGATCAGCACGGCGGTACCGAGCCCCACGGCGGTCACGGCGAGCAGGCTCGGCAGACCCGCGATGTCGATACCCCACGAATCACTGCTGAAGAAGGTGGGATGGCCGAGCCTCTCGGAACTCGCCGAGGTCGTGGAGGCGAACCAGCGGCTGTAGACCGCGAACCCGACGCCCACCACAACCGCCACCGCGCCGATCACCCCAGCGACCGCCCCGCCAACCGCCCTCCACCCCAACCTATCCGAGCTGTCGACGATCTCCCCCACCCCATGCCCTCCCCACTTGACGTGCGCCGTCAGCCTAACCGACCGCGTTCGCGAGGCAGCATGGAGAATCCGACCGATCGGGCAGAGAAGGGGTGGCTCAGTATGTGCCAATGTAGTGATCGGGAGCCGTTTCGACGCTGGACGAGTGACGATCAGCAACGGGCTCGACAAGAACAGACTCGAGTTCGGCATTCCATCGGCCGACTATCGACCTCATCCACTGCTCGCGTTACGAAGCGGCTGACCAGAGACTTTGCTCAGCGCCACCTTGATGAGGTCCGCCGTGCGGCGCGGCTGGGCGATGAATGCCATGTGGGAGCCGTCGACCTCCTCGGTGCTTGCGCCCATCCGCTCGGCCATGAAGCGCTGTGCCTGAGGGGAGAGGGCGTTGTCGTGCCGGGCGATCTGATACCAGGACGGGATGGACTTCCAACCGGCACCCGTGGCCTGCTCAGCGAATGCCGCTGCCGCGATCGGCCTTTGGGCGAGGCTCATGGCCAGGGCCAGCTCGGCGGGAAGGTCGGCACACATCGACGCGTGGAAGCCGTCCGCGTCGAGGTACATGTCCGGGCCGCCCGCGGCGCCGTGCGCCTCGTAGGAGGTCAGCCGTATGGTCTCGGCCAGCATCGAGGGCGGGAAGGGGGCAATGGCGTCGGCGCAGCTTTCGCTCTCGTCGAGGCCGAACGCGGCGAGGTAGACCAGACCCGCCACGTTGTCGAGGTCGGCGGCGGCCTGCGTGATCACGGCACCGCCGTACGAGTGCCCCACCAGCAGGACGGGGCCGTGGATGTCACCGGCGACCGCGCGGACCGCCGCCGCATCACCGGCCAGACCCCGCAAGGGATTCGGCGCCGCGACGACGCGGTGCCCGGCGGCCGTCAGCTCGCGGATCACCCCCGTGAACCCGGAGGCGTCGGCAAAAGCTCCGTGCACCAGGACCACCACGGGCGCGCCCGACTCGGTCGGCTGGACGGTTTCGGACATGATTGGACTCCTTGGTACGAAAGCTATTTCGCTGCTGATGTGAACGGGATCGTTGAGGAGACGCCGTCGCGGGAAGCGATGTCGCGCACGCCATCGATCTTCGTGCGGATTCGGGTGGGGCGTCCAAGACCGGCTGGGTGCGCGGCGATACCGCACGGGTATCGGTCGTGGTCAGCGCCGGATACGATGACGCGGTGGAGACACGGGAGCTGCGCTATTTCGTCGCCGTCGCGGAGGAGTTGCACTTCGGGCGGGCGGCGCAGCGGCTCGCCATGGCGCAACCACCGCTCTCTCGGGCGATCCAGCAGCTCGAACGGCGGCTCGGAGTGGTTCTGCTGCACCGCACTGCGCGCGAAGTCGCCTTGACCGACGCCGGGTCGGTGCTGCTGCGGGAGGCCCGGGCCGCACTCGACGCGGTCGAAGCCGCCGAGCGCCGCACCCGCCGCGCAGCTGCCGAGCGGCCCGGTGTGGTGCTGGCCACGAAAGCCGGAGCGGCCGGCGAACTGTTGTCGAAGCTGCTGGACGCCTACGCCGCCGAGCCCGGCGCGGTCGCCGTCGAGGTGATGCTGTGCGGGCCCGGCGAGCAGGAAAAGTTGCTACGCGACGGGCGCGCCGACGTTGCTCTGCTCCAGCGGCCCTTCGACACGACGGCCGGACTGGACACCGAGGACCTGCACACCGAACCGCAGGTCGTGGTCCTACCCGCTGGGCACCCCTCAGCCACCCGACCTCATATGTCGATAGCCGAGGTCAACGCCCTGACGGATCTGCCCTTGCCGCGCTGGCCCCGACGGGACGGTGGCTATCCGGACGGACCTGGCCCGCAGGTGCGCGACCACACCCAGCTGTTCCAGCTGATCGCGCTCGGACGGGCCTGCGCGGTCGTGCCCGAGTCCCTCCGAGCCCACCTGCGCGAGGATCACGCGACAGTGCCGGTGCCGGACGCACCGGCTGTCACGACCGTCATCGCCTGGCCGCCACACAGCAGATCCAAAGCCGTCGCCGACCTCGTCCGCACCGCGACACGCCTCTGATGCCTGCGCCTCAAAGGCACAGGACGCCAGCGACTGCCGCTGCTCAGGGCGAAATCGGCTTCGATTACCAGCCGACCTCGACGACGGCCTACTGGAGGTCGCGGGCCGTGATGGACGGCCGAGATGCACTTCGACACAGCACATCTGGTCGGCACCGAGGCTATCGAGGCTTCTTCGTCAAGATCGACGCACATCAACGGCAACGAGTTCTAGTTGCGGGTGGCTGTACCGCACCTGGGGTCGATCACCGTCGACTGCAACGATCCGACCGAGTTGGCGGCCTTTTAAGCTGAGCAAGTGCCGAATTCTGCTCGACCCGGCCGGGCATCCTTTCTGCTTATGCCTGCCACCGGGCGCCCTCGGCACGCGTGGGTTTGCCGCGGCGGGTGGAGGCGAGGGGTTCGGCGATGTCCTCGAGTGAGCGGCCCTCAGCGTCCACTGCCAGAAAGTAGGCGACCAGGCCGCCGCCGATCATGACGGCCGCGCCGAGTAGGTAGCCCAGGAACAGGCGCACCGGGTGTTCGCCGTCGCCGATGAGTGCGCCGTAGATGACCGGGCCGAGGGCGCCGAAACCCTGTGCGATGGCGAAGAATACGGCGATGGCCTTGGCTCGCACCTCCAGCGGGAAGATCTCGCTCACCGTCAGGTAGGCCGAGCTCGCGCCCGCCGAGGCGAAGAAGAAGATGACGCACCAGCAGATGGTCTGGGTGATGGCGTTGAGCCAGCCGGCGTAGAACAGCACCGCCGAGATCGACAGCAGCACACCGGAGAGGATGTAGGTGCCGGAGATCATCCGGCGGCGGCCGATGGTGTCGAAGAGGTGCCCGATGGCGAAGGGCCCCACCAGGTTTCCGACCGCGAACGCGATCAGGTAGATGGGTGTCGAGGACGACGGCACCCCGTAGAACTTGCCCAGCACCAGCGTGTAGGTGAAGAAGATGGCGTTGTAGAGGAACGACTGGCTGATCATCAGGCTGGCGCCCAGGATCGCCCGCTGCGGGTATTCGCGGAACAGCACCCGGGTCAGCGCGAGATAGCCGATGCGGTCGGCGGGCCGGATCTCGATGGCCTTCGACTCGTCCACCGGCGGCAGCGTCACCCCGGTCGCCGCCACCTCACGTTCGATCTCGCTGATCGACTCCTCGGCGTCGTGCGCGCGGCCGTGCATGATCTGCCAGCGCGGGCTCTCCGGCAGATTGCGGCGCACCAGCAGGATCACCAGGCCCAGCACCGGACCGATCAGGAAGCCCAGCCGCCAGCCCAGCGACAGGCTCATATGGTTGAGCAGGATGAAGGTGCCCAGCGTGCCGATGATCGCACCGGCCCAATAGGTTCCGTTCACCGCGATGTCGACGCGGCCGCGGAAGCGGGCCGGAATCAGTTCGTCGATGGCGGAATTGATGGCCGCGTACTCGCCGCCGATACCCATGCCCGCGATGAACCGGGTGGCGTAGAGGAACGCCACCCAGCCCGCGCCGTTGCCCAGGGTGGCCGCGGTGAGCCCACTGCCGACCAGGTAGACGCCCAGCGTGACCAGGAACAGTTTGCGGCGCCCGAGCCGATCGGAGAGGTTGCCGAACAGCAGCGCCCCGAACACCTCACCGACCAGGTAGACGGTCGCCACCAGTCCGACCGCCGTCGAAGACATGTGCAGCGTCTCGGGTTTGGTCAAGGTGTCGGCGACCGAACTGGCCACGGTGATCTCGAGCCCGTCGAGAATCCACGCCACCCCCAGCGCCACCACCATGCGGGTGTGGAAACTGGACCACGGCAATCGGTCGATGCGGGCGGGCACCAAGGTCCGCACCACGCCACCCTTGTCGAGTACCTCCGCCATCACGACTCCCGAGTCCGTTTACGCGCGTACTACGTCTACCCGCCGACGTTCCGGCCAAACAGTAGAGCAGGCCGCGGATATGCCAGGCGAACTGCGAGAATACGGGTGCGGCGGAATTGGTGCGGTACTTCGCGAAGGCGATGGCTAGCATCGGCGTTCGTGCGTTCAGTTTCCGGGGGAAGTTTCCAAGTCAGACTGATCGCCCTCATAGCGGGGGTGCTCGGTGTCGTGTTAGCGGTGATAACACCGCTTTTGCCGGTTCGGCAGGATCGAGCGAGCCTGGATTGGCCACAGGCACAGGCAGTTCAGGTCACCGCGCCGCTGGTGGACTACGTGCCGCTCAGCTTGGACGCGAGTGTGCCGTGCACCGCCCTGCGGGATATGGCCAGCGGCACCGTGTTGTCCACCGTGCCCACACAGGCCCCGGGCGCCGCGGCCCAGGCCTTGGTCGCCAAGGTCGAAGACACCCCGGGAACCGGTCGCACCCTGTCGGTCATGCTGCGCGGCACCCCACTCCTCACCGCTTCGATCTTCCAAATCACCGGTGTCGGAACAGCATCCGAGCCTGCGGACGGATCCGCTTCGGGCGGCACTCCACCTACCAGCACCCCGTCCGGAACCACCACCGAACCAACACCTGGCGCGAATCCATCAGCAGGACAACCTCCTACGTCGGGTATCAGTCCGTCGCCGGGGTCGACACCGCAGCAAGGTTCGCCGGGGCAGCCGGGCGCTACTCCCCCGCCGGGCGCTACTCCCCCACCCGGGTCAACTCCCCCGCCAGGCTCGACACCCCCACCCGGCTCGACGCCGCCAGCTGATGCGCCTCGGCCGCCTGCGAATGGTGCTCAGCCGGACCTGAATACGGCTATCGGTCCCGGCTCCGGGATCGCGAAGACTCCGAATCTGGCACCGGCGGGCGGGTGCACGGCGCTGGTCGTGCATTCCACCGCGACTGCCACCACTGTGGAGTTGACGGGTCTGAAGCGGCCGGACGGCAGCGCATTTCGCACGACTGTCGACAAGGATGTGCGGCCGCAGGTGGTCGGCGTCTACACCGATCTCGATCGCGCCAAGCTCGGTGACGCGCATCTGCACGCGGCGATCGACTCGCGCTTCTCGTCGACTCCGAGCGCGCTGAAGCTGGCCGCCATCGCGGGCGCGGTGCTGTGCACTCTGGTGGCGCTGTCCTGCCTGTATCTCATCGATTCCGGGGACGGGCGGCGTTCGCGCCGGTTCCTGCCCGCCCGCTGGTGGCGGTTCACGGCTACCGACGCGCTGGTGCTGGTCACCATGGCGTTCTGGCATGTGTTCGGGGCCAACACTTCTGATGACGGCTACATCCTCACCATGGCGCGGGTGTCGCGGCATGCCGGGTACACCGCCAACTACTACCGCTGGTTCGGGGTGGCGGAAGCTCCGTTCGGCTGGCCGTACGAGGTGCTGGCGCAGATGACCCGGATCGCCGACTCCGGAGTCTGGATGCGGCTACCCGCGCTGCTGGCCGGACTGCTGTGCTGGTGGGTGATCAGCCGGGAGGTGCTGCCGCGCCTGGGTTCCCGGGTGCGGGCGAGCACAGTGGCGCGCTGGACCGCGGCGCTGGCTTTCCTGGCCATGTGGCTGCCGTACAACAACGGCCTGCGCCCGGAACCACTGATCGCGCTGGGCGCACTGCTGACCTGGTGCTCGATCGAACGCGCGATCGCCACCCGGCGACTGCTCCCCGCCGCTGTCGCGGTGCTGATCGCGGCCCTCTCGCTGGCGGCCGGACCCTCCGGATTGATCTGTCTGGCAGCACTTTTCGCCGGTTCGCGGCGCGTGCTCCAGACGCTGGTCACCCGCACCCGCACCGAATCCGCCGGGCAGGCTCGCCGGGTACTCGGCTACTGCGCCCGCATCGCGCCGGTCGCGGCGGCCGGAACCCTGGTGCTGGTCGTGGTTTTCGCCGATCAAACCCTGGCGTCGGTCCTCGAAGCCACGCGCGTGCGCAAGCTGGTCGGGCCGAACTATTCATGGCCGGACGAGCCGGTGCGCTGGGCGGCGCTGCTGCACGTGACCCCGGACGGGTCGCTGAGCCGCCGCTTCGGTGTCCTCGCCATGCTGCTGTGCCTGGCCGTCTGCGTCCTGATCGCATTGCGCAAGGGCGGGCGCATCCCCGAGACCGCGCGCGGCCCGGTCACCCGGCTGCTGGCCATGGTGGCGATGTCGCAGGTGTTGATGGCGTTCACTCCGACCAAGTGGACCCACCACTTCGGCGTGTACGCCGGATTGGCCGCAGCGCTGGCGGCGGTGGCCACGGTCGCGGTGAGCCGCATCGGGATTCGCGCCCGGCACTATCGGACACTGTTCGCGGCAGGGGTGCTGGCGCTGGTGGCGTACTGCTTCACCGGATCCAACGGCTGGTGGTACGTCTCCGGCTACGGCGTCGCCTGGCCGAACCTCGCGCCGACGGTGGGCGGCGTGCAGGTGTCCACGGCCCTGTTCGGCCTGGCGTGCGTGTGCCTGGTCGTCGCGGCCTGGCAGTACTTCCGCGAGCCGTACTGCGTCGGAAATGCCTCGGCAACAGGCTCTTTCGAGCGATTCGCGGTGCGTCCACTCACCGTGGCAGCCGCGGCGCTGGTCGTGTTCGAGGTGGCGACGCTGGGTATCGCGGCATATTCGCAGTACCCGGCCTACTCGGTCGGACTGTCGAATCTGCGGGCACTACAGGGCAAGCCGTGTGCGATGGCCGACGACGTGCTGGTCGAAACCGACACCGCCGACTCCCTGCTCACGCCGTACACCGGCACGGCTGCCGACGGATTGTCCACTGACGCTTCCGGTTTCACCTCGAACGGCGTCGGCGACCTGACCCCCGAAGGTCCGGGCGGTCCCGGCGGCGGCAGCGGTGGCGGGCGCAAACAGCCCGGACCGCCGCCGGGTGGGGCGGCCGACAAGCCCAAGCCGGAGGCTGGAATCAACGGCAGCACAGTCGCACTGCCGTTCGGCCTGGATCCGAAACGCACGCCCGTGCTGGGCAGTTACGCCACCGGTCCCGCGCAGTCCGCGCATCTGACCACGCAGTGGTATCGCCTGGATGCCGCCGCGCGACAGGATTCCGCGCATCAGGTACTGGTGTTGACCGTGGCCGGTCGAATCGCCGGTGAAGCGGACGGCCACCGGGTGGACGGAGCGCAGTTGCGGCTGGAGTTCGCGCATCGCGCCGACGACGGCACCGTCACTCCGCTGGGCGGATTGGTGCCGCCGGGCCTCGGCGGCGCTCCGGGCTGGCGGAACCTGCCGGTCGCCCTGGATCGAATCCCGGCGCAGGCCAATGCGATTCGACTCGTCGCCGCCACCGACGATCCGACCGGCCAGCAGTGGCTGGCCGTCGTCCCGCCGCGACTGCCGAAGCTGTCCACCCTGAACACCGTGGTCGGCCGCGACACCCCGGTGCTCACGGATTTCCATGTGGGCCTGGCGTTCCCGTGTCAGCACCCCTTCGATCACCAGGATGGGGTGGCGCAGGTGCCGGGCTGGCGGATCCAGCCCGACAAGCTCAATGCCCAGGTGGCGCAGACCTGGCAGGGCGAGGACGGGGGCGGGCCGCTGGGCTGGGCCGACCTGACGCTGCGTTCACAGGCCGTTCCGGCGTACCTCGATCACGACTGGACTCGTGACTGGGGCGAGTTGGACCGGCTCACACCGTACGTGGACGCACCGGCCGCGACGCTCGACGTGCAGGTCGAAAACCGTTGGGGTTGGTCGAAAGACGCGCCCATCCGGGTCGATCCGTCGGCCGGGCAGCAACCCTGACACCAGGGACCTCCTGAACGAAAACTGATGCCGCCCTCCGCGATCGCGGAGGGCGGCATCAGTTTTGTGTACTTCGAATTTCGTGTACTTCGAATTTCGTGTGCTTCGTACTATCGATCAGTTCTGCGGAGCCTGACCGCCCGCGGGCTGATCACCCGGCGGCGGTCCCTGCCCGTCGGCGGGCGGCTGACCGGGAGGCTGCTGCCCCGCGGGCAGCGGCTTGCCGATGTGCTGCGCCAGGTCGGGCAGCATCCGGTTGGCGACCTGTTCCCAGTTGCCCCAGTTGTGCACGCCGATGCTCGGGAAGTCGTAGGTGACATTGTCGTAGCCCAGGGTCTGCAACCGCGACTGGAAGGCCTTGGTATTGGCCAGCGCGATGCCTTCCAGGGGCATGCCCTGGATCACCGCGTCCGCCGAGGACAGGTCCTGCTGCGCCGGGATCGCGCTGCCCGCCGCGATGTAGAGCCGGGTGTTGTTGGCGATCAGCTGTGGTGCGAAACCGTAGGGGTCCATGCGCGCCCACTTCGCGCTGCCCGCGGCCGCCATCGAATCGATGTTGTAGCCACCGGCGGCCAACAGTGCGGCGCGCAGCGCCTCCCGCATGCCCGGCGCGGACATGTACAGGTAGCCCGAAAGCGAACCGGCATAGTCGAACTGGTCGGGATGGTAGGCCGCCATCAGCAGTGCGGCGCTGCCACCGCTGGACAGCCCGAAGATGCCGTTGCGGGAATCGCTGAAGCCCAGGCGATCTCGCAGCGCGTCGCGCAGGTCCCGGGTGAGGAACGATTCCCACTGGTAGGTGTAGGTCTTGCCGGAGGTCTCGTCCCAGCCCGCCACCGCGGAGCCGGAGTCCCGGCTCGGGAACAGCGAGGCGTCGGGGTTGACGCCCGCGAAGCTGCTCGGGGCGTCCCAGTCCGCGTAGAAGCTGGACTCGCCGCCGACCGGCATCACCACATTGATATTGAACTTGGCCAGTGCCGCCGGGATGGCGGAGTGGATCTCCCAGCCGTTGTAGTCGTTCTGGGCGCGCTCGCCGTCGAGCAGGTAGACCACCCGATCGGTATTGCCGTCCGCCGCCCGCACGATCCGGGATTTGACCGACCCCATGCTGGAGTCCACATAGAAGTCGAACGCGGACGGATTCGTATCCGCCGCAACGGGTCCGGCCGCTACCACCGACACCCCGAACGGCAGCAATGCGACCACGGCTCCGATGACTCCGCGCTTGGCCCATCCACCCCGGGATCTGTGTCGGCGCTCCTGCGCCCCTCGCACAGCCACGCCACCCATATCCTGTTATGCCCTTCCGTTGTGCGGCCCACCGGGCCGCTTCCCCACGCGTTCCCCCGCCTGAATCGCGTACCCGCGCGACGGTTCGCCGTGCAGCATATCCGCTGCCGAATCGTGGGTCGCCTCGAATCCGGGAGGCTCGGGGCGGAAGCGCTACAAATCCGTGGCGACCGGAATGCCTTGCGGGGCCGCGACGCCGAAGACCACGCTGCGACCGCGGGCGTCGAGTTTACCGTCGCCCCAGCTCGCGCTGCCGTAGGCGTCGACATCGATGGCGTAGTCGCCCGCGGGCAGATCTTCGGGCAGCCGCAGCGAGGTGCCCGCGCGGCCGTCGATGAGTTCGAGGTAGGCGCGCTGCGGCTGCGGGGTGAACGTCACCAGGAACAGGCGCGCGTACTCGAACTTCTTGTGCGCGGCCGGGTCCGCGAGCCGCCAGGCGACATCCAGGGACCGCCGGTCGGCGTCGGTGAATTCGACGCCGACCCACAGTGCCAGCTCACCGGTGATCCCCGAACGAAACCTCACGGCTACCTCCTCGAAGGGCCGAACCGCTCGCGCCTCGAACGGCGCGGCTCAGCAGGCATGTTGCGTCTCGCAATCCAGGCTGGCACGCCCGGAGCCGCTAGGCAACGCACCTCGCCGGAGCAGCGTCCGCCGCGAGGGGCAGGCCGGGGATTTTTCAGGCCGCGTCGAGGGTGACGACGACGGTCACCTTGCTGCCGTCACGATTGGTGACGGCGTGGCCGGTGCGGTCAACTCCGTTGAGGCGCAGGGTGATCGGGCCGCCCGCGCCCAGGAAGTTGCGCCACCAGCTCTTCTTGTCCGGCATGGCGACCCCGATGAGGATCTTGTCGCCGGAGCGTCGGTAGCCGACAGGGGTGGTGAACGTCTTGCCGGACTTGCGGCCGACGTAGGTGATCTCGACCAGTCCACGACCCACGATCGGGCCGATGACGGGCAGCTTGGTCAATGCGACGATGCCGCTGTTGACCCCGCCCACAATGTCTTTCAGCGCCATGCGCGTACTCCTCCCAGGTGACCGATCGGTCTACCGAGCACGCTAGCACCGTGCGCCGAACCCGGCCCGGGGCGGCGGCCAGCGCCGCCCCGGGCGGCGGGCTACGGAAGGAACAACCTGCCCAGGAGGTTGTTCACTGCCCAAATCAGATGACCGATGAAATGCGGAATCACTTACTTCCTCCTTCGCGAGAATGCGTTGCAGATCAACTCGATTCGCCTGCGGCCCGTATTTCGAACCGACAAGCATGGTGATGACATATTTGTTGCCGCCGACCGGAAAGATGGAAACCGTGCCGAATTTTTCATCGACGCCCCTGCACCGAGTCGTCCCGCGCTCATACGCCATGGCGATGCCGTCCCCGCCACGGCATCGTCAAAGCA
The DNA here is from genome assembly GCF_045161165.1 of Nocardia sp. NBC_00511. Classification (NCBI taxonomy): domain Bacteria; kingdom Bacillati; phylum Actinomycetota; class Actinomycetes; order Mycobacteriales; family Nocardiaceae; genus Nocardia; species Nocardia sp. NBC_00511. The sequence goes on from NZ_CP107849.1 coordinate 4,731,773, forward strand.
CATGACCGCGGTGAGGTCGATCCCGGAGGATGATCCGCGAATCCCTCCCGGGCTCTGCCGTCAACGAGTGAAGCGCATGCCGTGAGCTGGGACAAGCCGGGAAACTGACCCTAAATGGGGTCTGTGTTGCCCGCGTCATAGCGCGCCCGGGACCGGTATGGCCGGATCCGGACCACCGGTCAGGCTGGGAGGTAGGGCCGGACCACACCGACGCAGAGGTGCAGGAGGTCTCGGCGGGCCGACAGGAATGCCCGCTGCCCCAGCACCTCCCGGGTCAACCCGAGCCGTTTGCGATGGAATTCGATGTAATCGCCCAGCGACGGCACCGGCAGCACCAACTCATGCGTAGACACGCGCACCCACCAAGAACCTTCCGAACAACCCATCAGCAACCGACCAGCATCCTAATGGCTGCCGGGCCGGGGCACGGGGTGAGGTCCTCGTGGGTGCGGGCGGTGCCCGTTCGACGGGCTACATGGCGGGTAGTTGGTCGCCCTGGACCAGTTCCATGTCCAATTCGATGCGGACGGTGGTGCCGACGGCGGAGATGCCGGCTCGGACCATGGCGTTGTAGTCGATGGCGAAATCCTCACGGTGCAGCAGGGTTTCGCCGTGGAAGGCGGTGCGGACGCCACCCCAGGGGTCGGGGCCGTAGCCGCCGTAGGTGATGGCGAGGTCCACGGGGCGGGTGCGGCCGTGCAGGGCGAGGGTGCCCGACATCACCCAGGTGTCGCTGCCGGTGCGACGGAAACCGTTGCCCTGGAAGGTGATCAGGGGGAAGTGGTCGACGTCGAGGAAGTCGGCGGAGCGCAGGTGGTCGTCGCGCATGCCGATGCCGGTGTCGACGGTGGCCGCCTTGATCTCGGCGTGGCCGGTGGTGGCTTCGAAGGCGGGGGCCACGTCGAGGTGGCCGCTCACCTCGGCGAAGCGGGCCTTGATACCGGCGATGCCGAGGTGGCGGGCGGTGGCGATGACGGTGGAGTGCGCGGGGTCGATGGTCCAGCGGCCGGGCGGCGGGGTGGTCACCGCGTCCTGGGCGCGGTCCAGACGGATCTCACCGAGCGCGCCCGTGCCGGCCGCCGAGATGCGGGCGACCCGGGCCACTGGCTGGTGGCCCGGCGCGGTCACGACCGCGGTGTGGGTGCCCGGGGGCAGCGGCTCGGTGGCCGCCACCCCCGTCACGTCCGCCACGGCGCGGGCCAGCTGACGGCCCGCCATATCGGTCACGGTCAACACCGCCTCGGGTACCGGCCAGCCTTCCGCGCCGCGGATATCGACTGTCAGCCCGGTCATGACCGCTCCGCGGGTGGTTCCGGATCGGTTGCGCCATCGGCGTTTTCGCGATCACCGGTGTCGAGGTGGTAGCCCAACTCCACCGAATGATCGACCTCGCCGCCGTTCAGGGTGACCCGGCTGCTCACCGGCGGGTATCCGCGAGCGATCACGGTGTACTCGCCCTGCACCAGATCCGGCAGCTCGTAGCGCCCGTCGGCCCCGGTGCGAACGTCGCCGATCGCGACACCGGTCTCATCGAGCAGGGTGACCTGCGCGTTCGGCACCACAGCGCCGTCGGCCCACACCGTGCCGATGAGCGCCACCATCTGGGTGAGCTCGATATCGTGGCGCAGCACCCCGGTGCCGGGGATGACCAGCACCGAAGCGGCCGGACGCAGGTTCGTGCCCGAAGCGACCAAAGTGTAGGTGCCCGCACCGATTCCGTGGCAGAGGTACCCGCCGTCGACCCCGGAGATGGCCGCGCCGACCACCTCACCACGCGGATCGGTCAGCGTGATGGTGACATTCGGCAGCGGTTCGCCGCGACCGGCCGACCGCACCGAGCCCGAAAGCTCACCGGACCCCTGCAAGGTCAGATCCAGCCGGGTGTCACCGCCGTTGACCGAAATGTTCAGCGCCGCGGGCATATGCCCGGGTGCCGAGGCGATCAGCACATATCCACCCTGCGCGGGCGTGTCGATGCGGTAGGACCCGTCGTCACCGCCGGTGGCGCGCGAAACCTGGTGCCCGCGTTGATCGATCAGGGTCAATGCCGCACCCGGTACCGAGGTGCCGTCCTCGCGTTGCACCCAGCCACCGACCGAGGCCCGTGGCCCGGACGGCTCGGCGACCGCCGTGACCTGGTGTCCACCGGAACCATTCGCGGCACTCTCACCGGCGACTGCGGCAACGGTGGCGACAGCGCCGTTCGCGGTGGCGGCGACAGCGCCGTGCGATGTGGAACCATTGGCAACCGCGATGCGCCCGTTGGCAGTTGCGAGATGCCCGTTACCCACCGCGCCGACACTCTCGACCGCCGATTCCGCCCCGTGCCGCCCGACTGCGGCCGCCGCGAGCACCGGTTCCGGCTGGGAGACGACCTGCGCGGCCCCCTCCCACACCTGATCCTCGGCCCACTTCGCCTCGGCGACCTGCTCCGGATCAGCCGGTGCGACAGGCGGTCCGGCCGGTGTGCTCGCCTCCTGCAACGGGATCTCCTTCATGAACCCGAGCACCACGAAGGCCACCGCCGCGACTCCCGCCGCCGCCCAGAACACTCCGTGCATGGCGTTGGTGAACCCGATCAGGATGGGATCGCGCACGGCCGCGGGCAGTGCCGCGATGCCCGCCGTATTCGATTGCACGCTGGAGAGTTTGGAGGCGTCGAACCCCGGCGGCAGATGCCCGCCGAACGCGTCGATGATCTTGTGCGGCAACAGGTTGAACAGAATTGTCAGGAATACCGCGACACCCAGGGTGCCGCCGACCTGCCGGAAGAAGGTCGCCGACGCCGTCGACACACCCATATCCGAACGCGGCCCGGCATTCTGCACCGCGATGATCAGCGTCTGCATGCAGCCACCCAGGCCGAGCCCGATGATGCCGCCGTAGACCAGTGGCTGCCACAGCGCACTGTTGTAGTGCACGGTCGCGTACAGCGCCGCGCCGACAGCGATGATGAAAGTGCCCGCGACCGGCAGGATCTTGTAGCGCCCGGTGCGCTTGGTGACCTGCCCGGACACCAGCGATCCGACCATGATCCCCATGACCATGGGCAGCATCAGCAGACCCGCCTTGGTCGGCGAGAACCCGCGCACCACCTGCATGTACAGCGGCACCATGGAGATCGCGCCGAACATGGCGATGCCGACGATGAAGCCGCCGATGATGCACACCGTGAAGGTGGAATTCTTGAACAGCCGCAAGGGAATCAGCGCGGCGTCCTTCATCACGTACTCGATGGCCAGGAACAGCGCCAGGCCGATGAGCCCGATGACGTAGCAGAGGATCGCCCGCCCGGAGCCCCAGCCCCAGCCGCGTCCCTGTTCGGCGACGATGAGCAGAGGCACCACGCAGATCGCCAGCGCGACCGCGCCACCCCAGTCGACCCGTACCTGCTGCCGTTGATGCGGCATGTTGAGCACTCGCGCGACGACGATCAACGCGAGCACGCCGATCGGCACGTTCACCAGGAACACCCAGCGCCACCCGTCGACGCCCCAGAGGTGGTCGTAGCCGGAGAACCAGCCGCCGAGCACCGGCCCGAGCACCGTCGCGATGCCGAAGACCATCATGAAATAGCCCTGGTAGCGGGACCTTTCACGCGGTGGCACGATATCGCCGATGATGGTCATGGCCAGCGACATCAGACCACCGGCACCCAGGCCCTGGAAGGCCCGGAACCCGGCCAGCTCGTACATCGAGGTGGCGAAGGTGCAGGCCGCGGAGCCGATGACGAACAGCGCGATCGCGGTGAGGTAGAACGTCTTTCGCCCGTAGATGTCGGCCAGCTTCCCGTAGAGCGGGGTGCTGATGGTGGCCGTGATCAGGTACGCGGTGGTGGCCCAGGCCTGCTGGTCGAACCCGTGCAGGCTGTTGGCGATCTTGACGATCGCCACGCTCACGATGTTCTGGTCCAGCGCGGCCAGGAACATCCCGAGCAGCAGGCCGGACAGGATGGTGAGGATCTGCCGATGGGTGAGCTTCGGCGGTGCGACCGCCTGCCCGCCCGGCGACTCCTCGAGTGTCGCTGTAGTCATCTGGAAGCCTTATTTCGTCGAATCGGTTGCCGCAGCCGCGCTTTCGATGTCGTCGGAGAGCCGCTGCAGCAGCGTGGTGAGGGTGACGCGATCGGCCGCGGACCAATCGGCGAGCAGGCCGGCCAGCCAGAGATTGCGCTGTCGGCGATTGTCGGCGAAGACCCGTTCGCCTTCGGCCGTGGCTTTCAGCACGCACGCGCGGCCGTCGATGGGATCGGCGCCACGCTCGACCAGCCCGTGCCGCACCAGAGTTCGACTCTGGCGGCTGATCGTGGAGATCTCGGCGTGCAACTGCTCGGCGAGCTTGCCGGTGCGTTGCGGTCCGTCGTGGACGAGGCAGAACAGCATGGCGTAGGCCAGCTGCTCGAGTCCTTCGGGACCGTGTTTGATCACCCGGTGCTTGGCTCGACCGATCGCCCGGAGCAGCCGAACCAGTTGCGCGCCGAGTAGATCGGCGCTTTCCAGATCGGCGCCGGGGTTGGGATCACGGGCAATGACTGCCATGATCGGTTTCCTTCTCAGCGCATATATTTAGCCCTTACAACTACTTGCTGATGCCAACTATACATCCGCGAGCAACCCGATTTCCGCGACCACCCGACGGCTCCGGGCGCGCAGCATCGCGTACAGCATCGCCACGCCGTAGACCACGACATGTGAGTTCTCCAGCAGCGGCTCACTGTGCCAGGGCTTGGGTAGCAGGAAAATACCCACGGAGGCAAAGCTTTCCGTCCACCGATAGGTCCACGCCCCGGTCGCCACGAACAGCGCCGCCGCCGCACCCCACCACGCCGGATGCGACTGCGCGCGATGCACGAAATGCACCAGCAGCGGTACGAACCAGACCCAGTGGTGTCCCCACGAGAACGGCGACACCGCACAGGCGGTCATGCCCGCGACGGTCACCGCGAGCAGTCGTTCGCCGCGCGCCGAGAGCCTGGAGACGAGCGTGAAACTCACGGCGGCAACCGAACCCGCGAGCACCACCCACAGCCACAGCGGCGACGCACCGCCGGACAGGTGGGCCAGCACGCCCCGAATGGACTGGTTCGCCGGATCGGTATCGGGTGCGATGCGCTCGGAGTGGAAGAAGGTGGACAGCCAGTACTCCCGCGAATCACCGGGCAGTACCAGCCAGGCCAGCCCCACCGAGGCCAGCAGCGCCGCCGTCGCGACCGCGGCCGAACGCCATTGCCGCAGTATCAGATACTGCGCGATGAAGTAGCCCGGCACCAGCTTGACGCCGGTCGCCAGGCCCACGCCCAGCCCCCGGATCCGGCTGCCGGTCGGCCGCGCGAAATCCCAGAGCACCAGCAGCATCAGCACCAGATTGATCTGCCCGTAGAACAGCGTGGTGCGCACCGGCTCGAGGAACACGCAGGTGAGGGTCAGCAGCGCGCTGATGCCCGCGAGCGCGGTGGTGATCCGATAGCCGATCAGCTTCCAGCACAACAGCACACACGCGTAGAGCACGCCGATGTTCACCGCCAGCCAGCACTCGGTCAGCCGGTGCGCCGGCACCACCAGCGCGGGCACGAAGACCAGCGCGGAGAACGGCGTGTAGGTGTAGAGCAGTCCGCCCAGAATGGGTTCGCGGTAGAGCGGATTGCCGTGCATCGCCTGCCAGGCTCCCTCCCGGTAGATGTGCACATCCAATCCCCCGGCCAGGATTCCGGACTCTTCGAGCCAGGGGCTGACGCTGGTGCACACCAGTACCGTCGCCACGATCGCACTCACACTCAGCAGCAGCGCCGTCGAACCCGGCCGCCGCATCACCCACCCATCACCCACAACCGAACAAACTACGTAAACGGTTCGCATCGGACATGATTGGTGGCCCGAAAAGTCGCTGGGCGCACCCGCGAGGGTGGTGCTACGGTACGACCCGGCCAGACCGGAGGGGTACGGCCAATTATCTTCGGGGGGATTTCCATGTTCAATTGGTATGTCGGCCTGCTCGCGCTCAGCGGGGCCATCATGGTTGGGCTCGCACTGATCCGCACCGGCCAGAGCGCCGCGTCACGGTCGATCAACGGCATCTTCGGCGCCGTATACCTGGGCTACGCGTTCTACCTCGCGTTCCTCTTCGACGGCGGTTCGTACCTGATCTTCTTCCAGGCGTTCATCCTGCCGTTGGTGATGGTGGCCAACTACTTCCGCAATCGGACGCCGCAGCCCAAGCTGACCGACACCCAGAAGGCCTGGCGCGAATACCAGGGCGGAACACAGCAGCACTGAGTCCGAGAGGTGGGTCCGCCCGCGATTGGTCTAATCCATTCAGATGCAGGGCAATTGCGGGGTAAACCACCACACAGGAAGTTCCTAGGAACCTCTTAAATTGGACATTTCAGACATACATGGAGGGGTTTCCGCGGCCCGGTCGCCCGCCGATCGCGGGCACACCCCTTCCGACCGGGTGATACCCGGAATTTACGCAGCTGAGACGCATCGGCAGTGACCTCACCCGTCGCCGGGTGCAGAGATCAACCCTCACCAATATCATCTGCAGTCGGAAGTCGTACGAGTTTCGAAGGGTCGACCGCAGGTGGTTTCGAAAACTGGCCGATGGATCACCGGGGCGGGTGTCGGTCTGACCGCGCTGATGCTCGGATCCGGAGTGGCACACGCCGATACAACCGTCCAGCTACCGGACGGTGAACAAGCGCTCACCACGGCGAGCGGGGTGCAGGTGGATCTGACCCGCACCGGCGAGCAGGCCGTCGTCGCGCCCTCGATCGCCGGAAACGGTCTGTCGCGCACGGCCAGCGTCACCGGCGTCGTCTTCGCCAAGATCGGCAATGCCACCAAGGGCATGCTGACCACCGGATACCTGGTGGGCTGCCAGGTCGATCTGAGCGGCGGCCTGACCCTCGGCGGCGACGTGTGGGTCTCCCCCAACTCCGTCTCGCCCGAGATCGCGCCCAGCATCAAGCTGGTGCCCGGCGGCGTGACCGCGGTGCCCCTCGACACCAAGCAGCTCGATCCCGCGGCGGGCGCCGTCGGTATCGCGTACGCGGGGCGCGGCATCCAGGTCTCCGGATGCGGCGGCTTCGCGCAGGCTCGCGCCTACAGCACCTTGACGGTGGCCAATCAGCAGGGTTCGACCGAGGTGACGCTGTACGGCCAGCCGTTCAGCGTCGGGTGAGAAGGACAGCCACAGTGCGTAATTCGAGAAGCGCCGCGGTCGCGGCGTGCGGTTTCCTGCCCACCCTGCTGATCGCGGCCGCCCCGGCGGCGACGATCGGAGCGGGCGCGGCGGCGGCCGACACCCAGGTGGCGCTGCCCGACGGCCAGGGCCAGTTCACCGGTCCCGACGGCGTGGTCGTGCAGGTCAATCGCAGTGGCGAGCAGGCCGTGCTGTCGGGATCGATGGCCGCCAGCCCGCTTTCGCGCAATGCCATGGTGTCCGCGGTGACCTCGGTGACCGTGACCACCCCGGCCGGAGTGACCGTCACCGGTGGCCGCATCGAGACCGGATACATGGTCGGCTGCCAGGTCGACCTCGGCTCCAAGGTGACCACCGAGGGCAGCGGCAACGCGGGCGGTCAGCCCTCCAAACCGACCACGCCCAACAACGGCGGCGGCGGTGCTCCGGCGACCCCGGACACCGGTGACGGCGGCGGTGGAGGCGGCGGCGGAGCGGGTGGTGGCGGCGGTGGCGGCGGCTACGGAGATGGTGGCGGCGGTGGCGGATTGTCCGTCGGCACCGGCGATTTCGGCGGCACCCTGAACTCCTCGGGGTTCAGCCCGTACGTGGACCCCAATATGTCGCTGACCCTCAAGCCCGGCAAGGTCGCCACCAAGGCCATTCAGACCTACAACTTCACCGGCACCTCGGGCATCACCCAGTACGTGAATCACACCATCGCCCTGGACGGTTGCGCGGGATACGCCGAAGCGCGTTCCTACACAACCGTTCTCGTTCAGGACAACGTCATGGACATCACGCAGACGCTGTGGGGTCAGCCCTTCAGCCTCGGATAGCACCGGGGGCCGCCCGGGCAGCTCCGGTCAGGAGGTGCCCAGGGCGGCGAGGATCATCGGCCGGGCCACGCCGATGGCGCGCTGCCAGTACGGCCAGGTGTGCGTGCCCTGACCGAAGTCGACACGGGCCGGAATGCCAAGGGCCGCTACCCGATCGCGGAACATGGCGGTGGCGGTCTGCGCCATCGCCTCCAGGCCCATGGCGTTGATGGTGTTGCCGAGCCCGAACGGGATGTCGAGCAGGCCCGGGACGCCGTTGCCGGTCGAGACGTAGATCGGCAGACCGCGCAGCAGCTCGGCCTGATCGGTGGCGTCGTTGTACTTCCAGGCGGCATCGCCCGCGGGACCCCACATGTCGTCGACGTCGAAGTTGCCCTCGTTCTGCATGGCAGCGCGCATGGCCTCGTTCCAGAGCGGGACGTCCGGATGCACGAAGCCGGAGAAGGATCCGGCGAAGCGGAACTGATCGCGATGGTGCGCCGCCAGGGTCAGCGCCGCGTCACCGCCCATCGACGCCCCGACGATGGCATTGTTGCGGCGCGAAACACCGTATCCGGCAAGGTAGTTCGGCAGCTCCCGAGTCAGGAAGGTCTCCCACCTGTAGGTGGTCCCCTGATGGTTGGTGCTACTGGGCCGATACCAGTCGCTGTAGAACCCGGAGTGCCCACCGACCGGAAACACCAGAGTGACGTCGTCACCGACGAATTGACGCAGCACGTCGGTGTCGGTGGTCCACTGACTGTGATCGCCGGGCGCGCGCAGACCGTCGAGCAGATACAGCGCCGAACTGCCACCGTGCGCCGCCCACTGCACCTGGACCTGAATCGGGCCCATGCTGGAGGGCACCGAGAGATTCTCGAAACCGCCTGCCTGCGTGCGCTTCAGCGGCTGATACGCCGGCGCCGCGGTGGCGACCGCGCCGCCGCCCGCCGTGACCAGCGCGACCGCCGTGAGCACCCCGAACACCTTGCGTAACCGGCCTCGAACCGTTCGCGTTCCCACTGTGGTAGCCATCCGCCCGCCTCCCAGATGTGATCTGGGTAGATTACCGATTTCCGCCGAATTCCACTGTCACTCAGGCGTGTTTGCCATCGGACCGCTGTCGGAGAGTCCCGCGCCATACTCGGCAACACCGTCCGCACCCTGGACCGGCACCCCCGATCGGATATGAAAAGAATCGTGCGGTGCCGGCTCCGACTACCTCGGCGCGACGGTGGAATCGATCGCTGGTGGGGGTTGTTTTGGAGGATCCGGGCGGGGCTCGGGCGCGGTGGTGTCGATGTCCGGTGGGGCGTGGATAGCGTGGCTGACATGCGAAGCGACAATGACAACTGGGAAATCGATACCGGGGTGGGTTCCACGGCGTTGTTCGTGGCGGCGGCGCGCACACTGGCGGGGCGAGAGCCGGACGCGCTGGCCGTCGATCCGCTGGCGGAGGTTTTCGTGCGGGCGGCGGGCGGGGAACTCGCGGTGCTGATCGACGGGGATCCGGAGCTGTCGAAGGATCATCCGTTGCGCACCGAGGAGTTCGGGCGGCCGTTCCGGGAGCATCAGGCCGGGCGCACCCGGTACTTCGACGACTACTTCCACGCGGCATGCGACAGCGGGATCCGGCAGGTGGTGATCCTGGCCGCCGGTCTGGACTCCCGCGCCTACCGGCTGCCCTTCTTCGAGGGCGTCACCGTGTACGAGCTGGATCGCGCGACCGTGCTGGACTTCAAGCGCGAGACGCTCGCCGCCGCGGGCTACTCCCCCCTCGCCGACCGTCGCGAGGTCGCCGTCGACCTGCGCACGGACTGGCTGAACACCTTGCAGGACAGCGGTTTCGACGCCGAAAGGCCGACCGCCTGGCTGATCGAGGGGCTGCTCATCTACATCTCACCGGCCGCCCAGGACGAACTGTTCGAGATCGTCGCCAAGGCCAGCGCCCCGGGCAGCCGGGTCGGGATCGAGCAGATGACCCCGTTCCCGGCCGACGTGTACGAGGCGATCACCACCGTGAACGAGGACGAGCCGGAGGACGGCAACTGGGCCCGCCTCATCTACAACGACCCGCGATCCGATGCGGCGCAATGGTTTCCCGGCCACGGCTGGAACGCCGAACGCACCGAACTCGACGACTACCTGCGCGCGCACGGTCACGCCGTGCCCGTCGGGGAGGACACTGGAGGGTTCCATCCGGCGGCCATCAACCTGGTAACGGTGCAGCGCCCCAACTGATGCCGCGGACACCATTCCGGTGTCAGCGGTTTGAACGTGACAGGTCAGGGAACGGCGTGACCGTCAGGAACCGCCCGCACAGAGGAGCTGTCATGATCGTATTGGGGCTCATCCTGCTCATTGCCGGAGTCATTTTCGGCATTCCGATCCTCACCACCATCGGGATCATCCTGCTGGTCGTCGGCGCGATCCTCGCGCTGCTCGGCGCGGTGGGCAGGCCCGTCGGAGGCCGCGGTCATTACTTCTGATCGTGCCGTACCGAAATTCCGTCAATTACCGTCGGGCTGAACACAACTCGGTCCGGGCACCCGGGGTACCGCGATCACTCGCAACTCCCGCCCGGACCGGGCACCGACGTAGACGACCGTGCCCACCGGCAGTGGCCGGGATCCACCGGACACCGCCGGACGGCTTTCCCGGCCGCCGTCGACGCCTTCGAGGACGACCTCGCCACGGCCGCCGACCTCGATCGGGGCCGTCACCATCGCCAGTCGGCCGATCACGGAATCATGGCCGGAGAACGAAAATGCTTGCTGCCGAGCCAGGTACGGCACCATCCAGGCCCGGGCGGCCGAGAGGCCACCGGCCGCGACGCCGATCCCGGCCGCCACGGTAACCAGGCCGGGCGCGCCCGCCGCGGTTCCAGCCAGCCCACCGGCTCCGAATCCGAGCAGGACCGCGGACACCATCGCGATATCCGCCAGAGCGATATCGCCCCAGGGGCTTTCCCGCGACGCGGACCTGCCGGTGATCAATCGCGCGAGGCCGGCGAGTCCCGCGACCACGGCCAGTAGATAGATCGTCATCACACGGAACTCGACATCCCGGTGCCGTCGATGCGCCGCACGGCCGTACTCCGATCTCTGACCTGTTCGCCGATTCCCGACTCACCGACCAGTGTGTGCAGGAATCCGGCGCTCCGCAAACGCTGGAGCCGGATATATCATTCGCCGATCCCGGACCCCTTACGCTCCATCAGTATTCGTGTTTCGTCGCGTCTATCACAAAGCGGGTTTGCCTATTATCCGCGCGGTCGGGGGTATTCCCGGTTCGCGCCTTGTGCCTGCTCAATGCGTGGGCCGGGTGGTGGCGCGGGAGTCGCGCCAGAGCCCGAGGTCGAAGTACAGGGTGGTCATCGAATCCCACATGGTCGACCAGGGTTGTTTCGGGCCCTTGCATTTCCAGACGGCGACCATGCGATCGATGCCGGGCGTGCCGACCGGATCGTCGAGCTGGGTGACGCGTTGCACGTCGGTGAAATGGGTGCGCAGGTCGGGTTCGGCGGTGTCCAGGCCGACGTAGACGATCGTGGTCGCGTTGTTCGGCGGCGGACCGAAGAAGCCGAAGCCACGGCTCGGGCTGTAGACCGGGGGCAGGTGGTAGCGGTCGCCGAGCTGTTCGACCGCGCCCGCCTGCCAATAGCCCTGGGCCACAACGGCGGAGTGCGACTTCTCCTCGGGAGTCAGTGTGTTGTAACCGGTATCGACCGCCTCGACCATTTTCGACCAGTTGGTGGTGCCGAAGGCGGCCGACTGGAAGCCGAGGTCGATGGCGCTGTGGGACTGGGTGCGCCAGTGCTGCGGCATCGGCAGCAGGGTGAGCATGGCGGTGAACAGCAGCACCGTGGCCCCGACCAGCGGATACACCGCCAGGTTCATCCAGCGCCTGCGCGGATACCGCGCGAAGCCGACCGCACCGAGCGCGAACATGGCCGGGAAGAAGCCGGTCGGATAGTACGGGCGACCGTGCGTGACGATGACGAACAGCGTCATCAGCACCAGCGCGACCGGAATGAAACGGTAGGGGCGCAACGATTCCCGCTTCAGCACCGCCCAGAATCCGATGGCGATCAGCGGGCCGCCCACCACACCGGCGAGGCCGAGCCACTGCGGCACGAATCCGATCGGACCGTATCCGGTGGCGTCTTGTTCCGCGCCGATGATGGTGCCCATGGCCAGCTGCGGCCAGTTGTGCTGGGACTGCCAGTACAGGATCGGCACCACCGACAACGCCAAGATGCCGGTCGCCACCCACAGCGCGGGGCGGCGCAGGATCTCGCGCGGACCACACAGGATGACCGCCAGCCCCAGGCAGGCCCAGACCAGCGGGATCATCCACTTGACCTGCATGTCCAGTGCCGCAACAAGTCCCGCCACGATGATGAGCCGGTCCTGGCGAGTGCGCACCCACCGTACGAACAGCCAGGTGATCACCGCGGTCAGCGTGGCGTCGAAGGCGAAGGTGCTCAACTGCACCTGGGTCGCCACCAGTTCGGAGGTGCCGTAGGTGCCCGCCGCCAGCAGCTGGGCTCGGCGGCCGCCGCGCAGTTCGTAGGCGATCAGCGCCGCCACCACCATCGCGCCGACGCCCATCATGGCGGCCGGAAAACGCAGGGCGATCAGCGATCCGTGCGCGACCAGATCGGACAGGTGGGCCGAAAGCGGTACCACCACACCCTGATCCGCGTACGTGAAGTCGAGTCGTCGTCCGGAGGAAAGGAAATAGAGTTCGTCGCCGAAGTAGTCGTATCGGCCCGCCGTCACGGTGAGCGCTATCCCCACTAGCGAAGCAAGCAATGCGATGCCGCGAAATGCGAACGATGGATGGGTATCCGGAATAGTTTCCGGCGCGGTCCGAATTTCGACAACCGCTGTCATTTACTGCCCCCAAGAGCTTTCCGACAGACTCGCATGACGCCTACTCGGTCGAGTGGCGTCACATCTGCTCGCTGGTGAACCGATTCCTCCCCGGCAGCGAACTATCTGAGCGACAGTGCTCGCGGTCGTGCTCGGATCGTGCAATTTCGCGCAACGTTAGTTTGGAACACCAGTGTTCGCAAACGGTCTGCGCCGCACAGCGATAGCCCCCGACCACGAAGTCGCGATAGCGAGTTGCTGTCAATTCGCAACAACTTCCCGGAAAGCGGTGTGACCTGGGTAATGAATTGCACCAAGCTAGAACAGGTTTCAGCGACCTGCTCCGACGCATGAAACGTCAGCCAGCGGAAGCCCCGACAACTGATGTCATCGCCGCACGCACGTTATGTCACCGCATCGCGGTCATCACCCGGTGACCGAGGTTGTGACACGGTTTCTCGATCAGCCGGTAGGTCACCGCGGCGATCACCACCGCACCGATCACCCACGTACACAGGGTGAGCCAGGCCGCGGGGATACCGGCGACCGACACGGTCCAACGCGGGCTGTCGAGCACCAGCGTGTGAACAAGGTAGAGCGAGTAGCTGATTCGCCCGAGGAACAGCAGCGGACGCGGAAAAGAGTAGCGGCGCAGTAGCAATGCCACCGCGAACAGCAGGTAGGCGGGCAGGATGGTGACCGGCTGCTTCACCCAGGTGATCAGGACCCCTGTCAACGGGTCCGTGATGGTCGGGACGAACAGGCTGACCCCGAAAATCATGCACATCGCGAACCCGAACACGGCCCATCCCCGCAGCGCACTGATCTCGCCCGAGGTGACCCGATACATCACCGTGCCGACGAACATGGTGGCGAAATACGCGAAGGTCATCGCCGACGCCCCCGGCTGGTTGAGAACCAGTGGGACAGTGATGAATGCGATCACCACGGCGGCGACGGTCGCACGCCGGTCGGCCGCCATCGCGGCGAACACCACAGCGATCACGATCGTCACGACCGCGACGATCACGCGGGTGAGAGCGTTGGCGTCATGTCCGTTGAGCATCGACGGCGGCAGGAACGCACCCGGCACGATCAGCACGAGCGCGAGGACCGCCAGCGGCGCCGATCGCCGATTGAGCCGACCGATCAGCAGCAACGACAACATCAGGTAGAACGCCAATTCGTATGACAGCGACCAGGAAGCGCCGATCGCCTGAATGTCGGGGCCACCGATGAAGTAATGCACCATCGTCAGGTTCAAGAAGAAGTTGCGAACCGGGTGTTCCAGAAAACTCGCCGTCAGCCCGAACTGCCCCACCGAATGCAGGATCATCCCCGCGATCAAACAGGCCCAGAACAGCGGATACAGCCGAAAGAACCGCCCCACCCAGAACGCCCCCAGCGACCGCCCCCGCTCCAGCGAAGCCGGGATGATGAACCCACTCACCAGGAAGAACAGGAACACCCCGAACTCCCCCAGCCCGAAATGCGCCTGCGAGAAGCGGAAATACGCCGGGAACAACCGCTCCGAACAGTGCTGAACCACCACCGCCAAGGCCGCGAGCCCACGCAGCGCATCGAGAAACTCGAACCTGCCACCCCGTGCGACTCGTTCCACCGGCGCGATCGAAGGCGCAACAGCACCAACAACGGTCATGACAGCAAGCCCCCGAAAATCCAATACCATTCAACGAACAACCGCTCACAAGCGACAACCGCTGATTAATAGCACGCCGAATCCGGCCCAGCAAATTTACCCGAGTGATCATCAGCACACTCCGCGGCGCATGCCGGAATACGCAGAGCTCCCGCTCGGTACCTGATTCGACGAGTGTTGTCGGCCCACAAGAGATCCCGATCCCGAGTACACGACCCAGACTGTGGGCCAAAGGTTTTGCCGCTACTCGAGCGCTTCATCCTCATCTCGGCAGTGTGGTGATGCGGGCCTGGTCCGAGTCGATGGCTGTGAAGGTGACGAGCTTCTGGTCGGGATTGTCGGCGAGTTGCAGTACGAGGTGCTGGAATTCGAGTTCTCCCAGAACCGGATGGCGGAGCCGTTTGGTGCCCGAACCCAACGGTGTGACTTGTGTGTTTCGGCCACCAATCCCGCACTTCCGGGCTCACGGCGAGAAGGCGTTCAAGCAATTCGTCGAAGCTCGGCTCGCCTGGGTGGCGGGCTGCGGCGGCACGGAATCGGCCCAGTAGCGCGGAGGCTTCGGCGGGCCAGTCGACCATGACGTCTCGGGCCTGGGGGTCGGCGAACATCCACCAGAGAAGGTTGCGGTCCTCGACCGGGCGGGCGGGCCAATCGGCCCACAGGGCTCGGGCTGATCGGTTGGAGGCCAGTACGTCCCAGCGTCTGCCGGTGACATAGCTCGGGCACGGGTCGAGTCGGTCGAGGAGCGCCTGGACAGTGGGCGGGAGTGATTCGGTGATCGAGTGGGTCCGGGCGGGCGGGGCACCGTGGATCAGCTCGTGGATGTGGGCACGTTCGGTTGCGTCGAGTCGCAACGCCACCGCCAGCGCGTCGAGCACCTGGTGTGAGGGCCGCACGTCGCGACCTTGTTCCAGCACCGTGTAATACGTCGAGGAAATGGCCGCGAGCTGGGCCACCTCCTCACGACGCAGGCCGCGGGTGCGGCGCCGAACACCCGGTGGCAGACCGACATCGGCGGGCTGAAGCCGTTCACGCCGCGAACGCAGCAACTCCCCCAACTCTCGGGCCGCGATCGCGGATCGAGTCATCCTGGTACCTATTACTAGGAAAACTGTCCTGTGGATACCAGTTTAGGGCGGGATTAGCGTGGATTCATGCGCACACCCAGCACCCAACACCGGCCGGACCGGACCGAGAACGGCTCGTATGCCATCCGCTCCGAACGAGTCGATATCGAGGTCGGTGAAGGTGCACCGATGGGCGCTTACCGCGCCCGCCCCGCAGCCGGTGGCCCGTTCCCCGGTGTCGTGGTGGCCATGGAACTCTTCGGCGTCGATGCCGCCGTCCGCGACGTCTGCGACCGGCTGGCCGGACTCGGATTCACAGCACTAGCGCCGGACCTGCATCATCGGACCGCGCCAGGCGAAGAGCTCGCCCGAGACGCAGCCGGCCGAGAACGCGGCTTCGAACTCCTGGAGTCGATGACCCGGACCACCGTCCTCCACGACATCCGCGCCTGCATCGACCACCTGAAAGTGTCTGGCAGCGAACACATCAGCATGATCGGACTGAGCGTAGGCGGCCACATCGCCTACCTCGCGGCAACCGAGTTCGACCTCGCCGCAGTAGCCATCTTCTACGGCGGCTGGCTCCCGACAACCGACATCTCACTGAGCCGACCCACCCCCACCCTGTCCCTGACCCCGGCAATCACCGCCAAGCTCCTCTTCCTCGTCGGCGAGCACGACCACGTCGTCCCACCCGACCATCAACGCGAAATCGCCTCGGCGCTAACCGAATCCGGCATCGACCACGAGGTCGTCGTCTATCCCGCTGTCGGACACGGGTTCCTCACCACCGACCCCGCAATAGCGGCCGACGCATGGCAACGCGTCCATTCACTGCTGACCAGCGTCTCAACATAACTCGGTGCCCCAGTACCTACTGCGGGCTGGGTAGTCCTACGGATCCGGCGGGAACTGTCAAGCGGCAATGCTGCTTCGCATGACGATCACAGGCCCCCCAGCACCGACCTCACGGACCGCTGGTCGGCGAATCCCATTGTGGGACAAATGGATCACTGGTGTGTGCCTCACCCTGACCTTCTTCGCCGCGATCTGGTTCGCAATGCTCAGCGGCTTCTTAGCGATGGGCTGCGATCCGTGTGCGCCCGACAGCCCGTGCATGGGCGAAGTCGGCCGTGGCATCAACGTCTATCTGCTCGGGATGCTCGCGGTCCTGGTAGCTGGATCGGTCTGCGTGATCATCGCTGCGATCACTCGCACCTGGCTTTTCATCTGGGCTTCGGCGACCTTGCTGCTGCTACCGGTCCCTTGCGTCATCGGGAGCAATATCGTCAACCATGCCTCCGAGCTCAGCACGGTTGGACAATCGCGACAAATCCAGCCGTCAATTACCGACAGCTGAGCCTGTGTGTTCGGCGCTCAGACGGAGGCATCTCGCTTACGTTGCAACGAATAGTCATCCGCCATTTCACATATCTCCGATCTGATCAAAAAGCTAATGCATTCTTGGACATTCTCGACCATGCGACGGTTGTCAAACAATGCGCCGCTGAGATCCTCTTCGGTGTAAGTAGTAATCTTGAATCCGGAATCCACGAGAAACGTGATAAGGTCCGCGTCGAGACGAACTCGCCAGTCGGCCTCCATCTTGAGGACAATCTTGTCAAGATTGGTCCACATCGCGGGCACGACGCCGTCGTCAGTGTTGAGAACGGCCTGGCGAGTCATGAGCAGCGTAATGAACCCGCGGACCGCGCCCCACGGGAGATTCCTGGTGAGGCTCCTTATCAAATATTGGGTATCGACGGCTCGGGCCTCTTCGATGTCTCCCCGGACTTTATCGACCGACTTAGAAATGAGATCCCGAACCGCAATCTTTCCGGAATGCGCACTGATCAGGCTATCGATCTCGTCATAAATTGCCAGACGAACCTCCTGAAATGGCCCCAGGCTATTCGCCTTCAGCCTGTCGATGTACTGATCGCTGAGGCGTTTGTCCACAGCATCATTACTGCTCCGAGGAGCCAAGGTCGCCACTGCGTTGATGGAGGGAGACGCATCGACTACATTCACCGACGGCTTGGCTTGCAGGGGCGCGGCGTATGTATTCGAAACAAGTGTCAGCAATGGGTCTCCAGGGTCACCTGTCGCGGTGATGATCCCCTTGCCCACAGCCTCGGACACCAGGTACGAAATTATTTTGGGGTTATCCTGCGGCGCATTCCGGCCCTGAACCCTGATCCATCGCGTGTCAACGCGTGTGAGCGCCGGTCTCAACTGGGTTTGCTTGACGCTACCACCACGATTCTGCAGGGCGGTCGAGACCTGCGATATCGCCTCCGGCAACGAAAGGAAATTAGCTGGCCACGATTTGAGTGCCGCCATGGACTTGGCTTGAGTTTGTGCCCGCAAGATATTTCTGAAGTCAATGTACTCGACCTTGCAATCAGCGAGGGTTTGCACGATGTGATACTGAAGTACCGTTCGAAAGGAGGCGACAACGAGCGGCGTTCCCGGTGGCGCTGATTCAATGAAAGACTGTGCTCGTTCGATGACGTGGTGATCTTGTTCGGCGATTTCCCCATCGGATAGTTGTACGACCTCCGCGCGAAGTTCCGAAAAAGAGGCGGGTTGGCGGACCAGGAGCAAAGTGTGATCCGCTGCGCGAATATCTGGCCGGTGTTCGATAAGTAGATTGAAGAGATCCCGCTCGCGGCCATCGACCGTGGATGTGAGATCTGCAAAGCAGAACAAGGGGCACCCCCAGAAATCGGAAAAGGCTAGTGTGGTCACTCTTTTCGACCACACTAGCCATCCAACCTCTGTTCGGTCTAGTCTTTCGTCGACTTCGGTTTCGATAACCGGGCGACGTACGAGACGACGAGCTCGAGGGCGAGTACGAACGCAGCGTGGATCAAAAAGGTGATCGTTTCGTGCGGGTACTCCTGTGCAGCGAATGCCGCACAGATCAGCGCTAGTACGAGTAACAGCGCCTTCAATTTCTCGGCCATTGAATGTCTCCGTGACATCGACTGCCAGGTGGCAGTTCGGGAACGCAGAAAACATAGGGGCGAGAGGATATGATGTAAGGCTGTATGGGTGAATTACGGAAAAGGCGCGATTGCGTGGTGCAGTTCGCCAAAGGCTGGTTGCGAGGCGCGTAATGAGTATCCGTGAAAGGAATATCGAGTAAGGCAGCCGATTCAGGAATAGAAATTAAGACATAAGGAATAAGGAGTGTAGGGCTGTATCAGCCCTGGCCCACAGTCTACTCGCTTCGGCAGACGGTGCGTAGCGTTTGACTCAGTCCGGGCGAGGATGCGGCGCACGCTATGCGCGAAACGGTCGGTTCATCACCGGCCTTGGCTCGTGCAACAGCACGATTGGTGGAGCTAAGGGGATTCGAACCCCTGACCCCCTCACTGCCAGTGAGGTGCGCTACCAGCTGCGCCATAGCCCCGGATGGTTGCCTTCGGTTTCCCTAGTGCCTGGGAAAAGTTACACCATGGGACCCCGGTGGGGGCAAATCGCCTGGTAGGCGGCGAACGTTATCGCAGGCGGGATGTGTTGTGGGGCACTGGAAAGTCGCGGGCGGGGGGTGGGGGGCGCGCGTAGACTCGGCGGTGATTCGTTGTCGTCCAGGGTGGTCGGCGGGAGAGCGGGCTGCCCGTGGGGGAAGGTCTGGCGTTGTCGAGGCTGATCAATGGCCGATATGAGCTGCGGGGGCTGGTCGGTAAAGGCGGGATGGCCGAGGTCTGGGACGGCTGGGATCGACAGCTGGGCAGGCAGGTTGCGGTGAAGGTGCTCGATGCGGGCAGCTTGGCCGGGGCCGAGGAAGACGCGAGAGTTTCTTGGCAGCGGTTCGAGCGGGAGGCTCGGATCGCGGCGCAGATGAACTGCGCGAATATCGTGATGCTGCATGATTCGGGGGTTTTCGTCGAGAATGGCGGGCGGTCACCGTTTTTGGTGATGGAGTTCATTCACGGGGAGAACCTGCGGCAGTACATGCGGGAGCCGGACAACTGGGTGTTGCCGCAGCTCGCGCGGATCCTCACCGATGCGCTGAGCGGGTTGGTGTACGCGCACTCCAAGCAGGTGGTGCATCGGGATATCAAGCCCGAGAACATCATGATCTGCCGAGACGGGACCGCGAAGCTGGCCGACTTCGGGATCGCTGTGGAGATGCGGGAGAACATGCAGCGGTTGACGCGCGCGCATCAGGCGGTGGGGACGCAGAACTATTCGGCCCCTGAATATCTCAGACACGGGCGGATCACCCACCTCAGCGACGTGTACTCGTTCGCGGTGGTGTGCACCGAGGTGCTCGAGACCGTCTACGCGCCAGCTCCCCTGCCACCGCCACTGAGATCGGTGCTGGATCAGGCACTTTCGCAGGATCCGGCGCTGCGGTTCCAGTCCGCCGCCGAGTTCCAGCACTACTTCCGCGACGCCGTTCACCACGCGACCGCACACGTCGCCCAGCCGGAACCGCACCAGGAACCGACGACCGTCAAGCAGCGGCGGCCGGAACCCGCGACAGCGCCGGTGCGCGCCCACACCCAACTGCTCACCACCGCCCAGCCGGGCCCGCCCCACGAACCGCGGCCCGGGGTCGAACTGCCCGCGGGCGGCCTGTGGGGCATCTTCGTCCGGCCGGGCCTGGAATTCCGGCAACGCGTACTGCAGGGCCTCACCCGCGATGATCCGCGCTACATCGGCGGCGTGATCGCCGGTGCGGCACTGCTCGGCATCGTGCTGGGATTTCTCGTCTTTCTGCTGCTCACCTGGTTGGTACTGGAGGTCGCGAGTCTTGTGTGAGGTCGGGCTATGAAACACCAGCGGGCCGGGCTGGCCTGGCAGCAATACGTGTACGCCGGTTCGCGCGCCTGGCATTGGTTGCGGGTGGCGACCAGGGTCGGCTCGGGCTTCTTCCTGATCACCGTGCTGTGGCTGACGTACACGGTGTTGCGATGAGAATCGTGTGCCTGAACTGCCTGGCGGAGTTCAAGTTCGACAGTTCCCGGCGCTCCTGGATCTGGGTGCTGCGCCAACCCAACGGCGGCTTCGCCACCCGGGTCGGCGACTATTCGCGCCGCCTGGACCGGCGTTGCCCCAACGGCTGCGAGATCGACGAGGAGCAGCTCGACCACCCGACCACGGTGATCGGCTTCGTCGGCGAGTCCGCCTCGTCCAAAACTCATCTCATCGCCTCGATGATCTACTCGGTGATGAACGATCCGGTGCTGGCCAGCGAATGGTCGATCGTGCCGTCCCGCAAATCCACCAAACTGCTTGCCGCACTGGAGAACACACTCATCAACCGGCAGGCCATCGGCTACACGCAGAAGCGCGGCTACAACGGGCAGCAGATGCAGCGCCCCGAGAACGGCATCCGGCCACTCGGCGGACCGCAAGCACCGCAGCCGCCCCGCCCGCTGGGTCCCGCACTCGCACAGCAGCAAATGCAGTCGCACGCCTGGAGCGGCTGGCAGGCCCGCACCCCGATCATCGTCAAGTTCACCTCGCTCACCACCCGGCGCACCATCAACCTGGCGTTCATCGACGTGGCCGGGGAGGACGTGGCCGACGCCGAGATCGCCGCAAAGGTCAGCCCGCACCTGGCGATCGCCGACTTCATCTGGTTCGTGGTGCCGTCCACACTCAACAAGCAGTACTTGGCGATCATGCGCGAGCACGCGGGGCCGGCCAACGAGGACAGCCTAAACAACAATGTCGAGCATTCGCAGACCGTCGGCCGCACCAAGATGATGATCGACCAGATCGCGAAGCTGTGGCGCACCGCCAACAGCTATCCGATGGATCTGCCGATCGAGCCACCGCGCCTGCATGTTTCGACCATCATCGCGAAATCCGATCTGCTGTCGCTGATCAACCTGCCCGAGGTCGGCATCGTCGCCCCGCCCGCGGACTGGGCCGACAGCCCCTACAGCCTCAACGGCGCGGGCAACCTGTACCAGCCCGGCCAGATCGCCTACCGCTCCGACGCCACCAGAAGCCTGGTGCGCAAACTGTTTCCGGCCGTGGACGCCACCCTGTCCATCCACTTCCCGCACAACCGGTACTTCCCGGTCTCGGCGGTCGGCTGCGGAAAGCGCGGCGACAACACCTATCCGGTGTTCAAACCGTTCGCGGCCGTCGACCCGATCATCTCCCTGCTCGACGTGGTCGATGGGCGGCGGGCCGATCGATGACCGCTTTCGCGCAGCTGCTGTGCGGCTGGGCCGTGGTGAACCTGGAATCCTCCGGCACCGGGGTGGGCGTGGTCGCACGCTCCGGAAACTGGCCCCCCGCACTGGGATCCACCACCCGGGAGCTGGGTGCGCTGGTCACCTGGAACGGGGTACCCGCACCGCCGGAGGCGTTCGCGCTGGAGTTCATCCGGGCCCGGAATCTCGCCGTCGCCGTCATGAAGACACCCTCCAATGCCCGGCCCGGCACCTGCGTCGCACACCTGATCGCCGGTGAGCCAAGGGATTTCGACGGCGCGACGGCTCTCGGACTGTTCGACTCCGGACTGTTCCGCACCCATCTCGACGATCCCGGATTTCCCACCGATCAGTGGACCCCGCTCACCGATCAGGTCGACAGTGAAGCCGCGCTCATCGCCGCCGTCGACGCCTACCTCGACCTGGAGTGGCTGCCCGCGTTGCTCGGCTACACCCTCGCGCATCTGGCCGGTCGCGGGCCCGCCATCGAACTGCATGTGGAAGGCGCGCACGACGCGCTCGCCATGCTGCGCGCCCTCTACGGCATGCTGCCGCGTAAAGCACTGCGCGACTTGACATTCTGTACCTCCAGCGGGCCCTCGCTGGAGTCCGTGGCGATCACCGCCGTCACCCGTCAGTCACCGGCCACCGGATCCGGCGCGCGGCGCGTCGTGACACCCGGCGATCGCGGCGACGAATCCGACACATTCGTGCGCCTCGGACAGCAGATCACCGAGCTGCGCCGCGCGGGCGTCGAACTTCCCGAAACCCTCGCCGCGGCAGATGAAATCGGTCAGTGGTGCTTCCGCCGCCACCTGCGCACCCTCGGCCCCGCCGAGCTGGACGATGACCGGATGGCCGAGGTGATCGCCGACCCGGAGCTTAGCCCCGACTGGTTCGCCGACCCGGCGGTCGCCACCCGTGCCGTACATCTGGCCGTCGGAAGACCCACCGTCGCAAAGTCTCTCGCCCGCATCGACCATCGGCCCGACGTTCGAAGGAAGTTCGAATCGGCACTCACCGAGACCATCCGGGGCGATACCCGCGAGCAGTCCCGTGTCATCGAGGTCGCCCGGCAGCTCGGTTTCGACCTCGACGGCGTGGTGGCCGACGCGGCCTGGCAGCGCCTGGAATCCGGCAGCGGCCCGCTGACGGCCGCCGACGCCAAAGCGGTGTGGCCGAAGCTCCGAAAGTACTGGGTGTCAGGCAATCCCGGGCGGCGACGGCGGGTCAGCGAATACCTGCTGCGGCATCAGACCCTGCGCGAGCAGGCGATCGGCTCGCGGGATCGGGCGCTGGTGTACGACACGCTCAGCGCCGAGGTCGACGATCCGGCCGTGCACACCGGCAACAGCCGGTTGCTGCGCACCGCCATGCAGTCGCAGCTCGGGATCGTCGCGCAACTGGTGGTCAATGTCAGCACGAGTGGGCGGGATCGCTATGCGCTGGAACAGATCCTGGGCTGCGCGCCCGCCGACCGGCTGCCAGCGCTGATCGCCGAATGCGCGCGCTATCCGGCGCTCGCCGGGGGTGAACTGATGAAGGCGCTCACCCTCACCGTGGCCGAACCCGCCGATCTGGCGGCGGCGCTGCGCCCGGCCTGGCCTCGACTGCGCAAGTCACTGGGACTCCCGGAGACCATCGAAACCCTGGTGGTGCTGGACGCCGCGGGCGATGACGGCTCCCGCAATGGTGCGCGCCGCAAGACTTTCGGCCGCAACCGGGGCCGAATCGGCTGGGACCGAGAGGAAGTCGCCGCGATTCTCCGGATGGCTGTCGACGACCGCCACGTTCTCGAGGACACCCGCGAAATCCTCTCCGCCGCAATCCACTCCGACCCCGACTATGTGGCCACCTGCCTGGCCGAGCACTCCCGTTCCGGCGATACGGTGCTGAAGCGCGTTCTCGCCACCACCCCGGCGGATCAGCTGCCCGCCCTGGTCACCGCGTGCGCGCGGCACTGGGAGCTGGAGCCGTTCGCCCTGCTGCGTGCCGTCGCCGCCCTCGACCTCGAACCCGGTCCGCTCGTCGAGGTGCTCGGCGGCGGCTGGCCGTGGCTGCGCACCCGTCTCGATGTACCCCAGGTGGTCACGAAGCTGCTCGTCCTGGACGCCACCGAGGCGGACCCCGCCACCCTGAAAACCGTTGCCTTCGAGACGGAGTCGCGCCGCGGCTGGCAGTTCTGGCGTTAGCTCGGGTCGAGTGCGCCGCCGTGGTAGCTGACGGCGGCGTTCCACAGTAGGAACCCGTCGTAGCCCGCCGCATGGGTGGCGTCGATCTGGGCGCGCACCTGCGCGTCCCCGTAGGAGACACCGAGGCTGAAGTCCTGCAGCCACGGGACGATCTGCACGCCGGTGCCCTCGGTGCGGGCCCGGAAGTCCTGCAGTGACCGGAAGATGATGTCGTACGGCTGAGAGTTCGGACTATCCACGCCGTACTCGCCGGGGTTCCAGTGCGACGGGTAGAGCATGGGTGCGAGCACGTCGACGCTGCGCGCCATGGCCGGAATATCCTGGGCGATCTCGTCGGGACGGGTGGCCGCGATACCGAACACGGCCGCGCTCAGCGAAGCGCCCGCGTCATGGATCGGGTCGCGGATCTCGTGCAGGAAGCCGGACACCGAATCCGACGGGGAGATGGTGAGTCCCGGGAACTGCATGCTCGACAGCGGCCCGTCGGGGCGGCGGATGTAGTCGTACATGACGCCGTCGAAGCCGAGATGCCCGGCCTCGACCGCGAGATCCCGGTTGTAGCCGCGGATTTCGGGGCTCGCGAAGTTGGTGAACGCGATCGCGCCGTACCCGCTGGAGTACGGCTGACCGGACGGATTCTGGATCACCCAGTCCGGGTGCCCGTTGTGCCAGGCCCACCCGGCCATGGTGGGATCACGGAAGGCCACGATCCGGCCGATCACTCGCACACCCATGTCGTGCAGCTGCTTCAAGGCGGCCGGGGCATCGTAAATGGCTGTGGCGGCGCCGGTTTGGCGGGCGAGCGGCACCTGCGAGTCGTAGCCGACCATGCCGTCCTCGTCCTTGATATCGAGTTCGACGGTGTCGATGCGGCCCTGCCGGGCCAGGTCCAGGACGGCGTCGCGCATCGGGTCGTAGGCCCAGGCGTAGGCGGTGACGTGCACGGCCCGGATCCGGGGCAGGGCGAGGCCGACGGTCAGCGGATGGGTGGTCTGGACGCCGCTCTTGCTGGTCGCCACCACTGCCGTATCGACCGGTCCGCGCGGCAGTTTGATCTCGAAGGACCCGTCGGGGGCAGGCGCGACCGACAGCGCCCCGATGGCCACCTGCACGGCCCCGGTTGCCTTGCCGCGCACCACGACCGGGTCGTGATAGGAGGTGGCGGGCGGCGGCTGCACCAGGTCCAGCACCGGCGGTCCGGCGGCCGCCGAGGACGAGCGCCCCTTGCCGGTGCTGACGAACACCACCACGAGCAGGATCACCAGCGCCGCCGCGCCGATCACCAGCAGGGTGAGCCGCTGACGACGGAACGACCGCAGTCGCATGAGCAACCTACACACCAACTTCCACTCCGCAGCCGACGACAACACTATCGCCGGTCGTCGCGGATGTCCGCCACGTTTCGCGGAGATCACCTCAAAACCGTTGTCGCAGCGTAGCGTTGCGGCGATGAAGGCGCGGACCATGATGCGTTCGGTCATGGCGGCACTGCTGCTCGGCACGACCGCCACCGCCTGTGCGAGCACGACGGCGACCACCCCCTCCTCCACCACCGCTCCCCCGCCGGCCACGATCCGCCCGCCGGACCCCGCGAGCGTCGCCGCCAATGAACTCGGTTCGGTGCCGATCCTCATGTACCACCGCGTCGAGAACGATCCGGCGAGCGAATACGACCAGACGCCAGCGAAATTCACCGCCGAGCTCGATCGGCTGTATCGGGAGGGCTACCGGCCCACCACGCTGGCGCACTACATCACCGGCACCATGGATCTGGCCGCGGGCACGCACCCGGTGGTACTCACCTTCGACGATTCCACCACCACCCAGCTCGCCCTGACCGCCACCGGCGATCCAGCCCCAGGCTGTGCGGTGGCGCTGCTCGAGGACTTCGCCACGCAGCACCCGGGTTTCACCGCCACCGCGACCTTCTACGTCAACAACGATCCGTTCGCCGACGATCCTCGCGCACTGCCGTGGCTGGCCCGGCACGGCTACGAGATCGGCGCGCACACCGCCACCCACGCCAACCTCTCGACCCTCGACGCGGCCGGTGTGCAACGCGAATTCGTGCAGAACCTGCGTGCCATCAAAACCGCGGTGCCCGACGCACCCGTCCGCTCGATGGCCCTGCCACTCGGGGTGTACCCCCGCGACCACGCGCTCGCCACCGGCGGCAGCTGGGACGGCACGCCCTACACCTTCGATTCGGTACTGCTGGTCGGCGCGAACCCGGCGTCCTCCCCCTACACGGCAGTGGACCCGGCCGCGATTCCCCGAATCCGCTCCGGCCGCAGCCCCGTCCAGTTCGATTCCACCTACTGGCTCGACTACCTCGCCGCACACCCGGACGAGCGCTACACCTCCGACGGCGACCCCACCCGCATCTCCTTCCCCCGCGCCCTGGCCCCCACCCTGGCCCCGGCCAAGGTGCCCGCGGCCCAGCCCTACTGATTACGTGAAGATCGGGAACCGTTCGCCACCCACCCGATTCGATCATGTGTCACGGTGGAGGGCGTGTCCTGATGTCCACCGGCTATCCCAAGATCACATCGCGCACGCGCTGTTCGGCGGTCTGCTGCTGGTGATCGCCAGCCTGGTGGGCACGTCGATATGGGTGTCCGGCCGGGCATCTGGTCCGACATCCTGTCGCTGACCATGGTGAATGTGCTGGCCAGTTACTTCAGCCAATTCTTGACCGTGTTCACAGCCATCGCCGAGGCCATCCTGCTTTGGCTCCTCATCCGGTATCGCACGCGATACTGTGCAGTGTGAGCGCATTTCGGCACCGCCCTCCCCAGGCCAAGTCGAGAGGAGGGGTCCCGCGCAACGCCGAACTGCTGCTGTGCGTGGCCGCCCTGGCCCTGATCGCCTTCGCCTATCTCGCGATGACGTCGGCCACCGGCACCGGATTCGACGGTGAAAGCTCCCGCACCCTCGGCGTTTTCACGGTGTTCGTGCTGGTCACCCATATCGCGGTGCGGCGCTGGGCGCCCGCCGCCGATCCGGTGCTGCTGCCGTGCGTGGTGCTGCTCAACGGCATCGGGCTGGTGCTCATCGACCGCATCGACCGGGCCGAGATGCAGGCCGCCCGCAATGCCGGCAAGGCCATCCCGTCCTCGGACTCGTCACATCAGCTGATCTGGACCGGGCTGGGCATGCTGCTGTTCGTGGCGGTGCTGATCCTGGTGCCCGACCACACCAAGCCCGCCCGCTACGGCTACACCTGCGGGCTGGCCGGTCTGGTCGCACTGCTCATCCCGGCACTGCTGCCGTCCCGCTTCAGCGAGGTCAACGGCGGTAAGAGCTGGATCCTGTTCAGCGGATTCTCGATTCAGCCCGGTGAGTTCGCCAAGGTGCTGCTGATCATCTTCGTGGCCGCCTACCTGGTCGCCCACCGCGACCTGTTCACCATCGCCGGGAAGAACTTCCTGGGCATGACGCTGCCGCGCCTGCGCGACCTCGCGCCGCTGCTGGGCGTGACGTTCGTATCGGTGATCGTGCTGGTCTACGAGAAGAACCTGGGCTTCTCGCTGCTGGTGTTCGGGACCGTGCTGGCCATGATGTACATCGCCACCGGTCGGGCGTCGTGGCTGCTGATCGGCCTGGGCATGTTCTCGGTCGGCGCGATCATCGCCTACCAGCTGTTCGGGCACGTGCGAGTGCGCGTGCAGGTGTGGCGCGATCCGTTCGCCACCTATTACACGAACGGCTATCAGATCTCGCAGGGCCTGTTCGGCATGGGCACCGGCGGGCTGGCGGGCACCGGATTGGGCAGTGGGCGACCGCAGGACGTGCCGTTCTCCAAGACCGACTTCATCATCTCCACCATCGGCGAGGAACTCGGGCTGATCGGGCTGGCCGCGGTGCTGGCCCTGTTCTCAATCCTGTGTATCCGCGGCTTCAGCGCGGCCCTGACCACCCGCGACGCGTTCGGCAAGCTGCTCGGCGGCGGGCTCGCGTTCTCCATCGGCTGGCAGCTGTTCGTGGTGGTCGGCGGTGTCACCAAGCTGATTCCGCTGACCGGTCTCACCACGCCGTTCATGTCCTACGGCGGTTCCTCGCTGCTGGCCAACTACGTGATCCTGGCCCTGCTGATCCGCATCTCCGCCGACGCCCGCTCGGCCCCGCCACCGCCGAGCCGGCCCATCCCGGTGGTCCCGCCGATCGCCGACGCCATGACCGAACACGTACCGCGCAAACTGCTGCCACGCCGTCGATGACGCGAGTTGTGCTGCCGCACATCGGCAAACGGAGGAAGCTGGGGCGGTGACCTCTTCAAGTACACCCGAAGGCCGGATCGCGCTCGACCATGTCCGGGTCTTCGACGGCCTCCGCCTCACCGAACCCACCACCGTCGTGATCGACGGACCGACCATCGGATCCGACGCCACCGGCGCACGGCATATCGACGGCGGCGGCGCGATCCTGTTGCCCGGCCTCATCGACGCCCATGTGCACCTGGAAGACGGCGACGTGCTGACCCGCTTCGCCGAGCACGGCGTCACCACCGCCCTCGACATGGGCTGCGAGCCCGACGTGGTGGGCCGACTGCGTAATACGCTCGGCGCCACCGATATTCGCAGTGCGAGCCGGGCGGTCGCCGGGCCGGACGGCATGCACGGCAGCTTCCTGGGCGAGACCTGGATCATTCGCGGCGCCGAACAGGCCGAGGCGGTGGTCGCCGACCGCATCGCGCAGGGCGCGGACTACCTCAAGCTGATCATGGAGGCCCCGGGCGACGGCGGACCGGACGCGGACGCCGCCAAAGCCGTTGTGGCGGAGGCGCATGCGCACAATCTGCTGGTGATCGCGCACGCGGCCAGCCCGGGCGGGTACGCCATGGCGCTGGACGCGGGAGCCGATGTCATCACGCACGTGCCGGTGGGAGCGCCGTTGCCGCCGCACGATATCGCGCGCATCGCCGCCGAGAACCGGGTGGTGGTACCGACTCTCGTCATGATGGAGGGCATGGCCGCCGCCCGCGGCTTCGCCGATGCCTTCGCCGCCGCGACCGCCACCATCGGGGCGATGCACGCGGCCGGGATCCCGATCATCGCCGGGACCGACGCCAACGCCAATCCCAATATCCCGGTGAACCCGGTCTTCGGTGCGTCCCTGCACGACGAGCTGGCACTGCTGGTGGCCTCCGGGCTGTCCACCGTGGATGCGCTGAACTCCGCGACAGTCGTGCCCGCCAAGCACTTCGGGCTCACCGACCGCGGTGTGATCGCGCCGGGGCTGCGCGCGGATCTGGTGCTGCTCGACGGTGATCCGATCGCCGATATCGGCGCCACCCGCGCCGTCACCCGGGTCTGGTGCGGCGGCATCGAACATCCAGTCGCCGCCTGAACCCACAGGCAGAAGCGGACCTTCACTGTGCGTGATCGACGCTTCTGCCTCAGGTCAGGTCGTCTCGCGAGAGTAGATCCCTCGCCCTCCGGAAGCCACGACATTCGAACCGCGCGCCATGTGGCATTTCCGGATGGTTGGCGTCCTGTCGGCTCCCGATCTAGGTTCGGCACATGGACACCGTGATCGAGTCTGCTCCCTACACGAAGGACTGCGTCACGTGTGGAATACCGGCCGATGCCACGGTGGTCGAGGTTCTCACAGGTGGCAGACATGAGTGGGACCTCCACGGAACCTGCCAGAACTGTGGAAGTGAGTGGTACGAGTGTGATTTCGGGCCGCCGCCATCGGGCGTTCGCGCAGCGATTCTGGCTGCCAACGGCACCCGCGTGCTCGACCTCGCGGCCGGGAGCACCACACCGGTTACGGTGATGCGCGTGCTGCGCCAGGTTCGGGCGCTCTCGCTTCCACAGGCGCGAGCCATGGCCGATGACCTTGCGCGCATTGGACTTCGAGGGACTCTGGTGGAGATGGAATCTCTGGCACGCCCGCTTCGTGCGGCCGGTGTCGTGGTCAGAATTCGGTCGAGTAGCGCAGACCTCTGAGTTCACGCCTTGTCGATGACTCGGCGCGCATCCCAGAAGTCCGGACGCGTCGCCAGGGTCTCCGTGTGGTGAGTTCGCGGGCGGCGCTTCGTGTTACGGATGTTGGCCCCGGAGGGTAACGATGGCCTTCTCGATGCGCTGTTGGCGCGTTTCGGGTTTCTTCGCGCTCTCGATGGCGTGCACGTGTTCGCGCTTGCGGCTTTGGGCGAGTTTGTCGTACTCGGCGCGGGCGAGGGGTTCCTTGTCCAGGGCGTCGGCGAAGTCCGGGGGTTCGACGATGACGCGCGGCTGGGTATCGAGCTCCACCTCGACCTCGACGTCCTCACCGATCTCGACGCGTGCGGCCTGACGGTTGGCGTTGCTGAGGCCCAGCAGGTAGCGGCCGCGCATGAGGGCGACGCGGCTTCGCCAGGTGTGTCCGTTGATCGTGATCGTCACCGGCGGCCGTGCCCCTTCACCGAGCGCTGCCACCACCTCGGGCGGAACTTCCAATCCCCGCATGGGCTCGGGCGGTTCGACGTGGGATCGAAATTTCACGATGTTCTCCTGTCGGTCTGCCGTCTCCCAGGCTCCGATAGCCGATTCCACTTCATACAGCAGGACCCGTGCCGGGTTCGGGACGGCTGCGGGACCGCTGCCCGACCGTCACAGCGACGGTACGGAGCAAATGCCTGCGCGCACTATCCGTCAGATGCCCTAAGTAGCCGCTGTGGGATTCGAGCGGTCACCAGGGGGAGGTATGGACGGAAGGTGAGGCAGAGGGTGAGCCAGCAGGCTCCGAGCAGCCAGCCCGCGAGCACGTCGGTGGTCCAGTGCACACCCAGGTACAGGCGCGAAACACCCACTGCGAGAGCGAAAACCACCGCGAACGTGATGGCGGCGATCCGGGCTGCCCGCGACAGCACGGGCAGCGCGGCCGCGACCAGCACGCCGATCACGACGGTCGAGCCGAGCGCGTGGCCGGACGGATACGAGTGGTTGGTCTCGGTCACCAGGCGGTAGCCGACCGGTGGCCGGTCGCGGCCGATCATCAGTTTGCCGAAGTAGACCAGCAGCCCCGCGCCGATCGCCGCGGTGGCGATCAGCACCGCCGGCTCCCAGTGCCTGCGCCAGGCCAGCAGGGCGCAGGCCACCAGCGTGTAGATCGCCACCGTGACGGTGTCGCCGAGGGCGCTGACCACCTTCGCGATGGCGGTGAGCGGGCCGGTGCGATGCTCGACGAACCACTGCAACCAGGGCGAATCCGGTCCCACCGGGCCGGAATACCAGGCCACCACGCAGGTGAGGACGAGCATCGCCGCGGCCAGCACGGCGGTAACGAGCACCCCGGCCAGCATCTGGTCGGGGAACCTGATCGGCCGTTTCGTCGTGGTGGCTGCTTCCTGTCGTAGCGGTGAGAACAGCATGACAAAGAGATTGCCACGACGTCGCTGAGAGAACGTTGAGAGCGGTCGTGGCGGCCGTGGCATGCTGGTGCCCGTGCGGGTGCTGGTGGTCGAGGACGAGGTGCGGCTGGCGCAGACGATTCGGCGCGGGCTCGAGCTCGAGGGATTCGTGGTGCAGCTGGCGCACACCGGGGCCGACGGGCTGTGGGCGGCGACCGAGGACAGCTTCGACGTGATCGTGCTGGACATCATGCTGCCGGAACTCAGCGGGTACGAGGTGTTGCGACGGCTGCGGGCGCGGGACGTGGCGACGCCGGTGCTCATGCTGACCGCCAAGGACGGGGACTACGAGCAGGCCGACGCCCTCGATCTGGGCGCGGACGACTATCTGACCAAACCGTTCTCGTTCGTGGTGCTGATCGCGCGGCTGCGGGCGCTGGTGCGGCGGCGCGCGCCGCAGCAGCCGGTGCTGCTGTCGTCGGGTGATCTGGCGCTGGACCCGGCCCGGCGCACGGTGCGGCGCGGGGAGGCCGTGCTGACCCTCACCCCGCGCGAGTTCGGGCTGCTGGAATTCCTGTTGCGGCACAAGGGGTTCGCGCTCACCAAGTCGGAGATCCTGCGCAATGTGTGGGACGCGCACTACGACGGGCCGGAGAACGTGGTCGAGGTCTACGTCGGGTATCTGCGCAAGAAGATCGATGTGCCGTTCGGGCGCACCAGCATCGAGACGCTACGGGGCGTCGGCTATCGGCTGGTCGACCCGGCCGGGACCGGCGAGGGGCAGGTCCAGGACGAATCTGGCTCCGCCCCGGGGTGATTCGCCGATCGTCACCGAACCGGCGTGCGCGCCAGCGATTTCCGCGACGATGGCCAGCCCCAGACCGGATCCGCCGGTGGCGCGGGCCCGATCGGCCTCGAGCCGCACGAAGCGGCCGAAGACCCGCTCGCGGTCGGCGACCGGGATGCCCGGGCCGTCGTCGTCGACCGTGACCAGGGCGCGTTCACCGGCCGCGACCACGGTGACGGACACTTCGGTGCGGGCGTGCGCGGCCGCGTTGTCGACGATATTGCGCAGTGCCCGAGCCAGTTTGGGGCGATCACCGATCACCCGGACCGGATGGATCTCGGTGCGCACGGTGAGTCCGCCGCGGGTGCGCAGCGCGGTCGCCTGTTCGGCGGCGAGGTCGTCGAGATCGACTTCGCCGGTGCGCAATTCGAGACCGTTCTCGTCGGCGGCGGCCAGCGTCAGCAGGTCCTCGATCAGGTACCGCATGCGTTCGGCCTCGGGCAGCAGGGTGTCGCCGATCAGTTCGGCGTCGAGCACCTGCGGCCGGTCCCGGGCCAGTTCCAGTGCGGCGGTGATGGCGGCCAGCGGGCTGCGCAGTTCGTGTGAGGCGTCGCCGACGAAGCGGCGCTGCGCCACGTGCCCGGCTTCGACGCGGGCGAGCATGTCGTTCATGGTCTCGGCCAGGCGCGCGATCTCGTCGCGGGCCACCGGCACCGGCACCCGCTCGGCGAGTCCCGCCGCGCCGATGCCCGCCACCCGGCTGCGGATCTCCTCCACCGAGCGCAGCGATCGGCCCACCAGCAGGTAGGTGGCCAGGGCCGCGGCGGCCACCACCAGCGGTCCACCGAATCCCACCAGCGCGGCCACCCGGGTCACCGCGTGCTCGGCCGATTCGCTGTCCGCGGCGACCAGCACCGTGTAGCGGTCCGGGCCGGCGGTCACCGTGCGCGCGGCCACCCGCAGGTCGTCGTCGTAGCCGGACACGGCCCGCACACCCGACACCCCGTCCTCGACGGTCGCCGGGTCCAGCAGTGGTTGCGGGTTCGAATTCGATTCGCGCACCAGGCCGCCGCGGACGTCGAGCACCTGCACGACGGCGACCTGACCGGAGGCGTCGAACAGCGAAGTGGGCAACTCGGCCACCGTGGTCCGGGTCAGTTCACCGGCGATCGCGTCGGCTCGGGTCGAGGCCGCGGCATCCACCTCGCGCAGCAGTGATCGGTTCAGCAGCGCCAGCAGCGCCCCGGCCGCGATCAGCAGTACCGCGCCGACGGTCAGCGCGGCCGCGATGGCCGAGCGAATCCGCAACCCCCAGCGTGAGGGTCGCGACCAGTCCGGAATGTGTGGCACGCCCCCATCATGGTGGACGCGCCGCAACGGACCGGATCAGACCCGCAGTCGCCGTCGGATTCCCCAGGCGCTGGTCACCACCAGCAGCGGCGCGACGATCAGCACCGGCACGGTGGCCGTGCCGATCATCGGGTGGAGCACGTCCACCACCGGATCGGTGGTCCAGTGAACAACCTTGCGCAGCAACTCGACCCGTTCGGACGGATCCCCCGGTTCCCGCGCCAACCCCTCATACACGGCACCGAACCTACTCCGCTCGCACCGCGACCGTAAGGGTCGGACTCGCCAGGATTCGAACCGTCACTCAGCGCATGCGCAGTGCGCGACGCGCCCGCCGCCGCTGTTCGCCGAGCAGCGGGGCGATCGGGCCCGTGTAGCCGGAGGCGATGAGTTCGACGGTGGCGGTGAAGGATTCGACGAAGCGCTGCGCGGTGGCCGGGTCGAAGCGGGCGGTCGGATACAGGAACGGGCCGGAGACGCCCTGCGGTGCGCCGGTGTGGTCGTAGTGCTCGGTGAGGCCGAATTCCAGATCGTGTTTGGCGCGCACGATGCCGGTGGGCATCTCGACGATGCTCAGGCCGCCCGGCACCACGGGGGCGGGTGGTTCGACGGTGGCGCGCTGCAGGATCAGGGTGGCCTGGAACAGCGGATGGCCCGGATCCTGCGGAAGGCAGCGCTGCAGACGGGGATTCGGGGTGTCGGGGTGCGCGAAGGCGGCCAGCGCGACCCGCCGGACCTGGTCGATCAGGTCGTTCATATCGGTGGCGCGGTCGAGGCGGATGCGCATGAGCACGTCGTCGGCGAGATTGCCGACCAGATCGGCGAGCTGCGGATCGTCACGACCGGACACCGCGGTCGCGACGGTCACGTCGGGCGACTGCGCGAAGGCCGCGAGGCTCACCGCGAACGCGGTCTGCAACACCATGAACAGGCTGGCCCCCGCCTGACGGGCGCGCAACAGCAGCGCCTCGTGCAGGTCGGCGTCGAAGCCGAGCTGGATCATCGCACCGGCGGCGTCGACTCGCGCCGAACACATTCTGCCGTAAGGCAATTCGAGCGGCGCGGGCCGGCCCACGAGGTTGTTGGCCCAGTACCGCAGCTGGGTGCTGGCGGGGCTGCACGGGTCGTCGTAGGCGCCCAGGAATTCGTGCTTCCACAGCGTGTAGTCGATGTAGTCGACCGGCAGCGGCGTGAAGACGGGGGCGCGGCGGGCGCAGCGGGCCAGGTACGCGCCGACCAGATCGCGCATGAGCGGGCCGATCGACTGACCGTCCAGGGAAATGTGGTGCACCACCAGCGCCAGCACCACATCGCGCGCGCCCAGCCGGTAGATGCGCGCGCGGATCGGCAGGTCGGCGGCGAGATCGAAAGCGCGACCGCCGAATTCGGCGATCTTGTCGGTCACCTCACCGGGGAAGCAGTCGACCACCTGGACCTCGACGCGTGCGACGTCGGCATCCATCACCATCTGAACCGGCCCCTCGGCGGTCGCCGGATAGCAGGTGCGCAGCGGCGCGTGGCGACGCACCACATCGTCGATGGCGGCCCGCAGCGCCGAAAGGTTCACCCCTGCGCCACGAATTCGAAACGCACGAGCAACATTCCAGTCAGCGGAGTATCCGGCGGCCGCGGCCTGCCACATCCGCTCCTGTGCGGGGGCCAGCGGGATCCGCGGCGTGCGGGGCATGCGACGCGGTGACGCGGGCTCGGCAACCAGCCGAAGAAGTGCTGCGACGTCAGGACTTCGCCGCCGCTCCGCCGAATCTCTCCAGGCGGCAACCGGCACGGGCATCGACGGCGTCCTTCCAGCTGCCGATCGAAACGCGTACCGCCGACCAGAGATCCGGCAGCAGTGCGGGTCGGCGATCGGCACACCGTAGCAACGGCATGGCAATTCCGCTCGCCGAGAAAGGAGATCGTGATCACGCACAGTGGTCGGTTCAATCGCAAGCCCACAGAATCACCGGCCCCGAGGCCCGTGACCACGGCGAAGACCCACCGATGCCACTGTCCCGGCACATCTCCGCGTCGCCAACGCGCCACCGTCCGAACTGAGCAAACGTCCAGTCTTGTCCGCGTGGCACCCCCCGGTCGATGCCGCTGCCGCGGCCGACGATCCGCAGGTTGCCGGTACCCGCGACAGGCTGTTCCACCTACCCCGCATTCCGGGGCGTCCCGGCTCCGGACAGCACTGCGGCCCCGGAGAGTCCGGGGCCGCAGCGTCTTACTCCGATTGCCGACGGTCAGCGCAGCGTCACCGTGGTGGGCAAGCTCGCGAAGCCGCGGTTGTTGGAGGCGTGGATGCGCTTGGCCCCCGCGAGGTCCACCTCGAAATCGGCGACGCGCGCGTTGATCTCCCGCAACGCCACCCGCAGTTCCAGCAGCGCCAGGTTCGAGCCGAGGCAGTGGTGCCGGCCGCTGCCGAAGACCAAGGATGCGGCGGTGTCGCGGTCGAGGTCGAAGGCGTCCGGGTCGGTGAACACCTCCGGGTCACGGTTGGCGGATCCGGTGAGCAGCAGGATGCGCGCACCCGCCGGAATGTCGGTGTCGTGCAGGGTGATCGGCGCGGTGGTGGTGCGCAACTGGGTCTGGGTGGCCGGATCCCAGCGCATGGCCTCCGCGATCCAATCGTCGACGCGGCCGTCGAGGGCCTGCTGTCGCTGCTTCGGATGCTGGGCGGCCGCGTTCCAGGCATTGCCGAAGGTCAGCATGCTGGTCTCGATGCCCGCGCCGACGAGCAGGATCAGCACACCGACGATCTCCTCGGGGGTGAGGCGGTCGTCGCCGTCGGCGGCGTCGAGCAGTCCGGACAGCAGATCGTCGCGGCGCTCCTTGCTGCGTTCGATGGTGAGCTCGGTGTAGTAGCCGACCAGTGCGCCGATGGCGGCCATGGCCTCCGGGCGCAGATCGGTCGACTCCTCCTCGGTGTACATGATCTCCATGCCGAGCTTGCGCAGCATCTCGCGATCGCTCTCGGGCACGCCGACCAGTTCGGAGATCACGTCGGTCGGGAAGGGCCCGGCGAAATCGGCCATCAGGTCGAAGCTGCCGCGCTCGAGCAGCGGTTCCAGCAGGCCGCGCGCGATCTCGGTCAGTCGCGGTTCGAGGGCCTGCACCCGGTGCGCGGTGAACGCGCGGGTGACCAGGCCGCGCAGCCGGGTGTGCTTGGGCGGATCCATCGCGACGAAGGAGAAGAAGTGCTCGGCCTGCGGGCCCCAGAAGGCCGGTTCCATCCGCAGCCCGTTGACGCTGGAGTAGCGATCGGAGTCACGCAGGGCGGACAGCACGTCGGCGTGGCGGGAGAAGGCCCAGAAGTCGTCGGTCTCGTTCCGATAGATCGGGGCCTCGCTACGCAACCTGGCATAGTAGGGATACGGATCGGCATGGACATCGAAATCGTAGGGGCTGTAGCGCAACTGCATGACGAACCTTCCGGCGGTGCCGCGGAGTCCGGGCAGAAATTGCCGCTACCGGTCCGCAACTCGAGCTGACATGATCAGACAGTAGCCGAAAAGCATTGGGAGCGTTGTGAACTCGGATTCAGCCGCCGATCGCGTCGACACCACCAAACCGCATCCGGCCCGCCGGTACGACTACTGGCTGGGTGGCAAGGACAATTTCGCGGCCGATCGCGAGTCCGCGGACGCGGTCGCGGAGGCGTTTCCGACGGTACGCCTGGCAGCCGTGGAGAACCGCAACTTCCTGCGCCGGGTCACCCGCTATCTGGCCGCCGAGGCCGGGATCCGGCAGTTCCTCGATATCGGCACCGGCCTGCCGACCGCGGGCAACGTGCACGAGATCGCGCAGGGCATCGCCCCGCAATCGCGGATCGTCTACGTGGACAACGACCCCATCGTGCTGGTCCACGCCCGGCACCTGCTCGACAGCTCCCCCGAGGGCGCGACCGCCTACCTGGACGCCGACCTGCGCCGCCCCGCCGAAATACTCAGCCACCCCGATCTGCTGGCCACCCTGGACCTTTCGCAGCCGGTCGCGCTCATGGTGGTCGCCGTCATGCACTTCATGACCGACGAGCAGCAGCCCTACGAATTGCTACGCACCCTGATCGAACCCCTCGCCCCCGGCAGCTACCTGGTGATGTCGCACGCCACCAGCGACCACCTCGACGAGGACGAGCTGGCGCGCTCCTCGGAGGCGAACCAGCGCAGCGGGGTGCCGTTCCAATTGCGTTCCAGCGCCGAGTTCGCGAAATTCTTCGACGGTCTCACCCTGGTGCCGCCGGGGATCACCGCGGTCACCACCTGGCGGCCGGAGGAATACCGCCCGCATCCCCGCCCCGAAGCAGTGTCCATGCTCGGCGCGGTGGCCCGCATTCCCTGACCGGACCCGGACATGCGGGAGTGGGCCGCGAGAATTCATCGCGACCCACCCGCTTCCCGCCAAGTCAGAGTCGGCCGATGTCTTTCAGTACTCGTCGCGCCTGTGCGAAGAGCATGCCGACATTCACCGTTTTGCGGCACACCACCACGATCACCACGTCGTCACGACTCTCGGTGCGAATGAACAGGTGGGTGAGATTGTCGCTGTTGACCAGAATCTCCTGGAAATAGTGGCTGTCCTGGATGATTCCGCGCCGTTCCTTCCAAATGCTCTCGATCATCACCACATTGCGGCCCTGGAACAGGTCGAGGGTGGCCGCGGCGAGCAGGTCGAGGACCTCCTGTGGATGGTTGTCCACGGTCTCGACGGCCAGCAGCATTCCGGTCTCCATGTCGATGGCCCCGGCGGCGATGCATTCGGGAACCTCCGAGCGCAGCACCTTGACCAGCGTCGTGATCTTGTCCGTCAGGCTGCCCGGACTACTGGAGGCGCTCGTTGTGTTCATGATGTCCTTTCCGGTTTCCGCGGGGTGACGGCTCGCTGGCCGCGCTGCTGCGGCTGCGGTGGCCGCGGCGGGAGGGTGTCGTTGATGCCGCTGGCACCGCGACGACGGCGCGGCAGCAGCGAGCGGCCGCCGCTCGCGGGCGCGGACTCGGTCGCGGCGGGCCGTTCGGGTTCGATGGGCGCGATGGCGAGCAGATCGTCGTCGAGCATCCGGACCACCTCGACGGTCACCGCATACAGGCTGCGGGACAACAGCATCGAGATATCGCGGCAACTGCGGCGGCCGTCGGCCCACAGCAGGATCTCACCGCGCTGACCGGTGCCGGGCGTGCTGAGCAGCACCCGGCCGCGCTCGGTGAGCAGCAGATTGTTGCGGTGCGGGGAGATGCGACCGTGCGCCAGCGCGCAGAGCCGCCGCTCGACTTCCAGGAGTAGCCACCAGGACTCGACGCCGGGCACTGGCGGCATCGAATCCTGGGGCACACTGGATTCGGCGGGCAGGGTCTGCCATTGGCAGCCGCCGATCCAGCCGGACGCGATGGCGAAGGCGCCGTCCACTGCCGACATCAACGCCACCACGTTCAAATCCGCTACTCCGGTGGAGATGCGCCCGGGGCGCGAGAGCAGTTCTCGCACACCGGGCGCACCGGGCGAGGCCACGGCGACCACCAGCCCGTGGACGACGTGCAGATCCCCGCCCGGCTCTCCGGTTACCCGCAGCACGCCGGTATGCGCGCCCGCGGCGGCGTGTGCCAGTTCCCGCACCAGTTCCCGGGCCGATCCCCGACCGAGCGCCTGCAATTGCCAGGGTGCGGTGACAGCTGCGGCGCTCATGAGCGAACTCCTGGGAATAGGCATGACGGAATACGGCCGTTGGCCGCCGAGAATCGAAAAGCACACGCCTGGTTGAGATTTCGAGAGTGAACGCTTCGAACCCGTTCACCGCTCGTAGACGATCCTGTCAGCCCAGCAGTTTTGGAGCAATGAAGTCCGGTGAATTGATTACCTAAGTCCCTAACCGGCCGGTGGGTTGCGGCGACCCATGGGGGCTCACCTGCGCAAACGATCCGCAACAGGCGTACGGGCGGCGTCAAGTCAGGTTGATCGTCCCGGTTGCGGAAATACTCTGGGGCACAATATGAACCGCCCGGTCGAATTGTTTTGTCCCATTCGTATTCACCGCTCGCGATTCACGACGGATTCCGCGAGGGCCAGCAGATCGCCGGTTCGCGGGCCCGCCACCATGGCTGCCGCCGCCCGCACGTGGCGCACGGATTCCGCTTGCGCCCAGGCTTTTCCGCCCGCGCGCTCGATCAGCTGGGCCGCGTGGGCGGCGGTCGCCTGGTCCATCGGACGGTCGGCCGCGTAGATCTCGGCGAACTCCCGTCCGGCCGGAGTCGGCGAGTTCAGCGCGGCGACCACCGGCAGAGTGTGCTTGCGCCGCAAGAGATCCGACCCGACCGGTCGGGTCGGCCGGGCCGGATCACCCCAGATGCCGCGCATGTCGTGCACGATCCGGCAGGCGATGCCCACCTCCCGCCCGAATCGGTCCATCGCGGCCACCACCTCCGACGGGGCACCCGCGCACAGCGCGCCCACCGCGCACGCACAGCCCAGCAGCGCGGCGCTCTTGTGCCGCAACACCTCCAGGCAACCGTCGAGTGTGAAATCCAGCCCGTCCTCGGAGGCCAGATCGTGATGCTGCCCCAGGCACAGCTCGATGACCGCGTCCTCGAGCCGCGCCACCGCGCTCAGCGCCGCGCGCGGCCCGTCGCACAGCGTCCACAGCGCCAGGCTGTGCAGCGCGTCCCCCGCCAGCACCGCGTCGTCGACGCCCCACACCCGCCACAGCGCCGGACGGCCGTGCCGCACCAGGTCGCCGAGCATCACATCGTCGTGGATGAGGGTGAAGTTGTGCACCAACTCCACCGCGGCCGCCGCGTGTGTCGCCCCCTCCGCCGGGCAGCCCGCCGCCTCCGCCGCCGCGATCACCAGCGCGGGTCCCAGTCCCCGCCCGGACAGCGTGCTGCCGCTGCCCGCCTCGCACCAGCCGAGGTGATAGGCGGCCATGGACCGCAGGTCACCGGGGAGCGTGTCGACGGCGGTGCGCATGATGGGCGCGGTCAGGATGCGGGCCCGGGACAGCAAACTCGTTGCGCGCGTGCCGTTTCCGGATTCCCGGCCGCGGCGGCCGTCCTCGGGGAGGAACGCGGACCCTGCCGCTGTCGACGCACTCATGGCAACCTCCGGGGGTCGGGATTCGAGATCGTCACTGCGGCAACGTGATCAGCGTCACAATCATGGTAGAGGGCGGGCGGCGTCTCGCCAACACCCCGCAATCCTCGCCGACCGACCGGTACCTCCCGGACCGGTCGATTCGCCCGCGCTCGCGATAGCCTGGGCGCTGCCCCGTCACCCACTCCAGGAGAGGCCCCACCATGCCGAATCCCGATGCCGACCGCGACTCGATCCTGCGCCGATTGAGTTCCCGCGGCAGCGTGCGGGTGATCGTGGCCGGTGGCGGCACGGGTGGGCACACCTATCCGGCGGTGGCCGCCGTCCGGGCGCTGCGCGATCTGGTGGCGGCCAGCGGCGCCACCGCGGAGGTGCTGTGGGTCGGCACGCCCGATAGTCTCGAGCAGCGGGTGGCCAGCGAGAACGACATCGAGTTCACCGGTATCAAGGCGGGAAAGCTGCGGCGCGACCGCAATCCGCTCAAAATGCTCAATGCGGACAATGCTCGCGATGCCTTCCGGGTGCCGGTGAGCGTGCTCGCCGCCCAGGGCGTGGTCCGCCGCTTCCGACCGGACGCGGTGCTGTGCACCGGCGGCTACGTCTGCGCGCCGATCGGCATGGCCGCCGCGCTGCGACGCCGACCGCTGGTCATCCACGAGCAGACCACCGGAATCGGCAAGGCCAATCAGCTGCTGGCGCGGATGGCCGACCGCATCGCGCTGAGCTCCGAGGCCTCGCTGCCCCTGCTGCCCGCGAAGGTCCGGGGCCGAGCCGTGGTCACCGGCAATCCGATTCGCCCCGCGCTGGTGTCCGGCGACCCGGCCGCCGCGGTCAAGGCCCTGGACTGGGACGGCTATACCCCTGAACTGCCGACGCTCTACATCACCGGCGGCGCGCAGGGCGCGGTACAGATCAACGATCTGATCCGCGAGCTGCTGCCCGCACTCCTGGACTCCGCCAACGTGATTCACCAGTGCGGCCGCCGCTCCTACGAGCAGGTCCGCGAGTTCGCCACCACGCTGCCCGAGGCGGTGCGCGGCCGATATCTGGTGCGCGAGTTCATCGGTCCCGAGATCGCCGATGTGCTGGCCCTGGCCGATGTGGTGCTTTCCCGTTCCGGCGCAGGCACTCTCGCCGAACTGACCACCCTCGGTAAGCCGTCGGTGCTGATCCCGTACCCGCATTCGGTGGGAGGCGAACAGATTCGCAATGCCCGCATCCTCGCGGAGCACAATGCGGCCCGCGCCCTGATCGGCGACGACGCCACCGCCGCCAATCTGCGGGCCGCGCTCACCGAGCTGCTCACCGAATCCGATTCCCGTGCAGCGGTTTCCGCCGCGGCCCGGGCGCTGGGCCATCCGCAGGCGGCCGAAGACCTGGCGCTGACGGTGCTGGATCTCGCGACCCGCTGACCGACACGACTCATCCCGAGCCTACCGTCGGGACCGGTGCGGACACCGGTGATGTTTATGACCCACGGGAACCGTCAAGTACGGGTAAAGTCGGGGATGTCAGCAAGTTCTCGGCTATTCCGAGAGAGTGGAGATGCCATGCAAATCCAGGTCTTCGCCGACAAGCACGTCGGCGGCGGCGCGATCGCCCAGGAAGCCACGGACACCATTGCCGCGGTACTGGATCGATTCGCGGAGCACCTCACCCGGGTCGAAGCCCACATCACCGACGTGAACGGTCACAAGGGCGGGTCCGAAGACAAGAAGTGCACCCTCGAGGCGCGGCCGAAGGGTCAGCCACCGGTCGCGACGACACACGCGGCCGCGACCGTCGAGGATGCCTACACCGGGGCCGCGGACAGCATGGCTCATCTGCTCGACAGCAAATTCGGCCGCCTGCACCACGCCAAGGGCGGCGAAACCATCCGGCACCTGGCCACCGAATGACCCGATGAACTAGGGCAGCAGCCCGAGGCGGCGTGCGCGCACGACCGCCTCGTGGCGATTGTGCGCGCCCAGTTTGGTCATGGCGCTGCGCAGGTAGCTCTTCACCGTCTCCGCGCGCAGCGAAAGCCGCTGGGCCGCTTCCAGATTCGTACAGCCGAGCGCCACGTGAGCGAGTACGTCGAGTTCACGTGGCGCGAGGGTGACCGCCGCGTCGGGGGCGGCGACACCCGAGACCAGCCGGGCCAGCTTCTCCGACACTGCCCGCAGGCGGGTGCGCGCCGTGGCGTCCGAGACTCCCTGGGTGATGTCCCGCAGCTCGGTGTGCAGTTCCCGAAGTTGTTCGGTGACAACCGCATCCGCCGTCGTGGCGGTCTCCCGGACCGCGCGCAGCCGCAGCCGCCGATCCACCTCGTCGCGAATCGCGAGCTCGGTGCCCAGCCGCCGCGCGGCCTGCACCATCTCGTCGGCGATGCGATCGCCGATCGCCCCGGAATCCCGGTTGGCCACGTACAGCACCGCGCGCACGTCCCCGCCCAGCACCACCGGCACCGCGACCACGGCCCGCAGCCCCTCCCCCAGCACCGGGACGTCGTAGTGGTGGGTGATGGTCGAGGCCGAGCGATAGTCGGCCACCGAACGCGGCCGCCCGGTCGCCACCGCGGCACCGCCCAGCCCCGAACTGGGCGCGACCACCAGCCCGCGCATGCCGTCGGTGCGGGTGCCGACGAACTCGTTCAGGACCACCGACCCGGCGTGCACCGGACCGCCGAAGACCACCGGCAGACCGGACAGCGACGAGAGAACCCGCAGCTCGGCGCGCAGCGCGTCACCGTCGCTGGGACGCAGCAGGCCATCGCTGAGGTGCGATACGCCGTCGGCGGCCGGGGTCATCTCGGGTAGCCCCTTCCGGGGGTAGTCGGGGGTGGGTGTGACGTAGATCCTATCCATGTGAGCGAGAGCACGGGCGGACAAAGCTATACCTCCGGCGTCTGGGACGCACCACTGCTGGGGGACACCATCGGCGCGAACCTGGATCGGACCGCGGCCACGCATCCGGATCGCGAGGCGCTGATCGACCACACCACCGGTCTGCGGTGGACCTATCGCGAGCTCGCCGCGGAGGTGGACGCGCTGGCGCTGGGCCTGCTGGCGGCGGGGATCGGGAAGGGCGACCGGGTCGGCATCTGGGCCCCGAACTGCCCGCAGTGGACGCTGACCCAGTACGCCACCGCCAAGATCGGCGCGATCCTGGTCAACATCAATCCCGCCTACCGCTCGCACGAACTGCGATATGTGCTGCGGCAGGCCGGGATTCGACTGCTGGTGGCCGCGCCGTTCTTCAAGACCTCCGACTACGCGGGCATGATCGCGGAGGTCCGGCCGGAGTGCCCGGAGCTCGAACAGGTGGTGCTGCTGGACAGTCCGCAGTGGCTGGCAGTGTTCGACAACGGCCGTGCGGCGGACCCGGAACTACTGGTGGCGGCGGGCGCGGCGTTGTCGACCGACGATCCGATCAACATCCAATATACTTCCGGCACAACGGGTTTCCCCAAGGGTGCGACCCTCAGCCACCACAACATTCTCAACAACGGGTACTTCGTCGGCGAGCTGTGCGGCTACACCGAGCAGGACCGCATCTGCATTCCCGTGCCCT
Organism: Nocardia sp. NBC_00511; assembly: GCF_045161165.1. Taxonomy (NCBI): domain Bacteria; kingdom Bacillati; phylum Actinomycetota; class Actinomycetes; order Mycobacteriales; family Nocardiaceae; genus Nocardia; species Nocardia sp. NBC_00511. The sequence goes on from NZ_CP107849.1 coordinate 4,775,859, forward strand.
TCTATCATTGCTTCGGCATGGTCATGGGGAATCTGGCCGCCACCAGTCACGGTGCCGCCATGGTGATCCCGGCTCCGGCGTTCGATCCGCGCGCCACCCTGGAAGCCGTTGCGGCGGAACGCTGTACGTCGCTCTACGGGGTGCCCACCATGTTCATCGCCGAGCTGGCCGATCCGGAGTTCGACAGCTACGACCTGTCGTCGCTGCGCACCGGCATCATGGCCGGGTCACCGTGCCCGGTGGAGGTGATGAAGCAGGTGATCGACCGAATGGGCATGCGCGAGGTCAGCATCTGCTACGGGATGACGGAGACCTCCCCGGTGTCGACGCAGACCCGCCGCGACGATTCGCTGGCCCAGCGCACCGCCACCGTCGGCCGGGCCGGGCCGCACATCGAGATCAAAATCGTGGACCCGGTCACCGGGGTGACGGTGCCGCGCGGCGCGGCCGGGGAACTGTGCACCCGCGGCTACTCGGTCATGCTCGGTTACTGGGAACAGCCCGAGAAGACCGCGGACGCCATCGATTCCGCACGCTGGATGCACACCGGCGACCTGGCCACCATGGACGACGAGGGCTACGTGGCCATCACCGGCCGGATCAAGGACATGGTGATCCGCGGCGGGGAGAACATCTACCCGCGCGAGATCGAGGAATTCCTCTACACCCATCCCGACATCCTCGACGCCCAGGTGATCGGGGTGCCCGACGCCAAGTACGGCGAGGAGCTGATGGCCTGGATCCGGTTGCGCGAGGGCGCGTCCGCGCTCACCGCCGAGAGCCTGGGCGAGTTCTGCGCGGGCAAGCTGGCGCGCTACAAGATTCCCCGCTACGTACACCTCGTCGACGAGTTCCCGATGACGGTGACCGGCAAGATCCGCAAGGTCGAGATGCGTGAGATCGGCACGCGACTGCTCGGCCTGTCCGCCCAGGAGGACGCATGACCGCCAATACCGACGCCTACCGCGCCGCCCGTGACACGCTGCTGGCCGCGGCCACCGACTACGACGCGGCCCTGCGCGAGTTCGAATGGCCGCGGCTGACCGGTGAATTCAATTGGGCCACCGACTGGTTCGACGTGATCGCGCGGGGCAACGACAAGACCGCGCTGTGGATCGTCGAGCAGGACGGCTCCGAACAGCGCGTCAGCTTCGCGGCGATGGCGGACCGCTCCGATCAGGTGGCCACCTGGCTGTCCGGGCTCGGGGTCGGGCTCGGTGACCGGGTGATGCTGATGCTGGGCAATCAGGTCGAACTGTGGGAGGCCATGCTGGCGGTGGCAAAGCTGGGCGCGATCATCATGCCGACCACCGGCGCGCTCGGCGCGGCCGATCTGGCCGACCGGATCGAGCGCGGCGCAGCGGGTTTCGTCATCGCCAACGCCGCGGACACTGCCAAGTTCGACGAGGTGCCGGGCGACTACACCCGCATCGTGGTGGGCGCGGCGGTCGAGGGCTGGCACGAGTACGCGCATGCCGCGGCCATCGAATCCGCGGGACCATTCCGGGCGCTCACCGAGGCCACCGATCCGCTGCTGGTGTACTTCACCTCCGGTACCACGAGCAAGCCGAAAATGGTGCAGCACTCGCAGATCAGCTACCCGGTCGGTCACTTGTCCACCATGTACTGGATCGGCGTGCGGCCCGGCGACGTCCACCTCGCCATCAGCGCGCCGGGCTGGGCCAAGCACGCGTGGAGCTGTTTCTTCGCGCCCTGGCTGGCCGAGGCGACGGTGTTCGTCTACAACTACACGCGTTTCGACGCGGCGGCGCTGCTCGATCAGCTGCGGCGGGCCGAGGTGAACACCTTCTGCGCGCCGCCGACGGTGTGGCGCATGCTGATTCAGGCCGATCTGGGCGAGCGTCCGCTCGGTTTGCGTGAAATCCTCGGTGCGGGTGAGCCGTTGAATCCGGACGTCATCGCGCAGGTCGAGAAGGCGTGGGGGCTGACCATCCGCGACGGCTTCGGGCAGACGGAAACCACGCTGCAGGTGGGCAATACGCCCGGACAGCTGCTCAAGCCCGGTTCGATGGGGCGGCCGGTGCCGGGCGTGCCGGTGGTGCTGGTGGATCCGATCACCGGCGAACTCACCGACGAGGGCGAGATCTGCCTGGATCTCGCCGCGGCGCCGGTCAATCTGATGACCGGCTACCTGGGCGATCCGGAGCGCAACGCGGCGGTGATGTCGGGCGGTTACTACCACACCGGCGACGTCGCGGCGCGCGACGCGGACGGCTACATCACCTACATCGGCCGCACCGACGACGTCTTCAAATGCTCCGACTACAAGGTCTCCCCCTTCGAGTTGGAGAGCGTGCTGATCGAGCATCCGGCCGTGGTCGAGGCCGCGGTGGTGCCGCAGCCGGATGACACGCGCCTCGCAGTGCCCAAGGCGTACGTCAGCTTGGCGGCAGGATGGGAGGCTAACCACGAAACCGCGCGCGTCATCCTCGAATACGCCCGCGACCACCTGGCTCCCTATCTGCGTGTGCGCCGTCTGGAATTCACCGAACTACCGAAGACGATCTCCGGCAAGATCCGTCGTGTCGACCTGCGCCGCCGTGAGGAGCAGGCCCACGCGGCCGGCGAGACAATCCCCACCGAGTACCGCTACGAGGACGTTCTGACCGATCCAAAGCCCTGAATCGCAGTGCCCCCTTTGCCGCTACGACCGATCGGAGCACCAGTGCCCCACACCGTGGAATCCGCCACCGCCTATGTCATCGAGGCCCTCGAGGCCAAGGGCGCGGCGAGCCGTACGGACTTCGACGTGCCGGGAATCGTCACCACCACCCACAACCTCACCGGCACTTGGGATTTCCATGCCCTCGACCGGCGGCGGTTCTGGGGCATAGCGGCGACCTTCCTGCGTGCCTGAGCGGCGTACCTCCGGCGCACCCGTCGTATTCGGAGTATCCGCCGGTGCGGACGGGTGTTGCGGGTTGTCTCACAGTTAGGCGAATTCCCGGTTTCGGCTGGGGATTCGCCGCACCATGGGCTGATGCAGACCTCCGACACCGTGCTGATGCCCCGGTTCATCCTGACTCGCGCGGCGGCGGCCGGGGTGGATCCGGAGCGACTGGCGCGGGCGGCCGGAATGCCGGACTGGCAGGTCGGCGACGGCGATTCGCGGGTCTCGAGCGAGTTGTTCCCGCGGCTGTGGGAACTGTTCGAGCACGAGACCGGGGACCCGGGCACCACGCTGCGCACCATCGGCGGGTACCGGATCGGTGAGTTCGGTCTGGTCGACTATCTGGTCTCCTCCGCCGACACCCTCGGCGAGGGTCTGGCGGTGGCCGGACCCTACGTCGGCACCGCGAGCACCAACTATCGCTTCGAGGCCGCCGAATCCACCGAGACCGAGGCGAATTTCGAACTGTTCATGATCAACGGGGCGGGCCGCGGCCGGGATCTGGCCGTGCAGGCCGTGATCGGGGTGCTGGTCTCCCGGATCCGGCAGATGACCGGACGCCCGATCGACCCGGTGCGCGTCGCCTTCCGCGAACGCGCGCCCCGCGACCACACCGCGTTCACCGACGCGTTCGGTTCGGCCCGAGTGGATTTCGGCGCGCCGATCGACACCGTCACCTTCCGCACCGCCGACTTCGACCTGCGACAGGTCACCGGTGACCGCATGCTCGCCGCGGTGCTGCGCCGCCACGCCGCCACCATGCCGCCGCCGCCCCCGCGCGCCACCGAATGGCCCGACCGCATCGCCGGCGTGCTGGCGCAGACCCTCACCGCGGCCGAGCCCTCCCTCGACCAGGTGGCCCGGCGGCTGTTCACCAGCCCGCGCACCCTGCAGCGGCGACTGCACGAATCCGGCACCACCTGGACGTTGGAGGTGGACCGCGCGCGCAAACTCCGTTCGGAACAACCGGACTCGGGCGCGGCCGCACTCGATCGGATCGGAGAAACGGCATCCCATGACGACCTCGGATAGCGTGCTGCTACCGCGCTTCGTGCTGGTCCGGGCGCAGGCCGCGGGGCTGGATCCGGCCGAGCTGGCCCGCGCGGCGGGACTGGGCAGCGCGACGGTGGATCAGCCGCAGGGCAGCGTGCCCGGCCACTGCTATCAGCGGCTGTGGGAGCTGTTCGAGCATCGGGTCGAACAGCCGCACGTGGGATTACGCGGGGGCGAACGCTTCGGAACCGGAGAATTGGGCATGCTCGAATACCTGGTCACCACCGCGGACACCGTGGGAGCGGGACTGCGCGCGGCGGCGGAATTCGGCGACTGCATGACCAGCAGCAGGCGACTGGAGGTGACGGCGGTGACCGAGCGTCACACCATCTTCACCACCCGCGCGCAGGACGAGAGCCGCGGCGCGGAGATCGCCGCCCAGGCCAGCTTCGCCTTCCTGCTGTCGCGGGCTCGGCACTGCGCCAAGGCCGCGATCACCCCGGCGGCGGTGACCTTCCGGCAGCGCTCACCCCGGCGGCATACGGCCTTCACCGAGTTCTTCGGCACGGCGGCAATCGAATTCGGCGCCGAACGCAATACCCTCACGATGTGCCACGCCGATCTGGAACGACGTCAGCACACCGCCGATCCGCGCTTGGCGGCGGTGCTGCGGCGCGGCGCGTCCGCCAGTCGGCTGCACCTGCCGCCCGCCACCGCCTGGGCCGATCTCGTTGCGGGCGAACTGGATTCGCTGGGTTCGGCGGCCGGGTCAGCGCAGGAGTCGGTGTCGCTCGGTGATATCGCGCGCCGCCTGCACGTCAGCCCGCGCACCCTGCAGCGCCGACTGGCCGCGGCGGGCACCAGTTTCAGCCGCGAACTCGACGACGCCCGGCGTCGCCTCGAACGGTGACCGATGCCGTGAACACCCGACACGACTGCGCCGACAGCATTCTCATGTCCCGCTTCGTGCTCGAGCGCGCCACACAGGCCGGTCTGGACGCCGAGCGGCTGGCCCGCCAGGCGGGCGTGCCGAACTGGCGGGAGGGCGGCGAATCAGTACGCGTCCCACCCCGATACTGCTTGCGGCTGTGGGAACTTCTCGAACACGAGACCGGTGATCCCGACGTCGGTCTCCGGGCCTGCGACGAGGCCACGACCGGCGAATTCGGTCTGCTGGAGTACCTGTTCCTGTCCGCGCCGACGCTCGGGGACGCCCTCGACTCGTGCGTGCTCCACTCCGGCAGTCTCACAACGTGTTACAGCCTGCGGATCACGGCGCGCACCGAGGAGGAGACCCGCTTCGAGGTGGCCTCGGTGGTGGAGGACTGCCGCGGCCGAGAGTTGTTGGTACAGGCCGCTTTCGCCCTGATCATCGGCCGAGCCCGGTCGGCCACCCGGTATCCGGTGGTGCCGGTGCGGGTGGGCCTGCGCCAGCGGGAGCCCGAGTCGGCGGCGGCGTTCGCCGAGCTTTTCGGTACCACCTCAATCGATTTCGTCGCCGACACCGACGCCCTCACGCTGCGGACGGCCGACCTGGCGCTACCGATGAAGGGCGCCGACCCGGAGTTGACGTCGGTACTGCTGGCCTACGCCGGAACCTTGCCTGCCACTCCACAGTTCGGCGCGACCTGGCTCGATCAGCTGGGCACGGTCATCGACGAGGCGCTAGTGGAGGGCGTCGCGACGCTGGAAACGGTAGCGCGGCGGCTGCTGACCTCCCCGCGTTCGCTACAGCGCCGGTTGGCCGAGTACGACACCGGCTGGCGGCGCGAGGTGGATCGGGCGCGGCGGCGCAGATTGCAACGGGCCGAACATCTTCCACGTGCTCAGCAGGCGGAATTCCTGGGCTACGCGGACCCGGCGAGCCTGCGCCGGGCGGTGCACCGCTGGCGGGACCGCGACGATTCCTGAGCGATCAGACCCCGCTCGCACGCCGAAATCGCACCTACCGTACGGTATTCGGGCAACCATGTAGCAAGGTTGGCGTGCCCGGCACCGAGTTGGCGTCTTCGGAACTCCCCTGCGCCGCAGGCGGAAAGAAAACTGGACGGAAACGCCACGACGCGCGACCTCGCGCACCCGCACGACCCATCCGGACCGGTACTCGATTGGAGCTTCGCCCGTGCCCCACACCGCAGAAACCGCCACCGCCTATGTCGTCACCGCTATCGAGGCCAAGGGCACGGCCACCCGGCACGACTTCGACGTCCCGGCCATCGTGAGCACCACCCACAGCCTCACCGAGAGCTGGGATTTCGACCGGGTCGACCCGGCCATGTTCTGGAACATCGTCGCCACCTTCCTGGAACACTAGGCCACGTTCCGGCCGTTGGGGCGGTGCGCCGCCAGTTTTTACGCCCGGTGTGATCTACGGGCGGAATGCGTAAATACCCGTGCGGCGCCTTGACTCGGGACGAGCCCCCGGGCCACTGTGGTCTGGCAGCACGAACAGCGACGTCCACGTGCGTCCCGGCGGCGAGGAGGTGAGAAACGACCATGACATCCGATGACAGTCCGTATCCGAGTCCGGATCACCAGTCGATTCCATTCACCGCTCGCTGCGGCACCGTGCACGCCTGAGATCCCCGCACCCTCTTCGACCCGCACCACTGCGTGCGGGCCTTCGGTGCGCACGGAAAACGGTGCGGCAGCCTGCATTCCGTCAAGGAGGCCATCATGGCAGTCATCGCTTTCCCGACCCGCGACACCACCACCGCCCTGACCGTCGGAGCGTTCTTCCGACGCTGGCGCGGTCGGGCGCGACTTACCGATCAGGAGCGCGTCAACATGCGCGCCGCCCGTCCCCGCACCGCGATCTACAACGCGTCGCTGGGCGGGCACCCCTACCACTGGTGACCGATCTAGACCCCGTCGACCGACAGCGTGGCCTGCATCAGCGTCATGGCCGCCGCGCACGGATCCGGTTGTGCCGCATGGTCTCGGTTCTGCACCCACCAGGTGACGGTGCCGGTATCGGCCACCGTCACCGCGCAGGTATCCGGGTTCGCCGGGTCGCGCCAGTACATGCCGCCGTAGTGCTTCACCACGATGCGCTCGATCTGGTATCCGGTCTGCGCGGCGATCTCGGTCTCCCGGGACAGGGTGTCGTCGCGCAACCAGGCGTAGGTGATGTCGACCGGGCCGCCACCGGCATTGGTGGCGGTCCAGTCGCAGATGGTGGGGTTGCGCTGCTGGTGCAGCCCCGTCACGGTGATCGAGCTCGCCAGCTTCTGATCGTCGAGGGGGCCGCAGCCCGCCAGGAAGTTGGGATCGTCGGCGGGGCGCACCTGGTCGCCGGAACCACCGTGCGAGCAGCCCGCCAGACTCGCGATGGTCAACGCCGCCAGCGTGATTCGCGACCACCCTCGCCGGTTCATCCCTGTCCCGCCTTCGTCAACGTGCTCGTGGCGAGCTGTTCCAGGGCCTTACACGGTTGCGGCCGTGCGGAATCCGCGGCGGCGGTCAAGCTCCAGTCGACGAAGTCGGTGTCACCGAAGGCCACGGCCACCTCGCACGAGTTGTCGGTGTGCCATTCGATGCCCGCGTCGCCCGCGACCTGCACGGTGGCGGGGGTGCCGGTGGTGATCTCGGTGCGCCGCGCCTGCAGGGGGCTGCCCCGGAACCACTGGAACACCACGGCGTAGTCGCCGCCGGCGGCGGGCTGCCAGGCGCAGCTCATCGGATTGACCGCGATCCGGTGCAGTCCGGTCAGACCCGTGTCCTGCGCGACCTCCGCATCGGTGACGCCGCCGCACAGACCGACGGTGTTGGCCGACGGCGACACCACCGCGGGCACGACCGAGGTGGTCGTCGGCGCGGCCGACGGCGACGACCCGCCGCAGCCGGCGACCATCACCCCGATCAGGGCGATACCCACCGCCGCAGCTCCTGCTCTCACCACGCCGACCAGCGTAGGCGACACACCCGCCCGGTGCGATCGACCGGACTGCGGTCGGTTGCTGTGACATATCGCTCCACCACTGTGAATACGCGATCTTTGACTTATGCACAGCATTTCACTAGGTTCGATATCGCACCTCGATAGGCGAGGCTCCTGTATGAACACAGGCCACTGATCTGACGACGTCGAGAGACGCCCAAGGTTAGGACAGATTTCTCCGGATTAAGGGGTTATCCGAAGTGGCTTTCCGACGCGGAACACGTCGTACAGTGCCGAAGCTCTGACGAGAGGGGTGTCCGTCCCTACCCGAGTGTTCCGGGCGACCTCCCCCACGTGCGCTGACCCATCGCGCCGACCAGGAAGGAGGCCGAGCACCATGACGACATCCGACGACGATCCCGGATCTACCGGCGGGCCGGTCCCTCCCGGATCGGGCCGCTGACCCTCCCGTTCCACAATTGCTGAATTCACGGTGCCCATTCGGCGCACCGCATATTCGTGTGCGCAATTCCGCGAATGAATTCGGATATCCACCGATCTCATGACCCGTCCGCACGATCGTGCCCGGCGGTATTCGATGCTGCCCGCATATCCCCGCGCGGCGGCGGTATTCACGAGAGAACTTCCCGATGACCCTCGAACTCGCAATTCCGAATCGTCCCGGCACGACGCCGCGGGCACCCCGGGCACACGGGCGGCTGCGCACGGTCGACTACCTGATCGTGGCCGCCGCGGTGCTGCTGATCCTGGTGGTGCTCAGGCTCTTTCGCGACATGTCCGTCCCCTGGACGCCCGACGCGGCCGTCGGCTCGGTCTCCACCGACGCGGCCGAACTGCCCTACTACGCGGCCCGCACCACCCTGCGCATGTTCATCGGCCTGGTCGCCTCCATCCTGTTCAGCCTGGTCGTCGGCCAGTGGGCGGCACGCTCCCGGCGGGCGGAGAAGGTGCTGGTCCCGATGGTGGACGTGCTGCAGTCGGTGCCGGTGCTGGCCCTGGTCTCCATCACGGTGACCGCGTTCGTGGCCCTGTTCCGCGGCTCCTACCTGGGCGCGGAGGCGGCGTGCAGCTTCGCCATCTTCACCGCCATGGCCTGGAACATGACCTTCGCCTACTACCAGGCGCTGCGCACGGTGCCGCGCGAACTCGACGAGGCCGCCCGCATGATGCGGCTGACCCGCTGGCAGCGCCTGTGGCAGTTGGAGATTCCGGCCGCCATGGTGCCGATGATCTGGAACGGAATGATGAGCTTCGGCGGCGCGTGGTTCATGCTCGCGGCCTCCGAGGTGATCACGGTGTCGGGCCGGGACGAGGCGCTGCCCGGCATGGGCAGCTTCATCGCGGCCGCCACCTCGCAGGCGCAGGTCGGCACGCTGATGCTCGGCGCGCTCGTCATGGTGATCACCATCGTGCTGGTGAACGTGCTGTTCTGGCGGCCGCTGACGGCCTGGGCCGAGCGGTTCCGGGTGGAGAACACCGAAAGCGCTTCGGCACCAAGGAGTCTCGTCCTGGACCTGCTGCGTCGCAGCACGGTGCCGGGTCGGCTCGCCCGCATGCTCCGGCCGGTCGGTGAGGGGATCGACCGCGGGATGCGGGTGTTCGGGCGCAGCACCCGCTCCGCCTACGACGACCGCACCGGCAGCCGAGCCGGGGACGTGCTGTTCTTCGGACTGCTGTTCGCGGTGCTGGCCTGGGGCACCTGGACGCTGGCCGCCTACTTCGAAAGGACCGTGGGCCTGGCCGAATTCGGGCCGACCGCGCTGCTGGGCCTGGCCAGCCTGTCCCGCGTGATGGTGCTGCTGGTGGTGTCCACCCTGGTGTGGGTGCCGGTCGGGGTGTGGATCGGCATGAATCCGCGGATCTGCCGCTTCGCGCAGCCGGTGGTGCAGGTGCTGGTGAGCTTCCCGGCGCAGTTCCTGTTCATCTTCGTGATCGCGGCGCTCACCTACACGGGCATCTCGCTGAACTTCGGCGGCATCGTGCTGATGGCGCTGGGCGCGCAGTGGTACGTGCTGTTCAACGTCATCGCGGCGGCCGGGCAGATTCCGACGGACCTGCGCGAGGCGATGGACGATCTCGGCGTGCACGGGGTGCAGCGCTGGAAGTCGTTCATCCTGCCCGCGATCGCACCCGGCTACCTGGTCGGCGCGATCACCGCGTTCGGCGGCGCGTGGAACGCCACGCTGGTCGGCGAGGTGGTCGAGGCCGGGCACACCCGGATGGAGGCCTACGGGCTGGGCGCGTACATCACCAATGCCACCGCCGACGACGTCTTCGCCAAGGTGCTGCTGGGCACCGTGGTGATGAGCATCGTGACCGTGAGCATCAACCGCCTGGTGTGGCGGCGACTTCAGCGCCGCACCGAAGCGCGATTCTCCCTGAGCTGAAACAACTTTCGAAAGGAGGACCATCGTGTCCACCGCAATCGTGACCGTCGACCGCGTCACCAAGACCTTCACCAATCCCTCCGGGGAGCAGCTGCCGGTGCTCTCGGAGGTCTGCCTGGAACTGCGCGAGGGCGAAATCGTCGCGCTGCTGGGCAAATCCGGGTCCGGCAAGTCCACGCTGTTGCGCATCATCGCCGGGCTGGTGCAGCCGTCGGCCGGCTCGGCGCGGCTGCGCACCAGCGAGATCACCGAGCCGAATCCCAGTACCGCCATGGTGTTCCAGACCTTCGCGCTGCTGCCGTGGCTGACCGTGCGACAGAACGTCGAGCTGGGGTTGCGCGCCCGCGGCGTCGCGGTCTGGGAGCGCGAGGAGCGGGTCACCGACGCCATCGACATGATCGGGCTCGACGGCTTCGAGAACGCCTATCCCAAGGAGCTTTCCGGCGGGATGCGTCAGCGGGTCGGGTTCGCTCGCGCGCTGGTGGTGCAGCCGGAGGTGCTGCTGATGGACGAGCCGTTCTCGGCGCTGGACGTGCTGACCGCCGAGAACCTGCGCGGTGAGCTGATGCGGCTGTGGGACGAGACCGCGTTCCCGACCAAGACCATGCTGATGGTCACCCACAATATCGATGAGGCGGTGCAGCTGGCCGATCGAATCCTGGTGCTGGACAACAACCCCGGCCGGATCAAGGGTGAGATCCGGGTGGGTCTCGATCATCCCCGCGATCCGCGCGGGGCGGGTTTCCAGGCGCTGGTCGATCAGGCCTACCGGATGCTCACCGACGTCGGATTCGACGGTGGCCGTAGCGCTTTCACGCCGACCCCGACCACCCGGCCGCTGCCGGACGCCGGGGTGGACGGGCTGGGCGGCATGCTGGATCTGGTGGCCGCGGGCGGCGGGCGCGCGGATCTGCCGGAGCTCGCGGGCGGCCTGCGCTTCGAGGTGGACGATCTGATGCCGCTGGTCGACGCCGCCACCATGCTCGGGCTGGCCACCACCGTGGACGGCGATATCGAGCTCACCGTCGACGGGTCGATGTTCACCGAGGCCGACATCGACAGTGCCAAGGCGATTTTCGCGCGCCTGGCCCGGGCCAAGGCCCCGCTGGTCGGCGCGATCGATCACGCGCTGAGCACCGCGCCCGGGGAACGGTTGCGCGACGGCTTCTTCCTGGATCTGCTGCGGCGTGGGTTCACCGAAGACGGTGCGCGCCAGCAACTGCGCATCGCCATCGACTGGGGCCGCTACGCCGAGCTCTACGAGTACGACGCGGCCGAACGACTGCTCACCCGGCACACGGTCGACGCGTGAGGGTCAGTCCTTGCGGCGGGCCTGGGCGCGGCGCTTGCCCTCGTGCATGGCCTGCACCCGGGCCACCGGGATGGTGTGGCCCTCCGCTATCAGATCCGCTGGGAGCGACTGTGGTTCGGGCAGGTACTCGCCCCACGGGTCGCGGTCGCCGAGCAGGTTCGGCACGGTCCGGATGGTGAAATCGTGCGGGTCGATTCCGGGCAGCTCGGCCCAGCTGACCGGGAACGACACCGTCGCGCCTGGGCGGATGCGGGGGCTGTAGACCGATACCACGGTCGCCCCGCCCGCCCGGGTGGAATCCAGGAACACCTTGCCGCCGCGGTCTTCTCGAATGAAGGCCGTGGTGGCCAGGTGCGGGTCCAGGCGTTCGGCCCGGGCCGCGATGGCGCGGGTGGCCGCGGCGGCGTCCTCGATGTCGACACCGGAGGCCACCGGGACGAAGATGTGCACGCCCTTGGATCCGCTGGTCTTGACGGCACCGGAGAGTCCGTCGTTCTCCAGTGCGCGGCGGATCAATTCGGCCGCCGCGACCACCTGACCGAACGGCTCGCCGGGCACGGGGTCGATGTCCAGCACCAGGTAGGTGGGGCCACCGGAGTAGTCCACCAGGTTCTCCGCGAGCAGCAGCGTGACGTGGTACTCGACGGCGCGCTGGTTGCCGAACCAGAGCAGGGTGCGGAGGTCCTCGCCCAGCGCGTAGGAGATCTCGCGTTTCGAACTGCCCGCCCACAGCGTCACCCGCGGCAGCCAGTCCGGCGTGTACTTGGGCAGGTTCTTCTGCATGAACGGTTCCTGGCCGGGCCGCACCCGCACCACCGACAGCGGCCGCTCCCGCAGATACGGCACCATGCGCTCGCCGACCGCCTCCAGGTAGTCGATCAACTCGCCCTTGGTGGCCTCGGCGCCGTCGAACAGCGGAGCGTCCAGACTCGAGAACTTCAGTCCGGCCCGCGCGTCTTCGCCCATGGGCTCACGCTATCCGACGGGATGGATCTGGACGTCGCACTGGTAGGCATCGCCCTGCAGGATGCGGATGTCGGTGGTGTCGGGCGGACTGACCAGGAAGGAGCGCGAGACCGGGCAGGGCTGGCCGTCGTTCTGCAGGGTCGAGCCCTCGAGGACGGCGTGCACCGGATGGCCGGGCTTGATCAGGACGGCAACCGGGTCGGCGAGCGGGTCGGATTGGCCGCCCATCGCGCCACGGTTGGTCTTCTGCGCGTGTACGTGCTGGCCGAACATGGTCAGCACGTCGACGGTGGGGAAGCCCGTCATCCGGCAGGTCACGCCGGTGGCGCTGGTGAACTCCAGTTGCACGCCACTGCGGGTCCCGTTGGGGGGCATCGCGGTTCCGGTGACGGCGATCTGGCCGTTGGCGCAGACCGGCGTCGCGGGGTCCACCGGCGCGGCGGCCGGGGTCCGGCTGGTTGCGCCCGGCGCGTCCCCGATGCTCGGGGTGATCGCGTCGGCGGAGGTCAGCGTGCCCACCGGCAGCACCGCGTTATTGGAGGTGGTCGGCGTACCGGGTGATCCGGAACCCGAGCATCCGGTCGCGCCGATCAGCACCGCCCCGGCCAGCATCGCCACGCCCACGGTCGTTCTCTTCATTGTCGCACCCACTCGAATATGGTTGGGGCGCAGCGGATTCCCCGAACTTTGGACGGGAGGGGTGTTCGATGAAGGGGATACCGAACACCACACCCGCAGGGGACAGGATAGCGGCATCGGACGGTTTCGTCAGGGGGAGAAGTCGCCGCGAGCCCGTCACGGCCGCTGAAAACGGGTTCACGGCATGGGTTTTCACGTTACCGGCGGTGCCGTGTGTTCCAGGTCGGCCAGCACGGCGGTGATGATCGGCGAAGTGTGGTATGCCCGCGAGACCGCCAGTAGCCAGGTGAGTTCGCCCTGGAAGGACGGGATTTCGGGGCGGTGGAAGGACTCGCCGTGGTCGACGGCGGCGGACCGGCCGACGTGCAGGGTCTGCGCGATCCGTGCCGCCTCGATGGCCGCTTCGCGACGGCTGGCCGGAATGCGCAGCGCGTCCGCGAATTCCACCGCCCGGGTGGTCATCTCGGGTGTCAGCCGGGGTTGCAGGATCAGCAGCGCGTCGCGGATCTCGATGACCCGGCGGTACACCCGATCCTTGGCCGCGCCGCCGGGCGGCGCGGACGCCGACAGTTCGGGGGCCGCCTCGCACAGCGCCGACCACAGTGGGCGCAGGCGCGGCAGGGCGCGGGCGCGCTGCGCGGCGGTCAGGGCGTTGGGCAGCAGCGACGGGCACAGGTAGCCGATCGTCATGGCCGCCGCGCCGAGACTGGCGAAGGCCGGGGCGATCTCGATGTTCAGCCGGTGCGTGGCGAACCCGGCCCAGGCCCCGGCGATGGCGATGGTCTTGCCGACGCTGTAGCCCAGCGCCACCGTCGAGCCCAGGCACAGCAGCAGCAGGCCGCGCCGCAGCCACGGCTGGGTGCGCACCTGCGGCAGCCAGGCCCGGCACAGCAGGATCAGCCGCAGCAGGGCAAGGGTGTAGGCGCACAGGTAGATGCCCAGGAAGACGTCCACCACGGGCACTTTCGCGTAGTGGTCGTCGAAGTCGGTGGCGTGGACCTCGTCGTGCACCGGTGCGAGCGCGAACAGGATCGCCATCACCGCGACGACCGCCACGTTCACGGCGACGATGGTCCGCGCGCCCAGGTAGCGGCCGGGGGAATCCGGGGCCACCAGGTAGCTCGTCCACACCAGCTGCGAGAGCACGGCGGTGGCGATCGCGGAGTAGACGATCAGCGAGGCCAGGTTCGGGATGCCCGAGGTACGGCCGATCCAGCTGTAGATCTGCGGCACCGCGGCCTCGAAACCGAGTGCGGCGCAGGCGATCGCGATGGCGACAGCCCAGCGCGCGGCGGCTTGCGGGGCGCGCAGCGCGAGGGCCACGCGCCAACCGGACGCGAGCAGGGCGAGGGCGCCGATGCTGCCGTAGACGAGAGCGAATTGCATGGTGTTCAGTCGAATCCCGGTCCGAGTGTGTCGAGCAAGTTGCGGATGTCGTCCGAGACGCCGTCGGGCAGCACCCATTCCGCGTGCGAGGTCCAGCGGGTGATGTGGTGGGCCATCAGCAGATCCGCGATGTGCTCGGCCTCCTGCTCGGCCTGTTCGGAGGAGCAGCTGCGGCCCAGCATGCGCCGCACCACGGCCGGGTCGATATTGGGTGCGAGCAGGCGCAGCGCGTCGTTGCCGGTCACCGTCACGGTCTCGTGCCCGGCCAGCAGATGCCCGAACTCGTGGCAGACGATGTGATCCTGGTGCAGTTCGGAGGTATTGCACTGGTAGGCGATGAAATCGATGTCGCGGGTGACCAGCAGGCCGCCGGAGAGCCCGGCCACCGGCAGCGGTTCCGGGCGCAGCCGCAGCGGCCGGCCGCGGCGGCGGGCCAGCGATTCCGCGAGTTGCGCCACCGTGAAGTGGGCGGGCAGCCCGAGGCCGCGCAGCTCACGGCGCAGGCGCCGGTGATCCATCATCGAATGCTCACTACCCGAGCCGTCCCAGACCGCGATCCGCATGGCTCACATGACTTCCCCGTTGTCGAGGCCTTCGATTCGCCGCAGCACGTCGAGCATCGCGACGATGGCCTCTGGCCGAACGATACCGTGCGCCAGGCCGTCGCGCAGGACCAGTTCCAGCGCCGCCGAGTCGGCTTTTCCCTTGAGCGCGTTGACCAATGCCAGCTCTCGGCCGCGTTCCCGCGCGAGCTCCGGATTGGTGAGCGGGTCGAGGCTGTCGAGCCCGAAGTAGGCGCGCAATGCCTCAAGGGTTTCGAAGGACGGGTTCACCGTCTGCCCGGTGCGCAGCTTCCACAGATAGTTGGCCGAGAGGCTGACGCCGGTGGTGCCGGTGATGTCCTCGGCCAGGGCGCGGTGGGTGATCTCCACCGGGCCGCCGTCCCTGGCCACCGGCGGATGCATGGCGGTGATCAGGGTGTTGAGGGCGGTGGTGAACGGATGCTGTTGTCCGGCAGCCATTCTTATCTTGTCTCCTGCAGTTGACAGGCTCGGTGAGCGAAATCATATACTCGTCCGGACCGCGCGACCATGGGCCGGACCCGCTGTCCCCGAAGGGGAGGGCATCGGCCGGCCCGCGCGATCAGGATGGGGCGATCGACGATGCTCGCCCCGTTCCAGCCAACGTCCGCACCGGCAGGCTCAGCGGGCCGCGATGGCGGAACCCGGAGCGCCACACCACCTCCCGCTCGTCGCCGAGAGCGTGCAGGTCGGGCAGTCGGCGATAGAGCTCGGTCAGCACCGCACCCACCACCGGCCGCACGAAGCCGATCCCGACGCAGGCGTGTGCGCCATGGCCCAGCGCCAGTTGCGGATTCGACGTCCGACCCAGATCCAGGGTCTCCGGACGCGTGAACACCGACGGGTCATGGTTCGCGGATGCCAGGCACAGCAGCACCGTCTCCCCCGCCGCGATCCGCTGCCCGCCGATCTCCCGGTCCGTCACCGCGAATCGCGGCCCGGCCAGCACCTGGGGTGACAGGAACCGCAGCAGTTCGTCCACGGCTCCGTCAGGGTTGTCCGTGGCCGCCAGCACGACTCGCTGGTCGGGTCTGCCGGACAGCGTCAGCACCGCGCCCGCGAGCACGTCCATGACGACCTCGTACCAGACGAAAAGCAGGTAGAACAGCAGTCCGGGCAGCTCACCGGAATCCGCTGCCCCACCGCCGATTCCGGACCGTGCCAGCCGCGACGCCATGGTGTCGTCCGCACCTTTGCGAGCCTGTTCGAGGACCGCGCCGATGATCTCGGCCATGGTGGTGAGGGTGTCGCGGGCCCGCGGCGCGACCCCGGGGCGCATGGTCGAATCCGCCCACCCCGCAAGCGCTTCCCGCACCTCGCCCGTCAGCCCGAGCAGGTCGCCGAGCATGAGGGCGGGCAGCGGCAGCGCCACCCGCTCCACGAAGTCGAATTCGGTTGCGCCCGCCACCTCGTCGAGGCACCGTCCGACCCACTCTCCGACCCGCTCGCTCCAGCCGCCGCCCCGCCGCAGCTCCCCCACCACGGCCCCGCGGAGACGAGCCAGCTCGTCGAATTCGCTGCGCTGGAACACATCCAGTGGCGCGGGCACCGAGAAGCCGCGATAGTCGTCGCCGCGCGCGTAGGTCACATTGGTGGACAGCCCGTCGTCGAGCAGCCCGGCCCGCACGTCGTCGTACCGCGTGACCAGCCAGGCGGGCGGCCCGTCGGGGGTGGCCACCCGGTGCACGCCCCCGCTGTCGCGTCGCAGCGCGGTCAGCACGCCCCAGGGCTCGCGCGCGAATTCCTCATCGAAGACCCTCAGCACCCACCTATTCTTACCTGCTCTTGCCGAATGACTGTCATTCGTTTGCCGATCCCCACGCAGGATCGTCCGTGAGCCCGGAGCCCCCGGGCCCCCGGACGAAAGGGACTGCGAATGCGAAACATCCGAGTGGGCTGGACCTTCACCGAAGGCAGAAGCCCAGCCCTGACGCCCGACATCATCCGCCGAGTAGGTCTCCCGGTCGCGGTCAAACGGTTTCTGGTTCGGGTGTGGGCACGGCGAGCGGATGGGATCGGACGGGAGACCACCAGTTCAGGCGGCCCATCGTCCGCATGAGCGCGGGAACCAGGATGGTCCGGATGACGGTGGCGTCGACCAGCACCGCGAGGGTGAGGCCCAGGCCGAAGAGCTGGACGAAGGAGACGCCCGCGAAGGTCATGCCGACGAAGGCGATGGCCAGCAGCGCGGCCGCCGCGGTGAATATGCGTGCGGTGCGGGCGATTCCGACCGCCACCGCACGATCGGTGGAGCCGGAGGCCAGATACTCCTCACGAATGCGCGACAGCAGGAAGACCTCGTAGTCCATCGAGACGCCGAAGGCCAGGCAGAACATCAGGATCGGCATGGTGGGGATCAGGAACCCGGTCGGGGTGAAACCCAGTGCGCCGGACAGATGCCCGTCCTGGAAGATCCAAACCATCGCCCCGAAGGTGGCCGCCAGCGACAGCACGGTCAGCACCAGGGCCTTGATCGGGAGCACCACGCTGCGGGTGAACACCAGCAGCACCAGGAACATCGACAGCGCGATCAGGCTCAGGGCCAGGGGAACTCGGGCCGCCAGCGCGGAGACCGCGTCGGCATTGCGCGCGGCCGGTCCGCCGATCAGCACCCGGCCCGGCGCCGCAACGGCGCGCAACTGATCGAGCTGCTGCTTGGCCGCGGTCGAGTACGGATCCAGGCGGGTGCCGACGCGCAGATAGCTGCCCGCGTCGCCGGTCATGGCGGATTGCGCTCCGGCCAACTGCAATCCGTTGCCGTACACGCCGCCGCTGGAGATCACCGACGTCACCCCGGGGACCTGGGACAGCGTGTGCGCGTAGGCGGCGATGGCGGTGTTGTCGCCGTGGGTGTCGGGCAGCGCCAGCAGGATGCCGGAGGTCAGGTTCTCGGAGAAATCGGTGCGGGAGGCGTCCCCGACCGTGCGACTCGAGCCGGCGGCCAGCACCCGATCGTCCGCCCAGCCGAAATGTATGTTCAGGAAAGGTGATCCGAGCAGCAGCAGCGCCGCCACCACGCCCACGATGGCGAGCACCGGACGGCGCATCACCCCCATGGCGAAGCGGTACCAGCGATCCTGCTCCACCGGTCCGGGCACCGGTTCCGGACGACCCAGCCGTTGCCGCAGATACTTCCGGACATCGAGAGCGTCGACGCGGGAACCCAGCAGCGCCAACGCGGCCGGGAGCACGAACAGCGTGGTGAACACCGCCGCGGCGAGCACCGCCAGCCCCGCGTACGCGAACGAGCGCAGGAAGTACAGCGGGAACACCAGCAGCGCCGCCAGCGAAAGCGCCACGGTGAGACCGGAATACAGTACGGTGCGCCCGGCGGTCTGCACGGTGCGCACCACCGCGGCGGTGGTGTCCGCGCCCGCGGCGAGCTCTTCCCGGAACCTGCTGACCATGAACAGACTGGAGTCCAGGGCCACCGCGAAGCCGAGCGCGGTCGTCATGTTCAACGCGAAGATCGACACGTCGCCGACCGCGGACAGGATGCGCAGCACCGCGAGGGCCGCGCCGATGGTGACCACACCGACCAGCAACGGCAGCATCGAGGCGAGCAGGCTGCCGAACACCAGCACCAGGACGATGCCGGCCAGCGGGATCGCGATGGCTTCGATGGTGACCAGGTCGAGGGTGACCTGCTTGCTCATCTGCGCGAGCGCGACCGCCTCGCCGCCGACACTGATCCGCACGCCGTCGCGGGAGCCGTTGTACTTGTCCGCGAGCTTGGCGGCCACCTTCGGCGCTTCGGTGTCGTCACCGCGCGCGTACGCGATGATGACCGCGCTATTGCGGTCACTGCTGCGCAGGGCGGGCCGCACCTCGGTGGCGACGTTCCAATATGACTGCACGCCTTGCAGATCCGAATTCGCGGCCAGCTCACCGGTGAGCTGCTCGCCGACCGTGCCCGCGGCCGGTGAGTCGATGCCCCCGGCCGCGGTGAGCAGCAGCACCACATTCGGCGCCGCACCCGGGAAGTGCTGTTCGAGATAGTTGTCGACCCAGGTGGATTCGGAGCCCGGGTCCTGAAATCCACCGGTCTTCAAGTGCATCGGGGCCGACCAGCCGATGCCGTAGCACAGGACGGCGGCCAGTCCCGCCACCACGAGCACGGCCCGCGCCCGGCGCTGGGCGAACTGGGCGATTCGGATCAGCACGCGGTCACCGCCGTTCGGCCGGTGGCACGCGGCGCGCGGCCTCGACCAGTTCTGCGGAGACCTGCCACAGCGCGGCGGCCCGGTCCTCGTCGTAGGACTCGGGTGCGCTGGGCACCTCGTCGGCTCCGGTGAAGTACTTGCCGGTGGTCTCGGCCAGCTCGGGTGCGACGGCCAGGCGCGCGAGGTCCGCCGCCGAGCGGGTGACGGTGCGCGCGATGGGCATGACGCGGATGAGAATCGGTGCCAGGAAACGGAATCCGATGCGGGCGGGCGCGGGATAGCCGCGTGAGAGCCCGGTCTGGGGCATCAGCCCCGGATCGAACGCGGTGGCGGTGATGCCGCGCTCGGCCCAGCGCCGGGCCAACTCGTAGGTGAAGTAGACATTGGCGAGTTTGCTGGTGGCGTAGGCGACCCGGCCGTCGCGACCGGCGGCGCCGTCGGTGTCCGGGGTGGCCAGTGCGCGCGGATCACGCCACTGCGGGGCGGGGAAGCCCATGGACTTGCGCGGGCCTTGATGGACGTCACTGGACACCACCACCACCCGCGAACCCGCGGCAAGGAGGTCGGCGCAGCCGGTGACGAGGGCGAAATGGCCGAGATGGTTGACGGCGAAGGTCATTTCGTAGCCGTCGGCCGAACTGCGCACCTGATCGACGATCTGCAATCCGGCATTGCAGACGATGGCGCGCAGGGGCGCGACCTCGCGCCGATGCAGCTCCGCCACCGCCGCGGCGACCGAATCCAGCGAGGCCAGTTCCAGTTCCAGCAGTTCGATCTCGGCATCGGGCGCGTGCGCGCGAATGCTGTCCACGGCCGCTGTCGACCGTTTCGCGTCGCGACCCGCGAGGATCAGCGGGACACCTTGACCGGCAAGTACTTTCGCGGTCTCCAGCCCGAGGCCGGAGGTCGCGCCGGTGATCAGTACGGGCTGGTTCATGCCGCGTTCTCCAGCCACTTCAGGGTGAACTCGTCGATGGCGGCGGCGGTGCGCACGAAGGTCTTGCCCATGTCACCCTCGATCAGCCTGCCGATCAGGGGAACTCGCGCCTCGATGGACCCGTCCATGGTGAACTCGCAGCCCGCGTCGGTGCGGCGCACCAGCAGATCGGCGGTGAGCGCGATGGTCATGCCCTCGACCTTGCCCTCCATTCGGCCGCGCGCGACGCCGTCCACGGGTTCGCTCCAGCTCTCGCTGTAGCTGTAGCGCACGCCGTTGGGCCGGAAGGTGGCGGCCGGGCCGGGCAGCGACGACGCCGGGATGACGGTGTTCACGGTGACGGTGGTGCCGCTCGACGCGACCTCGAAGGCCGCCAATTCCGCGTCCGCACCGTCGATTTCGCGAATCCGCTGCTCCCAGTACTCGCGGGTGCCCAGGGCGCGGTGGAACAGTTCGTCGGAGTATGGGTAGGGGGTGGTGTGGTGCACGGCACGCGCCATGTCAGTCTCCCAGGTGCTTGGCGTAGATGCGGTGGATGTCGAGCATGCGGTAGAGGGCGCGATCGGTGTCGTCACGGCCGACCTCCGAGAGCAGGTAGGCGTCGACCAGGCGGTCCATGGCGTCCTCGAGTTCGTCGGGGCTCAGACCGGGCTGGTCGGGGGCGATGAAGTCGGCTCCGGAGGGGGCTTGTCGGCCCAGTTCGCGGAACAGGGTGGCCGCGGTGGTGTCGAGCTGTTCGAAGGTCAGGTCCAAACTGGCTCGCATATCGAGGGATTGGTAGGAGACGAGTTCGAGTCGCCGCTGCTCGTCGCTGATCCGGGCGAGCATGCGGGCGAAGGTCCAGTGCGGGCGCGCGGTCATGCGGCAGGCGACGGCGCGCAGCGCGAGCGGAATGCCGGAGCAGTGATCGGCGACGATCCCCGCGTCCTCCCATTCCGGTAGTACGCGCGCGCGGCCGACGGTGGCGACCAGCATCTGCAATCCCTGGGTGCGGGAGAGCTCGTGCAGCACGAAGGTTCGGACCGTGGTGAGCCCCAACGCGAATCGGCTGGTGATGAGGGCCGTACTGGAGCTGCCGGTGGGCAGCAGGGGAATGATCTGGGCCTCGGTGGCGGCATTGTCGAGAATGACGAGCACGCGGCGGCGGGCCAGCCGGGCGCGGTAGAGGTTGACGCGCTCGGCGAGTCCGGACGGCATGGCGTCGGCGGGGGTGCCCAGTGCGGTCAGCAGTCGGCCGAGCACCATTTCCGGTGTGGTGCTTGGCTCGTCGGCCAGATCGGCGTACAGCAGCCCGCCGGGGAAGTCGTCGCGCAGGCAGTCGGCGGCCTGCAGCACCAGTGCGGTCTTTCCGACGCCCGCGCCACCGGTCACCAGCACCGGGCGCGGCGCGGGATCGTCGGTGAGCATGCCGGTCAGCGTCGCCAATTCCGCGTCCCGGCCGCTGAATCCGAGCGGGGCCAGCGGCAGCGTGTCGGGGGCCACCGCGAGGGTGAGCGCGTGGGCGCGGTGGCCGTCGGAGTCGGAGCGGACGTTCACGGTGGGGTGCACCGGGGTGTCCAGCTCCGGGAGGTCACCGCGCAGGATCCGACTGTGCAGCTCCCGCATGCCCGGGCTGGGGTCAGCGCCCAGCTCGTCGGCGATCATCCGGCGGGCGAGCTCGAACTGCCGCAGGGCCAGCGCGGTCTCACCGTTGAGGAAGTAGGCGCGAATCAGCCGCTCGTGCAGGCCTTCCACGAGCGGTTCCTCGAGCAGGGCGGTGTGCAGCCGGTTGATCACCAGCGAATGATTGCCGCGGCGGATCTCCGCGTCCGCCCAGTCGGCGGTCACCTCGTGCTTGAGCCGGTGCAGCGATTCACCCAGCCGCCTGGCCCATTCGCTGTCCAGGCCGGTCATGGCGCTGCCGTTCCACAGGTTCAGACCGGCGGCCAGTTGCGCGGCGCGATCCGGGTCGTCGATGTCGGCGGCGCGAGCCCGGTCGACCAGATCCATGAAGTGCCACAGGTCGACCGAGTCCGGCGGCGTCGAGAGCATGTAGCCGCCGGAACCCCGATTCACCTGCACCGGTGGGCCGCCCGTGCCCGCGGTGGCCTCGGTCAGCAGACCGCGCAACCGGGCGACGTAGGTGTAGACCGCGTCCCGCGCGGCGACCGGTGGCGAGTCGCCCCACACCCGGTCGATGAGCGTATCGATGGTCAGCGGGCGGCCCGAGTCCACCAGCAGGGCTGCCAGCAGGCTGCACTGCCGGGGCGGGCCCAGGTCGACCACCTTGCCGTGGACGTGGAGCTGTAGCGGGCCGAGAAGTTTGAACTGAATCATTGTCACGCCTTCGCTTCCCGCCGTCGTACGCCTCGCGCGGACGGGTTCGATTGCGGCGCTGCCCATTACACCGACAGCGCCGCGAGAAATAGTGCGACCAGGGCGATTCCCTGCAGGGCGACCCGGACGACGATGACGCTGTCCCAGGTGCGCTGCAGTTCCCGGACGTTGGCCGGGACCTGATCGGCGAGTACCGCCGTGGTGAGCTCCTTGTTGATCGGCGCGCTGATGCGGGCGTAGATGCCGAGCCAGACCGCGAGCACCGCGACGGCCAGTGCCGCAAGGATTCCCGAGGCCACCGCCCCCTGGAAGAAGGCCAGCGCGGCGGCGATGACGGCGGTCACCACGCCGACCGCGCCCGGAATCGGCATCCGCTTGTCGGCGACCTCGTGGATGCGGCCGGTGGTGGCAGCCAGTGCCGGATCGTCGATCCGGGCGAACGCCGTGCGCAGCACCAGGGCGCAGAAAAAATCGGTGCCGTACACGACAGCGGTCGTCATAATTGAAATACCTACGGCGAACAGGAACAGAATTTCCATTTTGCAAATCCTCGGCGAATGACGGACGGTGGGAAAGGTCGCGGTCGTGCCTCCACCTCGAGGCCGTCTGTGGTCAACATCGTTGAGTGTTTCGAATCTTATCTTGCACCCTGTCGGACAACATATTTCATCGAAATGTGATTGTGGTGATGGCCAATTCTCGCCCGGTCCGCGCTGTGATCGGATATAAGGGGAGTGCGCCCGGCATTACTCCCGCAAAGCCGCGGCAACCAGAATTCCTCCGGCTAATCCCGCTGCTGTCAACAACTCCCAGGTATCGGGCTTCCCGGTGATGCCGAGCCGTTCACGCTTGTTCAGCGTCACCGTGGCATCCACCAGTTCCAGCGCGACGCCGAGCACGAACCAGTGCCGCACCGGATGTCCGCGCCGCAGCGACCAGACCGTGCCGAGCCCGATCACCACGTCGCGGGTGCCGAAGGCACGGGTCGGCAGCGAGGACGCCTCCTCGTCGTAGTGTCCCGACCACGACTTGGAGACGGCGGCGGGCTGGGTGAGCATGCCGGTGCCGATGGCGATCCGGGCCAGCGCCTGCGACCACGCCATCTGCCGGACGACCGCCTGGGTGCGGGTCGCGATCTTCGAATTACCGTTCATCGTAAGGTTTTTCCTCCTCGCAGGCGGCCACGTCGACGGCGACGACCACCTTTCCGCGGGCATGCCCGCCCTGACTGAGCAGATGAGCCTGCGCGGCATCGCGCAGGGGGAAGATCGCGCCGACCGGAACCCGGAACACGCCCTTGCCCGCCAGTGCGGCCACCACCGGCAGATCACCGGTGTCCGGCCGGGCGAACACGTACGCCCCGCCGAGTTCGCGGGCCTTCGGATCGACCACCGAGGCGAACCGGCCGTGCGGGGCCAGCAGCGGCAGCACCGTGCGTCCGATTCGCTTGCCGACCGCGTCGAGCAGGACATCGACCCCATCCGGTGCCAGAGCCCGCACCGAATCCGAAAGTCCCACAGTGTAATTCACCGGTTCAGCGCCAAGGCTACGCAAGAACTCGTGATTGCGCTCGCTCGCGGTGCCGATCACCCGCGCGCCCAGGTGCAGGGCCAGCTGCACCGCGACACTGCCGACGCCGCCCGCCGCGCC